>NZ_VFMP01000001.1:0-4800000 GCF_006715105.1 Micromonospora sp. A202 | reverse complement strand
GGACGCGACGACGCCCCGGCCGAAACGGACGCCACCCAGGGCGCCGACCAGAAGGAGCGGGCATGACCTCCGCCTTCGCCGCTGGCGGCGACCACCGTTCCCTCCCGGTGCCGGACGGCCTCGACGGCATGCGACTGGACCAGGCGGTGTCCCGCCTGTTCGGGCTCTCCCGCACCGCCGCCGCGGCCCTGGTGGATGCCGGGGACGCGCTCGTCGACGGCGCCGCCCGACCCAACTCGCACAAGGTCAAGGCCGGCTCCTGGCTGGACGTCACGCTGCCGGCCCCGGTCGCACCGCCGACAGTGGTGCCGCAGGCGGTGCCCGGCCTGCGGGTGGTCTACGCCGACGACGACATCGTGGTGGTCGACAAGCCGGTGGGCGTGGCCGCGCACCCCAGCCCAGGGTGGACCGGCCCGACCGTGATCGGCGCCCTCGCCGCGATCGGGCACCGCATCTCCACCAGCGGCGCCGCCGAGCGACAGGGCGTGGTGCACCGGCTCGACGTGGGCACCACCGGGATCATGGCGGTCGCCAAGAGCGAGCAGGCGTACACGGCGTTGAAGCGGGCCTTCAAGTACCGCGAGGTGGACAAGGGCTACCACGCGGTGGTGCAGGGTCACCTGGACCCGCTGCGCGGGACCGTGGACGCGCCGATCGACCGTCACCCCACCCACGACTACCGCTGGGCGGTGGTGTCCGGCGGCAAGCCGAGCATCACCCACTACGACACCATTGAGGCGTTCCCGGCGGCCAGCCTGGTCGACGTTCGACTGGAGACCGGCCGGACCCACCAGATCCGGGTGCACTTCTCCACCCTGCGGCACCCCTGCGTGGGTGACCTCACCTATGGTGCCGACCCCACCCTCTCGGCCCGTCTCGGCCTGGCCCGACAGTGGCTGCACGCCCGCGAACTGAGCTTCCTGCACCCCCGAACGGGGGACGAGGTCCGGTTCGTCAGCGACTACCCTGACGACCTGGACCGTGCGCTTCAGATCCTGCGTGACTGAGCGGCGACCGCCCGACACCGCTCCGACGAGGGGATCCCGCCCGTGCGCGCCGGCAACCTGCTGCGGCAGCTGGACCAACGGCTGCTGCCGCCGCTGACCCGGGCCGTGACCCGGCTCGGCGAGCGGTCGGCGCGGTCCGGGGTGCTCACCTGGGCCGCCGTGCTCTCTGCGGCGGCGGTCCTGGGCACCGCGGTCTGGGCCGTCGACGACACTCCGGTCGGCGACCGGACGGTGGGTGAGGTGACCCGCGTCGGTGTGACCGACGGCGATTCCGTCCCCGGCTACCTGCGGTCCGCCGCCGCCGACCTGGCCGCGCTGCCAGCGTCGGCGCAGTCCGCGGGGGACGGGACCTACGCGCTGGTCACGCTTGCCGCGTACCTGCCGCCGCAGCGTCTGGCGACGGTCCTCGGCGACGTGGGGGTCTCCACCGTGTTCGGGCGGGTGCCGCTACCCGGGCGGCAGACCGAGATCGTCAAGATTCCCGCGCTGCGGGTGCCGGACGACGTCGTGGCCGGGATGGACCAGGTGGCGGCCCGCAAGGACGTCGAAGCCGCCGACTACCGGGCGCTGGCCGCCAGCGTCGACGGTGACGGGCCGGATGAGCGGGAGTTGCGGGAGCGCTACGCCAGCGGCGCCGAGGTGGCCGCCGCCGAGGCGACCGCGTACCGGACCGGCTGCGCCTGCGTCTACGCCGCTGTGGTGCGAGCGACGCCGGGGGCGCTGCGCGGTGTGGCGGCCCGGACGGACGTACGTGCGGTCGACCCCGCTCCCGAGGTGTACCGCCTGGACCGCACGGTCTTCACACCTCCGCTGCCCGAGCAGCGCGACGTGGTGCGTCCGCCCGTCGACATCGGGCCGAGTCCGGCGCCCACGCCCGACGGGGACGCGGCCTCGACACCACCCGCGCCCGCGCCGATGGCGTCGATGGGCGAATCGTCGGAACCCGCACCGGTCGTCACGACTCCGTCACCCGCGCCGTCGCCGGCCACGTCGACCGCGCCACCCCCGCCGACCGTCACCACCTCCCCGGATGGCATCGGTGCCGAGCCGCCGACGCCCGCGTCGTCGTGATCTGCGTCGGCTGGTGTGCGCTCTGAGGTGTGGTCCGAATAGGGTTTGGTTCGTAGCCTGTCAGACGGAGATCGATGGCGCTGGGAGGGCGGGCCGTGGAGGGCAGTGAGACCGGCTGGGGCCGGCCGGCCGAACCAGCGCCGCGGTGGCGCGCGTTGTTGGACCGTGCCCGGCTGGGCGGTCGCGGCGCGGAGCAAACCGAGCCGGACCGGCATGCCGACGACCCGTCACCGGATCCGCTGCCACGGCGCGCGGCACCGAACGGCAACGCCGGGCGGGCGTCCGCCATCGGGCATCCGGCCGAGCTGTCGTACGGCGCGGAGCCCGACTACCGGGCCGAGGCGACCTACCGTGTCGACCCCGCCTACCGGGCCGACCCGGGTTACCGGGCGGAGCCGGGTTACCGCGCCGAGCCGGACTATCGGGCCGAGTCGGTGTACCGCTCTGAGCCGGACTACCGGTCGGAGCCGGCGTACCGGTCCGAGCCGGCGTACCGCGCCGAGCCGGATTACCGGGCCGAGCCGACCTACCGGGCCGAGCCTGGCTATCGCGTTGAGCCGGAATACCGGGCCGAGCCGGGCTATCGGGCCGAGCCGACGTACCGGGCCGAGCCTGGCTATCGCGTTGAGCCGGAATACCGGGCCGAGCCGACGTACCGGGCCGAGCCGACGTACCGGGCCGAGCCCGAGCCACCGCCGGCCGTCCCCGACCCGGCCCAGTCGCGGTACGCGTTGCTGGACAACGGCTACCGGCCGGGCGACCCGCCGGTGCAGTCCCGGTACGCCCTGCTGGAGACCGGCTACCAGCCGGAGACCGGTTACCCGGCGCCCCCGACCCCGTCGGTCGCACCGCCACTCGCCGCACCGGTCGCACCGCCGGTGGCCCCGCCACCCGTCGCGCCGGTGGCCCCGCCATCCGCCCCGTCGGTCGGCTCGGCGATCGTCGAGCGCGCCTTTCCGGCCCGGGTCGAGTGGCGCTCGCAGGGCGTCGACCAGGAGCAGGAACGCGCCAACGGGGTGCTCCGGCGTGACCTGGGCACGCCCCGGGTGTTCGCCTTCGCCAACCCCAAGGGCGGGGTGCACAAGACCACCGCCACAGTGCTCGCCGCGGCCACTGTCGGCAGCGTGCGCGGGCAGGGCGTGCTGGCCTGGGACGACAACGAGCTGCGCGGCACCCTCGGGCTGCGCGCCGGCAGTGCCCGGCACGCCCGGACGATCCGTCACCTGATCACCGACCTGGCGCAGATCGAGATCCTCGAGGGCGAGACCCTGCTGGGTCGGCTGGACGACTACCTGCGGCACGCATCCGACGGCTCGTACGACGTGCTGGCCGGTGAGGAGAGCCCGCGCTTCGCCCAACGACTGGACCAGTTCACCGTCCGACGTGTGCTGGAGCTGCTGCGGCGCACCCACGACGTGGTCTGCGTCGACACCGGCAACAACGTGGAGAGCCCCAACTGGCGCACCGTGATGCAGGCCGCCGACCAGCTCGTGGTGACCACCGTGCCCCGGGAGGACGCGGCGTTCAGCGCCGACTGGATGCTCGACCTGCTGCACGAGGAGGGCATGGGCGAGTTGGCGGACAACGCCATCACCCTCATCTCCTGCCCGACCCCGGGCCGCTCGTCGTTGCAGGACGACCTGGAGCGGCACTTCGCCACCCGTACGCGTGGGGTGGCCGTGGTGCCCTACGACCCGGCGCTGGAAACCGGGTCGTCGATCGAGTACCACCAACTCCAGCCGGAGACCCGACAGGCCTGGTTGCAGGCAGCGGCGATGATGGTGGAGCCGTTCGCCCGGTGAGCTGGTCTGCCGCCACCGGAGCCCCGGCCCTGCACCGGGCCTGAGAGGATCATCGGGTGAGCCCGGACAACCCCGAACCCGAGCGGCCCGTCGACGATCCCGACCGGGCCGCTTCGCCCGACCCGTCGGGGGCGACCACGTCGCAGACGCAGCCCGCTGCCCAACCGCAGGCGTACGCCGAACCGCCGGGCGCCGCACCCTCGACCGCGTCCCGGAGCTGGTTCGAGTTGACCTCCGACGAGCCGCGTCGTCCGCTACGCACCGCGGCGACGGTGCTGGGCGCCGTGCTCGCGCTGGCCGTGCTGGGCGTGCCGTTCGGGCTGCTGTGGGCCGTGCTCGCGCCGGCCACGCCGGTGCTCAAGACCGCCGAGGGGGCGATCTACGCCGACCCGCAGCCGGAGCAGCCGATCGCGGCGGACGGGTGGTTCAGTCTGCTCGGGCTCGGCTTCGGGCTGCTGGTGGCGCTCGCCCTGTGGTTCGTGCTGCGCCGGCGGCGCGGTCCGGTCGGGTTGCTCGCCGCGGTTCTCGGCGCGTTGGCCGCCGCGCCGGTTGCCTGGCAGGTGGGGCGGCGGGTCGGTCTGGCCACCTTCGACCGGCTGCTGGACACCGCCCCGGCGGGGCAGTCCTTCACCAAGCCCCCGGACCTGCGGGCCGGCGGGGTCGACTGGCTGCTCGGCGTCCTGCCGGTGCCGCACGGCAACCTGCTGCTGCCGGCCTTCGGGGCCGCGATCACGTACACCCTGCTGGCCGGCTGGTCGCGGTGGCCGGGCCTGCGCCCGGAACCCGAGCCGGCCGACCTCAGTTGGGTGTCGGTGGGGACGACGCCAGCTCCGCCAGCGGCACCGGAACCGCCCGCACCTGGCGCAGCAGAGCCGCCTCGCGGTTGAGCAGCCGCAGTTCGGCGCGCAGCCGCGCGGCGGTGTCGTCGATCGCCAGCAGGCGCTGCCGGTCGTCGACGGTGAGCGCCGCGGTCGCCGCCACCAGGTGGGAGAGCACCGTCGGATCCTCCGGCAGTTGCTCGGAGATCTCCTCCGGGTCGGAGCGGATCAGGCCGAGGTACTGCCGGAACACCGCGATCACCCGGGCGGCCAGCAGATCGGCCACCTCGTCCGACCCGGCCGGGTCGGGCAGCCACTCGACGTCGGCGGTCAGATAGGGGGCCGCACTGTCGTCGACCTCGGCGATCCGGAAACGGCGTCGGCCGACCGTGACGATGTCGAAGCCGCCATCGGTCAGCTCGGTCACCTGACGCAGCTCGGCGGTGCAGCCCACCTCGTGCAGGGTGACGTCGCCGACGCCGGGCGTCGCGCGGGCGCCGGGACCGGCGGGCGCGACCTCCCAGCCAGCCTGGATGGCCACCACACCGAACTCGCGGGGAGCGCCCTCGGGCAGGTCGACGAGGTGTCGGACCAGCGCCCGGTAGCGCTCCTCGAAGATGTGCAGCGGCAGCACCAACCCGGGAAAGAGCACCGTTGCGAGCGGAAACACCGGCAGCCGTGCGGTCACATGGTCGAGCCTAACCAATCTCGCCCGCGTGGGCGTGGCCCGGCTCACCGTCCCGGCGGACGGGCGGCTCGGGTGTACGCCGGGCCGGCCGCCTAGACTCGCAAGGGTGCTGAATCGGATCGACCTGCGCAAGGGTCTCGGAGACCCGCGCCGCCTGCTGCCCCGTGCCCAGCTCGACGTGTCGGTTGCCGTCGAGCGGATCCGCCCGCTGGTGGAGGCGGTTCGCGAGCATGGCTACCCGGCGATCCGGGAGGCCAGCGAGCGATTCGACGGCATCTCCCCGGAGGTGCTGCGGGTGCCGGTCGAGGCGATCACCGAGGCCGAGGGGGTGCTCGACCCGGCTGTGCGCGCCGCGCTGCTGGAGTCGATCAGCCGGGCCCGTCGGGTCCACGACGACCAGCGGCGCACCGACCACACCACGCAGGTGGTGCCCGGCGGCACGGTCACCGAGCGCTGGCTGCCGGTCGACAGGGTCGGCCTCTACGTGCCCGGTGGCCTGGCGATGTACCCGTCGACGGTGGTGATGAACGTCGTGCCCGCGCAGGCGGCCGGCGTGCGGTCGCTGGTGGTGGTCAGCCCGCCGCAGAAGGACAACGGCGGTCTGCCCGACCCCCGGGTGCTCGCCGCGTGCGCGCTGCTCGGCGTCGACGAGGTGTACGCCGTGGGCGGGGCCCAGGCGGTGGCGATGCTGGCGTACGGCGCGGCGGTCGACCCGTTGGGTGAGCTGCGGTGCGACCCTGTCGACCTGATCACCGGCCCCGGCAACATCTGGGTGACCGCCGCCAAGCGGCTGCTGCGCGGCGTGGTCGGCATCGACGCCGAGGCCGGGCCGACCGAGATCGCCATCCTCGCCGACGACACGGCCGATCCGGCGCACGTGGCCGCCGACCTGATCAGTCAGGCCGAGCACGACCCGCTCGCCGCGAGCGTGCTGGTCACCCCGTCGCTGGCGCTGGTCGAGTCGGTCGAGCGGGAGTTGGCCCGGCAGGTGCCGGCGACCAAGCACACCGAGCGGGTGACCACGGCGCTGACCGGTGAGCAGAGCGGCGTCGTCCTGGTCGACGATCTTGAGGCGGGGTTGCGGGTGGTCGACGCGTACGCGGCCGAGCACCTGGAGATCCAGACGGCCGACGCCCGAGAGTGGGCGCTGCGGGTCCGCAACGCCGGGGCGATCTTCGTGGGCGCCTGGTCGCCGGTGTCGCTCGGCGACTACTGCGCCGGGTCCAACCACGTGCTGCCCACCGGCGGCTGCGCCCGGCACTCCTCGGGCCTGTCCGTGCAGTCGTTCCTGCGTGGCGTGCACCTGATCGAATACACCGAGACCGCTCTGCGTGAGGTGGCCCCGCACGTGGTGACCCTGGCCAACGTGGAGGACCTGCCGGCGCACGGCCAGGCGGTCCAGGCCCGTTTCCCGGCTGGAGCGGCATGAGCGAGCGCAGCGAGCGAACCAGCTGGCTCAGTCGCCCGGTGCCTCATGTCGCCTCCTCGCGAAGCGGGGAGGCGACATGAGCAGCCTGGATGAGCTGCCGATCCGCGACGACCTGCGCGGGCTCTCGCCGTACGGGGCGCCGCAGCTCGACGTGCCGGTGCGGCTCAACACCAACGAGAACTCGTACGCGGTGCCGGAGCCGGTGGTCGAGGCGATCGGCAAGGCGCTCGCGGCCGAGCTGCGCGAGTTGAACCGCTACCCGGACCGGGACGCGCTGGCGCTCCGGGCCGACCTGGCCGAATATCTCGGGCACGGGCTCACCGTCGAGCAGGTGTGGGCGGCCAACGGCTCCAACGAGATCCAGCAGCAGCTTTTGCAGGCGTTCGGTGGGCCGGGGCGCACCGCGCTCGGCTTCGTTCCGGCGTACTCGATGCATCCGCTGCTGGCCCTCGGCACCGGCACCCGGTGGGTGCCCGCCGAGCGCGGCGTCGACTTCGGGTTGACCGCCGAGGAGGCGGTCGCCCAGGTCCGTGAGCACCGGCCCGACGTGGTCTTTCTCTGCTCGCCGAACAACCCCACAGGCACGGCACTGGACCCGGCGGTGATCGCCGCGGTTCTCGACGTCGCGCCGGGCATGGTGGTCGTGGACGAGGCGTACGCCGAGTTCGCCCGCCCGGGCACGGTCAGCGCCCTCGCGGTGCTGCCCGGCCACCCGCGGCTGGTGGTGAGCCGCACGATGAGCAAGGCGTTCGGCTTCGCCGGCGGGCGGTTGGGCTACCTGGCCGCCGACCCGGCGGTGGTGCAGGCGGTGCAGCTCGTCCGCTTGCCGTACCATCTCTCCGCACTGACCCAGGCCGCCGCACGGGCGGCGGTGACCCACCGCGACGCACTCCTCGGCACGGTCAGCGCGATCATGGCGCAGCGGGACCGGATCGTGGTGACGCTGCGCGAGCGTGGGTTGCGGGTGGCCGACAGCGACGCCAACTTCGTGCTCTTCGAGGTGGGCGGGGACCAGACCACCGTCTGGAAGGCGCTGCTGGCACAGGGGGTGCTGGTCCGTGACGTCGGCCTGCCCGGCTGGCTGCGGGTGACCGCGGGCACCCCGACCGAGACCGACGCCTTCCTTTCTGCAATGGAGACTGTGTGATGAGCCGGACCGCCCGGGTGGAGCGGATCACCAAGGAGACCAAGGTCCTCGTCGAGATCGACCTCGACGGCACCGGCGCCGCCGAGATCAGCACCGGCGTCGGCTTCTACGACCACATGCTGCACCAGATCGCCCGGCACGGCGGCTTCGACCTGACCGTGCGCACCGTGGGTGACCTGGAGATCGACGCGCACCACACGATCGAGGACACGGCGCTCGCCCTGGGTGCCGCGTTCGACCAGGCGCTGGGCGACAAGGCTGGCATCCGGCGGTACGGCTCGGCGACCGTGCCGATGGACGAGGTGCTGGTCCGGGCCGCGGTGGACCTCTCGGGTCGGCCGTACGTGGTGCACGACGAGCCGGCGCTGGCCCCGTACATCGGGCCGGTGTATGCGACGAGCATGACCCGGCACATCTGGGAGTCCTTCGGTCAGGCGGCCCGGGTCACGCTGCACGTCGACGTGCTGCGGGCGGCCCGGCCGGGCGGTCACCCGGACGCGCACCACGTGGTGGAGGCGCAGTTCAAGGCGGTCTCCCGGGCGCTGCGGGAGGCGACAGCGATCGACCCGCGCTCGGCGGGCGCGATTCCCAGCACGAAGGGTGCTCTCTGATGAGCGCGAGGAGTGCAGCGCAGCGGAGCCCCGCAGTCTCGATTCGAGGGTGGCTCTGATGGGTGCCGCGTTGCCGACGTTGTTGCTGATCCTGGCCGGGGTGCTGGTGGGTGGCACCTGGTCGCTCTACCGGCAGGGTGCGCCGAAGGCGGCTGTCCTGGTCACCGCGGCGCTCGCGGTGCTCGCCACTGTCGCCGGGGTTCTGCGGCTGCTGCCGGAGAATGGGTGATCGGGGTGACGACATGAGTGATGTGGTGGTGCTCGACTACGGCTCGGGCAACCTGCGCTCGGCGGAGCGGGCGCTGGCCGCCGCCGGCGCTGACGTGCGGGTGACCGACGACCTGGCCGCCGCGGCCGCCGCCGACGGCCTGGTGGTCCCGGGGGTGGGCGCGTACGCGGCGTGCATGGCCGGGATCGAGGCCCTCGGTGCCGGCCCGGTGATCGCGGAGCGGGTGGCGGCGGGTCGGCCGGTGCTCGGCATCTGTGTGGGCATGCAGGTGCTCTTCGAGTACGGCGAGGAGCACGGTGTGGTGACCAAGGGGCTCGGGTTGCTGCCCGGCGGGGTGACCCGGTTGGCCGCCACCCGGTTGCCGCACATGGGTTGGAACACGGTCCGGGCGCCCGAGGGGTCGGTGCTCTTCGCCGGCTTGTCGGAGCAGAGCCGGTTCTACTTCGTCCACTCGTACGCGATGGGGGAGCCGGCTGCGCTGGCTGCTGCCGGTGCCACGGTGACCACCGCCCATCACGACACTGATTTCGTCGCCGCGGTGGAGCGTGGTCCGCTGTCGGCGGCCCAGTTCCACCCGGAGAAGTCCGCCGACACCGGTGCCGCGCTGCTGCGCAACTGGCTCGTCACGCTGCCCAGCGGTGACTGACCGTCGTCGCCCGGTGCCCGGCGCGAGGGTGTCGCGGTGAGCCGGGAACGGGCCCGTCGTCGGGCGGTGCGTGAGGCGGAGCAGGCCCGGGAGCGGGCGGTCCGGCAGCGGCAGGTGGCGCGCCGTCAGCGCCGTCGCGCGGTGGTCCGCCGGTTGACGCCGCAGGTGCGGCGGGGCCGCTCCGGACGGTTGCCCCGGCACAGCCGGGGTGAGCGGGCCGCGATCGTGCTGCTGACCGGTGCCGCGCTGATTCTGATCTGGACGTTCGTCGACAACCTGGCGCTGCGTGTCGCGCTGATGGTGCTCTTGCTGCTCGTACTGCCGGCGATCGTCGTGATCGCCCTGGACCGTCGTACCTGATCGAGGAGAAGACGTTGAGCCTCACCCTGTTACCCGCTGTGGATGTCGCCGACGGCCGGGCCGTCCGGCTCGTGCAGGGCGCCGTCGGAAGCGAGAGCATCTATGGCGAGCCGT
Organism: Micromonospora sp. A202; assembly: GCF_006715105.1. Classification (NCBI taxonomy): domain Bacteria; kingdom Bacillati; phylum Actinomycetota; class Actinomycetes; order Micromonosporales; family Micromonosporaceae; genus Micromonospora; species Micromonospora sp. A202. The sequence goes on along the minus strand of NZ_VFMP01000001.1, from coordinate 4,790,078 downwards.
TGGACGCGGCGCTGGCCTGGCAGCAGGACGGCGCCGAGTGGATCCACCTGGTCGACCTGGACGCGGCGTTCGGTCGGGGCACCAACGCGCACCTGCTCGCCGAGGTGGTGCGCCAGCTGGACGTGAAGGTGGAGCTCTCCGGCGGCATCCGGGACGACGAGTCGCTGCGGGCGGCGCTGGGCACCGGGGCGACCCGGGTGAACATCGGCACTGCCGCCCTGGAGGACCCGGTCTGGTGTGACCGCGTGGTGGGGGAGTACGGCGACCGGGTGGCCATCGGGCTGGACGTGCGGGGTCACACCCTCTCCGCGCGCGGTTGGACCCGCGACGGTGGTGACCTGTACGAGGTGCTGGAGCGGCTGGACAAGGCGGGCGCGAGCCGGTACGTGGTCACCGACATCACCAAGGACGGCACGATGCGCGGGCCGAACCTGGACCTGCTGCGCGAGGTGTGTGCCCGCACCGATCGACCGGTGATCGCCTCCGGTGGGGTGTCCACGTTGGACGACCTGCGGGCGTTGGCGACCCTGGAGCCGCTCGGGGTGGAGGGTGTGATCGCCGGTAAGGCGCTTTACGCGGGTGCCTTCACGGTGGCCGAGGCGCTGCGGACCCTGGCCGAGGCGTGACGGTCACCCGGCTCTCCTCGGGTGGCCCGTGGGAGCAGCGGTACGGCTATTCCCGGGTGGTTCGGGCCGGTGACCTGGCGTTCACGGCCGGTTGCACGGCGACGGTGGACGGTCGGGTGGTGCACGTCGGTGACGCCGCCGCCCAGACCGCGCAGGCGTTGCGGATCGGGCTGGACGCGCTGGCCGAGGTGGGTGCGGAGCCCGGCGACGTGGTCCGGACCAGGATGTACGTGACCGACCGGCTGCACGCCGACGAGGTGGGTCGGGCGCACAATGCGGTCTTCGGCGCGGTCCGGCCGGTGGCGACCCTGGTGGTGGTGGCCGGTCTGCTGGATCCGGAGCACCTGGTCGAGGTGGAGTTGGAGGCGTACCTCGGCGGTCGCTGAGGGTCGGCGGTCGGCGTGGTGCCGGCCGCTTCCCGGCCAGATAAGTTGTGCACAACTTAATTGTGGGCTACGGTTCAGCGGTGACCGATGATCTGCTGTTGCGCCGACAGGTGTGCTTCGCGCTCTACGCCGCGTCGCGCGCCCTCACCGACGTCTACCGGCCGATCCTCGACGAGTTCGGGCTGACCTACCCGCAGTACCTGGTGCTGCTGGTGCTCTGGGAACGCCCCGACGACGCCCCCACGGTGTCCGAGCTCGGCGCCGAGCTGCGACTGGACTCCGGCACGCTCTCCCCGCTGCTCAAGCGGCTGGAAGGAGCGGGCCTGGTGGTTCGGCGGCGGTCGGCGCGCGACGAGCGGCGGGTCGAGGTGGGCCTCACCGAGCAGGGGCGGGCGCTGCGGGAGCAGCTCTGCGACGTCCCGGTGCGGATCGCCCTGGCCACCGGGCTGGGCATCGATGAGCTCGTCGCGTTGCGCGACACGCTCACCCGGGTCACCGACACCATCCATCGACAGAAGGAGCAGTGACTCTCATGCAGGTCATCTACACCGCATCCGCGACCGCCAAGGGTGATGGCCGCGACGGCCACGTCGAGACCTCCGACGGCACCCTCGCGCTCGACCTGGCCGTGCCGAAGGAGATGGGTGGCGCCGGCGGCGCCGCCAACCCCGAGCAGCTCTTCGCCGCCGGCTATGCGGCCTGCTTCCACAGCGCTCTGCGGCTGGTGGGTCGCCGGGCCAAGGCCGACGTGAGCGACTCCGTCGTCGCGGCCGAGGTGGGCATCGGCCCGAACGGCAGCGGCGGTTTCGGGCTCACCGTCGAGCTCGTCGTCGACCTGCCCGCCGTCTCCCGCGAGACCGCCGAGCAGATCGTCGAGCAGGCCCACCAGGTCTGCCCGTACTCGAACGCGACCCGCGGCAACATCGACGTCACGCTGACCGTCCGGGAGACCTTGGCCGCGTGACCTCGCGGACCGAGACCCCCACCGCGGACGAGAGGACGACCACCCCGTGACCAGAAACCGCGAGATCCACCTGGCCAGCCGCCCTCAGGGCTGGCCCACCGAGGACACCTTCCGGCTCGTCGAGACCGACGTCCCGACGCCGGGCCCGGGCCAGATCGTGGTCCGCAACCAGTACATGTCGGTCGACCCGTACATGCGCGGACGGATGAACGACGTCAAGTCGTACGTGCCGCCGTTCGCCCTCGACGCGCCGCTCGACGGTGCCTCGATCGGCGAGGTGGTGGCCAGCGAGGCACCGGACGTCGCCGTCGGGACCACCGTCCTGCACGGGCTGGGCTGGCGGGAGTACGCGCTGCTCGACGCCACCGCAGCCCGGCCGGTCGACCCGAGCGTCGCGCCGGTCAGCGCGTACCTCAGCGTGCTGGGCATGACCGGGCTGACCGCGTACGCCGGGCTGCTGGAGGTCGCCGCGATGAAGCCCGGCGAGACGGTCTTCGTCTCCGCCGCGGCCGGCGCGGTCGGCAGCCTGGTCGGCCAGATCGCCAAGCTCAAGGGTGCCGGCCGGGTGGTCGGCAGCGCCGGCTCGCCGGCCAAGGTCGAGCGGCTGCGGGCGCTGGGCTTCGACGCCGCGTTCGACTACCACGACGGGCCGGTCCGCGAGTCGCTGCGGGCGGCCGCGCCGGACGGCGTCGACGTCTACTTCGACAACGTCGGCGGCGATCACCTGGAGGCCGCCATCTCGGCCATGAACCTGCACGGCCGGGCCGCGATCTGCGGCATGATCTCGCAGTACAACGAGACCGAGCCGTCGGCCGCGCCGCGCAACCTGGCATTGGTCATCGGTAAGCGGCTCACCCTGCGCGGCTTCCTGGTCAACGACCACAACGACATGCGGGCGGCGTTCGTCCGCGACGTCGCCGGCTGGCTGCGCGAGGGCACGCTGTCCTACGACGAGACGATCGTGGACGGCATCGAGAACGCTCCGGACGCGTTCATCGGCCTGCTGCGTGGCGACAACCTCGGCAAGATGCTCGTCAAGGTGTGACCCAGGCCTCGTTCACGGCGGTCGACCCGATCGGGTCGACCGCCGTGTCGTTGACGGAGGATAGGCTCGCGGCATGACGGTGGCGGTGCGCGTGATCCCCTGCCTGGACGTGGACGCCGGGCGGGTGGTCAAGGGGGTCAACTTCCTCGACCTTCGCGACGCCGGCGACCCGGTGGAGCTGGCCGCCGCGTACGACCGGGCGGGCGCGGACGAGCTGACCTTCCTCGACGTCACTGCGTCCTCGAGTGACCGGGGCACCATGCTCGACGTGGTGCGCCGCACCGCCGAGTCGGTGTTCATCCCCCTCACCGTCGGTGGCGGGGTCCGGCAGGTCGCCGACGTCGACACACTGTTGCGCGCCGGGGCGGACAAGGTCGGCGTGAACACCGCCGCCATCGCCCGCCCCGAGCTGATCGCCGAGATCGCCGACCGGTTCGGCCGGCAGGTGCTCGTGCTCTCCCTCGACGTGCGTCGGTCGCCCGACGGCGGCACGCCCAGCGGCTTCGAGGTCACCACCCACGGCGGTCGGCGCGGCACCGGAATGGACGCGGTGCGGTGGGCGCAGCGGGGCGCCGAGTTGGGTGCGGGGGAGATCCTGCTCAACTCGATGGACGCCGACGGCACCAAGGCCGGCTTCGATCTGGAGCTGATCGCTGCGGTGCGGGCGGTCGTGGACGTGCCGGTGGTCGCCAGTGGCGGCGCCGGTGAGGTGGCTCACTTTCCGCCCGCGATCGGTGCCGGAGCGGACGCGGTCCTCGCCGCCAGCGTCTTCCACTTCGGTGAGCTGACCGTGGCCGAGGTCAAGGACGCGCTGCGCCACAGCGGCCACCCGGTGCGCTGAGCCGGTCAGTGCACGCCGGAGTGCCCCTCCGGTGACCGCCGGGGCGTCGGGATCGAACGGACCGCGTATTCCTGGACGGCTGCCGCGTGGTCGGCCTCTTCCAGGATCCAGTCCGCGCTGCCGGGTGCGTGCCGGCGGGTCAGCACCCCCTGCACGGTGTCCACCATGGTCGCCACCCCCGCCCGAGGGCGGGTGCGCCAGAGCTGCTCACCCTCGGCGGTGATCCGGAACCAGCCGTCGGCGACGCTCACCAGCCCGGAGCCGACCAGCCGCTGGATCGCGGCCTCCACCTCGTGCCGCTGCGGGATCGCGTGGTTGAGGTGATCGGCGGTGGAGAGCACGTCGGTCAGGCGGACGCCCTCCGGCCGTCGACTCGTGGCCGACCGGTGGTGCCGTCCGGCTCCGCTCGCGATGACCAGCGACACGAAGATCCAGGCGTCCGTCCAGCGCCAACCGTTCTCCCCCATGCAGAGATGATGACGGCGCGCGTCGCGGAAGGGAACACCCACCCTCCATCCGGCACACCGGACCACCACCGCGTGCCGGTTCGCGAACGGTAGGTGAGGGCTCAGCCGGTGGGAGCGGCCGGGGCGGTGCTGCCTGGTCGCGGCACGTCGGCCTCCGCCGGGGCAGCGGCGGCGCCGTCGGACACGGCACCGTCGGGGACGGTGGCACCGCGCGTGGTGGCGTCGGACACACTTTCCTCGGGTACGGCGAACGGCGGGATGAAGAGCTGGGCCAACGGACCGATGGCCAGCGCGTACGCAACAGTGCCCAGGCCGACAGTGCCGCCGAGCAGCCAGCCCAGCGCCAGGACGGTGACCTCGATGACGGTGCGCACCAGCCGGACCGACCAGCCCGGCCGGCGGGCGACGAATCCGGTCATCAGCCCGTCACGTGGGCCCGGGCCCAGCCGGGCACCGAGATACATGCCGGTGGCGGCGCCGTTGGCGACGATCCCGGTGACGAGCAGCGCGATCCGGACGCCGAGGGGGCCACCGGCTGGCATCAGGGCCAGTGTGGCGTCCACGACCAGACCGATCACCACGACGTTGCTGATCGTGCCGAGCCCTGGCCGCTGTCGCAGCGGGATCCAGAGCAGCAGCACCAGAGCGCCGACGCCGATGGTGACGGTGCCGAACGAGAGCTCGGTCAACTCGGAGAGGCCCTGGTGGAACACGTCCCACGGGTCGAGGCCCAGGTCGGAGCGGACCATCAGGGCCATGCTGACGCCGTAGAGGACGAGCCCGAGGTAGAGCTGGACCAACCGTCGAACCGGCCGGTGCCGCAGATTGCCAAGCAATGCCATGCATGCCACCCTAGGTGCCAATCCACGTCGAGGAAGAAGCCAATATCCGGGGAGTGGCCATGACGGGTCAGGTGCGCGGCGTCCAATTGGCGCGTCTGCTCGGTCAGTGGCACGCCCTGCCGGGCCGCCGACGCAACCCCGACTACGCCGCGCTGGCCGGCACAGTGCGCGGTCTGCTCGCCGACGGCCGGCTGCCGCTGGGCGTCCGCCTTCCCGCCGAACGGGAGCTGGCCGAGGCGCTACGGATCAGCCGGACCACTGTCACCGCCGCGTACCGGCAACTGCGCGAGACCGGGCACCTGGCAAGCCGCCGCGGCGCCGGCAGCTGGACGATGCTGCCCGGCAACCACCGGGTGGCCAGCACCGGCCTGTGGACCCCGCTGGACGACCGGGAGATGCTCGACCTCGGTGTCGCCGCGCTGGCGGCCCCACCGCAGCTCCTGACGGCCGCCCGTGCCGCCACCGAGGACCTGCCCCGCTATCTGGGCGGGGCCGGCTACCACCCGACTGGCATCATCGAGCTGCGCGAGGCGGTGGCCGACGCGTACGCCGCCCGGGGCCTGCCCACCTCGGCCGACCAGATCATGGTCACCAGCGGCACCCAGCACGCACTGGACCTGGTGTTGCGACTCGCACTGGCCCCTGGCGGCAGTGTGCTGGTCGAGTCACCGACCTACCCCAACGCGCTCGCCGCGCTGGCCGGGCGACGGGCCCGGATCACCACCCACGGCCTGGCCGCCGACGGGTGGGAGCCGGACCTGCTGCTGGGCAGCCTCCGGCAGACCCGGCCCAAGCTGGCCTACCTGATTCCGGAGTTCCAGAACCCGACCGGGCACCTGATGCCCGCCTCGCTGCGCGAGCGGGTGGTGGCCGCCGCGCACGCGGTCGGCACCGATCTGGTCATCGACGAGTCCTTCGTGGACCTTCCGCTGGACGGCACCGAGCTGCCACCCCCGGTCGGCGTCTACGACCGACACAGCCGGGTGATCAGCATCGGCGGGATGAGCAAGCCCTACTGGGGCGGCCTGCGAATCGGCTGGGTGCGCGCCTCCGCGCCGCAGGTGCAGCGGCTGGCCGCCGTCCGGGTCGGGGTGGACATGGCCAGCCCGGTGCTGGACCAGCTGGTCGCTGTGCACCTGCTCGCCGACGCCGACGCCATCGTGGCCGAGCGCCGGGTCCAGTTGGCCGTCCAGCGCGACGCTCTGCTCGGCGCGCTGGCGCAGCGGTTGCCGGACTGGCGGGTCACAGTGCCCCGGGGTGGCGTGACGCTGTGGGCCGAGTTGGACGGCCCGGTCTCCAGCGCGCTGGCCCGGGCCGCCGAGGAGGTCGGCGTACGGCTGGCTCCCGGCCCCCGGTTCGGCCTGGACGGCACCATGGAGCGGTTCCTGCGGCTGCCGTTCACCCTGCCGGCCGCGGACCTGGTGGAGGCCGTGGGGCGGATCGCGGCGGTGCGTTACGACCTGGACCGCGCCGGCCGGCAGCGATGGCGGGAGCCCGCCGTCATCGCCTGAGCCATCGCCGAACTGACCACCAGCCCACGATCGTCGGCCAGCGCCAGATCCTCCACGGTATGCGGGAATGTACCTTTCACCCCATCTTGGCTGCCACAATCTCCTGATGGGCGAGGGCGGGGGGATGCGCGGGGTCCGCCGGAGCGCGCCGGGCTCACGGGCGACCCCGCTCGAACTCTTCTACGACCTGGTCTTCGTCTTCGCGTTCCTGCACGTCACCACGGCCACCGCCGGCAATCCGACCGCCCGGGGCCTGGTGCAGTGCCTGGTGCTGCTGGCCCTGCTCTGGTGGTGCTGGTCGGGGTTCGCCGTGCTGGGCAACCTGATCCGCACCGACCAGGGCATCGTCCCGGCGATCGGCTTCGTCACCATCGCCGCCGCCTTCGTGCTGGCGCTGAGTCTGCCGAAGGCGTTCGTCGACCGGCCCGGTGGGCTGTTCGGTCCGCTGGTCTTCGCGACCTGCTACTTCCTGGTGCGTGTGAGCGAGACGGTGATCTTCCTGTGGATCGGCCGCCGAAACCGCGACGTGCGTCGACGCTGGCGGCTGCTCGTTCTGCCGCTGCTGCTGGCCACGGCCCTCATCGTGGTCGCCGGGCTGCTGCCGCAGCGGCTCTTCGACGGAACAGCCGAGTCGGTGGCCCGCCTGCTGTGCTGGCTCGCGGCCCTCGGCGTGGAGTACGGAGCCGGCCTCACGCTGCGGGGCAGCGGGTGGACGGTGCTCTCGGCCGGGCACTGGGCGGAGCGGCACGGTCAGATCGTCCTGGTCGCCCTCGGCGAGACCATCATCGCGCTCGGACTCAGCCCCAGCGGGATCGCCGGTCTGCCGCTGACCTGGCCGGTGCTGTTCGCCGCGCTCCTCGGCGTCGCGGTGGTCGCCGCGATGTGGTGGGCGTACTTCGACACCCTGGCGCTCGGCATGGAACAGACCCTGCACCGCACCCGCGACCCGGAGGCCCGTGCCATCCTGGCCCGGAACGCCTACAGCTACCTGCACCTGCCGGTCATCGCCGGCGTCATCCTGTTCGCGCTCGGGCTCAAGGGGCTGATCCACGAGGGCGCCGACCCCAACACACCGAGCTGGGGCATCCCGCTGCCGGGCCTCGACCTGCTGGCGCTCTACGGTGGGGTCGCGCTCTACCTGCTCGCGCTCATCGCGCTCGGCCGGCTGATGCTCGACGCCCCCCGCTGGCCCACGATCGGCGGGATCCTGCTGCTGGTCGCGCTGGTGCCGGTTGCCGGGCCGCTGCCCGAGCTGATCGCGTTGGGCACGTTGGCCCTGGCCACGACGCTGGCCGTGGCCGCGCAGACGGTCGTCGACTCGCGGCGCCGGGCCGGGGTCCGGCAGAAGGCGTTCGAGGAGCAGCTCGCCGCGGAAGAGGAACACACGAGGTGGCGGGGCCACCACCTGTGAGGGCCCCGTGCCGGCTCTCTCGCCGACACGGGACCCTCGGCCGGCTCACAGCTCGGCGAGCGTGCCCGCGTACATCTTGTCGATCTGGGCCGCGAAGTTGCTCTCCACACCACGCCGCTTGATCTTCAACGACGGGGTGATCTCGCCGTCCTCGATCGTCAGGTCGCGCGGCAGGATGGCCACCTTCTTGATCGTCTCCCAGCGGTTGAGCTTGGCGTTGAGCTGGGCGACGTACTCCTCGACCATCGTCTGGGCCTCCGGCGAGGCGACGATCTCGGTGTAGCTGCGCCCCTCCAGCGGACCACCGGCGACCCAGCCCCGGATCGCGTCCGGGTCCAGCGTGACCAGCATCGTGCAGAAGTTGCGGGCCTGACCGACGACGACCGCCTGCGAGGTGTACGGGCAGATCGCCTTGAACATCCCCTCGATGTGCGACGGCGCGATGTACTTGCCGCCCGAGGTCTTGACCAGGTCCTTCTTGCGGTCCGTGATCCGCAGGTAGCCCTGCTCGTCCAGGGTGCCGATGTCACCGGTGCGGAAGAAGCCGTCCTCGGTGAACGCGGCGGCGGTCTCCTCCGGCAGGTTGTGGTAGCCGCGCATCACCGGCCGGCCACGCACCAGGATCTCCCCGTCGGTGTCGATCCGGCACTCCAGGTCACCCATCGCCCGGCCCACAGTGCCGATCTGGAGCCCGGACGGCGGGTTGACGAAGTTGCCGGCGCTGGTCTCGGTCAGGCCGTAGCCCTCCGAGATCGGCAGGTTCGCCGCGGCGAAGAAGGTGGCGATCTCCGGGCTGAGCGGAGCCGCGCCGGACACCAGCACCCGCATCCGGCCGCCGAGGCGGGCCTGGAGCTTGCTGAACACCAGCTTCTCGGCCACGCCGTAGCGCAGCTTCAACCCGGCCGGCACCGGCTTGCCGGCCTGCTCCAGTGTCACCTTCTGCTTGCCGACGCCGACGGCCCACGCGAAGATCTTCGCCTTCGCGCCGCCGCCGTCCTGCGCGGTGGTCACCGCCCGGTTGTAGACCTTCTCGAACACCCGGGGAGCGCCGCACATCAGCGTCGGGCGGATCACCGACAGCAGGTCGACCAGCTTCTCCACCCGCCCGTCGACATAGGTGGGCAGGCCGACGTGGATGGCACCGCAGAGCAGCGTCTTGCCGAACGAGTGGGCCAGCGGCAGCCACAGGTACTGCAGGTCGTCGTCGCGCAGCAGCCCGACCTCCGCCTGCGCCACGGCCTCCCAGCACCAGCCGCCGTGCAGCAGCTCGACGCCCTTGGGTCGACCGGTGGTGCCGGAGGTGTAGATCAGGGTGGCCAGGTGGTCCGGGCCGATGCCGGCCACCAGCATGTCGATCAGATCCGGCTCGGCGGCCAGCGCGCGGGTGCCCCGCTCCTCCAGCTCGGCGAGGGTCAACTGGGGGATCGCCGCGGCCTGGTCGGTGTCGCCGTCGAGGAGCACCACGTGGGTCAGCGCGGGCAGATTGGCGCCAGCGATCTTCGCCGCCTGGGCCGGATTTTCCGCGAAGAGCACCTTCGAGCCGGAGTCGGTGATGATGAAGGTCGCGTCCGCCGGCTCGGTGGTCGGGTAGACGGTGGTGGTCGCCCCGCCGGCGCACATGATGCCGAGATCGGCGATCACCCAGTCCAGTCGGGTGTTGGCGAGGATCGCGACCGGGTCCTCCTGGCCGACGCCCAGGCCGTGCAGGCCGGCGGCGACCGCCTTGGCACGCTGGCCGACCTGCTCCCAGGTCAGCCAGACGGGCCCTGAGTCGTCGGGGGCGGGGGAGGCGAACGCGTTCCGGTCGGGGGTGGCCGCCACGCGCTTGAGGAACATGTCCGGGATGGAACGGTACGGTACATCGAGAGCCATCGCTGGAGCCGCCTTCGGGGGTGGTGGCGTGACCGTCGTCACGTCATGATGGTTACCGAAGAGTATTGCGTGGCACCGTGCATCGGCTAGCCCTGGTGATCGTCCGGCCGGCCCAACCCACCGACCGGTCCGGCGGAATCAGGCGTATCGGGCAGCCACGACTGACCAGTCGTAGGTGGCCCGGACCCAGTTGCGCCGGGTGGCCGCCGCGTGGGTCATCTCGTCGTTCCCACTGGACAGCAGCGCCTCCTCCGCTTCCAGGTATGCCGCCAGGCTCTGATTGAACCGGTTCGCCACGGTCCGCAGCGCGGTCGCCTCGTCCCCGGCGGCGCCCTGGGCGATCACGGTGACCAGGTTGTGCGCCTCCGGATCAGCCTGGCTCTCCTTGCCGTAGGAGAAGAGGTCGTTGCACCAGCAGACCAGGTCCACCGCCAGCAGATCCAGTGCGAGCAGCGCCGGGTTGGCGCGCTGGATCGCCCCGAGGGGCCGCGCCGATGCCAGGTCGGTCAGGGTGAGGCAGGGGTGCACGCCGCCGATGTGCCGGCGCAGTTGGAGGTACTCCGCCACCTTCGGCACGCGCCGACGCTCCCGGTTGGTCGCCTCCCAGAGCAGTGCCAGCAGGTACTCCCGCATCTGGCTGACGAACCGCAGCAGCAGCGCCGCATGGTCGTCGTGCAGCCGGGTCCGGCGGCACAGGTCGTGCAACGCGTCACCCAGGGGCCCGACGGCGGGCGGCGGGACGTCCGGGTCGCCGTACCGGTCCAGCACGTCGAGCAGGGTGCTGATGGCCGGTCCCAGCCGGACCGGGTCGGCGCCGAGGCCGTCCTCGTCGCAGGCGTCGTCCATCACGAAGAGCCAGCTGATCAGGTCGGTGAGGAGTCGCAACCCGTCCACCGAGCCCGCCGGGCAGGCGCGGCCGGCCAGGCCGGCGGCGTCGGCCCGTTGCAGCCGACGAACCCGCTGGCTGGAATCGATCAGCCCGAAGGTCTGTGCCCACTCGATGCTCTCGTCCGCCACCCGTTCGGTGGCCTCATGGCGGCCTACGGGAAACGGGGGCTCCCGCAGCGCCGAAATCGCGAAACTTCGCACAGTCCGTCCCCACTCGTTGCCGCTCGGCGAAGAGTGACGCGGTAAAGCGTACGTGAGGAGGTATCAGCTTTCGTCGCTGGGTGTGGGGCATTCCACAGTAGACCTGTGACCGTTTCCAGGCATAGCGTCACATTCCCAGGCTGGCGGTCCGGAGGCGTCGGATGGCCTCCGGAGGACCGTCCAGTTGGACCCGGGCCACCCGTTGCCGACCGGAAAGGAACAAGACCAGCTCGGCCGGGGCGCCGACCACCCGTAGCGGCTCGCCGCCCCGGCCGACGGAGAGTTCGCCGTGGCCGGGCGCCTGCACGTAGAGGTCCGCCGGAAAGCGGCGAAGCGTCAACCGGGCCATCGGGGAGGCACGCTTCCAGAGCGCAGCCTGGAGGCCCACCGGCAGGTCCCGCGGCTGCCACCCGGAGCCGGCCCGCCGCACGTCCTCGTGATGGATGAAGAACTCCATCATGTTGGCCAGCTCGTCGGTCACCCGGTTGCTGACCGGGCTCCAGAACGGCGGGTTGCGCACCTGGTCGACCAGCTCCTGGTAGGGCTGTGCGGCGAGTCGGAGACGGACCCGCTCGGCGTAGCCGCGCAGCGGCGGCAGCATGATGCCCCCGGCCGCGTCCGGGCGGCGTTCCCGCAGCACCAGGTGCGCGGCGAGGTCACGGGTCGCCCACCCCTCGTTGATCGTCGGGGCGTCCGGCCCGAGGGCCAGGAAGAGATCGGCCAGCGCATCGCGCTCGGCTCGGGCGTACCGCGGCATGGCCTGATCGTAGGCCCGGCGGCCCGTTGGCGCGCGGCTACCGTCCGCCGGTTCCATGTCCGCGGTTCGCCCCGTCCGGTACGTGATGGTCGACATATCCCGTCGGGGTCGGCGGTGCTGGCCTGGACCGGTAAGGATGAGGGAGATAATTGCGGCTTACGGCGGGGGAGAGTGTGGCGAGCAGGACAAGTCGGGACGTGCTCAGTCGAGGGCTGGGGGTCCTGCGGCAGGCGATCCGCGAGCAGCCACGGATCTTCACCGTCGCGGTCGTGGGCAGCGTGCTCTTCGGCGGGATGATCATCGTCAGCGCGAGGGTCGTCGGGTCGGTCATCGGCGAGGTGGCGCTTCCGGCCATCGAACGCGGCGAGGTGGGCGCCGGCACCCTGGCGCTGGCGGCGACCGCGTTGTTCGGGATCAGCGTGCTGCGGGTGGCGGGCATCTTCGGCCGTCGGCTCGGTGCCGGCTACATGCAGTACCGCCTCCAGGCCTCCTACCGCCGCCGGGTCACCCGCCGGTACCTGGAGCTGCCGCTGTCCTGGCACCACCGCAACTCCACCGGCACCCTGCTGTCCAACGCCAACTCCGACGTGGAGGCGGCCTGGTACCCGATCGCGCCACTGCCCTTCGCCGTCGGCACGCTGGTGATGCTGGTCGGCGCGATCGTGTCGCTCTTCGCCACCGACTGGGCGCTCGCCCTGGTCGGCCTGGCGGTCTTCCCCGCGCTGTTCGCGCTCAACGTCGTCTACTCCCGCCGGATGGCGCCCCGGCAGGCTCGGGCGCAGCGGCTGCGCGCCGAGGTCAGCGGCATCGCCCACGAGAGCTTCGACGGCGCTCTGGTGGTCAAGACGATGGGCCGCGAGGCCCAGGAGACCGCCCGGTTCGCGGGCCGCGCCGGTGAGCTGCGCGATTCGTTGATCGCGGTCGGTCGGCTGCGCGGCATCTTCGACCCGCTGTTGGAGACCCTGCCCAGTCTCGGCACCCTGGCCGTGCTGGTGGTCGGGGCGTTCCGGCTGCGCCAGGGCGCGATCAGCGTGACCGAGCTGGTCAGCGTGGCCTTCCTCTTCACCGTGCTGGCCTTCCCGGTGCGGGCCATCGGTTGGGTCCTGGCCGAGCTGCCGCGCAGCGTCGCCGGCTGGGACCGGGTCCGCCGGGTGCTCGACGCCACCGGCGAGATGCCGTACGGGCAGCGCGTGCTCGACGCGGCCGGCGCCGGTCCGGCCACCCTCACGTTCAGCGACGTGCACTTCTCCTATCCGCCGGCCGAGGCGCACCAGACCGGGGCGCAGGTCCTCGGTGAGGTGGGCTTCACCGTGCCGGCCGGTCGGACGGTGGCCCTGGTCGGGCCGACCGGCGCCGGCAAGTCCACCATCGCCTCGCTGGCGGTGCGCCTCGTCGACCCGGACTCCGGCAGCGTCAGCCTGGACGGGGTGGACGTGCGCGAGCTGACCGCCGCGTCGCTGGCCGGCACTGTGGCGCTGGTCGCGCAGGTGCCGTTCGTCTTCGACGACACGGTTCGCGCCAACATCGCCCTCGACCGGCAGGGCATCGACGACGAGGCCGTCTGGGCGGCGCTGCGGCTCGCCGAGGCGGACGGGTTCGTCGCCGCGCTCCCCGACGGCCTGGACACCATGGTCGGTGAGCGGGGCACCTCGCTCTCCGGCGGGCAGCGGCAGCGGCTCACCCTGGCCCGCGCGTTGGCCGGCCGGCCGCGCCTGCTGGTGCTCGACGACGCGACCAGCGCGGTGGACCCCCGCGTGGAGGCGGCCATCCTGGCCGGGCTGCGGTCGTCGACGGCCGAGCCGGGGGTGCCGGTCGCGTCGATCCTGGTGGTGGCATACCGGCGGGCCACCATCGCGCTCGCCGACGAGGTCATCTACGTGGAGCAGGGGCGGGTGATTGCCCGGGGCACCCACACCGAGCTGCTGGCCACCGTGCCCGGCTACGTCGACCTCGTCACCGCCTACGAGCAGGCCGAGGTCGACCGCGCGCAGGAAAGTTCGTACGGCGACGATGTCGCGCCGCTGCCCTCGGGCCTGGAAATCGAGGTGGACCGGTGAGCACGACGGGCATGGGTGACAAGCGGGAGGAGACGACCTGGCAGACCCTGCGCCGAGGTCTGGCGCTGTCGCCGGAGCTGCGGACCGGTCTGGCCGGCACGCTGGCCCTGGCGTTGGTCTACATGGTCGGTCGGGTGGCCGTGCCGGTCGCCGTGCAGCAGGGCATCGACCGCGGCCTCGTCGGTGGTCTGAACCTCGACGTGGTCTGGACGGTGGTGGCGATCACCACGGCGATCCTGGTGATCACGACGGTCTGCGGTTATCTGATGATGCGCCGGCTGTTCACGGTCAGCGAGACGGCGTTGGCCAACGTGCGGACGCGGGCATTCAGGCACGTGCACGACCTGTCGATGCTGCACCAGCAGTCGGAGCGGCGCGGCTCGCTGGTCTCGCGGGTGACCAGCGACGTCGACCAGATCACCCAGTTCCTCCAGTGGGGCGGGGTGATCCTGCTGGTCAACCTCGGTCAGCTGGTGGTCACCACCGCCGTCATGCTGGCGTACTCCTGGCAGTTGACCCTGGTGGTGCTGGCCGCGTTCCTGCCGGCCGTTTTCGTCATCCGGCAGTTGCAGCAGCGTCTGGGCTCGGCGTACGCGACGGTGCGGCAGCGCACCGGCACGCTGCTCGGCGCGATCGGCGAGAGCGTGGTGGGCGCGCCGGTGATCCGGGCGTACGGCATCGCGGGGCGCACCGAGCGGCGGCTGGACGAGGCCATCGACGGGCAGCGGCTGGCGCAGCAGCGGGCGATCCGGATCAGCATCGTGGGCAGCTCGGTCGGTGAGTTGGCCGCGGGGCTGGCGCTGGCCGGCGTGGTGGTGCTGGGGGTGACGCTGGGCGTGGACGGCACGCTGTCGATCGGCCAGCTGACCGCGTTCCTGTTCCTGGTGACGCTCTTCATCCAGCCGGTGCAGATCGCCACCGAGGTGCTCAACGAGGCGCAGAACGCGATCGCGGGCTGGCGTCGGGTGCTGGACGTGCTGGACGTCGCCCCGGACGTGGCTGACCCGGGGGAGCAGGGACGGGACCTGCCGAGCGGGCCGTTGGACATCCGGTTCGCGGGGGTGCGGTTCGCGTACCCGGGCGGTCCGCCGGTGTTGCACGACATCGACCTGGAGATTCCGGCGAAGAGCCGGGTGGCGGTGGTCGGCGAGACCGGCAGTGGCAAGACGACCTTCGCGAAGCTGCTGACCCGTCTGATGGACCCGTCGGCGGGGGCGGTGCTGCTGTCCGGGGTGCCGTTGGCGGACGTCCGGTTCGACTCGCTGCGGTCCCGGGTGGTGATGGTGCCGCAGGACGGGTTCCTCTTCGACGCGACGGTGGGGGACAACGTCCGGTTCGCCCGGCCGGAGCTGACCGACGAGCAGTTGAGCGCCGCCTTCACCGAGCTGGGTCTGTCGGACTGGTTGGATGGCCTGCCGGCGGGGCTGGACACTCCGGTCGGCGAGCGCGGCGAGGCGCTCAGCGTCGGTGAGCGGCAGCTTGTCGCGTTGGCCCGCGCGTACGTGGCGGATCCGGACCTGCTGGTGCTGGACGAGGCGACCAGCGCGGTGGACCCGGCGACCGAGGTGCGGTTGCAACGCACCCTGGACGCGGTCACCAGGGGCCGGACGACCCTCGCGATCGCCCACCGGCTCTCCACGGCGCAGGCGGCCGACGAGGTGATCGTGGTGGACCGCGGTCGGGTGGTGCAGCGGGGTCCGCACGACGAGCTGGTCCGCGACGCGGACTCGGTCTACGGCCTGCTCTACGCGTCCTGGCTGGAGCAGACCCGGTGACGCGATGCGCCGGTGTGGTGGACGTCGAAGGTCAGGTGCTCTAGGCTCCGGCTTAGGTAAGCCTAACCTTCGAAGGAGGTCGCGCCCATGCGGCCCAACCCCGCCGAGATCGTTCGTACCCTCGTCGCCGGGCGCCTGCCCGGTCTCGTGCACCTGGCCCACCGGCCCGGTCCGCACCACGCCCGGCACGTGACCGACCCGGACGGGCGGGTGCTGCTGCTGGTGCCGGTGGCCAGCCACCTGGCCGCCGCGCTGCAACCGGTGGCCGGGGGCAGCGACGTGGCGGTGGTGCTCGACGTGCTCGACCTGCCGCCCGCCGCCGGTGCGCCCGGTCTGGGTCGCGCCTGGGTCTCCGGGTGGGCTGCCGAGCTGCACGGCGACGAGGCCCGCCACGCGGCTGTCGACTTCGCCGCGGTGGAGCCGACCGGCGACCTGCTCGACCTGGGCACCCGGTTCCGACTGTTCCGCTTCGAGGTGGTCGAGGTCCGCTGGGAGCGGGCCGGCGCCGTGCACCGTGTCGACCCGGTGGAGTATGCCGGGGCCGAGCCGGACCCGGTGCACCCGGTCGAGGCGCGTCTGCTGGCCGACCTCGCGGAGTGCGACGGCGCGCAGGTCACCGAGTATCTGCGCCGGCAGCTCGGGTTGACCGAGCAGACCCCGGACGGGCCACCCCGGGTGGTGCGCATCGATCGTTACGGGCTGGTGGTCGCCCTCGGTCGACCGGGCGCGCGGCGTCGGATCCGGCTAGCCTTCCCGGATCCGCTGGCCGACGCCGACGAACTGGGCTGGCTGCTCCCGACGTTGCGCCGCCCGGCCGAGGCCCATCCGCCGTACTGAGCCCGGTAGGCACGCCGCTGGCACCACCTGCCCGGCTGCACGCCGTCAGCGGGACCGATCGCGGGTCGCGGCCAGCGCCCACGCCACCAGCGCCGGCTGACCGAGCAGGCGTAGCGCCCGCTTGCGGTCGGTGTCCAGCCCGAAGCCGTTCCGGCGTTCGACGAACTGGGCGATGTTGCCGGGGAAGACCCCGACGAAGAAGCCGGCGACGGCCCGGCCGAGCAACCGGCGGGCGGGCTGGCGCCACGTCGCCAGCAACGCCGATCCCAGCGCGACCTCAGCGAGGCCGGACACGACCACGACCTTGTCGACGTCGACCGGCAGCCAGGACGGCACCTGTGCCCGGAACTCCTGCCGCTTCGTCGTCAGGTGACCGACGCCGGTGCTCAGCAGGACAGCACCGAGGGAGGCCTGACCGATGGCCTGCAGAACGGGTTTCGTCGGTTGGCTCATGATCCTGTTCCTGGGGCTCTGTCGAAGACGGACTTCCCCTACCATCTCCGATTCCGCACCGTTCAACCCTGCGAACCCGAGAGCCGGCCCGCCGCAGGCCGGCCCTAGGCAGTGTCTTCAAAGGATCGTGGTGTCGGATGATGTAGGGCGTGGGTCGTCGCTACGAGTTGTCTGACGTCGAGTGGGAAGCGCTGTCGCGGTATCTGCCGTCGGCGGTCACGGGTGGTCGGCCTCGGGTCGATGATCGGCGGGTGCTCAACGGGATCGTGTGGAAGATCCGGGCCGGGGCGGCGTGGCGGGATGTGCCTTCCCGCTACGGGTCGTGGCAGTCGATCTATACCCGTTTCCGCAGGTGGGCCCTTGATGGCACGTTCGAGCGGATGCTCGCCGGGGTCCAGGCCGACGCGGACGCGGCCGGGGACATTGACTGGCTGGTGTCGGTGGACTCCACGATCGTGCGAGCCCACCAGCATGCCGCGGGCGCTAAAGGGGGGCCTGTGAATCGGACGAACCACAAGATCACGCCCTCGGTCGAAGTCGAGGTGGACTGACCACCAAGATTCACCTCGCCTGCGACGGGCTGGGTCGGACACTGGCGTTCGTGCTCACCGGCGGCAACGTCAACGACTGCACCCGCTTCACCAACGTCATGGCCGCCATCCGGGTCGAGCGCTCAGGTCCCGGCCGACCTCGGGTCCGCCCGGACCATGTCATCGCCGACAAGGGCTACAGCTCGAAGGCCATCCGAGAGCACCTGCGCCGACGCGGCATCGGACACACGATCCCTGAGCGCGCCGACCAGCAGGCCAACCGCCACCGACGCGGCAGCCGTGGCGGCCGACCACCGGTGTTCGACAAGCAGCTCTACAAGCGGCGCAACGTCGTCGAACGGTGCTTCAACCGGCTCAAGCAGTGCCGCAGCGTCGCGACCCGCTACGACAAGACCGCAACCTCGTTCCAGGCCACCGTCACCATCGCCGCGCTACTCCAATGGTTGTGACCTTTGAAGACACGGCCTAGGTCGGCAGAGGGCCGGTGAGGTAGCGCTGGATCGTCGGGCCGATCGTGGCGACCAGGGTTTCCGGGTCCGCCGAGGCGACCGGCTCCAGACGCACCACGTGCCGCATCATGGCCAGGCCGATCATCTGGGTGGCCACCAGGGAACCGCGCAGCGGCAGTTGGGCCGGATCGACGTCGAGTTGTTCGAGCACCCGCCGCAGGACCTGGGTGGTGACGAACTCGCGCAGCAGTCGAGCGGTCCACTCGTTGCTCACCGCGGAGCGAAGCAGTGCCTGGGCGGCGCTGCCGGCCGGTGAGTCCCAGACGCCGAGGAAGGTGCGCACCAGTCGCTCACCGGCCCCGTCCGGGTCGCCGGCGATCACCTTCGGCACCAGCTCACCAGGGTCGACCGGGAAGTTCATCGCGGTGAGGAAGAGCTGGTCCTTGCTGCCGAAGTAGTGGTGCACCAACGCCGGGTCGACGCCTGCCGTGCCGGCGATGGCGCGGATCGAGGCGGAGTCGAAGCCACGCTCGGCGAACGCCGTGCGCGCTGCGTCGAGGATCGCCTCCCGGGTGTCCGGGTTGCCGGGTCGCCGGCCGGTCCGCCGCGTCATCGCCGCCCTTCGTTCGTCCACCTGGGCAGCCGTGGGCGGGTCCGCCCACGGCTGCCGCAGCCTCACCCGCTGCGTCGACGCAGGGTGGCCGCCGCGAGCACGAGCGCGAGCACCACCGCCCCGAGCACCACCGCCACGTCCCGCCACATTCTGCCGGTCGGCTCGGCGCGGGCACCGACCTCCTGCAACGCCTCGATGGCGTACGACAGGGGGAAGGCGTCACTGAGCGCCTGGAGCCAGCCGGCCATCTGGTCGCGGGCCACGAACAGCCCGCAGAGCAGCAGTTGGGGGATCACCACGACTGGCAGGAACTGTACTGCCTGGAACTCGGTGCGCGCGAAGGCGCTGCACAGCAGCCCGAGGGCGACACCGAGCACGGCGTCGACGACGGCGATCCCGATCACCAGACCGATGCTGCCGGCGGTCTCCAGACCGAAGATCCAGTACGCCACTCCGGCGGCGACCGCGGCCTGCACGGCGGCGGCCAGCCCGAACGCGATGCCGTACCCGAAGAGCAGGTCGAGCTTGCCCAGCGGTGTGGTGAGCAGCCGCTCCAGGGTGCCGGAGGTGCGTTCGCGCAGCATGGCGATGCTGGTCACCAGGAACATGATCACGAAGGGGAAGATGCCCAGCATCACCAACGCGACCCGGTCGAACGTCGTCGGCTGGCCGGGCGGGGTGGGCTGGTCGGCGTACATGAAGTAGACCAGGGTGAGCAGGACGGCCGGCACCACCACGAGCAGCGCGATGGTCCGCCGGTCGTGCCGGAGCTGGCGCAGGATGCGGCCGGTGGTGGCCGCCAGGATCCGCGGGTTCATGACTGCTCCTGTCCGGCTGTCGTGGCGGTGGTGGTCGGGCCCGCCTCGCCGGCCCGGATCAGGCGCAGGAACGCCTCGTCGAGGTCGTCGACACCGGCGGCGGTGCGGATGGCGGCGGGGCTGTCGTCGGCGATCAGCCGCCCCTGGCGGATCAGCAGGAGCCGGTCGCAGCGGGCCGCCTCGTCCATGACGTGACTGGAGACCAGCAGGGTGGTGCCGGCGGCGGCCATCGCGTGGAACCGGGCCCAGAGGTCGGCCCGCAGCACCGGGTCCTGACCGACGGTCGGCTCGTCGAGGATGACCAGTTCCGGCTCGCCGACCAGCGCACAGGCCAGGGAGGCCCGGCTGCGTTGGCCGCCGGAGAGGGTGGCGACCAGTTGGCCCGCCGCATCGGTCAGCCCGACATCGCTGACCGCGCGGTCGGCCTCGACCCGCCCCCGTCCATACAGGGCGGCGAAGTAGCGGGCGTTCTCCCGAACGGTCAGGTCGGCGTAGACGCTCGGCGCCTGGGTCAGGTAGCCCACCCGGTGGCGCAGCGCCGGAGTGCCCGCCGGTTGGCCCAGGACGGTGATCTCCCCGCCGCCGACCACCTGCACACCGACCACCGCGCGCATGAACGTGGTCTTGCCGCTGCCGCTGGGGCCGAGCAGGCCGGTGACCGCCCCGCGCGGGACGCGGCAACTGATGCCGTCCAGCACCCGCCGCCCGCCTCGGTCGACGACCAGGTCGCGGACGGCTATCGCGTCGTCCATCGCGCACCTCCAAGGAAACTCATCATCTGTTGAACTCAACGCTAGATGAAATACTGATCCGGGCGCAACGGTCGCGGCCGGTGTCCGACTGCCCGCCGTCGCGTACAGCGTGAGAACGGGCAGTAGGCTCCGGACCGGACACCGAGTCCGCCAACGGGCATTGCGCGCTGATCGGACGTACGGCACGATGGCGCGGTGGGTCACGCTCCGTTACCGGACAGCGGTTTTCTTGAGGACTGGGCCGCGCGGTTGCGACAGGGCGCCGAGCGGCCGGTCGTCGGCATCCTGCTGCGCGGCAGTCACGCCCGCCGCGCCGCCACCGCACACAGCGACGTCGACCTCGACGTGCTGGTCGGCGGTGCCCCGTACGCCGCCCGACAGGCGTACCTGGCCGAATCCGCAGGCCGCGTCACCCACGTCTCGGTGGCCGCCCGTGACGTCCGCTCCTGGGTGCACCGACTCGGCGAACCGGCCGACTGGGCGTTCGGGCTGCCGGTCACCACACCGGCGCGACTGCTCTGGGCCGACCCGCACTGGCGGCCCCGGATCGATCTGCCGGTGCTCTGTCAGCCCGCCGAGCCACCCCGGCTGGAGGAGCTGATCGCCACGCTCGGTAAGGCCGCCGCCGCCCGCGTCGCCAACGACCGCGTGGGGGTCCGGCTCGCCGTCGCCGACCTGGCCCGCCTCTGCCCGTCGGTGCTGCGCCCGGCCAACCCGTCGGTGCGGGTCCACTCCCGTCGGGCGGCCTTCGCGGCGGCCCTGGAACTGCCGGTCGCCCCACCCGGCTACCGGTCGGACATGCTGCTCTGCCTCGGGCTGCGTCCGGGCGCCACCAGCCAGCTGTGGGCCGCCGCCGTACGGCTGGTCGCCGGCACACTGCCGCTCATCCGGCCGTACGCCGAGGAGATCGCCGACACGGCCGGCGCGGACCTGGCCGCCGCCCTGGTCGACGGTCGGCTGGACCGCTACGTGGCCCAGCTGGCCCGGCCCGCCGGGTCTGCGCCGCAGCCCGGGCGGGAGCGGTCGCCGGTACCCGCACCGCGTGCGGGACAATTCATCACTGTGCCCGTACCTGACTCGCCGGTGACCGGCGTTCCCAGCGATCCGAGCGACCCGGTGGTGTCCGAGCCGGCTCGCCCGTCCCGGCTCGACCCGGCCATCGCGGCCCAGCTGCGCCGCTCCGCCGACGGCCTGGTGGCCGCCGTGGTCCGCGCGCACGACTCCGGTGAGGTGCTGATGGTCGCCTGGATGGACGACGAGGCGCTGCACCGCACCCTCACCACCGGCCGCGCCACCTACTGGTCACGCAGCCGACGCGAATACTGGGTCAAGGGCGCCACCTCCGGGCACCACCAGTACGTCCGTTCTGTCGCGCTGGACTGCGACGGGGACGCGCTGCTGGTGAGCGTGGACCAGGTCGGAGCGGCCTGCCACACCGGCCACCGGACCTGCTTCTTCACCGAGCTGCCCGTCACCACGCCGGAGGCACGGTGAGCGCGGCGTGGCCGAGCCCCACGGCCGTGAACGAAAGGCGGACCCAGCCATGACCGACGGCATCGTCAGCCCCGACCTGGCCGCCTTCACCGAGCTGGCCACCGGCTGGCGGGTGGTGCCGGTCACCCGACGGTTGCTGGCCGACGCGGAGACCCCGGTCGGGGTCTACCGGAAGCTGGCCGGCGGTCCGGGCACGTTCCTGTTGGAATCGGCCGAGCAGGGCGTCGGGTCCGCCGGCATGGCCTGGTCGCGGTATTCGTTCATCGGCGTACGCAGCAGCGCCACCCTCGTCGAGCGGGACGGCGTCGCGACCTGGCTCGGCCAGCCGCCGGCCGGGCTGCCCACCGAGGGTGACCCGATGCGGGTGCTGCGGGAGACGGTGGCGGCGCTGGCCGGCCCGGTGGGGGACCCGTCCGACGGCCTGCCGCCGTTGACCGGGGGCATGGTCGGCTACCTGGGTTACGACCTGGTCCGCCGTTTCGAGCGGTTGCCGGAGCTGACCGAGAACGACCTGGGCGTGCCGGAGCTGGGCATGATGCTCGCCACCGACCTGGTGGTGCTCGACCACTACGACGGTTCGGCGATCCTGGTCGCCAACGCGGTGCTGCCACCACCGGACGCCCCGGACCGCGCCCCGCAGGTGACCGCCGCGTACCACCACGCGGTCGGCCGACTGGACGCCATGACCACCGCGCTGTCGCGGCCCATCCCGCCGATGATCTCCACCGTCGAGCGTCCGCCGGCCGGGGAGGTGCTCTGTCGTACGCCCGACGACGGGTACCCGAAGGCGGTGGAGGCGGCCAAGGAGGCGATCCGGGCCGGCGAGTGCTTCCAGATCGTGCTCTCCCAGCGCTTCGAGCGGTCGATCCACGCCGACCCGCTGGACGTCTACCGGGTGCTGCGCACCAGCAACCCCAGCCCGTACATGTACCTGCTGCGCTTCGACGGGTTCGACATCGTCGGCTCGTCGCCGGAGGCGCACCTGAAGGTCACCGGTGGTGTGGACGGGCGACGGCGGGCGCTGCTGCACCCGATCGCCGGCACCCGGCCGCGCGGCGGCACCCCCGCCGCCGACGCAGCGCTCGCCCAGGAGTTGCTCGCCGACCCGAAGGAGCGAGCCGAGCACGTGATGCTGGTCGACCTGGGCCGCAACGACCTGGGTCGGGTCTGTCAGCCGGGCAGCGTGGAGGTGCCCGAGTTCGCCACCATCGAGCGGTACAGCCACGTCATGCACATCGTCTCGACGGTCACCGGCACGTTGCGGGACGACCAGACCGCCTTCGACGCGCTCGCCGCGACCTTCCCGGCCGGCACGCTCTCCGGCGCGCCCAAGGTGCGGGCCATGGAGATCATCGAAGAGTTGGAGCCCGTCCGCCGGGGCGTGTACGGGGGCACTGTCGGTTACTTCGGCTTCGGCGGCGACCTGGACATGGCGATCGCCATCCGGACCGCGCTCATCCGCGACGGCCGCGCCTACGTGCAGGCCGGGGCGGGGGTGGTCGCCGACTCGGACCCGGCCGCCGAGGACCAGGAGACGCGGAACAAGGCCGCCGCCGTGCTGGCGGCGATCGCGGCCGCCGAAACCTTGCGGCCTGCTCGGTGAGCGCCGAGGAGCGGTCCGCCGTGGGTCGGCGCGAGTTGACGTACGCGGTGTTGCTCTGTCTGGCCGGCGCGGGCCTGGCGTTGTGGGCGGCGACGCGGAGCTGGTCGGTGGAGCTGACGGTGCGCCCGGCGCCGCTGCCGCCGGTGCGGGATACCCGCAGCGGCGGCGGGCTGCTGCCCTGGCTGCCGGCGTTGGCGCTGGTGGCGTTGGCGGGTGGTGGAGCGGTGCTGGCCACCCGGGGGCGACTGCGGCAGGTGCTCGGTGGGCTGCTCGGCGCGCTGGGGCTGGCCGTGGCGGCTGGCGGCGGGTACGGGCTGGTCGCCGACATCGGCGGTTCGGTGAGCCGGCAGTGGCCGGCGCTCTGCCTGCTCGGCGGTCTGCTGGTTGCCGTCGGCGGGTGGTGGACGGCGTGGCGTGGTGGCGGTTGGCCGGCGATGGGCGCCCGGTACGAGCGGCCGGTGCGTTCGGCCCCTGCGACCACGTCGGTGCCGGCTGGTTCGGAGGGTCCGTCGGCTCCGCTGGCGGGGCGGCGGACCACCGAGGCGTGGGACGCCCTGGACCGGGGCGAGGACCCGACGGCCGACTGACGCGGCGGCCGGTGCGGTGGACGGGGGTCAGCCGACCGGCTGGTGCTCCCGCTGGGCTCGGCGACCGGCGGCGCGGGCGGCGGTCAGTTCGGCTACCAGGCGGTTCAGCTCGGCACGCTGGTCGGCGCGGGCCCGGTCGGCGCAGACGGCCTCCCAGGCGTTGCCGCGGGCGGTCCGCATCCGTCCTTCGCCCACCACGGCCCGCTCCACGCTGTGCACCACACCGACGGCGAGCGAGGCCACAGTGCGCGAGATGGTGGTCAGGCCGATGGCCGGCTGCGGCTCGGAAATGCTCATGGTCACCTCGCACGAGGAGTTGCGACGGTCGGGGCAGGCGCGCCATTGAGTCTGCCCGAGGACGATGCTCGCCGGCTGACGTTTCGCCGCCGTGAACGCCGGGTCAACTGTCCCGCCCTGGCCCTGACCAGGGCCGGCTGTCAAACCTTGAGCTTGCTCACAACATAGATCGGCGTCGTTGTCGCCGAGCGCCGGCCGCCAACTGGTGGCATGATCGATGGATCGGCCCGGTTCGACCGTGGTCGCCAGGCCCCGTACCCGTGACGGTGGTCGATACCGGAGGTGGCGCTGCGTGACACACCGTTCACGGCAAGTCGGCCATTATGCCGCAGCCCTTTTCGTGAGCAGCGCCATACCCCCGGCGTCCGGCGTAGGTCGGCTGCCCCTAGCATCGGCCCATGACGCCCGGAGAGGGGAGTCCGTTGGTGACTGCTGAGCATGCGCACGCGGAGGGGGACGACGCCGGTCAGGCAGCGTCCGTAAGCGTGCTCGACGAGATTCTGGCTGGCGTACGTGAGGACGTCGCCCGACGCCAGGAGCAGGTTCCGCTGGAGCGGATCCGTGAACTGGCAGCGGCTGCGCCGCCGCCGCTGGACGCGTACGCGGCGCTGCGCAAGCCCGGCGTCGCCGTGATCGCCGAGGTGAAGCGTTCGTCGCCGTCCAAGGGCCGGCTGGCCGAGATCGCCGATCCGGCCGACCTCGCCGTCGACTACGCGGCCGGTGGGGCTCGGGCGATCAGCGTGCTGACCGAGGGGCGCTGGTTCGGTGGCTCACTGGACGACCTGGCGGCCGTCCGGGCCGCGGTCACGGTTCCGGTGCTTCGTAAGGACTTCGTGGTCTCCAGTTACCAGGTGCACGAGGCGCGCGCGCACGGCGCCGACCTGGTTCTGCTGATCGTCGCCGCGCTCGAACAGAACGTGCTGATGGGTCTGCTGGAGCGCATCGAGTCGCTGGGCATGACCGCGCTGGTCGAGGTGCACGACGAGGAAGAGGCCGACCGCGCTCTGGAGGCCGGCGCGCAGGTGATCGGGGTCAACGCCCGTGACCTGCGTACCCTGGAGGTCGACCGGTCCGTGTTCGAGCGGATCGCGCCCGGCCTGCCCAGCAGTGTCGTCAAGATCGCCGAGTCCGGCGTCCGTGGCCCGCACGACCTGATCCGGTACGCCTCGGCGGGCGCCGACGCGGTGCTCGTGGGCGAGGGCCTGGTCACCCAGAAGAGCCCCCGCGAGGCGGTCGCCGAACTGGTCAACGCGGGCAACCACCCGGCAACGCCCAGGCCGGTGCGCTGACCTCGCACCGGACGCCCCACCGAGAGGATTCCCGATGAGCGCCGACGCGCTGGCCCCGGTGGCCGGCTCGCAGCCCGACTCCGCCGGCCACTTCGGCCGCTTCGGCGGTCGGTTCGTTCCCGAGGCCCTGGTGGCCGCGCTGGACGAGCTCGACGGGGCGTGGCGCACGGCGATGGCGGACGAGTCCTTCCGGGCCGAGTTCGCCGCGTTGCTGCGCGACTATGCCGGCACCCCGTCGCTGCTCTACGAGGCCCGGCGGTTCTCCGCGAAACTCGGCGCACGGGTGCTGCTCAAGCGGGAGGACCTCAACCACACCGGCGCGCACAAGGTGCGCAACGTGCTCGGCCAGGCGCTGCTCACCAAGCGGATGGGCAAGACCCGCGTGATCGCCGAGACCGGTGCCGGGCAGCACGGCGTGGCCACCGCAACCGCCGCCGCCCTGTTCGACCTTGAGTGCGTGGTCTACATGGGCGAGGTCGACACCGAGCGGCAGGCCCTCAACGTGGCCCGGATGCGGATGCTCGGCGCGACCGTCGTCCCGGTCACCAACGGCTCGCGCACGCTCAAGGACGCGATGAACGAGGCGATGCGCGACTGGGTGGCCAACGTCGACGAGACGCACTACCTGATCGGCACCGCCGCCGGCCCGCACCCGTTCCCGGCGATGGTCCGCGACTTCGTCCGGGGCATCGGCGACGAGGCCCGCCAGCAGTGCCTCGACCTCACCGGCGCGCTGCCGGACGCGGTGACCGCCTGCGTCGGTGGCGGGTCCAACGCGTTGGGCATCTTCCACGCCTTCGTCGGCGACACGGACGTGCGGCTGTACGGCTTCGAGGCCGGCGGCGACGGCGTGACCACCAGCCGGCACGCGGCCAGCATCACCGGCGGGTCGGCCGGCGTGCTGCACGGTGCCCGCACCTACGTGTTGCAGGACGCCGACGGGCAGACGCTGGAGTCGCACTCGATCTCCGCCGGCCTGGACTACCCGGGCGTCGGGCCCGAGCACGCCTGGTTGCACGACACCGGCCGGGCGACCTACCTGCCGGTCACCGACGACGAGGCGATGGCCGCGTTCGAGCTGCTCTGCCGCACCGAGGGGATCATCCCGGCGATCGAGAGCGCACACGCGCTCGCCGGCACCCTCACGCTGGCCCCGAAGCTCGCCGCCGAGCTGGGCCGCGAGCCCACCATCGTGGTGAACCTCTCCGGGCGGGGCGACAAGGACGTGCACACCGCCGGTGACTACTTCGGCATCCTCGACAAGGAGCGGTGAGATGAGCCGGATCGGGGTGGCCTTCGACAAGGCCCGCGCCGACGGGCGGGCACTGCTGGTCGGCTGCATGCCGGCTGGTTTCCCGACCGTCGAGGGCAGCATCGCCGCGATGACCGCCATGGTCGAGGCCGGCGTCGACGTCATCGAGGTGGAGATCCCCTACTCCGACCCGGTGATGGACGGGCCGGTGATCCAGAAGGCCAGTGACATCGCCCTGGCCGGTGGCGTACGCACCGCGGACACCATGCGCATCATCGAGGCGGTGGCGGCCACCGGCGCTCCAGTGGTCACCATGACCTACTGGAACCCGGTCGAGCGGTACGGCGTGGACGTGTTCGCCCGTGATCTCGCCTCCGCCGGCGGCACCGGGCTGATCACCCCTGACCTCATTCCCGACGAGGCCGACGAGTGGCTGGCCGCCTCGGACGCCCACGGGCTGGACCGCACGTTCCTGGTGTCGCCGTCGTCCACCGACGCCCGGCTGGCGATGACGGTGGAGCACTGCCGCGGTTTCGTCTACGCGACAGCGGTGATGGGGGTGACCGGTGCCCGGGCGAGCACGTCCGACGCCGCGCCGACGCTGGTCTCCCGGGTCCGGGCGGTCACCGACCTGCCGGTCGGTGTCGGCCTGGGTGTGGGCACCGGTGTGCAGGCCGGCACCGTCGCCGGGTACGCCGACGGGGTGATCGTCGGCAGTGCCCTGGTCCGGTGCGTGCTCGACGCGCCCAGCGAGGCGGAGGGGCTGGCCGCCCTGCGTACCCTCAGTGCCGAACTCGCGGAAGGCGTCCGCAACCCCACCCGCTGACGGCGCGGCGGGCCTGTCTGTCTTAGGCGTGTGATGCCGGTGAGTCATCGTGATGACTCACCGGCATCACGCTCGAACGGGTGCCGCCGGTCCGGTCGGCGTCGGGCCGCTCAGTCGTGTCGGCGCGGTCCGGGGCGAAGTGGGCCGTCCGCCGCTGTCTCACCACGTTGTTCCGGCGGCTGCGCCACGACCCCGTGCCGGTCAGGCCCGTTCACCGGCTCTCCAATGGGTTCGGGCGGTGCCCACGAAGCGTCGCGGAGCACGCCGGAGCGGCCGGCGCGAGCATCGGTGACGGCGGCGTGGGTGAGCGGCGTGACCGACTCGGGCAGCGCGTCGGGGGAGTGCCAGGACAACCGGCAGCCCGGCGGCGGGTCGGCGGCGGGTCGGACCCTGGCGGCGCGGGCCCGGAACACGTGCACGAGGACGTCCGGCAGCGGCCCGGCGCGCCCGGGGGACGTCCGCCCGGTGGGGCCGGTCAGGTGGTAGACGCCGACCAGGTCGACCAGCTCGATCTCCCAGCCGGTCTCCGCGCGGATGTCCCGCAGGGCCGCCTGCACCGGGCTCTCGGCCGGGCGTAGCCGCCCGCCGGGCAGCGCGTATCGGCGCTCCCCCCGGCCCTGCCGGCAGAGCAGCACCCGGCCGGTGTCGTCACTGACGACCGCGGCGACCGCCCAGGTGAGCGCGCTCATGGACAAAGAGCGTACGGGGGTGCAAACCAGAAGTCACCGGGATGCGCACTCCAGCGGCCCGGGGTGCCGCTGCGGGGGTGTGCAGCGGTAGCGTGTGCACCCGTGACCCTCGCCTCGCTGTCCCCCCAGGCGGCCCTGCCCAGCCCCAGCACCGCGGTCTGGCAGCTCGGGCCGGTGCCGATCCGGGCCTACGCGCTCTGCATCATCGCCGGCATCGTGCTGGCCTGCTGGGTGACGGAGCGCCGGCTGCGGCAGCGCGGCGTCGCGCCCGGTGCCGTGCTCGACATCGCCGTCTGGGCGGTGCCGGCGGGCATCATCGGCGCCCGCATCTACCACGTGATCACCTCACCGGAGAAATACTTCGGCGCCGGTGGTGAGCCGATGAAGGCCTTCGCCATCTGGGAGGGCGGTCTCGGCATCTGGGGCGCCGTCGCCGGTGGCGCGCTCGGCGCCTTCATCGCGGCCCGACAGCTCGGCATCCCGTTCGGGGTGGTGGCCGACGCGTTGGCACCCGGGCTGCCGCTGGCCCAGGCGGTCGGCCGGCTCGGCAACTGGTTCAACAACGAGCTGTTCGGTGGCCGGACCACCCTGCCGTGGGGTCTGGAGATCCACCGGATGGACCCGGACAATCCGGGGCACGCGCTGCGCGACGACGCCGGGCAGCCGATCCTCGAACCGGGCCTCTACCAGCCGACCTTCCTCTACGAGGCGCTGTGGAACCTCGGCGTGGTCGCGTTGGTCCTCCTCCTCGACCGCCGGCTCAAGCTGGGCCGGGGCCGGGCGTTCGCGCTCTACGTGATGGGTTACACCGCCGGCCGCTTCTGGATCGAGCTGATGCGCACCGACGAGGCCAACCAGATCCTCGGCGTACGGCTCAACGTCTGGACCGCCGCGCTGGTCTTCCTCGGCGGGTTGATCTACTTCGTCCGGGTGCGCGGCCCCCAGGAATTCCTGATCCCGATCGGCGCGGCGGCGACGCCGACCACGGCCCCCACGTCCGACCTGTCCCAGGTGGACCTCTCCGAGCGGGAGACCCCAGCGCAGGCCGCCGCCCCGGAGGGCTACCGGGTGGTCAGCGAGGAGCAGTACGCCGCCTGGCAGGACACCGGCGTCGTGCCGCCCGAGCCGACCGCCGACGAGGACGTCCGGCCCGGTGGTGCCGAGCCGCTGGGTGACGAGTCGCGTGTCGACGAGGCAACCGTCGACAGCCCGTCGACCGACGAGGACCCGGCGGACGACCCGTCGGCCACCCGTACCGACCGGGCCGACGCCACTGGCGCACGGCCCGCCGACCGGGACAGCTGAGCGGGGGCGGCACCGATGCGAAGCGCGGTGGTGGTCGGCGCAGGGGTCGGTGGCCTCGCGGTGGCCGGCGCGCTGGCCCGCTCCGGCTGGCAGGTGACCCTGCTGGAGCGCGCCGAACGGGTCCGTCCCGAGCCGACCGCCGTGGTGCTCTGGCCCAACGGCGTCCGCGCGCTGCAGGCCCTCGGTCTCGGCGCGGGCCTGGCCGCAATCGCCACGCCGCTGCCCGACGGTGGGGTCCGTCGCCCCGACGGGCACTGGCTCGTGCAGCCCCGACCCATTCCCGCCGACCGGATGCCGGTGGTGGTGCACCGCGAGGACCTGCACGACGCGCTGATCGCCGGCCTCGGCGAGCGGGTCGAGCTGCGGACCGGTGTGACGGTGCGCCACGTCCGGGTCGAGCCCGGTGAGCGGCCGGCGGTCAGCGACGGACGGCAGACCATCGAGGTCGACCTGGTGGTCGCCGCCGACGGCACGGACAGCGGCATCCGCCGCCAACTCGCCCCCGAATCCCGGGTGGTCAGCTCCGGATGTGCCTCCTGGCGGGCCGTCATTCCCTGGTACCAGGCCCCTCGGCTACCCGACGACCAGCCACTCGCCGGCGAGATCCTGGGCGCCGGCTACCGGTTCGTGGCCGCGTCGCTGGGCGAGCGCGGCTCGTCCGGCGGGTCCACCCGGGGCGGCATCTACTGGGTGGCCACCGCCGCCGGCGCACCCCGCCCGGAACCACCGGAGACCCAGCTCGCCCTGTTGCGCCGCTGGTACGCGGGCTGGCCCGACCCGATCGGGGCGCTGCTCGACGCCACCGACCCGGCCGACCTGGTCCAGCAGGAGGTCCGCGAGCTGCGACCGCTGCCCCGCGCGTACGGCTTTCCGTCCGGGCCGGGCGGCGTCGTGCTGCTCGGCGACGCGGCGCACGCCATGCCGCCGCACCTCGGGCAGGGCGCCTGCCTCGCGTTCGAGGACGCCGCCACCCTGGCCTCTCTGCTGCGGGAGACTCGGCTGCCCGACGCCGTTCAGGCGTACGACCGGATTCGCCGCCCGCGGGCCGCGACAGTGGTTCGGCAGACCCGACGGATGTCGGCGGTGCTCCAGGCTCGGGGCCGGTTGGCGTTGCGAGCCCGGGACGCCGCACTGGGCACGATCAACTCGCGACTGCTCTCCAGCGCCGCTGCCTCTGCGGCCCAGTGGCGCCCCCCAACCTGACCCACCTCGGTCAGGGGATCAGGGCGACCGGTTCGGCGATGCAGGCGGTGCCGATGCGGCGGAAGCCGACCCGCAGGTAGACCCGGGCGATCTCGTCGCTGCCAGCGGAGAGGAAGACCAGGTCGGTGCCGGCGGCGAGCAGCTCCCGGGCCAGGGTTGCGGTGAGCGCGGCGCCCAGCCCGCGTCGGCGGGCGGCGGGCAGGGTGGCCACCCCGGCGATCTCGGCGACGTCGCCGACGCGCATGGCCATGCCGCTGGCCAGCGCACCGTCGGTGGGCGTGCCGGCCAGCGCGGAAATCCGTCGACCGTCGGCGATCCGGGAACGCTCCTCGTCGAGCGCGGCCAGTTCGAGTTCGGTGACGGCGGCGTCCCGCTCGGCCGGGCCGGCCTCGCCGGGCGCGGTACCGGCGGCGGCGAACGACACCGCTGCCACCGCACGCCGCGCGGCGACATCGGCGGCGAAACCGGGGGAGTCGGCGGCCAGCACCCGCACCGCCACGTCGGACAACGTCGCCGGGTCGGGCAGCGCGGCCGGGTCGAGCACCATCAGCGGCGCCTCCAGCACGTGCAGCCCCGCCGAACGGGCAACCGCCAGCAGCTCGGGCCTCGTCTCGTGCACCCACTCGAAGGCTTCCGGCAGGCCCAGCTTGCGCTGCCGCTCGCGGACCGAGGTCACGTCGGCCAGCGACGGCGGCTCGGTGGCGTCGATCCGGGGGCGGGCGTAGAACGGCCAGCCAGCACCGTCGCGGACGAACAGCACCAACCCGCCGTGCTCCTCCGCACCGGCGACGTCGCGGGGCACCGCGTCGTAGAAGCGTTCCAACCGGTCGAAGACGTCCTTGTGTAGCTGATCCACCGCGCGAGACTACACGTCCCAGCGTGTGGACGGTGTGATCAATCTCAGGTGGCCCTGCGACCCCGGCCCTAACGTAGACTCAATAGACCCACGGGCCGACGTCGTCCCCACCATGATCCAACCTGAGTGACGACAGGAGGCCCGGTGGCTCAGCCGTACGCGGACAAGATTCAGCCGTATCCGCACAGCCCGCAGGCGTCCCCGATGCCTGGCTCCCGCCCGCCCGCGCAGGGCCTCTACGACCCGGCGCAGGAGCACGATGCCTGCGGGGTGGCCTTCGTGGCGGACCTGCACGGCCGGCGTTCGCACGCGGTCGTCGCCAACGGGCTCGGTGCCCTCTGTCGACTGGACCATCGCGGCGCTCGCGGTGCCGAGCCGAACACCGGCGACGGCGCCGGCATCATGATCCAGGTCCCCGACACCTTCCTGCGCGCGGTGGCCGACGTCGCGCTTCCCCCGGCGGGCGAGTACGCCACCGGGCTGGTCTTCCTCCCCGACGACGACGCCGCCGAGGCGCGTGCCCGACGGGTGGTCGAAAAGTACGCACTGGTCGAGGGAGCCGACCTGCTCGGCTGGCGCGACGTGCCGATCGACCCGAGTGAGCTTGGTGAGACGGCCCTGGCGGCGATGCCCCGGGTCCGGCAGCTCTTCCTGGCCGCACGCCGGCTCACCGACTCGCCCGAAGGGCCGGCCGGTTCACCGCTGCGCGGCATCGACCTGGACCGGGTGGCGTTCAGCCTGCGCAAACAGGCCGAGCGGGAGACCGCCGAGCGGGGCGTACCGGCATACTTCCCGTCGCTGTCCAGCCGCACCATGGTCTACAAGGGAATGCTGACGCCAGACCAGTTGCCGGCGTTCTACCCGGACCTGCGCGACGAGCGGATCGACAGCGCGATCGCGCTGGTGCACTCCCGCTTCTCCACGAACACCTTCCCGTCCTGGCCGTTGGCGCACCCGTACCGGTTCATCGCCCACAACGGCGAGATCAACACGATCCGTGGCAACCGCAACTGGATGCAGGCCCGCGAGGCGCTGCTGCGCTCGCCGAACGTGCCGGGCAACATCCGGCGGGTCTTCCCGGTGTGCACGCCCGGCGCCTCCGACTCGGCGAACTTCGACGAGGTCCTGGAGCTGCTGCACCTGGCCGGACGGAGCCTGCCGCACGCGGTGCTCATGATGATCCCCGAGGCGTGGGAGAACGACCCCGGCATGGAGCCGGCCAAGCGAGCCTTCTACCGCTTCCACGCGAGCCTGATGGAGCCGTGGGACGGTCCCGCGTCGGTGGCCTTCACCGACGGCGAGATCGTCGGCGCGGTCCTGGACCGCAACGGGTTGCGCCCGGGGCGCTGGTGGCAGACCGACGACGGGCTCGTGGTGCTCGGTTCCGAGGCGGGCGTGCTCGACCTCGACCCGGCCCACGTGGTCGCGAAGGGGCGACTCCAGCCGGGCAAGATGTTCCTGGTCGACACCGTCGCGGGTCGCATCGTGCACGACGAGGAGATCAAGTCCGAGTTGGCTGCCGCCCAACCGTACGGCGAGTGGCTGCACGCCGGGCTGATCGAGCTGGGCGACCTGCCGGCCCGCGAGCACACCGTCTACACCCACGACTCGGTGCGCCGCCGGCAGCAGACCTTCGGTTACACGGAGGAGGAGCTGAAGATCCTGCTCGGGCCGATGGCCCGCGCCGGCGCCGAGCCGCTCGGTTCGATGGGTACGGACACCCCGATCTCCCCGTTGTCGACCCGGCCGCGGCTGCTCTACGACTACTTCCACCAGCTCTTCGCCCAGGTCACCAACCCGCCACTGGACGCCATCCGCGAGGAGCTGGTGACCAGTCTGGCGTCGACGATCGGGCCGGAGGGCAACCTGCTCGACCCGGGCGCGGCGAGCTGCCGCCAGATCGTGCTGCCGCACCCGATCATCGACAACGACGAGCTGGCGAAGATCCTCTCCATCGACGAGGACGGCGACCTGCCCGGCTTCAAGGCGGTCCGGGTGTCCGGGCTGTACCGCATCCGGGAGGGCGCGGCCGGGATCAAGGCACGGCTGACCGAGATCTGCCGGCACGTCTCCGAGGCCATCGAGGACGGCGTCCGCATCCTGGTGCTCTCCGACCGGGACTCCAACGCCGACCTCGCGCCGATCCCGTCGCTGCTGCTCACCGCCGCCGTGCACCAGCACCTGGTGCGGGAGCAGACCCGCACCCAGGCGGCGTTGATCGTGGAGTCCGGCGACTGCCGGGAGGTGCACCACGCGGCGGTCCTGATCGGCTACGGCGCCGCGGCGGTCAACCCGTACCTGGCGTTCGAGTCCGTCGAGGACATGATCGCCACCGGCACCCTGGCCGGCGTCGAGCCCGCAGCCGCGGTCCGCAACTACGCCAAGGCGCTCGGCAAGGGCGTCCTGAAGATCATGTCGAAGATGGGCATCTCGACGGTCTCCTCGTACTGCGGGGCACAGGTCTTCGAGGCGGTCGGCCTGGACACCCGGCTGGTCGAGCGCTACTTCCGGGGCACCCCCAGCCGGATCGGCGGGGTGAACCTCGCGGGCGTGCACGCCGAGGTGGCCGCCCGGCACGCGCTGGCCTGGCCCCCGGCGGGTTCCGCCGCCTCCGACCGGTTGGAGGTCGGTGGCGAATACCAGTGGCGCCGCGAGGGTGAGCTGCACCTGTTCAACCCGGAGACGGTCTTCCTGTTGCAGCACGCCACCCGCAGCCGGCAGTACGACGTCTTCCGGGAGTACACCGCGAAGGTCGACGCGCTCGCCGCGCAGGCCGGGTCGCTGCGTGGACTGTTCACCCTGCGGACCGGGCTCCGCCCGGCGGTGCCGATCGACGAGGTCGAGCCGGCCAGCGAGATCGTCAAGCGGTTCGCCACCGGCGCCATGTCGTACGGGTCGATCTCCGCGGAGGCGCACGAGACGCTCGCCATCGCGATGAACCGTCTCGGCGGCAAGTCCAACACCGGTGAGGGCGGCGAGGACGTCGATCGCCTGCACGACCCGGCCCGCCGTTCGGCGGTCAAGCAGATCGCCAGCGGCCGGTTCGGTGTGACCAGCGAATATCTGGTCAACGCGGACGACCTCCAGATCAAGATGGCCCAGGGCGCCAAGCCGGGCGAGGGCGGTCAACTGCCCGGCAACAAGGTCTGGCCGTGGATCGCCCGTACCCGGCACGCGACTCCGGGAGTCGGTCTGATCTCCCCGCCGCCGCACCACGACATCTACTCCATCGAGGACCTCGCCCAACTCGTGCACGACCTGAAGTGCGTCAACCCGACCGCACGGGTGCACGTCAAGCTGGTCAGCGAGGTCGGCGTCGGCACCGTCGCCGCCGGGGTGGCGAAGCTCAAGGCCGACGTCATCCTGATCTCCGGCCACGACGGGGGCACTGGCGCCTCCCCGATGAACTCGCTCAAGCACGCGGGCACCCCGTGGGAGCTGGGCCTTGCCGAGGCCCAACAGACGCTGCTGCTCAACAAGCTGCGCGACCGGGTCACCGTGCAGGTCGACGGTCAGCTCAAGACCGGCCGCGACGTGCTGATCGCGGCGCTGCTCGGCGCGGAGGAGTTCGGCTTCGCGACCGCGCCGCTGATCGTCGCCGGTTGCGTGATGATGCGGGTCTGCCATCTGGACACCTGCCCGGTCGGCATCGCCACGCAGAACCCGGTGCTGCGCGAGCGCTTCACCGGCACCCCGGAGTTCGTGGAGAACTTCTTCCTCTTCCTCGCCGAGGAGGTCCGGGGATACCTGGCCGAGCTGGGTTTCCGGTCCATCGAGGAGGCGATCGGGCAGTCCGAGCTGCTCGACTTTGCCCCGGCGCTGACGCACTGGAAGGCGCACGGGTTGGACCTGGCGCCCGTCCTGCACCTGCCGGAGCTGCCCGCCGGCGCGGCCCGACGGGGGATTCGCGCACAGGACCACGGCCTGGAGCTCTCCCTGGACAACGAGCTGATCGCGCTCGCGCAGCCCGCCCTGTCCGCCGGTGCGCCGGTACGTGTCGAGGTGGCGGTCCGCAACGAGCACCGCAGCGTCGGCGCGATGCTCGGTGGTGAGGTGACGCGCCGCTTCGGCGGTGCCGGCCTTCCGGACGACACCATCGAGTTCGTGCTGCACGGCACGGCCGGGCAGTCGTTCGGCGCGTTCCTGCCGCGCGGGGTGACCCTGCGGCTGCACGGCGACGCCAACGACTACGTGGCCAAGGGCCTCTCCGGTGGGCGGATCATCGTCCGTCCGGACGCCGCGGCGCCGTTCCTCGACCCGGACGCCGAGCCGGGGCAGCGGGCCGAGGATCAGATCATCGCCGGCAACACCATCCTGTACGGGGCCACGGCGGGTGAGGTCTTCCTGCGTGGCCGGGTGGGGGAGCGGTTCGCGGTGCGCAACTCCGGTGCGGTCGCCGTGGTCGAGGGGGTTGGCGACCACGGCTGCGAGTACATGACCGGCGGCACTGTCGTGGTGCTCGGCGCGACCGGTCGTAACTTCGCGGCCGGCATGTCCGGCGGCACGGCGTTCGTGCACCACCTGGACCGCGCACGGGTCAACACGGAGCTGGTCGACCTGGCGCAACTGGGCGAGCAGGAGCAGTCGTTGCTGCACGAGCTGGTCCAGCGGCATGTGGCCGAGACCGGGTCGGCGGTCGCCGAGGAGCTGCTCAAGCGCTGGCCGGAGGCGGTGGCCGAGTTCACCGCCGTGGTGCCCCGCGACTACCGCCGGGTGCTGGAGATCATGAAGGCCGCCGAAGCCGCCGGCCGCAACGTCGACGACGCGGTGATGAGCGCGCTCAGCGCGCCGTCCGCCGCGCCGGTGCCGCCCGCCCCGCGGGTGGCTGCCCAGGAGGTGGCTCGTGCCTGACCCGAACGGTTTCCTGCGCTACGACCGGCGACTGCCGGCCCGCCGCCCGGTGCCGGTGCGGATCAGCGACTGGCGCGAGGTCTACCCCCCGGCCGGCGAGGAACTGGTCCGCGAGCAGGCCACCCGATGCATGGACTGCGGCATCCCGTTCTGCCACGACGGCTGCCCGCTGGGCAACCGCATCCCGGACTGGAACGATCTGGTGCGGACCGGCAACTGGGACGCCGCGGTCGAGTCGCTGCACGCCACCAACAACTTCCCGGAGTTCACCGGCCGGCTCTGCCCGGCGCCCTGCGAGGCGGCCTGCGTCCTCGGTATCTCCGGCGGCCAGCCGGTGACCATCAAGCAGGTCGAGGTGGAGATCGCCGACGCCGCCGCGGCACGCGGGTTCACCCCTCGCGCGGTGCCGGCGCCGTCCGGTCGGTCGGTCGCCGTCGTCGGCTCCGGGCCCGCCGGCCTCGCCGCCGCCCAGCAACTGGCCCGCGCCGGTCACGCGGTGACGGTGTACGAGCGTGACGACGCGATCGGTGGCCTGCTCCGGTACGGCATCCCCGACTTCAAGCTGGAGAAGCGGCACATCGATGCCCGCCTGGCCCAGCTCGTCGCCGAGGGGGTGCGCTTCCGCACCGGCGTGCACGTCGGGGTGGACGTCACCGCCGAGCAGTTGCGCGCCGAACACGACGCGGTGCTGCTGGCCTGCGGCGCGTTGCAGGGGCGGGACACTCCGGAGACTCCGGGGCGGGCGCTTCGGGGCGTACACCAGGCGATGGCGCACCTGGTCGCGGCGAATCGCGCGGTCGCCACCGCGGCCACCGACCAGCCTGGCGTCGCGGCCACGGGTGAGGCCCGGCCGGCGCGTGCGCTGCTGCCGGACGGCAGCCCGATCGACGCGGCCGGCAAGCACGTGGTGATCATCGGTGGTGGTGACACTGCGGCTGACTGCCTCGGCGTCGCGCACCGGCAGGGCGCCGCGGGCGTGCACCAGCTCGACCTGTACCCGCAGCCGCCCCAGGAGCGCGACGAGGCGCGGGACCCGTGGCCGACGTGGCCGTGGATCCTGCGCAGCTACCCGGCGCACGAGGAGGGTGGCGAGCGGGTCTTCGCCGTTGCGGTGCAGGAGTTCGTGGACGACGGCACCGGACAGGTGCGGGCGGTGCGGATCGCTGAGGTGACAGTGGAGAAGCGCGACGGTCGACGGGTCGTGACAGTGGTGCCGGGTTCCGAGCGGGAGCTGCCGGCAGATCTGGTGCTGTTGGCGATCGGCTTCGAGGGCACCGAGCAGCAGCCGTTGCTGGCCCAGTTCGGCGTGACCCGTAATCCCCGGGGCGCGGTCGACGCCCGCGACGACTGGCAGACCGACGCCGACGGGGTGTTCGTGGCCGGTGACATGCACCGGGGTGCCTCGCTGATCGTCTGGGCCATCGCCGAGGGGCGTGCGGCGGCTGCCGCCATCCATGAGCACCTCGGTGGTGTCGGTGCGTTGCCGGCCCCGGTCGGCCCGGCCGCGCAGGCTCTCGCCGCTCGCTGAGTTGCGGACGTTCGGTCGGTGGGGCAGGTCTGCTGCCTCACCGGCCGGACATTCCCGCTGGTGAAGACGCTCCCGGAGTTGGCCACGGCCGGGCGGGTGGCGCGTCGCTGAGACAGCGGTCACCCCGGTGCCCCGCGCACGGGGCAGGACGACACGAAGATCATCGTTACGCTGCGATCATGGACATCGAGGAGCGGCTACGACGGACCCGTCGGTGGCTGTGGATCGTGCTGATCGGGCTCTTCCTGAGCGGTGCCACCGCATTTCCGCTGGAGATCGAGGTGCGCTGGCTGCTGCGCGCACTGGACCCGCTCTCCGACCAACTGCCCGCCCTGGTCGCCTGGATCGAGCGGGTGCACACCGGCCTCGTGACGGCCGGTGAGGACTACCCGTTCCTGCTCTACGGCACCGACTGGCTGGCGTTCGCCCATCTGGTGCTGGCGGTGGCGTTCTGGGGTCCGCTGCGGGACCCGGTGCGCAACGTGTGGGTCGTGCAGGTCGGCATGATCGCCTGCGCGGGAATCGTGCCGCTGGCGCTGATCTGCGGGCCGATCCGGGACATCCCCTGGTTCTGGACGCTCATCGACCTGTCCTTCGCGGTCGGGGCGTTCCCTCCGCTCTGGTTCGCCTACCGGCACATCCGTGCCGTGGAAGCGAGCACGGCCCGCCCCTGACGCCGTCGATCATGGAGT
Source organism: Micromonospora sp. A202 (assembly GCF_006715105.1). NCBI lineage: Bacteria > Bacillati > Actinomycetota > Actinomycetes > Micromonosporales > Micromonosporaceae > Micromonospora > Micromonospora sp. A202. The sequence goes on along the minus strand of NZ_VFMP01000001.1, from coordinate 4,751,490 downwards.
TGTGGTGCCGGAAGAACCACCCGTTTCGGGCCGAAGTTGGCACCACAACTCCATGATCGACAAAAGTCGGCGGGCGTGCCGCGAGCGCCCGCGCTCACGTGCGGGCGCTCGCGGTCCACACCGGATGCCTAGTGCGACAGCAGGTGGTGCGACTCGCGGATCTTGGCCCAGGACTTCGGCTCCGTCGGCGGGGCCGCCTTGCGTGCGGCGGCGGCCACGTCGGGCCGGCCGGCGGTGAACAGCCAGGTGGTGAACAGGTCGTCCAGGTCCAGCCCGGAGATCCGTTCCGCCAGTGCCTGGAACTGCTCGATGGTGCCGTTGCCGTACCGGTGCTCGCTGGTCCAGGCCGGCAGGATCTCGAAGAACGCGTCGTCGCCGACGGCCAGCCGCAACTGGTGCAACGTCATCGCGCCGCGGTCGTAGACGGCGTTGTCGAAGACCCGGGCGGCACCAGGGTCACCGGGCAGCACCTGCCAGAACTCGTCGTCAGCCGGGTAGCTGGCGTAGGTGAAGTCGAACACCTCCTGCGCGGTGCCCTCACCCTGCTCCTCCGACCACAGCCACTCGGCGTACGAGGCGAAGCCCTCGTTGAGCCAGATGTTGCGCCACTCGGCCACCGAGACCGAGTCACCGAACCACTGGTGGGCGTTCTCGTGCGCCACCACGTACGTGTTGGCGCCGCGCCGCCAGAAGCCCGGCCCGTACACCGGGCGGGTCTGGGTCTCCAGTGCGAAGCCGATGCCGTCGACCGGCCCGGCCACGCCGCCCTGCGCCTCGAACGGGTACGGCCCGAAGATCCCGCTCTCCCAGTCGACGATCTCGGCGGTCCGCTCGATGCTGGCCCTCGCGGCCGGCCCGAGCGCGCCCAACGAGGTGCTGTACGCGTTGACCACCGGCTGGCCGCCCGGCGTGGTGTCGGTGACGATGTCGTACTGGCCGATGGCCATGAAGGCCAGGTAGGTGGCGGTGGGTGAGGTGGTCCGCCAGATCCACCGGGTGCGGTTGCCGGCCTCGGCCACCGGTGGCCTCGGCTGCACGCCGTTGCTGATCACCTCGACGCCGGTGGGCACCGACACCGAGATGTCGAAGGTGGCCTTGTCCAGGGGGTGGTCGTTGCTCGGGAACCACCACCAGGCCGACTCTGGCTCGTTGACGGCGAGGGCGCCGTCGTCGGTGCGCGTCCAGCCGGTGTAACCGCCGACCAGGGTTTCCGACGGGATGCCGTGGTAGCGCACCACGATGGTGAGCTGCTGGCCCCGGGTCACCGTGCGGGCCGGCGTGACCACCAGCTCGTGTGCGCCCGCGGTGCTGGTCGTCGCCGCCCAACCGTTGACCCGCACCGACTCGACGTCGAGCAGGAAGTCGAGATTGAACGCCGACAGGTCCTGGGTGGCGGTGGCGAGGATGGTGGTGGTGCCGGTGAGCAGGTCGGTGGCCGGGTCGTAGCGCAGCCGGACGTCGTAGTGCTCGACGTCGTAGCCGCCGTTGCCATAGTCGGGGAAGTAGGTGTCGCCCAGGCCGGCCGCACCGGGTTGCGGCGCGGCGGTGACGATCGGCCGACCCCAGCCCGTCGGGGCGGCCTGGCCGGGGGTGCCGGCGAGCATGGTGCCGGCGGTGGTGAGGGTCAGGGCGGCGGTGGCCGCCGTGAGTGCTCGTCGCACGAGGTGGACTCCCTCCATCGGGTGTTCGCCACGTCAACCTAATCGACGGAAGTGAACGTCGCAGACCCGCCGCGCGGCGTCGTCCAGCTATTCCATTGATGCACATGTTTCGATAGCATTACCGGCTAGTAACAAAAGACCCAACCTGGCCACGCGCGCGGTCGCAGGATCCCACCACCCCCTGTTCTGTGGAGGTCCGTCATGCCCCACCGTCCACTCGCCCGCGCCCTGGCCGCACTGGTCGCCCTCTGTGCCGCCGCCCTCGGCGCCGTGCTCGTTCCCGGCACCGCGCAGGCCGCCGCCGTCAACTACGTCGCGCTCGGCGACTCGTACTCCTCCGGCGTCGGCGCCGGCCCGTACGACTCGTCCGGCTGCCTGCGCAGCCAGAAGTCGTACGCCCCGCTCTGGGCGGCCGCCCACGGCGTGACCAGCTTCAACTTCCGGGCCTGTGGCGGTGCGGTCACCGCCGACGTGCTCAACGACCAGGTCAGCGCGCTCAGCGCCAGCACCACCCTGGTCACCATCACCATCGGCGGCAACGACGCCGGCTTCGTCAACGTCATCACCAGTTGCCGGTTCGGCAGCACCTCGTCCTGCACCAACGCCGTCAACACCGCGAAGACCTTCGCCACCACGACCCTGCCCGCCCGGCTGGACGCCACCTACACCGCCATCCGCAACCGGGCACCCAACGCCCGGCTGATCGTCCTCGGCTACCCGCGCCTGTTCGAGACGACCTCCTGCGGATGGTTGGCGATGAGCACCTACAAGCGCACCATCCTCAACGAGGCCGCCGACGTGCTCGCCTCGGTCACGGCTGGCCGGGCCAGCGCGGCCGGCGCCACCTTCGCCGACACCCGACGCACCTTCGCCGGGCACGGCGTCTGCGCCGGCGACCCGTGGATCAACGACATCTCCGGGATCATCGAGGCGTACCACCCGGACGCCGACGGCTACCGCTACGGATACCTGCCCGCGCTCAACGCCATCACCGGCTAGAGCGAAACGGCACCGCACCGCCAGAACCCACCGGCCGGTGGCCGAGCGTCCCCTGTGGGCACTCGGCCGTCGGCCGGCCCCGCGTCTGTACCCGATGCGTCACACTGAGTGGAATCGGAGGTGACGCGTGCGACGGTCCGAGGTGCCCAAGCAGGAGTTGATCGGCCAGCGGCAGGCGGCAGCCGGCCGCGAGCGACTGCCGGCTGGCGGGCTGGAGTTCTTCGCGCTGCTCGCACGGCTGCTGCGGCGACCCCGTCGCGGCGACCGTCGGCTGCCGCTGCTCTGGCTGGTCCGCTCCGACACGGCGGATCTGATGGTGCCGCTGCGCCGATTCCTCGGTCAGGGCGCCCGGCGGCGGGTGCCGCACGCCGTGTTGGACGCCGACGCGCCACCGGGCGCCGGGGACGTGCCGGCGCTGCTGCGCGAACTGCACCGGCAGCTCTCCCTGGAGGCGTTCGGCGCCGCCCGGCTGCGCTTCCGGCACTACCCGCTCGCCGACTGGCTGATGCACCAGAGCCTCAGCTTCGGCATCGACGCCGACGACAGCCGCGCGGCCCTGGTCCGACGGTTGCGCGACCGCCGGGGCCCGCGTACGCCTGAGGCGTTGCCCAGCGGCGGTGACGCGGTCAGCATCGTCTCGCAGGTGCTGCTGTGGGTGGTCCGCCGCGCCGTGCCGGGGGTGGTCTTCCGGGCCGCCGTCTCCGGCCGGGTGCCGGTGATCGGGAGGCACTACAACTGGTTCATGCGCCAGCAGTATCTGGCGCCCCGGCAGTCGGTCACCTTCCTCGGCTTCGCCGAACGCCTCACCGCCGGGTGGCGCGACGGCGAGCAACCCGACCAGGTCAACAAGCTTCTGCTGCACGCGTTCCTGGAGGACCTGCGGCAGGCGTACCGGCGTCGACCGTGGCGCCCGTCGGACTGGCGGCGCACCGCGTACCCGGCGCTGCTGCTCGATCACGTCGCCCCCGGCAACGTCGGTGGCGAACTGGTCCGCCTGATCGGCGACGTCCGCACCGAGACGGGCCGCAACGACCCGCTGCTCATCGTCGTGTCCGGCGTTCAACCACCGCCGGAACTGCCCGAGCCGCACCCGCTGACCGAGGCCGACGAGGCGTACGACGAGTGGGCCGAGGCGCTCCCGGAGATGCGGCGGCTGCGCCGCAAGGCCGCCTGGCTGGTGGCGTTGCGCCCCGACGACTCCGACACCGGCCCGCCGTCGCGTGGCGGCATGCGACCGTTCTCCGCGCCCGACCCGCCCTGGTGGTCGCGGCGCTTCCTGCCGGCGGCGCTGTGCCTGGTGCTGGTGGCGGCGCTCGGCGTGTGGGCGGGCAGTCGGTGGGCGCCGGGGTGTCGCCCGTCGCTGACCGGCGGTCGGGTCTCGGTCGAGGTGGTCGCCAGCGGCGAGTGTGTCGGCTACAGCGACAGCGCCGCGCAGGTGTTCAACAACGACCCCGGTCAGGAGGGGCTGCGAAAGATCCAGGAGCGCATCTTCGCGCAGAACCGCGCCGCCGAGGAGGTCTGGCAGCGCAGCGACCGGCGTCGGCCCTTCCTGACCCTGGTCTACCTGGGCACCCTGACCGGCAACCGGACCCGCGCCGACGAGGAGTCCTACGTCTCCGAGCGCGAGGAGCTCGAAGGCATGGCCACCGCCCAGTACGCGTTGCTGAAGGAGTCGGCCGGCGCCGACGGCGCCGCGCTGCTGCGGATCGTGGTGGCCAACGGTGGTCGGCAGATGATCTACGCCGACCGGGCCGTGTCGATGCTGGCCGAGCTGGCCTCGGACGATCCCACGGTGCTCGGGGTCGTCGGCCTGGTGGAGAGCCGGACGAGCACCGCCCGAGCGCTGCGCGAGCTGAACAAGGTCGGGCTGCCGGTGCTGGCGCCCACGCTCTCCGCCGACCGGATGGACGCCAACTCCCGCCTCTACCTGCAGATCTCCGCGCCCAACGCCGACCAGGTGGAGATGGTCGACGCGTACGCCCAACAGGTGCTGAAGGTCGACGAGGCGCACGTCTACTACACGACGTTGGAGGGCAGTTCACTCACCGGGGACCTCTACGTGGGCACCCTCGTCGACGGGCTGCGGCAGCGGTTCGGCGCCCGCATGACGCGCCTCGACGAGTGGAGCACCGGTGAGCGGCTGACCGACGAGTGCGGCTACCCCGGCCTGCTCTTCTACGCGGGCCGTTGGACGGAGTTCGACGGTTTCCTGCGGGCGCTGCGCGAGTGCGGGGGCAACCCGCCCCGGCACCTCGTCGCCGACGACTCGGTCAACCGCTACATGGCCAACCCCGGGCTGCGCGCCGCGGCCCCCGGCAACCTGCCGGTCACGTACGTCTCCAAGGCCTCCCTGGCCACCTGCGCCGCGCTGCGGGCCGCCGAGGCGCGCCGCGACGATGCCCGGGCCAGTTTCCTGTCCTGGATCCAGGCCGACGACCTGCTGGACCCGCCGCGCTGTCGGCCGGACTCCGGGCACCAGGTCGGCGAGCGGGTCAGCCTCGCCTACGACGCGGCGATGATGATGATCCGGGCGGTGGAGAGCCTCGCCGCCCGGCTGCACCACGCCGACCCGCGACAACGGTGGGAGCCGACGTCTGTCAACCCGGTCGCCGTGCACACGGAGGTGCTCCGACAGAACGCCGGCCAGGGTTACCCGGGGGTGGCAGGGCTGATCCGGTTCACGCCCGACTCCGGCGAGCCGGTCGACAAACGGCTGGCCCTGCTGCGGGTGGAGCAGGTGCCGCAGGTGGCGACGGCGCCGGTGGAGGTGTTCCGCTGTGGGCTGGCCGACGCGCCCGACCCCGTGCCGTGCGGCCCTGCCTGACGGGTCCGGCGTGACACGTCCTCGCAGGACTGTCCGGGTGCCACCGCTGTCCGTTAGGGTTCCTGGGACCAGGCGGCCGTCGGCGTTGGGGGCAGAGGGTGGGCAGGCTCGCGTCGGCGTACGGGCAGGCGATCAACTCCCACCGGGCGGCCCGAGCGCACCTCGACGCCGCCCGGAACGCGCTCGGCACCGCACCGGCTGCCGTCGCCCCGGTCGGCGTCGACGCGCTGGTGACCCGCCTCGCCCGCCTCGGCGGCGCCCTGGCCACCCCCGCTCCGGGCGCCACGCCCTTGACCGACGAGCCGGCGGCCGTCCGGATCGGCGAGGCGTCCATCTCGGACGCTGGCTTCCCGGTGCTGGTTCCCCTCGGCGGCGGGCACCACCTGGCCCTGGACACCGACGCCCGCGATCCCCGGGTCGCCGGGCTGCTGCGGGCACTGGTGCTGCGGCTGGTCGCCACCGCACCGCCCGGTCAGGTCCGGGTCGCCGGCATCGACACCGCGGCGCTCGGCGCCACCTTCGGCCCGTTGCGTCCCCTGCTCGACGCGGGGGTGCTCGACCCGCCGGCCACCAGCGAGGCCGAGGTCGCCGCGCTGCTCGATGCCGCCGAGCAGCACGCCCGCGCCGCCCAGCACGGTCAGCCCGCCGGCCGGCACCTCCTGGTGGTGGTCGCCACCGCCGCGCCACCGCCGCGTGAGCTGGCCCGGCTCGCCGCGCTCACCCACGCCGGCCCGGCCGCCGCCGTCTGCGTGCTGCTCACCGGCCACCCGTCCCGGGTGCCCGGCGAAACCGCGCCGCCGCTGGGTGGCACCACCGCGATCCGGCTCCACCAGGGGTACGCGCAGGTCGGCGACCCGCCCGGCGTCCCGTTCAGCGCCGACGGCAGCGGGCTCGCCGCACCCGTGGTGCTCGACGGTGACCCGCCGGCCGCCTCGGTACGCGCGCTCGCCGAGCACCTCGGCGCCGCCACCCGACGCGCCGACGCGCTGCCCTTCACCGACCTGCTGCCGGAGCGACGCTGGGCCGAGTCGGCCGGCAACGGTCTGCGGACGGTGATCGGCCGGGCCGGCACCGCCCCACTGACGCTCGCCTTCGACGACGCCACCCCGCACTGGCTGGTCGGGGGGCGCACCGGCGCGGGCAAGACCGTCTTCCTCCTCGACGTCCTCTACGGGCTGGCCGCCCGCTACTCCCCGGCGGAGTTGCAGCTCTACCTGCTCGACTTCAAGGAGGGCGTGAGCTTCACCGAGTTCGTGCCCACCGGTCGGGACCCGTCCTGGCTGCCGCACGCCCGTGCCGTCGGCATCGAATCCGATCGTGAGTACGGCCTCGCCGTCCTGCGCGAGCTGCGCCGGGAGGCGCAACGCCGGGCCGGCGCGCTGAAGCGCCACGGCGTCACGAAGCTCGCCGACCTGCCACGGGACAGCCCGCTGCCCCGCATCGTGGCGGTCATCGACGAGTTCCACGTGCTGCTCGCCGGCAACGACGCGCTGGCCCGCGAATCCGTGGACCTGCTGGAGGAGTTGGCCCGCAAGGGCCGCTCGTACGGCATCCACCTGGTGCTGGCGAGCCAGAGCATGACCGGCATCGAGGCCCTCTACGGGCGGGCCGAGGCGATCTTCGGCCAGTTCGCGTTGCGGGTGGCGCTGCCCGGCGGCGGCGGGGTGCTCGATCAGCTCAACGACGCCGCCGCGGCCCTGCCGGTCGGCTCCGCCGTGGTCAACACCGCCGCCGGCGCGGTCGGCGCCGACACCGTGCTGCGCTTCCCCGACGCGCACGCCGCCGCCGCGGACCTCGCCGCGTTGCGCCACGAGCTGTGGCAGGCCCGCCCGCCGGGCTCGCGGGCACCGGCGGTCTTCAAGGGGTACGAGGTCGCACGGGTCGAGGACGACCCCACCTTCGCCGGGTTGCGCCCCGGTGGTCGGCGCCCGATGGCCCTGGTCGGCCGGACCGTCGACGTGCACGGCACCACCGCCCTGTTCCTGATGGACACCACCCCCGGCCGGCACCTCGCCGTGGTGGGCACCGCACCGACCGGCGCGGACGTGCTGCGCGCCGCGACGCTGAGCCTGGCCCGCCAGCACGCCCCCGGCGACGCCCGGTTCCAGTTGGTCTCCCTGGTCACCGTCGCCGACCCGGTCGCCGACGACACCGAAGCGGTCCTGCGCGCCGCCGGCCACCCGGTGCACCGCCTCGACGCCGCCGGGCTGCGCGACCGGGTCACCACGTTGGCCGCCGAGCCCACCGGCCGCGAATACCTGGTGGTCTTCGGCATGGACGCCGCCGCGCCGGTGTTCGGGGCGACCGACCCGGGCACGTTCCGCTCCGGCCTGGACGACCTGCGCACACTGCTGCGCCAAGGCCCCGGGCAGGGCGTGCACCTGCTCGGTTGGTGGCGAGGGCTGCGCCGGCTCGCCGACGACCTCGGCGGCACACAGAACCGCGACGACGTCGCCTGTCTGGTCGCCCTCAACGTGCCCGGGGCCGAGCTGGCCCTGCACCTCGGGACGCACGACCTGACCTACACGCCCCGCGCCGACCGGGCGCTGCTGATCGACCGGCACGACCAGCGCACCCGGCTGATCGTCCCGTTCGTCGGCGACGGGCACGACCCGGACGGGGAGCGGTGACAGTGTCCTTCGAGGAGTACGCGGCGCTGGCCCGACAACTCGCCGAGCAGCGCCGGGCCGGTGAGCAGCACGCCGCCACCGAGTCCGCGCGCCGCCGTGACCTGCACGCAGCCGTCGACTACCTCCAGCAGAGACTGACCGCACAGGGGCACCGCCTCGACCAGCTCGGCCGATCGATCCGAGTCGACCAGCCACCCGCCGGTTCTGCCCCGGGGAGTCCGGCCGAAGCCGCCGGCTGGCCGGGCCCCCCGTCGGGCTCCGGGGCGGCCTCCGGCTCCGGGTTCGGCGCTGGTCCGGTCACCGCTGCCGGGTCGGGCCTTCCGTCCGCTGCCGGGTCCGGCCCTTCCACCGCACCCGGAACGGGGGACGGGGGATCCGACGGCGCAGCCGGCGTGCCGGGGCGGGCGGGGGTCGGGGCGTACCCCGAGCTGCCGGCGGGGGAGGCGCGGCTGGCGCTGCCGACGGCGGTGAGCCCGGCGGGCGTCGGGGTGCCGGCGCAACGCGCGGCGGCGGTCGACCCGGCGGTGGAGCTGGAGTTGGCCCGGCGGATGGCCGACGAGGCCGACCGGCACGGGCAGCAGGCGGAGCTGCTGGCCCAGCGGCCGGCGCTCCTGCCGACGTGGTCACCGCTCGCGCGCGCGGTCGCTGTCTACGCCGGGTCCGGTGCTGCCGCCGGGATGCTCGTGCTGGCCCTGGTGCTGGCGTCCGGTGTCGGTCTGGTCGACGGGTTCACGCTCGGCGCGTGGATCTGCGCGGGGCTGCCGGCGGTGGCGTTCTTCGGCGGGTACCTGGTGCTGGGCAGATGGGGGCGGCCCGCGATGGTCACCGGCACCCCGCCGCGCTATCTGCCGCTAGGGTTCCTGATCTGTTTCCTGCTGGTGCCGATGGCCTACTGCGCCTACCTGCTGCTGGTCCGCGGCCTGCGCTGATCCCCGCCGCGATCCCGCCCGGCTCGACCTTGGGGCCGCCGGCCTACTCCGCGTGGTACGTGAGGAGCCCGCTGTCGCTGAATCTCTGCTCGGTGCCGCTGTTCGAGAGGCCAAAGACGCGACAGGTGCGGCCGCCGGCCGGTTGGCCAGCGGACGCTTCCGTGTAGGACCAGACCTGACCCACCTGCGCCTTGAACGTACGACTGGTCCGTGCTGGCACGTCGAGCGCCTTGTGTGGCTCGCAATCGTCGTCGAAGAGCCACAGCACGAACGGCTCGCTGCTCGCCGAGGCGGTGCCGCGGATCGGGTCGCCCCACCGGTCGGCGGGGATGTCCCGGTGGAAGTACGCCACGGCTTCCTCGCCCTTGGTCTGCGCGATGCAGGCCCGGGCGAGCTGTGCCCCAGATTCTGCGGTGACCGTGGGCGCGGGCGGTGTCGAGGAAGACGACCGGGAACTGTTGAGGATGTCCCACCTGTCACCGGTGGCGTGGGCAGCGACGAGCACAAGGGCCAGAACTGCCGCGAGCCCGCCCGACAGCGCTATGGCCCTGGTCCGGCGACGACGGCTGGTACCGGTGGTGGGGTTCCCCTGAGGTGCCACGTCGCGTCACTCCTCCAGCGGCATGCCCGGACCGTCCTCCTGGCTGCCGGCAGCAGAGTCTATGACGCTGCCCGCCCCGGCACTGTCCCGCGAAGTCGGTCCCTGCTGCTGGTCACTTCCGCCTGTTTGCCGCCGTTCGACACCGGGCGCTGAGTCGTCAGCAGCGTGCGCGGCAGCGGCGAGAATGTCGTCGCGCTCGCTGTCGGTGAGACCCTCGTCTTCGAGCAGGCCGAGCAGCAACACCGTCCGCGCGACGACCGCCGCCGCGTCGTCGGGCACCGGTGGACGCTCACCGAGCGCCGCCCAGACCAGCGCCTCGGCCAGCACCGGATCGACGTCACGCCCGGTGGCGTCGTAGCGTTCCCGGACGGACGCCACGAACCGGATCACCGGCGCCCGATCCTGCCCAGCCACGAACCGTCGCCGCACCGCCACCAGCAGCGCCCCAGCGAGCAGATCGGCGTACCGCCGCCAGTCCGGCTCGGTGAACCGGCGCAGCCGCCGTTCGTGGCCACGCAGCCGACCAGTCAGCAGACCCCGTAGCGCCGCGTGTGGATCGGTCACCATCGTCGCTCCCTGATCATCGTGAGTGCGCTCCTGTGTCGGCGTGGCCTGCTCAATCGGTACCGCCTGGTCACCAGAACGCTCGCCGCGTGACAGCCGTGGGCAATCAACTCGGCGGTGTCGCTCTCGGCGTTGCGGTGGCTGGTAGGCCGGGGCGGTGCCGTCGGTTCACCGGTCAGTGCCGCGACCGTTCGGTCGATCCGGCAACCGCCGACCGCGAGCCGGGCGCCGACCAGGTCCAACCGGCTGATCGCCGCCGCGACGTGCCGGGCCGCGACCTCGTCCGCCACGATTCGGGTACGCCGCAGCCGGTCCTCAGCCGCCCCCAACCGCCACCGGACACGGGCGGCCAACGTGGCGGCCCGGTCGGCGTCGACGCGAGCGTCACGCAGGCCGGCGAGCAGGTCCCCGGCCGAGCCTCCCGGCGAACTCCGGTCCGCAGCCAAGCCGGCGTAGACCAAACTCAGCGCACGCCAGCACTCCGTGACCGCGTCCTGCCAGGGCAGCCGCCGGCCGCGTGGCCCGGCCCCGTGCAGGTGCGCACCGGCGCGGTCGGCGGCGGAGATCGTGGCCAACCATGCGGTACGCAGGTCGTCCACGGTGTCGGTGCTCATTCGCCCGCCTCAGCGCTGGACTTGACCAGGAGGGCGAAGCGCACATCGGCGCAGGGGTAGTCCACGCCGCACTCGCACAGCCAGCGCCGCACCACGCGTGGTGGATGGGCGAACAGGACGTCGTCGGCATCCTCGACGTCCTGTTCGGACACGAGGCGACGGCGCTGCTTGGATGGGGATGCTGGGTCAGTGGGGGATTCGTCGGGTCGATCGGGCATCGGGGGCTCCCGTCGGGTCGTCTCCTTGCTGGTCATGGCTTGTGCGCCAGGACGGCGTGCGGGCACGCCCCGGCACGCCCGGCCGAACGGGGGGACCGACCGGCCGGGCGCTCTCTGCGCGGTGGGAACGAACCAGCTCCGGGTTGCAGACCTGGAAGCCGGTCGATTCGACTTTACACAACTAGTCACAGATAGCAAGCACGACAACACGTTGCTTGTCACGAGTAGTAACGCGTGATCAAATGGCGGGGCAGACCTGGGAGTCCATATGCCCGTCAAACCAAAGTGGGAACGGCTCGCGGATCACATTCGGGGCCAGATCGAGTCAGGAGAGCTTGCGCCGGGGGACCAATTGCCGTCCACGGTGCAGCTCAAGACGCAGCACGGCGTTTCGACGACCGTCGTGCGGCAGGCCATCCTGGTCCTCCAGACCCAGGGCTGGGTGCAGGGCGTCCACGGGCTTGGCGTGTTCGTCGCCGACCGCTGAGCGCTCAACGGCAGATTCAGCGCTTTTCGGGCAGCCGCCGCGGGCGAGTTCCTAGCTGGGCAAGTGAGTGGTCGCGCTGCGTGCGCGGATCTCGTACGCTCCCATGTGGTCTCCGCCGGTGCGGTGGTGGAGGCGATGGTCGACCATGGGGGAGGCGCGCGTGAGCGCAGCACAGATCATCGCGAGGCTGGCGGCGGCGTCGCAGAAGCTGGACGAGGCGAAGGCCAAGACCGCAGCGGCAGCCCAGGACGCGGCCGAGGCCCGGGCACTCGTGGCCGGTGCGCTGGAAGGCGTGGCAGCCGGCCCGCTGGTCGGCATGATCGATGCGTACCGTCAGGCCCTCGCTCAGGCGTCCCAGGGCGGCGACCCGGCCAAGCAACACGTCCAGGAGACGATCGCCAAGGTCCGAGCGCTGGGAAACTGACCACGGGTCGTGGTAGCACAACCCACCGACCACCCGCAGCAGCCGGCCTCACCTTACGACCCGCAGTACCACGCTCAAGGTCGGCACTGCCGGACCGTGACGGGCGACGTGAGGCGCGGAGCCGAGAGGGCCGGGAGGCACCACCGCCCACAAGACGCAGGAGCGTTGGCCCGGAGGCAATTGCTGTCGGCGGGTCAGCAGCGGCAACAGCATGGGCGCCCGTTTCAGAGTTCTTGCCGGCTCTGCCAAAGGCGGTCGCTGGCGTCGTCCTCGGGGCCGTGGCCACCTGGGGATCCCTCAAGGCATACAAGGCGAGAACGCAGGATGGCGGAGGTTCCATTGAAGATCGATGAGCGAGTTGAGCAACTCGTCCGAGACGCGCTGCACTGGGCCGTCAAGCGGCAGCCGGCCGAATTTGATGAGGCGCTCAAGGCGTTCTCCGACGAATCAGCGCGGCGGTCCGCCTTGGAGTTGCTCGTTGCCATCTCGGCCTTCGTCAGTACTGACATCTGCGGAGGCAAGCCGTCGCCCGAGCAGATTCAGGAGTTGGCCGTTGAAGTTGCCGAGGCAGAGGCCTGGAGTTCGGCGACGTCTCCTGAGGTCGAAGCCTTCCTCGGCGCCGCTTTGACCGGTCGACCGCTATCGGGCGTGCTGCCGGCCGGTAGCCCCGTCATCCTTGCCTTCGTTGTGGCGGCAAGCCTCCTGTCTGCAGGCCCGAAGCCGGCGGGGGAGTGGTGGTTCAACTACCTGGACAAGGTGGAGGCGGCCATTGAGGCGGCGGGATGACGGGCGCGCCTGATCCGGTTGTCTCTGAGTGAGATCTCGTGGTGCTCACTGGCGGTAGGCGTGTCGCTGTCCAGGGACGGTGCGATTGGATACGCTCCCTGGTATGACCGGATCGGTGAGCAAGAAGTCGTTCTCGCTTCCGCAGGACGTGGCCGAGCGCCTGGAGCGTGAGCCCAACGCCAGCGCGTACGTAGTCGACACGATTCGGGCACGGATGCGCGCTGAGGATCTTGACGCCGAGCTGGCCCGCCGAGGCATGACCGTGACGGCGGAGGGACAGGCCCGTGCCAGGGCCCGACGCGCTCAGGTCGAGCAGGAATGGTCGCCTGGTCGACGCGCCGCACTACGTGACCGTTCGCGCCGCGCGGCAGCGGAGATGCTCGACGGCTCCGGCAGCCAGGCCCCGGCGGCATGACGACTCCCGAGGCGCTGTCGGTCCGGCTGATACTGGACCGGTCCGCGTTGCTCGCCTACGTGGCCGGGTCCATGGATGTCGCCGAACCCATCCACGAGGTTGCCCAGGACGGGGTCCGGTTCGGTGTGCCGGCGGTGGTCGTGGCCGAGGCGCTGGCCGTGGTGGACGATCCGGGTGATCGGACGGTGCTGCACCGACTGCTCGAACGTCCCGCCTGCGCGGTGCTGCCGACGTGGGGTGAGGAGTGGCAGGAGTTGGCGTACTGGCGCGTGTTGACCGGTCGGATTGACCTTGCCGCTGCCGTGATGGCTGTCCTGGAGCACGATGCCTCGGTGCTGACCAGCGAGGGTAAGGCGTACGGCGACGGCGGTGACCTCCCGGTCATCCGCTTTCCTGCCTAGAGGGTCGCCGAGGGCTCCGCGGGTGCGCGTTCGATGACGACGAGGGGGATCTCGCGGTCGGTGCCCTTCTGGTAGCGCTCGTACGTCGGGAAGACCTTCGTCATCACCGGCCACAGCCGGGCCCGCTCCTCGCCCGTCGCCGTGCGGGCCCGACCGGCGATGCGCTCCGCGCCGACCTGGATCTCCACCACCGGGTCGGCGCTCAGGTTCAGATACCAGGCGGGGTGCTTGTCCGCGCCCCCGTTGGACGCCACCAGCAGGTGGTTGTCACCGTCGCGGCCGTACATCAGCGCGGTGCGGCGCAGGGCGCCCGTGCGGCGTCCGCGGGTGGTGAGCAGCAGCGACGGTACGCCGTGGTAGGTGCCACCGTCGGCGCCGTCGGTCTCGACGTACCGCTGGATGTGCTTGGCCACCCAGCCGACCGGGCTGTCCTCGATCGTCTCGTGCTGCTCCTGCGCGGTCACCGCTTCGCCTCCTTCATCGGGCCTGTCCGCTGGGGGGAGGGCAGGCCGGTGAGTCATCAAGATGACTCACCGGCATCAGGCTTTCACGGGACATGGCCTCCAGTTGCGTGGGGCCAGGACCGAGGGGGTCATCCGCGCGAGCGCGGGAGGCAGCACTTCTTGTACTTCGCCCCGGACCCGCACCAGCAGGCGTCGTTGCGCCCCGGCGGCCAGGCCCTGAGGTCGGGGCCGGTGAGCGAGTCGGCGTACTCGTCCTGGGTTTCCTCGTCGGTGGGATCGCTGCCCTCGCGTTCGGCGAAGGCCGCCAACCCGGCGACGGAACCGACGACCACGCCCAGGTCGGCGCCGCCCAGCCCGGAGGCGTCGACGAGGGCGCGTTCGGTCTGGGCGCGGTGCTCGTCCCAGCTGGCGGGGTAGCTGTCGGCGAGGACGGGCCAGCGCAGCAGCAGCGCGTCGAACTCCGCCTGCGGCCAGAACAGCAGCGTCGCGGGGCCTTCGTCCAGTGCGTCGAGCGCGTGGTCGCTCGCGGCGCGCAGCCGGTCGGCGAGGTTGTCGTACTCGTCGTGCGGGAGGCCCATCTCCTCGCGCAGGGTGTGCCGCCGCTGCGTCAGGCCGTAGATCATGGCCGCGGCCTCGTCCTGGGCGTCCTCGGACTCGTGCTGCTGGTTGCGGGTTCGTTCCAGGATCGCGTCGAGCGCCCCGGTCAGCCATTCCAGCGCCAGGTCGGTGTGGCCGTTATCGGCCAGCTCGTCGACCAGGTACGTGGCGTTGGGGTTGGTCTCCAGCAGCGGGCGCAGGGCGGTCAGCTCGGCCATGCCCTCGTCGGAGCGGCCGAGGCGCAGCAGCAGGCCACCGCGCACCGAGCGGGCGTACGCGTCCTCGTCGGGCTGTTCGGCGATGGCGCGGGTGGCCAGCGCGAGCGCGTCGGCCAGGTCGCCGGCCTGCTCCAGGATGTCCGCGGCGACCAGCAGGGCGTACGCGGTGTCGTCGGGGTCGGCGACCCGCCCCTCGTCGACGGCGCCCACCAACTCGGCGACCAGCGCGGCCGGGTCCGGGCTCTCCGGACCCAGGGAGCCGATCTCCTCGATGCGGTCGGTGGTCAGCAACTCGGGCATGTGGGCATCCTGAAGAACGGCGAGTGGTGGACGGGGAAGCGGCCAGCGTACTCCCGGACATGGTGGAGCCCGGGCGGCGAACCGCCCGGGCTCCGACACGTTCCCTCAGCGGGTCGCGGGCATGGTGGCGAACTCGCCGGCTAGCTCGGACTCGACGATCGTCGTGGTGGACGGCCGGGGACCGGCCGCCTTCCGCCGGGCGGACGGGACGGCGAGGGCCGCGAGCGCGGCGGCCAGCGCGATGGCCGTGAGGACCAGAAACCCCATCGTGAAGCCGGCCTCCCGAGGCAGGCCGTTGGCCTGCGGGTTCGCGGTGATCACACCGCTGACCACGGCGGCGCCGATCGCGCCTCCGATGGTGCGGATGTTGGCGTTCATCCCGGTGGCCACGCCGGTCTGGCTGGCGGGCACGCTGGCGACGATCAGGTTGGCCATCGACGCGAAGGCCAGGCCGATGCCGAGGCCGACCAGGCCACCGGCGATGGCGACCTCCCAGCGGGTGTCGTGCGCGACGGCGAGCATCGCGGAGGCGGCCACATTGAACGTGGCACCGGTGGCGAGCTGCGCCTTGGCGCTGAAGACGGCCTGGAGCCGGCCGGCGACGATGCCGGCGACGAACATCGCGCTGACCATCGGCAGCATGAGCAGACCGGCCTGGCTGATGCTCGCGCCGAAGCCGTAACCGGCGGCGGTCGGGGTCTGCAGGAACTGGGGGAGGAACGCGTACACGGAGAACATCGACGCGCCGTAGAGCAGGGCGACCAGGTTGGTGGTCCAGACTCCGGGCAGGCGCATCATCCGCATGTCGATCAGCGGGTTGGGCGACCGCACCTCGGTGACCAGCCAGCCGACCAGCAGCACCACGGCGAGGGCCAGCAGGCCGAGCACCCGGGGGCTGGTCCAGCCCCACGCCGCGCCCTGGCTGATCGGCAGCAGCAACGCGACCAGCCAGCCGGAGAGCAGCAGTGTCGCTCGCCAGTCGATGCGACCGGGGGTGCGGACCGGGGACTCGGGGACGAACAGGTGGGCGGCCACGGCGGTCAGCCCGACCACGACCATCGGGATCCAGAACAGCCAGCGGTAGTCGAGCGTGCTGACGATCGGGCCGGCCAGCACGATGCCCAGGCCACCGCCGACGGCGACGATCGCCGAGATCGCGGCCACGGCCGTGGAGACCCGCGCGGCGGGGAACTCGTCGCGGATGATGCCGAACGACAGCGGGAAGACCGCTCCGCCGATGCCCTGCACGACCCGGGCGATGATGAGGACGCCGATGTTCGGCGCGATGGCGGCCAGCAGACAGCCGAGGGCGAGCGCGGCGAGCGCGACGACCAGCATCCGCTCCTTGCCGACCATGTCGCCGACCCGTCCGAGGATCGGCGTGAAGATCGACGCGGAGAGCAGGTAGGCGGTCAGGACCCAGGTCACGGTGTTCTGGGAGGTGTGCAGATCGTGCTGGATGGTCGGCAGCACCGGGGTGATCAGCGACTGGAGCATCGCGAAGAACCCGGCACCGGCGGCGAGCACGGTGAAGGTGAGCCGACGCGAGCTGCGTCGGGAGGTCACTGCCACGAGAGAAGACTCCTGATAAAGGTGCGGAAGGAGGTTTGTCACCCGTCGTCTGTGGCGGGCTGGCTGTCGGGTCCGGGCGATCGGGTGGCCAGGCGGATCGGGCGGGTCCCGAGGTAAGCTAAGCGGAGGCAGGCCTCCGGGATTCCGGAGGGGTGCCTCCACTAAGCTAGCGGAGGGTTGCCTCCGGTTGCAACCAGGACGAGGTGACGCACGTCATGACCAGCGCGGGGCAGGTGCCCGAGGTGTTCGCGCAACGCCCGAAGCGGGCCGACGCACGGCGTAACTACGACGCTCTGGTCGCCGCTGCGCGCGACGCGTTCGCCGAGAACGGCGCCGCCGCCTCCCTGGAGGACGTGGCCCGACGGGCCGGGGTGGGCATCGGCACGCTCTACCGCAACTTCCCCAGCCGGCGGCACCTCTTCGAGGCCGTGTACGTCGAGGAGGTCCGGGCGCTGAGCCGCTCCGCCGAGGACCTGGCCGAGCTGCCACCGTGGGACGCGCTCGTCGCCTGGTTGCACCGCTTCGTCGCGTACGTCGCCACCAAGCGGGCGCTCGCCGAGCATCTGCTGCACGACTCGGAGATCTTCCGGAGCTGCCGGACGGAGATCTACTCCGCCGGCGAGCCGCTGGTGCGTCGCGGCCAGGCCGCCGGCGTGGTCCGTGACGACATCGGGTTCGACGACGTGGTGCGGCTGATCAGCGGCCTCACCATGGCCCAGTTCCCGTCACCCGAGCAGCGCGACCGGGTGCTCGGCGTGGCCCTGGACGGGCTGCGCGCCTCCACCCGCTGACGCTCGCCCGCCGACCGGTCAGCGGTCGACCAGCAACAGCCACCCGTCATCGAGCTGCTGGACCACCGCGCCCGCCGGCCAGCGATGACCAGGGTCGACCACCGCCCGGGCCTGATCGACCTGAGGTGGCCGGCTGAACTGCGTGTCGCGGAAGCTGGCCATGCTGTGGAACCGGGCCCGGCCGAAGTTCGCGGCGTCGGTGAAGCGGGCCTGGTCGAACAACGCCTCCGCCCCGAACACCGTCCAGCGGAACAGCGCCATGTTCGTGAAGCGGGCAGCGTGGAAGTTGGCCGACCGGCCGAACTCGGTGTGCTCCATCGACATTGCGCCCTCGAAGACGGCTTGCCGGAACGTGGTGGAGTCCTCGAAGCGGGTCGCGTCGAAGCTGGTCGGCTGACCGAAGGTCACCTGGCGAAAGGAGGTGTGGCCGGCGAAGGTGGACCGTCGACAGGACAGGCCGTCGCTGAACGTGGCCCCGTCGAAGGTGGCCTGACCGCTGACGCGGACGCCGTCCAGCAGGACCTCGCCGTCGGCCGCGACGCCCTCGAAGACCACGTCGCCGAAGGTCGCTGCCCCGAGTAGGACACGCCCCCGCACCGTCGCGCCCGCGAAGGTGGTCGTGCCGGTGAACGCCGTCGCCGTGAAGTTCGCGTCGACCAGCGTGCAGCCCGTGGCGTCGAAGTCGACCAGCGTGGCGCCGGTCAGGTCCAGCACCACCTCCGGCCAGTGGGCCACGTCGTCCGCCCGCAGGTGGCGGGTCAGCACACGCTGCGCGGTGCGCCGGACCTCCGTCTCGCGCGGCTCGTCGTCGGGCGCCGGCATCCGCAGGTACGCGCAGAGCACCGCCCCGATCGTCGGGCGCTGCCCAGGGTTGTCCTGACCGAGGCGTTCCAGCGCGTGCAGCCCGCCGAGGCGTACCGCCGCGCTGTCGTTGCCGAGCAGCTCGACGGCCCGGGTGTAGAGCTCGGTCAGTCGACGTTCGGAGGCGTCGTGCTCGGCGGCGGTGGACTGCCGGTCCTGCTGGCGTTGCGCGGCCTCGGCCACCGACTCGGCGTGCGCCTGCACGCGGTCGCGGTGGGCCTGGTCCCGGGCGGCGACGCTCTCCTGGTGCCGCTGCGCGCGTTCGGTGATCCACTGGCGGCGAGCGGCCAGGAGCAGGGCGAGCCCTCCGCCGGTGCCGGCGACCACGGTCAGGCCGGTGCGGATCGCGTCGATGCGCAGCGTGGCGCGGGTGTCCGGCTGGCTGGCCCGGCCGGCCTCGGTGAGCAGCAGGTCCAGCACCAGCCAGCCCAGGGCGGCGGCGAGCAGCAGGCCGACGAGGACCAGCCACCAGGGCATCACGCGTAGTTGGCGCTCGGTGGGTTCGTCGGCGGCCACGGCCACAGCATGCCATCCGCCGACCCGACCCGGGGTGCGCGCGCCGGGCCGGCGGTCCGATGTGGAGCGCCGCGATTTGCGCGTTTGCACCCTCGCCGGGACAACGGGTTACCAGCGCGTAACAAGTCATTGACGTTTCTGAATTGTTGCGGGGATGATCGTCGCACGGTCGACCGGACACCCCCACCCACCTGCCCGGTACGCCGGGTGCCTCCCCCCGGAGGTGCAGCCATGCTGCTCCGAAAGACCGCCCTCGTCGTGTCCCTCGTCGCCGCCGCCCTGTTCGCGTCCGCCGGCACGGCGACCGCCGCCCCCGCCGATCCCACCCCGGCTCCCGCCACGCCCGAAGCCTTCGCTGCCGCCGCCGCGGCCAACCCGGTGATCGTGGTCGGCGGGCTCAGTGGCATCGCCGTCGCGTACGAGCCGATGGCCGCCCGGCTGCGCGCCGACGGCTACCGCACCTTCATCTACCAGTTGCCGGGGCTGGGCCTCGGCGACATCCCCACGTCCGCCCGCGCGTTCGCCACCTACGTCGACCAGGTGCGCGCCAGTACCGGTGCGGCGACAGTGGACGTCGTGGCCCACTCCGAGGGTGGCCTGGTCAGCCGCTACTACCTCAAGCGGCTCGGCGGCACCGCCGCCATCGGGCGCTACGTCAGCCTCGGCACACCGCAGTACGGCACCTACGTCGCCAACATCGTGGCGTTCCTCGGGCTGGGCAGCTGCGCCGGCGTCGTGGCCTGCCAGCAGATGACCATCGGCTCGGCGTTCCTCGCCGACCTCAACGTCGGCGACGACACCCCCGGCGCGGTTCGCTACACCACCATCCGAACGCTTCAGGACGAGCTGGTCCGGCCGACCGGGAACGCCGTGGTCAACGATGGTGCGACCAACGTGCTGATCCAGACGTACTGCCCGCTGCGGGTGGTGGGGCACCTCGGCCTGGTGCTCGACGGCACGGCGTACACCATCGTGCGTGGCGCCCTGGTCGACGGCCCGGTGCGACCCAACTGCCTCGCGCTCTGACCCGGTCCACGGGGGTGGTCCCGGCGGGACCGCCCCCACGGGCGCGCGACGGTGAGTGTCGGGTCGGCGACGGTACGGTGAAACGGGATGGCCCGGACGCCGTCGACTGACACCGACGGCGTCCGCACCGGTGGGTCAGCTCGCCTTGGCGAGCGCCTCGAACTCGTCGTCGGTGAGCCGCACGTCGGCAGCGCCCACGTTCTCCTCCAGGTGCGCCACCGAGGACGTACCGGGGATCGGCAGCATCACCGGCGAGCGGCGCAGCAGCCAGGCCAGCGCGAGCTGCGCGGGCGACGCGCCGTGCGCGGTGGAGATGGCGTCCAGCGGGCCGCCCGGGCGGGCCAGCTCGCCGGTCGCGATCGGGAACCACGGGATGAACGCGAGGTCGTTGCGCTCGCAGTACTCCAGCACGTCCTCGGCGCTGCGGTTCGCCAGGTTGTACAGGTTCTGCACCGACGCGATCGTGGTGATCGCCTGGGACTCCTCGATCTGCGCGACGCTCACCTCGGACAGACCGATGTGCTGGATCTTGCCCTCCTCGCGCAGCAGCGCCAGCTCACCCAACTGGTCCGCGAGCGGCACCTTCGGGTCGATCCGGTGCAGCTGGTACAGCGGAATGCTGTCCAGGCCGAGGTGCCGCAGGCTCAACTCACACTGCTGGCGCAGGTACTCCGGGCGGCCCAGCGCACGCCAGTCGCCCGGGCCGGAGCGGCTCAGCCCGGCCTTGGTCGCGATGACCAGGTCATCGGCGTACGGGTGCAGGGCCTCCCGGATCAGCAACTCCGAGACGAACGGGCCGTACGAGTCGGCGGTGTCGATGAACGTCACGCCCATCTCGACCGCGCGGCGCAGCACCCGGACCGCCTCGGCCGGGTCCTTCGGGTCTCCCCAGACACCCGGGCCGGTGATCTGCATCGCCCCGTAGCCGAGCCGGTTGACGGTGACGTCGCCACCGATGCGGTACGTGCCGGACGCCTTCGCGGGCTGCTCACTGATGTTGGTCGCCATTGGCCGATCCCCAATCGTCGTGTCGTGGGGGCGTGGAAAGGCCCACCCGCCACCAGATAGATCATCCCCCGGCAGCCGGCCGGTATTCCGCTCGTCGGCCGACTGTGTGCGTGGACACCTCACCCGCAAGCCGCGTCGGGCGGTCGCCTGGAGTCCGCGCCGGGCATTGCCCGGAAGCTGCCGGTACGACCGGGGCGTCCGTGCGACGCTGGCCGGAGCCGGTGCCTTCCGGCGCGACGGCAGAGGGAGCACCCATGGCGGGAGTGCCGCAGGTCAACTTCGCGCTCGACACGTACGAGTGCATCGTGATCTATCCCGGCGCTGCCGGACGGGTCCTGCCCGCCGAGACCGTGCAGCGGTTGCAGGCCGAGCACGCCGAGCACATGCAGGCGCTACAGCGAAGCGGCATCATCCTGGTCGCCGGTTCGGTGGACGGGCCGGCCCGCGAGCCGGAGCCACCGATCGGCTTCGGTCTGGCCCGCACCGGCAGCGTCGACGACGTCCGCAGCGTGCTGGAGGCCGACCCGGCGGTGCAGGCCGGGCTCTACCGGGTGGACGTGCTGACCTTCCTCTGCCCGGCTGGATCCTTGGAGTTTCCGCTGGTGAAGACAGAAAGCTGACCACCCGGTCAATCGACGGCTGTCGTGATGGCGACGGCGCTCGGCTGCCTGCCGGTGTTACGGTCGCGCCCAGCGAGGGCCGCCGCCGGGGCGTACCCGGAAAGCCTTGGGTCGGCCCCGGTCGAGGAGTCGCCATGATCTCCGCCGCCACCCCCGATGTCGCGACGGCCACCGCCCGGCTGCGCGCCCTGCTCGGCGACCGGCTGCACGAGCCGGGCGATCCGGCGTACGTCACCACCACGACCCTCTGGAACGGTGCGGTTCAGCGCACGCCGGTCCTGGTGGCCCAGTGCCTGGACGCCGACGAGGTGGCCGACGCGGTCCGCGTCGCCGCCCAGTGCCACCTGCCGCTGTCGGTCCGCTCCGGAGGGCACGACTGGGCCGGCCGGGCGCTGCGCGACGGCGGTGTGGTGCTCGACCTGACCGGTCTGCGCGCGGTCGACATCGACGCGGACGCGGCCACGGTCACCATCGGCGGCGGCGTCACGGCCGCCGGTCTGCTGGCCGCCGCCCGCCCGTACGACCTGGTGGTGCCCACCGGCACCGTCGGCGACGTGGGCATGGCCGGGTTGGCCCTCGCCGGCGGGTACGGCCCGCTGTGCGGTCGGTTCGGGCTGACCCTGGACAGCCTGCTCGGCGCGGAGGTGGTCCTCGCCGACGGCCGCCGGGTCACCGCCGACCCTCGACACGACGCCGAGCTGTACTGGGCGCTGCGCGGCGGCGGTGGGAACGTCGGCGTGGTCACCGAGCTGCGTTTCCGCGCGCACCGGCTGCCCGGCGTGCTGGCCGGCATGATCATGTTCGCTCTGGCGGAGGCGCCGGCCGTCCTGCGCGGCTACGGCGCGCTCATCGCCGAGGCCCCGGACGAGCTGACCGTGATGACCGGCTTCCTGCCCGGCCCGGCCGGCGAACCGGTCATCTTCGTCTGCCCGTTCTACAGCGGCCCGGACCTGGACGCCGGGCTGCCGTGGATGGATCGGCTGCGCGCGCTGGGCACCCCGCTGGTCGACCAGATCGCCCCGATGCCGTACGCGGACGCGCTGCGGATGTTCGACGGCGGGATGGTCGACGGCAACCACTACCTGCTGCGTACCCGCTGGCTGCCCGCGCTCACCGACAGCACGGTGGACGTGCTCGTCGACGCGGCCCGGCAGGTCAGCTCCCCGTTCTCCGCGCTGGCCGTGCACCACTTCCACGGCGCGGCCACCCGGGTCCGTCTCGCCGACACGGCGTTCGGCCTGCGCACCGACCACCTGCTGACCGAGATCATCGCGGTCTGGGCACCCGGCGACCAGGCCAGGCCACACCGGGAGTGGGCCGAGCACACCTCGGCGGCGCTCGCACCGCACGCCCTGCCCGGTGGCTACCCCAACCTGCTCGCCCCCGAGGAGACCGACCGGGTCCGGCTCGCCTACGGCGCGAACTGGCCGCGGCTACGCCGGGCCAAGCACCGCTACGACCCGCGTGACCTGCTCACCGCGGTGCCCACCCTGCCCCGGTCGCGGCGCTGATGGTGACCTGCCGCCGGGAGCACCCCGACAGCTCACGCCACCGGAGGCGTACGATTCCCGGCGCGCGGTCGCCGTTGCCCGTCGCCACAACGTTCCCGGTGCGGTTCCACCCGCCGGCCCGACGCGCACCGCGCGTCGTTGGACACATGTTCCGCTGCCTGCAATGGGTCGGCCCCGAGTCCGACCTGAAGGAGAGACTAGCCTGATGGGCGTGACACGCCGCGTAAAGATCGTCTGCACTCTGGGTCCCGCCACCTCGTCCCCGGAGCGCATCCGGGGTCTTGTCGAGGCCGGCATGAACGTGGCGAGGCTCAACTTCAGCCACGGCAGCCACGCCGACCACGAGGCGGTCTATCGACTGGTCCGGGAGGCGTCCGAGGCGGCAGGTAAGCCGGTGGCCGTCCTCGCCGACCTTCAGGGCCCCAAGATCCGGCTCGGCAAGTTCGCCGACGGCCCGCACGAGTGGCGCACCGGCGACTCGGTCGTGATCACCGGTGACGACATCATCGGCACCAAGGAGCGCGTCTCCTGCACCTACCAGAAGCTGCCGCACGAGGTGAAGCCCGGCGACCGGCTGCTGATCGACGACGGTCGCGTCGCCGTCGAGGTCACCGACGTCACCGGCAACGACATCCGCTGCCTGGTCACCGAGGGCGGCCCGGTCTCCAACAACAAGGGCGTCTCGCTGCCCAACGTGGCGGTCAGCGTGCCCGCCATGTCGGACAAGGACGCCGAGGACCTTCGCTTCTCCCTGGGCCTCGGTGTCGACCTGGTAGCGCTGTCCTTCGTCCGCTCGGCCGAGGACATCAAGCTCGTGCACGGCATCATGGCCGAGGAGGGCGTGTTCCGCCCGGTCCTGGCCAAGGTCGAGAAGCCGGAGGCGGTGGAGCACCTGGAGGCCATCGTGCTGGCCTTCGACGGTGTCATGGTCGCCCGCGGTGACCTCGGTGTCGAGATGCCACTGGACCAGGTGCCCCTGGTGCAGAAGCGCGCCGTGCAGCTGTGCCGGGAGAACGCCAAGCCCGTCATCGTGGCCACCCAGATGCTCGACTCCATGATCGAGAATTCCCGCCCCACCCGGGCGGAGGCCTCCGACGTCGCCAACGCGGTGCTCGACGGCGCGGACGCGGTGATGCTCTCCGGCGAGACCAGCGTCGGCAAGTACCCGGTGCTGACCGTCAGCACCATGGCCAAGATCGTGACGACCACGGAGTCCGGCTCGATCGGCGTGCCCCGGTTGCAGCACGACCCGCGTACCCACGGCGGCGCGCTCACCGTCGCCGCCTCGTCGATCGCCCGGGCCATCAACGCCAAGGCGCTCGTCGCCTTCTCGCAGACCGGCGACACCGTCCGACGGCTGTCCCGCCTGCACTGCGACCTGCCGCTGCTGGCCTTCACGCCGGTGCCCGAGGTGCGCGACCAACTCGCCCTCTCCTGGGGCGTGGAGACCTTCCTGATGCCGTTCGTGCAGCACACTGATGACATGTTCCGTCAGGTCGACCAGGCGCTGCTGGGCCTCAACCGGGCCAACCCGGGTGACTACGTGGTGATCGTGGCCGGTAGCCCGCCCGGCACCCCCGGCTCGACCAACACGCTGCGCGTACACCAGCTCGGGTCGCTGGTCGACGCGGCGTCGGCGCGGGCGCTGCAGTGAGCGACGGTCGGGTCGCGGTCGGCCAGGCCGCGGTGGACCAGCTCCTGGAAGTGCTGGACCTCGACCCGACCGGGGACATGACCTTCCGGGGGATGAGCCCCCCGGTCGGCCCACAACGGGTGTACGGCGGCCAGGTCGCAGGTCAGGCCCTGGTCGCCGCCGGCCGCACTGTCGACCCGGAGCGCTTCGTGCACTCGCTGCACGGATACTTCGTCCGCCCCGGCGACCCGGTCGAGCCGATCGAGTACCAGGTGGAGAACATCCGCGACGGCCGGTCCTTCTCGGTTCGCCGCGCGGTCGCCCTCCAGCACGACAAGCCGATCTTCTTCATGTCGGCGTCGTTCCAGCGGGCCGAGGAGGGTCTGGACCACCAGGTCATCGCCCCGCTGGACGTACCCATGCCGCAGGACGTGCCGACGATGACCGACCGGCTCTCCCGCTACCCGGAGCGGCTGGGCATCTGGGGCCAGATCCCGCGTCCGATCGACGTGCGCTACGTGGGGGAGCCCGGCTGGGTCCGTCCCGGTGACCGGCCCGCCGACCCGCACCAGCGGGTCTGGATGCGCATCGACGGCAAACTGCCGGACGATCCGCTGCTGCACGCCTGCGCGCTCACCTACGCCTCGGACCTCACCCTGCTCGACTCGGTGCTCTCCGCGCACGGTGAGGTGTGGGGGCCGGGCGGGCTGGTCGGCGCCAGCCTGGACCACGCGCTGTGGTTCCACCGGCCGTTCCGGGCCGACGAGTGGTTCCTCTACGACTGCCTGAGCCCGTCGGCGTCCGGCGCGCGTGGGCTGGCCACCGGCCGGATGTTCACCACTGACGGCCAGCAGATCGCCAGCGCCGTCCAGGAGGGCCTGCTCCGCCGCGTCGGCGCCTGACCTTCTCGATCATCCCCGCCAGGCGCGCGTCCGCAACGGCCGCGTCGTGGCGGGGATGAGGCAGGTCAGGCCTGGTAGATGGCCTCGCCGGCGATCTCGATCTGCACCGTCTTGCCGACCAGGACTCCGCCGCTCTCCAGGACGACATTCCAGAGCAGGCCGTAGTCCTCGCGGTTGATCTCAGCCGTCGCGCTGAATCCGAAGATGTTCTGCCCGTACGGATCACGACGGGTGCCACCGAAATTCACCTCCAGGTCGACAGCCCGGGTGACTCCCTTCGCCGTCAATTCACCGGTGAGGACGAATCGTCCGGGTGTGCTGTCGGACTGCGGCGGAACAATGTGACTCCGGCCTCGTCCGCCCAACCGATGGTTGCGCAGACGGGCCCACTGGAATATGGGGTCCTCGGTGCCCTGCCATTTGATTCCGGTGCTTCGATATTCGAGAGTGGGATAACTCTCCACATCGAGGAAGTCGGCACTCTTCAGATGCGTGTCCCGGTCGACACTCCCGGTGGTGATGCTGGCCGACATTATGGTCGCCGTCACAGAGGAGAGCAGCGGGTCCTCCGCCACGATGATCTCAGCGGTGGCCTCGGCGAACTCGCCGCGAACCGGGCTCACCATCATGTGCCGGGACAGGAAACCGATCCGCTTGTGCGCCTGATCGAGAAGATAGGTGCCGGCGACCGGGATGGTCATGCCATCCCAGGTGCGTGTGGCGACATCGGTCATCGTATTGCCTTCCCCCCGAGCACACCCGGGTGTTTATCTATATCTTGCCGGCGGCCACGTAAACGGCCGGACATTCGTACTCCCGCCCAGCATAAGGACGCTCCAGAACAGCATTTCGGCCCCCACCGCGCGGTGGATCATGACGCGCTTTCGCCGCTGCGCATCGGTGACGGGAACGGGCGCGAGCGGCACGGGTTTCCATCGATGCGTACCCGATCGGCCGAGGGTCGCCCGCCCAGCCGGCTGACCAGCGACTAACCTTGCCGGCATGCGCCTATCCGCCCGGGTCGACTATGCCCTCCGCGCGGCCGCCGAGCTTGCCGCGACGGCCAGTGGTCCTGGGCGCGGCCGGCCGGTCACGGCCGACCAGATCGCCCGTGCCCAGGAGATCCCGCCGAAATTCCTGGAGAGCATCCTGCTGCAACTGCGTCGCGGCGGCATCGTGCACGCCCAGCGTGGCCCGGAGGGCGGCTACTGGCTGGCCCGCCCCGCCGAGGAGATCTCCCTGGCCGAGGTGATCCGGGTGATCGACGGGCCGCTCGCCCACGTACGCGGGCAGCGTCCCGAGCAGCTCGGCTACCACGGCCCGGCCCGGGCGCTCCAGGAGGTCTGGATCGCGCTGCGGGCGAGCGAGCGGGAAATCCTGGACCTGGTCAGCATCGCCGACGTGGCCGCCGGCACCCTGCCCGCACGGGTCACCGAGCTGGTCGCCGACCCGCGCGCCTGGATCTGAGCGCCGCCCCGCTCAGACCCGGCGTCACCCGCCGCTCCGCTCATACCCGGCGTCACCCGCCGCTCCGCTCAGACCCGGCGTCACCCGCCGCCCCGCACCGCCCGGCGGCTCTGCCGCGATGCGCGCCCTTGACGTCGTCCTCGGCGGCGCGCCGCGTCTGTTGTCCTCGCAGTGCGGCCACTGGTTACGTCATCCGTGGTGCGGCGCGGCGTGATGTCGTCTCTCGTGCCGTCTCCGCATGGAGGCGTCCCATCCACCGATCGGGGGCTTGACCCTGGCAGCGCCGTGCCGCATTGTCGACCAAGTCGATAGGAGATGCCGAAAAGTCAGGGGGCGCTCGTGCGCAAGCTGCTGGTCCTCGCTCTGGTCGGGCTCGTCGCGCAGTTGATCGACGGCTCGCTCGGCATGGCGTACGGGCTGACCTCGTCCACCCTGCTGCTGGTCGCCGGGGTAGCCCCGGCCGCCGCCTCGGCCTCGGTGCACCTGGCCGAGATCGGCACCACCCTCGCCGCAGGCGTCGCGCACTGGCGGTTCGGCAACGTCGACTGGCGGGTGGTGACCCGCATCGCCCTGCCCGGCGCGATCGGCGCGTTCGCCGGCGCCACAGTGCTCAGCTCGATCTCCACCGAGGCGGCAGCGCCGTGGATGGCTGCCATCCTCTTCACGCTCGGCGCGTACCTGCTGATCCGCTTCGCCCGACCGCTGCGCACCGACCGGGTCGGCGGGCGTCTGCGCGGTCGTTTCCTCGGCCCCCTCGGCCTGGTCGCCGGCTTCGTCGACGCGACCGGCGGCGGCGGTTGGGGCCCGGTGGCCACCCCGGCACTGCTGGTCTCCGGCCGCATGGAACCCCGCAAGGTGATCGGCTCGGTGGACACCTCCGAGTTCGTCGTGGCCGCCGCCGCCAGCGTCGGTTTCCTGATCGGGCTGGGCACCGAGGGGTTCCTGCTGCCCACCGTCGCGGCACTGCTGATCGGCGGGCTCATCGCCGCCCCGCTGGCCGCCTGGCTGGTGCGCATCGTCCCCGCCCAACTCCTCGGCGCGGCCGTCGGCGGCGTGATCGTGCTGACCAACGCCCGCACCCTGCTCCGCTCCGCCGAGCTGGACGGCCCGGTCCGCCCCATCACGTACGCCCTGCTGGCCGCCGGCTGGCTGGCCGCCCTGGTGCTGGCCGTGCGGGCCCTGCGCCGGACCCGACTGGCCCGCGCCGAAGCAGCGACCGCCGAGGCCACCCCCGACGCCCTTCCTGCTGCTCCCGCCAGTCCGGCCGCGGTGGTCGCGGGCGAGTTGGCCGCGACGGGTACGCCCAACCCGCGCTGAACGCCCGCCACACCCGCTCGACGATCAACGCCGCGCTTTCCGGGGTTGACCCGTCAAGATCGCGCGGAAGATCCGCACAACATCAGGGATGTTGCTGCCTCCGCGCGCCGGAGACAGCAACATCCGGGAAGTTGCGCGGATCTTGGTGCGGGGTGCGGGGTGCGGGGTGCGGGGTGCGGGGTGCGGGGTGCGGGGTGCGGGGTGCGGTGCGGCGGCGGGGGAGAGGGCGTCAGGGGCTGAGCAGGTCTTTGGCCGCGTGGGCGAGCAGCGTCCAGGCCTCGTCGACGTGCGCTTCGGTGGTCTGCGGGGAGCCGATGGCCATGCGCAGCGTGTAGCGGCCGGCGACCCGGGTGTGTGTCAGGTGCACCCGCCCGGTGTCGTTCACCCGGGCCAGCAGTGCGGCATTGACGTCGTCGTCGGCGCGCAGTCGGAAGCAGACCAGTGAGAACGGGTGTGCCGCCGCCAGCTCGAAGCGGTCGTCGGCGCGCACCCGATCGGCGAACTGGGCGGCGAGCGCCACCCCGGAGCGGATGTGGGCCCGTAGCCCTTCGGCGCCGTACCAGCGCAGCACGAACCACAGCTTCAGGGCCCGGAAGCGCCGGCCCAGCGGCACCTGCCAGTCCCGGTAGTCGATGACCGCGCCGGAGTCGGAGGCGGCGTTGCGCAGGAACTCCGGCAGCACCGTCAGTGCCTCGATCAGTTCGGCGCGGTCGGCCACCCAGAACGCGTCGCAGTCGAAGCCGGTGAGCAGCCACTTGTGCGGGTCGAAGCAGTACGAATGGGCGTGCTCCAGGCCGGCGTGCGACCACCGCAGCTCGGGGCAGACGGCGGCGGAGCCCGCGTACGCGGCGTCGACGTGCAGCCAGATCCCGTATTCGGCGCAGATCGTCCCGATCTCGGGCAGTGGGTCGATGGCGGTGGTCGAGGTGGTGCCGATGGTCGCCACCACGATGGCGGGAACGTCGCCGGCGGCCAGGTCGGCCTCGATCGCCGTACGCAGCGCGTCGGGCAGCAGCGCCTGGGTGTCCGGGTCCACAGCGATGGAACGGACGCCGTCGCTGCCCAGCCCGGCGATGCGTACGGCCTTCTCGATGGAGGAGTGGCCGTGGGTGGAGGTGTAGGCGCGGTAGCGCCGGTCGATGCCGGTGTCGCGCCAGCGCCCTCCGCTGGCCCGGTGCAGTGCGGCCAGGGTGGCCACCAGCGTCGCCGAGGAGGCGGAGTCCTGGATGACCCCGCCGCCGCTGCCGGTGGAGCGGAACCGCTGCGGCAGGTCCAGCAGGTGGGCCAGCCAGTCCATCATCACCGTCTCCAGCTCGGTGCAGGCCGGGCTGGAGGCCCAGAGCATGCCCTGCACACCGAGCCCGGAGCTGACCAGGTCACCGAGCACGCTCGGGCCGGAGGTGTTGGCCGGGAAGTAGCCGAAGAAGCCGGGGTGCTGCCAGTGGGTCAGCCCCGGTACGACGATGGAGTCCAGGTCGGCGAGGACCGCCTCGACCGGTTCGCCGCCGGTGGTCGGTGGCGTGGCGGGGAGGGCGGCGACGACGATGCCCGGCGGGTCGGACGGGGCGACCGGTCGCTGTTCGACAGTCGCCCAGTAGTCGGCGATCCAGTCGACGACGGCGTGGCCGGCTCGGCGGAACTCGTCGGGGCTCATGTGTGGGGCGCTCACACCCACGAGTTGATCAGGTGGCGCTTGTCGGGGCAAGACCCGGAAAGGAACGACGGTCGTCGATGTTGCGTACCGGAAAGCGCTTGCCTTACGATGCGCGGTGAGCCGGATCCGTGAGTTCCAGGGCGTTCAACCCCGATCAGATCGCCGTCCGCCGCAGTCGCGGCCGGGCCGGTCCACTGTGCTTCCCGGGCAGGGTCAGTGGGCCGCAGCGATCATCACCGGATCCCCGGAGGCAGTCCATGCACCCGTCCAGACATCGGCTGATCCTGCTCGCCGGTACGACGGCCGCCGCCGTCGTGGCCGGCACCCTCGGCACGGTCGCCGCTTCGGCCGCCGCCGTCGGCTGCCGGGTCGACTACCAGATCACCAACCAGTGGCAGGGCGGTTTCGGCGCCAACGTCACCGTCACCAACCTCGGCGACCCGGTCAACGGGTGGGCCCTCGCCTGGTCGTACGCCGCCGGGCAACAGGTCACCCAGGCGTGGAACGCCGCCGTCACCCAGTCCGGTGCCCAGGTCACCGCCCGCAACGTCGACCACAACGCCGCCATCGCGACCAACGGCACCGCCACGTTCGGCTTCAACGGTTCGTGGACCGGCAGCAACCCGGTGCCGGGCAGCTTCGCGCTCAACGGCACCACCTGCACCGGCGCCCCACCCACCGGCGAACCGACCACGCCGCCCCCGACCACCCCACCCCCGACCACGCCACCGCCGACCACTCCGCCGCCGTCGGCTGGCGTGTTGCAGATGGAGAACCTGGACCGCGGGTTGATCAGTGTCCGCTCCGGAAGCGGCAACCTGGTCTCCTGGCGGCTGCTCGGCACCGAGACCTCCGGGGTCGCGTTCAACCTCTACCGGGGGGCGACAAAGGTCAACGCCAGCCCGATCACCGGCGCCACCAACTACCTCGACAGCGGCGCGGCGGCCGGCTCGGCGTACACCGTGCGGGCCGTGGTGGGCGGCGCCGAGCAGGCGGCGTCGGCACCGGCGTTGCAGTTCGGCGCGGGCTACCTGGATGTGCCGTTGCAGGTCCCGGCCGGCGGCAGCACCCCCAGCGGTGAGAGTTACAGCTACAGCGCCAGCGACGCCTCGGTGGGTGACCTCAACGGCGATGGCAGCTACGAGATCGTGCTCAAGTGGGAGCCGTCCAACGCCAAGGACAATTCCCAGTCCGGCTACACCGGCAACGTCCTCGTCGACGCGTACACCCTCGGCGGCACCCGGTTGTGGCGCGTCGACCTGGGCCGCAACATCCGCGCCGGCGCCCACTACACCCAGTTCCAGGTGTACGACTACGACGGTGACGGCCGCGCCGAGGTGGCCATGAAGACCGCCGACGGCACCCGCTCCGGCACCGGCCAGGTCATCGGCTCGTCGTCGGCGGACCACCGCAACTCCAGCGGCTACGTGCTGTCCGGTCCGGAGTACCTGACCATGTTCAACGGGCAGACCGGCGCGGTGCTCTCCACCGTCAACTACGACCCGCCGCGCGGCACCGTCTCCTCCTGGGGCGACTCGTACGGCAACCGGGTGGACCGGTTCCTCGCCGGCACCGCCTACCTCGACGGGCAGCGCCCCTCCCTGATCATGGCCAGGGGTTACTACACCCGAGCGGTGATCGCCGCCTGGGACTTCCGCGACGGCACGCTGCGCAAGCGCTGGACGTTCGACTCGAACGCCTCCGGCAACGGTGCCGCCGCCGGGCAGGGCAACCACCAGCTCTCCGTCGCCGACGTCGACTCCGACGGCCGGCAGGAGATCGTCTACGGGGCCGCCACCATCGACGACAACGGCTGGCTGCTGCACTCCACCGGCAACGGGCACGGCGACGCCATGCACGTCGGGGACCTCGACCCGGGCCGTGCCGGCCTGGAGGTGTTCAAGGTCGACGAGGACGCCAGCAAGCCCAGCTCCTACTTCGCCGACGCCCGTACCGGTCAGGTCCTCTGGTCCACGCCGGCCTCCGGCGACAACGGCCGGGGAGTCTCCGCGGACATCTGGGCCGGCAGCCCCGGCGCCGAGTCCTGGTCGTCGGCGGCCACCGGGCTGGCCAACACCCGGGGGCAGAACGTCGGCCGCAAGCCGTCGTCGGCGAACTTCCTCGCCTGGTGGGACGGTGACCCGGTGCGGGAACTGGTCGACGCCACGAAGATCGACAAGTACGGCACCGGTGGCGACACCCGGCTGCTCACCGGCAGTGGGGTGGCGTCCAACAACGGCACCAAGTCCACCCCGGCGCTCTCCGGCGACATCCTGGGCGACTGGCGTGAGGAGGTGATCTGGCGAACCACCGACAGTCGGGCGTTGCGCATCTACAGCACGCCCACACCGACCAGCACCCGGATCCACACCCTGATGCACGACCCGCAGTATCGGGTGGCGATCGCGTGGCAGAACACCGCCTACAACCAACCGCCACACCCGGGGTTCTTCATCGGCAACGGGATGGCCGACCCACCCACCCCGAACATCTACCTACGCTGATCTGACCCCTGGTGGTCCCGAACGGGGCCGCCTAGGGTGGCAGGCACCGGGCCGCAGCCGCGGAATCCGCTCAGCTCCGGCCCGGTGCGCCACACCGCGGCATTCTCGACCCGTCCCGACCGAGAATCCCGTACCACCACCGGCACCAACATTAGGCACCGTCCGGGTCGGCCTGGTGACGCTGACGTGAAGATCGTGTTTCACGCCGCCCGGTGCAGACCGCCCGCCACCTGCTCGGCAATCAACTCGTACGACCGCACCCGGTCCTCGACGTCGTACACGAGCGTGGTCAGCATCAGCTCGTCCGCGCCGGTGCGCTCGATCAACTCGGTCAGCTGTCGGCGCACCGTCTCCGGCGAACCCATCGCCTGACCGTCGCGGCGTTGCAGGACGAACTCCCTCTCGAACTCCGAGTACGGGTACGCCGCCGCCTCCTCCGGCGTCGACAGCGGCTCCGGCCGGCCCGAGCGCAACTTCAGGAACGACAACGCGCTGGGCCCCGTCAGCCACTCGGCCCGCTCGTCGGTCTCCGCGCACACCGCGTTGACCGCCACCATCGCGTACGGCTTGTCCAACCACTGCGACGGCCGGAAGTTCTGCCGGTACAGGGCCAGCGCAGGCAGGGTGTTCGCCGAGCTGAAGTGGTGCGCGAACGAGAACGGCAGGCCGAGCAGACCGGCGAGTTGGGCGCTGAAACCGCTGGAACCCAGCAGCCACACGGCCGGCTGCTCACCGTGACCCGGCGTGGCGATGATCTGCCCCGGCTTCTCCCCGCTGAAGTAGTTCATCAGGTCCGCCAGCTCGCGGGGGAAGCCCTCCGCCGACAGGCCCTCCATGGTGCGCCGCAACGCCAGCGCGGTCACCTGGTCGGTGCCCGGCGCCCGGCCGATGCCGAGGTCGATGCGACCGGGGTGCAGCGCCTCCAGGGTGCCGAACTGCTCGGCCACCACCAGCGGCGCGTGGTTGGGCAGCATCACCCCACCCGACCCGAGGCGGATCGTCGAGGTGTTCGCGGCCAGGTGCGCCAGCAGCACCGCGGGCGCGGAGCTGGCGATCGCCGGCATGTTGTGGTGCTCGGCCACCCAGAACCGGTGGTAGCCCAGCTCCTCGGTGCGTCGGGCCAGCTCGGTGGTGGCCTGCAACGCCGCGCCAGCGGAGGTGCCCTTGGCGACCGGGGCAAGATCAAGAACAGACAACGGTACGGTGATCACAAGGTCAACCAACCCGTCAATGGGCGGCTTTGTTCCGCCACGCGGGTTTTCGTCGGCCAGCTCACCCGCTGCTCAGCCCATTCCGCGCGCCTGCTCGAAGATCAGACTGGTCTGGGTGTGCTGCACCACCGGGTCGACCGCCAGATGGTCCAGCACGAAGTCCCGCAACGCGTCACCGGACGCCGCCCGCACGTGCAGCACGTAATCCTCCGCGCCGGCCACATGGAACACCGACACCACCCCCGGCAGTCGCACCGACCGGGCCCGGAACGCGTCCACCGCCGCCCGCTCGTGCGCCGTCAGCCGCACCGACACCAACGCCTGCAACGGCAGGCCGAGCGCGGCCGGATCCACCTCGGCGTGGAAACCACGGATCGCGCCACGCTCGCGCAGCGCCCGCGTACGCGTCAGACACGTCGACGGCGCCACCCCCACCCGCTCGGCGAGGGCGTTGTTCGGCAGACGACCGTCAGCGGCCAGCTCGCTCAGGATCGCGCGGTCCACCTCGTCCAGGGCCGGATACGGCCGCACATCGTTCGGCTCAGGAGGCATACCGCCATCATCGCCCGAATCCGCCACCAAAACCAAGCCGATCGACAGAATGATCTGCCGAACCATTGCCCACCAGGCGGTAGATGTTCGACGCTACCGGCATGATGACGGTGGACACCCGGGCCGTACACGCCGGCCGCGACGACCTACGCGCCCTCGGCGTGCACGTGCCACCCATCGACCTGTCGACCACCAACCCACTGCCCTCGGTCGACGACGGCGGCGCCGCGTACGAGCAGCTCGCCACCGGCGGCACCCTCCCCGCCGAGGGCGGCGCCGTCTACCAACGGCTCTGGAACCCCACCGTCGCCCGCTTCGAAACCGCCCTCGCCGAACTGGAGGGCACCGCCCAGGCCGTCGCCTTCGCCAGCGGCATGGCCGCCCTCACCGCCACCCTGCTCGCCGCCGCCCGCGACGACCGCCGGCACGTCGTCGCCGTCCGGCCCCTCTACGGCGGAACCGACCACGTCCTCGCCACCGGCCTGCTCGGCACCACAGTCACCTGGGCACGCCCCGACGAGGTCGCCGCCGCCATCCGCCCCGACACCGCGCTGATCATCGTCGAGACACCCGCCAACCCCACCCTCGACCTGGTCGACATCGCCGCCCTCGCCGCCGCGGCCGGCGACGTCCCGCTGCTCGTCGACAACACCGTCGCCACCCCCGTACTGCAACAACCCGCCCGACACGGCGCCACCCTCGTCCTGCACAGCGCCACCAAGAGCATCGGCGGGCACGGCGACGTGCTCGCCGGCGTCGTCGCCTGCGACGCCGACTGGGCCGCGCGACTACGCCAGGTCCGCGCGGTCACCGGCGCGATCCTGCACCCACTCGGCGGCTACCTGCTGCACCGCGGCCTGCAGACCCTGCCGCTGCGGGTCCGCGCCCAACAGGCCAGCGCCGAGAAACTCGCCGGCTGGCTCGCCGACCACCCGGCCGTACACCGGGTGCACCACCCCTCGGTGTACGACCCGGCGGCGCTGGTCGGCCGGCAGATGGCCGGACCCGGCAGCCTGCTCGCCTTCGAGGTACGCGGCGGCGCACCCGCCGCCGCCGCCGTCACCAGCGCCTGCCGCCTCATCACCCACGCCGTCTCCCTCGGCGGCGTCGACACCCTCATCCAGCACCCCGCCTCGCTCACCCACCGACCCGTCGAGGGCGACGCGAAACCCGTCGCCGCCCTGCTGCGGCTCTCGGTCGGTCTCGAAGACCCCGAAGACCTGCGCGCCGACCTCGCCCAGGCCCTCGACACGATCGCCTGACGGGCCCGGTCAGCGCAGCTCGCGGTTGCCCAACACCCGACGCGACGAGCCCTGCCGAGCCACCCGCAGCATCGCCCGACCGATCCCGTCGGTGGTGGTGACCTGGTTCGGCAGCAACCGACGCAACACCGGAAAGAGCGGCCGCGCGACTGCGTACCCGAACCGGTACAACCGGGTCTTCGACACCGCCCCGTAGGTCGGCTGGATGAAACCGGGACGCGCCGCGTAGCCGTTGGGCAGCAACTCGATGATCGCGTTCTCGGCCCGACCCTTGACCCGCGCCCACATCACCCGACCCCGACCCGACGAATCGGTGCCCTGGCCCGACACGTAGACGAACGTGACCTCCGGGCTCACCTCCGCCAACAACCGTGCCGCCGCGAGCGGGTAGTCGTAGCTCACCCGCGTGTACGCCGCCTCGTCCAGACCCAGCGAGGACACGCCCAGGCAGTAGAAACACGCGTCCACACCGGTCAACTCGGCGCGCACCGCAGCCAACTCACCCACGTCCGCGACCGTGAGCTCCCGCAGCTTCGGGTCCTGCCGACCGGTCGACCGGCGACCGACAGTCAGCACCTCCCGCACGTCGTCGGCGAGCAGGCACTCCCGCAACACGCCCTGGCCGACCATGCCGGTCGCACCGAAGATGACCACGCGCATCAGTTCCCACCCCTGTCGTCGATCCCGCTGCCGCCTGGCGGCCAGGCTCCCACGGTCGGCGTGATCCGCGCGGGCTGCGGTCAGGACTTCGGGCCCACGTGCCGGTCCAACGCGGCGACCGCGCCCCGTCGCGCCACCGAGAGCGAGTTGCGCCGGTTCATCCGCCAGTCGATGGCCAGCAGGTCGAGGCCCCACTGGCACAGCCGCATGATGTCGGCCGACTCGTTGACGAACATGTACCGCGGGTAGACGTACGCCCTGCCGCGCACTGTGACCCGGTTGGCGACGCGGCAGCCGTCGGAGTGGAACAGGCCACGCAGGAAGTCGCCGGGGTGGTTTTCCAGAATCGGTCGCTGCCAGTCGGCCAGGACGATCGGGCGCTCGTGCTTCTTGCCGGGGCCGTGCTGCGGGAGCAGGCACGGCCAGTGCGCCCCACTGCTCTCGATCGAGATGCAGCCCTGCTTGGGGATCCTCTGCACACGCGCGGCGAGCACCGCGAGCATGGCGGCCTCGCACGCGTCGGTGAGATTCGGATAGATGGCCGTGCAAGCGATTCGGAGCACCGGGACCTTTGGTGACATGGCCAGATGACCGTCGCCCAGGTAGAGACCGAGCAGGTAGGCATAGGCGGCGGGCTCCGTCGGATTCTCGACATCCGGCCGGCATCGGAAGCACCGTAGCTCAGTGCCGCGCTTCACCGGTTCGGGTCGATCGACGCACCAGTGCCAGACCGTCGCGTATGGCAGGGAGAGCGTGCGAGCTACTGCGTGAATGTTGTGTCCGTGAGCGCGGAGGGCGCGGGCCTGTAGGCGCAGTTCAGGTGGGTGCACAACACGATTTTGGAACAGGCGTACGACACTTTTGGTGCCCCCGGTGGGATTCGAACCCACACTGTCGGAGGTTTGAGCTCCGCTTCTCTGCCGGTTGGAATACGGGGACGCTTGGCCGCATGCTCTGGTGGCCTCCCATAGGTTACCTACTACGCTGAGGGCGGTGACACCCGGCTGGGCGGGTGACGCGTTCGAACTGGTGGGGGTAGGGCTGGTGGCTGAGATGCCGACGGATACCGAGCGCAGGCGCGTACTGATCGCCGAGGACGAGGCGCTGATCCGGCTGGACCTCGCCGAGATGCTGGTCGAAGAGGGTTACGAGGTGGTGGGGGAGGCCGGCGACGGCGAGACCGCCGTTCGCCTCGCCGAGGAGTTGAAGCCCGACCTGGTCATCCTCGACATCAAGATGCCGATCATGGATGGGCTGGCCGCCGCCGAGCGCATCGCCGGTGCCCGGATCGCACCGGTGATCATCCTGACCGCGTTCAGCCAGCGTGATCTGGTGGAGCGGGCGCGGGCGGCGGGCGCGATGGCGTACCTCGTGAAGCCCTTCCAGAAGAGTGACCTGGTCCCGGCGGTGGAGATCGCGCTGTCGCGCTACTCCGAGGTCGCGGCCCTGGAGGCCGAGGTCGCGAGCCTGACCGACCGTCTGGAGATCCGCAAGGCGGTGGAGCGCGCCAAGGGCGCGCTGATGACCACGTACGGCATGACCGAGCCGCAGGCGTTCAAGTGGATCCAGCGCACGGCGATGGACCACCGGATGACCATGAAGGAGGTCGCCGAGCGGATCCTCGCGGAGACCGCTGGCGGCGAGGTGTCGCAGCAGCCGACCGTCTGAGCGCTTCGCGCGACAACGGGCCGTGTGGGCCGCCGTGAGCGGCCTCCGATGGTTAGCATCGGCGGATGTCCGTCCGACGGGTGATCGCGGTGTTCGGCCTCTTCACGCTGGTGCTTGCCGGGTGCGACGGGTCGACCGCGCCCGACGGCGCGGGGTCGGCGACGCCCGCCGCGCCGGCGTTGCGGCCGGCTTGGCAGCCGCTGACGCTGCCGGCGCCGCCGGGCGGTGCGGGGCGTCCACTGATACGTGACGCGGCGTCGTGCGCGGATCGGTGGTTCGTGGTCGGTGGCGTCGTCGACGCCGAGGGCGGCACGCGTCCGGCGGCCTGGACCAGTGTGGACGGTACGACCTGGACGCTGCTGCCGGTTCGCGCGGAGTCCTTCTACGGTCGGCAGAACGTGTTCCTGTCGGTGGCCTGCCGGGACGGGAAGGCGGCGCTGATCGGCGCGAAGGTCGGTGGCGCGCACGGCTACCCGCGGGTGAGCACCTGGCGGCAGGTGGCCGACGGTGCGCTGGTCGAGGTGCAGGCGTCGTTCGAGACGTACGGCGGGCCGACGGCGGTGAACGTTTCCCGCCTGACGGCGGGTGCGCAGGGCTGGTTGATCGTCGGTAACCGTTCGGCGGGCGCGGCCTCCTGGGTGTCGTCGCCGGACGCGGCGGAGTTCGCGCTGGTCGAGGGTGCGCCGGAGCTGGCGAGTGACGCGGTGGGGGTGACCTGGGCGTTCGACTCGGTGGCGACGTCGTCGGGCTGGTTGGCGGTGGGCGGCCTTCTGCCGGCCGGCCGGATCGACCGTGACCCGGCGGTCTGGTCGTCACCGGACGGGCGGTCGTGGCGGCGCACCGTGCTGCCGGGCGGTTCGGAGTACGAGGAGTTGCAGCGGGTGGTGCTGGTCGGCGGGGTGCCGGTGGCGGTCGGTCTGCGTGGGGCGGTGTTCGGCGCCTGGCGGCAGGAGGCGGAGAGTTGGGTGTCCGCCGGGACGTTCGGGCGGCGGGCCGGGGCCGGGGTGCAGAGTGTGACGTCGCTGGTGTCGTCCGGGGATCGGTTGTTCGCCGCGGTGACGGACGGGGCGCGGCACTCGGTGTGGGTGTCGTCGGACCGGGGTGGGTCGTGGCGGGAGGTCACGGCGCCGCTCGATGTGCCGGCCGGTGTTGATCGGGACGTGACGCTGGTGGCGGTGGGTGACCGGTGGTGGTTGGCGGCCGACGATGGGACGCGGGCCGGGCTGTGGTGGGCGGCCGGTGTGGGCGTCTGAACGCCGACGTTCACGTGGTGCACGGGTCCGGTTGCGGTCCGCTGAGACGTTTCCGCAGGTCAATCGGCTTTTTCGGCAGCAGTGCCCGGTCCGGGCGGGTCCGGGCGGACTGCGACCGGGCGTGGGTTTAAGGACCGTCCGGCGGATTCACCTGTTACGGACATCGACATGATTGCCCACGTCTTCGTAACGGTTTCGCAGACCCAGCGTTCAGGTCTTCCGGGACGGTATGCGGTGTCGGTACGCTCCGCCATCACGAGCCGTAACGCAGGGGCAGTCCCTGCGGGGTGGGTGGAATTGCGGTCTGCTGCTGTCGCCGTCGCAACGGGTCAGCCGCGTCCGCATCTGGAGGAGGTCTGAAGCCGTGAGGCGAAGCTATGTACGGGCGCTGGGCACCGTTGCGCTCGCCGCGACCCTGGTGGTCGCGGCTGGTTGCCAGGATTCGGGTGGCAGCGAGGGTGGAACCGCGTCCGGTGACTGCGGTGGCAAGATCGCGATCTTCGGCGCGTTCACGGGTGACAACGCGGGTCTGGTGATCCCGTCGCTGAACGGCGCGAAGCTCGCCGTGGAGCAGTTCAACGCGGCGAACGCGGACTGCAAGGTCACCATGCAGGAGTTCGACACCCAGGGTGACCCTGCGGTGGCGACCCCGTTCGCGAACCAGATCGCGGGGGACAACTCGTTCCTCGGTGTCATCGGTGGTCACTTCTCCGGTGAGTCGGACGCGACGATGCCGATCTACCAGGCCGCTAGCCTGGCGATGGTCAGCCCGTCGGCGACCCGGACCGACCTGACCCAGAAGGGCAACACGTCCTTCTACCGCGTGGTCGGCAACGACAGCACGCAGGCCGGTGCGGTGGCGAGCTACCTGAAGACCCAGAACGCGCAGAAGGTCTTCATGGTCGATGACGCCAGCGCCTACGGCGCCGGTATCACCGACGAGCTGGGCAAGCAGCTCGGCCCGCTGGTCGTGAACAAGGACAAGATCCAGGAGCGGCAGACGCAGTTCGACGCCACCGTCTCGAAGATCAAGTCTTCGCAGGCTGACTTCGTCTTCTACGGCGGCTACACCCGTGAGGCCGCCCCGCTGGTGAAGCAGATGCGTGCCGCTGGCGTCAACGCCAAGTTCGTCGGTCCGGACGGTCTCTACGACACGGCGTTCCCGAAGGGTGCCTCCGGCGGTGCCGAGGGCGCGATCATCACCTGCCCGTGCCTCCCGGCTGACAAGGCCGGCGGCACCTTCTCCGCCGACTACCAGAAGAAGTTCGGCATCCCGCCGGGCTCCTACGGTGCGGAAGGCTTCGACGGCGCCACCATCTACCTGGACGCCTTCAAGGCTGGCAAGAAGAGCCGTGAGGACATCCTGGCGTTCGTGAAGTCGTACGACAAGCAGGGTGTGTCGAAGTACATCAAGTTCGACTCCAAGGGTGACGTCGACCCGTCGAAGGTCGTCATCTGGGCCTACCAGATCAAGGGCGAGGCCATCGAAGCGCTGCAGGAGCTCAAGCTCAGCTGACGCCCCACGCAATGGAGTGCGGCCGGGGTGTTTCACCCCGGCCGCACTCGATTCAAGGAGACCCCCGGTGCATTTCGATGAACTGATCGGCCATCTCGGCCAGCACACGGTCGACGGCCTGTCCAAGGGTGCGATCTACGCCCTGATCGCCCTCGGCTACACCCTCGTCTACGGCGTTCTTCGCCTGATCAACTTCGCGCACTCCGAGGTGTTCATGGTCGGTACCTTCGCGGTGCTGATCCTCTGGAACCAGCTCGGGGTGCAAAATAACCCGCCTATCGGCCAGGCGATCCTGTTCCTGGTGCTCGGTCTGGTCGTCGCGGCGGTCGCCTCCGGCGGCACGGCCCTGGCGCTCGAACGGATCGCGTACCGGCCGTTGCGACGCAAGAACGCGCCGCCGCTGATCTTCCTGATCACCGCGATCGGTCTGTCGCTGGTCTTCGTGGAGCTGTTCGGGCAGGTCCTGCCCAAGCTGCTTGGTGGCGCCCTGCCGGATGTGTTCGGCCGGCCGCGGCAGATCGTCGGTATGCCGACGATCATCCAGCAGGAGACCCTCTTCACCATCGGCAACACGGCGATCACGAACATCCAGCTCATCGTCTTCGTCGCGGCCGTGGCCATGATGGCGGTGCTGGACTGGTTCATCAATCGCACCCGGTACGGCCGGGGTGTGCGGGCCGTGGCCCAGAACCCGGAAACCGCCGCGCTGATGGGCGTCAACCAGGAGCGCGTGATCATGCTGATCTTCGTGCTCGGAGGCATCATGGCCGGCGCCGCCGCGCTGTTGTGGAGCATGCGGTTCGGCTTCACGCAGAACAGCATCGGCTTCGTGCTCGGCCTGAAGGCGTTCACCGCAGCGGTCCTCGGCGGCATCGGCAACCTGCGCGGTGCGCTGCTGGGTGGCCTCTTCCTCGGCATCGTCGAGGTCTACGGCGCGACGCTCTTCGCGTCCAACTGGGAGGACGTCATCGCCTTCGTGGTGCTGATCGTGGTGCTGATGTTCCGGCCCACCGGCCTGTTGGGTGAGTCGCTCGGGAGGGCCCGCGCATGATCGACAAGATTCGCTCCGCAGACCGCCGCCGGGTCGGTTTGTTGACCTCGGTCAGCGACCGTTGGCAGGCCCTGCCGAAGTGGCAGAAGGCCATCGGTGTGGTGGCTCTGCTCGTCTTCGTCTACCACCTGCCGTACCTGGGCAAGCTGCCCGGTGGTCTCATGATCCCCGGTCTGAACAACCTGCGCACCGACTCGATCGAGGGCGGCAACAACTGGGCGGGTGTGCTCTTCATCTGCGCCATCTACGTGCTTGTCGCGATCGGTCTGAACGTGGTGGTCGGCCTCGCCGGCCTGCTCGACCTCGGCTACATCGGCTTCTTCGCCATCGGCGCGTACAGCGTGGCGCTCTTCGGCTCGGTGAACTCGCCGGTCGTGAAGTGGATCCAGCAGGAGTTCAACCTGCCGCCGACCTGGGCGGTGACCTGGGGGATCTGTCTCCTGCTCGCGATCGTGCTGACGATGATCTCCGGTGTGCTGCTGGGTTGGCCGACGCTTCGGTTGCGCGGTGACTACCTGGCCATCGTGACGCTCGGCTTCGGTGAGATCATCCGCATCGTCGCCCGCAACGCCACCGGCGTCACCAACGGTCCGGTCGGTATCTCGGCCATTCCGGGTCCGGAGGGTCCGCCGTCGGCGGACAACAAGGTCTTCGGTCTGATCGACGCGAAGCCCTGGTACTGGCTGGCGATCACCTTCGTACTGCTGATGGTGATCCTGGTTCGCCGGCTGGAGCACAGCCGGGTCGGTCGCGCGTGGCTAGCGGTCCGCGAGGACGAGGACGCCGCCGCGGTGATGGGCGTGTATCCGTTCAAGTTCAAGCTGTGGGCGTTCGCCATGGGCGCGGCGCTCGGTGGCCTGTCGGGCTTCCTCTTCGGCAGCCGTAACGCGTTCATCGACCCGACCCAGTTCAACGCGAACCTCTCGATCCTCTTCGTCGCCATGGTCGTGGTCGGCGGTTCCGGCAACATGATCGGCGTCTCGCTCGGCGCGGTCCTGCTGGCGTACCTGCCGGAGCGGTTCCGCGACTTCGCCGACTACCGGTGGCTGGTCTTCGGGTTGGCCATGGTGCTGGTGATGATCCTGCGTCCGCAGGGCCTGATCCCCAGCCGGCGGCGGGCCCGTGAGTTGAAGGACCGCGCGGCCGAGGCAGAGGAGGCGCCTGCTCATGTCTGACCAGATCACCAGCACGTCCGCGCCGAAGATCCCGGCCCAGCCGGGGCCCCGGTCGGTACTGCTCGAAGTCGACGACGTCACGCTCCGCTTCGGCGGCGTGGTGGCCCTCGACAAGATCAATTTCAAGATCTACGAGGGCGAGATCCTCGGTCTCATCGGGCCCAACGGCGCCGGCAAGACCACCAGCTTCAACGTGATGACGGGGGTCTACAAGCCGACCTCCGGAGCGGTCCGGTTCCAGGGCCAGCAGGTGACCGGCCGCAAGCCGCACCAGATCAGCCAGCTGGGCATCTCCCGGACGTTCCAGAACATCCGTCTCTTCCCGGAGATGACGGCGCTGGAGAACGTCATGGTCGGCACCGACTCCCGGCACAAGACCAGCGTGCCCGGGGCGCTCTTCCGGTTGCCTCGGCGCAGGCCAAAGCAGCACGAGTTGCCGCAGGTCACCGCCGAGTCGGGCATCCAGCGGTCGTGGCAGGAGATTCGCCGGACGTTCGCCAAGACGTTCGGGTTGTCCCGGCACATCCTCGAGGAGCGGGCCGCCGAGGCCAAGGCGCTCGAGCTGTTGCGCTTCGTCGGCATCGCCGACCGGGCCAACGACGAGGCACGCAACCTGCCGTACGGCTACCAGCGCCGGTTGGAGATCGCCCGCGCGCTGGCCACCGAGCCGAAGCTGATCTGCCTGGACGAGCCGGCTGCCGGCTTCAACCCGGCGGAGAAGGAGGAGCTCCTCTCCCTGATCCGCAACATCCGTGACATGGGCCTGACCGTGCTGCTCATCGAGCACGACATGCGGCTGGTCATGGGTGTCACCGACCGGATCGTGGTGCTGGAGTTCGGCCGCAAGATCGCCGAGGGTGCGCCCGCGGAGGTCAGCCGCGATCCGAAGGTGATCGCCGCATACCTGGGGGAGCCAGCCGATGACGCTGCTTGAGCTCGAGAACGTCGCCGTCGCGTACGGCCGGATCGAGGCGCTGCACGGCATCAGCCTCACCGTGAACGAGGGTGAGGTGGTGGCCCTGATCGGCGCGAACGGCGCCGGTAAGACCACCACGATGCGGGCCATCTCCGGGACCCGGTCGCTCGCCAACGGGAAGATCACCTTCAATGGTGAGGACATCAGCAAGCTCCGGGCCGACCTGCGGGTGGTCCGGGGGCTGTGTCAGTCGCCGGAGGGGCGGCAGATCTTCCCGGGTATGACGGTGATGGAGAACCTGGACATGGGGGCGTACACCCGGCGGGACTCCGCCGGCATCGCCGCCGATCTGGAGCGGGTGCTGACCCTC
This sequence comes from Micromonospora sp. A202, assembly GCF_006715105.1. NCBI lineage: Bacteria > Bacillati > Actinomycetota > Actinomycetes > Micromonosporales > Micromonosporaceae > Micromonospora > Micromonospora sp. A202. The sequence continues at coordinate 4,707,342 of NZ_VFMP01000001.1, read as the reverse complement.
TTCCCGCGGCTGGCCGAGCGGCGCAAGCAGGCCGGCGGCACGCTCTCCGGCGGCGAGCAGCAGATGCTCGCGGTCGGCCGGGCGTTGATGAGCCGTCCGAAGCTGCTGCTGCTCGACGAGCCGTCGATGGGTCTGGCCCCGCTGGTGATCCGGCAGATCTTCGACATCATCACGGAGATCAACCAGCAGGGCACCACCATCCTGCTGGTGGAGCAGAACGCCCAGCAGGCGTTGTCGCGGGCACACCGCGGCTATGTGCTGGAGACCGGTCGGATCGTCAAGGAGGGGTCCGGTCAGGACCTGCTGCACGATCCGTCGGTCAAGGAGGCGTACCTCGGCGTGGCCTGAGCCATCCGAGCGACGGCCGGTCACCCCTGCACGGGGTGGCCGGCCGTCGGCGTTCGGGCCGGACGCCGTTTCGGCGTCGTGTCACCCGGTGCCGCCGGCCAGGGATGTCGGTGCGACGGGCTAGAGTCGCTGCCGTGACAGCTACGACGCCGCGCCTGCTCCTCGTCGACGGACATTCCATGGCATACAGGGCTTTCTTCGCCCTGCCTGTGGAAAACTTCTCCACCACGACGGGTCAGCCGACCAACGCGGTCTACGGCTTCACCTCGATGCTGATCAACGTCCTGCGCGACGAGCAGCCCACCCACATCGTCGTCGCCTTCGACGTCTCCCGCCATTCCTTCCGCACCGACAAGTACGCGGAGTACAAGGCCGGCCGCAGCGAGACCCCGACCGACTTCAAGGGGCAGGTCAGCCTGGTCAAGGAGGTCCTGGCCGCGCTCCAGATCCCAGTGGTGGAGAAAGAGGGCTTCGAGGCCGACGACGTCATCGCCACGCTCGCCTGCCAGGCCCGCGACCAGGGCATGACGGTGCTGATCAGCAGCGGCGACCGGGACGCGTTCCAGTTGGTCGACGACCAGATCACCGTCCTCTACCCGCGCAAGGGCGTCTCCGACCTGGCCCGGATGGACCCGGCGGCGATCGAGGCGAAATACGGCGTTCCGCCACAGCAGTACCGGGACCTCGCCGCGCTCGTCGGCGAGACCAGCGACAACCTGCCCGGCATCCCCGGCGTCGGCCCGAAGACCGCAGCCAAGTGGATCATCACGTATGGCGGCGTGGAGGGGGTTATCGCCCGCGCCGACGAGATCAAGGGCAAGGCCGGCGACAGCCTGCGCGAGCGGCTCGCCGACGTGATCCGCAACTACGAGATCAACTGCCTGGTCTCCGACCTGGAGCTGCCGCTGCGCCCGGAGGACGCCCGGTGGACCGGTTGGGACCGGGAGGCCGTGCACCAGGTCTTCGACACCCTGGAGTTCCGCATCCTGCGTGACCGCCTCTACCAGTACCTGGAGGCGGTCGAGCCGGAAGCCGAGTCCGGGTTCGACCTCACCGGCGAGGTGCTCACCGAGCCCGGCACGCTGGCCGGCTGGCTGACCACGCACGCGCCGACCGGCACCCCCGTCGGTTTGGCGGTCAAGCTCGACACCGGCCCCAACCGCCGGCACACCGCCTCGATCACCGGTCTCGCGCTGGCCACCGCCGGCGGTGCGGCGGCCTGGGTCGACCCGGCAACGCTCGACCCGACCGACGAGGGCGCCCTGGCCAGCTGGTTGGCCGACGAGCAGCGCCCCAAGGTGCTGCACGACAGCAAGCCGGCCGTGCTGGCCTGCGCCGCGCACGGCTGGCAGCTCGCCGGCATCGTCCGGGACACCCAGATCGCCGCGTACCTGGCCCGCCCCGACCAGCGGTCCTACGACCTGACCGACCTGGCGCTGCGCTACCTGCACCGGGAGCTGCGCGTCGACGTCCCGGAGTCCGGCCAGCTCACCCTCGACGGGCTGGGCGACGAGGGTGTGGTCGAGCAGAACCTGATGCTCCAGGCCCGGGCCACCCTCGACCTGGCCGACGCGATCGACGCCGAGCTGTCCCGCGACGGCGAGCAGTCCGCCCGCCTGATGGCCGGGGTCGAGCTGCCGCTGATGCGGGTGCTGGCCGGCATGGAGAGCACCGGCATCGCCGCCGACACGCATTATCTGTCCGAGTTGGAGGCGCACTTCGCCGCCGAGGTGAAGGCCGCCGCTCAGGGCGCGTACGAGGCGGTGGGCCGGGAGTTCAACCTCGGCTCGCCCAAGCAGCTGCAGGAGATCCTCTTCACCGAGCTGGGCCTGCCGAAGACCAAGAAGATCAAGACGGGTTACACCACCGACGCCGACGCCCTGCAGTGGCTCTACGCGCAGCAGCCGCACCCCGTGCTGGCCCACCTGCTGCGCCACCGCGACGTCGCCAAGCTCAAGTCGACAGTGGACGGTCTGCTCAAGTCGGTCTCCGACGACGGCCGGATCCACACCACCTTCAACCAGACGGTGGCGGCCACCGGTCGACTCTCGTCCACCGAGCCCAACCTGCAGAACATCCCGATCCGCACCGAAGAGGGCCGGCGGATCCGCCGGGCCTTCGTGGTGGGAGAGGGCTACGAATGCCTGCTCACCGCCGACTACAGCCAGATCGAGATGCGCATCATGGCGCACCTGTCGTCGGACGACGCGCTGATCGACGCCTTCAACTCCGGCGCCGACTTCCACGCCACCACCGCCTCGTCGGTCTTCGGGGTGCCGCTCGACCAGGTCACCCCCGACCAACGCCGCAAGATCAAAGCCATGAACTACGGCCTGGCGTACGGGCTGAGCGCCTTCGGCCTGTCCCAGCAGCTCGGGATCAACACCGAAGAAGCGCGCGGGCTGATGGAAAACTACTTCGCCGGGTTCGGCGGGGTGCGCGACTACCTGCACCAGGTGGTCGCCCGGGCCCGTCAGGACGGCTACACCTCCACCATCCTGGGCCGCCGCCGCTACCTGCCCGACCTGGTCAGCGACAACCGGCAGCGCCGCGACATCGCCGAGCGGATGGCGCTCAACGCCCCGATCCAGGGTTCCGCGGCCGACATCATCAAGGTGGCGATGCTGCACGTCGACACCGCGCTGCGCGAGGCCGGGCTGCGCTCGCGGATGCTGCTGCAGGTGCACGACGAGTTGGTCTTCGAGGTGGCCCCCGGTGAGCGGGAGGCTCTGGAGGCACTGGTCCGGCACGAGATGGGCGGGGCGTACCCGCTGTCGGTGCCGTTGGAGGTGTCCGTGGGCGAGGGGCGGGACTGGAACAGCGCTGACCACTGAGCCTTTGGCGGTCGCGGTTCGGGTTCCGGGTTTCGTCGCGGTTGGGCTCCGGGGTTGGTCGCGGTTGGGGGTTCCGGGGCAGCCCGACCCGCTCCGGGCGGTCAGGCTTGATCCCTGCGCGGGTCGGGCTGCCCCGAAACCCGACGAGGTCTCTGCGGTCGGTCCAGCTCGGCCTGGTGGACAGCGCCCTTGATCTCCAGGTCCGCGCTGCTTTCGTCGCCGTCTGCTGACGCCGGGTCGCCAGGTCCGCGTCGTGCGCGCCGATGGGCGCCGCTTTCTTGATCGCAAGGTCCACGCTGGGCCCGCTTCCGTGCGCCGACGCCGGCCCAAGATCCGCGCAACTTCGGGGAAAGTGCTGGGTCGCGGGGGTCTGAGGCACCAACTTCGCCGAAGTTGTGCGGATCTTGGCGTGGAGTGACGTGGTTCGGGCGTGCTCACGGGCTACTTCAGGGGGTCGTGGCCCCAGTTCATCAGGGACCAGCGCCACTTGGTGTCGCGGACGTTGCCGGACGGGCGTTGCGCCATGTGCCGTCGGACGTAGCCGACCACCTTGCGCATGTGCTTGTAGTCGCCCTCGGACAGGTCGCCGCGTTTACGACGCAACAGGTTGATGATCTTCCGGCCGGACTCGTGGCCGACGGACTCGCCGCCACCGGAACGGCCGCCCTTGTGCCAGCCAACCTGCTTCGACTCGTCGGTTTCTAGCCATGTGGACAGCTCGCCGGGCTTCATGTTCACCGCCTCGGTGAACTCCCGGTAGGTGTCCCGGCCGGGGTCGTCAGCCTTGCTCATGACGCAGCGCCTCAGGGCGGTGGGCCACGTCGCGGCCCGTTCCGTCACTGCGGACCCGGTACTGCGGGTCATCGGGGGCCGCGTTCACGGCTCGCCCGCGGATCCGTGTCCGCTCGGTGATCGTGCCCTGCACCACGCCGTACGCGCGGCTGCCGTGGGCCGACCAGGAGACATGGTCGCCCTGGTGGAATCTCTGTTCGGCCATGCTCCTCGGCTACCCGACACGGGTGGGGCGAAACGACCGGCCGGCCCGGCAGCCTGATGCCGAACGGTTGGATCAACTCGATCACGGCGGCGCGTTCAGTCGGCGGGCTTCTCGGTGACGAAGATGGCGGTACCAGGGAAGAGCCGACCGCGCAGCGGGCTCCACTGCCCCCAGATCCCCTCGTGCCCCTCCGGCCACTCCGGCTCCACCAGGTCCAGCAGTCGGAACCCGGCGCCGACCAGCTCACGGATCCGGTCGCCGAGGGTGCGGTGCTGCTCGACGTAGGTGGCCACGCCGGACTCGTCCTGCTCCACGTAGGGGGAGCGGTCGAAGTATGAGTGGACGGCCGTCAACCCGCCCGCACCCGGGTCGTCGAGGAAGATCCAGCGCATCGGGTGGGTCACCGAGAACACCCACCGCCCCCCGGGGCGCAGCACCCGGTGCACCTCGGCGTGCAGGGCCGCCGAGTCGTCCACGAACGGGATCGCCCCGAACGCTGTGCAGGCGAGGTCGAACGAGCGGTCGGCGAACGGCAGGGCGAGGGCGTCGGCCTGCACCAGCGGTACGCGTACCCCGGTGTCGTCGGCGGCCTTGGCGGCGTGCCGCAACATGCCGGCGGACAGGTCGAAGGCGACCGGCCGGGCACCCTGGGTGGCGAGCCAGCGGGCAGCGGCCGCCGCGCCGCAACCAACCTCCAGCACCCGCCGCCCGGACAGGTCACCCAGCAGCCGGGCGTCGGCCTCGCGCAGCCCTTCCGGACACCAGACGAAGTCCACGTCGCCGAGGAACGCGCCGTGCTCGGCCTGGTAGTCGTCGGCGTCGGTGTCCCACCAGCCGCGGTTGGCCCGCCGGGCCTCGGCGTCACCCACCCGGCGCCGGGTGACCCGGCTGTCGTCATCCACGGCGCTCACGCTAGGCCCCATCGCCCCGTTCGGTACGGCGGCGCGTCCGAGATCCTGCGACTCCTCGCGCGGTGACGCCTGATCGACTCGGGTTCGGTGAAGTCGCGGTGTCCGGGCCGGTGGGACACGCCGATGTTCAGGAAACCGGGTCGATCACGCGGAGCACATGTCCGCTGGATGATGCGACGGCTGGGGCTGCTGTGACGCACGAGACAGGAGAGGCCGTTTACGGGCGATTGTTCGCCTTTCGCAGGTCACCGCACGGAGAGAAGCCGGGAGGGCTTGCACGCTGTGGTAATGCGCACGGTAGGCTAGACGATGCGCTCGCGGATCGCGTTGCCTCGGCAGGGAGCAGGTACGCGGTCGTCGGAGCCACATCATGATCTCACTAGGCGATCGTTCGGTGTGCCCGGCGGCGGATCCGCTGGCGCGAACAGGTCACTGCGACACCAGCCTGCTGTGACAACCCACCGACCGGAGCAACCGCCCACATGACGAGCAGCATCGAGGCCCCCTCGAGCGCCACCCGGGTCACCCACGACGATCTCGGTTCCGAGGAGGCATTCCTCGCCGCGATCGACGAGACCATCAAGTACTTCAACGACGGCGACATTGTCGAAGGAACCGTCGTCAAGGTCGATCGGGACGAGGTCCTGCTCGACATCGGCTACAAGACCGAGGGTGTCATTCCCTCTCGGGAGTTGTCGATCAAGCACGACGTGGACCCCGCCGAGGTTGTGACGGTTGGCGACCACATCGAGGCCCTGGTCCTCCAGAAGGAGGACAAGGAGGGTCGTCTGATCCTCTCCAAGAAGCGGGCACAGTACGAGCGGGCCTGGGGCACGATCGAGAAGATCAAGGACGAGGACGGCGTCGTCCGCGGTTCGGTCATCGAGGTGGTCAAGGGCGGCCTCATCCTCGACATCGGGCTGCGGGGCTTCCTGCCCGCGTCCCTGGTCGAGATGCGTCGTGTGCGCGACCTGCAGCCGTACGTCGGGCGTGAGCTCGAGGCCAAGATCATCGAGCTGGACAAGAACCGCAACAACGTGGTCCTGTCCCGCCGGGCCTGGCTGGAGCAGACGCAGTCCGAGGTGCGCACCGAGTTCCTCAACAAGCTGCAGAAGGGCCAGGTCCGCAAGGGCGTCGTGTCCTCGATCGTCAACTTCGGTGCCTTCGTGGACCTTGGCGGCGTCGACGGTCTGGTGCACGTCTCCGAGCTGTCCTGGAAGCACATCGACCACCCGTCCGAGGTTGTCGAGGTCGGCCAGGAGGTCGAGGTCGAGGTCCTGGACGTCGACCTGGACCGCGAGCGGGTCTCGCTGTCGCTGAAGGCGACCCAGGAAGACCCGTGGCGGCAGTTCGCCCGCACCCACGCGATCCAGCAGATCGTGCCGGGTAAGGTCACCAAGCTGGTTCCGTTCGGTGCGTTCGTCCGCGTGGACGACGGCATCGAGGGCCTGGTCCACATCTCCGAGCTGGCCGAGCGCCACGTGGAGATCCCGGAGCAGGTCGTCCAGGTTGGCTCCGAGGTCATGGTCAAGGTCATCGACATCGACCTGGAGCGCCGCCGGATCTCGCTGTCGCTCAAGCAGGCCAACGAGGGCTTCGTCGAGGGCGAGGAGCACTTCGACCCGACCCTCTACGGCATGGCCGCGACGTACGACACCGAGGGCAACTACATCTACCCGGAGGGCTTCGACCCGGAGACGGGCGAGTGGCTCGAGGGGTACGACAAGCAGCGCGAGACCTGGGAGAACCAGTACGCCGAGGCTCGTCTGCGCTGGGAGGCCCACACCAAGCAGGTGCAGACCTCTCGGGCCGCCGACGCCGAGGCCGCTGCCAACCCGACTCCGGTCGTCCCGGCCGCTGCCGGTGGCGGCGGTGGCGGTGGCACCACCTCCTCGTCCAGCCCGGCCCCGAGCCGGCAGGCCGAGGAGCCGGCCGGCACGCTGGCCACCGACGAGGCGCTCGCCGCACTGCGGGAGAAGCTCGCCGGCGGTAAGTGACCCGCTGAACGACGACGGGCCCCGTCCTCGCGATCTTCGGATCGCTGGGGGCGGGGCCTTCGCCGTGGGTGAGGCCCGCTCGTTGTGGGAGCAGCCCGGACCTCTCGACGAGCCCGGTCCGAGGCGAGCCCGGTCCGAGGCGAGCCCGGTCCGAGACGAGGCGGGCAGGGCCGGGTCGGTCGGGACGATGGCGGCGGGTTTGGCGACGGGCTCGGGGATCCGGTTGACTGGTCGGGTGCTGAGAGTGGGGTTGACCGGCGGGATTGGGTCGGGAAAGAGCGCGGTGGCCGCGAGGCTGGTCGAGCGGGGCGCGGTGCTCATCGACGCCGACCAGGTGGCCCGGGAGGTCGTGGCGCCGGGCACCGAGGGACTGGCCGAGATCGTTACGGCTTTCTCCGACGCGGTGTTGGACGACGATGGTGCGCTGGACCGTGTCGCGCTGGGCGCTGTGGTGTTCGCCGACGAGAAGGCCCGCCGTCGGCTGGAGTCGATCACCCACCCCCGGGTTCGGGCTCGCACCGCAGAGCTGGCCGCTGCGGCGGCACCCGGCGCGATCGTCGTCAACGACGTGCCGCTGCTGGTCGAGGTGGGGCTCGCGCCCACGTACCACCTGGTGATCGTGGTGCAGACGGCCGTGACGACCCGACTGGAGCGGCTGGCGCGCGACCGGGGGATGGATCGCGCGGAGGCGGAGCGGCGGATCGCCGCCCAGGCCGACGACGCCCGTCGACGGGCCGCCGCGGACGTGGTGCTGACCAACGACGGCAGCCTGGCGGATCTGCACGACGCCGTCGACGAGCTCTGGCGGCAGCGGCTGCTGCCCTACGAGGACAATCTGCGCGAGCGGCGGGTGGTCCTGCCGGGCCGGGTCGACCCGGCGGGGACCGACGCGAGCTGGCCGGAGCAGTACGAGCGGCTGGCCGCCCGGATCCGGCACACGCTCGGCTCGGACGCCCTGCGGATCGACCACATCGGCTCGACCGCGTTGCCTGGCCTCGCCGCCCAGGACGTCATCGACGTGCAGGTGGCCGTGCGCAGCCTCGTCGACGCCGACGGGGCGCTGGTCGACCGGCTGGCGAACGCCGGGTTCCCCCGGGTGCCGGGGCACTGGTGGGACGACCCACGCCCGGCCGGCAGCGGTCGGTGGGAGAAGAGGTTGCACGGCAGCGCGGACCCGGCCCGCCCGGTTCGCCTGCACGTGCGGGTGGCCGATTCGCCGGGCTGGCGGTACGCGCTGCTGATGCGCGACCACCTGCGGGCCGACCCGGATCAGCGGGCCGCATACCTGCTGCTCAAGAGGGACCTGGTCGACGCCGCACCGGAGGCTGGCGATTCGGGCACGGCCCGCGACCCGTGGTTCGACGAGGAGTACCTGCGGGCGGAGCAGTGGGCCGAGCAGACCGGCTGGCGCCCCTGAGGGCCATCGCTCAGCGGGGCCGAGGTGTCGTGGGTCGAGGCTTGGCGGCCGGGCGGGGCACTGGAATCAGTCGGGGCACCACGGCGGGCTGGAGGTCCAGTTGGGCCCAGGCGTTGGCGTCGGTGTGCAGCTCCAGCCGGCGTAGGGACCCGTCGCGGTCGATCCAGTAACGCAGTCGGGCGTCGGCCGGGCCCACCTCGACGACGTCCACGGTCCGTCCGGCGGTGACGTCCTCGCGTACCCGGAGGGCCGTTCCTGGTGGCCCGACCGACCCGGCGGCCACCGCGGCCTCGACCAGCACGTTCAGGTCGTCGCCGCCCGATCGCTGGGCCCGCCAGGGCCCGGCCGGGGGCGGCAGCGGTGGTCGGCCGGGCGCTTCCGCGGTGCCGCCACCGGCGGCGGCCGCCGGCAGATCCGCCCGGGCCAGACCGGCGGTGTCGCGCCGCAGCAGGGTCCGGCGGTCCGGCACGCCCAGGTCGGCAACCGCGAGGTACGCGGTACCCGTGGTCCAGCTCACCCAGCCGGCGCCCCGCAGGTTCGTGTCCGTGCCAACGGGCGCGGTCAGCGTCATCGTCGCACCGCGCTGGGCCCGGAGCCGGGCCGGCAACCGGTCCAGTCGACGCCGCTCGGCGTCGGTCAGCGCGCGGGGCAGTCCGGGCCGGCCGCCGAGTGCGTCCACCGGACGTAGCGTCGGCCGGTCCGCCCGGTTGAGGATCATCGTGACCGGGCCGACGCCGGGCAAGCGGGTCACCAGCTTGTGCAGTCGGGCGTCCTGGTCGAGCCAGAACCGGGTCTGCCCGTTCGGGTCGGTGCTCGCCGGCGCGGCGCTCGGCGTGGGTGCCACCGTGCTGCCGGAAGCCGGGCTGCGGCGTGGCGGTCCGGTCGGCAGCGACGCCTCAAGGACGTCCACCGGACCGGCCGCCACGGTGTCCTGAGCGATCCAACGCGCACCGCTGCCGGGCACCGCCTGGGTCTGGTCCGGGCGGTCGGCGGCGAGGTCGAGGAGCAGGTCGAGCACGGGTGCCAGGTTCGTCCCGGGTGCCAGTCGGTGCAGCCGCCAACGGTCCGCCGGAGGCAGCAGGGGCGGCGCGGCGGGGGTGGGCACTGCTGCCGGGTCGGGTCGGATGACCAGGACCGGGCCGACCCGCTGCACCAGCCCGCGTTCGGCGCCCGCGCCCGGCCCACCCACGTCGAGGTAGAGCAGTGACCGCGACCAGTCCACCCAGCCCACCAGTTCGATCCGGGCGGCGTCGGCGCCGGCGGTGATGCGGACTCCGGCGCGCAGGTCCCGGAGGTTGGTGACCCGCACGGCGGCCAGTCGCTCGCCCTCCGCGAGGGTCAGCGGCCGGGTCGGCTCGGGCGGGTCGGGCGCCCAGCTCAACAACCCGAGCACCAGCGCCGTCGCGGACGTCGCGGCGGTCAGGACGAGCAACAGCAGCAGGGTACGTCTGCGGCGGCTGACCGGGGCCGGGCCCGTGGCGTCCGCCGTGTCGGTGGAGGGTTCGGCAGTGGCCTCGCGGCGGGTGGTCGTCCCGGCTGTCCCGGGACCTCGCCCGGTGGCGGTTCGGCTCTGCGTGGGGCCCTGGCCGGTGGTGGTCCGGTTCTCCGTGGGCCCGTCGCCGGTGGTGGCCCGGATCTCCGTGGGCACCTGGCCGGCGGTGGTCCGGTCCTTCTCGGGCCTGCGCCCACTGGCGGTTCGCTGAGCGGCGGCGGGCGGGCCTGGGCTGGCCGAGCGGGCGTTTGCAGGTCGACTGGCCCTGGCTGCGGAGTCGGTCGGGCGGTCGGTGGCGGCGCGGCGGGCGTCGGTGGGCCGGCCGGTGGTGGAACCGACTCCGGTGTCCGTGCTCCGGGTGGTCTCTGAGGCGGTGCCGGAGCGGTGCCGCCCGCTGCCTGACCGCCCGACCTTGGGGGAGTTGGGCCGCTCGGCGGCGGTGACGTCCAGCCGGGGCGTGCCGCGGGGAGTGGTGTCGGGTGCCGGGGTCGGAGAGGTGTCCACGGAGATGAAACGGGCGGGGAGGCGTCGGGGTGACGAGCAGGGGCGCTCGCGGCGGCCGGTCTGCGCCTCGAGCGCGACCACACGGGTGCGCACGCCGGGCGAGCCGGGTGCTGCGACCGCAGTGCCGGGGGCGACCGGCCGTGATGTGACGGCCTGGCCACCTGCCCGGTCGGCCGCCGCGAGCGGCCTACATGAAGAGGGTAGTCCCGGTGACATGGGCCACACAATGGGAATATTGAAGCTGATCACGTAACTGGCGTGACGGCCGTTCCTGTCGGACCTCCGGCGTACCGTTGACGGTATGGCGCTCGACATTCCTCGGCTGGACAGCCGCTTCCAGGTCGTCAGTGACTTTCAGCCGGCCGGCGACCAACCGGCGGCCATCGACGATCTTGAGCGTCGGGTTCGGCGCGGCGACCGCAACACCGTGCTGCTCGGCGCGACCGGCACCGGCAAGAGTGCCACCACCGCGTGGCTGATCGAGCGGCTGCAGCGCCCCACCCTGGTGCTCGCCCCGAACAAGACGCTCTGCGCGCAGCTGGCCAAGGAGTTCAGCGAGCTGCTGCCGCACAACGCTGTCGAATACTTCGTCTCGTACTACGACTACTACCAGCCTGAGGCCTACATCCCGCAGACCGACACCTACATCGAGAAGGACTCCTCGATCAACGAGGAGGTCGAGCGTCTGCGGCATTCGGCGACGATGTCGCTGCTCACCCGCCGCGACGTGATCGTGGTGGCGACCGTCTCGGCGATCTACGGTCTGGGCACCCCGGAGGAATACCTCAACCGGGCGGTGAAGGTGCAGATCGGCCAGGAGCTCGACCGCGACCAGTTGCTGCGCCGGCTGGTCGACATCCAGTACACCCGCAACGACATGGCCTTCCAGCGGGGCACCTTCCGGGTCCGCGGCGACACACTGGAGATCATCCCGGCGTACGAGGAGCTGGCGGTCCGCATCGAGCTCTTCGGTGACGAGGTGGAGAAGCTCTACTACCTCAACCCGTTGACCGGTGACGTGGTCCGCGAGGTCGACCAGCTGGTGATCTTCCCGGCCACCCACTACGCGGCCGGTCCGGAGCGGATGGAGCGGGCGATCCGTGACATCGAGGTGGAGCTGGCCGAGCGCCTCGCTGAGCTGGAGCGCCAGGGCAAGCTGCTGGAGGCGCAGCGGCTGCGGATGCGCACCACCTACGACATCGAGATGATGCGGCAGGTGGGCTTCTGCTCCGGCATCGAGAACTACTCGATGCACATGGACGGGCGGCTGCCCGGCAGCCCGCCGCACGCCCTGCTCGACTACTTCCCCGACGACTTCCTCACGGTGGTCGACGAGTCGCACGTGACCATCCCGCAGATCGGCGGCATGTACGAGGGCGACGCGTCCCGCAAGCGGATGCTCATCGACCACGGCTTCCGGCTGCCCAGCGCCGCCGACAACCGGCCGCTGCGCTTCGACGAGTTCCTGGAGCGGGTCGGCCAGATGGTCTACCTGTCCGCGACCCCCGGCACCTGGGAGATGGAGCAGGCCCAGGGCGAGTTCGTCGAGCAGGTCATCCGGCCGACCGGTCTGGTCGACCCGCAGGTCGTGATCAAGCCGACCAAGGGCCAGATCGACGACCTGATGCACGAGATCAAGCTACGGACCGACCGCGACGAGCGGGTGCTGGTCACCACGCTGACCAAGAAGATGGCCGAGGACCTGTCCGACTATCTCCTGGAGAACGGCATCCGGGTGCGCTACCTGCACTCGGAGGTCGACACGTTGCGCCGGGTGGAGCTGCTGCGTGAGCTGCGCAAGGGCGACTACGACGTGCTGGTCGGCATCAACCTCCTCCGCGAGGGTCTGGACCTTCCCGAGGTGTCGCTGGTGGCGATCCTCGACGCCGACAAGGAGGGCTTCCTGCGCAGCGGCCGGTCGTTGATCCAGACCATCGGCCGGGCCGCCCGTAACGTGTCCGGTCAGGTGCACATGTACGCCGACAAGATCACCCCGTCGATGGCGGCGGCGATCGACGAGACCGACCGGCGTCGGGCCAAGCAGATCGCGCACAACGAGGCGCACGGGATCAGCCCGGAGCCGTTGCGTAAGAAGATCCACGACATCCTGGACGACATCTACCGCGAGGCGGAGGACACCGAAAACTCCCGCGTCGGTGGCGCGGTGCGTCAGCTGTCCCGAGGCAAGGCGCCGGTCAAGGAGACCCGCAGCCGGAGCCGGTCCGCCACCACCACCCCATCACGGGAGGGGATGGCCCGCGCCGACCTGGCCCAGCTCATCCAGGAGCTCAACGACCAGATGCTGGCCGCCGCCCGCGAGTTGCAGTTCGAGCTGGCGGCTCGGATCCGCGACGAGGTCTCCGACCTGAAGAAGGAGCTGCGCGGCATGGACGCCGCCGGCGTGAAGTGACAGCCATTCGGCCGGCCATCAGCGCTCCCCGGGGCGCGGCCGGCCGGATCGCGACCGTGCGAAGGGCGGGCGGGGTTGACTGCGGTGGCACCGGTCGACGAGTTCGTCCTCGGCCTGCCCGAGGTCAGCCTGCGTCCGTTCGTCGACCGGTACGTCGGCTACCGGCAACGGGCGGACATCCCGCTGGTGCGCCGCGAGTCGGCGGGCGTTTTGGTGGTGCTGATCCTTGGCTGGGGCGCTCCGCTGGACGTGACCGACCCGCGCAGCGCGCAGCGCGGCGTCACGATGGTCGACTCGTTCGTGGCCGGCACCTTCGACGGCTGGTGCACCACGCGCACTGTGGGTGTGGGGGAGGGCGTCGAGCTGCTGCTCGCCCCACTGACCGCCCGACGGCTGCTCGGCCTGCCGCTGAGTGAGCTGACCAACCGGGCCGTCGATGTCGGGCAACTCCCGGGCCGTTGGCTGCATCGGCTGCGTGGCCGGCTCGCGGAGACGCCCGGCTGGCCGGAGCGGTTCGCCCTGCTCGACCAGGTCCTCGCGGCCCGGCTGGCGGCGTCCCCTCCGGTCGACGCCCGGCTCGACTGGGCGTGGCGGTGGCTCGTCTCCGGCGGTGGGCAGGGGAGTGTCGGTGTGTTGGCCGACGAGCTGGGCTGGAGCCGGCGACACCTCGCGTCCCGGTTCCGGCAGGAGGTTGGTCTGCCACCCAAGATGGCCGCCCGGTTGCTGCGTTTCCAGCGGGCGTACGCGGTGCTCACCGACGTCGGACCGACCGCCGGGGCGCCGGTCGGCGCCGATCAGCCCGAGGTGGGCGCCGTCGACTGGGCCACGGTGGCGACGCGCTACGGCTACTACGACCAGTCCCACCTCATTCGGGACTTCCGCCAGTTCGCGGGGGCCACTCCGGCCGCCCTGCTCGCCGCACGCGCTCCGGCCGGCTGACACCACCCGGTCGGCAGGCGACGCCGAGGTCACATTCGTCCAATCCGGATCGGGGCCGCCGGCAGCAGAATCGGGTCATGCGAACCATCTACCCGATCTTCCGTTACCCCGATCCCCGCGCCGCCATCGACTGGCTCTGCTCCGCCTTCGGCTTCCAGGTGCATTCGGTGCACGAGGCGCCGGACGGCACTGTCGTGCACGCCGAACTCGTCCTCGACAGCGGCATGATCATGTTGGGTGGTCGGGCCGACGCGGCACCTCGACCGGCCGACGACGACTGGTCGGTCTACGTGGCGGTGCCGGACGTCGACGCCCACTGCGCCCGGGCACGCGCCGCCGGTGCCGAGATCACGCGCGAGCCGTTCGACACCGACTACGGCTCCCGTGACTACGCCGCCCGTGACCTGGCCGGCACCGTCTGGTCCTTCGGCACCTACCGGCCCTGAGCCAACCGCGCGTGCCGCACTCCCGGGCCGCACTCCCGGGCCGCACAGCACCGCAGGGCGGCACAACACCGCAGGGCCGCGCCGCACCGCACCGCAGTGCCCCGTCGCACGCGGGACTCCGAGTGCGCGGGACTCCGGGTGCGCGGGACTGGACAGCAAGGCTCGACACCCCGCCTGACGTGCGGAAACGCCGGACGATGGCCGGTCCGACCGCCGGACGGTGCCATGGCCCCTGATTGCGGTGCGCGAGCGAGCTATTGCACTGGGTGATCGTCCTGCGTACTCTCCCTCGGTGGGGAGGCCGGGATGCCGCTGCCAACAAGTCCTGTCATTCGACGTGCACGTCTCGGCGCAGAGTTGCGCCAGTTACGCCGGCGCGAGGCGCTGACCCTGGAACAGGTCTGCGACCGGCTGGGCTGGGCCTCGACGTCGAAGTTGTCCCGCATCGAGCTGGGTCAGAGCCGTCCTGACCTCGCCGATGTGCTCGATCTGCTGGACATCTACAAGGTGCCCTCGCCCGCCCGGGACGCGCTGATCGTGATCGCCCGGGACGCGGCGACCAGCCGCGGTTGGTGGAAGACGCTGGGCGAGATGAGCGAACGGCAGCGCACCTACGCCGAGTTGGAGGCGGGTGCCGCCGACATCGTCGAATACCAGCCGGCGATCGTGCCGGGGTTGCTCCAGACGCCCGCGTACGCCCGGGTGCTGGTCGCGGCCGGCGCGCAGCTCACGCCCGAGGTCGACGTGGAGGCCGAGGTGCGCGCCCGGGCGCTGCGGCAGGAGGTGTTGCGGCGGGCCTATCCGCCGCGCTACACGGCGGTGCTCGCCGAGGCCGTCTGCGACAGGGGGGACCTGCCGGACGAGGTCTGGCGTGAACAGTTGCGGCATCTGGTCGCCGTGACCGGGCTGTCCCACGTCACGGTGCGGCTGCTGCCCCCCGGGGCGGCCGGTGGTGGGCTGCACCCGCTCACCCCGTACTCCTGCTATGCCTTTCCCGACCCGGCGGACCCGCGGACGGTGATGTTGGAGGCGTTGACCACCGACGTGCGGTTGGCCACCGTGCTCGACGTCGACCGCTACCAGCGGATGACCGAGGCATTGCTGGCGGCCGCGCTGTCACCGGAGGAGACGGTCACCGTGCTGGCCCGCCGCGTCGGCGAGTAGGAGCCGCGCCGCGCGGCCACCGGGCCCGGCGCCCCCGAGCCCGTCGGGACCGGCGGCCGGCGCGTGCGCAGGGCACGATAACCGCGGGGTACGACAGCAGGCTCAGGCCGGCACGTCGAGGAAGTGCTCGACCACGGGCGGCCCGGCGAAGTGTGGCCCGATCAACGCCCGCCACTGCTCGAACCGTTCGGTGGCCCGGAAGTTCTCCTCGTGCGCCTCGACCGAGTCCCATTCGACGAGCAGCACGAACCGGGTCGGGGACTCGATGCCCCGGGTCATCCGCACGGACCGGCAGCCGGTTGCCCCGGCGAGAACCGGGTGACCCTCGGCGTACGCGGCGGCGAACGCGTCCTCGTGTCCGGGCAGTACGTCGATGAGCGCGACCTCAAGCACCATGTCGGACAGCCTCGCATGGCGGGCCGCGTCGGCGGTGCCGCGGGGTCTGTTCCGGTGTCGACGGTGCCCGCCGCCGCATGCGCTGACTGACTGCCGGTCGCTCAGCGACCCGATAACCGCACCCGACCTGCACTAGCCTCCTAGGACACCACAGCGGGTGTGACGCGGCGGTCTGACGCGGCGGGCGCTGCCCCCGGTATTCCCCGGCGAGGGGTGGTTGGCGCCACCGGGTGCCCGGGGTGTGATCACGGCGCGTGGTGGGCAACAATGGTCACCGAGGAGGGGAGTATTCCTTCGCGACGGAGTCGTCAGCACGGTCGATCGTCGGAACCACGGCGACCCGACCCGGCCCCGTAGGTCGCCGTTCCGTTCGCGGGCGGCGGCGGAAGAGACCTCCGACAGTCACCAGAGTGAGCGACAGCGGCACACCGGCCTCTCCGGGGGCGTACGGTGTGCGCGACGCCGCGTGTCTGCCGGAGGAATGAACGTTGGACGTGTCCGGATTGGTGTGGGCGGGAACGCTTGTCGCACTGACTGCGGTCCTGCTCATCGACCTGTTGATCATCGGTCGGCGCCCGCACGAGCCGAGTGTGCGCGAGTCGAGCCTCTGGGTCGCCTTCTACGTCGGTCTGGCCCTGATCTTCGGCGTTGGTGTCTGGTTGACCTCGGGCGCCAGCTCCGCGGGGCAGTTCTACACAGGTTGGCTCACCGAATACAGCCTGTCGGTGGACAACCTCTTCGTCTTCGTGATCATCATGGCGCGCTTCGGGGTGCCCCGGCAGTACCAGCAGAAGGTCCTGCTCGTCGGCATCGTGCTGGCGCTGGTGATGCGCGGTGGGTTCATCGCCGCCGGTGCCGCGCTGATCTCGCAGTTCTCCTGGGTCTTCTACATCTTCGGCGCGTTCCTGATCTACACCGCGGTCAACCTGGCCCGGCAGGGTGAGCCGGACGAGGACGAGTTCTCCGAGAACCTGCTGATCCGGTGGAGCCGTAAGGCGCTGCCGATCTCCAAGGGCTACGACGACGCGAAGCTGATCACCCACGAGAACGGCAAGCGGCTGTTCACCCCGATGCTGATCGTGATGATCGCGATCGGCACCACCGACCTGATCTTCGCTCTGGACTCGATCCCGGCGATCTTCGGTATCACCCAGGAGCCGTACCTGGTCTTCACCGCGAACGTCTTCGCGCTGATGGGCCTCCGTCAGCTCTACTTCCTGCTCGGTGGCCTGCTCGACCGGTTGATCTACCTGAGCTACGGCCTGGCCGTCGTGCTCGGCTTCATCGGGGTCAAGCTGGTGCTGGAGGCGTTGGCCGACAACACCCTGCCGTTCATCAACGGTGGTGAGCACGTCGGCTGGGCGCCGCACATCCCGATCTGGCTGTCGCTGCTGGTCATCCTCGGCACCCTGGGCATCGCCACCGCCGCCAGCCTGATCAAGTCCTCCCGGGACCGGCGCCGCGAGCTGGCCGACGCCCGACGCTGACGTGTCGCCGGCCGGGTGCGGGAAACGCGCCCGGCCGGTCAGACGCGGTGTGCGCCCACCAGCGTCGCGGTCCGGTCGGCCGGCAGGGGCTCCTCGATGACCCGCCGCCGCCGGTAGCAGGCGTGCAGCATCCGCCGCTCGCCACCGTTACCGGGCGGGGCGGTGACGATGCCGATGTGGTGGATCTTGCGGCCGGGTCGGGCGAAGAAGTAGAGATCACCGGGGCGTTCCGCCCCCAACGCCAGCGGCGTGGTGGCGACGGCCTGGTCATCGGCGTCGCGGGGCAGCAGCACCCCGAAACGCCGCCAGGCCAGGTGCACCAGCCCGGAGCAGTCGATGCCGTGCGCGGAGAGACCGCCCCAGATGTAGGCCACGTCCAGCAACCGCTGCGCCACCGCGAGCGCCTGCACTGCGGCCGGTGCCTCGGCCGACGTGGCGACGAGGTGGTCGTCGGGCAGCCAGAGCGGCGCGGCGTGGCCAGGGACGTGCACCGGTCGCCAGTCGTCGCGTGCGGGGCCGGCCGGGACGAGGCGGGTGCCGACGACGACGCCGGGCAGCACCACCGGACCGTTCGGAGCGGCGTGCAGCCCGGTGACTGTGGAGTCGACCACCAGCGGCGGGTCGGTGCCGGTGTCGGTGGACGGGTCGACGGGGGCCAGTTGCTCGGTGGGGAGCCAGCCCGGGTAGCCGCGCGGGTCCAGCTTGGCGGCGGGCTGCTCGACGGCGACGACCCGGGCCCAGCCGTCCGGGCGCAGCTCGCTGACGAGGACCCGCTCGCCGAGCAGGAGCTGGCTCAGCACGCAGTCGCCGACCTGCTGGTCGGTGTCCAGGCCGGAAACCCAGGTCAGGATGTCGGCGCCTGCGGTCAGCGCCGGACGGTCGACCGGGCGGACCGCCTCGGGGGAGGTCCACAGCGTCGCCACCGCGACCCGGACGACGGCCTCGCGGCCCGGTTGCAGCTTCACGTCAACCCCCAGATCGAGTCGGCTGTCCAGGGAACCCTATGAAAGAAACCAACGCTCATCAACCACGCGCCTGCACCTTTGCTTCAGCAAGGCCGGAGATGCCCAGGCCAGGCGCGTCGGGCAACACCACGGTCGCCCCCTCGTAGCGTATTCCGCCCTGCACCGGTGACCAGGCCAGCCACCAGGCGGCGTCCAGGTCGGGCACCGCGGTGGTGCCGTACGCGGCGACCAGGCTCGCCGCCGCACCGATGCCGACCTGGCTCTCCATCATGGAGCCGACCACCGTGCCGAGCCCGTGGGCGGTGGCAAGTTCGAGGAGGGTACGCGCCGGGTGCAGCCCACCGCACTTGGCGAGCTTGACGTTGACCAGGTCGGCGGCCCGACGACGGATCACCTCCACCAGGTCACGGACCCCGAAGACCGCCTCGTCGGCCAGGATCGGCACGGACACCCGGTCGCTCACCCAGGCCAGGCCGTCGAGGTCCCAGCGGGCCACCGGCTGCTCGACCAGCTCCACGTCGAGGCCGGCGTCCTCGATGCCCCGAATCACCCGGACCGCCTCCCGGGGCGTCCAGCCCTGGTTGGCGTCGAGCCGGATCCGCACCCCCGGGCCGACGGCCGCGCGAACGGCCCGGACCCGGTCCAGGTCGGTGCTCGCGTCGGTGCCGACCTTCAACTTCAACACGCCGAAGCCGTCCGCCTGCCGCTGCCGCGCCGCCGCCGCCAGGTCCACCGCGTCGCCCGCCGCGAGCGTGACGTCCGTCGGCACCCGCAGCCTGGTGCCCCCGAGCAACCGCACCAGGGGTACGCCCAAGCGCCGGGCGGCGAGGTCGTGCAGGGCGACGTCCACCGCGGCCTTCGCCGCCTCGTTGCCGACCACCGCGCGCTGCACCTCGGCGCACCGGGCCACCAGGTCGTCCGGGTCACGGCCGATCAGCTGGGGGCCGAGCAGTTCGCGTACGCACGCCCGTGCGCCGGCGACCGACGCGCCGGTGACCTGCCACACCTGGGGGGCCTCGCCGAAGCCGGAACGGCCGTCGGAGTCGACCAACTCGACCACGAGGGTGTCCACTGTGGTCGTACGACGCAACGCGGTGACGAACGGGGTGTGTAAGGGGGCCGAAACCCGGTGGGTGCGTACCTCCGAGATCGTCATGTCAGGCACCCTATACGCAGGCGCACGTCGGGATGGGAGACCGGATGACCGGGCAGGGCTGGGAGCTGGTAGGTGCACCGAACGCACGCGATCTGGGTGGGCTCGTCGGTGCCGACGGGAGGCGGGTCCGGGCGGGGCAGTTGCTCCGCACTCCCGCGTTGGGTCGGCTGACCGACGAGGATCTGCCGGTGCTCGCGAAGCTGGGGCCGGCGTGCGTGCTCGACCTGCGCGCCCCCGCGGAGATCGAGGTCGCCCCGGCGGATCGACTGGCCGGTGAGCCACGGGTGGTGTGCCTGCCGGTGCACGACCCGGAGCACCCGGTCTTCACGTACGTGTCGGCGGTGCTGCTCGGCCACGACCTGAACGCGTACGCGGAGCTGGCCCGGCAGGGCACGACGGGGGCGATGGCCGCCATCTACCGGTGGTTCGTGACCGGCGAGTCGGCTCGGGTCGGCTTCGCGGAGGCGGTGCGGCTGGCCGCCCAGCCGGAGAACCTGCCGCTGGTCTACCACTGCTCCGCCGGCAAGGACCGCACCGGTTGGCTGACCGTCATCCTGTTGACGGCGCTCGGGGTGGACGAGGCGGCGATCCGCGCCGACTACCTGCGCAACAACGAGCTGACCGACAGCCTGCGGGCGGTGATCATCGAGGCGATGCGACGACGGCAGCCGGAGCTGGACGTCGACGCGGTGCTGCCGGTGTTGGAGGTCCGCGGCGAGTACCTCGACGCCGGCTACGACGAGGTACGCCGGGTGCACGGCTCGTTCGACGCGTACCTGCGGGACGGGTTGGGGTTGACCGACGAGACCCTCAGCGCGTTGCGGGCGCAACTGCTGGAGTGACGGGCGCGCCCGGGGGTGTGCCGACGCGGGCGGCCAGGCCGAGGACGATCAGCGCCTGGCCGGCGGCGTAGGTCGCCATGACCAGCACGGGTGCGCCGGGTGGTTGGGCCACCTCGGCCACCCCGGCGGCGATCAGCAGGTCGGAGCCGAGGAACAGCGCTGCGCCGAGACCGACCCGCCAGCCCTTGGTGGTGGCGGTGGTGGCCATCGCGGCCAGCGCGAGCGCGTAGCCGGCCACCGGCACGGCGAGCCCGGCGTCGGTCAGTCCTGCCCACATCCACCACAGCGCGACGACGGTCAGCACCGCGTACGTCAGTGGGACCGCGAGCAGCGGCGCACGCCGCAGCGCGGTCGCGGCGCCGTGTCGGGTGAACGCCGCGATGTAGCAGAGGTGCGTGCCGAGGAAGCAGGCCATGCCGGCGATGAACCAACCGGTGCCGTCGCCGAGCAGGAACACGTCGCCGCCGGTGGAGAAGGCCAGCCCGACGAGCACCAGCCGGTCCGGGCGGGCGCCGCGCTCGGTGGCGGCCCGCCAGAGGTACGCGGCCAGCAGCGGCATCAGCAGCGGCTTGGTGAGTGCCTCGGCCACGCGGCCATCGGTGGCGTTGGCCAGCAGGTTCGCCGCCGTCACGACGAGGAAGGCGATGAGGATGGTGCGACTGCGGGGCATCGGCGGCTCCGGGGTGGGGGTGCGAGCAGCCTAGCCGCAACGGCGGGTCGTGGTCAGAGCTGGTGACGGGCGGCCCAGACCTGCGCGGAGATGTGTGCGAGCAGCCGGCAGGCGTCGTCCTCGACCTCGTCGTCGCCGCCGGCCAGGTCCGTGGTGGTGCAGACGGTGATCAGGTAGGGCGGGGCGTCGTCGGGCAGGACCAGGCCGGCACCGTGTCGGACCCCGCGTACCCAACCGCTCTTGTGCGCGATGCGGGTGCCCTCGGGCAGGCCGGCGGCCAGGTCCTCGCGGTGCTCCTGGGCGAGAAGGACGTCCAGCATGGCCGTGCAGCCGGCGGGCGAGGCGAGCAGGCCCGGGGTGTCGGCCCCGGTGGCCAGCGCGCCGAGCAGGGCGGCCAGGTCGGCGGCGGCGACCGTGTTGGTGATGCCGGCCTCGCGGGCGGCGAAGTCCTCGATGCCGCGGCCCGTGACGCTGGTGCGGGCGCCGGTGCGCGCCCACACCTCGGCCACCGCGGGCAGCCCGACGTGCCCGATGACCAGGTTGGTGGCCAGGTTGCTGGATCGCACGATCATCCGGTCGGCCAGCCAGCGCAACGACGCCGTGCCGCCCAACCGGTCCCAGACCGCGTCGTCGTTGTCGTAGTGCTGGGCGCAGGAGAACCGGGGCGCGCCGGGCTGGGCGGAGTCGAACTCGTTGACCACGGGGACCGGGGTGTCCAGGTCCAGCGTGCCGGCCTCGGCGGCGCGGTGCAGGGCGGCGAGCACCGCCACCTTCATGGTGCTCGCCGCGTAGTGGGCGGCGTCCGGGTGGCGGGTCCAGGTCGGCGGCGCGTCGGGTCGGCCCACGTACGCCGAGACGGTGCCAGGCACCCTGTCCAGGTGGGCGTCGAGATCATCCCAGGTCATGCCGGTGACCGTAGCCGATCGGCGGCAGCCGGTCGGGCTGGCCCGCGTACCCCTGGGAAAAACCGACGGGCGCGCCGGCCGCAAGCGGCCGACGCGCCCGGTGTCGGGTGCTGGTGTGCTCAGCCGGCGTGCTTGCGGCGGGCGGTGGCCCGGCCCCGCAGCTGCTGGTCGAGCACCACCTTGCGGATCCGGACCGTGGCCGGGGTGACCTCGACGCACTCGTCCTCGCGGCAGAACTCCAGTGCCTGCTCCAGCGAGAGCTTGCGCGGCGGGACCAGCTTCTCGGTCTCGTCGGAGGTCGACTGCCGCATGTTGGTGAGCTTCTTCTCCTTGGTGATGTTGACGTCCATGTCGTCGGAGCGGGAGTTCTCCCCGACGATCATGCCCTCGTACACCTCGGTTGTCGGGTCGACGAAGAGCTGACCGCGCTCCTGCAGGTTGGTCATCGCGAAGGCGGTGACCGCGCCGGCCCGGTCGGCGACCAGGGAGCCGTTGTTGCGGGTGCGCAGCTCGCCGAACCACGGCTCGTAGGACTCGAAGACGTGGTGCAGGATGCCGGTGCCCCGCGTGTCGGTGAGGAACTCGGTGCGGAAGCCGATCAGGCCGCGCGCCGGAACCAGCCACTCCATCCGGATCCAGCCGGTGCCGTGGTTGACCAGCTGCTCCATCCGGCCCTTACGGGTGGCGAGGAGCTGGGTGATCGCGCCCAGGTATTCCTCCGGGGCGTCGATGGTCAGCCGCTCGACCGGCTCGCAGGTCTTGCCGTCGATCTCCTTGGTGACCACCTGCGGCTTGCCGACGGTCAGCTCGTAGTTCTCCCGGCGCATCTGCTCGACCAGGATGGCCAGCGCCAGCTCACCGCGGCCCTGCACCTCCCAGGCGTCCGGCCGCTCGGTGGGCAGCACCCGCAGCGACACGTTGCCGATCAGCTCCTTGTCGAGCCGGTCCTTGACCATCCGGGCGGTGACCTTGGCGCCCTTGACCCGGCCGACCAGCGGCGAGGTGTTGGTGCCGATGGTCATCGAGATGGCCGGCTCGTCGACGGTGATCAGCGGCAGCGCGACCGGGTTGTCGAGGTCGGCGAGGGTCTCACCGATCATGATCTCCGGGATGCCGGCGACGGCGATGATGTCGCCTGGGCCGGCGGTCTCGGCCGACGTGCGCTCCAGGCCCTCGGTCATCAGCATCTCGGAGATGCGGACCCGCTGGGTGCTGCCGTCGGTGCGGCACCAGGTCACCGTCTGACCCTTGTTGATGGTGCCCTGGCGGACCCGGCACAGCGCCAGCCGGCCGAGGAACGGCGAGGCGTCGAGGTTGGTGACGTGCGCCTGCAACGGCGCGCCCTCGTCGTACGAGGGCGGCGGGATAGTGTCCAGCAGGGTGCGGAACAGCGGCTCCAGGGAGGTGCTGTCGTCGGGCACCGAGCCGTCGGCGGGCTGGGTCAGCGAGGCGATGCCGTCGCGGGCGCACGCGTAGACGATCGGGAAGTCGATCTGCTCCTCGTCGGCGTCCAGGTCGAGGAAGAGCTCGTAGGTGTCGTCCACGACCTCCTTGATCCGGGCGTCGGGCCGGTCCACCTTGTTGATCACCAGGATGATCGGCATCCGGGCCCGCAGCGCCTTGCGCAGCACGAAGCGGGTCTGCGGCAGCGGGCCCTCGCTGGCGTCGACGAGCAGCACCACGCCGTCGACCATGGTGAGGCCGCGCTCCACCTCGCCACCGAAGTCGGCGTGGCCGGGGGTGTCGATGATGTTGATCGTGACCGGGTCGGAGCCGTCCGCGGGCAGGTAGCGCACACCGGTGTTCTTGGCCAGGATCGTGATGCCCTTTTCGCGCTCCAGGTCACCCGAGTCCATCACCCGCTCGGTGTTCTCGCCCCGGGCGCCGTACGCCCCGGCCTGCCGCAACATGGCGTCGACCAGGGTGGTCTTGCCGTGGTCGACGTGAGCGATGATGGCGACGTTGCGGAGGTCGGTGCGAAGCTGCATACCCTCTATCCTTCCGCCTGCGCTCGCGCAGGCTGCGTCGGGGTCACCCCCAGGTGCCCCTGATCTATGGTGAAACTGCTGTGCCGGTGGTTCCCCCGGCTGGCATGCTGGCTCCCGTGTCCCGGGGGCCTGAATGCACGACCTGCTGACCTGGGTGCAGGGTCTGCCCACCCTGTGGATCTACCTGGTCGCCGCGCTGATCGTGGCGGGCGAGACCGCGGTGATCTTCGGCCTGCTCGTGCCGGGTGAGGCTACCCTGCTGCTCGTCGGCTTCCTCACCTACAACGGTACCTTGCGGCTCGCGCCGGCGTTGCTCGCGATGATCGCCGCGGCGGTCCTCGGTGACGGGCTGGCCTTCCGCGCCGGACGGCGCTACGGCCCCCGCCTGCGCGCCGGGCTGGGCCACCGGGTCGGGCCGCAGCGGTGGGGTCGGGCCGACGCCATGCTCGCCCGCCTGGGTGGTCGGGGCGTGTTCGCGGCCCGTTGGGTGGCTTTCGCCCGCACGTTGGTGCCCCGGTTGGCCGGTGCGGCTGGCATGCCGTACCGGCGGTTCGCCCTGTGGAACCTGGCCGGGGTGGTGACCTGGGTGGGCGGCTCGATCCTGCTCGGTCACCTCGCCGGTGAGTCGTACGACACGGTCTCCCGACTGCTCGGCCGGGCCACCGGCGCGGCGCTGGTGCTGCTGGCCGGCCTGCTGGGTGTGGTGCTCGCCGGCCGGTGGCTGGGTCGCAATCCCGACCCGGTCCGCGCGCTGCTGTCCCGGGCGGGCGCCCTGCCACCGGTGCGCTGGCTCACGGCCCGCTACGGGGTGCTGTTCTTCCTGGTGGCCATGCGGATC
The DNA here is from genome assembly GCF_006715105.1 of Micromonospora sp. A202. Classification (NCBI taxonomy): domain Bacteria; kingdom Bacillati; phylum Actinomycetota; class Actinomycetes; order Micromonosporales; family Micromonosporaceae; genus Micromonospora; species Micromonospora sp. A202. The sequence goes on along the minus strand of NZ_VFMP01000001.1, from coordinate 4,682,636 downwards.
GGGCCGGGGTGGACGCTGCTGCTCAATCTGGCCGCCGGGCTCCTGCTGCTCTTCGTCGCCGGGCTCGCCATCGCGGGTCTGCTCGGCGTGGCGGTCCGCAACAGCGGGTTGGCCGCCCTGGACGGGGCCATCGCGGGCTGGTTCGCCTCCCGGCGCACCCCCGGGGCGGCCGACGCCACGATGGTCGTGGTGTCGGTGGTACGAGGGTCGGTGCTGATCGTGCTGGTGGCGCTGGTGGCCGCGGTGCTGGCGTGGCGTAACCGACCCTGGCGGGCGGACCTGCTCAGCGTCGTCGGCACGGTGGGCGCGTTCGTGCCGCTGGTGGTGCTGGCCGTGGTCGCCGAGCTGACCGGGCCGCACGGCAGCGCGCCGGGTGGCGGCGACTCGGCCCCGCTGCCGACCCAGAACGCCGTGGTCGCGGCGAGCCTGTGCACCCTGGCCTGGCTGGTGTCCCGCAGTTCCCGCTGGCCGGTGGCGGTGGCCGCCTGGACAGCCGCCGCCGCGGGGGTGCTCGGGATCAGCGGCGCACGGCTCTACCTCGGTCTGGACACGGCGAGCAGCACCGCCGCGGCGGTGCTGCTCGGGGTGCTCTGGACGGTGGTCTTCGTGGTGGCGTGGGCCACCCGGGACCGGGCGGTGGGGGATCTGGAGCAGCCGGTGGAACAGGCCCGGCCGCCGTCGCAGGGGCACCGCCGCCCAGTTGAACCTTGCTAGGGTGCGGCGAGGATCACACCGGGGGAGGCAAGGGCATGGTTCGACGGACGAGACGGCTGGGCACCGCGGTGCTCGCCGGGTTCCTGTTGGCGAGCACGCTGGTCGGCTGCGCCACCAAGGGGGAGAGCCCGCAGGACCTGGCCGCCCCGGTGGCGGTCACCGACGCGCCGACGGACGCCCCCGCCGACGAGCCCAGCGGGGAGCCGAGCCCGTCGGTGAGCGCCCTGGAGTCGATGGGCGCCGCGCCCAGCCTCAGCGCGACCCGGACGCCGACGAAGAAGCCGACGAAGAAGCCGACCCGCACGGCGCCGAAGCCACTCGCCGTGGCGAAGCCGCCCACCGAGACGCAGGTCCCGCCGGCCCCGCCGAAGCCCGCGCCGAGTTCCTGCAAGCCGACGTACAAGGGCACCCAGGCGACCCGGGCCGAGGCGAAGGCGGCGCTGACCGACGCGGCCGGGCGCACCTACTGGCCGACCTCCGCGCCGGACATCAAGGTCCCGCTCACCCTGCTCAAGGCCACCGCCTGGCAGGAGAGCGGCTGGCAGTCCAACATCTACGCCTGCGACGGCGGTGTCGGGCTGATGCAGGTGATGCCGGGCACCGCGACCTGGATGAACCAGCGGTTCGAGAAGAGCTACGAGATCGACGACTACCGGGACAACGCCTACCTCGGCGCCACCTACCTGGCCTGGGCGACGAAATACATCGGCGACATGTACTTCGAAGCCGACTACCGCCTCGATCCGGCCCTGTGCACCGCCGAGCTGAACTCCTGCCTGCTCAACGCTGTCATCGCCTCGTACAACTACGGGCACGGTGCGGTGGCGCAGGAGGGCAAGCCCCTGGCCATCCCCAACCCGTCGTACGTGCGCAACGTGCGGGCGCTGATGACCGAGTGCGTCTGCCTGGACTACTGACCTCGACGGGGGCCGTGACGGTGTCGTCACGGCCCCCGTCGCTACCTGTCGGTCAGTCGCGGGCGGCGACCAGCTCCGGCGACGCCGGGCTGTCCTCCGGTCGGTCCCGGGTGATCCGCCCGGGCCACCAGAAGCGCTCAGCCAGCATGAACGCCAGCGCCGGCACCAGGACCGTGCGCACCAGCAGGGTGTCCAGCAGGACGCCGATGCAGACGATGATGCCGATCTGGGTCAGTGTGATCAGCGGCAGCACGCCGAGCACCGCGAAGACCGCGGCGAGCAGCACCCCGGCGCTGGTGATCACTCCGCCGGTGACCCGCAGGGCGGAGAGCATGCCGTCGCGGGTGCCCGCGCTGCGGGCGTCCTCCCGGGCCCGGGTGACCAGGAAGATGTTGTAGTCCACCCCCAGCGCCACCAGGAACACGAAGGCGAGCAGCAGCACGCCGCTGTCCAGGGCGGGGAAACCGAGCACGTGGTCGAAGAGCAGCCACGCCGCGCCGAGGCTCGCGAAGAACGACGCGATCACGGTGAGCACCAGCAGCAGCGGTGCGAGCAGGCCGCGCAGCAGCAGCACGAGCACGGCGCCGACCAGCAACAGGATGATCGGCAGGATCAGTCGCAGGTCGCGGCCGTTGGCCTCGTCGGAGTCGTACGTGGCGGCCACGGAGCCACCGACGATCGCCCCGGACGGCGCGTCCGCGCCGGCGGCGGCCGGGGGAGCGGAGCCGGGAACGGCGGCGACGGTCTCGCGCAGCGCCTCGATCGCGCGGTCCGAGGCGGTGGTGCCGGGCTCGGCTTCCAGGATCACGTCGACCTGGGCCACGGCGTCACCGGCGTCACCGGGGCGTGCCGAGGCCACACCGGGCACGGCGGTGGCGGCGTCGGTGACGGCCCGCACCGCCGCCGGGGTGGTGAGCACGGCCACCGGTTGGGTGCTGCCGGCGGGGAAGGCCCTCGCGAGGGTCTGCGCCGCGGTCACCGCCTCGGGCTCGGCCCGGAACTGCTCGGTCTCCGACAGGCCGGTGCGGATCCCGAGCCCACCCAGCGCCAGACCGCCGAGCAGCAGGGTGGCCAGCACCGCGACGACCACCGGGCGGCGTTCCACGGCGGTGCCGAGCCGGCCCCAGAGCCGTCCCTCACGGACCGGGCCACCGACACGGGGCACGAACGGCCAGAACAGACCCCGACCGAAGAGCACCAGGACGGCGGGGAGCACGAACAGGGCCGAGAGCATGGCGAAGAGCACACCGGTGGCGCAGGCCACCGCCAGCGCCCGGTTGGTCTCCTGCTCGCTGAGCAGCAGGGTGAGGACACCGAGGATCACGGTGCCGCCGCTGGCGAGGATGGGCTCGGCGGTGCGGCGCAGCGCGGCGCGCATCGCCGCGAACCGGTCTTCCTCGCGCCGCAGCTCCTCCCGGTAGCGGGCGATGAGCAGCAGGGCGTAGTCGGTGGCGGCGCCGAAGACCAGCACACTGGCGATGCCGGTGACCTGGCCCTGCTGGAGGTTGATGCCGACGGCCGGGACGATGGTGTCCACCGCACGCAGGGTGAGCTGCTCGGTCGCCGCGACCACGGCCAGCGGCACGATCCACAGGAACGGGCTGCGGTAGGTGATCAGCAGCAGCAGCGCCACGACGGCTGCGGTCACCGCGAGCAGGGTGATGTCGGCGCCGTCGAACACCGAGGAGAGGTCGGCGGTGAAGGCGGGGGAGCCGGTCACCTCGGCGGTCAGCCCGGGCAGGTCCGCCAGGGCGGTGCGCAGCTGGGTCACCGTCTCGGTGACGGCCTCCTGCCCGCCGGCGGTGTCGATCGGGATGGCGATGAGGGCCACCGTGCCGTCCGGGGAGACCTGTGCGGGGCTGACCTGCCCGCCCACCGCGAAGCGGCGCAGATCGCCGGCGCGGGCGTCGACGCTGGCCCGGTCGGCGTCGCTCAGCGCACCCCGGTCGCCTCGGCTGACCACCACGATCGCCGGTTGCACGTCGCTGGACGGCAGCTGGTCCTGTAGGCGCTGCACCTGGGTCGACTGCCACTCCACCGACAGGCCGGTGGCGGAGACCGGTGCCGGGTTGTCCGGCTGGGGTGTCCCGAAGACGGCCGCGGCGACGACGATCGCCGCGGCCACGGTGAGCCAGGCGGCCAGCCGGCCGCGGGCGACTCTGGTGAACACAGACATCAGTGACCTCAGGGTCCTTCGAAAGACGAGTATCTTGTCTATCGAGATTATCGACGGTTGTTCTATGCTGCAACCCGAGAGACCGACGACGGAAGAAGCGGCGCGAGGTGGCGACTCACGGCATGTACCGACGGCGCGACACGCGCCGCGAGCAGCTGGCCGCGGAGATCACCGACAACCTCCGGCGGTATACGGCCGACGCCCAGCAGGTCGGCCACGCCTTCGCCAACCTGCACGGCCTCAACCCGACCGACCTGCAGGCCTTGATCGCCGTGATGGACGCCGAGCGGCTCGGCGATCCGATCACGCCCGGCCGTCTCGGTGAACACCTCAACCTCTCCTCCGGCTCGGTCACCGCCCTGATCGACCGACTCGAGCGGGCCGGCCACATCCGCCGCGACCGCGACACCGTCGACCGGCGCAAGGTGCTGCTGCACTACGCCGACCAGGGCGCCGCCCTGGCCATGCAGTTCTTCCGGCCGCTGGGCGCCCGTACCGACGAGGTGATGGCCCGCTTCGGCGAGGACGAGCTGGAGATCGTGCAGCGGTTCATGGCGGAGATGAGCGAGTCTCTGCGGGGCCACCGCGACTCGGTCCGCGTCGCCCGTCCCGAGTCGCCCCGCCGCCCGACGGCCTGACCGGTGCCGGACCGGCTCGCCGCCCGCCTCGCCGCCGCAGCGCTGCGGCTGCCACCGATCCGGCCCGGTTCGGTGCGGGTCACCCGCGACATCCCGGTCCGGGCCCGCGACGGCGTGGTGCTGCGCACCGACCACTACGCCCCGGCAGTCCGGGACGCGCCGACCGTGCTGATCCGCACCCCGTACGGGCGGGGCGGCCCACTGCGGCTGCTCGGCCGGCTGCTCGCCGCGCGGGGCCGACACGCGGTGATCCAGTCCTGCCGGGGCACCGACGGCTCCGGCGGGACCTTCGCCCCGCTCGTGCACGAGCGCGACGACGGGTTGGACACCCTGGACTGGCTGCGCCGCCAGCCCTGGTGGGCCGGCCGGCTCGGCATGTTCGGGGTCAGCTACCAGGGCTTCGCGCAGTGGGCGCTGGCCGCCGACGCCGGCGAGGAGCTGCGCGCGATGGTCGCGGTGGTGACCGCCTCGGCCACCCGCGACTCGACGTACGCGGGGGAGTCCTTCGCCCTGGACACCGTGCTGACCTGGGCGGAGCTGCTGCACGCGCAGACCGTGCCGTGGCTGGCCCGGCAGTGGGAGCTCAAGCGCGGGCAACCCCGGCTGGCCGCCGCGCTGCGGCACCTGCCGCTCGTGGACGCCGACCGGGTCGCCACCGGCGTGACCATCCCCTTCTTCCAGGAGTGGCTGCGTCACCACAGCCCGGACGCTGTCTACTGGCGGACACGGGTCTTCGCCGACCGGGCGGCCCGGGTGCGCGCGCCGGTGGTCATGGTCACCGGTTGGCATGACATCTTCCTACCCGCCCAGCTCGACGACCACGCCACCCTGCGCGCCGCCGGCGCCCAGCCGCGACTGGTGATCGGCCCCTGGACGCACGGCAGCCCCGGCCTGTTCGTGGCCGCTCTGAGCGAGGGGCTGGCCTGGCTCGACGAGCACCTCACGGCCACGCCACCGGCGGACGAACACCCGCTCCGGAAACCCCCGGTACGGCTGCACGTGAGCGGTCCCGGCGGCGGCTGGCGGGACCTGCCGGCCTGGCCACCACCGGCGGTCGAGACCCCCTGGCACCTGCATCCGGATGGTGAGCTGGCGGTGCGCCCGCCGGTGACCTCGCCGCCCGACGAGTTCCGCTACGACCCGGCCGACCCCACCCCGTCGCTGGGCGGGCCGCTGCTCGTCGCCCAGCGGGCCGGCCCGGTGGACAACCGGCCCGTCGAGGCCCGCCCAGACGTGCTGACCTACACCAGTGCCCCGCTGACCGGGCCGGTCGAGGTGATCGGCCCGGTACGCGCCGAGATCCACGTCCGCAGTGAACTGCCCTACCTGGACGTCTTCGTGCGACTGTGCGACGTGGACCGCCGGGGCCGATCGTGGAACGTGTGCGACGGTCTGGTGCGGGTGACGCCCGACCGCTTCCCGGCCGACCCCTGCGGGGCGCTGCGGGTCCCGGTGCCGCTCTGGCCGACCGCGTACCGGTTCGCCGCCGGGCACCGGCTGCGGGTGCAGGTCAGCGGTGGAGCCCATCCGCGCTGGGCGCGCAACCCCGGCACCGGGGAACCCCTCGGCACGGCGGTTACGCTACGTGCCGGCTGGCGGCAGGTTCTGCATGACCCGACTCACCCCTCAGCGGTGCTGTTGCCGATCGTCCACTCTGCCCCGGTGCAACCTCCAATCTGAACAGAGCCCCTCTGAGCTGGGCATTTACCGGAAACACGGGCTATGGTTGTGTCAACGCCCGGCGCCGTGCATCAGCAGACCGGGCTCGTTCAAAGCCCAGCACCGCGTACGCGGTGTGACGTCGTGCCCGGTCCCCGCCCCATTTGAGAGGGGGACCCCATGACCCGGGCCCCGGCTAATCTGTTGGCCCTTCGAAGCCTGCTCCTCACTCACCTCGACAACGCCCCCGGCCCGGACGACCTGGATCCGGCGGAGGTCGGCATCGTCGGCGACCCGGCCCACCGCGGCGGTTACCACTGCGGATCCGACCGGGTGGTCAAGAACGACTACTCGGTGGTCGAGTCATCCCGGGACCGGAACGGCCTGACCCTCGACGCGGCAGCGCTGGACGTCGGCCAGTTCGAGGTCCGCTCCGGTGGCCGTACGCACACCCTGGCCAGCTTCTCGGCCTGGTGCGTGGCCCAGTGCGCCGCGAACGCCGCCGACACCCGGGACATCCGCGAGATCATCTACAGCCTCGACGGCAGCACGGTGAAGCGGTGGGACCGCCTCGGCAAACGCAGCAGCGGCGACAGCTCGCACCGCTGGCACACCCACTTCAGCTTCTTTCGTGACGCCATCAAGGCGGGCCGCGACCAGCGGCCATTGTTTCGCCGCTACCTCACCACCATCGGCCTAATCGCCACACCACCGTTGACGGAGGAGACTGAGATGGAACTCACCGACAAGATCCAGCGCGACACCGGCCGCCCGCAGCGCACCGTCGACGATGTTCTGGCCGACCTGTCGAACCTGCGGAACTGGCTCGTGTCGGCGCCCGGCACGCCCGGTGTGGTCGGTGCCCCGGCGCCAGGCTCGCCCATCGCGGTCATCGCCGCGGCGGCTGACCGGCCGGCCGGGGATCGGGACGAGCAGGCAATCATCGCCGGCGTGCTGGCCGGGCTGACGCCGGAGAAGATCGCCGCCGCGATCCCGCCCGCCATGGCCAAGCAGGTCGCCGACGAGTTGGCCCGCCGGCTCGTCGCCTGAGCGAGGGGCGGCCCGTAGCCGCCGGGCCGCCCCTCTTCGCAGTGCCAGTCCGCAACAGCCGTTGGGCAATAGGTATTGCGCAACGGCTGTTGCGGATGGCATCGTGGCGGTATGGAGACCCCCGCCGTACGCCAGATCACCGACTCGCGGGTGCTGGCCGCCATGGCCCACCCGCTGCGTCGCCGCCTGATGGACGTGCTCAAGGTGCACGGGCCCTCGACTGTCGGTCTGCTCGCCGAACGCACCGACCAGGCACCGGCGAACGTCAGCCACCACCTCAAGGTCCTCGCCGCCGCGGACCTGGTCACCGAGGCCCCCGAGTTGGCCCGCGACCGGCGCGAACGGTGGTGGCGGCTGGTCACCCGAGGGCTGCGCTGGTCCAACACCGACTTCGACGCCGACCCGGCCGCCCGGGCGGTCGCCGACGCCGCCACCTCGCTCAACCTCGACCGGCACGTCGCACTGGCCCGGGCATGGCACGCCGCCGACGAGGCCGAGCAGGCATCCTGGCAGGACGCCGCGTTCTCCACGGACCACTGGCTGCGCCTCACGCCCGAGGAACTGGCCGAGCTGAGCCGCGAGATGATCGGCATCCTCTCGCGCTGGGCCAACCGGGACCTGCCCGACGACGACGCCGAGCGCCGACCGGTCTTCGTGTTCGTCCACGGCGTGCCGGCGCGACCGTGACCGCCGCCACCCGCAGCGACCCGACCCCCGTCCGCCAGGCCGGCGGATTGCTGCGGCACCGCGACTTCCGGCTGCTCTGGACCGGCCAGACGGTCAGCAGCATCGGCAGCAACGTCACCACTGTCGCGCTTCCACTGGTGGCGGTCGCCGTCCTGGACGCCGGCACCTTCCAGGTGGCGGTGCTCACCGCTGCGGCCTGGCTGCCCTGGCTGTTGATCGGCCTGCCGGCCGGCGCGTGGGTGGACCGGCTGGCCCGCCGACCCGTGATGGTGGCGTGCGACCTGTTCCGCGCGCTGCTCTTCCTCAGCGTGCCGCTCGCCGCCGCACTCGACCGGCTCACCGTCTGGCACCTGCTCCTGGTGGCGCTCAGCGCCGGCGTGGCCCGGGTCTTCTTCGAGACAGCCGACCAGGTGTACCTGCCCGTGCTGCTGCGACCCGAGCAACTGCCGGAGGGCAACGCGAAGCTGCACGCCGCCCAGACCGCGAGCTATGTCGTCGGCCCCGGCGTCGCAGGTCTGATCGCCCAGCTCATCGGTGCGGTCACCGCTCTGCTGCTGGACGCGATCAGCTTCCTGGTCTCCGCGGTGTGCCTGCTGCGGATCCGCACCGTCGAACCGCGCGTTCGCCGAGTGGACCAGTCCCGCTCACTGCGCCGCGACATCGCCGAGGGGCTGCGCTTCGTCGCCCGAGACCCGTACCTGCGGGTGCTGACGGTCTTCGGCGCGGCCAGCAACATCGGGCTGACCGGCTACCAGGCCGTCCTGGTGGTCTTCCTGGTCCGTGAGTTGCGTCTCGAACCGGGCCTGGTGGGCGTCCTGATCGCCGTGATGAGCGCCGGAGGGGTCATCGGGGCGTTGCTCGCCACCACGCTGGGCCGGCGCTGCGGCACCGCGCGGGCGCTGCTGATCGGGGCGGCGTTCACCGGCCCGCCGGCTCTGCTCATCCCGCTCGCCGCACCCGGCATCGGGCTGGCCTGGCCAGCCCTCGGAGGTCTGCTGATCGGCCTCGGCGTGGCCATCGGCAACGTCGTCAAGGGTGCCTTCCGGCAGACCTACACGCCGCACCACCTGCTGGGCAGGGTGACGGTGAGCATGCATCTGCTCAACTACGGAACGATCCCGCTGGCGGCCCTGCTGGCCGGTGCGATCGGCGCGCGCTACGGCGTCGCGACAGCAATATTCGTGATGACCGCCTGGTTGGCGCTCACCCCGTTGATTCTGTTGATCGGGCCAATCCGGAGGCGGCGGGACCTGCCCGCCGCCCCGGCGGCGTCTTGAGTGCGCTGCGACGGCGGCCGGAGACCGGCCGCCGTCACCGGCACGGAGCTACATCGGGCGGACGTTGTCCGCCTGCGGACCCTTCTGCCCCTGGGTCACCTCGAACTCGACCTTCTGGCCCTCGTTGAGCTCCCGGTAGCCGCTCGAAGCGATCGCGGAGTAGTGGACGAACACGTCCGGCCCTCCGCCATCCTGCTCGATGAAGCCAAAGCCCTTTTCCGAGTTGAACCACTTAACCGTGCCGGTTGCCATGCATCTCTCCCTGTTCAAAGCGGCTGACCCTCGGCCTCTGGCCGATGATCGCCCGTACCTGTTCGACAGTAACGGGCAAAACCCCGATCCGCTGGCCGAAGTGCCGTAGGTCTTTGTGTGAAGTCGGGTGAACTCTGCGCGGCGGCATGTGAAACCCACCCCGACCACCCGCCGCTGGGGCATGCTTGCGCCGATGACAGGTGCCGCAGCCGACGCGCTGACCGAGCTGGAACGCGAAATCGACGCGCCCGGCGCCGGCCTGGACCGGCTCCGGTTGGTCCCCACCCCGTTCGTGCCCGAGGTGCGGTTGCACCTGGCCGAGGACGCGATCGTCTGGTGGGCCCGAATGGAAGCCGCTGCGGGGCACGCCCTGCCCGCGCCGTACTGGGCGTCCGCCTGGGCTGGTGGCCAGGCACTGGCCCGGCACCTCCTGGACCACCCTGAGCTGGCCGCCGGCCGCCGGGTGCTCGATCTCGCCGCCGGGTCGGGACTGGTCGCCATCGCCGCCGCGCTGGCCGGCGCCACGCAGGTGACCGCCAACGACATCGACCCGTACGCCGTCGCCGCCGTCACGCTCAACGCGCGCGTCAACAGGGTCGCCGTCGACGCCGTTGGGGACGACCTGCTCGACAGCGCCGACCCGAAAGCCGACCTGGTGGTCGCCGGCGACGTCTTCTACGACCGCGAGATGGCCGACCGGATGCTGCCGTTCCTCCAGCGAGCCGCCGCTGCGGGCGCCGATGTGCTGGTCGGAGACCCGGGTCGGGGCCACCTGCCGACGGACCGCCTGACCGTGCTGGCCGACTATCCGGTGCCCACCACCGAACCGTCGGTCGACTCGTCGCTACGCCGGGTGCAGGTGCTGCGACCCGCCTGAGTGCGGACGCCGGCTCAGGGGCGACCCCGAGACCGATACCAGGGGTGCCTGGGGGCTGTAACCGGATGTCCGAAGTGGTGCCGCGGCCATAGCGTACGAGGCATGACGCAATGGCTGGCACAGATCGGTGAACTGCCCGTTCTGCTGCTGATGGGTGCGCTCGGGCTCGTCATGCTCTTCGACGCCGTACCCCTGCTCGGTGTCCTGATCCCCGGCGACGTGGCGATCCTGGCCGCCGTCGGGGTGGGACGCCCGACCACCGGGCTGGCCACGTTCGCCGCGGTCCTGGTCGGCTGCCTGGCCGGCTGGTCGCTGAGCTTCCTCGTCGGCCGCCGCTACGCCGAGCAACTGCGGCACAGCCGGATCGGCGGCTGGATCGGCGAGGCGCGCTGGACGGCGGCGGAGGGCATCCTGCGTCGCGGTGGCGGTCGGATGATGGTCGTCGCGCCGTTCCTGCCCGTGTTCAACGCGCTGCTTCCGCTGGCCGCCGGTGGGCTGCGCATGTCGTACGGTCGATTCCTCGGTTGCGCCGCGATCGGCGCGACCGCCTGGGCCGGTCTCTACCTCGCGCTGGGCACCGCGTCGCGGTCGCTGGCCGGGCTGCTCCCGGGGGACCCCAGCCCGCTGCTGGTCACCATGGGGGTCGGGGTGGTGTTGGCTTCCGTCGTGCTGCTGGGGGCTCGGCGGCGGTTGTTCGCTGTGACTGGCTGAGGCTGTGGTTGCGGTGTGGGGGCGGGGCCTGCCGTGCCCGGCTCCGGGCGGTCAGGCTTGATCCCTGCGCCGGGCACGGCAGGCCCGCCCCCGTTGTGGCTTCGGCTCGTGTGGGCGTTCCGCCGCCGTCGGGGGGTTATCGATCTTGGTGGTTCCTGGTCGACGATGGGTCTTCTGTTTGGCTGTTACCAGCCTCTTGCTTTCCACTGGGGGAGGGCTGGGCGTTCGGCTCCCAGGGTGCTGTCGTTGCCGTGGCCGGGGTAGAACCACGTGTCGTCCGGCAGTTGGTCGAACAGCTTGTGCTCGACGTCGTCGATCAGCGCGGCGAAGCGCTCCGGGTCCTTGTCGGTGTTGCCCACGCCACCTGGGAAAAGGCTGTCCCCGGTGAAGAGGTGCGGGGTGCCGGCCGGATCGCGGTAGAGCAACGCGATCGACCCCGGAGTGTGCCCCTTGATGTGGATGACCTCCAGCGCGCAGTCACCCACCGCCACGGTGTCGCCCTCGGCCAGACGCTCCGCCTCGATCGGCAGCCCGGCGGCGTCGTCGGCGTGCACCAGCGCCCGGGCGCCGGTCTTGGCGACCACCTCCTCCAGCGCCACCCAGTGATCCATGTGCTGGTGGGTCGTCACCACGGCGGTGAGGCCACCGTCGCCGATCAGCTCCAGCAGCCGGGGCGCCTCGTTGGCGGCGTCGATCAGCACCTGGTCACCGGTGCCCGTGCAGCGCAGCAGGTAGGCGTTGTTGTCCATCGGGCCCACCGACAACTTGCTGATGGTGAGCCCGTCCAGCTCCCGTACCGCCGGCGCGCCGCCGTGCGTGACGTCTCCGCTGTATGTCATGACGTTTCTAGATCCATTCCGGTGGAGTAGGCAGGGGACCGTCGGGCGTGACGGAGAGCGGTTCGCCGTCGGCGCGGCCGATCAGCCAGGCGGCGAGGTCGAAAACAGGACCGGTGACGATCGGGGCGCCGTCCCGGTCGCCGAGCACCACGTCGTGCTCGCTCCCGTCCAGGCGTAGCACCATCGACGGTGGTGTCGGCCCCATGGCGTGATGTCTGGCAGCCTCGCGCAGCAGTCGGTGTGCGAACGTCTCCGACCAGTCGGCGGGCCGGTAGTCGGCGGCCAGGTCGAGGTGGTGCACCTCGATCTCCCGCAGCCGACCCCAGACGAGCAGCGCGGCCGGCCACGGGCCCTTACGCGCCTGCACCGTCGCCGCCCACGCCTCGCCGGGCATCGCCTCGACCGCCTCGGCGAACAGGTCGGCGGTGCGGCGAAGGTCGTCCAGATGCTCGGCGGGCGGGCGGCCCGAGCCGGCGTCGATGTCCGCGGTGCGGGCCGCCAACGACGAGTACATCGCCAGCGCCTGCCCGGTGCGGGCCGCGGTGAGCAGGTTGACGAAACCATCGGCGTTGCGAGCCACGTGCGCCAGCACATGGCCGCGCGTCCAGCCCGGGAGTAGCGACGGGGCCGCCAGGTCGGCGGCGTCGAAAGAAGCGGCGGTACGCAGAAGTCGGCTGGTGGCCGCGTCCACCTCGCCCATCAGCAGCAGCGGGTCCGTGGTCACCCGTCGACCCTAGCGGTCCGCCGTCAAGACGTCGCCGGGGAAATCGCTTTCGGCGCGTCGGCGCGCGACCTACCGTCAGCGGCAGACGCGGCACCGGGACATCGGACGGAGGTGGTTGATCATGCCGGACGTGGCACGCGTGTTCCGCCATCACCAGCTTCGACACCGATGAGGATGCCATGACGATCGATCTGACCGCCCTCGGCTGGGACGCCGAGCGGGCGGCGTACGCCGAACGACGCGGCGAGCACCACCCGGGTCGGGTGGCCCGGGTGGACCGGGGTGTCTGCACGGTGCTCACCGCGACCGGCCCGCTCCGGGCCAGCCTGGGCGGGGCGGTGCTCGCCGCCGCCGCCCGGGACCCGTCCGCGCTGCCCTGCGCCGGGGACTGGGTCCTGCTCACCCACTGGCCGGACCGCCGCGTCACAGTGGAGGCCGTGCTGCCCCGCCGGGGCGCGCTGATCCGGCGTACCGCTGGCAAGGACGCCAGCGGCCAGGTGCTGGCCGCCAACCTCGACGCGGCCGCCGTGGTGGAACCCGTACACCCCGAGCCGGACGTGGGCCGGATCGAACGGTTGCTCGCCCTGGCCCACGAGTCCGGAGCCCGACCGCTGGTGGTGCTGACGAAGGCCGACCTCGCGGCGGACCCGGCCGCGCTGGCCCGCCAACTCGCCGCGATCGCGCCCGGAGTGCCGGTGCTGCCGGTCAGCGCCGAGCATGGCATCGGGCTGGACCCGCTGCGCGCCGAGGTGACGCCCGGCCGCACGCTCGGCCTGCTCGGGCCCTCCGGTGCCGGCAAGTCCAGCCTGGTCAACGCCCTCGCCGGCACCGTGGTGATGCCGACACAGGCGATCCGCCGCGTCGACGGCAAGGGTCGGCACACCACCACCTGGCGGGCCCTCGTACCGATCCCCGGCGGGGGCGCGGTGATCGACACCCCCGGTGTGCGGGCGGTCGGCCTGCTGGACGGCGCGGCCGGGCTCGACCGGGCGTTCGCCGACATCGCCGGGCTGGCCGAGGGCTGCCGGTACGCCGACTGCGGGCACGACGGCGAGCCCGCCTGCGCGGTCCGCGACGCGCTGCACACCGGGGAGCTCTCCACCCGTCGGTGGGAGAGCTGGCGGCGACTCCAGGGCGAGGTTGCCCACGAGAGCCGACGGCGGGAGGCGCGGGTGGCGGCGGAGCGGCGCGGCGGATGGCGGTCGGCTCGACGACGGACGGCCCGGCCGCCGTCGCCCGGGGGCTACTGACCAGCGGCCGGCGTTCTGCGCGGTCGAAGGCTTGTGGCTCCGGGCGGCCGAGGCTTGTGGCTCTGCGCTGGCGGACCTGCCACCCGGCGCGATCTTGGACCTTGACGCGGTGCGGCCGACCGGGCTGAGCTGGGGGAATGTGCGGGCGGGGGAAAGTGTCATACCTCGGGGCTAGAGTTGCCGAGGCGTGTTTTCCGCGCCCGCACGACCGCTCACAATCACCCAGAGCGGGACAGATCCTTCGCTTCGTCTTCTCCCGGGAGTACACGCACTGTGGCCGACCGACTGATCATCCGTGGCGCGCGCGAGCACAACCTGCGTGACGTCAGTCTCGACCTGCCCCGGGACGCACTCATCGTGTTCACCGGGCTGTCCGGGTCGGGCAAGTCGAGCCTGGCCTTCGACACGATCTTCGCCGAGGGGCAGCGCCGCTACGTCGAGTCGCTCTCGTCGTACGCCCGGCAGTTCCTCGGCCAGATGGACAAGCCAGACGTCGACTTCATCGAGGGTCTGAGCCCCGCCGTCTCGATCGACCAGAAGTCGACCTCGCGCAACCCGCGCTCGACCGTCGGCACCATCACCGAGGTCTACGACTACCTGCGGCTGCTCTACGCCCGCATCGGTGAGCCGCACTGCCCGGTCTGCGGTGAGCGGATCTCCCGGCAGAGCCCTCAGCAGATCGTCGACCGGGTCCTCGCGATGGCCGAGGGCACCAAGTTCATGGTGCTCGCGCCGGTCATCCGCGGCCGCAAGGGCGAGTACGTCGACCTCTTCGCCGAGCTGCAGGCCAAGGGCTACGCCCGGGCCCGCGTCGACGGCGTGGTGCACCCGCTGACCGAGCCGCCGAAGCTCAAGAAGCAGGAGAAGCACACCATCGAGGTGGTGATCGACCGGCTCACCGTCAAGCCCAGCGCCAAGCAGCGGCTGACCGACTCGGTCGAGGCCGCCCTGGGCCTGTCCAGTGGCCTGGTGCTGCTCGACTTCGTCGACCTCCCCGAGGACGACCCGGACCGGGAGCGCCGCTACTCCGAGCACCTGGCCTGCCCCAACGACCACCCGCTGGCCATCGAGGATCTCGAGCCCCGGGTCTTCTCCTTCAACGCCCCGTACGGCGCCTGCCCGGAGTGCACCGGCCTGGGCACCAAGAAGGAGGTCGACCCGGAGCTGCTGGTCCCCGACCCGGAGCGCTGCCTGCGCGAGGGCGCCATCCAGCCCTGGTCCACCGGGCACAACCTGGAATACTTCCTGCGCCTGCTGGAGGCTCTCGGCGAGGCCCAGCACTTCGACGTCGACACCCCGTGGCGGGCGTTGCCGGCGCGGGCGCAGAAGACGATCCTGCACGGCTCCGACGACCAGGTGCACGTGCGCTACCGCAACAAGTACGGCCGCGAGCGCTCCTACTACACCGGCTTCGAGGGCGTGGTGCAGTGGATCGAGCGCCGGCACTCCGACACGGAGTCCGAGTGGTCCCGCGACAAGTACGAGGGCTACATGCGCGACGTGCCGTGTGCGGCGTGCGGCGGCGCCCGGCTCAAGCCCGAGGTGCTCGCGGTCACCCTGGCCGGCAAGAGCATCGCCGAGGTCTGCAACCTGTCCGTGGGGGAGTGCGCCGACCTGCTCGCCGGCATCGAGCTGACCGACCGGCAGAAGATGATCGCCGAGCGGGTCCTCAAGGAGATCAACGCCCGGCTGCGGTTCCTGCTCGACGTCGGTCTGGACTACCTCTCCCTGGACCGGCCGGCCGGCACGCTGTCCGGCGGCGAGGCACAGCGCATCCGGCTGGCCACCCAGATCGGCTCCGGCCTGGTGGGCGTGCTCTACGTGCTCGACGAGCCGTCGATCGGGCTGCACCAGCGTGACAACCACCGCCTGATCGAGACCCTGATCCGGCTGCGCGGGCTGGGCAACACGCTGATCGTGGTGGAGCACGACGAGGACACCATCCGCACCGCCGACTGGATCGTCGACATCGGGCCCGGCGCCGGTGAGCACGGCGGCAAGATCGTGCACAGCGGCTCGGTGCCGGCACTGCTGAAGAACAAGGAGTCGATCACCGGGGCATACCTGTCCGGGCGTCGCTCCATCCCGACGCCGTCGACGCGCCGCCCGCAGGATGCGGCACGGGAGCTGGTGGTGCACGGCGCGCGCGAGCACAACCTGCGCAACTTGACCGTCTCGTTCCCGCTGGGCCAGCTCATCGCGGTCACCGGGGTCAGTGGCTCGGGCAAGTCGACGCTGGTCAACGACATCCTGTACGCCGTGCTGGCCAACCAGATCAACGGCGCCCGACTGGTGCCCGGCCGGCACACCCGGGTCTCCGGTCTGGAGCACGTGGACAAGGTCGTCGGCGTGGACCAGTCGCCGATCGGCCGTACGCCGCGCTCCAACCCGGCCACCTACACCGGGGTCTGGGACCACGTCCGCAAGCTCTTCGCCGAGACCACCGAGGCGAAGGTTCGGGGGTACGGCCCGGGTCGGTTCTCCTTCAACGTCAAGGGTGGGCGCTGCGAGGCGTGCTCCGGTGACGGCACGATCAAGATCGAGATGAACTTCCTGCCTGACGTGTACGTCCCCTGCGAGGTCTGCAAGGGCGCCCGGTACAACCGGGAGACCCTGGAAGTGCACTACAAGGGCAAGACCGTCTCGGACGTGCTGGAGATGCCGATCGAGGAGGCCGCCGAGTTCTTCTCCGCCATCCCGGCCATCCACCGGCACCTCAAGACCCTGGTCGACGTCGGCCTGGGCTACGTACGCCTCGGTCAGCCCGCGCCCACCCTTTCCGGCGGTGAGGCGCAGCGGGTCAAGCTCGCGTCCGAGCTGCAGAAGCGCTCCACCGGGCGGACGGTCTACGTGCTCGACGAGCCGACCACCGGTCTGCACTTCGAGGACATCCGCAAGCTGCTGATGGTGCTGGAGGGTCTGGTCGACAAGGGCAACACGGTGATCACCATCGAGCACAACCTCGACGTGATCAAGACGGCCGACTGGCTCATCGACATGGGTCCGGAGGGGGGTCACCGGGGCGGCACCGTGCTCGCCACCGGCACCCCCGAGGAGGTCGCCGAGGTGGCCGAGAGCCACACCGGCGAGTTCCTGCGCCAGGTGCTCAAGCTCGACGGCAAGGCCAAGGGCGCGGCCGCCGCCACCACGCGGGCGGCCAAGGCCAACGGTGTGACCAAGGCGCGGACCAGCCGAAAGGTGGCGGCCAGCGCCCGCTGACCTCGACTTCCCGAGGGCAGGTCCGGCTGGGTTTGGTGTGGCGGCTGCGGGGCGGGTCCGATCGGGTTCGTGCGCGTCCATCGCGGCGCGGGCGAGCCGGTCCGGAGCCCGCCCCGTCCCATTTCCTGGGTCGGACAGATGCTGCGGTGAACCATCCGGCACAGTTGCCCGTGTGGAGAAGTGTGACCGGCTTTCGGACCGGCGCGGCGGGCTAGAGAGAGGCGAGGCATGAGTGACGATCAGGCGCTGACCGGTCCGGGTACGCAGACACGTCGTACCCTGCTCACCGGTGTCGGGGCGGTCGGCGCGGCCGTCGTCCTGGCTGCCTGCGGCAGCGACGACGGCAGCGGCAGCGACACCCCCACCAGTGGCGGCCCCGCCGTCCCCAGCACCGGTGACGCTGGCGGCGGCGACCGGCAGGGCTCCCAGTCGCTGGCCACCACCGCCGACATCCCGGTCGGTGGCGGCAAGGTCCTCGCCGCCGAGGGCGTGGTCATCACCCAGCCGAGCGCCGGCCAGTTCAAGGGATTCGACCCGATCTGCACCCACCAGAACTGCCCGGTCACGAACGTCGACGGCGGCACCATCAACTGCACCTGCCACGGCAGCAAGTTCTCGATCGAGGACGGCTCGGTGAAGGCCGGCCCGGCCACCAAGCCGCTGCCGCCGAAGAACATCAAGGTCACCGGCGACCAGATCTCGCTCGCCTGACCGTCCGGGGGCGGCGACCGCACCCGGCCAGGCGTGTCCGGCCGGCCTGATCGACTCGCGTTTCGGAAAGTCGGGGTGTCCGCGATCCTTCGACACCCCGACTTCCCGGAAGCCGAGTCGATCTAGAGCTTGAGTTGGGCTGTCGGTGCTGCGGACTAGGCTTGCTGACGTGGCTGACCCCTCGACCTACCGCCCCGCACCCGGCACCATCCCGGAGCTACCAGGGGTCTACCGCTTTCGCGACGGCACCGGCCGGGTGATCTACGTCGGCAAGGCGAGAAACCTGCGCAGCCGGCTCAACTCCTATTTCGGCGATGTCTGGAACCTGCACGAGCGCACGCGGCAGATGGTCACCACCGCCGAGTCGGTGGACTGGATCACCGTCGGCACCGAGGTCGAGGCGCTCCAGCAGGAGTTCACCTGGATCAAGCAGTACGACCCCCGGTTCAACGTCCGCTACCGCGACGACAAGTCGTACCCCTATCTGGCCGTGACCCTCAACGAGGAATACCCACGGCTCCAGGTGATGCGTGGTGCCAAGCGCAAGGGGGTGCGCTACTTCGGTCCGTACTCGCACGCCTGGGCCATCCGGGAGACCCTCGACCTGCTGCTGCGGGTGTTCCCCGCCCGGACGTGCTCCGCCGGCGTGTTCAAACGCGCCGGCCAGGTCGGTCGTCCCTGCCTGCTCGGCTACATCGGCAAGTGCTCGGCGCCGTGCGTCGGCACCGTCTCCGCCGACGAACACCGCGCGATCGTGGACGGGTTCTGCGACTTCATGGCCGGGCGCACCGACACCATGGTCCGCAAGATCGAGCGCGAGATGACCGAGGCGAGCGAGCAGCTTGAGTTCGAGCGGGCCGCCAAACTGCGCGACGACGTGGCCGCGCTGCGCCGCGCCATGGAGAAGCAGACCGTGGTGTTGGGCGATGGCACCGACGCCGACGTGGTCGCGTTCGCCGACGACCCGCTCGAGGCGGCCGTGCAGGTCTTCCACGTCCGCGACGGCCGGGTCCGGGGGCAGCGCGGCTGGGTGGTGGAGAAGACCGAGGACCTGACCACCGGCGACCTGGTGCACCACTTCTGCACCCAGGTGTACGGCGGCGAGCACGGCGAGGCCGACGTGCCCCGGGAACTGCTGGTGCCCGAGCTGCCCGCCGACGCCGACGCGCTGGCGGAATGGCTCTCCAACCACCGGGGCAGCCGGGTGTCGCTGCGGGTGCCGCAGCGCGGCGACAAGCGCTCACTGATGGAAACGGTCGAGCGCAACGCCAAGGACGCGCTGGCCCGGCACAAGCTGAAGCGATCCGGTGACCTCACCACCCGGGGCAAGGCACTGGACGAGATCAGCGAAGCACTGGACATGCGCACCTCGCCGTTGCGCATCGAGTGCTTCGACATCTCCCAGATTCAGGGCACCGACGTGGTGGCCAGCATGGTGGTCTTCGAGGACGGGTTGCCCCGCAAGAGCGAATACCGACGGTTCATCGTCCGTGGCGCCACCGACGACCTTTCCGCGATGTCTGAGGTGCTGCGCCGTCGCTTCGCCCGCTACCTGGACGCGCGGGCGGAGACGGGCGAGGTGGGCGTCGAGTCGGCCGACGACCCGATCACCCCGGAAGACGCGGCCGAGCCGCAGATCGGTGTGCTCATCGATCCGACCACCGGCCGGCCGCGGAAGTTCGCGTACCCGCCGCAGTTGGTGGTCGTCGACGGCGGTGCTCCGCAGGTCGCGGCGGCCGCACAGGCCCTTGCCGACCTGGGCATCGACGACGTGGCGTTGTGCGGCCTGGCCAAGCGGCTGGAGGAGGTCTGGCTCCCCGACGACGAGTTCCCGGTCATCCTGCCGCGCACCTCGGAGGGTCTCTACCTGCTGCAACGCATCCGCGACGAGGCCCACCGGTTCGCCATCACCTTCCACCGGCAGCGCCGCTCGAAGCGGATGACCGAGTCGGCACTCGACCACGTCCCCGGCCTCGGCGAGGTGCGGCGCAAGGCGTTGTTGCGGCATTTCGGCTCACTCAAGCGGCTCTCTGCCGCAACGGTCGAGGAGATCACCGAGGTGCCCGGGGTGGGTCGACGCACCGCCGAGGCGATCCTGGCCGCCCTCGACAAGGACACGAAGACCGACGACAGCGCGGAGGCGACCCCCAACACCTGACGCCGCGCCGCGCGGTCTCGGGGTCAGTCGCACGGCACGCATGATCGCGCTCGTAGTGGCCTCGTCGGCGCCGGATGGGGCCTGTTACGTGGCCGGCACCAACTCGATCAACGACATCACCCCGGTGCTGAACAAGGAGACCGGCAAGAACGACGCCTACCGGTCCGTGGAGATCAGCAGCCCGGATGCTGACGCCAAGCAGACCGACAAGCTGCGCGCCGACATCGTCAAGACCGTTGACGACGGCCGGGCCGTGGTCGCCAACATCGCCGGCACCACCACTGACACCGACGGTGGTATCCACTCGTTCGAGGGCGGGCACTACATCAGCGTCGTCGGCTACCGCGACAACGGTCAGATCGTGAAGATCGCCGACTCCGCCGACCCGAACACCGCCTCCTACGAGGTCACCGTCGAGCACCTCGCCGACTGGATCGCCACCCGCGGCTACGCCACCAGCTGACCACGACTGACACGAAGCGAAGGGCCGGACCCCACCACGGGGCCCGGCCCTTCGGCATGTCCTCAGTCCTCGGCGAGGACGGCCAGGATCTGCTCGCCGTACTTGGCGAGCTTGTTCTCGCCGACCCCGCTGACGCCGGACAGCTCGGCAAGCGAGCCCGGCGCGTCACTGGCGATCTGTCGAAGAGTGGCGTCGTGGAAGATGACGTACGCCGGAACGCCCTGCTCTTTGGCGGTGGTCGCCCGCCAGCCACGCAGCCGCTCGAAGAGCGACGCGGCGGCCGGGGTCAGCTCGGCCACGACGGTGGCCGAGCCGCGCGGCTTGGACGAGCGGCTCGAAGCTGGCTTCTCCGGCTCGCGGCGCATCGTGACCGTGCGGCGGCGACCCAGGACGTCGGCACTGGCATCGGTCAGCGCGAGCGTGCCGTAGTCACCCTCGACGGCGAGCAGCCCTTCGGCGAGCAGTTGCCGGACGACGCCCCGCCACTCCGCCTCGCTCAGCTCGGAGCCGATGCCGAAGACGGTCAGCGAGTCGTGACCGTGCTGGCTGATCTTGTCGTTCTGCTTGCCGAGCAGGATGTCGATGCAGTGCCCCGCGCCGAACCGCTGGTTGCGCTCACGGTCGAGACGGAAGACCGCGGAGAGCAACTTCTGGGCGGCGACAGTGCCGTCCCAGGTTTCCGGTGGGGTGAGGCAGGTGTCGCAGTTGCCGCAGACGGCCGTGGACGTCTCGCCGAAGTATTCGAGCAGCTGGACCCGCCGGCAGCGCACCGTCTCGCAGAGGGCGAGCATCGCGTCCAGGTGCGCGGCGAGGTTGCGGCGGTGGGCAAGGTCGCCGTCGGACGTCTCGATCATCTTGCGTTGCTGGACCACGTCCTGCAGCCCGTACGCGAGCCAGGCGGTGGACGGCAGGCCGTCCCGCCCGGCGCGGCCGGTCTCCTGGTAGTAGCCCTCGACGGACTTGGGCAGGTCGAGGTGGGCGACGAACCGCACGTCGGGCTTGTCGATGCCCATGCCGAAGGCGATCGTGGCCACCATCACCAGACCGTCCTCCCGCAGGAAGCGCTGCTGGTTGGCGGCGCGGGTGGCCGCGTCCAGACCCGCGTGGTACGGCAGTGCGGCGACCCCGTTGGCGACGAGGAACTCGGCGGTCTTGTCGACCGAGGCACGGGAGAGGCAGTAGACGATGCCGGCGTCGCCGGGGTGCTCGTCGCGCAGCAGCGTCAGCAGTTGCTTGCGCGGCTCCCGTTTGGGCACGATCCGGTACTGAATGTTGGGCCGGTCGAAGCTCGCCACGAAGTGCCGGGCGTCGTCGAGGTTGAGTCGGGTGGCGATCTCGGTGCGGGTGGCGCTGGTCGCGGTGGCGGTCAACGCGATCCGCGGCACCTCTGGCCACCGCTCGTGCAGCATCGACAGCGCCAGGTAGTCGGGGCGGAAGTCGTGCCCCCACTGGGACACGCAGTGCGCCTCGTCGATCGCGAACAGGGAGATGCGCCCCCGGTCCAGCAGGGCGAGGGTGGACCGGACGCCGAGCGCCTCCGGGGCGAGGTAGAGCAGGTCCAGCTCGCCGGCGACGAAGGCCGCCTCGACCCGACGTCGGGCGTCGAGGGTCTGGGTCGAATTGAGGAACCCGGCGCGGACGCCGACGGCGGTGAGCGCGTCCACCTGGTCCTGCATGAGGGCGATCAGTGGGGAGACGACGACCGCGACGCCGTCGCGGACCAGGGCCGGGATCTGGTAGCACAGCGACTTGCCACCACCGGTGGGCATCAGCACCAGCGCGTCGCCGCCGGCGACCACGTGATCGATCACGTCCTGCTGGAAACCGCGGAAGGCGTCGTAGCCGAACACCCGGCGCAGCACCGGCAGCGCGTCCTCGGTACGCAGGTCGGTGGGGGAAGCCATCCGCGGAGTCTACGAGCCCACCCCGACACCGCCGACCCGGCGCACCCGAGCGAAGGGTGTTCACCCCACGACCCGTGGCGGGTGCGCGGGCTT
Source organism: Micromonospora sp. A202 (assembly GCF_006715105.1). Lineage (NCBI taxonomy): Bacteria > Bacillati > Actinomycetota > Actinomycetes > Micromonosporales > Micromonosporaceae > Micromonospora > Micromonospora sp. A202. The sequence continues at coordinate 4,660,317 of NZ_VFMP01000001.1, read as the reverse complement.
GCGCCGGTGGCGGGATAGAGTCGCTGATTGACCAATCGCGGCCAACGGAGGCCGCGGCGCCACGGCTTGGGGGTACGGGTGAGCGAGGCGCGGACAACCGGTGACCGGATCGACGACCCGGCGGCGGTCGACGGGCAGGTGACGGCCGAGTCGGAGACCACACTCGTGGTCGTCACCGGCCTCTCCGGCGGTGGCCGCAGCACGGTTGCCAGGGCGTTGGAGAACGTCGGCTACTACGTGGTCGACAACCTCCCGCAGGCACTGATGCTGGACATGGCCGAGCTGGCGTTCAAGGCGGGCGGGGCCGCTCGGCGCACCGCCATGGTGCTGGACGTGCGGTCCCGGGCCTTCTCCACGGACCTGGCCGGGGCGATCCGTGAGCTCAAGGACCGTGGGTTCTCGCCCCGGGTGGTCTTCGTCGACGCCGACGACGAGGTGTTGATCCGACGGTTCGAGAGCGTGCGCCGGTCGCATCCGCTTCAGGGCGACGGACGGCTGGCCGACGGCATCGCCGTGGAGCGCGGTCTGCTGGAGGAGGCGCGCGACCAGGCCGACGTGATCGTCGACACCAGCCACCTGAACGTCAACCAGCTCCGTCGGCGCATCGAGGAGCTGTTCGGCGGCGAGGACGCCCGCCGGCTGCGGGTCACCGTGCTGTCGTTCGGCTTCAAGTACGGTCTGCCGCCGGACGCCGACTTCGTGCTGGACGCCCGCTTCCTGCCCAATCCGTACTGGGTGCCGGAGCTGCGCGAGCACACCGGTCGGGAGGAGGCGGTCAGCGCGTACGTGCTGGGTCAGGAGGGTGCGGACGCCTTCGTCGCCTCGTACGCCGACCTGGTCAACGCCACCACCGCCGGCTTCGAGCGGGAGGGTAAGCGCTACCTCACGGTCGCCGTGGGCTGTACCGGCGGCAAGCACCGCAGCGTGGCCATCGCCGAGGAGCTGGCCGGGCGGTTGCGCCACTCCGGGTTGGCGGCCAACGCCCAGCACCGCGATCTGGGGCGGGAATGACGGCCCGGCGGGTGGTGGCGTTCGGCGGCGGGCACGGGCTGTCCGCCTCGCTGCGCGCGCTGCGTCACTGCGCCCCCGAACTCGACCTCGACATCACCGCTGTGGTCACCGTGGGTGACGACGGGGGTTCCAGTGGCCGGTTGCGAGCTGAGCGGGGCGGTCTGCCCCCGGGTGATCTGCGTCAGGCGCTGGTGGCGCTGGCCGGGGATCACCCGGCGACCCGGCGCAGCGCCGGGCTGTTCCAGCACCGCTTCGCCGCCGTGCCGGCCGGCGTACCCCCGCTCGGCGAAGCCGACCCGGCCCCGGCGGCGACCGACCGCCGCAACCCCGACCCGCGCGACCAGGGCGCAAACAGCCAGGGCCCAGACGACCGGGGCGCCGACGGTCCCGGCGCGACCGTCCCCGGCGCTGAGCGGGCGAGCGCCCGCGCCGACGGGCTGGCCGGGCACGCGGTGGGCAACCTCGTGCTCTGCGGCCTCATGGAGATGCTGGGCGACCCGGTGGCCGCGCTGGAGCACGCCGGCGCGATGCTGGGCACTGTCGGCCGGGTGCTGCCGATGTCCCGTCAGCCGGTCGGCATCGAGGCGCAGGTCCGAGGTGTCGACCCGGCCGCCCCCGACGAGGTACGCACCGTGCGCGGCCAGCACCAGGTGGCGGTCACCACCGGGCGGGTCGAGTCGCTGCGCCTCACCCCGTCCGCCCCGCCGGCCTGCGCCGAGGTGATCGAGGCGATCAGGGCGGCGGACTGGTTGATCTTCGGGCCAGGCAGCTGGTACACCAGCGTTCTCCCGCACCTGCTGGTGCCGCAGTTGGCCGACGCTATCGTGTCCACCTCGGCCCGGCGGTTGGTCACGTTGAACCTCGCGGCCGAGAAGGAAACCCTCGGGCTCTCCGTCGCCGATCATCTCGCGGCGCTGCACTGGTACCTGCCCGAGCTCAAGGTGGATCTCGTGCTCGCCGACGCCAAGGCGGTGGGTGACCCCGAACCGGTCGAACGTGCGGCAGAATCGCTGGGTGCCCGCCTGGTCCTCGCCCCTGTCGCCGTCACCGGTGGCACTCCCCGCCATGATCCGGCTGCCCTGGGCGCCGCACTGGTGCCTGTCCTGGGTGCCGATCGTTAGACACGTACGTAATCTCCGGCGACACGCCGGAACCGGTCCGTGAGGGGACGCACAATGGCGATGACGGCCGCGGTCAAGGACGAGCTGAGTCGGGTCGACGTGCCCAAGCCCTGCTGTCGGCGGGCGGAGATGGCCGCACTGCTGCGCTTCGCCGGCGGGCTGCACATCGTCTCCGGCCGCGTGGTGGTGGAGGCTGAACTGGACACCGGGGCGGTGGCCCGACGGCTGCGCCGGGAGATCGCGGAGGTCTACGGGTACCCGAGCGAGATCCACGTGCTGGCCTCCGGTGGGCTGCGCAAGGGCAGCCACTTCATCGTGCGCGTGGTCAAGGACGGCGAGGCTCTCGCCCGGCAGACCGGCCTGCTCGACGTGCGGGGTCGTCCGGTGCGCGGGCTGCCCCCGCACGTGGTGGCGGCGAACGTCTGCTGCGCGGTCTCCGCCTGGCGGGGCGCGTTCATGGCGCACGGCTCGCTCACCGAGCCCGGCCGCTCCAGCGCCCTGGAGATCACCTGCCCGGGGCCGGAGTCGGCGCTGGCGCTGGTCGGCGCGGCCCGCCGGATCGGCATCACCGCCAAGAACCGTGAGGTACGCGGGGTGGACCGGGTGGTGGTCAAGGACGGCGACGCCATCGCCGCGCTGCTCACCCGGATCGGGGCGCACTCCAGCGTGCTGGCCTGGGAGGAGCGTCGGGTGCGCCGCGAGGTGCGGGCCACCGCCAACCGGCTGGCCAACTTCGACGACGCCAACCTGCGTCGCTCGGCGCGCGCGGCGGTCGCCGCCGCCGCCCGGGTCACCCGTGCGCTGGAGATCCTCGCCGACGAGGCGCCCAACCACCTGACCGACGCCGGGCGGCTGCGCCTGGAGCACCGGCAGGCCTCGCTGGAGGAGTTGGGCGCGCTGGCCGACCCTCCGCTGACCAAGGACGCCATCGCCGGGCGGATCCGCCGGCTCCTGGCGTTGGCCGACAAGCGGGCCCGGGACCTCGGCATCCCGGATACGGAAGCAGCCGTCACGCCCGACATGCTCGTGGTCTGATAGGACGGTGGGGCCGCACGGTGCGCCCGGGGCACTACCCGGCGCAGCGGGGTCTCGCACGCTCGGATAGGGTCGCTGCGTACGGCAAGGGGGCCGACACAGGCACTCCTCGTCGTGCGCACCGCCTCGGGCGGTCAGGTCCTCAGACCGCGGCGGGGTGGCCGAGAAGAACCGTCAACGGCCGGCTCCAACGGTCGGCGCACACCACTCCGCCGGCCCGTTGTCTGAAGCCGGCGGACCAGAACGCGAGGAGCTGGAACCTGTGACCATCCGGGTTGGCATCAACGGCTTTGGCCGAATCGGCCGTAACTTCTTCCGGGCAGTGCTGGCGTCTGACGCCGACATCGAGGTCGTGGCGGTGAACGACCTTACCGACAACGCGACGCTTGCCCACCTGCTCAAGTACGACAGCATTCTGGGTCGCCTTCCCTACGAGGTCAAGGCCACCGCCGACGAGATCACCGTCGGTGGCAAGACCATCAAGGCGTACGCCGAGAAGGACCCGTCGAAGCTGCCGTGGGGCGATCTGAACGTCGACGTCGTCATCGAGTCCACCGGCTTCTTCACCGACGCCACCAAGGCCAAGGCGCACGTCGACGGCGGGGCCAAGAAGGTCATCATCTCCGCCCCGGCGAAGAACGAGGACGTCACCGTCGTCATGGGTGTCAACCACGACACCTACGACCCGGCGAAGCACACCATCATCTCCAACGCTTCGTGCACCACCAACTGCCTCGCCCCGATGGCGAAGGTCCTGCACGACACGTTCGGCATCCAGCACGGTCTGATGACGACGATCCACGCGTACACCCAGGACCAGAACCTCCAGGACGCGCCGCACTCGGATCTGCGTCGTGCCCGGGCCGCCGCGCTGAACATCGTCCCGACCTCCACCGGCGCCGCCAAGGCGATCGGTCTGGTCCTGCCGGACCTCAAGGGCAAGCTCGACGGGTACGCCCTGCGGGTGCCGATCCCGACCGGCTCGGTCACCGACCTCACCGTCAACGTGGGTCGCGAGACCACCGTGGACGAGGTCAACGCCGCGCTGAAGGCCGCTGCGGACGGCCCGCTCAAGGGCATCCTGGTCTACAACGAGGACCCGATCGTCTCCAGCGACATCGTCACCGACCCGGCGTCGTGCGTCTTCGACGCGCCGCTGACCAAGGTCGTCGGCAACCAGGTGAAGGTCGTCGGCTGGTACGACAACGAGTGGGGTTACTCCAACCGGCTCGTCGACCTGGTCAAGTTGGTCGGTAGCTCGCTGTGAGCATCCGGACCCTCGACGACCTGCTCGCCGAGGGGGTTTCGGGTCGGCGCGTGCTGGTGCGCGCCGACCTGAACGTCCCGCTCGACAAGCAGACCGGTGCGATCACTGATGATGGCCGGATCCGCGCGGTGCTGCCGACCCTCGGCGCGCTGGTCGAGGCCGGCGCGAAGGTGGTCGTATGCTCGCACCTGGGCCGCCCGAAGGGCGCGCCGGACCCGCAGTTCAGCCTGGGCCCGGTCGCCGGGCGGCTCGGTGAGCTGCTCGGCGCCCCGGTGCACTTCGCCACCGACACCGTCGGCGATTCCGCCCGTTCCACCGTCGCCGACCTGGCCGACGGTCAGGTCGCCCTCCTGGAGAACCTGCGGTTCAACGCGGGTGAGACCAGCAAGGACGAGGCCGAGCGGGGCGCGTTCGCCGACCAGCTCGCCGCGTTCGGCGACGCGTACGTGGACGACGCGTTCGGCGCGGTGCACCGCAAGCACGCCAGCGTCTTCGACGTGCCGGCCCGGCTGCCGCACGTGGCGGGCCGACTGGTGCTGCGTGAGGTCGAGGTGCTCTCCAAGCTCACCGGTGACCCCGAGCGGCCGTACGTGGTGGTGCTCGGTGGGTCGAAGGTGTCCGACAAGCTCGCCGTGATCGAGGCGCTGCTGCCCACCGTCGACCGGCTGCTCATCGGTGGCGGGATGTGCTTCACCTTCCTCAAGGCCCAGGGCCTGGAGGTGGGCACCTCGCTGCTGGAGAAGGACATGGTCGACACCTGCCGCAACCTGCTGGAGCGGTCCGGCGGCAAGATCATGCTGCCGGTCGACGTGGTGGTGGCGGACGCGTTCGCCCCGGACGCCGCGCACGACACGGTCCGTGTCGACGGCATCCCGAGCCACCGGCTCGGGCTGGACGTCGGCCCGGAGACGGTCGCCGGTTTCAGCGCCGCACTGTCCCAGGCGAAGACGATCTTCTGGAACGGCCCGATGGGCGTGTTCGAGATGCCGGCCTTCGCGGCGGGCACCCGGGGCATCGCCGAGGCGATCACCAAGGCCGACGCGTTCAGCGTCGTCGGTGGCGGTGACTCGGCGGCGGCGGTCCGTGCCCTGGGGCTGGACGAGTCGTCCTTTGGGCACATCTCCACGGGTGGCGGCGCCTCCCTGGAATACCTCGAGGGCAAGACCCTCCCCGGCATCGCGGCCCTGGAGAACTGAATGTCGAGCACCACCCGCCGGCCGTTGATGGCCGGCAACTGGAAGATGAACCTCAACCACCTCGAGGCCAACCTGCTGGTGCAGAAGCTGGCGGCCAGCCTCACCGAGAAGCAGCTCACCGCCGTCGAGACGGTCGTCCTGCCGCCCTTCACCGACCTGCGTACCGTGCAGACCGCGGTGGACGGCGACAAGCTGCTGATCGGCTACGGCGGGCAGGACCTGTCGCCGCACGCGTCCGGCGCGTACACCGGGGACATCTCCGGTCCGCTGCTGGCCAAGCTCGGCTGCACGTACGTGGTGGTCGGGCACTCCGAGCGGCGGGCCTACCACCACGAGGACGACACGCTGGTCAACGCCAAGGTGAAGGCGGCGCTGACGCACGGCCTGACCCCGATCCTCTGCGTGGGGGAGGGGCTGGACGTGCGCGAGCAGGGCACCCACGTGGCGCACTGCTCCGACCAGCTCGACGGGGGCCTCGCCGGGCTCACCCCCGAGCAGGTGCGCCAGGTCGTGATCGCGTACGAGCCGGTCTGGGCGATCGGCACGGGCAAGACCGCGACGCCGGAGGACGCCCAGGAGGTCTGCGGGGCGGTCCGCCAGCGACTGGCGGAGCGCTTCGACCAGGACACAGCGAACCAGGTCCGGGTCCTCTACGGCGGCTCGGTCAAGGCGTCAAACGTCGCCTCGATCATGGCCCAGCCGGACGTGGACGGGGGCCTGGTGGGGGGTGCCAGCCTGGACGCGGAGGAATTCGCTCAGATCTGCCGCTTCCCGGAGCACCTCGCTCGCTGATCGCTCGGTATCCTTGACACCGCCCGTCCACCGGTCGGTGCCACCGTGCCCGATCAGACCGGGCGAGGATCGCTACGAGAGGAACTGACCCCAGCCATGCCGATCTGGTTCGCATACACGTTGATCGTGTTGCTGGTCATCACGAGCATTCTGCTCACCCTGCTGATCCTGCTGCACCGCGGCAAGGGCGGCGGTCTGTCGAGCATGTTCGGCGGTGGCGTCAGCTCCAGCCTCGCAGGCTCTTCGGTCGCGGAGAAAAACCTGGACCGTTACACCGTCCTGGTGAGCGTCGTCTGGTTCGCCGCCATCGTTGGGCTCGGGCTCTGGCTCCGCCTCCAGATGAACAGCGGCGCCTGAGCAGGCTCGTCAAGTCGTACAATCTGCGCGCGGTCCGTCACTCGACGGGCCGCGCGCAGGCTTTTCTCCGCTGCACCGCGTCGCCCGCCGCCCATCCTGAGAAAAGGACGGCGGGTCCCTTCCGACGACAGGAGCGAGCAGCCGTGCCGAGTGGCAACGTCATCCGCGGCGCCCGAGTCGGGTCCGCACCCATGCGCCCCGACGAGCGGCACCAACCCGCCCCCCGACAGGACGTCACCTACTGGTGCCGCAACGACCACCGGATCGACATCCGGATCGCCGCGGACGCCGAGGCGCCGGCCTTGTGGGACTGCCCCCGCTGCGGCCTGCCCGCCGGGCGGGACGCGCAGAACCCGCCCGGCCGGGTCCGCGCCGAGCCGTACAAGAGCCATCTGGCGTACGTGAAGGAGCGGCGTACCGCCGAGGAAGGCGAGGCGCTGCTGGCCGAGGCGCTCGCAGCGCTCCGCCGCCGCCGCGGCGAATAAGAAGGAAGGGCCCCCGTCGAGGGGCCCTTCCTGTCGATCAGCGGAGGCTGCGCAGCCGGGCGGGTACGTCGGCTGCGGCGGCCCGATCCAGCAGCCAGCGGGTGCGACCCACACCGTGCACCCCGGCGGCCGGCAACTGCACCGGCCCGGCCCCGGCCAGCGCCATGCCCACCGCACGGGCCTTGTCGGCGCCGCCGGCCACCAGCCAGACCTCCTCGGCGGTGTTGATCGCCGGCAGGGTGAGGGTGGTCCGCACGGCCGGCGGCTTGGGGCTGCCCCGCACGGCGCTGCACGGGCGGGTGTCGTAGTGCACCGGGTGCTCGGGGAAGATCGACGCCACGTGCCCGTCCTCGCCGACGCCCAGCATCAGCACGTCGAAGTGCGGCAGCGTGCCGTGCCCGGGTCCGGCGGCGCGGGCCAGTTCCTCCCCATACCAGGCCGCGGCGGCCTCGGGGTCGTTGCCGGCGGGGCCGTCGGAGGCCGGCATCGGGTGCACCCGGGCCGGGTCGAGCGGCACCACGTCCAACAGGGCGGCCCGGGCCTGGGTCTCGTTGCGGTCCGGGTCGCCGGCGGGCAGGAACCGCTCGTCACCCCACCACACGTCGACCCGGGACCAGTCCACCGCGTCGCGGGCGGGCAGCGTCGCCACCGCCCGGTACACGGCGGCGGCGATCCGACCGCCGGTGAGCACCACCGACGCCTCACCCCGGTCGGCCTGGGCGTCGAGCATCTTCACCAGCAACCGGGCGGCCACGGCCTGCGCCAGCAGATCGGCGTCGGCGTGGACCGCGACACTCGCCTCACTCATGGGTTGCGCCTTCGTTTCCCGACCGCGTGCGGTCGCTGTCGCGTCGTACCCGGGCTGGAGGCCCGAGGTGGCGGGGCGAGTGCCCCGGAGGTTCCGGGGCAGGGCCCGGTGGGTGACCCGGCCCTGCCCCGACGTTGTCGTGCCCCGGTCGGGCTCAGCCCTCGCCGCTGGTGCCGGCGTGTGCGGTGACCCCGGCCTCGGCGCGCCGGGCGGTGGCCGGATCCTTCCAGACGTGCACCCGCTGCGGGGGACGCTGCTCCAACCCCCGCAGACCGACCGTCGCACCCAGCGCCTCCGCGTACACCTGGTCGGCGTCCAGTCGGCGCAACTCCTCGGCGAGCTCGTCACCGAGCGGGCGGCGGACCAACGGCAGAGCCCGGTCGTCCTGGCCGGTCCGCCGGAAAACGGCCATGCTCTCCTCGCGGGTCAGCGTGAGCTGATCGCCGTTGGCGCAGCTCAACTGCACCTCCCGCATCCGGGGGAACTCGTTGGTGTCCACCCGGTGCGGGGTGATGCCGAGCCGGCTGGACAGCCAACCGACCATCAGCGCCGCCGTCGGGTCGCTGGGCGGCGCGACGACTGTCGCCTCGGTAACCCGCTCGCTGGTGGTGTCGAACGCCCCGGCGACCAGGGTCCGCCACGGGGTGATCCGGGTCCACGCCAGGTCGGTGTCGCCCGGGGCGTAGTCCCGGGCACGCTGGTGCAGCGCCTCCACCGGGTCAGCGGCCTGCGCCGAGTCAGTGATCCGCCGGTCGGCGACCACCCCGAGGAAGTCGGTGGCGATCTCCGCCGGTGGTTCGCCGTGCCACCAGGTGACCACCGGCACGTCGGGGACGAGCAGCGGCATCACGACCGACTCGGCGTGCAGGGCCAGCCGCCCGTACATCCGGGTGACCACCGCCTCGCACGGGCCGAGCCGGCCACCGACGACGATCTCCGCGTCCAGCCGGTTGCGGTCCCGCTCGATCTCGGAGCGAACCACCACCACCAGCCGGCACGGGTGGGCGGCGGCGGCGATCGTCGCCGCCGCCTCCGCCTCCCGGACCCGCTTCTCGTCCACCACCACGATGAGGGTGAGCGCCATGCCGCTGGCCACCCCGCCGGCACTGCGCCGCTCGGCGGCGAGCGCCTTGACCACCTCGTTGCCGGTGGTGTCCCACAGCCCGATCATGCTCGTCTCCAAGCGCGGCCCTCGCGGGCCAGCATCTCGTCGGAGGCGCGTGGACCCCACTCGCCGGCCCGGTACGGCTCCGGCGTGGTGCCAGCCCAGGCGTGCTCCAGCGGGTCGATCACCTGCCAGCTCTGCTCGACCTCGGACGCGTCCGGGAACAGGGTGCGGTCGCCGATCAGCACGTCCAGGACCAGCCGCTCGTACGCCTCTGGGCTGGACTCGGTGAACGCCTCGCCGTACTGGAAGTCCATCGCGATGTCGCGGACCTCCATCGTGGTGCCCGGCACCTTCGAGCCGAACTTGAGCACCACACCCTCGTCCGGCTGGACCCTGATCACGAGCTGGTTGTTGCCCAGCGACTCCATGTCGGCGTCGTTGAACGGCAGGTGCGGTGCCTTCTTGAACATGATGGCGACCTCGGTGACCCGCCGGGGCAGCCGCTTGCCGGCCCGGATGTAGAACGGCACCTCGGCCCAGCGGCGGTTCTGGATGCCCAGCCGCACCGCCACGTACGTCTCCGTGGTGGAGTCGCTCGGAACGTCCTGCTCCTCCAGGTAACCGACAGCGCGCTCGCCGCCCACCCAGCCGGGCAGGTACTGACCGCGAACGGTGTCCCGGGCGACGTCCTTGGGCAGGGTGATGGCCTTGAGCACCTTCAGCTTCTCGGCCCGGATCTCGTCGGCGTCGAAGCTGGTCGGCTCCTCCATCGCCACCAGGGCGAGCAGTTGCAGGAGGTGGTTCTGGAGCACGTCACGGGCGGTGCCGACGGTGTCGTAGAAGCCGGCGCGGGTGCCGATCCCGACATCCTCGGCCATGGTGATCTGCACCGAGTCGACGTACTTGGAGTTCCACAGCGGCTCGAACAGGTTGTTGGCGAACCGCAGGGCCAGGATGTTCTGGACCGTCTCCTTGCCCAGGTAGTGGTCGATCCGGAAGACGTCCTCCCGGGTGAACACGTCGTCGACGAGGTCGTTGAGCGACTTCGCCGACGGCAGGTCGTTGCCGAACGGCTTCTCCACGACGACCCGACGCCAACCGCCGGACTTCTCGTTGTCGGCCATCCCGGTGCGGGCCAGTTGCTTGAGCACGACGGGGAACGCGGCCGGGGGGATGGAGAAGTAGAACGCCGCGTTGCCGGTGATGCCGTGGGTCTGGCGCAGGTCGTCCAGCGTCGAGGCGAGCTGGTCGAAGGCCGCGTCGTCGTCGAACGACCCGCCGACGAACTTGATGTTGCCGGCCAGCCGTGCCCACACCTCGTCCCGCCACGGCGTACGAGCGTGCTTGCGGGCGGCCTCGCAGGCCAGCGTCTCGAAGTCGCCGTCTCCCCAGTCGCGGCGCGCGAAACCGAGCACCACGAAACCCGGCGGCAACAGCCCTCGGTTGGCCAGGTCGTAGACGGCAGGGAGCAGCTTCTTGCGGGCCAGGTCGCCGGTCACCCCGAAGATCACCAGAGCGCAGGGCTCCGGGATCCGGGGCAACCGGCGGTCCTGCGGGTCGCGCAGCGGGTTCACCGAGCCACCTCCTCGCTCCGCCTCAGTCACGTCGTCCATCCTCACGCCCGCAGATCACCGGCCGCGTCGAGCAGTTGGGCGACACCGGCGGCACGGTCGGTCAGATGCAGCCGCAGCACCGGGCGCTCCCGGCCGGCGAGCGCCTGCCGGTCCCCGGCAGCCTGCGCCGCCTGCAACTCACCGAAGGTGTACGGCTTGCCCGGCACCGCCAGGTCCTCCGCGACCGCGCCGGTCACCTGGAGGTAGCTGCCCACCTGCGGGCCGCCCTTGTGGTACTGACCCGTCGAGTGCAGGAACCGCGGTCCCCAACCGAAGGTGACCGGCCGGCCGCCCGCCTGGGCCAGCAGCGGCCGCAGCTTGGCCATGTCGGCGTCGGCGAACCGGTCGAGGTACGCCATCACCGCGAGGTAACCGTCGTCGCCCAGCCCGTCGAGCAGCCAGCGCAGCACCCCGGCCAGGTCCCCGGGGGCGCCCTGCGGGGCGTACACCTCGATCGCGCCCTCGGTGAACGACGGCGTCTCCGCCGGCAGGCCCGAGGCCAGGATCTTGTTGGTGTTCTCCTTGGACTCGGTGACGTTCGGCTGGTTGAACGGGTCGATGCCGAGCACCACACCGGCCACCGCGGTCGCGTACTCCCAGGCCAGGAACTGCGCGCCCAGCGGGCCGTTGACGGCCACGTCCGGGGACGCGCCGCCGCCCGGCATGTGACCAGGTGCCAGCGCGCCGCCGTAGCTGACGGTCAGCACGTCCGCACCGCTGGCGCCGGGGCTCTGCGGAGACTCCACGACCACCGGCAGGATGCCCACCCCGGCCTTGCCGGTCGATTCGGCGATCAGCTGCTCGGCCCAGTCGCCGAGCCCGTCGATGCCGGTGCCGTCGGAGACCAGCGCGATCTTGTCCCGGGCCAGCGTCGCCGCCGCGCCCAGGGCGGCACCCAGGGCGAGCGCCGGGTTGTCCCGGTCCGCGCCGAGCGACGCGGCCAGCGCGTCGGCCTGGTCGAGCAGTTCCGCGACCTCGACCCCGGCCAGCGCCGAGGGCACCAGGCCGAACGCGGTCAGCGCCGAGTACCGGCCGCCCACGTTCGGGTCGGCGAGCACTGTGAACGCGCCCATCTCGGTCGCGGTGGCCTCCAGCGGCGAGCCCGGGTCGGTGACGATGACGAAGTGCCGGCCGGCCTCCGCCTCCGTCATCCCGGCGTCCAGGAACGCCTGCCAGTAGGCGCGCCGGTGGCTGTCGGTCTCCACCGTCGAACCGGACTTGCTCGCCACCACGACGACGGTGCGCTCCAGCCGGTCACCGAGCGCCGCACGGACCTGGCCCGGGTCGGTGGTGTCCAGCACGGTCAGCGGGCGGCCCAGGGTCCGCGTGATCACCTCGGGGGCCAGTGACGAGCCACCCATCCCGGCGAGCACCACGTGGTCCAGGTCGGCCAGCTCCGCGGTCAGCTCGGCCAGCTGCGCCAGCAGCTCCCGGCTGCGCTGGTGGGTGTCCACCCAGCCGAGCCGGACCTTCGCCTCGGCCTCGGCGTCCGGACCCCACAGGCTCGCGTCCTTGCCGGCCAGCTTGCCCGGGACGCCGGCCTTGACCAGCGCGTCCCGGGTCGAGGCGGGAGCGGACTTGTCGACCGCGTCCGCGCCGTACACGGCCAGCCCGGCGGCGGCCTCCACCTTCCCTGCCAACAGGTCACTCATGCCGCCACCTCACTGGCCTTGCTGATTCGCTCGATGCTCTCGCTCACGCCGTCACTCCGCTTCGCTGCGTGCCGTCATGAGGCACCAGCGCACTGAGCTTGCTGATTCGCTCGATGCTCTCGCTCATGCGCCACCGGCCTTCTCGGCGCCCTTGGCGTTGCCCTTGGCGGCCTTGTTCGGAGAACCCTTACCCTTCGCCGCCGCCTCCAGCGACTTGCGGACGCCGTCGAGCAGCTCCTGCCAGCTGGCCTCGAACTTCTCCACGCCCTCGCGCTCCAGGGTGGCGATCACGTCGGCCATGTCCACCCCGACCGACTCCAGGTCCGCGAAGACCTTGCGGGCCGCGTCGTAGGCGCCGGTGATGGTGTCGCCGCGGGTCTCGCCGTGATCGGCGTACGCGTGGATGACCGACTCCGGCATGGTGTTGACAGTGCCGGGGGCGATCAGCTCCTCGACGTAGATGACGTCGCGGTAGTCCGGGTTCTTCGTCGAGGTGGACGCCCACAGCGGCCGCTGCGGGTGCGCCCCCGCGTCGGCGAGCGCCTTCCAGCGGTCGGAGGAGAACACCTCGGTGTAGCGCTCGTAAGCCAGCTGGGCGTTCGCGACGGCGGCCTTGCCCCGGAGCGACTTGGCCTGCTCGGAGCCGATCTTTTCCAGCCTCTTGTCCACCTCGGCATCCACCCGGGAGACGAAGAACGACGCGACCGAGCCGATGGTGGACAGGTCGTGGCCGTTGGCCTTGGCCTTCTCCAGGCCGGCGAGGAACGCCTCCATAACCGCCGAGTAGCGGTCCAGGCCGAAGATCAGCGTCACGTTGACGCTGATCCCCTCGGCCAGCGTGTCGGTGATCGCCGACAGGCCCTCCTCGGTGGCCGGGATCTTGATGAAGAGGTTGGGACGGTCGACCAGCCACCACAGGGCCTTGGCCTCGGCAACCGTCCGGTCGCTGTCGTGCGCCACCCGGGGGTCCACCTCGATGGAGACCCGGCCGTCGACACCCGCACTGCCGTCGTAGGACGGGCGCATCACGTCGCAGGCCCACCGCACGTCGTACGTGGTGAGCATCCGCACCGACTCCTCGACCTCAATGCCACGGGTGGCGAGGTCGCGCAGCTGCCAGTTGTACTCGTCGGCGTCGCTCAGCGCCTTTGCGAAGATCGTCGGGTTGGTGGTGACACCGGCCACGTGCTTCTCACGGCGGAGCTGGTCCAGCCCGCCGGAGCTCAGTCGTACCCGGGAAAGATCGTCGAGCCACACCGCCACGCCCGCGGCGGTGAGCTCATTCAGCTTGTCCGTCATGCCGTCCACGCTCCCTCAGTTGCCGGTCGTGAAACCGGTGATGTCGCCCACCCGGGCCAGCGAGGCGTGCGCCGCCGCCACGATCCGGTCGCCGGTGAAGCCGAACTGCTCGAAGAGCACGGTGTGCGGGGCGCTCGCTCCGTAGTGCTCCAGGCTGACGCTCTCGCCGAGGTCGCCGACGACGCCGCGCCAGGACATCGCGATGCCCGCTTCCACGCTCACCCGTGCCTTTACCCCGCGTGGGAGCACCGACTCCCGGTACGCCTCATCCTGCTCGTAGAACCACTCCTGGCAGGGCATCGAAACCACCCGGGTGGGGGTGCCGTCGGCCTCCAGGCGCTCCCGCGCGGTCAGGCAGAGCTGCACCTCGGAACCGGTGCCGACGATGATCACCTGAGGCTTGCCGTTGGACGCCTCGGCCAGCACGTAGCCGCCCTTGGCGACCCCCTCCGCGCTGCCCAGGACGTCCCGGTCCAGGGTTGGCAGCGGCTGGCGGCTCAGCGCCATCGCGGTCGGCCGGTCGGTGTGCTCCAGCGCCATCCGCCAGGCCCAGGCCGTCTCGTTGGCGTCCGCCGGGCGGACCACGTCCAGACCCGGGATGGCGCGCAGCGCGGTCAGGTGCTCCACCGGCTGGTGGGTCGGGCCGTCCTCGCCCAGGCCGATCGAGTCGTGCGTCCAGACGTAGGTCACCGGCAGCTTCATCAGCGCGGCCAGCCGCACCGACGGGCGCATGTAGTCGCTGAACACCAGGAACGTGCCGCCGTACGGGCGGGTGCCGCCGTGCAGGGCGATGCCGTTGAGGATCGCTCCCATGGCGTGCTCACGGATGCCGAAGTGCAGCGTGCGGCCGTACTCATGGCCGGGGAAGTCCTTGGTGGCGTGCGAGGCCGGGATGAACGACGGCTCGCCCTTCATGGTGGTGTTGTTGCTCTCCGCCAGGTCGGCCGAGCCGCCCCACAGCTCCGGCAGCACCGGCGCGAGCGCCTCCAGCACCTTGCCGGACGCGGCACGGGTGGCCACGCCCTTGGCGTCGGCGGGGAAGACCGGCAGCGCGTCGGCCCAGCCGTCGGGGAGCACCCGCCCGGCCATCCGCTCGTAGAGCGCGGTGCGCTCCGGGTTGGCCTTCTTCCAGGCGTCGAACTCGCCGGTCCATGCCTGCTCGGCGTCGGAGCCGCGGCCCATCACCGTGCGGGCGTGGGCGAGCACCTCCTCGTCGACCTGGAAGGTCTGCTCCGGGTCGAAGCCGAGGATCTGCTTGGTGGCCTTCACCTCGTCGGCGCCGAGCGCCGAGCCGTGGATCTTGCCGGTGTTCTGCTTGTTGGGAGCGGGCCAGCCGATGATGGTGCGCAGGGCGATGAAGGAGGGACGGCCGGTCTCCGCCTTGGCGGCCAGCAGCGCGGCGTGCAGGGCCTCGGCGTCCTCGTGGTAGTCGCCCTGGTCGGCGTCGCCGCTACGCCAGTCGACGGTCTGCACGTGCCAGCCGTACGCCTCGTAGCGGGCTGCCACGTCCTCGCTCTTGGCGATGCGGGTGTCGTCCTCGATCGAGATCTCGTTGTCGTCGTAGATCACCGTGAGGTTGCCCAGCTGCTGGTGCCCGGCGAGGGCACTGGCCTCGTGGCTGATGCCCTCCTCGATGTCGCCGTCGGAGACGATGCACCAGATGTTGTGGTCGAAGACCGACGCGCCCGGCTCGGCCTCCGGGTCGAACAGGCCGCGCTCGCGACGGGCCGCCATGGCCATGCCGACCGCGTTGCCCAGACCCTGCCCGAGGGGGCCGGTGGTGGTCTCGACGCCCGGGGTGTGCCCGTGCTCGGGGTGACCCGGCGTGAGTGAACCCCACTGCCGCAGCGACTTGAGGTCGTCCAGGGCCAGCGGGTAACCGGACAGGAACAGCTGGATGTAGAGGGTCAGGCTGGAGTGCCCGGCGGAGAGGACGAACCGGTCACGGCCGGGCCAGTTCGGGTCGGCCGGGTTGTGCCCCATGACCCGGTTGAAGAGGAGGTACGCCGCGGGCGCAAGGCTCATCGCGGTGCCCGGGTGGCCGTTGCCGGATTTCTCCACGGCATCCATGGCCAGCACGCGGACGGTATCGACGGCCCGGCGATCGAGGTCGGACCAGTTCAGTGCGGAGTGCTCGGGTCGTTTGGCAGCCACGATGGTTGTGCTCCTCGGCAGATGGGCGGAACCCTCACTGATGACCCTATCGAGCGTCCCTAAACGCGCGCCCGGGGATCTCCGCATGGTGTGCGCTACGTGACGAACCCGTCGCGCCGGTCAACCCGGTGGTGTGACCGTCCGCACCGTTGTCGGGTCGGCCGGGCAGCCAAAACGACAACGCGTAGTGTGTGGGTCGGTATGCGGACCCGGGCGGTCCCGACCAATCCGATCTCCCCGTGCCCGATGCCGGAAGGTGGCAATCCGTGAGCATGATCACCGAGCGCCCCGCGAGCAACCCGGCCGGGCAGCACCCGGCGCGGGCGGCCGAGGGCCCGGTGGCCCGGCGGGACGTACGCGCGGTCCTCTCGGCGTACGTGGCGCTCACCAAGCCGCGGATCGTCGAGCTGCTGCTGGTCACCACCATCCCGGCGATGATGCTCGCCGAGGGCGGGCTCCCGTCGCTGTGGTTGATGGCCATCGTGCTGATCGGTGGCTCGCTCGCCGCCGGCGCGGCCAGCGTGCTCAACTGCTACATCGACCGGGACATCGACCAGTTGATGCGGCGTACCAAGCGTCGGCCACTGCCGGCGCACACAGTGTCGCCACGCAGCGCGCTGGTCTTCGGTCTGGTGCTGGCGGCGATCTCGATCGTCCTGATGGCGGCGTTCACCAACCTGCTCGCCGCCGGGCTGACCCTTGCCGCGATCGTCTACTACGACGTCGTCTACACGCTGTGGCTCAAGCGCTCCACCCCGACGAACACGTTCTGGGGAGGTGCCTGCGGGGCCGCTCCGGTGCTCATCGGATGGGCGGCGGTCACCGGCGGGCTGGCCCCGGCGGCCTGGGGGCTGTTCGCGGTGGTCTTCTTCTGGCAGATGCCGCACTTCTACCCGCTCGCCATGAAATACAAGGACGACTACGCGCGGGCCGGCATCCCGATGCTGCCGGTGGTGGCGTCGACCCGACGGGTGAACGCCGAGATCCTGATCTTCGCGTGGCTCACCGTGCTCACCTCCCTGGCTGTCTGGCCGCTGGGGCTCAGCGCGATCTACGGCGTGCCGACCCTGGTGGTGGGCGCCATCTTCATCGTCGAGGCACACCGACTCTGCCGGCGCGCGACGCGGGGCGAGGCGGTCAAGCCGATGCGGCTGTTCCACTGGTCGACCACGTACCTGACGATCGTGTTCGTGGCCGTCGCGCTCGACGCGCTGATCTGACGCCCGCGTCGCGTCTGACGCCCGCCTCGCGTTTCCGCCCCGCCGTATCGGGTGGGTGGCGTTCGTCGTCCGACTAATCATGCCCATGGATGAGTTGTCCGGTTTAACGTCACATCAGGGTAACTTTCGGCATGAGCCGGATGGGCTCAACCTGCGGTGGATGCGCAGAGGTTTGCCGCGAAGTTTTCCGATGAAAAGTCCGTATATAAACGGACAGCTTGCCTGTGGTCAGCCTTAAACCTGTAGGTAATTGGCATCACAAAAGGTTCATGGTTCTCGCCCGAGAGGGTGCGAGTCTGCTTAGGCTTCGCGTCATGGCAGATGGTTCCGATACGACGCTGACGGCCGAGCAGACCGCCGGCGAGCAGACGCCCCAGGGCCTGGTTGCGGGCCTCAAGGCGTTCGCCGCCGGGCACGGCGGCGCGAAGGCGGTCATCGAGTACGTCGGCAAGCGTGGCGCGCGAATCGTCCTGGTCGGGTCCGACGGTGAGTGGGGCGACCAGTTCGCCGACGACACCGTCACCGCCCGGGAGGCGTGCGCCAAGGCGGGAGTCACCGTCGAGAACGCCTGGGAGCGTGAACTGATGGACCAGATGCGTCCGAGCAACGACCTGTGGCGGTCGATGGCCCGGCGCACGATGGCCCGCTGAATAGACACCTGAATTGACCACCGATCACCAGTCGACCCGGGGGGAACCCCGGGTCGCTCTCGTCACCTGCGCCGACCTCGCCGACCTCGACCCGGACGACCGGCTGGTCCTGGCCCCGCTCAGCGCCCATGGCATCGCCGTCGACACCGTGGTGTGGGACGACCCCGATGTCGACTGGGCCGCGTACGACCTGGTCGTGCTCCGCTCACCCTGGGACTACGCGCTGCGCCGCGACGAGTTCGTCGCCTGGGCGGCAACCGTCCCAACGCTGGTCAACCCGGCCGACGTGGTCCGCTGGAACACCGACAAGCGTTACCTGGCCGAGCTGACCGCCGCCGGGGTGCCGACCGTTCCGACGTCCTGGGTCGAGCCGGGGGAGAGCTGGCAACCGCCCGCCGAGACCGGCGAGTACGTGCTCAAGCCCTCGGTCAGCGCCGGCAGCCAGGACACCGGCCGCTACGACCTGGCCGACCCGGAGCACCGGGACCTGGCCGCCGCACATGTCCGCCGGCTCTCCGACGCCGGCCGGGTGACCATGGTCCAGCCGTACCTGCGCGCCGTCGACACCGAGGGCGAGACGGCACTGCTCTTCCTGGCAGGGCCGGGCGGGCTCACGTTCAGCCACGCGATCCGCAAGGGGCCGATGCTGACCGGCCCGGACCTGGGCCCGGACGGGCTCTACAAGGCCGAGGAGATCACCTCCCGTACCGCCCGACCCGAACAGCTCGCGGTGGCCGAGAAGACCCTCGCCACGGTGCCCGGCGGCACGCGGCAGCTGCTCTACGCCCGGGTCGACCTGATCCCCGGCCCCGACGGCGAGCCGGTCCTGGTCGAGCTGGAGCTGACCGAGCCGTCGCTCTTCATGGGGTACGCCGACGGGGCCCCGGACCGCCTCGCCGCAGCGATCGCCACCCACCTGGCCCGCCGCGCCTGACCGCCCCCGGCGCGGCGCGCACCGCGCCACCGCGCACCGCCAAGATCCGCGCAACTTCGGTGAAGTTGGTGCCTCAGGGCCCCGGGATACAGCACTTTTCCCGAAGTTGCGCGGATCTTGGCCTCGGTGCGCGAGGCGCGAGGCGCGGGGCGCGAGGCGCGGGGCGCGGGGCCGCGCCTGGGGGTCAGGCGGTGACCGGGACGGATTCCTCGGCGTGGGTCGCTGCGACATCTGCTGCCGGGGTGACCGGGCGGCGCTCACGGGTCGACCACTGCACCGACAGCGCGGCCAGCAGCACCAGGCAGGAGCCGAGCATGTGTGCGCCGACCAGGATCGCCGGCACGTGGGTGAAGTACTGCACGAAGCCGATCAGGCCCTGACCCAGCTCTACGGCGACCAGCACGATCGCGGCGCGGGTGGCCCGCTGGGCGCCGACGGCGCGGAACGCGAAGATCAGTGCCACCGACAGCCCGATCAGCAGGAAGACGCCGTCCGCGTGCACCTGCGAGATCGTCTCCGGGTCGAGCCCGTTGCGGGCGGCGCCGTGGTCGCCGGCGTGCGGGCCGCTGCCGGTGACCCAGGTGCCGACGACCAGCACGGCGACGGTGACGCCGGTGGTGACCCGGGCCAGCGCGCGCAGCGGTGCGGGCACCACGGCCACGGGCGGGCCGTCGGGGTCGCCGATACGCCGCCAGAGGGCGTACGCGGCGGCGATCACCGCCATCGAGGCGAGGAAGTGCAGCCCGACCACCCACGGGTTGAGGTTGGTCAGCACGGTGATGCCACCGATCACCGCCTGGGCGGGGATGCCCAGGAAGACCGCCACGGCCAGGGCGAGGAGCCCGGGTCGGCGGGGTCGGTGCAGGAGTACGGCCAGCACGGTGGCCAGCGCGATGAGGCCCACCGCGAAGGTCAGCATCCGGTTGCCGAACTCGATCACCCCGTACACGCCCATCTCGGGCGTGGTGACGTAGGAATCGTCGGTGCACCGGGGCCAGGTGGGGCAGCCGAGGCCCGAGGCGGTCAACCGGACGGCCCCGCCGGTGACGACGATGCCCACGTTCGCGATGATCGAGGCGAGCGCGAGGCGGCGCAGCAGGATGCCGGAGACCGGACGGACGATTCGGTTCACGGCGCAAATCCTACGCACTGTAGTGATCGAGGTTCGTCCGACTCCGTCGGCTCGGTGGTTCGGATCACCGGGGCCCGGGTTTGCGACCCTCCGGGTAATTACGTAACGTTGGCGTTGTGAAAAACGCGGCGGCGCTCTCCGGGCACCAGTCGGCGGCTGTTCCGGCCGTCGGCGCGTCCGCGTCCGCGCTCGTCACGACCACCTCGACCGCCCTCGGCGCCGGCACGGCGACCGAGATCTCCACCCGGGACCGGGTCACCCAGTTGCTGCTGGAGCGGGGTGCGACCACCGCCGCTCAGCTTGGCGCGGCCCTGGGGCTCAGCCCGGCGGCGATCCGACGCCACCTGGACGCGATGCTCGCCGACGGTGACGTCTACGCCCGCGAGCAGACCGTGCAGGGCAGCCGCGGGCGAGGACGTCCGGCCAAGGTGTTCATGCTGACCGAGGCCGCCCGGGTGCGCTGTGGCACACACCACTACGACAACATGGCCACCGCCGCGTTGCGCTGGATCGCCCGCAGCGGCGGTTCGGACGCGGTCGCGGCGTTCGCCACCGAGCAGGTGTCGGCCCTGGAATCCCGCTGTCGAGCGGCCATGGAAGACGCCGGCGAGGACCCTCTCGCGCGTGCAGAGGCACTCGCCTCGGCGCTCACCGCCGAGGGTTACGCTGCCAATGCGACCACGATCGCCTCCGGCGGTCAGCTCTGCCAGCACCACTGCCCGGTGGCGCACGTGGCCGCCGAGTTTCCCCAGCTGTGCGAGGCCGAGACCGCGGTGATCTCCCGTCTGGTCGGCACCCACGTGCAGCGCCTGGCCACCATCGCGCACGGCGACGGGGTGTGCACCACGCACATTCCGACCCAGCCGGGCCGTGTTCAATCCGGTAATCCCGTCACCACTGTGAGGACAGATAGATGACCGAGCAGATCGTCCAGCCCCTGACCCAGGAAGAGCAGCTCGCGGCCCTGGGTCGGTACGAGTACGGCTGGTCCGACCCGGACGCCGCCGGGGCGGTTGCCCAGCGCGGCATCAACGAGGCGGTGGTGCGGGACATCTCGGCCAAGAAGAGCGAGCCGGCGTGGATGCTCGACCTGCGGCTGAAGGGCCTGCGGCTGTTCGGCCGCAAGCCGATGCCGGCCTGGGGCGCGGACCTCAGCGGGATCGACTTCGACAACATCAAGTACTTCGTGCGGTCCACCGAGAAGCAGGCCACCAGCTGGGAGGACCTGCCGGAGGACATCAAGAACACGTACGACCGGCTGGGCATCCCGGAGGCGGAGAAGCAGCGGCTGGTCGCGGGTGTCGCGGCGCAGTACGAGTCCGAGGTCGTCTACCACAAGATCCGTGAGGACCTTGAGGAGCAGGGAGTTCTCTTCCTGGACACGGACACGGCGCTGCGCGAGCACGAGGACGTTTTCAAGGAGTACTTCGGCACGGTGATCCCGGTCGGCGACAACAAGTTCGCCGCCCTGAACACCTCCGTGTGGTCCGGTGGCTCGTTCATCTACGTGCCGAAGGGTGTGCAGGTGGAGATCCCGCTGCAGGCCTACTTCCGGATCAACACGGAGAACATGGGCCAGTTCGAGCGGACGCTGATCATCGTCGACGAGGGTGCGTACGTGCACTACGTCGAGGGCTGCACCGCGCCGCTCTACTCCTCCGACTCGCTGCACAGCGCAGTCGTGGAGATCATCGTCAAGAAGAACGCGCGCTGCCGTTACACGACCATCCAGAACTGGTCGAACAACGTCTACAACCTGGTCACCAAGCGCGCCGTCTGCCACGAGGGCGCGACCATGGAGTGGGTCGACGGCAACATCGGCTCCAAGGTGACGATGAAGTACCCGGCGGTCTACATGACCGGCGAGCACGCCAAGGGCGAGGTGCTCTCGGTGGCGATGGCCGGCGAGGGTCAGCACCAGGACGCCGGCGCCAAGATGGTGCACGCCGCGCCGCACACCTCCTCGACCATCATCTCCAAGTCGATCGCCCGGGGCGGCGGCCGCACCTCGTACCGGGGTCTGGTGCAGGTGCTGGAGGGTTCGCACCACAGCCGGAGCACTGTCAAGTGCGACGCGCTGCTGGTCGACACCATCTCCCGCTCGGACACCTACCCGTACGTCGACATCCGCGAGGACGACGTGTCGATGGGTCACGAGGCGACCGTGTCCAAGATCAGCGACGACCAGCTCTTCTACCTGATGAGCCGGGGCCTGAGCGAGGACGAGGCGATGGCCATGATCGTGCGTGGCTTCATCGAGCCGATCGCCAAGGAGCTTCCGATGGAGTACGCCCTGGAGCTCAACCGCCTGATCGAGCTTCAGATGGAGGGCGCGGTCGGCTGACGCCGCCGCTCCCGCGTGGCGGGCCGGGAACCTCGGCCCGCCACACCAGGACCCCACCTCGTCGTCACGGAACAGACAGACCAAGGAAGAAATGACTACCCAGGCTTCCGCGCCACCCAGCACCAAGTCGCAGGCGCTGCGCTCGTACGACGTCGCCGACTTCCCGGCCCTCACCGGCCTGGAGGAGGAGTGGCGTTTCACCCCGCTCAAGCGCCTCCGCGGCCTGGCCACGGCGGACACCTCCGCCGCCACCGGCCGGGGCGTCACCATCGAGCACCCGGACCTGCCGGCCGGGGTGTCGGTGCGGCTCGTCGAGCCGAGTGACGCCAGCGTCGTGTCCGCGCCGGTGCCAACCGACCGGATCAGCGCGCTGGCGCACGGCGGTGCCGCGCGGGTCGCGCTGGTCGAGGTGGCCGCCGACGCGGTGGTGTCCGACGCGGTGATCGTCCGGCTGCTGGGCGCGTACCCCGAGGAGTTGGCCTTCGCCCGGACCCAGGTCCAGGTGGGTCGGTTCGCGGAGGCCACTGTCGTGTTCTCCCAGGAGGGCTCGGCCACGCTGGCCGACAACGTCGAGGTGTTCGTCGCCGACGGCGCGAAGCTGACCCTGGTCACGATCGCCGACTGGGCCTCCGACGCGGTCCAGGCGCAGCACATCCAGGTGAAGCTGGGCCGTGACGCCCGGGTCGTGCACATCCAGGTCTCCCTCGGTGGTGACCTGGTCCGGCAGTTCACCAGCGTGGAATACACCGGTCGGGGTGGCGAGGCCGAGCTGTACGGCGTCTACTTCGCCGACTCCGGTCAGCACCTGGAGCACCGGCAGTTGGTCGACCACTCCGTGCCGGACTGCCGCAGCTACGTCGGCTACCGGGGCGCCCTGCAGGGCGAGGACGCGCACACCGTCTGGGTGGGCGACGTGCTGATCCGCGCCGAGGCGACCGGCACCGACACGTACGAGATCAACCGGAACCTGCTGCTCACCGAAGGCGCTCGGGCGGACTCCGTACCCAATCTGGAGATCGAGACCGGCGAGATCGCCGGCGCCGGCCACGCCAGCGCGACCGGCCGCTTCGACGACGAGCAGCTCTTCTACCTGATGGCCCGGGGCATCCCGGAGAGCGAGGCCCGCCGCCTGGTGGTCCGCGGCTTCTTCGCCGAGCTGATCAACAAGATCCCGGTGGAGTCCCTGCGCGAGCGCCTGGGCGACGCGATCGAGGCCCGGCTGACCAAGGCGGGCGCCTGATGATCCGGATCTGTTCCACCGAGGACGTACCGAAGGGCACCGCCATCAGCGCGGACGTCGACGGCACGTCGATCGCCCTGGTGCACGGCGAGGACGGCAACTTCTACGCCGTGTACGACGAGTGCTCGCACGCCGCGGTCGCCCTCTCCGAGGGCGAGGTCGACGGCTGCACGCTGGAGTGCTGGTTGCACGGCTCGCGTTTCGACCTGCGCAACGGTGAGCCGACCGGGCTGCCCGCCACCGAACCCGTCCCCGTCTACCCCGTCGAAGTCCGCGACGGCGACATCTACCTCAGCCTGACGCCGAGTAATGGAGTGACCCGATAATGAGCACCCTGGAGATCCGCGACCTGAAGGTGTCGGTCAAGCTGCCCGAGGGTGAGCTCAAGCCGATCCTGTCCGGCGTCGACCTGACCGTGAAGTCCGGCGAGACCCACGCGATCATGGGCCCGAACGGCTCCGGCAAGTCGACCCTGGCGTACTCGATCGCCGGTCACCCCAAGTACGAGATCACCGGCGGCACGGTGACCCTCGACGGCGAGGACGTGCTCGCCATGACTGTCGACGAGCGGGCCCGCGCCGGCCTCTTCCTGGCCATGCAGTACCCGGTCGAGGTGCCCGGCGTCTCGGTGGCCAACTTCCTGCGCACCGCGAAGACCGCCATCGACGGCGAGGCACCGAAGCTGCGCACCTGGGGTGGCGAGCTGCGCGGCGCGATGGAGCGCCTCCAGATGGACCCGGCGTTCGCCCAGCGCAACGTCAACGAGGGCTTCTCCGGTGGTGAGAAGAAGCGGCACGAGATCGTCCAGCTGGAGCTGCTCAAGCCGAAGATCGCCATCCTCGACGAGACCGACTCGGGCCTCGACGTGGACGCGCTGCGCGTGGTCAGCGAGGGCGTCAACCGGGTCCGCGACGACGGCGACACCGGCGTGCTGCTGATCACCCACTACACGCGGATCCTGCGCTACATCAAGCCGGACTTCGTGCACGTGTTCATCGCCGGCCGGATCGTCGAGCAGGGCGGCCCGGAGCTGGCCGACAAGCTCGAGGCCGAGGGCTACGAGCGGTACGCCGCCGGGGCCGGCACGGCCAAGGCCTGAGCGGGAGAGGCGCTGCCGAGATGACCAGCATCGCGATCCCCGAGGGGATGCCGCAGTACGACGACGTGCCGCGTTTCGACGTGGCCCGGGTACGCGCCGACTTCCCGATCCTGGATCGCGAGGTCAATGGGCACCCACTGGTCTACCTCGACAGCGCCAACACCTCGCACAAACCCCGCCAGGTGCTCGACGTTCTCGACGAGCACTACGCGCGGCACAACGCCAACGTCTCGCGGTCGGTGCACACCCTGGGCACCGAGGCCACCGAGGCGTACGAGGGGGCGCGGGCGAAGGTCGCCGCGTTCATCAACGCGCCCAGCGTCGACGAGGTGGTGTTCACCAAGAACTCCACCGAGGCGATCAACATCGTGGCGTACGCCTTCTCGAACGCCTCGCTGCGCCCGGACGCGGACCCGCGGTTCCGCCTGGGCCCCGGCGACGAGGTGGTGATCTCCGAGATGGAGCACCACTCGAACATCGTCCCGTGGCAGTTGCTCTGCGAACGGACCGGCGCGACCCTGCGCTGGTTCCCCGTCACCGACCAGGGCCGACTGGACGAGTCGGGCCTGGAGGACCTGGTCACCGAACGGACGAAGATCGTCTCGCTGGTGCACGTGTCGAACATCCTCGGCACTGTCAACGCGACCTCCCGCATCACCGCGCGGGTCCGCGAGGTGGGCGCGCTGCTGTTGCTGGACTGCTCGCAGTCGGTGCCGCACCTGCCCATCGACGTGGTCGACCTGGACGCCGACTACATCGTGTTCACCGGCCACAAGATGTGCGGCCCGACCGGCATCGGGGTGCTCTGGGGCCGGGGTGAGCTGCTCGCGGCCATGCCACCGGTCTTCGGCGGCGGCTCGATGATCGAGACGGTCACCATGGCCCGATCGACGTTCGCCGCCCCGCCGGCCCGGTTCGAGGCCGGCACCCCGCCGATCGCCGAGGCGGTCGCGCTCGGCGCTGCCGTCGACTACCTGACCGGTGTCGGGATGCGGGCCATCCAGTGGCACGAGAAGGAGCTGACGGCGTACGCGCTGGACGCCTTCGGCTCGGTGCCGGACCTTCGGATCTTCGGCCCGACCGTGCCGGTTGGCCGGGGCGGCACCATCTCGTTCGCGCTCGGCGACGTGCACCCACACGACGTGGGTCAGGTGCTCGACTCGCTCGGCGTGCAGGTGCGGGTGGGTCACCACTGTGCCAAGCCGGTGTGCAGCCGGTTCGGCGTCCCGGCCATGACCCGGGCCTCGTTCTACCTCTACACCACCACCGAGGAGATCGACGCTCTGGTGGCCGGTCTGGAGCAGGTGCGGAAGGTGTTCGACTGATGCAGCTCGACCAGCTCTACCAGGAGATCATCCTGGACCACTACAAGCGCCCACACGGGCGTGGTCTGCGCGACGCCGAAGACTCGGGCGACCGGGTCGAGGAGGCGCACCACGTCAACCCGACCTGCGGCGACGAGGTCACCGTCCGGGTGGCCACCGACGGCACTGTGCTGCACGACATCTCGTACGACGGCATGGGCTGCTCGATCAGCCAGGCCTCGGCGAGCGTCCTGCACGAGTTGCTGCGCGGTCGGGGTGCCCGGGAAGCATTCGAGGTGCACGAGGCGTTCGTGGAGTTGATGTCCGGACGTGGCCAGGTCACGCCGGACGAGGACGTGCTGGGTGACGGGGTGGCCTTCGCGGGTGTGGCCCGTTATCCCGCCCGGGTCAAGTGCGCACTGCTGCCGTGGATGGCGTTCAAGGACGCCGCAGCACGCGCGGGTGTGGGCGCGAGCCCGGAGGTGAAGGCGTGATCGAGCGTCAGCGAGCCAATCATTGTTGCAGCACCGTGGCGCCTGTCGGCGTCACGGAGCGAAGCGGAGGGACGGCATGAGCGAGAACACGGCTACCGAAGCGACGCCGGAGGCCGGTGACGCCGTCGCGGCGTCGCAGGTCGACTCCGTGACGACCGACGCCACCGCGACGCCGGAGGCCGGCGACGCACCGACGGCCGGCGTCAGCAAGGCCATGATCGCCGACATCGAAGAAGCGATGAAGGACGTCGTCGACCCGGAACTCGGGATCAACGTCGTCGACCTGGGTCTGGTATATGGCGTTCACGTCGACGACGAGAACGTCGCCACCCTGGACATGACGCTCACCTCGGCGGCCTGCCCGTTGACCGACGTGATCGAGGATCAGACCCGGCAGGCGCTGACCACCGGCCCGGGTGGCGGCCTGGTCAACGACATCCGGATCAACTGGGTGTGGCTCCCGCCGTGGGGCCCGGACAAGATCACTGACGAGGGTCGGGACCAGCTCCGTTCCCTCGGCTTCAACGTCTGAGCGGACTCCGGTCGGCTCTGCCCGTCGAGCGCGATGCCCTGCGGGGCGTCGCGCTCGACGCGTTCCGCCCCTGCCGCGCGTGCGCCGCATCGGTCCACCCGGCAAGGTCCGCGCAACATCAGCGATAGTGCTGCCTCCGGCGTCTCGCAGGCAGCCCCGTGCTCAGGTGGTCGTAGCAATCGATCTTGTCGTTCGTTGGTCTCTTCGGCGGGGTGATCGCTGAGAGGCTGGTGGGGCGTGGCGGGTCGTAGGCCGTTGACGGTGGTGGACCGGGAAGAGATCACGCGGGGGATCGCTGAAGGGCTCTCGGGTCAGCAGATTGCGGCGCGGATTGGTCGGGATCCGAGTGTGGTGTCGCGGGAGATTTGTCGGGGTGGTGGGCGGGGGTTCTATCGGGCGTGGCGTTCGCAGCGGCAGGCGCAGCGGGCGCGGCGCCGGCCGAAGCCGTGCAAGCTGGAGTTGGACGCGCGGCTGCGGGAGGTGGTGGTGGCGTTGTTGGGTGAGGGTTGGTCGCCGGATCAGGTCGCTGGGCGGTTGCGGGTGGACTATCCCGAGGACGAGGCGATGCGGGTGTCGCACGAGGCGATTTACACGTGGATGTATGCGTTGCCGGTCGGGGAGTTGGCACGGCAGCACCTGCGGTTGCGCAGTGGCCGCAGGAACCGTCGCCCGGCGCGTTCGCCGGCGTCGCGGGCGCCGAAGATCCCGAACCCGACGTTCATCGATCAGCGGCCCGTCCAGGCCGAGGACCGGCGGGTACCTGGGCACTGGGAAGGCGACCTGGTCATCGGCAAGAACGGCGCCAGCGCCACCGCCACGCTGGTGGAACGCACCTCCCGGTTCCTGATCCTGATCCCGCTATCAGGAAGAGACAGCCCCACCGTCACCAGCGCCGTGGCCACCGGCATCGCCGGTCTGCCCGACGCCCTGCGCCGCACCCTGACCTGGGACTGCGGCACCGAAATGGCCGAACACGCCGCCCTGAGCATCGCCGCCGGTATCGACGTCTACTTCGCCCACCCCCACAGTCCCTGGCAACGCGGCACCAACGAGAGCACCAACCGGTGGATTCGCGAATACCTACCCCGCGGCACCGTCATCCCCAACGACCACGACCACCTCAACGCCATCGCCGACCGACTCAACAACCGACCCCGCCGTATCCTCGGCTACAAGAAACCCAAAGAAGTCTTCGCCGAGCTGCTGACCAGCCAGATTGCTTCCACCGGCTGAGCACGGGAGCAACATCCCCGAAGTTGCACGGATCTTGGTCGCAGCCCCCGCGGGATGGGCTTGGGACAGCGCCGGCACGGCGCAGGGTGCGGGGTGCACGGCGCGGGGACGTGGGGCGGCAGGGCGCGGGCGCGGGGTGCGGGGGCGGCAGGGCGCGGGGGCGCGGGGGCGCGGGGGCGCGGGGGCGCGGGAAATCTGGTGGCGGAGGCGTGGGTTCGGCGCGCAGGATGCGCGTGTGATTGAGGCGTACCCGATGCAGGTCCCTGTCCGTGCGGCCACCGCCGTGCGTCGACAGCGGCCGGTCCGGGGACGGGCCTCGACCCGACACCGACGTCCGTGAGCGGGGCGTTCCTGGCCGGTCTGGTGGCCGGCTACGGCGTCGCCATCCCCGTCGGCGCGATCGCGATCCTGATTCTGGGCTTGAGTGCGCGTACCTCGTTTCGGGTCGGTGCGGCCGCGGCGCTCGCGGTGGCGACGGCCGACGGGCTCTACGCGGCGGCCGCAGCGCTCGGGGGTGCCAGCCTGGCCGGCATCATCGCGCCGGTCGCCGGGCCGTTGCGGGTGGTCGCCGCCGTCGTCCTGCTCGGTCTCGCCGCGCACGGTCTGTGGCGGACCTGGTCCGCCCACCGGTCGCGGCAGACGCCGACGGCACCCGTCGGGCGGGGTCTGAGCACGCCCGGGCGGGCCTACGCGGCGCTGCTCGGGTTGACCCTGCTGAACCCGATGACGGTGCTCTACTTCAGCGCGCTGGTGCTCGGTCGGCGGGACACCGCCGACGCGGACCCGGGCGCGGCGGCGCTGTTCGTGGCCGGTGTGTTCCTGGCGTCGGCGAGCTGGCAACTGCTCGTCGCGGGTGGCGGCACGATGGTCGGGCGGGCGCTGACCGGGCCGCGCGGGCGGCTGGTCACCGGGCTGGTCTCCAGCGCGCTCATCGCCGCGCTGGCGGTAGTCGCCATACTGCCCGGCTGATTGGTCCGCGCCGGTCGGCGGCGACGTTGCCGGGTTCGTGACCGCCGCCGTCGGCGGTCAGGGCAGCCCCGGCGGGCAGTCGACCGCCGCCAGATGGGCGTTCCAGCGTGGTCCAGGGTCGGCGGTCGCTTCTCCTACTGTGCCGGCGCCGGGCGGCCCACGACGCCGGCGTCGTACTTGTCGTCCTCGTCACTGAGGGGCCAGCCCTGGATGAAGGCTTGCCCTGGCGCTGTGCCGAAGGCTGTCGGAGCTGAATGTGAGCTTGTCATGATCAGTCGAGCAGTCGTCCGGCCGGTGCGGGCGTCGAGCACAGTGACGAGGTAGGCGGTACTCCTGTCCCTGATCAAGGGGTGTCCGGCGAGTTCGGTGAGCCTGCCGTTCAATACGGAGGTCACCACGACGGTCCCGTTCCCGACGCTTGCCGGAATGTGGTCCGGCGAGTGGAATGTCCAGAGTTTCGTGCCGGTGGCCGCGTCAACCCCGGTGAGTCTCGAACCATGCCGCTCGACCCAGATGTCGTCACCGGCCACGCCTGCCGTCGCCGGCGGGAGCACGTCGTCGAAGTAGCCCGTCAGGAGCGGGCCGGTCATGCGCCACTGCCCGTCGTCGAGGTCGATCGTGGCGGCGCCCGTCATCTCGCCGTCGGTGAACGTCGGCAGGTAGATGCGGCTCTTGAAGTATCGCGGCGAGTGGGGGCGCAGGCCCGAGCGTTCCTCGCAGGGCAGCCCCTGCGTGGTCCAGAGGGTCTGACCTGCCCGGGCGGCGGCGAGCTGGCAGCTGCCGACGTCCAGCACCACGGTGTCGCCGATGACGGCCGTCACGTCGCCGCGTGTGGTGCCGAGGATCCGCCCGTCGGCCCCACGTACGATCGTCGACCCGGTCACGGGTGTCCCCCGGCTGTCCGGCTGGGCGGGGATGGCCACGACGGTGGGAGCAACGTTAATGCCCCGGCTGGTGAGTGATTTCCGGTGGGGCGCGGCGCCGAGGACCGGATTCTCGTGGTATCCCGTGGCCCGCCACACCACGCCCCCGGAGGTCCCGTACCCGGTGTAGACGCATCCGCCCTGGGCGCAGTTGCGCAGCACGACGAGTCCGATGCCCATGGCGACCACTTCCTGGCCACGGGGATCTTTGACGGTGGATCGGGCGCCGGCTATCACCTGCTGCCACACCAGCGAGCCCTGAGCGTCGTAGTACCTGACCTGGTCCCCGTTCTGCACCACCACACTGCCGTCCGGGCCCACGTTGACCGGCCCGTTGCTTCTCCGGATGGTGAAGATCTCCGCACCCGTCTCCGGGTTGTGCCCCCACAGCGTCTCGTCGTTGCTCGTGAGCAGCACATGTGGCAGGACCTGGACTTCGTTGACGGGCCCCGGGATCCGCCACAGGAACGGGGCGTCCAGGCGGGCCATGGTGACTCGCGGCGCGGTGATGAGCGTCCCGGCCACGACCGTCGCGAGAGCCACCGTGACGACGAGTACCGGGCGCGGCCGGGTGGTGAGTGTCCATGCGCGGGTCCTGAAGACGACCACCGCGATGCCCGCCGGTGCCAGCACGCAGCCGACGACGTACACCTCCCGCAGGGGGAGCAGCACACCGAGAAACAACAGGGCCAGTCCCATCGGGAACCAGGCCAGGTCCCGTACCCGCAGATGCCGGGCGCCTGCCGCATCCGGTCCTCTGCTGGCCGGGTCGACGCCCGTGCCGTCCTGGCCGTCGATCGGACCCTCCGTCTGCTCCTTCAGCGGCCCCACGCGCGCCCTCTCGTCGATGGGTGTAGCGGTGACCGCCGTCAGCAACGGTCCGATACCGCAGTCGGTCGGCGGTGAGCGTACTAGGAGCAGTCGATGTCCGGGTTGGCCTGAAGCCGACGGAACGGGCCGGCTGCTCTCCAACGTGGTCACCGCAGCGCCTGGCCGCGCCGATGGCGGGCGGCCGAGCGGGCCGCCGGTGCTGCGGTGCCGTAGGTTCGGGTACATGAGCAGTCGACCCGCAGCCGGAGGAGGCCGCTGGGTCGAGGTGGACCCGGCCCGCGTCGGGCGCTGGGTCGAGGGCTTCGGCGAGCGGCACGGCCCGCCCACCACCACCATCCAGGGGTACGGGCTGCTTCTCGCCGCCCCCGACGGTGCGACTGCCGAGCTGCACTCCCCGCCGGGCGCGCCGGCCGTCCCGGACGTGCCCGGGTTCGTGGCCGCCGCGACCACGCCCCGCCGGATCGGCCTGCTGCTCGCCCGCAAGGGCGCGGTGGCGGTGGGCGTCGCGGCGGGGGAGGAGCTGACCGTGTCGAAGGTGGACACCCGGTACGTGCAGGGGCGCACCGCCGCCGGTGGTTGGTCCCAGCACCGGTTCGCCCGTCGGCGCGACAACCAGGCCAAGGCGGCGCTGGGCGATGCGGCCGACCTGGCCGTACGGCTGCTGTTGCCGCAGGCGTCGACGCTGGCCGCGGTGGTCTGTGGTGGCGACCGCCGGGCGGTGGACACGGTGCTGGCCGACCGGCGGCTCGCCCCGTTGGCGGCCCTACGCGCGGAGCGGCTTCTGGATGTGCCCGAGCCCCGGCACGCCGTGCTGGTCAGCGCGATCGCGGCCGCCCGGGCGGTCCGGATCCTGGTCCGCGACCCCGACCCAGCCTGACCGGGCAGCTGGTCAGGTGGCGACGGACGTTCCGGGCTGATCCGGCGTGCAGTTTCCCCACCGCCACTCGATGCGGAGGGTGACCACGAGGCGGTCGTAAAACAGTCGTGGCAGGTCCTAGAAGGACCTGCCACGACCGGGTGCGAGGTGTCAGAGCTGGTCGGTGCCGAAGGTGTCGCAGGTCTTCGGGTCACCGCTGTCGTGGCCCTGCTGGAACCAGCGCTGCCGCTGCTGCGAGGTGCCGTGGGTGAACGAGTCCGGGTTGACCTTCCCACCGGAGCGTTCCTGGATGCTGTCGTCGCCGATCGCCTCGGCGGCCTTCAGCGCCTCGGTGATGTCGCCCGGGGTGATCGACTTGAACAGCGGTTCCTGGCCGGTCTTGTCCTTGGTCTCGGTGGCGTGCTTGGCCCAGGCGCCGGCGTAGCAGTCGGCCTGCAACTCCAGCCGCACGGACGCGGAGCGGGGGCCGCTCTGGTCGCCCTGGCCGGCTTTCTCGTTGGTGCCGAGCAGGTTCTGGACGTGGTGGCCGTACTCGTGGGCGAGCACGTAGGGCTGGGCGAACTCGCCCTTGGCACCGAACCGGGAGGCCAACTCCTCGTAGAAGGCCAGGTCGATGTAGACCTGCCGGTCGGCGGGGCAGTAGAACGGGCCGACGCCCGAGTCGGCCTGACCGCAGCCGGTGTTCACGGCGGCCTGGAAGTAGTTGGTGTCGGTCGGCTCGTACTTGCCCTTGCCCAGCTCCGGGTACGCCTCCTGCCAGTAGCCCTGGATGCTGTTGACGTAGGCCAGGTTGCGGCAGCGCAGATCGTCGAAGCGGTCGGGGTTCTTGGTGGAGCACAGCTGCTCCAGGTCGGTGCCGCCGGCCTGCCCGCCCTCGTCGCCGTTTGTCATCGCGTTCAGGCCGAACCCGCCGCCGAGCAGTGCGACCAGCACAGCCACCACGATGCCGATCAACCCGCCGCGACCACCGCCGCCGGGAAGTGGAATGCCGAGACCGCCGCCCCCTCCACCGCCCCGACCCCGGTCGTTGACCTGGGAGGTGTCGAGCTCGGCCCGCTCGTTGAGTTCCATGCTGACCCCGATCGCCGTATGCCGGTGAATGTCGTCTGAATGTCGTTCTGTCCTGTAAATGCCGGACGGGGTCCGGACAGCGCTTCCGGTACCCGATGATCTTGATTGGTAATCCGGGCGGGCCGCCCAGCGACGCCCGGTACACTTGTCGGGTGCTGCGCTGCGAAGGCTGAACCGCCCCGCGCCGTCGGGCCCCTTGAGCCCGCCGGCCGTTTCGCGTGCCCCGAGTCAGCCTTCCAGACCCCGAGAGCGAGCCCGAAAACATGATCACTGCCACCGGCCTGGAACTGCGTGCCGGTTCCCGGATCCTGCTGTCCGACACCACGCTGCGCGTACAGCCCGGTGACCGGATCGGCCTGGTCGGTCGCAACGGCGCCGGCAAGACCACCACGCTGAAGGTGCTCGCCGGCGAGGGTCAGCCGTACGGCGGCCAGATCGACCAGCGCAGCGCCATCGGCTACCTCCCACAGGACCCGCGCACCGGCGACCTGGAAGTGACCGGTCGCGACCGGGTGCTCTCCGCCCGCGGCCTGGACGTCCTGATGTCGCAGATGCAGGAGGTCGAGGCCCGCCTCGCCGAGGACGCCAGCGACAAGTTGGTCCGTCGCTACGGCGCGCTGGAGGACCAGTTCGCCGCCCTGGGTGGGTACGCGGCCGAGGCCGAAGCCGCCCGGATCTGCGCCAACCTCGGCCTGCCGGACCGGGCACTCGCGCAGACCATCGGCACCCTCTCCGGTGGTCAGCGCCGCCGCATCGAGCTGGCCCGGATCCTGTTCCGCGACGCGGGCGAGAACGGCGGCGGCATCCTGCTGCTCGACGAGCCGACCAACCACCTCGACGCCGACTCGATCACCTGGCTGCGCGGCTTCCTCGCCAACCACAAGGGCGGCCTGATCGTGATCTCCCACGACGGCGCCCTGCTGGAGTCGGTGGTCAACAAGGTGTGGTTCCTCGACGCCACCCGGTCGGTCATCGACGTCTACAACCTGGGCTGGAAGGCGTACCTGGAGGCACGCGAGACCGACGAGCGTCGCCGACGCCGGGAGCGGGCCAACGCGGAGAAGAAGGCCGGCGCCCTGATGGCGCAGGCCGACAAGATGCGGGCGAAGGCCACCAAGACCGTGGCCGCGCAGAACATGGCCCGCCGTGCCGAGAAGCTGATCTCCGGCCTGGAGGAGGTGCGGGTCTCCGACCGGGTGGCCAAGGTGCGATTCCCCAGCCCCGCGCCGTGCGGCAAGACCCCGCTCACCGCGACCGGCCTGTCCAAGTCGTACGGCTCGCTGGAGATCTTCACCGACGTCAACGTCGCGGTCGACCGCGGCTCCCGGGTGGCCATCCTGGGGCTCAACGGCGCCGGGAAGACGACGCTGCTGCGGATGCTCGGCGGTCTGCTCAGCCCGGATACCGGCGAGGTGCACGCGGGTCACGGCCTGCGTCTGGGCTACTACGCCCAGGAGCACGAGACGCTGGACGTGGAGCGGACGGTCCTGGAGAACATGCGCGCCGCCGCCGTCGAGCAGTCCGACACCGACCTGCGCAAGATCCTCGGCGCGTTCCTCTTCTCCGGTGACGACGTGAACAAGCCGGCCGGGGTGCTGTCCGGTGGCGAGAAGACCCGGCTGGCGCTGTCCACCCTGGTCTGTTCCGGCGCCAACGTGCTGCTGCTCGACGAGCCGACGAACAACCTCGACCCGGTCAGCCGGGAGCAGGTGCTCGACGCGATCGCCAACTACCCGGGTGCGATCGTCTTGGTCACCCACGACCCGGGCGCGGTGCTCGCGCTCAAGCCGGACCGCGCGATCCTGTTGCCCGACGGTGACGAGGACGCCTGGAGCGACGACCTGCTCGAACTGGTCGAGCTGGCCTGACCGGCCCGGCCCGCCGCCGGCCCGGCCGTCGCGTCCTGCGGGCGGTCGACCGGGCCGTCCTCAGTTGAGCAGGTCGACCAGCCGGCCGAGCACACCGGAGCTGACCAGGATCAGCACGCCGATGCCGATGAAGATGGTCGGCACCAGCCAGTAGCCGGCGCGTTCGACCAGCCGGACCACCCGGGGATGCCCGCCCAGCCAGGCGCCGGCGGCGCACCACAGCGCGATGAGCAGCACGAAGACCAGGAGGAACACCGCGCTGTCGGCCGCGCCGAGGGCCCGGAAGACGGGTACGTAGACGGCCACGTTGTCGGCGCCGTTCGCGATCGTCACCCCGGCCACACCGAGCGTTCCGGTGACGACCGCGGGGGTGACGTCGTCGTCAGAGGCGCGCAGCGCGCGTACGCCCAGCGCGATCGGCAGCAGGCCGAGCAGCCCCGTCCACGGGTCCGGCACGACCAGCAGCCCCGCCGCGACCACCGCGCTGGCCAGCGCGAGCGCACCGATTCCAAGGTATTGACCAGCGACAATCTGCCAAGGGCGGGGTCGACCGGTGGTGCGCGCCGCGACGAAGAACAGGGTCAGGATGACGATGTCGTCGATGTCGGTCGCGGCAAAGACCACGGCTGCTCCGCCCGCGGTGCTCAACAGGTCGATCACGACCGAAGGCTACGGGTCGTCGGCAGGCGTCACCGTGCCGCAGTGGTACGCCCGGAGGCAGCGCGGGGGCCAATCGCCAGGATCACTCTATCGGGAAGCTGACATTGCATAGCGTGTCGGTTGGCGAAGAGTTGATATCTGGCGCATGATCGTTCGAGACGGTCTAATAGGTGGGACCGTATCCGAACCGCACAGTCTGGGACGTGAGGACACAGCATGGCAGCCACTGGCACAGCCACCAGCACTGAGAAGGGTCGCCGGATCGTCGGAGCCGAGCGTCAGACGCTCGCCAAGGACCTGGTAAAGCGGTACACCTCGGGGGAGAGCATCCGCGCGTTGGCGGCCTCGACCGGCCGTTCCTACGGGTTCATCCACCGAGTACTCACCGAGTCCGGGGTGCAGCTGCGTCAGCGCGGTGGTGCCCGGCGCCGCAAGAAGGCGTGACCCGCCACTCAGCGTCGTCCAGCAGCGCCGCTCCCCGGGCCGTCCGGTGACCGCCGAGGCGACCGGGGTCCGGCTGACTTGCGACGGGCCGGTCGCCACGGTGACGTTGTGCCGGCCCGACGTGCTCAATGCTCAGACGCCGGCCATGTGGCAGGCGATGAGCGACTTCTCCCGCGACCTGCCCGGCGACGTGCGGGTGGTGGTGGTCCGGGGCGAGGGGCGTGCGTTCTCCGCCGGCCTCGACCTCGCGGTGGCTGGCGCGTCCGGCCCGGGCTCGTTCGCGGAGCTGGCCACGCTGCCCGAGCAGGAGTGCGCCGAGCGCATCGCGGAGTTCCAGGGCGGCTTCACCTGGCTGCACCGGCCGGACGTCATCTCCGTGGCGGCCGTGCAGGGTCACGCGATCGGTGCGGGCTTCCAGCTCGCCCTCGCCTGTGACCTGCGTGTCCTCGCCGCCGACGCGAAACTGTCGATGGCCGAGGTGACCCTCGGCCTGGTGCCCGACCTGGCCGGCACCAAACGGCTCGTCGAGCTGATCGGTTACGCGCGGGCGCTGGAGATCTGCGCCACCGGCCGCCGGTTGGATGCCGCTGAGGCGGACCGGATCGGGCTGGCCAATCTGGTGGTGCCACCAGCCGAGCTGGACGGCGCGGTCCAGGACCTGACCGCTGGCCTGCTCTCCGGGGCCCGCGACGCGGTGGTGGAGATCAAGGCGTTGCTCGCCGGTGCGGCCGGCCGGTCGCACGCCGACCAGCAGCGCGCCGAGCGCGAGGCGCAGACCCGTCGGCTGCGCGACCTGGCCGGCCGGGGAGAATAGGTAAGGACCGCGCGGGAAGATCCGGGTTACGACCGAGGTTGTCACAGTCGTCGGGAGAATTGACCTGACGGCGCGGTCTGCCCGACGACCCGGAGGTGAGCGATGTCCAACCCGATGTCCGGAGGTGGCATGGCCGGGTGGAGCATGCTCCGGTCGATGCGCAACCGGGACGAGGTCTCCACCCACCGACTGAAGCACGGGGTGGCCCGCCGCATCGTCGCCTTCGCCCAGCCCTACCGGCGCGACATCATCGTCTTCCTGGCCACCGTGGTGCTGGCCGCCATCATTGGCGTGGCCACCCCCGTGCTGGCCGGTGACGTGATCAACGCGATCAACCGGGGTGGCACCGAGGCCGGCCGGCTCGTGGTGCGGCTGGCCCTGTTCATCGCCGCGCTGGCGGTCGCCGACGCGCTGCTCTCCCTGGCCCAGCGGTGGTATTCGGCGCGCATCGGCGAGGGCATCATCTTCAACCTCCGCACCCGGGTCTACGACCACGTGCAGCGGATGCCGTTGCAGTTCTTCACCCGTACCCAGACCGGCGCCCTGGTCAGCAGGCTCAACAACGACGTGCTCGGCGCCCAGCGGGCGTTCACCTCCACCCTGTCCGGTGTGGTCAGCAACGTCATCCAACTGGTGCTCACCGCGGCGGTGATGTTCACCCTCTCCTGGCAGATCACCGCGCTGTCACTGGTGCTGCTGCCCATCTTCATCATTCCGGCCCGCCGGGTCGGTCGGCGGCTGGCCGACATCACCCGCGAGGCGTACAACCTCGACGCCAAGATGAACGCGACCATGACCGAGCGGTTCGGGGTGGCCGGCGCGCTGCTGGTGAAGCTCTTCGGCCAGCCCGAGATCGAGGCCGGCCGGTTCGCCGGCCGGGCCGAGCGGGTCCGCGACATCGGCATCCAGTCCGCGATGTACTCCCGCACGTTCTTCGTGGCGATGCTGCTGGTCGCCTCGCTGGCGCAGGCGCTCACCTACGGTCTCGGTGGCTGGTTGGCGGTGACCGGCGGCGTCAGCGCGGGCACCGTCGTGACGCTCGCGTTGCTGCTCACCCGCCTGTACGGCCCGCTCACCGCGCTGTCCAACGTCCGGGTCGACGTGATGAGCGCCCTGGTCTCCTTCGACCGGGTCTTCGAGGTGCTCGACCTCAAGCCGGGCATCGTGGAGAAGCCCGACGCGGTGCCGGTGCCCCGGGGCACCGGCCGGGTCGACTTCCGCGACGTGCGGTTCCGCTACCCGAGCGCCGCCGAGGTCTCCCTCGCCTCGCTCGAGGAGGTCGCCACACTGGACCGGACGGTCAACGAGCCGGTGCTCAAGGGAGTCTCGTTCAGCGTGGAGCCGGGGCAGATGGTCGCGCTGGTCGGCCCGTCCGGCGCCGGCAAGTCGACCCTGTCGATGCTGATCTCCCGGATCTACGACGTCACCGACGGCCAGGTGCTGGTCGGTGGGGTGGACGTACGCGACGCGACCCTCGCCTCCCTGCGGGACGAGATCGGTGTCGTCACCCAGGATTCGCACCTGTTCCACGAGACGATCGCCGAGAACCTGCGCTACGCCAAGCCCGACGCCACCGACGACGAGATCTGGGCCGCGCTGGCCGGCGCGCAGGTGGCCGACCTGGTCCGGGCGCTGCCCGACGGGCTGGACACCACCGTCGGGGAACGCGGCTACCGGTTCTCCGGCGGCGAGAAGCAGCGCATCGCGATTGCCCGGCTGCTGCTCAAGGCGCCCTCGATCGTGATCCTCGACGAGGCGACCGCCCACCTGGATTCGGAGAGCGAGGCGGCGGTGCAACGGGCATTGTCGGTGGCGTTGACCGGGCGGACCGCCCTGGTGATCGCACACCGGCTCTCCACCGTGCGCGACGCCGACCAGATCCTCGTCCTCGACGGCGGCCGGATCGTCGAGCGGGGACGGCACGACGAGTTGGTAGCGGTCGGCGGGCTATACGCCGAGCTGTACCGCACCCAGTTCGCGGTCGCCGACTCGCCCACCCCGTTCGTCGACGCGACCGGGCCCGAGCCGGTGGTCATGCCGCTGGGCACCTACCGCGCCGATGAGGTGCTGCCGCCCGCCGCGGCCAACTGACGTCCCGCGGGCACCGGGCCGAGGTCCGTCGCGGTCAGCGCCGTTCGGGCAGGCCGGTCGCCACTCGCAGCTCGGCGAACGCCACACCCAGCGTGACCGGGGTGAAGTGCGCGTTCAGGCCGCTCGGGTTGGGCAGCACCCACAGCCGGGCGCCGGCCAGTGACTCCGGCTGCGGCCCGAAGGTGGCTTTCGGCCGCTGAAAACCGATCCGGTACGCGGTCACCCCCACCACCGCCACCCAACGCGGCTGGTAGCGGCCCACCTTGTCGGTCAGGATCGCGGCACCGTCGAGGAGTTCCTCGCTGCTCAGCTCGTCCGCGCGGGCGCTGGCCCGGGCGGCCATGTTGGTGATGCCGAGCCCGAGTGCGGGCAGCTCGTCCTGTTCGCTGGGGTGCAGCAGCCGGGGGGTGAACCCGCCCCGGTGCAGCGCGGGCCAGAACCGGTTGCCGGGTCTGGCGAAGTGCCAGCCGGTTGCGGCCGACCAGAGGCCGGGGTTGATGCCGACGAAGAGCACCGCCAACCCCGGCGCGAGGACGTCGGGGATGGTCCGGTCAGCGGCCGCCGCCAGCTCCGCCCGGGTCGGACGAGTCGTCCGGGCCGCCGCCAGCTCTGCCCGGGTCGGCTGGGCCGTCCCGGGCGTCGTCAGCTCTGCCTGGGTCGGCCGTGCCGTGTCGGGCGTCGTCAGCTCTGCCTGGGTCGGCCGTGCCGTGTCGGGCGTCGTCAGCTCCGCCCGGGTCGGCCGGGCCGTGTCGGGCGTCGCCGTCGGGTGACGATCGGCCTGGTCCCCGGGTCCCGGCGGCCGTCCGGTGTGCCGCGCGTTGATCGACTCGGGTTCCTGGAAGTCGGGGTGTCCTGGCCGCAGCGACCGCCCGGTCTCCTGAAGGCCGAGTCGATCAACGGCCGGGTCGTCTGGCTGGGCCCGCTCGGGCGGCGTCACGGCACGGCCAGGTCGGCCCCCGGCGGGGGTCACAGCCCGCGCAGCGCGCCGCCGTCGACCGGGAGGGTGATCCCGGTGAGGTAGCTCGCGGCGGGGGAGAGCACGAACGCGGCCACCCGGCCGAACTCGGCGGGATCGCCGAGGCGACGCAGCGGGATGGCGGCCTCCGCCTCGGTGCGGGCGCGCTCCGGGTCGCCGGTCGCGGCGAAGAGCTCCCGGTTGCGGTCGGTCAGGATCCGGCCCGGCAGCAGCCCGACCACTCGTACGCCACGAGGGCCGTAGTCGTCGGCGATGTCCTTCGCCGCCCCGACCAGGCCGGGCCGCAGACCGTTGGAGATGCCGAGGCCGGGCACCGGGCCTCGGGCCGAGGTGGAGAGCACCAGCCCGATCGCACCGCCCTCGGGCAGCGCGGCGGCGACCGTGCGCACCGCGCGGATGGTGCCCAGGAAGACGGTCTCGAAGGACTGCCGCCACTGCTCGTCGCTGATCGCGGCGGCGTTGCCCGCCGGTGGCCCGCCGACCGAGATCAGCGCGCCGTCGAGCCGGCCGAAGTGCTCCCGGGCGGCGGCGACGAGCTGCTCCGGGGTCTCCGGGTCGGCCAGGTCGGCGGTCAGCCCGACGGCATGCTCGGGACCGCCGAGCTGCTGCGCGGCGGCGGCCACGGCGTCCGGGTCCCGTGCCGAGAGGACCACCCGTGCCCCGTCGGCGACCAGGCACTGCGCGGTCGCGAAGCCCAGGCCGCGAGAGGCACCGGTGAGGACGTACACGTGGTCGGTCAGGCCTAGATCCATAAGGTCGATCCTGCCGCATCCGACACACCGTCGCCACCAACTGTGGGTGGACGCGAGGCGGGGCGCAGCAGACGTACCCGCCCGGCGATCTGCACCGCCACGGCGCCGCCGGCGCGGCCCACGGCCGGCAGCCGGCGCGGACGTGGCGCCCCGAGCCCGTCGTAGCGCAGGCGCGCCTCCCGGACGGCCAGTTCCTCGGCGGCGGCCGGGGGCAGCGCACCCTGTTCGCACATCGCACGGGCCAGGTCCCAACCGTCGCGCAACGACCCGGCGGTTGGTCGCCCGGCTGCCCAGCCTGCGAAGGTCGTCGACCAGGTGGCGCCGAGGCCGGCGGCGAGCAGCGGCCAGTGTCGGGCCACCTCGCCGGCACGTTTGCGTCTCAGGGCCGCCCGGGTGGCGGCCAGTTGGGCCGGTGCGAACCCTGGCGGCGGCGGCAATCCGGCGACCAGCGTCGCGACCAGTTCCGCCTGTCGCTGGGCGAGCCCGGCGGCATCGCCGGACGACCGCCTGCCGCTGTCGTCGCGTGGCTCGGTCATGTCACGGCCGGGAAGCCCGCGGCGGCGGCCAGGGCGTCCAGTTCGGCGCGCAGCTCGGCTGCCGGTGGGTAGTGGCCGTCCCGTTCTAGCAGCAGCGCCGGCGGACGCTGTCGAGCGCAGAGCGCGCCGACCAGCTCCAGCACCGCCGCTGGCACCGGATCGGTGTGGGTGTCGTGGTAGAAACCGCCGTGCTCGGCGCCGCCGGCCACGTGGACGTACGCGACCCGCTCCAGCGGCAGACGGTCCAGCAACGCGAGCGGGTCGGTGCCCCGGTTGCAGGCGTTGGC
Source organism: Micromonospora sp. A202 (assembly GCF_006715105.1). Lineage (NCBI taxonomy): Bacteria > Bacillati > Actinomycetota > Actinomycetes > Micromonosporales > Micromonosporaceae > Micromonospora > Micromonospora sp. A202. The sequence goes on along the minus strand of NZ_VFMP01000001.1, from coordinate 4,619,138 downwards.
GTGCACGTTCGCCACGTCCAGCAGCAACAGTGCGCCGGTCCGGTCGAGGATCTCGGTGAGGAAGTCCGCCTCGTCCAGCTCGTCGTCGGGCCACTCGACCAACGCGGCGATCGGTTCCAGCGCGATCGGCACCGGCAGCTCGGCCTGCGCCCGCGCCACGTTGGCGCAGACCGCGTCGACCGCCTCCCGGCTGCGCGGCAACGGGAGCAGATGCCCGGCCTCCAGGCCGCCGGCTCGGACGAACGCGATGTGCTCGCTGACCAGCGGGGCGTCGACCTGCTGCGCCACAGCGGCCAGGTGGGCGACCCGGGCCGGATCGACCGGCTCGGCGCCGCCGAGGGAGAGCCGCACCCCATGGGGTACGACAGTCACGCCGCGCTCCCGCAGCTGCGCAAGACCCGGCGGGAGCGGCCCGGACGAGGGCACCCCCTCGGCCACCACCTCCGCGAAGCGCAGGCCGGGGAGCTCGGCCACGAAGCCGGCGATCTCCGGACGCCAGCCGATGCCGACTCCGGAGGGGCCGGTCATCCGCCGCACCCCCCGCCACCGCCGCAGCCGCCACCACCACCGCAGGAGCTGCCGCCGTCTCCACCGGAGCTGTCGCCTCCGGACGATCCGTCGGAGCCGCCCGTCCAGCCGCTGCCGGAGGCGGCCTGGCGCTGGATCTCGGCCTGCTCGGCGAAGCCGGGGTCGAGCGCCCAGAGTGAGGCGGTGCCGTACAGGGCCACGCCCATCGCCGCGCCGGCAGCTCCGTAGGTGGCGTAGGACGGCGTGGAGGCCGGAGCGAGGTGGGTGTGCTCGCGGCGTACACCGCGCAGCGTGGACCGACCGGCCCGGGTGAGGACGGGCGCCCGGCGTAGCGCCAAGGTGACGATCAGGAGCGCAACAAGGGTCAGCAGCAGGTAACCGACCGGGCGACCGCTGAACAGGCCGGAGACCAACCGGAGCACGCCGAGGCCCAGCAGGGCGATCAGGATCGTGGTCCAGAAGCGGGCACGGGCGCGTTGCGCGTCGTCGGTCAGCAGACCGCGCTGCTCCAGGCCGTTGCGGATCTGGTGCAGCGCGACACGTACGCGCTCGTCCTGCGGCAGGTCCCCGACCCGGGCGTGCTGATGGGCGGCCCAGTGGACGGCCTGGTCCAGTGGGGTGAGCCCGGTCGGCGCGATCCCGCTGGTGGTCAGTCGACGGTCCGGCCGCACGCCGATCGCGCCGCTGCCGCGCAGTCCGCCCAACGCGGCGTGTACGGCGAGTCGGGGTCCACCGTTGAGGTACGCGACCTGCTGCGGCCCGAGTGGATCGGCGGTCATGGCAGCGGTCGACGCGGCCGCCAGACGGACCCGGTGGTACACCGCGACGGCCACCACCAGAGCGGCTGCCACCAGGTAGTACCGGAGGAAGGTCGGGCCGGAGATGCCCCAGGTGTCGCCGGATGCGGCGTGGACGATCATCGACTGCTCCTGTCACCGGAGGGATGCGCGGCCCCATTGTGGAGCAGCCTCGCCACGGTCGGCAGTCGGGTGTACGGGCGGTCAGTGGCGGCGGACCGCCTCCTCGACCAGGTCGAGCACCGGGCCCAGGTCACCGGCCGGTCGGCCCATGGCCAGGTGCAGCACCAGGCCGTCGTAGGCCAGCTCCAGGAACTGGGCCAGCACGTCGATGGGGACGTCTTCGCGCAGCACCCCGGCGTCGCGCTGGCGGGCCAGCCGGTCCCGGGTCGCCTCGGCGATAGCGGCGGACCGCTCGGCCCATCGACGGGCGAACGCCGGGTCGGTGCGCAGGCGGCGGGACACCTCCAGTTGGCTGCCCAGCCAACCGGTGGTGTCCGGTGAGACGGCGCGGGCGAGCAGGTCGCGCATCACCTGCACCAGGCCGTTGCGGGCCACCGTCTCGACCATGGCCGCGGCGTCGTCCTCGGCGACGGCCAGGAAGAGCGAGTCCTTGTCCCGGAAGTGGTGGAAGATGGCGCCGCGGGACAGGCCGGTGGCCTCCTCGAGGCGGCGTACGGTCGCCCCCTCGTAGCCGAGCCGGGCGAAACACGCCCGGGCAGCGGCGAGGATCTCCCGCCGACGCGCGTCGAGCTGGTCCTGGCTTACTCTGGGCACGCGTCGATCGTCGCAGGTCAACCCAGGGCATGCAAACCGTACGTACGGCTTGGGATATCGCCGACTACCCTCGCCTGGTGACCCCGCCGCACACCGTGCCCACCGCCCCGCTGACCGTGGCCACCGTTCAGGCCACCCCGACGCCGGGTGACGTCGCCGGCAACGCGGTCACCGCCGCCGACCTGGTCCGCCGAGCCGGCGACCAGGGCGCCAGGGTGGCCGTCCTGCCGGAGCTGTTCCTCTGCGCGTACCACCCGCCGAGCCTTGCCGCCGACCCGGTCGGCACGGACGTCGCGGCCGACCCGGCCGGTGCGGTCGCGGATCCCCGGCTCGACCCGCTGCGCGCCGCGGCGCGCGAGGCTGGTGTCACCGCGCTGGTCGGCGCCGCCGCCCGACACCCGGACGGCCGGCGGACCATTGCCGCGCTGGTCATCGACCGGGCCGGCGAGGTGCGGGTCGGGTACGACAAGCAGCAGCTCTGGGGCGACGAACGCGACCTGTTCAGCGCGGGCGACCGGGGTGCCACGCTGCTCGTCGACGACTGGCGGCTCGGGCTGGGCATCTGCTACGACGGCTGTTTCCCGGAACACGGCCGGGCCGCCGCCCTCGACGGCGCGCACGGCTACCTGTGCCCCAGCGGATACCTGGCCGGCTCCGAGCACCGCCGGGACCTCTACTACGCCGCCCGAGCCCTGGACAACACCATGTTCGTGGTCTTCGCCAACGCGGTCGGCGGCGTCGACCCGTGGCGGTTCAACGGCGGCGCGGCGATCTACGACCCGCAGGGCCGGGCGCTGGCCCGGGGCGCCGACGACGGCACGGAGGTGCTGGTGGCGACCCTGGATCCCGCCGTGCTCGCGGCCACCCGGGTGGCCCATTCGATGCTCGCCGATCGCCTGCCGAACCAGGGCGGCACCCGGGTGTCGATGTCCGGCTGAACCCGTCGTCAGGTGGATACCCGCCGGACCTGTTGGCGAACACGTCGGTCCCATAGGGTGCCCGAGTGCCACTGCTCCTGCTGGACCTGGACAACACCCTGCTGGATCGGGCCGGGCCGTTCCGCCGCTGGGGTGAGCGCTTCCTGGACGGCATCGGCGCGCCCCACACCGACATCGACTGGCTGCTCTCGATCGACGCCGACGGTCTGACCGACCGCTGGGATCTCGCCGACGCCATCCGGGACCGCTACGAGCTGCGCATCCCCTCGATCGACCTGGTGGAGGAGCTGCACGACGGGGTGGTGGCGCAGACCCGGCTCGACCCGCTGACCGCCTGCGCGCTGCGGATCGCCGACGACGCCGGTTGGGTGCCGGTGGTGGTCTGCAACGGCACGGTACGCGTCGAGGACGCCAAGATTCGCCGGACCGGCCTGGACCAGTACGTCGCGGACTGGGTGATCTCCGAGGAAGCCGGCGTCAGCAAGCCCAATCCGCGGATCTTCGCGCTCGCCGCCCAGCGGGTCCGGATGCCGCTGCGGGGCGCCTGGGTGGTCGGCGACAGCCCGGAGGCGGACATCGGCGGTGCCGCCGCTGTTGGGCTGCCCAGCGTCTGGCTGCACCGGGGGCGCACCTGGACCGACGGCCGGTTCGCGCCGAGCCACACGGTGGACGGGTTGATCGCCGCGGTCGCCACAGTCCTGGCCCGCTGACGCCCGCGGCGCGCGCCGCGTCACGCCGTCCGCGCCGCCTTGCGTCGCTTCAAGATCCGCACAGTTTCCCTGATAATGCTGCCTCCGGGCCGCCTGGAGGCACCAACATCAGGGATGTTGTGCGGATCTTGGCCCCGACAGCGCGTGACGGCGGCTCGGTAATTCGGTTGACCGGCTGCCGTGGGGCCGCGAGCATTGTCAGCGCATCGTGCATCCCGGGCGTGGGCCCGGTCGTGGAGAGGAGGTCGGTCATGGCCGTCTTCGCAGGTCGCTTCCAGCTGCCTATCTCAGCCTCGACCAAGGGAACCTCACCACAGTGCGCGATTACGACCTTCCGGCGCTTGAGCGCCGGAGCCGCGGCAAAAGCCGCTTTGACGACGACGAATCACAGTTTCTGAAGCGCGGGCGGCCCACCGAGCCGCCCGCGGACCCCGACACCGGCGAGCGCTGGTCGTCCTGGGACGACGCCGTGCACGGGCCCGAGCCGCACCCGGAATGGCTGGTCACCGAGCTGGCCGCCCGGGACACCGAGCTGGGTGTGCTCAAGACCGGCAAGGAGGCGGACGTCCACCTGGTGCGCCGGGAGGTGCCCGACACCGACCGGTCCTGCCTGCTGGCGGTCAAACGCTACCGTGACCCCGAGCACCGGCTGTTCCACCGGGACGCCGGCTATCTGGAGGGCCGTCGTGTGCGCCGGTCCCGGGAGAACCGGGCGATGGCCGGCCGGACGGCGTTCGGCCGACAGATGATCGCCGGGCAGTGGGCCGCGGCCGAGTTCGACGCCCTGGCCCGGCTTTGGGAGATCGGTGCCGGGCACGACCGGATCGCCGTGCCGTACCCGGTGCAGCTGCAGGGCACCGAGCTGATGTTGGAGTTCGTCGGCGACGCCGAGTCGGGGGAGGCGGCGCCCCGGCTGGCCCAGCTGCGACCCGGCCCGACCGAGCTGCGCGACCTGTGGGCCCAGCTGGTGGAGGCGCTGCGGGTGCTGGCCCGGGCCGGTTACGCGCACGGCGACCTGTCGCCGTACAACCTGCTCGTGCACCAGGGGCGGCTGGTCGTTATCGACCTGCCGCAGGTGGTCGACGTGGTGGCGAACCCGCAGGGGCCGGAGTTCCTGGCCCGCGATGTGCGGGTGGTCGGCACCTGGTTCGCGGCCCGGGGTCTGCCCGCCGAGCAGGTCGACCCGGGCACGTTGACCGGGGAGTTGCTGCGTGAGGCGGGCATCCGCTGATCAGAGCGGGTCGGGCGGTCGGACCGCCCGACCCGCCGCGTCGGTCATTGCAGGTAGCGCTCCACCTCGGGCTTGGGGCGTTCGCCCTGTGCGTCCGGGTCGCCGTGGGTCTCCCGGGCGGCCCGCCGACGGCGCAGCAGGTCCCAGCACTGGTCGAGGGATTCCTCCAGGGCGCGCAGTCGCTCGCTGGCCTCGCCCTCGGTGCCCGCCTCGTGGGCCTGGGCGTCCGCGCGCAGCTTGTGTTCCTCGTCGACCAGTTCGGAGATCCGGTTCAGGATGGTCTTGTCGTCCATGCTCCTGAGCCTGGCACAGCGCCCCATGACGCGCCTGGCTTCGTGTGCCGACAGTGGGGTCAGACCACGATCGGTGAGTCCCCCCATACTGGCAGCAACATGTCAATGTGGCCTTTTTCACGCCCATCCCCAGGTCGGCCCGCATGCCGCCCGACGTGGGGCTTCACCTGCGCAATCTTTTGAGTCGGCCACACGGCCCGGATCCGGCACGGCCGTCGTCGCCTCAACGCGAGAAATACTCCAGATCTGTCCCATGGCAAAGCAGTTTCATGAATGGGATGCTCGCCCGGATGGTCACGCGCCATCAACAAGGCAGCACGGAGCGCAACCCGCTGTGCGGCCGGAAAGGACGGATCCGTGCAGGTGAAAGATGGCTGAGTCGACCGCCCCCGCGTACCGCCAGCCGCACGTCGCCACCCTGCGACGCACCTTTCCCAAGCTGCTCCGGGACCCACTGGGCACGTTGGTCGGGCTTGCCGACGCGTCGCCCGGGCAGGTCGTCAAACTCAACCTGGGCACTATCCGGCCGTACCTGGTCGTCGAGCCCGCACACGTCCAGCACGTGCTGCGCGACAACGCCGCCAACTACACGCGGGCCGGCGACGGCATGTTGTGGAAGTCGGTCAAGAAGATCGCCGGTGACGGCATCCTCGCCGAAGGCCCGGACTGGGAGGCGAGTCGCCGACGGCTCCAGCCGCACTTCACCGCGAAGCGGATCGACTCGGTGGTGGACGGTCTGAGCCGGGCGATCAGCGATGCGGTCGACGAGTTGAACGTCCCGGCGCGAAACGGCGAACCGGTCGACGCGGCCAGCGAGATCTCGAGGATCATCTGCCAGGCCGTCATCCGGGTCTTCTTCGGCGACAAGATCCCCGTCGCCGACGGTGTGCGGATCGTCGCGGAACAGAACACCGTGGCGACCGCACTGCGCTTCCGGCTGCTCATCCCGTTCCTGCCGGACGCCGTGCCGATGCCCGGCGACCGCGCACTGCGGCGGGCGGTCCGGAACATCGACAGCATCATCCTGCCGTTGGTCCGTGCCGAGCGATCCCGCGACGACGGAGGCGACGACTTCGTCGCGTCGCTGGCCCGGGGCCGTGACGCGCACGGCCACAAGGTCGACGACCAGCGGGTACGCGACGATCTGGTGTCAATCTTCGTGACCGCCACCGAGACCACCTACACGGCGCTCACCTGGATCTTCCCGCTGCTGGAGCAACTGCCCGACGTCGCCGCGCGGCTCTACGCGGAGATTGATCGTGTGGTCGGCCCCGGGGACGTGATCAGCCGCGAACAGCTTGGCGAGCTGCGCTACACCCGGATGGTGCTGGACGAACTCGTCCGCGCCTACCCATCCGGCTGGTTGGTGCCGCGGACCGCGATCGCCGACGACCTCATCGGCGGCACCCGGGTCAGGGCCGGTGACACGATCATCCTGAGTCCGTACGTGACCCATCGGCTGGCACGATTCTGGGATCGGCCGACGGTCTTCGACCCGGAGCGCTTCGCCCCCGACGCCCCCCGACGCGCCCACCGGTACGCCTACTATCCGTTCGGGGGCGGCGCCCACCAGTGCATCGGCCAGTACTTCTTCCAGGTCGAGGCACCACTGATCGTGGCGACGCTGCTCAGCCGCTTCCGGTACCGGCTCTGCACGCCCGGGCTGCCATCGCCGCGGCTCGCCGCGACGCTCCGACCAGGGGAACGGGTGCCGCTGCTGCTCACCCCCCATCGGCAACCGGCCCTGGCCTAACGAGTGGCACAACGACAAGTGGTCGAGGACGCACTTCAACAGGCCGCCGAGCACGGGCGCGTCTGTGCCCTGGCCGCTCAGGGCCAACGTGACCTGCAACGGTGCCTGGCCGCCCATCCGGACCTCTTCGCCGAGGGGCCCTTCGATGGCGCTCTGACCAGCAGCATCGCGTTGGCCATCGCGTTCAGCGCGCCCTGGTGCGAGGCAGCCGAGCTGCGTCTGACCAACCGGGCGGTGCTCTGGGGGTTCGCGCTGGACTGGCAGGTGGACCGGCTGGCCACCTCTGCCGTCGCGCTCGACCGACTGGTGCGCCAGCAGCTTCTCGTCGCGGACGGCGCGGCCGCGACGACAGACGACCCCCTGGGTCACCTCCTCGCCGATCTTCTCGCCGACCTGGCCGCCGAGCCGGCCTTCGCCGAACTGGGCGGGGCGTGGCGGGCGGCGGCCCGGCGGACCCTGCACGCCATGCGGCAGGAGTGGCAGTGGAAGACGGCGATGCGGGACAACCTCCAGCCGCGGCCCACCCTCACCGAGTACCTGAACAACGCGGACAACCTGGCCTGCACCGTCGTGAACGTCGTGCACTGGATTCGCACCGGCGGGGCCGACACGGAGGCGGGGCTCAACCGGCTGGTCCTCGCCAGTGACGCGGTGCAACGTGCTCTTCGGCTGGTCAACGACCTGAGCACCTACGAGCGGGACCTCCGCTGGGACGACCTGAACGCGATCATGCTGGTGGAGGACCGGGCAGTGGTGGAGCAGGAGTTGGCGCGCCTGGTCACTGAGGCGACCGACCTGCTCGGCGAGTTGCGGGCCGACTGCCCGAGGGAGGCGGCATACCTGACCCGACAGCTCGGCTACACCACAGGCTTCTACCGGAGCACCGACTTCTGGGGTGTGTCGTGAGCACCGAGGCACTGACCCGGGACCCCGGCGGGGCGAAGGATTCCGGGTCGACGCGCGCCGTCGACGAGCTGATTGCCGAGCTGAGCCAGCACCCGTCCGGTCGCACATCCGCGTCGCCGTACGAGACTGCCCGTCTGGTCTCCCTGGCACCCTGGCTGCCCCGACACGCCGACCGGATCCAGTACCTGCTCGCCAGGCAGCGGCCGGACGGAGGTTGGGGCGGGCCGGAAGGGTACGCCCTGGTACCCACCCTGAGCGCCGTGGAGGGGCTGCTCGCGGCCTCGCTGAACGACGAGCCGGTGGGCTGGTCCCCGGCGGCGGTGCACGACGCGATCGACAGGGCGCTACGCCTGCTGTTCGACCGGCTGGCCGGCCCCTCGACCTGTCCCGTGCCGGACCTGCCGGCCGCCGACCTGATCGTCCCGGCAATGGTCGACCGGATCGCCGACCACCTCGCCGATCCGCCGACGTGGTTGGCCCACTGGCGAGGCGTCGGCCCGCCGCCGATGCCCGCGGGCATGGATCGGCAGCGGCTCGACCGGGTACGCCTGCTGGTCGGATCCGGTCGGCCGATTCCGCCCAAGCTGCTGCACGCGCTGGAGATCCTCGGGCCGGCCGCCCGGCAAGCGGCAGGTGTCACCGCCACCGCCGCCGGCCCGGTCGGAGCCTCGCCGGCCGCCACCGCCGCGTGGCTCGGTGACCCCGACGGTACTCAATCCGCCGCGCTGGACTACCTGACCCGGGCGCTCGGCGAGCACGGCGGAGCGGTTCCGTGTGCCACACCGATCACCGTGTTCGAACGGTCGTGGGTGCTGAGCACCCTGGCACGGGCGGGTGTGCTCCCGACGGCGCCGGCGCAACTGGTTATCGGGCTGCGCGACGCCCTTGGGCCGGACGGTGCGGCCACCGGGCCGGGGCTGCCCACCGACGCCGACACGACGGCGGTGACGCTCTACACGCTGGCCCTCCTGGGTCACCCGACCGATCCGACGTGCCTGCGGCGGTTCGACACCGGGGAGCACTTCGGCACCTGGCAGGGCGAGGACGGCGCGTCGGTGACCACGAACGCGCACGTGTTGGAGGCGTTCGGGCGATGCCTCGGCGGCGACGACCCGGCCGCGGCACCGGTGCTGCGCCGGCTCACCGGCTGGCTGATCGACCACCAACACGCCGACGGTCGATGGACGGACCGTTGGCACGCCTCGCCCTACTACGCCACCTACTGCGTGGTGCTCGCACTGCGGGAGTACGGCGGTCCGTCGGCCGACGCGGCGCTGCGGCGGGCCGTCTCGTGGGTGCTCGAGAATCAGCGGGCCGACGGTTCGTGGGGACGATGGCAGGGCACGGCGGAGGAGACCGCCTACGGCCTGCTGGTGTTGCTGGCAGTGCCGCCGTCATCCACGACTCGTGACGCAACGGTCGCCGCTGCTCACCGTCTGTCCACAATGCAAGATGAGGCCATTGAGAGTCCACTGTGGCATGACAAGGACCTCTACCATCCGGTACTGATCGTACGAGCTGCGGTGGTGGCTGCCCGGGCGGCGGCTGCGGTACGGGTGAACGGTTCCGCCCATATGCCAGCAAGCCGCTGGACTGCATCGCTTGAGTGAAATTCCGGACACTGCTAGCGTGCGCCGGGCCGGGGGCTGGGCTCATTCAGCCAATCGAAACGGTCGAGGGACGGGTGGGATGGCTTCCCGCAGTGCAAGTTTGCGCACCAAGATTGTGGCCCTGCTGGTCTCACTCGCCGCGCTCTGGGCGTTCGCGGCGTGGGTGACCCTGCGCGACGGGTTCAACGTGCTCGGTGTGCAGACGCTTGACGCGCAGGTCGCCCAACCCAGTGAATCGCTGTTCACCGAGCTCCAGCGGGAGCGCCGGTTGTCGGTGGCCTACCTTGGACGTCGCGACCCGGGCATGGTGCAGCAGTTGCAGGCCCAGCACGAGCGCAGCGAGAAGGAGTCCGCCGCCTTCGCCGAGGCGTCCCGCAACTGGCGCGCCCGATTCGCGTCGAGCGACGAACTGATCACGCGGATCGACGCGGTGATCACCCGGCTGGATGGGCTCGGCCAGATGCGGGAGGCCGTTGTCGCCGGCACGGTGGACCGGGCTGGCGCGGCGGCGGCGTACACCGGGGTCCTCGATGGGCTCTTCCGGGTCTACGGGGCCATGGGTCAGCTCGACGACGAGCAGATCGCCAAGGACACCGTCACCCTCACTCAGCTGTTCCGCGTGCGTGAGCTGATGTCGCAGGAGGACGCCCTCTTCGCCGGCGTCGCGGCGGCGGGTCGAATCAGCGACAAGGAGGCAGCCCAGTTCGCACACCTGGTGGGCGCGCAGCGGTTCCTCGTCTCCGAGGCCCTGGCCGAACTGCCCGAGGCCGACCGCCAGCGGTACCTCCAGATGACCGAAGGGCCGGCCTTCACCAAGCTCCAAGCGCTTGAGGACCGTCTGGTCGCCAGCGCTCGACCCAACGCCCCTCTGCCGGTCGCCGCCGACGACTGGCAGGCAGCCCTCGCTCCCGCTCTGGAGGAGCAGGAGGCCGTCGTGCTGGCCGGTGGGGACGCGCTGGTCCAGCGGGCCACCCCGGTCGCGATCTGGGTTGTCATCCGGCTGGTGCTCGCCGCCGGCCTCGGTCTGCTCGCCGTCATCGCCTCCATCGTCGTCTCGATCACCACGGCCCGGGCCCTGCTGCGTCAGCTGGAACGGTTGCGCCAGGCAGCCTGGCAGCTCGCCGACGAGCGGCTGCCCCGGGTGGTGGAGCGCCTGGGTCGCGGCGAGGAGGTCGACGTGGCCACCGAGGCGCCGCCCCTCGATTTCGGCAACAACGAGGTCGGCCAGGTCGGCAAGGCGTTCAACGCGGTGCAGGAGACCGCCCTGCGTACCGCCGTCGAGCAGGCCGAGCTGCGGCGCAACGTCCGCGAGGTGTTCCTCAGCCTGGCCCGGCGTACCCAGGCGTTGGTGCACCGCCAGCTCACCCTGCTGGACGCGATGGAGCGGCGCGAGCACGACGCGGAGGAGCTGGAGGATCTGTTCCGGGTCGACCACCTGGCCACCCGGATGCGGCGTAACGCGGAGAACCTGATCGTCCTCTCCGGCTCGACTCCGGGCCGGGCCTGGCGGCGCAACGTGCCGATGGTCGACGTGGTGCGCGGCGCGGTGGCCGAGGTCGAGGACTACACCCGGGTCAACGTGCTGCCGCTCGGCCCGGTCTCGCTGGCCGGCCGTGCGGTCGGTGACGTCATCCACCTGCTCGCCGAGTTGATCGAGAACGGTCTCTCGTTCTCCCCGCCGCACACCACGGTGGAGGTTCGCGGTCAGCTGGTGGCCAACGGTTTCGCCATCGAGATCGAGGACCGGGGCCTCGGCATGAGCGAGGACGACCTGGCCGCCGCGAACGACCGCATCGTCGACCAGTCGGAGCTGAACCTCGCCAACGCCGCGCGGCTCGGGCTCTACGTGGTGAGCCGGCTGACCGAGCGGCACGGCGTGCGGGTCCGGCTCAAGGAGTCGGCGTACGGCGGCACCACGGCCGTCGTGCTGATCCCGGCGGAGCTGATCCCGGAGGCCGCGGACTCGGAGACCTCCGGCGGGATCCGGACCGGTTCGCCGGCGATCCCGCTGCCCGCGCGGCCGACCGCCCCCTCCGACAGTGTCCGCCCGGCCACCCTGGCGCTGGCCGCGCGGCCGACGGCACCGGGAACGCCCGAATCGGACACACCGCAGGTCACGACCGAGGCGCGGATCGCCACCGGGACGGATGAGGCCGACGGTGCCGAGGCGGACGCGTTGCCCACCCGGCGGCGGACGACGCTGGCCACCGGGACGCCGGCCACCGGGACGCCGGAGCTGCCCACGCGGGTCCGGCGTACCCAGGGGCAGCCGGCCCTGGAGGGCCCGACGTTGCCCACCGGCCTGCCCGCGGTCAACGGCGCCCGGCCGACGGCCGGCACGGACCCCATGGAGTCGGACGTTAACGGTGACGACAGGCCCGGACCGGAGCGTGCCGAGGCGGACCGGACGAACGCGGGCCTGCCGGTCCGGGTCCGGCAGGCGAGCATTGCGCCGGAGTTGCGCGACGAGCCCGCGACGGAGAGCGACCACGACGACGTGGTACGCCAGCCGGAGCAGGTGCGCAAGATGATGAGTTCCTACCAGACCGGCACGCGGCGTGGTCGGACCGACGCGGCGCGGCTGCTGGGAGGCGCCTCCGACGCCCAACCGGCAGCGACGCCGGAGCCGACCGAGAATCCGGACGTGACCTGACCGGCTGCCGGTGATGCGGTCTCCGCGCAGCGTGACGGTCAACCCCAGACGAGTACGGCGACAACGCCGGGCGAGAAGAGGACGACGAAGTGGCCCAGAAGACGGCTTCGAGTGCCGACCTGACGTGGTTGCTGGATGACCTGGTGGGCCGGGTGAAACAGGCGGAGCACGCGGTCGCCCTCTCCAGCGACGGCCTGTTGATGGCCGCCTCCCGAGGGTTGAGCCGGGACGACGGCGAGCACCTCGCAGCGATGGCGGCGGGGATCCAGAGCCTGGCCCGGGGCGCCGGTAAGCGCTTCGGTGGCGGGCAGGTGCAGCAGACCATCATCGAGATGCAGTCGTCGTTCCTGTTCGTCACCGCGGCCGGCCGCAACGCCTGTCTGGCGGTGCTGGCCACCGATGAGGCCGATGTCGGCCTCATCGCCTACGAGATGGCGATGCTCGTCACCCGCGTCGGCAAGTACGTCGCATCCCCGTCCCGGGGACCTGAGCAGCCGGCCAGCGAGAGGTAGCGGCATGACGGTGCAGGGTGAGGCAGCGGACCATCAGTGGGTGGACGACCATGCGGGTCCGGTCGTGCGCCCGTACGCCATGACGCGCGGTCGGGCCCGCCCCGTCACCGGCACGTTCGACCTGATCTCCCTGGTCACCGCGACCCGAGCCGAGGTCACGCCGGAGGTCGGTATCGGCCCGGAACATCTGGCGATCATCGGGCTGTGCCAGCGCATACAGTCCGTCGCCGAGATAGCCGCCCATCTCGACCTGCCGGTGGGCACCATTCGGGTGCTCCTCGGTGATCTGGCGGCCCGCAGCCTGGTCCAGGTCCGCGAGCCGCAGACCACGGCCGGTCTTCCCGACAACAGCATCTTCGAGGCGGTAATCAATGGACTACGGGCACTCTGACCGGCCGGCGGGAGCCCCCCCACTGCCCACCGCGATCAAGATCCTGGTGGCAGGTGGATTCGGCGTGGGTAAGACCACGATGGTCGGCGCGGTCAGCGAGACCCGACCGTTGCGCACCGAGGAGGTGCTGACGGAGTCGGGGGTCGGCATCGACGACCTGTCCGGGGTGGAAGGCAAGACCACCACCACGGTGGCCATGGACTTCGGCCGCATCACCATCAGCGACGACCTGGTGCTGTACCTGTTCGGCACGCCCGGCCAGGACCGGTTCTGGTTCGTCTGGGACGAGTTGGCACTGGGGGCGATCGGCGCTGTGGTGCTGGCCGACACCCGTAGGCTCGCCGACTGCTTCCCGTCGATCGACTACTTCGAGGGCCGGGGCACGCCGTTCGTGGTCGCGGTGAACTGCTTCGAGGGCGCCCGGTCGTACCGGCTCGACGAGGTGCAGACCGCGCTGAACCTGGATCCGGGTGTGCCGGTGCTGCTCTGCGACGCCCGGCAGCGGGAGTCCAGCAAGGAGGTGCTCGTCACGCTGATGGAGCACGCCATGAAGACCCGCGAGGCCCGCCGCCGCGCCGCCGGAGGAAACTGACCGAGATTTTTTGCGGAAGGGTGTCCGGAACGCTCCCGCCCGAACGTCATGCTGGCGACACCCCGAGAAACCAGGGAGCGACCAGATGAAGTACATGATGTTCGTTTGCAGCGACACCGAGCCGGACAACGACCCGACGGAACTCCCCGACATCCACAAGTGGGTGGCGGAGAACGACGCCCGTGGTCGCCGCCTCACCGGCAACGTGCTGGCTCCGACCACCGCGGCCACCACGGTCCGGGTACGCGGCGGTGAACTGCTCGTCTCCGAGGGGCCGTTCGCGGAGACCATGGAGGTGATCGTGGGCTTCGACCTGCTCGACTGCGCGGACCTGGACGAGGCGATCGAGGTGGCGCGGACGCACCCGATGGCCCACGAAGGGCGGCTGGAACTGCGCCCGTTCGCGGACCTGTCCGCCTGACGAGTTGTCCACACCGCAGCGCCGGCCGGTACGCCCGCCCGCACCGGCCGGCGCGGTAGCGGCTGCGGCGGCGCAGGCCGTCGGCGACGCCAGCGTCGAGGCGCACCCCCGGATCGTCGCGACCCTGATCCGGGTGACCGGGGACTGGGCGCTGGCCGAGGACTGCGCCCAGGAGGCGCTGGCCGTCGCACTGGAGCGCTGGCCAGCCGACGGTGTGCCGGCCAACCCGGGCGGCTGGCTCATGACGGTGGCTCGCAACCGGGCGCTCGACGTGCTGCGACGGGCCACTGTGGAGCGCCGCAAGCTGCACGACCTTGCGCTGCTCACGCCGCCCGAGGGGCAGCCCGACCCGGAGGTGCCGGAGGACGTGGTGGACGACCGACTGCGCCTGATCTTCACCTGCTGCCACCCTGCGCTGGCGATCGACGCCCGGGTGGCGCTGACGCTGCGAACCGTCTGCGGTGTGCCGACCGGCGACATCGCTCGACTCCTGCTGGTCAACGAGTCGACAATGACCCGACGGCTGACCCGGGCCAGGACCCGCATCGCGCAGGCCGGCATTCCATACCGGGTGCCCAGCGGGCCGGCGCTGACCGAGCGGCTGCCCGGCGTCCTCGCCGTGTTGTACCTGCTGTTTACCCGGGGCTACGTCGTCGACGGCGAGCCGGCCTTCGCCGACGAGGCGGTTCGGCTGGCCCGGCTGCTCGACCGGTTGATGCCGAAGCAGTCCGAGGTGGCCGCGCTGCTGGCGCTGTTCCTGTTCCAGCACTCCCGCCGCGACGCCCGTCGGGACGCCGCCGGCAACCTGCTCACCCTGGAACGGCAGGACCGCGCGCGGTGGGACCGTGTGGCCATCGCCGAGGGTCTGGACGCCCTTTCTCGGGTACGCCACGACGGGCCGTACGCCTGGCAGGCCCGGATCGCCGCCTGCCACGCCACCGCACCGTCCGCCGACGCCACCGACTGGCCTGCGATCGCACGGGCCTACGACGCGCTGATCGGCATCCGGCCCTCACCGGTGATCGCGCTCAACCGCGCGGTCGCGCACGGCTACGCGTACGGGCCGTACGCCGGGTTGGGCCTGCTCGACGCGGCGCAGGCCGGGGGAGGGTTGGACGGCAACCCGCTCGCCGTGGCGGTGCGGGCCGATCTGGTCGCCCGGCAGGGTGACCGGCTGCGGGCCGCCGCGCTGTTCAGGGAGGCCGCGGCGATGGTCGGCTCGGACGCCGAACGCCGTGCGCTGCTCGACCGGGCCAACGAACTCGCCGGGTAAGGCAGTGGGGTCAGCCCCGCTTGGCCATCATCACGAATCGGGCCCAGGCCGTCGGGTCGAAGGCGAGCGTCGGACCGGCCGGGTCCTTGGAATCACGTACGCCGATGACGCCCGCGAGGTTGTCGGCCACCTCGACACAGTCACCGCCGTTGTTGCCGCTCCTGGTGCTCTTGCGCCACCGAGCGCCGGTCAGGTCCATGATGCCGCCGCTTCTCTGATGAAATTGAGGGACTGGGCACGCGACAGGGCGCCGTCGCGAATGCGCTCCCACCGTCGATCCAGCGTAGCAACGTCGGCCGCTCGGTCGATGAGTTGCGCCTGCGCCTGGCTGTCAACGTGCGCGACCCGCGCCCCGTCCGGCATGTCCGCGACGGTGAACGGTCCACCGAGGCCCGGGTACATGCCGACGTCGGCGGGCACGACGAACAGCGACACGTTCGGCAGGGCGGCCTGCTCGGTCAGCCGCTCGCACTGTTCCCGCATCATGGCTCGGTCGCCATTGAGGGTGCGCCGGAGGATTCGCTCGTCGAGGACTGCGACGAGCAGGGGCGGGCGCTCCCGTCGCAGGATGGCCTGCCGGCTCAGCCGAGCCTCGGCGAGATCGTCGGCCTCGGCGGGCGTCAACGCCTCGCCGACAAGCGTCGCCAGCGCGTACGCCTTCGTCTGAAGAAGGCCAGGTATCCACGCGAGCTGAAACGACCGTAGCGACACCGCTTCACGCTCGATCTCGGCCCAAGGCCGGAACCAGGCCGGCGTCCGGCGCTTCAACACGTCCGGCCACAGCTCTTCGACATTCCGACCGAGCAGCTCGGCGACCCGGGCGCGATGACGCGTCTGTGGAATTCGTCCCGTGCTCGCCCACTTCGCGGCCGTCTTCGGATCCACACCAATCTCAGCAGCAAGACTGTCCGCTGTGTGGCCCCTCTCGACCATTGCCGCCTGTACGACTCGATTCATTCCCAGGCCCTTCAGAACGTTCCAGACGTCGGAAGGAAATAGTTCTACGCGGTGTGATTGCCTGGCAACTCTCGGCAGGGTGTGTTGAGACAGCGTCGAGGAGGGAGCACGAATGCCCGAGGACAGGCCCCGGAACCACCCGAAGCCGACGGGCGGCCCGCCACCGGTCAGGCCGAGCCTGCCCCGCCCGACGGGGCCACGGCATCCTCCGTACCGTGGCCCTGGTCGCGCGCCGAACGTCGTACCCGAATCACGCTGGCGGTCCCGGTGCGGCCCGCCGGTCGCGCACACCGCAGACGGCCCGCTCTGGACGTGCGACGCCTGCTGTCAGGACTGGCCCTGCCCCACAATGCGAGCGACCCCGACGGACTTCGCCCGCCGAGCGACCCTGATCCCCGAGTTCTCGCGGATCACCCGCCGGGCGATCCGCGACCTGCGCGGCCAGCCGGGCGGCCCCGATCCGGTCGCCATCGTCCGCCGTTTCCTCTGGTTCCTGCCCCTCACCGACGAGGAGGCCCGTGCGGTCGCGCTGCGGCTGCGCTGAGCGTTTAACGGCTGGCTGCCCTAGCGCTCCCGCTCTGACCGCAAGCCTTCCTCGGCATGGACGGCGAAGGCCGCCCCCGCCGGAGCGGGAGCGGCCTTCGACCAGCCGTACGCGATCAGTTGGCGATCATGCGGCGCAGCACGTACTGCAGGATGCCGCCGTGCCGGTAGTAGTCCGCCTCACCGGGAGTGTCGATCCGCACCACGGCGTCGAACTCCACGCCGGTGTCGGTGCTGACCTGCACGGTGCGCGGGGTCTCGCCGTCGTTGATCGCGGTCACCCCGGTGATGGTGAACGTCTCGGTGCCGGTGAGGCCGAGCGACTCGGCGGTGACGTCCACCGGGAACTGCAGCGGCAGCACGCCCATGCCGATGAGGTTGGAGCGGTGGATCCGCTCGTACGACTCGGCGATGACCGCCCGGACGCCCAGCAGCATCGTGCCCTTGGCCGCCCAGTCCCGCGACGAGCCCGAGCCGTACTCCTTGCCGGCCAGCACGACCAGCGGGATGCCGGCCTCCTGGTAGGCCACGGAGGCGTCGTAGATCGAGGTCTGCTCGCCGGTGAGGTGGTTGACGGTGAAGCCGCCCTCCACCCCGGGCACCAGCTGGTTGCGCAGCCGGATGTTGGCGAAGGTGCCCCGGATCATCACCTCGTGGTTGCCCCGGCGGGAGCCGTACGAGTTGAACTCGTGGCGCGGCACGCCGTGCTCGGCGAGGTACGTGCCGGCAGGGGAGTCGGCCTTGATCGAGCCGGCCGGCGAGATGTGGTCGGTGGTCACCGAGTCACCCAGCTTGGCCAGCACCCGGGCACCGGCGATGTCGACGACCGGGCTCGGCTCCTGCTGCATGCCCTCGAAGTACGGGGGCTTGCGCACGTAGGTGGAGTCGTTCTCCCAGGCGAAGGTGTCACCGGTCGGCGTGGGCAGCGACTGCCACCGCTCGTCGCCGGCGAAGACGTCGGCGTACGCGGCGCTGAACCCGGTGGCGCCGATCGCCTGGGCGATGACGTCCTGGATCTCGGCGCTGTTCGGCCAGATCTCACGCAGGTAGACCGGGTTGCCCTCGGTGTCCTCACCGATCGGCTCGTTGGCCAGGTCGATGTCCATCGTGCCGGCGAGGGCGTAGGCGACCACCAGCGGCGGGGACGCCAGGTAGTTCATCTTGACGTCCGGGTTGATCCGGCCCTCGAAGTTCCGGTTGCCGGAGAGCACCGAGACCACCGACAGGTCGTGCTCGTTGACCGCGGCGGACACCTCCTCGGGCAGCGGGCCCGAGTTGCCGATGCACGTGGTGCAGCCGTAGCCGACCAGGTTGAAGCCGAGCTTGTTCAGGTACGGCGTGAGGCCGGCCCGCTCGTAGTAGTCCATGACGACCTTCGAGCCGGGCGCCAGGGTGGTCTTCACCCACGGCTTGCTGGTCAGGCCCTTGTCGACGGCGTTACGGGCCAGCAGCGCGGCACCGATCATCACCTGCGGGTTGGACGTGTTGGTGCACGAGGTGATCGCGGCGATCACCACGGCGCCGTGGTCCAGCTCGTACTCGACACCGTCGGCACCGGTGACCCGGACCGGGTTGCTGGCGCGACCGCCGGCACCGACCGCGGCGGTCTCCAGGTCGCGCGGCTCGTCGGCCGGGTCGCTGAACTCGTTGGCCGGCGGGTCGCTGGCCGGGAACGACTCGGCGCTGGCCTCGTCGGCCGGGCCATTCGCGCCGCGCGGAAGCTCCTCGCGGGGTACGCCCGGCTTGAGGTCACGCTCACCGACGGAGTCGTCCGCGACGTAGTCGGTCAGCGCGGAGCGGAACAGCGTCTTCGCGGCGCCCAGCGGCACCCGGTCCTGCGGGCGCTTCGGGCCGGCGAGCGACGGCTCGATGGAGCCCAGGTCCAGCTCCAGGCGCTCGGAGTAGTCCGGCTCGGCGTCCGGGTCGTGCCAGAGGCCCTGCTCCTTGGCGTACGCCTCGACGAGCGCGACCTGAGCGGCGTCGCGGCCGGTCAGCTCCAGGTAGCGGATCGTCTCCGCGTCGATCGGGAAGATCGCCACGGTGGAGCCGTACTCCGGGGACATGTTGCCGATGGTGGCCCGGTTGGCCAGCGGCACGGCGCCCACGCCGGGGCCGTAGAACTCCACGAACTTGCCGACCACACCGTGCTTGCGCAGCATCTCGGTGATGGTCAGCACCAGGTCGGTGGCGGTGGTGCCGGCCGGCATCTCGCCGGACAGCTTGAAGCCCACCACCCGGGGGATCAGCATGCTGACCGGCTGGCCGAGCATCGCGGCCTCGGCCTCGATGCCGCCGACGCCCCAGCCCAGCACACCCAGGCCGTTGACCATCGTGGTGTGCGAGTCGGTGCCGACCACGGTGTCCGGGTAGGCCTGGCCGTTGCGCTCCATGATGGTGCGGGCCAGGTACTCGATGTTGACCTGGTGCACGATGCCGGTGCCCGGCGGGACGACCTTGAACTCGTTGAACGCGGTCTGGCCCCAGCGCAGGAACTGGTAACGCTCCTTGTTGCGCTCGTACTCCAGCTCGACGTTGCGGGCGAACGCGTCCTCGCGGCCGAACAGGTCGGCGATCACCGAGTGGTCGATGACCAGCTCGGCCGGGGCGAGGGGGTTGACCTTGCTGGCGTCGCCGCCCAGGTCTCGCACCGCCTCGCGCATGGTGGCCAGGTCGACCACGCAGGGCACGCCGGTGAAGTCCTGCATGAGCACCCGCGCCGGGGTGAACTGGATCTCCACGCTCGGGGCGGCGGTGGAATCCCACGCGCCGAGCTGACGGATGTGGTCGGCGGTGATGTTCGCGCCGTCCTCGGTCCGCAGCAGGTTTTCCAGCAGGACCTTCAAGCTGTACGGCAGCCGGGCGTGGCCGTCCACCTTGTCGATCTTGAAAATCTCGTAGCTCGCGTCTCCGACGCGTAGCTGGGTCTTCGCACCGAAGGTGTCGAGGCTCGCCACGTCGTACTCCTTCACACCAGCGACCGTGAGTAGTCCTGAGCAGTCTGTCGCACCGGTCGGGGGGCCGCCGAGGTTAGGTGACACTTACCGCCGATTCCGCTCTCAACAAAACCGTACGTCCGTCTTGCTAGTTCTGCAACCCGACTGGCGCCCTCCACGGTCCACCGCCACCCCTAGCCTCCTAGGACGCTCTGCGGGGCGTGGGTCGTGCCACCTCAACCGGAACGCTGCCGCGGTGCACCCTGCGATCGGACCGCCACAGGTAGGGTTCGAGGCCGGCCGGAAGGGGTCACCGTGTTCGATGTCCAGCACTGGCTCGAGTCGCTGCCGCCGATCGCGGTCTACCTGCTCGTCGGCGGGGTGATCGGCGTGGAAAGCATGGGCGTGCCCCTGCCGGGCGAGATCGTCCTGGTCAGCTCCGCCCTGCTCGCCGCCACCGGCGTGGTGGAACCGGAGTGGGTGGCCACCGCCGCGGCCACCGGCGCGATCGTCGGTGACTCCATCGGGTACGCCGTGGGCCGCCGGGGTGGCCGTCCACTGCTCGCCCGACTGGGTCGCCGTTTCCCCCGCCATCTCGGCCCCGCCCAACTTGCACGCGCGGAACAGAGCTTCGCCCGGTACGGAGTCTGGGCCGTGTTCTTCGGTCGCTTCGTGGCACTCCTGCGGATCCTGGCCGGGCCGCTCGCCGGGGCGCTGCACGTGCCGTACCGGCGGTTCCTGCTGGCCAACGCCGCCGGAGGGCTGGTCTGGGCGTTCGGCACCACCTACCTGCTGTTCACCGTGGGCCGGGCGGCCGAGCACTGGCTCAAGGACATCTCCTGGGCTGGGCTGGTCCTCGCCGTGCTCGCCGGCCTCGCCAGCACCTGGTGGCTGCGCCGACGAGCCCATCGGCTGGAGGCCGCCGAGCCCTCGGCGCCCGACACCGAGCCCTCGGCGCCCGACACCGAGCCCTCGGCGCCCGACACCGAGCCGGCGCGCGTCCACAGCGACACCTGACCTGGACGTGCCGAAGGGCCGGGCCCCGTGGTGGGGTCCGGCCCTTCGCTTCGTGTCAGTCGTGGTCAGCTGGTGGCGTAGCCGCGGGTGGCGATCCAGTCGGCGAGGTGCTCGACGGTGACCTCGTAGGAGGCGGTGTTCGGGTCGGCGGAGTCGGCGATCTTCACGATCTGACCGTTGTCGCGGTAGCCGACGACGCTGATGTAGTGCCCGCCCTCGAACGAGTGGATACCACCGTCGGTGTCAGTGGTGGTGCCGGCGATGTTGGCGACCACGGCCCGGCCGTCGTCAACGGTCTTGACGATGTCGGCGCGCAGCTTGTCGGTCTGCTTGGCGTCAGCATCCGGGCTGCTGATCTCCACGGACCGGTAGGCGTCGTTCTTGCCGGTCTCCTTGTTCAGCACCGGGGTGATGTCGTTGATCGAGTTGGTGCCGGCCTCGGTGGTGCCCATCTCCTTGGCCATGGCGTCGACGCTGATGTCCTTGCCCTGCACGCTCAGGGCGTTACGGGCGGCGGCGGGCCCGCAGTAGTAGAAGTTCGGCTGCGCCTCGTAGCGCACACCCAGCTGACGCTCACCAGCAGGCTTGCGATCAGACTGCGTCTGGCCGGCGGGCTTCGCGTCCGCGGCGTACGCGGCGGTGATCGGTCCAACGATCGCACCACCGGTGAAGGCCAGACCAGCAGCGGTCAGAGCGGTCTTACGAATCAGATCGGTACGCATGATGGCGTGCTCCTCTGCGATTGGGGGTGCACGGCACGCCCGGGGGGTGGGCGTGCCGTACGTGCAAGGGGGAAAGTTTTGGAGGTTCTTGCCCGGTGGCCACAGGGGCCGGCGTCGGGTAAGGGTGTAACGGTGCGGGGCGGCGGGTCATTCCACCGGGCTCCCGGCTGTGGTGCTCGGGGGGTGCGGGGTGTGTAACCGGCCGGGCCGGTGAGTCATTCCGCCGGGCTTTCGGCCTGCGTGCTCCGGGGGATGTAACCGGGGCGGCCGGTCGGGTGTTCCCGGCGGCTGCCGCGCCCCACGACTCGAAGTCGCGGTGGCATGCCAGGTATAACGACCCCGCCCGGCCCACGATTCCGCCGCCAGGGTGGCCCCGACCACGGGACAGCCACGCCGAAAGCGGACACCCACCCCACGGCCGGATCCGCCGAACCGGACGCCACACCCGCCAACCCCGGCCTCGACAATCCAAGATCCGCGCACTTTCGGGGAGACTGCTGCCTCACGCCGCGGCGAGGCAGCAACTTCCCTGATGTTGCGCGGATCTTGAGCGGGGTGGTGATCCGGGCAGTCACGCCGGGGACGTCAAACGCGACGCGTCACGCCAAGGTCGCGCTCGATCCAGGAACAGGCCCCATCCGGCGCCGACGAGGCCACTACAACCTGGATGAGCACGATCATGGGAGATCTGGACGACCGCGGACTGCGGACCGCCGACAGACCGACAGACCGACAGACCGACGGACCGACGGACCGACAGACCGACAGACCGACGGACCGACAGATCGACGGAGTGGCGGAGTGGGTCAGGTCGCCTTCAGCAGGTCGAGGACTGCGTCTCGTGCGGTCACGACGGCGGCCTCCGACTGTGGGTTGTGGTCGAGGATGTCGAAGCTGTGCTGACCGTCCGGTATTTCGATCACCTGTATCGGCCAGCCGTGGGCGGTCGCCGCCGGCAGGAACGCTTCGATCCCGGCCAGGACCGGTGGGATGTCCCGTCCGGCGCGGGTCAGCACCAGAGGAACGTGCGCACCGGAGTCGAGTGCGTCGACGGGCAGGAAACGGGGGTCGACCTCCCAGCCGGGGAAGGGGACGAGCAGCGGGTAGGTGAGCGCGATCCCGCGTAGCCATGGTGGCACCGCGCGCAGCCAGTCCGCTGCGAAGAGGCCTCCGCCGGAGAAGAACCACAGCACTACCCGCTCAGGGTCGACGCGCGGGTCGGCGCGGACCTGCTCGACCATCGCGGCGATGTCGTCGGCCGCGGCGGGGAGGGCCGACAGGTCAGTTACCTGGTAGCTGATCACTGCGGTGACCACGCCGCTGTCGGCGAGCAGTGCGCCGTAGCCGCGGTAGAGAAGCCAGTCGCGGGGGTCGGCTGCGTCGGGCGGCAGCGGGGCGCCGTGCACCACCACGACGGCGGGGGCGGGGTCGGTGCGGGTGGGCAGGTGCAGGTCGACGTTGCCGTGCCGTTCGACGGGCGCGGCAGGGGGTGACAGGACGAAGGGCCGTTGTGCGACAGGCGTCGTCATGCCCCGATGATATCGATCATGCGCCTTCTCAGGTGCCCCGTCGACGATCCACAGGGGTGGGTGGTCAGGCGGGGTCGCTGGGCTTCGTGGCGTCGCCGGCCTGGGCGTGTCGTTCCAGCAGTCGCTGCCGGATCTCCTCAGGGGTGTACGCGCGTCGGCGCCGTTCAGCGCGCGCGATGACCACGCCGGAAGCCGCGACGCCGGCGAGGCCGGCGAGCCCGAGAACCTTCCACCACCGCATTCGTTGCCGCATCGGCCTAGGCTAGACCCTCATGAGCATCAGCCTGGATGAGGCCGTCGAGTTGACCCGCACCGGTGACGTGTGGGTGTTCCGGGGTCGCAGCGTGCCGGACCGGGCGATCCAGTTCACCACCAACAGCCCGGTCAACCACGTCGGGATGGCGGTGGTGCTCGACGACATGCCGCCGTTGATGTGGCACGCGGAGCTGGGCAGGTCGCTGCCCGATCTGTGGTCGGGCACCCACCAGCGGGGGGTCCAGTTGCACGACCTGCGGGACGCGGTCGGCGTGTGGGCCAACCGGTACGGCCAACGGGCCTGGCTGCGGCAGCTCGACCCGCCGGCCGACGGGGAGATGGAGCGGGCGGTGCTGCGGACGATCGCGCGGTTGGACGGCACGCCGTTCCCGTCGACTGCCCAGTTGGCGTGGCGGTGGGTGCGTGGTCGGGTGCCGGCTCTGCCGCACCCCGGCAAGCTTGCGCTGCCGCAGCTCGGCCGCCTGGCCCTGTCGCACCTTGGCCGGCCGGCACCACAGTCGACGCCGACCGGATCGACCCCGTCCAGCCCGGCGGAGCGGGATCGGGCACTGGAGACGGCGTACTGCGCCGAGGTGGTCGCGGTGACCTACGAGGCGATGGGGCTGCTGCCGGCGGGGCGGCGTCCGAACTGGTACGACCCGGGGCGGTTCTGGAGTGGGGACGACCTGGGTCTGGCCAACGATGCCAGGCTGGGTTCGGAGATCGAGGTAAGTGTACCGCCTCGTTGAGGTTTGACCTGGCCGGTGACCGGCAATTGCCCTTGCCGTGAACGCTCCCACGAATCTCGACACGTTGGCCGACTTCTTCGACCGGTACGGCGTGGCGCTGACCTCCGGCGACCTGCCGGCTCTCGTCGGCTGTTATGCCCTGCCGGGGTTGGTGGTGGCCGACACCTACAGCTTCTCGTTCACGTCACCGGCGGCGGTGGCGTTGTCCTTCGTGGGCGCCGCACCCGACTATCAGGAGCGGGAGCTGATCGCGGCGCATGCCCGGATCGAGGACGTGCAGCCGCTGTCCGCGCTGTTGACGATGGTGGCGGTGGAGTGGGAGTTCCTGGACAGCCGGGGGCAGTCGGTGCCGGGGGAGCGGTATCGCTATCTGCTGCGTACCTCGGACGAGGGGCCGCTCATCTGCACTGTCGTCCGGACGGCCTGACCGAGCGGGAACGTCCGCCGGGTCGGGCCGTTTTCCGTGGCGTGTCGGCCGGTCGGCCCGATCCGTACCCGCCTGGTTTCCGGTCTGGCTGGTGCTGGCTACGCTGTCGCGTCGGTGGGGGACGAGGGGAGACCTGATGGCGGTGCGGCCGGACGGTGCGACGGGGACGCGGGCGGCTCGGGTGTTGGCATCGGTGCCGTGGATCGTGGTGCTGCTCGGTGTGTGTGCGCTGGTGGTGCTCCTGGTGATCGCGCTGCTGTCGTTCCGGACCAGGGAGCGGGACGCCAGACCGCAGGCCGCGCCTCCGGTGTTCCTGCCGACCGTGCCGGCTGCGGCGTCGGCGACGGGTGGGCCGAGTCCGGCTGGTGTGGAGCGGCGTTCGGTGTCGCCTCGGCCGTCGCGCAGCAGTCGGACGCCGTCGCCACGCGCCAGCGTGACCGGCTCCCCGACGCCGGGGCGGACGAGCGCCCCGGCGGTGTCGACGCCCCTGGTGGCGAAGACGGTCAGCGCCTGGTACGAGGTCGGCACGAACGGCAGGGACGGGGACGCGGCGGTGCTGTCGATCGCGAACGAGTCGAGCCGGTCGGTGGACTGGGTGGTGGAGTTGACGTTCGACGACGACCTGTGGGCACTGCGCATCGCTGACGACGAGGGGATCTCGGTGCGGGGGCGCGGCAACGGCGAGTTCGTGTTGCGGGGGACCCGTTCGCTGGACCCGGGTGGTTCGCGGACGCTACGGCTGCGCCTCGGGTGGGGTGAGTCCGCGGAGCGGCCGCACCGGTGCACGATCAACGGGATCGACTGCCGGCTCGGCTGAGCTGGTTTCGCGCAGTGGTGCGGCGGCGGCGCTTCCCGGCCCGGCCGCCGGTCGCTACGCTGCCCGGACGGTCCGCTGAGGGAGGTACATGTCCGGCATGCGTCGCTTCCCGCGACTGTCGCCCGGTCCGGTCGCCATCGTGTCGTCGCCCTGGATCGTGGTGGGCGCTGGTGTCGTCGTGATGGTGGTCCTGCTCTTCGTCGCGCTGGGCACGTACCGGGGGCCTGATCCGACCCCGGACGGCGCGTCGGCTCCGCCGGCGTTGCCGCTGCCGTCGGCGGAGGCCGCGCCGAGCGAACCCGCACCGGCGTCGTCGCCGGCAGGTGCGTTGCCGGGGTTGTCCGCGCGTGCGAGCGGGTTGCCGCCGAGCGCCGCGACGCCGTCGCCGTCGGTGGCCCGGTCTGTCGGGTCGACGGGTCGGCCGACGGTGACGCGGTCGCCGAGTCGGGCGGCGCAGGTGCAGCCGGCGGTGACTGGCCGGTACCGGGTGGTGCAGAGCTTCGACGGGGGATTCATCGGCGAGGTGTCGATGGTCAACGCGTCGCCCCAGAGCCGTGGTTGGACGGTGCGGCTGGAGTTCTCCGGCGGTCGGTTCGTGACCGCCTGGGTGGAGGGCGTTCCGCAGGGGACGGTGCGTCAGTCCGGCGACGGCTTCACGTACGTCAGTGGGGTGGACGTGCGGCCCGGTGGGTCGGTGACGTTGCGTTTTCACATGGAGCGGACGTCGGGTACGCCGCGGCTGTGCACTGTCGACGGGGTGCGCTGCGGCGGGCTCTGAGCCGCGTTTCCGCAAGGACTCTGCTGTGTTGCGACTGCGTTTGCAAGGTATTGCAGAATGTTTCGGCAAGGGTTAGCGTGCGGCCAATCAGCGACCAGAGGAAGGCGTCGATGACACCCCCGCCGAAACCGCGCACCACCCTGGCCCTCGTCTCCCTGCTCACCTTGACGCTCGTCGGCACCTCGGTCGCCGTGCCCCCGGCCGCCGCCGCGGCCCCTCGGACGTCCGCCGGTGTCCCCGTCGCCGTCGGCGGCGCCGCCCAGTGGAGCAACGAACCCTCCGCCGAGGCACTGCTGAAGGCCGGCGACAATTCCGCCCGGGCCGAGCAGTTCTACTTCGTCCTGCCGGACCGGTTCGCCAACGGCGACCCCCGCAACGACCGGGGCGGCCTCACCGGTGACCGGCTGCGGACCGGGCTCGACCCGGCCGACAAGGGCTTCTACCACGGCGGTGACCTCAAGGGCGTCATCGACAAGTTGGACTACATCCAGGGGATGGGCACCACGGCCATCTGGCTCGCCCCGATCTTCAAGAACCGGCCGGTGCAGGGCGCCGGCGAAGACGTCTCGGCCGGTTACCACGGCTACTGGATCACCGACTTCACCCAGGTGGACCCGCACTTCGGCACCAACGAGGAGATGAAGCGCCTGGTCAAGCTCGCCCACCAGCGCGGCATCAAGATCTACCTCGACGTGATCGTCAACCACACCGCCGACGTCATCAAGTACGCCGAGGACAAGTACGCGTACGTGGACAAGGCGACCTCGCCGTACACCGACGCGCAGGGGCGGGCGTTCGAGGACCGCAACTACGCCGACGGCAGCCGCGCGTTCCCGCCGGTCGACCAGGAGTCGTTCCCGTACACCCCGACCTTCGCCGAGCCGAAGGACGCGACAGTCAAGGTCCCGGCCTGGCTGAACGACGCCACCATGTACCACAACCGGGGCGACTCCACCTTCGCCGGTGAGAACAGCGAGTACGGCGACTTCTTCGGCCTCGACGACCTGTGGACCGAGCGCCCCGAGGTGGTCCAGGGGCTGACCAGGGCGTACGGGGACTGGATCGGCGCGACCGGCGTCGACGGGTTCCGGCTGGACACCGTGAAGCACGTCAACATGGACTTCTGGCCGCAGTTCAGCCAGGGCATCGAACGGGCCGCCGAAAAGGCCGGCAAGAAGGACTTCTTCATGTTCGGCGAGGTCTACAGCGCCGACCCGGAGATCAGCTCTAGCTACGTGCGGCAGGGTGGCCTGCCGGCGACCCTCGACTTCGCCTTCCAGGAGGCCGCGCGCGGTTACACCGCCGGTGCCGGCTCGGCGAAGGCACTCGCCGACGTGTACGCCCGCGACGACCTCTACGCCGCCCGGGACACCGACGCCGGTCGGCTCACCACCTTCCTCGGCAACCACGACATGGGCCGGATCGGGTCGTTCGTCGCCGGTGGTGGCACCGACCCGGCCAGTCACCTGCGCCGCGACCAGCTCGCGCACCAGCTGATGTTCCTGACCCGTGGACAACCGGTCGTCTACTCCGGCGACGAGCAGGGCTTCACCGGCCCCGGTGGGGACAAGGACGCCCGGCAGGACATGTTCGCCTCGACGACTCCCGACTATCTCGACGACGACCTGCTCGGCACCGACCGCACCCACGCCAGCGACCAGTTCGACACCAGCCACCCGCTGTACCGGACGATCGCCGAGCTGGGCCGGCTGCGCCAGGCGCACCCCGCGCTGCGCGACGGTGTGCAGGTCACCCGGTACGCCGCCGACGGCCCCGGCGTCTTCGCCGCCTCCCGGATCGCCCCCGCCGACCGGACCGAGTACGTCGTGGCGGTGAACAACGCCGACACCGCGCAGACTGTCACAGTGGATACCTGGTCGGCCGGCGCCACCTTCACCGGCATCTACGGCGGCAGCCAGACTGCCACGGCCGGCGCCGACGGCAAGCTGAGCCTGACCGTGCCACCGCTGTCGGCGGTGGTGCACCGGGCCGGCACGCCTGTCGCGCGCCCGGTCGCCGCGCCGCGCATCACCATCACCAGCCCGGCTCCGGACGCGCTGGTCGCCACCCGGGCCGCCGTCACCGCCCAGGTGACCGGTGACCCGCTCGCCACCGTCACCGTCGCCGCCCGGGTCGCGGGTGGCCGGTGGACGTTGCTGGGCAGCGCCGACCACGCGCCGTACACCGTGCAGCACGACCTGACCGGCCTGGCCGGTGGCACCCGCGTCGAGTACAAGGCGGTGGTCCGCGACGGTCGGGGCCGCACCGCGACCGCCCGGTCCACGGCCATCGTGGGTACGCCGGCACAGGGCAAGTCCCGGGAGTGGGCGGTGGTGCACTACCAACGCCCCGCCGGTGGGTACGACGACTGGAGTTTGTATGCCTGGGGTGACATCGACCCGGCGTACGTCACCGAGTGGCCCAAGGGGCAGCCGTTCGCCGGGGAGGACTCCTACGGCCGGTTCGCCTGGGTGAAACTGAAGCCGGGCGCGAAGTCCGTGGGTTTCGTGGTGGTCGACTCCGACGGCAACAAGGACGTCGCCCAGGACCGCAGCGTCGACGTCACGGCAACCGGCGAGGTCTGGCTCAAACAGGGTGACCCGGTGGTCTACCCGAGCAGGCAGGCGGCCACCGGTGAACCGGATCCGGCGGTCGAGGAGGGCACCGCGGTGATCCACTATCGGAGGGCCGACGGCAACTACGACGGCTGGGGCCTGCACCTGTGGGACGGCGCGGCCAACCCGACCGAGTGGTCCGCGCCGCTGAAGCCCACAAGGACTGACGCGTTCGGGGCGGTGTTCCGGGTGCCGCTGGCCGCCGGCGCGACCGGGCTGAACTACGTCATCCACCAGGGCGACACCAAGGATCTGCCCGACGACCAGCGGCTCGACTTCGCCAGCGCGGGCCGGGAGGTGTGGCTGCTCGCCGCCACGCCGGGCCGGTTGCTGCCGTCCACGGTGACCAGCGTCAACGCGGACACCGACATCAGCAAGCAGAGGGCGCACTGGATCGACCGGTCCACAGTGGCGTGGCAGACCCCGCCGACCGACGGCAGGACGTACGCGCTCGTCGTCTCGCCCGAGGGCGGGGTCGGCGTGGTCGACGGGGAACTGACCGGGACGTACACCACGTTGCCGTTGCGGGCGCAGCGCAACGGGCTCACCGAGGCCCAGCGCACGACGTTCCCGCACCTGTGGTCGTACCGTAGCTTCGCCCTGGACCGGGGTGACCTGGCCAAGGTCCCGGGGGCGCTGCGGGGGCAGGTGCTGGTGACCGAGCGCGACGCGGAGGGTGCCCTGCTCGCGGCGACCGGCGTGCAGATCCCCGGCGTTCTCGACGACGTGTACGCACGGGCCACCGACGCCACCCTCGGGCCGACGTTCGCGGGCCGGACGCCGAGCGTCGCGCTGTGGGCGCCGACCGCGCGCACCGTGGCGTTGCAGCTGTTCGACTCGCCCACCGCCGCGCCGAGGACCGTGCCGATGCGCCGCGACGACCGCACCGGTGTCTGGTCGGCGCGCGGCAACCAGAGTTGGGTCGGCAAGTACTACCGGTACCAGGTGCGGGCGTGGCAGCCGGCGGTGCAGAAGACGGTCACCGCGTCGGTGACCGACCCGTACTCGGTGGCTCTCGCCGCGGACTCCACGCACAGCCTGCTGGTCGACCTGAACGACGCGGCGCTGGCCCCGGCGGGTTGGCGGACGCTGCGCAAACCGGCGCCGGTGCCCCCGGCGAAGGCGCAGATCTCCGAACTGTCGGTACGCGACTTCTCCATCGCCGACGAGACCGTGCCGGCCGAGCGGCGGGGAACGTTCCTCGCCTTCACCGACCCGAAGACCGCCGGGATGACCCACCTGCGCGCCCTCGGTGACTCCGGTGTCACCCACCTGCACCTGCTGCCGACGTTCGACTTCGCGACGATCCCGGAGAAGCGGGCCGACCAGCGGCAGCCCGCCTGCGACCTGGCGGCGCTCCCGCCGGACTCCGCGGAACAGCAGAAGTGCGTGGCGGCGGTCGCCGAAACCGACGGCTACAACTGGGGGTACGACCCGCTGCACTACACCGTCCCGGAGGGCGGCTATGCCGTCGACCCGGCCGGTGCGGCGCGGACCACCGAGTTCCGGCGGATGGTCGCCGGGGTTAACGGCGCCGGGCTGCGGGTGGTGATGGACGTGGTCTACAACCACACCTCGGCCGCCGGTGTCGACGACAAGTCGGTGCTCGACCAGGTCGTGCCCGGCTACTACCACCGGTTGTTGGAGGACGGCACGGTGGCCAATTCGACCTGCTGCGCCAACACCGCGCCCGAGCACGCCATGATGGGCAAGCTGGTCGTCGACTCACTGGTGACCTGGGCAAAGCAGTACAAGGTGGATGGTTTCCGGTTCGACCTGATGGGTCACCACCCGAAGGCGAACATCCTCGCCGTCCGCAGCGCCCTGGACCGGCTGACCGTCGCCCGCGACGGCGTCAACGGCAAGGCGATCATGCTCTACGGCGAGGGCTGGAACTTCGGCGAGGTCGCCGACGACGCCCGTTTCGTCCAGGCCACCCAGGCCAACATGGCCGGCACCGGCATCGGCACCTTCAACGACCGGCTGCGCGACGCGGTACGCGGCGGCGGACCGTTCGACACCAACCCCCGCGTGCAGGGCTTCGCGTCCGGGCTCTACACCGACCCCAACGGGGACGCGGTCAACGGGTCGGCGGCCGAGCAGAAGGCGCGCCTGCTGCACGCCCACGACCTGATCAAGGTGGGGCTCACCGGCAACCTGCGCGGGTACCGGTTCACCGACACCGCCGGACGGCAGATCACCGGCGCGCAGGTGGACTACAACGGCTCCCCGGCCGGCTACACCGCCGCTCCGGGGGAGGCCGTCACCTACGTCGACGCGCACGACAACGAGATCCTGTACGACGCGCTGGCCTACAAACTGCCGCAGGCCACCTCGGCGACCGACCGCTCCCGCATGCAGGTGCTGGCGCTGGGCACTGTGGTGCTGGGGCAGGGCACCGGGTTCGTCACCGCGGGCACCGAACGGCTGCGGTCGAAGTCACTGGACCGCAACTCGTACAACTCCGGAGACTGGTTCAACCAGATCCGGTGGGGCTGCGAGCGGGGCAACGGGTTCGGCGCCGGTCTGCCGCCCGCGCAGGACAACGAGGACAAGTGGTCGTACGCCAAGCCCCTGCTGGCGGACCCGGCGCTGGTGCCGGACTGCGCGGCCATCAACACCACCGACGCCCGGTACGCCGAGCTGCTGCGCATCCGGGCGTCGTCGCCGGTGTTCGGGCTGGCCACCGCCGAGCAGGTGCAGCGGCGGGTGGCGTTCCCGTTGTCGGGGGAGCAGGAGACGCCCGGCGTGCTGACCATGACGCTCGACGCCCGGGGGCTGGGCGGGTCGTGGAAGTCGCTGACCGTCGTCTTCAACAGCACCCCGGAGACGGCGAAGCAGACGGTGACCGACCTGCGCGGTGCGGACGTGGCACTGCACCCGGTGCTGGTCGACTCGGCCGATCCGGTGCTGCGTACCGCCTCGTTCGACCGGGCGGCCGGCACGTTCAGCGTCCCGGCGCGCAGCGTGGCGGTGTTCGTCCAGAAGTAGTGACGTGAACGTGAACCGGCCCCCTTCCGCGTGGTGCGGAAGGGGGCCGGTCCGTTGTGCTGTCACCCCTGCTGCTGTGCCATCGTCACCCAAGGGTGATCAGGCGAAGCAGTTCTCGATGGTTCCGCCCGGGATGGCCAGGCAGTTGGTCGGACGGTTGGCGGTGATGGCGGACTTCTCGTCCACGTTCACCTCTCCGAAGAAGCTGAAGACACCGCCCGGCTCGAAGGTGGAGAAGTTGTGGGCGACCGTCGTCTTCGACAGGTTGACCTCGCCGAAGATGTTGAAGATGCCGCCGCCGACCCCGATCGGGCCCACCGCCCGGTTACCGACGACCTCGCTGTCGCGCAGCGTGGTGACGCTGCCGACGTTGAAGAGCCCGCCGCCGAAGAACCCGGCGGTGTTGTCCTTGATGCTGCTCTTCTCGAACGTGACCGCGCTGTCGAAGGCGATGGCCACACCGCCACCGACACCGGCGGTGCTGTTCTTCTCGATCGAGACGTGGTGCAGGTTCAGCTGGCTGTCCGCCGCAACGAGACCGCCACCGGCGAGGACTGCGGTGTTCGAGACGAACTTGGTCTCGTACGCCGTGGTGTTGCCCTCGATGTCGAGGAGGCCACCGCCGAAGCCGAGCGTCTCGTTGTCGCTGATCTCACCCTTCTTGATCTCGACGGTCCCGCCGTTGACATCGTCGGTGAAGATCGGCGCGGCGCCGTTGGAGATACCGCCACCACCGATGACGGCGGTGTTGTCCTTGATCTTCGACTCCTCGACCTTGAGCAGACCGGCGTTGAAGACGCCACCACCGAAGAAGAAGGCGGTGTTACGGGCGACGGTGCTGTGCCAGATCTTCGTGGTGCCGAAGTTGGCCACGCCACCGCCGTTGCCGCCCGACTGGTTGAGGACGACCTCGGACTCCAGGATCTCGGCGGTGCCACCCGGCTGGACCAGGATGCCGGCGCCGTCGTTCTCCTCCGGCTGCTGGACGAGCGGCGTCACGACGCCCGCCTGAGCCTTCGGGGTGACCTTCGGCGCGGCCTTCAGGCCCGCCTTCGGGTTGGCCTGCCGCGCGGTGAGCGCCTGCGCCAGCGGGGTGCCGGCCTTCACCTGGGCGGCGAGCGCCTCGGAGTCCGAGTAGGCCGCCCAGACCGCAGCCGGCTCGACGCCGTTCTCCAGTTCGAGGGTCTGGCCACCCTTGATGGTCAGGCCCTTGACCGTGAGGTGACCACCAGCGCCGACGTTCAGGATGCGGAAGTAGTCCGCGGTGGCTTCCCGGGAGATCGTCGTGTGCTCACCCTTGAGCGTGATGTGCTCGGTGATCACCGGGAGGCCGTTGCCCTCGTAGTCGTTGCGGCTCAGGTTGTAGGTGCAGCCCTTGGCCAGCTCCAGCACACCGCCGTTCTTGCTGTTGGCGAACACGATCGCCTGGATCAGCTTGTCGGTGTCGCAGGGCACCTCCCTCCCGCGCTCGTGGTCCTTGTCCTTGTCCTTGTTCCGGTCCTCGCCCTTGTCCTTGTCCCAGTCGCGTCCCTCGTCACCCCGCTGGTCGCCGTCCTTGCTGACCTGCGCGGTGTTCCAGTCGAGGCCGACGGCTCCGGCGCTGCCCGCGACGCCAACCGCCGCGAGACTGATCACGCCCGTCAAACCGGCTACGCCACTGGCGAGCCAGAGCTTGCGGCGGCGCTTGGCCGTCGCCCGCCCGGAGGCTTCGTTGTTCGTTAGGTAGTTGGACATCGGAGCTCTCTGCCCTCTCCTCGTACCAGACAGGGTCGCCGCCGTCAGACGGGCGTCCCCTGCTACAAATCGGTTGTAGCTCCCAAAACCACCGTATGAGAAGGTTCCTCGCCTCGCGGGCTTATCCGAAAGAAGCCCACATTCGGTTCATGTTGCATCCGGAAAGGCCGGGACACCCCGCCGTGCCCACTGCCGCCCAGGACGGCCGTAGACCCCTCTTGACCTGCCAAACGGGTACGCCCCTCCGAGCCGGTGACGGCGCGGAGAGGCGTACCTCTTCTATGTGGTTCAGCCCCACCCGATCAGGCGAAGCAGTCCAGAACGTTGAAGCAGTTGGTCGGGCGGTTGGCAGTGACCGCCGACTCGTCGTCCAGCGTCACCGTGCCGCCGAGGCTGTTGAAGATTCCCCCCGGCGGGAGGGTGGAGAAGTTGTGCGCCACCTTCGTCCGGCGGAGCGTCACCTCGCTCCCCTCGGTGTTGAAGATGCCGCCGCCGCGGGCGAACGGACCGACGGCCCGGTTGCCCACCACCTCGCTGTCGCGCAGCGTGGTGACGCTGTCCTCGTTGTAGAGGCCGGCGCCGAAGAACCCGGCGGTGTTGTCGTTGATCTTGCTGTTCTCGACGGTTGCGGCGCTGTCGAAGGTGACCGCCACACCGCCACCCACGCCGGCGGTGCTGTTGCTGACCACCGTGGCGTCCTTGAGGGTGAGCTGGCTGTCGGCCACGGCCACGCCGCCGCCCGCGAGGACCGCGGTGTTCCCGCTGACCGTCGTGTAGTGCAGGGTCGTGGTGCCTTCGACGTCCAGCACGCCACCGCCGAAGCCGAGCGTCTCGTTGTCGGTGATCTCGCTCTTGTAGACCCAGACCGAGCCACCGTCGACGCTGTCGGTGAAGATCCCGGCCGCGCCGTTGGCGATACCGCCGCCGCCGATGATCCCGGTGTTGTCCTTGACCTTCGACTCGTCGACCTGGAGCACCCCGGCGTTGAAGATGCCGCCGCCGAAGAAGAAGGCGGTGTTGTGCGCCACTGTCGTCTTGCTGAGCCTGGTGCTGCCGAAGTTGGCCAGGCCGCCGCCGTTGCCACCGGACTGGTTGTAGAGCAACTCGCTGTCCAGGATCTCCGCGCGACCACCGGGCTGCACCAGCACCCCGGCGCCGTCGGTGAAGCCGGGCTGCTCGACCAGCGGCACCGCGGTTCCGGCCCCCGCCGGCTTCGCCTCCGCGGCGATCGGCTTGGCGGCCGCCGCCTTCGCCGTCGCTTTCGCTGCGGGCTTGGCTCCGGCCTTGGCCGCTGCGGGCTTCGCTGCCGTTGTCGCTCCGGCCTTGGCCCCGGCCTTGGCCGCCGTTGTTGCCGCGGGCTTGGCTGCCGTTGTCGCTGCCGGTTTCGCTGCCGTTGTGGCTGCCGGCTTCGCTGCCGGGCCGGCCACGGTGGACCGGACCAGGGCCGAGTACGGCGCCCAGACCGTGGCAGGGTCAGCGGTCATCGATGACTGAAGGGTCTGACCACCCCTGATGCTCAGACCCTTGAGGGTGAGGTGCCCCCCGGGGCCGACGTTGAGGATCCGGAAGTAGTCGGCGGTGGCCTCACGGCCGATCGTCGTGTGCTCGCCCTTCAGGGTGATGGGCTGGGTGATCACCGGCAGGCCGTTGCCGTCCTGGTTGCGAGTCAGGGTGTAGGTGCAGCCCTTGGCCAACTCCAGTACGCCGCCATCTTCGTTGTTCGCGAACGTGATGGCCTGGATCAGCTTGTCCGTGTCGCACGGGACCTGCTTGATGCGGTCCTTCTCGTCGCGCTTGTCGTCCTGGCGCTTGTCGTCCTTGCCGGACCGGTCGTCGAAGCCGCTCCAGTCGCCGCCACTCCACTCGTCGTCCCGAGCGTCGGCTTCCTTGGCGCCGCCTTCGTCCGCGCCGCCAGCGTCACTGACGTTCTGCCGGTTGGTCGACGGCTGCGCGTCGGAGACCTGGTCGGATTTGGGCTTGTCATCCCTGGCGGCCACGCCGCCGAGGGCCGCCAGACCGACCACACCGGTCAGCCCGGCCACGCCGGCGACCCACAGCGCCCGCCGTCGTCGTGTCGGCGGAGCTGTCGAGGCCCCGCCGTCGGTACTCGTTACGTCGTTGGACATCAGAGCCTTCCGCCCTTTCCTGCTACCAGACGGGGTCGCACCGCCTGAGGCGCCACGACCAGCTACAAATCGGTTGCAGCCTCTGATCCCCACCGTATGAGAACCATCTTCGCGATGCGGACGTATCCGAGATAACCCCGCATTCGGCGCAGGGCGGATGACGGCGGGCAAGCGGTCCGGGTTGGTGAAAAGGGTGTGAGCAGCGCAAACGCCGACTCGGGCGGGTGAAAGTCACCACCGTCGCGGGAACGGACGTTGCCCACCTGGCCCGCGTGCGCGTCCGCCGTCTATGCCGCAGGCGCGCCGAGGGGTTGATCCACTCGGGTTCACGGAAGACGCGGTGTCCGTGCGCCCTGGACAGCCCGGTTTCCGTGAAGGCGAGTGGTCACGAGAGGTGAGTCTGGGTCGGGCGGCGTCGGGACCGACGCTCGGCCGGGGCCGGAGGGCCTGGTCGACAACGGCACACCGGCGCGCCCGGGCCGGAGGGCCTGGTCGACAACGGCAGACCGGCGCCGCCGGGCCGTTGGTCGGCTGGCGGCGACGCCGGTGCGTGAGGGCTGGTGTGGTGAGGGCTGGTGCGGTGGTCAGCCGGGCAGGCGGGGGCCCGCCTCGCGCTGCTCGGCCAGCCAGGTCTCCACCTCGTCGGAGGTGCGCGGCAGCCCGGCGGAGAGGTTCACCGCGCCGGTAGAGGTGACCAGCACGTCGTCCTCGATCCGGATGCCCACGCCGCGCAGCTCGGCGGGGACCAGCTCGTCCTCCGGCTGGAAGTACAGCCCCGGCTCGACGGTGAGCACATAGCCCTCGCCGAGCGCGCCGTCGCGGTACGTCTCCTTGCGGGCGTTCGAGCAGTCGTGCACGTCGATGCCGAGCATGTGGCCGAAGCCGTGCAGCGTCCACCGCCGGTAGACCGTCGACTTCTCGTCCATCGCCTCGTCCACGCTCACCGGCAGCAGACCCAGCTCGGAGAGGCCCTCGGCGAGCACCCGCATGCAGGTCAAGTGGACGTCCTTGAACTTCACCCCGGGGCGGATGGCATCGATGCCGGCCTGCTGCGAGGCGTACACGATGTCGTAGACCTGGCGTTGCAGGGCGGTGAACCGCCCGTTCACCGGCAGCACCCGGGTCACGTCGGCGGTGTAGAGGTTTCGGCCCTCGACACCCATGTCCATCAGCAGCAGGTCACCCGGCCGGGTGGCGCCGTGGTTGTGCACCCAGTGCAGGATCGTGGCGTGCTCGCCGGCGCCGACGATCGAGCTGTACCCGACGTCGTTGCCGTCGTGCCGGGCCCGCAGCGCGAAGACACCTTCCAGGAGGCGCTCGGAGACCGCGCGGTCCGCCGGGAGGATCCGGGCGACGTCCTCGAAGCCGCGTACCGTGGCGTCGATAGCGTCCTGGAGTTGGCTGATCTCCCACTCGTCCTTGACCAGCTTCATCTCCGAGATGGCGATCGCCAGCTCCCGGTCGCGGGCCGGCTGCCCCTGGGCGCGCGGGCCGTCGTAGGCGCGGACGGCCGCGTCCACCTGGGCGTCGAAGCCGCGCAACACCCGGGTACGCCCCGGCGCCAGGTCGGCGAGAGTCGCCTCCAGGCCGGTCAGATCGGCGGTGGGCAGGCCCAGCTCGGTCGACTTCTCGCTGAGCGTGTGCCGCCGGCCCACCCACAGCTCGCCGTTGCGGCTGCGGAAGAACTCGTCGGTCTCCCGGGACGACCGGGGTCGCATGTACAGCGTCGCGTCGTGCCCTGAGCCGTTCGGGCGCAGCACCAGCACGCTGTCGGCGTCGTGTTCGCCGGTCAGGTAGGCGAAGTCACTGCCCGGCCGGAACGGGTGGTCGGTGTCGTTGGCGCGGACCTTCTCGGTGCCGGTGGGGATGACCAGTGTCTCGCCGGGGAAGGCCGCGGAGAGCGCGGCACGCCTCTTGGCGTAGTTGGGCGTCTCCGGCCGGGGCGCCACGGGGAGCGCGGTGTCGCTCCAGCCCTGCCGCATGAAGGACAGGAAGGCCTCCGGGAAGTCCGGATCGTGCGATTCCGTGCCGTCCGTCGGCGTACCGTCGGTTTGTCCCTCGGTCATTGCGCCGCTCCCTCCGCTTCGTTGCTGATCCCGACGGTACCGCGCGCCCGGTTCGTGGCGACGCCCCCGGCGGGCGGATCGACGGACGGCTGCGACGGGCCGACAGCGCGCGTGGAAAGATGACCACCATGTGCGGACTTCTGGCCTTCTTCAGCGCGAACGGTAACGCCGCCGCGCATCGCGACCACATCGCCGGAGCGTTGGAATGCCTGCACCACCGCGGCCCCGACGAGACCGGGGTCGAGGTGGTCGGCGACGCTTCCGGCCGGTACGCGGACGGCGTGTTCGCCCACAAGCGGCTGGCCATCATCGACGTCGCGTCGAGCCATGAGCCGCTGCCCTACGCGAACGGCCGTTACCTGCTCACCTTCAACGGTGAGATCTACAACTACATCGAGCTGCGCGAGGAGTTGATCAGGAACTTTGGCGCGCAGTTCGCCACCGCCGGCGACGGCGAGGTGATCGTGGCGGGCTACCACTTCTGGGGCGAACAGGTGCTCACCCGGCTGCGGGGGATGTTCGCCTTCGTCATCTGGGACCGGCAGGAGCGGCGCGCGTTCGGTGCCCGCGACTACTTCGGCATCAAGCCCATGCACTACCTGGAGACCGCCGACGGCCTCTACCTGGCTTCGGAGAAGAAGGCGCTGCTGCCGTTCGCGCACAGCAACTACCAGGGCGACGCGGGCGTCGACACGGCCAACCTGAGCCACTATCTGACGCTGCAGTACGTCCCGGAGCCCGGCACCCTGCACAAGGGCATCAGCCGGATCGGCTCGGGGGAATACCTGAACTGGACGCCGGGTGGGCGCATCGACGTGCGTAGGTGGTACAGGCCGGTGTTCCGGCCGGCGCCGGTCGACGACGAGCAGAAGCTCTACCACGAGATCCGGGAGACGCTGCGGGAGAGCGTGCGCATGCACATGCGCTCCGACGTGCCGGTCGGCTCGTTCCTGTCCAGTGGCATCGACTCGACAGCAGTGGTGGCGCTGGCCCGGGAGTTCAACCCGAACATCCTCACGTTCACCGTCGGCTACGACGTACCGGGGTATTCGGAGATCGACGTCGCCCAGGAGTCGGCGCGGCACCTGGACGTCACCACCATCCCCACCAAGATCGGTCCGCAGGACATGATCGACGCGCTGCCGAAGATCGTCTGGCACCTGGACGACCCGGTGGCCGACCCGGCGCTGGTACCGCTCTACTTCGTGGCCAAGAAGGCCGCCGAGCACGTCACTGTGGTGCTCTCCGGTGAGGGCGCCGACGAGTTCTTCGGCGGCTACACGATCTACCGCGAGCCGCTGTCGCTGGGGACCGTCAACGGCCTGCCCGGCGGGGTGCAGAAGGGCCTGCGCGCGGTCTCCAAGGCGATCCCGCAGGGAGTCAAGGGCAAGAGCTTCCTGGAGCGTGGCACCACCCCGATCGAGGAGCGCTACTACGGCAACGCCCGGATGTTCACCGAGGAGGAGAAGCAGCATCTGATGCGCCGCTACGACCCCTCGGTGCGCTACACCGACGTCACCGCCCCGATCTACGCCGAGTGCACCGAGCTGGACGACGTCACCAAGATGCAGTACGTCGACCTCTACACCTGGCTGCGCGGTGACATCCTGGTCAAGGCCGACCGGATCTCGATGTCGCACTCGCTGGAGGTGCGGGTGCCGTTCCTCGACCGCGAGGTGTTCGACGTCGCGGCGAAGATCCCGGTGGACCTGAAGCTGCCGCCGCGCTCCGACGCGACGAAGTACGCGATGCGCCAGGCGTTGCAGGGTGTCGTGCCGCCGGCCATCGTCAACCGCAAGAAGCTGGGCTTCCCGACCCCGACCCGGGTCTGGCTGCGCGGCGAGATGTACGAGTGGGCCCGGCACGTGCTGAGCACCTCGGGCGCGGGCGACCTGCTCGACCTGTCGTACGCGCTGCGGCTGCTCGACGAGCACAAGCGGGAGGAGGCCGACCACTCCCGCAAGGTGTGGACGGTGCTGATCTTCTGCATCTGGCACGCGATCTTCGTGGCGAAGACCCTCGACCCGGGCATCCAGCGAAACCAGTCCGCCCTGCTCACGAAGCCGGTGGTGGGCTCCATGGTCCGCTGACCCTGGCCCGACCCTGTTGATCAAGAGGTTTGCGTCATCCGGAGCGGTTCCGGTGACGCAAACCTCTTGATCATTTCAGGGGGTGGTGGTGGTAGTGGTTAGCGGCGAGCGCAGGTGACTGTGGGGAGGCCGTTCGTTCCTGTGGTGCTGCCCAGGAAGCCGAACGTCGTGGTGCCTTCAGGTGCGACAGTGCCGTTGTAGGCCACATTTGTCGCCGTCACCGACGAGCCGGACGACGTCTGTGTCGCGCCCCAGATCTGACTGATCGACTGCCCGTTGGGCCAGGTCCAGCTCGCGGTCCAGCCGTTGAACGGCGTACTGCCGTGGTTCATGATCGTGACTTCGCCCTGGAAGCCACCCTGCCAGGCGCTGCTCACCTTGTAGACGGCCATGCAGTCACCACCCGCCGGCGGCGGGGTGGTCGTCGGCGGCGGGTCGGTCGGCCCGGGCGTCGGGGTGGTCGGCGTCGGGGTCGGCGTCGAGCCGCCGCCCTTCACGCCGGTCACCTGGCCGTTGCCGCCGTCGAAGACGACGTCGGAGCAGCCGAAGAAGTTCTCCTGCGAGTCCGAGCGGACCCAGCGGGAGTAGATGATGTGCTGGCCGCTCTTGCCCGACGGCAGGTTGCCGCTGAAGTAGTAGTGCCCCTCGTTGGTGCCGACCGCCCCACGCTGCGGCGGGTTGGTCACCGTGAGGAACGGCTCCTCCAGGTCACTCCAGGCCAGCGCCCGGGTCGGGCTCCAGCTGTTCTTGGTCACGTAGAAGTAGAACGTGCCCGGGTGGTGTGCCCAGTTGCTGTAGCGGAAGTCCAACCGTGCCCCGGCGGTCAGGTGGGTCAGCGGCCAGTCGGTGCGGGCCAGGTCGAAGCCGCGGTAACCGGAGTTGCCGCCGCTGCAGAGCTGCCCGTCCGGGATGAAGCCGGTGGTCCGGCCACCGGCGTCGGAGCGCAGCACGCTGAACCAGTTGTAGAGCGAGTTCGCCCCGCTCTGCGCCACGGCAGCGGAACACGCGGGGTTGGTCGGCGTGATCTGACCGGTCGAACTGAGGCCGTCCTGCCAGCACAGGTAGGTCCGGCTGCCCGGGGTCATCGCCGTGCCGTGCGCGGCGGCCGGTTGTGGACTGGACGCCAGGGCGACGGCGCCCAGCGCGAGGGTCAGGGCCGCGGTGAGCAGTGCGGCCGTACGGGAACGGTTCACGGGTTCTCCTGACTCGCGAGGCGCGCAGCCCAGGCCGCCCCGCCGAAATCGGGTGGGATGTGGCGTGATCGCACCGCTGTCGTGCGCGGTGCGACGGTCACGGCGACCTGCCCCGGCGGGAATCGACCGGTGGACGTGCGCCGTCGACGGTCCTGTCCTGGACCGTTGCCCTCGCGTCTGACGAACCCGGCAACCGGTGGTGCCGCAGCCCTCGCACCGCCCGGTACGCGTCATCCCATCACGCCCCGCCGCCACAATGCAATAGTCGTTCCTCGATGAATCAAAAGACCCGTCGGCGGTCGGTGCACGCCATATCCTGCGTACGGAAACGACGTGACGGAGAGGCGGCAGCGGGTGCCGGACGTGTTCGACGAGGCACACCGCCGTTGCCAGGCCGGCGAGCCGGTCGCCTTGGCCACCGTCGTGGCCACCTGGCACTCCGCGCCGCAGCCGCCCGGCGCGACCATGCTGGTCGCGGCCGACGGCACTGTCACCGGCAGCGTGTCCGGCGGCTGCGTCGAGGCCGATCTCTACGAACGGGCCCGCCGAGTGCTCGCCACCGGAGCACCCGAGCTGATCCGGTACGGAATCAGCGACGACGACGCGTACGCCGTGGGCCTGACCTGCGGCGGTGTCCTCGACGTGTTCGTGGAGCGCGTCGACCCCGGCGCCCTGCCCGGGCTGGACGCGGTCGCCGCCGCCCGCCGGGCCGCCCAACCGGCGGCGGTGGTCACCTGCGTGGCGGCCGACGCCGGCGGCGCACCAAACGATGCCGACAACTCACCAGTCGATGCCGACAACTCACCGGCCGATGCCGGCAACTCACCGGGCACGCCGCCGACCGACCCGGCCCGGCGACTTGGCCGGCGGCTGGTGCTGGCCGGCGGCCAGCACCCGATCGGTTCGCTCGGCGACGATCGGCTCGACGACGCCGCCAGCGCCGACGCCCTCGGACTGCTCGCCGCCGGGCACAGCGGGATGCTCCGGTACGGATACTCCGGGCAGCGCCGGGGCTCCGGCGTCAGCCTCTTCGTGACCGCGTACGCCACCCCGCCTCGGATGATCGTCTTCGGGGCCATCGACTTCGCCGCTGCCGTCGCCCGGATCGGCGCGTTCCTCGGCTACCGGGTCACCGTCTGCGACGCCCGGCCGGTCTTCACCACCGTGCGACGCTTCCCCGAGGCGGACGAGGTGGTGGTGCAGTGGCCGCACCGCTACCTGCGTACCGAGGTGGACGCCGGTCGGGTCGACGAACGGACGGTGATGTGCGTGCTCACCCACGACCCGAGGTTCGACGTGCCGCTGCTGGAGTTGGCGCTGCGCCACCCGCTGGCGTACGTCGGCGCGATGGGCTCGCGCCGCACCCACGACGACCGGCTCAAGCTGCTGGGCGAGGCGGGGCTCACCGAGGCGCAGCTCGCCCGGCTCGCCTCGCCGATCGGGTTGGACCTCGGTGGTCGTACACCTGAGGAGACCGCGGTGAGTGTGGCCGCGCAGATCGTCGCGGCCCGGTGGGGCGGCACCGGCCGCCCACTGGCGGCGCTCGACGGGCCGATCCACCGGCCGGGGTAGCCGTTGCGTCGCCTTCGCCGCCCGCCGGGTGGCCCGCTGTGCCAGCCTGATGCCACGGCGGTCGGCCCGGCGGACGACGCCCGGTGGCGGTTGGCGACGACGAGAGGATCGGCATGGGATACGCGGTGGTGCTCGGCGAGGCGCTCGTCGACCTGCTCGACAGCGAGCGTGACGGGGAGCGCGTCTACCGGCAGGCGATCGGCGGTGGGCCGCTCAACGTCGCAGTGGGCGTGGCCCGCCTCGGTGGCGCGGCGCAGTTCGTCGGCTCGCTCGGCGACGACGTGCTGGGCGGTCGGATCCGCACCTTCCTGAGCGCTGTCGACGTCGGGGTGGCCGGCGCGGTCACGGTGGCGGCGCCGACCACTCTCGCGGTGGTCACGTACGCCGGACCGGAACCCGACTTCCGCTTCTACGGCGAGCCGGTCTCCTACGGTCTGCTCGGCCCCGACGACCTGGATCTCGCGCAGTTGGAGGGCGCGGACGTGCTCTACTGCGGCTCCATCGTGCTGCTGCAACCCCGCACGCTCGCCGCCGCCCGACGCGCCTGGTCGCTCGCCACCGGTCTGCGGGTCTTCGACCCGAACGTGCGTCCCCGGCTGCTGGACGGGCCGGCCGCGCTGGAAGGGTTGCGCGAGGTGGTGGCCGAGTTCGCCGCCGGCGCGCACCTGGTCAAGCTGAGCGCCGCCGACGCCGTGCTGCTCTACCCGGGTGAACCGGTCGAGGGGGTGGCGGCGTACCTGCGTGAGTTGGGCGCCGCCACGGTGGTGGTGACCCTCGGTGCGGCCGGTGCGGTGCTGGCCGCCGCCGCCGACCCGGTGAGGGTGCCGGCCCCCAAGGTCGACGCGATCGACGCCACCGGTGCCGGTGACTCGGTCATGGCCGCGCTGATCGCCGATCTGCTCGTCGGCGGCGAACCGGACTCCCCGGCAGGCTGGGTCGAGCGGGTCGCGTTCGCGCTGCGGGTCGCGGGCCTGGTCTGCGAGTCACCCGGCGGCGCCACCGCCATGCCCACCCGCGCCGACGTCGAACGCCGCTTCCCGAACCAGGCCTCGCCGTCGATCTTTTGAGTCAGGCCTCGCCGTCGAGCTCGCGGTAGCCGCGCCGGGCGGCGATCAGGGCGGCGCGCGCACCGAAGGGAGCCTCGGCGGCCACCCGTTCCGGAGGCGCGCTGCCGGTGTGCGCGGCCCGGATCAGCCAGGCCAGCTTCGCCAGCTCGGCGTGCTGGGCGCGGACGAAATCGACGTCCACCGGGTCGCCGTGGCCCGGCACCACCACCGTGCGCGCGGTCGTCAGCCGCAGCAGGTCCGCGATCGCGTCCGGCCACCGCAGAGGGTACGAGTCCTCGAAGGCGGGCGGGCCACTCTGCTCCACCAGGTCCCCGGCGATCAACACGTCGGCGTCCGGCACGTGCACCACCAGGTCGGCCTCGGTGTGCCCCCGCCCCGGGTGCCGCAGCAGCACCCGCCGGCCACCCAGGTCGAGTGCCGTCTCCGTCTGCACGGTGTGCGTCGGGGCGAGCAGCGGAGTGTCGGCCAGCTCGGCGGCGAGCGCCGGGTGCTCCGTGCGCACCTCTTCGTACGCCTCCCGGCGCAGCCGCTCCGGGTCCTGGCGCAGGGCCGCGGCGGCCAGCTCGTGCGCGTACACCGGACGGGGTGGGTCGCCGGCCAGGACGGCGTTGCCGAAGCAGTGGTCGTAGTGGTGGTGGGTGTTGACCAGCGTCAACGGGCGGTCGGTGACCGCCCGGACGGCGGCGGCCAGGTCGGTGGCCTGGGCGGCTGACGACAGAGTGTCCACCAGGAGGGCCTCGTCATCGCCCACGACCAGGGT
The DNA here is from genome assembly GCF_006715105.1 of Micromonospora sp. A202. Classification (NCBI taxonomy): domain Bacteria; kingdom Bacillati; phylum Actinomycetota; class Actinomycetes; order Micromonosporales; family Micromonosporaceae; genus Micromonospora; species Micromonospora sp. A202. The sequence continues at coordinate 4,574,812 of NZ_VFMP01000001.1, read as the reverse complement.
GACGTTGACCCGCAGCAGCGGCTCGGCCAGCACGTGCACCCGGTCGGCGACCTCGACGAAACCGGCGTTCACGACACACGCCCGGCGCGCTCGACGAAACGTTGCCGGTCCACCATGATCCGGTCCACCCGGCCCCGGGCCACCGTCTGGTCGCCGTCGCTGACCGTGACCTCGAACGACAGCCGGCGACCGTCGACGGTCGCCAACAGCGCCTGCGCCCGGACCGTCCGGCCGACCACGGTCGGCGCCAGGTGCTCCAGCTCGACCCGGGTGCCCACTGTCGTCGACCCGGGCGGCATCTCGACAGCTGTCGCCGCGACGGTGGCCGCCTCGGCCAGCGCGAGCACCCGTGGAGTGCCCAGCACCGGTACGTCCCCGGAACCGACCGCCTGGGCGGTGTCCGCGTCGGTGACGGTCAACTCGACCTGGGCGGTCAGACCCGGCGCGAAGGCCGGCTCGGGCTGCTCCTGCATGGTCGTCAGCCTAGGTGCTCGCCGAGCCCGCCGAGCACCCGCCCGGGGATCCCGCCGGGCCCCTGCCCGGGCATCCGGCGTCGACCGCCACCCACCTGTGCACGGCTTCGCCGGGTGGTCCCCGTCGGTCGATGCCGCGACCGTCGTTAACCTTGACGACGATGGCCGTCGTGACTGACCCCCAGCCCCCCGCCCGGACCGACCCGCCCGCGTCCCCGGACGGGGGTCGTCGTCGTGTCGTCGCGATGACCGTCTGGGCGGTCGCCTTCGTGGCCGCGTGGCTGGCCATCGGGTTGCCCACCGACCCCGCGTACGCCTTCGTCTGGATCTGGCTCGCGACCATCGCCTGGAACAGCGACCGGCCGTGGCGCAGCCACCTGCGCTTCGCCCGGGACTGGGTGCCGGTGGTGCTGCTGTTCGTCGTGTACAACCTGTCGCGCGGCTTCGCCGACAACGGGGCCACCCCGCACGCGATGGAGCTGATCGTCGCAGACCGGTTCATGTTCGGCTGGGCCACCGGCGGTGAGGTGCCGACCGTCTGGTTGCAGCAACACCTCTACCACCCGCAGGTGCACTGGTGGGACGTCGCGGCGAGCTGGGTGTACTTCTCGCACTTCGTGGTGGCGTTGGCCGCCGCCGCGGTGCTCTGGCTACGCGACCGGCACCGCTGGGCCGCGTACATGCGGCGTTGGGGCTTCCTCTGCGCCGCCGGCCTGGTCACCTACTTCATCTACCCGGCCGCCCCGCCGTGGTGGGCCGCACAGAACGGGCTGCTCACCGAGGTCGCCCGGATCTCCACCCGGGGCTGGAAGGTGTTCGGCATGCACGGTGCCGGCAACGTCCTCAACGCCGGCCAGATCGCCTCCAACCCGGTCGCCGCGATGCCGTCGCTGCACACCGCGTGGGCGCTGTTCGTGGTGCTGTTCTTCCTGGCCAGCACCCGTCGTCGCTGGTGGCCGCTGCTGCTCGCGTACCCGCTGGCGATGACCTTCACCCTGGTCTACTCGGGTGAGCACTACGTGATCGACGTGCTGGTCGGCTGGGCGTACGTGGGGCTGACCTTCCTGGTGGTCGGTCTGGCCGAGCGCGGCTGGGCCGCGTGGCGCATCCGCCACCCGAAGGCCGGACCCCCACCGCCCCGCACGGAACCACCAAGGCAGGCCACCGCCCCCGACGCCGAACACCCACCCGAAACCCAGCGCCCTCCACGCGAACCCACAAAGACCGACCACTGACCCACCCCGGCCCGCCCCGGGTCGGCGTCCGGCCCCGCCAGCTCCCGTCGATCATGAAGTTAGCGCCCGCCCCCACGGCGTGTCGCGCCGCTAACCTCATGATCAACGGAGATGGAGGGCGGGGTGGGACCCGGCTGGGGTCGTTGGGGGTGGGACGCTGGGGTGGGGATCAGATGGGGTTGCGGGCCTGGTGGGCTCTTGTGGTCAGGTCTGCGGCCAGGGCCCAGGCCTCTGCCAGGTCGCGGTCCTGGGCGGTGGCACCGGAACCGCCCGCGGTGTCGGCGTGCACGGAGGCCAACCCCAGCCGACGCTGAACGGGCCCCTGCACCACCCGCACGCTCTGGATGCGGGCGTACGGCACGATCACCACCTGCCGGGTCAGCCGCCCGGAACGGGTGACGAAGACCTCGTCGAAGAGCCCCGCGCCGAACGCGCGACGGCCCAGCGGGTGCAGCCACCGGGTCCGGGTCGGCGGAGGGCTCAGCGCCAGCGCGTCGAGGCGTACCCCCGGAAGCACCTCTGCGACGATCATCGTCGCGGTCGGCAGGTCACCGACCGGCAGCAGCCGGTCGGGCCGGTTGCGGTCGTCAGCCTCCGCGACGGAGTAGCCGGCCACCTCCAGGCGCAGCCGCAGCCAGCCCTTCATTCGCCAGAGCAGCGGCCAGGTGGCCCGTACGGTCTGCACCCGCGCCAGCGGCACGGTCTGCGCCCGCGTCTCCAGCAGGCCGTTGTGCACCCGCAGCGTGCCGCCGTCGCGGGCCAGCCGGAAGTTCCAGTCGTCGAGCACCCGCCGCACCGGTTGCAGCAGCACGCCGGCCATCGCGGTCAGCGTGCTCGCCACCGCGACGAACGACCACGACCCGGCGGTGAGGAACTGCACCACGACGAATGCCACACCGAACGGGAGCAGGAACGCCTGCGGGGTGAGCAGTTGGCTGATCAGAAGACTCTGGTTGCGTACCGCGTGCAGTGGCCGGCCCAGCGCGGCCGCCGTCGGCGCCGCCGCTCCCGGGAGCACCGCGGCGCCCGCGTGCTCCGGGGCGGGTGCCTGCGCGCCCCGCCCGGCCAGTGCCAGCAGCCGCTCGCGCAGCCGGGCCGCGTCGGCCACCCCGAGGTACGCCAGCGGCGCCTCGGTCTTGCCCCCGCCGACCACCTCCAGGCGCAGCTCGGCCAGACCGGTGAGCTGGGCGAGCAGCGGTCGGACCACCTCCACGGCCTGCAGTCGCTCCAACGGGATGGCCCGGGTACGCCGCCAGAGCAGCCCCTCGTACACCCGTAGTTCGCGGCCGACCACGTGGTAGCCGGTGTTGTACCAGCTCACCACCGACAGCACGGTCGCGCCGAGAGCCAGCACCGCCACCATGGCGGCGAACCAGCCGAAGCCCACCCGGGACAGCGTCGACCAGGACAACCCGGCGATCACCACGACCAGTGACTTGGCACCGTGCAGGACCGGGCTGAGCGGGTGCAGTCGCTGCCGGGGCTCACCCTCGGCACCGCCGGCCGGTGCCGGCCACGGCGCGGGTGCCCCCGGCGGCATCGACCCGGGCGGTGCCGCGCCAGTAGTTGGCGCGCCAGCGGGCAGCACCGGGCCCGGTGGCGTCGGGCCGGTGGGCGGCACGGTGCTCGGCTCGGCGGGCCCGTCACTCATCGGAGCGGCCCTCGGCGCGGTCGGCGGCTACCCACGCGGGTGTTCACAAAGTCGCCTTTCGTTCGCGACTGCGGGGCTCGCAACCCCGGCTCACTCCTCGCGCTCACAGGCCCTCGGCCCGGTCCTCGCCGAGCGCGGTGAGCCGGTCGCGCAGCCGGGACGCCTCCGCCGGGCGCAGCCCGGGCACCCGGGCGTCACTCGCCGCCGCGGCGGTGTGCAGTTGCACGGTGGCCAGGTCGAAGGCGCGTTCCAACGGCCCGGCGCTGACGTCGACGAACTGCATCCGCGAGTACGGGACGATGGAGAGCCGCCGGACCAGCAGCCCGTGCCGGACCAGCAGGTCGTTCTCCCGCTCGGCGTACCCCCAGGCTCGCACCGCCCGGACGATCGCGATGGCCCGCCACACGCCGAGCAGCACGACGACGGCGACGGCGAGCCCGAACAGCCAGTGGCCGCTCAACGCCCAGCCCACTCCCGTCACCGCCAGCCCGATGGCGACCACGACCCCCAGCCGGATCAGCTCCACCCAGATCAGGTCGGTGCAGATCGGCTGCCAGTTGACCGTGTCCGGCCAGGGCTCCAGCGGCCCTCGCCCCACCGGCGCGCCAGTGGACAGCGGGCCGGAGGGGGCGGGTGGCAGGAGGCCGGGTGCCGGCAGGTCCGGTGCGCGCTGGTCGGCGCCGGGCTGCGGCCGGTGGTCGGGTGGTGGCAGAGCTGCCGGTGGCAGTGGGGCGGGCCAGGAGACGTCGGGCGCGGCGGGCTCCGGGCCGAGCGTGCCGGGTGCGGGGAACGCACCGGGCGGCGGCTCGACGCCGGGTGCGGGGGCCGGGGTGGGCGGCCAGGACGGGGAGGTGGGGCCGGGGGAAGCCGGTGGGTCGCCGCTCACACGTCGAGCGTAGGCGATCCGGGCACCGGAGTGACGGCACGCAGGAAGCCGCGAGCCTCCAGGAAGCCCCCGAGAGTGCTCCGGTGCTCGTCGCAGGCCAGCCAGGTCTTGCGCCGATCGGCGTCGTGCAGCCGCGGATTGTTCCACTCAAGGGCCCAGACGGCAGCGGCGCGGCAGCCCCGGGCCGAGCAGACCAGGGCCTCGTCGGCAGGGGAGGGGATGCTCATCCCGGCCAGTCTAGGGCGGCGGGAGAGGAAGTTTGATCGCCGGGCGACCACGGGGGGAGCCGCCCGGCGACGGGGTGAATCGTACACGCGGCGGGCCGTTCCGTGCACGCCCGCGACGCACGATTCGGCCGCCGGGGACGGCGCGGCAGAAATCGGCTTCTCCCCACCTCGACACTCAGCAAGGCGTGCGAGTCTTGATACCGCACGAGCCGCGACGACGACCAACGCTGTGGAGGACCGGTGGCCCAGCCGACCATGCCCGACGCCCCGACGCCGAACGGGGCGGCACCGCAGCCGCCTGCGCCGGTGACCACGCCCGCGCAGGACGCCACCCTGTTGGAGAAGGCGCTGTTCGAGATCAAACGCGTGATCGTCGGGCAGGACCGGATGGTGGAGCGGATGTTCGTCGCGCTGCTCGCCCGGGGTCACTGCCTGATCGAAGGGGTGCCCGGGGTCGCCAAGACGCTCGCCGTGGAGACTCTCGCCAAGGTCGTCGGCGGGTCCTTCGCCCGGGTGCAGTTCACCCCGGACCTGGTGCCGGCCGACATCATGGGCACCCGGATCTACCGGCAGTCGAGTGAGAAGTTCGACGTCGAGCTGGGCCCGGTCTTCGTCAACTTCCTGCTCGCCGACGAGATCAACCGCGCTCCGGCGAAGGTGCAGTCGGCGCTGCTGGAGGTGATGAGCGAGCGGCAGGTGTCCATCGGCGGGGAGACCCACCGGGTGCCCGACCCGTTCCTGGTGATGGCCACCCAGAACCCGATCGAGCAGGAGGGCGTCTATCCACTGCCGGAGGCGCAGCGGGACCGGTTCCTCATGAAGATCGTGGTGGGCTACCCGACCGACGCGGAGGAACGGGAGATCGTCTACCGGATGGGCGTGTCCCCGCCGGAGCCGACCGCGGTGTTCGACACCCCCGAGCTGATCGCCCTGCAACGCAAGGCGGACCAGGTCTTCGTGCACAACGCCCTGGTCGACTACGCGGTCCGGTTGGTGTTGGCCACCCGCGCCCCGGCCGAGCACGGGATGCCCGACGTCGCGCAACTGATCCAGTACGGGGCCAGCCCGCGCGCCTCGCTGGGCCTGGTCCGGGCCACCCGCGCCCTGGCGCTGCTGCGGGGACGCGACTACGCCCTGCCGCAGGACGTGCAGGACATCGCACCGGACATCCTGCGGCACAGGTTGGTGCTCAGCTACGACGCGCTGGCCGACGACGTGCCCGCCGACCACATCGTGCACCGGGTGATGTCGACGATCCCTCTCCCGGCGGTCGCTCCCCGCCAGCAGGCCACCCCGTCGTCGACCGCGCCGCCGCCGGGCGCTGGCTGGCCCGGGCAGCGGCCGTGACCTCACCCACCCCTCGTCCCGCCCCCCTCGCCGACCGCAGCGAGGCCGTGCTGTCCCGGCTGCAACTGCTCGTCACCCGCAAGCTCGACGGTCTGCTCCAGGGTGACTACGCCGGCCTGCTGCCCGGACCGGGCAGCGAGGCGGGGGAGTCACGGGAATACCGCCCCGGCGACGACGTGCGCCGGATGGACTGGCCGGTCACCGCACGCACCACGACTCCGCACGTCCGGCGTACGGTCGCCGACCGCGAGCTGGAGACCTGGCTGGCCCTCGACCTGTCCGCCAGCCTGGACTTCGGCACCGGGCAGTGGCTCAAGCGCGAGGTGGTGGTCGCCGCCGCGGCCGCCATCACCCACCTGACGGTGCGCGGCGGCAACCGGATCGGCGCCGTCATCGGCACCGGCGGCGGCGCGTCCTCCTCGGCCCGACGCTGGCGGGGCACGCCGCCACCGGCCGGGCCGGGGGTGCTCACCCGCCTGCCGGCCCGTTCCGGTCGCAAGGAGGCGCAGGGCCTGTTGCGTACGGTCGCCGGCACCACCATCCAGCCCGGTCGTGGTGATCTGGGCGCCCTGATCGAGATGCTCAACCGCCCGCCTCGTCGACGCGGGGTGGCCGTGGTGGTGTCGGACTTCCTCTCGCCGGCCGAGCAGTGGGCCCGTCCGTTGCGCAAGCTCCGGGTCCGCCACGACGTGCTGGCGATCGAGGTGATCGACCCTCGGGAGCTGGAGCTGCCCGACGTGGGTGTGCTGCCGGTGGTCGACCCGGAGACCGGCGAGCTGCACGAGGTGCAGACCGCCGACCCTCGACTGCGGCAGCGCTACGCTGATGCCGCCGCCGCCCAACGGGCCACGATCGCCGCCGCACTGCGTGGCGCCGGCGCGGCCCACCTGCGTCTGCGTACCGACCGAGACTGGCTGCTGGACATGGTGCGATTCGTGGCCGCGCAGCGGCACGCCCGCACCCGGGGGACGACACGATGATCCGTTTCATGCAACCGTGGTGGCTGCTGGCTGTGCTGCCGGTGTTCGCGCTCGCCGCGTTCTACATCTGGCGGCAGCTGCACCGCCGGGCGTACGCGATGCGGTTCACCAACGTGGACCTGCTGCGTACGGTGGCGCCGAAGGGGCTCGGCTGGCGACGGCACGTCCCGGCGACCGCGTTCCTGCTCTGCCTGCTGGTGCTGGCCACCGCGCTGGCCCGGCCGGCGGTGGACACCAAGGAGCCGCTGGAGCGGGCCACGGTGATGCTCGCCATCGACGTGTCGTTGTCGATGCAGGCCGACGACGTGGCGCCGAACCGGTTGGAGGCGGCCCAGGAGGCGGCCAAGCAGTTCGTCGGTGAGCTGCCGGAGAGCTACAACCTGGGCCTCGTGTCGTTCGCCAAGGCGGCCAACGTGCTGGTGCCCCCGGGCAAGGACCGGGACGCGGTGACCAGTGCCATCGACGGGCTGGTGCTGGCCGAGGCGACCGCGACCGGCGAGGCGGTGTTCACCTGCCTGGAGGCGATCCGGTCGGTGCCGGCCGATGGCGCGGCGGGCATCCCACCGGCACGGATCGTGCTGCTCTCCGACGGTTTCCGCACCTCCGGTCGCGCAGTGGAGGAGGCGGCGGCCGCCGCGCAGGCGGCCAACGTCCCGGTCTCCACCATCGCCTTCGGCACCGACACGGGCCAGGTCGACATCGGCGGGCAGTTGCAGCGGGTGCCGGTGGACCGGATGGCGCTCGCCGAGCTTGCCGAGACCACCGAGGGCTACTTCTACGAGGCGGCCTCGGTGAGCGAGCTGAAGCAGGTCTACCAGGACATGGGCAGCTCGATCGGGTTCCGCACCGAGCCACGTGAGGTGACCCAGTGGTACGCGGGGTTCGCGCTGCTGTTGGCGCTCTGCGCGGGCGCGCTCAGCCTGCTGTGGTCGTCCCGGATGCTCTGAACGACGGGCCGGCGGTGGTCAGCGACCGCCGCCGGCACCAGCACGGGGCAGCTCCAGCCGTCGCCGATCCGGAGCGGTCAGTGACCGCCACCGGCGAGCACGAAGACGATGGCCACCCATACGGCGGCGAGGGTGAAGCCCAGCGGGGCGACGTAGCGGCTCATGGACGGCTCCGGGTGGCGGCTGGACGGTCCGCGTGCGGGGGCGGACCGCAGGGGGTGGGGACGCGCACACGAAGTCGTGACCGGGCGGCTCCCGGCGACCGTCCGGAATCGGACGGCGCGGCGCACGCGCCTCGGCCTCGGCCGAAGCGGTGGGGGAGCGGAGCTGGGTCAGCTCACCAGACTGAGTCGTGGCTCAGCGGGGCTGACCATCGGCCCGGCCACGACTGGGAGGATCGCTATCTCGCACAGCGATCACCTCCTGCAGGTCGGGCGGGCCGGAACGTCGATGATCGTACACCCGCGGTGTCGGCCGGACGCACTCGGCCGACCGGCCGGCGACCCCTCCACCGCCCGGGTGGCGCCGCGCCCGCGGCTGGCCGGTCCGCACGACCGTGACCAGCACCGCAGCCAGCAGCGGCAGCCAGCAGAGCCGCGCCAGCACCCAGCCCGGGCCGTCCGGAGGGGTGTGCAGACCCGGCAGGGTCAGCCCGCTGCGTGCGGTGAGCGCGGTCACCGCCACCAGCACCGGCTGATGCCACAGATAGATCCGGACCGCCTGCCGGTTCACCTCGGTCGCCGCCCGGCCCGGCAGTGGCCGGTCGAGCAGCCGTTCCAGCGCCGGCCGGGCGAGCAGCCCCAGCCCGACCTGGGTGACCGCCAGCGCCACTGCCAGCAGCGACGGCGGGTTCAGGTTGGACACCCCGGCCCCGGGCACGCCGACCGCGCTCACCGGGTAGCCCAGCGCCAGCAGTGCCCCCAGCGCGACGGCTCCGCCGCCCGCCACCATGCCCGCGGCCCGCCGCCCGTCCAGCTGCCCGTCGGCGTGCGCTACGCCCAGCAGGTACGGCACCGCCCAGGCCGCCAGCACGGTGACCGGTGGCACGTCGGTGCCGGCCGGAAGCAGGCGGACGGCCAGGTCGACAGCCGCGACCGCGGCCACCGCCGGCGAGACGCACCGGGCCACACCCCAGCGGCGTACGGCGGTGCGCAGTGGGCTGGTCACCGCGACCAGGAACACCAACGGCACCAGGAACCACAGTGGACTGATCGCCAGCCGCAACGCCACGGTGAGCGTGTCGTCCGGGGTGCCGGCGACGGTGGCGGCGAGCAGCACGGCGGCGCCCACCCCCAGCAGCGCCACAGTGGGCAGGAGCAGCCGGCGCAGCCGACGGGCCAGCCAACCGCCCGCGCCTCCCCGGTGGTGTGCGAGCGACCGGGTCGAGCCGAACCCGGCGGTGAAGAAGAACAATCCGAGCGTCTGCAACGCCCAGGTCAGCGGGGCCAGACCGGGCAGGGCGGTCAGCGGGCTGGCCTGGTGCAGCCCGCCGTCGCCGGTCAGCACCAGCCCGGTGACCAGCCAGTGCCCCAGCACCACCCCGCCGATGGCGTACGCCCGCAACGCGTCGACGGCACGGTCCCGGCTCATCGGGCGTCCCCGACGCCGACGCCGCCCAGCACCACCGCCGCCACCGCGACCAGCGCGGCGCTGCCCGGCACCAGGTAGCCGTCGTGCCCGTCCACCCCACCCGCCGGTAGGGGGCGGGCACCGAACGCCGGGTCGCCGGGGCGACGGCCGAAGCCCAGGCCGAGCAGTCGCACCGACGGCACCCGACGAACCCAGTCGCTGGGCGCCTCGGCCGCCCAGAACCGCCGCCCGCCGGGCAGGTCGTCGGCGCGCTGCACCCCGGCGCCCACGCCACCGAGGCTGACCACGTCGGTGATCTGGGCCGGAGCGTCCGCCGCTGCCAGCGACACCACCAACGCCCCGTAGCTGTGCCCGACCAGCGTGATCGTCGCCGCCGGACGCCGTACGGCCAGCTCCCGCAGCAGCGCGGCCAGCCCGTCCGCGCCGCGCCGGGCGCTGACGCCACCGGCGGCGGTCAGCACCCCGTCGGGCGGGTCGTAGCCGAGCCAGGCCAGCACCGCGACCCGCGCCGCCGGCTCGGTCGCCCGCAGCTCCTGGTAGAGCTGCCCGGCCTGCACCGCTGGCGCCCGGCGGGCTACCCCGCCCAACCCCCGGTCGAAGTCGGCCAGGGTGCTCCCCACCCCAGGCACCAGCACCGCGATCCGGTCCGCGCCGGCCAGGTCGCCGAGCACCTCGACGGCCCGGCCGTCGCCGCGGGGGTCGAACGTCAGGAACCGGCGTCCGTCGGCCGCCCAGTCCGCGTACGGCGGCCCGGCCGCGCGCATCGCCGCCGCCATGACCGGGTACGCCTCGACGAACCCCGCCGTAGCAACCGGCTCGGGTCGGGTCGGCAGGACCAGGTTCACGCCGAGCAGCGCGGCCACCGCCACCCGACTGGCACCTCGTCGTCGCATCACGTTCTCCCTCCGGAATGTCGTCCGGAGGGAGAGTGCGCGGGTGGGTGGGGCTCGGTCGTCGTCCCGGGGAGCCGTCTGCGGGCTGGCTCCGCGGGGCTACTCGCCGGCGGCCACCAGACCCGTCTCGTACGCCAGCACCACGGCCTGGGCCCGGTCGCGCAGCCCCAGCTTGGCCAGGATCCGCCCGATGTGCGTCTTCACTGTCTGCTCGGCCACCACCAGGTCAGCGGCGATCTCCGCGTTGTTGCGACCCCGGGCGATCAACCGCAGCACCTCGGTCTCCCGTGGGGTGAGCCCGGCCAGGTCGGTGGGGCGCGGACCGTGGCGGTCCGGGCGGGCCGCGAACTCGGCGATCAGCCGGCGGGTCACCGCGGGGGCGAGCAGCGCGTCCCCGGCCGCCACGACCCGCACCGCCTGCACCAGATCGGCCGCCGGCGCGTCCTTGAGCAGGAAGCCGCTGGCCCCGGCGCGCAGCGCCTCGTACACGTAGTCGTCCAGGTCGAAGGTGGTGAGGATGAGCACCCGGGGCCGCTGCGCCGAACGGTCACCGAGCAGCTTGCGGGTGGCCTCCAGCCCGTCCATGACCGGCATCCGCACGTCCATCAGCACCACGTCCGGGTCGAGCCGGCGGGCGGCGGCCACGGCCTGCGCGCCGTCGGCGGCGTCACCCACCACCAGCAGGTCCGGTTGGGCGGCGAGCAGCGCGCCGAAGCCCTGCCGGACCATCGCCTGGTCGTCGGCGATCAGCACCTTGATCACGCGTCCCCGCCCTCCGCGTCGTATGGCAGTTCGGCTGCCACCGCGTAACCCCCGTCGGGCAGCGGCCCGGCGGTGAACGTACCGCCCAGCGAGGTGGCCCGCTCCCGCATGCCGGTCAGCCCGTGCCCGGGGCCGCCGTCGGCGGTCGGTCGGGCGTCGGCCGGGGAGTTCTCGACGCGTACCTCCAGACCGGAGCGACCGGCGCGGACGGTGACCCGCACCGCGGCGCCGACCGCGTGCCGGGCCGCGTTGGCGAGGCCTTCCTGCACGATGCGGTACGCGGCCAGCCCGACCGGCGCGGGCACCTGCCCTTCGTCCACCGGCCCAGCGTCCAGGGTCACCGGCAGCCCGGCCCGGCGTGCCGCGTCCACCATGGCGTCCAGGTCGGCCAGGTCCGGCTGCGGCGCGGTCTGCGGCCCGGACGACTCGCTGCGCAACACACCCAGCAACCGTCGCATGTCGGTCAGCGCGTCGCGGGCCGAGGCGGCGATGGCGACGAACTCCGCGGCGGCCGGCGCCGGCACGTCCGTCAGCCGGTACGGGGCGGTCTCCGCCTGCACCGCGATCAGCGACATGTGGTGGGCCACCACGTCGTGCATCTCCCGGGCGATCCGGGTGCGTTCCTCCAGCACCGCGCGGCGCTCCTGCTCCCGCTCGCTCTGCTCGGTCTGCGCGGCCAGGGCGTGCCGGGACAAGCGGTTGCGTCGGATCAGGTCGCCGACGATCGCCAGCGCGCCGAGCAGGAGCAGGACGGGCACCCGGTTGTCCGGGTCGACCAGGCCGAGCACCGGCACCGTGCTGATCGCCACCACCCAGACCAGCACCGGCCGGTCGACCCGGGCGACGACCACCGCAAGCACCGCGATCGACCCGAGCGCCAGCGGCGGGGTCCACGGCCAGGCCTGGTCGGCCGGCGCGTTGAACGTGCAGATCGACAGGGCCAGCACGGTCAGTCGCCAGGCCAGCAGCGGACGCCGGGGCAACGCCAGCAGCGGGGCCACGGTCATCGCCGCGAACAGCAGGGCGATCGGCGTCGACAGGCCCCACTCGCTCTCCACCGTCAGCGTGATCAGGAAGAGGCCGAGCACGGCGAGCAACCCGACCGGGGTGGCGTACCGGTCCAGCCCGGGCCAGCGGGCCAGCAGCCGTCGGCCGGGCGGGACGTCGCGGCCCAGCACTGTGTGCCGCAGGGCCCGCAGGGCCACGGCGATCGGTTGCCGGTTCACCACCGGAAGGCTACGGTTCGGCTGCCTCCAGGGCGTGCCACCAGGGGTTGATCCCGGTGTCGTACCCCGGTGTGACGCGACTCCCGTTAGCGCTTACCTGCCGGTAACGCCTAGGCTCCGACGCGTCCGTGCTGACCATTCGCAAGGGGGAACAGTGGCCCGTACCGTGCTGGTGACCGGCGGCAACCGGGGAATCGGCCTGGCCATCGCGCAGGCCTTCGCCAAGCAGGGCGACCGGGTGGCGGTCACCCACCGGGGTGGGGGAGTGCCCGGCGCCGGCGGAGCCGAGCCGGGGTTTGGCGCAGGCGGAGCCGGCCAGCATGGCAGCCTGTTCGCCGTCCGCGCCGACGTCACAGACGCCGCCTCCATCGACGCCGCGTTCACCGCCGTCGAGGCCGAGCTGGGCCCGGTCGAGGTGCTGGTCGCCAACGCCGGCATGACCGCCGACACGCTGCTGCTGCGGATGACCGAGGAGCAGTTCACCGACGTGGTGGACACCAACCTCACCGGCGCGTTCCGGGTCGCCAAGCGGGCCTCCGGCAAGATGCTCCGCGCCAAGTGGGGCCGCATGATCTTCATCTCCTCGGTGGTCGGCCTCGCCGGCGGCGCCGGGCAGGTCAACTACGCCGCCAGCAAGGCCGGTCTGGTCGGCGTGGCCCGCTCGATCACCCGGGAGCTGGGCAGCCGCAACATCACCGCGAACGTGGTGGCGCCCGGCTTCATCGACACCGACATGACCGCGGGTCTGTCCGACGACCGCAAGGCGGAGATCCGCAAGTCGATCCCGGCCGGCCGGATGGCCAGCCCGGACGAGGTCGCCGGGGTGGTCACCTGGCTGGCCTCCGACAGCGCCGGGTACGTCTCCGGCGCCGTCATCCCGGTCGACGGCGGCCTCGGCATGGGCCACTGATCAGCGCTTCTCGACAACGTACGGAGGAAACACTGCATGTCCGGACTGCTCGCCGGTAAGCGGCTGCTCGTCACCGGTGTCATCACCGACGCCTCGATCGCCTTCTCGGTGGCGAAGCTCGCCCAGGAGAACGGCGCGCAGGTCGTGCTCACCGGCTACGGCCGGCTTTCCCTGGTCGAGCGGATCGCCAAGCGGCTGCCCGAGCCCGCCCCGGTCATCGAGGTGGACGTCACCAACACCGAGCACCTGGCCGGCCTCGCCGACCGGGTACGCGAGCACGTCGACGGCCTCGACGGTGTGGTGCACTCGATCGGTTTCGCCCCGCAGAGCTGCCTCGGCGGCGGCTTCCTCGACGCTCCGTGGGAGGACGTGGCGACCGCCCTGCACGTCTCCACCTTCTCGTACAAGTCGCTGGCCATGGCCGCGCTGCCGCTGATGTCGCCCGGCGGCGCGGTGGTCGGTCTGACCTTCGACGCGACGAAGGCGTGGCCGGTCTACGACTGGATGGGCGTGGCCAAGGCCGGCCTGGAGTCGGCGTCGCGCTACCTGGCCATGCACCTGGGCAAGCAGGGCATCCGCAGCAACCTTGTCGCCGCCGGGCCGCTGCGGACCATCGCCGCCAAGTCGATCCCCGGCTTCGACCAGTTCGAGGACGCCTGGGCCGAGCGGGCCCCGCTGGGCTGGAGCCTCACCGACCAGGAGCCCGCCGCCAAGGCCTGCCTGGCGCTGCTCTCCGACTGGTTCCCGGCCACCACCGGCGAGATCGTCCACGTCGACGGCGGCTACCACGCCATCGGCTCCTGACGATCCCTCGCGCTTCTCCCCGGTGACGCTCCCGATAGCCGTTCGCGTGATCTGCGCGGCCGGACCAGGGGGCGTCGCCGGGCGGTCCAGGTCGAGGGGCGAGAATGACCCCATGTCCTACGACGCGGTGGTGCTGGTGTCCTTCGGTGGGCCGGAGCGGCCCGAGGACGTGATGCCGTTCCTGCAGAACGTGACCCGCGGCCGAGGCGTGCCGCCCGAGCGGCTGGCCGAGGTCGCCGAGCACTACCAGCACTTCGGTGGGGTGTCCCCGATCAACCAGCAGTGCCGTGACCTGCTGGCCGCCGTCCGCGCCGACTTCGCCGCGCACGGTCTCGACCTGCCCGTCTACTGGGGCAACCGCAACTGGGACCCGATGCTCGCCGACACGGTGACCCAGATGCGCGACGACGGGGTCACCCGGGCGCTGGCCTTCGTGACCAGTGCGTACGGCGGCTACTCCTCCTGCCGGCAGTACCAGGAGGACATCGCCGCCGCCCGGGCCGCAGTCGGCGCGGACGCGCCGGTGATCGAGAAGCTGCGCCAGTTCTGGGACCACCCCGGTTTCGTCGAGCCGCACACCGACGCGGTCCGGGCGGCCCTGGGCCAGCTCGACCCGGCGAAGCGGGACACCACCCGGCTGGTCTTCACCGCCCACTCCATCCCCAGCTCGATGGCGGCCAACGCCGGCCCGCACGGCGGCCGGTACGAGGCGCAGCTGCGCGAGACCGCCCGCCTCGTCGCCGCTGCCGCCGCGCCCGAGCTGGAGTACGACCTGGTCTGGCAGAGCCGCTCCGGCCCCCCGCAGGTGCCGTGGCTGGAACCGGACATCAACGACCACCTGGCCACCCTCGCCCAGAGCGGCACCACCAGCGTGGTGGTCAGCCCGATCGGGTTCGTCTCCGATCACCTGGAGGTCGTGTGGGACCTGGACACCGAGGCACTGGAGACGGCCAAGCAGCTCGGCCTGGACTTCGTCCGGGCCGACACCCCGGGCACCGACCCGCGTTTCGTGACCATGGTGCGTGAGCTGGTCACCGAACGGACGGACCCGGACGGTGCGCAGCTGCGCCGCCGCCTGGGCGAGCTGCCGATGTGGGACACCTGCGCCACCGTCTGTTGCGTGCCGACCCGCCGCCCCTGACCTCTGAGGATCATCATGCATGACCGCAAGCCCGTGCAGAGTTGGCTGACCGACATGGACGGCGTGCTGGTGCACGAGGGCCAGCCGGTGCCCGGCGCACCGGAGTTCATCAACCGGCTGCGCTCCTCCGGCAAGCCGTTCCTGGTGCTGACCAACAACTCGATCTACACCCCGCGCGACCTGACGGCCCGGCTGAGCCGGATGGGACTGGACGTGCCGGAAGAGTCGATCTGGTCGTCGGCGCTGGCCACCGGGCAGTTCCTCGCCGACCAGCGGCCGGGCGGCACCGCGTACGTCATCGGTGAGGCCGGGCTGACCACGGCGCTGCACGCGGTCGGCTACGTGCTCACCGACTTCGCCCCCGACTACGTGGTGCTCGGCGAGACCCGCACCTACAGCTTCGAGGCGATCACCAAGGCCGTCCGACTGATCAACGACGGAGCCCGGTTCATCTGCACCAACCCCGACGTGACCGGCCCTTCCGTGGAGGGCGCCCTGCCCGCCGCCGGCTCGGTCGCCGCCATGATCTCCAAGGCGACGGGGGTGGAGCCGTACTTCGTCGGCAAGCCGAACCCGATGATGATGCGCTCGGCGCTCAACACGATCAACGCTCACTCGGAGAGCACCGCGATGATCGGCGACCGGATGGACACCGACATCCTGTGCGGCCTGGAGGCCGGGCTGGAGACCATCCTGGTGCTCACCGGCATCAGCAGCCGCACCGAGGCGGAGCGCTACCCGTACCGCCCGTCCCGGATCATCAACTCGGTCGCGGACCTGCTCGACGAGGTCTGACCAAACCCCAACCGGTGTTGCGGGGCTCCGATCAGGGGCGCAGGGGGGCGTTGCAGGCGGCCACCAGCGCCTGCCGGCAGGCTGCGGTCAACGGGCGAAGAGCCGCGTCCCGTTGCTGCGCCTCGTAGTTGTTGATCGCCCCGCCCGGGGCGGCGTGCCCGGCCAGCGCGAGCACCCGGTCGAGCACCGCGGCCCGGGCGAAGAGCCGACGAGCCCGCGGGTCGAAGCCCGGTGGCAGGTCGGTGGCGCCGTCGGGCCGGCGCAGCGCGGCCAGCGCACCGGCCAGCTCGGGCCGCCACTGGGCCACGTCGAGGCGGGTCAGTGCGGCGGTCGTCTCGGCCAGCGCGGCGGCCAGCTCGGCCTCCGCCTCGGCAGCGCCGGGCAATGAGAGTGACGCGGCGGGCGCATTGGCCGGCAGCGGGTAGACCCGCCACAGCACCGTCTCGAAGCAGTCCCCGGAGCCGGAGGTGTGCGAGCGGACCTCCGGGATCAACCCGAGCCCGCCGGCGACCACCGCCTCACCCGTGACCAGCGCCGCGCCGGCGAAGTCACCGGGGCCGGGCAGCCCCCGGGGGTCGCCCGGCGCGGGCAGCACCAGGCGGATCTCGTCCGGTGAGAGCTTGGCCAGAGTGGGAAGCGCGGCGCCCAGCGGGACGTCGGTCCAGGTGCCCGGGGCGTCCGCAACGAGATGTTCCTCGTTGCCGGCGATGGCGTCGGCGACCTCGTCGTACGGCACCAGCCCGGCGCGCCACGCGCGCACCCAGGCAACGAACCGGCTCGACCGGCGCGGCGCGACTGTGGCCGCGCCCGTTGCGGGGGTGGACATGCCGAAAGGGTACGTGGTCACGACCGGCTCTGTCTCGGCTGCCGCTCCCGCCGCCCGGCCTGCCCCGAACTGCCCCCTTCGCCCGATCCCCGGCCGTGGCGCGGCGCTGCGACCCGGCCCGCGTACCGCTAACGCAGCCGTAGGCCCTCGATGACCAGTCCGACCATGAGGCGCGCGTCGTAGGCAGGGCTGTCGGCGCCGATGCAGAGGTTGCCGATGCCGTGCATCAGGACGAGGGCGTCCATGCCGGGAATGATCTCGTCCGCCGTGCTGGCGGCGTCGAGCAGTTCGGCGCAGACCGGGACGAGCCGGTCGAGGAAGTAGGCGTGCAGCGTCTGGAAGGCGGTGTCGTCGGACCGCATCGCCTCGGCCAGGCCGTGCTTGGTGACCAGGAAGTCGACGAAGAGGTGGATCCAGCTCGCCAGTGCGGCGTGCGGTGTGGCGCTCTCGGCCAGGAGCGCCGGGCCCGCCTCGGCGCATGCCTCGACCTGGTGTCGGTACACCGCGACGATCAGATCGGCCCGGGTCGGAAAGTGGCGGTAGATCGTCCCGACGCCGACGCCCGCCCTGGCGGCGATGTCGCGCACCGGCGCATTGACTCCGGAAACGATGAATGCCGCAGCGGCCGCCTCCAGCAGCGCCGTCTCGTTGCGCCGCGAATCAGCCCGCTGCTTGCGCGGGGCACCCGACTCCGTGCCGGCCACCGTTACCCCCGTCACATCCCTTGAGAAAACGGAACCTTGTTCCGTATGTTTTAGCGGAACAAGGTTCCGCATATGCAGCATGCCAGAACGGCAGGCCAATCCCAAGTCACGGAGGAACGACCATGCACGCGATGCCAGAGCCCACGCCAGTCGTCACGGTCCACCCCATCACGTTGCCGACCCCGGATCGCGGTAACGATCTGCACGTACGGGTCTCCGCACCCACGACCGGCCATGAGCTGCCCGTCATCGTCTTCTCGCACGGCTTCGGCTCTGCGGCCACCAACTACGGTCCGCTGGTCGACTTCTGGGCCTCGCACGGTTTCGTCGTCATCCAGCCCACCCACCTCGACTCACGGCGCCTGAACCTTCCGCCCGACGACACCCGCACACCGCGGATCTGGCGAATCCGGGTGGACGACCTGAAGCGCACCCTCGACCAGCTCGACCTGCTGGAGTCGTCCGTTCCCAGCCTCGCTGGACGTCTCGACCGCACCCGAATCGCCGTGGCCGGCCACTCCTGGGGCGCCCAGACGGCGAGCACCCTGCTGGGTGCCCGAGTCCTCGACGCCGACGGGAACCCCGGAGAGGACATGTCCGACCAACGGATCAGGGCAGGCGTCCTCCTGGCCGTGACCGGCCGGGGCGGAGGCGATCTCTCCCCGTTCGCTGCCGAGCACTATCCCTTCATGAGCCCGAGCTTCGCGGACATGAACACCCCGACCCTCGTCGTCGCGGGCGATCGGGACGACTCCCCGTTGTCGGTCCGTGGGCCGGGCTGGTTCACCGACGCGTACCACCTGAGCCCGGGGAGCAAGAGCCTGCTCACGCTGTTCGGAGCGGAGCACTCCCTCGGCGGCATCTCCGACTACGAGGCCAGGGAGACGACTGACGAGAACCCCGAAAGGGTCGCTCTGATCCAGCGGCTCACGTGGGCCTACCTCCGCGACGCCCTCGGCCTCAAGGACTCTGTCTGGCCGGCACCGGTCGAGAGCACCCTGGGCCGCCTCGAATCCACTCCATGATCGACTGAGTGGTGAGGTGGGGTGGGGCGGTGTGTCGGGGCGCGGGGTGCTGGTGGGGGAGTTAGCGTGATCGACATGGCGGGGCGATACGGCGAGGACGTGTTGGCGGGGGACTGGCGGCGGCGGAAGGTCACCCCCGAGGTGGACGCCGAACCGGATCTCGTGGTCGAGGATGCCGACTCCGGGTTCTGCGGAGCGGTGGTGGGCTTCGAGGCCGGCGCGGTCGTGCTGGAGGACCGGCATGGCCGACGGCGCAACTTCCCGCTGCTGCCGGCGGCGTTCCTGCTCGACGGCCGCCCGGTGACGCTGCGCCGCCCCACCCGCGCGCCGGTGCCGGCGGCCCGTCGACGCACCGCGTCCGGTTCGGTGGCGGTGGACAACGTCCGCGCCCAGGTGGCCAAGGCGAGCCGGATCTGGGTGGAGGGCATCCACGACGCCGCGCTGGTCGAGCGGATCTGGGGCGACGACCTGCGGATCGAGGGTGTCGTCGTGGAGCCGCTGGACGGCATCGACGCCCTCGACGCCGACGTACGCGACTTCGGCCCCGGCCCGACCCGACGACTCGGCGTGCTCGTCGACCACCTCGTGCCGGGCAGCAAGGAGAGCCGGATCGTGGCCCGGGTGAACTCGCCCTACGTGCTGGTGACCGGCCACCCGTACGTGGACGTCTGGCAGGCGGTCAAACCGGCGGCGTTGGGTATCGCGGCGTGGCCGGTCGTGCCGCCGGGGCGGCCGTGGAAGGAGGGGGTCTGCGCGGCCCTCGGCGTGGCCGAGCCGGCGGACATGTGGCGGCACATCCTGTCCCGGGTGAACAGCTTCGCCGACGTGGAGACTCCCCTGATCAACGCCATGGAACGCCTCATCGACTTCGTCACCGAAGCCCCCTGAGCCGGCTGACCCGTCCGGTGGGTCAGGGGATCTCGTCGGGGCTGCGCGTAAAGACGAACGTGGCGATGTCGACCGCCACCGCCCGCCCGCTGTCGTCGCGCCGCACCGTCAGGATCTCGCCGTTCTCCGGGCCGGAGCGTCCCCGCCAGCGGTCCGTTCCCTCGGCGGTGAACCGGCTCACCCGCTCACCGCGGACGTGGGCCACCAGGTCACCCGCGTCCCAGCTCAGGTCCAGCGAGGTGCCCATCCACCACCAGCGGCCGGTCAGCTCCGCCAGCTCGGCCGTGGGCGTGGCGGTGGCCGGCCGCCACGGCTGCGGGAGCGCCGGCTCGGCGTCCAGCACTGTGGTCAGCAGCCGGCGGCCGAGCCCGGTGATCGGGAAGCCGTACGAGTTGGCGAAGCCGACCACGGCGGTACGGGTCGGCCGGTGCACCACGAGGGCGGCCACGTACCCGGGCATCGAGCCGCCGTGCCCGACGTACACGCGCTCGCCGTCCCGGTAGAGCTCCAGCCCCAGGCCGTGCCCGCCGGTCCAGGAGTCGAGATCGCTGATCACCACGGGCGCGCACATCTCGGTGAGCGTCCCGGCGGCCAGCACCGACGGGTCGGGGTCGGCGAGGAAGGCGGCCCAGCGGCCCAGGTCCTCGATCGTCGACCAGAGCTGCCCGGCGGGGGCCATCGCGCCGGTGTCGGTGCGGGGCTCCTCGCGCAGCGTGCCGTGCCAGGGGTGTACGACGTAGCCGCGGGCGTACGGCTCGGTGGCCGCGTACGTGGTGCGGCGCATTCCGAGCGGGCCGAGCAGCCGGTCGTTGAGCAGGTCGGCCCAGGGCGTTCCGGTGAGCCGTTCGAGCACTCCGCCGAGCAGCGCGTACGCCAGGTTGGAGTAGTGGTACGCGGTGTGCGGCGGATAGGCGATCTTGTTGGCGGTCAGGCCGGCGAGCAGCGTGGCCAGGTCGGTGCCCGCTGCCCGTTCCCACCATTCGCCCTCGGGTTCGCGTTGCATGCCGCTCGCGTGCCCGAGCAGCTGACGCAGGGTGAGCGAGCCGACAACGGTGCCCGGCAGGTGCTTCTCCAGCTCGTCGTCGACGCTGAGCCGGCCGGCGTCGCGCAGCTGCATGATCAGGGACGCGGTCATCGTCTTGCTGATCGAGCCGACCCGGTACTGCAGCTTGGCGTCCGGGCGGGGCTGCTCACCTGCGGCGGTCAGGTGGACGAGCGCGCCGTCACGGACCACGCCCAGCACCAGTGACGGGGTGCGACCGTCGATCTGCGCCTGGGTGACCTGGGTGTCGATCTGTCGGGCGGTCGCGGGCAGCAGGGTCAAGGGGATCTCTCCTCGTCGGTGGCTCGGAGCGGACCCTAGCCGGGGGTGTTTCGGTCGGCCAGTCCATTTCGGCGAGCCTGCTGATCATGAGAGGTGGGCTGTTCGTGCATTCGCGTGTCACGATCAGGGGGTGGACGCGGTGGTGTGGATCGTATTAGGTGTGGTGCTGGCGGTCGCCGAGATCTTCACGACGACGCTCTTTCTCATCATGTTCGGGGCCGGGGCGTTCGCCGCCGCCGGTGCCGCCGCCCTGGGTGCGCCGGTTGCGGTGCAGGCGCTGGTCTTCGCTGTGGTGTCGGCGTTGAGCGTGGTGGTGGTCCGGCCGGTCATCCGGCGGCACAGCCGTTCCGCGCTCGACAGCGGCGAGCAGCCGTTCGGCGTGGAAGCGATCGAGGGCTCCACGGCGCTGGTGCTGGAACGGGTCGACGCTGAGCACGGCCTCGTCAAGATCGACGGCGAGCTGTGGACCGCCCGCTCATATGACACGACGCAATTTTACGAACCTGGTCAACGGGTTCGAGTGATCAAGGTTCGGGGCGCGACCGCCCTGGTCTGGCAGGACGACGTTTCTTCCGCCGGCGAGCTGCCGGAAGCGAGAGGGTGAACTGAATGACCATAATCGGGGTGCTGGTGATCGCGGTGGCGCTGATCGCCGTGATAACGCTGGCGAAGGCGGTGCGGATCGTGCCGCAGCAGCGCCAGGACGTGGTGGAACGGCTCGGCAAGTACAAGCGCACGCTCAACCCCGGTCTCAACCTGCTGGTGCCGTTCGTCGACGCGGTGCGTACCAAGGTCGACATGCGCGAGCAGGTGGTCAGCTTCCCGCCGCAGCCGGTGATCACCTCGGACAACCTGGTGGTCTCGATCGACACCGTTCTCTACTTCAAGGTGGTCGACTCGGTCCGGGCGACCTATGAGATCTCCAGCTTCCTCCAGGCCATCGAGCAGCTGACCGTCACCACGCTGCGTAACGTGATCGGCTCGCTGGACCTGGAGCGCGCGTTGACCAGCCGGGACGAGATCAACCGGCACCTCTCCGGGGTGCTGGACGAGACCACCGGCCGCTGGGGCATCAAGGTGACCCGGGTCGAGATCAAGGCGATCGAGCCGCCGGCCAGCATCCGCGACTCCATGGAGAAGCAGATGCGCGCCGAGCGTGACCGTCGCGCGGCGATCCTCACCGCTGAGGGCCACAAGCAGTCGGTGATCCTCACCGCCGAGGGTGACAAGCAGTCGGCGGTGCTGCGGGCCGACGGTGACCGGCAGGCCCAGATCCTGCAGGCAGAGGGTCAGGCGAAGGCGATTCGTACGGTCTTCGACGCGATCCACCAGGCGAACCCGAGCCAGAAGGTGCTCGCCTACCAGTACCTGCAGGCCCTGCCGCAGATCGCCCAGGGCAGCGCCAACAAGGTCTGGATCGTCCCGGCCGAGCTGACCAAGGCCCTGGAGGGCATGGGTGGCGCGCTCGGCGGGCTGAGCCAGATGGTGGGGGACCTGCCCGCACCGGAGGCGGCCGAACACGCGAGCCAGGTCCAGCGCGAGGCCGCGGAGGCGGCGCAGGCCGCGGCGGACGCCGCCCAGCAGATCCACGACGAGGTACGCGTCGCCGAGGCGCAGGCCACCGGCGGCAACAAGCCGCAGGGGCTGCCCGCCCCGGAGCCGGTGTCCCCGGCCAGCCTGACCGAGGACCCGGCCGACCAGCGGGAACGCGGCTGATCACGGCCTTAATACGAGAAAGTCTCATGGGGCGCTCCGACGCCTGCCACGATCGGTCCTAGGACGGGTGGTGACCAGGCAATCGGGGCGCCCCGGCGCGTCTCGCACCGCTCGTGGACGAGCGAGGTGACGCATGAAGGATCCGGCGAATCGGATGTGGTCCTCAGCCCCGGTGCCCGGCGCGCACGACCCGGTCGCCCCGCTGGGCTCCCGGCGCAGCGGAGGCGGGTTCGGCGTACTGCCGTTCGTGGGCGAGCCCAGCCCGGGCGCCCCGGCCACGAACGCCACCTGGGCCTGGTCGATACGTCGGTTCGCGCGGGCCGCGGTGTGGCTGCTGCCCGCGTACGCCATCCTCTACGGCGCGGTGGCGATGGCCAGTGACGGAGGGGTGGGCAACGACCCCTATCCGGCCGACGGCCAGGCGGTGTACCTGATCGGTTGGGTGGCCGCGGTCTGGCTCGGCCTGCTCGCGCTGCTGGCCCTCACCGGTCTGCTGGCCGCGACCCGCAGCCGCCGGGTGGCCGCCGCTGGGCTGCTGGTCAGCATCGCCGGCACCGTGCTGATGCTGCCGTTCGCCGGGCTCGCCGAGCAGACGCCGGTCTTCGGCACCACCGCGCGGTCGCTGGTCCTGCTCGGCGCGACGTTCTACAGCGTCGGCTGGTTCCTCACCGGATGGGCTGTGGCCCGCTCGGGCACCTTCAGCCTCGGCGACGGCGTCATGTTGATCATCGCCGCGCCGCTGCTCGGCCTCGGTGGCGCCCTGATCGGTTCGCTGCAGACGTTCGGCGCGATCTTCGTGCTGATCGCCGGCATCGGCATCGGCTACCGCTCCGGCCGCCTGATGCCCCGTGAAACCGCGAGAGACGCCGCCAGCGCCAGCCTGAGCACTCCAAACCCCTAACGCACCCACCGGGCCCTCAGCCCTCGCCCAGCTCCGGTGATCATGAGGTTGGCGGTCGGTTCCGTGATCAAACCTCCCGCTAACCCCATGATCACCGTGGCGGGCGGGCGGGCGGGCGGGCGAGCGGGGCGGGGCCTGGGGGCGGGGCGGGGGCGTGAAGTTGGTGACAATCGCGGGGTGGGGGTGGTCGGTTGGCGGCTTTCGTGGCAATCCTGGGGAGCATGGCCGCCCCCCGCTCGCCGCTGTCGCGGCTGTTCACCGTGCTGCTCGCCGGCGTGTTGGCCGGGCTTGTCCTGGCAGTCGCCGCGCTGCCCGGCAACCTGCTGCTCGGGCTCGGCGCCCGCGCCGCGCTCGGGTCGTACGGCGCGTTGCCCGCCTCGCTGAAGACCCCCGCCACGCCGCAACGTTCGTACCTGTACGCCAACGACGGCAAGACGCTGATCACCACGTTCTACGACGTGAACCGCACCGACGTGCCGTTGTCGGAGATCGCCCCGGTGATGCGGCAGGCGATCGTGGCGGCCGAGGACCGGCGCTTCTACGACCACGGCGGCGCGGACCTGCGCGGCCTCGCCCGGGCACTGGTGGCCAACGTCAAGGGCGGCGGCACCGAGCAGGGCGGCTCGACGCTGACCATGCAGTACGTCCGTAACGTCCTCAAGACCGACCCCACCCGCACCGCCGAGGAGCGCGCCGCCGCCACCGACCCCACCTTCGGGCGCAAGATCCAGGAGATCCGGTACGCGAGTGCGCTGGACAAGAGCCTCGGCAAGGACGAGATCCTCGACCGGTACCTGAACATCGCCTACTTCGGCTCCGGCGCGTACGGGATCGCGGCGGCCAGCCAGCGTTACTTCGGCAAACCGCCGGCGCAGTTGACCCTCGCCGAGTCGGCCCTGCTCGCCGGCCTGGTGCAGTCCCCGGACGCGTACAGCCCGATCAGCGGCGACAAGGATGCGGCGCTGGCCCGCCGGTCGTACGTGCTGGACTCGATGGTCGCCACCAACGCGATCACCGCCGCGCAGGCCGCCCAGGCCAAGGCCGAGCCGCTGACCCTGCACCCCACCGCCCAGCCCAACGGCTGCACGGCGGTCTCCCAGGGCCACGACGACTGGGGCTACTTCTGCGACTACCTGCGGCAGTGGTGGCTGACCCAGCCGGCGTTCGGCGCCACCGTCGCCGAGCGTGAGCAGGCCCTGCGGTCGGGGGGCTACACCGTGGTCACCTCGCTGGACCCGAAGATCCAGGCCACCGCGCAGCAGCAGGCCACCAAGGTCTACGGATACGACAACAAGCGCGCCCTGCCGATCGCGGCGGTCCAGCCGGGCACCGGTCAGGTGCTGGCCATGGCGGTCAACCGGCACTACAGCCTCGCCGACAACCCGGCCGGGCAGGCGAACCACCCGAACACCGTCAACCCGTTGATCTCCGGCGGGGCCAGCGTCGACGGGTACCAGGCAGGTTCGACGTTCAAGCTGTTCACCATGCTCGCCGCGCTGGAGTCGGGCCGTACCCTCTCCACCGGCTTCGACGCGCCCGCCAAGTTGCCCACCCGGTACGCGGCCGAGGGGCCGGGCAGCTGTGAGGGCCGCTGGTGCCCGGCGAACGCCAACCCGGACTGGATGGACGGGTACCGGATGATGTGGGACGGCTTCGGCCGCTCGGTGAACACCTACTTCGTGTGGTTGGCCGAGCAGGTCGGCCAGGACAAGGTGGTCGAGATGGCGCAGCGCCTCGGCATCACCTTCCGGGCCGACACGGACGCCGCCTTCGCCAAGGACAACGCCGCGAACTGGGGGTCGTTCACCCTCGGCGTCGCCGCCACCACCCCGCTGGACCTGGCCAACGCGTACGCCACGGTGGCCGCCGAGGGCACCTACTGCACACCGGTGCCGGTGGTCTCGGTGACCGACGCGGACGGTGCGAAGGTGCCGGTCGGTCAGCCGTCCTGCAAGCGGGTCATCGACGTCGACGTCGCCCGTGCCGCGACCGATGCCGCTCGCTGCCCGGTGGGTCAGCAGTCGGCGTTCGGGCAGTGCAACGGCGGCACCGCGACCGGTGTGAACGACATCCTCGACGGCCGGCCGGTGGCCGGTAAGACGGGCAGCTCGGAGCAGAACTCGACCGAGACGTTCGTCGGTTTCACCCCGCAGGTCGCGGTGGCCGGCATCGCCGCCAACCCGGACGACCCGGCCGACTCGGTGGGCTCTGCGGTGCAGAGCAAGGTGATCGACGCGGTCGCCCGGGTCATCGCCACCGCTGTGAAGGGTCAGCCGGAGAAGGCGTTCGCCGCACCCAGCCGCGAGTTGGCCGGCGACGCGCGCCGCCCCGTGCAGCGCCCCGTGGTCCCGGAGCGTCAGCAGGCGCCCACCCAGGACCCCCGCTCGGCCCTGCAACGCTGGCTCGATCGTCGCGGCTGACTCCGGATTCAGTGGCGGCCTGGCCACCTCGGGCCGGGTCGCCGTGCTCTTCCCGCAGGTCCGCTGGCGGGCGTCGGTCACTCCGAGGTCACTGCCGTGCCTGACGGTGACCTCGGAGTGCGACTCGACCGGGCCCAGCCTCAGCGATTGGCGGAGGCTGCCGAGATGGCGGCGCGCACCTGCTGGGCGAAACCGGCGACGGTGAAGTCCGGGGCCAGGCTGTCGACCAGGATGATGTCCGAGACGGCATTGTTCGTCCGCAGTGGCATGATCGCCTGGTAATCGGGCGAGTTGTACCAGTTCTCGGCGTCGGCGCGGGTGGGGAACTCCATCAGGACGACGGAGCCGGGCCAGGCGCCCTCGACCACGTCCACGTCGCCCTGGGCGAGCCACTTGCCGCCGTGCGGGCGCACGGTCGCCTCAACCTGCTCCAGGTACGACAGCCCCGCCTCGTTCGGGATGCCGCCGGGGATGCGCAGGTGGTTGATCAGGTAGGTGCTCATAGGGATCTCCAGTCCTCGAGCTTTAGATGACGTCAATAATCTAACCAAGGTCCGCAGCTGCGGCAAGTTTTGGATTAGGGTCATCCTCTATAATTCGGGGGTCCAGTGATGAGCACGTGAGAGAGGAAGCGCGATGGGCAGGACATCACGTGCCGAAGCGGCGAGGCACCGCGAGGAAGTGGTGGCCGTCACCTCGCGGCTGCTCCGTGAACGCGGCGCGGCGGGCATGAGCGTGCAGGACCTCATGGGTGCCGCCGGACTGACCCACGGAGGGTTCTACAAGCAATTCAGCTCCAAGGACGAGTTGCTGGGCATTGCCGCCACGACGGCGTTCGGCGAACTCCTGGCCCTGCTGGACCAGTTCTCCGACGACCTACCCGACCGGTCGGAAGCGCGGAGGGCGCTGCTGCGGCACTACCTGTCACCCGAGCATCGCGACACACCCGGCACGGGATGTGCCAACACCGCGCTGGCCGCCGACGCCGCCCGGGCATCCGCCGACAGCCCGCTCCGCACGTCGTACACCGTGGGTCTTCAGGAGACGGTCAAGCGAATGACGGACCTCGCGGAGGCGCCCGGCCGAGACGGGACCGACGCCCGCCGGCGCGCGCTCGTTGACCTCGCCACGATGGTCGGTGCGCTCACGCTGGCCCGCGCGACGGGTCAGACGCCCCTGTCGGAGGAGATCCTCCAGGCCGCGCAGGCAGCCCTGTCGAGCCCGGCCAGCGCACGCGGAGACGGGGACGACAGCTGACGATTCGCCAGCAGCGGTCCACCCGCGACCTTGCGTTCGGCCCTGCAACGCTGGCTCGACCGTCGGGGCGGACCTGCAACGCGATGACGCCTCCCCACCCGCAGGGTTGGGTAGGCGCCATCGGGTCGACTACTTCTTGTTCTTCAACTGGTCGAAGTCGACAAGCGGGTTCCCGAGGCCGTGGGTGCCGTCGACACGCTCCACGCGTCGCACCGCGGAATACCACCTCGGCATGGTGGTGAAGTCGGCGACGGGTCAGTCGGGTTTTTTCTTCTCGGCGGCGAGGCGGTTCGCGAGGGCGGTTCCGGCGGGTGACTGTCGGGTGAACCCGTCCAGGAACGCGATGAAGGCGTCCACGTCCGTGCCCGCGGTGGCGTCGTCGAGCAGGTCGTACAGCTGGTTCTCGACCTCCGCGACGCGGAGGGCCGTGTCCTGGCCCGTCGGGGTGAGCGTGAGCTTCACCTGCCGCCGGTCGTGTGCACTGCTGGTTCTCTCCACGAGGCCGGCGGCGACGAGTCGGTCGACTATGCGGCTGGGGCTGGTGCCGGTGTCGCAGACGAGCATGTCGCCGAGTTCCCGGAGTGCCAGCGGTCCGTGGTCCGCGATGATGCGCAGTGCTTCTGACTGCGCCGGCGTGAGACCGATCGCGGACAGCAGCACGGTGAGCTGACGGTTGCCTTCTCGCTGTGCCGCGAGGATGAGGTAGCGGAGCTGTTCGGCTGTTCTCACACCGGTATGGTGCCGTGTTCGGCCAGCGCCCTGGCCAGAAGCCCGGCCGCAGCGGGATCGTGTGCGGCGAGAATCGGCATGCTCGGGTGGCGGGCGGCCAGCGCGTTGACTCGCCGGGTGACCTCGTGCAGCCCGGCGGCGTCGCCGACTCCGGGGACGCGGTCGGCGGCGAGCCGTCGCACGTCGTAGGTGACGTCGCCGACGAGCAGCATGGGCGGCATCCCCTGGCCGCGTAGCAGCAGCGACATCGATCCGGGCGTGTGCCCGGGGGTGGGCAGCAGTAACAGGGAGCCGTCGCCCATGACGTCGTGGGCGTGGGTGAACGGCGCGATGGCCGGGTCGTCGACCCGCTGCGGGGTGACGGCCGTGAAGCTGACGCCCGGCACGTGGATGTGCTCCCGCAGCAGACCCGCGAAGGCCGCGAACGTTTTGTCGACCTCGGCCAGTTCGGCCGCGTGGACCAGGATCCGCGCCGACGAGGGCAGCTCCCGGAGGCCGCCGATGTGGTCCTGGTGCAGGTGCGAGAGGACTGCCACGCGCACGTCGGCGATGTCGTAGCCCTGCTCGCGGAGGCGGTCGGTCAGGGTCGCGCCCGCCGGCACGTCGAAGGTGGCGAGCCTGCGGTAGACGTGTCCGGCCGGGCCGCCGGGAAAGTACCCCGGGTCGGTGACCGAGCGCCGGTCCTGGCCGGTGTCGAACAGCACCAGCCCCTTGTCGTGCTCGATCACGTACACGTTGATCGGGAGGGGGTCGGTCCACCGGCGTGACGTGTTGAGCCACCAGAGCAGTGGGGTGCCGTTCGTCTCGACGTGCTCCGGACGGATCCGGACGGTGCCCGTGCTGACGACGGCGACCCGTTTGATCGGATTCATGGGGTAATCCTTTCCGTGTCGCGACATGTATGTCGCGACACGAATTAGACGTCTGTGGAGTCCCGGTGTCAAGCGGTACGCCGTCAGCGCTCGCGGCGGCGGGGGCGGTAGCTGGCGAGGGTGGCCGGTAGGCCGCGTCGGACGATCCCGGCCCAGTCGGTGTCGCCGCGCAGCACCGCCGCCGCGGTCTTGCGGGCCTGCTCGGCGGTGAAGTGCGGCGGGAGCATCAGCTCGGCCGGGTCGACCAGGGCGTTGATGACCACCGGTCGGTCGGCGGACAGCGCCCGGTCCCAGACGCCGGGGATCTGCTCCGGCGAGTCGATCAGCTCGCCGCGCAGCCCGAGCACCTCCGCCCACTGGTGGTAGGCGATGTCCGGCAACTGCTGACTGTCCGGGAACATCGGCGTCCCCTCGCTGGAGCGCTGTTCCCAGCTGACAAACGCCAGGTCCCGGTTGTTGAGCACCAGCACCACGAACCGTGGGTCGGCCCAGCTCCGCCAGTACTTGGCCACGGTGATCAGCTCGTTGACGCCGTTCATCTGCATGGCGCCGTCGCCGATCAGCGCGACGAGCGGCCGGTCCGGGTGGGCGAACTTGGCGCTCAGCGAGTACGGCATGGCGCCGCCCATGGACAGCAGCGTTCCGGACAGGCTGGCCAGCATCCCGGGGCGGACCTGGATGTGTCGGGCGTACCAGGCGGTGGTGGTGCCGCAGTCGACGGCGAGCATCACGTCGTCGGGCAGGCGTTCATTGAGGGTGTGGAAGAGCAACTGCGGGTTGACCGGGTCGGCGGTCTGCTCGGCCAGGTCGCGTTGCACCCGCCGCCACGCCGAGGTGTTGTCGGCGATCTCCGCCCGCCAGGCGGTCGGCCCGGGGCCGGGGCCCAGCTCGTCCAGCAGGGCCCGCAGTGTGGGGCGGGCGTCGCCGGTCAGGTTCACCTCGGTCGGGTACCGCAACCCGAGCTGGGTGCCGTCCAGGTCGATCTGCACCGCGCGGGCCTGCCCGGGCGGCGGGTAGAACTCCGAGTACGGC
Source organism: Micromonospora sp. A202 (assembly GCF_006715105.1). Classification (NCBI taxonomy): domain Bacteria; kingdom Bacillati; phylum Actinomycetota; class Actinomycetes; order Micromonosporales; family Micromonosporaceae; genus Micromonospora; species Micromonospora sp. A202. The sequence continues at coordinate 4,545,251 of NZ_VFMP01000001.1, read as the reverse complement.
ATGTTGCTGCCCACGATCAGCAGCCGGTCGCAGCCGGTCATCAGCTGCCAGCTCGGTCGGGTGCCGAGCAGCCCGATCGCGCCGGTCACCCACGACTCGCGGTGGTCGACGGCGGTGAAGCCGAGCAGCGCCGTGGCCACACCGGCCCCGAGTCGGTTGGCGATCTCGCGGACCTCGTCGCGCGCGCCCAGAGCGCCCTGCCCGACCAGCATGGCCACCCGCTGCCCGCCACGCAGCACCTCGGCCGCCCGGCGCACGTCCGCCGCCGGAGGCACGGTCGGCGTGCTGCTCGGCGCGTTGCTGGTCTGGTAGTAGCCGTGCGCGTGCGGCGGGTCCGGGACAGCCGGCTCGTCCTGGAGGTCCAGGGGGAGGATCAGGGCGGTGACGGTACGCCGGGCCAACGCCGTACGACATGCCCTGTCGACCAGGTGGCGCACCTGCGCGGGGTGGTCGAGCTGGGCCAGGAACGCCGCCGCCACGTCCTTGTAGAGGGCGAGCAGGTCGACCTCCTGGTAGTAGCCGCCGCCCTCGGCGGTGGTCGCGGTGTGCCCGACCAGGGCGACCACCGGTTGGTGGTCGAGCTTGGCGTCGTACAGGCCGTTGAGCAGGTGGATGGCGCCCGGCCCGCTGGTGACGAGGGCACAGCCCAGCGGTCCGCCGCCGTACTTGACGTGGGCGGAGGCGGCGAAACCCGCGGTCTCCTCGTGCCGTACCTGGATGAACTGGGCCCGCTCGTTGGTGCGTTGCAGCGCGGAGGTCATGCCGTTGATGCCGTCACCGGGATAGCCGAAGTAGCGGTGCACACCCCAGCTGGCCAGCCGGGACACGATGTGGTCCGCGACGGTCGGGTGCCGGGGCAGGGCACCGGCCTCGCCCGGGGCGGTGTGGTCTGCGCTCACCCGGCTGATCCTTCCCGTCCGGTCCGATGCTCCGCCTGTCATTTCTCTTCTTCTCCGGACAAACCACCCCGCCGGGCGGGCGTCGGAGGGCGGGGCTGGCCGTCCGGCAGAATCGTCGGGTGCCCGTCCACCAGATCACCGACCCCGACGACGACCGGATCGCCGACTACCGCGCGCTCACCGACGTCGAACTGCGCACCCGCTGGGAGCCGCCGCACGGCCTGTTCATCGCCGAGGGGGAGCTGGTGTTGCGCCGGGCGCTGCGCGCGGGCTACCCGGCCCGGTCGTACCTGGTCGACGCCAAGCGGGTCGACCAACTCGCCGACCTGGACACCGGCGACGCGCCGGTGTACGCCGCGACGCAGGACGTGCTGCAACGAGCCACCGGTTTCCACGTACACCGGGGGGTGCTGGCGTCGTTCCACCGCCGGCCGCTGCCGACGGCGGCCGAGGTGCTCGCCGCCGCGCGCCGGGTCCTGATCCTGGAGGACGTCAACAACCACACCAACCTCGGGGCGATCTTCCGGGGAGCCGCCGCGCTCGGCATCGACGCGGTGCTGCTGTCGCCGTCCTGCGCCGATCCGCTCTACCGCCGCAGCGTGCGGGTGAGCATGGGCGAGGTCTTCGCGATGCCGTACGCGAAGCTCGATCCCTGGCCCACGGGCCTGGATCAGGTGCGGGACGCGGGCTTCACGGTGCTCGCCATGACGCCGGCCCCGGACGCCGTACCCATCCAGCGGTTGACCCCGGCGCAGCGGGAGAGGGCGGCGCTGCTCCTCGGAGCCGAGGGCCCCGGCCTCACCGCGGCGGCCCAGTCGGCCAGCGACGTGCGGGTGGTCATCCCCATGCGGCGCGGGGTGGACTCGCTCAACGTGGCAGCCGCCGCAGCGGTGGCGTTCTGGGAGCTGGGCCGCGACGACCCACCTTTCGGTGGCGCGTAACCCGCTTCTATTTGCATGGCCATGCGTCTTGACGCATAATCTTCCCTGTGTCCAAGGTTCTCACCTCCCTGCCCACCGGCGAACGTGTCGGCATCGCCTTCTCCGGCGGCCTCGACACCTCGGTCGCGGTCGCGTGGATGCGCGACAAGGGCGCGATCCCCTGCGCCTACACCGCCGACATCGGCCAGTACGACGAGCCCGACATCGGTTCGGTGCCCGGTCGTGCGCTCAGCTACGGCGCCGAGGTCGCTCGACTCGTCGACTGCCGCGCCGCCCTGGTCGAGGAGGGCCTGGCCGCGCTGACCTGCGGCGCCTTCCACATCCGCTCGGGCGGGCGCGCGTACTTCAACACCACGCCGCTCGGCCGGGCCGTGACCGGGACCCTGCTGGTGCGGGCGATGATCTCCGACGACGTCCAGATCTGGGGCGACGGCTCGACGTTCAAGGGCAACGACATCGAGCGCTTCTACCGGTACGGCCTGCTGGCCAACCCGCAGCTGCGCATCTACAAGCCGTGGCTCGACACCGCCTTCGTCACCGAGTTGGGTGGGCGTAAGGAGATGTCGGAGTGGCTGCTCGAACGCGACCTGCCGTATCGGGACAGCACCGAGAAGGCCTACTCCACCGACGCCAACATCTGGGGCGCCACGCACGAGGCGAAGACCCTCGAACACCTCGACACCGGCATCGAGACGGTCAACCCGATCATGGGCGTCCGGTTCTGGGACCCGTCGGTGGAGATCCCGACCGAGGACGTCACCATCGGCTTCGACCAGGGCCGCCCGGTGACGATCAACGGCAAGGAGTTCGGCAGCCCCGTCGACCTGGTGCTGGAGGCCAACGCCATCGGCGGCCGGCACGGCCTGGGCATGTCCGACCAGATCGAGAACCGGATCATCGAGGCCAAGAGCCGGGGCATCTACGAGGCACCCGGCATGGCGCTGCTCTTCGCCGCGTACGAGCGGCTGGTCAACGCCATCCACAACGAGGACACCCTGGCGAACTACCACAACGAGGGCCGCCGCCTCGGCCGACTGATGTACGAGGGCCGCTGGCTGGACCCGCAGGCGCTGATGCTGCGCGAGTCGTTGCAGCGCTGGGTCGGCACGGCGGTCACCGGCGAGGTGACGTTGCGGCTGCGCCGGGGCGAGGACTACTCGATCCTGGACACCACCGGCCCCGCGTTCAGCTACCACCCGGACAAGCTGTCGATGGAGCGTACCGAGGACTCGGCGTTCGGCCCGTCGGACCGGATCGGCCAGCTCACCATGCGCAACCTGGACATCGCCGACTCGCGGGCGAAGCTGGAGCAGTACGCCTCCCTCGGCATGGTCGGCGGTGGGGCCCCACAGCGGATGATCGGCGCCGCGCAGGCAGCCTCCACCGGGCTGATCGGTGCCATGCCGGAGGGCGGCGCGGAAGCCATCGCCTCCCGGGGCGTCGCCTCCCCCGAGGACGAGGCGCTCGACCGCGCCGCGATGGAGTTCGGCGTCGACTGAGCCGCTGACCGGCTTCGGCGGCTGGGCCGCTGACCGGCCTCGGCTGCGGCGAGTCGAGATCCGGCGTCACGGACGGTAGCGTGTCGGCCGTGTTCCCTACCGTCCGTGAGGTCCTGGCTCTGGACCCCGTCCGCCACTTCGCGCCGCGCGTGGTGGCCGGAGACGCGGGGCTGGACCGACCCGTCCGCTGGGTGCACGTCGCCGAGGTGCCGGACATCGCCACCCTGCTCGGTGGTGGTGAGCTGGTGCTCACCACCGGCATCGGCCTGCCCGGGGACGACGCGGGGCTGCGCGCGTTCATCGGCGACCTCGCCGACGTCGGAGTCTCCGGGCTCGTCGTCGAGCTGGGCCGTCGCTACGTCAGCGGGGTGCCCCGGGTGATGGTCGCAGCCGCCGAGCGGCGCGGGCTGCCCCTGGTGGAGCTGCGCCGGGCCACCCCGTTCGTGCGGATCACCGAGGCGGTGCACGCGCTGATCGTCGACGCGCAGCTCACCGAGCTGCGCGCCACCGAGGAGATCCACCAGCGCTTCAACGACCTGTCCGTCGAGGGCGCGGACGCCGCCGAGGTCATCCGGCAGGCCGCCGAGCTGTCCGGTTGCCCCGTGGTCCTGGAGAACCTGTCCCGGCAGGTGCTCGGGTACGACCCGGCGGGCGAGAGCGCCGAGCTGCTGCTGGACAGTTGGGAGCAGCATTCCCGGCGGATCCGGCCGACCGGGCGCACCGCGTACGACCCGGACAACGGCTGGCTGGTCACGGCCGTCGGCGCGCGGGGGCAGGACTGGGGTCGCCTGCTGCTGCGCTGGCCGGCCAGCGGCGACGTTCCCGGTACTCGGTCCAGCGAGCCGGCCGTCGGCCCACCCACCCGACTCACCATCCTGATCGAGCGGGCCGCGTCCACCCTCGCGCTGGGCCGGCTGATCCGCCGCGACGCCGAAGGGCTGGAACGGCAGATCCACCGCACCCTGCTCACCGCGCTGCTCGACCACTCCCGGCCGGTGGACGAGGTCGCGCTGCGGGCCAAGGCGCTCGGTGTGGTGCTCGACCGCCGGCACCTGGTCGGCGTGATGGTCCGACACCGGGTCGAGGACCCGGTCGGGGAGAGCGGCCCGGAGGCGGGTCAGGCCCGGCTGCGGGACCTGTCCGAGGCCGTCGGCCAGGCACTGCGGGAGGCGAAACTGACCGCGCTGACCAGCGCGGTCGACGACAACTCGGTGGGCGTGCTGCTGGCTTTGACCGACCCGGCCGCCGAGGACCGCGCGCTGTCCGCGTTCGCCGGCGCACTCCGTCGGGTACGCCTCGACTCCGCCGCCAGCCGGGCGACCTCCGGTGGCGAGGTGCCCCGGTCGACGGCCGGCACCGAATCGTCAGCTGCGCCGTTCGCTGTCGATGTGCACCGCGGTGCTGGTCCAGGGGCGGTGATCGTGGCCGCCGGGTCCGGGGTGGGGAGCCTGCGCGAGGCCCGACGGTCGTTGGTCGAGGCGCGGCAGATCGCCGAGGCGGCCCGGCAGGACCGGCGGGACCTGCCGATCTTCCGGCTGCCGCACGTCGGGCTGGCCGGGCTGCTGCACCTGCTCCGCGACGAGCCCCGGTTGCAGACCTTCGTGGAACGTGAACTCGGCGCCCTGCTGGAATACGACGCCCGCCACCCCCGGGAGCAGTTGCTCGACACCCTGCGCGCGTACCTGGAGCAGGGCCGCAACAAGACCGCGGGCGCAGCCGCCGCCCACCTGTCCCGGCCGGCGTTCTACGAGCGCCTGGCCCGCATCGCCCGCATCCTCGACGTCGACCTGGATTCGGTAGAGGCCAGCCTGTCCCTACACGTAGCCCTACTGGCCCTCGAAGCAGTCCGAACCCCCTAAGAACCTCCCCGCGCCCCGCCCCTGCCGCCGATCATGGAGTTGTGGTGCTCCACAAAAGCCCCAAGAACGTTTGTTACGCCCACCACAACTCCATGATCGACGCGGGCGGGCGGGCGGGGTGGGGGTGCGGGTGGGGTTAGGGGAGGGGGATCAGGGTTTTTGCATAGGTTGGGGGGATGTGGTTGGGGCCACCGGGGGTGAAGACGTCCGAGTGGGCCACCGCCGACCAGGCTGTCGCCGGGACGGCGTCGACCAGGGCTCGGATCACCGGGGCGTCGCGCCACTGGTCCTGCTCGGCGAGCAGGCCGAGAGCCACCACCGACTCCTCGACCTCGCCCACGCACTCGAACGGCTTGTGCCCGTCCACACCCAGCAGCTCGCGGTAGCCGGGGATCTGCTCCGGGTCGGCCAGCAGGTCGCCGCCGAAGATGTGGGTGACCCGCTCGCGGGACATGAACGGTGCCATGGCGAGGAAGACGAACCGGCACTTCGGGCAGTTACGGCACCAGCGCTCGCTCGCGTCGTGCAGCTTGAACGCGGCATTGCAGCTGGTCACCACGTCGTCGTACCGGGTGATCTCGGCGAAGAGCCGGGCGATGTGCAGCTCCGACAGTGAGCGCAGCAGCGAGAAGTACGGTTCGGTCAGGCCGGCGTGCTCGGCCAGCGCCGCCCGCAGCAGCCCCTCCGCCTCGACACCCTTGGACCACTGGTGGTTGATCTCGTGGCCGTCCCAGACCAGGTTCGGGTCGGACGCCGAGCGCTCGTTGGACATCACCACCGGGCCCAGCCCGTGCAGCACCGCGGTGGCGACCGCGATCAGCGAGTTGATGGCGGTGACCGGGATGTGCCCGTTCAGCCCGCCGGCCGCGTTCAGGTCGAAGAGCACCGGGTCGAGCCGCCGTCGGGCGGCCAGCGGGGTCAGCCCGGAGGCCTCGTTCACCGCGACGATCACGTGGTTCGGGTTGACCGAGAACGGCACCGGGTCCAGCTCGGCGCGGCGCAGCGCCTCCAGGCTGACGATCGAGTCCTTGCCGCCACCCACCGCCGAGAGGGGGCGACGGTCGGAGTCGTCGTACACGCGCGGGGGCTCCGGTGAGCCGGCCGGCACCTCCGGGCGCAGCTGGAGCACGTGCGGCAGTTGGTTGCGGTACGCGTACTCCGCGAGGCCCTTGGTGTAGACGGCCGTGACGTAGTCGACGGTGGCCGCGCCCAGCGGCGCCGGCAGCACGAGTCGGGGCGGCGCGGCGGCCTTGTAGTAACTGACGCCGGCGACGAGGTGCAGCACCTCCAGCACCCGACCGAGGGTCGCCACCGTCTCGTCCGAGGGTGGCTCGGCCGGCAGCGGGAGAGTGATCACCTCGGTGAATCGCTGCTCGCCGGTCGGGCCGGTCAGGGCGTAGTCGAACAACACCTCGCCGGTGGCGAAGTCGATCGAGTAGGACGGAAAGGTGAAGGCGTCCATCCGCCGGAGCTGCTCGTTGGGCACACGCCATACTAGGCCCTGGTTCGTCCGGCCGTGTCCGGACCGGGCCCGCCCTGCCGCCGCCGTGACCCCCGAGGAGAGCCCTGTGCGCCTGTCTGACCTGCGCGGACGTACCGTCGCCGTCTGGGGCACCGGTCGGGAGGGCCGGGCCGCTGTGACCGCCATCGCGGCGCACGGCCCGGCCGAGCTGGTCGCCGTCGACGACAGCGCGAACTTCCTGTCGCTGCCCTGGGACGGCCCCCTGGCCGAGGCGGCGCCGCTGGTGACCGGTGAAGCGGGCTTTGAACGGCTGGCCGCCGCCGACGTGGTGGTCCGCTCCCCGGGCGTGCCCCAGACCCACCCGTGGCTGGTCGAGCTGCGCCAGCGCGGGGTCATGGTCACTCAGGGCACCGCGCTGTGGATGGCCGACCACGCCGCGCGCACCGTCGGGGTCACCGGCAGCAAGGGCAAGAGCACCACCTCCAGCCTGATCAGCCACCTGCTCACCGCGATGGGCCGGCCGAACGTCTTCGGCGGCAACATCGGGGTGCCGACCCTGGACCTGCCGGACGCGGAGCTGTACGTGCTGGAGCTGTCCAGCTACCAGTGCAGCGATCTCACCGACTCGCCCCGGGTGGCGGTGGTCACCGCGCTCTTCCCCGAGCACCTGGACGCGCACGGTGGTGAGCGGGAGTACTACCGCGACAAGCTCAATCTGCTGGCCCACAACCCGCAGACGATCGTGGTCAACGGCGGCGACCCCCGGCTCGCCGCCGAGCTGGGTGAGCTGCCGGTGGTCCGGGCCGGTCACCCCGACACCACCCACGTCGCCCCCGGCCTCGACGGCATGCCCTGGTTCCATCTCGGCGACCAGGCGCTGTTCCCGCGCGCCGTACTGCCGCTGGTCGGACGGCACAACGAGGGCAACCTGTGCGTCGCTCTCGCCGTGCTCGACGCACTCGGCATGGACGTGGTGGCCGGCAAGGACCACCTCGCCGTCGCGGTCGCCGAGTTCCAGGGGCTGGCCCACCGGCTCACCGAGATCACCGACCCGTCCGGGCTGACCTTCGTCGATGACACCCTCGCCACCAGCCCGTACGCCGCGATGCACGCGATCGACGCGTACGACGGACGGCCGCTGACGGTGATCGTCGGGGGCACCGACCGGGGTCTGGACTACACGCCGCTGGCCGAGCACCTGGCCGAGCGGGAGCTGACGGTGATCGGCATCCCGGACAGCGGCACCCGCATCGTCGAGGCGCTCGCCGGCCTGCCCAAGGTGCGTACCGAACTGGTCGACGATCTGGTGGACGCGGTCCGGCTGTCCCGCGAGGTGACCCCGGCCGGCGGGGTCGTGCTGCTGTCCCCGGCGGCGCCGAGCTACGGCCGGTTCCGCAACTTCGAGCACCGCTCCGAGGTTTTCGCGCAGGCGGTCGCCGACACCGCCCGCTGAGTCAGCCCCGGTCGGCCGGGGTCGGGTCCGGCGCCTGCATGCCGGGCAGCAGCACGGTGTCGGCGTCGTCGTCGGGCTCCCTCGGCTCCGGTGCCTCGGGCTCCGCCGCGACGACCGGCGGGCGATTCTTGTCCGGGGTCCAGGCGAATGCGAGCGCTCCGCCGAGCAGGGCCAGCAGCATCCCGATGACGAAGCCGCCCAGGTTCGAGGTCAACCAGGAGACCAGCCCGAGCACCAGCGTGACAAGTGAGTAGAAGACCCTCTGCTGCGGGTTGGTGATCAGCAACAGCCCGCAGAGCACCAGGACGGTGGGCACCAGGTACGCGGCGAGCCCCTGCGGCCCGACGTGCAGCAGCACCCCGAGCGGCGCGCGCAGGGTCACCAGCATCTCCGCGCCGCCGAGGGCGATCAGCACCGCGGCGGTGAAGGGGCGGCCTCGCCGCCAGCGGCGCCACCGCCCGCGGGATCCGCGGGCGGCCGGCGCAGCCTGGTGTCGTTGTGCGCTCACGTCAGCACCCGTCTTGGGTGAACGCCATGCGCAGGTTGGGCAGGTTGAAGACGGCGGCCGTGGTGGCGTAGTTGTTCTGCCGCAGGTTTTCGATGACGATCGAGTCCGCCTGCTGGGAGAAGACGCCGGGGTTGCCCTTCACGCCGGGCACCTTGTCCAGGGTGCTGGCATCCTGACCGATGTCGATGTTCTTGAAGGAGGCGTTGCCGGCGATCTCGTCACCGTCGACCACAAGGGTGCGGGCGCTGACCGGCTTGTCGCCGTTGCCGGCAGTGATCTTCAGGAAGACGCCGCCCAGGTTGATGCTCTGGCAGAGGTTGGTCAGCTCCGCCTTGTCGATCGCCGAGACCATCACCAGGACCTGCCCGCCGGTGTCGCCCTGGTTGGGGCTGTCCGGGATCATCTGGTCGAGGGTGGCGAACTGCTCGAACCCGGTGCCGGTGAGCTTGTCGGCGGTGACGGTGAACGGCATGCCCGAGATGGCGAACTGCGCGGCCAGCACGCCCTGGGCGGTGAGCACGATCATGCCGGCGGCGCCCGCCGCGACGGTGCCGAACGCGGCGGCGAACCGGCGCCAGCGCACACCGCTGCGCGGCGGACCGGGTTCGATGTGTGCGGTCTCCTCCGACATGGGGCTCTCCTTAGAGATCATTCATTGGCGACAATGGGAATTGCGACCCCGGGATGCTGCGTATCGAGGCGCAGAGCCGAAGTTACCGCCGAGTAAAGGGCGGGTCAACAGCGTGTAGCGGCAGCCGGTTACGCGGTATCTGTGAAATGCGTCTAAAGTGAAAAACCGCTGCGGTTTCCGACCGTGTGATCAGGGCTGGAGGGTCGGCACGCAGGGCGCGGCCGTGCTCGGGCCGTCGTCCGGGCGTATTGGCCGGGTCGCCCGAGCCGCACCTTCGGTGCCAAGGAACGGCGCGATGGAGGCGTAGGTGAGCACCGGCAACAACTGCGGCAGTTCATTCGCCCGACCCTGCGCCACGCGGCCGCGGATGGTGGCGTAGACACCGCCGACCACTGTGGACACCAGAGCCTCGCGGTCCACGCCGCTGACCGCTGGTCCCGGGCCGGCGTCGGCGAAGAACCGGCGGAAGCTGCCGAGCAGCGCGTCCCGTTCCCGGCGGGCGTCCGGGCCGGCGGCGTCCACCTCGACGAGCGCCATCCGGGCGAACGCGGGCACGCTCGCCAGCACCTCCAGCAGGGTGCGCAGTGCACCGCGGGCGGCGTCCGGCCAGGCCGGGCCCGCCTCGTGGTAGGCGCTGTCCATCAGTTGTGACACCACGGCGATGCCGTGTCGGTACGCGGCGAGGAAGGCGTCCTCCTTGCCCGTGAAGAGGGCGTAGAAGGCGGGCCGCGTCACCCCGGCGGCGTGGCAGATGTCGCTGACCCGAGCGTTGTCGTAGCCCTTCGTCGCCACCTCGTGCACGAGCCCGTCGAAGAGGCGGTCGCGCTGGGTCGCGGCCACCGCCTCGGCGGAGACCCGGCGCGGGCCGCGCTTGATCGCGCGGTCGGGGTCGCGGCCGGGACGCGCGCCCGGGAGGGGCACCGACGCCGGATGCGGCTGGCTCTGCGTGGTCAACTCATTGACCGCCTTTGATGCGTTGACTTTACGACCCTCCGGGGTTTATAACTTTCTCCACGCTCAGTTGTTGTCCCGTCACCTATGGTGATCTCCCCGGATGATCGCCCTGACTCGTCGAAGGAGGGCTCGATGGCTGTCATTATCGCCGAACACGAGCGCCCTCCCAAGGCCGAAAAGGCGCAGGTGAAGCGATTCCGTCGCAGTGCGCCACGCTGGCCCGCCACCTGAACGGCGGCACCTCCACCACCGTCGGCCGGCCCTGACCGCCGCCCGGCCTCCGCCACCACCGCCGGCCGGTCCCGACGGCCGCCCGGCACCCTCCACCACCGCCGTCCGTCACGGACGGCCCCAATCCCCGCCCGGGCGTCCCCGCCCGGCGGTGACCGCCTGTGCGGTCCGCTCATTCCCGTCCCACCGCGGAAGGAAAAACCATGCTCAGGTACGGAAGAATCGGCGGGGGCCTCGTGGCCCTCGCGCTGCTGACCGGTCTCGTCGCCGCCACGCCAGCCTCCGCCGACCCGTCGGCCGCGCTCGCCGGCAACGTGCTGACCTACCCCACGGCCGGCGGCACCGCCGTCGCCGTCAACGACGTCATCCAGGCCAGCCTCAAGACCGGCACCAACGCCACCTTCTACAACTCCACCTCCGGCACCACCGGGATCAAGTGCGCCGCGTCCAGCTTCAGCGCCAAGGTGCTGACCAACCCGATCGCCCCGGGCACCGCCACCGAGAGCCTCACCGCCCAGAGCTTCGGCAGCTGCACCACCAACGTGTTCGGCACCACCGGGGTGCAGAGCATTGCTCTCAACAACCTGCCGTACGCCACCTCCGTCACCAGCGCCGGCGTCGTCAAGATCACCGGCACCACGGCGGCGCCGGTCCAGAGCACCGTCGTGCTGAAATCGCTGCTCGGCACGATCACCTGCGTCTACCGGACCAGCACCAACAGCCTCACCGGCGCGGCGGTCAACACGACCAACTCGATCACCTTCACCAACCAGCCGTTCACCAAGTTCTCCGGTCCGTCCCTCTGCTTCGGCACCGCGTACTTCTCGGCGACCTACTCGCCGGTGCGCGACAGCACCAAGGGCAACGCCGCTGTCTACGTGAACTGACCACGGTCCACGGGGCCGGTGCGCGGCGACCCGCCGTGCGCCGGCCCTCCACGGCGGTCAGCCGGCGGTCAGCTCCTGGTGCAGGGCGCGCATCGAGCGGATCGCCGAGCGGATCTCCTGAAGGTAGCGGCCGGGGCTGAGCGTCGGCTCCGGCAGCCGATCAAGGTCGACCAGACCGGGGTCGACGCCGACCGTGTCGATGCCGCAGCCGTACGGCACGGCCAGGGTGCGCAGCGCGTCGCAGTGCTGGAACGGCACGTAGATCGGCGCGGTCACCAGCAGCACCGCGTCGTCGGGGGCGAGGCGGACGTGCCCGGCCCAGAACCGCTGGGTGTCCGCGGTGTGGGCGCGCCGTCGGTGCGGTTCACTGGAGGGCGCGGCGAGCACCCGCACCGGTGGCAGACCCGCCGGGAGATAGGTGCGCGACGACCAGGAATGGTGCGGGTGATCCGCGTCGACCCCGTCCTCGACTGCCGGGGTGCTCACCCCGAACGCCAGCCGGACCGCCGCGTCCAGGGCGTCCACCTCGGTCACACAGCCGGGCACCCCCGCCTCGGCCAACATTCGGTGTTCCCGGTCGGAGAGCGGTCGGAAGCTGCCCAGCACCGCCACTTCGCCGGTCACCCCCAGCCCACCGTCCAGCAGGCGCGCGGCGTACGCGACGCGGCGCAGGCAGGCGTGCGCCAGACCGCCCAGCACCACCAGGTGGGCGTACGCGGGCTGGGCTGGTGGCACGGGTTGGACGAGCCCGAGCGCGGCGGCGGCGGCGTGCACCAGCTCGACGGTGCCCGAATCGAGATCCGGCTCCCGGGCGTCGGGCCTCTCCCGGCCACCCCGGAAGTCCCAGTGTTCGGCGGAGAAGTCGTCGAGGAACCGGAGCATGTCGGTGAGGTCACCGGCCGGCCACCTGCCGCCGAAGCGGTCGATCAGCTGGCGCAGCGGGTCGGCGCCCACCCATCCCTCGATCCCGTCGATCATCGCGGACGTGTCCGGGGCCCCGGCGGGCAGCGGAACGCCCGGCCCGATGAGCACAGGCCGGGTGCGCACCGGCCCTGATCGTGGCGGGTCGGGGAATTCGAGCACCGTCGGATCGTACCGATCGGAGCGCACGCCCGAGCCAGCCTGACCCGTCGGCCTGGGCGGTCGGAATCCTCGCTCTTCGGTGACCCCGCACGCCCACGGCGAGGACGGGGTGCGCTTCTTCACCCGGGCAAAGTGGGTCACCAGTCGAGGCCGCCGGTCGAGCGGCGGACGGGGTCAACCTCGGGTTCCCCACCCCGACCTGAGCAGTCGCAGCACGCCCGCCCCGGCCGCGTACGCCAGGAGCGCCGGGACGGGGGTGCCGAGCGGCTCCGGGGCGCGGGCCGCCGTCGTGCTGTTGATCAGCAGCCCGGCCACCACCGCGGCGTATCCGGCGACGGTCAACGCGGCCCCGAACGGGCCGGCCCGCCCAGCGGTGCGGTGCCGGCCACTGCGCGCCTCCACCGGCCCGAAGATGACGACCAGCACCGACAGGACGACGGTGAGCAGCAGCAGCCAGGGCAGCCGCCAGGCCCACCAGCCGGCGGAGTCGACCGCCGGGGTGGGCAGCGTCCCGGTCGCGTCGAGCACCCCGATCAGCAGGATCACGGCGGTGAGGTGCCAGAGGAAGATGGTCAGCACCACCAGGTTGACCCCGATCACCACCTGCCAGGGGCGGGTCCGGTGCAGCAGTCGTTCCGCCGGGTTTCGGAGCAGCAGGATCAGGCCCAGCTGACCGGCGGCGACGGCCAGCAGCGCGAGGCTGGGTGGCGAGGCGTTGTCGAGCCGTTCGCCGGGCACCTTGAGCATGGCCACCGGCCACGGGCCGAGCACGGTGAGCAGCACCAGCGCGCCCAGCCCGCCGACGAGGAACATCAGGCCGGCCCGGCGGGAGATGGGCAGTGTTCGGCGTACCCCCGGATGCTCGTGCGCCGACGGCCCGGCTGCGTCGGTGGACGGCGGCGCGGTCTGACCGGTGGCCGGCGGTGCGGCGCGGGTGTCGTGCCAGGCGAAGCCGAGCTGGTGGACGGCCAGCCATCCGAAGAGGTAGTTGCCGTAGCTCCACTCCTCCGGCCCGGTCAGCCGGCCGAGGTCGCCGAGGCCGACCAGGGCGACCAGCGCCAGCGGGACGACCAGGCCGAAGCGGCGGTGCAGCGCGTACATCGGTGGGGTGAGCGCGACCACCGCCAGGTAGGCGACCAGGAACCACAGCGGGATGGTGGCGAACCAGAACACCTCGCGGATCCGGGTCGGGTCGGTGCCGACCAGCCAGGCGACGGCCGCCGCGGCGGTGAGGACCAGTAGCAGCACGCTGGTGGGGCGGACCAGCCGGGCGCTGCGGTCGAGCAGCCAGCCGGCGGCGTCGCCGCCGCGGGCCCGCAGCCGGGTCAGCGAGGCCGCGTTGGCATAGCCGCCGACCAGGAAGAAGACGGGCATCACCTGGGCCAGCCAGGTCAACGGGTACGCCCACCGCAGATCGCCGAGCGCGGAGTGCCCAGTGGCCTGTCCGTCGGCGTCGCGCTCGATGACCGTGCCGACCCAGTGTCCGATAATGACCATGGCGATGGCGAGCGCGCGAAGTAGGTCGACGTACCGTTCCCGCTCGGCCGGGGTGCGCTCGGCCAGCTCGCGCAGACGGCGCATCGCCCCAGGCTAGGCGACCCGACCGCCGCAGATGGCGATAACGGTTCGACCGTCAGGACTTGAAGTCCGGGGCCGGCTGTCGTAGAAATTCTTCAGTAACAGAGCATGAACTGAAGAGAATCAACGTGCCTCGCGCGGCGGCCGCCGTCCCCCTGACATCGGCGGTCCGCCCGACCCGACCCGAGGAGACTCGATGAACAGGCGTGACATTCTGCGGCGCACCGCTGCCGCCGGCCTGCTGGCCACCCCCGCCGCCGGTCTGCTGACCGGCTGCGCCACCGGAGGCGGTGGTGACAAGAAGGACACCAGCACCTACCAGGGCACCAAGAGCGCCCAGAACCCGCTCGGCGTGAAGGAGGACGCCCCACTCGAGGTGGTGATCTTCGGCGGCGGTTTCGGCGAGGAGTACGCAAAGGCCCACGAGGCCATGTACACCGAGAAGTACCCGAAGGCCAAGGTCAAGCACTCCGTCACGCAGGAGATCAGCAAGACCCTCCAGCCGCGTTTCGTCGACGGCACCCCGCCGGACGTGGTCAACAACTCCGGTGCGGGCCAGATCGACTTCAACGGCCTGGTCAGTCAGAACGCCATCGCCGACCTCGGCGAGCTGCTCGCCGCGCCGAGCCTCGACGTCCCCGGCAAGACGGTCCGGGACACCCTGCTGCCCGGCGCGGTCGAGGTCGGCTCGTACGACGGCAAGTTCCTGGTGCTCAACTACACGTACACCGCCTACGGCATCTGGCACTCCAGCAAGCTGTTCACCGAGCGCTCCTGGGAGTACGCGAAGACCTGGGACCAGCACATCGCGCTCTGCAAGGAGATCAAGGCCGCCGGCATCGCCCCGTGGACGTACGCCGGTCTGCACCCGCGCTACATGAGCTGGCCGGTGATCGCCACCGCGATCAAGCTCGGTGGCCCCTCGGTGGCGACCGCCATCGACAACCTGGAACCGAACGCCTGGAAGTCCGAGTCGATGCGGACCGCCGCGGACGCCTGGCACCAGATCGTCAAGGACAAGTACATCCTGGACGGCTCGTCCGGCCTGGATCACAAGCAGTCGCAGACCGCCTGGTGCCAGGGCAAGGCCGCCTTCATCTCCTGCGGCTCCTGGCTGGAGAGCGAGCAGAAGGACGTCACCCCGGCCGGGTTCAACATGACCATCGCGCCCACGCCGAGCCTGGGCAGCGGCGACAAACTGCCGTTCGAGGCGATCCGGGGCACCGCCGGTGAGCCGTTCATGGTGCCCGCCAAGGCCCGCAACCTCGCCGGCGGCCTGGAGTACTTCCGCACCATGCTCTCCAAGAAGGGCGCCCAGGACTTCACGAAGAAGGTCGCCAGCCTCACCGTGGTCGCCGGCGCCACCGAGGGCGTCGAGCTGCCGTACGGCCTGACCACCGTGGTCAAGGCCCTCGACGCGTCCGGCGCCAACGGCTTCAACTGGGTCTACAACAACTACTACCGGAAGCTGGAGCGCAACCTCGTCGACGCCGCGTGCGGCGAGTTCTTCAGCGGCCGGATCGGCCCGGCGGAGTTCCTCGACCAGTGTCAGAAGGGCGCCGACTCGATCGCCCAGGACAGCTCGATCAAGAAGTACAAGCGAGCGGCCTGACCGCCCGGCCGGTGGGGGAGCTCTTTACCCCCACCGGCCGCACCACCTTCGGAAAGGTCCCCTCGTGAGACATGGCAAGTGGCCGCTGATCGTCACGTTCCTGGTGCCGCCGGTGCTGCTGTACGTGTTCTTCGTCGTCTCGCCGTACCTGCAGGCGTTCCAGATCTCCACCACCGACTGGCTCGGCTACTCCGCCGACGCCAACCAGGTCGGCCTGGCGAACTTCAGGACCCTCTGGCACGACGACTACGTCTGGAACGCGCTGAAGAACAACGCGATCCTGCTGGGCCTGGTGCCGGTGCTGACCATCGTGCTCGGGCTCTTCTTCGCCAGCATGCTCGCCCTCGGCGGGCGCAAGGGCCGCGCCGGGGTGACCGGGGTACGCGGCGGGGCGCTCTACCGCACTGTGTACTTCTTCCCGCAGGTGCTCTCCGTGGTGATCATCGCGCTGCTCTGGAAAGAGGTGTACCACCCCAACCAGGGTCTGCTCAGCGGCGCCGTGCGCGCGGTCGGCCTGCCCGCGCCGACCTGGCTCGGCGACCCGGCCACAGCGTTCTGGTGCGTGCTGGCGGTGATGGTCTGGAGCAACGTCGGCTTCTACGTCGTGCTGTTCGGGGCCGCCATGTCGGCAGTGCCGAAGGAGATCTACGAGGCCGTGCTGCTCGACGGCGCGTCCCGGTTCACCACCCTGCGCCGGGTCACGCTGCCGCTGCTCTGGGACACTATCCAGGTCGCCTGGGTCTACCTCGCCATCTTCGCCCTGGACGGGTTCATCCTCGTGCAGCTGATGACCAACGGCGGGCCGAACTTCTCCACCGACGTGATCGGCGTACGGATGTACGACACCGCCTTCGGCAGCGAGACCAAGTTCGGCTACGCCTCGGCGATCGGCGTGGTGATGTTCTTCCTGACCCTCACGGTGGCGGTGCTGTCGCTGCGGGTCGGCCGGCGCGAACGGATCGAGTACTCGTGACCACTCTGGATCAACCTACCGTGAACGCCCCGACCCCGGTTGCCACACGGGACCGCCCGGTGCGGCGGCAACTCGGCGTGGCCAACGTCCTCTCGCACGGCTTCCTGGTCTTCTGGGGCCTGCTCACCGTACTGCCGCTGCTGTGGATGTTCATCAGCTCGTTCAAGACGAACGGTGAGATCCTGTCCGACCCCTGGGGTCTCCCCGGCGCGCTGCACTGGGACAACTGGGCGCGGGCCTGGACGGGCGCGCACATCGGCCGGTACTTCCTCAACAGCCTGGTGGTGGTGGCCGGCTCGGTCAGCCTGACCATGCTGATGGGCGCGACCGCCGCGTACGTCTTCGCGCGGTACGAGTTCCGCGGCCGTCAGGTCGTCTACTACCTGTTCGTCGGCGGCCTGATGTTTCCGGTGTTCCTCGCCCTGGTGCCGCTCTTCTTCGTGGTCCGCAACGCCGGCCTCTTCGGCACCTGGAAAGGCCTGATCCTGGTGTACGCGGCCTACTCGCTGCCGTTCACTGTGTTCTTCCTGACCGCGTTCTTCCGGACCCTGCCGACCACTGTGGCGGAGGCCGCGATGGTCGACGGCTGCGGTCACTTCCGGCTCTTCTTCCGGGTGATGCTGCCGATGGCGCGTCCGGGAATGATCAGTGTGGCGATCTTCAATTTCCTGAGCCACTGGAATCAGTTCCTGTTGCCGCAGGTGCTGATGCAGGGCGACGACTCCAAGTGGATGCTGGCGCAGGGGTTGTTCGCGCTCTCGGTCAGCCAGGGGTACGCCGGCGACTACGCGCGGCTGTTCGCCGGGCTGAGCATCGCGGTGCTGCCGGTGCTCGCGATCTACGTGGCGTTCCAACGACAGGTGCAGGCCGGCCTAACCGCAGGCCAGCTCAAGTAGAGCCCACACCCGCCCGTCCCCGCCCGCCCGTCCCAAGATCCGCGCAACTTCGGTGAAACTGCTGCCTCAGCGCGCCGTGAGGCAGCAACTTCACCGAAAGTGCGCGGACCTTGCGCGTGCGGGCGCGGGCGTGCGCGGGCGTGCGGGCGGGGCGCACGGTGGGGCGGGGGGTCAGGGGGCGGGGAAGAGGCGGGCGTGCAGGGCGGCCGGGTCGGTCACCTCGGGGAGGTCGCGGGCGGCGAGCCAGGCTGCGGCTGCGGCGCCGTCACCGGCGGTCCGTAGCGGCGCGTCCGGCCACTGGCGGGCGATCTCCACCCGGACGGCGGCGGCGAGCGGGGTGTCGGCGGTGAGCAGCCCGCCGCCGAGGACGACCGGTGTCGCCGCGCGGGCCGCGCGGATGCGGCCCACGCTCTCGGCCAGGTGGGCGGCGGCCTCGGTGATCAGCGCGGTGGCGACCGGCTCGCCGTGGGTGGCGGCGTCGACGACCAGCGGCGCGAGCCGGGCCAGCTCGACGGGGGCCCGTCGGGTCACGGCCTGGATGGTGGCGTCCACGGTGTCCCGTGGGCGGGGGGCGATCTCGGCGCTGCCCACCAGCTCGGTGAGCACCGCTGTGGCGAGCGTGCCGGGTGTACGCCCGGCGTCCAGGTCGGCGAGCAGCCGGCGGACCGCTTCGCGACCGAGCCAGAAGCCCGAGCCCGCGTCGCCGAGGAGCCAGCCGTGGCCGTCGGCGATCCGGTCGAGCCGCAGGTCGTGGACCTGCGCGGTGATCGCACCGGTGCCGGCGATGAGCACGGTGCCGTCCGGGGCGGCGGTGCCGGAGGCGTACGCGACCAGGGCGTCGCCGTGCACCGCGTACGGGCAGCGCAGGCCCGCGTCCTGCCAGGCCTGGTCGAAGGCGGCTCGTCCGGCCGGGTCGGCGAGCAGTCGGCCGGCGCCGGCCAGACCGATGGTGCCGGCGACGACCCGTGCCGGGTCGACGTCGCTGAGCGCCTCGCGGAGCGCGGTCAGCAGCTCGACGGCGGCACGTTCCGCGCCGTGACTGGTGGGGTTGCCGCCGCCAGCGCGACCGGTGCCGAGGCGTTGCCCGGTCAGGGTCAGGACGGTCGCCCGGGTGGACGTACCGCCGATGTCGAGACCGACCACGGCGGTGTCGAGCTTCGGCACGGGTCTCCTTGCGCTGACGGCGATCGGGACTGTTCATGCTGGTCGGCGACGCCGTCGAGGGCAAATCCTGGCGGGCGCGGCGGGCTGTGCACCAGGTAACAGTTTGAAAACTTCGCCCACGGTCTTGACATAGACAGTCGTTTAGTAAGAAATTTTACCACTAACAGTTAACAGTCCTTCGAAAATGCGAGGCGTCGATGGTTGATCAAGAGGTGGACACCGCTGCGGGGACCGCGGTGGTCGACGCCGATGCGATCGACCGGCGCAACGCCCTCGGATCGACCTCCGACGGGGTGCTGGCCCGGGTCCGCAACGGGCTCGCCGAACTGACCGGCGCCCTGCGCCGCGTCGCCGAGCACGTGCTGAGCGACCCGGAGGCCGCCGCCCGCTCGACAATCGTCGAGCTGGCCGAGCGGAGCGGCACCTCACCCGCGACCATCACCCGCTTCTGCCGGGTGATGGGCTTCGAGGGATACGCCGACCTGCGGCTGGGCATCGCCTCCGAGACCGGCCGGGCACGCTCGGCCGGCTGGACCATCGACATCGGACGTGAGATCCAGCCGGGCGACCCGCTCGCCCGGGTGCTCGACCAGATCATGGCCGCCGACACGCGGGCCATGCACGACACGGCCACCCTTCTCGATCTCGCCGAGGTCGAGCGGGCCGCGGTGGCGATCGCCGGCGCCAACCGGGTGAACATCTTCGGCGCCAGCGGTAGCGCCCTGGTCGGTGAGGAGATGCAGTTCAGCCTGCACCGCATCGGGGTGGCCGCGTGGGCGTGGAACGACGTGCACGAGGGGTTGGCCAGCGCCGCGCTGCTGCGCGCCGGGGACGTGGCACTGGGCATCTCGCACACCGGGCAGACCCGCGAGACGATCGAGATGCTCGCCGAGGCGGGCAGCCGGGGTGCCACCACCGTCGCGCTCACCGGCTTCCCCCGTTCCCCGTTGGCCGAGCTGGCCGACATCGTGCTGCTCACGGCCAGCCAGGCGACCACCTTCCGACCGGATGCGCTCTCCGCGCGGCACCCCCAGCTCGTGGTGCTCGACCTGCTCTACATCGCCGTCGCCCAACGCACGCACGACCGCGCGCACGCGGCCTTCCGGCGCACCGCGCAGGCCGTCGACGGGCACAAGTCGGCGAAGGGATCCGTCTCATGATCAGCGCCCAGGGGTACGCCGACGCCGTCCGCCCCGTGCTCGACCGGCTGCTCGGCTCGGAGGCCGACGGAATCACCCGGGCCGCCGACCTGATCGCCGAGAGCCTGCGCGGCGGTGGGGTGCTCCAGGCGTTCGGCGCAGGGCACTCCGAGGCGTTCGCCGCCGAGCTGGTGGCCCGGGCCGGTGGGCTGGTCCCCACCAACCGGCTCTCGGTACGGGACCTGGTGATGCACGGCGACGCCCCGCGCGACGTGCTCGCCGACCCCAAACTGGAACGCGACCCCTCCATCGCCCACCAGATCTACGCGCTCGCGGCGCCACAGCCGCGCGACGTGTTCGTGGTGGCGTCCCAGTCCGGCATCAACGGCTCGGTGGTCGAGCTGGCGGCGCTGGTCACCGAGCGCGGTCACCCGTTGATCGCGGTCACCTCGGTCGAGCACACCGCGCGGGTCGCCCCACGGCACCCGTCCGGGCATCGGCTCGCCGACCTCGCCGACGTCGTGCTGGACAACGGCGCGCCGTACGGCGATGCACTGCTGCCGCTCGAGGGCGGCGGCGCGGTCTGTGCGGTCTCCTCGGTCACCACGGCGCTGCTGGCGCAGCTGCTGACCGCGGAGGTCGTACGACGGTTCCACCAGGCAGGGGAGGTACCCCCTATCTACCTCTCCGCCAACGTCCCCGGCGGGGACGAGCACAACCTCGCCCTCGAGTCGCGGTACGCCGGGCGCCTCCGGCGCACGGCATGACCCGAATTTCACAAGGAGACACGACGATGTCGTTTACCCCCGAACACCCGGCCGCACTCGACCGTCGCACGGTTCTGCGTCGCGCCGCCGCCGTGGGCATGCTCGCCACTCCGGCCATCGGCCTGCTTGGCGCCTGCGCCACCAGCGGCAGCGACAACGACAACGAGCAGGTCGCCGGCGGCACCAAGAACGCTGCCAACCCGCTGGGCGTCAAGGAGGACGCGCCGATCGAGGTGATCATCTTCAACGGCGGCTACGGCGAGAAGTACGCCACCGACGTGCACGAGCCGCTGTACAAGAAGGCGTTCCCCAAGGCGGAGGTCAAGCACCAGGCCACCCAGGCCGTCTCCACAGTGCTCCAGCCGCGGTTCGCCTCCGGCAACCCGCCGGAGTTCGTGAACAACTCGGGCGAGAAGCTGATGGACTTCGGCGCGCTGGTCGCCGACGGTCAGCTCCAGGACCTCACCGAGCTGTGGGACGCCCCGTCGGTCGACGACGCATCCAAGAAGGTCCGCGACACCGTGGTGCCGGGCACCATCGAGGCGGGCTCGTTCAACGGCAAGCCGTACGTCCTGTACTACGTCTCCACCGTCTTCGGCATCTGGTACTCGGCCAAGCTGTTCAAGGACAACGGCTGGGCGCCGGCGAAGACGTGGGACGACTTCATCACCCTGCTCACCGCCATCAAGGCCAAGGGCATCACCCCGTACGGCTACGCCGGGGCGAACGCGGCCTACTACCAGTGGAACGTGATCCTCACCCAGGCCGCCAAGATCGGTGGCGTCGACGTTCTCAAGAACATCGACAACCTGGAGGATGGCGCCTGGAAGCAGGACGCGATCAAGCAGGCGGCCACGGCGTGGGCCGAGGTCGGCGCGAAGTTCAGCGACAAGAGCTTCGAGGGGCTCAAGCACACCGACGTGCAGCTGCGGCAGAACCAGTACAAGGTGGCCCTCTACCCCAGCGGTGACTGGCTGGAGGGCGAGCAGAAGAAGGACACCCCGCCCGGCTTCGACTACCAGCTCATGCCGGTGCCGAGCCTGACCGCGTCGGACAAGATGCCGGCCACGGCGCTGCGCGCCACCGCGGGTGAGGGCTACTTCGTCTCGGCGAAGAGCAAGAACCCCAAGGGCGGCCTGGAGTACATGCGCCAGATGCTGTCCAAGGCGGGCGCCAAGGGCTTCACCGAGGTGGTCAAGGCCCCGACCGTGGTCACCGCCGGCTCGGAGGGCTTCGCCTTCCCGCCCGGTGTGGCCAGCTCGCAGGCCGCGCTCAAGGCGGCCGGCCAGGACGTGTTCAACCTGTACTTCGACGGCTGGTACAAGGAGCTCGACACGGAGGCGCGGACCGCCACCAACGAGCTGATGTTCGGCCGGATCAACGCGGACGCCTTCGTGGAGCGAATCCAGAAGCGCGCCGACGCGATCAAGAAGGACAGCTCCGTAGCCAAGTTCAAGCGCTGATCGATCGGAGCTAGGGTCATGCGGCACGGCAAGTATCCATTCGTGATCGGGTTCCTGTTCGCCCCGGTCGCGCTGTACGTGACATTCGTGATCTGGCCATACGCGCAGGCGTTCCAGATCTCGATGACCAACTGGCGAGGGCTGTCCGCCCCGCAGTGGGTGGGGTTCGACAACTACCGGAGGCTGCTTGACGACGGGGCCTTCTGGAAGGCGGTCCAGCACCACGGCGTACTGCTGCTTGCCCTGCCGCTGATCACCGTTGCCATCGCCCTGTTCTTCGCCTTCCTGCTGAACGTGGGCGGCAAGAGCAGCGGCGGGCAACGCCAGGGGGTCTGGGGGGCGAAGTTCTACCGGGTGGTGTTCTTCTTCCCCCAGGTCCTCGCGGTGGCCATCATCGCGGTGCTGTTCCAGATGGTGTACCGACCGAACGAGTCCGGCCTGATCAACGGCGTGCTGATGGAGTTCGGCCTGGAGCCGATCCTCTTCCTGGTCAAGCCGAACCTGGCCCTCTGGTCGATCATCGCGGTCCTCGTCTGGCAGGCCGTCGGCTTCTACGTGGTGCTCTTCTCGGCCGGGATGGCCTCCATCCCGGGTGAGATCTACGAGGCCGCGGAGATGGACGGGGCGACCAAGGTGACCCTGTTCTTCCGGGTCACCCTGCCGTTGCTGTGGGACACCCTCCAGGTGGCCTGGGTGTATCTCGGCATCGCGGCGTTCGACGCGTTCGCCATCGTGGCGGTGCTCTCGGTGGACGGCGGTGGTCCGGACGGCGCCACCACCGTGCTGGCGATGGAGATCTACCGCAACGCGTTCGTCTACTCGAAGTACGGCTACGCCTCGGCGATGGGCGTGGCGCTGTTCTTCCTCACCCTCACGTTCGCGGCGCTGACGCTGCGGCTCACCAAGCGGGAAAGCGTGGAGTACTGATGAATCCGCAGTCGACGCTGCCGCCGACCCCGGCGGCGCTACCGCCGAAGACCGGTGATCCGTCCGACCCCGCCGGGCCGGGGCGTAAGGGCCCCCGCTCGGAGGTACGGCTCTTCGCCGGCCTGGGGCACATCGCGCTCGCCGTCTGGGCGGTGATCGTGATCGTGCCGATCCTCTGGACCTTTCTCGCCGCGTTCAAGAACACGAGCGAGATCTTCAGCAGCCCGTGGACGCTCCCGGCCGAGCTGCGCTGGGAGAACTTCGGGCGGGCCTGGACCAAGGCGAACGTCGGCCGGTACTTCCTGAACAGCGTCATCGTGGTCTCGTGCAGCACGTTCCTCACCATGCTGCTCGGCTCGATGGCCGCGTACGTGCTGGCTCGCTACAAGTTCTGGGGCAACCGGGCGGTCTACTACCTCTTCGTCTCCGGGTTGGCGTTCCCGGTCTTCCTGGCCCTGGTGCCGCTCTTCTTCGTGGTGAAGAACCTGGGCCTGCTGGACACCCACACCGGTGTGGTGCTGGTCTACACCGCGTACTCGTTGCCGTTCACGGTGTTCTTCCTGGCCGCGTTCTTCAAGACGCTGCCGTCGTCGGTGGCCGAGGCGGGCATGATCGACGGTTGTGGGCACAGCCGACTGTTCTTCCAGGTCATGATGCCGATGGCGAAGCCCGGTCTGATCAGTGTCGCGATCTTCAACATCATCGGTCAGTGGGCGCAGTATCAACTTCCGCTGGTGCTGCTCTCCAACGCCAAGGACAAGTGGGTGCTCACCCAGGGCATCGCCGACATCTCGGTCAACGCCGGCTACGAGGCGGACTGGTCCGGGTTGTTCGCCGCGCTGACCATCGCCATCCTGCCGATGATCATCGTGTACGCGGTCTTCCAACGCCAGATCCAGGCCGGCCTCACCTCCGGCGCGGTCAAGTAGCCGGTCACCGCAGCCGCTCGTCGGCCTGCGTGTGCCAGGAGCGCCACAGGTCCGCGTATGCCCCGTCGGCAGCCACGAGATCATCGTGGCTGCCGATCTCGGTGATCCGACCGTCGGCCAGCACGGCCACCCGGTCGGCGTCGTGCGCGGTGTTGAGCCGGTGCGCGATCGCGATGACGGTCCGTCCGGCCAGCACGGCGGCCAACGCCCGCTCGGTCCGACGGGCGGTGCTCGGATCGAGCGCGGCGGTCGCCTCGTCCAGGATCAGCGTGTGCGGATCGGCGAGCACCAGGCGGGCCAGCGCGAGCTGCTGGGCCTCCGCGGCGCCGAGCTGCCGGGCGCCGTCGCCGATCGCGGTGTCCAACCCCGCCGGCAGGTCGTCGTACCAGTCCGCGCCCACGGTGACCAGCGCGGCCCGCATCTGCTCGTCCGACGCGTCCGGCGCGGCGAACGAGAGGTTGTCCCGCACCGAGCCGATGAAGACGTGGTGCTCCTGGGTGACCAGGGCGATGCGGCGGCGCCGCTCGGCGGTGTCGAGGTCGGTGATCGGGCAGCCACCGATGCTCACGACGCCCTGCCGTGGCGCGTCGATCCCGGCCAGCAGCCGGGCCAGGGTGGACTTGCCGGCGCCCGACGGACCGACGACGGCCAGCCGCTCACCGGGCTGCACCTCCAGGTCGATGCCGTGCAGCACGTCCGGGCCGCCGGAGTAGGAGAACCGCGCCCCGCGTACGACGAGCCGCTCTCCCCGCGACGTGGTCGTCCGGCCCGTCGGTTCCGCCGGGACCATGCCGACGCCGAGGACCCGGGCGTACGACGCGAAACCGCGCTGCGCCTGCTCAGTCCACTGCAACAGCCGGTCCAACGGTTCGATCGCCTGTTGCAGGTAGAGAGCGGCGGCGACCACCGCGCCGAGCGTGACCATGTCCCTGGAGAACAGGTAACCGCCGACGAGCAGGACCAGGGCGACCGGCAGCGGATAGCTGGCCTCGACGATCGAGAAGAACACCGTCCGCAGCGCGAGGGTCGCCCGCCGGGCCCGCCACACCTGGGTGATGCGGCCGGTGCCGTGCCGGATCCGGTCGTCGGTCAGTCGCAGCGCCTCCACGGTGCGGGCACCCTCGGCGGTGGTGGTCAGCGTCTCGGTCAGCTCGGCTGCGGCGGCGCCCTCGGTGAGGTACGCGGAGCTGGCCCGGCGCAGGTACCAGCGGGTCACCGTCACGATCGACGGGAGCCCGGCCAGCGCTGCCAGCCCGAGCAGTGGATGCAGCAGGAAGACCGCCCCGAACAGCAACGTCAACTGCACCCCGGCGATGACGATGGTGGGCACCACGTCCCGGACGGTGGTGCCGACCGTCGCCACGTCGACCGAGCTGCGGGTGGCCAGGTCCCCGGAGCCGGCGCGCTCGACGACCGAGACCGGCAGCCCGAGAGTCCGGGAGACGAACTCCTCGCGCAGCTCGGCGACGGCCCGTTCACCGAAGCGGTGACCGGCGTACTGGGCGTATCGGGAGAGCAACGCGCTGACCAGGACGCAACCGGCGATGGCCAGCGCCAGCCGGTCCACAGTGGCCACTCCCGCGCCCGCAGTGACCCGGTCGACGATGGTGCCCAGCAGCCATGGCGGGGCGAGCCCGGCGACCGCGGCGGCGCTGTGCAGCGCCAGCACGATCCCGACCGCGCGGCGGTGCCGGCCGATCATGTCCCGCAACGCCTGGCGTACGGTGCGGCGGTCGGCCACCGGCAGCCGGTTCACCGGTACGCCTCCTCGGTGTCGGCGGCCTCGATGTCGGGATCGTCGCTGCCACGGGCCACCAGGTGCCGGTAGCCGGCGTCGGAGTCGAGCAGGTCGGTGTGGCTGCCGGTGGCGGTGATCCGGCCGCCGCTCAGGTGTGCGACCAGGTCGGTCCGGCCCAGCAGCAGCGGCGACGTGGCGATCACCACTGTCGTCCGCCCGGCCCGTGCTGCGCGCAGCCGTTCGGCGATGCGCGCCTCGGTGTGCGCGTCCACCGCCGAGGTCGGGTCGACGAGGATGAGAATCTCCGGCTCGGCGAGGAGCGCCCGGGCCAGGCGTACCCGTTGGCGCTGACCACCGGAGAGCGTCCGGGCCCGGGCGTCGATCGGGGTGTCCAGACCGGCGGGCAGCGCGTCGACGACGTCCTCGGCGGAGGCGGCCCGCAGGGCCGCGCCGATCCGGTGGTCGTCGTCGTCGACCAGGGGGCGCAGGATGTCGCGCAGTGTCCCGGCGAAGAGGTACGAGTCGTGGTCGGCGACCATGATCCGGGAGCGGACCTCGTCCAGGGCGACCCCGGTCAGCGGCACATCGCCCCAGGTGGTGTCGCTGACGACGTACCGGCCGAGCCGGTCGGCCAGCGCCAGCCCCTCCGCCGGATCGTCGGCGGCCACGCCGGTCAGCCAGCCCGCGCGTACGGTCAGCCCGGTCAGCGGGTCGTGCAGGTCGGCCGGGCCGGCTGGCGCGGCCGGGGCTCCCGGTCGGCGAGGGTCGGGCACCGAGCCCGACCACCGACGACCCGGACCGCCGACGTCGTCCGAGGCCACGTTGAGCAGGTCGGCGATCCGTCGGGCGGCGACCCGTCCCCGGATCAGCTGGTGACTGCCCTCCAGCAGGAACCAGACCGGCACGATCAGGGTCGCCACGTAGCCGTAGACGGCAACCAGTTCGCCGATCGTGACGTCACCGGTCACCGCCATCCGCGCCGTCAGCCACACCACCGCCGCCAGGAACAGCCCCGGGATGGCGACGGTCGCCGCGTCGATCCAGCTGTAGACCGCGCCCACCCGGTAGCCCTCGGCGCGCAGCTCCTGGGACCTGGCCGCGTACCGTCGGGCGAACAGATCCCGGCCGCCCACCCCGGCGAGCACCCGCAGGCCGGCCACGATGTCGCCGGACCGGGCGGTGAGCGCTCCCTGCTGTTTGCGGTAGACCGACTCGGCCCGCTCCAGGCGGCGCAGCAGGGGCCCGACGACCAGCCCGACCACCGGCACTCCGACCAGCACGCAGAGCGCGAGCATCGGGGAGATCGACCAGAGCACCACAGCGATGACCCCGTACGCGACGACCGCCCCGACGCCCGGCCCGGTCAGCGTCAGCACCTGCGCCGTCCAGTCGATGTCGGAGCCACCGATGGTGGACACCTCGCCCGCGGCGACCCGGCGCGGCAGCACGGCGCCGATCCGGGAAAGGTGGCGCAGCAGGACCTCCGCCGAGCGGGCCTTGGCGTCCTCCCGGATGAAGGTCATCGTGCGGTGTCGCATGATGCCCAGGTAGGACAGGCCCAGTCCCGCGACGACGATCGCCACGACCCAGAGCGCCAGGGCACGCATGTCGCGGGTGCGCAACCCGTCGTCCACGGCGCGGGCGATGAGGTAGGGCCGAGCCGAGAGGCCCATCATCCAGGCCGTGCCGAACAGGCTGCCGCGCAGCACCCGCCAGGGTTGGCGGCGGGTGAGCCACCACAGGTATCGCATCGGTCCGCGGGTGTCCGGAGTGCCAGGATCGGGATGAGGGATCTGCGGAGGCACCAGGTCACGCTACCGAGCGCCCCCGACACCGCACCGTCCCGAAACAGGTGAGGTGCGCCTCCGTTTCTGTCGGACGGGGGAGGCAGAATCACGTTCGTGCTGGTGGCGGTGGTGTCCGACGAGCGGGGTGGGGGAGTGCTGTGCCCGCTGGACGCCGTCGGCCGGCCGGCCGGCCCGGCCGAGGCCGTCACCGACCTGGTCGCCGCGGTCGCCGCGCGGGAGGCCGCCGAGCATCCGCGCTGGGTGTGGTCCGGCGCCGCGTCCGTCTATCCGACGCTGCTGCGCGCCGGCGTCCGGGTCGATCGCTGTCACGACGTGGAGTTGACCGAGGCGTTGCTGCTGGGGCACGCGGGCCGCTGGGGCGAGCCGCGCTCGCTGGCTGCGGCCTGGGCCCGGCTGACCGGCGCGGCGGTGCCGCCCGACCCGCCGCCGCGCGCCGCCGCGCCGCCCGGGCACGGCCAGGGCGCGCTCTTCGACACCCTGCCCGGCCCGTCGGGCCCGGGCATCGAGGCACTCACCCAGGTGTACGCCGACCAGCTCGCCCGCATCGCGACGACCGAGCACCCGGGCCGGTTCCGGTTGCTGGTGGCCGCCGAGTCCGCCGGCGCGCTGATCGCTGTGGAGATGGGCATGGCCGGGCTGCCCTGGCGGGCCGATGTGCACGACGAGATCCTGCACGAACTGCTCGGCGAGGCGTCCCCGGTCGGTGGTCCGCCGCGACGGCTCGCCGAGCTGGCCGCTCAGATCGCCGGCGCGCTCGGCGTACGCCGCCTGCACGCCGACTCCCCGGCGGAGCTGCTGAAGGCCTTCGCCCGGGTCGGCGTGGAGCTGCCCAACACCCGGGCCTGGGTGTTGCGCGGGGTGGACCACCCGGCGGTGCCGCTGGTGCTGGAATACAAGGAGCTCTACCGGATCTGGACGGCTCACGGCTGGGCCTGGCGCGAGCAGTGGGTGCAGGGCGGCCGGTTCCAGTCGGAGTACGTGCCGGGTGGGGTCGTCTCCGGCCGTTGGGCCACTCGGGGCGGTGGCGCGTTGCAGATCCCGAAGGTGATCCGGCGGGCGGTGGTGGCCGATCCGGGCTGGCGGCTGGTGGTCGCCGACGCCGGCCAGTTGGAGCCTCGGGTGCTCGCGGCGGTGTCCGGCGACGCGCGGCTGGCAGCGGCGGGCGGGGCCGGCGACCTCTATGCCGCGCTGGCGCGTGACTCGTTCGGCGGTGACCGGGCCAAGGCCAAGGTGGCCCTGCTCGGGGCGATGTACGGGCAGACCGGCGGGGCGGCGGTGCCCGCGTTGGCAGTGTTGAAGCGCAGCTACCCGACGGCGTTCGCCTATGTGGAGTCGGCGGCGCGCACCGGTGAGGCGGGCGGGCTGGTGCGCTCGTGGCTGGGGCGGACGTGCCCGCCGGGTTCGGCCGGGTTCGGTGATCCCGACGACGTCCCATCCGATCCAGAGGAGGCGGCCGACCCGCGCGGTCCCCGGGCCCGTGCCGCCCGGTCCCGAGGTCGCTTCACCCGCAACTTCGTCATCCAGGCCACCGCCGCGGAGTGGGCCTCCACGTTGCTGGCCACGCTGCGGACGGAGTTGTCCGGCACCGACGCCGAGTTGGTCTTCTTCCAGCACGACGAGGTGGTCGTGCATGCTCCCGCTGATCAGGCGGCTGCGGTCGCCGAGGCGGTCAACCGGTCCGGTGAGCGGGCCTCCGCGCTGCTCTTCGGTGCGACGCCGGTGCGGTTTCCGCTCGACCTGTCCATCGTCGACTGCTACGCCGACGCGGCCTGACCGACGGAGTGTCCGTGCCGGCAGGTGCCGGGCGTGTAACGGTTGCGCTATTTCTCCTTTTCGCCCCGCCACCCGCGGCTGGCCGTCCTCGTTGCAGTGTCCGTAGGAAGGGACGGGCCGGTCACGGTCGGTCCCGTGCTGGAGGGGGCGCAGCTGAACCGGATCGCAGGAATGATCATCGCGGCGGGTGGTGGACGACGGATCGGTGGTCCTGAGGCACTGCTGCACCAGGGTGACAAACCCCTGGTCAATCAGATGATCGACACGATGACCGAGGCGGGCTGCGAGCAGATCGTGGTCGTGTTGGGCGCCGCCGCGGAACAGGTCCAGGAGACCGCCGACCTGGGCAAGGCCACCGTTGTGATCAACAAGGCGTGGGGCACCGGGGTCGGCTCGTCCATCCGGGCTGGCCTGGCCGCCATGGACGACGAGGGGATCGAGGCGGTGGTGGTGGTCCCGGTCGACATGCCGGGTCTCACCGTCACGGCCGTCAGCCGGGTGGCCGCGCTGCCGTACCCGGACGTGCTGGTCTGCGCCACCTACGACGGGTTGCGCGGCTACCCGATGCTCTTCGGCCGTCGGCACTGGCCCGGCATCGCCACCCTCGCCAGCGCGGACGTGGGCGCCCGACCGTACCTGCTGGCGCACAAGGACCAGATCGTCGACATCGCCTGCGACTCGGTGGCGGACGGCAGTCGGGCCGACACCCCCGAGCTGATGGAGCTGTACGGCCTGACCGTCCCGCCGCAGCGGGTCGGGGTCTGAGGCGGACTGAGTATCCGTACGGATGTGCCGGGTCGTCCACTGGCGATACTCGTTGCATGCGTCGACTCACCACCGCCCTGCTGTGCCTGGCCGTGCTCGTCGGCTGCGCCAGGCCGGGCGACGAGCCCGTGCAGGTCGGCCCGGCCGCAGACACCGGTTGGACCACCTACCAGACTGATGTCACGGCCGTCCGGGCCGGCGCGGATCCGCGCTCGCTCGTGCTGACCGTGGCGCTGCTGGGTGACGCGGATGGTTGCTCCCGGAATCCGCGAATCACCTACTTCACCGAGGAGAACAACCTCATCTACGCCAACGTGGTGCAGGATTCGCGCCTGTCCGGGGTGGTCGGGGCCTGTCCCACCCACACGCCGGGCGAGGTGACGTTGACAGCGCCAGGGCCGATTGCCGGCCGGACTGTCGTGCTCAACGAGCAGCCGTGGAAGCCCGACGGTGCGGAGTACCAGCGCTGTGACCCGACGTTCGGTTGTGGTCCGATGCCGAAGGACCACTGTGACCAGGCGTGGGTCGGCGTCGTGGTCCGCGGCATGGACGTGTCCCGGCACTCGACCGGATCGGTCGAGGGCTGCGACGGCACCTGGCTGGTCATGACGGTGCCGTTTGATCCGGTGCCCTGCGGTGCCGAGGCGCGGCCCGGCTGCGACGCGTCGGTCAACGTGCGCCGCTACTTTCTGCAATGGGCCGGCCAGGGCGGTTGGGAAACGATCGCCAACTCGACGGAGGCCGGGTGCGGACGTGTCCGCACCACCGAGCCGGCCTTCCCGAGGAAGCTCTGCGCCGACCTGCCCCGGCCGTGATCGGCGAAAGCGCGTTCCCGACGGTTCCGGGTCGAACCGACGGTCCAGGAGGCGTTGCGTCGGGCTTCCCGGAATGATGCCTGTGAGTCATCAGGATGACTCACAGGCATCACGCTCGTCAGGACATGGCCGCAAGCTCGGTGCGGGCGTGGCGGGGTACTTCAGTCCT
Organism: Micromonospora sp. A202; assembly: GCF_006715105.1. Lineage (NCBI taxonomy): Bacteria > Bacillati > Actinomycetota > Actinomycetes > Micromonosporales > Micromonosporaceae > Micromonospora > Micromonospora sp. A202. The sequence goes on along the minus strand of NZ_VFMP01000001.1, from coordinate 4,514,328 downwards.
GCGCCGAGTCCAGCTTTCCGGTGGCGGCCAGGCGCTGGTACCAGTGGGCGCTGTCCTTCCAGGTGCGGACCTGGGTGTCGTAGTCGACCCGGATGATGCCGAAGCGGCGGTCGTAGCCGTAGCCCCACTCGAAGTTGTCCAGCAGCGACCAGACGAAGTAACCGCGCACGTCGGCGCCCTGTTCGCGGGCGTCGGCCATCGCGCCGATGTGCCGACGCAGGTAGTCGATCCGCCGGTCGTCGTGGATCCGCCCGTCGGCCTCCACCACGTCGTCGAACGCCGCGCCGTTCTCGGTGATCATCATGGGCTGGCTGGGGTACGCCTGGTGCAGGCGCAGCAGCAGCTCGGTCAGGGCTGGCGGGTCGATGTTCCACCCCATCGCCGTGTACGGGCCGGGCTGCGGCAGGAAGTCGACGTTGTCCGCGGCGACCCACGGCGTCGACGTCGACGCACCGTGCCCGTCGGCGTCGGAGCGGGGCGACACCCCGTCCCAGGCCCGGACCAGGGTGCTGGAGTAGTAGTTGACCCCGAGCACGTCCAGCGGCACCGCGATCAGCTTCTCGTCGCCTTCACGGACGAACGACCAGTCGGTGACCGACGCGGTGTCGGCCAGCAGGTCGGCCGGGTACGCGCCGTCGAGCATCGGGCCGAGGAACGCCCGGTTGGCCAACGCGTCGATCCGCCGTACCGCGTCGGAGTCCTCGTCGGAGTCGGACGCCCCCCGGATGACGTGCAGGTTGAGCGTCACCGACAGCTCGGCGGCCGGGGCCAGCTCCCGGACCACCCGGCCGGCCAGACCGTGCGCGAGGTTGAGGTGGTGCACCGCGGCCAGCGCCGCCGCCGGCTCGGTCCGACCCGGCGCGTGCACGCCGGAGGCGTAGCCCAGGTAGGCCGAGCACCAGGGCTCGTTGAGCGTCGTCCAGGTGTGCACCCGGTCGCCCAGCGCACCGACGATGCCCGCCGCGTACTCCTGGAAGCGCAGCGCGGTCTCCCGCGTCGCCCAGCCGCCGGCGTCCTCCAGCTCCTGCGGCAGGTCCCAGTGGTACATCGTCGCCACCGGGCGGACGCCCCGCTCCAGCAGCCCGTCGACCAGCCGCGAGTAGAAGTCGATGCCCGCCTGGTTGAACCGGCCCGAGCCACCGGGCTGCACCCGTGGCCAGGAGATGGAGAACCGGTACGCGCTGAGGCCCAGGTCGGCGATGTGCCCGAGGTCGTCGGCCCACCGGTGGTAGTGGTCGGCGGCCACGTCGCCGGTGTCGCCGTTGAGCGTACGACCGGGTGTGTGGCTGTAGGTGTCCCAGATTGACGGCCCTCGCCCGTCCTCGGTGGCCGCGCCCTCGATCTGGTACGCGGCCGTCGCCGAACCCCAGACGAAGCTCTCCGGGAAGTGGTGTCGCGTCATCGTTCAGTCCCCTGGATCTCGCAGATGTAGCCCGTCGAGGTGCCGGCGACCAGTGCGGCACTGGCCGTTCCGTCCTCGTAGCGCACGTCGAACTCGGCGCCCGGCCCGTCCCCGGGTGACGGTACCCGTACGCGGGTCCGCTGCCCCTCGGCCGGTGCGTACAGCCGCAGGCGCACATCGTCGGCCCACTCGTAGTCCGGTCGGTCGTCACGGGAGCCGAACGGGATGACCGCGCCGGGCCGGGCCAGCACCGGCAGGCTGTCGAACCCGTGCTTCTCGGTGATCCACGCCGGGCCGGTGACCTGCGCGCCGCTGACCAGGTGTGTCCAGGTGCCGGCGGGCACGTAGTAGGTGACGTCACCGTCGGCGCTGAACACCGGGGCGACCAGCACGTCCGGGCCGAGCATGTACTGCCGGTCCAGGTGCGTCGTGGCCGGGTCGTCCGGGAACTCCACGACCATCGGCCGCATCATCGGCGTCCCGTCGCGGTGCGCCTCCAGGGCGGCGGCCGCCAGGTACGGCATCAGGCGGAGCTTGAGCTGGGTGAAGTGCCGCAGCACGTCGACGGCCTCGTCGTCGAACGCCCACGGCACCCGGTACGACCCTGAGCCGTGCAACCGGGAGTGCGAGGAGAGCAGACCGAACGCGACCCACCGCTTGAACACCACGGGGTCGGGAGTGCCCTCGAAGCCGCCGATGTCGTGGCTCCAGTAGCCGAAGCCGGAAGCGGCCAGGGACAGCCCTCCGCGCAGCGACTCGGCCATCGCGGCGAACGTCGACTCGCAGTCACCGCCCCAGTGCACCGGGAACTGCTGCCCGCCGGTGGTGGCCGAGCGGGCGAACAGGACCGCGTCGCCCTTGCCCCGCTCGGCCTCCAGCAGCTCGAAGACCGCCTTGTTGTAGAGGTACGAGTAGTAGTTGTGCATCCGCTGCGGATCCGAACCGTCGTGCCACACTACGTCGGTCGGGATGCGCTCACCGAAGTCGGTCTTGAAACAGTCGACGCCCATGTCGAGCAGCGCCTTGAGCTTGCCGGTGAACCAGCGGACCGCGTCCGGGTTGGTGAAGTCGACAAGCGCCATGCCGGCCTGCCACTTGTCCCACTGCCAGACCGAACCGTCGGGGTTGCGCACGAGGTAACCGGCCTCGCGGCCCTCCTCGAAGAGGTACGAACGCTGCGCGATGTACGGGTTGATCCAGACGCACACCTTCAGGTCACGCTCGTGCAGCCGACGCAGCATCCCCTCCGGGTCGGGGAAGGTCTCCGGGTCCCACACGAAGTCGACCCAGTGGAACTGGCGCATCCAGAAGCAGTCGAAGTGGAACACCGACAGCGGCAGCCCGCGCTCGGCCATCCCGTCGACGAACTCGGTCACGGTCTTCTCGTCGTACGCCGTGGTGAACGACGTGGACAGCCACAACCCGTACGACCAGGCGGGGATCCGGGCCGGTCGGCCGGTGAGCGCGGTGTAGCGGCGCAGCACGTCCTTCGGGTTGGGCCCGTTGATGACGTAGTAGGTGAGCGACTGCCCCTCGACACTGAACTGGGTCTGCGTGACGACCTCGGAGCCGACCTCGAACGACACGTGCTCCGGGTGGTCCACGAAAACGCCGTAACCGGCGCTGCTGAGATAGAACGGCACGTTCTTGTACGCCTGCTCGCTGGCGGTGCCACCGTCGGCGTTCCAGATGTCGACGGTCTGCCCGTTCTTCACGAACGGACCGAAGCGCTCGCCCAACCCGTACACCGTCTCGCCGACCCCCAGCGCGAGCCGTTCGTGCACGTGCCGGCGGCCCTCGGCGTCGGTGACGACGCCGATGCTGCGCCCGGTGGACGCGGTGACCAGCCGGTCGCCGTGTAGGAAGTCGACCCGCCACCCGTCGACGAGCGCGACCCGCGCGGTCAGCTCACCGGTGGTCAGCGTCGCGCTGATCCCGGTGACGTCGACGGTGACCGGGTGCGTGTCGCCGGTGCTCAGCCCGAAGTGCGGTTCTCGGGGCAGCCCGCCGGTGTGGTGGGCGATGGTCACCCCGATGACGCCGGGGGCGGGGGAGAAGAACCGGACGGTGACCAAGGGCCGGTTGAGGGTGTCGCCGCGTCCGTTGATCTGGCCGGTCGGTGCGAAGACGGTGAAGCCACGCTCGTCCGGCTCGACCGACTCCACGACGCCAGGGCGCAGGACGCTGACGCCGGGGCGCAGCTGCCAGTACCCGTCGGTGAACTTCACTTCTCGGCTCCTGCCGTGATGCCGCGCGCCAGGGTGCGCTGGAAGATGAGGAAGAAGAGGATGGCCGGCACGAGGCTGATCAGCGCGCCGGCGTTGGTGGTCGGAGCGTCCATCAGCCGGTCGCCCTGCAACGACGCGAGCGCGACCGGGATGGTCTGCGTCTGGTTGTCGATCAGCATGACCAGCGGGATGAGGAACTCGTTCCAGGTCCAGATGAAGAAGAAGATGAGCAGCACCGCGAGGGTGGGCCGCAGGTTGGGGAAGACCACCCGCCACAGCACCGTCCACTTGCCGGCGCCGTCCAGCGCGGCGGCCTCCAGCAGTGAGCGCGGGAACGTGCCCATCACCGAGGCGAGCAGGTAGGTGCCGAACGCGCTCTGGATGACGGTGAAGATGATGATCACCGCGAGTCGGGTGTTGTAGAGCCCGACCTCCTTGGCCACGTAGTACAGCGGGTAGATCAGGGCCTCCTGCGGCAGCATGTTGGCCAGCAGGAACAACCCGACGATCCAGAGCCGGCCGCGGACCCGACCGATGCCCAGGGCGTACGCGTTGAGCAGTGACACGGCGACGCCGAGCACCGCCACCGAACCGGCGATGAGCGCCGAGTTCCAGAGCTTGAGCGGGAAGTTCACCTCGGTCCAGTACGTGCGGAGACCCTTGGTGTAGAACTCGCTCGGCCAGCTCAGCGGCCCGCCCGACGAGTAGTCACCGGGCGACTTGAACGCGTTGAGCAGCATGAACGCGAACGGCACCAGCATGACCAGCGCGCCGAGGATGACCAGGGCGAGCACCACCCAGCGGCTGACGCCCCGGTGGTGGCGGTCGGGTACGGGCCGGCGGACCGGCGCGGCGGCTCCAGTGATCGTCACGGCCATCTCAGAACCCCCGGTCCCGGCGCTCGCTGCGGGCCTGCATCCAGATGAAGACCACGGCCACCACAACGATGATCAGCGTCAGCACCGTGGAGATCGCGGAGCCGTAGCCGACCTGCAGTTTCTTGAAGAACGTGTAGTAGGCGAAGTACGACGGGACGTTGGTGGCGTTGTCCGGACCACCCCGGGTCAGGGCGAAGATCGGCCCGAAAACCTTCAGCGCGGCGATGGTGCAGGTCAGGGCCACCACGAAGGTTTCCGGCCGGATCTGCGGGAGGGTGATCGCCCGGAACCGGTGCAGCCAGTTCGCGCCGTCGACCTCGGCCGCCTCGTACAACTCGGGGTCGACCCGCTGGAGCGCCGCCATGAAGACGACCACCGGGTAGCCGATCTGCACCCAGATCATCACCGCCATCACGGCCGGCAGGGCCGTGCCCGGGTCGCCGAGCCAGTCGTGGCGGAGCGCGCCGAGACCCACCGCGTCGAGCAGGCTGTTGAACGCGCCGTCGGGGCGGAGGATCCAGCCCCAGACGATGCCGGCCACCACGACGGGCAGCACCTGCGGAAGGTAGAAGGCGGCCCGCAGCGCGGCGGCGGTGCGGGGCTTGAACCGCCGCCCGATGACGTCGAAGAGCACCGCGGCGAGCAGCAGCCCGAGCACTGTGGGCACCACCACCATCGCGACGATCATCCAGACGGTGTTGCGGAACGACGCCCAGAACACGTCGTCGTGCAGCAGTTGCTGGTAGTTGTCCAGGCCGACCCAGCGGGGGTCGCCGATGCCGGACCACTTGGTCAGCGACAGGTAGAGCGTGCCGACCAGCGGTGCACCGATGACCAGGAGGAAGAGCACCGCTCCGGGGAGCAGGTAGAGCCAGTACGCCGCGTTGCGGCCGCGACGTCTGCGGCCGGGTGGCGGTGGGGTCGGGGCCGCCGCCGGCTGGGTGGTGGCGAGGGTCTCGGAGACTGCCATGGAAGATCCTTCCCGGCGGGGCGGGCGGGCGCGTCGGTTGTGCCGGTCGCGCCCGCCGCTCGCCGTGTCACTTGCCGGTGATCTCCTTGACGCCATCGGCGTACGGCTTGGCGATCGTGTCGAGGACCTGGTCGGGCGACTTCGAGCCGTTGATCAGGCCCTGAAAGCCGGAGACCAGCACGTCGTAGTAGCCGGGGACCGGCCAGTCCGGGTAGAACGCGAGCCCGTCGGACTTGCTGACCGTGTTGAAGTCCTCGATCAGCTTGCGGTCCTTCGGGTCGGTGATCTTCGACGCGTCGGCGGCGACCGGAACACCACCGTTGTTGCCGATCAGGTCCTGGATCTCCGGACGCAGGGTGATGTCGATGAAGTCGTACGCCAGGCTCTTGGCCTTGCTGTTCTCCGGGACCACCCAGAGGTTGCCGGAGGAGCCGGCCTGAAGGGTGTTGCCGGGGAAGAGGAAGGTGTCCCAGTTGGCCTTCATCTCGGCCTTGAACCGGCCGTACCACCAGCTACCCGACACGATCATCGGAACCTTGCCGCCGATGAAGGCGGTGCCCATGTCCTCGGCCTTGAGGCTGGCCGAGTTCTTCGCGACGTAGCCCTTGCGCACCCAGTCGGCGAAGGTGTCCGCGCCGTACTTGAGCGGGTCGGCCTTGAAGTCGATCGGGTTCTTGTAGAGCTGGTAGTTGTCGACGAACTGCCGGTCGCCCTTGGACAGGGCGAGCTGGTAGAAGAGCTGCCCGGCCGGGTATTCGGCGCCGGCCATGCCCAGCGGGGTGACGCCCTTGCCGACGAAGGTGTCCATCGCGGCGGTCATCTCGGCCATGCTGGTCGGCACCTTGACGCCGTTTTGCTGGAACAGGTCCTTGTTGTAGTAGACCGTGACGTACTCGCCGTAGTTCGGCACGCCGAACCACTTGCCCGACCCCATCACGCCCTTGTCGCTGTAGCGGGCGGTGGTCTGCAGGCTGGGGCTGAGCTTGCCGGCCCAGCCGCGCTTGTCGGCCTCGGTGCTCAGATCGGTGAGCAGGCCCTGCGAGGAGAGCAGGCCGGCGGTCGCGTTGCCCTTGTTGTACTCCATGATGTCCGGGCCTTCGGACGAGTTGATGATCATGCCCGCGTTCTGCTGGATCTGCTCGAACGCCTTGCGCTCGAAGCGCACCTCGACGCCCGGGTGCTCGGCCTTGAACAGCTCGATGGCCCGGTTCCAGCCGACCCCCATGGCGCTGTTCTCGCTCTCGTAGTGCCAGAGCTTGAGGGTCTTGGCGTCGCTGTCGTCCCCGTTGTCGTCACCGCCGCAGGCGGCCATGGCGGTCGTCGCGGTCGCCACTATGGCGATCGCGGCGACGAGCCGACGGAATCGCTGCATTACGATCCTCCTCGTCGAGTATCTAGCCGGTACTTCACTGGGCCCGTCGTCGCGTTGCAGCGCGGCGGCGGGCTGTTCCTACTGGTCAGCCCCCATGGGTTGGCGGCTTCGTGGTGCGGCGGTCGAGCCCCGGATCTCCAACGCGCACGGCAGCAGTTGCTGGTGACGGTGGTCGCCGGGGTCATCCAGGTGGCGCGTCAGCGCCTCGATCGCGATCCGACCGATCGCCGAGCCGGGTGAGGTCATCGCCGTCAGCGCCGGGGTGGCCAACTCGGCGACCTGCGGCGAGGTGACCATCGAGACGACGGAGACGTCGTCGGGCACCGACAGCCCGCGGCCGCTCAGCTCACCGAGGATGCCGAAGATCGCGGTCTCGTTCATGGCCAGCACGGCGGTCAGCTCCGGGGCCTGCGCGAACGCGGCGGCCAGGGCCGCCCGCCCGCCGGCGGCGCTGTCCTCGGCCGCGATCATGACCGGCTCCAGGCCGTGCCCGGTCATGGCCGCGGCAAAGGCGTCACGGGTACGCAGCGCGGGCCCGTAGCCGCTGGCCAGCGTCGCGGCCGAGTGGTTGACGTAGACGATCTGCCGGTGCCCGAGGCCGACCAGGTGCGCGACGGCATCCCGGACGGTCTGGTCGAAGTCGATGTCGACGTACGAGAGCGTGCTGGTGTCACCGGTGCGGCCGATCAACACCAGTGGCACGCCGGCCTCCTGGAGCACTGTGACCCGCTCGTCGGCCAGCTGGACCTCCATCAGCACGACGCCGTCGAGCATCCGCTGGCTGGCCAGTCGCCGCAGCTCGCCGGGGTCACCCCCGCCGACCGGCGAGAGGACCAGGTGATAGCCGGCGGCGCTGGCCGCCGCGGCGGCACCGGTGACGAAGGCCGTTTCGGTGGCGCCGAGCCCGCGTTCGTCCATCGGCATCAGCAGGCCGAGGATCCGGCTGCGCCGGCTGGCCAGACCGCGGGCCATCGCGTTGGGCTGGTAGTCGAGCTCGGCCATCGCCGCGAGCACCTTGTTACGGGTGGCCTGCGAGATCGGCCGGGTGCCGGTGAGCACGTACGAGACGGTGCTGACCGAGACCTGCGCGAGGCGGGCGACGTCGTGCATGGTGGCCATCGCGTTACCTCCTCGGGCCGGGGGTTGGGATCGCTCCCAATTCACCGTCGAAACGCTTCGACTAAGCGGTTCGACAGGACGCTAGGCCACCTGTTACGGCGACGTCAATAGCCGATGTCGAAAAGAATTCGGGTGCCGTCTGAGTGCCCCGCAGCCGGTCGCGTCGCGTGATCCGGTGCGCAAGATCCGAGCAACATCAGGGATGTTGCTCCCGTGCTCAGGTGGTCGTAGCAATCGATCTTGTCGTTCGTTGGTCTCTTCGGCGGGGTGATCGCTGAGAGGCTGGTGGGGCGTGGCGGGTCGTAGGCCGTTGACGGTGGTGGACCGGGAAGAGATCACGCGGGGGATCGCTGAAGGGCTCTCGGGTCAGCAGATTGCGGCGCGGATTGGTCGGGATCCGAGTGTGGTGTCGCGGGAGATTTGTCGGGGTGGTGGGCGGGGGTTCTATCGGGCGTGGCGTTCGCAGCGGCAGGCGCAGCGGGCGCGGCGCCGGCCGAAGCCGTGCAAGCTGGAGTTGGACGCGCGGCTGCGGGAGGTGGTGGTGGCGTTGTTGGGTGAGGGTTGGTCGCCGGATCAGGTCGCTGGGCGGTTGCGGGTGGACTATCCCGAGGACGAGGCGATGCGGGTGTCGCACGAGGCGATTTACACGTGGATGTATGCGTTGCCGGTCGGGGAGTTGGCACGGCAGCACCTGCGGTTGCGCAGTGGCCGCAGGAACCGTCGCCCGGCGCGTTCGCCGGCGTCGCGGGCGCCGAAGATCCCGAACCCGACGTTCATCGATCAGCGGCCCGTCCAGGCCGAGGACCGGCGGGTACCTGGGCACTGGGAAGGCGACCTGGTCATCGGCAAGAACGGCGCCAGCGCCACCGCCACGCTGGTGGAACGCACCTCCCGGTTCCTGATCCTGATCCCGCTATCAGGAAGAGACAGCCCCACCGTCACCAGCGCCGTGGCCACCGGCATCGCCGGTCTGCCCGACGCCCTGCGCCGCACCCTGACCTGGGACTGCGGCACCGAAATGGCCGAACACGCCGCCCTGAGCATCGCCGCCGGTATCGACGTCTACTTCGCCCACCCCCACAGTCCCTGGCAACGCGGCACCAACGAGAGCACCAACCGGTGGATTCGCGAATACCTACCCCGCGGCACCGTCATCCCCAACGACCACGACCACCTCAACGCCATCGCCGACCGACTCAACAACCGACCCCGCCGTATCCTCGGCTACAAGAAACCCAAAGAAGTCTTCGCCGAGCTGCTGACCAGCCAGATTGCTTCCACCGGCTGAGCACGGGGCTGCCTTGCGCGAGCCGGAGGCAGCAACATCCGGGAAGTTGTGCGGGGGTGCGGGGGTGCGGGGGTGCGGGGACGGCGCGGCGGGTCAGGTCAGGTCGAACATCGCGGCCGCGTTGTTCCAGCAGACCGCGCGCAACCAGTCGTCGCCCAGGTCGAGCCGGGCCAACCCGGTGAGCTGGTCGGCGTACGGGTAGGGGATGTTGGGGAAGTCGCTGCCCAGCAGCACCTTGCCGGACAGTCCCAACTCGCGCAGCCGGGGCAGCTCGTCGTCGGGGAAGGGGACGAACTGGTCGAAGAAGGGCGTGAAGGCCATCGTGGTGTCCAGCCGGACCCGCTCGTACGCCTCCGCGAGATCCAGGAACGCCCGATAGTCCGGGGCGCCGAGGTGTGCCACCACGGCGGTCAGCCGAGGATGGTGGGCCAGCAGCTCGCCGAACTGCTCCGGGCCGGTGTGCGCGGTGCCCACGGGTGCGTGCCCGGCGTGCACGACCACCGGCACACCCGCGTCGGACAGCGTCCCCCACACCTGGTCCAGCGCCGGATCCGTCGGCGAGAAGCCGCCGACCTGGACGTGCACCTTGAACACGCGGGCCCCGTCGGCCAGCGCCGCCTCGACGTAACCGGGCGCGTCCGGTTCGGGGAAGAAGGTGGCCGAGGGCAGGCAGCCCGGGGTGACCCGGGCGAAGTCCAGCGACCACCGGTTAAGGTCCGCGGCCATGCCCGGCCGGTGGGCGTACGCCAGGGCGCTGAACGCCCGCACGCCCAGACGGTGCAGGTACGCGACCCTTTCGGCGTCGCTCCACCGGTATCGGATCGGCCACTCGGTGCCGACCAGTGGGCCGGCCGCGTCGAAGTACGCCCAGATCCTGCGCAGCAGGCGCGGCGGTAGGAAGTGCACGTGCACGTCGGCCAGGCCGGGCAGGCCCAGTCCGCGCCAGAATGCCGGCACCCGCGCGTCGGCGGCTGGCGGCGGCTCCGGTGCCGGATCGGTCATATCTCGATGTCGAACCGGCTCAGCACGGAGGGCGCGATCAGGCCGACGGTCGCGAGCGCCGAGACGACGGTCAGGGCGATGCGCATCCCGACCACCTCGGCCTTGCTGCCGACCCGCAGGGCGATGCTGTTCGGCAGGCCGATCATCATCCACATTCGGCGTTTGATCGGGATCGGCCAGAGGATCGGCACGCCGGCTCGGGTGATCATGTCGCCGAGGATGTGCACGAAGCAGCCCACCCCCAGGGCCGTGCCGATCAGCGGATAGCCGCGACCGCCCGGCAGGTTGGCGAAGGTGAACCAGGCCGCCCCGGCCGACGCGAGGGTGATGATCACCCAGCCCGCGCGTTCCGCCCACTCGTCGAACAGCCCGCGCAGCGCCAGGCCGAACATGAAGAACAGGATGGTGATGACCGCCCACTTGCCGTACGCGGCGCAGAGCGCTGTGGTGCCCCAGCCGACCAGCACGGTGAACGGCAGGGTGTGGGTCAGCGTCCGGTGCCCGTTGTTGCGACGCGGGTCCCTGCTGAGCTTCGTGGCGTAATAGACCCCGAGGGAAATCTTCTCCATCACCTCGGCGGCGAAGAGCGAGAAGACCCCGAAGGTGCGGGCCACGGTGGCCCCACCCTGGTTCCTGGTCACCTTGCCCGACATGTCGAGGTCGGGAAAGAGCGCGCCGCCGGCACACACCGCGGTGCCCACCGCCAACGCGAGCGGCGACTGGTGGTAGTCGGCGAAATGGTCCAGTGCCCAGGACCCCGCCAACCACACCGCCGCGCCGGACAGCGCGTGCTGTGGTCCCATCATCTCGTCTCACCCTCCCCAGGGATCTTGAGCGCCCAAAACTACGCCACTGTAGTCAGCCTCGGCGTCGCAGGGGCATCACCCGGAAGGTCCACATCGGACGCCGTCAGAGAGCGGGGGTGAAGCTCTGCCGGATCATCGGCAAGTATGCCGCGTTGACCTGCCAGTCGAACTCTTTTGTCAACCACGAGACGGTGTAGGAACGCTCGGCCGAGGTGTTGGCCAGCAACCGGAAACTGTGCACCTGTTCGCCTGCCGCGTTCTCCCAGCCGCACTCCCAGACAGCGCCGCCCTCGAAGATGTCCATCGCGGAGATGTCCACCTTGCGATAGCCGGGGAGCAGCCCGTCACCGGTGGCGAGTCGCGCCTCCTCGGCCTTCCAGTACGCCACCGGGTCGGCCCGCACCGGCCCGGACTCGACGCTGAGCACCCGGGCCCCGCCCGTCTCCCGGAAGCAGGTCACCGACCCCTCCGTCCAGCGCGCCCAGCCCACCGGCGCGGCGATCCGGAAGCCGGTCGGGTCGTCGTGCCAGGTCCAGCCGTCGCGTAGCCGGTACCGTGCCTCGGTCGGCGGCGCGACCGACGCCACCGGAGTGGACGTCGGCGGCGGTGGCGGTGGTGTCGCGCAGGCGAACGCGGCCGGCCGGGCGCTCGACGCGCCCCCACCGGCACCGGACGGTGGCGTCCGCTCGTCGTTGCGGTAGACCAGACCCACGGTGACGCCGCCGGCGACGAGGAGAGCGGTGGCCGCGCCGCCGAGAGCGATCAGGCGTCGTCGGCGTCTGCGGGGGCGGCTCGCCGGCCGACCGGCCGACGTCGGCGGGTGGTCGGGCGCACCGGCCGTGTCCACCGGGGCGGGCGACCTGGTACGGCCCGCGCTCCGCAGCGCCGCCACCGCCGAGGACATCGGTGGCGCGGCCGGCTGGTCGGGCTCCGCGGCCGCCTGCCGCAGCAGCGGCTCCGCCTCCGCGGCGGTCAACCGCCGCCAGGGGTCGCGTTGCAGCAGGCCGAGGAGCACGGGACGCAACGGCCCGGCCCGCCGCATCGGGTCCGGCGGCTCGGTGGCCAGCGCGCTGAGCGTCGCCATCGCGCTCGACCGGGCGTACGGGGACTGGCCCTCAACCGTCGCATAGAGCGTCGCGCCCAGCGACCACAGGTCGGTGCGTGGATCCGACACCCCTTCGCGGGCCCGCTCGGGGGCGACGAACTGCGGTGAGCCGAGCACGGTGCCCGGACCGGTCATCGCACCCTCACCACCGTCGAAGGTGGCCAGCCCGAAGTCGGTGAGCACCACCCGGCCGTCGTCGGCCACCAGCACGTTGTGCGGCTTCACATCGCGGTGCAGCACCCCGGCGGTGTGCGCGGCCCGCAACGCGGCCAGCACCGCCAACCCGACAAGAGCGGTGCGCTGCGGGCTCAGCGGCCCCTCGGCGCTGATGATCTGCTGCACCGACCGGGACTGCACGTACTCCATCACGATCCAGGGGCTCTCCCGGTCGTGCACCACGTCGTAGATGCGGACCACGTTGGGGTGGTTGAGCCGCGCGGCGGTGCGAGCCTCGCGCAGTGTCCGTAGTCGCAGCTCCTCGCGCTCGGCCTCGGCCAGCCAGGACGGCGGCACGACCTCCTTCACCGCCACGTCGCGATGCAGCATCTCATCGCGAGCAAGCCACACCCGGCCCATCCCGCCGGTGCCGACCAGGTCGAGCAGCCGGTACCGACCCGCGATCAGCAACTGCTGCACGGTCGCTCCCCCTTGGTCACCCCGGGTTACACGATAGCTACCGCGCCCGCTCTTTTCATCCGCTGAGCGGCCTCGATCCACGCCGGACGGTAGTCCGGATCATGACTGTACGGTGCAGGTCAGGGGGGTGGTCGGAAACTGTTTCGCACTGTCGTCCAGTCCGAGCTGGCCTTGGTCCAGTCCCTGTCGTCGGTGATCCAGGCCAGCGTCCACCGGCCTGCGCCGACGACCTGTTGCCGGGCGTGCAGCCATGCGCCGTACGGGGCCTGCCAGCGGCACTCCCACTCCGCCCCTCCGTCGGCGGCGGCGAGCCGGATCTCGTCGTACCCCGGCAGGGCGCCGGCCTGGGCAGCCACGTCGCGGACCGTGCGGAGTCGGACCAGCGGGTCGGTGTCGTCGCCGCTGGCGACGCTGAAGGCCCGGCCGGTGGTCGGGTCCTGAAAGCAGGCCACCGCGCCGTCGCGGGAGTAGTACCAGGTAGCCGGCACCGCAACCCGGAACCCGATGGTGTCGGCGTGCCAGACCCAGCCGGGTGGCGGGCGGAACCGTTCGCCCGCCGCGGGGGCGCCGGCCAGCACGGGCGCACCGGCCGCCTTCGGACGGACACACGGGAAGGGTGGCGGAGGAATGCCCGGGCCTCCCGGCGGTGGGCCGGGGCGGTCGGGGTCGTAACCGGGGCCCGGCCCGCCCGGGCCGCCACCACCGTCCGGCGGCCGTGCGGTGGGCCGGCTGGCGGTGCCCCTGGGCTCGTCACCGGTGACGGCCATCGCGGTGCCCACGCCGGCGGCGGCGGCCACCACCAGAGCCACGGCGATCAACGCCGCCCGGCGGATGGTGCGCTGCCGGGCTGGCGGGCGGGAGGCCGGTGGTGTGTCAGCCGGCGCGTTCAGAGCCCGGTCGCCCGGGTTCGCCGGCGGTTCGGGCGCGGGCAACGGGATCGTGAGGTCCTGGTCGTCCGGGTCATGCGCCTCGGGCCGGTCGCCCGAACCTGTCGACCCTTCGGCGGTCGGTTCGGTGCGCCCGGTCGCCGCGGCGGTGAGCAGCCGATGGGCCGCGTCGTGGTCGAGGCGGTCGTGCGGGTCGCGGCGCAGCAACCCGGCGAGGACCGGCGCGAGCTGCCCGGCGTGCGGAGCCGGGTCCGGCGGTCCGGCGGCCAGTGCGCTCAGGGTGGCCATGGCGGTGCTGCGGGCGTACGGGGAGCGACCCTCCACCGCGGCGTGCAGGGTCGCACCGAGCGACCACAGGTCGGCAGCCACCGTGGACACTCCCTCGGCGGCTCGCTCAGGGGCAACGTACTGCGGGGAGCCGAGGACCATGCCGGGGCGGGTCATCGCACCGTCGCCGCCGTCGAAGGTGGCCAGCCCGAAGTCGGTGAGCATCACCCGCCCGTCGTGCGCCACGAGCACGTTCTGCGGTTTGATGTCGCGGTGCAGCACCCCGGCGGTGTGCGCGGCGTGCAGCGCGTCGAGCACGGCCAGGCCGATCCGGGCCGCGCGGGCCGGTTCGAGCGGCCCCTCGGCGTCCACAACGTCCTGAAGGGTGCGGGACGGGACGTACTCCATCACGATCCATGGGCTGCCGTCGACCGCGACGACGTCGTAGAGCCGGACCACGGCGGGGTGGTTGAGTCGAGCTGCGGCGCGCGCCTCCCGCAGGGTGCGCGAGCGCAACTCGTCCCGTTCGCGATCGGCCAGCCAACTCGGCGGCACGATCTCCTTGACCGCGACCTCGCGATGCAGCATCTCGTCGCGGGCACGCCACACCCGGCCCATGCCCCCGCGACCCACCAGGTCGAGCAGCCGGTACCGATCCGCGATCAGCACCTGCGCACGCACCTCCTCAGCCGCTGTCCGGGCTACACCCTAACCAGCGGATCGGAAGTCACCAATCGGTCGTCCGCTTCGGCTCAGCAGGCGGCGTGGCCGTCGCGCGCCAGAAGGTTGCCCTCGGGGATGGCAATCCGGGTGCGCCCACCGGCCAGTTGGGCTGCCGCCCGACGGGCCTGCAACGGGCCGTGTTCCCTGCGTGCGGCGGCGTAGCTGGCGGCCGTACGGGCCGCGATGGTGGCCCACCCGTAGCGCTCGCCGACCATGGTGCGGGCCCGGCGGGCCACCCGCCGGGCGAAGACCTCGTCACCGAGCAGTTGACCGACCGCTCCGGCGAGCGCGTCCGGGTCGCTGTGCGGGAACGTCACCCCGGTGACACCGGGCTCGACGATCTCGGCGAGACCGCCGGTGCGGGCCACGGCGAGGGGCGCCCCGGCGGCCGCCGCCTCCAGCGCCACCATGCCGAACGGCTCGTAGAGGCTGGGCACCACTGTCGCGTCGGTGGCACCGAGCATGGCCGGCAACTGGGTGGAGTCGAGGAAACCGGTGAACCGTACGGTCGAGCTGAGCGCCAGCCGTCGGGCCTCCGCCTCCAACTCGGCTCGGTACGGCCCGTCGCCGGCGATCACCACCCGCAGCCCCGGGTGCCGCTCGCGGAGCCGCGGCACCGCGTGCACCAGGTGCTGGACGCCCTTCTCGTAGACCAGCCGCCCGGCGTACCCGACCAACGGGCCGTCCCCGGCGAACCGTGCGCGGGCCGACGCGACCGCCCTCGGCCGGGCCCGCCAGGCCCTGTTGTCGACCCCGTTGGGCACCACGTCCACCTGCGCGGTCGGTACGTCGAACAGTGCGGTGACCTGGTCGCGCATGTACCCCGAGCAGGTGATCACCCGGATGGAGGAGCCGCTGAGCCAGTGCTCGACGCCGTGGATGGTGCGGTTCATCTCCTCCGGGAGCCAGCCCTGGTGTCGGCCGGCCTCGGTGGCGTGGATGGTGGTGACCAGCGGCAGGTCCAGGTGATCGGCCACTGTGATGGCGGTGTGGGCGACCAGCCAGTCGTGGGCGTGGATGACGTCGTAGGCGCCGGCTTCGGTGGCGCGCAGGGCGGTGCGGGTGAGGGTGTGGTTGAAGGCCATGGTCCAGGCCAGCAGTGAGCCGGTGGCGAGGGGGAAGGCGACCGGGTCTTCGGGGGCGCGCAGGATGCGCACGCCGTCGGCGTACTCCTCCAGGGGCGCGCCGTCGGCATGACGGGTGACGACGGTGACCTCGTGGCCGGCGGCGGCCAACGCCACCGACAACGCGTGCACGTGTCGGCCCAGGCCGCCGACGAGCACTGGCGGATACTCCCAGGAGAGCATCAGCACCCGCAGTTGCCGGGCGGCGTGGATGTCGATCACGTGGGCGTCGGGTGACATGCGGCCCCCTTTGAGTTGTCCCCGGGCGCGCGCCGACCGACACCGGAGTCGATGTCGCCGTCGCGTCTGGATCGGGGCCAATCCTGCCGGGATCGAGATAACCAGCGGAGACACCACCGTTGCGGTCGTGTAAAGCGCTACTGGCCCTTTCGGCGCACCCGCAGCAGCTCGGCCACCGACCACGCCTGGAATGGGCAGCCGGTCGCGGCGTGCGGCGCGAGGCCGTCGGCCGTCTCGCTTACCGAGCCTAGCCCATATTCGGTCAGATGGGCCTCAATGCCGATGAATACGTCATCGACCGACATCTTGCTCCGGCGGCATGCGTCCACGTACGGCCCGAGCAGCCAGGGCCAGACGGTGCCCTGGTGGTAGCCACCGTCGCGCTCGGCAGGACCACCCCGGTGCCGGCCCACGAACTCCGCTGAATCCGGGGCGAGGCTGCGCGGCCCGAGCGGGGTGAGCAGACCGTTTCCGACGCGGCGGAGCGTCGCCTCGTCCGGCTCCATCGGTGCGTACGGCAACGACCAGGCCAGCAGTTGGTTGGGTCGCAACGCGTCGTCGTCGTGCAGGGCGGCCCCACCGAGCGGGTACGCCGGCGCGGGCGCGTCCAGCACGTCGTGCAGCCAGCCGGTCGGCGACGGGAAACGCTCCCGGAACGAGGCGGTCGCCTGCCCGTGCCGTCGCCACAGGTCGTCCGCGTCCTGCCCGGCCAACTCGCTCAGCTCCGCGAGCCCGGCCAACCCGTTGATCCACAACGCGTTGACCTCGACTGGCTTGCCGGTACGCGGGGTGACCGGCACCCCGTACACCCGGGCGTCCATCCAGGTGAGCGCGGTGCCGGGGGCGCCCTGGGTGAGCAGCCCGTCGGCCGGGTCGACGGAGATCCCGTACCGGGTGCCCGCCACGTGGGCGTCGATCACGGCACGCAGCGCGGGCAGCAACTCGTCACCGAGGTCGGTGTCACCGGTGACGGTGACGTGCCGGCTCACCGCGTGCAGGAACCACAGCGTGCCGTCGACGGTGTTGTACTCCACCCGACCGGTGTCGGCCGTGTTGGCCAGCATCCCCTCGGACAGCGTCGCCGCGTACGACCGCAGCAGCTCCCGGCCCTCGTCGGCGCGAGTCGTGCAGAGGAACAACCCCTCGTACGAGATCATCGTGTCCCGGGACCACGCCCCGAACCACGGGTAGCCGGCCACCACGTCGACGGCCCTGCCCCCGGGCCGCACCACGAAGGCGTCCGCGGCCAGCGTGAGCGTCGCCTCCACCGGGTCTGCCGGCTTCGCCGCTGCCACCACCTGCCGGTTGCGCCGTCGGGCCGCCTCCACGATCTCGGCGGCCGGCGGCGGCTCCTCGTCGAGTCGACCGGCCCAGGCCCGCACCGACACCGTGTCGCCGGGGCGTTCCAGCTCGCCGACGAAGCGCCCCGCGTACCAGAGGTCCTCGTCCGCGTTCAGACCACGGTTGGCCTCCTCGCGGTGGTGCACGCCCAGCCACCACTGCCCCTCGGGCGCCCAGCCCGGGCCGGCCAGCCGGTACGCGCCCTCGACCACCGCGCCGTCGGCCACCGCCTCGACCTGCGGGGTCGGGCCGTCGGCCCGCCGTTCGCCGTGCGCGTCACGCCAGGTGCAGGCTGCCGACAGCTCCAGCCGGACGGGCCCGCCGGCGACCAGCCGGTGCACCACCGCCACGCAGGAGCGGCCGGGCAGCATGGCCAGCTCCCGTTCGATCACCACCGCGCCGATCCGCCACCGCCACCGGGGCAGCCCGTCGACCAGGTCGAAGCGCTCCAGCAACTCGAAACCGCGCGGGTCCACGACGCCGGAGGACCACTCGTGCGCGCCGAGCCGTACCCGCGCGCCGGACGGCAGCGTGACCGCCGGGTCGAGACTGACCAGTCCCACCTGACGGGAGGCCGGAGTTTCGCCGGGAACCACCAGCAGACCGTGGTAGCGGCGCGTCCGGAGCCCGCCGACGGTGCCCATCGCATATCCGCCGAGGCCGTCGGGAACCAGCCACTCCCGGCTCGCGGCGCTGCTCAGATCGCCGCAGACCTGTGGGCCGAAGTGCATGTCGATCAACTTTCCTCCATCGGCGGCGGGGTGTAACACGCCACGACGAGAATGGCCGCTGTGGTCAAGTACCGCGGCGACGTCAAAGATGTGCACGTGATCACTGACCGATCGTCCTCCGACGCCTCGCCACCCGACGCTGAGCGGCTCCGGCTCGCCCAGGCCGACTCGGGGGAGCAGGACTGGCGCGCATGGGGTCCCTATCTGTCCGAACGGGCGTGGGGGACGGTACGGGAGGACTACAGCGAGCACGGTACGGCCTGGGACTACTTCCCGCATGACCACGCGCGGTCCAGAGCTTACCGGTGGAATGAAGACGGGATGGCCGGCGTCTGCGACGAACGACAGACCTTCGCCTTCGCCCTCGCGCTGTGGAACGGCAAGGACCCGATCCTCAAGGAGCGGATGTTCGGCCTCGGCGGCGACGGCGGCAACCACGGCGAGGACGTCAAGGAGTACTGGTGGTACGAGGACTCCACGCCCACCCACTCCTGGATGCGCTGGCGCTACCACTACCCCCAGGCAGCCTTCCCGTACGACGAACTCGTCGCGGTGAACGCGTTGCGCGGCCGTGACGACACCGAGTACGAGCTGGTGGACACCGGGATCTTCGACGACGACCGGTACTGGGCGGTGACAGTCGACTACGCCAAGGCGTCCCCGACCGACCTCTGCATGGTGGTGACCGTCGCCAACCGGGGCGACCGGGCGGCCACCCTGCACGTGCTGCCCACCCTGTGGTTCCGCAACACCTGGGCCTGGGGCCTGCCCGGCGGCGACCGGATCCCGCGACTGACCGGCCAGGGCACCCGGCTCGTCGGCGAGCACCGGGTGCTCGGCCAACTGCTGCTGGAGGGCGACGGCGGGCCGGTGCCACTGCTCTGTGACAACGACACCAACGCCGAACGACTCTGGGGCCTGCCCGGCCGCTCGCCGTACCCGAAGGACGGCATCAACGACCACGTCGTCAACGGCGCGGCCACTGTCAACCCTGCGCGGGAGGGCACCAAGGGCGCGCTGCACTACGTGCTCGACGTGCCGGCCGGCGGGCAGCGCCAGATCCGGCTGCGGCTGACCCGCACCGCGTCACCACCGGCCGCCGCGCCGCCGCCCCCGGCCGACCTCAGCGACGGCTTCGAGGCCGTGGTCTGGGCGCGGCGGGCCGAGGCGAACCGGTTCTTCGCCGGGGTGATCCCGCCGGCCGCCACCGCCGACGAGGCGCTGGTGGCACGGCAGGCCATCGCCGGGCTGATGTGGGGCAAGCAGTTCTACCACTTCGACGTCAAACGCTGGCTCGAAGGCGACCCGGGCTCGACACCGCCGCCGGCCGGTCGCCGACACGGGCGTAACAGCGCCTGGTGGCACATGACCAGCTTCGACGTCATCTCCATGCCCGACCCCTGGGAATACCCGTGGTACGCGGCCTGGGACCTGGCCTTCCACTGCGTGAGCATCGCCCGGGTCGACCCGGGCTTCGCCAAGGAACAACTGCTGCTCCTGCTCCGCGAGTGGTACCTGCACCCCAACGGGCAGATCCCGGCGTACGAGTGGGCGTTCGGTGACGTGAACCCGCCGGTGCACGCGTGGGCGGCGTTGAAGGTGTTCGAGATCGACGGCGGCCGGGACTACGACTTCCTGGCCCGGGTGATGCACAAGCTGCTGCTCAACTTCACCTGGTGGGTCAACCGCAAGGACACCGGCGGCAACAACGTCTTCGAGGGCGGCTTCCTCGGGCTGGACAACGTCGGCCCGTTCGACCGCTCGGCGGCGCTGCCGGTCGCCGGCGTGCTGGAGCAGTCCGACGGCACCGGCTGGATGGGCATGTACGCGCTCAACCTGCTGGACATGGCCATCGTCCTCGCCGAGCACGACCGGACCTGGGTGGACACCGCCACCAAGTTCTTCGAGCACTTCGCGTACATCGCCGCAGCCGCGTACGAGCAGGGGCTGTGGGACGACGAGGACGCCTTCTTCTACGACGTGCTGCGCCTCGCCGACGGCACGAAGGTGCCGCTGAAGGTCCGTTCGGTGGTCGGGCTGCTGCCGTTGGCCGCCACCACCCGGCTCACCGCGAAGACCCTGCACCGCCTGCCGGAGCTGGGCGCGCGGTTGCGCTGGTTCCTCACCAACCGCCCGGAGTACGCCCAGGTGATCGGCACCCGCAGGCTCGGCCCCGACGGCCGGCAGCAGCGGCTGCTGTCCATGGTGGGCCCGGAGCAGGTGGTCCGGCTGCTCGCCCGGATGCTGGACCCCGACGAGTTCCTCTCCGACTTCGGTCTGCGTACGCTGTCCCGCGCGCACCTGGACAAGCCGTTCTCGGTCAGCCTCGGCGGGCAGGAGTTCTCCGTCGGCTACGAACCGGCCGAGTCGACCAGCGGCCTGTTCGGCGGCAACTCGAACTGGCGCGGTCCGATCTGGATGCCGACGAACTTCCTGCTGATCAGCGCGTTGCGCGACTACGCCGCGTTCTTCGGCGACGACCTCCAGGTGGAGTACCCGACCCGCTCCGGGGTGAAGCGGACGCTGGACGAGATCGCCGACGACCTCTCCGCCCGGCTGATCTCGCTCTTCACCCAGGACGACTGGGGGCGGCGGCCCATCTACGGCGCGTGCCAGCTCTTCCAGACCCACCCCGACTGGCGGGACCTGGTGGCGTTCCCCGAGTATTTCCACGGCGACAACGGGGCCGGTCTGGGCGCCTGGCACCAGACCGGCTGGACAGCACTGGTCGCCGACCTGATCCTCACCCTGCGCCGCTGACCGTCAGCGTTACCCGCCCGCCCGCCCCGCCCCGCCCGCTGCCCCGCAAGATCCGCGCAACTTCCCGGATGTTGCTGTCTCGGAGCCGCCGAAGGCAGCAACATCAGGGAAAGTGCGCGAATCTTGCAGGTGCATCCGAGCCCCGCCGCTCACGGCGCGAACATGCGCTTCCTTCACTATCGTCATCGGCTGTGGGGGAGTCGGTGAAACCGGTGGGTGAAGTCCACGTCCTCGGGCAGTCGCGGGCCTGGCCCGCCATCGCGATCCCGAGCGCGGCCCTGGTCGTGATGATCGTCGTCGGGGTGCTCTTCGACCTGGTCAACTGGACCGTCATGGCGTTTGGCGCCGCCTCGATCATCGTCGCCTTCACTCGTCGGCGAAACGCGGTGTTCGCTGACGATCTGGGGCTGCTGATCCGCGATCGCGGTGGCCTGCGCCGCTCGTACGCCTGGAATGAGATCGAGCGCATGGGCTGGATGGACGCGGGGATGTGGGGGAGCAGCCTGTCGGTCTACCCCCGAGGTGGTCCCTACGACGTGCCGGGGCCGAACGCGTCGATCAACGTGGGGCGCATCTGGCGGCCCAGGCGTCGGCACCTCGCGGACCCGCTGCCCACGTTGCTCGAAACCCACGGCATCAAGACACTGTTCGACCGCTGACCCCGTCTCGTGTGCCAGGTCCTCCGGTCTGCCCCACGCGAACTCGCGTGCAGAACACGAAACGCGCTAGTCGTCCCTAGCAACCTGCCCGGCGTTCCATCGGTGGCGGCGGAATGCCGCGACTGCGACAGCCACCGCGACGAGCAGTGCGGTGGCGCCCTTCCAGGCACGCTCGAACCACGGTCGGTCGTCGCCGAACGCCGCCTCACCAGCTGTCATGAGCCAGAGGCCCACCCACGCCCACTGCCAGCCGCGTGGCCGGGAGAAATGTTTCGGTGAGTCGGAGCTTGCGCCGTACACAGCAACCGAGGCGCCGATGACGATGAGCAGCGGCGGGCCGAAGCGCGAGACGGCCTCCCACAGGGACACCGAGCGATCATGGCAGCCGTCCCATCAATCCACCAGGGCCGTCAGAAGGGCTCGGGTCCGAGTCGGCCCCAGGCCACGAAGGCGGCCAGGGCGAGGTAGAACAGATTCAGCACGATGAACTTTGCCTCGTTGTGACGCAGGTGGGTGATCATCGCGCCGATCATCAGTAGCACCCAGCAGATGGCGGTCACCGGCACCAGCACCGGTGCGATGTCCAGCACGGCGGGCAGGATCAGACCGACCGCGGCCAGGATTTCGAGGACTCCGAGGGTCTTGACGAAGTTGACACTCGCGGTCTCCGTCCACCCTCCGCCGTTGGCCCGGGCCAGCTTCTCCTTAGGTACGAACGTCTTGGTGATGCCGCCGGCCAGGGCGACTGCGGCCAACAGTCCGGCTGCGATCCACAGAGCCAGGTTCATGATCTTCCTTCCGGTTCGGGTCGAACACGAGACACCGCCGGCCCGCTCGTTGTGACGGCTCGACACGTGACGTGGCGCACGGCGCGGCGGTGTCACGCCAGGCGGGGGAGCGGTGTCCTGTGGGAGGCACAGCCGAGATCGACGAGACTGGAGGCGGCATGGAAGCCGGGGGAGAAGTCATGAGTGAGGGCGGCCCTGCTGTCGACGCGTTCGTCGCGCACCGGAACCTGCTCTTCACTGTCGCCTACGAGATGCTCGGCTCGGCCGCCGACGCCGAGGACGTACTCCAGGAAACCTGGCTGCGGTGGGCGGACGCCGACCTCGCGATGGTGCGGGATCAGCGCGCCTACCTGGTCCGGATCACCACCCGCCAGTCGCTCAACCGGCTGCGGACGGTCGGCCGGCGCAGGGAGTCCTACGTCGGCTCGTGGTTGCCCGAGCCGCTGCTGACCGCGCCCGACGTCGCCGACGACGTCGAACTGGCCGAGAGCGTCTCGATGGCCATGATGCTGGTGCTGGAGACGCTCGCACCGATCGAGCGGGCGGTGTTCGTACTCCGTGAGGTCTTCGACCTGGCCTACGACGAGATCGCCCAGGCGGTCGACAAGAGCCCGGCCGCGGTCCGCCAGATCGCCCACCGGGCGCGGGCGCATGTCGCCGCGCGTCGACCCCGGGGAGTGGTTTCGGCAGCCGACACCCGACGGGTGCTCGACGCGTTCCAGCGGGCGATCGAGACCGGCGACGTGCAGGGCCTGCTCGACGTCCTCGCGCCGGATGTCGTGCTCGTGGGCGACGGCGGCGGTATCAGACAGGCGCTGCTGCGGCCGGTCGCCGGGGCTGACAAGGTGGCCCGCCTGCTGGCCAGCAGGCAGTTCCAGGTCGCTGCCCTGTCGCTGCACCCGGCCCAGGTGAATGGCTTCCCGGCGCTGGTGTTCCGATCCGACGGCGAGATCGACACGGTAGTGGCGCTGCGTATCGACGATGGCCTCGTCAGCGGGCTCTACGCCGTGCGTAACCCGGAGAAGTTGTCGCACATGCGGAGCGAGAACGCGCTGCGCCGGTGAGCCGCGACCCTCGGCCGTCGGCAACTAGAACGGAGGCGTGGGCGTCTCCGCTGGCTGTCGACGTGAGCGCCGTGTGTCCGCTGTGACGACGCCGAGCAGCACCACGGCGGCCGCGGCGCCGGCGGTGAGCGGTGCGAGGTGCACCGTCACCGGCACCAGCAGGCCGAGGGCCAGCAGGCCGGCCGTCCGGGAGCGGGAAACCCGGGCGAACACCTGGTACTCCAGGGCCGAGCGTCCGGCGAGGAAGAGCGCGGGGCCGCCGAGGATGGCGATGAGCCAGACCGCCGGGAGGTGGCCGAGCGGTTCGGTGATGAACAGTTCGAAGCCGACGCCGGTCAGCACTATCCCCGCGATCATGACCATGTGGGCGAACGCCATTTCGGTAGCGAGCCGTGCGGCGTTGCGGGAGCGGTCGATGGCCGCATCCAGCATCCCTCCCGCCGCATGGAAGTAGATCCGCCAGAGCAGGACGGTGCTCGCCAGCGCCAGGACGAATCCGCCCGTCTGGTCGGCGTGGAACTCGCTGCCGCTGAAGGCGAGCCCGATGACGAAGATCGCCTCGCCGAGCGCGATGAGGAGGAACTGCTGGTAGCGCTCGGCCAGGTGCTCGGCCGCGATCATCTGGACGCCGAGCCGTTGCGCGCCGAGCCGGGGAGTGGGCCACCCGAGCAGCAGCCCGGTGTAGTCGATCAGCACGGCGGCGGTCCAGAGAGCCGCGCGAACCGTGCCGTCGTTGACCAGCCCGCCGACCACCCAGAGTGGTGCGCTCAAGCCGAACCAGAACAGGATCCGGATGGACTGTTGCGGATCCGGTCGGCCGTGCCCGGCGACGTGGAAGTAGACCACTCGGCCGATTTGGAGGGTCACGAAGGTGATGGCGAACAGTGCGGCCCGCGCGCCGAAGGCGTTGGGCACCGCGACGGCCATCGTCATGGAGCCGACCAACGTCATGACGATCACGGTCTGGACGACCGGCGCCTCCGGGTCCAGCCAACTGGTCGACCAGACCGTCACCGACCAGACCGCCCACAGCGCCAGGAACAGCAGCAGAGCCTGACCGAGGCCCGCGTAGACGCCGCGCTGGGCGTCGGTGAAGTCGGCGATCAGGCGAGCGGAGATCCGGGTGAGGGCGAAGACGAAGACCAGGTCGAGGAAGAGCTCCAGAAAGGTCGCCCGCTGCCGAGTGGCCCCACTGCGCAGCAACCCGTCGCTGGATTGCCTCCTCATCGGCCTGCCACGGGCCGGCGCCGTCGAACGACCACGTGCCCTCCCGTCCCGGTGATCTCCTCGCTCAACGAGCAACGGGTGGGCTGTGGCACGCGGAGAAAGAGCCCGGCCGCAGGGGCCTTCCATCCCCAACAGTCACCAATCCGTCACCAGGCAGCTACGACAGGTGTGCGCCCTTACGCTCGTGGGCGTGCCCGGACCTGCCGAGAAGGCCACCGAACAGGACCGGCGCGACCTCATCGTCGCGGTCGCGCGAGAGCTGGCCGAGGCGGAGGGCTGGGCGGGGGTGACCACCCGACGGTTGGCCGAGCGGGCCGAGGTCGACGTCGGTGACCTCTACCGGCACTTCGCGGATCTGGAGGCGCTGCTCGCCGCCGTCGCCGTGTGCGCCTTCGCCGACCTGGCCGCCGACCTGGCGGAGGCGCACGCGGAAGCCGTCGAGGGTCCCGAGGGGGCCTGGCCGGCGGTGGCGACCGCGTACCTCGACTTCGCGTACACGAATCCCGAGGTCTATGACGCGATGCTCGCGCTGACCCCCGACCTGGCCCTCGGCGTCGATGGCGTGCCGGCCGCGCCCAGGGCGGTCTTCGCCGAGCTGCGGGCGGCCCTGACCCCGCTGGCCGAGGGGCGTGACCCGGACGTGCTGGCCGAGATGGGCTGGAGCCTGCTGCACGGTGTGGTGATGCTGACCAGGGGTGGGCGGCTGCGCCCCGACGCGCAGGAGGAGCGGGAGACGATGATCGCGGAACGGTTGCTGCGGTGGCCCCGACCGGTGGGCGGAAAGTCGCTGGGTACGTCGGACGATCTGCCCTAAAGTCCCCGATCGTCGGAGGAGTTGATCACGAGGAGCTGGCGGCATGACGGTGGACGCGACGGCGCGGCGGCAGGCGAAGGTGCTGATCTTCGATGCGGACGACACGTTATGGGAGAACAACGTCGTCTTCGAGCGGGTGATCGACGACTTCCTGGCCTGGCTGGACCACCCCACCCTGGACCGGGCCGAGTTGCGGGCCGTTCTCGACGACATCGAGCGGGCCAACGCGGTGGCGCACGGCTACGGCAGCAAGGTGTTCCTGCGCAGTCTGGCGGAGTGCCTGGAGCGGCTGCGCGAACGGTCCGCGACTGAGTTCGAGCGTCAGGAGATCGACCGACTGGCCGTGGCACTCGTCGAACACCGGGTGGAGCTGATGCCCGGTGTGGCCGAGGCGCTCGACGAACTGGCCGTCCGGCACGAGCTGCTGCTGCTGACCAAGGGGGATCAGGCGGAGCAGCAGCGCAAGCTCGACGCCTGTGGCCTGCTGCACCACTTCCGGGCCGCGCACATCGTCGCCGAGAAGAACGTCGAGACCTACCGATGGCTGGTGCGGGAGCACGGCTTCGACCCGTCCGGTGCCTGGATGATCGGCAACTCCCCGAAGTCGGACATCCTGCCGGCACGGGCTGCCGGGCTGAACGCGGTGTTCATCCCGAACGAGAACACCTGGGTGCTGGAGGACGACGAACTGGACCCGACCGACACCGGCGTCCTGCGGCTGGCCTCGTTCCGCGACCTGCTGCGGCACTTCTGACCCCACCGAAGCCGAACAGCGCCCGCGATCATGATCGTGTTACGCCCACATGCCGGTTTTTCAACCTGGGGTAAGTCACGCCCCGGGCCGTACGGCTCGGCTTGTCCGGCCGTCGCGACCCCGCCTAGCCTGGGCCGGCGTTCACGACCCTTCGAGGTGTGTCGGGGCGCACCGGCGTTCGGCGGGTGGGCACCGTGGAGCTGAGTGCAGAGCGGCCGGCTATCCCCATTGCCGCGCGTGGCCCCGTGCCACGCCCGAGCGGCGGGGCGCCGTAGCTGTCCGCTCCTCTGCCGGACAGCCGGGGGTCAGGGCCGGGTAGTTGCGGACCCGGTCCTGACCCGACTCAGCCGGCCTCGCCCCGGACGATCGCCACCGCCACTTTGCAGAACTCGTCCATGTCCGGGTTGAACCCGGCCGCGATGTCGGGATGCAACCCGGAGCGGGTCTCCTCCAACAGTCGCTGGCAGACCTGCTCGACCGGCTCACCGGCGTAACCGCTGCGGATCCGGTCGGTGGCCGCCTGAAGCGCCGAGGTCAGCTGGTCCTCCAGCGGGCCCCGCAGCTTCTGCTGCACAGGGTCGAGCCCGCGGGGGTCGAGCGTGACATGTGGCTCCGACATCGGTGCTCCCTTCGTCGGCGTCCGCGGTACCCCACCACGGACGTCGGTCAAACCCCGGTCGGTACGGCGGCGACCCGCACCTGGTACGAACAGTCCTCCGCCGGTTCCTCGTGGTACGACAATCGGCGGATCTGCCGGTCGTCGGTGTAGAGGGCGACGTCCACCAGGACGCCGAGGTGGGTGAGGCCGATGGACGACACCCGCTTCTTGTCCTGCAGGACCGCGCAGACGCCGCCGAGCAGGGTGCTGGCGTCGGCCGTACGGTGCCCGGGTGGGCAGCGCAGGACCAGGTCCACCTCGATCGGCCCGGGCAACGGCGTCCAGCCGGTGCGCTGGGCCGCGGTGAGAGCGGCCTGGAGCAGGGTGCGAACCCTCGTCGCCTGCCGATGCCCGGCGGCGAAGATGGACAACGCTTCGGTCTTGACCGGTGGCAGGCCGCTCACCTCGAACGTCAGGGCGAGAGCGCGGGTGTCCTGCACGACGGCACCTCCTCGTTGGGACGATCCTGCCGAACCGGGGCAGCGGCGGTGGGACGTTCCCGCGATTACCAACCGATCGGGCAGGCTGGGGGTCGGCCGGAGGCGTGTCGACGGCGGCGGCGAACGCGCTGACTGCGGCGCTAGGAAAACGCTAGCTGACGTCGCCCGCGCTCGGTAGTCGGTCGTTCACCCGGTTGGCCGCGGCGTGAAGGCACAGAACTCGTTGCCCTCCGGGTCGGCCAGCACCCACCACCAGTGGGCCTTGTCGACCGGCTCCCGCAGCAGTGTCGCACCTGCGGCGAGCAGCGCGGTCGGCTCCGGGTCGACCAGGTCGACGTCCCAGTGCAGCCGGTTCTTGACCGTCTTTGGCTCGGGCACCCCGGCGAACACCCAGTAGTCCCAGGGGAACCCGGACGCGCCGACCACCCCCGCGTGGGTCCCCTCGTCCTCGACGGTGCCGCCGACCACCCCGGCCCACCAGGTCGCCTGCGCGACCGGGTCGATCGAGTCGACGACCAGCTCGAACGGGCCCGGCCGGGCGCCGTCGCGAGCCGGGAACGCACAGAACGGGTTGCCCTCCGGGTCTTCCAGCACCCACCAGGTCACCTCGCCGCTCGGCTCGCGGACCAGTCGGGCGCCGTCCGCGAGCAGCGCCGCCGGGTCCGCGTCGGCCAACCGCAGATCCAGGTGTACGCGGGTCTTGCCGACCCTCGGCTCGGGCACCCGGTTCACCCAGATCGACTCGGCGTTCGAGCGCGCCGAGCGCGGGTCCACCCGGGTGTCGCCGTCGCCGGCATCGGCCACGTCACCGTCGAGCATCCGGGCCCAGAAGGCGCCCAGGGCGAGCGGGTCGGCGGCGTCCAGACATAGGTCCTTGAAGCGCGCGATCATTTCTGTGTGGCTCAGTGCTGCTTGGCGTAGCGGATGAACGCCTTCCAGGCCGTCGGATCGACGTGCAGGGTGCCGCCGTCGCGGTCCTTGGTGTCGCGCACCAGCACCACGCTCGGCAGGTTGTCGGCGACCTCGACGCAGGACCCGCCGTTGCCGCCGGACCGGGTCGACTTCCGCCACTGTGGGGTCAGCATGCCCATGACTTCGCCACTCCCTTGATCAGCTCGGTTGACTGCCGGCGGGGGAGCGCCTCGTTCCGCACGATCTCCCACGTCTTCGCCAGCTTAGCGACGTCGGTCGGTGCATCGACGAACTGCGCCGTGAGCTGGTTGTCGGCGTGAGCAACCCGCTCACCGTCGGGCATCTCGGCGATGATGAACTGACCGGCGAGCCCCAGGTGCATCCCAGCATCCACCGGCACGATGTGCACCTGGATATGCTCCGCCGTCGCTAACTGGACCAGGTGCTCGCACTGCTCGACCATGAGACCCGGCTGGTCGAGCACCGGCCGGCGCAGCACCGCCTCGTCCAGCACGGCGATGAGCTGTGGCGGGCGTGGGCGTTGCAGGATCGCCTGGCGCTCCAGCCGGGAGGCGACGATCCGGTCCACATCCTCGGCGTCGAACCGGCCACCGGCCAGCGTCGCACGGGCGTACCGCTCGGTCTGGAGCAGGCCCGGCACGTACGCCAGCTCGAACCAGCGCAGCGTGGTCGCCTCTCGCTCGAACTCGATCCACTCGCGCAGCCAGGCCGGCTCGGCGTCGAGCCGGGCCAACCCGTCCAGCATGCGGAGGAAGCGTCCCCCGGTCTGGTGGTGGGTGTCGACCGCCCGCATGTACTCCTTCGTGGGCGGTCGCCCGCCGGTCTCCACCGAGCTGACGTGCGAACCCGAATAACCGATGCCCCTGCCGAAGTCGTCCTGACTGAGCCCGAACCCCGTCCGGAACAGACGCAGTTCCTCCAGTACGTAGTCGGTGACCGTCCCCATCGATTCCCCAACCTTCGCTCAGTCTGGCTCGGCGTGTCCCCCAGGGGTGCTCACCTGAACCGCTGAGCTGCACAAATGGCGCGAGCACGTATCGACGGTAGTCGCCCCATCACCACACTGTCACCAGTGGCGGGTCCGCCGGTGGCCGGAATGGCGGCGGCGGGCCCTGCCCTCCGGGGTCGCTCCCGTTTCCCCCTTGCGGGAGCGGCCCCTTCCCCGTCCCCGAGGAGGTCGTTGTGCTCACCCCGATAGTCCAGCAGCCCTCGGCGCGGTGGCGGTGATGGTGGTCCGGCCGCCCGTCCCGCACGTCGCCATGCGCCCGCTCTGGCGGTGCCGGAACTGTGGCACCGAGTGGCCCTGCCAACCGGCCAAGCTCGCTCTGCTGACGGAGTACCGGGCCAACCGGACCGCACTGCTGATCTACCTCGGCACTCTGATGCACGAGGCGACGAACCAGCTCACCCAACTCCACCCGGATCATCCACCGACCAGGATGACCGAGCGCTTCCTCTCCTGGGCCAGGGCCCGGGGCTGACGCTCGGCCCGCCGTTGTTCATCCCGGAAAGTGGATCAGAGGCACCCCGTCGGAGTATCCGGGCCCCTCGCCGGTGAGCACCGCGGCATCGTGGGTCAGGCCCGCAACGGCGGCCGCTGCAAGGTCGAAACGGCGGGTCCTACGCTGCCAGAAGGTCAGCTCCGGTAGATCCTCCGCCCGCTCGGGCAGCAACGCGCAGGAAGTCAGGGCCAGCAGCTTGTGCAGCAGGGCCAGGTCCTTGCCGGCCGCCATGGTCAACGCCTCGGTCGCTGCCACCACCGGCACCCCGAACCGCACGCCGTCCTCAATCACCTCGTGGACGGGCTCGCCCACGTGCACCGTCCGGAGGACGGCGTATCCCAGCAGGGCCGACCGGTCCAGGATGAGCCGGACAGGTGGTGTTGTCTCTGATGTCATGCGGCGTCGGCGCGGGGCGCAGTGTCGTCGCCGTTCATCTCGGCCTCCATGGCGGCGCGGATCTTGGCGCGCTCCGCCTCGAACCGCTCCGAGGACCATTCGGCCTCGACGCCCAGGCGGCGGGCCCGAGACTCCGCGACACCCTGCTCAGTGACGTGAATGCCGGCGGCGAGCAACAACTCCTTGTGCTGCTCCACCCGCCTGCGCCGACGTACCGACTCGGTGACGTAGGCACTGGCCATGCGGTTGCCCTGGCTCTCCAGGATCTGACTCACGTCCGGGGGAACGGAGATCGTGAAGCGGCGCTGAGGCTCTGTCATACGCGCAGCATACACCTGTCATACTCTTGCGCCTTCTGCCGTCAGGCAGGCCCGCCGTCTCAGCGTGTGATCGACTCGCTTTTCTGAAAGGCGGGGTTCTCTGGCGCGCTGATAGCGCGACTTTCAGGAAGGCGAGTTGATCGTGCGCTGGTAGGGCGGTCAGTCCAGGAAGCCGAGTCGATCACGCCCGGCGGTCCGTTCAGGGCGGCCGAGTCGATCATGAGCGGTGTCGGGGCGCAGGGCATACAGGGCCGGTCGCTGTGCGCACTCTCGGTGTGACAGCCAGGTTTCGCGACTCCGCAGGTGGGGCAGAGTAGCCGCACGGAGCATCCGGGTCGGGGTGTTTCCGCAGCTCACTGGCCCGGAATCGTCTCGCCGTGCGCCGGGGCACGGATGGCCCCTCCCCGGTTTTCGCCGAAGAGAGGGGGAGGGCGATGACGGACCCCGAAACGGCTCGACACCGACGCCGGCCGATTGTTCGGCTTGGGGCGGCGGCTGCCACGCTGGCGCTGGTCGCACCGCTGGCCGCGTGCGGCGCCGACGACGCTGGTGGCCCACCGACGCTCAACCTGTACTACCCGCCGGAGCAGAACCTCCAGAAGGTCGTCGACGACTGCAACGCGCAGGCCCAGGGGCGCTACGAGATCGCCTACCGGGTGCTGCCCCGGCAGGCCGACGACCAGCGGGTGCAGATGGTGCGCCGGCTGGCCGCCGAGGACAGCGGCATGGACCTGCTCGGCCTGGACGTCACCTGGACCCAGGAGTTCGCCAGCGCCGACTGGATCCGCGAGTGGACCGGCCAGGACAAGGCCGAGGTCGAGCAGGGCACCCTCGCCGGGCCGCTGGACACCGCCCGCTACGAGGACAAGCTGTACGCGGCACCGAAGAACACCAACGTGCAGTTGCTCTGGTACCGCAAGGACCTCGTGCCGCAGCCGCCGACCACCTGGGACCAGATGATCAGCGCGGCCCAGCAGCTCAAGGACCAGGACAAGCCGTACCGGGTGCTCACCATGGGCGCCCAGTACGAGGGTCTTGTCGTCCTCTACAACACCCTGGCCGAGAGTGCCGGCGGGAAGATCGTCAGCGACGACGGTAAGCAGGCCGTGATGGACGACGGCACGGTGCGGGCGTTGGAGCAGTTGAAAAAGTTCGCCACGTCGGGCGTGACCTCGCCGTCGTTCAGCAACGCCACCGAGGACCCGGTCCGGTTGGAGTTCCAGTCCGGTTCGGGCGCGTTCCAGGTGAACTGGCCGTTCGTCTACCCGGCCATGCAGGAGGCCAACCCGGAGCTGGCCAAGCAGGTCGGCTGGGCGCGGATCCCCGGCATCGACGAGGGCACCCCCAGCAAGGTCACCATCGGTGGGGTCAACCTGGCGGTCAGCTCCTACTCCAAGCACCCGGAGATGTCCTTCGAGGCGGCCCGGTGCATCCGCAGCGCCGAGCACCAGAAGTTCTCCGCCATCAACGACGGTGTGCCCCCCACTATCGAAGCCGTCTACGACGAGCCGGAGATGACCGAGGCGTACCCGATGAAGGACACCATCCTGGAGGAGCTGAAGGACCCGGCCACCCGGCCGTTGACCCCCGCCTACCAGAGCATCTCCACAGTGATGTCGGCGATCCTGTCGCCACCGTCGGCGATCAACGCGCAGAAGACCGCCGACGAGCTGCGTGGCGCCATCGCCGATGCCCTCGAGTCGAAGGGGGTGCTGCCGTGAGCGCGAGGAGTGAGCCGTTCCTGCGAGCCCCGCAGTCGCGAAGGAAGGTGGCCCCGTGAGTATCAACGCCACACCGACCGGCGCTGATGTCGCCGCCGAGGAGACCGACCGGTCCGCAGGCCGGCCCGCCACCGTCCCGAAGCAACGCGGCGGCCGTGGCAAGGGGCCGTTGAGTGAGAACAAGAAGGCCGAACGCCGGTTGGGTCTGCTTCTCTGCGCACCCGCCGCGTTGGTCATGGTCCTGGTGACCGCGTACCCGATCATCTATTCGGTCTGGTTGTCGTTGCAGCGTTTCGACCTGCGCTTTCCCGACCAGCGCGAGTTCATCGGGCTGGAGAACTACGTCACTGTGCTCACCAACGAGTTCTGGTGGACCGCGTTCGGGGTGACGGCGTTGATCACGGTGGTCACCGTGGCGGTCGAGCTGGTGCTCGGCATGGGCCTGGCGATCATCATGCACCGCACCCTGATCGGGCGCGGCCTGGTCCGGACCTCGGCGCTCATTCCCTACGGGATCGTCACCGTGGTCGCCGCGTTCTCCTGGCGGTACGCCTGGACGCCGGAGACCGGCTACCTGGCCAACCTGTTCAGCGACGGCGCGCCGCTCACCGAGCGGGCCAGCTCCTTGGCGATCATCATGCTGGCGGAGATCTGGAAGACCACCCCGTTCATGGCGCTGCTGCTGATGGCCGGGCTGGCGCTGGTGCCGGAGGACCTCCTCAAGGCTGCCTCGACCGACGGCGCGACCGCCTGGCAGAAGTTCACCAAGGTCATGTTGCCGGTGATGAAGCCGGCGATCCTGGTCGCGCTGCTGTTCCGCACCCTGGACGCGTTCCGGGTCTTCGACAACATCTTCGTGCTGACCGCCGGCGGCAACGAGACGTCCTCGGTGTCGATGCTCGCCTACAACAACCTGATCCGGGGCCTCAACCTCGGCATCGGCTCGACGATGTCGGTGCTGATCTTCATCACCGTGGCGATCATCGCCTTCGTCTTCGTGAAGCTGTTCGGCACCGCTGCCCCGGGCAGCGACGACGGGGAGAGGCGCTGACATGGCCACCGGTACCGAAACCACCACCCGGGCGAAGGTGCGCTGGGGGCTGCTGGACGTCCTGGTGGTCGTCTTCGCGCTCGTCCCGGTGCTGTGGATCGCGTCGTTGTCGTTCAAGACGCCGGCCACCCTCACCGACGGGAAGGTCATCCCCCGGGAGTGGACGCTGGACAACTACAAGACCATCTTCGACACCGACCAGTTCGTCCGGGCCCTGGTCAACTCCATCGGCATCGCGCTGATCGCCACGCTGATCGCGGTGGTGCTCGGGGCGATGGCCGCGTACGCGATCAGCCGACTGGACTTCCCGGGCAAGAAGCTGCTGGTCGGCGTCTCCCTGCTGATCGCGATGTTCCCGCAGGTGTCGCTGGTGTCGCCGCTGTTCGAGATCGAGCGGCAACTCGGCCTCTTCGACACCTGGCCCGGGCTGATCCTGCCGTACATCACCTTCGCGCTGCCGCTGGCGATCTACACGCTGTCGGCGTTCTTCAAGCAGATCCCGTGGGACCTGGAGAAGGCCGCGAAGATGGACGGGGCCACGCAGGGGCAGGCGTTCCGGCGGGTGATCGCGCCGCTGGCCGCGCCCGGGTTGTTCACCACGGCGATTCTGGTCTTCATCTTCTGCTGGAACGACTTCCTGTTCGCCATCACGCTGACCTCCACCGAACGCGCCCGTACGGTGCCGGTCGCCCTGTCGTTCTTCACCGGCGAGTCGCAGTTCGAGGACCCCACCGGGGCGATCTGCGCCGCCGCCGTGGTGATCACCGTTCCGATCATCCTGTTCGTTCTCTTCTTCCAGCGCCGCATCGTGTCCGGTCTGACCTCCGGCGCAGTCAAGGGATAGGTGAGTAGTCATGGCTGACATCGTGCTGGACAAGGTGAGCAAGAGTTTCCCGGACGGGACCGTCGCCGTGCAGGACGTCGACCTGGAGATCGCCGACGGCGAGTTCGTGATCCTGGTCGGCCCCTCGGGCTGCGGAAAGTCCACCACCCTCAACATGATCGCCGGGTTGGAGGACATCAGCTCCGGTGAGCTGCGCATCGCCGGGCAGCGGGTCAACGACAAGGCGCCCCGGGACCGGGACATCGCCATGGTGTTCCAGTCGTACGCGCTGTACCCGAACATGACAGTGCGGGAGAACATGGCGTTCCCGCTGCGGCTGGCGAAGATGGACAAGGAGACCATCAACCGGAAGGTCGACGAGGCGGCGAAGGTGCTGGAGCTGACCTCCCTGCTGGACCGCAAGCCGGCCAACCTCTCCGGCGGTCAGCGCCAGCGGGTCGCGATGGGTCGTGCGATCGTCCGCCAGCCCAAGGCGTTCCTGATGGACGAGCCGCTGTCCAACCTCGACGCCAAGCTGCGGGTGCAGATGCGCACTGTGGTGTCCCGGTTGCAGAAGCAGCTCGGCACCACCACCGTCTACGTCACCCACGACCAGACCGAGGCGATGACCCTCGGCGACCGCGTGGTGATCATGCGCGGTGGCGCGGTGCAGCAGGTCGGGCCACCGCAGGAGCTGTACGACCACCCGCGGAACCTGTTCGTCGCCGGGTTCATCGGCTCGCCGTCGATGAACTTCCTGCACGCCGCCGTGCAGGACGGCAGCCTGCACACCGCCCTGGGTGACGTGCCGATCGGCGACCGGGTCCGTCGGGAACTGGAGTCGGCCGACGCGCCCCGCGAGCTGATCCTCGGCATCCGCCCCGAGCACTTCGAGGACGCCGAGCTGGTCGACGACGACACCCGTCGCCGGGGCATGGAGTTCGAGGCGCCGGTGGACATCGTCGAGTCGATGGGCTCGGACAAGTACGTCTACTTCACCGTGGAGGGCGAGAAGGCCAGCGCCGCCGAGTTGGAGGAGTTGGCCGCCGACGCCGGTGCCGCCGACTTCGCCGGAGGTGGCGGCAACCTGGTGACCCGGCTGTCCGCGGAGTCGGCGGTCGCCGAGGGGCAGTCGCGACGGGTCTGGTTCAACCTTGAGAAGATTCACCTGTTCGATCCGGCCACCGGGCGCAACCTGACCCTGCGCGACGGTCGGGCGGCGGGGGCGCTCGACGACTGACAGCGTCCAGCGAGGTGGGCCGGCGGGTTCGCCCGCCGGCCCTCAGCGTGTCCTGCGCCGCGCGTCCGGTCGTGGCAAGGTGGTCGGAGGTCGAGTCGTGAGGCGGGGGGCGGGATGAACCGACGACTGGCCGCGCTGGCGAACGCGCACGGCGTGTCCACCTGGTACGAGGACTGGCGGCACCGCCGTGTCGAGGTCGCATCGGAGACCGTGGTGGGCGTGCTCGGGCTGCTCGGTGTGGACGCCACCAGCCCGGCCGCCATCGCCGACGCGCTCACCGCCGCCCGTGCCGTCGACCGGGGCGCACTGCCGGAGGCGGTGGTGCTCGCCCACGGCACCACCCGGGCACTGCCCGGCCCGGGTGTCGTCACCCTTGAGGACGGCGGCCGTCGCGCGGTCGACAGCGAGCTGCCGGGGGACCTGCCGTTGGGCTGGCACCGGTTGGCCTGCGCCGGCCGCGAGGCGACGCTGGTGGTGGTGCCCCGTCGGCTGCCGGTGCCGCCACGCACCTGGGGTTGGATGCTCCAGCTCTACGCGCTCACCTCGGAACGCTCGTGGGGCATGGGCGACCTCGGCGATCTCGCCGAGTTCACCGGTTGGGCCGGTGACACGGGCGCGGGGCTGGTGCTGCTCAACCCGCTGCACGCGGTCGGGCCGGCGCACCCGGTCGCCGCCTCGCCCTATTCGCCCGC
This sequence comes from Micromonospora sp. A202, assembly GCF_006715105.1. Taxonomy (NCBI): domain Bacteria; kingdom Bacillati; phylum Actinomycetota; class Actinomycetes; order Micromonosporales; family Micromonosporaceae; genus Micromonospora; species Micromonospora sp. A202. The sequence continues at coordinate 4,478,367 of NZ_VFMP01000001.1, read as the reverse complement.
CAGTCGACGTTTCGTCAACCCGCTGTACCTGCGGGTCAGTGACACCGCCGCGTACCGTGCGGCGGACCCGGCCACCCGGGCGGTGGTCGACGCCCTGCGCCCCGACCGTGGGGATCTGATCGACTACGACCAGGTGTGGGCCGCCAAGCGGCACGCCCTGGAGCTGCTGCACCCGTACGCCCAGCCGGTCGACCTTGCCGCGGACCCGGCGCTGGCCAGCTTCGCCACCTGGTGCGCGCTCGCCGAGCGGCACGGCAACGACTGGCGTGCCTGGCCGGAGGACCTGCACCACCCGGACGCCCCGGCGGTCGCCGAGCAGCGTCGGCAGCTCGCCGACCGGGTGGCCTTCCACGCCTGGTTGCAGCACCTGTGTGACGAGCAACTGGACGCCGTGACGGCGGCTGCCGGGGCAGCCGGAATGCCGGTCGGCGTGGTGCACGACCTGGCCGTCGGCATCGACCCCGGAGGCGCGGACGGCTGGCAGCTCGCCGACGTGCTGGCCCAGGGTGTGCGCGTCGGCGCGCCGCCGGACGACTTCAACCAGCTCGGCCAGGACTGGGGGCTCGCCGCCTGGCGTCCCGACCGGCTCGCCGCCACCGGGTACGCGGCCTACCGGGACATGCTGCGCCGGACCCTGCGACACGCGGGTGGCCTGCGGGTCGACCACGTCGCCGGCTTGTGGCGGCTGTGGTGGGTGCCACCGGGCGCCGGCGCGGCCGAGGGCACCTACGTGCGCTACGACGCCGAGGCGATGCTCGGCATCCTCGCGCTGGAGGCGCACCGGGCCGGCGCGGTGGTGGTCGGGGAGGATCTCGGCACCGTCCAACCCGCGGTGACCCGTGGGCTGCGCGGGCGCAACATGCTCGGCTCGACAGTGCTGTGGTTCGCTCGCGACGACGACGGCGGCTTCGTCCCGCCGGCCCGTTGGCCGCGCAACGCCCTCGCCACGATCTCCACACACGACCTGCCCACCGCGCCGGGTTTTCTGACCGGCGAGCACGTCCGGGTGCGCGACGAGTTGAAGCTGCTCGGCACCGACGTGGCGGTGGAGCAGGCCCGGGCCGCCACCGACCGGGAGCGGCTGCTGGACATGCTGCGTGCCGAGAGCCTGCTGCCCGACCCGGCGCCGACCGCCGAGCCAGCGTCGCCCGGTGCGGCTCCGACACCCGACGACGGCGAGGTGGTGGTGGCGATGCACGCCGCGCTCGCGGCCAGCCCGACCCGGTTGCTCGGCGTCTCCCTCTACGACGTGCTGGGCGAGGTGCGCCAACCCAACATGCCGGGCACTGTGGACGAGTATCCGAACTGGCGGCTGCCACTGCCGAAAACCGTTGCGGAGATCCCCTCGGATCCTCGGGTGACCCGGATCGTCGACCTGCTCAGCACCGCCCGCCCACGACGGGACAACAGGGCGCCGACCGAGGATTGACGCGGCGCGGTCAGGTCAGCCAGTCGAAGCGGGGAGGCAGCCCAAGGAAGTCCGCGTACTGCCCGAGCGCCTGCTCCACCCGAGCCCGCGCCGCGGCGTCGAGCGTCGTCAGCGGCTGGACCGTCACGGTGACCGCTGCGCGGGCGACCTTGCGCTTCCACACGCCCACCACCCGCCCGGAGCGGACCACTGTGGCCTGGAAGATGCCGTTGTTGCCGGGCACCACGGCCGCCTGGTGCGCGGGGTCGAGCATCAACGACCGGTCCCGGTAGCCGAGCAGGTATTCGTCAAAGCCCGGCAGCACGATCATGTCGTCCAGCGGGGGAGGCGCGGTGTCGGCCAGCGCCGCGTCGACGTGCATCGGCTCGCCGTCGACCCGTACCGTGCTCAGCAGGTCATCGGCGGCGGCCAGGCCGCGCCGCGCGTCGGTCAGGGTGAGGCCGGTCCAGCCGGCGAACTCGCGGGCGGTGACCGGCCCGTGCCCGCGGACGTAGCGGTGGGCGAGCAGGGCCAGCGCCTCGTCCCGTTCCAGGTGGCGTGACTCGGGCGCCCACTCGTCCAGCAGCGCGAAGGTCTGTTCGGTGCCCAGGTTCGGTGCCACGCAGGTCACCCCGCGGACACTCGCGTACCACAGCAGGTGGTAGCCGCGCTGGCCGTCGGTCCCGATGCCGGCGGCGCGCAGGGCGGCGAGGCACTGCGCGCGGGTGAGCCGGCCGCCACCGGCCAGAGCGCTGCCGAGGACGTCCACCGCCCGGTCCGCGTCGGTCTCGGTGAGCCCGAGCTGCGCGCGCCGGGTCGCCGCGCCAGCCAGCGAGCGTACGCCGGTCAGCTCCAGCATCCAGCGGGCGTCGGCGGGAGGGACGAGGTGAACGGTGCCCCGCATCGGCCAGGTGCGTAGTGCCTCGCGTCGCTCCAGCGCCGCCTGCACGTCGACGACGCTCTGCCCGGGCAGCCGCGCGCCCAACGACCACAGACCGCTCGCCAGATCCTGCGCCTGCATCGCGCCGAACCACTGGACCACCCCGGCGACGTCGCCGGGCCGGATGCTCGGGTGCGGGCGTAGCAGCAGACTCGTCATCCGCAGATCGAGTGCCTCGGACGCCGTCAGCTCCCTGGTCATCGGACTCCCTTCCCCGCAGGTGGTTGCGCCAGGTTAGGGCACCCGACCGACAGTGGGCCTGCGGCGATGGCCCGGCTGGGCTGGCATAACGGCCCAGGCAGTGGGAAGGCGGTCACCCGGAAGTGCGCGCGCCGCGCGTACGGAAGGGAGTCCCATGACTGCCGCAAGCGAACCGGCCGGGTCGCGGACCCACCGGGCGCCCACCACCGCCGCCAAGACCAGCGCGGCCGCCACCTTCGCTCTGGTCTTCGGGGTGGCCGGCCTGCTCAGCGTGCTGACCGCCATCCTCGCCTGGATCGGGCTGGTGCTCGGCATCATCGGCATCATCCTCGGCATCGTCGGGTTGAAGATGGCCCGCCGGCCCGGGGTGACCGGCCGGGGCGTGGCCATCGGCGGCCTCGTGTTGAGCATCCTGGCCGTCCTGATCGGCCTGGGCCTCGCCGCGGGCATCACCACCTTCGTCAACAACGACAGCGCGGTGGACCGCCTCCAACAGCAGGTCGACGACCTACGCGACAAGCTCGACTGACCCACCCGCTTCGGCGGGCACGCACCGGTGAGCGTGATGACTGTGAGGCATTTTTATGACTCAGAGGTATCGCGCTCATCGGTGCGGGCCGGGCAACCGGTCCCAGTAGGGTGGGCGTCGTGCTCCGCCAGGTCACCGCGATCCGCTACGTCACCCCGCTGCGCGAGGGTGGGTCGCTGCCTGGCGTCGTGGAGGCCGACGACCTGGGCACGTACGTGGCGAAGTTCCGAGGCGCCGGCCAGGGGCCCAAGGCGCTGATCGCCGAGGTGATCTGCGGTGAGCTGGCCCGCCGCCTGGAGCTGCGGGTGCCCCCGCTGGTGGTGCTCGACATCGACCCGGTCATCGGGCGGGCCGAGCCCGACCAGGAGGTGCAGGAGCTGCTGCGCAACAGCGGCGGCGCCAACCTGGGGATGGACTTCCTGCCCGGGGCGCTCGGCTTCGACCCGATGGCGCATCCCGTCGACGCGGCGCTGGCCTCCCGGGTGCTCTGGTTCGACGCGTACGTGGAGAACGTCGACCGGAGTTGGCGTAACCCGAACCTGCTGGTCTGGCACCGGGAGCTGTGGTTGATCGACCACGGGGCCTCGCTGTACTTCCACCACAACTGGCCCCGGGCCCAGGCGGCAGTGCACCGGGCCTACCGAGCTGAGGACCACGTGCTCGCCCCGTACGCGTCACTGTTGGCCGAGGCCGACGCCGAGCTGGCCCCCCGGGTCACCCCGGAGCTGCTCACCGAAGTGCTCGCCCTGGTGCCAGCGGACTGGCTGACCGCTGCCGATTTCGAGACGGCCGACGCCGCACGGGCCGCGTACCTGGAGCACCTGTCCCGCCGGGTCGCCCGCACTGCCGACTGGCTGCCGCAGGGGAGCGCCGCATGAGGCATCCCTTCGAGTACGCGCTGATCCGGCTGGTGCCCCGCATCGAGCGCGGCGAGCAGATCAACGTCGGGCTGTTGCTCTACTGCCAGCAACGTGACTTCCTGGCGGCGCGCACGCACCTCGACGCCGACCGGGTCCGCGCACTGGCACCCGACGTGGACCTGCCGGCGGTGGCCGCGGTGCTCGACTCCCTGAACCGGACGTGCGCCGGCGACGGGCCGGCGACCCGGATGCGACTCGGCGAGCGGTTCCACTGGCTGGCGGCTCCGCGCAGCACGATGATCCAGACCGGGCCGGTGCACACCGGGCTCACCGCTGACCCGGCGGCCGAGCTGGACCGGCTGATGGCGGCCCTGGTCCACTGAGCGCGTCCGCCATCCGGTGTGAGCACGCTGGACGGCCCCTGATCGCGCTACGCCAGCGTCGTTGGTGGCGGAGCGCGATCCCCCGTTCAGGTGCCCGGTGCGGGGCGGCGGCTGGTTCCCGCCGGCACCGATGGCATCAGGATCGTCGTCGATGCGGGGCGCAGGGCGAAAACCACCGGGAAGTTGCGGAAAAATTGAGCCCCGCCGATCGGCGGGTGGGATCGTCCGGGCGCAGCCGTTAGAGATCGCGCGCGACGGGTAGTCGCGAGAGCTGACCCGAGACGAGATAGGGGAACATCTGATGGCTGCCCAGACCAAGGTAGCGGTGATCTACTACAGCGCCACCGGCATCACGTACCAGATGGCTCAGGCGGCCTGCGAGGCCGCCGGGGAGGCCGGCGCCGAGGTGCGCCTGCGCAAGGTGCGTGAGCTGGCGCCGGACGAGGCGATCCGCTCCAACTCCGGCTGGCAGGCGCACCGTCTGGAGACCCAGGACGTGCCCGAGGCGATGGTCGACGACCTGTCCTGGGCCGACGTGGTGATCATGGGGGCGCCCACCCGGTACGGCATGGTCGCGGCCCAGCTCAAGCAGTTCATCGACACCACTGGCCCGCTGTGGGCGCAGGGAGCGCTGGCCAACAAGGTCTACTCCGCCTTCACCTCCACGGCGACCTCGCACGGCGGGCAGGAGACCACGCTGACCTCGCTCTTCAACGTCTTCTACCACTGGGGCGGTGTCGTGGTCACCCCCGGCTACACCGACACCAGCCAGTTCATCGCCGGCAACCCGTACGGCGCTTCGCACACGAGCAACAACGGGGAGATCGCCCCGGACGCCGTGGCGCTTGGCGCCTGTGCGCTCACCGCGCGGCGTGCGGTGCTGCTGGGCACCGCGCTGAAGGCGGGCATGGCCGGCTGACGGCGGAAACGACCGGTGGCGCGGGCGGGGGCTCTCGGCCCGTCCGTGCCACCGGTCGTTCCAGCCCTACCCTCCGGCGGAGCGACTATGCGCGCCCGCCGGTGGTGGACAGCTCGTCGGCGCGCGGTGCCGGCAGCAGATCGGTCAGCAACTCGGTCAGCACGGCGAGCCCGTCCGGGCTGAGCACCGACTCGGGGTGAAACTGCACCCCGGCGAAGCCGCGTCCCCGGAGGGCGTGCACGGCCCCGTCACCCGGATCCCGGGCCAACTCCACCGGCCCGTACGCCGTGTCCAGCCGGTCCGCCTCCGCGCGGGCGGTGAACGTCGAGTAGAACCCCACCCGCCGGGTTGTGCCGAACAGCGGCACCTCCCGCTGCAACCCCTGGTAGGGCGCGTCCCTGCGGTGCAGCGGCAGCCCCAACTGACCGGCCAGCACCTGGTGGCCGAGGCAGACGGCGAGGGTGGGTCGGCCGGTCGCCAGCAGCCCGCCCAGCAGCTCCCGCAGCGCCACCATCTTCGGCTCGTCGGTGCTGCCCGGGTCACCCGGCCCGGGACCGGCCACCACCAGGTCGTACCCGTCGACCGAGCCGCTCGCGTGCCACGGTCGGGTGGTCACCGCGAGACCCAACGCGCCCAGCTGGTGGGCCAGCATGCCGGTGAAGGTGTCCTCGGCGTCCACGATCAACGCCTGACGGCCCACCAAACCGGGCAGCCCGGGTGCGTCCGGTGCCCGCTGGTCCAACCAGAACCGCGCCAGCGGTGCGTTGCGCATGGCCAGCGCGTCGCGTACCGCGGGGTCGTCGGCCAGCCGCGCGACCGGCTCGCTCCCACGATCGGGTGCCGCCGGCCCGAGGCCGAGGGCGGCCAGCACACCGGCGGCCTTGGCGTGCGTCTCGGCCACCTCACCGGCTGCCGTCGAGTGCCGGACCAGGGTGGCACCCACCGGGACCCGCAGCCGGCCGGTGGGGGAGATCTCCGCGGTGCGGATCAGGATCGGGGCGTCGAGCGTCTGTCGGCCGGCCTCGTCGTGGCCGAGCAGGGCCAGCACGCCGGAGTAGTAGCCGCGGCCCCGGCGCTCGTGTCGGGCGATCACCCGGCAGGCGTTCTCCATCGGGCTGCCCGTCACGGTGGGGGCGAACATCGTCTCGCGCAGCACCTCCCGCACGTCCCGGGTGCCCCGCCCGGCGAGCAGGTACTCGGTGTGCGCCAGGTGCGACATCTCCTTCAGGTACGGGCCGATCACCTGGCCGCCGTGCTCGGCGACGGTGGCCATCATCTTCAGCTCCTCGTCGAGCACCATGTACAGCTCCTCGACCTCCTTCGGGTCGTCGAGGAACCGCAGCAGCGCCTCCCGGTCCGGGGTGTCACCCGCGCGCCGGAAGGTGCCGCTGATCGGGTTCATCATGACCAGGCCGTCGTCGACGCTGACGTGTCGTTCCGGGCTCGCGCCGACCATCGTCCGGGTGCCGGTGTGCACCACGAACGTCCAGTACGCGCCGCGTTCGGCGACCAGCAACCGGCGCAGCGCGGCCAGCGCCGCCATCAGCGGTGGGCCCTGAACGGTGGCGCGCATGGTGCGGTGGATGACGAAGTTGGCGCCCTCGCCGTGGCCGATCTCCTCGGCGAGCACCCGGTGCACGGTCCGTGCGTACTCCTCGTCGGTGATGTCGAAGGCCGCGTCGATAGTGCGGACCTGCTCGTCGGGCAGGATTGCCAGGGCGTCGGCCAGGGCGATCCGTCGATGGTCGCGGACCTGCAGGCATTCCAGCGGGGCGCCGTCGTCGACGCAGGCGAAGCCGCGTTCGGAGATCTGCCGGAACGGCACCAGGGCCAGCGTCTGCGCACCGGGTGCGCCCGGCGTCAGCGGGATGTCCGCGAGCCGTTCGACAGTGTCGACCGGGCCGGTGAACAGCTCCAGCTCGTCCGCGCCCTCACGGAGTAGCAGGGCGAAGGGACCAGGGTCGACACCGCTGGCGATGGCGGCGATCAGGTCGGTCAGGTGGGTCATCGGGGTCTCCGTCGGGCTGGGCGCCGCCGTTGAGGCGGCCATCCGGCCGGGAGATCCGGCGGCCGCCTGGAGGGCGGCCGCGTGGATGAAGCTACGCGCGGAGGGTGGCCGCCGGATCGGCGGGCCACCAACTGGTCAGATGCGCGAGCATGTGATCCACCCTACGCGCCCGTTGCCCTGTTCGCACCGGGTAACTTGACCGGCGATGAACATTCTCGCGCTCGATCTGGGTACCTCCTCCGTCCGGGGGTTGGTGCTGGACGGGGACACCCAGCCGCTGCCCGGTGCCCTGGCCCGGCGCAAGGTCGACCTCGCCATCGGCGACGACGGCACCGGCACGCTGTCCGGTCCCGACTATCTCGCCTCCCTGGTCGAGTGCCTGGACGAGTTGGCCGACGCAGGGCACCTGCACGACGTCGGTCTGGTGGCGGTCTCCGCGCAGTGGCACTCGGTGCTCCCGCTGGACCGAGCCGGTGCCCCGATGGGCCCGGTGGTCACCTGGCTGGACACCCGGCCCGCGCCGGTCGGCGGCACGGCGGGGCCGGCCGACCCGGACGGCTTCCACCAACGCACCGGCTGCTGGTGGCACCGCTCGTACTGGTCGATGCGGTTGCCCTGGTTGCGGGAGCAGTCCGGCAGCCCGATCGCCCGGTTCGTCGGTCTGCCCGAGTACGTGCTGGGTGAACTGCTCGACTCGGCACCCATGTCGATCTCCCAGGCCTCCGGGACCGGCCTGCTGGACCTGCGCACCCTGCGCTGGGACGAGGAGGCGCTGACGCTGGCCGGGGCGCGACCGCAGGACCTGCCGCCCCTCGGGGAGCTGAACTGGCACGGCCGGCTGCGGGCCGACCTGGCCGGCCGTTGGCCGCAGCTGGCGCAGGCCCGGTGGTCACCGCCGGTCGGCGACGGCGGCGCGTCGAACGTCGGTTCGGGCTGCGTCGACCCGAGCCGCGCCGCCGTCACCGTCGGCACCTCCGCGGCCGTACGGCTGATGCAGCGGATCCCGGCCGGCGAGCCGATGCCCCGGCTCCCCGAACGGCTGTGGCGTTACCGGGTCGACCACGACCACGTGGTGACCGGCGCGGCGTACGGCTGCGGAGGCAACCTGTTCGCCTGGGCGGACCGGGAGCTGCGGTTGCCCCGGGGCGCGGAGCTGGACGCGGCGTTGGCGCTGGTGCCGACGGGCGGTGGCCGACCGGCCGACCCCCGCTTCGGTGGCGACCGGGCGCCCGGCCTGGCGCCAGCGGGCAGCGGCGAACTGCGTGGCCTCAGCTTCAGCACCACCTCGGTGGACATCCTGGCCGGGCTGATGCAGGGGCTGTGTGACCTGGTCACAGAGGATCTCGCCGTGCTGGAGTCCACCATCGACAAACCGGTCGGTGTGGTGCTGGGTGGGGGTGCCGTGGCAGCGTCGGTGTGGTGGCGGCAGGCCTTCGCCGCCGCGCTCGCACCGCGGCCGGTGTCGCACCAACGCAACCCGGAGATCGGCGCCACCGGCGCGGCACTGGTGGCACTTGGCCGGTTCGGTGACGCGATCGGCCTCGCCGACATCGGCCGGACGGACGAGCTGGTCCTGCCGACCACGGCAGGACGGTCCCACCCGCAGTATCCTTCCTGAACCTCCGCGTTGCCCGGGCCGTTGACAGCGCTCCCGAGCCTGGTTGGATGGACGGCGCTCCCCGGACCGCGGTGGACGCGGTAGGACGGAGGAGGCAGGGTGGCGGTAGGTCCCGAGCCGGCGAACGGCGCGGTGTCGAACCATCGCCGGCGACGCTTCGACGTCCGAGTGGTGCCGCACCGGCGGCGCTCGCCGTTCCGCCTGCGGGACTGGCGGATGAGCACCAAGCTCGCCACCGTGCTGGTGGTGCCCTCGATGGCGTTCCTGCTGCTCGCCGGTGTGCAGACCAGCGCGCTGGTGGGGCGGACGACGGTGTTGAACGACTTCTCCAGCCAGGTCGGCATCGGCCGGCAGATCACCGCCGCCGTGCACCAGCTCCAGCAGGAGCGCGACCGTTCGGCGGGTGAGTTGGGCGAGCTGCGCAGGGGCGGCGAGCGGGAGACCACGGCGACCGACCTGAAGCCGTTGCAGACCGCCACCGACCGGGCTGTCGCGGACCTGCGCCGGGCCGCCGAGCCGCTGGCCGACGCCGACGCGTCCTGGCGGGTGGCCTTCTCCGAGGCGCTGGAGGCGTACGACCAGGTGGTCGACATCCGTCCGGCCATCCCACCGGCGGTGCTCAGCAGCGAGACCATCCTGAGCAACTACCACCGGGCCGTCGGCGCGCTGATCGACCTGCTCGCCGAGCCGACCCCTGGTCAGGACCAGCCGGCGTTGAACGACGCGGTGCTGCGCTACGTCCAACTGGCCCGGGTCAAGGAGCTCTCCTCCCGGGTGCGGGCCCAGCTCTACGCCGCCGCCCGCGCCGGTGGGTACGGCACCGAGGACCGGGTGCTCCTCACCGACCTGCGCGCCCAGCAGCTGACCGCGCTCGGCGCGTTCCGGGTGGCCGCGACGTCCGACCAGATCCGCCGGTACGACGAGACGTCGGTGGCCCCGATGTTCGTGGTCGCCACCCGGCTGGAGGAGCGCAGCCTGCCAGCCGGCGACAAGGCGCCGGAGGTGCTGCCGTCGGAGCAGTGGTGGGGGGCCAGCCAGCAGCGGCAGGAGCTGCTGCGCCAGTTTGAGGCGGGTGTGCTCGACGACGCTGTGCGGCAGGCCGACGACGCCAGCGACGGGCAGTTGCGGGCCACCCTGCTGGTCGTCGGCGGGATCGTCGCGGTCCTGCTGGTCGCTCTGCTGATCTCGTTGCTGGTGGGTCGTTCGGTCGCCCGGTCGATGCGGTTGCTGCGGAGCCAGGCGCTCCAGATCGCCCAGGTCGAGCTGCCGGAGGCGCTGGACCGTCTGAAGACCGTCCGAGGCGGGGTGCCGGACATCGATGTCGCGCCGGCGGTGGTCCGCTCGCTCGACGAGATCGGCGAGCTGGCCGAGGCGTTCGTGGCGGTGCACCGCAGTGCCGTCACTGTCGCCGTCGAGCAGGCGCTCATGCGACGCAACGTCAACGCGATGTTCGTCAACCTGGCCCGCCGGAGCCAGGTCCTGGTGGAGCGCCAACTGGAGCTGCTGGACGACCTGGAACGCGAGGAGAGCGACCCGGACCAGCTGGAGAACCTGTTCAAGCTCGATCACCTGGCCGCTCGTATGCGTCGTAACGACGAGAGCCTGCTGGTGCTCGCCGGCACGGACTCCACCCGTCGGTGGAACCGGCCGGTCGGTCTCGGCGCGGTGCTGCTGGCCGCCGCGGCGGAGATCGAGCAGTACCAGCGGGTTCGGATCGAGGCGGTGGCCGACGTGCACATGGTCGGGCACGCCGTCGGCGAGTTGGTGCACCTGCTGGCCGAGCTGCTGGAGAACGCCACCGCCTTCTCGCGCCCGGACACCAGCGTGGTGGTGACCGCCCGGGTCGACTCCGGGGGTGCGCTGATCGAGATCGCCGACCGTGGCCTGGGCATGAGCCCGACGGCGTTGGCCGAGGCGAACGCCGTGCTGGCCACCCCGCCGGCCGCGGACGTCGCGGCGGTGGAGCGGATGGGTCTCTTCGTCGTCAGCCACCTGGCGTCCCGGCTGGGCGTAAGGGTGCGGTTGGACGACCACCAGGGCGGCCTGGTCGCCCGGCTCGCGTTGCCCGCGGTGTTGCTGGCCCCGGCAGGCTCGGTGGAGCTGGATCCGCCGGCGCCGGCCCGGATGCTGGCCACGAGCGCCGCCCGGGGAGTGGCCCGGCAGCCCGGGGCTGTGCGGGAGGCCGTCGCCTCCGGGCCGCGCGTCGAGGCACGGGACCTGCCGGTGGCCGGTCGGCCACCGGGTGTCGCCGTGCCGCGCCAGGGCCGTCCGGTGCCGGTGCGCGCCGAGGACGTGTTGACCCCGGCCGGCGCTCGCGACAACGGCGGGGGCTGGTGGTCGCGGCAGGATCCGTCCGCGCCGGTCGTGCCCGCGCAGCCGGTGCCACCGACGATCCCGGTCACCGCCGGTACGAATGAGCGAGGGCTGCCGATGCGGGTGCCGATGGCACAGTTGAGCGTGGTCACCCGCTCGGCACAACCGACGTCGGCACCGACCCGCACCGACCCGGACCCGGAGGCGGTCGGCGGCATGCTCTCCCGGCTCTACAGCGGAGTGCGGCGCGCCGAGGCCGAGGACACCACCGAGATACCCGTGCCACCGTCCGGGGGGCACGACGAAGGGGGACGACGACAGTGACGACGTTGAGCCAGGAGGCGCGTGACCTGAGCTGGCTGGTGAGCGCGTTCGCGGAGCGGGTGCCGGGCGTGGCGCACGCGGTGGTGGTCTCCTCCGACGGGCTGCTCGTGGCGCTCTCCGACCACCTGCCCCGCGACAACGCGGACAAGCTGGCCGCGGTGACCTCCGGGCTGATGAGCATCACCGCGGGCGCGGCCCAGATGTTCGACGGCGACATCGTCAAGCAGACGGTGGTCGAGATGGGCCGCGGCTACTTCCTGGTGATGCAGGTACGCGACGGTTCGATCCTGGCCACGCTGGCCGCCGGTGACGCGGACATCGGTGTGGTGGGTTACGAGATGGCCCGGCTGGCCAAGCAGGCGGGGGAGATGCTCACCCCGGCGCTGCGGGCGGAGTTGCAGCAGGCGCTGCCCCGCTGACCGACCCCGGCGCTGGGTCCCGGACGGTCACCGGCTCACCGGAGCCGAGCCGTCCGGGCCCGGCTGTCCGGGAGGCGGCCGCTCAGAAGCCGCCGTCAGCGATCACGGAGCGGTACCAGGTGGCGCTGCTCTTGAGCACCCGCCGCTGGGTCGGATAGTCCACGTAGACCAGTCCCCACCGCTGGTCGTACCCCTCGTTCCACTCGAAGTTGTCCAGCAATGACCAGACGTGGAAGCTCTCCAGCGGCACGCCGGCGGCGATGGCCCGGTGTGCGGCGGCGAGGTGGTCCCGGAGGAAGTTGATCCGACCGGCGTCGTGGACGGTGCCGTCCACCGCCAGTGTGTCCGGTGTGGGCAGCCCGTTCTCCGTGACGGTGAGCGGGATCGGGCCGTAGTCGCGGGTGACCCGGGTCAGGATGTCGTACATGCCATCGGGGTAGATCTGCTGCCACTCGGCTTCGGAGGTCGCCCAGCGGTGCTCGGTGCCGCCGTCGGCGGTGACGTAGATGGGCGTGTAGTACTGCACGGCCAGCAGGTCGATCGGTGCGGAGATGATCGCCAGGTCGCCGTCGCGGATGCCCTGGACCATCCGGCTCTGCGGGCCCAGGTCGGCCAGCACGTCCTCCGGGTAGCTGCCCTTGAACAGGGAGTCGAGGTAGAGGCGGTTCTCGTAGCCGTCGTAGAGGCGGGAGGCGGCTGCGGCCTGCGGCGAGTCGTCAGCGGGGTAGCAGGGGTGCAGGTTGAGCGCGGGGCCGATCCGGCTGGCGCTGCCGGTGGCGCGCAGCGCGCTGACCGCGAGCCCGTGCGCGAGCTGCAGGTGGTGGGCGACCAGGTAGGCCGCGTCCGGGTCCTGCCGGCCGGGGGCGTGGTGGCCGACGAGGTAGCCGTTCTGCACCACGGTCTTGGGCTCGTTGATGGTGAGCCAGGCCGGCACCCGGTCGCCGAGGGCCTCGAAGACCGCGTCGGCGTAGTCGGCGAAGCGGAGGGCGGTCTCGCGCGACTCCCACCCGTCGGCGTCCTGCAGGGCCTGCGGGAGGTCCCAGTGGAACAGGGTGGCCATCGGGGTGATGCCGCGCTCGTGGAGGCCGTCGACGAGGCGGCGGTAGAAGTCGAGCCCGCGCTGGTTGGGTGCGCCGGTGCCGTCGGGCTGGATCCGTGGCCAGGAGATGGAGAAGCGGTAGCTGCGCAGCCCGAGGTCGCGCATGAGGTCGAGGTCCTCGGCGTACCGGTGGTAGTGGTCGGCGGCCACGTCGCCGGTGTCGCCGTTACGGGTGCGCCCTGGGACGCGGCTGAAGGTGTCCCAGACGGACTCGCCGCGCCCATCCTCCTTGGCAGCGCCCTCGATCTGGTACGCGGAGGTGGCCGCGCCCCAGCCGAAGTTGTCCGGGAAGCGCAGCGGGCCGGCGGGCCCAGTAGGTATCGACATGGATTCTCCTCATGGATACGGGGCCACCGCCGAAGGTTCGGGAGCGCTCCCATGATAGGGCAGGCGCGGCCGGCCGGTCATCCGGCCGTCGAGGCGGCCGGTGCTGGCGTGGTGGAGGCGGGTCTGGCCCCGAGCAGCGAACGAGGCCGTCCGGGCGGCGCAACGCGCCTGTCCCGTCGGCCTCTTTTCCTATCGTGTACGGGGGTTTAGTGTGGGGACGGGGGAGGGCAACCCCCGTCCCCACCGTAACTGCACACACACGGGCGAGATTTGGGTCCTGCCGTGCGTGTCGCGCGGGAGCCGGGCCACGCGAGTGGCTCTGGTTCCACCTCCCTCCATGTGGCGGGACGATGGCTGACGACGGCGTCCGGGCTGGCCCGTCGTCGGCCCTCGGTTCTGGTTCACCGGGCCCGTCAGAGACGGCCCCGGTGATCTTCTACTTGGAACCTTGTCGATGGAAGCGCTCCCATCGACCGATGTTGCGACTGTAACGCCCGTCACGCCTTTGTGAAAGACCCAAAACGAGATCGAAACAAGGAGCTGATCCGCCGCCGCGCGCGCTTGTTGTGGGAGCGCTTCCATGGCACACTGTCGATTCGACGCGACAGGAGCCACATCGCGTGAGTGCGGGTCCACCGAGGGCAGCCGGCAGCACCACCTCCGGTCACGGTCACCCGAGCGCAGCCGGCGGGACCCCCTCCCGTGCGGGCCGCACCGCCCTACCCCGGCCGGGCCCGGGGAAGACCACCTTCCCGGCGCCTCGAATCCCCCGCGGACCACCACCCTCGCGGGCAGGCGCCTCGCCGGGGACCATCCCGGCCTGGTCCGAGGAGACACCGCGCACATGAGACAACTGGCAATACGCCGGCGCGTGGCGCTCGCCGCCGCCGCGCTGCTCGCCATCGGCGGGGTGACCCTGCCTGCCGGCGCCGCACAGGCCGCACCCGCCTGCGACGTGGTCTACGCGACCAACGACTGGAACACCGGCTTCACCGCGAACGTCACCATCAAGAACCTGGGTGACCCGGTGAGCAACTGGACGCTCAAGTGGACCTTCCCGACCAGCGGTCAGCGGGTCACCCAGGGCTGGTCGGCCAAGTTCAGTCAGACCGGCAGCGAGGTCACCGCGACCAACGAGTCGTACAACGGCAACCTCGCCACCGGGGCCTCCACCACCATCGGCTTCAACGGCTCCCACTCGGGCAGCAACCCGAAGCCCACCTCGTTCACCCTGAACGGGACCCCCTGCAACGGCACCCCGGCCAACCAGCCGCCAACGGTCTCGCTCGGCCTGCCGACCGGGCCGTTCACCGCTCCGGCCGACGTGCCGCTGACCGCCACCGCCAGCGACCCGGACGGGACGATCAGCAAGGTCGAGTTCTACCGCAACGGCCTGCTGATCAACACCGACACCTCCGCCCCGTACGCGTACACCCAGGAGGACCTGCCGGCCGGCAGCTACACCGTCCAGGCCAAGGCGTACGACAACGCCAACGGCATCGGGGTCGACGAGAAGGCGTTCACCGTCGGTGCCGCAACCGGCCCGACGCTGGTCGCCACGCCGTCCGCGGTGAGCGTCGCCGAGGGTGGCACCGCCACCTTCAACCTGAAGCTCAGCGCCGCGCCGACGGCCAACGTGCCGGTCACCCTCACCCGCACCGGCGACACCGATGTCACGGTCTCGCCGGCCACCGCCACGCTGACCCCGAGCAACTGGAGCACCGGGGTCACCGTCACTGTCGCCGCGGCGGAGGACGCCGACACCGCCGGCGGTGCCGCCACCATCACCGCCTCCGCCACCGGGCTCGCCTCGCTGGCGGTCACCGCCACCGAGATCGACAACGACACCCCCGGCGGCGACAACGCCTACATCGCGAAGTTCCTCGACCAGTACGGCAAGATCAAGAACTCGGGTTACTTCAGCCCCGAGGGCGTGCCGTACCACTCGGTGGAGACGCTGATCGTCGAGGCGCCCGACCACGGGCACGAGACCACCTCGGAGGCGTTCAGCTTCTGGCTCTGGCTGGAGGCCTACTACGGCAAGGTCACCCAGAACTGGGCGCCGTTCAACAACGCCTGGACGGTGATGGAAAAGTACATCATCCCCACGCACGCCGACCAGCCGACCGCCGGCTCCGCCGGCACCCCGCAGTACGCCGCGG
Source organism: Micromonospora sp. A202 (assembly GCF_006715105.1). Classification (NCBI taxonomy): domain Bacteria; kingdom Bacillati; phylum Actinomycetota; class Actinomycetes; order Micromonosporales; family Micromonosporaceae; genus Micromonospora; species Micromonospora sp. A202. The sequence continues at coordinate 4,462,857 of NZ_VFMP01000001.1, read as the reverse complement.
AGTACAACTTGCCCAGCCAGTACCCCTCGGCGCTGAACGCGAACATCCCCGTCGGACAGGACCCGCTGCGCTCGGAGTTGCAGTCCACCTACGGCACCGGCGACATCTACGGCATGCACTGGCTGATGGACGTCGACAACACCTACGGCTTCGGCCGCTGCGGTGACGGCACCACCAAGCCGGCCTACATCAACACCTTCCAGCGGGGCACCCAGGAGTCGGTGTGGGAAACCGTCCCGCAGCCCTCCTGCGACACCTTCAAGCACGGCGGTCAGTACGGCTACCTCGACCTGTTCGTCAAGGACACCGGCGCCCCCGCCAAGCAGTGGAAGTACACCAACGCCCCGGACGCCGACGCCCGCGCCGTGCAGGCCGCGTACTGGGCGCTGACCTGGGCCAAGGCGCAGAACAAGCAGGCCGACGTAGCGGCCACCATCGCGAAGGCCGCCAAGATGGGTGACTACCTGCGGTACGCGATGTTCGACAAGTACTTCAAGAAGATCGGCAACTGCGTCGGGGCGAGCACCTGCCCCGCCGGCAGCGGCAAGGACTCGGCGCACTACCTGCTGTCCTGGTACTACGCCTGGGGCGGCGCGTACGACGCCAGCCAGAACTGGTCCTGGCGGATCGGCTCCAGCCACAACCACTTCGGCTACCAGAACCCGTTCGCGGCCTGGGCGCTGACCAACACCCCGGAGCTCAAGCCGCAGTCCGCGACCGCGGTCGCCGACTGGACCAAGAGCTTCGAACGGCAGCTGGAGTTCTACACCTGGTTGCAGTCCGCCGAGGGCGGCATCGCCGGTGGCGCCACCAACAGCTGGGACGGCAGCTACGCCCAGCCGCCGGCCGGCACCAGCACCTTCTACGGCATGTTCTACGACGTCGACCCGGTCTACAACGACCCGCCGTCGAACCAGTGGTTCGGTATGCAGGCCTGGTCGATGCAGCGCATCGCCGAGCTGTACCAGCAGACCGGCAACGCGAAGGCCAAGGCGCTGCTGGACAAGTGGGTGCCCTGGGCGATCGCCAACACCACCCTCGGCACCAACTGGTCGATCCCGTCGGACATGGCGTGGACCGGTCAGCCGACCACCTGGAACCCGTCCAGCCCGCAACCCAACACCGGCCTGCACGTCGAGGTCATCAGCAAGGGTCAGGACGTCGGTGTCACCGCCGCCTACGCCCGGATCCTGATCGCGTACGCGGCCAAGTCCGGCAACGTGGCGGCGAAGGACACCGCCAAGGGGCTGCTCGACGCACTGTCGGCCGCCAGCGACGCCAAGGGTGTCTCCACCACCGAGAAGCGTGGCGACTACCGGCGCTTCGACGACGTCTACAACGCGTCCACCGGGCAGGGCCTCTACGTCCCGCCGGGCTGGACCGGGAAGATGCCGAACGGCGACACCATCGCCGCCGGCAAGAGCTTCCTCGACATCCGGTCCTTCTACAAGAACGACCCGGACTGGCCCAAGGTGCAGGCGTACCTGGACGGTGGCCCGGAGCCGAGCTTCAACTACCACCGGTTCTGGGCACAGGCTGACGTCGCCATGGCGTACGCCGACTACGGCAGCCTGTTCCCGAACGGCTGAGGCGACCCGGGGTGGGTGGCGTGGACCGCCCACCCCGGGATCCGCCCGGGTCCGGGGAACGCCGGACCCGGGCCGGCGGACGGCCTGACACCCACGGTCAGGCCGGGGTGGGCCAGCCATCTGGCCGACGCAGCGGATCGGCTGGCCCACCCCACCGCCCGGACTGGAGCCAGCCGCGAAAAAGCCCAGAAATTCGGGCCGTCACGGGATCACGCCGAAGCACACGACGGAGTAACGTACGTCACCGGAGAGGCCGCTCCCCCCGTGGCGGCCTCTCCACTTTTTTGCCCCGCCACCGCCCACTCCGGACCGTCGCCAACCGATCTCCTTCGGGTCAGCGGGGCGGTGCGACCGGGTCCACGGTGACCGGATGACGCAGACCCGGGTGCCCGGCCGGCAACGACCGCCGCAGCACCACCCAGCTCAACGCCAGCGCCGCGGCGACCAGCGGCCAGGTCAGGGCCACCCGGGCCACCACCAGCGCGAGCACCTGCCCGCCCAGGTAGAGCGGCACGAACACCGCGACCCGCAACACGTAGGTCGCCGTCCACACCCAACTGGCCCGGCCGTACCCGCGCAGCAGCGCCGGGTCCCGCCGCCACCGGGCGCGCTGGCCCAGCACCGCCCCGACCAGCACGCCGAGCAGCGGCCAGCGCACCACGATGCTGACCGCCCACGCCAACGCGCTGGCGGCGTTGGAGAGCACCTGGAGAAGGAAGAAGTTCTCGGCCCGGCCGGTGCGCACCGCGATCAACGCCGCGACACAGACCGCCAGCAACCCGATCAGCACCGAGCGCGGGCGGTCACCGCGACGCAGCCGTACGCCGGCCACCACCGCGCCCACGGCGAGCGCCGCGCCGACCCCACCCCACAGCGACTCGCCACCGAGCAGCCAGCCCACCGCGAACGCCAGCGGTGGGAGCGTGGCGTCGATGGCGCCGCGTCGCCCGCCCAGCAGATCCGTCAGCGACTCCGGCCGGGCCGGCGCCGGGTCGGCACCCGTCCGCTGGTCCGGGCCGGGTACGGCCTGCCCGCTGTCGCCCTCCGGTGCACCGCCCACCACGGCCTCCTCGTCTCAGGCACAACCTAACCGGCGGCGGTCGGCGGGCCACCGGTCGGTCGGCCGCGACCGGCCGCTACGGTGTGCGGATGCGCGCGACGGCACGGGGTTGGACCGCGGTCTGGTTGGTCGTACTGGCCCTCGTCCAGGCGGCCGCCTTACTCGCCGTCTGGCGGGTGGCCGTGCACACCGAGATCGGTCAGTGGGTGGACACTGTCGCGCTGACCGGCAACCGGATCGGACAGGACACCATCGACGGACCCGTCAACCGGATCCTCAACGCGATGTCGGTGGTCTCCCTGGTGGCCGCCACCGCGATGATCGGGTTCATCGCGCTGATCCGGGGGCGGATCGCCCTCGCCATCACCGCGACCCTGCTGATCGCCGGGGCGAACGTCTCGACCCAACTGCTGAAGCACGGGCTGAGCCGGCCCGACTTCGGCCTCGACCCGGAGCGCGCCGCGGTGGGCAACAGCCTGCCCAGCGGGCACACCACGGTGGCCGCCTCGGTAGCGATCGCGCTGATGCTCGTCCTGCCCCGCAAGGTGCGAGCGGTCGGCGCCTTCATCGGTGCCGGCTACGCCGCCATCGCCGGGGTCGCCACCCTCTCCGCCGGTTGGCACCGGCCCAGCGACGCCGTCGCCGCGTACCTCGTGGTGGGTGTCTGGGCGGCCCTGGCCGGGCTGGTCCTGCTCGTCTTCCAGCGGGAGCAGGCCGAGGTCGCGCCCGGCGACGCGCACCGGGTCGCCGCGCTGGTGCTCGGGGTGGGCGGTGTGCTCGCCCTGGTCGCCTGTGGGCTGGCCCTGGCCTGGCTGATCGAGCTGCGGGACACCGGACCAGACGAGCTGAGTCGGCGCCCATTGTTCATCGGGTACGCGGGCAGCGCGGCCGGGATCGCCGGCACGATGGCGGTGGTGATGGCGCTGGCGCTCACCGTCGTGCATCGGCTGGTGCCTCGGGTCAAGGGCTGAGCCGGCCGGTGGACCCGGTTCGCGCGGCGTTCTCCGCCGAGTGCGCGCGGCTCACCGAGATCCTGGCCGAGCTGGTCGACGCCGACCTCGACCGTCCCACCGACTGCCCGCCGTGGACCGTCCGGGAACTGATCGCGCACGTACACACCGGCGTAGGCCGGCTGACCGGCATGCTCGCCGCACCGGCCCCGCCGCGCGCCGAGGTGGACGCCTCCGGCTACTTCGGTGGGGCGAAGTTCACCCCGCAGGTGGACGCCGACCGGATCGACGGCGGGCGGCGCGACGCCGCGCAGGTGGACCGCGCGGGGCTGGCGAGTGCGTTCGACCGTGCCTGGCGGGCCACCGACGCGGCGGTCGCCGCCGCACCGCCCGACCGGGTGGTGCGAACCCGCCACGGCGACGCGATGCGCCTCACCGAGTTCCTACGGACCCGCGTCGTCGAGGTGGGCGTGCACGGTCTGGACCTGGCCGCGGCGCTGGGCCGGCCGCCGTGGCTCACCCCGCCGGCAGCCGCAGTGATCGCCGGCCTGCTCACCGGCGGACGCCCGGTGCCGGCCGAACTGGGTTGGGACCGGTTGACCCTGATCCGCAAGACCACCGGCCGGGTGGCGCTGACCGCACCGGAACGGGCCGCGGTCGACGCGGCGGGCTTCCGCTGGCTCGCCTTCGGTCGCTGACCCGGTCAGCTCGCGGAGCGGGGCGCGGGGACGTGCGGGGCGACGCCGCGCAGGTGCGTCAGGACGACCGGGTCGATCCGCCCCGGCACCAGCCGCTCCTCCAGGTTCTCCAGCCCCGCCCAGGAGACCAACGCCGCCTCCGTCCCGTCGTCGGTCACCGGGTGGCCCAGCGCCGTGAGCAACGCCGCAACCTCCTCGGCCACCGCGCCGCTGAGGTCGAGCAGGGTGGCCGGGTCCGGACGGCTGAACAGCATGGTGTGCACGGCGAGCAGTCGACCCAGCTCGGCGACCGGATCAGGGTGGTCGTCCACGCGAAGGTCGACCACCACGTCGCTGGTGCCGCCGTAACCGCCGCCTCGCTCGACCACCAGCAGACCGGCGCTCTGCCGGCCCCGCCGGTCGCCGCCGGCCTGGTCGCCGGCCCGCAACGCGGCCACCAACCGCTCGGCGAACGGCAGCGTCGACCCGGCCAGCCAGGCGTCGCCGAGGGCGTCGACGACCTCCGGGCCGGTGAGCACGTTGCCCTGCGCGGCCCAGCCGTCGCCGGTGCGCCCGCCGGCCCACGGATGACAGGCCGGCCCGGTCCAACTCGCGCCCGCACCGCTGGCCCCCACGACGCCGAGCTGGCGGTGCTCCCGCTCCGGGTCGGCGGCGACCAGCCCGGCCACCACGTCGACGGCGGCCACACCGGTACGCAGCAGGGCGAGGCCCTGCGGGCGGTACGCGAGGTTGACGTGCGCCTGGGTGGCCAGTGCGCCGACCTCGGCGGCGGCGGCCGGCACCAGCGCCCCGGCGGCGAGGAACTTGCTGGCGACGGCGACGCCGTGCAGGCGGCCGTCGGCGGAACGGGCGACGAGCGAGAAGGTCACCCGCCGAGACTATCCGGCCTAGGCGGCCTGCCATCCCCGTGTGTCGATGGGTCAGAACGGTGGTGCGGCGGCCTCCGGCGGGGCGCCTCGTGCCCGGCGGGCGTCGATCACCGCGACCGTCGCCAACACCACCACCCCGACCGCCGTGGCGATCACACCGGGCAGGTGCAGCAGAGGCACCGACGCCGCCACCAGCACGGTGAGGGCGATCCACCGGGACGGGGAGACCCGCCCGAACACCTCGTACTCCAGGCGGGCCCGGCCGGCCAGGAAAAGCGCCGGCCCACCGAGCACCATGGCCAGCCACGCTCCCGGGATCCGCTCCAACGGATGCTCGATGATCAGCTCGTAGCCGATCGCGGTGGCGGCCAGACCAATCACCATCAGCAGGTGGGTGTCGGCCGCCGAGCGGCCGATGTTGGCGGGGTGCCGGGACTTCACCACCGCCTCGCCCAGGATCCGCCCCGCCCGCTGGACGTAGATCCGCCACAGCAGGATCGAGGTCGCCAGCGCCAGTGCGAACGCCCACACGTGCCCCGCCTCGTACGACCCCGCGCTGTACGCGAAACCCGCCACCAGGATGGTCTCGCCCAACGCGACGAGGAAGAACTGCTGGTACCGCTCGGCCAGGTGCTCCCCGGCGATCTCCCACTTGGAGACGGTCGAGCGGCCCAGCCCCGGCACGGGCCAGCCACAGCGGGCGGCCAGGTACTCGATGACGAGCGCCGCCGACCAGAGCACCACCTGCGCGTTGGTGGTCAACATCGCACCACCGATCCAGAGCACCCCGCTGAACGCGAACACGACCGCCATGCGCACCTTCAAGCGGCGGTACGGGTGCGCTCCCAACGCGATCGACAGGATCAACGGCCGGGTCACCTGCGTGATCACGTACGCCACCGCGAACATCAGCGCCGTCTCGCTGAACGCCCGGGGAATCGCCACCCCCATCACCATGCTGCACACCAACGCGGTGATCACCACGGTCTGCAGGGGCACCTTGTACGGGTCGTAGCGGCTGGTCGTCCACGCGGTGCCCTGCCAGACCGCCCAGAGCGCGAGAAGCAGCAGCAGTGTCTTGCCACCGCCGGTGACCGCGCCCCAGCCGTGCTCCCGACCCGGGTCCTGGGTCAGGTCCTCGAACGCGCGTGCCGAGATCCGGGTGAGTGCGAAGACGTACACCAGGTCGAAGAAGAGTTCCAGGAATGTGGCCCGGCCGGGATTGGTCGCCGCAGGGACCGGCTCCAGGCGTCCCGCTGCCCTGGAACCCATGGTCAGCGGCCTGCGCCGTTGGTCTGGTCCACCTCGAAGTCGTAGCACCATCGGCGGTGGGCACGGCCGGAAACCGGTGATTCTGCCCAGTACGGGGATCTTGCTCGCATGCCCCGTCAACGGGCACGATCGACCGGTGACGAATCGATGGGGCATGACGGTGCCGCTGGGCGGCATTCCGCTGGCCGACCACGCGGCGGTCTACGCGACGCTCGACCGGGCCGGGTTCACCGACGTCTGGTCGTCCGAGGTCGCCGGGGCCGACGCGTTCACCCCGCTTGCCCTCGCCGCCGCCTGGCAACCTCGGCTGCGGCTCGGCACCGCCATCACGCCGGTCTTCACCCGGGGCCCCGGGCTGCTGGCGATGAGCGCGGCGGCGTTGGCCGAGGCTGCGCCGGGTCGGTTCTCGCTCGGCATCGGCGCGTCCTCGCCGGTGCTCGTACGGGACTGGAACGCGGTGCGGTTCGACGAGCCGTTCCGGCGCACCCGCGACGTTCTGCGTTTCCTGCGCGCCGCGCTGCGCGGCGAGACCGTCGACGAGGTCTACGAGACGTTCACCGTGCGCCGGTTCACGCTGGAACGACCACCGGCCGTGCCGCCGCCGATCCTGCTCGCCGCGCTGCGCCCGGGGATGCTGCGGCTGGCCGGCGCGGAGGCCGACGGGGTCATCCTCAACTGGCTCAGCGCCGACGACGTGCCGCGTGCCCTCGCCGAGCTGGGCGAGCGGCGTCCCGGCTTCGAGGTCGCCGCCCGGATCTTCGTCTGCCCCACCGAGGACGCCACGTACGCCCGCGCGCTGGGCCGCCGGCTGATCACCAGCTACCTGACCGTTCCCGCGTACGCCGAGTTCCACCGCTGGCTCGGCCGCGACGAGGCGCTCGCGCCGATGTGGGAGGCCTGGGCCGCCGGTGACCGGCGTGGCGCCAGCGCGGCGGTGCCGGACGACGTGGTCGATGCCCTGGTGCTGCACGGCTCGCCGGAGCGGTGCCGCGCCCAGGTGCGCCGCTACGCCGACGCGGGCGTGGACGTACCGATCTTCGCGCTGCTGCCCACCCCCGAGGTGACCGCCGGCGGCGCGAGCGCGCTGACCACCCTCATCGCCCAGCTGGGCACCGACCCCGTAGGAGCGTCCGCGTGAACCTCACCGACCGGATCGTGGTGGTCACCGGCGGCGCCGGCGGAATCGGGGCCGCGCTGTCGCGCCGTTTCGCCGCGGAGGGGGCCGCCGCCGTGGTGGTCGCCGACCTGGACGCCGACGCGGCGGACGCGGTGGCCGAGGCCATCGGCCCGATCGCGCATCCCATCGCCCTCGACGTCACCGACGAGGAGCAGGTACGCGAGCTGGTCGCCGACACCGAGGAGCGCTACGGCCGGATCGACCTGTTCTGCGCCAACGCGGGGGTGACCACCGGCGGGGGAGTGGAGGTCGACGACGCGGGCTGGGACCGGGCGTGGCGTGTCAACGTGCTCGCCCACGTCTACTCGGCCCGTGCGGTGCTGCCCGGGATGCTCGCCCGGGGCGGTGGGCATCTCATGCACACCTGCTCGGCGGCGGGCGTGCTGACGGCGGTGGGCGACGCCGCGTACACCGCGACGAAGCACGCCTCGGTGGGGTTCGCGGAGTGGCTGGCCATCACCTACCGGGACCGCGGCATCCGGGTGAGCGCGCTCTGCCCGCAGGGCGTGGACACCCCGATGCTCGCCGGAGGGATCGTCGAGGGCCACCTCGGCGCCCGGGTGATCGCCGCGTCCGGCGCGGTGCTCACCCCGGACCAGGTCGCCGACGCGGCCATCGCCGGGTTGGCCGAGGAACGTTTCCTGATCCTGCCGCACCCGGAGGTCGCCGACTATGCCCGCCGCCGCGCCGAGGACCCGGACGGTTGGCAGGCCGGCATGCGCAAACTCATCCGCCGCCTGACGGCCTGAAGGCTTGAGGGCTTGGCTGCCTGACGGCTTGGCCGCCGTCAGCGCGGTGGGACACGTCCGGCGGCCAGGAGGTGCGCGCTCGATCCGAGCAGCGTCGGCTCGGTGCTGTAGAGCCGGGCCAGATCCAACGCCGCGGCGAAGACCGCGTCCTGTGCCGGCCCACCGGCCGCCGCCTCCGCCGCCGGCCACGCCGGGCCCTCCACCCCGTGTACGACGACATCGGTCAGCCCCGCCACCGCGCACTCGTCGGTGATCTCCTCGACCCGGTGGAAGTAGGCATGGGTGAAGCCGATGCGTGGATCGTTGGTGCCGTCGGTCAGCAGGGTCCTGGCCTCGTCGAGCAGTCGCTCGTCGAGGCGTCCGGTGGCGGCGAAGTCCAGCGGGCCGGCGAAACGGGAGATGACAGCGGCCACGACGTGACCACCGGGACGCGTGACCCGGACGGCCTCCCGCAGCGCCCGTAGCCGGTCGGCGCGGCGCACCAGGTGGTAGAGGGGCCCCAGGAGCAGCGCCACGTCGTATCCGCCGTCGGCGTCGGGGAGCGCACGCGCATCGGCGACTCGCGCCTCGACGGGAGGCTGCCCACTGCGCGCCTGCTCCACGTGGCTCGGCACCAGGTCGACGAGGCGGACCTCGTAGCCGTCGACGGCGAGAGCCCTCGCGTACTCGCCGGTGCCCCCACCGATGTCCAGGACACGGGCACCCGGGCCGGGCAAAAGGTCCCGCAGGAGCTGCATCGTGCGGATCCACTCCAGTCGTGCCTGGGGCGGGCGGACAGCCGCTGGTCCTCCCGGTAGCGCAGGGTGTAGTAGTCGACGATCTCGCTCGTGTGCTGGTCCACCCCCTGATGCTCACCGGCGCGCGAACGAACCGCCAGCGGGTTTCGGCTCCAGCGCCATGGTTCATCCCCCGGCTGCGGGAGCGCATTCACCTCCTCCGGGGAAGCTGAGTGCGTCCATCGCCGCAGATCATCGGTTCATGGATGTCACTGGCTGGTCGTCAGGTTCCGCTTTTCGCGGGGACCGGTACGGCCACGAGCACGGAGTGACGACCGCCGGGGCGGCCGACCCGACCAGACGGTGGGCGGCGGCCTGCGTCGTCGGTGCGATGGCCCGCCGTTCGGCGTGAGTCGCAGGCCGGACCAACCACGGCCGACGCCTCGACGACCTCGACCTTCGACGATCGGAGCGCTCATGAAACACGCTGACCCTGGCCCTGAATGGGCTGCCGCGCCCTCACCCTGGGCGGTCGGGGCCGCCCACACCGTCCCGCTCTGCGTCCTGCCGTCGGCGATCTGGCGACTGTCCCTCGTGTTCACCGACGATTCGGCCACCACCTGGTACATGGTCTTCCTGTCCGTCCTGTCGATGGGGTTGGCCCTGTCGACACTCGGGCTGGTGTACCGCTGGGGGCAACAGGTGCCGCACTGGGTGCCGCTGCTCGGGAGGCGTCCGATCCCGGCCCGCCCGGTCGTGCTCGTCGCCCTGATCGGCGGTTCGTTGCTCGTCGCCGTCTGCCTGTATCTGTTGCTGAACAGCATGTTCCATGTCGTGGACCGCGGCTGGGTGGGGATAGGGCGCGACGAACCGGCACATCCGGCTCCGGGCTGGGAGGTGCTGCGGTACTACGCCCCGCTGGTCGCCTGGGGCCCCCTCGTCATAGCCGTGGCCGTCGACTACGGCCGCCGCGCCCTGCGCCGATCCCCCAACCCGCCACCGACGATCAAGAGGTTCGCGTCAGGAACGGGCCCCGAAATGACGCAAACCTCTTGATCACCGTGGGAGGGGTGGGGGTGGGGGACTAGTTGGGGTGGCGGGACTGGCGGGCTCGGTGGAGGGGGGATGGGTGGATGGACCAGAGCAGGCGGCGCCACCAGGGGCGGGCCGAGCGCAGGTTGGCGACGTAGACGGTGGCCACCTCGGCGGCGCGGGCCGCCTGGTCGGCCGCCGCGGCGTCGGGGGCGAAGCCCACCCGATTGAGCAGCGCCGCCAGCTCGTCGACGGCCGGCTCGTCGCCGCTGCCGGTTGGGCCGTCGCCGGGTGCACTGCCGCCGGTTGGGCCTTCGCCGGTGGCGGTGCTGTCGGTCGCGTTGCCTCCGCTCGCTCTTGCTCGGGCTTCGGCGAGGGCCTGGCGGGCGTGCCGGGCCACCTCGGTGGCGGCCAGGTCGTCGCCGACCGGTCGACCGGCCAGCCGGAGCGCGTCGGTGACCTCCCGCCAGGCGCCGGCGATGCGTTGACCGGGGTCACCCTGGACGAGGCGGGTACGGGTGAGCGAGCGGCGCATCGCCAGCAGGGTGAGCAGCAGCGCCCCCACCAGCAGCAGCAGGCCACCGCTGCCGGCGCCCAGGAACACCCCTGTGGACGGCCGGCCAGAGTTGGGCGGCCCGGCCGGGGCGGCCACCGGCTCCGGCGAGGCGCTCGGGTCCACAGTGGGTGCCGGCGCCTCCGACGGTGGCGGATCCTCCGGTGTCGGCCGGAAGTCCTCCTCGACCGGCCGAGGTTCGCTCTTCGGCCGCGGCAGCGGGTCGAATGACACCCACCCCAACCCGTCGAAGAGCACCTCGGGCCACGCGTACGCGTCACCGGCCAGCACTGGCCCCTGCCCACCGGCGCGGAAGCCCACCACCACCCGGGTCGGCAGGCCGGAGAGCCGACCGAGCACCGCGAACGCCGCCGCGAACTGCTCCGAGGTGCCCTCCTGCCCGCCGCCGTTACGCGGCCCGAAGAGGAAGAAACTCAGATTCGGGTAGGCATGCCCGCTCGGCGCGTCCGCCGCCACCCGGTAGTGCTCGGCCAGGAACTGCTCGATCGCCAAAGCCCGCGCGAACGGCGCGCCGTTCTCCTCGGCGAGCTGCGCGGCCAGCCGGCGCATCGGGTCGGGCACCCCGTCGGCGACCCGCAGCACACGGGCCACCTCATCGCCGGCGGGCACGTTGGCGATGGCCAACAGGTTCGAGTCGGGGTGTTCCTCGGCAGAGGTCACCGCGTACCGCAGCCCCGGCGTCAGCCCTTCCGGCCGGATCAGCGTCCCGCTCGCCGGGTCGTACGCCACCCGTGCACCACTGACCTCCTGAGGCGTCGCCACGGCGGGCAGCAGCCGACCGCTCAGCTCCGCCACGGTGATCTGCTGACGGACCGTTCCCACAGTGCTGTCCCGCGGTGGCGTGGCAGCCGGCAGGATCCGACCGGCGTTGCGGTACGTCGCGCCGACCCGCCAGGTCACCCCGTCGTAGTCGCTGAGCACCGCCAACCGGATCCGCGCACCGCCACTGGTGTCCGCCGGCCCCGAGGAGGCGCCCGGCTCCGGCTCCGGCGAGGCGTCGCCGGACGGCGGAACCGGCGCGCCGGAGCGTTCCGTGCTCACGTCGAGGAGCTTCTGCTCCGGGTGCAGCGCCCAGCCGGAGATCCGGATCAGCGGGTTCTCGTCGAGCGTCTGCACCTGCGGCGGCTCCACGTACCGGCGCGGGTCCACCGGTCGGCCGTCGACCTGACCGGCGACGACCGGGCCGAGCACCGCGACCAACCCGACCACCAGGGCCACCCCGAGCGCCGCGCTGGTGGCCAGCCGAAGTCGCACCGCTGCGCGTACCCGGGGAGTCAGGCTGGCGGCGGGATCGTCGCCGGCCGTTGCCGTGCTGGGCGGGCTCGCCAGGCCGAGCGCCGCGACCGCGACGAACGCCACCGTCGCCCCGACCGCTGGTTCGGCGTTCGGGCCGACGGCGTAGAGGGCGGCGGCGTAGAGCCCGGCCGGTGGCAGGTAACCCAGCAGCACCCGGCCGGCGCGCAGCGCCACCTCCGCTCCGGCCAGCCCGGCCAGCCAGGCGGCGACGACGGGCACCAGCACGGTGTCCGGTGCGGGCTCCACCGGAATCATCGCGGTGAGCAGCCGCGGGATGCCGTTGCGAGCGGCGTCGGCGGTGACCTCCAGCAGGCCACCAGGAAGCTCGGCGTGGTTGGCGGCCAGCCGCAGCGACCAGAGCGTCCAACCGGCCATCGCGGCCACCGACAGCGGCGCCACCAGCCAGGACGGCAGCCGCCGGGTGGCGACACTGACCAGCACCGAACCGACCGCCGCGCCGATGACCAGCCGGGTCAGCAGGTCGCCCGCGTACACCCGGCCCAGCACCACCCCGGCGAGCGCGGTCAACCCGATCAGCGCCACCGGGACGGCGGCCGCCCGCAGCACCCGCACGACGCGCGTCACCACCGGCGTACCCCGTCCCACTCTGCGGCGAACTGCGCGCCGTCCGCCGCGTCGACCACCACCAGGCCGGCCGCGCCGGGCGGCGTCGGCTCGGCCGCGCCGAAGACCCCGACCACCACCGAGGGGTACGCCCCCCGCAGCGCCCCCACGTGCCCCAACTCGCCCCGGCCACCCGGGCCGGTCAGGAAGATCAGCGTGTCGCCGAGCCGGTCCTGACGCAGCCGGGTGGTGGCCGCGCGGACCGCGTCGTCGTCGCGCGACAACTCGGCGGCGGCGAGTCGATCCAACGGCCCGAGCGCGCCGCCCCCGTCCACCTCCCCGCCGGGTGTCACCGGCGCGGCCGGCTCCGCGGCGGCGGACAGCAACACCACCGGCAGGTCCGCGCGGTGCGCGGCGGTGACGATCGACGCCGCCGCCTCGCAGGCCGACTCGAAGGACTCCACCACCCCACCCACCCGCTCCGGATGGGCGGTGGCGCGATTGTCCAGCAGGACGACCAGGCGGGGCAGGCTGGTGTCCACGTTCTCCCGCACCATCAGCTCACCCACCCGGGCGCTGGTCCGCCAGTGCACCCGGCGCAACTCGTCACCCACCACGTACTCCCGCAGCGAGTCGAACGTGATCGACCCGTGGGGGACCCCGTCCACCCGGCCGTCGAGGCTGCGCCCCGCGCCGGTGGGCACCGCCGTCAGCGGGTGGACCCGGGGGTACACCCAGACCGGCACCGTCGCGCCGTACGGGCGGGCCAGCGCCACCAACCCCAGCGGGTCGCGTCGGGTCACCCGCAGCGGCCCGATCGGCACCACCCCACGTCGGTGTGTCGGCACGTCGTAGCGGACCTCGGTGTCCCGGCCCGGACGCAGGCGCAGCACCGGCACCGGCACGGTGCAGTCCCCGCACCGGTCCTCGGCCAGCAGGTTCGCCGACCGCAACCGGCCGGAGTTTCGCACTGTCAACGTGATGCTCGCCGGCTCTCCGCGCGCCACCCGATCCGGGTCGGCCAGGCGGGTCACCGTCAACCGGGGCCGCCAGGCCGCGACCAGTGCGGCGTAGCCGACGGCCGCGCCGGCCGCCGCGCCGAGCAACGTCAACTCGGGGTACGCGAACCGGAAACCCACCCCCAGCAGGACGACGGCGGCGACGAGCAGCCCGACCCCGCGGGCGGTGATCCCCATGCCGCTGCTGCCGGTCAGCCCTGCACCGGAGCCGGCTGCCCCGACGGCAGAGGCACCGGCACCGAGGCGACGGCCTGGCGCAGCACCTCCCCGGCGGTCACACCGCGCACCTGGGCGTCCGGGGTGAGCAGCAGCCGATGTGCGAACACCGCCTCGACGAGCGCCTTCAGGTCCTCCGGCATGATCCAGCCCCGCCCGTCGATCAGCGCGTACGAGCACGCCGCGCGGGTCAACGCGATCACCCCCCGGGGACTGACCCCGACCCGCACCTGCGGGTGGGTGCGGGTCGCGGCGGCCAGCCGGACCGCGTACGCGTAGAGCGGCTCGGCGATGTGCACCCGTAGGGCCATCCGGACCATCTCCCCGACGGTGGCGGTGTCGGTGACCGGGGCGAGCGCCTCGGGGGAGCGCACCGTCGCGCCGCGCAGCACCTCGACCTCCACCGCCTCGTCCGGGTAGCCCACGGACAGTTTCACCAGGAAACGGTCCAACTGCGCCTCGGGAAGCCGGTAGGTGCCGTCCATCTCCACCGGGTTCTGGGTGGCCACCACCAGGAACGGCGACGGCACCGGGTGCCGGACCCCGTCCACGGTGACGGTGCGTTCCTCCATCACCTCCAGCAGAGCCGACTGGGTCTTCGGTGAAGCCCGGTTGATCTCGTCGGCGATGACGATGTTGGCGAAGACCGGCCCCGGATGGAACTCGAAGTCCCGGGTCGCCTGGTTGAAGATCGTCACCCCGGACACGTCCGAGGGGAGCAGGTCGGGGGTGAACTGGATGCGCCGCCACTCACCCTTCACCGTGGCGGCGATGGCCCGCGCCAGGGTCGTCTTACCGACCCCGGGCACGTCCTCCAGAAGCACGTGACCCTGCGCGAAGAGCGCGGTCAGCGCCAGCCGAACCACCTGCGGTTTGCCGAGCACCACCGCGTTGACGTTCTCGGCCAGCCGGGCGGCCAGGGCCGCGAAGCCCTGGACCTCCGGTTGGGTGAGCGGCTCGTGGGTGTTCACGGTCGGCGGTGCTCCTTGCCTGGTGGTTCAGCAGGTGGGCAGGACATTGATGTTGTCGCCGCCCTCCAGGTTGAGCCAGGCCCACGGGATGTAGTTCTTCTTCCCGTTGAAGTCGACCTGCACCCACCAGGTGCTGCGCTTGTGGTTGTTGTAGACGTAGGAGTCGACGTCCTCGCCGGACTTCTTGCAATACGCCTTCAGCCGGGTGCCGGGCTTCGCCCAACCGGCCTGCTGGTCGTTGTCCTGCCGGGTCACCTTGAAGACCTCGTTGCCGTTGCGGCCGTCGACTTCCTTGTCGCAGTAGGTGCGCTGGTCACCGTCGGACCCGTTGTTGCAGGTCGCGATTCCGTACAGCGACGGCGTGGCCTGCGCCCGCGTCGCCGTGCCCTTACCGGCGGCGTTGCTCGCCGTCACCGTGAACGTGTAGTTGGTGCCCGGCGTCAGCCCCGTCATCGTGATGCTGGAACACGCCGCGGCTTTCGCCGGCTCGCCCGTCGTGCTCAGCGAGCAGGTGGCCTGACCGCCGCCGGCGTCCACTGTAAACGTCACCGTCGCCGAGGTGGCGGTCGACGACGAGCCGGTCACCGTGACGCGTGGTTCGGCGACCGTACGCGCGGTGGCGGTGGCCTCCGGGCCGGGCCCCGCCTCGTTGACCGCCTTCACCTTCACCGTCACGTTCTGGCCGTTGCCCAGCCCGGTGACGGTCGTGCGGGTGTCGGTCACCTCGCTGGCGCGCCCGCCGACGTCCACCAGGTATTTCGTCACCGGCCGACCGTTGGCCTCGGCTGGCGCCCACTGCACAGTGACCGCACCCGGCTGGTTGGCAACCGTGCCGGCGCGCAGGTCGAGCGGCCGACCGGGTGCCGCGAAAGGCACCACCGTGTTGCTGACCGGCGACGCCGCCGACCCCGCGCCCTTGTCGTTGACCGCCACCACGGTGAACGCGTACTGGGTGCCGAACTCCAGCTCACCGGCCGGCACCACCAGCTCCGTCTTCGTCGACTCGCCAGCCGGGGCGTTCGTCCCCGCCGAACTGGCCGTCACCGCGTACCTCGCGATCTTGTTGCCCTGCCCGTTCGCGGCCGGCCACTTCACCAGGACCGTGCCGTCCGGCCGCTCCTGGGCGGTGACGCTCGCCGGCGGATCAGGCACCGCGGCGGTCGGGGTCACCGGGTTGCTGTTGCGCGGCGGACCGTCGCCCTTGGCGTTGACGGCGTGCACCGCGAACCGGTACGTCTCACCGTTGGTAAGGCCCTTTACCTCCACCGCACGCTGGTTGGCGCCCACCTGAAGGCGCTGGCCGGCGCCCTCCACCACGTACTTGATGATCTCGGCACCGTTGGCGGCTGCCGGCCGCCAGCTCACCCGCGCCTGCGCGTTACCGGCGGCGGCGGTGACGCTGCGCGGGGCGCTCGGCTTGCCCACCCGGGGCTTCTTCGGCGGGGGCGGCGGCGGGGCAACCGGAGGCGGATCGCCGCCGAGCACGTCGTTGGCGTACTTGTTGACCTCGCGCACCTGGTGCTTGTCGTCTACCACCCGGGCGGTCGCCGAGTCGGGGGAGTTGATGAACAGGTGATTCTCCCGGACCTCCAGCTCCAGCGGGCCGTTCGCCCGCCCGCCGATGGTCTCGACCAGCTGACCGCCCCCGTCGAAGGCGTAGATGGTGCCGGTCGCCTCGTCGGCGCAGTAGAACCGGTCCGCCCAGGCCACCGCCGGGCTGAGTCGGTCGCCCTCGCCCGGCACGGTGAACGCCCTCTCCTCACCACCGTCACCCACCACCAGCACCCGCCGGTCCGCGGGCACGGTGACCGGGACCCGGGAGCCACTGGTGCGCGAGGGCAGTGCCGCCGGACCGGACAGCGTCAACTGCGTCGGGTGAACCTTGCCGCTCTGCACCCTCACCAGCTTGCCGGCCGTACGGTCGAGCACCGCCACCCCGTCGTCCAGTGTGGAAACCTGCAACTCGTGGCTGGCCTCGGCGACGTCGTAGGAGTCGACACGCTCCGGCCGGAGCCCGGCACCTGGTGAGGCCGCCGAGGCCGGAGCGGACGGCAGTTTGGCGGCGGTGATCGCCGAGACAGTGCCCTGGCTGGGGACAGCGATCCACAGCCGGCCCTTACCGTCGAAGGTGCCGCCGGTGATGCCCGGCGGGTAGCGCACCGGCTCACCGACCGGAGACAGCGACCGCGGGTCGAGTTGCCGAACGATGCCCTGCACGGCGTCGACGATGAACGCCGCGTCCTCGTGCAGGGCCACGCTCACGCCCAGGCCAGGAGTCGTGCGGGTCGTCGCGGTCAGTTGCAGGGTCGCCAGGTCCAGAGAGCTGACCTGCCCGGTCTGGAGGTCACGCAGGATCAGCAGCCGATCGGTCTGGGTCACCTGCATCGGGTGCTGGCGGGCGGCGGGGATCTCGGTGCGGGTGTCCACCCGGGCGGTGACCCCGTTGACCCGGGCCAGCTCACTGCGCGCCGCGCTCCACAGCCAGGAACTCGCGTCGTAGTTGGCCACCGCGTTGTCCGCCGCGCCCAACCCGAGGACGGTCAGCCCCATGGCGGCCAGCAGCGCGGTCACCGTGCCGATGGTCACCAGCCCGCCGCGAAACCGGGACCGGAAGCGGGGGGCGTCGGTCCGTACGGCGTCGTCCATGCTGGCCACAGCCGGCTGCCTTCCCTGAGTCGTGGCAGGTGGCGCGCCTCGCGGCGACCCCTCCCCTGAGCCGGGTGCCATCATATGGCGCTGCTGGTGGCGGGGGAACCCGCACGGTCACCCCTGTGGATACCGAGCGTGTGCGCTGTGGACGCCCAGCTCAGCTCGCGTCAGCTCGGCGACGGCCGCCCTGAGGGCTTTCCGCTCGACGGGGTGCTGCGCTCCCGCGCCGTGCAGACCTGCCCCGAAGTCGCAAAGCTGTCAGTGGAGTAGACCGCCAAAACGGTGAAGCAGTGGTCCACTCGCGAGTTCAAACCGTTGACCGTGTAGCTGGTCTTCCCCGGGTCCACGGTGGCCACCACGCCCAACGCCTGCCCGGCACGTCCGGCGGCGACCATGAACGGCACCGCGCCGCCGGACGGATCCGTCCAGGTCAGCGTGATCGTTGTCGAGTTGTCCCGAAGCTTCAGATCCCCCGGAGGAGGACCGGCCGCAGTCGGTGCCGCCCCCGTCGGCGCCACCGCCGTCGGTGCGCTGCCCCCGGGCGGCGGGTCGTCGCGGGTCAGCACGACCGCACCCAGCCCGGCCACCGCCACGACAGCCACCCCGGCCGCGACTACCGCGCCGATCAGCGTCGCACGGTTGCGGCCCGCCGAGTCGCTCTCGTCGGCGTACGCCGGCCGGTACGCGTCCGGTCCGGGGTGGTGGTACTGCTGACCCGGGTACGGCGCCTGGAACGGCCGGTGATCCTGGATCGGGCGGTGCTCCTGCGTCGGGTAGTGGTCCTGCTCGGCCTGGGTCGGCTGCTGGCCCTGGTGGTACTGCGGGGCCGGTCGCGGCGCGGTCGGCGGCGGCGCGCTGCCCCCACCCGGTGACCAGGCAGCCGAAGACGGCTCGACGGGGTGCGGCTGAAGGGCGCCCGGTGTCGGCTGGGACGTGACGGGCTGGGCCGAACCGGCGAAGTCCCTGGCCGGACCACTGCCGGGCGCGACGGCCGGGAGCACCTCGGTCTGGTCGGACGCCGCGGCCCGGGCCCGCTGCGTCGGGACCACCGCGGCATCGAGGATGTCCAGCCCGAACTCACCGCCGTCCGCGCCGGTGCGCTCCGCGTCCGTTTGGAGCGGCCCAGCGTCGTCGGCACCGGCAGTTGGCGGTGGGCCGGTGCGGCTCCACGGTGGCGCGGTCAACCCCCACGGCGGTGCGGGTGGTGCGCTGACCGGCGGCGCGGAGACGGGTGGCGCGCTCAGCGGGCGCGCGAGGAAGGGAGGCGCGCTCATCGGCGGCGCGGAGATCTGCTGGCCGAACGCGGGTGGTGCGGACACGGGGTAGGTGTGCCCGGGTGGTCCGGAGACCGGGTGCGCCGGGGGTCCGGAGACCGGGTGGGTCGGCGGTCCCGAAACCGGGTGGGGGAGGGCCGGTGGTGCGGACACTGGCCGCGGAGCAATGGGTGGCGCGCTGATCGGGTGGGCTGGTGCTCCACTGACCGGCTGGGTTGGCCCTGGGTGACTCCTGCTCGGGGATTGGCTGCTCAGAATCTGGGCAGCGGGCGCGTCGACCGGTGCGCTCGCCCCCGGGGCCCTGACTCCCGTTCGGGCAGCCTCCTCGGCGAGTAGCGGTTCGATCTGCCGTACCTGGATCGTCGGGTCGTCCCAGCGGGGCGCCGGCAGCCCGGATGCTGGCGTCGGGGAGGCTGGGGTCGGGGCGGTTGCGCTCGATGGCCGGTGGGAAGCGTCGACCGCCGGGTCGTCGCCGACCCGTTGACGGGGCGCTGTGGCGGGCCCGGACGGTGATCGGTGTGGTGGCCGCTGACCGGACGACGGGATCGGATGGCTCTCGGCCCTCGGCCGCGGTGGCTGGCTCTCGACCCTTTGCCCGGGTGGCTGGCTTACCGCCCTCGGCCCTGGCTGGGTGTCGACCGCTGGCAGGGACGGCCCCGATGGCTGCTGGTCGAGGACTCGGCGGGGCGCCACCGTGGGGACCGCGGTTTCGGACGGCTGCTGGTCCGTGGGCTGAAGCGCCGGTCGTGCCGCGGCAGGCGCCGTCGGGGCGGTGGGTGGACCGGGCTGCGCCCGCGCGATCGAGGAGGGTGCGGGCTGCACCCGAGAAACCTCAGGCGACGCTGTGGCGGCGTTACTGGGCGGGGTGGGTGCGGCGGGTGCTCGTACCCCTGGAGGGGTTGACCGGGGTGTGGCCGGCGGAGCCCAGGGTGAGCTGGTGGCGGCCGGGCCACCAGCGGAGGGTCGCATCGCGGCCAGGGTCGCCAGCGACAGCGTCGGCCCGGACAGCGCCGAGTGGGGGCCGGCGTCGGCCGCCGCACCGACCGGCTCCGCAGTGGGCGTCGGCGGTGGGTCGGGCTGCTCGGTCGGGGCCGAGGCGGGTGGGCCGAGGTAGGCGCGGGCGGCGCGTACCACCGGGTGGTGCTCCCCGAGCACGGCGGGCCCGGCGGTGGCGACGCGGGTGTAGTTGCGGCGGGCCTCGTGCCGGTTGCCCAGCTCTTCGGCTACCTCGGCGAGCTCGAAAGCGAGCGCGAGCAGCACCGGGTCGGAGTGCTCCCACCGCCGTTCGCCCGCGGCGAACGCCTCCTCCAACACCCGGCGGGAGGCGAGCGGATCGTCCGCCTCGCGGTGCAGCCGCGCCAGCAGGTGCGCGGTGTGCAGCACCTCCGGGTGATCATCGGTGTACGGAGGGGGAGGGGAGCCGACAGCCTCCGCGAGCAGCTGCCGGGCGGCGCTGAGGTCGCCGGCAGCGCGCAGGGCGAGGGCCCGGTGCTGGGCGGCTGCCAGAGGGGAGGGATGGGACACACAGCAATGCTGCCGTCAGAGGGCCACCGGACGCCACCCGGACACGCCTGGGCGCCGTGTCCGTGAGGCGTTTCAGGCGGCCTGAACAGGGGCGGAAGCGTCGGAACGGAGGCGCCGGAAGGCGATGTGCATGATCCACGAGCGGCGTGTACAGTAACTCCCCGTGCGGCCCGCCGTGCCGACCACCGGATGGAAAGATCATCTGGTCGGCGAGGTAGGCTGAACGTGTAGGTCCGGGTGGCGGAATGGCAGACGCGCTAGCTTGAGGTGCTAGTGCCCGTATAGGGCGTGGGGGTTCAAGTCCCCCCTCGGACACAAACCATTGCCCCACGGTGCGCGCTGAGATCGACTGCAGCGCGCACCGTTTGCGTTTCGGGTTGGTAGATGAGCCGGAGTCCGAGTTGCCGGTAGACCTCGGCTTTGTCGGTGGGGTCGGCGTCGCGGAGTACGGCGGCGATGTCGCCGAGCGCGTTCACGAGCGCCGTGATCTCTGCTCGGCTCGTCCGGCGCGGGGTGGTGTCCGCGTTCGCGTGCAGATCTGCTTCCGCGCGGGCGCGTTCGGCCTGTGTCTGGGCGATCCAGCCGGTGACGACTGCGGGGTCGGCACCAGCGTCGAGGGCGGCGCGGTAGCGCTCCAGCTTGGCGTCGCACTCAGTAATGATCGTCTGGGCTGCTCTGCTCGTTGCGGGCGGATGATCCAGGGGCTGGGCGTCGGCCATCGCGGTGATCGTTTGCTGGATGCGGTGGGGCGCGAAGGCGGAGGCCAGCCAGGTGTCGAGCGGGTCGGTGAGAGCGTCCTCCCGCAGGTACACGTTGCGGGGGTGGGGGACCTGGTTGGCGAGGGCGTACTCCTGGGGGAAGCGGCAGCGGTAGTAGGCGTCGCCGTGGTCGTACTGGCCCTGCATGCGTCGGTCGCAGGCGGCGCAGTAGATCATGCCCCGGAAGACGTACGGGTTGAGGGTGCGCTGCCGGACGTGTTGTCCGCCGGTTCCCCGTCCGCGTCGTTGCAGTATCGCTTGGGCCTGCTCGAAGGTCGCGTCGTCGATGAGTGGCTCATGGGTGATGTCCTTGGAGACCACCCATTTGTCGCGGGGGTTCCAGCGCATGACGCCGGTGCGGCCCATTGCCACGCGTCGACGTCGAGCAGCACTTCGTCAGTGCGTTGCTTGTTCCAGACCTGGCGGCCGGTGTAGCGGGGGTTGGTGAGGATGACGCGGACTGCGCTCTTGGACCAGGCGATGCCGCTGCGGTGCCGGTTGCGGGCGCGGTCGTGGGCTGATGGGCAGGGCACGTGGTTGGCGGTGAGTCCCTCGGCGATGGCGAACATGCCGATACCGGCGAGGAACTCGGTGAAGATCTGCCGGACGATCGGCGCGGTCTGCTCGTCAGGAATGAGGCCCTTGAGGTGTTTGCCGTCGGCGGCCTTGGCAGGGTTGGGGTGGGGTCCGAGGTCGCGGAGTGTGTAGCCGTAGGGCGGGCGTCCGCCGAGGTAGCGGCCCTCGAGGAGGGTCTGGGCAGCCATGGCGGTGCGGACGCGGAGTTTGATCCGGTTGCGTTCGCCCTTGCTCATGCCGCCGAAGACGGACATGACCAGTTCGTGGGCCTCGTTGTCGGGGTCGATCGGGCCGCCGATCTCGGGCACCCAAAGTTCGACGCCGTAGTGGGCGAACAGCGGCACAGTGAGACCGAACTGATTGCCGTAAAGGCGCGGTGGGGTTCGCCGACCACGACGGCGGAGAAACCGCGCCGTGGATCGCGCAGCGTCGTGAGAAGGAGACTGGCCTTCATCCTGCGTTGCCAGGGGAGGGAGCGGCTCTGGCCGACGTCGAAATATTCCGTGACGATGCGTCCACCGTGGGGCTGGATGAGTGTGGTTGCCCGGGTGAGTTGCCAGCTCCGGGACGATTCGGGGTCCTGGTTGTCCTCTGTCGACACGCGGCCGTAGAAGGCGAAGGGTTTCGGTTGAGGGGTGGTCATCCGTTCTCCTGGTTCGAGTTGTCCGTGCGGCTGTCGTTCACGTGCCTGAGTAGCTTCAGTAGGGCGGCAGCGGCGCCGGGGTGCAGCTCGGGTGGCTGAACGGGCGCCGCCACGCTGGTGACCCCGGACGTTGCGCCGCCGTCGACGGTCTCGACCGTCCATGAACCGCTGTCTTCGCTGGGCTGGTCAAGTCGCTCGTCGGAGGGCGCGGTCGAATTCGGCTCTTCGCGCTGTTGAGATTGATGGCCGGGCGGCAGCGTCATGCGCCTCCGTCCGGCGGTCGCCCCCGCCGAGACCTGCGGCGGTGGGCGTGCATTGTTCGCTCCTCGGCCGCCGTCACCTCGATGTGACAGGGGACGGCCCGTCGGGCGATGCCAGCATCGGCTTCGTGGGTGGGCGGGATCGTGGCGCCGGAGCTTGATGCGCCGGTGACTCGCGCCGTGGCAGGTGGGTGGGTTGTCATGCGAGATGTCCTTCGGAAGTTGGTCGTGTACCGGTTGCTCCGGCGGGCATGAAGAAGCGGCCGGTGCCGTCGGGCATCGGCCGCTCGTTGAGCAGTACGGGCGTTACGTCTCTGCGGTTGTCAGGCCGGTTGGCAGTCTCTTAGATGGGACAAGCGCACGATGGCGCGCCTTACTGCGCGTCCGGGTGGCCCAGTATTGCTGTGGAGAGCGCTTCGTTCACACCGAAGAGGTCGCTGGTTCGATACCAGCATCGCCCACTCTCAGTTTGTGCAGGTCAGAAGCCCGTTACCGGAGTCATCGGTAACGGGCTTTGCCGTATGTGCGGCTTACATTGGGAGCAGGTTGGGAGCAGTGACCGAGGTGGCAGTCCAGGGTCGGCCACAAGGTAGTCCGATGGTGACTCGATCGTCGACCGCCTCCGTCCGGATATCGGCGCCGGCAGCGTCCTGAGGGCTTCGGCGCACAGCCTCGTGCGCGTGCCCGCCTTCGCCAGCGCTCGTCAACAACTGTGGTCTGCGGCGTCCTAGCCGCGCCGGCAGCACTTCGATGGCCCTCGAACGAGCCCGAGCAACTCCTGGGAAGGTGACAGCATGGACCGCGACTTCTGAACCGCGCAGCCTGGCGCAGGAGCACCGGCAGGTTGAACGGGAATGCTGAGTGTGTCCAATTCGCACTGACTCCGCTTGCGGTTGGCATCCGCAATTTTCAAGGGCCCGTTTGGTCGCATCCTGGTGGTGAACACCTCGGGGTGGACGGCGTTCGTCGGCGGAGTCAGGTGCCGGAGTCCGCGAGCCTAACCCGGCAGGTCGTGAGGTCGCTGTCACATCCGCCGAGTGCAGCGGGGCCGGGCCCAGCGCCCTCGTGCCACATCTAGGGCTTGGGCAGCCTTCACAGGCGAGCTCCGACGACCCACTTCCACCTCGTCGAAAACAGACCCGTGAGGCTAGAGGCGATAGCCGGATCCGACCCGCCATCAAAGATGCGAGGCGTCGCTGCACCCCACCCTTGATAGGTCGACGTCCGCCGGTAAGCGGAGGGATGTGTCCGCCGTGAGGCAGGTCCAGTCGCGCGTCCGCAAAATACCCACGTCGGCCGACTCTGGCCACGGCTACTCCCGAGCGAACGCCGGCCTTGCTCGTGTCGTCCGGCGGTAGCGTCGTGGGCGTGCGGTGGCGGCTAACGGTGTATTCACCCTCTCCGTCGGTTTCCGTCCCTGTTCGTGCAGAGCAAGAAGGATCGGGCATCGGTCCCGTACTTCTCTGCCTCGGGCCAGCGCCCGAGCGGGAGATTTGCGAGGCTTGTTCTACTAAGCCCGCCCGTGATCGTCGCTGGGCGCGCTCGCGTCCTAGGCCCGACAGGTTCGTTACGGCCTCGAAATCATGGGCAGTCCCGGCACCGCGCGTCTCCGCGACTGCGGCTAGGCTGGGAATGAACTGTCGATATGTCGGATCTCCTTTCTGGCTGCGCTGCCGAGGGAACGATCCGAGCTACCTGCCGCCGGAGGGCTTGTCAGCCGTGTCAAAGCCAGACGCCAACTTCATCTGGGCCATCGCCAACTTGCTCCGGGGGCCATACAAGCCAAAAGAGTACGGCGATGTGGTTCTCCCGATGACCATCCTGCGACGGCTCGACTGCGTCCTGGCCCCGACGCAAAAGGCAGTCCACGAGGAGTGGCTAGCATCTAGGGACAAGACAAGCGCTGATATTCTAGATGTCCGGCTGCGCAAGAAGTCCGGTTACAAGTTCTACAACACATCGCAGTACACAATCACTTCGCTCACCGGCGACAGCGCCAACGCCAAGGCTAACCTTCTGAGCTATCTCGATGGGTTTAGCGACAACATTCGAGACGTCTTCACGCAGTTCAAGTTCGATGAGCAGATTCAGCGCCTGGACAGCGCCAACGCCCTCTACCTAATCCTGCAGCGGTTCGCGGCACTCGACCTGCGTCCCGAAAACGTCAGCAACACCGAGATGGGCTCCGTATTCGAGGAACTGATCCGCAAGTTCGCCGAGGCGTCTAACGAGACCGCCGGGGAGCACTTTACGCCACGAGAGGTCATCGCGCTCATGGTCGACTTACTCCTCGTGGGTGACGAGGAGGCTACTAGCAGGGCTGACATCATCCGCACAGTGTATGACCCTACGGCAGGCACGGGCGGCATGCTCTCAGTGATGGACGAGCACCTGCGGCTGCAGAACCCGACTGCGCGGTTGAGGATGGCCGGCCAAGAAGTCAATCCTAGTTCGTACGCCGTCTGTAAAGCCGACATGGTCATCAAGGGCCAGGACGTCAACGCCATAGCGCTCGGGAACACTCTCACAGATGACCAGCATGCCGGCAAGGTGTTCCACTACTGCTTGTCGAATCCGCCATTCGGCGTCGAATGGAAGACCGCCGAACGCGAGGTTCGCAAAGAGCATTTGATGGGCTTCAACGGCCGCTTCGGTGCCGGGCTACCGTCCGTCTCGGACGGCTCGATGCTGTTCCTGCTCCATCTGATCTCGAAGATGCGGCCGGTCGATCCTGACCAAACTCGCGGCCGAGCAGCCATCGTGCTCAATGGCTCCCCGCTGTTTACGGGCAAAGCTGGTTCAGGTGAGTCGGAGATCAGGCGCTGGGTTATTGAATCCGATTTTCTTGATGCGATCATTGCTTTGCCGACGGATATGTTCTACAACACCGGGATCGCTACCTACATCTGGGTTCTAGACCAGCATAAGCCTGAGGAGCGCCGCGGCAGGGTTCAGCTCATCGATGCATCTCAGATGTTCGTAAAGATGCGCAAGTCACTTGGGAACAAGCGAAAGGCACTTTCCGACACGGATATTGAGACCATCGTGAGGCTGTATGCCACCCCCAGTGTGGATGACAAGCGATCCAAGGTCTTCGAGAACAAGGCCTTCGGCTACCATACGATCACGATCGAGCGGCCGCTCAGGCTGTCATTCCAAGTGACGATGGCGCGCATCGAATCGGCTCTCAGCAATCCAGCAGTTGAAAAACTTGGCCAAGAGACAAGAGATCAGTTGCGGAACGCCCTCCAGCCGCTCATTTCGGAAAAGATAACCAAAGATCGGTCCGCTTTCAATGCGCAACTGGACAAATCTCTACGCGAGGTGGGCGTCAAAGTGAGCGCCCCTGTTCGCAAGGTACTGCTGGGGAGCATGGCCGAGCGGGACGAGTCTGCGGAGGTTTGTAGGGACGCGAAGGGCGACGCGGAGCCCGACCCCAAGTTGCGCGACACCGAAAACGTTCCATTGGACGAGGATATATCCGAGCATTTTCTCCGCGAAATTAAACCGCACGTCCCTGAAGCGTGGATTGATGAGTCCAAGACGAGAATAGGTTACGAGATCCCGTTCAACCGCCACTTCTACGAATACGTCCCACCTCGGAACCTGGAAGATGTTGACGCCGACGTTAGGCGTCTTATCGGCGAGATCCAGACCCTCTTCGCTGAGATCGAATCATGAGTGTTCTCGGTTCGATCGACTGGCCCGAGACGTGGCGAGCAGTTCCTTTATGGTCACTTTTTGATCGCGTCAAGGACGTGGGGCATCCCGACGAAGAGATGCTCAGCGTTTACCGTGATTACGGGATTGTGAAGAAAGATAGCAGAAGCGACAATGGTAATAAGACCGCCGAAAACCGGGAGATCTACCAACTCGTCGACAGCGGGTGGTTAGTCATCAATCGAATGAAGGCGTGGCAAGGATCCGTAGGGATTTCGTCATATCGTGGCATCATTTCAGGGCACTACGTATGTTTTCGTCCTAAGCACCACGAGAACGCCCAATTTCTCAACTGGCTTCTGCGGTCGGATGTCTATACTGTCGAGTATTTGCGGCTGTCGCGCGGTGTCCGTCCTAACCAGGTCGAGATCGATAACGACGGTTTACGTATTCTGCCAGTGTGGCTCCCCCCAATCGAAGCGCAACAAGCGATCGCGAATTTTTTGGTTCGAGAGACTGCAAAGATCGACGCCATCATCACGAAGCAGCAAGGCTTGGTAACCACGCTTCTTGAGCATCGTGCATCTCTGATCACCGAAGCAATCGCTGAACTTATTCACGGCGGGACGCAGCAGTCTCGACTGAAGTATCACGCCGAGATTCAGACCGGTGTAACGCTGGGTAAAACTCTGGACGAAGAGGCGAGCAGGTATCCGTATTTGCGGGTCGCGAACGTGCAGACCGGTTACGTCGATCTAGCTGAGGTTAAAGAGGTCGCACTTAATCCCGGTGACCTTGCCAATTACCTGCTGAGA
Source organism: Micromonospora sp. A202 (assembly GCF_006715105.1). Classification (NCBI taxonomy): domain Bacteria; kingdom Bacillati; phylum Actinomycetota; class Actinomycetes; order Micromonosporales; family Micromonosporaceae; genus Micromonospora; species Micromonospora sp. A202. The sequence continues at coordinate 4,435,946 of NZ_VFMP01000001.1, read as the reverse complement.
CCCGGCGATGTCTTAATGACCGAAGGTGGCGATATTGACAAACTTGGCCGCGGATGCATCTGGGAAGGGCAGATAGACCCATGCGTCCACCAGAACCACATCTTTGCAGTGCGCTGTCACCCGAGCCTAATTAACAGATTTTTGGTCTATCTTCTGGAGTCCGACACTGGTCGCCGGTACTTTCGGGCTACCGCAAAGAGGACGACGAACCTTGCGTCAACCAACTCGACCAATGTCGGCAATCTCCCTATCCCAGTACCGACGGTCGATGAGCAACGTGCCATTGCTGACCGCTTAGATATCGAGACAAGGCGTATCGACACACTGCTCGATAAGACTCGCCAGCTGATCGGGATCATGAAGGAGCGGCGACGAGGGTGGATCGCGGCATGCGTAACAGGGCAAGTTGACATAGCGACGTATCGCGAAGGCAGCTAAGTTATGGCATTGCATCACGAACAGAATCTTGAAGCCGAGATTTGCGCCCATCTGTCGTCTCATGATTGGGCTTACTCGCCTAACGACGACGGCTACGACAAGCAGCGAGCACTTTTTCCCGAGGACTTGTTCGGCTGGCTCGAGAACACGCAGCCCGCAACCCTCGAAGCTGTAGCTCGCACGGACAGGGAGCGCATTCGTCTGCTTGACCGGCTGGCCGAGTCACTTGACCGGCCACTAAGCGCCGCCGGTGGTACGTTGTCGGCATTGCGCCACGGATTCAAGCACATAAAGCAGATGGATCTATGCCAGTTCAAGCCTGCTGACGCGATGAACCCGACTACGTTGGAGCGCTACGGTAAGGTCCGTTTACGTGTGATGCGTCAAGTGCGATACTCGGTCAGCAAAACTGACAGCATTGATCTGGTGTTCTTCGTCAACGGGCTGCCGGTAGCGACAGCAGAACTAAAATCTGAGTTCGTCCAGGATGTCCACGCTGCAGTCTCACAGTACAAGCGTGATCGACTACCAATCGATCCGGAGACCGGCACGAGGGAGCCACTGTTGTCGTTCGGGCACCGAGCCCTGGTGCATTTCGCGGTGGACAACAGCGCGGTTTTCACGACCACGAAGCTCGATGGGGATCGGTCCCGGTTTCTGCCCTTCAACCGGGGTAACGGCCATCACGCCGGGAACCCACCCAACGCGGCTGGAACGGCGACGGCCTACCTGTGGGAAGAGATCCTGCAACGAGACACATGGTTGAAGATCTTGGGCAAGTTCATGCACGTCCAAACAAGCCGCAAGCGGGATGCGATTACCGGCCGTATTACGCGGTCGGCGACCATCTTGTTTCCCCGCTATCACCAGCATGACGTCGTCACCAAACTCCTCGCTGACGCGAAGGCCAAAGGACCGGGCCAGAGGTACCTGATCCAGCATTCGGCGGGATCAGGCAAAACCAACTCGATCGCCTGGCTTGCTCATCAAGTGTCGACCCTGCACGATGAGCAGTCGGAGAAGGTGTTCGACTCCGTCATTGTCATTACCGATCGCACCGTCCTCGACGATCAGTTGCAGGACGCAATCTATCAGATCGATCACAAGCGTGGTGTCGTACTGCCGATCGGGCAGGGAACAGACAGTGATTTCACCCGGCGGTTCTCTTCAAAATCCGAGGCATTGACGGAAGCTCTGACGGCTGGCGGCGCGATCATCGTCGTGACCATCCAAACTGTGCCATTCGCGCTCGAGGCGATCCGAACCTCCAGAGCTCTGAAGGGTAAGCGCTTCGCGGTAATCGTGGATGAGGCGCATTCATCCCAGACTGGGGACTCAGCGAACAAGCTCCGCCAGACGCTGTCTGGCGCGGTTCGGCCGGAGAGCGAGGGCGAGGTCGATGTTGATGACCTAGTCCGTATGGAGTTAGAGGGTCGCGGTACCTTAGCCAACGTCTCCTTCTTCGCGTTCACCGCCACTCCCAAGGGCAAGACGATTCAGCTGTTCGGCACCTCGTCGACCGGCCAGGAGACTGACAAGCGACCGTTCCACCTCTACTCAATGCAGCAGGCCATCGAGGAAGGTTTCATCCTGGACGTGCTGCGCAACTACACGACCTATCGCACGGCATTCCGGCTAGTGCACGGCGGCCAAGATTATGATTCGCAGAAGGTCGAAAAGTCCAAAGCGATGAAGTCCTTGATGAGCTGGGTGAGACTTCATCCGTACAACATCGGGCAGAAGGTTGCGATCATCGTCGAGCACTTCCGCACCAACGTGACTCCGTTGATCAACGGCCATGCCAAAGCGATGATTGTGGCGGACTCACGCAAGTCCGCGGTCCGGTACAAACTCGCGGTCGATAAGTACCTCCACGATCGGCGGATCAGCGGTGTCGCGGCGCTGGTCGCTTTCTCTGGCGAGGTCAGCGATCGTGAAAGCGGACCTCTAGCGTTCACCGAATCCTCGATGAACCCGAAGCTCAGAGGCCGTACGATTCCTGAAGCACTGGAGAGCTCCGACTTTCAGGTTCTGATCGTTGCGAACAAGTACCAGACTGGATTCGACCAGCCCCAGCTGTGTGCGATGTATGTCGACAAACGGCTCGACGGAGTCCAGGCCGTGCAGACGCTGTCCAGGCTTAACCGGACCTGTCCGGGCAAGGTCACATACGTCCTGGACTTCGCCAATCACGCTGAAGACGTTCTGGCCGCGTTCAAGACTTATTACGAAGGCGCAGAGCTCACGGAGGCCAGCGACCCCAACCTGGTGTTCGATCAGTGGGACAAGCTTGACGGGGCTGGCTTTTTCAGTGAAATGGACGTGGAAGCCGCTGCGAGGGCATACTTCGGCCACGGTACGTCCAAACCGACGCAAGGAAAACTGTCTGCGGCTCTGAGTCCGGTCCGAGATCGCTTCAACGCGGCCTATAGGACGGCTATCGCCGTTGACGACTCCAGCGAGATCGATCGGCTCGATACCTTTCGACGAGACCTAAGCACCTTCGTCAGCACATACGACTTCTTGTCTTCGATCGTCGACTACGATGATGTGGACCTGGAAAAGCGGGCCCTGTTCGCACGGATGCTCGCTCAGGTGCTTAAGGACTCCCAGCGCTACGCGCCAGCCATCGACCTATCCGATGTGACCCTCACTCATCACGCTCTGCATAAGCAGCCCGAGTCCAACCTCAACCTCTCGCGGGGCGACGCGGCAGGGTTGTCGGCATTAGTCGCTGCAGGCAGCCGCAGTCCACATGAGGGCAACCTGGTCCCGTGGAGCGCGATACTGCAGCAGATTAACGCCCTCTTCCAAGGGGATGGACTTACCGACAGCGACCAGATCACGGCGGTCGAAAGCGTCGTGCGCAAAATGCTCGACAACGGCGACTTGCGGGCGCAGGCTCGTGCTAACAACAGGCAGGATTTCTTTGCCGGTCCCGATTTATGGTCTACCCTGCAGGAAATTATCGTCGAAGCAGGCGACCAGCACGCCAAGGGTATCGAACGCTTGGCGGCGGAGCGGTCCCGGGACGACATCCTCGCCATCCTCGCAATGATGCGCTTATGGGAGACGCTTCGTGACGCCTAATCCGGATTCCGGGGCGTCTATCGGAAGCGGACGGCCGATCCTGGGCGTTCGAGTTCCGCGCGGGCGCTCCGCTGAACCGCGACCGGCAGAGCGGCGTCGTGAGCAATCCGGCCGAGAAGACCACGAACGCCGTTCTGCCCGCGTTGCATGAGTTCACCCAGGGCCGAAACCGCGCCGAACAGGGCGTCGGCGCCTAGCGGATCTCGATGGGCCCCTGTATGCAGGAGCTCATCCAGCCGCAGGGCCGCGTCGACGCGATAGTCATCTTTTAGATGGCGGTTACACAGCAGCAGCGCCAAGCCGGGCAGGCTGTGATTGCCTGCCATCACCCGGGAAGCCTCCGGCTGCTCCTTGGCCTTTGGGTCGGATGCCGTGAGGATTCGGTCTAGCCAGATGGCGGCGGCTTCCACTTCTCCACCCGCGCGCCGCAGCTCGGCAAGCACGCGAGGGCGCGCGCTGTCGGTACGGTTGGCGTTGGCGGCCACAGCCAAGAGCAGTCGTGTTGCCTCCTCGGTGTCGACGTGACCGACCGTCTGAGCTGCGGCTACTCGGGTGGAGGACTCCGTCCACCAGCCCTTCACTATCTCCACCAGCCCCGCAATTGTCCTAGGTCCCGGGGCGAAACCGTCGTCCTCCCATCGCCAGAGAAGGTGCATGCCGTCCTCTGGCTTGCCTTCCAAAAGCACCGCGACCAGCGGATCCGGTGACAGCCCCGCTTCCTGTACCGCTTGACCGAGGAAGGCCAGTATCTCGCTACGATCGGCAAACCCGGCGTAGAGCAGTTCTCGCAATACCTGCGCCCGCCCTGCTGGGTCCTCCCGCTTCAACAGAACAGCCAGGTGGTCAGCGGCCAGGAACTCTCCGAGCGTGATGTGGGCGAATCGCAGTTGCCGGCCCTCGGTTGCGACCAACCCGGTGCGGCATAAAGCATCGTGTACGAGCCGCTGCCATAACATCTTCTCGTGAGACACCGGTCCGATGCCCAGCCGTCCGGCTGCAACGACCGCGACGTCGAGCAAAGCGGGCTCGCTAGGGTCCGTCAAATGTGCGTATGAGGCTTCGCTGAGCAGGGCGAGGGCATGCCGTGAGAGCTCCGCTGGCGTCTCATGATCCTCCCTTGCCTTGTGCTGTAGCAGGTTGAGATACGCCCGATAAAGAGTTCCCCGCCCCTGGGGCAGTTCCCGTTCCGGTTCTGCGGCCCACAGGCCGCAAAGCATGTGCGTCACCAGCGGCGTCCGTGCCCACCCGCTTCTCCCGAGCTTTTGCAGGTGTGTTAGCACGGTTTCAATGTCCGCCTCGGGATCAGCGGATCCGATCTGAGTAACCCACTGCCGGACCAACCGGTCTCGACTATCCGCGGCGAGCGGAAGGATCTCGGCACTTTCGAATATCGGGCGAATTCTGGCTAGGTCAAGATTGGGCAGAGGCCGGCTTGCAACAACCAGCCGCAGCCACGGAACCTCCGACAGTGCCGTAATGCGGTCGATAGCCATCTTACGGCTGACGGGGTCGCTGATCTCATCGAGACCGTCGACCAGCACTAACCAGGATCGACCCTCGGCGGGACCTTGGGCGAAAAGTTCCGAGGGCAGCGTCTGCCGTAACGCGGTCCCTAGCTGCTGAGTGGCACCCTCCCGCAACGCAGCGTCCAGCGGCATGCTCGTGACAAACGACCGTGCGTGCAACGTGAGCGGCGCAGGGACGTCGGCGCCATCGAGCCACTGCCTGGCCTGGTCCGTTGCGATAGCGCCGAGCAGGCCCGACTTGCCGCTTCCGGGCCCACCGAAGATCAGCACGTGGCGATGGTCGTCGACCAGTTGTTGCCACTCAACCGATCTGCCGATGTGGAGGGAGGCGTCATCCGTCACGCTGTTGGGCGAGCATCCCGGTGGCAGGAGTGCCAGTGTTGGCGGCTCGAAAATGTCTGCCAGGCTGGGCAGCCACGTCGCCGACAACCCGACCCAGGGCGAGTACTGGTGCGTCTGGCCGTTCGCAACAATCGCGGTGAGGTAGTCGTGCAGCGCCGACGCGCGTGTCCGCAGAAATTCAGGAAGCCCCAGGTATTGCCGTGCGGTCGAGTAAACATCGTCATCGGCAAGGTTCGTGGCGATGGCTTCGCCATCAAGGATCTCCAACGTGATGTTGTGAGTGTCGCGCGCCCAGGCGATCAGCTTGTGCCGTGCAGCTGCGGGTAGGTTCGCTTCACAAAAGTAGTGCAGCGCTGCGAAGGGTTCCCCTCCCACCGCCTTGCCAACATCGCTCTTTACCTTTCTCTCGAGGCCCTCTTGCTGAAGCGTGCAGGCGAACACGAGGGGTCCCTCTGGAGCTTGTCCAACGGCGGCTGCAGGAAGGTGCTTTGAGATGTAAGACCGGAACGTTTCAAAATCGCGACCTTGGTCACCGCCCGCGGACACCGGCCCGGTTGCAGGCACCACATCCCGACAGATACGGATCTTGGTGAAGGCAAGACACAGATCCTCGAACGTATGGTGCCCGTTGTGCGCTCGTAGCCTCGCGAGGGCGTAGCGAATCTGATGCACCAGCTCCTTGGTGTTCGGCAACTGGGGCGCGGCATCCATGCGTCCACGCTAGAGCATCTGTACCGTAGCCGCCCTACCCGAACGGCTCAGTGACATCCACAAAGTAGGTTTCGCGCTAGTTCACAAGAGTCCTGTTTGGCCGAATCTTGATCGTGTGGATGGCTGAGTGTGGGGCGAGCACGGCAGGCGTGGACCATTAAGGTGCCCGAACTTCAAGATCCACATGGAGTGCCGTGCTCATTGCTCCGACCGCCGGCGTCGCGGCCGTGCCCTCGGCGCCGGGGTCGACCACGTGGGGGGCTGCTCGACCGATTGAAGGGGTGGGTGGCGATTGGGATCCGTCCGGTACGCGGTACGAATCCGTAACGCCAGCCCGCTACCCTGATCGTCGCCAAGGACGATGAAACCACCCTCGCCGCCGCGCTGCGGCGCTGCGTGGAAACAGGTGCCCATCCTGCGCAGGCAGACCGGCCGAGGCTATGGCCGCGAAGAGATCCGCGAGGTCGGCATCGTTACCCTGAATGACGTGCTGTTCACCGCGCCCGGAGCGCCACCGGTGAGCTGCTGATAGCCGCGATCGCCGACAACACCGCGGATACTGGAGCTCTTCGGTGTCGGCCATGACAGCGCAGTAGTGCCGCTCATCGCTGCCGGCGACAATCTCGAACGGCCGACCGGCGAAGCAGCCTCGACAGCCCTCTGCGGTGTGAGCTCCGCAGCCGAACGACCATCAGGAAAAACCCGCTGCCGTCGGGTCAACCCCAGCGGCCCGACCACCGGCCGTAGGAACGCCACCGACGTACCGCCAGGCAAATGCCATGCTGTTTCGATCGTTTTGACCAGACTCCGCGCTAACACCCGCCGCGCGCACCTCCAACGGCCCCGCAGGCCGAACAAGGGGAGATCTCGCACGGCCTCAAACGCTACATCGCTCACGAATTCTTCAAGTGCCCTATCGCAGCAGACATAGGGGTATTGACCGGTCCGTGTTGAAGCCTCTGTTCCTGGCGGCCCGGCCCTTGGAACCGATCCGGGAACGGCCGAACCCGGTGGGCGATGCGCTGAAACCCCAGGTTGGAACGCCTCGCCATCACCTTAATTGACCGTTGTGCACTAGCCGAAACATGCCAGCCAAGATTGCCGGAAGCACCGTTGACGAGACGGACCCGCAATGCCCCACGTGCTCTACAACCCGCCAGTAAAATCAGGACGGTATGTAGCGGCTACCGCCAAGTGCGGCCTGGGTCGTGTAGGCCAGCGAGACCGACAAGTATAGGCCGCAGAGGCAGAGTAAGGTTATCGATTACGAGGACCTTGCCTGGACGGACGTCCCAAAAATGATTACGGACCTGGTATATGTAGCCCTCCTCGTCCACGCCGTCAAGACATTGAACACCAAACCCTCTTCCGCCATCACCGTCGATAGTGTCCTGGTAGGTGAGGAACCAAGCCACGGTGGTCGCCTCAGGGGGAAACCCAGGAGGCTGCGGTACCGTACGCAGGATTAGGCGCGCCTCTTCCAAGGCGCCCACAGCCTGTTCTGGGTGTTGACCCCAGCACGGGATGATCAAGGGAACCTGAAAGTCACGCATCCCGTGGTGTGCTGCAATTCCGGGCCGCGTCGGCACATTCCACATTCGTACACCAGACAAAACCGGAGTTCGGTTTCGATTATCGGCGATAGCCATAGCTTGGATACCGAGAAAGACTCCGCAAAGTTGCTCAACGATCAGTGGGTCGGGCACCAAATCCTCCATGTGAGCATTGCTGGGCACCGGGTTCGCCGCAGTCGTGTCAATCACCGTTACCTCATGGTGATTGAAATCCCACTTTGTCGAATTGACAAGTCGTCTGGAGGGAAGCGAGCACGGACGCTCCTACGTCGCCGGGCCCAGATCCTTTGGATGACACGCAGAGTGCTCTGTCTGATGGTGGGGCAAATGCGGCAACCGCCGATCGTGATCAAGACTGGAGCCCCGGGGGTGTGGTGGCGCGCGTAGTGGGATCACTTTCGGTGGCTGGCTCACCTGGGCAGTCACTGACCACCACAACAACCAGGATCGGCCGTTGAATTGCCCCCGGCCAGAGCCAGCTGTGCTCTGCCCGGGCTGCAACGAATCGTCTGACGCCGCCGACGACCTTTCGATGGTGTGGCTGAGGGTCTTGAGCGGGTGCCACCGGTCGGCGACCTAGACCTCGTAGGGTGCGCCTTTGCGGGCGCCGTCGGCCTAGCGGCAGATGATCAGGACTCCGGGGTGCTCGCGCAGCCCCGCGGCGAGGGTGTCGGAGGTTCGATCGGGTAGGACGTCGACCGGCCGGCGGGTGTGCGTCTCGAGTAGCACGGTCCCGTATCGGTGCCCACGGCGTCGGGCGAAGTCGTCCACCCCCAGCACCTTGGGGGCACCGGCGGCAGTTCAGGCATACGCCGGATCATCCGAACCAACGCCATCCGAGACACCGACACCGCCAACCTATGCGCCAACCGGCTATCCGGTCTGCCGCCCAACGTGACCGCGACCGGTCGTGGTGGCTGACCGACGCTACGGGCTTGGGGGCCTTCTATTGCTCTAGAGAGGCGCAAGCCGCACCCACCACCGTAAGCGGAGGCCCTCACGTTGATTGACGGACGACGGCTGAGGGTCGAGGCAAAATAGCTTGCTGGTAAGAACGAGCACGTTGCTGTGTCCCTTCACTTCGACGGCGCGTTTACGCCACGCAAGATGGCCGTCGCCGGCACAAGGCCGTTGTGGAGTGGACGCCGGCGACGAGAGGCAAACTGTCTCTCACTCCGAGACTTAGGCGATGGGAACCGTTCCGTTATCTTGCAGTCAGCAGAGCAGCGGCCAGTTGTCATCCTTCGCGAGTGGCGGATGGGTTGTGGTCAACGACCGGGTTGGATGGCCTGGCCGCCGGTCGCGCTGGTTTTGTTGGTTGGCCAGATCTCACCGTCGCGAGGGCTGCGGCGCATGGAACAGACGACCAGGCCTTCGGGTAGGTCAATCGCCGGTCCTGGGGTGTAGCCATGCCGAATATGCAGACGCTGGGCATCGAGGGTGGTGCTCGTCCAGGACAACAGATTCACATGGTCGAGTCGGCTGCGATGATGGTTGAGTAATGCCGTGCCGTGTCCAGTCCGCCTCGCGGCCGGCTGCACGGCAAGGAATGCTAGGTGGTAGTGGGGCTCGGTAGGTCGCTCCTTCGCGAGCAGCCAATCGAGTAGGTCGAAGTGGTAGCTGTGAGGGCCTGCGAAGTGGCCCATGCGGGTGGAGTAGTTCGCTGGTGGCGGGATGGGCCGATATCGGTGGAAGCCGACGCTGGCGGCGGCGGCGTCGTCGGTGAGGTAGATGTCGCCGTAGAACATTGCGTGTTCGACCCAGATGCCGAGGACATCGGTGAGGATCCGGCGCCGTGGGCCTGGGTCGGGGATCAGCCATGTTGCGAGAGGGCTGGAGTTGAGTGCGTCCGCGATGAGTGCGGCGACGTGGTCTTTGTCCGCCCAGCGGACGGCGCGGATGCGCGGGACAGTGTCCATAATTGGCTTCCCTCGAGTGTGTTGGTGACGCGGATCAGGAGTTGCGTCGCTAGCGGTTTCGCTGTGGGTGTGGGCGAGGTACTGGAGGTAGTCGTCGACGAGAGCGCCGGTCCGGCCGCTGCCGGGTGGTGGTGGTGTGAGTGCGGCTCTTTCGTAGGCGAGTAGTTCGCCGCTGGCGGGGTTGGGGATCAGCAAGGAGCGGATGGCGCCGGAGGTGGCGCTGACGCCGACGCCGTTCGGCCGGCCCTGTCGGTCACCAAGCCGTGGTACGTGATCCCAGAGGTGTCTCGCAGGACGGTGAGGACGGCGGTGCGGGCGGCTTGGTTGGGGGTGCGCCAGCCGAGCAGGCTGGCGAGGCCGCGGATGACGGCGGTGGGTCCGAGGAATCGGGGTTGGGTGGCGTCGATGTGCGCGGTGAGTGCTGTCGGGTCGGCGGCGATCGGGCCGATGGGTCCGTCCAGGTCCCCGGGCTTGTAGGTGCTGTCGTCGGTGGGCCGCTGAACGATGGGTTAGCGGCTGCGGATGACGCGGCCGGAGGCGTCGTCGGCGCGCCAGTGTTGCTCTTCGAACAGCACGATCCTCGTGGTGGTGCTGTTGCCCGCGATCGCGGTGTCCGTGGCCCACTGGAGCAAGGGAACGTAGGCGAACTGGCCTCGGATGGCGTCGCAGCCGGATGGCCAAACCGTCACCGCTTCCAAAACCTGCCGCGACGGGGTCGGCGCCGGCAGATGCGTCGGCGATGGGTCGAGTCTCTGCTGTGCGCGTGCCTTGAGCTGTGCCGCGGTCAGGGCGGCAGGTGACGGACACGGCGACACGGCCGGCCGGGACGCGGCGGTGCTGGAAGGCGACGGTGGGGATTGGGCTGGCCCGGCGACGCCCGTCCAGTTCGGGATGGCTGTGGCGGTGGCGAGGAGGCCGAGCGCGCAGGCGGCGGCAGTGACCTTTACGGCTCGCCGGCCCACAGGGTGGGGCGTCTCGGTCGCGGGTCGCACGTGGGGCAGGTTGTTCACGATGAGCTTTCTCGAGGTGAGGTGGATTGGGCTAGCGGTAGGCGGCGGTGGCGAGGTCCCCGACGGCGGCGTCCACGGCGGCGGTGATGTCGCGTACCGGCTGGTAGTGCTGCCCGGCGATGGCCTTCAAGCGAGCGGTCAGGGTGGTGATGTCGTCGTCGAGGTAGAGGTGGTCGGTGAGGCCGAGATAGGCGACGAGGCCGGCGAGAGCGGCGGTGTGGTTGTCGGGTTGTTCACGGCCAGCGGCGAGGTAGCGCAGGCGGGAACGGGCCACGACGGCCCATTTGCTGTCGGTGGCGAGGTAGGTGTCGGCGCGTACGAGGCCGCCGAGGCGCCGTCGGGTGTGGTGGCGCAGGATCCCGTCGGCGACAAGGCCAGCGCGGGTGCGGTCGTAGAGGTCGTCGGAGAACCCGCGCAGCCACCCCCGCAGCGGTGGGTGGGCGTGGCGGATGGTGGCGGTCGCGGCGTCGGCAATCAGGTCCCCGACTGGCCGGTCGATGTGCGGGTGGATCCGTTGGTGGCTGGCCGGGCGGGTGTCGTCGTTCGGGTCGAGGGTCACCCGCCCGGCCAGGTACAGGTCGATCAGGACCGCGCCCGCGAGGCCCAGGGCGAGGGTCTGCCGGTGCACGTGAGGGTGCCCGCTGTCGTCGTCGTGGCCGAGGAGGAACAGGTCATCGCGCAGCGGCAGGCGCGGGATCGACGCGGTCATCAGCCGGCTCCTACCGTAGTCCGGCGGTGAGCCGCCGCAGCCGCTCGTGTGCCCCGCCATAGGCGGGCCCAGGGGCGGGGAGCAGGGCTTTGTCGATGGCGGCGAGGACGGTGTAGTTGGGGTCGCACACATTGCCGATCGGTGCCCGCCCCGCCTGCGACACGAGCTGGCAGGCGTCCAGGGTTTCCAGGCCGGTCAGGGCTCTGGCCCAGCCGACAAGGTCGTGCTGGGCGATGCGGTAGGCGTCCTCCAATGGACGGGCGCACCCGATCGTCAGGATGTCCCGGTCGGTCTCCAACCGCGGCCACCGTGTGCTCACGCCTTTGATGACGTCGATGGCGAGGGTGGTGGTCGTGGCGATCTCCACGCCCACGCCGCAGGCCTCGCCCTCGCCCTGGCGGGCGTGCCCGTCGCCGAGCGCGAGCATCGCCCCGTGGACATTCACCCCGAGGTAAAGGGTGGTGCCGGCGCGCAGGTGCGGGGTGTCGAGGTTCCCGCCGTGTGTGTCGGGCACGAGTGTGGATCGGGCCTCGAACCCGCCGGGGGCGACACCGATCGTGCCGATCATCGGGTCCAGCGGCAGGTCCACACTGTGGTCGCTGCGCGTGGCCTCGAACCGCACTGTCCCAGCCTGCCGGTCGATGCCGTACACCCACACCCGCTCCTCCAACGCCGGCTGCAGAGTGGCGGTGTGGGAGGTGGACGTCAGCGCCCCGAAATGCGGGAACGTCGACGACACACCCCAATCCCGCGCGGGAACGATAGAGGCGAGGTAGACGGCGAGCGTGTCGCCGGGCTCGGCGTCCTCGACGAAGAACGGCCCGGACACCGGATTGAGGTACGGCATGCGGCACACCTGCGACGGCAGATCCGCCGGCCCCCTCACGAGACCACCAAAGCAGTCCTCCGTCACGACGGTGAACACGTCACCGCCGCGCACATGCGCCACCGGCATCCGACCGCCGAACGTGTAGGCCAGCTCGTCCCGAGCCGGCCGGTAAGTGAAGCTGTCCATGCCGGTCACACCCGCTCCACGTGACGCGCCTGCGGCTGCGCGGGCGCCAACCCCGACAGGGCCGGCCGGCGGCCGGACAAGTACAGACCAGCCAAAACGACCATCCCGAGGGCGAGCCACGCCAGGCCAAGACGCTGCGCGGCGATGTTGGCGTTGACCACCACCCACACCAAGATGGCGAAGCCAATGCCGGGCATGACCAGGTGCGCCCACCAGTTCCCGCTGCGCTCCCGGACGAGGTGATGCACCACGACCGAGACGTGCAGGACCAGGAACGCGACCATCGCCCCGAAGTTGATAAGCGACGACAGCAGGGTGATCCCATCCGCACGGGTCGCCATGTACAGGCCCAGCGCCAGCGACACCGCGCCGGTGAGCAGCGTGGCGTTGATCGGCACGTTGCGGCGGATCGACACCTTCGCCAGGAATGCCGGCAGCTGCCGGTCCCGGGCCATCGCGTACAGCAGCCGAGACGTCGCGACCTGCGCGACCATCGAGTTCGGCAATCCCCACGCAATCGCCGTGGCCACCGCGCACACCGTCGCCAACCAACCCCCACCAGCCGCTGCGGCGGCGTCGTAGAAGGCAGTGCCGTTTGGATCGCCCTCCCCAAGAAGACTGCCGGGGTCGGGGACGAGCATCGCGGCCAGCCACGTCTGCGCGATGAACAGCACCCCGGCCAGGACCAAGACGGCCGCCATCGCGCGGCCGATCTGACGGGAACCACCCTTGGTCTCCTCGGCCAGCATGCTGATCCCGTCGAAGCCAAGAAAGGACAAGACCGCGAGCGACACCGCCCCCGCCACCAGAGACCAGGTGAACGTGTCGGAGTTGTAGAACGCCTCCCAACTGAACCGGCCCTTCCCGGTCGCGAGAGCCCAGCCCGCGACGGCCAAGAAGACCGCCAAGACGATCAACTCGCCGACCAGCATCACCCGGGTAACCACTGCGGTCATCCGGATCCCTACCGAGTTGACGACCGTGTTGACCGCGACGAACCCGAGCAGCCACAACCACACCGGCACCGACGGAACCGTGGCGTGCATCGCCACCGACGCCACCAGGTACAACAGCCCCGGCACGAGGACGTAGTCGAGGAGGATCACCCAGCCGGCCAGGAACCCAACCGGCGGGCTGATCCCCCGGCCGGCGTAGTTGTAGACGCTGCCCGACATCGGGAACGCCTTCACCATCTGCGCATACGAGAACGCCGTGAACACCAACGCCACCACACCCACCGCGTACGCCAGGGCCACCATCCCGCCGGAGCCGGCATACACGCTGCCGAAGATCGCCATCGGCGCGATCGGCACCATGTACACCAGCCCATACGCGACCAAGTCCCGGAACCGCAGCCTTCGCGCCAACTCCTGCCGGTAGCCGTACCGGGCTAACTCGTCTTGCTCATACATCAGCGAGCCTCTCTTTCCCCTTCGATTGCTCGGGACCAGCGCCAGGTGGTGGACGCCCACCCGGCTTGAATGCGACGCCATCAGCGCCTGCGCCTCCGGCCGTTACTGGATCGCGTGCTGCCAGCGATGTCCCTTGAGCAGGTGATCCGCGTCGTGATCGAGGGTCGCGTCCGCAGCGGGAAAGATCGACCCCGATTGGTGGGGATCATCGGTCCGCCGGGACTCCACGGATCACGGGGAGTACTCGGGTGGATGGCTTCCGTCACAGCGACGGTGATCGCTAACGTGCCACTCACGGCGGCCTGGAGGAGGAGGCGGGGATGGCGAGGAGCGCGCGTAGTTACCAGCGAGAGGCCGACGAGCTTCGCGCCAGCGGGTGGACGTACCGGCAGATCGCCTCGCACTGGCGGAAGCGGTACCGCTTCAACCCGCGGGTGGCCTTCCGCCTCGCGCACGGCCTGACGCAGGCTGACGTGGCGCAGCGCTGGAACGAGCAGTGGCGGGACGCGGACGCACCGAAGACCGCCAAGCAGATCTCGTACTGGGAAATCTGGCCGCGCCCGGCGGGCCGCGCACCGTCGTTGGACACGCTGAACAAACTGGCGTTCCTCTACCGGTGCGCCGCTGGCGACCTGCTTGGCGGCGAGGACCACAGCCACCTCGACACAGCGGCCCTGCGCGCGAACGAACCGGAGCCGCACGCGGGCGGGCCGACCGGCGAGCGCATGACCGGCGCTCCGCTGCCCGCCGGCACGGTCCTGAGCCGAGTCACCGATCGGATCGTCGAGGACTTCGAGATCCTGACCGACACCTACCGGCATCTCGACTACCGGGAGGGCTCCGGCCGGGTGAGCGCGGATGTCGGCGCTCACCTGCACCGGATGCTGGAGGTCAGCAACCGCACGACCAACACCGGCACCCATCGCCGGCTACTGCGCGCGGCGGGCGACGCCGCCCAGCTCGCGGCTTGGTTCGCCATCGACGCTCAGCGCTACCAATAGGCACATGGCTTCTGCCGGCTCACAATCTCGCTCGCGGAGAAGGCGAACGACCGAGCTCTGCACTCGTATGGTCTCGGCGTTCTCAGCCAGATCCACCTGCACCGCGGCGACGGCCGTACCGCCCTCAGCCTGCTGGGCACCGCCCGTGACGTCGGCGGGCAGGGCATGCCGGCTGCTGTCAACTCCTGGCTGGGTGAGGCAATCGGTGAGGCGTACGGCCTCCTTGACGAGCCTCGCCGGGGAATGACCGCCTTGGCCGAAGCCGAACGGGTCTTCGACGGCGTCAGCGCGGCCAACACGCCCGTCTGGCTGAGCTTCTTCAACGCCGACTGCCACGCCGCCCGACTCAAGGGTCGATGCCTGACCCGGCTCAGCCGTCCCACCGAGGCGACCCGCTCGCTCTACGAAGCGTTGACCCTGCTTCCCGCTGACTTCGTACGGGAGCGCTCCGGCACTCTCATCGACCTCGCGGTCGCGTACATGCAGATGAACCAGATCGAGCAGGCCTGCCATGCGGCCACCCAGGCTGACATTCTCGCGCGCCGGACCGGATCCGAGCGCAACCGCAAGCGCCTACGGCAGCTCATGATCGACCTGCTGCCTTGGACCGGCCTCGACTGCGTGCAGAGCCTCTACCGAGAGGTGCTGATTAACTAGAGCGCGTGCGTACGTCGACCCGCTCCGACCCGCTGTGACCCGCCGCTCCTGGATTGAACTGGTCATCCTGTCCGCCCTCTGGGGCGCGGTGTACCCGCTCATCACCGTCGCTCTGCGGGATCTCTCGCCAGCGCTCGTCGTCCTTGGCCGAGTGCTCCTCGCCGCGCTGCTGCTGCTTCCCCTCGCGATACGCCGGGACGCGCTTCGGCCCGTTTGGCGCAACCCTCGGGCGATCATCGAGACGGTGCTGGTGCAGTCCACTGCACCGCTGCTGCTGCTCACCTACGGCCAGCAGTACGTGTCGGCGAGCGTCGCAGGCATCCTCGTCGGTGCGCAGCCACTGTTCGTCGCGCTCCTCGCCCTCCGCTTCGCACCCGACGAGCGCCCGCAAGGCTGGAAGGGCCTGACCGGGGTGCTCCTCGGCCTGGTCGGCCTGGTCTTGCTTTTCGGCGTCGACCTGCGTGGAGGCCGGCTGGCGCTGCTCGGCGGCGCACTCATCCTCGTCGCGGCGGTCTGCTATGCCTCAGGCGCGATGCTGATACATCGCAGATATGCCCAGGCTCCGCCGCTCGGTGTCGCCACCTCCGCCATGCTCGTCACCACCGCAGCCGTGGCCGTGCCCGCCTCGGCGACGGTTCCAAGCAGATTGCCCGGCTCGGAAGCGACAGCGGCCCTGCTCGTGCTCGGTATCGCGTGCACGGGCGCGACGCTTGCGCTCTTCTACAAACTCATCACCCAGATTGGACCCGCCCGCGCCGCACTCGCCTTCTATCTCTCACCCACGTTCGCCGTCGCCTTCGGCGTGGCCTTCCTGCGCGAGCAGATCAGCATGGCTGCGATCCTCGGGCTCGCGGCGATCATCGTCGGGTCCGTACTCGCCGCCCACCGCAGCGAGCCGACGCCTCCGTGACGGCTGTTTCACCCCTGGACATGGCTCACCGTGTGGTGATCCCCGGGCGGTCTCGGGGCGCGTTTGGCGCAGCCTTCGTTTCCCGGCCTGGGCCGCCCGGTGGGAGACAATCGATCCCGTGAAGGGCGGGCGTGAAGCGGATAGCGAAGTGACCGCCGGCAGCCGTCCCGATCTCGTGATCTTCGACTGACGGATGCTCGTTGAGAGCGAGTCAATCGTCGCGGTTATGCCGGCGGGCACTCAGCCGATCGACGCGAAGCGGTCGGAGAGGGCGTAGCGATGGAACACGACGTCTCCGACCTGTCGTACCTCGGCAAGGCGGGCCCGGCTTGTTGATGTCCATGAGAATGACCCCGGGTTCACGAACCGGGGAGCGTCAGCCTCGCCAACGAAGAAGGGTGCCACGACAAGGTGTAGCTCGTCGGCAAGATCCGCCGTCAGCAGTGCGGTGTGTACGCTGCTGCCGCCCTCGACCAGGAGCCGAGCGATGCCGCGTCCGGCGAGGTCGGCCAATACGCGCGGGAATGAGAGCGGGTCGCCGCCGTCGGCGACCGTCGCCACGGACCCGAGGTGTTCCCGCTGCTTGGCGATCGCGCTGGTCTCGCAGTACACGATCTTCTCGATTTCACCGGTGGTGAAGAACGCCGCGGTGGGATCGAGGTCGCCCCCGCGGCTCACGGTGACCTTGACCGGCGTGGCCGAGAGTCCGGCGGCGGTCCGGGCTTCGCGGCGGGCTTCAGACCGGACCATGAGCCGGGGGTTGTCTCGGCGGATGGTGTTGGATCCGACGAGGATCGCGTCGGAGGCGGCCCGCACCGCGTCGACCCGGTCGAGGTCCTGCTCGTTAGAGAGGATGAGTCGAGTGGGGCCGGCCGTGTCGATGTAGCCGTCGAGGGACATGGCGCACTTGAGCAGCACGTACGGTCGGTCACTCACGGATGTCACTCCTACGGTCTGTGGCGATGATCCGCTCGACGAGTTCTATGAACTCGTCAGCGATGGCGCATGAGTCCAGCGAGTCAAATAGGTCCTGCGTGATCCACTCGCGCAATCGTAGATTGATCCGCATCCGGTTGAGCGCGCTGCGGGCCGCTCCGCCCGTGGCACCGTAAGGGATGATCTTCTTGTCCATGGAGACGGCAAGGTCGATCTCGTCCAGCGTGCCCTGACCGCCACCGAACACGAGGACGTAGTCGGCGTTGCGGACGACGTTCGGATGGCCGAAGACGCCGACGGCCGCACCGAGGCTGGGTGGGCGGTAGTGATTGGCGATGTAGGTCATGATCTCGATGCCGACGCCTCGCGGTCCATGGTCAACGTCGAAGCGGTGGTTCATGAGCCATCGGCTCGCGGCGATGATGCAGCCGTCGATCGCCTTGTCGTCCGCGTCTGGTGATCGGCTTCCGCAGACCGAGATGCGTAGTGGTTGTTCGGATCGGGGGGGCCGGAACCACCCGGTTGTCACCGCGGCTTTGTCGCCAACCCGGGCCCCGCGCTGTTTCGGTGCGGTGAACGCGGAGATGGCCACATCGACAGGGGCGAGGCCGAGCATCACGCGGGATTCGTCGGGCATGAGGAGCCCATCGGCGACGCGGGCGAGCACGTCGATGTCAGTGACGCGCGGGCCACGCGTTCCTCGGATGAAGTTTGATACGTCGGACCGGTCGTGGCTGGTCAGGAGCGCGAGTTGGGTCTGCGTGCAGTCCGGGTGCGCTTCGAGGTAGATCTTGAAGAGGGTCCCGATCTCGCGGCGGGCCAGCGCGAGCCGCACGTCATCGCGCCGCCAGAACGGGAGTGAGACGCCGGTGACGTCGAACGTCTTGCGCCGAGCCACCCCGCCCCCCACTGGTCGTCGATCTGCGATGACCAGAGGGTAATGGATTTCGATGGAAGTTCGCGTGACCTGGTCCCACCGCTTTGTTGTCCGACGCCCGTGGACTCGGACCACGGGTCGCGTCAATTTCCTGATGTCGACGACAAGCCCAAACTCCCAATCGTGACCGACCATGCCGGACCTTCCGGGGGTCGAGGCGACGCGAATCGAAGGAGTTGAGGAGGGCACATGGTTGATACCGTTCTGCGGCTTGGCGCAGGTGGTGGGCTGAACGAGTCGACGATCGTCGTGACCGGTGGCGCCGGCTTCGTCGGCAGCCACGTGGTCGCCCGGTTGCTGGCGGCCGGCGCGACTCTCAAGGTCATCGACGATCTTTCGACGGGCCGGATAGAGAACTTGGACGATAGCCTGAGCGGCGGCCTGACCGATGCGGACATTCGGATCTGTGACGTGCGGTCGGCCGAGGCCGCCGAGGCTATACGGCTGTGGCGGCCGGAGATCGTCGTCCATCTCGCCGCGCAGTCGAACCTGCCGGCCTCGACACGGTCGCCGCTCGTCGACGCGGACATCAATATCCGGGGAACGGTGAACGTCTTGGATTCGTGCGCCGAGGCAGAGACCGGGCTCGTCGTATACGCGGCCACCAGCGCGATCTACGGCACGGTGGATGGCGACGCCCTGCCTGTTGCGGAGACCGCGCCGATTGCGCCGACCAGCCCGTACGGGCTGAGCAAGGCGACGGCACTGAAGTACCTCGACTGGTACCGAGATCACCGGAGCGTCGACTACACGGCGCTCGTGTTGGGCAACGTCTACGGGCCGCGCCAAGTTGGCCCGATGTGCGGCGTCGTCGGCCTGATGGCGCAGGCCGCGATGGCGGGCGCGGACTTGGCAATCTTTGGCGATGGCCACCAAACGCGAGATTTCGTGTTCGTCGCCGATGTTGCCGAGGCGGTGACCGCCGCCTGCACCACTGGTGGCCTCGGGTTGGTCAACATCGCCTCGGGCGTCGAGACGACCGTTGGCGAGATCGCTGGATGGGTCTCTCAGGCAGCCGGCACCGGCGCTCCACGGCATGCCGATCCGCTGCCAGGTGAGGTGCGGCGTATGGCGCTGGACATCTCGCGTGCGAGTGACGTGCTCGGCTGGCATCCCACGACTCCGCTCGCGGAAGGCGTCCGGGTCACCGTCCGGGCCGCGCGGCTGCGCGATTCGGTCAAGGAGGCGTCATGAGGTACGCGTGTCGATTCGCGGTCGGGCCGGTCGAGGTGCAGGTGACCTCGAATGAAGAATCGGTCCTCGACCATCTTGGCGAGTTCTACACCGTGACCAGCGCCGCCCGGCCGGGCCACGGCTGGACGGTCGACGCTCAGGTTGGCTTGCCAGAACCAGATGCGAACACCAACCAGTGGGGCGTTTCCTGGCGGATAGACCGCTCTGACCGCACGGTCCATCTACGCGCCGAGGCCGCCGAGAGCCTCTCGATCACTGCCCGGAAATGCGTACGGGAAGTCCTGGTCGACCATTGCGAGCAGCGGCGGTACACGATGTTGCACGCCTCCGCGGTCGTCGATCAGGCCCGCACGATCGTTGTTGTCGGAGACAAGGGAAGCGGCAAAACCACCCTCGCGCTGAAGGCCGCTCTCTGGCACGGGATGCGGTATGTGTCCAACGACCACCTGATCATGTATGGGCGTGACGGCGCGGGCACCCTAACGTTGACGTCGCTTCCCACGCTGATTCCGCTCAAGATCGGCACGTTTCTGGACCTCGAGAGCGCGTTGCCGGAGCCGTGGGATCGTGACGGGCTCGATGTCGAGGCATATCGTGCGTCGTCGAGATCCGAGGTCTATTCGCTCGATCGGCGCGTGCTCTACACGTACCGCCGTTTGGGTCACGAAAACCCGATCACGGTAGACCTCGGCTCCCGCCGCTCCCCGGTTACGACGTTGATCGTCTTAGCGAGCTACTCGCCGGGCGACGCTGGCGAACCCGAACCCGTCGCGGATCCCGTGACGGAGCTTCTCGCTCACGTGCGTACTGATTGGATGTTCGATCCGACGCTCAACCAGCGGTACCTTCCGCGGGCCGAGCGTGGCCGGGGTGAGTACCTCGCTGACGCCCGCCGCATCGTCACCGCCCTGGCAGAGCGGTCGACAGTCGTTCGCTGGACTCACCGTGGTGATCCGGCCCCGATCCTGGAGTTCGCCGCCAATCGGAGACTGGCATGAAACCCCTCGTCACCGTCGTAATCCCCACGTTCAACCGACCCGGCCCTCTGTGGCATGCCCTGGCCAGCGTCGCCGCCCAGCGCGCCGTACCCGGCTCCGTCGAGGTAGTCGTCGTCAATGACGGCGGATGCGACGTCAGTACGGTCGCGAACGCAGCCCGCGAGCAGGGCCTCGTTGTCCGCCTCATCGATCTCAACCAGAACGGTGGTCTTCCTTCAGCGCGCAACGTCGGCATTCAGGCCGCACGAGGTGATTACCTCGCCTTCCTCGACGACGACGACATCTTCCTGCCCAGCCACCTCGGCACAGCCCTCGCAGCGCTGAGTACGGGGGATGCCGACCTCGCGTACACGGTGTGCGTCGTCCAGGAAGCGCGCGTCGACTCCACGAACCCGCCGGCATTCAGCAGCACCCCTGCGACGTTCTTGTTCGATCCGGACCTGCTGTCGGTGGCCAACTTCATGCCGGTCCATACCGCGGTGCTTCGGCGCCCACCGGAGTCGGCCCGGTTCGATCCTGACCTTCCCGCGCTTGAGGACTGGGACATGTGGCTGCGTCTGGCCCGCGAGCATCGTTACCGGTTCGTGCACGTCCCGGAGCCCACCGTCGTCTACCACCGCATCGCGAGCGAGGCCAGCATGGTCGGCGCGACCGTCGGCGATGGGCATGCCCTCGCCCACTTCGGGACCCTGACCGAACAGATGTGGTGTCGCTGGCCCGCCCGCACGCCCAAGGCGCAGCACTTCCGGCTGTACATCGCCGTCATGTATTGGCACTCGTTGGCGCGCCTGGCGGGCGGTCATCCGCTCAGCGACCAGTACTTTCAACGCTGCGTCGCAGAGATCGCCGCGGTCTGGCACGGGGAGCGCTCCGAGACCGGCCTTCGCCAACGGATCATCGACTCGATCAAGGAGACCGCCGATGTCGCACACGCCGCCTGATCTGCCTGGCTCAGCAGCCACGATCGGGCTGACCATCGACACGGTGCTACGGCGCACGGACAAGACCCTGCTGGCGCGAGGCTCGTTCCGCGGCGAACCGGCAGCGGTGAAATATCTGATCGACCCGGACCCGTTCTGGGCGGCCAGGTGGCGGCACGAGCTGGACGTGTACGAGGTCTTCGGTGACACCACCCCGCCTGTCCGCGTTCCTCGGCTGCTCCATACCGACCGTGACCGGCTGTTGGTCCTGGAATGGGTCGACGCATCGCCCCTCGCGGTCGAACGCTACCCCCAGCGTGAGCTCGATACCCGGGAGGTCGATGCCATCCTGGACTGCATCACCGCGTTGAATGAGTGGACCTACTCCGCCGTCCGGTTCTCACCCACCTTCGACTACTCCGACCGCGTGGCTCGGTACCAGGTCAAGGGGTACCTCACTGAGGGCCAGCGAGAGGCTCTGGACAGTCTGCTGGCCCGCTGCGACGCGCCGGCACAGCTCAATCACGGCGACCCGCTGGCCAGCAACATCCTCCTCAATTCCGGCCGTTCCGACAGCGATGACGAGGCCGAGACCACGGCGGTGCTAGTCGACTGGGAGTTCACTGGGCTGTTCCTTCCTGGCTTCGACCTTGCGATGCTCCACACCCAGGTCGGCGCAAGTACGCCATTGATCCGTGAGCGTATCGAGGCGATCGTGAGTGAGACGGGCATCGAGGCCGCATTCGCGCTCAACCTCGCTGTGGTCCTGACCCGCGAGCTGCGCCTGCACCACGAACTGCCCGAGGACGACCCGGCCCGGACGCGGTGTCTGCCGATCATTGAGGCCGCCTGGACCTCGGCCAGCATCCGCCTACAACGGCTCGCCGCGGCGAGGTCAGCATGATCCACGTAGCCCTGGTCCACCGGGACCTCCACGAAGTGAGCCGCGGCGGCATCTGCACACTCTACCGGTCCCTGGCCCGGCAACTGGCCGACCTGGGCGCATCGGTAACCATGATCACGCAGGAGTCACCCCACCCATTGCAGTCGAAGGACGTCACCGTCGTCTCGCTTCCCCGCACCGAAGACCTGGTTCGGCACCGCGAGGCCGTCGCCGACGCCCTCGACGCGGTCAGGCCCGACGTCATCGACTGTTCCACCTGGGAGGCGGAGACCCTGCGGTATCTCGCCAGACCTCGCGAAGACCGGGCCCCCGTCCTTGTACGCGGCGAGTTCAGCGCCGTCCGCCTCCACGCAGGCGACCTCGCTCGCGACGAACACCAACTCGTCCAGGCCGCCGACCAGGTCATCGCCGTCAGCCAGTACGCGGCCCAGGATCTCGCGACGGAGTACGGCATTCCTCTTCCACTCGCGGTGGCCAACGGAGTCGACCGCGAACGGTTCCATCCTGGGAGGCCAACCACGCCCGCCAGCGGCTTCTACATCGACCTCGGGGCCGACGGCCACGTGGCAGGCCGCAGACCTATACCCGACCTCCTCGCGGCCGGAGAGACAGTCTCGCCATGGTCGCCCGATCCGGCGGGGCGCCTCCGGCTCATATGGGTCGGAAAGGTCACGCCGATGAAGGGCTGGGACGTGCTCGAGACCGCCGCGACCCGGCTTCGGGACATTGCCTCTATTTCCGTGCTGCTCGGCCACTCACCAACGTTCGCGCCGGTCACGTCAGCCAGCAGCGAACTCACTGTCCTTCAAGATCTGGATGACACCGACCTTCCGGGCCTCTACCGCGCGGCGGACTGGCTGCTGTCCACGTCGCGTTGGGAAGGCTTCGGCCTCGCCATCGCCGAGGCGCTCGCCTGTGGCACCCCGGTCCTGCTGCCAGAGCACCTCGGCACCGCGCCCGAGCTGCTCGCCGCCAGCGGCGGTTACACGTACCGCGACCTCGATCACCTCGAGGACATCCTGACCCGGGCCGAACGCCCGGCCGGCCGCCTCCCCGACTACTTCGACTGGGCAGCCAACGCGGCCGAAAGCCTCCGGCTCTACCGAGCGCTCGTCGCCAGGTGAGCCGTGCGAATCCTGCTGATCGGCCCACACCACACCGGCGGAAGCATCCCGCCCTACCTCGACGTCTTCACCGCCGCGCTGCGATTCCTCGGCGTGCAGGTCGACCGCCTCGGCTCGTCGGGCGTGCCCTACGACAAGGAGCAGGACCGATTCTGGACGGCCGAGCGCGTCCGCCAGGAGGCCGAGGGCATGCTTGCCGACGTCGACGTGAACACGTATGACCTGCTCTCCGTCCACTTCGGCAACCTTGACGTCGAACAACTGCTACCCCAACTGTGGCCGGCCCGCCGACCTCCGGCCGTCTACCACCTACACAGCCTCGACTGGACCCTGTTCACCGACCACATCCCCGAGCCGGACCTACGCGAGGCGGTGAACAGGGGAGTCGCCGGAATGGACGCCTTCGTATGCTTCGGCGCCTACGGCGCCGAGCGCCTCGAGACCCTCGCTGGACCCCACGCACCACACCTTGTCTCCTGGCTGCCAACCACCATCCCATCGGGCACCCCGCCGAGATACCCGAAGGATCTTGCCGCAGCCCTGGAACCCTCGGAGCCCCGGCCGCTTGGCAGCCTCTACGGCTACGCAGCCCCCTGGAAAGACACCGAGAACCTGATCGCCGCATGTAAGCGGACGAAGGAACCCGGCCGCATGATCGTCGCGGGCCCGTTCTGGGACGACCCATCACAGGCAGGACTGGATCTCGCCGCCGAGGTCAAGGGCACCACGCACGGATCAACACAGCTGCGCGTCGTGCCAACGTACCTCGATGCCGCCGCTCGGTTGGCGCTCGTCACGGCGACGGAATTCGGGATCTTCCCTTACCACGCCCAGCCGACCTTCCAGGGCAGCGGTGCCGTCGCCGACTACCTCGCCCACGGTGTGCCCGTCCTCGCAACGGACGTTGCCAACATGGCCGAACTGATCGGCGACGCGGGAGTGGTCATGGAGCCCGCAAATCCCCAGTCGTTGGCAGACGCGGTCGATCGCTTCATCCACGATGTTCAACACCGTAAGGCCCTGGCCAGCGCTGCACGCCGCCACGCCCGCCGCTTCAGCGCCGTCCACCACGCCGCCCAGTGCCTTCGGTTCTACGACACCCTCATCAGACGCTGAGAACGGGACCAGCGACCATGACACTTCCCGCCGAACTGATCATTGCCCGCCACGGCGAAGCCCACTGCAACCGCGAACAGATCGTCGGAGGCCCGCAAGGGTGTCGCGGACTGACCAACCGAGGCCGACGCCAGATCGAACGCCTAGCCCAACGACTCGGTCAAGAGCACCACGAGCGCCCGATACACGCCATCTACACCACGCCGCTGCGTCGAGCCCAGGAAAGCGCCGCGATCATCGGCGCGTACCTCAGCTTGGACGCCGAGACCGTCGCCGATCTCACCGAGCAGGACTACGGCACCGCCGACGGCCGGCCGTGGACCGACGTCGTCGCTGAGTACGGGGACATCCCTGCCCTCGATGCGGACCGTCCGCTCGCAGCCGGCGGCGAAACCTGGCGGGACTACCTGCATCGGTCCAGCGTCGCCATCGGCGAGATCACGACCCGGCATGTAGGTGAGCGCGTCCTCGTCGTCGGCCACGGCGAAACCATCGATGCCGCCTTCCGCCATTTCCTGGCCGTGCCTATCGCCGGCCGTGCCACCGCGGCTGTCGCGGCGTACCACGCGAGCGTCACCACCTGGGTACAGCAACCGCTCTCCTGGACTCGGCCCTCCGCTGGTTGGCGATGGACCCTGACCAGCCACAACGACACCCGGCATCTGTTCGCAGATGTAGAGATGACCAAGAGTTAGCGGGTCTGTCTGCGGTGCCGACTACCCCTCCGGGTGTCTGGTGGCCTCGCAAGGAGCCCGGTAGTTTCAGCTGTCGAGCACTTTCGCTTTCATCGATTGGGGATGCCGGCCACGTGTCGCAGATCGAGAAGATCACCGGTGAGCTCCGCGCGATGATGACCGGAGCTGAACGTGCACAGGGGTTGGCAGCCGCTGCTGACAGGCAGGCACAGGAGGTGGCGTTGCGGGCCGCGGGCGCAGGCTTCGTCGCCGTGGCGGCGGGTGTAGCGCGGGTGCGTAACGCGATCACGGGCATCCACGACGGCCTGGGAAGTCTTGCCGGTTCGGTCGGTGAGGCGACGAAGGCCGCTGCGGCGGTGCCGAACGAGGCCACCCCGCAGGAGACGATCGCCGGGCTGGCGCCCGTGCTAAGCGCCGTGGACGCCGCCCGTGACGCGGCGGCCGGGGCCATCACCGGAGTCGGGGAGGCGCAGCAGCTCGTCGCCGTGGTCCTGCAGGGTGGGCAGCCCGGGCCGCTGTCGCAGGCACTGGAGGCCATCAAGCAGGTCCTGGTGCTGGTCGTTCAGCGCACCGGCGGCGCCCGACAAGCCATCGAAGCGGCGATCGCGCAGGCCCGGCAGTTGGGGTCGTCGGGAAACTGACAGGGGCTGGCGGTCACCCACCGGCCAGCCCTACCCCTTCCGAGCGCGGTGACCCGCCGTCGACACCTCATGCCGCCGGCGACACCACGTCCGCTGACGACGACCACGGCACGTCTTGGACCAGACAGTCAACCGGTGTCCCGGGCGGGACGCCGACCGGTCCGAGAACCAGAATTCCACCCCGGTTGGACGACGACGGGCGGCGTCCGTTGGAGCTCGAGAACGAATGCGCCGATATAGTCGCCAGCAAGAGCTATCGGGTCCACCAGAACCCCACCAGGCAGGAGATCGCCGACGCCCGGCTCCGTACCGGCGACTCGGGCAACCCGAACAAAGACCCGGATTACCTGATCGAAGGTCACGTGTTCGACTGCTATTCGCCCACCCTCGGCAAGCCGGTACGGGGTGTCTGGAGCGAGGTCCGTGCCAAGGTCGACAAGGAGCAGACCCAACGCGTGGTGCTGAACCTGCACGACTGGCACGGAGACCTCGCGGCCCTGCGGACACAGTTCGACACCTGGCCCGTCGAGAGGCTGAAAGAACTCGTCGCGGTAACGCCGAGTGGCGCGATCGTGCAAATCGTTCGTCGAGACTGAGGAGAGGCCCAGAGATGGCTGTCGAGTTCAGGTTGACCCTGGCGGGTGACCTGCCCCTGGACCACGTGGCTGATCTCGTGGCGGCGGACGCCGCCGAGAAGCCCAGGCCGAGCGGCACCAGCCTGCGGCTGTTCAGTGCTCGCCTTTACGAGACCCGCGGGTACGCGCTGACCGTCTCCTCAGGGAGCCAGGGTTACTTCGATGCCGAGGCCGACGGCGGTGCCCGTTGGGAGTGGGAGCCGAAGACGTACGTCGACATCGACTTCTCCATGCGGGCAGACGACGTGGTCGACAAGGGGATCCCGAACATGATGCAGGCCGTAGCCCGTGTGTTGGCTGCCCGGCAGGAGGACGCGGCGCTGGTTCAGAACGGCAACTGGCTCCTGCTGACCCGCGTCGGGGGCGAACTCCGCAGACATCGGTCTACCTGGTGGAGCCACTACGGTGTAGCCGACCTCATCACCCCATGAGCCACCCGAGCGCGGGTACCGTTGACGGACGACGCGGCTTCGACCCGCCGTCCGTGCGTGACATCGACGTCGTCTTCCTCGATCCGGCGGACCTGACCCGCGACAACGACGACCAGGCCACTGCGCGGCTGATGGCGACCTGGCCGAATCCCCCGTGGCAGGCGACGCCCAGCAGGGGGAGCGGGCAGCCGCACATGATCTTCGATGATGTGCGCGGTCTGTGCTCTCCAGCGGATGCCAACCCGGGTGAACCGGTGCCAACGCGGGTCACCACGGCCGACCGCCGGTCGCAAACCGGGGTTCGTGTGCTCGGGGTGTGGTCCTGGGCTGCGCGAACGGCGGTGCGGGGAACGTAGGTGAACGTGGGCCAATCCCTGCCACCCCCGGGTGAACGCCCAGGTCGCGAGACTGTGCGCTCGCGCCCCCGTAGCTCAGGGGATAGAGCATCGGTTTCCTAAACCGTGTTCTTATCGAAGCCGCAGGCTGATGACCTGCGGCTTCTCTCTTTTAGGGCTTGAGAATGGGTCGCACGGGTGCCTTGCTGTGATCGCCTGCTGAACATTTGCGGGACGGGCGTTTCCCCTGGTCAGGAGCCGCCCACCGTGTGTCCCCTCGCCCGCGGCGCGGGCAGATACCCGCGGCGAGCTACCGCGATCCGACCATGAGGGCCATGGCACTGTCGCTGCGCGCCTGATCTGAGGGCGCTTGGAGGGAAACGATGTGGTGGTGACCTATGGGCGCGTTTCAGATGTCAGCAGCGACGGAGTGGGCGCCAGCAGACAAGAGTAGATCGCCTGTCTGTGAGTCGTCGCCTCGTAGCGACCTATAAGGGAGCGTTCTTAAAATCGGGCGACGAAACGACTCGGACGGCGCGAAGCACTTGGAGAGAGGTGCAGAGCGCGTCGAATACTCCGAAGACGTCGGCAACTAGATCAAGATATTGAACTCCGGCGGGCTCCTTGTCGCTGAATACTCGTCCAGTTCGAAGGTCGTGTCGAGCGGCGGCGTGGCCGATCGCGTTCCGAGTCCGGTTGTTAAGGAGAGCTGCATAATCCTGCCACCCTGGTACCTGCCGAACGAAGGCGAGGCGCGCAGCGTTGCTCAGTTTGTCGTCGAACGCCTTGAGTGACGTTGGGTTCGCCTTCAGGTCTACCCCGTTCGGCAAATCTGTCCCAAAGTCACCTGGGCTTTGGCGCTTCACGGTGTTCTGTGCTGCCACGGCGAACCTCAGGGTCTTGCAGGCCGTCTCAAATCCCTGCTGATAGAGGTCTCGGAGGATATCAAACTCATCGCGGAACAGAGTTAGTTCCCTAAGTAGCGGCAGACGATCAGGGGGCATTACCCGCCGCAAAACGCCCATCTGCCATGCCTCGAAGTGACCAATGAACCGGTCGATCACGTCGAAGACGCTGCGCTGCAGACCCGGCACCAGCCCGGACGCAACGTCGGCGCGAGCGGAATGGATGTATGCCGATGACCTGAGGGCACTGGTGTGCTTGACGTGAAACCTGTAAAGGTATCGTCGAGCAGAATCGTCGATGCCATCCGTCATTGAAATGGTCGCGATGGCAACGGCTTGGTGTGCCATAGTGGCTCGCTCATGAGTCGTCGATTTCGCCCGCCAGTCATCGAATGCAGCTCTGCCGGCCTTGTCGAAGTTTTTCCAATCTTCTACGAGGTAGTACTCGTAAATTCGTCGCACTTTCGGCCAGAGTTCCTCGGCAGCAGTTCTACTCCTCGAAAACGTCTCGAAAAGGGCCCCTGCTCGCTCGTCGCCGACCAGGTGCACCAGGGTCATGGTGGGGAACGTGCCGAGCTCACCTCGCTGCGCAGCGTTGTACTTGGACGGAACGTTTGGATCCACGGTAACGAAATCAGCATCCAGCGAGGCTTCGCTCGGCAGCGCCTCAGCTTCGAACTCGACCCGATGTGACTCTAGATCTTGCCCGTGAGACCGTCCCCGAATGGGCAAGCTGCAGTGCGGACACGGTGCATAGAAACGAGCCATCTTTGCTGGCCCAATCCCCAGCCGGAGATTGAATGGCTCCTCGCAGCCGGGGCATCGCAGTGTGTACATGGTCATCACTCGGCTGAACCTAGACGATGCCGCTGCCGCACACGATCCCCATAACGTCCGCGGTCGTCCTGGCCTTCAACCGCAATGGTTCTTCGGGGACGCGAAGATGAGCTGCTTGGGTCGGCCGGTCCTGGATCCGGTGGCCACCAGGTGGAAAGTCGGGTAGCCGTCGGTGTTGCCTGTCTCCCGAAGCTCCAGCCCGATGGCGGCCAGCCGCGGATTGATCGTGTCGACCAGTTGGCGTTGGGCGTCTTCGTCCGGCACGGTCTCGCCGGACACCATGCCTTCGAGGAAGAGGGCGAATCTGCGGTCAGATGCGTGATCGACCGCATCCAGCTCGTCGAACAACTGCTCGACGGTCCAGTCGTCGTTGCGGTAGAAGTGCCGTTCGATGTGCCCGCTGAGACTGGTGTCCTCGAAGCCGAAAAAGATGCCGCCGCGGCCAAGGTCAATTAGCGTGGCCAGGAGGTTATGGAATCGCTGGGCGTGATCGACCAGGATCTGCCCCGGCAGGGCCCGGGCGAGGTCGCGTCCTGTCCGCTTCGGGATCGGAGGAGGATGCTCGTCGGCCCACACGAGATCCTGGATCGTCATGCGGTCGATCATGTGTAGGCCGGTGTTCCGTTCGACCAGACCGATGGCGACCGCCCGGAGTCGCTCGTCCGGGACCGCTGCGGCGCTGCTTGCGCCACGCTGGGCTTTGGTCTCGCCGCCTGTCGATGGCGGGAGTCCAGCCTCGGCCAGGTCCTCGTCGAGCTTGGCGTGAGTGCTTCCGTCAGCGATCGCGCGGGCGGCCCGGGTCACGACCTCACGAAGCGTCGCGACACCCGCGTCGTCAGCCATCGTGTCATTCTGGCAGGCATCGCACCGAAATCACACTGGCCTCAGATATCGACCAACGCTCCAAGCGTAGTCCTGCACAGACACAGGATCGGGGCAACCGCGTCCAAGTGCAGCACCTGCTTCCCCTTCGCGGTGCGACCACGGTACCCGCGACACCGAAGCGGCCCGCCGCTTTGATGACCAGACGCCGAGCCACCGCGCCATCACCGCAGACCACATACCGCATCCGCGCACTCGACGTTGCAAGGGTGACCTGTGGAGTGTCGGCTTCGCCGCCCGCCGGGTAGAGTGATGGCCGGCAGTAGCGCCTGCCAGACCCGAGCGTCGTGGGCCACGTCCCCATCGGCGCGCCGAGGCCGTAGGTTCTCCGAATCGCGCATCTCACTCGACGTAGGCCACTGCACCCATGGCGAGATGTGACGTGGCGTCTCGCGTGATGGAGCGCACGATGACCAGGAACCGACGTCGCAAGGTTGAAATCCGTTTGCAGCGGGCCGCGACGGGCGGCTCGTACACCGCTGCCCGGTGGCAGGTGCCGCAACCCAGCGAGCCGCTACCGCCCGCGACGGACAAGGTGGCGGTGTTGCCGCCGATGGCCAGCTGGAACCGGCCGATCACCTGCCGACTTTGGGCGAAGCTCGTGGCCGAGCATGGGCCGCTGATCGCCGTCAACATCAGCCAGGGCGACCGGTGGTGGGCGCTGGACGACCTTGCCAGGTCCGTAGCGGGCGCCCTCCAGGAGGGGCCACCCGAGCAGCGCGGGTTGTGGCTGGCCTTCGGCACGTTCTACGTCACGAAGGCAGAGCACCTGGACGGCATAGTCGCAAAGCTCGACGGGGCCGGCGCGTTGCGCCGGTTGACGGTCCGTTCGGTGCCCACCGGCCAGGATTGTGACCACGCCACCTGCCGGCGACGCCGCGGTGAGCCGCCGCTGCCGGCCCAGCGGCGTCCGGTGCCGGCGACTCCGGCCGCCCGTCCGGCGGTGGAGCTCGGCCCGGCGTTGACGCTGGCGGAGGTGATGGAGGCTCACCCGACGTTGCAGCGATTCGGGTTCGGGGCGTACTTCGGTACTCCCGTCGAGCAGCGGGCGCAGGAGGTGGCCGATGGGCGGGAGCAGCTGCGGGCGCGGGAGGACGTCGTGCTGCGGATCCGTGGGTGGCTCCGGACGAACATCGCACCGGTGAAGACCCCGACGGTCGGCAGCTACGGCATGAAGCACGTGGTGGAGAGCGCGACGGGCCGGTACGTCACCAACGGCGAGTTGATCGCCGCTGCGCTGATGGCCGGGTACCCGTGGAAGGGTCCAAGCGGCCCCAACGCGCTGTTCGGGATGAGTAAGCGCGACGTCGACCGGGCCCGCGCAGCCCAGTAGGACCGGTGGTGGAGGCGCGGGCAGCAGCGGTTGCCCGCGCCGCTACGGCGCAGGGCCCAGCGCGAGGTCATCTCTGCCGATAGGCCGCCCAGATGGCCAGGCTCAAGCCGACCGTGCCGGCGAAGGCAACGCCGGACTGGAGGATCGCGTCGACCGGCTTGTGGGTGTTGAGCCAGACGAGGAACCCGGTCCAGCTGGCGACCAGCAGCGCGGTCACGAAGACGAGGGCGAACGACAGTGCGCGGGTGGTCGGCGACATACGGGACTCCTCCAAGAATCAGACCCCTCCCTTGAGGGAGGAACCTTCATCTGAGGGCCGTGCTGCGCACTATAGACAGTGGCCGGATTTCCGGCAAAAGGACGATGTGCGGGACCATCCCTACGTCACGGTAACCACCGTCCGAACAGTTGTTGATCAGTCGTTGGCAGCGCTCCGGAGCAGGGCAGGAAGCGCGCATGCCACCGCCACGGCGAGGATGACGCCTCCAGCGACCATCGGCGCCCGCAGGCCGGCACCGGCCGCGATGAGCCCGCCCAGGACTGCGCCAGCGGGGATGCGCTGTTGGCGACAGTGCCGAATCCGGCGATGACCCGACCGAGCATGGCTGCTGGTACGAGCAGCTGCCGCAAGCCGGCGTTGACCGTGGTGATGAGGGTCTGGCACGCCGCGCTTCCTGCCGAAGCTGACGGCGGTCGCCATCTGCCCGCTTAACATCCTGCATACCCGTCGCCACCTTATGGACGCCGCAGGGCAGGCAGCTTCGTCGGCTCTGTTCTAGCGACGAGGCGATCTAAGGGAGGCAGCCTACGGCAAAGCTGCTGCCGGGCTGCGTTGACGAACTCAAGGCGCCGCAACCCAACCTCATCCCACAACTGGCATCAACCGGGCCTCGTCGGCGTTCTCCCGGATGCCAGGGCCCCTGCGCCAGAAGGCCGGGTCCAGCTTAAGGGCCGCATCCACGATGCTTGGAGGCCCCAGCAACTGGACTCGAGCGAGAGCTGCGTTCCATCCCGCTCAGTCAACGTGCTTGAGCTCCGTGGACCGCAACGCGCGGGCCTCGTGTAGGCGCGCGGTTAATGGGCACCCCGGCCAGCGGCCCGCGAAGCCGTGGCATCGGCCGTTGCAGGACGGCGTTCAGTTCGTGGGGGATAGCCGACCTGTCTCGTCGCCGTGGGCGTTCAGAAGCACGAGGTCCTTGCCGTCGAAACCGGCTCGTCTGGCCGTCGTGACCCATTGTTCGATCGGCACGCTGTCGGCGCAGAAGGCCAATGTGGCTGCTCTTGCGGTGGCGAGCAGGGCGCCGCCGGAAGCGGTGATCCACCGACCGCTTTGGTCGTTGCAGCCGTCGGATCCGTGCCACTCACCGTCGGCCGTGAACTCCAGGTGGGCCGCCTTGTGTCCGCTCTCGGGCGCCCAACGGCCTATCGGCTGGCGCTGATCGGCGGGAACGAGCGTCGCCGGTAGTGCGACGGCTGGTGCCAGGGCTCGTCGCGCTTCGTCGGTGACCACCGGCGGCTCCAGCACGGAGTCGACCTTGTCGGGCTCGGGGGTCGGTGTCGCCCCGGGGATCAGCCGGGCGACCGCTTGCCCTCGTCCGTCCAAGAGTACGGGCAACCCCGCCCCGTCGAACTGATAGGCGGTCACGCTCCGCAGCCACCCGGGTGTTCCTTGACTAGCCTTCTCGCAGCCAGGCGTGCTTCCGACGACGACCGTGGAAGCCGACCAGACGTCGGCGAGGAACACACCTTCATCGTTGGCCCGCCAGGATCCGCCCAGGGTTCCGCAGTGGCTGCCGATCAGGTGCAGTTCACTGTCTGCGAGGCGCAGGATCTTGCCCACGCCGGTGTCGGCAACGTCCACGAGCGTCCAGGAGCCGATCAGCATCTCCGGCACCAGCGGCACTGCGGCCCCCGTCGTGCCCGTTGCCGGCGGCGTCGTGTCTGCTGCCTCCGGATGGCCCTGCATGGCGCATCCGCTGAGCAGCACGCCCATCACTACCAACGTCACGAGGCGGCCCTGACGCGCCTTTTGGCATTTCATGCTGCGGTCTCCCGGCTCATCCAGGCACCGTCGGGCCGGCGGGCGGCACTCAGCGAACGACAGTTGCACTTCTCCTGTCAACGGCTGGTAGGCGCGCTGGATGCGCCCGCGATCTCGTCGGACCGCGCCGCGCCGCACCGGCCGCCCCTCGAGTGACGGCCACGTCGCACCGCCACAATTTCCTAGAGATGTGCCCGGAAACGTAAAAAATCGTACTCCCCACCCCATCTGGACCCGACGCAGCTCCAGGGGCCAAAGACCACTGTGTCGACGTATCTCGTTACGCCACGACGGTGTCCCGGCCCGGCTGCGCGCGGAATCAGCCCTCCAATAACGCCGTGGTGCCGCCGGACGAGTGCCGTACCCCTCAAACCGGCGATTGTGAGCTGTGAACCCCGCGATGGCATCGCGAAACGGTCGGGCCAGGTCGCGAGTGTGCGGGAATCTTCGCCTATGAGGACCCCCAAGACCCGCCAGCCATCTTCTCTAGCGCGTTAGGGCCTGCCATCTCCCGCCGTGATCGCGGCTGTGACGTTCGCCAGCAACTGGCTAGTCCTGGACACTAGTTCGGATTCATTTTTCTTTGCAAAGCAGTCATGCGCACATGTCAATGCATGCACTGCTTCACTGAGGTTTCCGGCGACGGAGAGGACGACACCGAGTCCCATGTATGCATAGCCTGCGACAAGAGGTTGATCCAGTGTTTTGGACATCGCCACCGCCGTTCGACACTGCGCTTCTGCCTCTTCGATCTGACCGGACCGCGTGAGCTCCAAGCTCAGCTCGGTTAGCACCATGCTGCGGACAGCGGCCTCGCCAGCACGCTCCAACGCTTCAGCCGATTCACGCAAAGTCTGCTCGGCTTCTGCCGAACGCTGCCGCTCTCCTAGATACCGGCCCAAGCTATAAAGAGTCTCGCCCTGCTCCGCGTGGTTGCCGGCGTCGGCGTATCGCTGAGCGGCGGAACGAGTCGCCGCTTCAGCATCGTCAAGCCGGCCGGCGGCGCGGAAGACGTCACCCAGATTGCACAAGGTTTGCGCCTCTCCCGAGACGTCTCCAACCGCTCTGCAGATCGCAAGATCCTCGGACAGAGCGTCTACGGCGACGTCGTGGTGCCCGAGCTGATGACGAACCATACCGAGCTGGAAGTAGGACCGTCCGAGGCCGACTCGGTCGGCACCATGGCGGCGGGCCTCCACCGCTGCCTCATAAGAGGCGGCG
Organism: Micromonospora sp. A202; assembly: GCF_006715105.1. Taxonomy (NCBI): domain Bacteria; kingdom Bacillati; phylum Actinomycetota; class Actinomycetes; order Micromonosporales; family Micromonosporaceae; genus Micromonospora; species Micromonospora sp. A202. The sequence continues at coordinate 4,401,547 of NZ_VFMP01000001.1, read as the reverse complement.
GCCTCCTCTAGTCGCCCCATCGCACTCAGCGCTTCACCGATCTGATGCAGCGCACGGCCTTTTTGTTCGATTTCCCCTGCGGCATCGTAGAGATCAGCAGCACGGCGCTGGGTCGCTTCGGCAGCCAGATAATCCTCCGCGTCGGCATGGACTGTCCCGAGATTGAACAGCGCGGACGCCTCCCGACCCGGATCGCCGGCCTGGACGCCCAGCCGGACCGCCGTGCGAAAGACCGCCGCGGCGCCGTCAAGGTTCCCGGCGGCCCGCAGGGCCGCACCCATGTTGTTGAGTGCCAGCGACTGATGGGCCGCATTGTGATCGGCCTCGTGAAGCTCGGCCGCCCGACGATGAGCTTCGACCGCCTCGCAAAATCTAGACCGCCCAGCAAGGGCAAGACCGAGATTGTTGAATACCGCTGCGGCTCCAGGGTCGGTCGCGGCGGCCGGATCGGCCTCAAGGGCATCTTTGGCCAACTGGATTGCCTGGTCGAACAACTTCTCACCCACCAACAGCGCCACCATGTGCCCACGAGCGACCAGGACGGCATGCCTGTCATCGGCAGCCGTCAACAGGGTGACCGCGTCGCGGCACAGGTCCAGCCCTTGGGCCGGCCGGCCCAAGGCGGCGAGGACCAGTCCGAGATGATCCAGAGCGCTCCCCGCCCCTAGATCGTCTTCTACCGACCGGTACAGCTCCAGCGCCTTCCGCAGAGGTGCCAGTGCCGCCTTCGTCTGGCCCGCCTCGCGGTGCAACTCGCCCAATATGAACCACGCGAACGCCTCGTCGGCCGGCGCGTCCAACTCGCCCTGGAGGCGAACAGCCGTCCTCGCCGCCGCCATCGCTTCATCCCACCGGCGCAGCTTGCCCAGTGCCTTGGACAGCTCCAGTTCCGCGCGTGCCCGCCGAAACTTCTGGGTTGCCGGGCTGAAGACCCCGGTCGCTTGACCGAGGGCGGCGGCCGCGTCGGCGAAGCGGCCCTGTTCGTAGCGAATACTTCCCACGGAGACGGCCGCATCGGCCCCGCTGTGGGGCCGACTAATGGCGGTGAACAACGCAGCGGCGTCCTGAAACGCCGCCGCGGCCTCATCGAGACGCCCAGCTCTACGCATAGTGTTTGCGAGAAAGGCCAGCCCTTGGGCTTCTCCGCCGCGGTCCCCCTGCTGCCGACATAGGCCTATTGCGTCGGCAACGACGGTGGCCGCGTCATCGAAACGGCCGACTTCGTGCAGCCGATTCATCTCCCGCAGCGGCGGTGACAGGCTGGCCCACCACACCCGAGCCCGTGCCCGTTGATCCGGGTCGAGGTCGTCGATGCCGACCGGATCGAGGAATGCGCCCCCGGCTAGGCCTCGCGCAATCCGTCTCGCGATCTTAATGGAGCTGCGCCCCGGGTCGAGTCGTTCTGCCCGATTCAGTGCTTCGATAGTGCCGTCGAAATCGCCAAGCGCCATGAGTGCGTAAGCGAGCGTGATGTGCGTCAGCCCGATGGAGGAATCGGCGGCGATCGCTTCTCGGGCGAGTATGGCCGCCGCCTCAGCGGCGCCGTCCTCGTTGTCCTCGAGCAGCAACAGCTGGGCAAGGGTCGTGCAAGCGGCCGCGAATCCGAGACTATCGAGGTCCCGTTGCAGATCGTCTGCCCGGTACAGATCGACTGCGTGTCGATAAAGCGGAACCGCCTCGGTGCAGCGGTCCTCCAGCAACAACAAACCGTGCGCCGTGCTTGCGGCCACCGTCGCCAGTCTTGGGTAGGCCCGGTGGATCTCCGACAGGATCTCCGACGACTCCTCTACGCGGCCGACGGCTCGGAGCTGGCTGGCGTCCCAAAGTGCAGCCGCTACCCGGGAAGCCTCCTCGACCGTTGCAGTCCCGGAACGTGTCAGGTAACTGTAAGCGCCGTTCGACTCCGCCGTGGAGTCTGCAACGAGGTCGGCTCCGAGCCGTGTCCACGAGGACAAATCACGAAAAACGACGCCCGGTCTTGCGGCCATGGCCTCCTGCCAAGCCTGCGTCAGTTCAAGAAATGAGGACCAGGCCTGCTCTGGGGGCACGGCAACGCACCGCCAAAGGACGCCCAACGGGCGGTCGCCGATGTCGGGCCGCGCCCTCCGAAGATCGTTGAGGGTAAAACCTTGATCAGCCAACGTCCGCCACTGGCCATCTGCCGGATCGGGAGCCTGCCAGCGCAGGTTGAGCAGCAACTCCATCGCGGTGCAGCCGAATGCGTACAGGTCCTGAAGCTTCGTGATCGGCTGTCCAGCGGGACTGTCGACCACTGCTCCGGGCCGCAGCCACTCAGTCGGCAGGTAGTACAAGTCGCCCGAGATGCCCGCCGGTGATCCGGGTTCATTAAGGACGCGGGCCAGCCCGAAATCCGACAACTGGGCGCTGATCTCGTCTGACAGCAATCCACCCGGAGCGTTAAGCAGCACATTGCCCGGTTTGATGTCGCCGTGTGCGAACTCAGGGACCGCATCCTCCATAAACGCCAAAGCCTGGAGCAATTGGCCGACCACCATCGTAAGGATTCCGCTGGCGAGCCCGCCGTGCCTCGCCCCCTCACTGAGCAGGCTGGCCAACGTCGATCCAGATGGGGTGAGCGGTGAGACGTACGGCATTTGTACGTACGGCCGTGAATCATAACGGAAGACACGCAGTGCGGGCAGCACGAATTGGTGCGGCGGCAGATTGCGCCAGAGGGTCGCCTCACGCGCGAAGTCGTCGAGCGTGCGCTTGTCGCGGTAACGGTCGATGCGGGGCGTCTTGACCGCAGACACTGCCCCGTCGACGGTCGACCTAGTCACATACACGGCGCCAAACCCGCCGATGTGGCGGGCAAGAATCTCAACTGGTGGTTGTCTGATGATCAGTTGGACCACGTCGCCGACACGATGGACGTGGGCGTCCTCGCTGTCGGACGGGGTGACCGCCCGCCGCAGGTACTCCGGCGCGGCGAATGTGTAAGCATTCTTAGTCACTGGTTGTCTGCTGAGCGTTGGGAGGCTGACGCCTTGGTGACACGGGCGCCGGGCTTGGAGTTGGCGAAACGGGTGCAGCGCTGACGGGGATGGTGCGATAGGTGGCCGGGACACCGAACTCCCAGCGCTGCTCGACCGCGTGCGTCCGGACGAGACTCGACTGCAGGCTCTCCACCGTCGCGAGCTGCGCGATCAGCAGGTGCTTGAGCTCACTCTTGGTGACACTATCGCGATCACTGAGTGCAGTGATCATGCTTGCCTGCTTGGCGACCGCGTTCGTCATGGACAGCAGATCCGCTAGCCGTTGCTGATACTCGGCCGCCTTCTGTGTCTCGATTCCCTCCTTGCGCTTGGTATCGACGAAGACGTAGACGGCGAACAGCGCAGCGAGGAGACCGACGATGCCGACCGTGACATTGAAGATGTCCACAGCCGGATTCTGACACGCAACGTCGATGTGGACGTCCACTGACGTAGCCACATATTTGTCCGAACGGGGGACTAAGCCCTACGTCGTTGACCTACTCGCCAGCTTCTGACCCCCGCCGGCCGTGGTGGTCCCTGCAGTCGGGCGGTTCATCAGACGCCGAGGCGCCGTGTTCGTCGGCGAGGCCGCGCAGGCACGGAGGTTGCTGGCCATCTCCCGTCCGTCGTTGCGCCCTCCTTCTCGCCGACAAGTCCATGACCGGCATGGGCCGCACCGGCACCGGTCAGCCGCTCAGGGCGGCTTGCCGTACCGCCTGCCGGGCACACTGAGCGAACTCCAATGATCTGGATGGGTGATGTTGCGGCGAAGACGGCGGCGGTCTCACATGCAAGACGCGGGCACCGAGCCGAAGCCCCAGCAGGCCCGCTGCCGTGCCCCCTCACCGCGACGTGCGTGAGGCACGCAAGCTGCCAACGTCGGCAAGACGTCGTGAACGCGTCTCTGGTACTTCACAACACCGCCGCACTACCGTCACCATCATCGATGAGCGTGACTGCCTGCCCGCCCATTGAGGATGGAGGCCCCTACATGCCGCGACCGACACTCGACATCCTGCCGCTCGCCCGCCGCCGTCCGCGCGCCGTAGCTATCGCGATCGCCGCACTCGTAAGCGGGACTCTCGCGGTCACGAACGCCACTCCCGCGTCGGCGACGCCTCCCGGAATCCCGTCGAAGGCAACAGCGCAGTCACAGCTGAACGCCCTGACCGTGGCAACGCAGGGCTCGACCAGCGGCTACTCCCGGGATCTGTTCCCGCACTGGATCACGATCAGCGGTAGCTGCAACACCCGTGAGCAGGTCCTCAAACGCGACGGCACGTCCGTCGTCGTTGATAGCTCCTGCGCGGCCACCTCCGGCCGTTGGTACAGCCCCTACGACGGCGCCACTTGGACGGCGGCCTCCGACGTCGACATCGACCACGTCGTCCCCCTGGCTGAGGCCTGGCGCTCCGGCGCCAACTCCTGGACGACCAGCCGCCGGCAGAGCTTCGCCAACGATCTCACCCGCCCGCAGCTGATCGCGGTGACGGACAACGTCAACCAGTCCAAGGGCGACCAGGACCCCTCCACCTGGCAGCCACCGCTGTCGTCGTACCGGTGCACCTACAGCAAGATGTGGATCACCGTGAAGTACAGCTGGGGCCTGAAACTGCAGTCGTCGGAGAAGTCCGCCCTGCAAAGCATGCTCAACACCTGTAGCTCCTGAGCGCGATCCGGCTGACGGTCAGCGCCCCCGAGGTGCAGACCGTCAGTCGGATGCTAGGTCTGCTGTGGCGGCTGGCTGTCGCCGGACTGCTTGCGCCACTGGCCGCCCGCGTCGGCGGCGAGCAGACGCTTGACCATGGCGAGTGCCTCGTCCTCGGTGTCGAACTCCCACCGCAGCACCCGGCCGGTCTCGCTGTCGCCGGCGCGGGCGGTGACCTTCCACCGGACCTCGCGGGCGAGCCACACATCTCGGCGGCCCAGGCGACCCCAGATCCCGTTCCACCAGCGCGCCGCCACATCCTCCACCAGGTAATCGTACAAGTGTTCGATCGGCGAATGATGTTGGGTAGCGGTGCGGGCCGCTCTCGGGTGGTGTCGTTCTCTGGCCGGAACACGGACCGCTCCGGCTTTGGTCGGTTGGCAGCCCATGCTGACGTCACTGGTCCTGGGGGACAGGGCCGTCGTACCGGAAGGTTGGCGGGTCGACCTCGCCGGCGCAGCGGAGGTAGCGGTGCTGCACCGGCGGGCTGGGGCGATCGCGGGCACCGAGGTAGGCGCCGCTCTGCGGCAGGACGATGGCCTGCGGAAGGGACCCGTCGTCGTCAACCTCAATGTGGGTGAAGCGGCCGTCGGCAGGTCCGCCGAGCAGCCATGCCTCGACGGCGGGCATCAGCGACTCACCGTCAGTGTGGCGGCGGCTGTCAGCAGCCCGGCGACGGCGGCGATGAGGGCGGCCGTCGCGCCGATGAGGCCGGTGACACCGGCGAGGTGCTCCAGCGGTGTCGGCCTGTCCGTGCGCCGCGATCGGCTGCGTCCACCCCGGGTCATGGCTGCGCTCCTTCGTCATTGGATGGGACATGGCGTCGTCCCTGCGGAGGTACTTCAGCAGGGGCGGTCCAGCCGATCAATGCCCGATCGCATTAGCTGTGGACAACTCAGGCCCCTGTGGATAACCAGATGATCACTGCGGGCTTCTGAGATCATGCGCCGCTCGTTGCCGACCCCGAGCGAGATGGGCCGATGAGAACACCGTCATGAGCCCACACGTGGTGACCGTCGCGCCATTGAATAGCTGGCCCGTCGTCGGCATGGAGACGGTCCTGCTCGTCGAGTGTGAGCAGGGTGGGTCGCTCGCTCATGACCACGGTTTCCGGGAAGGGCCACCAGGGTCCGCTGGTGAGCGCGACGTCGCGGCAGCCCTGCCAGGCGGCGCCGGGGTCCGTATCGAAGACGCTGCGGTAGGTGTCGATGGCCGCCAGGACCATGAGGTCGGGGTAGAAGCACCAGGCCGGGTCGAAGAATCGGTCGTTGAGCTCAGGTGTGCTGTAGCGGACGACGGCACGGGCCTCGTCGTTCTGGTCGACGAGCCCGTGCTCGTCGGACCAGTACCAGGCCGGTTGAAGCGTGTAATCGGCGCTAATCGTGCGGTCAATCGCCGACCACGCTGGGCTCAGGACGTGCCGGTAGGTCTGATGCACGGCGTGAAGCACGGGCCGCAGCGCCGATCGCTCGGACGGCAGGACAGGCGGGCACCGGTAGGGGTGCTCCATGAGGTCGTACCGCTCGTCCATGCCGTCGTAGCGTTGCTCGCCGTAGAACCCTTTGCGTTCGAAGTAGGAGTGGAACTCACCGAAGGCATTGAACCGGTCAGTCTCGCTGGCCCGATCGATGAGTGGGGCGCGGGCTGCGGACAACGCCTGGTTCAACACCGCCCGACGCACGGAATTGGCGAGTGGAGCCCGCCCCTCTTCGAGGAAACTCCTGATGAGCTCGAGAGCGGCCCGGGGAGACGGACACCAGATGAACTCTGTGGGCTCGGGCCTGCCTGCGGTGCGGTAGGCGGCGCGGGCTGCGGCTTCGGCGGCGTCGTGATCGGCGGGTTCGGTTGTCAGGACTGCGCGGGCCCACGTGCGGGCGATGCCGTCGGTGGGGTAGGCGGATGTGTTCGAGGGCTCCACGGTTCCATCCAATGCGTGTTGGTGTCGTTGGCAAGAGGCCCGCAGGCGGGAGGCGGCCTCACCACGAGGCTTCCTCGAGGAGATTCGTCGGCGGTTCGGCGGACGGTGACGCTGGTGCGGTTTCGGCTGGCCTCTGCTGGCCGTGAGTGATTGACAGGTGACGTGAATGTGATCCTCATGTTTGACTATGGACATGGGGGCGGGGGAAGCGCGGTTGTCGATCGATTGCGGCAGCGCCGGCACCCAAGCCGTCCTGGCGTGGGCCGACGGCAGCGCGTACGTACTGTCATTCGACGGGAATCCATCCCTACACAGCACGTCGTCTATGCCCGCAAACGGACAGGCGGCGAGGCAGCCCGAAGCGTTCATTCCGGGGCCGCGCCATCCGGTGGAGGACGCGACGGCAGGTGACGCTCGCGGCGACGCGCTGGAGGTGGCGGCGGCGCCGCTGCGCAGGGTCGTCGCCGCAGCCGAGCGGGTCGTCGGTCAGCCGGTGCGGGATGTGCGGGTGGTAGTCCCGGCGGGGTGGGGGCCACGGCGGCGGACCTGGATGCGGCAGGTCGCGCACCGGGCGGGGTTGCCGCAACCGCGTCTGGTGGAGGCCCCGGTGGCGGTCGCCGAGTATCTGCTCACCACTGGTGTGCGGGTGCCGGTCGGTGCGTTCCTTGTCGTCTGTGATGTCGGGGCTGGCGCGGAGGTGACGGTGCTGCGCCGCGGGCCGGCCGGGTTCGAGGTCCTCGCGACCCTCGCCGACGCTGCGGCTGGCGGCACGGCAGTCGATCACGCGCTCGCCGACGCCATCGGCGCGTCGACGGGGGAGGGCCAGGGCGCGTCGCTCGCGTCGGTGGCGGACAGCGTTCGGGTGGCCAAGGAAGCGTTGGTGAGCCATCCGGCTGTCACGGTTCCGCTCCCGGACCGGCCGCCGGTGATAGCGAACAGCGCGATGCTCGACGAGGCCGTCCGGCCGGTGGCATGGCGCGTGGCGCAGTTGACCCAGGAGACAGTCGCCGCCGCTGAGCTCACGGTCGGCGACCTCGCAGGTATCTACTGTGTGGGCGGCAGCGCCCAGTTACCGCACCTAGCGGCGGCGATCGCCGAGCACACAGGCGCCGCACCCGTCGTCGTGCCCGAGCCGGGGCTGGTCGCGGCTCGGGGTGCCGCGGACGTCGGCGCCGTCGATACCGCCACGGTCGAGCGGGTCGAGGCGCCCGTGCCGCCCGTGCGGCGGGCGGCGGCGATCGCGGTACCGGGCTTCGCGTCGCTGGCCCTGATCTGGCAGTGCCTGCTGACCGCGGAGCGGCACGGGACGCTCGGTGTGTACTACTCGGTGAGTGTGAACTGGGGCGAGTTCACGATGGCGGCGGCGATGGCTCTGCTGGCGTGCCTGGCCGCGGGCACGGTCCTCGGTTCGCTGATCGCTGCCCGCAGTCCCACCCCCGGCACCCGAACCGAAGGGGGAAGGGTCAGCGTCGGGATCCTCGCCGCGGTGTCCCTCGGTGCGGCGATCGCTGGCCTGTACGCGGTGGTCACCAGCCAATACTTCGGTATGCCCGTCGGCCCGTACCTGAAGTGGGCGCTGTGGCCGATCGCGCCGGTGTCGGTGATGGCCGTGGCGATGGCGGTCGTCGCCGCCCGGCAGTGGCGTTCCCCGCACGGCGGCTGGTCGGCGTTGCTGGCCGCGCCGACCGGATCCATCGTCGCCGCCACGCTCGGCATGGGGTTGATCCAGTACTCCCTGACCGCCGACCGGTGGCCGGACCGGATCCTGTGGATCGACATCGCCGGCCGCGTCGGCGGTCTCCTCCTCGGCGTCGCCGTGGTCATGGCCGTGGTGACACCCCTGATGTTCCGCCTCATCCTCGCCGCCCCGCTGGCGGTGATCTTCGCGGCGATCGTCAGTAGACGGGCCGCCGGGATGCTTGGCGTCATCTACGCCATCGCCGTCGCGACCTGGTGGGCTACTCGGCTCTGGAGCCGTGTCCTGCGACCCGCCCCACCCGCCCGCACCGCACCGTCCACGGGCCCGGTTCGGGCGGACCTGTCACCGGGTGGAGGCGGGTGACATGCGGTGGCCGCGGCAGCTGATGTCCCTGCTGTTCGTCCTCGCGCTTCTGGCCGGCCCCCCGGTAGTGCTGCTGTCGCTGATCGGAGCACCCCTGAAAGGGCGGCCGACGGTCGCGCAGGCCCGGGAGTGGGTGCAGAACCCGCTGACTGAACAGACCCTCACCGCCGCGCTGACTATCGCAGCGTGGCTGGTGTGGCTCCTGCTCGCCTACACGGTCACGATCCGGGTGCTGACCCGCCTGAGCGCGACCGTGTCGTGGCTGCGGCGCATGCCGCTGCCGACACCCTTGCAAGCCACCGCCGGTGGCATCGCCGGCGCAGCCGTCCTCGGCGTCGGCTCCCACGCGATCGCCGCGCCGCCACCGCCGCCCACGCAGCCGGTAGCGGCAGGAATCCTCGGCGACGCGGATAACCCCACGCCATCAGACGGCGACGTCCTGGCCGACGCAGGGATCAGCGTCGCCGGTGGCTGGCTGCCGCGTGAGACAGCGGAGCAGGTCAGCGCGGCGGCGGCGCTGGTGTGGCTCCGTCGCCGTCGCTCCTACCGGCCGCGCCCGCCCGGTCCACCGAGCCGCGAGGACACGGACCTGGTACCGCTGCCCCCGACAGTGGCGGCCGTGCAAGCCGCCCTCGCCGATTCGACGCCACCGCCTACCGAACCGGGCGCCGCCTCGGCGGGCTCGTCGCTGCTCGACCGGCCCACCGTGGGCGGGGCTTTCCCCCGAGCTGGGGTCGGTCTGACCGGGCTGGGGGCGCAGGACGCGGCGCGAGGCCTGCTCGTCACCAGCCTCCTAGCTGGGCGTCATCACCCGGCAGTGTCCGTGGTCGTCACCCGACCTGTCCTGGCCGGGTTGCTTGGCCCCGCCGCCGAAACGCTGGGCCGGCGCCTGCCGGGGCTGACTGTCATTGACAACCTCGGGCAGGCAGCCGGGTTCTTCTCCGGAGACCACCTGGGTCGTGGCCTGGGCGGACGAGACCAGGCACAACGAGACACGCAGGAGGGCGCCGGCCCACCCGGACCAACCCTCATCGTCGATGCGGCGTCCGCGACGGACAACCCCGAGACCCTGGCGAGTCTGGCCATCACCTCCGCCGTGGTGGCCGTGCTCGGACGGTGGCCGGCCGGCCAGACATGGCAGGTCGACCCGTCGGGGCGCACCCACCACCAGGACGGCAGCGGGTCAGCCGGGCCACGGATGTGCGTCCTTACCCAGGTCACGGCTACCGACCTGCTCACCGTCGTCGCCCACCCCGACACCGCACGGCCAGGGCCTGGCACCTCCGGCCCGTCGCGCAACCCCGCCCTGGCGGGCCGGTCCCCGCTGTGGGAGGCCACCGCCCAGGACCACCCCGTCCACTCCGGCAACGACAAACGACGCCTTCAGCTGCGCGTGCTGGGCGAACCGACACTGCTGCTGGACGGCCACCCGGTGGAGATCCGGCGTACCGCCGCGCTCCAGGTCCTGGTGTTCCTCGCCGCCCACCCCGACGGCGCCGACACCCGACAGCTGACCGACGTCATCTGGCCGGGCCTGCCCCGCCGCTCTCTCACCGGCCGCCTCTACACCACCCTCAGCGACCTCCGCGCCACCATCCGCTCCACGGCAGGGATGACCCTCATCGAGCACAGCGACGACCGGTACCGCCTCGACCCCACCGGCGTCACCGTCGACCTGTGGCACTTCCACCAGGCGGTCCGCGACGCCACCACCGCCGTCGCCACCGACGCGACGACCTGGAAGGCCGTCATCGACGCCTACCCCGCTGACCTCGCCGCCCGACGTACCTGGCCCTGGCTCGACCCGATCCGCGAGGCCACCCGCCGGCACGTCATCGACGCACACGCGGCTCTCGCCAGCGCCAGCCCTGACGTCCGTGAAGCCCTGGCATGGCTGCAGGCCGGCATCCGCATCGACCCGTACAACGCCGACCTGCACACCCGCGCGGTCACCGCACTCATCACCCTCGGCGACCACGACGCGGCCGACCACCTACGGGAGGGCTACACCCGGCGCCTCGCCGCAGCGGGCATCCTCCCCAACGACACCGACCTCACGACAGCCACCCTCGAAGACCGGCCCGCCATCCCCACCCGGTAACGCCGCCGGCTCCGAGCACAGGTGACCCGGTTCGGGAAGCCCGAACTGTGCTACCCCCACGCGCTTTGCGGCTCCGTTGCCGCTTTTGGCTGCCCCAGTGTTCGGTCCCAGACAGCCAGCTCGTCCTGCTAATAGAAGGCGCCACTTGGCCTCAGCAGATGCCGCCGGTCGCACCGTCTCGACTCCTATCGACTGCCTGTGAGCTGGGGTTGTGAGGTCGTGTCAGGTCGTGTGAGGTCCTGTCAGCCAGCAGAACCGCCTCGTCTTCTGCCGCTCGCCCTACGGTCGATTCGTGGCCAACGGCCTACGGCGCCGCCAACAATCCGGCTCGGTGCCGGTCGGCGTCCGGGTCCCGCACACGGCAGCAAGGGAGGGGCGATGAAGTCCAGGGTCGCTTCGGCCGCTCACACGTCGGCGGCCACGCTGCTGCTCGTCGCTGTGCCGATCACGCTCGTCCGCGTCGGCAGGTGGCCACGCCCGCAAGGCTCGTGGACGACCCTGCTCCGCGGCTGGATCGAGGAGCCCCTCAGCGGCGGCTTCCTCGCCGGCATCGCCTACCTCGCGGCCTGGCTGCTATGGGCAATGCTCGCCGCCGCCATCACAGCCCGCCTGTACGCCCAGGCCGCCCAGATGTCACGGCGACTGCCACGGCTGCACATGCCCGGGCCGCTGCAGGGCATCACGGCGGCTGTCCTGGGAGCGACCGCCGTCAGCACGGCGGCCACCGCGACGCCCGCCCACGCCAGCGCGACCACCGCCGCCCCTGCGGAGACGACCCATCCACCGCAGGGTGCAGCAGCCGCCGTGCGCGCCCACGCCGACGACCAGACCACCTCACCAGCCAACGGCAGGGACCAGGCCAAGCACAACTACACGGTGCGGCGCGGCGACACGCTGTCCCGCATCGCCCAGGACCGCCTCGGCGACGCGGACCGCTGGCCCGAAATCTTCACCGCCAACCGTGGCACCCGCTTCCCCCACACCGGTGGGACACTTCGCGACCCTGACCTCATCTACCCAGGCTGGACACTGCGACTACCTCCCACGGCCGAAGCACCACGCCCCTCGCCCCGACCGACGCCTACCCCAACGCCAACGACACCAGATCCCTCAGGATCGCCCAGCAGCCCGACCGGAACGGACACCGACGACGGCCTCGTGGAGTCCGCCCCAGCGCCCACATCTGCGCCAGCCGACCAGGGTTCGACGTCGGGACCAGCTGCCACGCCCACCACTGGCACCGCCGACGAAGGAACCGCCCCAACGCCGCGACCGCAGCCGGGTGTGTCGCTCGGTACGGGTAGCTGGCTCGACATGGGACTTGCCGCCGCAGTCCTCGCCGCGGTGGCCCTCGTTTGGGCACACCGCCGTCGCCGCTACATCCCCCAGCAACCCACCGCGCGCCCACGCCTCGACGACCCGAGCGCCGAACCGATGCCGGCGGTGATCACCCGGATCCGTCGCGACCTACGGGCCCTGACACCGAGCGCGAAGACGATTCCCGGCCCCGGCCCCCTCGACCCTCCGCCCGACGAACCCGTCGTGGACGCTGAATCAGACCCGGCAGACGCGGCCGACGACGAGACCTCCAAACTCACGGCGCACGAGGCGCAGCCGCCTATACCCGCGCCGGCCCGCCCGCTGATCGAGGTGTGGCCGTCCGCGGGACTCGGTCTGATCGGGCCGGGTGCCGAGGCAGCGGCCCGAGGCGTGCTGGTGTCGGCTCTCGCTGCCGGCGGACCGGATGACCCCGATAGCCGCCACCACGTCGTCATCGCCTCGGACACCCTCGCCACGCTGTTAGGCACCGCCACCACACTGGCGGACACGCCACGGATGAGCGTCACCAGCGGACTCAGCGACGCTCTGACGCTGATCGAGGAGCAGACGCTGCACCGCGCGCGCATATGCGGCGACTACGAGGTCGACACGATCGCCGACCTGCGGGACCGGGACTCCATCGCCGAGCCCGTGCCGCCGACACTGCTGATCGCCGCCCCCACCGCTGCTCATGAGCGCACACGCATCGCCGCGCTGCTCACGCAAGGGCACCGACTCGACATCCACGGCGTCCTGCTCGGCGCCTGGCCCGATGGCGACACCATCCTCGTCGCCGAAGACGGCTCCACCAGCATCATTAAGCACGACGCGAAACAGCACAGCTGCCCTTCCGCCGTCGGCCGCCTGAGCGTCATCAACCGCAGCGAGACCACCGAACTGCTGCGACTCCTCGCCGAGTCCCATACCGGCGAGCCTCAACCGCCAGCACCCGCGCAGCACATACCACTCGACAGGCTGGTCAACGCCGCCCACGCGCCGAACCCCACACCCGAGAATTCTGCCGCCGCACACCTACAGGAGCGCCGCGATCACGCCGGGAATCAACCGCACCCGGCGGGCGACGACCGGCCTTGCAGCACCGGCAGCCGCGTCGACGTTCGAGTGCTCGGCGGGGCCCGCATCGTGGACATGGACACGACCACGCCGCTGCGCGCGAAAGCCCTCGAACTGCTGGTCTACCTCGTCGTTCAGGACGGCGAGGCAGCACAGGACAACATCCTCGACGACCTGCTGCCCGACGCCCCCGCGTCGAAGGCACCGCACCGCCTGCACACCTACGTATCCGCACTACGCAAAGCCCTCGTCCTCACCGGAGGACCCGACACCTACCTCACTCACCCGTCGCGCCGCTACGCGCTCAACCGCGACGCCCTCGACACCGACCTGTGGCGCATGCGCACCGCGCTGCGCGACGCCGCCCTCGCCACCACCGACGCCGACCGCACCGCCGCACTCCAGCGCGCCGTCGACGCCTACGACGGCACACTCGCCGACGGCTTCGACTACGAATGGATCGAGGCATACCGCGAGGGCATCCGCCGCCAAGCCCTCGACGCCCACCTCGCCCTCGCCGCCGCTACCACCGACCCGACACAAGCCCTAGCCGTCCTGGAAGCCGCGATGCGCCACGACCCCTACGCCGAAGCCACCTACCAGCAAGCGATGCGCGCCCACGCCGCACTCGGACACCTCGAGCAGATCCGATCCCTACGCCGAGCCCTCACCCGCAGACTCGACGAGATCGACGCCGAACCCAGCGAGGACACCCTGAGACTCGCCGACCGGCTCATCGCCGACATGCGCCGGCAGAAGCCCACCGGGAAGACCGGCTCTCACCACAACGGACTTCAGCCATGACGCCGGACTGGGACCCCAACGGCACCGAATGGCCCCTTCGAGCGGCCGTCCTCACCGGCCACCCTGGGCCCGCCCGCAGCCCTCAAGGCGGGTCGGCGCATCAACAAGCTCCATGCCCGACGAGCCTCGACGCGGTGGACACCGACCTGGCCACAGCAGTCCGGCACGCCGCCTGGATACGCCAGGTGTTCTACGTCCTGGTGCTGCTGGTCGCCCTCGTCGGGCAAGTCACCGGCGCCGTCCAAACGCTCGGCGTCCCGATGGTCGTCGCGGTCCCGGCCGTCGCGGCGCTCGAACTGGGCGGCGTGGTCGTGATGGCCAACGCCGACGTGCGACGCCGCCTCGGCGAGCGGGCAATCGGATCACGCCTCCTGTCCGCCGCGATCGCCGCCGGAGCCGTCACCTTCAACTGGGCCGCCCACCCCGACCACATAGTTGGCGGCTTCTACGCGGGCATGTCCGCCCTCGGATACCTCGTCTGGCTGATGCACGCCGGCAACCAGCGCCGCGACCGGCTGCGCGTCACGGGTGTCCTGCCGCCCACACCACCCGCCTACGAGGTGTTCGGGCATTGGGTCTGCCACCCCGTCGTCACCTCTCGGGCGCGGTCCATCGCCAAGGCCGACGGCCTCGACCTGTACGGGTCCCTCGCCGTGGCCCGCACCGCGATCGCCCGCCGACGCCGCGAGGCCGCGATCGCCAAGGTGCTCCATCGCAAGATTAGAGCCGCCGTGGACCCCACCACCGCCGACATCGCCATACGCGTGTATGACCTGGACGAGATCGCCGCACGCCTCGCGGCCACCGCCGACTACAACGGGCTGACCACGCTCCTGGCCGCTGACCTCGCCCCAGAGCGGATCATGACGGCCCGCAGTTCCAGTCGCCACCGTCGCTGGTTCAGGCGAGAGGGCATCGCGGACGCACCAACGGCACCTGAGCCCGCCCTCTCCCCGCCGCAAGCGCCTGCCGCGTCGCTGGCGGACACGCCTCGCGATGACCGGCAGGAGCCGAATCCAGAGCCAGAGGAGAATCCTCAACCGGCCCCGAGCGGCCACCAGCAGAGTGCCGAGAGCCGCGCCGCTGACCCGCCTGGAGCAGTGTCTTTGGACGAGCCGGCCGTCGCGGACCCAGTAGACAGGGGCGAGAACGACAAGGACGTCCTTGGCGTGGAAGCCGACGAGGAGACGGACGACGGCGATCTGGATGCTGCCGGCGACGACGCGAACGACGATGAGGCCTCGGAGGTGCCCCAGGGGACCGCGCAGGCAGTGGCCTACTGGCTGCGTAAGGAGCCGAACCTGGACCCTGAACTGCTCGCCGAGAGGATCGGCAAGTCGCTGCGATCGGTCTACCGATACCTGCCGGCGGAATACCCCCGCCGACCGGGAATCGCCAGGCGACGGACCGGACGCCAGCCCGGCCCTGACCGGCGCACGATCCGCAACGAGTGACGGCAACAGAAGCGATTGCCTACCGACTGTCGGCGTACAAGTCTGATGGCGCGGGCCGCAACGAAATGGGAAAATGCGCCCGCGCCAACTCCCGCGCGTCGGCGCGAGCCTGCCGTAGTCGTGTCAACGCTGCAGCGTCCATACCGGACAGCACCCGCCATGCGGTCGGATCCAAGGCGACGGTGCCGAATAGGGCGGCCTGGTTACGCAGCAGCACCACCAGGTCGGCGATCGCCTCCCCGCCGTCGGCCAGCATGACCGCCAGATTTACCCGACGCGGCCGGGATCATGGCCGGACTGCCGCTGCCGCAACAACGCGAGCGCGTCACTGTCGTTGCATAGGTCGTCCTACGTCGACGTCCTGATCTGTTCGTTTACGTGCTTCAGGCTCCGTGCCGTGGCCGCTGGCGTGGCGGGCAGCAGCGGTGGCCGGACCGTCGGCGTGGGGATGCGTCGCTGGGCGTGTAGCACCGCTTTGATGACGGATGGGTTGGGTTCGGCGAAGAGCGCTGTCGATAGCGTGGCGAGGCGGTGGCCGAGCGATCTGGCACGAGTGGTGTCCCCGGCCTGCCAGGCCCTGATCAGCGAGGCGTAGTCGTTGGTGGCGACGTGCGCTGAGGCGAGGATGCCGCCGTGCCCGCCAAGAGCGAGCAGCGCGGAGACGTAAGCGTCTTCGCCGCACAGCACCGAGTGACCCGGTGGTACGTCAGCGAGGAAGGCGAGGGTGTCGGCGTCAATGCCGCCGACAGCGTGCTTGATTCCCACCACGCCGGGCAGGCCAGCCAGCCGGCGCAGGGTTTCGACGGAGAGTGGCTGGCCGGTGCGGTAGGGGACATGGTAGGCGACCAGCGGCACGGGAGAGTCCTCGGCCAGTCGGGCGAAATGGGCGAGTACGGCCTCCTCGCCGGGCCGCAGGAACGGCGGCACCAGGCAGAGCGCCGCCGTGACCTCAGGCCGTCCGCCGAGCACCCGAAGTGCATCGAGGGTGTGCGCGCCGACCAGAAGTTGGGCCGCGCGCTCGCGGCAGACCGTCGCGACGACGTCGACCACATCTTGCTGCTCGGCTTCGGTGAGAGCGTGCGGTTCTGCGGTGGTGCCGAGGGCGACCAGTCCGGCTGCCCCACCTTCCAGGACCTGGTTGGCGAGGGCGGTCAGAGCGTCGAAGGCGACAGCACCCCGCTCGTCAAACGGCGTGATCAGCGGTACGTACAGGCCGGTCAGTGTCATGCCTCCACCTTGCGGGCCGAGACTGTGAAGAACCAGTTCCGATTACTGACTGAATACGTAAGCTTGGCTGATGCTTGACGTCCGCCGTCTGCGCCTGCTGCGCGACCTGGCCCGCCTGGGCACCATCGCCGCCGTCGCCGAGGCGCACACCTACACGCCATCCGCCGTCTCCCAGCAGCTCGCTGCGCTGCAACGGGAAGCCGGCGTCGCGCTACTGGAACGCGCCGGCCGCCGGGTCACTCTCACCCCCACCGGGGAGGCGCTGGTCCGACACGCCGAGGTGGTCCTTGCCGCCCTGGAAGCGGCGGACGCCACGCTGGCCGCCGCCCGCGGGGGGCTCTCCGGCACGGTACGCATCGGCGCGTACCCGAGTGCCGTCCGTACCGTGTTGGCGCCGGCCCTGGTCGCGCTGGCCCGCGACCATCCCGCGCTCGACCTGATGGTCACCGAACTGGACCCGGTCGCCGTGCCCGACGCGCTGCGCGACCGTCGCCTCGACGTGGCCCTCGATCACGACTACGACATCGTGCCGCTCGATTCGGATCCGGCGCTGGACTCGACGCCTCTGCTCGAAGAGACGGTCTTCCTCGCCCTGCCGATCGAAATGGAGTGCGATCTTCGAGGTGACCCGATGCACTCGGTGCGCGATGCCGAGTGGATCGTGGGTAGCCAAGGAACGCTGTGCCACTCGGTTGCCCTGCACGCCTGCGAGTTGGCCGGTTTCCGCCCGAGGGTGCGCCACCACGCCGACGATTTCACCGCCATGCTGGCCCTGGTGGCCGCCGGACAAGGCGTCGGACTGGTGCCCCAACTCGCCGTCGGGCAACCGCCCACGCGGGTCCGCCTCGTACCCCTCGCTATCAGGCGACGTACCCGGATCGCCTACCGGAAGGGCGCAGGAGACCACCCGGCAGTCGCCGCTTGCATCGCGGCGCTTCGCCACACCGGCCGCGACCACGGCGACGAACAGGACAGGTACGCCGGGCTGTGATCGATCAGCGAGCTTGACGGCAGGTGTCGTCAGTAGCGACTGACGGGCTGGCAGCGGTCCGGACGCGGAGGGCTGCCGCACTGTTGCGACGTAGCGCGAGTCACCGCGGCTTCCGCCCACCTCACCGATGGGCGAAGACGAAGGCACCCTCGACGTTCGGGCCCGGACGATGCGCCATCTCCGCCTCGACAGTGAAGCCTGCAGCGTCCAGCCAGGTAGCGACCCGGGCCGCTGACCGACGGTGCACGTAGACGTTCATCGGATGGCCGCCGTAGCCCTCCGTTTTGAGCTTGCTGCCGTCGCCGGCGTGGAAGCCCAGCAGCAGGGGCCCGCCAGGCCGCAGCACCCGAAAGAACTCAGCCATGACCGTGGGGACCTCGTCATCGGGGACATGAATCAGAGAGAACCACGCGAGCAGGCCGGTCAGAGAACCATCAGCCAGTTCGAGACCCGTCATGGAGCCGACCTCGAACCGCAGGCCGGGATGATCTCGCCGGGCCACGTCGATCATTGCGGGCGACAGGTCAACACCGAACGCGTCCAGGCCGATGCCCCGCAGATAGGCGGTGATCCGACCCGGGCCACAGCCGACATCGGCGACCGGCCCGTTCCCCTGTGCGCGCACCAGCTCGGCGAAGAGTGCCAGGATGCCCCGCTGGAACGGCTCGCCAGCGAGGGCGTCCCGCAGCAAGTCGGCATAGCTGACCGCCACGGTGTCGTAGGAAGTCTGGGCTTGACCCGTTTCGACGGACAGGGTCGTTGTGTTGATCTTAGTTAGGCGGCTTGGTCGATCGGTAGCGGTTGTGAGCTGGTGGCCTCGAAGGCCGCAGGGCTGAGGTAGTCGAGGGTTGAGTGTCGGCGGCGGGTGTTGTACCAGCCCTCGATGTATTCGAATATGGCCTGGCGGGCGGCTTGATGGGTGGGCCAGGCCTGGCGGTGCAGGAGTTCGGTTTTGATGGTGGCGAAGAACGATTCGGCGACTGCGTTGTCCCAGCACTGTCCGCGCCGTCCGACGGACAGGCGGATGTCGTGACGGTGTGCGAGGCGGGCGTGCTGGGCGCTGAGGTATTGCGTGCCGCGGTCGGAATGAAACACCAGCCCGGGCTCGGGTCGGCGGCGTGCGAGAGCGTCGGCGAGGGCGGCGTCGACCAGGTCGGTCTTGAGGTTGTCGGCCACGGCCCAGCCGACGACCCGGCGTGATGCGAGATCGATGACGGTGGCCAGGTAGAGCCAGCCCTGCCAGGTGTTGATGTAGGTGATGTCGCCGCACCAGCGGGTATCGATTACGCCGGGATCAACACGGAAGTCGCGGCCGACCAGGTCAGGTCGGAGCCCGGCGGCCCGATCCGGGATTGTGGTCGTGCGCCAGCGGCGTGGGCTCTTGCCGGCGAGTCCGGCGGTGCGCATTAGCCGGGCGACGCGTTTACGGCCGTGCCGTAGCCCCTGTTCGGTGAGGTCAGCGTGGATCCGCGGCGCCCCGTAGGTGCCCTTGGACCGTTCGTGCAGCACGGTGATCTTGTCGGTGAGCTGCGCATCGACCCGCTCGCGCTGCGACTGGGTGCCGGCTTTCTGCTGGTAGTAGGCGGATCGGGAGACCTCGAGCAGTTCGCAGGCACGTTTGACGTTGTGCTTGCCGGCCTGCTCCGCGGCGATGAACGGGAAGACGTTCACCGGGTCTCCTTCGCGAAGAAAGCCGTCGCCCGTTTGAGCACATCGACGTCTTCGCGCAGCCTGCGGTTCTCTTTGCGCAGCTGTGCGAGTTCGGCCCGTTCGTCGCTGGTCAGCCCGTCGGCGCGGACGCCGGTGTCGAGTTCGGCCTGCTTGACCCACTCACGCACCGCCGTCTCGGTCAGATCAAAATCCTGGCTGACCTGCCGAAGCGTGCGGTCACCACGCTGGCACAACTCGACGATCTCGGCCTTGAACTCCGGCGTGAACGAACGCCGAGGCCGCGGCCGCTTCTTCCCCATGCTCTCCATGATGATGGACATCCTCCCGGAGACCCCAGGTCCCCTGATCTCGGATGTCCGTCAAAACGGGGCAGGCCCAGTCCGGGTGTCATCGAGCCAACGGGAAACGCGCATGCGGAGCACGCTAGCCCCGACTTACACGCTGGCGTCGCCCTGGGCAATGCCACCATCGATCGGCGCAAGTGAGGTGGCCAAGGCCGTGCCGTCATGTATGTGAAGACCGGCGCGAGGTGTCAGGGTGATGGGGTGTGGTCGCCGGCGGCGTACCGACTCCAGGTGCCGCCGGCGTTGGTGACCTGCCAGGTGGCGGTTGGGGTGGCGCGGTGGCGTCGGTCCCGCCCGCGTCCTCGCCGGGTGGCTCAACCTCCACGAACCCGAAGAGTCGCTCAATCACCTGGAGCGCCTGGGTCGAGTAGCGGTCGGCGAAACCCCGGCAGATAGCCGGCTTGGCCTCTGGAAACTGAGAGTAGGGGAGGGTGTCGTGGCAGACCACGAACCCCTCGTCGCGCCGTGCCTCGGCGACCAGTTCACGGAGGCGGCCCTCGGAAAGGCGCATGAGGTTGCCGGGCCGGAAGATGCACGTGCGGCACTGCCTGGACAGCACTCGTGACTTCCGCAGCACCGGATCGCCGACGCTGAGGTCCTGGGCCGCATCCAATGACGTGTCGCCTCCGTCAGGTGCAGCCGACCCAATCGCAGTATCGCGCGGTACATGCGCCTTTTGCGCATCGGTAGGAAGCTGACTGAGCCAGTGGATGATCTGATCGATGTGGCCTCGTTGTAGACCCGTGGCGCTGTCGACGGGGACCAGCAGGGTTACGTTGCCACACGCGGTGCGGTCGGTGGCCTCTGCGGCATCCCGGCCGCCGAACCCGTCGTCGAGAATGGCCAGCGGCCGTCCGCCGACGGCGCGGTACAGCGGGGCGAGCTTGAGCTGGCGGCCGAACCGCACGCCGCCATCGCCTACGTCGATGACCGGCAGGTCGGCCGGTAGGCCGAGCCGGGGTGCGATCCAGGTCGCGGCGATCGCGCCCCAACTTGTGTACCAGACGAGGTCGGCGTCGCGCGAAAGTTCTCGGAGCCAGGCGCCGTGGTCGGGGTGCAGCCACACCTCACCGGAGACGTGCTGGCCGGTGGGACCGGGACCGTCGTAGTGGTGTCGGTGGTAGCCGAGCTGGCAGGCGGTGGCCTGGTGGTCGGGGTTGAGGACGCCGTCGACGTCGATCGCGACCACGGGTCGTACCCGGTGTGCTGCGGCGGTCCCGGCTCGGCGTCGCTGCTGTTGCAGCGGCAAGGCTGGCTCGCGCGGCTCGGGGATGGCGGCCAGGCGCTCGTCGACGCCCTGGTAGCACTTCTTGCAATAGAGGACGCCGTCATCGATGAAGATGGTGACGGCCGCGAGGCAGCACGGTGAGAGGTACATCGGCCCCCAGGGGCGCTCGACGTACGGCAGATCGTGGCGGTCGACGAAGATTGGTTCGGGCGGCGACGGGGCAGGTTCAGCGGCAGACATGCTTGTTTTCCTCAGTCTGTGGGCGTGGGGTCGCCTTGGTGCAGGGCGCGACAGCTGACCCGAAGGTCTCGGGCGAATTGACGCTCCATGCGGCGACGGAGACAAGTCGTGCGCGGGGTTCGGCTGTGCGTCGGGGGGCTGCGGGTCATGGACCTGCGGGTGGACAGCGGGGGCGGTCCTGACGATGTGGTCGGGTTCCATCCCCGCTGCGGCCTGTGTCGACGAGGCCCCGCGATGGGTGCGGGTTTAGGCCCTGGTCAGGGCTTCGATGGCTGCTTGGCCGATGAGGTTGATGCAGGTGGTGGGGTCGTCGACGGTGATGGTGGTGGTGTTGTCGTAGACCCTGGGTGGCCAGCCTTTGTTGTCGGGTGCGAGCCAGAGGATGGCGCAGCCGGTGTGGTGGAGGCGGGTGATGGTGGCTTGGCTTTCGTCGGGGTTGACGTAGTGGCCGTCGGAGACGACGACGAGCAGCCGTCCGGTGCCGGGGGTGGACAGGTGCAGGAGTCGGTCGGCTTCGGCGCAGGCTTCGACGAACCGTTCCGTGCCGGCGTCGGCTTGCATGTCGCGGACCGTGGTCGGGCGGCGGCCGGGTGGGATGAGCACGGTGATTCGGTCGCCGTAGGCGAGGGTCGCGGTGGTGGCTCCGGCGCGGGTGGCGGCGTGGGCGACGATCCACGCGGCGGAGGACATGGGTTTCGCGAAGTCCTCCATCGAGCCGGATGCGTCGATGAGGATGCCGACGGTTAGCTCGGGGTCGGGGACGGGGCGGCGTACGGTGCGCTGCCACGGTTGGGCGGTGGGGATGGCCCCGGCCGCGCGTTGGGCGGCGAGGGTGACCGCGGCGCCGGTTCGCAGCCGTCCGGGCGGTGCGCTGCTGGGTTCGCGGGTGCGGGCGGGTTCGCGGTGGCGGGCGCGGCGCAGCAGGGCGGTGAGGCGGTTGGCGGCGTGGCGTTCGGCGTCGCGGGCGTCGCGTTCGGTCCAGGTGATCGGTGTGTCGGTGTCGACGTGGATGCCCGGTGGGTGGGGACGGCTGCTGTCGCTTGCGGGTTCGGGGGTGTCGGCGGGGTTGTGGAGGATGGTGTCGAGGGCGCCGGAGATGGCTGCCGCGATCGCGCTGGTGGCGGCGTCGTCGGCGGGCAGGCCCGGGTTGATGGTCGGGTCGATGCCGAGTAGGCGGCACCAGCGCTCACCGAGTTCGATCATGCGGGTGGTGTCGGTGTCGCCGATGGTGTGGGCTTCCCGCCAGATGGCGCGCAGGCCCCGGATCAGTTTGCGGCTGAGGACCGTGGTGATGGCGCGTCGTGCCTCGCGAACGTCGGCGGGGTAGAGGATTCGGGCGTCGACGCGGGCGAGGAGCAGTCCGGCGGCGTAGGCGGCGCTCCAGAGGGTGTCGGTGGGTGTGTCGGCGGGGTCGATGATGCTGGTGATGGCGCGGCGTAGCCATCGCCGGTCGCGGGGTCGGTTGTCGCGGTAGCGTCGTTCGATGCGGGACTCCTCGAGCAGGAGCGCGGCTTCCCGGACGACGGGCGCCACGGTGGGCGGTGGATCCCACTGGGAGTGGATGACGTGGGCGCATTCGTGCAGCAGGACGCCGTAGGCGACGGGAACCTTCGACCGGTGCCCGGGCCGGCGGGGGTCGGCGATCGCCGGGTCGGCGATGAGGTCGGCGTCGACCTGAATCTGGGCGGTGGCGGGGTAGCTGAAGCCGGGTGGGCCGCCGTCGGCCGGGGTGACGGTCACGCTGGCGTCGAGTCGGCCGGTCAGTGTCGCGGCCTGCCTGGTCCAAGCCGCTGACCACCGGCGCCACGGTGAGGTGGCCGGGGTCGTGGAGGCGGGGCTGGCGCCGGAGGGGCGCAGGTGCGCGGAAACGCTGGTCATGACGGCCTGCCTTACTTCTGCTTGCCGAGTGTGAGGGGAGTGATGGTGGTGCCGCGGTAGGCCCGCTGCAGGGCCTCGATGACGGCCTGCCGGTCGGCCTCGGGTGCGATCGCGGCGAGGTTGGCCACGGCGGCGGCGAGGCCGAGGCTCTCGGTGACGCGCTTGAACGCGAGCAGTTCGCGCAGTTGCGGCGCCCAGTCGATGTCGTGCTTGCGCAACCGCGTGTTGAGGGTGATCGCCGCGTCGATTGCGCCGTTGGGTACGCCGAGGGAGCGGGCGAGCTGGAAGTCGGTGGTGACCTCGATGTGCACGGAGAACCGGGAGGCGAGGGCTTCGGTGAGGATCGCGCCGTGCACGCCGGGGTTGTGGCCGGCGCAGACAAAGAACCCGTCGGTGGCGGTCACGACTTCGTTGTGGTGGGCGGCGATGGTCATGATGGCCCGGCCGTCCATCGCCGGATACAGAGCGGCAAGCACGCGGGGTGGGATGAGGGTGGCGTCGTCGATGAACAGGGCGCGTCCGGCGCGCATGGCGCTCACGAGCGGCCCGTAAGCGAAGGCGAAGCCGCCGTCGGGAAGCGGGACGTAGTTGCCGACGAGGTCCTCGACGGTGGTGTCGCCGTGCCCGGCGACGGTGATCGCATCGGGGTAGGCGGCTTCGATGAGGCTGGTCTTGCCGGTGCCGGGTGGCCCGTAGAGCAGGACCGGGATGGTGTCGCGGCGCAGCTGGCGCAGCACCTCGACGTCGGTGCTGTCGCCGAGCTGGCGGGGCAGGTACCAGACCCCGTTGGGACGCGGGACAGCGCCGGGACGCGGGGGAACCGGGCCGGTCGGGGCAGGTGCCGGCGCGGCGGTCGCCGTGGGCGTGCCGGGGGCGGCGGAGGGGGCGCGGCTGGTGCCGGCTCCCGCGGTGAACGCGTCGATGCCCTCGGCGGTGATGGTGTACCGGCGGGGCGATCCGGTGGACATGGTCGCCCAACGACGGTCGACGAGGCGGTTCAGAACGGATCCGATTGCCCCGGACGAGCGGCCGGGCAGTTCCCTGCCCAGGTCGCCGATGGAGAAGGCGCGGTGCGGTTCGGCCGCGAGCAGGGCCAGGACCGGCCCGAACATCGGCCGGGGCTTGGCCTTGGGCTTGGCGGGTCGAGCGGGCGAGGTCACCGGGCACCTCCGACGATGGCTGCGGTAGGGGTGCAACCGATACCCGCGGTTCCGCGGGTGATCGAGTCGTATCCGGGCGACTGCGGGGCCGGCGCGTGGCTAGGCAGCGGCCGGCGGACTGATGTGCTCAGGTGTGGCATGGGGTGCTCCTTGGCGAATGTGCCGCCGCGCGCTCCTTCCCGGGGCGCGCGGCGGCGTTGGTGGGCCACAGCGGGCGGGAAGAGCGCGCGTAGCGGTGTTCGGCTACGCGGAGCGGTCTTCAGGTCGAGCGCCTACCGGCGGTAAGGCGCGATCGGATTCGGGAGTCGCAGGCCGGCGTCCGACCTGCGCAAGCTGCTTCGATTCCTGGTCGGCGTCATTTATCTGCGGTGGTTGTGCCGGTGCCGGCCCGGGGTAGATCTGCGCCCTACGCCTGGTCGGGGTCGGGCAGGTCGCCGACGATCCGGTCGCACGCGTACGGGTCGACGGCCTCCCAGCACCAGCTGCGGCCCATCACCACGTATCGGCCGTCGCCGTCGGGGGCGATGCGTTCGATGGCGTCCGGGTCGTCGGACGTGGTGCGCTGGTCGGCGACGATGACGTCGCCGTCGAAGGACAGGTTGGCCAGTTCGGCGTTGACCCGACGGTCCAGCTCGTCCTCCGGCACGCCCTCGTCGCGCAGGCTGTGGCGGTACTGGTCGCGGTGCCGCTGCTGGTCGGTGACGATCGCCTCGGCCACGGCACGGGTGCAGGAGAACACCGCCCACCCGTTCCAGTAATCGACCAGGGTGCCGACGAACCCGACCGCGAACCGGTCGCCGCCGTCCGGGCCGGTGGCCAACGCCCAGTCGCCGGAGAACACGCCGATGTCGCCGACACGGACCCTCGCGGGGCGCAGGTGCGACACGTCGCGGCCTGTGGGGCTGGCCGCGAGGTGACAGAGGTCGGCGATCCGGTCGGTGGCGGCGGTGTCGAAGGCGTCGCGGTAGACGGCCATCGCCTCGTCGCGCTGCTGGATGCCCAGCCCGAACCAGCCGCTGACGTCGCCGGTGGCGTCGGCGAACAGCTCCCATCCAGCGGTATCGACCGCCTCCCCGGCCAAGGTGAAGCGGGGCAGGGCGCCGAGAACGGCGGGATCCCCGTCCTTGATGCCGGCCAGGACCTGGCGGGCGGCCAGGCGGGTGTCGCCGCTGGCCCGGACGCCGATGGTGTCCTGTGCCCACGACTCGGCGGCCGTGCGGCCGGCCTCGATGCCGGCGGCGCGCATCCGCTGCAGCGCGGCGGCCCATCCGGCGGCCTCGGCGACCAGCCCACCGGCGGGCGGCGGGCTGGTGGTGACCGGTTGGATGCGGTCGCTGGCGTCGAGGCACATCGACAGGGCCGAGCCGCTGTCCCAGGTGACCTCGACGATGTTCTGCTGCTGGTCGTGGCGGCGGACGGTGCCGGTGTCGCCGGGCCGCAACTGGGTGTACGGGTCGCTGGTGTGGACCAGGGCGACGCGCTGGCCGGGCTGGTAGGTCATGGTGCTCTCCGATCGGCGAGTGGATGGGACGCGGCTGGTGGGCGGCGGCGGGTTGGGCGTGCTCATCGGGTGCCGCCTGTCGCGTCACCCGTGGTGGGGGCGTGCGGTGGCCAGGGCTTGCGGGTGAGGTGGGCGCCGAACATCGGGTCGGTGGTGACCGAGGAGCTGCAGCGGGTGCAGCTGGTGGCGGTGTCGTGGCCGTAGCCGGCCATGGACGGGACCTCGACGTGGTCGATCTCGTCGACCGCGCCGCAGACGGTGCACACCGTCATCTCCGGGCCGCCCTCGTCGAGGGCGGGTGCGGTGACGAACAGGTCCTCGACCGGGTCGAGGTGGTGGACGCTGTGCCGCAGCCAGCGGCCGTGGACCGTCGCCTCGTACACCACCAGCAGCCGCTGGTCGAGGCGCAGCAGGTACATCCACTCGTCGAACCCGTCGAGGTCCTCCCGCAGCGAGCCCTGCCGGATGGTGTCGTTCCCGGTGACGGCCGGGTAGCCCAGCCCCGCTACGGGCGGCTGCCGGTGCCACCGCCGAGGCTTGGGGTTGACCGCGAGGCTCCACCAGTTGCGGGCCAGCAGCGCGGCGGCCAAGGCGTCGGTGTCGCGGCCGAACGTGTCGGTCCAGATCCGGCGCAGCAGCGGCACTAGGACCTCCGGGTCCTCGCCGAGCTGGATGGAGCGGGCGGTGTACGTGCCGCGGAGTGCGGCGACACCGATCAGTACGGGTGTGCTCACGTGCCTTTCCTCCTTGAGGATGCGTGGATGGGGGGTTGCGGCGGTCGTCCGCGGGCGGGACGGCCGTCGAGTCGGGTGACCATGGGGCCGCTGGTATCGCCGCTAGGGCTGTAGGTTCTCGTTGATCTTGTCGGCCTCGTGTCGGTTGACCTGGGCTTGGCTGGTGGTTTCTCATCGGTTTGTCGTCTGGTTGTTCTCATCGGTTTGTCGTTTTCTTGATGACCTTGGGCTCTTGGGTGGCGGCGCGACGCCGCTGCGGTGGGCGTAGTCGAGGCGGCCCCGTCCGGTTGGTGGCGGTGCCGTGGGATCGGGGTGAGCTGCCGGCGCATGGTTCGGTACGGATGTCGTGGTGTCTTGATTGACTGGGCCGATGCGGATCGAGGAAGTTGAGGGAATCGCGGCGGCCCTGGGTAGCAAGGTCGTAACGACATCTGTGTTGGCGGGCGGTTTCTCTCACGAGACCTGCCTGCTCACGCTTGCTGACCGTCGGGTCGTTGCCCGGTTCGGAGGAGCTGACCCGGCGGTTGAGGCGGGGGTCATGGACGTCGCCCGCCGGTATGTGCCGGTCCCGGACGTCTTGTTGGTCATGCCCGCCGGAGACGGGCGAGTGCGACCCGCGATGGTCATCGAGTATGTGGACGGTGTCGCGCTGAGTGGAGTGCTCGCTAGGGGTGATCTTGGGCGGGTGGAAGCGGGTGAGCTGGGGGCTGAGGTTGGACGGGTCGTAGCGCGAGTCGCTGGTGCGACGTTCGACCGACGAGGTTTCTTCGTGGACGGGGATCTCACCGTCAAGGAGGAGCGCCCTTGGTCGCAGCAGTTGGTGGAGGTCGCCGAGGGTTGTATGGCTGCGGTTCCCGACAGCCGGCTCGACGGCGAGACGCGTCGTGCTTGGGTGAAGTTGTGCGCGGCTCACGCGACGGCGCT
Organism: Micromonospora sp. A202; assembly: GCF_006715105.1. Taxonomy (NCBI): domain Bacteria; kingdom Bacillati; phylum Actinomycetota; class Actinomycetes; order Micromonosporales; family Micromonosporaceae; genus Micromonospora; species Micromonospora sp. A202. The sequence continues at coordinate 4,374,209 of NZ_VFMP01000001.1, read as the reverse complement.
GGAAGGCATTGACGGTCAGACTCGGCTGGTGCATGCCGACATCAACCCGAAGAACATCCTGGTCTCTCGGGTGGGCGGCGGTTGGCGAGTGGATGCGCTGCTCGACTGGGAGTTCAGTTATTCCGGTTGCCCGTATGGCGATGCTGCGAACATGGCCAGGTTTGGCGCTGACTATCCCGCCGGGTTCTTGGATGGCTTCCAGGCGGGCTTCGCCGAGCAGCAGCCCGCAGACCTGCCCTTGGTGCAGAACTGGACCTATCTGGGGCGGGTCCTGGACATGTTCGCGTTGAGTGAACTGCTGACTCGCCCGGTGGGGCATGCCGTTGCTGACCAGGCCGCCGAGCAGGTCCGGCGTTGGGTTGGGCATGGCGTACCGGACAGTGTTTGACGTGTGTCGGATGGCCGCCGGTGTCCGGCTGCCAGCGGGAAGGCTGGCGGATTCACGGGCCTGGGCATGAGTCGTGTTGGTCATCTGACCTCCACTGGTGCGTAGCGGTCGAGAATCTGCTGGACGAGGGGTTCAGCGAGGTGGTCGAGTAGCCGCTGGCCGCGCGGCGTCAGCTGCATGCCTCGGTAACGGCTGTTGGTGCGGATGATCAGGCAGCCGTCACCGTCGATACCGCTTTCGAGCTGGTCGATCTGGAGGAACAGGTTCTGGTAGTGCAGGCCGAGTGCGTGGGCGGCTGCGTTGACGCTCGGGTGGGTGGCGAGTTGCTGGAAACGGCGTAGTCGTTGCCATCCGTGGCGTTTGCCTTCGACAGCTTGTCGGATGTCGGCCGGCAGGTCGGGGTGGCGCCGGGTCTGGACGGCGTGGCCGGCGGATCCTGTCGGACGTGCCGGAATGCCGAGGCGTTCGCGGTGCCGCCGGACAGTTTCGTGGCTGATGCCGAGCTCGGCGCCGATGTCGCCGTTCGAGCGTTGCAGGGTGCCGGCCTGTTCGCGTAGCCAGTCGGGATCTATGGACGGTTGACGAGCGGCGGCCTGCGCTCTCATGGCCGGATCATCAACGGCAAGCGATACGTGCCCCGCCCGCCACACCGACCGGTTCTCAGCAGAATGTCGGAAACCGACATCTCCACCGACACATCGATGAGAATCCGAAAGATTCATTGAGAACCTACAAGGGTCTGATGGCGAGCGGGGCGCCCTGTGCGGCCATGAAGGGCACCGGGTCGATCGCGCCGTTCGGGCTGGCATCGCCGTTGTGGTGCACCTCGTAGTGCAGGTGCGGGCCGGAGCTGTGGCCGGTGGAGCCGACGACGCCGATGGGCTGGCCGACGGCGACCGGCTGCCCGAGCGTCACCATCGGGGGTTGGTCCATGTGGCAGTAGCGGGTGAGCAGGCCGCCGGCGTGGTCGATGTCGACGTACCAGCCGCACCCGCGCATGCGAGCGGGGTCGCCGTCGCGGTCGCAGCCCCAATCGGCGCCGGTGTCGGCGTGGACGGCGTTGCAGCGGACGGTGCGGACGGTTCCGGCGGACGCGGCGCGGATGATGGTGCCGCGCGAGGCGCTGAGGTCGACGCCGTCGTGACCGGGCCGCTCCGAGCTACGAAAGCCCGACCCGACAGGGGCGAGGACCGGCTGCGTCCATGGGCCGGTGGCCCCGCACCCGGCCAGGCCGTCGGTGGGAATGCGTGCGGTGTCGGCGATCGCGGTGACCAGCTGGGTGGCTGGTCCCTCCCATGTCGCGTAGGCGTCGGGGAAGGCGCTGACTTGCACGGCCTGGGCGGCCTCGGTGAGCGGCATCGCCTGCCAGCGGCGGATCGCGGCCAGCTCGTCGAAGAACTTCTCCGACGCGTAGACGGGGTCCTGAAGTTGGGCGGGGGTGCCCCACCCTTGGCTGGGGCGCTGCTGGAACAGCCCGACGGAGTCCCGGTCGCCGCCGGCAAGGTTCCGCAGGCTGCTCTCCTGCATGGCGGTGGCGACCGCGATCACCCAACCGCGCGCCGGTAGCCCCAGGCGATCGCCGGTGGTGACGACCGCGGCGGCGTTGGCGACCTGGTCGCTGTCCCAGTCACCGATCGCCGGCCACAGGATCGGCGGCCCGGGTGGCGACGCCGTGCTGTCTGACGTGGACCCGGCAGTGGTGACCATGGGGACACATCCGGCGGTGGCCGAGCCGTCGGCGAGGAATCCGCCGAGCCCACCGGCGCAGAGGATGAACACGGCGACGAGCGCCACCGCGACTGACACCAGAGATCGGAGCTTCACGTCGGCCCCCAGCGGACGAGGGGATAGACGAGGTAGGGAGCGCGGTAGAGCGTCAAGTGGCGCTGGACGAGGGGAGAGGCGTGGCCGGGCATGACTGGTCCTCCTGATTGCCGGCTAGCCGAGGCTGTGGACATCGACCGGATCGCCGTCGCCGGTGTGCACGGTGACGGTGTCGTCGGCCGGGTTGATCACGTAGATCCACGAGGCGTCGAGGTCGACCGCGCGGCTGAGCGGGAAGACGGTGGCGGGCTCCGGCTCGCTGTCGTCCAACGTCACACCGACGCCCCCGACGGGGTGCTGGTGGGGGAACGACCGGGTGTCTGGGGTGACGTCGGATCCGAGGTAGAACCAGTCGTGAGCGAGGACCGCGTCGATAAGGGCCTGAGTGTCGCGGCGAGCGGTGCTGGCCCAGATGCCGCGCAGGTGCGCGATGAACGCCAAGGGGTAGCCGTCGAAGTGGACGTAACGGGCGTGGACGGTGCTCGGCTGGGCGGGATCGATGGCGCTGACGTAGCAGATGGTTCCCACGGGTCGTGTCTCCTCGTCGTGGTGGTGTGTTCGGGTACGGCGACGACCGCGCGGCCGTAGTGGGCCACGCGGTCGAAGGTGTGACGGCTCTTGGTCCGGGCCGGACGGCGTCGGTCGTTGCGTCCGGGCTGCGGCTACGCGGCGGAGGCGGCGGTCAGGGTCGCGCCGGGGACGCGGCGGGGCAGCCGCTGCGGGACCCGCGGCAGTAATTGCGTGGCAGCGGCGGCGAGACCGTTGGCGAACCAGCCGACGAATCTGAGGGAGTCGCGGGCCGGCCGTTGTGGTGTGGGTTCACGGGCGGGTGCCGGCTGTGGCGGTTGTGCGGCTCGCGCGGCGCGCATCGCCCGTTGTGCCTGCCTGGCGGCCGAACACGGCCCGCTCTGGTCGGCGCACTGCAGGTTGGCGCACCGGTTGCCGGGTCCGGGTTGGTGGGCGGTGAGGACGTCAACGGCCAGCCGCCACAGCAGGGGGTCGGTGACGTCACGGGGGACAAGGGCGCGGTGGGACGGGCGGGTTCGGCTGCGGTCAGACATGGCGGGTGACCTTCCGTCGAAGTTTCGGGCAGGGGCCACCGTCCGGTCGGGGCCGGTCGTGTTATGCCTGATGGCAGCCCCGGACAATGACCTAGCTGATCGACGCTTCTCTCTCGATAAAGGTCAAGTCGTCTGCGTGGGTGGTGCCGGAGGGCACGGTTTGCGGCGCGCGGATGAGGTTCGGACCCGCGCTCCCGGTTGGCGTCGGCGGCGTCAGGAGGCCGTCGGCGTGATTCGACCGGGCCTGCTGGTGGTCTCGACGAGACGCGTCAGTGCGGAGCGAGTGGCCGCTGCGTCGTGGTCGACGTGGTCGTCGATGCGGACCACGGGGTGCGGTTCGCCCCGCAGCCTCGTGATCCGGTAGCCGCGGCGGTCGGCGTCGACGGCGTCAACGCGGCGGATCTCGTGCAGGTCGTCGGACTCGACGAGGACGTCCTCGTAGCAGAGGGCCCAGGCCAGCAGGCGGAGTCCGGGGGTGGGATCGGCGAGGAGGTCCGTGATCAGGCCGATGTCGACGCAGGCCGCGAGGGTGGGCCGGGCGACCGGCTGGTTGATGTCGAGCGCGGTGGCGAGGTCTGGCAGGAGGTCGGCGAGTCCGGCGCGGTAGCGGCCCATGCGGGTGTCGTTGAGCGGCAGGTGCACGGCGCGCATCTGGCGTCTCGTGCCGTGCGGTGCGGTTGGGGCCGGCCGGTCTTGGACGAGCAACAGGAGAGGCGGGCGGCCCCAGCCGGCAAGCTCGGCGCTGGCCTCGACGTTCAGCAGGCATCCAGTCAGGGTGTGAACGGCGTGGAAGGACATCACGGGGATGGGGCTCCTTGACATACGCGAAGCCCCGCAGGCCGAATGGGCCTGCGGGGCTTCTGGTGCGTGCAGGGACGGTGCGGTTGGCGCCAGGCCGCGTGTTACCGCAGGTCGCGGTAGCGGATGACGATTCCCGGCGGTGTCGCGTGGTCCGGGTCGTGGGCGCGGATGCCGCAACGCTCGTGTTTGGCCAGGTACATGGCCTGGTCGGCGGCGTGCAGGAGATCGCGGGGCAGCATGTCCGGCTCGGCGAGCGCGTAGCCGACGCTGGCGGCGACGATCACCTGCTGCCCGGCGATCTCGAACGGGAGCGTCGAGATGCGCCGGTGGGCGGCCTCGGCGGCAGTCTCGATCTCGCCGTCGTCGCCGTGCACGACGAGGGCGAACTCGTCGCCGGCGAGATGCGCGGCCAGGGCAACCGACGGCCCAAGGCCGGTCAGGCGGCGTCCGACCTCGTGCAGCAGGTCATTGCCGTGCTCGTGACCGTAGGTGTCGTTGACCTGCTTGAACCGATCGAGGTCGATGAGGACGAGCCCGAGCGGTTCCCCGAGCGAGAACGTGGCCTCGAGATGGGTCCACAGGGCCCGCCGGTTCGGTAGCTCGGTCGTGTCGTTGTGCGTGGCCAGCCGATGCCAGAAGGTCCGGTCGCGGTCGCGGGCGGCCAACGCCTGTCGCTGATGGTCGATGATTCGCCGCTGCCGGGCGAGCAGTGCCGCGGCGACGGCGAGACCGGCGAGGACTCCGCCGGCCGCCGCGAGGTACGAGCTCAGGTGACACACTTGACGTCGCTCCTTGTCTCTTAAGGAGCACCGGGGTGGGCGTGGTTCCGCCAAGTTCGACGCCCGCCCCGGGCTACCAGCGGTAACGGGTCTGCTAGGTGGTTGTCGGAGCGAGTTGGAAGGTCGCCGGCTTCTCGGCGACCTGAACGGCGACTCCATCGGTGACGAGCTTGTGCACGGCGTTGACGACGGCGCCCGCGCTGGCCTTGGCCGAGTCGGTGCCCTCGTTCGCCTGGTCGATGGCCCTGCACAGCTGGCTGGTCTTGAACGGCTGCCCGGGATGGGCTTCGAGCACGTCGAGGATGGCCCCGCGCAGGCTGCCCTTGGACCGGCGCGGCTTCCCGGCACCTGACGCGCTCGGAGCCTCGGATGGGCTGCTGGACGCAACGGTTTCGTCGCTGCCCGCCGGGTCCAGACTGGGCCCGGGGTCTGCCTGACCGGACGCGTCGGCTGCGGCCGGATTCTCGGCGTCGGCCGGGGAAGCCTCGCCGGCCTCCGCGTGCGTTGTGGTCGGTGCGTCGGGGACGTTGTCCGGCTTGGCGGGTGGATCCTGTTGGGCTGGCTGGCCCGCGTCGCTGTCCGGCGTTGGTCGGCGTTCGTCGTCCGGCTGGGGGCTGGTCGACTCGTCGTCCGGTCCCGCCGGCATGGCGGCGCTCGCCGCCTCTGCCGGGCCGAGGGCCTCGCCCGGCCCGTAAGCCTTGTCAGCGTTGTCGTCTGTCAATGCGGGGGGCGGGTCGCGCCTGGCGTCGGTCGTGGTCGCCGGCGGGTCGTCGCTGTCGGTGCTGGTCGTCGTGTTCGACAGGTGCCGCCAGAGCGTGCGGCCGTCGTCGACGCGCAACGGTTCAGCCTGGCCTGCCTCTGCAAGGGTGCGAAGTCGTTTGGTGGCCGTCGAGTAGCCGACGCCGGCGCGCTGCGCGATCGCGGCGGCCGTGTCCTGGTCAAGTGCTGCCAGAGCGGCGGCGACCTTGTCGAGCGCGCTTGGCACTCCGGTCTGGTCGGTCGTGTTGTCCATGAGTCCTCCCTGTGGCTGCTGTTGCGTCTGCCGGGATGTGGCGTGCACTGATCCACGCTTCGACAGCGCTCGTGATCAAGTGCGGTCACGAATCTTGGGATGCCGTCAACGCTCGGGGCGGAACCTGCCAGGCCCCGTGCTGGTAGGCGGTGCGGCTATGGCTGGCCGAAGACGTGGTCGCAGCGGCTCGAGTCGACCGGTAACCACGGCAGGCCCCAGCCGATCCGATACCGCCCACCGGTCGGCTTCACGAGGTGGACGTCGCCGCCGAGGGACACCGGACGGGCGATGGTGAGCGTGTGTCCGTCGAAGCCGACCGTGCGCCAGTCACCACCGACGTAACTGGCCATCGCGGCGAACGTCTGGGTAAGGGCGGTCACGGCCTCGTGGTCGAGGGCGAGTTCGAAGCTGCCGTTCCACCAACCGGCCACCGTCGCGAGGTAGCCCTCGTGGTAGCGGTGGAAGCCAGGGACCGGTTCGTAGCGCAGCCACCGACCGGAGAAGACGGCTGTACTGCCCTGACGCGGCGTGTAGTCAGGCGTCGTCACTGCTGGCCCTCCTGGCCGTCGGTGCCGCCGGGGGTGGAGGAGGCGCCGAGGTGACTCGCGGCCGTGACCGTGCGGGCGCTGGACCACGCGACCCCTGACGCCTGCGCCGACTGGGCGAGCCAGTCGGCCGCGTCCTGCAACCATGCGCGGATGTCGTCGGCGGCGTCGATGACCTCGCTGCGCCCTTCGCTGTCATCGACGCTGGCGAGGTGTGCCTGGCGGGCCTGGTCGAGGAGGTAAGAGCCGGTCTGTGCGTGCACCCGGGCGAGCAGCCGGGTGCTGCGGTGTAGGTGCCCGATCAGGGATGTGACCTCGGAGGGCGTCGGCAGGGTGAGCAGCGCGCTGAACGGTCCGGTGGCCGTGTGCAGCCAGCGGGTGAGGTGCTCGGCGGCGGTGATGGCGCTGCCCAGTCGGGCGGGGTCGTAGGGACCGTCGACGGCGAACAGGCGGCTCATGTCATCGAGCCAAGTGTTGGTCTGGCTATCGACCGGAAGCGGGTCGGCGACGAGGGTCGGCTGGGAGTGTTGGCCGTCGGCAGCCGCGCAGATGGGGCTGTTGTCCGTCAGATGCCACCACGGGGTACCGCCGCGGTAGGCGTTGGTCCAGTGCGTGGCGGGTTGGTCTGCCACCGGCTCGTTGCAGACGGGGCAGATCGGAAGTTGGATCATGGAGCGGTGTCCCTTCAGGCAGGGTGATGACGACGACCAGGGCTTGGCCGCCGACGGCTCGGTGAGGTGCGAGGGGGTTGGTGCCAGCGCTCGCCGGCTTATGCGCAAGAGGGAAAGGGCGGCCGTCTCGCTGGCCGGCAGCGCTGTCAGCGCCCCTGCCAGGGGCGGCCGGCACGCCGGGCGAGATGCGGCGGATCGCGGGGTTTCTGCCGACGCCGTGAGCCGGTCGCCGGGATGGTGAGCGGGGCGGTGCGCCATTGCGTGCGGGGAACCCGACGCTGCGCGATGAGCTGCGCGTGGACGGCTAGCGGTTCGCGGGGCGCGGACGCAGGCGCTGACCTTGTGGAGCAGTAGGACCGATGACGGGCCCGTCGGGCGTGTCTCCCTCTTGGCCGGTTCTGTCAGAGCGCGACCGCGAGCAGTCGCTGGTCGGGGTCGATGGCGTCGAGCAGCCGGTTGGCCTGTTCGAGGTAGGTCACCCGGTCGGCCATGGCGTCGCTGGCCGGGGCCAGCTTCGCCCCTTCGGCGGTGATCAGCGCGTCGCCCGCCAGGGCGGTCAGGGCGCTGTGGTGCTGGTAGGCCATGCAGCCGGCCTGGTACATCTCCAGTTCGCTGAGGCGGATCTGCCCGGCGCCGTAGGTGGCGGCGTTGTGCATCCGGATGGCGTTGACCCGGGGTTGATGAGTGAAGTCCGCGACGGCCGCGTCCCATGGGTACTGCTGCGGGTCGGCCAGGTGGCGGGCCTCGTAGACGTGCCACGGGGTGGCGTTGCGGGTGCCGTGCACGGCGCGGCTGAACACCTGATGGCGGATGCCCGCCCCGACACCGGCGGCTTGGCGCATGCCGGTCAGGTCGAGCAGTCGCGCTGGTCCGCCGGCGCAGTAGGCCGGGCGGCCCTTGCGCAGTCCGAACATCTGGCTGCGCTGCCACAGGTGCAGGGCGGGGCTGGCCCAGAAGCGGGGCGACAGCGTGCCCTGCACGCCGAAGTTGCGGTCGAGCTGGTGCGCGGTCAGGGACTCGCGGGGCAGGTCGCCCGGCACACAGACGATCATGGTGCGGATCGTCGCCGTCGGTGTGACAGCCGGCGAGGTTGCCTTCCGGGTCGGGTTCTTGGGCATGGGTGGTCCTCCTTGGGGTTGGCGCGTGAGGGCGCGCGCAGATGACCGGCCCACTGGGTGCATGGGTCGGTTGCGGGAGAGGTGCGGTGCGGGTTGGTGCGGTGCGACCTGGGGTCGCCGCGCGGCGCGGCGCCGACCGGCCCCGGGAGGGGCGGGTGGGCGGGGCGCACCTGGTAGGTGCGGCGGTGGTTCCGAGGTGGGACCGGACCGGGGTGGAGATTTATGAGGTGGTGTTAGTGCCGTGAACGGTAGCGGCCTGTTCTGTCAGGCCGATCCGACGAGTTGATCGCCAGGAAGTGGGGCTGACCTGCGCTGTGAGACATTCCGGCTCGTAGCGGAGCCCTCGTCGCCGCGGACGCTGTGAGCCTTCACGACTATCACAGATGATCTCGTTTGCTGACAGACGTCGGCGACGGTAGTCGGCTTGCTGGCGGTGCTCGCTCTGGCAGGGTGTCGGCGCGCTGGCTGTGACTGAGCGCGATAGATGGCCCAGTTGAGCGCAAAAGACGGCCATGGAGGAGGGAGCCGCGAGGTGATCGGCCATCCTAATCTCCGACGTGCGAACGTCAGCCGCCCTTCGGGCGGCAGGGGGGTCAGAGTCGCCTCAGATTCCACCGAAGATCAGCTTTCAACTTTTTGCCTGCGATTGTCTGCCGGTGGCATGGACGTTGCAGACACTGTGTCGGTGAACGTCGCTTCCCGGACGCCAGCATTTCCGGCGGCCGTTGCGGAGGTGGCGGGGAGAGGGTTGCCGATGTTTCCCACCGTCGCAGCCCGGGGCCGATGACCGGTCAGCCGAGGCGGTGGGCCCGGCCGAGGAGGTATCGCCGTTCGACCTGGTTCTCCGTCAGGGCCGCTGCTTCGCGGTACCGTTCCGCCGCGCTGCTCGGGTTGCCGGTCATCTCGAGCAGGTGGGCGCGCACGGCGCGTTCCCGTTGTCGGGTCAGGGGTTCCTGATCGAGCTGGTAGCGCCGGTTGAGGTCGTCGAGCAGCGCCAGTCCTCGGGCCGGCCCGTAGGCGTGGGCGACCGCGACTACCCGGCTCAGACGTACCGGCGCGGTCGGGTTGAGCCTTTCGAGCCACAGGTACAGTGCCGCGATCTGTGGCCAGTCCGTCTGTTCCGGCGACGTGGTCGCGGCATGCACGGCGGCGATCGCCGCCTGTAACTGGTACGTGCCGATCTCGCGTCGGTGCCAGACGCTGTCGATCAGTTCCGTGCCCTCGCGGATCAGGGCGGTATTCCACTGTGTCCGATCCTGCTCGTCGAGCCGCACCAGCTCGTCGCCGTCGGTACGGGCAGTGCGCCGCGACTCGGTGAGCAGCATCAGTGCGAGCAGGCCGGTCACCTCGGGGTCGTCCGGCAGAGAGTCGCGGAGCATGTGGGTCAGCCGGATCGCTTCGCGGGTCAGGTCGATGCGGGCGAGCTCGTCGCCGGTGGAGGCCGTGTAGCCCTCGTTGAAGATCAGGTACAGCACCTGCATCACGGCGTTCATCCGACTGTCCCGATCGGCGTCAGTGGGCGGGGTGAAGCGGGCGCCGGCGCGGGCCAGTTGCTGCTTGGCGCGGCTGATCCGCGCACCCATGGTGCTCTCGGTCGTCCCGTGGGCGTGTGCGATCTCCGCGGTCGTCAGGCCGCCGACCGCGCGCAGAGTGAGCGCCACCTGGGAGCTGGGGCTCAGCGCAGGATGGCAGCACAGCAGCAGGAGCGTGAGACTGTCATCGGTCTCCAGCGGAGGGTGCGCCTGGCGGGCCGGGTCCTGCATCGCCAGCTCGGTCATGCCCGCGTGCTGCTCGCGCCGGCGTCGGGCCTGGTCGGTGCGGAGCAGATCGACCATTCGCCGGTAGCCGATCCGGATCAGCCAGCTGCGCGGGTTCTCCGGCACGCCGTTGGTCGGCCACGCCCGGCTCGCGACGAGCAGTGCTTCCTGTACCGCATCCTCGGCGATGGCGAAGTGGCCGAAGCGCCGCACCAACGCGCCGAGCACCTGCGGCGCCTCCGTGCGCAGCAGGTGCTCGACGTCCGGCGTCACGCCGGGTCTGCCGTTCTTGTGCCCTCCCGGTTCGCCGCTTCCGGATGGCAGCGTTCAGCGGAATCGGTCATGCCGCGAAGTCCGCGCCCATGATCGGCCGGATCTCCACTGGTTCTCCCAGCACCTCGACCATCCGCGAGACGATCTCGACGGCGCGTTCCTGGCTGGCCACGTCGATCACCGCGAAGCTGGCCAGGACCTCCTTGAGCTCGATGAATGGTCCGTCGGTCGCCACCACGCCGGCCGGGCTCTTGCGGACCGTGGTGCTGATGGCCGGGTGGCCAAGACCCTCGCTGCTGACGAACTCGCCGGTCTTGATCAGTTCCTGTTCGAATTGCTGGTACGCGGCGAACGCGGCCAGCGCCTCCGCGGACGGGGTGTCGGCTGTCGCGGCGTCCCAGGCGGCGGCCGGCGTGTAGCTGAGCAGCAGATACTTCATGGTCATCCTTGTTGTTGCGCGGGAGATCACGTTACGCCGGTCAGGACGAACGGTGCAGGGAGAGGGCGAGGACCGTCGTCCAGGTGAAGGCGACCAGGCCGTTCACGGCGATCTGGATGCTCATGTGGCTCGGCGACATGGGCAGCAGCAGGATGAGCGCGGCGACGCCGTTCAGCACCGCCGGCAGCGCGGCCCGACGACGGACGTGGCGGACGGTCAGCACGATGGCGGCGATGGCCAGTGCGGTGAAGGCGATGGCGGCTGCGGCCGAATGCGCGATGCTGTGCCAGGACATCTGATCGACCGGCCCGTCGGGGGTCCCAACCGGGAAGCCGTGCTCCGGATCCATGGTGAACACGCCGGCCGCGACGAGACCGGCACCGAAGATCCCGACGAAGATCGGCAGCACACGCCGGCCGGTTCCCTCGGTGAGCGTGCGCCGGATACCGGCGGCGAGCGTCAGGCCGCCGAGACCGGCGAGCACGAACGTGGTGATCTGGATCCAGCCGAGGCTACCGGTGGCGAGCTGGCTGATCGGGTGCCGCGTGATGTTGTAGCCCTCACGAGTGAGCATCTGCGTCACGGCCGAGGCGAAGAAGACCGGCCCGGCAAGGGCGCCGGCGAGGAGCAGCCGGTCGGACGAGCGGCGGATGGCGGGAACGGTGGCGACGACGGTGGCCATGACTTCCTCCTTGGTGAGTTCCTGCCGCTACCTCGTGGCCGATCCGGGGATTCCGACACGACCACGATGTGACCTGAGTTACGCCCAGTGGGTGTCAAAGCGCGGGTGCCGCCTTCGAGGTATCGGCAAGCATTCATCAAGGAGGACACGATGTCTGAGAACACCGAGCCGAGCGTCGAACTGCAGGCCCTGGACCGTCTGGTCGGCACCTGGTCGGTGACCGGCGGCGCCGAGGGAACCGTGCGGTACGAGTGGATGGCAGGCCGGTTCTTCCTGCTCCAGCACGTGGAACTCAGCCAGTTCGGGCAGCCGGTCACTGGCTTGGAGGTCATCGGACACCTACACCCGTTCGGCGAGCCGGTCGGCGCGGACGTGGTGTCGCGGTTCTACGACGCGGCCGGCAACACCTTCGACTACGTCTACGAACTCGTCTGCGACAAGCTGACCATCTGGGCCGGCGCGAAGGGCGGTCCCGCCTACTACGAGGGCACGTTCAGCGCCGACGACACCACGGTTACCGGCGCATGGACCCACCCCGGTGGAGGCGGATACGCCTCCACCATGACCCGGATCTGACATCGGAAGGCCACGCCGACCCTGAACGGCCGGAGGCAGCATCCCTCACGCATCACGAAGGTCATTGCTCTCCGGCCTATTCGTCCGACCGCTGCGGGCCTTGCCCGTCGAGGATCGAGGGCCGAGGCCCGGGTCTCGTGCCAACAGGTACTGCATACCCGCCAGTTCTTTCGCAGCCACGTCACCACGACCCGCGCGGGGATCCGCGGAGAGCACCACCGCGTGTCCTCGCTCCACTCCTCGCGCAGCGGCGTCGGGGTCATCACCTCGCGCAGCAGCATCGCTGCTTCACCGACGTGTCGGACACCAACGACAGCCGGAACCCGGCCAGACAGCCAGCAGTGTTCGTGCAGCAACTCGGCACGCTCAACATCAGGGGTTGCCGCCGGGGGGTGAGGACCACCACGACGTCCTCGCCACGGGCTGCGCCGATCCTCGTGCCGACGGCCGCCTCGCGGCGACGCACACCCCGCCGAGATGTGCTCCGATTCGCGGGCAAGGCACCTTGTGCCAGGAGGGCCGATCCGGGCGTCCGTCCCGGACAGGCGTGCTGGTGGGCCTGGGGCCTGGCGCAGAATTTCGTCGGATCGCAGGTCGACTTCTTTAGGTCACGAACCCGAGGCTGACAGGTCAGGTTACTGCTCGATGCGTAAGGGATGACCGATTTGCGGCCGTCGTAAGAACACGTTTGGTGATTAGCGCAGTATCTGCCGCGGGCTAGCCGGGATTGAAGGGCTTGTGTGGCACATGTCGGACCGTTAGCGTCTGCAGCACAGATTCGGTCGCGCGCCTGGCCAGGGCCCGAATCACTTTGGCTTCGGCCATTCGATCACAGTAATGGAGGATTGTGTTGGGAACTTCCGCTCGGCTCGTCAGCTCAGCCAGAAGGTCGGCAATTATCGTCGCGACCGTTGTCGCGTCCGGCGCGGTGGCACTGAATGCTGCCGCTGGACCGGCAGCGGCGGCGAGTAAGCCTTCTCCGCCACCCATGGCGCCATTCGCTTGTCCCCAAGAATTCCTCTACGACATCACCTCGTCATCGTCGACGCACCTACCGGCGAGCAGCACCTACTACAAAGACGGCCCTGGCGGAAACATGACCGTGTCGGTACAGAGCGCAACGACTATCAGCGCCACGGCTTCGGTCAGCGCCGGAGCTACCATCTCGGGACTTGTCGCACAGGCCCAGGTCGAGGTCAGTGCCAGTGCGACCGCGAGCAAGCAGATCACCGTCGGGCACCAGTACAGCCGGGACATCGCCAGCGGCAAGTACGGCAACATGCAGTACGGCTCCTGGGGTCACACCGTGTCCTGGACCTACTCCCGCGTCAATCCCAGCTGCAGCGTCACGCGCCTGTCGTCGGGTTCTGGCGGGAAGATCCCCAACAACGCCGTCGGCTGGCGCTACTGGGAAACTTCTTCGTAACGATGTAGCCGGGAACGTCGCTCCTCACAGCGGCGTTCCCGGCGAGCCCAGCAAACTAGATAGAATCAATATCTGTTTAAACGATGGAGTGCATATGCCGCCGCCCGTGACTCGAGGGCTCGCGCTTATCTTCTGCGCAATTGCTCTGGCCGGTTGCACAGATGGATCGGATACTAGCCCCGGTCCCGCTGCAAGCTCGACCGTGGAGCCCGCTGCAACCATAAATTCGCCTGCATCAACAACATCAGCCTCTCCTTCCGCCGCCAGTCAAGTTGGCCTACCCACCGTCGAGCGGGGCCTGACCACGCTAATGGCCGCTGGGCCACAATCCGGGCCTGCCATAGCCGGACGCATCAGCGCCGATCGAGGCGAACTGTGGATCAATCTTAACTGCCAGGGCGACGGCTCACTCGTTGTCAAGTTCGAGCCACTCGACAAATTCACCTTCGAGTGCGGTAAGGAAATCTTCGTCAGCAAGAATCAGATCAACCTTCTTGCGGAGCGTCAGATGAAGATCGTGGTCGAGACTTCAGCAGACGTGAGATGGGCCCTGCGCGTCGAGCAGTGACGCCTCCTGCCGAAGCACCAGAACCGACCACGGCGGGCACCTCCAGCCTGACAGGAATGCGATCAGCTTAAATCCCTGGCACCGCTACGGGCGTGCGAACATCAACTTCCTCGGCGAGACGCCTACCGGCCGCCGACCGGCCCCGAAAAGATCGAATTCGAGCGATGCCAACCATAGCTGGGAAGTGTCAACTATCGCTGGGAGTCACAGCTGGCCTGCGGTGTGAGTTCTACGGGTGGTCGAAGCGCCGTGGGTTGGTGACCGTGTCGGGGCCGTGGTCGCAGGGCAGCTCGTGCAGGTACCGGCGGTGGGTGGGGTCCGAGACCAAAGTCCACACCCGACCGGCCGGGTCGGGGCCGTGGATGGCGGTGGCGATCGGGCTGGCGGTGCGCAGTCCGGCGAGCACTGCGAGGAGGCTGGCCTCGCGGCGCCGGCTGGGGACCCAGAACAGCACGGGGTAGCGGGGGCCGAAGGTGGTGAGGCGTTCGTAGCCGCGCAGCTTGGCCACGACCCGGGCGAGGTTCTCGGTGTCGTTGTCGTGCTCGAGGAAGAAGCCGGTCGAGGTGTCATCGACGGTCCACACGCCGTGCCCGTCGGGGCGGATGCCGGCCTGGGCGTAGACGGTGGTGGCGTGCTGCTCGGACCACCAGCGCGACAGCCGGGCGCCGGTTGTGTGGCGGGCGGTGGCGATGAGGTCGGTGAAGAACTGGTTGACGCCGAGTAGGTGGTTGACCTGGCCGCTGGCGGCGATGCGCTTGGCGCGTTCCAGGGAGCTGCGCGGCGCTCTGCCGCTGGTGCCCGTGGGGTCGTGGTAGACGGTCGGGTGTAGCTGCAGTCCGACGGGGCCGAGGGCGTAGAGCAGCGAGCCGTACCGGCCGTGGGCGCCGCTGCGGCCGAAGCGGTGCAGTACGTCGAGGCGGTGCAGGATCGTCAGCCGTCGTTGGGCGGTGCGCCGGGTGTCGAAGAGGGCGCTGGTGATTTGGTCGGTGGACAGCAGGTAGTGCTCGGCGAGCAGAGCCAGGAGGGCATGGTCACGGGGGACGATGCGACCGAAGACGGCGAGCGGATCCGGGTTGCGGGAAGCGGGGGGAACGCGGGAGTACACGACAGTTGCTCCTGGGCAGGATGGGGTTCCCCTCCCGATCGGGAGGGGTGTCTGGGACGAGGGAGGTCGGTGCGGAGGGCCTGTCACGGGGTGTGTGCGGCACTGACAGCCCAGGTCAGCACTGTGCTGCGGATGTCCGACGGTCACCGGTGACGATCCCGGTGGCGAGCCGGTGCGCGACCCGGGCGACGCCACCGTCTGACAAAGACAGTTAGCTCCGGTCGCTCTTCGGGCGGGATCGACGGTCGTCGGGTCTGCGGCTGAGCCGTTCGACGAGGTCGTCGACGGCGCTGGTGTCCTGGCTCGGTACCGCCGCGGCGGCGGCCTGGCGGATGGCGGTCGCCTCCCCGACGATCGGCTTCGGCGGCCGGGTCTTCATCGTGAACGCCGGGGTCTGGCGGCCGTTGACGACCAGCCGTGCCGCGGCGGTGTACGCGTCGAGGTGGGCGAGGTCGTGCTCGCCCAGTTCCGGCAGGGTGTGCCGGGACAGGACCTTCGCGTCTTCCGGCGCCACCGTGAAGTAGATCTTGTTGCGGGCGTTGGCCGACGCCGCCGCGAGTAGGTCGCGGGGGAACTGGGCGAGGTCCTGGTGGGCGAGCACGAGTGACAGCCGGTACTTGCGGGCCTCGGCGAGCATCGTGTCCAGGGAGTTGGCCAGGGTCAGGAAGTTCTGGGCCTCGTCGATGATCAGGGTCGCGTCGCGGCGCCGGTCGGGTTCGACGCCGGCGCGGGCGGTGGTGGCTTGCCACACCTGCGCGAGGATCAGGGAGCCGAGTAGGCGGCTGGTGTCCTCGCCGAGCACGCCCTTGGGGATGCGGACGAGCAGCACGCCGCCGTCGAGGACGCGGCCCATGTCGAAGCTCGAGCGGGGGTAGCGCATGGTGCGTTTGACGAAGTCGCGCAGCAGGAACGCGCGCAGCCGGGCGAGGACCGGTCCGATGACCTGCGAGCGGAGGCTGTCGTTGAGGCTGTCGTACCACTGCCAGAAGCCGCTGAGCCCGGCCGGGTCGTCCAGGTCCACCGTCATCGCCGAGCGGAACTGAGGGCTGTTGAGCAGCGGGGGGATGTGCTGCAGGGTGACGTTGTTGTGGCGCAGCAGGGTCAGGCAGGCCACCCGCATGACGTCGTCCATCCGCGGCCCCCACGCCTTGGCGAAGATGTTCCCGAAGATCGACACGAGGTTGTCGACGACCAGGTCGGGGTCGTCGCCTTCGAGGGGATTCAGCGTCGGCGGGTTGTCCTGGTCGGGGTCGAAGAGCACGACGCGGTCGGCGACGCCTGCGGGGAGCCGGTCGAGGATGTCCAGGACGAGGTCGCCGTGCGGGTCGATGACGACCGTGCCGCGGCCGGCTTTGATGTCGTCGAGGGCCATGTTGACCAGCAGGGTGGTCTTGCCGGAGCCCGTGGAACCGATCACATGCAGGTGATACCTCGCGTCCGCCACCGACAGCCCCACGCTGTGGCCACCGATTTCGGCGTCGCCGAGCATCTTCACCCCACGCCCGCCGCCGGGGACGGCGACCGGCGCCGGCATGGACGCGGCCCGCGCCCGGTCGAGGCCGGGCACGGCGAGGTCGCGCGGCAACGCGGCGAGGGCGGCGAGTTCCGGGGCGGAGGTGAGGAATCCGGGTCCGAGGCGGCGTGCGGCGAGAACGGCCACCGGGGCGGGCATCCGGGCGCGGTGGGCGAGCCGGTTGCGGCCGGTGTGGATGGCGAACGCCGAGGCGAGGGTGTCGGCGATGCCCCGCAGCCGGCCGGTCGGGTCTGTGCTGGGGCGCCGGTTGGTGGTGGCGACGGCGTACCGGATGCCGGTCTGCCACAGCGGGTGCGCTGTCTTGTCCAGGATCGCCCGGACGTCGCGTTCGACGGTGGGATCCCGACGGGACGCGGGCGCCGCAGCGCGGCCGGTGGTGCCGTTGCCGGGCAGGAACGCGTCCAGCAGCCACCGCACCGGCGCGGCCGGGTTGATCGCCGGGACGGCGGTCGTGCCGGCCCGTAGCCGCCCGGCGGCGCGGCGGGCCCGCGCCGCCCGCCGGGGTGTGGCCGGGCGGGCGAGGACCTGCACGCAGGCGTACTCGCGGGGGTTGAGCTGCGCGCCGGCGGCCATCAGCGGGCGCAGCGGGTCGGTGTCGTGGTCGGTGGTCAGCGGCAGCCACTCCGCGTATACGGGCAGCAGGTGCCCACCGGCTGCGGGGTGCGCGTCCAGGGGGATTGGCGGCGGGGGTTTGTCGTCGGTGGTGGTGGCCGAGCTGGGCCACGCTGCCCGCACCGCGGCCTCGACCGCCCCCGCAGGGACGGTGCCGGGTACCCAGATCGAGATGAGCAGTTGCCGGCCGGACCAGGTGTACTGCCACACGACGTGTGGGGCGCCGTGCAGCAGGCGCCGCCGCCGTGAGGGGGTCAGCACGCCGGCCAGGTTCGCCCACAACGCTGGCGCGCTGTGCGGGTCGACCTCCGGCGGTGGCGCGATCGTCACGAGGCGCGCGCCGCGGGCGTGGTGGCGGTGCCGCCCGATCTCGACGAGGTTGCGGGCCGCGATCCACACGATCAGCCCGCCGGCGGCGACAGCTGCCAGCCACGGCCGCTGTGTGGCCCACACGGCGGCGTCGAGCAGCGCGCCCGCTGGCCCGGTGGGGGGCGGGATGGGACCGGCGCCCGACCCGATGGTGGGGCTGGGCGCCGGTGGCGGTGACGCGAGCGCTGAGCTGAGGGCTTCGGTCGGTGGTGTCACAGGTCGTCCTCTTCCTGGTCGAGGTCGGCCAGCTCGGCCGGGTCAGTCGTCGCCAGCGCGTGCTCGGCATCCGAGGCGATCGACTCGAAGCTGGTCCTGCTCGCCCCGGAGATCAGCAGCCCTTGGCCGCGGCGGGTCGAGAGCAGCAGTCGCCGTTCACCGTCGGTGAGCCCGAACGCCTCGCCGACGGCGTCGATGGCCTGCGGCGCCTGCCTAAGCAGCACCTGGGTGGAGGCGTTGGACACCACCGCCTGGCCGAGGTCGGTGCCCAGCACGTCGGCGGCGTCCTGGGTGATGACGGTCAGCCCGGCGTTGCGCTTGCGTGCCGCCTTCGACATGCGGAACAGGAAGCGGGCGCCTTCGCCGTCGCGCATCAGCAGCCACGCCTCGTCGACCACCACGAGCCGCCGCCGCGAGGGGCGTTGTGGGGCGTCGACGGTGCGCCAGATCGAGTCCAGCGCGAGCAGGGTGCCGACGGTGCGCAATTCGTCGGGCAGGTGCCGCAGCGACCACACGACCAGGTGTCCGACCGGGGCCTGGGTGGTGGGTGCGTCGAACAGGTCGGCGAAGCTGCCCTGCACCCACGGCGCGAGCCGGGCGGCCAGCGTCGCGGCGGCCGGGTCGTCGTCGGCGCGTAGCGTGGCGGCCAGGTCGCGCAGCAGCGGTGCCGGCCGGTGGTGCGTGGCCGGGTCGGCGGTGATCCCGGCGGCCCGGTAGACGGCGAGAATGGCCCGGTCCAGTGCGGCTCGCTCCGCCGGTGGCGGCTGGTGGCCGAGCAGCACGCTGATGAGTGTGTGCAGGAACAGGGCGCGGCGGGTCAGCGTGTCGGGACGCCGGTCGCCGACCGGCAGGTCCAGGGGGTTGATCTTCACGCCGGGCAGGCCCAACCGGACGATGCTGCCGCCGACCGCGTCGGCCAGTCGCAGGTACTCGTCCTCGGGGTCCACCACCGCGACCTGCACACCCTGGTAGAGGTTGCGCAGGATCTCCAGCTTCACGAAGTACGACTTCCCAGCCCCGGAGCGGGCCAGGACGATCGAGTTGTGGTTCTCCTGCGTCCAGCGGTCCCACCAGACAATGCCGGCGCTGGCCGGGTTGATCCCATAGAGGACACCGCCGGTGGCCGGCGGGTCGCCGGGCAGCGGAGCGGGCAGGTCCGGGCTCGACAGCGGAAACGCGGCCGCGAGGGCCTGGGTGTCCATGGTGCGCAGCATCCGCAGCCCATCCGAGGCGAGAGGCAGGGTGGTGGTCCAGCCGGCAAGCTGCCGCCACGTCGCGGGCTGCACCTCCAGCAGGGTGGACGCGGCGGCGGCCCGAACCTGCGCGCACGCCTGCAGGAGTTCGTCTTCGGTGCGGGCGTGCACGGTCAGGTACAGGCCGACGCGGAACAGCTTCGCCGCCCCTCGGGCCAGCCGCTCGGCCAGGTCACCGGCGTCATCTGCGGCGGCATCGACGTAGGGGTCGGCGAGCTTGCCGCGCTCGGAGTCGGCCCGCCGCGACGACTCCAGCCGCGCCCGCTGTTTACGCAGCCGGGACGCGGCGATCGGCGCCGGCAGCGGCTCGATGTGCAACGCGAGGTCGAGCCGGCCCGGCCAGGACAGCAGCGGCTCCAGCCACGCCGGGCCAACCTCGGCCGGGTATCCGGTCACGACGAGCGTGGCGGCGAAGCCGTCACCCACGCGCAGCCACCGGGGCGTGACCTCGACGGCGGCCGGCGCGACCACCGACGGCAGTGCGCCCGGCCGCGGCTGCGCCTTGTCGTCGACGGACCGTCTCTTCCTGATCATGGGCTTCTCCTTGTCCTGCGGGTGGGCGTGGCGGCGGTGATGACAGCGTCGGGTGCGGCCAAGCGGCCCGGCTGCGGCGGGCGGTACGGGTCGGCGGCGCCGGCCAGGGCGACGGTGACCGCCGAGCCGTCCAGCACCCGTGGACAAACGCCGAGGCCAGCCAACGCCCGCACCGTGTCATCGGCTCGCCGCCGCGCGGCATGCGCCCGCTCGCCGGACGCCGCGCGGGCGACGACCAGGACCTGCCGACGCAGCGGATCCCGGCGGGCGGCGAGGTCGCCGAGGAACTCCGCGTGATCGGCGCACGCCGCGCCCAGCCGCGGATGCGGCTGGACGTCCGCAACGGCGGCGAGAGCCCGGCTATGGGAGGTCAGATCAACCGGTCGCGCGGACACGACGATCTCCGTCGGCGTCGACAGACTGTTGAGCCACCGACCCCACCCCTCGATCAGGGCCACCTGCTCGGCGGGTGTGCGAAGCGCGAGGTTCACCGTGGTGGTGCCAACGATCGCCGCCCGCGCGTCACCGAGGCTGATCTCCCCGTCGTCGTCGATAGCGTCGGCTGGCAGCCGCAACGGCGCTGGCAGCGGCATCCGGCCGCTGCTGGGGGTCTCGACCCAATCCGGCGTCCCGGTGTCCGCCGCGACGGTGGCGGTGGACACCGACCGGGGGGCGCGCGTGTGGCGGATCGCGTGCAGCAGCCACACATCCATGGACAGGCCGTCGCGGCGGCCCACAGCCAGGCCGATAACCAGCCCGCCAAGCACCACACCAACACCGATGAACACCGGCGCCGGCACGACATCGTGCAGCGTGCGCCACCCGGCGTAGAACAGCAGCGCACCGGCGGCGACGATCGCCAGCTGGTGGAACGTCAGCCCGTAGGCCACCTTGTCGGAGGCGTCGACGTCGGCCGGCATCCGCGCCCTCATTGGCGCTTCGGGATCAGGGCGGGTCATTTGATGGTCCTCCGAAGGGTGTTCAGGCCAGGGACGGCGCGGGCGAGCTGCTGCACCACAACGACGCGGACCACCGCGCCGAGCATGCTGCTCGTGCCACGTCCGGCCTGGCCCGCCCAGCGGGCCAACAATGTGGGGATCTTGACGGTGGTCCACAGCAGCACCACCACGACCAGGAGATTCAGCGTGCCGCCCGGGTCGACGGGCAGGCCGAACACGGGCAGCATGGTCGCCGGGTCGAGCAGTGTCTGCTGCCCCGCGGTGAGGAAGAACGCCTGCGCCACGGGGATCGCCAGGCATCCGGCGTAGGCGCGCCACCACAGCCGGGCGAGACCGTCGGTCTGCGGCAGCGCGTGGCAGGCCAGCGCCAGCGGCGCGATGCTCGTCATCACCAGCAGCGCCACGAACCGGCCAATCAGCTGAAACGCCGCCGTCACGACCAGAACGGTGATGAGCAGGATCAGGATCAGGAACAGCAGCGGGACGGTGTGGTCCTGTGCCGCCGCGAGGTGGGCGCGGATCGCGGTGAACGCGCCGTCGCCGTCGTAGCCGCCCTCGCTGATCGCCGCGGTCAGGGCGTTGGCCACATCGATGAGCTGGTCGCAGGCCAACTGGGAGAAGTGCGCGGCAGTGAACCCGACGACCAGCCGCGGTAGGAGGTCCTTGACCGTGTACCGGGACTGTTCGTCGCCGCCGGCGATCATGACGAGCACGCCGGCGGCGACGAACGCCAACACGAAGACGGTGTCCACGATCCAGACCGACCGGCCGGTGAGCGCCTGCACCTGCGGCAGCACGGTGACCTTCGGTGTGGTGAGCAGAATGCCGGTAATGAGGTCGAAGATCGCGTTGAGGCAGGCCAGGATCGCCGTGGTGAGCCAATCAAGAACCTGGTCGAGGACCCATCCCATGACGATCAGACCCCGACGATGCCCTGTACGACCTGCAGCAAGATCGGCGCGAGGACGGCCAGCCCGTAGCCGATCAGCGCGTTGCGCAGGGCGAGCTTGCCTTTCTCAACCTGCGACGGGTCACCACCGGCGGTGGCCCAGTACACGCCGGCCAGGACGAGGAAGAGGGTGGCGATAGCGGCCAGGATGCCCATGACCCAGGCCTGCAGATTGGCGATCACCACCGGCAGCGAGTTCGCCGCCAGGTAGACGGCGCCGCCCGGATCGGCAGACGCGGCGGCCGGGGCGGCGAGTGACAGGCCGACGCCGACCAGCGGTACGGCCGCCCGGAGTGCGAGACGAACGAGTCGCGGGATTCGGAGAGTGTGCTGTGGGGTGCGGGACATTGCGGTTCACCTCCCGCCGCCCCCGATCACGAAGACGTGTGACCGGGGGCGGCGATTGCTCGAAACGGTCCGATGGGACCGCCGCAGGGCGCAGGCGAGAAGCGCACGAACCGCGTGAGCCCCGGGAGGAGCTCGTCCTCCCTCAGGGGTGGGTTGCGGTCATCAATGTGGTGTCAGCGCATCAATTGGCGCGGCACCCGAGGCGCGCGGATCGCGGCTGCTCGTGTCGCCCGGCGGCGGGCGGGACCGGCGAGCGGTATGGCTCGCTGAAAGTCCCGCACCCCCAAACCGGGATTGGTGAGCCCTGGCGAACACTTGCCGCGCTCACCCCGGTCCAGGCAGGGCTCACAGGGCAGGTCAGGGCCTTTCACTGTCGCCGGCGTTGCCTGCGGGCGAGGACTCACAACCGGATCGGAACGGGCTGTGTTCGAGCGGTGTGAGTGCCGTTGGGGCTCACAGTTCTTGACAAGGCCGCATCGGTTCGCCCGTTCCAGGGTGCCTAGGACGATGGCGGAGAGGTTCTGATCGTCGGAGCGGAGGGGGACGGCTGAGCGGCGCCTGCGCCGCAAAACGTGCCGGCGGGGCAGGTCGGCTGGCGATTCTGCGCCGGTTCTCTTCTGCCAGCGCGCTGCCGCCGGAACAGCTCTGCTGGGACGGGCGCTCGGTACGCGGAAACGGCTGTGGCCCGACGGGTATGTCGGGCCACAGCCGTGCCGGTTGGTTGTCAGGCGGCTGCTGCCGAAGCGTGCTGCCGGGCGGCTTCGCGGCGGCCGGCCGCGGCACGTCCTGCGCGACGCCCGCCGCGCTGCTCGGCCTGCTGCCGCAGCCGCGCCGTGGTCTCCGGCGACGCGACCCCGGTCAGCAGCCCGTCCGCGAGGGCCTCGGCGACGCGGCTGTCGATGCGGGACAGCCGCATGCGGAGGGCGTCGACGCTGACACCATTCCTCGCGGCGATGGGCTCAATCGCCCGACGACCGAGCCGCACGTCGATGTAGGGCTGCTCGTCCTCCGGGTCGAGGATCCCGAGGGTCACCGCGCGGCGGACCAGAAGATCCGGATGCCCGTACGGCACCGGCGGAGTGCGGGAGCCGGAAACGAGGTGCTCGATGTCCTGCACCGGCAGGTACTCATGCTGCCGCAGCCGCAGGTCCCGCCCGGCTCGCCACGCCGCCTTGCACAGGCTCGCGTACGGCGCGGGTTTGGAAAGGTCGGCCCGGTCGCGGAGCGCGCTCAGGAACCCGGTCAGGATCTCGGCGTCGATATCCGCAGGGTCGCCGGTGTAGCCCTCGCACAAGTGGGCCGCGTACCGCTGTAGCGCCGGCATCGCCATGCCGACCGCGGCGACGACCCAGTGCGGCCCGTCGAGCCGGGCGCGTCGGATCAGCTCCCGCCACACCTCGTCACGCGCCGTGTATGCGCGGGGGTGTCGCAACAGCCAGTCCCGCACTGCGGGCAGCGGCATCACCGGCCGCGGCAGACCCGCGTCGGAGAAGAACGCCGTGCAGTCGAGAGCCAGCGGCGCAGGCTCGCAGGTCAGCGCGGCGTAGGCGGTCGCCGCCGCGTCGAGGGCGGAAGTCGGCCAGTTCGTAGCGTCGGACGCGCTCATGTCAACACTCCTGTGACACCGAAGGGATGCGAATGCCGTCGCCGGCGTTGTCACGGCGATCGGTGGCATCGATTGCGCCACAGAGAGCTCACAAGGTCCTGACAGAGCCGCTCACGGCGCTGTTCGTCGCCCTCGAACCGGGCCTCTGTCAGTGGCCCGCCCGCACGGCGCGCCATCGCCGCTAATCGTTGGCAATAGCCTGACAAAGGCTAGTTGACCTGCCCTGTGACACCCTGACAGAGCCTGTGACGGCGCGCTGTTCGGAGCTGGTGACGCAGGCTCACGTCGCGACCCGCGAGACGGCGCGGACGACCTCACAGGGGACACGCGCGGCCGGCTGTGACAACCGGGTCGGCTCACAGCGCCACTGTCACCGCTCGCCGGGGACGGCACGCGCGGGCTGCGGACGTACCTGTGACAGTCGGGGGCAGGCTGTCACCGCTGGACATTCCGCACCCTGTGACAGGCGGCGCCGCGCCGATGACAACGGCCCCGCACACACGACGCTCGGCGCGTCTCACAGTGCCGGTCAATGCTCATGTCTACGTCGACGCCCGACGCGTTCTCCTTAACCGGCGCCGGCACCGTCAGCGCCTTCTGTCAGTGACCCAGCGTCAGTGACAGGGGTGAGTAGGGACGAGGCCGGTCCCGTCTCGGTAGGGCGAATGCCGATGGCGGCTGTTACGTCGCGCGCACCAGGCAGGACGAGGAAGACCGGGACAAGCCGCTGCCGGGTCGAGCGTTGTGAGCGGTTGTGGGTTCGGCAAGTGTTCGCCGGGGCTCACAAAACCCGGTTCGGGGATGTCAGCGCTTCACGGCGCGGCGCGGAGCCGACAGCACATGAGCGAGCACACGCCGCACCCACACCCGCAGGCCGACCACAGCGAGCCGGCCGACTCCACTCTCATTGACCTGATCGCCGGCGACCCGCCGGTACCGATCACGGTCTGGCGCACGGCCCGTACCGACGCCGACCCGCACACCAGCCTGCCCACCCGTCTGGCCTACCGCCTCGTCGCCGCCTACAGCCGACCCGGGGAAGCGGTGGTCGACCTCACCACCGACCACGTCCTCGCACCCATCTGCGCCCAGGGTCGTCGCCAGCACCACCGCGCCTGGTTCACCGACAGCTCCAACCTGATCATCGGACCCGCCACCGCCGGACCGCCGGCGCCCACGACCGCAACCAACCCGCTCACCGCGCCCGGCGAGCCGGAGGCCGGCGACGCGCACGACCCGCCCGAGCTGGTCGACTGGTTCGGCGACGACCTCACCGACCCCGACCTGCCCGGCACCGACACGGCGGTCGTCCGGCCGCCCGACGACGGGCCGCTGGACGCGGCCATCAGCCTGGTGGTCGCCTCGTGGCCGCTGCATGAGGCGGGCACGATCGGCCGGGTCCGCCTCGCCTGGCTCCTCGCTGCCTGCGCGCGGCTGCTGCGCCCCGGCGGCTGCCTCGTCCTCGTCGTCGGCGTCCCCGCCGGCACGCAGCCCACGCCGGAGGACTTCGGGCCGCTCGTGGCCGCCGCCTCCGCGGCGGGACTGGGCTACCTGCAGCACATCGTCGCCGTCGAGGCCGACACCGACGGCGACCAATTCATCTACTTCGGCACGGATGAGGAGCTGCTCACCCTGGTCCACGCCAACCCCGAGCAGTGGTCGGTCGCCCACTTGCGGGTGCACGCCGACCTGATGGTCTTCACCCCCCACCCGGCATCTGCCTCGGGGTCGGGACGGCGCCGTGGTCGCGACGGCGGTGAGCGCCGTGGCTGAACACACCACCGCGGGATCTTCCGGCGCGGGCGAGCCGGACACCAACAGCTCCGCCGCCGGCGAGGACTACCCGGGCCGGCACCGCGACTACGAAGGCCGCCACCGCGCCAATCCTGAGGGCCTGTCCGTCTGGGCCACCGCCCAGTCGACCGGCCCCGTCCAGCGACGCGGCCGGTACGTGCCGGAATCGGTCAAGCATCCCGCCCGGATGCTGCCCGCGATCGCCGCCCACGCGATCGCCGCCTACACCCAGCCCGGCGATCTGGTCCTGGACCCGATGTGCGGCATCGGCACCACCCTGGTCGAGGCCGTCCACGCCGGCCGCGACGCCTTCGGCATCGAATACGAGCCGCAATGGTCGAACATCGCCGACGCCAACATCCGCCACGCCCACGACCAGGGCGCCAGCGGACGCGCGTCCGTCATCCGCGGCGACGCGACCCGGCTGATGTCGCTGGTGCCGAAGGCCCTCACCGGGCAGGTGGCGCTCGTGGTCACCTCACCGCCGTACGGTCCCACCGTCCACGGCCTTGTCCGCCCCGGCGAGCACGGCGTCGTCAAGTACGACGACCGGTACAACGACGGCGAGGACAAGGGCAACCTCGCCTACCGCGACCTGACCGGTCTCACCGACGGCTTCGCCGAGATTCTGCGCGGCTGCGCCACCCTGCTACGCCCCGGCGGCGCCGTCGTGGTCACCGCCCGTCCGTGGCGCAAGCGCGGCGAGCTGGTCGACCTGCCCAGCGCCGTCATCGCCGCCGGCCTGCGCGCCGGCCTCGTGCCGACCGAGCGGTGCGTTGCCCTCCTCGCCGCCGTCCGTCACGGGCAGCTCGTCGCCCGCCCGTCGTTCTTCCAACTCCAACAGGTCCGCAAGGCCCGCTCGTCCGGGGTGCCGATGCACCTCATCGCCCACGAAGACGTTCTGATCTTCACCAACACGCGCAGGCCTGAGGACGGGCCAGGGGTGGTCGCGTGAGCCCACCCACCCACCGCTACCTGTCCCTGGGCGCCGGCGTGCAGAGCTCGACGCTCCTGCTGCTCGCCGCCCAGGGGGCGATCCCCGGGTTCACCGCGGCGATCTTCGCCGACACCGGCTGGGAACCGGCAGCGGTCTACCGGCACCTGGACCGCCTGACCGGCATCGCCGAGCAGGCCGGAATCGAGGTGGTACGCGTGAGCGCCGGTGACATCCGAGCTGACGCGCTCGACCCACTCCACCGGTTCGCCTCCATGCCCATGTTCACCCTCGGTCCTAACGGCGAGCGGGGCATGGCCCGCCGGCAGTGCACCTCCGAATACAAGATCAAACCCATCAAGGCTGAGGTGCGGCGCCGGCTGGGCTACCCACACCCGAGGCGCGTCCCGGCAGGGGTCCGGGCAGAGGTCGCGATCGGGATCAGCCTCGACGAGATCGGTCGGGCCCGGGACTCCGACGTCGCCTACATGCGCAACGTGCACCCGTTGCTCGACGTCGGTTGGCGACGTACCGACTGTCTACGCTTCCTGGCCGAGCACGGTCTCGCCGACACCCCGAAGTCATCGTGCGTGGGCTGCCCCTTCCACGACGACGGCTTCTGGTTCGCCCTGCGCGAGCACAGCCCACGGGAATGGGCGGACGCCGTCGCCTTCGACCGGTCCATCCGCAACGGCTCCGCCCGGGCCAACGCGGACGGACATCCCTTGCGCGGCCAATTCTTCCTGCACAGACAGCGAGTACCACTCGACAAAGTACAGCTGCGCCCACGTTCCCAACCCGCAGAAGCGCCTGGCTGTGGCCCCTGGTCCTGCCCGCAGGGCGAGCCGTCGACAGGCGACGCCGGGCGCGGGGAGGTGGCGTGAGCATTGCCCACACCACCGCCCCCCGCATCGGATCGCTGTGCACCGGCTACGGCGGCCTCGACATGGCCGTCGAGCTGGTGCTCGGCGGCCAGCTCACCTGGTACGCCGAGACCGACCGGCACGCCACCACCGTCTGCGCCCACCACTGGCCCGCTGTGCCCAACCTCGGCGACATCCGCACCGTCGACTGGACCCGCGTCGCGCCCGTCGACGTCCTCACCGCCGGGTTCCCGTGCCAGGACATCTCCAACGCCGGCAAGCGCGCCGGCATCACCGGAGAGCACTCCAGCCTGTGGAGTGCCGTCGCCGACGCCGTTCGCGTCCTTCGACCACCGCTCGTGTTCGTGGAGAACGTCGCCGCCCTCCTGCGGCGGGGACTCGACGTCGTCGAAGCCGACCTGGCCACGATCGGGTACGACACAAGCTGGACGTGCCTACGCGCGTCCGACATCGGCGCCGCCCACCGCCGCGACCGGCTGTTCCTGCTGGCCGCACCCACCCCACGACCCGGGGGAGATGCGGACGCTGCCGACACCCTGCGCCCGTGACGGCAAAGGACCCGGCCACCAGCACGGCCTGCCCGACCTCATCGAACCGTCGGGCTCCACCGACGGCCTCCTACCAACCACCACCGCGGGGCACATCGCTCGCACTGGCCACCACCGGCACACGCGCACCGACGCCGCACGGCTACTGCCCACCCCCAGGGCGAGCGACACCGGCACGCCCGGACGACGCGCGGGCACCGGGTTCCGGCCCCCACTGTCCGAGGTGCTGCTGCCCACCCCGCGGGCCACCGACGGCGAAAAGGGCTGCCCAGGGCAGCGCGGCTCCCACGGAGACCTCACCCTCCCCTCCGCGGCAGTGCGGGTCCCGGCCCGGATCCTGCCCACCCCGCGCGCGTCCGACGGGCGCGGCCCCGGGCGCCACGGCGACGGCGGCGCGGACCTGCGCACCACCATCGCCGCCCTCGGGCAGCCCGACGAGCAACGGTGGGGCGGCTACGCCGACGCGGTCGCCCGCTGGGAGCTACTGCTCGGCCGCCCCGCACCCGAACCCACGCAAACCGGCCGGCACGGCAAACCCGTCCTCGCACCGCCGTTCGTGGAGTGGCTCATGGGCCTGCCCGAGCACTGGGTCACCAACCCCAACCTCGGGCTGCCCCGCACCACCGCACTGCGGGTCCTCGGCAACGGCGTCGTCCCCGCCCAAGCGGCGACCGCCCTGCGACTGCTGCTCTGCCAGCACACCTAGCCACCGCCAGCACAGGGTGGCTCGTCGTGGGCGCATCCACGCAGCGTCCGCGACGAGCCACCACCCGCGGTGTCCAGCCGCCAGAACCTCCGACGTTCGGGAGTCCACCGATGTCTGCCAACCTGCCCCGAGCCCGACGCCGACCACCACCGACCGCCCCCACCGTCGACCACCGCCCAGCAGTCCACAACGAGAAGGGTCCGCAGCTCTACACCCCAGCCGAGGCTGCCGCCCGACTCCGCGTGCCGGAGTCATGGCTGCGCCGACGCGCCGGCCGCCGCCAGATTCCTTGCACCTTCCTCGGCAAGCACCTGCGCTTCTCAGCCGCCGACCTCGCCGCCATCATCGCCGCCGCCGCCCAACCCCCCACCGGCCGGCGCGCCCCCCGACGACGCCGGCACCCCACCGGCGACTTGCCCCACCCCGACAGCCACGCGTCAATCACCACCGCACCCGACACCAACCGGACGGAGACCACACCATGGCCTGGGTAGAAAAACGCGGCACCCGATTCCGCGTACGCCTGCGCATGCCCGACGGCACCGTCACCACCGACTCAGCCCACGACCTGCGCGCCGACGCGGTCATCCGCGCCAAGGAAATCGACGTCGAAACCGCCCGGGACACCTTCATCGACCCCCGAGGGGGACGCATCCCCCTCGCCGACTGGGTCCCGATCTGGGAAACAACCCACCAAGCGGGCCCCGCCACCTGGGCCGCCTACCGCAGTCACCTACGGCTGCACATCCTGCCCGCCCTCGGCCCGCTGCCGCTGGTCGACATCCGCCGCCAACACGTCAAAACCCTCGCCGTCGCCCTCGGCAAACGCCTCTCACCACGATCCGTCGCCGACGTGATCATGGTCCTGTCGATGGTTCTGCAAGAGGCCGTCGAAGACCGCCGCGTTCCCTTCAACCCTTGCCGGGGAGTCCGCATCCCCAAAGGCATCCGCGCTGAACGACCGCATGCCACCGCCGAGCAGGTCGCCGCGATCGTCGCCCGCCAAGCCCGCCCCAGCGACGGACTGCTCATCCTCACCGCCGCCTACACCGGCATGCGCTGGGGAGAACTCACCGGACTCACCCGCGACAACGTCGACCTCACCACCGGCAGTATCCACGTCCACCCCGACGTCGGCGCACTGCACGAGGTCGAAGGCAAGCTGTTCCTCGGCCCACCCAAGACCAACGACAGCGTCCGCCACATCCGGCTACCCCGCTTCCTGACCACCCTGCTCACCGTCCACCTCGCCGAACAACCCCACGACCTCGTCTTCCCCGGGGCTCGCGGTCATCACCAGCGGCGCTCCAACTTCAACCGCCGCGCCTGGACCCCAGCCGTCACCGGCAACCCTCAACGGGGCATCCCACCGGTCCTGCCCGGCATGCACTTCCACGACCTGCGCCACACCCACAAGACCTGGCTAATCGAGGACGGCATCCCCGAGATCACCCAAGCCCGCCGCCTCGGTCACCGCCTCGCCGGTGTACGGGGTATCTACAGCCACGTCACCGAGCCGATGATCACCACCGTCGTCGAAGCGCTGCAACGTCGATGGGAAACCACCCAGCCCGACCATGCCAGCGATACCGTCCGACGGCTGCGCGTGGTCGCCTAACGAACAGGGGAAGATGAGAGTCATGCCCCAGGCCTTCGTCGCGAAACCACCGTGCGCGGTGCGCGCGACCGGCAGCCCACATCGAACTCGTCGCACCCACCGCCCAACCGGTCCCCTCGCAGCGTCACAGCGGCCAGCAATGGTGGCTGCCGCTTTCCGGGATCGTGGCGAGCAACGGATCCGGCCGACCGGTGGACCTGGCAGAGGCACAACGGATAGCTGACGCCTTCACCCAGCCGTACCGGTACGCCGCGGTAACCTTCGCGGGCTTCTACAACGACGCCGGATTCTGCGGTCAGTGCGAAGCCCCGCCACCCCGCTCCCGGGCGATGGCGTGCTGGCGAAAGATTGGTCGAGTCGAGGCGCAGGGGTCACCGACCTGGTAAATTCTGCGTGCTCGCTAACAATTTCTCCATCCTAACCGGTGGCGCAGTCGATTTGGCTCACCGTCGTCTGGCTTCGCAGCCGCGTCTGTTCATCAACTTTTACGCAGTTGAGTTGGTGGGGCATGTTGTTCGTCTCGATGAAGTTTGCGCCGCGCAGGTCGGCACCTTCGAAATCGGCGGCCTGGACGTTTGCGGGTCCGAACGACGCTCTCGATAGGTCGGCCCTTCGCAGCAATGCGCTCTGGAGCTGAGCAAACTGTAAGCCTGCGCCGTGCATTCGGGCATCAGACAGGTCAGCCTCGGCAAGCAACGCGAATCTGAGGTTCACGACCGACCCGGAGATGCCGGACAAGTCCGAGCGCTCGAGATGGGCGTAACTGAAGTCCGCTTGGTCGAGACGAGCGTACTTCAGGGTAACTGCGGTCATCACTCTTCCGGTGGCTTTCGCTCCCGCAAGATCCGACTCCGTGAAGTCCGCTTTTTCGAAGTCACCCCACAAGTTCGCCTTTACAAGAGAGGAGCGAGTGAGGTTTGCGCGCTGGAAGTGGCCGACGAAAGTCGCGCCGTCAAGGTGGGCGCCAGAAAGGTCGACAATGGTGCCACCGTCGGCACCGCTGTCGCGACGGCCGAGGACGGTGACCGCCGCTTGGATGTCCGTAGGCGGAAGCCGGCGGACCCAGGGCTTCTCCGTGAAGGCCGCCCAGCTGAACTCGTACGGGTCGTAGCTGGTGCCCTTGTTCGGGGACCGATCCCGCACAAATCCACACAAAACCTCAATTATTGCCGGTTGATCCGCTGGCGAGTCACGCATGATGCGCTCAAGTGCATAGATCGCACCTAGTCGTACGCTGGTCTGCTCCGCGCCAAGTTGCTCTACTGCTCGTGCAAACCGATCTGTGATCTGACCCCGCTCCTGCAGTTCGACCTGCTGTCGGGCAGCATCGACCGAGCGTCCCGTATAGATGATCGAAATGCTGCTCACGAGCAAGGCGCCGACCGCTGCCAGGGCTGTCGCTGCTGCGGCCACCCGCTGCCAAGGCGATTCGAAAGGTTGGCGAGCGGGGACAGCGCGGGTACGACGACGAGGAGGCACGGACTCCATTGCAGCTCACAGGGGCAAGGATTCCGATCTCCGACATATGGTCGTCCTGGCCGCGAGGTCCGGATAATGACAGGATTTGCCGGTGGGCACAGACGCGCACCAGACCCTGATGGACGCAATCCGCGACTTGGCCGCCTTCCTGTGGCAACACCGCAGCAGCCTGGAGGACCCAGCACCGGACGTAAAGGCAGGCATTACCAACCGGCTACGCCAGGTCAACGACCACGCCACCACCGTTGCCCGCACCAGCGGCTACCTGCACACCCTCGACTTCGACGACCCACCGGACCCCGACCTGGAAACCTGGGGTCGCCGGCTGAACCGTAGGACGCTACACGCCCTCGGTATTGCTGACCTCGTCGCCGACCTGCCGGAGCCGGTGATCCCGGACCAGGTCGTGTCCGACCTCGCCGGGTATTTGGCCGGGCCGCCGGTACCCGGCGAGAGGATGTACGTCATCGATGCCGACATGCCGATGACCGGACAGCACCAGATAGCCGGATGGACGCTGGCCCGGATCGGTCCCGACGACCTGGACGCGCTGACCCCGCTGCCGTCAGCGCGTGGATTCGCCCAGGACCCGTGGGACGACGCCCTCCGCAACGGTGGATGCGTCGTCCTGCGCCAGGCCGACCCCGGGCTTGAGCCACGGGCGAACACGTGGTTTCCCGCCGCGCTGGGGACCGATTTGACCGAGGCGGAAGTGGCGATCGAGGCGTGGGCACCACTGCTGCTGATCAACCTGGCTGCTTATGACCGCGTCGTCGTCGGCGCCGAGTATCAGATCGAGCCCGGCCGCGTCGTCGATCGGATTCGCGGCACCGGCCTCGGCCTGGTCGACAACGGTAATGGCGAGGTCATGTGGGAGGAGCCCGCGTGGGGGCCATATCGACCCAGCCCGGACGAGGTCGCCATGATGCTGCAGACCGTGGCGGTCCTCGAACCGTACCTGCAAGCATTCCACGTATCCACAGCTCCGTTGAGCAAGCAGGGTGGCAAGGCGCTAAAGGCTGCCGAAGGCAGGTTGCGACGCAGCACCCACCGGCTGCTGGCGCTCAGCACCTTCCTTGGCACCAACGGCGACGTGACCCGGCCCCGCGACCGCCCCGAAGTGATCTTTTGGCTCATCTCGGCACTGGAGCACCTGCTCGTACCAGACTCCAATGACGGAGACTACGGCCGCAAGGTCGCGCAGCGCGCTGCGATTTTGATCGGCGACGGTGACGGCGACGACCGGGTGGCGATCTACCACGACGTCAAGACCGCCTACGGCATCCGGTCCGCCGTCGTGCACGGCAGCCCGCTGAAGGACAAACAAGCCGATGACCTCCTCAACCTCCCCCGCCGGCTGTACGGCTACCTGAGGGAGGTACTCCGGGCATTGATCATCCTCGGCCCACAGTTCCAACCTGGAGAAGATTGCGACGCTGCGCTGCTTTCGCAGACCGCGGCGCAGCGTCGCATCCACGGCCCGCTTCAGCTGGTTCTAGGGCCACTTCCCGAGCAGACCCGCAGCTTGCGCGCTCAGACGTACCGAACGCGAAGGTTGAGAAACAGGCGCCGGCGCGCATGACTCAACTCACCAGCACGTGCTCGACATGCCCACCCCGATTGCATGATCCTTAGGGCAAGCCTCGGCGGTGGCGATTGAGCCTCCAAGGCCGGTGCGATGTCAAAGGGGAGGCGATGATGACCGCTGCGGAGCAGAGTCCTTCCCGGACGCCGCCGTCGCCGGCAGATGTCATCCGGGGCATGCTAGATCTTGCTCATCAACAAAGTTCGGCGAAGCCCGTCGTTCGCCCGGACGAGCGTGGCCGGTTTGCTGCGGCGCTACTGCCCGAGGTCTTTCCTGTCGTCGTGGACGCCAACGCGCTCCGGGACGACCTGCTGCGGGTCGCTGCCGGTCAGCCGCGCACGCTGATGCTGAACGCGGCCAACTCGGGTGTCCTGAGACTGTTCTGCGCACCACACGTCCTGCACGAGGTCGAGGAACACATGGAGGAATGGTCAGGGCAGCGGCGACTCGGTCTTTCAGTCGTTCGCGCGGCGTGGCAGGACAGCGTTGCGCCCCTGCTGCGCTGTGTGGAGGTGCCGGCCGGGCTCACGACAGTCGCTGAGCAGGGACGGCTTGACTACCTGGCGCAGCCGTCCTCTACCAGCAGGTACTGCGACCCCGACGACGTTCCCACTGCGACGCTGGCGCTGCTGCTGACCGCTGCGCTGCTGAGCAAGGACAAGGCGCCCGGCCGAGCGGTTTACGGCGAGACGCACGACCACGTAGCCCACGCGCAGTGGCGCGGTGAGCTGAGTGCCGTCGGTGACCTCGGCCCGCTCGGAAGGCTCGTTCACGCGCTAAATTCGCTTCTCGGCCTCGCCGTCGAAGGTGTATTCCACGGGATCACTGCTGCCGCTCGCCGCGTGCCGTGGCCGTGGCTCGTGATCGGGGCGCTGGCTACCGCAGGTGCAGTCCGCTACGTCGTCACACCCGAGACGAGAGCCAGGGTGCAGGCTGCGCTGGGCGCTGGCCTCTCCACCACCGCTGCGACTGTCGCCGAGATCCTGACACAGCGTGATGCCGCGCGACGGCAGTTCGAGACGCTCCAACCGAGTCAACCGGGCAGAGACGAGATCATTGGGAATCACGTTTCCTCGGCGGTCCTGACCCGAGCGTGCCTCTATCGCCTGGCTCGCAGCCCACAACGTGACCAGAGCGCCCGGGAACTGACCGATGCGCTGAGGCGGGTGGACGGTGTCGCTACCAGCGAGACGAAGGTGCGCTCGATGCTCCGCGAGAACGCCGCCTTCGTCGAGCCCAGCAGGGGACGCTTTCAACTCGGTCGGCCAGCCAGCACTTTACTGACCCAACGGAAGGCGCTATAACCTGTTTTGAGCGTTCATGGCGTTGTTCCACCGTGCTGGTCACGGCATCGGCCGGTCACGGTGGGCAGGCAAAGCGATGCGCCCGCGTTGAGTAACCTGTTGCGGCTGGGTTGACTCCGCCGGTTCCGCTTCGGAGGCGGCTCTGCCCAGCGCCCGGTACTTCGGCACGGACGCGATGAAGGTGGGGGATGGAGCAGTACATCGAGGGTCTGCGCTGTCAAGATGTCCATGCTGGCCTGCGAACGGTCGACCCGAACTCACCCGGCCTGATTCCCTTGAAGACCACCCGATTGGTCGGGATGGCTGCAGATGTGGCCGCGCTGATCCGGGACCGGCAACTCATCGCTGACGTGAACGCGCTGGAGACCGTGGCCGTTACGGAGTTGGACGTAGCCCCGACCGCCTTCGAGCAGGTTCTCGACCTGCTCGAAGAGGCCGAGCTCGTCGAACTCACCCGTAACCCGGCAGGCGAAGTCACCGGCCTGACCGAGAACGTCCCGATGTACCGTGACCTGTACGAGGATCTCGGCGGCCGGTGGCGGTCCCGCAGACCGAAGCAGTTCGAGGAGCAGATGCTGGCCGTTGTGGACCGCCTCGCCAGCGGTCCGGTCCCGGTTGAGGTCCTTTCCGAGGCGGTCAACCTGTCTAGCGCCGACGCCGGCCGAGTCGTGACCATCGGCCAGCAGTCCGGGCTGCTACGGACCGTCGCGACCATCGACGGCGACATCGCCTACTCGCCTTTTACCGCCTTCGAGCACCCCGACGTTCTCAACGAGTTGCTCACCACGCATGGCCCGGAGCGGATGCTCGCCGAGTTCGAGACCCTAAAGAACCACCAAGGGCTGGCGATCACCTCGACCGAGCACCCGCTGCTGGTCGACGCCGTCGCGCGCGGCCTTGTGCCCGCGCCGACCGTCCAACTGCCGGACCTCTCGATGCGGGCTTTCGCGACGCTGCCCTACACCCTGGACCGGGAACTACTCGTCACCCGCAAACCGGTCCTCGACAAGGCCCTAGCCATCATCGCGTGCGTGCGCTGCGCGGAGGACTTCGGCGGATTCAACAACGTGTCCCGGGCGGCACACCTCATCAACACCCTGCTTGAGGTAGGCAGCATCTCCCCGCATAGCTCCTCACAGCGGCAATACTTGCTGATGCGCAACCGCGGGATCATCACGTTCGGCCCGGACGACGTCTCCTGGGGTAGCTGGGTGCGCCCCACCCTCATCGACACACCGGACAACCGCGAGGCGTTGACCATCGCCCGAGACATGCTGCTCGCCGGTGAGCCCATGTCCACCGGCCGCGATACCTCCGACCAGGCCCGCGACATGCTCTCGCTCGACGCCCGGTACCTACAGCCGCTCCAAACCGCAGCCCGCAGCCGCGACCTGGTGCGCGTGCCGGACAAGGAGTACGGCAAGTTCTTCGACGTGATGATGGGCCGGGGAGCACTGTGAGCGAGCATGATCTGGCACAGAAAGCCGCCGTGCGACGTCTGCTCTGGCGCATGGGCTTCGCGACCCGCGTTGACGTGCCGCTGCGCGCCTACGTCCCGACGAGCAAGGACCGGCCGGGTCACGAGTCGTACACCGACCTTGACGTTCTCGGGATCACCATCGCGCCCGGCTTCCGCGTGCAGACCGCTATCGCCGATTGCAAGAGCACCTCCCGGAACACCACCGAACGGATGTTCTGGATTCGTGGTGTCGGGGACTTTTTCGGTGCCGACGCCGCCTACATGGTCCGCCCCGTCAAGACCACCGACGCCGCCCGGCAGCTCGCCGCCCGGCTGAAGATCGCCGTCGTCACCGGAGAGGACCTCACCGTGCTGGAATCCCAGCACCCCATCTCACTGGACCTGAATGACGCGCCACTGGCACGCCTGTTCGACGTTACTCAGATCGAGCAGTACCTCAAGGCGTTCACCGGGATGGACCGCAAACTCGCTCCGCTGCTGGAGTACCGGCAGTTCGACTTCTGGGTCTACGAGCCCTATCGCAACCTCACCCAGATGGTCAGCCATCTCGCCGACGCCGCGAGCACCCTCGACCCGGCAAACCCCCTGCATGCCGCGCTGCTGCTCGACTGCTCATGGCTGTACCTGCTCACGGTCTCCCGCGCGGTCGAACACATCCGCGCCACGCACGCCGCCGACGTTCAGACCTGCCTCCTCGAATACTTCTTCGGCGGCCAGGTGGCGCTCCGCGAGAAGAAGCAGATGCTCGAACAGCTCTCCCGCATCGTGCCGCCCGCCGCGCAAGGCGGCGCGCAACTGCTCCCGGCCTGGTACAACCAGCTTCTCGAACTCGTCGGCCGGTTCAACCGTTCACCACACGCATGCCTGCCAGCCCTGCAGTACGCCGAGATGCTCAGCGCGGCACTAGTCGCCCGTAAACGCACCACGGTGTCGAAAGCCTTCAGTGCTCACATCAACCCGATCGCCGCGAAACTCCTGTCCGACATCGTCGGTTTCCTGGTGGCCTCCGCCGGCTTGCACCCGAACTTCCGGACGATGGCCAGAGAACTGCTGATCCAGGACCTGACCAGCGGCCCTCGTCTCGCCCCGGCCGATAGGCCGAATGAAGAACGCGTCCCAGAGGGCATCGTCGAGTAAGGGTGGCCAGATCAGGTAGCCCCCGGAAAAATAGCGCAATGGGTGCCGGCAAGATGGTCTGTTTCTTCTATCGGCAGCTCCCGGACATGGCGCTCATTGGGAGGGGCTGTATCTCAACAGCCCGTCGCCGGGCCCGCCGGCGATGAAGTTGTCGGTGCTGTCGCCGATGAGCCGGTCGATCGTGGTGCCATCGAAGACGCTTTTGATATCGGCACCGATTTCGTCGGGCTTCCGCCAGCGGGCGAGGCCGGGCCACCATGCCTACGCGGCACCTACGCCGGCCGTCTTCCCGAAGTGCCGGACTCCTGCCAGGGGACAAGCGATCGCCGCCGGTTCGCGTAAAGTCCTCACATGCAACCGAGGGCGTTCGAGCAGCACATCGCGGTGTTCGGGGAGAGCGGCAGCGGCAAGACCGTCCTGCTCTCATCGTTCTACGGGGCCGCCCAGGAGCCGCAGTATCTGAAGAGGAGCCTCTTCCACATCCTGGCGGAAGACATCGGCCAGGGTAACCGGCTGCACAAGAACTACCTCGGCATGAAGGACGACGCGACGCTGCCGCTCACCACCCGGTTCGCCGCCACGTCGTACGCCTTCAAAGTTCAGATGAAGGACGGGTCGGATCCCGCGGTGGCGAAGTCCCGGCCCTTCGACGTGCTGCGGGTGGTCTGGCACGACTATCCAGGTGAGTGGTTCGAGCAGTCGGTGCAGAGCCCGGAGGAGGCCCAGCGCCGCGCCGACAGCTTCCGGTCCCTGCTGAGCTCGGACGTCGCCCTGTTGCTGGTAGACGGTCAGAAGCTCCTCGACAACGCGGGCGAGGAGGATCGGTACCTCAAGTCGCTGTTTAGCAACTTCCGCAACGGCGTACTGTCGCTACGGGACGAGCTGCTGGAGGACGGCAAGCCGCTAGCCCAGTTCCCGCGGATCTGGGTGATGGCGCTGTCGAAGGCCGACCTCTTGCCGGATCTGGACGTCTACCGGTTCCGTGATCTGCTCGTCGCCAAGGCCTGCGACGATCTAGAGCAGCTGCGCCAGGCCATCGTCGGGTTGGTGGAGGGCCGCGAGGCGCTATCGATCGGCGAGGATTTCGTGCTGCTCTCGTCGGCGAAGTTCGAGCCGGGCAAGATCACGGTGACCGAGCGCGTCGGGCTGGATCTGATCCTGCCGCTGTCCGCCATCCTGCCCTTCGAGCGGCACCACCGATGGCATGAGTTGACGCAGCTCCCGGCACGCGTGTTCGAGGGCCTACTCGGCCGTGCCGGCGACTTGGCGTCCGCGCTGCTGGCCAAGACCAGGCTTCCCGGCCCGCTGGGCCTGCTGATGAACCTCGTCGGTCCCGATCTCCTGAGCGATGCGGCGAAACTGGCCGGGGACAAGCTCCGAGCGGCCAACGCCGAGGCGCTGTCCAAGAAGGAGTTTCTCTCGGCCACGCTGACCGGCTTCCGGATGGATCTGGAGAAGGGCGAAGAGAACCAGATCCTGATCCGGAGCGTGCGATGAGCTTCATCTGGGCCACCCGCGGCCGGGCGTGGGGTTTTCGTTTCCTACTCACCGGTGGATTCTCGGACCCCCTTCCGGAGTACGAGGCCGCTTTCGCGGACGCCGGTGATGCGCCGGAAACCTGCCACCGTGCCGGGGAC
Organism: Micromonospora sp. A202; assembly: GCF_006715105.1. Lineage (NCBI taxonomy): Bacteria > Bacillati > Actinomycetota > Actinomycetes > Micromonosporales > Micromonosporaceae > Micromonospora > Micromonospora sp. A202. Next base: position 4,335,698 of record NZ_VFMP01000001.1, on the reverse strand, counting down.
CGAGTTGCGTTGCGCATCGCGGACCCGCTGGGGCGTAAGGATCAGTCTGGACGGGTGATCCCGCACGAGTTCGTCGTCTGCGGGCCGCAGGCCGCGGAGATCCGTTCGGTGGCCGACGGTCTCGCGCTGGTGTGGCCGCAGGTGGCCGAAGAGTTCGAGCGGGTCTGGGAGACGCCCCGGCCGCCCTTCTGAAGCCGATCGCGGGCGCGAGGCGCGCCTACCTGATCCTGGCCGTCACGCTGCTTCCCGGACTTGCTCACGACGTGCTTATGGGCGCGAGCCGGTCGTTACGGGTGTCGGTTGTCTCGGGAGGCGTAGAGGTAGCGCCGCAGACAGCCAGCGCTGCAGACCACCCGTCAACCGGGGGATGGGGGATGTCGACCGGATCCCCGATGGCCCGTGCTCATGGACGTTCGGCATCATGGCCGGCATGGACGTCGAGGAACTGATCGCGCGCCATCCGCAGGTCTTCCATACGATGTCGGCGACCGCTTGGCCATCGCTGCAACGGCACGGCCTGCTGTCCACGCGGCAACTGATCGATTTGTTCGGCCTTGATGCCGGCGAGCGTGACCGACTCTTGAGTGCACCTCGCAAGCAGTCCACCGTTCTGCGCGCGCCCGGCCTGCCGCCGGCCGTGATCCGCGATCAGAAGCCGATGAAATTCATCGCCGAGAAAATTGAGCCTGACTCCTCGCTGGCCGAGTACCTCGCCGCCATCAACTCTCGGGTCTTCTTCTGGGCCAGCGCCGAGCGACTGGACCGGCTGCGTCAAGCAAAGGAGTACCGCACCGAGGACCAAGTCGTCCTGCACGTCGACACCCGCGCCCTCGTCGAGCGATACGGCCCACGAATCGAACTCTGCCGGCTCAACTCTGGGGCGGTGACGCAAAAGAACCACCCCATGCGAGGACACCGATCCTGGGTGCCGATCGCCGACTACCCCTACGACGAGTACCGCCGCCGGTTCGGCTGCGATGGCGCCCTGGTCGAGGTCACCGTTCTAGGCGCTGTCCCTGATATCCTCGACTTGACCGACAAGATCGAAGGCACCATCGACTGAGTCTCCACCGTTCGTGGCAACGGATGGCGATGCTCTCGGCAGTTGCCCCTATCGCTCGTACCTAGTACGGCAGCCGTCGTTTGCGATCTTCGGTTGAACTGGTGTGTCTGGCGGACTTTACGAGTTCGCTGCTTCGAGGATGGCGGTGAGACCGTCGATGGTCTGCTGCGCCTCGGCCTGGTCGGTCTCGGTCGTCCATCCTTGATGCCAGGGTCCGCCGGGACCGGCCACGAAGTGCAGCGCTTCGAGCGCGGACGTGGCAAGGTCGGGCACTGGCTCGGGCAGAATCACTGCGCTTGGTTCTTCGGACACTTGCGTAAGGCGGTGCTGTAGGTGCTCGCCGCCGGGAAACTTAGCGGCCACTAGGGCTGCCGCCGCTACTACTTGGTCGGGGAAGTACTCCCGCCAGAGGAGGCCGGGGTTGGCTAGGACTAGCCGAGCATTTGTCGTAGTGCCTCGGCGCGCTGTTGTGGGGGTCGCTCGGCTAGTTCGTCAAGGAAGTCCAGTGCGCCGTCACTGCTGAACGGTCCGGTTCCAAAGGTGCCCACATCGCCCTCGCCTCGATAGACGGCCACCGCCGATCATCAACGGTTGTGGACCTGACTGAAGATCGTGCGGTGGCCGGGCGCCGCAGCGTAAACCCTGCGCGGTGGCAGCGGATTCTGGCGGGGTTTAGGGGAGCAGGGTGGGAGCAGCGGGGTGCCCTGAACGGCCTTGAACTACGTCCAACAGCATCGAACGGCGCTCAACTGCACCCACCCCTGCCTGCGGCTCAACGTTTCCCCAGGTCAGGCCGGGTGCGGCGTCCTGTTTCCTGCGGAGTGCTCTGCGGCTTTGCGATGCATTCGATGGCGCTCTATGCCGCCTGGTAGGGGAGTATGCGCAGGTTGAGGTGGTAAGGAGCCGCTGGTTGGCCTGGCCTTGCAACTGGGAGCAGATTGGGTGCATGTTGGCGAAGTGGTCTCCGTGCCGAAGTGCTCACCGACTCCGGACGGAGACGAGGGCGTTGACCTGTGGTGATGCGGTCGAGCGGTGCGGCGTGACCTCCCAGTAGAGGTCGAAGTGCTCAGGCGTTGCTGCTCCCGGGATGGCTGGTGCCGGCCGACGTCTCGGTTCGCCTAAGGCCACGCCTATAGGTCTGCGTCAGATCGATGTGGAGCGTTGCGGGTGAGCTTGCTGGAGTCCGTTGCAGTTCCGTCATTCGAGACGCCGATCCCACGGGCAATGCCCTGACCAGGCGCTTCGGGGTGAAGACCTCTTCGGCGAACCCGAAGGTGTCAGACGGTTAGCTCCCGACCGTCAGTCGGACGCCGTCTGCTCGTGTCGATGCGGAGTTCGCGCCGGCTGCGATGATCAAGAAGGTTGGCCGATAAGCCACGAGCACGCACTTGTCACCATCCGTCGGCGGATCCAGTCGTGCAGGTCGGCGGGGTGCGGGTTGGCGGCGGATAGCCAGATGGTGAAGTAGGCGGTTTCGCGGCTGGTCATGCCGCTCGCTGTCGTGGTGTACCTGCTCAACGCGCTGCGACGGAGGACGGGTCGTCTCCGACCGGTGAAACTTCAGTTGGGTGGGTGCCAGAAGGAAACCGAAGGTCAGCGCTAGTCTGATGTTTCCTGCGTGCGGAATTTCTCGTCCATTGCCTGCAGCCGGGCATGCCGCGCGGCCTTTCTTTCCTCCGTGCGCGGGACGGGTCTCGGCCTGCGCGGGGCGCTTCTCAGTCCGGCGCCGAAGGTGTCGGTGTGTTTGAGGCTGGTCTCCGTTGCTGGTTGTGCCGGCCATGCCACCACCAGGTAATCCTCGACCGGCTCGAGTGCACCCAGATCGACGGCGATGTCGCGGCCGCGGGCGTGTATCCGGATCCGGTAGCTTCCCGGTCCTGACCGTGTCAGGACCGGGAGCTCTGGGGCATCGTTCATCACGCCGGAGACCACCATCCGGCCGGCGGGTGCGTGTACCGAGGTCTCGACGACGTCGTCCCAGCCGACGAGGTCGGTGGTGGCCGGTGGCGCATCCCTGGCATCCACGGTGACTTGCACGAAGCCGGAACTGATGCCGGTGAACACCACTACGCCACCGGGATGGGTCGAGCTCAGGCCGTTGTCATACGTGAGTGGTGGGCCGAGGACGGTGCCGGTATCGACAAGATGGAACATGTGATCGGTGACCGGCACCGCACCTCGTTGGTTCACCACCGGATCATATTCCGCCCCTACGGGGTGATCCAGACATAGAACGGGTCGGCGTTGAATATCCGCTGATCGATGTAGAAGCTGCCGAGTGCGCTGCCACCCTCACTGTTCTGGGTGTTGTCGATCATGCAAGCGCTGTACCCCGACGGTCCCGTCCCGGCTGGGAGTGGCACTTGACATCCGCCGAAGGTGCGGCCCGGGCCGCCGCCGCCCGTGGCCGCGCCTTGCTGGCTGGACTGGAACGGATACTCGTCACAGCTGAGCCCGGCCGGTCGCGGGTAGCTGCTCGGGCAGGAGCGGTTGTAGTTCGAGGTCTGCTGGGCGGCGTTCACCAGGCGGTTGAGTGGCGCCGGGTGAGACAGACCGTAGCTGGGGTGCGAGCCGGGTAGCCCGGAGTCCTGTGCGGCCAGGATGTGCCATGCGAGTTCCTCGTATGCCGAGGAGACGCTGTAGATCATGGCTGGCGGGATGTCTCGGATGATGCAGCCGGCCACGGTGTTGTTGCCAGGCAGGTTGTGATCGCAGCGGGTCACCGGCGGGGTGACGTTTACCGGAGTCGACGGGGCCACCCAGGACGGGTTGACGAAGTAGTAGGACCAGGTGGCGGTGGCGGTGCCGACCGAGCCGCGGGTGGTGGCGGTGGACCGGAAGAACGCCTCTCCTTCGACCTGGTTGGTGGTGGTCACGGCCTGCGGCAGGAAGTCGGAACTGTTGACGGTGCAGGCGCCGGTGCACGTGGCGGTTCCCTGGGCCAGGGTGCCGCCGATCGAGCCCCAGCCGCCATACATGTCAACCAGCCAGCGGTTTGAGTGGGCGCGCCGGTCGGGAACTCGCCGGTCGAGATGTCGAAGCGCACGGCCACCAACCGAGGCGCTGGACCTGCAACCTGACGTCCCCCCGGTGGGGGAAACCACTGTCGTATCCGTGTGGTGGAGTGCGTGCCATGGGTGTGCTGTACGACTACTTCCGGGCCAAGGACGACGCTGCGGCTGGATCGACGGCAAGGACCAGGCCGAGGAGGTCGCCGAGGGCGTGCGCGAGGCGAGCGTCAGCCAGTTCGTAGCGGCTGCGGCGGCCTTCGGGCACGGCGACGACGAGGCCGCAGCCCCGCAGGCACGCCAGGTGGTTGGACAGATTCTGCCGGCTCGTGCCCAGCAGGTCGGCCAGATCTGACGGGTAGCCGGGCCTCTCGCGCAGCGCGAGCAGGAGGCGGGCGGGGACCGGGTCGGACAGAGCATGACCGAAACGGGCCAGCACCTGCCCGTGCGTCAGGGTCTCCACCACCCGACAGTACATCATCTAATGAATAAACCATACGCTGAACTATGTGGCCACGCGCCTTGACGTGGGGCGATGACGGCGGCGGTGCGTTCGCCGCCATGATCGGCCGCGCCCCTCAACGCTCCCCAGCTGCCGGCGAATACCGGGTGCGCGTCAGCGGTCTGCTATGGCTGTGGGCGGTGTGCGTTCTCGACCAGGGTCGAGGCGACGTCGCGTACTTTTCGGTTGGCGTCCTGCGACAGTTTGCTCAGGATGGCGAAGGCCTGCTCGGGGGTGCAACGGCGCTCGCCCATGATGATGCCTTTGGCCTGTTCGATGACCGCCCGGCTTTCCATCGCTTTCTGCATGTGCCCGGCCAGGGTGGCCTGGGTTTCGTACAGGTGGGCGTTGGCCAGGCCGACGGCGGCGAAACCGGCGAAGGTCTGGGCGATCGCGATCGCGTCGTCGTCGAAGGCGTTCGGTGTGGTGGCGTAGATGTTCAGCGCACCGGTGACCTGCTCGTGCACGGGCAGCCCGACCGACAGGGAGCTGTGCGCGCCGGCCTGGGCGGCGGTCTGGGCCCAGCCGGGCCACCGCTGCTCGCTGCCGGTGTCCGGCACGATCAGGGTGGAGGTGCTCTCAGCGGCCTGCAGGCACGGGCCGTAGCCACGTTCGTACTGCTTCTCGTCCAGGGTGAGGGCAAGTTCGCCGGTGAACGCGGCGGTCTGCGGTTTGTTGCTGTGCAGCAGGGTGACACTGACCTCACTGGCCCCGGGGATCGTGCGCTTGGCCAGGTGCGCGATCTTGTCCAGCAGGGTGTCGAGGTCGATGTCGGCGAGTCGGATACGGCCGAGCTCGGCGAACGCCTCGTGCGGGTCCATGGGTTCGACGTGCGTCATCAAAGCGTCCTTAACGAGGGCGCGTACCACCAGCAGATGTCTGGGGTGGGGTGCGGGATCGCTGTAGGACTCCTGAGCCGGAGTCCGGGATCCGCGCCGCTTTATGACGCTGGTCTCGACGGCGCCCATCGAAGGCGCCGTGCCACAGGTGCCCAGCCTATCCCTACCCGGACGTCGGGGGTCATCCACGTCCTGCCGTGCCCGCGTGCCGCCCCTCGCCATGGTCGGCGGCGGTTCGCGAAGGCGCCTACGCTTGGGGCCTGTAGTCGACGCCTTCAACCGTCGACCGAACCATCGTCAAGAAGCGGCGTAGGTCTAGGACACCCCGGAGCGGTGGCCTGTAGTGACCTACGCACGCCGGCCCTGCCGAGGCGCCGAAGTGCCTTTGAGGACGCGCTCTTGACGGACAAGCAGCCCATGTAGCCCATCGATGCCTTCGCGCAACTCGGGCGGATAAGCCTAGCGAGGTGAGTCTCCGCGACATGTTCCAACGCGTCGTCGACCTCGCCGGGCCAGCATCCCGGGGGTCGCCGAGGCATCCGTCAGCGTGCTGCGGGCACTGACGCCCACACCCCGGGGTGCACCGGCGGCCTCGCTCTGTCCCTCGACGAGTCGCAGTACACGCTGGGTGAAGGCCCGTGCCTGCAGGCCGCACGCGCCACCACCATCAAGTCCGTCAGCGACATGGCAACCGAAAGCCGGTGGCCGGGCTGGACCGCCGGCGCGCTGCGGGCAGGAGCCCGCAGCTCCCTGTCCATCGGGCTGCCGGCCCACGCCACCGGCGGGGCGCTCAACCTCTACGCCACCGACTCCCATGCCTTCGACGCCGACATCGTCGCCGTGGCGCAGGCCTTCGCCAGCTACGCCACTCTCGCCATGGCCAGCGACCACCTCAACAACGTCCAGGTGCCCCTCTCGCAACACGTGGACGCCGCCATGGACAGTGAAGCTGTCATCGAACAGGCCAAGGGGATCATCATCGGCGAGCGGCGCTGCACCCCCGACCAGGCATTCGCCGGCCTGACAACGATGGCGCGCGACACCAACCGCACCGTCCGCGAGGCCGCCCAAGCCATGGTGGAGCGCACCGCCGAAACCGCCGGACAGCAGTAGGCAGCGGCCCGCCGGCTCCGGCCACGGCGCACCCACCTACCTGCACACCATTGGCCAATAGCCGTGCCGCTCGGGCCGGTGCGGCTGCTGACGAGTGGCAGAACCCCGCCGGCCCTTCTAGGCTCTCCTCTGGGTCAAGCCACGTGCCCAACGCGATCCCGAGTCTCGGGGTCCGCACGTGACGGACGACCCCAGCAACCGCAGCGGCCGTGAAGGCCCACTTGGATGTCCCCTGATACAGGTTGGTGCGGACGGCTGGCGGCCCGCCCCGGTCTGGACACGATGCGGCCTCCCCACCCGGAGGTCGCGACGACGCCCAGATCGGACAGCGGAGGATACCTATGATCACCGTTTCGACGGGTCGGCCCGCGCCGACGAACAGCCTGGCTGACCGCAGCACCGCTCCCGATTCGCCGGCCAGCCATCTCCTCGCCGTGATGGTCGCGTTGCCGGCTGGCGATCTGTCCAGGCCCGCCGCCCGGGCCCGGGCCATCGAGGCCTGGCTCCCGCTGGCCCATCACCTCGCCCGTCGCTACAGCGGCCGTGGCGAGCCGAGCGAGGACCTGACCCAGACGGCGGCACTGGGGCTGATCAACGCGATCGACAGGTTCGACCCGACGCGTGGGATCGAGTTCGCCAGCTACGCGATCCCGACCATCGTGGGAGAGATCAAGCGCCACTTCCGTGACCGCACCTGGGACGTCCGTGTTCCCCGACGGCTGCAGGAGCGGCGGATGGCCATCGCCGAGGCCAACAACACCCTCACCCAGCTGCTGGGCCGCTCGCCGACCGCCGCCGACGTCGCCCGGCACCTGGACCTCACGGAGGAGGAGGTCCTTGAGGGGCTGGAGGGCGCCCGCGCCTACAACGCGGTCTCACTGTCCACCCCGATCGGCGATGGCACCACGCACAGGGAACTGGGCGACACGCTCGGCGGCGACGACAACGAACTCGCTCTCGCCGAGCTGAGGCTGGCTCTCACATCGGCTCTCGCGCGCCTTGACGAACGGGAGCGGAAGGTCGTCGCACTGCGCTTCCACGGCAACCTGACCCAGCAGGGCATCGCCGAACAGGTCGGGGTGTCACAGATGCACGTCTCCCGCCTGCTGACCCGCGCCCTGGCCAAGCTGAGGGTGCAGCTCACTGCCACCCCGTGAGAGCGACCCGTTGGCCCTGCGGCGGTCGGTGGATCCGGCCGCCGCAGGGCCAACGGCGCCCTCGCCGTACCGGTACTACAGGGGGTTGGCTGGCACCGACGAGGTGCGATCTCGGCAACTGATCCAGCACCCTGGGTTCCGGGTACGGGCCTGTCGTCGTGATGTCCGGTGAGGGCCGCAGCCTCAATGAGCGACCTGCCGGCCCGGCCGCCTTCACCCGCGGGATCAGGTAGGCCTCCTCGGCCGTGCTGTGTCGCCGATGCATGATCATCCCGAGGGCCTGCTGGAGGACGGCACGCACGGCGAAGGCTTCGACGAGTCCGCTGACGAGTTCCTTGGTGCGCAGGGCCGACGACGGTGGGTTCTTGCGCAGCCATCACGGGTGTCGCTGCGGAGTCAGGTGTTCGTCAGCCGGAAGCTCCGCAGGGCGCCGGTTGTGGCGAGGATGTAGGTGACGCACGGCGCGGGGTTGCGCAGGAGGACGGCGGCCCTGGCATCGGTGGCGATGTCCTGGGCCTGAAGCAGCGCGCTCACGCCGTGTGCGCCGAAGAACCTCACCGCGGACAGGTCTACCGCGATCACCGGCGCAGGCTGGCGGCACACGAACTCCACCAGTTCGGTGAGCAGGTGCGCGTTACTCATATCGATCTCACCCGAGACGGTGATCAGTCTGGCCGAGCCGTCATCGGTCAGTTCCAATGACATGATCGGCTCACGGAGCCTGGGGCGGTCCAGCGCGGTGGCAGGTCGGGGCCTCGGCCCGATCCGAGGTATGCCGTCGGTCAACATGGCGCCTCCGCTTCCCCTGGGGCTGCCCGCCGTCGGGTGCGAAAGTGCGTGCAGGCGGGCGGTGGAGGGCGCATGTCTTGACCCGGGATGATCCCTACCCGCACGAACCGGCGGTACACCTCCCAGCTGCCGCACCTCACGACGTCCAAGCCCACGACCGCGGTCTCGCCACAAGGAGTGCTAACTGTCGGTGCCCCGGTACCAGTGCCAGGGGGAGGAGTGCCCGATCTGGCCAGGCCCCGACGGGTAATCGAGTGATCGGGTGATCTCGACGCACCGTCCCCGTCCTCAGGCCGCGTCGGTTTGGTGCCCGGTGCTCCGGGGCACGTTCGTGGGCGTTGACCTGTAGAAATGGGGTTTGTCATGGGCGGAGAAGGCACGACCACCGGGACACGTTCGTCGGACGGCACGGCTGGGCAGAACGGCCGGCGTTCCATGCGGCGTGGCCACCCTGAGGGGCCACCATTTCGCAAGCCTCGATGGCCGAAGGCCTACGCCTTCGCGCTGGTCACTGGCGCGTTGTTCCTCCTGTCCTGGATTGGCCAATTCTTCTTCCAAATGACCGTGGAAAGCAACGAGGCCACCCAGCACGGGCAGGCGTTCTCGTGGAGTGAATTCCTTCCCCAGTTCTTCTCGTCAACACTGGAGAATTGGCAGTCCGAGTTCCTCCAGCTGATCTGGCAGGCCGCCGGTCTGGCGCTCTTCTACTACTGGGGCTCGTCCCAGTCGCGCGAGTCGGACGAGCGGATCGAGGCCAAGCTCGACGCCCTGCTCCGCGAGCGGAACCTGGACCCGGAGAACCCGTGACGGTTGGGCGCCGTCCCGGGGGTGCAGGCGTAGCCTCGGCTGACTGATCGTCAGAGGCGGTTGTCGATCATTCGTCCCTAACGAGAGCCGACATTCATGCCTCGTGCCATCTGCCGCCGCCTCTCCCAGGTGCCGTGCAGCGTTGCCATCCTCGAAGGGACTGTCCTGGTCGGGGATGCTGTGGTCCTCTCCCTGCAAACGGGGCGGCAAGGAGCCGGTGAGCAGCTAGCGTTGGCTATCGCCAGCGGATGGCCGGCTGTGCGACGGTGAGCTTGACGTCATAGCCTGGGGCCGAAGCTGGGGCGCGGTTCGCGACAGCGTCCCGGTCAGGCCCCGGTCGGTAAGAAAATCCCGGCCGGGGCCGCCCCGCCCAGTTGAGGGAGCAGCGGGATGGCCAGCAGTGACAGGGACACGGGCGCGGGTCAGCCGCAGCCGGTGGAGGTGGACGATCTCGCGGCGAAGCTGAGTGATCTGGCGCGGACGTTGCAGCACGAGGAGAGCGTCGAGGCGACCCTGCAGGCGATCGCGGAGGCAGCGGTGGGCACGGTGCCAGGTGCCCAGTACGCCGCCCTGTCGGTGGTGGAACACCGCCGGGAGGTCCACACCCGGGCCGGCACCTCCGACCTGGCGTACGCGGTGGATCGGGTGCAGTACGAGGTAGGTGAGGGCCCGTGCCTGAGCGCGGTCTACGAGCAGCAGACCGTGCACCTGCCGGAAATGACCGCCGAGACGCGGTGGCCCCTGTTCACCCAGCGCGCCGCCGAGTTGGGCGTGTCGAGCATGTTGTCGTTCCAGCTGTACGTGCAGGAGGACAACCTGGGCGCGCTGAACCTGTACTCCTCGCGCACGCACGCCTTCGACGACGACTCCGCGCACGTGGGGCTGCTCTTCGCTGCGCACGCCGCCGTGGCGATGTCGGGCGCGCAGCACCTCGAACAGCTCAATCAGGCGATGTCAGTGCGGGATGTCATCGGGCAGGCGAAGGGCATCCTGATGGAGCGTCACAAGCTGACCGCCGATCAGGCCTTCGCCGTCCTGGCGCGGGCCAGTCAGCACACCAACCGCAAGCTCGTCGACGTCGCGGCGGACCTGACGGCGACCGGCGACCTGGCCCGCCGCGCATCCCGGTAAGTCGGCGCCGTCCGGGTGTCACCTGCTCGGACAGGCGCCCGTGTGCTTGCGAAACTCGGTCTTCGGGCCGGCGTCGGTTCAGAGTTGAGCAGGCGGGGGCAGGTGTTCGGGCACGCCGAGGATGCCGAGTAGTCCGCTGATGGCCAACACCCTCCGCACAATAGGACTCACCTTGCTCAGACGTAGCTCACGTCCCGCCTCGTGGGCGTGTTCTTGGCAGGTCAACAGGCACCTGATGCCGGCGGAGTCCAGGAATGACACACCGCCGAGGTGCACGTCGATGCTCCGGATGTCCTGCTCGCTCAGGATGGCCCGCACCACCTGTTCGAAATGATCGGTGACGGGTCCGTCCAGTTCGCCGACGGCAGTGATCCGGGCCCGTGTCGAGGGCTCAACGTGCACGTCGATCCGCAGGAGGCCTTCCTCAGCCGGACATTGAACGCGCACGTAAGGGTGCACGAGGGACCTCCCGCAAGAGCCGCGGTCACGTTCCCTCACTGCTGAAGGCAGAACTTGTTCGACAGCAACTATGCACCCTCGCCGCCCTGCCGTCCAACCCCCGGATGCGGACGATCACATCGGCGATGACGTGCCGAATCAGAGCTTCTGGATCGGTGCGGTGCGGGCTACGAGCGCCGCGGCGACGTCGCGAAGTCTGCGGTTGGAGTGCTGGGAGATTTTCGCGAGAATCGCGAAGGCCTCGTCGGCAGTGCAGCGTCGCTCGCTCATGATGATGCCCTTGGCCTGTTCGATCACCGCGCGGCTTTTCATCGCTGCCTGCATGTGCTGCGCCAGGGTCATCTGGGTGTCGTACAGGTGGGCGTTTGTCATCGCCACGGCGGCGTAGTCGCCGAACGTCTCCGCGAGGGTCACCGCATCGGCCCGGAAGGCGTCGGGTCGGGTGGAGTAGAGGTTGAGCGCCCCGGTCACCGACTCGTACATCGGCAAGCCGATCGACAGGGAACTGCGGGCCCCGGAGGCGAGGGCTTGACCGGCCCAGTCCGGCCAGCGGCTCTCTGCCGCCATGTCGACGACGTGCACGGTAGTGGTAGCCGCTGCTGCCAAGAGACAGGGCCCGTGGCCCTGTTCGTACTGTGCTTCGTCCAGCATGAGGGCAAGTTCGCCGGTGAAGGCCGCGGTGTGCGCGCCGCCGGCCCCGACCAGGGTGATGGAGACCTGGTCGGCGCCCGGAACGGCCCGGGTGGCCGAGCCGGCAACCCGGGACAGCACGCCGCTGAAATCCGTTTCGCTGAACTTGATCCGGCCCAACTCCGCGAAGGCAACGGCAGGCAGCAGCGGATCTACGTCATTCATGTCTGGTGTCGCTCAGAAGGGCACGTCACAGACGCTCCAGCGGGCGCCCGGGCATGCGGATCACTGCAGGGCACCCAAAGAGAAACCCAGGAACCGCGCCGCTTCATGACGCCGGATCGCCGACACCCAGAGAGGCGCCGGCCACAGATGAGACAGCATAGCGCTTACATGCACCTTCGGCGCATGCCCAAACCTGTCCGGCCTTGCATCTGGGAGCAGATTGGGTGCAGGTTGGCGAAGAGGTCTCCGCGCCCGAAGTGCTCCCAGATGCCGGACAGATACGAGGGCTTTGACCTGCGGTGATGCGGTGGAGCGGTGCGGCGTGACCTCCCAGTGGATACCGAAGAGGTCAAGCCTCCGGCCTGTCGACTGGCTGGTGCCGGCCGTTGGACTGAGGCCTGTCGGCGCCAATCACGAGGGCAGCCCGCATCGATGTACGGCTCTGGCTGTCGTCGCGGTGGCGTCGGTCCGGGTCCCGCAAGCTGAGACCCAAATCCCACTGGCGAACCTGTGAGCGGGGTTTCCTGAATGGTGACCTCTTCGGCGAATGCGAAGGCGTCAGCATGAGTGGCTCACGCCTCAGGAGCGGCTAACGTCCGCACACGTTGAAGAGCGTGCGTGCTGCGGCCGACGAGCCCTCGCGGCCGACGGCTGCCGGCCAGGCCAGGCGGGTTTACCCTCCGGGTATGACGGACGCCGTGGCACCGAGGGAGGGAATGGTGATCAGCATCCGGACACGACGCGACGTCGTCGTAGTGGACCCGGACCGGTTCATGGCCGCAGCACGGCAGGCGCTGTGCGACCGCAACCCGGGTCTGACCGATGCGGAGGCGGCCGAGGCGGTTACTGACGTCTACGACGCCGTACACACCCTGCTCGATCGGGACGGAACGCTCGCCGCCGACGCCGTGGACGGCGAGATGGTTGGTGTGGGTGGACGTCGGCCTGGGGCGCGGGTGAGCGGACGGCCGGACGGCCTGTCGCCGGCCGGCTGGCTGCAAGAGGTGGTACTCGATGATACTCAGCCCCTGCAGGACTACGGCTGTTTCCTTCCGGAGGACCCCTTCGCGGTGTCCCGTGCCCGGGGTGGCGTGGAATCCTCACCACGGCCCGAGTGACTGCGCGCGGATGGCCCACGGAGGTGCCGACGAGCAGGCGCTCGTCGAACGGCCCAACGCCCAGCACGACTTGGCATCGCTGGCTCCATCACTCCGTCTCTGCGGGGCCAGGCAGACTCACCTCACAGATGCGATGTTCTTCCTGCACGGCTTCCTCCATGAATGTCCTCAGTATCGGTAGTGGCAGGCCAGAGTTGGTCAGCAAGACCTCGGCGCCGCCGGCGCTTTCGTTGGCGAACGTGATAGTCACGAGAGCCGGACCTAGCTCGCCGTCTATCAGTTCCGCTAGCTCGAGCGCCCGGCCGTCATGCCGCATAGCGTCGTGGTAGGCCATTACCTGGAATCGCCGACCGCCGTATTCAAGAGGCACCATCACCGGCAGACCTTCGCATGACGCGCGCTCACCCTGCCGCCACGCCATGAAAGTCGAGGCCGTTGCCAAGGCGTCCGCGCTTCCGCCGCGCTCTGGTGCAGGTGCACGGTTGGCCCGACGGGGTTGTGTTCGGGAGCCCGCTCATTATGAGCCGGCTCCCCGGAGCCTGGCCCGACTCGAACGGTGCTGCCACCCCTGGGCTCAGTGACGCGCGGTACCGGCGCCGCGCGTTGGGCAGGCCGGCCTCAAAGCGTAGTTCACCCGGGCCCCAGAGGTGTCCGCACATGCGGCGATCCGGGCGTCACGAGGCGTGACTGGCGTTGTAACCCTGAGCATCTGACCGGGCGCAACGCCAGCCGGACTTGCAGGCGTCAGCTCCCGCGCAGAATCTGGTCCCGGTACTGCTGGAAGCCGTGCCAGCCGGCGGTCTGAGTGGGCTCGCCGGTCAGGAACTCGCCGGTCGAGATGTCGAGAGCGCGACCACCAACCGAGGCGACGATCCGCGCGATAACGACCAGAACGTCGTCGCCGCCTCCACGCACGTACAACATGATCGAATCAACGGGATCGTGCGACCCGATGTTGAGCTCGATGTGGCAAGTCGGCCCGACCAAGCGCCCCCACTCAGGATCCGAGAGGTCGAGGTCCCGGAGGTTTTCACGTAACCACCGCCTGACATCCGGCCCGGTTCCCAACGGCGACGGGTTGAAGTCCTGCGGAAGCTGGTCAACCGACCTGGCGTCGGCCGGGGCGTCGAAGATCAGAACGTCCCAACTCATGGCGTCCCCCCGGCGTCCTCAGCCAACTCGGCACTTTAACTCGTGCTCGTTGCACCACGATCCGCTGCCATCCTGCCGGTGACAAGGCGCGGCGATCGTGAGCGTGCTCCCCGGATCGACCGATGCGGCTGCGGGAGCCGGCGCTGTCGCCAACCAAATGCACTGGGCCGGCAGCTCACGAGCGGTCGGCGGTCGGCGGCCCGGCGCGAGCCCGGTTTAGGGGGAGCAGGTTGGGAGCAGCGGGGTGCCATGAACGGCCTTGAACTGCGTCCAACGGCATCGAACGGCGCTCAACTGCACCACCCCATCCTGCGGCTCCATGTTGCCGCAGGTCAGAGTCGGTGCGGCGTCCTGTTTCCCGCGGAGTGCTCAGCGGTTCTGCGATGCATTCGACGGTGCTCTATGTCGCCTGGTGGGGGAGTGTGCGCAGGTCAAGGCGGTAAGGAGCCGTTGGGTGGCCTGGCCTTGCAACTGGGAGCAGATTGGGTGCAGGTTGGCGAAGAGGTCTCCACGCCCGAAGTGCTCACCGACGCCGGACAGAGACGAGGGGCCTTGACCTGCGGTGATCGAGGTCGAACGGTGCGGCGTGACCTCCCAGTAGAGCTCGAAGTGGTCAGGCGTGTTGTTCCGGGATGGCTGGCGCCGGACGGTGTCTCAGGTCGCCTAACGCCACCCCTGTAGGTCTGCTGTAGATCGATGTGAAGCATTGCGGGGAGCCTGCTGGAGTCCGTCACGGTTCCGTCATCTGAGACGCCAATCCCACGGACAGCGCCGTGACCAGGCCCTTCAGTCTGGAGACGTCTTCGGCGTCGCCGAATTGGTGACCCGGCTGGGGATCGTGATCACCGTGGGTGCCGTCGAGCGGAGCTCTGTCCTGACACGCCTGCTTTGTGGTTGCAGGATGTGATCATCTATTGACGTTCTGTTGGTTGGCCCCTAGTTTTCGATCACTCTGCTTCGGGGTTGGCGTTGGAGGACACTGTGGACGGTACGTTCGGGGCTTCTAGCGTTTTCCCCTTCTGGGTGCGGGTATTGCGGCGTGGCTCGCTGGCGGCGGTGATGCTGTTGGTGCTGACGTTGTTGCCATTCGTGCCTGCCTACGCTGCCCAGGCTTCATCCGGTGCACCGAAGGACCGGTCGGTGCCGGTCAAGCCGCTCGGCAAGCGTAAGCCTGATGTGGCGCAGTCGGCGAAGGAGCTGTGGAAGCCGGAGTCGGGTTCGTTGCCGGCTGGCGGTTCGGCAGTGGTGGAGGTCCTGGGGCAGGCAGCGGCGCGTACGTCCGCGATGCCCCGGGTGGGTGGGCTACCGGTTCGTGTAGCGAGCGACGCGTCTGCCTCACCTGACTCGCGAGGCGGGGCTTCCTCGCCCGGGACTGTCCGGGTCGAGGTGTTCGACAAGGCGAGAGCCGAGCGGGCGGATGTGCCGGTCCTGATGGGCATCGGCCGCGCGGACGGGCAGAACGCCGACGCTCGCGTGCGGGTGGAGGTCGACTACTCGGGAATTCGCGGTACTTTCGGCGCCGCTTGGGCTTCCCGACTGCAGTTGGTGCAGTTCACCGACTGTGAGGGGGAAAGCAACGAAGAGCCCTGTACGTCGATGACCGTTCTTGCTGGTGACAACGACGTAGAACGTGCTGTGGTGTCTGGCAGCGTGAAGCTGGACCAGAATGCGCCGACCGATGCGGCGTTGCGTGCCGGGGCGGTTGAGGGCAGCTCCGCCGCGGGTGCTGTCGTTGCGCTCGTCGCGGGGGCGTCGAGTCAGACGGGCACCTTCACCAGGACACCGCTGGCGTCGTCGTCTTCGTGGGCGGCCGGCTCGCAGTCGGGCGACTTCTCATGGTCCTACGACATGGAGGTTCCGCCGTCCGCCGGTGACCTTGATCCCGAGGTTGGGCTGAACTACTCATCCGGGCGAGTGGATGGACAGACCAACGGCGAGAACACGCAGACGTCGTGGGTGGGCGAGGGCTGGGACTACCAGGCGGGTTACATCGAGCGGTTCTATCGGCCCTGCAAAGACGATCTAGAGACCTCGCCGACTTACTCCAACGCCACCTCTGACCTGTGTTACCGCGACCATAACGCCACCCTGGTGCTTGATGGTGAATCGACGGAACTGGTCCTCGACGACGCTAGCGGCACTTGGCGCAAGTCCGACGACGACGGCACCCGGGTTGAGCTCCTAACGGGCGGACTGGACACCCGTAACTGGAATGACGAACGGTGGCGGCTGACCACGCCAGACGGAACCCGCTACACCTTCGGCTTGAACTGGATCGACAGCCGAGAGACCCACTCCGTGCAGGGCGTGCCGGTCTTCTCCAACCACGCGAACGAGCCGTGCTACAAGGCGACCGGGTTCACCGCATCGTGGTGCCCCATGGCCTACCGCTGGTACCTCGACCTGGTCGAGGAACCCACCGGGGACGTCATGTCGTTCTTCTACAGCAAGGAATTCAACACCACCGCGCGCGCCGGCAACGCCAGCACGGTGACCCAGTACGACCGGTCAGCCACATTGGCTCGAATCGAGTACGGCTCACGTGGGTTCCCGCAACCGGCCACCGCGGCGATGCAGGTCCTGTTCAACACCAAGGAACGCTGCTTGTCGTCCTGCTGGTCGGGCACCAACCCGGTGACGGCCAACTGGCCCGACACCCCCTGGGACCTCAAGTGCTCAGGCGCGCCCTGCAGCATCGCCTCACCGACGTTCTGGAGCGAGCGCCGGCTGGAGTCGATCGTGACTCAAGTCCG
This sequence comes from Micromonospora sp. A202, assembly GCF_006715105.1. Taxonomy (NCBI): domain Bacteria; kingdom Bacillati; phylum Actinomycetota; class Actinomycetes; order Micromonosporales; family Micromonosporaceae; genus Micromonospora; species Micromonospora sp. A202. Next base: position 4,318,952 of record NZ_VFMP01000001.1, on the reverse strand, counting down.
CACTGGTAGCTCGTACACCACGGTCGACACGTGGTCTCTGACGCACCAGTTCCCCTCCACCAACGAGAGCACGGCGCTCACCTCGCCGAGCCTGTGGTTGGCGTCAATCACGCGAACGGGCGGCCACGGCACGGCCACACAGTCACTGCCGTCGGTGACGTTCGGCGGTTCCCGATACGCCAACCGCACCGACCACAACGTTGCTGCGGGTGTGCCACTGACAAACAAGTACCGAGTCACCAGGGTCGCGACCGAGACGGGCGGTCAGATCGATGTCACGTATGAGGGGTCGGACTGCACGGCGACCAGCCTGCCAGCCGATCCGGCGACGAATACCAAGCGGTGCTTTCCCCAGTACTACACCCCGCCGGACAACGTCGCTGGCTGGGCGTGGTGGAACAAGTACCGGGTGACTCAGGTGGTTGAGAAGGACCTTGTCGGCGGGTCACCGGACATGGTCACCTCCTACGCCTATGCCACCTCCACACCGACCGGCGGCTCATCGAGCGCGGTCCTGTGGCACCACAACGACAATGCCTGGACCGCACAGTTGCCACACCGGTCCTGGTCCGACTTCCGCGGCTGGCCAGTAGTCACCGTCACCGAGGGCGCCGCGGGTGGCACCCAGTCGCAAACCCGCTACGTCTACTTCACCGGCATGCACGGTGACCGCACGGACGCGGGCGAGAACACCCGCTCCGTGTCGATCACGGCGTCGGACGGCTACCCGGTGGCCGACTACGACAGCTACGCGGGCATGCTCCGCGAGGAGATCCACTACGCCTCCCCGGGTGGGCAGGCCCTTGTCCGCAAGATTCATGGTCCGTGGCGGCACCGCACCGCCCTTCGGGTGGAACCGCCGGGGTACGCGCAACCCTCAACCTTCGAGGCATGGTTTGCCGAGTCCCGTGTCCTGCACACCTACGAGTGGATCGCCGCGACCGGCATCTGGCGCCAATCAGAGCTGTACCACAACTACGACACGACCTACGGCAGCGTCACGACGACCACCGACAACGGCGACACGAACCGCTACGGCGACGAAACCTGCACCACCTACACCTACGCCCGCAACGTCACGCCGACGACGTTTATGGTCGACTACCCGGCCGAGGAACTCGTCAGCGACTGCACCGCATCGCCGGGGCCCGCCAACATCCTCGGCGGCACCCGCACCTTCTACGACGGATCAACCAACCCAGGGGCACCTCCGAGCCTGGGTTTGGAAACCCGCGTCGACGAACTGGCGTCCTACACGTCGTCCACACCTAACTGGCTCACCACCGAGACCAGCACCTACGACGCGCACGGCCGCATCCGCACCGCCACCGACGCACTCGGCTACACCACCACCACGACTTACACTCCGGCGGCCGGGAGCCCGGTGACGGCAGTCACGGAGACCAACGCCGCCGAACACTCGACCACCGACACCCTCAACCTGCGCGGGCTCCCCGTCACCTCGACCGACCCGAACAACAAGATCACCACAGCCCAGTACGACCTGCTCGGCAGACTCACCAAGACCTGGCTGCCCGGCCGCTCCACCACCGCTAATCCCAACAGCGAATATATCTACACCGTGACCAAGGCCGCGCCATCGACAGTGCAGACCAAGGCCCTCGGCCCCACCGATAAACAGATCAGCTCCGTCGAGATCTACGACGGCTTCCTCCGCCAGCGGCAAACTCAGACCACAGCGCCGGACGGGAAACGCGTCATCGCTGACGTTCGCTATGACTCCCGCGGCCTACTCGTGCAGGAATCGGCCTTCTACAACGATGCCAGCGCGCCCACTGGCACCCTGGTGACCTTCGCTGACGCCAACGTGCCCACCCAGCGTCGCTACACCTTCAACGGAGCCGGGGAACTCACCCGAGACGCCCTCTGGTCGATGAACGCGGAAAAGTGGAACACCACCATCGCCCATGACGGTGACCGCGTCACCATCGATCCACCGGCCGGCGGTATCCCCACCACCCGCTTCGAAGACGCCAACGGGAACACCACGCGCCTGCTACAGCACCTAGGTCAGGCACCGAGTGGTGCAGCGGACGAAACAAAGTACTACTACGACCCACTCGGCCGACTCGATTTCGTCATCGACCCGGTCTTCAACGGCTGGCTTTACACCTACGACCTCCGTGGTCGCCTCATCCACACCAACGACCCTGACACCGGTCAGAGCACCTACGGCTACGACGACCGCGACCAGCTCACCACCACCACCGACGGCCGCGGTGAGGTCCTGTACCGCGACTTCGACGCTCTCGGAAGGATCACCGAACTCCGCGACGACACCGAAACCGGCCCGCTGCGCGCGTCCTGGACCTACGACACCCTCGCCAAGGGCTTCCCCACCTCATCCACGCGCCATCACAGCACCGGCGACTACACCCAACAGGTCACCGGCTACACCGACCTGTACCAGCCCACCGGCCGCACCAACACCATCCCCGCCAGCCAAGGACTACTCGGCGGCACCTACGCCACCGGCTTCGGCTACCACCCCGACGGCACCCCCGCCACCACGACCCTGCCCGCGAAGGGCGGACTCCCCGCCGAAACCGTCACCTCCACCTACACCGACCACGGCTACCTCGCCGGCGTCACCGGCCTCGACACCTACCTCGCCAGCGCCCAGTACTACTGGCACGGCGGCGTCAAGCAACAGATCCTCGGCTCGGGAACGAAGCGCGCCCGCCTCACCACCACCATCGAAGACTCCACCGGGCGACTCACCAAGTACGGCGTCGAAACCGAGAACCCCACCACCCCTGACACCTGGAACGAGAAACTCACCGAGCGATACACCTACGACGACAACAGCAACATCACCGGCATCGCCGAGACCAGCGGCGCCACAACCGCCGCCAACCAATGCTTCGGCTACGACTACCTGCAGCGACTCACCGAAGCCTGGACCACCGCCGCCGCGACCTGCCAAAGCACACCCAGCCAGACCATCGTCGGCGGTGCGGATGCCTACTGGCGCTCCTACACCTACGACCAGACCGGCAACCGGCTCAGCGACACCCGACACAGCGCATCTGGCGACACCACCCGCAGCTACACCTACGGCAGCGCCACTCAGTACATCCCACACGCCCTCACCGGCATCACCACCAACGGCGGTGGGCCCACCACCACCTCCACATACGACAACGGTGGATACCTCAAAACCCGCACCAGCACCGGCAAACCCAACCAAACCCTCAACTACGACGCCGAAGGGCACCTCGCCACCCTCACCAACGGCGCCACCACCCACAGCTACGTCTACGACCCCGAAGGCAACCGCCTCATCGCCGACAACCCCGGCACACAAAAAACGCTCTACCTGGGCGACACCGAATACCACCAAAGCAGCACCGGCCAAGTCACCGCCACCCGCTACTACCCCAACGCCGTGCGCACCACCACCGGCGGCCTGACCTGGATGGCCGCGAACCACCACGGCACCACCGAACTCGCCATCAACGCCACCACGCTCACCGCCACCCGCCGCCGACTCACCCCCTTCGGCGAAGACCGCAGCGCGACACCACCGTCCTGGCCCGACAACAAAGGCATCGTCGGCGGCACCAACGACCCCACCGGATACACCCACCTCGGCGCCCGCGAATACGACCCCACCACCGGACGCTTCCTCTCCCCCGACCCCCTCATCGACTTCGGCGACCCACAAACACTGCACGGCTACGCCTACGCCAACAACAGCCCCATCACCTACTCCGACCCCGACGGACTCGCGCATATTTCTCACAACGGAGGCGGCATCCGCGGCGGCGGGGCGGCTCTCGGCAGTGGCGGGTCCTCCCTCGGGAAAGTGCTGGCGAAGTTGTTTGGTAAGGGCTCTAAGAAGAAGCCCCCAAAAAAGGCGCCATGGGCAAAGCAGACGAAACAAACCGGCGCTAAGCGCATGAACGACCGCAATGAGATGGCCGACGTCAAGAAAGCCATCCGCAACAACCCAAACAAGAACAGGGTCACCAAACCTAAGGCCAAGCCCAAAACGGCCCCCAAGCCCCGACCCAAGCCCACCACCAAACCCAAGGGCAACCGCAGCAAGCCCAGACCCGCCGCAAAACCAAAGCCCAGACCCGCCAGCAAGAAACAGGCCCCGAAAAAAACAGGAAAGGACAATCTTCGGCCTGGGAACAGTCCTGCGGCGTCGCAGGGTACAACTATTCACAATGCCCCTGGGTGGCGTGAGAATCTTGATTCATTGGGCTACCAAGGTGGGCGGCGTCTTGCGAGCGGCGACGTGCCTGATGGTTTCACCGACGACGGTTTTCCTGTCGAGCTCAAGCCGGATACGGGGAGTGGGATGCGGAAGGGCACTCGCCAGCTGAGGCGCTACATGAACCAGATGGGTGTAGACTACGGAGAGCTGTGGACCTATAAGGTCGGCAGCAATGGAGATGTTACATTTCGTCTCGCGGCGGTGCCGAAGAGTCCACATCGATGGTTAAAGTGGTAAAGCGCATGGCGAAGCAACTTTCGATGAGCCGAGTTTTCGACATCGCGGTAGGGGTTGGTGTAATCCCAGAGTCCGCCACGGTGGATCGTCGGGGGCGGGCTACATGGTCGTCGGACGAGTTCGCGCTGGTGGCGACGCTGGAGCGGCTATCCGACGGCCGGATTGGCTGGCATTTTTTCGTTGGCGACCTCAAGTTTGGCCCGGCATTGTCCAGTTTCGGTGGTTTGTCGGTCGCAATTGATCCTGCGGTAGATGATGCTGTCGACTGGCCAACCGTGGACGACTCAGTCGAATATGCTGAGGAGTTCTTGCATGGCGGCATCGGGGCTGCCCAGGGATTCGTTGTGGATCGACTTGATCTCGCGCGGCTAATTGCATCAGAGTCGGATGTGCTGCGGGGGAATCTGACTACCTGGCTTCCCCTGTCTAACTATCCCGCACGACTCGTCCAAGCATTGATCCTTGCCCGTGATCTAGGGTCGACCGAACTCGAAGCGGAGATTGAGAAAAAGCTAAGGTCTGGGACGCTGTTGTTACCCGGTGGGCGAGAAGTCGATATCGCAAGTTCTGCAAAGCGCTGGGCTAAACAATACGCGAAGGCTCTCGGTCGTGAGGTCCCGGTCTAAGGGACGTCTCGTAACTGGGTGGAGGCGTTACCCGGTATCAGGCTGGTGGTCAGCCGGTGAGGATGATGTTGTGCAGGTTGGCGATGCCGGAAGCGGCGTCGGCCAATGTGTGGCCGGCACGGCGGTAGTCGCGCAGGATCTTGAAGCATTTCATCCTGGCCAGGGCGTGTTCGACCCCTGCCCGGACGGTCCGGTGCTCCACGTTGAGGGCCTGCTTCCAGTCCGGTAGTTCGCTGCCGTCGGAGGGCTTGCGGTACGGCATGATCACCTGCGGGTTGCCCCGGTAGCCGCCGTCGGCCATGACCGGCCGCCCGTCCAACTTCTGGTCGATGCCCGAGGTGCGGTAGACGATGGTGTCGTTGCGGTTGCCGGGCTGTGGGTCGCCGACGGCGATGACCAGGCGGGTGCTGGCGTCGATGGCGACTTGCAGGTTCGTCGAGTACCGGTAGTTCTTGCTCCGGGCGGCCAGGCGGTGATCGCGGGTGGGGACCAGCGTCCCGTCGACGATCGCGATCTGCTCGACAGGCCGCTTACGCACCGGCGCCAAGGCCAGCAACGGCGCGAGGGTGTCGATGACTCGGTGCGCCGCGGAATGCGACACCCCGAACAGCGGGCCGATCTGGCGCATCGTCAGGTTCGTGCGCCAGTAGGTGGCCACCAGCAACACCCGGTCGGCCAAGTCAAGGGCCCATTGCCGGCCCGGCCGGCCATCGGCGATGCCGTCACCGCCGCGCTCAGCGACCAGCCGGAGCAACTTACGGAACTGGACGGGCTGCAGCCCTGTGAACGGGAAGATCCACTCAGACCGGGCGGCGGTGATCACCTGCACCCGAGCATCCTGCCCGATCATCCTCAACGGACAGACGCCAGGGTTACGAGACATCCCTTAAGAACTCCTAATACTCTAACTGCAGTAGGCGAATCGAGTTCGACTCGCGTCCGTTGGTATGTCTGTGACCGAGGTTGATGTTGATCGGTGGCATGGGGAGTTGGACCGGCTGCGATGATGATGCCTGCCACCGTCAGCATCCGACATCCGGATTTGCCGCCGACCGTGCGCGTCGGTGCCGAACGCCCGTCACCCTTCGGGTCTGCCAGCGGCGGCGTGTTCAGGCGCAGGTGTCTCCTGTCCTGCCGCGTTGAGGCCGCTGACGTAGGGCGGTTCGAAACTTTCTATCGGTGCGAGAACCGTCCTATACCATCGGCCGATGGACGATCTAGCCCTCGGACTGCGAAGGCTTGATGCGGCGGAGACGAGGCGACAGCTCGTTGACGCTCTGTGGAACCTGCGTGATTCGGGCCTACGACAGTCCTCAGCTATGGACTGCCCTGGCACCGGACACGCTATTTCAAGCACTGGCGCAAGAGCTGGAGCAGGCGCCGGATGACAGCGGCGAACCCTCGGTTCACGTCTTGGCACCTGCTCTTGAGAAGGTGCTCGGCCCTCGGCCACCCGGCTAGAGCTCGGCAGCTGTGAGCGACAACGACGCCCGAGGCTGTCGAGATGGTGCGTGCATCTGCCCCTGACAAGGCCCGTGACTCTGCTCCCCGATCCACCGATGCGGCTGCGGTAGCCAGCGCTGGTGCCAGCCAAAGCACTGGGCCGCCGGCTCACGATCGCTTCGCAGCCCGCTGTGAGCCCGGGTTCAGGGGGAGCAGATGGGGAGCAGCAGGGTGCCCTGAACGGCCTTGAACTGCGTCCAACGGCATCGAACGGCGCTCAACTGCACCCACCCCTGCCTGCGGCTTCACGTTTGCGCAGGTCAGAGTGGGTGTGGCGTCCTGTTTCACACCGAAGAGGTCGCTGGTTCGATACCAGCATCGCCCACCCTTAGTTTTGGCAGGTCAGAAGCCCGTTGCGGAGTCATCGGTAACGGGCTTTGCGGTATCTGCTGCTTACATTGGGAGCAGATTGGGAGCAGCGCGGCTGGTTCTCGGTTCGGGCCGCCATGGACCGCCCCGCTGAGTGAGCTGATTTGCGGTCCGAGCGGGCCTGCTGGCTGGTTGAGGAGCACCGGCGCCCACATCACGAGAGGGTGCCCCCGCGCTGTGGCTCACGGGCTGACTGATGGCCGCCGGTCCGGTGATCCGCCCACGCGCCGGTCCACATTGCGAGGTCGCGTACCCAGCGCTCGGTGTTCTGCCGGGATTTGGCCGCCCACTTCGTTGCGTTTTTTGACGCGAAGTCGTCCAAGACCTGACGGTCAGTCGCGGTCCATGCGGGAAGCTGGGTGAGCCACTGTTCTGCCTGCTCGGCGGTGTGGCCGCTACCGATCAGCCATGGGACGAGCAACGCGAGTTCGACCCATGCGGCGGCCTTGGTTGCCCACGCCCAGTCCACGATGCGTAGGCCGAGTGGTGTCACGATCAGGTTCACCGGATTGAGGTCAGAATGGATAATTGTCCCGCCGTCCATCGCCGGGTGCGAGAACCCGAGCCGGGCTGCCGGGGTGAACCACATCTCGCCGGGCGCCGGCGTCTTCTGAAGTGTTGTCAGTGTGGCTAGGAGCAGATTGAGATCCGGGCTGCCGGGAGACAGGTCGGGGTGGGGGCCGGCAAGGTGCTCGGTCCCCACCACCAGCCAGCCATCGGATTCGAAATGCCACAGGACTGCGGGCGGGTGCCGGTCGATGGTCCGGGTTGCCACCAGTTCGTAGCGCAGCGACCGAACGCTCAACTCGCCGGAGGACGCCTTGACGAAGACCTGTCCGGCCGGTCCGGTCACCGTCGAGGCGATCTCAGCGTGGTCGCCGCTGGAAGCCTGGGCGACGTCAAAGGTTCCGCCGACCCGTGCGGCGATCCCTGCCGTGACACTCTCGGGCAGAGCGGTCCAATCGCTACGCATCGGTTCTCTTCTCAGCTACTTCCTCGGCTGAGGCGGGATTGGCGGACCGCAGGGCTCAGCCTGGCCACCCCAAACTTCGATGTCGACCCGGTAGTCGGTCTCATGTCTCGTCCTGGCGAGTGGCGGATGGGTCATGGTTGCAGACAAAAAGGGCGTCTTCGACGACACGGTGGATCTCTACGATCTCGTCGACGAGGCGAACAAGTGCTCGTGCAACGGACCGAACAAGACGGCCACTACGAGCGTGAGGCGAAGGCCGACAAGCCGGTCGGCCGGACGTCGAAGGAGAGTGGCGCAGAGATCACGAGTTGTTACATGGTGGTTCAGGACAGGTGGGGCGGTGTGCGATCGATGTACCCGATTCCCTGCAAGGACTGAGCGTCGACGACCGTAAGGTTGGCCGGCCTGGGTGTGCAATGTCCTGGCTGGCCATTTCGCGAAGGAGGCGCGGCTGTGGGGTTCGATGTGTATGTCGAGAACCAGGTGCACGAGCAACGCTATGCCGGCGTGGAATTGGGCTCCTCGCTGGAACGCCTGGTGGCGGCGAGCGACAGGGAGCGGCACCACCTGGTGTCGAGGATCGATTCCTACGGCGACACCATGATCAACCTGATCCAGCTGCCGCAGCTGACCGCGGAGCTGGACGAGATCGCGAGCCGCAGACCGGAGCTCCGGGTTGACGTGCAGGCGCTGGGGGTGCTCATCGAGGAGGCGACCCGGGCGCGCGGATATCTCTGGATCTCCGGTGACTGAGTGGGCCTGCTGCTGATGGCGCAACTACCGATCATGGTCAGCTGTCCCGAACACGGATGCCTCCTGCTGCCGCAGGCATCGCCGTGCGGCACTACGAGGGCTCCCCGAGCCCGCGACCATTTTCACCAGCCGGAGCCCGATCAGCTCCATGCCCACGAACAAGTCCTCCCGACAAGTCTGATCGCCTCCCGTCGCGGAAGGGCCTCGCTGTTGGCAGGGCACGATACCGCCGTCTGCTAGGGCCATGAGACCCAACCTGGGCAACATGTGCTTCACACGTGGGGCCAGAGCATCACGGCAATCCGCGGGCCGGCGCGAACTGCAAATGGGGGAGCAGTCGGGGAGCAACAGCACGCCCTGAACGGCCTCGAACTGCGCCTAACAGCGGCGAACGGCGCTCAACTGCACCCACCCCCTCCTGCGGCTTCACGTTCCCGCAGGTCAGAGTGGGTGCGGCGTCCTGTTCCCGCTGAGTGCTCCGCGGTTCTGCGCAGCGTTCGGCGAGGATTTATGTCGCCTGAAAGGTGAGTGTGCGCAGGTCAAGGCGATAAGGAGCCGACGGGTGGCGCGGCCTTGCATCTGGGAGCAGATTGGGTGCAGGTTGGCGAAGAGGTCTCCGCACCCGACGTGCTCACCGACGCCGGACAGAGGCCAGGGGCTTTGGGCTGCGGTGATGGAGATCGAGCGGCGCGACTCCCAGCGGATACCGAAGAGGTCAAGCCCTCCAGCCTCCCGACTGGCTGGTGCCGGCTGTTGAACCTAGGCCTGCCGGCGCCAAAGACGGGACCAGCCCGCATCGATGCACGGCTCTGGCTGTCGTCGCGGTGGCCTCGGTACGGGTCCCGCGAGCTGAGACCCAGATCCCACTGGCGAACCTCTAAGCAGGGCTTCCTGAACGGTGACCTCTTCGGCGAGCCCGAAGGCGTCAGCGTCAGCGCCCCGCGGAGGCGGCAGGGCGGTGTCCGCTCAGGCGGATGAGCGGATGTTCGCGGTGGTCGCGATGGTCAAAGATGTTGGCCATGAGCCACGAGCACCACACCTTTCACAACCCTCCGTCGGCAACGCCCGTCGATGTGCGGAGGGCTCTCGACCGCAACGACATCGTCGGGGTCACGGATGCCATGGTCGGATGCGCGTTGTACGGCGACGGCGACTGGAAGGCGTCGCAGGAGCTCTACCTAACTCTGCTCGATCACCCTGACCACCAGGTGCAGGCGCTTGCAGCCACTTGTCTGGGGCACCTCGCGAGGGTTTACGGTCAACTCGACGAAGACCGGGTAGTCCCCGCACTCCGCCACGTGCGCGCCAGGCCTCACGTCAGGGGGACTGCCGGCAACGCGCTGAAGGACATTGAGGTCTTCTTGCATCCTCGGCGTGCGCGCTGGCGTGGGCGCCTGTGGCGACTTGTACGACCGTGGACCTGGTTCTAACGCAGTTCGGCGCAAAAGTCTTCAGCAGTCACGGACCCGGGTGCAGGCAGGACATTCAAGTTCACTGTTTGCCGTCGACCGGGTGTCACAGTTCGTCAGGAGCAGTCCGTGCAGCGAACACCAGGCCCTGCCGATGAGCGGGGGTCCCATCGACGTATCTGCTCGCCAGGCGCTGGCGATAACGGCGTGCCGTAGATCCTCGGGATCGTGCGCGACACTAGGCTCGTGGATCAACGGCTGAAGGTGCTGTGGTCGCGGCTTCTGCACCTGCGTTCGAGCGCGGCGGCGTTGGCGGCGGCGTCTGGTGTCCTTGTTGTAGCGGAGCGGCACTCGCGTCTTGTTCGACTGGACCCGCAGAGCGGGGCGCCGTTATGGGAGCAGGAGGTTGAGGACTGCTGGGGCACTACCGTCGTCGCGGGGGACCGCTGTCTTTATCTGAGTCAGGCTGGTGTCCTGCATTGTTTCGACGTGCACAGCGGGCAGCGGACGTGGTCGACACCGAAGCTGCGCCTGCGCCACTACATCAGTGTCAGTGGATCCGTTGCTTTTCTGGGCGGGTGGCGCGGCTATCGTCCGCTGATACGGGTGGATCTGACCAAGGGCGAGCTTCTTCCGGGCCAGTTCCCGGGACCGGCGTCGGACAGCAGTTTGGCCTGGCCGCTGACCGTACGACTGGACCCGGCGCCGGGCTGCACGGCCGACGCGATCCTCATCGCGACTGCCAAACAGGCGACACTGCTGCTGCTGGACGCTCGGACCGGCGTTGCGAGGGGTGAGTGGTCGCTGCCAGCGCCGGTGCACTTTCCCGATTCCGGCATCGACTTCACCGCCAGCGAAGACGGCCGTATCGTCTTTCTCAGCGGTAGGCGCACCGTCATGGCCCTGCATCTGGCCAGTGGCGGCATGGAGATCCTGTGGCGGCACGACCGTGACCTGCCATCGCTGCCACTGCTCCTCACCGGTCGGACGCTGTGGCTTGCTGAAGACGCCGGGGTTACGATCATCGATCTCGACCGCAGTGCCCGTACCGAGGTGACGCACCTCCCGCACGGTGCTACCAGTGAGGGTGTCCCCGTCTGGGGAGGTGCACTCTTCGCCCGCGCCGGTAACCAACTCATCATGGTGAACCGGGCCGGGGAAACCGCCGGTTGCGTGCGACTGCCGGCACGCATCGACCGGATACTTCCCGACGGTCGATCCCTGGTACACGCCATCGGCAAAGGCCACCTCACCACGATCGACATCTCGACCACGCCGACGTGAGCACAGCTCCCGCTCGGCATCCGGATTTGCCGCCACCCGTGCCTGGCACCCTCCGAACCATCACCCCTCGTGGGTGCGCCCAGGCGGCTTCAGTCCGGATCCCCGCATCGGACACCGACGCTTTCTATCTCCCCGCTGCGAACCAGCTCTCGGATCGCTATGGTCATGGCCGACACGCCCGGTTCCGGCACGATCAGCTGGTCAACGCCCCAGAAGTAACTGCCGTTCGCGACTTCGCCGGTCTTCTTCCAACTCGCAAGCAGGCGGCGGACCTCGTCGACGGTGAAGATGGTCAGGGCCCAACTGGAGCCGTCAGGAAGATCGACGAAGGCATCCACGTTGGCTAGAGACTCGTCGGTGTCCGTGTGGGGATTGAGAAGGAACCGTGCCACGAAGGTCGGTTCCGTGATGGTCACGTACGGATCGGTGTTGCCCATGAACGCCCATCATGCCGCACCCAAGTCGAACGTCATCGAGGGATTGTGCGTGCAGTGCGGTGTAGGTCCGGCGTTGGTCGAGGCGGCTCCGGGGATTCGGGCTTGTCAGGCCGTCAGGCAAGTGCCGAGGCGCTCCAGAGGCGAAGTGCTCGGTAGCGAAGCGGCTGGGAGAGTTCGCGCGAGTCCTTCATGTCGGCCAGTACGCCGCGCAGATCCCGGGTCGGCCGGCCGGCGTCCAACCAATCGAGTGCCAGTGTCGGCCAGTGCACTCCCCATGCGGTGAGCGCGAACCGCACGAGGGCGGGTAGCGGTGTGTCGGCTATCGACACGTCAGCCAACTCCGCACTGACGTCGCTCGGGGTGCGCTCCAGCAGTGGCAACAGCCACACCAGCCGGTCGGCGGCCAGGTAGACCAACCCGTCGGCAGCGCCATGGATTAGCCAAGTGCCGACACCATCCCGCACGAGGAGCAGGCCGTTGCTGATCCTTAACGTCAAATAGGGACCATCGCCGGCGGAGCTCATACCCAACACCCTGCTATGCCTTGGTATGGCGCGGCATCCGAGAAGACGGTCGGTTGTCACCGTCCTCGTCGGCGTTCTCCCGCGTGTCGATGCCGAAGTCGACGAGTCAGAAGCTGTTACTTGACGGCCTTCAGTTCATGGGGGAGAGCCGGCCTGTCTCGTCGCCGTGGGCGTTGAAAAGCACGAGAACATTGCCGTCGAGACCGGCTCGTCTGGCCGTAGTGAGCCATTGGTCGATCGGTACGCTGTCGGCGCAGAACGCCAGGTCAGGGTTCTGCACATCCGGCCGAACGGTTCAGAGCAACTCGAGGATTATGCCTTCGTTGGACCCGCTGCCGCCTGGATGGTGGTCGTGGATGATCTCGACGATCATGTCGAACAACGTCTGCCCATGGCCATGCTGGGCGTTGCTGCTTGCGGAGCGAGCGGTCTGGTCCGCCTGCCGCTACAGGGCGGCGGTCGGGTAGCTGATCGCGGCGATGTCCTTGCTCAGGTCAGCGAGGGTGAGTTGCGGGTTCAGGGCTTGTATCACGGTGTCGGTGAGCGGCAGGTGAGCGACGATGTGCTCGACTGCGGCGCGGTTCAGCTCAACCTCGTATTAGTCGCTGGCGAACTCGATGTACTGGTCGACGATGTCGTCGAGCAGGATTTCGAGCATGCCGGAACCGTCCGGCCCGGTGTCGTCGTACGGTCCTTGCAGTGGTGGAAAGCTGATGCCGTCGCCGGCGTGCCAACGGTCGTCGTCGAATAGCCGCCACAGCACGGCGGTCGCGATGAACTGCCCGTTCTCATCGCAGAAGGCGGGTTCACCCACCTGCGGGCATAGCGCGGCGGGGATGCCGTCAAGCAGACCCGGCCACAACTCATGGTCCGGGTCACCGTAGGGCGACATGGCCGACTCATGGTCAAAGACCCGGATGAACGCTCCGTCGACGGTGAACACGACGGCCCACTCGTCACCACTGCCGTTGCTCATCAGCGCCGCCTCGTCCGGACCCCATGCCGAGGTATAGGCGTAGTACGGTGCTCCACCATCGACGGTTCTTTCCAGCACGGCCAATGCTTTGCAGCGCTGCCGCAGCCGTCCGATGGTCGGCAATCCGGCGGCGATGTCGTACACGGTCACCGGCTGACCCTACTGGCACCGCGGCGGCGCAGATCACCTGCATGATCCGGCTGCTGCAGGCGGTAGGCGGTGGAGGATCATGTTGGGGATGGGCAGTGTCGTGGAGGTGCGGAGTCCGGTCGACGTTGCGCAGCTCCGTGCCCGGCTGGGGGATGCGGATGTCGTCCAGTTCCAGGAGCCGCTCGCCGAGGCGGAGTATCGGTCGGTGGCCGCGCTCCTGGGGGATCATCCGATGGTTCCGCTTCGGGTCTACGGGTTCGATGACGACTTGGCGACGCTGCGGTTCCTGCGTTGGTTTCCACATGTTCGCCGGTTCAGTGTCGCGGGCCTGTGGCACCTGACCGATCTGGCCCCGTTGGATCAGTTGAGCGCTGGTGTGGAGTTCCTCGATATCGGCGAGATCCGAAAGCCTCTCGACCTCGCTCCGGTTGCCCAGTTTCGTCGGCTTCGCCGGCTGAGGATCGTCGAGCACCGGCGTGGGCTTACCGAACTGCTGCACGCCAATCCGCGTCTGCGGGACCTGTCGCTGTGGCGGCTTCCCGTCGACCACATCCTGCCCGTCATCGCCCTGCCACACCTGCAGGCATTAGCGCTGACCCTCGGCTCGTTGACGAACAGCGAATGGCTCGCCCAGCTCCCCACACTCCGCTACCTGGCACTGCGCCGGGTTCGAAAGCTCAACGACCTCACCCCGGTGACACAACTGCCGGCCTTGCAGTGGCTGTGGCTGGAAACGCTCACCGTCGAACGGCTTCTGGACTTCGGCTCCAACACCATGCTGACGCGCGCCGAATGCCTCGGGTTGCGTCACCTAGGCCACCCGACAGCCCTTCAGGGCCTCGCCGCGGCACCGCAGTTGCGGGAGCTTGTGGTCGCAGCGCCGTATCTGCCAGTCGACGCGCTTGTGCCCTTCGTTGATCACCCGACGCTCGAACGCGCCGAGATCGTGCTGGGCAGCCAACAGTGCGACCGCGACGCCGATTACCTTCTGCGGCTGCCACCACCACATCCGGACACGCAGTTCGCCGCGATGCACGAGCTGACCCGCATCCTGTAACCCAAGCCCCTGCAGATGGCGGCGGTCGCCTGTGCGCTGACGCAGCCCCAGAATTCCTGCACTGACCAGCAAAGCCCGGACTCGTCGCGACGGTCCGAAGGCTTCCGGAGCCACCGGATCGGTAACTGGGGTAGTCAACTGAGACACCGATTCCACCCGGTGGTGCCCTAACCAGCGCATTCGCTGTGACGACCACTTCGGTGAGTCCGAAGGTGTCACGAGCCGCCCTTGGCCCCGGAGACTTTCCGACCCCTCAGGCCGGCCTTGCCGGCAGGCGGGGGCCTGCCGTGATGCGCGCGCCGCATCCCCACCACGGCCTCGTCGCGCGGGACGAGGCGTTCCGGCGCTTGAACGGGTTGTCAAGGTGAGCTCGCGCCGACCCAGCCGAACCCGACGACCGCGGCCGTGCTCACCCCGAAGGCGAGCAGCGGGCGGCCGGCGAACCCGGAGAGCGGCATCCGGGACAGGGCTAGGAACAGGGCGGACGGCAAGCATCGCAAGATGGAACACGAACCGGCCGAGCACCGACGCCACCGCCTCGCCCAGCAGGCCCCAACGACAGGCCGCTCCTGGATTACCGCAGCGCGCTGAAGAAGGCGCGCAGGTCGGCAGCGAGCAGGTCGGGCTCTTCCTGGGCGAAGAAGTGGCCGCCGACCCTGGGCTCGTGCCAGTGGGTGAGGTTGGCGTAGGTGCGTTCGGCGAACGACCGGGGCAGGCCGGCGTCCTCCACGCTGACCGTGATACCGGCGGGTACGGCGACCATTGGCAGATGTGGGGCCAGGCGGTCGTCACGGTAGGGCCGGAAGGACGTGCCGATGCAGTTGGTGACCCAGTACAGCATCACAGTGGTCAGCAGCTCGTCGAAGCCGAACCGGCGGGAGATGTCGCCGCCACAGTCGCTCCAGCGCTGGTACTTCTCGATGATCCATGCGGCCAGTCCGGACGGCGAGTCGCTCAGCGCGGCCGCAAGGGTGTCGGGCCGTGTTTCCTGGAGGATTCCGTAGCCCCAGTCATCTTGGGCCTTCGCGTCGAGCATGGCGATAAACGCCTCCTCGGCTGGGCTGAGGTCGCCCCTGCGGTCCGCTGGCGGGAACTTGATGTGCTGCGAGAAGACCCCGATGACCCGATCTGGGTGGCGGGCGCCGAGCCACGTCGACACGCCGGACCCGATATCGCCGCCGTAGGCGCCGAAGCGGTCGTAGCCCAAAAGGGTCATCAGCTCGGCCCACACGTCCGCGACAGCCGCCTCGGTCGTCGGGCCCTCGGCGAGTGGACCGGAGAAGACGAAACCGGGCAGGCTCGGTATGACGAGGTCGAAGTCTGCGAGCCGGGACACCAGGGGCAGCATCTCCGTGTACGTGCTGGGCCAGCCATGGGTCAGGGTCAGCGCCGTGGCGTCGGGCGATGCCGAGCGAACATGAACGAAGTGGACCGGCGTGCCTCGGACCGTGGTGACGAACTGAGGGTACCGATTGAGGGCACGCTCGACCGCACGCCAGTCGAATCCATCGAGCCAGTACCGCACCAGACCTGCCAGGTACCCAGGGTCGGTGCCGGCGGCCCACGGCTCTCCTGGGGCGGCTGGCGCGAGCCTTGTCCGCGAAAGCCGAGCTCGCAGGTCGTCCAGGACGGCTTCGGGCACATCGATGTGGAAGGGCGTCACCCGATCATGATTCCATCGCAAGGAGTCACTCGGCAGCCGCCCGAATGGGCAGGCGGGTGGCCTTTCTGCTTGTGTACAGCAACGGAGTCAGTGACCGAGTGAATCCCGCTGGGCGTCGCGTGTCGTGGACCTGCCGGTGCCACGTCGGCGGTGACGGCGGCTGCGGCGCCGACCGGATCGTCGTCACGGCTCCCGACGCGGAGACCAGGGTGTCCAGAACCACTGGTCAGCGTCTCGGATCCCCCAGGTCACCCGCGCGACCGGAGCATCAAGCGCCCGCGCCACAGCCACGATCGAAACGGCCACGATCCAGTCCGGCGGCCACACGGTCGTGGCCGCCGGTCCCGCACCCGGCACGGCAACCTGCCCTGCGGTACGTGGTCAGGCCGACCCCGTATCGCTTCCGTACTGTCCGGGGACCTCGTCAGCCCACCTGCCGCGGTGCGGGAGGTGAGTGCCGAAGGCGCGGCGGTGGTAGGTCAGGGGCCGAGCCCGGACCGGGTGCGCGGAGACCACCTCACCGAGCAGGATCATGTGGTCACCTCCTTCCACGAGCCGGCTGACTCGACAGACCAGGAAACCCGCCGAATCAGGGAGGCGCGGCACACCACCTTCGGGATGCCAGGGCACGCCGTTGAACTTGTCCGCCCCGCCCTTATGGGCGAAACCGATGGCGAGAGCGGACTGCTCGCTGGCGAGCATGTTGACGCCGAAGCAGCCACTGGTGCGGACGACGGCCAGCAGATCGGAGTTCCGGCTCAGCGAGATCAGGATCATCGGCGGGTCCATGGAGAGCGAGGCGAAGGCGCTCACGGTCGTCCCGTGGGGTCGACCGCACGACATCGCGGTGACGACCGAGACCGGCGTACAGACATGGGCCATCACCTCACGGAAGTCATCCTGGAAGGGCGCAGGCCCCTCCGCGTCAGCACCCCCGCCACGCCCCCGCGGTGCCGCGTCAGGAGGCCTTGCCACGCGCGTCCGCGCCGTATGGCGGCTCGTCGATGGGCGTCAGTGTGACCGGCTTCCTGTTGAACAGCCGCTCGCGCATGTCGCCGTCCCAGGCGAGGAACCGGCCGTCCATGCCACCCGCGCTGGACAGCCAGACCGGGTCGCAGAACCCCTGCAAGCCGAGTTCGGTTGTCATGGTGCTGCCGAACAAGGCGTCGACATGGTGGCTGATCCAGGCGACGGCCGGCCCCACACCGTATTCGTTGATCAGGTTGCGCAACTCCTCCGGATGTTGCCGCCCCCAGCGCTGCCAGTACCTCAATACATCAGCGAACTGGGTGATCCGGAGTTCGCCCACGGCGATGGCGCGCTCGAACCAGCTGTCCCGGAAGAGGTGCAGCACCACGAAGAGGAACGCGTAGCCGTCGCCGAGCGTCGGCAGCACGTGCCGTGCGTCCGGCCCGACCCGGGTTTCCCCGGCGCTTCCCATCACCTCGGCCATCGGAAGCTGCCAGGCACTGCCGAACCAGGTGGGGCTCAGCGCCACGTCCACCTTGTAGACAGGAATACCGGATTCCGGGTCAACGCGGTGGAAATGGGGAACGTGATCCGGGTAGAGCCGGTACATCAGCAGCGTCTCCCGGGGAAGCTTGACCAGGCCGCCGAGGTCCGGATCGAAGGTCTGCTCCGGCAGGTAGCCAAGGCTTTCCAGCACCGCACGGGCATCGGGGACGTTGTCGGGGTGCAGCATGAGGTCCACGTCTCCGAAGCTGCGGACACCGAGGCCGTCGTAGAGCGACTGCTGCAACACGATTCCCTTGTTGAACACCACCGGCACTCCCCGCTCGGCGAAGCCTGCGGCGATGTCGAGGCTCTCGGCACGCAGCTTCTCCACCTTGAACCGGTTCCATGCCAGCGACCCGTTCAGCAGGTCACGCATACCGATGGGCAGTGTCGAGTTCAACGCGGCACTGCTGTAGAAGTGAGCCAGCGCCGGCACCATCTTGTGCCTGGCCGCCAAGGCGATCAACAGGTCCGGGTCGTCCAGGTCCTTCGCCAGGCCGGTCGCCTGCTCGAACCAGGAATCCGAATAGTCGGTGACCGCCACCGACTCGAGGAGCCGCCAGACGTTCCGCTCACTGTCGCGGGCTTCGTGCATTCGCCATCTCCTTCTTGAACAGCTGTCCGACTCGTGCGGCCCGGATGGCCACGCCGGAAGCGGTAATCGATCTCTGAACCGGCCTGCGGGGAACTAGGGCGCCACGACGGTCATCTCCCGGATCCCCCCACTCGGAGAATGCTGGCGAGCAGCCGTCCGGTCTCCTCGGCGGCGCTACTGAAGAAGTCGTGATGCTCGGCTTCGAGGCGCAGCACCTTCAGACGGCCGGCGACGAACCGCTGCCAGGTCGTCGGGTCCTCCCGCCGCGCCACGATGAGGGTCATGTCCCCCTGGAGGCGTTCCGGTTCGAAGCAACGCTGGAGACGGATGTTGTTCATCCCTATCCGCAGTGCCGCACGGATCGCGCGGTCACCGGCGTCGGCCAGTGGGGGAAAGCGCTGGCGTACCTCGTCCAGGCTTCGACTCGTGAGGCCGTCCGGATCCCGGGCGTCGCCGACAGCATCACCGGGAAGAACACCGAGCACGTTGTGCAGCGCGTCCCGAAGCGCATCGCTCGCGGCTTCCTCACCAGGCGACTCCGGGTAGCCGTCGAGGACCACCACGGAGGCTGCCTGCTCGCCCACCCGTTCCAGCAGGGTAGCCATGCTGTGCGCGACCAGGCCGCCGAAGGACCAGCCAACCAGGTGGTACGGGCCGGCCGGCTGGATCTCGCGGATCTGCGCCAGATAGTCGGCGGCCATCTCGGGGACAGATCCGGGCAGTGCGGGCAGCGGACCTCCCGCCATCACCTCGGTGAATCCGCGGGCCTGAAGCGCATAGACCGGCCGGCCGTGACCCAGATGCTCCAGGATCCGCAGGTAGCACCAGCTCAGGCCGGCACCGGGGTGGATGAGGAACAGCGGTTCGCCGGATCCCTCGGGGCGCAGCCTCAGGACCGGCCCGAAGACCTCCTCCGCCGCTGTGCTCCGCGACACCTGTCGGGCCAGGGCCGCCGGCGTGGGGTGGCGGAAGACGGCTTGCAGCGGCAGATCCACGGCGAGCTCGGCACGAATGCGTCGGGCCAGCCGGACAGCCAGCATTGAATGTCCGCCCAACTGGAAGAAGTTGTCCTCGACCCCTGCGCCGGGCGCGCCCACCACCTCGGCGAACAGTCGTACCAGTTGCTGTTCCACGGTTGTTCGCGGTTCCCGACTCCGCCGTACGGTGACCGGGGGCGGCGGTAGCGCGCGGCGGTCGAGCTTCCCGTTTCGGTTGAGCGGGAACTCGTCGAGGATCACGACGGCGGCCGGAACCAGATGGCCGGGCAGCACATCGCCGAGGCGGGCGAGGATAGCCTGAGCATCCACCGTATCGCGTGCCTGCGGTCCGGCCGGAGTGACGTACCCGACCAGGCGTTGGTCTCCCGGCGTGTCCTCGCGGAGCACGACGCGGGCGTCGCCCACCGTCTTCTCGCTCAACAGCGCGGCCTCCACCTCGCCCGGTTCGATCCGCTGGCCGCGAAGCTTGACCTGGTCGTCGGCTCTGCCGAGGAAGACAAGCTCGCCCGCGGAGGTCCAGCGGACGCGGTCACCGGTCCGGTACATCCGGCTGCCCGGCGGACCGTACGGGTCAGCCACGAAACGGCTCGAAGTCAGTGCCGGGCGCGCGAGATATCCGTCGGCGAGCTGGGCACCGCTGAGATACAACTCGCCCACCAGCCCCACCGGGCACGGGTCCAGCCGGTCGTCGAGCACCCGCACCTGCGTGTTCCAGACCGGACGGCCGATCGGCACCGCGCCGGACGCCTCGGGAACGCAGTCGTGGTAGGTGACATCGACGGCGGCCTCGGTCGGGCCGTAGAGGTTCGTCAAGGCGACCCCGGGCAGGACCTGGTGGAAGGCGGTGGCCGCCTCACGCGGAAGGGCTTCGCCGCTGCAGAAGACGCGCCGCAGGCTGCCGCATCGCGCGGCGGTGGGCTCGGTGCGGAACAGGTTCAACATCGACGGGACGAAGTGCATGGTGGTCACGTTGTTCGCCACGATGGTGCGGACCAGAGCGGCCGGGTCGCCGTGCTCGTCCGGGCCGGCGACGACCAGCGCCGCGCCCACTCGCAGCGGCCAGAAGAACTCCCAGACCGAGACGTCGAACCCACTGGAGGTCTTCTGCAGAACGCGATCGGCGGTGGTGAGGGGGTAGGCAGCCTGCATCCAGCGGAGCCGGTTGTCGATCGCGGCATGGGAGACGACGACGCCCTTGGGCCGCCCGGTGGAACCGGAGGTGTAGATGACGTACGCGGCATGCCGCGGCTGAAGCTCCGGTCCGGTCTCCAGGAGATCACCGGCGACCGCTGTCGCGTCTGCCCGCAGATCCTCCGGCGTGACCAGGCGAAACTCGCTGTTGGTCAATCTCGTGCACAGCTCGGGGTCGCTCAGCACACACACCGGCCGGGCGTCGCGCAGCATCATCCGGATCCGCTCGTCCGGATGGCCGGGATCGAGCGGCAGATAGGCACTTCCCGCTTTCACCACCGCGAGCAGCGAGACGACCAGTTCGGCGGAGCGCGGAAGCCCTACAGCCACGATCCTCCCCGGCCCCGCACCCAGCGCCCGCAGCTTCCTGGCCAGGTCATCTGTCCGCAGGTCCAGTTCCGCGTAGGTCAGCGTGCCGGTCGCGGACACCAGGGCGGTGCTGTGCGGGGTCCGCGCGGCCTGCGCCCGGAAGGCCTCCGGCAAGGTGGTCACGGGCAGGTGCCGGGCGGTGTCGTTCCACTCCACCAGGACGCGCCTGCGCTCCTCCGGCGTCAGCAGGGGGACCGCGCTGATCGGCAGCTCCGGCGCATCGACGACCGCGTCGACGAAGCGGGCCAGCCGGGATGCCAGCATCTCGGCGGTACCCGCGGAAAACTTGTCCGTGGCGTATTCGAGTGCTCCCGAGATCCCCCGCGGTGCGCCGTTCGCGTCGACGGTCTCGGTCAGTTGCAGATTGAGGTCCGCCTTCGCGCCCGGCACGTCCACCTCCGTCCGCTCGGCCGTGACCGCGCCGAAGGCCAGGTCCTTCTCCTCCCTCGTGTCGAAGGCGAGCATGACCTGGAAGAACGGGTTACGTTCCACCGAACGCGGCGGGTTGAGCACCTCCACCAGCAGATCGAAGGGAAGGTCCTGATGCGCGTACGCCTGCAGGTCGACGTCCCGGATCCGGCTCACCAGCTCGGCGAAGGACGGATCACCGGACAGGTCGGCGCGCAGCACGAGCGTGTTGACGAAGAAGCCCACAAGGTCGTCGAGTGCCTCGTCGGTACGCCCGGCGGTCACCGCGCCGAGGGGGATGTCGGCACCTGCTCCCATCCGGCACAGCAGCCCGCACAGCGCGGCTTGCACCACCATGTAGACCGTGCAGTTCTGCCCCCGGGCGAGATCCACCAGCCTCTGGTGCCGGCCGGCATCCCAGTCGATCGTGACGCCAGCACCGCGGGGAGCCGACGCCGCCGGGCGGGGACCGTCGGTGGGAAGCGGCAGGGCGGCGGAGACTCCGTCGAGAGCGGCGCGCCAGTAGGCCAGCTGACGCGCGGCCAGGCTCTCCGGGTCCTCGCGGTTGCCCAGCAGCTCCTCCTGCCACAGGGTGAAGTCGGCGTACTGCACCGGCAGGTCCGCCCAGCCGGGTGGGCCGAGGCCGCCGCTTCGGGCCCGGTACGCCGTCGCGAGGTCGCGCAGCAGCACCGTGATCGACCACCCGTCGGCGACGATGTGGTGCAGTGTCAGCAGCAGCACGGAGTCGTCCGTCGTGCACACGAAGAGGTCGGCTCGCAGTGGCGGCGCCTCCGCGAGCACGAACGGCGCCGACGCGGCGACGTGGAGCCGGGTCCCGACCTCGGCTGGATCGACCGTGGTCACCCTCAACTCCGGGCCGCCGGCCGAGGCGTCCAGGACGTGTTGGCAGGGCACGCCGTCGATGTCGGGAAAGACCGTACGCAGCGACTCATGCCGGGCGACGACGTCGTCGAGGGAGAGGCGCAGCGCGGTACGGTCCAGCGGTCCCCGCAGCCTCAGGACGACCGGCAGATGATAGGCCGGGTCGGAGCCGTGTAGCCGGTCGAGGAACCACAGCCGCCGCTGGGCGTGCGACAGCGGGATCACCGCGCGTACGCCCGGCTCTGGACGGCGTAGAGCTCGGCGTATCTGCCCTGTATGCGGGTGAGCTCGTCGTGTGTGCCCAGTTCCGCGACCCGGCCGTCGTCCAGCACGACGATGAGGTCCGCCGCTCGTACGGTGGAGAATCGGTGCGAGACGAGCAGGGTGATGCCGCCGGCGGCCGTGTCGGCCGGGCGACCCGGACCCGTGAAGCGCTCGTAGAGATCGTGCTCGACCTGCGGGTCCAGCGCGGCGGTCGGCTCGTCCAGCACCGCCAGCAACGGCTTGTGACGCATCATCGCACGGCCGAGTGCCAGCTTCTGCCACTGGCCGTGGGAGAGATCGGCGCCGCCGAACGTCCGGCCGAGCATGGTGTCGAGCCGCTGCGGCAGACGATCGACGACATCCTGTGCCTGTGCTGTCGCCACCGCAGCCTCGACCGCCTCCTCGTCGTCGACCCGCGGCACATCGCCGATACCCACGGTGTGCCGCGTCCTGCCTTCCAGCTTGAGGAAGTCCTGGAACGCGGCGGTCGTCCGGACGCGCCACTCGTCCAGACGCAGTTCCCGCAGCGGGATGCCGTCGACGAGGACGTCGCCCTGATTCGGTTCGTACATCCCGGTGAGCAACTTGACCAGTGTGGTCTTTCCTGCCCCGTTGATGCCGACGACCGCCACGGTGGAGCCGGCCGGAAGATGCAGATCCACGTCGCGCAGTACGGGTTGGTCCGTGCCGGGATAGGCGAAGGTCACCCCGCGCAGGCGGATGCCGTCGGTGAGGCGCGTCGGAGCCGGGCGGGTGCCGGTATGCGCGTGCTGCTCGGTGTGCTCCTGGAGCCAGTCGAGGTGGCGCATGGTCGAACGACCCTCGGCCAGCTGGGAGAGGCCATTGACCGTCGTGGCGAGTTGGGTGCGCAGGTAGCCCGACAGGCTGGCCACCATCAGCAGGTCACCGACAGTTCCCCGGCCCTGGCTCACCTCGTGGGCGACGAGGGCCAGCGCGACCAGGTAGCCTGCGGCGAAGCCGGCCCAGCCCGCGACCTGCCAGAGTGAGGCGATGCGCAGCGCGCGCACGAGCCGGCGGGTCACGCTGTCCCAGTAGTGGGCGGCCCGTCCGTCCACGTTCTGGTCGCTGCCGCTGATCCGCAGTTCTTTCGCGCTCGCCGGCGACGTGCCCAGACGGTGCAGGCTCAACTCGCGGCGTTCGGCCTCGGCGCTCTCATCGCGAGCACGGGCCAGCAACGACGAAGCCCTGCGGGAGAAGTACAACGGCGGAGCGGCAAGCAGCACCAGCGCGCACAGCGCCGGGTGCACGCCGGCCAGCAGCCACGCGCTCAGTCCGAGGCTCAGCACCGAGGAGGCCGCGCTGACCGCACCCCAGCAGGCACCAGCGAGG
Source organism: Micromonospora sp. A202 (assembly GCF_006715105.1). Lineage (NCBI taxonomy): Bacteria > Bacillati > Actinomycetota > Actinomycetes > Micromonosporales > Micromonosporaceae > Micromonospora > Micromonospora sp. A202. The sequence continues at coordinate 4,295,173 of NZ_VFMP01000001.1, read as the reverse complement.
GCTTCGGTGCTCGACTTGATCTGGCTGAGCCGGTCGAGGAACTCGGCGCGTTCCAGGTGCTCCACGGTCGGGGCGCCCCCGGTCATGACGTGCAGCCGCTGGCGCAGCACGAGGTCGACCCGCTCGGTCAGGTCGAGTTGCAGGCCACCCTGCACCCGCTGGGCCGAGGCGATCATGGCGTAGGCGAGGGCACCGACCAGCGCGGCCAGCAGAATGCCGCGCCCGCCGCCGAGCGCGGCGGAGTTGGACAGGTTACGCACGCTGAGACCGGTGGCGGCTACGGCCAGGGCGTTGAAGAATGCCAGCACCAGGACGGTGGCGGTGGCCCTCCTGTCGGCGTGGTACGCGATGCGGAGCATGGCGAGAACCACGTTGGACTCGGCCTTCATGCCGTCACTCCTTCCGGACGAGCCGTCATCTCGGTCCCGGGCGCGCCGGCCGGTGGTCCGTCGCCGAAGCGGTCGGCCTGGAGTCGGTAGAGCCGTGCGTAGTGGCCGTCGAGGTCCATCAGCTCGCGGTGGTCTCCGGTCTCGGTGACGCGGCCGTCGGCGAGCAACACGATCCGGTCGGCGTTGCGGACCGTGGAGAGCCGATGGGAGATCAGCACGATGCTCACGCCCGACACCGCGGCGATCACCTGGTCGTAGAAGCTCGTCTCCGCCTTGACGTCCAGATGCGCGGTGGGCTCGTCGAGGATGAGCAGCTTGCGGCCGTGGGCGACGGCGAACATCGCGCGGGCGATGGCGATCTTCTGCCACTGTCCGCCGGAGAGGTCGACCCCACCCCGGTGTTCGCGGGTGAGCAGGGTGTCCAGCCCTTTGGGCAGCCGCTCTATGACGTCCCGGGCACCCGCCGCCTCGGCCGCTGCCATGATGCTCTCGTCCGTCGCCTCGGCCTCCGGCGCGCCCAACGCGATGTTGTCCCGGACGGTCAGTGGATAGTGCACGAAGTCCTGGAAGACGGCCGAGACGCGACGGCGCCAAGACGTGATGTCCAGCTCGGCCAGATCGACACCGTCGACGCTCACCCGTCCCTCGGTCGGTCGTTGCAGGCCGGTGAGGATCTTCAGCATGGTGGTCTTGCCGGCTCCGTTGCGGCCGACCACGGCCACCACCTCGCCGGGCTGAATGTCCAGGTCCAGCCCGTCGAGAACCCTCTTTCCGTTGCCCGGATAGGAGAAGCCGACGCCCTCGAATCTGATGCGTGGCGCTGACCCGGGGGCCGGAAGCCCCGCGCTCGGCTGGTCCGCTGTGGCGAGTCGGTGCGAGCGGAGCCGCTCGAACGCCTGTAGGGCGCCGGTGGCGTATTCGATGTCGAAGGCCTCGTGTCCCATGGCACCGGCGGCGAAGACACCCCAGGCGGCGAGGACCATCGTCACCAGCGCCCCGGCGGTGAGCTGACCGTTGTCCAACGCCGTTCCCGGCACGTAGAGCGCCGCGAAGCCGGCCGCTCCGGCGAGGCCGAACGTGACCCACTGGCGACGCAGGATGCCGCGCCGCTCGCGCCATATCTCGCCGAGCCAGTCCTCGGACTGTTCCCGGTGCCGTGCGTTGAGCCATCCGGCGAGACCGAACAGGCGTACCTCCTTGGCGGCGGCGGAGCCGGTGAGCGTGTCCGACCAGTACTCCATCCGGTCCCGGTCACCCATCCGCGAGTCCCAGATGGCTCCCAGTCGCACCCACTGCCGCCGGATCACGGCGCGCATGAGCAGAGTCGCGGTCAGCAGGGCGATCCCCAGCCACGGCTCGATCCACGCCAGCACCGCACCGCAGCCCACCGCCCCGGCGAGCCGTCCGAACAGGACGAGCTGCCCGACGGCACCGGTTCCAGGGGTGCGGGTCCGCCAGCCGCCGAGCTCCGACACGCGAGCCACGTCCGTGCTGTAGTCAGCGTCGTCGAGGTGCGAGATCCCCCGTGGTTCGGACACCCTGCGGCGTACGTCGGAGCGCAGCCGGCCGTCGATCCGACGGGCCGCGAGCACGTCGAGCGGCTCCCGCAGCAGCTCCGTGCACTGCCCCAAGAGCACCACGACCGCGACGAGGGCCAGATGGGGCACCATCTCACCGACCGACCCTGCATCGAGGACGTGGGTGAGCAGCAAACCCGTGAACACTGCTGTGGCCGCCGGCGCCATCGCGGATATCAGGTGCGCCAGGAGCAGTCCGCCCAGAGTCGCGCGTCCCGCCCGAGTGAGCAGCATCAGCAGCTGGAGGCGTTGCCGCCCCACGGTTTTCCAGTAAGTCATCGGACTCTTCATCTCTCCACAGCGGTTGCGCAGCGTTTGGCCACCTGCCGCACGGTGGTGTCCGTTCCGTCGGCCAGCCGGCAGAGCTGCTCGTCGAACCATCCGGCCAGCGACCGCAGCTGCGGGGCGGGCAGCAACCGGGGATCGGCGCGGATCACGATCGGCATCTCGGCACCGAAGCGGACCTTGATGTCGAAGCGGGGTCCGATCTGGCGGCGCGGCGTCGTTGTCTCCACGCGGGGTGGCGGATGGCCGTCCAGCCGGGCGGAGGGACGGGCCACGATGTCGGTCGGCAGGAAGTTGAAGAAGTGGTCGAAGCCGAGCTCGATCTGCCGCTCCCGGCGCACCAGGTCGGTGATCCCGTCGAAGTCGTACATGCCCATCCGGTATGCCTTGAAGGCCGACGCGCCCAGACGAGAGAGAAAGCCGGTGTATTCGGCCTCAGGTGCCCCGAGATCGACCGGTAGTGGCACGTACTGGTTCATGGAGCTGACGATGGCGTTCCACCGTGGGTCGAAGCGGTTGCCGGACTGGAGGGTCAGCACCGGCTGGGTGGCGCCGGTAACCACGCCGCAGGCCACCGCGCTCAGTGACAGCAGTAGCGTGTGCGGCGAGGCGTTGGTGTGGGAGGCAAGGAGTTCCAACGCCGCGCGTGCCCGCGCCGAGTAGAGGGTCGCCTCGATCCGGCCGGGAACGTCCCCGTCGGACAGCCGCACCGGGAAGTGCTCCTCCGGCAGCGTGTCCAGGAGCTTCTGCCAGTGGCGCAGCACCGCCTTCCGGCGCGGTCCGTTGGCCTCGGACCACTGCTCCGCAGCGAGGTCTCTCGGGCAGGGGGCCGTCTCGGCCAGCCACCGCCGGCCCGCCTCGTCCGGTGACCCCAGCAGCGCCAACAGCTCGGCCATCAGCCGGATCATGCCGTAGCCGTCGGACACGATGTGGTCCACGACGATGACGACCGCATGCGGCAGCCCGTCGCGGGTCACCACGGCGAACCGGCGGCCGAATTCATCCGCCCGGACGATCCGGTCCCGGGCCAACCGACCCGCGACCACGGCGGCGTCGTCGTGCTCGACCACCTCGACGGTCACCGTCTCCTCGGCGGGCACGACGTGCTGGCGGGGCCCCTCCGGTGAGTCCACGAACAGCGTGCGCAGCGACTCGTGTCTGCGGCACAGCACGCTGACCGCACGTACCGCCTCGTCGAGGGTGGTGCCGGGCGGAACCGCCACGTGGTCGCGTAGATATGTCTCCGAGAAGCGCTCCAGTGGATACGTTTCCATGACTCGCCACACCGACAACTGGCCGAAGGCCAGCGGTCTCGGCGCATGCTGGTCGGTCATGATCCGCCTCCCGGCGTCCGGTTGGCCGGTGCGACCCGCACGACCGGCGCATCTGTGGGTGCGCGGTGGGGGAGGCGCCTCACCTGGTCGTCCCGCCCAACCCAAGCGCGCCGCGGACGAAGGCGGGCCACCGCGCCGGTGAGTCACCGTGCACGGCGATCAGAGCGAGCACGATCCGCTCCAGTCCGTACGCCGCGCAGGCGGTGTGCGCGACATCCCCGTCGATCAGAATGCCGAACAGGCCACCGAAGTGGTCCTTGTGGTAGTTCGCGCTCGCGATCGCCTGCGCCTGGCCGGTGCCCAGATCAGCTCGCAACTCCCACTTGAGCTCCTCCTGCCGCTGGGGTGGCGCCATCATCCGGGCGGCGTCACCGAAGAACGGGTCCGTCGCGGCCTCCACCGACACCTTGAGCCCGAGCCCCTCAAACCAGGTGCGGGTCCGCGCCAGCCACTCGTCGCGCCACCTGGGCACGTCGTCGGGGCTGCCGATGCGCACGACCTCGCGCATCCGGAAGCTGCGCAACCTGCCCAGCTCGCTGCTCCCCTCGTGCCGGTAGCACGACGCCTCCGCGGTCATCGTCATCGGCCCTGCCAGCGTCCGGCCCGCTACCAGCGGATACAGGTGGTAGCAGGTCGCCGGCAGCGCCACGACGTCGCTGATCGTCTGTTCGCTGTGCCAGTCAGCGCCGTCCGCCAACCGTGCGGCTTGAATCGCACGCCACCGCCGGTTGTCCCCAACGAAGGTGTGCAACGTGCCGAGCAGGTTCGGGAACGCGTCCACGTAGCCGAGGCGTTCCAGGAGCGCCCTCGAGATGACGGGCGGCACGTGGAACGCGCGTACGTCCTCCGGTTCGGCGAAGCCGAGCACGGACGCGCGCAGTCCGCCCACAACCGCCTCGAACGCGGAATTCAGCACGCCGACGCCGGCAACCTCGGTGGGAATGAGCGACGCGGCGAGCACGTCGGAGTCGTCCAGGGTGTCTATGTCACACCTTCTTCATCAGGCTCAGTCGCGCGTTCGTGCTGAGCAGCCGTTCGTTGCCGATCATGAGGCGGGCCGAGTAGAGGTCGCGCAGATGCCGTGCCACCGAGAGCGGCCCGTCCTCGGAGTAGCCCGCCATGCCGCAGATCTCGAGGGCCAACCTGGCGACATCGACCGTCGACGTGGAGGCCAGCATCTTCAGGTCGTTGAGCAACAGCGTGAGCGCGGGACCGCCGTGCGCGCCCAACGCGGCGGGATCCGCCCAGATGGGCTGGTATCGGCTCGCGGCCTCGGTCAGCAGAGCGCGGGTCTGCGCGAGCGCGGCACCGGCTGCGGCCAGCCTCGGCTCCAGATGATTTCCATCGGAACGCGTGCGTTGGCGCACCATGGACTGCGCCCTGCGGAACGCGTCAGTGGCGATCCCCACCCAGCAGGCCGTCCACAGCAGGTGTGACAGCGGAACCATCGTGGCCTCGGCGATCTCACCGAACCCGACGGGCAGGACATGCGTCGCCGGTACGGTCGCCACCACGTCGAACCCTGGGCTGCACGTGCCTCGCATGCCCATGGGATTCCAGTCCGGCCCGGCCGGTGTCAGCGACACCTGGTTCGCCTCCGCGTACACCGCGACCTGGTCGGTCGCGGGCGCCTCGGGGGTCCGGCGAGCGGTGATCAAATAGGCGCCGGCCTGTGCACCGTAGGAGACAGTCGGTGCCCGCTTCTCCAGTCGCACCATGTCGCCGTCCGGCACCACCGCCGCCGAACTCGTCCGGAGGCTGCCGCCGATGCCACGCTCCGACGTGACCGAGGCGACGAGTGTTCCCCCGCTCACCATGGAGGGGACGAGGTCCAGAATGTGGTCGCCGCCATGCCGTACGAGGCACATGACCTGAACCTGGTGCATCGCCCAGATCATGGCCGTGGAGCCGCACCCCCGTCCAAGTTCGACCCCTATCCGGATCAGCTCTTCGAGGCTGCAGCCGAGGCCCTGGTGAGCCGTCGGACACGCCGCGTTGAGGACCCCGGCGCGGCGCAACGCGGCGACGGACTCCGCCGGGAAGCTCGCATGACGATCGGTATGGGCCGCGTTCTCGGCGAGGATCGCGGAGGCCTCACGAAGTGAGTACGAACCGCCGTTCATCGTGGAGGTTTTCGGCACGTCACGGACGCCGGTCATCAGGCGGAGGTCCCGATCACGCGGGATTCGCCGGCGACCAGTTCGCGTACCGCCTGGGTGATCGCCTGCACCGATGTGAAGGTCTCGCGGGTCAGCACCTCCTCGGGAAGCTCGATCTCGAACTCCTCCTCGACGGCGATCATGACGCGCACCACCTGCATGGACGTGATGCCCGCAGCCCACAGGTCCGTATCCGGCTGGAGGTCGAGGGACGGGGAGTCCATGCAACCTCTCACAATTTCCTTCACCTGGTCCTGCAAGACCTATCTCCCATCTTTGTCAACTGAAGACCGCTGTCGTGTGTTCGATCCGCATCCGGCCGGCACCGTCAACCCCGGCGGACCGCAATCGCCGCCCGCGAACAGTGGCCGTTGCAGACGGGGCCGGTTTCACGCCCGCCGGTCACCGGCGGCCGCCATGGCCTCGTGCAGACTCCGGGGACGCAGGTCCTGCCAATGCTGATCGACATAGGTCAGGGCGGCGGTCCTGTCGCTTTCGCCGAAGACGATCTGCCAGCCGTTTGGCACGTCGGCGAAGACCGGCCACAGAGAATGCTGCCCCTCGTCGTTGGCCAGCACATAGAAGCGGCCGCTCTCGTCATCGAACGGATTGATCATCATGGTTCCTCCCGAGCCTAGGATTCGTTCATCGGCAGAAGTCGGTCCGGTGTGCCCGACGCGACGGGACGCATCCGTCGCAGTGCCGGGCGGGCGGTTGACCTGCTACGCAGGCAACGGGAGACCGCAGCCACGGTCGGGCCGTCGAACAGGTCGCGGATGTCGAGCTCGCAGCGCAACTCCGCGCGTATCCGGTTCACCAGCCGGGTCGCCAGCAGCGAATGGCCGCCGAGACTGAAGAAGTCGTCGTCGATGCCCACGGTCTCGACGCCGAGCGTCTCGGCGAAGAGCCGGCACAGCGTCGCCTCTTCCGCGGTGCGTGCCGAACGCCCTTCCCCGAGCGCCCGCGAGTAATCGGGAACGGGCAGCGCGCCACGGTCGAGCTTGCCGTTCGGCGTCAGCGGCAGGTCGGTGAGCGGCACCACCACCGAGGGCACCATGTACTGCGGCAGTCGGCGGCCGGCCCGCAATCGGATCTCCGCCGGGTCGGGAGCACGCCCGGTCTCGCCGACCACATAGGCCACGAGACGCTGGCCGACGGCCCGGTCGGCACGGGCGAGCACAACGGCCTGGGCGATCCCGGGCATGGCCGTGAGAACACTCTCGATCTCGCCCAGCTCCACCCGGAAGCCCCGGATCTTGACCTGGAAGTCGGTGCGGCCGAGGAAGTCCAGGCTGCCGTCCGGACGCCAACGGACCAGGTCACCCGTGCGGTACATGCGCGTGCCGGCCGGGCCGTAGGGATCCGCGACGAACCGCTGTGCCGTCAGCCCAGGGCGGCGGAGATACCCGCGCGCGACCTGCGCGCCGGCAAGGTAGAGCTCACCCGGTACGCCGACCGGAACCGGCTGCAACCGTTGGTCCAGCACGTAGGTCCGCACGTTCAGGATCGGCGGGCCGATCGGCGCGGTGCGAGCGGTGCTGATGGTCGCGGCAGGGACCCTGCAGCTGGTGACGGCGTGGGTCTCCGTGGGACCGTAATAGTTGTAGAGGTAGCGATCAGGTCGGCCCTCGTACAGGGCGCGGACCGATGACGAGAGGTCCAGCGCCTCGCCGGCCTGAGCCAGGTGACGCAGGGCGTCCAGCCGTGTTCCCAGCCGTTGGGCGGCGGCGGCGACGCTCTCCACCACCGACATCGGCGCGTACAGCTCCTCGACGGCACACCGGTCGAGCCAGCGGGTCAGTTCGTCGGGATCCCTGCGGATGTGGTCCGGCGGCACGGCGAGCGTCTTACCGCTGGTCAACGCAGAAAAGATCTCCTGAGCCGCGACGTCGAAGCTCAGGGAGGCGAACTGGGCGACCACCGAGCCCACGCCGCCGGGCACCAGATCCGTCTGCCAGGCCATCAGGTTGACCAGGGCCGCGTGGTGCATCACCACTCCTTTGGGGCGGCCGGTCGACCCCGACGTGTAGATGACGTAGACCGGATGCGACGGCCGCAGCGGGCTTACCCGCTCGCCGTCGGCGACGTCCGCTGCGGAGAGGGCGTCGAGCCGGGCGCGGATCTGCGGGCTGCGGACATCGATCGTGAGTGGGCCGAGGTCGTCGACCGGAGCTTCGTCGGCGGTCAGCACGCAGGCCGGCGCGGCGTCGACCAGCATGTGGGAGATGCGATCCGCTGGGTAGGCGGTATCGACAGGCAGATACGCCGCACCGGCCTTGACGACGGCGAGTACCGCGACGACCTGCTCGATCGACCGAGGAACCGCAACGGCCACCACCGCCTCGGGACCGATACCGTGCCCGATGATCAACCGGGCGAGCCGGTTCGACTGCTCGTGGAGCTCCGCGTACGTCAGCGAGTGGTCCTCGAAACGCACGGCGACGGCACTGGCGGAACGGGCCGCCTGGCGGCGCAGCATCTCCGGCAGCAAGGTGCCGTCCACCGTTCGCCGCGTGGAGTTCCAGTCCTCGAGGACCTGCCGACGCTCGGCGGCGGCCAGCATGGGCAGGGCATGCACAGCGACGCCCGGGTCATCCACGGCGGCACGGAGGATCCGCAGCAGGTATCCGCCGATCCGCGCGACGGTGGAGCTATCGAAGAGGTCCATGGCGTAGTCGATCGAAATCTCCACACCGTCCGGGGCTCCGTCGTCCCCGCTGGCCGGCGTGAAGTTGACCGCGAGATCGAAGGTGGCGGCCTTCGCACCCGACTCATCCACCTCGATGGTCAGGTCAGCCGCGGTGAGCGTGGGGCGGCGGGGATTCTGCGCGGCCAGTAGCACCTGGAACAACGGATGAATGGACGGGGTCCGGGGCGGGTTCAGCGCCTCCACCAGCATCTCGAACGGCAGCTGGTCGTGGTCGAACGCGGCCAGGTCACCGTCGCGGACCCGGACCAGGAGTTCGGCGAAGGACGGATCGCCCGACGTGTCGGTCCGCAGGACGAGCGTATTGACGAAGAAGCCCACCATCGGGTCGAGCGCGCTGTTGTTGCGACCCGACACGGGGCTTCCGATCGGGATGTCCGTTCCCGCGCCCAGCCGCGACAGGACCACGGCCAGCGCCGCCTGGAACACCATGAACAGCGTCGCCCCGCAGTCGCGCGCCAGACGCGTCAGCTGCTGGTGCAAGCCGGCGTCCACGCTCAGGTCGACGGTGCCGCTGCGGTGCGACGAGCGCGCGGCACGTTGTCTGTCGTACGGGAGCGCGACCTGATCGGGGAGCCCGTCCAATGCCGCTCGCCAGTAGTCGAGTTCACGAGCAACCACGCTGGACGGGTCGCTGATGCTGCCGAGCTGATCGCGTTGCCAGACAGCGAAGTCCGCGTACTGGCAGGGCAGGGGTTGCGGCATGGGCGCGACACCCGCCCGCCGGGCGCTGTAGGCCGCCAGGTAGTCGGAGACGAACGGCGCGATCGACCAGCCGTCGCAGGCCACGTGGTGGAAGACGAAGAGCACGGCATGTTCGTCGGCCGAGGTCGACAGCACATAGGCCCGGGCGGGCGGCTCGTCGCGCAGGTCGAACTCGTGGCGGAGCAGCTCGTCGCGGCGGGTGACCATCTCCTCCCGAGTGGCGCATCGCAACACCTGCGGCCCGGCCGTGCACTCCTCCGCAGGGAGCACGTGTTGCACGGCTGAACCGTCGTCGGTTGCGGGAAGAAGGGTGCGCAGGATCTCGTGTCGGGCCCGCACGTCGCCCCACGCGGCAGCCGCGGCTGCGGTGTCCAGCGGACCCCGAACCCACAGGGTCAGCGGAAGGATGTAGGAATCACTGCCGGCCTCCATCCGGCTGAGGAACCAGAGCCGTTGCTGGGCGAAGGACAGCGGGATGCGCTGCGGACGGGGCCGCAGGACCGGTATCCCCGGCGGTGCCGTCGTCGGTGCCTCGCCTCCGACGAGCACGTCGGCGAGTTCCCGCGCCGTTCTCCGAGCGAAGACCTGCCGCATGGACAACACGCAGCCCATCTCCCGGCGTACCAGCCCGATCAGCCTCGCGGCCAGCAGCGAGTCCCCACCGAGCTGGAGGAAGTCGTCGGAGGCGCCGATCGAGTCGAGCCCGAGTGCCGCGGCGATCAGTGCGGCCAGCCGGCGCTCGGTGGCATTGCGGTACGGGCCGTCCGAGCTCACCGACAGCGCGGGCGCCGGCAGGGCGGCGCGGTCAGTCTTGCCGTTGGGCGTCAACGGCAGCCGGTCGAGGTTGACGGTCGTCCACGGAACCATGTACTCGGGCAGCGTCTCGGCGAGAAGCGCACGGGCCTCCGCCGGCTCGGGCAGGCCCTCGGCCGCGCCGACCAGGTAGAGCACGATGCGTCGGTCACCGGGACGATCTTCGCGAAGCACGGCCACCGCGCGTGTGACGCCCGGGATGGCGTTCGCGGCGGCCTCGACCTCACCCAGTTCCACCCGGAAGCCGCGAATCTTGATCTGGGTGTCGGCCCGGCCCACGAACTCGAGGTCTCCGTCGGGGAGCTGCCGCACGAGGTCGCCCGTGCGGTACATCCGGGTGCCCGGCGTGCCGTACAGGTCAGCTACGAAACGCTGGGCGCTCAGCGCGGGTTGCCCGAGGTAACCACGGGCGACGCCGGCACCGCTGAGGTAGAGCTCACCGATGGCGCCGGCGGCGACCGGGGCGAGCTTCTCGTCGAGTACGCGGATTCCGGTCTCCCGGATCGGCCTGCCGATCGGCACGGTGCCGTGGTCCAGTTCGAGCGCGGCGTCCAGCCTGCGGGCGGTCGACCAGATCGTCGTCTCGGTCGGTCCGTAGACGTTCGTCACCTCCGCCGCAGCATCGCGTAGTCGGCGCGCCAGCAGCGGCGGCAGGGATTCGCCACCGACGAGAACCCGGACGCCGGTGAGATCCGGCTCCGCCGCGTCGAGCAGGCTCTGCCACATGGCCGGCGTCGCCTGGACGACCGTGATGTCACGCTTCAGAAGCGATGCCAGCTTGGCGGGATCGCCCTGTTCCTCCTCCGTGGCGAGCATCAGGCAGGCGCCGCTCATCAGCGGGGCGAACAGTTCGAGGCCCGCGATGTCGAAGCCGACCGTGGTGACGGCCAGGAACCGGTCACCGGGGCGCAGGGCGAGCCGCTCGACGAAGTCGTCGAGGAGGTTCATCAGATTGCCGAGGGTGTTGACCACCCCCTTCGGAACTCCGGTGGATCCCGAGGTGTAAAGAACGTAGAAGGCGTGCGCCTCGGACGGCTCCGGCCCCGTCGGCTGCCGTACCACCTCCTGGTCCTCGGCGGGCAGGTCGACGAGCACGCGTCGTGTCTGCTCGGCGAACGTGATCGTGGCTTCGGTGGCGCTGTCGGTCACCAACAGAAAGGGCCGGGCGGCCTCCACGATCCGTCGGTTACGAGCGCTGGGGTGCGCCGGATCCAGCGGCAGGTACGCGGCGCCGGTCTTGCCGATCGCGAGCAGGGTCACCACGAGTTCGACGGTGCGCGGCAGGGCGACCGCGATCAGCCGCTCCGGGCGCGCGCCGGCAGCGGCTAGCCGGGCGGCGAGTTCGTCGGACGCTTGGTCGAGCTGCCGGTAGGTCATGCTGTGCCCGCCGCACACGACAGCGATCGCCGAAGGAGAGGACCTGAGCCACTCGGTGACGAGGCGAGCCGGCGTGCGCCGGGTCGCTCGGTGATCAGGCTTCTCGGTCATTCCAGCCCCCATGTCGGATCTCATCAACAACGTCGGAGCGCGCCGGTCGGGCTCACCACGGCCAGGACGGGGCGGCGGCCACCGTCACCTGACATCCCACAGCCCTCCGCCTGCTCCGTCGTCACGTCGTCACGCCCACCGGCAGACCGGCCTGGGCGAGCGTGCGGTTCTTGTACGCCTCGACGCCGGTGATCTCCGGCCCGAGCCAGGATGGCGGCCGGAACTCCTCCGCCTCCGACTCGGATCCGAACTCGATCTCCGCGGTCACGAGGCCCGCCAGATCATTGTGATAGTCGTCGATGTAAAAAACCTGGTCGTCGCAGGTGAGAGTGCGGCGGGTCTTACAGAGCCGCGCGCCCACGGTCGCCGGCCACAGCTCACCGAACTCCTCCTCGCCGATCGGAAGCTCGACCTCCACCCGGGACATCGCTGCGACCTTGTACTTCACGCCGAGCAGGAACTCCGATCCGCTGCGGCGCAGCCGTACCTCGATGCCGTTGGCATCCGCCGCGAGGTATCCCTGCTCGAGTTCGAGCCGAGCGCCGTCGACGGCCGCGGGGATGTGGTCGACGAGGAACTTGCGCTCAATCTCGAGAGCCATACACGCTCTCCCGCCCTGCGGCCGCCGTGACCAGACGGGGTAGATCACGCATGTCGGTGAACACCGTCGTACCGGGTTGCGCGAGCCAATCCGCCGGGGTCAGGCCGCCCGCGTAGCCGAAACAGCGCATCCCGGCCGCGGCGGCCGCCTGCACCCCGTAACGGCTGTCCTCGATGACGACGCATCGCCGCGGCTCCACCCCGAGGCTGCGCGCCGCATGCAGGAAGAGATCGGGGGCCGGCTTACCGTGCTGGACCTCGTGCGCGCTGAAGATCCGGCCCTGGAACCTCGGATAGAGACCGGTACGACCGAGCGTGTGGCGCATCTTCTCGTGAGTGCCGCTGGAGGCGATACACCGACGGTCGGCTCCCATGCCGATCGCCTCCAGCGCGTCGAGCGCCTCGTCGATGCCGTCCACGACGGACAACTCGGCGTCAACGGATGCGGCATGCCCCACCCGGAAGCGCTCGTTCCAGTCGAGCGCGACCGCCTCACCCAACCGCTCGGCGATCTGAGCGTTGATGGAGGTGGTCGAACGGCCGATGAAACGCCGAACGACCTCGTCGGCGGTGAGCGGCCAGCCCATCTCGGCACCGATTGCGACGTGTGTGCGTACGGCGATGGGTTCGCTGTCGACCAGGACGCCGTCGCAGTCGAAGATCAGCAGGTCCACCGGCTCCTGGAGCGTCGCCTGGGTCACTTGATCACACCTTGACTGATCAGCAGCCGCCGGATCTCCTCGACCCGCTCCGCGCCGAGACGCCGCTTCTCCTGGTCCTCCGGCTTCTCGGCCTTCTGCCCGTACTGCCACCAGGCCTCGCCGGTGTCCCGGTTCATGACCACGAAGCGGTCCTTCTCGGCGGGGCCGCGGACGATGAGCGACGTCGTGCCCGGCGGCGAGGCGACGGTGTGCACCATGGTGTGGCGGATGAGGTAGCCGGAACCGGCCTTCTCCTCGCGCACGAGGGCTGGCGTACCGATCCGCGTCTCGGTGTCGAGCTCGTCGTAGTCACCGAACAGGTAGTGCTGGTAGGTGCCGTGCAGCAGGCGACTGCCGAAGCTCCACCGGTGGTTGTGCGGCCGGTCGAAGTCGCTGCCGGTGAAGAGGTGGAGGCGTACGCGGACGTCGCTGTTCTTGTCGCTGACGAGCACCACCCGGTCGAGCTCCTGCAGCCGCTCACACTGTGCGAGCAGCTCAGGCGTGCGCAGCACGTGGTCGAAGGCATCGTTGAGCCAGGTCGGGGAGCTGGCCAGCTCGTCCAGGAGCTCCTCCAACGGCCCCAGCAGCTTCGGCATGTCCGTCCAGTCCAGGGCGGCCAGGCGGGCGGGGTCGATCAGGGGAACACCGGTCGTCTGTGTCATGTGCCGATCTCCTTCTTCTGGGTGGCCAACCAGCGGCGGGCCTTCTCATGGTGTTTGGGAAGCATTTCCGGAACGTCGAGGAAAAGTGGAAGCAGGTGCTTCTCCGTGGTCAGCGCCCGCAACATGATGTTGATGGTCACGCCGTGTCCCGGCTTCTTGACGATCTCGACCGGGTCCCCGGCACCGACCGACCCCTCTTGGAGAACGCGCAGGTAGGCTCCGGGCGCGCCGTGCGCGATGAAGCGCTCGACCAGGTCTGGGACCTCCCAGAAGCCGGCGAACACCCGACAGGGTTTACGGGCGCGGATGACTTCGAATACCGCGCCGCCGATGGCCCACTGCTCACCCACCTCGGCGTTGGTGATGTCCAGACCCTCGGTGCTGAAATTCTCACCGAATCTGCCCGGCGGAACCGGGCGCTTCAGCTCCTCCTCCCAGAAGACCGCGTCTTCTCGGGCGAACGCGTAGACGGCCTTGTCCGGACCACCGTGCACCGCGAGGTTGGCGACGAGATCGCCCTCCAGACCATGGGTACGGGCCATGACGCGATGATGAACGGGCTGCTTGTCGATGCCGCTACGGCCGACACCGGTCCAGGCGCCGCGGCGCTCGACGCCCAGATTGAGGGTCGAGAGGACGGCGTTCATGATCCGGCTGGACATACTGTTCCGGGACGCCAGTCCTCGGTGACGTTCGGCACCGTCGGAGTCACACCGGGAACGTTCATGTCACCGAGCAGGTGCGTGACCACCGTCAGCAGATCCCACCGTCGGGGCGCCTCGATGGGCACCGCACGAGTGAGCGCCAGCATTTCGTCCAGCGATGGCGTGTCACCTCGCGCGCGGCGCCGGGCGGCCTCGGCTACCGGCCCCTCGTCCACCGCCAGACTGGCCCAACTGCGCTCGATGTCGAAGTCGTGCGCGGGGTGCCGCGCCTCGAGATCCGCGAAGATCTCCAGCACCTCCGCACGCGCGTCGTGGTCCGCCAGGATGCGTTCCCGGGTCTGCATGCGGCGCGCCTCGTCACTGATCACGGCCAGCTCACGCATGACATCGGCGAGTTCGTCGGAGATGTGGGTGAAATTGAACAAACCCCGCACGACACCGAGCTGGTGACGCAGATGGGTGGGTTGCCGCAAGGCGGGATCGGCCGGCCCCTTGAGGGCGTTGAGCCGGACCGCCGCCGGCACCGCTTTGGACGTCCAGCGCTCGTCACGCAGGACGAGAGCGACCGTGTCGGTGCTGGGCAGGATGACGTCCATCGCCTCGACCCGGTGCCGGGTGGCGATGTTGAACTGGTAGCGCCACACCTCCCGGATGGTCATCCGGTCGTGCCGGAAGCGGATGGCGTCAACCGGGCGAAACCCCGCCTGTTCGAGGGCGTGCAGCGCGGGAACCAGCCGGCGGCCGACGGTTGCCTCCGACTTGAGCATGCACAGGCAGACGCTCTGCATCTCGGCGACGATGTCCCCGAAGGTCCAGCAGGCCTCGCGGAAGTACTGGTCGACCGCGTAGAGGTCCGCTTTCTCTCTGGACCAGGTCGCGGCGTGGCGTACATCGGGCGGAATCTCACTGAGCCGGTCCACCGGCGACTTCTCCTGACGAAGCGTCGTCATCGTCGACATCCTTCCTGCGCGAGGATGGGAGGATCGGGGTTGTCGCGCCGCTGGGAGAGGATCTCCGCGAGGAAGTCGGCCTCGGCCAGCCGCAACGCCGTGTTCGGGGCGGCGTGCTCGGCGAGTGGCCAGACGTGCAGGCGCTTGTCCCCGGTGTAGGCGGCGTGAGCCGCCTGACCGGTCTCCGGCGCACAGCGTTCGTCACGACCGGCGATGGAGAAGAGCGCGGGGCACCTGCCATACGCCGCCAACCTGGCGACATCGAAGAAGCCGAGCGTGTCCGAAGCCCCAGGCAGGAGGTCCGGATAGCTTCTGGCGAACCGCAGCATCTCGCGGTACGGCTGGCGGTCCGGAAGCCGATTCAGATCCCCGACGCTGGAGAGGAAGGGCGATTCGATCAGAGCCGCAGCGACACCGGGGCTCAGCACCGCCGCCGCCAGAGCCAACTGACCGCCCTGACTGCATCCGGCCGTACTGATGCGGGTCGGGTCGACCTGCGGCTGCCCGGCGGCGACCGCCACCGCCCGATAGGCGTCCAGGTAGGCATCGCGGTAGTAGTAGGTCGCCGGGTCGAGGATTCCACGCGTGGTGTAACCCGGCACCTGAGGATGGACGAGTCCGACCGGATCGGGGGTGGCACCCGGCCGCCCCGAGGATCCGCCCTGGCCGCGGGTGTCGACCACGAGGGTGGCATAGCCCAACGCCGGCCAGAACAGGCGGTCCACCGGATGTCCCCGCCCCTCGCCGTAGCCGAGGAACTGCACCACGCACGGCAGAGGCTCGGGCTGCCCGGAGGGAACCAGGAACCAGCCACTGATGCGGTGGCCGTGCGCGCCCGCGAAGGAGATGTCGTAGACGGTGTGGTTCACCAGAGGGCTGCTCCTCACCGCGACGCGGGACGCGTCCAGGGGAGTGCCGTCGATCTGCCGGACAGCCTCTCGCCAGAACTGTCGCAACGCGCCGTCAGTGGGAGCCAATCGGTGCCTCCGGTTCGGCTCGTAACGCCACGTCGTCGGTCCAAAAGTCCTCGATCAACTCTTCGAGCATCTCGTGACAGTCACTACAGCCGGTGCCGGCGTCGCAGTACTCGCCGAGGCCGTCGATCGTGACGACACCGCGCCGTATCCAGCTGACGATCTCGTCCTCGTCGACGCGGTGACAGACGCAGACATGAGTGCTCACGCCGCCTCCTGCCACGCTTCGAGCAGGACGTTCGGATAGATCCGTTCGATGTCCGGGACGTTGAAGCGCACGGTGTCGGTCAGCACGGTGAGTAGATCCCAGAAGTCCCGCGGCTGCGCGTGCTGATCGTGAGCGGCGGCGAGCAGTTCCACCGGGCTGATCGGCTCGCCTGCCCGGTGCCTGCGTGCCAGGTCACCGGCCGGGGCGTCGGAATCGGACAGCCGTTTCCAGCTGTTGCCCACGTCCAGGTCGTGTGGTTCGGTGACGGCCTCGATGGCCGCGAAGGTCTGCGTACACTCCGGACCGGCGTCGTGGCGCGCGCACATCCGCCGGAGAACGCGTTCCCGATCCGCCGGCGGCAACAACACGCTCAGGTCCCGCAGCACATCCAGCGGTTCGTCGGTGGTGTGGATGAAATTGATCAGGCCGTTGATGGCGCCGAGACGTTCACGCAGGTGATCGGGCCGGCGGAGCCGGGCAGTGGCCGGTCCCTTGAGAGAGGCCAGCCGGACCGCTCCAGGCACCCCATTGGGCCGGTACCGATCGTCTCGAAGGACCAGCAGCACACAGTCGAGGGACTGCAATAACAGATCCATCGCGGCGATCCGATACCGATCCGCGAAGTTCAGCTGGAAACGCCAGGTTTCGCGGATCGTCAGGCGGTTGTGCCGTACCCGAAGGACGTCCACCGGAGCGAAGCCGTGTTCCCGCAGAGCCTGCAGTGCGACGCCGTACCGTCGGCCCACGGCGGCTTCCGGCTTGAGCACACACAAGGCGATCCCGAGGACCTCGTGTACGTGACCCCCGAAGGTCCAGACCGCTTCCCGGAAGTAGTTGTCGGCCCCGAACAACCGAGCCTTCACCGGCGATCGCGTCAGCGCAGCCAACACGTCTGCCGGAATGTCGTGCATTCGCGGCGCGGCGTTCCCGCCGCCATCCATGGTTATCTCGTCCATCACTGCCCCCGTATCCGCGGCGTCGTGCGGCCCTAGATGAGCGCGAACCGGCGCCGCCTCGCGTCCACGAAACAGCCCTTGTCGAACGGCCCGGCGTTCAGTTCGAGCTCGGGGAAGAAGGTGCGATAAGCGGTGAACGACACGAGGTGCCAGATGTCAGCCTCGGGAACTCCGAGCGCCCGCACGTTCTCGATCTGCTGATCGATGGGTTGGGTCCCCGCGGCGACCACGCCCTGATCCTGATACCACAGGTCGCTACCGGCCTCTTGGTGCAGGTCCTGGCCCGCCAGACGCGCGACGTCACTGCGGTCGGTCATGAGCATCATGTTCGAGGGGCCGACGATCTCGATGGCACGCTTGGCGATCGCGAAGTCGACGTGCTCACCGTCGAAGTTGAGGCATGCCGCTATGCGTCCCTGGTGGGCGCCCCGCATGATTGCTGCCGGCACGGGTCCGACCTGCTCGTGCAGATCGGCCAGGTTCCACGACGGAAGGTCGTACGTGGCGAGGAGCTGGTCGCGGTTCGCCCGGGCCTTGGAGGTGCGGAAGGCGTGCTTGATCAGAAGCGGCATCTCGTTGAAGAGGTGGTCGGTGACGACCCGGACCCCGGAGTGCGGACACTCGGCCGCCTCGGCGGCCGCGAGAACCTCCTCGATGCAGTCGGCACCCAGCTGCGGATTTTCCTTGGCGAAGTGACCGAGCGCGGGGCGTACGCCGCTCTCGACGAGCCGTGTCACGATCCACTCCAGAGACGGATGGTCCGGGGTGAACTGGGCCGCGAGATACGAGCTGGACTGTAGGGCGTCGGGTGACAACATGATGTAGACCAGCCCGAGCGGGCCGCAGCCGGCGAGCTTCTCCCATTCCTCCTTGGAGGGAGCCCAGACCGACGAGGCGGGCGTGCCGCCGAAGCTGGCGACGAGGGGGCCCTCCAGTGCGATGGCCGGCACGAACGGGAGCTTGCCGTCCGCCTTCAGGGCCGCGAACTCGCGCATGAAGGCGACGAATCCGTCGAGCCGCTCCTGGCGCAGATAGAGCGTCGGGATGCAGAGAAGGCCCTCGGAGGCGGCGTGCTGGTCGACCGCGAAGAGGTCGATCTCGGCGAAGTTGGAGAAGTCCACCGTGCCCAGCCCGTGACAATGCACTTCGACCGGCAGGGACGGGACCAAGTACGGCTCGTCGACGCCCAACCCACGCGCCTCGTACTTGTCGACGCTGATGAGACCGTCACGTCGCTCCGCGAACGCACCGAATGAACCGGCCGGATCGACCCAGGCTTTCGAGGAAGGAGTGAAATCAGAAATTGCCACACAGGCCTCCCGTGAGTTTGAAGCAGGGTGAGTCGTAAAAAGGGCTCACTGAAATGCCGACGACGGCTGACGCATGCCAAGGCACGCGCGATTCAAGCCAGCCGTGCGGATCGGGCCGAAAGAACCACAGGCAGGCTGACCGTCACCCTCGACGGAGTGTCACAGGAACCACGTCAGCCCAGTGGCCGGAATTGCGGCTGCCCGAATCGGCATTCATCTGCAGACACATCAAAGCTGCACCCCCCGTCGACCTCGTCGCCCTGCCAGGACAGACGATGGCCGGCCATGCTCCATGCGAAATTCCGCTGGAACTATCCCCGTGGTCAACATTGCCGCAGTCGTCAGCGAAATGCACTGCCCAGATGCTTGAGGCGACCTGGGTCGACGGGCGATGCAAGCATCGCCCGTTCCAACGACGATCATCAAAGTAAGCGGATTCGTTTCGCGTGTCAACCGGCTGTCACCGCGTCTTCACCGCAAGTCCGCGACCGCGTCATGTCCCAGCTGGCGGATCTGCAGCGCCGGTTGGGCGCGCTGGAGGCGCTGCTAAGAACGCCGAGTATGACCTGTGCGTGATCGCTTCGTGACGGTGCGCTCAGGCGAGCAGTCCCACACGTTCGCTGCGCGTCACGCCGAACGCGCGGAGCGTGGGCGGACAGTGACGTTGTGTGAACACCGTCACTTCTGCGTTGAGCATTGCGAGCTTTGGCGGTATAGCCGGATTCCAACTCAGTCCACCGAACGGTCATGCGTCGGCATCTCCCCGGCGGATATGGGAGTGGTCAAAGCGGCATGCCGCCGGGATGATAGGAGTGAATGTGAGGGCTGGGACATCTCGTTTGCGGTCGTTTCGAGTGGCCGCCACGGCGGTCAGAACAATGATTGGTGGTGTGTGCCCCCGTGTGGCGGTTCGCGTCGACGGGGGAGTTGGATCATGTTTGCAAAAATATTGTCGGCTGGCTTCATTGTGTCAACTGACGTTATCTACCGCGCCTTTTCAACCACTGAGGCCCTGGCATGAGCGGGCGAGGTTCCGCCCCGATATCCCTGAATGGTCTGAAAATCAAAACCGTCCTTGTGATGTTATTGCTGGCTCGGGGGAGAGCGGGAGGACTCGACCCTCACCCGGGTGCCCATGCAGATCACCTCACTGTGGTCCCGGGCCAATGACGGGGCCGAGTTGCCGTGTCGAGCTGATTGGGCCGCGTGATGAACAACCACTCCTCCGGGCTGGCCGGGTTGCCTCCGCGCGCCGGCCAACTTGGACGATGAGTTGTCAACCAGCTACTAATCGTTGACCATGGATGGAGGTGACTGACCCAGGGCGAAGCTGGCAAGGGCGGACTCATGGTCACGTACATGCCCATCCTCAAAGGCCGGGAAGGCGAGTTCAAGGCGTTCGCGCACCTGCCGACGGCCCTGGTTTCACACATATTGCCGATCTTTGAGGTAGTCGCGACCGCCAACGGCCCCATCAAGGACGCCTACCGATTCGTCAACCAGGTACGCGAGTCGGCTCCGGCCGATCTGAGGATCGCGGTTGATGTTCGGCATCTCAGCGACCCAACCGAGGGCGTGCGTCTGCCATTGCGCGACATCGCCTACGACCTCGCCGCCTGGGGAATCCCGATGCTGCCAGTCCTCCACCTGTACGACACCGAGGCACGGCTGGCCGACGTGCGACTCGCGGCCGACCTCCATAGCGGCCACACGATTCTCCGGCTGGGTAGCGACAACCGTGGCCCCGACGACGGGGAAGCCGAGGAGGCGTTGGATCGCCTTCAAAATGAAATCGGCCTGACCATCGAGCATTGCCACCTGGTCCTCGACGTGTCCGAGGTGCGATCCGAACGCGACCTGACCAGAGTTGAACCGGTCGTGCGCAAATGCGCGTCCTGGGCCCGGCGCTACCCTTGGCGTTCGATCACTGTTGCCGCCGGCGCCATGCCGCAGAGCATCTCGCACCTCCCGGTCCACAGGCCAACAGCCCTACGGCGGTGGGACCTGCAGCTGTGGCAACGCGTGCAGGACCTCGGCATTCAGTACGCGGACTACGGCATCGCCCACCCCGGGATAGCCGGAGCGGCTTGGCGACCTATGCCCAGTCTCCGCTACAGCGACGACGAGGTGTGGTGGATCTACCGTTGGCCCCAAGTCACAGCCGACAGGCACGCGATGTACGACCTGTGCAAGGAACTGGTTGCCTCCGACCATTGGCCTATACAAGGACGAGACTTCTCCTGGGGCGATCACCAGATCGCTGCGCGGGCGGACGGCGTCGGCGGGCCCGGCAACGCCGCAAACTGGCGCGCCTGGACAACCTCGCACCACCTCGCGCAGGTCATGGATCAACTCGGTAGGTCCGGTCGGCGTTGAGGTGGGTTGCGCCCTCGCCGCGGCTACGGCCGTCCACCATCGACCGGCGGAGCCGTTCCCGCCCTTGACCGACCGAGGTGCTCGCGGCCGTACGCCCGGAGACGCCACCCGCCTCGGGGTTCCGCAAGAGAAGCGCCCACTTCTCGATCGCCGAGCTCGTGCTGCGCGACGTCACCGGTGAGACGTTCCTGCGCTCGTCGAGCGCCTGGTGTCGTACCGCTGGGACTGGTCTCCACCAGCTTCGACCAGTGGTATCCGGAACAGAGCTGGTATCCGGCCGCCCTCGGGCACGACGGGGACGGCAGGGCGCTGGAGGACGGCTGGCGACCCGCGCGGAGGCGGCCTCGGGCGGCGTGTGGACCTGCGCGGACGCCGCCGACCCCACGGTCCGTATAGGGCTCGTATAGCCGCCGGCGGCACTCTCGACCTGCCCGACAAAGGGCGTGCCCCTCCCAGCCGGCGCGCCCCCGAACCAAATGGAGCCGACATGCCGAACGCCGACCTGACCGCTGGCCTTGATGCCGCCCGCAAGCAGGAGATCAAGACGATCGTCTGCGACATCCTCGAGCTTGAGGAGGACGAGGTCAGCGAGACCAGCCTGTTCAAGGAGGACCACGCGGCGGACTCGCTGAGCGCCATCGAGATCCTCGCCGCCCTCGAGCGCAGCCAGCGCGTGACCATCGACCAGGCCGAGCTGAGCCGGATGGTCAACCTCCAGGGCATCTACCAGGTCGTCGAGCAGACCTCGCGCCGCTGACCGCCCGGCTCCGACCGCAGATGGGTGAGATGATGCAGCACGCTCCAGCACCGGGCGCCACGCGCCGCCGGGTCGTCATCACCGGCCTCGGTGTCATCACCAGCATCGGCACCGGCGTCGAAGCCTTCGCGTCGGGGCTGCGGGAGGGGCGCAGCGGTGTCAAGGCGATCACCGCCTTCGACACCGCCGGCTTCGCCCACGCCCAGGGCTGCGAGGTGGACGACTTCGAGCCGGACGCCTGGATCCAGCGCCTCGACCCCGCGGAGCTGGGCCGGGCGAGCCAGTTCTCGGTCGCCGCCGCCCGGATGGCGGTCGCGGACGCCGGCCTCACCGAGGAGGACGTCCGCGCCCGCCGGTGTCTGGTCTCGGTCGGCACCACCGACGGTGAGTCCCGCGACCTCGACGAGCTGGTCGAGGCAGGGCTCCGCGACGGGCCGGAGTCCTACGACCCGGTGCGGGCCCGGCGGGTCTCGGCCGGCCGGCTGTCCGCCGGCATCGTCCGCGAGCTCGCGCTCGAGGACGTCGAGGCCGTGACCATCCCGACCGCGTGCGCGGCGGGCAACTACGCGGTCGGGTCCGGGTACGACGCCCTCAGCAGCGGCGACGTCGACATCGCCCTGTGCGGCGGTGCGGACGCCATGTGCCGCAAGACGTTCACGGGTTTCTACCGGCTCGGCACCATCGCCCCGGAGCTGTGCCGCCCGTTCGACCGGGACCGCGAGGGCATCCTCACCGGGGAGGGCGCCGGGATCCTCGTGATGGAGAGCCTCGACTCCGCGCTGGCCCGCGGCGCGCACATCTACGCCGAGGTGCTCGGGTACGGGCTCGCCTGCGACGCGCTGCACCCCGTCGCGCCCGACCGGGACAGCATCGCGCGTACGGTGCGCAACGCCCACCGGCACGCGGGTGTCACCGCGGACCAGATTGACTTCGTCTCGGCGCACGGCACCGGCACCAAGGCCAACGACGTCACCGAGTGCGGGGCGCTGCGGCAGGTGTTCGGCGACGACGCCGTGCCGCGCACCATCTCGATAAAGTCCATGATCGGGCACAGCATGGGCGCTGCCAGCGCGGTGGCCGCCGCGGCCTGCGCCATCGCGGTCTCCCGCGGGTTCATCCCGCCCACCGTCAACCATCGCGTCACCGACCCCGAGTGCGCCGTGGACTGCGTGCCCAACGAGGCGCTCGCCATGGAGCTGGACATCGTGCAGAACAATGCGCTCGCCTTCGGTGGCAACAACGCCGTGCTCATCATGCGCCGGTACCGGAGCGCGGCATGAGCTGGATCGTGACCGGCATGGGCGCGGTCGCCAGCGTCGGCGCCGACGCGGAGGAGATGTTCTCCGCGCTGGTCGCCGGCCGCAGCGGCATCGACGAGCTGCGCGGCTTCGACCGCAGCCGGTTCCGGGCGCAGGTCGCGTACGAGATCGACGACCGCCCCGAACTCGGCTCCGACGAGCCGCTGCGCGCCACTCGCTGGCTCGTGCAGGCCGTCGCGGCGGCAGCAGCGGACGCGGGGCTGGGCGACGACCTGAGCGAGGTGCCGGTCCTGGTCGGCACCACCCTGCGCGAGCTGCGTTCGGTCGAGCTGTCCTGGCGGGACAAGGTTCCGTTCCACGTAAGGGATCTGCACTTCGGCACGGCGCTGCGGCAGCACTTCCGGGCCGCCGACACGCACACCGTCGTCAACGCCTGCTCCGCCTCGCTGTACGCCCTCGCCCTCGGCGCCGACCTGCTCGACCTCGGGCACGCGGACACGGTGGTGATCGCTGGAGTGGACACCCTCACGGAGAGCACGTACGGCCTGCTGGACCGCTGCTATCCCGAGGCCCCCGACCGTGTACGCCCCTTCGACCGCAATCGGCGCGGCATGCTGCAGGGTGAGGGCGCCGTCGCGATCGTGCTGCGCCGGGAGGCCGCCGGTCCCGGTCCCGCGCCCCGGATCCACGCGAGGGTGCGTGGTGTCGCGGTCAACTGCGATGCGTACCACCCGTCCGCCCCGCAGGCCAAGAGCATCGCCGCGGTCACCGAGGAGGCCCACAGCCGCGCCGGGATCACCCCGGGCGACATCGACCTCGTGCTGCTGCACGGGACCGGCACGCCGCTCAACGACGAGGCGGAGTCCGAGGCGATCAGCGCGGTCTTCGCCGGGGTGGAGCCAATGCCGCACATGACCGCCATCAAGTCGATGACCGGCCACACCGCCGGGGCGTCGGGGCTGCACAGTCTGGTTGCCGCGGTGCTGGCGATGCGCCGCGGCGTCGTGCCGCCGGTGCTCGGCCTCACCGACCCGGTCGAGGCGGTCTCCGGGTTCCGGCTGGCGCGCGGCGCGGCCGTACGGCCCGGCGAGCCGATGCGCCTGGCCCAGATCGACTCCTTCGGCTTCGGCGGCCTCAACGCCGTGGCCGTCATCGAGAGCACGGAGGACACGCGATGACGCCCGAAGGCCGGCGCGCGGTGGTGACCGGGCTCGGGCTCGCCGTCGCCGGTCTCGAGGACGCGGGCGATCTGCTGCAGCCGCGCGGGGACCGGCGGGACCCGGCCCCCGCCGACCCGGTGCGCCGGCTCACCGGCCGCGGACTGCGCTACAAGGACCGCGCTACCAAGCTGGCCCTGGTCGCCGGCCGCGACGCGCTGCGCTCTGCCGGCCTGGTCGGCGAGGACGACCGGGTGGCTGTGCCCGGCGAGCGGGTCGGCGTGGTCGTCAGCACCAACCTCGGCAACGTCGACACCGTCTGCGACACCGTGCAGGCGATCGCGGAGCACACCTACCTCGGCACCAGCCCGATGACGCTGCCCGCCACCTCCAGCAACGTCGTCGCTTCCTGGCTGGCCATCACGTACGGCCTCCGCGGAGCGAACCTGACCCTGTGCAACGGGCAGACCTCCGGCCTCGACGCCGTGCACTGGGCGGCGCTGCTGATCGCCGCGGGGCGCGCCGACCGGGTGCTGGTCGCCGGGGCCGAGCCCGACAACGCGCCGGTCCGCCACGTCCTGTCCAGCTCCGGTGTCACCGCGGAGCCGTTCGACGGCGCGGCGGCGCTGGTGCTCGAAGCCGAGTCGGCAGTCCTCGACCGGGGCGTGCGGCCGTTGGCCGTCGTCGGGCGCTACGCGCGGCGCGCCTCGCTCACGACGGCCGTCGCCCAGGTGACCGCGGGAGCGGCCCCGGTCGGGCTGTGGTGCCTGCCGGAGCGCGGGTCCGATCCGATGGGGGATGTCGTGACGGGTGCGCACCGCATCGACCTGTCGGCGACGTTAGGACCCGCCTCCGGCGCGCTGGGTGTCCTGCAGTGCGTGGCCGCAGCGGCGTGGCTGTGCGGCCCGCACGCGGGGTCCGTGCTCGCCACCGCCGGCATCGGTGACGCGGGAGGCGAGGACGCGGCCGCCGCGGTCGTCCTGTCCTCGTACGCCCCGTGACGGCGACGGGCGCACGGCTGATCCGCCCGGCCACCTCCGACGCACCGCAGCGGGTGCTGCTGCTCTCCGGCCTGGCGGGCAACGACGCGGTGTGGGAGCCGTTCACGGACGAGCTCCCGGGCGGCGCCGAGGTGTGGATGGCGGAGCTGCCGTGGAGCTCGTTCAGCGACCCGGCGTGGAGTCACCGCGGCGACCCCGCGGAGTGGATCGGCCGTTCGCTGGTGGCGATGCCGGGCACGGTGGACGTCGTCGTCGCGCACTCCTTCGCGGTACCGCTCACTCTGGAGTGGCTTGCCCGCAATGCGGACCGGCCCCGCTCGGCCATGGTGCTGGCGCCCTTCCACCGCCCCACCCCCGGCGATTTCACCTGGGACACCGCCTCGACGTACCTCAACGGTTTCCACCGGATCCTCGAGGAGGGGCTGCGGGTACGGTCCGCCGGTCGGCTCGGGGACGACGTCGTCGCGGGGATGGCCCGGCGGGTGCGGGACCGGATCGGGCCGTACGGCTGGACCCGGTTCTTCGACGCGTACCTGCGTACTCCGTTCCTCGACGTCGCCGCGCTGGACCTGCCCGTGCGGATCGTGGCCGGCGCCGACGACTTCTGCGCGCCGCCCGGCGATGCCGCTGCCCTCGCGGCGCGCCTGCCCGACGCCCGGCTGGAGATCCTCACCGGCTGCGGCCACTTCCCGATGGCCGAGCGACCCGGGCACTGCGCCGGTGTCGCCGGGGACCTGCTGCGGGAGCTCGTCCGCCTGACCACCACCTCAAGGAGCTGACGTGACCCTGACCCTGGCCCCGACCCTGTCGCTGACGGAGCCGTCCGAGCTGACGATCCGGCCCCGCTACGAGGGCTCCAACATCTGCACCTGGATCGGCTTCAAGCACGTCAACTACCTCGTCGAGGAGTCGGTGCTGAACCACCTGCGCGAGGGCGGGCTGCCGCCGGGCGCGATCTACGAGACGTACGGCCTGTGCACCGACCTCGTGGACATCGACACTCGCATCGTGCACGCCCTGCACATCGACGACGTCGTCACCGCCACGGTCCGCCCGCACCGGCGCGCCCGCGACGGCGAGCTGCTGTTCGGGGTCGTGCTGCAGGTCGCCCGGGAGGAGGGCCTGGTCAAGGCCGCCACGTCGACCGTACGGGTGCAGCTGCGCCACGACCCCCGCGGCGGGGGAAACCAGCCGATCCCGACCGTGCTGCAGCCGCATGTCGTGTCGCAGCTGGGCGCGGCTCCCGGCTGGGACGTCGAGGCGCCCGAGGTCAACCTCGACGCCGACGACCTGATCAAGCAGCTGACCGCCGGCAGCAACGCCTTCGCCTGGAAGTGGCGCATGCCGTACTGGTACTGCCACTTCACCGAGCGCGTGCAGATGTCGGGCTACCTGCGGCTCATGGAGGAGGTCGTGGACCTGTTCCTCGAGGACCGCGGCGTGTCCATCAAGACGCTGCTGGACGAGCAGAACTGGATCCCGGTCGTGCCGCGCTCGCGGATCACCGTCCTCGACGAGGCCCGCATGGAGGAGGACCTCTACACGGTCTTCACCGTCGAGGAGGTCTTCAAGGACGTCACGTACACGGCCCGGATGGACACGTACGTCGTGCGCGACGGCGCCCTGGTGCACACCTCCACGGGCACCATCACCCACGGGTACGCCCTCATCGAGAACCGCCGCGACTGGAGCCTGGTCACCTTCGACGACCGGATGAACGCCGCCCTGGCCGGTACGTCGGCATGACCACCGACGTCATGGTCACCGGTATCGGCGCCGTCTCGTGCCACGGCACCGGCGCGGACGCGTTGTGGAAGGCCATGACGGACGCCGCGGCCCGCCGCCCCGACCGCCCCGCCGATCCGCCGGCGGTGATGGACCGCCCACTGATCCACCTCGCCCCGGACGGGGATCTGACCGGCGCGCGCGCAACCCGGTTCGCTGTCGCTGCGGCCCGGGAGGCGTGGCGCGACGCCGGGCTGGGTCCCGCCGAGGCCGGTGCCGGGGTGGCGGTCGTCGTCGGCAGCTGCATGGGCGAGCCGGGCATCAACGAAAGCGACCGGCGCGGGGATGTCGCACCGGAACAGGGCTGGCTGCCGCCGTTCCGGCTCGCGGCCGGGGTCGCCGGGGCGCTCGGGGTGCTCGGCACCGCCCAGGACATCGCCAACGCCTGCGCCGCCGGCGGGTACGCGCTCGGCGCCGCGGCGGACATGATCCGCGCGGGTGAGGCCTCCGTGGTCGTCGCCGGTGGCGCGGACGCGTACTCGCGGGTGGCGCTGGGCTGCTTCAACCGGCTAGGCGCCGTCGACCCGCAGCGGTGCCGCCCCTTCGACCGGAACCGGGGCGGCACGGTCTTCGCCGAGGGCGCGGCAATGCTCGTCCTCGAGTCGCGTGAGCACGCCGAGGCGCGCGGAGCCGTGCCCGGCCGTGGCCTGCGGCTCGCCGGCACGGCCTGGAGCTGCGATGCGGGGCATCCCACGGCGCCCGAGCCGGAGGCGGAACAGATCGTGCGCGCGATGAGCGAGGCGCTCGCCGAGGCCGGCGGCGCCGAGGGGGTCGGCTGCGTCGTGCCGCACGGCACCGGCACCCGACTCAACGACGCGCTGGAGAGCCGGGCGCTGCACCGGGTGCTGGGCGCCCGCGCCGGCCGCGTACCGCTCTACAGCCTGAAGGCGTTGCTGGGCCACACGGGCGGGGCGTCCGGCGCGCTCGGTGCCGTGGCTGGCGCCCAGATCCTGCGGCACGGCAGCGTCCCGCCCAACGTACGCCTCGACGAGCAGGACGAGGAGTGCGACGTGTCGCTGCCCCAGGACGGGCCGGTCCCGCTCGACGGGGGCCGGGTGCTGGTGAACGCGTATGGCTTCGGCGGCAACAACGTGTCCCTGGTCCTGGAGGCGGCATGAGCGCCGTTGCGGTGACCGCGGTCGCGGTGGTGAGCCCCGGCGGCGACAGCGCCACGGCGGCGCTGGGCGGCACGGACACAACGGCCGGCTGGTTCGACCATCGCACCCGCCTAGGTGCGCGGGGATATCGCTACCTGCCGCCCGCGACCCAGTACGCGCTCGCCGCGGCCCGGCACGCCGCCGGCGGCACGGGCCTGGCCGAGGTCCCGGAGGTACGCCGCGGCCTGGCGCTGGCCACCAACGGCGGACTGGGACGCCTCTTCGACGACATGGACCGCCAGGTCGCCAGTGCGGAAGGCGCGGAGGGGCTGGCGCCCGTGAGCGCGCCGTACTTCGCGCTGAACGTCCTGGGCAACCGGGTCGCCGCCGACCACGGCCTGAAGGCGTTCGCGCTGACCATGGCCTCCCCGCGGACAGCCGCGATGGACGCCGTGGAGGCGGGTGCCCGCGCGCTGCGGGCCGGTCGCTGCGACGTGGCCCTGGTGGCCGCTACCGAGCATCACCTGCCGGACGCCGGCTCGGGTTCGGCCCCGGGCGAGGAGGGCGCGGTCGCCCTCGTGCTCGAGGCGAGCGACGGCCGGCAGGAAACGCCCGTTCTCCGGGCGGGATCGCTGTTCGTGCCGCCACAAGTCCTCGCCGCCCCGGGTGGCACGGAACGGGCCGCCGTCGCCATCAGGGCCGCCGTCCGGCGGGTCACCGGCGATGCGGCGCCCGGCCTGCGGGTGCGGCTGATCCTCGACGGCTCGGGCCTTGCGGAGCTGACCGCGCGTACGGTGGCCGCCGCCCTGGCCGGGTCGGACGTCACCCAGCACCGCACCGAGTCGCCGCTGGGCTGCCTGACCCCGGCGCTGCACCTCGCCGACGCCCTCACCGGCGAGCCGGGCGACACCCTGCTCGTCACCGCCGTCCACGACGGACATCTCGCGATCACCCTGGCGTGCCGCCCCGGCGCACGCCATCGGTCTCCCGGACAGGAGTCCCGGCCATGATGAAGTCCCTCTCCGGCACGTGGTGCCTCGTCCTCGGCGCGTCTAGCGGGATCGGCCGGCAGATCTGCCTCGGCCTGGCCCGCGAGGGCGTGCACGTAGCCGGGGTCCACTTCGACACCGCCGCCCGCCAGGGCGAGGTGGCGGAGCTGGTGACCCAGCTGCGCGACTTCGACGTGCGCGTCGAGTTCTTCAACGCCAACGCGGCGAGCCGCGAGACGCGCACCCGGGTCGTCGCCGCCCTGCGGGAGCTCACGGGCAGGACCGGCATCCACCTCCTCGTGCACTCCCTCGCCTTCGGTTCGCTCGTGCCGTTCCTGCCGCGCGACGGCTGGGACAGGACGCTGTCCTCGAGGCAGCTGGAGATGACCGCCGACGTGATGGCACACAGCCTCGTCTACTGGACCCAGGACCTGCACGCCGCGGGCCTGCTGCGTCCCGGCGCCAAGGTGTTCGCAATGACGAGCGCCGGGGTCGGGCAGGCGCTGCCGAGCTACGGCGCGGTGTCCGCGGCGAAGGCGGCGCTGGAGTCGCACGTGCGGCAGCTCGCCTGCGAGCTCGCGCCGCACCGGGTCGCGGTCAACGCGCTGCGGGCGGGCGTCACCGTCACCCCCGCCCTCCAGCTCATCCCCGAGCACGCCGGCTACGTTGCCCGCGCCGCGGAGAACAACCCGCACGGGCGGCTCACCCAGCCGGAGGACGTCGCCGAGGCGGTGGCGCTGCTGGCACGCACCGATTCGTCCTGGATCACCGGCAACACGATCGGCGTCGACGGCGGGGAGTTCCACGCGGCCGCCGGCGCCTGGGGACCGTCCCCCTCGTAGCCCTGCGGAAGCTGAGGAGTCGCACCATGATGACCACATTCCTGCCCGCGGACCCGCTGGTCGTATCGGGCTGGTCGGCCATGTCCCCGTACGGTCTCGGCGCGCAGCCGTTCATCGACGGCGTCCGGGAGCAGCGCTCTGCCATCACCGCCGCCGAACCGGGTACCGCCGGGCCGTTCGACCGCGCCGGGCGGATCCCGGAGTTCGACGCCCGCACCGTGCTGGGCCGCAAGGGCACCCGGTCGATGGACCGGGCCACCGCGATTGCCGTGGCCACCACGGCGGCGCTGCTGGAGTCGGCCGGGCCTGGGCTGACCGCGGACCACCCCGAGGAGATCGGGATGGTGCTGGGCACCGGGCACGGCAGCGTGCAGAGCATCATGGACTTCACCCGCGACGCGCTCGCCGGGGACAAGCCGTTCCACGTCGACCCGGCGCGCTTTCCCAACACGGTGATGAACCGGGCGGCGGGGCAGAGCGCGATCTGGCACTCGATCAAGGGCCCCAACACCACTGTCGCCGGTGGCCGGCTCACCTGCCTGCTCGGGCTGCGCTACGCCTCGCGGCTGCTGCGCCAGGGCCACTGCGCGGCGGTGCTGTGCGGGGCGGTCGAGGAGTTCTCGGTCGACCGGGCCTGGCTGGAATACCGGGGCTGGTTCGCCGGGTCCGCGCCCGGTCAGCCCGCCGGCCCGCTGGGCGAGGGCTGCGCGCTCTTCCTGCTGGAGCCCGCGGGACGGGCGCTCGCCCATGGCCGGATGCCCCTCGCCACGATCGCCGCTGCCCGCTTCCTCGCGTTCAGCCGTATCGAGGGCGCCCAGCACGCGGTCGCGCGGGCGGTCACCGAAGCCCTCAAGGAGGCCGACGTGCCGGCGGGCGATGTCCGCCTGGTCGTCCCCTCCGACCTCGGGGGTGCGCTCGGCGCCCGCGAGGAGGCCGCCCTCGACGAGGTGCTGGCCGGCCACACGCCCCGCCGGCAGCGGCTGCGGTTGCTGCTCGGCGACGCGTCGGCCGCATCCTCGGCGTTCCAGCTGGCAGCCGCGCTGGCCCTGGCCGCTCCCGGCGACACCGTCCTCGTCACGTCCGTCGACCCCGACGGACAGGCGGGATGCGTCGTGCTGCGTGCGGGCGCCTGAACGCCCGCTGATCCACCCCCATCCGCCACTGAGAATGGAGAGAACCATGACCGACACAGCCCGCCCGGCGAGCGTCCTGACGATCGACAAGGAGGAGCTGCGGGCCCGGATCGCCACCGTCCTCGACATCGACCCTGCCGAGATCACCGACGACGCCCACTTCGCCGACGACCTCGAGGTCGACTCGCTGCTCGCGCTGGAGATCACCGTCCGGCTGGAGCGTGAGTACGGCGTCAAGCTCGACGAGAAGGAGCTGCCCGCCATCACCTCCCTGCAGGCCACCTACGACCTGCTGAACCGCAAGCTGCGGGAGCAGGGGTGAGCGCTGCGAGCCCGCTCGGCGCGGCGCTGCAGCCGCTGCGACGCGACGCCGACGGTGCCGCGGCGGCCTTCACGGTCGACCCGGCCGACCCGGTGCTCATCGGGCACTATCCCGGCTTCCCGGTGCTGCCGGGCGTCTACCTCATCGAGGCGGCGGACCGGACCGTCAAGCACTGGAGCGAAGGCGGCCGGGCCGTGCGGCTGACCGCGGTGGCCCGGTGCCAGTTCCTGCATCCCGTCTACCCCGGTGACCGGGTGGTCACCGAGGTGACGGTCACCGGTGCGGACGGCGACGAGCTGGTCTGCCGGGCCCAGGTGCGCACCGGCCGCGGGAAGGTCGCCGACGTCCGCCTGCGCTACGCGAGGGAGTCCCGATGAGCACGTACGGTCTGGAGCGCATCAGCCGCACGATCCCACACCGCACGCCGATCCTGCTCGTCGACCGGGTCACCGAGGTCGTCGCCGGCGAGCGCATGACGACCCGCAAGGCCGTCTCCGCCAACGAGCCGGTATACGCCGGCTTCGCCGGCGAGGCCGGAGACTACTCGTACCCGATCCCGCTGGTGATCGAGTCGTGGGCGCAGTCCGCGGTGCTGCTGGCGGTCTGGGAGTGCCCGAACCCGGACGTGCTGGCCGGCAAGGTCGAGCTCGCCGGCTCCATCAAGGAGATCGCCGTCGAGGGCCAGGTGTTCCCGGGGCAGGTGATCGAGCACCACGTGCAGCTCGTGAAGTCCCTCGACGGCACCGCGATCCTCGCCGGGGAGAGCCGGGTGGAGGGCGCGCCACTGCTGCGGGTGGGCTCCTTCGTGGTCGCCCTGCGCGACGTCACCGAGCTGCCGGCGCCGACCCTGTCCATTCCCGCACCGGCGCTCGCCGGTGCGCTCGCCTGAGGAGGCAGCGGCATGAGTCAGCAGCAGAGTTCCGGCGTCGTCATCGTGACCGGCGGCTCCCGGGGGATCGGCCGCGCGGTCGTGATGCGCCTCGCCCGCGACGGGTACGACATCGCGTTCTGCTACCGGTCCGACGTGGCGGCGGCCGACGAGGTGGAGAAGGCCGTGGTGGGGCTGGGCCGGCGTGTGCTGGCCCGCAAGGTGGATGTCGGGGACCGCGCGGAGAGCGCCGAGTTCGTCGAGTCCGTGGAGCGCGACCTGGGCCCGGTCACCGGTATCGTCACGTCGGCGGGCGTGACCCGCGACCGCCCGCTTGTGATGATGGACGGCGAGGATTGGGACGCGGTGATGCGCACCAATCTCGACGGGACGTACAACGTCTGCCGGCCGGCCATCTACCCGATGATCAAACGCGGTGTCGGGGCGGTCGTCACGATCTCCTCCGTCGCCGGGGTCGCCGGCAACGCCGGGCAGACGAACTACTCGGCCTCCAAGGCCGGGATCATCGGGTTCACTCAGTCGCTGGCCAAGGAGGTCGGCCCGTACGGGCTGCGCGCCAACGCGGTCGCGCCGGGGTTCATCGAGACCGACATGACCGGTGCGATGTCGGAGAAGGCGACGAAGGGGATGCTCGGCCGCATCCCGCTGCGGCGCTTCGGCAAGCCGGAGGAGGTCGCGCCGCTCGTCTCGTACCTGATCTCGGCGGAGTCCTCCTACGTCACCGGGCAGGTGTTCCAGGTCGACGGCGGCATCGCGCTGTGAGCGCAGGACCGGCGCGGCGTTCCCAGCGTCCGCCGCGCTTCTACTTCTCGCTGCGCAGCCCGTACTCGTACCTCGCGTACCGGGACCTGCTCACGCACCACCCGCAGGTCGCCGGGCAGCTGGAGTGGGTGCCGTTCTTCGAGCCCGACCAGCGGAGCCTGGCGATGCTGGTTGAGGCGGGCGGCAGCTTCCCGTACGTGCCGATGTCCCGGCAGAAGCACCACTACATCCTGCAGGACGCACGGCGGCTCGCGGCCGCGCGCGGGCTGAGCCTGACCTGGCCGGTCGACCGTGACCCGGTGTGGGAGGTGCCGCACCTGGCGTACCTGGCCGCCCGGCGGCACGGGCTCGGCCCCGCGTTCATCGCCCAGGCCGCGGGTACGCGCTGGGAGCAGGGCCGCGACATCTGCGACCGGGAGGTGGTCGCGGAGATGGCGACGGTGCTCGGACTCGACGGTGACGAGCTGGCCGGTGCGGCCGAGGATGCGGTGCTGCGCGCCGAGGGAGTGCAGGCGCTGCTCGCCGTCGACCACGACGGTGTCTTCGGCGTGCCGTTCTTCATGCACCGGCGGCAGAAGTTCTGGGGTATCGACCGGCTGCCCGCCTTCTTGGAGGCGCTCGCGGCCGACCCGGTCCGCGCCGAGCCGCCCGTGGACGCGGGCCGGCTGGTGACCGTGCCCCCGCCGCCCGGCGTCGACGACGGACACGCCGGCGGGTGCGGCTGACGGCGGCAACGGCCGTATAGGGGCGATATAGCGCTGGCGGCAAAGCTTGTGGCAGATCGACGGAACGGGGGGAAGGTGCCCGAGTTCGACAGCTTCACCGGCGCGCTGCGCCGGCGGGTGGCCGAGAGGCCGGGTCACGTCGCGGTCCGGTTCCGCGCCGGGGACGGCGACGAGCGGCTGACCTACGCCAAGCTCGATCTTGCCGCCCGCGCGGTGGCCGCTGCGGTACGGGCCCGCACCGCCCCGGCGGACCGGGTCCTGCTCTCCTGCGCCCCGGGCACGGCGTTCCTCAAGGGCTTCCTCGGCTGCCTGTACGCGGGCCGTGTACCCGTTCCCGTCCCGCCGCCGGGCGGCCGCGCCCCGCAGACCCAGCGCACCGCCGGCATCGCCCGCGACACCGGCGCGGAGCTGCTCCTGACCGACATGGCCGAGGCGCTGTCCGGCGATGGGCTCGGCGTCCCGACGATCCTCACCGTGCAGGAGGCGTTGCGGGCCGACCCGTCCGACTGGACACCGCCGTTGCCGGAGCGGCAGCAGCTCGCGTTCCTGCAGTACACCTCGGGGTCGACCAGCGAGCCCAAGGGCGTGATGGTGCACCACGGGGCCCTGGCCCACAACCTCGCCCTGATGCGGGACAGCCACGGGTGGCACGGCGGGATGACGTGGTGTAGCTGGCTGCCGGCGTACCACGACATGGGCCTGATCGCGATGATGCTCGCGCCGCTTTACCTCGGCGGGACAGCGGTGCTGATGCCGGCCACCGACTTCCTCAAGCGGCCGGTGTCCTGGCTGCGCCTGATCGACCGCTGCGGCGCCGAGATCTCCTGTGCGCCGAACTTCGCGTACGAGCTGTGTGCCCGGCTCGGCGACGAGCAGATCGCCGGTCTGGACCTGTCGCGGTGGCGCTACGCCTGCAACGGCGCCGAGCCGGTGGACGCTCGTACGCTCGCCAGGTTCGCCGAGCGGTTCCGTTCCGTGGGCCTCAAACCCTCGGCGCTGCTGCCCGGCTACGGGCTGGCGGAGGCCACTCTCTACGTCTCCGGTACGCCGGTGCGCGAGGAACCCGCCGTGTTCCGGGTGGACCCGGCGGCGCTCGAGCAGGGTCGGCTCGCCGAGGCGAGCACGGACGCCGTCGAGGTGGCCGCCAGCGGCGTCGTCCGGGGCCTGGACGTGCGCATCGTCGACCCGATACGCCTCACCGAGACCGCGCCGGGCGTCGTGGGGGAGGTGTGGATCCGCGGCCGAAGCGTCGCCCAGGGCTACTGGCGGCGGCCGGAGGAGACCGCGCGGACGTTCGGCGGGACGACTGCGGGCGGCGACGGCGGCTTCCTGCGTACTGGTGACCTCGGCGCGTTCCACGACGGCAAGCTGGTCGTCACTGGCCGGCTGAAGGAGATCATCATCGTGCACGGCCGGAACCTGTACCCGCACGACCTTGAGCGGGAGGTGCAGGCGCTGGACCCCGCGTTCGACGGCCTGCCTGCCACCGTGTTCGCGGTCCGCCCGCCCGGGCGCACCCACGAGGAGATCGTGGTGACGCAGGAGATCCGCGGCCGCGGCGTGCCGGTGGAGGATCTGCAAGCCCTAGCCCGGCGCGCCCGCACCGCCCTGGCCCGGCGCCTCGGCGTCGCGGTCGCCGGGCTCGTGCTGCTGCGCGTGGGGCGCACCCGCCGCACGACGAGCGGGAAGATCCAGCGCAACCTGATGCGCGACCTGTTCCTGCGCGGCGAGCTGGAGGCGTGGCACGAGGAGCTGGACCCGGCGCTGCACGGCGGCGCCGCGCGTCCGCTGCGGACACCGGCGGCGACGGGCGGGGCCCGCTCGTGAGCCGCGTGACCCTGGACGCCCTGGCCGGGCGGTGGACGCCGCACGCTCTGGCGGCCGAGCTGGAGAAGCTGCTCGCTGGCGCGGCGCGAACCTTCACCCCGCAGCAGAGCGCCGCGCTGGACCGTGACGAGAGGTTCCCGGCCGGCATCTGCCGCAGCTTGGACGCGCTGGGCCTGCCGCGGTGGTTCGTGCCGGAGGCCCACGGTGGCGCGCTGCGCGACAGCGAGGACCTGGCTCAACTCATCCGCGTGCTCAGCCGCCGTGACTTCACCGTCGCGCTGGCGCACGTGAAGACGTACCTCGGCGCGGTGTCGGTGTGGGTCGCCGGGTCGGACCGGCAGGCCGCCGCGCTCGCCGCCCGGGTGAGCGCCGGCGAGGTCGTCTCGCTGGCTCTCACCGAGCACGAGCACGGCAGCGACCTGCTCGCCGGTGACCTGAGCGCCACACCTCTCGCCTCGGGCGGCTGGCGTCTCGACGGCGAGAAGTGGCTCATCAACAACGCCACACGGGCCGGCATGGTCTGTGTGCTGGCCCGCACGAACCCCACCGGCGGCGCTCGCGGTTTCAGCCTCCTGCTGGTCGACAAGGCGGCGCTGACCCCGGGGAGCTGGCGGGCGTTGCCGGCGGTGCCCACGCATGGGGTCCGCGGGGCCGACATCAGCGGCATCGCCTTCACCGGCGCCCGGGTCGCCGCGGACGCGCTGATCGGGGCCGAGGGCGAGGGCCTGGAGACGATCCTCAAGGGCTTCCAGATCACCCGTACGCTCTGCTCGGCCATGTCGCTGGGCATGACCGACCACGCGCTGCGCCTGGCGATGCGGTTCGCCGGCACCCACCGGCTGTACGGCCGCCCGCTGGCCGAGCTGCCCCAGGCCGCCCGTACGCTCGCGGAGTCCTACGTGGACATGTTGGCGATGGAGGCGGTCAGCCTCGTCGGCGTCCGCAGCATCCATGCCCTTCCGGCCGAGCAGAGCGTCGCCTCGGCGGTGGTGAAGTACCTCGTGCCGAGCCTCGGCGACGGAGTCATCGACGGTCTGCGCGGCGTCCTCGGCGCCCGCGCGATGCTGGTCGACGACCACGAGGAGGGGGCGTTCCAGAAGCTCGACCGCGACCACCGCATCGTGGGCATCTTCGACGGCAGCACCGCGGTCAACCTCAACCTGCTCGTCAACCAGTTCCCGGCCCTGGTACGCGGCTACCGCGCCGGGCACACCGACGAGCCCGGCCTCGCGGCGGCGGTGACCTTCGACGGGCCGCCCCCGCCGTTGCAGCCGCAGCGGCTCGCGCTCTACTCGCGTTCCGGCAGCAGCGTGGTGCAGAGCCTGCCCGCCGCCGTGGCCGGCATCCAAGAGCTGGCCGGTCGCCACGACATCCCGGACGCCCTCGCCGACCGCTGCGCCCGCCTGCGCAACGTGGCGGACAGCGTGCACGCGGAGCTTTCCACCGTCCGGCCATCGCCTCGTGGCGTCACCGAGGAGACGTTCGTGCTGGCCCGTCGCTACGCGGTCCTGTACGCCGCCGCGGCGAGCACACACCTGTTCCTGGCCGGCTTCGCGGCCCGGGCCGCCGATCCGCTGTGGCAGAGGGGCGCGTGGCTGGATGCCGTACTCGCCCGGCTACTGCGCCGGCTGACCGGCGAGCCAGACCTCGACGACGAGGACGGTCCGGCCGTCGACGCGCTGCTGCCGGTCCTCCGCGCCCAGCACGACGGCGGGCAGCTGTTCTCCATGTTCCCCTGCGAGCTGGCGAAGGAGGAGCCGTGACGGTCGACATCCGCCCGGAGGAGGGCTACCGCACCCGGGCCGCCCGCCTGGAGGACGTGCTCGGCCCCGGCGACGACCCGGCGAACCCGCTCGGGCACCGGGCCGTGCTCGCCGCTGACGAGCGGGGCGTGCTTCTCGCCGACGGCGAACGCGCGCTGCATGACTTCGGGCTGAACGCCGAGTTCGTGCCGGCGCACCTGGGCGGGCGGTTCGAACGCGCCGATCGGTTGGGGCAGCTGATGCGCGCCGTGTTTCGGCGTGACTGCGCGCTCGGCATCGGGTACGGCGTCACGAGCTTCATCGCCGGGCTCCCGGTCTGGGCCGACGGCACGCCGGAACAGCAGGCCCGGGTGGCGCGCACCCTGCTCGCCGGCGGGCGGGTCGTGGCGGCGTACACCGAACTGGCGCACGGCAGCGACTTCTCGCGGACCGAGTTCACCGCCGCGCCCGGCCCCGACGGGTTCGTGCTCGACGGCGGCAAGCAGCTCGTGAACAACATCTCGCGCGCCGAGCTGGCCGTGTTCTTCGCCCGTACGGCCGAGGGGCCGGGCAGCCGGGGACACTCGCACCTGTTGGTGGACCTCACGGCGCTGCCCGCGGGCCGGGTACGGCGCGACAAGCGGTATCCGGTCTCCGGCGTGCGCGGCTGCCTGCTCGGCGGCATCGAGATCGACGAGTGCGTCGTGCCGCCGGAGGCCCTGCTGGGCGCCGAGGGCGGCGCGATGGAGACCGTCCTGCGCGTCTTCCAGGTGACCCGGGCCGTGCTGCCGTCCATGGTGGTCGGCGTCGGTGACACCCAGCTGCGGACCGTCCTGGGCTTCGCCCGCGACCGCCGGCTCTACGGCCGGAGCCTCGCGGACCTGCCGTCGGCGCGCACCACGCTCGCCGGGTGCTTCGCCGACCTGCTCGTCTGCGACGCCTTCGCCTCCGTCGTCGGCCGTTCGCTGCACCTGCGGCCCGGCGAGACCAGTGTCAGCGCCGCCGCGGTCAAGTACCTGGTCCCCAAACTGCTGCAGGAGTCGTCGTACCGGCTCTCGGTCCAGATGGGGGCGCGCAGCTACCTGCGGACCGGTTCGTACGCCATGTTCCAGAAAGCCGCGCGGGACCTGCCCGTCGTTGCCCTGGCCCACGCCGGCAGCGCCGTCTGCCAGGCCAGCCTGGTGACGCAGCTGCCCCGGCTCGCCGAACGTGGGTGGCGCTCCGCCCTCGCCGCGCAGAGCCCGGAACACGACGACGCCGGGTCCGTGTACGACCTCGACGGGCCGCTGCCGCCGCTACGCCTGGGCGCCCTGGAGCTCAACGCGCGAGGCGCGGACAGTCTCGCCGGCGACCTCGTCCGGATGCACCCCGTCCTCGTCGGACGCGCCGGCCGCGAACCCGCGCTGGGCCTGCTCGCCGGGCTCACCGGGCTGTTCGTGACGGAGTTGCGCGGGCTGGCCGACCGGGTGCTCGCGCTGGCGCCCCGCGACCGTACGGTGCTGGCCGGGCCGCGGGCCTTCACCCTCGCCGACCGCTACGCCCACGTGCTCGCCGCCGCGGCCGTCGCCGCCGTCTGGTGGCACTCGTACTCAATCGGCGCCGGCACGCCATCCGCGGATCCGGTCTGG
This sequence comes from Micromonospora sp. A202, assembly GCF_006715105.1. Lineage (NCBI taxonomy): Bacteria > Bacillati > Actinomycetota > Actinomycetes > Micromonosporales > Micromonosporaceae > Micromonospora > Micromonospora sp. A202. Next base: position 4,256,399 of record NZ_VFMP01000001.1, on the reverse strand, counting down.
GCCGGCGCCGCGCTGCACCGGCTCGCCGCCCGGCTGGGGCTGCGGCCCGGCCCGCTGCCGCCGGACATCGAGGACCGGCTCTTCGCCGACCTGACGGCCCGCCACGAGGCCGCCCGCACTTTCGACCTGTTCCAGGGGCACCTGGCCTCTGGACCCGCCCGACGCCCAGGGAGCTGACCGATGACAGAGACCTCGCACACCACGACGGCGACGGCCGGGACGATCCGGGCGTGGCTGGTGGAACGCGTGGCGTTCTACCTCGAACGGCCGGCCGCCGAGATCGACGTCAGCGCGCCGCTGGTCGACCTCGGGCTGGACTCGGTCTACGCGCTCACCCTCTGCGGCGACGTCGAGGACCGCTTCGGCGTCGTGGTGGAGGCCACGATGGCGTGGGACCACCCAACGGTGAACGCCATGACGGCCCACCTGACCGGCCTCGTCGCGGGCGACCGCTGACGCGACCGGCATTCGCCTCCAGGGGAAGGACAGCCGTGCGGGACAAACCCTACAAAGGCATTCTGGCGACCATCGGCAGGACTCCCCTCGTGGAGCTCAGCAGCCTGGTGCCGGGCGCCGCCTTCAACGTCTTCGCCAAGGTGGAGCGATTCAATCCCGGCGGGAGCATCAAGGACCGCAGCGCGCTGAGCATGCTCAACGGCGCGCTGCGCGACGGCCGGGTGGTCCCGGGCCGCTCCGTCGTGGTCGAGTCGAGCTCCGGCAACCTCGCCGTCGGGCTGGCCCAGATCTGCCGGAACCTCGGCCTGCGCTTCATCTGCGTGGTGGACGGCAAGACCACCGGGGTCAACCTGGCCATCCTGCGCGCGTTCGGCGCGGAGGTGGAGGTCATCACCGAACGCGACGAGCTCACCGGCGAGTACCTGCCCGTGCGGCTGCGCCGGGTACGGGAACTGGTCGAGGAGATACCCGACGCCTTCTGGCCCAACCAGTACGCGAACCCGCTCAACCCGCTGGCCCACGAGACCACCATGAGCGAGATCGCCGAGGCGCTGGATGGGCGGGTCGACTACCTGTTCGCCTCGGTCAGCACGTTCGGCACCCTGCGGGGCTGCGCCGACCACATCCGCCGCGAAGGGCTGAACACCCACGTGATCGCGGTGGACGCGCTGGGCAGTGCCATCTTCGGCCTGGAGTCGACGCGGCGGCTGATCCCGGGCCACGGCGCCTCGGTGGTGCCGCCGCTGCTGGACTCGTCCGCGGCCGGCGAGGTCATCCACGTGACCGACCTCGACTGCGTGGTCGCCTGCCGGCAGCTCATCGACCGGGAGGCCGTGCTCGCCGGCGGTTCCTCGGGCGCCACGGTGGCCGCCCTGCTCAAGTACGCCGACCGCGTCCCCGCCGGCGCCAACTGCGTGCTGATCTTTCCGGACGGCGGCGACCGCTACCTCGACACGATCTACTCCGACTCCTGGGTGCACGAGAACTTCGGGGAGATCGCCCACCTCTGGAAGGGCTGAGATCCGATGTTGATGAGCGCCGGACAGGAGGCGCTGTGGCTCGCCCACCAGCTCGATCCGCACAGCTCCGCCTTCAACGTGGTGCTGGCCGTACGGGTGCGCTCGCCGCTCGCACGGGCGCGCCTGGAACGGGCCGTGACCGCCCTGGCCGAGCGGCACGAGCTGTTGCGCTCCACCTTCACCATGACCGCGGCCGGCCGGCACCTGCGCGCGCTGCGCCCGGCGGACAGTGTCCGGCTCGACGTGCGGCCCGTGCCCGGCGCGAGCGACGCCGAGCTCTTCGACCTGGCCCGGCGCGCCGGTGAGGAGCCGTTCGCGCTGGAGACCTCCGGCGCCTTCCGGGTGGTCCTGCTGACCCGGGCGCCCGGCGAAGCGGTACTCGTCACCGCCGCCCACCACCTCGTCACCGACGCGACGTCGCAGTGGCTGCTCATGCGCGACCTGCTGCGTCTGTACGAGGACCCCGGCGCGTCCCTGCCCGCCGTCCTGCCCTGGGACGACCGGGTACGGACCGAGCAGCAACTCACCGCCTCCGCCCGCGGCGAGCGCGCCCGGGAGCACTGGCGTACGGTCTGCGCCTCTCTAGCCGGAGCCGAGCTGCTGAGCGACCACCCCCGCCCGGCGCAGCGCACCCTCAACGGCGCCACCCACACCCTCGAGCTGCCGGCCACGCTGGGCGCCCGCGTCCAGTCATCCGCGGCGGCGCACGGCATCACCCCGTTCGCGTGGCTGCTCGGCACGTTCCAGGCGGCGCTGTACCGCTTCGGGTGCGGGACCGACTTCCTCGTCGGCTGCCCGGCCACCACCCGGTCGGTGCCCGGAAGCCGGGACGCGGTCGGGTACTACGTCAACATCCTGCCGATCGCCGCCCGCTTCGAGGCGACGCCGACGTTCGGTGACGTCATCTCCGCGGCCGCGCGCCAGATGCTGGCCGGCATGACCCACAACGGGCTGCCGACCGAGCTGTGCGACGCCCTGCCGCCGCTGCCGGTGACCTTCACGCTGGTGGCGGCGGACCGGCTGCCCGTGCCGGGGCTGTTCGACGGGCCGGTCCGGCACGCCGGGCTCGACCTCGAGCTGGTCGACGTCCCGCAGCAGGAGGGCCAGCTCGACCTCACGGTGGAGGTGCTGCAGAGCGGCTCCCGGTTCACCGCCCTGCTGCGGTACAACCGCGACCTCTTCCTGCCGGAGACGGTCGAGCGGCTGGCCGGGATCTACCGGTTGATGGTCGAGGCGTCGGTCGAGGACCCGGGTCAGCCGGTGACCCGCCCCGCGGTCGTCGCCGAGAACGATCTGGCGTTCCTGCTGAGCCTCGGATCCGGTGCCCTGTAGGGCACCCGCTTCGTATAGGGCCGGTATAGCCGCCCCCTGCAGGCTGGGCTCATCGAGATGGTCTTTAACTGAGGAGCCCCATGCTGATCCTTCGGCGCGCGGACGTGGAGACGGTGCTGGCCGGCCGGGAGAAGGAGATCGTCGACCTCGTCGCCGACACCTACCGGTTGCACGACGCCGGGCAGTCCGCCGTACCGCACTCCGTCTTCTTGCGCTTTCCGGAGGAGGCGCACAGCCGGGATCGGATCATCGGGCTTCCCGCCTACGCCGGAGGCCCGGCGCCCGCGGCCGGCATTAAGTGGATCGCCTCGTTCCCCGGCAACGTCGCCCGGGGACGGGAGCGGGCGAGCGCCTCCATCGTGCTCAACTCCCTCGAGGACGGGCGCCCGGCGGCGGTGGTCGAGGGCGCGGTCGTCTCGGCGCGGCGCACCGCCGCGAGCGCGGCCCTGGCCGCCCGGGAGCTCACCATCGAGGCGCCGCCGTCCGCCGTGGGCCTGATCGGCTGCGGCGTCATCAACCACGAGATCCTGCGCTTTCTCACCGTCACCCTGCCCGGGCTGACCGAGGCGGCCTGCTTCGACACCAACCCGCAGCGGGCGGCCGCCTTTGCCGACCGGTGTGCCGCGGAGTTCCCCGCGCTGCGGGTGACCACCGCCGCGACCGCGTTCGAGCTCGTCGGCCGGCACCGGCTCGTGTCGCTGGCCACCACCGCCGCCGAGCCGCACATGGACCTGACGGCCTCGCCGCCGGACACCACCGTGCTGCACGTGTCGCTGCGTGACCTCACCGTCCCGACGATCCTCGCGGCGACCAACGTCGTCGACGACGCCGACCACGTTTGCCGCGAGCGCACGTCGCTGCACCTGGCCGAGCAGAGCACCGGCGGCCGTGACTTCGTGACCGCGTCGCTGGGCGCGCTGCTGCGCGGCAGCGCCACGGTGACCCGCGACCCGTACCGCCCCGTCGTCTTCTCGCCCTTCGGCCTCGGCGTGCTCGACATCGCGCTGGCCGAGTTCGTGCGCCGTACGGCCGCGGCCGCCTCGCTCGGCGTCCGCGTCGACGACTTCCTGCCCTGACCATCGATTCGTCATCCCCAGCCGCACAAGGAGCGAACCATGACCGCCGACGCGATCGACGACCGCACCTACCTCGTCGTGCTCAACCACGAGGAGCAGTACTCCATCTGGCGCAGCGACCGCGAGGTGCCGGCCGGGTGGCGCGCCGAGGGCTTCGAGGGCCCGAAGGAGAAGTGCCTGGAGCACATCGCCGCGGTGTGGACCGACATGCGCCCGCTGAGCGTGCGTAAGCGCCTGGACAGCGCCGCGTAATCCCCGATCGCCCGCCACCTGGACAGGAGTGCCCGTGACCACCGAACTTCCGCCGGTCACCGCCGGCGACAGCGGCGCCGCAGCCCTGCTCGTCGCGCGCCTCGCTGAGCAGGCTCGTCGCACACCGGACGCGATCGCCGTCGTGGACGCGGAACGCTCCGTCACCTACCGGGAGCTGCACGCCGCGGCCGGGCGGACCGCCCGGCTGCTGCGCGAGCGGGGGGCCGGCCCCGGATCGCTGGTCGGCGTGTGCCTCGAGCGGGGCGCCGGCCTCGTCGTGGCGCTGCTCGCCACGTGGCGGGCCGGGGCGGCCTTCGTCCCGCTTGACCCCGGTAACCCGCCGGCCCGGCTCACCGGCCTGCTCACCGACGTGGGCGCCGAGCTGGCCTTCGTGACCCCGGAGCTGGAGTCCGCAGCGCGCTCCGCCGGCGCCGAGGTCCTGCAGCCCGGTGCGCCAGGCGACGGCGACGAGCCGGAGTTCACGGCGGTGGTCACGGCCGGCGACCTTGCGTACGCGATCTTCACCTCGGGCTCGACCGGACGCCCGAAGGCGGTGGCGGTGACCCACGGGGGCATCGCCAACCGGGTCGACTGGGCCGTGTCCGCGCACGGCCTCGGGCCGGGGGACCGCGTCCTGCACAAGACCTCCATCGGGTTCGACGCGGCGGTCTGGGAGATCGCCGCGCCGCTCGTCGCCGGAGCCACCGTGGTCGCCGCGCCCGTCGGTGCGGAGCGGGACCCGGCCGCGATGCTGGCGGCCGTCGCGCGCCACGACGTGACCGTCCTCCAGGTCGTCCCCTCGGTGCTGCGGCTGCTCGCGGAGGAGCCTGCCGAGCTGTGGAGCCGGTGCGGCGCGCTGCGCCTGCTGTTCTCCGCGGGCGAACCGCTGCACGCCGAACTGGTGTCCCGGGTGCGGGAACGCCTCGGCCACGACCTGACGGTGTGGAACACGTACGGCCCGACCGAGTGCGCCATCGACGTGACCGCCCAACTCGCCGACCCCGCGCAGACCACCGGACCGGTGCCCATCGGCCGGCCGCTGTCGGGCCTGCGCGTGATGGTGCTCGACCCGGCCGGCGACCCGGTGCCCGTCGGCGTGCCCGGCGAGCTGTACGCCGGCGGCGCCGGCGTCGCCCGCGGCTACCTCGGGCGTCCCGCGCTGACGGCGGAGCGGTTTGTGCCCGACCCGTACGGAGCGCCCGGAACCCGGCTCTACCGCACCGGCGACGCCGTGCGCTGGCGCAGCGACCACACGCTGGAGTACCTGGGCCGGCTGGACCAGCAGATCAAGGTCAACGGGGTACGGATCGAGCCCGGCGAGATCGAGGCCGCGCTCGCCGCCCATCCGGCCGTGCGGGGCGTGGCCGTGCTCGCCGCCGAGGCGCCCGACGGGGGCAAGCGGCTCGCCGCGTACCTGACCACCCGCAAGCCGGTCGCCTCGGACGAGCTGCGGGCGTACCTGCACGACCAACTGCCCGAGAGCCACATCCCCTCGTCGTTCCGGGTCGTGGCCGAGTTCCCGCTGACCACCAGCGGCAAGATCGATCGTGCCGCGCTGCCCGCCCTCGACGAGGTCGCCGTCGCGCAGCCGGGCTTCATCGCCCCGCGCACCGAGACCGAGCAGCTGGTCGCCGACGTCTGGGCGGAGCTGCTCGGGGCCGAGAAGGTGGGCGTCCACGACGACTTCTTCTCCCTCGGCGGCACGTCGCTGCAGCTGACCCGGCTCGCCGTACGCCTGCGCAACGCGACGGGGGAGCAGATCGCGCTGCGCGGCCTGTTCGCCGCGACCACGGTCGAGGCCCAGGCCCGCCTCATCGCCGGCAGCACGGAGCCCGCCGCCACGCCGGAAAAGGCGACCGAGGCGGCCTTCCGCGACGGCGGCACACCCGTCGTGCCGATCCCGCGCAGCGGCCCGCTGCCGCTGTCCTCGGGGCAGCGGCGGCTGTGGTTCCTCGACCGCATGCACCCCGGCAGCCCCGAATGGGTGGCCCCGCTCTTCCTGCGGCTGCCCGCCGGGGTGCCCGCCGAGGTGGTGCGTGGCGCGCTGCAGACGGTCGCGGCGCGGCACGAGGCGCTGCGCACCCGCTACACCGACGACGGCGGCGAGCCGCGCCAGATCATCATGGCGCCTGGCGAGGCACCGGTGGAGCTGCGCGTCGTCGACACGGTGCCGGAGCAGCTCGGCGACCGCTTCGCCGAGCAGTTCCAGCTCGGCTTCGATCTCGCCGAGGGCGTGCTGTGGCGGGCCCTGCTCGCCCGGCTCGGCGCCGAGGGCGAGGTCCTGCTGCTGACCATGCATCACATCGCCTCCGACGGCTGGTCGACGGTGGTGCTCGAACGTGAGATCCGCGAGCTGGTCGCCGCCGTCCAGGAGGGCCGGGAGCCGGTGCTGGCCCCGCTCCCGGTGCAGTACGCGGACTACGGCGCCTGGCAGGCCGCGCGGTTCACCCCCGCGTACGTCATGCAGGAGCTGGCGTACTGGCGTACCGCCCTGGACGGGCTGCCCACGGTGGAGCTGCCGGCGGACCATCCGCGCCCCGCGGAGCGCGACCCGCACGGGGCCGTCGTCCCGCTGCGCATCGACCCGGAGCTGGCCGAGCGCCTTGCCGCGCTGGGCCGCTCGCACGACGCCACGCTGTTCATGACGCTGCTCACCGCGTACGCCGCGATGGTGGCCCGGTTCAGCGGGCAGTGGGACGTGGCGGTGGGCACGCCGGTCGCCGGCCGCCTCCGGGAGGAGGTCGACTCGACGGTCGGGTTCTTCCTGAACTCCCTCGTCGTGCGCTGCGGCCTGGCCGGCGACCTGCCGTTCACCGCCGCACTGGACCGGGTCCGCGACGTCGTCCGCGAGGCGATGCTGCACCAGGAGATCCCCTTCGAGGTGCTGGTCGACCACCTGCAGCCTGAGCGCGACCTGTCCCGTACGCCGCTCTACCAGGTCGCCTTCGATCTGCACAGCGAGGGAGTCACCAGCGTCGCCATGAACGACGACGACATGGCCTCGTTCGTCTCCGCGTGGCAGGTCGCCAAGACCGACCTCTCGCTGTTCATGCGCCGCACCGCCGACGGCGCCCTGGACGGGGTGCTGGAGTACGCGACGGCTCTTTTCGACCGTTCCACGGTGGCCCGCATGGCGGAGCACTTCGTGACCCTGCTGCGCGAGGTCGCCGGGGCGCCCACGGTTGTCCTCGGCGCCGTCGAGCTGCTCTCCGAGCAGGAGCGCACGCTGCTGCTCGACACCTGGAACGCCTCGTACCACCCCGCGCAGGAACGGTCCGTGCTGGCCGAGTTCGAGGCGCAGGCCGCCCGGACTCCCGGCGCGGTCGCGGTCGAGGGCGATGTCCGGCTGACCTACGCGGAACTCGACGGGTGGGCCAACCGGCTCGCGCACCGGCTGCACGAGCAGGGCGCCGGCCGACGGTCCGCAGACGCGGACCAGGCCCGGGTAGGTGTCCTCGTCGACCGCGGCGCGGGCCTGGTGGCCAGCCTGCTCGCGGTGTGGAAGGCGGGGGCAGCGTACGTCCCGCTCGATCCGTCGTACCCGGCGGAGCGCATCGCGTCCATGTTGGACAGCGCGGGCGCCCGCACGGTGGTGACGCAGGAACGCCACGCGGGCCTGTTCTCGGTGCCGCACCTGGTGCTGCTCGACCACGCGGAGGCGTACCCGGGAACCGCCCCGGCGCGCGAGGCCGCCCTCGACGACCTCGCCTACGTCATCTTCACCTCGGGTTCCACCGGGCGCCCGAAGGGCGTCGAGGTGACCCACCGCGGCCTGGTCAACCACGTCGCCTGGGCGGCGCGGGAGCTGGCGTCGCGCGGCGCCGGGGGCGCGCCGCTGTTCTCCTCGGTCGCCTTCGACCTCGCGGTGCCCAACCTGTGGGCCCCGCTGATCTGCGGTCAGCGGGTCTTCCTGGTCGCGCAGGATGCCGACCTGGCCGACCTGGGCCGCACGCTGGCCGCCGCGGGCGCGTTCAGCTTCGTGAAGCTCACGCCGGGACACCTGGACGTGCTCGCGCTGCAACTCACCCCGGCGCAGGCGCGTGAGCTCGCGCCGGTGCTGGTCGTGGCGGGTGAGGCGTTCACCCGGGCGACGCTGCTGCGGTGGCGGCGCCTGGCGCCCGACGTGCTGCTCATCAACGAGTACGGCCCCACCGAAGCGACCGTCGGCACCTGCATCCACCCCGTCCCGGCCACCACCGACGCCAAGGTGCTGCCGATCGGCCACCCGCTGCCCAACATGGTCATGCACGTGCTGGACGCGGACGGCCGGCTGGTCCCGCCCGGCGTCGTCGGGGAGCTGTACGCCGGCGGCACCGGTGTGGCGCGCGGCTACGCGGGCCGCCCCGACCTCACCGCCGAACGCTTCGTCCCGGACCCGTTCGGACCGCCCGGCTCGCGGCTGTATCGCACTGGCGACCTGGTGCGCCGCGGCCCGGACGGCGAGGTCGTCATCCTTGGCCGCGCCGACGACCAGGTGAAGATCCGCGGCTACCGCGTCGAACCCGGCGAGGCCCAGGCCGTGCTGCTGGCCCACCCCGACGTGCGCGAGGCCGTGGTGCTGGCCGTGACCTCCGCGGCGGGCGAGACCGAGCTTGCCGCGTACTACGTGCCCGAGCCTGGCCGCGGACCGGTCACCGGGATGGCCGGGCACTGCGCCCGGACGCTGCCCGACTATCTGGTGCCGGCCACGTTCACCGCCCTGGATGCCATCCCGCTGACCGCCAACGGCAAGGTCGACCGCCGCGCCCTGCCCGGGCCGGACGGCACCGACCGTGACGCCGGGTACGTGCCGCTGTCCGGACCGGTGCAGCAGCGCATCGGCGCCGCGTGCGCCGAGCTGCTGGGCCTCGAGCGGATCGGCGCGAAGGACAACTTCTTCCACATCGGCGGCAACTCGATCCTCGCGATCCGGCTGATCTCCCGGATCCAGGAGGAGTTCGAGATCGGGTTCGCCGTCCGCACGGTGTTCGAGGGCCCGACGGTCGCCCAGCTGGCGGCCGTCGTCGAGGAGCGCATCCGGGCGGAGATCGCCGCGCTTTCCGACAGCGAGATCGCGAGCGAGGAACTGACGGCTAAGGAGCGCGACAGATGAGCACCGGTTCTGACCACCCCACCGCGGCCGGCACGTCAGAGGCGCGGGAGGAGCTGCTGCGCCGGCGGCTCGCCGGCAGGTCCACCACCCGCCGGCGCCCGGCCATCGAGCGCGCCGACCGTTCCGGGCCGCTGCCGCTGTCGTACGGACAGCAGCAGATGTGGTTCCTCAACAGGCTCGAGCCCGACAGCTCGGAATACCTGGTCCCGCTGGTCGTGCGCCTGCGGGGTCAGCTGGACACCGTCGCCCTGGGCGAGGCGTGGCGCCGGCTGCTGGGCCGGCACGAGATCCTGCGCACCCGCTACCGGATGGACGGCGGCGAGGTCACCCAGGTCGTCGACGACATCGGTACGGCCGAGCTGCGGCTCAGCGTGCCCTCGGGGTCGGGCAGCCCGGCGGAGCGGGAGGCCGCCGCGCTCGCGTTCGTCGAGGAGGACCTGCGCCGCCCGTTCGACCTCGCCGAGGACCAGCCGGTGCGTGCCCGCCTCATCCGGCTCGCCGAGGACGAGCACGTGCTCGCCATCGTCTTCCATCACATCGCCTTCGACGCGTGGTCGATCGGGATCGTCGGGCGCGAGCTGAGCGAGGACTACGCCGCCGCGCTCGCCGGTGTCGGGTCCCCGCGCCCGCCGCTCGACGTGCAGTACGCCGACTTCGCGGCCTGGCAGCGCGAGCAGCTCTCGGCCGGGGCGCTCGATCGGCACCTCGCGTACTGGCACAGGCAGCTCGCCGGCCTGCCCCACCTCGACCTGCCCACCGACCGTCCCCGCCCGGCCCGCCGCGACGGCGTCGGTGCCGTGGTGCCGCTGGTGCTGCCCGCCGAGCTGATGACGGGTGTGCGGGACCTCGCCGCGCGCCACGACGCGACGCCGTTCATGGTGCTGCTGGCCGCGTACCAGGCGGTGCTTGCCCGGTGGAGCGGCCGCGCGGACGTCCCCGTCGGCACCGTCGTGTCCGGGCGGGTGCGGCCCGAAATCCAGGACCTCATCGGATACGGCATCAACAGCCTTGTGCTGCGCGGCCGTTGGGACGGCGACCCGTCGTTCGCCACGCTGCTCGGCGCCGTGCGCGACACCGTGCTGGAGGCGTTCGACCACCAGGGTGTGCCGTTCGCCCGCCTGGTCGACGAACTGCAGCCCGAGCGGGACCTGTCGCGGACCCCGCTGTTCCAGGTGGCCTTCACCATGCACGGCGACCGCGCCACCGCGTTCCAGCTGCCCGGCGTGGAGACGGTTCCGTACGAGGGCACCGGCGGCGGCGCGAAGTTCGACCTCGACCTGCAGCTCCACGAGGCGGCCGACGGCTCGCTGGGCGGCCGCCTGGAGTATGCGACGGCCCTCTTCGACGAGACCACGGCGCAGCGCCTCGCCGATCACGTGATCCGGCTGCTCGGTGCCGCGGTCGCCGATCCCGGCACCCGTCTGTCCGGTCTGGACCTGGTGGCGCCGCAGGAGCTGGCCGTGCTCGCCGCGGCGCCCTCCGCCGCGGAGACCACCCCGGTGCCTACCACCGCGGTCGAGATCTTCCAGCGGCAGGCCCGCAGCACCCCGGACGCGCCGGCCGTCACGTACGCCGGTGAGTCGTTGACCTACCGCGAGCTCAACGAGCGCGCCAACCGCATCGCCCACCACCTGGTCGCGGCTGGTGCCCGGCCCGGCGCACTGGTCGCGGTGAGTCTCGAGCGCGGCGCCGACCTCGTGCCCGCGCTGCTCGGTGTGCTCAAGGCCGGCGCCGGTTATCTGCCGCTCGACCCCGCCCAGCCCGCCGACCGGCTGTCCTTCATCCTCGCCGACGCCGACGTCTCCATGGTCGTCACCGAGCAGCGGCACGCGGGCAAGCTCGGCGGGGTGCACGACGGCGAGACCCTCGTCCTGGACGCGGATACCGCCTTCCTGCTGGGCAGGCCGTGCGACGACCCGGCGCCGCTAGCCGTGCCGGACGACGTCGCGTACGTCATTTACACCTCCGGCTCGACCGGCAAGCCCAAGGGCGTGGGCGTCACCCACGCCAACGTGCTGCGCCTGTTCACCGTCACCGCCGAACAATTCCACTTCTCCGCCGGTGACGTCTGGACGCTGTTCCACTCGTACGCCTTCGACTTCTCGGTGTGGGAGCTGTGGGGCGCCCTGCTGCACGGCGGCCGCCTCGTCGTCGTGCCGCAGGACGTCACCCGCTCACCGGAGGACTTCCTCGACCTGCTGGTCGCCGAGCGCGTCACGATCCTCAACCAGACGCCGTCGTCGTTCCGCTCGCTCGTGGCGTTCGCCGCCGATCCGCGGCTGGACGCGCTGAGCCTGCGCGCGGTCGTCTTCGGCGGGGAGCGCCTGGAACCGGCCGAGCTGCGGCCCTGGGCGGCACGGCTGGGGCTCGACGCGCCGCAGCTCATCAACATGTACGGCATAACCGAGACCACGGTGCACGTCACGTACCACCGGCTCACCGCGGCCGACCTCGACCCGCACGCCGGCAGCCCGGTCGGGTCCCCGCTGGGCGACCTGCGGGTGCACCTGCTCGACGAGGCCGGCAACCTCGTCCCCACCGGCGTCGTGGGCGAGATCTGCGTCGGCGGCCTCGGCGTGGCCCGCGGGTACCTGGGCCGCCCGGCGCTGACCGCCGAGCGGTTCGTGCCCGACCCGTACGGCCCGGCCGGCGCCCGGCTGTACCGCAGCGGCGACCTCGCGCGCCGCCGTGCCGACGGCAGCCTGGAGTTCCTGGGCCGCGCGGACGACCAGGTGAAGATCCGCGGCTTCCGCATCGAACTGGGGGAAATCGTCGCCGCGCTGGTGGCGCTGCCCGAGGTGCACGACGCTGTCGTGGTGGTCCGCGGCACGGGCGCCGACCAGCGGCTGGTCGCGTACGTGGTGCCCGCCATCGGCGACGAACTGGACCGCGCCGCGCTGCGGGCCGCGTTGTCCCGGACCCTGTCGGAGTACATGGTCCCGTCGGCGTTCGTGCCGGTCGCCACGATCCCGCTGACCGGCAACGGCAAGCTCGACAAGGCCGCGCTGCCCGAGCCGGACGCGGACACCGCGCTCGGCGGCCGTGAGCAGGTCAGCCCGCGCACGGTCACCGAGGAGCGGCTGGCCCAGGTCTGGACCCGCGTGCTCGGTCTCGACCAGGTTGGCGTCACCGAGCCCTTCTTCGAGCTGGGCGGTGACTCGATCCGGGCGGTGGCGCTCGTCGGCGAGCTGCGCGCGGCCGGCTTCGACATCGCCGTGCGCGACGTGTTCGAGTACCGCACGATCGAGGACCTCGCGGAGCTGCTCACCGGCCGGCCCGCGCTGGATCAGCTCGACCCCGTCGTGGCCCCGTTCAAGCTGATCGGGGAGGCGGACCGGGCGAAGCTGCCGGTGGACGCGGTGGACGCGTACCCGATGGCCCAGACGCAGGTCGGCATGGTCGTCGAGATGCTCAACGACACGGCGCTACACGTCTACCACAACGTAACGTCATTCCGGATCCGCGACGACGAGCCGTTCGACGTGGACGCCCTGCGGCGCGCGGCGCACCTGATCGTGCAGCGGCACGAGATCCTGCGGACCTCGCTGGACCTCACCGGCTACTCGGTGCCCATGCAGGTCGTGCACGCGAGCGCGGAGATGCCGGTCGCCGTCCGTGACCTGCGGGGCCTCGACGCCGACGAGCTCGACCGTTCGCTGCGGGAGTTCACCGCCGAGGAGCGGGGCAAGCTCTTCGACCTCGCCGTGCCCCCGCTGTTCCGGATCTGCGCCCACGAGTACGACGGCGCGTGGTGGCTGACCGCGGCCGAGTGCCACCCGATCCTGGAGGGCTGGAGCTGCCACTCGCTGATCATGGAGATCATCGAGGTCTACCGCGCGCTGCGGACCGGCTCGGAGCTCTCGCAGCCGCCCGTGCCCGCCGTCCGGTACGCGGACTTCATCGCCGCGGAAGGACGATCGCTCGCGTCGGAGGAGGAGCGCGGCTACTGGCAGTCGATCGTGGACGGGTACGCCCGGTTCACTCTGCCGCAGGCGTGGGCGGGGGATGCGTCGCAGCCGCGGGAGAAGTACCGCGTCGCCGTACCGTGGCACGACCTGGAGGACAGCCTACGCAAGCTGGCCGTCGCCGCCCGCGCCTCGCTCAAGAGCGTGCTGTTCTCCGCCCACCTCAAGGTGATGAGCATGCTCACCGAGGAGGAGTCCTTCGTCACCGGCCTGGTGTGCAACGGCCGACCGGAGGCCTCGGGCGCCGACCAGGTGTACGGCATGTACCTCAACACCGTCCCGTTCGCCTTCGACCGGGGCGCGCGTACGTGGGAGGAACTCGTCCGCCGGGTCTTCGCCCGCGAGGTGGAGCTGTGGCCGCACCGCCGCTTCCCGATGTCGGAGATCCAGCGCGCGGCCGGCGTCGACCGGCTGCTCACCGTCCGGTTCAGCTACCACGACTTCCACCAGGTCGACCGGGAACTGGTCGACTACCTGGCGAGCATCGACGACAGCCCCACGGAGTTCCCGTTCGCCGTCTCGGCCCGGGTCGGGCACATCACCCTGACCACCGATACCCACGCCCTGTCGCGGGAGTCGGGGGAGTGCTTGGTGGGTTTGTATCGGCGGGTGCTGGAGTCGATGGCGGCGGGTGGTGGTGGTGATGCGTTGGGGTCGTACCTGTCGGTGGAGGAGCGCGAGCGGGTTTTGGTGTGGTGGAACGAGTCGGCGGTGGAGGTGGAGCCGCTGACGGTGTTGCAGCTGTTTGAGGCGCAGGCCGCGCAGAACCCGGATGCGGTTGCTCTGCGGTTTGAGGACGAGGCGGTGACGTATGCCGACCTTGATCGGCGCGGGAATCTTTTCGCGTATGCCTTGCGGGAGCGTGGTGTCCGTAGCGAGTCCCGTGTCGCGGTTTTGCTCGATCGCGGCCCGGATTTGGTCGCCGCGTTGCTCGGCGTTTGGAAGGCCGGGGCTGCGTATGTGCCGGTTGATCCGTCCTACCCGGTGGAGCGTGTCGCTGCGATGGTGGAGAGCGCCGGTGTCTCGGTCGCGGTGACGTCTGGTCGGTACGCGGACTGCTTTGGCTGCATCGATTTGTTGCTTACCGGCTCTTTGCAGGACGGGCCCGTCGACCGGGTGTCGCGGGTGGATGTGGTGGGTGGTTTGGCGTATGTGATTTTCACGTCGGGGTCGACGGGTCGGCCTAAGGGTGTGGAGGTTTCGCATGCGGGTTTGGTGAATCATGTGGTGTGGGCGAGGGATGTGTTGGCGTCGCAGGGTGTGGGTGGGGCGCCGTTGTTCTCGTCGGTTGCTTTTGATTTGGTGGTGCCGAATTTGTGGGGTCCGTTGGTGGCGGGTCAGGCGGTTCGGTTGGTGGGTCAGGGTGTGGATGTCGCGGATCTGGGTGAGGTGTTGGCCGCGGGTGGTCCTTATTCGTTTGTGAAGTTGACGCCGGCGCATTTGGAGGTGTTGACGTCGCAGTTGTCGGTGGAGCAGGCGCAGGGTTTGGCGTCGGTTCTGGTGGTGGCTGGTGAGGCGTTGCCGGGGGTGTTGGCTGATCGGGGTCTGGAGGTGTTGGGGCCTGGCCGGTTGGTGAATGAGTATGGTCCGACGGAGGCGTCGGTGGGGACGTGTGTGTTCCCGGTGGTGTCGGTGTCGGGTCGTGATGTGGTGCCGATCGGTCGGCCGTTGCCGAATATGCGGATGTTTGTTTTGGATTCGCTGTTGGAGCCGGTTCCGGTGGGTGTTGTGGGTGAGTTGTTCGTGGGTGGTGTGGGGGTGGCTCGGGGTTATGCGGGTCGTCCTGATTTGACGGCGGAGCGGTTTGTTCCGGATCCGTTCGGTTCGGGTGGGCGGTTGTATCGCACGGGTGATGTGGTGCGGTGGTTGCCGGATGGGAATGTGGAGTTTCTGGGTCGTGCCGATGATCAGGTGAAGATTCGTGGTTATCGGGTGGAGTTGGGTGAGGTTCGGGCTGTTCTGGCCGAGCACGGTTGTGTTCGGGATGTGGTGGTGTCGGTGTTCGAGCCGACGCCGGGTGATCGTCGTCTGGTGGCCTATGTGGTGCCCGCGGACGGCAGCGTGGTGGATGCCGGTGAGTTGGGTCAGTGGTGCCGGGTCCGGTTGCCCGAGTACATGGTTCCGTCCGCGTTCGTCGGTCTCGACGTCATCCCGCTCAACGCCAACGGCAAAGTCGACCGGCGGGCCCTGCCGTCCCCGGACGACGTTCCCGGAGCGGACGACGGCTACGTCGCACCCCGTACGGTCACCGAGGAGCGGGTCGCGCAGATCTGGGCCGACGTCCTCGGGCGCGAGCGGGTCGGCGTCACCGACGGCTTCTTCGAGCTGGGCGGCCACTCGATCCGCGCGGTGGCGCTCGTCGGCGCGCTGCGGGGCGCCGGCTTCGACGTCGGGGTCCGGGAGGTCTTCGAGCACCGTACGGTCGCCGAGCTCTGCGAGTTCCTGACCGGACGGCCCGGCGTCGCCGAGGTCGAGGAGTACGTGGCCCCCTTCGCCCAGATTAGCGACGACGACCGGGCGAAGCTGCCGGCGGACGCGATGGACGCGTACCCGCTGTCGCAGGTGCAGCTCGGCATGCTCGTCGAGATGTTCGCCGACCGCGAGCAGCACGCCTACCACAACGTGTCGTCGTTCCGGGTCCGTGACGGCTCACCCTTCGCCGAGGAGGCACTGCGCGCCGCGGCCGCCGTCGTGACCGAGCGGCACGAGATGCTGCGTACGTCCTTCCACCTCGACTCGTGGTCGATGCCGCTGCAGGTCGTGCGCGCCACCGCGGAGATCCCGGTGGCGGTCGGCGACCTGCGCGGGCTGGACGAGGACGCGCGCCGCAAGGCGCTGGCTGACTTCGCCGCCCGGGAGCGCGCCACGCTGTTCGACCTCGAGCAGGCCCCGCTGCTGCGCATGACCGCCCACCTCGAGGACGACGCCTGGTGGCTGACCGTGACGGTGTGCCACGCCATCACCGAGGGCTGGAGCCACCGCGCACTGCTGATGGAACTGCTGACCGAGTACGCCCGGCTCCGCGACGGCGAGCCGGTCACCGAACGGGCCGCCCCGGCGGTGCGGTACGCGGACTTCATCGCGGCCGAGGGGCGCGCCCTGGCCTCCGACGAGGACCGTGACTACTGGCGGTCGGTGGTGGACGGGTACGCCCGGTTCACTCTGCCGCCGGCGTGGGCGGGGGATGCGTCGCAGCCGCGGGAGAAGTACCGCGTCGCCGTGCCGCTGCGCGACCTCGAATCGGGACTGCGCGGCCTCGCCGTCCAGTCGGGCACCTCGCTCAAGGGCGTGCTGCTGGCCGCCCACCTCAAGGTCATGAGCATCCTCACCCACGACGAGGCGTTTTTCACCGGCCTGGTGTTCAGCGCCCGGCCCGAGGCGCCCGGCGCCGACCAGGTGTACGGCATGTACCTCAACACGCTGCCGTTCGCCTTCGACCGTGGCGCGCGCACCTGGGACGATCTCGTCCGCCGGGTCTTCCGCAGGGAGAGCGAGGTCTGGGGTCACCGCCGCTACCCGATGCCGGCCGTGCAGCGCCTCGCCGCGGTGGACCGGCTGCTCGACGTCCGGTTCAGCTACCAGGACTTCGACCACGTCGACACCGACCTGGTGGACTCCGAGCAGAGCGTGGGCGAGGGCGCGACCGAGTTCGGCCTGGCGGTCTCCGCTGTCGGCGGCTACCTCCTGCTCACCACGCACACGCACGCCCTGTCGCGGGAGTCGGGGGAGTGCTTGGTGGGTTTGTATCGGCGGGTGCTGGAGTCGATGGCGGCGGGTGGTGGTGGTGATGCGTTGGGGTCGTACCTGTCGGTGGAGGAGCGCGAGCGGGTTTTGGTGTGGTGGAACGAGTCGGCGGTGGAGGTGGAGCCGCTGACGGTGTTGCAGCTGTTTGAGGCGCAGGCCGCGCAGAACCCGGATGCGGTTGCTCTGCGGTTTGAGGACGAGGCGGTGACGTATGCCGACCTTGATCGGCGCGGGAATCTTTTCGCGTATGCCTTGCGGGAGCGTGGTGTCCGTAGCGAGTCCCGTGTCGCGGTTTTGCTCGATCGCGGCCCGGATTTGGTCGCCGCGTTGCTCGGCGTTTGGAAGGCCGGGGCTGCGTATGTGCCGGTTGATCCGTCCTACCCGGTGGAGCGTGTCGCTGCGATGGTGGAGAGCGCCGGTGTCTCGGTCGCGGTGACGTCTGGTCGGTACGCGGACTGCTTTGGCTGCATCGATTTGTTGCTTACCGGCTCTTTGCAGGACGGGCCCGTCGACCGGGTGTCGCGGGTGGATGTGGTGGGTGGTTTGGCGTATGTGATTTTCACGTCGGGGTCGACGGGTCGGCCTAAGGGTGTGGAGGTTTCGCATGCGGGTTTGGTGAATCATGTGGTGTGGGCGAGGGATGTGTTGGCGTCGCAGGGTGTGGGTGGGGCGCCGTTGTTCTCGTCGGTTGCTTTTGATTTGGTGGTGCCGAATTTGTGGGGTCCGTTGGTGGCGGGTCAGGCGGTTCGGTTGGTGGGTCAGGGTGTGGATGTCGCGGATCTGGGTGAGGTGTTGGCCGCGGGTGGTCCTTATTCGTTTGTGAAGTTGACGCCGGCGCATTTGGAGGTGTTGACGTCGCAGTTGTCGGTGGAGCAGGCGCAGGGTTTGGCGTCGGTTCTGGTGGTGGCTGGTGAGGCGTTGCCGGGGGTGTTGGCTGATCGGGGTCTGGAGGTGTTGGGGCCTGGCCGGTTGGTGAATGAGTATGGTCCGACGGAGGCGTCGGTGGGGACGTGTGTGTTCCCGGTGGTGTCGGTGTCGGGTCGTGATGTGGTGCCGATCGGTCGGCCGTTGCCGAATATGCGGATGTTTGTTTTGGATTCGCTGTTGGAGCCGGTTCCGGTGGGTGTTGTGGGTGAGTTGTTCGTGGGTGGTGTGGGGGTGGCTCGGGGTTATGCGGGTCGTCCTGATTTGACGGCGGAGCGGTTTGTTCCGGATCCGTTCGGTTCGGGTGGGCGGTTGTATCGCACGGGTGATGTGGTGCGGTGGTTGCCGGATGGGAATGTGGAGTTTCTGGGTCGTGCCGATGATCAGGTGAAGATTCGTGGTTATCGGGTGGAGTTGGGTGAGGTTCGGGCTGTTCTGGCCGAGCACGGTTGTGTTCGGGATGTGGTGGTGTCGGTGTTCGAGCCGACGCCGGGTGATCGTCGTCTGGTGGCCTATGTGGTGCCCGCGGACGGCAGCGTGGTGGATGCCGGTGAGTTGGGTCAGTGGTGCCGGGTCCGGTTGCCCGAGTACATGGTTCCGTCCGCGTTCGTCGGTCTCGACGTCATCCCGCTCAACGCCAACGGCAAAGTCGACCGGCGGGCCCTGCCGGCACCCGACCGCGCCACGATGGACACCGGTGACGAGTTCGTCCCGCCGGAGACGCCCACCGAACGGCTCCTGGCCCGCATCTGGTCCGAAGTCCTCGGCGTCGACCAGATCGGCGTGCACGACCGCTTCGCCGACCTCGGCGGCCACTCGCTTCTGATGATCAAGGTGCTGGCCGCGGCCCGGCAGGCCGGGCTGACCGTCTCCATCTGGCGCATGTACCAGCACGAGACCCTGCACGCACTCGCCGCGGCCGTCGACGCCGACGAAGCCGAGGAGGCCGCACAGGCAGCCGCCCCCGAACCCCAGGTGACGGTGTCGGCCGTGCTTCTGGCCGACCTGCTTCGGCGGGCCGGCGAGGCACCCGGGGCGCAGGACCCGAAGCTCGCCGAGGCCGCGGCCCTGGTGGACCGCGCCCGCGCAGCGGAGTCACTGGCCGTCCTGCCGGATCTCGCCGACGGCCTCCGCGCTGTCATGGCGGAGAACCACGTGCCGGGCGCGAGCATCGCGCTGCTGCGCGACGGCGAGGTGGCGGAGACGCTCAGCCTCGGTGTGCTCGGTGCGGAGGCCAACCCGGCCGTCGAGCCGGGCACCATCTTCCAGACCGGGTCGATCAGCAAGCACCTTACTGCGTTCGCCGTCCTGCGGCTCGTCGCGGACGGGGTACTCGACCTGGACCTGGACGTCGACGCGTACCTCACCTCCTGGCGGCCCGCGGCCGACGCGAACGCGCCGGGGCCGCTCACCCTGCGGCACCTGCTCGGCCACCGCGCCGGCCTGGCCCGGCACCGTAGCGTCGGCTTCCGCCCCGGCGAGCCGGTGCCCACGCTGCTGGATCTGCTCACCGGACGGCCGCCCGCGGTCAACTCTGAGGTCCGGCGCGAGCTGGTGCCCGGGTCGGCGTTCCGCAAGTCCAGCACCCACTACTGGGTCGTGCAGCAGGTCCTCGAGGACGTCACCGGCGAAGCCTTCGAGCCGCTTATGCGCCGGCTCGTGTTCGACCCGCTCGCGATGACCGGCAGCAGCTTCGGGCAGGACTTCCCGCGTACGGCGGGGCGCAGCGTCGCGCTCGGACACGACCGGCGGGGGACGGTGCTGGACGGCGGCTGGCGTGAGCGCGGGCACCTCGCGGCGGCCGGGTTGTGGTCAACCGCGGGCGACCTCGCCACCTTCGCCGCGCAGCTGCGCCGCTGCCTGCTCGGGGAGCCGGGGGCGCTGCTCGCCCAGCCCTACGCGCAGCAGCTCGTCGGCGCCGAACCGGGCAGCTTCTACGGGCTCGGCACGATCGTCGACGACACCAGCGCGGACCTCGAGTTCGGCCACGGCGGCGAACCCGCCGGCTACTGGAACATGGCGATCAGCCGGGTCACCGGTGGCTCCGGCTTCGTCGCCCTCACCAACGCCGACGGCGGCAAGGACGTCGTGCGGCACCTGACCGCCGCGCTCGCCGAGCGCGACGCATCCTTCGGCCGCGGCACTCTCGCGGCCGGCTGGGCGGGCACCGCCGGTCCCGACGCGGGCGCCGCGGCGGCCGTGCTGCGGCCCGTGGTCACCGACGACGAGCGCGCCTGATCCGGCGCGCAGCCAGGGAGCGGACATGACCCAGCAACGCGTACGCCATCTGATCTCCATCGACGACCTCACCGACGACGACCTGCGGGCCATCGTCGCGCGGGGCGTGGAATTCTCGGCGGCCGGCGGCGACGGCACCGGCGGACGGGCGGCTCACACCCGCCCGCTCGCCGGGCGGGTAGCCGGCATCTACTTCAGCAGGACCTCCACGCGCACCCGTACGGCCTTCTCCGCCGGTGCGCTGCGGCTGGGCGCGCAGATCATCGCGTACGGCCCCGACGACCTGCAGCTGAACACGGGGGAAACCAACGCCGACACCGGCAGGGTCATGTCCCGGATGCTCGACGTGCTGGTCGCGCGGACCGCCGCCGACCCGGCCGACATGCGCGAGTGGGCAGCGCAGGACCGGATGGCGGTCGTCAACGCGATGAGCGCCGACGAGCACCCGACCCAGGCGCTGACCGACCTCACCACGATGACGCGCCGCTTCGGCCGCATCGACGGGCTGCGGGTGCTCTACGTCGGCGAGGGCAACAACACCGCCACGGCCCTGGCCCTGGCGCTCACCCGCTTCCGGGGCGTGATGCTGGAGATGCGCACCCCGCCCGGGTACGGGCTGCCGCCGGCGTACCGGCTCGGGGCGACCGAGCAGGCGGCGCGGTACGGCTGCTCCTTCGTCGAGCGCCACGACATGGACGACCTGCCCGCCGACCTCGACGTTGTCTACACGACCCGTTGGGAGACCACCGGCACGGTCAAGCCCGACCCGCGATGGCGGGAGGTCTTCGCACCGTTCACCGTGGACGCCGGGCTCTGGCGGGCCAGCCCCAAGGCCGTGTTCATGCACGACCTGCCGGCCAACCGCGGCGACGAGGTGAGCGCCGAGGTGCTCGACGGCCCGGCCAGCATCGCGTTCGACCAGGCGGAGAACAAGATGCACAGCGCCATGGCCGTGCTGGAGTGGTGCCGGCCCGCGGACGGCTCGCCGCGGTGACCGCCGTCGGCCAGGCCCCGCCGGGCAGGGACGCGCCGCCGCCGCTGCGTCGCAACCGCGACTTCCTGCTGCTCTGGTCGGGCGCCGGCGTCTCCTTCGTCGGCGCCCGGGTCAGCGCCGTCGCCTACCCGCTGATCGTCCTGTGGCACACCGACTCGCCGCTGGCGATGTCCGCGGTCTCGTTCGCGGCGTTGCTGCCGGTGCTGCTCGTGCAGTTGCCGGCCGGGGCGCTCACGGACCGGTGGAACCGCCGCCGGCTGATGATCACCTGCGAGGCGGGTCGGGCGCTCGTGCTCGGCAGCGTCGCCGTGGCGCTGGCGCTCGGCTTCGTGTCGGTGGCCCACCTCGCGGCGGTGGCGTTCGTGGACACCAGCCTCGCCGTCTTCTACAAGCTCGCCGAGCGCGGGGCCGTACGCAACGTCGTGCACCCCGCCCACCTCGGGCAGGCCCTGTCGCAGAACGAGGCGCGCAGCCGGGCCGCCGGCCTGATCGGTCAGCCTGGCGGGGTGCTGCTGCAGACCGCGGCGCGCTGGGCCCCGTTCTCGTTCGCGGCGCTCGCGTCGCTGATTTCCCTGCTCACCCTCCTGCTCATCAAGAAGGAGTTCCAGGGCGAACGGGCGCCCCGCCGCAAGCTCACCGCCGAGGTGCTCGACGGGCTGCGGTGGCTGTGGTGGCAGCGGTTCCTGCGCGGAGCGCTGGTCTTCGTGGCGCTCAGCAACATCCTCTTCCAGGTGCTCGCCCTGACCCTGATCGTTGTGGTCAAGGAGGAGAACCGCAGCCCGGCGACGCTGGCCGTGATCGTCGGGATCGGCGGGATCGGCGGCGTCGCGGGCGCCCTCACCGGCGGCTGGTGGCTGCGCCGCCTCACCCAGCGCGCGACCCTGCTCGGCGGCGCGAGCGCCTGGGCGGTGCTGATGAGCGCCATGGCCTTCACCCGCAACCCCGTCGTGCTCGGCGTGCTGTTCGCCGCGACCGGCTTCGTCGGCGCGATCTTCAACGTGACCGCCGCGGTCTACCAGGTACGGGTCACACCCGACGCGCTGCAGGGCCGGGTCGCGGCGGCGATGAACATCGTCGGCTCCGGCACCAACACGCTCGGCGCACTGGTCGGCGGCGTGCTGCTCACGACCTGGGGCGGGGGAGCGACCCTGCACACCGTCGGCGCCGCGATGGCCGTGCTGGCCCTCGCGTGTGCGCTGAGCCCGGCCCTGCGCACCGAGGACCGTGCCGCGGGTGTCCCCCGATCCGAGGAGAGCGGACAAGGATGACCGACATCCGCCGGCAGGCCCGGCCCGAGGACTGGTTCCGCGCGTACCGCCGGGTCGTCGAACCCCGCGTACGCCTCGTCTGCTTCCCGCACGCCGGCGGCAACGCCCAGCTCTTCCACGGCTGGTCCGCGCTGCTGCCGGCGGACGTGGAGGTGCTCGCGGTGCGCTACCCGGGCCGGCAGGACCGGCTCGCCGAGCCCTGCGCGACCGACATGACCGAGCTCGCCGACGACATCACCGCGGCGCTGAGCCGGTGCCCACCGCGCAGCGTCGCGTTGTTCGGGCACAGCATGGGCTCCTCGGTCGCCTACGAGGTCACGCTCCGCCTGGAGGCTGCCGGCATCCCGGTGCGCAGGCTCTTCGTCTCGGCCCGCGCGGCCCCGCACCAGGCCCAGCGGACGGGGCTGCACGAGCTGGGCGACGACGCGCTCGTCGCGGGCGTCCGACGGCTGGGCGATCTCGGTTCGGCGGCGTACGACAACGCCGAGCTGCGCGAGCTCCTGCTGCCGGCACTGCGCGCGGACTACGCCCTCATCGAGGGATACCAGCCGGCGGCTCCGGCCCCGGTCCGCGCTCCGATCACCGCGTACGTCGGCGACCGTGACCCCGGATGCGCGCCGGAGCGTGTCCGCGGCTGGTCCGATCTCACCGCGCCCGGGCGGTTCGAGCTGCACAGCTTTCCGGGTGACCACTTCTACCTGGCACCGCGCCAGGCCGAGCTCGTCTCGCACATCACGAGGCGGCTGTCGTGAACGAGAGGGTAAGTCAGTGACGCAGACGGAGCACACCAAGGTCTGGTCCCCGCTGGAAATCCCGGCGGTCGGCCGCAGCGGGCCGCAGGGGATCATCGCGTGCCTGGGCGACCTGGGCACCGAGCTGGGAGACCTGCTCACCGAGCACAAGGCGCTCGTGTTCCGGGGCTTCGGCATCACGCCGGAGACGCTGGACCCGGTCTTCGACCACCTGCTGCCCAACCGGCTCGCCTACGTGCACGGCAACTCGCCGCGAACCAAGGTCGGCAGCAACGTCTACACCTCCACGGAGTATCCGCAGGAGTTCACCATCTCGATGCACAACGAGATGAGCTACGCGCACGCCTGGCCGGCCCGGCTAGCCTTCTACTGCCAGGTGGAGCCGGGCGGCGGGGGTGCCACGCCCGTGCTGGACGCGGCCCTGTGGCTGAACTCGCTCGACCCGGAAGTCCGCGAGGCCTTCGCTGGCGGCGTGCGCTACGTGCAGAACCTGCACGACGGGTACGGCTTCGGCAAGAGCTGGCAGGACACGTTCGAGACCACCGAACGGGCGCAGGTCGAGGCGTTCCTCGCCGACGCGGGCGCCACGTGGGAGTGGAAGCGCGACGGTAGCGTCCGGATCCGCTCGGTGCGCCCCTCCACCACCCGGCACCCGGTGACCGGCATGGAGGTGTGGTTCAACCAGGCCGACCAGTGGCACGCCGCCGGGCTCGGCGACGACACCGCGGCCGCCCTGGCCCAGATCATGCCGGAGGAGGACCTGCCGCAGCACGTCACCTTCGCGGACGGTTCGCCCATCCCCGCCGAGTACATCCTGCAGATCCGCGACCGCGGGCTGGACAACGCGGTCGACGTCGACTGGCGGGCCGGTGACCTCATGGTCATCGACAACGTGTCACTCGCGCACGGCCGCCGGCCGTTCACCGGCGACCGCCGGGTCCTCGTCGCGATGTCCGACTGAGCGCGGCCGACGGCAACGAAGGGAGAACCCCGACATGGCGAGCAGCATCAGGGATACGGTGGCCGCGGTCCGGCGGGCGCCGCACCCCGGCACCGATGTCCACGACTACATCCGGGACAACCGCGAGGACCTGCGCGCGACCCTCAGGGACCGGGGAGCCGTGCTGCTGCGCGGCTTCCCGGTCGGCGGGGTCGAGGGCTTCGACGGCGTGGTCCGGGCGTTCTCCGGCTCGGCCCCCCTCACGTACGCGGAGCGGTCCTCGCCGCGCAGCACCATCCAGGGGCAGGTCTACACCTCGACGGACTACCCCGCCGAGGAGGAGATCTTCCTGCACAACGAGAACTCCTACCAGGCCGTGTGGCCGCAGACGTTGTACTTCTACTGCATCGAGCCGGCGCACACGCAGGGCGCGACCCCGCTCGCGGACATCCGCGAGGTCTATCGCAACCTCGACCCGGCCGTACGCGAGGAGTTCGAGCGGCGCGGCTGGCGGGTGGTCCGCAACTTCCACGCCGACTTCGGCGTGCCGTGGCAGCAGACGTTCGGCACCGACGACCGGTCCGCGGTGGAGGCGTACTGCCGCGACAAGGGCCTGACCCCGCACTGGCGCCCGGACGGTGGCCTGCGGACCGTGGCGGTGCGCTCCGCGGTGCACACCCACCCGGTGACGGGCGAGCGGGTGTGGTTCAACCACGCCACGTTCTTCCACGTGACCACGCTCGCGGAGGACGTTCGGGAGGGGATGCTGGCGATCTTCGATGAGGAGGATCTGCCGACCAACACGTACTACGGCGACGGCGGGCGCATCCCGGACGACGTGATGGACCATCTGCGCGCCTTGTACCGGGCCGCGTCGACCCGTTTCGACTGGGAGCGCGACGACGTCCTGGTCGTGGACAACATGCTGGCCGCCCACGCGCGGGAGCCCTTCACCGGGCCCCGTCGGATCGCGGTGGCGATGGCGGAGCCGTCCGCCTGAGCCGTTGCGCGGCAGCTGCGCGACAAGCGTGCCCCCAGACATCCCGGCCACACCCGGCGGGACTGTCTGGTGCTTCGGGTCGCCGGGAGCCCGCAACGGGAAACGGGCTCCCGGCGGGACCGGCCCGAAGCGGTCAGTGCCGGGCGCGGTCAGGGTCGGGCCGCGCTCACTCGCGGGCGCCGGCCAGCTCCACCGGGCGGGTGCGCAGCGCGCCGACGGCGGGCAGCACGGAGGCGACCACGGCGACCACCGCGCACGCCCCCAATGTCGCCGCGAGAGTCTGCCAGGGCAGCACCACGGTGGACCAGACCGACAGGGCGGCCAGCGAACCCCAGATGCCCAGGACGTTGACCGCCGTCACGATCGTGCCCAGCACCGCGCCGACCACCACGACCGTCATCGCCTCCACGGCGACAAGGATGAGGATCTGCCGCTTCGTCGCACCGGCGAGGCGCAGCACCGCGAGGTCGCGTACCCGGTCCGAGGTGGCCATCACCATGGTGTTGCCCAGCGCGATGCCGGTGTAGATCAGCGCGATGCCGAGCACCACGAGGTAGCCGACGCGGGTCTGGCGGCTGTTGCTCGGGTACTCCGACTGGATCCACTCCGCCCGGGTCTGCACATCCACGCCGGTGGGCTCCAGGGCGGCCCGGACCGCCGCGGTCCCGGCGCTCGCGTCGGCGCCTGCGGCCCAGGTGACCTCCAGCCGGTCCGGAGCGACCCCGGGAGCGTTGCGCGGGGTCACGTACACGCCGTTGTTGCCGGTGCCGGCGGCGATCACGGCCGCGATCCGCAGCGACTTCTTGGTGCCGTCGCCGAGCCACACGTCGACCTGCTCGCCGACGGTGTGCTGCGCCCACTCCTTGTTGACGACGATGCTGCTGTCGTCGAGGTCGGCGATGTCGCCGGCCTGCACCGGCAGGTTGCGCGCTGTGGTGAGCTCGCGCGGGTCGACGGCCTGCGCGTCCGAGCGGATCAGCGCCGTGCCCTCCTCGAGGTTGTAGACGGCGGTGGCGGCGCTGGCCGTCACCGTGGCTCCGGGCACCTGGCGGACCTGCGCCACCGTCCCGGCGGCGAAACCCCCGGCGGCGTCGTCGGCCTGCACGATCAGGTCGGAGCGGGTCTGCTCCCGGATCTCGTTGGCCTTCGCCTCGTTGATGGTCGCCGTCGCACCCAGCAGCGAGCCGGCCAGCGCCACGGTCACCAGCACGGGTGCCGCGATCGCCGCGGTGCGCCGGACGCCGGCGGCCGCGTTCTCGCGCATCAGCATGCCGGTGGCGCCGGGCAACTGGGCCGGGAGCCACGCGAGCAGCCGGATCAGCGGCCGCACGAGGATCGGCGCGAGCAGCGCCACCGCGGTGATCAACAGCATCGGCTGGGTGGTGTACGTCTTGCGGTGCAGCGCGTCGCCGGGGTCGACGAGCAGCCGCCAGACGAGCATGCCGAGCCCGGTGGCGAGCAGGCCGGCACCGAAGACCCAGCGCCCCAGCGTCATGGCCTTGGTGTCCACCGAGGCCTCCCGCAGCGCCTCGACGGGACGGATGCGCCCCGCCCGCACCGTGGCGACCGTGACCCCGCAGAGCGCGACGAGCAGCCCGGTCCAGAACGCCACGTGGTACGGCCAGGTGTACGCCCCGATGGCGAACCACGGGGGTGCGAGCTGTTCGTCGACGAGCAGGCTCGCGAGCCACGGGGCGCCGTACGAGCCCAGCACACACCCGGCGACCGAGGCGAGCACGCCCACCACCACCGCCTCCATGAACATCATCGAACGCACCTGCCGCGGGGTGGCGCCGGCGGTGCGCATCAGCCCGATTTCGCGGCGCCGCTGGGCGACGGCGAAGGCGAAGGTCGACGCCACCACGAAGACGGACACGAACGTCGTGACCCCGCCCGCGGTGCCCAGCAGGGCGTTCATGGCGATGAGGGCGTCGCGGTCGCGGTTGGGCTCCGGGTCGGCCTTGTGCCGGTCGCTGCCGGTGAGCACCTGGACGTCCGAGCCGGCACCGACCACCGTACGCACCATCTCGGGCGCTGCCTGCACGACCAGGTTGTCTATGCGCGGCGAGAGCTTGGCGGCCTCCGCGTCGGTGAAGAAGATGGGCTCCTCGAAGCCGGCCGGCGCGACCACGCCGGCGACCGTACGCGTGCTCATCCCTGCCGGGGTGCGCACCGGCACCGCCTTGCCGACCAGGGACGCGTCGCCGGGGAGCACCACCTCGGCGGGCTTGCGGGGCTCGTGCCCGGCGGTCAGCCGGTATCCGCCGAACGCGGCGATCGACCACGGGTGCCCGACCAGGCCGTCGTCGCCGCCGGGTCCGGCCACGCGTACGGGGAACGACCTGTCGGCGACCGTGGGGGCCTTCGCGGCGAGCGCTTTGGCGACCTCGGGTGCGACGCCGCGCGGCTGGGCGAGGGGCTGGGTGCGGTCACCGATCGGCGAGGGCACCCGCAACTCGTCGGCGCCGCGCACCACGACCGGTGCGCCGGCGAAGCGCTCGGGCTTCTGGTCGGGGGCGTCGAGGGTCGACGCGAGCCCGAGGCCCATCGTGGCGATCAGCGCCACGCCCAGCGCCAACGCGACGAACGTGCCGACGAGCGTCACCCAGCGGGTCCGCAGGGTGCTGAGGGTCACGGTCAGCACGCGGCGGTCTCCATCTGGGTCATCCGGGCGGCGACGGCCTCGGCCGTGGGCGCCTCAAGTTCGCCGTTGAGGTGGCCGTCGGCGAGGAAGACGACGCGGTCAGCGTACGACGCGGCGACCGGGTCATGGGTGACCATCACGATCGTCTGCCGCTGCTCGTCCGCCATGGCCCGCAGCATCGTCAGGACCTCGCGGCTGGTGGTGGAGTCCAGCGCGCCGGTGGGCTCGTCGCCGAAGAGCACCTCGGGCTGGGTGATCAGCGCCCGGGCGATCGCGACGCGCTGCTGCTGGCCGCCGGACATCTCGCCCGGCCGGTGCTTGGCCCGGCCCGCGAGCCCGACCTGGGCCAGCACGTCCTGCACCTGCGAGCGGCCGGGCCGGCGCCCGGCCAGCCGCAACGGCAGCGCCACGTTCTGCTCGGCGGTCAGCGCCGGCAGGAGGTTGAAGGACTGGAACACGAAGCCGATGCGCTCGCGGCGCAGCAGTGTCAGTTTCGTCTCGTTGAGCGTCGTCAGGTCCGTCTCGCCGAGCAGCACCGAGCCGGAGGTCGGCCGGTCGAGGCCGGCCGCGCACTGCAGCAGCGTCGACTTGCCCGATCCGGAGGGGCCCATGACGGCGGTGAAGGTGCCCTCGGTGAAGGACAGGGAGAGGTCGTTCAATGCGGTCACCGCTCCGTCGCCCGCGCCATAGGTGCGGGTGACGGAGCGGAGCCGGATCGCGTCACGGGTCATGGTTCAACCTTGGTGTACGGGCGAGGCTGCGCACAGCCCCGTGGGAGCGAATCTTTGCGGTAGCGCTAGCGATACCGGGAAGGGGCACCGGCGTCGCGAGACGCCGGTGCCCTTTGTGGGTGGAGCGGTCAGACCGTGACGAGCGCGGATTCCCGGCTCAGGGCCGGCATGCGCTCGAGTTCGCTGTTGAGCACGGCCTGGTAGGTACGGGTGATCTGCGCTCCCGGGTCCACGCCGAGCTCGTCGGCGAGCCGGCGGCGCCCTTCGTGGAAGATCTGCAGCGCCTCCGCCTGCCGTCCGTTGCGGCACAACGCCGTCATCAGCTGGGCGCGCAGCCGCTCCCGCAGCGGGTGGTCGGCGACGAGTCCGGTCAGCTCGGCGACGAGCTCGCGGTGCCGGCCGAGCATGAGATCGGCCTCCACCTTGTTCTCCACCGCGGCGGTCCGCAGCTCCTCCAGGCGAGGCAGCTCCACCGCGGCCATGTGCTCCGTGACGTTGGACAACGCGTTGCCGGGCCACAGCTCGAGCGCCTCCCAGAGGCAGTCGCTGGCCCGTTCGTACCGTCCGTCCTGCAGTGACTGGCGGCCCTGCTCGGCGAGGTCCTCGAAGCGCACTAGGTCCACCTGAGCCCCGCCGATGCGGATCGCGTATCCCGGAAGCCGACGCTCGATCTCCGCGCCGCCGCCGAGCTGCTTGCGCAGCCGCGAGACGTACGTGTAGATCTGGGCGCCCATCGTGACCGGTGGCGACCAACCCCACAGCAGGTCCGCCAGCCGGCCGTCGGAGACCACCCGTCCCCGAGCGAGCAGCAGCGCCGCCAGGACGGTCGTGACCTTCGTGCCCGAAAGGGTCACCCGGGTCATGTCGTCGCGGGTCGCCTCCACCGGACCGAGAATCCTGAATTCCATGTATCCCCCGTTGCCGAACCGTGACGGGTGCCCACCGGGCATGGGCGATCACCCCGGAGTAATCCTCCGGGGTGACATCCCCACCTGGGTCCCACCCAGGGCGTCAGGAGGCTGCGATGGCAGCAGGTTGCCACGTACGAATCCCGCAAAGGGTCGACAAATAGGGAAGTCTTACGAGTAGTCGCTCACGTAACGAGGCCGGTGACACCGCCTGCCCCGCGGGCGACGAGGACGCCGATGAGCGTCCAGGTCACCGCCCACACCACGCTTCCCGCCACCGACCAGGTCAGATACGCACGCCAGGGGGTCCGCACCATGCCGCACAGCGTGGGCACGAGCGTGCGCAGCCCGGGCAAAAAGCGTCCGATGAGGACGGCGGCGCTGCCCCGCCCCTCGACCAGTTCGAGCGCCTTCGCGGTGTGCCGGCGGCGCAGCCCGTCACCTCTCGCCACGGTGGACGCCGCCGTCTTCCACCGCTTACCGGCCCAATATCCGATCAAGTTGCCGAGCACGGCGCCGAGCAGAGCGGCGGCGATGGTAGCAGCCAGCGGGACGACCCGGTGCGAGGCGAGCATCCCGCCCACGATCACCGCGCTCTGTCCCGGCACCAGAATGCCGATGAAGGGAACTGCCGCCTCGAGCGCGGGAAGCAGCAGGACCACCAGCAATGTGCCCCACAGTCCTAGCGTCATGACGTTGCCGGCCAGCCAATCAGTCATCGGGTGCTCACCCTCCAGCGGCGTGGTCGTCGTGGTGCGGATGCACTTCCTCAAGAGAACAGGATTTGCGGGCCCGGCACACGCCTCCAGAAGTGAGTCCTGTTGGTAACGCAGGCACTACCTCCGTCAGTCACACCTGCTGGCTGGAAACGCGATCACCGGCCGTCTACCGTTGTCCGGGTGAGCGCGCAAAACGTATGGCAGGCCCTGGCCCGGCCGGGTTTCCTGCTGTCCGGGTGGCCTTTGCGCTCGATCGGATATTTGATCGCCAATGGTCTGACGGGATTGCTGACGCTGGTCGTCGCGGTGCTTCTGCTCTCGGCCGGCGGACTGCTCGCGGTCGTGGTCGTCGGCATCCCGCTGCTGGGCGCGATCGCCCTGCTCGGCCTGCCCGTGGCGGCCGTCGAGCGCTGGTCGCTGCAGATGATCGACGCCCGGCCGGTGCCCGACGCCCACCGCATCCCGCCGCGCCCGGGGCTCACCTCGTGGCTGCGGACCCGCTTCACCGAGCCGGTCACGTGGCGCGAGCTCGGCTACGCGGCGCTGCTCATGATCGTGCTCTGGCCCATCGACCTGCTCGCCGTGACCCTGGGGGTGACCGTGCCGCTCGCGCTGCTCGCCACCCCGCTGCTGCTCGCCACCGTCGGCGAGGGTGAGCAGGTCAACGTGCTGAAGGCATACGCGGTCACCTCCTGGTCGGGCGCGTTCGCCGCCTGCGCCGCGGGGGTCCTCGCGGTGGCTGCCTGCGCGTACGGCTTTGGCCTGCTCGCCGGCTCGCGCGGGGCGCTGGCCCGGGTCCTCATCACCCCGACTGGCAGCCAGCTGGGCAAGCGGATCACCGAGCTGACCCGCTCCCGGGTACGTCTGGTCGACGCGTTCGAGGCCGAGCGCAGCCGCATCGAGCGGGACCTGCACGACGGTGCCCAGCAACGGCTGGTCGCCCTCACGATGATTCTCGGGGTGGCCCGGCTCGACGCGCCGGCCGGACCGCTGGCGGAGCAGCTGACCCGCGCGCACGACGAGGCCGGAATGGTGCTGGTGGAGCTGCGGGAGCTGATCCGCGGCATTTACCCGCCAGTGCTCACCGACTTCGGCCTGGCGGAGGCGGTGGACGATCTCGCGGCCCGCTCGGCGATTCCGGTCGACGTTTCCCTGACGGTGCCGCAACGATTCTCGCGGCCGATCGAGTCGACGGTCTATTTCGTCGTCTCGGAGGCGCTGTCGAACATGGCCAAACATTCCGGCGCCGACCGCGGGGCGATCTCCGGCGGATATGCGCAAGGCCGCCTGACGGTGAGCATCCGCGACAACGGTCGCGGCGGCGCCGACATCGACGCGGGGACCGGCCTGCTCGGCCTCGGTGACCGGGTTTCCGTCGTCGATGGCAGACTGTCGTTGTCCAGCCCACCGGGCGGACCCACCCGAATAGTTGTGGAGATTCCTTGCCAGCCGCTTCCGAACTCCGAATAGTCCTCGCCGAGGACAGCGTTCTGCTGCGGGAGGGCCTGATCGGGCTGATGGCGCGGTTCGGTCACCGGGTCGTCGCCGCGGTCTCCGATGCCGACGGCCTGCGGGAAGCGGTCGAGATGCACGACCCCGACGTGGTCGTGACCGATGTGCGTATGTCGCCGGGATTCAAGGACGAAGGGCTGCGCGCCGCGGTGGAATTGCGCCGCACACGCCCGGCCCTGCCCATCCTCGTGCTGAGCCAATACGTCGAGACGATGTACGCGACGGAATTGTTGAACGCCGGCGACGGAACGTGCGTCGGCTATCTGCTCAAGGACCGGATCGGGCAGGTGGAGGAATTCCTCGACGCCCTCGACCGGGTGGTGGCGGGTGGCACCGTGGTGGATCCCGAGGTTGTGCGGCAGATGCTGCGCCGGCGCCGCAATCCCCTCGAACAGCTGACCAACCGCGAGCGCGAGGTGCTGGCCCTGGTCGCCGAGGGCCGATCCAACGCCGCGATCGCCGCGAAGCTGGTGGTCACCGAGGCGGCAGTGGCCAAGCACATCCGCAACATCCTCTACAAGCTCGACCTCCCGCAGACCGAGGAGAATCACCGACGCGTGCTCGCGGTGCTCACTTTCCTGCGATCCTGAGCCCTGACCTGCGGATCCTCGCCCTCCGCCCGCGCTCGCCGCGTTCGGTGCCCGGCGCGGGTCCAAGCCCGGGGCGCGATGGCATCTTCCGGCCATGGCAACTTTCTGCCACCGCCTCCAACAGGACTGAAACCTGACTTGCCCGGCTCGTTCACCACGTTCGATGGGGTTCGCCGGTTTTAAGGGCCTTGGGTTGGCGACGTATTTTCGTGCAGACTTCCCATCGGCCGTCGTGGTTCGCCTCGGCGGTGCGGTTCGGTGGCCATGGGGGAGGAGCACGATGCTGGCCGATCTCGGTTTGGGAACGGATGCTGAGGCTGTCTATCAGCAATTGCTGAAACATTCGGTAGCGACTGCAGTCGAAATATCCAGCCAATTGAAATGGTCGTCCCAACGGGTGCACACCGCCCTTGAGGAATTGGTGAGGCTCTCTCTCGTGCGCCCATCGCTGGAGGCGCCGGGCGCGCTGCGGCTCATCCATCCGGAGATCGGCCTCGGCATGCTGCTGCAACGCCGGGAGGCTGACCTGCTGGAACGCCAGCGAGCAATGGTCGACACGCGTGCCGCGATCAGCCAAATGGTCGTCGAATACGGCGAGACCCGTCCGCATTCGGACCGGGTCCGCGTACAGGCACTGACCGACCTGGACGCCATTTACGCCTGCAGCGAGCGACTCTCGCAAACCGCCGTCAGCGAGGTGGTCGTCGTCGCCCCGAGCGTCTTCCGCCGCCCGGAAGGACGGATCGTGGAAACGGTCGACACGCGCCTCCTGTCCCGGGATGTCACTGCACGCTGCATTTTCCTGGACAGCATCGTGAACGACGCCGAATCCATCTCCCGCGCCTGCGCCCTGATCGACGCGGGCGCCCAGATCCGCACGGCGCCCTACCTGCCGCCCCGGATGACTATCTACGACCGGACGACCGCCATCCTCGACCTAGACCCCGAATGCCCCAGCACTGGCGCCCTGGTCCTGACCGGCGCCGCACCCGTCGCCGCACTGCACGCGCTGTTCGAAAACGTGTGGCGGCAGGCGAGCCCGCTCGGCGAGGGCGAGCAGGAACCGCACGCGGAACTGACCAGGCAGGAGCGAGTGGTCACGGAACTTCTCGCCGCGGGCTACACGGACGAGGTGGTGGCCCGCAAGCTCGGCGTTTCGGTCCGCACGGCCAGGCGCATCGTGGCGTTCTTGATGAAGCGGTTGCGCGCCAGCAGCCGCTTCCAGGCCGGCGTCCGCGCGGCCGAACGGGGCTGGCTCAGCTCCGGCCGGGTCTGAACGGCTGCGACCGGATCGAACGGCTGCGCCCGGAGCTGAATGGCTCCGGCCGGAGTGGGCGCGCTCGACCAGGCCCGGCCGGGGATGAGGCGCGGCGCCCGGGTGGTCACGGTCGCGGGCCGGGCCGCCCGGCGTCGCACCGCCCTGCGCCGCCCGCGCCACCCCGCGCCGTCTTGCGCCGCGCTGCCCCCGCGGCCGTGCCGGGGCTCAGGCGGGTTCGGACGGCTCCCGCGATATAGATGCCGTATAGCGACCATCCCCACGCTGGCGTGACTTTGCGCCCTCGGAAGGGACGGTTCAGCCATGGACACAGGGACACGCCCGGCCCCAGGCCCGCGCCCGTTCGAACCGGTCGAGGTGCGCCTGCCGGGTCACGCTCCCGTCTGGGGTGTGGGCTCGGCCGAGACCATGTCGGTGTGGCGCGAGATGACCCCGGACGGCATGTACGGCCGCGCCGCCGCCCGTCTGCGCCCGGGTGACCGCGTGCTCGACATCGGCGCGAACGTTGGGCTGGCCTCGGTGTTCTTCCACGACGTCCAACCGGGGATCACGACCGTCGCCGTCGAGCCCGCCCCCGACCTGTACGCCTGCCTGCAGGCCAATCTCGCCGCGCACGTCCCCGGCTCGCGGGCCGTGCGGGCCGCGGTCACCGACCGGGTGGGTCACAGCCGGTTCGTCTACTACCCGAACGCCCCGAGCAACTCCGGGCTGCACACCGACCCGGTGACCGATGACGCGCTGACCCGCCGCTACCTGGAGAACTCCGGGGTGGAAGAGGAGTTCATCGAGATGGTGCTCGAGGGGCTGCACGACGGTGTGAGCCTCGAGGTGCCGACGCTGACGGTTTCCACGCTGCTGCGCGAGCGCCCGTACGGTGACATCGCCCTGCTCAAGGTCGATGTCGAGCGCGCCGAACTGGAGGTGCTGCGGGGTGTGGAGGCCGCCGACTGGCCCCGCATCGGTGAGGTCGTGGCCGAGGTGCACGACGAGGGTGGCCGCCTCGACGCCTGTTGCGATCTGCTGCGGGCGCAGGGCTTTCACATCAGCGTCGATCAGGATCCCGCGCTGGCCGGGACGGAACTTTATGAGATCGAGGCCCGTCGCGCCTGACCAGGGCGCGATGCCTCACATCGGGGTGCCCCGTACCGCCCAGGCCCGCGCGGTGAGCCGGATGCTGCCATCCGGTCCGATCGGCACGCGCCGGCGCAGCGATCGTGGACGGCGGCCTGCTGGTCGCTGCTCAGCGACTTCAGGTACGCCGGCGCTGCGCCCTGCCCGCCGAGGAACGGCTCCCAATAGTTGGCCCAGATGGTGAAGGCGGTCGGGATCTCGATCGGCCGTACCGCGACCTCGCGGAGCCCGGCGTCACGCCACAGCGCGGCGAGCGGGTCCGGCCGGCACAGCGGGAACCGGCGCCCTCGTCGGCGCCGCCGCCCGGGTCCACCTCCGAGGCGGCGTCCCAGGGGGACCGCATCACGGTCATGCCTTCGGCGTAGTCCCAGACGTACGCGGCGACCCTGCCGTGCGGGGCGGCCACCCGTGCGAACTCCGCTTCGCCGTCGTGCGCTGCGCAGGTTGTCCAACCCGTGCCTTCGGCAAGCGGTACGGGGACTGGGAACGTGGCGACCCGGCGGCACGTGCGTCGCGGCCGTCCGGGGCCGTGCCGGACTCGACGACGACGTTGATCCCGTCGATGCCCGCGGCCAGAGCTCGGTCCAGGCCGCGGCGGTTCATCACTCCGCCAGACGGTGATCGCGCTGACCGCCGGTCAGATGCTCAGCGAACACGAGAACCCCGGCGAGGCCACGGTCCACGTACTGCACGGCTGGGTCCGGCTCGGCGCTGGCGAAATGTCCTGGGACGGCGTACCAGGCGACCTGCTGATTGTGCCGGATCGCCGGCACACGCTGGAAGCGCTCGAAGACGCCGCGGTGCTGCTCACCGTCGCCAAGCACTCATGACCGGCACGCTTCACAGCCGATCCCACAGCCGCGGTGGAGGGCCTACCGAACATTCATCAGCGTCCACCGGAGGCAGACCATGACCGGCCCAACCATTCTTGTCGATCGGTGTGGACGACTCGCCGGGCAACCACGCCGCCATCGGTTTCGCATTCCACGAGGCCGCGCTTCGCAACGTTGACCTGCGGGCTCTGCATACTCGGCATGAACCGAATAGCACCCCACGCGCTTCGATGGTCATGGACGACTCCGGGTCCGAACACGTCGAACAGGACCAGGTCCTGACCGAAGCGCTGTCGGGCTGGTCGCAGAGGTACCCGCAGGTGGTCGTGCAGCGGCAACTGGCGGCCGGCCGAGCGGCTCCCGCCTCGCCGACGTCCGCCCCGGCGAGACCGTCGCCGTGCTCGGCGCGGGGCCGGTCGGCCAGCTCGCCGTCCTGTCGGCGTACCTGCAGGGCGCCGGACGGGTCATCGCCGTGGACGGGCTGGAGGACCGCCTCGCCGTGGCCCGCGCCCAGCACGCCGAGGTGGTGAACTTCAACGCCGAAGACCCGGTGCAGACCATCGTCGACATGACCGGCGGCATCGGTGTCGACAAGGTCACCGACGCCGTGGGCGTGGACGCCGAACTTCCCGCCGATGGCCCGGCCACCGAGCAGGCGGACCAGCAGGCGCAGCAGTTCGACAGCGAGGTTCAGCAGGTCGCACCGGAGACCGATCCGGCCCGGGCGCCGGGTGACGCGCCAAGCCTCGCCGCGCGGTGGGCGGTGCAGGCGGTGGCGAAGGCGGGCACGCTCGGCGTGATCGGCGTCTACCCGCAGACCGTCACGATCTGGCCGTTCGGGGAGGCGATGATGAAGAACCTGAAGATCCGCAGCGGTAACTGCCAGCACCGCCGCTACATCCCGGAGCTGCTGCGGCTGGTCACCGACGGCACCGTCGATCCGGCGCAGTTGCTGACCAACACGAGCCGATGACCGACGTGCTGCAGGCGTACCGCCAGTTCCAGGACCGTGACCCGGGCTGGCTAAAGGTGGCCCTTGCGACCTGAACCATTGAGCACCTCAAGCGAGCGTCAGGTGCGCAGGGTGTGGCTGGGGCTGCACCCGTAGGCGGCGCGGTAGTCCGTGCTGAAGCGTCCGAGGTGGGTGAAGCCCCAGCGTGTGGCGATCATGGCGACGGTGGCACCGGCGGTCGGGTCGGCGGTCTCCAGGTCGCGGTGCGCGCGTTGGAGGCGGACCTGGCGGACGTACCGCATCGGCGTCGTGTCGTGGTGGCGGCGGAACGCCAGTTGCAGAGCCCGAGCACCCACACCGGCCGCGGCGGCGACCTGATCGACTGTGATCGGCTGGTCCGCGTGGTCGTGGATATAGCTCACGGCTCGGCGTAACGGCTGCGGAGTGACCCCGCCAGCGGGGCGCAGGGTCACGTTGTGGGCGGTGTTGGGGAACACGGCGAGGGCTGTCGCCGCGAGCAGGTGGCGGGTGGTCCCGGCGACCAGCGGGTTGGCCATCAGGGCAGGGTCAGGTAGCACGCTGCGGGTCAGGTGGGAGACAGTCTTGGTCCAGTGCCGACCGAGCGCCGTCGAGATCGGTCGGGAGCTGTTGAAGCGCAGGTCGGTGCCGCTGATGCCGGTCTGCGCGTGGGCGACCTCCTCGAGCAGGGCGCGGGGGAGGCGGGCGACGAACGTGTCGACGTTGTCGTAGACGAGGTCCGCAGGCTGGTCCGGCAGGATCAGCATCACGTCCCCGGGCTGCAACCGGTATTCGTTCTTGTCCCTGGCGATGGTGAAGCGGCCGCCCATCAGGTGGGTGATGTTCAGGTCGCCGTCCGGGGCCGTCTGGGCCTGGGTGCGCGCCGAGTAGTGCAGCCGGGTCACGTCGACGTCGGCGAGCGCGGTGGTGACGGCGCGCAGGCCGGCCCCGTCACGGCCCTCACCGGAAGACCGCACCTTGATGTCGAGGAATGCCCGCCGGATGTAGGCGTGTGCCTCATCGATGTCGTTGGTGGCGTAGCGCTGCCAGTGTGAGCCGGAGTAGACCGTGCCATCTGTCATGTCCACGCCTTCCCCGCCCGTACTCTGCGCGACCGCTCCTATCCACGATACGCATCACCTTCGCGGCAGGCGCAGGTCACCGCCCGCTGTCTGGCGGTACCGCCCTCGCTGCGGATACGCAGCAGGTAGATCGCCTCGTCCGGCTGTTGCCAAGGCGATTCGGCGGGTGCCCTTGGTCAAGCAGTCGGGCAAGGGCACCCGCCTCCAACCGTTCGCCTCCGCAGCGGTCGCCGGGATGCGTCCGGTTCGTCGAAAGGCCCATCTCGTCATCGTGCCCGCGGTCACTGCTCGTGCTCTCCTGCAGCCGGGACCTGGTGGTCAGGCCGACGGCTCAGGGAGTGCTGCATCGCGCATAACGGCGCCGATGTCGTGCTCCAGGGATGCGTCGTCGGCCCGACGAGGACAAGGTCGGTGCCGGCGATGGCGCGCGGCAGGGCGGTGTCGCGCGTACCCGATGGGGTTCTGCACGTGGGGCCGACCCGCCGTCTCGCCGTATGGATATGGGGCATCACTCGTACCGCTTCGACGCCCCCAGCATCCGTGTGGGCTTCAGGATGATGTTGTTCTCGTCAGGGGTACGCGGAAGCCCGCCCCGGTCACCGCTCGTTCAGGTCGGTTTTTCCGCGTGGCGCGCTGTCTGGCGCACCTGCCGGTTCGCCTCGTCCACCGAGCAGCCGGTTGCCCTGAGCAGGTACTGGCGGTCACCCGAACCTGCGTGGCCGTCGTGACACCGAAATTCTGCAAACGTGCTGCCGCGGCTCGACCGGCACCGTCTGCGGCCCGCAAGGCGTGGCGTCGAGTCTGCTCGTGGGGTTTGTCGGCCCGTGTCTCCCGGTGCAACTGATGGACGGCCTCAGCCAGTGCGGCGACGGCGTCGGGAAGGTGACCGGGCAGCTTTTCCTGATACTGGATCATCGCGGCTGACCGGCGGGCAAGGGCTCTGCTCGTCAACGACAGGAACCAGGTAGTGGACACCACGGTCGTAGTGTTCGACGTGGCGTCGCCAGTGCCAGCGGGCTGGCGCGACAGTCACCACCTCTTCGGCGCCGCTGAGGGCTTCGCGGAGTCGGTCCACGTCCGGTCCCATGGCGCGTAGTCCGTGCTGTGCGCGTGTCGCGCGGTCCGGGTCGTTGGTGCGCATCGCCGTCTCGATGTCGCGCAGGTACCCGGCGAGCGCGTCGAAGACCGGCGCGGCCGCCCGGTGCAGGACGCGCATGGGGTGCAGGGGCAGCAGCAACGCCACCACCACCAGGCCAACCACGCTGCCGGTGACCGCGTCGACGACTCGGGGTAGTTCCAGATTCGTTGGCTGGAGGAGAGCGTGGCGATCAGCACCGCCGTGCCGCCCACCTGACTGACCACGGTGCCGCCTCGGCCCACGAGGGCGGAAGCGATGGCGATAGCGATAGCGACGATGATGCCTGTCTGCCATGGCCCGGTGCCGATGAGGCGGACCAGTCCATCGCCGATGGTGATGCCGAGACCCACGCCGACCAGCAGTTCGATGGTGCGCCGTGTTCGCTGGCCGATCGCGGCCGCGATGGTGCCTACCGCCGCTGTCGGTGCGAAGACGGGGTTCGGATTACCCAGCAGGTCGTGTGCCAGCCACCAGGCGAGCGCCGCCGCGAGCCCGACCTGCACCGCGATCAGCCCGATGATTTTCATCTGGCGCCGCCGCAGCCGACCTGTTTGGCTTCCTCGGCGTCGGGTGCGGGCCGTCAGGCCCGGGAGGTAGCTACCTACCGCCGCTAGCGGAGCCTGATCACCCGGTTCGGATCGAGAAGCGGCCACGTGGCGGACTACCCCTCACGCCGTCTCCTGAACCAGGCGGCCGACCATCGGCAGGGGCGCGGCGGTCACCGCCAGGCGATCAGGGGGTGGGCATGCCACCGGCGGCACTGAGCGTTTCCCCGATGACGTAGCTGGCCTCCTGGCTGGCGAGGAACACGAACGCCGGGGGCATCTCCGCCGGCTGCGCGGGACGTCCCAGTGGGGTTTGCGCACCGAACTGCTTCAGCGCGGGGGCAGGCTGGCCGCCGACGACCTGCAGCGGAGTCCAGACCGGACCGGGTGCCACGGCGTTGACCCGGATGCCCTTCGGTGCGACCTGCCGGGCCAGGGATGAGATGGGTATGGAAGGCGGAGATCTTCCCGCTGATTTTGATCTCCCCAGTCGTTCCGTAGGCAGCGTTCTGGATCACCTTGGCGACGCGTGAGCTCGGTGACCCGCCATAGCCGTACGCCCACAGCATGGTTGAACATGTTCAGAATGAGGCGCCGGATGAGGAGGGGCTGTGAAGGTCGTCATTCCTGGTGGGACTGGGCAGGTCGGCACCATTTTGGATCGGGCGTTGACTGCGGAGGGTCACGATGTTGTGCTGCTGACCCGCTCGCCGAAGGGTGAGCGTCAGGTTCACTGGGACGGCTCCACGCTTGGCGATTGGGCCAAGCAGATCAACGGCAGCGATGTGGTCATCAATCTAGCGGGGCGCAGTGTGAGCTGTCGGTACACCGCGGAGAACCTCGAAGCCATGATGAGTTCACGTGTGGAGTCGGCGCGGGTTGTCGGCGAGGCCATCGCCGAGGCGGCCCGGCCACCCAAGGTGTGGATGCAGATGAGCACCGCGACGATCTATGCGCACCGCTTTGATGCGGCCAACGATGAGTACGGCGGTCTGATCGGCGGTGGTGAGCGCGGCGTGCCGGGGTACTGGGCGTACAGCGTCAAGATCGCTCAGAATTGGGAAGTTGCGCAGGAGCAGGCGGCAAATCCGGATACCCGCAAGGTTGCGCTGCGGTCGGCCATGGTGATGAGCCCCGACCGTGGCGGCGTGTTCGACGTGCTGAGCTGGCTAGCGCGGCTCGGACTCGGTGGACCGGTCGCGGGCGGCAGGCAGTATGTCTCGTGGATCCACGACCAGGACTTCGCCCGCGCTATCCGATTCCTGATCGAACGCGACGACCTCACCGGGGCTGTGAACCTAGCCGCACCCGGTCCGTTGTCACAGCGAGAATTCATGCGGGAGTTGCGTTCGGCTTGGCGGATGCCGGTCGGCCTGCCTGCCACCAGACGAATGGCTGAGGTCGGCGCGTTCGCGATGCGGTCGGACACCGAACTGCTGCTGAAGAGCCGGCGAGTCACCCCGGGACGGCTCTCTGATGCCGGATTCACATTCGGCTATCCGCAGTGGCAGGCCGCGGCCGCAGACCTGGCGTTACGGCGTCGGCGAGGCTAGCTACCTCGCGCCAAAGCCGAGGCGACGGATCATGGCGATGGGATGCTGCGGTCCACCGTGCGCCCGACCTTTTAATCCTGGCCTCAGGTTGATCGGGGACAATGAGCGGCAAAAGCATCGATTGGAAGGGGGCGCGTCGGCGTGCGGATCATGATCGCGGATGACGACGCGGCCATCCGTGAGTCGCTGGAGCGGGTTCTCCAGGTCGAGGGTTACGACACCAGCACCGTCGCCAACGGTCTCGCCGTGCTCGACGGGGTCGGTGGGGCCGGCGGTGACACGCTGGATCTGCTGATCCTCGACGTGATGATGCCCCGCCTCGGCGGGTTGGAGACCTGCCGACGGTTGCGGGCGGCGGGTCGGGATCTGCCGGTGCTGATGCTGACCGCTCGTGACCAGGTCTCGGACCGGGTCGCAGGGCTGGACGCGGGCGCCGACGACTACCTGCCCAAGCCGTTCGCCACCGAGGAGTTGCTGGCCCGGGTGCGGGCCTTGCTGCGCCGGCGCACGCCGGGCGATGGGGAGTCGCAGGTCCTGTCGTTCGCCGACGTCCGGCTCGATCCCGACAGGTTCGAGGCGTGGCGAGGCGGGCGGCCGCTGCGCCTGACCCGGACCGAGTTCTCCCTCCTGGAGGTCCTCGTGCGTAACGCGACCCGGGTGTTGACCCGCGACGCGCTGTTCGAGGCGATCTGGGGCTTCGACATGAGCGCCACCGCCAACAACCTCCAGGTGTATGTGAGCTACCTGCGCCGCAAGATGGAGGCCGAGGGTGAGCCGCGATTGATCTACACGCTGCGCGGCCTGGGATACACGTTGCGGGAGAGTCCTCCGTGAGCAGGCCCGCCGGCCGGATACCGCGCCGGCTAACCCGATGGTGGCGCCGGCGGTCACTGCGGACCAGGCTGACGGTGATCGCGGCGACCGCCATCGCGGTCAGCGTGTTCATGGCCTTCCAGGTGGCCAGTGAGCTGCTGGACCGGGAACTGCGGGACACCACCGAGGATCAGCTGCGCGCCGACTCCCGCGTCCTGGCGACGGACGCGGAGCGCGCCGGTCTGGCGCAGGTCCAGCTACCGCCGTATCCCGGATCCGTTCGACTGGTGCGGGTCATCCTGCCCGACGGATCGA
This sequence comes from Micromonospora sp. A202, assembly GCF_006715105.1. Taxonomy (NCBI): domain Bacteria; kingdom Bacillati; phylum Actinomycetota; class Actinomycetes; order Micromonosporales; family Micromonosporaceae; genus Micromonospora; species Micromonospora sp. A202. The sequence goes on along the minus strand of NZ_VFMP01000001.1, from coordinate 4,214,587 downwards.
CCCGGACGCCGGCCGGCCAACCCGCGCTGCCCCCGGTCAGCGAGCACGCAGGGCGCGTGGCGCAGGGCACGTCGGCCGACCTGATGGAGTCGAACGACATCGACGAGGACGGCTACCTCATCTACACGCTGCGGGCGGGCGACGGCGCGGTCCAGGTGGCCCGCGTCGCCAACGACAGCCCGATCAACCGGTTCGGGTTCGGCATGCTGCTGATCGGGCTGCTCTGCGTGGTCGGCGGCGCCCTTGTCGGGCGGACCGTGGCGCGGGCCGGACTGGCACCGATCGACCGGCTGACCGCCGCCGCGGTACGCGTCGCGCACACTCAGGATCTCGACGCCGACATCCCGGATGAAGGCGGCGGGGAGATCCGGCGGCTGATCCAGTCGATCAACGATATGCTCGCCGCGCTCCGGGACTCCCGGCGGGCCCAGCGGCTGCTCGCCGAAGACGCCGCCCACGAGCTCAAGACCCCGCTCACCAGCCTGCGCCTCAACGCCGAACTGCTGATCCGGCTCGATCGGCGCGGCACCCTGGACAGCGCGCTGCCGGCGGAGAGCCGGAGCCGGCTGCTCAACGACCTCGGCGCCCAGGTAGCTGAGTTGAGCACCCTCGCCGCCGAACTGACCGACCTGGCGCGCGGTGACGTCACCGACGAGAGCACCGACCTGCTCGACCTCGCCGACGTGGTGGTGGCCGCCGCGACCCGGGCGCGTTCCCGCGTGCCCGACATCGAGGTCGCGCTCGACGTCACCTCGGTGTGGGTGAGCGGGCGTCCCGCTGCGCTCCAACGGGCGGTGCTCAACCTCATCGACAACGCCGGCAAGTGGTCCCCCGCGGAACAGCCGGTCCAGGTCCGGCTCCGTGCCGAGGGCGCGTCGGCGGTGCTCGAGGTCGATGACGCCGGGCCGGGCATCGACGCCGTCGACGTACCGCGGGTGTTCGACCGGTTCTACCGTGCCGACAGCGCCCGGGCGTTGCCCGGATCCGGTCTGGGGCTGTCGATCGTTCAGCGGGTCGTCGACGCCCACGGCGGCCGGGCCACCGTCGCCCGCTCCGCACGCGGTGGCGCGCTGCTTCGGGTCGACCTTCCGGCCGCGGCCCCGCCCGGTCGAATCACGCGGCCCACCGCCGCATCATGAAAAAGATCCGGGACGGGCCTGAGGCTCCGTCCCGGATCTCGCCCGTGCCGCCGCGCTCACCGTTGCAGCGCGGGCTCCTCGTCGTCGGCGAGCGGCTGTTGCCCGTCCGGCGGCTCCACCGGTCGGGACAGCCGGCTCGGCCACCACATCCGCCGGCCGATCAGCAGGGTGAGGGCGGGCACCAGGACCGATCGCACCAGCAGGGCGTCGAGCAGCACGCCGAAGGCGACCAGGAACCCGACCTCGATCAGCATCACCAGCGGAAGTGAGACGAGGACCGCGAACGTGGCCGCCAGGACCAGGCCTGCCGAGGTGATGACGCCACCGGTGGCGGACAAGGCTTTGAGCATGCCCTCTCTGGTGCCGAGACGCACGGCCTCCTCCCGGGCACGGCTGGCCAGGAAGATGTTGTAGTCGACGCCGAGCGCCACCAGGAACAGGAATGCCAGCAGCGGCACCGAATAGTCGATGCCCTTGAACCCGAGGATCGTGTCGAAGACGAACACGCTGCCGCCGAAGGCTGCGGCGAATGAGACGACCACGGTGGCCATCAGGACCAACGGGGCCACGACCGCGCGCAGCAGCAGCCCGAGCACGATCAGGACGACGGCGAGCACCAGCGGGATCACCAGCTTCTCGTCGCGGCTGGTGGTCACCTCGGTGTCGAGGTTCTCCGCACTCGGCCCGCCGACGATCGCCTCCGCCCCGCTCACCGCGTGCACGGCGGTGCGCACCCGCTTGATCGTGTCGTACTCCGCGACGGTGTCCGGCGCGTCCGTCGGGAACACGGAGATGTCGGCCCAGCCACCCTTGGTCTGACCCGGGATAGCCATGGCCACACCTCGGGTGCCCTTGACGATGTCGAGCACCCGCTCCTGGTACGCCGGCCGCGTGAAGATCGTCATCGGCTGGCCGCCGAGCTCCGGGAAGTGCTGGCGGAGAACGGTGAAGCCGGTGACCGACTCCGGCGCGGACAGGAACTGGTCCTGCTCCCGCAGGGCGCCGGTATTGCCCGCCAGCCCGAGGGCGAGCACGCCGAGGACTCCGAGCGAGCCGAGCGTCGCCACCCACCGGCGGCGGCTGATGGCGGTGCCAAGCCGGCCCCACAGCCCCTGCTTCTGCTCCACGGTCGTGCTGAACCGCGGGATGGCCGGCCAGAAGATCCGCCTGCCGAGCACCACGAGCACCGCCGGGAACAGCGTCAGCATGGCCACCAGCGCGCACAGAATGCCGGCCGCACCGATCGGGCCCAACCCGCTGGTGCTGTTCAGGTCCGCGACGAGCAGGCAGAGCAGGCCGGCGACCACGGTGGCCGCGGACGCGACGATCGCCGGCGCCGCGCCGCGCAATGCGTGGACCATCGCAACCCGGACGTTCTCGTGGTGGTGCAGTGCCTCCCGATATCGAGCGATGAGCAACAGCGCGTAGTCCGTGCCGACGCCGAATACCAGGATCGTCAGCAGCGCCGAGTTCTGGTCGTTGACCACGATGCCGAAGCCTTTGACGAGCAGGTAGACGGTCGCCATCGCGGTCAGTGCGGCCGCGCTTACGACCACCAGCGGGATGAACCACAACACCGGGCTGCGGTAGGTGAGGATGAGTAGGAGCGTTACGACGACGACGGTGGTGAGGAAGACCTGCAGGTCGATGCCGTCGAAGACGGCGTCCATGTCGCCGTCGACCGCGGCCGGGCCGGTCACGTCGAGTTCCAGGCCGGCGGGGCGGTCCTTCGCGGCGTCACGCAACGGCCCGACGATGGCCTCCGGTGCCCCGTAGGTCGTGCTCACGTCGAGGGTGAACATCATCGCCTTGCCGTTGGTGGAGAGTCTTGTCGGTGAGCCCTCGTCGTCCTCGCCGGCCGGGGCCGCCACCTTCGGCGGGTACCGCTTGGCAAGGGTGTTGTAGTGGCGCTCGGCCGTCGCGCGGTCGGCGTCGGTCATGCCGCCGGCGCGGTGGTACACGAACACGAACGTGTTGTCCTCACCGCCGGGGAGACCGTCCTCCAGCACCGCCACCTTGGTGGACTCGGCACCGGCCGGCAGAGTGTCCACGGCTCTGTCGGTAGTGACCGAGCTCAGCTTTCCGCTCAACGGCACCATCACCGCCGCCAGCGCCACCCACAGGCCAACCACCAACCACGGCACCCACCGGCCTGCCAACCGACCAGCCGGCGCTTCCCCGGACGGCGCTGCGTTGACTGCCATCACTAGCCTCCTACAGACGGGTCACATCGCTTATCTGATGCCGACTTCCTACCGAGCGAATCTGAGACGACTGTTAGAACGGCGCTCAGGCCGGTTGGCCGAACCAGGTGCCCAGCGCACGCATCACCGTGGTGGCGTCGTCGAAGAGCCGAACCTCACGGACGCGGAGTGCTCGAAAAGGGTGACGTGTGCAGGGCGGTGATTGGGTAGCGTCCCGGGCGTGATCGAGCTTGTCGAGCGGCATACGGTTCTCGCCGTTGTGGTCGGGTCGCGGGCGTACGGGCTGCATGACCTGGCCTCCGACTACGACCGGCGTGGTGTGTATGTAGCGCCCACACGGGCGTTCTGGCACCTCGACAAGCCGCCCACTCACCTCGACGGTCCGGCGGTGGAGCAGTTCTCCTGGGAGTTCGAACGCTTCTGCGTCCTGGCCCTGCAGGGCAACCCGACAGTCCTGGAGGTGCTCTGGTCGCCGCTGGTCGAGACGATCACCGTCGACGGGGAGTGGTTGCTGGCGGCACGGCAGGCGTTCCTGTCGAGGCGGGTGGCGGAGACCTACGGCAACTACGCCCGGGATCAGCTCAACCGAGTCGCGGCCCGCCGCGAGCGCACCGGCGAGACGAATCACAAGCAGGCCATGCATATGATCCGGCTGCTGGTCGCCGGGGCGCATGTGCTTCGGACCGGGGAGGTGCTGGTCGACGTTCGTCACCTGCGCGACCGGCTGCTCGCGGTGCGGCGCGGCGAGCTGCCCTGGGATGAGGTCGCCGCTTGGACGGCGGATCTACTGGTTGAGCTCGCCGACGCGACCGCAAGCACCGTGTTGCCTGATCAGCCCGACCGGGTTGACGTGGATCGGCTGCTCACGGCCGTACGGGAGAGGAACCTGTAGTGACCACCGAGGTGCCGCCGTGGGCCGCCGAGGCAGCCTGCACCCTGCCTCGTCCGCTGCTGTTCGCCACCGTCAGCGGTGCGCATCTGTACGGATTCGCATCCATCGACTCCGATCTGGATTTGCGGGCCGTGCACTTGCTCCCGGCTGAGGAGGTCGTCGGGTTGCGCACCGGTCCGCAGACGTTGCAGCACATGAGCGTGCGCGACGGTGTCGAGTTGGACGTGGTCAGCCACGATCTGCTGAAGTTCGTCAGACTGTTGAACAGCCGCAACGGGTACGTCCTGGAGCAGCTGTTGTCACCGCTGGTGGTTGTGACCACCGCGGTGCACGCCGAACTCATTTCCTTGGCCCCGCGGCTGGTCACCCGTCACCATGCGCACCACTACCTCGGATTCGCGGCCACCCAGGAAAAGTTGTACGCCAAAACCGGGCAGCTCAAGCCTGCGCTGTACACGCTGCGGGTCCTGCTCACCGGGATCCACCTGATGCGGACCGGCCGCGTAGAGACGAACCTTGCCGTGCTCGGAACGAGGTTGTCGTACGTACCGGAACTCATTGCCGCCAAACGGGAGGCCGAGCATGGCCCGCTCCCCGCGGGCGTTGCAGGTTGGCTCGCCACCGACGTGTCGCGGCTGCGCGCCGAGTTGGAGGCGGCCCGGGACATCTCGGTGTTGCCCGATCGCGTAGATCCGGCAGCCGTGGAAGCCCTGCACGACCTGGTGGTGCGCACCCGACTGCATGGCTCCTAGCCAGCGTCGTGAGTCAGCGGACTGAGGTCCGCCGCAGGCCCGTCATCTCAGACACCGATCCCACGGGCAATGTCCTGAGCAGGCCCTTCAGGCTAGCGACCTCTTCGACAGATCCGAAGGCGTCAGCGCTGGCGCTCCCGGGGGCACGACGATCAGCCCGGTGATGTAGTAGCTGATTTGATCGACGCGGGTGGCAACGTGGAGTTCGACGGTCGTCGCCGTGGTGCGTAACCGGTGGACTTCCCAGTGGCGGTACCGCAGGTCGCGTAGCCAGGTTTCCTTGACCTCTCCCGCGACACGCATCGGTGATGCCGCCGGTTCGGTGATACAGGCAGCCCACCTCGAGCTCTCGCCCGATATGCGACCGGGCGGTGGCGTGCCGCGCGCAGGGACCTGAGCGAGAATGGGCCAGTTCGACCCGCAACCCTGGAAGGACCCTCCCTTGGCCGGTGGACTCGTAGCCCTGCTGGACGACGTGGCGGTGCTGGCCCGTGCCGCTTCCGCGTCGATCGATGACATCGGGGCGGCCGCCGCGAAGGCGGGCGCCAAGGCTGCGGGCGTCGTCGTCGACGATGCTGCCGTCACGCCGCAGTACGTGCGGAGCCTGGCGGCCGAGCGCGAGTTGCCGATTATCAAGCGAATTGCCGTGGGGTCGCTGCGCAACAAGTTCTTCATCATCCTGCCGGCGGTGCTGCTGCTTAGTCAGTTCGTGCCTTGGCTGCTCACTCCGATCCTCATGCTCGGCGGCGCCTACCTCTGTTACGAAGGTGCGGAGAAGGTGTGGGCCAAGATCGCCCATCACGGTGCCTCCGGTGCGGGCGAGGAAGAGGTGCAGGACGAGACGACACTGGTGTCTGGGGCGGTACGAACCGACCTGATCCTCTCGGCGGAGATCATGGTCATCAGCCTTAACGAGGTGATCGATGAGGCGTTCGGGTCCCGCCTGGCGATCCTGGCTGTCGTCGCCGTCTTCATAACCGTCCTGGTGTACGGCGTGGTGGCCCTGATCGTAAAGATGGACGACGCCGGGCTGCGCCTGTCGCAACGTTCCGGCGCCGTCGCGACGTTCGGCCGCGGTCTGGTGAGGGCGATGCCGGTGGTCCTCACCGTGCTGACGGTAGTCGGCACCGCGGCGATGCTGTGGGTGGGCGGGCACATCCTGCTGCTAGGCACGAACGAGCTGAACCTGAACTTCCTGTACGAGGCCGTGCATGACGTGGAGGTCGCCGCCCACGACGCCACGGGTGTTCTCGGCGGGCTCGTCGGCTGGCTCGTCAACACGGTGGCCAGCGCGATCCTCGGGCTGATCGTCGGAGCGCTGGTCGTGCTGGTCATGACTCTCGCGCTCCACCGCCGCAAATCCAAGGCTGCGGCTGCGACTGCGGCGGCCACGACTCGTGCTGACGGCACCATCCCCGCACCGCCGAGCCGTGCAGCTCGGCGTCGCGACGCTCCTGCGGACCGAGCGCCGCGCGGTTGACCACAACATCATCGCAACTCGACCACGGCATCATGCGTTCTGGTGCTGAACCGCGCTTGGTACTCCAGCCGCACCTGGTGGAGTCGGGGTCTTCGCTGGTAGTGGGCCGTTTTGGTGCGGTACTGGTGTCGTCGCCATCGTGACCATCGATGGATGTGGCCGAAGGGTCGAATCGTGGTGATCAGGTGTGCCACCCCGAGGTGATCATGGCGTACCGCAAGCCGTCTGACGGCAGTCCATGGGCAGAACACCTAGCGGAGCGGGTGCGGTGCCAGCAGTGCCGAGCTGCGCACCACGGCTTCCGACGGCAACACCCGGGTGACCGGCGCTGTGGCGGCCGGAACCCGTGAACGCCTGTCACCTGACGCGAGATGGTCGACCAGGGTGTCGACCGCCGCAGCGGCCAGCTCCCGCAGCGGCCAGTGCACGGTGGTGAGCTCGCCGATCCCGTACTCGCCGAGCTGGTAGCCGCCGAAGCCGATCACCGAGATGTCGTCGGGCACGGCGAGGCCCTTCTCGGCGCAAGCCTGAAGGGCGCCGATGGCGAGCAGGTCGTCGGCACAGAAGAACGCGCCGAGGTCCCGATGACGGGCCAGGGCGCTGCGGGTGGCGGCCATCCCCGCATGCGGCAGCCACGACTCCGCCTCGATCAACTCGATCCGGCCCGGGAAGAGTTCCTCGGCCACGTCGAGGCGTTCGGTGCGGTACACCGGCCCCACGAGTACGCCCAGACGCCTGTCGCCGGCGATCCGCAGCCGGGACAGCACGTCCCGTACGCCGGGCTTCTCGTCCGCGTGCACGTGCGCGATCCCGGCCCGCTGCTCCGGCGGTGAGTCGAGCGACATCCAGACGACGGGTACGTCCATGTCGACGAGTCGCTGGCCGGCGAGAGCGTTGCGCGGCGAGTACTCACAGACCACGCCGGCCAGATCCACGTCGGCGAGCATGCGGTCGATGTACGCGGTGTCCTCACCATGCTCGGGCTGCACCACCGGGAACAGCAGGCGCTCACGGCGCTGAGCCTGGACGATGGCGGAGGTGAGCACGTCGTACACGACCGGCACGAAGGGTGAGGGCGGAAGCGCGGCCAGCAGAAGGCCGAGCGTGTGCGAGCGCCCGCCCCGCAGGGTCTGCGCCGACGCCTGAGGGATGTACTGCAGCTCGAGCGCGGCGGCGCGGACCCGTTCCACCGTCGCCGGAGCCAGCCTGAGGGCCTCCGCGCGCCCGTTGAGCACGTTGGAGACGGTGGTCGGTGCCACTCCCGCGAGACGGGCGACATCGCTGCGTGATGCGCGGGCCATGGCGTCAGTCTGACACAGCGCGGGCGCCGTCGATGCGGCCAGGCGAGCAGCGTCGTGGACCACGAAGAATCCTTGCTAACTCGTGATAGGTTGCGCCGATCTCACCTCCGTGGCCGTCGCATGGCGGTCCCCGCGGGCTCGGGAGGGCCCGCGGGCACGGAGCGATCGTTGGGGGATTCCAGATGCACGGACACCTGTCCAGGACGCCCGCGGAGCATGCGGACCGCCCCGGCGGGATCGCATACGTCAGCTCGACCGCGCCGGGATCCGGCTCGCGCTCGGCGCCGGTGGCGGCCGTGCTCAGCGACGCCCCGCGGATCGACCTCGGCGGCCGCTGGCGCTTCCGGTTCTCACCCGTGGCGACCAGCCCGTACGCCGTGCAGGATCCCGAGCTGGACGACTCGGACTGGGACGAGATCACCGTGCCGGGTCACTGGGTGCTTCCGGTGGACGGGCCGTACAGCAAGCCCAGTTACACGAACGTCATGTACCCGTTCCCCCTGGACCCGCCGCACGTACCGGATGCCAACCCCACCGGCGACCACAGGCGCTGGATCGACGTGCCCGCCGACTGGCTCGACGGCGGGCGGGTGTTGCTGCGTACCGACGGGATCGAGTCGGTGGCCCGGATCTGGGTCAACGGGCAGGACGTGGGCGTGCGCACCGGCTCGCGGCTCGTTCAGGACTTCGACGTGACCGACGTCCTGGTCGCGGGGCGGAACCTGGTATCCATCCGCGTGCACCAGTGGTCGGCGGGCAGCTACCTCGAAGACCAGGACCAGTGGTGGTTGCCCGGCATCTTCCGCGAGGTTCAGCTGCTCAGACGACCCGTCGGCGGCATCGACGACATCTGGCTGCGGGCCGGCTACGACCCCACCGGCCACGGAACCATCGAGATGGAGCTGGGGTCCGGACCCGCCGCCTGGCCGGTGCGCCTGCGGGTCCCCGAACTGGGCGTGGACGTGACCTGGTCCACGCCGGCCGAGGTCGCGCCGGTGGCCGTCGGTGTCGTGCGGCCGTGGTCGGCCGAGCACCCCGCGCTGTACGACGTCATCGTGGCCGCGTCGGGTGAGACGGTCCGGCTGCGCATTGGCTTTCGCACGGTGGAGATCACGGAGGGCGTGCTACGCGTCAACGGCCGTCCGATCACGCTGCGGGGCATGAACCGGCACGAGATCGACAGCCGGCACGGACGCGTCTTCGACGAGGAACGCGCCCGGGCGGATCTGGCGCTGATGAAACGCCACAACGTCGACGCCATCCGTACCGCCCACTACCCGCCCCATCCCCGGCTGCTCGATCTGGCCGACGAGCTGGGCCTCTGGGTGATGGTCGAGTGCGACCTGGAGACCCACGGTTTCGAGATCGACGAGTGGCGGCGCAACCCGAGCGACGACCCCGACTGGCGCGACAACCTGCTCGACCGGGCTCGCCGCATGGTGGAACGGGACAAGAACCACCCGAGCGTCATCTGCTGGTCGTTGGGCAACGAATGTGGCACGGGACAAAACCTCGCGGCCATGGCGCAGTGGATCAAGGAGCGTGACCCCTCCCGCCCAGTGCACTACGAGGGGGATCACGCGGCGGAGTACACCCAGATCTACTCCCGCATGTACCCGGCGATCGAGGAGGTGCGGGCCTTCCTCGCCGACGACGGCCCGATCGCGGTCCCGCACCACCCTGCCGCCGAGGTCACCCGGGAACAGGCCTCGCGGGCGCGGTCCCTGCCGTACCTGCTGGTCGAGTACCTGCACGCCATGGGCACCGGACCGGGTGGCGCCTGCGACTACGCCGAGCTGATCGACGCCTCACCCCGAATCGCTGGTGGTTTCGTGTGGGAGTGGCGCGACCACACCCTCAGCGCCACCGCCCCCGCCGGGCAGCCGTTCCAGGCCTACGGCGGTGACTTCGGTGAGCGCCTGCACGACGGCACGTTCCTCGCCGACGGCATGGTCCGCGCGGACGGGACGCCCACCTCCGGGCTGGTCGACTGGGCCCAGCTTGTCGCTCCCGTACGGGCCGAGTGGTCCGGTGCGGACCGGATCACAGTCGACTCGCGACGACGGTTCACCACCACCGCGGATCTGGCGGTGGGCTGGCGGTTGGAGAGCCGGGGCCAGCTCGTCGCCGGGGGCGTGCTGCCCTGCGGCGAGCTGCCGCCCGGCGAGCGCAGCGAGCTGAACTGCCCGGAGGGGCTGCGGACGGCGCTGGCATCCGTCGATGACGCCGAGGCCGACACCCATCTGACGCTCAGCGTGCAGACCGTTGCCTCGACCGCCTGGTGCGACGCCGGGCACGTCCTGCACCGGTGGCAGGGACGCCCGTTCGACAAGCCGCCGGCCCGACCGCGCGCCATGCCGGTCCCGGCCGGTGCCACCGTGACCCGGCCGAGGCCGGCGCGGCACCGCGGCGGCTCTCCGAGTGTGGGCGGGGTCATCCTGGACGCCCACAGCGGCGACCCCACCAACATCATGGGTGTGCCGCTGCTCGCCTTCGGTGTGGAGCTGTGGCGGGCACCGACCGACAACGACCTCGGGCATGGCCCCCTGGACTACGAGGAACACGACCCGGCCACGACCGGTGGCGCGGGGGCGGGCGTCCGCGGGCCCTCCGCCGCCGACCGCTGGCGCGAGCGCGGCCTGGACCGGCTCGAGCGTCGTACGGTGCGGGTGTCGGGGTCCCCGGCCGGCCTCGTCGCCGTCTCCCGGTGGGCGCCCGCGGCACTTCCCTGGGGCGTGACGGCCCGGCTGGAGTGGACGCCCTGCGACGGCGGTGCCCGGTGCGCCGTGACCCTGGAGCCGGACGGGGAGTGGCGGGGCACGTGGCCACGAGCGGGCCTGCACCTCGCGCTCGACCCTGCGCCGTGGCGCGCGACCTGGTACGGCCTGGGGCCGGGTGAGTCGTACCCCGACATGCGGGCCGGCGTCGTGGTGGGCACCTACAGCGCCGACCTCGACAATTTCGTGGAGCCGCAGATTCGACCGCAGGAGGGCGGTCACCGCTCGGAGCTGCGCAGCCTGCGACTCGATCCCGGCGACGGGCTGCCCGGCCTGGGGGTCCGCGTCGTGGAGGGGACCGTGGGTTTCTCGCTGCGCCCGTGGAGTGCACACGAACTGACCGGCGTGAGTCACCCGTACCGGTTGCCCCGGCCTTCGGCGACGCATCTCTACCTGGACCTGGCGCAGCACGGGCTCGGCAGTCGCTCCTGCGGCCCGGACGTACGACCGGCGTACGCGTTGCGCCCCCGTCGGTTACGAGCGGCCATCGATTTTGTCGATCTTGCCGAGAACATCAGATGACCTCTTGCAAACTCGTGATAGCAAGGGTCTAATACCGCCAAGCCCTCGCCACGCATCCGACCTTCGGCGGACGGGCGGATCAGGTACTCCGGAGAGGCGCGCAGCGAATGGGCCGCCGTCCGCGAGGAACGAGAATTCTCGGAGGCACATACGATGAACAGCTTCACCAGGCGTCGCCGGCCCATGCTGGCGGCCGTGAGCGCCGTCAGCGCGCTCGCCCTGATGGCGGGGTGCGGGCTCGGTGGCTCGGACGCGGAGACGACGCAGGGCGGCATCCCCAAGCCGCAGGTCGACTGCGACGTGCCGACCGGCAACATCGACGACAAGCCGCTGGACACGTCCAACTTGTCCGGTGAGATCCGCTTCGCCACCGACGGGTTGAAGAAGGACTTCGGTGGTTTCTTCGAGCCGCTGATCGCGAAGTTCGAGCAGCAGCATCCTGGCGTCAAGATCAAGTGGGAGGACACCCCGACCGCCGACGACGTCGACGCCCGCCTGGTCAACGACGCGCAGACGTGCGTCATGGCCGACGTCGTCAACGTCACCAGTTCCACGGTCATGGCGCTGACCAAAGCCAACCTGCTGATGGACATCGACGTGAAGGCGCCCGGCACCGGCAAGGACTTCCTGCCTGACGTCTGGGGCAACCTCAACTTCGGCGCCCAGGGCCACCGCACCGTCTACCCCTGGTACTGGGGGCCGCTGATCACCACGTACAACAAGGATCTCTTCGTCAAGGCCGGCCTGGACCCGGAGAAGCCGCCGGCGAACTGGGACGAGGTCGTCGCGAACAGCAAGCAGATCGCCGCGTCGTCCAAGGGCCAGTACCAGGCGTTGTGGGGCAACGCCCAGTGGACCTTCGTTGACTCCTGGGTCGGCCTGGGCGTCCAGCTGATGACGCCGGACAACAAGAAGTTCGCCTTCGCCGATGATGCCAAGGCCCAGAAGTGGCTGACGGACATGGCGGATCTCTATCAGGCCGGTGCCATCCCGAAGGACTCGGTGACCGGTCAGCCGGACCCGAGCCAGGCTTACAGCGCGGGCACCCTCGCGTTCGGCAGCCCGAACGCGTCGTTCCTGCGCAACATCAAGCAGAACGCCGCGGCCCTCTACCCGAAGACCGGTGTCGGCCCGCACCTGTCCTCGCCGGGCGGCTCGGTCTTGTTCAACGGCCAGTACGTCGGGGTCGCCAGCACGACGAAGAACGCCCCGCTGGCCATGGCGTTCGCGCAGTACGTGACCAACGCGGAGAACCAGCTCGCCTGGGCCAAGGACCCCAACGTCGTCATCTTCCCGTCGTCGGCCACGGCGCTCAACGATCCGTTCTTCGAGGCGAAGGGCGGCAGCGACCCGTTCGACAAGGCGCGTAGCGTCGCCGCCGAAGCGGCGAAGCAGGGCAAGGTCGTCGTCGGCCACTTCTACGTCACCGGCAAGATTGACAAGATCATCAACGAGAACGTCCAGAAGGCGATCACCGGCCAGAAGGACCCGAAGCAGGCGCTGGCCGACGCCCAGACCGAGGCCAACACGCTTCTCGGGCGGCTCGGCTAAGGCCGATGTGCGGGGGGCCCGGCCCAGGGCCCCCCGCGAACCCGCCCGTCCGAACCACCGGGCCGCCGTCCGCGGCCCGCTCACGAAGGCAGCTACGGTCAATGGCACACACCGGCACATCTCTCGGTGGAGCGGCCCGTTACCGCAAGTGGTGGGTGCCATACCTGTGGTGCATCCCGCCGATCGCAGCGGTTGTCGCGTTCTACATCTACCCCTTCTTCAACACGGTTCTGCTGAGCTTCACCGACGCCCGTCCTCTCGGCGGCGCCGGCAACTTCGTGGGCCTGCAGAACTTCCGGGACCTGCTGCGGGACGAGGCCTTCTGGTCGGCGCTGCTCAACTCGGTGGTGTACGCCCTGTGCGTCGTACCCGTGCTGACCTTCCTGCCGCTCCTGCTCGCGTTGCTGGTCCGGGACCGTCTCCCCGGCATCGGAATCTTCCGCTCGCTGTTCTACCTGCCGGCGGTCGCCTCGGTGGTGGTGGTGGCGCTGGCCTGGTCCTACCTGCTCAAGGACGACGGCCTCATCAACGCGTTCCTCAAGGACACCGGGTTGGTCCAGAGTTCGCTGCCGTTCCTCACCGGGCGATGGTGGGTCCTCGCCTCCGCGATGCTCATCACCATCTGGAAAGGCCTGCCGTACTACATGATCCTCTACCTGTCCGCCCTGGCCAACGTGGACCGTTCGCTGTACGAGGCCGCGGAGATGGACGGAGCCGGCGCGGTGCGCAAGTTCTTCCACGTCACCCTGCCCGGCGTACGGCTCATGCTGAACCTCGTCGCCGTCCTCGTGATGATCGGCTCGATGAAGGTGTTCAGTGAGGTCTTCCTGCTGACCAACGGCACCGGTGGCATCGGCGGCGACTCGTCGACGCTGACCATGTACATCCGCGACGTCGGTATCGCCGACAGCACCTACGGCTCCCTCGGCCTCGGCAGCGCCGCCTCTGTGGTGCTGTTCCTCCTCACCGTGGGCCTGGTGCTGCTGAGCCAGCGCATCAACCGGAAGGCGGAGGAGCAGTGAGCACGACCGTATGCTCGACGACCGCGCAGGGGGCGGCGTCCGCACCCCGTCCGGCCCGCAACCGCAAGCCCGCCCGTCCGGCAGTGGGGCGCTACGTCGGCCTGGTCGTCGTCCTCGTGGCGCTCGTGGGCCCGCTCGTCGTGCCGCTGCTCGGAGCGTTCAAGGGTCCGGACGAGGCCATGTTCGGTCCGGACGCCACGGTGTGGCCGCAGCAGTGGAGCCTCGACGCGTTCCGCGACCTGATGCAGCAAACCGACGTTCTGCGGGCCTTCGGGAACTCGCTCGTCGTCTGCTCCCTCATCGTCGTCAGCCGGATCATCTTGTCGACCATGGGCGGCTACATCCTGTCGCGCCGAGGTTGGAAGGGCCGCAACCTGATGACGGTCATCGTGCTGTCGGCCCTGATCTTCCCGTTCGAGGCGATCATGGTCTCGCTGTTCGCGCAGGTACGCGATCTCGGGTACTACAACAGCCTGATCGGTGTGTGGCTGCCGCTCATGCTGGAGGCGTTCCACATTTTGCTGATGCGCGCGGCGTTCCTCGGTGTCCCCGACGAACTCGAGAACGCGGCACTGCTCGACGGCGCGAGCGAGTGGCAGCGCTTCTGGCACATCTTCCTTCCGCAGGTCAAGGGCGCGTTGGTCATCGTCGGGCTGACCTCCTTCATCTTCGCCTGGGAGGACTACCTGTGGCCGGTCATCGTGCTGCGTGACGACAGCAAGTTCACGGTCATGCTCGCCATCACGCAGCTGGAGAGTGCCTTCGGCTTCGACTACCGGGTGGTGCTCGCCGGCGCCATCGTGGCCTTCCTGCCATTGCTGCTCATCTTCTTCCTGGCCCAGAAGTACTTCTTCCGGGGCATCGAAGAGGGAGGACTGAAATTCTGATGACGCACCCGACGAACGGCACCGCCGACGGCCCGGCCGACTTCACGCCGGACGCGCTGGAGGCGGCGGGCGCGTTGACGGCCGTCCCGGACCCCGGCTACCAGTGGCCGTCCGACCCGCGTACCCGCGCTGCCTTGGAACACTGGCGCGACATGAAGGTCGGCGTGATCATCCACTGGGGCATCTACAGCGCGATCGGCCAGAGCGGATCCTGGTCGCTGCACCGCGAGCGGTTGGGCGAGTTCACCGACCCGCCCACCGACTGGACGGGAACCGACGCCGAGTACCACACCTGGTACAACCGCCAGGCCGAGACGTTCCGAGGCGAGGACTACGACCCCGCTGCCTGGGCGCGAATGTGCGCCGACGCGGGACTGCGCTATCTGGTTCTCACGACGAAACACCACGACGGATTTGCCCTGTACGACACCGACCAGTCGAACTTCAAGTCCACCGCCGAGGACTCCGGTCTCCGGCGGGACATCGTCGCCGAGACCTTCGACGCTTTCCGTGCTGAGGGCCTGGAGACCGGCGTCTACTTCTCCAAGGCCGACTGGAACCACCCCGGCTACTGGGACCGGGCACTGCCGATCCGGGACCGGTTCCACAACTACGACATCGCCGAGAAGCCGGCGAAGTGGCGTTCGTTCGTGGACTACACCCACCGTCAGATCGAGGAACTCCTGACCCGGTACGGCCGTGTCAACGTGCTGTGGCTCGACGCGGGATGGGTGCGCGAGCCAGACGAGCCGATCGGGATCGACACGATCGCCGAGCGCGCCCGGGAACTCCAGCCGGACATCCTCGTGGTCGACCGCGAGGTTCACGGCCCGAACGAGAACTACCGCACGCCCGAGCAGCAGCTGCCCGACGAGCGGCTGGACCACCCGTGGGAATCCTGCATCACCATGACCCGATCCTGGTGCTCGGAGGTCCCCGACGACCCCGCGAAGCCGATCGGCGAGATCGCCGCCACTCTGGTGCGCATCGTCGCTCGCGGTGGCAACTACCTCATCGGTGTCGGCCCGGACGCCACCGGCCGGATCTCCCGCCACGTGATCGAGCGGATGCGTGAGCTCGGCGAGGTCCTGCGGGAGGCCGGTCACGCGATCTACGGTTCCCGGCCCGCCGATCCGGGTCTGACGGCCTCCGGCACGCTGGAGTGGCACCTCACCTCACCGTCGGGGAGGCCGGAGGTGGTGCATGCGATCGGTCTGTACGCGGACGGCGTGGCGGTCCCCAGCACCCTGCGTGTCACCGGGAACGGGCACGACGTCACGGTGCAGGTTCCGGCCGGGTCCAACCCCCACGTCGTGGTGGTCGAGATCCCCTCCGGATCAGAAGGATAGGGTCACGACCCGCAGGCTCACCGCTGCGCTGACCTCGCCGACACGGTGGTCTCCCAGTTGATCCGGGACCGGCTGCGCAACCTGGATCAACTGATCGGCACAGTCCTACTGCGCGACGACGCAGTACAGACGCCGCTCCCGCCAGGGGTCGTGGTCGGTGCGTCCTACCAGTCTGGCCTGACGTCGTATCACCTGTGTCCAGCTGCGATCGCGGACCCGGATGATCCCGCGCTCAACGTCGTGGCAGATCACAGCCCCATCTCGGTCCGGCTGAGCGGCCGGTCATGCCGGCCTCAGCCGCAGCCGGTCCGAGCGCCCGACCTTCACGCCGGACTGCAGAACACGCCGTCCAGCAGCAGGTCCACCGAACGTTCGGCTGCAACGCCGGCCTCGGCCGCGCCGTGCACCATCGCGAACAACAACGCCAGGTCGGCCGGTGCGAGGTCGGCGCGTACATGCCCGCTGGCCTGCGCGCGGCGCAGCGGCCCGGTGAGCGCGGCAATGACTCGGTGCTGGAGGCGGTTACGGCTGCCCTGTTCAAGCTTGAGGGCGAGCGGCACGAGCGAGCGCATCGCAACCTGCGTGCGCAGCACCTCCAGCAGCAGCGCGCGGAACGCCGCCGGATGATCGACGGTCGCTGCGACGATCTCGAGCCGGTCGACCTGGTAGGTGACCACCGCCTCGGCGAGGGCGCGCCGGTCAGGGAAGTGCCGGTAGATGGTGGCCTGTCCCACGCCCGCCCGGCGGGCGATCTCGGGCATCGGCGGCTCCGAACGGACGCCGGTCATCAGGTCGCTGGCGGCCTGGACGATGGCGGCACGGTTACGCAGGGCATCTCGGCGACGTGACGGCGGCGACCCGTACAGCACCAACATGCTCCTCGAAGTGGCTCATGTTACCGAACGGTAATGATGATGTCACACGTTCTGGCTTGTCGGTACCAGTTTCTGCGCTGCTGGTTGCGCCCGTCGGCGTCGTGCACAGTGCGCAGGTTGGCGACCGGCGGCTGCGTCGTCCAGTCACATAGGAGCGCGCACTGCTCCGGGTTGCATGCCCACGTGAGTGAGCCCTCCGGAACATCGCTCGAATCGTGGACGCCGTAGTGATAAGACGCCCCTCTGGAGGTTCTCGGTTCTCCCGGTTACCGTCCGGTAACCGCCGCTCGCGCATTGATGCAGCCAAGTCTGCGGCGACACGAGAAAGGGCGTACATGTCGTTACGCACCCGCGTTTCCGCCACGCTGCTCGCCGGAACCCTCGCCAGCGTCGGCCTCGGGGCGATCCCCGCTCAGGCCGATACCTCGCGCGGCATCACCATCCCCGCCTTCTACACGCCGCCGGCCAACCTACCGGCAGCCAACGGAGGGCTGATCCGCACCGAACCGCTCAATCTGGCCCTGAACCTGCCGGGTATCAACTCCAGCATGCCGGGCAGCGCCACCCGGATCATGTACAAGTCCACCGACTCCACCGGCAGCCCGGTCGCCGTCACTGGCGCCTACCTCGAACCCGCCGCACCCTGGCTGGGGATGGGACCGAGGCCGCTGGTGGTCCTCGCGCCGGGCACGATGGGCCAGGGCGACCAGTGCTCCACATCGCTGGCCCTGCAGCGGGGTCTCATCCTGGGGATCGGCAAGGAACAGAGCACCGTCTCGGTCGGCTACGAGATCCTCGCCATGTACCGGCTCCTCGCCAAGGGCATCGCGGTCGTGCAGACCGACTACGTCGGACTCGGCACGACCGACCGGCTGCATACCTACGTCAACCGGATCGACAGCGGCCACGCCGTACTCGACGCCGCGCGGGCGGCCAAGGCGCTCCCGAACACCAAAATCACCGCACAGGCGCCCGTAGGCCTCTACGGCTACAGCCAGGGCGGCGGTGCAGTCGCCTCAGCAGCCGAACTCCAGGCGACCTACGCGCCCGACGTCGCACTCAAGGCCACCTACGCCGGCGCCCCGCCGGCCAACCTGGCCGACGTGACCGCCGCAATCGACGGCAGTGAACTACTGGGTGCGCTCGGTTGGTCGGTGAACGGCTTCCTGCAGGCGAAGCCGGAAATTCGGCCACTGTTCGATCGGTACCTCAGCGACAACGGCCGCGCCGCGCTCCACGACATGTCAACCATGTGTGTCGGCGACGCGATCATCGCGTACTCCGGAACACGCTCCTCGACATGGACCACCAACGGCGAGTCCGTGGCCGAGATCATCGGAGCCGAACCCGTCCTGCGTGTGTTCATCAACGACCAACTCCTCGGCACGCGTAAGCCCACCGGCATCGTGCGCGTCGCCACCGGTGTCAACGACAATCTCGTGCCGCACGCACAGGCACGCACGATGGCCGTCGACTGGTGCGGCCTCGGCGGCAAGGTCGTCTACGACCCGATCAACCTGCCCAAGGGCAGCAGCGCGCTGCTCAACCACTTTGGGCCTTTGCTCACCGACCAGTCCACGGCCGTGGACTGGCTTACCCACCGCCTGGCCGGCTGGCCGGCTGTCTCCAACTGCCCCATCCTGCCCCTGCTGCCGTAGCGGAGCGATCGACGCCCAGCGGCGAAAATCCCGACGCAGGGGTGCTCGACAGCCAAGAACGCGAGCAGGACCATAGTCGCGGTTCTGCTCGCGTTCCGCACCGCGAGATCGTGACCGACCGAACCACGGCAGCCGTCCTGCGGAGGTGCCCGCCTGAACGCTGTACCCGCCGATCAGGCGTGTTCGCCACGAGAACGCTGTCGTGTCCGGACGCGGACCGGCCCCCATGGCGATCATCGATGTCTTCCCGCTACGATCCGATTTCGAAAGATTACTGAGCGTCAGCGTGTGCTGTCCGCAAGGCTTGGCTGCTGGCCACCGGCGCCGCTGCGCACGTGGCACCGGCCTGAGGATCACGCCGTCTCGACGAAGGGAATCCGGATGACGGAGAGCGCGCAGACCGCCGAGAGCCGAACCGTTCCGCCAGCGCGGCCGTACCCGTTCAGTGTGCCCGACCGCCTCGTCATGGATCCGACCTATGGCGAGCTGCGCGAGAACGAGCCGATGACCCGGGTGAAGCTCCCCTACGGCGAGGAGGCATGGCTCGCCACCCGGTACGAGGACGTCCGTACGGTCCTCGGCGACGTGCGGTTCGGCCGCGCCCCGGCCGTCCAGCGCGACGAGCCCAGGCTCACCCCGCGTCAGCAGTACAGCGGCATGCTGACCATGGACCCGCCCGATCACACTCGGCTGCGCCGGCTGGTGGCGAAGGCGTTCACGGCACGTCGGGTAGAGGCGCTGCGACCCCGAACCCAGGAGATCGCCGACGCGCTGGTCGACAACATGGTCCGGCTCGGTCCTCCGGCCGACCTGGTGGAGCACGTCGCCACGCCGCTGCCGATCCAGGTGATCTGCGAGCTGCTCGGGGTCCCGTACGCCGACCGGGACCGCTTCCACATCTGGTCCGAGGCGATCGTCTCGACCACCTCCCTGCCCTTGGAAACGATCCAGGAGTACCTGAACAATCTCTGGGGCTACATCGGTGATCTGGTCGCCGAGCGCCGCCGCGAGCCGGGGATCGACGACCTGCTCGGCGCGTTGGTGCAGGCCCGCGACGAGAATCAGGATCGGCTCAGCGAGACCGAGCTGGTGGAGCTGGCCGGAGGGCTGCTCGCGGCAGGCCACGAGACCACGGTGACGCAGATCCCCAACTTCGTCTACGTCCTGCTGCACAACCCGGACCAGCTTGCTCGGCTGCGGGCTGACCCGTCGCTGGTGCCGGCCGCGGTCGAGGAACTGTTGCGGTACGTGCCGCTCGGCGTCGGCTCTTCCTTCGCCCGGTACGCCAAGGAGGACGTCGAGGTCGGCGGGGTGCTGGTCCGGGCAGGTGAGCCGGTTCTCGGCTCACTGTCATCGGCGAATCGGGACGGTACCGTCTTCGCCGACCCGGACCGGCTGGATCTCGAACGCGAGCAGAACCCGCACCTGGGCTTCGGGCACGGCGTACACCACTGCGTCGGCGCGCAGCTTGCCCGCATGGAGTTGCAGGTCGCCGTCGCCACCCTCGTGACCCGCCTGCCCGGATTGCGGCTCGCCGTACCGGAAGCCGAGCTGGACTGGAAGCGGGGCATGTTGGTGCGGGGCCTGCTCGGCATGCCGGTGGCCTGGTGAGTACGACGTGGCGGATCGGGGTGGACTCTCGCCGCTGCATCGGCACGAGCGTCTGCGCCGGTACCGCTCCCGAGCACTTCCGCCTGGTTGGCGGCCTGTCCGCGCCGCTGGCCGACGTCGTCGCCCCGGCCGAGGTCGTCCTCGATGCCGCCGACTCGTGTCCGGTGGAGGCGATCACGGTCCGCGACGCCACCGACGACCGGCTGATCGCGCCGCAGGAGTGACCGGAAATCGAGCCCACCCGTCTGCTCTTTGAGCTGGACACTGCTGTGCACCCTGATCATGATGACGGTCGTCAGCACCGCCGGTCGCGGCCCCGTGGGTTGACGCGAGCGTGTCCGGCCTCGTGTGTTCGTTCGGAGCGAGGTGTGTGGGCTGGTCCCGAGCGATGTCGGCGGTAGTCCAGACTGAACGTCACGCGCTGTGGTCGGGGGCGAGATCGCGCGGCAGGATTGCCGGGCCTGCTTCAGTTGGTCGTGGACCGTTCTCGGGGTACGCGTGGACGACTGCGAGAACGATGTCGTCTTCGGTGGTGTAGCCGAAGTGATCGAGCAGGAGGTCACACACCTGTTCGGCGGTGTAGTTCTGCCGGTTGCCCAGCAGGGCGACGAGATTGGCGATTCCCTCATCGATGCCCGTGGCGCGTCGCTCGACCAGACCGTCGGTGTAGAACACGACGGTGGAGCCGGGTTTCAGAATGGCCGTGTGGTCGTGACGGTCCACCTTCAGGCGGGTGCCGAGCAACGGCTCTGGTGTGGCGTTCAGGACCTCCGCACGGCCGTCAGGGTGGAGTAGAACCGGCGGCGGGTGACCAGCGTTGGACCATCGCAGCGTGCGTAGACCCTGCTCGGCGTCGCAGGCGTCCTGCTCCACCTGGGCCAGGATCGCGGTCGCGTAGACGTTGACGGCCAGACCGGACATCGCCGCGTCCAGGGCGCTCAGGACCTTGGCGGGGGGCTGCTGCAGCGTGTACCCGATGCCGCGGGCCAGGTTGCGGACCTGTGCCATCGCGGCCGCGGAGTGCCGGTCGTGGCCGGTGACGTCCCCGACGACAACGGTCAGGCACCCGTTGGGCAGGAGGAAGGCGTCGTACCAGTCGCCGCCGACCTGAGCCTGCTCCGCGGCCGGCTGGTAGCGCATCGCGACCTGTAGGTGATCTGGTTGGACGGGTGTGGTGAGCAGGCTGCGCTGCAGTGTCTCGGACATGTCGCGTTCCAGCGCAGCGGCGCGGCGTTCGTTCTGGCGAGCGGAGATGCGAGCCAGGCTCTGCTCAAGGGTGGCGCTGATCAGTTCGAGGAATTCCTGGAACGCGGTGTTCACCGGCAGGAACGGGCTCAGGTGCACGGTCAGGACACCATCCTGCGCGGGGTCGCCGGTGCTGAGCCAGATGGACACCGCCCGCTCGTCGCCGAGCGCGGTGAGGTCGATGTCTCGCCGGGCCGCCCCGCCGACCGTACCCACAGCGGTGGTGGTCGGTGTGCCGGGTAGAAAGATGTCAACGAAGGTCAGGTCCCCGATGTCTTCCCGCAACACAGGCAACGCCCGGTCCAGCAGGGTCTGCGAGTTGTCCACATCCGCGAGTTGGCTGACGAGGCGCCTGAGCATGGAGAGCCTGCGATGCGCGACAACCTGCCCGGTGGTCTCGGAGACGATGTCGAGCACACCCTCGATCTGGTTGTCCTCACCCGCGACTGCGGAATAGGAGAACGTGAAGTATGTCTCTTCGAGCGTGTTGTGGCGCTGGATGAGGAGTCGGAAGTTCTCGATCCACACGGTGCCCTGACCGGCAGCCACCGACCCCAGGAGCCCTTCGATGTCCTCCCAGACTTCGGGGAAGACCTCCTGAGCGGGCTGGCCCAGCGCCGTTGGGTGCTTCTCGGCCAGGATCGGCACGTACGCCTCGTTGTACAGCAACACGAACTGCGGACCCCACAACAGGGTGGCGGCGGCCCGGGAGCGGACCACCAGATTCACCGCAGCGCGCAGGGCAGGGCTCCATGACGTCACCGGACCCAACGGGGTGGCAGCCCAGTCGACCTGCCGGTACGCGTCCCGCAACTCCCCGGCGGCCTCGAACGGATCATTCACGACCGCATTCAACCTGAGCCCGCCCCACCGTCGTTGACTGCACCTACCTGCGAGTATTACGAAGAGCTGAGGAACGGGTACAGGCCGGTCATCTCCAGCACCCGCCGCACGTGGCCCGTCGCGTTCGTGATCACGAACGGCAGACCCCGCGCCTGCGCTGCGGCGTGCCCTGCCAAGAGGCTCCCGAGTGCCGAGGAAGGTGCGACTCCTTCGACGTCAGCAGCCCGCAAGCCCAGGTGCGGCAGCCGGGCGAGCATCCCGCCAGGGTACGACACGAAAGCAGGTGGCTACCCGCTCGCCTACGATGTGTACCGCCCTCCACCCGGAGCCACCGAACTGGCAACCAACTCGCCACAACACGCCACGCCACCAGCAACCATTCGACTCTGCGGCCACGACGAGTACCTGATCCTCGACGTGTCAGATGAGACCTGCCTTGCTGAGACGCGGTGGTGGCGGCACGCGCAACGTAGGTAGCGGTCCGGCGAGATATGGGCAGCAGCTACCGATGTCGTCGCGGGCGGTGGAGGCCAGGGTGGGCGTATGGCCTTTTCGCCGTCGTTCGCCCTCACCCGGGCCGAGGACCAGCTCGTGTTGCAGGTGTCGGTCAGCAACCTGCAGCCGCAACTGCGCCCCGGCCCACCGACCGGTCACGACCTGAAGCTGGTGGCCGGCGCTGCCCAGGGACACCTGTGGGTGCAGTTCCCCCCGCAGCAACTCCTGGAGAACGCCGCCCGGGGCGCCAGCCCGCGACTGGTGCAGACCAAGCCGATCTTCACGCCACCCAGCGACGTGGTGCTCGTGGTGCGCCCGTCGGACGGCCCGATCGACCTGTCCGTCGCCGGTATCCTGGCCGCGATCTCCCGGCTGGAGATCGTCCCCGGTGAACAGGGTGGCGCGGTCGACCCGCTCGACGCCCGGCCACCTCGGCCGGCCACCTCGGCGTACCACCTGGTCGCCGCCACGATGGCCGGGCAGGTTGGTCGGCCGGGGGACCCGGGCGCGGCAGACGACCGGCGCCAGGACCGCGCGGCCCGCCGGGCCGCCGTCAGCCCACCCCCATCCAGTGGTACGTCCAGAGCCCGCGCCGCCGACGCCGCGCTGGCAGCCGCTCCGCCGCCGGGCTTTCCGCAGGCGTCGCAGTTTCGCCTGCCCTACCTGCTCAGCCTCCAGTCCCCGGGTGGCCACGTCCGGCTGCGGCACGCCGCCGCAGCCCGGGCGAACGCCGGCCGTACCGCCCTGTGGAGCACCCGGCTGGAGGTCACCTCGGTGGACTTCTCGGCCAGCGCCGAAGTGCCGCTGGCGGCGCGCTTCACCCACAACCCGCAGAGCGGTGCACCGCAGCCGGGGTGGGCCGACGACGTCAACGACGCACGGCTCAAGAACACCCTCAGGGCCGACCTGTGCGTCGAGATCTCCGAGCAGTCGCGCACCATCGCGCCGGCCACCGTGCGGCGGCTCGCACTGAGCAGCCTCGGCGGTTGGCTCAGCGTGCGTGGTGACTGGCCCGACCCGCCGCCGGATTCCACGCCCGAGCAGATCGCCGCCACCGTCGCGCAGTGGCGCCACGACACGTCGATGGGCCGCGACCAGGCTCAACGGATCGTCGTGGTGGGCCGGCTCTACCCGTTCGGCCACCGGGCGATCTTCACCGAGGAGACGGTTCGGCGCTTCGAGAGCGGCAGCACCCGGGTTGCCGCTCTGCGCACCGCGGCGACCATCCTGGTCACCGATCCGCAGATGCCGTTCGTGCCGCCCGCCAAGTCGGTGGACGACGTGGGCGGCGATGCTCATCGGCGTTGGCCGTTCACCCGAGTCGATGTCATCACCACGGTGACCCCGCCGCTGGAGGCCTTCCAGCCGGCCGGTGGAATGACCGGCTCACGGGTGCTGCGGCTGGACGCCGCCACACCATTCGCCTATCAGTTGATCGGCTACGACCATGAGGACAGCCCGGTGCCGTTCGCGCTGCCGCTGCTCTTCGTGCCCAACACCGCCTCCGATGCGCAAGCCCGGGCGTTGTGGGACACCCTCGGCGGCGGAGCACAGGAGTCCGAGAACGTCTTCCGGACCATCCAGACCGGTGGGCAGCCGATGGCGGTCGCCCCGATGCCGGAGCCCGCACCAGCGGCGACCCGGTCGGCGGCGGGGTCGGCGGCCGACCTGGAGGTGCCCACCCCGGAGCAGGCCACGACGGTGCTCACCCGCAAGGTCGACCTGGCGTTGGATGCCGCCACCGGGCTGCCGGTCGCCCAGCAGATCGTCGGGCGCATCGCCGCGCTGGACCGCTACGCGCCGGGGGCGAAAGAGGCGGTGCTGCAGTACGCCGCGCCGTACACGCAGGCGCTCTTCGACGGGGCGAACGCCCAGGGACAGGTCTTCCTGAAGCTGATCGGCGAGTCGCCGGCGGTCGGTCTGGCGCAGAAGGCCACCGGTGGGCTGGCCGCCCTCGCCCTGAGCCCTTCGGCGATCTCCCGGCAGTTCGGGGCGCTGGCGGGTGCGGACGTGTCCACCCTGGCAGCCGGGGCGATGGACCTGTCGTTCCTCAAGGACGCCGACAAGCTGCTGGGTCTGGCCAGGATCAAGGATCTGCTGCCCACTGACGAAGGCATCGTCCGGGAGTTGGGCAAGGCCTACAAGATGGTCAGCGACCTGATCGACGGCGTGGCCTCGCAGGTGTTGACCTGGGACACCAAGCTCTTCGGCGACAAGCCGCAGGCCCGCTTCCACCAGGGCTTCGTGGTGCTGCGGCCGCTGCGGGAAAACCCCGGTGACGCCAACAAGGCCAACCTGAGGATCACCCAGACCACCGAGGTGGACACCGCCCGGCTGGAGACCCGGTCCACCAGCGAGTGCCTGGTCGAACAGGTGGAGTTGCAGATCCACTCCACCACCACGCCGGCTTTCGACACCGTGCCGCTGCTCAGCGTGCCGATCAAGAGCATTCGGTTCACCAGCAGGGACGCCGGCAAGCCCGACGTCGACATCAAGCTGGGCGCGCTGCGCTACGGCCAGGTGCTCGCCTTCATTGCCACCCTGGCCGAGTTGATCGATCAGGAGGGCTTCTCCGATCCGCCGGCGCTGACCGTGACCCCGACCGGAGTGCGGTCCGGCTTCAGCTTCCCGGTGCCGTCGCTGGCGATCGGCGTCTTCGCGCTGGAGAACATCGCCATCTCCGCCGGCGCCGAACTGAACTTCACCGGCGACCCGTACCCGCTCTCCTTCGATCTTGCTTTTTCCACCCCGGACAACCCGTTCCGGCTGACCATCGCCGCGCTCGGCGGGGGTGGGCACCTCGCCATCGGCCTGGCCACCACCGGTCTGATCAAGCTGGTCGGTGCCCTGGAGTTCGGCGCCTCGCTCTCGGTCGACCTGTTCGTGGCCCGCGGTTCGGTGGAGGCGATGGGCGGTGTGCTGTTCGACATCGACGCCAGCAAGGACATCGCCCGTATCGGCGGCTACTTCCGCATCCGCGGGGAGGTCGAGGTCCTGAGCATCATCAGCGTCTCGATCACCTTGACGCTCACCCTCGACTACGACCTCAACTCCAATGAGCTGTTCGGCTACGCCGAGATCGCCGTGGAGATCAAGGTGCTGTTCTTCAGCGAGTCGGTGGTGGTCCCCATGGAGCGCCGCTTCGCCGGCCCCAGCGCCGATCCGACCTTCGCCCAGCTGATGGCGCCGACCGGGCGGCCCGGCCCGCGCCCGTGGGACACCTACTGCGCCGCGTTCGCACAGGAGTAGACGATGACGTACAGCGTGCTCTGGACCGTTCTGCCGGCCGGCTTCGCCGACGGCAAGGCGCAGCTCAGCCTGGTCGCCGCCCCGCGCGGTCAGGGCATCACCACGATCGGCGGTACGCCGCTGGCGAACTGGCCGGCGGTGGTCAACGCCCTCGGGCCGCTCTTCCTGGCCGACACCGGTGGCGGCGAGCCGCAGCCGCTGACCCGGCGCAGTGGTCCGGCGTCGGCACCGCTGTGGACGGCGCTCTTCGGCCCGGCCACCAGGGTGCTCACCAAGGCTGGCGGGCGCCGCGCGTTGGGAGCCGCCCGACCGGGGCCGGCCTTCGCCGCCACCGCGACGGCTCTGGAGCAGATGTACGGCAGTGTCAACGACACCAGCCCCACCGGCTCGCTGGGCGCCGACCATGTCGTCCGACGGGCGATCGCCGCACTTGCCACTGTGGAGGGCGATGCCCGGGTGGCTCGGGCGATGGGACTCCCGGCCGGCGCCGCCCTGCTCGCCCCGGCGGCAACGTCGAACACGATGCTGGCCACCGCGGTCCAGCGGCTGCGCCAGGAGGGCCACGAGGATCTGGCGTTGGCGCTGCCGATCGCCGCCTACGCCCGGTGGCTGCGCCGCGCAGGCGGCCCTCGCAGGGCACCCGACCCGGACGGGCGGGCCGCCGGCGGGCCGCTGACCGGGGTCAACTCGGTCGCCCAGGCCGACTTCCACCAGGTCTGCACCCTGCTGATGGCGCACCCCGCACTCTCCGTACCGCTGGGTCTGCGCGTTGATCTGGAGATGGCGGCGTTCGACGGCGCGCGCACCGTCCGGGTGGTGGACGCGGCTGGTCAGCCGCTGGACGGTCCGGTGCCCCGCTCCCAACCGTTCAGCGCGGTGGTCAGCGACCTGTCCGCGCGCCGGTTCACCATGGCCACCGAGCCGGACGCCCGCGCCGAAATCGTCGGTGGGGTGCTCAACCTGCGTAACCCGGCAACCACCTACGTGCTGACCAGTGTGGATGTGGCCAGCCTGAGCGGTCAGCTGGCGGCGGCGTCGACCGCGTCGGCGCGCTCCGGCGAGCCGCTGCCGGTCCGGCTGCCGGTGCGCCGCGACGTCGGTCTGACCCTCGGCCAGCAGGCCCGCGCCGAGACGGTGGTCAGCCACGCCACCACCCGTACCGACGCGATCGCCTCGGCCGGCGTGCAGGCCCCGGCGGTGCTGTTCGCCGACGACGTGACCACCGGCTACCGGGTGGACGTGGCCACCGACAGCGGGCCGTTCCGGTCGCTCATGCGCCGCCGGGTGCGCTACACGGTGGGTGAGATGACGGTCGACGCCGACGACGAGGGCCGCACCGAAGCGGTGGTCGCCGCCCAGCAAGATGACGAGTTCGGCGTCGCCCGGCTCATCGTCGGCGAGGAGATCGCCGGGTGGGACGGCTGGGGCCTGTCGGTCGGCAAGCCGGGGCCGAAGGTGGGCGGCGACGGCCGCAACAGCCCGGAGGTGGAGGAGATCGACACCGTCCTCGCGCCCGGCTACCCGCTGCGCGCGGAGATCACCGCCGCGCCGGGCACGCTGCCACGGCTGCGCTACGGACACAGTTATCAGCTCCGGGCCCGGGCGGTGGACATCGCCGGCACCGCGATCGACCCGGACGATTGCGATCCGACGCAGGTGCTGCCCGCGGTGCGTTACCTTCGCCACGAGGCGGCCGGCTCACCCACCCTGGTGCCGACCAGGCGCTTCACCGAGGGCGAGTCGCTGCTCCGGCTGGTCGTGCGCAGCGACGGCCAGGGCGCCCTGCTGGGCACCTGCGAGCGGCACGTCGCCGCACCGGACAGCCCGCAGATGCTGGCCGAGCGGCACGGCATGTTCGACGCGGCCTTCGGGCCGCAGGCCACCCCGGCGGTCCGTGAGCGGATGTTCGCCGTCGCCCGCCGGGAGGAGGGCTCGTTCCTCGACCCGATGGTGCCCGGCCCGAACGGTGCGATGGTGCCCCAACCGGGTCTGCAGGTGGTCACCAGCGACCCGACCAGGCAGGTCAAGGGCAGTCTGCCGGTGCCGCGCGGCCGGGCACTGCCCAACGGCGCCTACGTGGTGATCGACGCGCCGGCCGCCCTGCTGCCCTACCTGCCGGACCCGGCCGTCGCGGGCGTGGCCGTCGGCGGTGTGCCGGGTGCCTCGCCCGTGGTGAGCATGGGGTACGGGGGCAGCTGGCCAGATCTGCCGCCGGCGAAACTGGTGGTCCGCCCGGCGGCCGGCTCCAACACGGTGCAGGTCTCGGTGAAGAAGTCCGGTGGCCGATCGGTGATGACCGTCGAGGTTCCCCCCGGAGTGGAGCAGACCTTCGAGCTGTCCAGCACGCTGCACCCCGACCGGCTGGACCACCTCGCCGTCGGCGTCGCCGACCCTCAGGACGTTCTCGACGGTCAGGTTCTGGGCCTGTCCTCCCGGCAACCGGTCACCGTGGTGCACGCGGTGCAGAAGCCGCTGGTGGCGCCGGCCCTGACCGGGCCTCCCACTGTCACCGCGACCGGCCTGACCGGGCAGGTCACCGTCACCGCGCAGGTGCAGGCGCACCGGCCGACCACCGGCCGGGTGCACCTTGCGGCGTCCTGGCTCGAAGCGGTGGACGCCGGTACCGGCAGCGTCGACCCGCAGGCGCGCACCGCCACGCTCGCCCCCGTCGACCTGGAGCGCGGCGGCGGGCCGGCGGTGCTGACCGCGTCGCAGTTCTTCGGTGACACCCGGCACCGGGCGATCGCCTACCGGCCGGTCGGGTCCACCCGGTTCCGTGAGTACTTCCCTCCGGTGCCGGACGGTGACCAGAGTCAACTGCGCGAGGGCAGCCCGATGCTGGTGCACGTGCCCAACCGGGCCGTGCCGCCACCACCGGACGTGCACTCGGTGGTGCCGTCGTTCCGCTTCACCAGGGGCATGGAGTTCGGCGAGTGGACCAGCACCCGGGAGACGATGGGTGTGCGAGTGTGGCTCAACCGCCGCTGGAACCGCACCGGTGAGGGCGAGTTGCTTGGCGTGGTCCTCTTCGCCAGCCCGGCCGACGGTGACGCCGAGGAGGGCCGGGCGCTGTCCGGCCTCGTCACCCGCTGGGGCAGCGACCCGATCGAGGAAATCGGCCTCGGCGACCAGCAGCACTTTGTCGCTGGCGACTTCGACACGCCGGGTCAGGTCACGACCACGGTCACGCTGCTGGACCCGGCCGCGGGCGGCCGGCAGGTCACCGTGGTCGGGCACCCGGTGCACTTCGACGCCGAGCGAGACCTGTGGTTCGCCGACATTGACGTGGACGTCGATCTCGCGGTGTGGCCGTTCCTGCGGCTGGGGCTGGTGCGCTTCCAGCCGCACTCACTGCCCGGCTGCGCGGTGTCCCGGGTGGTCACCACCGACCTGGTCCAGCTGCCCCCGCACCGGCAGATCAAGGTCAAGAAGTTCGGGTCCACCGGAGTGCGGGTCAACGTCTTTGGCAAGCTCGCCGCCGCCAGCGAGTTCACGATGCGTCACGAGCGCAGAATGCCCGACCCCTTCCTGGCCAGCTCCGACATCGGCTCCGACATCGGCGTCCGGGCGCAGGAGGGCACCACCGGCACGCCCGGTGACGGCTGGCGGGTCACCGCCCTGCCCGCGCCGGCCGGTGGCATCGCCGCTATGCGCCTGGAGTGGGTGGCCGCCGGGGCGCCACCGGATCAGCTCATGCGTGAGCTGCGCGCCGGCCGGGTCGTGGTGCAGGAACGCCAGCGCGGCTGGGCGGTCACCGGTCCGGGCGAAGCCCTGCGGACGGTCTACACCGAGGTCCTCGACCGCGCGGTGATCGACCCCAACCCGCCGGCCACCACCGCCGCGATCGAGGAGAGCTGAGCACAGTGGACGTTTTCGGACTGCACATCCGTGACGAGATCCGCATCGATCAGGCGTTCGTCGACGGTCTGCGGCCCTCGACCGCCGACAGTGGTCGCCAACTGGTCTTCATCGGCCGCCGGGTGGTGCTGCTCGGCGCGGTGATCCGCACCCTTCGCAACGTCGCCATCGTCGGTGACGAGGTGGTCGGCGCCGGCCCGACAGGTACGCCCTCGCTGGCGATGCAGGTGCCCGGCACCGCGGGGCAGGGCGAGGAGGGCCTCCCCGGCCGTCAGTTGGTGATCTACGCCCGCAGGCTGACGGACGTCTCCGCCACCAGCACCGGGCAGCGGGGCGGCACGGGTGTGACCGGCGATCCCGGCCCACCGGTCAACGATCCGGGCGTCTCGCGGAGCGCGGCGCTGCCGCCGCTACCTCCACCGCCCCCGCCGCCGATCGGCGGGCATCCGGGTCTGCGGGGTCATCCGGGCGGCCCCGGAGGGGCCGGAGGTCCGGTGCACGTCTTCTTCATCGAGGCCTCCGGCACCAACGCCTTCGTCGGAGTCGGCGGCCCGGGTGGTTCGGGCGGTGCCGGTGGACCAGGTGGGCCTGGAATACCGAACGAACCGGAGAACCAGGGGCCACAGGGACCGAAGGGGGAGCCGGGGGTGCCGGGTGGCGCCCGCGCCGCCGAGGTGTTGGCCCGCACCCCCGAGCAGTACGACGAGGAGCTACGCCCGCTGCTCTCCGGCCGCGGTGGCAACCGCTGGGCCGAACAGCGCGGCAGGCAGGCGTGGTACGAGTTCCGCTCCGGGAACCTGGTGCCGGCCGAACGGGAGTGCGCGGCCGTCGAGTGGTTCCGCCCGGGCACCATGGCACCACAGTTGCGCGCCCTGATGGCCGATCACCGCACCGAGGTCGGCGTGGAGCGCGACCTGGAGCTGGACCTCGTGCCGGCGGTGGACTTCTACGCCGGGCAGCGGCGCGCAGCGGCGGACACCCTCCGGGCGGCGCTGTTCGCGCCCGGCGACGGCCCGTTGCTGCTCGCCGGCGACCAGCAACGGCTGCTGCGGGCACGGGAGGCGATCCGCACCCAGTTGACCGCGCTGCTGGGCGACCACGGGCCGCTGGAGGAGACCATCGGGGAGAGCGCCCGGCGCCGACGGGCAGCCGCTGAGCAGGCCCAGCAGGCATCCGGGCAGCTGATCGGCCAGAGTGTGCTACGCATCCAGGAACGGCTCGGCGACCTGACCGCCGCCGAGGCACTGATCTCGTACGGCTCCGGCGCTGTCTCCGGGTTTGACCTGGTCACGACGATCGCCCAGGTGCTCGGCGCACCCGACCCCACCCAGCCCCAGGGCGCTGCGGGGCTGCTGTTGCCGGCGGACACCACCCTGCTGGTCGACGCCGGCACCGCGGCTGGCGGCCCCTACCTCGCCGGGTTGCCCGCCACCACTCAGCTGGCCGCGGCCGGTGTGGGCCTGGACGCGCACGGTCAGTGGGCCCAGATCGGCAGCCCCGGCTCCGGGCGGGTGGTGCACCTGCGCCGGGTCGCCGCCGACCTGCGCGCCGCCCAGGGTGACGGGCCGCTGCGGGACCTGCTGATCGAGATGACCGAGGCCTGCCACAGCTGGCGGTTGGCGACCCTGCGGCTGCGGCAGATCGCCGGCACGACGGCGGCCATCGCCGACCTCAAACGGCGCGCCCGAGAGGCGATCCAGGACCTGGACTCGGTGGACACCGACGACCGGCCGGCCAAGTCGCCGGTGTCACGGCTGCTGCGCGGCCTGGTCTGCCTCTTCGACGCTCTGGACCTCTGGAGCCAACGGGCCCAGCGGGCGTTGAAGCTCTACATCCTGGACCGCGGCAATCCCGGCAGCATCTCGGGACAAACCGCGGCGCTGGCCTACCCGGACCTGGATCTGGACCTGGACGAGAAGGTCACGCCCGACTTCCCGGTGGGCACCTACGACCTGATGATGAACGCCATCTTCACCCGGGACCCGGTGGCTGAGCGCGACCGCCACCGGGCCAAGGGGCGCCCACTGGCCGTCCAGGACGGCACCCAGGTGATCCACAACGCGTTCACCGTCGGCGCGCACACCGCGGCGATCAACCGGTTCGTCAACGGCAAGTCGCTGTGGTTCGACCTGCCACTGGCCAAGCTGGCGCCCGGGCTGGCCGAATTGAAGGTGGTCGGGGTCACCGTCAACCTTAGGGGGATGGCCGGCAACGACAACAGCCTGCCGATGACGGTCACGCATGCCGGCTTCTCCCAACAGCGCGACCTTGACCTCGGCGTGCACGACCTGACCGGTCCACCGGCCACCCAGGAGCTGGTGCTGCGCTTCGACCCGGCCACCCAGGTGTGGACCGGCGACACGGCCGCCGTCGCCGGTAAGGAACATCTGTTCAGCCTGTACGGGCGTGGCCTCACCGGCGGCTGGACGCTGGCCTACGACTCGGTGACTGTCCCGTTCACCGGCCTGCAGCAGGTCGACGTCAACATCCAGTACGAGGCGATGGAGTCCCTCGACTCGGTGTCACTCAAGCGGGTGGAACACGCCTCCACCGGGCTCTTCGTCGGGGCCCGGGCCACCGGCCGGGTGCTGCTCACCGGCCCGGCACCGGCCGGCGGTAAGCGGGTCACCCTGCAGAGCAGTCGGCCCGATCTGGTCAAGGTTCCCAGTGGAGTCGACGTCGTCGCGGGAGCTTCCACGGCTGACTTCGCGATCGACGTGCTGGCACCCACCGGTCCGCAGCCGATCGACGTCTCGGCCAGCATGGCCGGCGTCCGGCGGGAGGCGATCGTGCACGTACCCCCGCCGGTGCCGGCAGCGCCGCTCGTGACGACGGTGTCCCTGGGGGGTCCGGGCGCCGTCGCGGCGGTGGCGGTGTCCCGCGAGGGCGCCGGCGGGCGGGTCTTCGCCACCCATTCACCTCACGACCGCCCCGACGAGGACGGCACCCTGAGCAGCTGGGACCTCGCACTGACTCAGGCGCAGACGGCCTCCGTAGGCCACGGGCCGCGCGCGCTCAGCGTGCAGCCGCAGGGCAACCACGGATTCGTGGTCAACGGTGGCCACCACGACTTCTCCGTGCAGCGCTTCGAGGTGACCGCAGGCATGCCACAACCGGGGATCAGCCGGCCGATCGGGCTGGGCGTGGTCGACGTGGCGCTCGACCCGGCCGCCCAGCGGCTCTACGTGGTGCACCAGGGCGGTGCGCCGCCGGTGGGAGTCGACATGCACGTGCGAGTACTCGCCCCGACCGACCTCAGCGAACGTGACGTGATCGGTGACGAGGACGGCTTCGCGGGGATCATCGCCGCGGCGGTGGACAGCACCGAAGCACGCGTCTACGTTGCCAGGACCTACCGGTCCGGCGTACCGCAGACGGCAGCCGTCTCGGTGATCACCCGGCACGCGGACGGCCGGCACGCGATCACCGGCACGATCGACCTACAGGATGTGCTGCTGCAGCCGGTCGACGTGGCGGTCGACGAACCGGCCGGGTTGGTCTTCGTGTCCTGTCTCGGCGGCAACACCACCCACCCCTCGGTCGTGGTGCTCGAGCAGGGCGACTTTCCCACCGACGGTGGCACCCGGCCGGTGCCGGCCGGCGCGGTGCTGCCGGTGCCCGGCGGTGCGCGGGCGGTGACCACGCGACCGGGGACCGGCATCGCCTACGTCGCGACCTCAGCCGGTCTGCTGATGGTGGACGGCCGTTCCCGAGCCCTGCGGGTGGCGGTCAAGCTGGGCACCGCGCCGTGCTCGGTGGCGGTCGACCCGGTCACCGGCGTGGCCTACGTCGGTGACTTTGTCGCCGGCACCCTGAGCCGGGTGCTCACACCGGCCGATGTGGCGCCTCGGGCGTGGCGTTAGCCGGGCCGATCCCCCGATCGCGGGCGGCCGCCGCGGCGTCCTGCCGGGTGCGCACCCCCAGCTTGTCGAAGATCGCTGCGACGTGGTGGTCCACGGTGCGCACCGACAGCACCAGGTCGGCAGCGATCTCGGCGTTGGTCCGGCCGGCGCTGAGCTGGGTGAGCACCAGCAGTTGCCGCTCGGTGAG
Source organism: Micromonospora sp. A202 (assembly GCF_006715105.1). Classification (NCBI taxonomy): domain Bacteria; kingdom Bacillati; phylum Actinomycetota; class Actinomycetes; order Micromonosporales; family Micromonosporaceae; genus Micromonospora; species Micromonospora sp. A202. The sequence continues at coordinate 4,180,827 of NZ_VFMP01000001.1, read as the reverse complement.
GTTGGCCGGGTTGGCCCGGGTGCCGCGGCGCGCGCCACGCGGGACCCGGGCACCTCGATCGCGCAGCCGGCCCCGGACCAGGTCGGCCGCTGCCACCGCGCCGAGCCCGTCGAGCATCTGCAGACCCCCGGCCACCGTGTCGGCGTCCGGGGATTCGGTCAGCTCCAGAGCCTGCTCGTACGGGTCGCTGTGGGTCGCCCACTTCGCGGCTGCGGTGGCCCAGTCACCACCGACACCGGCCGCATACGCCTGGGTCACCACCAGATCGGACGCCTGCATGCCCGCCGCATCAGTCAACGGCCTGCTGACCGGGTCGACAATGACGCCCTGGCGGACCAGGTACCGCACCGCCTCGGCCCGGAACGGCGCGGCACCCGGGTGCGCGAGGCGGGGCAGCAGCTCGGCTGCGACTTCCTCCGCACGCTGACGGTCGTTGGTGAGCCAGGCCCACTCCAGGTAGGCGAGGCCGGCGTACGCCGTGCCCAGCAACAGCCGGCCCCGACGGGCCCGATCCCACGCCTGCGCCAGCAGCGGCGCGGCGGCCGGGTCGCCCCGGCGGGCGCGTAGCCGGGCGTACCAGGGGACGCTGTAGACGTACAGCATGTCCGGGGGGTCCTGGCGCTGCGCCAGCGCGCGCAGCCCCGGCTCGGCGTGGTCCCAGCCGCCGCGGCGCAGTTCGACCAGCAGGTGGTGCACCCGCATGTTGTAGGCGTGCGACCAGAAGCCGTGCTCCTCAGCGAAGGCCAGCCCTGCGCGCAGGCACCCGGCCGCCTCGGCCAGGGCGCCCATCCGGAAGAGCATCTCGCCGAGGTTGGTGTAGCCGCGCGCGACATACTCCAGCAAGCCGTCCTCGCGGGCCGTGTCCACGCTCTGGCGCAGCATGTCCAGACCACCGGCGTCACCCACCTCGATCCGGGCGATGCCGAGATAGTTGAGGCACAGTGTGTCGAGGTCGGTGCGGCCGGCCCGGCCGGCCCGCTTGCGAGCCGACTCCAGGGCGGTGACCGCCCGCGCGAAGTCGTCGGTCAACGCCAGGATCGCGCCCTGGTAGAGGAGTGCGTGTGCAGCTGCCGCGTCGTCGGCCCGGTTGTCGAGGATCCGCACGGCCTCGCCCGCGGTCCGCTCAGCGGCGTCGGTCTCGCCAGCCATGAACTGGTGCCGGGAGACGCGGATCAGGCAGCGCCCTCGGGCCGGCTCGTCGCCGAGCGCGGCATATTCCCGGGCGGCCTGCTCGCCGACCCGCACCGCCTCGTGGAACCGGTGCGCGTTGTAGAGCTCCCAGCCGTACTCGTCCAACAGTGCGGCGCTCTCCGCGTCACCCAGCCGGTCGCGGTAGGGCAGCACCGACTCGAGGAGCACCAGTGCCTGCCGGTGCGAGCCGGCTGCCGACGCGGCTCGGGCCGCGCTCGGGCCGACCGCGACCACGGTCGCCGGGTCGTCCCCGGCGACCGCGTGGTGCACCAGGCGCCCCCGGTCCGGCGACGGCTCGGCCCGCAGCGCCGCCAGCACCCGGCGGTGCAGCAGTCGCCGACGCAGCTCAGGCAGGTCGGCCTCGATTGCCCGTCGGGCCAGCTCGTGTCGGAAGGCCAGACCGTCCGGCCGTACCTCGATCACCCCGTTCTGCTCGGCCTCGGCCAGCGTCGCCAGCCCCTGCGGCCCGAGGAGGGTGGCGGCCAGGTCCACCCCGACCGCCCGCGGGACCACGCAGAGCTGCGCCAACGCCTCCTGACAGGCGGGTGCGAGGCGGCGGCAGCGGGCGCGGACCGCGTCGCGCACCGCCCCCGTAGCGGCCGAGCCGTCGGACGCCAGCGACTCACTGACGAAGAACGGGTTGCCGCCGGTAAGGGCGTGCAGCGCGGCGCCGTCGTGGCCGGTGCCGGCCGCCATCCGGGCCACCGCAGCCGCGGACAGGGCGGCCAGCGGGACTCGGACCACCGGCGCCGCGGTCAACGATCCCAGCAGGCGGTGAACGGGGTGCGCATCGTCCACGTCGTCACGCATGGTCAGCAGCAGGACGGCCGGCAGCGGCCCGATCCGCCGGGCGGTATAGACCAAGACGTCGATGGTCGCCTCATCTGCCCAATGGATGTCCTCGACCACAAGGAGCGTCGCGGGCGCGCCGCGCAGCTCGGCCAGCATCGCGGGCAGCACAGCCACCAACGGGTACGCCCTGGCCGCGGCGCTCGGCGCGGTTGGTAGGTGTGGCGTGGCCAGGGCGGCAGCCAGAGGACCCCCATGATTCGCCACCGCCTCGCGCAACGGCGCAAGAGGAGCAGGGGCGATCAGATCGTCGCAGCCGCCGGAGAGCGCCCGCACCGCCGGATCGACCTCGGCGAGCAGCTGGCGCACGACGCTGGTTTTGCCGATCCCCGCCTCACCGGTAAGGAGGGCCACCGAGCCCGAGCCGCCCAGCGCGGCGTCGACGGCGGCCCGCAGCGTGGTCAGCGCGGACCGGCGCTCGAGGAGCTGCGCAGGCATTCTTCGATGGTGCCACCCGCATCGGGGGCGAAACCGGTTGAGACGGCTTGCTGACCGTGCTACCCGAAGCCGGTGCCTCGAGGATCATCGCCACCGGAACGCCGGGGGAGTGGACGACCTCCTGAGCCTGACGAGGTCGTTTTCAGGTCAACACGCTCTCGTGCCGAGAGCAGGTGACGGATGCTCAGCGATGGCTGGGCCTGTCGGTCAGTCGATGCCTTCGATGATGCGGAAGTCGCGTTCGACGCCGTCGGGGAGGGCCACCAGCGCCTTTTGGTATGCCTCGCTCTCGTATGCCGCGACGGCCTGTTCAAAGCTGTCGAACTCGATCAGAACGACGCGTTGCGTGATTCCGGCTTCGTGGGCAACGACTCGACCGCCACGGGACAGGGTGCGCCCGCCCCCAGCCTGGACAGCCGGACGGGCCAGCTTGGTGTAGGCAGTCAGCCTCTCGGGGTCGGAAATGGCGGGGTAGACACTGACCCAGTAGCCCTTAGCCATGGAAACCTTCTGTGTTCAACCGGACACGTCCGACTTCGAATTGAGACTCAGATCGATCGACCGGGGCGGTGGGTACTGCGGTCAGCTGAATCCTCAGATGCGCAGGTTAGGGCTCGATGTGCGATCGAGGGAAAGACCGGTACGGGATAGACTCAGAACGGATCGTTATCAATCGGCAGGGAGGGCGCGTGGCGGCGGATACGGTGAGCCTGCGTTACTTCCTGGTGCTGGCGCAGGAGTTGAACTTCACCCGCGCGGCCGCACGGATCGGTATCGCACAGCCCGCACTCAGCGCCCGGATGCGCCGATTGGAGGCGGAACTCGGTACGGCCCTGCTGGTTCGCAACACGCGTAGCGTCGTATTGACGACGGCCGGTGCGGCTTTGGCCGAGTCCGCGCCTCCCGCGCTGGCGGCACTGGACCGGGCATGGGACACCGCCCGGAGCGCGGCGGCCGGTGAACTGGGCAGGCTGCGCATCGGATACAGCCTCAGCGCCGGGGCCGAGACGGCACCGGCCCTGGTGGACAGGCTGATTCGCGGCAACAGCGGACTCGAGGTCGGCGCCGTCCCGATGGCGACACCGGAGATCACCCCCGCGGTCGCCGACGGCCGCATCGATGCCGGGATCACCCGCGGTGAACAGCCGGGGCGTGGCGTGCGCCGGTTCCTGCTGCGGCGTGCGCGCGTCGGGGTCCAGCTGGCGCAGCACCATCCGCTGGCCGAACACCCGGAGATCGAGATCGCCGACACGGCCGCGTATCCGCTGCGACTCCCGGACCGTTCGACGAACCCCGCGATCCACGATCAGCTGTCCGCACTGTTCCGAGACACCCGACCACACCCCCGATTCCACACGCCCGCAGTTCTTTTCGACATGTCGCAGCGCGACCTGCGCGACGGGGTCACCCTTGCCCCGGCCGGAGAAGCCGCGGTCACGGCACAACCGGCCGGTCTCACCTGGCGACCACTGCGCGGCGCGCCCAGCATGACGATCCACCTGGTCCTCCCACGCGAGCAGTCGCCGCTACACCTCCGAATCCGTGCCGTCGCCAAAGCCCTGGCGCACGAGCTGCACTGGCTGCCGGGCTGACGCACAAAGGGTGAAACGAAACGGACGCCTGCGGTGGCGAGGCCGAAGACCTTGCCCGGCGGACTTCGCGGTGGTGATGACGGCGGTCTTGCTGAATATCCGACACGACCTCGCTGCGCCGGCGAATCAGCATCCGATGATGGCCCCGGGGCCGGTCCGAGTCGTACACCGTTGGCCTGGCTTGGCCGCGCCGTCTCCAAGCGTCCTGGCTCAGCTGTCGAGATCAACCCTCGCTGGGATCGAGGAACACCTCGGCCAGCCGGGGTAGCCGCCTGCGCATCTCGTCATCGTTGTCGAAGTCGAAGTCCTCACCCATGTCGGGCTCGCGGGCCTCGTCGATGCCGACCGCAGTGTGTTCGCGGGCCTTCATCGCTTCATAGAAGGCGTCGTCGTCACCACCCGTGACCTGCTCGTAGGCCTTGCTGGCTGCGTAATTCACCGACTCGGCGAACAGCGCGCCGTCATCTTCCTCGGTCGCCGCTTGTCGTACCACGGGATGGTCAGCCAGTCCGTCTGGGGAGGCCAGGACGCGCTCGTACCACTCGCGCCCGAGCGCGATGACTCCCGCCCGGAAATCGATGAAGCTGTCGTCCGAGCATCCTCCGCCGATCAGGTAGGCTGCCGCCCACACGTCCCAGCGGTAGAGGGCGTCATGGAGCTGATCGAACAGCTCCTGGAACTCGAGGATGCGCTCCGATGATGTTGCGGCCAAGCGCGTCACCAGCGCTGCGGCAATGGCCTCACCGTCGTCGCCGGTCCGCCCGTCGAGACCCGCCCCGGCCGACTCCACGACCGCCCAAAACTCGTCAACGTCCACGGCGCGAGAGTCTCCCACGACCAAACGACACAACTCATGCCCGTCGGCCCGGGCACCAGTCGCGAGCAGCCGTTGAAGCGTTCCTGGCCCTGCGCATGCGCTCATGCCCGAGGCTCAGCCCCAGGTCTGGCCGGCCGGTTCCTTGATGGTGCGGTTGATCCGGTTGAAGAAGTTGGTCAGTGCGATCTCCAGGTTGATCGCACCGATCTGCTCCTCAGTGAAATGGGTGTTCACCTCTTCCCAGATCTCGTCGGTGACTCCCTGTGCGCCGTCCTGCAGCCGGGTGGCGGCCTCGGCCAGCGCCAGTGCCGCGCGCTCCGCATCGGTGTAAAACGGCGCCTCACGCCACGCCGCTACGTTGTGCAGCCGCTCGTCGGTATCACCGGCCTTCTTTCCACCGGCGACACTGGCGTAGACGCACGCCGAGCAGCTGTTGATCTGGCTGGCGCGCAGATGGACCAGCGCGAGCAGCTTCGGGTCGACGCCCCCGGCGGCAATCGCCTTCTGCAGGTGCCCGACCGCCTTCCACACGTCGGGGTTGATGGTGTTCTTGTTCTTCAGTCGGTTCTGCATGGCAGGATGCTCTCCTTGCTCGGGGTTACCTCGCGGGGCTGGTGCCCGTCACCCCTATGACGGAGCAGCTTCCAGGGAGGTAACACCATGTCCGGCAACCATCCCGCCGACCCGATCGCCGAGGCCTTCGAGGCGCACCGCGGCCGGCTCACAGCCGTCGCCTACCGCGTACTCGGCTCGCATGCCGACGCCGACGACGCGGTCCAGGAGGCGTGGCTGCGTCTCTCCCGCCAAGACACCGACACCATCCACAACCTCGGCGGCTGGCTGACCACCGTGGTCGGCCGCATCAGCCTTGATCTCCTACGCTCGGGCCGCACGCGCCCCACAGTCCCACTCGACGACCATCTGCCCGAATTCGCCGTGACGCTCGACGATGGTCCGGCTGCGGAAGAGCTTGTGGCGTTGGGTGACTCGGTGGGCCTGGCGCTGATGACGGTCCTGGACTCGCTGCGCCCCGACGAGCGCCTGGCGTTCGTGCTGCACGACGTGTTCGCCGTTCCCCATGGGGAGATCGGCACCATCCTCGGCAGGTCCACCGACGCGACCAAGATGCTGACCAGCCGCGCCCGCCAGAAGGTGCAGGCCGCCAGGCAGTCCGCGAGCGATCGACAGCAGCAACGTGAGGTGGTCGAGGCGTTCTTGGCCGCGGCCCGTGAGGGCCAGTTCGAGCGGCTGCTGGAGGTTCTCCACCCCGACGTGAAGTTCACCGTCCACACCCAGGACGGCCAGTTCGTCACGCTCGGAGCCACCAATGTCGCCACCCGCGCCCAAGTAGGGGGCGGTGCTGCACGAGGACACGCAGCGACCGTCAACGGCCGCCCCGGCGTTGTCTCCTGGGACGAGAACGGTACCCCGCTGTCCCTGCTCGCCTTCACCGTCGCCGATGGCCACATCACCGAGATCACCGCTGTGAACGACCCGGCCAAGCTCGCGCTCATCGACCTGCCAGACCCAGTGTGAGCTCGACGAGGTCAGCCACTCGTCAAGCGGCTCGGTGGGGGCGTCCTCGCGCCGGCGGTCTGGCTATGCCGGCCTGATGGAGGCCGTACGCGAGGCGGGCCACGGCTGCGGCTGTGCTGACGGCACCGGCGGATTCTCAGATGATCCTCAAGATATCCCACTCGGAGGGCCACTGGCGGCACGGCTGGTGTGTGCTGTCGCTACTGATCTTCCCCCTGTTCTGGAGTTTCCATGAGAGATAGACCGACTTTAACCTTGTCCGTCCTGCTCGCCGTGACCCTCGTGGCGACCGTTGCGCCCCCGGCAAGCGCGTCCCCGAGCAGCTCCGGCGAAAAGCGCTTCCAGCCGAGTGTCACCTACGACCTGTCGGTGACCGACGCCGAGCGCGACGCGATCCACGCGGAAGTCGAGGCGTTGGCTGGACGCGTCAGCAGCGCGCGGGCGGGGGACGGCACCTACAACCCGCTCAGTCTGGTCGGGGCGATGCTCGACGGGTCGAGCTACGACTCCATCTCCCGGGGCGGCACGGCCGCGACGGAGTACCCCTTCCCGGTCAGCAACACCGAAGCCAACCAGAACGAGTACGACCGCAAGGTCGCCAAGCTCGCCTGGGTGGTCAAGCTTGCCACTGACCTGGGTTTCCCGGTGGTCGTCCAACGCCAAGCCGACAAGTACGTCTACGCGGAGATCGGTGACCCGGACGCCCCGGAAATGGTCATGGCGTTGAGTCACCTCGACTCGCCGACGTCTTCCGTTTCGCCGGCGCAGCTGGCGCGCTGGCGGGACGCCGACGGCAACCTCGGCACTCCTGGTGCCTACCACTCGCCCTATGTCCAGGACGGCTGGGTCTACGGGGCGGGCATTCAGGACGACAGCGGTCCGACGCTGGCGACGCTGCTCGCGGCCAAGGCGCTGCTCAAGGCGGGGTTGCCCCTCGACCGACGCATCCGCATCGTCATGGGAGTCTACGAAGACGGCGGTCCCGGCACGCCCACGGCGGCGAACACCGCCAATTTCCAGTCCATCCCGTACAACTCGAACCCGAGCTTCTACGACAACTGGGCCTACAAGAACCTCAATCGGGAAGAAACCCCGATCGCGGCCTACACCTCCGACTCGCGGTTCCCGGTCATCGTCGGCAACTCCGGATCGGTGACCCCGGCGGTGTCGATGAGCTTGTCCGCGGACAGCGCCAAGGCCTTCCGGCTGACGGATGCCACGGCTGGCGTCACACTGCGCGAAGGCGACCCGACGCTCAAGGACATCGCCTACGGCAGCACCACGCAGATCGCCTCGCGGACGATCTTCACCCTCGATGTGGCGGGGGCCGGCTCCGCCGAGCGCGACCGGTTCGTGTCGGCGATCGTCGCCGCCGCGACCACGAAGGGTTGGCTCCCGGCGGCTTCCGGCACCACGCCCAAGGTTCAGACCACGATCAGCGGCGACTCGCTGACGCTGGAGATCAACACCAATGTGGCGATGGAGATGCCGACCCCGCAGTACGGCAAGAACGCCGTCGTGTGGGGGATGTTCCTCCTCTCCAAGGGGCTCGGCTCCTTGGGAGACACGGCCGCCGACATGCAGTTGAAGAAGGCCGCCGACGGCATCGCCGACCTGTTCTTCCGCGACGGTGTCGAAGGCGAGGCCTACATCGGGAAGTACATGGGCATCCCGGCGAATCTGTTGCGCAACGCGAGCAACGGCACGCCGAACCTGACCTTCGCCCTCATGGGAAACATCAATTCAGAGACCCCGACGCGCTTCTACACGGACGCCTCCGGCAGCCTCAGCATGCCGATGTACGTGCGCAGCATGCACCTCAACGCGGCTGACTCCGGCCAGGCGACGGCGGCGGTCACGGACGCCTTCCAGTCGAAGGGGTTCACCATCGGCAGCCTTGGCTCGCCCATCGGCGCCGGGTTGTACGTCACTCACGACAACCCGCTGACGGCTCTTCAGTTCGGGAGCTACCAGGCCTCCATCGACCACAGCCCGCAGGAGTTCGCGGATCCGTATTCCCTCCGGGACGTGGTGTACCCACAGGGCACCACCGGTGGCACGCTGGCCAGCAACTTCCGCAACAAGATGACTGCCTTCGGCGCCGTCATCCCGGGTAACGAGCGCTGGTGGCACACGGCCAACGAGCGGATGAAGGTCGACTCGGCAGTGCAGATGACCAAGATCATGGCCGACGGCATGTTGGAGATGGCCCGCTACTCCGGGCCCGCCGGCGCCAAGTTCATGTGGGCGGACATGCCAGGGCTGAACGCCGACCGTGCGGACCTCGACCTGCTCGACGTCACGATCGGAACCTACAAGGACGCGTCGCCAGCTGTCGGCGCGAACCAGTTGGGCAACCAGGCCCTGCTCGGCGCCACCTCGTTCAACATCCCGATGTGGAACGGGCGCGGCAACACGGCCCCGACGCAGGCGGCCTTCGCACTGGGCCACGAGCCGGGAGGGGTCTACCTGCCCCTGAACGACGCCGAGTACCTGAACAACTCGTACGTGGCGCCGATGCGTCTGGAGTTCAAGGTGGAGCGCTCCGACCACATGTCGGACGCGGCTTGGGCGAAGTTCGTCGCCGGAGGCTACGGCGGCTTCCAGTTCAACATCCTCGTCGGCGGTGCGGTTGTGCCGCTGGCCGTTCCCGCGGGGCAGAGCGCGGACAAGTACTTCTCCTCGCGCATCTCGGCCACCAACCCCAACGCCATCTACCTGTCGGTCAACCTCGCGATCACCGATGCGCCGTACGCCGGGGTGAAGCCCGTCCTCGCGGATTCCAAGACGGACCTGTACAAGCTCAACCCGACGTACCTCGCCTCGAACCCGGATCCGTTCCCGGGGCGCGGCGCCGTCGAACAGCGGGGCTTCTTCGTGTTCGGTGATGGGCAGAAGAACGCGGAGTTCTCGTCACCCGACGCCGTCTACGTGACTGTCGCCAACGCGGCCGTCGACGCGAAGCCGTCGGCCGTGGTCAAGAAGCTGAAGGGCAACACCAACGAGTTGACCATCACGGTGAAGCAGACCCGCATCGACGGCAGCGAGTCTGCTGTGACGGGCACGTTCACCATCAACAACAACGCTGCTGGCACTTACACCGTCGGCGATTACAAGGTGTACGTCGACACCAAGGGCAACACCCAGGTGCGGTCGATCTCCATCGTGTGACGCCTGTGACGCGGAAGTTCAGCACGCACCAGAGGACACGCGCGGTGGCACGACGCCTCGACTCGGGGTGAGTGCCAACGGGGTGCGAGGCGTATTGGCAATGGAGTGGAGCCATTACCTTCGGTAATGGCTCCACTCCATTGCGCGTCACTGCGCGGGCTGGTACGCCAGCCGTTGGAGCCTTCGCTGCTTGACCCTGCCACGCGGGTGGACCGGCACATGTCCCCTGTTCGCGGGGCTTGGCCGCGTCCCCGCAGCGTGCGCGATGATCCGGGTCAGCTACACACCGGCAAGCCGAGCGCGGAGCAGCATGACTGGGGCAACGAGAACTGAACATCCGGCCGGGCCGGACGTCGAGCACCGGGCGTCCGAGGAGCTCAGCCGGCGCGGCCAGTTCGTCCGGGCCTTCGTCGAACACGCGGCCGAGCGCCCGGCGAGTGAGCGGAGGACCGTCCGGCTGCCGACGCTGATCACCGTGACCGCGCTGGTAGCGGTGGGCGCCGTCGTCGTCGGGGTGTTCTGGCACCTGGTCAAGCCGATGAGCCCCGCCCAGAAGGCGGCTTTCAAGGGCAAGGCACCGGCCAGCTCGGCCCCGCCGGTCGCGGGCTTCACCGGGGTCGCCGGCTGGGACTGCGAGGCGCGTGCCGACCGCGGGTTCGACGCCCAGGGCCGCACAGCGCAGTGGCGGACGATCGGCACCGGCGGCTGGAAGCAGGACGGCTGCCGCGGCACGTTCCAGACGCTGCCCCTGCCCACCGCGGAGCAGACCCAGCCGCAGACGGCGACATGGTCGTTCAGCACCGGCGAGCGCATCACCTCCTGCCAGGTCGGCGTCTACGTGCCGGCGGTGCCCGGAACCACACTCGCCGACGGCGTCAAATACACGATCACCACCGGGACCTCCGGCACGCCGTACGCCAACTTCACTGTCGACCAGCGCAAGGCCGCCGGGACCTGGGTCGGCGTCGGGACCTTCCCGGTGCACCGCAACCAGATCGCCGTGCGGCTCGACGCGAAGGACGCCTCCGGGGCAAAGCAGGCGCGGATCGTCCTGGCCCAGGTGCGGGCGAACTGTGCGTCCTGAGGTGGCTGCGGCCAAGATCGAACGGGTCTCCACCCGGGCATGGAGCCGGCACCGCACGATCGGTGCGGCCGTGCGCGCCGCCAAGCCGGGCACTGTCGTGGCGGTGGCGGCCGGCACCTACCGCGAGTGCCTCGTGTTGGACGGCACGGTCACCGTCATGGCCGAGAACGTGGACGGTCTGGTCGAGCTGGTCGCGGCCGAAGGGCCCGCCATGATGGTGCGCGCCGGCACGGTCACCGCGCGCGGCCTGACGATCCGCGGCGATGTCACAGTCACCTCCGGACACCTGAACCTGGAGGACAGCCGTGTCGCCGCCGGGTCGGTGCAGCTCACCGGCCGTGCCACGGCGCGGCTGACCGGCTGCTCGGTGGACGGCGCCCAGGACGTCGCGGTGGGCGTGGCCGACGGGGCCAGGCTCGACGCCGAACGGCTGCGGGTCACGGGAGCCGCGGTGGCCGCTACCGGGTCGGCCGTGCTCACCCTCACCGACACCGTGCTCACCGACACCCCGGGGGTCGCGGTCCGCCTCGCTGGGACCGCCTCGGCCGTGCTCACCGGTTGCGACATCGGCGGAGCCGCCGACGCCGGCATCGAGGTCCGCGACGCCAGCGTGCTGCGCCTGTCCGGCAGCCAGGTGCACGACGTCGGCGGCGACGGCGTCCGCGTGCTCGGCAACCTGCCCGGCGACCGCGCCTGGTGGGCGTCCGTGCGGCCCGGCCGAGCCGACGACCACGAGATCGCCGAGCCGCCGGAGGGCACCGGCGTCGTCGTGCGTGACTGCGAGATCAGCCGCACCGGCGGGGCCGGGTTCGTCACCGGCGGCACGTCCGGCGCGCTGCTGGTGGACACCACCGTCAACCGGGCCGGCACCTCCGGGGTGCTGGCAACCCAGCACAGCCGGCTGGGCGTACGCAATTCCACAGTGACCGACAGCGTGCAGACCGGGCTCGCCCTACTCGACGACGCCGAGGTTCGCTGGACCGGCGGCGCGCTGAGCACCGCTGCCGCCAACGGCGTCTTCGCGGTCGGCGCCAGCCGGCTGCTGATGCGCGACAGCGCCGTGACCAACTGCGGATTCACCGCCGTGCACCTGACCGGCGCGGCGGCGGTCACCCTGCTCGACGTCACCGTCGAGGGCACCTCCGAGCTGGGCGTGCGCGCCTCCGGTGCGGCGATCCTGCACGTGCGCGGCGGCCGGGTCGAGCGGGCCGAGCTGGGCGGCATCCAGATCGACGAGACCGCCGACGCCCAGCTGCGCGGGCTGACCGTGGCCAGGTGCCACACCGGTGTACGGGTCGACACCCCGCACCGGCCGCTGCTGCAGGACTGCGTCATCCGCGACATCGCCCAGACCGGAGTGGAGATCGCGGCCGGTGCCGCGCCGGCGATCACGCGCACCGCCGTACGCGGCTGCGGCGCCGCCGGCATCTTCATCGATGTCGACGCCGAGCCGATGCTCGACGACTGCGAGGTCGCCGAGATCGGTGGCAGCGGGATAGCTGTCTGGACCGGCGCGCGCCCGTCAGTGCGGCGACTGACGGTCACCGACACGAAGAAGAACGGCATCTATTTCGGAGCGGGCGCCCACGGCAGCATCGCCGACTCGACGTTCTCGCGTACCGGATATCCCGCCATATACATCGGCGACGACGCCGACCCGGCGTTCCACCGGTGTGCCGTACGCGAAACGGACGAGGACGTCAGCCAGGGCGACCGGGCGTCGGCGACCTTCACCGAATGTCACAGCTCGGGGGTCGGCGCGGCGCGCTGGCCCTCGGTCGCCGTTCCGGCGGCGGGCGCTGCCCCGGCGACGGTCGCCACCTCGGCGGCCAGCTCCGCGCTCCAGCCCGACACCGTCGAGCTGCAGCCGCTGCTCGACCAACTCGACGAGCTGATCGGGCTCACCCGGGTCAAGCAGGACGTCGGGACGATGGTCAAACTGATGCACCTGGTGAAACGGCGCCGCGAGGCCGGCCTGGCACCCCCGCCGATGTCCCGGCACCTGGTGTTCGCCGGCAACCCCGGCACCGGCAAGACGACCGTCGCCCGGCTCTACGGTCAACTGCTCGCCGCGCTGGGCATGCTCGGCAGCGGCCACCTCGTCGAGGTCGACCGCGGCATGCTCGTCGGCGAGTACGTCGGGCACACCGCACCCAAGACCCAGGCCGCGTTCGAGCGAGCGCTCGGCGGGGTGCTGTTCATCGACGAGGCGTACGCGCTGGTGCCCGAGGGACAGGGCAGCGACTTCGGCCGCGAGGCGATTTCCACGCTGGTCAAGCTCATGGAGGACCACCGCGAGGAGGTCGTCGTCATCGTGGCCGGCTACCCCGACCTGATGCGTCACTTCATCGCCGCCAACCCGGGCCTGTCGTCCCGGTTCTCGCGCACCCTGACCTTCGACGACTACTCCGAGGTCGACATGGCACGGATCGTCGCGAAACAGGCCAAGGACCACGACTATCGGCTCTCCGACGGCGCCCAGGACCGACTGGCCGAGTTCTTCGCCACCATCGACCGCGGCGAAGGCTTCGGCAACGGCCGGTACGCGCGCAAGGTCTTCCAGGCGATGACCGAGCAGCACGCCGGGCGCATCAGCACCCTTGACGATCCCACCGACGAACAGCTCAGCACGCTGGAAGCCGCCGACCTGACCGACGTCGACTTCGACGTCCGAGGCTGAGGAGCCTGATGAGCCGCCTGGCCTTCCACCGCCCCGCCCGGATGCTGTTGCCGCAGCTGCCGGAGCAGACGGTGACCCTGCCCAGCCCGCCGGAACCGCCCAACGACAACCAGGCGAACTCCGCGTGGACGCTGATTCTGCCGCTGCTGAGCAGCGTCGGCATGGCCGCGTACATGATCACGTTCGGCAAACCGGCGCTGATCATCATCGGTGTGCTCTTCTTCGTGACCTCCGCCGGCGCGGTCATCGCGATGCGGATGCAGCAGCGCAGCTCCACCGGCCGCACCGCGCGCAAGCAGCGCATCCGCTACCGCCGCCACCTCGCGCTGGCCCGCGACCAGGCCCGCGAGGTCGCCCAGGCCCAGCGGACTGTCGCGGCGCTCGCCAACCCCGACCCGCAGCGGCTCTGGTCAATCAGCATCAACCGGCACCGCGTGTGGGAACGACGCCAGGACGACGCCGACTTCCTGCGGGTCCGGATCGGGCACGGGGCCGTACGGCTGGCCACCCCGATCGAGCTCGACCCCAAGATGGATCCGCTGGGCGACTACGACTGGGACTCCATGCAGGCGGCGCACCGGCTCATCGACCGGATGGGCCACCTCGACAACCAGCCGATGATCATCGACGTCGGGAACGCCGGAGTCATCAGCGTCGTCGGCGACCCGGCCCGCACCGACCTGCTCACCCGAGCCCTGCTGTGCCAGATCGCCGTCCTGCACGCCCCCGACGACGTCACCCTGGTGGTCGAGACCGCCAGCTCTGAACACTGGGAGTGGACCAAGTGGTTGCCGCACACCTTCGAGCCGGACGCCCGCAGTGACAGCGGATCGGTGTCGCTGGTCGCCGAGGGCCCCGACGTCCTGACCACCTTCCTGCAGGCCGAACTCACCCAGCGCACCGAACTGCAGACCACCCGGCGTAATGGGTTCAGTGGCGATCGCCCCGCCGCCAAGCAGCGGCGGTTGGTCGTGCTCTTCACCGGATTCGCGCCGTTCTCCGAATGGGGCCGCTCCGACCTGATGGCCGCCCTGCTCGCCGGGGCCGGACCCCAGCTCGGCCTCACTCTGATCTTTTGCGGCGAGCGGGAGCTGGACGAACCCAGCCGGGTCGACCTGCGGATCCGCTTCGACGACGCCGGCCACGTGGTCACCGAAGGACGCCGCGATCTGGTCGTCACCCCGGCGCTGCGCTGCCGGCCCGACGACGTGTCGCCGTTGCTGGCCGAGCTCATCGCGCGCAACCTCGCGCCGCTGCGGCTCAGCGACGAACGCGAACAGGTCCTTACCCGCACCCGCTCGCTCAGCGAGATGATCCTCGGCACCGACCCCGGTCGCGGCGACGTCACCAGCCGATGGGTCACCGCCGGCGACCCGCGGATGCTGCGCGCGCCGATCGGGGTCGACGGCGACGGCCAGACCGTCGTGCTTGACATCAAGGAATCCGCGCAGGGCGGGTCCGGGCCGCACGGTCTGATCGTCGGCGCCACCGGCTCCGGCAAGAGCGAGTTGCTGCGTACGCTGGTGACCGGCCTCGCGCTGACCCACTCGCCGGAGCTTCTCAGCTTCGTCCTCATCGACTTCAAGGGCGGCGCCGCGTTCGCGCCGCTGCAGGGCCTGCCCCACGTCTCCGGGCTGATCACCAACCTCGCCGACGACGCCGCCATGATCGACCGGGTGCTCGCCGCCCTGATGGGCGAACAGCAGCGCCGTCAGCGGATCCTGCGTGACGCCGGCAACGTCGACACCGTCCGCGAATACCAGATTCGCCGCGCAGCCGGCGCCGCCGCACCCGACGGCACCCCGCTCGAACCGCTGCCCACGCTGCTCATCGTGGTCGACGAGTTCGGCGAGCTACTCTCCGGGCGCCCCGAGTTCGCCGAGCTGTTCGTCCAGATCGGCCGGGTCGGCCGCAGCCTCGGCATGCACCTGCTCATGGCCACCCAACGGCTCGAGGAGGGCAAGCTGCGCGGACTGGACTCACACCTGTCCTACCGGATCTGCCTGCGCACCTTCAGCGCCGCCGAGAGCCGAACGGTCATCGGCACCACCGACGCGTACAAACTCCCCCCGATCCCCGGCTCGGCGTACCTGAAAGTGGACGAGTCGATCTACCAGCGATTCCGCGTCGCCCACGTCTCCGCCCCCTATGTCAGCGCGGAGGAACGGTTCAGCGCCGGCCGCGGCGACGGCGCGCTGCTGCCGTTCGACCTGCGCACCTACACCTCGAACGTGCAGGAACCCGACGAGTCGCAGCTCACCGCCCGGCCCGGCCCGACCGAGCTGAAGATCCTGGTGGACCGGCTGACCTCGGTCACCAGCCCCGCGCACCAGGTGTGGCTGCCGCCGCTGCCCGCCGCGCTCGCCCTCGACCACCTGATCGGCCGGCCCTCCGTCCAGGAGGAACGCGGCTACTCCGCCCACGTCTGGCCGCTGTCCGGGCGCCTCGCCGTGCCGATCGGCCTGCTCGACCTGCCAGTCAAACAGGACCAGGAAACGCTGGTCATGGACTTCGGCGGCACTCACGGGCACCTCGCCGCCGTCGGCGCACCACGGACCGGGCGCAGCTCACTCCTGCGCACGATCATGCTCGCCGGAATGCTCACCCACACCCCCGAGGAGATGCGGTTCTACTGCATCGACTTCGGCGGCGGGACACTTCACCCGTACGCGGCGGCACCGCACGTCGGCACCGTCGCTGGTCGCGCCGAACCCGATCTGGTCAGCCGCACCTTCGCCGAGATGCGCGCACTGATCGTCGAACGGGAACGCACCATGCGCGCCAAGGGCATCGAGACCTTCGCTGACCTCGGCGCCCCGCACGTCTTCCTGATGATCGACAACTGGGGTGCGCTGCGCACCGAGTTCGAGGGCGCCGAAGCTGCGGTCAACGAGATCGCCGCGCGCGGCCTGGGCGCCGGAGTGCACCTGGTGCTCACCTCCGGGCGCTGGAACGACATCCGTCCCGCCCTGCGCGACAGCATCGGCACCCGCATGGAGCTGCGCCTCAACGACCCCAGCGAATCCGACGTCAACCGCCGCATCGCCGCCCGGGTGCCCGCCGGGGTGCCGGGCCGAGGCATCAGCGCACCGGGCATCTACTTCCAGCTCGTGCTGCCCCGCCTCGACGGCGTCGACTCCGCGGACGGGCTGCGCGAAGCCCAGGAGGACGTCATCGCCCGGATCGCCGAGCACTGGACCGGTCCTTCGGCACCCCCGATCCGGCTGCTGCCACAGCGCATCAGCGTCACCGAGCTTCCCGCCCTGGCCGCCGCCACCCCCGAGACCGTGCCGATCGGCGTCGCCGAGAACGACCTGCGCACCGTCGGACTCGACCTCACCACCGGCGACCCGCACTTCCTCATCTACGGCGACGCCGGGTCCGGCAAGAGCACCTTCTTGCGTACGTGGCTGACCGGGCTCACCGAACGCCTTTCCCCGTACGACATGCGGGTGGTCCTCTTCGACTACCGCCACTCGCTCATGGACGCCGTGGGACCCGACCACCTCGGCGCGTACGCCGGTGACGCCGACAGTGCACGGGTCTACGTCCAGAGCGTCGTCGACAAACTCAAGGAACGGATCCCGCCGCCCGGCATCACCCCCGCCCAGCTCAAAGCCCGCGACTGGTGGGAAGGCACGGAAATCTACGTCGTCGTCGACGACTACGACCTGCTCGCCGGCGGCCCGCAGGCGGTGCTCGCCCCGCTCATACCGTTCGTCCCGCAGGCCCGCGAGGTCGGCCTGCACCTCGTCCTCGCCCGCCGGGTCGCCGGCATGGTCCGCTCCGGCATGTCCGACCAGCTCGCCAGCCGCATCCGCGACATGGGCTGCGGCGGCATCGTGCTCTCCGGCGACCACCGCGAAGGCGTCATCCTCGGCGACGAACGCGCCGCCCAGCGCCCGCCCGGTCGCGGCGTCCTGGTCCGGCGCGGCCACCCCAACCAGCTCATCCAGACCGCCGTTCCCGTGCCGGCGCTCGAACCCGTCAACTGAAAGGCCGTCGCATGGCGAACGAACACACCCGTGTCACAGTGGTGGGCACCTACCGCAGCGTCGACATCGCCCTGCCGTCGCTCAGCCCGCTGGGGGAATACACCCCCCGCCTCGCCGAACTGTGCGGCCAGGGCGGCTCCGACCAGCTGCCACCCGTCTGGTCACTGGCCCGTGCCGACACCGGGCCGTTCGCCCTCGACATCGCACTGCTGCAGGCCGGCGTCGTCGACGGCGAGGTGCTTTACCTGTACGACCTCGCAGGGGGCACTGTCGACGTCCTCGACGTCAAAGACATCGACGAGGCCGTCGCCGAGGAAACCGAACAGCTACGCCGCAACGGCGTCCACCCCGGGCCTGTCGTGCTCGCCCTCGGCCTCATCCTGCTGATCGCGGCGGCCGTCCTGCTCTCGCTGAGTTACGGCACCGACACCGGTGCGGCTGTGGGGCTCACCGTCGCCAGCATGGCTCTGCTCGGCACCGCTTGGGGGTTGCGCCAACGCCAGACCGCGGTGCCGGTCGGCCTCGTGCTGACCGTCGCGCTCACCGCCGTACCCGGCCTCGCCGGCGCCGGTCTGCTCATCGCCCGTGGCCTCGGCGGCAGCGACTGGGCCTGGGGCGGCGCCGCCATCGGCGCCAACACCGCGATGCTCATGGCGATCGCGATGCTGCCCGAAACGATCTTCGTCGCGGTCGAGGTGTCTCTGCTCGCGGGCGGTCTGACCGTCGCACTCACCGCCGGCCTGGAAGCCGACAGCGTCGAATCCGCCGCGATCGCCGCTGCGGTCGCCACCGGAATGCTGGCCCTCGGCCGCCGCGTCGCCGCCCTCATCACAGCATGGACGCCCGTGCGGCCCATCCCCGAGCTCGTGCACACCTCGGCCCGGATCCTGCCCATCGTGCTGGCCGGTCCGGTCCTCGCCCTCGCCGTGGCCATGCCCGTGCTGGCCCTCTCCGGACGTTGGTTCGCCGTGATCCTCGCCCTCTTCATCTGCATCGCCATCGCCGTCAGGGCACGCGGAGCGGCGTTCACCACCGAGCTCTACCTTCTCGGCGGGGCGGCAACCATCGGCGTCTTCGGGCTGCTGGTCGCCGCAGCCCGCGCGTACGCCACCTCCGGCGGCGTGGCAGCGGTCATCCTGCTCGGGGCGGGACTGCTCGTCATCGCGGCCGGAGTCGCGATGAGCGTGTTCATGCCGCCAGCCAAGCCACACGGACCCGGCCCGAAACCGCCGATCCGCCGCAGCCGCGCCGAGGCGCTCGGCGTCCTCGCGGCGATCCTCATCGCGCCGCTGACCATGGGCGTCTTCGGCGTCTTCGGCCACCTGATGATGATGGGACGCACGATCTTCTAGCTCTTCACGGACGTCAAGTGGCCGAGCTCGATCGCGCGGCGGGTCAGCTCGGCCTTGTTGTTGGCGTTCAGCTTCGCGCGGATCCGCTTCGCGTACGTGTTGACCGTTGCCTGGGAAAGGCCCATCCGCGTAGCGATCTGCGAGTGCGTGAAGCCGGACGCAATCCACCGCAACGTCTCCACCTCCCGCGGTGCGAGCCCGCCCTGCTCGTCGGCGGGAGAACCCGGCAACTCCGCCGGGAACCGATCCGCCAACCGCGGGCACAGGTAGAAGCCACCCTGCGCGGTCACCCGCATGGCCTCCCGCACCGCCTCCTGCTCCGCGAGTCGGCTCACGCAGCCGCGCGCCCCCGCCCGGATCGCCGCCATCAGCTTCGGGCGGCCCGTCCAGTCCGCGCTGACGAGCAGATGCCCGAACGGCGTGGCCCCGCGGACCAACCCCAGCGTCGACGCGTCCGGCTCCGCCGCATCCAGAACGACCAGGTCGTACGTCGCGCCGGCCGGCAGATCCGTCAGGGCAGCCACCGCCGCAACCATCCGCAGATCCGGATCGTCGCCGGCCAGCTTTTCCAGGCCGGCTCGCCAGATCGGCTGATCTGCCACGACAGCGACTTCCAACATTGCTACCTCCCACACCAGGTTCCGCCATAGAACGGCTGGAACCCCGTGCCGGTTCGAGGACGTCGCAAAGTTCCTCCCGAAACAGCCTCCGACGTCCCCGAACAAGTGTCTTGCCGTCTGCTCTGTCGTCGCTCCTAGTCTCGAAGCGCATGCCCGCCGCCAGTCGAGGAGACCGACGTGCCCACCGAGACCAGCGCCGACGGCACCGTCGTCGACTACGACAGCGACGGCCATCCCGTGCGCCAGCAACTCCCCGACGGAACCGTCTTCGACGGGTTCACCGCCGACGGCAAACCCACCCACGGGACCCTTCCGGGGAACCAGGACGTCTCCATCACGTACGGCGGTGACGGGTCGAGTACGTGGTCGTATGCGGATGGCACGTCGGTGGATCGGAATGCGGCTGGTGACGTTACGCGTCAGGTGACCGTTGATGGTGCGTCGTTCGACGGGTTCACCGCTGATGGCAGGCCCACCCACGGGACCCTTCCGGGGAACCAGGACGTCTCCATCACGTACGGCGGTGACGGGTCGAGTACGTGGTCGTATGCGGATGGCACGTCGGTGGATCGGAATGCGGCTGGTGACGTTACGCGTCAGGTGACCGTTGATGGTGCGTCGTTCGACGGGTTCACCGCTGATGGCAGGCCCACCCACGGGACCCTTCCGGGGAACCAGGACGTCTCCATCACGTACGGCGGTGACGGGTCGAGTACGTGGTCGTATGCGGATGGCACGTCGGTGGATCGGAATGCGGCTGGTGACGTTACGCGTCAGGTGACGGCTGATGGTGCGTCGTTTGACCGGTTCACCGCTGATGGCAGGCCCACCCACGGCACGGTGCCGGGGTCGGATGGGCAACCGGCGCAGGACGTGTCGATCGCTTACGGCGGTGACGGGTCGAGTACGTGGACGTACGCCGACGGCACGACCGTCGATCGGAATGGCGCTGGTGACGTTACGCGTCAGGCGACCGCGGATGGTGCGTCGTTCGACCAGTTCACCGCCGACGGCAAGCCGACGCACGGCACGGTGCCGGGGTCGGATGGGCAGCCCGCGCAGGCGGTGGACATTGCCTACGGCGGTGACGGCAGTAGCACCTGGACCTACGCCGACGGCACGACCGTGGATCGTGATGCGGTTGGTGACGTTAGGCGTCAGGCGACCGCGGATGGGGCGTCGTTCGACCGGTTCACCGCCGACGGCAAGCCCACCCACGGCACGGTGCCCGGCCAGGATGGGCAGCCGGCGCAGGCGGTGGACATTGCCTACGGCGGTGACGGCAGCAGCACGTGGACGTATGCGGACGGTACGACGGTCGGTCGTAACGCCGCTGGTGACGTGACCCGTGAGGTGACCGCGGATGGTGCGACGTTCGACAGGTTCACCGCCGACGGCAAGCCCACCCATGGCATGGTGCCGGGGTCGGATGGGCAGCCGGCGCAGGACGTGTCGATTGCTTACGGCGGTGACGGCAGCAGTACCTGGACGTATGCGGACGGTACGACGGTCGGTCGTAACGCCGCTGGTGACGTGACCCGTGAGGTGACCGCGGATGGTGCGACGTTCGACAGGTTCACCGCCGACGGCAAGCCCACCCATGGCATGGTGCCGGGGTCGGATGGGCAGCCGGCGCAGGACGTGTCGATTGCTTACGGCGGTGACGGCAGCAGTACCTGGACGTATGCGGACGGTACGACGGTCGGTCGTAACGCCGCTGGTGACGTGACCCGTGAGGTGACCGCGGATGGTGCGACGTTCGACAGGTTCACCGCCGACGGCAAGCCCACCCATGGCATGGTGCCGGGGTCGGATGGGCAGCCGGCGCAGGACGTGTCGATTGCTTACGGCGGTGACGGCAGCAGTACCTGGACGTATGCGGACGGTACGACGGTCGGTCGTAACGCCGCTGGTGACGTGACCCGTGAGGTGACCGCGGATGGTGCGACGTTCGACAGGTTCACCGCCGACGGCAAGCCCACCCATGGCATGGTGCCGGGGTCGGATGGGCAGCCGGCGCAGGACGTGTCGATTGCTTACGGCGGTGACGGCAGCAGTACCTGGACGTATGCGGACGGTACGACGGTCGGTCGTAACGCCGCTGGTGACGTGACCCGTGAGGTGACCGCGGATGGTGCGACGTTCGACAGGTTCACCGCCGACGGCAAGCCCACCCATGGCATGGTGCCGGGGTCGGATGGGCAGCCGGCGCAGGACGTGTCGATTGCTTATGGCGGTGACGGGTCGAGTACGTGGACGTATGCGGATGGCACGGCGGTGGACCGTAATGCGGCCGGTGACGTGACGCGTGAGGTGACCGCGGATGGTGCGACGTTCGACAGGTTCACCGCCGACGGCAAGCCGACCCATGGCACGGTGCCGGGGGCCGATGGGCAGCCGGCGCAGGCGGTCGACATCACGTACAGCGGTGACGGGTCGAGTACGTGGACGTACGCCGACGGCACGACGGTCGACCGTAATGCGGCCGGTGACGTGACGCGTGAGGTGACCGCGGATGGTGCGACGTTCGACAGGTTCACCGCCGATGGCAAGCCCACCCATGGCACTGTGCCGGGCGCCGATGGGCAGCCGGCGCAGGACGTGTCGATCGCTTACGGCTCCGACGGCAGCAGCACCTGGACCTACGCGGACGGCACCAAGGTCGACCGTAACGCCGCTGGTGACGTGACCCGTGAGGTGACCGCGGATGGTGCATCCTTCGACAGGTTCACTGCTGATGGCAGGCCGACGCATGGCACTGTGCCGGGCGCCGATGGGCAGCCGGCGCAGGACGTGTCGATTGCTTATGGCGGTGACGGGTCGAGCACCTGGACCTACGCGGACGGCACCAAGGTGGACCGTAATGCGGCCGGTGACGTGACCCGTGAGGTGACCGCGGATGGTGCATCCTTCGACAGGTTCACTGCTGATGGCAGGCCGACGCACGGCACGGTGCCGGGCGCCGATGGGCAGCCGGCGCAGGACGTGTCGATTGCTTATGGCGGTGACGGGTCGAGCACCTGGACCTACGCCGACGGCACCAAGGTGGACCGCAACGCCGCTGGTGACATCACCCGTGAGGTGACCGCGGATGGCGCGACGTTCGACAGGTTCACCGCCGACGGCAAGCCGACCCATGGCACCGTGCCAGGGTCGGATGGGCAGCCCGCGCAGGCGGTGGACATCGCCTACGGCGCTGACGGGTCGAGTACCTGGACCTACGCCGACGGCACGACGGTCGACCGCAACGCGGCCGGTGACGTCACCCGTGAGGTGACCGCGGATGGCGCGACGTTCGACAGGTTCACCGCCGACGGCAAGCCGACCCACGGCACCGTGCCAGGGTCGGATGGGCAGCCCGCGCAGGACGTCTCGATCGCCTACGGCGGTGACGGCAGCAGCACCTGGACCTACGCCGACGGCACGACCGTCGACCGCAACGCGGCCGGTGACGTCACCCGTGAGGTGACCGCGGATGGGGCGACGTTCGACCGGTTCACCGCCGACGGCAAGCCCACGCACGGCACCGTGCCGGGGGCTGATGGGCAGCCGGCGCAGGACGTGTCGATCGCTTACGGCGGTGACGGCAGCAGCACGTGGACGTATGCCGACGGCACGACCGTCGACCGCAACGCCGCTGGTGACGTCACGCGTGAGGTGAGCGCGGATGGTGCGACGTTCGACCGGTTCACCGGCGACGGCAAGCCGACGCACGGCACCGTGCCGGGGATCGATGGGCAGCCGGCCCAAGCAGTGGACATCACTTACGGCGGTGACGGCAGCAGCACCTGGACCTACGCCGACGGCACCAAGGTCGACCGCAACTCTGACGGCGCGGTGGTTCGGCAGACCACCTCCGAGGGCACCGTCTTCGACCGGTTCAACGGCGACGGCAAGCCCACCCACGGCACCGTGCCGGGGTCGGATGGGCAGCCGGCCCAGGCGGTGGACATCACTTACGGCGGTGACGGCAGCAGCACCTGGACCTACGCCGACGGCACCAAGGTCGACCGCAACCCTGACGGCGCGGTGATTCGACAGACCACCTCCGAGGGCACCGTCTTCGACCGGTTCACCGCCGATGGCAAGCCGACGCACGGCACCGTGCCGGGGACCGATGGGCAGCCGGCCCAGGCGGTGGACATCACTTACGGCGCCGACGGGTCGAGCACCTGGACCTACGCCGACGGCACCAAGGTCGACCGCAACCCTGACGGCGCGGTGATTCGACAGACCACCTCCGAGGGCACCGTCTTCGACCGGTTCAACGGCGACGGCAAGCCCACCCACGGAACCGTGCCGGGGCAGGACGGGGGACCCGGGCAGCAGGTCGACATTACGTACGGCGCCGACGGGTCGAGTGTCTGGAGTTACCAGGGCGACGGCTCGAAGGTCTTCAGTGCCGCGGACGGGACGGTGACCCGGCAGGAGCTGAAGGACGGCAGCGTCTTCGACCGGTTCAACGGCGACGGTAGGCCCACCCACGGAACCGTGCCGGGGCAGGACGGGGGACCCGGGCAGCAGGTCGACATCACGTACGGCGCCGACGGGTCGAGTGTCTGGAGTTACCAGGGCGACGGCACCAAGGTCTACCGCAACGCCGAGGGCGACACCACCCGGCAGGTGCTGAAGGACGGCACGACCTTCGACCAGTTCGACGCGAAGGGCAACCCCACGCACGGCACCGCGCCGAGCACGAACGGGCAGCCGGCCCAGCAGATCACCATCACGTACGCCCCGGACGGGTCGAGCACTTGGAAGTACGGCGACGGCACGACGATCCAGCGGAACCCGGCGGGAGTCGTGACGGGGATGCAGGCCGGCGGGTGGACGTTCGACACGTTCGACGGGCAGGGACGGCCCACACACGCCACCGAGGATGGCAAGAACAACGCTGTGGACATCAAGTACGCCGGCGACGGTTCGAGTGTGTGGACGTACCGGGACGGGACAGTCGTCAGCCGTAACCCCGACGGGGACGTCGTGCTGATGCAGGCCGACGGGTGGATCTACGACGTGTTCGACGGTCAGGGCCGCCCGTTGCACGGGAGCAAGGACGGCAAGAGCATCACCATCTCGTACGGGGCCGACGGGCTCACCACCCTCATGTACGACCCGAAGAACGGGGTGGTCACCGACGGCAATGGCAAGCCGGTCGCCGTGATCGTGGACGGCAAGCGTTACGAGTACGCCGTGCAGATCCCGCTGCTCGGGGAGTCGATCGGCAGTCTGCGTAAGCAGCGTGACTCGGTCGAGAGCAGCCTCAATGCGATGGCGATCCACCTGCAGTCGATCTGCGAATCGTGGAACAGCCCGGCGGGGGACAAGTACGAGGCCCTCACCACCGACCTGAAGAAGCTCACCACCGACACCCGCGGCCTGCTCGATGACGCCCTCATGGCGATGCAGAAGTCGTACGAAACCTACGTCGCGGCCGAGGGAGCGAACCTCAAGAGCATGACCGCCGAGACCAGGATGACGCAGCGCTGAACCGGGGACTGTCGCGGTGTCCCGCAAAGAGGTCACTCGCGCTGTCCGCGCGGGCACCACCATCCTGATGAAGGCATAACAGCTGTCGACGGCAGCGGAAGGAAGAAGTTGCGATGGACCACATTCTCGTAACACCGGAAATGATCATGGACGCCGCGGCCAGCTGTGACGTGACCGCGACGGATATCGACGGTGAACTGGCCAACCTGCGGACGACTGTGGTGCAGATGCAGGCGATCTGGCACGGCGTCGCGGCCGGGCAGTTCGAGATTCTCATGCACGACTTCGACGTGTTCGGCCGGATGCTGCACAACGCGCTGACCGACATCGGCAGTGGCCTGCGCGGCAACTTCCACAACTACGTCGATGCCGAGCAGGCCAACATCAACAGCCTCGTCGCCGTCAACCAGGACATCCCCGGCGCGAACCTCTAGCCCTCCGCCACGAGACAGGACAGATCCATGCCAGATCCCACCACCAGTAACCTGCGCGTCCCGGCGGAACTGGAGATGGCCGGGCAGACGCTCAACGCCAAAGCCGCCGAAATCGAAGAGCAACTCGCGGCGCTGATCAACAAGTTGATGCCCCTGCAGGACCAGTGGCAGGGCCCGGCCCAGTCCTATTACCAAGGTCTGCAGCAGGAGTGGAACATCGCCGCAGACGGCCTGTTCGGCCCGACCGGTGTGCTCGGCAGGATCGCGTCGGCGATGAACCTGTCGTGGAACAACTACGCCGAGGGCGAATGGGCCAACGTGCGTACCTGGTCAGGGCGCTGAGGGAGGATCCCATGTCGGACTTGGACCGGATGTTGGAGCAGGCGCAGGCGGTGCAGGAGCAGATGGCCGCCATGCGCGACCGGCTGTCGGCCAGCGAGGTCACCGGCACGGCCGCCAACGGTGCGGTGCGGGTCTCGATGACCGCGGCTGGCACCTTCACCGCCGTACACCTGAATCCGAACCTGTTCACCGACATCGACCCGGAGGAGATGGAGGAGCTGATGCTCGCCGCCCTTCAGGACGCCGGTGCACAGTTGCGCGACATGACCGAGCGCCGGATGGGCTCGCTCAACGAGATCTTCCAGTCGATCCAGCAGTAGCCGGGTAACAAGAGAAAGGCGACGGCACGCCGACGTAATTCGCCGACCCGCCGGAGACGTCGCTGCACCGACTGCTGCCGCGTGCCGCCAGCGGCGTGCCCGACGATGCTCGCGCAAGCCCGGATTGCCCTGGCGGACGGGGACGCGGCCGGGCGGCGGCCGCAGTCCCCGGCACCGGGCTCGACTGGGACGCGAACGCTCGGCGGCCGCTCCAGGCATACCTACCCGGTGGCCTGCCGAACGGCCCGCGAGCCGACCCCTCGCCGGAGGTTCACGCGCGCGGACCTGCGCTCGGAGTGGGCGGCGTACCTGCCACCGGCGCTCGATCTGACGGCCGCGCCCGAGCCGCTGCGCACCGGGACCGCCGACGATGCCGCCCCGGGCGTCACCGCCGGCCTGCGCGGTTCGCTGACGGGCGTGGCGGCCCGACGGCGTGTAGGCGTACGTGCTGGGGCTCGACGCACCGGTGACCGAGCTGGCCGGCGCTATCGCCACGCTCATGCGCGCTCTGACCGGCTCGGACCTGCCGGTCCCGCTGGTCGAGATGTAAGTACCGGGTACCGCGACGCCCGCCTACCAGCGGGCGACGATGAACGCGGCGCTGCTGTGAGCGCGTGACGCGATCGTCGGTGTCGAACCGGTCCGCGTGTTCGACTCGGGCGACGCCGAGACGGGACCGGCTTTCGACACCGGCCACGACCGGCTGCACGGACCGGAACGCAGGCCGCTGCTGCTCTATCTCGACGTGGGAGCCGGCGTCCTGGAGTCTCCAAGCTCATGGCAGACGTCGTCGGACCGAGGCGCGTCGCGTCCAGCAGCAACGCGCGCGTCGTCGCGCTCCAGCACCGCGGTGCCTAGGTCCTGGCTGCCGTCGACCTTGAGCGTGGGCGTGCCGGTGGTCCTGGGGTCGTGGCATTCGAGGGGTGCCGTACTCGTCGGACGCCAGCCAGAGAACCTGCTCGTCCGCGCTGCGCTGCACTTAGGTGGTGAGCTGGGCCAGGCCCTCGGTGATGGACGGTGGCGGAGAGCAGGGTGCGGGGCGGGCAGTCGGCAGTGGTGGCCGGTCGGTTCCTCTCGCCCGCTCAACAGTCCAGGATCAGCGCACCGAGGGTGTCCAGCACCGGCCGTCGTGCCGGATTGGCGACGGCCAGCAGCCTCAGACCGTCTATCAGCGTCAGCTTCGTCTCGAGGTGTAGATCCAGGGCCGCGGCGTGCACCTCGGCTGTCGGCAGCGGCTCACCCCGGGTGGCGTCGTGGGCGTATCCCAGCAACCGCGCCATTGCCGCGTCCGAGGCTGTCACAACCGGCAGGCCGGTGTGTAACGCGGGCAGGGCGCTCAGCACCGCGTCGCTCTCGCCGAGCAGCCCGGCGAGCAGCGTGTTCCGGCGGACCGGGTCGGCCTCGGTGAGGAAGGCGTCGCGGATATCAGCGTGCCCGGTCGCGGCCAGGGTGTCGGCCGCCTCGTCCGCCGCCGTCCGCGTATCGGGCGCCGGAGCGGTCAGCTCGGAGTCGCTGATCGGGAGCGCCTGGACCTGCTCACCCGGCACCCCGGGTACCCCGCCGAGCAGCTCCAGTCCGGCCGTGGCCAGCTGGACGGTCCCCGGGAGCTCGTGCAACTCGGTGGTCGCCACCGCGTCGCCGCGGAACAGCTCGTCGTACGCGGTCAGCCAGTCCAGCGTGAACGACTGGCTTAGCGCTTCGCTGACCGGTGCCGGCAGGTCGATGGTGGGCAGGTCGTCGAAGGCGGAACCGGCGGCGCGCACCTGCTCGCCGAGCAGGGCGTGGTGCAGCAGCAGGAGGGGTATCGAACGCACCAGGTCGCTGGGTATGTCCCGCAGTCCGTCCACTGCGGCGGCTACCACCGCCGGAGTGTCGCCGCCACGTTCGGCCCAGGTCTGGGCGTAGGTGGTGGCCTCCCGGATATCGCCGTCGAGTAGATGGGTGATCCATTGCTGGGTGGCGGCGTCGATGTCCGGGTCGGGACGGTTCAGGGCCGCGTGGATGTCCGCGCGGGCCTGGTCGACGACCGGGCGCGCGGCGCTCTCGTACGCCGTTGGCGTCGCCTCCAGCAGCCGCGTGGTGTCGTCGCCCTCGGCGGGGGTGTTCGCGTTCGCGTGCCGGCGCAGCGCCTCCTCGCTGAAGTACCCGGGGATGCTGGCCTCGATGGTGGTGGCGAGCGCCTCCCACTGCTGCGCCCCCGCCGGATCCGCCGACTCGTCGAAAGCCGTGCGTAGCCTGGTCCGGGCGTCGTTGTAGAAAGCCTGCACGGCCGTCTCCGACACGTGCCGGCCCGCGTCGCGCGCCTCGAGTACGGCGGCCTGCACGGCTGCCTCGTGGCGGTGCGCCTGCAGATAGCTGAACGTGCTGCCGCGTACGGCGGTCAGCAGCTGCTCGTAGCGCACCTGCCACTCGTGCTCGGTCGCCTGGAATGCCGGGTCGTCGCTGCGGGTGCCCGCGGCGATCACCGGCGCCCACGCCTGGTCGAACAGGTGACGCCCGGCGGCGACGAATTCCGTCCGGAACCGGTCGGCCACCTCGGCGGGCAGCCGGTCGAGCGACGCTGGTTGCGGGCTCCGCTCGGTCCGGGCGGCCGCGTCGGCCACCGCGTTGCCGAAGGCGCCGACAAGGTCGGGCCGGAACTCCTCGACGCGCCGGGCGGTGCCGATCCGGGCGGCGTAGTCGGTGCGCAGCGCGTCCTGCCGCGCCGTCCACTGCTGCGTCCGCGCTGCCTGGTCCAGGGTGGAGTTTCCGGTCGGGTTTGTCGGAGCGCCGTTGCTGGCGCCGAACCGGTACGACTCTGCGGCCGGCGCCCCGGTCGGGGCGCTGGTGAGGGCAGAGGCGAGCAGGCTGATCTGCGGGCTGCCGGGTAGGCCTGTGAGCAGCCGGTCTGCGATCTGCTGTGCCCGCTCTGGTGTGACCGGCTGGCGGGTGCCGACGAATTCGACGGTTGATATGGGTGGCTGCGACGGGTGCAGCTCGGCCAGCGCCGCGCGGATGGCCGGCAGGCTGGTCACCGAGGCGTCGACGACGACGGTCAGGCCCGGGCCGGGGCGCAGCACCAGCCTGGTGGGCCCCGCCCCGGCGTGGAGGTGTACCACGTTGTCCTGCATGGTCATCGAGAGGCCGTAGGGCGTCGCTGTGCCGTACGGCGCCTCGTGGGTAAGCGGCGCGCGCATCGGCACGGCGGGTGCCGGCGTCGGCTCCACCATCACCGGCGGCGCCTCCGGTTTCGCCACTGCGCCGGCCGGCGTGCGGGGGGCCAGGTCGTGCGCCGGGGCGGCCGGGAGGTCGTACTCTCCGGGCGGGTTTGTCGGAGCGCCGTTGCTGGCGCCGAACCGGTACGACTTCGCGGCTGGTGCCCCGGTCGGGGCGTCGGTGAGGGCGGCCGCGAGCAGGCTGATCTGCGGGTTGCCGGGTAGGCCGGCGAGCAGCCGGTCCGCGATCTGCTGGGCGCGTTCCGGCGTGATCGGGTGGCGGGCGCCGACGAATTCGACGGTTGATATGGGTGGCTGCGACGGGTGCAGCTTGGTCAGCGTTGCCCTGATGTCCGGCAGGTTGATCACTGAGCTGTCGACGACGATGGTCAGGTCCGGGCCGGGGCGTAGCACCAGTCGGGTGGGTTCCATCCCTGTGTGGAGGTGTACGACGTTGCCCTGTCCGGTCAGCGAGAGGCCATGAGGCATCGCGGTGACGTAGGGCGCTTCGTGGGCGAGCGGTGGGCGCATCGGTACGGTCGGTGCCGGGGGCGGCGTCGGGTCCAGCACGACCGGCGGTGCCTGCGGTTTCGCCACTACCTGCGGTGTCGCCACGGCGTCCACCGGCGTACCCGGGGCCGCTTCGTGCGCCGGGGCAGCTGGCGTGGCCAGGGCAGCCGGCATGGTTCCCGCCGGGTGCTCACCGGGCGCCGGGTCGGGAGTCCGCACCTCGGTGCCGGGCGGTTGTTCGGGCCGTGGCTTGCGAAGCACGTTGTGCGGCGCCTCGGCGGGGTTCCCGAGCACGTACTTACCGTCATGGCCCCTGGTGATGATGCGGGCGGCTCTCGCCTCCGCGCCGGGCGTCTGATCGGGCTGTGGCTTGCGAAGCACGTTGCGCGGCGCCTCGGCGGGAGCCCCAAGCACGTACGTACCGTCATCGCCCCTGGTGACGATGCGGGCGGCGTTCGCCTCCTCTGGACCGCCTACCCCGGCACCGGCACGCGTCGCGGGCTTGCCACTGCCCAGCGTGCGGCCCGGATCGGACCGCTCGCCCGCCGCGTCGGCGTGGGTGCGGGCATCCCGTGCCATGGCGGCGGCACTGCTCTCCGCGGTGCCGCGCGGCTTGACGAAGGTCAGCGCGCCGTCGTCGGCCTGCGTCGCCGATCCGTGAGACGGGCCGCGGCCGGACAGGCCGCCTCCCCTCGAACCCGGAGCACCGCCTCCCCCCGAACCCGGGGCGCCGCCGCCCCCGCCGAACGAGTGGCCACCGGTGGGTCCGGCACCGTCCATGGTGATCGCGCCGGACTCGGGGTCGAGTCTGATCTGGTCGGGAGTGATCGTTCGTGGGTTCGCCGGAACGAAGGTGCCGTCCGGCAGCATGCGCAGCGAGTCGAGCCCGTTGCCGCCGCCCGTGCCGCCGGTGGCCATCCACCGGTCGATGGAAACCGACCGGCTCTGCGTGCCGATCTCGACCACCTCGAGCGACGTGGCCCGCACCTTCACCGGCTCTACCCTGCCGTTCTCCATGCTCCAGCGGTAGTGGACGTCCGGCGGCGTGCCCTCCCTGCCGAACGACGGGTTGCCGGCCGGCTTGCCAACCGTGACGGGCGGGGCGCCGGGGCCCACGCCCTCGGTCGTGCCCAGCGGCCTCCACTGGTGGCTCGCTTGGTCCTTGACCAGCAACGACCTGGGCTCGCGATGGAAGAACAGATCCCCGCCGTCGACCCGTCGCCCGGCCGACGGCCTGCTGACCTGCTCGCCCCAGTATCTCAAATGGTCGATGGAGCGTGAGTGCCAGCCGTTTTGCACCCCCGGCCCGTCCAGGTCGTGGAAGCTCGGCTCGCCGGGCCGCGGTTTCACCGACGGCCCCGGCGCGAGTGCCGGCGGCGTTGGGAACGTCAAAAGGTCCACTGTGCCATCGGGGTTCTGCCGGAGCATCTGCGTGAGCCTCTTGGGCTGGGGCTGGGCAGCCCCGGCCGGACGAGCCCCCGGTGTGGCCGAGTTGACGTCCCACGACCTGCCGTCGGGGGAGTAGCTGATGATCTTGCCGCTCAACGTCTGCGAGTCCAGGACGTTCTCGCCCCGGCGCAGCGTGGTCGGGCCCATCGTGCCGTCGGCGCGCAGCTCGATGTAGGACAGGGACTTGTCCGGGCCGGTGGCGGGTCCCTCGGGGGTCGGGCGCGCATCGCCGCCGGGGCGTCGCACCTCGTCTGGGAACCGCGACTCCGCCGAAACCCGCACAAGATCGGCACGCCCGTCGGGGCCGGTCTGCAGCAGCTGACGCCCAGGGGTGGGGGTGCTGGCCCGGGGCGTGGCAGGCCCCGGAGCGTCGGCCCGGGTGGCCGCCTGGTCCGGTCGCACCGGCACGGCGCCGTGCTCGATCCGAGTGGATCCCGCGTCCGCCCGTGCCGGTGCGGGTGGAGCCGACGCGTTCTGCAGGCGCGAGTCGGCGCGCGTCACGGCCGATCGGTCGGAATGCCCGGCCACCGCCGTGTCCACCTCGCCCGGCCGCTGCGTCGCCGATCCGTGAGACGGGCCGTGGCTGGACAGGCCGCCGCCTCCGCCGAACGAGTGGCCACCGGTAAGCCGGACACCGTCCACGGTGATCGCGCCGGACTTGAGATCGAGTCTGATCTGGTCGCTGATCGCTCGAGGGTTCGCCGGAGCGAGAGTGCCGTCCGGCAGCATGCGCAGCGAGTCGAGCCCGTTGCCGCCGCCCGTGCCGCCGGTGGCCATCTGCCGGCCGATGGAAACCGACCGGGTCTGCGTGCCGATTTCGACCACCTCGAGCGACGTGGCCCGCACCTTCACCGGCTCTACCTTGCCGTTCTCCATGCTCCAGCGGTAGTGGGCGCTGTCCGGCGGCGTCCCCTGTCCAGTGCCCCCCCTGCTGAACGACGGGTTGTCGGCCGGCTTGCCAACTGTGACGGGCGGCGCGTCGGGGGCCCGGCCCCAGCCCTTCGGGAGCGTCGCCACGCCCTCGGTCGTGCCCAGCGGCCTCCACTGGTGGCTCACTGGGTCCTTGACCAGCATCGACGTGGGCTCACGCTGGAAGAACAGCTCCTTACCGTCGACCCTTTGCCCAGTCAACTGCGGCCTGCTGATCTGGTCGACCTTGAATCCCTCATCCGGGCTGAACGAGCGCGACTGCCAGCCTTGGCGCACCCCGGGCCCGTTCAGGTCGTGGAAGCTCGGCTCGCCGGGCCGCGGTTTCACCGGCGGCCCCGACGCGAGCGCCGGCGGCTTGTGGAACGTCAGAAGGTCCACGGTGCCATCCGGGTTCTGCCGGAGCATCTGCGTGGGCCGGGGCTGGGCAGCCCCGGCCGTACGAACCGCCGGTGTGACCGAGTTGACGTCCCACGACCTGCCGTCGGGGGAGTAGCTGAGGAGCTGCTCCTGCGGCTTGCCGTTCAACGGCTGCGAGTGCAGGACGTTCTCGCCCGGGCGCAGCGTGGTCGGGCCCATCGTGCCGTCGGCGCGCAGCTCGACATAGGACAAGGACTTGTCCGGGCCGGTGGCGGGTCCATCGAGGGTCGGGCGCGCATCGCCGCCGGGCTGTCGCCCCTCGGCCGTGAACCGCGACTCCGCCGAAACCCGCACAAGATCGGCACGCCCGTCGGGGCCGGTCTGGAGCAGCTGACGCCCGGGGGTCGGGGTGCTCGCAGGCCCCGGAGCGTCGGCCCCGGTGGTGCCGCGCACCTTGTCGAGGAACGTTTCGTGGTGGGCGCGTAGTTGTTGGGGGGTCGGGTGTGTGGCGGTGGTGGCGGTTTCGTCGAGTACGCGCCCGGGGCCGTGCTTCGACCGGTCGGGGGGAAGGTCGGCTGTGGTGGCGCGTTGTTTTCCTTCGAAGGCATTGGCGTGTTGGTCGCGCAGTTGTTGGGAGGTCGGATGCGCGGCGGTGGTGGCGGTTTCGTCGAGTACGCGCCCGGGGCCGTGCTTCGACCAGTCGAGGGGGAGGTCGGCTTTGGTGCCGCCTATTCCTTCGAAGGCATTGACGTGGTGTTCGCGTAGTTGTTGGGGGGTCGGGTGTGTGGCGCCGATGGCGGCTTCGTCGAGTACGCGCCCGGCGATGGACTTCGAGAAGTCGGGGGTATGGCGAGGGGCGACGGGGCCGGCGGTGGTGCCGCGTATCTCTTCGGAGAACTTGACGTTGTGGTCGCGCAGTTGGTGGGGGGTGGGATGCGCGGCGCTGGTGGCGGTTTCGTTGAACACGCGCCCGGGCGCGTGCGGCGCGACGGTGTGCGAGCTGGTGGTGGCTGGCACGTAGTCGGTGACGCCGGGCCGACCGGTCGGCGGTATCAGGTGGTTGCCGCTGTTCAGCACCGACGTCTCGGGCAGGCCGCCGGGGCGCATGGCCGGGGGCAGCGACGTCCCGTGCGGCACGGTGGCCGGGCCGGTCGGCGGGGTGGCGTGGATCGTCGGGCCGGTGGCCGACGACTCGCGAGGGGTGGCACGACCCTCGGCCATCCCGACCAGGCCCCGCTCGGTCACGGTGGGCTGGGGAGGCTGGCGGACGACGTTCGACGCCGGGGTGTTGACCTGCGGGGAAAAGTCGCCGCGCGCGCCGGTGGGGGAAACGGTGCGGTCGAGGTTCGCCATCCGCAGCCCGTCGCCGTGCGTGCCGGCCTGTGGTGCGGCCGTCGTCGTCGTGGTGGTGCGCGGTGCGCCGAGCGGCTGGTTGACGTGACCGGTGCCCTGCTGGGTGGACGCGCTCACCGACTTGGTGCCGCCCGGCGCGCCGACCGCCAGACGGCTTACGTCGCCGGCGGACGAGGCCGACACGGTCGGTGCGGCGTGGCTGCCGGCCGGCACCACCGGCGCGGCCGTGATGTCGCTGGCGCTCACCGCAGGCGTGGTGTCGTTGACGCGGGGTGTGTTGGCGATGTCCGCGCCCTTGACCGGCGCCGGGCTGTTGAGCCGCACGGTGTTGCCGTCCGTCCCGGTGGCCGGCGACGCCTTCGGCGACGCCTGCGTCTTCGGGACCGGCGGGGGAGTGGCACCGCGCGAACCGAGCCGCGGCACCGAGTTGACGGCCCGGATCGAGAACAGACCGCCCAGCCCGCCCGCGAGCAGGATGTTCAGCAGCAGCTCCGAGCTGTGCAGCTCCACCGGCAGGTCCATCGCCCCGTAGACGATTCCCCGCATGCCGAACTCCATCGCGACCTGCATGGAACCGAACGTCAGGAAGCCCAGCGCGAAGTCGAGCACCATGGTGGCGATCCGGCCGGCCACTGCGCTCATGGCCGGCAGCAGGCTGGCGAGCAGGCTCGACAGGGCGGCGAGGGCGGGTGCCAGCACGAATGCGAGGCCGATCGTGAGCACACCGAAGATGGCCAGCACGATCTGGACGATCGTGGCCGCCTTCTCCCGCTTGATCTGCTCCTCGACCTTGCTGGCGTACTCGTCGAGGAAGTTCGCGAATTCCCGCGCCGCGTCGGCCATCTTGCCCAGTTTGACGTTCACCGCGTTCGCTGCGGCCGTCGCCGAAAAGTATGCGAACCCAGACCACTTGATGCTGTTGTAGGCCGACATCACCGTGCCACCGAGCGACTCCAGTCGATCGGCCTGTGCACGCCAGTCGGCAGCGAGCGCGCGCAGCTCCTCAGGGCTCGCGTGCCCGTTCGTCTGCTTCGCCACGGCGCGTCGTCAGCCGTCGGTCTTCGGCGTGGGGTACGGGTTGGTGTTGTAGTCCACGGTGATCGGCGGCATCGTGCTGTCCTGCGGTCCCCCCTCGCCGTCGCCCTCGCCGGCGATGGCGTGGACGAATGCGTCGAACATGTCTGTCACGGCGTGCTCGGCGGCGTTGTAGTTCGCCGCCGCCACCACGGCGCCGTAGCGGACCCGATCGAGGATGCCCGGGGTCTCCACCTTGGTGGTGTCGGCCGGGTCGGGGGTGCCGAAAAGGCGGTTCTGCACGTCCTGGAGGCGCTCGTTGAACGCGTCGGCCGCCTCGGAACTCTCCCCGACCCAACCGATCTTGAGCTGGTCCCAGGTGTTGCCGATTTCCCTCCAGTCGTCCTGCAGGCTGGTGATCAGCGAAGCCAGGTAAACGCTCGCGGACCGGTGCATGTAGTACATATCCACGTTGATCCGCACGGCAGAGGCGTCATAGTTGGTTGCACCGTCACTCACCATGCACGCTCCGTAGGTTGGACTTCACCCTCCCAGCCCGACCGTAGCCACGTGGCAGGGCAGCGTCCCAGACCCCGTTGCGGCGTCGGCGGGTCGTACCAAGAGGGACGTTGCCGGCACCCCAACGCGCGCGCATGGTGTAGGCATGAGCGATCCCAAGACCTCTGTCGTGCCGGTCGATTTGACCCAGCAATGGCCGACCGGCCGTCACGTCAGCGGGAAGAACGAGGACCTCGTCGGCTTCGAGGCGCCCACCTCGAACGGCCAGGGAGGCTACACCAACACCGAGGGTAAGCCGGTCGATGAGCACGGTAACCTGCTGCCCGACCCGAACGCGCCCACGGGCGATCCGGGCGAACCGGACCTGCGCAGCTACGACGTCAGCCCCGGCCAGATGTATGACGCCGAAACGACGATCCTTCAGGCGATGACGGGCCAGATCGCCGAGTTCGAGCATTTCCGCGACACCGCGATCGCCAGGTCGAGTTGGATCTTCTCGGCCGGCATGAAGTCGAACACGGCCGCCGCCTTGAATGGGGGGGTCCAATACAGCAATTTCTACAATGGGGGCGGCCGCACCACCACCGACCATGGCGTGTACGCCGAGTACGTGGACCCGCAACCGCAACAGCAACAGATCGCGGAGATTCAGTACAGCCAGTTCCAACTGCTGCAGGGCTGCGCCGGCGTGCTCGCGTTGGTCGGTGAGTTCGTCGGCAGGCTCAACAACGCCGCCCAGATCTACGCCGGCGCGGACATCAACTCCACAGTCCCGGACGGCACCAGCACCGCCTTGAGCCTACAGCGGTGACCGGTCCCCTCGGCGGCCTGGCGCAGGACCTCGTTGTCCTGCTCTAACAGCCTGATCCGCTGCGCGCCTCCCGCGGTTCGACCGACTCGCTGCCGGCTGTCCTCGGCGCCGGTGGGTCGTACCAAGAGGGACGTTGCCGCCACCCCCACGCGCGCGCAAGGTTGAGGTATGAGCGATCCCAACACCTCTGTCGTCCCGGCCGATCTGACCCAGGAATGGCCGACCGGCCGCCACGTCAGCGGGAAAAACGAGGACCTCATCGGCTTCGAGGCGCCCACCTCGGACGGCCAGGGAGGCTACACCAACACCGATGGTAAGCCCGTCGATGAGCATGGCAATCTGCTGCCCGACCCGAACGCGCCCACGGGCGACCCGGCCGAACCGGACCTGCGCACCTACGACGTCAGCCCCGGCCAGATGTACGACGCCGAGTCAACGATCCTCCAGGCGACGACGGGCCAGATCGCCGACTTCGAGCGCTTCCGGGACGCCGCGATCGCCAAGTCGAGCTGGATCTTCTGGGCCACAAAGGAGTCGGACACAATCCCCACCTACCTCACCGGGGAACCGCTCACCAACCTCGAAAGATGGGGCAGTACCTACCGCGAGGGCAGCGGCTGGTACGCCCCGGTCAAGGACCCGCACCC
Organism: Micromonospora sp. A202; assembly: GCF_006715105.1. NCBI lineage: Bacteria > Bacillati > Actinomycetota > Actinomycetes > Micromonosporales > Micromonosporaceae > Micromonospora > Micromonospora sp. A202. The sequence continues at coordinate 4,144,132 of NZ_VFMP01000001.1, read as the reverse complement.
GGACCAGACCGCGGAGATCCAGTACAGCCAGTTCCAACTGCTGCAGGGCTGCGCCGGCGTGCTCGATCTGGTCGGCCAGTTTGTCGGGAGGCTCAACAACGCCGCCCAGATCTACGCCGGTGCGGACATCAACTCCACAGTCCCGGACGGCACCAGCACCGTCTGAGCCTACAGCCAACAGCCTGTTCCGCTTGCGCGCCTCCCGCGCCTCGACCGACTCGCTGCCGGCTCTCCCCGGCGCCGGTGGGTCGTACCAAGAGGGACGTTGCCGCCACCCCCACGCGCGCGCAAGGTTGAGGTATGAGCGATCCCAACACCTCTGTCGTCCCGGCCGATCTGACCCAGGAATGGCCGACCGGCCGCCACGTCAGCGGGAAAAACGAGGACCTCATCGGCTTCGAGGCGCCCACCTCGGACGGCCACGGAGGCTACACCAACACCGAGGGTAAGCCCGTCGATGAGCACGGTAACCTGCTGCCCGACCCGAACGCGCCCACGGGCGACCCGGCCGAACCGGACCTGCGCACCTACGACGTCAGCCCCGGCCAGATGTACGACGCCGAGTCAACGATCCTCCAGGCGACGACGGGCCAGATCGCCGACTTCGAGCGCTTCCGCGACGCCGCGATCGCCAAGTCGAGCTGGATCTTCTGGGCCACAAAGGAGTCGGACACGGTCGCCGTCTACCACGAGGGGGTTCCGCTCAACAACAACGTCAAGTGGATCGGCCCCTACGACGACGGCAGCGGCTCGTACGCCCCGTTCAAGGATCCCCACCCGGACCAGACCGCGGAGATCCAGTACAGCCAGTTCCAACTGCTGCAGGGCTGCGCCGGCGTGCTCGATCTGGTCGGCCAGTTTGTCGGGAGGCTCAACAACGCCGCCCAGATCTACGCTGGTGCGGACATCAACTCCACAGTCCCGGACGGCACCAGCACCGCCTGAGCCTCAGCCGCCGTTGGGGCCGATCTCAGCTTCGGCGTCGTGCGAGAAGTACACGGTCACCACGGTCTTGCGGTCGCTGCGCAGCACCGTCACGTGCGAGATGCCGGCGATCGCGGCGGGCACTGTGCCGGACACCTCCTGCTCCTTGCCCGCCCCGCCGGTCCAGTTCACGACCGCCCATCGGTTGTCGTCCGGGCCGTAGCCGTACAGCCGGTAACCGGTCCCCTTGGTCAGACCGGTCAGCTTCGCGCGCACCTCGGTCGACCCGTCCTTGGCGGTCAGCGTCACCGTCATGCGCACCCCGCTGTCCACGTCGGTCGTCGAGGCCGCCGCGTTCACGGCGGCCCGGGCCGTCGGTGTGCTGGGCTCGCCGTCGTGCTCGCGCAGGAGCATTGTCGCGGTGGTTCCGCCGAGCGTGACGGTCGCGGCCAGCAACCCGATCGAAACGATCAGCGACCGGGTATGCCGGACCGGTCGCGTCTGCCCGGCCGGTTGCGTGGTCAGGGGCATCGGAGCAGGCACGGTCGACGGTGCCGGCCGCTTCACGGGCTTGGTGCGTACGCCCGGCGCGATCGTCGGTAGCACCGGCGTGGCAGCCGGATCGGCGGCGGCAACCACAGGCGCGACGGCCGGCACCACGGGCGCGACGGTCGGCGCCGTGAGCGATACGGCCGGCAGGGCAGGTGCGGTAGCCGGCGCGGCGGGCGCAGCAGCCGGCACAGCACGCCCAGCGGGCGCGGCGGGATTGGCGGGCGGCGCGGCGGGCGCGGCGGTCGGCACCGTGGGAGCGGAGGTTTCCTTGGCCGGCGCGACGGCGGTGCGCGTCGTCGGAGCGGGCGGCGCCGGTTCGGGCGCCGGCGCATCAGTCAGGGCTGCGGACTCCGTGGGGCGGCTGCGGCCGGACCGGCGTGATCGAGGCGGCCAGCCGATTCGGGACCGCGGCTCCTCGGGCTCCTCGATCGGGGCGAACCGGGCCGGGAACGCCGGTGGCACCGACGTGCCGAGCGCGCCGTACATGCTGGCCAGCCCTTCCCGGTCGTCGAGGAGCAGGGCCATTGCCGCGAGCGCCTCGCACACCTGCGCCGCCTCGTCGCGGCAGGTTCCGCACGCGTCGAGGTGGGCGCGCACCCGCTGGGCCGAGGCCACGTCGAGCTCGTCGAGGTAGTAGAGCCCGAGCAACTCCTCGACGTGCTCGGTGCCGTCCGCCACAGATATCAATCCCCGGTCCGCTTCGCTGGTCCGAGCCCTCGCCGGGCTCCCTGCCCATCCTCGCCGAACGCCGGGGCGCCGCGAGACACCAGGCGAGCATGCTCGATCCGTACGGGAAACGGAAAGTCCCTCATCGGGGGGCATCGCCACTGCAACCGACCGGGACGCTGGCGGATTTCCGCGGTTCGTGAACCGGACGGGGCCGGGATCCGTCTCAGTGGCGCCCGTGGAACACGGGCCCGACAGCTTGGAGGAGCCCCGGTGTTGACAGTGGCCATCGTCTCCGATCAGCCCATCTCCCGGGCTGGTCTGGAAAAGCTGGCATCCGACGACGGCGGTCTGCGCGTCGCAGCCACGGTGGCGAACGTGGACGAACTGCTGGCCGGTGGTCAGACGTTCGACGCGGTGGTGCTGGAGTTGCCGTCGGGCGGGACGGACAACATCGCGAGGGCGGCAACGGTGGGCAGGCCGCTGGTGAGCGCGGCGTGGCACCGGTCACCGAGCCTGCTGGCCGCCGTCCGGGCTGGGGCGCGGGGTTGTTTCAGCAGCCTCAGCGAACAGCGTGACGTGCGGGAGGCGGTGCGGGTGATCATCCGCGGTGGCTTCTACATCTGCCCGCGGCTGGTCGATCAGTTTCAGGGCGAGCTCGCCCGCGGCGGGGGCGAGGAGCAGAACGGCCTGGCGCCGCGGGAGGTCGAGACGCTGCGGCTCATCGCCTCCGGCTTCACGCACGCGCAGATCGCGACCCGCATGGGCCTCTCGCAGGCGACGGTCAACACGTACGCGAAGCGGATCCGCGCGAAACTGAACGTCAGCAACAAGGCGGAGCTGACCCGGATGGCGATCGAACTGGGCCACTTCAGCCACCCTCGCCGGCTGAGCCGCACCGCGGCCTGACCGGCCGCCACCCACTCAGCTACCCGGTCGCGCGACCAGTGATCTGCGCAGGTTGTCATGCCCTACGGAGACGTCCGCCGACCCGTTGGCGGTTCGTGAATGTCGAGCTCGCGTTCGGCCAGCGCCTCGCGCAGCCTCCAGCGCCGGTTCGGAGGGGCCGCAGCGGGCGGGGAGAAACCAGGCTCCGGCCGGCCTCGAGGATTACTTGAGCCCGCTTTCCTCATGGCCGGCGGGCCCGCCCCGCTCAGTCGTCGTCGAGCGATTCCCTCATGCGCTGGACGGCTGACCCCTCTCGGCGTCATCGGCGCTGCTCAACGACCGCGTCCCGGTGTCGTATGAAGAGAGGACTTGTTGACGCCCCCGTGGCAGGAAGACCGTTGACCATCGGCGGCAGAGCGGAGGAGGCGCGACGTGGGAGTGCTGGCGGACTGCCTTGAAGTGATCAGCACGGACGGGCCCGGCATGTTCCGGTACAAGGATGCTGCCTCGCTGTCGACGGTGGTCGACGATCGGGTGTACGACCTGGCCAGGAAGATGGTGACGCCGGATACCACCGCGTTGCTCATTCCCGCCTCGGTCTCGAACCCCAAAAGCCTTCGCGCCTATCTGCATGATCTGGTAGCCGCCGATGCCCGGGTGGTGGTGGTCCCGTTCAGCTCGAAATCCTCCGGGCTCCTGGATCTGGACAGCGCACTTCGGCTGCAGGACAAGCTGGGCGTGGTGTTGGCCCTGCCGGGAAGTGTCGCCCCGGGGGGCGTGCCACCGGGCCTGGAGGACCGACTCAGGTCGGTCGAATCGGAAGCAGAGCTGGAGAGGATTGGTGAGCAGGCCAGCGCCTACCGCCTGCTGCCCGAAACGCTGGCGGCGAACCTCCGACAGCTCGCCGAGTTGGACATGGCGGGCCAACCGGCGTCCGTGGCCAAACTCGTCAGCCATTCCGCGGCCGGGCGCCCGACAGTCAGCCGTGACGGCTTCGTAGCCGGCGATCTCTCGCCCTTGGCCGCCGTGTACTACGCGACCTTCGGCGACCTGCCCAAACTGTCCCTCGCGGAGCTGCGCGCCCTCGCCAGGCCGCTGTCTCGACAACGCCTCCATGAGGCCCTCGGCCAGAATCCGATGCCCATGCCTCTGGCGAACGTGCTGGGCGAGTTCGAGTCGGGTCGGGCGGCCGCCGCGCTGGTGCACGCACCTGCGGGGTCTCCTACGCCCGGTTCGTTCTGGATGGTGAAGGACGACGCCGGGCAGTCGTGGTGGGCGACCGGAACCGAGCCGGTCGCTCCGGTTGACTTGGACGGCTCCGTCGATCGGAGAACAGCCGTCATGGAGGACCCGTACAGCGAATTCGTGGTCGTCACCTCGCAGGGTGTGCCGTACCTGCCGTACCTGCCGGCCGAGCCCCCGTGGACGCTGTCGGTGTCAGCCAATGCCCGCAGGGACGGCAACACGATTCTGCTCGGCCCGGCCCCGTCATCCACTGCGACCGACGAAATTACTAAGGTCATCAAAAACCATGGCGGCCTGGTCGTCCTGGTCAACGTACGCCGTGGCGCTCCGAGCAGGCATGGAACCACGCTGAAAGCGTCGATCGCCGAGAGCCTGCATCACATTTTGGCGATGAACCCCGCGATCAGCGTGGTGGTCGCCACGGAGCGCAACGATGAACTGGAATTCATCGTTGCCGACCAGCACGGCCGGTCCTTGGTGCAACCGACGATGGTCGGCTTCGAAAAGTTCTGGGACGTGCAGGGGGCCCGGTCGGCCTACCGGGAGCGATACCGCAGCCTCACCGACGGTGCGTTGACGCGAGCCGAGGCACTTGCCCATCCGCCGAAGCCTGGTCCATCGGACCTGGTAGCGAGGTTCATCAACCAGCCGACGTGGAAACACGTCGAGTCATACCTCAAGCAGCATGGAGATGATTTGCTCACCCGGGCGGTTGTGCGGGAGTTGACTGATCTGGAATCAGCGAGCATAGCGAACGGTGAGCGGATCTCCCGGTATGGCAACAAGCAGATCAAGGACAGTCCCTTCTTTCGAGAAGATCGGATCCTGGCGGCTCTCCGGGTTTTGATCGAGCAGGATCTGCGGGCGCAGAAGGGCCCGGAAAAGGCCGGCGAGCGTCCGCTGGAGCCGCTGAACGGCTGGCCCACGGAGAAGGTTAAACCGCACACCCAGACGGCCGACTCCACTTTCTTTCTCGGCTACCTCACCTCGCGCCCGCTGAACGAGGCCCGCATCGGACACAAGGTCGGTGACTATCAGGTGGGCCTCCTGTGGTTGAGGGAATTGCTGCAGGCGGTGCGAGATGCCGACAAGACGAAGGTCACCCTCGCTGACGTTTTGGCGGTGGTGAGAGCCAAGGGCGAACTGGAGGAGGAACGAGCTGCCCGCCTTCCGGGCGAGCCCGAGATCTTCCGCGCCCACGCTGCCATCGTGGAGGCGATCGCCGACATCGTTGGCGGCAGGGGGGCCTCCGGCAGGTGGCTCGAGCGGCTCAACGCCACCGATTGCCTTACCGGCATCGATCGTGTTTTCTGGCATTTCATACTCCGCGATATCGTCCTGCCGACATATGGAGCGCACAAAGCGGAGATAGGCCGGATGCAGGACCGCATCAACGCCTGCAACGACGTGGTTGGTGCGTGATGCCAGGCGCTTCCGCACCCTCGATCTGCCTCGACGGTTTCGTGCCGATCCCTTCCGGTTTTTCTCTCCAACTCGGCGTCACCACTGAGGAGGTGCCCGCTCACGTTCGAGATGCGCCATCGATCGACGGCTTGGTGCAGGTGCACCTACCCGGGGACGCGCTGGGCTCGATCAGGGTGCGGAGCGTACTGGAGCGCGAGGAGCTGACGACTGCCGCTCGCCTGTCGGTAAGCCTTCCCCCGGAGCGTAATAGAACCATCAGCCGCGATGAGGCGTTGTCCTTCACCAACCAGCTTGGCGTGTACCTCGATCTGCCGGATCGGGTCGACCTGGTGAACCCGGCCGACGACCGGTTCCTGCCCATCACCAGCGAGCGAGCCGTCACAAGCTTCGCTTCCGCGTCCGGCGTCCGGGTGCTCCCTGAGAAGCATCTGCTGGAGGACATCACCACCGCCCCGGACATGCGGAAGCTCAACAACTACCGGGCGATGCGCGGCCAACTGCGGTTGGCGGCAGGCAGCGTCGAGATCGGCGTGCCGCGTGCGGCGGTCGACTCGCTGCCGAGCCGGGCTGCGGAACCGCCGACGGAGTTCGCCGAGCCGGTGATCGTGAACAGCTACGCCGAGTTGATGTCGCATCTCGACGGTTTGGCGCAGGGGCAGCAGGCGAAAGTCACCGCAACTACCTCCGACGGCACCCAACAAGTGGTCGCGAGGATGCACAGTTGGGGCTTGGCGGTATCGGGAGCGCTGCCGCGGCATCCGGACTCCATCTCCGTGTCACTGCCGGTTATGGATACCCTGGCCCCGATCTACGCGGGCGTCGGCGGCGACAATGCTCCACTCACTCGCCCTGGCGGTGCCGCCACCGCCGCCCAGGGCGCGAGCAGTGTGAACGCCTCGTGGGCCGAGGGAGCGAACCGGCCGCCCCGAATGCCCGCACCAGCAGCAACCACGGCGGAAATCACTGCGCCGCAGGACATCACGGCCGCGCCAGACACTACGGCGGAACCAGCGGCCGGTGTCGAGCCGGGCTCGTCGCGGGCCAGCGAGAACGCCAATCTCGCCGACTTGGGCTACGTCAACGAGATTCTCCCCGTCCTGGAGAGACAAGTCGAGCAGGCAGAAGAAGGGCTATCGGCGGAACACCCCGACGTCCAGCGGGCCGACGTGGAGATGGAGCAGATCAGGGCCCGTGTCGATCAGGATATCGCCGATGGTGTCCTGTCAGACGTGGCCGCCAGCAGGGCTTTGCTCGCGTTGAGTCGCGCAGAAATCCAGAGCAAGCAAAAAGCGATGCAGACCAAGGTGAACGACCTGCTCGATCAGGCGGCGGCGGCAGGTCAGGACCGGCGGTCGGGACTCCTGCTCGAGGCCGTACTCTACCGGGATTTCTTTTTTGAAACCAGCGAATTGGGTCTCGGTGCCGAAAGAGATGACGAGAGGTTCCTGTTGGTGGTGAGGGGGGCACTGGACCCGGCGGCCTCCAATGTGACCCCAACCCATATGCAGAAGTTGCATATGTACGCCGACGAGCTGTACAACGACGCACAGCAGGGGGCAAAGAGGGAAGCAGTTTCGATAGCGGCATTGATGCGGCAGGAACATTTCGCCCGGCTAGGAGACGAAGAGCGGCGCGCTCGTGAGACCGAACCGGTTTTCCAGGGAACCGCGGACCTGATCGACAATACCTATTTGCCCCACACAGGCTTGAAGGGTGACCATCGCACGATCGAGCTGAACCGAATGGTCCGGAAGTTGCCGAGCCCAGGGGTCGCTCTGCAGACTGCGGACGTGCAGACTCTGGACCGGGTCCTGGAATCGGCCTACGAACTCTACGCCGAGAACAATTTCGGCGCCTTGCCGCGGGGGGAACTGACGCCTGAGCTTCTGCAGGAGCTGCTTCGCCACACGCTCGACAAGCAGGCAACTTTGACCTGGGCGGATGTGCGGCGCGCTGCTAGCGTGATCAAGGGTGAGCAAACGTGGCGGGCCAAGAACCCGAGCCTTTGGAAGGTCGCCCAAAAGGCAAAGGCCGTCAAGCCGAATTCCTCCAAGTTGCAGGAACTCAACAACAAAATTGTCCTACGCCACTCAGAGGCCATTCGACGTCGTCCCGATCAGCCTGACTCGCCGGAAAGCCGTCAGGCAGAGCTGGACGAGCTGTGGCAGTGGTTGCAGACCCCGCCGGCGTCACAAGCGGTCACTCGACCAGCGGTCACTCGCGACGACGTCGCCACGCTGGTCTCGATTCGACGTCTGGTCTACGCTCACCCGCTCGACCGCCACTACAGGGGCTTGTCTGATTACCAGCGTATTGCTTCCGATTTGCTGAACACACAAAACGAGGTGGGCGCTGACGAATTGGCGCACATGGCGCGCGAGCTGAGGGGGGTGCCGACGCGCCTTCCTCTGGTCGACCTCGTCGTCAGCAGATTTGACAGACGCGCCGTGCGGAAGTGGATCACGGACCGGGCGATCTCGAAGTGGGAAAGCGGGAAGCACGGCGGGCGGCCCAATCCGCAGGGCCACAGAGAAGACCCCAGCGAGTTGGTCGACGGTTTCGTCTCCCTCGGTGAGATGGCCTTTGTGGGCGATCTGGCCGCCTGGGCCAACCGGTCCATACCGTTCGCCGATGGAGAGATCACCGAGGATTTCGTCAGGGGCACACTGGAGTCTCTGTTTACCCAGGCGCTTGACGACGGGGCGGCAAAGGACGTCACCGTCGACGGGAGGGAGTATGGCATACGGCTGTGGGCCGTGCCGGCCAGACCGCCTGAGGTGGACCCGCGAAGCTTGCCCGGTGCAGATAACCCTAACCTCGCCGTATCCAAGGGCGAATTGCGAATATACGATAACTACGAAGTTATCGACTCGTCTACGACAGGCGCTGCGGTCGGCGGGGATTTAGCGGTCTTCGGTCGTGGCGCGCTGGGGGTTCCTGGACTGCCAAGCTCCACCCGGCTCGATGCGGCGTTGAGTGGCGGCGGACAGTTCGGTGTGGCGGGGCGGGGCCTCACCTCCCGCGACACCGCCAGATTCCAACAGATCCGGATCAAGGAAAAAATGGGCTGGGTGCAGCTTCCGGTGAACTGGGTGCTGCGGGTGCAGGATCGGGAAACGGGTCGGTGGCGGGACCTGAAATTCGAAGACACCAACGGCGACCTGCGTGAGGACGTCGTGAGATATACGACGGCGGAGTTCGCGTTGCCCGTCCCGGTCGGCCAGGCGAAGGAACCCGAAGCTGACTATATGACGTCGGTAGACGTCAGGAATATGTGGCAGTTTCCGGTGTGGGACGCGGAGCATGCGGTGTCACGCCTGCAACTTTCCGACACGGTGATCACCCAGGTGCAAGATTGGCTTCCCCAAAAGGACTGGGCGTTTTTCAGGTCGTACGTGGAGCCGGAGCTGTCCAACGACAAGCTAACTATGAAATTGGGTGACATCCTACGGCCTGGGGCGGGCGAGGACCCAACGAAAATCTTCCGCCTGAACAAGCAAGCGGCGGGCAAGCAGTTCAATTTGAGCATCACCGCTGGCGTTGATGAACCCCCGATCACCTCAGTAATGAAGATCAGCCCGCTGAGCACAAGTACAAGCGAGGAGACCCGGTTCGACGATGTGCGGGCCTTCGTGGGCAAGGATCTGCTTAGCGTGGAGAATACGTCGCAGTGGCGTATAGCCATGAACGGCGCTGCCCGCCTGATAGCGCGTTACCTACGAATTGGTGGCCGCGCACAATACGGTAGAGAATATGGCGCCCAGTTCATCCGCCATCATCGGGCTCTGCTGACGCGAGCCCAGCGGGTAGTAGGTTCTTTGCAGCTCGTGTTGGCCAAGTTCAAGGTCAAGCTGAGCTTGGCTGTGAACGGCGACGAGGTCACCAATAAATCCGAGGATATATCGGGCTTCGCGCATTTCTTGGTCCATAAGGACACTCTGAAAAACTTGCATGCTGTTGAATCCCCAGAGCGATCCCTCCCGCCCACCCCAGGTCCAACCCCGTCCGGCGGGATTCATCCGCCAATCGACGCCGTCGAGTTGGCCGCCGCGCTGAATCGAGGGGGAGCAAAGCGGGGAACGCCAGGTGACGATCATGCTGTTGAATCCCTCCCGCCCACCCCAGGTCCAACCCCGTCCGGCGGGATTCATCCGCCAATCGACGCCGTCGAGTTGGCCGCCGCGCTGAAGCGAGAGGGAGCAACGTGGTGGACGCCAGGTGACGATTGGGGCCTGACGATGGACTACATCAGGACGCTCGGCGGGAGGGAGGAGCTCTACAACGAGATCGTTCCGCTCATGGTCAACGAGGGGTACCTGCCGGCGGAGGCGAAAGGAACAGGTCGGGTTTCCGCGTGGCAAGTGTTGCAAGGGCTGGACCCGACCGGCAAAGATGTCAACAAAGAGGGCGTGAAGTACGTTAACTGGGCGAGGCTCCTCGAGGGACTGAAAGAGGCCACGCTGTTGTCGTCGGCCGACGACTTGCTGAACATCGACCCGTCCCAACCGGGCGTTGTCTGGAGTTTTCCGTACCCGTCGGTGTTGAAGGGTGCGCTCGTCATCGGCTTGGGGGCCAGGGTTGTCCCCGACTCAGTCGTGTCCCTCCGAGAAACCCCGATGATGGTGCAGTACGGCCATACAAGCATCGACACGCTGACCTCCAAGCGCGCCCGTGGCAAGGCGGTTGAGGCGGGCGCGTACGGCGGAGTCGGCGGGAACAACCTCGGCAGCTTCTGGCAATTGCAGTACGGTCGACAATGGTCATGGACGCGCAAGCGCAAGTTTGGCGAGACGCAGTCGACCGCGTTGACGTCCGATACGGACGGTCAGGAACAGCCCAGTCACAGGTTCAAGGCAAAGATTGAGTGGACATGGTTCGCCAAGCGCGGTAAAGATATCCTTTCTGCCAACCGGAAGCCCATTGAGTCGGAAATGGAGCTCCTGCAACCAACGCAGTTGAACGACCGCCCTCAATCCGACCAGCCGCAGTTGAGCGCCAGGGCTGACGACGGCCTGCAGTTGGCTGACGGGGGAAGTGACGGTACGCCCTCGATCTTGACCGAGAAGAAGATGGCGCTCTACACCGTGCTCGGCGTCAAAGGAGTCGGGGAGCTGCAAAAGGACCTCCTGAAGAACGTGCCCGGCCTGTCCGAGGTCGACGTCTGGAGAGGGCTCAAACGTTCCACCTACAAAACCCAACTGGTAAGGACGCTCGCCGGAGGGGGAACGATTCCCGTTGGTGGGCACCAAGTGAGCCTGTCCGTCCGTCCGGTCGGTCCCCCGAGGATCGAAAAGGGCTGGACCCCCTACACCCAGAGCATTGTCGAGAGTCAGGTGGGCCGTGAGGAGGGCGGGGATAAACTGGATCAGAAGGGCAAACCTATTGGCGTGTTTGGGGGAATGGAGCAGGGCGGCGGCAGTCAGCTACAAATGGGAGGACTAAGCTACACCGGATCGACTGGGACCGGAGCGGGTTCCCTGGCGACGAACACGGTGGGCAGCTACCGAGGCGTCTTCCAGGACGGCGAGATGATACTCGTGCGTACCGCAGTCGAAAACCACATTCGGGTGGGTGATGTCAAGTTCACAACCCGCGGTGAGCTGATCGTCCAGGTGGATCTGGAAGATGTTAAGAACAACCGCGACGGCTTCGACGGGCTTGACATCCTGGACGAGTACCTCAACAGCGGGGACCGTAAACAAAAGGCCAAGCCGTCGGTGGAGCCCGACATGCAGCCGCCGATGAGTATCCAGCACGGCCACTTTTTCTCCGTGACGTTGCAGATGCTGCACAACGGTTACGGAAAGCTCGCGGATGCGATGGTAGAGGCCGCCAGATTATTCAATGCCCCCGATCTGGCCAACGGGGCTCAGGCGCTACCGGCAGGGCTGAGTCCGTACATGTCGAGAATGAGTGACGGCGGCGCGGTCTTCCCCTTGGAGGCCAACCGCCGGACGTTCATGATAAAGATAGAAGCCGAGCTGCGCCCTTCGGCGTCCCGGAGTAGACCGGGTCCAAGCGGTTTCAAGATCTACGAACGCGAAAACGTCTACCAGGACGCCAGTAGGCGCTTCGTGGATTCGAAGGCGGCGGGGAATGCCCTTTACAACAACACGACGCGACCGGAGAATCTGAACGACGGTTTCCTGCAGGTCGCACCGGTTGTTGGAGCGGCATTGGTTAAGGAACACAGCGACACGCGTGGCGCGAACCTGCTCTCCATGAAGGGGGCGCGAATCAATGGCCTGACGAACTTCACTAGCGAGGTCGATTTCAAGGTCTCGATCTGGGAAACCACCTCAGCGAGTGCGCCGCTAGGCAAGGCCAAAAAGATGCTCAGCGGTTCCACCCGGAAGCCTAAAAAATTCGATATCGGTGAAGAGTTTATCCTGAGCGTGCCCACGGAGGGCACCATTTCCCGGGGTGCGCCCGCTCAGAGTTTCACTTTCGGCCTCAGTCATAAGCTGCCGGCGGCGGCTCATGTCGAGGGCACTTTCGGAATGAAGGCGCTCTACGAGGCGGTCGAATCTGCCGGCGGGGGCAAGCTTGTGGATAGGCTGGTTACCAACGACGATCTCCACTTCGATACGCTACGGACCGGCCTGAAGGAGATGTTCACCGGTCAGGGGGCCAGGTTCAACGCGGTGTCGATCCCCGGTCAGGTATTCCAAATCAGCGGGGGTAAGCTGCGGGTGAAGGCTCGCTTTACTAAGCTTGTCCAAGTCTACTATATGCCGAAGACCGAGATAGAAAGCTACGCTCACGGCACCGATCTGGTCGGCACCGCCGACGTGTCGACCATCAAGGGGCAGGCAGGCGTCGCCATCGGCGTCACCGGGCCGGTCGCAATTGGTGCAAACGTCGGAGGTCAAGCTTCTATCGGCGGGCAGGGCTACCTGACCACGAGCGTCGAAACAAATTCATGGATCGAACACCGATCCTGGCTGCGCCAGGACACTTCGCTCTTCGCTTTCTACGCGCTGGTGGAGTACGATGTCACGCTCCCGAGCCGCTCCCAGGAACCCCTAAAGGTGCCCGGGGCCGTCAGTATTCTGGTCAAACAGAAAGATGCCCTCGCCTGGGGAATTCCGATCGAGTCACTCATGCAGGTCGTACCGCCCAAGCACAGAGCCAAGGAATTCCGTTCGTCCAATGCGGCGGCCGAATCGGCGTCGGCAGAGCCAACTACGTCGCCCCCCCAGACCTACTCGGGCACAAAGGGCGACAGCGACCTCAGCCCGGCGCCGGAGTGGTTGCGGATGTCCCTCGCCCGCACCGAGCGGCCGGACGAGAACACACCGAACTTGCTCAGTGACAGTTCGGTGCTCGGGGCCCGGGCGGTGCCACCGCCGAAAGACCTCGTGACCACCGCGAACAAGGAACAGGGCGACTACTTCATCTGGCTCAGCAAGGCCCCTGGCAAGCCGGTGGACCCAGCCGTGTTCTCGTGGCTGAACGAGCGACTGGAACAACTGGCCCAAGCCGGAAAGACGCCCATCGTGGTGACCCGCGGCCAGCCCTTCCTCGACGATGCGCCGGGCAGCTTGAAGAGCGTGCCAGGGGCCCAGACGTCCAACCTGATGGGGCTGCTCAGCAAGTACGGCGCGGCTGTCGTTCACCAGGTGCCACAGAGTTCCTCGGGCGGACTCGGCGGGATGAACCTGGACAACAGCTGGACGGTCCGCGGGTCGGTCCCTGCGGCAGCGGCCCGCCCGGATGCGGACGCCACCTGGCTGAAGATCACAGCGGGCGTGGTGGCGGCCGCCCGCAAGCTGGCCCGATCGCCGCTCACCCCGGTATCCGAGGCGTTCGGCGAGCTGGTGTGGGGCGCGCAGGGCGTACGCGATCAGGTCGAACTGCTGCGGCGGGACCCGAGCCTGCGGAGCGAGGGACAGCTGAACCAGGCCGCCGAGATGTCTCGGCGGGTCCCGACCAGCATGAAGCTCGCACTGGTCAGACCCCTGCTGAGCTTCGGCGCCAAGGAGCAGGTGGTGGTCGAGTTCACGGAGGCCGGGCCGGAGCAGCGACCGAAAGCGCTGTTGGAGGCGGTCGCCCGGCTGGAACTGGACGAGGCGGGCAAGCTGAATCCGCAGGGCTCCGGCTCCGCCACCCACGACCTTGTCGATCTGGTCCAGGCGGTCCGACTGGGCGCGGATGAGGCGGAGCAGGGCGTCTTTGACTTCACCGTTTCAGTGCTCGAGGCCATCCGCCAAGTGAAGGAAGGCAGGTTCGAGGACGCAACCCAGTTCATCGACAAGTACAAGGGAAAGCTCGTCCCGGCGCAGAAGAAGGCCTGGCTCGACGCGCTCGAGAGCCTCTCGCACGCTATGGACGGGACCGAACGCGTCCGCTTCCTGCCAGTGCTTGAAGCGGTCGTCAAGTGCTGATCGGGGCGCCCTGCGGCGGCGCGGCCGCGGGACGCCCTGCGAGCGTCGATCAGGCGGACGGAGGGCCGGCGGCAAGCTCGCGCCGCAGGACGGGCAGCACCTCGGTGCCGAGAATGTCCAGTTGCTCCAGCACCGTGCTCACCGGCAGTCCGGCGTGGTCGATCAGGAAGAGCTGACGGGAATAGTCACCGACGTACTCGCGGTAACCGAGGACCGCGTCGATGACCTGCTGCGGGCTGCCCACGGTCATCGGGGTGGTGTTCATGTGCTCCTCCAGCGAGGGCCCGCGGCCGTAGAGGGGCGCGTTGTCGAAGTACGGCCGGAACTCCCGGACCGCATCCTGTGACCTCGGCCGGACGAAGACATGTCCGCCGAGCCCGACGACCGCCTGCTCGGCGGTGCCGTGGCCGTGCGCGGCGTACCGCTCGCGAAACGTCCGGACCAGCTGGGCGGTGTGCTGCCAGGGCCACATGATGTGGTTGGCGAAGAAGCCGTCGCCGTGGGTGGCGGCCAGTTCCGCGGTCTCCTCGCTGGATACCGACGCGTGCCAGACGAACGGCGGATGGCCCGCGAGCGGCCGCGGCACCGCCGTGAAACCCCGCAACGGCGTACGGAAATCGCCGGACCAGTCGACGGTGTCCTCGTCCCACAGCCGGCGCAACAGCCGGTAGTTCTCGGCCGCCAGTCGGCGACTGTCGTCGGCGTCGCGGCCGAACCACGAATACACCGGGCCGAAGATGCCCCGGCCGAGCATGAGGTCCAGCCGGCCACCGCACAGATGCTGCACCGTCGCGTAATCCTCGGCGATCCGGACCGGATCGTTCGTGGTGATGAGAGCCGTTGCCGTGGAGAGCAGTATCCGGCTCGTCCGTGCGGCCAGGTAGCCGAGCAGCACGGCCGGGGCGGACACGGCGTACTTCGGATTGTGGTGCTCTCCGACGGCGAAGACGTCGAACCCGGCCGCCTCGGCGTGCTCGGCGATCCGCGCCGTGCTGAGTAGCCGCTCGTGATCCGTTGGCGCCTGACCCGTCAACGGGTCGGGAGTGCGGTCGCCGAGACTGTAGACACCGATCTGCATACCCCCCAGACGAACGGGGCAAGCGACCGGTTCAGATCGTGGCCCGGCTCACCGGCCGGGGGTGGCAGGCGCACCGGCGTCGCGGGGCAGATATGCCGTGACGACGACCCGGGTGCCGCGGGTGACGGCGAAGTGGGAGAGATCAGCGATGCCGACCGGTAGTTCACCGTCAAGCTCCTGCACGCCGGCGCGGCCGGTCCAGTTGACCAGCGGCCGCTGCCGGCCGTCGAAGGTGTAGCCGTAGAGCCGGTAGCCGGTGCCCTCGGCCAGGCCGCTCAAGGTGGCCCGCACCGTGACCCGGTCGCCTTCTTCGGTGAGGAGGACCGACAGGGTCGCGCCAGAGTCCCGGTCCGTCGCGGAGGCGACTGCGGTACGGACGATGTTCGTCTGCACTCCCGGGGCCGGCGGGGCGAGCAGCGCCCTCGCGGAGATTCCGGCCACCGTGAGGGCGGCCATGAGCAGAGCGCCCAGGCCCGCGACGGTAACGGCACGCCGGGGCAGGAAGCGCTTCCGTGGGGAGACACGCTGACCGTCGCCCGGATGCGCGATGGCCGGCGCGCGATCGAAGCCGGGTTGGGCGGGGTGCGCGACGGGCCGTCGGGCGGCCCGCGTCGGCGAGGGTACGGCCGTCGGCGAGGCCTGCTCCTGAATGGGCGCGGGCTTTTCAACCAGCGCGGCCGGCGGGGGTGCGTCCGGGGGTGTGACCCGTGGCGGTGCGACGGGTGGGGGTGTGACCGGTGCCGGTGCCACCCGCTGCTGCGGTAGCTCCCTGCGCCCGAGGTCCGGCCCAGCGGCGGCAGACGCCTCCCCCGTGGGCGTCTCGGCACCCGTACCGCCGCGTCGCAGCCGGAACCGGCGCCCGTCGGTCTGCTGGACCTCGCTGCGCGGCGGGCCTGCCGGCTCCTGCGGCGCGAACCGCGCCGGAAAGGCCGGCGGCACCGCCGTCCCCAGGGCCCCGTAGCGGTTGAGCAGGTGATCCCTGTCGTCGCTGAGCAGGGCCAGCGCGGCGAGCGTCTCGCACACCTCGGTCGCCGCAGCCCGGCACTGCTGGCACGACTGGAGATGGCGGCCGACCTGCTCCGCACTACGCCGGTCGAGCGCGTCGAGGTGGTAGAGAGCCAGCAGGTCCGCCACATGGGCTTCCGTACCGGAGACTTCTTCCACCCGCATCAGACCCTCGGTTCACCGACTTTCCACCAGTAATGCTTGAAACGTGCCCTGCCGACGCGCGGTTCACGTCGGCGGCGACAAACCCCACCAGCACCACTCGTTGCGCTGGGTCAGCTTGGCGGACGGGGCGCCGGGGGTCGCGCGGCAGCATCACCGCGCCGACGGCCCGGAGCGGGTGTCATCACGGCGCGTCTGGACGCTGCTTGGGCGACCTGGCTCCGATCGACGCCTTCGGCAGTGCCACGGTCTCAGCCCGGGTTCCCGGCCCGTCGCTGGCCACGGACGCCGTGCTGCCGGCTTGCTCGTCGTCCGGGTTCAGCTTCCCGCCGTCCGAGGGCGGTGGGTCGCCGAACGTTCGCCGGGAGACCGACGGCGCCCGTGGCGCGGAGGCCGGAGGAAGAGCGCCGCCGCGAACCGGCGGCGCGGCGGTCACCGGCCCGGGGCCGTCGTCGTCACCGTCGTTCTCGGTGTCGTCGCGCAGCAGCCGGCGGATCCGGAACACGAGCAGCACCGCTGCCGCGAGCGCGACCAGCGCCACGATGGCCAGCAACGCCGACCGTCCGCCGGAGCTGCCGGAGGTGAGCCGTCCGCCCGATTCCCGCCCCGGTGAGGCCACCTCGGCCTCCTCGGGCAGCACCTTCGTGACCGCGGCGGCGGCATTGATCATGCCCCAGCCGTATCGGCCGTCGGGCTGTGCGCCGTCGCCCATCTTGTCCGACGTCACCTGGAGACGATGGGCGACCTGCTCCGGGCTCAGGTCCGGGTACGCGGCCCGGACCAGCGCGACGGCGCCAGCGACAAAGGCCACCGCGTACTGGGTGCCGCTACCCGCGACGGCGCCGACCCCGGTGATCCCGACACTGCTCACGTTGACACCCGGGGCGACCACATCGATGCCGCCACCGCGGTAGTCGGCGGCTCGCTGGCCGTCGACTGCCACACCACCCACCCGCAGCACACCGGGGCCGATCTCCGCGCCCGGGTTGACCGGTACCGAAGCACGTGCAGCGCCGATCACCACGACGACGTCCCGGGCCACCGCCTCCATGATCGCCTTGGCCACCTCGGGCTTGCTCGTGTCGACGAAGTTGCCCAGCGCGATGACTGTCGCGCCCGCCTCGACGGTGGCCTCGATGGCCGCGGCAGAGTCGGCCGGCTGGGCCTTGGCGTCGTTGCCCACGATCCGGACCGGCATCACCGTGGCGTCGGGGGCGACGCCCTTGACGTCACTGCCGTTGGTGGACTGCCCAACCACCAGACCGGCCATTGCGGTGCCCGAGCCGAGGCAGTCCGTGTCGCCGCGGCCGCTGCCGCTGGTGATGTCCATGCCGACGGCCACGTGACCACTGAGGGTCGGCAGGCTGCCGTCCACACCGGAGTCGACGATCGCCACGAGCTGCCCCTTGCCGCGGCTCTGCGGCCAGGCCTGGTCGGCGGCCAGGCGTAAGCTCGCCCAGTCGGAGCGACTGCTCGACGCCGCCGTGGTCGCACACTGCCCCGCCTTCGCGCGGGGCTGCGTCGGTGCCTTGCTCGGGACCGCGGCCGCGCCGGAGACCCGCTCCGGCGGGATGGTGGGCCGCGCCTTGGCGGTGGGCGTGGCCTTGGCCTTGCCGGGCAGCGGTTTGACCGGCGCGGCCGGCGCCTTGTCGGGCAGCACTCCGTACTTGACGCCCTCGCCGACGGCGTCCCAGGGCAGCACCAGCAGCCACCCGGCTCGCAACTGGCCCGGTTCCTTGAGGGTGGCGCCGTCAGGTTGCCGGCGGCCGGTGTTGAGGTTGCGGATCTCGACGGACCGCGCCCCGTCGCCGAGGAACCGGGCGGCGATGCTGGTGAGGTTCTCCGGTTCTCCCTGGTACGACGACGTGACGGCGTAGAACTTGACGTATTCGTCGGCGGCCGAAGCCGGGCTCACGGCTCCGACGATCAGAGCCACCATGACGAACACCGCGAGGCAGGCACCACGTGCCGACCGGGTGATCCAGAACATTCTCTACTTCCCTTTGTCGTCGCCCAGGGCGGATCTGCACACACGACGGCCGAGACGGCATCGTGGTTCACGGCTGGACGCAATCTGCGGCGGCATCGCGATCCCTTCGTGCCACGCCGCCATCCGGCGCTCAGCAGGTGCGAAGGCGGTGTGCCTCAGCGCGGTGTCGTGGACGTGGCTCGGGGAAGGTGCACCGTGACCGACGGCGCGCCGTTCGCCACGCTGATCGTCACGAAGACCAGGTCGCCCAGCGCCACCGGCAGGTCACCGGAGACCTCTTGCACCGTGTCGGTGCTGGTCCACGATGCGATTTCGCGCGTCTGGCCGTCGAGCGTCACCGCGTACAGCTGGTAGCCGGTGCCGGCGCGCAGGCCGGTGACCGTGACCCGCACGTGCACTCCGCTGTCGGTCTCCGACGCGAACACCGAGGCCGCCGCGCCGGTGCGTGGCTCACTCCCGCTCGCCGCGACCGTCACCACCTCCGGCCCGGCCTCGTCACTCACCTGATCCAGAACGAAGAGGGCGCCGAAGCCGACGAACAGCACCACCGCAAGCGCAAGACCGGCCCGCACCAGCGCCAGCCGCTGCCGCCGGGGGCGCGGCTGCCGCCCGGGCCCGGCGGACACCGGACGCCCGCCGGCCGGACGAACCGAGCCCGAGCCGCCACGGCGGGCAGCGGGCGCCGCCGGTCGGGTGACCGGCGACGCCTCCTCGACAGCCACATCGTCGCTGAGCAGCGCGAGGGCGGCGACGACTTCGCACACCTCGCGGGCCGTCACCCGACACTGCGCGCAGTCGCGCAGGTGCCGGTCGACGGCGTCGCTGTCGGCGCGATCGAGGACACCCATGTAGTGCGGACCCAGCAGGTCCGTCACATGGTCGCCCAGGGCGGGTAGGTCCGGCACGCCGCTCAGCTTCCCGGCTCGCCGTGCCCGGCCGGCATCACTGCTTTACAAATCGCCACTTCTGGTCTCTCTGGGTGTCCTGACGGTCAAACTGTTGGATCCAGTATCCGTTCCAGGTGGTGCCGTTGTCCCTCGTCGGCCCGATGTCCACGCCCAGCAGCTCCATCACAAAGCCGGAGCGGCGGTTGGTCATGACCACGTTCCCGGCGCCGACGTCCTCCAGCAGCCACTGCTGATTCTCGTCGTTGTCGTCACGCGCGTACACCGCCATCTTCGATCCCTTCTGCAGGGAACGGTCCTGCACGGACAGGGCCATGTTGTTCCACGCGCTCGTGATGATGACGTGCCGCCTGTCCGGCGCCGGGTAGAGCTTCCAGCGCTGGTCCTTGTACCCCTCGTCCTTCCACAGTTGGACCCGGCTACCAGGCTGCGTGTTCTCGTTGATGCCAGGGAGCTCCACGATCGACTGGGCCCACGGGCTGTCCAGGCGGTACGTGGCACCCGCCTCATACGCGAACAGCTTCCGGCCCTGGGGCTTCTCACTGGGCTTCGCGGACGGGCTGGTGCTCGGCGAGGCCTGGACGCTCCGGCTCGCCGACGGCGTGGGGCTCGGCTTCACGGTGGGGCTCGGCTTCGTCACGGGGACGGAGAGCCGGCTGTCCTTCTCATACTCGGTGACGTGCGCCGGAACCTGATCAGCCAGCTGGGTGACGTTGACGCGGGGGAGACCGGCCGCCCGCCTCACCGGGTCGATTCCCCACTGGTACGCGCTCAGCGCCAGTCGATACGGGTCCTCGCCGTTGAGCTCGGACAGTTGCTGCGCCATGTCGCACATCGCGATACCGAGTGCGGGGATCGCGTCCGCGGGCCGCCACACCGACGTTCCCTCGCCCGGCTGGTACTGCTCCCACATCGTGGGCGTGAACTGGGCGACACCCTGACGGTCCGACGTGCGCTTGTTCACGTCGAAGTCGGACAGTGTCCGCAACTGTGCCGCGATCCGGGCCGGCGTGATCTGCGGGCAGATCTTTCCGGCGACCTGGATCGGTTGGACGAGAGCGTCGGGCACCTTGAGTTCACCGTCCGCCGCGGCGACGACCGGCTGGGTGGTCGCCTTCTCGGAGAACTGCGGCTGCTCGGCGTACCAGGCCGCGTACGCCTTCACCTTGTCGACGTAGGGCTTGGCGTCTTTCGGTACGCCGCGGGCGTCGAGCACCGCCTTGACTCCGGTCTGCTCCGCGGCGATGGCGGCCGGCCAGAGGTCTCCATCGATGTCGGCGGAGCGCAGATGACCCACGTTCTCACAGGTGCGGTGACCCAGCGCGATGATGTTTGCTCGCCGGTCGGCGCGACTGGCATCGGACGAGGGCCGCCACTTCTCCCACGCCGCCTGGTCGAGACCGGCGATCATGTCGGGGCTGCTCTTGAAGCCGGACGCCGCCATGATCTGCGCGGCGAGCTTCGGCGGATTGAGGGCGGGGCAGGACAGGGCTGCCTCCACGATGGCGGGCACGTCACCGTCCGGAACCGGCTCCCCGACCAGCTTGTCCGGGTCCGCAGTGGCGGCCAGTTCGAAACCGACGGCCCCGGACGCCAGGATGACGCCGACCAGGGCGACGATCTCGACGCGCTTACGCGTCGACGAGATGAGCCGTCGCCACGGGCGGCGCTGGCCACTTGCGGTTGCTTTCATCGACTCACTCTTACGCTCAGTGGGTGTGGGCACGTGTCGTGCACATGACGGCCGGGCAGCTACCCCGGTTCACAGCTGATCGGATTTTCTTGGGCGTGCCTCGCCCGCATCGCCGTTGCCGGTCGGCCGTCTCTCGCCTGCGGTTCCGAAATCGAAGCCCCGGCTGACGAGGGCCTCCCGCATGGCCCGCAGTGCATAGAAGGTGCGTGACTTGACGGTGCCGGCCGGGACGTCGAGCGCGTCGGCGGCCTCGGACACCGACCGTTCCCGGAAGAAGATCTCGACCAGCGTGATGCGTAGCCGCTCGGGCAGGGAGTCGAGCGCGGCCCGGACCTCACGCGCGTCGAGGAGGCGCTCGATGGCGTCGTCCGGCTGCGCATGGTCGTCGATATAGTCGACCGGCAGCTCCGCCGGACGGACGTCGGCGGAGCGCATCTGGTCGATCAGGATGCGTTTGGCCACGGTGAACAGCCAGGCTCGGTTCCAGTTTCCCTCGGCGTTACGCGCCTCTGGATTCCGCCAGGCCCGCAGCACCGTCTCCTGCACGATGTCTTCGGCTCGGTGAACGTCACCCCTGGTCAGGCGGGTCAGGAAGCTCAGCAGCACGGGCGCGTGGACCTGCTGCAGATGCCGCAGGGCTGCTACATCTTCGGGGCTGTCCATGCCCTGACCCGGACCGTCCGCTGGGGACTGGGCGCCAGCTGCCGTGCCGCTGGCGCCGCTGACTTCTGGGGAGGGTCGCACGCGGCAAAGACTTGCACCGGGATTGCGGATTGTCTACTCAGTGACACTGACGGTGACAGTCTGGCCGGTTGCTGTCTGGGCTGTTCATCGATCGCGGTGAGGTGTCCGGTGGCGCGGCGTCGGCCCGCCGATCATTCACGGAGCGTGACGACCATGTCGGGGCGTTCGGTTGATCGGCAGACGGCCGAGACGGCATTTGACCAGCGTGAACTGTGCCGGGGCACGCGCCCGGCAAGCCGTTGCCTGGGGCAAGCTAACCTACGTCCACTGTTCACTCGGCGGTAACGTCGACTGTTCACTCGGCTGTAAACACGGTCCCGACATCTGCCGCGTCCCTTCCGGGCCGCGACCGGTTTGGCGGGCCACCGATGGGAGGAGGGCCGAGCATGGACACCGCTTGGGTGGTGGCGGTGGCCTCCGTGGTCGGCGGTGTCGTCGGCGCTTCGATCATGGCGCTGAGCATGCGTCGCACGGCCGCCGCAAGGAGCAACGAGCTGGCACACCTCGAACAGTTGGTGGAGCGGCGGGCGGAGCAGGTGACCGCGTTGAGCCATGAGCTGCGGACCCCGCTGAGCATGATCAAGGGGGCGGTCGATCTGTTGCGGGAGGGCACCCCGGGGCCGCTCACCGCTGCGCAGGCCCGCTTTCTGCAGGTCCTGGATCAGCAGTGTACGCAGGTCATCGGGCTGTGCGAGAGCCTGCTGATCCAAGCCAAGATCGAGGCTGGGTTGTTCACCCCACACCTGGAGAGGGTGGACGTGTCGGTGGTGGTGCGCGAGGTGGTGACCGCGATGCGACCGTTGTGTGCGCAGCGGCAGCAACGCATCAGCCTCGACATGCCCCAGGTGATGCCGCGCATCCGGGCCGACCCGATGCTGCTGACCCAGGCGCTGACCAACCTGCTGTCGAACGCGAGCCGGTTCACCACGACCGGCGGGAATCTCGACGTGCGGGTCATGCTGATCGACACTGGCGTGGCGGTGTACGTATCCGACGACGGTGCGGGCATGAGTCAGGCGGAGCGGCAACGCCTGTTCCACCGCTTCGCCACGGGTCGGCCGCTGGCCGACGGCACCGGCCTCGGCTTGGTGATCACGAAGACGATCGTGGAGCTGCACGGAGGCGAAATCATGGTGCACACTGCGTCGACGCGGGGGACCACCATCCTCCTGACCCTGCCGGACCGGCCGTGACGCGCGCCGGCGAGCAGCCCGGGGGTGGGCCTACCGCGCTGGTGGTCGACGACGAGCCGCAAATGACGATCATCGTGGAGTTCGCTCTGCAGACCCAGGGCTTCACCGTCCTCACCGCCCACGACGGGGCTACCGCCCTGCACCTGCTGCGGACGCATTCGGTGGACCTCGTGGTGCTGGACGTCATGATGCCCACGATGGACGGGCTGGCCCTGTGCCAGCGCATTCGCGCGCGCTCGGAGGCACCCATCATGTTCCTCACCGCACTGGCCCAGCGTGACGACATCATCGCTGGGCTGGAGCACGGTGCCGACGACTACGTCACCAAGCCGTTCCACCCGCGGGAGGTGGCGCTGCGGGCGCAGGCGCTGGTGCGTCGCCGCCGGGGGTCGGGCACCACGGTCCAGGTCGGTGAGCTGGTCATCGAGCCGGCAACGCAGACCGCGACGTTGGCGCAGCACCGGCTCGACCTGCCGTTCACGGAGTTCAAGCTGCTGCACCACCTGGCGGTGCGCCGCGGCGTGCCGCAGTCGTGGCAGGACCTGTTGCGGGAGGTCTGGGGCACCACGGACCTGATCGGCGGACGAGACGTGGTGAAGTCCGCGGTGTACCGGCTGCGCTCCCGGCTCGCCGGGACGCCGAACGGATCGGCGTACGTGCGCACGCTGCGGGGGGTCGGCTACCTGATGCCCGAGATGGCCGCCGGGACCGCCGAGGACGGGGACGCCTCTCCGGCGGCCAGGTGACGGCGGCGTCACCATTACTTACGCCGCCGTCACCGGGGCGCCGTTCACACGCCTTTAACGTGGCCGTCACACCACTCGCATTGATTCGGGCGGCTTAGTAGGGGAGACCACGTCATGGCGACGAACAAGATACGGGGCAACCGCACACTGCTGGCGACAGCGATGGCGGCTTCGCTGCTGCTCGGCGCGGCCGGCTGCGCCCGCGAGGGTGGCGCCGAGGCCAGCAAGGACAGCGGTGTGGTGCACGTGGTGTGCGGCGCCACCGAGGACTGGTGCGCGGCGACCACGAAGAAGTTCACCGAGTCCACGGGGGTGAAGGCCGACTTCGTGCGGCTCTCCAGCGGCGAGGCGCTGGCGCGCATCAAGGCCGGCAAGGGCAACGCGGAGTTCGACGTCTGGTACGGCGGGCCCGCCGACGGGTACGCCTCCGCCGGCGGCGAGGGTCTCCTGGAGCCGTACGTCTCCCCGAAGGCGAGTGTCATCCCGGACAAGTACAAGGACCCGCAAGGCACCTGGACCGGCGTCTACGTCGGCGCCCTGGGCTTCTGCAGCAACAGCAAGCTGCTGACGGAGCGGGGAATCGGGCTCCCCGACTCGTGGGCGGCCCTGCTCAACCAGAAGCTCGCCAAGGACATCGGCATCGCGCACCCGTCGACCTCGGGCACCGCGTACACGACGCTCTGGACCCAGGTGCAGTTGGCCGGCGGCGACGAGGGCAAGGCGCTGGACTACATGCGCAAGCTGCACCCGAACGTCCTGCAGTACACCAAGTCCGGCTCGGCGCCCGCTCAGATGACCGCCCGTGGTGAGGTCGCGGTGGGGGTCATCTTCGCGCACGACTGCGTGGCCACCATGGAGGCCGGCTTCCCCGACCTGAGGCTGAGTTTCCCGGCCGAAGGCACCGGTTACGAGACCGGCGGTGTCGCCCTGGTGAAGAACGCCAAGAACCCGACCAGCGCCCGCAAGTTCGTCGACTGGGCCCTCACCACCGAGGCGCAGGAGGTCGGCCCGAGCGTCAAGGCGTACCAGTTCCCGACGAACCCGGACGCGAAGGTGTCGGAGAAGGTCGTCCCGCTCTCCGGCATCAAGATGGTGGAGTACGACGCGGTGGCGGCAGGTAAGGCGAAGTCGGCGCTCAACAAGCGGTTCGACACCGAGGTCGCGCAGGCGCCGAAGTCATGACCACGTTGTTGTCCGATCCCGGGGTGATCACCCCGACCCCACCCGAGGTGGTCGCGCCGCGGCGGCGCCGCCGCCTCGGCGCGGGGCTGCGGGTCCTGGTCGGAGTCTGTGCGGCGGTTGTGGTGATCGGTGCGGCGATCCCGCTCGTGGCGGTGCTGGCCACTGCCTTCGCTCCGGACGCGCTGCCCCGCTACGTCGAGTTCTTCAGCTCCTCCGTCGATCTCGGCATCCTGCGGAACACGTTGGTGCTCGGGGCGCTGGTCGGGTTGTGCGGCACCGCCCTGGGGTTCCTGTTCGCGTTCGTCCAGGCCCGGCTGGACGTGCCGGGCAAGAAGATCCTGCACCTCATCGCCCTCATGCCGATCGTCAGCCCGCCGTTCGCGGTCGCCACCGCCACGGTGGTGCTCTACGGCCGGCGCGGCGTGATCAGCAACGGCTTGTTCGGGCTGGAGTACGACATCTACGGCCTCGACGGCCTGGTGTTCGTGCTGTCGCTGTCGCTGTTCCCGGTGGCGTACCTGGGCCTGCTTGGCATGATGCGGGGCCTGGATCCGGCGTTGGAGGAGGCGGCGATGAACATGGGTGCCAGCCGCTGGCAGATCATGCGCCGCGTGATCCTGCCGCTGCTGGCCCCCGGGCTCGTCGCCCCGTTCCTGCTGCTCTTTGTGGAGGCGATCGCCGACCTGGCCAACCCGCTGGTGCTCGGTGGCGACTACACGGTGCTGGCCAGCCGCGCCTACCTGGCGGTCACCGGTGAGTACGACACCACCAGCGCCGCCGTCTACTGCGTGATCCTGCTGGTGCCGTCCCTGGCGATGTACTTCGGCCAGCGGTGGTGGCTCAACCGCAAGGTGCGCACCACCATCACCGGCCGACCGTCGGGCTCCGTGCACCTGATCACCGGCTGGAGCCGGTGGCCGGTGTACGCCCTGGCGCTGTTCGCCGCCGCGATCATCGTGAGCATCTACAGCACTGTCATCCTCGGCTCGGTGACAAAGGTGTTCGGCGTGGACAACACCTTCACCCTCGATTACCTCAAGGAGGTACTGCTCGGGGTGGGAGTGGAGGCCGTCCTCGACACGTTGACGTTCGCGGTCATCGCCACTCCGATCGCCGCTGTCCTCGGCCTGCTCATCGCCTGGTTGGTGGTTCGCCACCTGCGACGTACCGCCTGGCTGCTCGACCTGGGCGGCACGCTGGGTGTCGCCGTGCCGGGCACCGTGCTGGGCATCGGCTTCGTCCTCGCCTACCGGCCCGAGCGGTACATCGGCGACTACCTGGTGTTCCCCAGCCTGGTGGGTGGTAGCGCGGTCTTCGCCGGCGCGATGGCCATCGTCGTGGCGTACGTGATCCGAAGCGTGCCGGCGGGGCAACGGACGGCGGTCGGCGCGCTGACCCAGTTGCATCCGCAGATCGAGCAGGCGTCGACCGACCTCGGGGCCAACTCGCTGCAGACGTTCCGTTGGGTGACCCTGCCGTTGATCAAGCCGGCCCTGCTCACCGGGTTGAGCTACAGCTTCGCCCGCAGCATGACCTCCGTGTCGACCATCGTCCTGCTGGTCACGCCGGAGACGAAGATCATCACATCGCAGGTGCTCAGCGCCGCGAGCACCGGCCGGTACGGGGTGGCATTTGCCTACTGCACGGTGCTGACCGTGCTCGTCCTGGTCGCCTTCGCGATCATCCGACTGCTCGTCGGCGGGGGCGCCGCACTGCACCGCACCGCCAAGTCTGAAAGGCCGAAACGATGACCGTCGCCGCGCCCACCGAGGCCGCTGCGCTCGCACCCGCCGGACGTGGTGAGGCCAGCACCGGACGCCTGCAACTCGAGGCCCTGACCAAGCGTTTCCGGAGCCGTCCCGAGGACGTCACCGCAGTCGACAGCGTTTCGCTCGACGTCCTGCCGGGGGAGTTCATCACCCTGCTGGGCCCGTCGGGCTGCGGCAAGACCACCACGCTGCGCATGGTGGCGGGTTTCGAGGACGCCACGAGCGGCAGCATCCTGCTCGACGGCAAGGCCATCGACGACATGCCACCGCAGCGCCGACCGATGGCGATGGTGTTCCAGAGCTACGCCCTGTTCCCGCACATGACCGTCGCGCAGAACATCGCGTACGGGCTGAAGCTGCAGCGGCGCACCAAGGCCGACATCGCCGAGGGCATGCGGATGGCGGTGACCAGCATGAACCTCGTCGGCCTGGAGGACCGTAGCCCGCACGAGCTCTCCGGCGGCCAGCAGCAGCGGGTCGCGTTGGCCCGGGCACTGGTGGTGCAGCCGAAGGTGCTCCTGTTCGACGAGCCGCTGTCAAACCTGGACGCGAAGCTGCGCGACGCCATGCGGACCGAGATCCGTCGCATCCAGAAGATGTTCGGGATCACCAGCATCTACGTCACCCACGACCAGGACGAAGCGATGAGCATGTCCGACCGGGTCGTGGTGATGAACAAGGGCAAGGTCGAGCAGGTGGCGACGCCCGGCGAGATCTACGCCCGCCCGGCCAGTGTCTTCGTGGCGGACTTCATCGGTCGGGCCAACTTCATCGAGACGGTGCCGGAGAGCATCGCCGACGGTAAGGCGACGGTGACGGTGCTCGGCCGGCGGCTGACTGTGCCCGCCCACTCGACGGTGGTGGCCGGATCGGGGGACGCGTACCTCATGGTCCGTCCCGAGACGGTGACGTTGTCGCCGGTCACCGATGGTGGGACCGGCCTGGGCGTGGTGCTGCGGTCGACGTTCCACGGGCCGAGCATCGACTACGAGGTGGAGACGACCGGCGGCACCGTCACGGTGACCGAGTCGGGCAAGGACCCACGGGATGCGGTGGCCGAGGGAACCAATGTGGACGTGGCCATCGACGCGGACCGGGCTTACCTGCTGAACCGGGAATGAGCCTGTGGCGGCCCTGCCGGCCTCCCCCGCAGTGTCGGCGGGCCGCCACCGCTCGACAACATCTGTATAAGAAGGAGTAGGCGTGCCCGCCAGCCCGGAGCCGATCGCCCCCGCCGACGGTGGCCACTGAGCTGGTGATCGGGCATCCTGCCACGTCTGGTAGAGGTCCCGTCGGTCTTACTTGTCGAACCGGATCTCGACGCGCCGGTTGCTGGCCCGGCCCTTGGGGTTGTCCTTGCCGCCGAGGGTGTTCGGCGCGACGGGCCGGGTCTCTCCGAAGCCCTTGATCTCATAGGTGACCTGGCTGCCACCTTCCGCGGACAGCACCGCTCGGACCGCCTCGGCTCGCCGGAGGGACAACGCCAGGTTCTGCGCGTCGTCGCCCACCGCGTCGGTGTGCCCGAAGATCTGCACCGTGCCGGTGGCCTCGGCGCGTAGTCGTCTCGCGATCTCGGCCAGCCGGGTGCGGGCTGCCGGCGAGAGGTCGGCCTTGCCGAACGCGAAGAGCACGTCCGCCGCCAGGATCAGCTCGATTCGTCCGCCGGACTCGGCTTCCAGACTGTTGCCGTCGAGATCTTCCGTACGCAGGTAGATGTCGTCTGTCGGTGCCAGGATGTCGATGATCGGGGCGTCGACCCGCGCGCCGGCCGCCAGCGTGGGCCCGGGCACGACCGCGGTCCCGGAGGTGGGTGTCGGCGTCGGCGCCGCCCAGGCGGCGACCGGTTCGCTGACCAGCAGGAGGGTCAACGCGGTCGCGGCCAGGGCCGTACGCCCGCTAACCGAGCGGAACATTCTCGAACACCGGGACACGAGGGATGACGACATCCACGGCGGTGACGTCGTCCGGCGGGGCGCCGAACATGGCGTACAGGTCCACTGACTGACCGGGAGTGACGAAGACTGAGGCGAGGCCCGACGAAGCGAGGTACGTCACCTGACCGGGTTTCGCATCCGAGTCGCCGGCCCGGGCTACCAGGTGCCGCTTGCGGTTCTTCCGGTCGACCAACGTCACGCCGGAGAAGGCCAACGAGACGGTCTCACCTTGAAAGGCGCTGGCGATCTGCCAGCGTCCCGGGCTGCCCGCCGGATCCGTACGGGTCATCCGAACGTTGAGGTTGACGAACCCCTTGTCCCGTCGCAGCTGGTACAGCTCCACCTTCACCCGGAACAGACTGCCGCTCTCGCTGATCTGGATGTCCCGGCTCGCGATCACCGTGCCCATCTCGTCGGGCTGACCGGGCGCGAAACCGGTGGTCCCCTTCGCGGCACCGCCGGAGTCGTCGGTCCCGCCGAGACTGTCGCAACCGCTGACGGCCAGGGCCATCACCAGTGCGAGCGAACCAGCGGCGACTGTGGTGCGCAGACGCACGAATACTCCCTAGTGGGCTGGTCGGAGCGGGCGCGATCAACTCCCGGCACGGTAGTCGATGGCATCCACTGGGCGAGGGTGGGGCGGAGAACTCGTCGTCGTGGGGTTTCTTAGCGATCAGTACGGACGCGACCAGGCGAGAAAGCAAGATATTCAGCGATGTCCGGGAGTGAGTGCGAGCCCGCAGTCGAGCACTCCGGCTCGCCGCGACGGCGTCCAGGTCGCCGAGGGCACGAACGACATCCTGCGAACCGCTGTCGCGAAGGCTCTCGTACGCGCCGACCTGACCGTCTGATGCTCCACGGTCCTATCGGAGCATCAGACGGTCACCGGTCAGGACAGTCGCAGCCGAGGTTCGAGGACCACCTCGAAGAGCCGGTCCCACGGCAGCTCGACACGCGCTGACTCGAAGCTAGCCAGCGTCGCCGTGAACGTTTTCGCGCCTCGCCGTCCCAGCACGATGCGGTGCCCCGCGAAGTGGTCGGCGAAGTACCGCTCGGTCACGGGTACCAGCCGCTCCCTGACCCAACCGTCGAAGTAGGTCTTCTGCTCGGAGGTGAGAGCGAGCGGGTCCCAGCCCTGCGCCCGCGCGTGCGCGTACGCCTCGACCTGCACGATGTTCTTCCACGGGTCGTCCTTGACGAACCGGTAGAGCAGGTACTCGGCGTGGGCCTGGCCCGGCCCGCGCAGGTCGGGCACGCCGAAACCGCTGCCGGAGGCGCGGAGGTACGCCCACCGGGCGGTGCCGTGACCGAGCGCCAGGCCGAGCGCGTTGCCGCCGGTGTTCCACCCCGAGTACGACAGCAGCGCCGCGAGATCCAGCTGGTTCTCCATCCGCGCGACCAGGTCGTGGTCCGCCTTGTTCACGATGAGCGGGTCCACCACGATGACCGAAGTGCCGGCGGCCAGCAGCTTGCCGATCCGCCCGACGAAGGCGTCCAGGTCAGCGGCCCGTTGCCCGGGTGCCGATGAGGGGGTGTTCACGGCGAGCACGATGTCCGCGTCGCCGCTGACGACCCGTCCTCCGACCGAGGTGACGTGCCGGCGGATGTTCTCCGCGAACGGGATGCCCTCCAGTTGTGCGGTCCAGGCCTCACCGGAGACGCCGGCGTACTCCACGCGGTAGGTGGGGCCGGTGCCGGCCGCGATCACCCGCGCGACCAGCAGCGCGTTGACCTCGTCGGCACCGGGGAAGATCTCCACCCGGTCGCCGACGCCGAGTTGGTCGACGAGCGCCTCCAGTTCCACCCGCTCGGCACGGGCCAGGCCGACCGGCGCGGTGTCGTCCTCAGAGAGCACGAGGTGGTTGATGGTGCCGTCGGCGACCCACTCGACCATGAGCCGGTTGACCTGGTGGTTGCGGGCCCGCGCGGCGAGATAGTCCTCGACGACCTGGTCGGGGATCTGTGCCCGGACGGCGTCGAGTTGCGCTCGCAGCTCCTCCTGCCCGAGGTTCGTCACCTGGTCGTAGAGCTTGGCCCAGGAGACGAGCAGGTCGCGGTACCGATCCAGCTCGGTGCCCGTGCTGGTGATGGCGAGGCGCTGGATGGTGTCGTGCACCTCGATCACCGCCTCCGGCCGGGTGGAGCGCAGGGTGCGAATCGCGGCCAGGTTCGCCAGGGCGGCGGCCAGCGTCGGGGCTGCGGTGCGGGAGGCGATCAGGCCGCCGTACGCGAGCATGCTGACCGAGATCACGTACCCGTCGACGCCGTTAATGGTGCCGAGCCAGCGGGCGATGGCGGCGCCGTCGCCGGGGGTGAAGAAGCGGCCCAGCGACTCCCGTGGCGGCAGCTGCACCTGGGCGCCGGCGCTGGCCGCGGTCATCTGCGCCGCGTACGTGTTGACGGGCCGGTCATCCAACGGGACCAGCGCCACGGTCAGCTGCCGCTTGGCGGGCCCGGCGAATGCGGGCCGGCCCACGGTCAGGGTGGTCAGCCCGGCCATGCCGGTGGCTAGAAGGGTGCGTCTTCTCATGTTCACTCCTCTATTTCGGTGCGCTCGCCGCGCGGGGGGTGGCCGGCACGAGCCGGCGGGTGATCCAGAGCGGTGAGGTGACGGCGTTGCCCATCACCACCGCGTGGGCACCTGCCTCGAAGGCCTGGCCGATCTGTTCCGTGTTGCGGTACCGCCCTTCGGCGATCACCGGCACGGGCAGCAGTGCGACGAGTCGCTCCACGAGCCCGAGGTCGGGCCCGTCGGTTGGTGGGCTGGCCGGTGTGTAGCCGGACAGCGTGGTGGCAACGGCGTCGGCGCCGGCCTCGACGGCTGCGACGCCCTCGGCGGCGGTGGAGACGTCTGCCAGGATCAGTGCGTCGGTCCGTTCGCGGAGCACGCGAACCGTGTCGGCGAAGGCGCGGCCGTCCGGTCGCGGGCGGTCGGTGGCGTCGATCGCGACGATCTCCGCGCCGGCCAGCGCCACCTCGAGCGCGTGGGCAGCGGTCGGGGTGATGAAGACGTCAGCGGTGCCGTGCTTGTACAGCCCGATCACCGGGACGTCGACGGCGGCCCGTACGGTCCGGATGTCGTCCGGTCCGTTGACCCGGACCGCCACGGCGCCGCCGCGTACCACAGCGGCCGCCACCCGGGCCTGGACGTACGGATCCCGCATCGGATCGTCCGGGTCGTCGGGCAGCGGTTGGCAGGACACCACCAGCCCGCCGGCCAGGTCGTCGAGCACGTTCACCTGTTGGTCCCTTCGATGTGGGGTCAGTCGATGGCCAGTCGGGCGGCGCCGACCAGGACCGCGTCGACGCCCAGCGTGGCGGGCAGCAGTGGAACGTCGGCCCAGCCGGCGGGCACCTCGGCCGAGTAGGCGGCGGACGCGGCGGGCAGTAGGGAGCCGGCGGCCCCGCCGGCGACCAGGACAGCGTCCGGATCGAGCAGCGCCACCAACCCCGCGAGGGTCGCGCCGAGGACGGCTCCGGCCCGCTGCACGACCCGCTGGGCGGCCCCGTCGCCGGTGGCGGCGCGCTCGGCCACGGTCCGCCCGGTGACGTGGGTGCCGGTCTCGATGGCGTACGCGGCGGCCAGCCCGCTGCCGGAGGCGATCGCCTCCAGGTGCCCGTGGCGGCCGCACCCGCACCGCAGTCGTTCGGCGCCCGGGGCGGGCAGGTGCCCGACCTCGCCGGCTGCCCCGCGGGCGCCGGCCTCGACCCGGCCGTTGCGGACGATCGCCCCGCCCAGCCCGGTGCCGACGGCCACCAGCAGCACATGAGCGCGGTCCCGTCCGGCGCCTGCCCAGCTTTCGCCGAGCGCGGCGGCGTGCACGTCGTTGACGACCCGCACTCCTCGACCCAGCCGGGTGGCCAGCGCGTCGGCGACCGGGGTGCCCGTCCAGCCCGGCAGGCTGTCGGTGGCGTACCGGATGCTGCCGGTCGCCGGGTCGACAGTGCCGGCGGTGCCCACGCCCACCGGTCCGGCGGTCGCGCCGAGCAGGTCGGTGGCCAGCCGGGCGGCGACGTCCAGCACCGCCTCGGGCCCGGACCGGGCGGGCGTGGGCGCCTCGCGGCGCTCCAACACCCGTCCGGCCCGGTCGACGAGCGCGACTGCCGTTTTGGTGCCACCGATGTCGATACCGACAACCGGTGTCGTCATCCCTTGAGGCCGGTGTGCGCGAGGCCCTCGACGAACTGCTTCTGCGCGATGACGAACACCACCAGGACGGGCAGGGCGGTCATCGACGCCGCTGCCATCTGGACGTCCCACATGGGGCCGCCGTAGGCGTCGACGAACTGGGTGAGCGCCTGGGGCAGGGTGAACTTCTCCGGAGAGGAGAGGAACACGATCGGTTCCAGATAGAGGTTCCAGCTGTGCAGGAAGGTGAAGATGGCCACCGCGCCCAGCGCCGGCCGCGACAGCGGCAGGGCGATCCGCCAGAAGGTGGCGAATCGGCCCAGCCCGTCGACCCGGGCCGCCTCCTCCAGCTCACCAGGCAGGCTGATGAAGAACTGCCTCATGATGAACGTCGCCAGGACGCTCGGCGCGCCGAAGATCGGCACCAGGATCAGCGGCCAGTGGGTGTTGACCAGGCCGAGTTTGAAGAACATCTGGAACAGCGGCACGATCGTCACCTCGCTCGGAATGAGCAGGCCCGCGAGGACGACCAGGAACAACACGTTCTGGCCCCGGAACCGGATGCGCGCGAAGGCGTAGCCGGCCAGCGCCGCCACGGCCATGGTGCCGACCGTGACGACCAGCGCGATGTAGAGGCTGTTCAGGTACTGCTGCCCGAAAGGCTGCAACTCGAACACCCGCTCATAGGCGTCGAATCGGGGATTGGTCGGCAGGAGCTTCGGCGGGAAGGCGAAGATGTCCGCCACCGGCTTCAGCGACGAGGTGACCATCCACCAGGTCGGGAAGACGAACGGGATCGCTAGGACCAGCAGCACCCCGTAGAGCACCAGCTTGGTCCGGCGGGACAGGTCACGACTCATGGAAGACCCACCTCTTGCGCATCTGCCACTGCAGCACGGTGAGGGCGAGCACGATGGCGAACAGGACGATCGACAGCGTGGCGCCGTAGCCGAAGTGATGGAATTGGAAGGCCTGCTGGTACAGGTAGTAGACGAGGACCGTCGTCGATGCGCCCGGGCCGCCCTGGGTGAGCACCGAGATCTGCGCGAAGACCTGCAACGACCCGACCACGGTGATGATCGACGTCAGCAGGATCGTGGGGCTGATCAGCGGTACGGTGATCCGCCAGAACTGGCGCATCCGGCTCGCCCCGTCCACCTCGGCGGCCTCGTACAGCTCGCCCGGCACACCCTGAAGGGCGGCCAGGAACAGCACCATGTTCAGGCCGACGTTCTTGAACACCTGCACGACGATCACGGACACCATCGCGGTGCCCTCGCCGCGCAGCCAGTTCGGCCCGTCCACGCCAATGGTGTCGAGCAGACCGTTGATCCCGCCGTTGTCCTGAAGCAGGAAGCCCCAGACGATGGTCCAGGCCACCAGCGAGACCACCACGGGGGAGAAGAACAGCGTGCGGAACACGATCGTGCCCCGCAGCTTCTGGTTCAGCAGGACTGCCAGAAGCAGGGCCAGGCCGAGGTTGAGCACCACCAGGCCGACGGAGAACAGCCCGGTGGCGCGCAGCACCTCGCCGAGGTTGGGATCATCGGCGAGAGCCTTGTAGTTGTCGGTGCCGACGAAGTCGAAGGTTCCGGCGAGCACGTTCCACTCGTGCAGGCTGTACCAGAGCACGAGGATCAGCGGCAGGATCACGAAGACGATGCTGCCGAGCATTTGCGGGGCGATGAACACGTAACCGGCGAGCTGGTCCCGGCGGCGGCTGGTCCAGAACGGCCGGGCCGGGCCCGGGGCGGGCCCGGCAGCAGCCGAGCCCACCCTGGTGTCCGTCTGGGTCATGATCGTTTGCCTTACTTCGCCAGCAGTGGCTGGATCTTGGTGCAGACGCCGTCGAGTACGGCCTTGACGTCCGCGTTCGGCTGCCACAGCGGGTCGAGCCCGGCGCGGACCTGCTGGCTCAGCTCGGCCTGGCCGGAGTGACTGGGCTTGACCACGCCGTTGGTGATGCCGTCGATGACGACCTTCTGCAGCTGCTCCGGCTTGAGCTTCGGGTTCGTCTTGGCGAGGGTCTCGGCGGTCAGCTGCGACTGTCGGGGCGCCGGGAAGAACTGGGCGAGCTTCGCCGAGTTGGTGGGGTTGGTGAAGAAGGCCAGGAAGTCGGCCGCCTGCTTGGCGTGCGGGCTCTTCTTCATGACACCGACACCCGCCTGGCCGACCACCGCGTAGTTCCCCTTCGGGCCGGCCGGCAGCGGCACCAGGTCCCACCCGAAACCGCCGTCCTTCAGCAGCGAGGCGCGAGAGATCTGGGTGACCGTCATGGCCGAGTCACCGGCGAAGAAGTCGGCGGTCGTGCCCGGACCGGGCAGCGCCTTCTGGGTGAAGGTGGCCTTGTGCAGGGTGGTCATCGCGTCGACCATCTCCGGGCTGTTGAAGCCGCAGGACTTGCCGTCCTCGCTCCACGCCTGGGCGCCCCATCCGGTCCAGAAGGTGGACAGGTTGTCCCAGCCCTTGTAGTCGAAGTCCCGGATGACCATGCCGGCCTTGCCGGAGTCCGCCGCCGTCGCCGCGGCGGTTGCCAGCGCGTTGTCCCAGTTCCACTGGCCGGCCGCGATCAGCTCGGCCGGGGTCTTCTGCCCGGCCTTCTTGACCATGTCGTTGTTGACGAACACCCCGAACGGCGAGGTGGAGAAGGGGTACGCGTACAGCTTGCCGTCGTCCTGCCAGAGCTTGAGCGTGGCGGGGGAGATGTCCTCGTACTCGTAGCCATCGGCCTTCTTGAGGGTGTCGTCCAGGGGCAGCAGCGCGCCCGAGGTGACGAAGTCGGGGGCGGAATTCTCGAACACCCACGCGAGGTCCGGTGCGTTCCCGCCCGCGATCTGCGTGGTCAGGGTCGTGGTGTACGTGTCGAACGGCAGCGGATCGAACTTGATCTCGGTCACGTCCGGGTGGCTCTTGCGGTACTCGTCGGCGATCTCGTTGAACAACTTGAGGTGCGCCTCGTTGGCCGACCAGACGGTCATCCGCAGTGCCGCCGGGCCGCTGTCGTCGGCGTCGTCACCGCCACCGCAGGCGGTCAGGGCGAGCGTGCCGGCCAGTGCGACGGCGACGCCGCGCAGGGCCTTTCCTGCTTTCACAATGTTCTCCTTACGGGGGTGTGTTCAGTAGCCCGCGATCTGTGGCCAGCGCTGTTCCACGCCGGCCGCGGTGAGGCGGTCCTGGAAGTCAGCCAGCAGACGGGGGGTGTTGCGGACCGCGCGCGGGGACTCGCCCTGCGCCAGACAGAAGTCGGCGAGCAGGCCGGCGACCTCGCCGACGTTCCACTCGACGGGGTGCAGCCGATAGCTGCCGTTGGTGATGTGGGTGGTGCCGATGTTCTTGCCGGCCGGCAGCAGGTTCTCCATCCGCTGCGGGATCAGCGCACCGAGCGGGATCTCGAACGGGCACGAGCCGACGTCGATGTAGTTGTCCCCGCCGGTCGACGGGTGGAGGTCGATCCGGTACATGCCCAGGCCCACCGCGTCGGGGTAGCTGACCGCACCGTGGTCGCCCCGGACCGCCAGGGACAGGTCCTGCTCGGCCACTGTGTACTCGGCGCGGATCCGGCGGGACTCGCGGATGTACGGGGCCTGGGCCAGGCCGTCCGCGCTGCCGGTCACGTCGCCGCGTAGCCGCAGGCCCGGGAAGCCGGTGCCGCCGTCGGGCCGGGGCGCCTCCGTCTGCATCCAGTAGAGCACCGAGTACGACAGCTCGCGGGCCTTGGACAGGTGCCACGACGCGTTCGGCACGTCGATGACCGGACCCTCGAAATAGTCGATCATCGGCCAGTTGACCAGCGTGATGTCGCTGCCGTACGCGCCGTCGGTGAAGTTGCGCCGCGCGGCGATCCGGCGGAACGTCCACAGGTTGCCGTCGCCGGGGTTGAGGCGTTGGTCGGCGTTGACGCTCAACGGGTCGTCGTCCGGGTTGGGGGTGAAGCTGCGCTCGACGATCTCCAGCGTGCGCGGGTGCGGTGACTTCCAGGACAGCAGCCGGTCACCCCAGAAGTCGGGCTTGTAGTCGCGCCAGAAGTCGTACCCCGCGGGACGGTCGATGGTGTGGTCGCCGTCGACGTGGTCCAGGGCGAAGCAGACGGACACCGCCTGCATGTTCAACGGCTGAGCCTCGGCCGGGGCGCTCGGCTCACCGGTTTCCGCCTGCGACTCGAACCCGGTGACGTACTCCGTGCCCGTCAGTGGCAGCAACTCGCCGGTCTCGGTGGCGTCCAGGACGTACGGCGCGACCACGTCGATCCGCTCGTCCCGGTCGCGGTGCGCGAGGGTAACGCCGGTCACCCGGTCCCCGTCGGTCTCCGCGGCCACCGGCCGATACGGCTGGAGCACCCGAATACGGCCCGAACCGAGGTGCGGCGCGAGCATCTGTTCGAGGACGGCGACGGCCACCCGCGGCTCGTGGCAGAGCCGGCTCACCCAACCCGCACCCGGGTTGAGGTCGGTCCAGGCCCGGGACCGTTCGGTCAACGGGTAGTGACGACGGTAGTAGTCGCGAATGCCGTTACGCAGTTCCCGGTAGCTGGCGGTGGCGCCGAACTGCTCGATCCAGGAGTGCTCGTCCGGGGGGACGGCCTGGCTGGTGAGCTGCCCGCCGAGCCAGTCGAACTCCTCGGTCAGGATGACGGACCGGCCGGCCCGGGCCGCGGCGAGCGCCGCGGCGACGCCGCCCAGTCCGCCCCCGACGACGAGGACGTCCGTACGCATGAGTACCACGTTTTTCCTTCCAGTTGCGCGATCGACCGCTCAGCGCCGGTCAACCGCCGGATCAGGGGTGCCGAGGGTGATGCCCTCGACGAGTTCGCAGGGGAGAAGTCGCTGCTGGACGCCGTCCGCGCTGCCGTCGATGACGCCCGTCAGCACCTCGACCGACTGCCGGCCCATCTCCTCGCGGGGGATGCGGAATCCGGTGAACGTGATGTCGGTGGGGACCGCGACCGTCGGGTCGCCGAGGGTCACGATCGACAGGTCGCCGGGCACGGTCAGGCCGCGCCGACGGGCTGCCGACTGCAGCGCGACCGCCGTGGCGAAGTCCTCGACGAAGACGACGGTGGTCCCGTCGGCCAGCAGGGTGTCGATGGTGGCGTCGGCCTCGCTGGCCAGCGCCGACATCTGCCCCGCGCTCTCCGCGGTCGCCGCGGTGGCATGAAACCCGCGGCGCCGGTCCTCGGAGGATTCCGCGGTGGTGCCCGCACTCACGTACGTCAGGCGGCGGTGACCGTGCCGCAGCGCGATCTCGACGAGTTGGGACACCGCCGAGGCGTAGTCGGCGCCGACGTAGGGGACCGGGCCGCCGGCGTCGTCCCGGCGCCCGACGGCGACGTACGGATATCCATCGCGGTTGAGCCGGTGCAGCTCCTCGCCGTCGATCTCGCGTCCGAGCAGGATGCACCCATCGGCCAGACGTAGCCGGTTGTCCTGGTGGAAGATTCGTCGCCGGCCGTCCACCACCGGCGCGCTGGTGAACAGCAGCAGGTCGCAGCCGAACCGTTCGGCGTAGTCCTCGATGCCGAGCAGGAACGGGTGGAAGAAGTCCCGGCTGCCGCTGGGGAACGCGGGCTCGTACGTGAAGACGCCGATGATCCGGTTGTACCGCGAGGCGAGGCGGCGGGCCACGGGGTCGGCGGCGTACCCGGTCTCGGCGATGACCCGCAACACCCGGTCCCGGGTCTCCGGTGCGATGCGGACCTCGGCGTCGGTCCGATTGTTGAGCACCAGCGACACGGTCGCCTGACTGACACCGGCCATCCGCGCGATGTCACGCTGGGTGACGCGTCGAGGGGGAGCGGTCACGTCAGGTCCTTCCGGTGGGGCTAATGCGTATTAGCCTCGGCGTTGGGAAGGAGCTTGGTGGGTGGGACGGCATGTGTCAAGGGGTGTCCGCAACATTTCGTGGAGATGAACCCCCTGGACTAATGCGTATTAGCGATCTGGTTCCCGATCGGCTGGCGGCGGGGCGGGCGGACCGGGAGGGTGGCGAGCCGGCTCTTGACAGAGACGCGGCAGAGCGTGCAACATTCGAGAAAC
Source organism: Micromonospora sp. A202 (assembly GCF_006715105.1). Classification (NCBI taxonomy): domain Bacteria; kingdom Bacillati; phylum Actinomycetota; class Actinomycetes; order Micromonosporales; family Micromonosporaceae; genus Micromonospora; species Micromonospora sp. A202. The sequence goes on along the minus strand of NZ_VFMP01000001.1, from coordinate 4,105,483 downwards.
ATAGATGCTAATACGTATTAGCTCGGTGATGCCAGGGGTGTCCGCCGAGCGGTGTCCCCTGTGTTCTTACTCAGCGTCACTCCGCACCGCTCGTGCCGACGAGCCGACCGACCGAAGAGGAAGCCGCATGACGAGACCATCCACCCCGTCGTCCCGACGTGCTGTACTGGCGGCCGCCAGTGCCGGCCTGCTCGTCGCCGCCGTGGCCGGCGCCCGGCCAGCAGCCGCCGACGCCTCGCTCGACTTCCCCCAGTTCACCTACCAGGGCACCGCGTTCGACAAGGGCACCCTCGCCTACAACCCGACGAACGAGTTCATCTTCCCGAGCGTCATCCGGGCTGCCGACTACTTTCCCAACCCGCTCGGCACCTACTACCTGTACTACGCACCGCACGAGCGTCCCGGTGGGATCGCCCTCGCGTACTCCGACTCGATCAACGGTCCGTGGACCGAATACGTCGCCAACCCCCTGATCGGCAACACCTGGCTGCCGTACTACTCGACGGTCAGCCACATCTCCTCGCCGCACGCGGTGTGGATCGAGGGCGAGGGCAAGCTCTTCCTCTACTTCCACGGCGAGAACTCCATCACCCGGTACGCGACCTCCGACGACGGCATCCACTTCAGTTACGGCGGTACGGCGGTCAGCCGGGACGACACGACCGGCGGCGAGACCTCGTACGCCCGGGTGTTCGAGCAGTCCGTGCCCCGCCTGGGCACCCGGTACCTGATGGTCTTCATGGACAACCCGACCGCTGCGCTGCCGGGACCGACCGGGCCAGTGTCGCGGCGGATCCGCTGGGCGGTCTCCAACGACGCGCGGACCTGGGCCATGCAGCCGGAACCGATCGTGACTCCGCAGGGCATCGAAGGCCCGAACGCCTCTGGACCGTTCTTCCTGCGCTGGGACGACCGCAACCTGGTGATCTACCACGCCGCCGACGGCAACATGCACGCGGTGGACGTCGGGCAGGACTTCGACCAGGAGATCCACCTCGGCGTCGTGCACGACTCGATGTCCGCCGCGCCCGACCTCGGCCGTTCGGCCGCGCCGACGTTCTACCTCGACGGGCGTACCGCGCACATGTACTACGAAGCAGGCGGCCGGCTCACCGCGACCATCGGACACGCCACCGCAACCCTGGCGAACCCACTACCCGTACGGCAGCTCGATTGTGTGCCGGACCGACCGGTCCTGTGGCCGCCGAACCACAAGTTGGTCGACGTCAACGTCACCGTGGACCTGCACGACGGGGTGCTCGGCCCGAACGCGTTCACCCTGGCCAGCGTGACCGGGGGTGACGCCGCGGACGTCAGTGGCTTCGCCACCGGCACGCCGGACACGAGCGGCAAGCTGCGGGCCGACCGAGCCGGCAACGCGGAGGACCGGGTGTACCACCTCACGTACACCGGCCATGACGAGATCGGACGGCCGGTCGGCTGCACCGTCGCCGTCACCGTCCCACACGACCAGGGCGGCAACCGGTAGGTCGTCGCCGGCAGTGCGCCCCACCACCTGGTGGGGCGCACCGGCGGGCGTGTGACAGCTGGTCCAGCGGCCGGGCTCAGGCGGGAAAACCGCCCGCCCGGAGCAGAGCGCCGGGGAGTTGCTTCCCGAGTCTCCGTTGCAGCCAGGAGACGGCCGAGGTGAGTTCCTCCAGATTCAGACCGGTGGGCCGCCCCATCCGGTCGAAGAGGTAGACGAGATCCTCGGTGGCGACGTTTCCGGTCGCCGCCGGTGCGAACGGGCAACCGCCTGTTCCGCCGATGCTGGCGTCGAGGGTGGTGACGCCCGCCTGGACTGCCGCGACCGCGTTGGCCACGCCGGTGTGCCGGGTGTCGTGCAGGTGCAGCCGCAGCGGTGTGCGGGACTGCGTGATCTCCCGGGCGAGCGTCAGCCGTTCGGTGACGTCGGAGGGTACGGCCACTCCGATGGTGTCGGCGAGGGCCAGTTCGTCCGGACCCACGTCCCGCACCCGGGCGAGCACCTCCCGCAGCCGGTTCGGCGGGACCTCGCCTTCGAACGGGCATCCGAACGAGGCACCCACTGTCACCGTCGTGAACACCCCTGCCTCGCGAGCCGCCTGCACCAGCACCGCGGCCGTGTCACAGGCTTGGGCGGTGGTCATGCCCTGGTTGCGGCCGCAGAAGGTGTCCGTGGCCACGACGACGACGTTGATCTCGTCGACCCCCGCGGCCAGAGCTCGGTCCAGGCCGCGGCGGTTCATCACCAGGCCCGCGTATCGGACGCCGTCGTGGCGGGGGAGCGCGGCCATCAGCTCGTCCGCGTCCGCCATCTGCGGAACGCGGGCGGGGTTGACGAAGCTGGTCACCTCCACTCGCCGGGCTCCCGCGCGTACCGCCCGCTCGGTGAGTTCCACCTTGTCGGCGGTGGTGAGTAGCGTCGCCTCGTTCTGCAGGCCGTCACGGGGCGAGACCTCGACGATGTCGACCATGACTGTCATCGCTCCTCCGACAGGTACGCGACGGCCCTGGCCTCGCTGATCACCTCGGCGTACTTGGCTTGCAGGTCGTACAGGCTCGCCTCGTGCGGGCCGGGGGCGCGGTCCGCCACCGCTTCGGAGACCACCAGCGGGACGAGGCCGTGCTGGATCGCGTCCACCGCGGTGGCACGGACACAACCGCTCGTGCTCACGCCGACCAGCACGACGGTGTCGATGCGCTCCGCCCGCAGGGTGGAGGCCAGCGACGTGCCGAAGAAGGCGCTGGCGTACTGCTTGACCAGCACCAGTTCATCCTCGGCGGGGGAGACCTGCGGCATCAGCTCACCCATCGCGCCACCGCCGGAGAAGAGCTGCTGAAGGGCGGTGACCTTCCGGACGAACAGGCCTCCGTCGACACCGCCGGGTCCGTACGCGACGCGGGTGTGCAGCACCGGAACCCGGTGGTCGCGGGCTGCGGCGATGACCCGGCCAGCCGACTGCAGGCAGTCCGCGGACGGCAGGCACAGTGGGCTGGCCGGGTCGAAGTAGGCCCGCATCAGGTCGATGACGAGCACCGCGGGACGGGCGCCGGGCAGGAGCGCGCCCCCGAATCCGTCGTCGCTGCTGTCCGGCACGGGGCTCATCGGGCGACAGGTGGCCGAGGAGCAGGAAGACCGGTCTCCTCCAGGCACCGGTCCAGGATGGTTTCCATCGGCGGTCCCATGTCGAACGTGGGCAGTGGGTCCGGACGTCCCTGGCGCAGCTCGGCCCGTACCTCCTCGGTGGCCGCCACGTCGACGGTGCCGGCCTCGTCGCAGACCACTCCGAAGCGGCGGGCCCCCGTGGGGCTGACCAGGCCCCGGCGGACCTCGAGGCCGACGAGTTCCGGGTCGCGGGCGAGCGGGTCGCCCCACCCGCCGCCACCCCAGGTGACGAAGTGCAGCACGTCCCCGGGAGCTACTGGCACGTCGTGCACCTTGCTGCCCAGGATCTCGGTGCCGCCGTCGGCGCGTTCGAGCCACTTGCGGCCGCGCGCACCGGGCTCGCCACCGTTGACCCCCCACGGATAGGTGAGCCAGCGGTCGTCGTGGATCGCGATCGTGCCGGCCTCCAGGAACCGGTAGGCCACGTCGACGCCGTTCCCGCCGCGATGGAGCCCGGCGCCACCCGTGTCCGCGATGGTCTCCCAGCGTTCGATCCGCAGCGGGTAGTAGGACTCCAGGTACTCGCACGGGATGTTGACGAACGACGGCCACAGCGAGTGGCCGTCCGGGCCGTCGCCCACCGGCCGGCCGGGAACCCCACCGAATCCGATCGAGTACAGCTGGAACCACTCGCCCTTGCGCTCACCCGGCCCGTAGGTGCCCGAATACATGAAGTGCGGCGATGACGAGAAGCCGGCCGCGTTGAGCAGCCCGGGGTTCGTCTGACCGAGCAGGCCGCCGAACAGGTCGAAGACGCGACCGATCCCGTGGTTACGCGCGTTGAGGGCGGCAGGATACTTGGGCTTCCAGAACGAGTCGTCGGGGATCGTGACGTCGACCAGCGGGTAGAAGCCGTCGTTCCAGAGGATCTGCGGGTCGGCGACGGTGATCATGTAGATGCCGAAGAACATCCGGACGAGGTTCTCGTTGATGTAGTAGTTGATCGGACCCTGCGCCTGCGGGCTGCTGCCGGTGAAGTCCAGCAGCACCTTGTCACCGGTGCGGGTCAGGCTGAGCTTGAGCTCGTAGGGGCCGTAGCCGAGGCCGTCGTCGCAGATGTAGTCGGTGAACGACAGCGTCTCGCCCTCCTTGAAGACCGCTCCGAGCAGGACCTTCATCGCCCGGTAGTTGCGGTCCAGGAGCTGGTCGAGCGCGGAGTTGTAGGTGTCCACCCCGAACCGGGCGCACATCTCCTGGACCCGACGGGAAGCGGTCCGGCACGCCGCGACGATGCCGTTGAGGTCAGCGCGGTTCCAGTCGGGCTTCCGCACCTGGTTGAGGATGATCCGCAGGGGGTCCTCGGCGAGCACGCCCTTGCGGTACAGCTTGAAGGGCGGGATGACCACGCCCTCCTCGAAGATGGTGCGGGCATCGGTCGGCATCGACGCCGGTGTCTTGCCGCCGACGTCGGACATGTGCCCGAACATCGCCGCCCAACCCACGATGCGGCCCTCGAAGAAGATGGGCAGCACCACGAGCCAGTCGTTGGCGTGGCTGATCGCCGCACCACAGGAGTAGGGGTCCGACGTCAGCAGGACGTCGCCCTCCTCGATGTCGCCGTCGAAGTTTTCCAGGAAGTCGGGGATGGACAGCCCGAATTGTCCCACCATCATTTTGCCGTCCGGGTTGGCGATCAGCGGAAACTCGTCGTGCTGTTCACGGATCCCCGGCGACAGCGCGGTCCGGAAGAGCACCTCGTCCATCTCGTAGCGGGCGTTGCGCAGCCCGTTCTCGATCAGGTCGATGGTGACCAGGTCGACATCCACGGAGCGAAGCGTTCCGGTAGCGGTCTCGATGAGGCGTGCCATGGTCAGTTCTCCCGGTGGGTGTCGGCGGGGCGGATGAGGAGGCTGCCGCTCGGGTGCACCGCAGCCGTGTGCCCGGGCAGCACGAGGGTGGTGGAGTCCATCTCGGTGATGATCGCCGGACCGGGTACGACGTTGCCCGCTCGCAGCAGGGCCCGGTCGTAGATGCCGGCTTCCACTTCCGCGCCCTCGACCCAGATGCGGTGGTGGGCCCGCATCGCGGGGCTCGGGTCCGCGTCACCGTGCTCCAGCTCGGGCGCGGCGACCTGGGGCCGGGGACCGTGAGCGGTGGCCCGGACGGTCACCAGCTCGTGTTCGGCATCGAGAACGAAGGAGAACAGCCGCTGGTGATCGGCGTCGAACGCCGACCGCAGGGCGACCAGCCCACCGCCGGCCCCGTCGAAGGCGTCGATGTCGACTGCCACCGGGATCTCGAAACCCTGTCCGTGGTAGCGCAGGTCGGCGGAGTAGACGACGTGCTGCTCATCCTGGGGGACGCCCTGATCGCTGAGCGTGGAGCACGCCTTGTCCGCGAGTTCGGCGAGCACCCCGCGAAGGCTCTCGTCGGTCATCTCGTTGAAGCGGCGCACCAACGTCCGTACTGACTCGTCGCGCAGATTGGTCGTCGCGTCGCCGTAGGCGCACAGCACTCCCGGCGACGGCGGAATGATCACCGGCCAGGCCCCGGTCAGTCTGCCGAGAGCGTTGGCGTGCAACGGGCCGGCGCCACCGAAGGCCACCAGTGCGTAGTCGCGCGGGTCGAAGCCCTGCTGCACCGACACCAGCCGCAACGCCCCGAACATGTTCTCGTTGACGATGTCGATGATGCCCGCGGCGGCGGCCTCGACCGACTCCAACCCGGTGGCGTCGGCGATGGACTTCACCGCCGCTCGTGCCGCCGCACGGTCCAGCGTGATCTCGCCACCAGCCAGTTCGGTGGGCAGGTAGCCGAGCACCACGTTCGCGTCGGTCACCGTCGGTTGCTCACCGCCCGCCGCGTACGCGGCAGGACCGGGTGCGGCGCCGGCCGACTGCGGCCCTACCCGGAGCGCCTGGGTCAACGGCGGTACGTGGGCGATGGATCCGCCACCGGCACCCACGGTTCGTACGTCGACGGAGGTGGCGCGGACCTTGAGGTCCCCGACCGTGGTCTCCCGGCCCACCCGCGGCGTGAGCCCCTGAACCAGGGCGACGTCGGTGGAGGTGCCGCCCATGTCGAAGGTCAGGAAGTCCGGGTAGCCGGCCTGCTCCGCCACCCAGGTCGCGCCGGTAACCCCGCCGGCAGGGCCGGACAGCAGCAGGTTCACCGGGTTGTCCGCGGCGACGGCCGCGGAGACCAGACCACCGTCGCTGCGCAGGATGCACAGCCGGCCGTCCACTCCGGACTCGCGCAGCTGCGCCTCGAGGTTGGCCACGTAGCGCGCCACCTGCGGCTGCACGGCCGCGTTCGCGACGGTGGTGATGGTCCGCTCGTACTCGCGAAGCTCCGGCAACACCGAGGACGACAGCGACACAGGTACGCCCGGAAGCTCCTCTGCGGACAGCTCGGCCACCCGGCGCTCGTGCTGCGGGTTGGCGTAAGAGTTGATCAGGCTGATGCTCAACGCCTCGATGCCCTGCGCGCGGAGCTTGCGCAGCTTCGTTCGGACGTCAGCCTGGTCGAGTTCGGTCACCACCGCGCCGTCGGCGCCGATCCTGCCGACGACCTCCACGGTGTCCTCCAGCGCCGCCAGTGGCTCCGGCTTCGGCCAGATGATCCAGCCGGCCAGGCCACCTGGCACGAAGGAACGGGCGATCTGGAGCACCTGCCGGAAGCCGTCGGTGGTGACCAGCCCAACCCGGGCGCCCTTGCCTTCGAGGATCGCGTTCGTGGCGACAGTGGTGCCGTGGAACACCTCAGTGATGTCCGACATGGGCACGCCGGCGGCCTCGCAGGCCCGCTCGATGCCACGCAGCACCCCGATGGACTGGTCCTCGGGCGTGGAGGAGGTCTTGGCCCGGTAGGTCTCTCCGGTCGCCTCGTCGATCAGCAGGATGTCGGTGAACGTTCCCCCCACGTCCACACCGAGTCGGTAGGTCATGGTTCCTCCTCAGATGACGCCGGCAGAACGCAGCGACGCCATCGCGTCGTCGCCGAGCCCCAGCAGGTCGCGATAGATGTCCTCGTTGTGTTCACCGAGCTCGGGGCCGACGTGCCGGACCCGGCCCGGGCTGTCAGAGAGCTTGGGTACGACGTTGTGCATGGCGAACTCCCCGAGACCGGGGTGGGTCAGCCGGACGATCGCCTCCCGCGAGGCGAAGTGCGGGTCCTCGAGCATGTCCCGGGCCCTGAAGATGCGGCCTGCCGGAACGCCCTGGGCGTGCAGCCGTTCGAGCAGGTCGTCGGCCGCCAGCGTCGAGCTCCATTCGGCGACCAGGCCGTCCAGCTGCTCCATCCACCGGCCTCGGGCGCCGTGGGTGGCGTACTTCTCGTCGGTGGCCAGCTCCACCCGTCCCATCGCCTCGGCGAGCCGGCGGAAAACCGTGTCCTGGTTCGCCGCGATCAGCACCATCTCGCCGTCGGCCGTCGGGTAGACGTTGCTCGGGGACACGTTCGGAAGGGTCGTTCCGGTCCGCTCCCGCTGGTAGCCGGCGATCTGGTACTCGGGGATGAGCGACTCCATCATCGCCAGCACGGCCTCGTAGATGGCGGAGTCCACCACCTGGCCTCGACCGGTGCGTCCGCGCTGGTGCAGCGCCACCAGGGTGCCCAGGCAGGCGAACGTTGCCGCCAGCGAATCTCCCAGAGAGACGCCGGCCCGGGCCGGAGGGCGATCGGGGTCGCCGGTCACGTACCGAATTCCGCCCATCGCCTCGCCGACCGATCCGTATCCGGCGCGTGACGAGTACGGGCCCGTCTGCCCGAAGCCGGTCACGCGGGTGACGATCAGGCCGGGGTTGATCTCCCACAGCCGCTCCGGGGCCAACCCCCAGCGCTCCAACGTGCCGGGCCGGAAGTTCTCGATCAACACGTCCGCCCGCGCGATGAGCTGGCGTACCAGATCCTGCCCCTCCTCGGCCCGCAGGTTCGCGGTCACGGACTTCTTGTTCCGCGCCACCACCGGCCACCAGAGCGACTTGCCGTACGGCTTCTCGCGCCCCCACTGCCGCATGGGGTCGCCCTGACCCGGGTCCTCGACCTTGATCACCTCGGCGCCGAAGTCACCCAGGAGTTGACCGCAGAACGGCCCCGCCAGCAGCTGCCCGAGCTCGATCACCCGGATGTCGTCAAGCGGCAGTGGAGTGCTCATGAGCCCCTCAATCAACGTGTCTTTGCATGCAATTCACAGGTCTGTGACTGTCGTTACGGCAGGTTGTGCTGGGAAAGTAGGCCCGTGCTCCTCCGGTGTCAATGCCCTGCAGGAAGATTGCATACAACCTGCCGTGTTGCTACGGTGCCGAGCATCATGAGCGACCACACGCCACCGCGGGAGGCCGACAACGGCCACGCCGCCGACGACGCCTATCGGCTGATCCGGGAACAGATCCTGTCCGGGCAACGGTCGGCCGGCGCGTGGCTCCGCGAGGGCGAGTTGGCCGAGTCGTTCGGGGTGAGTCGCACGCCCGTCCGGGAGGCGCTCAGACGGCTGACCGCGGAGGGACTGGTCCGCCACGAACGCAACCGTGGCGTGCAGGTCCAGGCGTGGAGCATCCACGATCTCGACGAAATCTTCAGCCTGCGGGCCGTGCTCGAGCCGTGGGGCTGTCGACTGGCGGCGACCACGGGCACCATCGACGTGGACGCGCTCGACGCGCTGGCCCACCGGATGGACGAGGTGGCGCCAGACGGGCGACCGACCGATGTGGACGAGCTCACCGAGCTGAACAACCGGTTCCACCGGATGATCCTTGAAGCGTCCGACAACAGCCGACTGGCCGGCGTTGTCTCATCGGTGATCCAGATGCCGCTCGTTTGGCGTACCTTCTCCCGCTACAGCCCGGACGCGCTGCGCCGTAGCCTGGCTCACCATCACGAACTGGTGGCGGCCCTGGCCGCGCCCGACCCCGACTGGGCGGAGTCGGTCATGCGCAGCCACGTACGCGCGGCATGGCATTCCATCCGGCTGCGAGACGGCGGCGACCGGGCGTCTGGCCCGGAACTGCCGGACCAGGTCAGCGCAACCGCAGGTCAACCGCCACTCTGATCATGGGGTCGGGTTCAGCGATCGCGCGAATGGGCCGGGACCAGACGCGGATTCTGCTCACCATCGCGCCCGACCGCGTCCGCGCAGTGGCCTGACCTCCTGCTCAAGCGAGCCGGCCGTCATGGGCGAGCAGGGCGATCTGGGTGCGGTTGTCGAGGTCCAGCTTGGTCAGGATGTGCGAGACGTGGGCCTTCACTGTGGTCACGTTCATCAGCAGCTCGGTGGCGATCTCGGCGTTGGAGCGTCCCTGCGCGATGGCCCGTACGACGTCACGTTCCCGGGGCGTGAGCAGGGCCAGCCGGCCACGCGCGTGCTCGTAGGACTCGGCGCCGGACGCGACCCGCTGCATGAGACGGCGCGTGACGCCCGGCGACAGCATCGGACTGCCGGCGGCGACGGCGCGGACAGCCTGGCTGATCTGCTCCGGCGGGGTGTCCTTGAGTAGGAAGCCGCTGGCCCCGGCCCGTAGCGCCCGCACCACATGCTCGTCGGTGTCGAACGTGGTGAGCACGATGATCTCTGGCGGCCGGGGGCGGCGGCGCAGGCGTTCGGTGGCGGTGATGCCGTTGACGCCGGGCATCCGGATGTCCATCAGCACCACGTCGGGCATGTGCCGGTCCACCGCGGTGATCGCCGCAGCGCCGTCGGCGGCCTCGCCCACGACGACGATCCCGTCAGCGCCGTCGAGCATCATCGTCAGCATTCCCCGTACCAGAGGGTCGTCGTCGACGATGACGACCCGGACCAGGCCCGTCACCTCGACCACGGCAGCCATGCGGTGAGGTGGAACCGACCCGAGGCGTCGATGTGGTGGGTGACGCGGCCACCGGTGAGGGCGGCCCGTTCGGCGAGACCGATCAAGCCCGCGCCGTCGTGCCCGGTGGCACCGCTGTCGGGTGTGGTCGGGTTGCTCACCGTGATGCTCAGGCCGGAGTCGGGCGCCCCGCCGAGGGCGAGTCGGACCGGCTGCCCGGCGGCGTGCTTGCGGGCGTTGGTCAGCCCCTCCTGCGCGATCCGGTAGGCGGTGCGGCCGACCGTCGGGGGGACCTCGACCGGCGGGCCGAGGGGGTCGTCGACCTCGATGTGCTGCCCGGCGGCCCGGGCCTCCTCGACCAGGCGCGGCAGATCGGCGAGGGTCTGACCGGGCGGTGTGTCCCCCGGCGCCTCGGCGTCGTCACTGCGCAGCAGCGTAATGACCTCGCGCAGCTCGTCGAGGGCGTGGTGCGCGCTGGCGCGGATCACCCCGGCGGCGGCGCTGAGCCGCTCGGGTGGCGCGTCCGGCCGGTACTCCATCGCGCCGGCGGCCGCTGCCAGCAGCGACAGCCGGTGGGCCAGCACGTCGTGCATCTCCCGCGCGATCCGGCTGCGCTCGGCCGCCCGGGCCTCGACGACCCGGCGCTCCTGCTCCTGCTCCGCCCGCCAGGCCCGGTCCCGCAGTGCCGCCAGCAGGGCATGTCGAGCCTGCGCCCAGGTGCCCCAGCCCAGCAGGGCAGCGTACGCGGCCGTCATCAGCACCAGCCGCCACCCGTACGGCAGGCTGGGTATCGGCCGCCACACCGCCTGCACCGCCTCGCCCGCCACGCCGACCGCCGCCACCACCACGGCCTGCCGGAACGGCCGGTTGCGGGCGGTGAACAGCACCGCGAAGCTCGCCACCGGGGTGGCCACCGGCGACAGTGCCACCAGCAGGCCCGCCAGTACGCCAGCGACCTCCGGGCGGCGGACGACCACCGGGACGAGGGCCAGGGCGGCCACCGCCAGCGCGACATCGGCGCGGACCAGTGCGGTCGGCCCGGAGCGGGTGGCGGACCACAGCACGGTCGCGATGAGCACGCCCATCGCCACGGTCGCCGCTCCCACCGGGACGGAACGCCACGTCCGCGGCGGGTCCACGTCGCACGTCGCCGCATCCACCAGCGCAGGCTAATGGGCTCGCGGAGGGCAGGGCCACCTCCTTTGGTAGTACGCGGCGTCGCCGACGGGTGTACGCGCCGCGGCGTCGGGACCGACGTGCCCACCCGGGCCGGTCCACAGACTCGGGGCATGACGAACAACCTCTTCCTGCGTCGAGCCGTGGTGGCGGCCGGTGCGATCCTGGTGGCGACGGCGGAGTTCGCGATCCTGCACTCGGCGGCCGGCGTCGACCTGGCGGCCGGCACCCCGGAGGCGACCCGGCAGATCACGTTGGCCGCGGTCGTGGTGGCCGCCGCCGTCGCGGCACTGCTCGGCTGGGCGATACTCGCGGTGCTGGAACACCTCACCAACCGGGCGCGCGTCTGGTGGACCTCGATCGCGGTCGCGGTCCTGCTGCTGTCACTGCTGGTGGGGCCGCCGAGCGGCGTCGGCGGGGGAGCGAAGGCGGCGCTCGCGCTGCTGCACCTGAGCGTCGGCGTCGTCCTCATCCTCGGCCTGCCCCGGCCGCGCCGGAAAGGGCTGGACCGATGACCGCGCTGACCGTACGCAAGCAGCGTGGCGCCTTCGTCCTCGACTCCGGTGCCGGGCCGCGCGCCTGGCTGCGTACCACCGGCTGGACCTGGCGATGCGGCGAGATCCGAACCGCCGCGGGCCTCTGGACGGTCGAGCCGACCGACCGTCGGCGCATCGGGGTCACAACGCGGGCCGAGCACGGCGCCGCGGTGCGGCTCGACCCGAGCCGGTCACACGTGCCGGGGCCGGGCGGCGTGACGCGCTGGGCGCCCGGTCGCTGCGGCGGTGAGCTGGTCCGCGACGGGCATCGGCTCGCGGTGCGCCTCCCCGGCCGGGCGGGCGGGCCGATCCGCGTCGACGTCACCGGCGAGTGGGCCGAGCTGGATCTCGTGGCGCTCACCGCCTGCTTCGCGCTGCTGACCCGGCGGCGGCAGCGCACCCTGGTCATGATGGCGGTCATCAGCACCGCCGGTGGCGGCCCCACAGGTTGACACGAGTGTGTCCGGCCTCGCATGTCCGACGTTCGGCGGGGCGTGGCCCTTCGGTCCCACGAGCGGCAGCCCCGCATGTGACGGATACTCGCTGGATGACTGGACCGGACCTCGACCCCGAACAGTATCCGCCCATCGACCCGCGTGAACCCGCACCGGACGACGCCGGCGAACTGCTGCCGGACACACCCGACGAACTGCCGCAGGCCCCTGTCGAACCGATGCCGGATGACGGCGGCGACGACGACGACGGCGGTGTGCGCGAGCCGGCGTAGGCGGTGACAATCCGGGCCGTCCGAGCCCGCATTGTCAAACGGATCCCACACCGCCGAACCTGACCGCCCGCCCCCCGTCCCAGCCGAGAAGCAGCGGGCGAGCAGCCGGAGTCCCTCAGGCAGCCGTTCCGTCTCGATGGGGCCGTAGCCGAGGATCGGTCCACGAATCGGTGGTGACCGTGCGGGTGACGGTCACCGCCGATTGCGTGGTCGAACCGGTCAGGCGGCCGAGCAGGCGGTGTCCAGCTCCTTGATGGCGGCTTCCAGGGCCTTCTTGCTGGGCTTGGCGTCGGCGGACTTGTTGTACGCGTCGCTCAGGCCCATCATCTCGTTCTGGATTTTCTCGGAGGCGGCGGTGACTGCCTCGTTGGCACCCATCGCGTGCGCCAGGATCGCGACCGAGCCGGCGGCCCACTGGGCACTGACCGCGAAGTGCCCGGCTGGCGGGCCGATCTTTTCAGCCTTGGTGACCTTGGCTGCGTTGTCCTTGATGTCCTTCTTGATGTCGGCGCAGGCCTTCACTGTGGCAGCGCCGTTGGCGGCGGTGCTGGCCGCGGTGGTGGCCGCACCGCCGGTCGGGGCGGCGCTCGAGGCCGCCGGGGACGGCGAGGTTGCGGTGCCCCCAGATTCGGGCTGCGGATCGCAGCCGGACACTGCGATCGCCGCCGCAACGGCCAAGCCAGTCAGGACGAGTCGAGTTCGGTTCATCGATGTTTCCCCCATGATCTTCATGTTCCGCGGACGCTACCAGCCCCGGTCGAACGGGTGGGGTCAGTTACTGGGCCGAGGAGCGCTGGGTCTGGAGCTGGATGCGAGGCGCGTCGTGACAGTGGGCGACGGGTGCCGGGCAGGCCCGGACTCACCTGCTCCGGGCCCGGGTGCCGTCGCGGCCGGTCGGATCCGGTCCACGATGGTCGACCGGACGCTTGCCGGCCCCCGGTGGGAATCCACTGCCGGCCGACCGAAGCCAACCCCATCACATATAATGACGGACATCGATGCAGCAGGGGTTGTCGCGGCGGTGTTCCTGCTGGCCCGGCCCCTGTGGTGGGGCACCCGCCGTCTTGGAGGATGACGATGCGCAGTTTTCTCGCGGTGTTCAGCGCCGCCCTGATTCTCGGTGCCGCCGTCGGCAGCGTTCCGGCCGGAGCATGGGGGGCCTCTCCGCCCCCGTGCCGCAGTGGCCTGCTCTTCTGTGAGGACTTCGAGCGACTGCCTCCCGGGGGGCCCAGCACGTTGAACTGGGGCGTCGACACCCGCCACGGCACGCTCACCGTCGAACGTGCCCGTCGTGGCAACCAGGTTCTGCACATCCACACTGTTGACAACGGACGCGCCTTCCTGCGCGTCGACGACTTCGCCGCGCCGGGCAACCGCTTCTACGGACGGATGCGTCTGCGCGTCGACGCCTTCCCCACGGCCCCGGACTGGGCGCACTTCACGCTGGTGGAAGCAACCGGCACCGGCAGCGCGGAGGTCGTCCGTCCAGTCGGTGGCCAGTACGCGCCCACGGTCCCCGGAACCTTCTGGGGGGTCGGCGCCGACGGCGGTCCGACCGGCGACTGGACCAACTGGCGGGAGTCCGCCCCGGTCGCTGAGGACACCTGGCAGTGCTTCGAGTGGGAGATGGACGCCGCGGACAACCACGTCGCGGTGTGGATCGATGGCGTGGCGAACCCGGAGCTGACGGCCTCCACGAGTGACCACGGCGGCAACGATGTTCCCTTCGTCCTGCCGACTGTCGACACGGTGAAGATCGGCTGGCAGCTTTACCAGGGCGGCACGACACCGGGGGAGTTCGACCTCTGGATTGACGACATCGCCCTGTCGAGCAAGCGGCTCGGCTGCTGATCTGGAGCCCCGGTTGTCGTCACCGACCATCCGGATCTGCCGCCGATCGTTCGAGGCGCCGGTTCGAGGTGGGTGGTGAGCCTCTTTGCATCTGCAGCGAACGACAACGTTGCTGGGGCCAGCCCGCCGACTCGGGCAGCCTGACCCCAGAACAACTCAACGATCAGCTGGTGGGCAGGGTGTTGCCGAGCAGGAACAACAGGCGGTCCCAGTGGCGTTGCAGCGCGGCCGGGTTGAATGCGTCGGTGTCGGACATGGTGAAGCCATGGATGGTGCCGGGATAGATCTCGGAGGTGTAGCTGACGCCCGAGGCATTCAGAATCTCGTTGAGCTCCTCGAGGGCCCCAGGGGTTATGTCGCCCTCGGCGTGACCGAAGTGGAGCTGAGCGGTGAGCTTGGAGAGGACGTCCGGGCCGTCGGCGCCTACGGGAGCGTGGAATCCGGCAACAGCAGCCACCTGGCCGGGGTGGGCCGCAGCGGTGCGTACCGCCATGAGGCCACCTATGCAGTAGCCGGTCACCGCGACCGGTCCGGTACTGACCTCGGGTTGGGTGGTGAGGAACCTGAGATAGGCGTCGGCGTCGCTCAGGGTCCGTTCGGCGGTGTGCGTCTCAATCATGGGCATGAGTTGGGCGAAAATCGCCGACCGGGCTTCGTCTCCGATGTGTTCGGGAAGCTCGATCACGGGTGCGGGGCCGTGTCGATAGAAGACGTTGGGGACGAGCACGTAGTATCCGTGCTCGGCCAGTTCACAGGCCATCTGCCGAAGCGCGGGCCGGATGCCGAAGCCGTCCGGGTACATCAGCACTGCTGGGCGTCGCCCGCCAGCGTCGGGGAGCGCGGCGAACGCGTCGGCCTGGCCGTCCGCAGTGGGGATGTGCAGGGTCTTGGTGGGCATGACTTCTCCTGTCGTCGTTGAGGTCTCGAGCCTTGGTCAACACGACGGAGGTGGAGCCCGCGCGGAAGCGCAGGATTCTCGATCCATGAGCGGGCCGGTACCGGCCCGTACGGCGCTCAGAAGGGCACCGGGTCACCAACCTGTGCGTGGCGCGATGCCGTCCCGGTAGTCATGGCTGCACAACTTAGCTGATCGAATGAGGACGGATCCAGCCGCCGGTCCGTGCGTCCGCATCTGCCCTGATTGGGCGCAGCGTCCGTGAGGCGGCTGGTCATGGCCGGTGCCGTGGGAGCAGGTCGGGCGCGCCTGGGGCTGACGGTCCCTGGACGGGCGCCGGCGTCAGCCAGAGCCGACCGTGCCGCCTCAGCGATGTACGCGGAGCCGGCACGGTCGTCCATGTTCGAGCCGCGACGTCTACTCCTTCACACCGATGTTGTCGATCGGAGGAGCGCTGAGCAGCCGGCGGACGGGCCACACAGTGGTTGCCAACGCCAGCAGTGTGGTGCCGCCGAGCACCGCCACCCAACCGAGCGGCGGGACGTACGGGATCGGGCTGCCGGTCAGTCCGTTGACGATCGCGCTCAGGGTCAGCGCCGCGATCGTCGCGCCGATCAGCACCGCGCTGCCGAGGAGCCCGGCCTGTTCGGCCTGGACCATCCGTCGAATCTGACGCCGGGTGACCCCGACCAGTTGCAGCAACGCCAACTCGCGTCGGCGGGCCAGCGCGGCCATCACCATCGTGGTGGCTGCCGCCAGCGCCGCGTACCCCACCATCACGCCGATCAGCAGCCGGTTCAGCCAGGCACCGAGCGCCAGGTCGGTGCTGATCAGGCGCGTACGGGTGGCGGCGTCGAGAACCTGGGTGCCTGGTCGCCCAGCCGACCAGGTGGCCAATGCGGTGTCGGCCTCCGGGCCGGCGCTGACCAGGATCTCGTCGTTGGTATTCCCGGCCGTGTGCCCGGCGACCGTCTCGGCGGCCAGCGTGACGTCGCCGAATCCGAGGCCACGGTCGTAGACCGCGATGACGTCCAACGTGACAGGGGTGCCGTCGCCCAGCCAGAGTTTCGCCTGATCGCCGACGTCCCAGCCGGACGAGGACGCCTGCGTCGCGGACAGGGCGACAGTGCCGGCGCGCAGGTCGGCCAGGTTGCCCTCGCGCACGGCGAGGTCCATCGTCGTCGTGATGCCCGCCGGGTCGACCGACTGCGCGCTGACCGGCTCGATTCCGTCGAGCGCCCGCACCACCACCTGCGTACGGTGCACACCGGTGGCCGCCTGCACCCCGGCTAACTCGCGGATCTCCCGCGCCGCGTCCGCCGGCAACCCACCCGGAGCGACAAGCACCCGCTCGGCGAGCGTGCCCGCGCTGCTCTGCGTGGTGGTCTGCCGTTCCAGGTTGGTCTGCAGGAACCAGACCGAGCCGCCGAACCCCACGGACAGCACGAGGGCGGTCAGGACGGTCGCCATGCCCTGCGCGTTGGCCCGCAGATTGGCCGCAGCCAGATAGCCGCTGACCCGCCACATCCGCGGCAACAACGGTGTGAGCAGGCGTGCCGCGTACGCGTTGATCCTCGGTGCGAGCAGCGCCACCGCGATGACGAACAGGTACAGCATGCCGACCGCGCCGGCCAGTGCCCCGGTCGACCCCGCGGCGCCGAGCGTGAACGCCCCGGAGGTGCCGGCCGCCGCCAGCGTCAGCACGCCGGCGATCAGCCGCACCCGGCCGCTACGCCGAGGCTCGACAGCGATCTCGCCGAGCGCCTCGATCGGCTTGATCCCGGTCACCCGGCGTGCGGCGACCAACGCGGCGAGCACCGCCACGAGGACCGCCGTACCGATCGCGGCCGGCACCGCGAACAGGCCGCCGACCATCGGGAAGCTTTCCGGCACGAACCCCCGCCCGACCAGCTCGCCGTGCACCCAGCGGGCCGCCAGCAGGCCGGCCGGGCCGCCGATCGCAGAGCCGATCAGGGCGAGCAGCGCGGCCTCGGCGATCAGCATGCGGCGCACCTGCCCCGGCGTCGCCGCAACCGCGCGCAGTAACGCCAGGTCACGTCGACGGTGCCGGACGGACAGCCCGATGGTGCCGGCCACCACGAAGACGATCAGCAGGACGACGTACCCCCCGAAGGCCGATCCGGCGCTGACCAGCAACGTCTGGGCGGCCTGGTTCTCCGACTGCTCGACGTTCCCACGGTCTTTCCCGCCGTACGTCGTGGCGCCGGCCGCCGATGCGATCTCGCGTACGGCGCCGACGTCGGCGCCGGGCACCATCCGCACGCCGATCGCATCCACCCGGCCCGGGTGGGCGGACAACCGGGCGGCCTGCGCGTCGGTGAAGAACACCGCCGCCGAACCGGTCTCGGCGGTTCCGCTCACCCGGTACGACCGGCCGACCCCGCCGACGACCAGGTCGATGCGGTCGCCCGGCGCCACGCCGAGACGGGTGTCGACCAGCACTTCGTCGTCGGCCCGTGGCGCGGCGCCCGCGGCGATGGGACGACCGGTGAAGGCGTACGTGTCCCAGCCGTGTCCCGTCGCAGCGGGCGAGCCGATCGGCACCCCTTCGTCGCCGGTGACGGCCGCGACGCCCGGCACCTGGCGGATCCGGTCCACCAGCGCCGCGTCCACCGTGCCGCCCTCGGGCAGCATGACGGTGCTCGTGGTGGTTTCGCCGTCGAACTCCCTGAACGTGTGGCTGACCGTGCGATTGGCGACGACCACGTCGGCCGCCGCCCAGAGCCGTGGCTCCGGGCGGAACCGCAGCCCGGACTCGACGAGGGTGCCCATCGCTACCAGGATCAGCACGCCGACGATCAGGGCCAGCAGGGTCGCGGCGGCGGGGCCGGCCCGGTGCCGCAGCAGGCGGGCGGCGAGCCCGATCATCGGAGGACCCGCCGATCCAGCGATGCCAGGTGCTCGGCGATACGGGCGGCTCCGAGCTGCGGAAGATCGGCGACGATCGCACCGTCGGCCAACACGAGCACGCGGTCCGCGTACGACGCGGCGATCGGATCGTGGGTCACCATCACCACCGTCAGCCCGTGTTCGTCCACGACAGCGCGAAGCAGCGTCAGCACCTCCGCCGCGGTCCGCGAGTCGAGGGCGCCGGTGGGCTCGTCACAGAAGATCACCTCGGGGCGGGTGGCCAGCGCCCGGGCGATCGCCACCCGCTGCTGCTGGCCACCGGAGAGCGCGGCCGGCCGGTGGTGCAGTCGGTCGGCGAGGCCGACCCGCTCGACCACCTGGGTCAGCCAGGCACGGTCCGGTCGGACGCCGGCCAGGCGCAGGGGCAGCACGATGTTCTCCTCGACGGTGAGCGCACCGATCAGGTTGAAGGCCTGGAAGACAAACCCGATCCGTGTACGACGCAGCTCGGTCAGGCGGGTCTCGGACAGCCCTGACAGTTCGGTGCCGCCGATGACCACCCGACCGGAGGTGGGCCGGTCGAGCCCGGCCGCGGTCTGCAGCAGAGTGCTCTTGCCGGAGCCCGAGGGCCCCATCACCGCGGTGAAGGTGCCCCGGTCGAAGCCGACATCGATGCCCGCAAGCGCAGTCACCTGGTTACGGCCGGCACCGTACACGCGGGTGAGTCGTTCGACGCGTACCGCCGGTTCGATCGTCTGTCCCGGATAGTCCGGCATTCTGGTGGCCTCTTTCCGTGTCATCGGCAAGAACTGCGCGCACCAGAAACGCTATTGACGTGCGAGAACGGCGACCATCCCGCGGGCTGCCAGGTCCGGGTACAGCAGGCGCTACCGCCGACCGCCGTCGAGGTAGCGCAGCACCGCGGTGACCCGGCGGTCGGCCTGGTCGTCCGGTGGAAGCTGAAGCTTCGAGAAGATGCTGCGGATGTGCTTGTGCACCGCGCCGTCGGTCACGAACAACCGCTCGGCGATCGCGCTGTTACCGAGCCCTTCGGCCATCAGCCCCAGCACCTCACGCTCACGCGGCGACAGCTCGCTCAGCGCCGTGTCCGTTCGGCGGTTGCGGGCGAGCAACTGCGCCACCACCTCCGGGTCGATCACGCTGCCGCCGTTCGCGACGCGGTGCAGCGCGGCGAGGAACTCCTCGACCCGGCCCACCCGCTCCTTCAACAGGTAACCGAGCCCGACCGCGCCGACCGAGAACAGGTCGGTGGCGAACGCCTGCTCCACGTACGCCGACAGGACCAGCACCGCGAGGCCGGGGCGGCGCCGCCGGGCTTCCACCGCGGCCACGATGCCCTCGTCGGTGTGGGTCGGCGGCATCCGTACGTCCACGATCGCGACGTCCGGCGCATGTTCGTCGACGGCGACCAGGAACTCGCCCGGAGTGCCGGCCGTGGCGACCACGTCCAGATCCTCCGCCCGCAGCAGCAGAGCCAACCCCTCACGCAGCAGCGGGTCGTCCTCGGCGATCACGATCCGCATGGCAGCTCCACGTCCATTCTCGTCGGCCCTCCCGGTGGGCTCGTCAGCGTCATCCGGCCGTCGTACGCCTCGACCCGCCGGCGGATACCGGTGAGCCCTGAGCCACGTGTCTCGTCCGCGTCGCCGTGCCCGTCGTCCTCAATGCACACCAGCAGCCGACCGCGCTCGCGGCGCACGGCCACGTCCACCCGGCTCGCACCGCTGTGCCGGACGACGTTGGTCAGCGCCTCGGCCACCACGAAGTACGCGGTGGCCTCGACCGAGGCCGCGCACCGCACAGCCACGTCCACCTCAAGTCGGCAGGGCACCACGCAGCTGCCGGCCAGGCCCGCCAGCGCGCCGGCGAGACCCCTGTCGTCCAGCACGGGCGGCAGGATCCCGCGCACCACCGTACGCAGCTCTCCGAGTGCCTGTTCCGCGGCGTCCTGCGCCTGCCCGAGGATCTCGTCGGCGCGGTCCGGATTGCGGCGCACGGCCCGCCGCGCGGCACCCAGCAACACGTTGACCGCGACCAACCGGTTCTGGGTGCCGTCGTGCAGCGACCGCTCGATCCGGCGCAGTTCGACAGCGTGGGCGTCGAGCGCCGCAGCGCGGGTGGCGGTCAGCTCGGCCACCCGCAGCGACAGGTCGACACCCGGCGGCGGAGGCAGCAGCAACCGGCCCGGCCATGCCTGGAGACGGGCCAGGACCGGGCTGAACCAGATCGCGGCGGCCAGCGAGCCGACCCCGAGCAACCCGACCGCGAGTGCCTCGGACAATCCGTCGATGCGCCACCAGACGATCCCCGGCGCGCCGGCGTCGGCAGGGATCAGCTGGTACCACAGGGGGAACGTGACGTACTGCACGGCAGAGAGGGGCAGCGCGAGGCCGACAACCCCGGTCGCCAGGCCGATGAGCGAGGAAAGCCCGACCCAGCCCAGCTCCCGGCGTACGAAAGGATCGCGTGCCGCCGTCCGCAACCCGACCGGCACCGGCCCCGGCGTGGGGATCGGCTCGCCCCAGCGGGACAGCCGGGCCCGCTCGCGGTCGCTCACCCAGCGCACCGCCCGTAACGCACCGGGCGCCGCCAGCAGCCCCACCCCGAGCAGGCAGGTCACCGCCACGATCACCGCCCAGAGCAGCGCGCCCAGCGCCAGCGTGGCGGTGCCCAGTCCTCCGACCAGGTGCTCCAGAGCGTCGACCGAGGCGCGAACCCGGCCTCGCACGTACGCCATCGACCCACCTCCCCCGCCAACATAGGCCACCACGGGCCGCGCCCGGCAACGCTCGGCGCGGAAGGTACAGCCTGCTGTACCACTGTCGTCGAGCTGGCGGGATCGTCCCCGCCACACCCCGCGCCTAGCGTTGACGGCATCGAGGAACGCTCGCTCAAGGAGGCAGTCATGACCGATCCGTACCGCATCACCGAGGCCCCGGTCGCCGCACCAAAGAAGCCGGGCGGCCTGCTACGCCCGCTGCTGTGGCTGGTGCTCTTCATCAGCGCGGCGGCCAACGTGGTGCTGTCGACCGCAGCGGACAACCCGTGGATCAGCTCGACGTTCGGCCTGGTGGCGGTGCTCTGCGCGGTCACGCTGCTCGTCCACCACCGCCGTAACCGCACGCGAGAGTCGTAGGGACATGGACGCGTACTCGACCCCCGCCCTGGCCTGGACGCCACGCTCGGGGCGAACGCTGACCGCGTCACGCCCGCTCGTGCCGGGACCGGGCGGCGGGCCGCGATAACAGGTCGAGGTCGGACGGCCGCGTGGGGCATGATGCAGACGTGATCTTGTTGGTTCCCGCGGACCCTCTTCGGCCGCGCCACCCGGACGAGCACTTCGCCGCGGAGGCGCGGGCTGCACGTGCTGCCGGGATGGATGTGGCGGTGGTCGACCACGACGCGTTGGCGCGGGGCGGAGACGTGCGCCGCGCGGTCGCCTCGGTCTCTAGCAGCGGTCCGGCTGTGTACCGCGGCTGGATGCTACGTAGCGAGCAGTACGCCGTGTTCGCTGAGACACTCGCTGAGCGTGGTGTGGTGTTGCGGACTGGTGCTGAGCAGTACCAGCGGGCGCATGAGCTGCCTGGCTGGTATGCAGCTCTGGCTCCCGTGACCCCGCCATCGGTGTGGACCACGGGCTCCGAGCGGGCCGACTTCGACCGCGCGCGTGCCGAGCTTGGCGCGGGACCAGCGGTGCTGCGTGACTACAGCAAGTCGATGAAGCACTACTGGGACGCGGCCGCGTTCATCCCCGACCTTGAGGACGGCGCGGCCGCGTGGGGCGTGGCGTCGCGGTTTCTGGAACTGCGTGACGACGACTTCGTGGGCGGGCTCGTGCTGCGGCGCTTCGAGCGGTTCGCCTCGACCGAGGTGCGCACGTGGTGGATCGACGGGGCGTGCGTTCTGATCGGAGCGCATCCCGACAGCCCGAACGACTCGGCGCCGGTCGAGCTCGACCTGGCCACGGTCGCACCGTTGATCGGCGGGCTCGGCCTGTCTTTCGTCACCGTGGACCTCGCTCTGCGCGCGGACGGCGTGTGGCGAGTCATCGAACTCGGCGACGGGCAGGTCAGCGACCGACCAACCACCATCGAACCTCAGACGATGATCGAGGTCCTGCTTGCCCAGGCCCGCTGATCGGCAACACTGTCGGCCGGTGGGCCGACGTCGAAGCCTGCGACGCTCGGCAAGCGAACTGGCAGCGCATCGACGACTCCGAGCTCGACTCCGCCGAGCGGAGCGCGGTTCTCGCCGTCTACTCCGCCGATGCTCGGCCTGGCCCCTCAGGAGAACGCTTTGCACTGCATGAAATGCGGCGCCAGTCTCGAACATCCCGGCCAAGGCCACACGTGCCGGTCCTCGACACCGCCGCCCGCGCCTCGGACAGCAGGTTGGGACGTCGCGACCTGGTTCGTCGTCGGGTTCGCCATCCTCTTTGCGCTAGCCGCGATCGTCGCGGCCGTCCTCGGCAGCATCCCGAGCGCCCGGGCCCGGCCGCTGCCCCCGTCCGGCACCGGCGCAGCGGTCGGTTTCGTCCTGGCCAATCTGACCCTGTTCGTCGCCATCATCGGCCTGGCTGTCAGCGGGCTGATCTGGGGACGCGGCACGCGCCAGCTCGCCGAGGCGCACGGCTCATCCGGCCGCTCGTACAGCCGCCACTGGGGCACGCGCGTCTTCCCCGCCTGCGTCGTCTGCAGCGCGGCCATCGCCTGGCTGGCCACCGACCGAACCGCCCCTGCCGTCCTGTTCGGCCAAGCGGCCCTGCGCACCCTCGGAGCCGCCGCACTGATCGGGGGCGTGCTGCACAGCCGGACGCGGGTCCTGCGGCTGATCGCCCACGTCAACAGAGTCGTCGCCGGACACTACTCGCCGGTCGCCAGGCAGGACCCGGCGTGGCCGCTGTCGCCCACTCCGACCAGGGAGGACTGGAACGCCGGCCAATGGGACCCGGATGTGCTGCGCGACATCGAAGCTCGCCGTCATCGCGACAGAACCTGATCTTGAGGTGCGGCCGGCCTCCACCATGCCGACCGCTACGGCAGGGCAACATCAACCCGGGAACCGTCTCAGCCCGCCAGGCTTCGAAGCCGGTCCGTCGGAATATCCATTGCCATCCGATCGGCACAACGCTTACCTTGAATGAGCAAGGCCGTCCCGACCAACCCAAGGAGTTCCCCGTGTTGCAGCACGCCTACACCGAAACCACGCGGCTCATGCCGCGCGGCGGTGACGTGCTGCCCTCGATTGCGCGAGCCCACGATCTGTGCGCGAGTGAGCAGAACTGGAAGCCGGGGTGGCGGCGCGAATAGCGCCAGCGCAAGCTGCGAAGCCGCCCACCCCGACAGGGACAGGGCGGCTTTCTCGTTACTGAACAACTTCATAGGGGCGTAGCTCAACTGGTAGAGCACCGGTCTCCAAAACCGAAGGTCGCGGGTTCGAGTCCTGCCGCCCCTGCTTTTCGTCCCGGCTGCGGCCGGCGGCGTTGCAGATTCTCAACTTCACAGTGGATGGCATAGCAAAACCCCGGCCGGCGCCTGCGCGGGGCCGGCCGGGGGCATTACCTCCGGGACGAGGGAGACGGCTGACCCGCTCGCTTTGGGAGCGAGAGACACGGGGTTCGACACCCCGGTCCCGGACCATGGGGTTGTAGCTCAGCTGGGAGAGCGCCGGTTCGGCAGACCGGAGGTCGAGGGTTCGAATCCCTTCTTCTCCACGCATCCGTGCCCTCCTGGCGTAACTGGTAACGCACGGGAGTGAAGTCCCCGAGGGCTCCGGGGGAGGGCACGTTGGCGGCGATCGTGGGCTCGCGACCGCGATTCCCGCCGGCTCCATGGGCCGTTGGAGCAAGCTGGCAGCTCACCTGGTTCTCAGCCAGGAGGTTACGGGTTCGAGCCCCGTACGGCCTACGCAAGTGAAATGCCATGCGGTCGTGGTGAACTTGGCGGACACGTCGGTCTTCCAAACCGAAGAAGCGGGGTCGGTGCCCGCCGACCGCTCAACCATTCCGGGGTGCTCTGCTGGCAAGGGCGACGGGACTTTGGATCCCGGTACAAACGCAGGTTCGATTCCTGCTCCCGGAGCAACACTCGACCAGCGGGAAAAGTCGCCGCTGGGGTTGCAGATCCGGAACTCGACTGCCCCCACTGGACGATGCCGCAACCTGCGGAAGCCTGCCCCGGTAGCCCAACTGGTAGGAGGCGGCGCACTCAAACTGCGCACAGTGCGGGTTCGAATCCCGCTCGGGGCACTCAGCAGGTCGCCGGTTCGACTCCGGCCGGCGGCTCCAAGCACCACCGCCCACGAGAGAAGGAGGGCCCGGTGGACGCCGTTCTCGTCCTCAACGCCGACCTGGGACCGCTGCACCCGGTCCCGATCAAACACGCGATCCGGATGCTCATGCGCCAGGTCACCGAGATCCACGAAGCCGAGCCCGACCGGCTCATCGGCGTCTTCCCGATACCCAAGGTCCTGCGCCTCGTCCGACACGTGCAGCGCTGATCACCGGCCGGCGAGTCCGCGGCTCGCCGGCCACGATTCCCGGGTCGTCTATTCGGTAAGACACCGCACTCTGGATGCGGGGAGCTGGGTTCGAATCCTGGCCTGGGAGCCACGGCAGGGCGCGTAAGCGGGTCGGCACAGGGTGCACCCATCGGCGCCGGCGAACCGGAAGGGACCCTGCCGCGAACATGCCCTCGTAGCCCAATGGAAGAGGCGCGGTCGTGAGGCGGCCGTAGTTGCACGTTCGACTCGTGTCGAGGGCACCAAGCCGGCGTAGCTCACCGGGCCAGAGCACCGACCTTCTAACTCGGAGGCAGCCGGTTCGAGTGCGGCCGCCGGCTCCACGCCAGCGAAGCTCACCAGGGCAGAGCGGGCCCCTCGTAAGGGCGAGGATGCGGGTCCGCCTGCCGTCGCTGGCTCTCTCGCCGACGTAGCTCAGGTGGTCAGAGCGCTCCGCTCATAACGGAGAGGCCCCCGGTTCGACACCGGGCGTCGGCACGCACATCACGCGCTCGTGGTGGAACCTGGTAGACACGCACGGCTCAGACCCGTGTGCCGAAAGGCATGGGAGTTCGACTCTCCCCGAGCGCACGCAACACCATGGGGACGTGGCCCAGTTGGTAGGGCATCTGTTTCGCACTCAGAAGGTCAGGGGTTCGACTCCCCTCGTCTCCACTCCCCCGGCCTCGGCCGGGACCATGCTGGCGTGGCCAAGCGGCTAAGGCACCTCGTTGTCAGCGAGGGGATCGCGGGTTCGAGTCCCGTCGTCAGCGCGCATGAAGGGTTGGCCGAGTCTGGTCGATGGCGCCGCGTTGCTAGCGCGGAGCGGGTCACACCGCCGGGGGTTCGAATCCCTCACCCTTCGCCAAGCCGTCGTAGCTCAGCGGTTAGAGCACCGAGCTGATAACTCGGGGCCGGAGGTTCGATTCCTCCCGTCGGCACGCAGCGAGAATGCCAGCCAGGCGACCGCGTCGGCCACCAGGCCGTCGAGGAACGTACGGGCTCCGCAGGGCAAGGTGGTTCCTAACGGGAACCCGGCGAAAGCCGCGGGACAGTGCCACAGAGAACAGACCGCCCGCAGCACGACCGCCGGTAAGGGTGAAACGGTGGGGTAAGAGCCCACCGCGTCCTCGGTGACGGGGGCGGCACGGTAAACCCCACCCGGAGCAAGGCCGAACAGCACGCGGGCGGCCCGCCTGATGCGTGCGGGTTGGCCGCTAGAGCCTGCCCGGCGACGGTAGGCCGAGATGGATGGTCGCCCCCACCCTGTCGGGGTGGGACAGAACCCGGCGTACCGGTCGGCTTCCCTCGCCGCAGTACATGCCCCCGTAGCTCAGTGGATAGAGCACGAGATTACGGATCTCGGTGTCGCTGGTTCGATTCCAGTCGGGGGCTCTTTCGGGATATGGCGCAGTCAGGTAGCGCTCCGGTCTGGGGGACCGGAAGTCGCCGGTTCGAATCCGGCTATCCCGACTCAACGGGTACTAGCTCAACTTGGTGGAGCGCCGGCTTCGGGAGCCGGAGGAGGGGAGTTCGAATCGCCCGTACCCGACGCATGGAGGGTAGTGCGGAACACGTCCGCAACCGGTCTCGAAAACCGGCACCGGGCGAAAGCCCGAGGGTTCAACTCCTTTACCTTCCGCCACGCAGCGTGGCTCTTGTTGTCAGACTATTAGTAGACAATTGAGCCGTGGAGAAGCGCTGCTCGAAGTGCCAGCAGGTTAAGTCGCTCACTGACTTCGCGTTGAACCGTAGGCGGGCCGATGGCCGAACGACCTACTGCAAGAGCTGCAAGAAGCAGTACAACGCGACCTACTACACGCTCACGAAGGACCGGCACAACCCGAGCCGGGCCGAGCGGCGGCGACAGGCGAAGGCCGAGGCGACCGCTCGCGTTATCGAGTACCTGCGCGAGCACCCCTGCGTCGACTGCGGCGAGGCGGACATCGTAGTCCTGGACTTCGACCACCAGCGCGACAAGGAAGTCGGGGTGAGCGAACTGGTGGGTGCTGGCGCTCCCTGGGAGCGCATCCTTGCCGAGATCGAAAAGTGTGAGGTGGTCTGCGCTAACGACCACCGCCGTCGGACAGCCCGCACCTTCGGGTGGGCACGGCTGGAAGAACGAGCGCCGCTAGCTCATGGGGTAGAGCTGCTGACTCTTAATCAGTAAGTGCAGGGTTCGAGTCCCTGGCGGCGTACCAGACCCCCCGGTAGCTCAGCGGATAGAGCGCTGGTTTCCTAAACCGGGTCGTCGCAGGTTCGAGCCCTGCTCGGGGGACGTCTATATTCGGGCCGCTAGCTCAGTGGTAGAGCTGCCGAC
The DNA here is from genome assembly GCF_006715105.1 of Micromonospora sp. A202. Lineage (NCBI taxonomy): Bacteria > Bacillati > Actinomycetota > Actinomycetes > Micromonosporales > Micromonosporaceae > Micromonospora > Micromonospora sp. A202. The sequence goes on along the minus strand of NZ_VFMP01000001.1, from coordinate 4,078,697 downwards.
TTTTAATCGGAGTGTCCAGAGTTCGATCCTCTGGCGGCCCACTTGCGGGATGGCGCAGTTATGGAAGCGCGCTGGGCTCATAACCCAGAGGCCGCTGGTTCGAATCCGGCTCCCGCTCCCACGTTCCTGTCCGTTCGGGTTGGCCCTGGCACAGGGAGTGCCAGGCGTAAGCGCGGCACACACTCCGCGACCAGCCCCCTACTCGCGCCCTGGTAGCTCAGCGGGAGAGCACCGGTTCGACAGACCGGGGGCCGCTGGTTCGAATCCAGCTCGGGGCACGTAACCCACCTGGCGCGGTGGACGAATGGAAGAGTCGCCCGGCTTTCACCCGGGACATGTGCGGGTTCGAGTCCCGTCCGCGCTGCCGATCTGGCGTAAACCGTAATTTGGTAGCGGTCCGGACTGTTAATCCGGCGGGCGTCAGCCCTCTACAGGTTCGAGCCCTGTCGCCAGAGCCAAGCCCGTGTAGCTCAACGGAAGAGCACCTGGTTTACACCCAGGGGGTCGGAGGTTCGACACCTTCCACGGGCACTGGCCTTCGGGCCGTAGTTGTGGCTGTAGCTCAGTGGTAGAGCGTCCGGTTGTGACCCGGAAGGACGCGGGGTCGGTACCCGCCAGTCACCCCAGGGGAGTGCGCCACCGATGGTGAGGTGGGCCGGGCTGTAACCCCGGTGCGTTCGCGCTCAGGGAGTTCGAATCTCCCCACTCCCACGCATGCCCGCGTAGCTCAGGGGACAGAGCACCAGCTTCCGGAGCTGGGTGTCGGGGGTTCGATTCCCTCCGCGGGCGCTTCTGCCTGGTCGTGTGCCCGAGTGGTGAGGGAGCGGTCCGCAAAACCGCGTACGCCGGTTCGATCCCGGCCACGGCCTCGAGTGTCATCCACTGTGGAGAGCGAGCGGGATGCTGTTCCCGATGGGGGAGCCGAAGGGTCGGCCGCCCCCGGCCGGCCGGCACTTCCGGGCGGGGTGGGGGAGAATCGGTTCATGTATGTCATCAGGGAGCGGTTCTTCTCGATCGGCGACGACTTCGACGTGCTCGACGAGCACGGCACCAAGGTCTTCCACGTCGACGGCAAGGTGCTCAGCGTCCGCAACAAGGTCATCATCGAGGACGCCTCGGGCCATGAGGTCGCCACGCTGCACCGGCACCTGGTGGCGCTGCGTCCCACGTACGAGATCAGGATCGGCGGCGAGAAGGCCGCAGAGGTCCGCAAGAATCTGCTCACGCCGTTCCGCGACAAGTTCACCATCGACGTGCCAGGGCCCGACGACCTGGAGATGAAGGGTGACCTGCTCGACCACGAGTACGTGATCGAACGTGACGGCACCGAGGTGGCCGTGGTCTCCAAGAGGTGGCTGACGATCCGGGACACGTACGCCGTGCAGGTCACTGCCGGCGTCGACCCGCTGCTCATCATCGGCAGCGTCCTCGCGCTCGACCTGGCCATGGACCGCGACAAGAAGAAGAGCGACAAGAAGAAAAGCGACGAGGACTGACCCCCAAGGCAGCAGCCGGCTGCGCTATTGGCTGTGGGGCCGGATGTTGTGGTTGAGGTGGAACACGTTGCGCGGGTCCCAGATCGTCTTGAGTGCCGCAAGTCTGGCGAGCTTGGCGACTGGGTACGCGCGGCGTACGCCGCCTTGCCCCTCGTCGGCGGCGAGCGAGTTGACGTAGACGCCGTCGGCGTACGGGTCGAGCGCGGCTCCGGCACTGCGAGCCGCTGCCATCCAGATGTCGTCTTCGGATGGCTCGGTCCAGCGGGAGCCGGCACCGAACTCGAACATGGTGCCGCGGTGGCTGAACGCGGCGTCGGCATCCGCGATGTCGGCGATGGCACCGCCGTGCGCCTGTAGCCCGACGTTGGCTAAGTGGGCGCCGGTGTGCAGGTCCGACTCGCCGCGCAGCAGGAACGCCTCGATCGCGGCGGTGGGGAACTGCCGCAGGTAGTGCGCACTGGAGTACCGGCGGTAGGCGTGGCCGCCGACGGTGTCGTCGCGCTGCTGGAGGTCCAGGTATGACGGGGTGGTGACCCGCTCCGCGACCGGTCGCCCGAGCGCGCGCATCGCCGGCAGCAGCCGGTGACCCTGTGCCGGCTCGCCGACCCACACGAAGCCGACGGTGGCGACAGGGCCCCTGGCCGTGCTGTGGACATCGGCGGTGAAGGTCGCCTGTCGCGGCGCGACGGCGTTGAGGTCCCGCCAGCCTTCGAGCACCGGTACGGCGTCCTCGGCGCGGAAGTCGAACTCGGCGACCAGGGTCTGCGTACCGATGTGGTGCAGTTGGAAGTCGAAGTCGGTGACAATGCCGAAGTTGCCGCCCCCGCCGCGTAGGCCCCAGTAGAGGTCGGGGTTGTCGGTTCGGCTCGCGGTCACCACTTCCCCGTCCGCGGTGACCATCGTGTAGGAGACGACGTTGTCGCAGGCCAACCCGTGTTGGCGGGCGAGCCAGCCCATGCCGCCGCCGAGGGTCAGGCCGCCGACCCCGGTGTGCGAGACGTTACCGGCGGTCGTGGCGAGGCCGTATGGCTGCGACGCCCGGTCGAGTGCGCCGAGCAGCGCGCCGCCCTGGACCCGGGCGCGTCGTCGGATCGGGTCGACCCGAACGCGGTTCAACGGGGTCAGATCGATCATCAGGCCGTTCGCCGGGACGGCGAGGCCGGCCACGTTGTGCCCGCCGCAACGTACCCCGATCTCCAGATCGAGTTCCCGGGCCAGGCGCACCGCGGTCACCACGTCGGTGACGCTCGCGGCCTGCACGATCATCCGCGGGCGGCGGTCAATCATGGCGTTCCAGACGGTGCGGGCCGCGTCGTACCCCGGGTTGCCCGGGGTGAGAAGGCGGCCGTCGAAGTGAGGGCTGGTCGTTGTCGTCATACGTCCGAGCCTGACGGAAATCGGTACACCCGGTAAGGTCCGATTTCATGGGTCGAACCAGGACCAATTCGAGCACTGCGGAGGACCTGCTCATCGATGTCGACCGGTCTGTGGGCGACCCGCTGCACCGGCAGATCGCCGCCTCGATCCGGGGCAGCATCCGGGCTGGCCGGTTGCGTCTCGGGACGTCCCTGCCGCCCACCCGCACCATGGCGGCCGATCTGGGAGTCTCACGCGGCGTCGTGGTCGAGGCCTACCAGCAACTCGTCGCCGAGGGCTACCTCACCAGTCGGGCGGGCGGCTACACCCAGGTCGCCGTCGATCCGGTTCCACCATCGGCGAGTCGGCGCGGCGGGGATCGGCCGGCGGCCGGGATCGACTTCGGGTACGGCCGCACCGACGTGTCGTCGTTCCCTCGGGCTGCCTGGCTGCGTTCGGTGCGAACCATCCTCACCACCACGCCGAACGAACGCTTCGCCTACCTCGACGGGCGTGGCGTACCCGAACTGCACACAGCCCTGAGCGACTACCTCAACCGTGTCCGCGGCACATCGGCCCGTCCGGAGAATGTCGTGATCTGCAGCGGCTACGGCCAAGGCATCGCGCTGATACTCCAGGTGCTCGCGGCGCGCGGCGCCCGCAGGGTGGCCGTCGAGGACCCATCCGCTGACGACGACGCCCGCCTCGTCGCGGCCTCCGTCGGCCTGGACGTGATCGGCGTCCCGGTCGGGCCAGACGGCATTCTCGTCGAGAAGCTCGAACAGACCGACGCGGACGCCGTCGTGCTGACGCCCTCGCACCAGTGGCCTACCGGCGGCGTCCTGGCGGCCACCGCGCGGGCCCGGGTGATCGGCTGGGCGCAGCGTCGCGGCGCCGTGGTGATCGAGGACGACTACGACGCGGAGTACCGCTACGACCGCTCACCCGTCGGCGCGATGCAGGGGCTGGCACCCGACACCGTCGTCTACTGCGGCACGGCGAGCAAAACCCTGGCACCGGGGCTGCGCCTCGGGTGGCTGCTTGCGCCGTCACACCTGGTCGACGACATCACGGCGGCCAAGGTACGGGCCGACCGCGGCTCTCCCGTCATCGACCAACTAACCTTCGCCGACTTCCTCACCCGCGGCGAGTTCGACCGGCACCTACGGCGCATGCGCCCGGTCTACCGCCGCCGCCGCGATGCACTCCTGGCCGCGCTGCGCGCACGGCTGCCCGAACTGGAACCGGTCGGTGTCGCGGCGGGCCAACACGTCGTCACCTGGCTCCCGCACGACCTCGACGAGGCCTCGGTCGTCGCTGCCGCCGCCCGGCACGGACTGGTGGTGCAAGGCGTCTCCCGGTACCGCCTGAGCCCCACTGGACCCGGCGGGCTTCTCTTCGGCTACGCCACCCTCACCGAACGCGCCATCGCCGACGGAGTTGAAGCCCTCGCCGACGCGGTCACAGAGGCCCGTGCGCAGATCTGCCGCTGATGGTGGCCGTCATGTGACGCGACCAGGCCGGCTTCCACCGCGCGCAGAAGCGCGAAACGTCGGCGGCTCGGCCGCCTGGCTTCGCGGCGGTGGCGGGGCGGTTCGCGGAGCCGGTGAAATATGACCACTCAGAGCGCACGTCGTCCGCTCACTGAGGGCTCTCCTTTATCTTCGGCAATGGCGTACCGTCGTCGCACCGCGCCTTGATCTCGCTCTTGTTGCCTGCGGACAGCAGCACCACCTGGATCTCCTTGACGGGCCCCGAGTTGTAATCCCTGAGGCTGTAGCCGGGGGCAGGAGCGACGTTGACAACGTGAGCCTGGTCGCCGGTGCAGAGCACAGTCACCACGCCACCGAGTGCCCGAAGGGGTGTACCTGGCTTCGGGGAGGCCGGCGCCGGTGCGGCAGTGGATGGCTCCGTCAGTTGCTCGGCACTGGGTGACGTTGTAGGGCCAGGGCCGGCCGACGAACCGGCTGTGGCGGTCGGTTCACCCGGCCCGGCCGGAGCGGCCAGCGTGCGGCTCGGTCGTGGGAATGGTGCGGGCTCCGCAGAAGTCTGCCGGGGTGCAGGTGGCTCAGTGGCAGACGCATCGAAGGCGGCGCCGGGTGGGGCGGCACCGTCACGTGTGGTGGCCCCGCCCGATCTGCCATCGATTGGCGTGAACTGGGGGAGCAAGAGCGAAATGGTCCCTGCCGTCGCCAGCAGAACGGGGATCAGCACGGCATGTGGGATGCGGCGACGCCGACTGGCAGAGGAACCGGCGGTAGTCGGTGCCGGCTCGACTACCCGCTGCGCCGCCTGTTCCACCCGCCGCTCGGCGTCATCGGTCAGACCGTGCAGGGCCGTCGCCACCTCCGCCGCGTCCGGCCGATCCGCGGGGTTCCTGGCGAGGCAGCGGTCGAGGAGACGGTGAACCTCGGGTGACACTCCCTCGATATCAGGCAGCGGTGCCGGATCGACGTACACGTGAGCGGTCAACATCGTGGAGGCCGGCGGCAGCGGCCCGGCGGCCGAGAGACATCTACGGTGTGACCTCAGATCAGAGCAATGCGGCCGATGAACCTCACTGACCAGCTTGGTGCCGCCGGTCGCCCGGTCCGCAGTCGTTCAGGCCTCTACCGGGCCGGCTTGCTTGGTGGGGTTACGACTGCGTTTCGAGTGGTTGGTGGGTCGGCGCGTTGATCGTTTCCCGGTCTGAGTGCGGGGGTGCGGGGCTGCGCCATTCGGCGAGCAGGACGGTGGCGTCGTCCTGAAGGCGGTCGTCCTGGTGTTCGAGGATGGCGTGTACGAGCCGGCGGGCGGTCTCGGGCAGGGGTAGTTGATCGGCGACTGCTTTGGTGGCGAACTCCACGAGGCGCTCCACGCCGAACGTCTCGCCTTCGGATGTGCGGGCTTCGATGATGCCGTCGGTGTACAGCAGCACCTGGTCGCCGGGTTCGAGGGCTTCCTCGACGACGACCGGTGGGCGCCGGTCGCCGAGGGTGACCGGGAGGGCGGTCGGGGTGGGCAGAACCTTGACGGCCTTGCCGTCGCGCAGCACTATCCCACTCGGGTGACCGGCCGAGATGACCTGCAGGATTCCGGTGCGCTGGTCGAGTTCGGCGAGCACCGCGGTGATCATCCCGTACCGGTCGTGGTTGCGTACCGCGACGTCGATGTGATGGTAGGTGGCGGTCAGGTCCAGGCCGGTGCGGCGGGCGTTGCGATAGGCGGCGAGGGCGATGGAGGCGAGCACCACGGCCCGCATGCCGCCACTGGATCCATGACCGGCCGCGTCGAACAACGCCAGGTGCGCGGTGTCACCGTTGATCGCGTAGTCGAACGCGTCGCCGCCCACGTCGTAGCACGGTTCGAGGATGCCGCTGATGATCAGGTACCCGGTCGAGAAGGTCAGCGGCGGTAGCTGCGCGCGCAGCATCTCCGCGGCCAGTTGCATCGGTGCCCGGCGCCGGAGCCGCTCGATCGTGTCGCTGTACGAACTACGGGTCACGACCAACTCGGCGAGCAGGGACGCGACCGCGGCGCAGTCGTCGACGCTGTCGTCGGCCAGCGGGCCGTCGGTGACGACTTCCAGCACGCCCATGCGCTCGCTGCCGTCGAGCACCGGCACCCATACCCGCACACCGTCATCGCCGCTGGCGCCGACGCAGGTCGACGCGGTGCTGAAAGCTCGTCCGGCGAGGGTGCCGTCAATGTCGATCGGGTCGCGGGCGGGTGCGCTGCCGCCCAGCAACGGGAGCAGCAGCCGCTGCTGATGGTCCACCAGGTAGATCACCAGAGCACGCGCGTCCAGCAGCGGCGCCGCTCGCATCGCCATCTCCGGCAAATCATCCGGACGCGCGTGGTGCGACTGCTGCAGCAACTGCCGCAGCGATTCCAAACTACTCACAAGCGTCCTCCCATGTACCAGCCCGTAGATTGTCACTCTGCACCGACCAGGAGGCTCTCGCTGCAGAGCCACGTCACACCAGGGGCCAACCTCCACGTCCCATGGTTACGCCGTCGCCCGTCCCGGGTAGATCAACTCACTCGTGCCGTCCGACCGGCTGAGGCCGGTCGCACGATGAGGAGCGCCACGTGCGTGATCGGTTGCCGTCGGCCGGGTGATCGTGCGGCGGGCCAGCGTGGCAGACGTGCCGATGCCCGCGTGAACTGGGCTGCACCGACGGGAACAAGTGCCCAAGAAAGAGTCGCTGGACGGTGGCACGGCGACATCCAGCCAGTCGAGGTCCGCGAGGACTCCACGACCCCGGTAATCGACGGTGCGCTGATGGCCGCGATCTCGACCGAGGCGCGTGCGCGGGGGCTGCTGCACGTAACCTCACTGCGGCCGGCGCCCGGGCGACTTCTACCTGCGTAACGGCTTCAGCTACCACCGCCAGATTCTGCTCTGGCTCGGTTGAGGCGAACGGTGCCAGGTCGGGTGGTGTCGGTGATGCGAACGTGCGTGCCGGTGGCGGCGAGGGTTGGCACGGATTTCGTGCGCACCAGACTGCCGATCTTGGTGGTGGCGGTGCGAGCGAAGGTGATCAAGGTCGATCCAGCCTTGCCGGTGGCGTGTCTGGCATCAGTGTTCTGATCTCTGTCAGGCAGGGAGTGGCTCGAGGCGCTGCCCGGGGGTCAGTGGTGCTGCGCGGCGGGCAAACTTCCGGGCCTGTGCGGCGGGGCGTCGATACGCCCGCTGGTCATCGGGGGTGCGAGGCCGTCGTCGAGCTGGCCCTCGACGTCAGCCGCCGGGAAGCCACCATCCTGGCGGCGACCTCGGAGCGTGAGCATGCTCGCCGCTCCGGCCACCGCTCCGGCCGCGAAGGCAAGGATGAGCGTTTGCCGTGCGATGGACTTCCTCTTTCGCGCCATGACAACCTCCTGAATCCGACGTGACCTAATAGTCCTGATTGTCGGACTCGACAGGGGCGGTCAGGCATTTAATCGGCGGACTTGCATGAAGATGAATTGCGGGCGCCGTGGTTGCCGTGAGCCGCCGTTTCCTCCTGCGAGAGGCGGCTGTGAGGAAGACTGGAACCATCAAGCGGCGGGTCGCTGGTTCGATGTCTGCCGCACCACGAATGCGCCGCGAGCCTGCAAGGTCACGACTGCCGCCGGACCCGCACGCTGACGTGACGGTCGTACAGGGGATGGCGAGGATGAGGGATACAGATCTTGGCGCCCGTAGTGACCGTGGCAGTGCGTACGCCGAGCTGTCTCGCCTGGTCCGAAGCGCGGGTCTCCTCGACCGTCACCCGCGCCGCTACGCGGCCCGGGTGACGGTTCTACTGGGTTGTCTCGTGCTCATGGGCGTGGTGTTCGTTCGGCTCGGGTCGTCGTGGTGGCAGACGGCCACTGCGGCCGGGGTCGCGGTGCTGCTCGCGCAACTGGCGTTTCTCGGTCACGACGCCGGGCATCGACAGATCTTCCGATCCCGACATGCGAACGACGTGCTCGGCATGATCTGTGCAAACCTGATGACCGGAATCAGCTACGGGTGGTGGGTCGACAAGCACAACCGCCACCACGCGCATCCGAACACCGAAGGCCGCGACCCCGACATCGTCGTGGCTCCGCTGTCCTTCACCCTGAGCCAGGCCGCGACGCAGCGCGGCCTGCGGGCGCTGTTCGTCCGACACCAAGCGACGCTGTTCTTCCCCCTGCTGATGCTGGAGGGTCTGCATCTGCACGCCGCCAGCGTCCGGGCGGTCGTCAGTCGCGGCGGACTCAGGCACCGACCGGCGGAAGCCGGACTTCTCGTCCTGCACTTCGCCGGCTACCTCGCAGCCGTATTCCTGGTCCTGAGCGTTCCGCAGGCGATCGTGTTCATCCTGGTCAACCAGGCACTCTTCGGCCTCTACCTGGGCAGCTCCTTCGCCCCGAACCACAAGGGAATGCCCATCCTGACCGAGGCCGACGACCTCGACTACCTGCGCCGACAGGTCCTTACCTCTCGCAACGTGCGCGGCGGCCGGCTCCTCGACGCACTCCTCGGCGGGCTCAACTACCAGATCGAACACCACCTCTTCCCCAGCATGCCCCGACCGAACCTGCGCCAGGCCCAGCCACTGATCCGCCGATTCTGCACCGAACATGGCGTCGCCTACCACGAAACCACTCTGATCCAGTCCTGGTCGCAGGGGCTGGCACACCTGCGCGCGATCGGGGCCGGAGCGACCCGCCCAGGCAACCACTGAGTCTGGTCCGCGCACGCCCTGGTAACCGACCATCGCCGCAGAACACCGGGACGGCAGGTGCGGTGCGGAGGACCTGATGGGCCCCTCGGTACCGGGGAGGCCACCGCCGAGAGACGGCTGTTCGGGTGTTGGGAAACACCATCATCGGGGTTTCCGGCTGCGACGGCGACAATGGGTTGGTCAATGCCTAGCGCTGCCGGCGATACTCGTCGCGGCCCTCCCGCTGGGAATGGATCATGCGGGCGCAACTGGCGACAGCGGTGGCGGTTGTACCTGGCCGAGGGGGGAGGGAATTGCCTGCGGCAATGCCCGCTGCGTGACCTATCCGAGGTCCGACGGTGCAGGAGGAAGCGAAGCGATCGTGCTGTAGAAGCGGTGGATGTCGCTGACGACGCGCTCGAAGGTGGGAAGGTCGACGGGTTTCGTGACGTAGGCGTTGGCGTGGGCGGCGTAGCTGCTCAGCACATCCGCGTCGACGGCTGAGGTCGTGAACACCACGATGGGAATCACCTTCAGTTGGTCGTCGGCTTTGACCGCCGACAGGACCTCGCCACCGTTCATCCGGGGCATGTTCAAGTCGAGGATGATCAAATCGGGGCGTGGCGCGTGGGTGTGGGCGCCGGTGCGGTTCAGGAACGCCATGGCTTCCTCGCCGTCGTCGACCGAGTGCAGCTCGGTGGGCAGATCGCACGCCGCGATAGCGCTTTCGATGAGTGCGACGTCGGCCCGGTCGTCCTCGACCAGCAGGATGCGCAGTGCGGAAACCAGGGTGCCGTTGGCATCAGCGACAGCGTTCACGAGCATGAGCCTACGACCGAAATGCATCAGCCACCATGACCGATCGTCTGTCCTGCTGGCTGGTGGTCTCGACCATCGCCCCTACCCGCCCCGCGTGCTGTCAGCAGGGACCACCACAGCCCAGGGGACTGGCCCACGTCAAAAGGCGGCGCACGTCAGCGATCTGCTATGGCTGTGGGCGGTGTGCGTTCTCGACCAGGGTCGAGGCGACGTCGCGTACTTTTCGGTTGGCGTCCTGCGACAGTTTGCTCAGGATGGCGAAGGCCTGCTCGGGGGTGCAACGGTGTTCGCCCATGATGATGCCTTTGGCCTGTTCGATGACCGCCCGGCTTTCCATCGCTTTCTGCATGTGCCCGGCCAGGGTGGCCTGGGTCTCGTACAGGTGGGCATTGGCCAGGCCGACGGCGGCGAAACCGGCGAACGTCTGGGCGATCGCGATCGCGTCGTCGTCGAAGGCGTTCGGTGTGGTGGCGTAGATGTTCAGTGCACCGGTGACCTGTTCGTGCACGGGCAGCCCGACCGACAGGGAGCTGTGCGCGCCGGCCTGGGCGGCGGTCTGGGCCCAGCCGGGCCACCGCTGCTCGCTGCCGGTGTCCGGCACGATCAGGCTGGAGGTGCTCTCAGCGGCCTGCAGGCATGGGCCGTAGCCACGTTCGTACTGCTTCTCGTCCAGGGCCCGGGCGAGTTCGCCGGTGAACGCGGCGGTCTGCGGTTTGTTGCTGTGCAGCAGGGTGACACTGACCTCACTGGCCCCGGGGATCGTGCGCTTGGCCAGGTGCGCGATCTTGTCCAGCAGGGTGTCGAGGTCGATGTCGGCGAGTCGGATACGGCCGAGCTCGGCGAACGCCTCGTGCGGGTCCATGGGTTCGACGTGCGTCATCAAAGCATCCTTAACGAGGGCGCGTACCACCAGCAGGAATCCGGGGTGGGGTGCGGGATCGCTGTAGGACTCCTGAGCCGGAGTCCGGGATCCGCGCCGCTTTATGACGCTGGTCTCGACGACGCCCATCGAAGGCGCCGTGCCACAGGTGCCCAGCCTATCCCAGCCCGGACGTCGCCTGTCATCCACGTCCCGCGGTGCAGGCGTGCCGCCCCTCGCGACCGGTCGACGGCGGTTCTCGAAGGCGCGTACTCTGGGGGTCTGTAGTCGACGCCTTCAACCGTCGACCGAACCATCGTCAAGAAGCGGCGTAGGTCTAGGACCCCCTCGGAGGGGGGCCTGCAGCGACCTACGCACGCCGGCCCCCGCCAAAGGCGCCGGTGAAGTGCCTTTTTAAGGACGCGCCTCTTGACGTACAACCAGCCCATGCAGCCCAGTAACGCCTTTGCGCAACTCGGGCGGATCAAGGCCCGCGAGATGAGTATCCGCGACATGTTCCAACGCGTCGTCGACCTCGCCGGAGCCAGCATCCCTGGGGTCACCGAGGTATCCGTCACCCTGGTGCAGGGCACCGACGCCCACACCCCGGCGTGCACCGGCGGCCTCGCTCTGTCCCTCGACGAGTCGCAGTACACGCTGGGTGAAGGCCCGTGCCTGCAGGCCGCACGCGCCACCACCATCGAGTCCGTCAGCGACATGGCAACCGAAAGCCGGTGGCCGGGCTGGACCGCCGGCGCGCTGCGGGCAGGAGCCCGCAGCTCCCTGTCCATGGGCTGCCGGCCCACGCCGCAGGCGGCGGGGCGCTCAACCTCTACGCCACCGACTCCCATGCCTTCGACGCCGACATCGTCGCCGTGGCGCAGGCCTTCGCCAGCTACGCCACTCTCGCCATGGCCAACGACCACCTCAACAACGTCCAGGTGACCCTCTCGCAACACGTGGACGCCGCCATGGACAGTGAAGCTGTCATCGAACAGGCCAAGGGCATCATCATCGGCGAGCGGCACTGCACCCCCGACCAGGCATTCGCCGGCCTGACAACGATGGCGCGCGCCACCAACCGCACCGTCCGCGAGGCCGCCCAAGCCATGGTGGAGCGCACCGCCGAAACCGCCGGACAGCAGTAGGCAGCGGCCCGCCGGCTTCGCGGAGGAGTCTCGGAAGCCGCGGATATACGGGCAAGGTCAACTATTTGTCGTGCTTAATTTTCCCTGCTCAGGGAAAATTGGCGACGATGCCACGGACGCTGCAGCGGCGGGTATCCCGCGGTCGCCGGTCGAAAAGCCGGCCGGCGGCCACATGCGGGACCCGCCCCCGGTACGGCACCGACGCGGTAAGCCTGGGTGGGCGCGGTGGTTGCCATGGCGTACGGCATATGCACGGCCATCTGCGGGGTTGGCCCCGGCGGCGTCGGGCGTGGTCAGCTCCCGTAGGCCGCGGTGGCCGAGCCGTTGAGGTGGAGGCCAGCCGCTGGGGAACCGAGGTGATCGATAGCGCCCTGTCGGTCAGCGAGTCTGCCTGCCTACGCCGGGACTGCCTGCGTACCACTGGTGGCGTCATGGGCGGACATCGTTTCCTGCCTGCGGGGTTCCTCGCGCAGGATGGCGCAGTGCAGCCACGTGTCCGGGATGGCGAAACCGTCCACGAGCGTTCGCATGTGCGGGCGCAGCTCTTTGAGCAATCCGTTCACCACGCCGGTGATCGCCTTCGAGCGGGCCGGCGTGAGTCGACCGTGCTCCAGGAACCACCCCTTGTTCGCCTCGATGACGCTGAGTGCGTACAGGTCACAGACGCGGGAGAGGAGCGCCTGGACCGCCGGGTCGGCGGTGTTCTCGATGCCGGCGACGAACGCCTCCAGGGTGACCCGGTCGATGTGCGCGGCGGCAACGGCCAGGACGTGGTCCTGGACGTCGTTGAAGATGTCGAAGGGGCGGTCCTTCTTGGTGGCCGCGCCGCCGCGAAGGCGGCGGACAGCGCCCTCGAGGAGGTGCCGCTCACGGTCCTCGAAGGCCTTCAGCTGCCAGCCGCGGTCGGTGACGGCGACCTCCTCGTCGCGGCCGGGCACCGCGCTGATCAGCCGTTCGATGAGCGACCGTGCGGCGGTGCGCTCGAGCACCATCTCGCGGACCTGCTCAGCGACGAAGGAGGCGCGCCCCCAGCCGTCCAACGAGCCGAACTCGTCGCGGTAGCCGGTGAGCAACCCCTTGGCCACCAGCTGCAGCAGCACCGTGTTGTCGCCCTCGAACGTGGTGAAGACGTCGGTGTCGGCCTTGAGACTGGGTAGCCGGTTCTCCGCCAGGTAGCCGGCGCCGCCGCACGCCTCGCGGCACATCTGGATGGTGCGGGTCGCGTGCCAGGTCTGCGCGGCCTTGAGACCGGCGGCTCGGGACTCCAGCTCCCTCTGCCGGTGCTCGTCGACCGGCCCGTCGCCGCCCTGCACCTCATTCAGCGCAGCGACCAGCTCGGTCTGGGCGAAGTGCAGCGCGTACGTGGTGGCCAGGGCCGGCAGCAGCTTGCGCTGGTGGGCCAGGTAGTCGTTGATCAGCACCTCCCGGTCGGCGCCGGGAGTGTCGAACTGGCGCCGGATGTCGCCGTAGCGCACTGCGATGGTCAGCGCGGACTTGGTGGCCGCCGACGCGGCGCCGCCCACGCTCACCCGACCACGGACCAGGGTGCCGAGCATCGTGAAGAAGCGCCGGGAGTCGTTCTCGATCGGGCTGGAGTACGTGCCGTCCTCGGCGACCTGACCGTAACGGTCCAGCAGCATGTCGCGGGGCACCTGCACGTGGTCGAAGCTGAGCCGCCCGTTGTCCACGCCGAGCAGGCCGGCCTTGGGCCCAGCGTCGCCGATGGTCACGCCGGGCAGCGGCTTGCCCTGTGCGTCGCGGATCGGCACCAACCACGCGTGTACGCCGTGCCGCTGACCGTTCGTGATCAGCTGCGCGAAGACGACCGCCATGCGTCCGTCCCGGGCGGCGTTGCCGATGTAGTCCTTGCGGGCCGCCTCGTGTGGGGTGTGCAGGTCGAAGGTCTGCGTCTGCGGGTCGTACGTGCAGGTGGTGCGCAGTTGCTGGACGTCGGACCCGTGGCCGGTCTCGGTCATCGCGAAGCAGCCGAAAATGGTGCCCGAGATGATGTCCCGCAGGTAGGTGTCGTGGTGGCGCTGGGTGCCGAGGGCTTGCACTGCGCCACCGAACAGGCCCCACTGCACGCCCGCCTTGACCATCAGCGAGAGGTCGACCTGCGCCAGCATCTCGCTGGCGATGATCGAGCCGCCGACGTCGGCGCTGCCGCCGTACTCGGTGGGAAAGGCCGACGCGATCCCCAGTTCGACGGGGAGTTCGGTCAGCAGCCGGGAGATCCGCTCACGTGCCTGGTCACCGGTCTCGCCGTACACCGGAAGGAAACGCTCGTCGAGGTGCTCCCGGTGCGCGTTGCGCACCTTTGCCCACGGTCCGTCGAGCACGTCCCGCAGGCGAGCGAGGTCGATGTGGCCGGACGCGTGATCGTGCATGGTCACCCCTCGGCTGGTGGACATATGGGTACAGTCCGTACTCGATCAAGAGTACCGGCGGGCTGTGGCGACCTGGCGAACGAGATCGGGGTGAGACGGGACACCATCGAACTCTCACACCGCGCTCAAGCGACCGACGGGCTGGCCCGGACTGCTCCCGACCAGCCCGCCGCTCGTGCCTCAGGCCTCGTTTTCGCTGTCGGCCAACTGGTCGGCCGGGGCCTGCGCCACCGGGTGGCCCGTGTCGTCGACCAGCCCCGGCGCCATGCTGCCGCCGTGGGCGTCCTGCGCCGCCCGGGTGCTGCGGGCCCCCTCGTCCTGCGGCACCCCGGTCTGCTCCCCATCGCGTCGCTCGTCCCGCTCGGTCATATGTGTTCCTTCCTCTGTCCTGACCAGCGGCGGTACCCGAACGACCGGCCGGGAAACCGTCTCCTGGCGGCCCGGCGTCAGGAGACCGCCAGCGGCCAGCGGCGTGCGCGCCACTCGTTCCAGGTCGCGAAACCAGCCGGTGGCTCATCGACGGGTTCGCTGCCGTCGAGTTCGCCTGGCGTCGGGATGTCGATGCTGGCGGCCCACTCGGCGAGTTCCTCGTCGGACATCGGCCACGTCGTGTGCGGCGCTTCGGCTTGCCGCCGGTCGAGTCGTCTGCGCTGCTCGGCTGGGGTGAGCGCGAAGTAGTGCATCTCCACCAGCGCGGCGAGATCTGCTGCTGCCTGCCGCAGGGCGGAGCGTTCGTCCCGACTCCAGAGGCCGAAGTCGATCACAACGTTGTTGCCGAGTTCGAGGGCGCGCAGCCCGATCTCGATGAGTCGTCCTTCGATCACGTCCTGAGCCGATGGCGGATTCTCGTGCCCGTAGAGGGCCTTCACCCATTCGTCCTTCGTCAGACGAAGCGCTTTCCACTCGATTTCGATACGCCGAGCCGCAGTGGTCTTACCGGTGCACGGGAGCCCGACCGTCAGGAACAGTGTCGGCCGCGTCATCAACACCCAATTCCGATCGAACGCCCATCATCTGCCGGCCTTCTCGGCCAGTCGGCCACATGCTCCGGCTCGCCTCGGCGCTGTTGCCGTGGCCTCAGCGGCTGCCCGAGGGTGAACGGATCGAACGTACCGGAACAGGCTGCAACGAACCGTGTACCGGCAGCACTCCACGATTCGACGTAGCCGACGTCCCGCTCACGCGCGAGTCAGACGGCGCCTCGGTCGACGAGGCTGAACGTGGTGTCGAACGGGGCGTCACCGAGAAACTCGACAAGTACATTGGCACTTCTTTCCGAGTGCTTCCTACGCACCGAGCGGGGCACAGTTGCAGTGAGCCTGGAAATGGGTGTCATCCCGTCCGGGGCCGAGCTGAGCAGGGCGACCACGGTCGCCCTGCTCAGCAGGGTCTTCGGTGACGATCCGGATCTCCACGAGGATGTCGCCGGCGGGGAGTACGCCGAGTTGGTCTGGGAGGGGGAGCGGCTCGGCACGCAGTGGTTCGTGCACCCCGGCAAGACGGGAGTCAGCGAGCTGGTCGTCTCGATCTGGGACGCCTTCCCCCTGCTGCCGGCCGCCGGATTCCGGGCCGAGGTGACGCGGGTCGTCGAGGTGCTGCAGGAGGTGGCGCAGGCGACCGGCGGTCGGTTCGTCGTCCAGGAGGGCGATGTCACCGGCGCGCCGCTCGGCGAGGTCCTCGACATGATCTCCTCGGACGAGGACGACCGGACACCTGCCGGGATGGTCCTCAGCACCACGTCCGAGTCCGACGAGGACTTCCTGGGGCGCTACCTGGCCGCCGGAGACGAACGGCTCGCCTGGCTGCACGACCAGGCCGCCCGCACCGGCAGACCGCAACGGCTCGACCATTCCCGCGACAGCCTGGCCCCGATCTGGGGCTGGGCCATCGGCCGCCTCGAGTTGCGCCCCGCCGATGCTCCCCGGGAGAAGGTGATCCTCGAAAACGGGAGCGTCTTCCAACGCCCGACGGACGCCGTCCTGCCGATGTGGTACGGGCGGAGTGCGCTCCTCGCCCCGCACATCTGGTCGGACGAGTCCCTCGCGCTGATCGACGCGGTCGCGTTCTACGCCGCGGAGTGCGTCCGCCACGCCGTACCCGAGCTGAGCTGGCAGGTGGGGCACGGGGAAACCCGGGGATACGTGTACGCGGGTCAGCCGGTGCTGGCCGGGCGTGGTCATGACCTTGAGCCGATCAGCTCGCTGAGGCCGCTCATGGGGAAGGTCTACCACCTGCGCAACCCTGACCCGGTGGACCCGCGCACCCCGCCGGCCGCGGAGGACCTGCGGGACTGGTTCGACGCCGCCGTGGCGGAGCGCCGCTCCGAGAGTTGACGAGCGCCGACGGGCGGGCCCTACGGGCAGAGCCGGCCGATCACCTCGGCAGCCGCGCGTGCCATGGTGTCGCCGCCAGCACCATCGAGGAGCCCGGCCACCACCGCGTCGGCGGTAGTCGGGTCGAGTACGTCCTCGACGTTGCGCCGGAACTTGGCGGCCACCTCGTCGGCGGTCAGCGGGTCGTCCGGGTTGCCGCGGGCGTTGCGAACCGTGGCCGACGCCGTGGAACCGTCCCGCCAGCGGACCGTGACCCTCGTCGGCCGCTCGTGCGGGAGGGCGGCGGTGAACAGCGGCTCCTCGCGCAGCCGGACCAGAGCTGCCAGCGCGCCAACCTCGGGACGGGCCAGCCGGTCGGGCAGGAAACCCGCTGCGGCCAGTTCGCCGTCGAGGGCCAGGGTGGCCAAGCTGACCGGCACCGAGAACCGCGCCTGCAGATCCGAGGAGACGTCGACGGTGGACAGCGACGCGGCGAAGGCGAAGGTGTCGACCTCGATCGCGGCCAGGCCCCCGCGCTCACGCACCGGGTCGGCCACGCCCGCGACGGCGGCGCGGAACGCGTCCAGCGCGGGGTGCACCCAGCGTGCGCAGGCGTACGGCTTGAGATAGCTGTCGGTCAACCGCCAGCGGGTGCCCAACCCCGTGGTCAGCTCCGCGGCGGACAGATCCGTGCAGACCAGGCCGTCGAGCAGTTCGCGGAGCAGGGCCTCCGACCCGGTGGCGCCGTCGGCGGCGCGGCGGGCGGCGGAGGCGCCGTAGTAGGCGCCCAGGCCGGTCCACAGGTTCCGGACTGTACCGCCGCGCATCGGGACGGCGAGGGTCGCGGCCATCGGCACCGCGCCGGCCAGCTCGATGGCAGTGGCGGTGGTGGCAGGGGGAAGGCCATCCAACAGAGCGGTGGCAACCGCTGCGGCGATCGGGCCGTGGATGCCGTGGGGGTGCAACCCGGGCCGAAGGGTGGTGCCCACGCCGAAACGCATGCCGATCTCGTTGGCGATCAGGAAGATCTCGACGAGCCGCCGGTCGTCGACGCCGTGGGCCGCGGCGTGCAGCAGCACGGGCAGCGAGTGCGGTGCCGGATGCGCCGTCGGCACCGGTGGTAGCCGGTGTCCCTGCGGATGGAAGGACCCACCGGAATCCGCGTCCAGCCAGGTCGCAGCCGTACCGAGGGTGAGTAGTCGGCCGAACGGTAGGTCGGTGGTGGCCGACGGGCGTAGTGACTCGGCCAGCGCCCGGACGGCCGGATACCGAAGGCCACCCAGCATTGCGCCCAGGGTGTCGAGCAGCAGCGCGCGGGTGAAGGTGAGGACCTCCCCGGGCGGGTCCCCGAGGCTGGTGTCGTGTGCGAAGGCGGCGATCCGGGTGGTGTCGATTCCTTGCATCATCAGCCTTTCGTCAGGCCATCGCGGACCGCCCGGCCCAGCTCGTCGAGCCGGTCCAGGACCCCACCGACAGCGCCGGCCAGCACCACGCCGTCGACGCCGGCAGCGCTGAACGCGGCGAACCGTTCCGTGACCGCGCGCCGGTCCCCGGTCACCACGAAGCGTTCACGCACGAACCGGTCGGCTTCGGCGGGTACGTCGCCGGCGCCGCGGGCATCGGCCGTGCCGTGCCGCCGGTAGTCGTGCGCCTCGGCCACGGCGGCGACCCCGGAGCGCAGCGTGGCCGGCACGTCGAACCAGTCCGGCGCCTGCACCAGCCGGGCCGCGCACGACCCGAGTACGGGCGCGGCGGCAGCGTCGGCGTCCGTTTCGTCGTCGGTCACTACCGCGCGGACGAACATCCAGACCGGCACGTCTGCCCGCGTTGAGCGGGCCAACGCCACCGCCTTGCCGACGATCGTGGGGTCCGCCCCAGCGTCGATCAGTACGCCGCCGAGCCGGGCGGCGGTGGCCGCGATGGTGCGGGGGCCGGACGCGGCGCCCAGCAGCAGCGCCGACGCCGGCACCAGTTCGCGCAGCACGTCGAGTGCCGCTTCATACGCGCGCAGAGACGGTGGTGTCAGCCCTTCGTTGCGTACCGAACTCTCGCCCCGCCCGACCACGGTGAGCACCCGGCCGGGATGGTGCGCCTCCAGGGTGCGCACGGCGCCGGCCACCGTTGCCGGGTGCCGCAGCCCGAGGCTGAGCACGCACGGCCCGGCGAGCCGTGCCGGTGTGGCGCTGAGCACCCGTTCGGTCTCCACCAGGCAGTCGGGAAACAGCCGTGGGCTGTCGGCCAGGGCGACACCGTCGAGCCCGGCTGCGAGCGCGGCGCCGGCCAGCTCGACCGGGTCCGCCTCGCCGACCGGCCGCGCCACGTTGAGCACGATCATCGCAGCGCCTCCACGAGGTCGAAGACATCCAGGTCGGCCGCAGCACGGTCGGGAAGTCCGTTGGACACCACGGACAGGGTGTGGGCCAGCCCGCCGGGCATGCCGGTGATGCCGGCATCCCAGGCCCGCATCGCGAGCCAGGCGGCGGCCGGGTCGTGCCCGGGCGCGACACCGGGCGGGCCGATCACCATCAGGCTCGCCGCGAGGTCCAGCAGCGCCGGCAGTTCGTTCTCCGGCACCTCGGCCAGTCGCGCCGCGCACACGGTGGCGGCCAGCACACCGGTACTCACCGGCACCATGGGCGTCGACACCTCGGCGGCGGCGGCCAGCCCGGCGTCGACGGCCGCACACAGCTGGGCCGCCGACCGGCGCCGGGCCGCGCCGACCGCGAGACCGACGAGCGTCGGCGCGGCCTCCGGGCCGAGCGACGCGCACCGTTCGCCATTCCACTGCAGAGCGACGTAGGTCTCCGCCCGGGTGCCGGCGCCGATCAGTGGGAACTCCCCGTCCGGTGTGCCGATCCGGGCCGCCCACCTGGCCAGGGACCCCTCCGGTGGTGAGAGCGCGGCGAACCCGGCGAGCAGCGCGACGACACTCATTCCCGGTTCACCTCAGTGCTGTCGGTGACCAGGTAGAACTTGAACTTCGTGCGGCCGGCCGGGCCGCGTTCGGCCGGCAGCGGGTGCTCCTCGAACCAGCGCAGGTAGTTCGCGTACGCCTCCTCGTCGGCGTAGTGCATCTCGGCGATCCGGTAGAACGTGTAACCCTCCGGCACTGACGCCGTGCCGCCGGAGGCCTGCCGCACCGGGCGCAGCACCTTGTTGAAGACGATCCGGTCGAGGTAGGGGTTGGTCAGGAGGTCCGGCGCGTGCACGTCGAAGAGCCAGCGCTCGTACTCCTCAGGGCTGACGCCCTCCTCGATCTCGTAACCCAGAATGGTTTTGATCATGTGGTTGCCTTTCTGACGGTCCACAGATGGGATTCGGCGCCCACGCCGAACCCTTCAAGTCGCACTCGCGCCGGCTCGATCCGCACCCCGGCCAACTCGGCGGTCACCTCGTCGTCCGAGCGCACGGGCGCCTTGGTGAAGCCGGACGCCCGCTGCCGAGCAACCTCACGCCGGTACACAGCGATCGTCCAATTCGGTGGCATGACCGACGCCGTCCCGCGGATGGACACCATCCGGGGCGGAAGCAGGCCGACGTCGAAGACATGCGGCCGCTCGTTGGTGGCGCCCGGCGCGGGAGTGCCGACCCAGGTGACCAGCGTGTGCGGATCGAGTCGCCACTGCTCGAGCCGCCGGTGGCCGGCCCGCTGCACCAGGCTGACCGACCAGTCCGGTTCGAGGAACGCGGTCATCGTGCGACTCACCGGAAAGCCGTCGGAGTCGATGGTGGTCAGCTGGGCGAAGCCGGCCTCGCCGAGCACGAAGGCGTGTGCGGCGGCGCGGGCCGTGGCGACGTCCATCAGCGAGTCCACGGCGCGAGGTGCCAGGTCATCACCGTGGCCGGCGTCCGTCCGACCCGTGCGGCGAGTTCCGCATGGCTGTAGGTCCGGTCCGGCACGACCGCGCTGAGCACGTCGACGGTGACGCCGGGCCGGGTGAACGGGTACGGGTCGAGCCAGAGCACGCCCGGTCTACGGACACCGACGGTGATCCGCTCGACCGAGCCGAACGGGTGCGTGCGCACGGGCGGCAGCAGCACGTCCTGGGCCGAATGCTCCAGGTCGGCTAGTTGCGGACCCCAGGGCCGCGCCGGTCCGGGCACGGCCGCCGGCTGTGGCGGCATCACGCACAGGTACAGCGAGAGGAGGTCCCAGAGCTGAAGCAGTTCGTAGTTGTGCCACAGCCTGGTCTCGAATGCGGCCCGGGGCTCGGCCGCCGCCCAGGCCAGCCGTTTCGCCGTCACCCACCGCCGCTCCTCGGCGTCGACCGCCGCGTCCTGCGCCGCCCGGCCCTCGGGGCCGAGGTTCAGCCTGCCTCGGGCGTCCGGGGCCGACCACCGGCCCCGGTAGAGGCCGGTCCAGTGCATGCCGACCAGCACGCCCGCGTACACGTCGCCGAGCGCCACCCGCTCGACGCCCTGGCGGTAGAGCCGCACGTGTTCGGTGGCGTCGATCTCCAGGAAGTGCAGCGGCCGGCGTTCCAGCTCGTGGAAGAGCACCCGGGCGTCCCAGGCCCGCCAGCCCTCGTCGTGCCGTGTGGCCGCGGTGCGCACCGGCGAACCGGGCGTCGGCGTCTCGAACCGGTCGTTGCCCCACACGGCCGCCAACTCGCCGGCGACCCGTCCGTGTTCGACCTGCTCGACGAGGCGCAGCGCGCCGTCGCGTCGGGTGACGATCACGCGGCCGCCGCCCGTAGCGCGGCGCCGAGCGAGCGGGCGGTGCCGCCGGCCGCCAGTCCGTCGATCAGGGCGAGCACCCCGTCGGCATGCCCGGGAAAGCGGCGGTCGAGCAGCCGCCGGGCCTTCGTGCGCAACGCGTCCCGGTCGAAGGCCCGGGGACCGTCGCCGCGTGGCAGGTCCGCGGCGCCGGTCAGCACGCTGCCGTCGGCGCGGAGGACCCGCACCCGGGCGGGCCGGCCGGCCGGATAGCCGGCGTCCAGCTCACTGTCGTGCCGCACCTCGACCCGCGCGGCCACGTCGCGGACCGTCGCCGAGCAGACCGTCTCCGCGGTCAGCGTGGTCTCGTCGAGCGTGCCGGTGAGCAGCGCGACCGCGACCGAGGTGGGCACGCTGAACCGGGCGGCCAGCTCACTGTCGGCGACCGCGTCGAACCGGGCCGCGTGCGCGAACGTGCGCACCTCGACGCGTTCCACATCCGACAACGGGCCGGTCACGGAGACGATGTCCGCCACCGCGTCGTTCACGCCGTGCAGGTGGGCGCAGGTGGGGTGCGCCTTGGTGTAGCCACGCAGCACCTCGTGGCCATGGTCCTGCCCGATACCCGACCAGTCACGGGCGGCGACCGTCGCGAAATGCCGATCCAGTGCGCCGGGCAGCGGTTCCAGACCAGCCACGGCGGCCGCGCCCAGGCTCGCGCCCAGCTGCACCGACGCGCCCAGGAACGCGTGCCCGCCGGCACGCCCGGCGAAAATGGTCGCCGCGTCGCTGAGCAGCACAGCCGAGCCGGCCAGCTCGATGGCGCGGCGCATGGCGGCCTCATCGCCGGGCGCCAGCAGCCGGGCCACCCCGGCGGCCGCGCCGACCTGACCCCAGGTGCCGATGTCGTGCACGCCGTCCGGCGTGCCCCCCATCGCCCGGCCGACCCGGACACCGACCTCGTAACCGGCCAGCACCGCCGACAGCAGCTCCACACCCGGTAGGTCCCGGTCCTCGGCGAGCGCCAGCACGGCCGGGACCACGTGCGATGCCGGATGGCCACGAGCCGGCCGATGGCCGTCCTGGAGCTGATCCGCAGCGATCGCGCTGCCATTGAGGAACTGAGCCTCTGCGGCTGGCCAACCGCGCGACGAGCCCACCACTGTCGACTCACCCGAACCGCCGGACCCGGCGGCCAGCGCGCGTAGCTCGGCCCGCCCGCTGCCCAGCGCGGCGACCGCGATCGTGTCCGTGACCAGGTCGACCACCCGGTCCTGGACGCGGGCGGGTGCCGACACCCACTCGGTGCCGGCGGCGGTCGCGGCCAGCCGCTCGATCATTCCCGCACCCGGGCCATCAGACCGGCCACGTCGGGCGCGGCGGCCAGGTCCAGCACGGCCGCGGCGATGTCCTCGCGGTCGGGCACCAGCGCGGCGTTGAGCGCGAACTTGGCGGCCAGCTCGGCCGAGCTGAGCGGGTTGCCCGGCCCACCCCGGTTGACGTCGACCCGTACCTCGTGCCGGGTGTCGTCGTGCAGCACCACCCGCAGCACCGCAGGGAACTGGTTCGGGAAGATCTCGTCGCAGCGGGCGTCCGCCACGCAGCGCACCTTCGCCGCCAGCGCCAACCGCGTCTCGTCCGCCGCCGCAGCGTCCGTGAAGTCCTCGTGGCCCAGGCCCAGGCCGCCGCCGCCGAGCAGCGCGGCCGCCACCGTGTAGGGGCCGCTGAACGCCGCGTGGTAGCCGGACTCCGGCCGCGCCTTGTCCTCCGGCGGTTGGGCGATCGTGCGCAGCACCGGCGACGGTACGCCCAACTCGATCGACTCGATCGTGGCCGGGTCGACGCCGCGCTCGCGCAGGGCCAGCGCCGCGTCGATGCCCGCGTGCGTGAAGTGGTTGCACGGGTACGGCTTGAAGAAGATGCCCGGCAGCTCCCAGTGCGTGCCGAGCCGGTCCACCACCGCGTCGACGTCGGCCCGCTCGCCGCAGAACGCGTGCAGGAAACCGAACCGCCCTTCGACCACGGTCGGCGGGCCGGTGAGCCCGTGCCGGGCCAACTCGGCGGCGACCACGCCGGAGTGCGCCGCCCAGCCGCAGTGCACCCGCTTCACGGTGCCGCCGGTCCGGTTGGCCTCCAGCAGGCCGGCACCCATGCTCGCGGCGATCCCGGCCGCGTGCGCGATGCCCTCGGCGTCGGCGCCACCGACCATCGCGGCCGCCACGGCTGCCCCGACCGCGCCGCAGATCGAAGTCGCGTGTTGCCCGCGCTCGAAGAACTCGGAATTTCCGAGCGCGCGGTCGTAACCGCCCATGCCGAGCCGCACGGCGACCTCGATGCCCATTCCGGCCGCGTCGAGCAGCGCGGCGCCGGACGCGCCGCGCGCCTCGGCCACCGCCAACGCCGCCGGCACCACCGGCGAGGAGGGGTGCAGAACCGATGGCAGGTGGGTGTCGTCGAAGTCGAGCGAGTGCGCCAGCGTGCCGTTGACCAGCGCCGCGTTCGCGGCCGGGACGCGCAGCCCGGTGCCGATCGCGACGGCCTCCGGCGTGCCGCCAGCCGCCCGGACGTACGCGGTGACCGCCCGTGCGGGCGGCAGCCCGGTGGCGGCGAGGCTGTTGCCGATCAGGTCGAGGACCCTGCGGGCCACGTCCTGTCGCAGGTCGCCGGGAAGCCCATCGCGCCGTACGTCGTCTGCCACCGCTGCGAGCCGCTGGACGATGGTCGGCGTGCTCATGCCGCCACCGCCGCGAACGGCCGGATCGGCGAGCCGGTGCCGCCGACGATGCGCAACGGCGCCATCGCGAAGACGAACGCTGTCAGCCCTTCGGCGGCCGCGTGCTCCAGGTTGAGGTGCTCGATGATGTAGACGCCGGCATCGACCAGCAGTACCCGGTGCACGGGCAGCACGCTGTGGCCGTTGCCCGGACGGATCTGCTCGTACGCCGTGGTGTCCGAGCCCGTGGCCACCACCTGACGCGCGGCCAGCCACTCGGCGGCGTCGGTGGTGGCGCCCGGCACGCCGGCGGCCTGTCCGAGATAGGTCGTCGCGTCGTCGAAGTGCCGCGCCCAGCCGGTGCGCACCAGCGCGACGTCGCCGGGCCCCGGCTCGACACCGGCCCGTTCGGCGGCGGCGGCCAGGTCGGCCGCGGTCACGCCGTAGCCGGCGGGTAGCACGTCCACCCCGTGGACGGCGGCCACGTCGAGGAGCACACCCCGGGTGAGCAGCGCGGGCGTGTGCTCGGCGCCGAGCGCGCTGAACCGGCCACCGGTCTGCGCCGCCGCGGCGTCCACGCCGCCGTGCAGCCTGCCGTCGTGGCTGACGTGCGAGAGCGCGTCGACGTGGGTGCCCACGTGCCCCCCGGTCACGATCATTTCGTTGGCCGCCGAGCCACCGTCCGGGCGGATCATGTCGCCGTGGCGGCGGATCAGGCTCATTCGGAAGCCGGGATGGTTCGGCGAGCACGGCATGCCCGTGAAATGCGGGTGCCCCAGCTCGACGAGCCGTACCCCCGCGGTCACCGCGGCGAGTAGGGCGTCGTCGGTCGTGCGTGCCGGGCGGGCCTGCGGCTCGGTGGTCAACTCGTTCCTCCGGATGGTGGGTCGGACGGTTCGGTCAGGTCGTGAACGAGTCGGGCCCGGCGCACCACAGCGGGATCGACGAACCGGCCGTCGGCGTCGAGCACGGCGACCTCGCCGGCCTCCTGTGCGCGTGCCGCTGCGGCGAGGACGGCCCGCGCGGCCGCCACCTCGGCGGCTGTCGGCGTGAAGACCTCGTGCACGACCGGGATCTGTCGGGGGTGCACCACCGACCGGCCGACGAAGCCGTTGGCCCTGGCCCGCTCGGTGCTGACGCGCAGGCCGTCGAGGTCGGCGACGTCGGTGTAGACACTCTGCACGGGCGAAGGGAGGCCTGCGGCGCGGGCCGCGACCACCACCCAGCCGCGCGCCCAGGCCAGCCCGTCGTCGCCGGTCACCCGGAGGTCGGCCGACAGGTCGGCCTCGCCCAGCCCGAGCCCGGCGACCAGTGGATGCGCGGTGGCCAACTCGGCCGCCCGGGCCAGCCCGGCAGCGCTTTCCAGGAGCAGTTGCAGTGGCAGCCCGGCGCGGGTGGCGACGTCGCGGATCACGGCCGGGTCTTCGCACCGGGGCACCCGCAATCCGGTCAGCTCCAACCCGGCCAGCGCGTCGATGTCGTCCTCGCCCCACGGGCCGGTCGGGTCGTTCACGCGTACCCACAGGGGTCGCTCGTGGGGGCCCTGGGAGGCCAGCCGCAGCGCGGTTGCCCGGGCGGTCTCCTTCTGGTCCGGCGGCACCGCGTCCTCGAGGTCGACGACCACCGCGTCGGCGCCGGCGGCGAGGGCCTTCGCGACCCGGTCGGCGCGGTGGCCGGGCACGTAGAGCCAGGATCGCGGGGTCACTTGGGGAGCCCGCCGGACCAGCCCAGCGCCCGCGAGATGCTGTCGGCGGCCTCCCACACGAGTGGACCGAACCGTTCCCGGGCGGCCTCGTCGACCCGGTGCGCCGGGCCGCAGACCGAGACGGCGCCGACGACGGTGCCGTCGATGCCGAAGACGGGCGAGGCGACCGAGCCCGCGCCCTCCTGGCGTTCGCCGTCGGAGTTGGCCACCCCGGTCTTGCGGATCGCGGTGAGCCGCGCGCGGAGCAGGTCGTGGTCGGTCACTGTGCGGTTCGTCAGCGACGGCAGTTCGGTGGCGAGCAGGGACTCCCGCTCGGTGTCGGGCAGGAAGGCCAGGATGCAGGTGCTGGAGCTGCCGGCGTACAGGGGGAAACGGCGACCCACCTCGACCGTCATCTTGATTTCCCGGGTGGACTCGACCTGGTCGAGGTAGACCCGGCCGCCGTGCACGTGCGCCGACACGGTCGCCGTCTCGCCGGTGGCCAGTTGCAGCTCGCGCAGGACCGGCATCGCGACCGTGCGCAGCTGCGATTCGCGCAGCGCGCGGGCGCCGAGTGCGGCGGCCGCCGGGCCGAGCTGGTAGCCACGGCTCGCCGGGTCGCTGACCAGCAACCGGCGTTCGACCAATGTCTGCAGGATCCGGTGCACCACGGCCTTGGACAGGTCGAGGCTGCGCGCTATCGCGGTGACCCCGAGGAAGTCCGGCCCGTCGGTGAACAGGAGAAGGACGTCGGCCACGCGGCTCGCCGCCTCAGTGCCCTGACTCTCTGCCAAGTCTTCATCTCCCAATGCGGGTGTTTCCGCCAGCGGAACACGATTGCAGCACCGACCGGCCCGGGGGTCAAGTCCCCAATGAGGCGCTATCCAGGGTCGAAGAAGATTCTGCGGCGAACCCTTGACCCAGGCGAAGGGGCAGTGCCAGCATCATGCCCCATGCGATGTTCCGTGCGGCGGAACACGGTCACCCCAGGAGCTGACATGAGGAAGACCTGGACCCTGAGCCTCGCCTTGACCCTGCCGCTGGCCCTCGCCGCGTGCGGCGGGTCCGGGCCCGCCGGCACGACCAACGGCGGCGGCGCCCAGTCCGGCAGCACCATAAAGATCGGTTCCCTGCACCCGCTGAGCGGAGCGGCCGCGGCTGACGGGCAGCAGATGGACAACGGAGCCAAGCTGGCCGTCGAGGCGATCAACAACGCCGGTGGCATCAAGTCGCAGGGCGGCAAGAAGCTGGAACTGGTGAGCGCTGACACCCAGGGCAAGCCGGAGGTCGGCCAGAGCGAGGCACAGCGCCTCATTCAGGACGGCGTGGTCGGCCTGGTCGGCACCTACCAGAGCGCGGTCACCGCGAACGTGTCCACGGTGGCCGAACGCAACAAGGTGCCGCTGGTGATCGACGTGTCCAGCGCAGACTCGATTCTCTCCCAGGGCTACAAGTACACGTTCCGGGTGCAGCCCAGCTCCACGGTGCTCGGCACCGCCGGTGCGCAGTTCCTCGACCAGGTGGCCAAGGCGGCCAACCAGCCGGTCAAGACGGTGGCGGTGCTGCACGAGCAGGGTCCGTTCGGCAGCGCCGTACGTGACGCCTTCAAGGCCGAGGCGGAGAAGGCCGGCATCAAGGTCGGCCCGGCGCTCGCCTACGACGCCGCCAACGTCTCCGACCTGACGACCCAGGTCACCCAGGTCAAGGCCAGTGGCGCCGACGTGCTGATGGTGGCCGGCTACTACCGCGACGGCGTGCTGGCGGCCAAAGCCGTCGCCACCGTCAAGCCGCCGGCCCTGAAGGCGGTCTACGGGGTCGCCAACGGTGCGTTCGACCTCCCGCAGTTCCCGAAGGAGGCGGGCGCCGCAGCCGAGGGCTTCTTCGACGCCAACTACCACGCCGACATGACCAACGCCGACACGCAGGCGCTGGCCAAGCTCTACCAGGAGCGTTACAACGACCAGATCCGCACCGGAGCGGTGCTCGCACACGACTCGGTCAAGGTGATCGCCGACGCTCTGGAGCGGGCCGGCAGCGCCGAACCGGCCAAGGTGCGGGACGCGATCGCCAGCGGTTCGGTGCCGACCCTGATCGCCGGCAACGGCCCGATCAAGTTCGGACCGACCGGAGAGAACGAGAACGCCACGCCGATCCTCATGCAGGTCCAGGGTGGCGTGGTCAAGCAGGTGTTCCCGGCCGACAAGGCGGAGGAGAAGCCCCTCTACCCCGCCTTCAAGAGCCAGTGACCACGCCAGCCGACCAGGGCCACGCCGCCGGCAGCGGCGGCGTGGCAACCCTGGATCCCGACGAGGTACGCCCGACTCCCGCCCGTACCGTGCCGTGGCTGCGGATCGCGGTGATCGCCGCGTTGGTCGTGCTCGCGGTCTTGCTCGCGTACGTCCGCTCCGGCAGCGGGGTCGTCGTCGTGCAGGCGATGGCCACCGGTGTCCTGATCGGCGGCGTCTATGGCCTCATCGCGATGGGCCTCACGCTGATCTTCGGTGTCCTCGACATCGTCAACTTCGCCCACGGCAGCTTCCTGGCACTGGCCTTGTTCCTGACGTTCGGGCTGACCCAGGCCGGGTTGCATCCCTATCTCGCGCTCGCCGTCAGCGTGCCAGCGATGTTCGTGCTCGGCCTGCTGGTGCAACGCGGCATCCTGGCCGGCGCGATGGGCAAGCCGCTGGAGAACCAGTTGCTGATCACGCTGGGCATTTCGCTGATCATCGAGAACGCGCTGCTGCTGTTCTTCGGCGGGAACCCGCGCTCGGTGGCCCTGCCCGGCGACCGCGGCGTACCGATCTTCGAAGCGGTGGCCAACCTGTCCCGGATCCTCGCCTTCGTCGGCGCACTGGTCCTGGCCGGACTGCTCTACCTGCTGCTGCAGCGCACCCGGCTGGGCACCGCGATCCGCGCGGTGGCCGCCAACGACACCGGCGCGCAGCTGGTCGGTATCGACACCCGGGTCATCTACGCGGTGACATTCGCGCTCGGCACCGCCTGCGCCGGCGCCGCTGGCACGCTCGTCGCCCCGCTGGTCACCATCGAGCCCACCACCGGTTCGCTGTTCAACATCGTTGCCTTCGTGGTGGTGGTGCTGGGCGGCATGGGCAACGTCGTCGGCGCGCTGGTCGGCGGTCTGGTCATCGGGTTGGCCGAGCAGCTCGGCGGTATCTACCTGCCGGGACAGTCGCCTCTGCTGTCGGTGTTCATCGTCTTCGTCCTCGTGCTCTTCCTGCGCCCGCAGGGACTCTTCGGGAGGTCGGCATGACGACCACCACCGACACGCCGGCACCGGAGACAGCGGCCAGCAGGCCACTGCCTCGCCTGCCGTGGAACAAGCACCTGCTGGCCATCGCGGTACTCGCCGTGCTGCTGGTGCCGCTGCCGCTGATCCTTCCGTCGGCGCAGGCATCGGTCGCGGTGCGGGTGCTCATCTTCGCCCTGATGAGCATCGGCTGGAACATGATGAGTGGCTTCGGCGGCATGTTCAGCTTCGGGCACGCGGCCTACTTCGGAATCGGGGCGTACACCAGCGCCTGGCTCCTGGTCGAGCACCGCGTGTCGCCGTGGATCGGGATGCTCGCCGGCATGGTGATGGCCGCGGCGTTCGCCGCGCTGATCGGTTTCCTGGCGCTGCGGTACAAGCTGCGCGGCGCCTACTTCGCGCTGGCCACCTTCGCGTTCGCCGAGATGCTCCGGCTCTGGGCGACGAACAGCGACTTCGTCAACCGCGCGGTCGGCTACCACGTGCCGCTTCGTTCCGACAGTTCGTGGTGGTGGATCCAGTTCGAGCCGGCCTCGCCGAACTACTTCTGGATCGCGCTCGCGCTCACCGTCGCCGCACTGGTGATCAGCGTGCAGTTCGTCCGCTCGCGTGCCGGACAGTTCACCAAGGCCGCCCGCGACGACGAGGACGCGGCCTCAGCGGTCGGCATCCCGGTGATGCGCTACAAGCTGGTGACGATGGCGCTGTCCGCCGCGATCACCTCTGTCGCCGGTGCCTTCTACGTGCAGTACTTCCTGTTCATCGATCCGGACCTGGCGTTCGGGTCGAGCGTGTCGATCCAGGCGATCCTGCCGGCCGTGATCGGCGGGGTGGCGACCATCTGGGGGCCGGTGATCGGCGCCGTGGTGATGGGCCCGCTGAACGACGTGACGGCGACGGTGCTGCGCAACCCGCCGCCCGCGCTGGAGTTCCTTCAGGGGCGCAGCGGCCTGGACGTGATCGTCTACGGCACCCTGTTGATCATCATCGTGCTGCTCCTGCCGAAAGGCATATACGGAACGATCCGCCAAAGGTGGTCCCGGCGATGACACTGCTTCGGGTCGACGGAATCTCCAAGTCGTTCAAGGGCCTGCGGGCGGTCGACGAGGTGAGCTTCGAGGTCGCCGAGGGCAGCATCCTCGGCGTCATCGGGGCCAACGGCGCAGGCAAGACCACGGTGTTCAACCTGATCGCGGGTGCGTTGCGGCCGGACACCGGCCGGGTGTACCTGGGCGGCAGGGAGATCACCGGGCACGCGCCGCACAAGGTGACCGCGGCGGGCATGACCCGGACGTTCCAGCTGATGCGGCCGTTCTATTCGATGACCGTGTTGGAGAACGTCACGATCGCGGTGCTGGCTGGCGGCGCCGCCAAGCGTACGGCCCGGACCGCCGCCGCCGAGCTGATCGATCGGGTCGGCCTCGGCCGGTGGCGCGACTCGGCGACCGAGGGCCTGCCCACCGCGGCCCTCAAGCGGCTGGAACTGGCCCGGGCGTTGGCCAGCAAACCCCGCGTGCTGTTGCTCGACGAGGTGCTGGCCGGCCTGGTGCCGGCGGAGCGGGCGCCGGTGATGGAGCTGCTGGAGCGGCTGCGCACCGAGGACGGCGTGACGCTCGTCTTCGTCGAACACATCATGGCTGCGGTCATGCGGCTGTCGGACTCGGTGCTCGTGCTCGATCTGGGCCGGGTGCTCACCTCGGGCCCACCACAGGAGGTGACCCGTGACCCGCGGGTCATCGAGGCCTACCTCGGGGAGGACCCGCATGCTCACGCTTGAGGGGGTCAGCGCCGGCTACCACGGCCTGCAGATCCTGCACGAGCTCGACCTGCGGGTCGAGGAGGGCGAGATCGTGGCGATCGTCGGCGCCAACGGTGCCGGCAAGACCACCACGCTGAAGACCATTTCCGGGCTGGTCAAACCGACCGCGGGCACGATCACTTTCAACGGCGCACGGGCCGATGGCGTACGTCCGAGCGAGCTGGTCGCCCGTGGCCTGCTGCACGTGCCGGAGGGGCGGGCGCTGTTCGGGCCGCTCAGCGTCGAGGAGAACCTGCGGATGGGCGGCTGGACCCGTGGCCGCAAGCCGCTCGGTGAGCCGTTGCGCGAGGTCTTCGACCTGTTCCCGATCCTCGCCGAGCGGCGCGCCCAGGCCGCCGAGACGCTCAGTGGCGGGCAGCAGCAGATGCTCGCGATCGGCAGGGCGTTGATGGCCGGTCCACGGCTGTTGCTGCTCGACGAGCCGTCCACCGGCCTGTCGCCGAAGCTGACCTGGACCGTGCTCGACGCGATCAAGGCGATCCGCGACCGGGGTGTCTCGGTGCTGCTGGTCGAGCAGAATGCCGCGCACGCGCTCAACCTGGCCGACCGGGCGTACGTGCTGGAGAGCGGCAGCCTGGTCCTCGAAGGCCCGGGGCCGGAGCTCGCCCGCGACGACCGGGTCCGAGCCGCCTACCTGGGGCTCTGACGTGCAATCCACAGTGGAGGCGGTGGCCCGGCTCGGCACCTGGGCCGCCGCGCTCCGCTGGTCGGACGTCCCGGACACCGTCCGCGACCGGCTCGGGCTCGTGCTGCTCGACTCGCTCGGGGTGACAGTGGTCGGCGCCCGGCAGTCCGAGCAGCGGGCCCTGGTCGCCGCATGGCGTCCCGGGTCCGGGCCCGCGCCGCTGGTCGGGGCAGGCGCGACCACCACCGTCGAGGCGGCAGCCTGGCTGAACGCGACCGCGATGGCGCGGCTTGAGCTCGACGAGGGTCACAAGTACGCGAAGGGTCATCCGGCGGCGCACGGGCTGCCCGCGGTGCTGGCGCTCGCCGCCGACCTCGGCGCGTCCGGTCCGGAGACGATGTCGGCGCTGCTGGCGGCCTACGAGGTGGCGGCGCGTTTCGGCCGGGCCACCACCCTTCGCGCCGACGCGCATCCGCACGGCAGCTGGGGCGTCGCGGGTGCGGCGGCCGGCTGCGCGCGGTTGCTCGGCCTGCCCGGTGAGGGCGTCGCCGCAGCGATCGACGCGGGAGCCGGCCTACCGGTGGCCGGGCACTTCGCCAGCGCCCTGGACGGCAACCCGGTCCGCGACGCCTGGCTGGGAGCCTCCAACGTGTCCGGGTTGGCGGCGGCACGGATGGCCGCGGCCGGCGTCGCCCGCAACACCGGTACCCCCTCGTTGTCGCTCGGCGACGTGCTCGGCCGGTTCGACCCCGCGCCGCTCACCGACGGGCTCGGCACGCGGTGGGACGTGCAGCTCGGCTATTTCAAGCGGCACGCGTCCTGCTCGTTCACCCACCCGGCAGCCGACGCGGCCCTGCTGATGCGAGCCGACGGGCTGACGCTCGACTCCATCGAGGAGGTCCTGGTCGAGACCCACTCGCTGGCTGGCGGGCTCGGCCGGACGAGTTGGGACAGCCGGTTGGCCGCGCTGTTCTCGACGCCGTTCGTGGTGTCCGCCGCGCTGGTGCACGGCACCGTCGACCCCGCCGTTTCCGCCGACGACCAGCGCGACGACCCGCGGGTACGCGCGCTGGCCGCCAAGGTGGTGCTGCGGGTGGCTCCGGACCTCGACGCCCGACTGCCCGACGAACGTGCGGCCCGCGTCACCGTCCGCACCCTCGGCGGACCACCCAGGGTGATTGAGGTGCCCAACCCGGTCGGCGACGCGGCCTACCACCCGATGACCGAGGGTGACGTGCTCGCGCTGCTCGGACGCCTGCTCGACCCCGACACCGTCCGAGCCGTGCACGAAATCGCCGCTGGCCTGGCTGCCACCACCGACGTCGGGCCCGACCTGCGCCGGCTCGCCGAGATCTAGGAGAGAGACCGTGCGGATCTACGCCGTGACCCCGATCCATGTCGACGCCGAGGAACTGGCCCGCCGGCAGGCGCGCTACGCGGCGCTGTCGCCGCCGGGCGTCGACGTCGTGCTGCACGACATCGGAGCGGACGCACCGCGCGCCCTGGACACCGACGAGCAGGTGCGGGAGAGCGAAATGCTGGTCACCGCGGCGCTGCGCGGCGCGCCGGCCGGCTTCGACGCGCTGCTGCCGGACTGCGTCCTCGACCCCGGTGTCGCGGACCTCGCCGGCACCCTGCCGGTGCCGGTATTCGGACTGCTCCGTCTCAGCCTCGGCTGGGCCGTGCTGAGCGGGCGCAGGTGCGCGGCGGTGGCCCGCAACAAGGCGATCGCCGACGAGATCACCGCCCGGGCCGGGGTGTACGGGTGGTCGGCCGACCTGCTCGGCGTCGAGGTGCTCGACCTCGACGTGCACGCGATCGCCGACACCTCCCGCTGGGCCAGCACGCTTGGCGGTGCCGTCGGCACGCTCGCCGCGGGCGGCGCGCGTTCGGTGATCAACGGCTGCTCGGCCGTCGACCTGCCGGCCGGCGTCAGCCTGCCAGCTCGGGTGGTCGACCCGACCGCCCTGGCGCTGCGGCTGATCGGTGCTGGGGAGGTGGGCGCGTGACCGGGCCGGACCTCGTGGTCGCCGGAGCCGGGGGAGGGCTCGTCGCCGCCCTGCGCGCCGCCCAGCTCGGCCTCGACGTGCTGGTGGTCGAGGCCAGCGAGCACTTCCGCCGGGGCAACAACACCTCGATGTCGACCGCGATGATCCCGGGCGCCGGCTCGCGGTGGCAGCGGGCCGCCGGCATCGACGACTCGGCCGAGCTGTTCGCGGCGGACGTCGCGCGCAAGACCAAGGGGCAGGGCGACCAGAGGCTCGCCCGTGCGCTCGGCGCGGTGAGCGCCGAGCTGGTCGAGTGGCTGGCTGACAGCGTCGGGCTGGAGCTGTCGCTGGTGACCGACTTCCACTACCCGGGCCACTCGGTCGACCGCTGCCACACGGTCGAGGGCCGGCACGGCACCGTGCTGCTCGACCATCTCGTCCAGCGGCTGGGCAGGGCCGGTATCGACATGCTGGTCCCGGCCCGACTGGTCGACGTGGTCGTCGACTCCGGCGTGGTTCGAGCCGCCGTGGTCGAACGACCGGACGGCACACGTGAGGAGATCCCGACCGGGGCGGTGCTGCTGGCCACCAACGGCTACGGCGCCGACCGGGCCATGGTCGGCGAGCACCTGCCGGAGATCGCGGCGGCGGTCTACCACGGCAGTGAGATGTCCCGCGGCGATGCGCTGCGGATCGGCACCGAGCTCGGCGCGCAGAGCGCCTTCCTCGACGCGTACCAGGGGCATGCCGCTCTTTCGGCCCGCTCCGCGACGCTGGTCGGCTGGGCGACAGTGATGCACGGCGGTTTCCTGCTGGACACCACCGGACGGCGGTTCGGTGACGAGACGACCGGCTATTCCGAGTACGCCGCCGCGCTCGCGGCCCGCCCGGACGCGTTCGGTTGGCTGGTGCTGGACCGCCGGATCCACGACGCCTGCCTCGCGTTCACCGACTTTCGACAGAGCGTGGAGTCGGGCGCGCTGCTGGACGCGGCCGACGAGGCCGCGCTGTCCTCGGTCACCGGGCTGCCGGCCGAGGCCGTGGTCGCGGAACTCGCCGAGACGGCGGCGGTGGCTCGCGGCGAGCGGGCCGACCGCTTCGGCCGCACCTTCTTCGAAGCACCACTGGAGCCGCCGTACCTCACCGCCCGGGTGGTGCCGGCGCTCTTTCACACCCAGGGCGGCCTGCTGGTCGACGAGCATGCCCGGGTGCTGCGCCCGGGTGGCGCGCCGATCCCCGGCCTCTACGCCTCGGGCGGTGCCGCGGCCGGCATCTCCGGCCATGGCGCGGCCGGTTACCTGGCCGGCAACGGACTCCTGCCCGCCCTCGGCCTCGCCTACCTCGCGGCGAACCACGTCGCTCGAACCACGGGAGGAAACGCATGAAACTGCTGGAAACCCTGATCAAGAACGTAACCGTGGTCCGGCCCGACGCCGGCTCGCCCGACGGCGACCGGCTGGACATCGGCATTGCCGGCGGCAAGGTGGTGCGGATGGAGGCCGACATCCCGGCCGACGAGGCGCAGACCGTCGTGGACGGGCGCGGCCGGCTCGCGTACCCGGGCGCGGTCGACGCGCACCAGCACTGGGGCATCTACAACTCGCTGGCCGAGGACACCGCCACCGAGAGCCGCGCCAGCGCCCAGGGCGGTGTGACGACCGGACTGACCTACATGCGTACGGGGCAGTACTACCTCAACCGGGGTGGCTCGTACGCGGAGTTCTTCCCGCACGTGCTGGCCGCCTCGGAAGGACGCTCGTTCATCGACTACGGATTCCACCTCGCGCCGATGATGAGGGAGCACATCGACGAGATCCCCTCGATCATCGAGAACTTCGGCGTCACCTCCTTCAAGATCTTCATGTTCTACGGCAGCCACGGGCTGCACGGGCGGTCCAGCGACCAGAGTTCGTTCCTGATGATCCCGCCGAACGAGCGCTACGACCTCGCTCACTTCGAGTTCGTGATGCGCGGCGTGCAGGCGGCCCGGGAGAAGCTGACCGACGCGGCACCGCACGTGTCGCTGTCGCTGCACTGCGAGACCGCCGAGATCATGACCGCCTACACGAAGCTGGTCGAGCAGGACCCGTCGTTGCAGGGCCTGGCCGCCTACAGCGCGTCACGACCGCCGCACTCGGAAGGGCTCGCGGTGACGATCGCGGCGTTCCTGGCAGACGAGACCGGGCTGCCCAACATCAACCTGCTGCACCTCTCCTCGCGCAAGGCCCTGCGGGCGGCGATGTTGATGGCCAGGACGTTTCCGCATGTCGACTTCCGCCGCGAGGTCACCCTCGGGCACCTGCTGGCCAGCGTGGACAGCGCGCACGGCCTGGGTGGCAAGGTGAACCCCCCGCTGCGCCCGCAGGAGGACGTGGAGGCGCTCTGGGAGTACGTGCTCGACGGCAGCGTCGACTGGGTGGTCAGTGACCACGCGTGCTGCAAGGACGAGACGAAGTTCGGTGACCCGCGCGAGGACATCTTCGCCGCGAAGTCGGGCTTCGGCGGGGCGGAATACCTGCTGCCCGGCCTGGTCTCGGAGGGGCGCAAGCGCGGCCTGTCGCATCAGCGGATCGCGCAGTTGGCCGCCTGGAATCCGGCCCGCCGCTACGGACTGCCGGGCAAGGGCACCATCGGGGTGGGCTTCGACGCCGACCTGTGTCTCGTGGAGAACACCACCTGGACCGTGCACGCCGCGGACTCCGAGTCGACCCAGGAGTACACGCCGTTCGAGGGCTTCGAACTCGGTGCCCGTGTCACCGACACCTGGGTCCGGGGGCAGCGCGTGCTCGACGCCGGCAACATCGTCGGCACCCCCGGCGGCCGCTACGTGCACCGTCCGTACCAGGGGTGAGCATGTCCAGTGTGAACGACGGACCACTGGCCGGCCTGCGGGTGCTCGACCTGTCGACCATCCTGGCCGGCCCGCTGGTGGCGCAGATGCTCGGCGATTTCGGCGCCGAGGTCATCAAGATCGAGCACCCTGGCCGCGGGGACGGCATGCGCGGGCATGGGTTGGCCAAGGACGACCAGCCGCTGTGGTGGAAGATGGTCGCCCGCAACAAACGGACGGTCGGGCTCTATCTCGGTGACCCGGCCGGGGCGGAGATCTTCCGCAAGCTCGCCGCCACCGCCGACGTCGTGATCGAGAACTTCCGGCCCGGCACGCTGGAGCGCTGGGGCCTCGGCTACGACGTGCTCTCCGCGGACAATCCGCGGCTGATCCTGCTGCGGGTCACCGGCTTCGGTCAGTCCGGCCCGTACGCGGCGCGGCCGGCCTTCGGCACGCTCGTCGAGTCGATGAGCGGTTTCGCTCACCTGACCGGCGACCCGAACGGCCCTCCGACGTTGCCGGCGTTCGGTCTGGCCGACTCGATCGCCGGGATGGCGGGTGCGGCGGCGGTCTCGATGGCGCTGTTCCAGCGGGAGAAGGACGGCCAGGGTCAGGAGATCGACCTCGACCTGCTCAGCCCCATCATGACGGCTGTCGGGCCCGGCGTGATCTACGCCGACCAGCTCGGCATCGATCAGCAGCGCACCGGCAACCGGTCACTCAACAACGCGCCGCGCAACACCTACCGGACGGCTGACGGGCAGTGGGTGGCCATTTCCACGAGCGCCGACAGTATCGCTCGGCGGGTGCTGACGCTGGTCGGCCAC
The DNA here is from genome assembly GCF_006715105.1 of Micromonospora sp. A202. Classification (NCBI taxonomy): domain Bacteria; kingdom Bacillati; phylum Actinomycetota; class Actinomycetes; order Micromonosporales; family Micromonosporaceae; genus Micromonospora; species Micromonospora sp. A202. The sequence continues at coordinate 4,041,755 of NZ_VFMP01000001.1, read as the reverse complement.
CCGGAGGTGATCGACGAGCCGTGGTTCGCCACCGGGCGCCAGCGGGCGCAGCACGCCGACCTGCTCGACGGCTACGTGGGGGAGTGGATCGGGGCGCGGACCCGCGACGAGGTGCTGCGCGCGTTCGAGGAGGCGGGGGCGGCGGTGGCGCCGGTCTACAAGCCGAGCGAGTTGCTCGACGACCCGCAGGTGCGGGCACTGGATCTGGTGACCACTGTGGACGATCCGGACCTGGGGCCGGTCCGGATGCAGAACGTGCTGTGGCGGATGAGCCGCACACCGGGCCGGATCCGGTTCACCGGCCGCGCGCTGGGTGCCGACACGGACGCGGTGCTCGGCGACGAGCTGGGCCTGTCGGCGGAGGAGATGGCGGCCCTGCGGGAGCGCGACGTGCTCGGGTAGGTTCCGCCCAGCGGAACGACAGGCGTGGATGTTGACAGGGCATTCGCCCAGCTCTAGCGTCACTCCCAGGCCGTGGCGATATTGCCGCGTTCCGCCTAGCGAAACATTGGAGGCCGATGTGCTCCACAGGTTACGTCTCCTCTCCGCCGTGGTCGTCGCCGCCGGTCTCACCGTCGCCGCGGCGCCCGGCATCGCACACGCCAAGCCGCGACTCGACTGCTCCACGACCGCCGCCGGGAAGCTCAGCCGCGCCGTCGGCTACCCGACGACGGTCAGCTCCGCCACGACCGGCGCCACGGCGGCGGCCACGCCCTACTGCGACGTCCGGGCCGCAATCACGGTCGGTGCCGACGACGGCAGCACCTCGGTGATCCAGCTGCGTCTGCAGGTGCCTACCGACTGGAACCGCCGCTACGTCCAGCTGGGCGGCGGCGGCTTCTGCGGCAGCATCCCGACGGCCGGCACCTCCGGCAACGGCAACGTCGACCTCGGCTACGCGGTCGCCTCCGACGACACCGGCCACGTCGGCAGCGGCTCGGACGCCTCCTTCGGACTCAACAACAAGGCCGCGCAGAACACCTGGGGCTACCTCTCCGAGCACCTGACCGCGCTCACGGCCAAGACGCTCCTCAAGGGAATGACCCGCCATGCTCCCGCGTACTCCTATTTCGTGGGTTGTTCGACCGGTGGTCGGCAGGCGCTGATCGAGGCGCAGCGCTGGCCCGGTGACTTCGACGGGATCGTCGCCGGCGCACCGGCCAACCGGCAGAACTACCTCGCCCCGCTCTCGCAGGGCGTGCGCGAGCAGCAGAACCGGGACGCCGACCGCAACCAGATCGTCGACGCCGCCGCCGCGGCGGTCGTCAACCAGGGCGTGCAGGCCGCCTGCGACGGTGTCGTGAAGGACGGTGTCGTGGACGACCCACGCGCCTGCCGGTTCGACCCGGCGACGCTGCTCTGCCCGCAGGGGGCAGCCGCAGCAGGTTGCCTCAGCGCCGCGCAGGTCGCGGTGGTGAAGAAGTGGTACGACAGCCCGCGCGACAACCGTGGTCGCGCGCTGTACCCGGGCGGGCTGCCGTTGGGTTCCGAGGGCGGCTGGGTCGGTTCCGACATCAGCACGTCGCCGACCGGTCTGAGCGGTGGCGGTGCGTTCGCCGAACAGGTCCTGCGCTACCTGGCCTTCCTGACCGACCCGGGGGCGGGCTACTCGCTCTGGGACTTCGACCCGAGCCGGGACGCGGCAAAGCTCGACAGGATGGCGAAGGTCTACAACGCCGACACCACCGATCTCGACGCCTTCCGCAGGGCGGGCGGCAAGCTGATGCTCTACCACGGTCTGGCTGACCCGCTGATCACCCCGTTCGGCACGATCCAGTACTACGAGGACGTGGTGAAGCGGTATGGCTCGCTGGCCCGCGCACAGCAGTTCGCCCGGTTGTTCCTTTTGCCCGGCGTCTACCACTGCTCCGGCGGTCCCGGTGCCGACCGGGTCGACTGGCTCGGCGCGATCCGCGCCTGGACTGAGCGGGGTCAGGCGCCGACGTCGGTGCTGGCCAGCAAGGTGAGCGGTGGCGTGACCACGACGGAACGTCCGGTGTACGCGTACCCGCTGCGGGCAGGCTATGACGGCAGCGGTGACCCGAACGCGGCGGTCAACTGGAAGCCGGTGCCCGGCCCACGCGGCTGGCGCTGATCGCATTCTGAAAGGGCCCGCGCATCTCGCGCGGGCCCTTTCAGTTTCGGTTCCTCGGCTGGGCGAGGAAGCGCAGGTACTCCACCCGGTCGAACGGGTTGCCGTCGGTGCGGGGTCGGTGCGGCGGGTCACCGGACACCAGGCGGTCGCCGCCGGGCACCGACGACCACAGCCCTTCCCCGCTTGACAGGTCCGGCAGCCGCCGCTGCGCCTTCGGTTCGAGCCGCGCCGGCAGCACCCCGCCGATCCGCCAGCCGGCGGCAATCTCGTCGGTGCCGTCGATGCGGGCGTCGAGCCGGCCCAGGTACGACGTGACAGCGCCGAGCCGGTCGGCCGGTATGTCCGCCTCGAACCGCCGGCACGGCTCGTAGACCCGGGTGCCGGCCCCGGCGAGCGCCTGCATGAGGACGTACGGCGCCAGGTCCCGGAAGTGCCCGGCCGTGGTGATCGGCGACCAGTAGCCGCTGTGCGTGAGGGTTACCCGGATGTCGGTGACCGGCCAGCCGTGACAACCCTGGTCGAGGGCGGCCCGGGTGGCCTCCTCGATGGCCTTGTGGAACGACAGCGGCAGCGAGCCGAGCTCGACCTCCAGCCGATAGTCCACCGCGGAGCCGGGCTCGACCCGGAACCCGACGGTGCCGAAGAAACCGTGCCCGATGATCTCCACCGCCGAGCCGGTGCCGGTTGGCCGCTCGACGTGCATGAGCCGGCCCGCCCCGAACTCGGCCTCGATCCCGTACGCCTCGGCCAGCGTGGCGGCCAGCACCTCGCGCTGCACCTCGCCGTAGAGCAGCACGCTCGTGCCGCCATCCGGGGCCACCCGGGTCCGGATGAACGGGTCGGTGTCCGCGATGTCCAGCAACGCGGCGTGCAGCGCCAGCGTCCGGGCCGGGTCGCGGGGTCGCACCACCGCCTCCAGGGTCGGTGCCGGGAAGTACGACCGCCCGTCGAGGCCGGCCGAGCTGCCGAGCTGGTCGCCGAGGCGTACCCCGGTCAGGCCGGTGACCCGGGCGATGTACCCGGCGGTCAGCGCGGCCGGCAGGTCGTCCCGGCCGGTCGGTTCGGCCTGGTCGGTGGGCGCGCCGATCACGTCGAGCCGGGTTATCCGGGCGCGGGTCGCGGTGATCTGGCCGTCCGGCTCCCGGCGGTACGCGATGACCCGCTGGCGGGCCCGAAGCTCCCCGCCGTACGACCGCAGGTACGCCACCCGCTCGCCGGCGGGGTCGCGTTCGATGGCGAAGACCCGGGCCCGCGGCTCGGGCTCCGCCGGTGGCGACGCCGGAAGCAGGGCCGCGATAGCGTCCAGCAGTTCCGGTACGCCGGCTCCGGACAGCGCCGAGCCGAACAGCAGGGGGTGGACCTGCCCGGCCGCTACCTGGACCCGAAGCGACTTGTCGATCCGATCGGCGTCGGGTGGCAGGTCGTCCACGAGGGTGGCCAGCAGCTCGTCGTCGTGCTCGGCGAGGGCCTCGGCGAGCCGGTAGGCGGCGCTGCGGTCGTACTGCGGATCGTCGAGCCGGAAGGCGGCCTCGGGGGTGCCGGGCACGCGGACCGTGCCCAGCGGGGCGACGGCCGGGGTGAGCAGCCGTCGTACGTCCGCGACCAGCTCGTCGGTGCGGGCACCCCTCCGGTCGATCTTGTTGACGAAGATCAGCGTGGGTAGCCGGAGTGACCGGAGGATTCGCATGATCCGCCGGCTGTGCGGTTGCACCCCCTCGACGGCCGACAGCACCAGGATCGCCGCGTCGAGCACCCCGAGCGCGCGTTCGACCTCGGCCACGAAGTCGCTGTGCCCGGGGGTGTCGAGCAGGTTGACCTGGCAGTCGGGTAATCCGAACGCGGCGACGGCGCTGCGGATGGTGATGCCCCTGCGGCGCTCGATCTCGCCGGTGTCGGTCTGCGTGGTGCCCGCGTCGACACTGCCGAGCCGGTCGGTGACACCGGTGGCGTGCAGCAGGCGTTCGGTCAGACTGGTCTTACCGGCGTCGACGTGGGCGACGATGCCAAGGTTGATGGTCTGCATGGGCTGACGGGTCCTCGAAATCTCGCGTCCGGATGGGCGGGAAGGTTTCGAGTCCTCGCATCGCCGTGCTCCCGTCGGTCGGTTCAATCCGTCATGGCACCGGGCCCCGTGGTGGCGGCCTCCGGTCAGGCTGGCACAGCCGGTCCAGGTCGTCCACCAGATATGACCGGCTTGGTTCCAGGCAGCAGCTCCAACGGGTGCCGGCTCAACGATCACTGGGTGACCGGTGGTCAGGAAACCCGTACGCTGGCGTGGTGATCGACTTTCGCGCGGCGGTTGAGGCACGCGATCCCGATGCCATCAGTGCGGCCCTGGCCGACGATGTGGTTTTTCGCAGCCCGGTGGCGTTCAAGCCGTATCCGGGCAAGGCAATCACCGCGGCGATCCTGCGGGGCGTGCTGCGGGTGTTCGAGGACTTTCGGTACGTCCGTGAGTTGAGCGGTGACGACGATCGCGATCACGCGCTGGTGTTCGAGGCGCGGATCGGCGACGTCGCCGTCGAAGGTTGCGACTTCCTGCACCTGGACGAGAACGGCCTGATCGACGAGTTCACCGTGATGGTTCGCCCGCTGTCCGCAGCGCAAGCCCTGTCCGCCGCGATGGCCGCCCAGTTCGGGCAGATCCAGCGTGAGGCCACCGCCGGCTAGCGCGCCCTCTCGCTCATAGACAAAGATCGATCTGCGGTATAGCGTCCTGCGGTATACATCAGCCTCTCAACCCCCTCTGGAGAGGACATGATCATTACTCAACGCTGGCTCGGTACCGCCACGGCGATGCTGCTCGTTGCCACCATGATCAGCACCGTGCCGAGCGGCGCCCACGCCGCGCCGGCCAATGACGTCACGATCGCCGTGCAGCACAGGCTGCTCGAGGAGGCCGCGGTCGCGGCGGGCCAGGGAGCCCGCGCCGCCGGTCTGGCCGACACCCGGGTGACCGTCACCCGCCGGGACGGCCGGGCCTGGGCATTCGGCACCGCGGTGCTCGTCGCTCCGCAGGAGGAAGGGCTCTACCCGTCCGGCTGGATCTTCGTCGCCCGCCACCAGCGCGGCGACTGGCAGGTCGCCTTCGAGGGGGAGGCCACCTTCGCCGAACTGACCGCGGCCGCGCCCGCCTCCGTCGTCCCCCGACAGGAAATGGCCGCTCTCACAGCCCCCGGCACCCTGGCCGCCAACGGAGACTTCCGCACCGGCATGCGCCTGCCGTTCACCGTCGGCCAGTCCTGGACCCTGCGAGGTGGCCCGCACGGCTGGTCGGGCTCCCCGCGACCGTTCAGCTCGATCGATCTCCAAGGCGGTGACCAGCGGGTGCTGGCCGTGCGCGCCGGCACCGCGTACACGATGTGCAAGGGCTGGATCCGGGTGATCCACGACCGGGGGTACGCCACGGACTACTACCACCTCTGGAACAACATCAACGTCGACGGCGCGTCCGTCTCGGCGGGCACCTACCTCGGCGACACCGGCACCGACATCACCTGCGGCGGCTCTGCCAGCAGCCGGCACGTGCACCTGGGGCTCCGGCAGAACAGCGCGTACGTGGCGATCGCGACCCACAACCTGGGCAAGTGGGTGCCGAGAGAGGGCAGCACGGCCTACGAGGGCTCCGCGCTGCACGGCTCGAAACGCGTCTACGTCGGCGGGGCGCTCTACAACTACGGCGCACTCGGCTTCACCCAGGGAATCGTCGACAGCAACGGCGGCACGTCGATCAGCCGGCGGTCCGGGCCGGGCACCGGGTACGGCGTCGTCGGCTCGCTCGCGGACGGTGCCACAGCGAGCATCGCCTGCTCGTCGAACGGCACCAGTCTGACCGGCCGCTGGGGCGCCAGCACCCTGTGGAACAAGCTGACCGACGGCACCTGGGTCCCCGACGCGTACCTGTACACCGGATCGGCCAGCCAGGTCAACGGCTCGTGCTGAGGCGCCGCCCCGCGCCACGTCGGTCGCAGCTGCGCAACGGCGTCGTCGCCGTCCCGGCCGGATGACCGCAACTAGCCTCCCGTTATGATCGCGGGCCGCACATCGGCCCGGACAAACGTGGGGTGACCATGGCTGGCCCGTCCACCCGCTTCGTGCTCTTTCCGGGGCGGCATCACCTGCTGACCTGCTTCCAGGCTGACTACCTGCGGCGGCTCGCCGAGGACGGCGCTGTCACGATCGTCTGGGCGGTGACCTCCGCCAACCACGAGAACACCAAGCGCAATCCGGTCCCGTACCACCGGCGGGAGGCCGCGATCGAGCGATTCAGCGTGTTGAGTGGGCTGCGGTCGGTGGTCGTGCCGATCTTCGACACCGCGTACACCGATGCCTTCGCCGAGGTGACCCTCAAGAACATCGCGGTAGCCACCGGACTCGAACTCACTCCTGCCGACACCCTGGTGGCATGCTCGACGCCGCAGGTCGCCAAGCTGTACGAGCGGCTCGGTTTCACCATCGCGCAGGTCGAGGCCGACCCGGAGCTGCGTACCACGCCCGAACGGCCCTGGGATGTCCTGCTGCGCCTGGCCGCTGGCGACGACACGTGGCGCAAGCTGACGCACCCGGCGACGATCGACGTCTTCGAGCGCTACCGCCTGGTCGACGAGATCCGGATGGTGGTCAACGACCCCCTCGTCGGCGACGAGGGGGGCCTTACCGTCACCCGCGACTACCGGACCTACGTGGAGGCCTTCGCCGGCGCCGCCGAGCGCAAGTGGGACGCCGTCCGGCAGTACGTGCAACCCGGCCGGATCGTGGATATCGGCTGTGGCGCCGGGGCGGTCCTGGAGTTGGCCGACCGGGAGACCGGCCTGCACGAGAGTGACCTCATCGGCGTCGAGGTCGCCCGACACCTCTTTCAGGAGTGCCTGCACAAGAAGGCGCAGGGTGTGTTCCGCAACGCCAACGTGTACTTCTTCCACCGGAACGTCCTCGGTGGCGCGGTCTTCAAGGACCGGTCGGTGGACACCACCCTCACCTTCGCGCTGACCCATGAGATCTGGTCGTACGGGCGGCAGCGGGAATCACTGTTGCAGTTCGCCCGCCGCATCCACGACCACACCGTGCCCGGTGGTGTCTGGATCAACAGCGACGTGTGTGGCCCGGACGATCCCCACCGTCCGGTGATCCTGCGACTAGTGGCGGATGACGGCGACAACCCGCCATCGCCGCACCGGGACCTCGCCAGCCTCGACTCCGCCGAGGTCAGGCGGTATGTCGGCGGACTGTCGACGCGGGCACGGCTGGATCAGTTCGCTGTCGACTTTGCGTTCCCCTTCGACTACGAGGCGCTGCCCGACGGCTCGGTGCGGCTTGAGCTGGGCTCCGCGATGGACTACCTGACCCGCAAGGACTACACCGACAACTGGCTCTCCGAGACGAAGGAACAGTTCTGTGGCCTCAGTTTCGCCGAGTGGACGACCCTGCTGACCGAAGCGGGCTTCGAGATCGGTCCTGCCTGCACCGCCGTCCGCAACGAGTGGGTGATCGACAACCGGATCGCGCCGGTCGCCTCTCTCGCCGACCTCGATGGCCAGCCCCTCGACTGGCCGACGACTCACATCCTCACCGTCGCCCACCGACCCTGGAACGAGTGAGGCAGCGCCGCGAGCACGTCGAACTCACCGTTGCCGAGGTCCGCCGCGGCGAACGGCCGTAGGGCTGCGTCGAGTACGACGGCCAGCCGCTGGACCGACCGATGATCAGCAGTGGGCTGGGGTCGAGGTCTGGTCGCTCGCGTCGCCATTGACCAACGATCTGGGTGCTGCGGTCGTCATCCACGTTGCATCTTGCCTTCCATGGAAGGTAACTTGCCTTCCGTGGAAGACAATTCTGACCGTGCGTCGACGGTCGCAGCGTACGTGGACCCCTTCGAAGGGACACCTACCGCCATGACGACAGAAGCGAACGAACGCGCCCGGTCCCTGTCCGCCTCCGACGCGCCGCTGCGCCAGGCCCGTAACTCCGCTGCCTTCTGGGCCACCACCGGGCGGGTCCGCGGCCACGAGGTGCTCCGTCGGCGGGGCTTCCTCGCCGTCGTCGGCGACGGGCGTGCTGGCCTGCGCATCCTGATCCAGGAGCCCGACCTCCGTCGTGAGGAACTGGCCGAGATCACCGAACTGGCAGCCCGGGCGATCGGGCCGGTGGACGCCGAGGACCCGTTCAGCTCGACGGATCTGCGCCACCTCGACATGCGTTCCTGGCAGATGCCGGTCATGCTGCGCCAGCCTGGCATCGTGGCCGAGCCGGCGATGACGGTCATCCGGCTGCGAAGCGAGGAGGACCTGCGAGCCGCGGAGCGTACCGTGATCGCCGCTTTCGAGCTGGCCAGGTTCGTGCCCTACCGGGCCGGCGAGATGTTCCCGACGGCGTTGATCCACGAACCAGGTGTGGACGTGTTCGTCGCCAGCCTGGATGACGAGATCGCCGGGGTGTGCGTCACTGTCGTGCACGCTGGGCTCGGCAGTCACTACTGGGTCGGAACCGCACCGGCGTTCCGGTCCCGTGGTGTGGGGCGGGCGGTCATGCTGGGATCCCTGGCTCCGATGGCGGAGCTGCCGGTCACGCTGACCGCCTCCCGGCTGGGCCAGCCGCTGTACGAGTCCCTGGGGTTCGCCGTCACCGCCTCCTCGACCTGGTGGTCGTCCCGGTAGGAGTCCGGCGCGACCACAGAACTTGGTCATCCACGCTCGAACCGCCTGCTGACCTGTGCGTCACTCGACTGTGGAAGGCTCGGAGCCGTGGATCAGTTCATCAACGTGGGTGACGGGTCCGTGTGGGCCCAGGACACCGGGGGTGGCCTTCCGCCCGTCGTGCTGCTGCATCCGGGCGTTGGCGACTCTCGCATCTGGGACCCGGTGTGCGAGCGGCTCGCCGGGCAGCACCGGTTGATCCGGTACGACGTGCGGGGCTTCGCGCGCTCAGCACCGCCGGCCGGGCGGTTCTCCCGGCTGGACGACCTGCGTCGGGTGCTCGATCGGCTCGAGGTCGGGCCGGCGTTGTTCGCCGGCTGCAGCATGGGCGGCGGCACCGTGCTCGACCTCGCCCTCGCCGAGCCGGATCGGGTCCGCGGGATGGTGCTGGCCTGCCCCGGCATCTCTGGCGCCCCGCCCGCCAACGATCCCGACGACGAGCCGGACAGCTCCGACCTGGAGATCTTCCTCGAACAGGGCATCGCCCGGTGGGCCCGCGCCGGCCGAGATCCGCTCGTCGTCGATCTGCTGCGCTCGGCGGTTCGGTTCTGGCTCAACTGGGGCGACGCCTTCACCGATGACGGCGACGCGTGGTCCCGGCTGGAAAGTGTGGCCACCCCCTGCGTGCTGCTGCTCGGCGATCTCGAGCGCCAGTCGTTCGTCCCGGCCTGCGTCGAGGCCGCGCGACGCATTCCCGGGTGCCGCCTTGTGCGGATACCCGGCGCCGACCATTTCGTGCCGTTGCGGGCACCCGACGCCGTGGTGGAGGCGCTGCGCTCGCTGCGTGCTGATCGGACCGGCCACCAGTTGCCCCGTTAGCCCGACGGCAGCCCTTACGCAGTAGCGCACCTGATCAGGGCAGCGTGACCCTGCGGAGGTGGACGCCCACGCACTGAAGTCACCGCCTGCCACGTGACACGGCAGCTGAGGATTCGCGCCGAAAGGCGGTAACCGAATCGGCTGGCCAACCCGTCAGGTCAGGTGACGGATCGCCATCGCGGGCGGCCGGCCGAGGAGGGGTACGGGACATGGGTGACGTTCATGGGCGCTTGAGGGACGACCTGGCCCGACACCCCGCCCCGCCGTTGGGCGACCTGGTCCAGCAGTCGATCGTGCAGGGCCGCCGGCTGCGCCGCCAGCGCCGACGGGCGCAGTTCGGCGCTGGCGGGTCGGCGTTGGCGATGCTGCTCGTGATCGGCCTGGCCGCCGGGCCGCTCGGCGTCGGTGCGGATGACGCCGGTCAGCCCGGCGGGCCGAACCTGGGTTTGCCGAGCGGCTCGGTCGGCACCGCCACGCCGTCCCCGGCCGGCGCACCTGGCGGGTTGGAGGGCGACAACAAGGAACGAGGAGACCCCTTTCGGCCGGCGCCACCGACACCCTCGACCACTGTGATCGACACCGTGAGGATGGGGCCGGGGCCGGACGGTGAGCTGCTGACCACCACACCGCAGGGCGCTCTGGAACTGCTGACCCGGCTGCTGCCCAGGGGGGGAAAGACCAGCGGTTATGCGAGTCTGCAGAGCAGCGGGGCGAGCCCCGACATGCCGTACGTCCAGGTCTACCTGGACCGAGGCAATGGACCGGGCATGCTGCGGCTCGCCATCTACCGCGACAACCTCGACGGCGATCCGCCCCCGGGGACGGTGGAGCTGACCGAGATACCCGATGACTGCGTACAGAACAAGGTGGTCACCGTGCACCATCGCGGTGGCCTCCGGGTTGACCTGATGGTCTCCACCTGTCTGGTGTGGGACAGCAAGGGGACGGTGCCGGCACGGCCCGTCCTCTCGGTGAAAGAGGCGACCGAGATCGCCGCCAACCCGATCTGGGGAACGAAACTGCCCGCCGAACTCGTCGTCACCGGTGCCAGGAACTTCCCGACGCTGGCCCGGTCGAATGGCTGACGAAGACTTCGTGGAGTTCGCGCAGGCGGCCGCCGGCCGCCTGCGCGACGCCGCGTTCCTGATGTGCCGTGACTGGCATCTCGCCCAGGACCTCACCCAGACGACGCTGGCCAAGGTGTACGCCAACTGGAGGCGGGTCCGTCGGGCCGACGAGCCCCACGCGTACGCCCGCAAGATACTTCTGCGCTGCATGATCGACCAGCAGCGGCGTCGCTCCAGCAGCGAGTTGGCGATGTCGGCGCCGCCGGATCGGGGCGAGGAACATCCGGCCGAACTGCGCATGACGTTGCTGGACGCGGTCGCCACCCTGCCGTTACGGGATCGGGCGATCATCGTCCTGCGCTACTGGGACGACCAGGCCCGTCATGACTGGCTGATCGCCGTGTTGTCCGACCATCACGCGAGCCGGGAAGAGGGCGTCCGCGTCGTCGAGAAGGCTGCCACGTACGTGCTCAAGGAAATGCGCGCCGCTACCGCGGGCGACGGTCCTTCGCAGGGGTAGGGCCGGGGTCCCGCGGTCTCGGCCATGAGCCGCTGACCGCCGCCCATGCCGGCTCGGCGCCGGTGCTCGCTCACCGGGGGCCGGCAGAGGCCTGGTCGGACGACGACATCAGGGTGGCGTGGTTTCAGTGCGCCGGGGAAGGTGTCTCGGGCGGCTGGTGGGCAGCGTGGCGGGCGTCGGCGACAGCGACACCGAGCAGCACGAAGGCGGCCGCGACGGAGGCGGTCAACGGCGGGGCGTGATGCAGCGGTACGGCAGCCGCCGCCAGTGCGGCAATGGCTACGACGCGGCGGATCGACAGCCGGTTGAACACGACCCGTTCCAGGCGGATGCGGCCGTAGAGGAACAGCGCCGGACCACCGAGGATCGTGGCGAGCCACACTGGTTCCGGACGGCCCGCGGGGTGTTCGAGGACGATCTCGTAACCGACGGCGGTGGTGACGATGCCGATGACCATGACGACATGGGCGATGCCTGTGGCGCGGCCGGCGGCCAGCCGGTCCCGGGCGGCGGCGACCGCATCGGCGAGGACCTGGCCGGAGCGGTAGAAGTAGATCCGCCACAGCAGCACTGTCGACAGGTACGCCACCACCAGCGTCGCCCACGTGGACCTGGTGGTGGGCAGGTCGGTGAAGGTGATACCCACGGCCAGGACGCTCTCGCCGAGGGCGATCAGCAGCAGCTGCTGGTAGCGCTCGGGCAGGTGGTGGCCGCTGTCCATGGCCCAGGCGCTGACCGGTGGTCGGGCTCGGCCGTACACCGGCCAGCGCAGTTGGGCGGCCACGATGTCCACGGTGACGGCGACTGCCCAGAGTGCGGCCCGGGCATCGCCACCGACCAGCGCGCCGGCCACCCAGATGCCCGCCCCGGCCGCGCACCATGGCACCGATCTCGCGTAGAGAGCCCGTAGGGCGTGTCCGTGCAGGCTGGGCAGCAGGATCAGCGGGCGGACGCAGTGCAGGACCACGTACGGAAGTACGAACGACCAGCCCTTGCCGGTGAACGCGTACGGCAGGGACGAGGCCATGACCAGCAGACCGAACGCGCTGGCCAGCACCAGCCATTGGATCTTGCGGCGGCGGGGGTCGAACCAGCTGGTGATGTGCGCGGTGGTGATCCACAACCAGAGCAGTGGAAGACAGAGCACCAGCAGGTACGCCAGCGACCGCCACTGCACGACGCGGTCGGCCGCGGTCGCGTCCCGCACCACCCGGGTAACCACTCCGGAGAGCGCGAACACCAGCACCAGGTCGACGAAGAGTTCCAGGAAGTTCGCCTGCCGCACGTCCTCGCGGCGTTCCAGCAGATCCCGTCCGCCACCCCCCGGAAACCCCATGCCGCCCATGCTGGCTCCCGCGACACTGCCTCGACGTTGGGTTGGCCGTCCATCACACTGTCGAATCTGCAGAGCGTGGGCAACGCGGCGACGGACCCGGGAAGAGGGAACACCCGAACGCGGGGCGGCATCCCGAAAGGCGGAAGCCGGTGCTCAGCCCACCTAGCCTTGCCTGAAGACGACATGATTCTGGCGAAGGAGTGATTGATGGAACGGCGCCCAAGCCCGCTACGACCACCGGGAGAGTCGACGAGCCTGTGGCACCAGGGGCTGTCGCTCGGCTCCAAGGCACTCCAGGACACGGCGCCGCTGAAGGGCTTCGACGCGTACGTCGTCGGGTTCCACCCGGCGAAGGACGACCCGTCGATGCAGATGGAGGCGCATCACTACTGTCGTCAGGTCAACGACGACTTCCTGCAGTGCGTGCTGTTCGACGGCAACACCGCCGGGGCCAACCTCATCGGCATTGAGTACATCGTCTCCGAACGGCTGTACGGGACGCTGCCCGAGGGCGAACGCGGGTACTGGCACCCGCACAATTTCGAGATTCTCGGTGCCTCGCTGGTAGCCCCCGGGCTGCCGGAGCCCGCCGAGCGGGCGCTGATGGCGATGTTGCTGAACAGCTACGGCAAGACCTGGCACACCTGGCACACAGGTCGCCTCGACGCTGGCCCAGGGGACTCGCTGCCGTTGGGCGAGCCGATGCTGATGTGGTCGTTCAACCGCGATGGGCAGTGCGACCCGGCCCTGGAGCAGCACCGCAACCAGGCAATGAGCATTGACCGTGCCAAGAAGCGCGCCTCCCGGTCCGAGCTGGTCGAGCGCGCGCATCCCCAGGACGGGGTGGCGCTGCTCGACGACACGTTCCCGGACAGCACCCCCATCCCCGGTGCGGTGGACCGGGGCACCGGGCGATAGGCCACTGCTCGATCTGCTTCATCCCGAATCGGTTGCCCGAGCGGCTCAACCAGATGCTGGTTGGCGCCGGATGACCAGGAGTGCGATGTCGTCGTTGGGGTGCTCCTCCGCGGTTGTGGCCATGATGTGGTCGCACAACGCCTCGGCTGGCCCGGACCGCACGGCGTCGGCGAGGCGCTCGATCCCGGTGTCGATCAGTTCGGTGCGGCGTTCGATCAGTCCGTCGGTGTAGAAGATGAGCGCGGCACCCGGCGGTAGGTCCAGCACGGTGTTGCGGCGAGTAGCTGATGGTCGGCCCACACCGAGTGGCCGGTCCACCGTCAGGTTGACGAGCGCGGTGGGACGGCCGGGGACAGCCAGCAGCGGTGGCAGGTGGCCGGCGGAGGAGAGGTGCACCCTCGTGCGATCGGGTGTGATCAGGGCGTAGACGGCGGTGGTGAGGGTGCCCGCTTCGAAATGGTGGATCTTGCGGTCGAGGGAGGTCAGCGCTTGGGCGGGGTCGTCGGAATCGAGGGCGTAGGCGCGCAGCGCGCTGCGGATGCGTCCCATGACGACGGCGGACGGAAGTCCGTGGCCCGAGACGTCGCCGATGACGGCGCCCAGCCAACCCGAGGGCAACGTGAACACGTCGTACCAGTCGCCACCAATGCCCAGGTCGTGGCCGGGCACGTACCGGGCGGCCAGGTCCAGGCCGGGGATGTCGGGTAGTCGGCCGGGCAGCAGGCTACGTTGCAGGGCCAGCGCTGCCTGCCGGTCGAGGACCTGCGCTCGGGCCCGACCCGCGAGGCTGGCGCGATCGGCAACCAGCTGCAACAGCCGCACGTCGTCGGGACCGAACCGCCGCAGGGCCAGGGAGCCGACGTGCAGTACGCCGACGAGGTCGCCGTTGACGAGCATGGGCACGCCGAGCAGAGCACGTACGCCCGTGGCGAGCAGGACGGGATTGACCACGTCGTCGGGCGTGACGTCATGGATCGTGACCGGCGCACGTGTCGCCGCCACTCGCCCGGCGAAGCCGCGTCCGACCCGGAGGCGGAAACCGCGACGTACCTCCTCCTCCAGGCCCTTTGCCGCTGTCGCGACCAGCTCGCCGGTGTGTTCGTCCAGCAGCAGGATGGTGGCGGTGTCGACCTTGAGCAGGTCCCGGACGCGTTCCAGCAGCTCGTCGAGCAACTCGGCGACGTGCAGCCCCGACAGGGCGGCATCGGTGATCGCCTCGATGCGACGCAGCCGCTCGTCATTGGTCATCAGCTCGGCGTCCGCCACGCAGGCAGCCTAGACGCCGGCACACCGCCGACGGCATGCCAGCAGCGAGATCAACAGTGTTGCGCCGCCGAGGTGGGGTATCTTCCCATGTCACATCGATGCACTGATCGTCCGGCGAACCCGATCCGGAGAGCTGTCTTCCCTCGTGCCATCGACAAGCTCACCGGCTCCGCGTCCGACAGGGAGGGAAGCAGTGGCGAATCCACCGCTCGGCCACCATGCTCCCTGCGCCAGGAAGCCGCTGCTCTCGACGTCGTTCACCCTCGCCGACCTGACCCGCGTCCGACGCGAGGTTGAGGCCGTCAGCCACCGGTGCGGCCTCGGTCACGACGAGATCGAGAACTGGGTCACTGCGGTCAACGAACTGATGATCAACGTGATTCGGCACGGGGGCGGCAGAGGTGGCCTACGCCTGCTCGTGGATGGCCAGCTCACCTGTGAAGTCACCGACCATGGGCCGGGCTTCAACACCGCGCACTACCTTCCGCGCACCGAGCGACCACCCCTGTCCGAAACGGGAGGTATGGGCCTGTGGGTGGTCGGGCAGATGGCCGACTACCTCCTCGTCGTCAGCGGACCCGCAGGGACCACCATTCGCATCGCGGCACGCACCAGCGGCACTTTCGCATAGCCTTCAGAGCCCGGCTGCGGCGTCGTACCGGCGGCGTTGGTCGGCCATCTCCGAGTCGGTCAGCGCCTCCTTGAGCGCCAACTCCGCGTACTTCTCCGGGAACATCTCGCGCAGCCGGTCGGTGAACATGACGTCGGCCGTCGCCTCGACCACCTGGATGCCCGGAGGTTCGGTGGACATGTCCATGATCACGGGGCCGGCCAGCTTGACCGCCACGTCCCAGGGGCGCTTCTGCTCGGCGACCCCGCAGAGGTGGAAGCCGTAGACCGTCCGCACGTCGGCAAGCGCGCTGACCTTGGCCGGCTCGTAGCCGTAGACGCGGACCCCGCAGATCACTGCCGGCTTCTCGGTGGTCACCTGCTGGGCAGTGTGTCCGGCGTGGTTGTGCTGCCCCGGGTCCGCCTGTTCGAGCGTGGTACGCATCCGAGCCATGATCTGCCCCTGCAGATCGGCCGGCTTCGCCCCCGGGTCGGCCCTGTTGAGCAGTATGACCGCGCCGGCCGACACCACCAGCAGGATCACCGCCACCCACACATAGCGGTTTCGGTACCAACCCGCGAAACGTTCTCGGGAAATCATGATTGCTCTCACCTCGTCGCCGGTTCTGGTGCGCTGACGGACCGGATCGGATGCACGGCGTGTCAGACGTCGAGCGCGTCGGCCGTCGGGGGATGCGCAGTGAGGAATGCCATGGCGGGCGAGGATGCCTGCCCGGCACGATGCCCGTCGTCCTGGAGATGGCCCGGCGATGCGGCATGCGAGCGTCCGTCAAGCGGCGCGCTGCCGGCACTGCGATGCTCCCGCGCTGGCCGTTCCCAGCGCGGTTGCCCCCGCGCTGCGGCGATGTGAGTCATTCCAGCACGCCTGAGCCTGTTCTGGCAACATCGACAAACATCAGTGTGCATTCGTCACGCCTTGACGGATGACGAGGTCCTGCTCATCGACGGGCCTCCACGTCTTGGCAGGGGCGCACACCTCCGATACCGTCCTGGGAACGCTCCCATGAACGTGGAAACATCTATGTGATCAGGAGGCAACACGTCGTGCCTACCCTCTCCTCGCTTCGCCGCAGATCGGCGGCCATCAGCATGGCGGCCGTCGCGGCCGCCACCGTCGTGGGCGTCTGCCTGACCGTCGGCAGCGCCTCCGCCGGCACGCTGTCCGGCTCGCTCTACCGCGACCCGAGTTCGGCCGTCGTCCGTTGGGTCGCCGCGAACCCCGGCGACTCGCGTACCGCCGTCATCCGCGACAAGATCGCGAGCCAGCCGCAGGCCCGCTGGTTCGCCAACTTCAACCCGTCGACAGTGCAGTCCGAGGTCTCCGAGCACATCGGCGCCGCCAACGCGGCGCAGCAGATCCCGGTGCTGGCGGTGTACGAGATCACCAACCGGGACTGCGGCGGGGCCAGCGCCGGTGGGGCGCCGGACCTCAACCAGTACCAGACGTGGGTGTCCAACTTCGCCAGGGGACTGGGCAACCAGACCGTCATCATCATCCTGGAAACGGACTCCTTGGCCCTGCTGACGTGCCTGAGCAGCGGCGAGATCAGCGCGCGCAACGACGCGATCTCGACGGCCACCCGGACCATCAAGTCCGCCAACCCCAACGCCAAGGTGTATCTCGACGGCGGTCACTCCACCTGGAACAGCGCGGGGGAGACGGCCAACCGACTCCGGGCCGCCGGCGTGCAGTACGCCGACGGCTTCTTCACCAACGTGTCGAACTACAACTCCACCTCCGGTGAGGCGAACTTCGGCCGGAACGTCATCTCCGCCCTCAACGGCATGGGCATCTCGGGCAAGCGCCAGGTCATCGACACCAGCCGTAACGGAGGGGCCAGCGGGGACTGGTGCGGCGACGACAACACCGACCGGCGCATCGGGCAGTACCCGACGACCAACACCGGCGACAGCAACATCGACGCGTACCTCTGGGTGAAGCCGCCGGGAGAGGCTGACGGCTGCCGCTACACGGCCGGTTCGTTCCAGCCCGAACTGGCCTTCAGCCTGGCCAACGGCGCGCCAAACCCGCCCACCACCGCGCCACCGACGACCCCTCCTCCGACCACCACTCCGCCGACCACCCCTCCGCCGACGACCACCCCTCCGACCACCCCTCCGCCGAACAGCTCGCCTCCGACCGGTGACGGCTGCTACGCGGATGTGGCGGTCAACCAGTGGGCCGAGGGCTTCACTGCGACCGTGACTGTCACCGCCGGCAAGTCGGAAATCAACGGCTGGAAGGTGACAGTCGAACTGCCCGCCGGCGCCGCGGTTGCCGGCACCTGGAACGCTCAGGCCAGCGGCACCAGCGGCACCGTCCAGTTCACCAACGTGAGCTACAACGGACGCATCGCCGGCCGGCAGTCGACCACCTTCGGCTTCCAGGGCACCGGCACCGGCCCGGGCAGGATCGCCGTCTGCGTCGGCTGACCCCACAGGGGTGCTGCGGTCCGGCGCGGAGGAGCACTCTCCGCGCCGGGCCCGTCCCCGTCCTGCGGTAAGGGCCGGACCCGGTGTGCGCCCAGGCTCCGGTGAAGAAGTGCGGTTCAGTCGACCCGCTGGGACAGCACCTGACCCGGCCAGGACCCAGACAGGAAGGTCTGGGTGGGGGTGAACCCGTGGCGCTCGTAGAACGCCACCAACTCGCCACCGCCGCCCGCCCAGCAATCGACCCGTAGCAACCGCACGCCCGCTCGTCGAGTCTCCTTGACGGCGTGTGCCAACAGGGCCGAACCCAGGCTCCGGCCGGCGAATCGTCGGTCGGAAACCAGGAGACGGACGTAGCGCTCCGGTTCTGCCGCAGGCGCGATCGGTGCTTTCGGATCGGGCCCGGAATGCAACACCAATGCCGCGGCCGGCGTTCCGTCCATCTCCGCGATGAACGGAAGGTTCTCGGTCAGATACCGGTCGACCAGCTCGACCCGTTCGGGCTTTTCCGAGAACGGCGTCGTGCCCCACTGCTCGGTGTTGCCGCGATCATTCATCCAGGCCACCGCGGAGTCGAGCATGGTCAGCACTGCGGGTGCGTCGGCCGGGCCACCGCGTCTGATCCGTACGCCGCGGGTGGGGTCGTCCATGGCGGAATTGTAATCTGTGGCTCATGGAAGACGCCGACCCGCGGGACCCCCAACCTGGGCGGGGGACGATCCAGCGGATGGACAACATCGCCATCGTCGTCGACGACCTCGCGGCTGCCAGGGCGTTCTTCGTCGCACTCGGCCTGGAGTTCGAAGGCGAGGCGACAGTCGAGGGCAGCGCCGTGGATCGCCTCGTCGGGCTCGAGGGAGTCCGCTCAGACATTGTGGTGATGCGCACCCCGGACGGCCACGGACGGCTCGAGCTGACCAGGTACCACACGCCGTCGAGCCCAGACGGTGACCCGCGGGCGCCAGCGAACACGCTGGGCGCGCATCGCGTCATGTTCGCCGTCGAGGACATGGACGACATCCTCGACCGCCTGCGGCCACACGGAGCCGAGCTCGTCGGCGAAGTGGTGCGGTACGAGAACAGCTACCGCCTCTGTTACCTCCGCGGCCCCGCAGGCATCATCGTCGCGCTGGCCGAGCAGATCACGTGACCGGTCCGGGCATCCATCGTGGATCGTGAGTGCGGTGTACCGTCGCCGCATGACGGTGCTGCAGGAGTTTGTCGCCGCTCTTTCCAGCGGCCGGATCCAGGTTGTCGACCTCACCGCCCCACTCTCGGACCAGACCCCGATACTGGGTCTGCCCGAGCAGTTCGGCCAGACCTGGCCGTTCCGGCTCAGCGAGATCAGCCGGTACGACGACCGTGGTCCGGCCTGGTACTGGAACAACTTCTCCACCGGCGAGCACACCGGCACCCACTTCGACGCGCCGGTGCACTGGGTCTCCGGTCAACAGGGCGCGGACGTCGCGCAGGTCCCGGTGAGCCAGTTGATCGCCCCGGCGGTGGTGATCGACCACGCGGCCGACGCCGCCGACAACAGTGACTTCCTGCTCGAGGTCGAGCATGTCAAGGCGTGGGAGGCGGAACATGGTGCCCTGCCCACCGGCGGCTGGCTGCTCTACCGCACCGGTTGGGACGCGTACGGCGACGACCCGGAGCGGTACGCCAACGCCGGGCGTACCCCGGGCATCTCCGTCGAGTGCGCCCGCTGGCTGGCGGAGGAGTCGCCGATCCAGGGCGTCGGGGTGGAGACGGTCGGCACCGATGCGGGCGCCGCACACTCGTTCGACCCGCCGTTCCCGTGCCACTCGTTCCTGCTCGGCCAGGAGAAGTACGGCCTGACCCAGCTACGCAACCTGGCGCAGTTGCCGACGACCGGCGCGGTGGTGATCGCCGGACCGCTGCCGATCGTCTCCGGATCCGGCAGCCCGTGCCGGGTCCTCGCGCTGGTCGAACGGTAGGAGCGGGCCACCGATGCGGGTCGCCGAGGTGGTCGGCCGGGTTCTGTACGAACACGGCGCACGGCACGTCTTCGGGGTGGTCGGCAGCGGCAACTTCCATGTCACGAACGCGCTCGTGGCGGCCGGTGCCCGGTTCGTGGCGGCGGCCCACGAGGGCGGCGCGGCGAGCATGGCGGACGGGTACGCCCGCACCTCCGGGACGGTGGGCCTGCTCTCGGTGCACCAGGGTCCGGGCGTCACCAATGCGCTGACCGGCCTCACCGAGGCCGCGAAGAGCCGTACACCGATGGTGGTCCTGGCCCCGGAGGCGACCGCGCCGCGGTCGAACTTCTTCATCGACCTGCCGGCGCTCGCCGCCGCGGTCGGGGCCGACTTCCATCGGGTACGCGCGACACACGCGGCCGAGGACGCGGGCGCGGCGTACCGGGCTGCCGCCCGGGGCGCGACGGTGGTGCTGGGCCTCCCGCTGGAGGTGCAGCTCACCGTGACCGAACCGTGGTCCGGCCCGGTCCCTGCGGTCGCGCCCACCCCGGCCACCGTCCAGCAGGTCGAGCCGTTGCTGGCCGCGCTCCAGGCCGCACGTCGACCGGTCTTCATCGCGGGTCGGGGCGCCCGGGCGGCCCGGGAACCGCTGACCCGGCTCGCCGACGCGTGCGGGGCACTGCTCGCGGTCTCCGCCGCGGCGAAGGGCCTGTTCGCCGGGAATCCGTGGTACATCGACGTGGCCGGCGGCTTCGCCACCCCACTCGCCGCCGAGTTGATCGGCGCGGCGGACCTGGTCGTCGCGTGGGGCAGCACGCTGAACATGTGGACCACCCGGCACGGTGAACTGATCCCGCCCTCCGCCGTCGTCGTCCAGGTGGACCACGACCCGGCCGCGTTCGGGGTGAACCGCCCGGTCGACCTGACGGTGGCGGGCGAGGTGTCGGCGGTCGCCGAGGCGGCACTCGGTCGACTGGGCTCCGCGGGGCCCGTGGACGCCGGGCCCGGCGGCTGGCGTACGCCGGAGCTGGCGCAACGGATTCGCGACCACGGCCGGTGGCGGACCGTCCCGTACTCAGACGAGGGTGGGCCGGCGCGGCAGGGCACCCCGGCGACGATCGACCCGAGGACGCTGTCGGCAGCCCTGGACGACCTGCTGCCGCCCGACCGGACGGTGGTGGTCGACTCGGGCAACTTCATGGGCTACCCGTCCATGTGGCTCGACGTGCCGGACGTGGCCGGGTTCTGTTTCACCCAGGCTTTCCAGTCGGTCGGGCTCGGCCTGGCCAGTGCACTCGGCGCGGCGGTCGCCCGGCCGGACCGGCTCACCGTCGCGGCGGTCGGCGACGGTGGCTTCGTCATGTCCGCGACCGAACTGGTCAGCGCCGTCCGGCTGGCGGCACCGCTCGTCGTGGTGATCTACAACGACGCGGCGTACGGCGCCGAGGTGCACCACTTCGGCCCGGACGGGCACCCGTTGGAGACGGTCACCTTCCCCGAAACCGACCTGGCCGCGATCGCCCGTGGCTACGGCTGTGACGGGTTGACCGTCCGGACCGTCGACGATCTCGGACCGGTACGCCACTGGCTCGCTGGTCCCCGCACCCGGCCACTGGTGGTCGACGCCAAGGTCAGCGCGGCACGCGGCTCATGGTGGCTGGAGGAGGCGTTCCGTGGCCACTGAGCCACCGCCGTCATCCAACCTCGCAGGGCTGTCGTTCACTGCCCGCGAGGGCGGTAGCGCAGGTGTACGACCCCGTTTGGGAATCGGCGCTCATCGAGGAGCTCAAGGTCGGTGCGCATGCCGGTCGGCAGCCCTGGCTTGCCGCCGCCGACGACAACCGGCAGGATCATCAGCTGGCACTCGTCGACCAGCCCGGCCTTGAAAGCCTGCGCCGCGAGGTCGGCACCTCCAACGGTGAGATCGCTGCTGGCCGTGGCCTTCAGTTCGCGTACGGCGGCGGGGTCGAAACGGCGTTCGATTCGAGTGTCCGCAGTTGAGGCCGCGTCGAGGGTCGTGGAGTAGACGACCTTGCTCGCCGCCTGCCAGGCGTTCGCGAAGGCTGCTGCGAGGTCGGACTGCGCCGCCAGAGCGGGGTCGGTCTCCCAGACGGCCATCGTCTCGTACAGGCCCCGCCCGTAGAGAAACGTGCCCACGGATCGCAGGAGGTCGGTGTGGAACGCGAACACCTCGTCGCCGAGTGGAAACCAGTCGAACGCGCCGCGTTCGTCCTCGATGTACCCGTCAAGCGACACGTTGGTCACGTAGATCAGCTTTGCCATGCCTCTGCCTCTCGATGACTTGTTGCAACGGCCTGCGCATTCATCAGCGCGGCGTCCAGCTTGGTGAACGCCTGGCGCCAGCCCTCCTCGCTGGGGCGCGCCAGATGTTCGGGGAGCCACTGGCGGATCTCCAGTCGCGTCCGTCCGCCCGCCTCGTCGTGGAACTCGACCCGGAGTCTCGTCTCGAACGGCTCGACGCCCTCCTGCAGCCGGCCACCGACGTGCATGACGCCTTGGAGCAGTTCGCCGTCGGCGACGTCCGTGAGGTCGACGTGGACGTGCACCCGAAGCTCGGGTTGGGCTGAGCTGACCTCCGTCCACCGTTGGAAGCCGCCGGGGCGTACGTCGAACTCGATCTCGTCGCGCGGCAGTGAGTTGCCGGTCGGGCCCCACCACGCCGCCAGATGGTCGGGATCGGTGAAGGCTCGGTAGACGAGCTCCCGCGGCGCGTCGAACACGCGAGAGACGACGAGCTGCGGAGTTTCGGTGGTCATTCGGGCTCCCTGGGGTCGTCGGCCATCCGGTCCGTCGCCGGTCCGGCGGCCTGCACCGCGGCGAGGTGGGCATCGAGGCGGTTGAGGGACGAGTCCCAGAACCGCCGGTAGCGCTCGATCCAGTCGGCTGCCTCGCGCAGCGGGGCAGCTTCGAGGTGACTCGCGCGCCACTTGCCCGACCGTGACCGCGAGATGAGCGCGGCGCGTTCGAGCACCTTCAGGTGCCGTGACACCGCTGGCATCGAGATGGACAGAGGAGCGGTGAGTTCGGTGACCGTGGCGTCGCGTTCGGCCAACTCGGCGACGATTGCCCGTCGAGTCGGGTCGGCGAGCGCCGAGAACACCGCGCTGAGCTGATCGGTGCCAGCCATCGTGAGCTCCTTCACTTAACCAGTGTGTTAAGCGTATTGGGATGCGGGTGATGTTGTCAACGGGATGCATTCGCCCGGGCCTTGCTTCTTAGGGCCTGGTGCATCGGCGGGCACGCCGCCCCAGAACACTGTCGTGAAGCCAGCGTCCGAGACGCTTCGTTCCATCTCCTGCGGCGTCTGCCAGTAGAGGTCGAACTCGACGCCAAGGCTGGTGCTGCCACCCGCGCGTCGGACCTGACTGGGTCCGGCCTTGAAGGCGGTCACCAGATACCCACCCGGCTTGACGACGCGACACAGCTCGCCGTAGGCCGCCGGTCGATCGGCCGGGGCCAGGAAAATGAGGGAGTACCAGCAGACCACACCTACCAGCGACGCATCCTCGAAGGGCAGCTCACGCAGGTCGGCAACATTGAACCGGAAGGTCGCATGGTCACGCCGAGCCACGCGGATCATCTCGGGTGAGAGGTCGACTCCCCAGGGTGTCAGGCCCCTGGTTGCCAGATAGGGCTCAAGGCGTCCCGTCCCGAAGCAGCGCCGCCAGGTCGCCGAACACCAGGGGAAGGCCACCCAGCTCGTTGATCCCGACCCAAGCGATGTCGTCATGCTCCTCGGGTGCGCGGTTGGTGGGGGAGCCGACCCAGTCTCCAATTTGCCAGACGCCCACGTGAACGGCGTCCTCGCCACTGCCGGCATGCCAGTCGCCCAACCGTGAGGCGGACTCCGCCACGATCTGAACACCGAGCTCCTCGCGCATCTCACGGGCGAGCGCTTGTAGTTCGGACTCGCCCGTGTCGACATGCCCCCCGGGCAGATCCCAGAGATCCGGGTATGCCCGGCGGGTCGGGCTGCGGTGTACCAGCAGGACCGCGCCGTTCTCAATAAGTGCGCCTGTGACGACGACATGCATGACGGGATTGGAGCACAGGGATGGGACAAGCTTGCTCCAGCCGACGGTGCGCCCGCCCGCTTGACCTCGGACGGCGGATCACCGACGGCGGCGGGCCATCCACTGCCAGATGTGGGTGCCGTTGCGACTCGGGTCGTTGCGGGCCACGTAGATCCAGGACCAGTGACCGGGGAACTGGTAGCCGTTCCAGACGACGTGGTCGTACAGGGTGATCAGTGAGCCCGGGATGAGGTCGTGGGCGTGGATCGTGTTGGTCTCGGGTGGCACCGTGTCGTCGTCGAGCGAGGTGACCAGCCAGGTCGGGGTCTGGATCTTCGCCAGCTCCTCGTCGGTGATCAGCGGCGGCCCCTCCCCGCTGAGCGGCTCGACGACGCCGCAGATCGGCACCGACGCGGCGAACAGGTCGGGATAGGCGACGGTCATCTCCAGGGACATGTAGCCGCCGTTGCTGCAACCGGCCACGTAGATCCGGTCCGGGTCGACGCGCTTGCGGCGGACGAGGTCCTGGACGATCTCGCGGATCAACGGGGCGAACCGGGGGCCGTCCTCCATCCAGTAGGAGGTGCTCTGCGGAGCGACGACGTACGCGCCGGAGAAGATCCGCTGAGCCTCCGGAGTGGCGAAGCCCAGGGCACCCCGGTTGGCGCGCAGCGTGGTCTCGTTGTCGTAGTAGTCGTCGGGCAGGGAGGCACCCTCGCCGCCACCGTGCAGCCAGAGGATCAACGGCCGCCGACCGTGGCGGGGCGAGCGCTCCGGGGAGTACAGCCGGTACTTCAGGCCCGAGCCGGAGACGTGGTGGCTGAACGCGTCCACCTCGGCGTTCGACAGCCGCCCCTGCACGAAGCGCGTGATGGTGACCGGCGAGCCGTGGCGCCGGACGAGTGGGGTGTTCTGCCTGATGGTGTAGACGAGGTCCAGCCGGACGTTGCGGCCCCTGCTCACGATGTAGCCGAGGGTGCCACCGCCGAGTTGACCTTCGGCGTGGCTCAGCTCCAGCACGATGTTTCCGTGCCGGTCGAGCCGGGCCGTGGTCACCGTGCGGTCCAGGTCGTACTCGCTGAAGATCTGGTCCCCGGTAGCGATCGGGATCGGGCTGGTGGCCTTGGCGTGGACGGTGAACGTGCCGGGGGTCAGCCCGGCCGGGTCGATCGGCCCGAGCCGGCCGGTCTCCAGGGTGACCGAGGTGACCTGCTCACCGCCGTCAAGGGTCCTCGCGTCGAGGGTGAATCTCACGCTGGTGGGGTGGTGGCCACCGGCGTGGGCTGCGGTGCCGGGCAGCGCGAAGCCGATGGCGGCACCAGCACCACCGGCCAGGACGGTGCGGCGAGTGACAGACGTGGACATGCGGGCCCCCGTACCTGTGCATCATAAAGATGGTCATCAATGACGTTTCAACCTAGCGCCGCAGATCAGGCATGTCCAGGATCGTACGAAGTGCTCAGACGGCAGGTTGACGCCACTGCTTGAGCCGACGCGCGGGGAGATCGCCGGCAGGCGACCAGAGCTGCACCCGCCACCTGTCGCCGGGGGTGGTCGAGCCGACCTGCTCCGGCGAGAGACAGTGGGCATCCGGCAGTGCGCCGTCCACGTCGCCATCGAGCAGCAGCCGCAGGGGTATGCCGTGCGCCGTCCCGCTCGGCGAGCTCGCGGGTGTGTTCCAGGGGTGGTGAGGGCAGCCAGTGCGGTCGCGCCCTCGCGCAGACAGAGGTCGTCCGCGCCCTGCCACGTCGGTACCAGTACGTCGAGATCCCGGCTCCACATGCCGACAATCCTCTCGGTGAACTGGCTCCGGAGCACTCTGACAGCGGGCAGTGGCTCAAGCTGTTGCCCGACCGTTGACCGCCGCGCTCGGCTGACCGGCTGGAAGCCGGCGACACCATGAGAGGAGGCGTTGCCCACGGTCTGGTTCGTCACCGGGCACCTGCGCTCGTTGGCTCAGTGGCAGGTCGCAGGCCGTGCTGCGCCGAGTGGAGCACGTCGGCGCGCCACCGGCACCGCCGCTCGCCGTGGTGGCGGAACCTCGGTCGAACGAAGTTCTTCGATGCCTTGACACTCCAGATGCGATCGCTAACACTGGTCTGCAACGTGACGTTAACGAAGTGGACACATGGCGCTTGCGTCAACCTGAAGCGCCAGAGCCACCCGTTCCGCCAGGTCACTGCCGCCTAGAAAACCGCAGAACCCAAGCCTCGCCGCAGCACTTCTGTTAGCGCTAACACCATCCGACCTCCTCGTATGCCCCTCCGCGAAGGAGAGAGACCCATGTCGAGAGTCCTTGCCCGGCTCTGCGCGGTGGCGGTCGCCGCGTGCCTGCTGTTCACCACCTGGTCGGCGGCGACGCCGAAGGAGGCAGCCGCGCTGGATCCGACCGTCGGCTACCTGATGGCGCACTTCACCGGCGAGTCGTCGACCAACCAGCAGATCTACCTCGCCCACAGCACCGACGGCCTACGCTGGACCGACCTCAACAACGGCGGGCTCGTGCTGCGTTCCACAGTCGGCACCCGTGGCGTCCGCGACCCCGCCCTGGTCCGCTCGCCCGCCGGTGACCGCTACTGGATCATCGCCACGGACCTGTGCATCGGCTGCGGACAGGACTGGTCGACCGCGATCAACAACGGCAGCCGCAACCTGGTCGTGTGGGAGTCCACCGACCTGGTCAACTGGTCGGCGCCGTGGCTGCTGAACGTCGCCGGCCCGATCCCGGACGGACGTAACGCCTGGGCTCCGGAGGCGATCTGGAACCCTGCCACCGGCGACTACGTCCTCTACTGGGCGACGAACGTACCGCTCAACGGGTCGGCCAAGCACCGCATCTACTACTCGCGCACGGCGGACTTCCGCAGCATCACCACGCCGCAGGTCTACCTCAGCCGGCCCGGCAGCCAGGAGATCATCGACACCCAGATCGTCGAGGTGCCGACCGGCGTCGGCGCCTACCGCTACGTCCGGGCCTCCCGGGACGACCAGATCACCATCGAGGGCAGCAACTCCCTGCTCGGCACCTGGACGACCCTCGGGAACCTGTCCGGCATCGGGCTGACCGGGGCCCTCGTCGAGGGCCCGATGTGGATGAAGTTCAACTCCCGCAACGAGTGGGTTCTCTACCTTGACCAGTACGCCACCGGGCGCGGCTACCTGCCCGTCCTGACCACCAACCCGTCGAGCCCGAGTGCCTTCCGGCTGCCGGCGTCCGGCTCGTACGCCATGGGTGGCACCAAGAAGCGACACGGTTCGATCCTCAACCTGACCGCCGCGGAGCAGAGCCGCGTGCTCGCCCGCTGGCCCGCCACCGCGATCAGCCGGGTCCAGTCGTACAACTTCCAGGACCGGTATGTGCGCCACGCCGACTACGACGTCCGCATCGACCCGAACGTCAGTCCCGCGCAGGACGGCCAGTGGCGGGTGGTGCCCGGCCTGGTCGGCTCCGGCACTGTCTCCATCCAGTCGGTCAACTTCCCGGGCCACTACCTGCGCCACTACGGGTTCGACTTCCGGCTGGAAGCCAATGACGGCACCGCCACCTTCGCCGCCGACTCCACGTTCCGGCAGGTCGCGGGCCTCGCCAACTCCTCGTGGACGTCATTCCAGTCCTACAGCCACCCGGACCGCTACATCCGGCACTACGCCTACCTGCTCCGGCTCGACCCGGTCTCCGACGCGCAGAGTCGCGCCGATGCCACCTTCCGCGTGACGAGCTGAACCCCGACTGCGGGTGACACCGATTGGACAGGTCATGACACACCAGCTTGCCCCTGGAGCACGTATCGCGGAGCACCCGGTTGATGCGCCGGATACTGATCGCCCTGGCGGCCGCGATGACAGCGATGGTCGGCGTCGTCGTCGTCACGTCGTCGCCGGCCACTGCCGCCACCAGCCAGTTCCGCGGCATGAACTGGGCCGTGCTGGGTGACAACTTCAGCACCGGCCCGCTCGTCGTACAGGGCCTGAGCTCGTCCGACAGCAACGCGACAGTGCGGGCCAAGGCCAATGCCCTCTACGACGACATGGCCTCCACCATGGGGGTCAACACCGTCCGGCTGCCCATCAACACCCACACGGTGGGGACGGCGTGGTGGGAGGCCTACCGAGGCGCCATCGACGCCGCCACCGCCCGCGGATTCAAGGTCATCTTGGCCTACTGGGAGGACGGCGCCGCCTCCGGCGGCAGGATCACCAACCTCGCCGCCTGGAACGCGATGTGGTCGACGGTGACCAACACGTACGGTTCGAACACCAACGTCTACTTCGAGCCGATGAACGAGCCGCACGGTTACAGCTCGGCGGAGTGGCGCACGGTTGCGGCCAACTGGCTCAGCTACCACTACTCGGCCGTGCCCGGTCGGGTGCTCATCGGCGGCACCGGCTTCAGCCAGGACCTGCGGGACATCTGCAACGACAGCCGCTTCAACGCGACGCTGCTGTCCTTCCACCACTACGCCTTCTTCTACGGCGCGATGACCTACGACGCCTTCCGAAGCCACATGCAGACCCGTCTCGGCAACTGCGCCTCACGGGCGGTCGCGACCGAGTTCGGCGCGCCCATGAACGACGGCCGCAACTACGCCGACGCCAGCAGCACGGACAACTTCGTGCGACACATCCGCGCCATGGCCCAGGTCATGCGCGACAACCAGATGGGCGGCACCTACTGGCCTGCCCTCGGCGGCAAACCGGGCAGCATCGGATACGACTGGTATTCGATGTTCTCCCTCAGCGGCAGCGGCACCGACCTCAACCTGACGGTCCGCAACACCTCCGGCGCTGACCAGATCCGGTACGCGTGGGGCGACACCATCGGGGGAGGCCCCACGACGCCTCCGCCGGCAACGGGCACGTTCTACCGGATCACCGCGCGGCACAGCGGCAAGGCCATGGACGTCCAGTCACCGAACACCGACAACGGTGCGCGCGTCGGTCAGTACACCTACGGCGGCAATGCGTGGCAGCAGTGGCAGTTCCAGGACGCCGGCAGCGGCTACTGGCGCATCGTCAGCCGGCACAGCGGAAAGTGCCTCGACGTGGTGAGCGCTTCCACCGCCGACGGTGCCGAGCTCGTCCAGTACACCTGCGGCACCGGCACCAACCAGCAGTTCCAGATGGTGACCAACGGTAGCTACTTCCAGCTCCGCGCCCGCCACAGCGGCAAATGCGTGGACGTACCGGCGTTGTCGACCGCTGACGGCGTGGTCCTGAAGCAGTATTCGTGCAACACCGGCGCCAACCAGCAGTGGTCGCGCACGGCCGTCTGAGGTTCGACTCGGCCTGAGGTGATGCGGACCGTGGCGATGGTGCGGATCCTCGCCGACCAGGCCGCGATTGCCAGCGGGCGGAAGTCACGACGGGCACATGTGAGGATGCCTGAATGGAACAGACACTGAGTCGGCGGGCGGCCTCGGACGCGATCAGCGACCAGGGATGGCGATATCTGCTGGGCGCGTTGCGCACGTCGGTCCCCGTCGGCTCATTGGTCCAGGCAACCGACGTGGCGGCGCGCGTGGTGGCGGCGTGCGGCAGCGACGCCGATGGGCACCTACGCGCTGATATCCGGCCAGACCGGGTCGTCTTGACCCTTCAGTCGATGGATCAGGCGGCGCTCACCGCTTGCGATATCGACCTTGCGCATCGGATTTCCGCCGCCATGCGGACCGTCTGGCTACGGACGGAGCCTGAGATTGGTACGGGAGCGCCGCGATCGGTTCAGCTCGTGGAGATCGCTGTCGACGCGCTCGACATCGCAGCGGTCCGGCCGTTCTGGAAGGCCGTGCTGGGCTACACGGACGAGCCGGGAGCCGACGGTCCCAAGGATCCGATCGTCGACCCGGTCGGGCAGAGTCCGACGATCTGGTTTCAGCAGATGGACCAGCCACGCCCGGACCGGAATCGCATCCACTTCGACATCTGTGTCCCGCACGACGAGGCACCACGGCGGATCGAAGCCGCGCTGACGGCCGGTGGCCGACTTGTGTCCGCGTCCGATGCTCCCGCCTTCTGGGTTCTCGCCGATATCGAGGGTAACGAGGCTTGTCTGACGACCTGGCAGGGCCGAGACGACTCGTAGACCGGCCAGTCAATGTTGCGGCCGGCGCCGCGTCGGCGATGCTGTGCGCGTGGAGTATGTGTCCAGAGTGCCGCGACCGCCGCTGGACGGGCTGATCGACGACCTCTACTACCTGGAGGGTGCGCCGCCGTACGCCCGGCTGACGCTGCCGGCAAGTCCGGCGGCGTTCCTCATCGTCAACCTCGGGGCGCCGTTCCGCATCCGTGCCCGCACCGACATCGAGACGGCCGAGTACGCCGACGGCTGCGTGGTCACCATGCCCACCCGCGCCTTCGAGTTCAGCTATCCGTCGGTGACCCGGTCCGTCGGCGTGCACTTCAAGCCCTGGGGGCTGGCGCTGTTCCTGCCGATGCCCGCGGCCGAGCTGTGTGACCGGCCGGTGACGGTGGAGCAGGTGTGGGGCCGGCCGGCCATTGCTGAGCTGCGAGACCGGCTGAACACGGCGGACGGACCTCACGAGATGCTGACGCTGTTGGAGCAGGAGCTGATGCGACGGCTGGGCGACGCGGCCGGCCTGGGGCTGGTCCGCCACACGAGCAGCGTGATCGCGGCGACCAGCGGGGCGGTGGCTATCGATGACCTGAGGGTTTCAGCCGGTGTCAGCAGCACTCACCTGGCACAGCGGTTCAAGGAGCTCATCGGCGTCACGCCGAAGCGGCTGGCCCGCACCTACCGCTTCACCGCCACCGTGCTCTCGATCAACCCCGCAGAACCGATCGACTGGGCCGACCTCGCCAGTAGCGCGGGCTACTTCGACCAGGCCCACTTCGGCCACGAGTTCCGCGCGTTCACCGGGCTCACACCGACACGGTACGTCGAAGTCCGGCGACGGTTCCTGCGCGAACATCCCGGCCACGTGCTGGACGGCTGGCCGCTACCGGCCGATTGATTTCTTACAAGAACGGCAGCTCACGAGACTCTAACCTGAGGGCATCCCCAATCAGAGGAGCGCCCATGGGCAAAGTGGTCATGTACAGCTCGGTGTCGGTGGACGGCTTCATCGCCGACGACAACGACCAGCCCGGACCGCTGTTCGACTGGTTGCTCAGCGGTGACGTGCCGTTGGACGAGAGCGGCGCGTTGAAGGTGTCACAGGCGTCCTACGACTACACCCGGTCCTACTGGGACCAGATCGGGGCGACGATCGCCGGCCGCCACGTCTTCGACATGACGGACGGCTGGGACGGGAAGCCTCCGAGCGGGATCGACCACGTGGTCGTCGTGACGCACCGGCCGCAGCCCGAGGGCTGGGACCCCGAGGCGCCGTTTCACTTCGTCGACGGCGTCGAGGCAGCCGTGGCCAGGGCGCAGGAGCTTGCGGGTGACCGCATCGTCGAGGTCGCCGCTGGCGACGTCGGTGGACAGGTGCTTGCCGCGGGCCTGGTCGACGAGGTGCGTATGGACGTCGTACCCGTCGTGTTCGGGTCCGGCAAGCGCTACTTCGGGTCCGTCGACGCACAGCACCTGCTGGAGGAACCTGACGCGGTGATTCCGGGTAACCGGGTGCTCCACCTGCGCTACCGGGTGCGCCGCTGACCGATGAGCGGGTACGCGAAGAAGTCCGCGAACGGTGACACACAATCGGCCTGAGGCGCTTGTCCCATCACTCGTACCGGTACTTCAGCGAGTCCGCCTCCGTCTTCTCGATGTCGGCGATGGTCAGCTCCGGCATCCGCAGTTGGGCCAGCGTCACCTCGGCCGAGGTCGGCTGGGCGTCCGCTGGCAGCCACTGCTCCGGCTTCCAGGCCCCGCTGCGCAGCAGCGCCTTGGGACAGTGCGGGTAGACCTCCTCGATCCCCAGCACCAGCGCGCTGGCCGGTGGCTTGCCCACGGCGGTCAGCTGCGACAGCAGCTCCGGGCGGGTGGAGACGCAGGCCCGGCCGTTCACCCTGAGCGTCGTGGTGCGGCCGGGGATGACGAACATCAGCCCGGCCCGCCCGGTGGCGACAACGTTCTGCAAGGTGTCCAGACGCTTGTTGCCGGTGGCGTCCGGTATCGCCACCGTCCGTGCGTCCAGGACGGCGACGAACCCGGCGGGGCCGCCGCGCGGGGTGACGTCGCAGTTGCCCTCGGCGTCCACGCTGGCCACGAGGACCAGCGACGAGCAGGCGATCAGCCGCCGGGTCTGCTCGGTGAGTTCGGTCATCTGCTTTCGCACGGCCGCGTCGCTGGGGAGTTCGTAGACCCGGCGAAGCGCCTCCTGATCGGGTACGGCGTCGAGGCGCAGCGAGTCGAAGGCTGTGGCGGCAGGGGCTGACGTCATACCGCCCGATCCTAGGGTGCCTATCGTATGAGTGGTGATCTTGCCTCTGCGGCCGGCCGTCCTTACCTAGAGTGGCCGCATGCGGCAGGCGCTGAAGAAACTCACCTTCTCCGAGCACTCCGAGTGGTTCGGCCTGAGCCCGACTGGTGCTACGCCCAGGGCGGGGTGAACCGGCCAACATACCGGCGAGCACGGGGCACTGGGTCGCGCCAGAACTGGTCCGGCATCCGGTGGTGGTGCTCCGCACAGAATTCAGCCAGATCGACAGTGATCCCGACGCGGTCCAGCGGATGGCCCTCGAAGTCGGCATTGACGGCCAACAGTTGCGGCTCCGGATTCCACCCCGAATGGTCGAACGCCCAACCATTCCAGCTCGCGTAGGCGTGGAAGATCTGGGTGTCGCCCGCCAGACGCACCGCCGCCACGTCGATCGACCGGGCCGGGTATGCGTCTCGACAGGCCCAGGCGAGGATGTGACACGCTCCGGCAGCGAAGAAGGCCTGGTCAGCCCGGGCCCAGGCGACCTGCTGATCTGCTCGCTCGAGCGGCGTCCGGCGGAAGGCTCCCGCTGCCTCTGCTGTCACCACCCCATCACCTCACACCGGACGCGGGCCTTCTGCGGAAGGTCAGATCAGGATCGCGGCGAGAGCGCGGAACGCGTCGGCGGGGAACGCTGCGGCGTCACCGCCGTTGAGCACCTGGACCGCCACCTCGTCCGCGCCAGCCTGGTAGTGCTTTTCCAGCCCGGCCGCGACCTGCTCGGCCGTGCCCCAGGGGATCAGGGTGTCGACGAGGCGGTCGCTGCCGCCGCCGGCGAAGTCCTCGTCGGTCCAGCCGAATCGCCGCAGGTTGTTGGTGTAGTTCGGCAGGGCGAGATATCCGCTCGTGTACTGCCGGGCCGTGGCGCGCGCGGTGGTGGGGTCTGCGTCGAGGACCACCGCGACCTCGGGAGCGAGCAGCCGGTCTGGCCCGAGTGCCGCGCGGGCCTCGGCGGTGTGTTCGGCAGGGACGAAGTATGGGTGCGCCCCGGCTGAACGGTCGCGGGACAGCTCGAGCATCCGCGGGCCGAGTGCGGCCAGGATCCGCCGCTCCGGAGGGAGCCCGGCAGCGTCAAGACCGTCGAGGTAATCCACCATCTTCGAATACGGCTTGCGGTAGGCGGTGCCACTGCCTTCCAGCAGCACAGCGTGACTGGCGCCGAGGCCGAGCAGGAACCGGCCGGGATGTGCCCGCTCCGCGTCCAGGGCGAATGCCGCCACCTCAGGGGGCGACGAGTGCCAGATGCTCACGATCCCCGACGCGACCCCGATGCGGGTGGTCCCGTCCAGGATCTCCCGGAAGCGGGGAGCGACGTTCTCCCCGAAACCGCCCGAGAACCAGAGCCGTGCATAGCCGAGCTCCTCCAGCTCGGTCGCGGCATCGATGGCCGCACCCCGACCTTCGCTGACGAGGAAGAACGGTTGCCACACGCTGACGAGTCGTTGTGCCATACCGAAACACTAGTCATGTCGAGCGTCATCGGTGGTGCCGTTCTCCGTGCCCGCCGGGCTCCAGTCGCAGGGGCAGTCGTCCTGGCCCTCCGGCAACGTCTTCACCGCCTCGCTGAGCAGGCCGCGCAGGCGATCGACGTTTCGTGCGAAGACCGCGAACACCTCCTGCTGGGTCACACCGTGACCGACCTCGACGCCGGAGTCGAGGTCGGTCACCAGCGACAGCGCGGTGTAACACAGTGCCAGTTCGCGTGCCAGAACCGCTTCGGGGTGGCCGGTCATGCCGACGACCGACCACCCCTCTCGGCCATACCAGCGTGACTCGGCGCGGGTGGAGAACCGGGGCCCCTCGATGACGACCATGGTGCCGCCGTCGACCGGCTGCCAGTCGGCGGAGCGGGCGGCGTCGAGGACCGTGGCGCGTCCGACCGGACAGTAGGGGTCGGCGAACGGAGCATGGACCACCCCGGGCAGTTGCCCGTCGGCGCCGGGCGTTCCGTCGTGGTAGGTCTGCTCGCGGCCGCTGGTCCGGTCGACCAGTTGGTCCGGTACGACGAGGGTCCCGGGGCCCAGATCCGGTCGCAGGCCGCCCACGGCGCCCGCTGCGAGCACCTGGCGGACACCGACCGCTCGCAACGCCCACAGGTTGGCCCGGTAGTTGATGCGGTGCGGCGCTACGGTGTGACGCCGCCCGTGGCGGGGCAGGAACGCCACCGGACGTCCGGCGAGTCTCCCGATGGACAGACCGTCGCTTGGCGGTCCGTACGGGGTGTCGACGGTGAGGTCGGCGACGTCGTCGAGGAACTCGTAGAACCCGGATCCGCCGATCACGCCGATCGGTGGTCGGTCGGTAGTGGGGACTTGTCCTGACATGCGAACTCCTCCTCGGAGTGGAGCGAAGCGCGTGTGGGACCCACTCACTGGCGGTCGGCTCGTCGGTCCCGGACGCGGCGGCTGACCGTGCCGACCACCAGAGCGGCAGCGGTGACGGCCCAGATGACGGCCAGCCCAGCAGCGAGGCCCAGCGGATGGTCGCGGTCCGGCAGGCCCGGGTTCGGAGGTGCCGAGGGCGGTCGCCACAGCAGTGGCACCGCGATCAGCAGCAATGTGGCGCTGGCCAGCAGGCCCGCGCTGATCCAGGCCCGGCGTAGCCGGTCTGTCACCAGCCGGCCCAGCGCCAGCCCGACCAGCCCGACCAGCGGTGCCACCAGGAGGTCGTGCAGCACCGGGCCGCCGATCAGCCAGGGCACTGTGGTGCCGAGCTGGGGGAGGAGCAGCCAACCGCCGTACGCCGCCGCCGCGGCACCGAGTGCGGCCAGCAGCAGGCGGACGGCTCTCACCGCAGCACCTCCAGCCGGGCCACCCACTTGGTCTGGAGGACGCCCGGCCGGCTCGGAGCGATGAGACGGCAGGGGTGTCCGTGGTCGGCGGACAGCTCTTCGCCGTTGATCCGCAGTGCGAGCAGGGTCAGCGGGTCGCCGGCATGGGCCGCCGGGAGTGTGCTTGCCGCGTAGAGGCCGTCGGTCTCCAGCGAGGAGACCCGAACCGGTCTGCCGGTCGGCGCCCCGGCCCGTCGGAGCAGCTCGACGACGGGCACGCCGGTCCAGTTGGCGGAGACGCTCCAGCCCTCGACACAGGCGATCGGCAGTGCCGCAGTGTGTTGTGGCAGGGCGGTCAGTTCGGCCAGGGACAGGGTGCCCCGGCCGCCCGGCCAGACGATCTCCAGCCGCCAGTCCGGTGGAACGACGATGCGGGCGGCCGCCGCCGTACGGTTGATCGGCACGCCCTGCGGTCCGGACGCGGACCGCCAGGCCAGCGGCGACACCCGACGCAGCCACGGCACTGTGACCCCGGCGGTGGCCAGCACGGCGACGCCTGCGACGCCTGCCGAGGTACGCAGGAAGACGCGCCGTCCGGACGAGTCACGATCGTCGCGCCCGGTGGACGCGGCCTCACCCACCTCCTCCCGTCGCAGTGGCGTTCGTAGCGCCGCGCTGGCGACCGGGAGCTTCACGGCGATGTGCAGCAGCAACGCGCCCACCACCAGCCAGGCGACCGCGTAGTGCGCCGTCGGAAAGAAGAACCCCCACGGGTACGACTGAGCGACGTTGAACAGGCCCGTGACCAGTTCGAAGAACGCGGCGCAGACCAGGACCAGGACGGAGATCCGTTCGAGGACGTGCGCGGACAACCGGATCGGCTGGCGCAGGGGCGGGCGGACGAACAGCCGGGGGTAGACGCTCCACAGTTTGCCAAGCAGCAACGGGATCGCCGCGATCCCGGAGAGCACGTGCACGCCCTGGGTGACCCGGTAGAGGTTGACCGGTCGGGTCGGCCAGGTGAACCAGCCCGGCGGGTGCTGGATGTAGTGGCTGAGCAGTCCGGTGACGAAGCACAGCCCGAACGCCACCCCGAGCCAGAGGCCGAGGCGGGCGGCGACCAGTGGCGAGTGTGACGGCGCCGGAAAGTCCTCCGGGGTGGGAACACGTGGCTTGCGGTTCATCGGCGCGCCAACTCGGTGAACCAGCGCGGGCCGGACCGGAAACCGTCGACGACCCGCAAGCCGGCGGCGGCCGCGGTGCGGTCCATCGCCTCCACCCCGACGCGTGCCCAGCTGAACGCCGATCCCCGGCGCGAGCAGGACAGGACGTACGCCTGTCCCTGCCACAGGCCGGCGCCGGGAGGGTCCACCTCGACCACCAGCGTCCCGTCGGCCGCGATCAGGTCGCCGCACCGGCGCAGCAGTCGGACCGGGTCCCCGCCGATGCCGATGTTGCCATCGACGAGCAGGGCGTGTGCCCACCGCCCCTCACCGGGAAGTGGTTCGAAGACGTCTCGTCGCAGGGCGACCACACCCCGGCCCCGGGTCAGGCGTACCGCCTCGGCGGAGATGTCCACCCCCAGTGCGACGAGGCCTCGTTGGGCGAGTGCCATGGTCAGCCGGCCGGGGCCGCAGCCGAGGTCGATCGTGGGGCCGGTGCACCGGGCGGCGACGGACTCGATCGCTGGTTCGGGTGGGCCGTGCCAGCGGCGGACCGGCAGCAGGTCACGTCGCCCGTCGGCGTGCACCAGCCAGTGTTCGCGTTGCTGTGGGGACAACGCGGCGGCCGGCGTACCGGAATCGTCCTGATCGGCGGCCCACGCGTCGAGCCTGCCCAGCACCACGTCGAAACCGTCGAGACTGATCGTCGACCTCACCGGAGGCGTCCGCTCACCAGTTGGCCGCCTACCGACGCCACGGCGTCCGCGAACCGGGTGCCGGGCAGGTCGGCCGCGACCGCCAGCGCCGTCGGCCAGTCGTCGACATCCCGCAGGACGGGCAGGATCGCCGGGTGTACGCCGCGCCCGCGAAGAGCGGCGAGGGTGCGTCGACCGGTGTCGGCGGTCGACATGGGTACGTCGCGCAACACGCTCCCGTTGGCCGGATCGCGTAACCCGAGTGCCCACCAGCCACCGTCGAGTGCTGGTCCGAACACCGCCTCGTGCTCGGCGAGTCGCTCCAGCGCGGCGGTGAGCAGGGCCGGCGTGACCTGCGGTGTGTCCATGCCGATCTGCAGCACCGGTCGGCCGGGGAAGGCCATACCGGTGTCGGCGTGGGCGTTGGCGAGACGGTCGACGAACGTGTCGCCGCGCTGAGGAATCAGGTGCCAACCCGTCAGCGCGGCGGTCAGCGCCGCGCCGAACTCGGCGTCGGCGAACAGACCGGTGTGGGCCAGCACGGGAATGGTCGACGCGGTGGCGCGCACCGCCGCCAGGGTGTCCAGCAGCGCCGCCGCCGCGATCCGGGCGGCCTGTGCGGGATCAGCGGGCGGGCAGAGCCGCGTCTTGGCCAGCCCCCGGACCGGCGCCTTCGCGACAAGGAGCAGGACATTCATCTCCCACCTCCGATGCCGGCGCGCAGCACTCCGGCGAAGTCCCGGGCCGCCCGCACGGTGCCCCTGACCGACCCGGAGACCTTCGACCTGGTGCCGGCGGCCCGGGGTGCGTACGCGACGTCCAGCTCGACGATCCGCCAGCCCGCCCCGGCCGCGCGGAGCAGCAGTTCCAGGGGATAGCCGAACGCCCGGTCGTTGACACCGAGTTGCAGCAACGCCGCCTGACGGGCCACCCGGATCGGGCTGATGTCGTACACCGGCACGCCACGGCGTCGTAGCAGCGCCGCGACCAGCGCGTTGCCGGCACGGGCATGCCACGGCCAGGCGTCCGCCGAGACCGGTCGCCGCCGCCCGACGGCGAGATCCGCCCGACCGTCGAGCACCGCCGCGACGAGCCTGGGCAGCTCGGCTGGATCGAACGAGCCGTCCGCGTCGAGGACGCAGACGAGATCCGCGTCCGCCGCCAGCAGGCCGGTGTGCACTGCCGCGCCGTACCCGCGTCTCGGCTCGTGCACGACCCGGGCGCCGTACTCGGCGGCGATGACCGGCGAACCATCTGTGGAGCCGTTGTCGACCACCAGAGCGCGGTAGCCCGGCGGTAGCCCGCTCAGTACGGCAGGCAGTGCGGCCGCCTCGTCCAGACACGGCAGCACCACGTCGATCGTTGTGTGCATACCGGCGACGCTAGGCCCGCCACGCGCCGATCCGACCGCCGTGCCGCCTTACGAATCGCTTACGCGGCAACGGGTCTTACGAGTCCCTGACGTCTCATCGTCGAGCCGTCGGATCCCTGGTCGGAGGTCGTATCGTCGGCCGTCACCATGACCACGATGACCCGGCCGGGACGATCCCGGCGCGCCGACCTGATCGTCCTCGGTGCCGAGGTGGCACTGCTCGCCGCCGCCGTCACCGTCGGGGCACTGCTCAACCATCGGGGTGTGCGGCTGCACGCTGACGCCGCTCCGCTCTACGCCAGTTGGCAGCCTCATCTGGGTGTGGGCACCCCCGTCGCGCTTCTTGTCGCGGCACTGGTCGTCTGGCGCGGCGTGCGCTGGGCGACCGACACGCGGTGGCCGCAGTTGCTGGCGGTCGGATACCTCGCCTCGGTGCTCTGGACACTGTCGCTGGCCCTGGTTGACGGCTGGTCCGCCGGGTTGACCGAGCGGCTCACCGTGCAGGCCGAGTACCTGCATGAGGTGCCCCGGGTGACGGATGTCGGCACCATGTTGTCCGGCTTCGCCGCCCGGATCCTCGACTTCCAGCCCGATTCGTGGTCCACGCACGCCGCTGGTCATCCACCGGGCGCGTTGCTGTTCTTCGTGGGGTTGGAACGGATCGGTCTGGGCGGCGGGGCTGCCGCGGGGCTCGCCTGTGTGCTGCTCGGAGCCACCGTCTCGGTGTCGGTTCCGGTGACGTTGCGGGCGCTCGGCGCCGAGGGCGCGGCTCGGGCCGTGTGGCCGTTCCTGATTCTCTTCCCGGGGGCGGTCTGGGTGGGCGCGTCCGCGGACGGGATCTTCGCCGCGGTGGTCGCGGCCGGGCTGGCGCTGCTGGCGGTGGGTGGTCGAGGCGGGGCCGTACCCGGCGGCCTGCTGCTCGGTCTCGCGCTCTACCTGTCGTACGGGTTCGTCCTGGTCGGGGTGCTCGCCGTGACCGTGGTGCTGCTCCGGGCCCGGGACCGCCTCGGCGTGTTCCTGCTCGCGGCGGCGGCCGTCGCGGCGGTTGTCGCCGTGTTCACCTTGGCCGGCTTCTGGTGGCTGGACGGCTACCAGCTGGTGGCACGTCGTTACTACCAGGGCTGGGCGGCGGAACGTCCCTTCGGTTACTGGGTCTGGGCGAACCTGGCCGCCCTGCTGCTCTCGGCCGGCCCGGTACTCGGGCCAGCGGTGCGGCGGGCGGTGGCCGCCCTACCGATCCGAGGGCCGGGCCGTCCGCTCGCGGCGACCCTCCGGCAGCGGTTCGCCAGCGTCGGA
Organism: Micromonospora sp. A202; assembly: GCF_006715105.1. Taxonomy (NCBI): domain Bacteria; kingdom Bacillati; phylum Actinomycetota; class Actinomycetes; order Micromonosporales; family Micromonosporaceae; genus Micromonospora; species Micromonospora sp. A202. The sequence continues at coordinate 4,002,325 of NZ_VFMP01000001.1, read as the reverse complement.
CCCACTGTGTGGTTGCCCATCGCGGCGGCGGTGGCGGTGCTCGCGGCGGACCTGTCCGCTCTGAGCAAGGCCGAGGTGGAGCGCATCTGGCTGCCGTTCACCGTCTGGCTGCTGGTCGCCACCGCGCACCTACCCGCCAGCCACCGACGGTGGTGGCTGGCTGCCCAGGCCGTGACCGCGCTCGCCGTCAACCACCTGCTGTGGACGGTGTCCTGACCGTCGCCGGTGCCCGCATCACCGCAGTGGTGAAGTCAGCGACGCCAGCGGCGAAACCGGTCCGGGCAGTGAAACCCAGCAGCCGGGTCGCGCGGCCCGGATCGGCCACCACGTGCCGTACGTCCGCCGCCCGTCCGCCCCCGACCGTGACAGGCGCCGGCCCGCCCATCGCCCTGGCCAACTCGTGGGCCAGCTCGCCGACGGTGTGCGGCTCACCCGAGCAGACGTTGACCGCGACCAGCGGCTCCGGTGCCGGTGTCGTCAGCGCCAGCAGGTTCGCCGCGGCGACATCGGTGACGTGTACGAAGTCGCGCCGTTGCCGCCCGTCCTCCAGGACCCGGGGCGGTTGCCCGGCGGCCAGCGCCGACCGGAAGATCGACGCGACCCCGGCGTACGGGGTGTCGCGGGGCATCCGCGGGCCGTAGACGTTGTGGTAGCGCAGTGCCCAGACCGACCCGCCGGTCTGCCGGGCCCACGCACCGGCGAGGTGTTCCTGGGCCAGCTTGGTGGCGGCGTACGTGCTGTGCGGCTCCAGCGGCGCGTCCTCCGGCACGAGACCGGGGGAGAGCACCCGGTCACAGTGGGGGCAGGTCGGCTCGTACCGGCCCTCCGCCAGGTCGGCGGCGCGGCGGCCGGCGGGCCGGACGATGTCGTGTGTCGGGCAGTGGTAGCGGCCCTCGCCGTAGACCACCATCGAACTGGCCAGCACGAGGCGGCGTACCCCGGTGGCGTGCATCGCCGCGAGCAGGGTGGCCGTGCCGAGGTCGTTGTGCGCGGCGTACCGGGGGGCGTCGGCGGGGTCGATGCCGTGGCCGACCATGGCCGCCTGGTGGCACACCGCGTCGACCCCGGCGAGCAGCCCGGTCAGTAGTTCCAGGTCACGGATGTCGCCGACGACGAGATCGTGCCGCTCGGCCCAGGGTGGTGATGTCGCACCGTGCGCCTCCGGCAGGAGCGCGTCCACGGCCACCACCTCGTGCCCGTGGTCGGTGAGCAGATCGGCGACGTGCGAGCCGATGAATCCGGCCGCACCGGTGACAAGTATCCGCATTCCGGTCACCGTATGACCTCGTCTACGCCCGCGCGGGCCTGCTCGCGCAGCCGTAAGAACCTCGCAAGCTTTTGCAGGTTCGGGCGGACCACGCTGCGTGGCTACGCTGGGCCGATGGACGTGCGGGGAATGACGGGCCGGAACGGGGGAGGTTCGTGACACAGCGCGTGCTGGTGGTCGACGACGATCAGACCGTGAGCGACGTCATCCGTCGTTACCTGGAGAACGACGGCTTCCAGGTGAGCCTCGCCGCGGACGGGGAAGCGGCTCTGGCGGCGGTGCAGCGGCAGGCACCTCACCTGGTCGTGCTCGATCTGATGCTGCCCCGGATAAACGGCCTACAGGTGTGCCGGGAGCTGCGAGCCCGTCCGGATGGCGTACCGATCATCATGCTGACCGCGCGCGGTGACGAGTCGGACCGCATCCTCGGGCTGCAACTCGGCGCCGACGACTACCTGACCAAGCCCTTCTCCCCCCGGGAACTGGTGCTGCGGGTCCGTTCGGTGCTTCGTCGTGCCGGCAGTGAACCGCCACCCGAACGACCGGAGGCGCTGACCGACGGCGAGCTGGTGGTGCACCCCGCGTCCCGCACCGCCCGCCTCGGCGGCACCGAACTGGCCCTGACGCTGCGCGAATTCGACCTGCTCGTCCACCTGCTGCGGCACCCGTCCCAGGTGTTCGGGCGGGCCGAACTGCTGGACCAGGTCTGGGGCTGGAACTTCGGCGACCACTCGACAGTGACAGTGCACGTACGCCGGCTGCGGGAGAAGATCGAGGCCAACCCGGCCGATCCACGGCGGATCGTGACCGTCTGGGGCGTCGGCTACCGGTACGAGCCCGCCCATGCGTGACCTCCTGCTGATCTTTGCGATCTCTCTCGGCGCGGCACTTGCCATCGGGTTCGTCGGCGCGGTGCTGCTCCGTGCGCTTCGGCGCAGCTCGATCATCGTGCACCTCAGCGTGCTGCTCACCACCACGGTCGTCGCCGTCACCGTCGGGGTGATGGCGGTCGCGGAGGCGATGTTCCTCTCCCCACATGATCTTGAGGTGGTGCTGATCACCGTCGCGGCGGCAGCCGTGGTCAGCCTCGCCGTCGGCGGACACTTCGGCCGCCGACTGGCACTCGCCGCCGTCTGGCGGGATCAGGCCCGCGAGCGGGAACGACAGCTGGAGAAGGGGCGGCGTGACCTGGTCGCGTGGGTCTCGCACGACCTGCGTACGCCGCTCGCCGGGCTGCGGGCCATGGCCGAGGCGCTGGAGGACCGGGTGGTCCGTGACCCGGACACGGTCGACGAGTACCACCGGCGGATCCGGTTGGAGACCGACCGGATGACCCGGCTCGTCGACGACCTGTTCGAGCTGTCCCGGATCAACGCGGGAGCGCTGCGGTTGTCGCTGACGGCGGTGCCGCTCGGCGAGGTGGTCTCGGACGCGCTGGCCAGCACCGCCCCGCTGGCCGACGCTCGCCGGATCAAGCTGGTCGCCAGCGAGTCCGGGTGGCCGATGGTCGCCGCGAGCGAACCGGAACTGGCCCGGGTGGTGACGAACCTGTTGCTGAACGCCGTCCGCTACACCCCGGAGGACGGCACCGTCCGCATCGAGGCCGGCCGCGAGGGGGAGCACGCCTGGCTGTCCGTTGCCGACACCTGTGGCGGCATCCCACCGGCCGACCTTCCCCAGCTGTTCGACATCGCGTTTCGTGGTGAACCGGCCCGCACTCCCAGCCCCGGCGACGGTGGGGCGTCCGGAGGGCTTGGCCTGGCCATCGTCCGTGGGCTTGTCGAAGCGCACAGGGGTCGGGTCGAGGTGAACAACACCGCCGAGGGCTGCCAGTTCGTAGTCCGGTTGGTCGCCGCCTGACGACGGCTACCTGTCACCACAGGTGATCGTCGTTGACGGACTCGACCGGCAGGTCGAAGTGCTGCATCACGCCGGGCAGGTGATCACTGGTCCCCGTGGTTGCCCTCCCAGTAGCCACCCCCGGGGGAAGTGTCGGTCTGGATGGCGAACTGATTGCCGTCGAGATCGTTCTCCACGACACGGCAGTTGACGCAGCCACCCCGATCGGTGATCAGGATCCCGTGGGTCTGGGTGTGCGACTTGGTGTCACGGATCAGGTTGCCTCGGATGGTGACCGAGTCGGCGGCGGCGTTGATGGTGATGCCGGCCCGACTGGTGGGCGCGGCCGGCAGTTCGTACGGGGTGCCGGGCGACGGTGTGTCGGCGCTCCAACTGTTGGCGCTGCCGGGGCGGATCGGGGTGAGGGTGAGGGTGGTGGAGTCGTTGGCGGCCACGACGGCGTACCGGTGGCCGACGCGTAGCACCTTGCCGCGGTGGCCGTCGGCCGTCCAGCTCGCACGCTGGTCGACCAGGCTGGTCCGGCTGTAGCGGACCGACTCGCCGCCCCCCTCGGCGGCCTCGGCGCACTGGCGGCCGTTGTTGCGGATCCGGTTGTTGATGATGACGGCGTCGGTCAGTGGCCGGTCGAAGCGGATCCCGTCGAGACTGTTGCCCCAGATGTCGTTGCTCTCGATGACGATCTCCTCGGCGGCGGCCTGGTCGCCGGCGCCGAGGTCCTGGTGGTGGTAGCCGTAGCGGCCGTTGCCGGTGATCCGGTTGCCCCGCACCGTGTAGGGGCCGGCGGTGTTGCCGATGCTGACCCCGTCGCGCAGATTGCCGTCCAGGACGCAGTCGGTGAGCAGCCCACCCTTGCCGGGGATGCCGGTGGTGCCTTTCGCCGAGACCTGGAAACCGGCCTCCAGGTTTCCGGTCATGGTGCACCCGGTGACGATGAGACCGTCGGCGCCCCAGTCGGAGATGCCGAACCGGTTGGCCTCGGCGTGGCAGCCGACGATCCTGATCCCGCGGGGCTGAGGGCGATCGGGGTGCTGCATCTCCAGGAAGATGCCGTTGGTTGCGTTGCCGACCGCCACGCAGTTGGCGATGGTCAGCCGCTCCATCGCCCCCCATCCGCCGATGCCGATACCGATGCCGGCACCGCCCATCTCCATGCCGTTGTCCATCCGACCGCACTCGAGCACCCGGACCGCCTGGATCAGGGTGTCCTGGAGGAAGTCGCAGCCGAAGCCGGTGGCCGCCGTGTGGTGGATGAACAGGTTCCGGAACAGCCCGCCGGTCACGTACTGCAACCCGAGCCCTTTGGCGAGCGGGTCGTACGCCGACTGCGCCACCCCCGAGCCGTCGATCTCGAAGTCCGCGAAGGTGCAGTAGGCGAGATGACGGTCCGGGCTCGCCCCGTGCAGCTGCGCCGTGTAGAACGCCAGCGGTACCGCCTGGGACCGGTTGCCCTCGTTGCTCAGCACGAACCGGGTGGCGCCGGGCCCCGCGCCCATCAGCGACACCCCGCTGCGCCACACGGTGGCGGCGTCCCGGATGGCGTACACCCCGGGCGGGCAGTAGATCACCCGCGCCCGCCCGTCCGCGGCGAACGCGTCGCCCAGCTGGTCGACCAGCGCGGCGAGCGCGGGCTGGTCGTTGGTCGTACCGTTGCCGGTCAGGCCGTGATCCTGCGCGTCACAGAGCAGCGGTGCCCCGGCCACCGGGTACGGACGCACTACCGGGCTGGCCGGGGTCACCTGGCTCGGCACCGAAATCTCTCCCCTCGTGACCGCCGCCCAATGGCCGACCGGTCGCTCCGCTTCGGTCCAGCCCCGGGTCGTGGGAGCCGACCTGCCCCCAACGGTATGGCGATTCGTGCCCACCGCCGGGTCAAACGCCGTGAACATCCGACCCGGCTGCCCTACCTGTCCGCGCCTTCATTCCGGCTGCTCCGGTACGGGTCATTCGAGAGCGTCCTTGACCTTCTTCACGACGTTGGTGAGTCCCTGCTGGTGGGCGCCGGCGGCGGTGCCGGGCTTGCCCGGCCCCTGCGAGCCGTCGTACGTGACGAACAGCTTCGGGTCCGGCGGTGGCGGCAGGGGAGTGTCGTCGGTCAGCGCGACCGGCTCGGAGATGCAGTCCAGGTCCGGTCCGCCGATGAGGCTGGGGCCCTGCGCCCACCGGCCCTCACAGGCGCGGCTGTCGGTGCCGAAGCTCCAGAAGGTGTGGTTGTGGTCGGCATTCTCCTGGTCGCCCTGGGAGTTCTCGATGCCGTGCTCGACGTAGCCGTCGGCGATGAGCTGCTCGATCCCGAGCAGCCACTGCTGCTGATGGTAGGTGTCGCGTGCGAGGTTGAACCGCAGCATCTCCTTCACCCCCGGGTCGTCCGTCATGCCCATCACCCGGCTGGTCTGAAGCCGGCTCTGCGCCTCGGCTGCGACGTTGGAACGGAAGTCGGCGAGCAGGTTGCCGCTGGCGACGATGTAGCCGGCGTTCCACGGCACACCCTGGCTGTCGCGAGGCAACGGACCGCCCCCGCCGACGATCGCGTGCTGCGGGTTCATGCCCCCGATGACGGCCGCGAGCACCGGATTGGCGGCCACGGCCTTCTCGGTGGTCTCGGCGGGGGCGCCTTCGAGCAGCCGGGCCAGCATCGTGGTGAGCATCTCGACGTGGCCGATCTCCTCGGTCCCGATGTCCATGATCATGTCCTTGTACTTGCCGGGCACCCGGCAGGTCCAGCCCTGCCACAGGTACTGCATCATCACTGTCATCTCGCCGAACTGTCCGCCGAGAATCTCCTGGAGTTTCATCGCGAACAGGGCGTCGGGCTTCTCGGGCCTGGCCTGGAACTGCAGGTGCGGGTCGTGGCGGAACACTGCGTTCTCCGATCGTGTGCCGCGCCGCCCGGTGCGGCGCTGGGCTCCGTGTTCCTCAACCGATGGCCCTTAGGTGCCGCTCGTGGCCCCACCGGGTCAGCACCGCCGCTGTCCCGCGCATCCGAGATCGACTCCGCCGAGGGCTGCCGGACCGATCAGTCAGTCCCACCGTCCGGTCCGGTTGCCCCGGTACCGATGTCGCGGGTGTGGCGACTGGGTGAGCGGCGGTTCGGCAGGGCCCGCGCCCAGGTTCGCAGGTGCGGTGGGGTCGGGGCCGGCCAGACGTGACCAGAACTGCGCCAGGGTGACGGCTCCGGCCAGCAGCACGTCCACGGCCACGCTCTCGTCGCTGTCGTGCCAGCGGTCCTCGGGCAGGCCGGTGCCGAAGAACAGCACCGGTGCCTCGAGTTTGCGGGCCAGCAGCTCGGCAGGCCCACCGCCGGCGTTGGCCATCTGACCGACCGGCCGACCGAAGCCGTCGCGCATCGCTTCGGCGAGCACGGCGACGGCAGGGTGATCTGGTGGAGTCCGATACGGCTCCTGCGCGGTCTCCTCGGAGACGGTCAGCCGGTATTCGACGCGGTCGCTGATGGTGTCGGCGACCCATCGGCGCAGCTGGTCCGCGACGTCGGCGATCCGCTGGTCCGGCACGGTGCGGATGCTCAGGCTGGCGGTGGCCACGGCGGGCACCGCCGCACGGGAGACGCCGGTGACGTCGCCAGCGGCCACGGTGAGCACCTCGGCCGCGGGTCGGGTCCAGAGCCGTTCGAGAACGCTGTAGCCCTCCTCGCCGCCGATGCTGCGGGTCTCCGAGCGGGCCAGCCAGTCCTCATCGCGGTACGGCAGTGCGGCGAGCTCTTCCCGGAAGCGCTGCGGCGGCTCGACCACGTCATCGTAGAAGCCGGGCAGGGTGATGCGCCCCTTGTCGTCGTGCAGCATGGCGAGCAGCTTGCTCAGCTCGATCACCGGGTTCGGCGCCGCACCGGAGACCGCCCCGCTGTGCACGTCGCGCAACGGCCCGTACACCTCGATCTCGGCGCTGACCATGCCGCGCAGGCCCATGCAGATGGCCGGATGCTCACGGTGCCACAGCAGCGTGTCGGAGAACAGCACCAGGTCCGCGGTCGGCTGGTGTTCATCGAGCAGATCCGACAGCGCCGACGAGCCGGTCTCCTCCTCACCCTCGATGAGCAACTTGATATTGACCGCGGGGGCGGTGCGGCCGGTGACCGCCAGGTGCGCCCGCAGGCCCCACAGGTGCGCGAGGACCTGACCCTTGGCGTCGGAGGTGCCCCGGCCGTAGATGCGCCCGCCGCGCTCGGCAGGCTCGAACGGGGGAGTTTCCTCCCACTGCTCGTCCTTGGCCGCGCGCACGTCGTGGTGGCTGTAGACCAGCACGGTGGGCGCGTCCGGGGCCGCGCACCACTCGGCGTACACGGCGGGCGCACCCTGCCGGTCCCACACCTCGACCACCGGGAACCCGAGGTCGCGCAGGGTGCCGGCCAGCCAGTTAGCCGACCGGAGCACCTCGACCTGGCGCTCGTCTAGCCCTGCCACTGACCGGATCCGCACCCACCCGACGAGTTCCTCGACAAGATCACGGCGGCGCGTGTTGAGGTAGGCATGGATGTCTGACGTCATGGATACCTCCGCTGGTGCTCACTCGTACCTGGTGGATCGCCCCACCGGGGCGTGGTGTGATGTCAGCCGGCGACGGTCCGCTCGGCCATCTCCTGCAGAACCGCTCGCAGATCTCCCGTGCGGTGCAGGGTGCGACGCTGCCGGATGGCGCCGTTGCCCACCCGGCGAAGCCGGGACAGTTGAGCACGGACGAAATCGAGGTCTCCGTGCTCCCGCAGGGCCGGCTCGACGGCGGTGAACAGGTCACCGACGAGGTCCCAGGCAGGCCGGGCGACGCCCGTCCGCAGGTCGGTCAGCGTGCTGTCGAGGCCGCTGTGTGCGGCGTGCCAGTGCGCGGCCGCGACCACACAGTCAAGGGCCCGGGGCACCGGCACCCCGGCGTACGCCTCGGCGACGGCGGTCGCCACCAGAGCGCGGACCAGCGCGGCCACCAGGACGGTGTCGTCGACGTCGGTGCAGACGTCGCTGACCCGCACCTCGACCGTCGGGTACGTCGTCGAGGGGCGCGCGTACCAGTACACCATCGCCTCATCGAGCATCAGCTGCGCCGAGATGAGCGCGGCGACCGTCCGGTCGTAGTCCCGGCGGGAGTCGAAGTGGGGCGTCGGTCCGACCCCCGGCCAGCGTTGCAGCTGCACCGACCGCCAGCTCGCCTGGCCAGTGTCCCGGCCGTCGTGCAGGGGGGAGTTGGCGGTCAGCGCCTGCACCACCGGCAGCCACACCCTCAGCCGGTTGCAGACCTCGACAGCCAGGTCCGGGTCCGGCACGCCGACGTGCACGTGGCAGCCGCAGACGGCGGGATCGCTGGCCACGGGGCCGTAGCGTTCGACCATCGCCCGGTAGCGCTCCTGCGGTGGCACCGCCCGGTGTGGCTCCGCGACCGGGGTCGCGCCGATCGCCACCAGCCGCGCCCCGGCCGCTGACGCGGCGTCACCCACGGCGCGGCGGTGCCGCAGCAGGTGGGCCCGGAGGGTGGTCAGGTCTGTACAGACGGGGGTGACCATCTCCACCATGCTGCGGCGTAGCTCGCGTCGCGCCTGGCTGCGCATCGCGGCCGGCAGGGCGTCGACGACATCATCTGCCACCGGCAGGTTCGCGCCGCTGTCCGGGTCGATGAGAAGGAATTCCTCTTCCACGCCCAGTGTCAGCGGTTGCCGCCCCTCTGGGCGGGTGACGGCGTCGTGGCTGGCGAAAGGTGTGATGACCATGAAGGCTGCCCATCGTCAGGGGTGGCGTCACGCCGGTGCCACCCGGTCAACGGTCGTCGATCGTGAACGGCGAGGACATCCGGCAGCAGTCGTCGCTGCAGGTACCGGCATGGGCGGGCAGCAGACGCACGGCGAGCACTCCGTGACCGTGTAGGCGACATCCGGCGTGCTGACATGGCGCTCCCGCTGTCCATCGACTGCCTCCCTGCCGCACGAGACGCGGCTGGAAGGGCGTTGGAGGGCACATGTCTTGACCCGTGATCTGTCCCTACCCTACGAAGCTGATCTCACACCTGGAGGTGTTCCGGCTTCAGAGGGGTCGGCCGGAGGCCGGCGAGGCGGCGGTCAGGTGCACGTCGGTCACGGCGAACCGACTGCGGGGCAGCGCGGGGATGCGGCGCAGCGAGATGGTCAGGTCCTGCTCGGGCACTGTGTAGTCCAGGCGCGCCAACCAGCCGGCGAAGGCGGCGAGCAGAGCCACTGTGACATCCTCGCCGGGGCAGCGGTGCCCGGTGCTCCGGTCGGCACCGCCCTGGGGAATGAGCTCGTACGGGTCGGGGGCACGCCCGAGGAATCGCTGGGGGTCGAAGCGGTACGGGTCAGGCCAGAGCGCCGGATCGTGGTTCTGACCGTAGATGTCGAGCAGCACGAGTGATCCGGCGGGGACGTGCTGGCCCTGCCAGGTCAGGTCGGTGACGGCCCGGCCACCCACGAACGGGGCGAACGGGTAGAAGCGGCGTACCTCGTGGGCGAACGCGACCGCGTAGGCGGCGTCGCCGGTGCGCAGCCGGTCGCGGTGCTCGGGCCAGCGGTGCAGCGCGTGGGCCGTGAACGCCACGAACCAGGACACCGCGACGGTGGGGCGGATGATGTTGAGCAGCTCGACAGCGGCGAGCTTGGGGTCCAGGGGCTCGCCGTCGCGGTCGCGGTGCCGGGCGACCGCTTCGAGGACGGAGCCCGCGGGTGCGGTGACGACATGTGCGCGGACCTGCTCGACGAGCCCGGCCAGCCAGTCCTCCCGCCGGCCACGGGCGCGCCGCGCCCGCCAGTGTCGCGGACCCACTGTGGCGAAGCCGTCGACCAGGGCGGTCAGGTCGCGGGCCACCGGTGCGATCTCGGCGTCGTCGACCGGAATCCCGGCCCAGCCGCAGACGCCCTTGGTGATCACGCGACTCGCCTCGTCGAAGAGCACGACGCGTCGTCCGTCGCCGCTGTTAGCGATCGCCTCGTTCCAGGCCGCGCCGACGTGGTCGACCAGGTCGGCGACGCGTCTCGGGTCGGTGAGCAGGGACAGGAACATCGCCTTGCGATGACGGTGGTCCGCGCCGTCGAGGGTGTGCACGGCCCGGTGGCCGAACAACGTTCCCTGTACCGGTTCCGGGATGGCCCCGTGCCGACGTACATGCCGCTCGTCGTAGAAGAACCGCACCGCGTCGGGCCCGCGCAGCGTGAGTGCCGGCTGGCCCATCACGCGGGTTCGCACGGTGGACCGACCGTCGCGTCTCGCCAGGGCGGGTAGCCAGGCGTAGCCGTTGAGCAGGAACCCGAGTGAATCGTCCAGGTGTGGTCCGCGCTGGTCGGTCATGAGCGGCCAGTGCCCACTGTGCCCGGCCCGAAACCTCACCCCGACCGAGCCCGCTCCGGCCGGCGCGGTTGCCCCAGCCGACAGTGAGCCAGTCGCCGGCACGGGTGGAGGTGTGTGGAACGGACCTCGGGGTAGCGGTTGGGAAAGCGTTCAGGATCCCCCGAGGAGGACGAGATGACCGATCCCCGGTACGTACCGATCGCACTGGCTGGCTCTGAACAGCTCATCGACGACGACGGCCTGGGCGCCGACGGCGGCGGGGAGATTGTCGGCGCGGACGACGCGGCGGCCGACGCCGCCCGGACCGGTGCCGACGTGGACCTGTCCCACGCCGCCCGTGACGGCGACGGCGTCCCCACCGGTGCGGCGGATGCCGAGGCCGACCGTGAGCGCGCCGCTGGCGACAGGTGACCCGACGAGGTGCGAACGGCCCGCCCCGCCGCTCCTGCGGCGGCGGGGCGGTTTCGAGAGGTCAGCGGCGGGCGAGTTCCGGCGCGGCGGTGTCCAGGGGCACTGCGGCGTCGGGGACGAGGCCAAGTTGCACGCTGGGCCGGGACCCGACCGCCGCGAACAACCAGTCGGCGGCGGTGCGGGCACGGTTGGCGGGCAGGGACAGCAGGTGGTAACCGCGGGCCATGGCGCGGGCTGGGAGCCCGGACAGGGGTACGTGCAGCGGGTTCGCGGTGGCCTGCCATCCGCCCAGGTCAACGACGAAGCCCAGGTCGCGGTGCCGGTACGGGCGCCGCCGGCCGACCCCGTAGGAAGCGGCGATGTTGTCGGCGGCCAGGCGGCCCTGCCGCACGGCGTGCTGGGCGGTCATCGGGGTGATCTCACCGGGGCGGCCCGGGTCGGGCACGGCTGCGGCGTCGCCGCAGGCCAGGATCTCCGGGTGGCCGGGCACGGTCAGGTACTCGTCGACGGTGACGCGCCCACGGATCGTCGGTAGTCCGGTGGCCTCGACGAGCGGGTCGGGTCGTACGCCGACGCTCCACACCAGGGTTCGGGACGGCACGAACCGGCCGTCGGAGAGATGGACCCCGTCGGCGGTGGCCTCGGCGACCGAGGTGCCCAGGCACACCTCGATCCCACGCTCGCCCAGCACCCGCTCGGCCACCCGGGACATCCGGTCGGCGAGGCCCGGCAGGACCCGGTCGGCGGTGTCCAGCAGCAACCAGCGTGGGCGGATCCCGTCCAGCCGCGGATGGTGGCGGACGATCTCGTCGGTGAACAGCTGTCCCTGGGCGGCGACCTCCGTGCCGGTGTAGCCGGCGCCGACCACGACGAACGTGCAGCGTGCCTCCCGCTCGGCCGGGTCGTCGGTCGCGTCGGCCAGCTCGATCTGCTGGATCAGCCGTTCCCGCAGGTACACCGCCTCCGGGATGCCACGGAAGCCGTGCGCGTGGTCGGCGACCCCGGGAATCGGCAGCAGTTTGTTGACGCTGCCGGCGGCGAGGACGAGCCGGTGGTACGACAGGCGGCCGGAGCGGCCTTCGGGGTCCACGTAGGAGAGGGTTCTGCCGTCGACGTCGATTCCGTCGACCTCGCCGAGGATCACCTGCACGCCGGGCAGGGTGTCGGCCAGCGGCACGGTGACCCGGCGCGGGTCGAGCACCCCGCCGGATACCTCCGGCAGCAGCGGCAGATACAGGAAATAGTCGGTCGGGTTGACCAGCACCACGTCGGCGGCGCCGCGTGAGACGCGGGCCAGGCGGCGAGCGGCGTGGAAGCCGGCGAATCCCGCGCCGACGATGACGATCCTGGGTCGGGCCATGGCGGTTCCCCTCAGCGGTCGACGGATGTTCCTCGTCCTTCTGGAGGTAACCCCAGGCCTGTGGCGGAAACGTCCGAAAGGCTGGGACTGGCGCCGAGCCGGCTACAGGTGCCTCCCAGCTAAATGGACTTTTGGTATTTATAGGAAGTTGCTGATCTCTGGTGTTGTTGCGCCGCGACGGGGTAGAGGGCGCTCTATGCGTGTCCTCGGGATAAACGCGATCTTTCATGATCCGGCGGCTGCCCTGGTCATCGACGGCCAGGTGGTGGCCGCCGCGGAGGAGGAGCGGTTCAGCCGGCGCAAGCACGGTAAGCGGCCGGTCCCCTTCTCCGCGTGGGAACTCCCTGAGCTCTCTGCCGCCTGGTGTCTGCGGCAGGCCGGCATCGGTGCTCAGGACCTTGACGCGGTCGCCTACTCCTTCGACCCGGGCCTGTGCCGGGACGCGGCCGAGCTGGGTCTGGCGGACCCGTGGGACTGGCTGCGGGTCGAGTACGCGAAACGGGCGCCGCAGTTCCTCGCCGAGGCGCTGCCGGGCCTCGACCCGGGCATTGTGCGGTTCGTGCCGCACCACGTCGCGCACGCCGCCTCCGCCGGGCTCGCCGTGCCGCCGGACGGGACCGGTGCGTCGACCTCCGCGGTGCTGGTTCTCGACGGGCGGGGTGAGACCGCGAGCCACCTCGGTGGCGTCTACTCAGAGGGACGGTTGCGTCAACTCGCCGCGCAGCAGTTGCCGCACTCGCTGGGTCTGCTCTACGAGGACCTCACCCGGCACCTGGGTTTTCTGCACTCCAGTGACGAGTACAAGGTGATGGCGCTGGCCTCGTACGGAGAACCGCGCCACCTCGGAGTGTTGGGCGAGCTGGTCCGCACCACGGGTGACGGCGGGTTCACCGTCGACCGGATCGACTGGTCCTCCCTGAGCAAGCCGCGCCCCGCGGACGGGGAGATGACCGCCGAGCACGCGGACCTCGCCGCCAGCGTGCAGGCACGGGTGGAGGAGACGATCCTCGATCTGGCCCGCTGGCTGTACGAGGCGGCCGACGGCCCGCCCACCCTGACGATGGCCGGCGGGGTCGCGCTGAACTGTGTCGCCAACGCCCGGATCGCCGCCGAGGGCCCGTACCGGCGGGTCTGGGTGCAACCGGCCGCGGGCGACGCGGGCACGGCGCTCGGCGCGGCCCTGCACCTGGCGAGCGTGCTCGGTGAGCCGGCCGCGCCGATGCCCGGTGTGGACCTGGGCCGGGGGTGGACCGACGACGAGCTGGAGTCGGAGCTGCGGCGGGCGGCACTGCCCTACCGGCGGCCGGATTCGATCGCCGCCGAGGCGGCCCGGGTGCTGGCCGGCAACGGCGTCGTCGCCTGGTTCCAGGGCCGGAGCGAGTACGGGCCCCGGGCACTGGGACACCGGTCGTTGCTGGCGCACCCCGGCGACGCCGACACCACCCGCCGGATGAACGACGTCAAGGGCCGCGAGCAGTTTCGACCGATCGCCCCGATGGTGCGGGCCGAACGCGCCGCCGAGATCTTCGAAGGGGTGCTCCCCAGCCCGTACATGCTCTTCGTGCACCGGGTCGCGCCCGAGTGGCGGGAGCGGATCCCGGCGGTGGTGCACGTCGACGGAACGGCTCGGGTGCAGACCGTCGACCCGGCCACCGAGCCACTGGTGGCCGAGATGCTGGCCGAGTTCGACCGGCTCACCGGTGTGCCGGTCGTCGTCAACACCTCGCTCAACACCGCCGGCCGGCCGATGGTCGACACGCCACGGGAGGCGATGGAGCTGTTCGGCTCGGCGCCGGTGGACCTGCTCGCCATCGGCCCGTACGCGGTGCACCGCGCCGACCTCGGTGCAACGCGATGATCAGCATCATCGTGCCGACCCTGGGTCGGGACAGCCTCGGCGACCTGCTGGCCACGCTCGCCGGGCAGGTCGGTGCGGAGCCGGATCTGGAGGTTCTCCTGATCGACGACCGGTCCACCGGCGGCGGCGAGCTGCCGGTGCCGGGGGCGCTGGCCGCGTACACGAAGGTGTTGCGTGGCCGCGGCGCCGGTCCGGCCGCGGCGCGCAACCTGGGCTGGCGGGCGGCCCGGTCCTCCTGGGTGGCGTTCCTCGACGACGACGTGGTCCCGGCACCGGACTGGCTGGACCGGCTCGTCGCCGATCTCGCGGTGCCGGACCGGGTCGGTGGTGTGCAGGGCGTCGTGCGGGTGCCGCTGCCGGCCGACCGACGGCCGACCGACTGGGAACGGGCGACGGCAGGTCTGGCCGACGGTGAGTGGATCACCGCCGACATGGCCTACCGGCGTGCTGCCCTCCAGGCCGTGGGCGGCTTCGACGAACGATTCCCTCGCGCCTACCGGGAGGACGCCGAGCTGGCCCATCGGGTCCGACTCGCCGGCTGGCAGTTGACCCGGGGCACCCGAACCGTCACACACCCGGTGCGTGCCGAGAGCCGCTGGGTCAGCCTGCGTACTCAACGGGGCAACGCGGACGACGCCCTGCTGCGCCGGCTCTACGGTGCGGGTTGGCGCGGCGAACTGCGCGTGCCGGCGGGACGTCGCCACCGGCACGCCGCGATCACCACAGCCGGGATCCTGACGGTCGCCGCGCTGGCCGCTCGGCGCTCCGGTGCCGGTCGGCCGTTCGCCGGCACGGCTGCGCTGGCTGGCGCGCTCTGGTTGGCCGGTACGGCCCGATTCGCGCACGAGAGAATCGCGCCGGGACCGCGTACCCGCTCGGAGGTCACCGCGATGCTGGTGACCAGTGTGGCGATTCCGCCGTTCGCCGTGACGCACTGGTTGCGCGGCTGGTGGCGCGCCCGTCACGAGACGCCGCGCCCGGTCGTGCGCCGTCGCGGCGGTCCGCGATGAGCGGTTCCCCCAGCCTCTTCGACGCGGTGCTTCTGGACCGGGACGGCACCCTGGTCGAAGACGTGCCCTACAACGGCGACCCGGACAAGGTTCGTCCGATGCCCGGCGCGAGGGCGGCACTCGACCGGCTCCGCGCCGCCGGGCTGCGGCTCGGCGTGGTGACCAACCAGTCCGGGCTGGCCCGGGGCCTGTTCACCGTCGCCGACCTGGGCGCGGTGCACGCTCGCGTCGACGCGCTGCTCGGCCCCTTCGACACCTGGCAGGTCTGCCCACACCAGGAGGGCGACGGCTGTCGGTGCCGCAAGCCGGCACCCGGATTGGTCGACGCGGCCGCCCGGGCGCTCGGCACCGACCCGAGCCGCTGTGCGGTGATCGGCGACATCGGCCGGGACATGGTCGCTGCGGCGGCTGCCGGGGCCGCCGGCATTCTGGTACCGACACCGGTCACCCGCCCGGAGGAGATCGATGCCGCGCCGACGGTCGCCGTCGACCTGGCGGACGCGGTCGACCAGATTCTCCGCCGTCAGGCGCTGGCACACGCCGGGTTGGCCGCCGACCCGGCAGCCGCAACGGAGCGGGGGACCGGCGGGCGGCGGGGCACCGTGCTGGTGGTGCGCAGCGACTCGGCCGGCGACGTCCTGATCACCGGGCCGGCGATCCGGGCGGTGGCGCACGGGGCGGATCGGGTGGTGCTGCTGTGTGGCCCGCGCGGCCGGGCCGCCGCGCGACTGCTGCCGGGCGTGGACGAGGTGATCGAGTGGCCGCTGCCGTGGATCGACCCGGAGGCGGCACCGGTGCAGGCGGAGGCGATGCGGGCGCTGACCGCTCGGCTCGCCGCCGTCGGCGCCGACCAGGCGCTGATCTTCACGTCGTTCCACCAGTCACCGCTGCCGTTGGCGCTGCTGCTGCGGATGGCCGGCGTGCCGTGGGTCGGTGCGATCAGTGACGACTACCCCGGCAGCCTGCTCGACCTGCGTCACCGCGTGCCCCCGGGGATACCGGAGGCGGAGCGGGCGCTGTCGCTGTCCACCGTGGCCGGGTTCGGGCTGGCTGCTCGGGACGAACCAGTGCTGCGGCTGGATGCCGAGGCGCTGCCGACCCGCTCGCCGGTCGATCTCCCGGCCGGCTACGTGGTCGTCCATCCCGGCGCCTCGGTACCGGCCCGGGCCTGCCCGCCCCGACGCTGCGCCGAGATCGTCTCGGCTCTCGCCCGCGCCGGTCACCCCGTCGTGGTCACCGGCGGCCCGGACGAGCGTGAGCTGACCGCCCAGGTGGCGGCGGCGGGCGGGGTCGATCTCGGCGGTCGTACCTCGCTGGCGGAACTGGCCGTCGTTCTGGCGCAGGCCGACTGTGTGGTGGTCGGAAACACCGGTCCCGCCCACCTGGCCGCCGCGGTTGGCACGCCGGTGGTCAGCCTGTTCGCCCCCACCGTCCCGTTCGGGCAGTGGGCGCCCTACCGGGTGCCGCTGGTCCGGGTCGGCGACGCCGGGGCCGCCTGCCGGCAGACCAGGGCCACTGTCTGTCCCGTGCCCGGCCATCCCTGCCTCGCCGCGGTCGACCCGGCCGAGGTGGTGGCCGCCGTCCGGTTGCTCGCCGCGCGGGCCGCCCCCGAGCCAGCGGAAGGAGTGCGATGAACATCCTGGTGTGGCACGTACACGGCGCGTGGACGACCGCGTTCGTCCACGGCAAGCATCGATACCTCGTCCCGGTCACCCCGGACCGCGGCCCGTACGGCCTCGGCCGGGCACAGACCTACGACTGGCCGGCCTCCGTCGAGGAGGTCACGCCCGACCAACTCGCCACCGAGTCAGTCGACCTGGTGGTCCTGCAACGACCCGAGGAACTGGAGCTGGCCGAGACCTGGCTGGGACGGCGCCCCGGCCGGGACCTGCGGGCGATCTACGTCGAGCACAACACCCCGAAGGGCGACGTACCGAACACCCGCCATCCGATGGCCGACCGCGACGACCTGCTCGTCGCCCACGTCACCCACTTCAACGACCTGTTCTGGGACACCGGTGCCACGCGCACCACAGTCGTCGAGCACGGCATCGTCCCACCCCGGGTCAGCTACGACGGCAGCATGGCGCGGCTGGCGGTGGTGACAAACGAACCGGTACGCCGCTGGCGGGTCACCGGCACGGACCTGATGCCCCAGTTCGCCTCGATCGCTCCACTGGACGTGTTCGGGATGAACGTGCAGGCCCTCGCCGAGGCGGTCGAACTGCCCGCCGACCGCCTCGCGACCTACGACCTGCCTCAGGCGCTGCTGCACGAGCAGATCGCCCGACGGCGCGCCTACCTGCACCTGTGTCGATGGACGTCGCTCGGGCTCAGCCTCCTGGAGGCGATGACCATCGGAATGCCGGTCGTCGCGCTGGCCACCACGGAGGCGGTCGCTGCCGTACCGCCCGAGGCGGGCGTGCTGTCGACCAACCTCGGCACGCTGCGGGAGGCCGCCGCGTGGCTGATCGAAGACCCGGTCGCCGCGCGGGCCATGGGCGAGCACGCCCGCCGGGCCGCCACCGGCCGGTACGGCCTCGACCGGTTCCTCGCGGACTGGGACCGACTATTCCAGGAGGAACAGTGCGCATTGCGATGATCTCCGAACACGCGAGCCCGCTGGCCGCACTTGGCGGCCCGGACGCAGGCGGACAGAACACCCACGTGGCTGAACTCGCCGTCGCCCTGGCCGACCAGGGACACGACGTGCGCGTCTACACCCGACGCGATGAGCCGCACCAGGACACAGTGGTCGCGCTGGGCGACGGGGTGAGCGTGGTCCACGTACCGGCCGGACCGGCCGAGCCGACACCCAAGGACGAGCTGGCGCCGTACATGCCGGAATTCGGCCGGTGGCTCGCCCGGCACTGGGACGACGACGTGTGGCGACCGGACGTGGCCCACGCACACTTCTGGATGAGCGGCCTTGCGGCCCTCGCCGCAGGCCGGCAGACCGGCGTGCCGGTGGTGCAGACCTTCCACGCGCTCGGCACCGTCAAACGCCGCCACCAGGGTGCGGCCGACACCAGCCCACCACGTCGGATCAGGTGTGAACGGATGCTCGCCGGCAGCGTCAACCGGGTCATCGCCCAGTGCGCCGACGAGGTGGACGAGCTGACCCGGATGGGCGTCCGCCGCTCGGCGATCACCGTCGTACCGTCCGGGGTCAACCAGCGCATCTTCACCCCGGACGGCCCCGCCGCCCGCCGCGACCCGGGCCGACCGCGCCTGCTGGGCGTGGGCCGGCTGGTCGATCGCAAAGGCTTCCAGGACGCGGTACGTGCACTGCGGGCGGTACCCGAAGCCGAGTACGTCCTGATCGGTGGCCCCCCGGCGACGCGACTGACCGATGACGGGTACGCCCGGCGGCTGCGTGCGCTGGCCGAGTCCGAGGGCGTCGCCGGTCGGGTGCACCTCGTCGGCGCCGTACCTCGCGAGGACATGGCCCGGTGGTACCGCTCAGCGGATCTGCTGGTGGCGACCCCCTGGTACGAACCCTTCGGGCTGACCCCGTTGGAGGCGATGGCGTGCGGGACACCGGTGGTCGGCACGGCCGTCGGCGGCCTGACCGACACCGTCGTTCCCGGCGTCACCGGCGACCTCGTGCCGCCCCGCGACCCGGAGGCGCTGGGCGACGCGTTGCGTCGTCTCCTCGCCGACGCGGACCGTCGCCGCCGCTACGGAATCGCCGCCGTCGAGCGGATCCGCACCAGCTATTCCTGGGCCCGGACCGCGGCCCGCCTCAACGCCGTCTACACCGCCGTGTGCGGCGCGTCGCAGACCAGTGGGGCGGTGGCCTGATGACCGAACAGTTGCTTCTCGACGCGCACCTGACCCAGCTGTCCCGGGCCCTGCCCGGCTACCGCGACGCCGCCGGGCGACTCAGCCGCTGGGGCACCCACCTCGCCCGGACCCTGGCCGCCGGTGGCCGGCTGCTGGCTGCCGGCAACGGCGGCAGTGCCGCCGAGGCCCAGCACCTCACCGCCGAACTGGTCGGCAAGCTCCGCGACGACCGGACTCCGCTGTCGGCGATCGCGTTGACCGCCGAGACATCGTCGTTGACCGCGATCGGCAACGACTACGGCTTCGACGAGATGTTCGCCCGGCAGGTACGGGCCCACGGCCGGCCCGGCGACATCCTGCTGCTGATGTCTACCAGCGGCCGCAGTGCGAACCTGCTCGCCGCGGCGGACGCGGGACGGCACGCGGGGCTGACCTGCTGGGCCTTCACCGGCCCGGCGCCCAACCCGCTCGCCGACGCCTGCGCCGAGGCGCTGACCGTGCCGTCACCCGAGCCGCAGGTGGTACAGGAACTGCACCTGGTCTCGACGCACCTGCTCTGCTCCTACGTCGACCAGGCCCTGCTTCGGCAGCGGCGTGCCGCACCGGGCCAGTTGCTCGCCGCCCACGACACCTCGGCGCCGCTGCCGGCCGGACGAAACGGGCGAGCGCCATCCGCCGCGCGTCACCTGCTGAGCGTGGCACCCCACGAGGAGGCGCCCTCATGAGCGGCCCACTGGTCGTACTCGGGGACACCCTGCTGGATCGGGACGTCGACGGCACCGTCGACCGGCTCTGCCCGGACGCCCCGGCGCTGGTGCTGAACGAAACGTCGGCCACCGACCGCCCGGGCGGGGCCGGGCTGGCCGCACTGCTCGCCGCCGCCGACGGGCACGACGTGGCGCTGGTCACCGCCTTCGCCGACGACCCGGCCGCGGCCCGGCTGGCCGCCCTGCTCACCGCCGCCGGGGTGCGCCTGCATCCACTGCCGCTGCGCGGCGCCACCCCGGAGAAGATCCGGCTGCGGGCCGGCGGACAGACCCTGCTCCGGCTGGACCGTGGCGGCGACACCCCGCCGTGCGGCGAACCGTCGGCGGCGACGCTGGAGGTGCTGGCCGGGGCGGGAGCCATCCTGGTCAGCGATTACGGGCGTGGCGTGGCACGGCAACCGGCGCTGCGGCGCGCGCTCGCCGCGACGTCCGCACCGGTGGTCTGGGATCCGCACCCGCGGGGGCCGGCGGCCGTACCCGGCTGTCGGCTGCTGACGCCCAACGAGGAGGAACTGTTCCGGCTCACCGGCGACGCGGCGACCGGTCCACGACTCTCCGGGGTGGCCCGCGCCGCGCGGACCCTGCGGGACCGCTGGCGTGCCGCCGCGGTCGCGGTGACCCTGGGCGACGACGGCAGCCTGCTGTGCCAGAACGGCGGGGCACCACTGGTCGTACCGGCGTCGACGGCGACCGCAGGTGACACCTGCGGCGCTGGTGACCGGTTCGCCTCCGCGGCCGCTCTCGCCCTGGCAGACGGGGCGCTGGTGTCGGAAGCGGTCGAGGAGGCCGTCCGGGTCGCCTCGACCTACGTCGCCGCCGGCGGTCCGGCCGGCATCGTGGCCCTCACCGAGGCTCATCACCCCGCCGGCAGTGACAGGGCCGTCACCGCTCGGCGCCCGGCCACCGCGACCGGCGACGGCAGGGAAGCGGCAGCGGCCGTGCTGGCCCGGGTACGCGCCAACGACGGGACTGTTGTCGCCACCGGCGGCTGCTTCGACCTCCTGCACAGCGGACACCTGGCCACCCTCCAGGCCGCCCGCGGGCTCGGCGACTGCCTCATCGTCTGCCTCAACTCCGACCGCGGTGTCGCCGAACTGAAGGGCCCCGACCGCCCGCTCACCCCGCAGGCCGACCGGGCCCGCCTGCTCGCCGCACTGGACTGTGTCGACGCCGTCGTCATCTTCGACGAGCCGACCCCGCACGCGGTGCTCTCCTGGCTGCGCCCCGACATCTGGGTCAAGGGCGGCGACTACCTGTCCGGCGCCGGCCCGGACCACCCGGACCTGCCCGAAGCCGACCAGGTACGCCGTTGGGGCGGACAGGTCGTGCTCGTGCCCTACCTCGACGGGCACTCCACCTCCAGCACCATCGCCGCCGCCCGTGCCGGCGGCCGACAGTTGACGGAAGGACGACGATGAACTCGTTGACCAACAAGGCGGTCCTGGTCACCGGTGGTGCCAGTGGTCTTGGCGCCGCCATCGTGACGGCCCTGCAGAAGGCCGGCGCACGCCCGTACGTGCTGGATCGGCAGGAGCCGGCAGACGGCGTGCCGTGGGTGGAGTGCGACCTCGCCGACACCCGGGCCGCCGAACTGGCCACCCGTCAGCTCGCCGAGCAGGCCGGTGAACTGGACGCAGTCGTCACCGCCGCCGGCACGGACACCCCCGGCCGGCTCGCCGACGTCCCCGCCGAGATCTGGGAACGCGTCGTGACCGTCGACCTGCTCGCCACCGCTGCGGTCATCCGGGCCGCGCTGCCCAGCCTGGAACGCTCCCGGGGCACGGTGGTCACCGTCGCCTCCACGCTGGGCGTCAAGGCGGTCAGCGACGCCACCGCCTACTGCGCCGCCAAGTTCGGCGTCGTCGGCTTCACCCGCGCCCTCGCCGCCGAACTGGCCGGCTCGGTCGGCGTCACCCTGCTCATCCCGGGGGGCATGCGGACGGCGTTCTTCGACGACCGCGACGAGCAGTACCGGCCGGGGCCGGACGCCGTACTCAACGACCCCGCCCACGTCGCCGACGCGGTGCTCTTCGCGCTGTCCCAACCAGCCGGCTGCGCGGTACGGGAAATGGTCGTCTGCGCCGAACAGGAAAGTTCCTACCCGTGATCCTCGCGCTCCGAGCCCTCGGCATCGGTGATCTTGCCACCGTCGTGCCGGCCCTGCGCGCGTTGCGGGTCGCCGCCCCGCATGACCGACTGGCACTGGCGGCACCGCGCTGGCTCGCGCCGATGGTCGACCTGATCGGTGTGGTCGACCAGTTGATCGACGTGGACGGGCTGGGGCCGTACGAGTGGCCGTCGACGTCGCCGGACTGGGCGGTGAACCTGCACGGGCGGGGACCGCAGTCGCACCGTCTGCTGCACACCGCCCAGCCCCGGCGGCTGATGGCCTTCGCGTGCCCCGAGGCGGGACACCACACCGGACCGGCGTGGCGGCCGGACGAACACGAGGTCCACCGGTGGTGCCGTCTCCTGGCCTGGTACGGCATCGCCGCCAACCCGGACGACCTCGCGCTGCGCCGACCACCACCGCAGGACCTGCCGATCGGGGCGACCATCGTGCACCCGGGGGCGAAGGCTGTGCAGCGGCGCTGGCCGGTCGACCGGTTCGCCGCCGTGGCCCGGGAACTGACCCGTCGGGGGCACCGGGTCGTGGTCACCGGGTCGAGTGGCGAGCGGACCGTTGCCGCCGAGGTCGCGGCCCGGGCCGGGCTGCCCGGTTCTGCGGTCCTCGCGGGGCGCACCGGGGTGGGGGAGTTGGCCACCCTGGTCGCCCACTGTCGTCTGGTGGTCGCTGGCGACACCGGCATCGGTCACCTCGCCACCGCCTACGCGACCCCGTCCGTCCTGCTCTTCGGGCCGGTGTCACCGGCGTTGTGGGGGCCGCCCGCCGACCGTCCCTGGCACCGGGCGCTCTGGGCCGGGCCGGTCCCCCCGGGCCCCGCGCCGGTGACCGGGATCCACCCGGCGTTGGCAGCACTGGGTGTGGCACAGGTCCTGGCGGCCGTGGAGGAGGTCGAACAGGTGGCACACGAGCCTCTCGCCGCGCCACGGTCCGTCGCCACCAGGCAGAGGACTTCCGCGTTTCCGGGGGAGCACCCACGACCGGCTCCACCAGGTCGTTCGTGCGACGGCGTTCGCCCAGCTGAGCCCGCTTGGTCCGCAGATGCGGGTGATGGAAGATAGGCGAATGCGCGTTCGGAACCGCAACAACGTGGTGCTGGCTGGCCGTGAGGACGGCCCTACCGTTGTGCTCGCGCACGGCTTCGGTTGTGATCAGCACATGTGGCGTCACGTGGCCACCGAACTCGGACAATGGGCCCGACTGGTGCTCTTTGATCACGTCGGATCAGGCAAGGCTGACCCGGCGGCCTGGGACGCCGACCGGTATGCCTCCCTGGACGGCTACGCCGATGATGTGCTGAGCATCTGCCAGGACCTCGACCTCCAGCAGCCGATCTTCGTCGGGCATTCGGTCAGTTCGAGCATCGGGGTCATCGCAGCCAACCGCGAGCCGGACCGCTTCTCCGCGCTCGTCCTGGTCACCCCGTCACCGTGCTACATCGATGACGAGAACTACCGGGGCGGTTTCACTCGCGACGACATCGACGACCTGCTCGATTCACTGGACAGCAACTATCTCGGCTGGTCGTCGAGCATGGCACCCTTGATCATGGGCAATCCGGAACGGCCGGAGCTGGGTGAAGAGCTGACGGCGAGCTTCTGCCGGA
Organism: Micromonospora sp. A202; assembly: GCF_006715105.1. NCBI lineage: Bacteria > Bacillati > Actinomycetota > Actinomycetes > Micromonosporales > Micromonosporaceae > Micromonospora > Micromonospora sp. A202. The sequence goes on along the minus strand of NZ_VFMP01000001.1, from coordinate 3,978,983 downwards.
CGGATCCCGCGATGGCGCAGGTGTTCGCCCGGACGACGTTCCTGTCGGACAACCGTGCGGATCTCGCCGCGGTGAGCGTTCCCACCCTGATCCTGCAATGTGCCCAGGACGCCATCGCGCCGCCCGAAGTCGGCGCGTTCGTGCATGCGCAGATCGCCGGAAGTCAGCTCGTCACACTGGACGCGACCGGGCACTGCCCGCAGCTGAGCGCGCCGGAGGCAACGGCCGCAGCGATCACGTCGTTTGTCAGGACCGCCTACCGATGACCGCCCCTGCGGGGCCTGACCCTCACGGACAAGGCCCAGGCGATGACGGGAGTGCCCAGCCGAGTGAGGTCGGGTTCTCTGCCCTGCTTGAAGACGACCTCGAAGACCTGTACGAGAATGCGCCCTGCGGGCAGTTGTCCACCCTGCTGGACGGCACCATCGCGAAGATCAACGGCACCCTGCTGGCCTGGCTCGGTTACCGCAGTGAGGAACTCGTCGGCCGACGCCGCTTCAGCGACCTGCTCACCGGTGGCGGCCGGATCTACCACGAAACCCACTTCGCGCCGATGCTGGCCATGCGGGGCGAGATCGGCGGCGTCGCCCTCGACCTCCGCACGAAGGACGGCGTTCGCATGCCGGTCCTCGTGACTTCCGTCGTCAAGGGTGGCAGCGAAGGTCAACCCCAGCTCATCCGGACGGCCATCTTCGACGCCACGATGCGCCGCGCCTACGAGAGAGAGCTCCTCAACGCCCGCAAAGCCGCGGAGCGCGAGGACGAGCGGCTGCGGCATCTCGTCAGCAAGCTGCAGCGCAGCCTCCTCCCCGCCGTGCTGCAGACGCCACCTGGAATGGAAAGCGCCGCGTACTACCGGGCGGCCTCCACCGACCAGGTCGGCGGCGACTTCTATGACCTCTTTCCCCTGGTCGATGGCCGGTGGGGGTTCTTCCTCGGCGACGTCAGCGGCAAGGGCGTCGAAGCGGCCGCCGTCACCGCTCTGGCCCGCTACACGTTGCGCGCCGCAACCGTCTACGACCCCGACCCCGCTGCCGCGCTGCACAACCTCAACACCGTGCTCTGGCAGGAATACCGGGAGGATGCGCGCTACTGCACCGTCGTGTTCGGCATCCTCACACCCACCTCGACCGTCGGCGGTTTCACCGCGGTCATCGCCAGTGGCGGGCATCCGGAACCGCTGCTACTGAGGGCCGACGGCTCCGTTCATTACCACCTTACGAAGGGCCGCATTGTGGGCGCCTTCCCGAACACCCGATACACCAACACCATCCTCGTTGCGAATCCGGGCGACACGTTGCTGCTCTACAGCGACGGCCTCACCGAGGCTCGTACGACTGGCGGTGAGACCGCCGACGGCCGTTACGGAGCGGCAGCCCTCGCCCGGTTCGCCGGCTCTCTCGCACCCGCGACCGCCGCCACCGCCGTCATGGCCGTCACCGAACTTCTCGCCACCTTTGGCGACGGGCTCACCGACGACACCGCTGTCCTGGCCATCGGCGCCCCGTCGAGGCGAGACTGACGGCTCCGATCGTCATCCGGTCGCCTTGTCCGCCGCGGCGAGGAAGTCGGCCACCAGGTCGGCGGTGTCTTCGATGCCGGTGGAGACGCGCACCAGCCCGTCCCCGATGCCGGTCGCGGCCAACTGCTCGGGGTCCACGATGCCTGCCCACATCGACCGGGGGTGCACCACCAGCGTGCTGACGCTGCCGAGGCTGGCCGCTCGTTTGGCCAGCCGCAGCCCGTCCAGCAGTGCGGCGGCTCCGGCCCGGCCGGCCCGCAGGTCGACGCTGAGCACCCCGCCGAAGCCGGTCATCTGCCGCCGCGCCAACGCGTGCTGCGGGTGCGACGGCAGCCCGGGGTAACGGACCCGGGCCACCGCCGGATGCTCCTCCAACGCACGGGCCAGGGCCAGGGCGTTGGCGTTGTGCCGCTCCACCCGCAGCGGCAGCGTACGGATGCCGCGCAGCAGCAGCCACGCGTCCACCGGGCCGAGGGTGGCGCCGGTGACGATGGCCGTCTGCCACACCCGCTCGACCAGCTCGGCGGAGCCGACGACCACTCCCGCCGACACGTCGGAGTGGCCGCCGAGGAACTTGGTGCCGCTGTGCCAGACCAGGTCCGCCCCCACAGCCATCGGACGCTGGTTGACCGGTGTGGCGAAGGTGTTGTCGACCACCACCAGCGCGCCGGTCGCGTGGGCGAGCTCCACCACTGCGGTGAGGTCGGTCAGCTCCAGCAGTGGATTGCTCGGCGTCTCCACCAGCACGAGCCGGGTCCGTGGCCGGATCGCCCGCGCGAACGCCTCGGTGTCGGTCTGGTCGACCTGGGTGTACGACACCCCGAACCGGGACAGCAGGCCGGTGGTGAGCGAGGTGGTGCCGCCGTACGTGCTGCGCTGCACCACGACGTGGTCGCCGGCGGAGAGCAGGGCCAGCGCGATGGTGCTGATCGCCCCCATCCCGGAGGCGGTGACCAGCCCCGTCTCGGCGCCTTCCAGCTCGGCGACGACGGCGGCCACCTGGGCGTGGTTCGGGTTGCCGTAGCGGGTGTAGAAGGCGCTGCCCCGCGTCTCGGTGGCGATCGCGGTGAACTGCTCGTCGGAGTCGGCGCTGAAGGTGACGCTCTGCACGATCGGCGGCGCGACGGCTCCGCCCGGGACCAGTCCGTCGTCGCCGTGCACGGCGGAGGTGCTGAGACCGGTCATGACCGGGCCACCCGGTCCACCAGTGCGCCGTAACTGCCCAGCGTCACGAACTCGGGCAGCGTGAGGTCGCTGCCGTGGCGCTGCCGCAGCATGGTGACCAGCCGCAGCGCGCGCAGCGAGTCACCGCCGGCGGCCGACCAGCCGGTCGCCGGATCATCCGGCGCGACCCCGAGCACCTCCTGCCAGGCCGCCGCCACCCGGGTCGCCCACGCATCGCCGGCCGCCTGCCCACCGCTGGCAACGGCGGCCAGCGGCGCGTGCGGGTCGGCCGCCAGCAGGCGACGGAAGCCGTCGGCGAACGCGTCGACCCGGTCCCCGGCGACGGTGCGGTGGTCGTACTGGAGGGTGAGGGCGAGGCGGCCGGTGTCCGCGTCCAGCTCGGCGTCGACGGCGAGGCTGAACGCCACGTCGACGGTGACGCCCCGACTGTCCACGATGCGGGGGCCGCCACCGGCCGGGTCGTTGGTGAAGTGCGTCCAGTTGAAGAAGTGGTCGAAGCGGGGTCCGACCCCTCCGGCCCGGACGATCTCCGCCAGCGGAAAGCGGTGGTGCCCCATCATGTCCCGTTCGGCCCGCCACACCTCGGCGGCCAGCTCGGCCAGCGAACGGGTGCCCAGCTCCACACCGACCGGCAGGGTGTTGAGGAACAGCCCGAGGGTGGCGTCGCTGCCCTCGCCCTCCGGCCGCCCACCGACCACCAGTCCGCTGACCACGTCGTCGCGGCCGGTGAGTTCGCCGAGCATCCGCAGGTGGGTGGCGAGCAGCCAGGACTTGACGGGTACGCCGGCGGCCCGGGCCGCCTCGGTGACCGCGTCGGTGGTGCCCGCTCGCAGTGGCACCTGCTGGGTGGTGGTGGTCCGTGGGGCGGCCCCGCCGAGCAGCAGCGGCGGCACCGCGCCGGGACCGTCCAGCCAGAACCGGCGGCTGGCCTCATCGGTCCGGGCCCGTCGCTCGGCGGCCACGTACTCCCGGAACGGCAGGCCGGGGCGGGCCGGATGAGAGGCGCCGGCCCGCTCCCGGTCGTACGCGGCGAGCAGGTCGGTGCGGAACAGGTGCAGACTCCAGCCGTCGAGGATGGCGTGGTACTCGGCGATGATCAGGGTGAACGCGTCGACGTCCTCCCGGACGGCGTGCAACCGCAGCAGCGGCGGTCGGGCCAGGTCGAAGGGGCGTACCCGCTCGGCTGCCACGAGTTCGTCGACCCGGGCGCGGCGGGTCTGTGCGTCGACACCGGTCAGATCCGTCACCGGCACCTCGACCGGCACGTCGGCGTGCACGAGCTGCAACGGCTCGGAGTACGCGCCCAGCGCGAACCCGGTCCGCAGCACCGGATGGGCGGCCACCAGACCGGCCAGCGCGCGCCGCAGCGCGGGCGCGTCCAACGGCGCGGCGATCCGGTGCGCGGTGACGTTGTGGTACATCGCCGGGTCGCCGGTCAGCTCACAGTGGTAGACCATGCCCTGCTGGAGGGTCGTCATCGGGTACGCGTCGGCCAGCCCGGCGGGCAGCAGCTCCCGGTCGGCGGCGGCCACCAGAGCGAAGCGTCCGGCCGCCGGGACCGACGCCGCGCCGGCCACCGCGTCGGTCCCGGCGACGGTGATCTCGCCGTGCGTGACCAGCTCGCGGATCGTCTGGTACGTGAAGATGTCGCTGAGCCGGAAGGACAGCCCTCGCTTGTTCGCGGCGACCTGCATCTGGATGCTGCGGATGGAGTCGCCGCCGAGCGCGAAGAAGCTGTCCGTCACGCCGACAGTCGCCACCCCGAGCACCTCGCGCCACGCCTCGACGAGGATCTGTTCGGCCCGGTCGGCAGGCGCCACCACAGTGCCGCCGTGCGACCGGTCGAGGCGGGGCACGGGCAGCGCCGCCCGGTCGAGCTTGCCGTTGCGGGTCAGCGGCAGCTCGTCGAGGAGCACCACCGCCGCCGGGACCAGGTGGGCCGGGAGCCGGTCGGCCAGCCAGCCGGTGAGTCGCTCGTCGAGGGGCCCTGCCGTCGGCCCGGCCGGGACGACCACGGCCGGGCGTGGATCGGCGGCGTACTCGGGGCGCACGGCGTGCAGGGTGTGCCGGTCGGTGCCGACCAGCAGGTCGTCCTGCCGGGTCACCACGTCGAAGCCCCGCGCCTCGAAGGTGGCGACCAGCTCGGCCAGTCGGCCCTCGGTGTCGGTGCCGGGCGCGTCGTGCACCTCCATGGCGACCTGCGCGACCAGCGGCCAGTGCCGATCCTCCAGCCCGGCGAGCACATCCGCCTCGGCCCGCTGTACGTCGATCTTCAGCAGGTCGATCCGTTCCGGGGCGAGCTCGTCGAGGAACGCCGACAGTGGCCGGACCGGCACTGTGATCTCCCGGCCGGCGAAGCGTTCCGCGAGGAGTTCGTCGACCCGGTCGAGCAGCACCTCCCGGTCGGCGCCGGCGTCGCGTTCGTTGGCGAGGAACCGTTTGATCACCGCCACCTCTGCGTCCGGGTCGGCGTACGCGGCGTGGCCGGACATCATCGAGTAGCCCGGGTAGTAGGTGAAGGACACCTCCCCGGCCGTCCGGGACAACCCGACCGCGTGCACGGTGGCCGGCACGCCGAACTCGGCGACGTTGCGGCGCAGCAGGTCGGCCACCGACGGCACCGGCTCGAACGCGTGGATCGTGGCGTCCGGGCAGACGGCGTTCACGAACAGCGAGAACATGCCGATGTTCGCGCCCACGTCCAGGACCGTGGCCCCGGGCCGCAGCACGATGCCGTCGCGCAGGTAGACCTGCTGGACGAAGATCTCGTCGTACAGGTAGCGGGTCTCGTGGGGGTTGACTCCGGCAATCCGATCGACGTCCACAGTGGTCGGTGCGCCACCCGGGCGGACGTAGGCGACGAGCCGGTCGCCGTGCCCGTCGTCGTCGCGGGCCATCACCGCGGCGTCGGCCACCTCCGGGTGCTCGCGCAGCGTGGCCGCGATCTCGCCCGGCTCCACCCGGAACCCGTGGATCTTCACCTGGTCGTCGAGCCGACCCAGGTAGCGCAGCCGCCGGTCGGCGTCGAAGCGGACCCGGTCGCCGGTGCGGTACACCCGCTCGGTGCGCCCGGACGGCAGCGCCACGGTCACGAACCGCCGGGCGGTGGCCTCCGGGTCGCCCCGGTAACCCTCGGCGAGCTGCGGGCCGCTGACGCAGAGTTCACCGGCCACGCCCGGCGGCACCGGGCGCAGCTGCTCGTCGAGCACCCACACCGCGACGCCGGGCAGGGGTCGGCCGATCGTCGGGGCCTCCCCGGCACGCACGTGCGCCGCAGTGGTGTCCACCGTGCACTCCGTCGGGCCGTACAGGTTGACCGCCCGGACATCGGGCAGCGCGGCGACTGTCTCCCACAGGTCGGGTGTGATCGCCTCACCGCCGAGCAGCAGCAGGCCGGGAAGCCGGATGTCACCCGCCCCGGCGAGCAGGATGCGCAGCTGAGAGGGGGTCAGGTCGAGCACGTCGACACCGTGGTCGGCCAGCGTGGCAGCCAGTGCCGCCCCGTCCCGGCGGACCCGCTCGGGCACCAGGTAGAGGCTGCGGCCGCGGCCGAGCTGCACGAGCTGCTTAACGCTGGCGTCGAAGGTGAGCGGGGCGTTCACCGCCACCCGCAGACCGGGGCGGCTGTCCGCGTACACGACCTGCTCCAGGGCGTCGGCCAGGTGCGCGGCGGCGCCGTGCGACACCTGCACCGGCCGGGGAGTGCCGGTGGAGCCGGACGTGAAGATCACGTACGCCGGGTCGGTCGGGGCCGGCATCGCGGCGGGCGGGCGGTCGCCGGCCGCGACGAGGTCGCCGACCGTCACGGTCGCCGCACCGCCGTCGCCGACGACGACCTCCGCGCCGACCGCGCGGATCTGCGCGGCGAGCCGCCGGGACGGGGCGTCCGGGTCCAACGGCACGAAGACCGCCCCCGCGCGCAGCACGCCGAGGAACGCCACGACGGTGTCCCGGGACCGGTCGGCCAGCACGCCGACCGGGGCGCCGGACAGGCCGCGCGCGGCCAGGGCCCCGGCCACCCGCGCGGCCCGTTCCCCCAGCTCACCGGCCGTGTACGCGCCGTCCGCCGCGACCACCGCCACGGCCTGCTCGTCCATCCCCGCCAGGCCCGCGTCGAAAAGGTCCACGAGGGTACGCGCCGACGCCTGCGACGGTGTTCCCGCCGCGTCGGTCAGCCAGCGGCCCTCGGCGTCGCCGAGCACCGACGGCGCGTCGGCGCTGGAGAGCGCGGCGGGCAGGGTCCGCAGGACCGCCAGCAGCGCGTCGAGCAGCCACTGGCCGCCGACCACGTCCAGGGTGACCCGGTCGCCCTCGGCCAGCACTGTCAGCTGCGGGCCGGCCGCCGCCGCTGGGGTGTCGATCTCCACAGTGACGCCACCGAGCCTGGCGGCAGTGGCCGGCGCGGCAGCCAAGGGCACCGCGAAGCCCGCCACCGCCCCGGACTGCTCGTCCACCGGGTCGACCAGGTGGAACGTGTCGTCGGCGGTGCTCTCGGCCGCGCGGACGACGGCCAGCAGGTCGGCGGGCGCGGTGGGCAGCGGCAGGGCCAACCGGAGCGGGCCGTAGCCGCCCAGCGGACCCACCACCTCGGCGGTGCCAGCGGCATGACGGCCGTCGCTCCACCGGGCCAGCACCAGGTCCATCTCGTCGGCGCCCTCCGGTGCCTCGGCGCGCCGGGACACCGCGAGCGCCCACGCGGCCAGCAGCACGGTTTCCGGCTCGACACCGGCGGCCCGCGCCACGTCGGTCAGCTCGGCGGCGGAAACGGTCGCGGACACCACGGCCGTCGGGTCGTCCCCGTGCGGGGTGACCAGTCGGGCGGCCGGCGCTGTCGGCGCGGCGGTGGCCGGTGCCTGCTCGCGCTCCTCAAGCTGCCACTCGGCGACGTCGAGGAACTGCAACGCCTCCGGATCCGGCGGCAACGCCTCGCCGGCGTACGCCCGGGACAGGTCGGCGAGGACCAGACGCAGGCTGGCCGGGTCGGCGATCAGCGGGGTGGCGGTCAGCTCCAGCGCATCGTCGGTGAGGGTCACCGACAGCTCGCCCTGCGCGCCGACGGTGACGCTGCGGTCGTCGTCGACGTCCTGCATCGGCACCCGCAGACCCGGGTGGTGCACCAGGGTCAGGCGCAGCGCCTCGTGCCGGGCCACCACCGCGTCCAGGGCGCTCTGCAACCGGGCCCGGTCCAGCGGGCGGTCCAACCGCACCCGCGCCCGGACCAGGTCCTGCTTGGCCGACCAGGCGAGCCGCTGGACGGGGGACAGACGGTAACCGTTCACAGAACGCTCCGGTTGACGTAGAGGTCGGACATGGCGACCAGGATCTGCCGGTCGCCGCTGAAGGGTTCGCGACCGTGGGTCGCCAGGAAGTTGTCCACCACCAGCACGTCGCCGCGCTGCCAGGGAACCGACACCGCGTGTTCCCGATACAGCTCGCGCAGCCCGGCGACCACCTCGTCGGGGATCGGCTGCCCGTCACCGAGATACGCGTTGCGAGGCAACCCATCCGGGCCGTACTCGCGCAGCAGCGCGCCGGACACCTCGGCCGGCATGTTCGACACGTGGAACAGGTGGGCGTGGTTGAACCACACCGTCTCCCCGGTACGAGGATGCGTGGCGACCGCCTGCCGCCGGGCCCTGGTCCGCAGGCCGTCGGAGCCGAGCCAGGTGAACTCGGTCGCCGAGGCGCGGCAGTACGCCTCCACCTCGGCCCGGTCGGTGGTCTGGAACGCCTCCTGCCAGGGCAGGTCCAGGTGCGGGCCGTAGTTGCGCACGTAGCAGACCCCGGAGCGGAGGAAGAGTTCCCGCACGTCGGCAGGGATCAGCGGGGTGATGACCCGTTCGCTGGCCAGCGGGGTGGCCCCGCCGCTGCCGGTTGCCGGCTGCGCGCACCAGAAGTAGAGGTAGCTGGGCCAGTTGTGCGAGTACGACATCTCGTGGTGCAGCGGGATCCACTGCTCGGCGTTGAACTCGGTGGAGGTGAAGACCCGGTCGGCGACCTCGTGCCGGGGCGCGGCCCGTTCCAGGTAGCCGAGCAGGTCCGGGCTGACCGCCCGGGCGGCCTGGCTGAAGTCGTCGGGGGTGCGCACCTCGAAGCCGCGGAAGAACACCGCCCCGTACTGGTCCAGGTCCCGGAGCAGCTCCTCGCGCCTGCCGGCGAGCCAACCGGCCAGGTCGAGGTCGGGCACGGCGGCCTCGACGAGCAGCACGAACCGGTCGTCCACGAGCACCCGCCGGGACACCGGCGAGCTGACCGTGCCGGTACCGCGTCGACGCGGCGCCGGCCCGCTCATGCCCGGTCCCCGGTCGGAGCCGGCATCGCGCGGGTCGCCTCGGTCAGTTCGGGCGCGGCGGTCGGATCGGACATGGCGGTGAGGATCCGCCGGGGTGGGGTGAACGGATCCCGGGCGTGCGCGGCCAGCATGTTCTCCACCAGCAGCACGTCCCCGCGCTGCCAGTCGAAGGAGCGGGTCTCGGCGGCGTACGCGGCCCGCAGCTCGGCCAGCACCTCGTCGGAGATGGGCGTGCCGTCGCCGTACGCGGTCTGGTAGGGCAGGTCCTCCTCGCCCAGGGCGGCCCGCAGCCCGGCGCTGACGTCGTCGGGCAGGGAGGTGACGTGGAAGAACAGCGCGTGGTTGAACCAGGTCCGTTCGCCGGTGACCGGGTGGCGGCGTACCGCCGGGCGGACCTGCCGGGTGCGCAACTGCCGCTCGCCGACCCACTCCACGTCGATCAGCGCGCGGGCGCAGTACGCCTCGACGTCCTCCCGTCGTTCGGTCTGGAACGCGGTCTGCCAGGTCAGGCTGATGCCGGGCAGGTAGTTGCGCCGGTAGAGCACCCCGCGCCGCTCGAACTCGGCGACGGTCTCCGGGCGGAGCCGGGCGAGCACCCGGCGGCTGTCCGCGAGGGGGGTACGCCCACCCGCGCCCGGCGCCACCTCGCAGTGGAACACGATCCGCAGGGGCCAGTTCACCGTGTACGACTGCTCGTTGTGCAGCACGATCGGCTGATCGGCGGGGTGCTCGGTGGAGGTGTACACCCCCTCGGTGACCTGGCTGCGGGGCGAGGACCGTTCGCCGTAGCTGAGGACCTCGTCGGAGAGCGCGGCCATCACGGTGCGGAAGTCCTCGGCGCCGGCCACGGCGAAGCCACGGAACAGCACGGCCCCGTGCCGGCGGGCCAGCTCATCGACCTCGTCGCGGCGTCCGGCCAGCCAGCCGGCCAGATCAACGTCGGGTGTGTTGGCCCGGATCAGCGCCGGCAGCGGGCCGCCGGGCCAGTCGGGGTGGACGTCCACCAGGTTCCGTTCACGGCCGCGACGGGGAATGCTCCGCGCGACCCGGGTCTGCTCAGTCATCTCTCGCTCCCAGGGTGTCGACGCAGTCGGCCAGACTGCGTCGGGGGTCGGCGGCGGCGGTCCGCAGCAACGCCGTGAACCGGCGGTGCCAGGTGACCACCCCGTCGTGGTCGAACAGATCGGTGCGGTACGTCCACAGCGCCGCCAGCCCGTCCCGCCGCTCGTCGAGCCAGAGGGTCAGGTCGAGGCGGGCGGTGTCCGGGGTCAGCTCCTCGCCGGTGAACTCGACGCCGGCCGCGGTGCGGTGTCGGGCCGGTGGGGCGTTCTGCACGCCGAAGGCGACCTGCACCAGCGGGGTGCGGTGCGGCTGGCGGGTGGGCCGTAGCCGCTCCACCAGCAGGTCGAAGGGCACGTCCTGGTGGGCCGCGGCGAACAGGGTGGCCCGGCGGGCCTCGGCGAGCAGGTCGGCGAAACCGCGCTCCGGCGCGGGGCGCAGCCGCAGCGGCACGGTGTTGACGTGGCAGCCGACGCTTCGTTCGGCGGCGACACTGGTCCGGCCGGCGAAGGCCACGCCGATCAGCAGGTCGTGCCGGCCGGTGGCGGCGCCGAGCACTGTCGCGAAGGCGGCCAGCCCGACCATGTGCAGGCTGACCCGTTCGGCCCGGGCCAGTTCGCGTACCGCCTCGGCGGTGGCGGGGTCCACTGTGGTCCGCAGGGTGGCGCCGGACGGCGACCGGTGCGGTCCGGCCTGCGCCGCGCGTCGGTCGAGCCGGTCCGTCGCGGGCAGGTCGAGCAGGTCGGGTGCGCCGCGCAGCTCGTCGAGTTGGTCGGCCAGCGCCCGCCGCCCGGCGGGACCGGCTAGCCAGTCCCGCTGGGCCAGGGCGAACGCCGCCGGGCCGGCCACCGGGGGCTCCGGCGCCGTTGTCGCGACGTTGTCGTACGCGTGGGCCAGCTCCCGCACGATCAGGCCGAACGACCAGTCGTCGCAGACGATGTGGTGCACGACGAGCAGCAGCGCCACCGCACGGCCGGTGGTGTCCGGCACCAGGTGGGCGCGGAGCAACGGCCCGGTGGCCAGGTCCATGGGGGCCCGGGTGGCCTCGACGCCGAGTCGGGTGAGCCGCTCGTCGAGCGGGGTGCCCGGTTCGGGCGGCGCGACGAGCGGCGGCGGCCCGGCGCCGGGGAGGACGTGCTGCACCGGCCCGTCCGGCCCGACCGGAAACACGGTGCGCAGGGCCGGATGCTTCTCGACCACCCGAGTCAGCGCCCGGGCCAGCCGGTCCGGGTCCACCGGCGTGTCGAACCGCACCGCGAAGGCCAGCAGGTACGAGGTGTCCGCCGGGTCGAGCCGGTGCAGGAACCACAGCCGGGCCTGCGCGGCCGACAGCGGCGCGGGGCCGGCCGGTGCCGGGCCGGCGGGTTCCCCGAGCGGCGTCGGGTCGACGGCCAGCCCGTCGAGGTGGGCCGCCAGCGCGCCGACGGTCGGGTGCGCGAAGAGGTCGCCGGCGTGGACCGGTCGGCCGGTCGCGGCGGCCAGCCGGGTGGCGCAGCGGACGGCGAGCAGTGAGTCTCCGCCGAGGGTGAGGAAGTCGTCGTCGGCGGTGGTCACCGGCACGCCGAGCACCTCGCGCCACACGGCCGCCACCTCGGCGAGCATGCCGTCGAACGGCCCGGCGTCGGGCCCGGCGTCGCCGCCGAGGGCGGGGGAGGGCAGTGCCGAGCGGTCCACCTTGCCGTTGGGCAGGGTGGGCAGCCGGTCCAGCCAGACCACCGTCGCGGGGACCAGCGGCGCGGGCAGCACCCCGGCCAGCCGGGCCCGGACGTCGTCGCGCCGCTCGCCGACCAGGTAGCCGACCAGCAGCGGATCCCCGCTCGGTCCTTCCCGGACGGCGGCGGTCGCCTCGCGTACGCCGGGAATGGCTGCGAGGCGGGCGGAGACCTCACCCAGCTCGATCCGGTAGCCGCGCAGTTTCACCTGCTCGTCGAGTCGGCCCAGGTAGGCCAGTTGCCCGTCCGGGCGCAGCCGGACCCGGTCGCCGGTGCGGTACATCCGCTCGCCGGGGCGGAACGGGTCGGGCAGGAACCGGGCCCGCGTCTCTTCCGGGCGGTCGAGGTAGCCCCGGGCCACGCCCGCCCCGGCCAGGTGGAGTTCGCCCGGATCGCCCGGCGGGACCGGCCGCCCCTCGGGGTCGAGGACGTAGGCCCGGGTCTGCGGCAGGGGCCGGCCGATCGGCGGGTCCCCGCTGTCCGGCGGCACCTCCGCCCAGGTGGAGTAGGTGGTGTCCTCCGACGGGCCGTAGAGGTTGCAGAGCCGGCGGACGTGCGGACGCGACCACACCCGGGCGGCCAGCGCGGCGGTGAGTGGCTCACCGGCGAGGCAGACCGTCCGCACGCTCGCGGGCAGGGCGTCGGCGGTGAGCAGTTCCCCCATCGCGGAGGGCACGGTGTTGACCAGTGTGACGGGCAGCCGATCCGCGCCGGGGGTGGCGAGGGCCAGCACGTCGTCGACGAGCAGCACCCGCCCGCCCCAGCAGAGCGGGCCGAAGATCTCGAAGACGGACAGGTCGAAGCAGACGGAGGTGGCGGCGAGCAGGCCGCCCAGTTCGGTGTCGTCGAAGGTCTGCCGGATCCAGTGCATGAGCACCGACGCCGAGCGGTGCTCGATCGCCACGCCCTTGGGCCGCCCGGTGGAGCCGGAGGTGTAGATGACGTACGCCAGGTCCGTCGGGCTCGTCGGCACCGCCGGGTCGGTGCCGTCCCCGGGCGGGTCCAGTCGGTCGATCGGGACGGCCAGGTCGGGGAACCGGTCGGCGAGGTCGGCGCGGGTGAGCACCAGGCGGGCCCCGGAGTCGGCGGCCATGAAGGCCACCCGGGCCGGCGGGTACGCCGGGTCCAGCGGGACGTAACAGGCGCCGGCCTTGAGTACGGCGAGCAGGGCGACCACCAGTTCGGGTGTCCGGGGCAGGCAGACGCCGACGCGGTCCTCCCGGTTCACCCCGCGCTCGAGCAGGACCCGGGCCAGCCGGTTCGCGGCCTCGTCGAGATCCCGGTACGACCACGTGCGGTCGGTGTGCCGTACCGCCTCGGCCTGCGGGGTTCGGGCGGCCTGCGCAGCCACCATCCGGTGCAGACAGTCGACGTCGGCTGGTACGCCGGTGGCGCGTCGGTCGACGGTTCGGCGGGTCGGGCCGGCGGGCCGGGCGGGGGCGCTCATCGACGACCACCGCGCCCGCCCACCGGGACCGGCTCGGCCCGCTGCGCGCCCCCAGCGCGGTGCTCGGCGAGCCGTCGGTCGGCCTCGGCCTGGAGGCGGTCCTTGTCGGCGACGATGACAGTGCCGGGGTCGTTGTCGGGCAGCTCGTCCTCGACGTGGCGGATCGGTCGGTAGGCGATGCCGATGGCGGCCAGGGCGAGCGAGCAGAGGCCGGCGACGATCGCCGCGAGGGCCATGCCGCGGCCCGGGTCGGTGCCGACGACAGCGGCCAGCAGGCCGCCGGGCGACACCATCGGGGCGAACACGTGCTCGGCGAGCGGACCGGCGGTGAGGAAACCGGCCGGCACCATCAGCCAGGACAGCATCTGGCCCATCGAGAGCACCCGGCCCTGCAGCTCCAGCCCGACCTTGGCCTGCACGATGGCCAACCAGTGCGTGTTCACCAGGGCCGTGGCCAGGCCCATGCCGAACAGGCCGAGGGCCGGGAACAGTGGGCTCGGGCGCAGGCCGACAGTGAGCAGCGACGCGCCGAGGAGCACGACGCTCGCCAGGATGCCGGTGGTCCGCCGGGCCGTGCCGCCCCACACTCCCATGAGGACCGAGCCGACGAGCATGCCGACGCCGCTGGCGGCAAGCACCCGGCCGAGCACCGCCGGGTCACCGAACGACAGGGTCAGCGGGGTGACCAGGACCTCGACCATGGCGAAGAAGTAGTTGAGCGACGCGGTCAGCACGACCAGAGCCACCAGGCCGTGCCGGCGCACGATGAACCGCCAACCGCCCAGGACCGCCCGCCGGAAGGTCTCCTCGCGCCGGACGAACAGGGTGTTCGGGAACCGGACCGACAGGGTGACGGTGACCGCGACGGCGAAGGTGAGCAGGTCGATGATCACGACGCCGCGCAGCCCGACCGCGATGACCAGCGCACCGCCGAGCAGCGGCGCCAGCACCGTGCTCGTCGCGGTGCCGAGGGAGACGATGCCGTTGGCGCGCCCGTAGTACCGCTTGGGCACGAGTTGCGTGACGGCCGCCAGGTAGGCGGGTAGCTGGAAGGCGGTCGCCACGGCGGTGACGGTGATGGCGGTGAAGACGTGCCAGAGCTGGAGTTGGCCGAGCCACAGCAGCAGGGCGAGGCTCACCGTGCCGGTGGCGGCCACGCAGTCCGCGACGATCATGATGAGTCGCCGGTCCCACCGGTCGGCCAGCGCCCCCGCGATGGGGGACAGCACCACGGCGGGCAGCAGCGCCAGGACGGTGGCCGTGGCGAACAACGAGACCGACCCGGTCTGCTGGTACACCCACAGGCCCATGCCGAAGCCGGTCAGTCCGCTGCCGATCAGCGAGACGAGCTGACCCAGGGCGATCAGGTAGAACACGGTGAGGCTGGGCATCGCCCGACGTACGGCGGGTGGGGTGCCGTCCGTCGCCGGCACGACCACGGCGGCCGGCGGGGGCGCGGCGGCGGCCGGCGGAGTAACCGCGTCGGCCGGCGGCTTGGCGGACGTCGCGTTCGACGGATCGCAGGTCGCCTGGATGATGCGCGCCACCTCGGCGGGTTGGTGCTTGGCGAAGTAGTGGCCGGCGCCCTCGATGACCTCCAGGGACACCCGGTCGGAGAAGAACTCCCACTCCAGGTAGCGCTCCTGGTACAGCTCGGTGGCCCGGTCGCCACCACCGACCACGCAGACGATCGGGGCCGACAGTTTCCTGGGCAGACCGTTGTCGTAGACGTCGGTGTAGTAGTCCTCGCCCATCGCGGCGTCGGCCAGGACCACGCGCATCACGAAGTCCTTCTCCCGCTCGTCGAAGACCTCGGTGAAGAAGCCCATCGCCCGCAGCGACTCCAGGGTCCGGCGCTTCGACGTCCACCGCTCCGTCGGAAACCACTGCCGTAGCCAGCGGAACACCCGGCCGGGCAGCCGAGGGGCGGGGAAGTGCGCGCCGATGACCACGCCGGTCAGCTCCACACCGGCCGCCTCCAACCGACGGCCCAGCTCCACCGCCTCGGCGCCGCCCATGCAGTGCCCGTACACCGCCACCGGGCCGCTGATCCCCGCCACGACCTCGGCCACGCAGCCGTCCACCAGCTCGTCCATGCCCAGCAGGGGCTCGTCCGGGCGGTTCACGTCGTGCCCGGGGCGCTCCAGGGCGTACAGCCGCACGCCGGGTGGGAGGGCGTCCGCCAGCGGCTGGAAGGTGATCGCGCTACCGGCGGCGAAGGGTACGCAGACCAGCGTCAGCCGTGTCGGCGTCGCCGGTAGCGCCGGGGTCAGCTCGTGCAGCAGCCGCCCGGCGGACCCCCCTGTCGCGTCCAGGTGCTCGGTCAACGAGCGGATCGTCGGGTGGCGGAACAGGTCGAGGACGCTGATCGCCGGGTCGTTGCCGGCCAACGCCTTGATGGCCTTGAAGGAGTCGCCGCCGAGGTCGAAGAAGTCGTCGTCGATGCCGACGGTGTCGTAGCCGAGCACCGCCGCCCACCGCTTCGCCAGCGCCGCCCGCAGCGGGGTGTCGGGCGGTGCCGCGCCGACGCCGGCCCCGCCGCGTACCGGTGCCGGCAGGGCGGCCCGGTCGACCTTGCGGTTGGCGCTCAGCGGCATCCGGTCGAGCACCACGAACGCGGACGGGACCATGTAATCGGGCAGGTAGGTGCGCGCGAAAGCCCGCCAGGGCGTGGGGTCGGCGTCGAAGTCGGGTACGGGCTGCCCAGCCGCCCCGCCGTCGGGTCCGTCCCCGTCGGCCGCCGTTCCGGTGGTCAGTGTCAGGTAGGCCACGACGCTCTTCTCGCCGTCGTCCTCGCGGACCACCACTGCGGTGTCGCGGACCTCCGGGTGGCGGCGCAGCACCGCCTCGATCTCGCCCAGTTCGATGCGGAATCCGCGGACCTTCACCTGCGAGTCGCTGCGGCCGACGAACTCGATCCGGCCGTCGGCCAGCCACCGGCCGAGGTCCCCGGTGCGGTAGAGCCGGCCGGCGGAGAACGGGTCCGACACGAACCGCTGCGCCGTGAGGTCGGGGTCGCCGTGGTAGTCACGCGCCAGCCCCGCGCCGCCGAGGTACAGCTCACCCAGCACGCCCACCGGTGCGGGACGCAGTCGCGGGTCGAGCACGTAGGCGCGCACGTTGCCGATCGGGCGGCCGATGCTGAGGTGGGTGACGTCGGGTTCGAGGCGTTCCATGGTGGACCACACGGCGGCCTCGGTCGGGCCGTAGAGGTTCCACAACGCCCCGACCCGTTCGGCGAGCTGCCGGGCCAGCGGCGCGGACACCGCCTCGCCGCCGCACACCGCCGTCAGGCCGGGCAGCCCGGTCCAGCCGGACTCGATCAGCAGCCGCCAGGTCGCCGGGGTGCCCTGGGCCAGGGTGACCCCCTCCGCGGCGAGCAGCGCGGCCAGTCGCGGCGCGTCGTACCCGACGTCGCGGCCCACCAGCAGCATCCGCGCGCCGACGACCAGGGGCAGGAACAGCTCCGGTACGGACATGTCGAAGGCGAAGCTGGCCATCGCGAGCATCGTGCCGTCGCTGGTCAGGCCGGGCCGCTCCCGCATGGCCGCCAGGGTGTTGACGATCGCGCCGTGCGTCACCCGGACGCCCTTGGGGTGGCCCGTGGACCCGGACGTGTAGATCACGTAGGCGAGATGGTCCGGCCCGGCCAGCGGCTCGGGGTCGGTCTCCGGCCCGGTGCCCGCAATCGCGTCGGTGCGCAGTACCTCGCCCGCGTACCCGTTGAAGCGGTCGGCCAGGCCCGGATCGGTGATCAGGACGCTCGCACCGCTGTGCGTCAGCACGTACCGCTGCCGCTCGATCGGATAGTCGGGGTCCACCGGGACGTACGCGCCGCCGGCCTTGAGCACACCGAGCAGCGTGACCGGCAGTTCCTCGGAGCGGTGCAGGCAGACGGCGACAGTGCCGTCGGGGCCGACCCCGGCCCGGCGGAGCCGGTGCGCGAGCCGGTTGGCCCGGGCGTTGAGCTGGGCGTAGGTGAGCGTGGTGGTCCCGAACGTCACGGCCGGCCGGTCCGGGTTCGTGGCGACCTGGTGCGCGATCAGCTCGACCAGGGTCGGCGTCCCCCCGTCCCGACCGGCCGTGGCCCAGCCGAGCGGGGTGGCGGTGTCGTTCCACTCGTCGACGCGGCTCAGCTCGGCGGGGGTGAGGACGGCCAGATCCGCCAACCGGACGTCGGGGTCGGCGACGGCAGCGGCGAGCAGCGTCTCCAGGTGCCCCATCATCCGCTCGGCGGTGGCCGCGTCGAACAGGTCGGTGTTGTACTCCAACCGGAACCGCAGCCCCTCGGTCACCTCGTACGCGTACAGGGCGAGGTCCTGCTGGGCGATCCCCGGCTCGACGGCGAACTGGACCATCCGCAGCCCGGCGGTTCCCAGGTCCCGCCGCTCGGGCAGGTTCAGCAGGTTGAACATCACCTGGAACAGCGGGTTGCGGCTGAGGTCGCGGGGCGCGTCGACGAGATCCACCAGCCGCTCGAACGGCACCTCCTGGTGGTCGTACGCGCCCAGGGCGGTGCGCCGGACCTGCTGGAGCAGCTCCTCGAAGGTCCACTCGCCGTCGATCGAGGTCCGCAACGGCAGCATGTTGACGAAGAAGCCGACCATCGGTTCGAGTTCGGCGCGTACCCGCCCGGCGACCGGCGTGCCGATGCAGATGTCCCGCTGGCCGGTGTAGCGCCACAGCAGCGCCTTCAGTGCAGACAGCACCGTCATGGCCAGGGTGGCGCCCCGGGTCCGGCTGAACCGGCGCAGCTCGTCGGCGGCGTGCGGGGACAGGACCTGGGTGTGCACCGCGCCGTGGAAGGTCTGCACGGGCGGTCGGGGCCGGTCGGTGGGCACCTCCAGGACGCTCGCCACCCCGTCGAGCTGCTCGCGCCAGTACCGCATGTCGTCGCTGTCGACGTCCGCCAGCCGGCCGCGTTGCCACCGGGCGTAGTCGCCGTACTGGACGGCCAGTTCGGCCAGCGGCGCGGCGCGACCGTCCAGGGCGGCGCCGTACAGGGTGGCCACCTCGTCGGCGACGATGCCGAGTGACCAACCGTCGGAGACGGCGTGGTGCATGGTCATCGACAGCACGTGCCGGTCGTCGGCGATGCGCAGGAGCACGGCACGGAACAGCGGCCCGCGGGCCAGGTCGAACGGGCGTCCGACGTCGGCGGCGAGGGCGGCGTGGGCCCATGGCGGCACCGCGTCGGCGACCGTCGGCTCCACGATGCTGCGGGCGACCGGGGCCGTGTCGTCCGCGCCGGTCGGGGCGGACACGATCGGCAGGTCCACCGGGCCGGGCGGCAGCACCTGCTGCACCGGGTCGCCGTCGGGTCCGAGCGGAAAGACGGTACGCAGCGACTCGTGCCGCCGGGTCAGCTCCGCGAGGGCCCGGCGCAGTGCGTCGACGTCGAGGGTGCCGTCGAGCAGCAGTGCCGTGCCGACGGTGTAGGCGCTCTGCTCGTACGCCTGGTCGAGGAACCACAGCCGGTGCTGCCCGGAGGAGAGCGGCGCCGGCCCGGCGTCGGGGTCGGCGCGGGGGATGGTCGGTGCGGCGCTGGGCCGCGGTGCGACGGTGGTGGTGGGTGCGGGGCCGGTCTGCGGCAGCGTGGCCGCGATCCCGGCGACGGTCGGCGTCGCGAAGATGGTCTCCAGCGGCAGCGCGACGCCGAGTCGGGCCCGCAGCCGCACGACGAACTGGGTGGCGAGCAGCGAGTGCCCGCCCAGCTCGAAGAGGTTGTCGAGCGCCCCGATCGGCCGGATCCCGAGCAGCTCGCTCCACAGGTCCGCCACGATTTCCTGCCCGGGCGTGCTCGGGGCGACGTAGGCGGTGCTGACCGGTGGGCGGTTGCCGGCCTCGACCTGCCCGGGTGCCTCCGGAGCGGTAGAGCTCGGCGGGACGGCCACGGGCTGCGCCGTGTCGGGCCGCGACACCGCGTCCAGCCAGTGGCGGCGCCGCTCGAAGGGATAGCCGGGCAGGGCCAGGCGGCGACGTGGGCCACCGTGGAACGCTTGCCAGTCGACCCGCCCGCCGCACAGCCACAGCCGGCCCACCGCGTCGAGCATCGTGGTGAGGTCCTCGGCGTCGCTGCGCGGATGCCGCATCGCCGCCACCACCTGACCGGGCCGCACCCCGGCCAACCGGGCGAGGCCACCGAGGGCGTGCCCGGGACCCAGCTCCGCGAGGACGACGTCCTGCTCGGCGAGCAGCGCTGCCGACTCGGCGAACCGGACCGGCTCCCGCATGTGCCGCACCCAGTACGCGGGGTCGGTGACCTGCCCGGGGGCGACCGGACCGCCGGTCAGGTTGGACAGGTACGGGCGTTGCGGCTCGTGGTAGGTCACCCGGCGCGCGTGGTCGGCGAACTCGTCGAGCACCGGGTCGAGCAGGGCCGAGTGGTAGCCCCGGGTGACCCGCAGCGGCCGGCACCCGACCCCGTCGGCGGTCAGCCGCCGGCGCAGCTCCTCGATCGCCTCCGGTGCGCCGGACAGCACGCACAGCTCGGGTGCGTTGACGGCGGCCAGCGACAGACCGTCCACCGCCAGCCCCGCCGCCGCCGTCTCCGGCAGACTCACCGCGAGCATCGCCCCGGCCGGGGTCCGTTCGACCAGCTCACCGCGGGCGCTCACCAGCCGCAGCGCGTCGGCCAGGGAGAAAACACCGGCGAGGCACGCCGCGACGTACTCGCCGAGGCTGTGTCCCACCATCAGGTCCGGGGTCACCCCGCGGGCGAGCAGCGACCGGGCGAGGGCGTACCCGGTGACGAACAGAGCGGGTTGGATCAACCCGGGCCGCGCGAGCAGCCGCTCCGCCTCCGGGTGGCCGTCGGGTGCTGGGCACAGCAGAGTACGCAGGTCGAGGCCGAGGTCGTCGCGGAGCAGCTCGGCGCACTCGTCCACCACCGCCCGGTAGGTCGCCTCCGCGCGGTACAGGCCGGCGCCCATCGCCACGTGCTGCGCGCCGTGCCCCGGGAAGGCGAACACCAGGGTCCGACGGCCACCGGGATGAACGCCGGTGAACTGCCGTTGTGGCGCGTCGAGGGCGGCCAGCGCGTCGGCGTGGTCCGCCGCGACGAGAAAACGGCGGTGGGTCATCGGCTGGCGCCGGCCCAGGTTCGCCGCCACGTCGGCGAGGTCCACGTCGGGGTGCGCGCCGACCCAGTCGCGGAGCTGACGCGTCTGCCGATCCAGCGACTCGACCGTACGCGCCGACAGGACCAGCAGGTGCGGCCCGGTGGCCGGCGGGGCAGGCGGCGCGGCGGCTGTGGCCGGCGGCTCCTCCAGCACGACGTGGGCGTTCGTGCCGCCCATGCCGAACGAGCTGACGCCCGCCCGGCGCGGGCCGTCGTCGCCGGGCCACGGTCGGGCGGTGTCGTTCAGGTAGAACGGGCTGCTCTCGAAGTCGATCGCCGGGTTGGGTCGGCTCACGTTGATGGTGGGCGGCAGCGTACGGCTGTGCAACGCCATGATCGTCTTGAGTAGCCCGGCCACACCGGCGGCGGCGTCGGTGTGGCCGATGTTGGCCTTGGCCGAGCCGAGGGCGCAGAAGCCCTGTTCGTCGGTGCCCCGCCGGAACGCCTCGGTCAGGGCGGTCACCTCGATGGGGTCGCCGAGGCTGGTGCCGGTGCCGTGCGCCTCCACATAGCTCACCGAGCGGGGCTGCACGCCGGCCGACGCGAGGGCGCTGCTGATCACCGCAACCTGGCCGTCGACGCCGGGCGCGGTGTAGCCGGTGCGGCGGGCGCCGTCGTTGTTGATCGCGGAACCGCGGATCACGGCGTAGACGGTGTCGTTGTCCGCGACCGCGTCCTCCAGCCGCTTGAGCGCGACGATGCCGACCCCGCTGGACGCGATGCTGCCCCGCGCGTCGGCGCTGAACGGCCGGCAGTGTCCGTCGGGGGAGTAGACCCCGCCGTCGTGGTAGAGGTAGCCGCGCCGCTGCGCCGGGAAGACGCTGACCCCACCGGCCAGGACCAGGTCGGACTCACCGGTAAGCAGGCTCTGCCGGCCAAGGTGCACAGCGACCAGGGAGGTCGAGCAGGCCGTTGCCACGGTGACGGCGGGGCCGGTCAGGTCGAGTTTGTACGCGACACGGCTGAGCAGGAAGTCCTTGTCGTTGTTGATGGACAACTGGTGTTCGCCGATGGTGTGCATCAGCTCCGGATGGCTGCTCAGGTTGTCCAGCAGGTACGTGCTGCGACCCGACCCGGCGAACAGGCCGATCCGGCCGGCGTGGCCCGCCGGGTCGTAGCCGGCGTGCTCCAGCGCGTGCCAGGCGCACTCCAGCAGCATCCGGTGCTGCGGGTCGAGGGTCTGCGCCTCCCGGGGCGTGACGCCGAAGAAGGCGGCGTCGAACTCGTCGATCCCGGGCAGCCAGGTGCCGGCGCGGACGTACGCGGGATCGTCGAGCCGGAACGGGTCGGCCCCGTCGGCCAGCATCTCCTCGACGCTGAACTCCCGCACCGACTCCACGCCGGCGCGGATGTTGTGCCAGTACTCGTCGATGGTCCGCGCGCCGGGGAAGCGACAGGCCATGCCGACGACGGCGATCAGGCCGCCGGGCTCGGCCGTGGTGCCCGTCCGCGGCCGGGTGACGCGGGCCGTCGTGGCCGGGGCGACCGGGGCCTGCGCGCCGGTGGTGGCCGTGGTCAGGAACGCCGCCAGGGACTCGACAGTGGGGTTGCGGAACAGGTCGGTGACCGTGACGACGTCACCGAGCCGCTCGTGCAGTCGCTTGAGGACAGCCAGCAGGCGCATCGAGTGGCCGCCGAGGTCGAAGAAGTTGTCCCGCGTACCGACCTGCGCGACGCCGAGCACGTCCCGCCACACGTCGGCGACCAGCCGTTCGAGCCCGATCCGGGCGGCGTCCCAGTTGGCCGGTACGGGCGCGATGGGTGCGGTCGCCGGCTGTTCGGGCGTCGGGCGATCCGGGTCCGCCTCGGCGCGCTGCCGGGGCACCTCCCGACCGGCGGCGGGCAGCGCGGCGATGTCCACCTTGCCGTTGCGGGTCAGCGGCAAAGCGTCGAGGAAGACGACGGCGGCGGGCACCAGGTAGGAGGGCAGTTCGGCGGCGAGCGCCGCCCGCAGGGCCGCCGCGTCAGTCTCCGCCCCGCCGGCCCCGTCGGCTCTGCTGGCCACGCCGGCTCCGCCCGTCACGTACGCGACGAGGCGCGGGTCGTCCGGGTCGTCCCGGCGCAGCTGCACCGTCACGTCGCTGTCCGGCCGGCATCGGCGGATGGCGGCCTCGATCTCGCCGCACTCCACCCGGTAACCGTGCAGTTTGACCTGGCTGTCGGTGCGGCCCAGGTATTCCAGGTCCCCGTCGGGACGCAGTCGCACGAGATCACCGGTGCGGTACAGCCGGGATTCGGGGGCGGACGAGAACGGGTGTGGGACGAACCGCGCCGCCGTCAGCGTGGGCTGGTGCAGGTAGCCGCGTGCCACGCCGGCTCCGCCGACGTACAGCTCGCCGATAACGCCCACCGGGACCGGGTTGCCCCATGCGTCCAGCACGTACAGCTCGGTGTTGGCGATCGGTCGACCGATGGGGACCGAGCCGTCGACGGGAGTGGACGGGTCGACCTCGTACGCGGCGCAGCCGACCACCGTCTCCGTCGGCCCGTACTCGTTGACGAGCGTGGTGTCGGGGGCGTGCGCCCGCCACGGCGCCACCTGGTCGGCGCGCAGATTCTCGCCGCCGATGACGAAGCACCGGGTGCGGCCGGCCATCTCGGCGGGGCTGAGCTGATGGTTGACGAGGTCGAGCTGAGCCGGGGTGATCTTGACCAGGCCGAAGGCCGGCCGCTGGTGGCGCAGCGCCTCGCCGAGCGCCTCCGGGCCGAGGTGTTCGCCGAGCATCAGCACGGTTGCCCCGCTGACCAGCGGGACGAGCAGGCTCGTGACGGTCAGGTCGAACCCGACCGACGAGTGCAGCGGAACCGTGTCCCCGGGCCGCAGCCGGTAGGCCTGGGCGGCCCAGCGCACGTAGTTGCAGACCCCCCGGTGGGTGACCATGACCCCCTTGGGGCGGCCGGTGGACCCGGAGGTGTGGATGACGTACGCGAGGTCGTCCGTCGAGGGTTCCGGTCGCCGTCGCGGCCGTCGCCGGGGACCGGCCGCCGCGCCACCGGGCTGCGCGGCAGGGACCGGCGTGTGCCGGTCGGGCACCAGCAGCGCCAGGCCGTCGGGCACCAGGTGCGCCAGCTCCGCGCAGGTGAGGACGACCGGCGCGGCCGTGTCCTCGATCAGATACCGCAGCCGGGCGGGCGGGTTCGCCGCATCCATGGGTACGTAGGCCGCGCCGGCCCGCAGTGCGGCGAGCACCGCCACCGCGAACGGGACCGCACGCGGCAGCAGCACTCCGACGAGACTGCCGATGCCCACGCCCCGCCCGCGTAGCGTCTCCGCCAGCGCCTCGGCGGCCGTGTGCAGCTCGTGGTAGCTCAGCGCGGTGTCCCCGTCGGTAACCGCCACCCCGTCGGGGTTTCGGCGCGCCTGCCGCTCGATGAGCACGTGGACCAGGTCGTCCGGCTCGGCGGGGGTGGCGGTGGCGTTGGCCGCCACGACGAGCTGCCGGTACTCGTCGGCGTTGAGCATCGTGGCCGAGCCGACCGGTGCGCCGGGCTCGGCAACCAGCGAGCGCAGCAACGTCTGGAAATGACCGGCGAGGCGGGCCATCGCGTCGTCGTCGAACAGGTCGGTGCGGTATTCCAGCACGGTCCGCACACCGTCGGCGTTCTCCCGTACCGAGACGGTCAGGTCGAACTTCGCGGTGGTCCCGGGCACGTCGATTGAGGTGACCTCGATGCCGTCGAGGCTGGGTGGTGCCGTCTCACGGCCGTACACGAACATCACCTGGAACAGCGGGGCGAAGCCGGGCCTGCGGGCCGGGCGCAGCGACTCCAGCAGTGTCCCGAAGGGAAGCTCGCCGTTGTCCAGGGCGTCGCCGGCGGCGGTGCGCACCCGTGCGAGCAGCGTCTCGAACGACGGGTCGTCGTCCAGCCGGGCCCGGACCGCGACGGTGTTGAGCAGCAGCCCGACGAGCTGCTGCGCCTCGGAGCGCCGGCGGTTCGCCACCGGCGTTCCCACCACGATGTCGCGTTGCCCGGTCCAGCGTGCCAACAGGACGTGCAGCGTGGCGAGCATGACCATGTACGGGGAGACGCCGAGTCGTCGGCACAACGCCAGCAGCCGGTCGGTGGGCACGTCCAGCGGGAACGACACTGTGGCCCCCGCACCGGACGGCACCGCGGGCCGGCGTCCGCGGGTGGGCAGCTCCAGGACGGCGGGCGCATCGGCGAGTTGCGCGTGCCAGTGGTCGCGTTGCGCCGCCGCCTCGGCCCCGGCGAGCCAGTCCCGTTGCCACGTCGCATGATCGCGTTGGTCGACGACGACCGGGCCGAGGTCAGCCGGTCGTCCGGTGCGGTGCGCGGCGTAGAGCCGTTCCCACTCGTCGTGCAGGATGCCGAGCGACCATTCGTCGACGGCGACGTGGTGGAACGTCAGCAGGAGCACGTGCTCCTCGGCAGCGAAGCGCAGCAGGCTGGCCCGCAGCACCGGTCCGCGTTCCAGATCGAGCGGGTCACGCGTCTCCGCGTGCATCCGGGCCTGCATCTCCTGGTCGCGTTGCCACGCGGGCAGCCCGCCCAGATCGTGCACCCGCAACAGTCCTGGTTGCGGCTCGCCGACCACCTGGACCAGGCGCGGCGCGACGTCGTCGGCCTCGGTTGGCCCCGAGCCGGGCCCGCCGGGTGCGAGCGTGGTGCGCAGCGCGGCGTGCCGGGCCACCAGGGCGTCGAGCGCCCCGGCCAGTGCCGCCACGTCCAGTGGCCCGACCAGCCGGTACGCCAACGGCACCAGATAGCTGGCCGGATCGGGGTCGAGACGGCTCAACGACCACATCTGGCGTTGCTCGTGGGTCGCCGCGACCAGGGCGCCGGCACTGTCGCGGCGGCGCGGCACGACCGGCGTCGCCTGCCGGGGCCGCATGACGTCGGTCATCGCGTCCGTCTCCTTCGTGATGCCAGCAACGGCCGGATCCGCCCACGCGGCGGCCCGGTCCAGCAATGGCTCCTGACTTCGCATCCGAGCCTGCTGTGACGGTTTGTCGACCTGGGTCGGCGGCACCGGTAAAGCGGCTGCGGCGCGGGGATGCTGTGACACGACGATCGGTCGCCCCCACGGCTCGGAAGCTACCCACGCCGGTAAAGGTGATCAGTCGTTCATGCGACAGCTGTCGTTGTTCCGATGCGCTTCCCTGTCACATCATCACACTCGTGATCTTTCATGGGATCCACAGATCGTGTCGGCCGTCGATGCTTTCGGTGCGGGGCCGGTGCGCGTTCGTCCATTGCCGTCGGTCGCTCGGGTCGAACACGTGACTAGTTCTCGACTGAATGGTGGATCTCCGGTACGCGAGGGCTTTCGCAGTCATCCCGTTCCCATTTCATGGCGAACCGGATTGCGCCGATGATCGGCCATTAAATTGCGGCATTCACGCCACTGACCGTTTGTTGGTGCGGCCGGAGGGTATCTGGGCGTTCATGACCACCCCTGAGCAGAGTCAGCAGGAGAGAGCCCTCGAAACCGGTGAGGTGTATCAGGATGCCGAGGGGCGCCGCACGACGGACCCCGGCGCCGGCGCCGCGAACGCCGACAGCGAGGCCGACCGCAACGAGGAGCACCTGAGGCGCGGTGAGGTGGGCCCACGCGTCCCGGAGGAGTAGCCCGTCCGGCTACGCCAGCGGCTCGACCGCCTCGACGAGCACCTGGAGCACGTGCCGGTACGGCTGCCCGGTGGCCCGGCTCATGCCCATCTCGCAGGTGCGGTTGCAGGAGGCGTACGCGTCGTAGCCGCGCTGGTTGATCTCGGCGGCCTGAGCCGCGGTGGCGCCGGCGGTCACCTCGGGATGCAGCAGCCCCCGGTCGCCGGCGAAGGCGCAGCACCCCCAACTGTCCGGCACGGTCACGGTGTCGGCGACCGCCCGGGCCACGGCGCGCAGGTCCTCGATGCCGCCCAGGTGCACTGTGGAGCAGGTGGGGTGCAGGGCCAGCGAGCCCAGACGCCGGGGCTCCGGCAGCGCCGGCAGGAGGTGCTCGGCGATGAACGTCACGCTGTCGACGAAGCGCAGGTCGCGGTAACGCGCCTGGTCCTCCTCGGCCAGCGCGGCGGTCAGCTGGGCCAGCCCGTGGGTGCAGGACGAGGCGTCACACACGATGGGCAGGCGGCCCTCGTCGCTGGCCGTCCAGAGCGCGGCGAGGGTCCGCTCGGCCATCTCGCGGTGGCCGGCGGGGTAACCCTTGGACTGCCAGGGCGTTCCGCAGCACAGGTCCGCCGTCGCGGGCACGACGAGCGGCACGCCCGCCAGGTCGCACAGGCGCAGGAACGCCGCCGCCGAGTCCCCGGCCGGGCCGTCCTCCGGCGCGAAGAGGCTGCCGACGCAGGCCGCGAAGAACACCGCCTGCGCGTCCGGCGCGCTGCGGGGGGCGGGGCGGGGAGCGCCGGCGCGCGGCATGTCGTCGCTCCACAGCGGCACGAGTTCGCCGGCACCGAGCCCGCGGATCACCCCGGTGGCGGCACGGGTCACCGGCGTCGGCACGGCGTGGGCGGCGCTCAGGCCCACCCGGACGCCGGCCACGGCACCCTTCCAGTGCCGCGCGGCGGCGCGGGCGGTGCGCTGGGCGAGCGGGCCGTGCCGTTCGGCGCGCAGTCGCTTCATCGCCGCGCCGGTGTCGATGCCGACCGGGCAGGCGGTGACGCAGAGGCTGTCCGCGGCGCAACTGTCCACCGCCGCGTACTCGTAGTCGGTGGTCAGCTCCCGGCGGCGCTCCTCGTCGCCGGCGGCGGTGGCGAGGGCGATCTGTCGTTGCAGGACGATGCGCTGCCGGGGCGTGGTGGTCACGTCGGCGGTGGGGCACACCGGCTCGCAGTAGCCACACTCGACGCAGGCGTCCAGCTCGGGGTCGACCGTCGGGACGGCCTTGAGCTGGCGCAGGTGCACTGTCGGGTCGTTGTTGAGCAGCACACCGGGGTTGAGCAGACCACTCGGGTCGCACAGCCGCTTGAGTTCGCGCATCACGTCGTACAGCTCGTCGCCGTACTGGCGGCGGACGAAGGGTGCCATGGCCCGACCGGTGCCGTGCTCCGCCTTGAGTGTTCCCCCCTCGGCCAGTACGAGGTCGACCATGTCGTCGGTGAACCGGGCGTAGCGGTCGATCTCCGCCGCTGTGTCGAAGGACTGCGTCAGCATGAAGTGCAGGTTGCCGTCCCGGGCGTGCCCGAAGATCACCGCGTCGGAGTAGCCGTGCCTGTCGAACAGGCCGATCAGGCCGTCGCAGGTGCCGGTCAGCCGCGGCAGCGGCACCGCGACGTCCTCCAGCAGGGCGGTGGTGCCGGGCGGGCGGGCACCGGCGACCGCCGTGTAGAGGCCCTTGCGCAGGTGCCAGAGCCGGGCCCGCTCACGCGGGTCCCGGGTCAGCTCGGTGCCGGTGACGGCGGGCAGCCGGTCGAGCACTCCTCGGGCGTCGGCCAGCGTCGCGGCCAACCGCTCCGCGCTGTCCTCGGCGAACTCCACCAGCAGCGCTGCGTGCCCGGCGACCGTCAGCCCGCGCAGGGTCGGGCTCGCACCAGGGTCGCGCTGGCTGACCCGCAGGGCGGCCGCGTCGAGCAGTTCGGCGGTACGGGCACCGGCGGCGAGCAGGGCGGGCAGCGCGTCGGTGGCGTCGGTGAGCCCGGGCAGGATCAGCAGGCCGGTGGCGGCGTGCTCGTGGATCTCGACGGTACGGAAGACGGCCTCGGCCACGAAGCCGAGCGTGCCCTCGCTGCCGATCATCAGGTGGGCCAGCATCTCGACCGGGCTGCTGTGGTCGAGAAGGGAGTTCAGCCCGTACCCCATGGTGTTCTTCATGGAGAACAGCCGCTCGATGGTGGCGCGCGACCCCGGTGCCGAGCGCACCCTGTCGCGTAGGCGCAGCAGCCCGGCGTGCAGCTCGGGCTCGTCGGCGCGCAGCCGGTCGTCGGCGTCGCGTGCGGCGGAGTCGACGACGGTGCCGGACGGGAGGACGAAGCGCAGCGACTCCATGGTGCGGTACGCGCTGTCGGTGGTGCCGCAGGTCATCCCGCTGGAGTTGTTGGCCACCATGCCGCCCACAGTGCACGCGGCCTCGCTGGCCGGGTCCGGGCCGAGCCGGCGTCGGTAGCGGGCCAGCCGGGCGTTGGCCTGCCGGATCGTCAGGCCGGGCTGGAGCCGGATGCGGCGGCCGTCATCGAGCACCTCGGCGTGCCGCCAGTCGGTGCGCACGTCGACCAGCACCCCCGTGCCGCCGGCCTGCCCGGCGAGGCTGGTGCCACCGCCGCGCAGGGTCAGCGGTACGCCGGCCTCCCGTGCACCGGCCATCAGCGCCCCCACCTCGGCCGCCGAGGCGGCGCGGACGACGGCCTGCGGCTCGAACAGGTACGGCGAGGCGTCGTGCGCCGCCGCCAACCGTCGGGGCAGCTCGGCGCTGGCCCGGGTCGGGTCGTCGAGGCGCGAGCGCAGCAGCTCGGCGACCTCGCGGGCGCGAGCTGCGGTCGGTGCGGGTGGTCCTACGACGGGGTGCATGGGCGGATCCTCCCGGGAACGTGGTCAGCCGGCCACCGGTGGCACGGCGGGACGGCCGGCGATCAGCAGGCGGCGGGGAGCGGTGTCGACCGGCGCCGGCAACCGCAGCGGCTGCCGGCCGGGGGTGATGCTGCCGAGCACGGAGGCGTGCCGCGCGCCGGTGCCCGACGGTAGGGCGCCGGGCAGCCCGTGCACGGTCAGGTAGCCCAGTAGCGCGAAGGCCAGCGCCTCCTTGGCGTCCGACGCGACACCCATGTCGTCGCTGGACGTCAGGTCGACGCCCGGCAGCTCCTCGGCGATCATGCGCATCAGCGTCGGGTTGCGTGCGCCGCCGCCGGAGACGATCAGCCGGGTGACGCCATGGTCGCGGCAGGCCCCGGCCACCGTGACCGCGGTCAGGCGGGTGAGCGTGGCCAGCACGTCCTGCGGATCCGGCGTGGGCGCGTCGGCGAGGGCGGCGAGCAGGTAGGGAAGGTGGAACAGCTCCTTGCCGGTGCTCTTCGGGCCGGGCAGCCGGTAGTACGGCTCGTCGAGCAGCCGCCGCAGCAGGACCGGGTCCACCTGCCCGGCGGCAGCCCCGCGCCCGTCCCGGTCGTACTCCTCGGTGCCCCCGCTGAAGTGGCGGGCGGCGGCGTCGAGGAGCGCGTTCGCCGGCCCGGTGTCGAACGCGAGGGGCTCCGCGTCGGGCGCGACGACGGTGATGTTGGCGATGCCGCCCAGGTTCAGCGCGGCGGGGACGCCGGGCAAGCCACCCAGCAGCAGCGCGTCGAAGAGGGCGACCAGGGGAGCGCCCTGACCGCCGGCGGCGACGTCGCGGCTGCGCAGGTCGGCCACGACCGGAAGGCCGGTGGCCTCGGCGATCCAGGCCGGCTGACCCAGTTGGAGCGTGCCCCGGACCACTCCGGCCTCGACCCAGTGGTGCATCGTCTGGCCGTGCGAGACGACCAGGTCGGCCTGACCGTCGCACAGCTCCGCGAGAGCCCGCACGCCGGCCTCGGCGAAGGCCTGGCCGACGCCGGTGTCCAGCACGCAGATCGCCTCGGTGCTGGTCGCCGCGGGCGGCAGGGCGGCGGCGATCTGGGCGCGCAGCCGGTCGGGGTACGGGTGGCTGAGCCGGCCCAGCGTTCGCATCCGCAGGGTGTCGCCGCTCAGGTCGAACTCGGCAGCGGCGGCTTCGATGCCGTCGTAGGAGGTCCCGGACATCAGGCCGATCACGCGCATCACGTCCTCCTTCATGCCCGGCCGGCGGGCGCTGCCGCCGAGTCGTCGTCGACCTCGTCGGTGCGTCCATGGTTGTAGGACACGGCTCGCCTCCTACCAGCGCCTGTCAATAAGCGACGTTAGTCGAGAGTAACGCGAAACTTTTTGCCAGAGCGGGCCCGGGCTGGCTACGCTGAGCCCCCAGCCTGCTGATATGGGGAACGCGCGCCGGTGAGCCGCCTCCCGTCGGCCGGCGATGTGTTCACCAGCGAGAGGAACGACCACCCCGTGGACCTCAGCACCCTCGGCACCGAGACTCGCAACGACCGCACCAGCGACCTCGACCAGATGTCCCCCACCGAGCTGCTCCTCGCGATGAACGACGAGGACCGCTCGGTCGCGGAGGCCGTCCGCCGGGCCGTGCCGGACATCGCGGCCGCCGTCGACGTCGTCGTGGCGTCGCTCCGACAGGGCGGGCGACTCATCTATCTCGGTGCCGGCACCAGCGGCCGGATCGGCATGCTCGACGCCGTCGAGTGCCCACCCACCTTCGGTACGCCGCCCGACCGGGTTCTCGGCCTGCTCGCCGGCGGGGCCGGAGCTTTCGGTGTCGCCGTCGAGGGCGCCGAGGACGATCCGGCCGGTGCCGTCGCCGACCTCGACGCGGTCGGCCTGACCGCCCGCGACACGGTGGTCGGGCTCGCCGCCAGCGGCCGTACCCCGTACGTGGTCGGCGGGTTGGCCCACGCCCGCGCGCTCGGCGCGACGACCGTCTCCGTCGCCTGCAACTCCGACGCGGTGATCAGCCGGCACGCCGACGTCGCCATCGAGGTGCCCACCGGCCCCGAGGTCCTCACCGGCTCCACCCGACTCAAGGCCGGCACCGCCGAGAAGCTGGTCTGCAACATGCTCTCGACCGCCACGATGGCCCGGCTCGGCAAGGTCTACGGCAACCTGATGGTGGACATGAACGCCACCAACGAGAAGCTCGTCGACCGGGCGCGTCGGATCGTCGCCGAAGCCGCCCACACCGATCTCGACACCGCCACGCAGGCGCTCGCGGCGGCACACGGGCACGCCAAGACGGCCATCGTGCTGCTGCTCGCGCACTGCACCGCCGAGGAGGCCGCCGCACGGCTGCGCGCCGCCGACGACGACGTCCGGGCGGCCGTAGCGGCCTGAGCCACTGCGGCAGGCGGAGCCCGGCCACTGTCCTCAGTGGTGTCCTCCGAGTACGGTTTCGGTGCCCGCAAGGCACGCGAATCGGCGGCTCGTCACCGGGGCGGGCGCGGCCAGCCCGGTGGCGACGGGCCGGGGGAGGGAGCGACTGTGACGCAGCGCAGAGCACTGGTGGTCCGAGGTGGCTGGGAGGGGCACCAACCGGTCGAGGCGACGGAGCTGTTCCTCCCCTTCCTCGAACGCAGCGGCTACGCCGTACGGGTCGAGGAGTCGACGGAGATCTACGCCGATGCCGCCGAGATGGCCGACACCGACCTCGTCGTGCAGTGCGTGACGATGTCGCAGATCACCGCCGACCAGTTGGCGGGTCTCAGCGCGGCAGTCGTCGCCGGCACGGGCTTCACCGGCTGGCACGGCGGCATCGTGGACTCGTTCCGCGCGTCGTCCGACTATCTCCAACTGGTGGGCGGGCAGTTCGCGACCCATCCGGGCAAGGAGCCGTGTGAGCGCCACGGTGGCCCGGAGGACAACTTCCTGCCGCACACGGTGCGCATCACCGACCTCGGCCGGGATCATCCCATCACCGCGGGCATCGAGGACTTCGACCTGGTCACCGAGCAGTACTGGGTGCTGCACGACGACCTGATCGACGTACTGGCCGTCACCACCCACCCGACGCAGGCGTGGCACCCGTGGCACCGCCCGGTCACCTCGCCGGCGATCTGGACCCGGCTCTGGGGTGCCGGGCGCATCGTCGTGACGACCCCGGGGCACAGCCTCGACGTGCTGGAGCACGCGGGCGTCCGTGCCGTCATCGAGAGGGGGATGGTGTGGGCGACCCGCACCGCGTCGGCGTCGTAGGGCTCGGGTTCATCTCCCGCGCCTACCTGGACACCCTCGCCAACCACCCCGCGGTGAGCATCGCCGCACTGGCCGACCTCGACGCCTCCCGGTCGGCCGCGCTCGCCGCCACGATTCCCGGGGCCGAGGCGTTGAGCGTCGAGCGCCTGCTCGCCCGCCCGGACGTGCAGACGGTACTCAACCTCACGATCCCCGCGGCGCACGCCGACATCTCGCTCGGCGCGATCGAGGCCGGCAAGAACGTGTATGTCGAGAAGCCGCTCGCCGTGACGTTCCCGGACGGCCGCTCGATCATCGAACGGGCCGCGTCGGCCGGCGTCCGAGTCGGGTGCGCGCCGGACACCGTCCTGGGCACGGGTACGCAGACAGCGCGGGCGGCGATCGACGGCGGGCTCATCGGACGTCCGCTGTCCGCGTCGGCCGTCATGGTCACGGCGGGGCACGAGCGCTGGCACCCCAACCCCGACTTCTACTATGCCCCGGGCGGCGGCCCGTTACTGGACATGGGGCCGTACTACATCTCGGCGCTCATCCACCTGCTCGGCCCGGTGCGCGCGGTGGTCGGAACCGCCAGCCGCCTGCGCGCCGAGCGCGTCATCGGTTCGGGCCCGCGCACCGGCCAGCGGGTTCCGGTGGAGGTGGACACCCACGTCAGCGGCGTGCTGGAGCACGCCAACGGCGCTCTCTCCACCATCACGACGAGCTTC
Organism: Micromonospora sp. A202; assembly: GCF_006715105.1. Lineage (NCBI taxonomy): Bacteria > Bacillati > Actinomycetota > Actinomycetes > Micromonosporales > Micromonosporaceae > Micromonospora > Micromonospora sp. A202. The sequence continues at coordinate 3,946,233 of NZ_VFMP01000001.1, read as the reverse complement.
GACGGCGTCGCGACGACGGCCGCACCGATCGAGGTGCACGGGGAGACCGGCACGCTCGCCGTGCCGGACCCGAACTACTTCGACGGTGAGGTCCGCCTGTTCGCGCTCGGCGGCACCGGGTGGCGCGTCCTCGAACCCCGCGCCGGTTACGCCCAGGCCTCCCGAGGCATCGGCCTGATCGACCTGGTCAGGGCTGAACGTCAGCGTCCGCCGCGCGCGGGCGGCGACGTCGCGCTGCACGTCCTCGAAACGATGACCACCCTGCTCCGGTCGGCCGCCGAGGGACGGCGGGTCGAGCTGACGACGGCGGCCGAGCGGCCCGAACCGGTGCCGCTCACCCCGGTCGAGGCCTGGAACGCGTAAAGGGGTCCGCGATGACGACCGGTGTGAGGTCCCGGTCAGCTCGATTGGCATCGATTACTGTGATGCGACACGTCCGCGGAGGGAAGCGGACGCACCACGACGCACCGGCCCCGCCGGGTGTCGACTGCGGGGGAGGCGACGGCCGGGACATGGGTGACACCCGACGGGCCGCGCAGGACGCGTTCGCTCGGTTCGTGCGCGGTGCTGTCGACGCCGCCAGCGACGAGCGTGGCTGGTCCATCACGGAAGTGGCGGCTCGTAGCGGCGTCGGTCGCTCCACCGTCTTCCGATGGCTGTCCGGTGACTGGCAGCACCATCCGGAGCTTCCCAAGGTGCGGGCGTTCTGCGCGGCCCTGGACCTCCCGCTCGGCGCCGCTTTGCGCGCTCTCACCCCGCTGTCGTACGACACACCGGCGCCGGAGGTGCCGGCGGCGGAGGCGCTCTTCGTGGCCGTCCGGGACCGACTGGTCGATCCCCGCACCACTGCCGCCGAACGAGAGCACATTCTGGCCGCCTTACGCCGCCTCGGGCACCGAAGGTCGTCCCGGGCCAGCTGACAGGCATCGAGAGGACCCGGTGACGGTGATGTCCGACCTGTTCGACTATGACGCTGAACTGCGCCTGCACAACGAACTCTTCCGCGCCGCCGCCCGTGTCGGCTCTCACGACCGTGTGCTCGACATCGGCTGTGGCACCGGCCAGTCCACCCGCGACGCCGCCCGCGCGGCGGTGAACGGAAGCGCGACAGGCGTTGACATCTCCGGGCCGATGCTCGAACGGGCCCGTCAGCTCAGCGACGACGAGGGCTTGCCGAACGTCACCTTTCAACAGGCGGACGCCCAGGTGCACCTCTTCCCACCGGCGCATTTCGACCTCTGCATCAGCAGGTTCGGAACGATGTTCTTCGCCGACCCGGCCGCCGCGTTCACCAACATCGGCAGCGCGCTGCGCCCCGGCGCGCGCCTGGTGCTGCTGGTGTGGCAGGACCGCGACCGCAACGAATGGGCCACCGCGATCCGCCGGACCTTCACCGAGGAGCCAGCCACGCCCGGCGGTCCGAACCCGTTCTCCCTCGCCGACCAGACCGTCACCAGAGACCTCCTGGTGGCGGCCGGCTTCGCGGAGGTCGACTTCACCGACGTGCACGTACCCGTCTACTACGGTCCGGACAGCGCCACCGCCTTCGATGCGGTGTTCCGTCTGTGGGAATTCAAGGATCTGCTCGCCAAACTGGACGCCACGGCCGCCGAGCAGGCCCGTACGCGGCTGCGCACCACCCTCGACGCCCACCACACCGACGGCGGCGTGTACTTCGACTCGCGCGCCTGGATCGTCACGGCTCGTCGCTGACCGGTATCGCCGGAAGTCCGTCCGTCGCGGGGTGCGTGCGCACCACGGCGGGGCGATCTCCGCCCCGCCGTGGTTCTGTCACAGCGCTGTGGTGGTCAGTGGTCCTCGGGCGGCGCGGTCAGCTCGGCGTGCCGCACCGTGTAGTTTCCGCGAGTCACAGTGGCGAACGCCGCCGGCGCGAGGCAGGTGCCGACCCGGGCCGGACCCCACTGGCCTGCCTCGTTCTGGTCGGCGCTGGCCGACCAGGTGAAGCCGACCCGGTCGCGGCCACGGCCGCCGTCCTGCACGCTGAAGCCGACCCGCTGGCCGAGGAAGTCGCTGGCCTTCTCGTCAGCGCGGATGACCACGCCGGTCACTGTCGCATGACCCGGGCTGGTGATCATGCAGTCGACCGCCGCCTCGAAGCGGACGGTGATGTTCTCCGTGGCCAGCCAGTGCGCGACCCGCACCGTGCCCGTGGCGTCTGCGGGAGAACCCTTCTCCCCGCCCGGCAGCGGGATCGGGCGGCTGTAGGGCACCGACCGGGCGTCGAAGGCGAACGATCGCACGTCGCTGTCCTGCCCGTACGGCAGCACGAACTCCGCCGATCCGGTCACCTGGGCCGGCCTGTGGCTCGCGGCCCCGGCCGGCGTCGCCGCCACAACCAGCATGGCCGCTGCCGCGATGCCCCATCCGAGTGTCTTACGCATGGTCGTCCTCCCGATCCGGCCGCGGTGCCGCGGCTCTGTGTTACCTCCACGGTCGGCCATCTGGGAACGGAAGCGATCCCCTGCGAGGGGGTAGCTGCTCCCTCGCGCATGGGAATCCGGCGAATGTCACGTTGGCAATCGTTCGGTATCAACTCGACGACCCGCCCGGCGTGGTACCAATACCCAGATAGGCGAAGCCGGCAGAAACGGGCGGCCCATGTCGACAAGGGCAGCAGAGCTGCTGCGTAAGCCGGGGCAACCGCAGCGACCGAGTCTTCTGGAACTCTTCTTCGACCTGGTGTTCATCTTTGCCCTCAACCGGGTCTCCCACCGGCTGGTCGAGGACCTCACCGAGCGGCGAGTGGTCCTTGTCGAAGCCGGAGAGACGCTGCTGTTGCTGCTGGCTTTCCTGGTGCTCTGGTTGGTCACGGCATGGGTCACCGATCTCTACGATCCGCAGCGGCCGCAGCTTCAGTTGCTGGTCTACGCGGCCATGCTCGGCGCACTGATAATGGCGGTCGCGGTGCCGCAGGCGTTCGGCGACCGGAGCCTGGCCTTCGCTGGAGCGTACGTTGCCGTCCACATCGTTCGTGGGCTGGTCATCGTGCCGGCGCTGCGCGGCCACGAGGCCCAGCGTCGAGCGGCTGGGGTGTTCCTCTGGTTCGCGATCTCCGCCGTGCCGTGGCTCGCTGGCGCCATCGTGTCGGGTTCGGCGCGTGGGTTGTTGTGGACGCTGGCGCTGGCCATCGACTGCGCTGCACTGCTGCTGTTCTATCCCGCGCCATGGACCCGCCCCGCCCAACGACAGTGGCCCGTCCTGGCCGAATATCTGTCCGAGCGCTACCGGCAGTTCTTCATCATCGCCCTCGGTGAGTTGATTCTGACGACGGGATCGGCCTACAGCGACACGTCCTTTCGGCAGGGCGGGGCCGCGATAGCCTTCGCGGTCTCATTCATCACGACGGTGCTGCTGTTTCGGGTCTACCTTTTCAAGGCGGGCCAGTTGTTACCCGAGGCGATCAGAGTCTCCGTCGGGCCCGCCCGCCTCGTCCGGGAGGCGTTCCTCGCCCACGTACTCATGGTGGCTGGCATCGTCGCCGTCGCCGTCGGGTACGAAATCGTGATCGATCACCCGTTCGGACACACCGAAACGGCGTGGATCTTCGTCATTGTCGGCGGACCGATACTGTTCCTTGTCGGGCGGGCCCTGGCCGAACACGCCGTATTCGACCGGGTGTCCCGCTCCCGGACAATCGGCGCGCTGGTGCTCCTCGGCGCCGCGCCAGCCATGGTGCTCCTGCCGCCACTGGCCGCGGCCGTCACCGCCGTCGTCGTCCTCGGTGGCATTGCCATTTCCGACACGATGCGCGCCAGGGAAAACCCTCTCGAACGGCCGCACCCACACCGTTTCGAACGCTGATCACGCCGGCCCTCAGGTAACCGCGAGGCGATGGATACACTGAATCTGACATCCATGTCAGGTGTGCTGTGGGGGTAGCGATGACGGCCAGCATCCGGATCGGCGAACTCGCCGCCCGTGCCGGGGTGAGCGTGCGATCGTTGCGCTACTACGAGGAGCAGGGGTTGCTCACCAGCCTTCGCAGCCCCAGAGGCCACCGCCGCTACAGCGACAGTCAGGTCGAGCGCGTCGTCCTCATCCAGCGTCTGTTCGCCGCCGGGCTGAGCAGCCGGACGATCGTCGACCTGCTGCCGTGTGTCGACTCGCCGAGTGAGGACACCTCCGAGGCCGCAGTGGATCGCATGCGCCACGAGCGCGACCGACTCGATCGGCACATCGAGGACCTGGTCCACACCCGCGGGGTGCTCGACGAGCTGATCGCTGCCAACCGCGCCCACCGCGCGGTGCTCGCCCGCACCTGACCCGGGCCGCCCGCCCGCGGACCGTCAGGCTGCGGAGAGCTGGGAGTAGAAGTCGCGTGGGTCGCGAGCCAGCGCGGCCTTGATGTCGGCGCTCCACGTGTCGACAAGGACCTCCAGGGCGTCTGACGCCAGACCGTCGAGGGTGGCCCGAGCGACGTCCGCTGGGTCGATCTTCGCGCCGTCGTAGTTCGCGCTGAAGTCGGTGTCCACCGCACCCACGTGGACGCCGGTGACGTGCGTGCCCTGTGCCGCGAGTTCCAGGCGGATGCTGTTCGTCAGCGACCAGGCCGCCGCCTTCGCGGCCGCGTACGCCCCCTCCCCGGGCCAGGAGAACCAGGACAGCGCCGAGAGGACGTTGACGATCGCGCCGCCGCCGTTGCGGGCCAGCACCGGGGCGAACGCTCGCACCACGGAGAGGGTGCCGAAATAGTTGACCTCCATGTCGCGACGGACGGCGTCGAGGTCGCCGGCCACCAGGTCGACATGGGAGTCGACGCCGGCGTTGTTGATCAGCACCGTCACATCAGCCGCGACCTCGGCCGCCGCGCGGACGGCGGCGGGGTCGGTGAGTTCAAGAGACAGCGGTACGGCACCCGGTAGGTCCACGTGCTGACCGTTGCGGGACGTCGCGTAGACCTTCGCCGCGCCCCGGTCGAGGAGTTGCGCGACGTACTCCCGTCCGATGCCGCGGTTCGAGCCGGTCACGAGAGCGATGGAACCCTGGATCTGCACGATGAACTCCTTCGGTGGAGGGGCGACGCCAGGTGCGCTGCCACCGAAACGCTAGAACCTGTCATTGGTGTCAGATTCAAGGCGCTGGCCGGTGACTTCGGTCACCCTCGGTCCGGCCCGAATGTTCACGACAACATTTGGCGGCTGGGTTGTGCCGGGGGAACGCCTGGGGGCGAGGGGCGTTCGAAACTTTCGCGAAAGCTCGCCGTCGCAGCTTGACGGGCGCGGTGCTCATCTATCAGAGTCGATGTGGGCGTAGGTGGCGTGCCGTCGGGAGCTCGGGCGCCAGCAGTGCATCGACATGACTCAGCCGTGGGCACGGCGAGCGACGCTTGTTAACGCTAACGATGCTCTGCACCGCTGACCTGGCTGCGGTGGCGGCGTGGCCCGACGGCGACGGATCAGTGTCCCCCCGATCCAGGAGAATAATCGATGAGAAGACCCAGAGTGATCAGAACCGCGTTGATGTCGGCCAGCGCCATGCTGCTGGCATCGACAGCGGTCGCCTTGGCGCTGCCGGCAGGGGCAGCAGCCGCCGGCTGTTCGGTGAACTACGGCGTGTCGTCGCAGTGGCAGGGTGGCTTCGGGGCCAACGTCACGATCACCAACGTCGGTGACGCGGTGTCGAGTTGGTCGCTGACATGGTCCTACGACGCCGGACAGACCGTCACGCAGGCGTGGAACACGACGTTGACCCAGAGCGGCGCCACAGTCACCGCCAAGAACGTCAGCTACAACGGGGGCATCGCGGCCAACGGGACGGTGTCGTTCGGCTTCAACGGCTCGTGGACCGGCAGCAACCCTGATCCGACCAACTTCGCGTTGAACGGGGTGGCCTGCACCGGTGGCACGACGCCCACCACCCCGCCGCCGACGACCCCACCCCCGAACGAGCCGGCGGACATCACGGTGAACAGCGCGACCAGATACCAGACCGTCGACGGGTTCGGGGCCGCCCAGTCCATCTGGGGCAGCGCATGGTCCACGACGGAGACGCAGACACTGGTCGGGATGGGCGCCAACCAGTTGGGTCTGTCCATCGTGCGCACCGGTCTGTCACCGGTGTCCAGCGAGTGGGCGACACACGTGAACTCCCTGAAGACGGCGAAGACCGCCGGGTCCAACGTGAAGATCCTCGCCTCACCGTGGACCGCGCCGGCTGCGTGGAAGACCAACAACAGCCGGGTCAACGGCGGCAAACTGAAGACCGACTACTACGACGACTACGCCAACCACCTGAACAGCTACGTCCAGTACATGCGTGGCCAGGGCGTGCCGATCGACGTCACTTCGGTGCAGAACGAGCCGGACTGGCACCCGGACTACGACTCGATGGACTGGAGCGGCACGGAGCTGCGCACCTTCGTCCGCGACCAGGGCACGAAGGTGCAGAACACCAAACTGATGGTCGCCGAGGCGGTGAACCTGAACTACAACTACACCGATCCAACCCTCAACGACGCGATCGCCCGCAACAACATCGGTTACATCGGTGGCCACCTGTACGGCACTGAGGACGCCGGCCGGCTCAAGCCGTACACCCTTGCCGAGCAGCACAACAAGCCGGTGTGGATGACGGAGTGGAATCTGCACGCCGCCGACGGCGGCGGCTCCAACATCTGGGGCAACCCCGGCAACGCGGCGGTCTGGAACGAGACTCTCGACGACATCATGCGCACCGTGCACAAGTCGATGGAGGCCAACTGGAACGCCTACATCTGGTGGTACGGCAAGCGTTACTACTCGTTCATCGGTGACGGCGAAGCGGCGTACGGCACCGTCGCGGGCGCCCCGCTCAAGCGCGGCTACGCGTTCTCGCAGTACGCCAAGTACGTCCGCCCCGGCTACCAGCGCGTCGCCCTGGCGAAGAGCTCCAAGGCGTCGCCGCTGGAGGTGACCGCCTACCAGGGTGACGGGAAGATCAGCCTGGTCATCCTCAACCGGTCTAACAACGCGGTCAACAACGCCGTGGTCCAGGCCCCGCAGAACGTCAGCAAGGCCGAGCACTTCCTCACCTCGCAGACCGCCAACGCGGCCAGCCAGCCGACCACCGTGAACGGAGGTCAGGCCACCATCAACGTCGGTCCACGCAGCATCTCCACGCTCGTGTTCACCCTCTGAGGCGTCTTCTCACCGTCGGTGTGGCGTGTGGGTGTGATCGAGCGAACGCATCCGCACGCCCCATCGGGGTGACTCTCCGGGCGAACCTGGGCCCTCAGGAGCCGAGGTAGCGCAGGATGGCCAGGACCCGGCGGCTGTAACCGGTCACGTGTAGCAGCCCGAGCTTGTCGAAGATGGTGTTGACATGCTTCTCGACAGCGCTCTGTGACACGTGGAGGCGCTCGGCGATGGTGGCGTTGGTGTGCCCCTGCGCCATGTGGTGCAGCACGTCACGTTCGCGTGGGGTGAGGCGGTTCAGCGGGTCACTGTGGCTCGTGGCCGACATGAGCTGCCGGACGACCTCGGGGTCGAGCGCCGTGGCACCGGCGGCGACGCGGTCGAGCGCGTCCAGGAAGTCCTCGACCTGGGCGACGCGGTCCTTCAGCACGTAGCCGATGCCTTCCGACCGGTCGGCGAGGAGCTTCTTGGCGTAGCGCTTCTCGACGTACTGGGAGAGGACGAGCACCGCGATGTCGGGCCAGCGGCGGCGGATCTCCAGGGCGGCCCGCAGCCCGTCGTCGGTGTTGGTGGGCGGCATGCGGACGTCGGTGACGACGACATCGGGGCGGTGCTGTTCGACGGCCGTGACGAGTTGATCGGCGTCGGCGACCGCGGCGACCACCGCATGTCCTTCGTCGGCGAGGAGGCGGGCCAGCCCTTCCCTCAGCAGGGTGGAGTCTTCGGCGAGGACTATGCGCACGGCAGTGCCACCCGGATGGTCGTCGGGCCACCGGACGGGCTGTCCACCTCGAAGTGCCCGTCGAGCGCGCTGACCCGGCGGGCGAGTCCCTGCAGGCCACTGCCGTGCGGGTCGGCTCCGCCGAGGCCGTCGTCCCGGACCCGCATCGTGATGTTTCCGTCCCCCGCCATGATCTCGATGGTGATCAGGCTAGCTCGGGCGTGTTTGGCGGCGTTGGTGATCGCTTCGCAGGCCACGAAGTACAGCACGGTCTCGACCGGTCGGGCGGGCCGGACCGGCACGCGGTAGCTGACCCTCACCGGGACCGGCGATCGTTGCGCCACCATGCTCAGCACCTCGTCCAGCGTGGTGTGGTCGAGGGCGGCGGGGTACACCCGCCAGGCCACGTCCCGCAGGTCGTCGACGGCGCGTTGGGCGCCCTCGTGTGCCTGCGCGAGCAGCTCGCGGGCCTTGTCGGGGTCGCGGGTGCGGCGCGCCCGGCCGAGCAGCATGCCGAGCGCCACGAGGTGTTGCTGGAGCCCGTCGTGCAGATCGCGTTCGATGCGCTGGCGCTCGGCGTCGACAGCGGCGATGACACCGGCCCGGCTGACGGCCAGCTCGCTGATCCGCGCCTGAAGGGCCTCACGGGTGTGGGATTCGAGCAGGCTGCGGGCCAGCCATCGATCCAGCGTCGCCACGCTGACTATCGCCTGCACATTCACCAGCAGCAGGGCCGCGCCGATGAGCCCCTGCAACAGAAAACCCGCCGCATTCAGGGTGCCCGCGACGAAGGCACGTACCACGATGACGGCGAGGACGGCACCGACCACGAGCAGGCCGGTGGTGAGCAGACCGAGCACCGCCGGGAGGAGGCGGGCGGCGAGGTAGCCGAGCACCCGCGGTCCGTTCGCCCGGACCGGTTGTGGCGGTGGTTCCGAGGCGATGACGGCCAGGCGGTGCCGTTCCCACTCGGTGACGCGGTGGGCGTACCGGATGATGGTGGCGCCGATGCGGCGCTGAGCCGCCGGCGCGGGCGAGACCCCGACCACGACGAGCGCGGCGAGCAGCAGGAACAGCATCTCGGACGCACCGGTGATCACACCGACCACCACGCCCGCCAACGGCCGGCCCCACCGGGTCATGCTGTCGATCCACGACCGCCCAGCGGGCACCGCGCGTTCCGCCACCGGGGCGTCCCCCCATCGCTCATGTCGTCTCGGACCCACGCCGCCTCGCCTGGGCGGCCGGCACCGCGGCCGGGCCGCCCCCCAACCTAGTCATGCCGAAGACGCTATGAACTCACCGCGGCCCGGACCATGAGGTCGACCGCCGACGTCAGCGGGCCGACCACAACCGCCGGGGTGTGGAAAACCGCACCACCCATCGAACAAACCGCCGCCTCCAGCCGGCGCCGGACGTGCTCCCTCGAACGTCTCCCTGTCGATGTAACGTTCGCCGGCATGACCATGCACATCACCGCGGGGCAGTTCCACGCGGCCGATGGTGTCGAGGACTGGCGCTGTCTCTATCACCTGGTCTCGTCGCACTTCCGAACCGGCTCGCTGGCCAACGGCATCACGCTCGTGGATGAGATTGGCCGGCTCGTCGACGGCCCAGAGCAGCAACATCTCACCGTCGACCTGCGGCACTCCGGTGTCACAGTGTCCATGACCCGGCGCGACATCGCCCTGGCCCGCCGGATCTCGGCGGCCGCGAAGGCACTGAACTTCCCCGCGGACCCGACAGCCGTCCAGCTCGTCAACGTCACCCTCGACGCACTCGTCGGCGCGGACGTGCTGCCGTTCTGGCAGGCACTGCTCGGCTACGATCGCGTCGGAGACGACTACCTGGCTGACCCGTCACGCCGAGGCCCGGGCCTCGGGTTGCAGCAGATGGACACGGTGCGCTCAGAGCGCAACCGCATGCACCTCGACGTCGCCGTTCCCCATGACCAGGCTGAGGCGCGCATCGCCGCCGCCCTGGCCGCAGGCGGCCACCTCGTCTCCGATGCACATGCGCCGAAGTGGTGGATTCTGGCCGACGCCGAAGGCAACGAGGCGTGCGTCGCCACCTGGATCGCCCGCGAATAACACCACATCCGGCAGCGCGACGCCGCCGCACAGGCGATCGTCGACCTGTCTGCCGTTCGTGGGGACAGCGGGCGTCCGTCGGTCGATGACAGGATCGATCGATGCGCGTTCTCTTCGACGGCAAGGCTCCGGTCGCCTACGGGCAGATCTACGTGACGAGTCGTGAGCTGCCAGACGACATGGCCGGGTCGTTCGCCGGGCAGGCGAATGGCCTCTGCGGGGGCGGTCAGCCGGGCACGCTGTTCCTGATGACCGGTACGCACTCCGGGCAGGTCCAGTTCACTGTCGAGTTGCACGACGTCGAGCCGCCAGCGGCAGCGGAGGAGTGGGAGGAGGTGGTGGAGGTGTCGTTCGCGCCGAGGGCCGCAGTGCTCGACCTGGTCCCGTGGGGCGACGGTTCACTCGCCCGGCTGCCGCTGACCTCCGACGGGCAGGACACCAGCCGGTTGTCGGTCTACCGCGTGCGGTACTGCGCCATGAGCATGGATGAGGGGCACGACCCGTTCGGCGGTCACGACCCTGACGAGCTTGCCGAGAACGACTACACCTACATGGACCAGCGGCCGGACCGCTACCTGCTGTGCTTCTGGCCGGAGGACACAACCGGCGACGAACCGGGTGACGGCGTGACGCGCGCCGACGCGATCCTGCGCCAGACCAGCGGCGGCGCCGCCTACTGGCACGCCTGGGCGCGCGCGTTGCCACCCCCGCCGTCCCTGTCGGAGCAGGTCGAGGCTGAGATCCTCAAGCGGGTGGAGCAGGAACGTCGCGACGAGGAGTACCGCAAGCGGGACGAGCTGCGGCGCTGGGGCGGCCGCCCGCCGAGTGAGCGGCTCCGGCGCGTGCGCGGCAACGTCTATGGCATCGCCCTGCTGGACAGGGCCCTGGTCGACGGGGTGGCCGAAGCCGACCCCGTCGTTCAACGACAGATCGCGATCTGGGCGGCGCGGCAGGCGTTCACCGTCGCCGGCATCGCGGACCTCGACTGGATGACGCCGGTGTGGACGGCGCTGGATCGGGGTGTGCCACTACCCGCCGAATTCGCCGACATGTCAGCGCTGCGGACGCGCATCCTGTGCGAGCCGGCCGTCACGTTCACCGTGACCGCGCTGCGGCCAGCGGGTCGGAGCCTGACTGATCCGCTCCGCGCGTTTATCGACGCCCCGGTGGACCCGGTCGCGATGGCACTGCCGGCGCTCCTGGCCGCTGGCGAGTCGGATCCGCTGCAGGCTGCCCTGGAGGCACTGTGGGCGGCGGTCAACACCTACGCCGCTCGGCGGTCCGAGTTCCTGACGGAAGTGCGGCGGGCCTTTCCGATCGTCGACCGATGAGGCCCAGACCGACCCGTCGGATGCCGTTCACCGGCCAGTGCAGGCCGCGAATCTGGTCGCTGACCGTGCACGCCACCGAGACGAAAGCCGTGACGGGTCGACGCCCGGATCTAGCCGATGAGCGGGTGCCTGTGGCGTCTGACACCATGCCCCCGTGCGGCAATATCTGACCGAGTCACTGACCTCCGTGCTGGCGGGCACCGGCGTGGCGCTCGTGGGCCTTTTCTCGGCGAAGGATAAAGACTTCGGCGCAAAGCTTGATGTGCTGGCGGCTTCGGTGGAGGTCCATGGCGGGCGGGTAGTGAGCCGGCACATTCAGCGGCGGGGTGTCTCGCACGGCGGTGCGGCCAAGATGGCGTTGCCGTTGTCGCGGCGGACACTGCTTAGCCCGGGCAAAGCGCGCGAAGTCGCGCAAGCGTGCCGGGCCGCAGAGGTCGGTGTTGCCGTGTTCGTAAACCCGCTTACGCAACACCAACGAGCGGTCCTCGGCGACATGTTCGGGTGCTTCGTGATCAGCGGCGAGGACCTCTTCACCCCTGGTCGATGAGCGCCCGCACACGCCGCCGAGCGGGGCGCGCTGGCGTGCCGAGCGAGCGTCAGTGTGGATGCTGTTGCTCGGCCACCTCTTCGGCGGCGACGTCCGGGCTGGCGTTGAGGCCGGCGGCGATCTGAGCCGGCAGCGGGTAGACACGTTCGACGGGCAGGTGAGCTGTTGCCGCCTGTTCGTCGCCGCTACGCAGGAGGTCCCTCACGCGGTGAACGGTGGGGGTGATGTCCGTGACGGCCACGATCCAGTCGTCAACGTATCGATCGACTGCCTCGCCGGACAACCCGACCTGCAGCGACCGGTACGGCAGCGCCTTCAAACGCAGTGATCGTTCCGGATCCCACTGCGCTCGTACGGGACTGGCCTTCAGTTGCCGGGTCCAGGTCTCTTTGTCGCCGTGCAGGTCTCGGTCGTAGTGGCTCAGGCTGGCTCGTGCCAGCGCCCACTCAAATCCCTCCCGCGCGATGTCGATGGACAGCACGCGCTCCTGCCCTGGCTTGATGGCCCAGCCGCAGCGGTACATCATCCACAGGAACGACGGCTTGATCCACGTCATCCGATCCCGCTTGAAGGGGGCCACGAAACGGCCGGCTGCCACCGCCGCCAGCGCGATCTGCGGGGGATACGCCTGGTACACGGTGATGGTGTCGGGTGAGTAGCGGGCGCGGATCTGACGGGCGGGAACGGACACGGCTTGATCGTCACCGATCGGGACTCGACTGCGCCATCGAGATTCCGCACCCAGCCCAGCACCAGGCCGAAATGGGACCTGCGGCTGCACCGGTATTCGCCGCGAACCGAGCGCTACGCATTGTCGCCGCCGGGTTCGTTGGTCCATGCTCGCAGTGTCACGCCCCGGCCGGGACTGTCAGAATCGTGGTCAAGGAGCCGGTTCGTGGAGGCGAGGAGAGGCATGAGCGACTGGAACGACAAGATCATCGCTGAGTTTCGCGCCAACGGTGGGCAGGTCGGAGGTCAGTTCGCTGGCGCGCCGCTGCTGCTGTTGCACACGGTCGGCGCCAAGAGCGGTCAGCCTCGCGTGAACCCGATGATGTACCAGAAGGTGGACGGCGGCTACGCCGTGTTCGCGTCCAAGGGCGGTGCGCCCACCAATCCCGACTGGTACTACAACCTGCTCGCTCACCCGCAGGCCCAAGCGGAGATCGGTACGGACAAGGTCGAGTTGGTCGCCAGAGTTGCCGCCGGCAACGAGCGGGAACGGATCTGGAGCGCGCAGAAGGCCGCGTATCCAGGCTTCGCCGACTACGAGCGGAAGACCACCCGCGAGATCCCAGTCGTCGTACTGGAACCTGCGCCGTAGGCAGGGACGGTGCAACCCCATTGCCCGGCGTTGGGGGGCGCGCCGCTGATCCGGCGCGTACCGCTCATGCCGATGAGCGGATGCTGTCCCGGTCAGGCGCTCGATGGAATGCTTAGCCGGTTGGGGCGTCGGCCTGTTGAACGTCACCGAGCAGCAGGCGGGCACCTTGGCGGACAACGTTCCAGTCGGTCTTCGGACAGCGGTCGAGGTTCTTGGCAAGCCAATGCCGCCGGTCTTCGTGTTCCGGCCGCAGATGGACGAGGTCAAGGTCCACGCCAGGTAGCCCGCCGCGGCGTTCCAGCTCCTCGACCCGCTGCCCCATGGCGTCCATCAGCTCGCGGTTGAGGGTGTGCACGGCCTCAAGGTATGCGGTGGTCGGCACGCTGAGCCGGACTGCGGGGTCGGCGGTGAAACCGATCTCGCCGTCGTCCTCGTGCCGCCAATCCATGGTGATCTCGTCGCGATCGCCGCGGGTGGTACGCCAGAACCGGAGCTTGGGAGGATTACGCAGGTAACCGAAGTCCAGATGGTGCTCGCCTTGCCAGATCGCGGCCGTGACGACTGGATGGTCGGGCACGCCCGCGTTCCCGTCGTCGGTCCGTTCCTCACCCGGTTCGGCCACGAACTCGAGCGGGTCACACGTCCACTGCGCGGGGTCGGAGGCAATGAATGGCTGCAGATCGTCGGGCACCGGCTCCAGCACCTCAGGTGTAAGGACAATGACATCTTCCCAGAGCCGGGCCAGGTAATAGTCGATGTAGGGATGCGGGTGAACTTCCCGGGTGCGGCACAGCAGCTCCTGCCCGCTTGCTTCAAGCCAGTACCAGCCCTCGGTGAGCCCGAACCAGTGGAGCCTCGGCTGGTCACTGCCCCACGGTGACACCTCGTCCAGTGGATACAGCTCGAACCGGAACCTGATCATTAAGGCAGTATCCCGTAACTTCCGGCGGGCGATCGAAAGCCTCGAGTGCGTGCGGCGGTCAGCTGGTGGCGCGTTCCCACGGGCGCTCGATCCACGGATTGCTGTCGAGGTATGCCGTGAGTCTGGGAAATCGCTGCCTCGTGCGGGTCTCGTCGGTCAGGTCGGCCGGAGTTCCGACGGGTGTATCTGATCCGGAAGGCCCGTCTATAGCGAACGGAGCCCCGGTTGCGGCGATGTGCGCTTCGAGCGGGAGGCCGCAGAACCAGTCGATCCGAGCGTTGCGCCGGTCGGGTGCCAACTCGACAAGGCTGTCAGGGTCGTCCTGGACGCGCTGGCTGGTTGGCCGCCCGTGCGACAGGATCCAGTCCTGCACCGAGAGGAAGTCATCGTCGTCCAAGCGGCCCAGCAGGAGTGTCGCAGCGTCCCGGATCGCCCAGCGGTAGAGCTCGTCCTGTGCCTGGAACCAGAGTTCCTCAAACTGTTCGATTTCGTCCGGAGTCAACGCGCGAAGGCTGCGGAGGAGCACCTGGGCGACGCGTTCGGTGTCGGCGCCCACCTCAGCCCGGGCGCCTTCGACGATGCGCCAGAACACCGCCCCCTCCACTGCCAGACCGTACCAAGCCGGTCCTGTGCGTCGAAGGTCGCCGCACAGACCCTTCCGAAGGCCGCAAGGGTGAGCCTTAGCCGACGTGATTCAAGATCGGGCATCCGCATCTGCCGCTCCAGGTGGGCTGGTGTTCATCGCCGATGGTGACGCACGGTGATGTATGACTACCTCGCCTGCTTCCGCTTTCCCTGTCGTACTGACCGATCAACTCGTTGTGCGCGCCGCGGTGTCCGCTTTCCTGGGCCGTTACCGTGGCCAGACTCGCGTCCACACTGATTCCGACCTACGGGTCTTCCTCCGCTGGTGCGCCGACCACGACCTGGACCCGCTGGCGGCGGCGCGGGTGGACATCGAGCGGTACGTGCGCTGGCTACAAGACGTCCGCCGGTACCAGCCCTCGACGGTGTCCCGCCGGCTGTCGGTCGTGGTTGGGTTCTATCGGGTCTGCGTCATCGACGCCCTCCTGGAGCACTCGCCGGCCGACTACGTCCGCCGGCCCACGGTGCCGGCCGAGTCACCGACCCTCGGACTGGGGCACCTGCAGGTCGAAGCCATGATCACCACCGCGCGGAAGTCCTCGAACCCGAACGACTTCGCCCTGGTCGCGCTCCTGGGCCTGCTCGGACTACGGATCTTCGAAGCCTGCGGATCGAACATCGCCGACCTCGGTGAGGAACACGGTCACCGGGTCCTACGCGTGCGTGGCAAGGGCGGCAAGGTGGTCCTCGTCCCGCTACCACCCGCGGTCGCTCGGGCTATCGATCAGGCCGTCGACGACCGCACCGCCGGCCCGATCCTGCGCAACGCCCATGGTCGGAGGATGGACCGGCACGCCGCCACCCGCCGACTCAAGCACCTCGCCCACACAGCGGGCATCCGGATGCCGAGGATGCACCCCACATGCTGCGGCACACGTTCGTGACGACCATGCTCGACGCCGGCGTCAGCCTCCGCGACGTGCAGATCGCCGCCCGCCAAGCCGACCCACGGACCACCATGCGCTATGACCGGGCCCGCAAGAACCTCGACCGGCACCCCAACTACATCCTCGCCGCCTACATGGCCTCCGGAACGTGATCAACCGCTCACGGCTTTGCCGAAAGTGGTGCATCGGTTGGCGGGCGAGGCTCGCGGTGCTTCACCGCATCGCGACGGGTGATCGGGCTCAAGTCTCAGGGACGCAGGGTTACCTTGCCGGTGGTTCTGCGGGCGACGAGGTCCTCGAAAGCGCGGCGGGCGTCCTCAAGGGGATATGCCGCATGGACCATCGGCTTCAGCACTCCGGCAGCCGTGAGCGCGAACATCTCGGCTAACGGCTCCGCGTAGGCGCCGGGAACGGTGAGGGCCGGGCGTAGCCAGAAGCCCATCACGGCTGTGTTGCGGTCCGCGAGTGCGCTCGGATCGACAGGTGGACAGCCCTCGCGGGAGGCATTCCCGAAGGTGACCAGACGTCCGAAGTTCCCCAGGATTTCGAGGCCGGCGCTGAACACGCGGCCGCCGATCGACTCGAGCACAACATCCACCGGCGTGCCATCGTTGGCCTCCAGGACCTGCTCGGCGTAACAGTCCGGGTCGCTGGACACGGCGACGTCCGCACCCAAGGAGAGGGCCAGGTTACGTCGAGCGTCCGTAGAGGCTGTGGCGATCACACGCCCGGCACCGAAGTGCTTGGCGAGCTGCACAGCAAGCGAGCCGACACCACCGGCCGCGGCGTTGACGACAACGGTCTCACCGACGCGCATCCGCGCACAGCTTCTCAATACGTGCCAGGCGGTCAGGCCCTGGACGAGAAGCGCGAGCGCCTCGGCGTCGCCCACCCCCTCGGGCACCGCAACGGCGTCCGCGACTTCCACGACCGCCCGCTCAGCGAAGCCACCACCGTCGAAAATCGGTGCGAGCACCCGGCGACCGTCAGTCGCCCGCCCGACCACCTCAGTGCCCGGGGTGAACGGCAGCTCCGGCACCGGACGATACGACCCGGCAATGCGGCTGGTATCGGCGAAGTTGACCCCTGCCGCGCTCACGTTGACGAGCAGTTGACCATCGACCGTCACCGGCTCCGACACGTCGACAAGGTTCAAAACCTCGGGACCGCCGAAACGGGCGCACTGCACAGCTCGCATGATCAGCAACGTACACCCGCGCCCGCAGTAACCGGCCAACGCGGCATGATCGATCATCCGCTTCTGCTGCGAGGCGCGCGCTACCCAGTGTCCCGCCGAGCTGGCCTGACTGCCGTCCGGACGTGCCGAGATGAGTGCGCCCCAGTGGGAATGGGCTGCACATCGTCGCTATGGTCGGTGTCGTGGAGACACTGGGCCGACTTGCCGGAGTCACGGTCGACTGCCGGGATCCGCAGCGACTGGCTGACTTCTGGTCTGTGGTGCTTGGAGGACGCGTGACGGAGTCTCTTCCCGGCTGGCGGCGCGTCACTGTCGCCGGGGGCGGCTCGGTGCTGACATTCCAGCCGGTCCCGGAGCCCAAGGCCGGCAAGACGCGACTACACCTCGACATCGCCGTTACCGACGTTGACGAAGCGGTCGATCGGATCGGGATGTTGGGCGGGCGGTGGACAGGTGAACGGCATGACTACCAAGAGGGCGCAGTCCTCGTCATGACCGACCCGGAGGACAACGAGTTCTGCGTCGTGCAGTACTACCGGGTGTGATCTGGTTAGGCTTTCGACCGAGCATCCGAGACCTGCTGATGGCGTCGTACGCACCGTCGTCGTTGCACAGTGATCACAAGCGGCCGCGAGAGCCTGGAGCCGCCGACACACTCTTCTGCCGCTGTCGGCACGCGGGCGGCGAGCACGATGGACCCTGCGTACGCTGCCGTGGTGCAGATCGATTTGGTTGCCCTGATCGTCGACGAGTACGACCCCGCGATTGCGTTCTTCACCGATGTACTCGGCTTCGATCTCGTCGAGGATTCCCCATCGCTGACCACTGACGGGCGGCCCAAGCGGTGGGTCGTCGTCCGGCCGCCGGGTGCCCAGACCGGGATTCTCCTCGCTCGCGCCGACGGAGAACACCAACGTGCCGCAACTGGTAACCAGGTAGCCGGCCGAGTCGGGTTCTTCCTCCGAGTCGACGACTTCGACGCCACTTACCGACGGATGGCTGAGGCCGGTGTCACCTTCGTCCGGGAGCCAAGGGCCGAGCCCTATGGCCGGGTCGCGGTCTTCCTCGACATCGCCGGCAACCGGTGGGACCTCCTCGGATTCGCATGACGTCGCCGCAGTTGTCAGTCGAGGCGCCCAGGTCAGACGTCCTGATTTGCCGCGATCCGAGTGTCCCAGAATGCGGGGCGGACGACGCGCAGCAGCCGCCCAGGACTGTCGATCGCCGTTCGCCTGATCTCATTCCGTGGCGGGTCCGTGGTGCCCGTTGTGTTCGGCGAGTTGCTTCAGGTTCAGCAACTGTCGTCGAGCCATGATCAGGTCGCCGATGGACAGGCCGAGTGCGGCCCAGCGGGTCGTCTGCATGACGACCTTGAGCAGCAGGCGCGTCCTGTCGTGCTCCTGGGGCACGAGGACGTAGGACATGAAGGCGCCCATGATGGTGCTCGTCAACTGTTTGCCGGGGTCGACCGAGACGATCCGGCCCAACTTTCGTCCTCCGGCGGTGGTGAATGCTTCCCCGACCTGGGGCTCGGGTAGGCCCTGCAACTGTCGAGGCGAGCGGCGGCCGCGGTTGTCGATCCAGTCGTACGAATAGGGCGCAAGCCTCACCTGGGCCACCCACGGCCACACTGCTGCGGCGGGCGCCGCGATCGACACTCCGCGCCAGGCTTGTAGGGCGGGTGCGACGACGAGGTCGTCACAGGGATAGGTACGCAGCGTCTCGCTGTCGGTCACGCCCCACCGGTCACCGATCATTCACCTATGTTCCGTCATGTCGATGGGACTCGTCAGTGTCCGCCGTTGACCCCTCTCGCCAACGGATGACGGGAGCAGAGCACGTCGTTCCGCCGCGATCCGTGACGCGCTCTGTCAGTCGTGCAACGACGTTCCCGTCCGGGCCGGCGTGATCTCTCGCGCGGTCGCTGGGCTGCCAAGGGTGGAGGCCGACGCTGACCCGACGGCGCGGCTCCGCCACGCGTCCACGGCGAGCAACGCGAAGGCGGCCAGCGTCAGCAGCCCGCCGGCGAGCGCCAGCGGGCGTGGCCCGAGGGTGGGCAGGAGGCCGCCGCCGAGCAGCGAGCCGCCGGCGATGCCGGCGTTGAAGGCCGTGCTGACGCCGGCCGACGCGATGTCGGTGCTGCCCGGGGCCAGTTGCAGCATCCGGCTCTGCACGGCGGAGCCGAACCCCGCGTAGGCGAGGCCGACGCCGGCGAGGAGTGCGACCACGCCGGGCCGGAGCGCGCCGAGTGCGTACAGGCCGAACAGGGAGGCCGCGCCGATGCTCAGCGGCGCCAGCAGGGAGGCGGTCGGCCGGCTGTCCAGGGTGCGGGCGGCGGCCAGGGTGCCGACGACGCCGGCCGCGCCGGAGACGAACAGCAGTGGTGCCAGCACCGAGTCGGCGAAGCCGGTGACGTCGAGCAGGAACGGTGTGACGTAGGTCTGCAGGGTCATGAAGCCGCCGATGCCGAGGGCGGTCGCGACCAGCAGGAGGACGAAGCGCCGCCCGTCGGGTGCGGTGCCACGGGCGGCGCCGCCAGCAGCCGGGGGATAGGAGGGCAGGAGGATGAACACCGCGACGGCGATCGCCAGCCCGACTCCGGCCAGCGCCCCGAACGCCGTACGCCAGCCGGCCTGTTGCCCGAGCCAGGTGCCGAGGGGTACGCCGAGCACGGGGGCGAGCGTCGCTCCGGTCGCGAACAGCGCGACCACCCGGCCGCGCACCGCGGCCGGGAAGGGGCCGGTCACGGTTGCCGTGGCGATGGACCAGAACAGCGCCTGGGCGAGCGCCGTCACGACGCGGGAGCCGGCCAGCACCGCGTACGTCGACGCGAGCGCGGCCAGGGCGTTCGCGGCGGCGAACAGGAGCATCGTGACGCCGAGCAGTTGGCGTCGGGGTATCCGCTGGGTCAGCCGGGCCAGAGGCACGGACGCCAGCACGACCACGATGGCGTACCCGCTGACGAGCAGACCCACCTGCGAGCGGGACCGGTCGAGGTCGGGCGCGATGTGGGTCAGCAGCCCAACGGGCAGCAGCTCGGTCGTGATGAACGCGAACGCCGCGAGGGAGAGTGCGACGAGCACGGCCCAGGCCCTTCGCGGTGACACCTGCGGCACCATGATCCACCCACCTTTCCTGGTCACCGTAATCCAGGGCTCCGAAGCCGCTGCACCCGACCGGTGCGGCGGGGCCGACATCCCAGAGTCACGGGGCCCCTCAGAGGTGCGGATTCGTCGTACGATCCTGCCCGGGCAGGGGCGGCTCCGGCGGCGACCGGATCAGGTCGGGTCGGGCTGCGGGTGAAGCGTCGCGGGTCGACCATCCTTTGGCAACGACAATAAGGAGATGGCCATGAGTGACGACGTCACCCAGTACATCAACAAGACGCAGCCGTGGCAGATCGACGTGTGCGAGAAGCTGCGCGCGATGGTCGTCCAGACCATTCCGGATGTCGAGGAGCGACTGCAGTACGGCAAGCCGCACTACCTCAAGAACGGGCACTACGCGGCCGTCATCTCGGTGGCCAAGGACAAGATCTCCTTCATGGTGTTCAACGCGACGGACGTTCCGGAGGTCAAGGGTTTCCTCCGGTCCCTGGGCAAGGGTGAACGCAAAGCCGTCGACATCAAGGACGGGCAGACCGTCGACTACGACGCGCTTGCCGGCATCCTCAAAGAGACCACGGCTGCCCTGTAGCTGCGTACACCTCCGCGCGGGGGTGATGGACGCGGGCACCGGCGGTGGCCTGAGGGCTGCCACCGCCGGTGCCGGCGGCGTCAGAGCCGCGAGGTGAAGGTGGCCAGGAACCGGTGCGGGGTGACCACGCCGGCGTTGTCGAAGCAGATCACGTCGACGTCGGCGTTGGTGGTGTACGTCCAGGGTTGGGTGAGGTGGCAGTAGTTGCTACCCGCACCCTGCGCGACCACCTGGGCGTGGGTCTCCTTGATGCCGATCTGCGGGAAGGTCGCCAGGTAGCGGCCGGCGGGGGCCAGCGGTGCCACCGTGTTCGCTCCGACGCCGAGCACCGAGTTGTCGTTGGTGGGCCCACCGACGGCGGTACCCAGGTAACCGAAGTACGACGGCGGGCCGAGGGAGCCGATCACCGGCCGGCGGCGGTGGTACGAGAGGGCGAAGTCGGTGTTGGTGAGCGCACCGGCCTGGTTGTAGCAGAAGACGTACACCTGCACGTCGGTGCCGACCGCGTTCCAGGAGTAGACCTTGCACCGGCGGGGGCCGGCGTTCGGCTGCACCGCGGTGACCTGCACGTTGCCGGCGAGCAGCCCGGCCAGACCCACCCCGGGCAGCCGCACCAGATACTGGCCGACGCCCAGCGGGCCGACGGTGTTCACCACGCCGGTGGAGTTGTACGACTGCACCACCACGCCGCCGCCCCACTGCGCGTACGCGTGGGAGGTGCCGGCCGGCAGCACGCCGGAGCTGGTCGTCCAGAGCACTGTGAACGGGGTGTCCTCGCGCGTGCCGCCGGGCTTGTGGCACTGCACGTCGACGATCTCGTCGGCGCCGGACTGGAACCAGCGGACCACCTCGCAGTAGTGCCCGGTCCGGTTCACCGGGGTAACGTGCGGCACCCCGCGCGAGCTGGCCCCCACCTGCGGGAAACGGACCTGGAACCGGCCGGGCGCGAGCTTGACACCGTCGGCCCACGCGGCGGGGAACGCGGTCTTCCAGCTACCCCACTGCCGGCTGGTGTCCAGCACGGTCCAGACCGGCACTGTGGGGTCCTTGACGTACGCGAAACCCCAGCGGTCGGCGGTGGCCGCCGCTGCCGGGGTCACTGGCGCGAGCGCGCTGGCCGCCAGTACGGCGGCCAGCGCGGCGGTGACGAACGATCGGAGACGCATGTGTTCCTCCAGTCGACGGGAACATGTCGATGAGGAGTGTGCGCGCAGTGATGCATTGGTCACAGTCGGCTACCTCGCGCTCCGGTGTCGGGTCTCCGCCACCGGGCGGACCGCGCGACGGCGAGTCGCGTTCGTGGCAGGCGCCGCCCACCGTGGACACGTTCGCGCCATCCACGGTGCTGATCGCCTCAAGGAATGCTCAAATTCGATCGAGGCGATCCACTGCGGCCGCAAACGCACATACGCTCACCGGACCCAGCCGGCTCCCGTCCTCCCGTCCTTCTCGCAACGACGATCGTCGACGAGCACGGAGTCCCTGCCACCACCTCAACCATCCGTCGTAAGTAGAAGGAGGGGGAATGCGGCACATACAACGGCGCATCGCGCTTCTGGCGCTGCCCGCCCTGGTGGGTAGCATCCTCGTGGCAACCGGGCCTGCGGGCGCCGATCCCACCGGGCCGTCAGCCGCCACCAGCCGATCCCAACCTGAGGATCGCGAGTCGGTACGCCTCGTACAGGTCAGGCTGACCGGCGCCGACATGCTGGACAAGGTGGCCGCCGCCGGCTTCGACCTTGAGCACGGCCTCCGACGCGTGCCGACCGGCATCGAAGGCGAGGCGGTGGTGACCGCCGAGCAGGTCACCGAACTTACGGCGATGGGCGTCGAGGTGCTCGCCGACGACGCCGGCTTCGCCTGGAGCGACCAGGCCGACGGCGGCATCGGCGTCGACGCCGCCGGCGCGCGGGCTGTCCAGCCGTCGAACCACCAGGCGACGGTACGCATCGCCCGCGCCGACTGGTTCACCACGAAGGGCCAGGGCTTCCTGTACGTCGAGGCGCGGACCACCGAGGGTCAGCAGGCGGACCCGATCGTCGGGATGCAGGTCGAGAACGACTCGGGCAAGGGCACGCCGTTCGGCTTCGCCCGGACGATGAGCCGGTTCGTCGACTCCGGGCAGTACATGTTCCACCGGAACCTGTTCAAGCTCGACACCCGCCCGACCAGGATCCAGGTGACGAGCTCCACTGGCGGGGTCACCACCGGTGTGGTCTCGAACTGGTTGGAGAACGCCCCGCCGCCGCTGACGGCGAACCCGTCCTACAAGTCGGACTTCGTGGACGGCTACAAGCACCCGCAGCAGCTCTACAGTCGCGCCAAGGAGATCGCCCGCCAGTACCCGGACATCGCCGAAATCGTCTACCTGCCGAACCAGACCAACGGGTACCAGCGCAAGGCGCAGGCTCAGCTCGGCGGCACCGGGCAGGCGGCGGTCGTCGTCACCTCCGCGGCGTGGGGCCACGAGGGCGGCAACGACATCACAGTGGAGTTCGTGGACCGGCCCGACGCGAACCTCCCGCTCGCGGTGGAGGTCACGGGCAAGGCGGTTCGCGTCCTGCTCGCCACGGACGCCGCCGGGGCGCCGGCGAGTACGGCCACCCAGGTGGCGGACGCGTTGCGGACCCGGTCCGCGGGCCTCATCGACCGGGCGCACCCGTACCGCACCAACGAGGGCAGCGGCATCGTCGCGCCGACGGCCGGCCCGGTCGCGCTGACCGACTTCCTGGACCAGAAGCGCGTCGGAGCACCGGAGGGTGAGGTGCCGCGAGGCCCCGCGACGATCCCGGTCCTGCGGATCGGCAAGCACCGTGACGGCAAGAAGCCTGGTGTCCTGATCCAGGCGCAGGACCACGCCCGCGAGTGGGTGCCGGCGACGACCAGCCTGGAGTCGGCCGAGCGCCTGGTGCACAACTACCGGTCGGACCGGGAGACGAAGAAGATTGTCGAGAACACCGACATCTTCTTCATCCTGTCCAACAACCCCGACGGGGCGAACTACAGCTTCTACAACTTCGCCTCGCAGCGTAAGAACATGACGAACCACTGCCCGGACGCCAGCGCCGATCCGGCGCAGCGGAACTCGTGGGGCGTCGACCTGAACCGGAACTACCGGGTCGGGTCGGGCCACGACGGCTACGCGGGAGGGTCGACCAACTGCGTCAGTGGCACCTACCAGGGGCCGGAGGAGCTGTCCGAGCCCGAGTCGAAGAACATCATCTGGCTGGTCGAGAAGTACTCGAACATCAAGTTCATGATGTCGGTGCACTCCAACGGCGGCCAGCTGTTCTGGCAGCCCGGCGCCTACATCGCGGACGGACGGATCACCACGCCGCGCCCGCCGCTGGGTGACGAGGCGTTCTACTGGCAGTCGGCCGCCCGGATCCTGTCGCAGGTCAAGGCGCACCGGGAAACCGTCGTCACACCGGAGAACGTCGGCGGCTCGTCGGACGTCCTCTACTCCTCAGCGGGCAACGTGCGCGAGGACCTGTACTACACCTACGGCATCTACGCGTTCGGCTGGGAGGTCGGCGGCTCCGTCTACAACCCCGCTACCGGCGACTGGCAGGGCGGTTCGTTCCAACCCGAGTGGACGGGAAACCCGGAGTTGGTCAGTGGCCACGCCGAAACGATGGAGTACGCCAACGGGATCATGGAGATGTTCCGGGTCGCGGCGGACTGGGGCAAGGACAAGAAGGATCCGACGTCCCGGCTGATCCCCGGCGACGGGAAGTACCGCGGGCCCGTCGACGTGCGCTTCGAGACCAGCGAGCCGGCCACCATCTACTACACGACCGACGGCAGCCGGCCGACGCTTGAGTCGCCCCGCTACGCGGCCACCGAGTTCCGCGAGCCGGGGCAGGTGTTCCACGTGACCGAGACGACGACGTTCCGCTGGTTCTCGATCGACAGCGCTGGCAACATCGAGAAGAACTACGACCCGACGAAGAAGGACAAGCGCAACAACTACCGCACGGCGACGATCACCATCGCCAAGAAGTAGCGCCCTTCCCGAGGATCGTTGCCCCGTCGGTGTGGTCCAACCGCGCCGACGGGGCGACGACGGGATGGTCAGGGGTTGAGAAGGACCTTGATGGCGCGGCGCTCGTCCATCGCCCGGTACCCTTCGGCGGCCTCGTCGAGGGGGAGGGTGAGGTCGAAGACCTTGCCGGGGTCGATCTGCCGGGTCGCGATCAGGTCGATCAGCTCAGGCAGGAACCGGCGCACCGGGGCGGGCCCGCCGTGCAGGTGTACGTGGGAGAAGAACAGCTCATCCCCGGGCAGTTCGACGTCGTGAGCCACGCCGACGTACCCGACGTGACCACCGGCCCGGGTGGCCCGGATGGCCTGCATCATCGACTCCTGGGTGCCGACCGCCTCGATGACGGAGTGTGCCCCGAGACCGTCGGTGAGGTCCTTGATGCGGGCCACGCCCTCGTCGCCGCGCTCGGTGACGATGTGGGTCGCCCCGTAGTCCGCGGCGAGCTTCTGGCGCGGCTCGTGCCGGCTCATCGCGATGATCCGTTCCGCGCCGAGCCGCTTCGCGGCCAGCACGGCGAGCAGACCGACCGCACCGTCGCCGACCACCGCGACGGTCTTGCCGGGGCCGACCTCGGCCGCCACGGCACCGAACCATCCCGTGCCGAGCACGTCGGAGGCCGCCAGGAAACCCGGGATCAGGTCGTCCGAGGGAATGTCCGGCGTCGCGACCAGGGTGCCGTCGGCCAGGGGTACGCGCAGGTACTCGGCCTGGGCGCCGAGCCCGCCGACCGGCTCGCGGTGCACGCATGAGGACTGGTAGCCGGCACGGCAGATCGGGCACGTGTTGTCGGAGGCGAAGAAGGAGCCGACGACGAACTGGCCCGGCCTGATGGTGCGGACCTCGCCGCCCACCTCCTCGACGATGCCGACGTACTCGTGGCCCATCGGCGACGGTCCCTTGACCGGCTCGACTCCCCGGTACGGCCACAGGTCCGAACCGCAGACACAGGTCGCGGAGACCCGGATGATCGCGTCGGTTGGGAGCAGGATCCTGGGATCCTCCCGCGTCTCGACCCGGACGTCGCCGGGAGCGTGCATCACGACACCACGCACAAGTTCTTCCTTCCCAGGGGCCGGACGTCCGGCCTGTTGTTACCCGTCCAACTACCCGGGCAGGCCGTGATGATGCCGCCTCCTGGGCACATTCGGGACGACGCTCACCACCACCGCCTTGCCGACGCTTGATTAAATCGAGAGCGGTAAATAGATTGAGGATGGGCACCGCCGTGGTCCGGGCGACCGGGCCGTCGGCGGCTGACAGGTCCACCCCGAGCCGGGCACTTCGGTCGTACGCGCCGACCAGCCGCTGTGGCGCACCGCCGCGCCGCACCCAGGGCGCGTTGTCGTGCCGCGTCCGTCCCGGACGCGCGCTGCCGCGTCGCCTCCGCTCAGCTCGATGGCAGAAGGACCCTTCATGACGATCTTCCGTGCCCGCCCCGCTCCGACCCTGGTGGTCGTCGCCGCGCTGGCCGCCGCCGTGACCGTGACCGGCACAGCCCTGCTCACGGGCCCGGCCGCAGCCGCACAGGGCTGCCGGGTCGACTACACGCCCAACCAGTGGTCCGGCGGATTCACCGCCAACATCAAGGTCGCCCCGGGCGACACCGCTGTGTCCAGTTGGACCGTCACCTGGACGTACGCCGGGGACGAGCGCGTCACGAACGGCTGGAACGCCACGGTCAGCCAGTCCGGATCGACGGTGACCGCCCGCAACGCGTCGTACAACGGCAGCATCCCGGCCGGCGGCGCGACCGAGTTCGGCGTGCAGGGCACGTTCGGCGCCAGCGGTGGCGCGCCGACCGGTTTCAGCCTGAACGGAGTGCCGTGCAACGGCGCCGCGCCGACGACGCCTCCGCCGACGACGCCCCCGCCCACGACACCTCCGCCCACGACGCCCCCACCCACGACGCCTCCGCCGACCACTGAGCCGCCGGTCGGATGCGCCGAGGCGGTGCTCTGCGACGGCTTCGAGAACCAGACCGGCTCGACGCCGTCTGGTGACTGGGCCGTGGTGAGCCCGGACTGCTCCGGAGCCGGCACGGCCACCATCGACACGACCACCACGCACAGCGGCAGCCGGGCGGTCCGGATCAACGGCGCAGCCGGGTACTGCAACCACGTCTTCATCAGGTCGACGAAGAACCTCGGCAGCGTCGGCAGTGTGCGGTACGGACGGATCTGGGTGCGGCACACCACCGCCCAGCCCACCGATCACACCACGATGGTGACGATGGCCGACGCCGCCGACGGCAACAAGGACCTGCGGTTGGGCGGCCAGAACGGCGCCCTGCAGTGGAACCGCGCCTCCGATGACGCGACCCTGCCCGAGCAGAGTCCGGCGGGGGTGGCGCAGAGCCTGCCACTACCGGTCAACCGGTGGGCCTGTGTGGAGTTCATGGTGGACGGCTCGGCCGGTCAGCTTCGTACGTGGCTGGACGGCACCGCTGTCACCGGACTGACCGCGGACGGCGTCCCTACGCACGACATCGACGGCCAGTGGTACAACCGCACCTGGCGACCGCAACTCACCGACCTGAAGCTGGGCTGGGAGAGCTACGGCGGCGGGGCCGACACCCTCTGGTACGACGACGTCGCGGTCGGGTCCAGCCGAATCGGCTGCTGACCCGTCGAGGTCGTGAGCGGTGCACCGTCAGCGGTGCACCGTCGCGTCCCGGCAGATGATCAAGGGTGTGTCGCGCTGGATGTGACACACCCTCGATCATCTCCGACTGTCTGGTCGAGCGTCAGCGTTCGATCACCCGCATCTGCTCGTCGGTGTGGTGACCGCCCTCGGCGACGGGCAGCGCGGTGAGGGTCGCCACCTGAACGGGCGTGAGAGTGACGGCGTCCGCAGCGGCGTTCTCCTCGACGCGACTGACCCGCTTGGTGCCAGGGATCGGGACGACGTCGTCGCCCTGCGCCAGCAGCCAGGCCAGTGCGACCTGGGCTGAGGTCGCACCCACCTGGTCGGCGACCGCCTGCACCTGGTCGGCGATACCCAGGTTGCGCTGGAAGTTCTCCCCGGTGAAGCGCGGGTGGTTCTTGCGGAAGTCGCTGTCGTCGAGGCGCTCCACGTCGGCCGGGGTGCGTAGGGCGCCGGTGAGGAAACCGCGGCCGAGTGGGGAGTACGCCACCAGACCGATGCCCAGCTCGCGCAGCACGGGAAGGATCTGTTCCTGGTCACGCGTCCACAGCGAGTACTCCGACTGCAGGGCCGTGACCGGGTGTACGGCGTGAGCGCGGCGGATGGTGTCGACCCAGGCCTCGGACAGGCCGACGTAGCGGATCTTGCCTTCCTGCACCAGGGCCGCGAGGGCGCCCATGGTGTCCTCGATCGGGGTGCTCGGGTCGACGCGGTGCTGGTAGTACAGGTCGATGTGATCGGTGTCGAGGCGCTTGAGTGAGCCCTCGACCGCGCTGCGGATGTTGTCCGGGCTGCTGTCCAGGCCTCCGGCAACGCGGCCATCGTGGGAGATGAGGCCGAACTTGGTGGCCAGCACGACCTGGTCGCGGCGACCCTGCAGGGCGCGGCCGACGAGTTCCTCGTTGATGTACGGGCCGTAGATCTCCGCAGTGTCGATCAGGGTGACACCAAGCTCGAGAGCCCGGTGGATGGTGCGGATCGATTCGGCATCGTCGCTGCCGGCGCCGCTGTAACCATGCGACATGCCCATCGCACCGAGCCCGATGCGGGCAACCTCGAGCTCACCTAGCTTTACCGTACGCATGCTGCTCTCCCTGTCGTTCATCGAAGTGGATAGCCGACTGCCCACGACGTGGGCCTGCGGGACAGCGGGCTCGGGTGGATTCAGGCTTCGGGGATCGGCCTGCCGAAGGTGGCGAGGGTGATGTCGGCGGGTTCAGGGCCCCCGCGCTTGCCAGTGTCCAGGGCGTCGATGGCGTCGAGCTCTTCGGTGGTGAGCGCGAAGCCGAAAACGTCGAAGTTCTCCGCGATCCGCGCGGGCTTCGTCGACTTCGGAATCGCCGAGCGGCCCTGCTGCACGTGCCAGCGCATCATCACCTGCGCCGGGGTCTTGCCGTGCGCCTTCGCGATGCCCCCGATCACTGGATCCTGCAACGTGCTGGTGTGCTCCCCGTCGCGGTAGAAGGTGATGCCACCGATCGGCGACCAGGCCTGCGAGAGGATGCCGTGCTGTGCGCCGAAGGCCTGCACCTCGCGCTGCGCGAAGTAGGGGTGCACCTCGATCTGGTTCACCGCGGGCACGACAGTCGCGGCGTCGAGCAGTGCGGTCAGGTGGTCGACCATGAAGTTGCTGACGCCAATGGCGCGGACCTTGCCGTCGGCAAGCAGCTTCTCCAGAGCCCGGTACGCATCCAGGGTCCGGTCGAACTCCGACGGCAACGCCTGGTGCAGGATCAGCAGGTCGATCTGCTCGACGCCCAGCTTGGCGGCGCTCTTCTCGAAGCCGTGCAGCGTCTGGTCGTACCCGTAGTCGCTGATCCAGATCTTGGTCTCGACGAACACCTCGGAACGGTCGACGCCCGAGCTGGCAATCGCCTCGCCGACCTCACGCTCATTGCCGTACGCGGCCGCGGTGTCGATGTGTCGGTAGCCCGTGGCGAGCGCAGCCTCGACCGCGGAGCGGGTCTCCTGCGGAGGCGTCTGGAAGACGCCAAGTCCGACGGCGGGAATCTCGACGCCGTTGTTCGGCGTCAGGTGCGGGGTTGGCATGGAAACGTTTCCTTTCAGTTCCGGGCGTGACAGGCGGCGTCGATCTTGGGGAGGGCGTCCGGCGGCAGCTCATCGCCCGAGCAGCTGGTCGTCGTCTCGTCTGCGACAACATCCCCTCGATCCGCCCCGCCGGTCCTGTCACCAGCAAGCACACACCGCAGTCAGGTTTCCGGGGAGCCCCTGCTCAAACGGGTACTGGCAGGGTCCCCCTCCTGCCAGGCGGCATGCCTAACCTGGAAAACATGGACAAGCGCAGCGAGGTCCGGGCGTTCCTCACCTCCCGCCGGGCCAAGATCAGCCCCGAGCAGGCCGGCATCCCCGCGTACGGCAACCGGCGCGTCGCCGGGCTGCGCCGCGGCGAGGTGGCCGCGCTGGCCGGCGTCAGCGTCGAGTACTACACCCGCCTGGAGCGTGGCAACCTCGCGGGCGTGTCCGACAGCGTTCTGGACGCCATTGCCCGCGCGCTACAGCTCGACGACACCGAGACCGCGCACCTGCACCACCTCGCCCGCGCCTCCGGCTCCCGGCCCGCCCGCACCCGCGTCCGCCGCGACAAGGTCGCCGAGATCCGGCCAGCAGTCCGCCGGGTGCTGCACTCGATGACCGGTGTGCCGGCGTTCCTTCGCAACCACCGCTTCGACATCCTGGCTGCCAACCCGCTGGGCATGGCCCTCTACGCGCCCATGTTCGCCGTTGACACGGCGCTGCCGGTGAACTCGATGCGGTTCATCTTCCTGGACCCGCACGCTCAGGCGTTCTACCCGGACTGGGCGCAGGTGGCCCGCTCCGCCGTCGCCGCGCTCCGCATCGCGGCCGCGCAGCACTCCGAGGACCAGCAACTGATGAACCTGATCGGCGAGCTGTCCATGCGCAGCGAGTCCTTCCGCGCCTGGTGGGCCGCCCAGGATGTCTACGTGCACCGCCACGGCACGAAGCGTTTCCGCCACCCCGCCATCGGGGACCTGGACCTGGCCTTCGAAGTGCTCGAGTTGTCCGGCGACGAGTCTCTGACGGTCCTGACCTACTCCGCCGAGCCGGGCACCAGTTCCGGTGACGGCCTGGAGCTGCTCGCCACCTGGGCCGCGACGCGGGAAGGCGTCGCGACCGGGACCAACGGATGAGCGGCCGATGACCTCGCCCTCGGGTTGGTGACGTTCTCGGGCGGGTCATCGGGTGAGCAGGCCGATCCGGCGCAGCCAGTCCGCGACGTCGGGCTCGCCGTCGGCGACCTCCTCACCGCGCACGGCCAGGCCCTCCCCGATCGTCGCACCCGGGCAGGCGGCGGTGTAGTCGCGTTCGGTGGTCCCCAGTCCGCTCATCGCGTGTGTGGTGAGCGGGTGGACCCTCTTACCGGTGAAGGTCAGGCCCTCGACGAATGTCGTCATGATCATCGGTGCCCGGACGTTCCAGATCGGGCTGCCGAGCAGGATCGTGTCGTAGCGCTCGATCGAGTCGAGTGGGTTGACGATGCCCGGGCGGGCGTTCTCGTTCTGTTCCCGTACGTTGCGCGCGACGGTCGGCTCGTAGTCGTCGGGGTAGGGATCGGCGGCTTCGATGCGGTGCACGTCGCAGCCGATGAGGCGGCTGATCATGCTCGCCACGACCTCCGTGTTGCCGACGGTCAGACGGCGGCGGCCCCCGTTGAAGTAGTTCTGCCCGGCGCGGGAGAAGTAGGCCAGCAGCGCTGTGCTGCCTGACGACGAGGAGGGGGCCGGGGCGCTGCGTGATGCGCTACCGTCCGGGGTGGAAGCCGGCGATGGGGCAGCCTCTGGCGAATCGGCGCAGGCACCCAGCACCGAACCGGCCGCCGTCCCGGCGGCACCGAGCAGGACGCCTCGCAGCAGCGCGCGGCGCGGGTAGGTGTTCCTCGCGTCCATCGGTCCTCCCGGTGTCGGTAGTGGGCCGGCGCCCATGTAACCCGCGATCCCGACCGTCAGGGAGCCCCTGCGGAAAGGGGTGACGACAGCACCCCCCACAGGGCGGCGGAGCTCGTGCAGAGGCAGTGACCGCCTGTTATGAGCAGATGTCGATCTGGTGCACACCTTCCTCTGCTGTGCGGGAGGGTGCCACAATGGCAGCGGCGTCCAAGCGGTTACCGCTGGGCCCGGGGGAGGGCCTTCCGCAGGAAGCGGACGGTGGGCACGAACCCGGAGGCCGCGATGCACCTTGTTCCCGACGCTGGCGCCATCTCCAGCCTGGTCGATCTGCTCGGTGGTGTGCTGCAGTTGACCGCTGCGATCGTCACCCTGGTGGCCGCCGTCAACGTCCGTGGGCGTCGCCCTGGTTGCGGTCGGGGCGGCGATGATGACGACGCTCGTCCGTGAGACCCGCTCCGACACGACCGCTCGCGCGGTTGCGGCGGTCAACGGTCGGTCCTCTGCTCAGGATCGCGTCCGAAACGGGGCAAGGGTGGCGCGGATCTGCTCGCCCGCACCCCAGTCGTCGTCGAACTGGGCCAGCACGGCGAGGTGTTGTCGCAGCTGGACGACCGGCATGCGGGCCTGCCAGCCGTCGTCCAGCGAGGTCAGGTCCGCGTAGACCTGGAAGAACCGTTGCGCCTCGGGCGGGGGCGAGGTGGACCACACATGGGCGAGGTCGACCTCGGCCCACATGTACGACACGGCCGGGTCGATCAACGCGGGCTGCCCGTCCGGGGTGGCCATGATGTTCTGCGTCCACAGGTCGCCGTGTGTCAGGCACGCGGGCCGGTCCGGCAGCAGGTCCGGCAGTCGGTGACACAGCCGCTCCAGTGCCGCCCGGTCCGCCGCGTCGAGCGCCGCCTCGACGCGGGGCTCCCCGAGCCACCGAAGCAGCCGGTGCTCTGCGAAGAACGCAAACCCGTCGTCATGCCACGTGTTGACCTGGCGGCGGCGGCCCAGCCAGTTGTCGTGGTGCCATCCGAAGCGAGGATGGGTCGTGCTCGTGTGCATGCGGGCGAGCAGGTGCGCCAGCTGCTCCCAGAAGCTCTCGGTGTGCGGCCTCGGGCGCAGCACTGACAACACGAGCAGTTCCGGGTCCGCCAGGAGCACCTCGGGTGTGGCCATGCCGCCGAGTTTGCGTAGGGCGGCCAGCCCTTCGGCCTCCGCGACGAAGACCCCCTCGGCGGGCGCGTCGGCGAAGCCCTTGACGAACACCGACGGGGCGTCCCGACGGGTGGCGATGCCCGCGAGCGCCGCGACCCCGCCCGTCACCGGCTCCACTGTGACGACCTCGCTCATCCCGGCCTGGAGCAGGCGTTCCAGCAGCATCGTCGTCGAGCTCATCAGGACACACCTCTCATCTGCGTGCACCCCTGCCTGCGGCTGCACGCCCCCGGCGGCCACCAGTAACCGCTGTCGGTCCGGCCTTCACGTCGATGTCAGCGTAGGCGGCCACGGTCCTGTGGACACCGCAGCGGTGTCCCGTAGGTTGGTTCTGCGAACACGTGACCGACGGCGGTGGTTGGCCTCCGTCACCGACCAGTGGGGGTGCATGGCACCCGCCGAGATCAAGATCGCTGATTCGTGGGGTGACTCCGCGCGGGGCTGTACCGCGCACGTCGAGGAGGCCCTTCTCAACGTGCGCTCGGTGTTCATCGCCAGCGAGGAACTCGGCGGCCTGGCCGCCTACCTCAACCGCTGACGAGGTCTGCGACAGCCGGCACCTGGCTGGCCCGGCCGCCGCCCTGATCCCTGGTCAGGAACTATGGGCTGCCACGTTGATGACGTTGCCGTCCGGAGCGCGGACGAAGAACCGCCGCACTCCCCAGGGCTCAGTGGTCAGCGGGTGGACGATCGCGTAACCGAGGCGCTGTGCCTCCGCGTAGGCGCCGTCCACGTCGTCCACCTGCACCGAGATGACCGAATCCTCCGGTGCGGACGCGTCGCCGGAGACGAGCTGCACGCTCGCGCCGCTGTCGGGCGAGGTGTAGCGGG
The DNA here is from genome assembly GCF_006715105.1 of Micromonospora sp. A202. Classification (NCBI taxonomy): domain Bacteria; kingdom Bacillati; phylum Actinomycetota; class Actinomycetes; order Micromonosporales; family Micromonosporaceae; genus Micromonospora; species Micromonospora sp. A202. The sequence goes on along the minus strand of NZ_VFMP01000001.1, from coordinate 3,913,091 downwards.
CCACCCAGCCCAGGTTGAACTCCTCGTTGCTCAACCCGAGGTAGTCGCTGTAGAAGCCCTTGGCGGCGCTGATGTCAGGCACCGGAAGGTTGGCCAGGACGCGGACGACGCGCACGCGGACCTCCTGCTTCGAGTTGTGGAATCCGCTCATCATCCTGCGTCGTGCGTCCATACCTGCTCATCGCCGCGCGGGGAGTCGGGAGGCAGCGCCGCGGTGGGCCCGCAACGTGCGCGTACCCACCGCCCTTCACCGAGTACGCGAGGGCCAGCCTCTCAACACCAGGTCAGCGTCGAGTTGACCCGGGTGACGTTGCTGATGGTGTTGTTGGCGCCGCCGCAGGGGCTTTGGGTGATGTTGGTGCCGCTGACGGTCAGGTTCTGCAACCGGATGCCGGAGGAGATCGGGAATTCCGTCCGCGACGCGATCCTGATCTCGCCGCCGCCGGTCACCGTTCCGGACACCCCGGCGATGACGACGTTGTAGCAGTTCTCCACCAGGATCGAGTTGTTCCCCGTGTTCGAGATCGTCACCCGGTCGATGACCGCGCCACCGGACTCGGACACGCAGAAGATCCCGCGGCCACCACCGGACGCGATCACGGTTCCGACCCGGATGTTCGTCGGGTACGAGTTGCCCACCCGGCCGTTGCGGTTGGCCATCCGGAACGCCGCGTACCCGGTGCCGGCACCGGCGCCCTGCGCGTCGACCGTGCCGACAGTGGCGTTGATCGTGTCGTTGAGCAGCAGGCCGGAGTCCCGGGTGTTCCGCGCCGTGACCGTTCCGATCGTCAAACCGTCCACGCCGTACGTCTCCACCCCGTGGCTACCGCTCCCCGACACGTACACGGTGTCGATGCGGACGTTGCGCACCTTCACCGCCCGATCGCCACCGTGGTTGTCGATACGGACGCCCAGCCCGGCGGAGAGCCGCATGTCGATCTGCCCGAGAGTCAGGTTGTTCACGTTGCGCATGAAGATCCCGTACAACGGCGACCCGGTCAGCGTCAGGTTCTGCACCTCGACATCCGTGGTCCCCCGCGAATACACCGGCGCCTGATCACCCGAGCCCGACCCGGTCACGTTGATCGTGCCGCACACCGCCAGCGTCGTGTACGACGGCAACGACAACCGCGAACCCGCGCTCACCGAACCGGAGCCACGAACCACCACCCGCTGCTTCGACGTCCGACCAGCCGACAGCGAGTTCACCGCCGCCTGCATCGCCGACAACATGCTCGAACCCGAATAGAGCGTCGACGAGCCGTTACGGGCCGTCCACGTGCTCCCGCTCAGCACGGCCTCGGCGTTGGTCGACCCGCTGCCACAGCCAGGTGGCGTGCTGCCCCCGCCCACCTGGACCATCTGCCACTGCTGGTTCGCACCGTTCTGATCGGTGTACTGACTGATGCGGCCCCCGTCAGCGGTGGACCGCTCCCAGACCTCGACTGCCTTGCCGGAGTGGCGGTTGATCAGCCGGACATGACCGCCGTCGGAATCGAGCACCTGGAACTGCTGGTTGGTGGCGTTGACATCCGGCCACTGGCGGTACTCGGCGCCGTCGGCGGCGCTCCACTCCCAGAGGTCGACGACCTTGCCGCTGTGCCGAGCCTTGAGGCGGTAGTAGCCACTGCCGGACGAGACGAACTGGAACTGTTGCCACACGCCGTCGTTGCGGGACCACTGCTGGATCACCGCGCCGTCCGCCGTCGACGTGTCCGCGACGTCGAGCACCTTGCCGCTGTGCCGGTTGACCAGAACGTAGTAGGCGCTGGTGTCGACGGTCGCCGCCTGTGCCGGCGGCGCGCCGACCAGCACAGCGCCGACGGCACCGACCAGCGCGGTGATCATGGCCAGAACCAGGCCGGTACGCCGGTCGCGGTGGATCGGGCCGTGGCTGGACGGTCTTCTCGTGATGGTGGGGGTCATCGGTGCTCCTGGCTCGATGGGGGAGTGGTCCCGCGGCTATTCCAGGTGGAAGGTGGCGGAGGCGCGCTCGGCGCTCGTGGTCACCGCTTCCAGGTAGAGCAGTCCGTCGCGGTGGCGCACGTACCGGCCGGGGAAGTTCTGTGACTCCAGGGAGACCCCGGTGCTGGCAGCCAGGCCGGATTGGCGGTGGAAGCTCGCGTCGCCGCCGAAGAGCGACGAGCCGTCGCTCCGTTCGACATACAGGGCGTAGCCACGGTGACGCAGGTAGTACCCCGGGAAGTTGGTCGACTCCAACGACACTGTCCCGCCCCCGGCGAGGCCGCTGACGATGCGGAACTGCGAGTCGGCCAGGTTGGCCACGTTGGGCTCGACCCGGGCCCGATAGTCGTAGTGCCGGATGTAGCTGCTGGTCAGATCGTGTGAACGCAGCCGCACCGGTGTGGCCCCGTCGGGCACCGGGATGCCGAAGTTCGGGGTGCCGTCGGCGTTCCAGTACAGCTTCTGCAGCCTCGTCCGCCGGTTCGGATCGTTGAGCGGATCGCCGCTGATGTCACGGTAGTTGCGGTCGTGATAGACCAGGATGTCGCTCTGCCCATCCTCGGAGACGGTGAACGAGTTGTGGCCGGGGCCGTACTGACCGGTGGCGGCGTTGCTGGCGAACACCGGGTTGGGGCTCTTGCTCCAGGCGGCGGCGTCGAGCAGGTTGGCGGTGGCCGAGGCGCTCAGCATCCCGAGGCAGTAGTTGGCGTCCGTGGCGCTGGCCGAGTAGGTCAGGAAGATGCGGCCGTTGCGTTGGATCACCGCCGGTCCCTCGGCGACCCGGTAGCCGCGGGTCTCCCAGTCGTACGTCGGCACGACGAGTCGCGTCACCGTGCCGGTGATCTGCCACGGGTTGGCACCCATCCGGGCGAGGTAGACGTTGGAGTTGTTGGAGATGCCCGGCTCCTGCTGCGCCCAGGTCAGATAACGCACTCCGTTGGCGACGAAGGTCGACGCGTCGAGGCTGAACGTGTCCCACGGTGTCATGATCCGACCACGTTCGGTCCACGACCCGGTCAGCGGATTCGCGCTGGAGTTCTCCAACACGTACATGCGGATCCGCCACACGTCGTCGGTGCGGCCCGCGGCGAAGTAGACGTACCACCGGTTGTTGATGAAATGGATCTCCGGCGCCCAGATGTGGGCGCCCATCTCGCCGCTGGTGTGCCGGTTCCAGATCGTGGTTTCCGCCGCCGTGGCCAGGCCCTGGAGGGTGGTCGCACGTCGCAGCACGATCCGGTCGTACTGCGGCACCGTCGCGGTCATGTAGTAGTAGCCGTCGGTGTGCCGGACGATGTGCGGGTCGGCCCTCTGGTTCACCAGCGGGTTGGTGTAGTTGACCGCCGGTGCGGCGTGCGCCGGCCCGGCCGCCGGCAGGCCGGCTGCCACGGCGAGCACCACCAACACCGCGGCCACGACCGACCGTAGACGTCGGCGGCCGGCAGGCCCCCGGCCGGTTGCCGGGCGGGCAAACGGATCGGTTGGGTGGAGTGGCAGCGGCATCTGTCCTCCGTACGGTTGGTGAGCGACTCATCGGCGCAGGTGGTGCCGGCCGGTGGCGTCGTGGCCGATCAGGTCGACGCCGAGCAGCACGTGGGACCGGAACCGGCCGCGACGCCCGGGTGACGGCGCCGCCAGCCTGCGGCGCCCCGCCGGGGTCGATGCGCGAGTGAATCGCGAGATATGACGGTGGCGTTGCGCCCAGGTTGCGGTCTCAGTGTTGGCGCTAACATCGACAGGTGTCAAGGTGTCAAGGTGTCTGGTTGGCGCCCGAGATGTACTCGTCGAACGCGGCAACCTCTTCGTCGGTAATGTGAGGGCGATGTCGTTGAGGTCGAAACCACCCTCCGGCACACCAAGCGCACCTGCGGCCCCGGCTCGCGCCATGGACAGCACCTCACGCGTCCGGCGGGTACGACCGACCTCCACATCGCCATCGGGCCCGTCGATCAGCACGACGTAGGAACGGTCCGCCAGGTGGCGCACCCGTGCACGCACTCTTTTCGGTTGGTCGCCCATCCGCTGATAGTGCCCTTTGCGCACCAGGCGCGTCACGGGGAGCCGCGGTGGCGCAAATGGGCGCGGTCCGGGATATCCTTGCCGCATATGGCTACCTTTCGCAGCGCCTCAGTGCTCCTTTCGTCGGATGGCACCAGGACCCCCGGCACCGCCGCTCTCTTCGCCGAGCCCGCCCGCAGGGGCGGGGTCCCGCCGTGGGCAGGTGACTTCCGACCTGCCAACAGCGCCGGCAACGGCCCCAAGAACGCGGTCGGGAAGACCTTCACGTTGGAGCTGCCCGACGGCAGCACCGGCAAGGTCGTCGTTCAGGGCCTCAAGAGCGGAAAGGGAGGCGTCGTTCTGGCGCTGATGGGCCAGGACGCACCCCCTTTCTGAGCAAGACTGCTACCCACCGGCCGGTCAGCGACCTGCCGATGCCAATGCGTCCGGACAGCGTCCGGACGCATTGCCGTACCCGTGGCGGGGCGGTCCTGGCCGGCGACGTTCCGCCGACCAGGTCGCCAGTCAGCGGCGGCCGGTGGCCAGAGCGACGAGATACTGGCCGCCGCCCGCGTCGACGCTCGCGGTCACCGGCAGCCCGGGCGCCAGCCGGGAAAACCGGTCGACCAGCCAGTCCGCCGCCTCCTGGGCGTCCTTCCTGCTCGGGCAACGGGCCACCAACTCCCGGCCGCCCTTGCGCTCAAGCCTCTCGGCGACGGTGATCAGCGGCGCGGGCTCCACCACGTGCAGACGGTCCGGCCAGGCGATGACCACTTTGACGGCGCCCTTGCGGGTGTTGCAGGCGCGGTGCGCAAGCCGTTCGACGACCTTGGCCTTCTTGTCGGCGGTGCGGCTGTCGACGCTGGGCCCACGCGGGTCGTTCACCGACATGTCAGCGTCGACCGGCTCGTCGCACACCCAGCATCGCCAGTTGTCACGCCGGGCGACGTCATCGAGAAGACTCATCCGAGCAAACTAGCCTGTCAGCCCGCGGCCAACGACAGACGGAGCCCTCGGCGCAGTCGCACTGCTCCTTCAGGGTGCCTGCTCATCCACGGGCGTCGTGCTGGTTGCTGAGATTCCTTCACGAGCGTAGGAAGAACACCACCTGCGTCGAAGGAGATGCGTGTGACCACAATTAGAAGGCTCCGTCTCGCCGTGTCCGTGCTGGTGACCGCGGGCACCGTCCTGTTCGGGGCGTCGGCTGCTGCGGCACCGCCCGCCACTCCTGCACCGACCGGGCAGCAGGCCTGCGACCCGATCGACCCGACGGCCTGCCTGCTGCCCTTCCCGAACGACTACTTCACCGTGCCGGACCGGACCAGCCCCACCGGTAAGCGGGTGCGGCTCGCGGCCGCCGCGATGCCCGCCAACGTGCAGGGGACCCCGATCGACCCGACGGAATGGAACCGGCAGGACGGGTTCAGCCCGGGCTCGCCGATCCTGGTGCGCGTGCCCGGCCTCGACGCCACGGCGACCGGGATCGCGCCGGTCACCGACATCGGCCGCTCGCTGGCGCCGGACGCGCCGATCGTGCTGATCAACGCGCGGACCGGTGAGCGCACGCCGTACTGGGCCGAGCTGGACGCGCACGCGACCGGCGAGCCCGACCGGCAGGTGCTGATCATCCGACCTGCGGTGGCGCTGACCGAGGGCACCCGCTACGTCGTCGGCCTGCGCGGCATGCGCGACGGCAACGGGGCGTCGATCCCGGCACCGAAGGCGTTCAGGGCGTACGTGACTGGTGCCGGCCTCAGCCATCGGGACAGCCGTGCGCCGCAGATGAAGCGGATCCTCGCCGACCTGACCCGCACCGGGGTCAAACGGCACAGCCTCTACCTGGCCTGGGACTTCACGGTGGCCAGCCGGCAGGGTCTGACCGGGCGGATGCTGGCGGTCCGCGACAGCGCGTTCGCCAGCCTCCGTCGAGCCGCACCGTCGTTCACCGTCACCCAGGTGACCGACTACCCACCGGAGCAGGAGCCGCTGATCGCCCGGCAGGTGACCGGCACCATCGGCGTACCGTCCTATCTGACCGGCGACGGCGGGCCGGGCTCCCGGCTTCACTACGGGCCCGCTGGCGGCACCGGGACGCCGCAGACGCCGAACGCCCTGCCCACGCCGTCCGGCGCGACGATCGCGGCGGACTTCGTCTGCAACATCCCGCGCAGCGCCTCCGCCGCGAAGCCGGCACACCTGTCGCTCTACGGCCATGGCCTGCTCGGCAAGCCGACCGAGATCAACGCCGGCAACGTCAGGACGATGTCGAACACCCACAACTTCACCTTCTGCGCGACCAGTTGGATCGGGATGGCCGCCGGTGACGTCCCCTACGTGGCCGGTGCCTTCGCCGACCTCAGCGCCTTTCCCGCCGTGGCGGACCGGTTGCAGCAGAGCTTCCTGAACTTCCTGTTCCTGGGCCGCACGATGATCCACCCGGGCGGGTTCGCCGCCCACCCAGCGTTCCGGGACGCCACCGCACGACCGCTGATCAACCTGGCCGGCGGGCTGCACTACGACGGCAACAGCCAGGGTGGCATCAACGGTGGTGCCCTCACCGCCATCGCCCAGGACTGGACCCGCTCGGTGCTCGGCGTACCGGCGATGAACTACTCCACGCTGCTGCAGCGCAGCGTGGACTTCGCCCCGTTCCAGTCGGTCATGGACGGCTACTACCCGGACAAGGTCGACCAACAGCTGATCCTCGCGCTGCTGCAGATGTTGTGGGACCGGTCCGAGGCCAACGGGTACGCCCAGCACATGACCGACCGGCCATTGCCCGGCACCCCACCGCACCAGGTCCTGATGCACGTGGCCTTCGGTGACCAGCAGGTCTCGCCCGCCGCAGCGGAGGTCCAGGCGCGCACCATCGGGGCTCGCCTGCACACACCCGCGCTCGCCGACGGTTGGTCATCGGACGTGCGTCCGTACTGGGGCATCGCGCCGATCCGCCGCTACCCGTACACCGGCTCGGCGCTCGTGGTCTGGAACAGCGGCGCGGCGTACGCGCCACCGCCGACGAACCTCGCCCCGGCCGGGCCGGAGTACGGGGAGGATCCGCACGAGTTCCCACGTGCCCAGGCCGGAGCCCAGAGACAGAAGGCCGCCTTCCTGCTCACCGGCAAGGTCATCGACGTCTGCGCGCGGACGCCCTGCCCGTGACCCGCTCTGCCGCCCTGCGGGGCGCGAACCTTTCCTGACGTCACGCGCCGCCCGCCGCAGATCCGCGGTGGGCGGCGCGTTCGTGGGTGCCCTAGGCGAAGCGGTCCGCGAGCTTCGTCAGCTTGGCGACGTACGCCGACCAGTCGTAGTCGTCCGGGATGTTGGTGTTGTCCTGCCGCAGGCCGATCGCCGAGTCGTGCTGCTCGCGGATGATGTCGGCATGCCCAGCGTGACGGGCGAGGTCGCAGGTCACGTGGATGATGATCCGCTGCAGCGTCACGTCCTGCCGGCCTGGGCGCCACCACGGCACCTGCCCCGGCGCGTCGAGCGGCAGCTGGTCGATCGTCTGGTCGGCGAACACCCCGACCCGGCGATACAGATCGATCAGGCCGTCCTTGGTCTCGTCCTCGCTCGCGTACCAGTCTGCCTGTGGGTCCTCGTCGAACGCCTGCACGGGGACGAGTTCCTCCGGCGTCGGGAACTCGCGCCCGAAGGTGGGCCCGAAGTAGCCGGCTTCGACATTGAGGCAGTGCTTGATGATGCCCAGCAGGTTGGTGCCGGTCGCGGTGCGGGGCATTCTCGCATCGCGTTCGCTCAGCCCGTCGAGCTTCCAGATCAGGTCGTCGCGATTTTCCTTCAGGTAGAGGTGCAGCGCAGCTTTCGCATCGCTCAGGTCAGCCATGACCGCCAGTCTTCCTCAGGGCCGCGCCAGCGTGGGGGGCGGCGACGTTTGCAAGATCAGCATGCGGTCAGTGTGCGGGCGGCAACGCATCGAGAGCATGTCCGCGTAGCGCCACAGCTGCTCCCGGGCCCCGCGTCTCGTGCCAAGCCGGCAGTGGGCGGGCGACGAGATCGCCGACATGTTCCAGCGCTTCGAGGAGAACACCGACTTCGTCGACGTGGCCGCTCTGCGGGCGCAGTACCCGGGAGTGGCCTGGCACAGCTACGCCGACTGGGCCAGGACGGTCGACTGGGACCGGGTGCTCAAGGGCTGACGACGGGGCGCGGGGAGGTCCGGGCCCTCCCCGCGCCGCCACCACCATGCGCTCGATCGGCGCACTGGTCAGGTGTGCGCGCGGCGCACCATCTCGTTGATCCAGGTGGGCGCGTATGGAGACGTGCAGCCCGGGGATGTCGGGTAGTCCTTGAGCACCGCCAGACGTTCGCCGATGTCGATCGCGCGAGCGCGGTGCGCGGCGTGCTCGATCCCGATCTGGGCCAGGCAGTGGTTCATCGCCCACTGGAGGCGATCCGGCGCGTCCTTCATCTCGCTCTCGATGACGTCGAGCAGCCTCGGCAGGTCGAGGCTCTCGGGCTTCTTCGTCACGCGTTCGGTGGTCAGCGCCCAGCCGGCGCTCGCGACCACCGGGTCCGGGTCGGCACACCAGGCCAGGCGCAGCTCCTCGGCGTGCGGGCTCTTCTTCACCACGTAGTTCACGAGCCAGTCGTGCACCTTGGGCGCGCGTGCCTCGCGCACCATGACGTCCAGCTCGGCACGCTCGAACGCCCTGGGACGGCAGATCAGGAGCGACAGCAGTCTCGCCGCTGTGTCGCCGGTCCTCCAGAGCTGGCGGGCGAGTTCCTGCTGCGTCTTGAGCCGCTTGGCGACAGCACGAAGCTTGCCGAGGTGCACACCGTGGTCGTCACCGTGTTTCGCGTTCACCTCGCGTGTCCGGTGGTCCTCCAGCGCGGCCAGTTCGGCCATCACCTCGGCCAGCACCGTGTCAGTCGGCGTCGTCGCGGTCACCGCAGCCTCCAGCTGTTCGGGTGTGAGATGCACCTTACGACGCAGTGGACCGGTGATGACCTGCGGCTGGTCGGTTCCTGCCGCGCGTGGCCCGTCGAATGGCACAGTGATGTCCATGGACAGGACGCACGTCAACGAATGGCTCACCGCGTACGAGCGGCTGTGGCGGACGCCCGGCACGAATGCCCTGGTAACTCTCTTCACCGAGGATGCGAGCTACCAGCAGGGGCCCTACTGGACACCTGTCGTCGGTCTGCCGGCCATCGCCCAGATGTGGAAGAAACAGCGCAAAGGCCCCGACGAGGTGTTCCGGATGACCAGCGAGATCGTCGCGGTCGACGGTGACACCGCCGTGTCGCGTCACGAGGTCCGCTACGGCGACCCGGTCGAGCAGGAGTACCGCGACCTGTGGGTCATGCGGTTCGCCGAGGACGGACGTTGCCGGTCGTTCGAGGAGTGGCCGTTCTGGCCGGGACAGCAGCCGGCCAACCCTCCGGACGGTTCGTGACCCGAGGCCCCGGTGGCTGGGGGCGGACTATCGTGATTCCGTGAGTACCCGACACGTGCCCGCGCCGATCGGTGACCTGCCGCCGATCGGGCGACCAGCGACCAGCGCTCTGCTCGAAGCCGGCATCACCACGCTCGCCCAGGTGGCCACCCACAGCCGCCGCAATCTGCTGGCCATGCACGGGGTGGGGCCGAAGGCGGCCGACATCCTGGCCGCCGCGCTGGCCGAGCAAGGGCTGGCCTTCGCGGCTTCGTAGGAGGGCCGCTGACTCAGTCGGGCGGGTTGGCGCAGAGCGCCTCCAGCCGTTCCAGCGTCTCGGTCATGCTCGTGATCCAGGCGCGCCCGCCGTCCATCGCCGCCTGCTCGTCGGCCGGCAGCTGGGAGCAGTCATAGATTTCGGTCACGATGGTCGCGTCCGGGCCGTCGGGCGTCAGCTCGTAGGTCCACCGGTGTCCCCATCGCGTCCGAGCAGTGGCGCCGGGTGCGGTGTCCGGGTGGCCTCGGCCCGGCTCCGGTGTCCAGCCGATGCGCCGGTTCACCTCGTACTCGACGACGTGGTTGTTCATCTCGTAGTCGCCATACCGCGAGTAGTGCATCCTCATCACGAAGACGTCGCCGACGGCGGCGACCACCGCATCCGATACGGCACCCCGCAGCATCCCGGAGCCGTCGAGATCGGTGTGTCGCCGAGGATCCGCGAGGATCCGGAAGATGTCGGCCGCTGGCGCGGCGATCCGCCGGGACACCGCGACGGGCTCGGCCCGACCACCTGTCACCGGCACGCCTCCTCGAAGGTGATCGTCGCCGACGCCTGGCGCTGGACGTCGCCGAGCCGTTCGCTGAGGAAGGCGCGTTCGACAGTGTTGTCGGTGTGGGCCAGGGCCTCCTGGTAGGCGTCCGCCGCCGGCGCCCAGCGGTCGAGTTGGCGCAGGAAGTCACCACGGGCGGCGCTGAGGTAGCCGTAGGTGGCCAGGACCGGTTCGGCGAGCAGTGGCGTCAGTGCGTCGAGACCGGCCTGCGGGCCGTCGCGCAGACCCACGGCCACGGCACGGTTGAGCTCGACCACCGGCGAGGGCCAGAGCTGGAGCAGGACGTCGTACAGCCCGACGATCTCCGCCCAGTCGGTGCCCTGCCAGGTCGGCGCCTCGGCGTGCACGGCGGCGATCGCGGCCTCGACTGCGTAACGTGTCGGCGGTCTGCGACACAGGGCGACGGTCACCAGGGCGACCCCCTCGCTGATGAGCCGGGTGTCCCAACGCCCGCGGTCCTGCTCCGAGAGCAGTTGCAGCCGACCGGTGGCCGACAGGCGACTGTCGTCACGCGCATGGATGAGCAGCAGCAGCGCGAGCAGGCCGCTGATCTCCGTGTCGGTCGGCATGAGCAGGTGCAGCATGCGAGCGAGGTTGATCGCGCTGTCGACCAGGTCACGGCGGACAAGGTGCCCGCCGCTCGGCGCCGTGTGGCCGGTGGTGAAGATCAGATGGACGACTTCGAGGACGGCGCTGACCCGCCCGGCGAGGTGGTCGGGCGACGGCACACGGTACGGGATACGGGCAGTGGTGATCTTCTTCTTGGCCCGGGTGATCCGTGCGGCCATTGTGGGCTCCGGCACCAGGAACGCACGGGCCACTTCCGCCGTGGACAGCCCGCACACCAGCCGCAGTGTCAGCGCGACCTGGGCGTCGCGGGACAGGGCCGGATGAGAGCAGGTGAAGACGAGTCGGAGCCGGTCGTCATCGAGGCCGTCCTCGGGGCCGGGCACCGACTGGTCGGTCACCAGCTGCGGTAGAGCCCGACGCAACGCCGACTCGCGGCGCAGCACATCCAGCGCCCGGTTGCGGGCGGTGGTTGTCAGCCACGCACCGGGACGATCGGGGATGCCGATCTGCGGCCAGACCCGCAGCGCCTGGGCGTAGGCGTCCTGGGTGCACTCCTCCGCGAGATCGAGGTCCCGGGTCAGGCGTGCCGTCGCGGCCAGCAACTGGGTCCAGTCGCGGCGGTGCGCCTGCGCGACCGCCGCGACCACCTCGGCGCTCATCCGTGATCGACCACCGGACGGATCTCCACCCCGCTGTGCCCGGCGGAGACCTCGTACAGCCGCGAGGCCAGGCTGATCACCTCGTCTAGGTCGGGGGCTTCGATCAGGTAGTAGCCGCCCACCGCCTCCTTGGTCTCCAGGAACGGCCCGTCCGTGATGGCCAGCCGTCCGTGCGGGTCGGTGCGCAGTGTGGTCGCGACGGCAGCCGGCTCCAACTGCTGGCCGTCGAGGAAGGCCGGACCGGCTGCGGCGCAGAAGGCGCCGTGGGCCTCGTCACGCTTCCGCATCTCCTGCTGTGACATCGCGGCCCACTGCCGTTCGTCGCCGTGGATGAGGATCAGGTACTTCGCCATGTCGCGCATCCCATCGTGTGGAGCCCCGCCGGGCCCGCCTACCTCACCGACGAGTCAACCTGATCGCCGATCGACAAACGAGGGGATCAATTTTGCCGGGTGGGATGGCCGGCGGCGGTGCCCGCCGGTCCACCGCTCTGTCGCGCGGTTCACACCCGGGTTTGGACGGGTTCCGCGGCGGCGTCGAGCGGCAGGTCGCGCAGCCGCCGGATCGGGGTCGACAGGTAGATGATGGGCGACAGCACGGTGAGGGCACCGAAGATCAACAGGGTGGTACGCGCGCCGAGTGGCCCGGCCAGGAGGCCGGCAAGCAGGCTGCCGAGCGGGATGGCGCCCCAGGAGACGAACTTGACCGTGGCGATCACCCGCGACAGGAGGTCCGGCGGGCTGGCGAGCATCCGGTAGGTGCGGGTGGTCACGCTGAGCACCACCGAGGAGCCGGCGAAGACGAGGTTCCCGACGGCGAAGGCGAGATAGGCGGCGGTGCCGCTGCCCAGCGGAATGACGAGCGCCCCGGCCACCCCGACGACGGCCGCGATGACCAGGCCGCGTGCGGTGCCGACCCGGTCGGTGAACCGGGTTGTCAGCGCGGCGCCGACGAGCGTGCCGAGTCCGTCGGCGGCGAGAAGCAGCCCGACCATGAGTGGCGACGCGTGCAGCTCGCGTACCAGGTAGTAGGGGAAGAGCGCGAGCATCCCGCCGCAGACGAAGTTCGTCGCTGTGGCGTCCCACATGGAGGGTCCGATGATCGGGTGTCGGAGCACGAAGTGCCAGCCCTCGCGGATCATCGTGACCATCGGTGGCCGCTCGGCCGGGCGCAGCAGGCGCCGGGCCGGAAGGGTGCGCAGCAGCACGGCGGAGATCAGGTAGCTGACGGCGTCCACGAACAGCGTCGGCACCGCGCCCAGCAGCTGCACCGCGAGCCCGCCCAGGGACGGCCCGCCGAGCTGGGTGGCGGCATAGGTGCCGGAGTTGAGGCTGTTGCGCGCCTGCAACTGCGCGGCCGGCACGATCTCCGGCAGGAAGGTCTGGTTCGCCACGTCGAACAGCACGTTGGCGAAGCTCACGACCAGGGCGACCACGATCAGTTGGACCACCGTCAGGGCGTCGAACCACCAGGCCAGGGGCACTGACGCGATGGCGAGGGCCCGGATCAGGTCCAGGGCGACCTGCGTGCCGCGCAGCGGCACGCGCTGCACGATCACCCCCGCCGGCAGGCTGATCAGCAGGTACGCGAGGTAGCCGGCCGCCGTGATCAGACTCATTTCGAGGGCCGAGGCGTCCAGCACGGTCAGCGCGGTGAGCGGCAGGGCGACCCCACCGATCGCCGAACCGAGGTGACTGGTCGTGCTGGCGCCCCACCAGCGCCAGAAGGCAGTAAGTCTCATAATGGAACTCACTATAGGGGCGCGTGCGGCGGGAGCACCACGACCAAGCGCCCCGTCCGTTGTGGACGGGGCGCTTGGTCGGTTCAGCCAAGTTGCGGGTCGAAAGCCGATTGGTCCTCGTGAGCCGTCGACGCCGAAGTGGCTACCTCGATCCGGGGTGACCGGTCCGGCGGAAGGTGGGCAGGGTCGGCGATCACGACCACATCCACTTCACCGTCGATCATCTGCTGCTCGACGGTCTCCCAGGGTGCCCGGACGATTCCGTTCAACCGGTAGTCGTGTCGACGAAGGTGTGCGAGACACATCGCGACGGCGGGCTCCGACGGTTCGATGTCGGCGGGGATCCAGACAACGGCTATTTCCATGATCTCTCCTGATCAACGTCGTGGACACGGCTGACTGATCAGGGGTTGCCGCGGCGGCGGAGGGCCCCGCTCCACGGGCCGGCTGGTGGAGCGCATGTCAACGGCGGCGACAGTGAGCCCCCGGGACAGCGGCGAGATGGGTGGCGGATGTTCAGCCGCCGACGTCGGAGAATCGGCACCGCTGGCGCCGACGCCCGCGGGCGCGGACGCGACAGCCAGCACGAATGCCGGCAGCCCCGACTCGGGGCGAGCCGGTGGGCGCGGCGTCGGCGCGGGGACCGCGATCATCGACACCTGCGTGTGACCCGCCGTCCGGGCCCGATCCCGCGCGCGGCGTTCGACGCTGCCGTGGGAGTTGCCCCGGGACACCGTCGCCGTCCCGGAGGTCGACGGTGCTGGCGGTGCCGACGGCGACGGCGGCGAGGCAGCCCGGGAAGCCGAAGCGGACGGGACGGGGGCGGTGGGCGGCGACGACGACGACGGCACGCTTGGCCGCCGGGTCGGGATGGCGGCCGGAAGCCTGGCCGACGTCGAAGGCTGGGGGATGGCTGACGGCAGCGACAGGGGAGTGGCTGACGGCAGCGGCAGGGGAGTGATTGACGGCAGCGGCAGGGGGATGGACAGCGGCGACTCGACCACGTCGGGCAACAACGCCTCGATGAGATTCGGTGAAGTGGCGGCCGTCGCGGGGTGGGGACCGGTCGGCACTGGCACTGGCACCGGCAGTGACGACGTCGAGTCAGCGCGAGCGGGGTCAGCGCCGAGAGCCACGCCCAGTGCCACCGCACCGAGCGCGACCGCGGGCAGGCTGTGCCTCAGGCGCATCGCACAGGGGCCGTTGAGAGCCGTGTCGCCAGCCGTGCCCGGTCCGAGTCACCGGTCCGGCACCGCTGGCCGAGCGGTCGCTCCTCGCTCCCTGTCGTGCGGTCCATCTGCGTTGCTTGCCCCCGGAAAACGCGGGCTACACCTTCCATCGCGCCGCACCTGGTCAGAGGCCGGTCCACGGATGACGACGCACCCTCTATGGTGGACCGATGGCGACGGTAAGGCAGGTCCAGATCACCTTCGACTGCGCGGAACCTGAGCGCGTCGCTCGTTTCTGGTGCGAGGTGCTGGGCTACGTCGTGCCGCCTCCGCCGGAGGGGTTCGCCTCGTGGGAGGAATTCGATCGCACGCTGCCGCCCGAGCGTCAGGGTGCCGCGTTCGCGTGCGTCGACCCTTCGGGTGTGGGCCCTCGACTGTTCTTCCAGCGCGTTCCCGAAGGCAAGGTCGTCAAGAACCGGGTGCACCTCGACGTGCGGGTCGGCACCGGGCTGGTGGGTGAGGAGCGCCTGGCCGCACTGGAGGCGGAATGCGCGCGACTGATCCCCCTCGGCGCGGCACGTGTGCAACTGCTGCGGGCCGACGGCGAGAACGAGTCGTGCCTCGTCATGCAGGACGTCGAGGGCAACGAGTTCTGTCTCGACTGAGAGCGCCGGGGACGCGTCGGTAAGGCGTCACACCACGGGATCGCGCGGTGGCGGCGGCTGACGGAGAGCGTCGCCGATGATCCCGGGCCTGCGCCGTGCCACCCCCGCGAGGAGGTCCGCGACCTGGATGCGCGGATCGTCACGGGAGTCGACCATGACGAGCCCAGCCAGGGGTGACACTCCGTCCGGCAGAGCCCAGGTCGTGTCGGCTGCCGCCGACGGGGCGCCACCGCCGGCCATCATCCGCTGGAGGCGGGTCAGTCGATCGGCCGTCAGGGCACTCTGCTCGTCGTGGGTCACCAGCACCTGCCGCTGGCCGCCGCTCCAGGACAGGACCGTCTCCGCCAGCGCCGGCAGCAGCGGTTCCAGTGGTGGGGGCACCGACCGGTCGTCGTCGAGCCGGGCCACCACGGCCCGCACATGGCCCGGGTTGAGCCCGTCGAGGACGGCGTCGGCCGCCGCGCCGAGCCTGCGGTGCAGCAGCGCGTCCCGGGCCTGGAAGAACCGCTGTACCGACTGCCGTACCGGCACCCGCCGCTTCATCCGGACGAGGTCGACGAACGCTGCCAGGAAGGCACTCCAGTCGCTGCCGGCCGAGTGTCTGGCCGTGTAGAGGGCGAGAGCGGTCGGCCGCTGGTCGAGGGCCAGCCGGGTGCCGGCCGCGTACGACGGCTCGGCCAGCAGGAAGTCGACGATCCGGGTGACGAGGAAGAACTCCTTGTCGATCAGGTGGACGTGCGCGCGACCGGTCAGCGCGGTCAGGAACCACTCCAGGGCTTCGTCGGCACCCGAGCCGCGCAGGAACCGCCCGGACTTGAGCTCGTGTGGTGAGAACCGGAACCCCGACCGCAGCTCGGTGATGAGCGCGACGGCCTCATCGACCATCAGGTCGACACTCGCGTGCGTGATCACCGGAGCGGTCGAGTGCAGCAGGTTGGTGCCCGAGAATCCCGACTCGTCGCAGGCGATCTCCACGACGGCGCCCACCACCGCGTCCCGCAGCGGCAGCCCGCCCTGAAGTGGCGATCTCACCCGCGAGCTCCCGCCATGCCGACCATGGTCATGCCTGCGCCCGCACAGGACAACCCGATTGTGTACGGCAGGGCGAGGTGACCGGGCCGGGAGGGGCGCTATTGTCGCGCCGAGCGGACCGGCTCGGCGAGGGGCCGGCCGACGCGGAACACCGCGAGCGGTTCGCCGCCCACCCGCTCGGCCAGCCGGCTGGCGGTCGCCGGGCAGTCGACGAGTTGGCTGAGTGGATGGACCGACAGGCCGTGCCGGGCGAGCGTCAACCACGTACGCAGCAGACGCCGGCCTGCGGCGATACGGTCGCCGTCGTCGGCGAGCAGCACCAGGACGCTGCCGTCGTAGCGCAACAGACCGCGGCCGCTGGCGGCCAGCAGCGCCGGGAGGCCCAGCCGGCGGGTGACCGGGTACGCGCGAAGCGCGGCGGACAGGAACCGTGCCTCGAACCAGGACAGGGCGAGCGCCCGGTCGGTGAGTCCGTCGAGGTGGTAGCGAGGGTGGGCCGGGTTCAGCCGCAGCCATTCACGTAGCTCGACCGCGACGGCCGGCGTGCCGAAGAGCCACCGGTCGGCGACCAGCAGGTCCGACACGAGATCCCGGGCCGGGACGTGCGCGATGCCGGGGCCGAGTTCGGCGATGACGGCGGCGTCGACGCACCCTGGCGCGTACGGGCCACGGGCGACCCGGCGGGACTCGACGTCGGCGATGGTGAAGGGAGTCGCGTAGCGGTCCGCCGCGGGGACCAGTCGAGGGCCGGGGGCCGCGGTGACGGTGAGACCGAGTTCGGCGGAGACGATGAGGCACGTCTCGACGAACGCGCCGATGCCGAGGGCCAGGTCCCGCCCCGTCGGGTCGGAGTCGGGCAGGCTGCGGGCAGGATCGACGCCGATGGTGATCTCGTCCGGGTGGTATTCCGGTCGCCAGGGCTGCGTGTTGTGCGCGCTCGGCGCCCGGCGGCAGATCGCCTCGTTGGCCCGCAACCGCTCGACCCAGCTCACGCAACCGCCGCCTTCTCGTAGAAGGTGTACCCGTGCAGTGGCCGGCCCCCGGCCCGCCGGTACTGGGCGGCCGAGGCGATGTTCGTCCGTTCCACGAAGGTGCTGCGCAGCGTGCGGTAGCCGACGCTGGCGAGGTTGCGGTGCAGCTCCCGGGACAGCAGCGTCAGATACCCCTTGCCCTGCTCGTCGGGCACGGTGCCCTTGATGATGAGGACGGCGTCGCTGCGGTAGCGGCGGCGGGTGGCGAGCAGCCGGAGCTGGTTGGGTATACCGAGCCGGCCACCGACGCGCATGAGGTATTCGGAGATGTCCGGCACGGTGACGACGAACGCGACCGGCCTGCCGGCCTTCTCCAGCCAGAGGAGCAGCGCCTCGTCCAGCAGGAACGCGAGACCGTCGGTCTGCTCCGCCAACTGCTCGGCGGAGATGTCGGTGTAGTAGCCGAGTTGCGCGAAGCTCTCGTTGAGCATTCGCCGCAGGATCGGCAGTTGGCCGCGTAGACGCCACCGGGAGCCGTGCCGGACGACGAGCTGCTCGGCGGCGATCCGGGCGTCGTCGAAGACGAAACCGTGGTCCTGGTCCGCGACGGCCGTGCCGTGGACGTCGACCAGCCAGGTGTCGGCCTCGAAGCGACGGTGGAAGCCGTGCCGTTCGTACATGTGCGGGTAGTAGGCGGGGTTCCACGCGGAGTCCACGAAGCCGCGGTCGGCGAAGCCCGAGGTGATCACCCCGCCGGTCTGGTTGGGCAGCAGTGCCACCGGCCCGAACAGTGGCCGACCGTCGGCCCTGGTCTCGACCGCGTCCATGATGGCGGCGAAGACGTCGTTGTCATCGACGAACTCGGTGTGCCCGAACAGCTGTCGAGGGCCCACCTTGGCGTCGAAGGCGGCACTTCGGTGCATGCTGGTGCGCCCCACGACCACACCGTGGCGGTCGCGGACCAGGAACAGGTCCGCGGTGCGGCGGTGGGCCGCGATGACCGACGACAGCAGGGGTACGTACCGGTCGCTCGGGTGCAGCCGCAGCGGGAAGTCGACGAACGCCCGCAGGTCGGCCCGGGACCGCACCGGATCCAGTCTCATCCGCGGTGCACCGGTGGGCCGGCCGTCTCGGTGGAGAGCGGGGTGAAGGTCGGTATGTGCGCCATGCCGTCCGCCTCGGCGCGCCAGATGCCGTTGCTGTAGCCCTCGGGCTCGGCGTTGTACAGGCGGATGTAGCCACCGGTCGCGTTCGTGGTGCCGTGATCGGTCACCCAGCACATGAGGTCGCGGTGGTGGCGGCTGCGGGCGAACGTCAGCAGTGCGTCGCGGTCGCTGAAGAAGGCGATGGTGCCAAGCGTGAAGGGAAACTGGTAATACACGGTGTGCCAGCGGTACCCCTTCATCCGTCTCATCTGCCGGACCATCCGGAATCAGGTCCGGGTGAGGGTGAAGATCGAGCGCGGCCCCCGATAGCGGGTGGCCCCGACGAACATGGCGGTCGCCTGGCCCACCGGGGGAGTCGCGGAGAAGTCGGTGGTCCTCACGCCGGCACGCCCCTCACCAGGTAGACGTTCTTGATCGTGGAGCCGGCGCCGGCGAACGGGCCGGTGCCGTACTCGTGGATCTCCACCCGCAGGTCGGCTGCGGACGGGTCCTCGGCGAGGGACTCGGCGAAGTCCCGACTGACCTCGGCGAGGTGACGCAGCACCCCGGCACGGCAGGTGTGGACGAGATCTTGCCGCTCATCGGGGCCGAGGGCCACGCCGTCGCGAAGTTGCAGGTTGACCACCGGTCGACTCTCCAGGTCGGCCTGCTCGACCACCTGGAGGCAGAAACTCTGCAGCAGGTGCGCCTGGGGGTTGCCGGTGTAGAGGCCGTACTCGACGTCCTGCGGGTAGATGTTGGCGCCCATGTAGGAGATCGTGCTGTCCTTCCTGCCGTACAGGAACAGCAGTGGCAGCCGCATCCGGTCGACCTGCCAGGCGCGGTCCGCGGCGGCCCGCGCGGCGGGGTCGGTGATCGCGGCCACGACATCGGGGTACGAGATCAGCCGGCCCTCGTCGCCGATGTTGTAGCGGACCCGGGGATTGAGCACCGCCGTCGAGTTGATGGTGCAGAGCACCTCGTTGTCCGCAGTGGTCTCCAGGTAGGTCTCCAGCGGGTTGTACTGAAAGACCATCGGCAGCCGACGCTCGTCGGCACCGAGCAGGGCGGTCCGCAGCGCGGCGTCGGTGCGCAGTCGTCGACGGACCCAGACGCTGAAGTCGCTCTCCCCGGCCATGCCGATGGTGAGGTCGCTGGCCCCGTACCCAGAGCGCACCTTCAGGAAGCGTTCCTCCAGGTAGTCCCGCAGCGCCTCGGTCATGCCCTCGCCACCGACCAGACCGCTGATCCGGTAGTCGGCCCACGGGAAGCCCTCCGCGTCGAGCTTGTCGCGCAGGTGCTTGAGGAACGGCGGGTACGCGGTCACGATGTAGTCGAAGCCGGGCCCGAAGTAGCGCAGGGTGTCAACGATCTTCTGAAGGTCGGGCCCGGTGTTCTTCACCATTGCGATGGTGGACATGGCGATGCCGGTGTTGGTGCCGGTGGCCCAGGCGCCCATCGAGTACGCGTTGATGACGAACCGCCGCTTGGACGGGAACACCATTGTCGCGTAGCCGGCCAGGTTCTTGTGCACCGAGCGCAGCTCACGGCGGCTGCGGACCCAGTTGAACGGCTGCCCGGACGAGCCCGACGACTCGTCGACCACGCTGCCGGCGATCTCGATCTCGCCGTGCCGACAGCGCTGCGCCTCCGAGTACGCCTGCACGTAGGCCCGCTTGTCGGTCGGGGGGTACGACGACAGGTCGAACCACCGGAACCGCCAGTTGCCGCGGCGCAGGAAGTCGCCGTACGCGGGGACGTCGATCGCGGCGAACTGGCACGTCATCCAGGCGTGTAGCCGGGCGAAGTGGCCCATGTACGGGCGGTATTGACGTGCCGTGAGCCGCCACACCGCCGGATGGATCCGGTAGAGCGTGTAGAGCCAGGTCAGAGCGAAGCTCGAGGATCGCAGCGTCCACCGGCGCAGGAAAGTGACCACGCGGCAACGCTATCGAGCCGCTGGGGCGGGCGAATGACGGCGGGTACTCAGGCGTCGTTGAGTACGTTGTGGACTCTTCGTCAGACGGTCGTCGAGTCGCCGGGACGCAGGTCGACGAGCAGATTCCGCACGCCGGCCTCTTCGAAGGCCCGTACGACGTCGTCGGCATCCTGGGTGTAGTGCCCCCAGCCGTCCTGGTGCACAGGGATCACCGCCCGGGCGCCGAGCAGGGCCGCCGCTCGGGCCGCCAGGTCAGCCGTCAAGGTGAGGAACCCGTCTCCGCGTACGGCGATCCGGGCCGCGCCGAGATTGAGGAACGCGATCTCGATTGCCGGAAACTGCTCCGCGACGACGGCCACGACGTCGAGGGAGGCGTTGTCACCGCTGACGTAGACCGTTGGCCAGTCGGTCGCCTCCAGCACGAAGCCGACCACGGGGCCATTGTGCACGCCGATCTCCGGCGTTCCGTGCAGCGCCGGAACCGCCGTGACGCGGATGCCGCCGGCCTCGGCGTGCGCGAACGGCCGGAGGCCGACCGCACCGGGGCCGAGATTCGGTGCCCCAGCGGCGGTGGTGAACACCCGTGGGGCCCGGCGGGCGAACTCCCGCCCGGAGATGTCCAGGTTGTCGATGTGGTGCTCGTGCGACACGAGCACCACATCGACCTGGCCGAGGTCCTCGGGCGCTGCGCTCGGGCCGGTGAGCTTGGTCGCCGTCACGGGGCCGTTCTGGTACGTCCGCGGATCGTCGAACGTCGGGTCCAACACGACGCGTGAGCCCGCGTAGTCGAACACCGCCGTCGGACCGCCGACGGAGCGTACCGTCAGCTTGTTCATGGTGTTTCTCCCTGGTCTTGCGGTGGTGCCGGCGGTTGTCACCGCAGCGGTATGTCGGTGGCGTCGCCTGGGGGCCTCCGCCCGTGGATGCGGCGCTCCTCGGCGGAGATGGGGACGTCGTTGATGCTGGCCTCCCGACGGGCCATGTAGCCGCGCTCGTCGAACTCCCACTGTTCGTTGCCGTAGCTGCGCCACCATTGGCCGGTGGCGTCGTGCCACTCGTACTGGAACCGCACGGCGATACGGTTTTCGTGGAAAGCCCACAGCTGTTTACGGAGCACGTAGTCGAGTTCGCGTTCCCACTTGTCGGTCAGGAACGCTTCGATCTCGTGGCGGCCGGTGAGGAATGTCGACCGGTTGCGCCAGATGCTGTCGGGTGTGTAGGCGGCGGCCACGCGCTGCGGGTCGCGGGTGTTCCAGGCGTCTTCGGCGGCCTGCACCTTGATTCGTGCGGTTTCGGCGTCGAACGGCGGCACCGGGTGCCGCGGTGGCGCGTTCGGGTCGGGGGCGTCAGTGCTCATGGCTGTCCCTGTCTCGCTGATCGTCGGGTAGGGCGTGGCCGTGCAGTTGTGCGCGCAGGGCGTGGTTGTCCGCGCGCAGGCGTGTCAGTTCGTCGCGTATCGGCGCGAGCGCGTCCGCCAGTTCCGCCTCACTGAAGCGGGGCGTGATGTGTTGCGGGCAGTTCCAGTCGTAGCCGTGCACGTCGACGGTGATCAGCCGTTCCACCTTGCCCGTCTGCCCGGGCACGTTCAGCCTCTCCAGCAGGCCCTCGGATGCCCGGTCCCGGACGTCGGTAACGCGGGCCGTGCCGATGATCTTGAGTCGCTGCTGGTGGGCGTAGTCCATGAGCAGCAGCGACACCCGCGGCGAGGTGCCGAGGTTGCCGACCGACAGGTACTGCCGGTTGCCGCGCAGATCGGCCCAGCCGAGCACGCTGTGCCCGTCGGTGGGGTCGAGAACGCGCAGGAAGCCGGGCGGCCCACCGCGGTGCTGCAGATACGGCCAGCCGTTCTCGCCGACGGTGGCGAGGTAGAAGCTGTCGCGTTCGGCGATGAAGGCGGTCTCGTCGGCGCCGAGCATCGCGTCCGTGTCCCAGCCGGCGACCATGCGCGCGATGGCGGGGCGGCTGCCGTAGCGCTGTTGCGCGGCGACCACCGAGGCGCTGGTCAGTTCCTGTAGGTAGCGATGTGGCATGGCGGACGCCCTCCGAACTCGGGTCTAACCCCCTCGGCTTAGTTAGCCGGTTAGAAGGTACGCCACCCTGCCTAACCTGTCAAGCGGCGAACGGTGGTAAGGTTGGCGCCATGACACGTCGGCCACTGGTGGGCGAGCCCCTCGCACTGGACCTGATCAACACCCAGTGGGTCGAGCGAGGCCGCATGGTCGACCTGTTCGACGAGCCCGACGGGCTGCGAGACTGGCTCGCCGAGCACCGACTGCCGGGGGAGCCCGAGTCGGTGGAGATGCCGCTGCGCGAGGCGCGCGCGGCGCTGCGTCGCGTCCTGGAGCAGCCCGGCGAGGACGCCGAACGGGCGGTCAACGCGATCCTCGCCCGTGGCGCCTCGCGCTACACGCTCCGGCAGGGGGCCGTGCAGGAGCACCATGACGTCGGCACCGACTGGCTTCCGTCCTGGCAGGCGGCCGTCAACTACCTGGAGTTGCTTCGCCAGCAACCCAACCGCATCCGTCCCTGCGGCAACCCCGCCTGCGTCCTGCACTTCTACGACACGTCGCGAAACGGCACCCGACGCTGGTGCTCAATGGACGGTTGCGGCTCTCGCGCCAAAGCGGCCCGCCACTACCAACGGCATCGCGTCACCTGAGCACGCGGGGCGTCGGTGGCTCTCGTCGGCCGCGCTCTCGTCGGCCGCCAGGTGCCTGGTCAGATCGGGAAGCGACCGCGGCGCCACTGCCAGTGCCGGCCTGCCTTCAGGTGGTCGACGATCGCGCGCTGGAGCACGCTGCCGCGTGGCAGCTCGTCGAGCGGCGTGGTGAGGCTACGGAACCCGAACCGCAGCACCTCCACGTCGGCGTCGGGCCCCTCCTGCTCGTCGTAGGGCTCCAGCTCGAACCTCCGCTGGAACCGGACGATGTTGGAGTCCTCGGGCAGGTATTCCCGCAGCTGCGGATCGAGCAGCCAGGAGCCGCAGGCGAAAGCGGTGTAGTGCTCGTCGGGAAAGTGGCGGGGGAAGAACGCGCGGGCCTCGTCGAGCGACGCCGCGACCGCCTCCGGGGTCAGCGGTCCCGACTCGGGGATGTGCAGGTCGATGGCGCCGCCACCGCGCTGGTGCTGCAACCGCCCCAGCTCGTACAGGCCACCGCGCGCGTGCAGGGTCAGCCAGCTCTGCATCACCGGCCAGCCCTCGCCGCGCATCCGCCGGTCGACAGCGAGGTTGCGGCCCAGGTCCGCCAGGGTCACCCAGGACACGGCGTCGGCGATGCCGTGATCGCGGTGATAAGCCGTGACGACGTCGACCAGGGCCAGGTACGCGTACACGTAGAGATGCCGCCACGCCGGGCCCCGCTCGCGCGGCAACTCCGGCCCCGGCGACAGCCAGCCGTGGCCGCCGAGGTCGGCGCGGACCAGGGCGATCGACCGGTCGAGCAGCCAGCGCAGCTCCGGGGTCCAGTGTGGCGAGTCGGGGTCGGGCCAGCCGGCCATGATCTCGGTGGTGTCGTCCGGCCGCACCGCGAGCCGGCCGAGGATCGCGCGCGCGTCGGCCTTGTCGGGCAGCGGCGCCGACGGCCGGTCACCGGCGAGTTGGTGCACGCGTTCGACGTCCTCGACGGGCACCCCGAGTCGGGCGGCGGTCTCGTCCAGCTCCACGGCGGCGATTCTAACGGTCGCCGGGGCCGCCCTCGTGCCCTCTTTCCTCAGCTGGTTGTGTTCGTCAGACGGTCGTCGTCGACCGAGCCGTCAGTGCTCGCGGGTGACGGAGGTGTGTAGCCCAGTTCGGACGAGATCTGGTCCGCGGTCCTCAGCAGGAGCGGAAGGGCGCTCTTCAACTGGTCGAGGCTCGCGATGACCTCGATCGCCGTCATCGAGGCGGCGGCGATGACCTGCCCTCGTGAATCCCTGACCGGTGCGGCGACACACATCACGTACGCGTCGTGTTCGCCGTTGTCCGTGGCCCAGCCCTGCTCCCGGATGCGGGTCAACTCGGTCGCGAGAGATTCGGGGTCGGCGAAGGTGGTGTCGGTGAACCGCTCGAAGACGACGGGGGACAGGAGGCGGTCGCGCTCCTCCTGGGGTAGGTAGGCCAGGATCGTCTTGCCGACGGCGCTCGCGTAGATCGACACCGCGCGGCCCACCCGGGACGGCAGCTTGACGGCGTCGAACGCCGGGCTGTCGACCTTGTCGATGTAGATGATCTCGTCGCCGGTCAGTTGCGCCAGGTGCACGGTGTGGCTGGTCTGGCGTTGCAACGCACGCAGATGTGCGGCGGCGAACTGACGTAGGTCCATCGAGCCGAGCGCGAGCTCGGACAGCTCGATCACGCCACTGCCGAGCACATAGGTGCCCGCGCCGGTCCGGCGCACGAAGCGCGCGGACTCCAGTGTCTGGAGGATGCGCAGGGCCGTGGACTTGTGGACGCCGAGCACGTCCGCCGCCTCCGTGAGCGACAGCGGGTGCTCCGCCGACCGACGGACGAGGTCGATCGCACGGCGAATCGATTGCGCCAAGGCCCTGTCTCCCTCCGCGCGGCGGAACATGACCGCCACTGCGATTGCATAATACGCAATGAGGGTCATGCCATGCGCAACCAGCGCTTGACAGCGTTGCACATGGCGCTACGATCGTTGCAATTTCACACGCCTGACGCTGACTCGTATCCACTCCGGATGTACCAGGACGCCGTCTGTGACATCCGCCCCGGGGCGAGCAATCCTTCTTCGACCTGGGGAGCGGCTCATGACGGTGCCACGGCCCCGGCGCACGACCCCGGGCGCGGGCTGGGCCGGCACCGCCGTCCAGGCGCTGCCGGACGACGCCGACGACAGCGTCCTCGTCGGCCGGATCTGGGACCCGTCCGTCGACGGACCCTCGCCCGTGACCGTCCGAAACGGCGAGGTCTTCGACATCAGCCGTCGGTTCCCGACCGTCCGGGACATCTGCGAGCTTCCCGACCCCGCCGCGACGGTGGCCGGGCTCGACGGGCCGCGGGTGGGCGACCTCGGGGAGATACTGGCCAACACCGAGGCCGAGACCCGCGACCGTACGCGACCCTGGCTGCTCACCCCGGTCGACCTTCAGGTGCTCAAGGCCGCCGGCGTGACCTTTCCCGTCTCGATGATCGAACGCGTCATCGAGGAACGGGCCCGGGGAGACCTGGCGCTCGCGGGGGACATCCGGCGCCGAATGCTCGCCGACGTTGGTGTCGACCTGCACAGCCTGGCTCCGGGCTCGGCGGAGGCGGAGCGGCTCAAGAGTCTGCTGGTGGCCGAGGGCATGTGGAGTCAGTACCTGGAGGTGGGGATCGGCCCGGACGCCGAGATCTTCACCAAGGGTCAGATGCTGTCCGCCGTCGGCACCGCCGTTCCGGTCGGCGTGCTGGCCGCGTCGACCTGGAACAACCCGGAGCCCGAGGTCACGCTCATCGTCCAGTCCAGTGGCCGGATCGTCGGCGCCACCCTCGGCAACGACGTGAACCTGCGGGATGTGGAGGGCCGGTCGGCGCTGTTGCTTCCGCTGGCGAAGGACAACAACGCCTCGTGTGCCCTCGGCCCCCTGATCCGGCTCTTCGACGACCGGTTCGGCATGGATCGGGTCCGCGAACTCGAGGTCAGCCTGGAGGTCCGCGGGTTGGACGGTTTCCTCCTGGAGGCGGTGTCCGAGATGACCCGGATGTCGCGGGACCCCGAGGACCTCGTGCGGCAGTTGATCGGCCCGCACCACAGCTATCCCGACGGTGCCGCCCTGATGCTGGGCACGATGTTCGCGCCCATCCAGGACCGCGACCGCGCAGGCGAGGGCTTCACCCACAAGGTCGACGACGTCGTACGGATCAGCTGTCCGGCGCTCGGCACCCTGGTCAACCGGGTGTGGCACGCGGAGGAGTGCGAGCCCTGGCACTTCGGCGTCCGCGATCTGATGGGCAATCTGGGGAGGAGAGGGCTGCTGTGAACGTGGTCAACACTGTCGATCCGCGCGACGGTCGGCGTCGCGCGACCGATCTCAACGAGACGGACGAGTCTCGGCTGGAGGTTGTCGCCGGCCAGGCGTCCCGTGCCGCGCAGTGGCTCTCCGGCCTGGGCAGAATCGGCAGGGCGGAGATGCTGGACCGCGTCGCCGAGTCTCTGGAGTCCCGTCGCGCGGACCTGGTCGCCGTCGCGGAGGCGGAGACCGGCTTGAGTCAGGCGCGGCTCGAAACGGAGCTCACCCGGTCGGCTCTCCAGTTCCGGATGTTCGGCGACGTCCTGCGCGACGGCGGGTACGTCGAGGCGGCCATCGACCACGCCGCCGACACCCCCATCGGGCCCGGCCCTGACCTGCGGCGGATGCTCATGCCCCTCGGGCCGGTCGCCGTCTTCGGAGCCAGCAACTTCCCCTTCGCCTTCTCGGTTGCCGGAGGCGACACCGCCTCCGCGCTCGCCGCGGGTTGTCCCACGGTCCTGAAGGCCCACCCGTCGCACCCGCTGACGTCGCACGCCTCCGCCGACGCGATCGGGTCGGCCATTCGCGACCTGGGCGGGCCCGACGGCGTGATCACCACCGTGTACGGGGAGCGGTCCGGCCGGTCGCTGGTGCGCCACCCCGCGATCCGCGCGGTCGCGTTGACGGGCTCCGTCGGCGCCGCCCGGGCCATCCAGGCGGCCATCGACGAACGACCCGACCCGATTCCCCTCTACGCCGAGCTGAGCAGCGTCAACCCGATCGTCGTCCTGCCCGGCGCGGCCACCGACCGGGCAGACGCGATCGCCGAAGGGCTGTTCGCCTCCTTCACGGCCTCGGGTGGTCAGCTGTGCACCAAGCCTGGTCTGGCGTTCATCCCGGCGGATCCGGGCGGTGAGCACCTGGTCGACAGGCTGCGGGGGAGGGTCGCCTCGGCGGGCGGCACGGTCCTGTTGAACGAGCGCATCCGGGACGCCTACGAGAGCGGCGCGACGGCTTTCGAGCAGGCCGGTGCGCGTGTCTCGGCCCGGCCCCAGGTCGAGCCCGGCGAGGGCTTCACCGTCGCACCGACCCTGTTGGAGGTCGACCTGCCGGGACTCACCGCCGAGATCGCCGGCGAGTGCTTCGGACCGCTCATGGTCGTGGTCCGGTATCGCGACGTCGCCGAACTCGACGCCGTGCTGGCGACCGTCCCGCCGTCACTGACCGGTTCCGTCCATCGTGGACCCGACGATGACGCCGATGCCGTGCGCGGGCTGGTCGACGTGCTCGCCGCCCGCTCGGGTCGGATCGTCTTCGACGGCTATCCCACCGGTGTCCGCGTGTCGTGGGCTCAGCACCACGGCGGGCCCTGGCCGTCGACCAACGCCGTGCACACCTCGGTCGGCGCCACGTCGATCCGACGGTTCCTCCGTCCGCTGGCGTGGCAGGACGCCCCGGAGTGGATCCTCCCCGACGAGCTTCGGGACGCGTACACCGCCATTCCGCGCCGAGTCGACGGGAAATTGGAACCGAAGGGGGAGTAGCCGCGCCATCGGTCGCTCCCGCACGTGCCCCTGGTCCCGATGTCACCAGCCAGACCCGCCCGCTCGCAGACGCCGTGCGGGACGACGACAGGAAGGTGTGCCGATGTCGACGACGAATCCACCGCTGCGCAGCGGGCAGTGGTTCGGTGCGGAGGGCCGCAACGGGTTCATCCACCGGTCCTGGATGCGCAACCAGGGGTTCGCGGACGACGTCTTCGACGGTCGTCCGGTGATCGGCATCGCCACCACCTGGTCGGAGCTGACACCCTGCAACGCCCACCTGCGGGACCTGGCCGAATCGGTGAAGCGGGGCGTGTGGGAGAGCGGCGGCCTGCCCCTGGAGTTCCCCGCGATGAGCCTGGGCGAGCCCCTGATGCGACCCACCACCATGCTCTACCGCAACCTGCTGGCGATGGAGTTGGAGGAGTCGGTCCGGGCCAACCCGCTCGACGGGGTCGTCCTGCTCTCCGGCTGCGACAAGACCACGCCCGGTCTGCTGATGGGGGCGGCGAGCGTCGACCTGCCGACTCTGATGATGACCGGCGGCCCGATGCTCAACGGCAAGTTCCGCGGGCAGGACATCGGCTCGGGCACCGTCGTCTGGCGCTTCACCGAGGAGATGCGGGCGGGCCGGATGAGCGCGGCCGACTGCGCCGAGGCGGAGGTCGGCATGTCCCGCAGCCGGGGCCACTGCATGACCATGGGGACCGCCTCCACGATGGCCTGCGTGACCGAGGCGCTGGGCGTGCAACTCCCGGGGGCCGCCGCCGTGCCGGCTGTCGACTCCCGCAGGTACGCGCTCGCACACGCCGCCGGCCGCCGGATCGTCGCCATGGTCCAACAGGACCAACGGTTGTCCACGGTGCTCACCCGGCAGGCATTCGAGAACGCCATCCGGGTCAACGCCGCGATCGGCGGTTCCACCAATGCCGTCGTACACCTGCTCGCCATCGCCGGACGCCTCGGCGTCCCCCTGTCCCTGGAGGACTTCGACACCCTCACCGCCGACGTGCCGATGCTCGTCAACCTCATGCCGTCCGGGGCGTACCTCATGGAGGACTTCGCCTACGCGGGCGGCGTTCCGGCGGTGATGGCGGAGATCGCCCCGCTGCTGAACATGGACCACGTCACCGTCAGCGGCAGGAGCGTGGCCGCCAACATCACCGGCGCCCAGTGCTGGAACCGGGAGGTCATCGGCACCCTGGCCGAGCCGTTCCAGCCCGCCGGCTCCGGCACCGTGGTGCTGCGTGGCTCGCTCGCGCCGTCCGGGGCGGTGCTGAAGGTGTCCGCCGCCTCCGCCCAGCTCCTCACACACACCGGTCCCGCGCTCGTCTTCGACCGGATCGAGGACTATGTCGTCGCCGCCGACGACCCGGACCTGGACGTCACCCCCGACACGGTGCTCGTGGTCCGCAACGCAGGGCCGCGCGGCTACCCCGGTTTCCCGGAGGTGGGCAACGTGCCGATGCCACGACGGCTGCTCGCGGCCGGCATCACGGACATGGTGCGGATCTCCGACGCCCGCATGAGCGGCACCGGCTACGGCACCTGCATCCTGCACGTGGCGCCGGAGGCGGCCGTGGGCGGCCCGCTCGCGCTGGTGCGCACCGGCGACCTGATCCGCGTCGACGTCCCGTCGCGGAGCCTGGAACTCCTGGTCGACGACACCGAGCTTGTCCAGCGCCGGGCCGCGTGGCGGCCGCCGCCGCCGGTGGCCGACCGGGGATGGGTACGGCTGTACAGCGAGCACGTCCTGCAGGCCGACCAGGGCGCGGACCTGGACTTCCTCGTCGGCGGCAGCGGCAGTGCCGTGCCCCGTCACTCGCACTGAGGTGTGGACGCGGTGGGGGTCGGGCGGTTCCGCCCGCCCCCCACCGATCGATCCGAATCCGGGCTCAGCCCAGGTACTTCTCCCACGGGCCGGTGATGGCCAGGGTGAGGCCGGGGTCCTGCAGGTTGACGAAGAGCACTCTGCCGTCGGCGGTGAAGGTCGGCCCGCAGAACTCCGAGTCGTTGAGCTGGTTGCCGGCGATCGCGTAGGTCGGGCCGCCCGGGACCGCGCTGAGCACGTGGGACGTGCCCTTGCCGTCCTCGGCGAGGACGAGACTTCCCCACGGGGTGACGGTCACGTTGTCCGGGCCGTCGAAGGTGATGTCGTTGTACCTGACCGGCGTCCCCTCCTCGGAAGCGCTCTGGTGCGGGAAGTA
This sequence comes from Micromonospora sp. A202, assembly GCF_006715105.1. Lineage (NCBI taxonomy): Bacteria > Bacillati > Actinomycetota > Actinomycetes > Micromonosporales > Micromonosporaceae > Micromonospora > Micromonospora sp. A202. The sequence goes on along the minus strand of NZ_VFMP01000001.1, from coordinate 3,883,329 downwards.
CGTCACCAGCTGGATGGTCTGCGCCTTGTAGTCGTAGAACCAGACCATGCCGTCGTGCGGTGCCGCGTCCGCCGGCAGGTCACCCTCGTCCCAGGCGAAGGAGTTGACCACGTACACGCCCTCGTCGGTGCCCCACACACCCTCGAACTTGCGCCCGCGGGTGACCTGGCCATCGGTGAACTGCTCGCGTACGGACCTGTCCCGCGCGTCTCGGTCCGGCACCTCGATCCACCGGACGGGGAAGGGGCGACCCAGCTGCGCGGAGGTCAGGTAGGCGACGTCCGGCAGCACCGAACCGTCGTCCATGATGATCTGCATCGCGGCGAGGACGCCGGCGTTGGGCGCGAGCCGGGTGAGCACGCCCGGACCGACCTTGACGCCGCGCGGCGCCGACCAGCGGTAGAAGAGGCCGTTGGGCCCGTCGGCGTCTTCGGAGAGGTAGATGTGGGTGCGGTCCTTGTCGACCGCCAGGGCCTCGTGGGAGTAGCGACCCAGGCACTTGATCGGCCTCGGGTCGGCGCTGCCGTCGGCCCAGACCTCGAAGACGTAGCCGTGGTCCTTCTGGTAGACGCCGGACCGGCCGCCCTCTTCCCACTCGTCGCCGGCCCGGTCCTCGGTCTCCTCGCAGGTGAGCCAGGTCCCCCAGGGGGTGGGCCCGCCGGCGCAGTTGGAGATGGTGCCGGAGAGGGCGACGAACTCACCCAGGTTGCGGCCCGCACGGTCGGTCCTGATCACGGTGCATCCGCCGGCGTCGACGGCGCCCGGGTCGTACACCGTTCCCTTGACGTGCGGCACGCCGAACTCCGCGCCGGGGTCGATCTCGTGGTTCTGGATCAGGGTGTAGCGGCCGTTGCCGGCGTCGTAGACCGCCATGCCGTCGTGGTCGGCCGGAGTCATGCCTTGGCCACGGTCGAGCCGGGTCACGCCGGTCCGGGTGACCACTGTGTAGCTGAAGCCCTCGGGCAGGGCCAGGATTCCCTTCGGGTCGTCCACGAGCGGCGGGAAGGGCACGTGACCGGACTTGACCGGCGGGTGCGGCCGGCCCGGGCTGGCCTGGGCCAGCGACGGCAGGCCGCCGGCGACGGCAAGGCCAACGCCCGCGGCGGCGCTGCCAGCGAGGAAGGTACGACGAGAAGAAGGCACGGCGATCAGCTCCTGGTCAGGACAAGTGCGACGACTGGCAGCCAACTCCTGCGGGCGGACACCGAAATGTCGCCGACCGGATCGCTCGGTGACATCGGGGTGAAGAATCGGGGCCGATGCCTCAGGGGGCCGAGGTTCGCCGTCGACGGCGGTACGCGGCGGCCTTGGCGCGATCTCCGCAGCCGCGCATGCCGCACCAGCGTCGTCGCGAGCCTCGCGACCGGTCGACGAACGCTCGGGTGCAGTGCTCGTCGGCGCACCACCGGAGGGCGTGACGGTCGTCGCTGGCGTGCAACTCCAGGCAGTCGCGCGCGAGGACCGTCAGGACGGCGTCGGTGTCGCCCGTCCGGTGCACCCCGTCGACGTCCAGGCGCAGCTCGGGTAGCGGTCCAGCCGCGGCATCATTGACCAGCTCGCGATCGGCCGGAGCCGCGTCGGTGCCGTCGATCAGGGCTCGGACCAGGCGGAACATCGCCTCGCGGAGATCCTTGGCTTGCCGCAGAGCCGCATCGTCCACATGAGGGGGTTGCTCGACGACGCCAGCCTGAACGGCCCAGTCCGCGAAATCCTGCGGGGCCGTCAGCTGCTCGACGTCGGTGTGGCCGCGCTCGGCGAGCGTGGGAAGAAAGTCCAGTACCGGCCGGTCGGCAATGAACTCGAATCTCACGTCACCATCTTGACCGGTGACGCGACGCGATGCAAGAGTGATTCGATGGCATCACCGGTCCAACAGGTGACGGCAACCGATCCCGGCAGCCGCCGGCACGGCGCACGGCTGGCCCACTACCTGGCCGCAGCGCTACTGGCGCGTACCGCCGACGAGGGCGCACGTGTGGCGCTGGTGCTTCTCGCCCTGGACCGGGCGGACAGCGCCGCCGTCGGCGGAACGCTGGTCGCGACCCTGCTGATTCCACACGTGGTGGCCGCACCGCTGGTCGGTGCGCTTGTGGACCGGTCGCGACGGCCGGCGGCCGTGCTCGCCGGCGCGATCACCGTCTTCGCCGGCGCCCTCGCGGCCCCGGTCGCCCTGCTCGGTCACGCGCCGCTGTGGCAGACCTACCTCGTCCTCGTGCTTGCGGGGTGCTGCGGACCGGCGGTGACCGGCGGGCTGACCAGCCGGTTGGCCGAGCTGGCGGGACCCGGGCACGAGGCTCGTGCCTTCGCGCTGGACTCGCTGTTCTACAACGTCGCCGGCATGGCCGGGCCGGCGACGGTCGGGCTGGTCGCGGCGGCGGCCGGCCCGAGCACCGCCATCCTTGCGCTCGCGATCATCGCCGCACTCGGCGCACTCGGCGTCGCTTCCCTGCATCTGCCCACCTCCGACACCGTGGCGGCGCGGACCGCTGGCCTGTTCCACGGCACCCGCGCGGTCGCGCGCGATCCGGCCCTGCGAGTGCTCACCCTCGCGACCAGCTTCGGCCAACTGGGCCTGGGCGGTCTCGCCGTGGTCGCCACCACCCTGGCTGCCGCCGCGCACGAACCCACGCGCGCTGGCCTGCTGCTCGGCGTGATCGCCGGAGGTGCGTTCGTGGGCTCCCTGCTCTGGACCTGGCGGCCGATGCCGGCCTCCCGCGCGCCGGTTGTGACGGTCTGGGCCATGGTCGCGGTCGGCGCACCCATCGCGCTGGCGGCCGCCGTGCACTCCCTACCGCTGACCGCAGCGTTGTTTGCGCTGTCGGGGCTCTTCACCGGACCGTTCGCCGCAGCGCTGTTCCTGGCCCGGGACCAGTTGGCCACCGAGACGACCCGTACGCAGGTCTTCACCATCGGCGCCGGACTGAAGGTCGCGGCTTCCGCGATCGGTGCCGGTCTCCTAGGTCTCGCCTCCCACCTGCCGGTGAGTGCCCAACTGCTGCTGGTCGCCGCCTTTCCGATTGTCGCGGGGACAGCGGGCGGCATACTGCTCCGCCGCCGGTAGCGGAAGGCGTCGCCTGGCAGGGCTGGCGGCACGGGCCCGACCCGGTGGAGTTGCCGTCCGCCTCGGTTTGCCGCTCGGCCGGAAATGGGGTTCGGTCGGGCTGGTCGGCTGGGGCAGGATGTCGCCATGATCGGGAGCTTGCCGAGTCGGATCCGGATGTGCGGGTTCGGGCGCGGGCGGCGGAGGCCGCGTGCCGTGAGGCGGTGGGGACCCGCCGGCTCGACGCCCTGAAGCGTCTGGCTCGATCGGCTCGGGCCGAGGTGCGGGCGGTGGCATTGACCGGGCTGGTCTGCGCGGGGCAGGACGCCGAGGTCGCCGCGTACCTCGACGATGACGCGCCGTTGGTACGGGCGGTGGCCCGGGGATGGCCGGGTGGAGTTGCGCCGGACCGGTTACCGGCTCCTGCGCGGCCGGGGTGTCGGCGCCGAGTTGCGCGCCGCGCTGATCCTGGCCGTCGACGCGGACCCACGCCTGGCCGAGCGGGGCACGGCCGACGCCACCCGGATCACCCGTGACGCGACACGGACAGCCTCGCACCGTGTCCCTCAGCCACCCTTGCAGGTGACGGGGACGGAGCATGCTGAGCTCGTCACCCTGGCCGCACGAGCGGCGGCGGCGCTCGCAGCGGAGACCAGCCAGCAGCTCACCGGTTGGCTGACGAGCAGCCGCCCCGGTGGGTGACGGCGCGGCGTGAAGGGCTGCGGAGTCAGCTCAGCGCGGCCGCCTTGCGGAGCAGCACTGCGCGCTCGCGCTGGTTGGCACAGAGCCGAGCGGCCAGCTCCAGCTCGGCGCGCGCCTCGGGTCGGCGACCAAGACGGCTCAGCAGCTCCCCGCGTACGGTCGGGACCAGGTACGACCCGGCCAGTCGGTTCGAGGCGACCAGACCGTCCACGATGGACAGGGCCTGCGCCGGCCCCGAGGCCATGGCCACGGCGACGGCCCGGTTGAGCTCGACCACCGGGGAGGGCGCGACCCGACCGAGTGCCTCGTAGAGCAGCACGATCCGGTCCCAGTCGGTCTCCTCGACGGAGGGCGCCGACGCGTGGGTGGCCGCGATGGCGGCCTGCAGACCATAGGGGCGGAGGCCGCGGGTCGATGCCCTGGCCAAGGCCGCCAGCCCGCGGCGGATCGCCGCGCGGTCCCACAGTCGGCGGTCCTGGTCCTCGAGCAGGACCGGCGTGCCGTCCGCGGCGGTGCGGGCCGGGAAGCGCGCGGCCGTCAGCTCGCACAGCGCGAGCAGGCCGTGCACCTCCGGCTCGTCCGGCTGTAGCGCGGCGAGCGTGCGGGCCAGCCGGATCGCCTCGTACGCGACGTCGGGGCGCAGCAGCCGGTCGCCGGTCGTGGCCGTCGAACCCTCGGTGAAGATCACGTAGAGGACGCTGAGCACACCACCCAGCCGTTCTCGGCGCTCATCGGGGGCCGGCAGCTCGAACGGCACCCGGGCCGCCGCGATCGTCTTCTTGCCCCGGGTGATGCGGGCCTGCACGGTCGGCACGGGTACGAGGAACGCGCGGGCGATCTCCTCGGTGGACAGCCCGCCGACCACGCGCAGGGTCAGCGCCACCCGGGTCTCCGGGGAGAGCACCGGGTGGCAGCTGACGAACATCAGCGCCAGGATGTCGTCGTCGATCCGGTCGGGGTCGATCTCCGCGTCGACCGCGGGTTCGGCGGCCAGCAGGGCGTAACGGTCCCGTAGGGCGGCCCGGCGGCGGATCGCGTCGATCGCCCGCCGCCGGGCCGTGGCCATCAGCCAGCCGCCCGGATTGGCCGGAGAGGCACGCGGCCACGACACCAGCGCCTCGGCCACCGCCTCCTGGGCCGCGTCCTCGGCCAGCCCGAAATCGCCGGTGAACCGGGTCAGCGCGGCGACAATCCGGGCCGACTCGATCCGCCAGACGGCCTCGATGTCGGCCGTACCCATCAGACCCGGCCGCTGCTCCCGTGCGAGGTCCCTTCCGTGACGAACTTCCCGCTGTCCTGCGGGACCTCGTCCTCACCGGGCACCCGACGGATCTCGATCTTGGATCCGGGAACCGAGGGAACCCGCTTGGCCCACTCGACAGCCTCCTGAATCGAGGCGACGTCGAGCAGGAAGAAGCCACCGAACAGCTCCTTGGTCTCCCCGTACGGCCCGTCGGTGACCACCGGCGCCTCGTCGCCGAAGTGCACCACGACGCCCTGGCTCGCATCGTCCAACCCCTCGGCGGCGACGTAGACGCCGGCCTTGGCCGCCTCCTCGATGAACAGGCGGGTCGCGGTCATCAGCTCGTCGACGTTGGCCATCACGGCCGCGTTGGTCTCGTCGGTGCCCCGCATGATCAGCATGTACTGCGCCATCGCGTTCTCCTTCGTCCGGCGGGGCCGCCCGGCGGGCCTCGCACCCCCACGTCGAACGAGCGGCCCGCGGATCGACACGGCCCCTGAATATTCTCTCGCCGGGACGCAGCCTGCCCCTTCCTGCGATCCGTGTCCCGCCCTCAACCGCGAAATTCGTCGGCGGCGGGCAACTGTTCGTCCACGACCTGGATGATCGTCTTGCCGGGTGTACGACGATGGCGGGCGAACGCGGCGGCCGTCTCGGCCAGTGGTCGTACGGCGCCGACGACGGGGTTGAGCCGTCCGGTACGGAGGCGCTGGGCGAGGTCGGCCAGCCGGACGCGATCAGGTTCGACGACGAAGAAGATGGCTCGTCCGTCCCTGGGTTGCACTGTGGGCGGCATGGCGATGGTGACCAGTGTCCGGCCCGGGCGTACCAGTTCGGTCGACTGCGTGAGGATGTCGCCGCCGATGACGTCGAGCACCACGTCCACCTCGCCGACCTGCCGCAGATCGTCGGCGTCCAGGTCGACGAAGGTCTGCGCGCCGAGGGCGAGGGTGGCAGCACGGTCGTCGGCTCGGCCGGTGCCGATTACCCGGGCGCCCACCTCCCGGGCGAGTTGGACTGCGATCGAGCCGACACCGCCCGCCGCGCCGTGGATGAGGACGGTCTGGCCGGTCGTGAGGTGGGCGTGGTCGAACAGTGCCTGCCATGCGGTCAGCCCGGAGATGGGCAGCGCGGCGGCCACGGTGTGGTTGATGTCGGCCGGGAGAGGTGCCAGGTTGCGGGCCTCCACCGCGGTGTACTCGGCCAGGGACCCGTTGCGGGCCCAGTCGGTCAGGCCGAACACCCGCTGGCCCACGCTGAGGCCGGTGGTCCCGTAGCCGAGTTCGACCACGACGCCGGACAGCTCGTGGCCGGGGATGCTGGGTGTCCGGTCGTGGCCGGCGCGGTCGGTCCACGTTGCCGGCCAGCCGAGCTCTCCGGGAGTGAACCCTGCGGCGTGTACGCGCACGATGACGTCGTTCTCCGCAGCGTGCGGGTATGGCATGTCGGTCAGGGTGAGCCCACTGACGCCCGCGTCACGGTCTCGCACGGTGATCGCTTGCATGCTCGGATCCTTTCCACAAGAGTTCGTCCGATGGGAGCTTGAGTCCGGTCAGTGCGGCCAGGGCGAATTGAGGATGCGCTCGACCGTCGTGACGCGCGGCAGGCCGGGAATGAAGTGTTCGAGGATGTCGGAGTTCACCGTGCCGTTCGTGGTCTCGGGACGATTCTTCATTCCGTCGAACTGGACCCGCAGAAACTCGTTCCTGAAGTCCCCGCGCGGGTGGACGGCGAGGATCTCGCCCAGCTCATCGTGTTCCAGTCCGTCCAGGCCGAGCCCGAGCACGTCGGTCAGGACGCCGAGGTAGGTGGTGGCGATCTCCGGGCCCATCCGGTCGGGGATGCCCGGTGTGGTGTGCAGCGCGATGGCCGTCCAGACGGTCTCGGCGGCGGTCGTGGGAAAACCCCGGTCCAGCAGGAACCTGCGGGCGTGGTCGGCGCCATCGACCTCGAAGCGCTGCTCGACGTCGGAGAAGGGCATCAGAAGGCCGGAATCGTGGAACATGGCCGCCAGATAGAGCAACTCCGGGTCCGGGTTCACGCCCAGTCTGCGCGCGTGGATCAGGCCGAAGAGAAAGACCCGTCGGGAGTGGTGGTAGATGAGCGGTGTGGTGGTTTCCTGGATGTGCCTGGTCGCTTCGGCGACCGCTGCCGTCTCAGGAATCTCCAGCCCCGCGATGACCTCTGGCATGGTCTGACCTTCCGGGAAAGTGTCCGTAGGTGAACGACCTCCATGCTGCCCACCGATCGTCGTACGCTGCCGCCTTCGTCCGGCCAGGAACCACTCATATCCGGACGGCCGTCTTCCCCGGTGACAGCGTGCTACCAATAAGCGGTGCCCCTGCCGTCCGCCGTCGAAGGAGCCGCGGCGGTGACCGGCGGCCCCCACCGCGTCGCGATCCTCGTCTACGACGGGGTGACCTTGCTGGATATCGCCGGTCCGGCGGAGGTGTTCAAGGAGGCGAACCGGTTCGGTGCCGACTACCGGATCATGCTGCTGTCGCCGACCGGCGCGGACGTCACGTCGAGTCTCGGGGTTCGGATGGCGGTCGACGGTGCTGTCTCCTCGGAGCCGGCTGTCGACACGTTCCTGGTGGCCGGGTCCGACCACTATCCGCGTACCCCGGTGCCCGCCGAGCTGGCGGACGCAGCACGGCTCCCGGCCGCGTCGGCCGGGAGGGTTGCGTCGATCTGCACGGGGGCGTTCGTCCTCGCCGCCGCCGGCGTCCTCGACGGCAAGCGCGCGACCACGCACTGGCAGGTCGCGCACGAGCTCGCCGTCCGGTGCCCGACGTGCCGTGTCGAGCCCGACGCGATCTACGTTCGCGACGGCACCACGTACACCTCGGCCGGGGTGACGGCCGGCATCGATCTGGCGCTCGCGCTCGTCGAGGAGGACCACGGGCCCGATCTGACGCGCGACGTCGCACGCGCCCTGGTGGTGTACATGCAGCGTGCGGGCGGGCAGTCCCAGTTCTCGGCGCCGCTGCAAGGGCCGCCGCCCCGTTCGCCGGCCCTGCGGCGCATCACCGACGTGGTGACGGCCAACCCCCGCGGCGACCACTCACTCGGCGAACTCGCGAACCATCTCAACGTGAGCACCCGGCATCTCACCCGGCTCTTTCGCGACGAGTTGTCCACGACTCCGGCCCGCTACGTGGAAAACATCCGATTCGACCTGGCCAGGGCGCTGCTCGACCAGGGCCACACCGCGTCGCAGGCCGCGACCCTCGCCGGGTTTCCCAGCTACGAGAGCATGCGACGGGTCTTCGCCAGGAAGCTGTCGATCACCCCCGCCGCCTACCAACGGCGGTTCGGCACGACTCGTCCGACCTGAACGCGACGTTTCCTGGTCGCAGGGTGGGTAATCAGCCGCGCCCACGTAGTCGGACGAGGCGTCCACCCGAGCCCGTCCTCAGGCAAAGGAGCCGATGGCCGTGTCAGACCAAGACGTCACCGTTGTCCTCGTTCACGGCGCGTTCGCCGAGTCGGCGAGCTGGAACGGTGTGATCGAGCGGCTCGGTGCGGCCTACAACGTGGTGGCCGCCGCCAACCCGCTGCGCAGCGTCGCCGGAGATGCCGCATACCTGCGGGACGTGGTACGAGGTGTCGGCGGACCGGTCCTGCTCGTCGGCCACTCGTACGCCGGAATGGTCATCACCGAGGCGGCGGCCGACGACCCGATGGTGCGTGCCCTGGTCTACGTCAATGCCTTCGCCCCGGAGACGGGTGAGTCGGCGCTGGCGCTGTCCGGCAAGTTCCCCGGCAGCACACTCGCCGACACCCTGGTGTCCTACCCGGTGGCGACCGGCGGCAACGAGGTGGCCATCGCCCAGAACGCCTACCACAAACAGTTCGTCCAGGACGTGTCCGGCAACACGGCGGCGTTGATGGCCCGGACGCAGCGGCCGGTGACCGAGCAGGCGCTCGGCGAGGGCCTGGCGTCGACGACACCGGCGTGGAAGTTGTTGCCCAGCTGGTTCGTCTTCGGCGACCAGGACCACAACATCCCGGTCGCGGCGCACCGCTTCATGGCCGAGCGGGCCGACGCCCGCGGCGTCCGGGAGATCGTCGGCGCCTCCCACGCGATGACGGCGTCCCAGCCCGGCGAGGTCGCCGAGACCATCATCGAGGCGGTACGGGGAACGTCCTGAGCCCGAGCCATTCCGTCACACCCCGGCTTTTGGTGTGCGCTGCCGCCGTCAGCGGGTGCGGTGCCCGTCGACCGAACGGTCGGCGGGCACGGCGATCGACGGTCCCGATCGGGCTGGTCACCGGCCGCAGGCACCGCACGGCCGGCGGGTCCGCAGGTGGTAGTCGCTGGACGCCGCCACGAGGCCGAGCCCCAGGATGCTGTACGCCGACATCGCCACCCAGAGGAACGCGTCGGAGAACTCGCTCTCCGATCCCGACACCACCTGCACCATCCCCATGCCGAAGTAGGCCACGATGCCCGTCCCGAGGCCGAAGCCGGGCACCAGCAACAGCAGACGAGGGATCGTGCGGCCGGCGAGCAGTGGCACCCATCCCGGCCAGACCCCACCCCAGTGGTGCACCAGCGCCAGCGGCAACAACACCCCGGCCAGCACCATGCCGACCATCAGTCCGACCATTGTGGCGTCGTCGGTGAGACCGTCGAATCCCACTACTGCCTGGGCCGCGAATCGGGCGACGAGGCCGGTCACTGTGGCGTACGCGGCCCACCGCGCCCACCACGCTGGTGTCGAGCGCCGCAGACCCGGTTGGACCGTCCGGCAGCAGTCCGGACAGTCGCCCCGGGTGCGCCGCTGATAGCGGGCGGTGGCCAGGCCGAGCAGGACCGCTCCGGTGACACAGCCGAGCCGGCTGGCGAACGCGAGCGGGTCGAAGTACGGGCCGACCGTGAACAGCAGGAAGCCCACCAGCTCCGGCAGCAGGATCGCGGCTGCGGCGACCAGCGCCCCGGCGGTCGCCCAGGCGACTGCCGCGAGCACTGGCCGCCACACCACCAGCCGGTCCAGAGCAACCGCCAGGACACCCGCCGCGACGCACATCGCCACCGACCACCAGCCGGTGAAACCCAGCAGGTCCGTCCCGAACCGCCCGAACCCTGGCGCCTCACCGACGGTCCACGCCAGACGCAAACCCCCGTATGCCACGGCCCAGCCGAGCACTGCGTACGTCAGGCCATGGCCCGCCTCGCGGACGGCCGGTGCCGATGTCGTCATGCGTCGATCCTCGCGGGACCGGCGCGCGGACGGCCCCCGCCGGCAGGGGAACGCACTCCCTCGCTCGGGTGAGGTTCGTCGCCGACCCGCAAGCGAGCGATCCTCGCGCGGTGCGCGGGCCACGACCTCGGCGGGCGGCCCGGCGGCCTACCGGTCTGACTGCTCGGTCTGCGGAAGGACGCTCCGCACGGCGACGCAGGGGTCAGTGGCGGGCGCGGCGGCGTGGATCGCCTCGGCCGCGCGGGCGGCGAAGTCGCGGAAGGCCTCGCGCTGATCCTCGGGCAGCCCGCCCAGCACGTGGTCCTCGGCGTGGGCGACCCGCCGTTCGGCCTCGGCGAGTGCCGCACGCCCGCGGTCGGTGGCCACGACCCGGCGGGCGCGCCGGTCCTGGGGGTCGAGCTTCCGTTCGATGAGACCGGCATTCTCCAGGTCGTCGATGACGTACGTCAGGACGCTGCGGTCGATGGAAAGGCGCGCGGCCAGCGCGCCCTGCGTGGGCACGTCCTCGTGTACGACGACGGCCAGGATGTGGTAGCCCCGGCTGCGATGCGGCAGGTCGCTCAGTGTCTCCTCGACGTACTCGTGCCAGCGGCGCAGCACGACACCCAGCGACCAGCCGAAGGTCGAACCGCGCCTGCGGTCGGCCGGCAGTTCGCACGCGTCGGTGGCGGACATGCACCGGACGCTAGCAGGCGATGTGTTGATCAGACCGAAGTTCCTGTGCACCGAGGAATCAGCCAGTGGGCAAGTGCGTTGTGGGACATACGATCTGCTGTGCAGATTATATTCTGGCAACATGACCACGGAGATGCTGACGAAATGTCTGATTACGGGCACGAACTTCTCTTCGGCACGTTTCTGACGCCCAGCGCTCAGGACCCCGACCACGTGGTGGCGCTCGCTGAGCTGACCGAAGCGGCGGGACTGGACCTCACCACCTTCCAGGACCATCCGTACAACGCCGAGTTCCTAGACACCTGGACCCTGCTGAGCTGGGTCGCGGCCCGCACCGAACGACTGCGGATCTCGGGAAACGTCCTCAGCCTCCCGCTGCGCCCGCCGGCCGTCCTGGCCAGGGCGGCGGCGAGCCTGGACCGGCTGTCCCACGGTCGTTTCGAGCTGGGCCTCGGCGCCGGCGCGTTCTGGGACGGGATCGAGGGCATGGGCGCTCGTCGGCTGACGGCGGGGCAGGGTGTCGAGGCGCTGCGCGAGGCGATCGACGTCCTGCGAGGGGTCTGGGACGCCGAGGCCCCCGGGTCGCTGCGGCGGGACGGGAAGTACTACTACCCGATCCCCGGCATGCGGCGCGGCCCCGCGCCGGCCCACGACATCGACATCTGGCTCGGCGCGTACCAGCCGAAGATGCTGGCGTTGACCGGTCAGAAGGCCAACGGCTGGTTGCCGACCCTGGAATACCTGCGGTCTCCGGACCGGGTGACCGCCAACCGGCTCATCGACGAGGCGGCGGTCGGGGCGGGACGTGACCCTCGGGAGATCCGGCGACTGCTCAATCTGTTCACTGTCGACGTCTCGTCGCGCAGCCGTGGCTTCCTCCAGGGCCCGGCGGAGCAGTGGGTCGAACAACTCCTCCCGATGGTCCTGGAAGAGGGTTTCAGCACCTTCCTGATCGGCCGGGACGACCCGCGACTGATCCAGACCCTCGGGCAGGAGATCGCCCCCGCGCTGCGGGAGGCGGTCGCCAGGGAGCGGGCGGGAACCGCGTCCGGCACCGGACCGACCCACGCGGTCGCTGCCCGGTCCGAGCGGCACCCGGGCCTCGACTACGACGCGCTGCCCGCATCGCTGACCACCGGTGCCGTCGAGCCCGGCCATCCGGAGTACGAGGGTGTGCGCCACACCTACAGCTGGCAGGGGTCACCGGCTTTGGTGATCCGGCCGCGGACCGCCGCCGAGGTGGTCGATGCCGTGTCGTACGCGCGGACCCAGGACGTCCCGTTGTCCGTGCGCAGCGGCGGGCACGGCATCAGCGGCCGGTCGACGAACGACGGCGGGATCGTCATCGACATGTCGAGGATGAACCGGGTCGAGGTGCTGGACCGGGCTACTCGCCGGATCCGGCTGGAGCCGGGCGCCCGCTGGGGGGAGGTGGCCCAGACGCTCGCCCCGTACGGCCTGGCGATGAGCTCGGGTGACTACGGTGACGTGGGCGTCGGTGGCCTCGCCACCACCGGAGGCGTCGGCTATCTGGCGCGCCGCCACGGCCTGACCATCGACCACGTCGTCGCCGCCGAGATCGTCACCGCCGACGGCCGCCTGCTCCGGGTGGACGACGAGCACCATGCTGATCTGTTCTGGGCCGTCCGTGGCGCCGGCGGCAACTTCGGCGTCGTCACCGCCCTCGAACTGGAGGCGTACGAGGTCGACAAAGTCGTCTACGCCCACCTCGTCGCGGACGCCACCGACACCGCCCAACTGCTGCACCGGTGGGGCCGGCTCGTGGAGGACGCGCCGCGGGACCTGACGAGCTTCCTGTCCCTCTTCCCGGGCCGCCGTGGAAACCCCCCGATGGCCCAGGTCACCCTCGTGTACGCCGGTGACGACGTCGAGGCGGCGCAGTCCGCGCTGAGCCCGTTCCTGGAGATCGGCCCGATTCTCGATCAGCAGGCGCAACTCGTGCCGTACCCGGCGATCGTCGTGCCACCCGGCAACGACCATCGGGGTCAGGGTCTGCGGGACACCCGCAGCGGGCTCTTGCACCACGTCACACCGGAGGCAGCCGACCTCATGGAAAACATGATCCGTTCCGGCGACGTGATGATCATGCAGCTCCGGTCCGTCGGCGCGGCGGTCAACGACGTCGCTCGCGACGCGACCGCGTACCCGCACCGGGAGCAGAACTTCTCGGTGCTCGCCGCCACGGTCCCGGACCGCAGGCCGCAACTCGACAAGCTGTGGGCCGAGCTGTACGCGCATGTGGACGGCATGTACCTCAGCTTCGAGTCCGACACCGACCCGGCTCGACTGCTGGATGCCTGGCCCGAGCCCACGCTGAGCCGACTGCGCGCGATCAAGGCCACGTACGACCCGGACAACGTCTTCAACCGGAACTTCCCGATCTCACCGGCGACACCGGGCTGACCCGGTCGTCTAGAGCGTGCCGGACAGGTACTCCCTCCGTCGCTGCGGTTCGAACTTCTCGATCGCGCACCGCAGCATGACCCGGGGCATGGCGTGGTAGCGGCGGAGCAGGAACTCCTCCTCCGCCGCTCTGTCCCGGTTGCCCACCTCACGCAGCATCCAGCCCACCGCCTTGCGGATGAGGTCGTGCGGATCCTGGAGGAGCCGGTCGCTGAGCCGGAAGGTCCATTCGAAGTCGTCGGCCTTGATGAAGGCGAAAGTCGCCATGACGGCGATGCGCCGGTCCCACACGAGGTCAGACCCGGCCAGCCGGTCCAGGACGCCGCGCTCCTTGTCGACGAGCCAGGGGCCGACGATGTACGGCGCCGACGAGTCGACCAGGTCCCAGTTGTTGATGCGGTCGGTGTTGGCCAGGACGAGGCGGTAGATCTCGCCCCGTTCCTGGTCGTGGCCCCTGGTGAACTTGCGGACCAGGATGAGCAGCGACGTCAGCCTCTCCTCGTGCACGTCGGAGTGCAGCAGCGTCGTTGTCTCGGCCAGGGAGAGGTCGCGCCAGTATCTGCCGGCCACCGTGCGCTGGTCCGGCACGGACACGCCGATGGCCCGGTCGCCCTCGCCGTAACCGCCGGGGACCATCTGCAGGAAACGGCTCGACGCCTCGGCGCGACCCGGGTCGGCACGGCTGGCGAGGTCTCGACGGACGTCGACGCTCGTGGCCATGACCAGCAAGCTACCGTGCCGGTCAGTGGCCACGACGCCGCGTCCACAGCGAGCCCAGCATGCACAGCGAGCCGCCGCTGGCCACCTCAGCCGGCGCGGCGTAGCCGGCCGAGCATCCCGTTGAGGTCCTGGACGAACAGGTCGTGGCGGAAGAAGTGCCCGCCGGGCACCTCGCGCCACTCGTGCGGGATACCGGCCCGGGCGAGTGCGGCGCGGAACTCGCGCTGACCGGCGAGCACCTGGGTTTCGTTGACGGTGTCGAACCAGTTGATCGGGTCGGGTGACGTGCCGGCCGCCAGGAAGATCCGCTTGTTCTGGAAACTCGGGATTCGCTGGACCGGGTTGTCGGCGCTGACCCGCGCCTCGTCCCACAGCGGGATCCCGTAGACGGTGCCGCCGCCGAGGTCCAGCGCGGCGGAGGTGGCGTTGGCCCAGTGCACGACGAGCCCGAAGTCCCGACGCAGGCTGGCCGGCCCGGAGTGCGAGCTGACCGAGCAGAAGTGGCCGTAGTACTTGGCCGCGTACTTCAACGCGCCGAAGCCCCCCATCGAGAAGCCGGCCACCGCGCGTCCGTTGTACTCGGCGAAGGTACGGAAGTTCGCGTCGATCCACGGCAGCAACTGGGCGATGTGGAAGGTCTCCCAGTTGCGCGGTCCCACGAAGCTGTTCACCGGATTGCAGTACCAGCCGGTCGACGCGTCCGGCATGACGACGATTACCTCCCGGCCGGCGGTCAGACCGATGATGTTCTCCTGGAGGTGGAAGGTGCGGAAGTCGGCGTTGCCACCGTGCAGCAGATACAGCACGGGGTACCGCTTGCCGCTGGTGTGGTACCCGTCAGGCAGCAGCACGTTGACGCCGGGGTCCCACTCGATGCATCCGTGGCGAAGCGGTAGTACTGGAGGCGGCCGCCGTTCTCGTTGCGGTCGACGATGCGCAGGCCGTACCCGTCGGTGGCAGCCATGGCGGCGGAAGGCGCGGCGAAGGCGCCGGCGAACAGCCCGGCGGCGGCCACCGCCGCGGAGCCACCGATCAGCCGGCGCCGGCTGATCGACGCGGGCGGGGGTACGTCGAGCATTGGAGTCTCCCTGGGTCAGAAGGTGGTCTCGTTGGGCAGGCCGAAGAAGTCGTGCCATTTGGTGGCGCCGAGGAAGGTGGTGCCGGTGGAGAGGCCGACGTGGACGTCGTTGAAGCTGCCCTTGGTGAAGGCGACGATGTCGTCCTTGCCGTCGCCGTTGTAGTCACCCAGGTAGGGGAACTCGCCGGGCAGGCAGAAGAGGTCGTTCCACTTGACTGTGGTGCCGACGAACGAGGTGCCGGTGGAGACGGCGGCGTAGACGTCGGCGTCGGCGTTGCAGGTGAAGGTGACGATGTCGTCGCGTCCGTCGCCGTTGATGTCGCCGACGCGGGGTTGTTCGGTGCCGACGGCAAACAGGTCGTGCCAGGTCTGTGCCGCCCCGAACGCGGTTCCGGTGGACAGGGCGACGATGACGTCCGACGCCGTGAGCGGCCCCTGGGTGAAGGTGATGATGTCGTCGCGGCCGTCACCGTCGACGTCGCCGAGGGCGGGGAACTCACCGGCGATCGAGAAGTACTCGTGCCACTTGAGCGCCGTCCCGGCGAACGACGAACCGGAGGACAACGCGACGTACACGTCCCCGGCGCCGTCGTGGGTGAAGGCGACGATGTCGTCGCGGCCGTCGCCGTTGACGTCCCCCACCGCGGCCACCTCGGCGTTCGGGGCGAACCAGTCGTGCCACTTCGTGGCGCCCGCGAACGACGACCCGTTCGACAGTGCCACGTACACGTCGGCGAGCGAGCCGTGGGTGAAGGCCACGATGTCGTCGCGCCCGTCGCCGTTGAAGTCCCCGGACAGCAGGGTCTCCCCGTTGAGGCCGAAGAAGTCGTTCCACTTCACCGACGTCCCCGCGAACGAGGAGCCGGTGGACGCCGACACGTACACGTCGTTGAGTGAGCCGCGGGTGAAGGCGACGATGTCGTCGCGGCCGTCGCCGGTGAAGTCCGTCGGTGAGCCGGCCAGGTAGCGGCCGCCCGACGAGGCGCCGCAGTTGTCACTGACCAGGTACTTCTGGTTGTACTGGGCCGGGTAGGGAGCGAGCGAGACGCCGTTGATGGCGATCGTCTGTCCGACTCCGTTGTAGAGCTGCTCGTAGTGGACGTGCGGCCCGGAGGAGTTGCCGGTGCTGCCGGTGATGCCGATCTGCTGTCCCTGCTGCACGTACGCGCCATTGGCGACCGAGTAGGCGCTGAGATGGAAGTGGTAGGTCGTCCAGCCCCCACCGTGGTCGACGACGATGTAGTTCCCGGCCCCGCTGGGCTGGGAGTAGTGCCGGGCCACACCCGCTGCGGACGCCACCTGGGGGGTGCCTCCGGTGGCGCCGCCGTCGGCGCGCACGAAGTCCAACGCCTGCCGCACCTCCGCGCTGTGGTGGTCGTAGGTCCAGCGTTGCCCGCACGGGAACGGCGCTTTGAAGTTCGGTGCGGCCATCGCTGGCGAGGGTGACACCACCACGGCGGTCAGGACCGCCATGGCCAGGGTGAGAAGCGCGACCAGGGCGCGGAGGACGGGGGTACGCGAAGGCCGGGACATGGCGGGACTCCTGACGTACTCAGAGGGTGGTTTCGCCGTTGAGGCCGAAGAAGTCGTGCCATTTGGTGGCGCCGAGGAAGGTGGTGCCGGTGGAGAGGCCGACGTGGACGTCGTTGAAGCTGCCCTTGGTGAAGGCGACGATGTCGTCTTTGCCGTCGCCGTTGTAGTCGCCCAGGTAGGGGAATTCGCCGGGCAGGCAGAAGAGGTCGTTCCACTTGACTGTGGTGCCGACGAATGAGGTGCCGGTGGAGACGGCGGCGTAGACGTCGGCGTCGGCGTTGCAGGTGAAGGTGACGATGTCGTCGCGTCCGTCGCCGTTGATGTCGCCGACGCGGGGTTGTTCGGTGCCGACGGCAAACAGGTCGTGCCACTTCTGGGGCGCGCCGAATCCGCTTCCTGTGGAGAGGGAGACGATCACGTCCGACGCCGTGAGCGGCCCCTGGGTGAAGGTGATGATGTCGTCGCGGCCGTCACCGTCGACATCGCCGAGGGCAGGAAACTCGCCGGGGATGGAGAAGTAGTCGTGCCATTTGAGGCCGGGGCCGAAGCCTGTGCCGGTGGAGAGCGCCACGTACACGTCGGCGTTCGTGTCGTGGGTGAACGCGATGATGTCGTCGCGTCCGTCGCCGTCGACGTCGCCGACCGCACCGACCTCCGCGCCCGGCGCGAACCAGTCATGCCACTTCAGGCCACCGCCGAAGCTGGTGCCGGTGGAGAGGGCCACGTACACGTCGGCGAGCGAGCCGTGGGTGAAGGTGATGATGTCGTCGCGCCCGTCGCCGTTGAAGTCCCCGGACAGCAGGGTCTCCCCGTTGAGGCCGAAGAAGTCGTTCCACTTGACGGACGTACCGGCGAACGCGCTGCCGGTGGAGGTGGCCACGTAGACGTCGTTGAGGCTGCCCTGTGTGAAGCTCACGACGTCGTCCCGGCCGTCGCCGGTGAAGTCCGTCGGTGACCCCGCCAGGTAGCGGCCTCCCGAGCCGCCGGCGTTGACCAGGGAGATGTAGTAGTTCCAGTTCCAGTTCGGACCGGGATCGGTATGGTCGTTGCCGGGCATCTCGTTGTGCCCTCTGATCGCCGCGCGGGTCTTCGGCAGCCCGTACTTGTCACAGAGGTAGCGGGTAAGCGCGGCTGACGACCGGTACATGGCGTCGGTGAACCAGGTTGGGTTGTCCACGAACCCCTCGTGCTCGATGCCCACGGCGTAGGGGTTGGCCGAGCGCGCGTGGTAGGCCGTGTCTCCCTCGCGCACCATCTGGGTGATCTCACCGTTGCTGGACTTCACCACGTAGTGCGCGCTCACCCCCGCCGACGGGTTCTGGAACCAGCTCACCGTGCCGGCGTACGACCCCTGGGTCACGTGCACCACGACGGTGGTGATCCGTGACGACCGGCCGGCCTGGTAGTTGCCGCCGTAGGCGGAGATCCAGCGGGCCGGCCCGTACTCCGGCACCGCCGCCGCGGCGACGTTCGGGCCGGCGCCAGCCGGGGTGATCGACGCGTACCGGCCGAGTTCGGGGCGCACCGGCTGCGCGGCGACCCGGACGGTGGTGGCCGCGATGCCGGTGCGCAGCAGGTCGTAGACGTGGTCGGCGTAGAGCCGGGCAGTCGAGTCGACGGCGGCGCTGTAGCGCGCCACCACCGGGTACCAGGCGGACAGCCGGTCGCGCGCACCGGCGGTCAGTCCCTCGCTGTCGGCCAGGTCACGCAGCACCGCGGCGCCTCCGCGAATGTTGGCGGACGTGACCGAGCGCAGCCGGCCGACCGGCTCGCCGGTGAGCGTGGCCGCCCGTTCCAGGCTGTGCTGGGTGGGGTTGCTGACGAGGTGCATGACGCCGAATCCGTTGGCCTGGCTGGGCAGGCCGCCGTGCCCGTCCAGGCGGGTCTCGCCGTAGCCCACGGCGACCAGCAGGTCGCGGGGCACGTCGAACTCGGCGGAGGCCCGGGCGAAGTCCGCGGCGAGCGGGCCGGGCGCCACGGGACGGGCCGCGTCGGCCGGCGCGGTCGCGACCTGCCCGGCGAGCACCGCCGTCAGAATGAGGGCGCACCTGCGCCTGGTCAGTCGCATGGGGTCTCCAATCCGCGGGTCACAGCGTCGTCTCGCCGTTGAGGCCGAAGAAGTCGTGCCATCTGGTGGCGCCGAGGAAGCCGGTGCCGGTGGAGCGTGCGACGTGGACGTCGTTGGTGCCGCCCTTGGTGAAGACGATGAGGTCGTCCCTGCCGTCCCCGTCGGCGTCACCGAGGTAGGGGAACTCGCCGGCCAGGCAGAAGTAGTCGTTCCACTTCACGGTGGTCCCGGCGAAGCCGGTGCCGGTGGAGGTGGCGGCGTACACGTCGGCGTCGGCGTTGCAGGTGAAGGTGACGATGTCGTCGCGGCCGTCGCCGTTGATGTCACCGACGCGGGGCAGTTCGGCGCCGACGGCGAACAGGTCGTGCCACTTCTGCGCGGCACCGAACGAGCTGCCGTTCGACAGGGCGACGATGACGTCGCTGGCGGTGGCGGGGCCCTGGGTGAAGGTGACGAGGTCGTCGCGTCCGTCGCCGTTGACGTCACCGAGGGCGGGAAACTCGCCAAAGGGGCTGAAGTACTCGTGCCACTTGAGGCCGGGGCCGAAGCCGGTGCCGGTGGACAGCGCGACGTACACGTCTCCGGCCGGGTTGTGGGTGAACGCGACGATGTCGTCGCGCCCGTCACCGTCGACGTCGCCGACCGCGCCGATCTCCGCACCCGGTGCGAACCAGTCGTGCCACTTCCCTTCGCCGCCGAACGAAGTGCCGGTGGACAGCGCGACGTACACGTCGCCGGTGTTGCTGTGGGCGAAGGTGACGATGTCGTCCCGGCCGTCGCCGTTGACGTCGCCAGTGGAGGCGGTCTCGCCACCGATGGAGAAGAATTCGTTCCACTTCACCGAGGTGCCGGCGAACGAGCCGCCGGTGGAGGTGGCCACGTAGACGTCGGCGAGGGCGTTCTGGGTGAAGCCGACGATGTCGTCGCGGCCGTCGCCGGTGACGTCGGTGGCGGATCCGCCGGCGATGGCGTGGGTCCGGGTCGCCTCGTTGAGCTGGGCCCGCGCGGTGGCGGCCGCCTGGTCGTACCGGTCGGGAAAACCCGACCGTTGGACGCACTGGGCGACCTGGCCGGCGCTGAACCCCGGGTTGTTGCGGTCGCAGACGATCGCCCGGGTGACGTACTGGGTGCTGGCGTAGACCGGGTCCATGATCTGCTCCGGCGTTCCCCAGCCGTAGTCCCAGCGCTGCTGGAAGACCCCGAGCGACGACTTGTCGCCACACGGCAGGTTGTTCATGTGTGACTCGACCCAGCCCGCCTCGAAGGCGGACAGCGTCACCTTGTCGTTGGCGTTGTGCGCGCGGGCGACCCGGTAGACGACCAGGGTCACCGCGGGGTCGCGGTTGGCCGGGATGGAGGTGCAGGCCAGGGTGCCGACCGGGTCGGCCTGCGCGGGCGCCGCCGTGACCGTCGCCGCGGCGGTGCCGAGGGCGACCAGCAGGGCCAGGAGAGTACGTCTCACGCTGCTCCTCCCAGGGGGTCGAGCGGCCATCCTGGTGGCGTCGCGAACCGCCTCGGACACCCGTATCGAATGCTGAGAGTGTCATCAGGGCGATGATCGATGTCAATGCGTCATGAAGAATTCCTTCATTGCACGGGTCAGGGCGGGCAGGTATTGACACCGACGATTGTCGCGGGTTTACTCGCCCGCAACCGGTGTCGAGGGCATCGATCCGACCGGAGGGGACAGCCATGGGTGTGCGTCGTCGCTCGCTGCTCGGTCGCGCCGCCGCGATAGGTGCGGCCAGCGCGCTCGGTGCCGTCGGCACGGTCCTGACAACGGCAGCGCCGGCCCAGGCCGCGGTGTGGAAGAAGCGGTTGACCGGTGCCGACCTCGACACCTCCAGCCGCTGGCGGGTGGCCGGCACCGATCTGGGCATCCCGTACGTGCTGGAGAACGGCTCGATCGGTTACCTCTTCGGCGACACCTTCGACACGCCGTGGCCCGAGGGGCCGCCCGTGCCGAACGACTGGCGCTCACCCGTGATGCTGCGTTCCGCCGTCCACCCCGCCGCCCCGGGTGGAGTGGTCTTCGACAGCGCGGCGCGGGTGGCCGGCAACGGACGCGCGCCCGAGCTGATGCACAATGGCCACCACGGCATTGGCATCGACGGCCTGCCGGAGGTGACAGTCATCCCCAACGACGGCATCAGCTTCCCGGAGACCGGCCGGCAGGTCATCTCCTACATGAGCATCGAGAACTGGAACTCCGCCGGCCCGGCCGGGCCGCAGTGGAAGTCCCGCTACGCGGGGCTGGCGTTCTCCGACAACGGCAACGACTTCGTCCGTACGCCGCTCAAGTGGTGGAACAGCCCGGACAACAGGGACCCATTCCAGATGTGGACCATGCAGCGCGACGGCGATCACGTCTACGTCTTCTCGGTGCGCGCCGGGCGGCAGGACGGCCCGATGATGCTGCGCCGCGTCCGCTGGGACCGGCTCTTCTACCCCGAGTCGTACGAGGGCTGGGGCTGGAACGGCACCAACTGGGGCTGGGGCCGGCCCTGTACACCCATCCTCACCGGCCGTTTCGGTGAACCGTCCGTGCGCCGCCTGGCCGACGGGACCTGGGTGATGTCATACCTGAACTGCCAGAACGGGTGCCTGGTCACCCGGACCGCGTCCGGACCGGACCGGGCGTGGACGGCGGAGAAGATCCAGGTGACGAGCTGGCAGGAGCCGGCTCTCTACGGTGGGTTCATCCATCCCTGGTCGAGTCGCAGCGCCAACGATCTGCACCTGATGGTCTCCAAGTGGACGCGTACCCCGGACGGCCGCAGCACCGCCTACCACGTCAGCCAGTTCACCGGCTCGGTGTGACGGGTCACTGACCTGGCCTCCCGGGCCCGACCTGCCTGAACTGATCGCGGCCCGCCAGGTTCCCGGCGGGGTGTGAGTGGGTGATCCAGGGGGTAGGACCAAGATTGACGACGAACGCCCCGGAGCGCAGCTGATGGGGTGCCGGCCATCCCGGAATGTCGCATTTTGGCGGACGCTGATCGAGGAGGGCCCACGGCGATGACGCAGCCGACAATGCAACCCGCTGACGCGTTGGCCGAGCTGAGCCGGGTCAGACTCGACGAGATCAGCCTCGACGACATGCTGGGCCGGATCGCCGAACTCGCCAACCGGAGCATTCCCGGGACCAGGGAGGTGACTGTCACCCTGGTTCGGGGTCAGGTCGGTTCGACCGGGGCTTTCACCGGCGAGTTGGCCCGTAAGTTGGACGAGTGGCAGTACGAGCAGCACCGCGGCCCGTGCCTGGACGCGTCAGCCAGCGGTGACACCATCTCGGTGCCGGACATGACCACCGAAGAGCGCTGGCCGGCTTGGGCGGAGAGGGCCCGCGCCGCCGGGGTGCGGAGCTCTCTCTCGATCGGGCTTCCCATCCAGGGGTCGGTGGTCGGCGCGCTCAACGTCTACAGCGACTCGCCGAACGCCTTCGATTCGTCCTCGATCGCCAACGCGGAAGGCTTCGCCGCGTACGCGGCGGTGGCCCTGGCCAACGCCCACCTGTACGAGAACGCCGCCACGCTGGCAGCGCAGATGCAGGAGGCGATGCGGAGCCGGGCCGTGATCGAGCAGGCCAAAGGGATCATCATGGGGGAGCGGCGGTGCTCGTCCGAGGAGGCGTTCGCGCTGCTGTCGAAGATCTCCCAGGACACCAACCGCAAGGTGCGCGAGGTCGCGGAGGCGCTTGTCGCCCAGGCGGTCGGAACGAAGCGCGGGTGAGTCCCGACTGCACGCAGCTCACCGACAGGGCCACCCGCGCGAGGCGGGTGGCCCTGTCGGCAGATCACGCGGAACGGATCACCGCCCGGCTGATTCCGGTCAGCTCTCCGACGGCTTGCGCACCGCGTCGCGTACCCGGTCGATGACGGCCAGCACCGGGCCGGCGGCCAGATTGCCCTTCGCGGACTGGGCGCTGGGATGCGGCCGCGTCGGCGCGGACGCCTCCGCCGCCCGCACGGCGGTGGCGAGGCTGCGCAGCCGGTCGACCGGGACATGCTGGCGCAGCTGGGGGAACTCGTAGCGTTCCTCGTAACGGGCGTGCGTGAGTACGGCGTCGCGCAGCAGGACGATCCCCGTGTCGAAGCCGTCGGCGTCCACACCGCCCTTGATCAGGGTTTGCAGGGTCTCCTTCGCCTGCCGCTCCTCGTCGAGCCGGTCGTCGACCATCGCGTCACCACCCCCACCGGGCAGAGTCCGGGCGAGCGGGTGGACGACCTCCTCCTCGGCGGTCTCGTGCGCGGCGAGGAGCTTGACCAGATCGTCGAAGGCGTCCCGCCTGGTGTCGCCGGTGCTGCCGATGACCAGCAGGAAGAGCTGCTCGATCTGGGCGTGCTGCGCGAGCAGCAGGTCGACCACGTCCTCCTCGGGCCCTGGCGTGGTCGGGGCGTCAGTGTCAGGCATGGCTGCCTCCCTCGGCGCGCAGCGTCTCGATCGGGTGCGGCCCCTCGGTCTCCATCCGGTACTCGTCGCCGAAGCGTTCCCGGTGCATGTCGATGACCTGCTCGCTCGGCGGCTTCTGGCCGTCGTGCAGTTGCTCCTGCATCCACTCGAAACGCTCGTGGGCCTCACGGACGTAGCCCTCGCCGAGCTTGGTGAGATCCATCTGGGTGGCGAGCAGGTGGCGCAGGTAATCCTTGTTGGGCTCGAAGGTTAGCGGCTCCGGCAACCCGGCCGTGCCGACGATCTCCTCGGGTTCCCGGCCGTCGTGCCGGCGCAAGAGGTCGGCGGCCTGCTGGAGGTGAGCCAGCTCCATCTGCAGGTGCAGCTCCCAGACCGCCTTGATCCGGGGGTCGCTCTCCTGTTGCAGGAAGGAGTAGTAGAGCCAGCACTCGTTGTACTCGTGGGTGAGCAGCCGCTCCCACCAGTTCTCGCCCGGGTCCAGCAGGGACTCGTAGTGGGTGACGTGCTCCTGCTCGATGAGGCTGATCTCCTGGTAGAGCTGGCGCGCGATCGGTTCCATGTACTGCGGGCCGACGTTCATGTAGTAGAACATCACCTGCTGCTCGGCCGAGAGGATCGTCAACGCGTGGAGCTTCGAGCGCGGGTCCACCGAGTTGCGGTCGTACGGGGTGCGAACCTCGTCGAAGGGGTGCCGGTGCTCCTGAATGGTCGGCCGGCCCGGCATGACCTCGGTGAGACCGTTGACGATCTTCTCCGCCTTACGCCGTTCGACCATCTCGTAGAGGTTGGCGTAGCGGTACAGGTGGTCGAAGTCCTCCAGCACGCCGAACTCGTACGCCTGCTTGAGGTAGGGGTCGGGTTCGTGTCGGGCCACCCAGGCGGTGAGGTCGACGGCCACCTGTTCGTAGCCGAGCGTCGTCTCGAGCACGCTGGCGACGCCGGGAAGCAGCCAGTTCACCACCCTCTGCTGCTGGCTCTCCACGTACCGGACGTAGGCGAGCTGCCGGCGGACCTCCTGGTCCGGGCAGTTCCGGGCGAACTGGTGCTGGAAGTTGATCGCCTCGACCTCGATGCCGTTCATCGTGATGATCCGGCACCGGGTGTACGGGTCGACCGCCTCCGGGTCGATCGGCTCGACGTTCAGTTCACGCCAGTTGCGGATCTGACCGTCGAGTGGGATTCCTTTGTGGTCCAGGGGATTGAACATCTCTCTCCTTTGTCGGGGGAGGTGGGACGTACCCGGCAATTGCGCCCACTAACGGCTATTTCGGGGGACGGCACGGTGCCGCATCACCTGGGCCGCGCTGAGGGCGCGGCCGTGGTGGGTTAGCTGCGGAATTCGGTCCGTCACACGTTGCCTCCGCCATCGACGAGGGTGCCCACCCGGCGCGTGTGGCGCGAGGCAGGGTTGACCATCGAAGGGCGCGTGTCTTGACCCGAAAATCACGCTACCCACGGCGAGCGGATACAAACCACGCATGTTGTCCGGAACCGGGATCCGGTGCCCGGGAGAACCGAGACGGGTGTGAGTGCCCGTCCACTGGGTAGGGCGTCCACCATGCTGAAGAGAGCGGTGTGGCAGGGACTGGTGGCAGGTCTGGTGGGGGCGGCGGTGATGACGGCTGCCGAGAAGGTCGAGCAACGGGTGACAGGCCGACCCGACTCGTACGTGCCGGCCCGGGTGCTGGCACGGCTGACTGGCCTGCCGGAACGTCCGGGGAAGCAGCCGCGGTGGCAGAACCTGGCGATGCACTACGGGCAGGGCGCGCTGGTCGGCGTGCTGCGAAGTGTCATGGCTCAGGCCGGCCTGCGCGGCACCTGGGCGTCGGGAATGTTCACGGCGGTGCGCCTGACCAGCGACCAGATCCTGGAGAACGTCACCGGTGTGGGGGCGCCCCCGCTGACCTGGCCACGTGCGGAACTCGCCATCGACATGGTGCACAAGTCCATCTACGGGTTCGCCACCGGTGCGGTGGCGGATGTGCTCGCCGCCCGCGACGGCGCCGGACCTGGACAGCGGCACGCGGCGCTCCGGCCCGGTCGCCACTCGGACGTCGGTCCGCTGCCGCGTGCCGCGGTGCGTCAGGGCTGACGCGTCACTGCCACTGTCGGCCGAGGTGCTGCGGGCGGGGCAGTGGAGTGATTAGCTGCACGGATGATCGCCCCCGTTTCCCTCGGCACCTGGCCGACTCCGCTGGAGGCCGCGCCCCGGCTCGCCGCCCGGCTGGGCCTGGCCGACCTCTGGTTCAAGCGTGACGACCTCAACGGCCTCGGTGGGGGCGGCAACAAGATCCGCAAGTTGCAGTACACCTGCGCCGAGGCGCTCGCAGTCGGCGCCACCACCGTGATCACCTCCGGCGCACCGCAGAGCAACCACGCCCGCCTCACCGCCGCCGCGGCCGCCCGGCTCGGCCTCGCCTGCGTGCTGGTGCTCGACGGCCCGCCCCCGGACGACCAGCGTGGCAACCTGCTGCTCGACGGGCTCGCCGGCGCCGAGATCGTCTGGGGCGGGCACCGACCGCTCGCCGAGGTGGTGGCGCACGAGGCGGAGAGCCGATCGGCGTACCTCATCCCGTTCGGCGGCACCTCGCCCGCGTCCACCCAGGGTTACGTGGACTGCGCTCGGGAGCTGCGCGCCCAGGTGCCGGACATCGACTCGGCCGAGGTCGTGGTCGCGCTCGGCTCCGGTGGGACGATGGCCGGCCTCGTACGGGAACTGGGCGCCGAGCGGGTGGTCGGCGTGAGTGTCGGCGCCGTGCCCGACCCCCGCGCTACTGTCGCCGGGCTGCTCGTCGGCGAGGTCGAGCCGGGCGCGCTGCGGATCGACGGCTCCCAGGTGGGCGCCGGGTACCGCACGTTCACCGACGCGGCGCGGGCGGCGTTGGAGACGACCGCACGCGACGAGGGGGTCTTCCTGGACCCGGCGTACACCGGTCGGGCGATGGCTGCGCTGCTGGCCGGCAGCTTCCCGCACGGCGACCGGGTGATCTTCCTGCACACCGGCGGCCTTCCCGGTCTCTTCGGCCACCCGCAGGTCTAGGGCCTCATTCGGGCCAGGCGGACTCCTCGATGACCCGGACGAAGTCGATGTGGTGGTAGCCGGGCACCCGGTGCTCCAGCACGTCGCCGTTGACGGTGCCGAAGGTGGTGTCCGGCCGGTGCCGGAAGCCGTCGGCGAACGCGTCGACGATGGCTCGCTTGAAGTTCGGCCGTGGGTGAGCCGTGGTGACGGCCGCGATGTCGGCGGGCGACAACTCGTGGTAGCCGATGCCGAGCACGTCCGTCTCGACCCCGGCGGTGACGAGGGCGACCTCGGGCTCCAGGCGGTACGGGACCTCCGGTGTGGTGTGCAGGGCGATGCCCTCCCACACGAGCCGCGCCTCGCGCTCGCCGATGCCGTTCGACCGGAGGAAGCGGCGTGCCTCGTCCGCGCCGTCGAGTTCGAAGCGCTGATCATCGCGGCGGTAGCGTTCGGTCAGCCCCAGGTCATGGAACATCGCGCCCACGTAGAGCAGCTCGGGGTCGGCCTTCAGGCCGAGCCGCCGACCCTGGAGCGAGCCGAAGACGAAAACCCGCCGGGAGTGATGGAACAGCAGGTCGTCGGTGGCCTGGCGGACGAGCTCGGTGGCGTCGTTGGCGAGCCGTGAGTCGGGGATCTCGATGCCGGCGATCGTCTGGCTCATGGAGGTTCCTGTCGGTCCGGGAGCCCGGCCGGGCTCCGATGCGTCAAGCGTCACCCGAGCGGACCGGCCAGCGCCCCGTCCCATCTGCCATGCTTCCCTCAGATCGGGACATGGGTGAAGGGGGCCGACGCTGTGGGCAGTCCGGCGGCAGAGCCGCACCGGGTGACGGCTCTGGTCTTCGACGGGATGAAGCTACTCGACCTGGCCGGGCCGTTCGAGGTATTCGCGGAGGCCGCCAGGTTCGGCGCACGGTACGAGCTGGAGGTGCGCTCCAGCGACGGCGCCGCGGTGCGCGCCTCGACGGGTATGCGCGTCCCCGTGGACGGCGACGTCGCTTCGGCGACCGACGTCGGGACCGCCCTCGTGGTCGGCGGCGATGCGCTCCCGACGAACCCGATCAGTGCTGAACTCACCGCCGCCGCGACGGCTCTGTCCCGCCGGGCCGCTCGTACGGCCTCGGTCTGCACCGGCGCCTTCGTGCTGGCCGGCGCCGGCCTGCTGGACGGCCGGCGCGCGACGACGCACTGGCAGCACGCCCGACTGCTCGCTGCAGCGTTCCCGAGGGTGCGGGTGGAGCCCGATGCCATCTTCGTGCAGGACGGGACGATCTTCACCTCCGCCGGGGTGTCCGCCGGCATCGACCTCGCGCTGGCCCTGGTCGAGCGCGACCATGGCGAGGAGATCGCCCGGTCGGTCGCGCAGTCACTGGTCGTGTTCCTGCAACGGCCCGGCGGTCAGTCGCAGTTCTCTCCCTCGCTGGCCCTGCCCCGACCGGGCACCCCGGTGCTGCGACAGGTGACCGACGCGGTGGCAGCGGACCCGGCTGGCGACCACTCGGTGACCGCCCTCGCCAGTCGGGCTCATGTCAGCCCGCGTCACCTCTCCCGGCTGTTCCGGCAGGAGCTGGGCAGCAGCCCCAGCAAGTACGTGGAGGGCGTGCGGGTCGACGCGGCCATCCGCCTGCTGCACGCGGGCCAGTCGGTCACCGCCTGCGCCCAACAGGTCGGCGTCGGCAGCCCGGAGACGTTGCGCCGGATGTTCCTCACCCGGGTCGGAGTGTCGCCACGTGCCTACCAGCAGCGGTTCCGCACGACGGCACGTGACCCGGCGACGGTGCTGGACAACGAGGACCCCGTCGAACCGTGACCTCGGAGAGCCGTCATCCTTCTCGCCCTGGTCGCCTTGTTGGGAGTGCGCCAGGCCGCGAAGGTGTCGTCCGGCTGATGTCGGGAACGCGGCATCCCGCAGAGACGCAGGCGGTTCGTGGTGATCGGAAGGGGCAGCGATGAGCCCGAAGAGTGCTCAGGGCGACGCGAGCGGCATGTCGGGCGTCGAGGGCGTCGACATGAAGCTGGAGGTGATCGTCATCCCGGTGTCGGACGTCGACCGCGCGAAGGCGTTCTACGTACGCCTCGGGTGGCGCCTCGACCAGACGCCGCCGGGCATCGTCCAGCTGACGCCGCACGGTTCCGGGTGCTCCGTGCAGTTCGGCCCCGGGCTCACGCCGGCGGCGCCCGGCTCGGCCATGGCCTACCTGGTCGTGTCCGACATCGAGGCGACCCGCAACGCCCTGGTCTCCGCCGGCGTCGAGGTCGGCGGGGTCTTCCACGTCAGCCCGGCCGGCCCGGTCGACGGGCTGGACCCGGAGCGGCGCAGCTACGTCTCGCGCGCCACGTTCCGCGACCCGGACGGCAACACCTGGCTGATGCAGGAGATCACGAACAGGCTTCCGGGTCGGATCGAGAGTGGGCTGACGTCGTACGGCTCGGCGACCGACCTGGCGAGCGCGATGCGACGCGCGGCTGCCGCCCACGGCGAGCACGAGGAGCGCACCGGCCAGCGGGACGAGAACTGGCCCGACTGGTACGCGGCGTACATGGTCAGCGAGCAGTCGGGGGCCACGCCACCCGAGTGAGCCTCGCGACGCGAGGCGGCGGTCGGCCGGTCAGCGCAGCCCACGGATGAGGTTGTCGACCAGGGTGCGGGCGAAGTCCTCGGTGAGCGGCAGGTCGGGGACGAGGAGCCGGTGGTAGCAGGCGCCCCAGAGTTGGTCGACCACGGATTCGGGGTCGATGTCGGCGCGTAACTGACCCCGGGCCATGGCCCGAGTGAGGGCTTCCACGGCGAGGGCCCGGCGGGGGCCCGAGTAGCGCTGCCGATAGGCGTCGGCCAGCTCGGGGTCGGTCTGCGCCTGCGCGATGAGGTGGGCGATGACCCGCCCGGCGGGGGTGTCGCGCACGAGGTGGACAAAGGCGACGAGCTGGTTGGTCAGGTCGGCGACGATGTCGGCGGTGTCGGCGAAGGCCAAGGTGGGCGCGACGACGGTGAAGTAGCCGTCCAGAGCGAGTGCCCCCTTGGAGGGCCACCACTTGTAGATCGTCATCCGGCTGGCCCCGGCCTGGGCGGCGACCTTCTCGATGGTGAAGCCGGTCATGCCCTCGGCCAGCAGCAGATCACCGGCGGCCGTGAGGATCTCTGCGCGTACCTGGTCGGCGGGTCGGCGACCACGGCCACGCCGGGGTGGCGTGTTCGCATCCGGGGTGAGCTGGGCCACTGGTCCTCCGAGTTATATGGACAGAGTGTCTTCGTGCTGGTTATATGGACACAGCGTACACAACGGTGCCCCGGCAGCAGGACGCACCGCGACGACGACCGAAGGAGACGAGGATCATGACGGGTCTACGACGGCGACAGTTGGGTGCCTCCGGGCCGGAGGTGTCGATCATCGGCCTCGGTGCGATGGGCATGTCGGACCTGTACGGGCCGGCCGACGAGGCGGAGAGCATCGCGACCCTGCACGCGGCGATCGACGCCGGTGTGAACCTGGTCGACACCGCCGACTTCTACGGGTCAGGCCACAACGAGATGCTGATCGGCCGGGTGCTGCGGGAGCGCCGCCGGGAGGAGCTGGTGATCAGCGTGAAGTTCGGCGCGCGCCGGACACCGGACGGCGGGTTCCAGGCCGCGCCGTACGACGTGTCGGCGGCGGCGGTGAAGGACCGGCTGGCGTACTCGCTGCGCCGCTTGGGCACCGACCACATCGACATCTACCGGCCGTCGCGGCTGAACCCACAGGTGCCGGTCGAGGAGACCGTGGGCGCGCTGCTCGACATGCAGCAGGCCGGCTACATCCGGCACATCGGGCTCTCCGAGGTGAGCGCGGACAGCGTCCGGCGGGCCGCCGCCGTGGCACCGATCAGTGACGTCCAGATCGAGTACTCGCTGCTGTCGCGTGGCCCGGAGGCCACGATCCTGCCGGCGCTGCGCGAGCTGGGCATCGGCCTGACCGCCTACGGTGTGCTGTCCCGAGGTCTGCTCAGCGGGCACTGGTCGGCCGATCGTGAGCTGACCGGCACGGACTTCCGGGCGAACAGCCCACGGTTCCAGGGCGAGCACCTGGCCGCGAACCTGCGCCTCGTGGACGCGCTCGGCCGGGTCGCCCAGCGGCTGGGGGCGACCACGAGTCAGGTGGCGATCGCCTGGGTGGCCGCACAGGGTGAGCAGATCGTGCCGCTGGTCGGCGCGCGGCGGCGGGATCGGCTGGCCGAGTCGTTGGCCGCAGCCGACCTGACGCTGGATCAGGAGACGTTGGACGAGATCGAGCGTGCCGTGCCGGCCGGTGCCGCCTCCGGCCAGCGGTATGCGGCGCCGATGATGGACCTGCTCGACAGCGAGAAGTGACGGCCACGTCAGGGAGTTGACCGCCAGACCCAGTTGCGCCGCTCGTAGAGCGGCACCAGCCCGGCCCGGCGCATGTTGTTCAGCGACGGGTTCTGCGTACCGGGTGCGGGCTTCCCGGTCTCGACGAACAGCCATTGGCATCCGGCCTCGGCCGCGGCTCGGGCGCGGGCGGCGATCAGCGCCGACTGTGCACCGAGGCCGCGGTGACCGGGTGTCGTCGCGGCGGCGTTGAGCGACGCGGTCCCGTCGTGCAGGAACAGGTTGCCGCCCGCCACGAGCTCCGCGTCGTCCCACGCCGCGTACGGCCGCCAGGCCGGCTCGCCCACTGTCGCCGTCAGCATGTCGGTGAGCCCACCGGCCGGCATGCCGAAGCCGGAGAGCACGACGTTCGCCCAGCGCTGCGCCTCGGCCGTCGACACCGGGCCGACGCGCAGGCTGGTCGGGGCCGCAGCGACGTCACCGGGTCTGGCGGCCAGCTTGAACCAGGTGCTCCCCGCTTCGAGCCCGCGTGCCGCGGCGATCTCGTCGAAGCCTGCGGGCAGCACCGACGGGACAAGCTGGAGGACGGCCTGAGCGACGCCCTGCTCCCGGTAGAAGTCGAGGACGTCGTCCAGGGTCCGCGCGGTGAACGGCTCGGTGATGCCGAAGCCGAGCGCCTTGCTCCAGTACCCACCGGAGGGGTCGTTGCGCATGGCGAGGACGACACCGCCGCCGATGCGCGTGGTCGCGATCCCGAGATCGGTGTACGCGGGCTCGGGCGTCCGCGACTCGTAGGAGTACATGAATTCGCACTCCACGCCTTCGGCGAGCGGGGTCAGGTCGGATGGCTCGGTCATCAGCCGATTGTCGACCTGTACCGGTCCCAGGCTCGCACCAGCTGCATCCGGTTGTTGATGCCAAGCTTGTGGTAGATGGACCGGAGCTGGGTGTCCACCGTGTGGAACGAGACGAAGAGGTGCCCGGCCGCCTCCTTCTTGGTGGCACCGGCGGCGAGCATCTCGGCCACCCGCTCCTCGGCGGGCGTGAGCGCGTCGATACCCGTGCGCGGCGACTCATCGACCGACGACCGACGGCGTGGGGTGGCCGCGAGTTCGGCGCATCTCCGGTCGGCGGTCGCCTGGTCGCCCGGCGCGCCGATGCGGGCGTAGAGGGCAGCCGCCTCGTGCGCGGCGTCCCACGCCTCGGTCGGATGCAGCCGAGGGCTGTTGGCGAGGTCGAGCAACGCATCGGCCAGGGCCGGCCACGCGGTGGTGGTGCGCAGCCCGGCGATCGCCGACCGGAGTGCGTCGGGGTCGCGATCGAGCAGCCCTCTGGTCTGGTCCGCCAGTGCCTGCCACAGCCGGACCGGAGTCCGTGTGGCCACCAGTGCGACAAGTTCGGTGACCCGGCGGGCGGCCTGGTTGTCGCCAGCGGCCACCGCCACGCGGACCAGGCGGGGGCCGAACTGCGGCACCGGCAGGAGCGACCGCACCGACCGGTGCAGGTCGGCGACGATGCTGTCGAGGAGGCTCGACGGCTCGCTGAGGGCCGGATCGCGGACGGCGACGCAGAGGGCGGGAGTCCACACCGTACTGTCCGGCCACCGTCTACGAGTCAGGCAGGTACGCAGGATGGCGCGCGCCGCATGGTGATCGCCGCGGCGGTGGTGCACCTCCGCGATGACCGTGACCAGCAGGGCACGTGTCTCCTGACTGATGTCCACCGAGTCGGACCCGAGCCTGGTGGCCGCGAGGGCGGCAGCCTCGGGCAACTCGCCCACCGCGACCATGCGCAGGCAGTCCAGGGCGGTCAGGGTGCCGCTCAACGGCGTACCGGTCGAGGTGGTGTCGTCGAAGGCCCGACCGATCGCCGTCCGGGCATCCTGGTGCCGACCGAGACCGAGCTGCACCAGGATTCCTTCGGCTCGGACCGAGGTGACGTCCCGTCGGGCCGCCCTGGCGTCCGGGTCCATGGCCGTCAGGACGGCGTGTGCGCCGGGCAGGTCTCCGTGCGACAGCGCGCGGGCGGCCCGGCCGAGGGCGAGGTGGCGGGCGGATGACCGGTCGCCCGCTGCGGCGTGCGCGGTGCCCGCCTCGCGCAGCAGGGCATCGGCGTCCGGATGTCCGGTGCGGGCAGCGACGGTGGCGATGACGGCGAGCAGAGTGGCCCGGCTCGGGGCGTCCAGCCGTTGGTTCAGCGACTCCCGTAGGCCCGCGAGGGCGACCGACGGTGGCTCCAGCGCCGCGATCTGTGCCAGGCGACCGAGCAGCAGGGCGCGGTGTCGCTCACCGCGGCCGTTCGCGGCGATCTCCACCGCAAGGACGCGCAGGGCAGCCTGGCCGCGCCCGTCGAGCCGGAGCTGATCCGCCGCGGCGAACAGCCACCGTTGTCGTTGCTCGGCGTCGGCGGCGATGTCGTCAGCCGGGATGGCTCCGGCGTTGAAGGATGATTCGGACAATGGCGTTCTCCCCGGTGGTTACCCGGCGCGTCGTAATGCCGTCCTGCGACCGAGCCTAGCCATGGCGGCAGAGGCGGGCGACCAGATCGACGAACCGGCGCGATTGCGCCGAATGGCCCACGACGTCCCGGATTTGGCGTGCCGTAATGGCGCGATCACGTGATGCGACGGCGCCGCACCGGCCCCGATCATCGAAAGCATGGCTCACTCCACGTCGCCCCTCGATGGTTGGCTGCCGAGCAGCGCAACGAGTGGGCCCGACTGCTGTTCGACAGCCAACGATCGGGGCGAGCAGCCGGGGCGGACCGGGCTCCCGGGCGTGCACCGGCTCCGGGTCGTACTGCTGGCTCTCGTCGTGTTCGCCGGCACCGGGGCGGGTGGCCACGCTCCGCCGTGGACCCGTCTGGTGGTGGTGGCGACCGCGGTGGCGGTTCCCGCCGCGATCGCGCTCCAGTACGGATGGCCCGCGGTGCGCACCCTGCTGGGGCTGCCGTCCCGGCCACGCCTGCGAGGCGGATCCGTGTCCGCGCCAGGCCCGGCCCGGCCGGAGTGAGGAGACAGCGATCATGGCGAACAGCGATCCCCAGCCGCGACGCGGCGACCAGGGCGGCCCGCCCATCCCGGGCCGCAACATCGCACTCGAGCGGCAGAACCCCGACCTGGTGGTGCCGCCGACGACCGACAGTCGACTGGTGCCCAACCTGAAGTTCTCGTTCTCCCAGGCGCACACCCGGGTGGAGAAGGGTGGCTGGACCCGCGAGGTCACCGCCCGGGATCTGCCGATCGCCACCCAGTTGGCCGGCGTCCAATTCGGCCTGGAGCCGGGCGGATACCGCGAGATCCACTGGCACCAGCAGTCGGAGTGGGCCTACATGCTCAGCGGCAGTTGCCGGATCAGCGCGGTCGACCACGAGGGACGCAACTTCATCGAGGACGTGAAGGAGGGCGACCTGTGGTTCTTTCCGCAGGGTGTGCCGCACAACATCCAGGCGCTGGACGAGGGCGCCCAGTTCCTGCTCGTCTTCAACGACGGCGCGTTCTCGGAGAACAACACCTTCCTGCTCAGCGACTTCTTCGCCCACACGCCCCGGCACGTCCTAGCCAAGAACTTCGGCTGGACCATAGAAGAGATGGAGAACCTGCCCGAGCGGGAGAAGTACATCTTCCAGGGCGACGTGCCCCCGCCCCTGCAACAGGACCGGGTGGTCAGCCCCACCGGTGACATCCCGCGCAGCTTCAAACACCGGATGACCGCCCAGACCCCGCAACGCTTCCGCGGCGGGACGGTACGGGTCACCGACTCGACAAACTTCGCCGCGTCCGTGACCACCGCCGCCGCCCTCGTCGAGGTCGAGCCCGGGGGAATGCGCGAACTGCACTGGCATCCCACCACCGACGAGTGGCAGTACTACATCTCCGGCACCCGGTCGGATGGGCGTCTTCGCGGCCCAGGCCGCCGCCCGGACGTTCGACTTCCAGGCCGGCGACGTGGGCTACGTGCCGTTCGCGTACGGGCACTACATCGAGAACACCGGCGACGAACCGCTGGTGTTCCTGGAGATGTTCCGGCACCCGCGCTTCGAGGACATCTCGGTGATGCAGTGGATGGCCAACACGCCCCACGAGATCATCGCGGACACGATCAACGTGCAGAAGTCGATGGTCGATGCCTTGCCGACCACAAAGCAGACGGTGGTCTGACCACTGTGACTGGCCCTCGCGGATCAGTTCCTGACGCGTGCCGGAGAGGTGGGAGCCTCGGCGAGTAGTCGGCGTCGGACACCGCGCCGACGACGACGTCGATGACGAGGAAGACGGGCAGGGTGAGCCCGAACAGGGGAAGCGCCCAGCCGATCGCCACGATCACCGGTACGCCGATCAGCAGTGCCCACAGCGGCAGGCCGCGTACGCCGCCAGAGCTTCCGCCTGGCGGCGTCGGTGAGCCGATGATTGCTGCTGGCTGGATGGTCGGCCGCAGCAGGGAAAAAGTTCCGGTCTCAGGGCACGTTGATCGTGAACTCGGCGGTGTGCACCTTGCCGGCGACCTGGAAGTCGAAGAACGCCCGGTACCGGCCCGAACTCGGCGCGGTCAGCCAGAACTTGACCGACCCGTCGACCAGCTCCGGCTCGGGGTGGACGTGCACGTACCCGAGGTCGCCCTCGCGGACGACGACCAGGTGCCCGTACGCGCCCAGGTACGGCTCCAACTGCACCGGCGTGGTCGGGTCGGCGCTGACCTGGAAGTGCATCGGTGCCGTCACCCCCACCGTCGGGGTGCCGTTCATCGACACCGCGTACGGCCCGGCCGTCGTCTCGGCCTGCGCCGGCGGCAGCGCGGTCGGGGTGTGCGCGCCGGGCACGGTGTGGTCGACACCCAGCACGAGAGGGACCTGCGTGCCGTTGGTCGCGGTGACGGAGAAGTCCGCGTAGACGCGGTAGCCGCCGGGCCGGGGCAGCGTCACAGGGACGCTCCAGGTGCCGTCGGGCGCCATCGTCGGGTGCAGGTGCTGGTAGCCGGACAGGTCGCGGCCCACCACGATCAGGTGCAACGGCTTGTCGTGGACGACAGCGAAACGCGTCGCCGGCTGCCGGTCGGTCCCGACGATGCGGAACCGGTAGTCCGCGCGTACACCGGGGGGTTGGGACCGCTCCAGCGGTTGCAGGGTGTACCCACCGGCGCTGACCGTCGTCCCGGTCGCCAGCGTCTCACCCGTCGCGCCGTCACCGCGATGCGTGTGCGGCCCGGTGCCCGCCGGGTGTTGGTGTCCGTCGGTCGCGGACTCCGCCTGCCCCGGGGCGGGTGGAACGCCCGCGGCCTGTCGGGCGGTGCCGCCCGCCGGGCTCTCGTCGCCGGTCCCGATGCGAGCCAGCCCGAACCCGGCCAGCAGGGCGATCACCAGCCCACCGACCAGCAGCGCCAGGTGGGTGTTGCTCAGCCGGGACCCAGGTGTCACGGCGGCGAGGTCCGTGTCGGGCCGTGGGCCCGGGTCGACCTTGCCGGCGCTCGGCTTGGCACCGACGGTCTTGCCGGCGCCGGTCCTGGTCGTGGAACGGGCGCCGCCGCCGCGTCGACCGGAGGTCGCCGACGAGGTACGGCCCCGGCCGGTGGATTTTCCGGTGGAAGCCGATCGGCGACGCCAGACGACGAATCCGGCTGCCGCCCCGGCCGCCGCGACCGCCACCGCCCAACCGACCCAGGTCAGTGCTCCGGGGCCGCTCTCCTCGGCCGGTGGCGCCACCGTGACCGCGGCCGGCGAGGTCGACGGTTCGGCCGCGGCGGTCGGAACCGCTGAGGCCTGCCCGGATGATCCGTGCTGCTCGGTGGCGGCCACCAGCGCCGGGTCCGGCTGGGTCGACGGCGGGCTCCACCCCTGCGGCGCTGCCGTCACCCGCCCGTTGTAGCGGAAGGTCAACGTGCCCCGCACGGTGTCGCCGTCGGAGGCGACCGACAGGTAGCTCACCGAGTACTGGCCCTTGGCCGGCAGGTGGGAGACGGGCACCACCGCCGGGAACCCCGTCGTGTACTCCCGTGGCTCGAACTGCCCGTTGACCAGGAAGTACTCCCGCACCGGCTTGTCCAGCGGCTTCGGCTCCCCGTACGACCAGCCGTTGTCGACCCGGACGCCGCCCGGGGCGGTGATCGTGAAGAACGCGTTGGCGGCGGCCTTCTCGGTGAAGTAGAGCTGCACCGACGTCAACGGCTCGCTCACCGTGGCGCCGCTCGCCGGAGTGGACATGGCGAGAGTCCCGTGAGCTGCGGCGGGTTGGGCGGACGCGAGGAGGGCGACCGCCGAGGCGAGGAGGAGCGCAAGGAGGCCCGAGACCACCCGCCCGCAAGTCTGAGGGAGACGACGCATTTGAATATCCTCACCGCCGTGAGACTTTTTTCAAGAGGTGGCGATCTTTTTCCTCAGATGGCAAAACCAGGTCGAGCGGCTAGGGTTCCGGGATGTTCCGCGCCGTCGTGTTGATCGCTGCTGTGGTGCTCGCCGCGGATCAGCTCACCAAGTACTGGGCCGAGTCCGCGCTGTCCGACGGGCAGACCATCACCGTCGTCGGTGAGCTGCTGCAACTGCGACTCGTCTACAACCCGGGTGCCGCGTTCTCGATCGGCGCCGCGTACACCTGGATCTTCGCGGTGTTCGCGGCCGCGGCGGTGGTCGCGGTGACGGTCGTGGCGCGGCGGGTCATGTCGCGCGCCTGGGCGGTGGCGTTGGGGCTGGTGCTCGGCGGCGCGACGACCCACCTGCTGGACCGTCTTTTCCGCGAGCCGGGGTTCGCCCGGGGGCACGTGGTGGACTTCATCGACTACGCGGGGTTCTTCGTCGGCAACGTCGCCGACATCGCGCTGGTGGTCGGCGTGGGTGTCGTCATGGTGCTGAACCTGCGGGGCATCCCGCTGCGGGAGGAGACCCCGTCAGGCGACGAGCAGGTGGCGTCACGCTCCTGAGGTGCCGTCGACCAGCACGATCTCCAGCCGGCGCGGCCCGTGCACACCCTCGACCCGGTTGAGTTCGATGTCGCTGGTCGCGGAGGGGCCCGAGATCCAGGTCTGTGCCGCGCGCGGGTCCAGCCGGGTCAGCGCCTCCGGCAGCAGGCCGACGACCTGGTCGGCGCGCACGACACAGATGTGCCGGTCGGGCACCAGGGTGAGCGCTCGTCGCCCCTGCGCCGGGCCGGCGTCGAGGATGATGGTCCCCGTCTCGGCGACCGCCACGGCGCAGCCGGTCAGGACCGCGTCCATCGCGTCGAGGTCGGCCGGTGTCAGCGGGGGAGCGTCGCGGTGCACCTGCCCGGCGTAGCCGGTCAGCCAGCCGGCGGGGACGTCGACGGGCACGGCGAGCCGGTCCACCCCGGCCAGCAACCCGGGCAGAGAGCCGATGCCGTGATGGACGACCGCCCGGTAGTCCTCCAGCCGGTCGACGAGGATGGCGACCGGGTCGGGGCGGTCACCGACCCGGCGGTACCGGCGGGGCACCTCCACGGGCGGCGGGTCGTCGGCCAGGGCCGTGCGGAGCCGCGCCAGGATCTCGTCACGTGCGGTCACTGCTTTCCCCACCATTCTCGGAAGGTCTGCGCCGCGGGCAGCGGCAGGTCACGCGACCGGGTCCACGCGGAGACGGGCCAGGGCAGCCGGCGCAGTGTCCGAGCCCCGGTGCGCCGTTCGCGGTACGCCCCGAGAGGGCCCGCGCCGGTCCGGGCCAGACGCAGGGCGGCGGCCCAGCGCCGAGGGCTGCGCATCACCCACGACAGGACGCCCATGGTGGCGCGTTCGGCCAGTGGATGCGGTGCCTGCTGGCGGAGGTGGACCAGGATCTCCGGAATGTTGATCTTCACGGGACACACGTCGTAGCAGGCGCCGCAGAGGGTCGACGCGTACGGCAGGGACGCGTTGTCGGCCACGCCGGTCAACTGAGGTGACAGGATCGCCCCGATCGGCCCCGGATACACCGAGCCGTACGCGTGTCCGCCGGCCCGCTCGTACACCGGGCAGACGTTCAGGCAGGCGGAGCAGCGGATGCACGACAGTGCCGGCCGCCCGACCGGGTCGGCCAGCACCGCGGAGCGTCCATTGTCGACCAGCACCACGTGCACGTCCTGTGGCCCGTCACCGGGGGTGACGCCCGTCCACATCGAGGTGTACGGGTTCATCCGCTCACCGGTCGACGACCGCGGCAGCAGTTGCAGGAAGACCTCCAGGTCGGTGAAGGTCGGCAGCAGCTTCTCGACGCCCACGACGCTGATCAGCGTCTCCGGGAGGGTGAGGCACATCCGCCCGTTGCCCTCGGACTCCACGACCACCAACGTGCCGGTGTCGGCGATGGCGAAGTTGGCGCCGGACACGGCCACCCGGGCCGAGAGGAAACGTCGGCGCAGATGCGCGCGGGCCGCCTCGGCCAACGCGGACGGCTCGTCACTGAGGTCGGCCGGCACGTCGGGCATTCGACGCTGGAAGATCTCCCGGATCTGCGCCCGGTTGTAGTGGATCGCCGGCACCAGGATGTGCGAGGGCGTGTCGTCGCCGAGCTGCACGATCAGCTCGGCCAGGTCGGTCTCGTACGCAGCGATCCCGGCCGCCTCCAGGGCCTCGTTGAGCTCGATCTCCTGGGTCGCCATCGACTTGACCTTCACGACCTCGTCGGCCCCGGTGGCCCGGGTCAGCTCGACCACGATCCGGCAGGCCTCGGCCGCGTCCCGGGCCCAGTGCACTGTGGCGCCGGCAGCGGTGGCGGACGCCTCGAACTGCTCCAGCAGCTCCGGCAACCGGCGTTGGACGTCCGCCTTGATCGCGGCGCCGGTGTCGCGGAGGGCCTCCCAGTCGGGTACCTCGTCGACGACCCGGGCGCGTTTGTCCCGGATGGTGCGGGTGGCGCGGTGCAGGTTGGCGCGCAGTTGGGTGTCGGCGACGGCCGGTCTGGCCGCGGTCGGGAAGGGCAGTGGCGTGCGGATGCGTCCGCTGCCGGTGGCCGGTGCGACCGGACGGTTCATGAGGCGGCTCCCGTCGCGGCGAGGATCTCGGCGTAGTGCACGGCCCGCACGCCCGACCGGTGGCGGTCCAGGCCGCCCCCGATGTGCGCCAGGCAGGAGTTGTCGGCGGCGGCGAGCACCTGCGCGCCGGTCTCACCGACCCGGGCGCACTTGTCGGTGAGCATCGCTGTGGAGACGTCCGGGTTCTTCAGGGCGAACGTGCCGCCGAAACCGCAGCACTCCTCGGCGTCGGCCAGCTCGACCAGCCGGATGCCGCGAACCTGACGCAACAGTTGCAGCGGCCGGTCACCCAACCGCAGCATCCGCAGGCCGTGGCAGGTGGGGTGGTAGGTGACCGTCTCGGGGAACTCGGCGCCGACGTCGGTGACGCCGAGGACGTCGACGAGCAGCTCGGACAGCTCGTAGGTGCGGGCGGCCACCGACGCGGCGGGCGGGTGCAGGTGCGGGTACTGGTCGCGGATCATCGCGGTGCACGACCCGGACGGCACGACGACGGCGTCGTAGCCGTCGAAGACGTCGACGTAGTTGCGCACCATCGGCATCGCCTCGGCGCGGTAGCCCGTGTTGGCGTGCATCTGCCCGCAACAGGTCTGGCGGGTGGGGAAGTCGACGGTGTGGCCGAGCCGCCGCAGGATGCGGGTGACCGCGATGCCGGTGGCCGGGTAGGCGACGTCGTTGACGCAGGTGATGAAGAGGGCGATGCGCATGGCGACTCCTCACGTGTGTCGGGGGCGGGATCACACCGGGTCGCGCGGTGTTCCGGGGTCGGGGAGCTGGTCGAAGGCGGGCAGGTGGCGCTCCCGGGCGGCGGTCAGGTGGGCCCGCATCGCCTCGGCGGCAGCCTCGGAGTCACCCGCGGCGATGGCGGTGGCGATGCGTTGGTGTTCGGTGTTGGTGTCCGGGGCGCCGGTGACCGGAAAGTACAGCCGGTGAAGGTGCAGGTGCGAGTGCAGCCGCGTGACGCTGTCGCGCAGCAGGGGGCTGCCGGCGACCTCGGCGATCAGGTCGTGGAATCTCGCGTCCAGCGCGGTGAAGGCGGCGTGTCGGCGGTAACCGTCGCCGGCCTCCACGTCGATGCTCGCCGCGGCCTCAGCGGTGATCCGCTGTCGTTCCTCGGTGGAGGCGTGCGTGGCGGCCCGGCCGGCGGTGGCGCCCTCCAGCAGCAGGCGGACGTCGAACAGGTCGTCGAACTCGGCGCGGCTCAGCAGGGGCGTGGTGGTGTAGCCGGACAGGGGGCGCTTGCGGACCAGTCCGTCGGCTTCCAACCGGGCGAGTGCCTCGCGGACCGGTGTGGGGGAGACGTCCAGCTCACGGGCGAGGGCGTCTATGTTGACCCGCTCCCCAGGGGGAAGGATGTGGTCCATCACCAGGGTCTTTATCGACTCGTAGACGTCCTCGCTGAGGGTGAGCCGACGGGCGGGACGGAGTCGACCCTCGCGTGCTTCCTGCTGGGCCATCTCGTCTCCTAAGCAACCCCTTGACTGTGCTGGCGTGAGCGAGTACACACTAGCAAAGCAACATCCTATAGGAAATAGGTTCCCCCGCCGCCGTCTCACCACCACCGCCCCGAGGAGACGAACATGTCGCGCAGAATGCTGTCCCGGATCGGCTCGGGCCTCACCGTCCTGGCCCTCGCCACGACCACAGTGGCCTGCACCAAGAAGAGCGACACCACCGACACCGAAGCCGGCGGCCGGGAACCAGCCCAGGTCAAGGTCGCGCTGGTGCCCGGCGGTTCGCACCCGTACTTCCAGCCCTGGAAGGACGCCGGAGCCGCCGCGAAATCGGAGCTCTCGCTCGGCGACGTCACCTTCAACGAGACGGCCGGCTGGGACCAGACCAAACAGAACGACGTGCTCAAGTCCCTGGCCGCACAGGGCTACAACGCCTTCGGCGTCTTCGGCGTCTCGCCGGACAACATCAACTCCACCTTCGAGGACCTCAAGCGGCAGGGCTTCGCCGTCGGCTCCCTGGCGTCGTGCCCCGCCGGGGCCAACAAGGCCGATTTCTGCCTCTCCACCGACGTCGAGGTCGCCGCGTACAAGGGCGCCAAGGCCGCCATCGACGCCATGGGTGGCCAGGGCAACCTGGTGCACCTGACCGGCAACAAGGTCGACTCCAACACCCAGCGCCGGATCAAGGGCGTGGAGAAGGCGGTCGCCGAGACCGGCGGCAAGGTGGTGCTCGTCCAGAGCGTCACCGACATCGACAAGGACCTCCAGAGCGCCCAGAAGGCGGTGGCCGACCTGCTCGCCGCCAAGGGCCACCAGATCCAGGCGATCGTGAACACCGCCTACAACCCGGCGGTCGCCTCCGCCGAGGGCGTACGCCAGTCGAAGCTGCCCATCAAGGTGATCGCCATCGACGACGACCCGGCGGTCCTCGACGGGCTGCGGGGCGGATCGGTGGCAGCCACCGTCCTGCAAAACCCGGTCGGCCAGGCCCGGGTCGGCTCGTACGCGCTGATGAAGCTCAGCGGCGGCTGCACGATCTCCGAGCCCGGCGTGACGATCGACTCCGGTTCGTTCGTGGTGACCAGGGACAAGCTGGACGGCTACGAGGCCGACCGCACCGCGACCACCGAGGCACTGCGGAAGAAGTTCGACGGCGACCTGCTCAAGTGCAACTGATGTCGAAGATCACGAAGGCCGAGGCGTACCTCGTCGACATCCCCGTCGAGACCGTCCGCACCGACGCGGTGCAGTCGTTCCTCAAGCAGGAGACGGTCTTCGTCGAGGTACGGACGGCCGACGGCGGGCACGGCACGGGCTACTCGTACACGATCGGGACCGGCGGCACCGCGGTGCTCGCGCTGCTGCGCGACTACCTGCTGCCACACCTGGTCGGCCGCGACGCCGCGCGGGTGGAGGCGATCTGGCGTGACCTGCACGCCGCCACCCGGGCCACCACCGTCGGCGCCGTCACCTCGCTGGCGCTCGCCGCGGTCGACACCGCGCTGTGGGATCTGCGCGCCCGAGCCGCCGGCCTGCCCCTGTGGGTGCTCGCCGGCGGCGCCAAGGACCGCATCCCGTTGTACGACACGGAGGGCGGCTGGCTGCACCTCACCGAGGACGAGCTGGTCGCCGGTGCGAAGATCTCCCAGGCGGCCGGCTGGCCCGGCGTCAAGCTCAAGGTGGGCAAGCCGAATCCGGCCGAGGACGCGGCGCGGATCGGCGCGGTCCGGGCGGCCCTGGGCGACCACTTCGATGTGATGGTCGACGCCAACCAGTCCCTGACCGCAGCGGAGGCGATCCGCCGGGCCCGGCTGCTCGAACCGCACCAGGTCGCCTGGTTCGAGGAGCCGCTGCCGGCCGACGACGTCGCCGGGCACGAGCTGCTCGCCCGCGCGACCAGCATCCCCGTCGCGGTGGGGGAGTCGCTGTATTCCATCGGCCAGTTCGCCGAGTACCTGCGCCGCCAGGCCGCCGGCATCGTCCAGGTCGACGTCGCGCGGATCGGTGGCATCACACCGTGGCTCAAGGTCGCGCACCTCGCCGAGGCGTGCAACGTGGTGGTCTGCCCGCACTTCCTCATGGAGCTGCACGTGAGCCTCTGCGCGGCCGTGCCCAACAGCCGCTACGTCGAGCACATCCCGCAACTGCGCGCGATCACCCGGACCGAGGTCGCGATCGTCGACGGCCACGCCCTCGCCCCAGGCGAGGCCGGCCTCGGCATCGACTGGGACCGCGACGCGATCGAGGACCGGAGGGTGGCGTGAAGACCGAAACCGCGCCGGAGGCGCCGGCGGCGCCTCCGGCCGCCGAGGCCCGGCCTCCCACCCGGGTCCTGCCGGTCTGGGCGAACCCCCGACTCGGCCTGCTCATCGTCATCGCCGCGCTGGTCGTGCTCTTCTCGTCGCTGACCCCCGCGTTCCTCGACCCCCGGCTCACCCTCGCGCCGCTACAGGCCGACATCAGCGTGTACGTCGTGGTCGGTCTCGCCCAGCTCGCCGTGCTCTCGCTCGGGCACATGAACATGGCGGTCGGCCGGATGGCCGCGCTGTCCACCTTCGCGATGGGCCTCGTCTACGACCGGCTCGGCGTACCCCTGCTGGTCGGGCTGCTGGTGGGCCTCGCCGTCGGGGCGGGCATCGGCGCGCTCGCCGGCCTGCTCATCGCCAAGACCGGCGTCAACTCCTTCGTGGTGACCCTCGCGCTCGACTTCGGGCTGCTGGGCCTGGTCACCATTCTCTACACGTGGGCCACCGGCGGGGTGTCGTTCGCGGTGCAGCCCAGCGGGCTGTCCGCCCTGCGCTTCGACACCTTCGCCGACTACTGCATGGGGGACGTCTGCGGACCCCGGATCCCGCTGGTCGTGCCGATCGCGGTCGCGGCGGCGCTCGGCGTCGGGCTGCTGTTCCGGCATGCCCGGCTGGGCCGGGAGATCCTGATGACGGGCTCCAACACGGTCGCCGCCGAGCTGTCCGGCATCCCCACACACCGTCGGATCGTCGCCGCACACGCGGTGAGCGGGCTGCTCGCCGCACTGGCCGGGTTCCTGCTGGCCGCCAACAACGGGGCCTTCTCCGCCAACATCGGGGAGTCGTTCCTGCTGCCGTCGTTCCTGGCCCCGGTGCTCGGCGGCACACTGCTCGCCGGTGGCGCGGTCAGCGTGCTCGGCACCGCACTCGGCGCGACCCTCACCCAGGTCATCTACAAGGGCCTCAACCTGCTCCAGTTCTCCCTGGAGGAGCTGAAGCTCTACATCGGACTGGTCCTGCTCGCGGCGCTGTCGCTGGACCGGCTGCGAGCCGTGATCGCCGAACGAAGGGCGGTGTCGACATCATGAGGAGCCTGGTCCGGACCAACGAGTTCACCCTCGCAGTGATCGCCGCCCTCGGGTTCGCGGCGCTCGCGGTCGCCACCGACTTCAACCTGCTCACCGCCGGCACGTTGGACGCGTTCCTGCGCTTCCTCGCCCTGCCGATCGTCATCGGTCTGGCCCAGATGGTGGTGCTCGCCGTCGGTCAGATGAACCTCTCGGTGGGCGTGCTCACCGGGTTCTGCGCGGTGGCCTCGGGCTGGCTGATGATCGACGCTGGTCTGCCGGCCCCGGTCGCGGTGCTCGCCGCGCTGGCCCTCGGCGCCACCGTCGGCCTGGTCAACGGCCTGTTGGTGATCTTCACCCGGATCAACGGGTTCATCG
Source organism: Micromonospora sp. A202 (assembly GCF_006715105.1). Classification (NCBI taxonomy): domain Bacteria; kingdom Bacillati; phylum Actinomycetota; class Actinomycetes; order Micromonosporales; family Micromonosporaceae; genus Micromonospora; species Micromonospora sp. A202. The sequence continues at coordinate 3,838,791 of NZ_VFMP01000001.1, read as the reverse complement.
TCACCCTCGCCACCATGACGATCCTCGAGGGGCTGCGGTACGGGGTGAACGGCACCGGCACCTACCAGGGCTACTCGCCCGGGCTGCGGGAGTTCGGGCAGGCGTCCCTGGCGGGGGTGCCAGTGGTGTTCCTGCTGGCGGTCGCCATCGCGGTCGCGGTCGCGCTCTTCTTCCGTCGTACCGTGCCGGGGCGGCACCTGCTCGCCTCCGGCGGCAACCCGTTCGCGGCCCGGTTGTCGGGCATCTCCAACGACCGGGCGCTGGTGCTGGCCCACACCCTGTCCGGGCTGCTGGCCGGGTTCGCCGCCGTGATCGTGGTGGCCGCCTTCGGCTCGGTGAACGCCTCGATCGGCGACGACCTGCTGCTGCCCAGCTTCGCCGCGCCGATCATCGGCGGAGTGGCCCTGGCCGGCGGCATGATCAGCGTGACCGGCACGGTCCTCGCGGCCTTCCTGGTAAGGCTGGTCGACGTGAGCCAGTCGCAGTTCGACATCAACCGGCGGTGGGTCGACCTCATCATCGGCGCGGTCGTCCTGGGCGCGGTGCTGCTCGGTCAGTTCCGCGACAAGCTCTCCGGAGGCCAGCGATGAGCATCGTGCTGTCCGCGGAGAACCTGGTCAAGACGTTCCCCGGGGTGCGTGCCCTGGACGAGGCGACGCTGACCCTGACCGCCGGCAGCGTGCACGCGTTGCTCGGCGAGAACGGCGCCGGCAAGAGCACCCTGATCAAGATCCTCACCGGGGTGTACCGGCCGGACGGTGGGCTCCTGCGGCTGCCCGGGCCGGACGGCGAGCTGCGTACGGTGCAGCTCGGCAACCCGCAGGACGCCCAGCGGGCCGGCATCGGTGTGGTGCACCAGGAGCGGAACCTCATCCCGGCGTTCACCGTCGCGGAGAACATCTGCCTGCAACACCTGCCCCGGCGCGCCGGCCTGCTCGACCGGGCGGCGCTGCGCGTCGAGGCACGTCGGTGCCTCGACCTGCTCGACCTCGACCTGGACCCCGACCTGCCGGTGTCGCGGCTCTCGGTGGCCCAGATGCAGTTGGTGGAGATCGCCAAGGCGTTGTCGGCCGACTCGACGGTGCTGCTGCTCGACGAACCGACCGCCTCGCTGACCAACGACGAGGCCGACCGGCTCTACGGGATCGTGCGGCGACTGTCCGAGCGGGGTCACGCCACCGTGCTGGTCAGCCACAAGCTGGAGGAGGTCTTCGCGGTCGCCGACACGGTGACCGTGCTGCGCGACGGGCGCAGCGTCGCCGAGGCCGAGCCCCTCGCCGACCACACCCGCGAGCAGATCGTCGACCTGATGGTCGGCCGGGCGTACCAGCAGGTGCACCTCGCCGAGCGCACCGTCGACGCGGACACCGAACCGGCCCTGGCTCTGGATCACGTCGCGACCACCGCCGGCCACCACGACGTCAGTCTCGTCGTACGCCCCGGCGAGATCGTCGGCCTGTACGGGCTGGTCGGTGCCGGCCGCAGCGAGCTGGCCAAGGCGCTCCTCGGCCTCGACCGGATCACCGCCGGTGAGGTGCGGGTGCACGGGTGCCCGGCCCGGATCCGGGACGTGGGCGACGCCCTGCACCGGCACCGGATCGGATACGTCACCGAGAACCGCAAGGAGGAGGGCCTCTTCCTCGACCAGACCGTCGCCCACAACACGGCGGTGACGGTGTGGCGCAAGCTGGCCCGGCTCGGCCTGGTCCGGGACCGGGCGGAGCGGTCCCTGGTCGACGAGTACGCGGACCGGCTGGGCATCCGCCTCGCCTCGCCCGACCAGCACGCCGGCCAGCTCTCCGGCGGCAACCAGCAGAAGGTCAGCCTCGCCAAGTGGTTGGCCGCCGACTGCGACGTGCTCATCATCGACGAACCCACAGTGGGAATCGACGTCCGCACCAAGGCGGCCTTCCACGAGTTGATCGCCGGTCTCGCCGCGCGGGGGATGGCGATCCTGCTGATCTCGTCGGACCTGCCGGAAATGGTGACCCTCGCCGACCGGATCGCGGTGATGCGGGAGTTCGCCATCGTCGGGGAGTTGGACAACGACCACGACTATGACCGGATGAGCCAGTCGGTGATCCGCTTCATCCACGACGGGCAGGGGGTGGTGGCGTGAGGGCCACGGACCAGGTGACAGTGGGGCGTACGGACGTGGCGGTGACCCGGCTCGGTCTGGGGCTCGCCCCGATCGGCGGCCTCTTCACCGCCGTCGGCGACGAGGTCGCCCACGCCACCGTCGAGGCGGCCTGGGACCTCGGGCTGCGCTACTTCGACACCGCCCCGCTCTACGGCTGCGGCCTCTCCGAACGGCGGGCCGGGGCGGTCCTCGCCGGCAAGCCGCGCGGCGAGTTCGCCCTCTCCACCAAGGTGGGTCGGCTGCTCGTCCCCGGCGGTGGCGACGGGCAGGGGTTCTGGGCCGAGTCGACCGACCTGTCGCCGCGGTTCGACTTCTCCGCCGCCGGGGTGCGCCGCTCGCACGCGGAGAGCCTGGCCCGGTTGGGGCTGGACCGGGTCGACATCGCGCACATCCACGACCCGGACGACCACCTCGCCGAGGCGGCGGCGGAGGCGTACCCGGAGCTGGCGCGGCTGCGCGAGGCCGGTGAGATCGGCGCGGTCGGCGCCGGGATGAACCAGGCCCCGGCGCTGGTCGAGCTGGCCCACGCCGGCGACTTCGACTGCTTCATGCTCGCCGGCCGGTACACGCTGCTCGACCAGTCCGGCCTCGACGAGCTGCTGCCGCTGTGCCGGCAGAAGGGGATCTCGGTCCTCGCCGCCGGGGTCTACAACTCGGGCCTGCTGGCCGACCCGCGGCCGGGTGCCCACTACGACTACCGGCCGGCCGACGCGGGGCTGCTGCGCCGAGCCACGGCGATCCGGTCGGTGTGCGAGCGGCACGGCGTGCCGCTGCGTGCCGCGGCGATCCAGTTCCCGCTCGGCCATCCGGCGGTCGCGAGCGTGGTGATCGGCGCCCAGGACCCGGAGCAGATCGCCGACAACGTGGCGATGTTCGAGTGGGACGTTCCGGACGCGCTGTGGGCGGACCTGAAGGCCGAGGGTCTGCTGCCGGGGGAGGTGCCAACGCCATGATCATCGACGCCCACCATCACCTGTGGACCGCCGACTGTCCCTGGCTCGCCGCACCGGGCCTGGAATCGATCCGGCGCGACTACACCATCGCCGACCTCGTACCCCGGCTCGACGCGGCCGGTGTGACGGCGACGGTGCTGGTCGAGGCCGGCCGCTGCGACGCCGCCGAGACCGCCGAGTTCCTCGCCCTCGCCGCCGCCACCCCCCGGATCGCCGGCGTGGTCGGCTGGGCGTCGCTCACCGACCCGGCTCTGCCCGCCACCCTCGCCGGCTACCGGGGCCTGCCCGGCGCGACGAAGCTGGTCGGCATCCGCGACCAGGTGCAGGCGGTCGCCGACCCAGGGCACCTCGCCCGTCCCGACGTGCGTGCCGCCCTCGCGGCGATCGGGGCCGCTGGGCTGACCTTCGACCTGGTCGTGCACCTCGGGCAGTTGCCCGCCTGCGCCGAGGCGGCCCGGGCCACTCCCGGTGTCACCTTCGTCCTCGACCATCTGGGCAAACCGCGGATCGACGCGGATGGTCTCGCCGGGTGGCGCGCCGCGGTGCGCGACCTGGCCGCCTGCGACAACGTCGTCGCGAAGCTCTCCGGCCTGCTCACCGAGGCCGGCACCGGGTGGCGGGTGGCCGACATCCGACCGTACGTCGACACCGCGCTGGAGCTGTTCGGCCCGCAACGCCTGATGGCCGGCTCCGACTGGCCCGTCTGCGACCTCGTCGCCTCGTACGCCGAGGCGTGGACGGCGCTCGACGCCTGCCTGGCTGAGTTGTCGACCGACGAGCGGACCGCCGTGCTGGCGGGCACCGCGACTCGTACCTATGCACTGGAGGTTGGTTCGTGAAATTCATGCGCGTCGGGCCCGTGGGGCGGGAGCGCCCCGTGCTGTACGTCGACGGACGGCACTTCGACCTCTCGTCGCTCACCGCCGACGTCGACGGGGAGTTCCTCGCTGGCGACGGCGTCCAGCGGGCACGGGAGGCCACCGACCTGCCCGAGGTCGACATCACCGGGCAGCGGGTCGGCGCGCCGGTCGCCCGCCCCGGGGTGGTCCTCTGCGTGGGGCAGAACTACGCCGCGCACGCCGCCGAGTCGGGCGCCGAGCCCCCGACCGCTCCGATCATCTTCTACAAGGCGCCCAACACCGTCGTCGGCCCCCACGACGACGTCCTGATCCCGCGTGGCTCGACGAAGACCGACTGGGAGGTGGAACTGGCGGTCGTGATCGGCCGCCGGGCCCGCTACCTCGCCTCGCCGGCCGACGCCCTCGGGCACATCGCCGGGTACGCGCTGTCCAACGACGTCTCCGAGCGCGACTTCCAGCTCGCCGTCTCCGGAGGCCAGTGGTCGAAGGGCAAGTCCTGTGAGACGTTCCAGCCGCTCGGCCCGTGGCTGGTCACCGCCGACGAGATCGAGGACCCGCAGGCGCTGCGGCTGCGTTCCTGGGTCAACGGCGAGCCCCGACAGGACTCCAGCACCAAGGACATGATCTTCGACGTGGCGTACCTGGTCTGGCACCTGTCGCAGTACACCGTCCTGGACCCAGGCGACGTCATCAACACCGGCACCCCGCAGGGGGTGGCGCTCTCCGGCCGGTTCCCGTACCTGGCCGCGGGCGACGTGATGGAGGTCGAGATCGACGGTCTCGGCCGGCAGCGCAGCACGCTCGGGAGGGCCTGATGGCGGTGATCACCTCCGTCGACACGTACGACGTGCGGTTCCCGACCTCGCGTGACCTGGACGGTTCCGACGCGATGAATCCGGACCCCGACTACTCGGCCGCGTACCTGGTGCTGAGCACCGACGACGGGCCGGACGGACACGGCTTCACCTTCACCATCGGGAGGGGCAACGAGGTCTGCCGGGCGGCGATCGAGGCGCTGGTGCCGTACGTGGTCGGGCTCGACCCGGACACCGTCGACCTCGGCGCGTTCGCCCGTTCGCTCACCCAGGACTCGCAGTTGCGCTGGCTCGGCCCGGAGAAGGGGGTGATGCACCTGGCGACGGCGGCGGTGATCAACGCGATGTGGGACCTGGTCGCCAAGAGGGCGGGCAAACCGGTCTGGCGATACCTGGCCGACCTGAGCCCCGAGCAGATCGTCGACCTGGTCGACTGGCGGTACCTCAGCGACGCGTTGACTCCCGACGAGGCGCTGGAGATCCTGCGGGCGGCGCAGCCGGGTCGGGCCGAGCGGATCGTCCGGCTCACCGAGCGGGGATATCCCGCGTACACGACGTCGCCCGGCTGGCTCGGCTACCCGGACGAGAAGGTGATCCGGCTGGCCAAGCAGGCGGTGGCCGACGGGTTCACCCAGATCAAGCTGAAGGTGGGCGCGGACGCCGCCGACGACGTGCGCCGCCTCCGGATCGCCCGCGAAACGGTCGGCCCGGACATTCGGATCGCCGTCGACGCCAACCAACGCTGGGACGTCGCCGAGGCGGTCACCCGGATGCGGGAGCTGGCGCCGTACGACCCGTGGTGGATCGAGGAGCCGACCAGCCCCGACGACGTGCTCGCCCACGCGGCGATCCGGTCGGCGCTGTCGGCCAGCGCACCCGGTGGCGGGCCGATCCGGGTCGCGACCGGCGAGCACGTGGCGAACCGGGTGGTGTTCAAGCAGCTGTTGCAGGCCGGCGCCGTCGACGTCGTGCAGATCGACGCGTGCCGGGTGGGTGGCGTCAACGAGAACGTCGCCATCCTGTTGCTGGCCGCGAAGTACGGGGTGCCGGTGTGCCCACACGCCGGGGGCGTCGGCCTCTGTGAGCTGGTCCAGCACCTGTCCATGTTCGACTTCGTGGCCGTGTCCGCCTCCACCCGTGACCGGGTCGTCGAGTACGTCGACCACCTGCACGAGCACTTCGTCGACCCGGTGGTGATCTCCGACGGGCACTACGTGGTGCCGACCGTCCCTGGGTTCTCCGCCGCGATGCGCCCGGAGAGCCTCGCCAGGTACGCGTACCCCGACGGGCCGGCATGGGTCTGACGAGCCTCGACCTGCTCGACCGCACGGCCTTCCTGACGGCGGTGCGTCAACCTGGAGGACTACTCGGAATGGGAGAGCAACATGCGGTGTGACGGCCTGGTGGCGGTGGTGACCGGCGGTGGCTCGGGGATCGGCAACGCCTGCGTACGGGCGTTCGTGGCCGCCGGGGCCCGGGTCGGCGTCCTGGACCTGGACGTGTCGGGCCTGCCCGACGATCCGCACGTCCACGGCGTCCGGGCCGACGTGGCCGACCGGTCCTCGCTCAGCGGGGCCGTCGCCTCGGTCGCCGAGGCATTCGGGGGCATCGACATCCTGGTGAACAACGCCGGCATCTCCGCCGTCGGCACCGTGGAGGAGGACGACGACGAGCAGTGGAACAGGGTGCTCGACGTCAACGTCACCGGCGTGGCCCGCACCAGCGCTGTCGCCCTGCCGTACCTGCGGCGATCGTCGTCGGCGGCGATCGTCAACATCTCGTCGATCGCGGCGACCGTCGGCCTGCCCCGACGCGCCCTGTACTCGGCGTCGAAGGGTGCCGTGCACGCCCTCACCCTCGCCATGGCCGCCGACCTGGTGACCGAGGGGGTCCGGGTCAACTGTGTCGCCCCCGGCACCGTCGACACGCCCTGGGTGGCCCGCCTGCTCGCCGGCGCGGCCGACCCGACGGCGGAGAAGCGGCAGCTCGCGTCCCGTCAGCCGACCGGCCGTCTGGTGACCGCCGACGAGGTGGCCGCCGCCGTCGTCTACCTCGCGTCGCCCACCACCGGGTCGGTGACCGGGACGTCGCTGGCGGTGGATGGTGGCATGTCCGGCCTGCGACTACCCGCCCAGGTGCCACCTGGCGCTGGTCAGGCCCGCAGTGCCGGATCGGGCGCGTGACATGATTGGGTCATGGGGAAACAGCAGGACGTCGGCGAGCCCGACCGTCACAGCGGGTCCGACGCCACCGCCCACCGTCCGATCGGTGGCGATGCTGACGCGCGGCTCGCCCTCGCACAGGACCCCACAACGCCACAAATGACCCTTATCGACCTGGCGTCCGACCCGTCGGCGGTGGTCCGCAAGGCGGTCGCCGCTCGGGCCGACGCGCCCGCGCAGGCCCTGCGACCGCTCACCAGGGACCAGGATCGTCAGGTCCGGGAGGCCGTGGCGAGGAACCCTTCCACCTCGATCGCCAACCTCCTGCGTCTGGTCAAGGACGACGACCGGTGGATCCGCTGGGCGGTCGCCAGCAACCCGGCCTGCGACGAGTCGGTCCGCCGGGCCATGGCGCAGGCATCGGACAAGGAGCTTCGCGGCCTCCTTGCGGAGAGCCGGGACCTGGAGCCCGAGCTGGCCGCCAAGCTGACCGACGACGTCTCACCCGAGGTACGGGAACGACTCGCCACCCACACCCACGACCTCGAAGTCATCAACACCCTGCTGGCCGATCGCACCGCCCGCGTACGCAAGGGGGTCGCCCGCAACCCGCGGACCACCGCCGCGCAGCGCAGCGCGCTCGCCGCGGACCCGGTGGTCGACGTGCGTGCCGCGCTGGTCCGCTCGTTGGAGTTGGACGAGGCCGACCTGGAGCGCCTGGTCGACGACCGGTCGGTGCAGGTCCGCCTGGCGATGGCGACGTCCGAGCTCGTGCCGGCGCACATCCGGCAGCAGCTCACCCGCGACCCCGACGAGATGGTGGCCAGCGCGGCACGGGACTACCGCCCCGGCGCCGGCAACGCCTCCGCCGTGCGGGCGCCCCGCATCGCGCACCGGCCCTCCGCCGGTGCGGGTCGATCGGGTCGCGGCACCGCGCGCTGAGACCGATCCGGTCGGCGCCACCCGCCGCCGGCCCATGATCGACTCGGCTTCACGGAAGTCGCGGTGTCCGGGGCGACCTGACACCGCGACTTCCCGTAGACCGAGTCGATCAGCGGCTGGCCGACCCGGGAGGCTCCTCCCGGTCGGGCACCGAGGTCTGCTCCCACAGTGACTTCATCTCGTCGAACGCCTGCTCCATCAGCTGCACCATCGCCTGCCGGGCGCGTGCGCCGTCGCGTCGCTGGATCGCCTGGGCGACGTCCGCGTGCATCTGGAGAGCCTGCTCGTGCGGGTGGTGCGGCATGAGGTGGTGCTTGTGCCGGCCGGTGAGCACCTCGGCGACCAGATCCTGAAGCCGGACGAACATCTCGTTGCCGGAGGCGAGCAGGACGCGCCGGTGGAACTCGATGTCGAGGTGCAGGAAGCGTTCCTCGTCACCGGCCTCGCCAGCCGCCCACATCTTCGCCGCCAGCCCGACCAGGTCACTCGCTTCGTCGTGGCCGATCCGGTTGGCCGCCAGGTAGGCCGCGTGCGGCTCGACGGCGGTGCGTAGCTCGGTGATCGACCGGAGCTGGGCCATCCGGCCAGCCGAGGCGAGCCGCCAGCGGATCACCTGCGGGTCGAAGACGTTCCACGCGCTGGCCGGCAGGATCATCACCCCCACCCGTCGGCGTGCCTCGATGAACCCGATCGACGCCAGGACGCGCAGCACCTCGCGGACGACCGAGCGGGAGACGGCGTACCTGTCGACCAGTTCGTCGATGTTGAGGATCGCGCCGGGTGCCAGCTCGCCGCCGCAGATGGCGGTGCCCAGATGGTCGAGGACGCGGGCGTGCAGCCCAGCCTCGGCGGGGGCGGTCTGAGCGGCTGCAACCTCTGCTGAGGACGGTTCCACTCAAAGATCATATCATTTACATCAACCTCTTGAAGTAATCCGTCTATTCGGCCTAGCATCCCGATGTTAAGCGGATGTAACACCGAGGTAGCGGCTCTTCCGAGGGCGGCGGCCACGACAGAAGGAGAGACAAGCGTGCGACGTCGATCGATAATCGGCACTTCTCTGGCCGTGGTCACCGCCATGAGCCTCACCGCCTGCGGCGGTGACGATGGCGGCGAAGGTTCGAAGACCGTCCGCGTGACGCTGGTGAACCACGTCTGGACAGAGAACATCAAGAAAGCCCTGCCGGAGTTCGAGAAGCAGTCCGGCCTCAAGGTCGAGGTCACCCAGCTCGGCGAGGACCAACTGTCCGACCAGTACAACGTCAAGCTGAACGCCGGGTCCACCGACCTCGACGTGATGATGTACCGGCCCCTGCAGGAGGGGAAGCAGTTCGGCAAGAACAAGTACCTCGCCGACCTGAGCGAGAAGGTCAAGTCGGACAGCGCCTTCGAGTTCGGCGACTTCCAGGCCGGGCCGGTGCAGGCGACGACCTATGAGGACAAGGTGGTCGGCCTGCCGATCATCACCGAGCAGGAGGTCCTCTACTACCGCAAGGACCTGCTGACCAAGTCCGGCTTCACCGCGCCACCCAAGAGCCTCGACGAACTCAAGGCACAGGCGGCGAAGATCGAGGCCGACAACCCCGGCGTCGCAGGCTTCGTCGCTCGTACCGGCAAGGCCGCCGCCGTCACCCAGTTCTCCAGCTTCCTCTTCAGCTTCGGTGGCGACTTCGTGGACAGCAGCGGAAAGGCCACTGTCAACACCGAGCAGGCCAAGCAGGCGTACGCCTTCTACGGCGGCCTGCTCCGGGACCACGGCCCGGAGAACATCAGCACCGACATGAGCTGGTCGGAGGCGATGGCGATCTTCACGCAGGGCAAGGCCGCCTTCTACACCGAGGCCAACTCGCTCTACAAGAACGCCACCGACCCCACCAAGTCCAAGGTCGTCGACACCGTCGGCTTCGCCGCGTTCCCGGCCGGCCCTGCCGGGTCGAAGCCGTACAACATCCCCTCCTGGGCGCTTGGCATGAACGACAGCTCGGAGAACAAGGACAACGCCTGGAAGTTCATCCAGTGGGCGGCTGGCAAGGAGCAGGCGCTGGCGCAGCAGACGGCCGGCGTGCCCGGTGCCCGTACCTCGGTCTGGGCGAACCCGGCGAGCACCGCGACCCTGCCGAAGGACCTGGCCGAGGCCAACACGGTCAGCACCGCGAACGGTGTCGGGCACGACCGCCCGCTGGTCGTCAAGGTGGCTGAGGCGCGCGAGATCGTCGGCCAGCCAATCGTCGACGCGATCACCGGTAAGGACGCCGCCAGCTCGGCGGACGCGGCGAACGCGGCGTTCCAGAAGTTCCTCGACGACGAGGCGAAGTAACCCAGGCGCCGGGCGGCGGAGCCGACGTGCTCCGCCGCCTCGCCGGGACCTGGCCCCCGAACCCGGAGATCTGAATGTCAGCCGTCACCGCACCCCGCACCGATTCGCCCAAGGCCCCCATGGCGTCCCCGGAGTCGTCGGCCTGGTCGCAGTGGGCCAACAAACATCGCAAATGGCTCTTCGCGGCACCCGCCATGGCGTTCGTCGCCGTGCTGATCATCTTTCCGGTGGCGTGGACGGGTTATCTGAGCCTGACCGACGCCGAGGGTTCGGTGCGTGCCGAGTCCGAGTTCATCGGGTTCCAGAACTACCTAGACGTGCTCACCGACACCGACCGGTTCTGGCCGGCGGTCTGGCGTACGGTCCTGTTCACCGGCGTCGTGCTGTTCTTCGAGGTCGTTCTCGGCATGGCGATAGCCCTGCTGCTGTGGCGGCCCTTCCGCGGTGAGAAGTGGGTCCGCGTAGCGATCCTCCTGCCGCTGGTGGCCACCCCGGTCGCGGTCGGCATGATGTGGCGCCTCATCTTCGACCCCAACATCGGGATGGCGAACCAGCTGCTCGGCTGGATCGGCATCGGCCCACAGCCCTGGCTGGCCGGCCAGAACTCGGCCCTGCCGACGACGATGTTCATCGACATCTGGCAGTGGACACCGATGGTCGTGCTGATCCTGCTCGCCGGGCTCACCTCACTCTCCGACGAGCCCCAGGAGGCGGCCCGGATCGACGGCGCCAGCAGCTGGCAGCGGTTCCGGCACGTCACCCTCCCGCTGTTGATGCCCACGGTGATCGTCGCCATCCTGCTGCGCGGCATCGACGCGCTCAAGACGTTCGACATCCTCTACGCGACCAAGGGGCGCGGCGGCGGGTCGTTCCACGAGGTCGAGACCCTCAACGTGTACGCCTACGGCCTCAGCTTCGACTACAACGACTACGGCGTCTCGTCGACCGTTCTCATCATCTTCTTCCTGATCATCATCGGGGTGATGTGGGCCCTCACCTATCGCAAGAAGGGGCTGGGCCGATGAAGCCGAGCAAGCCGTACCGCGTCTTCCGCACGTCAGCTCTCGTGGTCGTGGTGTTCGGGCTGATGGCGCCGCTGCTCTGGATGATCGCGGCGTCCTTCAAGACCAATGTGGACATCTACGACACCGCCAAGGCGTTCGTCTTCTCACCCAGCCTGAAGAACTACGAGACCGTCCTCCAGCAGGCCAACTATCTCGAGTTCATCGGCAACAGCCTCTGGGTGGCGTTCGCGGCCACCACGCTCTCGCTCCTGCTGGGCGTGCCCGCCGCCTACTCGATGAGCCGCTTCAACATGAAGAAGTCGGCGCTGGTCGTGCTCATGGCCCGGGTGATCCCGGGCGTCTCACTCCTGGTGCCCTGGTACTACGTCTTCTCGAACCTGAAGCTGGTCGGCGGGTTCAGCGTGCTGATCCTGAGCCACATGTTCGTGTCGCTGCCGCTGATCGTCTACATCATGATGGGCTACTTCGACGGCCTGCCGACCGAGTTGGAAGAGGCGGCGCTGGTCGACGGGCTGACCCACATCGGCGCGTTCCGGCGGATCACCCTGCCGCTGTCGGTGCCCGGCGTCGCGACGGCCGGCATCCTCTCGTTCATCTTCTCCTGGAACAACTTCATGTTCGCCCTGGTGCTCTCCGGCTCCGACACGAAGACGCTGCCCGTGGCGATCTTCGACTTCGTCGGGTACGCCAGCATCGACTGGGGCGGCCTGATGGCCGCCGCGACAGTGGTCACCCTGCCGATCATGCTGATCGCCCTGTTCGTGCAGAAGTACGTCGTCTCCGGCCTCACCGCCGGTGCCACGAAGGGCTGACAGCTCGATGACGAAGATCGCAAAGGTGGAGACCTTCCTGGTCGCGCCACGCTGGCTGTTCGTCCGGGTCGAGACGGAGTCCGGCATCGTCGGCTGGGGCGAGGCGACCTGCGAGGGTCGGTCCGAGACCGTACGCACGGCCGTCCACCAGCTCAGCGAGCTGCTCACGGGTCGGGACGCGCTGCGCATCGAGGACCACTGGCAGGTGATGACCAAGGGCTCCTTCTATCGGGGCGGCCCGATCCTGGCCAGTGCGGTGTCCGGTCTGGACCAGGCGCTCTGGGACATCGCCGGAAAGCACTACGGCGCCCCGGTGCACCAACTGCTCGGCGGGCCGGTCCGGGACCGGATCCGGGTCTACGGCTGGGTCGGTGGCGACGAGCCCGCCGAGATCCGCGACCAGATCAGCGCCCAGGTCGAGGCGGGCCTGACCGCGGTGAAGATGAACGCGTCGGGACGGATGGGCGCGCTGGCCTCGGTTGCCGAACTCGACGCGGTCGTGCAGCGGGTGGCGGTCGCCCGCGAGGTCCTCGGCGACGACCGCGACGTCGCTGTCGACTTCCACGGGCGATTCACCCTCGCCAACGTCCGGCGGGTCGCCCCGCTCCTGGAGCCGTACCGGCCGTTCTTCCTCGAAGAACCGGTGGTGCCGGAGAACTCGCACCTGATCGGCGAGGTCGTCCGCTGCACCACCACCCCGGTCTCGACCGGGGAGCGGCTCTACAGCCGGCAGGAGTTCCTGCCCGTGTTGCAGGCCGGCATCGCCGTGGCCCAGCCGGACCTCGCGCACGCCGGCGGCATCACCGAGGTGCGCAAGATCGCCACGTTGGCCGAGGTGTACGACGTGCAGCTCGCCCCGCACTGCCCGCTCGGGCCCATCGCCCTCGCCGCCTGCCTCCAGGTCGGCTTCGCGACGCCCAACTTCCTGATCCAGGAGCAGAGCGTCGGCATCCACTACAACCAGGGCGCCGAGGTGCTCGACTACTGCCTCGACAAGACCCCGCTGACCTTCGTCGACGGCTACGTACAGCGGTTGACCGCACCCGGTCTCGGCATCGAGATCGACGAGCACGCGGTGCGGACCGCCGACAAGCGGGGCCACGCCTGGCGTAGCCCGACCTGGCGGCACCCCGACGGCTCGTTCGCCGAATGGTGAGACCACCCCGGTCCTGAAGGAACGAAAGGCACCCCGTGAAGATCGTCGCAGCAGACATCATCGTGTCCAGCCCCGACCGGAACTTCGTCACCCTGAAGGTCACCACCGACGAGGGCATCACCGGTCTGGGCGACGCCACGCTCAACGGCCGTGAGCTGTCCGTCGCCTCGTACCTGCGCGACCACGTGGCCCCGTTGCTGATGGGGCGGGACCCGCACCGGATCGAGGACACCTGGCAGTTCCTGTACCGCTCGGCGTACTGGCGTCGTGGGCCGGTCACGATGGCGGCCATCGCGGCGGTCGACGTGGCGCTGTGGGACATCAAGGCCAAGGCCGCGGGCATGCCGCTGTACCAACTGCTGGGCGGCGCGTCCCGCACCGGCATCATGGCGTACGGGCACGCGTCGGGACGGGACCTTCCCGAGCTGTTCGACTCGATCCGCCGCCACCTCGACGAGGGCTTCCGGTCGATCCGGGTGCAGACCTCGGTGCCGGGGATCAACGCGGTGTACGGCGTGGCCGCGCAGCCCAGCGCCACCGGCCAGCGCTACGACTACGAGCCCGCGCAGCGCACCCCGCTGCCCGTCGAGGAGGACTGGGACACCCGCGCGTACCTGCGCCACCTGCCCGAGGTCTTCGAGGCGGTCCGCGGCGAGTTCGGCCCGGAGTTGCCGCTGCTGCACGACGGTCACCACCGGATGACCCCGATCCAGGCCGCCAAGCTCGGCAAGGCCCTCGAACCGTACGACCTGTTCTGGTTGGAGGACTGCACCCCGGCGGAGAACCAGGAGGCCCTGCGGCTGGTCCGCCAGCACACCACCACCCCGCTGGCCATCGGCGAGGTCTTCAACACGGTCTGGGACTACCAGACCTTGATCCGCGAGCAGCTGATCGACTACGTCCGGTCCGCGGTCACCCACACCGGTGGCATCACCGCCATGCGCAAGCTGCTCGACTTCGCCGCCCAGTACCAGATCAAGTCCGGCATCCACGGCCCCACCGACATCTCCCCGGTGGGCATGGCGGGGGCGCTGCACCTGGACCTGGCCATCCACAACTTCGGCATCCAGGAGTACATGAAGCACACCCCGCTGGCCAACGAGGTGTTCCGGCAGTCGTTCACCTTCACCGACGGCTACCTGCACCCGGGCGATCAGCCGGGTCTCGGGGTGGAGCTCGACGAGGAGGTGGCGGCCCGCTTCCCGTACGAGCCGGCCTACCTGCCGTTCAACCGGCTCAAGGACGGCACGATCCATGACTGGTGAGGGGCGGGGCGACGCCCCACCCACCCGGCACGTCGTGGTGATGGGGGTCTCCGGCGCCGGCAAGAGCACCGTGGCGCGGGGGATCAGCGCAGCCACCGGGCTGGCGTTCGCCGAGGCGGACGAGTTCCACTCCCCGGCGAACGTGGCACGCATGCGCTCCGGCGTACCGCTGGACGACACCACCCGCCGGCCCTGGCTGCGGGACATCGCCGCGTGGATCGCCGATCGCGGCGCGGAGGGCCGGTCGACGGTGCTGGCCTGCTCGGCGCTCAAGCGGTCGTACCGGGACGTGCTGCGCCAGGGCACGCTTCGGTTGGACTTCGTGCACCTCGCCGGGTCGGCGGAGGTCATCCGGGCCAGGATGGCCCGGCGCGAGGGGCACTACATGCCGGCGAGCCTGCTCGAATCACAGCTCGCCACGCTGGAGCCGGCGGAGCCGGACGAGTCGGTGCTCGTGCTCGACGTCGCGCTCACCCCGGAGGCTCTGGTCGCGGCGGCAGTGGACGGCCTCGGCTTGCACCCCTACCGCCGTCCGGACCCGCAACGGAGCGTGTTAGGTTAGCCAACCCTAATCGATAACGGAGTCCGCCTCGCATGTCAGTCGCCGAGATCAGCGGTGGCGTGGTGCTTCGTCGCGCGCTGCGCCGACAGCGTGGCCGGGTGCTGCTCGGCATCGCGTTGCTGTGCACGCACCAGGCCGCCGAAGCCCTCGTCCCCGTCGCCATCGGGGTGGTCATCGACCGGGCGGTCGCCACCGGTGACGTCCGCGCGCTGCTGCTCTCACTCGCCGGGCTGGCCGCCCTGTTCACCGTCCTGGCCTTCGCCTACCGGACCGGTGCCCGGATGGCGTACGCCGCGGTGGAGCACGAGGCACACGCGACGCGGGTCGAGATCGCCCGGAGCGCCCTCGACCCGCGTGGACACCACTCCGGCATGCGCGACGGAGAGCTGCTGTCCGTCACGGCCTCCGACGCCGAGCTGTCCGCGCTGGTCGTGCGGGTCGCCGGGCTCACCGCCGCCGCGTTCACCGCCATCGTGGTCGCGGCCGTCGCGCTGCTCGTCGTCGACGTCCCGCTCGGGCTCGGTGTGCTCCTCGGCGTACCCCTGCTGGTCCTCGCCCTGCAACGGATGGCACCGCTGCTCACCCGGCGCAGCTCGTCGCAGCAGGAGGCCCTCGCGGCCACCACCGCGCTCGCCGTCGACCTCGTCACCGGCCTGCGCGTGCTGCGCGGCATCGGCGCGCAGGACCACGCCGCGCGCCGGTACGCGGGCGCCAGCCGACACGCGCTCGACGTCACCCTGCGTGCCGCCACCACCAAGGGCCTGCACCTCGGGCTCACCACCATGGTCAACGGCCTGTTCCTCGCGACGGTCGCCGGCGTCGCGGGCTGGCTCGCGCTCCAGGGCCGGCTCACCATCGGCGAACTCGTCGCCGTCGTCGGGCTGGCCCAGTTCATCGCCGAGCCGGTGCAGACGCTCGGGTACTGCGTACAGCTGTTCGCCATGGCCCGGGCCTCCGCGGGGCGGGTCGCCCGGGTCCTCGGCGCGGCACCGGTCCTGACGCCGGGCGACGCTGGGCCGCCCGCGCCGACCCCGTCCCGGCTGACCCTCGACGGGGTCGGTCACGCGGGCCTCGACAGTGTCAGCCTGCACGTCCGCGCCGGCGAGATCCTGGGCGTGCTCGCCTACGACCCGAGCGACGCCGAGGCGCTGGTCGCGGTGCTGGCCGGCCGGGCGCCCCAACCGGACCGTCGGGGAACGCTGTACGTCGACGGCGTGCCCGCCGAAGAGCTGCACATCGACGCCCTGCGCGCCGTGGTCCTGGTGGAGCAGCATGACGTGGCGCTGTTCGAGGGCACCCTGCGCGCCAACCTCAGCGCCGGTGCCCAGGTCGACGACACGGTCCTGCGTGCCGCGATGCGTGCCGCGGCGGCCGAGGACGTGCTCGCCGCGCACCCGCACGGCTTCGACCGTCAGCTCACCGAGCGGGGGGCGAACCTGTCCGGCGGGCAGCGGCAGCGGATCGGTCTGGCCCGGGCGCTCGTCGCCGACCCCCCGGTGCTGGTGCTGCACAACCCCACCACGGCGGTCGACGCGGTGACCGAGGGCCTGCTCGCCGAAGGGCTGGCCTCGGCCCGCGGAGCGGACACCCACGGCACGGTGCTGATCACCACCAGCCCGGCGTTGCTGCGGGTCACACACCGGGTCGTCGTGCTCGACCGGGGCCGGGTCATCGCCGAGGGGCCGCACGAGCAGTTGCTCGCCAGCGACGCCCGCTACCGGGAAGAGATCCTGCGATGACCGAGCCGACCATGACCGGGGCCGAGCCCCGGCAACTGCTGCCGACGGCCACCGCCGGACAGACCTGGGCCACCCTCCGCACCGAGCTGGCCCGCCTGCCGGGGCTCAGCGCCGTCGCCGGCACGTTGCTGGTCGCCGCGTCCGCGACCGGGCTCGTCGCCCCCTGGGTGCTCGGTCGCCTCGTGGACGACGTCATCGCCGGCTCCGACACGTCGCAGATCGTGACCTGGGCGGGCGTGATCGCGGGTGCCGCGGTGCTCGCGGGCATCCTCACCGCGGTCGGCGCCGCGGTCGCCGCACGCCTCGGCGAGACGGTGCTGGCCCGGCTCCGGGAGCGGGTCCTCGACCGCGCCCTGCACCTGCCGTCGGCCACCCTGGAGCGAGCCGGCACCGGGGACCTGGTGGCCCGCGCCGGCGACGACGTGGCCGTGGTGACGAACGTGATCGCCACCAGCGGCCCGGCCTTCCTCGGCGCTCTGCTGTCCGTCGTGTTGACCGCAGCGGGGCTCTTCGCCCTCGACTGGCGGCTCGGCATCGCCGGGCTGGTCGCCGCACCGGCGTACGCGCTGGCGCTGCGCTGGTACCTCAAACGGTCGATCCCGTACTACGCCCGCGAGCGGGTGGCCACTGGCGAACGCGCGCAGGCGACGGCCGAGGCGCTCCGCGGCGCGGCGACCGTGCGCGCCTACCGGATGGAGGACGCCCACGTCGCCCGGATCGCGGCGCGCTCCGGCGTAGCCCGCGACCTGTCGCTGGAGATCTTCGGGCTGTTCACGCGGTTCGGGCTGCGCATCAACCGGTCGGAGTTCGTGGGGCTGGCCGCTGTGCTGCTCGCCGGCTTCCTGCTGGTGCGCGACGACCTCGCCACTGTGGGAGCCGCCACCACCGCCGCGCTCTACTTCCACCGCCTCTTCAACCCCATCGGCCTGCTGCTGTTCGAGTCGGACTCCGTGCTGCAGGCCGGTGCCAGCCTCGCCCGGCTCGTCGGGGTCACCGCGCTGCCGGACACCGCGACCCCGGCCGGCCCGGAGCCCGCCCGGCAGGCGCGGGCCGAACCGGCGGCACTGGAGGTGACCGTCGCGCAGCACCGCTACGACGACGGGCCGGTCGTGTTGCGCGACGTCGACCTCCGACTCGCACCGGGCGAGCGCGTCGCCCTCGTGGGCGCCAGCGGCGCGGGCAAGAGCACGCTCGCCGGGATCATCGCCGGCATCATCGCGCCCACCCACGGGTCGGTGACCCTGCGCGGCGTGCCGCTGGCCGAGCTCGGCGAGCACCGGCTGCGCCGCGAGATCGCCCTCATCAGCCAGGAGGTGCACGTCTTCGCCGGGCCGCTCGCCGACGACCTGCGGCTGGCCGACCCGGACGCCACCGACGACGAGCTGACCGCCGCCCTCGACCTCGTCGGTGCCACCCACTGGTTCCGTACCCTGCCGGACGGCCTCGCCACCGAGGTGGGGGAGGGTGGACGGCACCTCACCGCGGCCCAGGCCCAGCAGCTCGCGCTGGCCCGCCTCGTCCTCGCCGATCCCGCCGTCGCGGTCCTCGACGAGGCCACCGCGGAGGCGGGCAGCGCGGGTGCGCGTGACCTCGACCGCGCCGCCGTGGCGGCCACCGAGGGACGTACCACCCTGGTCGTCGCCCACCGACTGAGCCAGGCGGCCACCGCCGACCGCATCGTCGTGATGGAGCATGGGCGTGTCGCCGAGCACGGCACGCACGCCGAGCTGCTGGCGGCCGGGGGTGGCTACAGCCAGCTGTGGCGGTCCTGGCGCATGCCCGACCCCGTGCCGCCGCAGGGGCGCGGGAGCACCGGGCAGGTAGAGGAGCAACCCGTCCTGGGCTGAGCGGCCGACGAGGCGCGCGCCGTCCCGCCGTGGCCCCGGCCCGCTGGTACGCAACCGGGAAGTCGACCGACCGGGGGAGCCCGGGAACTTTTCCGGACCGGCCAGCGACAACCAGGATGCGCGGCTGACCGGCGGCGTCCCGACGATGGCACCTCGCCATGAAGGAGCGCCCGTGGCACACAGGACGGTGGTCCGTGCGAGACGGCGTCGCTGACGACGACCAGGTGACCCGCTGGGCGAAGGAGGCGGGCCGGGGTAACCGGCAGGCCGCCACCGCGTTCGTCCGGGCCCTTCAGGACCAGGTCTGGCGGTTCCTGTCGCACCTCGCCGGGCCGGGTGAGGCTGACGACCTGACCCAGGAGACGTTCCTGCGGGCGTTCCGCAACCTGCCCGGCTTCGCCGGCCGCTCGTCGGCCCGGACGTGGGTGTTCACGATCGCCCGGCGCGTCGCCGTCGACCACGTCCGGACGGCGGTGGCCCGGCCGAGGATCGCGTCGGTGCCGGACTGGCAGACAGCGGCGGAGTCAGCCGGCGCGACCGCCGCCGGGGCCGACGAGGGCGTGACCCTGCACCAGTTGATCGCCGGCCTGACCCGGGAGCGTCGTGAGGCGTTCGTCGCCACCCACGTGCTCGGCCTCTCCTACGCCGAGGCCGCCCACGTCTGCCAGTGCCCCATCGGCACGATCCGCTCCCGGGTCGCCCGGGCACGGGAGGACCTCGTCGCCGCCTGGCAGGCCGAGGGCGACGGGAGCCGTACGCGGCGAACCAGCTGAGGCTGGGACCCCGCCCGATCCCGTCCGCTCACCCCAGGCGGGCCTCGATGGCCTCGATGATGCGCGGACGCAGCTCGGCGGCGCGGATGACGGCGTCCACCGAGCCGACCTGCACGGCGCGCTGGATGTTGTGCACCCGGTCGAACTCGGTCGCCACCTCGCCGAGCTTCTCCGCGCGCACCGACGAGCGCAGCTCGTCGAGTTCCGCGGTCAGCGCGGCGCGTTCGGTGCCGGCCGCGGCACCGACGCGGGCTTCCAGGTCCCGCACGCGGGGGTCTGCCGCCGTACGGGCGTTGACGTCGGCGGCGAACACCACAGCGGCGGCGGGCGCGCCACCGAGCACCGAGGCGAACGAGCCCTCCAGCGCGAGCACTGTCATGTTCGGGTTCAGCGCCTTCGAGAACACCACGAACGCACCGCCGTGGTAGCGCGAGATCACGCAGAAGACGATGGGCCCCCGGAAGTTCACGATCGCCCGACCGATCTCGGCCCCGTACTCCAGCTGCAGCTTGCGCATCGACTCCGGTGAGCCGTCGAAGCCCGACAGGTTCGCCAGCACGACGAGGGGCCGGTTGCCGCTGGCCGCGTTGATGGCCCGCGCTGCCTTCTTCGACGAGCGGGGGAACAGCGTGCCCGCCGTGTAGGTGTCCGGACCGTCGGTGGGCGGGAAGCCGTGCCGCGGCACCGACCGGGACTCGATGCCGAGCAGGCAGACCGGGATGCCACCGAGGTGGATGTCCTGCACGACCGCGGTGTCCGCGTCGGCCATGCCCGCCCAGCGCTCCAGCACCGGGTGGTCCTGGTCGGAGAGGGCCCGCATCACCGTACGGATGTCGAACGGCTTCTTGCGGTCCGGGTTGGCCTCGACGGAGAAGATCTCCCCGACGGTGGCGAAGGCGCTGCCCGCCACGTCGTGCGGGAAGTCGGAGATGTCGCGGTCGGTCGGGTCGGTGGTGACCGCCCGTCGGGGCGCGTCCTCGCCGGGCGCGACGTACGTGTGGTCGTAGTGCGCCATTACCACGTCCCGGGCAGCCGTCAGGTTCGGCGCCCAGTACTGTGCCTGCCCGTTCGGGCCCATCACCCGGTCGTAGCCACCGATGCCGAAGTTGTCCTCGGCCGACACGCCACCGGAGAAGTCGAGCGACTGCTTGCCGGTGAGCACCATCGCCGAGTCCGGTGTCATCACCAGGATGCCCTTGGTGTGCATGAGCATCGTCGCCTCGGCGTTCCAGTACGGCTGCGCGCCGACGTTGATGCCCGCGACCACGATGTTGATCTCACCACCGGCCTGGGTGAACTCGACGATCCGCTTGAGCGCCGCGGCCACCCAGTCCATGTTCTCCGTGCCCGACGTCATCGAGATCCGGGCGCCGGCGGACAGCGCCCACCACTCCAGCGGCACGTGCATCCGCTCCGCCAGGTCCAGGGCGGCGATCACGCGCCGGCACTCCGGCTCCGACAGGGCACCCAGCGACTTCGTCGGGTCGCCGAGCAGCACCACCCGGGTGACGCCCTGCGGGTAGCGCTCGGTCGGCGTCGTGACCACCCCGGCGACGATCGCGGCGCTGTTGCACCCCCGCGGCCGGTCCACCGGCTGCAACACGTGGTCGTCGTCGAGGTCGTGTTCGACGAAGTCACCGAGCCTGCCGGTCAGCTCGTACGGGTACACCGTGTTGCGGCTGCTCGCGCGCAACACCTTGAGCCGGTACTCGTCGAGCGGCTCGATCGCCTCGACCGGCGGCTCGCCGACGGCCAGCTCCGCGCCGCCGGCGGCGTCGAACGAGATCCGTACGGCGATCTTGGTCAGCTCGCCGGTCCGGCGGTCGCGCTGGCGGGCGATGAACAGGATCTCCTCCAGCCCGGCCCCCGCGGTCGTCGGGCGCACGCGCCCGGCGATCATTTCCATCTCCTCGCGGGTGAGCTCGCTCGGCGGCCAGACGTAGACCACGATCCGGTTCGTGTTGAAGCGCGTCTTCGACGGCCGCAGCGACTGGGCGCGGCGGATCGAGTCGAGGCAGGCGGCGATGGCGTCCTCGGTCGTCGGCAGCGCGACCAGTCGGCCGTCCTGCTCGCGAAGCTCGGTCAGGTCACGCACCTGCGCGAACGCCACGAGGCGCTCGTCCGAACGGTTTTCGCGCGCCACGCACTGGAAGAGGTAGACCTCCTCGTCCGACGACGGCAGCCGGGTCAGGTCGAACTTGTGCAGACGCTCCAACTGCATCCGCTGCGCGATGTACGGGTGCAGGCCGCGGATCAGCCGGTCCTCGGTCAGCTGGGTGCCCGACGGTCGGAAGGTGAAGTGGTGGTGCATCACCGCTCCGCCGCGACCCGCGACGGTGGTGGTGACCCGTCGGACCTGAGTCGGCAGCGGGTGCGCGGCGATGACCTCGGCCAGCGCCGCCGCCATCGCGTCGAAGTCCTCCGGCTGGTTCTCCCAGCCGAGGTAGATGTCGGCGTCAACGGAGTCCTCGTCGCCGGCCAGCTCGGCCAGCCCGCGCAGCGCGCCGCCCAACGCGTCGAAGCTCACCGCGGCGGAGACCACGCTCGAATCGGCGCGCTCGGCGACCACGAACGTGCAGCCGGCGGCCTCCTGGGTACGCACGCTGGTGAGCGCCCTGTTGCCGTAGTACCGGCGGGTCAGCACCTCCAGCATGACCGCGTTGTCGAGGTGGTCGCGGACGAGCCGCTGGCCGAGCAGCCGGACCAGTGGCTCGGTGCTGCGTACCATCTCGGCGATGCGCTCGGCGCGGTCCGCCGCGTCCGGGTGCGCGTCCAGGTGCCGCAGGTGCCCACGGACCTCGGCGTAGACCCGGGCGCGGTTGCGGCGCAGCAGCGGCTGGGCGAACCAGGCGAACACCACGCCGCGGGCGAGGTCGGCGACCACGGGGAAGCGGACCTGCGTCGCGGCGATCAGCCGCTCCAGCGCCAGGCCGGCGGGCTCACGCAAACTCTCGTCCGGCGGGGTCTCCCGCAGCCAGGCGCGCAGCAGGGTCGCGATGACCGTGGCGTCGGCGGACGCGCGCTGCTGGGCGAGGAAGATCCGGAAGACGGCGGCTTCGAGGGCGGGGGAGCGCTCCAGGTCGGTGACGCCGTACCGGCCGAGTGCCTTGGCGAGCCTGGTCTGGAAGGCGTCCGGCAGCCCGGCCCGCTCGACGTCGAGGCTCTGCAGGTAGGTGTGGAAGTACTCCCGCGCGCTGTGCACGTGCGCGGCGCCGCCGTCCTCACCCGTCGGCCGGTTGCGGCTCAGTTCGGTGAGGTCGGCGAACACCTCGATGAGGTCGAGTTCCGCGGCCAGTGGCCGGTGACCGGCCTCGGCGGCCTCCCGCCGCGCGGCGAGATAGCCGTCGAGCACCCGGCGGTCGTCGTGCGGGTCGACGTCGAAGCCGAGCAGCAGACCCCGCAGGTCCTCCTGACCGCGCCTGCCCCGCTCGTCCGCCGGAACGGTCTCGTAGGCGGTCGGCAGGTCCAGTTCGACGGTCTCGGCGGTCGGGTCGTCCGTGGTGTCCTCGGCGTCGTCCGCGAGCGGCTCCAGGCGCATCAGCGGCGCGCCCGCCTCGACCTGGCTGCCCACCGAGACGGCGCACTCCTTGAGCCGCGCCCTGAACGGCGCGCGCAGCACCGTCTCCATCTTCATCGCTTCGAGCACCAGCACCGGAGCGCCCGCCTCGACCTCGGCGCCGACCTCCAGCGGCGTGGCGACGACGAGTGCCGGCATCGGGGAGCGCAGGACGCCGCCCTCGTCGCGGCTGACCCGGTGCGTCACACCGTCCACCTCGACCAGGTGGGTCGGCCCGTACGTGCCGGTGAGCAGGCGGTACCGGATGCCGTTGACGACGATCTGGCCGGTGTGCCGGTCGAACCGGTCGAGTTCGACGTCGGCGGTGCGGACGACGGTGCCCGCCTCGATGCCGACCCGGAACCGGTGTGGGCCGACCCGTGCCACGCGGGTGCGGTAGCCGACACCGCGCAGCTTGAGGTCCAGCGGTCGGCCGCTCGCGTGCTGCACCTGCGGGCGCCCACCGGACGCCGTCGACAGCAGCCGCTGCCGCTCGGCGCGCTCCTCCTCCTCGTACGACTCGATGGCGGCGGCCGCCAGGGCGACTGCGGAGTGGCGGTGCGTGACGAGTCGGCCCTCACCGCGGACGCGGTCGATCCAGCCGGTGTCGGCGCTGGCGTCGATCACCTCGGGCTGGTCGAGCAGGTCGAGCACGAAGCTCTTGTTCGTCGCGCCACCCTCGATGATCACCGTGGTGTTCGCCATCGCCCGACGCAGCTTGCCGAGGGCCTCGTCGCGGTCGCGGCCGTACGCGATGATCTTCGCGATCATCGAGTCGAAGTCGGCCGGGATGGTGTCGCCCTCGCTGACGCCGGTGTCCACCCGGATGCCGGGGCCGCTGGGCAGGTCCAGCCGCGCGATCCGCCCCGGCGACGGCGCGAAGTCGCGGTCGGGATCCTCGGCGTTCAGGCGGGCCTCGATGGCGTGCCCGCGCTCCATCGGCGGCTCGCCGTCGAGCCGCCCACCCGAGGCGACGTGCAGCTGCGCCTTGACCAGGTCGAACCCGGTGGTCAACTCGGTGATCGGGTGCTCGACCTGGAGGCGGGTGTTGACCTCCAGGAACGCGAACAGCCGGTCGCCGGGGTGGTACAGGAACTCGACGGTCGCCGCGCCGCGGTAGCCGACCGCGATGGCCAGCCGCTCGGCCGACGTCTTGAGCTCGGCGGTCTGCGCCGGGTCGAGCACCGGCGACGCCGACTCCTCGATGACCTTCTGGTTGCGTCGCTGCACCGAGCAGTCGCGCACCCCGAGCGCCCACGCGGTGCCCTGCCCGTCGGCGATCACCTGGACCTCGACGTGCCGGGCCCCGGTGACCAGGCGTTCCAGGAACACGATGCCGCTGCCGAACGCCCGCGCGGCCTCCTGACTGGTCCGCTCGTACGCGTCGACCAGCTCGGCCTCGGTGCGGACCACGCGGATGCCACGCCCGCCGCCGCCCGCTGTCGCCTTCAACATCAGCGGGTAGCCGATCTTGGCCGCCGAGGCGCGGGCGGCGTCCAGGGTCTCGACGGCGCCACGGCTCCAGGGCGCGACCGGCACGCCGACCTCCTCGGCGATCAGCTTGGAGCCGATCTTGTCGCCGAGCTGGCGCATGGCGTCCGGGCTCGGCCCGACGAAGGTGACACCGATCTTCTCGCACAGCTCCGCGAACGCGGGATCCTCGGCGACGAAACCCCAGCCCACCCAGGCGGCGTCGGCCCCGGTCTCCGTCAGGGCGCGCTCCAGCACCGCCAGATTGAGGTACGGGCGGGCAGACGCGGGACCGAGATCGTAGGGGATGTCCGCTTCGCGGACGAAGGTGGCGGTGCGGTCGACGTCGGTGTAGAGAGCGACGGTTTCGATCTGGTTGCCGGTCTCCGCGGCCAACTCGCGGACCGCGTGGATGAGCCGCATGGCGGCTTCACCACGGTTGACGATGGCGACACGGTTGAACACCCGACTGACCCCTTAGCTAGACCTTGAACTGCGTGCCGCGAGACGACGGCTCCCAGCAGTGATCACCTTTCCGGCTGGCGGCTGCCAGCGCTATGGCGCAACCACCGAACCAACCGTCTCTCAGTTGTAGGAAGTGAACAAAAGTTTTTGGTGTCCCCGCAGCCCGCGACCGCCACGGTAGCCCAGGCGGGCACCCGGATCACCTTCACCTCGACCGGCCGCTCGTCAGTGACTGTCACCCCGGGCCTGACAATGAGGAGGTGACCGTTCTCGACCCGCGGGCGCTCAACCGCGCGACGCTCGCCCGGCAGTTGCTGCTCGATCGCGCCGACCTGCCGGTCCTCGACGCCGTCGCGCACCTCGGCGGCCTGCAGGCGCAGGAACCGCAGGAACCCTTCGTCGGGCTCTGGTCGCGGCTGCGCACCTTCGACCCCGCGGTGCTCTCGACCCTGCTGACCCAGCGACAGGTGGTCCGTACCCATCTCATGCGCCGCACCGTGCACCTGCTCGTCGCCGACGACGTGCTGGCCTGGCGATCCCGGCACCAGGCCATGCTGTGCCAGCGGGTGCTCGGGGTCTACCGCGGCGAGTTGGACGGGGTTGGCCTCGACGAACTCGCCGCGGCGGCGCGGGCGCTGCTGGCCGACGGTGAGCCGCGCTCGATGCCAGAGATCGGGCGAGCGCTCGGCGAGCACTGGCCGACACCGGGCCCGCAGGCCCTGGGCGAGATGGCGATGGCCCTCGTCCCGCTGACCCAACTGCCGCCACGCGGAGTGTGGCGGATGAAGGGCGGCGCCCGACACGCCCCGCTCTCCGCGTGGCTGGGTCGGGAGGTCCACCCGCCGACGCCGGACGACGCCGATCCCGTCGGCCAGATCCTCGTACGGCGCTATCTGGCCGCGTTCGGGCCGGCCGCCACGGCCGACGTGCGCGCCTGGTCCGGCCTCGCCGGGCTGCCGGCTGCGGTGACCGCGATGCGCGACGAGCTGATCACCTTCCGCGACGAGCGCGGCCGAAAGCTGATCGACCTCGCCGACGCACCACGCCCCGACCCCGAGACACCCGCTCCGGTGCGCTTCCTCCCGGCGTTCGACAACGCGATCCTCGGCTACGACGACCGCAGCCGGATCATCGACGACGCCCACCGCGGCCTGTCCGTGGCCGGTGAGCGCGTGGTGCTGGTCAACGGCCGGGTCGCCGCGACCTGGAGCGTCGAGGCGGGCACGGTGACCGTCAACCCGTTGACCGGCTTCTCCCGGGCCGACCGCACCGCCGTCGCCGAGCAGGGGCAGGCGCTGGCGCTGTTCCTCTCCGACAAGGAGAGCGACCGGGTGCGGGTCGCCGCGTCGCCCCGGTGAGGCCAACCCCAACGGCCTTGTATCGATGATTGTCGACTGCCATGATGTGGTTCGGTCGTGCTCGGGAGCCAGCGCGCACCACACCCTCTCCGGTCCACAGGACGCACGAGGTGGCCAGTTCACCCGTGCCGGGCAGTCCTCGTCGGCGACCGGATCCTGAGCACGGCACCGGCTACCACCTCGGTCAGCGGTGCCCGGCAACCACCGGAGGTACCGATGCTTCGCATGTTCCTCGCCGTCACGACCGTCGCGCTCGCCGTCTGGGGCGGGGCGAGCGGCACCACAGAGCCCACGCCCACGGCCACGCCGACGCCCTCGCCGACGCTCACCTGCCCGCCCGTGTTGCCGATCACCACCAACGTCGCCGGGGTCACCACCACCAGCGTCACCATCTCGTACTCGATCTTCCTCCGCCCACCCTGCGGCTACGACCCGCCGATGACCGTCAGCCTCTTCGTCAGCCGTGAGGACGCCCAACAGTGGCGGACGCCGGTTGCCGTGGCCGTCTCCGGGCCGGAGCGCGACGGCTCGGTCACCGTCGACCGGCTGACCCCGGACACGGAGTACTGGTACCGGTTGACCGACGTCGACGGTCGGCGGCACCCGTTCATGAACGCGTCGGCGCGGACGGCCTCGCTGACATCCTGCCGCGCGACGGCCACGATCGACGCCCGCTGGGGCAACGGCTTCGTCGCCACGGTCACGGTCCGCAACACCGGGACCCAACCGCTGGACCGGTGGCTGGTGTCCTGGCGGTGGTCCGGTGACGAGCGCGTCCAGACCGCCTGGGGTGGCGTGGCCGAGACCGTCGGTGTCGACGTCACGGTCCGCAATGCCTCGCACAACGGGGCGCTGGCGCTGGACGGTGCGACGACGTTCGGAATGCTGGTGACGACCAGTTCGGTGCCCGACGGGTTGACGATGGCCTGCGCCCGGTAAACGACGTCCGCCCCGCTCCCGCCGTGCTGGCGCGAGCGGGGCGGCGTGCTGTCGGTCAGGGTTTACGCGCCACCGCGCCGTAGGCGTCGATCGCCGTGACGTCGGGCTCGTCCGGTCGCCACAGGGGGATCGGCACCAGGCCCGGCTCCACCTTCGACAGGCCGGAGAAGCAACTGTCCAGGTCCGCCGGGCTGCGCAGGATGTACGGGACGCCGCCGCTCTGTGCCAGTCGCTCCGCCCCGGAGACGACAGCCGGGCTGGTGTTGGTGCCGTCCCAGAGCACGAGGTAGCTGCCGGAGGGCATCGCGTCCATGGTCCGCTCGACGATCGAGCGCACCACGGAGAGGTCGGGCTCGTAGCCCATCACGCCCATGAACATCACCGCGACGGGCTGGTCGAAGTCGAGCGTCTGCGCCGCCTCGGCGAGGATCCTCTCCGGGTCGTGGTAGTCGGCGGGTACGTAGGTGGTGACACCCTCGGACGTCGTACTGGCCAGCAGCGCCCGCGCGTGCACCAGCACCATCGGGTCGTTGTCCACGTAGACGATCCGCGAGTCGGGCGCGACCCCCTGGGCGACCGCGTGCGTGTTCTGCATGGTGGGCAGGCCGGTGCCGATGTCCAGGAACTGCCGGATGCCCGCCTCGGCCGCCAGGTAACGCACGGCCCGCACCAGGAACAGGCGCGACTGCTGCGCCATGAGGACGATCTCCGGGTAGACCTCGGCGACCGCGTCGCCGGCTGCCCGGTCGGACTGGAAGTTGTCCTTGCCGCCCATCCAGTAGTTCCAGATCCGGGCCGCGTGCGGCACGTCGGGCTGAAGCTTCGCGGTGAGTTCGGCGTCCGGGCCGGCCATGCCAGGCTCCTATCGAGGGGTCGTCGGCGGGAGATCACCTCTGCGGTGTGACCGGGATCGTACTCGCGGGCGGTCCACTGTCGACTCCGGGCGTTCGGTCTGCCAGAGCAGCTCGACGGTAGGAGTTTCGCGTGAACCAATGCCCATGGCGGAGCATCCAACCCTGTGACAGACCCGCGGAGAAAGGGACCAGCCATGCGCGGCAAGCTGATTTCCGGAGTGGTGCTCACCCTCACGTTCGTCACCGGGTGCACGTCATCCGTCGACCGTGTCGGCGGCGAGGCGGCGCCCGCCGGCTCTCCGGCCGGCAGCGCGAGCCCGTCGTCACCGGGTGCTCCGGCGCCGACCAGCTCCGGGCCGAGTGCTCCGGCCACCCGTAGCTCCAGCCCGGAAGCTGCGGCCACCCGCACCTCCGGGCCGGCCACTCAGGAGAGCGAGATCAGGCGGACCAACTGGCCCAACGCGGTGATCCGCGACCTGGAGTTCTGCGGTGAGTCCGACGACTCCGTGTCGTTCCGCAACGGGTCGAACGGCCTCGACGTGCCGTGCAGGATCCTGCCCGGCGGTGCCCGGCCGGTGTACGCCGACTTCGTCACGGAGGAGCCGGCGAATGCCCCGAAGACCGAGGACGCGCTGGTCCTCGTCGAACTGGGCAACCCCGACGCCTCGCGGCGGCAGGCCCTCGTGCCCGTTCAGCTCGCGGACAACGGCCGGAACCGGTACGCGTGGCCGGTCATCCTGGGAGACGACCCCAGCCCGGCCGGCGACCGGGTCATGACCTTCGTCTCGTACCGCGTGGTGGGCCAGAACGTGGAGGCCACCGTCCGCAAACTCGACGGCAACACCGAGACCAGGCGGTGGCGCAAGGCCGACGGCAGCGGAAACTGGGAACGGTACTAGCGTTGCGCGACCATCGACGTGTCCACCCGCAGCGTGCCGAGGACCTCGTCGGTGCGGTCCACGCCGTCGGTCTGCTTGACCTGCACGTACACGCCGAACGAACCGTCGGCCGCGACCAGGGTGACCTCGCTGAACGACGTCTCCGTGCCCCCGCATCGCGTCCAGTGCGCGACGATCCCACCGAGGGTGCCGACGGTGACCGTCCGGTCGGCGGCAGCTGTGCAGCCACTGTGATCGGGCAGCGTCGGCTCGGCCGCACGCAGGGTGCGGCTCACCCCGACGAAGACCCCCGGTGTGGGGCTCTCGACGTCGGACCACTCGCCGAGGTCCCTTCCGATGAGCAGGCCGGGGCCACGCTCCTCGGCGAGGCCGATCACTGCCGGGTCCCAGCCGCGGTCGCGCAGTTGTCCCGCCCAGCCGTCCGGCACGGCCAGCGAGACGGCACCGGACGCGTCGCCCACCCGCGTCCAGCCGTGCGGTGCGGTGGCGGCGGTGGCCGACCCGGCCATGACCAGCGTCGAGGACACGGTGGCGACGGCGGCGAGGGACCGGCGGATGCGCCGCGACGGCGGCCGGGCCGCGACCCGGCGCGTGGCGAGCAGACCCTCCAACGCCGAGGCGTACGCGGCCGCGGTTGGCCAGCGGCGGCCAGGCTCGCGATGCAGGGCTCGGCGTACGGTGCGCTCCACAGCGGCGGAGGCGCGGGGTGTCGCCTCGACCGGCCGCCCCGGCGGCATTCCGGTCAACATGTGGTGCGTCAGGGCGCCGATCGCGTACACGTCGGCGCGCACGTCGATGCCACCGCCGGGGACGAGCTGCTCGGGGGCCATGTAGGCGGGCGTGCCGGCGACCACTGTGAACCCGGACGCGTGCGCGAGCGTCTTGGCCAGCCCCAGGTCGGCGACCAGCACCCGGCTCCCGGCCGCGGTGGTGTCGAACAGGACGTTGGAGGGCTTGAGGTCGCGGTGCAGCACACCGTTGTCGTGCAGGACGGCCACCGCCCGGGCGATGTCGGCGGCGATGCGCAGCGCCTCGCGGACCGGCAGCGGCCCGTCGTTGAGGCGGTCGGCGAGCGTGCCGCCCGCCGCGTACGTCATCACCAGGTATGGCCGACCGTCGGGCAGCTCACCGATGTCCAGCACCCGGACCAGGTGGTCGGAGTCCACCTGCCGCATGAACCGGGCCTCCTGGCGGAAACGACCCCGGATGTCGGCTCGCTGCGACCAGTTGTCGGCGAGCACCTTCACGGCCACCGGCGAGCGCAGCTCGTCGTCGTACGCCAGCCACACGGTGGCGAACGCGCCGGCGCCGACGGGGTGTGCGATGCGGTAACGGCCGACCTGTGCGGGGATGGACACGACCGTATTATCCGGCGACCGGGACTCCGGTGACGCCCACGAGCGGGGGAGCGCGGGTGGCGCACGAATCTGACACCGAGGAGCTGGCGAGACGGGCGGCGGCCGGCGACAGCGCCGCACTCGACGCGCTGCTGGCCGCGATCGGCCCGCGCGTGCTGGAGCAGTGTTGGCGGTTCCTGCCCTGCCGGCAGGACGCGGAGGAGGCGGCACAGGACGCGTTGGTGCAGGTGGCCCGGCACATCGAGCGGTTCGAGGGGCGGTCGCTGTTCTCGACCTGGTTGCACACCGTGGTCGCCAACTGCGCCCGCCAGACGTACCGGTCGCTGCGGCGTCGGGCAGCCGAGCAACCGAGTGCGCTGTTGCCCGTCGAGGTGGCCGACCCCCGCACGACGAGCGTCATCGCCGGATCCCGCCTCGACCTTCTGGACGCGCTGGACCGGCTGGAGGCTCACCGGCCGGAGTTGGTGACGGCACTCGTGCTCCGCGATCTGTGTCAGCTCGACTACCAGGAGATCGCCGGGCAACTGGGCATTCCGGTCGGCACGCTGAAGTCCCGGATCCATCACGCCCGTCGGCACGTGCGGGAGTCGTTGGAGGGCGGCTGAGCGAAGCGTACGCCGTTCTGCGGGTTTGCCCCCGATCGAGTGACATCGTTTGACTTGTGCGACGAATGCATCTTTGATAGTCGATGTCTATCGTTGGGCGACGCCCTGATCCTGGAGGACGGATGCGAGTCATCGCGCGAACCAAACCACGACGGCGGCTGTTGCCGGCGGTGATGGCGGCGGTGACGCTGCTGACCGTGGCCGTCGGCGTGCCGGCCGCCGCAGCGGCACCGTCGACGGTGGTCGGCGTGGCCAGCGGCCGGTGCCTGGACGTGGTCGGCAATGTGCGGACCGCCGGCGCCGGCATCAACATCTACGACTGCAACGGTCAGGCCAACCAGGCGTGGAGCCTCACCTCGGCCGGTGAACTGCGGGTCTACAACGAGACGATGTGTCTCGACGTGGTCGGCCAGGACACCACCGCGCCGGCCGCACTGCAGATCAACGGCTGCAACGGTGGTGCCAACCAGCGCTTTCGGATCAACACCAACGGGACCATCGTCGGCGTCCAGTCCGGCCTGTGTCTGGACGTGACCGGCGCGGGCACCGCCAACAGCACCACTGTCGGTCTCTGGACCTGCAACGGGCAGACCAACCAACGGTGGACGACTGCCCTGGGCAGCAGCGACAGCCAGCCGCCCACGGCGCCGGGCAGCCCGCGGGTGAGTGGCCTGACCTGCAACTCGGTGACCTTCGCGTGGAACGCCTCGACGGACAACGTCGCTGTCGCCTTCTACGACGTCTACCACGACGGCCAGCTGATGAAATCGGTGAGCGGCACGACGCTGTCCACCACCCTCACGGTGGTCGCTGGCGCGACCTGGGGTCTGTACGTCAACGCCCGCGACGCCGCCGGCAACGTGTCCCAGGCGAGCACCACGGTCTCGATCACGCCGCCGCCCTGCCAGGCCGACACCCAGCCGCCGACCGCGCCACAACAGCTCACCGGCACCGCGTCGGGCACCACCGTGACACTGCGGTGGACCGCGTCGAGCGACAACATCGGGGTCCGGGCGTACGACATCCACCGCGCCGGCGTGAAGGTCGGCACGGTCACCGGCGCGCCGCCGGCGACCACGTTCACCGACAGCGGGCTGGCCGCGAACACCGCGTACCAGTACTACGTGGTGGCGCGGGACGCCCAGGACAACGCCTCCTCGCGCAGCGGCACGACGACAGTGACGACCGGCGCGGCGTGCGGCAACCCGGTGTGCGGGGTGCGCCAGGTCACCACCGACACCGACATCCCGTGGGGCCTGGTGACGCTGCCCGACGGCAACGTGCTCTACAACCGCCGCGACGCGCACGACATCATCCAGCTCAACCCCACCACCGGCGCCAAGACCAACCTGGGCACGGTGCCGAACGTGCAGAGCACCGAAGGTGAGGGCGGCCTGCTCGGGCTCGCCATCTCGGCCAGCTACAGCAGCGACCGCTGGTTGTACATCATGCACACCTCGCCCAGCGACAACCGGATCGTGCGGATCAGGTTGGAGAACGGGCGACTCAACACGGCCAGCGAGCAGGTGCTGGTCAGCGGCATCCGGCGCAACAAGTACCACGACGGTGGGCGCTTACGGTTCGGCCCGGACGGCAAGTTGTACGCCAGCACGGGTGACGCGCAGAACGGCAACTACGCACAGGACCGGGCGGCCCTCGAAGGCAAGATCCTGCGCCTCAACCCGGACGGCACCGTTCCCTCCGACAACCCGTTCGGCAACTACGTGTGGAGCTACGGCCACCGCAACCCGCAGGGGCTGGCGTTCGACTCGCAGGGCCGGCTGTGGGAGCAGGAGTTCGGCAACTCGGTCATGGATGAGACGAACCTGATCACCCGGGGCGGCAACTACGGCTGGCCGGCGTGCGAGGGCACCAGCGGCACGTGCGGCACCGCCGGGTTCATCGCGCCGGCGCGTACCTATCCCACCGCCGAAGGGTCGTGTTCGGGCATCACGATCGTGCGGGACGCGCTCTACGTGGCCTGCGCGCGTGGTGCCCGGATGTACCGCGCGGTGATCAGCGGCAGCAGTCTGACGAACGTGCAGACGTACTTCAGCGGCACCTACGGTCGGTTGCGGACGGTGGAGCCGGCTCCCGACGGAGGGCTCTGGCTGACCACCACCAACACCGGTGACAAGGACAGCACCCCGAACAACAGCAACGAGCGGATCCTGCACGTCACGCTCGGCAACTAGGGGACCGCAGCGGTTCAGTGAGCGACGTCTCCGCGGGGCCACCCACGTGGTGGCCCCGCGGAGACGGCTCGTGCCGTCAGGATCACGAGTTGCTGGGTCGCCCGGGTCATCGCGACGTAGCGGTCGACCGCCCCCTCGATGCCCGTGCCGAACGCCTCCGGGTCGACCAGGACGACCAGGTCGAACTCGAGACCCTTGGCCTGCTCCGGGCTCAGCGACCGGACGCGGGACGTCGGTGGGAACGTCGGATCGCCGATCACGCAGGCGGTCCCGTCGGCATGCTCGCCGAGCCAGGCGTCGAGGATCGCGCCCAGCTCGGCGGCCGATCCGTGGACGACGGGCAGCCCGTTGCTGCGGATGGAGGTCGGCACGTTGGCGTCGGGGAGCACAGCCCGGATGACCGGCTCGGCTTCCGCCATGACCTCCTCCGGGGTCCGGTAGTTGATGCTCAGGGTGGCCAGCGTGATCCGGTCGAGCCCGATGCGCTCCAGGCGTTCCTGCCACGACTCGGTGAACCCGTGCCGGGCCTGGGCGCGGTCCCCGACGATGGTGAAGCTGTGCGAGGGGCAGCGGGCCAGCAGCATCTGCCACTCGGCGTCGGTCAGCTCCTGGGCCTCGTCGACGACGATGTGGGCGAACGGGCCGGCCAGCAGATCCGGATCGGCGGCGGGGAGCGCGGACTCGTCGGCCAGGGCGTCGCGAAGGTCCGGCTGGTGCAGCATCGTCAGCAGGCCCTCGCCGTCGTCGTAGGCGTTGGCCGCGAGCAGTTCGTCGACGACCCGGGCCCGGTGCTCGCGTTCGACGGCGGCGACGGGGTCGTGCCGACGCGGACGCTCCGACGCCTCACCGAGGCGCCGCCGTGCCGCGTCCAGGAGCGGCAGGTCGGAAACGGTCCAGGCCCGGGCGTCGTCGCGCTGCAGCTTCCGGACGTCCGTCGGGCTGAGCCAGGGCGCGCACGTGCGCAGGTACGCGGGCACCGACCACAGGTCTCCCACGAGGTCGGCGGCGTCGAGCAGGGGCCAGGCGCGGTTGAAGGTCGCACGCAGCTCCCTGTTGCGCAGCAGCGACCTGCGGACCACGTCGTCCGGCTCGTCGCCGTCGTACCTGTCCACGAGGATCGTGAGCAACTCCTCCCAGATCTCGTCTCGCGCCTCGTTGTGCGGGGTGCCCGGCCCGGGTGCCTGGAACGCGTCGGCCCAGTCGTCGGCACCCAGCCAGATGTCGGCCTCGTCGGTCGTGACCGTCATCGGTTTGACCGGTGGGTCCTCGTAGAACCTGACCGCGGCGTCGATCGCACCGACCAGCTTCGCGGAGGACTTCAACCGGGCCACGTCCGGATCGGGTTCGACAGTCGCCCCGGCACCCTCGCCGACGAGGTTCCGCAGGGTGCAGGTCTGCACGTCCTCCTCGCCGAGGCTGGGCAGGACGTCGGCGACATAGGCCAGGTAGGGCTGGTGCGGCCCGACGAAGAGCACGCCACCCCGGCGCTGACCCAGGCGAGGGTCGGAATAGAGCAGGTAGGCGGTGCGGTGCAGCGCGACGACGGTCTTCCCGGTGCCCGGACCGCCGTCCACGACGAGCGCCCCGGCCGATCCCGCTCGGATGATGGCGTCCTGGTCGGCCTGGATGGTGCTGAGCACGTCCCGCATCCGGGTCGACCGGGCGCTGCCGAGGCTGGCGATGAACGCGGACTGGTCGTCGAGCGCGACGGCGTGCCCCACGAACCCGTCCGGGGTGAAGACCTCGTCCCAGTAGTCGCTGATCCGGCCGCGCGTCCACCGGTACCGGCGACGGCTCGACAGACCCATCGGGTTGGCGTGGGTCGCGCCGAAGAACGGCTCGGCGGCGGGCGAGCGCCAGTCGAGCAGCAACCGCCGACCCTCGCTGTCGGTGAGGCCGCGACGTCCGACGTACACGGGCTCGGGGTTGTCCGCACCGACCACGTGGCCGAGACACAGGTCCAGACCGTAGCGACTCAGCGCACGCAGGCGGCCGGTCAGGCGACGGATCTCCTCGTCCCGGTCCATCGCCTGCCGGCCCTTGCCGCCGGGCGCCCTGCGCTCGGCGGCAAGGCGCTCGGACAGCTCGGCGTTCAGCTGATCAAGGCTCTCCGCCATCGTCGCGAAATGCTGCTCGTCGCGGCCGATCAGCGCCGGGTCGGCCTTGGGACAGAGGTGATCGGGGAGATCGAACACGGAGGTGGGCAAGGAATTCAAATGGGAACTTCCAATTCGGCAGATTCTGGCCTCGGCCGACGATTTTGCGGGACGGACCGGGTCTTGCCGCAAGCCCCCCAGTGCGCTATATGTTAGAAGTGGCAGGGGGCCAGGTGTCCCCATTTTCCAAGCTCAGGGCGTGTCCACGACCTCCCGGCCGAGGGGCCAGAACGCCGCCGGCACGAGCTTGAAGTTGGCGATGCCGAACGGAATCCCGATGATCGTCACGCAGAGGGCGACCCCGGCGACGATGTGGGACAGCGCGAGCCACCAGCCCGCCAGCACCAGCCAGAGGATGTTCGCCAGACCGGAGGCGACGCCCGCGCCGGGCTTCGGCACCAGGGTGCGGCCGAAGGGCCACAGCGAATAGACGGCGAGGCGGAGCGACGCGACCCCGAACGGGATCGTCACGACCAGGGCGAAGCAGATCAGTGCGGCGACGCCGTACCCGACCGCCAGCACGATGCCACCGCCGAAGATGAGCCACAGCACGTTCAGTACGAAACGAATCACCACTCCAGCATGAGCGATGCTCGCCACCGGGCCACGCGGCCCTTCCGCCCCTCCTCGCCGGAGCATGCGCACGGTCAGCCGGCCACGTGCTGGCGTCGCGTGGCGTCGTCGGACAACTGGCCGACGGCGTCGTCGAGGCTCTCGAAGATCGGGAACGCTCCGTCCAGGCGCATGGTGTGCAGGACGGTGCGGATGAATCGCGACGGCGCGGCGAGGCAGAGCGTGACCCCGCGTTCCCGCGCGTCGCGGTGTGCGCGGACGAGAAGACCGAGCCCGGTCGAGTCGATGATGTGCACACGGCTCAGGTCGACGACCACGTGTCCGCCCACCTCGGCCACGTGCCGCAGCGCCGTGCGCAGCGTGTCGCCGGTGTCGAGGTCGATGTCGCCCGTCGCGGCGATGACGGTGACGTCGTCGAGGTGGTCGATGCCGAGGATGCCTCCGGGACCGTGGTCGTCGCAGGAGCCCGGCCCGCGGCGCGGGGGTGGCAGCAGGCTGCAGTGCGGGCAGCGGTGCGGCCCGGTGGCGAACGGAGAGCCGCTCCAGCCGTGCTCTGCCACCAGGGTCCAGACGACCTCGGCGTCGGGTAGCACGCACGCGGTGCCGCGGATGGTCTCGCCACAGGTGTCGCAGATCAGGGTCATCAGGTACTCGTCCGGGACGACGGTCATGCTGGGGTCCTTCCTACGCCCTGGGCTGGCGCGGTCCGCGTCGCCCGGCCCTGGTCGGTGACGATCGACAGCACCTGGTCGAGGCGGGCGATGTGCAGGATGCGGCGGACCCGAGGGTTCGGGTTGCGCACGGTGAGGACCGCGTCGGCGCGAGCCAGTCTACGGTGCAGGTCGAGGAGCAGGCCGATGGCGGCGGCGTCGAGGTGTCGGCAGTCGGAGAGGTCGAGCACGACCTGCGCGGGGCGCAGGCTGAGCAGCCGATCGAACATCGCACCGACCTCCGGTAGGCAGGCCAGGTCGAGTTCCGTGACGCGCACCTCGACCAGCGGCAGCGTGTACCGCGTCGGCATCACCGGCGTTGTCATGGCCGTGCCCCTCTCCCTCAGCCCTCGGTCCACCACCACCGTTACGGGCGGGGTTGGCGATAGCTGCAAGGCTCTGTGACAGTTGTGTGACAAAACCGCGAGCTGGGCAGCACGGTTGGCCGCTCGGCGGGCCGCCGAGGATGATTCCGGCATGACGGCCGTACTGGTGATCGAGGACGACGACCGCATCCGGCTCGCGCTGCTGCTCGCACTGGAGGACGAGGGCTACGACGCCCTCGGGGCGGCTACCGCGGAGGAGGGCCTGCGAGCCCAGCGTCACCACCCGGCCGACTACGTGCTCGTCGACCTGATGCTCCCCGGCCTCGACGGCTTCGAGTGCATCCGACAACTGCGCCGTGACGACGACGTGCCGATCGTGGTCGTCAGCGCCCGGGACGGGACCGACGACATCGTGGCCGCTCTCGAAGCCGGCGCCGACGACTACGTCGTCAAACCCGTGGCGATCAGGGAGCTGACCGCCCGACTGCGAGCCCTGCGTCGGCGCGCTCGACCGCTGGCGGCGGCGTCGACGCCGGATCCGGTGCCGGCGGTGGCCTTCGGGGAGTTGGAGATCAGTCCGGAGGCGGGGGAGGTGCGCCGCGCCGGTCAGCAGGTCACCGTCACCCGCACCGAGTTCCGCCTGCTCTGCGAGCTGGCCGAGCACGCCGGCCGGGTGCTGTCCCGTCAGCAGCTGCTGCAACGGGTCTGGGGGTACGACAGCGGCGACGAACGGCTGGTCGACGTGCACGTCGGCCGACTGCGGCAGAAGATCGAGCCGGACCCGGCGAACCCCCGGCACCTGGTGACCCTGCGGGGTCTGGGCTACAAGCTGCAACGATGAGACGCCTCGGACTGCGTACCCGGGTGGCAGCCGCGTTCGCGGTCGGCGCGCTCCTGCTCTCCGCGTCGATGGCCCTGGTCTCCTACGAACTGACCCGGCGATCGCTGCTCGACGACCGGGAACGCATCGCACTACGGGCCGCCTACTTCGACGCCGCGGTGGTGCACGCCGGGCTCGACACGGACAGTCCGGACGTGGTGGAGGTGCTCCGGTCGCTGGACACCGGCGGGAGCCGGCGGCCGGTGCTGCACCTCAACGGCGAGTGGTACGCGCGCACAGCGGACCCGGACACCACAGCCGCCATCCCCGCCGAGTTGCGTCGAATCGTCGCCGCCGGGGAGCCGGCGGTGCAGCGCGTACGCGTCGCCGGGCAACCCGCCCTGGTGGTGGGGGTGCCGCTGTCCTCGTCGGCGGCATATTTCGAGGTCAACTCGATGCGTGAGTTGGAGCAGACGTTCCAGGTCCTGGCGCTGGCGTTGACCACCGTCGCGGTGCTGGTCGCCGGGTCCGGTGCCGCCCTCGGGTGGTACGCCACCCGACACGGACTGCGGCCGCTGACGGCGGTCGCCGACGCTGCCCAGAAGATCGCCGCCGGTGACTTCACCGCCCGGCTGGACCCGGCCACCGACCCCGACCTGACCCGCCTCTCCTCCTCGTTCAACCAGATGGTCGACCAGCTCGCCCGCCGTATCGA
Organism: Micromonospora sp. A202; assembly: GCF_006715105.1. Classification (NCBI taxonomy): domain Bacteria; kingdom Bacillati; phylum Actinomycetota; class Actinomycetes; order Micromonosporales; family Micromonosporaceae; genus Micromonospora; species Micromonospora sp. A202. Next base: position 3,800,424 of record NZ_VFMP01000001.1, on the reverse strand, counting down.
ACGGGACCGGCGCTTCGCCGCCGACGTCAGCCACGAACTGCGCTCACCGCTGCAGACCCTCGCTGCGGCGGCCAGCGTCCTGGCCCGTCGTCGGGAACACCAGGACGACCGGACGGCGACTGCCGCCGGGCTCGTCGCCGACGAGATCGACCGTTTCCAGCGACTGGTCAACGACCTGATCGACCTTGCTCGCAGCGACCAGCCCGCACACCGTGCCCCGGTGGACGTGGTGGAGCTGGCCGAAGAGGCCTGCCATGCGTACGACCTGCCGGTCAGCCTCGTCCACCTGGCACCGGGCGTCTCCCCGACCTGGCACGTCGAGCGGCGGCGGATCGCCCAGGTCCTGGCGAACCTGCTCGACAACGCCGTGACCTACGGCGCCGGCCCCGCAGCCGTCCGCCTCTGCCGCGACGGTGACACCGGCGTCATCGAGGTCGACGACGATGGCCCGGGCGTGCCCGTGGAGGATCGTGAGGCGATCTTCGACCGTTTCGTCCGGGGTCGGGCCGCCCACACCCGTGGCGCAGGTGACGGCACGGGCCTCGGGCTCGCGCTGGTGGCCCAGCACGCCGCAGCGCACGAGGGGCACGCCACCGTCGTCGATCGACACGGGGGCGGCGCACGCTTCCGGGTCGCGCTTCCGGGCAGCCTGCCGTGAACCGACGCCGTCTCGCCCCGTTGGCGCTCGTCCTGCTGTTGACCGGTTGCGGCATCCCCACCGACGACGGCCCCCGAACGGTGCAGCCACCGCGTGGGCCGTTCCACAGCTCCGTTCCCGCCGACGCCACCGCACCGGCCGGCCACGTCGTCGAAACCCTCTGCCTCGTACGCGACAACTGGATCATCCCCGTGGTCCGGCGCGTCGACAGTGTGCCGAGCATGGCCGACCAACTGCGGCACCTGCTCGCCGGACCCACCGGGGAGGAACGTGACAGCGACCTGACCAGCGCGCTGCCGGGAGCGGTCAACGCCGCTGGTGTGACGGTGACTGGCACGCAGGCTCTCGTCGCGGTGGACGCGCCGGCCGTCGACGCCGGCCGCAGCGACGAGGTCCTCGCCTTCGGGCAGATCGTCTGCACTCTGACCAGCCGCGACGACGTCACCACAGTGGCCTTCCTGCGCGACGGCAGACCGCTCGGTGTGCCCCGGGCCGACGGTTCGCTGTCCGCCGACCCGCTCACCCGCGCCGCCTACGCCCCACTGATCAAGGAGCAGTGAGCCCGTTCACACCGCCGGCGGCACCGAGGGTCTGTAACGCTCAACCTGCTCCCCGTCGGCGGCCTGTGCATCCTGGCGGCGTTGGCGCCGGCGCTGCCGGCTGTCGCCGAAACGCCGGGTGTGCCGCACTCGATCCGCTGACTCGACCTGGTCAGTGCGGCAGGCCGGTGCAGGCGGCCCCGTCGATGGCGCAGGCCTCGGGGGCGGCACCCGCCGGTGAACCGTTGACCCGGAAGGTCACCCGGACCGAGGCGCTGCCAGGTACCTGACCGGCGCTTCCATCCGGCACGAACGTCCACACCGCACCGTCCCGGCTGACCCGCGCGCCCTCGACCGCGCTGACCCGCAGCACCTCCCGAGGCAGGGTGACGGTCAGCGTCCACTGCGGCACCGGCACCGAGCCGGGGTTGCTGATCGTCACGGCCGCACCGTAACTGAGCAGGGCGTTGTCCGCGATGGCGAAGTCGGCGTTCAGGGGGGTCGGGGTGGGTGAAGCCGTCGCACCGGTCGGTGTGGGCCGGGTCGACGCACCTGCGGTCGTCGGGACGGCGGTGGCCGACGCGGGCGGTGGGGGATCGGGCGCCGCCGGGCTGCTGGCCGCCGGCCGTGCCTGCGCCCGGGGAGTGCCGGTCGAGGGAGTGCCCACCTGCTCGACGGACGGTGGCGCGTCGAGGGTCACCGGCGTCAGCTTCTCCGGCGTACGCAGCAACCCGATGACGGAGACGGCCGTCGCGACCAGCACCCCGAACGCCGCGATCACGGCCACCCAGGTGGCCCGCGAGACGTCGTCCCGTCCGGTGAGCACCCGCCGCGCGGTCGTGCCGAAGGCCACGATCCGGTCCAGCAGGATGATCGCCACGGTACGGCGTGGCTGGGGTGGTGTTGCCGGCACTGCCTGTCTCCCCTTCAGTTCGTCGCCGGATGCGCGCCCGCGATCCGTGCCTGCCGCGGATGGCATCTGCCCTGTCACAGGGCGCGGAGCCCGACGAGTATCGCCTTGAGCAGATCCTCGTTCGGCACCTCCGACAGCATCGGCGGGTCATGCGTCTCGATCAGCCCGGCCGTGAGCAGGTCACCGAGCAGCACCCGGACCGTCCCGAGTGGAAGGTCCAGCTCGGCACCCACCTCGGCCACCGACACCGGATCGTGGCACAGCTCGACGATCCGCGCCTGTTCGGGAAAGAGCGGTGTGGGCGGCGTGACCCCCCGGCGAGCGACGACCAGTGAGATCAGGTCGAACTTGTCGCCCGTGGGCGCGGTGCGCCCTCCGGTCATCGTGTACGGCCGGGCCACCGGGCCGGCGTCGTCGTCGTACCACGCCTCGTCAGCGCTGCCGGTGCTGCGCACCAGGATCCCCGATCGTCGCCGAGGAGGCGGGCCCGAGACGGATCGGCAGGTGCCGCTCGGCCTGCCCGACGAAGAGCGCCACCTCGTACGCCATGTCGCCGACCTTGACGTCGTCACCGGCGATCCGCACGGTGAGGATGGTGCCGTTCGGAATGGTGGCGACGAACAGGAACGCTCGCGCCATCTGCACCACGACCTGACGCAGACCGCCCCCTTCGCAGATCCGGGTGGCGGCCAGCCCCAACGCGATCAGACCGGCGACCACGCCGGAGAGCTGCTCGGCGAGCTCGCCCCTGACCTGTTGGGAACCGCCGAGGAACAGCCCGTCGGGGGAGAGCACCACGGCGAACTCCGCGCCGTGCACTCGGTCGACCAGGCGGTCCAGGGCGCCGGTCAGGTCGTCGTCGGTGACCACTGCGGACGTCATGGGTGTCTCCTTGTTGCTCTAGCGACCGGGAACTCGACAGTGTCGAGGCTGGTCCTGCCGGGTTCCGGGCCGGTCGGCCCGGTGTGGCGTGTCCGCGTCGGCAGCTCGCCGTCGCCGTTCGGGGTGGAGGGGTCGGCGGCGTCGCGGGCCGGCGGGTGGGGGGTGCCGGGTGGCGCGGTGGCCGCTCCACGGCCGGTGACGTTCGGTGTGACCAGCCCGGCCGGTAGGAGCACGGTGGCGGCGGTCCCACCGCGCCGGCTCGGGCGCAACGAGACCTGTGCGCCGCATCGGCCGGCCAGCACGGCGGCCGCGTACAGACCCGCGGAACCCGGGGGTGGGCCGCCCGGTGGCGGGTTGCCGAGCAGGTGGTTCGCCTCGGCCAGCGCGGACGCGTCCAGACCCGACCCGTCGTCGACGACCAGGACCGCGCAACCCTGCGGTCGGTGCTCGCCCCTGACCCGTACGGTGGTGTCCGCAGCGGAGAAGGCGAGGGCGTTCTCGATCAGCTCCGACAGCAGGTGGACGACGTCCGTGACGGCGTTGCCCGCGAGCGACCAGGGCCAGTGCGGCGCGATCAGGACCCGGTGGTAGTCCGGCACCTCGGCGACCGCGCCGCGCGTCACGTCGAGCAGCGGCACGGGCCGTCGCCAGCGGCGGGCGGGCCTCGCGCCGGCGAGCGTGATCAGCTTCTCCACGTTGCGTCGGATCCGGGTGGTGAGATGGTCGAGCTGGAACAGCTCGTTTGTCTCCTCGGCGGACCGCTCCCGGCGTTGCATCCCGTCCAGCAGGCCGAGCTGATCGCGCAGCAGGACCTGGTTGCGGCGGGTGAGCCGCAGGAACAAATCCTGGTTGGCGCCGTCGGGCGTCGCCGTGGCATCACCGGCCGGAGCCGGAGCGTCGTGGTCCGAACCGGTCCGGTCCTCGGTCAGGCGTCGGACGGTGCTCACCCAACCCAGCAGGAGCACGAGCACGACGATGAGGCCGAGCCCCACCACGGCGCCGGTACGCGCGACGACCACCGCGGCGCCCGGTGCGGCCCGCTCGGCACTGCTGCGGGCGGTGGTCGTCACCAGCGTCTGCAGTGCGCTCAGGGCGGTGTCCGCCGCGGCCCGCCAGGCCTGGACGGTGATCCCGGTCAGCGCCGTGTCGGCCACGAGCAGTCGGGCCTCCAGGGCGAGCAGGCCCGCGAAGTCGGGGCCGGTCAGGAGGCGCTGGTGCTCACTGCGGCCGTCCACGGGCAGCCCTGCCGCTGCCTCGGTGCGCGCGTACCGCTGGCCGCCGACGAGCTCGATCAGCCGGCTCCGCTCGTCGACACCGAGCCGAGCGCCGGTCAGGGCCGCGCTGACCAGTGTGTCCTCCCGGGCGAGCAGCTCCCGGGCACGGGCAAGCGCGATCACCGCCCGGGTGTCGGCAGCCAGAGCGCTCTCGTACGCGCCCCACTCCGGGCCGTACAACCGGAAGGCGACGTCGACGACCTGGTCGTACGCGTCGACGGCCTCGGCCAGGTCGAGACTCCCGGCGTCCACCTGGGACCGGATCGTGCCGAGGCCGTCGAGCCGGCGGACCAGCTCGCCGGCCCGGTCGCGGACGTCACCGGCGCTGAGCAGTCGAAGGTCACGCCCCTCGGTGAACGCGCGGACCTCGGCGGCGGCCCGGTCGGTGCCCTCGCGTGCCGCGACCAGCGTGGGCGCCGTCGGCGCGGCTGCGGCGACCCGCTCGGCGGTGAGCCGACGTTCGGTCTGCAGGCCCAGGATCAGCCGGTCGGCGGGCTGGCCCAGGGTGTCCGCCAGGGCCCGCACGCGCAGCAGGTCGGCCGCGTCCTGGCCGGCCACGTAGGCCGCGTAGGACCAGAGCGAGACGAGGACGGCGCACAGCACGACCAGCCTGACCCGGATCAGTCGCACCTCGTCGCGCGTCACGGTCGGCCCCGCCCGGTGCGGAGGCGTCCGCCGCGTGGGTGCCTCATCGGGTCGCCCGTTGTGGCCACGGCTGTCCGGCCGTGTCGCTGGCCCGGTCGGCGACGATGGTGCGCAGCAGGGCCAGCAGCTCGGTGCGGTTGGCGCAGTTGAGTCGGTGGCGCATCCGCGCCACGTGGTGTTCCACCGTCTTCGCCGAGATGAAGAGCCGGTCGCCGATCTCCCGGTAGGTCAACCCGGCCAGCACCAGCTCGGCGACCTCGTACTCGCGGTCGCTGAGCCCCTGCTGGGTGGGGCCGGCCGCGCGCGCCGGGCTCGCGCCGGTCGTCGGTGTCTGCCCGCCGTGGCCGCCCGGTGGCCGCCCCTGGAGCGCGCGGGCGCACTCCAGCAGGGTGGTCATCGCCCGCCGGTCCGCGGTGCGGATCGCGGCCTGACCGGCGAGACGAGCACCGTCCCAGCACAGTCCGGTGTCGTGCAGCCCTCGGGCGGCGGCCTCCACCCGGGTCGGGTCGACGACGCCCCGCAACACCTCCACCCAGCTCTCCGCGGCGGCGGCGACCACTGCGGCGTACCGGCTGTGACCGGCGGCGGCGAGCAGCGCGGCGACATGTTCGTCGGCGACTGCCGGCTCGGCGGTCAGGATGGCGGCGTGCAGCCCGCTCCAGTGCAGCGGGACACTCCACAGTGGTGGGTTGCCGAGGCGGCCCAGCAGGGCGCGTCCCTGGAGCAGGTACGGCTCCAGGCGGGCCAGGTCACCGAGCCGTGCGCCCGCGATGGCCAGCTCACCCAGTGGCAACAGCGTGAACAGGTCGACGGGGTGCCGGACCACCGCCTCCAGCGCCTGCCCCCACCCGCGCTTGAGCGCACCGAGGTCGCTGTTGCGCCGGCTGACGCCCATCCGGATCGCGGCGGCGAAGAGCAGGTCGCGCGACTCCAACGGCCGCCCGTCGAGGGTCACCGTGGCGAGACGTTCGGCCGCGGCGTGCGTCTCGCCCCGGACCATCAGGATCCAGGCCTGCAACAACCGGTGGCGACGAGCCATCAGGGGGCCGCCAACACCGGCGGCCAGGGCACGGTGCAGCACCTGCTCGGCGATCTCCAGCTCGCCGCAGTGCACTGCCGTCAGCGCGGCGAGCGCCGCCGGGCTGTCCGGCAGGAGTGCCGCGCGTCCGTCCGGCTCCAGCAGCGCGGCGGCCTGCACGAGCGCGGAGAGCGCGGCGGTCGGTGAGCCGGTCACGCTGTCGCGGACGCCGGTGGCCATCAGCCGGGCGGCGCTGGCGCGCAGGGTCGGGGGTTCGCCGCCGGGATCACCGGCCGGCGGCTCGGCGGCGGCGCTCAGGTCGCCGGTGGCGAGCCCGCCGACGGCAGCGAACGCCAGCGCCGACGCGGTGCCCGACCACCGGTACAGCTCCACGCTGCGACCGACGTGCCCACGGTGCGCCAGGGCGGTCGCGGCCACCACTGCCGCCTCGCGGCGATCGGGGGGAGTGGCCGTCGACAGCAGTCGGTCCGCCAGCCGTAGGGCGTCGTCGAGGTTGCCGGCCAGTGCGGCGGCGAGCGCCTGCTCGGCGCTTGCTGGCCGTCCGGCCGCCGTGGCGGCCGCGAACAGGTCGGCGGCGAACGCCGGCTCGTCGGCCAGAGCCTCGTTCGCAGCCGCTGCCAGGGTCGGGACCGGGCAGTCGCCGAGCGCGCCGACCGCGAGCAGTGACCGGACCAACGGCAGCACCGCGCCACCCCTGGCGAGCTGCAACTCGGTGAGCCGACGCCAGACCGCCGTCCGCTCGGTGGTGGGGCTCAGCGTCGTGACGGCCCGCCGGACGATCGGTGCGAGCCGGCCGTCGGCGCCGAGCAGCCCGGCCGCCCTGGTCGTGGCGATCAGATCGTCCACCGCCGCCGGCTCCCGGCCCAGGAGGGCGCCGAGCATGCTCACCGGCAGGGTCCCGCCCGCCGCGACGGCGAGCAGCAGCCGTCGTACCGCGTCGGGTTGGACGTCCAGGTCCGGCCCGAACTCGCCGACGACGGACCGGGGTGGGTCGACCACCGCGCCGGTCGGGGTCTCCGCGGCGGCCAGGCCGCGGGCCAGCCGCTCGACATCCCGGGGTACGCCGCAGGTCTGCGTGTGGACGAAGTCGACCAGGTCGTCGCGGCTGCCCAGCTCGGGTGTGGAGGCGAGGTAGGCGGCGGTCTGCTCCCGGGTGAACGGTGTGAGGAGCAGGGCCTGCCCGTCGCGTCGGAGCGCGTCGACCAGCTCGCTGAGCGCCGCCGACCGGGGCCACGGGCGGTGGGCGACCACCAGTCGGTGCCGACGGGTGGCGGCCAGACCCTGCAGCACCTCGATCCGCGCGTCGTCGAGCAGGTGCGCGTCGTCGACCAGCACCAGGGTGTCGGCGTCGACCGGTTCGCCCGGCTCCGGGGCGGTCGTGCGCACGGTGATCCCGGCCCGTTGATGGACTCGCGCCAGCTCCGCGAGCAGCGCGGTCTTCCCGTGACCGCCCGGGCCGGCGATGCCGATGCTGAGCGGGCCGGTCGGGTCCTGTCCGACAGTGTCCAGCAGGACCTGCGGCCCCCGGTCCAGCGTCAGCCCGGGCTCGGCGATGTCATTCATGATCATTGGGGTCATCCTTCGCGTCCCCGGCTGCGGGCCAAGGCCAGGCGGGACGGTTTCGGCAGGTCCAGTGGGAGAACCCGGACCGGGGGCCGCGGTGGCGGATCGCCCGGGACGGTGGTGTCGTGGTGGGGGCGGCGGGTGGCCGGGACGGAGGCCCGACCGGCACCGCTGACCGGGGATGGATCGCGGGCCGGTGGCTGTCGGCGGGGGCGCGGCGACACCACCTGGCACGCGGCCATCGCCGCACCGGTGGCGGCGGTCAACTGGGAGTCCGGTTCCACCTCGACGGGGACCGGGAGGGCCGCGCTGATCAGCTCGGTGACGAGTGGCACGCGGGTCGACCCGCCCGCCAGCAGGACACCGTCGAGCTGCCCCGGCGTCAGGTTGGCGCTGCGCACGGCCCGCAGCAGGAGGTCGACGGTGACCTGCACCGTCGGGCGGATCATGTCCTCGAACTGGGCCCGGGTCACCGGTATCCGCGCCGGGCCGCCCGGCAGGGCCAGCACCACGTCGGCCGTCAGGTCGACGGTCAGCACCCGCTTGACCCGGTCACACTCCGCGCGCAGCCCGCGCAGCGCGGCCTGGGTGCCGCGGCGTGCGCTGGTGGCCAACTCCCGGGCCAGCGCGGTACGGGTGTGGTCGGCCAGCGCCTCGTCGAAGTCGGCCCCGCCGATCGGGTCCAGGCCCTGCGGGGTGCCGAACGTCTCGTAGGTGCCGCGCGGGGTGCGACGCACGAGAGCCGCCTCGAAGCTGTTGCCCCCCAGGGCGTAGACGACAGCGGTGCTGCCCGCGAACCCGCGGGCCGCGTGGCTCTCGGCGACAGTGACCGTGCGCGGAAGCAAGGTCATGTTGCGCAGGCCGAAGCCGGACAGCGCCCGGTGCAGCACCTCCCGTCGGTAGGGGCGCCACCCCGCCGGGTGGCTGAGCACTATCGCCTCTGCCGGGCCGCCCTCCAGGGCGTGGACCCGCTCGACCACCCACGCCGCCAGTTCGGCGGTGAGCGTCTGCGGCGCGCACGTTTCGCCGCCGAGCAGCAGGGGTACGTCATCGCCGATCCGGTGCACGAAGTCGCGTGTGGTGCGGCTGCCGTCGTCGGTGGCGGGCTCGCCGACGTGCAGCGAGCCGTCCTCGGACAGGCACAGCACCGACGGCACGAGAGCGGAACCGACCTGCAGCGGGACGGGCTCGGGGCGGGTCCAGGTCGTGCCGTGCGACCGTGCGACCGCGGCGGCGGTGTTGGTGCTTCCGATGTCTATCCCCAGGACGTACGGCATCGTCTCTTCTCCCCCCGTGAGTTGGCCGGCCGATGGCGATGGCGTCGGTGCTGCCGACGACCCACCCCCGGCGAACCCCGCGGGCTCCTACGTTCGTACCAGAGATCAGTCCCTGGTCGGGACCCTAATCTCGCCGGGTCGGTTTCCCCCTGTCCCCCTAACGTACGAGGCGGCGGAGCCCCTAGTTCAACCGGCCCGGATGCGGGCTGAGCCCCGATGTCCGGGGGTGGGCCGGGCAATAGCGTCACTGTCGATGTACGACACCCGCCGACGGCCAGATCCGAGGAGAACCGGCACATGGACTCGCACCAGACCCTCCACGACTTCGTGCTCGACCTGTTGACGAACCCCGACGCGCGGTCGGCCTTCGACCTCGACCCCGAGGGTGCGCTGCGGGCCGCAGGGCTCAGCGACATCACCGCGGCGGACGTGCAGGACGTGGTGCCGCTGGTGGTCGACTACGCGCCGGGGCAGGGCCTCACCCCACTGGTGCCGGCCGTCGGGCAGCTCGGGTTCGACCCGCTGGTCACCGACACCACCGACGTGGTGGGCCAGTTGCAGAGCGTGGCGCAGCAGATCAGCGTCACGAGTTCTCCCACCGGCGTGGACATCAAGGCCGGCGTGCTCGGCGCCATCGCGGTCGACCCGTCGGCCGCCGCCGCCGGGATCACCGTGCTGCCGGGGATCGGCCTGGGCGTCGGTCCGTACGGGTTGGACAGCGACCTGGCTGGTGTTTCCGACGTGGCGCACACCCTCGACGCCGACGTGGTGCAGCCGGTGGACGCCATCGCGGACCCGGTTCTGGGGAACGTCACCGGCGCGGCCGGCGACCCGAGCGGTCTCCTCGGCGCAACCGACCCGGGCCTGCTCGGCGGCGACCTGACCGGCGGTGTCCTCTCCGGCACCCACGGTCAGCTCAACGGTGTCGTGGGTTCCCTCGGTGTCGACGACACCCTGGGCGGGCTGGGTCTGGGCCACGCGGGCGGCGCTGTCGGTGGCGTCGTCCCGCCCCTCGACGTTCCGTCCACTGTGGGTGGTGTGACGCACCAGGTGGACAGCCTCCTTCCCGGTGTCACCGGCACGGTCGGTGATGTGACCGGCGGCGCCACCGATGGTGTGCTGGGCGACTCGCACGCCTCGCCGGACCACGGCCTGCTGGGTATCACCGGCGGCCTGCTCTGACAGGGATCTCCGGTAGGAGCGGGAGGCCGGGTCGCTTCGGGCGATCCGGCCCTCTCCGGTTCCACATCCGGTCCCTCTTGATAATTGAGCCGAAATCCGCACACTTGGTGCGGTGATGGCCGGGATCTGGTTGGACGTGCTGGACGAGATCGCCCGTACGTGCAGTGCTCATGGTCGTGGTGACCTGCTCCAGACGGTGCGGCAGAAGCGTGCCCAACTGCTGGACCCGACGCTTCGGGTCCTGGTCATCGGTGAGCCGAACCAGGGCAAGAGTCAGCTGATCAACGCGATCATCAACGCCCCCGCCTGCCCGGTGGGCGACGGCCGCACGACAGTCCTGCCGACCGTGGTGCAGCACGCCGAAGCCCCGTCCGCCGCGGTGGCTCAGGCGCCGCCACCAGCCACGGGTCGTCCCGCCGGCGGCGCCGCCACGGTGACCGTGGAGCGGACTCCGGTGGCGCTCAACCAGGTCGCCGCGGGCGTGGCCGGCATGATCGGGCGTCGGGCGGGCGGCGGTCCGGCGTACGTCGAGATCGGGGTGCCGCGTGCTCTGCTCGGCGCCGGGCTGGTGCTGGTGGACACTCCGGGCACCGACGAGGTCGCCGGTGTCGGCGGTGCCGCCCCGGTCGCGGCTCCCGCCCGCGCGGACACCGTGCTGCTTGTCTCGGACTCCACCCGGGAGTTGTCGGTCGCCGAGCTGAACGTGTTGCTGCACGTGATGCGCGCGCACCCGAACGTGGTCGTGGTGCAGAGCAAGACCGATCTGGTGGCCGGCTGGCGTGCGGTGGCCGAGCGCAACCGGCAGCATCTCGTCGAGGCCGGCGTCCCGGCGGCGCTGATCCCGGTCTCGGCGACGCTACGGCTGCGCGCCGTCGCCTCCGGCGACCGTGATCTCAACGCCGAATCCGGCTTTCCCGCGCTGATCGCCCGACTACAGCGGGACCTGGCCGGCAAGTCCGACCACCTGGCCCGGGCGTCGGTGCAGGCGGTGGCGCGGACGGTGGTGGAGCAGCTGGCCGCACCGCTGCGCGCCGAGCTGGCGACCCAGGAGGCCGAGGAGCAGTCCGGGCCGATCTCCCGCCTGCACGCCGCCCAGCGCGAGGTCGACGAGCTGCGCCGGTGCTCCACCCGTTGGCAGAACACGCTCAACGACGAGATCGCCGACCTGCTCTCGGACATCGAGTACGACCTTCGGGACCGGACCCGGCAGATCCTGCGCACTGTGGACGAGGCGTTCGACACCGCCGATCCGCTGGACGCCTGGGACACCTTTCAGGACTGGTTGGAGCGGAGCCTGGTCGAGGCGGCGGAGGCCAACCACGAGTGGCTGATCCAGCGCTGCGACTGGATCGCCCGCCGGGTGGCCGCCAACTTCAACCGGTACGGCTACGACGTCCTGCCACCCTGGTCCATGTCCATGCCGGACGACATCGCCCGGCGACTGCCGGAGTTGCAACGGCCGACGATCGACAGGTTCACCACCGGCCAGAAGCTGTTCACCGGCATGAAGGGCTCGTACGGCGGCATGTTGATGTTCGGCCTGGCGACCACCCTGGCCGGAATGCCGATGATCAACCCGGTCTCGGTCGGCATCGGGGCGCTCTTCGGCGGCAAGAGCATCCGCGACGAGAGCAAGCAGTTGCTCCGACGCCGCCAGGCGACCGTCAAGTCCGCGATCCAGCGCCACGTCGACGACTTCTTCGTCCGGATCACCCGGGACTGCCGGGACGCCGTCCGGCAGGTGCAGCGGATGCTGCGTGACCACTTCACGGGGCTGACCGAGGAGCTTCAGGAGGCCATCGTGCAGTCGTTCCGCAGCGCCAAGCAGGAGGCCGACACCGACGCCTCCCTGCGCGAGCAGCGGCAGCGTGAGATCCGGTTGAAGATGACCCGGTTGGCCGCGCTCTACGAGCAGGCCCAGCAGTTGACCGCCACGCGTTCGGCCCCGCTGCTGTTGGAGCCGCAGACATGACAGTGGGGCTGCGGCTGGACGAGGCGGCCTGGGGGTTGCTACACCAGGCCATCGACCTCTATCAGGGCAACCCCCGGGCCGTGGGGCAGTTGCGCAATCAGGTGGCCCGGTTGGAGCAACCGCTGCGCATCGCGGTTGCCGGGCCGTGGCGGTCGGGCAAGTCGACGGTGCTCAACGCGCTGATGGGCGAGGAGGTCGCGCCGGTCGAGCGGGCCGACGGTGTGTTCACCTGGTACGAGGACGGCCCTGCCCCGCGTGCCACCGCCTACCCGGCCGGTCAGCCCCCGCAGGAGCTGACGGTGGTCAAGTCGGTGAACGGGTTGCGGGTGGATCTCGGCTGGGATATCGGGGACGTACGCGACATCGTGGTGCAGTGGCCGACGCGCGCGCTTCGGCAGGTCACGCTGATCGACACCCCGGCGCTCCCGGGCGACGTCGAGCAGGGCCGGGTGCCGTTGGTGGAGCGGATGCTGCGGGACTCGGACGCGGTGTTGTACCTGACCCGTGACGGTCGCGACAGTGATCTGCGGATGCTGGAGGCGGGCCGGGACGGCGCCGTCGGGCAGGCCGCCCCGATCAACGTGATCATGGTGTTGTCCCGGGCGGACGAGACCGGGGGAGGTCGGATCGACGGTCTGCTCAGCGCGCGTCAGCTCGCCCGGCGGCACTACCGCGATCCACGGGTGAGCGCAGTCAGCGTGAACGTGGTGGCGTGCAGCGGGATGCTCGGCCTGGCGGGCCGGATGCTCGGCGAATCGGACTTCGCGGCGCTCGCGACGTTGGCCTCGGTGCCCCGGGCGGAGTTGGACGCCCACCTGATCTCCGCCGAGCGCTTCCTCCGTGGCGAGCTGCCGGTACGGCTGGAGACCGATGTCCGCGGCGCGCTGCTGGACAGGTTCGGGATCTTCGGTGTCCGGCTGGCGGCCACCCTGGTCCGCAGTGGCTTCGACAGTCGGGTGAAGCTCTCCGCCGAACTCATCCGGCGCAGTGGCCTCACCGAGCTGCGGGAGTCGGTGACCCGTTGTTTCATCGATCGCCGCGACACGCTCAAGGCGCGGTCCGCGCTGGCCGCGGTGGAGACGCTGCTGCGGGCCGAGCCCACCCGGGGCTCCGACGAGCTGGTTGGCGCGGTCGAGCAGATCCTCGCCGGTGCGCACGAGTTCCGGGAGCTGCGCCTGCTGGTGGCGCTGCGCAACACCCGGCTCGGGTTCGACGTGGAGCTGGCCGACGAGGCGCAGCGACTGGTCGGGGGCAACGGGGTGGGTCTCGCCGCCCGGCTCGGTGTCGAGCACGAGGCGACCGCGCAGCGGCTCTGGCAGGTCGCCGCCGACGCGCAGTGGCGGTGGCGGGACCGGGCCGAGGACCCACTGCTTCCGCTGGCGCAGCGGCGCGGGGCGCAGGTCGTCGCCCGCAGTTGCGAGGGAATGATCGCCGAGCTGGTCGCGGGCGGTCGCTGAGAGCGGTGGTCGTACCTGGCGTGATCTGAGGCGCGACGGGGGCGGCCGTCACGGCCGCCTCCATCGGTGCCCGCAGGGCTCAGCGCGGTTGGTACGTCTGGCAGTCGGCGATGTCCTGCCCCGGGCCGACCCGGATGGACGGTGCGTGGCACTCCAACTCGGCGTTGTGTTGGCAGTCGCTGCGCTTGCAGGCGCCGACCTGGGCGATGACCCGGTCCAGCCCGCCCTTCGCCGAGGTGTCGATGAACGTGGCGCAGTTGGCGTTCTCGTGCCCGTTCTCCTGCCCGATGGTGATGGCGAACGCGTGGCAGCCATCGTGGTTGTAGCCGCAGTCGGTGACGGTGCACTCGTGAACCCGCGGCATCTCCAGCATGTCAGTCATCGGCGATCTCGCTTCCGTCGGTGGTGCCGGGCAATCCCAGTACCCGGCACCGACGGGACAAATCCCCATCAGTCATCTCTTTCGGGGATATTTTGCATAGGCCAGGCTTACCTAACAGTGGTGATCCGATTCGGTCAGTCACCGAGCGCGTCGGGCCGCGAGCGCGTCCACCGCACCTCGGGGGCCTCCGCGCACGGATCGCAGCCGGAAAACCGTTATTCGATCTAGCTCTCGACGGTCGTCCCTGACCTGCGGAGATAACGCTCTCACGGATGGTGGGAGAGTGCTTGACGCGCCCGTGATTCGGACGCAACGATGCATTCACATATCTCGTCCCACCACCGCCAGGCGTGATCGGCGCACGCCGTCCCTCGCACCGCGAAAGGACCCCACCGTGCGCAGATCCCTGAGATCGTGGCTCGGCCTCGCGCTGAGCACGATCCTCGTGGCCGGAGGCATCGTCGCCGCGCCGCCCACGGCCAGCGCCGCACCCTTCACCGTGCTGGTCTTCAGCAAGACCGCCGGATTCCGGCACGGATCCATCACCCCGGGCATCACCGCCATCCAGCAGCTCGGCGCCGCCAACGGCTTCACCGTCGAGGCGACCGAGGACGCCGCCCAGTTCACCGACGCCAACCTCGACCGGTTCGCCGCGGTGATCTGGTTGTCCACCACCGGCGACGTGCTCAACGCCGCCCAGCAGGCCGCGTTCGAGCGCTACATCACCGGCGGCGGCGGCTACGTCGGCGTGCACTCCGCCTCCGACACCGAGTACGACTGGCCCTGGTACGGCGGGCTGGTTGGGGCGTACTTCGCCTCGCACCCCGCCGAGCAGAACGTCACCGTCAAGGTCGCCGACCAGGTGCACCCGTCCACCGCGACGCTGCCGCAGCGGTGGAACCGGTTCGACGAGCTGTACAACTACCGCACCAACCCCCGCGGCAATGTGCACGTGCTGGCCACGCTGGACGAGAGCACCTACACCGGCGGGAGCATGGGCGCCGACCACCCGATCTCCTGGTGCCAGAACTACTCCGGCGGCCGGGCCTGGTACACCGGCCTGGGGCACACCGACGCGTCGTACACCGAGGCGAGCTTCCGTCAGCACCTGCTCGGTGGCATCAGGACCGCGGCCGGGGAGGTCGACGCCGACTGCGGTCCCACCGTCACCAGCAGCTTCCAACAGGTGGAGCTGGCCAAGGGCGCGGCCGAGACCGGTGAGCCGATGAGCCTGACCGTCCTGCCGGACCGGGGCGTGCTGCACACCTCCCGCAACGGCGTGATCCGGCACACCGACGCCGCCGGCAACACCAAGATCGCCGCGACCCTGCCGGTCTACACCGGAGACGAGGAGGGTCTGCAGGGCATCAAGGCCGACCCGAACTTCGCCACCAACCGCTGGGTGTACGCCTACTTCGCCCCGCCACTGAGCACCCCCGGTGGCGGCGCCCCGGCCACCGGCACCCCGGCCGAGTTCGCCGTCTGGGAAGGCGTCAACCGGCTGGCCCGGTTCACCGTCAACGCGGACAACACCATCAACCTGGCCAGCGAGACGCTGATCCTCAACGTCCCGACCAGCCGGGGCATGTGCTGCCACGTCGGCGGTGACATGGACTTCGACGCGGCGGGCAACCTCTACCTGTCCACCGGTGACGACACCAACCCGTTCGACTCTGCCGGCTTCACCCCGATCGACGAGCGGGCCGGGCGCAACCCGGCGTTCGACGCGCAGCGCACCTCGGCGAACAGCAACGACCTGCGCGGCAAGGTGCTCCGGATCAAGCCGAGCGCCGCCGGCGGTTACACCATCCCGGCCGGCAACATGTTCGCCCCGGGCACCGCGCGGACCCGCCCGGAGGTCTACGCGATGGGCTTCCGCAACCCGTTCCGGATGAGCGTGGACAAGGCCACCGGCATCGTCTACCTCGGTGACTACGGTCCCGACGCGGGCACCGCCGACCCGAACCGGGGGCCGGCGGGCAACGTGGAGTTCGCCCGGATCGACCGGCCCGGCTTCTACGGCTGGCCGTACTGCACCGCCCGCAACGACGCGTACAACGACTACACCTTCCCGTCTGGCCCGTCCGGGCCGAAGTTCAACTGCGCGGGCGGGCCGGTCAACAACTCACCCAACAACACCGGCATCACCCAGCTGCCGCCGGCCGTCCCGGCGTGGCTGCCGTACGGCGGCTCCGGCTCGCCGCCGGAGTTCACCGGCGGTGGCCTGTCGCCGATGGGCGGCCCGGTCTACCGGTACGACCCGAACAACACCTCGCCCGTGGCGTTCCCCGAGTACTACGACGGGACCTACTTCGCCGGTGAGTTCGGTCGCCGCTGGATCAAGAACATCAAGCTCGACGCGTCCGGCCAACCGCTGAAGATCAACCCGTTCCCGTGGACCGGCACGCAGGTCATGGACATGGAGTTCGGGCCGGACGGCGCGCTCTACGTGCTCGACTACGGCACCGGCTGGTTCAACGGCGACGCCAACTCGGCGCTCTACCGCATCGAGTACGCCCGCGAGGGCCGAGCGCCCGTCGCCAAGGTCTCGGCCACCCCGACCAGCGGCACCGCGCCGCTGACAGTGGCCTTCTCCTCGGCCGGCACGCTCGACCCGGACGGTGACCCGTTCGCCTACGCCTGGGACTTCGACAACAACGGCACCACCGACTCGACAGCGGCCAACCCGAGCTTCACGTACACCACCAACGGGACCCGCAGCCCGACGTTGACGGTCCGGGACACCACCGGCAAGACGGCCACCGCGAGCGTGGTGGTCACTGTCGGCAACAGCGCCCCGGTGGTCACAGTGAACACCCCGTTGAACGGGCAGACCTTCACCTTCGGGGACGCCGTGCCGTTCTCGGTCACCGTCACCGACGCCCAGGACGGTGCGATCAACTGCGCCCGGGTGAAGGTGAACTACGTCCTCGGCCACGACTCGCACGGCCACCAACTCGGCAGCGTGCAGGGCTGCTCCGGCGTCATCCAGACCTCGGCGGACGGCGAGCACGACACCGCGGCGAACATCTTCGGCATCATCGACGCCGAGTACACCGACCTGGGCGGTGGGGGTCAGCCGCCGCTGACCACGCACACCCAGGCCGTCCTGCAACCTCGGGTACGCCAGGCCGAGCACTTCGGTGACTCGTCAGGTGTCCAGATCGTCGCCGGGGCAGCGGGGCACGGCGGCGCGGCGGTCGGCTACGTCGACAACAACGACTGGATCTCGTTCCGGCCCTACAACCTGACCGGCGTCCAGTCGTTCAGCGCCCGGGTCGGAGCACCGGCCGGTGGCGGCGGCACGGTGGAGTTGCGGGTCGACTCGCCCACCGGGCCGCTGGTCGGCTCGGCCACCGTGGTCCCCACCGGTGGGTACGCCAATTTCGCCACGGTCACCGGTGGGGTCACCGCCCCGACCGGCACCCGGACCCTGTTCCTGGTCTTCAAGGGCGCTGGGCCGTGGTTCGACATCGACGAGTTCACCCTCTCCACCAGCCCCGGCGGTCCCGGACCGGACCCGGACCCGGACCCGGATCCCGAGCCGGGCACCAACCTGGCCCGGGGCAAGCCGGCACGAGCGTCCAGCTTCGAGGGCGCGTACGGCGCGGCCAACGCGTTCGACGGCGTGGCCGGAACCCGGTGGGGCAGCGCCTTCAGTGACCCGCAGTGGATCGACGTGGACCTCGGTGCCACGTACTCGCTCAACCGGGTCAAGCTGACCTGGGAGGCGGCATACGGCAGTGGTTACCAGATCCAGACCTCGCCGGACGGGGTCAACTTCACCACGATCCGTACGGTGACCGGCGGCGACGGCGGGGTGGACGACCTGACCGGGCTCAGCGGGTCCGGCCGGTACGTCCGGCTCCTGGGCGCCACCCGGGGGACCGCCTGGGGCTACTCACTGTTCGAGTTCGAGGTGTACGGCGGCACCGGTGGCCCCTCCGGCGGCAACCTTCTGCTCAACAAGCCCACGTCGACCTCCAGCAACGAGGGGGCCGACGTGTCCGGCGCCCAGGCGGTGGACGGCAGCCTCACCACCCGCTGGTCGAGCACGTTCTCCGACCCGCAGTGGATCCGCGTCGACCTCGGCAGTCCCACAGCGATCGGTCGGGTCAAGCTGAGCTGGGAGGCGGCGTACAGCAGCGCGTACCAGATCCAGACCTCTAACGACGGCACCACCTGGACGACGGTGAAGACGGTGACCGGCGCGGTCGGCGGTGTGGACGAGCACAGCGCGCTTGGTGCCAACGGCCGCTACCTGCGGATCAACGGCACCGCCCGGGGCACCGGGTACGGGCACTCGCTCTGGGAGGTGGAGGCCTACATCAGCTGAACCACCACCGTTGACGTGGCCGGCACGGTGATCCGTGCCGGCCACGTCCGTCAATGCAGCTCGCCTGCGACACAACGCGGACGCCGCTCGGGTGTGGCTACTGACCGACGGAGGCGCGGCGTGAGCAGCGACGATCTGGAGCGCCGCTACCGGCGGCTGCTGGCCTTCTATCCGTGGGAACACCGTCGGGTGTACGAGGACGAGATGCTGGCCGTGCTCCTCGTTGGTGCACGGCCGGGCCAGCGACGACCCGGCGCCGCCGACGTGCGGAATCTGGTCGGCGCCGGCTTGCGGGGCGCTATTGGTGCGGCGGAGAGAGGAGACCCTGCGGACGGTCGCCCTCGGCCGGAACGCCGACCGCGAGCAGCCAATGGGTCAGTGAGGTGGACGGGTGTTCACCCGACGCCTGGCGGCTGGCCATCACCGGCGCGGAACACCGCTCGGGTCAGATAGTGCCGCGACTGCCGATCGAAGCGTCCGAGCAGATCGCGGGCGGCAGGCGGGACAACGGAGGCGGACGGATCGCCGCCGGTGAAGGCCGACACTGCGGCGAAGTCCGTGAAAGTCATGGCGGTGAGAAATTCGCTGCCCTCGGCGGGGTCCAGCTCCTGCGGGGAACGACGCAGAACCCGAAGCTCCCGAAGCCCGGCCACCCCCCGGGCGAGGATCGCGGGCGCGATGTCCTGCGTCAACAGCCGATCGTAGGCGTCAGCGAGAGCGGGCTCCGTCCACCCGCTCCACAGTCGAAGAATCATGACAGCATGCTGTCATTCCAGTAGTAGGCTGTCAACGTGTGGTAAGGTGCTGCCGATGACCGAACGGAAACAGGACCGGGTCGACGCGTATCGGCTGCTGGTGGCAGACGTGTACGAACTGGCAGGCGAGTCTCGGCGCTCAAGCGAGGAGCTCGCCCGAGAAGAGGGCCAAACTGCCGCCCGATGGCACGTGATGAGCGTGCTCTCCGACGGTGCCCGCACCGTCGCGAGCGCGGCGCGCAGACTCGGCCTCGCTCGGCAGAGCGTGCAGCGAGTGGTCGACGACCTGGCCCGTGCCGGGATGGTGGAGTTGCACGACAACCCCGATCACCGCCGCGCGCCACTGGTGACACTCACGACGGCAGGGCTGGCCACGCTCACCGGCCTCCTGGAACGCTCCGACGCCGACCGCCGGGACGCCGTGGAACGAGCCGGTCTCAGCCTCAGGGATCTCGAGAATGCGCGCGAGACGCTCAGGCGGTTGGTGGACGCCCTGCAGAGCCGGTGAACCGCCGCGACACTCACCTCACCTGCTCCCGGGCCGTCAGTCGTCGGCGACGGCCACCGGCTCCGAGCCGATGCAGCGCACCTTCAACTCGTACTCCCGAGTCGGCCCCCGAAACTTGACCTCGACGTCGTCGTCCGGGCCCCGGTCCACGTCCCTGACCCGGTAGCCCTGCGCGGGCGCCCAGGAGACGAGGCGTACGCCACCGGCACCGCACTCGGCCACGGCCGTGCCGCCCTCGGTGGCGAACCCCCGGCGGACCCCGGAGCTCGCGCTCGGCGTGGGGCTGGCCGTGCCCGGCCCGACTGAGGCGGTGCCCGTCGTACCGGTGGGCACCGGCTCCGGCGAGGCGAGCGCCCGTTCGATCTCGGCCTCGCTGCGCACCCCACCCGGTGTGCCGGTGAGGCTCTCGCCCACCAACCGGATCGCGCCCAACCCGATCAGGGTCGCCACGGCGACGGTGGCCACCCACCCGGCGGCGACGAGAATCGAACGACGGCCCATGCTCTGACTATCCCCGATCCGTCCTTGTCGTTGGCACATCCGGACGCTAAGGCATGGTTAACGTGCGCCTCGCCGACAGCGGTAGCGGTTAGCCTGCCAGCTGTGGCCCGCCTGTTGCTCATCGAGGACGACCTAACCATCCGTACCCCGCTGATCCGTGCCCTGCGGGAACGCGGCCATGCGGTGGCCGCGGCCTCGACCGCGATGGCCGGGCTCCGCGACGCACTGGAGGACCGTCCCGATCTCGTCGTGCTCGACCTGGGCCTGCCCGACCTGGACGGACGCGAGCTGCTGCGGATGCTGCGCGCGGTCAGCTCGGTGCCGGTCATCGTGGCCACCGCGCGCGACGACGAGGCCGAGATCGTACGGGTGCTCGACGCCGGTGCCGACGACTACCTGGTCAAGCCGTTCACGGCGGCGCAGCTCGACGCCCGCGCCCGGGCGGTGCTGCGGCGAGGGCCCTCCGGTGCCGACGCGCAGGACCCGGCGCTCGTCGTCGGCGGGCTGCGCGTCGATCCCCGGGCCCGGCAGGTCACCCTGGACGGGGTGTTGGTCGAGCTGACGCCGCGCGAGTTCGACCTTCTGCACCACCTCGCCGGCCGGCCCGGCCAGGTGGTCACGAAGCGTGAACTGCTCACCGAGGTCTGGCAGATCCCCTACGGGGGTGCCGACAAGACCGTCGACGTGCACCTGTCCTGGTTGCGTCGCAAGTTGGGGGAGAACGCCCAGCAGCCTCGTTACCTGCACACCGTGCGCGGTGTCGGGGTGCGTCTCGAAGCGCCGGCGGCGCAGCCGTGAGGGCACGGCTCGCGTTGCTGGTCGCCGCGGTCAGTGTGCTGACCCTCATCGCTTTCCTGGTGCCGCTGGCGCTGCTGGTCCGCACTGTCGCCGAGGACCGGGCCACCGTTCGGGCCACCGCTGACGCGCAGAGTCTCGTGCCGGTGGTCGGCACCGCCGACGCGGCGACCATCCGGCTCACCCTCGAGCAGCTCGCCGCGGAGTCCGGACGACCGGTGAGCGTGTTCCTGCCGGACGGCACGGTGCTCGGCGCCCAGACCCCCCGTACGCCGGCGGTGGCCCTGGCCGCGCGTGGGCAGAGCCTCACCGGGGAGTCGGCGGCTGGCCGGGAGGTGGTCATCGCCGTGCAGGGCCGGGCGGACGGCACCGGCGTGATCCGGATTGTGGTGCCGCAGCACGAACTGACCGCCGGGGTCACCCGGGCCTGGCTGGTGCTCGCGCTGCTCGGCGTGATCCTCGTGCTGATCGGGCTGCTGGTCGCCGACCGGCTGGCACGCACCCTGGTCCGGCCGATCAGCGACCTCTCCGCCGTCTCGCACCGGCTCGCCAACGCGGAGCTGGACGCCCGGGTCACCCCGGCCGGCCCGCCCGAGCTGCGCGAGGTGGCTGGTGCGCTCAGCCACCTCGCCACCCGGATCCAGGTGCTCCTCGTCCAGGAACGCGAGCAGGTCGCCGACCTGTCCCACCGGTTGCGGACACCGCTGACGGCGTTGCGGCTGGAGGCGGAGTCGCTGCGCGACCCGGACGACGCGGCCCGGATCACCGCCGCCGCCGATGGTCTCGAACGTGCGGTCACCGGGCTGATCCGGCAGGCCCGGTGGCGGCATTCACCGGCGGCGGGCCCGGCTGCCTCGGACGCTGCGGCGATCGTCGCCGACCGGGTCGCGTTCTGGTCTGTGCTGGCCGAGGACACCGGCCGGGCCGTCATCCTCGACCTGGCACCTGGGCCTCTCCCGGTCGGTGTGGCAGCGGACGACCTGGCGGCGGCCGTCGACGCCCTGCTCGGCAACGTCTTCGCGCACACCCCCGATGGAACGTCGTTCGCCGTCCGGCTCGCCTCGGACGCGGGGGAGGTGGTCCTCAGCGTCGCCGACGAGGGGCCGGGCATGCCGGTCGGCGCCGTCCGCCGGGGCGCGAGCGCGGCCGGCTCGACCGGCCTCGGCCTGGACATCGCCCGCCGCGCCGCGCAGACCGCCGGCGGTCGCCTGGAGTTGCGGACCGGCCCGCGGGGCGGGGCACAGGTGCTGCTGCGACTCGGACCACCGACGTCACCGCGGCAGGCATAGCCGCTGCGGTCCCGGGTAGCTGCGAGTCATGGCGCGGTACACGAAACCCGAGCTCAGAGAGCAGATCAAGGAAGAGATCAAGTCCTCCGACAAGGGCGGCCGGCCGGGACAGTGGTCGGCGCGCAAGTCGCAGCTGGTCACCCAGGAGTACAAGAAGCGCGGCGGGGGATTCCTCGGCGAAAAGGACGAGCGGCAGAAGTCGCTCCAGCGCTGGGGCAACGAGAAATGGCAGACGAAAGAGGGCGACACACGGGCGCGCAAGGGCGACACGACGAGTCGCTACCTGCCCAAGAAGGCCTGGGACGAGATGTCCGAGAGCCAGAAGCGCGCGACCGACACCAAGAAGCGCGAAGCCTCCCGCACCGGCAGGCAGTACGTCGCGAACACCGGCCCGGCCAAGCGAGCGCGTCGAGACGCCACCACGGCCGGCCGGATGACCGAGATGTCGGTTGCCGAGGCGGCCAAGCTGGTCCGGGGCCTCGATACGCGACAGCTCAAGACCGCACTGCGCAACGAGCGTGCCAGCAAGGACCGCGACGCTCGTCCAGCGGCTCGAAGCGGAACTCAACCGGCGCGGCTGACCTGCCCGTCGACCGCCTTAACCTGGCCTTAGCGTCCCGACAGCGCGCTGCTATCCCGATTTGACCGATCCTCGGAGTCGACAACCGAGGAAAGGTGGACACCACCATGAAGCGCACCAATCTGCTTCTGGCGACGGTCGGCGGTTCGGCGGTGCTGGCGGTGGCCGGGATCGCGCTGGGCGTCAACGCCGCGGACGACTCGCGGACCGGCGGCACGACGCTCGCCGCGGCGACCGTCGCGCCGACGGCCACGGACGCGCCCGGGGCCAGCGGTTCGCCGTCGGCCAGCGGCACGCCGTCGGCCGAGACCCCATCGGGTACGCCGTCCAGCGGCACGCCGTCAGCTGGCACCTCGCCGGCGGGTAGCGCGGTCGACGAGAAGCGTGCCGGTGAGATCGCGCTCGCCAAGGCCGGTGGCGGTCAGATCGTCGAGGTCGAGTCCGAGCAGGAGCACGGTCGACCGGTGTGGAGCGTCGAGATCGTCGCTGGCGACACCGAGCACGAGGTGGACGTCGACCGGGACAACGGTTCGGTGGTCAAGGCCGAGCAGGAGCCGGTCGACGGCGACGACAACGACGACGACAACGACGACGACGACAACGACGACAACGACGACGACGACGACAACGACGACAACGACGACGACAACGACGACGACTGACCGTCCGGCGCCGCCGCCCGTCACGGGGATCCCCCGGGCGGGCGGCGGCGCGGGTCGTGGAGCAGGCGCGCCTCAGATGGCGACGCGTTGCTCCTTCACCGTCGGCTGGTCCTGGTCGAACTGGGTGCGGTACAACTCCTGATACCGGCCGCCGGCGTCGAGCAGGTCGCCGTGTCGCCCACGCTCGACGATGCGTCCGTCTTCGACGACGAGGATCTGGTCGGCCGCCCGGATGGTGGAGAGTCGGTGTGCGATGACCACGCTCGTCCGGCCGGTCAGGGCTTCGGCGAGAGCCTCCTGAACCGCGGCCTCGGAGGTGGAGTCGAGATGCGCGGTGGCCTCGTCGAGGATGACCACGCGCGGACGGGCCAGCAGCAGCCGCGCGATGGTGAGCCGTTGCCGTTCCCCGCCCGACAACCGGTACCCGCGTTCACCGACGACGGTGTCGAGCCCATCGGGAAGTGTGCGGATCAGGTCGTCGAGGCGGGCCCGCCGGAGCACCTCCCACATCTCGTCCTCCGTGGCGTCCGGCTGAGCGAACGCCAGGTTGGCGCGGATGCTCTCGTGGAAGAGATGCCCGTCCTGGGTGACGACACCCAGCGCCGTCCGGATCGACTCGGCTGACAGGTCGCGTACGTCGACGTCGGCGAGCCGCACCGCGCCGTCCTCGACGTCGTACAGGCGGGGGAGGAGTTGCGCGATCGTCGACTTGCCCGCCCCGGAGGAGCCGACGAGGGCGACCATCTGCCCCGCCTCGGCGCGGAACGACACACCGTGCAGCACTTCCTCGCCGCCGCGGGCATCGAGTTTCACCACATCTTCGAGAGACGCGAGCGACACCTTGTCCGCCGACGGGTAGCCGAACCGTACGTCGTCGAACTCCACCGCGACCGGCCCGTCGGGAAGCGGCCGGGCGTCGGGCCGGTCGAGGATCAGCGGCTTGATGTCGAGGATCTCGAACACCCTCTCGAAGCTCACCAGCGCGCTCATCACCTCCACCCGGGCGCTGGCCAGCGAGGTCAACGGCGCATAGAGACGCGACAGCAGCAGCGCGAGGGCGACCACGGTCCCAGCGTCGAGGCTGCCCCGGAGGGCGTAGAGACCACCCAGCCCGTAGACCAGGGCCAGCGCCAGCGAGCCGACGACGGTGAGCGCGGTGATGAAGACCCACTGGAGCATGGCGGTACGGATGCCGATGTCCCGCACCCGACGCGCCCGTGCAGCGAACTCGGCGGACTCCTCGGCCGGCCGTCCGTACAGCTTGACCAGGGTCGCGCCGGGCGCGGAGAAGCGTTCCGTCATCCGCGTGCTCATGGCCGCGTTGTGCTCGGCCGCCTCACGCTGCAACTGGGCGAGCTTCGAACCCATCCGGCGCGCCGGGAGAACGAAGATGGGCAGCAGTACGAGCGCCAGCACCGTGATCTGCCACGAGAAGCTGAGCATCACCGCCAACGTCAGTGCCAGGGTGACCGCATTGCCGACCACCCCGGACAGCGTGTCGCTGAAGGCCCGCTGCGCACCGATCACATCGTTGTTCAGGCGGCTGACCAGCGCTCCGGTGCGCGTCCTGGTGAAGAACGCCACCGGCATGCGCTGCACGTGGTCGAAGACGGCCGTCCGCAGCTGGACGATGAGCCCCTCACCGATGCTGGCGGAATGGAACCGTGTCACCAGACCCAGGCCGGCTTCGGCCAGGGCGATCACGGCGATCAGCACCGCCAACCGGATCACGACGCCGCTGTCGGCGCCGTCCACGATAGCCTCGACCACCCGTCCGGCGAGGACGGGTGCCGCCACCGTGAGGACCGCCGTCACCACGCTCAGCAGCAGGAACCTGACGATCAGGGCCCGGTGCGGCCGCGCGAACTCCACGATGCGCTTCAGGGTGACACGGGACAGTGGTCGTTCTTCCTGCGCGTTCATCGCGTGGTGCAGAGACGTCCACGCGGTAAATTCCATGCTCATGCCTTACCTCCGATACCGGAGGTTAGGACCTCACCCGAGCTTGAGGTCAAGTCACCGCGCGGGGCGTTCCAGTTCGGCGCGGATCTGACCGAACACACCTCGCGGGTCATCGGCCTTGGTGAAATTCATGAAGGTCACCATGCCGATGGTGTGCTGATCACTCCACACGCAGACGTCGACTGGGATGCCCGTCCCGGCCTGACCGGTGCCGCAGCCGGCCACCCCGCCCAGCGGGCCCGGCACGACCGACCCGACGTCGGTGACCTTTGGCAGCCCGGCGAAGATCTTGTTCAGTGTCGCGGTCGGGTCGGTGATCGTGCCGGACACCGCGCTGATCAGGATGACCCGCTGGTCATCGCTGGGAATGTGCAGCCCGCGCTCACGGGAGTACACCTCTTCGGCCCGGACGTAGGCGGTGCCCGTAGCGCTGGTGGGCCCAGCGGCGAGCAGCTTCTTGAAGTTGCCCATGTTCTGCTCAGCTTGGCCGCGGATGACCCGATCCACGGACTCGGTCCAGGTGCCCAGGAGCTTGGCCGGCTTATCGATGCGCATCGCCGCAGCGGGGGGCGACGACTGCATGGCCGCTGCCGGCGCGGGAGTGTCGGACTGCCCCGAACACCCGGTCGTGAACAGCAGGATCGCCGACGTCAGCGCGCCGACGATGGTTGGGCCAGCCGGCATCGTGCGCGTCATTGAGTCCCGTCCCCGTCTCGATTTCGCGCGAAAGATATCGCACGACCCGCTGCCACAAGACCCCGGCCCGAGCGCTGAACGACCGTGGGCAGGAGGCGAGGCCACGACCGTGCTGATCGGGACCGCGCTGAGCGACGGCGACCGTGCCTTCGGAGGCGGATCCGTCAGACGTGGACGGTAGGGCACCAGGACCGAGGGGAAATGCGGGCTGTCACTGCGCTGCCTTCGGAGCGCTTCCCACGATAGATAACTTAACAACGATTCTGCGCGGTCGGTATCGGGCAGACGACCGACTGCGCAGGTCAGCGGCGGTGGCTAAGTTCGCCCAATGCCCACGAACATGATCAGTGCGAGTTCCGCTGGCACCTGGACCCTCGGCGACCTGACCGTCAACCGGATCGGATTCGGCGCTATGCGCCTGACGGGCAACGGCAGCGCGGCGAGCGACCGCGCGCGGGCCGTCGGCGTGCTGCGCCGCGCGGTCGAGCTCGGCGTGAACCACATCGACACAGCCTCGTTCTACTTCTCGCCGCTCCGGTCGGCCAACGAGTTGATCAATAGTGCGCTGTCGCCGTACGCCGATGACCTGGTCATCACCACCAAGGTCGGGCCCGGCCGCGACCCCTCGGGGGAATGGCTGCCGTTGGCCCGGCCGGACCAGCTGCGCGGGCAGGTCGAGGAGAACCTGCGCCAACTCGGCCGCGACCATCTGGATGTGGTGAACCTGCGCCAGCACGGACTGGACTCGGTCGCGGAGCACTTCGGCGCGCTGGCCGAGCTGCGCGACGCCGGTCTCATCCGGCATCTCGGCCTGTCCAACATTCGCCCACAGCACCTCGCGCAGGCGCAGGCGATCGCCCCGGTGGTCTGCGTGCAGAACACGTACGGTGTCGACACCCGACGCATGCATGACCAGTTCGTGCGTACCTGCGGCGACCAGGGTGTCGCGTTCGTGCCGTTCTTCGCGATCGCCGGCGACGGACGTGAGGCTGGCGGTGTGGCCGCCAACGCGGCAGTGCAAGCCGTCGCGCGCACGCACGGCGCGACGCCGGCGCAGGTGCGTATCGCGTGGACCCTCAGCCGCGGCCCGCACCTGCTGGCCATCCCCGGTACCGGCAACCCCGATCACCTGGTCGAGAACCTGGCCGCCGGGGCGCTGGTCCTGTCGCCGGACGATTTGGCCAGCCTCGAGTAGCGGCCCGGCAGGATGCGGCCCTGCCGCGAGCCCACGACCCTCCGACGGAAGGTCCGTTCCTGTGCAGGCAGCGACAACGCCCATCCCCATCCCGCCGCCCGACAGCTCATGGCTCGTTGCCCGAGGACTCATCCCCGATCACGGCCCTCGGCGTGTCCTGGCCTTCGCGACCTTCGTCAACATGCTCGGAAGTGGCATCTTCATGGCCAGCGCCGTGCTCTTCTTCACCCGATCCGTCGGGCTTCCCCTTGCGCAGGTCGCTCTGGGCATGGGCATCGCAGCGTTCGTCGGGATGCTCGCCGGGATCCCGGTGGGGCATCTCGCCGATCGGCGGGGGCCGCGCGAGATCTATCTGCTGACTCTGATCATCCGTGCCGCCACCATGGCCGCCCTGGCCTTCGTGCACACGTTCTGGCTGTTCGTCGTCCTGGTCTGCCTGACCCAGCTCGCCCACTCAGCCGGCGGGGCGTCTCGCGGTCCGCTGGTGCGGGGTTTCGGCGGCACGCACCTGGCCCGGTACCGGGCCTATCTGCGTTCGGTCGCCAACCTCGCCGGATGTTGTGGCGCCCTCGCCGCGGGCGCCGCGGTGCAACTGGACACCCGTGCGGCCTACCTGGCCCTGGTCGTCGGCAACGCCATCAGTTTCCTGGCGTGCGCCGCGATCATCACTCGGCTGCCCTCGTTGCCGCCCATTCCAGTGCCCCAGATGACCGGGCGCTGGATCGCACTGAAGGACAAGCCCTATCTGGCAGTCACCGCGCTGGACGCCATCCTGGGAATTCAGGGCCAGGTGCTGGTCTTCGCGCTGCCGGTGTGGATCGTCTCGCAGACCCACGCGCCGCGCTGGTTCGTCGGAGTGGCCGTGCTGGTCAACACCGCCCTCGTGGCGTCACTCCAGGTCAGAGCGAGCCGGGGGATCGACACCAGTCCAGCGGCCGGTCGGGCCATGCGCCGCTCCGGGTTGGCGTTCCTGATCGGGATGGCCCTGATCGCCGCCACGGCGGCGATGCCCGGCTGGCTCGCCGTTACGGTGATGACGCTGGGGGTCGCCGCGCACACCGTCGGCGAGCTGTGGCAGGCGGCGGGCTCACTCGAGTTGCAGTTCCGGTTCGCGCCTGCGCACGCGCAGGGGCAGTACACGGGAATCTCCGGGCTCGGCACGGGCCTGGCCAACGTCGCCGCACCCTCCTTACTGGGCCTGCTCTGCATCGCCTGGGGTGCCCCCGGATGGCTGCTGATGGGCGGCATCTTCGTCGCGGTCGGGCTCGCCGCCCCGGCGGTCGTCCGGTGGGGCGAGCGAACGCGTCCGCACTCAGCGGAGGCCGTCTAGAGACCAGCGATCGTGGGCGGCAGCAGCGCGGGCGGTGCCCGTCGACGGCGGCGCAGAAGGGCCCGATGTCGGGCATCGGCGCGGCCGACCACTCGTGGAGTAGTCCCGAGGGCATGCCTCGTCACCACGGCAGGAGTGATTGCTCTCCGCTGGTTGTGTCTATGTCCGTCGGTGGTAGTGGTTGCGGCGGGGGAGTTGGTCGGGGTCGAGCCAGGCGGGCGGTATGAAGTCGGGGTGGTTGTCGTTGCCGAGTTGGACGGTCCAGTCGTTGTGGTGGAGGTGTCGGTGGTGGTGGCCGCAGAGTAGGACGGCGTTGTTGAGGTTGGTGGGGCCGCCGTCGGCCCAGTGCCGGATGTGGTGGGCGTCGCACCAGCGGGGTGGTCGGTCGCAGCCGGGGAAGGCGCAGCCACCGTCGCGTAACACGAGGGCGCGGCGTAGTGGGCCGGTGACGAGGCGGCGTTGTCGGCCGAGCTCGAGGACCTGGCCGGTGCCGCCGAGCACGGCGGGCAGGATCGCGGCGTCGCAGGCGAGTCGGCGCACCGTTTGCGGGGTGAGGTGCAGGCCGGTGTCCAGGGTGGCGGCGCCGAGTTGTCCCGCGAGGGCGTCGTAGCTGGTGGTGACGACGATTTGCGCGGGGTCGCCGCCGTGTTCGGGTAGCTCCCCGGTGCGCAGGCTGAGCCGGCAGAGGTCAGCGAGGGCGTCATGGCGGCGCTGCCCGGCGCAGCGCTGGTCGTCGGGGCCGGACGGGGCGGTCAGCGGGTCGATCGCGGCGCGCAGCAGGCCGGCGGTTTCGCTGTCGAGGATGCCGGTGAGTCGGAGTCGGCCGTCGGTCAGCGTGGACATCGTGACGTGGCGGTCGCGGTTGGCTCGGCGGGCGTCGGCTTCCAGTGCGGCCTGGGCGGCGGCGTCGGCGATGTCGGGTGCGACGTGGTCGAGGATGCGGGTGCTGAGTTTGCGCAGCAGCATGGGGTCGAACTGCCCGGCCCAGTCGACCAGCACACCGACGGCCTTGTCGGCCACCTCCGGCCCGGCGACCGTCTGCACAGTGCTCACGGTGTCGGCGATGACCCGCACCTGCTCCACGCTGACCGCGCCGGCCGCCAGCGCGCCCCGCACAGCCGGCGGGGCCGCGTCGACGCACGCCGCGAGATCGACCAGCCGACGGGCTGCGGGAATGGTCAACCGCAGTCGCTCACGCAACCAGACCGCGGTGCTGGACGCGCCCTGCGCGACCGCAGTGCCCCGACCGTCCACCTCCCGCACGAACGCCAGCTTCACGGCGGCGAGACGTTGCTCCAGGCGGTGTGCGGCGTCGAGCGCCGCGATCAGCTCGTGCTCGGCGAGAGCCCAGGCGGCGTCGTCAACGCAGGCAGCGACCGCGTCGTCTGCTTGCGCCAACTCCTCGACCATGACCACACACTAGAACAGGTGTACGACAACTTTCAGTGGTCGCGATCGATCGCTATGAGGCGGAGCCGAGGGGTTCCTGGGGGTTGTTGAAGGGCCTGGCCCAGGTGATGACGCGGTCGATGGAATCGCGGGTGAGGCCGATCGCCGGGTCGGTGGTGATCAGCAAAGTGGGGCCGGTACGCCTCGCGGCCCAGACGTGGGCTTCGGGCGAGTGAAGGTCGTCAATCCATGTTGCGGGCCGTTGCTGGGCGTAGGCGGCAATGAGTGGGATTTTTTCGCTGGGGTGGAACGGTGTGCACGGCATGGTGACCACCGGCAGGGGAGTGATGTGCAGAAGCGGAGCGAGGAGTTGGTTTGCTTCATCGTTCCAGCTCGTGGCCCAGGCTATGTCCAGGACGGCACTCGCTTCGGTGATCCAGGTGCCGTGTACGGGGTTGACACGGACGGGTTCCTCTCCGGGGAACAGGCGGTGCTCGGTGTAGCCGGCCGGCGGTTGAGGACTGCCGTACGGGCTGAGGACACCGTCGATGTCGAGCAGCAGCAGGGGTCGGGTTATTCGCACGTCACGACGCCGCTGTCAGACGGAGGGCAGAACGATCGCCTCCACCATCCGCCCGGCGTGGGCCGGTGGGCGGTCACAGGCCGGCGTGCATGGTCAGGCTCTGCCGCAGGTGGAGTTTCGGCCTGGATCCGACGATCGAGCCGACGACCTCGCCCCCACGGAACACCAGCAGTGTCGGCAGGGACATGACGGCGTAGCGCCGCGTGGCCTGCGGGTTGTCGTCGGAGTTGAGCTTGGCGATGACCATCCGGTCGCCGAACTCCTGTGCCAGCTCGACGAGGCTCTTCTCGATCATCTTGCACGGCGGGCACCACTCCGCCCAGAAGTCGACCACGACGGGCCGGTCGCTGGCCAGCACCAGCTCGGCGAACGTGTCGTCGGTGACGGTGATCAGGGAGCTGACGCTCGTTTCCTGGGGCATTTTTTCTCCCGGTGCTCGATGGCGTGGGTGAGCTGGGTGTGCAACTGCTGACGGACCGCTCCGAGCCGATCGAGGTAGTCGTCGACCTCGGCGAGCTTGCGTCGCAGCACCAGCACGGAATCCGGACAGACGTCACCGGACGCGTTGCCCGCTCGCAGGCAGGCGACGAACGGTCGGACGTCGTCGAGGCCGAAGCCGACGTCGAGCAGCGCCCGGATCTCCCGGACGACCCGCAGCTCCGCCTCGTCGTAGACGCGGTAGCCGTTCGCTGAGCGCTGCGGTTGTACCAGCCCGTGGGCTTCGTAGTAGCGCAGCGTTCGGGTGCTCGTGCCGGCCCGTTCCGCCAGCTCGCCGATCAGCATCAGACCTCCTCGACCAGCCTGTCGCGACCAGGCTAAACCTTGTCGTCAGCGTCAAGGCAAGGCTGCTCCCGAACCCGCCCCGAGCCCAGGCCCAGCCCCGAGCCCAGGCCCACGCATGGCTCAGGGCGCCGGGATGCGGCGCCCTGAGCCTCTGTGCGCTAGCCGATGCGGAACTGGTCGCCGTAGACGGCGAACACCAACGGCGTGTTCAGGTTGAAGTTGCCGTTGTTGAGGAACACCCGCTGGGCCGTGTCGACCCGGGACGTGTCCGAGTGGGCCGCTTCCTTCTTCATCTCGATGACCCGCTCGTCGAGGAAGGCGTTGAGCCAGGTCCGCTCGTCGCCGCCCTGCGCCGGGGGCTTCACCCGAGCGAGGGCGCGGTTTCGAATCTGGCGCATCCCCTCGTACCCGTGCATGACCGCCGCGTCGTAGTAGGCGAACTGACCGAGCGCCCGGACCTGGTCGTTCTTGCCGTCGCGTACCGATGGGTTGAAGTAGACCCGGTCCCGCTCGGCCTCCTGTGCGGCCCGGAACACCGAGTCGTTGGCCGCGGTCCGCCAGTCGCGGGGGAAGTTGGGGTCCAGGCCGGAGTGCGAGGGGGTGCCGTTGACGGCGCGCAGCGCCGGCAGGTAGCCGGCCAGCACGTTGCCCGGCTTGGTGCGCGTGTACGCCTCGACCAGTTCGAGCATGTCGCCGGTGCCGGAGCAGAAGCCGATGATGCCGGCGGTGTAGCCGCGCCCGTCGCCGATGTCCTCGATGTAGGAGAACTGCGCGCGCCAGTCGAGCGAGGAGTTTTCCGCAGCCGAGACGAGCTGCATCGCGACGTCCTTCTTCGCCGGGTCGTCGAGGTTGGTTCCGGTCGGGGTGGTGGGCGTTGGGGTGCCGCCGCCGGGCAGGGTCCACTGCTGGTTGGTGGTGCCGCCGCAGGTCCAGATCTGCAACCGGGCGCCGTTCGCGGTGCTCCGGTCGGTGACGTCGAGGCACTTGCCGGAGCCGGTGTTGACGAGCGTGCCGTTGCTGGCGGTCCACTTCTGCGCGCCGGTGCCGTTGCAGTCGTACAACTGGATCTTGGCGCCGTCGGCGGTCGACGCGGCGGTCACGTCGAGACACTTGCCGAGCGCCCGGATCGAGTTGTCGGTGTTGCCGACGGTCCACGTCTGGGCCGCGCTGCCGTTGCAGTCGTAGAGCTGGACCGCCGTGCCGTTGGCCGAGTTGGCGGCGGCCACGTCGACGCACTTTCCGCCGAGGCCGGTGATCGGGCCGGCGGTCGCGGCGCTGGCCGACGGCAGCCCGTAACCGATCGCGGCGACGCCCATCAGCAGGGCGCCCACGACGTAGGCGGCTGTTCTCTTGTGAACCATGGTGTTCCTCGGGGAAGGGGCGGCGTGCCGCCGGCCGGTCGGTGACCCGGCGCGGCGGTTCGGCCCCGGCGGGCACCGCGAGCATCAGGAAACTGTATTAACAGATATCAGTACGTTCGTGCGGTCGTCAATCGACGACCGCAGGCCGTGACGACGCATGTTCATCTCGTTGACAGACACTTGAGCGCTCGATGCCCGGCCCGCCCAGTTGGATGTCGTCAGCAGTGCCGCCGCGCCGACCAGGGCCACGCCGACCGGCGCCGCGCTCCCGGCGGCCAAGGGCAAGCTGCGTGGGTACGGCACGGTGCGGCAGCTCAGTGAGGCCGCGGACCTGGTGGTACGGGGTGAGGTCGAGGCGACCGGATTCCGGGTGGACGAGGTGCTGCGCGCGGCGAACGGATCGGCAGTCGGGGCCGGAACGCGGACGGCACCCACCGGGTGCCGTCCGCGTGCTCACTCTTCGCGGTAGGTGGCCAGGTCGAAGTCGGCGTACGCGCCGTCGCCGCCGAGGTCCTGCACCCACAGGCCCAGGAACGCCCCGGTGAAACCCCACGCCGCCGGCTCACCGTCGATGATCAGCGCGGCGTGCTCGTCGGACAGGATCGTCGCGTCCAGGTCGACCGGTAGCCGCTGCCATCCGGCGCCGAGGTCGTAGTCGAAACGCACCACCGGTCCGTCGAACACGGCCCGCAGGCCGACCCGGTCCACGCCGCTGGCGTCGACGGTCAGCTCGGGGTGCGGGGTGCGCCGCCCGTTGTCGGAACTGAGCAGCTCCAGCACCGTCCGCCCGTCGTCGGCGCGGGTCAGGTAGAGGTGGTGCCAGTTGAGGGTGTTGTAGTAGGCGGTGATCCCGGCGAGCTGGCGGTGGTCGACCGGGTCGAACTCCAGCACGGTCTCCAGGGAGCAGTGCATCGCGCCGACGCGTCGCCCGACCAGGCTGGGGGCCTGTCGACCGACCGGTGACTGCCCGCCGTGGATGCGAAGGTGTGACGGGCGGCTGTGCAGGTCGACCCAGTCCGCGGTGGCCGGCCGGCGCAGCGTCGACCAGCACAGGCCCAGCTCGGGGGCGTCGAAGTGGTCGGTGTCGGGCTCCGCCGGCCACGGGTGCGCGGGCAGGTCCGGTGCGATGACCTCGTCTGCCGGCACCCCTCCGGCGATCTGCGGCCAGCTGTCCGCCGGCCACTCGACCCGCTGGATCGCGGTCTCCCGGCCGAGCACACAACTGCCCAGCGGGGAGTAGGGGCGGCCCACCAGGTGGGCGAGGTACCACTCGCCGTCCTGCGTACGGACCAGGCTGCCGTGGCCTGCCTTCTGCAATCGCAGTTCGGGGCGGCCGACGGAGGTGAGCAGAGGACCGTCCGAGTCCACCTCGTACGGCCCGAACAGCTCCCGGGACCGCGCCACGGTGACCTGGTGCTCCCAGCTGGTGCCGCCCTCGGCGGTGATCAGCCAGTACCAGCCGTCGTGCCGGTAGATGTGTGGGCCCTCGGTGACCCCGACCGGGGTGCCGGTGAACAGGATGCGCGGCCGGCCGACCAGGCTGCGCGCGGCCCTGTCGTACTGCTGGATCTCGATGCCGCCGAAGCGGTCCCGACCGGGTCGCCAGTCCGCGCTCATGCTCAGCAACCAACTGGTGCCGTCGTCGTCGTGGAACAGCGCGGCGTCGAACCCGCGCCCGTGCAGCTTCACCGGATCCGACCAGGGGCCGGTGATGTCCTCGGCGGTGACCAGGAAGTTCTGCGGGTCCCAGTAGCCGCTGGCAAAGCTGGCGACGTCGCTGTAGACGAGATGGAACTGGCCGTCGTGGTACGTCAGGTCGGGTGCCCACACCCCGTTGGAGTCACCGCAGCCTCGCAGGTCGAGCAGGCGGCGGTCGGTGATGACCCCGCCCAGGGTGCGCCAGTTCACGAGATCACGCGAATGGTGCACACGCACGCCCGGATACCACTCGAACGTCGAGGTGGCCAGGTAGTAGTCGTCCCCGACGCGCAGGATCGACGGGTCCGGGTGGAACCCGGCGAGGACGGGATTGCGGATCGACCGGGTAGCGGTCGCCACGTTAGCGATGTCGGTCGACACGAGGGCTCCTCTGGACGGGGCTGTCTGGAACTTCCGGAAACTTGCGGTCCCGGATCGCTGGAAGTCGTGACTACGCTAGCCGGTCTTTTCGCAATAGGACAGAGGTCTTGACCGTTGCGGAAACAGCTCGTAGCGTGCCGGCCATCGACCGGTAATACCGGCGAAGCTTTGAAAGTTCCGGAGATCCATAGGTTCCACCCCGCCGGCTCGGCCGGCGTCCGAGCACCCCGTGAGTCCCCGAAGGGATGGATCATGACCACACACCTTTCCCGCCGAACGCTGCTCGGCCTCGCCGGTGCCGGCGCTGGCGCCTACCTGCTGAGCGCCTGTAGCGGCGACGAGAAATCCAGCGACCCGAACGCCCCGCAGACCATCAACTGGTGGCACATCCAGAACACCGACCCGATGCTGCCGGTCTGGGCCGCGATGGCCAACGAGTACAAGACCGCGCACAGCAACGTCACGTTGACGATCCAGCCGCTGGAGAACGAGGCCTTCAAGGCCAAGCTCACCACCGCCACCCAGGCCGGCGACCCGCCGGACCTGTTCCAGTCCTGGGGTGGCGGCGTGCTCAAGCAGCAGGTGGACGCGGGCCTGGTCAAGGACCTCACCGACGACGTGAAGGATCTGGTCGGCGGCATCCTGCCCGCCGCCATGCAGCCCTACACGATCGACGGCAAGGTCTACGGCATCCCGTTCGACATTGGCATGGTCGGGTTCTGGTACAACAAGGACCTCTTCACCCGTGCCGGCATCACCGAGGCTCCCGCCACCTGGGCTGCCCTGCTCGACGCGGTCCGCAAGCTCAAGGCCGCCGGCATCACCCCGGTCGCCCTGGCCGGCAAGGACAAGTGGCCGGCCCACTTCTACTGGTCCTACCTCGCCATGCGCATCGGCGGCGTGGGCGCGTTGCAGAAGGCCGTCGACGACAAGAACTTCGACACCCCTGATCTCGCCGCCGCCGGCGAGCGGCTCAAGGAGCTCGTCGACCTGCAGCCGTTCCAGAAGGGGTTCCTGGGCGCCGAGTTCGGCTCGCCCGACGGGCAGGCCGCCACGATGGGCAACGGCGGCGCGGCCATGGAGCTGATGGGGCAGTGGGCACCTGCGGTGCAGGCGTCCAGCTCCACCAGCAAGAAGGGCCTCGGCGACAAGCTCGGCTTCTTCCCGTTCCCGGCCGTGGACGGCGGCAAGGGCTCCGCGACCGAGGTCTTCGGTGGCGGCAACGGTTTCGCCGTCGGCAAGGACGCGCCGGCCGCCACCATCGACTTCCTGAAGTTCCTGCTCAGCGCCGACAACCAGAAGCGGTCCGCGCAGACCGGCGCGGTGCTGCCCACGGTGAAGGACGCCACCTCGGCGATCAGCGACGCCAACAACAAGGTCGTCGCGGAGACCCTGGCCAAGAACACCGGCTTCCAGCTCTACCTCGACCAGGCGTACGCGCCCGCGCTCGGGCAGCAGATCAACGACAGCGTCGCCGAGATCATCGCCGGCAAGAAGTCGCCGGCGGCGATTCTCAAGGACATCACGCAGGTGGCAAAGACCGTCTGACCGTGATCCATCACCCATCCGTAGCCGGCCGTAGAACCCGAGTGGAGCAGGCATGACCAGGCCATCGACCGTGTCGGACACGAGGCGCGGCGACACGGCGACCGATCCGCCGGCACCGGGGCCGGGCACCGCGCGACAGCGCGGCCGCCAGCCCCGGCCGGGCCGGGGTGGCGTCCTCGCCGTGTTCCTGGCGCCTGCCCTGGCGCTGTTCCTGCTACTTGTCCTCGCCCCCATCGTGGTGGCCGGCTACGCCAGCCTCTACAAGTGGAACGGCTTCGGGCTGCCGGAGAACTTCATCGGGCTGGACAACTACACCCGCGCCTTCGGCGACCCGACCTTCCGCGGCGACCTGCGGCGCGGCCTGGTGCTGGTGGTGCTGTCCCTGGTCGTGCAGCTGCCGGTGGCGCTGGCCCTGGCCATGCTCCTCAACCAGCCGATTCGCGGCCGGGCCATCTACCGGCTGATCTTCTTCGCCCCGTACGTGCTCTCCGAGGTCACCACGGCCGTCCTGTTCACCCTGGTGTTCTCACCGAACCGAGGGTTGGGCGAGGGTGTCTCCCGGTGGCTGGGCGCCGACGCGGGCGCGGTCTTCGCCGACCCGGACACCGTGCTGTTCGCCGTCTTCCTGGTGGTGTCCTGGAAGTACTTCGGCCTCTACATGATGCTCTTCCTGGCCGCCCGGCAAGGAATCCCCAAGGAGTTGTCCGAGGCTGCGGTCACCGACGGTGCCACCGCCTGGCAGGCGTTCCGGCACGTCACCCTGCCCCTGCTCGGCCCGACGATCCGGATCAGCGTGTTCCTGTCCGTCATCGGCACCATCCAGCTGTTCGACATGGTCTGGGTGCTCACCGGCGGTGGTCCGATCCACTCCTCGGAGACGCTGGCCGTCACGATGTACCAGTTCGGCTTCCGCCGCTTCGAGGTCGGCTACGCGAGCGCCATCAGCATCGTCATGTTCCTGCTGAGCCTCGTCTTCGCCCTGCTCTACCAACGCATCGTGCTGCGTCGTGACACCGCGGGCGCGATCACCAACCAGGGAGGCCAGCGATGACCGCCACGGCGAGCCGTGCCCAGCGGACCCGCAGCATCGTGCTGCACCTCGTCTGCATCGCCGTCGGCGCGCTCATCGTCGTGCCGGTGTGGTTCGGTGTGCTCGGCGGCTTCAAGGACAACGGGCAGCTGTCCACCAACCCGCTGGGCTGGCCCGACCCCTGGGTGCCGAACTACATCGACATCCTGAGCAACGGCGTGTTCTGGCGGCAGCTCGGCAACAGCCTGCTCATCGCCGTGAGCAGCACCGTCATTGTCGTCGGCGCGGCGGCGATGGCCGCGTTCGTCTTCGCTCGCTACGCCTTCCGGGGCCGCGAGTTCCTGGTGACGCTGTTCGCGATCGGGCTGATGTTCCCGTTCGCGGTGGCCATCCTGCCGCTGTTCGTCCTGCTGCGGGGCATGAACCTGCTGGACAACCCGCTGGGTGTCATCCTGCCCCAGGCCGCCTTCGGGTTGCCGATCACCATCATCATTCTGCGCCAGTTCTTCCGCACCATCCCGGCCGAGGTCGAGGAGGCAGCCGTCCTCGACGGCTGCGGCTCGTTCGGGTTCTTCTGGCGGGTCCTGCTGCCGATGGCCCGTCCGGCCCTGGCCACCGTGTCGGTGCTGGCCATCGTGACCAGCTGGAACAACTTCATGCTCCCGCTGGTCGTCTTCAGCGACCAGAGCTGGTGGACCCTCCCCGTCGGGGTGCAGGCCTTCCAGGGCCAGTACGCCGACGACACCGCTCGGGTGCTCGCGTACGTCGTGCTGTCCATGCTGCCGGCCCTGGGCTTCTACGCCGTGGCCGAGCGCCAATTGATCGGCGGCCTGACCGGCAGCGTCAAGGGATGACATCGCGTCACCGCGAGCAGACCTGACGCTTCCAGCACGACGAAGGGGGGACCGTGGGCACGGAGAACGGCCGAAACGTCACCATCGCCATGATCGCGAGGTTGGCCGGTGTCTCCGTGCCCACGGTCTCCCGGGTCATCAACGGTCGCTCCGACGTCGCCCCCGACACCCGGGAACGCGTCGAGGCGCTGCTCAACCGGCACGGCTACCGCCGCCGGTCACCGGCCCGGCGCACCGACGCCGCCCTCATCGACCTGGTCTTCAACGACCTGGACAGCCCGTGGGCCGTCGAGATCATCCGCGGGGTGGAGGACGTCGGTCAGACCAGCGGCGTCGGGACCGTCGTGTCGGCCATCCACTGGCGCATCTCCTCGGCCAAGCAGTGGCTCGACAACATGCGGACGCGTTCCACCGAGGGCATCATCTTCGTGACCTCGATGGTGAACCCGCCGTTGCAGGCCGAGCTGCGCCGCCTGCACCTGCCGGTGGTCATCATCGACCCCGCCGGTGTGGACCCCCAGGAGTCACCCACCATCGGCGCCACCAACTGGGCGGGTGCCCTGAGCGCCAACCAGTACCTGATCAACCTCGGCCACCGCCGCATCGGCTTCATCGCCGGCCCACCGCATCTGATGTGCAGCCGGGCCCGGATGGACGGCTACCGGGCCGCCCTCGGCGCCGCCGACATCCCCATCGACGACGCCCTCATCCGACCCGGCAACTTCTATCACGAGGCCGGGTTCAGCGCGGGCACACAGTTGCTGGCCCTGCCCGATCCGCCCACCGCCATCTTCGCCTCCAGCGACCAGATGGCCCTCGGCGTCTACGAGGCGGTCCGCAAGCGCGGCCTGCGGGTGCCCGACGACGTCAGCGTGGTCGGTTTCGACGACCTGCCGGAGGTCCGCTGGTGTTCACCGCCGCTGACCACCGTTCGTCAACCCCTCGCCGAGATGGGCATGCTGGCCGCGCGGACCGTGCTGCGCCTCGCGGGCGGCGAGAAGACCGAAAGCCCCCGGGTCGAGCTGGCCACCGAACTCATCGTGCGCGACAGTGCCGCACCGCCGCGAGAGCCCTCGTCGGGGCGGCCCCGGTCGTGACACCGTTCAGCGCCTCGCTGTAGATGTGGCCGTCGGCCGCGTCGCGGATCCACACCACGCTGGCCACCGTGCCGCCGGTCAGCAGCACCGCACCGACCACCACCGCCACGAAGGCACGACGAGCGAGTCGCCCGCGATTCCCGTACCACCGTCTGAGCGCGCCGGACCGTCCCCGCATGCCGAGAGAGTATTCGGGCCGTGCTCACGACGTCCGGCCCGGGGCTGACCAGCACGGCCCTTCGGGTTTGGCTTTCGTTGCTAGGGTTTCGTGGGCCAGGACGGGGAGGCTGCGGGATGTCAGACGATGCCGGGGACAGCTGGACCGCGCGGGTGAACGCGTACCGCCAGGAGCTGGCGGGTCTGCGCGCGGGCCCACCGAGGACCGACGCGGTCGCGCAGAGCCGCGCCGACGACGCGCACGGGTCGGTGACCGTCGCCGCGGCGGCAGGTCGCCTGCAGTCGGTCGAGGTCGCCGCCCAGCTGATGCGGATGTCCGGTGCGGAGCTGAGCCCCCTGGTGACGGAGGCGTCCAACAACGCGCTTGCCGAGACCCGCGCCGTGCCATCCGATGTGGAGACGGCACCGGACGTCTCGCGATTGACCGACAGTGTGGCGGCGGTCCTCGCGGAGAGCGAGCTGGCGATGCACCGCCTCCAGGGGGCGTTGGCCGAGGCTGTCGCGAAGGTGGGCCCGGCGACCGGGCTCGGTGGTGACCTTCCGGCGCACGGCTCGGCAGACCTGCTGCACGGTGTCCTGGACGTGCTGCGGTCGGCGAGCGCGACGACGCCCGGCCCCGACCAGGTCGAGGAGGGTGAGCGTCGGTGGACCGGGTCCGACGACGCTGGGCATGTCCTGGCCGAGGTGGATGTCGCCGGCCAGATCGTCCGTCTGGAGCTGATGCCTCGTGCCGGTCGACTCACCTCCGCGGAGCTGGGTGCGTCGATCGTCGAGGCGGTCAATCGGGCCCTTGACGAGATCGACCCGGCGGACGCCCCGCAGGACGGGCCGTCCTGGGAGGACCTCGGCGGTCGGGCCGCTGAGCTGCAGGAGGCCAGCATCCGACAGATGGCTGCGCTGACCGGGGCGTTGACCGGCATGATGGCCCGCGTCCGGGAGCCGTGACGATGATCGAACGGGGTGAGGCGTGATGGCCGGTGAGATTGAGATCAACCCGGAGACGATCATCGAGGCGGGTGACAACATGGTCGCCTCGGCCCAGCGCATCCGCTCCGCGCTGTCCGCCTTCGACGCCGAGCTGGCCGCGTTCGGCGCGCCCTGGGGCAACGACGATCTCGGTTCGCTCATCGGCATGGTGTACGAGACGATCCGCGACCTGGCGCTGGAGAGCTACGACGCCAACGGGGTCGAGATCGAGGACATCGGCAAGTTGAGCCGAGTGATGGGCCTGAACTATCAGGAAACCGAGCGTGCCATCGTGGAGCATCTCGGCCGTTTCGGGGAGATGCTCAGCTGACATGGGAATGACGCTGCCCGCCGAGTTGGTGTCCCTGCTGGGCCTTCTGGGCTACACCTGGCCCGAGGCCGATGAGACCAAGTTGCTGGAGATGGGCCAGGCATGGCTCGCCTTCCCGGACCGTCTGGCCGCGCCGGTGGCCGACGCGGACAGTTCGGCACGGCAGGTGTGGACCGACAACCGGGACGACGCCATCGAGCGTTTCCAGGCCACCTGGCAGGCCGGCGACTCGGCGAAGACGAACCTCGACGACGGGGCTACCGCGGCGGCGTTGATCGGGGCCGGGCTCATGGTGTGCGCCGGTATAGTGCTCGCCCTGAAGATCAACGTGATAGTGCAGCTCACGTTGCTGGCCATCCAGATCGCGCAGGCCGTCGCGACGGCGGCGGTCACCTTCGGCGCCTCGTTGTTGGAAATCCCGATCTTCAAGCTCATCACCGGCGCCCTCATCGACCAACTGCTGAACATGGCGACCGAAGCGGTACTCGGTGGGTAGCCGCGGCAAGGCGGGCCTCTTTCGGCCGGTCGAGAAGTGGCTCCGGGCGCGAATGCGCCACCGCCGCTACGAGCACATCTTTCGTGGCCACGTCAACGCCAACGCCAACCCGCCCCGCGGCACCGGCTTCCACCACCGCTTCATGGGGGAGAACCCGCCCGGCGCCCGGGTCCGCGTGGGCCCCGACGGCCGGGAGATGATCCTGGAGCGGCACGTCGACGGCACGTACCGGGCCCGGGTCGATGTGCTCGACGACGGCGGTGTCTGGCGTCAGAAGCGGGGTTCGAGCACGTTCTTCCCGGACAACTGGACGCCGCAGCGGGTCGACGAGACGATCGAGGGCGCGTTCCGGTCGGGAGGTCCGCACCCGGCGGATCCGAACAAGTGGCAGGGTAGGGCCAACGGTGTGCTGGTGGAGGGCTTCTACAATCCGGGCGGCACGACGTGGTATTCGGCCTGGCCGGTGGGGGGAAGCTGACGATGGGGCACGTTGAGTTCGGTCGTAACCAGTACGGCGCGCCGACCATGACGAGCGGTGACCGGCGCTTCCGCGACCTCGCCTCCCAACTCACCAGCGACATCCAGAGCTACGCCCCGGACTGCCTTGAGTTGTTGCAGTGCATCGACGACGTGGTGTCCGGGCGTTCCGCGTACGAGGAGTACGAGGGCAACTCCGCCGTCGTGCGCTGCACGCCGACCGGTGTCACGGTGGACAGCCTCGGGCCTGTCCCGTCGGGTACGACGTACACGGTCGACGAGGCGCGCGAGGTCATCCTCACTTACTTCGACTTCCTCGCCCCGTCCGTGCAGGACAGGAAGCGGCACCTGGCGACCTGGGAGCAGGAGCACGGCGGCCCGTTCCCCGGCCGTCACCTGCTGCGCCTCGACGGCTGACACCCCTTTTTCCGATGGGCCCGACGCGTGTGCGCCGGTGCCGCTCGGGTCGGGGCCCTTGAGATCTTCGATCCGGCCGTGACATTCTTGGCCGTCGATTGCCTGCCGCGCCTGCGGGGGCCGACGCCCGTCCACTGGGCAGCCGGGGTCCGACCAGGGATTCCGGGGGACG
This sequence comes from Micromonospora sp. A202, assembly GCF_006715105.1. Lineage (NCBI taxonomy): Bacteria > Bacillati > Actinomycetota > Actinomycetes > Micromonosporales > Micromonosporaceae > Micromonospora > Micromonospora sp. A202. The sequence continues at coordinate 3,758,272 of NZ_VFMP01000001.1, read as the reverse complement.
GGGTACGAGCGATGGGACACCGGGGCCTGTCCGTCCACGAGTCCGCCCCGCCACCGCGTCACATCCGTCCGGCTGGGCGACTCACCGTCGTTCACCGCGAAGGAAATCCGCCCATGAACCTCCCGAGAAGCCGCGCGACGCTGCTGGCGAGCCTGCTGCTCGCCGCGACCGCGCTCTCCGGCGTCAACCCACCCAACGCCAGCGCCGCACCCGACCCGGCCGCCGTCGCCGTCACCGTCGACGCCCGGGCGGGGATGGCGACCGTGCCCGACACCGCGCTGGGCGTCAACCACGCCATCTGGGACCAGAACCTCGGCACCCCCGAGACGTCGGACCTGCTCCGCGACGCCGGCGTGCAGATGATGCGCTATCCCGGCGGCTCGTACGCCGACATCTACCACTGGAAGGACCACACCGCGCCCGGCGGCTACGTCGCGCCGAACACCGACTTCGACACGTTCATGGCGGCCGTGAAGCGGGTCGGCGCACAGCCCATGATCATCGCGAACTATGGCACCGGCACCCCCGCGGAGGCCGCGGACTGGGTGCGCTACGCCAACGTGACCAAGGGGTACGGCGCGCGGTACTGGACGGTCGGCAACGAGAACTACGGCAACGGCCACTACGGGTCCGCCTGGGAGGCGGACGACCACCCGGACAAGAGCGCGACACAGTACGCGCGGCTGGTCGTCGAGTACGCCGACGCCATGAAGGCGGTCGACCCGAGCATCAAGGTCGGCGCGGTGCTCACCATGCCGGGCAACTGGCCGGACGGAATCACCGCTGGCAGCGACCCGGGCCCGTGGAACCAGACAGTCCTCTCCATCGCCGGCCCGAAGATCGATTTCGTGGACGTGCACTGGTACCCGGGCGGCAGCGCCGCCGACTCGCTGGCCCGCACCAGCCACATCTCCGATGCGACCTACCTGCTGCGGCAGCAACTCAGCCGTTACGCCGGCCCGAACGCCGACCGCATCGGCATCAGCTTCACCGAGTTGAACGTCGATGCCGGCCGGACCACCCAACCGGCCGCGCTCTTCCTGGCCGACGCCTACAGCGAGCTGCTGGAGAACGGCATCTTCACCGTCCACTGGTGGAACGTGCACAACGGCATCGGCACCGTCACGGAGGTCGCCGGGCAGACCGACTACGGCGACTTCGGCATGCTCTCCAGTGGCGCCTGCACCGAGGACGGCTCGGTCTGCGAACCACCGCTGAACACACCGTTCGCGCCGTACCACGGGTTGAGCATGATGAAGCTCTTCGCCAAGGCCGGTGACCAGTTCGTGCGGGCCGGCAGCGACGAGTCGCTGGTCAGCGCGCACGCGGTCCGCCGGCGCAACGGCGACCTCGCGGTGTTGCTGGTCAACAAGGACCCGGACAACGCCCACCCGGTCACCATCGACTATGCCGGGTTCACCCCGTCGACCGCCGCGCCGACGGTGTCCACCCTCGCCAACGGCGCCACCGGCATCGCCACCGGCCAGTCCGGCTCCGCCACCAGCCGGACGCTGCCGGCGTACTCGTTGACCACGCTCGTGCTGCGACCGGCCGGCGCGACCACCGGGCGGCCCTCGGCACCGGGCCAACCCACCGTCAGCGGCGTCACCGACCGGGCCGCGACGATCTCCTGGCCGGCGGCGACCCCGGGCGGTAGCCCGATCGCCAAGTACGAGGTGTATCGGCAGAACGGCGGGCTCAGCGAGCAGCTCGGCGAGACGGCGGCCACCTCGTTCACTGTCGGCAATCTCGTGCCGGGCAGCAGGTACACGGTCAACGTGGTGGCCCGGGACACCGCCGGTCGGGTGTCCTGGTCCTCGCCGCCGCTCACCTTCGCCACCGGCGGCCCCGCCGCCAGCGCGTGCACCGTCCGGTTCACCACGAACAGCGACTGGGGCAACGGCTACATCGGCGGCGTCGAGATCGTCAACAACGGGACCAGTCCGATCAACGGGTGGACGCTCACCTGGACCTGGCCCACCGGCTGGCAGCAGGTGAGCAGCGGCTGGAGCGCCACCTGGGAGCAGGTCGGCACCGCCGTGCGCGTCACGCCCACCGACGACAACCGGCAGATCGCCGCCGGCGGCAGCGTCAGCGCCGGCTTCGTCGGCGCGTACAGCGGGCCGAACGTGCTGCCCACGGCGTTCACCCTCAACGGCACCGTCTGCGCGACAGGCTGACGCCGCCGCCGGGTGGCCGGCCGGCCCGTTCGTCGGGCCGGCCGGATCCCGGCCTCGATCCCGGCGACGGTGCCGGCGGGCAGGGGGCCGCGCCAGTCCGGGGCGACGTCGGTCGTGGCGGGCTTCGTGGCACGCCGACCGCCACCCGGGTTTTTGTTACCCACATATTGATAATTGGCCATTTGAGGGGCTAATTCTGGCGGGGCCGAAAGCAATCACATCCTTGAATAGCATTCCCCTGATCCCTGGTCGTTACACATAGACGGAGGTGTCAGTGGGACACAGCAGACGATTGCGTTCGAGTCTTGCCGCGGTGGTCGCGGCACTGGTCGCCGTGCCGGTGGCGCTGGTCGCCACGCCCGCGTCGGCGGAAGGTAGACACCTTTGGGAGGTGGAGGTCGCCAAGATCCCCACCGCCGATTACACCAGCGACGCTCAGGTCTACATCACCGAGTCGACTCAGGCCCTGCGGCCGTACGTGGGGGACGGGCTGGGCGACAGCCGGATCGACCCGGTGCTGGCGGACGTCGGCAGCCGGTACTTCGACGGCGCCCGGCTCAAGAGCGCCGGCGACGGCGCGGCGGCGTTCGACAACCTCAAGCACCTGGAGGCGTTCCTCAAGAGTCGGCTCACCGGCGCCAGCCCGCCCAACGGCGAGGCCGAGCAGGCCCATGTGGTCGCGCTGGTGGAGACCCTGTCGGGGGCCCGCCTCCTGGCGGACGCGGCGATCCAGGACGCCGAGGCGACCATCGGCCCGTTCCGGGCCAGCCCACCACCCGCGCCCGCTCCGGTGGGGCTGACCGAAGCGTTCGCGGATCTGGCTGCGGCGAAGGTGAACCTGGCCAAGGCCGACGACATGCTGGTCAAGGCCAATCCGGTGCCGGCGACGATCCAGTCGGCGGACGCCTGGGCCAACGGCTTCAAGGTGCTGACCCGCCTCGGCATCACCTACGGCGGCGACCACGACTCCGACGGCGTGGTCGACGTGGTCGAGCTGCGCTTCGGGTCCAGCCCGCTGCTGGTCGACTCCGACGGCGACGGCCTGACCGACAAGTTCGAGATCACCAAGCTCGCCGGCTGGACCATGCCGGGCCGGTCCGACACCGACGGTGACGGGACGAACGACGGCGCCGAGGACGTCGACGGCGACGGGCTGTCCAACCTGCGCGAGCAGGAGCTGGGCACTTCGCCGACCGAGGCGGACTCCGACGGCGACGGCCTCGGCGACGGGGCCGAGGTGGCCCAGGGCCGCAACCCGCTGGTGGCGGACAACCCGCCGCCGCCAGTCAGCGGGCCGGCCGACCCGGTGCAGACCACGCCGACCGACACCGACACCGACGGTGACGGCATCGCGGACACCACGGAGACCGACGACAGCGAGACCAACCCCGCGAACCCGGACAGCGACGGCGACGGTCTGAGCGACGGGGCGGAGATCAACGAGCACCTGACGAACCCGCTCAGCGCCGACAGCGACGGGGACGGTCTCGCCGACGGGTACGAACTCGCGCACGCCGAGGACCAGGGCCTGGATCCGCTGATCCCGGACGAGCGGGTCAGCAAGTGGACGTACGTGACCGATTTCGTGGTCGGCCTGATCGCCGGGGACTTCTCACCGCGGGACTCGATGGCGTGGCTGTCGGGCTACCTGTGCTCCGGCGGGCTGAGCCTGATCCCGGTGGTCGGTTGGGTGCTCGGCGGCCTGGCGGACCTGCGCGACACCGTCGCCGGGATCATCCACCAGGACTGGGTCGGCGCCGGGTTGAGCATCCTGGGCCTGGTCCCGTACGCCGGTGACGCGGTGGCGATCCCGGGCAAGGCCGCGAAGTTCGTCGCGCGGTACCTGCACCGGCTCGACAAGGTGATCCACTTTGTCGCCAAGTACGACAAGATCTCCGACAGCGTCAAGACGCTGACCATCCGTGCCATTCTGCTCGGCAACTACGGCCGGCTCACCGACGCGGGCTTCGCCGACGACATCATCCTGCGGATGGCCCGCCGGGCCGACAACAGCCTCGGGCGGCTGGCGGACGCGTTGACCAGCGCGGTGACGCCGCCGCCATCGCCGACGCCGTGGCTGCGGGGGGCGCCCGCTGGCGAGGACTACTTCGCCGACGTGGTGATGGCGGGGGTGCCGGGCGTGCGCAATCACGCCGGGCGGATCGCCACCCCGGGCGTACCCAGGCCGGGGTCGGCACGGGAGCCGGACTTCCTGGAGACCGGCCCGCCGCGCAAGCTGCACGAGGTGAAGACGGGTAAGCCGTACCCTGGGCACTACCTGAAGCAGTGCGAACAGGACCGGCACCTGCTCGACACGGCGCAGGTGGCCGAGGCGACGTGGCACTTCCTGCCGCACGCCAACGGCTCGCTGGACATCCCGCAGGATCTCCTCGACTGCCTGCGCACCAAGCGCATCCCGTACAAGATCTATCCCTCGAACGGCTCGTTCTGGCCCTGATCCCGTCCGTGTGGGGGCCTGGTGGCGACACCGGGCCCCCCTTACCTGATAGTGAGAACCATGAGTTGGTGGCAACGGTCCCGCCCTGGCTATGCGGTCGACGGTGTCGAGCCGCAGCGCGTCGACGGCTGGGACGTCTTCGACGGTGACGCGCTGGCCGGGTCATCCGCGGTGGCTGAGGCCGCCGCGCGCCTGCCGCAGGACCCGGCACTGGAGGACCTGCCGGGCTATCTGGCCGTCTCCACAAAGGACGGCCGGGAGTGGACGCTCAGCTTCGACGACGGGAAGCTGGCCGTCTTCGGCCTGTCCCGCCCGGGCAACGACCTCTTCGAGCAGGCGATGACGGCCGCCCCATGGACCGAGTCGGTCGAACGCGTCGACCGCGAGGTTTTCCTGTTCACCACGGCCGGGGTGCGGACGGCCGACGTCGTGCTGGCGCATTGCGTCGACGTGTGTGGTGAGATCTTCCGCCAGCTCGGCGCATAGTTCCCAGCAACAGCGCGCACGACAAAGCGCCCGTCTCCGTGTCGGGGACGGGCGCTCTGTCGTGCCGGGTTGGTCAGCCGACCACCGACCGCAGAGGCACCTTGGCATCGCGGAGCGCGCGTACCAGATCGCTCGCGAATGGGTGCTCGTCGACCTGGAGGCCCTGCGGGTTGGGGATCACGACGTACGCCGAGCCGTCCTTCGCGGACGCCTTGGCGTCCGTGGTGAAGCGTTCGACGATCGCCTCAGCGCGCGGCAGGTCCGCCGCCGCCACCTGGATGGTGATCGGCCGCCAACCGCCGCCCAGGTCCGGCGTGACCGGCGCGGCGGCGGCGCTGGCGCGCGCCGGGTCGACCCCGGCGGAACGCCGGGCGTCCGAGGCGCCCGCCGGGTAGAGCAGCGCGTTGGCGACCAGGTGCAGACCATTCTCGTTGTACGCCCGGAAGAGCGGATTGAACGCGAACAGCACCGCCCGGCCGGCACCGGTCGGCTCGTCGACCACTGCCGCCGTGCCCCTCAGGGCATCCTCGCCGACGGTGTAGCCGTTGGCCCAGAACGTGTCACCCGTCGGGTAGCTGAGCACGTTCGTCCCGGTGGTGCTCGGGTTGAGGATCGGGTCGCTGTTGTTGAACTCGAAGTCCTCCGCCGGGCGGCCCAGCGCGACCGGGCTGTCGGTGTCGACGTCGACCCGCAGGTGCGAGCCGATCACCAGGTAGTCGGCCGGTTTGGTCTTCTCGGTGGTGGAGGTGAGCCCGGCCGCGCGGGCCACCCGTGTGCCCTCGTTGCGCAGCCCGAGGTAGGTGTGGCCCTGGGCGATCCAGTCGCGCAGGTTGGCCTGCCCGGTCGCGGTCAGACCGCCGGTCGCGCTGCTGCCATCAGGGACCAGCAGCACGGTACGCCCGGTGAACGCCTCGGTGTTGTCGTTGATGTCGGCAGTGGTGACCGGCGTGAGGTCGAGCCCCCACCGCTTGCCGAGCACGTACCGGGCCTCGCCGTGCGAACCCGAGGTGGTGGAGATGCCGGTGCCCTGGAAGAGCCCGACGTCGGGCAGGGCCAGGCTTGTGCCGGTGGGCCGCCCGCCCGGGGTGAGGGTCACCCCGAACGACTCGGCCAGCTCGTCCACGGTGCGGCTCAGCTTGGTCGCCGGTATGGCGACGCGGCTGGTCTTCAGGTCACGGACGAGCGGAACGCCGCGACCGAGCAGGCGGAAGGTGAACTCCGCGGCGGCGGCCGAGTCGAGCGGGTACGTGTACGAACCCCACGGCCACGCGAGCGGGCCCCGGCCGCCGGAGATCTCCCGGACCAGCTCGGCCTTCGGTCGGACGTTGTCGCCGGTGTAGATGGTGGAGACGCCCATCAGCAGTGGGTTGCTCCAGGACGACACGTCGTAGAAGTAGGGGAACGGAACGTACGGGTCCTCGCCCATGATGGCCTGGATCCAGTGCTTCTGCGGCTGGTCCATCGGGATCCAGTACGCGCCCTTGGGCACTGTCACGTTCGTGGCGGTCCGTCCGCCGAAGACCCGCGCGGTGGGCACCCGGGTCGGCTTCTGCACCTCGTACACCTCGACGTCCATCCGGCGCAGCCGCTCGACGAGCTGCCGGACGTCGGCGAGCTGCCGGTCCGGCAGCAGGAAGTACGAGCGGATCTTGATGTCCGGCACGGGGAACTGGACCTCGTTGGTGGGCTGCACCACCTCGTTCGGCTCCAGGGTGCCCGCCCTGCCCTGGGCGAGCGCATCGGTCCAGATGTTGAAGTAGCCGCTGAGCACCTCGCGCTTGTTCGCGGCGGCCCAGCCCAGCGTCGACCACTGGGTGTGGAACTGCTGCTGGACCCGGTCGGCGACCGCCGACGCGCTGCCCTTCTCGTACGTCATGCCGGCCGCACCGAAACCGGTGGTGGGCACTGTGTCGCCGTAGCCCATGAAGAACATGTCGTACGTGTCGTAGTTGAAGTAGCACTCGGTGGTGACGGTGTCGTCGCAGGCTCCGTTGAAGCCGAAGCCGGCCTTGTTGGCCTCGCCGATCCGGTTGATCCAGTCCACCGCCTCGCCGGCGATCTCGTGGTGGATCGGGTCCGCGTTCGGCGGGAAGAAGTACTGCCGGCCACCCATCTCGTGCGCGTCGATGAACACCTGCGGCGGGTAGCGGCGCAGCAGTTCGAGCTTGCCGTCGGTCTCCTGCTGGGTGCGGGCGAACCAGTCCCGGTTCATGTCGAAGCCGAACTCGTTCTGCCGACGCGTCGCGTCGCGGCCGTCCGGGTTCTGGGTCGGAACGATGATGGTGACCAGGTTGTCGTTGCGCCGGGCGACCTCGCAGGACAGGCCCGCCGCCAACTCGTACAGCGTCTTGAGCGCCGCGTCGGTGCCGCTCTTCTCACCGCCGTGCACGTTCGCGGTGACCCAGACGATGGCCGGGCTGTCCTTCGCCGTCCGGTCGGCCGTCCGCGCGCTGGTCCGGCGCGGGTCGCGCAGGTCCCGTACGTCGTCGGCGATCTTCCGCAGGGCGGACGGCCGCACGTGGCGTTCGTTGGACACCACCGCGTACGGCAGCGGCTGGCCGAGCACGCTGGTGGCCATCACTCCGGTGACGACCCGGTTGGAGGCGCTGTCCACAGCCCCGAGGTACGTCCGCACCTCGTCGTTGGTGACGACCCGCTCCTGTCCCGCGCCGAGGGGGAAGCCGAGCACGGTCTCCGGGGCGGGCACGGTGCTCAGCCGGGAGGTCGGGTCGTTGCTGCAGGGGGAGGGTCGGGTGGGGCTCGCGGTCGCCGTGCCGCTGAGCAGGGGAGCCATGCCGAGCAGGAGCGCGATCGTGGCGGCACCCGCCAGCCGCTTCGGAGGGACCGTCCAGAACGGACGCGACGATGGGGCCATGTCTCGGGTTCCCTTCCTGGGGAAAGCCTCGCAGTGGCCGGAGCCTATGAACCGCCGATGCGCAGGTCAAGCTCCGATCGACTTCGGTGACTGCACGGGATGCTCGCGCCGGGGCCGGCTGGCAGGATGGAGGGGTGGGGTCCACCTCGCCCGGAAGGAGGAGACAGTGCCGGCGTCTCTGGAGATGATCACGCTCTCGGTCTTCCCGGATCTTCCGTCCGCCGATGCTCGGCGTTCGCTGACGTCCTGGTTGCGCGCGGAGGACCGGCTGCGCGACGAGGTGACCACAACCTCGTCGGCGGGCGACACCGAGGTGCTGCGGGTGGTGGCCGACGACGCTGGCACCGTCATGGTGCTGGTGCAGGCGATCGCCGGCTGGCTGACCCATCGCCGCGACGACGTCACGGTCCAGCTCAGTCGTCCGGACGGCTGGTCGGCCGAGCTGGACGTGCACCGGGCTCGGGACATGGACGAGGTCACCGCGCTCATCGAGGCCGCCGTGCGCGCGGTTTCCCCCGGACAGGGCGCGCCGCCCGCGACCAGTTGATCACGGGCGGCGCGTCGCGGGTACGCCTACCAGGTGGTCAGGCCGAGGCCGATCGTTTTGGTCAGCGTGGCGTTGTCGTCGTCGCCGTCCAGCGACCAGATCATCGCTCCGGCCAGGCCGGCACGGCGGATGTAGAGCGTCTTCTGCAACACGACCGCCGGGTCGTCGTACGTCCAGAACGTCGTACCGTCGAACAGCCAGGCGTGCCCGGCGCGGAGGTCGCGGTGCACGGTGTAGCCGTTGCCGGCCAGGGTCTTGAGCTTCTTGTAGTCCTCGTAGCCGGCCTCGAAGGTGGCCGGCGCGGGCCCGGTGGCCGGCTGGAAGAGGCCGTTGCCGCCTCCGGTGACACCGGTCCAACCCCGACCGTAGTACGGGATGCCGAGCACGAGCTTGTCGCGCGGCGCCCCGCGGGCGATCCAGCTGTCGATGGCCACCTCGACGGAGAAGTCCGGGTTGTCCGGCGATCCCGCCGGTACGCGCAGCGCCGACTGCTGGTTGGCCACTGCCTCCCAGCCGCCGTGGAAGTCGTACCCCTGCACGGTGGCGAAGTCCAGGTACTTGAAGATCTTGCGGCCCTCGTAGCCGGCGTCCATGGTGGCCGGGTTGGCCGGCAGGAAGGCGGTCAGCGGGTGGTGCGTCCGGGTGGTGCGCCCGTACGTGTCGAGTTGCCGGCGGAACTCGGCGAGCAGCTTGGTGAAGTTCTCCCGGTCCTCCAGGCGGATGACGTTGCCGGGCTCACCCTCCCAGTTGGGCCACTCCCAGTCGAGGTCGATGCCGTCGAAGACGCCGGCCCCGGCACCCGGGCCGCCGGCGGCGCCGTCCCCGCCGGGCAGGTTGCCCTTCAGGTAGAGGTCGATGCAGGACGCGACGAACGCCTTGCGGGAGGCGTCGGTGCGGGCGGCGTTCGAGAAGTACGTCGACCAGCTCCAGCCACCCAGCGAGATCAGCACCTTCAGTTTGGGGTGCTTGGCCTTCAGCTTGGCGAGCTGGCCGAAGTTGCCGCTGAGGGCCTGGCCAGGGGCGTCCGCGACGCCGTCGACGCTCTCCTCGGCGGGGACGGGTCGCTGGTAGTCGGCCCAGGCGTCGCCCTCGCCCGGCCCGCCGTCCACGTAGCAGCGTCCGTCCTCGCTGACGTTGCCGAAGGCGTAGTTGACGTGGGTGAGGCGGCTCGCCGCCCCGGACGTGTCGAGCTTCTTGACCGGGAAGGCCCGACCGTAGATGCCCCACTGGGTGAAGTAGCCGACCCGGTGGTAACCGGTGCGGCGCTGCTGGTTGTCGCCCGCGCTGGCGGCGCTGGGCGGGGCGGCGGTGAACAGCAGGGCCGCCAGTGTGACGACGGCCGTGAGACGGCGGTGGCGGAATGGTCGCATCGGCACACTCCCACGAGGCATCAAGCAGAATTAGTAAAGAGACTTATTTGATTGATGAAGTTAAGCCGATCACAGTCCGGGGTCAAGAGCGTCCAGCCACATGGGGGATTGTTGCGGCGTTACCCGGTGGTAACGATGTTGTGCCATGGACTCCGCCCTGACTCTGATCGGCCTGCCCATCGCCCTCGGCATCATCATGCTCGGTCTGGGTCTCGGACTGACCATCGCGGACTTTCGCCGGGTGGCCCAGCACCCGCGAGCCGCCGTCATCGCCCTGGTGTGCCAGGTGCTGGTGCTGCCGGCGCTCTGCTTCTGCCTCGTCCTCGCGTTCGGCCTGGCGCCGGAACTGGCCGTCGGCATGATGCTGCTGGCCGCCTCGCCGGGCGGCACGACGGCCAACCTCTACAGCCACCTGTTCGGCGGCCACGTGGCCCTGAACATCACCCTGACCGCCATCAACTCGGTGCTCGCCGTGTTCACCCTGCCGATCCTGGTCAACCTGTCGGCGGCGTACTTCCTGCCCGACGGCAGGAACATCGGGTTGCAGTTCGACAAGGTGGTGCAGGTCTTCGCCATCGTGCTCGTCCCGGTCGCGATCGGCATGCTGATCCGGGCCCGGCTGCCGCACGTCGCCGAGCGTCTGAACCGGCCGGTCCGGATCCTCTCCGTCGTCGTGCTCGTCGCGGTGATCGCCGGGGCCGTGCTCGGCGAACGGGAGAACATCGCCGACTACTTCGTCTCGGTCGGCCTGGCCGTGCTCGCGTTCAACCTGCTGAGCCTCGCCATCGGGTACGGGGTGCCGCGGCTCGCCGGTGTCGAGCGGAGCGCCGCGACGGCAGCCGGGTTCGAGATCGGCATCCACAACAGCACCCTGGCCATCACTATCGCGCTCAGCCCGGCGTTGCTCAACAGCACGCAGATGGCGATCCCGGGCGCCGTCTACGGCATCGTCATGTTCTTCACCGCGGCGGCCTTCGGCTACCTGGTGACCCGCGTCGGCGCCCGGCCCGCCACCGTGCAGCCCTGACGGGTGCCGCCAGCCCGGCCGGCGGTGCCGCCGGCCGGGCTGATGCTGGTCAGCCGACCTGGTCGTTGTCCTTGAGGGAGCCCCAACCGTGCCAGCGGTCGATCTCGATCAGGGCGCTGACCCGGGCGCGCTCCCGCCGGGGGTACGCATTGCCGGTGTAGTGCTGCGACAACCGGTCGATGTCGGCCAGGTCCTCGTCGGCCCGCAGCTCGACGACGTGCCCGATGATGCTGACGTGGGTGTACCAGCCGGCCTCGTCGAGCACGGTCAGGGACACCCGCGGGTCGTTGCGGACGTGTTCCAGCCGGCGGCGGCTCTCGTCCATGTTCACCAGGATCCGGCCGTCCTCCCACAGGTACCAGGTGGCAGCGGACACCGGCTGACCGGTCGCCTGCAGGGTGGTCATGACGGCCGGATTCGGCTTCTGCAGCATGGCGATCGCGGGCTCGGGCAGCGGTGGCTTGGACATGAAGTCTCTCCTCGTCGCGTCAGGGTTACCCCTGCACGTTACGCACCCTCCGTCCCGGTCACCGTGGGATGTGATCGCTCAACTGGCGTACATCATCGTGGCGGGGAACTCGCCGCTGGACCGCCACGCCTTGACGATCTTTACGGTGATCGCGCCGGCGGCCGAGTTGAATTCGCCGTCGTCGACACCTGCTTCAAGGGTTCTGGGATCGATCGTGAGAACCCGGTCGAACCTGTCCTCGAACCCGAATTCATAGCGGACCTCATCCGCGGTGGCCTCGATCCGCCTCGCGGTCACCATCATTCCCATCGCGCTGACTCCCAAAGTTGTACCGTGATGCCGCCTGGTCGAGGTCCGCGCAGGTCCGCTCGTGCGGCAGCAGCGGTCGGACCACCAGGCGTACCCGGTGTCCCTCAGCCTGCCATCGGGTCTCGCCGCGCGCCGCGCCGGCTTCGGCCAGCAGCGGTGCCAGCGTCGCGCCGTCGACCACGTGGCAGGGACGCTGGGGTGTGCTCCACCCGCGTGCGGGGTGCCGCGCCACGCCGGAGAAGATGTCGTCATGAGCAATCCCGCACTGCCCAGGCGTGTTGTCGTCACCGGGGCCACCGGCAAGCTCGGCCGTGCCGTCGTCTCCCACCTGCGCGCCGTGGGCGTCGACGTGCTCGCGGTCGACCGCGCCGGAGGCCGCGACCCCCGCGACGTGGCCGGCGAGTTCCTCCAGGTCGACCTGACCGACTACGGGCAGGTGGTGGAGGCGCTCACCGGAGGCGCCGACGAACACGCTGGCGGCGTCGACGCGGTCGTGCACCTGGCGGCGGTCCCGGCCCCCGGGCTGATGCCGAACGCGACCACGTTCGCCAACAACTCCGCCGCCACGTACAACGTCTTCGCCGCGGCCAGGGCGGCCGGGATCAGGCGGGTCGTCTGGGCGTCCAGCGAGACGGTCCTCGGGCTGCCGTTCGACACCCCACCGCCGTACGCGCCGGTCGACGAGGAGTACGCGCCGCGCCCCGAGTCGACGTACTCGTTGAACAAGGCCCTTGAGGAGGAGATGGCGCGGCACTTCTGCCGCTGGGACCCGGAGCTGGTCATGGTGGGCCTGCGCTTCTCCAACGTGATGGACGTCGAGGACTACGCCCCGTTCCCCTCCTTCGACGCCGACCCGCTGCTGCGGCGGTGGAACCTGTGGGGCTACATCGACGCCCGGGACGGAGCCCAGGCGGTCGAGCGGGCCCTCGCCCACGACCAGCCCGGCGCCGACGTGTTCATCATCGCCAACGCCGACACCGTCATGACCAGGTCCAGCGCCAGCCTGATGGCCGAGGTCTACCCGGGCGTCGAGATCCGCAAGGAGCTGGGCGAGCACGAGACCCTGCTCAGCATCGACAAGGCCCGCCGGGTGCTGGGCTGCGAGCCGCAGCACTCCTGGCGAGACCACGTGGATCAGCTCTAGGTCAGCGAGCCGCCTGGTAGGCGCGGCCGACAGCGGTCGCCTCGCTGCCCGTGCGGAAGAGCCCGGTCTGATCCTTGTCCGTTGCCGGCAGGCCGAACCACGCGTACCGCTGAAGCCAGGACAGGCCGCCCAGCATCCGGGTCGCCGCGGTGAGGAACGCGGCCTGCTGTGCCTGGGTCGGGAAGCGAACGCCGTTGGAGAAGTCGATCAGGGCGAACTCGGTGAGCCAGACGGGCAGCTTGTAGCGGTCGTGCACCGCCTGGAGATACGACCTGAGCTGGTTGACGGCGTTGGCGGTGGTGAAGTCGCCGCCGTACCAGTGCAGGGCGATGAAGTCGACGCGGTACCCGCGCTGCTTCGCGCCGGCCATGAAGCGGTCGAGCCATTCGCCCGGCCGGTCACCGCCCCAGGCCACGGCGGGGCTGCCCAGCGGAAGGCCGGTCGCCTCCAGTTGCGGCCACAGCTCCAACGCCTGCTCCACGGTCATCTCCGCCTGACCCTTCAGGTCCGGCTCGTTGAACCCGAGCAGGTAACTGCCGTTCTTTCTGGCCTGTTGCAGGTTGGTGGCGGTGACGCTCTTCGCCCCCCAGATCATCGGGACGAACTCGGCGCCCTTCGGGCTGGTGACGCCCGGGTGGGCCACGTCCCAGGTGTAGTACCAGCTCGCCCCGGAGCTGGCCAGCGCCGGGTTGACGCCGTCGAAGGTCCACACCCCGACACCCTTGCGCTTCGAGGTCACCACGGGTGCCGCCGGGGCGACCGTACGCCCGGTCGTCGGCTTCGCCGTCGGCGTCAGAGTCGGGGACGGGGTCGCTCCCGTCGGGCTCGGCGTGGCGACCGGCGTGGTCGCGGTGGCGGAGCTGGACGCCGGGTTGGCGCCCAGCGGCTCGTCGACGGCCTGCGGGGCTGCCGCGGGAGCGGGCGTCGGCCCGGTCGGTTGGATCACGACGATCACCCCGGTCACCAGAAGGACGACCACGGCGGCCACGGCGAGCGGCCACAGCAGACGCCTCGCGCCGGTCGGGAGGCGGCCGGACAACCCGCGTCGGGGGTCCGCGTGGACGCCCCGATTCCCGTTCGCGGCGCCCGCTCCACCCTGACCTGTTGCGCGCATCGTCTCGACTCCTCCGTGTGGTCGCATCGCCGTCCGATGCCGTGGCGGCGGCGGATCTTGCCACCACCTTCCCCTCAGGAGACTGGACGCCCGTACCGGGATAACAGTTTCTGCCCGGGTGAGCGGCGGGCCAGATCCGCCATCTACCGCGTAATCGGCCAGAAGATGGATAAAGTACGCGTAACTGGATCACGCGGTCGGTGAGGGGGCTCGGGGGCGATGGCAAAGGGTCGGATCGCCGAGCACCGCCATCACCTCGGCCCGCCCGTGTCGGCGGCCCTGGCCGGCTGAGCTGTCCCGCCGTCCGTGTTGACGCGCATCGGGTCCCGTGGGCTCGGGGACAGCAGGAGCCCGAACTCGGCGACCGTCCTGGAACTGCTGTTCGACATCGTGTACGTCTTCGCGTTGGCCCGTCTCGCCGGGCGGGTCGCGGACGACCTGACCATCGTCCGGCACACGCTGCTGTCCGAGGCGGGCCAGACGGTGCTGTTCTTCACGGCGATGTGGATGATCTGGTCGCTCAACGCCCTGCTGGCGAGCACCTACGACCCTCGACGCCCCGATCTCCAAGTCGTCCTGCTGGCCACGATGTTCGGCACGCTGGTGCTGGCCGTCACGTTGCCGCAGGCCTTCGGCCAGCGCGGCGTCGTCTTCGCCTGCACCTACGTCGTCATCCAGGTCGGCCGACCGCTGTTCCTGTCGTTCGCCCTGCGGGGCCACCCGGTGCACGCGTTCGCGCTCCGGGTGCTGACCTGGCACCTGGTCACCAGCGTGCTCTGGATCAGTGGCGGCATCAGCGGCGGTCTCGGTCGAGGCATCTTCTGGACCATCGCGCTCGCCATCGAGATGATCGGCGCCGCCACCACCTACCCCCTTCCCCGCATGGGCGGGAGACAGCTCAACAGCATGGGGGTCACCGTCTCGGAGGCGCATCTCGCCGAGCGGTACAACCAGTTCTTCATGATCGCTCTCGCCGAGGTGGTGCTCGAAGCCGGCGCCGCGGTCAGCTTTCCGGGCTTCTCGACCGATGGGACCATCGTCCTCGTCGCCTCGTTCGTGGCGGTGGTCTCGTTCTGGCGGATCTACTTCTACCACGTCAGGTCCGGCCATGCCTCGACCCCGAGCGGGGAGGGGGTCCAGCTGTCGCCGTGGGCGAGCTACAGCCTGTTGTTGATCGTCGGTGGCATCATCTGCACCGCCGTCGGCTTCGGGCAGGTCATCGAGGATCCGCACCCGCCGATCGACTGGGCTCTGGTGGTCATCATCTTCGGCGGCCCGGTGCTGTTCCTGATCGGGCGCAGCAGCCTGGAGCGGGCGAGCAGAACCACGCCGCGGTGTCGGGTGCTGTACGTCGGTGCGGTGACGCTGGCCTTGGCGGCGGTACCGATGGTGTTTCTCCCGCCGGTCGCCGTGGCGGCCCTCGCAGCGGTGATCCTGGCCGGCATCGCCGTCTTCGACCAGCGGGCCCACAAGCGAGGGCCGGAAACCAACCCGACTCTGTGACAACCCGTTGCGGGCCGGCGACCGATCGGCGTATGTTCTTCCGGCACGCCGTCGAGCCGGGAGGAGGTCAGAACAATGTCCGATGTTCTGCGCCCCCTCCGCGCTCCGGCGTCCGCGCGGATCTGATCCGGGGCGCTCGCTTCCCGGAGGACCACGCCATGACTGATCTGGTCATCCGTCCGCTCGTCGCGGGCGAGGAAAACCTGTTCGACTCCATGCCTGATCCGCTGCCCCAACTGCGCCAGGTCGGCTACGCCGACGGGGTCGCCGGTGGCGGCTATCGGCCCGAGACCACCTGGGTCGCCCTGCGCGACGGCCGGGTGGTCGGCCGGGCCGCCTGGCTCCTCCCACCGGGCGCCGTCGGCGCACCCTGGCTGGACCGGTTCGATCTGGACGCCGAGCCCGAGGTCGGCGCCGAACTGCTGCACGCCGCCCACCAGGCGCTGGGCGGTCCCGGCCTGTACTACGCCGCGCTGCCGGCACACTGGCGGCGCCGCCCCGAGGTGCGGGCCGTGGTGGAGGCACCGATGGCCGCGGCCCGGCTCGCCGGCCTGGTCGAGCGGGGGGAGCGGCTCCGATGCTCCTGGACGGGCACACCCCTGCCGGCGTCCTCCGGACGGTACGAATTCCGTCCGCCGCTCGACGCGACGGAGGTCAACGCCCTGGTCGCCAGGATCGACGAGCCGGACGTGCTGACCGGCGTCGAGATCGCACGGGTGGTCAGCGGCGTCGACCTCTCCACCGACCCTCTGGGCTGGCTGGGGGACGGAGTGGAGGGATGGCGCGTCGCACTGGACGCCGGAGAGCCGGTGGGTCTGGTCGGCACCGCCGGGGACGCCTGCTATCCGCTCCTCGTCTACCTCGGCCTGCTCGACGAGGCGGCCCGGCCAGAACTGCTGGTCGAGGCGGTCCGGCTGCTGGCCGCCGGCGGCGCCCGGGAGGTCATCGCCGACGTGGACGCGCGTCGGGTGGCGGTGCTGGCCGAGCTGGAACGGACCGGGTTCCGGCAGTTGCGCACCAGGGTCGTCTTCGCGCCGGCGGACCAGCAGGAATAGCGGATGGGGGTGCGCCCTGTCACCGGGGTGCACCCCCGCACCGGCGCCGACCGCTGGCCCTGTCAGCATCGGGGCATGCTCATCGTCGGCGTACTGGCGCTGGTCGTGGCGGCCGTCGCCGCGCTCTGTCTGTGGCGGTCGCTGCGCCGTGAGCTCTCGGTCGCACCGGCGCGGCCGCTCGACTTCGACACCGCCGTCCGTGCCGCCGAGGCCGTCATCGCCGCCGAGGCGGCTGACCCGGAGGTCCGGCCGGAGTCGCACGGCCGTCTCCTGAGCCACGGCTCCCGCACCGGCAGGGCCGTGTTGCTGCTGCACGGATACACCCTCGCGCCCGACCAGTACGACGAACTGGCCGAGGAGTTCTTCGACCGCGGCTACAACGTCTGGGTTCCGCGCGCCCCGCAGCACGGCACCGTCGACCTGCGGGCCCACCACCGGGTCCAGGCCGACGAGCTGACGACGTACGCCGCGCAGGCGTTGGCCGTCGCCGAGGGCCTGGGAGACGAGGTGGGCGTCGTGGGGATCTCCGGTGGTGCCGTCCTGGCCGCCTGGCTGGCCCAGGTGCCGGGCACCGTCGTACGGCGTCTGCTGTTGCTGTCGCCGTTCTTCGGCCCGGACCGTCGGCAGACGCCGGCCTTCGCGGTCCGACCGCTCATCATGTTGTACGGGCGCAGCATCCTCCCGGACCGTGTCACGTCGCGCGGTTACTCCCTCGCCGCCGTCACCCAGTACCTGAGCATCGCGCGTACTCTGCCGAAGCCGCCACGACGGACCGGTCTGCGGACCGCGGCCGTCGCGATCAGCCCCCTCGACGGCGTGGTCGACCTCGGTGCGGCGGAGCGCGTGCCGCGCCGGATCGCCGACGCGAACGCGATTCCGCTCCAGGTCTGCACCCTGCCGGAGGCGTTGGGCGTCGGCCACAACACCCTCAACCTCACCGCGCTCGGCGCCGACGGGCCCGAGCTGCGCCGGCTGTACATCGCGCTCTACGAGGGGGAGCCGCTCCCCGGACCGTTCCCCTACCGGGTGGGCGGGGTGGCGCCGTTGAACACCGGCGGGGCGTAACCGGCCGGCTTGTCGCCGATGCCGAGGCCGGGGCTCACCACCCAGGACTGGTACTGCGGGGTGAACATGCTGTAGACCAGCCCGAGGTTCGGGGCGCTCGCCTCGTCGAGTCGCCGACGGGCGTCCGCCGGGATCTCGAAGTCGAGCGCGCCGAAGTTGCTGGCGAGCTGTTCGGGGCTGCTCGCCCCGACGACCACCGAGGCGACGGCGGGTTGGGTGGCCACCCAGTTGATCGCCACCTGCGCCATGCTGCGCCCGAGATCGGCGGCCACGCTCTCCAGCGCCTCGATCACCTGCCAGTCGCCGGGGCTGATCTCCCGACCCGCTGCGTCGGGGTTGGTCAACCGGCCGGTGCCGCTCATGCCCTCGCTGGTCCGGCGGTACTTGCCGCTGAGCAGGCCGCCACCGATCGGGCTCCACGCGGTGACACCCATTCCCAGGGTCTGGGCCATCGTCACGAACTCCGCCTCGATGTGCCGGGTGACCAGGGAGTACGGCAGCTGCACGTTGATCATCGGGGCCAGACCGTGTGCCTCGGCGTAGCTCTGCGCCCGGGCCGCGTACCAGGCCGGTACGTCGGAGAGCCCGGCGTACCGGATCTTGCCGGCCCGCACCAGGTCGTCGAAGGTGTGCACGACCTCCTCGACCGGGGTGATCCGGTCCCAGGTGTGCAGCAGGTACAGGTCGATGTAGTCGGTGCCGAGTCGGCGCAGCGAGGCCTCCACCGCCCGCGTGATGTGCTTGCGACCGTTGCCGCTGGCATTCGGGTCGGTCGGGTCGACGGTGTTGGTGGCCTTGCTGGTGAGCACGAGCCGTTCGCGGACGCCGGCCCGGTCGATCAGGCGGCCGAGGATCTTCTCGCTCTCGCCGGCGGTGTAGAAGTCTGCCGTGTCGATGAAGTTGCCCCCCGACTCCAGGTACTGACGGAAGATCGGCTCCGCCTCCTCCTCGGTCTTGCCGTAGGCGGCATGGAACCCGTCGACGCCGAAGTTCATGGTGCCCAGCGCCAGCCGGCTCACCCGCAGCCCGGACCGCCCGAGCAGGTAGTAGTGGTTCATCGTTGCGTCCTCTCGATCGCGCGTCGGCCCCGAGCGGGCCGTCCCAGACCTTTGCTCGGCAAAAATGGACCTGCAAGTCCAAAGTCCGCGCTAGCGTTGGACCGGCAGGTACGGACGCAGATCGGTGACGGGGGTCTCATGACACGGGCGTTGACCCGCAAGGGCGAGGCCACCCGGGCGCGGATCGTCGCAGGCGCGGCCGCCGAGATCCGCGAGCGCGGCGTCGACGAGGTACGCCTCGAAGACGTGATGGCCCACACCAGCACCAGCAAGGGACAGCTGTTCCACTACTTCCCCGGCGGCAAGGAAGACCTGCTGCTCGCGGTGGCCCAGCACGAGGCCGATCAGGTGCTCATCGACCAGGAGCCGATGCTCAGCAACCTGACGTCCTGGTCGGCCTGGCTGGCGTGGCGTGACCGGCTCATCGAGCGCTACCTCGCGCAGGGCGTGAAGTGCCCGCTCAACGGGCTGCTCGGTCAGACCGGCCGACGCGCGCCGGGCGCGCAGGCGATCGTGACCGGGCTGATGTGGCGCTGGCAGGCGGCGATCACCGAGGGCATCCGCCATATGCAGTCGACCGGGGACATCGGCCCGGACGTGGACGCCGACCGTGCCTCCGCGGCGCTGCTGGCCGGAATTCAGGGCGGCGTCCTGCTGCTGCTCTCCACCGGGAAGATCGATCACCTCGAGGCGGCTCTCGACCTCACCATCGACTCGCTTCGGGCCAGCGCCCGGGCGAGCGGAGAGCAGGAAAGGCGCGACAATGAATGACGACCGACCACCGTTGGTGCTGCTGCACGGCCTCACCTACGACCGGCGACAGTGGGACCCGGTCCGGCGCGAGCTCGCGGCGATCGACCCCGACCGGCAGATCCTCGCCCTCGATCTGCCCGGTCACGGCGACGCACCACGTCGGGAGTCCTACCGGATGGCGGAGGTCGCCGAGGTCCTGCACGACCAGGTGACCGGGGCCAGCCTCGCGCAGCCGATCGTGGTGGGACATTCGGTCGGCGCGGTGGTCGCCACGACGTACGCGGCCCGCTATCCGGTGCGCGGCGTGGTGAATCTGGACCAGATCCTGCTGCCCGGCCCCTTCGGTGTGGCCGTACGCCAGGCGGAGTCGACACTGCGCGGCCCGGACTGGCGGCGGGTGTGGGACGGCATGCTGGCCGGGATGGGCATCGAGTCGTTGCCGGCCGAGGCCCGCCAGATCGTGACCACCGCGACCGATCCCCGGCCGGACCTGCTGCTGGGCTACTGGGGTGAGATCCTGCGCGGCTCCGACGAGGACATCGCCGCCGAGCGCCACAGTGATCTGCGGTCCATCGGTGAGCGCGGGATTCCCTACCGCTGGGTGACCTCGTCCGAGCCGCCACCCCGTTATCTGACCTGGCTGACGGAGACCCTGCCGGAGGTCGTGGTGACCGTGCTGCCCGGTAGCCACTTCCCGCACCTGGCGGAGCCAGCGACGATCGCCCGGCTGCTGGCCGCCGGCTGAGAGGACGATCGGCGTGGCGGTCTACGGGGTCAACCGATCGAGTCGGGCGAGCTCTGCGTCGCCGGCCCGGACCACCTCCGCGGCCAACGCGGTCGTCGCCGGATACACGCCGTTCCGCTGCTCCGCGGCGGCGACCCGCACCGCCTGTTGCAGGTGCGCACGTACGTGCTGACCTGCCAATCGTTCGAACGCGACACCGGTCACCGACCGCAACGTCGTCAACTCCTGCTCGGTGACCATGCCCGGCATGTCGTGGCCCTCGTGCGGGTTGGTCGCCGGAGCGCCGGACTCGGCGAGCAGCCGTCGGGCGGTGCTCAGGTCGGCGCGGTGCGCCGTGCCGAGCCGGGCGGCGAAGGTCTGCCACCCGGGATCGGTGGTCCGACCCGGCACCATGTCCAGCACCGGCAGTAGGCGTTCGTTCATCGCCACCGTCAGCTGAAGCCACGCGATGTCGGTGGGACTGAACAGGCTGGCCGAGCCGCTGGGCGAGGCCGAGCCGGACTGGCTGGCAGCCGAGGGCGCGACGGTCGACGGTGCGGTCGTGGTCGGTGATCCGGTGGCGCAGGCCGTGACGAGCAGCGCCGCGAGGAACAGGGACATGGACGCGCTCACGAGGGCTCGCATCCGGCCTCCTCTCGCCCCCGAACGGCGGGCCCGGCGTGACCGGACCCGCCTCCGTGGTGGGAGCCTGTCGGCTCAGATCGGTCGGCCGTCGTGACCGCACTTGATGACGGGACGAATGCAGTCCTGGACCCGACGGGCCATCTCCGCGACCGGCCAGGCGTTGAAGAAGTCACCGTGCATGGTGTAGCCCGGCCCGGAGGCGAGCCGGATCCGCGAGGGGTCGCCGGTGACCGGGTATCGCAGCACCTGCCGCAGCTTGGGCACGTGCACCGGGTGGGTGCTCGGGCAGGCCTGGTTCACCGGGTACGCCAGGTGGCTCTTGTGGTCCGGCGAGTCCAGGTCGCGGCCGTTCCAGCACTGCGGGAAGTCCAGGTACGACTCCAGCATCGTGCCGGACGGGCAGTTGACGAAGTCCTTCGACGGAGGCACGTGCCCGGCGTGCAGGCACGACCACCGGGCGATGCTGTCGTTCGAGCCGGTGGCCTTCGCGTTGCCGGCGACGAGTCGCAGCCCGAGCGGGAACGGCTGGGTGTTCGCGACGACGTCGGAGCGTACGCCCTCGCCCAGGTAGTAGAACGTGGCGATCGCCGGCTCCACCGGCACGTTGTCGCGGTACAGGGTCGGCACCCAGTAGGACGAGACGTCCACCCGCGGGTTGCAGGTGCTGGGGGAGTTGACCAGGTCAGGGAGGGTGGTGTTGGCGTTCGTCACCGTGGCGCCGAAGAAGCTGTGCATGTGCGAGGCCCCGGGCAGCCCCGGGAAGATGATCGGGTCGTCCGGCAGCCGGTGGCTGTAGCTGCAGTCGGCGGGGAACTCGGCAACCCGGATGGCGTTGGCGACCGGGGCGGCGTCGGCCCGCTCGGTGGTGGAGGCGACGTACGTGCCGAGTAGCACCAGCAGTGCGCCGATCGCCGTGGCGAGGCGCAGCCGGCGGTGGGTGCCGGAGAGGGGTGCGGCCCTGTCCATCGTGTGACTCCTGTCGGGGGGACGGGTCAGGGAAAGCTCCGGTGCCGCCGCCGAAGACATCGGAGATTGCCCTGGCCAGACTGGTGGTGGCCGGTTTGAGGCCGTGCGAGAGAGCGCTCTCAGCAGGTCAAGCCTCACCCTGATGTCGAAACTTGTCAATACGTTCCGCAATTGGCGGAAATGAAAGACGACGAAGGGCCGGGCCCCGTGGTGGGGTCCGGCCCTTCGTGGTGTGTCGGTCGCGGTCAGCTGGTGGCGTAGCCGCGGGTGGCGATCCAGTCGGCGAGGTGTTCGACGGTGACCTCGTAGGAGGCGGTGTTCGGGTTGGCGGAGTCGGCGATCTTGACGATCTGACCGTTGTCGCGGTAGCCGACGACGCTGATGTAGTGCCCGCCCTCGAAGGAGTGGATAGCACCGTCGGTGTCGGTCGTGGTGCCGGCGATGTTGGCGACCACGGCCCGGCCGTCGTCAACAGTCTTGACGATGTCGGCGCGCAGCTTGTCGGTCTGCTTATCGTCGGCCGCGGGCGTGCTGATCTCCACGGACCGGTAGGCGTCGTTCTTGCCGGTCTCCTTGTTCAGCACCGGGGTGATGTCGTTGATGGAGTTCGTGCCGGCCTCGGTGGTGCCCATCTCCTTGGCCATCGCGTCGACGCTGATGTCCTTGCCCTGCACACTCAGGGCGTTACGGGCGGCGGCAGGCCCGCAGTAGTAGAAGTTCGGCTGCGCCTCGTAGCGCACGCCCAGCTGACGCTCACCGGCGGGCTTGCGATCAGACTGCGTCTGCGACGCCGGCTTCGCCTCGGCGGCGTCCGCGGCGGTGATCGGTCCAACGATCGCACCACCGGTGAAGGCCAGACCAGCAGCGGTCAGAGCGGTCTTACGAATCAGATCGGTACGCATGATGGCGTGCTCCTCTGCGATTGGGGGTGTCCGCACGGCACGACACACAAGGGGGGAACGGTGACCGTGCGGGAAAGTCTCGGGGGGAACGCCGGCGATCCCCGGGGGGACCTGCTCGGGCGTTGCGGGGGATGTAACCGGGGCGGCCCAGCGGATGTTCCCAGCTCGGGCGCCGTGCCCCACGACCCGAAAGTCGCGGTGGCATGCCAGGTATAACGACCCCGCCCGGCCCACGATTCCGCCCCCAGGGTGGCGCCGACCACGCGACACCGACCCCCAAACCCGACACCCGCCCCAGGGTCGGATCCGCCGAACCGGACACCACGCCCCGCAACCCCGGGCGTGGGCAATCCAAGATCCGGGCACTTTCCGGGAAAGTGCTGCCTCAGACCACGGCGAGGCAGCAAGTTCCCTGATGTTGCACGGATCTTGACCCGGGTGGGGATACCGGACACCGCCGGACACGCGGGTGGGGCAGCCCGAACGCGTCGGACTGCCCCACCTGTCGCACGGGGGCGTGATCAAAACCCGAGGACGCTCCGCCCGCCGACCACCGGCAGCCGCAGTTCGCTGTCGTTCGGTGCGACCCGCAGCTCGGTGCCGCCCAACGGCAGCAGGGTGTACTCCTGGTCGCTGGAGAAGACGACCACGCCGATCCGGTGGCCCGCCGGGAAGACGTAGTCCTTCGGCTCCATGGTCCACCGGTAGTCGTACAGCTTGCCCTGCTTGACCGGCTGGGTGCGTGCGGCGCTCTTGCGGTTCTGCGGGTCCATCCAACCTCGCGTCACCACTGTCGGCGCGGCGGTCGACCCGGCCGGGCCGTAGTCGACCAGGTACGCGGTGAGGTTCGCGTCCGGCTTGTTGTCGATCGCCATCCGCAGCCGCATCTCCGGACGGCCGGAGATGCGCACGCTCTGCGTCAGCTCGGGGGAGCGGTACGCGAGTCGGTTCGCGCTCGCCGTGTCCGGGTTGGACACCAGGGTGTCCGGGTGGATGGTCCGGCCCTCGTCGACGAAGCTCTGCTCGACCTTGGCCTTCGGCGGCTTGCCCGTGGTGAGCGTGCCCGCGGTGGTGGCGTCGGTGGCGGCGAAACGCAAGCCGACCTCACGCGCGGCCGGGTCGGGCCAGTTGGCGTAAGTGGTGTAGGCCCGGTCCTCGCGCTGGAGCACCGCGGTCGGCTCGTCCATGATGCCGTTGCGCACGTTCCACAGCCAGAAGTCGAACCAGCGGTTCTCGGTCTGCTTGTACGTCCACGTCTGGCCACTCGGTAGGGTCACCGACGCGCTGCTGCCCGGGCCGCCGTGGCCGCCCTGGTGCAGCCAGATCTTGCGCGGTACGTCGCGCTTCGCGAGCTGGTCCCACCAGCCGGCGAAGTGCTCGGTCTTCACGTTCCAGTCGTTGAGGCCGTGGACGACGAAGACGCTCGCCTTGACGTTGCGGGCGTCGAGGTAGTCGCGGTCCTGCCAGAATTCGGAGTAGTCGCCGGTGACCCGGTCCTGCTCCTCGGTGATGGCGGCCAGTTCGTCGGCGCACTGCCCCTCGGCCCGTGCCTGCCCGGCGGTGTACTGGGCGAGGATGTCGAGGTCCTCGCCCTGGAACGTCCCGGGGGCGACGACCAGACCGTTGGCCCGGTAATAGTCGTACCAGCTGCTGATCGCGGAGACCGGCACGATGGTCTTGAGTCCCTTGACTCCCGTGGTGGCCACCTGGTTGGGCAGCGTCCCGTTGTAGGAGACACCGGTCATGCCGACCGCGCCGGTGGTCCAGCCGGCGGAGACCGGGGCGCCGTTCGCGTCGTACCCCAACGCCTGGCCGTTGAGCCAGTCAATGACCGCCTTGGTGCCGAGCGTCTCCGCCTGGTCGCCGCTGGTGGGGCAGCCGTCCGAATCGCCGGTGCCGACGCTCTGACCGAGCACCACCGCGTACCCGCGGGGCACGTAGTAGTCGTCCAGCGAGCCGGGCAGGTTGGCCTTCGCCTGGGCGCGCTGGGTGCTCACATCGAGCGCCCGCCGTCCGGAACGGTCGGTCAGGCCGTTCTGCGGCAGGTCGTCGACCAGCACGCTCGGGTACGGGACGTCACCCCAGGTGCCCTTGCGGTACGGGCTGTGCTCGAAGATGACCGGCACCTTGAAGCCCTGCGTGGCGGTCTCCCGGGGTCGGGAGATGTCGATCGCCACCCGGTCGGGTCGACCGTCGTGGTCGGTGTCGACCGGGGTCTGGACGAACACCCGCTCCTCGATCGCGTCGGCGAGCGAGAACACCGGTTGGGTCATGCCGTCGCTGACCACGATGCCGGTGGGCGTGGTCGCGGTGGGCGGGGCAGCCGTTGCTGTGGGGGCTGCGCTGAGCACCAGAGCGCCGGACACACCGATGCTCAGAAGTGCCAGATGACGGGGTCGACGCATGCGCGTCTCCCTTCGGTTGGGCTGGTTGCCGGGGGTCGGCTGGGGCCGATCTCGAAGATCCATTCGTCGTCATGCTAGGACGGCGCTGGCGTCCCGTCGATCCCCTCGGACGGGGATGCATCCTTCGCGCGAGCCGGAAAACTCCCCGTTCCGGGGCCTCCGAAGATCACAGTCCCGTGCATATGATCTTGCCGGAAGTCGCCCGAAGAGACGGATTCGTCCATATTAGACGAGGAGTACCATGCTCAGGAAAACGCGATGGCTGTTGGCCATTGCCGTCACGGCCACGACAATGACCGCCCTACCGGGCGGCTCTGCCACGGCCGGGCCAGGCGGAATCGGCACGACCGGCACGCCCAGGACCTCGGTCGAGGGGAAGACGCACACCGTCACCCTGCTGACCGGGGACGTGGTGACCGTACGGAGCACCGGATCGGGATGCCCCAAGGCCACGGTGCGGCCGGCCGACGAGAACGCGGTCATCCAGCAGACCTGCGGCCCCGACGGTCACCTGCACGTCGTACCCGCCCGCGTCGCGTCCCAGATCGGTCCGGTCCTCGACCCCGACCTGTTCGACGTCACCGCGCTGATCGCCGACGGGTACGACGACGAGAACAGCACGGACCTGCCGGTCATCGTGCAGCCCGCCACCGCGTCCGCCCGGGTGGCCGCACTCGGTGACGTGCTGTCGCTGCCCAGCATCGGCGCGGTCGCCGGCCACGTACCCAAGAAGAACCCGGCCACCGCGAAGCTGGCGACCGACTCGCTGCTCGCCGGCGCGAAGAAGGTCTGGCTGGACCGCAAGGTCCGCGCCACCGCCCTGACCGGCGGCGGACAGCACGCCGACCTGGACCGCAACCTCGGCCAGATCGCCGCGCCCGACGCCTGGAAGGCTGGCTGGACCGGCCGGGGGACCACTGTCGCGGTGCTCGACACCGGTGCCGACTTCACCCACCCGGACCTGGTCGGCCGGGTCGCCGACCGGGCCGACTTCACCGCCGAGGGCGGTGACGCCGTCGACCACAACGGCCACGGTACGCACGTCGCCTCGACCATCGCCGGCACCGGCGCGGCCGCCCGCGGTCAGCGTCGCGGCGTGGCGCCCGACGCCAAGCTGGTGATCGGCAAGGTCCTCGACGACCACGGCTCCGGTGCGGACTCCGGGATCATCGCCGGCATGGAGTGGGCCGCCACCCGGGCCGACGTCATCAACATGAGCCTCGGCGGCAGCGACCCGGACGACGGCAACGACCCGCTCTCGCTGGCCGTCGACGGGCTGAGCAGGTCCACCGGCGCGCTCTTCGTCATCGCCGCCGGCAACAGCGGTGGGGCCATCTCCTCGCCGGGCTCGGCCGCCAGCGCGCTGACCGTCGGCGCGGTCGACCGGAACGACAAGCTCGCCGACTTCTCCAGCCGTGGGCCGCTGGTCACCAGCAACGTGGCCAAGCCGGAGCTGGTCGCACCCGGCCTCGACATCATCGCCGCGCGGGCCGCCGGCACCAACCTCCAGGACCCGATCGACAGGTACTACGAGGCCATCAGCGGCACCTCGATGGCCAGCCCACACGTGGCGGGCGCCGCCGCGCTGCTCGCCCAGCGGCACCCGGACTGGACCGGCGCGCAGCTCAAGGCCGCGCTCGTCGGTGCCGCCGACCCGCTGCGCGGCGTCGACGCGTACGCCGTCGGTGCCGGTCGGCTCAACGCGGCCCGGGCCCTCGGCGGCCCGACCAGCGACCAGCCGGTCGTCAACCTCGGCACCTTCGCGTACCCGCAGTCCGGGACCAGCGAGGCGATGCTGAGCTGGACCGGCGCGGCGACGACCGTGCTCGACCTCGACGTGTCGGTGGTCAACCACGACGGCCAGTCGGTGCCGCGCGGCGCGGCGTCGCTGTCGGCGAGTCGGGTGACGCTCAAGCGCGGCGCGACCGCCGGCGCGACAGTGCGGATCAACCGCGCGGCGCTGGCCGGCCGGCCGGGCTTCTACCTGGCCACCGTCACCGCCCGCACCGCCGGGCACAAGCTGGTCTCGACCACGCCGGTGAGCTTCTACGTCGAGCAACCCAGCTATGACCTGACGATCCGGACGAAGCCACTGCCCGGCCTCAAGGAGGGCGCGGAGAGCTGGATCAACCTGCTGGTCACCAACCTCACCAACCCGGTGGTCCACCACAGCGGTGCGGGCGGTACGCCCGGCGACACCTTCACGCTGCGTGTGCCGGCCGGCCGGTACGCGATCCTCGGCTCATCCGTCGCCTACTACGTCGACAGTGACGTGCTCGAGACGACGCTCGCCGCCGAGCCCGACCTGGACGTGCGCGGTGCCCGAAGCGTGACGCTCGACCCGGCGCGGGCCAGGCCGGTGACGGCGACTGTCGACGGGGTGCCCACCACACCCACCCGGACCGACCTCACCAACGTCCAGACCGCCCCGAACGGGCTTTCCTGGTGGCACCAGGTCAGCGGGTACGGGGCCCAGACGACGGTCCGCACCACCGCGCTGCCGAAACCAGGCGTCGGGTCCCGGCGCACCTGGGCGGCCGTCAACCTCGACTCGCCGGCCGGCACCGCCAGGCCGTACCGCTACAACCTGGTGCACGAGTACGCGGGCGGAGTACCGGCCGACCCCGCCTTCCGAGTGAGCGGAGCCGAACAGGCGAAGCTCGCCCGGATCGAGGAGCGCTTCCACCAGATGGACTCGGAGGGGATGGTCACCCAGCTGATCCGCAGCGGCTTCACGCCCGACGGGGTGCCGGTGACGCAGACCCACGAGGGCAACCTGCCCCCGTACCGCACCGACTACCTCTCGCCCGGCTACCTCTGGGCCGACGAGGGTGTCTACGGTGGCCTGTCGGCGCAGGAGGCGCCGCGCAGCTACCAGCCGGGCAGTCGGCAGACCAAGGTCTGGGCGCGGCAGCCGCTGCACTCCGGCTGGTACGACGACCCGGCCGGGGCCGAGTCCAGCTGCGCCACCGCGCCGTCGCGTACCCGGGGCAACCTGCACATCGACCTGGTATCGCTGACCGACCAGCACCAGCGGGCCGACTGCCTCCAGGGCGGCTCGATCGGGGTGAACCGCAAGCTGTCGGTGTACCGCAACGGCAAGCTGATCGACGAGCGGGACCGCCCGCTCGCCGACGTCACCGTTGCGCAGCAGATGGCCGACTACCGGCTGACCCTCGACGTCGACACGAGCCTGATCCTGCCGATCTCGACCAGGGTCAACACGTCGTGGACGTTCCGGTCGGCCGGACCGGACGGCACCGGCAGTGTGCCGCTGCCCCTGCTGGCAGTGGACTACGCGCTGCCGATGGACACCCTCAACCACGCCACCGGCGGGACGGCCGAGCTGGCCGTCCGGCAGATGCGGGGAATCAAGGCGCAGAAGGTGACGTCGTTCCAGGTCTGGACCTCGACGGACGACGGTGCCACCTGGACGTCGGCCCGGGTCACCGGCACCGGCGACACCTACCGGGTCGCGCTGCCGACGGCCGCCACCGGACAGCCCGTCTCGCTGCGGGTGAAGGCCGCCGCCAACGGCGGCAGTGGCATCGACCAGACCATCATCCGGGCGTACAACGCCGGCTGACGGTCCGCGCACTGGTGCGGCCCGGCTCCGGCCGGGCCGCACCACCGCTTGCAGCTCCGTGTCGATCCGGCACCCAAGGCGGGACAGCTCACTGACCCTCCCAGACCGCCTTCGCGCCGGAGTCGCCGGTACGGATCACGTAGTACACGGTGACGGCGGCAGCCAGCAGCGACAACACCTGCAACGCCGGAGTCAGCAACCGACTGGACCGCCCGCCGTCGGTGGTGGTCGCCTCGCCGCCCCTCGGCGGCACGAAACGGACCAGGGCCAGCGCCACTATCGCCAGCCCGATGGTCGCCCACAGCGTGATGTCGCCGAACTCCTGGTGCGCCTCGATCGTCGGAGCGAACTCCGGGGTGACCCGGTTGGCGGCGCGCATGCGCTCGAAGAAGGCATCCCCGGACAGCTTCGCCAGCAGGGCGGCGAGCGGCGCACCCACGGCGAGCAGCCCCAGCACCCAACGGGTGTGCGGCCGGATCAGCGGAACTAGCGCGTAGCCGACCGTCAGCAGGGCCAGCAGCGGCACAAACACCACAGCGGCGTGCAGCACCAGCGGGTGGGCGGGGATGCCCATGAACTCCTCGAACATCGGCGTCTCCTCCTGACACGGGCCGGACGTCGATCGTCCAGGAAAGGACGCTAACGGTACCGAAGGGACGTGTCAGCCCCCAAGATTGCCGACGACGTCCACCCGGCCGGCTAGCGGGAGCGCGGCAGACAGTCCTTCTTGTACTTGAGACCCGATCCGCACCAGCAGGCGTCGTTGCGCTCCGGCGGCCAGGCGATCCGCGCGCTGGGTCGCGCCTGCACCTCGGCCGCGTACCCCGCCCGGACCGCCGCGTCGGCCGGGTCGCCGTCACGTCGACCGGCGAACGCGTTCAACCCGTCCACTGTGGCGCGGAACACGCCCAACCCGGCCTGCCCGGCACCCCTCAGCCGGACCAGCTCCTTCTCCAGCCGGCCCCGGTGCGCGTCCCAGTCCGGCCCGTATACCTCACTCAGCGCGGCGTGCTCCGCGAGCAGCCGGTCGAACTCGGCCCGAGGCCAGAAGAGCAGGTCCGACTCGGCGTCCCTGCGCTCCCCGGCCCGGCGCACGAGCTGGGTCTCCAACCGGTCCGACAGGTCGTCCTGCCGGTCGTGCGGCAGGTTGAGATTCCGGCGTACCCGGTGCCGCTGTTGCAGCAGGAAGAAGACGACACCGGGCGCTTCCGGCGGGCCGAGATCCACCACCGGGTCGATCGCGGTGCTGGCCGGCCCGGACGCCGCAGTCGCGCGCTCGCTGAGCAGGCTGTCGACCGCCTCGCTCAGCCACGTCTCGGCGATCGCCGAACGACCACCCGCGTCCAGCGCCGCACTCACGTAGGCGGGAGCTTCGGGCTGCGTGAGCAGCAACGGGCGCAGCGCGGTCAGCTCCGCCACCGCCTCGTCGTCCCGACCGCCGGCCCGGAACAGCGCCCGGGCCCGCAGCGCCCGGGCGAAGCCGGCCCGGGGATCGTCCCCGGACGGGTACGCCGCCAGAGCCTGCTCCGCGTACCGCAGGGCGGCATCGGGTCTGGCCCGGATCTCGGCGATCTCGGCGGCCAGGGTCAGGGCGTCCCCGGCGTCGTCCGGATCCTCCAGCCGGCCCTGCTCGGCCGCCTCGGCGAGGTCGGAGGCGACACCGAGCGGGTTGGCCGTCCCGAGCGCTGAGCGGCGAAGTTCAGCGAGGTCAGCCTTGGTGAGTACGTCTCTCGTCGGCACGATCTCACGGTACGTCGGGGTGCTCTCGGTATGCGGGCAGATCACCTGTTACGCCGCTCTCACACCGCCCGCAGCTCCGACCAGCGCCGCCCGCAGTCATGACGACGCGCCGGCTGCCGCCGCCCGGCGACGTTCGAGCGCCGTGGATTTGCCGGCCGATGTGGGGAAGAGCGTGATGACTCACAGGCATATTGATGCCTCGCAGTCATCACGCTCATCACCGCGTCCGATCCCTCAGACCTCACGCTCCGTGGTGCTGGTCGCGCATGGTCGAGGGCGATCAGAACTCCTCGTACACCGCGGGGTCCTGGTCCGCGAGCCGCCCGTCCGGGCGGCCCAGCGCGGTGATGGCCTCGACCGCACCGTCGGTGAGCTTGATGCCGAAGATGTCCAGGTTCTCGGCCTGCCGCTGCGGGGAGGCGGCCTTGGGCAGCGGGATCACCTGGCGGGCCACGTGCCAGGCGAGGATGGTCTGCGCCGGGCTGACGCCGTGGGCGGTCGCGATCTCCACGATGGCGGGGTGCTGCAGCAGGTCGTTGCCGTGGCCGAGCGGGCTCCACCCCTGCACGAGGATGCCGTGCTCCCGGTGATAGTCGAGCGCCTCCTGCTGCGAAAAGTACGGATGCACCTCGATCTGGTTGACCACCGGGGCGACCCCGGTCTCGGCCACCAGCCGGTCGATGTGCTCGGGCAGGAAGTTGGAGAGGCCGATGTGCCGGACCAGGCCGCGCTCGCGCGCCTCGATCAGCGCCTGCCACGCCTGCACGTACAGGTCGACAGTGGGGTTCGGCCAGTGGATCAGATACAGGTCGATCCGGTCGAGGCCGGTGCGGAACACGCTCTCCTCGATGGTGGTCAGCGCCTCGTCGTGGCGGTGGTGCCGCCCCGGCAGCTTCGAGGTGACGACCAGCTCGTCGCGCACGTCACCCGCCGCACGAGCCGCCCGGCCGACCGCGCCCTCGTTTTCGTAGTTCACCGCGGAGTCGATCAACCGGTAACCCGCCCGGATCGCCTGCCCGATCGCGTCGACACCAGCCGAGCCGTTCAGTTGGTACGTGCCGAGCCCGATCGCCGGCAGAGTGGTGCCGTCGGCTGCCGTCAGGTGGGGAATCGTCATGATCGGAACCCTACTCGTGCGAGCCGTCCGGCAGGCTGTGTCTGCCGCCAGGACGGTGCCTCAGGCAGATCTGGGATCACCAGTGGGGGCGTCCCGGATGGCGAGTGCGGCTTGGACGAGCGCGGCGTGGGTCAGCGTCTGGGGGTAGTTGCCGAGGTGGGCACCCGTCGTAGGGTCCACCTCTTCGGCGTAGAGGCCGAGTGGGCTGGCGTGGTCGACCATGGCCTGGAACAGCTCGACAGCCTCGTCGCGACGTCCGGTGCGGGCAAGGCCCTGGACGAGCCAGAACGAGCAGGGCAGGAACGCGCCCTCGGTGCCGGGGAGGCCGTCACGTCCGGGCGGGTAGCGGTAGAGCAGTGGACCGCCGGCGGACAGCCGGTCCCGAATGGCGTCGATGGTGCCCCGTACCCGGGGTGAATCGGCCCGGTCCATCCCCAGCAGCGGCAGGACGAGCAGGGCCGCGTCGAGATCCTGCGAGCCGTAGTTGCGGACGTAGCTGCCCGCCGTCGGGTCGAAGCCGCGCGTCCGGACCTCGGCGGCGATGGCATCCCGGGCTTCCTGCCAGCGGCGACGTTGACGGTCCGGCAGGTGGTGCGTGTCGGCGATGGCCAGGGCACGGTCCAGGGCGAGCCAGCCCATGAGCTTGGAGTGGACGTGTTGGGCGGGCTCCCGTACCTCCCAGATGCCGGCATCGGGTTCCTGCCAACAGTCGGCGACCACGTCGGCGAAACCGCGCACCGCCCGCCACATCTCGGCGTGGAGGAGGTGTCCGGCCTGAGCGAACGCCCAGGCGGCGTCGATCACCCAGCCGTAGCCGTCGAGCTGGTGCTGACCGGCGGCACCGTTGCCGATCCGCACCGGAAGGCTGTCGAGGTAGCCGGGCCAACCGGACAGTTCTCGTTCCGCTGGCACGTGCCTGCCGTGCAGGGTCAGCAGCGCCGGCAGGCGTGGCCGTTGCAGTCGGCTGGCGTGCAACAGCCACGCGAGGAAACCGCGAGCCTCGTCGGCCTTGCCGACGCTGAGGAAGGCGCTGACGCCGATGCTGGCGTCACGGGGCCAGACATAGCGGTAGTCCCAGTTTCGACCCCCGCCGGGATCCTCGGGCAGTGACGTGGTGGGTGCGGCCACCGGCGCTCCCGAGGGCGAGTAGGTCAGCAGCCGCAAGGTGAGCAGGCTTCGTACGACGTGTTCCCGGAACGGCAACCGCTCATCGATCTCCGCGGTCCAGGCCCGCCAACGAGCTTCGTCCTCGACGAGCAGCTCCCAGGCCACTGTCGGGTCGACGTGGATCAGCGGTTCGCGGTGGGCCACTGCCAGTACGAGGGTGACCGGACGACCTGGTCGGACCGTGATCGAGGTTGGCCGACCCGGTTCAATTCTGAACGTGGGCGTGCTGTCCAACGCGACCGCAAGCGCCCCCCACTCACACACGAGCCCTTGGCGCCGGTGCTGCGCCCGGGGCCGGCGGTGCCGTGCGCCAAGGCGGGGGTCGAACTCCACCACCGCCTCGACCGCCGCCTGCTCGGCCGACAGCCGTCGCACGATCAGCGACGTGGGCAACAGGCGCCCGCTGACCTCGGCCACCATCGCCTCCGTGAGGCGGAGCTGGCCGCTGCCCACCGCCCAGGTGGTCTCCAGAGTGGCGGTGTGCTGCCGGTACCGTCGTTCGACGACCGTGGCCGGCCGCGCCGGGCCGACCCGGAACGTTCCGGCGTCCGGGCCCCCGACCAGCCGACCGAACAGGGGATCGCCGTCGAAGCGTGGTACGCAGAGCCAGTCCATCCCGCCGTCACTCGCGACCAGGGCGGCGGTGCGCGTGTCGCCCAACAGACCGTAGTCGCTGATCGGTGGCCCGCCAGTCATGGAGATCGCTCCTCGACGAGCCGCGCCAGCGGGTTGCGGATCACCTGGCCTGCAGGAGCAGCCCGAGGCAGACCCCGTAGACGACGTGGACGACAACCGTGACCAGCGGGGTCTGGATGCCGTAGTTGAGGGCGAACAGCCCGGGCGGCTCCAGCACCGCCGTGCTGGCCGGCCCCGCCCGTTGCGAGGCCATCCGCGGGTGGACACCAGGAAGCAGCGGCAGAATCACCGTCAGCGCGATCCCGACGTGCACAATCCCCAACAGCGCCCCGATCCACCAGGTCGCGCGGTGTAACAGCGCGAACGTGGCCGCGTAGCCGAGGGCGAAGCCCTGCCCGGCGCAGAGGTGGAGGAAGAACCCGACGACCCGGGCCCGGTCGGGATCCCCGGTGACGAAGGCCCCGAGCACCAGGGGAAGGTCGAGCCGAGTGAGACCGGCCAGTTGAGCGGTGATCATCGCCGCGGTGAGCGCCGCGGTGGCGACCAACCCGAACAACGCCCATCCGGCCCAGTCCATCTCAGCAGTCGTCGACGTCGCGGGCGTTCTCCGTCATCGGTCCACCCTCCGGTCGAACAGCGTGAAACCCGCGGCCCGGACCGGACACCCGCCTCGTCCGGCTTCGAGGACCGCCCGATTTCTCACCATAAGCCACCGGACCCCTCACGCTGACCTGCTCGCCCAGACGTCCCTTGACGAGTTGGCACCAGGTGGCGAGCACTCTTCGCACGAGCCGGGCTGCCGAGCCCAACCGGTCGTCAGCCGAGGACACCTCCGATGGGCATCTCGTAGACCGTCTCGACCGGCCGGATCACCTTGACCATCGAGGCGAGGTACTCCCGCGTCTCGGGATCGGTTGAGTAGATGATCGAGCCCTTCATGCCACGCGTGAGCAGCACCTTGTAAGTGTTTCGAATCAACAGATCCGCCTCGGCGTCGCTGACCGACTTGCGACTGCGGAACGCTGGATCCTTCGACTCTTCGCGTCGGGTCACCAGTTGGCCGTCCCGAGCAACCAGGTCCGGCCCGATGATGACGCCAGACCAGTCGTACTCGAAGCCCTGTGCCGTGTAAACGCAGCCGACCTGGCCGAAACCGTTCGGGTCGGTGGCCCAGAACGCGCTCCCTGGCGCGTCGCCGACGCTGCGGTCGCTCTTGACATTCCAGGGTCGCGACCAACCGCCGAGCTGCACATCCGGCACCAGGCTGTCGTCGGGACGCGGATCGCTCCACGGCCAGCAGTACCCGGCGGACATCCTGGCGCTGACGCCCGGTGCCTGTTTGCTGGCAAGGAAGGCTTCCATCTCCTCCGGCGAATCGGCCAGACGCAGGTCGACCCTTCCGTCGCCGACCCAGACCGACGGTTCGCCGCCGTCGAGGTCGAGCAGGTCAACGACCCATTGCTCGTACGCCTCGCTGCCCCCGCAGCGGAACTGGCTGTGCAGCGAAACGACTTCGATATCAAGGTTGAGCTGCCTCGCGTACGACGAGATGACCTCGACATTTCCCAACTCGCCCGGCTTCACCACCTGGTGCTCGTCGAGCAGGAACACCGGCACCCGGGCCGCGGCGATAAGCTCGTCGATCTGGGAACGAGCTTTCTCCCGCTTAGCCTTCGGCGTGAACCGGTTGACGGAGTTCTCCCGGATGCGGTGTGCCTCGTCGCAGATCAGGACGTCCAACCCGTTGCGTTCGGCGGACATGAAGCTGTTGAAGTATCCGAAGAGATTCTTCAGCCGGGTCGATCCCTTGCCGGCGTACCGACGCAACGTCTGGGTAAACGACCGCGAGCCCGTTGCATGCATGACGGACCGGTTCTGGCGCGCCAACTCACCGAGCACTGACAGTGCGATCACGCTCTTCCCACTGCCCGGTCCACCGGACACGACCACGACCGACTTGCGGTCCGCCGAGCGCGCCCGCTCCACGGCATGCAGCACCAGCTCGTACGCCACACGCTGCTCGTCCAACAGCGTGAAGTGCGACCTGTCCTTCAGCTCCTGCGCGGCGTACCGCAGCAGATGCCGACTGGGCCGGACGGAACTGGAGAGGAAGCGGTCCGCCGCGCCAGCCCCTGACGTCGGTGCGAGGTGGGTGCGTAGGTAATCGAGAAACTCACCCCGCCGCTGCTTGGTGAAAATCCGGCTCTGCTCGGTCGCCTGGCGGTCGAACAGGTCGCTAATGTCTCGGTCGACCGCGTTGTGCAGGTACGCCACCCCACAGACCGGGTTTCGTTGACCGGCGAGGATGCCAAGGAAGTCGGTCAGGTACTCGCAATAGAGTCCGACTTGGACGCCAGGGTGAAGCCGTGGGCCACGAGCGTGCTGCACCGCCACCAGGTTTTCAGAGCCTTCGTAAGACTCGGCGTAGGACCATTGCTTCAACTCCACGACGACGTAAGAGTCGTCGGTGGTCCTTGGGTCCGCCCCAGCGAGAATGACGTCCACCCGCTTGCTCGTCAGCGGCAACTGGTACTCCACCAACATCTCTACTTGACCCAGGCCGGCGTCAGCGAGATCCTGCCCCAGCACCTCAAGGCTCCGCGACCATGAGCGGCGTTCTGCCGGGCTCACATTGCGACCGATCTGCTCCACGATTCGGTCTTCGAGCATGCCGGCGCCAGCCAAGCGCAGCAGACCATCGGCGGACGTACGGAACGCTGACAACACTTGCCCCCGGGCAGCACGAAGTGATCGTGCGCATGGGGGGCATGTCCGGCAGCCGCCGGAAGCCCGTCGTGACGCGCTTCTACGCCATGGACTGTAGCGAAGAGATCAACTCAGCGCCATGATGGAGTCGCCTTGGGCTACCGTTTTGCCGCCGAGCCGCGAGCCTGCTCAACCGGATAGCGGCGGGCCGAATCCTCGAGCTTCATCTGAGCTGCCTCTACCAGGTCGACGCCGAGCACGTCGGCGAGTCGAGTCAAATAGATCATCACGTCGCCGATCTCGGCTCTCACCCGGCTGCCCGCGTCTGGGTCGGACATGACGATCGCCGACTGCTCGGCCGTGAGCCACTGGAACTCGGCGATTAACTCACCGACCTCACCGGCGAGCGCCATGGCCAGGTTCTTGGGTGTGTGGAACTGCTGCCAGTCCCGCTCCTCTGCGAACGCCCGCACACGGCTCGTCAAGTCATCCATGGCTGGGAGCATCGCAGATGCCAGGTACCAGCAGCCCGTGCTGCCGCCTACTTGTCGGGGAGGCCGGCCGACTTCATGGCGGCTGTGAACAGAGCCAGGCGCGATGCTCGAAGCGAAGAGCCGGCCCGTCAATATGCTTGGAATCGCGTACGGCGACCAGGTCGGGGATGTCGGTCGCGACCTCGACGCAGGCGCCGCCGTTGTCTCCGCTGCGGGTGCTCTTGCGCCAGAAGGCGCCGCTTAGGTCAGTCATGGCGCATCTCCCGGAGATTCTCTTGATCATGTCCTTCGATTCCGCCTCGCCGAGGCCAGTGCATCCAGCCCTGCCCAAACGCCGTGGGTCATCACAGATGGTGCTCGGCTGGTATCTTGCGGTGCTGTGCCGAATGATGCTCATCTGACCGGTCTGGATGCTCTGCTCAGCGAGACGCGACAGGCACTGGAGTCGACACGATCCCGCGCACGCGGTGAGGCTGTAGTTGACGACGAGGAACAGCCCCGCGGCCACGGCGAGGCGCTGGATGGCCTGGTTCGGGCAGAGGTTCGCGGTGGCCGCGTTGACGAGCTGGTGGTTGCCCCGAGGCTTATGCGGCTGCCGACGCATGATCTGACGGAGCACATCAGGGCGGCGGTCAACGCGGCCCTCGACGACCTCGACAGCCAACGGCCGCAGCTACCGGCCGCGGAACTGGACAGCCTGGCGGGAGGCCTTCAGGAGGTGCAGGATCGCTCGCTGCGGCAGATGGCCCAGATGAACGAGGCACTTCAGGACGTGGTTGCCCTGCTGCGGGAACCACGACGGTGAGATCCCTGGATGTCGACCCCGAGCAGTTACGGCAGGCAGCGGGCGGCGTGCAGCGAGCAGGCGAGCGGCTCGAGCAGCAGTGGCAGCGGCTGCGGGCGACCGCGGACGGCATGGGTGACATCTTCGGCGATGACGACGTGGGTGGGCTGATCGGCGCGTCCTACCTAGCGGCCCAGCAGATCGCGGAGCAGTCGGTCTCGTCGGTGGTCGCGGCCTTCGCCGGCTTCGGTGACGGGCTCGCCAGGATGAGTACGGCGTACGACGAGGTCGAAGCACGCAACGCTGCTCTCTTCGAACGGCTGGTCTGAGGCGATGGGAATTCAGATCCCCGGCGAACTCTCTGGACTGCTGAACGAACTCGGCTATGTATGGCCGGAGAGCGACGAGGAACGGCTCTTCGAGCTGGGTCAGGCGTGGATCGCCTTCGGTGCCGAGGCGGACGCTGTGGCAGCCGACGGCACCGCTGCTGTAGCCGCGCTCGTCGGCAACGAGGGCATGGCGCTGGAAGCCTTCCATGGCCAGTGGGCGGACCCTGAGTCAGCCTCGGCGGTTCTTCAGGATCTCGGCTTTGGGGCGCGCGCGGTGGGCGCCGCCCTGCTGGTCTGCGCCCTCGTGGTCCTTGCCCTGAAGATCGTCATTGTGCAACTCACCCTGTTGGCCATCTCGATCGCACAGGCCATCGCGACGGCGGCCCCAACATTCGGTGCGTCCCTGCTGGAGATCCCGGTCTTCAAGAAGTTGGTCGACATCGCCATCGACTTCCTGATCGGTCAGGCACTGGAGGCGATCCTTGGGTAGGCGCGGCCGTAAGGGCGCCAGCGATGCCGCTTCCGGAATCATCGCCAAGGCCGCGTCGGCCTCAATGCGGGAAGCCAAGGAGGTGGGGCCGAAGGTGGCCGATGACGCCGCCGACGCCACCCGACGGGCGATCCCCGGCCCGGCGGGCAAGATCCCGCTCAAGCCGCCGCACCCGAGACACAACCTCGACAGCATCCGCCCCAAGAACCCCAGCAAAGAGATCAACACAGTGGTTCTGCCTGGCACCGATGTGGCCAAGGACCTCGACGACATCGCCGCAGGCCGCGCAAAGTGGGACCCTGACCGTCAACGGTACGAGGTGAACGGCCGCACCTACGCCGTCGAGCCGACCGGCACGGTCTTTCCCGAGGCGGGGCCCGGGCTCGAACAACTCGGCCGAGCCGAGTACGGCGCGCTCAAGGAGTACATTGCCGCTGGTGGCGACATCGAGAAGGCCAAGGCGGCCATGGCCCGGAACCCGTTCCTGACCGAGGCCGCGCAGGAGCGCGCACTCGACGTGTTCCGCCATCACAAGAGCTACCGGGGGTAGACGTGCTGTACCAGATCCACTTCGAGGAAGAGTTGCCCGCGGACGCGCTGCGTCGGCACCTGCAGCAGGATTACGGCATCGCCCCCGACGCCGTGTACGTCGGTCGGATCGAGGACCGGACGGCGGACGATCCACGCCCGGTGGCCATGTTCACCCCGCCGGACGAGGATGAGGAATTCGGCTGGATTCTCACCGGTGACACCGAACTCGCCGACGCCACAGGGCGGAACGAGCGGGATCTCGCCGTCAGCCTGGCGCGTACCTTCGGGGTGCGGGCCCTGGTCGACGACGACAGCATCTATCCCGACCGGTGGCTGCTGGTCAGTGCCGACGGGAGCAGCGGACGAGTCGTGACCGATGAGGACGCCGCTGCCGACGGAGACCTCCGGGTCGTGCATGCCCTCGAGCCGATCTCGGGTGAACCGCAGCTCGCCGTGGTGCCACCGCCGGAGTGGGCGCGCGGCTAGCAGACCGTCGTACGGCCGGGGCCATCTCCACCGGTCGGTTGACCGCTAGGCTGGCCCTCCCTGGTCTCCCACCTGGAGAAACGCCCATGTCCGACAGCGTCTTCGCGCAGTTCACCGCCGACGACGAGCAGCTCGAAGTTGGGCTGATCGTGCAGCCGGCGATCAACGCTGCCCTGGTGCACAACCGGGTGCCGTTGGTGCGTCACCTCACGCTCGTCAACCGAGGTGCGGTGCCGCTGACCGATGTCACGTTGACGCTGGAACTGCGAGGCCCGGACGGGGCGCTGACCGAGCCGTGGACGCGTACCCTCGCTGCGCCGTTGCGGCCCGGGGCCAGCACGAGCTGGGACGACTTCCGCGACTTCACGCCCGACCGCGTGCTCCTGTACCGCACCGACGAGGCGTTCCCGGTCGACTACCGACTCTTCGTCGAGGCGGCCGGCCAGGCCTTGACGCTGGTCGCACCGTCGAGAGTGCTGGCGCACAACGAGTGGTTCAACAGCCCCGCCCTGTACGACAGCCTTGCGGCCTTCGTGCAGCCGAACACCCGGGCGGTGGAGGCGGTCCTGCGGTCGGCGGCCCAGCTCCTGCTCGCAAAGACCGGCTCCGGCTCCCTACAGGGCTACCAGGAGGGTTCGGAGCGGGCGGCGCTGATCGCCGGCGCCGTGTACGAGGCGCTGCGCCAACTCGAGATCACCTACCAGACCCTGCCGGCGTCCTTCGAGAACACCGGCCAGAAGGTACGCACCACCGCGGCGGTGCTCGACGGGCGGCTCGGCAACTGCCTCGACCTGTCCGTCACGTACGCAGCCTGCCTGGAGGCGGCGGGGCTGCACCCGCTCATCTTCATCAGCGCGGGGCACGCCTTCGGTGGTTTCCTGCTGGAGGAGGAGCGGCTGGGCTCGGCCGCGGTGACCGAGACGAACCTGCTGATCTCGATGGTGGACTCGGGCCGGGCCGTGCCGGTGGAGCTGACCCGCATCGGGCCGGGCGCGCAGTCGGCGACCTTCACCGAGGCGGTACGCGTCGGGCTCGGCCACTTCCGCGGCGACGGCGAGCGCATACAGGGCGTCGTCGACGTGCACCTGGCCCATCGCTCGGGGATCCGCCCGCTGCCGTCAGCCGACGAACTGGTCGCGCCCGCCGCGGTCGACGCCGAGGCGACGCCGAAGATGACAGCGTCCCTCGACCTTCCGCCCGGCGTCGCCGCCGCGAAGCTGCGCCAGTTCGCCGACGAGGGCGAGGAGGTGCCGCAGCAGTCCGACGGGTCGCCGGCGCGTATCCAG
This sequence comes from Micromonospora sp. A202, assembly GCF_006715105.1. Classification (NCBI taxonomy): domain Bacteria; kingdom Bacillati; phylum Actinomycetota; class Actinomycetes; order Micromonosporales; family Micromonosporaceae; genus Micromonospora; species Micromonospora sp. A202. The sequence goes on along the minus strand of NZ_VFMP01000001.1, from coordinate 3,717,865 downwards.
CAGTGGAAGAAGTCCCTGCTCGACCTGAGCCTGCGTAACCCGCTGCTCAACCTGCCCAAGCGTGGCCGTGGTCTGGACCTGCACGTGCCGGCCGGTGCGCTGGCCCTGCTCGACGACCTCATCCACGATGGCCGTCAGGTGCAGGTCATCCCGCAGGACGACATCAGCCACGTCCACGAGCTGGCCGGGGCACGTCGGGCGCAGGACCTCGACGCCGAGATCTTGACCCGGGAGCTGCGTACCGACCGGCGGGTCTACGGCGCGGTCACCGACGCCCGCTACAAGACGGCGATGCGCGCGTTGCAGCGTGAGGCGCGCACGATGGAGCAGGAGACCGGCAGCAACTACCTGTACCTGACCATCGGCACCCTGGTCCACACGAAGACGACCGGGGGAGAGGCGTACGCGCCGCTGTTCCTCCTGCCGGTGCGCATCGAGGGCGGCAGCGGCCGTCGCCCGTACGCGATGGTCATCGACGGCACCGAGGTCGCCAGCCCGAACTACTGCCTGATCGAGTGGTTGCGGGTCAAGCACAGTGTGCGGATCCCGGAGCTGGAGCGACCGGTCCTCGACGAGCACGGCATCGACATCGCCAAGACCCTGGCCGCGATCAACACCGGGCTGCTCGACAACCGGCTCAACTACCGCATCGACGAGAGCGCCAGCCTTCGCCTGTTGCAGTTCTCCACCTTCCAGATGTGGCGGGACCTCACCGACCACTGGCCCCGGTTCATGGAAAACCCGGTCGTCCGGCACCTGGTCGAGTCTTCCGGCGCCACGTTCGACGATCCCGCCCGCCCGGAGCACGACGTCGAGATCGCCGTCGACGAGGCCGACCTGCACCTGCCGATCCCCGCCGACGGGTCGCAGATGCAGGCCATCGTGCGCGCCGAGCGGGGCCACTCCTTCGTCCTGGAGGGCCCGCCGGGCACCGGCAAGTCCCAGACCATCACCAACATGATCGCCCGGGCGGTCAGCGCGGGCCGGTCGGTGCTGTTCGTCGCCGAGAAGCAGGCCGCGCTGGAGGTGGTGAAGCGCCGCCTCAAGCAGATCGGCCTCGGGCCGTTCGCGCTCGACCTGCACGGGCGCAAGCAGTCCCTCAACGCGATCCGCCAGCAGCTGCGCGACGCCCTCGACCAGTACGACCAGGGCGGCGACGGCACGTGGACTGCCGTCGAGACGGCCTACCGGACGCGGCTCGCCCCACTGACCGAGTACCCGGCCCAGGTGCACACCACCAACCCCGTCGGGATGTCGCTCTGGTCGGCCTACGAGCAGACCCTGGCGTACGGGGACGGCCCGGTCGCCCCGATCCCGGTGGCCTACCTGCACGCACCCGCCCCGGCACGCGCGCAGGTCGAGACGACACTGCGGGAGTTCCCGGCGGCCGCACGATCGGCCCGACTCCGGACGGCGCACCCGTGGGCGATCAGCGGCTGCCGCACCCTCGACGGGTTGCACGGCGCCGCGGTCACCGAGATCGCCGGTGAGCTCGAACGCCTCCGCGCCGACCTCGCCGCGCACCCGCACCTGGTCGGGTTGCTGCGGACGCTGCCCGCCCCGGAGACCGTGAGCGAGCTGCAGGCGGGCGCCTGGCTCGCCGTACGCGGACTGCTGCCGGACCGGCAGACCACCCTGCACGCCAGCGACCGGCGGTGGGACGATGCGGTGGCCCGGCTCCAGGCGGACCTGGCGGCCTTCCGGCAGGGCTTCTCCGGTGAGCTGGCCACCTTCCGGCCGGACGTGTTCGCTCGACCGGAGCTGACCGCCTGGCACGGTGAGGCCCAGGAGGTGGCGAAGAAGCTGATCGGTAAGCGCAAGCGTCGGCAGGCCATCGTGGATCGGCTGGCGGTGCACCTGGTTGCCGGTGCGACGCTCGACGTCGAGCGGGTGGAGGTTGCCACTGGTCGGCTGGTGGCCGCCCAGGCGCAGGCGGCGGCCCTCTACCAGCATGTCGTCGCGGTGGGCGGGCTGCGGCTGTCGCAGTGGCAGCCCACGGACCCCAACGCGCAGGAGCGGCTGACCGAGGCGATCGAGGCGACCCGCGTCGGCCGGACGCTCCTGGCCCGGCACCCGCACGCCTGGGAGCTGTTTCACGGCGGCTTCACCGATGTGGACGCTGTGCTCCTCGACCGGTTCGCCTCCCGGTGGCGGGCCTGGCGCGGGGTGTTGCGTTCCGGTGAGGCCGAGCTGGCACTGTGGGCCGACGGTTCGCACTGGACCGACGCCTGGCAGCGCGACGGCGCGGCCTGGCTGCACGAGGTGCAGAGCGAGGAGTTGTTCCCGCTGCGCCGATGGGCGACCGTCCTGACCCACGCCGACGTGCTCGCCTCGGCAGGTCTCACCGACTATCGGGACCAGCTGCTGCGCGCCGAGGTGCCCGCGCATCTCGCCGAGGAGGTCTACCGGCGGGGAGTCGCGACGGCGTCCCTCGCCGAGCGGGTACGGGCCGGCGGCCTGCAGTACTTCGACCCGGAACTGCACGACGACGAGATCAGCCAGTTCGAGGTGGCCGCCGGTGAGCTGCGGTCCGCGCTGCCGACGCAGCTGCCGTCGGTGCTGGTCCGCCGCCGCCCCTTCAGCCCGGCCGACCGGCGTGGTCGCTTCGCTGACTTCGCGGCCGAGCTGCGCCGTAAGCGGGGCGGGCGGTCCTTCCGGGAGCTGTTCGAGCAGTACGCGGATGCGGTGCTCGCACTGACCCCGTGCGTGCTGGTCAGCCCCGCGTCCGCGGCGAACTTCCTCGCGCCGGGAAGCCAACGCTTCGACCTGGTCATCTTTGACGAGGCCTCACAGATCCGCGTGGCGGAGGCGATCGGCGCGATGGGTCGGGGCAGCGCCGTGGTGGTGGTCGGCGACTCCCGGCAGATGCCGCCGAGCAGCATCATGCAGGCCAGCCACAGCGTCGACGAGGTCGACGAGGGTAACGGCCCGGTGCCGGAGGACCTGGAGAGCATTCTCAGCGAGGCCGTCGAGTCGGGACTGCCGCAACGGTGGCTGTCCTGGCACTACCGCAGTCATGACGAGTCACTCATCGCCTTCTCCAACCGCTACTACTACGACAACAAGCTCTCCAGCCTCCCGTCGCCCGGCGCCGCCAGCTCGGCGGGCGTCAGCTGGCGGCGCGTCGAAGGCCGGTACGACCGGGGCGGATCCCGCACCAACGAGGTCGAGGCGCAGGCGATCCTCGCGGACATCACCCGGCGGTTGCACGACCCGGCGACCGCCACCCAGTCCGTCGGCGTGGTCACCTTCAACATCCAGCAGCGGGACCTCATCCTCAACCTGCTGGAGGAGAGCCCCGATCCGATCATCCGCGAGCACCTGTCCGGCGCGGTCGCGGAGCCGATCTTCGTCAAGAACCTGGAGAACGTGCAGGGCGACGAGCGCGACGTCGTCCTGTTCTCGCTGGCCTTCTCCACCAACCTGGAAACCGGCCAGCTCCCGCTGAACTTCGGCCCGCTCAGCCAGGCCGGCGGCGAGCGGCGGCTCAACGTGGCCATCACCCGCGCCCGCCGTCAGGTCGTCCTCTACTCGTCCTTCGACCCGTCCGACATCGACCTGTCCCGCACGTCCGCGCTGGGCCCCCAGCACCTGCGGGCGTACTGCGAGATGGCCGCCGCCGGCGCGGAGCGCCTGGGCGACCTCGCCACCGACCGCACCGAGCGGCGCAGCCGGATCCGCGACGAGGTGGCCGCGGCGCTGCGCGACCGCGGCCACGAGGTCCGTACCTCGCACGGCCTTTCCGACTTCACAGTGGACATCGCCGTACGCAGACCAGGCTCACCACTGTGGCAGGTGGCCGTCATGCTCGACGGCCCGGACTGGAGCGCACGCCCGACGGTGGCCGACCGGGACTCGGCGCCCACGCTCCTCCGCTCGATCATGGGTTGGCCGGAGGTCGTGCGGTTCTGGCTGCCGGCGTGGATCCACGACCGCTCGGCGCTGCTCGACCGGGTCGACGAAGCGGTCACCCGGGCCGACGCCCCCACGACCGCCGAGCCCAAGTCGTCACCGGTCGCAGCGGCGCCCGAAGCCGTCGAACTGCCGCAGCCGCGCTCCGAAACGGACGTGGAGCCGCCGCACCCGATACCGACCGCCGAGTTGCCACAGCCGCGCCTAGCGGTGGACGAGGAGCCGCTCCGGGGCGACTCGGCGGCACCCGTCACCGCACTGGCCGCCACGACCACGGCGACCTCGGCCGCGGACAGCATCACGGTGAGCCCATTCGTTCCCTACGTCCCGACCTCGCTCGGGGACCAGGCCGACCTCGACCTTCTGGCCACCGACCGGCACGTACGTGATCTGATGCGGAACGCGCTCCGCGAGATCATCGAGGCTGAGGGGCCCATCGAGCAGCACCGGCTCGCACGCCTCGCCCTCGCCCGGTTCGGTTTCCTCCGGACCCGGGAGGACCGGCGTACCGCCGTGCTGTCGCTCGTCGACTCCCGCCGGCTCTACACGCACCCGACAGTGAGCCGGTACGCGTGGCCCGAAGGCGCCGACCCGCAGACGTACCGCGCGTACCGGGTCACGCAGGCGAGCAACGACCGCGCGTTCGAGGAAGTGCCACCGGAGGAGGTGGCCAACGCCTTCGTACACGTGCTTCAGGGCATGCCGAGCATGGACGAGGAACGGTTGCTGCGCGCCGGCCTGGAACGGCTCGGCTACCGCCGCCGCACCGAGAAAATCGACAAGCTACTCCGGTACGGGCTGCACGTCGCCGTGACCAGCGGACGCCTCCGCTTCGACCAGGAGGGCCGCCTCATCCCAGGCTGACGAGAGTCACCACTCATATCGGTAACAGGCGTCACCTAAGTCGGTCGCGGCCGAATGAGCGAGGTTTGGGCCGCTTCAGCCGAGGCCGTGCTCGTCGGGTCGGGTGTTGAGGACCCAGGCGAGCGGCATGGTCGCACGGGCGACGTACTGGTCGCCCTCGAGACGGTGCATGGTGACGGTCTGCGCTGCGTCCTGGTCGACCACCCAGTATTGCGGGATGCTCGCGGCGGCGTACTCACTGCGCTTTGTCACTGTGTCGACACCCTGGGAGCCGGGTGAAACGATCTCGATAACAAGGAGCACGTCGGCGACCGGCAGCCACACACCGTCGGCCTGGGCCTTGCTCCACACGACCAGGTCCGGGATGCGTCCGCCGACGCCGCCGTCGCGGCCCGGTATGCGTAGCCCGACTGCCTGGGCGATGTGTTCGCTGGGACACCGCCCTGAGCGAGCCACACCATGAGCCGGGTCGCGATGATCGCGTGGTTGTAGCCCGGCGGCGGCAGGATCGAGACGAGTCCCTCCGGGCTGATTTCGTACCGGTGGTTCTCGTCTGCGGCCATCATCGCCGTCAAGTCATCGAGCGTCACGACCGGGGGCATGTACCTGCCAACCGCCTCTCAGCTCATGGGCGCATCCTACCGGTCCGCATCCCAGCGCCTGCGGTGATGGGACCGCACAGTGCGCCAGCGACTACCAGGAATGCTCGATCCAGGAATCTCGGATTCGTAGGTTGCGGCCACCAGCCCGCTGCCTCCGAACTACCTGTCGCGGTGCACTATCTGGTCTGTCCGGAGCGTGACCATGGCGACCGTACGGCCATCGGCGTCAGCGAACTCGACTTCGTACACAGGCGGGGGGCCGTTGAAGACATGCACGACGGTTCCCGTTGCCCCCGCGGGCAGTTCTTCTCCCGGAATGGCTTCTCGGAGTTCAACCACGTCGTACAACTCCACCCTGTCAACTTCCTTTGCTGGGAACGAGACGGTCACCATCCGAGGTGCAGATGCCTACGGCTGTGTGGCGGGCGGCGCTGCCTGTTCCACGACGGTCACGACGGCGCCTGCTCCCGCCGCCTACGCCGGTGAACGGGTTCTTACGTCACGAGGCGGTAGTCGGGGATACCACGGTTGCGTTCCTCGACCGGCTCGTCTGTCGATCGTGCGGTGACACCGACCGGAACAGGTGCCCGGGACACGTAAATCCCCTCCAGGCAGGTGTCGCACCAGAACGAGACATACCCGTACTCGGCAGCGGGCCGTGCCGTGAAGACGATCCGTAGGGTCCGGTGACCGCAGTTCGGGCAGGCAAGATCGGACGTCGCCGGCAGCGCGCGGTAGACGACGTCGTATGCCGTCAACCACTCATCGAACGTGGCCATCAGTGCGCTCCTTCCGGCCTGACCGAGTGGTTGGTCCACCACTGTTCCTCATGGGCGTAGGCCCGATCCTCGAATGCGTCGATCTCATGACGGGTGGCCGGGTACGGGCGCCCCTGGCGGAGCTCGGCGACGTGGAACCGCTCGTGTTCGAGCGTACGGGCCAGGTCCTCCTCACTGCGGAAGGCTTCTCGACAGAGCATGACCGACTCGTCAGGCTTCGTCAGTCCGCACACACCAGAAACCCGATTGTTGATGGTGAGCCGGATGTCGGTGATATCAATCCCGTACTTGGCGGCGAGGCTCGTCACCGCCTCCATCCTCATGGGCATTCGAGGACCAGCTCCGCGACCGCGAACCCGACTGAGGTCGCCTGGGTCTGCCCCGGCACGCTGGAGTCGACCCAGCGCCTGCTTGAGTTTCTGAATCAGGTCGCCGAGTCGGCGTACCTCCGGGATCAACCGGCGCAGGCTGGCCAGAAGCCCTCGCAGCAGCCGTGCGATCCGCGCCGCCCACGACGCCACCAGCGTCGTGACCTGCTCCACGACCAGCGGTGCGGCCAGTCCGCCGGTGACGACGAGTTCGCCCGCGTACACGATGAGACGGGACACGCAGGTGGCGATGGCGTCGCGGACCAGGAGCCGGACGGCGGCCACCAGGCCGGCGGCGCCTTCGGTGATCGCGGCCATGGCGTCGGCGCCCTGGGCGAGGCCGGTGATGGCCTGCTGTTGTTCAGCGGCCCATGCGCGGTAGGCGGGGCCGGCGCTGCCACCCCATCCGGCGACGTCGGTGCGGACAGCGCGGGTCAGCGCGCCGGCTTCCTCGCGGAGCGATGCGGCGACGTTGCGCCAGGTCTGGGCGTGAGCGGTGATCTGCGCCGGGTCGCCGGCGAGCCAGTCCAGCGCCTCACTGAGCGGCTTGACGTGCTCGATGAGCCAGGCGATCCCGTACTGGAGCAGGGCGCCGACCGGGTCGGAGACGAAGGCGAGGGCGTCCAGGCCGGCGCTCACCACGCCGAGGCTGCCGTCGATCCAACTGCCGTTGCGGACGCCCTGGGCGATGAGGTCGATGTCCTCGCAGATCCAGATGCCCGCCCATGCGCTGAGTGGGGTGTCCGCTGCTGCGGCGACGAGCGGGTTGGACGTCACGGCTGCCGCCGCACCTCATCGAGGTGCTGCTGCCGTACTCCGTCGAGCAGTTGCTTCGCGTGGGCGTCGGAGCTTCGGTAGCGGGCTGCTCCGACCCGCAGCTTGCCGGCGGTGTCCCGCACCGACGCGGCGGCGGCGCCGATGCCGTCGACCAGGGTCCGCTGGAGGCCGTCGAGCAGTGTCGGCATCAGCGCGCAGAGCTGACCGTACGCGTCGGCGCCCAACCGGATGTGCTGGCCTGCCTGTTGGGCGGTGTCGAGGCTGCCGGCGCAGCGGTCGATGCGGGCGGCGTGTGCGGTCAGGTCGTCCGGGTCGACGTGGATGCCGTCACCGGTCGGCATCGCTCGAACCCTCGTCACCAGCCAGCCGGCTGCGGTACGACTCGATGATGGCCTTGGCGCTCGCGTCGTCGCCGAGGAACTCCACTGTCAGTTCGCGGACCTGGCGCAGCAGGTCGGTGCGCGCGGCTCGGGTGGTCTCCAGGATCTGCTGGGCGGTGCGCGCCGCGGGTTGCTGCCGGATGCGTTCGTCGAGCCACAGGCCGATCAGCAGGCCGGAGCATTCGACGGTGACGTCGACCGTCCGGTCGTTGTTGTGGGCGGTGCCGGTCAGCTCCTGCATCCTCGCCGAGAGCGTCTTCGCCCGTGCCGCCCGTTCGGCGAGCGACGACTCCCACTCGTCGAGCCGGTGTCCGGCCGCGTCGAGCGCAGCGTCGTCCGCCCACATGTCGACCCTCCCCAGGGGACCACCGCCAACGACAGCCAGCGTGATCACCCGCACGTTACCAACTGGTGGCGCTCCGTGTATGCCCCGCGCCCGACCCCGTGCTCGCATCGGCCGGCGCTATGTGCCCCAATCCGGGACCACGCGACGATCAGGTCAACGAAGATTGTCTCCGTGACGAGCGACAACCCGCACCGGGGATGGACCAGCCGAACCGCCTGGGAGGGTCGGTTCAACGCTCCGCTGCGCTCGTTCCTGCGCACCGAGACCGGCGGCGCCCGGGTGGTGCTGGTCGCCGCGGTGGCGGCGCTCGTGTGGGCCAACCTGCACGTGTCGTCGTACGAGTCGGTGTGGGCCAGCTCGCTCTCGGTTCGGCTCGGCGACTGGTCCCTGTCACACGACGTGCGTACCTGGGTCAACAGCGGGCTCATGACCTTCTTCTTCCTGGTCGCGGGGCTGGAACTGCGCCGGGAGTTCGACATCGGCGAGCTGCGCGAGCGGCGTCGACTGGCGTTGCCGATGCTGGCCGGTTTCGGCGGCATGCTCCTGCCGATCGCGATCTATCTGGCGTTCAACGTCGGGCAGACCACCGCCGCCGGCTGGGGAGTGGTGATGGCCACGGACACGGCGCTCGCGCTCGGCGCGCTGGCCGTCTTCGGGCCACGCTTCTCGGATCGGCTGCGGGGGTTCCTGCTGACCGTCGCCGTCGTCGACGACGTGGTCGCGATCGCGGTGCTGGCAATCGCGTACCCGCATCATCCCTCGCTGTCGGCGCTGCTCGTCGCGGTGCTGATCTTCGGCATCGTCCTGCTCGTCCGGGCCCTGGGTGTGCGGTTCGGGCCGGTGTACGCGCTGCTGGGGGCGGCGGCCTGGGTCGCGGTCTCGGAGTCCGGTGTCGACCCGGTCGTGGTGGGTCTGGTGATGGGGTTGCTGACCTACGCCTACGCTCCCGGCCGCGACGACCTGCAGCGGGCGAGCGACCAGTTCCGCCTCTTCCGGGAACAGCCCACCCCGCAGTTGGCCCGGATGGCCCGAGCCGGGCTCACCTCTGCGCTGTCGCCGAACGAGCGACTGCAGACCATCTACCACCCGTGGGCGAGCTACGTGGTCGTGCCGCTCTTCGCGCTGGCCAACGCCGGGATCGTGATCAACGGGGATCTTCTCGCCAGGGCGGTGGTCTCCCCGGTCACGCTCGGCGTCGTGGTCGCCTACGTCGTCGGCAAGCCGGCCGGGATCGTGGGTGCCTCCTGGCTGGTGGCCCGGCTCAGCGGCAACCGGTTCCGAGCACCGGTCGGCTGGGTCGCCGTCGTGGGGGTCGGCACGATCTCCGGCATCGGGTTCACCGTCGCGCTCCTCATCGCCACCCATGCCCTCAGCGGTCCTGCCCTGGATGAGGCGAAGCTCGGCATCCTCGTCGCGACACTGGGGGCGTCCCTCGTCACCTGGCTGGTGTTCCGCTCGGTCGGGCGACTGTCGCCGGCACGGCGGGCGCGCGCGCTGCTGGGCGTCGCCGAGGGGATCGTCGACCTGATGCTGCCGGTCGATCCGGAGCGCGACCACATGCGCGGGTCGCTCGACGCGCCGGTGACGGTCGTGGAGTACGGCGACTTCGAGTGCCCCTACTGCGGGCAGGCCGAGCCGGTGGTCCGGGAACTGCTCGCCGACTTCGCCAACGTCCGGTACGTCTGGCGGCACCTGCCGCTCACCGACGTCCACCCGCACGCCCAACTCGCCGCCGAAGCTGCCGAGGCGGCGGGCGAGCAGGGGGCGTTCTGGGAGATGCACGACCTGCTGCTCGCTCACCAGGACGCCCTCAACCCCGACGACGTGCTGGGCTATGCCGAACAACTCGGCCTGGACGTCGACCAGTTCCGGGAGCACATGGTCAAGCGGATGGGTGTCGACCGGGTCGCCGAGGACACCGACTCCGCCGACCTCAGTGGCGTCACCGGCACCCCGACCTTCTTCATCAACGGCCGGCGGCACTACGGCGCGTACGACATCACGGCGCTCTCGGCGGCGGTGAAGGCGGCGTTCGCCAGCGCGAAGCTGCGCCCCGAGTACCACCCCCGGGAACCCGGGCCCCCCGATGGCGGGCCGGCGAGCTGACGGGGGTCGAGGCGGGGGAGTGTCGGCCGGCAGCGCACCAACCCTCCTGCCCCGCCGCCACCTGATGCGGGCGTTTAGGGCCGATGCCGCACCTCCGCCAAGGTCAAGACCCATGCTGTACGGGTGACACGCTCCGGTTCCACGTCCGGCGCGGTACGGGTCGCGTTCGCCTTCTGGATCACGCTCGTGGGCACCACCGTGCCGACCCCGCTCTACCCGCTCTACGAGATGCAGTTCGGCTTCTCGTCGTTGACGGTGACAGTGGTCTACGCGTTGTACGCGCTGGGCGTGGTCGTCGGGCTGCTGGTGTTCGGGCGGCTCTCCGACCAGATCGGCCGACGTCCGGTCATCCTCGCCGCGCTGCTGCTGTCCGTCGCCGCGGACGCCGTCTTCCTGTTCGCCGTGGACCTGGCAATGATCATCGTCGGTCGGATCCTCGCCGGTCTGTCCGCGGCGCTGATCATCGGTGCGGCGACCGCGGCGCTGGCGGAGTTGATCGACCGGCGGCATCCGAAACGAGCCGCCACTGTGTCGATCTTCGCGAACCTGGGTGGTCTCGCCACCGGCACCCTGCTGGCCGGGATCGTGTCGGACGTGGCGCCCGACCCGCTGAGGCTGCCCTGGGTCATCGTGCTGATCCTCGCGGTGCTGGCGATCATCGCGTTGCGGGGCGTGCCGGAGACGGTCCGCGAGCGCTCGCCGGTGACCCTACGGGTGCAACGGTTGCACGTGCCCGCAGCCATTCGCGGCGCCTTCGTCTGCTCGGCGATCACCGCCGGTGCGGGCTTCGCCGCGCTCGGGGTGCTCACGTCGGTAACTGGGCTCTTCCTCGGCATGGTCCTGCACGAGACCTCGCACACCCTGGCCGCGTTGGTGGTCTTCGTGGCCTTCGCCGGTGCCGCGTTCGGTCAGCTGCTGACCCGCGTGCTGTCCTCGCGCGCCGCGCTGGCCAGCGCCTGCGTCGGCCTGATCGTGGGAGCCGGCCTGCTCGCGTTCAGCATGTGGATGGCGCTGCTGGCGACGCTGCTCGTCAGTGCGGCGCTCATCGGGGTCGCGTCCGGGGTGGCGGTCGGCGACGGCATCGCGACGATCACCATGAAGACCGAGCCGCAGCACCAGGCCGAGGCGGTGTCGACGTTCTTCGCCATCCTGTTCGCCATGCTGGGCGTGCCCGCGGTCGGGGTCGGTCTGCTGATCCAGACGATCGGTCTGCGCCCCGCCGGCGAGGTCTTCAGCGCGGCGGTGGCGGTGCTCGCGGTCGTCGTCCTGCTCAGCCTCCTGCGACGTGACCCGGCCCCGCCCGCGACCCGGTCCGCGCCCTGAGCTGACGACGAAAGGCCGACGGCTGGCCGCCCGGTCGGCGGGAGATGTCAGCGGTCTTCTGGGCTGCCGAAAGCCATTCACGGAGGTCTTGCGGCGGTCATCGTATACAACATACGCTCCCCAAATCGCCCACCTGAGGAGCTCTCCATGACGAACCTCTCCGCCAGCGAAACGCGCCTGCCCCGCCCCCGCGTGCTCCGGGCCGCAGTGGCGGCGGCCGCCGCTGTCTGCACGATCGTTGCCTGCTCACCGGTGTCGAACAGCGGCGGCGACACGTCCGGCGACAACCAGTCGGCCGGCCAGGATTCCTTCGGCACGCCGGCAGACCCCGCCGCCGTGAAGCAGGGTGGCAAGTTGGAAATCGCCCTCTCGGCAGAGCCCGACGCGCTGGACCCGACACTGTCGAGAAGCCTCTACTCCCGCTACGTCTTCCAGGCGATGTGCCAGAAGCTCTACGACGTCGACGAGAAGGCGCAGGTCGTACCGCAGCTCGCCACCGCGCTGCCCACCACGAGCGGCGACGGCCGGACGGTGACCATCCCGCTGCGCCCGGGCGTGCGCTTCGCGGACGGGACGCCGTTCGACTCGGCCGCGGTGAAGGCCACCCTGCAACGCCACCTCACCAACGCCCGGTCGGCGCGCAAGAGCGAACTCGGGCCCATCGACGGCGTCGACACCCCGGACGCGCAGACCGTCGTCCTTCGACTGAAGCAGCCGTTCGCGCCGCTGCTCGGTGCCCTCGCCGACCGCGCCGGCATGATCATGAGTGCCCAGGCGTTGCGGAGCCTGGGCGACGACTTCGCCTCGGCGCCGGTCTGCGTCGGCCCCTTCAAGTTCGCCAAGCGGGTGCCACAGAACTCGATCGAGGTGGTGAAGGACCCGAACTACTACGACGCGAGCAAGGTGCACCTCGACAGCATCTCGTGGCGAATCCTCACCGATGCGAGCATCCGCGCCGCCAACCTGCGCTCCGGCGACGTGCAGGTCGCCGACAGCGTCTCCACCCAGGACTTCGCCGCCCTGCGCCAGGACGCCGCGGTCTCGGTCCTGCAGTCGCAGTCGCTCGGCTACCAGGGTCTGACGATCAACATCGGCAACGTCGACGGCATCGGTACGGCACCCAAGCCCATCAACCGTCCGCTCGCGCAGAACGCCAAGGTACGGCAGGCCTTCGAGCACGCCATCGACCGCAAGGCCCTGGTCGACGCGGTGTTCAACGGTCTGCACGCCGTCGCCTGCTCACCGATCTCGCCCGCGAGCGCGTTCTCGTCGGCGGAGGCGCAGACCTGCCCGGCGCACGACCCCGCAAAGGCCAAGCAGCTGCTGGCGGAGGCGGGTGTGCAGACGCCGTACACGGTGACGATGCTGGCCTCGAACACGCCCGACACGCTGCGTCTCGCGCAGGCGCTCCAGTCGATGGTCAAGGACGGCGGGTTCGACCTGAAGATCAACCCGGTGGAATACTCGTCGCTCCTCGACGAGCAGGACCGCGGCAACTTCGAGCTGCTGCAACTCGGCTGGAGCGGGCGGATCGACCCGGACGCCAACATCACGAACTTCGTTGGCACCAAGGCGAGCCAGAACGTCGCCGGCTACAGCAACCCGCAGCTCGACACCCTGCTGACCCAGGCCCGCCAGGCCGGCGACGTCGAGGAGCGCAAGAAGCTGTACGGGCAGGCGGTCACGCTGCTCCAGCAGGACGACGCCCTGATCTACCTCTACCGGCAGCGCAACCTGACCGCCGTGAGCAAGCAGCTTCAGGGCCTGCAGGTCTTCCCGGACGGTGTGCTCCGGGCGGCCTTCGCCGGCTTCGCCAAGTAGGTCACAGTGGCCCGCTACCTGCTCACCCGCGCCTGGCAGTCGGCGTTGACACTGCTGTTGTCGACGATCGTGGTCTTCGTCGGCGTGCGGGCCCTGCCCGGTGACCCGGCCCTCGCGCTGGCCGGGGAGGACCGCTCGCCGGAGGCGCTGGAGGCCATCCGTCGGCACTACGGGTTGGACCAGCCGCTGCCGGTCCAGTTCGCGCAGTACGTGGAGCGCATGGCGCAGGGAGACTTCGGGGTGTCGATCCGCACCGGTACACCGGTGTCGTCGATGCTCACGACCGCCCTGCCGGTGACCGTTGAACTGTCCGTCCTGGCGATCCTCATCGCCTCGGCGCTCGGGGTCGGCGCGGGCGTGCTCGCGGCGGTGCGTCGCGGGCGTCCGGCGGAGTGGCTCGCCAACGGCCTGGCCCTGGTGGGCCTGTCGGTGCCGCACTTCTGGCTCGGGCTGCTCGCGATCCTCTACCTGTCCGTGGCGACCGGGCTGTTCCCCGCCTCCGGCTTCGTGCCGATCCTGGAGGATCCCGTGGACAACCTGCACCACATCGTCCTGCCGGCGGTGATCCTCGGCACCGGCCTCGCCGCCATCATCATGCGGCAGACCCGGTCGGCGATGCTGGACTCGCTCTCCTCCGACTACGTGCGCACGGCCAAGGCGAAGGGCCTGCGACCGCGCGCCGTCATCACCCGGCACGCACTGCGCAACAGCCTCATCGTGGTGGTCACCGTCGTGGGTCTCCAACTTGGCGGCCTGATCTCGGGCGCGGTCGTCACCGAGCAGATCTTCGGGCTGCCGGGCTTCGGCAAGATGACCATCGACGCGGTGTTCCAACGGGACTACCCGGTGATCCAGGCCGTCGTCCTGCTCACCGCGACGGCCTACATCGTGATCAACTTTTTCGTCGACCTGCTCTACTCGGTCATCGACCCCCGCATCAGGGTGACGGGAGATCCGGCATGACCGTCCTCACCGTACCGATGGCGGAGACCTCGGTCAGCGTCACCCGGCGCGCACGGGTGCTGCGACGGTTGCGCCGCAACCCACTCGCCGTGGTGAGCTTCGTCGTGCTCGCGCTGGCGGCGGCCACCGCGCTGCTCTCGCCGTGGATCGCGCCCTACTCCGTCGACCAGACCGACTTCGCCCGTACGTTCGCACCGCCCGGCACCTCCGGCCACGTGCTCGGCACCGACGACCTCGGCCGGGACGTCCTCTCCCGCATCATGCTCGGCGCGCGGGCGTCGTTGCAGGTGGGGCTCCTGGCGGTGGCCACCTCCCTGGTCATCGGGGTGCCACTCGGGCTCGCGGCCGGCTACTTCCGGGCCTGGGACGCCGTGATCTCGCGCTTCACCGACCTGCTGCTCGCGTTCCCGTTCCTGATCATGGCGGTGGGGCTGGCGGCCATCCGGGGTGCCAGCCTCGGCAACGCGGCGGTGGCCATCGGCATCGCCCAGATCCCCGGGGTGATCCGGGTCGTCCGCTCGGACACGCTGCGCCTCAAGTCGCTGGACTTCGTCGCGGCGGCCGTGGTCGACGGGGCGAGTGACCTGTGGGTGCTGGCCCGGCACATCCTGCCGAACGCGACGTCGGTGATCCTGGTGCAGGCCACCGTCGCGATCCCGGCCGCGATCCTCGGCGAGGCGGTGCTGTCCTTCCTCGGCCTCGGCATCCAACCCCCGGCACCCAGCCTGGGCACGATGCTGGCCACCGCCCAGCAGTTCGCCGCCCGGGCACCGTGGGCCGCCGTCCTTCCCGGTGTCGTGATCATGGGCTTGGCGCTGGCGTTCAATGTCTTCGGTGACGCCCTGCGCGACGCCCTAGACCCGAAGGGAGACCGCCGATGACCACGGCCTCCGCGGGCACTGCCGCGCCCGTCCTGGCGATCCGCGACCTCTCGGTGTCGTTCCCGACCGAGACCGGCACCGTCTCGGCGGTGGACGGGGTCAGCCTGGACCTCGCCTCCGGGGAGATCGTCGGGATGGTGGGCGAGTCCGGGTGCGGCAAGAGCGTCACCGCGATGAGCATCGCCGGCCTGCTGCCCGGCAGCGCCCGGGTCACCGGCTCGGTACGCCTCGACGGCGTCGAACTGGTCGGCGCCCGCGAGTCGGCGTTGCGCCGGGTACGCGGACAGGAGATCGCCTACATCTTCCAGGAGCCGATGACGTCCTTGAACCCGGTGCTCACCGTCGGGCGGCAGATCGGGGAGGTGCTCCAGGTCCACGAACGGATGTCCCGACGAGCCGCGCGGGCCCGGGCCGTGGAGCTGCTGACGCTGGTCGGGATCCCGTCCGCGGCGCAGCGGGTCGACACCTACCCGCACCAGCTCTCCGGTGGCATGCGCCAGCGCGTGATGATCGCGATGGCGGTGGCCTGCGGCCCGAAGGTGCTGGTGGCCGACGAGCCGACCACCGCGTTGGACGTCACTGTCCAGGCCGGCATCCTCCAGGTGCTGCGGGACCTGCGCGACCGGCTCGGCACGAGCATCCTCATCATCACGCACGACCTTGGCGTGATCGCCGACATCGCCGACCGCGTCGTCGTCATGTACGCGGGACGGGTGGTGGAGCGGGCACCGGTCGACGACCTGTTCGCACACCCCCGGCACCGGTACACGGCCGGGCTGCTGTCGGCGTCACCGCAGCCGGGCCGGCACGCGGGCACGGACCGCTTGACCGAGATCCCCGGGCTGGTGCCCGTCCTGTCGACCCAACCCGACGCGTGCACCTTCGCGGACCGGTGCCCGGCCGCCGACGCGACGTGCCGCGACTCCGCCCCGCCTCTGGAGGGCGTCGGTGGCACGGACCACGTGGCGGCCTGCTGGCACCCCTGCACAACGGCACCGACGGCACCCCAGGAGGCGACCCGATGACGCCGCAGCCCAACGCCCTGGAGATCGAGGACCTGGTGATGCACTTCGGCCCGGTCCGCGCCGTGGACGGGGTGTCCCTGACGATCCCGAGGGGCCGGGTCACGGCCCTGGTGGGGGAGAGCGGCTCCGGGAAGTCGACAGTGGGTCGATGCGTGGTGCGGCTCGTCGAGCCGACCGCCGGGACGGTCCGGATCGCCGGGACGGACGTCACGCACCTGTCCCGACGGCGACTGCGCCCCCATCGCGGGGCGGTGTCGATCGTTTTTCAGGACCCGGCCGGGTCCCTGGACCCGCGCATGCTGGTGGGCGACATCGTGGCCGAGCCGCTGCGGCTGGCCGGCAAACGGATCTCCCGGCGCGACCGGGACGCCCGCGTCGCCCCCCAACTCGAACGGGTGGGCCTGCGCGCCGAGGTGGCACGCCGCTACCCCCACGAACTGTCCGGCGGGCAACGCCAACGGGTCAGCATCGCCCGGGCGCTGATCTCCGAGCCCATGCTGCTCATCGCCGACGAACCCACCAGCGCACTCGACGTGTCCGTGCAGGCGTCGGTGCTCAACCTCCTCGCCGACCTGCAACGCGACATCGGGTTCGCCTGCCTGTTCATCACCCACGACCTGTCCGCTGTCGAGTACCTGGCCGACGACATCGCCGTCATGTACCTGGGTCAACTCGTCGAGCAGGGCAGCCGCGAGCGGATCTTCGCCCGGCCCGCCCACCCGTACACGCAGGCGCTGCTGTCCGCCGCGCCGGTGGCCGACCCGGTGCGCCAACGCGAACGTCAGCCGGTGCTGCTGGGCGACGACCTGCCGTCCGCGCTCGACCCGCCGTCCGGCTGCCGGTTCCGGACCCGGTGCCCGCTCGCGTTCGACAGGTGCGCGACGGAGGTGCCGGCGCGGACGGCCATCGGCGACGGCATGGCCGCGTGCCACCTGGTCCGGCCCGACGGCACCGGCCCCGACGTTCGCACCGCAGATCCCAGTGAGGTGTTGTCATGACGTTCACCACCCGACCCACGCTCCAGGGCACGTTCGGCATGGTGTCCTCGACGCACTGGCTCGCCAGCCAGGCGGCGATGGGCATCCTCGAACGCGGGGGCAACGCCTTCGACGCCGCGGTCACCGCCGGGTTCGTCCTGCACGTCGTCGAGCCGCACCTGAACGGGCCGGGCGGCGAGGTGCCCGCCATCGTGGCCACCGCGGCGGACCCGACGCCGAAGGTGCTGTGCGGGCAGGGGCCCGCGCCGGCCGGTGCCACCATCGCGCACTTCCGGTCGCTCGGCATGGACCTCATCCCGGGGGCCGGGCCGCTCGCGGCGGCCGTACCCGGCGCGGTGGACGCCTGGCTCCTGCTGCTGCGCGAGCACGGCACGCTCACCCTCGCCGAGGTGCTGGAGCCGGCGATCGGCTACGCCGGCGCCGGACACCCGCTGGTGGGCCGGGTCGGTGACACCGTGGCGGCCGTGCGGTCGCTGTTCGAGGAACACTGGCCCACCTCCGCCGCGCTCTGGCTGCGCGGCGGCCGGCCACCCGCCGCCGGGGAGATGGTCACCAACCCGGCGTACGCGGGCACCCTGCGCAGGCTGGTCGAGGCGGGCCAGGCGGCGGGCGCGGACCGGGAGGCGCAGATCGAGGCCGCGCGTCGCGCCTGGAGTACGGGTTTCGTCGCCGAGGCCATCGACGCGTTCAGCCGCCAGCCGTTCCAGGACTCCAGCGGTCGGCCGAACGCCGGGCTGATCACCGGTGACGACCTGGCCGCGTACTCGGCGACCTGGGAGGCGCCCGCCACCCTCGACTGGCACGGCTACTCGGTGGCGAAGACCGGTTTCTGGGGCCAGGGCCCGGTGCTGCTGGAGTCACTGGCCACCCTCGACGCGCTCGACGACCCCACCGCGTACGACCCGTCGACCGCCCGGGGTGTGCACGCCCAGGTCGAGGCGCTCAAGCTCGCCTTCGCCGACCGGGAGGCCTGGTACGGCGACGACGTCGAGGTGCCCGCCAAGGCGCTGCTCTCCCGGGAGTACGCGCGGGAGCGGGCAGCCCTGATCGGTGACCGCGCGTCGGCCCAGTTGCGGCCAGGGCGTCCCGACGGGGCGCAGCCACGGCTGGCGGCCCACGTCCGACCCGGCACCGCCCGTCGTGCCGACCCGACGGATGCGACGACGGGGGAGCCGACAGTGCAGTCGGACGGCGTGACCCGGGGCGACACCTGCCACGTGGACGTGGTCGACCGCTGGGGAAACATGATCTCCGCTACCCCCAGTGGTGGCTGGTTGCAGAGCTCGCCGGCCATCCCGGAACTCGGCTTTCCGCTGGGCAGCCGGTTGCAGATGTTCTGGCTGGAGGAGGGGCTGGCCTCGTCGTTGGCCCCCGGCCGTCGGCCGCGTACGACGCTGAGCCCGACGATGGTGCACCGCGACGGGGAGCCGGTGCTGGCCTGCGGGACACCCGGCGGCGACCAGCAGGACCAGTGGCAGTTGCCGTTCCTGCTGCGGCACCTCGTCGGCGGCCAGCCCCTCCAGGAGGCCATCGATGCGCCGGCGTGGCACACGCTCAGCCTGCCGGGGTCGTTCTACCCACGGGGTATGGAACCCGGCGTCCTGGTGGTGGAGGACCGGTTCGACGACGACGTGCTGGCCGCCCTGCGGGCGTATGGGCACGAGGTGCGGGTCACCGACTCATGGAGCCTCGGTCGGCTCTGCGCGGTGAGCCGCGACCCGGCGACGGGCGTGCTCTCCGCCGGTGCGAACCCCCGGGGGATGCAGGGCTACGCGTGCGGGCGTTAGGGCCTGGCGTAGCCACCCTCGGCGTTCTCGTGGGCCGCGGCGGACGCCGCGTCGAGGTGGTCGAGCGCGGCCCGCTCGGCGCGGTCGCCGTCGCCTGACTCGATGGCGTCGACGAGCTGGATGTGCTCGGCCCACGAGTGTGGCGCGCGTTCGGCCGCCCCGAGCCGGAAGACCCACTGGACATGGAGGTAGAGCGACTTGGCGATCGACGACAGCCAGGGGTTTCCGCTGACCTGGAGGATGCGCAGGTGCAGGGTGCTGTTCAGCTCGGCGACCCGGGCCAGGTCCTGCCGCTGTGTCGCCTCGCGTCCCTCGTCCAGCAGGGCACGCAGGGCCACCACGTCCGCGGCGGTCGCCCGCTCGGCGGCCAGCCGGGCGGCCAGCGTCTCCAGGCGTACGCGGACGGCAAACATGTCGTCGATGGCGCCGCTGCTCGGTGAGGCGACGACCGCTCCCCGGCGGGGGAGGATCACGACGAAACCTTCCGCCTCGGCGACGCGCAGGGCCTCCCGGACGGGGTTGCGGGAGACACCGAAGTCCTCCGCCAGCCGGTCCTCGGTGAGCCGTTCACCGGGCAGGTAGTCCCCGTCGATGATGGCGGTGCGCAGGGCGGCGAGGACCTGATCGCGTAGCGGCAGGTGTTGCGCGCCGAGCTTGTCCCGCAGATCTTCAGCCACCTGGTCGCCTCTCCGTGAACATGTCCGGACAAAGTGTATACGAAGAACAATCCTTGGAGAGTGGCCGACAGTGTCGAGCACAGTGCCCAACGTCATCCAGCCCCGCCCCGCGGCTCAGCAGGACCCGCGCCTCCTGCGTCGACGGCACGCGCTCGTCGTCGTCCTCACCTTCCTGACCGGTTGCGCCGACGCCATCGGGTTCCTCTCCCTCGGCGGTGCCTTCGCCAGCGTCATGACCGGCAACATGGTCCTGCTCGGACTCTCGGCGGGCCGAGGTGACGCCGAGCTGGCCCTGACGTCCGGCTGCGCCATTGTCAGCTTCATCGTCGGTGTCCTCGCCGGTGCCCGCGTCGTCGGCTCGGCACGACCGGGCGACCCGGTCTGGCCCCGGCGGGTCACCTGGGCGCTCGTCCTGGAGCTGTTGGTGTTCGTCGTGTTCCTCGTCGTCTGGGAGGTCACGCTGCACACCGCCGACGCACGTGTCCACCTCGCGCTGCTCATGCTGTCGGCGGTGGCGCTGGGCGTGCAGAGCAGTGCCATCCAACGGTTCGGCGTGCCCGGCCTGTCCTCGACGTACCTGACCGGCACGCTCACCAGCCTGATCGCCGGCGTCGCCGCGCGCAGCCCGTGGGGCAACCTGCGCCCCAAGGCCCAGGTGTTGCTGGCCCTCATGGTCGGCGCCGCCGTCGGCGCACTGGTCGCCCTGCACCTGCCGGTCGTCGCCCCGGCGCTGCTGATCGTGCCGCTGGTGCTCGTCATCGTCGTGTCCGCCCGGATGCGGGCCTGACGTCAGACGCCCCGGGCGAACAGGGCCAGGCGGACCCGGTTGGGGCTGTCGGTCTTGGTCATCAGGCTGGTGATGTGGGTTTTGACCGTGGTGACGCCGATGTGGAGGCGGTCCCCGATCTCGGTGTTCGACAGGCCCTCGGCGACCAGGTTCAGCACCTCCTGCTCGCGGGCGGTCAGGCCCTGCACCGACCGTGGTGTCTCGGGGCGGGCGTGCACCGCGCGCTGCACGAGGCGTCGCAGCACCTCCGGGCTGAACGGGCTGTCACCGACGGCCGCCCGGCGGATGCCGTCGAGCAGCTCAGCCGGTGGCGCGTCCTTGAGCAGGAACCCGCAGGCGCCGGCGGTCAGCGCGGGGTAGAGGTGGTCGTCGTCGCCGAACGTGGTCAGCACCAGGATGCGGGCGGCTGGTCGCGCCGCGAGGATCCGGCTGGTCGCGGTGATCCCGTCGACGCCGGGCATGCGCAGGTCCATGACGACGACGTCGGGAAGGAGCCGGGCGGCAAGTGTGATCGCCTCGCGGCCGTTGTCGGCCTCCCCGACGACCTCGATGTCGGGCTGGGCCGCACAGAGCATCCGCAACCCGGCCCGGATGAGGTGCTGGTCGTCGACCAGCAGCACCCGGATCACACCGGCTCCGGTGCGGGGGAGTCGGCCGGGGCCCTGCGTTCATCTGGCACCGACCGGACCGGTGCCCGGTCGGAGGCGGCCACCACGGCCGGGAGGGCGGTGCGCACCCGCCACCCGGTGCCGGACGGGCCCGCCTCCAACCGGCCGCCGAGGACCTCGACGCGCTCGCGCATCCCGGTGATGCCGTGCCCGCCGCCGGCCGGCACGCCGGCCAACAGTCCGCCGCCGGTCGGCACACCCGCCGGCACCCCGCCGCGACCGGTGTCGGCGATCTCCCAGTGCACGACGCCGTCGCGGACGGCGACCACGAGGTGCGCCACGGCGGACGTACCCGCGTGTCTGGCCACGTTGGTCAGTGCCTCCTGGGTCAGCCGCAGCACCGCCATGCCGCGCACCGCGTCGAGCGAACCGATCGCCGGGTCCAGGTCGGCCTCCACGGTGATGCCGGCCTGACGGGCCCGGTCGATCGCCGCACCGATCGCCGCCGGCAACGCGGAGGGCTCGATCGCGGTCAGCGCCGCGTCGCCGCGTACCCCGTCGGGATCGCGCAGCACCGCGACCAGCCGGCGCAGCTCCGCCAGGGCAGCGGTTCCCGTGCCGTGCACGTCGTCGAACACCTCGCCGACCCGAGGGTCCAGGTCGGTGAGCACGTGTCGGGCCACGCCGACCCGCAGCACCATCGACGCGACGTGGTGCGCGACGACGTCGTGCAGCTCGCGGGCGATGGCGCTGCGTTCGTCGGCCCGTGCCGCGCGGCTCTCCGACTCGTGCTGCCGTTGCTCGGCCACCGCCCGCTCCACGGCCTGCAGACTGAGCGCCCGGTTGGTGCGGATGACCAGCCCGAGCAGCACGGGAACGCCGACCTCCAGGGCCAGCCCGACGACGCCCGAGGCGACCCTGCGGGCCGGGTCGCCGATCGAGTCGGTCAGGTCGACCATGGCCAGCAGCGTGGCGGCCAGCCAGATGGTCGGGCCGGGACGTGCCCGCATGGTGACCTCGAGCAGAGCCCAACTCGCGCCCACCTGGTTGATCATTATGTCGTCGATCAGGCAGATCGCGACCGCCAGCAGTGCCGCCTGCGCCACCAGGTTGACCACCGGCCGGCGGTGCAACACCAGGGCGACCGCGAACGCGGCCACCGCGAGGACCCACTGTGCCACCGTCGGCTCGCGGCCAGCCTGGGTGCCGAAGACCAGGTAGCCCACCCCGCTGAGGTCGAGCAGCACCGTCCGCACGAGCGTGTCCCGCGTGTCGAACAGTCGTCCCGCCCTTCCCACCGGGTCAGCCTAGGTGTTGCGGCTCAGTGGCACGAGGGCCGCGCCACCGGGGTCGCAGGGCCAGGTAGGCGGCCAGGCCGAGCGGTCCGAGCAGGATGGTCAGCAGCAGCACCGGAGCCATCACCAGCGCCGGTACCCCCCGTTCGCGGCTGTCCAACCATGCCCAGCGCCCGACGAACAGATCGAACGCGATCATGTGCGCCCAGCCCGCCGCCGCCCCGTCGGAGGTGCCGAGCAGGTCGCGCACCCCCGTCAGGGTCGGCGACGCCACGGCCGGCAGCACGTCGCCGAACGCCGGGACCACCAGCAGGCCGTAGATCACCACCACCGGCAGCACGATCAGCGGTGAAGAGATGATCCGGGCGGTCCACGACCAGCGCGGCAGCAGGATCATCAGCGCCCAGAAAGGCGCGGCCACCGCGAACGTCAGGGTGAACAGCGTCGCGGTCATGCGGCCAGTGCCAGTTCCGGCCGGGTCCGGCGAGCCAGCACGGTCGCGGCGGCGGTCGCCGTCGCGACCACCAGGGCCGCGACTGCGGCGAGGGTGACGGCGTCCGGCCGCAGCAGCGCCTGCCCACGCAGTGCCTGCCAGGTCAACAACAGCGTGAGTACGCCGTACGCGCCGCCCGCGACGACCAGCAGCCGGGCGCGGGTGTGCTCGTCCAGTCGGGTGCCGAGGAACCGGGTCAGCAGGATCGCCAGAATCGGCAGGGCCTGCAGGGCGTGCAGGCCCACGAAGTGCCCGATCCGCAGGTCACCCCCGGTGGTGCTCCAGCCGACCAGCGGCAGTCCCGCACCACCATCGGGTACGCCCACGCTGTGCGCCCCGCTGATCCCCTCGATCCCCGGATCCTGGGCGGGCAGCACCATAGGCACCGCCACGAGCATGCCCAGCAACGACAGACCGAGCCCCCACCCGACGGCGTACGCGGCGACCTTGTCCGGGATCCGCCGGATCAGCACCACGATCCCGACGACGAAGTGCGCGGCGAACAGCACCATGATCGCCGCACCCATCATCGAGAACAGGGCGGCATTGAACGGCGTGGTGTCGTTGAAATGGCTGGTCGTACCGCGGATGACCTGCCCGACGATCCACACCATCTCGATCGCCGCCATCGCGACGATGACCGTGGCCGCCCACTCCGCGACCCGGGCCCGGCGTGGCAGCAGGGAGAGCATCCAGGCAAGAGTAGTGCCGTACAGCACGAAGGACACCGCGAACTTGAACGGCTTGAGCCAGATCGGCGATCCGGTGAGGACGCGCGAGTCGACGACAATGCCGACCAGGGCGACGACGGCGAGCGCCACCATCGCGGCGACGAGGAGCATGAGTGGGCGGTGCCATTGTGCCGCCCGGCGCAGATCGATTGTCATGTCTGTAGATGGTCGCGACAGTGCCCGCCGGTCGCGTCCGACCGCGAGTCCCGGTTGTGGCCAGCGGTCGGAGCGGGGTCTCCTCCCTGGGTAGGAGGCGAATCCCGCCGAGGACCGTCGCCCGCGCTGGCACAATGGCCGGTCTGCCGACCACACGGGGAGCGAACAGTGACGACCGCAGAGGATCGCGTCCAGCCGAACGAGACGACACTGCCGCTGCTGCCCTGCCCCGCGCCGGAGGAGACCCTGGCGTTCTGGCAGGCGCTCGGGTTCGAGGTGACCTACAAGCAGCTCAAGCCGTACGTGTACCTGGCCTTGCAGTGGAGTGGGTTCCAACTGCACTACGGCCCAGCGCCCAAGGACCTGGACCCGGCGAAGGAGACGTCCGGCGGCTGCCTGGTGATGGTCGACGCGGTTGCGCCGTACCACGCGACGTTCGCCGAGACGATGCGTCGCAGCTACGGCAAGGTGCTGGTCAAGGGCCTGCCCCGGATGACCCGCTACCGCGCCGGGGCGTCGCGGTTCAGCATCGTCGACCCGTCGGGCAACACCATCACCTTCATCCAGCGCGACGAGCCGGAGGACCTGGAGTACGGCGGGTCAGCGGAGTTGCAGGGCCTGGCGCGGGTGCTCGACAACGCGCGGATCCTGCGCGAGTTCAAGATGGACGATCGGGCTGCCTACCGGGCGCTCGACTCCGGAATGCGCCGCCGTGCCGACGAGGCGCCGGTGGTCGAGCAGGCGATGGCGTTGGCCGCCCTGATCGAGCTGTCGGTGGCGTTGGGGAAGGCGGAGCGCGTCCCCGAGTGGGGCGCCCGCCTCCAGGCGCTGACCCTGACCGAGCCGGAGCGTACGCAGGTGGAGCAGTTCGTGGCCGACCCGGCCGTCCTGGAACCGTGGTGGGGACCCGACGCGCCCTGAAGCCGCAACACGCTCCGCATCGCCCAAGATCTGCACAACTTCGGGGATGTAGGTGCCTCGGCGGCGAGTGAGGCAGCACTTTCCCTGTTCCTGTGCGGATCTTGGCCTCGTGTCGCGGCCCTACGAGGCCAACCGCTCGACCGTGTCACGGCCTGAGCCTGGCAGCCCGGCCCCCTCGTCGGAGTGGTTGATCTCCGACCACACCGCGTCCAGGGAGAGGCCGAGGACGTCGGCGATGGCGGCGATGGTCGGGAAGGCGGGGGTGGCGATGCGGCCGGACTCGATCTTCCGGAGAGTTTCCGGCGAGACACCCGCGTCCAGTGCGGTGAGGAGCATCGAACGGTCCCCCCGGGCTCGACGCAGCAGGGCGCCGAGCCGCTGTCCGCGTTCGACCTCTTCGGGAGTGAGCGGCAACCTGACCATGGCCCGATTCTAGTACCGGGATAATATGGCCGGGATAGTTATTGGGAAGTGCGAGGAAGGCGCTGCATGATCGAGATCCTGACCCCCACCGACCTGCTGCGAGCGAAGGATTCCGGCGCCCTGGTCGCCGACATCCTGCAGACGCTGAAGAGCCGCAGCGCGGTCGGCACGAACCTCCTGGAGATCGACGCGTGGGCACGCAGCATGATCATGGAGGCCGGGGCGCAGTCCTGCTACGTCGACTATGAGCCGTCCTTCGGGCGTGGGCCGTTCGGCCACTACATCTGCACGTCGGTCAACGACGCCGTGCTGCACGGACTGCCGCACGACTACACCCTCGCCGACGGCGACCTGCTGTCGCTCGACCTCGCCGTCTCCCTGGGCGGAGTCGTCGCCGACTCCGCCATCAGCTTCATCGTGGGCGACGTGCAGCCCCCGGAGAGCGTCGCGCTGATCGACGCGACCGAGCGCGCACTGAGCGCGGGGATCGCTGCCGCCGGCCCGGGCGCCCGCATCGGTGACATCTCCCATGCCATCGGCTCCGTCCTCACCGCGGCGGGATATTCGGTCAACACCGAGTTCGGCGGCCACGGCGTCGGCTCGACCATGCACCAGGACCCGCACGTCTCCAACACCGGGCGGCCCGGTCGCGGGTACCGACTGCGCCCGGGCCTGCTGCTGGCGCTGGAGCCCTGGGTCATGGCGGACACCGCCAAGCTCGTCACCGACGCCGATGGCTGGACGCTGCGCAGCGTGACCGGCTGCCGGACGGCGCACAGCGAGCACACGATCGCCATCACCAACGACGGAGCCGACGTGCTCACCCTGCCGACGGCCTGATCCCGACCTCAGGAACCATCGGCCCGGCGGATCGCGGCAGCCATCTCCGCGGAGCTGTGATCGGCGTCGACCCCCTCGACGAGGATCACGTCGCCGGCCAGGTGCCTCGTCCGCAACAGCTTGATCTCCTGGTACGCATCGGAGCCGTACCAGGAGCGGGCCCTGGTCGAGTCGGGAAACTCGATGACGACAAGATCGCCCGGCCAACTGCCTTCCAGCACCTCGACGGGCCCACCGTGGACGATGAACCGACCTTCGAAGGGCGCCAGGGTGGCATCGATGCGCTCCAGATATTCGAGCACCTCGGCATGGACAGGTGCCCTGCGCAGATGAGCGAGCGCGTACGCGGTCATGATTCTCCGATCGTTGGGGACGCCTTCGTGAAGATGATCGCGAGCGTCGGTGCGCGCTGTCGATTACGTCGCAGGTAATGGGGCGTACCCCCGGTGTGGTCACTAGGGTCGGGGGGTGACGACCAGGACCAGGCCGGGCCGACCGGTGGGGGAGCTGCTGCGCGACTGGCGTCGAACCCGCGGAATGAGTCAGCTCGACCTGTCGACCGAGGCGGGTGTGTCGGCCCGGCATCTGAGTTTCGTGGAGACCGGGCGATCCCGGCCGAGCCCGGACCTGATCCTGCGGCTGGCGGAGCGGCTCGACCTGCCGCTGGCCGAGCGCAACACGATGCTGCTCGCCGGCGGCTACGCCCCCGCCTACCCCAGCCACGAGCTGACCGACCCGCAACTCGCCCCGTTCCGGGCCGCCGTACGGCAGATTCTCGACGGGCACAGCCCGTACCCCGCGGCGCTCGTCGACCAGCACTGGCAGCTCGTCGAGGCCAACCCCGCCGTGGCCCTGTTCACCGCCGACGCGAAACCTCACCTGCTCACCCCACCGGTCAACGTGCTGCGGCTCAGCCTGCACCCCGATGGCATGGCCCCGCGAATCCTCAACCTTCCCGAGTGGCGGGCCCACCTGCTCGCGCGGTTGCGCCAACAGGCCGCGGCGACCAGCGACCCGGTCCTGTCCGACCTGCTCGACGAGCTTCGCGGCTATCCCAGTGGCGACGACATCGGGGCACCGACCAGCGACGAGCTGTCGCGTGTCGTCATCCCACTGCGGTACCGCCACGGCGACCGCGAGCTGGCCTTCATCAGCACGACCACCCTCTTCGGCACCCCGCTGGACGTCACCGTCTCCGGGCTGGCCGTCGAGGCATTCTTTCCGGCCGACCCGGTGACCGCCGCCGCGCTCCACGCCCTCGGCACGCCCGCGGCCGGCGTGGCCTGACCTCGGCACCGTCGTCGCGTCCGTGGCGTCGTCGGCGGCGACGAGCTGCACCCACCGTCTACGACTAATCCGCATCCGACGGGGCACGTTCGTCCGTATACATGGTGAGTCCCGTTCAAAATGAACCGATCGGTCATATTTTCCGTGATGACGGTCAGGGTCACACACCAGATTCGCGGAGGCACGATGTCAACGGTTCGAACTGGTCCGCTCGTCGGGCTGATCGTGCAGATCGTCGTGCTGGCGGTGCTCGCGGGGACAGTCGGTCTGGGCGCGGCAGGATGGTTGGCGGGGCTGGCCTACGGAGTGGGCCTGTGCCTCCTGCTCAGTCGGGGGATGTCCCGGTCGGCCGCGCCTGGTCTGAGCCCGGCCGACCGCGTGACCCTGAGCCGGGCGATCCTCGTCGGCGGCGTGACGGCCCTGGCCGCGGAGTCGTTCACCCGGCCGGCGCCGGTCGCGTTGATGGTCACCCTCGCCACCGTGGCGCTGGTCCTCGACGCGGTGGACGGCTACACGGCCCGACGCACCGGGACGACCAGCGAGCTCGGCGCGCGCTTCGACATGGAGATCGACTCGTTCCTGGTGCTGGTGCTGTGCCTCCATGTCGCCCCCTCGGTGGGCGGCTGGGTGCTCGCGATCGGCGCGATGCGGTACGTCTTCGTGGCCGCGAGCTGGGTGCTGGGATGGATGCGCGGGTCGCTGCCGCCGCGCTACTGGCGCAAGGTCGTCGCCGCCGTCCAGGGCGTGGTGCTGACGGTGGCGATGGGTGACGCGCTGCCCGGGCCGCTGACGACCGCCATGCTGGTGGTGTCGCTGGCGCTGCTCGTCGAGTCCTTCGGGCGCGACGTCACGTGGCTGTGGCTGACCCGTCACCTCCGCCGCACCCTCAGCTACGACCCGCAGGTCACGGTGGACCACGCGAGCAGCCAGCTCAGCCACAGCACCCAGAACGCCGGCCCGGTGCTGGGCGGGTCGTGTGCGGGGAAGGCGGACGGGCTGCCCTGGCAGGAGCGCCAGACCGTCTCAGTGGCCCGCAGCGGGACCGCCCGCGTCTGAGCCGCCCGCACGCCGCACCCCTCAGTGATCATGGAAGGATGCCTCGGTTGTCGCTCTTGACACGAGTACGTGAGCTGCCGAGCCAGGGACGGAAGGCGATGAGGGGCGAACTCCCCGGCGTTACCGCCGACGACGACACCGCAGGTGAGGGTCGGCCGAAGCGCTCCATCCGGGCCCGACTCGTGACCGTCCTGGCCGCGCTGCTGGTGCTGCTCGTGCTCACCGCACCGTACGACTTCGGCCGGTTCAGCCCCGGTGCGTTCGTACGGATCCCCCTGGAGGCGCTGCTGGTCGTGGCCCTCCTGCTCGCGCTGCCATCGCGCGGGAGCCGGCTGGTCGCGACGCTCACTGGCGTGGCTCTCGGTCTGCTCGGCCTGCTGAAGTTGCTCGACCTGGGGTTCTCCGCCGCCCTCAGCCGGGCGTTCGACCTGGTGCTCGACTGGGCGTTGCTGGACGAGGCGTTCGCCTTCCTCAGCGAGTCGTACGGTCGGCCCGCCGCCATCGGCGCAGCGATCGCCCTGGCTGTGGTGGCCGTGGGCCTGCCGGTCCTGGTCACGCTGTCGGTGCGGCGGCTGCGCCGGCTGGTGATCGGGCACCGCACCGGGACCACCCGGGTCGTGGCGGCGCTGGTGGTCGTCTGGGTGGCCTGCGCGGCGTTCGACGTGCGGGTGGTGCCGGCCGTCCCGGTTGCCGACACGTCCGCGACCACCCTGGCCAACGGCCACGGGTTCCAGGTGCGCCTGCGTCTCGACGACCGGAAGACGTTCTCCACCCAGATCGAGGCCGACCGGTTCGCCGACACCCCGGGCGACCAGCTGCTGACCGCGCTGCGGGGCAAGAACGTGGTCCTCGCCTTCGTGGAGAGCTACGGCCGGGACGCCGTCGAGGACCCGGAGTTCGCCCCGCAGGTCGGCGCGGTCCTCGACAGCGGCACCAGCCGGTTGCAGGCGGCGGGATTCGCCGCGCAGTCCGGCTTCCTCACCTCGCCGACGTTCGGCGGCGGCAGTTGGCTCGCGCACGACACCCTGCTCTCCGGCCTGTGGATCGACAACGACCAGCGGCACCGCACCCTGCTGGCGAGTGACCGGATGACCCTCAACGGCGCCTTCCGGCGGGCCAACTGGCAGACGGTCGGCGTGATGCCCGCCGTCAGCAGGGCGTGGCCGGAGGGCTCCTTCTTCGGCTACGAGCGGTTCTACGACGCCAGGGCGCTCGGTTACCGCGGTCCGAAGTTCAGCTTCGGCACGATGCCCGACCAGTACACGCTGTCCAGCTGGCAGCGCCTGGAGCAGGCGAAACAGGACGGCAACCCAGTGATGACGGAGATCGCGCTGGTGTCGAGCCACGCACCGTGGACGCCCGTCCCGCGACTGGTCGACTGGTCGACCGTCGGCGACGGGGCGATCTACCGTGGCACCGCCGGCGACGAGGATGAGCGGCGGCGCAGCACCGCCCAGATCCGGGCCGACTACCGGCAGTCCATCCAGTACACGCTGAGCACGCTCGTCTCCTACGTGGAGACCTACGGCGACGACGATCTCGTGTTCATCTTCCTCGGCGACCATCAGCCCGCCGCGGTCGTCACCGGCGAGAACGCCAGCCACGACGTCCCGATCACGATCATCACCCGGGACCGGGCCGTCCTGGACCGGATCTCCGGGTGGGGCTGGCAGGACGGGCTCAAGCCCGGGCCGCAGGCACCGGTCTGGCGGATGGACACCTTCCGGGACCGGTTCCTGACCGCCTTCGGGCCGTAACCCCGGCCACCTCGCGCCCCACTCACGGACTGGACGACAGACAGATGACGGCTACCACCGAGGCCAGGATCGCTGCGCTCCGGGCCGATCCGGCCATGTCCCTCCTGCACCGGTCGCTGGATGTCTACTACGGCGACCCGCAGCGGGACGCGAGGATGGACGCGTTCTACTCCCGGTTCGTCACCTCGGGGGACCTCGTCTTCGACATCGGCTCCCACGTGGGTGACCACATCGGCAGCTTCCGTCGACTCGGAGCCCGGGTCGTCGCCGTCGAGCCGCAGCCGCTGTGCCTGCGCGCCCTGCGGACGATCTACGCCGACGACGACCAGGTGACGCTGGTCGAAGGGGCGTGTGGCGCGGCCGCCGGGAGCACACGGCTGCACGTCAACTCCGCCAACCCCACCGTGTCGACCGCCTCGTCCGACTTCGTACGGGCGGCGCACGGCGCGGGCGGTTGGGAGGGCCAGGTGTGGGACGGGGACATCGAGGTTCCGGTGGTCACCGCCGACGCGCTGATCCACGAGTACGGCGTACCGAGCTTCGCCAAGATTGACGTGGAGGGTTTCGAGGACGAGGTGCTGGCCGGCCTGAGCCGTCCGCTGCCCGCTCTGTCGTTCGAGTTCACCACGATCGCACGTGCGGTTGCCTACCGGTGCCTCGACCGTCTGACCGCGCTCGGCTTCGACGGTTTCGACGTGGCGCTGGGCGACGACAAGTCGATGACTTTCGAGAGGTGGCTACCCGCGAGCGACGTGGCAGCACACCTGCTCGAACTGCCGCACCTGGCCAACGCCGGCGATGTGTACTGCGTGTCCCGGGGAGGGTTGCGACAGCCACCGCCGCATGACGATCCGAAGCGGCAGTAGCCACTGTCCGCGTACCGGAAGGGAGCCTCACGGCGCCCGACGTTCAGAAGGGCCATCGCTCGTTAATGCCATCCTCGATGAGCGGGATCATCGCGAACGCGGCGTCGGACAACCCGCCGAAGGTGTGCCGGTTCGCTGCGGTCGGCGTGTGCCCGACCCGGTATCCGGCCAGGTTCCAGGTGTACACGGGAACCTCAGCGGGCACCGTTGCGGCCACGTCCGCCGCGTTGTGCCAATGGGCCTGCTCATCGGTGAGGATGACCACCCGGTCGTGCCGGTCGTAGTGCTTGCGCACCGCCTTCTCGGTGTCGGTGCCCATGGCTAAGAAGTAGCCGTCGTCCTTGAACCGCCGCACCGCCGCGAGCACCGACTCGCCCGCCAATGACGGAAACACCCGACTGTCATTGGAGAACGACACCACCGTGGCCGCCCGCGCCCGGGCGGCCAGCGCCAGGCCGAACACCGTGGCGCCGTCCCAGCAGAGCAGCGTGCCGTCCTTGCTGAACGGGCTCCGCATCGAGCCCGACGTGTCGATGAGGATGAGGGTCCGCCCGCCCAGAGCAGGCACGTTGGCCAGGGCATGCTGCAAGGCCTTCTCCAGCGGGTACGCCCACCGCAGACTCGGTGCCGCGTTGTACGCCGACAGGAAGCGCATCGGCAGCACCCGAGAGGCGGCAACCTGGCCCGGATCGGAGAGCTTGGCCGCCACCGTCTCCGCCACGGTGTCGCTGACCCCGACCTGGTCGAAGTTGCGCAGGTTGCGCAGCAACGCCAGATAGCCCATGGTCGGGATGACGGACTCCCATGCCGAGGCGTCCATCGCGCTCTGTCGCCAGCCCGCCAGGGCCTCCCACGTCATGCCGGCCGCGGCCAGCACCGCCGGATCGGTGACCTCCCTACGCTGCTCGACGGGCAACGCCATGAGCGCGTCCCTGGCCGCCAGCATCCCGAGCGACGCCGGCAGCGGATTGTCCCGCCGGTGCCGCCGATCCAGCGCGTGCCGGAACAGGTCGCCCTGCCGCTCGTCCTTCGCGGTGGGGTGCGTCAGGTCGATGACATCGCCAAAGCGCACCTGGCTGCCGACGGAGTCGTACTTGAGCAGACTCCGCTCGGTGTACAGCCGGACCGCCGCGTCGGCGATGCCCCGCTTCACCGGCTTGGGTAGTGCCCGGCCATGGCGAGCCAGCCAGTACGCCAGAGCTTCTGCGGGCTCGTCCGCACGCTGCAACGCGGCGTCCACGACTGCCCGCGAACCCGGAATCTGGGCGGCAACCTGGGCGCGAGCGCCCTCGACAGCCGCCACCACGGACGCCGAGCGCAGCATGGCGACGGACCGAAGCCACGGTACGAAGCGAGCGAACCAGTCCGGGTCAGCTACGGCGACGGTGGCGACCAGGTCTCGGAAGCGAGCGTCCCGGTCCGTGGCGCCCTCGTAGAAGGTGTCCTCGCCGACCATGATGGAGACACCGAGCAGGAAGAGTTCGACGCGCGGCTCACGGGCGAAGCCGGGCGCGCCCTGGGCGGTCGCCGGCTGCTGACGGCCCTTGCGCAGCTTGATGTTGAACTTGGCCATGACGTCCCCCACGTCAATCAGCTCGGAAACGCCACCCCACCGCACACCCGAGATCAAAATCGGCCACGGACCAGTCCGCCGTTCTGTCCGTTGAACTATTCACCCGAAGGTGGCGGAGGACTCGAACCCCCATCTGCGGACCCCTGAAGTAACCGTTGCCTGCGCACCGGGTGTGCGGTGTGGTCGCGCTTCCCGAGATCGAGGTCGGCGACGGATGGTCCTTCACCGGGTCGGAACCCCTCCAGATGTAACCGTCACCTGCGCACCGGGAAGTGCGGTCATGACGCTAGCGGTGGCGCCGACGGCCGGGCAACGGAGTTTGCGATCTTGTGATCGGGAGGGCAGTGGTGCCCGCCTGGTCACGCCGCACGCCCGAGATCAAAAGTGGACACGGTTTTCGCGGGTTCGAACCGCGGGGCCCTTGCCGGGCCTTCACCAAAGAAGTAGCCGTGTCCGTCGCACCGGGCGTGCGGCGTGAGCGCGCCTCCCGAGATCGAAGCGGCGACGGCGACCGGCCCTTGCGGGCCAAGGTGACCTGGGCCGCTGGTCGACGCCACCCAAGGTGGCGGTGGGATTCGAACCCACGTCTCCCCGTTGAGAGCGGAAGTAGCCGTTGCCTGCGCACCGGAAGGCGCCAGACGACGATAGGCCCGCACCGACGCGTGGACAAGCTGTTTTTCGGCGCCCTGGCGGCCTCCGCTGGCTCCGGACGGGTTCGTTCACCCCACCGCCGGGGCGGCCAGCCCGACCGCAGCGAGGGCCCCGCGCCGCGTCGAGCCCTCGATCGTCGACGACGAGCACGTCGGTCGGGTGAATCACTGATGGCGGTGGGACACGTCACCGGGGCATGATCGGGGTTCGTCTCGACGGAGAGCCGAGCCACGCGATCGCGCGGGAGGTGGGTGACACCGATGACCCCGACGCAGCTGCGCGCGTACGTCGCGGTGGTTCGGCTGGGGTCCGTCAAGCAGGCCGCCGCGGAGCTGCAGGTCTCCGAGTCGGCCGTGTCGCTCCACATCGCCCAGTTGCGCAGGGAGTTCGGCGACAAGCTCTTCTCCCGGACGGCGGGTGGCCTCGCCTTCACCCCTGGTGGGCTGCGGCTGGCCAGTCGCGCCGCGGAGCTGCTGGGCCTGCAGGACCGTACGATCCGGGAGGTGAGCGCCGCGACGCGTGGCCGGCGGCTGCTGCGGGTCGCCGCGTCGAGCCTGTTCGCCGAGTTCGCCGCGCCGGGTCTGATCGAGCTCTTCGCCAAGCGGGCCGCCGATCTCGACGTCGAGCTGAGCGTACGCAGCCCGGGTGCCTTCGGGTCGCTGCTGCTGGCTCGCGCCGTGGACATCGCGATCGGCCCGCAACCGCCGGTGGTCGACAGCGCCACGGCCAGCCGACCGGTGATGAACTACCGCCTCGTCCTCGTCGTCGGCCCGGAGCACCCGCTGGCCGGCGTTCCGGCGTCCCCCGGGCAGCTGCGAGAGCAGACCTGGCTGCTCGGGCCGTCCGCCACCACGGATCTGGGTGGGGTGCCGGCGATGCTGCGTCGCCTCGCCGTGCCCGACGAGCGGCAGCAGATCTTCCAGAGCCACGCGGCGGCGCTGGGGGAGGCCAAGCGGGGCAAGGGCGTCTCGCCGGCCCTCGCGTTCACCGTCGCGCCGGACGTCCGGCAGGGGCATCTCGCGCAGGTGGCGGGGCCGAACGCGACGATGGAGGCGGTGTGGCATTCGCAGGTGCTCGCCACCCCCGACGCGATGTCGGCCGCCGACGAGCTGTCGCGCTTCTCGTCGACGCCGAGGGCGATTCAGGCGATGATGCGCGGCGCGGGCGTCAGCGTCGGCCACTTCCGGCCGTCGGTGCACGTGACGCTCTGGAGCTGACGGGCGACGACCAGCAGGTCCTGGAAGGTGCCGGCGGGCAGCATCCGGTCGCAGTAGGGGAGGGCGGCGGCCATGCCGCCGACCCGGGGGGTGAAGCCGGGTGCGCCGGCGCGGGGATTCAACCAGACGATCCGGTACGCGCGGCGGCTCAGCCGGGCCATCACGGCCGCGAGTTCGTCCGGCGGGTCGCTGTCCCAGCCGTCCGACCCGATCACCACCACCGCCCCGCGTACGGCGTCCGCGTGGTGGGAGGTGAGCAGGGAGCGCAGGTTCGTGGCGATCCGGGTGCCCCCGTACCGGTCGGTCACGGCGGCGCTGGCCTGCGCGACCGCCTCGGCCGCCGACGTGTGTCGCAGCACCACGGTGAGCCGGGTCAGCGTCGTCGCGAACGCGAAGACCTCCGCGTCGGCGACCACCGCGAACGCCCGCATCAGATGCAGGTACGCGGTCGCCTGCGCCCGCATCGACTCGCTGACGTCGCAGAGCAGCACGACCCGCCGTGGCCGTCGCACCGGTCGCTCCCGGACGACCTCGACGGGTTCCCACCCGGTGCGGCGGGCCCGGGCGATGGTGGGCCGCAGCGCGACCCGGGCACCGGCCGCGCCGATGACGAACCGCCGGGTACGCCGGGTCGGCCAGCCGGCGACGGCAGCGCGCAGGGCGTCGCCGAGTTGTGCCACCTGTGCGCTGTCGAGTGCGTCGAACGGGCGGTCGGCGAGCCCGCTGAGGGCGCTGGGGCGCCGCTCGGGCAGCAGCAGCGCCGTGTCGTGTGCCGGTGTCTCCGCGACGGCCGGCGGCAGCGTCGCCCACGGCAGGCCACCGCCAGAATCCGAGTCGTCGGTGTCGGCCGGCACACGCACGTACACATCGTCGTGAGCGTCAGGCGGGGACGCGGACCGCGACGGCCGCGGCAGCGGTGGGGGGTCCGCGAAGATCGCCGCGAAGACCCGGTCGAACGCGGCGAGGTCGGCGTGCCGTCGGACCAGGCAGATCCGGGCCGTCCAGTAGAGCGACGACATCGAGTCGGGTGGGCTGGCGGCGAGCGCCCGGACGAAATCGTCGACGTCGGTGAGGCCGGCCGGGACGCCGGCTCGTCGCAGCCGGCCGGCGAGCGCCACCGCGAACGCGGCCCGGTCGACCCCGCGCAGCACGCCCGGGCTCACCGGCGCGAGGCCAGCCAGGCGATCACCGCGCCCACGGCGACGAGACCGACGACGACGGGTACGAGGCGCTTGGTGATCGAACCGCCGGCGATGCTGAGCAAGTCGAGCGCCTCCGGCTCGGCAGCCACCTCCACGCGGGTGGAGCCGTCGGGTGACTCGACAGCCGATGACGATGCCGATGACGACGCCGACGACGCCGCCGGGGCCGACGGCAGGGACGGCAAGATCGGCGACGACACCGACGTCGAAGAGGCTGGTGACGGCTCGATCGGTGACGGCGCGACGGCGGCGGTCCTGGGTGTGGTGGCGACCGCTGTCGCGGACGCGGCGGGAAGCGCCTCGGGCGCTACGGACGACGGCGCGACGGGCTCGGATTCCGCGCGTGCCGCCGGCACGGCCGGGGCCGAGTGGTCGGCCGCGAGCTTGGCCTCCAGGTTGGCGACGAACTGGGCCACCAACTTGCCCGACACCTCCTTGATCATGCCGCTGCCGAACTGGGCCAGCTTGCCGGAGATCTTCAGGTCGGTGTCCACGCTGACCAGCGTCCGGTCGCCGTCCGGCCGTAGGTGGGCGGTGACCAGCGCGGACGCGTTCCCCGTCGACCGGGCGTCGCGGCCCTTCGCGTCGATCACCCCGCGGTAGGCGGCGTCGTCCTTCTCGACGAACCGGGCGGTGCCCGCGAACTCCGAGATCACCGGCCCGACCTTGACCTTCACCCTGCCCCGGTAGACGTCACCGTCGACGCCGGTCAACTGGGCACCCGGCAGGCACGGCGCGATCCCCTCCAGATCGGTGAGCACCGCCCACGCCTCGTCGATCGGGACAGCGACCGCGAACTCGTTCGTGATCTTCATAGCTGGCTCTCCTGGTAGGCGCCGAGCGCGGCGGCGACCACGGCGCGGTCGTCGGGGGTCTTGGCGATGGTGCCGATGGTCAGCGTGACGTCGTCGGCGGCGAGACCGGCGACGCCCAACACGGACAGTGCGGCCACCCAGTCGATGGTCTCCGCCATCCCGGGCGGCTTCTCCAACTCGCGGCCGCGTACGCCGCCGACGAACTGGACGGCCGTCTGGATCAGCGGCTCGGTGGCGCCCGGCACGGCACGGCGGACGATCTCGACGGCGCGGGCCGGCTCGGGAAAGTCGATCCAGTGGTACAGGCAGCGGCGGCGCAACGCGTCGTGCAGCTCCCGGCTGCGGTTGGAGGTGAGCACCACGACCGGCGGCGTACGGGCGGTGAACGTGCCGAGCTCGGGGATCGTGATGCCGGCCTCGCCGAGGAACTCGAACAGCAGCGCCTCGAACTCGTCGTCGGCCCGGTCGATCTCGTCGATCAGCAGCACCGGTGGGACCGGCCCCCGGTGGCGTACGGCCCGGAGGATCGGCCGTTCCTGGAGGAACTCGGCGCTGAACAGGTCCGCGTCGGTGAGCCGCGCCTGTTGTGCCTCGGCGAGCCGGATCGCCAGCAGTTGTCGCTGGTAGTTCCACTCGTAGAGCGCCTCGCTCGCGGTCAGCCCCTCGTAGCACTGCAACCGGATCAGCGGCGTTTCCAGCGCGCGGGCCAACGCCTTGGCGGCGGCGGTCTTGCCGACACCCGGCTCGCCTTCCAGCAGCAGTGGCCGACCGAGGCGCAACGCGAGGAACAGGGCCATCGCCAGGCCGTCGTCGACC
The DNA here is from genome assembly GCF_006715105.1 of Micromonospora sp. A202. Taxonomy (NCBI): domain Bacteria; kingdom Bacillati; phylum Actinomycetota; class Actinomycetes; order Micromonosporales; family Micromonosporaceae; genus Micromonospora; species Micromonospora sp. A202. The sequence goes on along the minus strand of NZ_VFMP01000001.1, from coordinate 3,680,762 downwards.
AGGTAGTCGACGGCGTCGAGGCGGTGCCGCACGGCCAGGGCGTCCCTCATGCCTCGCCCGCCAGCAAGCGCTCGTAGTCCGCCCGGGTGTCCACGTCGATCGGCACCGGCCCGTCTACGGGCACCTCTGTCACCGGGTGGCGGCCGGAGTGCAGCAGCTTCCAGACGGCCTTGTCGCCGTGCAGGTCGTACAGCTCGGGAAGGACCGCCCGGCCGAAGCGGAACGGGTGGCCCAGCCCGTTCGCGTACCGGCAGACGGCCAGCGGTGTGGCCGCCTCGGCGACCCGGCGGACGTCTGCGGCGCGGACGCCGGGCTGGTCACCGAGGAGCAGCACGAGCGCGTCGGCGCGCGGGTCCACCGCCCGCGCGGCGGTGCTGACCGACGACCCGCAGCCGGTGCTGAACGCCGGGTTCTCCACGACCTGGCACCCGGTCAGGTCGACCCGGTCGCGGATGCCGCTCGCCGCGCCGCCCAGTGTGACGAGCAGCTGGTCGAAGCCGCACGAGCGGGCCAGGTCGACTGTGGCGTCGAGCAGCGTCCGCCCCCGGTACGGCAGCAGTTGCTTCGCCTCGCCGAGGCGCACCGACGCGCCCGCGGCGAGCACCAGGCCGGTCAGGAACACGGGCTACGCCGCCGTGTAACTCGCGAGGCAGCCGGCGCAGCAGAACCAGAAGTCCTGCCCGTCGACCCGCGCATGCGGCGTCTCCGGCCCGACCAGCACTGTCATCCCACACACCGGGTCGACGGCCTGCTGGGGTCGAGCGGCCGGCGCGCCGGAGGCCGGGGCCAACCCGTCCACCCGGATCGCCCGGACCACCTCAGCCATGATCGACAGGGCGATCTCGGCCGGCGTACGCGCGCCGATGTCCACACCCGCTGGCGAGTGGACGCGGGCGCGCTCCGCGTCGGTCAACCCCAGCTCGTCGAGCAGGGCCGCGCCGCGCCTGCCGCTGGCCACCAGCGCGATGAACCCGACGCCGGCGTCCAGCGCGGCCCGGATCGCCTCCTGCTCGCCCTTGCCCAACCCGGCCACGACGACAGCGGTACAGCCGGCGCAGTCGTCGGCCGCGACGACGTCGAAGTCGAGGAACGCGGCGAGGTTGGCCACCGCCGCGCTGATCGGCGTGCTGCCGACGACACGCAGAGCCGGCGCCGGCAGCATCGGTCGGAGGAAGACCTCGATCGCCCCACCGGAGTGGCACGGGTTGACCACCACCCGCGCCCCCGGGGTGTCCGGGAACGGGACCGCGCCCTCCGGCAGCACCCGCAGCAGGAGGGCGGTCCCGTCGCGCAGGGTGTCGAGCGCCGCCGCCCGCACCGAACTCTCGGCGCACACCCCGCCCACGAAGCCCTCGATCGAGCCGTCGGACCGGATCACCGCGGCGTCGCCCGGCCGGGCCGACGTCGGGTCCTGGGCGCGGACCACTGTGGCGTGGACGAACGGCTCCCGGGTGTCGGTCAGCTCCCGGGCGCGCTCCGCGATGGTGGTCATCTCGGCTCCCTCAGATCGGCGGCCGGGCCTGGCCGCGCATCGCGTCCCAGACCCGCGACGGCGTCAGCGGCATGTCGGCATGGCGTACGCCGAAGGGCTTCAGGGCGTCGATGACCGCGTTGACGATCGCGGGTGGCGACCCCACCGTCGCGGACTCGCCCACGCCCTTCGCGCCGATCGGGTGGTGCGGCGACGGCGTCACGGTGAACCCGGTCTCCCAGTCGGGCACCTCCAGTGACGTCGGGATCAGATAGTCCATCAGGGACGCCCCGAGGCAGTTGCCGTCCTCGTCGAACGCGATCATCTCCATCAGGGCCATGCCGACCCCGTCGGTCAGCCCGCCGTGCACCTGCCCCTCGATGATCATCGGGTTGATCCGGGTGCCGCAATCGTCGACCGCGATGAACCGCCGGACCTTCACCTGCGCGGTGCCGGGGTCGATGTCCACCACGCAGATGTACGCGCCGTGCGGGTAGGTCAGGTTCGACGGGTTGTAGCAGATCTGCGCCTCCAAGCCACCCTCGATGCCCTCGGGCAGGTCACCCGCGCCGTGCGCGCGCATGGCGATGTCCTGGATGGTGACGGACCTGCCCGGGTCGCCCGCGACGTGGAACGCGCCCTTCTCCCACTCCAGGTCGGCCACCGACACCTCCAGCATCCCCGAGGCGATGATCCGCGCCTTGTCGCGGACCTTCCGGGCCACCAGAGCCGCCGCTGCGCCTGAGACGGGCGTCGACCGGCTGCCGTACGTGCCGAGGCCGAACGGGGTGTTGTCGGTGTCGCCGTGCAGCACCTCGATGTCCGCCGGTGGAATCCCGATCTCCTCGGCGACGATCTGCGCGAACGTCGTCTCGTGCCCCTGACCCTGCGACTGGACGCTGAGGCGTACCACGGCCTTTCCGGTCGGGTGGACGCGCAGCTCGCAGCCGTCGGCCATGCCCAGCCCGAGAATGTCCATGTCCTTGCGCGGCCCGGCGCCGACGGCCTCGGTGAAGAACGCGATGCCGATGCCCATCAGCTCGCCCCGGGCCCGCTTCTCCGCCTGCTCGCGGCGCAACTCGTCGTAGCCGGCCATCTCCATCGCCAGCCGCATCGTCGGCTCGTAGTTGCCCGAGTCGTACACCCAGCCGGTCTTCGTCGTATACGGGAACTGCTCCGGCTGGATGAAGTTCTTCAGCCGCAGCTCGGCCGGGTCCATGCCGAGTTCGTCGGCGAGGCAGTCGACGATCCGCTCGACCAGGTAGACCGCCTCGGTGATCCGGAACGAGCACGCGTACGCGACACCGCCGGGCGCCTTGTTGGTGAAGACCGCCGTCATCTTGCAGTACGCGGCCTCGATGTCGTAGCTGCCGGTGAACACCCCGAAGAAGCCGGCCGGGTACTTCACCGGGGCGGCGGTGCCGTTGAACGCGCCGTGGTCGGCCAGCACGTTGGTGCGGATGCCGAGGATCCGGCCGTCGCGGGTCGCCGCGATCTCCCCGCGCATGATGTAGTCGCGGGCGAAACCGGTGCTGATCAGGTTCTCCGAGCGGTCCTCCATCCACTTCACCGGCTTGCCGGTGACGATCGAGGCGACGATCGCGCAGACGTACCCGGGGTAGATCGGCACCTTGTTGCCGAACCCGCCGCCGATGTCCGGCGCGATCACCTGGATCTTGTGCTCGGGCAGGCCCGCCACGATGGCGTACAGGGTGCGGTGCGCGTGCGGCGCCTGGGTGGTCGACCAGAGCCGCAGCTTGCCGTCGACGGCGTCGTAGTCGGCGACCGCCCCGCACGTCTCCATGGGCGCCGGGTGCACCCGGGGGTAGACGAGATCCTGGCTGACCACGACGTCGGCGCGGGCGAAGACCGCCTCGGTGGCCGCCTCGTCGCCGGTCTCCCAGTCGAAGCAGTGGTTGTTCGTCTTGCCGTCCAGGTCGTCGCGGATCAGCGGGGCGTCCGGCTCCAACGCGCGACGTGCGTCGATCACCGGGTCGAGGACGTCGTACTCGACGTCGATCAGCTCCAGCGCGTCGCGGGCCGCGTACCGGTCCTCGGCGACGACGAACGCGACCTCCTGGCCCTGGAAACGCACCTTGTCGGTGGCGAGGACGGCCTGCACGTCGTTGGAGAGGGTCGGCATCCAGGCCAGGTTCTGCGCAGCCAGGGCAGCCCCGGTCACGACCGCCTTCACCCCGGGCGACGCCTCGGCGGCGCTCGTGTCGATGCTGACGATGCGGGCGTGCGCCACCGGCGACCGGAGGATCGCGAGGTGCAGCATGCCGGGCAGTTGGACGTCGTCGACGTACCGGCCGCGACCCCGCAGGAAGCGCGGGTCCTCCTTGCGCAGCATCCGGCCGTACCCGACGGGTTTCTGGTCGTTGTCGTGGAACGTGTCCACGCGCTCGTGCACGGTGGTCATGCGACGGCCTCCGCGGGCTGGCCGGCGTTGTCGATCTCGCCGGCCTCGGTCGATTCGGTGGTCTCGGTGACCTGGGCCGCGGCCTGCGCCTCGGCCACGGCGGCCCAGCGGACCGAGCGGACGATGGTGGCGTAACCCGTGCACCGGCAGATCTGGCCCGAGATCGCCTCCCGGATCTCCGTCTCACTCGGGTCGGGGTTGCGGTCGAGCAGCGCCCGCGCGGTCATCATCATCCCCGGCGTGCAGAAGCCGCACTGGAGACCGTGGCACTGCATGAAACCCTGCTGGATCGGGTCCAGCTCGGCGCCCTTGGCGAGACCCTCGACGGTACGCACCTGGTGGCCGCCGGCCATCGCCGCGAGCACTGTGCACGACTTCACCGGCTCGCCGTCCAACCAGACCACGCAGGTGCCGCAGTTGCTGGTGTCGCAGCCCCAGTGCGTGCCGGTCAGACCGAGCACGTCCCGCAGGAAGTGCACCAGCAGCAGCCGGGCCTCGATCTCCCGGGTGACCTCGACGTCGTTGACGGTCATGGTGACCTGCATGCTCAGCTCCTCGCCCGTTCGACGGCCCGGCGCAGGGTCCGCCTGGTCAGCTCGGCGGCCAGATGCCGCTTGTAGTCCGCGCTGCCGCGCTGGTCGGTCACCGGGTCGCAGCTGCGCGCCGCGATCGCCCCGGCCTGTTCGTAGAGCCCCTCCGAGGGTTCCTGCCCGCGCAACGCGGCCGAGATCTCCGGGATGCCCGTCGTGTTGGGGCCGACCGCCGCGAGCCCGACCCGGGCGTCGACGATCGCGCCGCCGTCGAGCCACACCGCCGCGCCGGCCGACACCACGGCCCAGTCGCCGGCCCGGCGCTCGACCTTGGCGTACGCGCTGCCGCAGCCGGGCCGCACGGGTAGCCGGATCTCGACCAGGATCTCGTCGTCCGCGACGGCCGTCTCGTACGGCCCGACGTGGAAGTCCTCCATCGACACGACCCGCTCCGCGCCGCCCGGACCCCGGATCACGCACCGCGCGTCCAGGGTCGTGCACACCGCCGAGAGGTCCTCGGAGGGGTCGGCCTGGCAGAGCGAGCCGCCCAGCGTGCCCCGGTTGCGCACCACCGGGTCGGCGATCACCCGTTCGGCGTCGGCGAAGATCGGGAACGCCGCCCCCAGCACGGGGGATTCGAGCAGCTCCCGGTGGCGGGTCAGCGCCCCGATGCGAACCTCGTCCGGGCCCGTCTCGACGTAGCCCAGCTCGGCGTGCAGGTCGTTGATGTCGATCAGATAGTCGAAGTTGGCCAGCCGGAGCTTCATCATCGGCAGCAGGCTGTGCCCGCCGGCGATCAGGCGGGCGGTGCCGCCGCGATGCTCCAGAAGGCTGATCGCATGGTCCACACTGGTGGCTCGCTCGTACTCGAACGGTGCCGGCACCTGCATGTCGTACCTCCGCAGTCCGGCAAAATCTCTGCCCGACGGTGACCAAAGTCAACGGCGACCTAAGCAGTTGCTTAGGTCGCCGTTGACGGTGCGGCCCGGGCTCGCGGATCGTGCGGCCATGCGGGACATCGTCGACGGGCTGACGACCTGGCGTTCGGCCGGCGTCGTGTTCGCCGTCGCGACCGTCGTGCGGACCTGGCAGTCCGCGCCCCGGCAACCCGGGGCGGCGATGGCCGTCTCGGCACACGGCGAGGTGCTGGGCAGCATCTCCGGTGGCTGCGTCGAGGGCACCGTCTACGAGATGTGTCGGACGGCGCTGGAGACCGGAACTGCCCAGACCCAGACCTTCGGTGTCAGCGACGACGACGCGTTCGACGTCGGTCTGACCTGCGGCGGCACGATCCAGATCCTGGTGCAGCCCGGCGTCGCGATGACCGAGACCGACGAGGTGCTCGCCGCGATCTCCGACGGCCGGCCGGTCGCCACCGCATCGGTGGAGAACGCCCAACTGGTGATCTGGCCCGACCGGATCGTCGGCAGCCTCGGCGCACCCGACCTGGACGACGCGGCCGCCCGGCAGGCGCGGGGCATGCTCGCCCTCGGTGCCACCGGCACGATCCACCTGGGCCGGCGGGGGGAGCAGCGTGGCGACGACGTGGCGGTGTTCGTCCAGTCGTACGTGCCGCCGCCCCGCATGATCATCTTCGGCGCGATCGACTTCGCCGCCGCGATGGCCCGGATCGGCAGGTTCCTCGGCTACCACGTCACGGTCTGCGACGCCCGCCCGGTGTTCGCCACCCGCGCGCGCTTTCCGGACGCGGACGACCTCGTGGTGCAGTGGCCGCACGCGTACCTGGAGTCGACGACCGTCGACGACCGCACGGTGCTCTGCGTGCTGACCCACGACCCCAAGTTCGACGTGCCGCTGCTCCAGGTCGCACTGCGCACACCCGCCCGCTACATCGGCGCGATGGGCAGCCGCCGCGCACACGACGACCGGATGCGCCGGCTCCGCGAGGCCGGCGTGAGCGAGGCCGCGCTGGCCCGGCTCTGCTCACCGATCGGGCTGGACCTGGGCGCGCGCACACCCGAGGAGACGGCCGTGGCGATCGCCGCCGAGATCACCGCGCAGGCCTGGGGCGGCTCGGGCCGGCCGCTCAGCGACCTGGCGACCCCGATCCACCACACCTGACGCTAGATCATGCGCAGGACCAGCGCCGCGGAGACCGCCAGCTCACGGTCGAGCACCTGGCCCCGAGGGACGAACGCCATGGCCTGCCCCTCACCGAGAACCACGTCCTCCTGCCGGGCCGTGGTGGTGCCCCGAAACACGTGAACGGTGACGGTGTGGGGAAAGCCGGGTTCGTACGGGCGCGGGCCGCTCCACAGTGGGCGCAGTTCACCCGCTGTCAGGCCCGTCTCCTCCAACAGCTCGCGGCGGGCCGCCTCCTCCGGCGACTCGCCGGGCTCGATGTGGCCACCCGGCAGGCTCCACTGACCCGGCGACGCGGGCGCGTCCTCATCACGGTGCTGAAGCAGCACCGCGCCCGACGGATCGACCAGCAGCACGAGAGCGACGCCATAGGTTGCCACCAGAGGACCGTGCCATGTCGCCCCGAGCTTGTCGACGGCGTCGCCTCGCAGACGCCGGATCGCGTACCCTCCGCTGATGGAACTCGATGATCTTCCGCTGGCCGAGTTCGCGTTCCCGGGACCGCTGCGCGACAGCCTCGTCGCCGCGATCCTCTCCGGCGCGAAGACCTCGACGACCGGCCTGCTGATCGGGTACGAGCGCGCGAACGAGCCGCTGCCCGAGGTGGGTCAACTGTCCGCCGTGGTGGACTCCGAGGGGCGGCGCGTCGCGGTCATCGAGCTGACCGACGTACGGGTGGTCCGGCTCGGCGACGTCGACCTGCAACACGCCGTGGACGAGGGCGAGGGCGACGAGTCGGTGGCGCAGTGGCGCGCGGGACACGAGGGGTTCTGGCACAGCGCTGAGGTACGCGCCGAGTTGGGCGACCCCGGCTTCACCGTCGACGACGACACCCTGGTGGTAGCCGAGCGCTTCCGGCTGGTGCACGTCGTCTGACCAGCGGGCGGGCGATCGTTGGCAGCTCAGCAGTGCGATGCTGGGCGTGTCGAGCTGCTCAGCTGCCAACGATCAACGGGCGAGCGGGGCTGCGCTGGCAGTGTGTCTCTGCGTCGTTGTCTGGATCTCAACTCCGTGGCTGTTCTTCGTAACCTGGATCCGCCAGACTGCGCCGACTCCCGGCCCGCACGAAAAGGCCGGCGAAGGCATGACTGTTGGTGATCCCGCTGCGACCGGACCGGCACCTCATCTAACGTCAGAGTGTTCATATTTGGCGTGCTTGGTCGGGAAGGTGCGGCAATGGGGGTGCGTAGCTGGATCGAGGGCTGGCCGGTCTACCGCCAGCTCACCGGCACCGACCCGTTGGGGCGGGGTGCCGCGGCGAAGTCCGATGGGTCCCGCGCGCTCACGGCTCGCACGGAAACCGCCGACTCGATGGCCCGTTCGGTGTGCCCGTACTGCGCCGTCGGCTGCGGTCAGCGGGTGTTCGTCAAGGACGGGCAGGTCAGTCAGATCGAGGGCGACCCGGACAGCCCGATCTCGCGGGGTCGCCTCTGCCCGAAGGGCGCGGCCAGCAAGAGCCTGGTGACCAGCCCGCTGCGGCAGACCAAGGTCCGCTACCGCCGGCCGTACGGCACCGAGTGGGAGGACCTCGACCTCGACACCGCGATGAACATGATCGCCGATCGGCTCCTGGCCGCCCGGGACGAGACCTGGGAGGACGTCGACGCCGAGGGTCGACCGCTCAACCGGACGCTGGGCATCTCCAGTCTGGGTGGGGCGACGCTGGACAACGAGGAGAACTACCTCATCAAGAAGTTGTTCACCGCGGCGGGTGCGTTGCAGATCGAGAACCAGGCCCGTATTTGACACTCCGCCACCGTCCCCGGTCTGGGGACCAGCTTCGGTCGCGGCGGCGCCACCCAGTACCAGCAGGACCTGTCGAACTCCGACATGATCGTCATTCAGGGTTCGAACATGGCCGAGGCGCACCCGGTGGGTTTCCAGTGGGTGATGGAGGCCAAGCGCCGCGGGGCGAAGGTGTTCCACGTCGATCCGAGGTTCACCCGGACCAGCGCGGTGGCCGACGCGTACCTGCCGATCCGGGCGGGCACCGACATCGCGATGCTCGGCGGCGTGATCCGCTACATCCTCGAAAACGAGCTGGACTTCCGGGAGTACGTCGTCGCGTACACCAACGCGGCGACCATCGTGACCGAGGACTACGCCGACACCGAGGACCTGCACGGGCTCTTCTCCGGCTTCAAGGAGGAGAACGCCTCCTACGACCAGGCCAGTTGGCGGTACGCGGGCAACGGGCAGAACAAGACGACCCGCGACACCGAGACGCAGCGGGAGACCGCGTCCGGGCTGGAGCACGAGTCGCACGGTGCTCCGGTCGACGGTGATACCGAACGCGACGAGACGTTGCAGCATCCGCGCTGCGTCTACCAGATCCTCAAGCGGCACTACTCCCGCTACACCCCGGAGATGGTCGAGCGGGTCTGTGGGATCCCGCAGGACCGGTTCCTGGAGCTGGCTCAGGCTTGGGCGGCGAACTCGGGCCGGGAACGGACGAGCATGCTCGTCTACTCGGTGGGGTGGACGCAGCACAGTGTGGGTGTGCAGTACATCCGCACCGGCGCGATCATCCAACTGCTGCTGGGCAACATGGGCCGCCCGGGTGGCGGAGTCCTGGCGCTGCGCGGTCATGCCAGCATCCAGGGCTCCACGGACATTCCGACGCTGTTCAACCTGCTGCCGGGTTACCTGCCGATGCCGCACCACGCCGACCACCCGACCTTCGACGAGTGGGTGGACAGCATCCACCACCCCGGCCAGAAGGGCTTCTGGGGCAACGCCCGCACCTACGGCGTCAACCTGCTCAAGGCGTACTGGGGTGAGGCCGCCACCGCGGAGAACGACTACTGCTACGGGTACATGCCGCGGATGACCGGCGACCACGGCACCTACCAGCAGGTGCTCGACATGATCGACGGCAAGATCAAGGGCTATTTCCTGCTCGGGCAGAACCCGGCTGTCGGTTCGGCGCACGGCCGGGCGCAGCGTCTCGGCATGGCCAATCTCGACTGGCTCGTGGTCCGGGACCTGTTCGAGATCGAGAGCGCCACGTTCTGGAAGCACGCGCCGGAGATTGAGACCGGCGAGATCATGCCGGAGCAGTGCCGCACCGAGGTGTTCTTCCTACCCGCCGCCTCCCACGTGGAGAAGGAGGGCACCTTCACCCAGACGCAGCGCCTGTTGCAGTGGCGGGAGAAGGCCGTCGAGCCGCCAGGCGACGCCCGCTCCGAGCTGTGGTTCTTCTATCACCTCGGCCGCATCATCCGGCAACGGCTGGCGCAGTCGACCCTGCAGCGCGACCGGGCGCTGCTCGACCTGAACTGGAACTACCCCACGCACGGCCCGAACGCCGAGCCGAGCGCCGAGGCGGTGCTGCGCGAGATCAACGGGTACGACGTGGCGACCGGCCGGCCACTGGCGTCCTTCACGGAGATGAAGGACGACGGCTCCACCGCCTGCGGGTGCTGGATCTACAGCGGCGTGTACGCCGACGGTGTCAACCAGGCCGCCCGGCGCAAACCCGCCAGCGAGCAGTCCCTGGTCGCCCTTGAGTGGGGCTGGGCCTGGCCGGCGAACCGTCGCATCCTCTACAACCGTGCCTCGGCCGATCCGGACGGCAACCCGTGGAGTGAACGAAAGCGCTACGTCTGGTGGGACCCGGAGAAGGGCGAGTGGACCGGCTACGACGTCCCGGACTTCGAGAAGAACAAGGCGCCGTCATACCGACCCGCCCACGACGCCTCGGGCGTGGCGGGCATTGCCGGCGACGATCCGTTCATCCTCCAGGGCGACGGCAAGGGCTGGTTGTACGCGCCCACCGGCGTGCTCGACGGACCGATGCCCACCCACTACGAGCCGGTCGAGTCGCCGGTGCGCAACCCGCTGTACCGGCAGCAGGCCAACCCGACCCGCAAGGTCTACACGCACCCGATCAACTCGTTGAATCCGAGCCCGCCGCAGGAGCACAGCGACGTCTTCCCGTACGTGTTCACGATCAGCCGGCTCACCGAGCACCACACCGCCGGCGCGATGAGCCGCAACGTGTCGCCCCTGGCCGAGTTGCAACCCGAGCTGTTCGTCGAGGTGTCGCCGGAGTTGGCGGCCCTGCGAGGGTTGAGTCACCTGGGCTGGGCCCACCTGGTCACCAGCCGCGCGGCCGTCGAGGCGAAGGTGCTGGTGACCGACCGCGTCACGCCGCTGCGCGTGGATGGCCGGATCATCCACCAGGTCTGGCTGCCGTACCACTTCGGCTACGAGGGCCTGGTGACCGGCGACTCGGCGAACGACCTGTTCGGCATCACCCTCGACCCCAACGTCCTGATCCAGGAGAGCAAGGTCGGCACCTGCGACGTCCGGCCCGGACGGCGCCCCAGAGGACAGGACCTGTTGGGCCTCGTCGTCGACTACCGGCGGCGGTCGGGGAACCTCGTCCACCGCTACCCACCGATGGTCACGACCGACGTCGCCGACAGCAGCAGCGACCAGGAGGCCTGACCGATGCCCCACGCCAATGCCCTGTACGGGCCGATGGACCCCGCGCCGGACGCCGGCTACGAGGATCCGCCGCCGCGGATGGGGTTCTTCACCGACACCAGCGTGTGCATTGGCTGCAAGGCGTGCGAGGTGGCCTGCAAGGAGTGGAACGGGGTCCCCGAGAGCGGGCTCGACCTGCTGGGCATGTCGTACGACAACACGGGTGCCCTGACCGCGAACTCGTGGCGCCACGTCGCGTTCGTGGAGCAGCCCCGCTCGGCCGGGTGGGCGACTCCGGCGTTCCAGGAGCAACCCGACGGGCCATCGGTCAGCCCGCTCACGGCGGCCGTGGGCGCGGGTACCAGCACCGACACCGGAACCGATCCGGGCCTTCCACCCGGCTCGCCCGCAGCGGCGGCCCGCATGTCGGGCGGCCCGGAGTTTCTGGGGATGCCGGGTACGCAGCCGCCGGGGAGGGGTTCGGGTGCGGAGGGGCGTACGGATTTCCGGTGGTTGATGATGTCGGACGTGTGTAAGCACTGCACGCATGCGGCGTGTCTGGATGTCTGTCCGACGGGTTCGTTGTTCCGGACGGAGTTCGGCACCGTGGTGGTGCAGGAGGACATTTGCAACGGGTGCGGTTACTGCATCTCCGCGTGTCCGTACGGGGTGATCGATCAGCGTAAGGATGACGGTCGGGCGTGGAAGTGCACGCTGTGCTACGACCGGTTGGGTGCGGGGATGACCCCGGCGTGTGCGCAGGCGTGTCCGACGGAGTCGATCCAGTACGGGCCGCTCGACGAGTTGCGGGAGCGGGCCGCCGAGCGGGTCGAGACGCTGCACGAGCGGGGCGTCCCCGAGGCCCGCCTGTACGGGCACGACCCGAATGACGGCGTGGGTGGGGACGGTGCGTTCTTCCTGCTTCTCGACGAGCCGGAGGTGTACGGGCTGCCACCGGACCCGATCGTGACCACCCGCGACCTGCCGGCGATGTGGAAGCGCGCCGGCCTCGCGGCGATGACGATGGCGGTCGCCACGGCGGTCGCGTTCCTGGGTAGGCGGCAATGACCGACGAGACACCATCGAACGAGCCGGTCGGCGCCCGGCTCCGCGAGTTCCAGGCCGGCCTCGATCAGCCCGACGGGAAGCGTCACCGGCAGCCCCGCAGACGAGGCGGCGACGGCGGTGAGCAGCTCACGGTGCCGCCGGCCGACTTCGCCTCCTACTACGGCCGGCCGGTTCTGAAGCCGCCGGTGTGGAAGTACGACATCGCCGGCTACCTGTTCACCGGAGGCCTCGCCGCCGGAAGTGCGCTGATCGGCGCGGGCGCCCAACTGACCGGACGACCGGGGCTGCGCAAGGTGGGCCGCTGGGCGGCCCTCGGCGGTGTCGCCGCCAGCACGTACCTACTGGTTCACGACCTCGGCCGGCCGTCTCGGTTCCATCACATGCTCCGGGTCGCCAAGGTGACCTCGCCGATGTCGGTAGGCACCTGGATCCTCGCCGCGTTCGGGCCACTGGCCGGCGTGGCCGCGGTCGCCGAGCTCGCGCCGCTGCTCCCGCAGCACGGTGTGTTCGGCCTCGCCCGTCGGATCGCACCGCCCATCGGCAACGTCGCCGGCCTGGCCGCCGCGGCCACCGCGCCGGCGCTGGCGACGTACACGGGGGTGCTGCTCGCCGACACGGCCGTGCCGTCCTGGCACGACGCCTACCCGTCGCTGCCGTTCGTCTTCGCCGGCAGCGCGCTCGCCGCCGCGTCCGGGGTGGGGCTGATCGCGGCACCGGCCGCGGAGACCGCGCCACTGCGACGACTCGCCCTGGCCGCCGCGGCCGTCGAGTTCGGCGGAGGGCACCAGTTGGAGCGGCAGGGCCTCACCAGCGAGCCCTACCAGCACGGACGCAGCGGCCGGCTGGTCAAGGCGGGACGTGCCCTGCTCGCCGTGGGCACCGTCACCGCCCTGCTCAGCCGACGCAGCCGGGTCCTGTCGGCGATCTCCGGCGCCGCCCTCGTGGCATCGTCGGTCGCCACCCGGTTCGGCGTCTTCGAGGCGGGACGGGTGTCGGCACGCGATCCGAAGTACACGGTGGTGCCACAACGGGAGCGGCTCAACGAGAACCGGTCGACCACCGAGCTCTGATCGGATCGGCGAAACGGAAGGCGCCCCTTTCAAGGGGGCGCCTTCCGTTGTGATGCAAGAGGTCTGGCCGCCGCGCGTCAGCCGGTGAACAGCTTCGCGGCGGTGATGGCGGTCTGGACGATGCCGTAGCCGAGCAGCACCGCAACCAGCAGCCACGACAACCAGAGCCGCCCGGTCTGGCTGCCGACCCGCGGCGGCGCGGGAGGCTGGCTTTCCCGCCCGAGAGCGACCGGCTCGGTGACACTCGCCTTCGCCACGGGCGAGGTCGGCCCTCGGTCCGGTTCGTGGAACCGCTCGGGCACGGAACGCACCAGCAGGTTCGCGATGAACCCGATGGCGAGGATGCCGACCATGGTGAACAGCGCGGGCCGGTACGCCGCTGCGGTGAGGGTGCCGGGCTTGCCCTGCGTGTCGAGGATCCCGTTGACGATCAGCGGGCCGGCGACACCTGCGGCCGACCAGGCGGTCAGGATTCGGCCGTGGATGGCCCCGACCTGGAAGGTGCCGAACAGGTCACGCAGGTAGGCGGGCATGGTGGCGAAGCCACCGCCGTAGAAGGAGATGATCGCGGCGGCGATCAGCACGAAGACCGCGGTCGCGGAGTGGCCGGCCACGGCGAGCAGCACGTACAGCACCATGCCGACGCCGAGGTAGATCATGTAGATGGGCTTGCGGCCGATGAGGTCGGACGTCGTCGACCAGACGAACCGCCCAGCCATGTTGAACAGCGACAGCACTCCCACGAAACCGGCCGCAGCCGACACCGAGACAGTGGTGGCGGTCCCGTTGTCCCGGAAGAAGTCCTGGATCATCGGGCTTGCCTGCTCCAGGATGCCGATGCCCGCGGTGACGTTGCAGAACAGCACGATCCACAGCAACCAGAACGACCGGGTACGCACGGCGTTCGACGCCGACACGCTCGCCGTCGTCACCAGAGGTCGGGCGGCCACTGTCGCGGGGTCGAACCCGGCGGGCCGCCAGTCCGGCGCCGGAACCCGGACGTTGAACGGGCCGAACATCATGATCACGAAATACCCGATGCCGAACGTGACGAAGAGCGCCACGAGGGCACTGCCCGATGCCACGGCGGCCGGGTTGTCGGGGTTGTAGCCGGAGTCGTAGAGGGAGAGCAGTTGGCGCGCGAGCGGGCCGGCGACCAGGGCACCACCGCCGAACCCCATGATGGCCAGACCGGTGGCCAGGCCGGGGCGGTCCGGGAACCACTTGATCAGGGTCGAGACGGGCGAGATGTAACCGATTCCGAGCCCGATGCCGCCGATGACGCCGTACCCGAGGTAGAGCAGCCACAGCTGCTGGGTCGCGATGCCGAGCGCGCCGACCAGGAACCCGACGGCCCAGAAGCACGCCGAGACGAACATGGCCCGGCGCGGCCCGTTGCGCTCCACCCAACGGCCACCCACCGCCGCGGACGAACCCAGCATGACGATGGCGATACTGAAGATCGCGCCGATCGCCGTCTGACTGGTGTCGAAGTGCGCGATGAGGGAGTTCTTGTAGACACTCGTCGCGTAGACCTGGCCGATGCAGACGTGCACCGCCAGTGCCGCGGTCGGGATGAGCCAGCGGCTGTATCCCGGGGGAGCGACAGTGTGCCGGGGATCGAAGACCGACAGCATGGGCATCGTCCACACCTCCTGCGGCTGAGTAGGCCGCGACGTTGCCGAGCTGTCCCGACCCGGCAGTTGGCCGAGCGGCGCCGCCGCAGTGGCGGCCCGGCGCACGTCTGGCGTCAGCCGATTACCGGCCTGACCTCACGTTACGTGGCAGCCGGTTCACACCATGTCATTACCGAAAAACGCGGCGGCAGGGGGCACGAACGGGGGCGGGCCCACCGGCCCGCCCCCGACTGCTGTCGTACGGCTCAGTGGATCGCGGCCTTCGCGGCCGCCTCCTCCTGGACGCGTCGTTCCTCCCCGCTGAGGGTGTGCAGCGGCTTCTCCCTGATGAACAGCACGACGACCAGCGCGAGCAGCGCGAACGGCGCGCCGACCAGGAAGAGATCCGCGGTGGCGATGCCGTACACGTCCTGCACGATGCGCAGCACCGGCTCGGGCAGGGTGGACAGGTCGGGCACCTCGGCGGAGCCACCGCCGGCCGTCGCCGCCGGGCCGAGCCGCTCGGCGGTCAGCGAGGCCACCCGGTTCGCCAGGACCGCGCCGAGGGCACTGACCCCGATGGCGCCACCCATGCTGCGGAAGAACGTCAGCACGGAGGTGGTGACGCCGAGCTCGTGGGCCGGTACGTCGTTCTGCGCGGCCAGCACGAGGTTCTGCATGAGCATGCCGACGCCGATGCCCAGCACGGCCATGTAGATCGACAGCACGATGAGGCTGGTGCTGGCGTCGATGGTGCCCAGGAGCAGCATCCCGACGCTCATCACCGCGGCGCCGGCCACCAGGTATGCCTTCCACCGGCCGTACTTGGTGATGAGCTGTCCGGCGACCGTCGACGAGACGAGCAGGCCGAAGATCATCGGGAGGCTCATCAGGCCCGCGACGGTGGGCGACTTGCCCAGCGAGATCTGGAAGTACTGGGACAGGAAGACGGTGCCGCCGAACAGCGCGACACCGACCAGCACGCTGGCGATCGTGGCCAGGGAGACCGTGCGGTTACGGAAGATGCCCAGCGGGACGATCGGCTCGGCGGCGCGCGATTCGACGAGCACGGCCAGCGCCAGCAGAACCAGGCCACCGACGACCATCAGGGCCGTCCAGCCGGAGGCCCACTCGAACTTGTTCCCAGCCAGGGACGACCAGATCAGCAGCGTGGAGACACCAGAGGTGATGAGCAGGGCGCCCAGCCAGTCGATCTTTGCCTTGCGGCGGATGACCGGCAGGTGCAGGGTGCGCTGGAGCAGGGCGATGGAGATGATGCTGAACGGGACGCCGATCAGGAAGCACCACCGCCAGCCCAGCCACGACGTGTCGACGAGCAGGCCACCGATCAGCGGGCCGGCGATGGTGCCCACACCGAAGACCGCGCCGAAGATGCCGGCGTAGCGGCCCAGCTCGCGGGGCGGGATCATCGCCGCCATGACGATCGTGGCCAGCGCCGTCATGCCGCCGGCGCCGATGCCCTGGACGACACGGCTGAGCAGCAGCACCTCGACGTTCGGCGTGAAGCCCGCGATGAGCGAACCCACCACGAACAGGCCCAGCGAGAGTTGGATCAGCAGCTTCTTGCTGTACAGGTCGGCCATCTTGCCCCACAGCGGCACCGTCGCCGTCATGGCGAGCAGTTCGCTGGTGACGATCCACGTGTAGACGGTCTGGCTGCCGTTCAGGTCCGCGATGATCCGCGGCAGCGCGTTCGCCACCACCGTGGAGGCGAGGATGGACACGAACATGCCGACCATCAGGCCGGAAAGGGCCTGGAGAACCTCCCGACGCGACATGCGCGTGCCGACCTCGGCGGTGTCGGCGGGCGGGACGGTGGTGGTCATTGACGCTCCCTCGGCGGGTTTGTGGCGGGGTGACTGGCCCCGCAGCTGGTGCGGCGGGGCGGGCAGTGGCGGGTCAGGAGGGGGACGGCGGATCCGGCAGCCCGGCGGCGATGGCGGCGAACGCCTCGTCGACGAAGTCGCGCAGGGGGCGGGTGTCGTCGCCGGCGGACCAGCGCAGCATCGCGGTGTGGAAGGCAGCACTGGTGACAGCGGTGATGAGCGGCGGGAGGCCGTGGTCAGCACCTACGCCGAGGCGGGTGGCGATGACCGAGACCATGGCTCGCTCCGTCGCGATGTTGCCGGACACCAGCCGGGGCAGCAGCGCGGGGTTCTGGGTGATGACCGCCAGCCGCAGCCGCCACAACTCCCGATCGGCCTGGATCGTGTCGATCGCCTCGTCGAGGGCCAGCCGGACGGCCTGCAACGTCGGCACCTGCGCAGGGGCGGCCGCCAGACGCGCCACGACCGGGTTGCCGTCGAGCGCCGGATCGTCGGTGAGTGCCTCGTCCTTGCAGGTGAAGTAGTTGAAGAAGGTCCGCGAGGACACGTCCGCGGCCTCGCTGATCTCCTCCACCGTCACGTGCTCCAGGCCGCGTTCGGCGACCAGCCGCAGCGCGGCGGCGGTCAGCGCGGCCCGCGTCTGCGCCTTCTTGCGGTCGCGACGCCCGGGCGCGGCTTGGTCGGTGTCGGTCACGCGAGCGAGATTAGGAGCGAACTTGCACAGCCTGCAAGTTTTTAGAGTGTGAAGTGATTTTCCTGACTCGCGATGCTGGCCGGAGCCGGACGGATCGGTCGCTCGGTACGCGGCACGGCGCCGGTGGTCTCCAGGATGAGCCCGGCGACCAGGTCCGGGTCGTCGCTCATCGGGACGTGCCCGCACCTGGGCAGCGTCACCACCCGTGCCGCCGGCAGGCCCGCCCGGGCGCGCTCGGCCTGGTGGACGCCGAAGATCCGATCGCGGTCGCCCCAGCCGATGGTCACCGGCACCGTCGGGTCGGACAGCCGAAGGCAGTCGAAGCGATAGTCGCGGGCGGCTCGGGCCACGGCGTTGAAGCCGAGCCCACGTCGCAGGGCGAGCGCGTCACCCAGCGCGCGCTCGACGTCCAGCAGGGTCGGGCGGGCCATCAGCGGCGCGAAGCACAACGCCCGCAGGTACGCCGAGCGCAGCGCGACGCGCATGATCGGGGTGGGCAGGTACGAGTTGGCCCGCAGCATCCGGAGGATGGCCAGCGCTCGTCGGCGCTCCGCCGGGGTGAAGAAGCCGGCGGGGGAGAAGGCGGTGGCCGAGGCGGCCGCCCCCGTCGCCGCAAGCTCCAGGGCGATCGCCCCACCGAGGCTGTATCCGGCGACGTGCGGACGCTCCAGCCCCCACTCGGTCAGGACCGGCAGGACCCCGGCCACGGTGGCAGCCATATCGGCGGGCATGCCGGTGCCCGGCACCGGAGAGTTCCCGAATCCGGGCAGGTCGAGCGCGATCACCTCGTGGTGGGCGGTGAGCCGCTCGAACACCGGCTCCCATGCCTGGTGACGGTGACCGATGCCGTGGATGAGCAGGAGGGGCTCGCCGCTGCCCGCACGTCGGAAATGAATGCTCATGACTGCCCTCCCACCGACGTTCTGCCGAAGGAACGCCCGAGCTGGCGTACCTCGTCTTCCATCTGGCCGACCATGGTCTGGCCACCGAAGCGGGTGATCAACGTGTCCGATAGGCCGCTCAGCACCACCGGCCGCAGCGCCTGCACCATGGCGAGCGACCGTGGCACGTACACCTTGCGTTTGCGGCGCTCGATGCCGCGGAGCAGGGCCTCGACGCACTGCTCGACCGGCACGACGGTGGACAGCGGCCACGGCAACCGGCGCAGCGTGGCGCGGAAGGACGCCAGGTCGTCACGGATGTCGCGGACCAGGTCGGTGTCGATCCAGATCGGATGCGCCGTGCCGACGGTGACGCCGCGTGAGCGGGTCTCCAGGCGCAGCACGTTGGCGAACTGCTCCACACCCGCCTTGGACGCGCAGTAGGCGGCCATTCCGGGCATCGCCGTGAAAGCGGCGGCCGACGAGATGATCAGGACGTGGCCACGGGCGGCGGTGACGTGCGGCAGCGCCGCGCTGACCGTGCGGATCGCGCCGCAGAGGTTCACCTCGACGGTACGGACCAGCGCGTCGACCGGTCCCACGGCGACGGTGCCGAGGTTCGCGATGCCCGCGTTGGCCACGACAACGTCGATGCCACCGAAGCGGTCGACAGTGGAGGCGACCGCCGCGTCCAACGCAGCCTGGTCGGTGACGTCACACTCGTACCAGTGCGCGTCGAGGTCGGCACCGAGCTGCTTGAGCAGCTCGCCCTCCAGACCAACGACGGCGACCTGGGCGCCCCGCGCGACCGCCTCGCGGGCCATCTGCGCCCCGATGCCGCGCGCCGCGCCGGTGATGAGCACTGTCCTGCCCGCCAGGTCATACCGCATCGGCGTGCTCCCGTTCCGTGTCGTTGGGGGTGGTCCCGGCCGTGGCGACCTGGTAGTCGGCCGGGCGGAACCGGCGCAGCCGCATCCGGAAGCTGGTGGCGAAGCCCGGCCAGATGGTGGTGTTGCGGCCGGTGCTGTCGAGATACCAGCTCTGACAGCCGGTCTCCCACACGGTGCCGGTCATCTTCTGATCGACCCGCTCGGTCCAGCGCCGTTGCGCGTCACCGGTGGGCTCGATGGCCCCGATGCCCTTGGCCCGCATGTGACGCAGTGCCGCGAGCACCAGGTGCAGCTGTGCCTCGATCATCAGCACCACGGAGGTGTGCCCGAGCCCGGTGTTCGGGCCGAGCAGGAAGAACAGGTTGGGGAAGCCGGCGATGGTCGTGCCCCGGTACGCGTGCATGCTGGGGGTCCACGCATCTGCCAGGCTGCGCCCGCCCCGACCGTGGATGCGCCGGACGACGGGGGAGTCGGTGACGTGGAAGCCGGTGCCGAAGATGATCGTGTCCGCCGGGTGGTGGACGTCGTCGTCGGTGACGAGGCCGTCCGGCACGATCCGAGCGATGCCGGCGGTGACCACGTCGACGTTCGGTCGGGTGAGCGACGGCCAGTAGTCGTTGGAGATCAGCACCCGCTTGCAGCCCATCGCGTAGCGGGGAGTGAGCTTGTCCCGCAGGTGCGGGTCGGAGACCTGACGCTGCAGCGTACGCAGGGACAGGCGCGAGGCGAAGCGGTTGACCGCCGGGTGCAGGAAGCCCAGGCCCATGCCCTCGCGTACCAGATAGAGCCCTGCCCGGGCGGCCCGTTGCGCGCCGGGCACGGTGCGGAACGCGGCCTGCTCGACACCGCTGATCCGGCGCGACAACCTCGGCATGATCCACGCGGGGGTGCGCTGGAAGAGCGTCAGCTTCTCGACCGTCGGCTGGATCTGTGGCACGAACTGGACGGCCGAGGCGCCGGTGCCGATCACCGCGACGCGCCGGCCGGTCAGGTCGTGGTCGTGCCGCCAACGGGCGGAGTGGAACACCGTGCCGGCGAACCCGTCGATCCCGGGCAGGTCGGGGATGGCCGGGTCGCTGAGCGGGCCGGCGGCACAGATCAGGACGCGGGCGCTGTGGTCGCCGCCGGAGGTCCGCAGCAGCCAGCGTTGGCGCTGGTCGTCCCACCTCGCCTCGTGCACCTCGTGGCGCAACCGCAACCTCGGGCGGATCCCGAAGCGGTCGACGCAGCCGCGCAGGTAGTCCCAGATCTCCGGCTGGCCGGAGAACGTGTTCGACCAGCGGGGGTTGGGGGCGAAGGAGAACGAGTAGAGGTGCGACGGGACGTCGCAGGCGCAGCCCGGGTAGGTGTTGTCACGCCAGGTGCCACCGACGTCCCCACCCCGGTCGAAGACGAGAAAGTCGGTGAAGCCGGCCCGCTGGAGGCGGATGGCGGCGCCCAGGCCACCGAAGCCGGCGCCGATGATGGCAACGTCTGTCTCCATTCACCCCTCCGTGAGCTCGGAC
Source organism: Micromonospora sp. A202 (assembly GCF_006715105.1). Classification (NCBI taxonomy): domain Bacteria; kingdom Bacillati; phylum Actinomycetota; class Actinomycetes; order Micromonosporales; family Micromonosporaceae; genus Micromonospora; species Micromonospora sp. A202. The sequence continues at coordinate 3,660,234 of NZ_VFMP01000001.1, read as the reverse complement.
GCGGAAGTCGGGTCGGCCACGGGCGGCCAGGGCGGATCGCCCACGCCGGTGATCCGTACGCCGCCCCACGGGTCGACCTCGGCCAGTCGGGCGGCCCGGACCCGGTCGGCGATGCGCAACTCGACGTCGCGTCTGCCGGAGCGCAGCAGGTGGGCCACCCGTGGCTCGGGCTCGATCCGCCCACCCCAGTGGAAGCGGCCGTCGACCGGCTCCCAGCGCCCGCTGAGGTGCACCCGGACCGAGGTGCCCTCGACACCCGCCGGGCCGTGGTAGCTCACGGCACGATCCGCTCGTGGGCGCGGGTGAGCTCGTGCGGCAGGTCGGCACTGGCCCGTACTCCCTCGATGCCGCTCCACAGCAGAGCGGTCAGGTAGTCCGTGAGGGCGGCCCGACTGATCGGCTGGCCGTGCGTGGTCCACCAGTCGCCGACCGCCTGCACGAAACCCACCAGGCCGTACGCCCAGGGCTCGGCGGGACCGGCGTCTAGGCCCAGCGTGCGGAGCCGGTCGCCGATCACCCGGGCGAGCCCGGCGGCCACCTGCCGGCTGGTGCCGGCGATCACCTGGTGGATGCCGGGGTCGCCGGACTGGTGCATCAGGAACCGGTAGAGCGTGGGCTGTGACTCGATCACCCCGAGGTACGCGTCGATCGTCGCCTCGACCAGGCCACGTTCCTCGCGGACCTGTTCGACGGCGGGCGCGATGGCGTCGACGACCCGGGCCGCCACCACCTCGCTGACCGCGACCCAGAGCTGCGACTTGTCGGCGAAGTAGCGGTACAGGACCGGTTTGCTGACGCCTGCCGTGGCGGCCACCTGTTCCATGTCGACCTCCGGCCCGTGCCGCAGCAGCGCCTGCACGGCAGCCCCGACCAGCTCCTGCCGTCGTTGCTCACGATGGTCTGCCCAGCGGTCCCGGCGGCCGTTGCCCTTCGCCTTCGGACCGCCCTCGGGGGGCGTGACCGGCGGGTCGGATGCATTGACATCAGTGAGCCGCGATTGCATGCTACTACTCGTAACAGTTACCGGTCGTCACGTCAATATGGAGGAGCCATGGAGGCGGCGGAAACCGGGCGTGCGGCGGTCGCCGAGCGACTACTCACGTCCTCACTGCGGACCAGCTACGACCCCACAGTCGAAATCGACTGGGACGCCCCGCACACCCCCGGCGCCTACTGGCTCCCGCCGCAGCGCAGCAGCCTCTACGGCACGCCACTGTGGGAGCAGCTCAGCGAGGAACAGCGCGTCGAGCTCACCAAGCACGAGGTGGCCAGCGCAGCCAGCGCCGGGCTGTGGTTCGAGACGATCCTCATGCAGATGCTGATCCGGGAGTACTACCGCGCCGACCCGACCAGTCGGCAGGCCCAGTACGCGTTGACCGAGGTCGCCGACGAGTGCCGGCACTCCATCATGTTCGGCCGGCTGATCGAGGCGATGGGTTGTCCGGTCTACCGCGCGAGCACTGTCGACCACCACCTCGGGCGCTTCCTCAAGGCCACCGCCAGCGGCCCCCGGATGTACGCCGCGATCCTCATCGCGGAGGAGATCCTCGACGCGTTCCAGCGCGAGATCATGGCGGACGAGTCGCTCCAGCCGCTCATCCGGATGGTCTCCCGCATCCACGTGGTCGAGGAGGCGCGACACGTCCGGTTCGCCCGTGAGGAACTGGCAGCCGCCGTCGCGGCCACCGGCCCGGCGGGCATGGCGTACGCCCGGCTGTTGGTTGGTCGCGCCGCCTACACGATCGCCAACCGCCTGGTCCACCCCGACGCGTACGCGGCGGTGGGCATTCCACCGGCGGTCGGTCGTGCCGCTGCCCGCGCCAACCCGCACTGGCGTGCCACCCTGCGCTGGTCGGCGGAGCGGGTGCACGCCAACCTGGCGAGCGTCGGCCTGGTGGCCGGGCCGGGGCGTCTGCTGTGGGCGCGGGCCGGGCTGATCTGACCCGTTACCGCCCGGTGGAGCGGCAGGGGCGTTCGTGCCGTCAGGCCCGTTCGACCCGCGCCTGCTGGTGGTCGGTCAGCCGGAGCCCCACCCCTCGAACGACGTCGATGGTGGCCCCGGTGCCGAGGTCGTGCAGCTTGCGGCGCAGCCGCTTCACGAGTGACTGCACGTCCGCCTTGCGTTCGCGCCCCTCGTCACCCCAGACCGACCGGTGCAACTCCGCGTAGCTCCAGACCCGGGCCGGCTCGGTGATCAGGCAGGTCAACAGGTCGTGTTCCAGGCGGGTGAGATCGATTTCGCGATCACCGCAACGGGCGCTTGAGCGGGACGAGTCGATCACCAGGGCGGCGACCGGCGGCGGCTCGGACGCGGCGGCGGCCACCTGCTGCGGGGCGGCGATCAGCCGGCGTAGCTCGTCGAGGTCGGCCACCAGCAGCAGTGGCGCGATGCCGTCGAGGCGCTCCGCGAGCCGGATGCGCTCGGCCGGCGACGAGGTCACCGCGATCAGCAGCGGGAACGGCTCGTCGGCCGGATCACCCCTGTTCAACGTTGCCTCGTCGTCCTCGGCCACAGCACCGCCCGGGATCGATGGGCATCCCTGCCCAACTCTCGTCATGGTCCTGACAATGATTGGCAAGCGCGCCGCCAGCAGGGCAACTCTTAGCGACAAGTTGCTCACGGCAAGTTCTTGATCGTCCTTTCTTCTCGATCATAGTGTCCACTCGGGCAACCGGCGTGACCCGCGCGGTGCATGGGGGAGGTCCACCATGGCCCATTTTCACCCTGGGTCGTTCTGAGGGAGGCAGCACCGATGTTCAGACGTCCACAATGGCGGCGCGCAGCCAGATCACTGGTGAGCGCCGGGGCGGCGACGATCCTCGCCGCGACATGCTTGGCCACCATGGGCTCGGGCGCGCAGGCCGCGCCGGGCGGCGGGATGGGGGCGGGCGCCCCGACCGGCGACAAGATCCGACCGGAGCTCGCCAGGCAGCTCCAGGCCAAGAGTGAAGGGGACTTCTGGATCCGGTTCAAGGACCGGGCGGACCTCAGCAAGGCCAGCGCCATCAAGGACTGGTCGAAGCGTGGCACCGCTGTTGCGGACGCTCTGCGCAAGACCGCCGCGGCGAGCCAGGGCAAGATTCGGGCCGACCTCGACAGCTCGGGCGCGAAGTACCAGACCTTCTGGGCCACCAACGCGATCAAGGTGAGCAGCGGCTCGCTCGCGATGGCGCAGAGGTTCGCCGGCCACTCGGAGGTCGAGGGCCTCTACGCCCCGGTTGCCTACAAGGTGCCCGAGACCACCAAGGGCACCGACGAGAAGACCGTGAACGCCCTCGAGTGGGGCGTCGCCAACATCAACGCCGACGACGTCTGGTCCCAGTACGGCGTCAAGGGCGAGGGCATCACCATCGCGAGCATCGACAGCGGCGTCCAGTTCGACCACCCGGCGCTGGTGAACTCCTACCGCGGCAACAACGGCGACGGGACGTTCGACCACAACTACAACTGGTTCGACGCCGCCGGCACCTGCGCGACCGCCCCCTGCGACGACGACGGCCACGGTACGCACACGATGGGCACCATGGCCGGCTCCGACGGCGCGAACCAGGTCGGTGTCGCCCCCGGGGTCAGGTGGATCTCGGCGAACGGTTGCTGCCCCAGCGACGCCGCTCTGATCGAATCCGGTCAGTGGATGCTCGAACCGCTGGACCTCAACGGCCAGAACGCGGACGCGAGCAAGCGACCGAACGTCATCAACAACTCCTGGGGCACCCGGGACCCGTCCAACGAGCCCTTCATGGAGGACGTGACCAACGCCTGGACCGCGTCCGGGATCTTCGGTGTCTGGTCCAACGGCAACAGCGGACCGGCATGCCAGACCAGCGGCTCGCCGGGCAGCCTCGCCAGCAACTACTCGACCGGCGCGTACGACGTCAACAACAACATCGCCGGCTTCTCCGCCCGGGGCACCGGGCAGAACGGCGAGATCAAGCCCAACATCTCGGCCCCCGGCGTGAACGTCCGGTCGAGCATTCCCGGCAACTCCTACGGCAGCATCAGCGGCACCTCGATGGCCGCGCCGCACCTCGCGGGCGCGATCGCGCTGCTGTACTCGGCGGCCCCGTCGCTCATCGGTGACGTCGACGCGACCCGTGCGCTGCTCAACGGCGCGGCCGTCGACAAGGCCGACGACCAGTGCGGTGGCACCGCAGCCGACAACAACGTCTACGGAGAGGGCCGGCTCGACGCACTCGCGTTGCTCAACGCCGCTCCGACCGGCGACATCGGCACCCTGGCCGGCACGGTCACCGACGCGGCCACCGGCGCCCCGATCGCCGGCGCGACCCTCACCCTCACCGGCCCGAGCGCCCGTGAGCTCACCACCGGCGCGGACGGCAAGTTCTCGACCCAGCTGCCCACCGGTGACTACCAGGTCGCCGTGGCGGCCTTCGGCTACGCCAGCACCACGAAGCCGGCGACGGTCACCAAGGGCGCGACCACGACGCTCACCGTCGCGTTGACGCCGGTGCCGAGTGTCAACGTCACCGGCGCGGTCACCGACGGCTCCGGCCACGGTTGGCCGTTGTACGCGAAGGTGACCGTCACGGGTGTGTCCGGCGTCTACGACTACACCACCCCGTCGAACGGCCGTTACAGCATCTCGCTGCCGGCCGGGCAGACGTACACCCTGAAGTACGAGTCGCAGTACCCGGGCTACCAGACCGTCACCAAGGAGGTCGTGGTCGGTTCCGGCAACGTCACCGCCAACGTCGCCGTTCCTGTGGACACCACCACCTGCACCACCGCCCCCGGATACACGTTCGGCTCGGACGGTGAGTACGAGACCTTCGACGGCACGACCACGCCGGCCGGCTGGACCGTCGTGGACAACGCGGGCAGCGGTCAGGTCTGGAAGTTCACCGACGACGGCGACCGGGGCAACCTGACCGGCGGCACCGGCAACTTCGCGATGATCGACAGCGACGCGTACGGCGCGGGCAGCAGCCAGGACACCTCGCTGGTCAGCCCGGTGGTCGACCTGACCGGTGTGACGGCCCCGGTCGTCCGGTTCAACCAGGACTTCAACCAGCTGGCCGACGACACCGCCGACGTCGATCTGAGCATCGACGGTGGCACCACCTGGACCAACCTGCTCCGGCAGGAGACCGACGTCCGGGGACCGAAGGTGACCGAGATCCCGATCCCGCAGGCGGCCGGCCAGGCGCAGGTGCAGGTGCGGTTCCGCTACTACGACGCCTCGTACGAGTGGTGGTGGGAGGTCGACAACGTGCTGATCGGCAGCCAGGTCACCTGCGTGCCGGTCGACGGCGGTCTGGTCGTCGGTAACGTCCGCGACAAGAACGACAACAGCTACGTCAACGGCGCTACCGTCACCAGCAAGGACCGGCCCGCCGAGAAGGCCGTCACCGTGGCGACCCCGGACGACCCGGGGCTGGCCGACGGCTTCTACTGGATCTACTCGACGGTGACCGGCACGCACCCGTTCACCGCCAGCGCCGGCAACTACGTCAGCCAGACCAAGCAGGTCGACGTCGAGGCCGACTGGGCGACAGTGGCGAACTTCCAGCTCGCGGCCGGTCGACTGTCGGTGACGCCGACGCAGTTGAGCGCGACGCTCCAGATGCCCAACGGCAAGGCCAGCAAGACGTTCACGGTGACCAACACCGGCGGCGCGCCGGTCGAGGTGAAGTTCAGCGAGCGGGACAACGGGTTCGAACTCCTCCGCGCGGACGGGTCCACTGTCACCAGGCAACAGGTGCTCGGGGCCAGTGGCGCGCCGGAGCAGCGACTCAACGCCCCGACGTCGTTCGCCGCCAAGGCGTCCGGCAAGTTCGCCAAGGCCGCCGTCGCCGGGGTCGGCCCGAACGCGGCACCGTGGACCGACATCGCCAACTACCCGTCCGCGATCATGGACAACCGGGTGGTGCACCTGGACGGCAAGGTGTACTCGCTCGGTGGTGGCGACGGTAGCGCCTCCACCGCGAAGGCCTATGCCTACGACCCGGCCGCCCAGGCCTGGACGGCGATCGCCGACCTTCCGGGTGCCCGCAACGCCCTGACCGTGGGTGTCGCGGACGGGAAGATCATCGCTACCGGTGGCTGGGGCGACGCCGGCCCGGACTCCGCCACCTGGTCGTACGACCCGGGGGCCAACACCTGGACGGAGTTGGCCGACAACCCGGCGCCACGGGCCGCGGCCGGTCAGGCCGTCGTCGACGGCAAGCTGTACGCCGTCGGCGGCTGCACCACCGCGGAGTGCCTGCCGATGTCGAACAGCGTCGTCCGGTACGACCCGGCCGGGAACACGTGGGAGACGATGGCCAACTACCCGAAGTCGGTGGCCTTCGCCTCCTGCGGCGGGATCGACGGCATCCTCTACTGCACCGGCGGCAACGACGGATCCGCGTCGCAGAAGTCCAGCTACGCCTTCGACCCGGGTGCCAACACCTGGACGGCGATCGCCGACGCGCCGGCCGACAACTGGGCCAGCTCCTACGCCGTCGCCAACGGCAAGCTGCTCGTCGTCGGCGGCTCGCAGGGTGGGGCCATCAGCAACGCCGGCTTCGCCTTCGACCCGGCCGTCGGCTCGTGGTCCAACCTGCCGAACGCCAACACGGCCCGCTACCGCGGTGGTGCGGCGTGCGGCTTCTACAAGGTCGGCGGTTCGTCCGGCAGCTTCAACGCGGCCGCCAACAGTGAGGTGCTCCCGGGCTTCGAGGGGTGCGCCGAGTCGGCGGCCGACGTCAGCTGGATGACCATCGACAAGTCGTCGGCCACCCTCGCGCCGGGCGCGAAGGTCACTGTCACCGTCGGAATGACGGCGAACGTGGACCAGCCGGGCACCTACTCCGGCTCGGTCGGGATCTCGGAGAACACCCCGTACTCGGTGGCACCGGTCGCGGTGACCATGACCGCGAACCCCCCGAAGACCTGGGGCAAGCTCATGGGTACGGTCACCGGCACCAGCTGCCAGGGTGCGACCTCGCCGCTCACCGGCGCGGTCGTCCAGGTCGACTCGTGGGCGGCGTCGTACACCTTCGCCACCGATGCCGAGGGCAGGTACGCCTACTGGATGGACCGCCGCAACAACCCGCTCACCATGATCGTCGCCAAGGACGGCTGGAAGCCCCAGACCCGTCAGACGAAGATCGCCACCGCCGCTCCCACGGTGGAGAACTTCGGGTTGGCGCCCATCAAGTGCTGACGCCTGAGCGGTAGCGCACACCTCCGGCCCGCCTGGTCACCGACCAGGCGGGCCGGACGGCGTCCGGAGGGTCGTCGCGGGACGACACCGCTCGCCTGCCGTCGGCAAACTGATTGGCCCTCGCGCGCTGAAGTGCGAAGATCCGCCGATGTCCCACAACACACGGCAGCGTCGGCTGGCCGCCCAGCGCGCCTGCGACCGAATCCTTTCCGGCAGCCGGCCCGCGACCATGCGGGAGCGGCTCGCCGACCTGGCCGCGGGCGGCGACCTGGATGGCCAGCCCGACTTCTACGGCGACGGCCCGGTCACCACGCTGGAGGAACGTGTGGCGGAGCTGTTGGGCACCGAGGCCGCCGTCTTCTTCCCGACCGGCACGATGGCACAGCAGGTCGCGCTGCGCTACGGCGCCGAGCACAGCGGACACCCGACGGTGGCTCTGCACCCGCTCGGCCACCTGGAGGTGCACGAACGGCATGCCTACGCCAACCTGAGCGGGCTGCGCAGCACCTGGCCGACCACCGAACCCCGAAACCCCACCGCCGCGGAGATCAGCGCGCTCGCCGACCCCGTGAGCAGCGTCGTCATCGAACTCCCGCTGCGCGACGCCGGCTTCGTCCTCCCCACCTGGGACGAACTCGCCGCCGCGTCCGCCGCCGCGGACTCCATCGGCGCCCGCCTCCACCTCGACGGCGCCCGACTGTGGGAATCCACCCCGTATCTGGCGCACACCCTCAGCGAGATCGCCGACCTCGCCGACAGCACCTACGTCTCGTTCTACAAGACGATCGGCGGTCTCAGCGGCGCGGCGCTCGCGGGCACCGAGCAGCTCGCCTCCTACGCCCGCGTCTGGCGGCACCGCTACGGCGGTCAGGTGTTCCAGCAGTGGCCGGCCGCGCTGAGCGCGCTCGCCGGTCTCGAACGGGAGTTGCCCCGCATCCCCGAGTACGTGCGACACGCACGGACCGTCGCCACGGCGCTCGCCGCCCTGCCCGGCGCGTTGGTGTACCCGGAGCCTCCGCACACTCAGAGATTCCGCCTGTTCCTGCCGCATCCGGCGCAGGCGCTCGATGACGCCGCGCTGGCGCTCGCGGAGGACGAAAAGGTGTGGTTCGCCGCCGGCTGGCAGGAGACGGACGTGCCCGGCATGGCGATGACCGAGATCACCGTCGCCGATCCCGCTCTCGACTGGACCACCGAGGACGTCACCGAGATCGGCGCACGCTTCCTCGGCCGCGTCCAGGACCGCTGACCCTCCCGCCGGTGAACGAGGGGCCCGCAGGCCGCCGACGTCCTAGATCGGGGCGAGGCGGAAGCCGACCCCGCGTACCGAGTGGATCGTCGTCGCGGCGTTGAGTCGCGCGAGTTTGCCGCGCACCCGGCGGACCACCGAGTGCATGTCGGAGTTGCGGCCGAGGTGCCGGTTGCCCCAGACCTCGAGGTGCAGACGCTCGTAGGTCCAGATCTGCCCGGGCGCGTGCACCAGGCAGAGCAGGACGTCGTGCTCCAACCGGGTCAGGTCGATCTCCTGGTCGCGCCACCGCAGCACCCGACGGTCGGAGTCGACGGCCAGATCCGGTGGCGGCGACTGCGGGCTCGGCGCCACCTCGGCGAGCACGGCGACGGCCTGCGGGGCCGCGACCGGAGGTGCCTCGATCACCCCGAGGAACTCTCTTGCCTGGTCGACGTTCGAGACGATCAGAAAGGCGTCACTGCCGCCGAGCAGCCGAGCCAGGTGTCGGCGTTCGGCAGGCGAGGACGCGATGCCGATGACCAGGCTGGCGACTGGAATTTCCTGCATTCCCCAACCCCTTCCGGTTCCCCAACTCACTCCGGATGGATGTCCTGCACCGTCGACCAGACATCGATCAGCGTCCTGACCCTAGTGGTGGCTGATCTCGGCTGGGTAAAACATCGTTGCATATAGGCACGTGAATCCCGCTGCCTCGTCCGGGCCCACCCGGCCCTACCGCCGACGATCCGCTTTCCGGAAGCGCCGGGGGCGGTTGTGACAGAACCAAGACAATTCGAGTACGGCGTACGGACCTGCCCGGGCGAGCATGGTCGGCATGTCCATCGGATCGTCGTACCCCGTCGGGCGGTCGACGCCCGGTCCGCAGCCGGCGCGACCGCTGCCGCACGCCCACGTGGCGGCGCCTCTCGGTCTCCGGCTGCTCGCGGTGGCGCTGTGCTGTCTGCTCGCCCTGACCCTCACCGCCACCGTCTTCGTGCGGACGTACCCCGGTCAGTGGCTGGACGGAGTGCTCCTGCCGAGGGCGGAGCGGGGCGGGGGGTACGAGCAGCAGACCGTCCTGGTGGGTCCGGCCAAGACCGTGCTGGCCACGTTCGGCAGCCCGACACTGCTCGCTGCCCTGCTCGGCGCGATGCTGCTGGTGGGTGTGCTCCGCCGCCGGCTGGTGGCGGGCATCGTCGGCGTGGGCATGGTCCTCTGCGCGGTGGTGGTGGCCGGTGCGGTGAAGTCGGCGTTGCCCCGCCCGGACCTGCAGATCGAGAGTTCGACCACCCACAACAGCTTCCCCAGCGGCCACGTCGCGGCGGCGACGACACTGCTGCTGGCGTTCATGCTGGTCCTGCCCGGGTGGGCCCGACGCTGGCTCGTGGTGCCGAGCGCGGCAGGTGTCTCGGTGATCGCGGCGGCCACGATGATCGCGGGCTGGCACCGGTTCAGTGACGCGCTCGGCGGCGTACTGCTGGGTGTGGCGCTGTTCTGCCTGGCCGCGGCCTCGCTGGCCGGTTGGCGTGGCGACCAGGACAGGGTCGGCGAGCCCGACGGTGGCGGTCTGTTGCGCCGGTTGGCCGAGGCGGCGCTCGCGCTGGTCTGGGCACTGGTGGTCGTCGTGCCAGGCCTGGCCGCGTCGGTGCAGCGCGGGGCGCTCGTCGCCATCGTGGCGGCCGGCGCGTCCACGATGTTCCTGGTGGGTTCGGTGGTGTTCCTGGTGCGTTCGGCCGATTTCGCGGCCCCGCTCTCCGCGCGCCGTGGCGGGCCACCGCAACCGGTGGCCGAACCCCAAAAGATCTCATGATGGGATACTTGACGACATGTCCCAGGTCCTGCTGATCGAAGACCACCAGACGGTGCGCGACGGGCTTCAGCTGGCGCTCACGCGACAGGGCCACACGGTGCACGCCGTGGGGACGGGGGAGCAGGGCCTGGAGCGGCTGCGCACCACCTCGGCCGACGTGGTCGTCCTCGATCTCATGCTGCCCGGCATGGACGGCTTCGAGGTCTGCCGCCGGATCCGGCAGCTCGGCGACCTGCCGATCATCATGCTGACCGCCCGCAACGACGACATGGACGTGGTGGCGGGCCTGGAGGCCGGCGCCGACGACTACGTGGTCAAGCCCGTGCAGGCCCGGGTGCTGGAGGCACGCATCCGCGCGGTGCTCCGGCGGACCGGTGGCGAGTCGCGGCGTGCCGGTGGCGAGCGGGGCGGCCTGGAACAGCACGGCGCGCTGACCATCGACCGGGCCGCGCTGGTGGTCAGCAGGGACGGGGTGCCGGTCAGCCTCGCCCCGACGGAGCTGCGCCTGCTCCTGGAGCTCTCAGACACCCCAGGTCAGGTGCTCAGCCGCCAGCAACTGCTGGAGGCGGTGTGGGAACACGGCTATCTCGGTGACTCGCGGCTCGTGGACGCCTGCGTCCAGCGGGTACGCGCCAAGATCGAGGCCGACTCGTCGGCACCGGTCTTCATCCAGACCGTGCGCGGCTTCGGATACCGGTTCGGGCCGCTGTGACACCGTGGCGCTGGGTCGGCGCCCGGGTCTCGGGCCTGCGGGTCCGGCTGCTCCTGGCGTTCGCGTTGCTGGGCGTCACCACGACGGCGGTCGTGGCCAGCGGAGGCTACTTCCAGGCCCGGACCGTCATCCTCCAACAGGCGCAGGACGCCGCGGTGATGTCACTGACCGACCAGATCACCAAGGTCTACCCGATCGCCCAGCTTCCGCCGACCCAGGGCGATCTGGACCTGTTGGCCCAGCGCCTCTCCGACCGGGAGGGCTTCGCGGTGGTCGTCTACCGGGACATGCGGTCGCGGGGCGGCTCCGAATTCGCCGACCCGCTCACCCCCGAGCTGCGGCAGGAGGTCGGCGACGGCCGGATCGCCTGGCAACGTGTCTCGCTCGACGGGCAGCCCTGGCTGCTCATCGGCACCCAGTTGGAACTCGACCGGCCCGACGGCACGTCCCGGGCCTCCGGGCTGGAGGTCTACTCGGTGCGCAACCTCGCGCCCGAGCAGCGGAGCATCGACCGCCTCGCCAACCGGGCGTGGATGACCGGCGGGCTGTCCCTGATCCTCGCCGTCCTGCTGGCCCTGCTGTCCGCCCGCGGCGTGCTGCGACCCGTCCGCGACCTCGGCCGGGCGGCGCGCCGCCTCGGTGAGGGCGATCTGAGCACCCGCCTGACGGTTCGGGGCGCCGACGAGCTGGCGGACGTGGCGCGGACCTTCAACGACACCGCGGGCACGCTGGAGCGGCAGGTCGGTGAGCTGCGGCGGATGGAGTCCGACGCCCGCCGATTCGTGGCCGACGTCTCGCACGAGCTCCGTACGCCGTTGGCCGCGATGACGGCGGTCACCGACGTGCTGGACGAGGAGGCAGACCACCTGCCCGGCGACGCGGGGCGGGCCGCCCGGCTGGTCAGCCAGGAGACGCAGAACCTCACCCAGCTGGTCAACGACCTCATCGAGGTCAGCAGGTTCGACTCCGGCACCGCTCGGCTCGCCCTGGACGACGTGGACGTGGCCGCGGCGGTGACCGCGACCCTGCGGATCCGGGGCTGGCTGGACCGGGTGCGCACCGAGCTGCCACCCGGAGTGGTGGCCCGAATCGATCCCCGTCGGCTCGACGTCATCGTCGCCAACCTGGTCGGCAACGCCTTCCGGCACGGTGCCGAGCCGGTGTCCGTACGCCTGGACGCCGACCGGGACTGGATCACGATCGAGGTGACCGACGAGGGGCCGGGGCTGGACCCGGAGGTGCTGCCGCACGTCTTCGACCGCTTCTACAAGGCCGACACCGCGCGGACCCGCTCCGAGGGAAGCGGCCTCGGCCTCGCCATCTCCTGGGAGAACGCCCGCCTGCACCGCCACGGCGAGCGGCGGGGGAGTCTCGTCGCGGCCAACGGCCCCAGCGGAGGCGCGGTGTTCACGCTTCGCCTGCCCCGGGGCACGGCGGACACCGGAGGTGCCCGGTGAACGGCCGGCGGACGGGCCGCGCGCTGCTCGCCGGTGGACTGCTGCTCGCGCTGCTCACGCCTGGTTGTGGGGTACGGCCCAGCGAGGTCATCAGGGGTCGCCCGGCGGTCAGCGGCCCGGCCCAGGGCACGGGGCTCTACCTGCTCGCGCGGGGCGAACTCGTGCTCGTCCTGCGCCCGGTGAAGGTGGCCTCGTCGCCCGCCGACACGCTCACCCTGCTCGCCGCCGGTCCGGAGGAGAACGAGCGCCGCCAGGGTTTCACCAGCGACGTTCCGGCCGGGCTCGACCCGGTCACTGTGACGTCGGGGGCCGATCCGGCCGGTGGTCTCACGGTCCGCACGACCACCGCCGTGCGTACGCTGTCGGCCGACGCGGCCGACCAGATCATCTGCACTGTCGTCGACGCCGCCCAGCAGGACGGTTTCGCGGACAGCTCCGCCCCGGTCACCATCGTCGGGTCCGACGGCGCCCGACCGCCCCGGCCGTGCCCGATCAGGTGAGCGGGCACGGCCACCGCCTCAGACCAGGTTGGCCGCTCGTGGCCGGGGCAACCCACTGTGGCTGGTCCGGTCCCGGTCGACCAGCGCGCCGGAGATCAGGATGTCGATCAGGGCGGCGAACCCGATGCCGGCCTTCTGCCAGATCTGTGGGAACTGCGACGCGGCGGTGAAACCGGGGAACGTGTTGACCTCGTTCACGATGGGCTCCGGCGACCCCTCGGCGGGCAGGAAGAAGTCGACCCGCAGCAGGCCGCGACAGTCGAGGGCCTGGAAGGCGCGGATCGCGCGGTCCTGGAGCACCTCGGTGGTGGCCGCGTCGAGCGGGGCGGGGATCTGGAAGACCGCCCCGCCGTCGTACTTCGCGTCGTAGTCGAAGAAGCCGGCACCGGTCACCCGGATCTCCAGCGGCGGGCCGGCCTGCACCCGTCCGTCCGGGTGTTGGAGGACCGCCACGTCGATCTCCCGCCCCCGGGCTCCCTGTTCGATGAGCACCTTCGGGTCGACCTGTCGGGCCAGCTCCAGAGCGGCGGGAACTCCCGCCCAGTCGTCCACCTTGACGACACCCAGGCTGGACCCGGCCCGGGCCGGCTTGACGAAGACCGGCAGGTCCAGTCGTCGCCGGTCGTCGGGCGACAGCTCATCGCCCGGCCGCAGTGTCACTCCCGGGCTGACCCGCAGGCCCTCCGCGGCGAGGAGCCGCTTGGTGACACCCTTGTCCATTCCGGCGGCACTGGCGAAGACACCGTTGCCGACGTACGGCACGCCGAGCCATTCCAGCAGCGACGCCACTGTGCCGTCCTCGCCGTACGGGCCGTGCAGGGCCGGGAACACCACATCCTGGGCGCGCAGGACACGCAGCGCCGCAGGCAGTGGCGTCGGGCGTCCCCCGACATGCCACCCGCCGTCGCGGTCGATGAGCACCTCGGTGACCTGGTACCGCTTCCGGTCCAGGTTGGCGAGGATGCTGGCCGCCGAGCGGCAGGACACGTCGTGCTCGCCGCTCTGCCCGCCGTACAGCACTGCCAGTCGGATCGTCATGAGGTCCGTGCCCTTCCGTGGAGGTGGTCGCGGGCCACCCGGGCCCCGATGCCGGTCAAGATCTCGTGCGGGTTGGTGCCCGCCCAGCGGGCCCACTCGACGACCGTCGGTGGGCTCTGGTCACCCTCGGCGGGACCGAACACCACGACCGGGTCGCCGATCGCCACCGGAAGGTCCCCGACGTCGACCACGCACTGGTCCATGGCGATGCGCCCGACGATCGGGCACCGCCGGCCGCCGAGCCACACCTCGGCGCGGCCCCCGGCGGCCCGGGGCAGCCCGTCGGCGTAACCGAGCGGCAGCAGCGCCAGCGTGGTCGGCGCCCCGGTCACGTGTTCCGGCCCGTAGGAGACGCCCGTGCCCGCGGGCACCCGTTTGACGTTGATCACGCTCGTGCGCAGGGTCATCGCGGCGTGCAGGCCGAACTCGCCCGGGCCGGTGGCGCCGAACGGGTCGACGCCGTACAGCGCGATCCCGATCCGGCAGAGGTCGAAGCGGGTCCGGGGCGCCGACAGCGCGGCCGCCGAGTTGGCCAGGTGGACGAGCTCGGGGTCGAGACCGGCCGACCGCGCGATCCGCAGGGCCTCCTCGAAGGTTGCCACCTGCCGGCTCAACTCGGGAGCGCCGGGCAGGTCCGCGTCGACGAGGTGGGACCACACGCCGCGCACCCGGATCCCGCCCTCCCGTTCGTACTTGCGGGCCCAGGCGACCAACTCGGGCCAGTCGTCCCCGGCGGCTCCGTTGCGGGACAGGCCGGTGTCCGCCTTGAGCTGCACCATCGCTGGCACGCCGAGCAGGTGGACCGCGTCGGCGACGGCGTGCAGGTGCGTCGTCGTCGACACACCGACGTCGACACCACTCTTGATCAAGATACCGAAGTCGTCGTTCGGCCCGTGCAGCCAGCTCAACGTGGGTGCTGTCACACCCGCGTCGCGCAGGGCCAGCGCCTCGGTCACCGAGGTCACCCCCAGCCAGGTGGCGCCGGCGCGGAGCGCGGCACGGGCCACCCGCACCGCGCCGTGACCGAACCCGTCCGCCTTCACCACCGCCATCAGGCTGGTGCCGGTGACCGACGTGATGGCCCGCACGTTGCTGGCGACCGCGTCCAGGTCGACCAGCGCCTCGGCCAGGGCGCTCATCCGGCGGCCTCCGCCCGTCGCGGCCCGGGTAGCGCGAACAGCCACCCCGCGCGAAGCGCCAGGAGCCCGCGGTGGACGGCCAGGCTCAGGCCGATCACCAGACCGGTCAGCAGAATCGGATATCCAAGCACGATCAGGCCCTGAGCGGACCCACCCAGGCCGGAAACCGGTACGAGCAACAGCCGGTGCAGTACGGCCAGAACCGGCATGTGGACGACGTAGATCGGCAGGGTGATGCGGCCGAGCCTAGCCAGCGGCCTGCTGATCGCTGACCAGTGAGCCAGTCGAGCAGCGGCGGTCACACCGAAGGCGACCGCCACCACCGAGACGGCCGTCCATACGCCGAACCACTGCTGGGCGCCGGCCACCGCCATCGCGACGAGCGCGAGGACATAGGCGCCGGAGGTCAGCGCGAGCCGACGCCGGCTGGCGGTGGCGGCCCACTGCTGGATCTGCGGCCGCAGGTACAGGCCGGCCAGGAAGAAGACCAGGTTCTGGTAGAGACCGGCGCGGTTGCCCGGGGTGGCGAGCAGGCCGGCGGCGGCGACGGCGGACAGCAGGGCGGCGGGTACGAGCATCAGCGCCCGGGGCACCCGGCGGGTCGCCTTGGCGATCGTGAAGTACACCGCCAGGGCGTACAGGTACCAGAGGTTGGACGGCGTGATGGTGAGCTGCTCCAGCAGGCCGAGGGCGGAGGTGGCGCGGTCGGTCGGCAGCTGCGGGGCGGCGGCGAGGATGGCGGTGTGGATCAGCAGCCAGACGGCGTACAGGTAGAGGAACCCGGCGATCCGGCTGCGGGCGACGACCCGCCAGGGCCGCTGGGCGGCGTTCGCCGCGAAGACGCCGGAGATGGTGAAGAACAACGGCATCCGCAACGGCAGGAACTGCTCACCCAACGTGCCCCACAGGCCCGGCACCGGTACGCCGATGTGCCAGTCGATCTGCAGGTAGTCCTTGACGACGACGTGCCACAGGACGACGAGAATGATGCAGGCGCCCTTCGCGGCGTCGGCCCACTCCGCCCGCTGTGACAGTCCCGCGGGCCTGGGATTGGTGGGAGACAGCTGTTGGATCACCCACCAGAAGCTGCCAGCCGGATATCCGCAGGTGATCCACGAATTGTCATGAACCGGTAATGGACGTCGCGCGGGGCGGGTCGGCGGGGTCCCGCCGAGCCGCATGCCGGTGACGCCGAGGAGCACTAGGCTCGTTGGGGAGGTGCCGAACATGAAGCTCGGGCTGCACTACTGGAACTACTCCACCCCGGCCGACCCGGCCGCGATCGCACCCACCCTGGCGGAGGCGGCGACCACCGCCGATCAGGCCGGCGTCGCGTCGTTCACGGTGATGGACCACTTCTTCCAGATGGACGCGGTGTTCGCGGCCGAGGAGCCGATGCTGGAGGCGTACACCACGCTGGGCTACGTCGCGGCGAAGACTCAGCGGATGACGCTGGGTGTGCTGGTCACCGGTGTGATGTACCGCTACCCGGGGTTGCTCGCCAAGACCGTGTCGACCCTCGACGTGCTGTCCGGTGGCCGGGCCCGCCTCGGCATCGGCGCGTCCTGGTACGAGCGGGAGCAGCTCGGGCTGGGCGTGCCGGTCGTTCCGGTGGCCGAGCGGTTCGAGCGGCTGGAGGAGACGCTGCGCATCTGCCTGCAGATGTGGAGCGCCGACGACGGCCCGTTCAACGGACAGCACTACCAGCTCGCCGAGACCATCAACTCACCGCAGCCGTTGAGTCGACCGCACCCGCCCATCATGATCGGTGGCGGGGGCGAGAAGAAGACCCTCCTGCTGGTGGCCCGGTACGCCGACGCCTGCAACCTGTTCGGTCGCGGCGGCACCGACGACGTCGCGCGCAAACTGGATGTTCTGCGCGGGCACTGTGCCACCGAGGGCCGCGACTACGACACCATCGAGAAGACGGTGGTCGCCGACCGGTCGCCGCTGGACGACACCGACGGGTTCCTGGCGGAGGTGTCCGCCTACGCCGCGCTCGGGGTCACCGAGGTGCAGGTCACGCCGGATCGGCACCCGGTGGAGTTCGCCCAGCGGCTCGGCGACAAGGTGCTGCCACGGTTGGCCGACATCGGCTGATCCCGCTGCGCGAAATTCGGTGGTCGTGGGGCTGTCCGCGGTCTAGCGTGGCCCGCCGTGCTCACCAACGAACAGATCATCGGACGGGCCCTGGATCGGATCGAGGCAGGGTACGTCTTTCCTGCGAAGGTCGTGGACATCGACGCCGCGATCCGGCGCCGTCTCGCGGCGGGCGAGTACGACGGCCTGGCCGGGCCGACGCTCTGCGAGACGGTGACCGCTCACCTTCAAGAGGCGTGCCCGGACAAGCATCTGCGGTTGCTGTGGTCCGACCAGCCGCAGTCGCTGGATCCAGCGGACGAGGACGGAGGACGGGCCGCCTTCCTCGCGCTGCTCCGGGCGGAGAACCAGGGCATCCGCCGCGTCGAGCAGCTGGACGGGAACGTCGGGCTCATCGACGTGCGGCGCATCGCCTACGCGAACGAAGGCGCCGAGGCGATCGGCGCGGCCATGCGACTGGTCGCCCTCAGCTCCGCGCTCATCCTGGACCTGCGCGCATGCGCCGGCGGAGCACCCGAGGGAGCCGCGATGTGGTGCAGCTACTTCTTCCCCGACGATCAGGTGCACCTCAACGACTTCTACGAGCGGTCCACCGGCGCCACCCGCCAGTTCTGGACGACCGCGCACCTTCCCGCGCCGCGCTACACGGACCGCCCGGTCTACGTGCTCACCAGCGCGATCACGTTCTCCGGGGGTGAGGACGTGGCGTACACGCTGCAGGCGCACGGCCGGAGCGTCGTCATCGGTGAGACGACACGTGGCGGCGCGCATCCGACGGCCCGCCACGCGGTCACCGAACACATCCTCGTGACCGTGCCGACCGCCCGGACCATCAACAGCGTCACCGGCACCAACTGGGAAGGCGTCGGAGTGGTCCCCGATGTGCAGGTCCCGGCGGACCAGGCACTCGACACGGCACTCACTGCCATCTCGGGCGCGTAGGCGCGGCTGCGTCCGTCACGCGGTCGGCTCACTGAGCCTTTCCAAGTCCTTACTCGGAAAGGCCCAGTGGAGGATCAGCAGGGGGTCAGCTGCCAGGTCACCTTCGTCACGTTGACCGGTATATACAGGTCGCCCCCGGTCCCGCCGGCAGGAGCGCAGCTTTTGAAGGGAATCGACGAGCCGAAAGTGAACCCGGATATTACGGCGTCGCGGCCTGTGCCGTTGTAGAAGTTGAATCCCTGGATGCTGCCGGTCCACTCGCTGTTGGTCGTCAGAGACGGCGTCTCCACGGGACCCTGCGGTGGGTGATTCCAGTTGGGCCAGATGCAGAGCATGCCCTGCGGGCAGTTCCCGGACCCCCAGCCCTGTATCGACACTCCGGGTGCTGCCGCCGAGGCGGTGGGGGCGGCGGCCAGCACGCCTGCGACGGACGCGGCGATGGCGATGGCGATGGATTTCAACAGCACGGTTCACCTGCTTCAGATAGATGCTTATGGATGTGAATTTAAACTACCGGCGGAAAGTTGACAGGTCAAGCACCTGAAACGACGTAGTCCGGCGGGTCAATCGGAAGCTGGCGTCCACCTGTGTCTGATGACGATTGAGGTAGTTTCAGGGTGGTATCTGTCGGATGGCACCACGGCCTGCCAGCATCCGACCACCGCCCACGGTGGAGCGGACCGTGCTCTCACCCAGGGTCGGAGTCGTTACGGCGCTCTCCACAGGATGGTCCCAGTTGTCGCAGACGCAGAATGATCCCCAGATAAAGGTCGCCCGGGCTGCCGGAAATTGTTCGCGCGGCGTACCAGGTAGCCTCTCCGGGTGTCGCAGATCCCACCGCTTCTTGTTACCGATCGGTATGACAGTCGTGGAGCTTCTTGGCCAGGGCGGAATGGGTCGAGTGTGGAAAGCCCGCGACCGGATGCTGCAACGGGACGTCGCCATCAAGGAAATCGTTCCGCCGCCCAATCTGACCACTGAGGCGCGACAGGAATTGCGGGTTCGGTCACTCCGGGAGGCCCGGGCGATCGCCCAGCTCGACCACGTCAACGTCGTCCGGGTCTTCGATGTGCTGTTGAGCGCCGACGGTGACCCGCAGATCGTGATGGAGTACGTGCCGTCCCGTTCCCTGCACGACGCCATCACCACCGACGGCCCGATCCCGCCGGTGCGGGCGGGTGCCATCGGGCTGGCCACAGCGGGATGTGCCTGGGTGCGGTCGGCCAGAGCACCGCGAGCGGGGCGCTGATCGAGCAGCGGAGCTGCGGCGCCGGCACGGACCACCTGCGGTGGATCCGGAGATGACAGCCTGAGCACGGACGAGGGCTGTCCTCCCGTACTGCGGAGGACAGCCCTCGCCGGTGATCGGTCAGGCGACTCGGTGACGGGTCAGGCGACCGAGGCCGGGAACCGTTCCCACACCCGGTGTGCGGCCATCAACTGCTGCACCGCCGTCAGGGCCTCGGCGCCGGAGCCCGCCGCCACGATGCCCGGAGTGCCGGCCACCCCGGCCTGCTCCAGCACGGTGACGCCGGCGCCCCAGGCGCCGATCGCCTTGGCGTGCCGCCAGCACTCCTCGACGAGGAGCAGCACGCGGGGGTCCACGGCCGCCGGGCCCGGCCTGCCCGCCTTGTCGTCACGGGCCGGGACGGCATCCGGCGCGGGTGCCGGCGCTCCCGCCAGCAGGACCGCGTCGAACTCGACCGACCGGCCGGTGGCGAAGGTGCGCTGGACCGGCATGCCGCCGACCATGCCGCCGTGCGGGGCGATCAGCAGCGGCACCATGCCGGCGTCGAACACGGCCTGACGCACCTCGGCGACGCCGTCCAGGTCACCGTCGGGGTCGACCACGATCCCGACCATCCGCCCGTCCGCCGGCCACTCCCGGCCGACCTGCGACAGCGCGGGGCTGGGCGTGACATCGGCCAGCGGCACCGTGGGCTGCGGGGCGGGCAGGCCCAGACCGGTGGCGACCTGCTCGCACAGCACCGGGTCGATGTTGGCGAGGCTCTGCAGCTGGCGCTCCTTGATCGCCTGGTGGTAGCACTTGCCCAGCTCGAAGGTGTACGCCCGGATGATGTGCTCCTTCTCGACCGGCGACATGCTCAGCCAGAACAGGCGTACCTGGCTGTAGTGGTCGTCGAACGAAGCCGGGTTCGCGCGTACCTTCGGCGCCTGGGCCACCGTGACCGGCACGTCGACGAAAGCGTTCTCGGCGTCGCCCGCCGGGAACGGGTTGCCGCCGTCGAGCGAGTTCGGCCGGTACGGGGCGACGCCCGCGTGCACGGCGTGCTGGTGGAAACCGTCGCGCAGCATGTCATTGACGGCCGCGTGCGGGCGGTTGATCGGGATCTGCGTGAAGTTGGGCCCGCCGAGGCGGGTCAGCTGCGTGTCGAGGTACGAGAAGAGCCGGCCCTGCAGCAGCGGGTCGTTCGTGACGTCGATGCCCGGCGGCAGGTGGCCCAGGTGGAAGGCGACCTGCTCGGTCTCGGCGAAGAAGTTCGTCGGCGTCCGGTTGAGCACCAGCTTCCCGATGGGCTGCACCTCCGCCAGTTCCTCCGGAACGATCTTCGTCGGGTCGAGCAGGTCGATCCCCGCGAAGGTTTCCTCAGGAGTGTCGGGAAAGACCTGGATGCCGAGCTCCCACTCCGGGTACGCGCCGGCCTCGATGGCGTCGTAGAGGTCCCGCCGGTGGAAGTCCGGGTCGATGCCGTTCAGCATCTGGGCCTCCTCCCAGGTGAGGGAGTGCACGCCCAGCTTGGGCTTCCAGTGGAACTTGGCCAGCACCGTCTCGCCGGCCTCGTTGACCAGGCGGAAGGTGTGTACGCCGAACCCTTCCATGGTCCGGTACGAGCGCGGGATGCCCCGGTCGGACATGTTCCACATGGCGTGGTGCTGCGCCTCGGTGTGCAGCGACACGAAGTCCCAGAACGTGTCGTGGGCGCTCTGCGCCTGCGGGATCTCCCGGTCCGGGTGCGGCTTGGCCGCGTGGATGATGTCCGGGAACTTGATCGCGTCCTGGATGAAGAACACCGGCATGTTGTTGCCGACCAGGTCGAAGGTGCCCTCGTCGGTGTAGAACTTCGTGGCGAAGCCACGGGTGTCGCGGACCGTGTCGGCCGATCCCCGCGAGCCGAGCACTGTGGAGAACCGGACGAAGACCTCGGTCTCACGCCCATTCTTGAGGAAGCCGGCCCTGGTGACCGCCTCGGCGGTGCCGTACGCGGTGAACACCCCGTGTGCACCGGCGCCCCGGGCGTGCACCACGCGCTCCGGGATGCGCTCGTGGTCGAAATGCATGATCTTCTCGCGCAGGTGGTGGTCCTGGAGCAGCACCGGGCCACGTGGGCCGGCCTTGAGCGAGTGATCGGTGTCGCGCAGCCGCGCCCCGTTCGCGGTCGTGAGGTACGCACCCTGCTGACCGTTCGCGATCGCCGGCGCGCCGGTCTCGGCGCCGGTCGGCGTACGCGTCTGCGGCGCCCCCTGCTCCGGCTTCGGCGGCAGCGGGTCGTGCGGTGTCGTCGGCTCCTCGACGGTGGGCGGTGCGCTACCCGGCGCGCCGGGAACGTCGGGGGACAGGGCGTCGGCGATCTTCCCCGTGGCGCTCTTCACAACGTTCTTGACCGCCTCGGCGGGCTTGTTTGAATCCACTGAACAACCTCTCGGTGGTGCGTGTCGGGCAGACGCCTGCCCTGCTACCCCTGGTCAGAGGCTCGAAACACAACTGGTCGTGGCATCCGCCACCGGGACTGGTGATTTCACCGATGCGTGGATCGGAGGAGCAGCCAAAACTGACGCACGTCGATATCCCTCGACTCTAGGGAGTGCCCGACGTGTCGTCACCAACCACCACCCGTCCCCGTTCCGTCGCCGCCCGAGCGACCCGGTTCGCGCTGGCCGCCGTCCTGGCCGCCAGCGGCGTCCTGGCCGGATCGTCCGGCGCCGCCCAGGCCGCGAGCCCGTACGAGCGGGGCCCTGCCCCCACCACCGCGATCCTGGAGGCCAGTCGCGGTCCGTTCGCCACGGCCTCACAGAGCGTGTCCTCGCTGAGTGTCACCGGCTTCGGCGGCGGCGTCATCTACTACCCGACCAGCACCAGCGAGGGCACCTTCGGTGCCATCGCCATCTCGCCCGGTTTCACCGCCGCATGGTCCAGCATCAGCTGGCTCGGGCCGCGTCTCGCCTCGCACGGGTTCGTGGTGATCGGCATCGAGACCAACAGCCGGCTGGACCAGCCGGACAGCCGGGGTCGGCAGCTCCTCGCCGCGCTGGACTACCTCACCCAGCGCAGCTCGGTGCGCACCCGGATCGACAGCAGTCGACTCGCGGTGGCCGGTCACTCCATGGGTGGCGGGGGCAGCCTGGAAGCGGCCTCGTCCCGGCCGTCGTTGCAGGCCGCGGTGCCGCTCGCGCCGTGGAACTCGGACAAGAGCTGGTCCGAGCTGCGGGTGCCCACGCTGATCATCGGCGGGGAGAGCGACACCGTCGCTCCGGTCTCGTCGCACTCGGTGCCGTTCTACAACAGCATCCCGGCCTCGGCCGAGAAGGCGTACCTGGAGCTGAACGGGGCGAGCCACTTCTTCCCGCAGACGACGAACACGCCGACCGCCCGGCAGATGGTGGCCTGGTTGAAGCGGTTCGTTGACGACGACACCCGCTACGAGCAGTTCCTGTGCCCCGGCCCGAGCGGTTCGCAGATCCAGGAGTACCGCAACACCTGTCCCAGCGCCTGACCGTGGTCGCGGGGCGGTCGCCGGTGGCGGCCGCCCCGTCCGCGTGTGGGGCCGGGTATTGAAGGTCTTGACGCGATACCCGAGAAACGTACACTGCGAGTGTAAATAAACACCCGCCACGACAGAGGGATGGGTGATGGAGCGCGGCCTCGAACTGCACCACATCGGCGTCCGTTTCGGCGGCCTCACCGCCCTCGACGACGTCTCACTGCGCGTGCCACCCAACCGGGTGGTGGGCGTCATCGGGCCCAACGGCGCCGGCAAGACCACCTTGTTCAACGTGATCTGCGGCTTCGTCGCACCGGAGACGGGTTCACTCACGCTCGACGGTCGACCGCTGCGGCCACGGCCGCACCGGCTCACCCGGCTCGGCATCGCCCGGACCCTCCAGGGCACCGGGCTCTTCGCCGGTCTGACCGTGCTGGAGAACGTGATGACCGGCGCCTCCCACACCGCCCGGGCGGGCTTCGTCCCGGCGCTGCTCGGGCTGCCGGCCAGCGACCGCGACGAGCGCCGACTGCGCCGCGACGCCCTGGACATCCTCGACGACCTGGGGATCGCCGGGCACGCCGAGGCCGCGCCGACCACACTGCCCTTCGCCGTACGTCAGCGGGTCGCCCTGGCCCGTGCGCTCGCCGCGCGACCCCGGCTGCTGCTGCTCGACGAACCAGCCGGTGGCCTCGGTGCCGACGACATCGCCGAGCTGGCCGAGCTGGTCCGGCAGCTGCCCCGACGCGACGACAACCCCTGTGCGGTGCTGCTGGTCGAGCACCACATGGACCTGGTGATGGCGGTCTGCGACGAGCTCGTGGTGCTCGACTTCGGCCGGGTGATCGCCGCCGGCACCCCCGACGAGATCCGCGACGACCCTGCGGTGACGGACGCCTACCTCGGCGCCGCCGTCGAGGAGGCCTATCCGTGAGCGCGGACAGCACACCCGACCTGCTCGTGGTGCGCGGGCTGGTGGCCGGTTACGGTGCCGCGCCAGTGTTGCAGGCCATCGACCTCACCGTCCCGGCCGGCACGATCGCCGCGGTCGTCGGCGCCAACGGCGCCGGCAAGACCACACTGCTGCGCGCGCTCTCCGGCATGATCCGCCCGGTCGCCGGCCAGGTGCTCCTCGCCGGGGAGGACCTGCGCGGCACGCCTGTGGAGCAACTCGTCCGACGCGGCATGGCGCACGTGCCGGAGGGACGGGGCGTGATCAGCGAGCTGACGGTCGACGAGAACCTGCGCCTCGGCGGGTTGTGGCGACGCGACCGGGCCGACGCCGGGCGCGCCCTCGACGAGGTCTACGAACTCTTCGAGCCCCTGGCCCGGCGTCGCAAGCACCTCGGCCACCAGCTCTCCGGCGGTGAACGGCAGATGCTCGCGCTCGGTCGGGCCCTCGTCGGCCGGCCCCGGCTGCTGCTGCTCGACGAGCCGTCGCTCGGCCTGGCGCCGCGGGTCGTCGCCCGGACCATGGCACTGCTCCGTCAGCTACGCGACCGCACCGGCCTGACCGTGCTGCTGGTCGAGCAGAACGTCCGCAGCGCGCTCGCCGTCGCCGACCAGGGCGTCGTGATGTCCCTCGGCCGGGTGGTGATCGCCGCCCCGGCGGCGAAGCTGCGTGACGACGTCGACCTGCGCCACGCGTACCTCGGTTTCTGACCACCACCTCGTCCCCCGGAGGGAGGACTGTTGGACCGCTTCGTCTTCCTCACCATCGACGGCCTGTCCCGAGGCGCGGTGTACGCCGCGTTCGCGCTGGCCCTGGTGCTCATCTGGCGGGCGGCGCGGGTCGTCAACTTCGCCCAGGGCGCGATGGCCGTCGCCGCCGCGTACGTCGCCTACACCGTCTCCGCCGCGACCGGTTCCTACTGGTTGGGCTTCGCGGTCGCGCTCGTCGCCGGCCTGTTGCTCGGTGCGCTGGTGGACCGCGTCGTCATGCGGCACGTCGACCACACCTCACACCTCAACCCCGTGATCGTCGCGCTCGGTCTGGTGCTGTTGATCCAGGCAGTGCTGGGCATGGTGTACGGCAACGAGTTCCGCCCGGCCGAGGCGCCGTTCAGTCGGTCCGCTCTCACAGTGGGCGGGGTGGCCGTGCTGTCGCCGTACGACCTGTTCGTCTTCGCCACGATCGGGGTGGTGGTCAGCGGGCTGGCCTGGATGTTCGCCCGTACCCCGGTGGGGTTGCGGATGCGCGCGGCGGCCTTCGCCCCCGAGGTGTCCCGGCTGCTCGGGGTCAACGTCGGTGGCATGTTGACCCTCGGGTGGGCGCTCGCCTCCGGGGTGGGCGCGCTGGCCGCCATGCTGGTCATCCCGACCGAGCTGGGCCTGCACCCGCACGCGATGGACCTGGTGTTCGTCTCCGCGTTCACCGCGGCGGTGGTCGGTGGGCTGGACAGCCCACCGGGGGCGGTGGTCGGTGGCCTGGTGGTGGGTCTGTTGCTCTCCTACGTGAGCGGTTACGCCGGCAGTGACCTCACGCCGCTCGCGGTGCTGGTCCTGCTGCTGGCGGTGCTGCTGGTCCGGCCCGGTGGGCTGTTCGCCCCGGTCGCGGCGAGGCGGGTGTGAGCGCCACGAGGGCGGCCCTGCCGCCGAAACAGCAGCTCGTCGACAAGGGCCGACCCGTCGACCGGCGACGCGGCTCGACACTGCTGCGCCACCTCGCGATCGTGCTCGTCGTCGGGCTCCTGCTGGTCGGGGTCAGCTACGCCGTCGAGCCGTTCCGCAACTTCCAGCTCGCCACCGTGGCGGCCTACCTCTGCGCGACCGCCGGGCTGACCGTCCTCACCGGCCTCAACGGTCAACTGTCGCTCGGGCACGGCGCGTTGATGGCCACCGGGGCGTACACCGTCGCGCTGTGCCAGAACGCGTTCGCCGAGCGGGGGATGACCGGCGGCTGGCTGTTGCCGCTCTCGCTGGTCGCGGCGATCGTCAGCACGGTAGCGATCGGCGCGGTCGTCGGCGTGGCGGCGGCCCGGCTGCGTGGTCCCTACCTGGCCGGGGTCACCCTGGCGGTGGCCGTCGTCGTGCCGGCGTTGGCCGTCACCTTCGACGGTGTCTTCAACGGCGAGCAGGGGCTGTCGGTGCCGGTGGAGCCGCCGCCGATGTCGCTCGGCCCGTACTTCCCCTACGAGCGGTGGCAGCTCTGGCTCACCGGCGCGGCCACCCTGCTCGCCCTGCTGCTGCTGGCCAACCTCATTCGCAGCCGGTACGGGCGCACCTTCCGGGCGGTCCGGGACGACGAGGTGGCTGCCCGCCTCGCCGGCATCCACGTGGCCCGCACCCAGGTCCTCGCATTCGTGGTCAGTGCCGCCACCGCCGGGCTCGGCGGGGCGTTGCTGGCGGTGCTCGCGCAGAGCGTCTCACCCGGGGCGTTCTCGTTGACCCTGTCGCTGTTCCTGCTGATGGCCGTCGTGATCGGCGGTCTCGGCCGGCTCACCGGCGCGCTCTGGGGGGCCGTCCTGCTGGTCGCGCTGCCCGACCTCACCCACTCCGCGACCGAGATGCTCACGCTCTCGCCCGCGGTGGCGCAGCGGCTAGAGGGAAACCTGCCGCTGGCGATCTTCGGCCTCACCCTGATCGTCGTCATGATCGCCGCACCCGGTGGCATCCACGGGCTGCTGTCCCGTCTTGGTCGGCGCCTGCGGGCCCGGCGTTCCTGAGCTGCTCCGCGCCCGGCCCCGGCCGGGCGTTCCACCACACACACACCGTTCCCCCGAACCGGACCGAGAAAGGTCGGTGTTCTCCATGCACCGTTTGGCACAACGTGGTCTCGCGATCGCCAGCACCATTGCCCTGTTGGCCGCCGCCGCTGGTTGCAGTGGTGACGACGGCTCCGGTCCCGGCGCGGCGTCGGTGCCGGGCGTGACCGACACCGAGATCGTCGTCGGCACCCACATGCCGCTCACCGGGCCGGCCTCGGCCGGCTACTCGAAGATCTCCCCGGCGACGAAGGCGTACTTCGACTACGTCAACGCCAACGGCGGTGTGCACGGTCGGAAGATCACCTACAAGGTCATGGACGACGGCTACAACCCGGCGAACACCCAGCAGGTGGTCCGTCAGCTCGTCCTCCAGGACAAGGTCTTCGCGATCCTCAACGGCCTCGGCACACCGACGCACAGTGGCGTGCTCGACTTCCTGAAGACCAACCGGGTCCCGGACCTCTTCGTCGCCTCCGGCAGCCGCAGCTGGGACCAGCCGGACAAGTATCCCGGCACGTTCGGGTTCAACCCGGACTACACGGTGGAGGGCAAGATCCTCGCCACCTACGCGAAGACGAACCTGGCCGGTCAGAAGGTCTGCTTCCTCGGGCAGGACGACGACTTCGGCCGGGACAGCCTGGCCGGCGTGGAGAAGGTGCTCGGCGCGTCGGCCGTGGCGGTCAAGCAGACGTACGTCACCAGCAACACCAACGTGGCGCCGCAGATCGGCGCGTTCAAGGCGGCTGGTTGCCAGGTCGTCGTGCTCGCCACAGTGCCCGGCTTCACCGCGCTGTCCGTCGGCACCGCCGCTCGGCTGGGCTTCAAGCCGCAGTGGCTGGTGTCCAACGTCGGCGCCGACCACCCGACCCTGGCCAAGCAGCTCGGTGCCGCGGCCCCGCTGCTGGAGGGCATGGTCGGCACCAACTACCTGCCGATGCAGAACGACACCGCGAACCCGTGGGTGCAGCTCTTCACGAAGATCAACAAGGAGCACAACGGGGACGCGCCGTTCGACGGCAACACCGTCTACGGCATGTCGGTCGGCTACCTCTTCGTGCAGGTGCTGCTCGCCGCCGGCAAGGACGTCACCCGGGAGAAGGTGCTGGACGCCGTGCAGAAGGGCGGCTTCCAGGGCCCCGGGCTGGTGCCGCTGCGCTTCTCCGCCAAGGACCACTCCGGCTACGGCGGCCAGCGGCTGAGCCGGGTGACCGGGGGAGTGCAGACGTACTTCGGGCCCGCGTACGAGACCGACGAGGCGGACGGGCCGGTCAACGAGTACACCGCCACCCCGGCCGCGCCGCCGGCGAACGGGGTGCCGACCGTCTCCTGATTGCCCGCACCAGCGACGCCCGACCGGGCATGGTCTCGCGTGACCACGCCCGGTCGGACGGCTGTGCGCGCTCGGGTGACGGGGTCTCGTGACCGGCTGTCCGGGACGTTGACCGGCACCGATCAGTCCTCCTACTATCTGCACCGTGAATGCATATTCGGGCCGACTCGCGGAACGGGTCGCCATCGTGACGGGCGCCAGTCGGGGCATCGGTCTGGCCATCGCCCAACGCCTCGTCGCCGAAGGCGCCCGGGTCGGGCTGACCGCCCGACATCCCGAGGCGCTCGCCGAGGCGGTCGCCGCCCTGGGCGGGTCGGCGTACGCCGTCGCCGTGCCCGGCCGCTCCGACGACCCCGAACATCGCGCCCAGGCGGTGCTCCAGGTCAGTGAGGCGTTCGGGCCGGTGGACCTGCTGGTCAACAACACCGGCATCAACCCGGTGCACGGTCCGCTGATCGGGCTGGACCCGGCCGCGGCCCGCAAGATCCTGGACGTCAACGTCGTCGCCACACTCGGCTGGGTGCAGGCGGTGTGTGCCGCCGGCATGACCGAGCGCGGCGGCTGTGTGGTCAACGTCTCGTCGATCGCCGGTCTCACACCGTCGCCCGGCATCGCCTTCTACGGGGTGAGCAAGGCCGCGCTCAACCACCTCACCGCCAGTCTCGCCGTGGAGCTGGGGCCGACGGTCCGGGTCAACGCCGTCGCACCCGGCGTGGTGAAGACCCGCTTCGCCGCCGCGCTCTACGAGGGGCGCGAGGAGGAGGTCGCGGCACGGTACCCGCTGGGCCGCCTCGGCCTGCCGCAGGACGTGGCTGGCGCGGTCGCCTTCCTCGCCTCCGACGACGCCAGCTGGATCACCGGGCAGACCATCGTCTGCGACGGCGGCGTCACGCTGACCGGTCGAGCAGGATGACAGCCCCGGCGGTCGGCCCGGAACCGCTGATCACCGCCTGTCTAGACTCGGCGGTGCGTCAGGAGGCGCCGTGGCGGTGAGAGGGCGGGGGCGGATGGACGGGGTCGAGGTCGCGAGCCGGGTCGACGGGCGTACCGCCCGGGCCGAGCGCACCCGCGCGGCCATCGTCGAGGCTCATCTCGCGCTCATCGGCGAGGGGGACCTCCGCCCGACCGGGGAGCGCATCGCCGAACGGGCCGGCATCTCGCTGCGGACGCTCTGGACCAACTTCAAGGACATGGAGACGCTCTTCGAGGCGAGCGGCGCGGAGGTGCTCCGCCAGCAGGACGCCGCCTACCGGCCGGTCTCGCCCGGGTTGCCGCTGGCGAAGCGGGTCGACGCGTACTGCCGGCAGCGGGCCCGGCTGCTCCAGCTCATCACGCCGTCGGCGCGTGCCGCGCAGATGCGCGAGCCGGTCTCCGACCAACTGCACCGCAACCGTCTCAAGCACATCGACCGCGTCCGCGACGAGGTCGAGGAGCTCTTCGCCGCCGAGTTGGCCCAGGCTGGTCGGGGTCGGGAGCAACTGCTCAACGCCCTGATCGCGGCGAGCATGTGGCCAGCCTGGTCGATGCTGCGCTACGGCCTCGGGCTGGGCGTGGACCAGGCCCGCGCGGTGATGACCCGGACGGTGGGGGCCCTGTTGGCGGAGGTCGCGGCCGACTGACTCCGGTCCGGCCCGATATCGCCCCCTCTTTCCATTCGGTTTCCGATGAGTGACACTGACATGCATGGTTACTGCATCGAGAGTGCAACTAACCGTGCTGCGTGGCCGGGACGACGAGTGCCGGTCTGTCCGGAGCCTCCTCGACGGCATGCCCAACGGCGGCGGTGCCCTGCTGCTGCACGGTGAGCCCGGATCGGGTCGGACGGCGCTGGTCGGCTACGCCCACCGGCACGCCGAGGGCTGCACCGTGCTCGCCGGGAGCGGGCTCGCCGAGGAGGCCGCCCTGCCGTACGCCGGCTTGCAACGTCTGGTCGACCCCGTGCTCGACCGGCTCACCGTCCTCCCGGACGAGCAGCGTCGACTGCTGCGGCGCGCGCTGGGCGGCGAGAGCTGCCCGGCCGACCGCCGGCTGACGCTGTCGATGGCGGTGCTCGGGTTGCTCACCGCCGCCGCCCGCGACCGTCCGCTGCTCGCCACGATGGACGACGTCGACCGAGGTGACCCGCAGAGCGCCCAGGTGCTGGCCTTCGTGGCCCGCCGGCTGCGCCACCTGCCGATCGCCATCCTGCTCACCGCGGACGTGACCGCCACTGTCGACGGGATACCGGCACACCGGCTTCGCGCCCTGACCGAGCACGAGAGCGCCGCCGTCGTCACCGGCAGACTCCGATCGTTGATCGAGCGGGGCAGCGGCGACCGGCTCCCCGAGCGGCCCGCCGAGTCGGTCGTGACCGCGCTGGCCGCGATCGGCGGCGGCAACCCGCAGGCCCTGGTGGACCTCGTCGACGTGCTCAGTCCCGGCCAGTGGCGGGGGGAGGAGTCGTTACCCGCCGCGCCACCGGCGGACGGTGCTCTGGGCCGCGCGTACCGGGCCCGGCTGGACCGGCTGCCACCGGACACCCGACGGATGCTGCTGCTCGCGGCGCTCGACGAGGACGGCGAGCCGGGCACCCTGATCCGGGCCGCGGCAGTCGCCGGGTCCGAGATCGAGGCGCTCGCCCCGGCGGAGGTCGCCGGCCTGGTCCGCGTCGAGCCGCGAGGCGTCACCTTTCCTCAGCCCCTGGTGCGCACGATGATCGCGGCCAGCGCCCCACTCGCGGAGCGGCGCGCGGCTCACCGACTGCTCGCCGGCGTGCTGGTGGCCGACGGGCAGCGGCTGCGCCGGGCGATGCACCTCGCCGCCGCGGCGGCGGGTGCCGACCCCGCCCTCGCCGACGAGCTGGAAGCGGCGGCAGCCGGCGGCGCCGACGGTTGGGCCACCGCCTCTGCGGCGCTGCGCTGGGCCGCCGACCTCAGCGACCAGCCGACCCAGTCGGCCGCCCGCCTGCTGACCGCCGCCCACTACGCCTGGACCGGGGGCCAGCCCGACGTGGCCCGGCTCCTGCTCGACCGTCTCCGCGCGGTCTACCGCGACCCGGCCGTCCGGGGTCGCGCCGACCTGCTGCGCGGCGAGTTGGAGCTGCGATGCGGCACCGCCGCCCGCGCGTCGGCCAGATTGCTGGCCTCGGCGGGAGCGGTGGCCGGCACCGACCGCGCGCTGGCGATGTCCGGGCTCGTACGGGCCGGCGAGGCGGTCTGCTTCGCCGGTGACCAGTACCGGTACGCCGAGGTCGGCCGCCGGGCGTCGGCGTTGCGGCGGCCGAACGATCCTCCATCCATGGAGCTGATGGGCAGCCTGGTCGGCGGGGTGGCGGCGACCCTGCGGGGCGACCACGAGCGGGCCGGCCCCGCACTGCGTCGTGCCGTCGTGCTGGGTGGCCGACTGACCGGGTCGGCGTTGACCCCCACCGCGCTGAGCTGTGCCGCGGCGGCCGGCCTGGTGGTCGCCGTGGACGGCGCGGCACACCGGCTCGCCGATCGCGCCGTCGCGCTGGCCCGGGAGCGGGGTGAGCTGTCCATGCTGTCCCGGGCGCTGGAGTTGCGGGCGGTCGCCGAGTACTGGTTGGGCCGGCACGAGGCGGCGGCGGAAACCTCCCGCGACGGGCTGCGGGTCGCGCGTGCCACCGGTCAGGCCAACTGCGCCAACGTCCACCTCGGCATGCTCGCCGTGCTCGCCGCCGTGCGGGCCGACCGGGACACCAGCCTGCGGCGCATCCGCGAGATGGGCGAGACGCCGACGCCGGGCAGCCGTCCGCACGCGTTTGCCGGGTGGGCTCTTGCGGTACTCGACCTGGTCGACGGCCGGCACGCCGAGGCCGCGAACCGGCTGGCGTCACTGGCCCGGCTGGGCACCGGGCGCGGTCAGGTTCTCGTGCAGGTGATGGCCACCCCCTACCTGGTGGAGGCAGCGGCCCACCTGCCCTGCCGACCTGCGGCGACGGCTGCGCTCGCCGTGTTCGACAGGTGGGCCAGCAGCACCGCGAGCCCGTTGCGCCGGGCCCTGTCCGCGCGGTGCCACGCGTTGCTCGCGCCGCGCGGCGGCCCCGAGGCCGAGCAGGAGTTCCAGACGGCGCTGCGGCTGCACCCGACGGAGGCCGGCACGTTCGAACGGGCCCGCACCGAGCTGCTCTTCGGTCAGGAGCTGCGCCGCAGCCGGCGCCCGCGCGACGCGCGTACGCACCTGCACCAGGCCCGTGAGATGTTCACGCTGCTCGGGGTGAGTTGCTGGGCCGAGCAGGCGACCACCGAGCTGCGGGCGGCCGGGGAGTCGGTCGGTCCGCCGGACCTGCCGGCGGCGCGGTTGCTGACCGGCCAGCAACTGAAGATCGCCGAGCTGGTCGCGGAGGGGGCGACCAACCGTGAGATCGCGGCCCGGATGTTCCTCTCCACCCGTACGGTCGACCACCACCTGCGCAACGTCTTCCACCGCCTGGGCATCCGCTCGCGTACCGAGCTGGCGCGGGCGTTCGCCACCGAGCGGCAGGTCGGGCTGGCCTCGGATCGGTGATCGTCCGGTCTGGACGCGGTAAACTATCACCGCTAGTTTAAGCGTCATGGAGCTCACTCTCTCCGCCGAGCAGGCGGCGGTGCGCCAACTGGCCGCCGAGTTCGCCGACCGGGAGCTGTTGCCGCACGCGGCCGCCTGGGATCGACGTGAGTCGGTCGACCCTGCCATCGTCGGCAAGCTCGGTGACCTGGGCTTCCTGGGGCTGACCATCGCCGAGGCCGACGGCGGCTCCGGTGGCGACCACCTCGCGTACTGCCTGGTCCTGGAGGAGCTCGGCCGGGGCGACTCGGCGGTGCGCGGCATCGTCTCGGTCTCCCTCGGCCTGGTCGCGAAGTCCATCGCCGCCCACGGGTCGGCCGAGCAGCGGGCCGAGTGGCTGCCCCGGCTCTGCGCCGGCACCGCCCTCGGCTGTTTCGCGCTGACCGAGCCGGACAGCGGCTCGGACGCCGCCGCGCTGCGCACCCGCGCGGTCCGCGACGGCGACGACTGGCTGCTCACGGGCACGAAGATGTTCATCACCAATGGCACCACCGCCAACGTCGCGCTCGTCTTCGCCCGGACCGGCGGTCCCGGGCACCGGGGCATCACCGCGTTCCTGGTGCCCACCGACAGCCCGGGGCTGACCCGACGGGAGATCCACGGCAAGCTGGGCCTGCGCGGCCAGGCCACCGGCGAGTTGGGCTTCGACGAGGTACGCGTGCCCGACGCGGCCCGCCTCGGCCCCGAGGGCGGCGGGTTTCGGCTGGCCCTGGCGACCCTCGCCAAGGGACGGATGTCGGTGGCCGCCGGGTGCGTCGGCATCGCCCAGGGCTGCCTCGACGCGGCGGTCGGCTACGCCGGGCAGCGAACCCAGTTCGGCAAGCCGATCGCCGGGCACCAGCTCGTCCAACAGCTCCTCGCCGCCATCGCGGTGGACACCGCCGCCGCCCGGCTGCTGGTGTGGCAGGTGGCCGACCTGATCGACCGCGACCAGCCGTTCGCCACCGAGGCGTCGATGGCCAAGCTCTTCGCCAGCGAGGCCGCCGTCCGCGCGGCCAACAACGCGGTCCAGGTCTTCGGTGGGTACGGCTACATCGACGAGTACCCGGTCGGCAAGTACCTGCGCGACGCCCGGGTCGCCACCCTCTACGAGGGCACCAGCCAGATCCAGCAACTCCTCATCGGACGCGCGCTCACCGGCGTCAACGCCTTCTAGCTCCAGGGAGATCCGGCATGAGAGTCTTCAGCTCGTTCGAGGAGCTGGCCGCCGCTGTCGGCGAAACCATCGGGCCCGGCCCGTGGCAGCGCATCGAGCAGAGCCGCGTCGACCTCTTCGCCGACGCCACCGACGACCACCAGTGGATTCACCTCGACCCGGAGCGGGCCGCGGCGGGGCCGTTCGGCGGCACGATCGCCCACGGCTACCTGACCCTGTCGCTGCTGCCGGCCCTGGCTGGCCGGCTCTACCGGGTCGAGGGGGTGGCCATGGGGGTCAATTACGGGCTGAACAAGGTGCGTTTTCCCGCGCCGGTCCGGGTCGGCGCCGCCGTGCGCGCCACCGTCGTCATCGCCGAGGTGTCGCCGGTCAGCGGCGGTGTGCAGATGGTCGCGACGGTCACCGTGGAGAGCGACACCGGCGGCAAGCCCGTCTGCGTGGCCGAGACCGTGAGCCGGCTCTACCCCGCCGCCGGTCGGTGATCATCTAGCGGGAACGTCGCTCTGCCCGTACGGCGGGTGGGCGTTGCGGAAGAAGTTCCGGAACTTGCGGCGGTGGGTTCCTCTCGCTCCGTCCTGGGTCGATGCACCACGACCTCACCGTGCTGCGGCATGGGGTGCCACCTGGGCAGCAGTCTCTTGGTGTGATGACCGGGGCGGTCCACGTCTCGTTAGACTTCCGGAAATTCTTGCTCGTCGATGAACGGCGCTGACATACTCCTCATCCACCGGAGTCGATGACCGAGGGTTGGCGCCTCTTCCCGGACGCCTTCCGTGCGCGGTCCCGGCCCGGCACCCACCACCGCCGGAGCGGTGCGTCAGTTGCCCCGCCCCGGGCCCCACGGAAGGAAGAGACATGACCGAAAGGTGCCAGGGGGACACCCGTCCACGGACGGGCCCCCGAGCGCGTACGGCGATCGTTCTCGCCGCCGCGGCTCTGCTCGCCGCCACGAGCGCCGCGTTCCTGCCCGGCACGGCGAGCGCCGGGACGACCCTTGGCGCTTCTGCCGCGGAGAAGGGCCGGTATTTCGGTACGGCGGTGGCGGCGAGCAGGTTGTCGGATGGCAACTACACGACGATCCTCAACCGAGAGTTCAATTCGGTGACGCCCGAGAACGAGATGAAGATCGACGCGACGGAGCCGCAGCAGGGTCGGTTCAGTTACGGCGCCGCGGAGCAGATCGTGAACCACGCGCGGAGTCGGGGGATGAGCGTGCGGGGTCACACCCTGGCGTGGCACTCGCAGCAGCCGCCGTGGATGGAGAGCATGAGTGGCAGCGCGCTGCGGTCGGCGATGCTGAACCACGTGACGCAGGTGGCCACGCATTTCCGTGGTCAGGTCGTGGCGTGGGACGTCGTGAACGAGGCGTTCGAGGACGGCACCTCCGGTGCGCGTCGTAACTCGAACCTCCAGCGCACGGGCAACGACTGGATCGAGGCGGCGTTCCGGGCCGCGCGTACGGCTGATCCGGGTGCGAAGCTCTGTTACAACGACTACAACACCGACAACTGGACGCACGCCAAGACGCAGGCTGTGTACAACATGGTCCGCGACTTCAAGTCTCGCGGTGTGCCGATCGACTGCGTCGGTTTCCAGTCGCACTTCAACAACGACTCCCCGTACGTGAGCAACTACCGCACCACGCTGTCGAGCTTCGCGGCACTGGGTGTGGACGTTCAGGTCACCGAGCTGGACATCCAGGGTGCCCCGGCGGCCACCTACCGCAGCGTGGTGGAGGACTGCCTGGCCGTGGCCCGCTGCAACGGCGTCACGGTGTGGGGCATCCGCGACAGTGACTCGTGGCGGGCGTCCCAGACGCCGCTGCTGTTCAACAGCAGCGGTCAGAAGAAGGCGGCGTACGACGCCGTGCTGGCGGCGTTGAACAACGGCACCACGCCGACCGACCCGCCCACCACTCCGCCCACCACCCCACCGACGACCCCGCCCAGCGGCAGTTGCACCGCGACGCTGCAGGACAGCACTCGATGGGGCGATCGGTTCAACAGCCAGGTGACCGTCAGCGGGGCGACCAACTGGACGGTCGTGGTCGCCGTCACCCCGCCGCAGAAGGTCTCCAACACCTGGAACGGCACCCCGACCTGGGACAGCAGCGGGAACGTCATGACCATGCGGTCGAACGGCAGCGGCAACGTCTTCGGCTTCACCACCATGGCCAACGGCACCTGGACCCGTCCAGTGGTGCGCTCCTGCACCGTCTCCTGAGCACCACCAAACGCTGATGGGGCGGCGACGGATCCCGTCGCCGCCCCGTCGTCTGTGCACTCGCGGACAGCGCTGACATCCAGCTCCACACTCCCGCCGGTACGGCGACGTGGACGAGAGAGTCGGCCTCGCGACGGGGGAGCGCCCGCCAGGGGTCGGCGATGGCGGGCGCTCCCCATCGCGGTGCCGAACCTCTGCTGCCCGGCACCGCGACGGGTGTCAGACGGTCGTACAGGCCGTGCCGTTGAGGGTGAATGCGGACGGGCGGCCGGCGTTGCCCGTGTGGGTCGCCTGGAAACCGACGTCGACCGAGGTGTTCGGCGCGATCGTCGCGTTGTAGGAGACGTTGCGGGCGGTGACCGCTCCGCTGGACGGGGCGAAGCTGGCGTTCCAACCGCTGGTGATGCTCTGCCCGCTCGGGAGCGTGAACGCCAGAGCCCAGCCGTTGACCGGCGTGCTGCTCGTGTTGGTCACGGAGATGGACGCGGTGAGACCGCTGTTCCACGCGTTGACCGTGTAGGCGACACGGCAGCCGTCCGGCGTGGTCGGTGGGGTGGTGGTCGGAGGCGTGGTGGTCGGAGGTGTGTCGCCCCCGATGCTGCCGGGCACGGTCCGCAGCGCGTCGTACCAGGCCGCGGCCATCTTGCGGTAGCCCGTGGCGTTGGGGTGCACGCCGTCGGCCAGGTCGCTGAGCGTCAACGCGCGGTACATGTCGACCAGGTGGACGCGCTTCCCGGCGGCGGCCCGGGTCTGCACGATCCCGGGAATCGCGGCGTTGTACGCCCGGACCTGGGTGTCCGCGCCGGACTTCGGAACGATCGTCGCGACGAACACGTCCGCGTTCGGTACGTTGTTGGTGATCTTGTCGACCAGTGCGGCAAGCCGGCCCGGGGCGCCCGACGTGTCGCCGTACATGTCGTTGGTGCCGATGTGCAGCAGCACGGTCCGGGGATTCGTGGCCCGCAACCAGTTGACGACGTTGGCGTCGATCTGCGCGATCGTCCAGCCGGAGTGGCCCTGGTGGTCGTGGTCGCCGAGGTTGGCGGGACCGTTGAACTGGGAGCCGACGAAGTCGACGCGGTAGCCGCCGGTCGTGAACCGTTGCCAGAGCTCGATCCGGTAACCGCCGGGAACGTTGAACCCGTCGGTGATCGAGTCGCCGAGGGGCATCACACGTACACCGCCGTTGGACTCCGCGCTCGCGGGGGTGGTCGCGATCGGCACGGCGGCGACCATGGCGGCGACGGCGGCCAGGGCAGTCCACCACCGGCGAGCCCGGCGGGGTCGCCTCGTCGTCGCGCTGGCGGCGGGTGGGGGAGGGACGGGACGGTCGAGGGTCGAACTGCTCATGGGCTGCTCCTGGTGGGTGTACGCGGCGGCGGCCACCGAGGGACGGCTGCCGCCACGACGCGGTACGCGGAGGTGGGGTGCGCGCAACGACCAGGAACCCGGACGTCTTCACTGGTGGTCGTGGCGGTGAACCTGGCGCCGGTTGTGGAGGATCTGGCGCGATGGGCCGTGGGCGGGAGTGTGCCCTGTACCCCGCCCGACGCACCATAGCGTGTTATCGCTAACATCGGCAATGCATCAACATCGGCAATGCATCAACATCGGCAATGCATCAACGCTCGACTATGACTCAGCGGTGAGCCGCGCCACCTGTCAGGGTTGGAGCACCGAGTCGAGCCAGCGCAGCTGCCGCCGGACGTGGACGGCCTCGCCGCCCTCGTGGCCGTTGAACGGGTAGACGTGCATCTCCCGCTCCGGCCGGACCGGCCTCCCGTTGCCGGCGCCGTAGTGGTTGTAGGCGGCAAACGCCGTGCGCGGCGGGCAGACGGTGTCGCGTCGGCCCACGCCGAAGTGCGCCGGCGCCGTCGCGCGTCGTGCGAAGTTCACACCGTCGACGTAGGACAATGTGCGCCACACGGACTCCTCGGCCTCCCGCTGCACGGCCAGGTAACGCGCGATCTCGCCGTACGGCGCGGGTTCACTGAGCTGGACGGCCCGTCGCATGTCGCAGAGGAACGGCGCGGTGGTCAGCACCGCGCTCAGGTCGGCGACGAGACCGGCCACCGCCAAGGCCAGACCGCCGCCCTGGCTGTTACCGACCACGGTGACCCGGTCGACGTCGACCCCCGGGAGGACGCGGACCGCCTCGACCGCCCGCACCGCGTCGGTGATCAACCGGCGGTAGTGGTAGTCACGCGGGTCGTGGATGCCCCAGGTGACCGGCGAGGGTCCGCCCGGCGCGCCGTGCGGGTCGGGGGTGTCCCCGGCGCCGTACTGACCCGCCTGACCCCGGTTGTCCATCAGCAGGTGCGCGTAGCCGGCCACCGGCCAGGTCAGCCGCTCGTGCGGCAGGCCACGGCCGCGGCCGTACCCGGCGTACTCGACCACGGTGGGCAGCGGCTCGGGTCGACCGGCCGGGCGGGTGTACCAGGCCCGTACGGGGTCACCGCCGAAGCCCGCGAACGTGACGTCCCACGAGTCGAGCAGTCGCAGGTCGGTGGGCTCCGGACGGACGTCGACGAGCACCGGTCGGGCAGCCGCCTCGGCGAGCGTGTCCCGCCAGAACGTGTCGAAGTCGTCGGGTTCGGCGACCTCGGGGGCGTACCGCTGGAGTTCGTCGGGGATGAAGGCGGAGTCAGACACGGTTCCTCGCAGGGGGCCGGGATCAGTGCGGGTCGGCGGGGGGTGCGGTGCTCTCCCGGACGACCAACTCGGTCACCAGGTCGATCCGGCTGGTCGCCGGCTCGTTGCCCCGGGTCAGGTCGAGCAACATCTGGGTGGCGATGCCAGCCATGTCGCGCAACGGCTGGTTGATCGTGGTGAGAGCCGGGTCGGTCCAGGCGGAGACGGGCAGATTGTCGTACCCGATCACCGAAAGGTCCTCGGGCACTCGGAGGCCGCACTGGCGTGCGGCCCGGAGCACCCCCATGGCCTGGATGTCCGACCCGGCGAAGATCGCCGTCGGTCGGGACGGCTGGCGTAGCAGTTGCAGCCCGTGGGCGTGCCCGGCGCCGGCAGAGAAACTGCCGTAACGGACCAGCTCGCGGTCGACCGTTATCCCGGCTTCCTCGTGGGCCGACTGGAAGCCGGCGGCGCGGGCGCGGCTGCAGAGCACGTCGGGTGGCCCGGAGATGATGGCGATCCGCCGGTGCCCCAGATCCAGCAGGTGCCGGGCGGCGAGCAGGCCGCCGTTCCAGTTGTTCGAGCCGACGGTGGGCACGGAGGCCGAGGTCGCGCTGTCGGTGTCGACGACGACGAACGGTATGCCCTGGCGCCGCAGGTGTTGTTGTTGCGCCTCGGCCAGGTGGGAGAGGACGAACACCACGCCCAACGGCCGGTCGGCGAGCAGCGCCTCCAACCATCGGGCCGGCGGGCGGTGCGCGCCGTCGAGTTGGGCGACCGACAACCCGATGCCGGCCGCGGTGGTCACCGCCTCCACACCTCGCAGGATCTCCATCGCCCATCCCGTGTCGAACTCGTGGAAGACGAGTTCGACACGTCCTCCGCCGGGCGAGGGCCGGCGGGCGCGGCGCTGGTACTGGTGGCGGTCGAGACTCGCCTCCACCCGGGCTCTGGTGCCGGGGGCGACATCGCCACGTCCGTTGAGGACCTTGGACACGGTCGCGACCGAGACGCCGACATCGTTGGCGATGGTCGCGATGGTGGTGGAGGCGGGTGGGTCGAGCGGGCGGTGCTCTGTCATCGCGACCTCAAGCAGCATCCGAAAGTTTCGGCAGACCTTAACACGATCAGTCGGCCACGCCAGCCGGTGCGACAGTCGGTCCGGCCGTAGGTGGGCTCGTATATGGCGTGTGCGCCACGGAGTGCTGTCGGCAGAGTCACTGTGTGCAGGATGCGGCCCTCGGACGTCCGATTGAGACTCTTGACACACATCGATGGGGACCTTAGGTTGCCGAAAAGGTTGCGCGGATTTCCGGAAAGTTTCGGATCGTGAAAATGTCCGCCACGGAACGGGTTCCACGAGGGCACGGGGACGTGGCCGGAGCTGAGGGGTCAAGGCATGAGTAGTCAGTTGCCCGGGGACAGCGACACCGCGCCGTGGCGCGATCCGCGGCTGACGCCGGCCGAGCGGGCCGACGCGCTCCTGCCGAAGATGTCGCTGGAGGAGAAGATCGCCCAACTCGTCGGCGTGTGGGTCGGCGCGGAGGCCTCCGGCGAGGGGGTGGCGCCACACCAGTCCGACATGATCAGCGAGCTGCCGCAGTGGAGCACCGTCATCCAGCACGGGCTGGGCCAGCTCACCCGCCCGTTCGGCACCGCGCCGGTCGACCCGGTGCTCGGCGCCCGGTCGCTGGCGGCCTCGCAGGCGCAGATCGTGGCCGCCAGTCGGTTCGGCATCCCGGCGCAGGTGCACGAGGAATGCCTGACCGGGTTCGCCGCGTGGCGGGCCACCGTCTACCCGACCCCGCTGAGCTGGGGCGCGTCCTTCGACCCCGACCTGGTCGAGGCGATGGCCGACCGGATCGCACGGTCCATGCGCGCAGCCGGCGTACACCAGGGTCTCGCCCCGGTCCTGGACGTCACCCGCGACTACCGCTGGGGCCGCACCGAGGAGACGATCGGCGAGGATCCCTACCTGGTGGGGACGACCGGTGCCGCGTACGTGCGGGGCCTGGAGCGGGCCGGCGTGGTCGCCACGCTGAAGCACTTCGCCGGTTACTCCGCCTCCCGTGGCGGACGCAACCTCGCGCCGGTGCCGATGGGGCCCCGGGAGTTGGCCGACGTCATCCTGCCGCCGTTCGAGATGGCGTTGCGCCACGGCGGCGCCCGCTCGGTGATGAACTCCTACGCCGAGATCGACGGCCTGCCCGTGGCCGCCGACCACGGGCTGCTGACCGGGCTGTTGCGCGACGAGTGGGGCTTCACCGGCACCGTGGTCGCCGACTACTTCTCCGTACGCTTCCTGGAGACCCTGCACGGCGTTGCCGACGGCCCCGCCGACGCGGCAAGGCTCGCCCTGCGGGCCGGGATCGACGTCGAACTGCCCACAGTGGACACCTTCGGCAGCCCGCTGGTGGAGGCCGTGCGCCGTGGCGAGGTCGACGAGGCGTTGATCGACGGCGCGCTGCGCCGGGTGCTGATCCAGAAGATCGAGATCGGTCTGCTCGACGAGGGCTGGCAGGAACTGCCCGACGACGTGGCGTCGCTGCGTCTCGACGACGAGGCCAGCCAGGACGTCGCCGTACGCCTGGCCCGGGAGGCCGTCGTCCTGCTGCGCAACACCGGCGTCCTCCCGTTGCCCGTCGGCAACCGGGTCGCCCTGGTCGGCCCCGTCGCCGACGACCCCATGGCCATGCTCGGCTGCTACTCGTTCCCCAACCACGTCGGCGTCCACCACAGCGAGTTCGGGCTGGGCCTGGACATCCCCTCGCTGCGCGACGAGCTGGCCCGACGCGTCCCGCTGCTCAGCCACGAGCAGGGCTGCACGATCACCGGTGAGGACACCTCTCGCATCCCGGCCGCGGTCGCCGCGGCTGCCGCCGCCGACGTGTGCGTGCTCGCCGTCGGCGACCGGGCGGGGATGTTCGGTCGGGGCACCTCCGGCGAGGGGTGCGACGCCGCCGACCTGCGACTGCCCGGTGTGCAGGCCGACATGGCCCGTGCCGTCCTCGCCACCGGCACCCCGGTCGTCCTGGTGCTGATGACCGGCCGCCCCTACGCGCTCGGCCCGGAGTTCGACGCCGCGGCGGCCGTCGTGCAGGCGTTCTTCCTCGGCCAGCTCGGCGGGCAGGCGCTCGCCGAGGTGATCACCGGCGCGGTCAACCCGTCCGGGCGGCTGCCGGTGAGTGTGCCCCGGGACGCTGGCGGACTGCCGAGCACCTACCTGGCACCCCCGCTCGGCCGGCGCAACAAGGT
This sequence comes from Micromonospora sp. A202, assembly GCF_006715105.1. Lineage (NCBI taxonomy): Bacteria > Bacillati > Actinomycetota > Actinomycetes > Micromonosporales > Micromonosporaceae > Micromonospora > Micromonospora sp. A202. Next base: position 3,618,568 of record NZ_VFMP01000001.1, on the reverse strand, counting down.
GTCCTCGATCGACCCGACGCCGGCCTACCCGTTCGGTCACGGGCTGAGCTACACCACCTTCGACTGGTCCGACGCCACGGTTGTCGAGCCGGCGGGTGGCACGCACGACCAGCCGGCCGCGTGGCCGACCGACGGCGAGGTGCGGGTGCGGATCACTGTCGCCAACACCGGCGACCGGGCCGGCACCGAGGTGGTCCAGCTCTACCTGCACGACCCGGTCGCGCAGACCACCCGCCCGGTGGTCCGCCTGGTCGGCTACACCCGACTGCCGTTGGAGCCCGGCGAGGTGGCGCACGTGACGTTCGGCGTACCGGCCGACGTGGCGTCGTTCGTCGGCCTGTCCGGTCGGCGGATCGTCGAGCCCGGCGAGGTCGAGCTGCGGTTCGGCCGGTCCAGCGGTGACGTGGCGGCGGCCCTGTCGCTGCGGCTGACCGGAGTCGAGCGCGAGCTGGGCCACCACCGGGAGCTGTTCACGTCGGTGCGGGTCGAGCCCCTCGTGGCCGTTCCGCAGTCCGTCTAGGAGGCGAGGATGACATCCACGTTGCGGCCACCGCCGCCGGCACCGCCCCGGTCTCCGGCGGCGGCCCCCAGCCCCGCCCCGCGCTCGCCGCGCCGCCGCCGAAGCTGGCGGCAGGCGCTGCGCCGGGACTGGCAGCTCTACTCCCTGGCCATCCTTCCGCTGCTGTTCTTCCTGGTCTTCCGCTACCTGCCGATGCTCGGGAACATCATCGCGTTCCGCCGCTTCAAGCCGGGCGGCAGCATCTTCGGCGAGTACTGGGTGGGGCTGCGGTACTTCCGGATGTTCTTCACCGACCCGACGTTCTGGGAGGTCTTCACCAACACCCTGGTGCTCGGGACGCTGACCCTGCTGTTCTGCTTCCCGCTGCCGATCGTGCTGGCGCTGCTGCTCAACGAGGTGCGTGCCCGCCGGTTCAAGCGGTTCGTCCAGTCGGTGTCGTACCTGCCGCACTTCCTGTCGATCGTGATCGTGGCGGCGATGGTCATGCAGTTGACCTCGATCGACGGCACGGCCAACCAGCTGGTCCGGATCGTCGGCGGCGATCCCGTGGCGTTCCTCCAGCAGGCGGAATGGTTCCGCACCATCTACGTCTCGTCCGAGGTCTGGCAGACCGTCGGCTGGGGAACGATCCTCTACCTCGCCGCCCTCACCACCATCGACGAGGACCTGTACGAGGCCGCCCGGATCGACGGAGCCAGCCGGCTGCGGCAGACCTGGCACGTGACGTTGCCGGGCATCCGGCCCACGATGGTGACCCTGTTGATCCTCAACATCGGCAGCTTCATGGCCGTCGGGTTCGAGAAGATCCTGCTGCTCTACAACCCGCTGACGTACCCGACCGCGGACGTGATCTCCACCTACCTGTTCCGGATGGGCTTCCAGTCCAGCAACTTCAGCTACGCGGCCGCCATCGGTCTCTTCGAGGCGGTGATCGGGCTGATCCTGGTCCTGTCGGCGAACCTCATCTCCCGTCGCACTGTGGGGACGAGCCTGTGGTGATCCTCGGTACGAAGCGCGAGGCCCCGAAGACGCGCGGGCCGGTGGACAGCCGGGGCTACCGGATCTTCCGGATCGTCAACACGGTCGTCCTCATCGGCGTCGTGATCGTGACGCTGTACCCGTTCCTCAACATCGTGGCCCGCTCGCTCAGCGACGAGGCGTACATCCTCGCCGGGAAGGTGAGCATCGTCCCGCGCGGGTTCGACGTGACCGCGTACAAGCTGGTGATGTCCGACTCGCTGTTCTGGACGAACTACCGCAACACGCTGGTGTACACGGTGGTCGCCACGCTCATCTCGATCGTGCTGACCACGTGCTACGCGTACGTGCTGTCAAAGCCGCAGCTCAAGGGCCGCGGGGTCCTCGTCGGCATCGCGTTGTTCACCATGTTCTTCTCCGGTGGCCTGATCCCCAACTACGTGCTGGTCACCAGCCTGGGAATGAAGAACACCATCTGGGCCGTGGTGATCCCCAACGCCATCAGTGTCTTCAACCTGCTGGTCATGAAGGCGTTCTTCGAAAGCCTGCCGATCGAGTTGGAGGAGGCCGCGGCGGTCGACGGGTTGAACACCTACGGCATCCTGCTGCGGATCGTGCTGCCGCTGTCGAAGGCGATCATCGCGACGATGGTGCTCTTCTACGCCGTCTCGTTCTGGAACTCGTGGTTCACCGCGTTCCTCTACATCGACCAGCAGGATCTGCTGCCGGTCACCGTGTACCTGCGCAACCTCATCGCGGGTGCCACCGACGCACAGCAGTCCGGCGCCGCCGACGCCGACGTCGTGCAGGCCGCGGCCACGCTCCAGGCCGTGACGATCGTGCTCACCACTCTGCCCATCCTGGCGGTCTACCCCTTCGTCCAGAGGTACTTCGTCTCCGGCGTGATGCTCGGCGCGGTCAAGGGATGACGCCGGGCGCTGCATCGCATCACTTCCTTCACCCCCACCACCGAAAGGACGAGCCATGCTCCACAAGACGTGGCGCCGGGTGGCGATAGCCACCGCGGGTGTGCTCGCGCTCAGCCTCACCACCGCCTGTTCCGAGGACCCCGGCGAGTCGAAGGACCTCTCCGAGAACCGGGCCGGCGCGATGGCCAACTACGGCGTCGGCGACCAGTTCAAGGCCACCGAGGCGCTCTCCTTCTCCACGCTCTACAACAACCACACCTTCTATCCGCTCAAGGAGGACTGGCTGTTCTGGTCCGAGCTGACCAAGCGGACCAACGTCAAGATCGAGCCGGTCGCCGTGCCACTCAGTGACTACGAGCAGAAGCGCAGCCTCCTCATTGGCGCCGGTGACGCTCCGCTGATCATCCCGAAGACGTACCACCCGCAGGAGAACGCGTTCGTGTCGTCCGGCGCGGTCCTCCCGGTGAGCGACTACCTGGATCTGATGCCCAACCTCAAGGACAAGATCGCCAAGTGGAACCTCAAGCCGGAGATCGACAACCTGCGGCAGTCCGACGGTAAGTTCTACCTGCTGCCCGGCATGCACGAGAAGCCCACGCAGGACTACACGGTGCTGGTGCGCACCGACATCATGCAGGAGCTCAACCTCGCGGTCCCGAAGACCTGGGACGATTTGTACACAGTGCTCAAGGCGATGAAGGCCAAGTACCCGAACGTCTACCCGTACTCCGACCTCTTCAGCAAGCCCAACCCGACCGGCGCGCTGCTCAACATCCTCGGCTCCGCCCACGGCACCCAGGCCGGCTGGGACTACCAGCACGCCACCTGGGACCCGGCGGCGAAGAAGTTCAACTACACCGGGGCGTCCGAGCAGTACCGGCAGATGGTCACGTTCCTGCACAAGCTCGTCGCCGAGGGTCTGCTCGACCCGGAGAGCTTCACCCAGACCGACGACCAGGCACGCCAGAAGCTCGCCAACGGCAAGTCCTTCGTGGTCACCGGCAACGCGCAGACCCTGGTCAACAACCACCGGCCCGACCTGGCCAAGACCCTGCCGAATGCGAAGATGGCCAAGATCCCGCTGCCGATCGGCCCGGCCGGCGAGGTCAACCCGTTCCCCCGACTGGAGAACGGCATCATGATCTCCGCGAAGGCCCGGGAGAGCAAGAACTTCGTGGCCATGATGCAGTTCATCGACTGGCTGTGGTATTCCGACGCCGGCTTGGAGTTCGCCCGCTGGGGCATCGAGGGCACGACCTTCACCAAGGACGCGTCCGGCAAGCGCACACTCAACCCCGGAGTCGACTTCCTCGGCCTCAACCCGAAGGCCCCCAAGCACCTGCAGAAGGACTTCGGCTTCCAGAACGGCGTCTTCGCCTACGGTGGCAGCCCAGACCTGGTGCGTGGGTTCTTCTCTCCGGAGGAGTTGGAGTTCCAGAAGGTGATGGACGCCCGCCCGCCCAGGGTGGTGCCCCCGCCCGCCCCGTTGACCGACGAGGAGCGCGAGCAGGTGTCGCTCTGGGAGACGCCGTTGAAGGACTTCGTCACCCAGAACACGCTCAAGTTCGCTTTGGGTCAGCGGCCCCTCACCGAGTGGGACGCGTACGTGGCCGAGCTGAAGGCGAAGAACTCCGAGCAGTACATCGACGTGGTCAACAAGGCGTACGAACGGTTCCAGAAGAACAACGGCTGATCAGCGGGAGATCCGGTCGGGCGGCGCACCGCAGCCCGACCGGACCTCCCGGCCACCACCGGCCGGTACGACGCGCGCGACCCACCGCGCTCTGCCGGTCGTTGGGACCGACCGGAAGGAGCAACAGTGAGCGGCACCGCCCAGGTCTGGCGACAGTTCGGCGACGGGCCGCTGTCGCGGATCACCTCCCGGGTCTACATCCTGCTCGTGGTCGAGCTGCTGCTTCTGCTCACCACAGTGCCCGGCCTGCTCCCACTGCTGCTGCTGGGTCGTGACCCCAGCAACCTGCCGCTGGTCGCGCTGTTCCTCCTGCCGGTCGGCCCGGCGATCTCCGCCGCCCTGTACGTCCTGCGCCACCAGCGCCTCGACCTGACCGACCTGCGGCCCGCCGCCCTGTTCTGGCGCGGGTACCGGGCGAACCTGTCCGGCACGCTGCGCGTCTGGGTGCCGACGCTGCTGTGGCTGACCGTGCTCGCCCTGAACCTCGCCTACCGGGGCGCCGTCGGCCTCGCGGGCTGGTGGGTGGTGCCGCTGGTCCTGCTCGCCGGGGGAGTGACGCTCTGCGCGGCCAACGCCCTGGTGATCACCGCGCTGTTCGACTTCCGCACCCGGGACGTGCTCCGGCTGGCCGTGCACTTCCTCGTGCGTACCCCCGGTGTCACCGTCGGCACGGCGTTGCTGCTGGCCGCGGCGGCCGGGATCACCGCGGTCTTCTCCGAGGCGGTGCTGGCGATGCTCGGCTCGGTCGCGATCCTCGCGTTCCTGCGCGTCAGTGACCCGATGATCCACCTGATCCGGAAGGAGTTCACCCCATGAGCCTGCCCGTCACCGCCAAGGTGCCCTTCGGGGGCGACTACAACCCGGAGCAGTGGCCCGAGGACGTGTGGAAGCAGGACCACCGTCTCTTCGACAGCGCCCGGATCGACCTGGTCACCATCGGCGTCTTCGACTGGGCGCTCGTCCAGCCCGCCGAGGGCGTGTACGACTTCTCGCTGCTGGACCGGATCGTGGAGCGGGCCGCCGCCGAGGGACGCGGAATCTGCCTGGCGACCGGCACCGGGGCGCACCCGGCGTGGTTGGCGAAGGCGTACCCGGAGGTCACCCGGACCGACTTCGAGGGCCGCAAGCACCGGTTCGGGCAACGACACAACTCCTGCCCCAGCTCGCCGGTCTTCCGCCGGCTCTCCGTCGAGCTGGCCCGCCGGGTCGCCCGCCGCTACGCCGACACCCCGGCGGTCGTCGCGTGGCACATCGGCAACGAGTACGGCGGCGCCTGCTACTGCGACCTCTGCGCGGCCGGCTTCCGGGCCTGGCTGCGCCAGCGCTACGGCACCCTGGAGGACCTGAACGCGGCCTGGTACACCACCTTCTGGTCGCACACCTTCACCGACTGGGAGCAGATCGAGCCGCCGTCGGCGCTCACCGAGCACTGGCGCGGGCCGGACCACACCGCGTTCCAGGGAATCACCCTGGACTACCTGCGGTTCTCCTCCGACGCGATGCTGGCCAACTTCCTCGACGAGAAGACGGCCATCCGGGAGTCCAGCCCCAGCCTGCCGGTGACGACCAACTTCATGGGCATGTACCGGCCGATCGACTACCACCGCTGGGCCGCGCACCTTGACTTCGCCTCCTGGGACAACTACCCGCCGGACGACGAGTCGGCGGCCCGGATGGCGCTGACCCACGACCTGATGCGCGGGCTCAAGGACGGCCAGCCGTTCTGGTTGATGGAACAGTCGCCGGGCGTCACCGCGTGCCGGGACGTCAACCCGTTGAAGCGGCCCGGTCTCATGCGGTTGTGGAGTTGGCAGGCGGTGGCGCACGGCGCGGACGCGGTGCTGTTCTTCCAGCTGCGGGCCTCCCGTGGCGCGAGCGAGAAATACCATGGGGCTGTCATCGGCCACGCCGGTCGCTCCGACACCCGGGTGTTCCGGGACGTCGCCGAGCTGGGCGCCGAGCTGGACCGACTCGGCGCGGCGTCGCTGGGCGCACGGACGCCGGCCCGGGTGGCGCTGCTGTTCGACTGGGACAGCTGGTGGGCGTTGGAGATCTCCGACGGGCCGTCCCGGCTGGTCCGCTACCAGCAGGTAGTGCTCGCGTACCACCGGGCGCTCTGGGACGCCGGCGTGGACCTGGACGTCGTCGCGGTGACCGCCGACCTGTCCGGCTACGACGTGGTCGTCGCGCCGGCCCTGCACATGCTCAAGGGTGATCTGCCGCAGCGCCTGGAGGCGGTGGCTGAGCGCGGCGGATCGGTGCTCACCACCTACCTGTCGGGCCGGGTGGACGAGAACGACCAGGCCTTCCTGATGGACGTGCCAGGCCCGCTCGGGCAGCTGATGGGTGTCCGGATCGACGAGTGGGACGCCCGCGGCCCGGAGGTGGTCAACCCGGTCCGCCTCGGTGGCGGCACCGATCAGGTCGACGTCGAGGCGCGGCTGCTGTTCGAGCTGGTGATCCCGCAGGGCGCGCAGGTGGTCGGCACGTACCAGGCCGACTTCTACGCGGGCACTCCCGCGGTGACCCGTAACCCCTTCGGCGCCGGCGACGGCTGGTACGTGGCAGCCGGCCTGGACCAGACCGGGGTGTCCTGGGTGGTCCGACAGGTGCTTGCCCGGCACGACGTGCTCGGGCCCTACCCGGACACACCGGACCTGGAATCCGCCGTGCGGGTCGCGCCGGACGGATCGCGGCTGCTGTTCCTGCTCAACCACCGCGCCGAGCCGATCGAGGTGACCGCCCCGACCAGTGGCGTCGACCTGCTCACCGGTGACCGGGCACTGACCAGTTCGGCCCTGCGCCTGCCGGCGTACGGTGTCGTCGTCCTGCGGGAGGACGGGTGAACGCCGAGGAGTCCGTCCACCTGGAGCACCTGATGTTCGTCGAGGAACCGATGGAACCCCGCGAGCCGCGCGTCCACGCGGCCTGGCTGCCCCCGGAGGCGTTCCGGTCGCTGGGTGCGCGCCGCGTCCTCGTGCACGGCGACGGCCTGCTCGTCGACACCGTCCTGGACGAGGTCTCGCGTGCCTGTGCGCGCTACGGCGGGCGGGTGTGGCACTCACCCTCGTGGGACGTCGACGTCGACCTGGTGCTCGCCCTGCGCGGTGCCGACGAGCTGCCCAGCCCGGCGGTGCAGGCGGCCCGGTCGGCGGCCGAGGCGGCGCTGACCGGGATCGGCGGTGAGCCGCTCGGCGACGAGGGTTTCCTGCTGGCCCGCGACGGCGAGGTGACAGTGGTGCTCGCCGACGCGCCAGCCGGCCTGCTGTACGGGCTGTTCCACGTGGTCCGGCTCTGCGCGGCAGCCTTCGATCCGGCCCGCCCGCCGGAGCGGCACCGGCCGGCGCTGCGCCGGCGGATGCTGAACCACTGGGACAACGTGGCCGTGCACCCGGTGATGGGCCAGGTCGAACGGGGGTACGCGGGCGGCTCGATCTTCTGGCAGGACGGCCGCCCGCGCGGCGACCTGGCCCGGGTCCGGGAGTACGGGCGGCTGCTGGCCGCGAGCGGTGTCAACGCGATCTCGGTGAACAACGTCAACGTGGCCCGGACGGAGGCGTTGCTGCTCACCGACCGGCTCGGCGACGTGGCCGAGATCGCGGACGTGCTGCGGCCGTACAACATCCGGGTGCACCTGTCGATCACCTTCGCCGCGCCGGTGGTCCTCGGCGGCCTGTCCACCGCCGACCCCTTGGACGAGGCGGTGCGGGTCTGGTGGGCCGCGACCACCCGAAGGGTGTACGAGCGCATCCCGGACTTCGGCGGTTACGTGGTGAAGGCCGACTCGGAGGGGCAGCCCGGCCCGTTCACCTACGGGCGGGACCACGCCGACGGGGCGAACGTGCTGGCCGAGGCGTTGGCCCCGCTCGGGGGAGTGGTGCACTGGCGGGCGTTCGTCTACAACCACCACCAGGACTGGCGGGACCGGTCCACCGACCGGGCGCGCGCCGCGTACGACCACTTCGCCCCGCTCGACGGGCGCTTCCGGACCAACGTGGTCGTGCAGGTGAAGTTCGGGCCGGTGGACTTCCAGACCAGGGAACCGGTCTCCCCGGTAATCGCCGCGATGCCCGCCACCCGGCTGGCGGTGGAGTTGCAGGTCACCCAGGAATACACCGGTCAGCAGAGACACGTCTGCCACCTCGGCTCGTGGTGGGGTGAGGTGCTGCGGTTCGCGCCGTGGGGGCCCGAGGGGCGGACGGTCGCCGACATCGCCGCGGGGGAGTCGGGCGCGGGCGGTGGTCTGGTCGCGGTCGCCAACGTGGGCGATGACCTCTTCTGGACCGGGCACCCGTTGGCGCAGGCCAACCTGTACACGTTCGGGCGGCTCGCCTGGGATCCGCGACTGGATCCGCGGGCGGTCCTCGACGAGTGGATCGCGCTGACCTTCCCGCCGTCGGCGACCGCCGAACCGGAGCTGGTGGGGCGGACCCTGCACGAGATCATGGACGACTCGTGGCGCACCTACGAGCGCTACACAGCGCCGCTGGGTGTCGGTTTCATGGTCCACCCGGGCGACCACTACGGTCCCGGCGTCGACGGGTACGAGTACACGCGGTGGGGCACCTACCACTTCGCCGACCGCGACGGTGTGGGCGTGGACCGCAGCCGTGCGTCGGGCACCGGCTTCGCCGGCCAGTACCCGCCGTACTGGGCCCAGGTGTACGAGTCGCCGCAGAGCTGCCCCGACGAGCTGCTGCTCTTCTTCCACCACGTGCCGTACGGGCACGTCCTGCACAGCGGGTCGACAGTCATCCAGCACATCTACGACACCCACTTCGCCGGTGTCGAGGAGGTGATGGCGATGCGACGGCGGTGGCAGACCCTGAACGGGATGATCGACCCGGCCGTGTACGAGCGGGTGGCCGAGCGCCTCGACGAGCAGGTGCGCTGTGCCACCGAGTGGCGCGACCAGATCAACACGTACTTCCACCGCAAGTCCGGGGTGCCCGACCAGCGAGGGCGGACCATCTACTGATCGGCACGACGGGGAGGCACGGCCGTCGGATCGGGCCTTCCCGTGGTGTCTCCGGTAGGCCCGGTACGTTTCGAGAACGTCCCGGTAATTGCTCGCCACCAGTCGGCGGTGCTCACGCCCGTTGATACCAATCGGAGCGCAGGTGGTCGCTGGATCCGTTGCGGCGAAAGGTTTCCGGAACTCTTGACAATCGAGTGTTCTCGATTGAAGCTGGCATGGTCACGCGAGCCGCGGTCAAGGTCGGGCGAAGGGCAGTCCTCGACTTAAGTCCCCTTCCACGCGCCTTTTTCGCAAGGGATCGCGACGATGACACTGAAGACAAGGACGCTTGGCGTCGTGCTGGCGGCCGTGACGCTGGCCGCCGCCGCGTTGACGTTCCCCACACCGGCGTCGGCGGCGACGCTCACGCAGGTGACCAACTTCGGCACCAACCCCACCAACCTCCAGATGCACCTCTACGTCCCGGACCGGGTGGCGACCCGACCGGCGATCCTCCTGGCCATGCACTACTGCACCGGAACGGGCCCGGCGTTCCATTCGGGCACCCAGTACGCATCCCTCGCGGACCGGTACGGGTTCATCGTGATCTACCCGTCGGCCACCCGCAGCAGCAAGTGCTGGGACGTCTACTCGCCGCAGGCGTTACGTCGTGGCGGTGGCAGCGACCCGGTCGGGCTCATGTCGATGGTCGAGTACGTGCGGCAGCGCTACTCGGCCGACCCCGCGCGGATCTTCGCCACCGGCACCTCCTCCGGGGCGATGATGACCAACGTCATGCTGGGCGTCTATCCGGACGTGTTCGCGGCGGGTGCGTCCTTCGCGGGGGTGCCGTTCGGTTGCTTCGCCACCGGCGGCAGCTCCGAGTGGAACAGCGAGTGCGCGAACGGGCAGCTCATCAAGACCCCACAGCAGTGGGGTGACCTCGTCCGCGAGGCGTACCCGGGCTACACCGGCCAGCGACCACGGATGCAGATCTGGCACGGCACCAACGACGAGACGCTGCGCTACCCGAACTTCGGTGAGCAGGTCAAGCAGTGGACCAACGTGCACGGGCTGAGCCAGACCCCGACGTTCACCGACACCCCGCAGTCCGGCTACACCCGCACCCGCTACGGCAGCAGCGGCGCGATGGCGCCGGTCGAGGCGATCAGCATGCAGGGTGTCTCGCACAACCTGCCGGTCGACGCCGCGCAGGTGATCCGCTTCTTCGGGCTGGACGGCACCACTCCGCCGACGACTCCGCCGCCGACCACTCCGCCCCCGACGACTCCGCCGCCGACCACGCCACCTCCGACGACGCCGCCTCCGACAACGCCGCCGCCCAGCGCGGGCGCCTGCCGGGTCGGCTACACGGTCAACGCCTGGAACAACGGGCTCACCGCGAGCGTGACCATCACCAACACCGGCACGGCCGCCGTGAACGGGTGGGCGTTGGCCTTCACGCTGCCCAGCGGACAGGTCATCACCAGCGGCTGGAACGCCCAGTACGCCCCGACGAGCGGTGCGGTCACCGCCCGCAACGTCTCCTACAACGCCGCCATCGCCCCGAACGCGTCGGTCGAGATCGGCTTCCAGGCCACCCATGCCGGCGGCACCGGCAAGCCCTCGTCGTTCGCCCTGAACGGTGCCGTCTGCTCGGTGTCCTGATTCCCCACCACCCCATCACCACAGAAGGAGTCGCACGATGAGAAGAACGAAGTGGAAGGCGGCATCGAGAGCCGCGCTCGCGCTGGCCGGCGCGGGTGCGCTCGCCGCCGGCATGGCGCTGTTCGCGACGGCACCCGCCGCCGCCGGGACCACGCTCGGCGCTTCCGCCGCCGAGAAGGGCCGCTATTTCGGTACGGCCGTGGCCGGATTCAAGCTCTCCGACAGCGCCTACACGACGATATTGAACCGTGAGTTCAATATGGTGACGGCCGAGAACGAAATGAAGATGAACGCCACCGAGCCGCAGCAGGGCCAGTTCAGCTACGGGGCGGCGGACCAGATCGTCAACCACGCGCGCAGCCGCGGCATGAACGTGCGTGGTCACACGCTGGCGTGGCACTCCCAGCAGCCCGGCTGGATGGAGAGCATGAGTGGCACCGCTCTGCGGTCGGCGATGCTCAACCACGTGACGCAGGTGGCGACCCACTTCCGGGGCCAGGTCGTGGCGTGGGACGTCGTGAACGAGGCGTTCGCGGACGGCAGCTCCGGTGGCCGCCGTGACTCCAACCTCCAGCGCACGGGCAACGACTGGATCGAGGCGGCGTTCCGCGCCGCGCGTGCCGCCGACCCGAACGCCAAGCTCTGTTACAACGACTACAACACCGACAACTGGACGCACGCCAAGACGCAGGGCGTGTACAACATGGTCCGCGACTTCAAGGCCCGTGGTGTGCCGATCGACTGCGTCGGTTTCCAGTCGCACTTCAACAACGACTCGCCCTACGTGAGCAACTACCGCACCACGCTGTCGAGCTTCGCCGCGTTGGGTGTGGACGTGCAGATCACCGAACTGGACATCCAGGGCGCATCCGCAGCCACCTACCGCAGCGTGGTGGAGGACTGCCTCGCGGTGCCCCGCTGCAACGGCATCACCGTGTGGGGCATCCGCGACAGTGACTCGTGGCGGGCGTCGCAGACGCCGCTGCTGTTCAACAGCAACGGGTCCAAGAAGCCGGCGTACGACGCGGTCCTCGCCGCACTGAACAACGGCACCACGCCGACGGACCCACCCACCGATCCGCCGACCGACCCGCCGACCGACCCGCCCACGACCCCGCCTCCGGGGCAGGGCGGCTGCACCGCGACGGTGTCGGTGAACCAGTGGACGGGTGGCTTCGTGGCCACGGTGAAGGTGACGGCCGGCTCGTCGGCCATCAACGGCTGGACGGTCGGCATCGCGTTGCCGTCCGGCGCGACGGTCACCAACGCCTGGAACGCCAACCGCAGCGGTAGCACCGGCTCGACGAGTTGGACCAACGTCGCCTACAACGGCCAGGTCGGCGCCGGCCAGTTCACCGAGTGGGGCTTCCAGGCCAACGGCACCGCCGGCACCCTGACCCCAACCTGCTCAGCAAGCTAGATTCCCCACCGCCCCGTCGATCATGGAGTTGTGGTGCCCGGCAGAAGCCGCGAAAGCGGTGATGCTGCCCACCACAACTCCATGATCGACCCCGTCGGAGGATGGGGTGGGCGGGGCGGGGTCAGCCGTCTATGCGGGTTATGTTGCGGATCTTGTTGGAGGCGTCCAGGGCCGCGACCTTGTACGCCTCGGCCAGCGTCGGGTAGTTGAACACCGCGTCTATCAGGTAGTCGATCGTGCCGCCGCAGCCCATCACCGCCTGACCGATGTGGACGATCTCGGTGGCGGCAGTGCCGAACACGTGCACCCCGAGCAGTCGGCCGTCGTCGGGGGAGACCAGCAGTTTCAGCATGCCGTACGAGTCGCCCACGATCTGGCCCCGGGCCAGCTCCCGGTAGCGCGCGATGCCCACCTCGAACGGTGTCGAGGTGTCGGTGAGCTGCGCTTCGGTCTGCCCGACGAAGCTGATCTCCGGGATCGTGTAGATGCCGATCGGTTGCAGCCCGTGCATTTCCCGGATCGGCTCGCCGCAGGCGTGCTGCGCGGCCAATCGGCCCTGCTCCATTGAGGTGGACGCGAGGGCGGGAAAGCCGATCACGTCGCCGACGGCGTAGATGTTGTCGACCGGGGTGCGGTAGTTGGCGTCGACAGCGATCCGGCCCCGTCGGTCCGCTTCCAGCCCGGCCGCCTCCAGCGCGAGGTCGTCGGTCTGGCCCTGCCGGCCGGCCGAGTACATGACAGTGTCCGCGACGATCTTCTTGCCGCTCTTGAGGATGCAGAGCGCCGCCGTCTGGTGCTTCTCCACGGCGGCGACCTCCTCGCCGAAGCGGAACGCCACGGACAGGTCGCGCAGGTGGTACTTCAGCGACTCGACGACCTCCTCGTCGCAGAACTCGAGCATCCGGTCCCGGCGTTCCACGACTGTCACCTTGGTGCCGAGCGCGGCGAACATCGACGCGTACTCCATGCCGATCACGCCGGCGCCGACCACGACCATGCTGCGCGGCACGGCCTGGAGATTGATGACGCCGTCGGAGTCCACGATCGTCCGGTCGTCGAAGTCGACGCTGTCCGGGCGGGCCGGGCGCGTGCCGGCGGCAATAATGATCTTGTCGAAGGTCACTCTGGACTCGCGGCCGGAGCCGCCGTCGACCCAGATCGTGTGCGGGTCCGCGAAGCGCCCGGTGCCGGTGATCATCGCGACCCGGTTGCGGGCCAGTTGATTGCGGATGACGTCGGTCTGCCGGGCGATCACGTGCTGCGTCCGGGCCGCCAGGTCGCTGACCGTGATCTCGTCCTTGACCCGGTAGCTGCTGCCGTAGAGGTCGCGCTGGCTCAGCCCGGTCAGGTAGAGCACGGCCTCGCGCAGGGTCTTGGAGGGGACGGTGCCGGTGTTGATGCACACCCCACCGATCATGTCGCGGCGGTCCACGATGCCGACCCGCCTGCCGAGCTTGGCGGCGGCGATCGCGGCCTTCTGACCGCTGGGTCCGGAGCCCAGCACCAACAGGTCGTAGTCATACACAGGCGTTAGCGTCGCAATATGTCGCGGCGCGCGCCAGACCCCGGAGTCGAGCGTTATTCGTCCGCCACCGTGCAGAGGCCGCCAGGCGGGTGGTGTTCGGTCACCACCCAACCCCATTCGGCCCGCCGGCCATCGCGTGCCTCTAGCCGACGAGGCGCCGTTCCCAGGCCCAGGCGGCGATCTCGACCCGGTTGCGGGCCTTGAGTTTCATCTGCACGCTGGCCAGGTGGGTCTTGACCGTGCCGACGGCGATGAAGAGCTGGGCGGCGATCTCGGCGTTGGTCAGGCCCCGAGCGACGAGCTTCACCACGTCGAGTTCCCGTGGTGACAGCCCGGCGTCGTCGCGGGCCGGAGCGGGGGAGCTGAGGTGCTCCAGCAGCCGTACCGTGATGGACGGGCTGATCAGCGCGTCACCGGACACGGCCGCGCGGACCGCCTCGATGAGCAGCGCCGGGCCGGAGTCCTTGAGCAGGAAGCCGCAGGCGCCGTTGGACAGCGCGGTGTGCACGTACTCGTCCAGGTCGAAGGTGGTCACCACGACCACCCGGATCGGGTCGGCGACGCCCGGCCCCGCGAGCAGCCGCAGTGCCTCCAGACCGTCGAGGCGGGGCATCCGGATGTCCAGCAGCACCACGTCCGGGCGCAGCCGCCGGGCCAGTTCCACGGCCGCGACTCCGTCGGCGGCCTCGCCGACCACCGTCATGTCCGACTGCGACCCGATGATCATGCCGAAGCCGGTCCGGACCATCGCCTGGTCGTCGGCGATCAACACCCGGATCACCGCCCCACCGCCGTGCGCAGCGGGAACGCCGCATCGAGCACCCACCCACCGGCGACCCCCGGTCCGGCGGTGATCGTGCCACCGAGGGCGCGTACCCGCTCGGTGAGGCCGATCAGACCGAAGCCGTGCCCCCGGGCCGGCGCGGTGCGCCCGGTGGCGCCGTCGTCGGCCACCCGGACCAGAAGCCAGTCGGAGGTACGTCGCACTGCCACGTCCACCGATCGGGCGTCCGGCGCGTGCTGGCGGGTGTTGGTCAGCCCCTCCATCACCACCCGGTACGCCGAGGTCGAGACCTCCACCGGCAGTCCGCCCAGGTCGCCGTCGACGTGCAGCCGGGCTGGCGCATTCGCTGCCCCGTTGAACCCCGTCACCAGTGGTTCCAACTCGCTCACCCCGGCCAGTGGGGCCAACGGCGCGTCCGGCGGGGCGTTCGGGTTACGCAGGATCCCGACCATCCGCCGCATCGAGGCCATCGTCTCCGCACCGGCCCGCTCGATCTGCTCCAGGGCGACGATGACCCGTTGCGGGTCCTGTTCGGCGACGAACCGGGCGCCCTGCGCCTGCACCACGATGCCGGTCACGTGGTGGGCGATGAAGTCGTGCAGATCGCGGGCGAACTCGGCACGCTGCTCGGCCCGGACCAGCGCGATCGCCCGTTCCCGACCGGCGGCCACGATCCGCAGGTAGAGCCCCACCCCGGCGGCGCCCGCCGCGGCGATTACCTGGAGCAGACCGAAGATCACCAGCAGGTTCTCGGTGCCGACGCGCAGCGGCATCGCGGCGACGGCGAGCCCGGCCGCCACCGCCGCCCACGGGGCGAGCCGGGGCGCGCCCCAGCGGCTCACCACGAAGACCACACCGATCAGCCCGGCCGACTCGGCGAGCCCCCAGGTGCGGGCGGGCAGGATGCCACCGCCTCCGGAGATGAGCACCACCCCCGCGGTCACGGCCAGTGAGGCGGTGGCGAGTGCCAGCGCGGCCACCGGCAGCCGGCGGGAACCCGGCCGGTGCACCGGCAGCCAGAGTGGCACCGTCGCCACCGCCAACCCCATCGGCACCAGCAGGAGCACGAGACCGACGATGCCGCGGTCATCCGCCGTGCTGGCCGCGAAGTCGAAGAGAGCGAGCAGGCCAAAGGCAACCAGCCCGGCAGCCTGGGCCAGACGTATCCACCACAGTCGAAGATCCGGCGCGCTCATGATGACCCAGCGTAGCCAACCGGACGGAGGTGGCAGATCGGCCGAAAGACAGACCCGGCGACCGCGATACCCGGCCCCGGGCCGATGCGCCCACCCGTCGGTGGCGGCGAGGCTTCCCAGGTCACATCGCAGCCACTGGAGGAACAATGACGACCCACGCCCCACCGGACACCAGCCAAGCGGCCGTCGCCGCCGTCGACCTGGTGAAGGTGTACGGCAGCGGGGACACCGCGGTCCGTGCCCTGGACGGTGTCTCGGTCGGCTTCGGTCGGGCCGAGTTCACCGCGATCATGGGTTCGTCCGGGTCCGGCAAGTCGACCCTGATGCACTGCCTCGCCGGCCTCGACACCGCCACCTCCGGCCGTGTCCTGCTCGGCGGCACGGAGCTGACCGGCCAGTCGGACCGGACGCTGACCCGGGTACGCCGGGAGCGGATCGGGTTCGTCTTCCAGTCCTTCAACCTGCTGCCGCAGCTGACCGCCGCGCAGAACATCACCCTGCCGCTGGACCTCGCCGGCCGGCAGCCCGACGCCGAACTCCTGGCGCGCCTGGTCGACCTGCTGGGCCTCGGCGACCGCCTGAAGCACCGGCCGAGCGAGCTGTCCGGCGGTCAGCAGCAGCGCGTGGCGCTGGCCCGGGCGTTGGTGGCACGGCCCGAGGTGGTCTTCGCCGACGAGCCGACCGGCAACCTCGACTCCCGCTCCGGCGCGGAGGTGCTCACCATCCTGCGCGACTCGGTACGCGACCTCGGTCAGACCGTCGTCATGGTGACCCACGACCCGATCGCCGCCGCGTACGCCGACCGGGTGGTGCTGCTCGCCGACGGTCGGATCGCCGGCGAGATCGACAAGCCGGACCAGGGTTCGGTCACCGACGCGCTGCGTGATCTGGCGGCCCGCGCATGAGGGCGACAGTGCTGCGTACCCAGACGAGCGCCGCGGCCCGACGACCCGGCCGGCTGATCCTGACCGGTCTGGCGATCCTGGTCGCGTCCTTCGTCGTCTTCGGCACCGTGCTGGTGCAGCAGATCACCGAACGAACCGTGCGCGACAACCTGAGCGGCACCCCGGCCGCCACCGACCTGGTGATCGGCGACCTCGACCACGCGCCACCCACTGTGGCGGATCTGGAGCGCGTCCGCGCCGTGCCCGGTGTGGCCGAGGCGGTGAGCCGGGTGTCGACCGGGGTGTCCATCGGTGAGGGGTACCTGAACCTCCAGGCCGATCCGGGCACCGGCCCGCTGACCAGGGTCCGGGTCATCGAAGGCAGCTACCCCGACGCCCCCGGCGAGATCGCGGTCACCCCGCGAACCGCCGAGCGGCTCGGGCTGCCGGTCGGCGCCACGACCAGCGGCACGGGCGGTGAACTCACCACGCCCGCCCGGCTCACCGTGACCGGGTTGGTCGACAGCGCGGCCGACGCCGGGTACGACGCGTACGCCCCGGACAACGTCGTGACGTCCTGGGGACGCCTGACGGCCCTGGAGCGCGTCGACGTGCGGGTGGCGCCGGGCACGTCGACGGAGACCATCCGCCAACAGGTGGTCGCGGCGGTCGCCGGCCAGCCGATCCGGACCGGTGCGCAGGTACGCCAGGCGGAGGCCAACGCGGCGGCCGAGGAGGTCGGCAGGCTCTTCATCCTGGTCGGCATGTTCGTCTCGATCGCTGTCGTCGCGGCGGCGCTGGTGGTCACCTCGACCTTCCGCATCGTCTTCGCCCAGCGGATGCGGCAGCTCGCGTTGCTGCGTGCGGTCGGCGCGGACCGGGGCGCCCTGGTGGGGGCGATGACCGCCGAGGGGGCGCTGACCGGGCTGGTCGCCGGCGTCATCGGGGTGGCCAGCGCACTCGCCCTCGGGTACGCGCTGCCGGCCATCCTGCGCGCCTCCGGCATGGCCGTCTCCTCGCCGGGCCTGCCACTGGCGACGGCGGGCGTGGTGGTGATCGGCGCTGTCGTGGTCACCGTGCTGGCCGTCCTGGCGCCGGCGCTCTCGGCCGCCCGGGTCTCCCCGCTGGAGGCACTGCGGACGGCGAGCACCACCTCCGGCCGGCGCGGCATCGGGGTGCTCCGCCTGGTGTTCGGGCTGCTCCTGGCAGTCGGCGCGGTGCTGGCCGCCGTCGTGACGGTCAGCCAGTTGCCGGAGCCGGACCAGTCGACGTACGACCCTGTGATGCCGCTGCTCCTGCTGGTCGGGTCCGGCGGGTTGGCGTTCTTCGCGCTGGTGGCCCTCGGGCCGCTGCTGGTGCGGCCGGTGCTGGCCGTGGTGGGTTGGCCGCTGCGCCAGCTCGGACCGCTCGGGCGGATGTCGGTCGGCGGGATCGGTGGGGCGCCGCGTCGGGCGGCAGCGGTCTCCGTCGTCGTCGCGCTCGGCGTCACCCTGATCTCCGGGGTGGTCATCGGCGGCGCGTCGCTTCAGGTCCTCGCCGACCGCGAGGTGGCGCTGTCCGCGCCGACCGACTTCGAGGTCACCAGCAACGGCGGGACGCTGCCGGGGGCCCTCGTCACCCAGGCGAAGACGGCGGACGGGGCGCTGGCCCGGGTGGTGCCGTACCGGCGGGTCGGCGACGTCACCCTGACGCGCGGCGGTGATCAGCTCGGCGACATCGAGTCCGGTTACCCGACGAGCGACCTGGACGTGGCCGCGTTGCCGACGATCCGGGACCTGGACGTGGCGCAGGGTGCCCTGGCCGATCGTGGTCCGGGTCGGATCGTGCTCGCCGGTTGGGTCGCCGGGGACGCCGGACTGCACGTCGGCGACACCGCCACGCTCACCCTCGGCGGGCGGACCGTGGACGTACGCGTCGCCGCGGTCCTCCCCGCCGAAGGCCCCCTGCACGTCGGCATCCTGGCCGACCGGGGGGACCTCGACCGGCTCGGCGTTCCCACGGCGTACACCGGTCTGCTGGCCGACGCGGCCGGAGCCGGCGAGGACGGCCGGACCGCCGGTGTGCGGGCGCTGCGGCAGGCGATCGCCGGCACCGACGGGGTGGGCCTCGCGGTGCTCGCCGACGAACGGGACCGCAACGACGCCCTGGTGCGCACCCTGATCTGGATCGCTGTCGGTCTGGTCAGCCTGACCGTGCTGATCGCCGTCGTCGGCGTGGGTTCCACCACCGCGCTGTCGGTGGTGGAGCGGATCCGCGAGTCCGGGTTGCTGCGGGCGATCGGCCTGTCCCGGACCGGCCTACGCACCATGTTGACCGTCGAGTCCGGCCTGTACGGGGTGATCGGTGCGACCATCGGTCTGCTGCTCGGCGTCCCGTACGCCTGGTTGGCGGTGCACGCCCTGGGGATCAACGCACCGCTGACCGTGCCGGTGCTGCCGCTGGTCGGGCTCTTCGTGACGCTGGTCGCGCTGACCGCGTTGGCCGGAGTGCTGCCGGCACGGCGGGCGTCGCGGGTCAGCCCGGTGGCGGCGTTGGGGGCCGACGGCTGACCACCACGGGTCGGCGCCGGAGTGGGGCGCCGACCCGTGGTGACACGGTCAGTGTCACGGGTGCATCGACGCGCCCTTGAGCACCTTGTCCACCACGTTGCGCGGGGCGTGCAGCGCCAGGCCCACCAGGTCGAGCTTCTCCCGACCGACCGCCTGCACGGCCGCGCGGTTGTCCCGGTCGTTGCCGGTGGCGAACAGGTCGGCCGTGAAGACCGCGAGCCCCAGCCCGCGGGAGAGGGCCCGCGAGTGCGCGCCGACCAGCGTCGCCCGATCGCCGGCGAAGACCAGCACGGGCTGGCGAAACATCGGCAGGTACCGGGTGCCGTCCGCGTCGCGGTACTCCTCGCCGAGCAGCTCCGGCTGGGCGTTCGCAATGCCGCTGACCAGGAAGGCGGTGACGTTCAACCGCTGCCAGCTCGCCAGGTCGTCACGGAGCAGCACAGCGATCTTGGTGGGAAAGCGGATCGGTTCGGTCATGGCGTCGAGCCTGCCCGCCCCGAGACAGACTGGTCTTGTACGTTCTTAGCGTGGCCACCCGCCCGGCGGGCTCGCACGTCAACGCGTGGCGACCCCTGGTAGCCGGGGTCGCCGAGGTCTTCCACGCCCATTTCGTGGACCACGCCTATCCCCGACACATCCACGACGTGTGGACGCTGCTGATCGTCGACGACGGAGCGGTCCGCTTCGACCTGGACCGGCACCGGCACGGTGCGCTGCGCACGTCGGTCACCCTGCTGCCGCCGTACGTGCCGCACGACGGCAGCTCCGCCACACCGGGCGGGTTCCGCAAACGGGTCCTGTATCTCGACACCTCGGCGCTCGGTGCCGAGCTGGTCGGCCGGGCGGTCGACGAACCGGACC
Organism: Micromonospora sp. A202; assembly: GCF_006715105.1. Classification (NCBI taxonomy): domain Bacteria; kingdom Bacillati; phylum Actinomycetota; class Actinomycetes; order Micromonosporales; family Micromonosporaceae; genus Micromonospora; species Micromonospora sp. A202. Next base: position 3,598,604 of record NZ_VFMP01000001.1, on the reverse strand, counting down.
TGGCCGACCCGCAGCTACGCGACCGGATCCACCACCTGCACCAGGTGCTCGCCGCACCCGGGGACGAGTTCGAGGCCGAGAGTCGGCTCGCGCTCATCCTGGAGCGGCTGCGCGGCCAGCTCCGTCAGCGCCCCCCGGTCGAGGGCCAGCCGGCCGGACCCGGCCTCGCGGTGCGACTCCGGGAGCTGCTGGACGCCCGCACCGTCGAGGGCGTCACGCTGGGCGAGGCCGCCGAGCTTCTGCACGCCCACCCGACCCACCTGGTCCGGACGTTCACCCACGTGCACGGCGTGCCGCCGCACTCGTACCTGACCGGCCGCCGGGTCGAGCTGGTCCGTCGCCTGCTCCTCGCCGGGCAGCGACCGGCCGAGGCCGCCGTCGCGGCCGGATTCTTCGACCAGGCGCATCTGACCCGCCACTTCCGGCGGTACCTGGGCGTCAGCCCGGCCCGCTACCTCGGCGGGCCGGTCACCGGGATCAGACGAGCTGGCCGCCGATGACGGCGAGCAGCCGCAGCTTCTCGTCGCTCTCCGAGCCGGGCACGGCGGTGAAGACCAGCAGCGTCTGGGAGTGGTCGGGGTCCACCAGGGTCTGGCAGTGCAGCTCCAACGCCCCGACCTCCGGGTGCAGGAAGTGCTTCGACGGGCAGTAGCCGGTCGGCACCGGGTGCTCGCGCCACAGCTGCGCGAACTCCGGGCTCCTGGCCAGCAGGTCGTCGACGAGGGCGGCGGCCCGCGAGCCGCGCCCGTCACGGGTGTACGACGCCCGCAGGTCCGCCACGAGCAGGCGGCTCTGCGTCCGGTGATCCTCCGCCGGGTGCAGTTGCCGCGCGGTCGGGTCGGTGAACCAGCGGTGGTGCGCGCTGCGCGCCAGCCCGGCGTACCGGGTCTCGTCGCCGAGCAGGGCGACGGCCGGCGCGGTCTGCGCCAGGGTCTCGCCGAGGTGGTTCACCACCTGGGCCGGGGTGTCGTGCATCCGGTCGAGGATGCGCATCATCCCCGGGTTGACGTGGTCGGCCCGTACCGCCCGGTGGGGGATCGCGTGGCCGGCGAGCTGGAACAGGTGGTCGCGTTCGGTCAGGGAGAGCCGCAGGCCACGGGCCAGGGCGGCGAGCATCTGCTCCGACGGGTGCGGCCCCCGCTGCTGCTCCAACCGGCTGTAGTAGTCGGTGGACATCCCGCTCAACGTGGCGACTTCCTCGCGCCGCAGCCCACCGGTACGCCGACGCGGCCCCCGGGGCAACCCCACGTCCTCGGGCTGGAGCGCCTCCCGTCGGGTGCGCAGGAAACTGGCCAGTTGGGCGCGGTCCACGGTGTCTCCGATCACTGCGTGCCGGCAGGGGCCGGCCTTTTCACTGCAACAGGCGAGCCCGGCGACGGTGTTCCGCCTGCCCCAAGATCGCGCGGGATCCTGGGGCAGGCGGGCCAGCGGGACGCGGGGCCGGTGCGTCCCGCGGGTGGGGGGTTGTCCGGTTCGGTCAGCGCTGGATGGACTTGGTCTCCAGGAACTCCTCCAGGCCGAAGCGGCCGAACTCGCGGCCGTTGCCGGACTGCTTGTAGCCGCCGAACGGCGCGAGCGGGTTCCAGTGCCCGGCGTTCACGTCGACCTGGCCCACGCGCAGCCGCCGCGCCACGGCGAGGGCGTGCTCCGGCTCGCCGAAGACACCGCTGGTCAGGCCGTACAGGGTGCCGTTGGCGATGGCCACGGCCTCCTCCTCGTCGGCGTACGGGATGATCGTCAGCACCGGCCCGAAGATCTCCTCCTGAGCGATCGCGGAGGACGGGTCGACGTCGGCGAAGATCGTCGGCTGGACGTAGGCGCCGTTCGTCAGGCCCTCCGGCCGGTCCGGCCCGCCGAACACCAGCCGGGCACCGTCGGCGCTGCCCCGCTCGATGTAGCCGACGACCTTCTGCCGGTGTGCCTCGGAGGCCATCGGACCGATCCGGGTGGCCCCGTCGTTCGGGTCGCCGACGGTGTACTGCTTCGCCGCCTCGACGGCCAACGCCACGACCTCGTCCTGACGGGAGGCGGGCACCAGCATCCTCGGCCACGCGCCGCAGACCTGACCGCCGTTGCTGAACGCCATCATGAGACCCCGCTCGACCGCGGCGGGCAGGTCGGCGTCGTCGAGGATGATGTTCGCGCCCTTGCCGCCCAGCTCCAGCGCGACCCGCTTGACGGTCGCCGCGGCCACCGAGGAGATCCGCTGCCCGGCACGGGTGGAGCCGGTGAACGAGATCATGTCGATGTCCGGGTGGGCGGAGATCGCCTCCCCGACGACCGCCCCGGTGCCGTAGACGACGTTGAACACACCCGCCGGTACGCCGGCCTCGGCGGCGACCTCGGCGAGGATGCGCGCGGTCAGCGGGGCGTTCTCGGACGGCTTGAAGACCATCGTGTTGCCGGCGAGCAGCGCCGGCGCCAGCTTGGAGACGATCTGCTGCAACGGGAAGTTCCACGGTGTGATCGCACCGACCACACCGATCGGCTCACGGACGATCAGCGAGTTGCCGACCTCCTCGGTCCACGCGAAGTCGTCGGCCAGGCCGGCAACCGACTCGACCACCGCGGCCGGGAAACCGACCTGGGCGGTCCGGGACATCCCGATCGGAGAGCCCATCTCGGCGGTGATCGCCTGGGCGATCTCCTCCGTGCGGGCGGCGAGGCCCGCGCCGAGGCGGCGCAGGACGTCCGCCCGGTGCTGCGGCGTGGTCGCCGCCCAGGCCGGGAAGGCTGCCCGGGCGGCGGCGACGGCACTGTCGACGTCATCGGCGGTGCCGGCCGGGGTCTCGGCGACGACCTCGCCGGTGGCGGGGTTCACGACGGGAAGGGTGCCGGCGGAGCCGGCGACGGTCTCGCCACCGATCCAGTGGCCGGTGACGGCGTAGGTGGAAGTTGTCATGGACCGACCGTCGCACCGGCCCGGCACCCCAACCAGGTGCGCTCTATCCAGGGTCTCGCGGTCCCTGGCTGGGACCCGGCCCGGTCAGAGCGCCAGCACGATTCGCCCGGCGGCGATGCCGGCGTCCTGCCGGGCCCAGGCGTCCGCGACCGAGTCGAACGGCACGATCTCGTGGTCGACGGTGAGCCGCCCCGCCGCCGCGTGCCCGGCCACCACGCCCAGCGCCGCCGCCCGTTGCGCGGTCGACAGCCCGTTGTTGGTGTAGCCGACCATTCGCAGCGAGCCGCCGCGCAGCACGGCGGACTCGATCGGCGCGGTTGCCCCCGCCGCGCTGCCCAGGTTGACCAACCGGCCACCGGGGCGCAGCACCCGCAGGGCCGCCGCCGCCGGGACACCGAAGACCGGGTCGAGGACGAGGTCGACCGGACCGTCGGCGACCTCACGGAGTCGGTCGGCCATCGACGCGACGTCGTCGTCGGGCAGCAGCGGGATGGCGACCGCCGCGCCGAGCTCCTCGGCGCGGGCCCGTGCCGAGGCAGAGCGGGCCACGGCGATGACCCGGCGGGCGCCGCCGAGCAGAGCCAGCTGGACGGCAGCCTGGCCGACCACGCCGCCGGCCCCGAGCACGATGACCTGCTCGCCGGCGGTCAGGCCACCGCCGTGGGTCAGCGCCGCGTGGGCGGCCACCGCGGAGAGACCCAGGGCCGCGAGCAGGGTCAGCGGTACGCCGGACGGCAGCGCCACCACGTCGGCGGAGGGCACCGCGACGGTGGTCGCCATGCTGCCGTCGACGCCGGACCTCATCCCGGCCGACGTGCCGAACCAGACGGCCGAGCCGTCGGCGAGCCGGCCGACACCCTGCACACCCGGCACGTACGGGGTGCTCGGCGCGCCGAAGTAGCTGGTGCCGCTGGCGCAGAGCAGGTCCAGCGGGGTGATCGGCAAGGCCTCGACGGTGACCGCCACCTCGTCGTCGGCCGGCACGGGCGCCGGCCGCTCGGTGATCGTCGGCGGTGTGCCGCAGGCGTTGAGCACTGCCGCGCGGATCACGTCGCGATGTCCGGGTAGGGCATCGGGAAGTGCGCCAGCCGTGCGCCGTAGGACTTCTGGTATTCCAGCGGCTCGGTGTTGTCCCGTTCGAAGAGGGCGATGAAGAGGGTCAGGGTGAGGAACGGGTGTGCCCCCAACTCGAACAGCTTCACGTGGTCGTGGGTGGCCAACGCTTCCCGCTCCACGTCGTCGAAGCGCAACCAGGTGCTCGCCTCGCCGGTGTGGCAGTTCAGCACTGTGTTGGCGCACTCGGCCTCCCACCAGGTGACCAGGTCACGCGGCTCGCTGCGGTAGCGCTCGACCAGCTCGGGGTCCCGGTCGACCATGAAGAGGAACTTGTTCAGCAGGTACTTGCTCATGCCGCTGGCGCTCCGTTCGGGTACCAGGTGAAGTAGGCCTCCATGGTGTGGAACAGATCGAGGGTGTCGACGTGGTCGGCCTTCGCGCCGGCCCCGGCCACGCCCATCATGAGCATGAAGTCCATGAAGCCGTGGGTGGCGTTGCCCGGCGAGTGCAGGCTGTCCAGCGTGACCTCGCGCAGGCAGCCGTCCAGGTCGCCGTTGGCGATCCACTCGACGGCCCGCTGGTCGAACTCCGGGTCCGGGCCGTGCGGGCCGAACTGCCGGGGGCCGCCCAGCTCCAGTGACAGGTGACCGGTGCCGATCACGGCCACCCGCAGGTGCGACGGCCACGACTCGACGATCTCCCGGATGGCCTCGCCGAGCTGCACGAAGCGCTTCGGCTGCGGCAGCGGCGGCGCGAAGATGTTCGTGTAGATCGGCACGATCGGCAGGTCGGCCTCGGGCCGCAGCGTGATGATCGGGCAGGTGATGCTGTGGTCGATGCGCAGCTCGTTGCTGAACGCGAGGTCGAAACCGGAGTCGAGCCCGGCCCGCAGGATGTGCCCGGACAGGTCCTCCTGGCCCTTGAGCAGCATCCGGGGCAGCCCGAACTCGCGTTCCTCGTTGTACCAGTTCGCGTCGTACGAGGGTGCCTTGCCGACCAGGAACTGCGGCATGTTGTCCAGCCAGAGCTGGTGGAAGTGGTCGGAGCCGACCATCACCAGCACGTCGGGCCGGGCCCGGGTCAACGTCTCCCGGAAGGCCAGGATCTTGCTGGTCCACTCGTCGGCGAACGGCGGCCGGTCATCGCCGGTGGCCGTGCTGGCCCGGTAGTAGAAGGGGTGGTGGGTGGAGGCGATGACCGCTACGACGGTGGCCATTGGGCTCCTTTCGCTGGCAGCAGAGGGGGATCAGGGCTCGTAGACGGCGTTGCGGTCCACGGTGCGGTAGATGTCCATGCCGAGCGGGCGGCGCCGCTCCTCGGCGAGGTGCCCGAGCAGCCCCGCCGCGCGGGCCAGCAGGGCGAAACCGCGCAGCATCTCGACGGGGAGCCCGAGGTCGGCGAGCGCCGCCCCGCAGACCCCGGCGCCGTTGAGGGGCAGGGTCCGGCCGAGCACCTGCGGGTGCACCCGCCCGATCGCCTCGAACAGCCGCAGGTGCGGGCCGTGCAGACCCTCCTCGGTGGCGATCCGGATCAGCACGGGCGTGCGCGGGTCCTGCTCCTTGTGCACCGGATGCCCGAGCCCGGGGACCAGTCGGCGCTCCTGCCTGGCCCGGGTGACCGCGTCGAGCGCCAGCGCGTCGTAGTCGGTCACCTCACCGGCCCCCGCGAGGGTGTCGGCGAGGAAGCGTCCACAGTCCTCGGTGACACCGAGGAAGCGGGAGCCGCCGCCGAGCAGGCCGGCGGCGAGCGCGCCCTGCAACGACTCCGGCGCCGACAGGTACGTCAGCCGGGCCGCGATCGCCGTCGGGGTGAAGCCGTGATCGGCGAGTGCCACCAGCACCGCCTCGAAGACCCGCACCTCACCCCGGGTGGGCCGGCGGCCGGCGACCAGCCAGTACGCCAGCTCGCCGAAGCCGACCTCGCCCATCAGGTCGCCGGCCAGGTCCTGCCCGAGCAGGGAGATGCTCGTCGGGTCGGACGTGCCGATCCCGGTCGGAAAGCTCAGTTCTTCAGCCACGCGCGGATCTCCTCGCCGTGTTCGTCGAGCCCGGGCGGCGGCAGCTCGTAGCGCGCCGGGGTGTCGGAGAAGGTGATGGGGTTGCGGACGCCGGGCACGTCACCGACGGCCACGACCGGATCGAGCCCCAGCTCCTCGGCGAGCGCCACGCCGCCGTCGATGGTGTTGATCGGCGCACAGGGGACGCCCGCGGCGAGCAGGTCCCGGAACCACTCGTCCTTGGTCCGCTGGGCGAGTCGTTGCACCAGCAGCGGTCGGAGCTCCTCGCGGTTGGCGGTGCGGTCCTGGTTGCGCCCGAAGCGCGGGTCGTCGGGCAGCTCGGGCAGGTCGAGCACCTGGCAGAGCTTGCGGAACTGCCCGTCGTTGCCGGCGATGACGATCAGCTCGCCGTCGGCGGTGGGCAGCGGCTCGTACGGGAAGAGGCTGGGGTGCGCGTTGCCCATCCGGAACGGGACGGTGCCGCCGGCGACGTAGCCGCTGGAGTGGTTGACCAGCCCGGACAGCGCCGAGCTGAGCAGGTTGACCTCGACGTGCTGACCCCGCCCGGTCTCGCCACGGTGGCGCAGCGCGGCGAGGATGCCGATGTTCGCGTGCAGCCCGGCCATGACGTCGAAGACGGAGATCCCGGCCCGGTACGGCGAGCCGTCCGGGTCGCCGGTGAGGCTCATCAGGCCCGAGATCGCCTGCACCATCAGGTCGTAGCCGGGGAAGTCCCTACCCGCGCCGGTGCCGAAACCGCTGATGCTCGCGTACACGATCCTGTTGTTGCTCGCCGCGACGCTGTCGTAGTCGAGGCCGAACCGCGCGAGGCCGCCCGGCCGGAAGTTCTCGATCATCACGTCGGCGCGGCGGGCCAGCTCCTGCGCGGCGGCCACGTCGTCCGGTTTCTTGAGGTCCAGGGCGACCGACCGCTTGTTGCGGTTGATGCCGAGGTAGTACGTCGAGACGCCGTTGCGTGTGGGCGGCATCCAGGTGCGGGTGTCGTCGCCACCGGGACTCTCCACTTTGATCACCTGTGCGCCCAGGTCGGCCAGGAGCATCGTCGCGTACGGCCCGGCGAGGATCCGGGAGAAGTCCGCGACGAGCAGGCCGGCCAGTGGCCCCGTCGATTGCTGCACCATGTTTCCGCCCGTCCTGCGGACACCTGTCCGCCCGAACAGCTTGCGATACCGCAGGGGGCCTGTCAACGGTGCATTCATCGCGCGGAAACACGCTCTTGACACGTCTCGTGACCGGGACCACACTTGCGCCACTCGGGCTGGCCGCACAGCGGACAAGAGTCCGGGCTCCCCTCGTACCCCGGAAAGGAATGGGTGGCGATGAGCGCAACCGACCGGCCGGTGGTCTTCCGAAACGGCCTGGTTCTCACCATGGACGACGCCCACACGGTGCTGCCCGGCGCCGACGTGCTGGTCGTCGGCGACCGGATCGCGGAGGTCGGCGTCGGCCTCACCGCGCCCGACGATGCCCTGGAGATCGACGCCACCGGCGGCATCCTGATGCCGGGCATGGTCGACACCCACCGGCACATGTGGCAGACCGCCATGCGTGGGTACGGCGCCGACTGGACCCTGACCCAGTACTTCGTCTGGTACTACCTCGAATCCGGCAAGCTGTTCCGTCCCGAGGACGTCTACGCCGGCAACCTGCTCGGCGCCATCGAGGCGATCGACGCGGGTGTCACCACCACCGTCGACTGGTCACACGGGCTCCAGACGCCCGAGCACGCCGACGCGGCGGTGGACGCCCTGGAGGCGGTCGACGGACGGTTCGTGCTCGCCTACGGCAACATCCAGCAGGGGCCCTGGCAGTGGGCCACCTCGCCGGAGTTCCGCGACTTCCACCGCCGCCGCATCGACGGCGGCAAGCTGGCCGGCTTCCAGATGGCGTTCGACGTCACCGGTGACCCGGCCTTCCCGGAGCGGGCCGCCTTCGAGGTGGCCCGGGAGTTGGGCGCCGCGGTGACCACCCACGCCGGAGTCTGGGGCGCCACCAATGACGACGGCATCCGGCTGATGCACGAGAACGGGTTCATGACCCCGTCGACGGTCTACGTGCACGCGGCGACGCTCACCCATGACTCGTACAACCGGATCGCCGCGACCGGCGGCTCCGTCTCCGTCTCCACGGAGAGCGAGCAGAGCGCCGGTCAGGGCTACCCGCCCACCTGGCAGTTGCGCCACCACGACATCCCGGTGTCGCTGTCGATGGACACCAGCGTGTGGTGGAGCGGCGACCTCTTCTCGGCGATGCGGAGCACGCTCGGCGCGGACCGCTCCCGCGAGCATCTGGAGGCGCACGCCAAACAGGAGACCATCACCCACTGTCACCTGCGCGCCGAGCAGGTCGTCGAGTGGGCCACCCGAGGCGGCGCCCGCGCGCTCGGCATGGACTCCACGATCGGCGCCCTCACCGCCGGCCGACAGGCCGACGTGGTTCTGATCAAGAACGACGCGTCGCCGGTGATGTTCCCGATCCTGAACCCGCACGGTCACGTCGTCTTCCAGGCCCAGCGCGGCGACGTGCACACCGTGCTGGTCGGCGGGCGAATCGTCAAGCAGGACGGCCGCCTCGTCGGCGTCGACCTCGCCGCCGCGCGGGCCGCGGTGGCCTCGACCATCGACCACCTCCGCGAGACGATGGGGGAGGAGGCGTGGCAGCGGGGCATGAACCCGGACGTCCCCGAGACCGCGATCCTGGAGAACCCCTACCAGTACACCGAGTGGGACGCCGGCTCGGCGCAATGGAAGCATTAGGACATGAGTGACAACGGAAGGGGCGCCGGGCCCGACTTCATCGAGGCTCTCGCCCGTGGCCTCGACGTCCTGCGCTCCTTCCGTCCGGCCTGCCCGTCGATGACGCTCAGCGAGATCGCCGCCGCCACCGGCCTCGCCCGGCCGACTGTCCGGCGCATCCTCATCACGCTCGAATCGCTGGGCTACGTCCGCGCGGTCGGCCGTGGCCACACCCTCACCCCGCGCGTCCTGGAGCTGGGGATGGCGTACGTCAACGCGCTGAACATGTGGGACGTGGCCCGCCCGCACATGGAGAAGCTGGTCGCGCAGACCAACGAGTCGACCTCGATGGCCCAGCTGGACGGCAGCGACATCGTCTACGTCGCCCGGGTGGCCGTCCCGAAGATCGTGACGCTCGGCGTCACCATCGGCACCCGCTTCCCGGCTCCCGCGACGTCGATGGGCAAGGTGCTGCTCGCGGCACTGCCACCGGAAACCCTGGCCGCCGTGCTCGCCGAGCCGACCCGCTCCGGCATCACACCACGCTGGCAGCCCTCCCCGGGCGACCTCGACGCCGTGCTGCGCGAGGTGCGGGCGAAGGGCTGGGCCCTCGCCGACCAGGACCTGGCCCCGGGAATCCGGTCCGTCGCGACCGGCGTACGTGACGGCGACGGACGTGTCGTCGCCGCCATCAACGTGACAGTGCACGCGGCCGAGACCTCGCTGGAGACCCTGCGGGAAGAGCATCTGCCGAGGCTGCTGCGCGCCGCCGCCGACATCGGGCACGACTGGGCGCTGACCGCCGCCGTGCCGGTGGTCACCGTCTAGGTGCGCTGGCCTGCCGGGCATGAGGTCCGCGGATCGTCCGGGGCGGCGCGGGCACCCGACCGGATGCCATAGTGCCGCGATGAAGGCAGACCTGCACAGTTACTTGAGGGGCGGCCGCGACACGCTGCTGTGGAAACTCGACGGGCTCGGTGAATACGATATTCGGCGTCCGTTGACCCCCACCGGGACCAACCTGCTCGGTCTGGTGAAGCACGCGGCGGCCATGGAGATCCTCTACTTCGGCGTAGTGTTCGGCCGACCGTTCGACCAGGAGCTTTCGTACCTCGGCGACGGAGCGGAGGCCAATGCCGACATGTGGGCGACCGCGGATGAGACCCGCGAGGAGATCGTCGGGGTGTACCGTCGCGCGATCGCCCACGCCGACACCACCATCGAAGCCCTCGCGCTGGACGAGGTCGGCCGCGTGCCGTGGTGGGGTGACGCAGCGGTCACGTTGCACCACGTCCTGGTCCACGTCATCGCGGAAACACAACGGCACGCCGGCCACGCTGACATCGTGCGCGAACTCATCGACGGCGCGGCCGGGCTGCTGCCCAGCAACGACAACCTGCCCCCCGCCGACGAGTCGTGGTGGCTGGACCACCGCCAGCGAGTGGAGCAGGCTGCCCTCGACGCCAGCAAACGCAGCAGCTAGGTGTTTCAGAAGGGTTCGCTACCAGGGCTGCGGCGTCGCTTCGGCCGGCTAAGTGCCTGTTGACCTTCGTGAGAGGATCTGAGGCGTGACCTTCCACAGAAGGGGCCGTGCCTCGTAGGCAGCCTCAATCGCTTCGTAGCCCCGTACCGATCACGCGAAGCCCGTGGACCCGTTATCGGGATGTTCCTGGACTCTCCGGTCCCGGGAACGCTGCTGTCCGCCTGCTGGAGGGGCGGCGGTGGCTGCCGGGCATGGTGGCAGCCGCAGTCAGCGTATGGGGCGTGCATGCATACGGCGGGCAGCGTCGGTGGAGACCGTGGGAAGCGAAGTTCACCTGTTCCTGTTGTGGCGATGGCTGGGCGCGTCTGCGCTTGGAGGAGGCAGTCACCATGCTGCCCGGCCATGCCGCGCGAGAGCTCCGAGTCGTTGTCGACCGTCTGGATGACGCCCTGTTGAGACGTACTTATCACGACCCCCAAACGCCCGGGGATGATCCTTGGTGGCTCCGCCGCTGTTAAATTGTCCTCCACGTCGTTGCGATCAACGAATGGCTCCGATCCGAGCTATGAAACAGGACCTGGTTCTCTGCCGGTCGTGTCCTCTGCCGGTCGTGGCAGCCAGATGATGGCGGCGACGAGGACCGGGCTGGCCCGGTAGAGGGATGCGCGTTGGCGTAGCGGGCGGTCAGGCTCGCCACTGCAGGATCCCGTCGTTGGCCCGCGACCAGAGCCACGGATGGCATCCTCCACGGTCGGCACGGCCTACGGCGGCGGGGCCGTCGGCGCGGAGTCTCCGTTCCTCGGTGGGCTTGCCGCCTGGCCGGGCCTGCCGCGAATCGATCATGATGACTGGAACTGTCGTACACCTGTTCTAGTCTTGGGTCATGGTCGAGGAGTTGCCGCAGGCTGAGGACGCCATCGCTGCCTGCGCCGACACGGCCATCTGGGCACTGCCCGAGGGTGAGCTGATCGCCGCGCTCGACACCGCGTACCGCATCGAGCAGTGTCTCGCGGCGGTGAAGCTGGCCCTGATCCGTGAGCTCGACGGCCGAGGCACCGCCACCACGCAGGGTGCCTCATCCACCGCGGTCTGGCTCCGCGAACGGTTACGCCTCACCATCCCGGCCGCTCGCCGCCTCGTCGACCTCGCCGCCGTCCTGGACACCGGCAACCCTGGCGTACGCCTCGCACTGGCCGATGGCCACATCACCGTGGAGCAGGCCCGGGTCATCACCGACACGATCGACACCGTGCAGACCGCCGCCGGTCCCGAGGCCGCTGACACGGCCCTCGGAGTGCTCGTCGAGTGGGCCGGGCAATTCGACCCCACCCTGTTGCGCAAACTGAGCACCCGCATCCTCGACCACGTTGCACCCGACATCGCCGACGCCGCCACCAAAGCCGCCCTGGATGCCGAAGCCCGCCGTGCCACCCGCGCCCGCCACCTCACCCTCTCCACCCTCACCGACGGTCGTCTGCGACTCACCGGCATCCTCGACACCGAGACCTTCGGGCTGCTCCGCGCCGCCATCGACCCCCTGAGCGCACCGTCGGGCCCTGATGACCAGCGCTCTCCCGGGCAGCGCCGGCACGACGCCCTCAGCGATGTGTGCCGCCTCGCCCTGCGCACCGGCGAGCTGCCCGAGCACGGCGGCGATTGCGCCCAGGTCGTCGTCACCACCAGCTACGACGGGTTGAGCCGGCAACTGGGCAGCGGCACTCTCGACACCGGCCTGCACCTCACCCCCGAGGCCGTGCGCCGACTCGCCTGCGACGCAGGCATCCTTCCCGCCGTCCTCAGCGGATCCGGCCAGCCACTCGACATCGGTCGGCAACGCCGCCTCATCACCGGCCCCCTCCGGCGAGCCCTGGTCCTGCGGGACGGTGGCTGCGCCTTTCCGGGCTGCGATCGACCACCGCGCTGGTGCGACGCACACCACATCGAGCACTGGGCCGACGGCGGCCAGACCAGCCTCGCCAACGCCGTCCTGCTCTGCGGCCACCATCACCGGCACCTGCACCTGCACCACAGTGAGTGGACCGTGCGCCTGGCAGGCGACGGCCACCCCGAATTCGTCCCACCGGCCTGGCTCGACCCCGAACAACTACCCCGTCGCAACCACTACAACCGACGAACGTGAGCACCACGAGCAGCAACGACCACCCCGGTCAGCAGGCCGATCGAGTGGCCAGCACAGCGCCCTGATTCCGGCCGGCCACCGAGGCACGGGACCAGGATCCGCACGCTGGCTCGCCCTGACCCCGCCGTGCTCGTCGTGCCGGCCGTGCCCGCCGTGCCAGCCGTGCCGGCCGTGCTCGTCGTGCCGGCCGTGCTCGTCGTGCCCGCCGTGCCGCCCTCGCCGCGGTGCCGGTGGTGGACGCGCCGAACGAGACGATGGGGATCGCCTGGCCGCCGCAGCCGATCCCTGGCCCTCGCCGGGCTGATCCGATCGCTGCCCGCCTGCTGGTGGTTCTGCTGGTTGGTCGCCACCCCGACGAGTGGCTGTAAATGGACGGCCGTTCGGATAGGCGGCCCGGCGGTCACGAAAACCGGCGGCGAATCGTCACAACCGACAGTTAGTCTGCCTGCGCGCGTCGTCGTCCTGGCACGTCGCGCCCCGCGCCTGGTCGGCGCGGCATCGCCGCCACCGCCCACCATTGGCCGGCTCAATCGACTTCAGGAGAGTCAGTGACACAGCAATCCGTCGCGACAGCGGACAAACTCGACGCCGCGGTGCTCAAGGTGGCGGGCGTCGTCGTTCTTGGCGCGATCATGTCGATCCTCGACGTGACGGTGGTCAGCGTGGCGCTGCCCACCTTCCAGAGCGAGTTCGACGCGTCGTACGCCCGCGTCGCGTGGACGATGACCGCCTACACCCTGGCCCTGGCCACCGTGATCCCGCTCAGCGGTTGGGCGGCCGACCGGTTCGGCACCAAACGCCTCTACATGGTGGCGTTGGCCCTGTTCACCATCGGCTCGGGGCTCTGCGCGACGGCCGACACGATCGGCGAGCTGATCGGCTACCGCGTGCTCCAGGGCCTCGGCGGCGGCATGCTCATGCCGCTGGGCATGACCATCATGACCCGCGCGGCGGGGCCGCACCGGATCGGCCGACTGATGGCCGTCCTCGGCATCCCGATGCTGCTCGGGCCGATCGGTGGCCCGATCCTCGGCGGCTGGTTGATCGACACCGCGAGCTGGCACTGGATCTTCCTGATCAACCTGCCGATCGGTGTGGTCGCACTGATCTACGCGCAGATGGCGCTGCCGAAGGATGCCCCCGAGCCGTCCGAGTCGTTCGACTTCGTCGGCATGCTCATGCTCTCGCCGGGCCTGGCGCTCTTCCTCTACGGCGTCTCGTCGCTGCCGGAGGCGGGCACCTTCACTGAGGCCAAGGTGTGGGCCCCGATGCTCGTCGGTGGCGTGCTGGTGGTGGCGTTCGTGCTCTACTCGTTCAAGCCCCGGCACCCGCTGCTCGACCTGCGGCTGTTCCGCAACCGCAGCCTGACCATCGCGTCGCTGACGCTGTTCGTGTTCATCATCGCGTTCATGGGCGCCGGCCTGCTGTTCCCGAGCTACTTCCTGCAGGTGCGCGGCGAGACGACGCTGGCGGCCGGTCTGCTGATGGCCCCGCAGGGCCTCGGCGCGATGATCACCATGCCGATCGCCGGCACGTTGGCCGACCGGGTGCCGATCGGGCGCACCGTCCCGTTCGCGCTGGGGCTGATCGTCGTCGGGTTCTTCAGCTTCACCCAGGTCGACCCGCAGACCTCGTACTGGCTGCTCGGCGGGTCGCTGTTCGTGATGGGCCTGGGCATGGGCGGCACGATGATGCCGATCATGACGTCGGCGTTGCGGACGTTGCAGGCCCAGGAGGTGGCACGCGGCTCCACGCTGGTCAACATCCTCCAGCAGATCGGCGGGTCGGTCGGCGCCGCCGTGATGTCGGTGATCCTCACCAACGAGCTGAACGGCTCCCGGCCCATCCCCGGCCTGGTGGACGAGAGCGGCAAGCCGGTCACCGAGGCCGGGCTGGCAATCGCCTCCCAGCAGCGGCCGGAGCTGCTCCAGCAGATGCCGGTGGACCCGTCCATCATCGAACGCGGGCTCGACTTCGCCGCCAAGTCGTTCGCCACCACGTTCTGGGTAGCGTTCGCGCTGGTCGTGCTCACGTTCATCCCGGCGGCCCTGCTGCCGCGCCGACGTCAGCCGGCGCAGCTCGACGACCCGCAGGGCGAGCTGGTCAAGACGCCCGTCGTCATCCACTGAGCAACCGGCCCGCCGCGCTCACCATCCACGGATGGTGAGCGCGGCGCTGTCGGGCGGTCGTCAGCGCAGCGGGCCGTCGCCGGGGCCGTCCGGGTCCTCGACCACGTGGATCGCGGCCTCCTCGGCGCTGGCGGCACCCGCGTCGATACCGGCGTCCCACGCCACCGACTCGGCCTCGTCGTCCTCACGGACGCCCTCGTCGTACGCGACGAGACGGCCGGCGCGCGCCTCGGCCTCGTAGCCCCGGCGGGTCAGCTCGTCCTCGTCGTCGCCGCCCTCGGCGTACGGGTCGACATCCGGCACCTCCTGGGCGAGGTACTGCTCCAGGGACTCGCCAGCCCGCTCCTCGGCCGGCGTGGTGCCGAACCGGTTCGCCGCCGTCCAGTGGTCCTCGGCGACGATGCCGGTGTCGAGGGGGTCACCGACGCGGTCGTCGTCCAGGGTGTCCGAGGCGTCCAGGACCCCGTCGTCCTCGGCCACGTTCCACTCGTCGACGGAATCCATCCGTTCGGTCTGGCTCACGGCGGTCTCCTCTGCGTCACGGTGCACCAAAGTGCCCAGCCTATGACCGTCCAACGCCGGCGCAGCCCGAGGCCTGCCCCCTGTGACGAACGGACCTCGGGCTGCGACACCGGTGCCGGGTCAGCGGCTCAGCAGCCCCACCACGGCCTCGGTGAACTCCGTCGGCTGCTCGATGTGCCCGAAGTGCCCGCTGTGCTCCAGCACGACCAGCCGTGCGTCCTTGAGGCCCGCGTGCGCCTGCTCGGCCCAACGGGGACCGCAGATGAAGTCGTACGCCCCCGCGATCACCACGACGGGCACGGTGATCTCGCCGAGGTTGTCCCGTACGTCGAAGGGCGTGGGGTCCTGCGCGCCGGCCGGCGCCGACCAGATGCGTACGGCGGCTTGGAACGGGACGAACTCGTCCTGTCGGCCCCAGAAGTCCGCGAAGTACACCGGGAGGGCGGCACGCAGGGCGGCCCCCAACGATTCGTCGTCCGTCGCCGCGCTGATCTGCCCGAAGGCGGCCGGAACCGCCGCGGCCTCCGGCCGGTCCGGGTGCCGCTGCGGGTACGCGGCCAGACCGGCCATCGCCTCGGCCCAGAACTCGGCGCCGGTGACGGGTGAGGTGTCGTACAGGGCGAGTCCGGCGACCCGGTCCGGGTGCGCGAGGGCGTAGCGCTGGACGACGAAACCGCCGTGGGAGTGCCCGAGGAGGTGGACCCGGGGTGTGTCGAGGTGCTCGACGACGGCGTGCAGGAACCGGACGTACGTGTCGAGACGGTAGTCGGCGGCATCGTCGAGGCGCCCGGAGGCGCCGGTGCCGACCGGCTCGACGTACACCATCGTGAAGTGCTCCTCCAGGCTCGGCGCCCGCAGGTAGGCCCACTCGATGCCGGGCCCGCCGGAGTGCGCCACACAGACCGGGCCGGTGCCGGCGACGTGGTAGACCTGCCGAACGCCGTCGACGGTGAAGGTGTGGGCGCCCGGTGCGAGGGCGCTGACGTCGTGGCTGGTGGAACCCATGAACTATCTCCCGTTCCGAGACCCGTGCGGCGAATGCCGCACGGCAACTGGCGCATGACGCGGACCAGATGCGCGGGCCGAAGGAAAAGTTCGCTCGGTCGGGGAAGTTTCTTCAGACCCCCGCCGGGACGGGGTGGAAGAGGGTGAGGCGGCGCACCCGACCCTCGCGCAGCACCTGCAACCACAGCGCCGCGGGTGGGCAGTGCTCCGGGTCGTCGGGCGGGCTGATCAGGTCGGTCTCCCAGATCAGCACGTCGCCGCTGGCGGCCACGTTGCGCAGCCGTTGGCGTACCCCTGCTGTCAGGTCTCGGTTCATGCCCTGGATCGCCAGGTCACGACCACCGCGCGGGCCGCCCGGCACGACCATCTCGGCGTCCGGCCACCAGCTCTCACGAACCACCCGGTCGAAGTCGCCGCCCATCGCCGTCGCGATCATGTCGCGACCCTCTCGCCACCGCGATTCGGTCGCCGCGGTGACGTCGGTGTGCGCCGCGGTCGCCGCCGCGCGGAGGCCGCCGGCGAGCGCGCGGCGGGCGTGGCTGAGGCGGCTGCGGACGGTGCCGACCGGCACGCCGCACACGGCCGCGATCTGCTCGTACGACGACGCGTCGCTGAAGTAGCGCAACAGGGTGACCAGCCGGTCCGGCTCGGACAACTGCCCGATGGCGTGCCACACCCAGTCGCGCATCGCGCCACGGTCCAGTGCCTCCTCGGGGGTGGGTGTGTCGGCGGGGCGGGCGAACCACTCCGGTTCGGCGACCGGGACGGCTCTGGGCCCGCGCACGGTCATCCGACTGTTGTTGCGGACGATGGCACGCAGCCACGCGCCGACGGCGGCGGGGTCGCGGACCTCGCCGATGCGACGCAGCGCCACCACCATGGCGTCCTGCACCGCGTCCTCGGCGTCCGGTCCGTAACCGAGGACGCTCAACGCGACGGCCCGCATCTCGGCCTCGTGCCGGGCCAGCAGCGCTCCGAGTGCCGCCGCGTCTCCCGCCTGCGCCAGCGCGACCAGTTCCGCGTCGCTCTGCGTCACGCCCAGTACCTCCCCGAAATGCCGATTTAGTACGCTTGTGCTCGACCAAGCGTACGGCGGGTCGGCGGGTCGATGCCCGGCTCGGGCGGCCGTCCTACGCTGTGGATGGGCTGGCGGCGCGGGTGGCCCGGACCCCGAGCTGCCGCAGGTGCGCGATCAACTCCGGCGGCTCGTGCACCTCCACGTCGCAACCGAGAGTCAGCAGGCGCCACGCCAGCCACTCCAGCGTGTCCGCGTTGCTGCGCAACCGGCAGGAGGTCGCGTCGATCGGCTCCAGATCGACGCCGGCGCCGCCGAGCGGGCCCGCCATCCGCTCGACCGGCGCGTACAGCGTCACCACCGCCCGGTAGACGGGCGTCAGCTCAAGCAGCTTCTCCGTCATGAACGAGGCGGCGTCCGACGCTGGCAGTTGCCGGGCGGCGACCCGGGTCCGGGTATTCCGCAGGTCGGTGATCCGGTCGACCCGGAAGATCCGCCAGTCGTCGCGGTCGTTGTCGTAGCCCACCAGATACCAGCGCCGACCCGCCGACACCAGCTTGTACGGCTCGACGAGCCGTACGGTGTCCACGCCGTCACGACGGCGGTAGGTGAACCGCAGTTGCTCCCGGTTGTTGACGGCGCCGGCCAGCGCGCTCAGGTGCGCCGGGTCGACCGTCGGTCCCGCCCAGGTGAGCAGCGGTTCGGTGGCCGCCCCGAGTGCGCTGACGCGGTGCCGCAGCCGGGACGGCAGCACCTGTTCGAGCTTTGTCAGCGCCCGTACCGAGGCCTCCTCGATACCGGCCACCGCGTGACCGGCGGCGGTGCGCAGACCGACAGCGATCGCCACCGCCTCGTCGTCGTCGAGCAACAGCGGAGGCATCGCCTTGCCGGCCACCAGGCGGTAACCGCCGATCGCCCCCATCGTCGCCTGCACCGGGTAGCCGAGGTCGCGCAGTCGCTCCACGTCGCGGCGGATGGTGCGCAGGCTGACGCCGAGTCGGGTGGCCAGTTCGCTGCCGGGCCACTCGCGCGGCGTCTGCAACAGCGACAGCAGGCCCAGCAGTCGGGCGGGGGTGTCGGACATGATCTCAGCATGCCAGCGATGTGTGCCAGAACCTGTCCTATATGGCCCGTAGCGTTTCCGGCATGACGCCATTTCGCATCGACATACCGCAGTCGGACCTGGACGACCTGAGTGACCGGCTCGCCCGCACCCGGTGGCCCCGCTCGTTGCCCGGCACCGGCTGGAGCCGCGGGGTGCCGGTGGACTACCTCCGCGAGCTGACCGAACACTGGGCGAGCGGTTACGACTGGCGGGCGCACGAGGCTCGGCTCAACGACCTGCCCCAGTTCGTCACCGAGATCGACGGCTTGGACGTGCACCTGCTGCACGTCCGCTCGCCGGAGCCGGACGCGCTGCCGTTGCTGCTGACGCACGGCTGGCCGAACTCCGTGGTCGAGTTCACCGAGCTGATCGGCCCGCTGACCGACCCGCGCGCCCACGGCGCGGACCCCACGCAGGCGTTTCACCTCGTGGTGCCGTCGGTGCCCGGCTACGGCTTCTCGCAGGCGCCGCCGGCCGGGTTCACGATCGACCGGCTCGCCCGGATGTGGGCCGAGCTGATGGCCAACCTCGGCTACCACCGCTACGGCACCCAGGGCGGCGACCTCGGTGCGTACGTCGCCCCGCGGGTGGCGGCGGTGGCGCCGGAGCGGGTGGTCGGCGTACACATCGACGGTGGGTTCGGCTTTCCGACCGCCGCCGACGTGCCGGAGATGAGCGCGGCGGAACGCGCCGAGTGGGAGCAGATGCAGCAGTGGATGAGCGGTGGCGTGGACCATCACGCCCTGCTGCGAGCGGCGCCGCAGACGTTCTCGTACGCCTGGAACGACTCGCCGGTCGGGCTGCTGGCCTGGATGATGCAGAAGTTCAAGGAGTTCACCATGACGGTGCCTACGCCGGAGCAGGCCATCGACCGGGACCACCTGCTCACCAACGTGAGCCTCTACTGGTTCACCGGCACGTCGGGAACGTCGTCGTGGCCCATGTACGAGCGACTCACCGTCGCCGACGATGGCGGATTCGCCTGGCCCACCGGCCAGCGGCGGGTGCCGTCCGGTGTGTACGGCGGCGGGTCCGCGCTGATGCGCCGCCTCGCCGAGCGGGACAACACCATCGTCCACTGGCCGCAGGGCAACCCGGGCAGCCACTTCGTGGCCATGGACGAGCCGCTGGCGCACGCGGCGGACATCCGCGCGTTCTTCAAGGGCCTGCGATGACCGACCTGAGCTGGGCGCAGGTGTCCGCCCGACGCCTACGGCGGCACCGGCTCGGCACACCGGTGGTGCATGCGGCACCGGAGGCGGCACCGGACGCCGCACGCGTCGCCGACGTGGTGTCGACGATCTGCGGCGCGCACGCCCAGATCGCATCCGCCGCCGAGCTGTCCATCGGGCTGCGGGTGCCGGGCGCGACCCGCGCCCTGGTGCGCCGGGCTCTGTGGACGGACCGCACGCTGGTCAAGACCCGTGGGCCGCGCGGCACCGTGCACCTGCTCGCCGCAGCGGACCTGCCGATGTGGGTCGGCGCGCTGACAGCGTTGCCGACCCCCTCGTGGGAGCGCAGTGCGGTCCTGCTGACACCCCGGCAGACCGAGCAGGTCCTCGCGGCCATCGCCGAGGCGGTTGCCGAAGCCGACCTGACCACCGTCGAGCTGACCGAGGAGATCGTCGCCCGCACCGGCCCGTGGGCGGGTGACCTGGTCATGGAGGCGTTCCAGGACAAATGGCCCCGGTGGATCGCCGCGATGACCGCCGCCACCCGAGGCGGAGTGATCTGTTTCGGCCCGAATCGCGGTCGGGTCAGCACGTACACCAGCCCGGCCCGGTGGCTGCCCGACTTCGCGCCTATGCCCGGTCCCGCCGCCCTGGCCGCACTCGTCCGCAGTTACCTGCACGCGTACGGGCCGGCCACCCCGGCGCAGTTCGCCCGGTGGATGGCGGTGCCCCCGGGGTGGGCGACGTCGCTGTTCGACTCGCTCGACCTTGCCGAGGTGACAGTGGAGGGCACCCGGGCCTGGGTGGCCGCCGACGACATCGGGTTCCCCGACGACCGGCCGTCCGGGCTGCGACTGCTGCCCTACTTCGACGCGTACGCGGTCGGCTGCCACCCCCGCGAACGGCTCTTCCCCGGTGCCGCCGCCGAGCGTGCGCTCGCCGGTGGCCAGGCCGGCAACTATCCGGTGCTGCTGGTGGACGGTGTGGTCGCCGGGGTGTGGCATCAACGCCGCTCCGGCCGCTCGATCCGCGTCACTGTCGAGCCGTTGCGGACGCTCGACGCCGCCCAGCAGCGGGAGCTGGCGGAGGAGGTCGAACGCATCGGCGAGATCCTGGAGGGCAAGGCGTCGCTGACCATCGGCACCGTCAGTGTCGGTCCGCACGCCTGAGACCACGCCGGCCCACCGCGTGGGCGAGGATGAGAGCGTGCACCCCGAACCGGTCGACCACTCGCCCCGGCAGTCGTTCCCCTGGGCCGTCCTGGGCCAGCGCTGGGAGGACCTCACCTTCCTGCACTGGGCCGTCGACCCCGCGCTCGTCGCACCGCTGCTGCCAGCCGGAACCCGTCCGGACACGCTGGACGGCGTCAGCCACGTCGGGCTGATCGGCTTCCGGATGGTCGGGCTGGGCTTCGGGCGGGGCCCCGGTGTGCCGTACTTCGGCACTTTCTGGGAGACCAACGTCCGGCTCTACTCGGTCGACGACCTCGGCCGGCGGGCCGTCGTGTTCCGATCGCTCGACGCGTCCCGCCTGGTGCCGGTGCTGGTGGCGCAGGCGACGCTGCGGCTGCCGTACCTCTGGTCGTCGATGCGGATTGACCGCGACGGCGACCGCCTCACCTACCGGTGCCGGCGACGCTGGCCCGGCCCGGCGGGCACGACGAGTCGGATGGTGGTGCGGGTGGGGGAGCAGGTCAGCGATCCGACGCCCCTTGAGCATTTCGTCACCGCCCGCTGGGGGCTGCACACCCGGGCGTACGGGCGCACGCTGCACCTGCCGAACTGGCACCCACGCTGGCCGCTGCACCGGGCCGAGTTGCTGCACCTCGACGACGAGCTGATTGCCGCCGCCGGGCTGCCGGCACCGGTCGGCCCGCCGGTCAGCGTGCTCTACTCGCCCGGTGTCGGGGTCAGGTTCGGCCCGCCCGTGGCGGTCCGGCGGCCCGGCTGAGTGGAGCCGGGCCGCCGGGCTGTCAGTAGCGACCGCCCTCGGGTGCGGGCAGGGCGTCCAGGTCGGCCAGGTCCTCGGCGCCGAGCCGGACATCGCCGGCGGCGCAGTTGTCCGCCAGGTACTTCGGGGTCTTGGTCCCGGGGATCGGAATGACCTGATCACCCTGGGCGACCACCCAGGCGAGCGCGACCTGCGCGGACGTGACGCCGGCCCGGTCCGCGATCTCCCGGACCCGGGCGACGATGGCGAGGTTGGCGCGCAGCGCGTCCTGCTGGAAACGCGGCAGGCCACGGCGGAAGTCGTCGGCGGGCAGGTCGTCGAACGAGGTGAACCGGCCGGCGAGGAAACCGCGACCGAGCGGGGAGAACGGCAGGAAGGCGATGGCCTGCTCGGCGCAGTACGGCAGCACCTCAGCCAGCGGGTCGCGGGTCCACAGCGACAACTCGGACTGCACCGACGCCACCGGGTGCACCGCCTGGGCTCGCTTGATCTGGGCCACCGTCACCTCGGACAGTCCGATCTGCCGCGCCTTTCCCGCGGCCACGACCTCCGCCATCGCGCCCCAGGAGTCCTCGATGGGCACCTCCGGGTCGACGCGGTGCAACTGGTAGAGGTCGACGTGGTCGGTGCCGAGCCGGCGCAGGCTGTCGTCGATCGCCGCGCGGATGTGCTCCGGACGGCCGTTGTTGCCGATCTTCGGCGAGTTGCCGGGACCGCCGGTGGGGGAGGTCGCCACCAGGCCGACCTTCGTCGCCAGGACGGCACGCTCCCGGTGGCCACCGACCAGCGCCCGCCCGACCAGTTCCTCGTTGGTGTACGGCCCGTACACGTCGGACGTGTCGATCAGGGTGGCGCCCAGGTCGAGAGCCTGGTGGATGACCGAGATCGAGGTGTCGTCGTCGCGGGGGCCGCTGATGTCGTATCCGTGGCTCATGCCCATGCACCCGAGGCCGATGACGCCGACCTCGGGACCTGCGCTGCCCAGCGTGGTGGTTCGCATGCGCCCCACGCTACGACCAGCGCTGCCGGCCCGCACCCGCCCGGGGGTTCAGCGGCCTCGGGTCCTGGCGCCCCCGCCTTGCTTCCATTGGCACTGATCGATATTGTGCGCGAAGGCGCCGCCCCGCCTCAGACCACCACCGTCGATCCGAAGCGGGTTCCGCATGCGCGCACTGAGACTTGTCACGACCCTGGCCGTCGCCGGCCTGCTGGCCGGTGGGGTGGCCATGGCCGCCACCCCGGCCAGCGCGGCGACCGCCGTGTTCTCCGTGACGAACAACTGGGGCAACGGCTACCAGGGGCAGATCACCGTCACCAACGACACCTCCGCACAGATCACCAGCTGGCGGGTCGAGTTCGACCTGCCGTCCTCCTCGACCGTCAGCCAGTCGTGGAACGCGCAGCAGTCGACCTCCGGCAGCCGCTACGCCTTCACCAACGTGTCCTGGAACGGCACCCTCGCCGCGGGCGCCTCCACGTCGTTCGGTTTCCTCGTCAACGGCTCCGGCACTCCGGTCAACTGCACGGTGAACGGCGCGTCGTGCGCCGGCGGCCCACCCCCGACCACGCCGCCGCCCACGACGCCACCGCCCACGACCCCGCCACCGACCACCGGCACCCCGGTCGAGCGGTACGGGCAGCTGCGGGTCTGCGGCACGACGATGTGCGACAGGACCGGCGCACGGGTGCAGCTGCGCGGCATCAGCAGCATGTGGCTCAACTGGGAAACCGCCCCGTACGCCGAGAACCTCTCCGCGCTGACCTGGATGCGGGACAACTGGAACCTCCAGGTGATCCGCGCGGCGATGGGCGTGGAGCCGGCGGGCGCGTACCTCAGTGACCCGGCCAAGGCGCGTGCACAGGTGGAGACCATCATCAACAACGCGGTCACCGCCGGTGTGTACGTGATCGTCGACTGGCACGCCCACGAGGCGCAGAACAACCAGTCACAGGCGGTGGCGTTCTTCGGTGATCTGGCCCGCCGCTACGGTCACCTGCCCAACGTCATCTGGGAGCCCTACAACGAGCCGTTGCAGGTGAGCTGGACCAACGTCATCAAGCCGTACCACCAGGCGGTGGTCTCCGCGATCCGCGCCGCCGACCCGGACAACATCGTCGTGCTCGGCACCCCGACCTGGTCCCAGGACGTGGACGTCGCGGCGGCCAGCCCGGTCACCGGCACCAACCTGATGTACACGCTGCACTTCTACTCGTGCACGCACGGCGCGTCGCTGCGGACCAAGGGCGATGCGGCGATCCGCGCCGGCCTGGCGCTGTTCGTGACGGAGTGGGGCGCCAGCCACGCCGACGGCGGCCTGGACGGCCGATCCTGCCTGCCGGAGGCGCAGTCCTGGATCGACTGGATGAAGACCAACGGCATCTCCTGGACCGCGTGGAAGCTCGACGTCGGCACCGACACCACCAACCTGCTCAGCCCGGGAGCGCCGGTCACCGGCGGGTGGAACAACTACCTGCACGGCCACGCGCCGTTCGTGGTCACCAACATGAGGTGATCCCGGCCGCTCCCAGGCCGTGATCGACACGCGTTCACTGATGTCGGGGTATCCGGATCGACGGGATACCCCGACATCGCCATGCCCGTCGACCCGGCAGGAGCGTGCTGCGCGTCGCTGAGCAGCCCGGCCAGAACGGCGCGTCACCTTAACGCGCTGGAAACACCCCCGGTACCAACCCTGGGAACGCTCGTCGGACAGCCGAGACCACCGACACGCGAACCGGGGTGACCATGGCCGACAACACCACGAACGCGCCGACGTTCGACGGGTCGATGGGCCGGTCCGGCAACGGCCGGACGCTGCCCACGCCCCGCATCAACCCGGTCGCGTCGCTGGACGACGGTGACCCGGCGGACCTGGCCACGATCGGCGTGGAGGAGGAGTTCCACGTCGTCGACCTGCACACCCGCGAGCTGGTGCCCCGGGCCGGGGAACTGCTCGACCGGCTGCCGGCGACCTCGTTCACCGCGGAGCTGCACCGCAGCGTGGTGGAGACCAACACCGCGGTCTGTCGCACCCTCGACGAGATCCGCGACGAGCTGACCCGGCTGCGTCAACTCGCCGTCCGGGTCGCGGACCGGGCCGGGCTGGGCATCGTGGCGGCCGGTACGGTGCCGCTGCGCGCCGACGGGGACCCGAGCGTCACCCCCACCTCCCGCTACCGGCGGATGCTCGACGAATACCAGCTGCTCGCCCGGGAGCAGTTGATCTGCGGCGCGCAGGTGCACGTAGGGGTGTCCGACCGGGATCTCGCGGTGGCCGTCACCCGCCGGGTCCAGCCGTGGCTGCCGGTCCTGCTCGCCCTCTCCACCAGCTCGCCGTACTGGATGGGTCAGGACAGCGGTTACGCCAGCGTCCGGTCGCTGGTCTGGCAACGCTGGCCCACGGCGGGGGACCCGGGCGAGGTGACCAGCGCCGCGGACCACGAGGCTCTGGTCGCCGAGCTGATCTCCTCCGAGACCATCACCGACCCTGCCATGATCTATTTCGACGTCCGGCCGTCGGCCCATGTGCCCACAGTGGAGCTGCGGATCACCGACGCCAACTCCGACGTGGAGACCATCGTCCTGCTCACCGGCCTGTTCCGGGCGCTCGTCCGGCGGGAGGTCGCGGCGCTGCGAGCCGGGGTCGAGCGCACCGGCGTACGGCCACCGGTGCTGCGCGCCGCCGTGTGGCGGGCGGCCCGGTCCGGGCTGGAGGGTCACCTGCTCGACCTGCCCCGCTCGGCCCGGCCGGTGCCGGCCGCCGAGGCGGTTCGTCGCCTGATGACCGACCTGCGTCCGCAGTTGGAGACGACCGGTGACTGGGAGCAGGTCAGCGAGCTGACCCGGTACGCGCTGGAGCGTGGCAGCTCCGCCGCGCGGCAGCGGCGGGCGTACGAGCGGCGCGGCCGGTTGGCCGACGTGGTCGACCTGCTCCTCGACGAGACCCGGGGCCGGGTCCGGGGGCCACTGCCCGGAGTCTCGCCGCTGCCCGTCCTGCCCACGTACACCGACTCGTCCGACGAGGTCTTCGGGCCCGGCGGGCCGGAGCCCGCGTACCGTCCATTGCTGGCCGCCCTACGCGGCCTCGGCGCCGGCGGTCTGCGTCAACGGGAGAACGACCGGGACGAGGAGCAGCGGGCCCGCGGTGTGACGTTCAGCGTTGCCGGTGAGGCGAGCACCCGGCTCTTCCCCGTCGACCTGGTGCCGCGCGTCGTGCCCGCCGCCGACTGGCGGACCCTGCGCACCGGCCTGGTGCAGCGCGCCCGCGCCCTCGATGCGTTCCTGCGGGACGTCTACGCGGACCGGGCCGTGGTGGCCGACGGGGTGGTGCCGGCATGGGTGGTGGAATCCTCGCCCGGTCTGCGCCCGACCGGGGCGCTGATGGGCCGGCGGGGAACCCGCGCCCAGGTGTCCGGCACCGATCTCGTCCGGGACCCGGATGGCGGCTGGTACGTGCTGGAGGACAACCTGCGGGTGCCCTCCGGGATCGGCTATGCGGTGCAGAACCGCCGGTTGACACAGGCGGTGCTGCCGGAGCTGCCGGTGCCGGCCGATCTGCTGCCCGCCGACGAGACACCGGCGATGCTGTACCGGGCGCTGGTCGCCGCCGCGCCTGCGGCTGCCGACGATCCCGCCGTGGTGGTGCTCAGCAGCGGTCCCGGTGATCCCGCGTGGTTCGAGCACCGGCTGCTCGCCGACGAGATGGGCGTGCCCCTGACCGAGACCAACGACCTGCTGGTGGAGGACGGTCGGGTCCGGCTGGTCCGCGAGGGCTGCCGCCACGAGGTGGACGTGATCTACCTACGGATGGACGAGGATGCGCTGCTGCACGCGCCGGGCGCCGACGGGGTGCCGCTGGGCTGGCCGCTGCTCGCCGCGGTGCACGCCGGTCGGCTCACGTTGGCCAACGCGCTGGGCAACGGTGTGGGCGACGACAAGGCGCTGTACGCGTACGTGCCCCGGCTGATCGAGTACTACCTGGGCGAGAAGGCTCTGCTGGGGGACGTGCCCACGTACCTGTGCGGGCTGCCCGACCAGCGGGCCGAGGTGCTGGGCCGGCTCGACGAGTTGGTGCTCAAGCCGGTCGACGGGTACGGCGGCGACCGGGTGGTGATCGGCCCCCGGGCCGAGGCGGAGGAGCTGGACGCCGTCCGGGAGCAGATCCTCGCGGCCCCGCACCGGTGGATCGCCCAGGAGATGATCGCGTTGACCACCCACCCGGTATTCGACGGCACGGCTCTCGCTCCCCGTCACGTCGACCTGCGGGCCTTCGTGTTCCTCGGCGACACCGCCGAGGTCGCGCCGGTGGCGCTGACCCGGGTCGCGCCGGCCGGCAGCATGATCGTCAACTCGTCCCGAGGCGGCGGGTCCAAGGACACCTGGCTGCTCGGTGGAGACGAACGGCCGTCGGTGTAACCCACGCTTGACCCGCCCGTCATCGGGACGCAACCCGGTCCGCCAAACCTGGACCGGTCAGCGGCCCGAGCGGACCCGAGCCGAACAGAGGTGCGTGGCATGTGCGGTATCGGAGGCGAGTTCCGCTTCGACGGGACGCCACCGGACATGGCGGCCGTCGAGCGGATGCTCCCCGCCCTGGCCTCCCGTGGCCCGGACGGTGAGGGCCGGTGGCAGCAGGGGCCGGCGGCCCTGGTGCACCGACGGCTGCGCATCATCGACCTCTCCGACGCGGGCGCCCAGCCGATGGTCGACGACGAGCTGGGTCTGGCCGTCGTCTTCAACGGCTGCATCTACAACTACCGGGAGCTGCGCGACGAGCTGATCGCCGCCGGTTACTCCTTCCGGTCCACCTCGGACACCGAGGTGATCCTCAAGGCGTACCACCGGTGGGGGACGGCCTGCGTCGAACGGTTCTACGGGATGTTCGCGTTCGCCCTGGTGGAGATGGCCACGCACACCCTGGTGCTGGCCCGCGACCGGCTCGGCATCAAGCCGCTCTACCTGGCCGAGGGGCCGGGGCGGGTCCGCTTCGCCTCCACCCTGCCGGCGTTGCTGGCCGCCGGTGACGTGGACACCGACCTCGACCCGGTGGCGCTGCACCACTACATGAGCTTCCACTCGGTGGTGCCCCCGCCGCGCACGATCCTCGCCGGGGTGCGCAAGCTCCCACCGGCCACCGTGCGGGTGATCACCGCGGCCGGCCGGAGCACCGACACGCTGTACTGGCGGCCGGAGTTCACCCGGGCCGCGGCCGATCCGATGTCCGCCGACGAGTGGCAGGAACGGCTCATGGCGGCGTTGCGCACCGCCGTACGCCGACGGATGGTCGCCGACGTGCCGGTCGGCGTACTGCTCTCCGGCGGCCTCGACTCCAGCCTGATCGTCGCCCTGCTGGCCGAGCAGGGCCAGACCGGGCTGGCCACCTTCAGCATCGGCTTCGAGGCGGCGGCGGGGGAGAGCGGGGACGAGTTCCACTACTCCGATCTGGTGGCCCGTCACTTCGGCACCGACCACCACCAGATCCGCATCGGCGCGAGCCGGTTCGTCCCCGCCGTGCACGACGCCATCGCCGCGATGAGCGAGCCGATGGTCAGCCACGACTGCGTCGCGTTCCACCTGCTGTCCGAGGAGGTCTCGCAGCGGATCACCGTGGTCCAGTCCGGGCAGGGCGCCGACGAGATCCTGGCCGGCTACGACTGGTACCCGCCGATGGCCAACGTGGCCAGGGCGGACGCCGTCGAGGCGTACGCCCGGGTGTTCTTCGACCGTCGTCACGACGCGCTCGGCGGGCACCTGGCGCCGGAGTGGATGCTCGACCACGACGCGAGCCTGGAGTTCGTGGCCGCCCACTTCGCCGCACCGGGCGCGGACACCGCGCTGGACGCGGCCCTGCGGCAGGACAGCCTGGTGATGCTGGTCGACGACCCGGTCAAGCGGGTGGACAACATGACGATGGCCTGGGGGCTGGAAGCCCGGGTGCCGTTCCTCGACCACGAGGTCGTCGAGCTGGCCGCCGCCTGCCCACCGGGGATGAAGCTGGCGCAGGGCGGCAAGGGCGTGCTGAAGGCGGCGAGCCGCGGCATCGTCCCGGACGCGGTGATCGACCGGCCGAAGGGCTACTTTCCGGTGCCCGCCATCCGGCACCTCTCCGGCCCGCTGCTCGACGACGTGCGCGACGCGCTGACCGCCCGGCCGGCCCGCGAGCGGGGCCTGTTCCGCAAGGACTACCTGGAGGAGTTGCTGGACGCGCCCAATGCCCGGCGGACCACGCTGGGTTCCAACGCGCTCTGGCAGCTCGGGCTGCTGGAGCTCTGGTTGCAGCGGATCGGGGTTTAGATGAGCGTACGGACCGAGGTGCCGCGCACCGCCCGACGGGCCCGACCCGTCGGCCACCGGCCGGCACCGCCGCTGCCTCCCGGCGAGGACCACGCGCCCGCGCCGTCGCCCGACGGTCGCCGGGTGGCGTTCCTCTCCGACCGGGCCGGCGCGCCGGGCGTCTGGGTCCGCGACGTCGACGCCGCCGAGGCTGTCGCGCTGCCCACCGGCGACGACCCGGTGCTCGCGCTGAGCTGGTCCCCGGACGGGCAGTGGCTGGCCTGCGTCGTCGCCCCCGGCGGCGCTCCCCGCACCGAGCTGTGGGTGCTGCGCCCGGACGGGTCACGACGCCGCCAGGTCGCCGGGTTCGGCCGTCGCAACGCCGCGTTGGCCGGCTGGCTGCCCGAGGGTGCGGTCCTGATGGTCACCGAGACCGACGAGCACGCCCGGGCCGTCCTGGTCGACGCGGGCACCGGGCACCGGCGAGTGCTCGCCGAGGGTGACCTGCTCACGCTCCTGGACGTCACCCCGGACGTCGGCATCGCCCTGCTGCGGCGCGGCCCGCGCAACGCGCGCTGGCTGGAGGTGCTCGACGTGGCGACAGGCGTTCGACGGCGACTGTTCCCGGACACCGGCCAGGGCAGCACCGACCAGGGCTGGTTCGGCCCGGACGGGACCAGCGTGCTGGCCCGCACCGATGCGTTCTCGGAACTCGCCGCGCTGGTGCGGGTCGACCTGACCCGACCGGAGCAGCCGCCGACCCGGCTCGCCGGACGACCGGACGCCGAGCTGGAGCAGGCCGTGCCGAGCGCCGACGGGCGGCGGGTCGCGCTGCTGTGGAACACCTACGGTGGCCGCAGTGAGATGAGCCTGCTCGACCTCGCCAGCGGCGTGCAGCGGGTCGTGGTGGCACCGGGCGAGGTGCTCGACGACGCCGTCTTCGCCGCCGGCGGTGACCTGCTCTGCGTCACCGCGCAGGGGCCGGTGCAGCCTCGGGAGGTCTGGCTGGTGGACCCGACGAGCGGGGCGCTGCGCCCGCTGCGGCCGGACACCGGTGTGGCGCGTACGGGCGACGGCGGGGTCGCGCCACACCTCGTCGACCTGCGTGCCCGCGACGGGTTGCCGCTCTCCGGCTGGCTCTACCGCCCGGTCGGGCCGGGTCCCTGGCCGACCGCCATCAGTCTGCACGGGGGCCCGGAGGCGCAGGAACGTCCCTGCTACAACCCGTTGTTCCAGGCTCTCGTCGCGCAGGGCATCGCCGTGTTCGCGCCGAACGTGCGCGGCTCGTCCGGCTTCGGCCGGTCCTTCGTCGCGGCCGACAACCTCGCCGGCCGGTACGGCGCGATCGCCGACGTGGCGGCCTGCGCGGACTTCCTCGTCGACAGCGGCGTCGCCCGGCCCGGCCAGCTCGGCTGTCTGGGCCGTTCCTACGGTGGTTACCTGGTCCTCGCGGTGCTGGTGAACTTCCCCGGGCTGTTCGCCGCCGGGGTCGCCGAGTGCGGGATCTCCGACTTCCACACCTTCTACGCCGGCACCGAGCCGTGGATCGCCGCCGCCGCCGTCAGCAAGTACGGCGACCCGCAGCGCGACGCGGAACTGCTGCGTGACCTCTCGCCGATGACCCACCTCGACCGGCTCGACGTGCCGGTGATGCTCATCCACGGCGCCAACGACACCAACGTGCCGGCGGGCGAGTCGGCGCAGGTGGCGCAGGCACTCACCGCCCGGGACGTGCCGCACGGGCACCTGGTGCTCGCCGGCGAGGGGCACGACTTCCTGACGCGCGCCAACGCCGAGGCGGCGCGTACGGCCACCACCGCCTGGCTGACCCGGCACCTCGCCGCGGCCACGACCACCGTCGGCTGAGGCGTTATCCTGCGCCGGTGGAGGTCACGGCGGAGGGCGAGCGGTTGGCGTCCGACCTCGGTCGCGCTCTGGTGGATCTGACCTTCGTCGACCTGAGCGCCGACGAGGTCACCGCGCGGGTGATCGACTCGGTGGTGGGGTGGGCCGAGGCCCAGGGCTGGCGGGTCTATCGTCGCGCCCCCAGCGTGTTGCCGTTGCCGCCGCCGCTGGAGCAACGGCACTCGGTCCTGGACGTGGCGTGTGCCCGCCCGGACGGCCCGCCGGTCGTGGTGGAGGTCGACCACACCGACCGGGCCCGTACGGTGCAGAAGTTGCGCGCGGAGGCGGACGCCGGCCGGATTCCGATCTGGGTGCGGTGGGGTGTCGGGCGTTTCACCGCGCCGCCCTTGCCGGTGCGGATGGTGACCGTCGAGGTGACCCGGCGTGCCGGGCCGGCGGGGCAGGGACGCCTGCACAGCCGCACCGGTGACCGCCCCGCGCCGGCGCACTCGACCGGTGGCGGCACGGTGACCCCGCAGGCGCTGCCCATCCCGCTGACCGACCCGCTGTCGCAAGCGGCTCCGGGTGCGGCCGGGGACGCCGGTAAGGGCACCTGAAGCGAATCGTAAGTGGGCATTGGCAGAGTTCTGGGTGTCACCGGAGAGCACGACAAACACCCAGGAGATCCCGATGCGCAAGCTCATCAACTCGACCTACATCACCCTCGACGGCGTCATCGACAACCCGATGTGGACGTCGCCGTACTTCGACGAGGAGGCCGCCAGCCTCGCCGGGGCGCAGACCACCGAGGCCGACGCGATGCTGATGGGCCGGGCCACCTACGACGGCTTTTCCTCCGTCTGGCCGAACATGGATGAGAGCGACCCGACCACGGGCGCCGCGTACTTCAACAACGTCAAGAAGTACGTCGCCTCGACCACCCTGACCGACCCCACCTGGAACAACACGGAGGTGCTCCAGGGCGATCTGGTCGAGGCGGTCACCGCGCTCAAGGCCCAGCCGGGCAGGAACATCATCCAGTACGGCTTCGGCTCGGTCACCGCCCAGCTGATCCGGGCGGGCCTGGTGGACGAGGTCCGGTTCTGGATCCACCCGGTGCTGGAGGGCGGCGCCAACCTGA
Source organism: Micromonospora sp. A202 (assembly GCF_006715105.1). NCBI lineage: Bacteria > Bacillati > Actinomycetota > Actinomycetes > Micromonosporales > Micromonosporaceae > Micromonospora > Micromonospora sp. A202. The sequence continues at coordinate 3,567,114 of NZ_VFMP01000001.1, read as the reverse complement.
CGGTGCCGCTGACCGACTTCAAGGCCTCGTTCGACCTGGTCGACACCCGGGTGCACAAGAGCGGCGTGATCGTCGCCTCGTACGCGCCGAAGACGCCGGCCTGACCAGATCAGAGCTGAGCCCGGGCCTCGCTCGGGCTCAGCTTCGTGCCCTCGGCGAGCAACGCGTCGAACCGCTGCGGCCCGAGTGCGGCTCGCAGGCGTTCGGTCGTCCGGTCGGTGTCGTCGCGTTCGGCCGGCGCGGCGGGGGACTGCGTGGCGAGTCGGGCAGCGGCAGCGGCGCCCAGCAGTCGGGCGGCCACCTCGGGGGAGCGGACCGCCGCCGCCATCCCCTCCAGGGGGCCGACCGCGTCGCGCATCGTGGTCATCGCCTCGGCGGCCTCGAACGCCTCGATGTGCAGGGCCAGCGCGGCATCCGGGTCACCGCCCTGCTCGAGGGCGTAGCCCAGCTCCACCAGGACCATCGGCAGGTAGAGCGCGGGTTGACTCTCGCCCCGGCCCAGCTCGGCGAGGTGGCTGAGGTGGGTGACGGCCAGGTCGAGCTTGCCGTCGCGGCGGGCGGCCAGCCCGAGGCTCATCTCCGCGAAGACCAGCGCACCGGGCGAGCCCTGCTCGACCGCCAGGGCGTACGCGCGTTCGGCCAGTTCCCGACCCTGGGCGTAGTCGCGGGTCTGCACGGCGAGCCAGGCCAGCCAGGACAGCTCCGCGCAGACCTGCGGCCACAGCGCCAGTTCCTCGGCCCAGCGCAGCCCCTCGCGGTGCAGCGCGGCGGCGCGCTCGTGCTCGCCGCGCATGTCGGCCAGGCCACCCACCCACTCGGTGGCACGGAGCCGACCCCACCGGTCGCCGAGGTCGGCGAAGAGCGCCGCGCTGCGGGTCGCGGTGTCCTCCAGGGTGGCCTGGTCACCGTTGGCGTGCGCGATGTGGGCCAGGGAGGTGAGCACCGCGGCCTCGGTCCACCTGTCGACGGTGGCGGTGGGCAGCAGCTCCGCCGCCAGGGCCAGGTCGCCGTGCTCGATCACCGCGTTGGCCGCGAACCACGCGGCGTGGCCGCCGGGGTCGGCGGCCACCGCGGCGCGTACGTCGTCCGGCTCGGTCGCCTCGCCCTGCGACAGGGCGAACCCGACCCGCCAGGGTGCCGCCCGGGTCTCCTGGTCCGGGTCACCGGGCACGGCCAGGGCCCGCCGCGCCTCGGTGAGCCGGCCGCGCAGGTGCCAGTACCAGCTCAGCGCGACCGCCAGGCGCAGCCCTCCGCCGTGCACCAGCGCAGATCGCAGGTTCGCCATCTCGGCGTCCAGCAGCGCCAGCCACCGCTGCTGGTCGGCCCCGCGCAGCTCCGGGTCGGCGCGCTCGGCCAGCTCCGTGTAGTAGGTGGCGTGCCGGGTGCGCACCGCGTCGGCGTCGGTCAATCGGTCCAGGCAGAACGCCGCGACCGATTCGAGCAGCCGGTAGCGCGGGTTGGCGCCGGAGTCGTCCAGCACCACCAGCGACCGGTCCACCAGCCGGGCGAGGGTGTCCAGGTCGGTCCCGCAGACGTACTCGGCGGCCTCCGGGGTGCAGCCGTCCCGGAACACCGCCAGCCGGGCCAGCACCATCCGGTCGGTCTCGTCGAGGAGGTCCCAGCTCCAACCGATCACCGCGGTCAGCGTCCGCTGCCGCGGTGGCACGTCCCGCTGCTGGGTGGTGAGCAGCCGGAAGCGGTCGTCGAGCCGTTCCACCACACCGCGCACGCCCAGCGCGCGCACCCGGGTCGCGGCCAGCTCCAGCGCCAGCGGCAGGCCGTCGAGGCGGCGGCAGAGCTGCGCGACCGCGGCGGCGCTCTGCCCGTCGAGGCGGAACCCGCGCTGCTGCGCGGCGGCGCGGGCGGCGAACAACCGGGCCGCCGCCGAGCGCCGGACCGTGTCCAGGTCACCGTCATCCGGCACGGGCAGTGGGGGTACCTCCCAGAGCAGTTCACCGGTCAGTCCGAGTGGCTCCCTGCTGGTGGCCAGCACCCGCAGCCCGGGCACCTCGCGCAGCAGCCGGGCGACCAGCTCGGCGACCGGGTCGATGACGTGTTCGCAGTTGTCCAGCACGAGCAGCAGGTGTCGGTGCCGCAGGGTCGTCACCAGCCGGTCGGCGGGGGACATGCTCGTGCCGGCCGCCTCGTAGCTGCCCAGAGCGGCGAGCACCTGCTCGGCGACGAGCGCGTCACCGACGGGCAGCGGGGCCAGCTCGACCAGCTGGACTCCGTCGGGAAGGGACTGCGCGCGGGCCGCCTCGACGGCCAGTCTGGTCTTGCCGACGCCACCCGGCCCGACCAGCGTCACCAACCGCTGCCGGGGGAGCAGCTCGCCCAACTCGGCCAGCGCCTCGGCCCGCCCGACCAGCTCGTCGAGCGGGGCGGGAAGGCTGGTGCGGATGACCGTGGCCTTCGGCGGTGCGCTGAGGGCGGCGTCCTGTTCGAGGATCCTGCGGTGCAGGGCGACCAGCTCGGGGCCGGGGTCGAGGCCCAGCTCCTCGGCGAGCCGGTCCCGCAGGTCGGCGTAGCTGTCCAACGCCTCGGACTGGCGGCCGGCCGCGTACAACGCGCGGAGCTGCACCGCCCGCAGGCCCTCACGCAGCGGATGCCGGGTGACCAGCTCGGCGAGGTCGGCGGCGACCAGGTCGTGTTCACCCCGGGCCAGCCGGGCCTCGGCCAACCGTTCGTGGACGGCGAGGCGCTGCTCGGCGAGGCGGGTCGCCTCCGCGCGGACGAACTCGGCGTCGGCCACGTCGGCGTACGCCTCGCCGCGCCACAACGCGAGGGCATCGGTCAACCGCTCGACGTCGGTGCACCGGGCCAGCTCGTCGAACCGGGCGACGTCGACCGCGTCGACCCGCAGCAGATAGCCCGGCGGCCGGGACTCGACCAGCTCGCGGGCACCCGGCTCGGCGTCGTTGAGCGCCTTGCGCAACTGGGACACCCGCACCTGGAGGGCGCCGGCGGGGTTGGCGGGGGAGTCCTCGCCCCACAGGTCGTCGATGAGGCGGTCCGCCGAGACCACCTGGTTGCGGTTGACCAGCAGGTCGGCCAGCAGCGCGCGTACCTTCGTGCCGGGCACCACCACCGGCTCGCCGGCGTCCGTGGTCACGGCGAGCGGCCCGAGCACCCCGAACTGCACGGCGGTCAGCCTAGTGCGGCAACCGCCTTCGTGGTCATGGTGGGAATTCGAGGTTCAGGCGGCGAGCGTATTGTCCTGACGCATTTACGCCTATGGCCGATGGCCGACAGTCTCGATGTGACCCACGCCACTACGCTGCCGCAATGGCAACAGGGCAGAGCAGCACGCTCTCGACCGCCGATGAGGCGGCCAGGCCGTTGCGCGGCGTGCTGGAGGACGCCTGGCTGACGCTCGACGCCCGGCCCGTCGGCGACGGCCGGTGGCTGGAGGTGTACCGCGGCGCCCCGGCCGACCCGGTCTTCGTGTGCATCGACGTGATGGGCAACGTACTGCACGTTCAGTTCCGCGACGCCACCACGCTGACCCTCAGCTACCTGCCCGGCTGGTGCTACGAGGCGGCCACCGCGGCGCACGCCGACCGGCGCCCGGACCCGCCGGAGATCCTGGTTGCCGACCTGGACTCGGCCCAGCCGTTGGTGTTCGAACTGACCGTCGAGAACCCGATCGACGGCGCGTACCGCAGCGTCACTGTTGCCGGCGAGGCCGTCGCGTACCGGCCGCTGCCCTTCGGGTACGCGTTCACGCCCGCACGGGGGTACCTGATCGAGGAGGCGCGGGCCGGATCCACGCCGCTGGTGCACTGGAGCGCGCTGCGGCTGCGGCTGGCGGCGGCGCCCGGCGTCGCCTACTCCGCCCGGCCGCTGCTCAGCACCGCCGCACTGACGACGCTGCGCGCGGCGTACGTGATCGGCGACGGGCCGACCACCTGCGACCAGGCACTGTCGTTCGAGTTCGAACGCCACCGCCACCCCGGCACGGTGCCGCCGCTCGGCGAACCGCTGCGTACCGTCCCGGCCGCCGAGGCGGACCTGGTCGCCGGTGCCGTGGCGATGCGCGCCGCGGCCAGCGCCGGACCCGACGCGGGCGGTGGCGAACCCGACGTCGAGGGCTTTGCGGGCTTCGAGGGCTTTGCGGGCTTCGACCTTGGTGGCGGCCCGCTGGCGACCGCCACGCACCAGGTCCGCGCCGACGGGATCGATCTGCTGCTGGTGAAGCCCGACCAGCGCAGCGCGCCGCGCGCGCAACCGTGGTCGTGGCAGCCGGCCTGGTTTGTCACCGCCGCGACGATCCTCGACGACGCCCTGTTCGCCCTGGCCAAGGACATGTACGACTCGTACGTGCAGTGGCTGGGCGGGCTGCCGGACACGACGCCGCTGCCGATCCGGATCCGGGTCGATCCGGCCAGCGCCGAAGACCGCTTCGCGTACCGCCTCGACCACCTCGACGCCGACGGCAAGCCGACCGGCCGGCCGGTCCCCGCCGAGCAGGGCCGGGCGGCATTCCGGCTCTCCGTCGTGCACACCCCCGGGGTAGAGGTCTTCCTGGACCTGGCCGTCGGCAACGCCGCAGCCGAGGGGCCGGACGCGATCAGCGGCATCGTCGAGTACCGGGCGCGGGAGGTGAAGTACTTCGACGACGTACCGCTGGAGATCACCGAGGAGACGCTGGTGCCGGAGGCGGTGCTGCCCGACCGTCCGGCAACGCTCGCCGAGATCGTCCACGTGATCCACACACTCGGCCAGTTCGTGCCGATCCCCATCGTGCAGAACATGTACGACCTGGAGGACCTCGGCAGCGTCGCCGCCTACGTGCTCACCGGCCGGAACCTGTACGGCGAGCCGATGACCGGCCTGGAGGCGGCCCTCACGCTGGGCGGGGTGCTGCTGCCCGAGATCGCCGAACGGGCCGGCGGGACGCTGCTGACTGCGGCGCGGCGCGTGCTCACCCTGGGCGACACCCCGCTGTACCGCCTGCGGGGCGCCGCCGCGGCCGTCCAGCCGGTGGACGCGCGCGTCGCCGAGGCGTTCGTCCACACGCTCTCGGAGGCGACCCGATGACCCGGCCGATGTCGATGCTCGAGGAACTGGGCCTGCTCATCCCGGAGCAGCGCCTCACCCGGCAGTTCCCGTCCGGCATGCCGGACGGCGCACCGCCACCGCTGCCCGCGTTCGTTCGCGACCCGACCGAGCTGATCGATCGGTCCGGCATCGCCCTGCGCTCCGGGTACCTGCAGAACGGGTTCGTCGCCGCCCGGGAGGCGGACCCCGACCTGACCCTGCTGGAGTACCTGGCCGGCGGTGGATTCGACTCGATCTTCCGCGGGGTCGTCGACGACCTGCTCGGCCACGCCTCGGCCACAATGCTGCGCACCATCGACGCCGCCCGGTACGTTCGGGCGCTGCAGGACGTGTACCGCGAGTTTCGGGTCGTCCCCACCCCGTTCGACGGGGGCGTCGCCTACGCTTCCTACCGCTACCAGACCGGCTTGCACGTCGAGCTGCCGGAGAACCTCAACGTCCTGCCGATGAACGCGCCGATCGTGGTGGGAAGCGACCTGCGCTACCCGGCCTACGGCGGCGTGGTCACCGCGCGCGGCCACCGCGCGATCGGCACGGTGATGGCCGGCCGAGCGTGGGGCCGGGACATCTCCCTCACCGCCCGTGGCAAGGAGCTCTTCAACGAGCTGGGGCTGGAGAGCAGGGACGTGCTGCACGGCTGGGACTACGACCCCGACCTGCTGATGTCCGAGGTGCAGATTGCGCACATGATCTCGACCGGCGAAGGGCCGGCGTACCGGTTCCAGATCTTCAGCGGGCCGCCTCGGCCGCGCGCGCGGTCGCAGGCCCGCTGGGAGCTGGCCGCCCGGCTCGGCGACGACGCGATCCTCGACGCGGACGAAGCGGGCCTTCAGCGGCTCTGGAAGTCCCACGGCTCGGACGCGGCCCGGCGCACCGGCGACCCGACCAATCTGAGCACCCGCTACGGCCGGGACCCCTACTACCGGTTCTCCCGCGACGAGCTGTTCGAGATGGCGCTAGGCCTGCCGCACGCGATCGACGTCCGGGACGTGGTGTACGAGTGGGAGCACGCCAGGCCGCAACGGTTCATCCGGGAGATGCAGCGCTGGGTCCGGAGGCTGGGCGATCAGCTGCCCGAGGCCGAGGACTTCTGGAGCAGCCGGCTGTCCATGCTCACCGGCGCGTCCGAGCCGGGCAACCTGCAGCTGCTCTCGCCGTACGAGCATGCCCGCACCGATCTGGTCGCCGGACGGATGTTCGGCGGCGCGACCCGTGTCGACCGGTACGCCAACCGGGCGGTGGCCACCATCGCCGGGGCCGAGGAGTACGACCTGGCGGCGCGGGCCGCGGACTACGCCTCGAAGAGCGGTGAACCGCTCAGCGCGTTCTCGCTCGCCGACCTGGCCCGGGCGGAGGAGCCGATCGTCGCCTTCGACCAGCACACCCTCGCCGAGCTGACCGCCGCCTTGCAGGAGCACGAGTGGCAGGCCGCCGTGCGGGCCACCACGGGCGCCCAGGCCGACTGGAACGACCTCGTCAGGCGGCTGAACGCCCAGCTCGTCGCGTACGGCATGCCGAAGGCTCTGCTACTGCCCACGATCTGATCGCAAGTCGCCGGCGGGACCACCCCGCCGGGTGGAGAGGACGATCCGATGACCACACCGGCACAAGCCACAGTGCGTTTCGTCCAGCTACGCCGCGTCGGCGGGCCGGACGAGGACGCCTGCACCACCGGCCCGAAGACCACCGGTCCGCTCGTCGACTTCCGCGACGACTGGAGCGGGCCGGTCCGGGACGCGATCACCTCCGGTGACCGCGACGCCGCCCAGCAGCTCTTCAAGGCACTGCTGGCGCAGCACGACGAGCTGCTGGACGAGACCGGCCGGCTCGCCCTGCTGCTGCTGCGCCGCGCCGGAGTCGACGCCCGCCTCACCGTCGGGCAGCTGCGGGAGGCCCTCACCGGCTGGGCGGCCCAGCGGGACATCGGCGGGGAGCAGCTGCGCACCGCGGTCGCCCGGCTGACCGCCTGGGCCGTCGACGCGCTCGTGCTCGGCCGATTCCTACGGCTTCGCAAGCAGCCCTTGGCCGACACGCTGGTCCGGGTACTGCGGGGCGTGACGCTGCTCCGGCTGGCCCGCTCGGCGGCGCAGGAGGCGTGCCTGGTGCGCGCCCTGCTCGGCGGGCGGGACCTGGTGCTGCCCGATCCTCCGGCGTCGCCGCAGCGGCCGGCCGACCCGAACGCCGAGCGCGCCGACCGGTTTGCCGAACTCGGCGGTACCGCGCAGCGGCTGCTGGCCCGCGCCCGGGTGACCGGCCGGCCCAACCCGACGCTGCGGGACCTGCAGGCCGACGGCTTCCCCGACCTCGGCGCGGCAGTCGAGGCCACCGCGCAGGCCGCCGACGAGCTGGGCGCGCCAGCCGCCACCACGCTGCGCGGGCTGCAGCGGGTCTTCGACGCCGAGCGCGACGACGCCCGCCGCCGCGCTTCGGCCCGGACCGCCACCGGCATCCCGGACGTCGACTCGAGCCCAGGCAATCCGATTCCCGGCAACGGCAACACCGTCCCCTACCTGCCGCCGCGGGTGCCAGTGTTCGACGCGTACGCCCGCGTCGCCGGCCGCGGCGACCTCATGCTGATCCGCACGACGCACCTGCGCTATGAGGCGGCCGACATCTCGCACGTCGAAAACGTGCTGGCCAGCGAGGTCCGGGGGCGGGTGCACACGGTCGACGCCAGCACCAAGGAGACCGTCACCACCGCCAGCCAGACGATCGCCGAGTCCACCGAGGAGCTGGAGTCCACCGAGCAGAACAGCCTGGATCGGGCGCTGCAGACGGCGGCGACCCAGCAGACCTCGACCTCGCTCGGGGTCAGCGTCTCCGGCGGGTTCGGGCCGATCCAGGCCGGTATCGAGGTCAACGCCGACCGCTCCAACACCACCGAGACCAGCATGAGTTCGGCCGTCTCGTATGCCAAGACGCTCGCCGAGAGCGCCTCGGAGCTGCTGCGCACCGAGACCTCGCAGCGCCGCACCACCACCAGCAGAACCCGGGTCACCGAGACCAACGAGCACCGGTTCGACAACGCCGACGGCGCGACCAACATCGCCGGGATCTACCGGTGGCTGAACAAGGTCGACCAGGCACAGGTGTACAACTACGGCGAGCGGCTGATCCTGGAGTTCATCGTTCCGGAGCCGGCCGGCACCCTGGTTTGGCTCGCCGAGCAGGCGGAGCAGACCAGCAGCCTGGGCGCCGTACCGGAGCCGCCGGCCTGGTTCCTGGAGGTGGGTGATCTCCACGACGACAACTACGCCGACAAGGCCGCCCGCTGGGACATCTTCGGCGTCGAGCCGCCGCCGGACTTCGAGATCTTCGCGACCGCCACGTTCCTCGACCCGGCCGCCCGGCCGTTCGAGTACAGCAAGAATTCCACCGACAAGTCGCAGCCGGAGTGGGGGTACACCTCGTACACCGGTGAGGTCGCCGTGCCGGCCGGGTACGCGGCCACCGAGGCGTACGTGACGGTCACCTGGTCGCTGGAGGAGGGCGAGTACAGCGCCGAGGAGGGCAGCCCGCCGCAGGCCGTGCAGATCGCCATCGGCGAGGACCGGATCGTCGACAACGACACCGACGACGGCGAGCACGTCGTCCCGCTCGACCACGTGATCCCCGGGCCGGTACCGATCGGGATCAGCGCCGACCAGCGCGGCGGCCTCACCGTCGTGGTGCGGGTGCGCTGCGAGCGCACCACCGCCTCGTACACCGCGTGGCAGCTGCGCGCCTGGGAGGCGATCCGGGCCGGGTACCTCGCCCAGCGCACCGCCTACGACAACGACCAGGCTCGCCGGCAGGCCCGGACCGCCTACCGGGCCGACCAGCCGGCTTCGGCAATGCGGCTGGTCGAGCAGTTGGAGTTGAAGCGCGCCTGCCAGTCCCTGCTGACCGGCCAGGAGTTCGACCTGTACGGCTCGCTCGACTTCCCGGCCGACGAGGCGCCGCGGATCGACCGGCTGGAGCTCATCGCCGAGGCCGACCACATCCAGTTCTGCGAAGACCTGTTCGAGTGGGACAAGATCAGCTACCTGTGCTACTCGTACCAGTGGGCCGGTCGGGACCGCTGGGCCACACTGCGTACCCGGACCAGCTCCGACCCGCTGCACCAGGTGTTCCTGCAGGCCGGCGCGGCCCGGGTGATGGTGCCGGTGCGCGCCGGGTACGAGCACGTCATCGGCCGGTACCTCGCCACGTCGGAAGTTCCGGCGCTGACCCCGAGGCCGTGGCGCGGCGGACACAACCCCTACCCGCCGATCGACGATCTGGTCAGCGATGCCCTCGACCGGCCCGGCGAGGAGGTCACCGTCGGCGAGCCGTGGGAGGTGGTCACCCCGACCGACCTCATCCAGCTGCAGGCGGGTACCGAACTCAACCCGGCTGCCTAAGTACGGCAGCCGCCGTCCAGCCTCGACAAGGGGATCGAAAGCGGACCGAAAGCGCGCCGGGGCACCGCGTGGGCATGGACATCTACCACGAGACACACGGCAACGACGAGGGCCGCCCGCTGGTGCTGATCCACGGGGCGCTCGCCGGCATCGGCACCTCGTTCGGCACGATGCTGCCGGCCACTTCGCAGCCGACGTGGTCGAGCTGCTCGACCGTCAGGGCGTCGTACGGGCGGACGTGTTCGGTTGGAGCCTGGGCGCGCCCACCATGATCGTGCTGGCCGACGCGGACATCGTCCAACCCGAGCACGCGGTGCACATGTTCCGGCTGCTCGGCGGTGGGGTGCCCGGCGACCTCACCGGTCTGCCGGCCTGCCGTCTGGCCATCCTGCCCGGCACGACGCACACGTCGATCCCCCAGCGCGCCGACTGGCTGGCCCCAATGATCGACGAGTTCCTGACCGAGGCCGCCTAATCCGAAACAGTCGCGCCGCCCCGCTCAGCGTCGATCATGGACTTGTGGTGCCAGTTTTGACAGCCAAGCCGTTTCGTACACCACCACAACTCCATGATCGACGGAGCGGTTGGGGTGAGGGCGGGAGGGGTGAGGGCGGGAGGGGTGGGGGCGGGAGGGGTCACTGCTGTTCGGGGGTTTGTCGGAGCCACAGCCAGACGCCGCCGAGGCCGCACACCACGCCGAGGATCACGATCGCCGTCCGTGCCGCCGTCGGGGCATCGTCCAGGAACGGGGCGGCCTTCGAGGCGGCCAGGCTGAGCAGTGCGATGACCAGCAACAGCCCCGCGACGATCCGATCACGCGTCATGGCGATCTGTATAGCAGTCACGCCCATGAGTCCGTGAAACGTCCCTCGCTCCGACCAACTCGTCGATCTTGCGCTTTGTCTAGTGCCAGAAGGCTCGAAGCCGCATAACGCCCGCAGAAGATACAAGATCGCGGGAAGAGGGGCTCGCGTCGGGGCTCGGCGTGAAGTTTCGCCCCCCGGTCGTGGCGTGTGGGCGCATTAACGGGTAGAAACATCTCAACCCCTTCCGGCCCGGCCCAACCTCCGGCGGCAAGGGTCAGAGAGCGCTCTCACCGCCCCCAGCTGCGCCGGTAGTACGCCCGGTCAGCGGAGAGGACGAACCACATGACAACCCCGTCCCGAGACGTGCGCCGGAGATCCGGTCGTACCCTCCTGCTCGCTCTGGTGTTGACCACCGCCACCACGATGACCAGCACGGCGGCCAGCGCCGGCCGCCCGACGCACGGCGCACCCGACTTCGGCCCGAACGTGACGATCTTCGACCCGGGCATGCCGGTCGCCGAGATCCAGCAGACCCTGGACGCGGCCCACGCCCGGCAGGTCGACAACGAGATGGGCACCGAGCGGCACGCCTACCTGTTCAAGCCGGGCACGTACGGCACGGCCGAGCAGCCGTTGCAGGCCAAGGTCGGCTACTACACCGAGGTGTCCGGTCTGGGCGCCTCGCCCACCGACGTCACGGTGAACGGCAAGCTCGAGGTCTACAACCGCTGCCTGGCCGACGGCGGCACCGGCAACTGCCTCGCGCTGGTCAACTTCTGGCGCACCCTGTCCAACCTGTCGCTCACCATCAACGCCTCCGGTCAGGACGGTTGCCGGTCGACGGCGAACTTCTGGGCGGTGTCCCAAGCGGTGTCGATGCGCCGATTGAACATCAACGGTGGCGGTTTGTCGCTGATGGACTACTGCACGGCAGGCCCGCAGTTCGCCAGCGGCGGCTTCATCGCCGACTCGCGGCTGCCGGCCACCACCAACGGCTCGCAACAGCAGTGGCTGACCCGCAACAGTGAGGTCGGCAGCTGGTCCAACGCGGTGTGGAACCAGGTCTTCGCGGGCGTCGAGGGCGCGCCGGACGACGCCACGTTCCCCGACCCGCCGTACACCACCCTGGAGACCACCCCGCTAAGCCGGGAGAAGCCGTACCTCTTCGTCGACGGCAAGGGTCGCTACAACGTGCGGGTTCCCGCCGCGCAGCGCGACAGCCGGGGAGTCTCCTGGGCCGACGGCATGACGCCGGGACGGACGATCGGGATCGACGACTTCTTCGTCGCCAAGCCGTCCGACCCGGTACGCGTCATCAACGCCCAACTCGCGCGCGGGAAGCACCTGCTGCTGACCCCCGGCACGTACGACATCGCCCGCAGCATCGAGGTGCGGCGGCCCGGCACCGTGGTGCTCGGAATTGGCCACGCGACGCTCACCGCGGTGAACGGCGCCATCCCGCTCGACGTCGCCGGTGTCCCCGGCGTGATCGTCGCCGGTGTCACGATCGACGCCGGTCTCGTCGAGTCGCCGGTCCTGCTGCGGGTGGGCCGCCAGCACGGCCACAACGCCAGCAGCCCGCACAACCCGACCACGCTGTCCGACGTGTACTTCCGGGTCGGCGGCCCGCACATCGGCCGGACGAACACCGCGCTGGAGGTCAACAGCGACAACGTGCTCATCGACCACACCTGGGTCTGGCGCGGTGACCACGGCGTCGAGGGCTTCACCGAGGGCGTCAACGGTGACACCGACCGCTGGCGCACCAACACCGGTCGCTACGGCGCCGTCATCAACGGCGACCACGTGACCGCGACCGGTCTGTTCGTCGAGCACTTCCAGCGCTACAACACGGTCTGGAACGGCGAGCACGGCACCACGATCCTTTACCAGAACGAGCTGCCGTACGACCCGCCGACGCAGGCCGACTGGATGAACGGCGCGGTCGAGGGCTGGGCCGGGTACAAGGTCGGTGACCGGGTGCGTCACCACACCCTGCACGGCGGCGGGGTGTACGTCTTCAACCAGAACAACCCGTCGATCCACACCGAGAACGGCTTCGAGGTGCCGAACCGGCCGGGCGTGAAGCTGCACCACGTCATGACCGTCAACCTCAGCGCCGGCACGATCGACCACGTGGTCAACGGCGTCGGCGAGGCGGCCGACATGACCAAGGTGGGTGCGCCGGTCTACCTCGCGCAGTACCCGACTCCGTAAGGGTCTCGGGTGTACCGACGGGGCCGGAGCCGGCATGGCTCCGGCCCCGTCGGCTGTGGAACGGTCAACGGATCCAGTCCGCGCGGGAACGCTGCCAGCCGACCGTGGCCGCGACGAACCCTCATGTCCGCTCCGCTGCATTAGGCGAAAAGTCTCTTTCGTGGTTATTTGGTGGGTTACTGTCGTGCCTGGCCGTCTTGGTGTGCGAAGCGGGCCGACAGGCTCTGTCGTCCAAGGAGTTCCAGGTGGACCTGCCAGTTACTGCCGTCGGGGTCGACCCGGCGACCGACCTGACGCCCCGGCGTGTTCTCGTCACGGGAGGTGCCGGCTTCATCGGAAGCCACGTGGTCGCCCGGCTGATGCTGATGGGCAGCCAGGTCCGGGTGCTCGACAACTTCTCCACCGGCCGGCTCGAGAATCTGGCGGACGCCGTGTGCGGCGGTCTGACCGATGCGGACGTCGTCTCCGGTGACATCCGTACGCCGGAGGGTGTCGAGGTCATCCACCAGTGGCAGCCGGACGTCGTGGTGCACCTCGCCGCGCAGGCGAACGCTCCGGTGGGTCGCCGCTCACCGCTGTACGACGCCGACGTGAACGTCTTCGGCACCGCCAACGTGCTGGACGCGTGCGCCCGCAGTGGCGTACGACTGGTGGTCAATGCGGCCGGCAGCGCCATCTTCGGCAGCGTCCCCGCCCACGACCTGCCGGTCCGCGAGGACCACCCGATCGCACCGGTGGACCCGTACGGCATCAGCAAGGCCGCCGGCGTGCACTATCTCGACTGGTACGGACGCCAGCACGGCCTGCCGTACACGTCGATGGTCTTCGGCAATGTCTACGGGTCCCGGCAGGAGGGCGGCGACTACGGCGTCGTGTCCCTGATGGTGGATGCCCTGCTCGGTGGCCGCCAGGCGGTGATCTACGACGACGGCAGGCAGACTCGGGACTTCATCCACGTCAGCGACGTCGCCGAGGCGGTGGCCGTCGCCTGCCACCACAGCGGGGTGGGGATGGTCAACATCGGTTCCGGCCAGCAGACGAGCATCAACGACGTGTACGACACCGTCCGGGAGGCGTCCGGTGTCGACAACACCGCCCGCTACGAGTCGTTGCCCTGGCCGGGCGAGGTGCGCAACATGGCGCTGGACACCAGGAAGGCGCGCGAGCTGCTCGGTTGGCGGCCGAAGCTCGGCTTCACCGAGGGCGTACGGCTGACGGTGCGCGACGCCCGCCGTTGGCAGGCCGGAAGCCGGATTCTGTCCCCGGTACGCGCCCTGGACCAGGCCCTGACCCACTCATGACCCAGCGTGAAATTCCCGTCATCTGAGCTGGAATTTCATCGATCAGTCTAACTCTTGCGGGTTAGCATCCGCTGCTGCCACGATGGCCGTCAATGCCTTCCGTCCCGAAGGAGTGGTCGTCATGGCGGTCTCCCGCCGCAGGTTCGTCACGTCCGTGATGGCGGGGTCCGCCCTCGCCGCCGCCTCCAGCACCGAGCTGCTCACCACCCTGGCCAGCCCCGCCTCCGCCGCCAGTCCTCCCGGGGACGTGGTCGGCAAGGTGACGGTCGGCTACCAGGGCTGGTTCAGCGCCCCCGGTGACTCGGCGCCGATCGGCGGTTGGTGGCACTGGAGCCGCGACCGTTTCCAGCCGCCCTCGCCCGCCAACACCACCATCGTGTCCTGGCCGGACATGCGCGAGTACACGCGCACCTATCCCACCGCGTACCCCAACCTGGGTAACGGCCAGCCGGCCACCCTGTTCTCCTCCTACGACCAGCAGACGGTGGACACCCACTTCCGGTGGATGCAGGAGTACGGGTGCGACACCGCCGCGTTGCAGCGGTTCAACCCGACGGGCGACGAGGGGCCGACCCGCGACGCGATGACGCAGAAGGTCCGCTCCGCCGCCGAGCGCTACGGCCGCAAGTTCTACATCATGTACGACGTCACCGACTGGTTGACCTTCCAGTCGGACATCAAGACAGACTGGACGACGAAGATGTCGGCGCACGTCGCGTCCTCCGCGTACGCCCGGCAGAACGGCAAGCCGGTCGTGTGCATCTGGGGCTTCGGTTTCAGCGAGCCCAGCCGACCGTTCACCCCCGGGCCCTGCCTGGAGGTCATCAACTGGTTCAAGGCGCAGGGCTGCTACGTCATCGGTGGCGTGCCCACCTGGTGGCGGCAGGGCATCGAGGACTCCCGTCCGGGCTTCCTCGACGTCTACCACGCGTTCAACGCGATCTCGCCATGGATGGTCTACCGGGCCAGGACCGTGGAGGAACTCGACTCGTACTACAACAACGTCAACGTCGGCGACATGGCCGACTGCGCGGCACGCGGCATCGACTACCTGCCCTGCGTGATGCCCGGGGACCTCGCCGGTGGCCACCGCAAGCACGGCGACTTCTACTGGCGGCACATCTACAACATGGTCCGACTTGGCTCCCAGGGCCTCTACGTGTCCATGTACGACGAGTACAACGAGGGCAACCAGATCGCGAAGACCTCCGAGACCCAGGCCACCACCCCGGCCGGCGCGAACATCCGCGCCCTGGACGAGGACGGCGTGGCCTGCTCCTCCGACTACTACCTGCGGATCACGGCCGACGGCGGTCGGATGCTGAAAGGGCAGCTGGCGCTCACCGCGGTCCGTCCGACGCCACCGATGATCGGCACGCCGCCACCGACCGGCGGGAACCTGGCCGCCGGCCGGCCCACCTCGGCGAGCAGCCAGGGCGGCGGGTTCCCGGCGTCGAACGCGGTGGACTCGAACGTCGGCAGCTACTGGGAGAGCAGCGGCGGCGCCTTCCCGCACTGGTGGCAGGTCGACCTCGGCGCCGGTCACCAGGTCAACCGACTGGTGCTTCGGCTGCCCGCCGGATGGGGCGCGCGCACCCAGACCATCACCGTGCAGGGCAGCGTCGACGGCAGCTCCTTCGCCACCATCGCCGGGGCCTCCGCGTTCGCCTTCGACCCGGCGACCGGCAACACCGTCACCCGCACGCTGCCGACCGCGACCGCCCGCTACGTCCGCCTCAGCGTCGGCGGCAACACCGGCTGGCCGGCCGCCCAACTCGCCCAGGTCGAGGTGTACGCGGGGACCACCACACCGGACAACCCGCCGACCGCGCCGAGCGGCCTGACGGTCACCGGACGAACGTCGACCAGCGTGTCTCTGGCGTGGACGGCGTCGACCGACGACACCGGGGTGACCGGTTACCAGGTGCGCCAGGGTGTCACTGTCGTCGCCACCGTCACGGGCACCACGGCGACCGTGAGCGGGCTCAACCCGTCCACCGCGTACACCTTCACGGTCACCGCGCGCGACGCCGCCGGCAACACGTCCGGCGCGTCCAACACGGTCACCGCCACCACGGACGCCCCGACCAACGCGGACCTCGCCCGCGGCCGACCCACCAGCGAGAGCAGCCACGTCCAGAGTTACGGGTCGGGCAACGTGGTCGACGGCGACCCGAACAGCTACTGGGAGAGCGCCAACAACGCGTTCCCGCAGTGGGTCCAGGTCGATCTGGGTTCCTCCCGTACCGTCGGGCGGGTGGTGCTCAAGCTGCCTCCGGCCGCCGCCTGGGCCAGCCGCACGCAGACCCTGGCCGTGCAGGGCAGCACCGACGGCGGCAGCTTCAGCACACTGGCCGGCTCGGCGGGGCGGACCTTCAACCCGGCCACCGGCAACCAGGTGAGCATCACCTTCACCGCCGCGCAGACCCGGTACGTGCGCATCACGGTCACCGGCAACACCGGCTGGCCGGCCGGGCAACTGTCGACCCTGGAGGTCTACCAGAGCTGAGCCGACGAGCAGGGCGACCGCCGGGGGAGCGGCGGTCGCCCTGCTCGGGTCGTCCGGCTGGGGTCGTCCGGCTGGGGTCGTCCGGCTGGGGTCGTCCGGCTGGGGTCGTCCGGCTCGGGTCCTCAATGGCCGGGTCGGCAGTCCGGCCGTCGGTTTTGGGCGGTGCCACGGTCTGACCGAGCGGTCTGTCCAGCATTCGGTCAGGGCCTTCCGCCTCTCGGGACGGCGGCGATGATCGACTCGGGTTTCGTGAAATCGGGGTATCCAGGTCGCGGGGACACCGCGATTTCAGCAAGCCCGTGTTCATCTTCGCGGGCGGCGCCATGCTCGTGCCGACGTCCGCGCAAGCCGAACACCGTGCAAGCCGAACACCGCGCAAGCCGAACACCGCGCGTGCCGCCGCTCGCAGGGTCAGCCCGGCGGGCTGGGTCCACCGACGGGCGGGGGGTCAGCAGAACCAGCCGTCCTGCACCCAGCCGCGGCGATTGATGTGCCCGTAGGCGAAGCCGTAGACGTAGCCACCGCTGCGGGGGCCTTCGACCAGGAACGTCTGACCCTGGTAGAGGGTGCCCATCCAGGCGCCGACGGGCTGGGTGCGGACGAACAGGTCGCTCGCGCACACCGTCTCCCGTTGCCCGATCGTGCCGTTGGCGGCCCGCGCGGGGGACGGCAGGGCCACGGTGGCGGCGACGATCCCTGCGAGCAGGCCGGCGAGGGCGCGACGTCTGATCACCATGAGTCGTACCCGCCGATGCACTCGGCGCGCAGGTAGCCCCAGTCGTTGGGGCCGAAGTCGAACGATGCCGCCCACCCGTTGTAGACCGGGTGCGCGCCCGGCGTGTGACCGATCTTGTTGCGGTAGGCGAGGGTGCGCTTGAGGCCGGTGGGGCCGCCGGCGGAGTCGTAGTTGGCGTAGAAGCTGGCGCTCTGGCACACCACGACGGCGTGTCGGGGCACCACCGGGTCGGCGTGGGCCGGCGTGGCGCTCAGCGCGGCCGTTGCTGACCCGAGGGCCAACGCGGCGACCGTCGTCCGGATTCGTCGGGGCATGCCCACCTCCCGTACGCCGAAACTTTCCTACCTCCGACCCTATCGAGAGCGTCGATATCTGTCGATGGCTGGAGGGGTCGCTGTGCTTTCGGCGGCCGGCATATCCGCCGACCCGGCGGGAAAGCGCGCTGACGTCCGACAGCCCGATACCGGAGCAGGAGACAAACATGCCTTTCATCACCGTGGGAACGGAAAACTCCGCGCCCATCGACCTGTACTACGAGGACCACGGTTCCGGTAAGCCGGTGGTGCTGATCCACGGCTTCCCGTTCAACGGGGCGACCTGGGAGAAGGTGACCACCCAGCTGCTCAACGCCGGATACCGGACGATCACCTACGATCGACGCGGTAACGGCAACTCTGCCCAGCCGACCTTCGGGTACGACTACAACACGTTCGCGGCGGACCTGGACGTGTTGATGTCCGAGCTGGACCTCAACGAGGTGACCCTGATCGGTCACTCGATGGGCACCGGCGAGGTGGTCCGCTACCTGGGCAACTACGGCGCGCGCCGGGTGAGCCGGGCAGTGCTGCTCAGCCCACTGCAACCGATGCTGGCCAAGGCCAACGACAATCCTGAGGGCGTCGATCGGAGCCTCTTCAAGGGCTTCCAGGACGCCATCATCAAGGACCGTTTCGCGTACCTGACGTCCTTCTGTGACGCGTTCTTCAACCCGGATCAGAACATGGGCAAGCGGGTCAGCGAGGAGGCGTACCGGGCGCACTGGCAGATCGGTGCGATGGCGTCCGGCAAGGCCACCCACGACAGCGTGGACGCCTGGCAGGAGGACTTCCGTCCGGACCTGCCGAAGATCAATATTCCGGTGCTGATCGTGCAGGGTGACCAGGACCGGGTGCTGCCCTACCCGGTGACCGGTCAGCGGCTCGGGCCGATGATGCCGACCGGCCAGCTCGTCACCCTCAAGGGCGCGCCGCACGGCATCCCGTGGACCCACGCTGACGAGGTCAACAAGGCGATCATGGACTTCATGAAGCAGCCGGCCAAGGCTCGCGCCTGACCCGTACCGGTAGCCGATCGGACGCCAGCGCCGTGAGGCGCCGCGACACCCGGCCCACGGTTCGCACCGGGGCCGGGTGTTGTCGTCGGTCAGGCCCGCCGGGCCACCACAGCGCCGTTGGCGCCGGGGGCGTCGAACGGGACGGTACGCACGTCGACGAAACCGGCATCGGTGAGCCAGGCGGCGTACTCGGCGCCCGAGTAGTTGCGGCCACCCTCGGTCTCGACGAGCATGTTCATCCCCATCAGCGCGGCCTCCGGCGGCCCGGTCCGCTCGTCGTTGAGCAGCAGTTCGCAGACGACGATCGCCCCGCCGGGCGGCAGCGCCGCGTGGCACCGGGCCAGCAGCGCCCGGTTCGTCGGCTCGTCCCAGTCGTGCAGGATCATGCTGAGCAGGATGACGTCGTGCCCGTCCGGCAGCGCCGGGTCGGCGAGGAAGTCGCCGCCCACCGCGTCGATCCGCTCGGTCAGGCCGGCCTCCGCGATCCGCTCCCGTGCCCGTACGCAGACGTGCGGCAGATCCAGGACGGTGGCCCGCAGCTCGGGCAGGCGGCGGCAGAACTCGATCGGGAACGCCCCGGCCCCGCCCCCGACGTCGAGCAGGCGGCGGTGCGCGGAGAAGTCGTACGCGTCGGCCAACGCGGCGGCGGTGAAGCTGGACGTGGAGAACATCGCGTCCCAGAACTGCGTCAGCATCTCCGGGTCGGCGGTGTCGAACATCGACTGCTGTGCCTCCGGGTCCCAGGTCAACGGCCGATCCGTGCGCAGGGCCTCGCCGATGCGATGCCAGGGCAGATAGGTGCGCAGGTCGGAGTAACGGACCTGCGCGCCGAAGTAGTACGGGCGACCCTCGACCAGGAACTGCTCGGCCAGCTCGGAGTTGCGGTATCCGTCGCCGGCCTTCTCCAGCAGGCCGAGCGAGGCACTGGCGGCCAGCAACAGGTCCGCGGGCCGGTCCGGCAGCCCGAACTCGGCGGCGGCCTGCTCGACGGTCATCGTCCGACCCCCGGCGAGCCGGGTGAACAGACCGAGTTCGACGCCGGCCGCGAGGGTCTTGAACCCCCACACACCGGCCACCAGACGCATGAGGGGAGTCGGAGTGATCATGCCGCCATGAGACCACAGATCGACTCCGTCCACGATGGTCGGTTCACGCCCGGAGCAACGTGACCAATCCGGCGGCGACCAGCACCCCGGCCCAGAGCCGGTCGACGTTGAACCAGGCCCGACGCAGCACACCGACCCCGAGCACCTGGTAGACCAGAATCGCGATGGCCAGCGCGGTGCCGAGCATCGCCACCGTGTGCACGCCGGCGGCGGCGAGCCCGGACAGGGCACCCACCGGCGCGCTGGCCAGGTGCCCGGAGTGGCCCCCGGGCACCGGCTCGGCCACCAGCACCGGCAACAGCATCAGCCCCGCGCCGTGGGCCGACGACATGAGGAACGACCAGCCGGCGAGCTGCGCCGCGGACAGCCGCATCCCCGCCCAGCGGAAGTGCCGCTCGGAGAGCAGTCGCCACAACCCGAACGCGACCAGCAGCACGCCGCCGACCACCGCGAGGGCGGTGCTCGCCGTCACCGAACGGGTCGCGGTGACCAGTGCCGCGACGATCCCCACCGAGGCGAGGTGCCCGGCCGCGATCGGCGACAGGGCGCGCAGCAACGCAGCCCGGCTGCGCTCCTGCAGGCCCCGGGCCACCGCGAACAGCCAACCCATCGCCGGGTTCAGACCATGGAACGCGCCGAGCGCGGCAAGCGTCGCCAGTGTGGAGACGGTCACGGAAAGCAGTACGAGTCGGAGGACGCGTCCCCGCCCTGCAACCGGGTCTGGTGCACCCGCAGGCCCCGGAACTCGTCCCCGTGCGGAAAGAACCGCTGGTCCGGGGTGAGCCCACCGGCCTCGACGTCCACGTCGAGCTTGGCCAGCCAGGCACCCACCCCGTCGGGGTAGAACTGGTCGTCCCACGCGCCGTAGAGCGAGTTGCTGACGTAGACCCGCCGCCCGTCCCGGCTCACCTCCACCATCTGCGGGCCGCCGGCCAGGGCCTCGTCCGGCGCGGACGGGTGCGCCGTGCGGCGCACGATCCCACCGAGATGCACGGAGCCGGTCAGTACGGGACGCAGCGGGTCGCTGACGTCGTACTGGCGTAGCTCTCCCGTGCCCCAGCAGGAGACGTAGAGGAACCGGTCGTCGACGGACAGGTCGATGTCGGTCACCAGTGGCGGCACCGCTCCGAACGGCTTGAGCAGGTCGGGCAGATCCGTCGGGTCCGCCGGCTCGGCCGGAATGTCGATCACCTTGGTGACCGCCCAGGCGTCGCCGTCGCGGTGCCACAGCCAGACCGAGGCGGAGAGGTCCTCGACACTGATCACCACTCCGACGAACCCGTACGACTTCGACGGGTCGTGCGCCGGGCGCAGCTCCAGCGGCATCTGATATTGATCGCCCAGGTCGACCCGCTGGACGTGCCGACGTTTCGCGAGGTCCCAGAAGTGGATGGCGTGGCCGTAGCGTCGACCCAGCAGCAACTCGCCGATGATGCCGTCCTCGATCATCGACGGGGTGCCCCACTCGCTGGTGACCAGCACGTCCTGGGTGAGGTGCCACCACAGGTCGTACGCCAGGAACTGTGGACCCCGGTCGGCCTCCCACGCCCCGCGTACCTCGAACGTGGTGTGGTCGAGGATGGCGATGCCTCCCGGACCCTCCGCGCCGTCCGCGCCCCCGAGAGCGGACAGGTAGATGCCGTCCGGCCCACAGTGCACTGTGTGCGGGCGCGAGTAGCCGGCGCGCTTCGCCAGCTCCTCCGGGCCGATCACCTTGACCACCTGCGGCTGACGCGGGTCGGGTTGGGTGTCGACCACGTGGATCCGTGACGACCGCAGGCCGGGCACGATCAGGTAGCGCCGCTCGACGTGCGGGTGCGGGGCGGTCGGACAGAGCGCGCTGCTGCACGCGTTCCAGCCGAAGTGGTGCAGCTCGTCGCCGACGTAGGGCAGGTCGGTCCAACCCACGACCCGGCCGTAGTCGGGGGAGTCCGGGTCGGTGTCCAGCACCACGATGGCGTCCGGGCGGCTTGCCGTACGGTCGAAGGCGGCCACGTAGGCGAGCTTCTCGGCCGGTGCGGTCACCGCCTCCCGGGGCGAGGGATAGAACGTGGGGTCGGGGGTCCAGCGGGTCATCACAGCTCCGCTCGTCAGGTGGTGGGAACGCCGAGTCGGTCGAGCAGGTGGCGGCGCAGCGCGCCGAAGGCCGGGTCGTCGGGCGTACGGGTCGGGGCCAGGTCGACGGGCAGCTGCGCGGCGATGCGGCCCTCGTCGAGCAGCAGGATCCGGTCGGCGAGCAACAGCGCCTCCTCCACGTCGTGGGTGACCAGCAGGGCCGCGAAGCCATGCTCGGCGCGCAGCCGGCGCAGCAGGATCTGCATCCGCAGGCGGGTCAGCGCGTCGAGGGCGCCGAACGGCTCGTCGAGCAGCAGCACGTCCGGTTCGCGGACCAGTGCTCGCGCGACGGCCACCCGTTGCGCCTGCCCGCCGGACAGCTCCGCCGGCCAGGCGCGGTGCCGATCGGCGAGCCCGACCTCGGCCAGCGCCCGCCGGATCCGCTCGTGGGCGTCCGGCCCGGACAGGCCGAGCCCGACGTTGTCCGCCACCCGCTTCCAGGGCAGCAGCCGGTGTTCCTGGAAGACCACGGCGGCGGTGCCGTGCACGACGCTCGTGCCGCTGGCCTCACCGTCGAGCCCGGCGAGAATCCGCAGGAGCGTGCTCTTGCCGGAACCGCTGCCGCCCAGCAGGGCCACCACCTCGCCGCGTGCGATGGCGAGGTCGACCCCGGCCAGCACGACCGTCGGCCCGAACGCCCGGCGCACCGCGTGGGCGGTCAGCACCGGCGTGGTGTCGTTCAGGTGGCCCGCAGTCCGCGACGCCATGTCAACATCCTCCTCTCCAGGACGCGCAACGCACTGTCGGATATCAGCCCGAGCAGCGCGTAGACGAGCAGCCCCAGCACCACCACGTCGGTCTGGCTGAACTCGCGTGCCTCCATCATCAGAAAACCGATCCCCGTCTGGGCGTTGACCTGCTCGCCGACGACCAGGCTGAGCCAGGCCGCCCCGATCGCCAGGCGCAGCCCGAGGAACAGGGCCGGCAGCGCGCCGGGCAGCACCACGTGCCGCAGTCGGGCGGCCTGCCCCAGACCGCAGGTGCGCGCCGCCTCCACCAGCCGCTCGTCGATGTCCCGGATGCCGGCGTAGGTGTTGAAGTAGATGGGGAAGAAAGCACCCAGAGCCACCAGGCTGATCTTGAGTGACTCACCGATGCCGACCCAGATGATCAGCAACGGGACCAGCCCGAGGTGCGGCAGCATCCGGGCCATCTGCACCGGCGGGTCGACCAGGTCGTCACCGAGCCGCAGCAGCCCGGCCAGGGCGCCCAGGGCAAGGGCCAGGACGCCGCCGATCACCAGCCCCGCCCCGGCCCGGGTGAGGGAGTCCAGCAGGTGGACGCCGAGCGTTCCGTCCCGGCTCAGCCGCCAGCCGGTGGCCAGGACGTCACTCGGCGCGGGCAGCTTCTCCGGTGCCAGCAGGCCGGTCCGCGAGGCCAGCTCCCAGCCCAGGACCAGTGCCACCGGGCTGGCCAACCGCCACCACCGTCGTGCCGGCCGAAGACGTCGGGGCGCGACCGGCGGCGCCGCCGCGATCTCGGCGGGCGCCTCGGCCAGGGTCGTGCGGCTCACTGGAACACCGCGCTGAACCGGCTGTCGACCCGGGACCGGATGTCGACCGGGCCCGGGATGAGATCGAGGGCGATGAAGCTGTCGGTGATCGCCTGAAGCTCGTCGCCGATGGCCGGGGTGACGGGGGCGAGGGGTCTGGCGCTGCGGGCCAGGGCCCGACCGGTGACGTCCTGCGGGATCTTCAGCTCCGGCGCGAGCGTGCTGGCCCGCTCCTCGGGATGGGCGATGCCCCAGTCGGTCACCTCGCGGTAGCGCTGGAGGAAGGCCCGGATCTCGTCCGGCTGCTTCGTGACGGCGTCCGGGGCGGCCAGGACGTACTCGCGGTTGCTGGCCAGCCCGATCGCGTCGGCGAGCACCTGGACGCCCGGTTGCTCGGCCAGCGCGAAGTACGGGTCCCAGATCACCCAGGCGTCGACCTGGCCACCGTCGAACGCGGGCCGCCCCTCCGCGGGCTTGAGGTACTTGACCTGGATGTCCTTCAGGGTCATGTTGTTCGCCTTGAGCAGCTGGACGAGCAGCCAGTGCACGTTCGACCCCTTGTTCAGGGCCACCGTCTTACCCTTCAGGTCGGCGAAGGTGCGGTAACCGCGATCGGCCTTGACGAGCACGGCCTCGCCCTGCGGGATCGGCTCCGAGGTGCCGATGATGGAGAACGGGATCTTCCCGGCCGCGGCGAAGACGGGTGGTGCCTCGCCGACCTGTCCGATGTCGATGGAGCCGGCCTTGAGCGCCTCGGTGAGCGCCGGACCGCTCTCGAACAGCGACCACTCCACATCCGGCGCCGCGCCGCGCGCCTTGACCAGGCTCAGCCCGCCGAAGCGCTGGTAGCCGATCCGGAGTTTGCTGGCGGTGCCGCCGGCATCGGCGGACCCGCCGCACGCGCTCACCGCTGCCGTGGCGAGCAGCGCCACTGTGGTGAGGGCGGCCGTCAGGAGGCGGCGATGCGGGGGACGGCTCGTCGGCGGGGTGGGCATGGCGGCTCCTCGGGTCGGGCATGCGGGTCGGGGCGCATCGACAGGTGTCGGCGCCGTGGCCGGTAGCCTACTAACCCGATAGGTTTTATGGGTAGGCTGTCGGCGGGATCGTCCCACCCCTCAGGAGGTGCCCGCCGGCGGCGCGCGCACCCGTACCCGCACCCGCCGCGCACTGGAGGAAAGAGCCGCGATGACCCTCACCTTCCACTGGTTCCTGCCCACCAACGGCGACAGCCGGGACATCGTCGGGGGCGGCCACGGCGTACCGACCGGTGCTGCCGGAGGCGCCCGCCCGGCCAGCGTCGCGTACCTCGGCCAGATCGCCCGCACCGCCGAGCAGCTCGGCTTCGTCGGCGCCCTCACCCCGACGGGCGCCTGGTGCGAGGACGCCTGGCTGAGCACCGCGATGCTCACCGAGGTGACCGAGCGACTCAAGTTCCTGGTCGCGTTCCGACCCGGGCTGCTGGCTCCGACGCTGGCCGCCCAGATGGCCTCGACCTTCCAGCGGCTGTCCCGGGGCCGACTGCTGCTCAACGTGGTCACCGGGGGCGAGTCGCAGGAGCAGCGGGCGTACGGCGACTTCCTGGACAAGGACGCCCGGTACGCGAGGGCCGACGAGTTCCTGCACGTGGTGCGCGCGCTGTGGCGGGGTGAGACGGTCGACCACACCGGCACCCACCTGCGCGTCGAGCAGGCGCGGCTGCACCGGCTGCCCGACCCGGTCCCGCCGGTCTACTTCGGTGGCTCGTCCGCCGCGGCCCTGCCTGTGGCGGTGCGGCACAGCGACGTCTACCTCACCTGGGGCGAGCCGCCGGCCCAGGTCGCCGAGAAGCTGACCCGGGTCCGGGCGCTGGCCGCCGACGCCGGGCGCGAACTGCGGTTCGGCATCCGGCTGCACGTCATCGCCCGGGACACCTCTGATGAGGCGTGGGCGCAGGCGCGCCGCCTGCTCAACGGCGTCGACGAGGCCGACATCCGGGCGGTGCAGGACGGGCTGCGCCGCAGTGAGTCCGAGGGGCAGCGCCGGATGCTCGACCTGCACGGCGGTTCCCGCGACAGCCTGGAGGTCTCGCCCAACCTGTGGGCCGGCGTCGGGCTGGTCCGGGGCGGGGCCGGCACCGCGCTGGTCGGCAGTCACCGCGAGATCGCCGACCGGATCGCCGAGTACCACGCGCTCGGCATCGACGAGTTCATCCTCTCCGGCTACCCGCACCTGGAGGAGGCGTACTGGTTCGGCGAGGGCGTGCTGCCGATCCTGCGCGACAGTGGCCTGTGGCGGCACCCCGACGGCCAGTCCGGCCTGACGGACAACGTCGACATCCCCTTCGCCGGAGTGCCCCGGCCGGCGGCGGCACCCGTCGCGACCCGCTGAGCGCGCGGGCCCCGGCCGGCGGCAACGAGGGAGCGGGAGCGGGGCAGCGGCTAGCTGGGTCGGCCGGCGACGCGTCGACCGACCCGCCGGGCGACGAGACTCACGGCCGTGCTGCCGGCCGCCATCCCTACCAGCACCAGCACCGCCCCGACGGCCCACAGGCCGGTGTCGTCGGTGGAGGCGGCCTGCCACCCCCAGGCCGCCGTGAAGGCGACAGTCATCACCGTCGCCACCAGCCACGGGCTGAGTCGCGTGGCGGCGAGCGCGGCCAGCAGGACGAGCGTCAGCACACAGCCGACCACCTGCCACGCCTCGTACGGGCCGCTGCTCGCGCCGGTCTCCGCATCGACCGTGTAGTCGGTGTCCCAGCCCAGCCAGAGCAGCCACGCCCCGACAGTGGCCGCCGCCAGGAACAGAACACCGAGCAGTGCGCGCGTACCCCTTGTCACCGTCATCCGGCGATCATGCCCTGGGTCGTACGCGAGGGGAATGAGCACCGGCACCCAGAAGTGGCCGGCGCGAACCCGGATCGGCTGTTGCCCCGGCCGGTGGTGATCCTCTACGGTCGGCTCAGCGGTGGGCGGTGCGGTCCGCATCCGACCGAGACACCGCCGGTTGCCCGTCACGCGGGCCGGGATGGTGGAGTCCCGGGTCGCCCCGTCGGCGGGGACTCGGCGGTCGTGTGACTCCAGCTCGTACCCCGGGTGTCTGCTGCCCGGTGCGGCCCCCTGCGGGGCCGACGGCGAGCCGGGCACGCCCACGCCACCGGGAGAAGCCCGTGTTTCTCAGCCCGCACGAGCAGGACCGCCTGCTCGTCCACGTCGCGGCCGATGTCGCCCGCGCCCGCCGCGAGCGCGGCCTGCGCCTCAACTACCCCGAAGCCGTCGCGGTGATCACCGCGTTCCTGCTCGAAGGGGCCCGCGACGGCCGGTCCGTCGTCGACCTGATGTCGGCCGGCCGGAGCGTGCTCGGCCGCGACGACGTCCAGGACGGCATCCCCGAGCTGCTGAGGGAGGTGCAGGTGGAGGCGACGTTCCCGGACGGCACCAAACTCGTGACGGTGCACCACCCGATCCCATGATTCCGGGGGAGATCCTGCCGGCGGCCGACCCGGTCGAGATCAACGCGGGCCGCCCGGTGACCACGCTGCTCGTGGTCAACACCGCCGACCGGCCGGTGCAGGTGGGCTCGCACTACCACTTCGCCGAGGCCAACCCGGCCCTGGCGTTCGACCGGGACGTCGCCTGGGGGCAGCGGCTCGCCGTGCCGGCGGGCACCTCGGTCCGGTTCGAGCCGGGCATCAGCCGCAGCGTCGACCTCGTCCCGTTCGGCGGCGCGCGCGTCGTGCCGGGGCTGCGTGGCGCGTGTGCGGGCCCACTGGACCCGCCGACGGCCGACGGGTCACCGGAGTGAGCGCCGTGCGGCGGGACCGCTACATCGACCTGTACGGCCCGACGACCGGCGACCGGATCCGGCTGGCCGACACCAACCTGCTCATCGAGGTGGAGACCGACCACTGCGTCGGTGGTGACGAGGCGGTCTTCGGCGGCGGGAAGGTGATCCGCGAGTCGATGGGGCAGTCGCGGGCCACCCGCGCCGAGGGGGCACTGGACACCGTCATCACCGGCGCCGTGGTGCTCGACCACTGGGGAGTGGTCAAGGCCGACGTGGGGCTGCGCGACGGGCGCATCGTGGCGCTCGGCCGGGCCGGCAACCCGGACACCATGCCCGGCGTCCACCCCGACCTGGTCATCGGCCCGTCGACCGAGGTGATCGCCGGCAACGGGCGGATCCTCACCGCCGGCGCGGTCGACACCCACGTGCACTTCATCTGCCCGCAGATCGTCACCGAGGCCCTGGCCAGCGGCGTCACCACGTTGGTGGGTGGCGGCACCGGCCCGGCCGAGGGGACCCGGGCGACCACTGTCACCCCGAACGGCTGGCACCTGGCCCGGATGCACGAGGCGCTGGACACCATGCCGGTCAACGTGTTGCTGCTCGGCAAGGGCAACACCGTCTCCAGCGAGGCGCTCTGGGAACAGTTGCGCGCCGGTGCGGGCGGTTTCAAGCTGCACGAGGACTGGGGCACCACACCGGCGGCGATCGACGCCTGCCTGCGGGTAGCCGACCAGTCCGGGGTCCAGGTGTCGATCCACACCGACACGCTCAACGAGGCCGGTTTCGTCGCCGACACCCTGCGCGCGATCGGCGGGCGGGCGATCCACTCGTACCACACCGAGGGTGCTGGCGGCGGGCACGCACCGGACATCATCACGGTGGCCAGTGAACCGAACGTGCTGCCGTCGTCGACCAACCCGACCCGCCCGTACACCGCCAACACCCTCGCCGAGCACCTGGACATGTTGATGGTCTGCCACCATCTCAACCCGTCCGTGCCGGAGGACCTGGCCTTCGCCGAGAGCCGGATCCGACCGTCCACGATGGCCGCCGAGGATCTGCTGCACGACCTCGGTGCGATCTCCATCATCGGCTCCGACGCGCAGGCGATGGGCCGGGTCGGCGAGGTGATCCTGCGGACCTGGCAGAGCGCGCACGTGATGAAGGAGCGGGTCGGCGCGCTGCCGGGCGACGGGGCCGCCGACAACCACCGGGCCCGGCGGTACGTCGCGAAGTACACCATCTGCGCGGCGATGGCCAACGGGCTGGAGCACGAGGTCGGCTCGGTCGAACCCGGCAAGCTCGCCGACCTGGTGCTCTGGGACCCGGCGTTCTTCGGCGTACGACCGCACCTGGTGCTCAAGGGCGGCATGATCGCGTACGCCCAGATGGGTGACGCGAACGCCTCGATCCCGACGCCGCAGCCGATGCTGCCGCGGCCGATGTTCGGGGCGTACGGTGCCGCGGCGGCCGCCACCAGTCTGGCGTTCGTGGCCCCGGCGGCCCTGGACGCCGGGCTTCGGCTGGACGTGCGCCGCCGGGTGGTGCCGGTGAGCGACGTGCGGTCGCGGGGCAAGGCCGACCTGCCGGAGAACAACGCGATGCCGCGCATCGAGGTGGACCCGGACACCTTCACGGTGCGGATCGACGGTGTGGTGGTCGAGCCGGACCCGGTGACCCGGCTGCCGATGGCCCAGCGCTACTTCCTGTTCTGATGGCCACGCCGAGCCTGCTGTTGCTGCTGGCCGACGGACGCTTTCCGGCCGGGGCGCACGCGCACTCCGGCGGTCTGGAGGCGGCCGTCGCCGCCGGCCGGGTCACCGACCTGGCCTCGTTGCAGGCGTTCCTGGCCGGACGGTTGGCCACCGCCGGGCTGGTCGGTGCGGCGTTCGCGGCGGCCGCACACCGGGCCGCGGTGCCCGGGACCGTCGGCGCGGCCGAATCCGCCGGGACCGCCACGCTGGCAACCACCCTGGCCCAGCTCGACGCGGAGCTGGACGCGCGCACCGCGGCGCCGACGTTGCGAACCGTCTCCCGCCGGCAGGGCCGAGCGCTGCTGCGGGCCGGGCGGGCCATCTGGCCGGACGCTCCGTTCGGCGATCTGCCCACGACGCCCGCCGGCACACACCAGCCGCTGGTGCTCGGGCTGCTCTGCGCCACGGCGGGGTTGTCCCGTCTCGACACCGCCACCGTCGCCGCCTACGGGACGGTGACCGGGGCGGCCAGCGCCGGCGTACGCCTGCTCGGCCTCGACCCTTACCAGGTCCAGGCCCTGCTGGTCAGCCTGGCCGACGTCTGCGACGGCACGGCTGCCGACGCGGCCCGCGCCGCCGACGACCCACCGGAGCGGCTGCCCGCCGCCGCCGCTCCACTCGCCGACATCCATGCCGAAATCCATGCCACCTGGGAGGTGCGTCTCTTTGCGTCCTGAGACTGTTGTGCCGAGCGCTGCGCCCGTCGACCCGACCACGCCACCACCGACCGCCCCGCCGCACGACGAGAGCGTCCCGCACACCCATCCCGAGCCGGGGGTCGACCCGCACCCTCCACTCGCCCGCGCCGGTCGTGCCCTGCGGGTCGGCATCGGCGGCCCGGTCGGGTCCGGCAAGACGGCCCTGGTGGCCGCGCTCTGCCGGGCCTTCGCCGACGAGTTGCGGCTCGGCGTGGTGACCAACGACATCTACACCACCGAGGACGCCGACTTCCTGCGGCGGGCCGGAGTGCTGGACCCGGCCCGGATCCGCGCGGTGGAGACCGGCTGCTGCCCGCACACCGCGATCCGCGACGACATCGGCGCCAATCTGGACGCCGTCGACGAACTGGCCGAGGCGGTCGGCCCGTTGGACCTGGTCCTCGTGGAGAGCGGAGGAGACAACCTGACCGCGACCTTCAGCCGGGGCCTGGTCGACCGACAGATCTTCGTGGTCGACGTGGCGGGCGGGGACAAGGTGCCCCGCAAGGGCGGCCCGGGGGTCACCGCCGCCGACCTCCTCGTGATCAACAAGACCGACCTGGCGTCAATGGTGGGCGCGGACCTCGCCGTGATGGACCGTGACGCGCGGGCTCGGCGCGGCGACCTTCCGACCCTCTTCCTGTCCATCGTGGGAGACCCGACGGCGAGCCGGGTCGCCGACTGGATCCGGCACGAGCTGGCCCACCACGCGGCCCTGCACCCGCTCGCCGTACCGGCCGGACCGGTCTGATGCGGGCGCTCGCCCGGCTGGTCGCCCGGGCCGACGGCCGGGGTGGCACGGTCCTGGTCGAGCTGCACGGCGAGACGCCGCTCCTGCTGCGCCAGACCCCGGCCGACGGTGGTGTCGCCACTGTGCACCTCGTCGGCGGGGCGGCCGGCCCGCTGGCCGGCGACGACCTGCGGTTGGAGATCGAAGTGGGACCGGGCGCCGCGGTGCGGGTGCACACGGTGGCGGCGTCGATCGCCCTGCCGGGACGGCCGGGCGCGGTGTCCCGGATGGCGGTGTCGGCGGTGGTGCACGCCGGTGCCACGCTGCACTGGCTCCCCGAACAACTGGTCGCGGCGGCCGGCTGCGCGCACCTCGCCGGGTCCCGCGTCGCGGTGGCCGCCGGGGCGAGCCTGCGCTGGCGCGACGAGCTGATCTGTGGCCGGTACGGCGAGGCGCCGGGCGGTGCCGTCGTGCACACGCAGGTCGACTACGCGGGCCGGCCGCTGCTGCGCCAGTCCCTCGCCGTGGGGCCGCGCGCACCCGGCTGGGCCGGGCCCGCGGTGCTCGGCGGCGCACCGGCCACCGGCTCGCTGCTGGTGGTCGACCCGTCGCGGCCCGCCGAACTGGCCGCGGTCGACGGGACCGTCGCCCGACTGCCGCTGGCCGGGGGCCCGGCGACACTGTGGACCGCCACCGCTCCCGACGCGCATACCCTGCGCGCCCACCTCACCGTGTGACGCGAGCGCCCACTCGACCCCGGCACGTCCTCGGCTTTCGTGTTCGCCCATCCCGGCCCGGGACGGGTCTGCGGCTCATATCCTCGGAAGGCCATGCCAACCGGGGCGACTGCCGTTCCGCGACGGCTCACAGGAGGCCGTGATGAGTGGGAAAGATCGGCCCGAGGGCATCAGTCCGACGGCGGTGGAGGCGGCGCCGGGGCTGTGGCGTGTCGATCTCCAGAAACACGACCTCAGCATCCCGGGACGTGAGGTCGTCCAGAGTCGGGTGGAGTTCACACCGGACTCGCCGCCGTTCAAGCACTTCCACCCGGGCGAAGAGATCATCTGCGTGCTCCAGGGGACTCTGGAGTACACGCTCGAAGGTCAGCCGCCGATGGTGTGCAACGTCGGTGACGCGCTGACCGTGCCGTACGGCGTCCACCACCAGGCCCGCAACGTTGGCGACGGCGTCGCCGTCGAACTGGCCACGTACGTCGTGGAGAAGGGCAAGCCGCTTCTCACCAGGGTCGACTGAGCCTCGTCAGCGGTGTGGGCCGACCGCGTCGGCGCGGCGGCGGGCCGGGTCGAGACGACCGATCAGGTCGGCGAGCTGAACGGTCAGATCGTCGACCTGTGGCATGCCCAGCTCGGCGAGGTTGGCCCGGACCCGCTCATCGAGGCGATCGTGCTCGCGACGGCCGCGGGCCGTGAGGTAGGCGCGGATCCGCCGACGGTCCATCGGGTCTATCCGGCGGAAGACGAGGTTACGGTCGACGAGCTGGTCGACCAGTTTGGTGAGGGTGCCGGGAGGCAGCGACGCCTCGGCGGACACCTCGCTCATCGGATGGCCCTGGCCGTCGGCGAGCAGGCAGAGCACCCGCCATGCCTCGATGCTCAGCGCGTCCTCGGCGAGGACGGCGCCCAGCCGGCGAGAGAGCAGCCGTTCGGCGCGGGTGAGCGAGCGCAGCAGGTCGGCTGGCGCCCCGGGCACGTCTGACATGGAACTCCCTGGTCCGGTGGCCCTGTCATGGTAGCGAGTGTCCCGGTCCGTGGTGAGTCCTGGCCTTCGGTCGTGGGCCGGGCAATCATGTGCTCATGTCCGCGCCGGCACCGCCGTGGCTGACCGTCGACCGTGCCGTGGTCAGCATCGCGTTGGTCTACCCGATGCGCGGGCCGGCCGGCATGTTCGGCCCCACCTGCGAGCTGTGCGCGCAGCTCGCGGTCGAGGAGATCAACCGATGTGGTGGTGTGCTGGGCCGGGAGGTGCGGCTGGTGCCGGTCGACGGCGGCGCACCGCCGGCCGAGGTGGCCGCCGAGGTCGAGGCGTTGGTGTCGGTGGGGGCGGTGCAGGGGGTGACGGGGTGGCACATCTCGTCGGTGCGTCAGGCGCTGGCGCCACGCGTCGCGCACCGGGTGCCGTACGTCTACACCGCACTCTACGAGGGCGGTGAACGCACCGAGGGGGTCTTCCTGACCAGCGAGACGCCGGATGCCCAACTGTGGCCCGCGATGCGGCTGCTCGCGGAAGAGCAGGGGGTGCGTCGCTGGTTCGTGGTCGGCAACGACTACGTGTGGCCGCGCCGTACCGCGCGGGCGGCCCAGCGGTACGCGTTGCGCGGCGGTGGGCAGGTGGTGGGCCTGCACTTCCTGCCGTTGGACGCGCACGACTTCACCGAGGTGCTGCGCCGCATCGAGCACAGTGACGCCGACGGGGTGCTGATGCTGCTTGTCGGTGCGGACGCCGTGCGGTTCAACCGGGCGTTCGCCCGATCCGGCCTCGATCAGCGGTGCCTGCGGCTGAGCACGCTGATGGACGAGAACATGCTGCTCGCCAGCGGTGCCGGTGCGACCCGGCGGCTGTACAGCACGGCGGGCTTCTTCGCCGGGTTGGTCACCCAGGAGAACCTCGACTTCCACGGCGAGTTCGTCCGTCGCTTCGGGGTGGAGGCGCCGCCGTTGGGCAGCCTCGGGGAGTCCTGCTACGAGGGCGTGATGCTGCTCGCCGCGCTGATCGGCCAGGCCCGCACCCTCGACGTGCGGGCCATCGAGACGGCCGCTGACACGGTGGCCTACCAGGGGCCACGCGGGCGGTTGCGGCTACGCCAACGGCACGTCCGTCAGCGCATCTACCTGGCCGAGGCCGACGGGCTCGACTTCACAGTGCTCGCCCAGCTCTGAGACCAGGGGCCACCAGCCGGCCCGGACCCTTGACAGCGCCACCCGATCCCGTCCTAAGATGCTTCCTGCGTGAAGTATCTGGCCTCGGGTCAGATGTCACCACTGTGTCCCCACCATCGACGGAATCGCCCGCCGACCATTGTGGTGACACCAAATCTGCGTTTTTCCGAACGGCCGGCAGCGTTTCCTCCCCAACGGTGCCGGCCGTTTTCTCGTGCGCGTCGAATCGACCGCGCGGAAACAGCCAATTAAGGGCCGGGAAACATGAGCGCAATCATGTCGGTCGACGCTTTCGGTGCCCATATCCGAACCGGTGCCCTGAGCGGCGTCCACCCGTCGACCTCGGCATCGCCCACGTCAGCTCCACCGGACCGCACCGACCGTCCTTTCGCCACTTGAGTGCACCGCAGGGAGAGTAGATGTCACTATTCCGGGGCCGCCGCATCCTGGCGGGCGCCATGACCCTGGTCGCCGCGGCCGCGATGACCGCGTGCGGCAGCAAGACCACCGACGAGGGTGGCGCGACAGGCGTCACCGCCGACATCTCCGGCGACACCGTCAAGGTGGGGCTGCTCAACTCGCTCTCCGGCACCATGGCGATCAGCGAGGTCACCGTCCGCGACTCCATCATGCTCGCCGTCGAGGAGATCAACGCGGCCGGTGGCGTCCTCGGCAAGAAGATCCAGCCGGTCGGCGAGGACGGCGCCTCGGACTGGCCGACCTTCGCGGAGAAGGCCGAGAAGCTCATCTCCGAGGACCGGGTCGCCGCCGTCTTCGGCTGCTGGACGTCGGCCAGTCGCAAAGCGGTCAAGCCGGTGTTCGAGAAGAACAAGGCGTTGCTGTTCTACCCGGTGCAGTACGAAGGCCTCGAACAGTCGCCCTACATCTTCTACACCGGTGCGACCACCAACCAGCAGATCGTTCCCGGGCTCGACTACCTCAAGGCGCAGGGGGCGAAGTCGGTCTATCTGGTCGGCAGCGACTACGTCTTTCCCCGCACCGCCAACAAAATTATCAAGGCGTACGCGACCGCGAACGGGATGACCGTGCTCGGTGAGGATTACGCCCCACTCGGATCCACCGAGTTCGGCACCATCGTCAACAAGGTCAAGTCGTCCGGCGCCGATGCCGTCTTCAACACACTCAACGGCGACAGCAACGTGGCCTTCTTCAAGGAATACAAGTCCGCCGGTCTGACCGCTGCCGCGATGCCGGTGGTGTCCGTCTCGATCGCCGAGGAGGAGGTCAAGGGCATCGGCACCCAGTACCTGGAGGGTCAGCTGACCGCCTGGAACTACTACCAGACCACCCCTGGGGCGGCGAACTCGAAGTTCGTGGCCGCGTACAAGGCGAAGTTCGGCGCGGACAAGCCCACCAGCGACCCGATGGAGGCCGCGTACGTCGGCGTGTACCTCTGGAAGGCCATGGTCGAGAAGGCCGGCGCCTTCGACGTGGAGAAGGTCCGTGCCGCCTCGGACGGGATCACCTTCGACGCGCCGGAGGGCCTGGTCACGGTGGACGGGAAGACCCAGCACATCGCCAAGACCGCCCGGATCGGCAAGATCGGCGCGGACGGTCTGATCACCGAGGTGTGGAACTCCGGCAAGCCGGTGCAGCCGGACCCGTACCTCAAGACCTACCCGTGGGCGAGCGGCCTGAGCTGACGACGCCGGCCCGGGCGAGGCGCGTTGCCGCGCGGCCCGCCCGGGCCACCCGACCAGCAGTTCGGAGTACCCACCGTGACAGTCCTCTTCGGTCAACTCTTCACCGGCATCAGCATCGGCGCGGTGCTGCTGCTCATCGCGCTCGGCCTCGCGCTGACCTTCGGCCAGATGAACGTGATCAACATGGCGCACGGTGAGTTCATCATGGCCGGGGCGTACACCACCTACGTCCTGCAGCAGAGCATCACCGGGGCCGGCTGGTCGCTGGTCGTCGCGCTACCGGTGGCGTTCGTGGTCGCCGGCACGATGGGCGCGCTGCTGGAGATGCTGCTCATCCGCCGGCTGTACGCCCGACCACTGGACACCCTGCTGGTCACCTGGGGTGTGTCCCTGATGCTGCAACAACTGGCCCGCGACGTCTTCGGCAGCCCGAACGTGCAGACCCGCGCGCCGGAGCTGCTGACCGGCAACGTGGCGCTCCCCGGCGGGTTGACCATCGCCAACAACCGGCTGTTCATCCTGGCCCTGGCGCTGGCCGCCGTCGCGGCGCTCACCCTGGCGCTGCGCCTCACCCCGCTCGGGCGTCGCATCCGCGCGGTCGTGCAGAACCGCGACCTCGCGGCGGTGTCCGGCATCGCCACCTCCCGGGTCGACCGGACCACCTTCTTCGTCGGCTCCGGCCTGGCCGGGCTCGCCGGGGTGGCGCTCACCCTGCTCGGCCCGATCGGCCCGACCATGGGCACCAACCTGATCATCGACGCCTTCCTGGTCGTCGTGGTCGGCGGAATCGGCCAGCTCAAGGGCAGCGTGATCGTCGCCTTCGCCCTCGGCGTGCTCCAGGCCACCGGGGAATACCTCACCACCCTCAGCGTCGCCAAGGTGATCGTGTTCGTGGCGATCGTCGCGTTCCTCCAGTGGCGGCCACAGGGTCTGTTCACGCTGCGGACCAGGAGCCTCGCATGACAGCCGTCACCCCCGCGCCGCCCGACACCGCCCTCGGCCCGGCACCCGTCAGCGCCGTACTGCCGAGCAGGCCCGCGGGCCGCTCGCGACTGCGGACGGCGGCCGGCTTCGCACTCGGCGCGGCGCTGCTGTTCGCCGTAGCGCCGCTGGTCCTGTCGGACTTCCGGCTGTCCCTGCTCGCCAAGTACCTCTGCGTCGCCATGGTCGCGGTCGGCATCGGGATCGCCTGGGGCCGGGGCGGCATGCTCACCCTGGGCCAGGGCGTCTTCTTCGGCCTCGGCGGCTACGCGATGGCCATGCACCTCAAGCTCGCCGACGCGGGCCCGGCCGGGATGCCGGACTTCATGCAGCTGTACGGGCAGCTCGACGAACTGCCGCTGTGGTGGAGGCCCTTCGCCAGCCCGTGGTTCGCGCTGCCCGCGACGGTGCTGCTGCCGATGGCGGTGGCCTTCGGGCTCGGCTCGCTGGTGTTCCGCCGCCGTGTGCGCGGTGCGTACTTCGCCATCCTCAGCCAGGCCCTCGCCGCCGCGATGGTGATCCTGCTGATCGGCCAGCAG
Source organism: Micromonospora sp. A202 (assembly GCF_006715105.1). Classification (NCBI taxonomy): domain Bacteria; kingdom Bacillati; phylum Actinomycetota; class Actinomycetes; order Micromonosporales; family Micromonosporaceae; genus Micromonospora; species Micromonospora sp. A202. Next base: position 3,531,028 of record NZ_VFMP01000001.1, on the reverse strand, counting down.
GGCACCACGGGTGGCACCAACGGGCTGACCGACATCAAGGGCTTCTTCGGTTACGACCTGGACGACCCGGTCAACCAGCGGATGGTCTACTTCATCATCGCCGGCGCTCTGCTGGCCCTGCTCGCGCTGACCCGTCAACTCATCCACAGCCGCTACGGCGAGCTGCTGGTGGCGGTCCGCGACGGCGAGGAACGGGTCCGGTTCCTCGGCTACGACCCGGCCTCGGTCAAGCTGGTCGCGTACGTGGTCGCGGCCGGGATGGCCGGCCTGGCCGGGGCGCTGTTCGTGCCCGCGGTGGGCATCATCTCGCCCGCGCTGATCGGCATCGTCCCGTCGATCGAGTTCGTCATCGGGGTCGCGGTGGGTGGTCGGGCCACACTGCTCGGGCCGGTGCTCGGCGCGGTGGCGGTGGCCTGGGCGCGTACCGCCCTCTCGGAGCGGTTCCCGGGCACCTGGACGTACCTTCAGGGGTTGCTCTTCGTGGTCGTGGTGGCGTTCCTTCCCGGCGGCCTGGCGTCGCTGTGGGCGCTGGCCCGCCGCCGCGACGGCAGCACGGCACCGGCCCGGCGCGGGTGGTTGCCACTGGCCCGACGACGCGCCCCGCGGGGGACGGAGGTGCCGGCGGCATGAGCGGCGACCGACTGGACGGGTTGTCCGTCCGTGACGTGCGGGTCAGCTTCGACGGTTTCACCGCCGTCGACGGCGTCTCGCTGGAGGTACCCCCCGGTGACATCCGGTTCCTGATCGGGCCGAACGGCGCCGGCAAGACCACGCTGGTCGACGCGATCACCGGCCTGGTCCGGGCCACCGGCTCGGTCCGCTTCGGCGCCGACGAGCTGCTGGGCCGCCCGGTGCACCGGATCAGCCGGCTGGGCGTCGGGCGTACCTTCCAGACGTCCTCGGTCTTCGAGGAGCTGTCGGTGCTGCAGAACCTCGACATCGCGGCCGGCGCCCGGCGTGGCTGGGCGACCCTGGCCCGCCGCCGTCGCGGCGTCCCGGACGAGGTGGCCGCGGCGCTGGAGACCATCGGTCTGGCCGAACGGGCCGAGCACCTCGCCGGGACGCTCGCGCACGGGCAGAAGCAGTGGCTGGAGATCGGGATGCTGCTGGTGCAGGACGCGCGGCTGCTGCTTCTCGACGAGCCGGTCGCCGGCATGAGCCACGAGGAACGCGACGCCACCGGGGTCCTGCTGGAGACGGTGAGCCGGGACCGCACAGTCGTCGTGATCGAGCACGACATGGACTTCCTGCGCCGGTTCGCGCGCAGCGTCACAGTGCTGCACGCCGGCCGGGTGCTGAGCGAGGGCACTGTGGCGCAGGTCCAGGCAGACCCGCGCGTGCAGGAGGTCTACCTTGGCCACCCGGTCGACGCCGGGTCGGCCCGCACCGGTCTGGAGGCATGATGCTGACGCTGCGCGGGGTGCACGCCGGGTACGGGCGCAGCCGGGTGCTGCACGGGATCGACCTCGCCGTCCCGCCCGACGGGGTCGCCGCGGTCCTCGGACACAACGGCGCTGGCAAGAGCACAGTGCTGCGGGTCGCGGCCGGTCTGCTGCGCCCGAGCGCCGGCACCGTCGAGCTGGACGGCGAGAACGTCACCCGCCTCGGGCCGCACGAGCGGGTGGCGCGGGGGATGGCGTACGTCCCGCAGGGTCAACAGTGCTTCCCGCACCTGACCGCCGCGGAGAACCTGCGGCTGGTCGCCGACGGTCGGCGCGACGGCGCGGTGGCGACCGCTGAGGTGCTGGACCTCTTTCCGGCGCTGCGCCCGCTGCTGCGACGCCGGGCCGGGCTGCTCTCCGGCGGTCAGCGCCAGCAACTGGCCATCGCCCGTGCGCTGATCACCCGGCCGAGGTTGCTGATGCTCGACGAGCCGACCGAGGGCATCCAGCCGTCGGTGGTCGCGGAGATCCAGGAACGGATCGTCGAGCTGACCCGGCAGTCCGGGTTCAGCGTGCTGCTCGTCGAGCAGCATCTGGGCTTCGCGCTGCGGGTGGCGAGCCGCTACCAGGTGCTGGAATCCGGCCGGGTCACCTCGCAGGGGGACGGTGGTGTCACCGCGGAACGGGACGTCCGGGCGGCCCTGGCCGTCTGACCCTTCGGGCAGCGTGGTCGCCGGTCAGGTCGTCGGCGCGGGCCCGGTCGAGTCGCGGACGACCAGCAGGTGCCCGGTGGGACGGCGGCGGGGGCGGGTCGAGCGGGGCTTGAGGGCGAGGGTGAGCGCCGTGCGGCCCATCTCGGTCATCGGCAGGCGGATGGTGGTGAGGCTGGGCGCGAGGTCGGCCGCCACGGAGACGTCGTCGAAGCCGACGACGGACATCCGCGCGGGCACCGGCACCCGGCGGGAGCGCAACGTCGACAGCACACCCATGGCCATCGCGTCGTTGAGCGCGATGATCGCCGTCGTTGCCGGGTGCTCGTTGAGGATCTGCTCGGCGGCGGCCCGCCCGCCACCGCGGGTGAAGTCGCTGTGCACGACGACGAGGTCGGCCGGGGACCGCCCGCGCTGCCGCAGGGCCGACGACACGCCGGCCAGTCGGTCCGCGACAGTGGTGAGCCCGGCGCTGCCCGCGGCGACCGCGATCCGTTGATGGCCGAGGTCCATCAGGTGCTGGGCGAGCGCGTGACCGCCGGCCTCGTTGTCCGGCAGGACGGCGTCGATGCCGAGCGCGTGCCGTCCGATGGCGGCGGCCCGTCCGCCGTGGTTCTGGAACGCGGCCAGCTCGGCGCGGGCGGCGGCCTCCATGCGGGGGTCGTCGTAGCCGGAACCGCTGATCAGGACGATGCCCACCCGCTGGGCGATCAGGTGCCGCAGCTGTTGCAGCTCGTAGCCGGGGTCGCGGCCGGACTGGCACATCTGCACCAGCAGCCCCTGCTCGGCGGCGAGCTGGATGACGCCGGCGGCGATCTCGGCGAAGTACGGGTCGTCGACCTGGTGGACGATCAGCCCCACGGTGGAGCTGGCCCCGCCGGCGAGGGTGCGGGCGTACGGGTTGGCGACGTAGCCCAGCTCACGGGCGATCTGCCGGATCCGGTCGGCCACCTCGGTGCTGACCCCCTCACGGCCGGCGAGGGCGCGGGAGGCGGTCGCCAGCGAGACGGCGGCGTGTTCGGCGACGTCCACGAGGCGCGGCCGCTGGTTGGCCCTGGGCATCCGCAACCCTCCGGAAACATCCATGTCACCCGATCTATTGCGAGCGCCATTCATCGGAGCCTAGGGTACGTAAGCGCTTACGTAAGCGCTTACGTGACCGGCATCAGTCATGCCGCGAAACGAGGTGACAGCCATGTCCAGGGCCCGCCAAGCGGCCGTCTCCCTCCTGGCGATCGGCGCACTGACCGGCGCCGCCGCGCCGCCCGCACAGGCGGATCGGAGCATCTCGCACGACGTCCACCCGGCCCTGCGTGCACACCTGGTCGCCGCGTACGACTTCGACCACCCGGTGCCCGGCGATCCGGCGCTGGAACGCGACCAGGGCCGCTCCGGCACCGAGATCGAGCTGATCAACGGCGGTGCCGCCATGCGGGTGCCGGACCGCGCCTACCGGGGCAGCCGCAACGCGGTGCAGACCCGGCAGGTCGACCCGGCGGTTGCCGGCAACGACGACTGGAAGGCCGGCACCTGGTCGGCCAGCGGGGTGCGGACGCTGCGCGCCTTCAGCGCCACCGCGGGCACCACCGTGATGGGCTGGTTCAAGCTCAACATGGACAGCCCGCTGCCCAACTCCACCACCGCCGACCCAGCTGACCGCTACAACGCGATCGGGCTGGCCGGGGTGCTGACCGGCGACTCCGACGGCCACGGCGTGCGTGCCCTGCTGGAGCTGATCGACGTCGACGGGGAGCTGCGCCTGGTCGCGCTCGGGCGGCGACTCGACGGCGGCAACTCGCAGACCTTCGCCGCCAACCAGGACTGGCGCGAGCTGTTGCCCGTGGGGGAGTGGGTGCACCTCGCCGCCACCTTCGACTTCGACACCGGCGCCCTCGCCCTCTACCGCAATGGCGAGCCGGTGGACGGCTTCTACACCCGCACCGACGACCCGTGGCTGGTGTCCGGGCCGGGCCCACACCTGACCACCGCCTCCGACCCGCGCGGCATCAAGATCGGCGGGAGCTTCCCCCAGGACACCCTGGAGCGCAACCCGTGCGACTGCCGCATGGACGGCCTCATGTTCCTCGACAGCGTGGTCTCCGCGAGCGACGTGCGGAGGCAGTACCACCACCTGGCCCGCTGACCACCCTCGGCACCGTCCCACCGAGAAGGAGACACGCGTGCTCGTCCTCCACCGCCGCGCCCGAGGTGCCCGCCGGCCCGCGCTGACGGCCGGCCTCACCGCCCTCGTGCTGATCCTGTCCACAGTGCTCGCGTCGCCCGCCCGGGCCGCCGACGCCGTCGACGACCCGGTCCCCGAGATGCCGGTCCAGTCCCGGATCGGGCTGGTCCTCAGTGAGTACGCCAGCTTCCCGCAGTCGTACCCCACGCCCACCCCGACCGATGCGCGGCTCATGCGGACCGCGCGGATCAACACGGTGATGGAGTTGCCCGACGGCTCCGGCCGGCGGGCGGTGCCCGACCTCAACGGCAACCTCTACCTGGTCGAGGGCGGCGTGCCGCACGTCTACCTGGACGTGGCGGCGACGTTCGCGCCGCAGTTCTTCTCCGGTCGTGGGCTGGGCCAGGGCTTCGGCTACGTCGCCTTCCACCCGGAGTTCGGCGTCAACGGACGGTTCTACACCATCCACACCGAGCTGGCCTCCACGACGACCGCCACACCCGACCACGCCCAGCCCAACACGCTCTTCCACGGGGTCATCACCGAGTGGACGGCGACCGATCCGACCGCTGCCACCTTCGCCGGTAGGCACCGCGAGGTGCTGCGCATCGGCTTCGGCGGCCAGGTGCACGGCATCCAGGAGATCAACTTCAACCCCACGGCCAAGCGTCACGACAGCGACTACGGCCTGCTGTACCTCGCGGTCGGCGACGGCGGCCAGGGCGCCCGCAACACCGACCCGCAGAACCTGGCGCTGCCGCACGGCAAGCTGTTGCGGATCGACCCCCGGGGCACCAACTCCGCCAACGGGCGCTACGGCATCCCACAGGGGAACCCGTTCGTCGGCCAGACCGGCGCGCTCGGCGAGATCTACGCCGTGGGTTTCCGTGACCCGCACCGGTTCAGCTGGGACCGGGCGACCGGCCGGATGTACCTCGGACACATCGGTGAGCACGCCGTCGAGGCGATCTACGAGGTCCGCGCCGGCGACAACTTCGGCTGGAGTGAGCGCGAGGGCCCCTTCGTCTTCGACAAGGCCGCCACCAGCCCCTGCGACCGGCTGCTCCCACTGCCCGCCGACGACGACCGGTACGGCTACACGTACCCCGTCGCCGCGTACGACCATGACCCCGCACCGGGCTGGAACTGCACCGACGACGTCGGTGTCGCGGTGGCCGGCGGGTTCGTCTACCGGGGGCGCACGCTGCCCGCGCTGCGCGGCAAGTACGTCTTCGGTGACCTGGTCGACGGCCGGGTGCTCTACACCGAGGCGAACGAGATGCGCCGCGGCCACGGCCTGGCCCCGATCCACCAACTTGCGCTCTTCGACGCGGCGGGCGGTCCGGTCCGGATGCGGGACCTCTCCGGACCCGGAGCGCCCGGCGACCCCAACCGGGTGGACCTGCGCTTCGGCACCGACGCCGCCGGTGAGCTCTACCTCGTCGCGAAGGCCAACGGGAAGATCTGGAAGGTGACCGGCACGAGGGAGTTCGCCAGCGGCGACGTCGGCGACACCACAGTGCGCCGCACCGCCGGGGCGTCGAACTGGGCACCGGTGACCCCGGCGAAGTGGCAGTTCACCCGCGACCAGGTCATCCTCGCCGAGGCCGGGGAGAGCCGGCCGGGCCCGCGCCGGCCGTTCGAGTACGCCGTGCTGACCGCCGGCCCGGCGTGGTCGTCGGTGCAGGTCGACGCCCGGGTACGCCTCGACACGCCGGTGGACGTCAGCAACCGCGACGTGATCATCGTCTTCGGCTGGCGCTCGGACACCGAGTTCTACTACGCCCACCTCTCCACCGACAACACCATCTACCCGCACAACGGCATCTTCAAGGTCGACAACGCCGACCGGGAGCGCATCGACCACCAGTGGAACGGCCGCTCCCGGGGCGCCAACCCGGCGATCACCGATGCCGACTGGCACCGCGTCCGGGTGGTGCACCTGCCGTCCACGGGTGAGATCGCCGTCTACGTCGACGGAAACCGGGACCCGCTGATGACCGCGAAGGACACCACGTTCGGCTCGGGGCGGGTGGGCTTCGGCTCGTTCGACAACGTCGGCCGGGTACGGAACCTGACCGTGACTGGCACGCCGGCCTGAGCGGTGTCGCGGTGGGGACGGCGGCGAACGTGCCGCTGTCCCCACCGGGTCATCCGTCGACCTGCCCCGGACGACCTGGTCCGCTTCGTAGACTTCCAGCCATGCCGGAGATCGTCGAGTTGCTGGCCTCGCCCGTGCACCGCTTCCTGGGCCGGCCCGCCGACGGCCCGACCCCGGCTCCGCCCGGTGAGCTGGTCGACGTGGTCCGGATCCGGGCCGGCCTCGGCATCGTCGGCGACCGGTACTTCGGCCAGCAGGCACACCGCGACGCCAGCGTCACGGTCATCGCCCAGGAGTCGCTGCCGGTCGGCATCGGCCTGGCGGAGGTCCGGCGCAACATCCTCACCACCGGGATCGCCGTGGACGAGCTGATCGGCAGGGTGCTGGTGCTGGACTCCGGCAACGGCCCGGTCAGCCTGCGGGTCAACCGGGCGGCCCGGCCCTGCGCGTGGATGGACGTCACCGTCGGCCCGGGAGCGTGGAAGGCGCTGCGCACCACCGGTGGCATCCGCTGCACGCCCCTCAACGACGGCACGCTGCGCGTCGGCCCGGTCGACGCGGTCGTCAGCTGAGGAAGGGCTCGACGCCAGCGGCCCGGACGCCCTCACCACCAGATCTTGGACAGGTGGTGTCGGCCCGGTTGGCGGATTCGGCGAGGTGACGCCCCGGCGAGCTGCCGCGTGGTAGAACCAATCCGCACATCGGCTCGCAGGCCTCCGGGCAGCCGGGAGCTTGCCGGACAGGACCTCATCCGAACAGAGGTGGTGCAGTGCATCCCGAGCTGCGGCAGCTCATCGAGGAGCTGCGAGCCGATCTCGCCGACCAGCCGGCGAGCCTGGCGTACGCCGAGTTCGGCGAGGGCGCCGCCATCGATGTCGTGCCGGCGAGCCTCCCGGCCGACCTGCGCGATCTCCTGCTGGTGGCCGACGGACTGCGGGCGGGTCGGCTTGAGCTGGCGTCCACGTCGACCCTCGCCGGAATCCAGTACCACCTCGACTACGTGCCGGACTTCTCCACCATCCCCGAGGACCGGGCGGGCTGGCTGGTGGTGGGCACCCGTAGCGACGAGCCGATCTTCATGGACCGTGGCACGGGAGCGATCTGGTACTTCCCGCCCAACGGCACCGAGTGGTTCATGTCTGACGCGTTCGAGGAGCTGGCCCCCGACCTCGGATCCTTCGTGGACTACTACCTGCTCGGCCCGGGCTACGCCGACCTGACTCCGGCGGACGACAGGTGGTTCGCGTTCCTCGACGAGCAGGGCCTGCTCGACGACGAGGACGAGGACTGAGTCAGACCGGGCTGATGTGCGCGGCGAGGACCCGCCAGCCGTGCGGGTCGTCGTGGACCCAGGTCCGGGTGTAACGCAGGCGAGCGGCGAACGGTGCCCCCTCGAACACACCGGACACCCGGCCCAGGAAGAAGGTCACCCCGGTCTTCCCCACGACGAGCAGGTCCAGCTCCTCCTCGACCAGCTCCTGCACCACCGAACGGCGGTCCCGGTGCGCGGCCAGGTCGTCCTGCTTGGTGTGCGGACGGCCGTCCGGGCCGATGGCGATCAGCTGGTCGACCAGCAGCTGATCGAGAGCATCGACGTCGCCGGCCCGCTGGGCGGCCTGCAGGGTGCGCTCGGCATCGAGCAGCTCTGCCTCGCGTGCGCTGTCCGGCATCGTGCCGTCCTCCCGGTCGGGTCCGACCCGGGGTCACCGTCGGCCCGGGCTGTCCGCATTGTGGCAGGCAACGCGACCCGAGCGGGCGTGGATCGCCGCCCGGCTCACAGGCTCAGGCGAATCCGTACGACGGTCTCGCCGGGTCCGGTGAGCACGGCGACCTCGTCGCAGACCTGCTCCACGATCGCCAGCCCCCGGCCGCGGATCGAGTCGGCGGACGGCATTCCCTGGCCGAACTCACGCGCCGGCCCCCGGTCGACGACGTCGCAGAACAACTGGCCGGACTCGGCCCAGAGCAGGACCCGGCCGCCGCCGTTGGTGTGCTGCAGGGTGTTGGTGGCCAGCTCGCTGACCGCCAGTGTCAGCAGCTCCACCCGATGCGGCGGCAGGCCCCGGGCCAGCGCCCCGGCGCTGACGAACGCGCGCAGCGCTCGCACGTCGGTCGCCACCTGGTACCCCATGGTGTCCGTGACATGGGCGGGAACGCTCTGCTCGACCACGGTGTCGCGCCGCTCGGCCGGCATCAGCCCCCCGGCCGGCATCAGCCCTCCGGCCGCGGGTCGCCGGTCAGCGTCACCACGATCCGCCCGGGTGCCGTGGACCTGTTCGCCTCGACGTGCGCCATCGGACACCAGCAACCCTTTTCCGTAGCCACAGCCGTTGTCGCAACATCATGTCATCCGCCGACCCATGGGCCGTCTCGTCCGTTCGGCGGTTGATCACGTCGCGCGCCGGACCGGCCAGGCATCCGGCACCGGGCGGTCAGGGGGCCGCGTCGGCGCCGAGCAGCGACCGCTGCTACGGGCGGATGTCCAGGGCGCCGATCAGGTTGTCGCGCAGCGTGAACCGGTACCGCAGCTCGACCGGGCTGCCGGGGAAGTCGCCGGAGACCCGGGTGAGAGCCAGGTACGAGTCGCCGGCCTGTGGTGTGACGCGTACCGGCTCGGCCGTGTAGGAGTGGGCATCCATCGTCTTCTGCCGCCACGCGCGGATGGAGGCCCGTCCGTCGTACAGCCGGTCCTCGTCGGCGACGCTCGCGGTGTCCGCGAAGCAGGCGACGAAGGCGTCCAGGTCCCGGTCGTTGACGGCCCGAAAGTACCGGTCGATCACGTCGGGTAGGTCGACGGCCATCTGCTCCTCCTGCGGCACGGGCCGCCGTCGGGCAGCCGTCGGGTTCCCGGTCCGACCTCACCGTACGAGACTCCGACGGCGCCGCGCGGAGCAACCATCAGACCCGTCCGGCTCCGCCCGCCGGGTTTGCCGTCGACGGGCCCGGGTAGCCACGCATCTCCGAAACGAAGGGCGGGGGAATGGCCGAGCTGGGGTTCGTCGACAAGGTCGCGGCACGGGCGGGCGTCCCGCCGGAGCAGGCGCGCCCACTGACCGAGGCCGTTCTGCGGACCCTCACCGAGCGGCTCAGCGGCGGTGAGGCGGGCGCGTTGGCCCCCCACCTGGCTGACGAGTTGAGCCCGTTGCTGGTCAAGGCCGCCGAGCCGCCGGAGGCGTTCGGCTACGACGAGTTCCTCCGCCGGGTCGCCGACCGCGCCGGGATCGACCGTCCAGCCGCAGAGCGGGGCATTCGGGCGGTTCTCCAGACGATGCACCGGGTGGTCGGGCACCGGGAGTTCGAGGACGCCCTGGCCCAGCTCCCCTCGGATCTCCGCGCGCTGGCGCAGCCGCTGCCGCACGGTCCCTGACCGACGGCAGGCCTCACCGCCGCGCTGGCGTTGTACGGCCGGCGCGCCGGTGACCCTGCGCCACACGGTTCGGGGCGCGGCCCGACCCGGAGGCCGGACCACGCCCCCCGACGTCAGCCGGTTACCCCGGCACTGACCACCCACTTCTGGTGGGCGCCGCCCGCGTACGTGCCGAGCTGGATCTGGGTGCGGTCGGCGCTGCTACCGCCGGCGGCCTCCAGGACCTTGCCGGACTGCGGGTTGCGGATCGACCCGTCGGACTGCGGCTGCCAGACCTGAGCGGCGGTGCCGTTGCAGGTCCAGAGCTGTACCTTCGTGCCGTTGGCGGTGCCGCCGTTGTCCACGTCCAGGCACTTGCCCAGCACCCGGTACGTGTCGCCGACCTTCGTCCACGACTGCGCGGTGGTGCCGTTGCAGGTCCAGAGCTGGATCTTCGTGCCGTCGGCGGTGCCCGCGTTGTCGACGTCCAGGCACTTGCCACCGACGCCGGTGATGGTCCCACCGGTCGGCGGCGGGGGACTGCCGGGGATCGAGTTGAGCGTGTACCACGCCTCGGTGCTCCACAGTGACTGCCCGCTGGTGGAGGTGAACGGGCGCGGTGACCGCAGGTGCACCACCCTGCCGGCCTTGCGTCCGGGCACCGTGAGGCTGACCTTCTTGCCGTCCGCCGAGAGGGTGGCCGAGGTGACGGTCAGCGTCTCCTCGTCGATCTTCGGACCGCCGTAGTTCGAGGTCGCCACGTACCTCCACTGCTTGAGCTTGTACCGCGCGGCCAGGTCGGCGGCGGTCGCCGTCGACACGGGCTGGGTGTACTCGACCTCGAAGCCGGTCGTGGTGGCGCGCATGGCGAGCATCTCGAACGTGGTGGCGGTGTTCGGGGTGAGCTTCTGCAGGCCGTACGACAGCTTGCCGGTCTGGCCCCAGTTGCCGCCCGCGCCGAGCCCGCCGACGTAGATCGCGCCGTCCGGGCCGATGTTCACCTCGGAGACGCCGGCCTCCAGGCCCTGGGTGAGCCGGAACAGGGCGCCCTGGTATTCGCCGTTGACCTTCTCCACATTCGCCCGTTGCAGGCCGCCGTACGTCACGTCGCCGATGACGAACTGGCCGGCGTAGCGGCCGGTGGTCAGGTACAGCGGGGTGCTGGGCGAGTTGGCGATCTCGTTCTGTGGCATCCAGAGCACCGGCGGGGTGACCGGGTTGGTGTCGAACGGGCCGGCCGGGTTCGTGTAGTGGTTGAAGAACCGGCCCTGCTTGACGTGCACCAGCTTCGACGAGGGCAGCCAGCCGCCCTGGTTGTCGGTGACGAAGATGCCGCCCTCCGGGCCCCAGCCGATGCCGTGCGGGGTACGCAGGCCGCCGGCGACGTAGCTGACCGCGCCGGTGTCCTTGTTGATTTTGAGGGTGCTGCCCCGGTTGGCGGCGGGCTGCGGGTTGGTGGTGGCGCCGCCGGAGTTGATCGACACCGACAGGTTTAGGTAGAAGAACCCGTCCTGGTAGAGCAGGCCGAACGCGAACTCGTGGAAGTTGCCCCCGTACGGCCAGGTGGCGACGGTCTCCAGGCGCTCGGCCACCTCGTCGCCGCCGGTGTTGACCAGCCGGGTCAGCCGCTGCTTCTCCGAGACGTAGACCACCCCGTCGACGATCTTCAGCCCCATCGGCTCCTTCAGCCCGCCAGCGATCTTCTTGGTGGTCACGGCGCCCGGAGTGGTGGCGCCGCCGGTGTTGCCGAGGATCCAGACCTCACCGTCCTGGGACGTGCCGGACTGGTCGCTGCCGCCCCAGGTGGAGACGACCAGCCGCCCGTCGGCCAACCAGTCCATCCCGGTGACCTTCGGCTGGAAGCCGCTGGGCCGCAGGTTGGTCAGCGTGTAGCCCGGGTGCACCCCGGTCAGCGGCAGGCCGTCGCCGGGAGTGTCGGCGATGCCCTCGCACTCCTTGCGGCCCGGTGCGGTCACCCGGACGACGCCGGCGTCGGTGCTCAGCGTCGAGTTCGGTACGACCACGAACGACGACGAGCCGGGCGTCTTCCACTCCAGGGTGATCTGCTGCCCGCCGTCACGCTCGAAGTGGTCGATGCGCAGCGGGTGCAGCCCGGCGGTGAGGGTGACGGTGCCCTCCTTGGGTGGGGTCGCTCCGTGCAACCCGTCGTGGTCGATCACCACGGTGTTGTCGATCGCCAGTTTGGACCCGTCGTCGCTGCTGAGCCGGAACGTGTAGCTGCCGGCCTGGGTGGTGGTGATGTTGCCGAGCACCTGCGAGACGAAGTTGTCCTCGAAGCCGAAGTCGGCAGCCGAGGTCCAGTTGATTGTGGACATCAGCTTGTCCACGTTCGGGGTCTGCGCGGGCTTGAGTGTGCAGAGCGTGGAGAGCGGCACCTGCACGTCGAAGACGCGCAGCGTGACACCCGGTTCCTGCGCGGGGGCGGCGGTGGCCGGAGCGGCCCAGAGGCCGGCGGTGAGGACGAGTGCCAGGGCACCCAGTGCGGGTTTGTGGAGTCGGCGTAGCAGGCGTGTGCCCATCGTTCCTCCAGGAGGCGGTGGAGTGTCCGACGGCCGGCGCGGAGCAGCGGTGAGGATGGCCGTCGGCCCGGGTCCGTAACGTCCTCGACGCCGACGAGTGACGTTGCGGAAACACCGGGTGGATGGATCGAGACATTAAGGCGTTTCGATTGGAGTGTCCATGGCTTCGCCTCGATGCATCAAAAGTTCCTCGTGTCCGTGCGAAAGTTCGCGGTAGTACGCGCAGGTATGCGGTTTTGGCGGCCTATCGTCGTCCGCCTCGGGCCCGGCCACCAGCCCGGTTGCCGGGCTTGCGAAACGTGTTCGCCGCCTTCCCCGCGTTGGCCGTCTTGCCCGCCCTGCCAACCGGTCGGCGGGTCGCGGTGGCGCCTCCCCGTGCGGCGGGTCGACGGCGGGCCGCCACCAACACGATCGCGGAGACCACGGCGGCGATCAATGCCGGGACCAACCAGGGCGGGAACCCGCCGTCCCGCCGCTCTTCCGTGGCGCCAGCCGGATCGCTCACCGGGCCGCCGGTGGCGTCCGCCGGGCCGCCGGTCGCCCCGGGGCTCGCCGATCCCTCGCCCTCGGCCTGGGCGAGCAGTGCCGCGTCCGGCCCCGCCGTGGGCACCACCCAACCGGCTGGCGCCGGCGTACTCGGCCCCTGGTAGTCGAAGGTGACGTTGCCCCGCACCGCCTCACCGTCCGAGGCGACGGAGAGATAGCTGGCGGTGTAGCGACCCTTCGCCGGCCAGTGGGCGACGGTCACCATGGCCGGGAAGCCGGTGTGGTAGAGCCGCGGCTCGAACACACCGTTGACCATGAAGTACTCCTGGACCGGCTTGTTCAGGCGCTTCGGCTCGCCGAACGACCAACCACTGTCCACTCGCGACCCGTCCGGCCCGGTGACGGTGAAGTGGGCGTTGGAGGCCGGTTTCTCGGTGAAGTACAACCCCAACTGTGTCAGCGGCTCGCGCACGACGGTGCCGGTCAGCGGGGTGCTGGTTGCCAACTGGCCGTGCGCGGACGCCGGTGCGACCGGTAGCAACAGCGACACCACCACCGTCGCGGCCACGGCCGCCAGGGTGCGGCTCAGGATGTGACGCATAGTGACGAGCCTCGATTGCATTGGTTCATCATGGTCATATCCCCGCCGCCGAACAAGACGTACAGTTCTCATCCCCGACGATCAACCCGACACCCGTCCCCTCGCGTCGTTCGGAGCCCGCCCGTGTCCGTCCGTACCCCCGCCGGCCGCACCTGTGCCGCTCTCGCCGCCACCGCCCTCACCGCCCTGCTCCTCGTCGGGTGCGGCCAGGACGACGACCCCTCCGTCGCCGCCCCCTCGGCGGCACCGACGTCAGCCGCGCCGCCGAGCGCCACCACCGCGCCGACCCCGACGGTCGGCGCCACCCCGAGCGCCGCCGCCAGCACCCCGGCCGCGGACCGGGAGATCACCGTGACGATCGCGAAGCGGCGGGTCGATCCGCCGACCAGACGAATCACCGTGGGTAAGGGCGAGTTGGTTCGGATCACTGTCACCTCCGACGTGTCCGACGAACTGCACGTGCACGGCTACGACCTGGGCGCTCGACTGCCGGCCGGCACGCCCGGGTTGGTGGAGTTCCGGGCCGACAAGACCGGGCTGTTCGAGGTGGAGACGCACGAGACCGAGCTGGTGCTGTTCCAGCTCGTCGTCCGCTGAGCGACATGGCCGCCGCTCCCACGCTGCTGGCACACGGCGTCGGTGGTCGCCAGGACCTGCCGATCACGCTGTCGCAGCTCGTCGTCGCCGCCGCGCTGACCCTCGTCGTCACGTTCCTCGCCCTGGGCCTGCTCTGGCGTGAGCCGCGACTCGACCGGGACGCGACCGGGGGCCGACCGGTGCCGGAATGGCTCGCCCGACTCGTCGACGCGCCCACCTTCCGGTGGGTGCTACGGGTGCTCGGCCTGCTCGCAGCCGCCTGGTTCTGCCTGGGTCTGCTGGGCGGGCCGGACACGGCGGACAACCCGACGGCCGGCGCGCTCTACGTGCTGCTCTGGGTCGGGCTGGCGCCGCTGTCGCTGCTGCTCGGCCCGGTCTGGCGAGCGGTCAACCCGCTGCGCACCGTTCACCTGCTGGCGGCGCTGGCCGCGCGGCGCGACCCGCGCCGAGGGCTCCGTCAGCTGCCGGCCGGCGTGGGATGGTGGCCGGCCGCCGCCACCCTGTTCGGCTTCGTCTGGCTGGAACTGGTCGCACCCGACCGCGCCACCCTGCCGGTCATCACCGCCTGGCTCGCCGCGTACGCGGTGGTCATGCTGGCCGGCGCGACGGTGTTCGGCGCCGGCTGGTTCGACCACGCCGACCCGTTCGAGACGTACAGCGCCCTGATCGGTCAGCTCGCCCCGGTCGGCCGGGCCGCCGACGGCGTGCTGGTGTGGCGCAACCCGCTCGACGGGATCGCCGGGCTGCGGCCCCGCCCCGGACTGGTAGCCGTGGTGACCGTGCTGCTCGGCTCCACCATGTACGACAGTCTCTCCAACGCGCCCGGCTGGCTGCGGTTCAGCCAGGAGAACGGCCTGCACCCGGCGGTCACCGGCAGCGCCGGGCTGACCCTGGTCGTCGCCGCCGTGGCGGTGGCATACGTCGCCGCCACCGGAGCCGCCGCGCGCATCGGCCACGACCCGACCGCCGCCCGGGGCGTGCCGGGCGAGATCGCCCACTCGATCGTGCCGATCGCGGTGGGTTACGTGGTGGCGCACTACTACTCGCTGCTGATCCTGGAAGGCCAGCGCACCGTCGTGCTGCTCTCCGACCCGTTGGGCACCGGCGCCAACTGGCTCGGCACCGCCGGCTGGGAGCCGCACACCGGGCTGGTCACGCCGTCCGGGGTGGCCACCCTCCAGATCACCGTCATCATCCTCGGGCACCTGCTCGGCACGCTGCTCGCCCACGACCGCGCCCTGTACCTGTTCCCCCGGGCCCGGGCGGTGGCCGGCCAGCTGCCGCTGCTGGCGCTCATGGTCGCGTACACCGTCGCCGGTCTGCTGCTGCTCTACGCGGGGTAGCCCCGCCTGGTTCCGACCCGTGCGTCATGATGGCCCGTGGACTCCGATCTTCAGCGCTACCTCGATGACCTGGTCGCCGCCGCCCGCGACGTCCTCGGGGCCGACCTGGTCGGCGCGTACGCGGCCGGCTCGGTGGGGCTCGGCGCGTACCAGGCCGGCCGCAGTGACGTGGACGTGGCGCTGGTCAGCGCCGGTCCGCTCACCGACACCGCCAAACGGGCGCTGGTGGCGCGGCTGCGGCACGAGGCGCTGCCCTGCCCGGCGCGAGGGCTTGAGCTGGTCGCCTACGACCGGGCAGTGGCCGCCTCGGGCACCCCGGAACCCGGTTTCGAGGTCGAGATCAACACCGGGGCCGGCATGCCGTTCCGGTGCACCCTCGACCCGGCCGACCGGCCCGCCGCCGACGGCCGCTTCTGGTACGGGCTGGACCGCAGCATCCTGCACCAGAGTGGGCTGCCGCTGCTCGGGCCGCCAGCGGGGGAGGTCTTCGCCGACCTCACCCCGGCCAACCTGCGCCGACTCCTCATCGAGGCGCTGTCCTGGTGGCTGGCCCTGCCGACACCACCGGGGGACCAACCCGCGCCCGGCACGGAGGACGCGGTGCTCGGCGCGTGCCGATCGCTGGTGCGGCACCGCGACGGCATCTGGCTCGCGAAGGTGGCGGCCGGCCAACGACTGGTCGACGCCGGTGACCGGGCCGAGGTGATCGGCCAGGCGATCGCCGCGCGGCACGGCGGGCCGCCGCCCACCGGGGCGCAGGCCCGAGCCTTCCAACAACGGGTACGCGACGAGATCGCCGGTCAATCCGGGCCGGCCGCCAACGTGTTGACGGTCAGCGGACCGGGCTGGGCTGCAACGAGGCGAAGAGCAGGTTGAGACCCTCGGTCATGGTCGGGTGCGTGATGACCGCGTCGCGCAGGGCGGTCCACGGCATCCCGGCGAGCATGGCCAACTGCACCGAGGTGATCACCTCGCCGGCCTCGGCGCCGAGCAGCGCCGCGCCGAGGATCCGGTCGGTGCTGGCGTCGATGACCGCCTTCCACATGCCCCTGGTCTGGCGCAGGGTGCGCGCCCGGGGGATCGCGGCGACCGGCAGGTGGGCGACCTGGACGTCGTACCCGGCGCGGCGCGCCTCGGTCTCGGTGAGCCCTACCCGGGCCAGCTCCGGGGTGGTGAAGACGGTGTACGGGATCAACCGGTCGGCGGTGCTGCGCTGTCCACCAGCGAGGTTCGCCCGGATGATCCGGTAGTCGTCCAGCGAGACGTGGGTGAACTGCGGGCTGCCGGCGACATCTCCGGCCGCCCAGGTCCGCTCGGCGCTCGTGCACAGGTGCTCGTCGACCTCCACGAAGCCCCGTTCACTGAGGCGTACGCCGGCGGCGTCCAGGCCGAGCCCGTCGGTGACCGGTGCCCGGCCGGCCGCCACCAGCACGTCGTCCCCGGTCACGAGGCTTCCGTCGTCCAGCGTCACCCGGACCGTGCCGTCGACGTCGCGGTCGACCCGGGCGACCGCGACGCCCACCCGGACGTCGATGCCGTCGTCGACGAAGACGCGCATCACCGCGTCACTGACGTCGGGGTCCTCGCGGGTGAGCAGTCGCGGGCCGCCCTCGATCAGCGTCACCGCGCTGCCGAACGAGGCGAACATCTGCGCGAACTCCACCCCGACGCTGCCGCCGCCGAGCACCACCAGCCGGTCCGGCAGCCGGTCCAGGTGCAGCAGGCTGTCGCTGGTCAGCACCCCGGCCTCGGCCATCCCGGGCACCGAGGGCAGATGCGGACGCGTACCCGTGTTGATCACCACATCGTCGCCGCGCAACAGCCGCTCACCGCCGTCGGCGAGCGACACCCGTACGGTCCGGGGGCCGACGAACCGGGCCTCACCGATCACCAGGTGCAGACCGGAGTCGAGGAACTGTTGCCGGTTGGCGGCGACCATCCCCTCGACGACGTCCTGCTTGTGCGCGCGCAACAGGTCCACGTCGACCCGGCCGCCGTCCACCACCAGGCCGAGCGCGGACGCGTCACGCAGCAGGCGCGCTGCCCGTGCGCTGGTCACCAGCGCCTTCGTCGGGATGCACGCGACGTTGATGCAGCTGCCGCCGATCATGCCGCGTTCGACCATGGCGACCCGCTGCCCGGACCGGGCGACGTCCATGCTCAACGTCTTCCCGGCCTTGCCGCCGCCCACGACGAGCAGGTCGAACTCCTCCGGTCGGTCGGTCACCGGGTGCTCCTCTCGGTCGCCGGCGAGGCCGGCGGCCACGGCTGGTGCGCGGCGGCCAGCCCAGCCTGCCAGCTGCACGGAAGACGCCGGCCCGGTTCGGCCCAGAATCCCCCCGGGTCGACCGCCGTCGAGGTCGTCCCGGGCCGTGCGGGATCGCAGGGGCCCGGGACAACCGTCACCGTCATCAGTGCCGGGCGGCGCCGTTCTCGCTGACCGGCTGCCCGAAGGCCAGGAACGGGACGGGCGTCGGGGCGTCGGGGCGAGCGAAGATCCGCTCGGCCTCGTCCGTGGGCGCGTCCGCCGGCCGGTCGGTGGGCGTGTTCACCGACTCGTCGAGGTTGGTCGGCCGGTGCGAGCGCTCGGCGTCGGACTGCTCACTCCCGGACTGGTCGGCGGCGGACTCGTCGTCACCAGGCCGGTCGCTCTCGTTGCGCACCTCAGCGACCCGATCGGCGGGGGAGCGGTCGGCGCTGGGGCGATCGAAACCGGAACGGGACCCCACCATCGGGTACTCGGCGGTCTCCGTACCCCCGGCGGCCGCGGCCATCACCGCGGCGGCGGCGAGGTCGGCCACCCGCTTCGCCTCCCGCTGCACCCGGGCGCGGACCTCCTTGGCGTGCCGCTCGGCGGAGTCCCCGGCCCGTCGGGCCTCCTCCAGCCGGGCGCTCTCGGCGGTGAGGTCCCGGCGGACCTCACTGAGTCGCTGCTGCATCCTCGACAGCTCGTTCTCCAGCGTCTCGCCCTCCTCGCGGATCTCGGCGAGCTGCTGGCGGCCGGTGTCCAGCTCGGCGCGCAGCTCGGTGGCCTCCTGCTGACGCTCCTCGATCTCCTGCTGGAGGGCGGTGAGCTGCTGCTGGTGGCTGGCGGCCTGCTCGTCGGCGCGGTTGCGCAGCTCGGTCACGTGCTGCTGCGCTTCGGCCAGCAGCGCGGCGATCTGCTGCTCGGTCGCGTTGCTCTGCTCGGCGAGCTCCTGCTCAGCGGCGGCCTGCTGCTCGGCGATGTCCCGCTCCGCGGCGGTCCGACGCTCGTTGACCTCGCGCTCCACGTTGGCCTGCCACTGGGCCATCTCCTGCTGGTTCTTCGCGCGGGCCGACTGGAGTTCCTGCTGGATCTGGGTGCGCGCCGACTTCATCAACGCGTCGGCGGCGACCCGCGTCTGGTTGAGCTGCTGCGCGCTCTGTTCGGTGATCCGCTTCGCCTCGTGCTGGGCGCGCTCGTGGGCGGCCTCACCGTCGGCACGCAACTGCTCCGCGTGCTCGCGGATCGCGGTCAGCTCGGCCTCGGCCAGGGTGCGCCGCTCCTCGTGCGCCTGCTCCTGCTCGGTACGCCGGGTCGCCAACTCCTCGGCCAGGTCCTGGCGTGCCTGCGCGGCCCGCTCACGGGTGTCGGCGAGGATGCGCTCCGACTCGCTGCGCAGCTCGTTCGCCCGGTCGGTCGCCGACTCGATGATCATGGCAGCCTGCTTGTCGGCGAGCGTCATGATCTCGGCGACCATCGGCCCCAGATCGTGGATCGTCGCGCGGTCCACCTGCACCGGTTGCTCCTGAAGGTCGGCCAGTTCGGTACGCAGTCGCTGCACCTCGGCGGTCAGTTCACGGACCCGAACGGCGGAACGCCCATGCTCCCCACTGAGCATCGCGATCTGACCGTCGAGCTGCTCCAGGTGTCGGTCCACCTGGCGTTTGTCGTAGCCGCGCAGGGTGAGCTCGAAGTGTGGCCGCGAGGCCGCATCGTCGCGTCCTGCGCGCGGCTCAGCGCCAATGGACATGCACCATCCTCCGTACGATCGGGGGGCGTGAGGGTCGGCGGTCGCCTGCCCCGCGGGCCGTCAGTGTGGCGCAACGCTACCGCCGAGCCGACCTCATGCGAAGTCCCGCCCCACCCCCTCTCACGTCTCAGAGCCCGCCGGCCCTCGGCCCACCCCCCACCTGCGTCGATCATGGAGTTGTGGTGAGTGACAAAGGTCGTGGACCATCACCATTCCGGCACCACAACTCCATGATCGACGGGGTGGGCTTCGCGCGCGTCGACGGCGGTCTAGCGGCGGCGCGCCACGAGCACCGCGTCGTGGATCGTTATCTGCTCGCCGTTCTCGTCGGTGGCTGCGCGGGGGCGGGCCTCGGCCGTCAGCACCTCCCAGTCAGACGGCTCCAGGGTGGCGGCCACGTCCTCCGCGGTGAACATCATGTCCGGCATGTGCATCCGGCGCGCCGTCGTCCACAGATCCGACGGGTGGTGCCCGACGATCAGCAGAACTCCGCCCGGCGCCACCGCCGCGGCCAACCGGGCGAACAACTCCTGTCGCTGCACCGGCGGCAGGTGCATGAACTGCGCCGACACCAGGTCGTACGCCTCCTCGGCGGGGGGCTTGTCGCGCAGGTCTGCGTGCGTGAAGTCGATCCGAGCACCGACGCCGGCGGTGTCGGCGTGCGCGGCGGCCCGGTCCAGTGCGGTGGTGGAGATGTCCACCGCAGTGACCTGCCAGCCGCGCTCGGCCAGCCACACCGCGTCGGCGCCCTCCCCGCTGCCCACGTCCAGCGCGCGCCCCGGGCGCAGGTCCGCGACCTCGGCGACCAACTGCGGGTTCGGCCGACCACTCCAGACCGACGGCCGGGACTGGTAGCGCTCCTCCCACGCCGGTTCCTCGAACGCGGTGGCCACCACCTGGCGGTACGCGGTGACCGCAGCCCGGGTCTCCTCGGCGATCAGGTCGGCGTTGATCGCCGCGCCGGCGGTGAGGCCGGCCGCGGCGGACGTGATCACCTGGCCACGGATGTCGGCCACGTTGCCCGCCACCCAGACGCCCGGGACGCTCGTCGCGCCGGTGGGATCGGCGGGGATCTGGGCGCCGATGACGTGCTCGCCCATCGTCACCTCCTCCGGGGCCAGGCCCAGCCCCACCAGCAGGTCGGAGCGGGGGGTCAGCCGCGTCGCGACCACCACCGCGTCGAGCGCCACCACCCGCCCGTCGGCCAGCCGTACGCCGGTCAGCGCGTCCCCGGTCACCTCGATCTCGGCGATCGGGCCCGGGACAACCGCGATGCCCCGGGCGGCGAGCCGCTCGGCGGCCTCCGCGTCCGGTGCGGGGGCGTCGTGCAGCAGGAGCAGCACGTCGGCACTCCACTGTCGCCACATCTCGGCCTGGTGCACGGCGAACGGTCCGGTCGCCAGGATGCCGATCCGCCGGTCGCGGACCTCCCAGCCGTGGCAGTACGGGCAGTGCAGCACGTCGCGTCCCCACCGCTGGGCCAGACCGGGCACGTCGGGCATTTCGTCGGTCAGCCCGGTGGTCACCAACAGCCGACGGGCGCGCACCGAACCCCCGCCGTCGAGGCCGAGCCGGAACCCGTCGTCGTCGCGGGTCACCTCCTCCACCCGCCCGGTGTGGAACTGCCCGCCGTACCCGGCGACCTCGGCCCGCCCGACCTCGAGCAACTCGCCCGGCGGCGTCCCCTCCCGGCCCAGGTAGTTGTGCACCCGGTCGGCCGGCGCGTTGCGCGGCTCACCGGAGTCGATCACCAGCACCGACCGGCGGGCCCGGCTCAGCGCCAGGGCTCCGCTGAGCCCAGCGGCGCCGCCGCCCACCACCACCACGTCGTATGTCTCTTCCACCGGTATCTCCCTCTGACTCTGTCGGCTGAGCCCACCATGCGTCGCCCCCGGTCAGGTGGCAACTATCCTTGCCGTTATGGCAAACGAGGACTCCGCCGCGCTGGCGGCCGTCGGCCCCCGGCTGCGTGCCCTGCGCAATCAACGCGCGATCACGCTGACCCAGCTCGCCGACCTCACCGGCATCTCGGTGAGCACCCTGTCCCGGCTGGAATCCGGCAGCCGCCGACCCACCCTGGAGCTGCTGCTCCCGCTGGCCCGCGCCTACCAGGTGGCGCTGGACGAGCTGGTCGACGCCCCGGCCACCGGCGACCCTCGCGTACGCCCCAAACCGATCGTCATCCACGGCATCACGTTCCTGCCGTTGACCCGCCGACCGGGCGGCCTGCAGGCGTTCAAACAGATCTTCCCGCCGGATCCGTCCGCCGGGGAGCGAACCCCGCAGGCCCACGAGGGGTACGAGTGGCTGTACGTGCTGTCCGGCCGACTGCGCCTGCTGCTCGGCGACCGTGACCTGATGCTGACCCCGGGCGAGGTGGCCGAGTTCGACACCCGGGTCCCGCACCTCGTCCTCAACCCCGGCCCCGGCACGGCGGAGGCCCTCAGTCTCTTCGGGCCGCAGGGGGAGCGGTTGCACGTTCGCGCCCGACCCGCCGCGGGCTGAGGCGCTGACTCCGCTGGTGGCAGGCCGGGCGGCAGGGGTTTCCGACCACGGTCTGCGCCACCGGACCGGTGATCACCGGCGACGCGGTGTGATCAGCCCCGACTCGTACGCCCACACGACCAGCTGGGCGCGGTCGCGGCAGTGCAGCTTCACCATCGCCCGGTTGACGTGCGTCTTCGCGGTCAACGGACTGATCACCATTCGCAGGGCGATCTCGTCGTTACCCAGCCCGCGGGCGACGAGTTCGACGATCTCCTGTTCGCGCGCGGTCAGCAACTCGCGTCCGGCCGCCGGCTCGGCCGGCGGTGGACCGGCCACGAACTCGCTGATGAGCGTACGTGTGACGGCCGGGGCGAGTAGCGCGTCGCCGCGAGCCACGACGGCAACGGCCTGCAGCAGGTCGGCGGGGTCCGCGTCCTTCAGGAGGAAACCGCTGGCGCCGGCGCGGAGTGCGGCGAACACGTAGGAGTCGAGCCCGTAGTTGGTGAGGATGAGGACGCGGACCGCGGCGAGGGCGGGATCAGCGGCGATGAGCCGGGTGGCCTCGATACCGTCGAGCCCCGGCATCTGCACGTCCATGAGCACGACGTCCGGCCGTAGGCGTCGCGACAGTTGGACGGCCGATGTGCCGTCGGTGGCCTCGCCGACCACCTCCAGGTCGTCCTCGGCGTCGAGTAGTGCCCGGAATCCGGCCCGCATCAGAGCCTGGTCGTCGACGAGCAGGACTCGAATCATGGTGGGCCGTCCAGGGGGAACGTCGCCCGTACCGTGAATCCGTGGTCGTCGCGGGCGGCGGCCCGCAGGGTGCCGCCCAGCCCGGTCACCCGTTCCCGCATGCCGCGCAGGCCCACGCCGGGCGTCGTCGTCCGGTCCGGCGACGCCTGGCCGTCGTCGGCGACCGAGACGGTCAGCTGCGCCGGGGCGTACTCGACGTGGATCTGCGCAGTGGCGGGACCGGCGTGGCGGGCCACGTTGGTCAGGGCCTCCTGGACGACGCGGTACCCAGCCTGGTCGACCTCGGCGGGTAGGTCCCGGGGCCGACCGGTGACGGTCACCTGCACCGGTACGCCGGCCGCCCGGGTCCGCTCGGCAAGCTCGTCCACCCGGGCCAGTCCGACGGGGTCTCCGTCGGTGGGGGAGCGGAGAACGTCGAGCGTCGTGCGCAGTTCCCGCATCGCGGCGCCGCTGGCCTCCTGGATCGCCAGCAACGTGGCCGAAGGTTCCTCGCCGTGCTTGCGGGCCAGGTGCACGGCGATCCCGGCCTGGACCTTGATCACGGAGATGCTGTGGGTCAGCGAGTCGTGCAGATCCCGGGCGATGCGCAGGCGCTCCTCCCCGGCACGACGCAACGCCATCTCCTCGCGGGTGCGTTCCGCCTCGATCGCCCGTTGTTCGACCTGTTCCAGGTACGCCCGACGCTGCCGGGCGACGAGCCCGGCGACATTGGCCGCCACAAACCAGCCCAGCAGGAGGGCGGTCCGCTCGACGATCAGCTGCCCGGGCCGGTCGGCGGGCGCGACCGAGATGTCGCGGGCCAGGAAGCCGCCGAGGAAGACCAGACTGGCCGAAACGGTGGCCAATCGGTGCCCCCGCCAGGCGGCGACGTACGCCACGCCGAGGACGGGGAACGCCGCGGACACCCCAGGGTGCACCCGGACGTGCAGGGCCAGCATGGCGGCGGTCACCACGCCCAACGCCACCACCGGGTGACGCCGGCATACCGCCAGGCCCGCCGCCATGGCCAGGACCAGCAAGACGTCGACCACCCGCACCGGAGCGGCGTCCGGCGCGAGCGCGGCATTGCCGAGCAGGAGGCCACCGAGGGCGAGGCCGCTGAGGGCGTACGGCAGGTCGCGACGCATGCTCGCACTGTAGAACGGGCCGCCACCCGCGAGCATCCACCGCCTGCGGTAGGTGGGCGTACTGCGGACGCGGTATCGGCGGCCAGCCAAGTGCCTGCGGTGGCACGACGCTTTTCCGACCCCTCGGGTCAAGCATCGAACCCATGACATACCGCTTCTTCACCCCCGCTCCAGCAAGTACGGCAACCGGTCTGACCGGCGAGGTCTACCGGCAGTTGAGAGACGAGTTCCTCGGCCCGGCGCCCACCTTCCAGGCGCTCGCGGCCGTGCCGGAGGTGCTGGCCGCGACCTGGTCGTTGATGCGTGAGGCCCTGCTCGCCGGGGACGGGTCCCGGGTCGACCGCGAGATCGTCGCGTCGGCGGCGTCCCGGGCCAACCGCTGCCGGTTCTGCGTCGATGCCCACGTGATGCTGCTGCACGCGCTGGGTGAGCACGAGGTGGCCGAGGTCATCGCCCGTGGCGGGACGCCGTCCGAGCCGAGGCACGCCGAGCTGGCCGCCTGGGCGGAGGCGAGCCGCAGCCCGATGGCCGCCGGCTGGACCAGTCGGTACGGCCCCGAGGTCACCGGCACCCTGCTCGTCTTCCACTTCATCAACCGGGTCGTCTCGGCGCTGCTCGACCCCGATCTGCTGCCCGGTGGCCTGCAACGCTCCTCAGTGGTGCGGTCGGTCGGGGGCCGGCTCTACGCCAGGACGGCCCGGGAACCGAGGCAACCCGGCCGCAGCCTCCCGCTGCTCGACGTCGGTACGACGGAACCACCGGCCTGGGCGGGGGAGAGCCCGGTCGGCGTCGCGTACGCGGCCCTGAGGAACGCCGCCATGCAGGCCGGGGACCTGCTGGGCGACGTGGCGCGCCAGACCGTCACGGCAACCGTGCGCTGGGAGGACGGCCGCTACCCCGCCCGGCCCTCGGACTGGGCCGTCGACCTGGTCCGGGACGTACCCGGAACGGACCGCGTCGGGACCCGGATCGCGTTGCTGGCGGCGTTCGCACCCAGCGCGATCAGCGTGGGCGACGTGGCCCTCTGGCGGCTCTCCCATCCCGCCGACGCCGACCTCGTGCGGCTCGTCGCGTACGGGGCGATCACGGCCACCGATCACGTCGCCCGGGCCCTGACCTCGGCACACCTCTAGGAGCTCATCATGCGCAAGGCATTCGTCATCGTCAGCATCCTGTTGCTCGTCTCGTTCGCCCTGCAGTTCGTCTTCGCCGCCGTGGGCGGGTTCACGAAGCCCGCCGGCGACGGCGCGTACGCCCTGCACAGCGTCAACGGCATGGCGGTCATCCCCGTTCTCACAGTGCTCACCGCAGTGTTCGCCGCGCTGGCGAAGGCGCCGGGCCGGATCATCGGACTGGCGGTCCTGCCTGTCGGGCTCGTCGTCGTGCAGGCGCTCATCGCCATGCTCGCGAACGCGTCCACCGACGACGCCGGCGCCAGCACGCCGCTCGGCCTGACCATCGCCGGGCTGCACGCGGTCAACGGAATCATCGCTGTGCACGTCGTGGTCGGCGTGTTGAGGGCAGCGCGACAGCTGGACCGACCGGAACCTGTCGACGCCGCACCCGTGACGGTTCTCGAGGGGGAGCCGGCATGACCACCGGCTCGCTGCTCGCGGCCGACCTCGTGATCGCGGTCCTGGCGGCCGGCGGATGGCTGGGCGGTGGTGCGGCGTCCGCCGCTCGGCGTCGCCCGCTCGCGCTGGGGCTGGCGGCCTTCGCGCTGCTCGCCACGCTCGCCCGCGCGGTCACGATCACCGCGCTCGCCCGCACCGGCTGGTGGTTCGCGGCCGAGAAGGTCCTCATCGCCGCCCCACTGTCGCTCGCGGCGGTGGCCGTCGCCGGGCCGCGGCTGCTGCGGGCCGCGGGCGACATCCGGTCCGTCGCGGTCCCGCTCCTCTTCGCCGGGTACGCGCAGAGCAGCGCCCTGCTCGTGACGCTGCTGCACGGCTATCCGGCGTCGGCGGGTGTGGGACTGCTGGCGGTCGCCGGGGTGCTGGCGGCAACGGCGGTCTCGTGGCTCGCCCTCGGTGCGCGCCCGTCCCGCACGGTGTCCCGGGCGGCCCTCGGGGTGGCGGTCGCGGCGCTGGTCACTGGAACCGGGCTGGTCGTCGCCCCGGCCGCCGCGCCCGGCGTACCCCACGATCATGAATACGGGGATGCGCGGACCGTCGGCGAACCGACCAGGCGGTTCACCCTGACGGCCGCGACCGCCACGGTGCGGGCGGGCGGCCGGGACGTCGCGGCGTGGGCGTTCAACGCGCAGGTCCCCGGGCCGGAGCTGACGGCCACCGTCGGCGACGTCATCGAGGTGACCTTGCGCAACCGGGACATCGCCAAGGGCGTCACCCTGCACTGGCACGGGTACGACGTGCCGAACAGCCAGGACGGGGTGCCCGGAGTGACCCAGGCGGCGGTCCGGCCCGGACAGGAGTTCGTCTACCGGTTCCGTGCCGACCAGGTCGGCACGTACTGGTACCACACGCATTCGGTCTCCGACGTCGGCGTGCGGATGGGCCTCTACGGTGTCCTGGTGGTGCGCCCGACGCCGGTGACCGGCGTCGACGTCACAGTGCCGGTGCACACCCTGGCCGGTGTCGCGCTGCCCGAGCCGAGAACGGAGCCGGTGGAGGCGGGGGTGCCCGTGCGGTTGAGGCTGATCAACACCGACAGCACGACGCACCGGTACGCGTTGGCCGGCACCCCGTTCCGGGTCGCCGCGATCGACGGATCCGACCTGCACGGTCCGACCCCGCTCGTGGACACTGCCGTGTCGATCCCGGCCGGGGGACGCTACGACCTGGTGTTCACCGCGCCCGCCACGCCGGTCGCCCTGTTCGTCGATGGCCGGGCCGTCTACTCGACCGGACCGGTCTCGGCGGCCACCACCGCCTGGCCGGTGTTGGATCCGCTCACCTACGGCGGCGCTACCGCGGTGCCGTGGTCCCGGTTCGACCGGGAGTTCACCCTCGTTCTCGACCGCGGCCTGGACCTGCGTGGACTGCTCCCGCGATACGCCCACACCGTCAACGGCGCAGCCGACCCGGACATCCCACCGCAGGTCGTACGCCTCGGTGACGCCGTGAAGTTCACGATCGTCAACCGGTCCCAGATCGTGCACCCGTGGCATCTGCACGGCCATCACGTCCTGGTGCTGTCCCGCAACGACCGACGGGCGACGGGCAGCCCGTTGTGGTTGGACTCCTTCGACGTACGCCCCGGCGACGTGTGGGAGGTGGCGTTCCGGGCCGACAACCCCGGCATGTGGGCCAACCACTGCCACAACCTGGCGCACGCCGAAGCCGGGATGACGCTGCACCTGATGTACTCGTGAGGGAGCCTCCGGCGCGATGCCGGAGGCTCCCTGGTGTGGTGCCCGGTCAGTTGAGGGCGTAGATCTCCGCGGCGGTGGTCCACGGGTTGCCGTTGACCTCGCTCAGGGCACGCAGCCGCAGGTACTGCCCGGTCTTGGCGGTGAACCGGACCTCTTTCTGGCTGGCGTTGTTGGCGAAGGTGCCGGTGGCCACGGCCGTTCCCCAGTTGACGCCGTCAGTGCTGACGTAGACCTCGTACTGGCCGATGCGCCCGTTGGCGGCACCGCCACCGCTGTCCTGCCGGGGCAGGTAGCGGATTCCGGAGACGGAGTAGCTCGCACCGAGATTGATCTGGATCTCGTGGGGCATCGGGGCGTTGCCGCCGGTGTACCTGGTGTGCCAGATCGTGCTGATGTTGCCGTCGAAGGCGTTGGTGGCCGCCCCGTTCTCGGCGGCGGTCTCCTGGCTGTCCGTGTACTTCAGCGACCAGCCGGTGCGGGGGATGACGCCGGCGCTGGGCACGCAGACCGTGCTCAGCTGGTGCGCGCCCCGGTCGGGACGGCATCCCTGGGTGACGGCGCCACCGAAGTAGTCGCGGCTGCCCGGCGCGGTCATGACCTGACCACTCGCCAGTGCCGGTGAGCCGGCGCGCAGCCGGTAGCCACCGGCGTCACTGATCGAGGTGGCAGTGCCCGGCGCGACGAACAGCGGATCGGCGGTGATCTTGTTCGAGTCGGCGGGTTCGCCGGCCGGGTGCTGGCCGTAGAACACGTTCGAGTCGAACAGCAGAGCGCCGGCGTTGTAGCTGGCCTGGTTCGTGGTCACGTAGAAGATGTTGTTGTAGAACTCGACATTGGCACCGGCTGAGCCGTTGCCGTTGTTGATGATCTGGGCTGCCTCGCCCACGTAGAAGACGTTGTTGTAGATCTTCGTGTTGGTGAGCTTCCCGCAGACCAGGTCGAAGATCTGGCCGCGGTCGTTCTGGCTGATGTTGTAGCGCACGATGTTGTCCTTGGTGGTGGAACCCCCGCCGTTACACAGCAGGATGAAGCCGCCCTCGTTGTCGTGGCTGTAGTTGTACTGGTAGATGGTGCGGATGTTGCCCTCGTCCAGGTCGAAGCCCTGGCCGTCACAGGTGCTCCGGCCACCGCTGACCTCGTTGAACTGGAACAGGGCGTCGTTGATGTTCCAGCCCCAGATGCCGGCGGCGCACTGCGCTGGCTCGCGGACCCGGAAGCCGTCCACCCGGTTGTTCTCGACCAGGGCGCTCTGGGTGTGGTGTACGTCGATGGCGTCGCCGCCGATGTCGGTGACCGTGTTGCCGCGTACGACGACCCTGGTCTGCGGAAGCCAGTTTCCGCAGGTGGAGCCGCAGTTCGGGTTGGCCAGCTCGGGTCGGACCATCCAGCGGGTCCAGAAGTGGATGCCGTAGCGGTCGACGGTGGCGATCGTGTTGTTGTTGATCAACACGTCGTCGAACTTCGTCTGCGTGGTGTAGCCGAGGACCTCGAAGAAGATGCCGGCGCTGGCGTCGTCGTCCTTCTTGGTCTGGTTGCCGTTGACGTCGTGGACGTTGAGCCCGGTCACTCGGTAGTAGGTGCCGGTGCCGGAGTTCTCGCGGATGATGTGCACGCCACGGCGGGTGGCGATCGCCGACCCCTTGTTGGAGATGTCCAGGTTGCGGATCTCCCAGTACTGCTGGTTGTAGAGCTTCACGACGTCGACTACCGCGCCGTTGCCGGCCAGCACCGGCTTGGCGCCGCTGCCGTACGCGTCGATGATGATCGGTGCGCCGGCCGCGCCGGAACCCTTGGGGAAGAGTTGCTGGTTGGCGCAGGTCGTGCCTCGCCGGATCAGGATCTGATCTCCGGCAGCGAACGTCCTGGCGTTCACCGGCGTGAAGCTGTTCCAGGGACTGGCCTGGGTGCCGCTGCCCGAAGTGCTCGCGGAGCAGTCGACGTAGTAGTTCGTTGCGGCTGCCGCGGCGGGGGGCGCGGCGACCAGTATCGCGGTGGCTAGCGTGGTCAAAGCCACCAACGAGGACCTGAACAAACGCATCGGAAGTCCTAACCATGGAGGTGGTGGGGAGCAGTTCACTTCCTTGGAGCTGTCCTGCGCGTACGACCGGGGGTAAGGCCAGCGACGGGCCCGGCGGACCGCGGGCTCGTCGGCCGGCGCCGGTCCGGGTCACCGGAACTTTCGGTTGTAGTCCGCGAGAAGGCCGATGAGCACGGCGAGCGCCACGAGCATGATCGCGAGGTTGCCCCATCCGACGGTGGGCCGGACGACCACCACGGTGACGACGCAGACGAGCGCGATCAGCAGCCGGACGACGATGAGCAGAGTGGCACGCGTGGATTCCTTCATGACATCCCTTTCTCGGGCCTCAGCCCTTGACGCCGCCGGCAGCCATGCCCTGGATCAGGCGACGCTGGATCAGCGCGTACAGGAGCAGCACCGGCACGATGACGATGACCATGCCGGCGTAGAGCCGCCCGGGGTCCGCGGCCGCCTTCTGCGCGGCCATCAGGTTGAGCAGGCCGACCTGCAACGTCTTGCCCTCGCCGGGCAGCAGGGTCAGCGCGATGACGAAGTCGTTCCAGTACGCCAGGAAGTTGAACAGGATCACCGTGGTGGCCGCCGGCCGGGCCATCGGCAGCATCACCCGCGTCATGATCCGGAACCGGGACGCGCCGTCCAGCAGCGCCGCCTCCTCGAACTCCGCTGGAATCGAGCGAAAGTACGCGGTCAGCAGATAGATCGTGAACGGGATCGAGGTCGCCGCGTAGACCAGCGAGAGCATCGCCGGGTTGTCGAGGAAGAACCCGTCCGGGAACACGTCGACCAGCGCGCGGTCCCAGTCGACCAGCATCAGGAAGATCGGCACGACGATGTAGTTGACGTTGACGAACAGCCCAGCCAGCAGTGCCACCTCGACGATGCCCTTGCCGCGGAACTCGTATCGGGCGACGACGTACGCCGCCGGCACCGAGACCGCCAGCACGAAGACCAGGCCGAGGAGCGTGACCAGGACCGACGTGGCGAAGTAGCGGCCCATCTGCGCACCGCCGAACGCGTCGACGTAGTTCTGCAGGTGCAGGCCCTCGGGCAGGGTCCAGGGGCTGCCGAAGAACTCGCTCTTGCGTTTGAGTGAGGCCACCAGCACCCAGGCGACCGGGATCACGATGAGCAGCGTGATCCCGCCGACGAGCAGGTGGGTGAGGCCAC
Source organism: Micromonospora sp. A202 (assembly GCF_006715105.1). NCBI lineage: Bacteria > Bacillati > Actinomycetota > Actinomycetes > Micromonosporales > Micromonosporaceae > Micromonospora > Micromonospora sp. A202. The sequence goes on along the minus strand of NZ_VFMP01000001.1, from coordinate 3,500,839 downwards.
GGCCGGGCCGTGGACCGGATTTGTTGATCGTGGTCATGGGACTGTCCTCTAGAACTGGAGGGGCTCACGCCGGGTCGCGCGGCTCACCAGGAGCGACACGAGGAACGAGAAAGCGAAGATCACCACGCCGATGGCCATGCCGTAGCCGTAGGCCGAGTTCGTGTACGCCTGCTTGTACATGTAGCTGAGCAGCACCTCGGAGGCTCCGTCCGGGCCGCCGCCGGTCATCGCGCGAACCAGCACGAAGCTGAGGTTGACCGCGCTGAGGATGAAGAAGGTCAACGTCGTGCGCAGGTTCTGCCAGATCAGCGGCAGCGTGACGGCGAAGAACTGCCGGCTGGCCGAGGCGCCGTCGAGCGCGGAGGCCTCGTAGAGCTCCTCCGGGATGCTCGCCATGCTCGACATGTAGATGACCATGTAGTAGCCCAGCGACTGCCACAGCATCGCGGTCGCGACCGAATAGAGCACCACCTTCTGGTCGCCCAGCCAGACCTGTTGCAGTCCGTCCAGCGAGAGCAGCCGGAGTGTGCCGTTGAGCAGGCCGTTCTCCTGGTCGTAGACGGCCGAGAAGATGGCCGCGATGACCACGACCGAGAGCACGTTCGGGATGTAGAGCACGAACCGGTAGAAGGTGTGGCCGCGCAGCTTCTGCCGGGTCATGACGGCCGCGAGGAACAGGCCCATCCCCATCGTCACCACGGTCACGACCACGAGCAGCGCGACAGTGTTCTGGAACGCGCGCAGGAACTGCTCGTCGTCGGCGAGCTTGGCGAAGTTGTCCAGGCCGACGAACCGCATCTGCGCCGAGAAGCCGCTCCAGCTGTAGAGCGACATCCGGAACACGCTGACGGTCGGCCAGATCATGAACAGCGCGAACAGTGCCAGCGCCGGCAGCAGGCAGGCGGCGACGAACCGACCGTCGCCGCGCCGGCCGCGTGCGGCGGAGCCACGCGCTGACGCCGGGGACCTGCTGGGCGTACGCCTGCTGGTGCCCGTGGGTGGTGGAGTGAGGGTCGTCGTCACCGTGACCAGTCCTTGGTTCTCGCGGGGAGGGGATCGGCGGCAGCCCGGTCCCGGGCTGCCGCCGGGGCGTCACTTGCCCGCTTGCCGCAGCTTCTCGCTGGCGTCGTTCAGCGCGGTCTGCCACTGGTCGACGGTCTTGTCGCCGCTGATGATGCTGTTCGCGGTGTCGAAGAGCGTGCCCTTGATGTTCACGCCCTCGACCGGCGCGGTGCTGGCGAAGCCGCCAACCAGAGCGGTGACGGTCGGGTCCTCGTAGAGCTGGTAGAACGGGGCGATCTCGGCGGGCAGCGTCGAGGCGATGCCCTTGACCGGCTGGATCGCGTTGGACTTGGCGAAGATGCCGGCGGCCTCGTCGGAGTAGAGGTACGCGACGAAGTCCTTCGCGGCGTCCTTGTTCTGGGCTCCGCTCGGAACCCAGGCCGACTCGACGATCGTGGTCAGGTAGCGCTTGCCACCTGCGGTGACCGCCGGCAGCGGAGCCATCGCCCACTCGAACCCGTTGGCGCGCGGCGCGTCCTTCATCTCACCGACGACCCACGTGCCGTTCGGCATGAACAGCGTCTTGTTGTCGAGGAGCGACTGCTGGTTCTTGGTGAAGTCCTGCTCGTTCGCGTACCCCACAGTGGTCTTCGCCGCGTAGCTCAGCAGCTTGGCGGTGATGTCCAGGGCCTGGCGGGCCTGGGCGGTCTTCCAGACGCCGTCGGAGTAGGTCATCGCGTCCTTGTAGAACTGGTCACCGCCCACGTCGGCGAGCAGCGCGAAGAAGAACGAGTCGAGGTAGCCCGCGGTCGGGTAGGTGAACAGCGCGATGCCCTCGGCCTTGGCGGTGTCGCCGAGCTTGAACATGTCGTCCCAGGTGGCGGGGACCTGCCACCCCTTCTGCGCGAAGAGACCCTTGTTGTAGACCAGGCCGGTCGGCGCGTAGTACATCGGCATCAGGTAGGTCTTGTCGTCGTTGTACGGGTTCGTGCTGAGGTTGCCGACGATCCCGTCGGCGAGCTTGGCCCGCACCGTGGTCTGCTCGCCCGGCACGGTCATGTCCAGGACGCCGGTGAGGTCCTCCAGCGCCTTGTCCTTGACCAGCGTCTCGGCGAGCGCGGCCTTGCGGCCCTGGGGCAGCACCACGACGTCCGGGAACTTGCCGGCCTTCATGTTCGGGCTGATCTCGTCCTCAAGGGTCTTCGAGAGCTGCAGCTGCACGTCCACATCGGGGTGCTTGGCCTTGTACGCCTCGACGACCTGGACGTACATGTCCCGGCCGTAGCCGCCCTCGAAGGCCGCGACCTTCAGGGTCTTCTTGCCGTCGGCGTTGTCGTCGCCTCCGGAACAGCCCGCGATCAGGCTGAGCGCTGTCGTCGCGACGACAGCAAGGACGATGGGTTTTCTCAACATGGGGGTGGTCCTCCGGGGCGGGGCGCACATCGGTGCGGGAGTGATCGGCGTGCACGAGGGCGCGGTCCGCTAGATCACTGGGGCGGGCCGCGCGTTGTTACTGTGGCACCCGTAACATGAGTCGTCAAGAACGATGTGCCGACGGCATGACGGTCAGCGGGTCCGCGGCGCCGCGGTCGACTCCCGGACTATCAGGGTCGCCGGCGTCAGCGTTTCGCCGTCTTCATCGGTGCCGAGCAGGAGTGCGACAGCGGCCGCCCCGGAGCGGTAGAAGTCCTGCCGAACGGTGGTGAGCGGCGGGTGGCAGTACGCGGCCAGCTCGATGTCGTCCACGCTCACGATCGACACGTCCTGCGGCACCGACCGCCCGCGCTCCCGCAGCGCCTTGATCACGCCGAAGGCCATCTCGTCACTGGCGACGAAGACGGCGGTGACCTCGGGAATCATCGCGAGGATCTGCCCCTGGCGGTAGCCCGACTCGGGCGACCAGTCGCCCTCCAGTGCCGGTGGCGCGTCGATCCCGGCGGCCGCCAGGCACTCCTGCCAGCCCTGCCGACGCTGCCGTGCCTCGATCCACTCGTCCGGCCCGGCCACGTGCCACACCTGGCGGTGCCCCGCGTCCAGCAGGTGCTGGGTGGCCGTGCGCCCCGCCTCGTGCTGGTCGATGCCCAGCACCCGCGCCCCGGTGGTGCGCGAGCCGTCCACCGTGACTGTGGGAATGTCCCGCGTGATGTCCTCCATCCGCTGGGTCACGGAGATCAGGGGGACCGCGATGATGATGCCGTCGACGCCCTGGTCGGAGAGCTTGAGCAGGGATTTCTCCATCAACGCGGTGTCCAGCTCGGCGAGGGTCGCGATGCTCACCGAGTAACCCGCCTGACCGGCCGCCGCCTCCACCCCGGCGGTCACCGCCGAGCGCGAGTAGTAGCCGCCGGCCTGCAGCAGGACCAGGCCGAGCGTGAAGCTTCGACCCGAGGACAGCAGTCGGGGAGCGCCGTTGTACCGGTATTTGAGCTGCTCGACCGCGTTGAGCACGCGACGCCGGGTCTCCGCGTTGACGTTCGGCGAGTCGCGCAGCGTGCGCGAGACCGTCTGCGCCGACACACCGGCGGCGCGTGCCACGTCAGCCATGCTCGGCTGCCTGCCACGCATTGTCGCCTCGGTCATCCGCCCCGCCCTCCTGAGAACCCGGTACGGCGGCATCCTAGCGTCATTGTTACGGATGGCACGGGTAACATAGGCTTCCGCCATGATCGAGACGACCCGGCCGGGCAACACACTGACACCGTTGAACAGGCCATCGCCCGCGCTCGGATGGAGCGACCGTCAGCTCCACCGACACGGCGTCCCCCACCGCATCCTCTCCGGCGCCCTGCACTACTTCCGGGTCCACCCGGAGCTGTGGCGCGACCGGATCCGGCGGCTGGCCGACCTCGGTCTCAACACCCTCGACACGTACGTGCCGTGGAACTTCCACCAGCCGCACGCGGACCGCTCGCCCCGCTTCGACGGCTGGCACGACCTTGAGGCGTTCGTCGCACTCGCCGGTGAAGAGGGCCTCGACGTCGTCCTGCGGCCCGGCCCGTACATCTGCGCGGAGTGGTCCAACGGTGGCCTGCCAGGCTGGCTCACCGCCCGCGACGTGGTCCTACGCAGCTCCGACCCGGCGTTCACCGGGCCGGTGGAGCGTTGGTTCGACGAGCTGATTCCCCGCATCGCACGGCAGCAGACGCAGGCCGGCGGGCCGGTCGTGGCGGTGCAGGTCGAGAACGAGTACGGCAGCTACGGTGACGACGAGGCGTACCTGCGCTGGATTCGCTCGGCCCTGCTCGACCGCGGCATCACCGAGCTGCTGTTCACCGCCGACGGCCCCACCGAACTGATGCACGACGCCGGGACGGTGCCCGGAACGCTGGCCGCGGCCACCCTCGGCTCGAAGCCCGAAGCCGCCCGTAGCCTCTTCGCCCGGCGCCGGCCCGACGAACCGTTCGTGGTCGCCGAGTACTGGAACGGCTGGTTCGACCACTGGGGCGAGCGACACCACGTCCGCGCGGTGGACAGCGCCGTCAAGACTCTCGACGCCATCATCGACGAGGGCGGAAGCGTCAGCCTCTACATGGCGCACGGAGGCACCAACTTCGGCCTGTGGGCCGGCGCCAACGCGGACCGAGGCCGGCTGCAGCCCACCATCACCAGCTACGACTCCGACGCGCCAATCGCCGAGGACGGCACGCTGACCGCCAAGTTCCACGCCATGCGCGCGGCCCTCGGCGCGACCGGACAGCTGCGAGTTTCCGAGCGGATGCCGGTGCTCCCGCCGGCACAGGTGCCGCTGACCCACCGCGCCGACCTGATCGCCGGTCTGCGCGCCGTGCCCACCCCGGAGTCGACCGGTGCACGACCGGCGACCTTCGAGCAGCTCGGCCTGGACGCCGGGATGGTGCTGCTCACCGCCCACCCGAGGATCCCCACGGGTGACCACGTCATCATCCTGACCGACGTACGCGACCGGGCGATCGTCCTCGTCGACGGGGTGCCGATCGGTGTCGCCGACTCCGAGCATCCGGAGCTGCCGATCCGCGGCACCGGTGCGGCAGTGCGCCTGGAGATCCTGGTGGAGAACCTCGGCCGTATCAACTACGGCCCGCTGGTCGGTCAGCACAAGGGCCTGCTCGGGCCGGTGCTCGTCGACCGCCGGATCGTGCACGGCTGGACCAGCTCGCCGATCGCCCTGTCCGAGTGGACACCGGACGACCTGCGCCGCGCCACCTCCGCCGGACCCGCCAGCACCGGTGCCGGCTTCGCGGTGGCGACGGTGTCCATCGAGAAGCCGGCCGACACCTTCCTTGCCCTGCCCGGGTCGGTGCACGGCCTGGTCTGGGTCAACGGATTCCTGCTCGGCCGCTACTGGGACATCGGCCCGCAGGTGACGCTCTACTGCCCCGCGCCACTGCTGCGCGCCGGCGAGAACACGGTTGTCGTACTGGACACCGACCGCCTCGGGCCGGTCCTGGAGTTGCGCGACCATCCTGAGCTGGGCCCCACCGAGGAGTACGTGGAGGAGTTCGACTGACCGTCTGACCGGGCCCCGGTCGCCCGCCTGCGAGCGGTCGTCCGGGGCCCGACAGGCCGGTCAGGCGCGATTGCGACGACGCTTCACCAGCAGGAATCCCAGGCCGACCGCGAGCACTGCGGCACCGCCGCCGGCGGCGAGCGGCAAGACGGTCGAGCGACCGCCACCGGCGGTGAGCTCCTCGGAGCCGAGCTCGGTGACCGGCTCGGAGCCGTCGGTCACGGCTTCCGTGCCGGCGCTCGCGCTCGCACTGGGGGTGGGAGTGGCCGCGCTGGGGGTCGGGGACGCGGACGGGGACTTCGAGGGGGCCGGGTCGATGGCGGCGAGCGAATCGCCGTTCAGCGCGACCTTGACCTTGGCCTGACCACCGCCGGAGGACACGACGGCGAGGGACAGCTTGCTCGCCTTGTCCGTCAGTTTGGTGATGGCGTCCGCGTTCGGCGGTGCGTTGTTGGTGGCAGTCTTGTCCGCCGTCGTGGTGTCGATGAGTGACGAGGCACCGTAGGAGCCCTTGGGGACACGGTAGGCGTGGACGCCCTCGAGCTTCGCGTCGAAGTTGCCGGCCGCGTGGCGGTACTCGATGACGAGCCGGTCGCCGCCCAGGGCGATGTCCAGGGCCCGGACTCCGCTGCCCTTGCCGTGCAGGGAGCGCAGCGTGTAGACCCCCGACTTGGTGACCTTGAGAGACGCCCCGCCGTTGAGCCATCCGGCACGGATCATCTCCGGTGCGGAGAAGCCGGCCGGTCGGTACCCACCGGCCATGATGGTTGTGTGGCTGGCGCCCCCTGACTTGCACGCGCCCAGGTTGCCGCCGGTGCACTTGGCGCGACCCTGGTGCCCGAAGCCCAGGTTGTGTCCGAGTTCGTGGCCGACCACGTCGATGCCGCTGGCGGTGCCGTACAGGTTGATCCAGGTGGTCGGGCCGGGGAGGGTGGCGAGGCCGGCCCAGGGGCAGTTCGTCTTCTGTGCCGGGAAGACGATCGACAGGCTTTCGTAGTCCTTGCCCGCGACCAGGCCGCGCTTGGTGAGCTCCTCCCGGGTCAACTGGTTGATCTTGCCCTGCGGGCAGCCGGCGGCGCTGAGGTCCAGCTTGATCGGGCCGAGGAACTGCTCCGGTACGGCGGGCACCAGCGTGTACTGCCCACGCGACAACTCCGACAGGTACGACGCGGCCGAGTCGCTCTTCGCGCCGAAGTAGGTGTCCGGCGTGGACGCCTTCACCTTGTCCGGAAACTGGAAGGAAGCGTCGTTGAACTCCACCAGAACGGGGAGGATCTTCCTCTTCACCGGGGCGGCGGCCGCGGGGGTGCCGGGGAGCGTGGCGGTGGTCAGTACGGCGATGCCTGTGGCCAGAGCGATGCGGCCGAGGGCAGACAGCTTCATGTGGTCCTGTTCCTTCAAGGGGGGATGCCTGGGCGCCAAGGACGCCGGTGTCCGTGGCTGTACGACTGGTTTCGGCAGCGTCGGGCCGCGCCAGCCCGGCGGAGCTGAAGCGGCTGATGACGAGGGAGTCCTGCCGGTCTCGTGCAGGGTTCGCGATGGAGCCGTGGCCGCAGGTGGAGCCGGGCCGGCCGCCCGCGCTGGACCAGTGAGCTAGGGGCGAGCAGCGAAGGGGACGATCGGGAGGAAAGAAGTCAGGAGCAGCCGAAGCTGCCGCATGCACCACATCCTATGACATCCTATGTCTGATGTCGTATGAACCTAGGGCGCATCGATGTGTCCGTCAAGTGTTCGCTCCTGGGTCGACAGACCGAACATCGCCGGGGGTGGGTGGCGACCAGGTCCAGCGCGGTCACCGCACCGCCGCGGCGCCGCGCAGGCAGCCCCGACGGCAGTCGATCGGTGAGATGCAACAATGCGGGCCCGCCCCGTGGAGGGCGAGCCCGCACTGTTCTGTTTATTGGTGCGCGCGGTAAGAGGTCAGCTGAGCCAGAGGCCGCAGTTGTGCTCCGCCGCGAAGGTGTTGATCACTCGGCTCGCTCCGCCGGTGCGCAACTGCATGACGTTCTCGTCGCCGCCGTAGGTCGGCCACGATGGGGCACCCCGGTAGTTCGGGTTGCCGTTGTGGGCGAAGGCGCCCCAGTACCGCATCATCTGGTCCGACAGCTTCTTCTGCTGCGCGGTGAGGGGCCGCTCGCCGAGAGTGAAGTCGAACAGGTAGGCCAGCTCGCCGCTGTGTCCGTTGGAGACATCCTCACCCGGGACGCGGAACCCGTAGAGGGTCGGCGAGGTCGGGTCGTTGAACTCGTAGCGGTAGAGCGGGGTCTTGGTCGAGATCACCCGAGCGGCCTGCTCGGTCTGGCACGCGCGACCAGCGTCGGTGTGCACCTGCGTGATGGCGTCCCACGGGCTCTTGAACTTGCTCAGCGGGTACGTCGCGAGGACGCGGTCGGCCTTGTCGCCGTACTCCCGCTTGATCGTGTCGACGTAGCCCTGCGCGGTGATTCCGGCGAGGGCGGTCTCGGTGAGCCGGTTCTCGGAGCGCGTGGTACCGGACATCACCGGCACCTTGTTCCAGGTGCCGTCGGCGAACGCGTCGGCGAACGACTTGGGCAGCAGCGAGCCGCCCACCTTGGAGTTACCGAGGTAGTTCGCCTGGTTGGCGACGAGCTTCCCGGGCCAGGCCGCGCGCAGGCAGTTGACAACGGTGGCGGCATCGGTGCAACCCACCGACTCGGCGAACCCGACACCCCGCTGCTCGCCGACCGCGAGCGTGTTGCGGCTGGCCAGGCACTGCTGGCTCTGCACGATCGCCTTGTGGAACAGCCCCTTGGCGGCCGGCATGGCGAGCATGTCGCACACGCCCTGTCCGCCGGCGGACTGGCCGTAGATCGTCACGTTGTTCCGGTCGCCGCCGAAGTTGGCGATGTTGTCCCGGACCCACTTCATCGACGCGAGCTGGTCCATCCGGCCGTAGTTGCCGGACCCACCTTCGGTGACCTCGCTGAGCGCGGGGTGGGCGAGGAAACCGAGCGCCCCGAGGCGATAGTTGATCGAGACGATGATGGTGTCGGTCTTGGCGGCCATCGTTCCGCCGCCGTAGATGACGCCGGTGCCCTGGGTGTGGCCACCGCCGTGGAACCAGAGCATGACCGGCAGTTTGGCGTTCTTCGCGACCTTGCTCGGCCGGTAGACGTCGAGGTAGAGGCAGTCCTCGCTGACGGCCTGCTCCTCGCGGATCCCGGTCGGCTCGAACTGCACGCATGCCGGGGCCTGCTGATCGGCCGACCGGATTCCCCGCCACGACTCCGGCGCGGCCGGAGGGGCGAACCGCAGGTCGCGTACCGGGGGTGCCGCGTACGGCAGGCCGAGGAACTGGTCGAACTGGTTCGTCGCGACGCCACGGACGAGTCCGTTCCGGCTCTGCACGACGGGGTCACCGCCGCGTCCGTCGCCCTTGCTGTCCGCCTGGGCGACGGCACCGGCGCCCGCGCCGAGCAGCAGCACAGGGGCGATCACGGCGGCAGCCCAGGTGGCCAGGCGACGCTTGGGGAAACTTCTCACGAATTGGTCCTTTCGGTCGATCGAAGGGGGTGTACGCAGCTGTTGCTTGCCCGAAGCGCTCGTTGCCGGGATCCGCGACGTGGTGCCGAGGCACCACCTCGCGGACCTCGCCGACGCGGTCAGACAGCGGGACTGACCGCGTCCCACACCGAGCAGTTGTGCGATTCGCCGACCTTGGTGTCGGCGACCCGCTGGGCGCTGGGTGCCGCGAACTGCAGGAGGTCACCCTGCGGGGCGTACCGGGGCCAGGTCGGCGCGAACTGCACGTTCGGGTTACCGTCGCGGGCGAAGCTGCCCCAGTAGCTGATCATCTGGTTGGACAGGTCGACCTGCTCGCCGCTGAAGGGCAGGGCCGTGCCGAGGTAGTCCCAGAGGTAGCCGAGGTCGTTGACGTGGGTGGCACCGAAGGGGTAGTCGGTGTTGAGGCGCCAGATCGAGACGAAGGCCGGAGCATTCTTCTCGGCGAACTCGTAGGCGTAGGTCCTGGTGTCCTTCGCCAGCCGCTCGCGCAGCGTCTGGTCCCGACACGCACGCTGGTCGCTCTGGATCGCACCCCAGGTGACGGTGGGCGACTTGTAGTTCACCACCGGGTAGGTGGCACGGATCTGGTCGACACCATTCGGGTACGTGGTGGAGATCAGGGTGTTGAGCTGTGCGGTGGTGAGCGGCTTGTCGAGGTAGTCGTACGCGGCGAAGACACTCTGCTGCGACTCGTCGGAGGTGCCGCCGACCAGGACCGGCAGGTCGGTCAGCTTGCCGGTCTTCATCAGCTCGATCGGATCGGTCGGCACGACGCGAGTGCCGGCGACGGCGCCCGACTGACGGACCTTGGCCTGCGCCGCGAGGATCTCGGTGGGGCTCTTCGAGCGGAGGCAGTCGACCTGGCCCGCGCCCGTCGGGCAGCCGATTTCGGCGCTGAACTGCTCGCCGCTCTCTCGGGCTGCCGGCAACGTCCGCAGAGGACTGCCGCCCCCGCTCTGGAGGATGGCGCGGTCGAAGAGACCTCGCGCGGTGGGCGAGGCAAGCTGCACGGCCGTGTTGCCGGCGCCCGCGGACTGCCCGGCGACTGTGACGTTGTTGGGGTTGCCGCCGAACGCCTTGATGTTCTTCTGCACCCAGCGCAGGGCTGCCTGCTGGTCCAGGATCGCGAAGTTGCCAGCCGAGCCGTCGCGGTTGTCTGCCTCAAGGGCCGGGTTCACGAGGTAGCCCATGGCGCCGAGCCGGTAGTTGATCGTGACGTAGACGACGTCCTCCCGCGTCACGAACTTGTCCGGGTTGGTGTCGCGCCCTGCGCCGGCGAAGTTGCCGCCGCCGTGGATCCAGAAGAAGACCGGGAGGTTCTTCTTTGAGGCGGTGCTGGGGCGGTACACGTTGAGGTAGAGGCAGTCCTCGGTCAGCGTGGGCTTGTCATATCCGGGGTCCCAGCCGGTGCCCTGTACGCAGGAAGCCCCGAACTGTGTCGCGTCCCTCGTGCCCTTCCACTTGGCGGCCGGCTGCGGTGCCTTCCAGCGAAGGTCACCGGTCGGCGGCGCGGCGAAGGGAATGCCCTTGAAGGAGGTCACCATGCTCTTGGCCTCGCCACGGACCGCACCCTTGTCGGTCTGGACGACGGGGGACTGGCCGGGGTAGGTGCTGGCGCCGCGTGAGGCGCTGGCGAAGTTTGCCATGGCGGGTGGGCCTGCGGTGACGGCCAGGGCAGCAGCCGCTGCGGCTGACACCCCCGCCACCCATCGAGCGGTGGGTCGGATCTTCATCGGTGGTCGTACCTCCATTTTTGCGGCAGGGGAGGTCCCCGGCTCGCACCGGTCCGGTGCCGCAGGTTGTCGTGGACGGGGGAGTCCACGTGAACGGGAGGTGCATCGGATCGACGAATGCACCGCCCGTGAAGGAGGCCAGGCGACGGTTCAGGCGAGTACCGGGCAAGGAGCCGGAGTGGAACGGTCGCGACGCTGGCGCTTCCCCCGACCGGCCGAGGACGGAGGAAGGCTTTGTTGTCCGGCAGAACATTACCGCTACCAGGAGACTTCGCAACACCAGGGTGAATTTGGTGTTGCGAACGCGCTGCGTCCGTGACCCGTCCGTTACCGGCTGACGGTCGCGGCGGGCAGTTGCCCCGCCCGAGCGAGCGCGACCGCACCGAGCAGCTCGGCCCGTTCCCCGAGCTCGCCGGTGAGCAGCTGCACGGACTCCGCCATGACGCTCGGCATGCGCTGGTCCATCGCTTCGCGCATGCCGGCGACAAACGGTTCTGCCGCCGCACCGAGCGCTCCGTCCACGATGATTGCCTCCGGGCTGAGCAGCACGCAGACGTCGGCGAGCACTCGCCCGAAGCCCCGACCGAGGTCAGCCAGGATGCGTCGGGTGCCCACCTCGCCCGCAGCCGCGAGCTCGCGGATGTCGGCGGCAGTCAACGGTTGCGGGTAGGTCGAGCCGATCGTTTCCATGAAGTCGCCGTACGTCACCGCGAGGCAGCCGCGACTTCCGCAGAGACACCATCGTCCGTTGGGAAGCACCTGCACATGCGCCAGTTCCCCAGCCAGGCCGCGCGCCCCCCGGTGCAGTCCGCCACCGAGGACCAGCCCGGCGCCGACCCCCTCGACCAGCTTGATGTAGATGAGGTCGTCCAGGCCGCGCCCCGCCCCGGCGGTCGCCTCGCCCAACGCTGCGAGGTTGGCGTAGTTCTCCGCCGCCGTCGGGATGCCCAGGTGTTCGGTGACCATGGGTTGCGGGTCTGAGCGAAACCAACCGAAGACCTTTCCGAGCTCGGGTACGGCCTCGTGGGCTGCATCGGGCATCCGGCCAAATGCCGCCCCGACCCCCCGCTCGAAGGCTGCCGGAACGCCGATGACGGCAAAGTCGGCCTGCTCCGGCGTCGACCCCGCCTCGGCGAACGCCTCCTCGAGCAGGCGCAGCCCTCGGTCGAGCACGCGTTGCTGGTCGCGATCGCCACCGATGTCGCGTTGCCGGTGGGCGGCAAAGGTGCCGTCCCAGCCGACCGCCGCGGCCCGGATCGTGGTGTGGCTGAAGCACAGGGCGGCGACCAGGCCGCCGGGGTTTGCCAGCGCGAGGCCCCTCGCGGGTCGGCCGCGACTGCGATGCCGTCGTCCGGTGTCGGCGGTGTGCTCGACGACCATGCCCCGTTGCAGGAGGCGATTGGCGATGCCGGTCACCGTCGTCTTCGGCAGGCCGGTCGTGGCACTCAACTCGGTCCGGCTGAGAACGGCTCCGCCCCGCAGCGCGGCGAGGACCAGTCGCTCGTTGCCGGGGGTGCCGTTCAGTGGGGCGGGGACAGCACGCGTCATGGGTCGAGCATACCGATTTAAGGACGGAAACAGTCTTAAATGCTGCCGTTGACCAGACTTCTTGGTCCGGATAGCCTCCGTTATGGCTCACTTAGAACGAGTTGAGTCAAAAGGTGCTCCGGCAGGCCGAGCCGGACGCCGACCGGCGAGCAGGTATGGGACCCGGCCAAGTCCCGGACCTGTCAGCCGGCCGGCTGCGGGATGCGGCCAGCTGTGGTGGAACTCTGGCGAGTGCGCAGCTGGTAGCACCCGCAGCTGGCGAAGCCCTTCCAGGCGGCACCACCGACCCTGTGGTCGGGTGTCTCGGAGGGCGGCGGGGCTATCGTGCACCTCGTGACCCACGAACGCGAACTCTCCTCACCTGTCGAGCTGTGCCAACCGGGCGGGCGGCTCAATCCCGCGGCCGTCGGCTGGACACGCCGCCCGCTGCACACCGCGAACCTGCGCGGCTGGGGCCGGACCAAGCGGTGGGAGTACTGGGGCATCGTGACGCCACGGCACATCGTCGGGCTGGTCGCTTCGTCGCTGGACTACGCCGGCGTGCACAGCGTCTATGTGCTCGACCGGGACAGCGGCACCGAGACGAAGGCCGACGTGGTGGTGCCGCTGGCGCGCGGGACGGTACTACCGCCGCACAGCGGCGTGGGCGAGGTTCGTGCACAGGGCGGTGGCCTGGCGATCCGGATCGCTCAGCGCCCGGACGGCACCGCCATCTCGGCCAGCGCCCCCGGAGTACGGCTGGAGGTGGACGTGCCGTTGCCGGCCGGCCACGAGTCGCTCGGCGTCGTCGTGCCGTGGAGCCCTACGCGATTCCAGTACACGGTCAAGGACGTCGGCCGCCCTGTCCTCGGCACGCTGGAACTGCACGGCCAGACGTACGAGATCGGTGGGCCGGACGCGTTCGCCGTGCTGGACCACGGTCGCGGCAGATGGCCGTACGCGATCACGTGGAACTGGGCCGCCGGTGCGGCACCGGGACGGGCGATCCAGCTCGGCGGTCAGTGGACTGACGGCACCGGGGTCACCGAGAACGGCCTGTTCGTCGACGGCCGGTTGCACAAGATCGGCGAGGAACTGCGCTGGACCTACGACCGGTCGGACTGGCTTCGCCCGTGGCGGATCAGCGGGGAACGGGTCGAGGCCGAGTTCCAGCCGTTCCACGAGAAGGTTGCCCGCACCAACCTGGGTGTCGTCGCGAACGAGACCCACCAGTGTTTCGGGCAATTCTCCGGCTGGGCGAAGACGGACGACGGGACGAAGGTGAGCCTCGACGGGCTCGTCGGCTGGGCCGAGGAGGCGCGCAACCGCTGGTAGCAGTTGCGTGGTCAGCCGGTCATCGGACCACTTCGAACTGTGGACACCTCCGCTCCGTGTTTATGATCGACAACCCGGGAGGGGCACGGAAGCCTGGCCGCTCGGTGCGGCCTCGAGCAAGAGGTGAGGTGCGCGACGGTGAACCGCGAGGCGTACGCCTGCTGGGTGCGTGAGCCCGGCGCGGCGGAGATCCGGCCTGTGACGCTGCCCGCTCCGGGGCCCGACGAGGTGCTGGTCCGAGCCCGGTACTCGGGGGTCAGCCGGGGCACCGAGACGCTGGTCTTCGCCGGCCGGGTGCCTGCCGACCAGCACGCCGCCATGCGCGCGCCCTTTCAGGAGGGTGACTTCCCCGGCCCGGTGAAGTACGGCTATCTCAGTGTCGGCGTGGTCGAGCAGGGCCCGCCGGACCTGCTCGGGCGCACGGTCTTCTGCCTGCACCCGCACCAGAGCGCGTACGTCGTGCCGGCCACCGCCGTGGTGCCCGTGCCGGACGGGGTGCCTCCGGCCCGGGCGGTGCTCGCCGGCACGGTGGAGACCGCGGTCAACGCGCTGTGGGACGCGGCGCCGCTGGTCGGTGACCGGGTCACCGTCGTGGGTGCGGGCATGGTGGGCTGCTGTGTCGCCGCGCTGCTCGCCCGTTTTCCCGGCGTGCACGTCGAGCTGGTCGACACCGACGTCCGGCGGGCCGGGGTGGCCGGCGCGCTCGGCGTCGAGTTCGCCCAACCGGACGACGCGACCGGCGACCGGGACCTGGTGGTGCACGCCAGCGCCACCGGCGCCGGGCTGCAACGCTCGCTGGACCTGCTCGCGCCGGAGGGCACTGTCATCGAGCTGAGCTGGTACGGCGACCGCCAGGTGCAGGTGTCGCTGGGTGGGGCGTTCCACTCCGGCCGGTTGAGCGTACGCAGCAGCCAGGTCGGCATGGTCGCGCCTGCCCGGCGTGGGCGGCGCAGCTACGCCGACCGACTGGCGCTCGCCCTCGACCTGCTCGACGACCCGGCCTTCGACGCCCTGATCACCGGTGCGTCCCGGTTCGCGGAGCTGCCCGACGTGCTTGCCAGACTGAGCACGGGCGACCTGCCCGCGCTCTGCCACCTCATCACCTACGACGACGGGGAGTGACAGTGTTCAGCGTGACCGTTCGGGATCACATGATGATCGCCCACAGTTTCCGAGGCGACGTGTTCGGCCCGGCCCAGCGTCTGCACGGGGCCACCTTCGTGGTGGACGCGATGTTCCGCAGGCCCGACCTGGACGCCGACGGCATCGTGGTCGACATCGGCCTGGCCACCGAGCAGCTGCGGGCCGTGCTGGGCGAGCTGACCTACCGCAACCTCGACGACGAGCCGGCCTTCGCCGGGGTGAACACCACCACCGAGGTGCTGGCCCGCACCATCGCGGACCGGCTGGTCGAGCGGGTCCACGCCGGTGACCTGGGCGCGGGGGCGCGTGACCTCACCGGCATCATCGTCACCCTGCACGAGTCGCACATCGCCTGGGCGAGCTACGAGCGTTCGCTGTGATCGATGCCGGTCGGACGGCGTCCACCGGCGGGTCGGACACGACCTTCCGCACGGTGCACGTCCTCCTGCCCGGTGACATCGACGACGTGGCCACTCCCAGCGGTGGCAACACGTACGACCGGCGGGTCTGCGCGGGGCTCGGTGAGCGCGGCTGGTCGGTGCGCGAACACCCGGTGCCCGGCGCGTGGCCGGACCCCGACCCGGTCGACCGGGCGAAGCTGACCGAGCTGCTCGACGCCACGCCCGACGACGCCGTGGTGCTGCTCGACGGCCTGATCGCCTCGACAGTGCCGGACCTGCTCGTCCCGCATGCCCGCCGGCTGCGCCTGGTCGTCCTCGTGCACCTGCCGTTCGACGACGAGGCGGAGGCCCGGGCGCTGACCACCGCCCGGGTCGTCGTCACCACCAGCGAGTGGACCCGCCGTCACCTGGTGGCCCGCCATCCGGCGCTCGCCGACCGGATCCGGGCGGCCCCTCCCGGGGTGCGGCCGGCACCGCCGGCACCCGGCTCGGTCACCGGCGACCGACTGCTCTGCGTCGCGGCCGTCACCCACCACAAGGGGCACGACGTGCTGGTCGACGCGTTGTCCACGCTGGTCGGGCTGCGCTGGACGATGGTGTGCGCGGGCACCCTGACCCGGGAGCCGGGCCTCGTGGGGCGGCTGCGGGAGCGGCTCACCGGCGCCGGCCTCACCGAGCGGGTGCGCCTCGTCGGTCCGCTGACCGCAGCGGCGCTGGACGCCGCGTACGCCGATGCCGACCTGCTGGTCCTGCCGTCGCGGGGCGAGACGTACGGGATGGTCGTCACCGAGGCGCTGGCGCGCGGCCTGCCGGTGCTCGCCACCGAGGTCGGCGGGTTGCCGGAGGCGCTCGGCCACGCGCCCGGCGGTGACCGGCCGGGCCTGCTCGTCGCCCCGGACGACCCCGCCGCGCTGGCCAACGCGTTGACCCGCTGGCTGACCGACGACCCGCTGCGGGCCCGACTGCGGCGTGCCGCTCTGGCCCGGCGCGACACCCTGACCGACTGGCCGGTGACCACCGCGTTGCTGGCCGCCGCGCTGGAGGAGGTGGCGGGATGACCGTCGAGGAGACCCTGCCGTTCGCCGACTGGCTGGGACTGCGGGAGCCGGCCGACGCGGCGGCGCGTGCCGAGGACCTGCTGGACGCCGTTCGCCCCCGACTGGCCGGTGACGCCCCGACGGTGATCCACGACCTGGGCAGCGGCACCGGCTCGATGAGCCGCTGGGTGGCACCCCGCCTGCCCGGCTCGCAGCACTGGGTGCTGCACGACCGGGACGCAGACCTGCTGGCCCGTGCCGCCGAGGGCATGACCGGGGTGACCGCCTCCGACGGCGCGCCGGTCACCGTGAGCACCCGCTGCGGTGACCTCACCCGGCTGAGCGCCGCCGACCTGGCCGATGCTTCGCTGTTCACCGCGTCCGCGCTGCTGGACATGCTCAGCGTCGAGGAGATCGAGCGGGTGGTGGCCGCCTGCGTGGGCCGGCCGACCCTCTTCGCCCTCTCGGTGACCGGGCGGGTCCGGTTCACCCCGGCCGATCCACTGGACGCGGTGGTCGAGGCCGCGTTCAACGACCACCAACGGCGTACGGTCGACGGCCGGCGGCTGCTCGGCCCGGACGCCGTCGCCGCCACTGTCGCCGCGTTCGCCCGGCGGGGCGTGCGCGTGCGGGAACGGCCCAGCGCGTGGCGGCTGGGTCCGGAGCACGCCGACCTGGCCGCCGAGTGGTTCCGGGGCTGGCTGGGCGCGGCCTGCGAAGAGCGTCCCGACCTGGCCGGCCCGGCCGAGGCGTACGCCCGGCGTCGGCTGGCCGACGCGGCGGCCGGGCGGCTCACCGTCCTGGTCGAACACAGTGACCTCCTCGCCGACGGATGAACCGTTCTCACCCTGGGTACGTGGACTAGGGCAAGTGGACGATCTTCAAGGGGAGGGCCGACGCCGATGTTCTGGGCCTGGGCACGAGTGGTCGGTGGGGTGGGTCTGCTCGCCGTCCTGTTGTGGCAGGTGGGCACCGGCCCGTTCCTCGCCGGGGTGCGACTGATCGACGCGCCGGCGCTGGCTGCGGCGCTGGTCATCGGGGTGCTCACCACTGTCTGCGCGGCGTGGCGGTGGAGTCTGGTCGCCGGTGGCCTGGGCGTGCGGCTGCCGCTGGCCACCGCCGTGGCGCACTGCTACCGGGCCGTGTTCCTCAACGCCACCCTTCCCGGCGGTGTGCTCGGCGACGTGCACCGGGCGGTCCGCCACGGCCGGGACGCCGGTGACGTCAGCCGGGGCATCCGCGCGGTGGTCTGGGAACGCACCGCCGGGCAGGTGGTGCTGGTCGGCGTCGCGCTGGTGGTGCTCGCGGCCTTCCCGTCCCCGGTGCGGCCGTACCTGCCGGTCGCCGCCGGCCTGCTGCTCGCGGGCGGGCTGGTCACCGTGCTGCTGGCCCGGGCCGTGCCGAACGCCGGCCCCTCGCGCTGGGCGCGGGCGATGCGCACCGCCGTGGCGGACGTGCGGTCCGGGTTGCTGGCCCGGCGCACCTGGCTCGGCGTGCTGATCGCCTCCGCGGTGATGGTCGCCGGTCACCTGGCCACCTTCCTGGTGGCGGCACGTACCGCCGGATCGGACGCCCCGCTGTCACGACTGCTGCCGTTGACGCTGCTCGCCCTGCTCGCCATGGGCCTGCCGTTGAACGTCGCCGGCTTCGGCCCGCGCGAGGGGGTGGCCGCGTGGGTGTTCGGCGCGGCCGGCCTCAGCGCGGCCGAGGGCGTCGCCACCGCCACCGTCTACGGTGCACTGATCCTGGTCGCCAGCCTGCCCGGAGCGGCCGTGCTGCTGGCCCGGCGCAATCGAGTTCCGGCCGCCGCCCGGGAAGCCGCCCCCGTCGGCGGCTGTTGAGTCGGTTGTGAGACGTACGCGTCGCCGCGCGTCGGCGGCGCCGGACAAAGGAGTCCCATGCCCGAAGCATTGCCGGTCGCCACGATCCGTACGCAGGTCACGGTGCCATTGACGTTTCCCGACGGCTACTCCACGACGGTCCGGGTGTTCTCGTTCAAGGGGCTGGTGGACGGCCGGGAGCACCTCGCACTCGGTCTCGGCGACTGGGCGGGCGCTCTGGACCGGCTCGCCGCCGGGGGAGAGCCCCCGTTGGTCCGTCCGCACAGCGAGTGCCTGACCGGCGACGTGTTCGGCAGCCAACGCTGCGACTGCGGGCCGCAGTTGCGCGAGGCGGTGCAGCGGATCACCGAAGCTGGCGGTTTCCTGCTCTACCTGCGCCAGGAGGGTCGCGGCATCGGCCTGTACGCCAAACTCGACGCGTACGCGTTGCAGGACGCCGGGCTGGACACCTACCAGGCCAACGTGGCGCTGGGCCGGGGCGAGGACGAGCGGGACTACACCGCCGCCGCACAGATGCTGGCCACGCTGGACGTGCCGCGGATCCGACTGCTCAGCAGCAACCCGGACAAGGCCGAGCAGCTGACGAGGCTGGGCGTGGACGTCGCCGAGCGGGTGCCCACCAGCGTGTTCCTCTCCCCGGCCAACGCCGACTACCTGGCGGCGAAGGCGGCCAAGGCGGCGGAGGCCGAGGCGGCGGAAGCGCTCACGAGTGGCACCTCCGACCGGGCTGGCCCCCGATGAGCTGCCAGCCGGAGCCCTCGCGACCGTACGTTCTGCTCAGCTGCGCGGCCTCGATCGACGGCTACATCGACGACGCCTCCGAGCAACGCCTGCTGCTGTCCAACGACGACGACCTGGACCGGGTCGACGCGGTCCGGGCCAGTTGCGACGCGATCCTGGTCGGCGCCGGCACCGTCCGCCGCGACGACCCGCGGCTGCTGGTGCGCTCGCCGAGTCGGCGGGCGGAGCGGGCCGCGTCCGGCCGACCCGAATCACCCACCAAGGTCACGCTGACCGCCCAGGGTGATCTCGACCCGACCGCCCGCTTCTTCACCGCCGGTGATTCGACCCGGCTCGTCTACTGCGCCACCGATGCGGTCGAGAAGACCCGGGAGCGCCTCGGTCGCCTGGCCACCGTCATCGACGCGGGCGAGCCGGTCGACCCTGGATGGCTGTTGACCGACCTGGCCGCGCGGGGTGTGCAGCGGCTGATGGTGGAGGGCGGCGGGACGGTGCACGCCCAGTTCCTCGCCGCCGGTCTCGCCGACGAGCTGCACCTGGTGGTCGCCCCGTTCTTCGTCGGCGACGGGCGGGCGCCCCGGTTCGTCGGCGAGGGTCGTTTCCCCTGGCACCCGGGCCGCCGCGCCCGGCTGGCCGAGGCCCGCCAGATCGGCGACGTGGTCCTGCTCCGCTATGCCCTCTCCGCGCGCTGCGCCGCCGACTCCTGATCGTCGCGTTGGGCCCGCGCCGGCGGGGCACTCGCTGCGAGCGTGATGACTGTGCGGCATCTTGATGCCGCACAGTCATCACCCGCACGCCGGTCATGAGCCGGCGGGTGCTTATTCTGTCGACGGCGACGTCGGTGCCCCGACAGAATCCTCGGATGTCCGTAACGTCCATTGCCCTCCTGCGCTGGCAGTTCGACCTGACGTGGGCGCTGTTCGAGTACCACCTCGAACGACTCGAAGCCGACGGCTTCCTCTGGGAGCCGACCCCGCACTGCTGGTCGGTCCGGCGCAGCGCCGACGGCACCTGGACGCCGGACTGGGCCGACACCGAACCCGACCCGGTCCCGGCGCCGACGATCGGCTGGCTCACCTGGCACATCGGCTGGTGGTGGACCGTGACCATGGATCATCTCCGGGGTGCGCCACCGCGCCAGCGCACGGACGTGGTGTGGCCCGGCGCGGGTGAGCCGAGCGTCGCGTGGCTGCGGGGCCTGCGCACCGAATGGCTGGGCCTGCTCGACCACCTCAGCGACGCCGACCTCGAGGGCAACGCGACGTTCCCCTGGCCGGGCGAGACCGACCACACGGTCACGCACACGATCGGCTGGGTCAACGCCGAGCTGATGAAGAACGTCGCGGAGATCGGTCAACTCCGGCTCCTGCGAGCGGCCGACGTGCAAACGACCAACGAGAGGGTCGGTGGATAGGGTGGCCCCGACCGTCCCCTGACCGAGTGATCAGCCCGGCGGCGGGGCCTGCGTACGATGCGGGGTCGAGTTCCCCTCGTCGCGGCGGAGGTATCGGGCAGATGGCAGGCCAGCACGAGGGTTTCGCCCTCGGCGTCGACCTTGGTACGTCCAACACGGTCGCGGTGCTGCGCTGGCCCGACGGGCGCACCCGTCCGCTGTTGATGGACGGTCAACCGCTCAGCCCCTCCGCCGTGTACGCCGACCCGGACGGCACCCTGCACACCGGGTGGGACGCCCGGCGGTTGGCGCAGGCGGACCCGGCCCGGTTCGAGGCGAACCCGAAGCGCCGGGTGGACGAGCCGACCGTTGTGCTCGGCGACCGCTCGTACCCGCCGGCCGACCTGCTCGCCGCGGTGCTGGCGTCGGTCGCGCGGGCCGCGGTGGGCACCGTCGGCTTCCTGCCCCCGGCCGTTCTCACCTGCCCGGCCGCCTGGGACGCGACGCGACGGCAGGTGCTCGCCGACGCCCTGCTGCTGGCGGGGTGGCCGCAGGTGGCCGAGCACACCCTGGCCGGGCCGACGCCGCCGGGCACCCGGCTGCTGCGGGAGCCGGTGGCCGCCGCCCGCTACTACACGCAGGTGCTGCATCGTCCGGTGCCGGTCGGCGGCGCGATCGCGGTGTTCGACTTCGGTGGCGGCACGCTCGACGTCGCGGTGCTGCGCAACGAGGGCGCCGACCCGTGGGGTGACTCCGGCTTCAGCGTGGTCGCCGACGGTGGCCTGCCCGACCTGGGCGGTCTGGACCTCGACGCGGCCCTGGTCCGGCGGGTAGGTGAGCTGGTCGGTGAACGGCACGCCGCGCAGTGGGCCCGGTTGACCCGGCCGGCGGACCCGGCGCAGCGCCGCGACCAGGTGCGGTTCTGGGACGAGGTACGGGGTGCGAAGGAGACGTTGTCCCGGTCCACTGTCGCGCCGGTCGCCGTGCCGGGGGTGGCCGATACGGTCCAGCTGACCCGGGCGGACGTCGAGCGGGCGGCCACGCCGTTGCTGCGTCGGGCGGTGGAGCGCGCCCGGGAGGTGATCGCCGCAGCCGGTCTCAGCCCCGACCAGCTCGCCGGGCTGTTCCTCGTCGGCGGCTCGTCACGGATCCCGCTGGTGGCCCGGATGCTGCACGCCGAGCTGGGGGTCGCCCCGACCGTGCTGGACCAGCCGGAGCTGCCGGTGGCCGAGGGCGCACTGACCGACCTGCCGCTGCGCAAGCCGCTGCCCGCCCCGGCGTACGTGGGACCACCGCCCGCGCCGGGCCCCGTGAGCCCGCCCGCGCCGGGCCCCGTGAGCCCGCCCGCACCGGCCGGAGCCGCCGCGCCGGTCGTACCGTCGCAGCCCTGGCCGGGGTCGACCCCGCCGGCGGGCCCGCCTCCCGGGCCGGGTTGGGCCGCAGCGGCCCCGACCCTGCCGGCGGGTGGGCCGCGCTGGCGGCGGGCGCGCTGGGTGGTGCTCGGCGCGGTGCTGGCCCTGGTCGGGGTGGGCGCCGCGGCGACGATCTACCTGACCCGTGACCGCTACCCCGATCTGGAGTTCGGGTCGCTGCGTGAACTGTCCCGGCCCAAGGCCGGGACCGAGCGGCCGGCCGGCATGTGGACGGCGATGCTCGGCGACCGGGCCTACCTCGGGTTCCCGCTGCCGGACGACCGGCTGGAGGTGGTGGCCGTCGACACCGCAACCGGCGACGAGCTGTGGCGCGAGCAGACCGACGCGCGGGCCGACGACTGGGAGGCGATCATCGCCGTCCCGGGGGCGGTCGCGGTCCTCGCCGACGCGTCGGGCGACAGCACCCCGCGCCCGCTGGCCGTGCTCGACGCGCGTACGGGCGAACAGCGTTGGCAGCGGTCGGTCCGTGGTGACGACAACGTCTACTTCGCCGACGACACGGCGGTGCTCGTGGACCGGTCCGCGGCCCAACTGGTCGGCCTGCGCCTGAGCAACGGCACTCAGAAGTGGGCCCAGCCCACCCCCCGCGACCAGTTCGACGGCAGCCGCACAGTGGTCCGGCCGGTGGGCACCGCGAAGGCGGCGGGCGGGCCGGCCTTCCTCGACGGCACGCCCCGCAACTCGTGGACGGGCAAGGGGCGGCAGCTCATCCAGGTCGGCGCGGACCGGTCGGTGCGGCTGCTCGACATGGCGTCCGGCAAGGTGCTGCGCCGCTGGGGCAGTGTCGCCGACCTGGACGACCTGGTGGTCGCGCACGGGGACCGCCTGTACGTGGCCGGCAACGACGGCGGTTACCAGCTGCTGTCGTACGACCTGGGTTCCGACGCGGCGCCGGTGGTGCTGCACCGGGCGGGCAACGACGACTACCGTCCGAAGGGACTGGTGGCCTGCGGCGAGCGGCGGGCCTGCCTGTTGCAGGTGCCGAACAACGACGCCGCGCGCACCGAAGTGGTGGCGGCGACCGAAGGTGAGCCCGCGATCCGCTGGTCGGCGCCGGGCGTGACCGACCTGGTCCCGTTGGGTGAGCGGCTGCTCGCCCAACGGGAGTACCCGGACCCGACCGTCACCCTCTTCGACGCCTCCGGCAAGCCGGTGCTGTCCGACCGGGGCGGTGTGGCGGTCCGGCTGGACGAGGGCAACCTGCTGGTCTTCGCCAAGGCGCCCAGCATGGTCGCGGACAACCGCGTACTGGCCGGTGTGTGGGCCGAGTCCGGTGAGGTGGACGAGTTGGGCGAGCTGAAGGACGTCCGCAGCGCGTCCTGTTCGTGGAACACCCACGTGATCGCCTGTGGCGCGGAGAAGGACTTCGTGCTCTACCGCTTCGCCGAAGACTGACCGCGCGTCAGGCGCGCACGATGGTCGTGCCGTCGACGCGGACCGGTATCTCCGTCAGGCCCTTCGTGGCGGGGCCGCCCAGTCGGGCACCGTCGCCGGCGGAGAAGGTCGAGTTGTGCGCGGGGCAGGTGATCACCCCGTCGCGGGGTGCGCCGACGCGGACGCCCTGGTGCGGGCAGGTCGCGTCGTAGGCCTTGAAGGCGCCGGCCTCCGGCTGGACGACCAGCACGCCCCCGGCAACCGTGCCGCCACCGACCGGAACGTCCCCGGTGCGGGCCAGCACCGTGCCGGGCGCAGCGGACGCCGTACCGCCCGTCGGGCTGTCACCGGCGCCGCAGGCGCTCAGCAGCCCGGCGGCGCCGAGGGCGCCCGCCCCGGTCAGCAGACCGCGCCGGCTCAGGCACCAGCGGTTGTCACGGAGGAACTCCTGTCCGTCGTACACCGTCGTCACCTCTCCGTCGGCGGACCGGACCGCCGTCGCCCGGTTGCTCGCCGGTTCAGCCTGCCGCACCCGGCTGAACGTGCGATGCGTCCCCGCTGAGCGGTGGCTGGGTGCGGTTGGTGGTCGAGGAGCCGGCTCGTACGATGCTCCGGTGAATCTTCGGGGTACGGTCCGCGCCGATCGTCCGCTGGTGGTGCTCGCCGTCGGGGAGGAGGCCCGCTACCTGCCGCCCGACCTGCCGGTGCTGCTCACCGGCATGGGCAAGGTGAACGCCGCCAGCGCGGTGGCGGCGGTGCTGGCCGCCGGGCCACGACCGCGCCTGCTGCTCAACCTGGGCACGGCCGGGGCGTTGCGCCCCGGGTGGGCCGGCATCCACGAGGTCGCCACAGTGCTCCAGCACGACCTGGACACCGACCTGCTGCGGACGCTCACCGGCGAGACCTACGGAGCGCCACTGTCGCTGGCCACCGAGGGCGCGGTGCTGGCCACCGGTGACACGTTCGTGGCCGACGACGACGCCCGGGACCGGTTGGCGCAGCGCGCCGACCTGGTCGACATGGAGGGGTACGCGGTGGCGTGGGCCGCCGCGCAGGCCGGTGTGCCGTGCCGAGTGGTCAAGCAGGTCAGCGACGAGGCGGGGGAGGGCGCGGCCCGGACCTGGAAGGAGTCGGTGGACGCGTGTGCCCGGGACCTCGCCGAGTGGGCCGGCCGACACATCGCCTGACCGGCGGAGGTCATCCGGCGGCCTCTCGTGGTCCGAGCCCCCGCCTGGTCTCCCGGCCGTCGCCGGTGGGGACCAGGACGTGCCCGGCCAGCCCCAGGGCCACGATCGCGGTGACCAGCACCGGTGGCCAGCCGCCGGCCCAGGGCAGCAGCAGCAGCGGCAGCAGTTGCCACATCACTCGCCGCCACGGCACGCGAGCGGACAACAGATAGGTGAACAGTGCCCGGCCGAGCACGAACAACAGCGGTCCGCCGATGATCAGCATCAGCCACCGCACCGGTGTCGTTCCGGCCGGCCGGTCGACGACCAGGTCGAAGGAGGCCGCCGTGACCGCCACGCCGACCAGCAGCACCAGATGGGTGTATGGAGCGATCCGGGTGGACCGGCCGGGCACTGACGCGGCCGCGGTTTCGAGCAACTCGCCGGCCCGATAGACATAGATCTGCCACAGCAGCAGCATGATGACGAACGCGCAGAGCAGGGCGGTGATTCTGAGGCGGTCGAACTCGCTGCGGCTGAGCTCCAGGGTGGGCACCAGGATGATGTCGCCGAGGGCCAGGATGACGAACTGCTGGTACCGCTCGCCCAGGTGCGCGGTGGTCCGGTCGTACTGGTCGAGAGGCACCCGGCCGAGCCGCGGTGTGGGGTAGCGCGCCGCTGCGGAGAGCAGGTCGATGGCGATCGCGGTGGTCCAGATCCACCACCGCGCGGTGTCGGCCAGCGCCCCGACGATCCAGAGGACGCCGGACACCAGGAACCAGAACAGGAACCGGGTGGCTCGCGCCATGGCCGAGGGGTGATGCTGTCGGTACAACGTGCTGACCAGGACGATGCCGCGCACCACGTGGGTGCCGACGTAGGCGAGCGCGAAGGCCATGGCCTGTCCACCGGCGACCATCGGCAGCGAGGCCGCCATCCCCACCGATCCGACCATGGCCACCATGAGAATGGCCTGGATGGGGCGTTGCTGCGGGTCGTAGAACTCGGTCGTGGTGGAGGTGACCGACCACGTCCACCAGATCGCCGTCAGCATCAGCAACACCGCAGCGCTGCGCGCCCAGGATTCCTGATCGGCGAGGAGCTTCGAGGTCTGCGCGAGCGCGGCCACGAAGACCACGTCGAAGAGCAACTCCAGCAGCGTCGCCCGGGTCGACCCGTCCCGACGGCGTACCAGTGCCGCGGTGCCTCCGGTGGTCATGCCCGGCCTCCCGCCGTCTCCCGAGGATTATCGGCGGCGTCGGCGCGGCCCGTCCCCGGATCGGCGATTCTCGCGGGTCGGGGAAGGGGACGGCCGAAGGTTGCCACCGCGTCGGACGCCGGGCGATGCTGAACGACATCCATCTATTTCGATCTCTACGGAGGCTTGGATGCGCCGCTCCCCGCTCGTCGCCCTCGTCCTGACCGTCCTCCTGGTCGTCGCACCCGGCGCGGCGCAGGCCGCCGTCCCCGACCGGGCCGCCGCGCCCGCCGCCGATCCGGCGGCCGTGTTGGCCGGGGTACGCACCGCCGGCACCGCCTGGGGCGTCGACCCCGCCACCGGGCGGATGACCCTCACCGTCGACGACACCGTGACCCCCGCCGAGCTGAGGGCGCTGCGGGCGACAGCCGACCGGGCCGGCGCGCTGCTGCGCCGCGAACCCGGAACCCTGCGCACCCTGATCGCCGCCGGGCAGGGCATCTACGGCGGTGGCGGCGGTCGCTGCTCGCTCGGAGCGAACGTGCGCAGCGGCAGCACCTACTACGTCATCACCGCCGGGCACTGCACCACCACCGCCAGCACCTGGTACGCCGACAGCGCCCAGACCACAGTGCTGGGCACCCGCACCGCCACCAGTTTCCCCGGCAACGACTACGGGCTGATCCGCTACACCGGCCGGATCGCGCATCCGAGCGCGGTCTACACCTACCCCGGACTGCTGCCCATCAACGGTCCCGGCAACGCGTACGTCGGTCAGGCGGTGTGTCGCAGCGGTGTGACCACCGGGGTGCGGTGCGGCACCGTCACCGGTCTGAACCAGACTGTCAACTACTCCAACGGGGTGATCTACGGCCTGATCCGCACCAACATCTGCGCCGAGCCGGGGGACAGCGGCGGACCGCTCTACGTGGCCTCCACCGGCGCCATCCTCGGCATCCTCTCCGGCGGCAGCGGCAACTGCACCTCCGGCGGCACCACCTACTACCAGCCGATCGCGGAGGTGCTGGCCGCGTACGGGCTGACGTTGCCCTGACCCTCGGCACCGGGTTGCCCGGCTCACGCGGGACACCATAGGCTCGGCGGCGCCAAGGACTCCCGCCGCGAGGACGTGTGCGCTCATGCCGACCGACCACCGAGCTGACCTGGCGTCCGTCCCGGGCGGCCTTGCGCCGGTCGAGGTGGTCGCGGTCGGCGAGACGATGGTGGTGCTCTGCCCCGCGCCGGGTGAGCCGCTGGAGCACGCCGAACGGGTCGCCGTCTCGGTGGGCGGCGCGGAGTCCAACGTGGCCGGTTACCTGGCCCGACTGGGGCACTGGGCGACCTGGGTGAGCCGGGTCGGCGACGACCCCTTCGGTCGGGCCGTCGTCCGGCACGTCGCCGCCGCTGGCGTCCGGGTCGACCAGGTCGTCGTGGACCCGGCCGCCCCCACCGGTCTGTACGTCAAGGACCCGGGCCCGGAGGGCACCGCCGTGCACTACTACCGGGCCGGGTCGGCGGCCTCCCGGATGGCCCCGGAGACGCTGGCCGACCCGGGGCTGGCCGGCGCCCGTGTGCTGCACCTGTCCGGCATCACCCCGGCGCTCTCCGCGTCCTGCCGGGCGTTGGTCGAGCACGCGGTGACCGACCGCCCGCTGGCGGGGTCGCTGGTCAGCTTCGACGTCAACCACCGGTCCCGGCTGTGGCCCGCCGAGCAGGCCGCGCCGGTGCTGCGTGACCTCGCCAACCGCTGCGACCTGGTCTTCGTTGGCCAGGACGAGGCGGAGACGCTGTGGGGCACCACCGACCCGCTGGCCGTACGCCGGTTGTTGCCCGACCCGGAGACGCTGGTGGTCAAGGACGGCGCGGTCGGTGCCACAGCGATGTGCCGTGACGCCGAGCCGGTCTTCGTGCCCGCTCCCCGGGTGGCCGTGGTGGAGCCGGTCGGCGCCGGCGACGCCTTCGCCGCCGGCTACCTGGCCGGGCTGCTGCGCGACCTGGATCCCGTGCGGCGGTTGCGCCTCGGCCACCTGGTCGCGGCGCAGGCGTTGACCAGCAGCGGCGACAACGCCCCGGTCCCGCCGTGGGCCTGGTTCGAGAGGCTGCTCGCCGCCCCTGACGAGGCCTGGTCGCCGCTCGATCTGACCGGCGCGCCAGCGCGGGTCTGAGTGGTCGGTTTCCGATCGGGCCAGCAGCCAACAGACTCACCGCGATCTCGGATGGAGTGGACCATGACCACAGCGGATTTCGACCATATCTTCGGCGGCGCCCGGGTGATGGCCATCCTGCGCGGCCTGCCGGTCGCCGAGACGGTCCGGCTCGCTGAGCGGGCCTGGGACCTCGGCATCGACGTGGTGGAGGTTCCGGTGGCCACCCCCGAGGCGGTGCCGGCCCTGCGCGCCGCCGTCCAGGCGGGCACCGAGCGCGGGCGGATCGTCGGCGCGGGCACCGTGCTCGACGTCGAGCAGGTCGCCGCCTCGGCCGACGCGGGTGCCGCGTTCACCGTCGCGCCCGGCCTGGACCTCGCGGTCGCCGACGCCGCCGCCGCGCGTGGCCTGCCGCACCTGCCGGGTGTGGCCACCCCCACCGAGGCCCAGCAGGCGCTGCGGCACGGCCTCACCTGGCTCAAGGCGTTTCCCGCGGTCTCTCTCGGGCCCGCCTGGTTCAAGGCCGTCGCCGGTCCGCTGCCGCAGCTGCGGTTCGTCGCGACCGGCGGCCTGGACGCGGGCAACGCCGGCGCGTTCCTGCAAGCCGGCGTACGGGTGGTGGCGGTCGGTTCCGCCCTGTCCGACCCGGAGCAGCTGGACCGGTTGGCCGAGCTGACCACCCTCGGCGTGCCCGCGAGGTGAGCCGGCGATGGCGGGTTTGCGCCATGGCAGCGTTCAGCCGGGCGTTCGGCCTGCGCTGACGCCACCGAGATCGGCCGCTGCCTGGCGCATCCCGGGCAGCGGCCGGTCCGCGTTCCGATCGTGGGCGTCCCGCTCCTCGGCGAGCTGATCCCATTCGGTGATCACCGGCAGCAGCTCCCCGGACAGCCAGGCGGCACTCTGGTCGTCGTGGTGTGCGTCGCCGGCCACCCCGCAGGTGCCCAGCGGGACCACCCAACGGCTGTCCTCGCGTCGGGCCAGGTCCCAGACGAAGCGCGCCGTCGGCCCCCGGAAGCACCAGTGGGTGACCCCGGGCACGCTGGAGGTGGCCAGCACACAGTCGTGATCGCCGTCGAGTCGGGGGCCCGGCCCGGGGTCCGGGTCGGGCAACGCCCGCCACGCCGCCAGCCGGTGCAGATCGCCCCAGCGCACCGGGTCTTCCGCCGCGCCGGCGACCTCCTCGGCCGCCGCACGCACCAGCGCTGCCACGTCCACGCCGGGCAGCGGCGCCGCGCCGAGCAGGTGCTCCAGCGCGTAACCGACGCGCGGCGTCAGCGCCAACCAGGGCGCGAACACCTCCGGGTACGCGGGCGGCTCCGCCAGCGCGGCCAGCGCCGGATGGGCGGCGATCCGACGTACGACAGCGGCCCGCAGGACGGCGAACCGCGCCGCGTCGGTGCTGTCGGCGGCCATCCGCCGGTCCCAGTGTCGAAGCCGTTCACGCAGCGCGGCGGTGGCCGGGTCGAGCCCGGTCAGCCCTTCCAGCACCGCCAGCAGGGGCTCGGCCGAGCCCAGGTACGTGTCGGTGTGCACCTCGGCCAGCCCGTCGGCAGTCCAGTCGTGACCGGCGTCGAGCAGCTCGGCGATCCGGTGCGCCCGGTGCGGCGGGGCGAACTCGACCCCGAGCGGTGCCGCCAACCCTCGCTCGTTGGCCATCACCGCCCGGCCGACCACCGTGGCCCGGGGCATCGGCGCGTACCAGCCCTGCCAGGCGTGCTCGGCGTCCCACCCGGGGACCACCCGCCGACCGTTGTCCGGATGCCGCACCGGCACCGCGCCGGCGACCCGGTGCAACAGCCCCCCGGCGGTGTCCGCGGCCTGCACCACGTTGACCGGCTCGACCCAGTGCCGCAGCGCGTGGTCCACATCGGTCACGGTGCGGGCGCGCAGCAACTCCGGCAGCGTCGCGAAGCCCAGCTCCGCGCGGACCCGGGGCGGGTAGCGCAGGCTGATGGCCGTCTCGTCGTCCGGCCCGCCGACGATCACCGGACCTCGATCGGTCTCCACCACCTCGACCTCGACCGGATGCGCTCCGGCCACCTCGATCGTCTCCAGGTGGGAGTGCGCGGGCCGCCAACCGTCCGGGCCGAGCGCCTGCACCTGTCCGCCGTCCCGGCGCAGCCGCTCGGTGTACAGGTCCTGGTAGTCGGCCATCGCGTTGGTGATCGCCCAGGCCACCGCCCCGGTGTGCCCGAAGTGCGCGATGCCCGGCACACCGGGCACCGCCAGCCCGACCACGTCGTACTCCGGGCAGGCCAGCCGGATCTGCTGGTAGACGCCCGGATCCTCGAAGAACCGGTGCGGATCCCCGGCGAGCAGCGCGGCGCCGGTGCCGGTGCGTTCGGCGGCGAGCAGCCAACCGTTGCTGCCGGCGACGGACGGCCCGTCAGTGGCGAACACGTCCACCGCCTCCGGACCGAGCCGCTGCGCCACGTGCTCCCGCCAGAGCTTGCCGGGGAAGCCCGCGAACAGGATGTGGTGGCCCAACCAGACCCCGAGCGGCGTCCACGGCTCCCACCGGCCCGGTGTCAGCCCGGTGGCGGCGAACTCCGGCGCGCGGGCCGCCCCGGCGGCGAGACCGTCGTTGACCCCGGCCACGTACGCGCCCACCCACTCGGCGGTCGCCGGGTCGAGCGCCGCGTGGCAGCGGCGTGCGGTGTCGTCGAGCCGGACCTGCCGGGCGAACCGGTCCCAGTCGAGCGCGTCGACGCCGAGGAAGGCGGCGCTGGTGCCCTGGGCGCGGTGCCGTTCCACCTCGATCTGCCAGGCCCGGTCGTACGCGGTCACCCGGCCCTGCGCCGCCGCCAGCGCGAGCGGGTCGCCGGCCCGCAGGTGCGGCACGCCCCACGGGTCACGGAAACGCCGGGCGCCGCCGAGCACGCCGGTCTGCTCGCTGCTGTGCTCGCTGGTTCGCTCGCTGCGCTCGCTCACGCCGGCTCCGGGGCGAGGGTGGTGGCACGCCGCCGGGCCGCCGGCACGACCAGCGGGGTGCCGGTCTCCGGGTCGTCGATGACCCGGCAGGGCAGCCCGAACACCTCCGCCACCAGGTCGGCGGTGACCACCGACGACGGTTCCCCGGCGGCCACCACGCGCCCGTCGCGCATGGCGATCAGATGCGTGGCGTAGCGGGCCGCGTGGTTCAGGTCGTGCAGCACCGCGACCAGCGTGCGCCCCTGCTCCTCGTGCAACCGGGCACAGAGGTCCAGGATCTCGATCTGGTGGGCGATGTCGAGGTACGTGGTCGGCTCGTCGAGCAGCAGCAGCGGGGTCTGCTGGGCCAGCGCCATGGCGATCCACACCCGCTGCCGTTGCCCGCCGGACAACTCGTCCACCGACCGGTCGGCGAGGTCGTCGACACCGGTCGCGGCCATCGACTCCTCGACCACCCGTTCGTCCTCGCGCGACCACTGCCGCAGCAGCCCCTGGTGGGGGTAGCGACCCCGGGCGACCAACTCGGCGGCGGTGATCCCGTCCGGCGCGATCGACGACTGGGGGAGCAGACCGAGAGTGCGGGCCACCTTGCGGGCCGGCAGGTCGTGGATGTCCCGCCCGTCGAGCAGCACGGTGCCGGCGCTCGGGCGCAGCATCCGGGACAGCGCGCGCAGCAGCGTCGACTTGCCACACGCGTTCGGCCCGATGATCACCGTGAACGAGTTGTCGGGTACCGCGACGGTCAGGTTCTCGGTGATGGTGCGCTGGTCGTAGGCGAGGGTCAGCGCGGTGCCGCCGAGCCGGGAACTGCCGGGGTGCATGGGTGCTCCTTCGAGGGCGTCGCGGGTGTTCACAGCCGGCCCGCCCGGCGTTCCATCGCCAGCAGCCAGACCAGATAGCCGCCGCCGATCACTCCGGTCACCACACCGACCGGAAGCTGGTGCCCGGGAAACGCGCGCTGGGCCACCAGGTCGGCGCCGACCAGCAGCGCCGCACCGACGGCCATCGACGGCAGCAGGTTCGGGCCGGGCGCCCGGGTCAGCCGCTTCGTCACGTGCGGCGCGACCAGCGCGACGAACGACACCGGCCCGGCGGCGGCCGCCGCGAACGAGACCAGCAGCACCGCCGCCGCGAGCAGCACCAGGCGCAGCCGGCGCACCGGCACGCCCAGGGCGCTGGCCGTGTCGTCCCCCAACTCCATCATCCGCAGCGCTGTGCCGCATCCGATGAGCACCACGGGCGCCAGCACGACCAGGACGACGAGCAGCGGCCCGGCGTTGGCCCAGCCCCGCCCGTCCAGGCTGCCGGTGAGCCAGAGCACCGCGCGGGCGGCGTCCATCAGCGGTGCCCGGGTCAGCAGGTAGCCGTTGACGCCGGTCAGGATCGCGGAGATGCCGATGCCGACCAGGATGAGCCGGAACCCGTGCACCCCGCGTCGCCAGGCGAGCGCGTAGATCACCAGGCCGGTGGCGAGGCCGCCGACGACCGCGGCGCCGGCCAGCGCCAGGCTGCTGCCACCGAGCACGATCACGACCAGCGCGCCGGCCGACGCGCCCTGGGTGAAGCCGAGGATGTCCGGGCTGCCCAGCGGGTTACGGACCAGCGACTGGAACACCGTGCCGGCCAGCGACAGCGCCGCCCCGACCAGCAGGGCGGTGACCAGTCGGGGCAGTCGCAGCTCGTGCACGATGAACTGCTCCGCCGGCGTGCCGCCGCCCACGAGGGTGCGCAGCACTTGGGTCGGGCCCATCGGATAGTCACCACTGCCCAGGGCGACCAGGCCCAACCCGGCCGCGAGCACTGCCGCGCCGAGACCGATGGCCATCGCGCGGGGACGGAACCGCACCGACAACCCACCCGGCGTACGAAGAACTGTCACGGGTGGGCCACCTTCGCGCGGGTGACCAGCCACAGGAAGAGCGGGCCGCCCAGCACGGCGGTCACCATGCCGACCTGGAGTTCTCCGGGTCGGCCCAGCACCCGGCCGAGCACGTCGGCGCCGAGCAGCAGGGCGGGCGCGAGCACCGCGCAGTACGGCAGCAGCCAGCGCAGGTCCGGGCCGGTCAGGGCGCGTACCAGGTGGGGCACCAGCAGCCCGACGAAGACGATCGGGCCGCAGGCGGCGGTCGCGGCGCCGCAGAGCAGCGTGACCGCCACGATCACGGCGGCGCGGATCAGCCCGGGTCGGGCACCCAGTGCCCGTGCGGCGTCGTCGCCGAGCGCGAGGGCGTTCAGCGGTCGGGCGGCGCCGAGCGCGACCAGGAGGCCGACCAGGATGAATGGCAGCACCCGGGTCACCGTCGCGGAGTCCGCGCTGGCCAGCGAGCCGACCGTCCAGAACCGCAGCCGGTCCAGCGAGGCCGTGTCCAGCAGCATCACCGCGCTCACGTACGAGTAGAGGGTGGCGTTGAGCGCCGCGCCGGCCAGCGCGAGGCGGGCCGGGGTGGCCCCACGCCCGCCGCCGACGGCGTAGACGAGTGCGGTCACCACCGCCGCGCCGAACAGCGCGAACCAGACGTACCCGCCGATGGCGGTGACGCCCAGGAACGCGGCGGCGGTGGCGACGGCCGCGGACGCGCCGGCGTTGATACCGAGCAGCCCGGGGTCGGCGAGGGGGTTGCGGGTGAGGGCCTGCATGACCGCGCCGGCCACGCCGAGCGCGGCGCCGGCAAGCAGGCCGAGCAGGGTACGCGGCAGGCGCATCCGGTGTACCACGGCGTACTCGGTGGCGTCGCGGTGCAGCAACCCGGACCAGACGTCGGCGAGCGGTAGGGCTTTCGCTCCGACCGCGATGCTGAGCACCACGATCACCCCGAGCAGCGCCACGGCGGCGACGAGGCCGGCGGCGCGGGCCGTCCGCGCACCGCGCCGAGCCGGGGGGCCGGCCGATTTCCTGTCCGTCACCGACGGTGTCGCCTCGGTGACGGTAGCTGTGGCGTCCAGTGTGGGCTCCGGAGTTGTGGTGGCACGGCGGACCGCTGTTGACAATGACCGAGGTTAGGCTAACCTAACCCCGCTGCCCTGGTCGAGCCCGGCCAGACCCTTGATCGAAAGACAACACCATGACCGATGCCCTGTCCGCACGTCGCCTCTCCCGCCGTGGCCTGCTGGCCGCCGGTGGTGCCGCCACGTTGGCCACCCTGCTCGCCGCCTGCGGCAAGGACGACACCGCGAAGCCCGCCGCCGGCAACGGAAGTGGTCCCTGGTCGTTCACCGACGACCGCGGTACGAAGGTCGATGCCGCAGCCCGCCCAACCCGCGTCGTGGCCTTCACCGGCGTGGCGGCGGCACTGATCGATTTCGGTCTCGACAAGCAGCTCGTCGGAGTGTTCGGTGAAACCAAACGAGCCGACGGCAGTGCCGACCCCCAGGCCGGCGACCTGAACGTCGAGGGCGTCGAGATCCTCGGCAACGTGTGGGGCGAGTTCAGCCTGGAGAAGTACGCGGCGCTGCGCCCCGAGCTGCTGGTCACCCACATGTACGACCCGGACGCCCTCTGGTACGTGCCGGACGAGAGCAAGAGCAAGATCCTCCCGCTCGCGCCCAGTGTGGCGATCACCACCGCCCGGGTGCCGATGACCAAGCCGATCGAGCGCTACGCCGCGCTGGCCGAGTCGCTCGGCGCGGACCTGTCCGCGAAGAAGGTCACCGACGCGAAGACCCGCTTCGACGCCGCCGCCGAGGCGGTCCGGCAGGCGGTCAAGGCCAACCCCGGCATCAAGGTGATGGCCTGCTCCGGCAGCCCCGACCTGTTCTACGTCTCCAACCCGAAGGTCAGCACCGACCTGATGTACTTCGCCGAGTTGGGCGTCGACATCGTGGTGCCCAACAAGCTCGAATCCGGCGACTACTTCGAGGCGCTGAGCTGGGAGAACACCGGCAAGTTCCCGGCCGATTTGATCCTGCTGGACAACCGCAGCACCGCCCTCCAGCCCAAGGACCTCGCCGCCAAGCCGACCTGGCAGCAACTGCCGGCGGTCAAGGCCAACCAGGTCACCGCCTGGGACGCTGTGCCCCGCTTCTCGTACGCCGGCTCCGCGCCGCTGCTGGAAAACCTCGCCACCGCCATCCGGAACGCGAAGAAGGTCAGCTGACGCCATGAGTACGAGCACCGTCGAACCGATCGCCCTCCAGTACCGCTTCTTCGCCGCGCACGTCGTACGGGCGTCGGGTCGGAGCCTCGCTGGTCCGGGTGACCTTCGGCGGTGCGGACCTGACGGCGAGCGCGGCTTCGACCGTCGGCGGGTGACCTTCGCCGGCTACTGGCGCTGTGGGCTCTCGGAAGAGGACCTGCGCGCCGAGGCGCTGGTCGGCGCCACTGCCTGAGTGGCGAACCCATCAGAAAGGCAGCACCACCCCGAGGCGCACCGCCGCGCCGGGGAGGTTCCGGCTGCCCTCGTCCAGAACGTGGAAGGACTTCGAGTGACAGTGCCGACGTACCCCGTCGAGAACACCGCGCCGTCACCGGCGCCCGCCGCCGCGCGGGCCCAACTGTTGCACGACGGCTCGGTCGAGCAGTACCGGCGGGCGATCGCCGACGGCGTCGACCGCGTCGCCCGCCGGGTGGCCACAGTGGACCGTCCCGTCACCGGGATCACGCCCGCCGAGCTGGCCCCCCTGGTCGACCGGGTGGACCTGGACCGGCCGTTGGGCGACGCCGGCGCCGCGCTGGACGAGCTGGAGGACGTCTACCTGCGCGACGCCGTCTGGTTCCACCACCCCCGCTACCTCGCCCACCTCAACTGCCCGGTGGCCATCCCGGCGCTGCTCGGCGAGGCGGTGCTCACCGCCGTGAACTCGTCCCTGGACACCTGGGACCAGAGCGCCGGGGCGACCCTCATCGAGCGGCGCCTGATCGACTGGACCGCCGAGCGGATCGGCCTCGGTCCCAGCGCGGACGGCGTCTTCACCAGCGGCGGCAGCCAGTCCAACCTCCAGGCGCTGCTGCTGGCCCGCGAGGAGGCGTGCGTCGACGCGGTCGGCCCGGCGGCCCGCGCGGAGCTGCTGCCCCGACTGCGGGTGCTCACCTCCGCGGCCGGTCACTTCAGCGTGCAGAAGTCGGCCAAACTGCTCGGCCTCGCCCCGGACGCCGTGATCGCGGTGCCCACCGACGCCCGGCGACGGATCCGGGCGTCCGCCGTCCGCGAGGAGATCGAGCGCTGCCGGCAGGCCGGGCTGGTGGTGATGGCGGTCGTCGCCACCGCCGGCACCACCGACTTCGGCTCCATCGACCCGTTGACGGAGCTCGCCGGGATCTGTGCGGCGACCGGTGTCTGGCTGCACGTGGACGCCGCGTACGGCTGCGGTCTGCTGATCTCGCCGACGCGCCGGCACCTGCTCGACGGCATCGAACGGGCCGACTCGGTGACCGTCG
Organism: Micromonospora sp. A202; assembly: GCF_006715105.1. Classification (NCBI taxonomy): domain Bacteria; kingdom Bacillati; phylum Actinomycetota; class Actinomycetes; order Micromonosporales; family Micromonosporaceae; genus Micromonospora; species Micromonospora sp. A202. The sequence goes on along the minus strand of NZ_VFMP01000001.1, from coordinate 3,465,055 downwards.
ACTTCCACAAGTCGTTCTTCCAGCCGGTCAGCTCCAGCGCGCTGCTGGTCCGCGACCGGGGGGTGCTGCGGCACGCCACCTACCACGCCGACTACCTCAACCCGGCCCGGATGGTGGAGCAGCGCATCCCCAACCAGGTCGACAAGAGCCTGCAGACCACCCGCCGCTTCGACGCGCTGAAGCTCTGGCTGACACTGCGGGTGATGGGCCCGCACGCGCTCGGCGCGCTCTTCGACGAGGTGGTCGACCGGGCCGCCGACGCCTGGCAGTTGGTCAGCGAGGACCCCCGCTTCGAGGTGGTGACCCGCTCCGAGCTGAGCACTGTGGTCTTCCGCTACCTGCCCACCGGCCCCGGCCGGGACCTGGCCGACGCGGCCAACCTGCACGCCCGGGAGGCCCTCGCGGCGTCCGGCCTCGCCGTGGTCGCCGGGACCCGGGTCGACGGCCGGCACTTCTTGAAGTTCACCCTGCTCAACCCGGCGACCACAGTCGAAGACGTCGGTTACGTCCTCGACCTGATCGCCACCCACGCCGGCCGCTACGTGCACGACCACGTCACCGCCGACCTGACCTGCCACGTCGGCTGATGCCGATCGACCTGCCTCGTCGGCTGACGCCGATGAACTCCAATCTGGGCCTGGAGGGCCGGATGTCCACCCACGACTTCATCGCTATCGGGCTGGGCCCGTACAACCTGGGCCTGGCCTGCCTCACGGCGCCGATCGACGAGCTGGACGGGGTGTTCCTGGAGGCCCGCCCGAGCCTCGCCTGGCACCCCGGCATGCTGCTGGAGTCGGCGCGCCTGCAGACCCCGTTCATCGCCGACCTGGTCAGCCTCGCCGACCCGACGTCGCCGTACTCCTTCCTCAACTACCTCAAGGAGATCGGCCGGCTCTACCCGTTCTACATCCGGGAGAGCTTCTACCCGCTGCGCAGCGAGTACGACGCGTACTGCCGGTGGGCGGCGGCGAAGCTGCCGAACGTGCGCTTCGGTCAGACCGTGACCACTGTGGAGTACGACTCCGCCGACGACCGGTACGTGGTGCGGGCCAGCACCGGCACCGGAGAGACCGTCGAGTACGTGGCCCGGCACCTGGTGCTCGGCACCGGCACCCCGCCGTACCTGCCCGACGCCGTCGCCGCGCTGCCCGGGGACGCCGTGCACAACTCCCGTTACCTGGAGCACCGGGCGGCGCTGCGCACCAAGCGCAGCATCACAGTGGTGGGCAGTGGGCAGAGCGCCGCCGAGATCTACCACGACCTGCTCGGTGACATCGGCCGGTACGGCTACCAGCTCAACTGGGTGACCCGTTCGCCGCGGTTCTTCCCGCTCGAATACACCAAGCTGACGCTGGAGATGACCTCACCGGACTACGTGGACTACTTCCACGCGCTGCCCGAGGCGACCCGCTACCGGCTGGAGACCGAGCAGAAGGGCCTGTTCAAGGGGATCAACGCGGATCTGATCAACGAGATCTTCGACCTGTTGTACGCGCACACCGTCGACGGACCGGTGAACACCCGCCTGCTCACCAACACTGAGCTGGTCGGGGCCGACCACCAGGACGGGGTGTACACGCTCGGACTGCGTCAGGTGGAGCAGGAGCGGGACTTCACAGTGCGTACCGAGGGGTTGGTGCTGGCGACCGGCTACCACTACCGGGTGCCGGAGTTCCTCGCGCCGGTGCGTGACCGGATCCGCTGGGACGGGCACGGCCGGTTCGACGTGGCCCGCAACTACAGCATCGACCACAGCGGGCGGGGCATCTTCCTGCAGAACGCGGGCACCCACACGCACAGCATCACCTCGCCGGACCTGGGCATGGGCCCCTACCGCAACTCCTGGATCATCCGTGAGCTGCTCGGCCGGGAGTACTACCCGATCGAGAAGAGCATCACCTTCCAGGAGTTCGGGGTGACGTCGTGAGCGTCGTCTTCGCCCGCTCCGACGATCGGCTCGGCGAGTTCGCCCTGCGTGCGCTCGATCTGGACACCGACGCCGCGCTGCTGCACACCTGGGTGACCCACCCGAAGGCGGCGTTCTGGCTGATGCAGGACGCCGACCTGGCCCGGGTGACCGAGGAGTACCAGCGGATCGCCGAACACCTGCACCACGACGCGTACCTCGGGTTGTGGCGGGGGAGTCCCGCCTTCCTCGCCGAGCGCTACGACCCGGCCCACGTCGAGCTGGCCGGCCTCTACGACCACCAGCCCGGTGACGTGGGCATGCACTTCCTCTGCGCGCCCGTCGGCACTCCGGTGCACGGCTTCACCCGGGCGGTCCTCGGCACCGTCATGGCGTGGCTCTTCGACGACCCCGCGACCAGGCGGGTGGTGGTCGAGCCGGACGTCCGCAACACGGCCGTGCACGCGCTGAACGCCGCCGTCGGCTTCGAGGTCGTCGGCCCGATCGCCAAGCCCGAGAAGGACGCGCTGCTCAGCGTCTGCACCCGAGCCCAGTTCCAGGCCGCCGACTTCGCCGCCGCCGACCGCCCCGCCGCCGCCCGAACCGAAGGAGCCCCGGCGTGACCGCCACCGCCGTTCCCACCCAGACGCCCGCCGCCGGGCACGCCGCTTCCGGAGACCCGGTCGGGCACCTCACCCCGCAGCGCTGGGCCCGGGCCAACCGGCTGCTGGTCCGCAAGGCGCTCGCCGAGTTCACCCACGAACGACTGCTCGCACCGGAGCCCGTGCCGGGCCCCGACGACCGGCAGTTCTACGAGGTTCGCAGCGACGACGGCACTGTCACCTACCGCTTCGCCGCGCGGGTGCTCGCCCTGGCGCACTGGCAGATCGACGCCGACAGCATCACCCGGCACCGCGACGGCACGCCGCTGCCACCCGACGCGGTGGATTTCATCGTCGAGCTGCGCGGCACCCTCGGGCTCTCCGCGCGGGTGCTCCCGGTCTACCTGGAGGAGATCACCTCGACGCTGGCGGGCACCGCGTACAAGCTGGCCAAGGCCATGCCCGCCGCCGCAGAGCTGGCCACTGCGGATTTCCAGACCATCGAGACGTCGATGACCGAGGGCCACCCCTGCTTCGTGGCCAACAACGGCCGCCTCGGCTTCGGCGTCGACGAGTACCACCGCTACGCCCCGGAGACCGCCGAGGCGGTACGCCTGGAGTGGCTCGCCGCGCACCGGGACCACTCGACGTTCAGCAGCGCCGCCGACCTCGACTACGACGCGCTGATCGAGAGCGAGCTGGACGCGCAGACCCGGGCCCGGTTCGCGGCCACGATGGCCGACCTGGGCCTCGACCTCGCCGACTACCACCTGATCCCGGCGCACCCGTGGCAGTGGTGGAACAAGCTGGCGGTCACCTTCGCCGGGGAGCTGGCCGAACGTCGGCTGGTGCACCTCGGCCCCGGGCCGGACGCGTACCTCGCCCAGCAGTCCATCCGCACCTTCTTCAACGTGAGCGAGCCGAGCCGGCACTACGTGAAGACGGCGCTGTCGGTGCTGAACATGGGCTTCATGCGGGGGTTGTCGGCCGCGTACATGGCGGCCACCCCGGCGATCAACGACTGGCTGGCCGACCTGATCGCGCAGGACGAGGTGCTGGCCGGCACCGGCCTGACCGTGATCCGGGAACGGGCCGCTGTGGGTTACCGGCACCGGCAGTACGAGGCGGCGACCGACCGCACCTCCCCGTACCGGAAGATGTTGGCCGCCCTGTGGCGCGAGAGCCCGGTGCCCGACCTGGCGCCGGGGCAGCGACTGTCCACCATGGCCGCGCTGCTGCACGTGGACAACGACGGCGGCTCGCTGGCGGCGGCGCTGATCGCCCGGTCCGGGTTGGCGCCCGAGGTCTGGCTGCGTCGCTACCTGGACGCCTACCTGACCCCGCTGCTGCACAGCTTCTACGCTCACGACCTGGCGTTCATGCCGCACGGCGAGAACGTCATCCTGGTCCTCGACGAGCACGACACGGTCGAGCGGGTGATCTTCAAGGACATCGCCGAGGAGATCGCGGTGATGAGCGCCGACGTCGAGCTGCCCGCCGAGGTGGAGCGGATCCGGGTCGACGTGCCCGACGACACCAAGCTGCTGACCATCTTCACCGACGTGGTGGACTGCTTCCTGCGTCACCTCAACGCGGTCCTGGTCGAGGCCGGCGTGCTCGCCGAGGACGACTTCTGGCGTACGGTCGCGGCCTGCGCGGCCGACTACTTCGACCGGGTGCCGCACCTGGCCGAGCGGGTCCGCCACTACGACCTGTTCGCCCCGGAGTTCACGTTGTCCTGCCTCAACCGGCTCCAGCTACGCAACAACCAGCAGATGGTCGATCTGGCCGACCCGTCGGCGGCTCTCCAGTTCGTCGGCACCCTCGTCAACCCGCTGGCGGCCCACGCGCCGACCCGCTGACCACGAGCTCTCAGCGGGTCGGCTCCGCCGTGCCGGCCCGCTGGAACGCACGGGCCAACTGGGCCAGGTCGAAGCCCTCGAAGTGCTGGAGGAACCGGCGGCGTACGGCGGCCAGGTGACTGGGCCAGGACTCCTGGAGTCGGGCGAAGCCGGCGTCGGTGAGGACGGCGTTCCAGCCGCGGGCGTCCTCCTCGCACCGTTCCCGCTTGACCAGCCCCTGCGTCTCCAACCGGATGATCGTGCGGGTCATGCCGCTGAGCGAGAGATGGCACAGCGCCGCGAGCTCGTGCATGCGCATCCGCCGGTCCGGTGCCTCCGACAGGTTCATCAGGGCGGTGTACTCGGTGAGTGGTAACTGACGGTCAACGACCATGTCTGCGTCGATCGCACGGGGCAACACGTGCATCACCTGGCCCAGAGCGCGGACCAGGGCCTCCTCGTCGAGGTTGAGAGGTTGCGGCGTCGGCGCGGAGGGGTTGGACATCCTCATATCATACTTGTTTGACTGAGCAAATGGTTACCCTCCGTGTGATTACGACCATAACCAGAGTATTTGCTTGACCAATCAAGCATCGGTTAGCGTTCTGGCCGTCAGGCAAGGACCTCTGGAAGGGCACCACACATGACCAGGATCGGGATCATCCTCGGAAGCACCCGTCCGGGGCGTAACGGGGAAGCCGTCGCCCGCTGGGTGCTGGAGATCGCCAAGCAGCGCTCCGACGCGGAGTACGAGCTGATCGACCTGCTCGACTACCAGCTGCCGCACCTCGACGAGGCGTACCCGCCCTCGATGGGTCAGTACTCCCAACCGCACACGCTGCGTTGGGCCGAGACGATCGCCTCGTACGACGGGTTCATCATCGTCACCCCCGAGTACAACCACTCCACCTCGGGCGCCCTGAAGAACGCGATCGACTTCCTCTACGCCGAGTGGAACAACAAGGCCGTCGGCTTCGTCAGCTACGGCTCGGTCGGCGGGGCGCGTGCCGTGGAGCACCTGCGTCTGATCTCCGGTGAGCTTCAGATGGCCGACGTGCGCTCGCAGGTCGCGCTGTCGCTCTTCACCGACTTCGAGAACTTCAGCACCTTCAAGCCCAACGAGTTCCAGCAGGACGCGCTGACCACCACGCTCGACCAGGTGGTCGCCTGGAGCTCCGCGCTCGCCCCGCTGCGCAAGGGCTGACCGTTTCGGGCTTTCCGGCGGCGGCCGCGGGATCCTTCCCGCGGCCGTCGCCGTGCCCGCATGTGCGGGCCAACCGGATCGGCGATGCGTACTACCCTCGGCCGCATGAGCCGACCTGCCGGCGCAGACCGGCCTCCGCTGTGGCGGGACCGCACCTTCGGCACGTACTGGGTCGCGCAGTCGCTCTCGGCGGCCGGCGACTCGTTCGCTTACCTGGCGGTGCCGCTGCTGGTGCTCCAGGCGACCGGGTCGGTGGCGCAGATGGGCCTGCTCACCGCCGTCGCGGGCGCGGCGTCCGTCGCCGCCGGGATCTTCGGCGGGGTGTTGGTCGACCGGTACGACCGCCGCACGCTGATGATCGTGGCAGACCTGACCCGCCTGGTGCTCTACGGCCTGGTGCCGCTGGCGTGGCTGGGGGGCCCGCAGGTGTGGCTGCTCTTCGTCGTGCTGCCGATCTGCGAGGCCGCCGGCATGGTGTTCCAGGTCGCCGCCGTCACCGCGGTCCGCAACCTCGTCGATCGTGATCGGCTCACCGAGGCCAACGGTCGATTGCAGGCGACGTACGCGGCGGCGGCCGTCCTCGGGCCGCTGCTCGCCGGCGTGGTGTCGGCCCGCTTCGGCCCGTCGACCGCCATCGCCGTCAACGCGGCGAGTTTCGCGCTCTCCGCGGCGGGACTGTGGATGATCCGACTGCGGCCCGCGCAGGCCGACGGCGCCGCGACGGTGGCCCGGGAGCGGCCGCTGGTCGAGTTCCTGGCCGGGGCGCGGTTCCTGTGGCGACAGCCCGTCCTACGCGCGCTGACCATCCTGCTGTCGCTGTTCATCTTCCTGACCTACGGCTTCGTCGACGTGCTGATCTACCACGTCACCCACGACCTCGGCGGCTCCGAGGGCACCGTCGGCACGGTGCTCGGCCTGGCTGCGCTGGGCACAGTCGCCGGCGCGCTGCTGGTGGCCCCGCTGCGTCGACGGCGCGGATTCGGCGCGACGTGGATCGGCGCCCACGCCGTCTGCGGGTTCGCGGTGGCGGGCGTCGGCATCGCGACGAGCGTGCCCGCTGTCACCGCGCTGACCGCCGTGTACCTGTGCTGCCTCAGCGTCGGCGGCATCTGCTCGATGTCGCTGCGCCAGGAGATCACCCCTGACCACCTGCTCGGCCGGGTCACGTCGGCGTTCTGGAGCACGCACTACGCGCTCGGTCCGGCTGGCGCAGTCGTGCTGACCTGGGCCGCCGCCCGGTTCGGCGTCGCGGCCGTCACGCTCGCGGCCGGAGCGGGGTGCCTGCTGGTAGCCGTCGGTGGCCTCTTCAGTCCGGTCCGCCGCGCCGGCTCCGAGCCGCGTCGTCCGCCTCCCGCAGTCGTGCGGGGCGGGGTCGGTCAGCCACCGGCGGAGCATCCCTCGACGGCGTGAGTCGGCACTCGGCCTGGGCGGTGGCTCCGGGCGACATGTCCCGCCGTGCCTGTCGAGTTGCCCCGTCAGTGGGGCAGCCACGCCCGTAGCCGCCGCATGGTCGCGGCCCGCCTTCATGGTCGTGGCCTGCCCGGGGGCCGCCCCCGCCGGGCGCGGACCGAGGCGACCGCCGACCGGGAGATCCCGCCCCACGAATGGGGCAGCTCTACAGGCACCGAGCAGCACATCCCATCCGCCAGCCGCGTTCGGGCGTCCGCGAGACTCGGCCTCTCAGAACTCCTGGTACATGACGTGCAGCCCGACCCGGCCGAGGGCGGGATGGCGGAACGCGCCCGGCACCGTGCCGACCACCGCGAAGCCCTCCCGCCGGTACAACTCCACCGCCGACCGATTGCTCTCCGCCACTGCGTTGAACTGCATGCCGGCGTACCCCTGCTCGCGGGCCCAGGTCAGGGCATCGCGGCACAGCGCGGTGCCCACGCCCCGGCCCCGCGCGTCGGCGGCGACCATGAAGCTCGCGGTCGACACGTGCGCGCCCGGCCCGGGCCGGTTGGTGCCCATCTTCGCGGTGCCGAGCACCCGCTCGCCGTCCACCGCCACGACCGTCCGACCTGGTGCCACCTCGACCCACATGCCGTACGACTGCTCGGCGGTCATCGCCGGGTCGTAGGTGAAGGTCTCCTGTGCCCCGATCACCCCCTCGATGATCGGCCACACCTGCGACCAGTCCTGGTCGACGAACTCCCGAATCAGCACCGGGGGAGGTTAAGCCCGCGACGTGCCCCGGACAATCGGTTATCCCCGGGTGCATCCGAGCAGCGGTCCCGGTGCGAAGCATGGGTCGTGACGAGACGTCACGGATCCGACGCTTCGACGAAAGGCCCGCTGATGAAGATCGCACGACTCGCCGCCAGGATGGCGGTGGGCGCCATGGCCACCGCGCTGGCCACCACGGCCATCGCTGTGCCGGCCGCTCAGGCGACCGGCAAGGCCAAGCCGCTCGGCACGACCTCACTCGCCGCTGTGCTCACGAAGGACACCAGCGGCTTCGACCGCAACTCGCGGGACTTCGACGTGCTGACCGCGGCCGTGCTGGCCGTGCTGGAGGCCAAGCCGAACTCGCCGGTCAAGGTGCTCACCGACGGCACTGTCGCACTGACCGCGTTCATCCCCACCGACGCGGCCTTCCAGCAGTTGGTACGCGAGATCACGGAGGCGAAGAAGCTGCCGAGCGAGAGCGCGGCCTTCTCCGCCGTCGCCGGGCTGGGCATCGACACCGTCGAATCGGTGCTGCTCTACCACGTGGTGCCGGGCGCCACCATCGATCGCAAGACGGCGGTCCGGGCCGACGGCACGGACCTGAGCACGGCGCTCGGCTCGACCGTCGAGGTCGACGTGCGCACCTACCTGTACTTCTTCCGCCAGGTGCGCCTGATCGACGCCGACACCAACGACCGGGACCCCCGCGTCGTCACCTTCGACGTCAACAAGGGCAACCGGCAGATCGCGCACTCGGTGGACCGGGTGCTGCGCCCGATCGACCTGCCCTGACGGAGGGCGGGTGGCGTCCGACCACGCGTCGGGCGCCACCCGCGCCGGCCGTCAGGCCGAGGCGAGCGCGGCGAGCTCCTCGTCGAGCAGACCTGCCAGCCGGGCATGACGCCCCGCGTGGGTGCTAACGGTCATGCCGCGGCTGGGCATCTCCACAGTCATCAGCAGGTACAGGTGCAGCCGGTAGAGACCCAACCGGCGGCGCGCGGAGGCGTCCAGCAGCAGCGGCTCGGCGGCGGTGGCCTGGTAGCCACGCAGCAGGGGATGCTCCGGTTCCTCCTCCACACGCCGGAAGAGCAGTGGCGAGACCAGGTCCAGCAGTGGATCGCCGAAGAGGAACCGTTCGCCGTCCACCAGGCCACACAGCCGCCACCGGCCGTCCGGGTCGGGCGCGGCCAGCACGTTGCCGTCCCAGCAGTCGAAGTGCAGCAACGCCGGCCGGCGCACCTCGTCCAGCACGGCGGCGTGCCGCTGCACCAGCGCGTGCAGGCGTGCCGGGGTGACCGGCAGCCGGACGTTCCAGTCGGTCGCGTCGGCGAGCAGCGCATCGAGCATTGCCGTGAACGCGGCCCGCCAGGTCGACCCGCCGGGACGGTCGTCGTCGTACCCGAACCGGTCGCCGGTGACCTGGTGCAACGCGGCGAGGGCAACCCCGAGGTCGTATCGCGCCGGGCCGTCGTCGACACCACCCTCGACCAGGTCGACCAGCGACCGGCCGGGCAGCATCGCGGTGACCAACCACTCGCCGTACGCCGGGTCGGTGCCGTGGTGCAGCACCTCGGGCACCGGCACCTGCGGCGCACGCTCGGCGACGAGGTGGAAGTAGCGGGCCTCGGCCGCGCAGAGCCCGCGCTCGTAGCGCAGCAGCGGCGTCCCGGTCGGCGGGGCCAGCTTCAGCACCACCCGGCGGTCGTCGTCGAGCACCGCCCACCAGACGGTCGCGTACCCGCCGCCGTCCAGTGGACCGGAGTCCCTGACCTGGACGTGCGACCCGAGTGAGGCGCGGAGCAGGTACGCCACCTCGTCCGGCCGGAGGGCACGCTGGGTGGGGCTGGCGCCGGTCACGACGCCGCGTCACCCCGTCGGGCACGCGGGGCCGACGCGGCGGTGGCGGGGGAGGAACGCGGGGCGGGACCGGCGGTGTCGCGGCGAACCAGCTCGGCGGGGAGCACCTCGACCCGTGGTGCCGGCGCTCCGGCACCCAGCACCAGGGACATCGCGCGCACCCCCATGTCGACCAGCGGCAGTCGCACGGTGGTCAGCGCCGGGGTCACATCCCGGGCGATCGGCATGTCGTCGAAACCCACCACGGAAATCTGCTGCGGGACGGCCAGCCCGCGCGCGCGGAGGGTGGCGAGCGCGCCAATGGCCATCGAGTCGTTGAGCGCCACGATCGCGGTCAGCTCCGGGTCGGCGTCGAGCAGTCGTGCGGTGGCCTCCGCGCCGCCGTCGCGGTCGAACTCCGCGTACCGGATGCGCCGTTCCGGCAGCTCGCGGCCCTGCTCGGCGAGGGCCTGCCGGAGGCCGGCCAGCCGGTCGGTCGTGGTGGTCAGGATCCGCGGGCCGGCGACCACCCCGATCGCCCGGTGCCCCAGCCCGCACAGCTCCCGCCCGGCGAGGTAGCCGCCGGTCCGGTTGTCCGGCATCACCGCGTCGCCGGAGTGCTCGTGCCGGCCGATCACCGCCACCCGCCCGCCGGTGGCCTCGTACGCGGCGAGCTTCTCGTTGAGCTGCCGGGTGAACGCCTCGTCGTGGTAGCCGGAGCCGGCCAGGATCAGTGCCGCCACCTGGTGACCGCGCAGCAGCTCCACGTACTCCAGCTCACGGTCCGGGTCCCGGTAGCTGTTGCAGATCATCAGCAGCCGCCCCTGGTCGGTGGCGACGCGTTGCAGCCCACGGGTGATCTCGGCGAAGTACGGGTCGGAGACGTCGTGCACGATCACACCCACGGCGCTGCGGTGCGAGCGGGCCAGCAGCTGGGCATGGGCGTTCGGCACGTACTGCAACTCGGCGACGGCGGCGAGCACCCGCTCACGCAGCTCGTCGGTGACCGGCTTGCTGCTGCCGTTGATGACGCGGGAGGCGGTGGCGGGGGAGACGCCCGCGCGACGTGCCACATCGGACAGAGTCGCCATGGCCCGCCCCCTTGGTCTGTTGACGGCATTTCGCCGTGCCGGCTAGCGTCACGGTACCGCAGAGAAAGCCCTTTCCCGCAGGGAGGCCCGGCCATGTCCGATCGCTTCGCCGACGAGTCCTTCGATGCCTGACGGGCCGGCCCCGCTGCCCGGCGGGGTCGGGGTCTCCCGGCTGCGTGTCTACGACACCGTCGCTCCGGATGGCCTGGTCGGCGGCACGCCGCACGTGCACCTGTGCTGCACCGAGGGGTACGTGGTGACCGACGGCGAGGGCGCGGTGCAGACCCTGACGACCGCCGGCTTCCGGGAGACAGCCCTGCGGCCGGGGGTGGTGGTCTGGTTCGAGCCGGGCACCGTGCACCGCCTGGTCAACACCGGCGGGCTGGGCATCGTGGTGCTCATGCAGAACAGCGGCCTGCCCGAGGCCGGCGACGCGGTGCTGACCTTCCCTCCCGACGTGCTGGCCGATCCGGGCGCGTATGCCGCGGCGGCCGCGCTGCCCGACGGGGGAGCGCCGGGCGCGGACGTGCGGGCCGCGTACCGTCGACGTGACCTCGCGGTGACCGGCTTCCAGGCGCTGCGGTCCGGCGGGCCGGCGGCACTGGCTGCCTTCCACGCCGCCGCGGTCGCCCTGCGCCAGCCACTGCTGGCGGGGTGGCGGCAGCGATGGGAGGCCGGCGCGGGCCGGGCCGCCGCCAGCACCGACAGCCAGCTCGACGCCCTGGAGCGAGGCGACCCCCGTCACCTGGCCGAGGCCGGGGTGTACGCGGTGGACGAGCCGGTCGAGCAGGGTCGGCTCGGCATGTGCGGCCTGCTGGACACCTACCCGGCGGCCGTCTGACCGTCCCTTCGGGACAGCCGGTGGGTCGCCAGGCATCGGTGGAAACAGATCGAGGAAAGGCCTTGCCCGGCGTGAAGGTGCCGCCTACGCTCCAGGAAAGCGTTTGCCTGATCCGCCGAACGGCCCGTCAAATCGGTGCCGTGCCGGGCCCCGAGGAGGTTCCGCGTGACCGAGAACTCTCTGGACACGGCGGGCCGGCAGGCCGCCGCCGAGGCGGCGGGCGGTGATCCGGCGGCGTCGCTCGCCTCCGCAACGTCGACACCCGCCGAGGATCCGGGCCGGTCCACAGTGGCTGGCCGACCGCCCGGAACCGGCGGCCGGCCACCCCGACCGACGCTCGGTCGCCGGGCGGCGGCCTTCGCCGACTCGCTCTGGCGTCCGGCGCTGGTGCTCGCCGTCGTCTTCGCCGCGTGGTGGTTCGTGGCCGCGCAGGAGTACGTCCCGAACTACCTGGTGCCCACACCCGCCCAGGTCTGGGAGACGATGACCGGTCAGTGGTCCGAGCTGGCCCGACACACCCTCGTCACCCTCTACGAGACGGTGCTCGGCTTCGTGCTGGCCGCCGCACTGGGTCTGGCCACCGCCGTGGCCATCGCCTACTCCCGCACCCTCGACAAGGCGCTCTATCCGATCGTCCTGTTCGCACAGGTCATCCCGAAGATCGCCATCGCGCCACTCCTGGTGGTCTGGTTCGGTCTCGGCCTCACCCCGAAGATCATCCTGGCGGTGCTCATCGCGTTCTTCCCGGTGGTCATCTCCGGCGTGGCGGGGCTGCGCTCTACCGACCCGGAGCTGCTCGACCTCGCCGCCACGATGGGCGCCGGCCCGTGGCGCACCTTCCGCAAGATCCGCTTCCCGAACGCGTTGCCGCACCTGATGGCCGGCCTGAAGGTGGCCGTCACCCTCGCGGTGGTCGGCGCCGTGGTCGGTGAGTTCGTGGGCGCCAGCGAAGGGCTCGGCTACGTCCTGTTGCTGGCCAACGGCAATCTCGACGCCCCGCTGCTGTTCGCCGACCTGATCCTGATGTCCGCCATCGGCATCGTCCTGTTCGTCCTGGTCGAGATCGCCGAGGCACTGCTCATCCCGTGGCACGCCAGCCGCCGCGCCGGCGTGTCCCTCACCACCTCCTGACCGACCCCATCACGGAGGCACCGATGAAACGCACCGCCACCACCATCCTGGCGACCGCAGCCCTGCTCCTCGCCGCCACCGGCTGCGGTGGGGACGACTCCGCCGGCAAGACCGGCGCCGACGGCAGCAAACAGGTCACCCTCACCCTCAACTGGGTGCCCTACGGCGAGCACGCGCCGTTCTACTACGGCCTGCAGAAGGGCTACTACTCCGCCGAGGGCATCGACCTGAAGATCCTGCCCGGCAACGGCTCGGGCAACACGGTCAAGCAGGTCGCCCAGAAGCAGACCGACTTCGGCTGGGCGGACAGCCCGGTGCTGCTCAAGTCGGTGGCCAGTGGGATGCCGGTGCGCAGCCTCGGCGCGTACCTGGAGAAGGGCCCGTCCTCGGTGGAGTTCTTCACCGAGGAGAACATCAAGACCCCGGCCGACCTCAAGGGCAAGACCGTCGGCGGCACGCCCGGCGACGCCCTCTACGCGACCTTCCCGGCCTGGCTGGAGAAGAACGGCGTCAAGAAGGACGAGGTCAAGGTCGTCAACGTGGACGCCGCCGGCAAGATCGCCGCCCTGGCCGAGGGCAAGGTCGACGCCATCATGGGCTTCTTCCACGACCAGGCGCCGACCATCGAGAGCAAGACCGGCAAGAAGGTCGACGTGCTGCTCTTCGCCGACTACGGCATGAACCTGCTCGGCACCGGCCTGATCGCCAACACGCAAACCCTGCAGAAGGACCCGGAGCTGGCCCGCAAGTTCGTCCGAGCCACCCAGAAGTCCTGGGCCGACGCCGCGCGCGACCCGGCCGGAGCGGTCAGCGCGATGGTCGCCCTCGCCGAGAACGAGCCCGCCCCCGAGGTGCTCACCAAGCAGCTCACCCTCAACCTGCCGCTGCTCGGCTCCGAAGGCCCGCCCGGAGTGAACACCGAGGCCCAGTGGACCGAGACCATCGACCTGATGTCCCGTTACGCGGAGCTGAAGGACCCGGGGGCGCCCAACGCGTACTGGGACTCCTCGTACGCGGCGCAGGGGTGACGCCGTGACCGCCGCGCCGGCAGCCACCGGCACCGCAATCGGGATGTCCGGGGTGACCGTACGGTTCACCTCCCGACGGTCGCAGACCACCGCGCTGGACGACGTCTCACTGGACATCGAACCCGGGGAGTTCGTGACGATCGTCGGTCCGTCCGGCTGCGGCAAGTCCACCCTGCTGAAGATCGTCGCGGGGTTGGTCAAGCCGACCAGCGGTGCGGTGTCGCTGTTGCAGCGCCCGGTACGCGGCCCACAGAAGGAGATCGGTTTCGTCTTCCAGAAGGCCGCGCTGCTGGAGTGGCGTGGCGCCCGGGCCAACATCCTGCTCCAGGCCGAGATGCGCGGCATGGACCGGGCCCAGGCGTCCCGTCGGGCCGACGAGCTGATCGAGATGACCGGCCTGACCGGCTTCGAGAAGGCCCTGCCGCACGAGTTGTCGGGCGGCATGCAGCAGCGGGTGGCGCTCTGCCGTGCGTTGCTGCACTCCCCTTCGGTGCTGCTGATGGACGAGCCGTTCGGCGCCCTGGACGCGCTGACCCGCGAGCAGATGAATGCCGAACTGCACCGGATCTGGCGGGAGACCGATACCACCGTGGTGCTGGTCACCCACTCCATCGCCGAGGCGGTCTTCCTCGGCACCCGGGTCGTGGTGATGAGCGCCCGGCCCGGCCGGATCATCCGCACCTTTCCGGTCGAGCTGCCGGCGCACCGCGACTACGCGCAGGTGATGTCGGACCCCCGTTTCGACCGCCTCGCCACCGACCTGCGTGGGTTGCTCGGCAGCGCGGCCGCCAACCACTGAGCGCGGATCGGCACGACCAGCACGACGGAAGGAACACCATGACCCGCAGGTCGATCGGCATCATCGTCAACGGAGTGACCGGAAGGATGGGATACCGCCAGCACCTCGTCCGCTCGCTGCTGGCCATCCGCGAATCCGGCGGCGTGGCGCTGGCCGACGGCACGACCATCTGGCCGGAGCCAGTCCTGGTCGGGCGCAACGAGACGAAGCTCCGGGAGATCGCCGAGCGGCACGGCCTGACCGACTGGACCACCGACCTGACCTCGGCGCTGGCCCGCGACGACGTCGAGATCTACTTCGACGCCCAGGTGACCCAGCAGCGGGAGAAGGCGATCCGGCAGGCCATCGAGGCAGGCAAGCACATCTACACGGAGAAGCCGCTGGCCGAGGACACCGCCGCCGCGCTCGACCTGGCCCGGGCGGCGGACGCGGCCGGCGTACGCACCGGTGTCGTGCAGGACAAGCTCTTCCTGCCCGGCCTGCGCAAGCTCAAGCGCCTCATCGACGGCGGCTTCTTCGGCCGGATCCTCTCGGTGCGCGGTGAGTTCGGCTACTGGGTCTTCGAGGGCGACTGGCAGCCCGCTCAGCGTCCGTCGTGGAACTACCGGACCGAGGACGGCGGCGGCATCGTGGTCGACATGTTCCCGCACTGGCACTACGTGCTGGAGGAGCTGTTCGGCCGGGTCACCGCCGTGTCCTGCGTGACCGCCACCCACGTGCCCCAACGGGTCGACGAGACCGGTCAGGCCTACCAGGCGACCGCCGACGACGCCGCGTACGGGATCTTCGAACTCGACGGCGGCATCATCGCGCAGATCAACTCGTCCTGGGCAGTGCGGGTGTACCGCGACGAGCTGGTGGAGTTCCAGGTCGACGGCACCGAGGGCAGCGCCATCGCCGGCCTGCGCAACTGTCGGGTGCAGCACCGGGCGGTGACCCCGAAGCCGGTGTGGAACCCGGACCTGCCGGCCACCGAGGACTTCCGGGCCCAGTGGGCCGAGGTGCCCGACAACGAGGAGTTCGACAACGGTTTCAAGGTGCAGTGGGAGGCGTACCTGCGGCACGTCGTGGCCGGTGAGCCGTTCCGGTGGGACTTCCTGGCCGGCGCGCGGGGTGTGCAGCTCGCCGAGCTGGGGCTGCGCTCCGCCCGCGAGGGTGGTCGCATCGAGGTGCCGGAGCTGCGCTCATGACCGCCGAGGTGGTGTTGCCGGGCGGGCGACGGCACCGGCTGGCCGGGGGGAGCGGCTTCGCCCGCCCGGCCGCGCCAGCGACCAGCCGGATCGCGTACGCGGCAGCGCACGTCGTCGCCGACCCGACCGCGGAGAACGTGCCGGGCGCCCCGGCGACGGTGGACTGGGACACCACCCTCGCCTTCCGGCGGCACCTGTGGTCGTACGGGCTGGGGGTCGCCGAGGCGATGGACACCGCCCAGCGGGGGATGGGGCTGGACTACCCGGCGACCCGCGAGCTGATCCGCCGCAGTGCCGCCGAGGCCCGCGCGGCGGGAGGATTGATCGTCGCGGGGGTCGGCACGGATCAGCTGCCCGCCGGCCCGGCCACCCTGGCGGCGGTCACCGCCGCGTACCTGGAGCAGCTCGACGACGTACGCGCGGCCGGAGCCCGGCCGGTGCTGATGTGCAGCCGACACCTGGCCGCCGCGGCGCGCGGGCCGGAGGACTACCTCCGGGTGTACGACGAGCTGCTGAGCGCCGCCGACGAGCCGGTGGTGCTGCACTGGCTGGGCCCGATGTTCGACCCGACGTTGACCGGTTACTGGGGTGCGGTCGACCTGGACCTGGCTGCCGACACCGTCGTCGAGCTGATCAAGGCACACCAGTCGAAGGTGGACGGCATCAAGGTGTCGCTGCTCGACGCTGGCCGGGAGGTCGCGCTGCGCCGCAGACTGCCAGCCGGGGTACGCCTCTACACCGGTGACGACTTCCACTACCCGGAGCTGATCCGGGGCGACGAGGTGGGGCACTCGGACGCGCTGCTCGGGGTGTTCGCGGCCATCGCACCGGCCGCCGCCGCCGCGCTGGCAGCCCTGGACCGGGGTGACCTGGCGGCGTACGACGAGATCTTCGCGCCGACCGTGCCGCTGGCCCGGCACCTGTTCGCGGCCCCGACCTGGCACTACAAGACAGGGATCGTCTTCCTGGCCTGGCTTGCCGGGCACCAGGACCACTTCACCATGGTCGGCGGCGCGCAGTCCGGCCGGTCCCCGGCGCATCTGGCCACGCTGCTCACCCTGGCCGACGCGGCGGGACTGTTGCCGGACGCCGACCTGGCCGCCTCCCGCGCCCGAGCGCTGTTCACGGTGGCGGGGGTGGAGCAGTGAGCGCGAGGAGTGAGCCGGTCCTGCGAGCCCCGCAGTCGCGAACGGCAAGCCCACAGAGCCTCGCGCGCTTCTCGTTCAACCAGGCGACCGCCCAGCGGTGGCCGCTGCCCGACGTGGTGGCCGGCTGCGTGGACGCCGGGGTGCCGGGCATCGGGCTGTGGCGGGAGCCGGTCGCCGATCATGGACTGGCCCGGTCCGCGAAACTGGTCCGCGACGCCGGTCTCACCGTCACTTCGCTGTGCCGGGGCGGCTTCTTCTCCACGGACGACTGGCGCGCGCAGAACCTGCTGGCCATCGAGGAGGCGGCCACACTGGGTGCCCCGGAGCTGGTGCTGGTGTCCGGTGGGCTGCCGCCGGGCAGCAGGGACATCGACGGCGCCCGGCAGCGGGTCGCGGACGCGATCGGTGAGCTGGCCCCGCACGCCCATGCCGCCGGCGTACGCCTGGCGATCGAGCCGCTGCACCCGATGTTCGCCGCCGACCGCTGCGTGATCGCCAGCCTCGGTCAGGCCCTGGACATCGCCGAGCGGTTCGACCCGACGGTGGTCGGAGTGGTCGTGGACGCGTACCACGTCTGGTGGGACGACACGGTGTACGCGCAGATCGCGCGGGCGGGCTCCCGGATCGCCGCGTTCCAGGTCTGCGACTGGGTGACACCGCTGCCGGAGGGGGTGCTGCTCGGGCGGGCGCTGCCCGGCGACGGGTGCATCGAGCTGCGCCGGCTGCGCGAGGCGGTCGACGCGGCCGGCTACGGCGGCCCGATCGAGGTGGAGGTCTTCTCCGCCGAGGTGTGGGCGCGGCCGGGCGCTGAGGTGCTGGACGCGGCGATAGCCGGCTACCTGCGCCACGTTGTCTGAAACTGCCGAGCGACGCTGGCCGGCGGCGGTCGGCGCGTGGTTGGGCATCGGCACCGCGCCCGCCACGCTGGTGCTCGGTGCGGCGATGGCGGCCCGGCACGGCGGCGCGGTGCCGGTCGCCGGGCTGCTGGTCGGCGGGGTGCTGGTGGCAGCGCTGCTCTGGGGGCAGGGCCGGATCGGCCTGCGCCGGCCGCTCGGCGACGGTGGAACGCTGACCGCGGTGCTGCCCGCCTACCTGGGCAACACGTCACGGCTGCTGCTGGCGGCGGTGCTGGCCGTGTCGATGGTCGGCTGGAACGGGTTCAACGTCGGGCTCGGCGGTGCCTCCCTGGCCGCCCTGACGGACCTGCCGGGCTGGGCCGGGCCGGTGCTGCTGGAGGTGGCGGTGCTGGCCGTCTCCTGGGGGCCGGCCCGGCTCGGCAACCGGGTCGCCGTGCTCACCACGCTCAGCGCGGTGGTCCTGGTCGGCTGGTGCCTGACGGTGCTGCCGCCACCCGGTGCGCCGGTTCGCCTCGCCGCCGGTGGGCTCGCCGACGCCGCCGCGCTGATCGGTTACGCGGCGGTGTTCGCGCTGCGCGCGCCGGACTTCAGCGTCGGCCTCGCCCGGCGGCGGGACCTGGCCTGGTGCGTGGGGCTGCTGATCGGGCCCGCGCTGCTCGGGGTGATCGCCGGTGCCGGCCTGTGGCTGCGGACCGGCTCGGCCGACGTGGTCGCGCTGCTGGCCGCCGGCTCGGACCTGGCCGCGTACGCGAATCTGTTCGTCGCTGTGGCGGTCTTCGCCGCCGCGCTGACCACCACGTACTCCGGGGCGCTGGCGATCCGTGGCCTGGCCCCCCGCGTGCCGGCTCGTACGGCGATGCTGGTCGTCGCGGTCCTCGGCGGGGTGCTGGCCGTGGCGCGTTTCGACCGCCTCGTGCTGCAGTGGTTGACGCTCCTGGCCGCCGCGCTGCCGGTGCTGGTGGTGCCGATGGCCGTGGAAGCCGCGGCCCGTCGGCGCGGTCGTGCGCCGCGGACCGTGCCCGCCTGGTGTTGGGTGCCGCCCGCGTTGCTGGCGGTGGCCTGCACGCTCGCCGGGGTCGGCGTCGCGCCGCTGCTCGAGCTGGCCCTGGCCGTGGCGTGCACCGTGCTCTGGCGGCGGCGAGGACACGCGGCCCGGGCGGCCGGCGGTGGCGCCTAGCGGGTGGCGTGCTCGCCGTGGTCGCTGACCTGGGCGTCGAACCAGTGGTGCAGGGCATCGCGGAGCGCGGCGTCGTCGGTGGTGTAGGTGGCCTGTGCGCCGCCGGGTGTGGTCGCGTACTCGATGGTGATCCGCCCGTCGTGTGCCTGAAGCGCTGCCAGGCCGGGCATTTCGGTGCCGTGGATGCGGGCGGGATCGCCGAAGTCGCCACGCCGGAACCGCTCGACCTCGGCGGTCAGATGCTGCTGGACAAGAGTGATCTGGGTGGTGTCCTGGCGGTCGTCGGCGACCACGGTCTGCACGCCACCGGTGTCGGTCTTGGTGAAGCGGTGCGTGGTGCGATCCAGGTCGAACGGCATGACGGACGCGCCTCGCTCGGCGACGTCGGCCTGTCGACTGGAGCTGGCCGTCGGTGTCGACGGTGCCGGGTCGTCTGCGCAGCCGCCGCTGAGCGCGGTGGCAGCGACGGCCGCCAGGAGCAGCGCGCGATGGGCACGAGGGCGGTCAGGACGGTTCATTGGTGGCCTCCGCGAGGGTCTGGAGCGCACGCACCACTGCCGCGCGCTGGTCGTCGGGGACGCGATCGAGCAGGGTGGTGAGCCGGTCCCGGCGGGCGTCGGCCTGCCGGGCGGCGGCGGTGGTGCCGGCGGCCGTCAGCAGAAGCAGAACGCCACGGCCGTCACCCTCGGCTGTCTCCCGGTGCACCCAGCCTCTGTTGACCAGGTTGGTGACCAGGCGGCTGACGGTGCTCTTCTCCAGACGCAGCCTGCGAGCCAGCTCCACCTGCCGGATCTGCCCCTCCCGGGCGATCTCCACCATGGCGTGCGCCTCCGAGACCGGCAGCGGCTGCCCGCACGGAGTCCGGTCGGGCTGGTGGAGGCCGAAGTTGCGGACGAACCGCATCAGGGCCTCCTGCGCCGCGTCGACCTCGCCAGGCTGCATGGTTCGACGGTACAACCAGATGGTTCGAGCGTGCAACCATTGTGGAGGACGAAACCGTATCTGAGCCCCACGGGAGACACGGCATGACAATGGAGAGCGACCGTTACGTGGTCCGGCGCGGCCGAGCCGGCGACGCAGTCAGGCTGGCTCGACTGCACGCCTCGGTGCAGCTCCAAGCGATTTCACCGTCAACCTCCGGGCTGGCGACTCGCCCGCTCTACTCGGCTCGCGGACCCGGAGCGCGCGAGCCGTACGCCGGGCCGAACACCACCAGCAGTGCCAGGTCCTCGGTCACCTCGTCGAACCGGTGCTCCTCGCCAGCCGGCACGAAGATCACCGAACCCGGGCCCACCTGGGCCGCGCCGTCCGGGGTCACGATCCGGGCCCGCCCCGCGGTGACCACGTAGATCTCGTCCTCGGTGTGCGGACTCTGGGCGTCGAAACCGCCCGCCGGGATGCAGTAGGTCCCCACCGACAGGTCCGGCACTCTCAGCTGTTCGACCCAGTCGTTGGCGGCCTCGGCGGGTGCGGTCCACCGGCCCGCGCCATCGATGATCAGCATGGCGGAAGCCTAGTACGGCAACGACAGTAGGCGAATCGTCTTCGAGTCGGGTTCGTTGGCGTGACTATTACTCGGCTTCGACCTCCGTGCGATAGGCAGTCAAGCCGCGTCGCTGATAGTTGCGTAGTGCATTCGGATGGTCCAACGAGCATGTGTGCAGCCAAACCCTGCGTACAGCCGGAGACTCCACGGCCTCACTGTCCCATGCTTGCCGGATGGTCAGCGTCAGCGCGTGGCCACCGAGACCCCTCCCGACATATTCGGGCAACAGCCCAAAGGTGGTGATCTCCACATCTCCGTGAGGCTGGGGTTCCAAATTTGCGACCCCCACGGTCTCGTCCTTCAGAGCGATGAGCCAGTATTGGCGCCGCGGACGACGCTGCATCAGCTCCTGCCACTCTTCATTCGTGCGAGATGCACTCCGCCACCCGTAGGGGCCTCCGACCTGAGCAGTGGTGGCACGCACGACCGGCAGGCCACCGTCAACGCGCCGTAGGAAAAGGTCCGGCACCACCTTCCCAGGTTGCAGGTCCTTGGCGTTATTCATCTCCAGGTAGGTGACAACCTTTGCCATGCCGGCAGGCTACCCACCGTTGCGAGTAGGCCCAACACGAGCACTTCAGAAGCACGGCCTGGTACTCCAGTGACGCTTCGCGATCTGGCTTCGCGGGTCAGGGGATCAAGCCGGTAGTGCGGGCCTGGTACAGCTCGCGACGTGCTTGTTTGGTGTCGAGCCGTTCGAGGCCTCTGACAGCCCAGAACCGCAGCGATTCGTCGTCGCCGTGGAGCTGGTCGATGAGCACAGGCAGGGCTTGTTCGGCGCGGGCTTCACCGATCAGTTCGAGTAACCAGCAGCGCAGGCCATGGGCGGTCTCGCGGTTGAACTCGATGATCAGCTCGTCGAGGTGCTGCGCGACGTGGGGCCGCAGCTGGTGGAACCCGTCCTCCTGGGTCTGTGCGTCGTTGCTGCGCATCAACCGCATAGCTTTCTGGAACTGGTTCGCCACGTCGTCTCCGGTGCGGTGCCTCAATTGAGCACGGCGCCTTGCATGATCATCGATGGCGTGAGGAAGCCGAAGATCATGCAGTGACCGTGAGCCACAGCGTAAACCCTGCCCGGCGGCAGTTGGTGTTCGAGGATGGTCTGGAGGCGAACAACGGCTGGCGGCGCGGGCCGTCGTGGCTGGTTTGTTGTCGCGGGCCGAGCGCAGGGATGCCGAGCAGGTCGTCGCCGACGTGCAGCGCCTGCTGACCGATAGGCTCGGTGACTCGCAAGCAGACCGCTCTTGGCCTTGGGCCCGGCGGTGGCGGACAGGTCGATCCCTGCCCGCCACCGCTCGATCATCAGTTGACCGTGATGGTCAGGTTGGCCGAGCGGGTCTCTCCGCTGGTGTAGGTGGTCGTCACCCGGACGGTGAAGGTCCCCTTGCGGGGGTAGCTGTGGGCGGTCGACCGCAGCGTCGCCCCGTGTGTGATGGCGCTGTTGTCACCGAAGTCCCACACGTAGTCGGTGATGCTCTGCCCGGACGGCGCTGTTGCGGTGGCGGTGAGCGTGGTGGTCAGCGGCGCGGTGCCGCTTGCCGCGTTGGCCGCGAGGGCGAGCGTCCCGCCCGGTTCCTGTTTGACCCCGGCGCCGTTGAACCGCAACCAGTCCAGTGACAGCAGGTCCGGGGTGCCGCCGACCTGGGCGGCGTTGACGAACTTCGCGTACAGGGTGGTGGTGCCGGCTGGTTTGTTGGTGAGCGTGACGGTGGGCGACACCAGGTTGTCCCACCCGCCGGTCGAGCCGATGGTGGCCGCGCCCACCAGGGTGCCGGTGGGGGAGCCGGTCCGCAGCTCGATGGTGCCGCCGAGCCCGCCGTTGGTCACCCCGAGCGTCACCGAGCCGACGTTGCGCAGGTCCACCGGCCCGTACGCCACCCAGTCGTTGTGGTCGACCTCGCCGAGCCGCTTGCCGGCGCGGGCGGTCGCCCGGTCGTTCACGATGATGCCGGACTGGGCGGTGAAGTGCTCGGCCTCCTTGCTCTTGGGCTGCAACTGGGCCCGGGTCGAGCCGGTCAGTGCCGGTACGCCGCCGGCCGCGCCGCCGTCGGTGTAGTGCGCGGTGACCACGGTGTAGAGGTTCTGCCCCGGCCCGTGCCCGTCACCGGCGTCGGCCTCGGTGGCGAGCAGCCCCGAGCAGCCGGTGTAGACGTCCAGCGGATGGGCGTGCGAGTCGTGACCGAGCTGCGTCTGCACGGTGACCTTCGAGCAGTCGATAGTGCTCTCCTCCGGGTCGGTGACCGTCACCGTGTACGGGATCTTGTCGCCGAAGTCGAAGAAGCCCCCGTCCGGCACGGTGATGGTCACCGTGGGCCGGGTGTTGCCGACCACCACCTCGGTGACCGCGGTGGCGGTCAACCCGTTGCCGCTGTTGCGGACGGTCAGCCGGGCGGTGTGCCTGCCGGCTGTCGAGTAGGTGTGGCTCGGGTTGGCCGCTGTGGAGTCGGTGCTGCCGTCGTTGGTGAAGTCCCAGGCGTAGCTGAGCGCCGAACCGTCACCGGCGGCCGACCCGGCCGAGGAGAACGACACCGCGAGTGGGGTGCGCCCGCTGTCCGGGGTGGCGGCGATCTTCACGGCCGGTGGTCGCCCGTTGGCCACGTAGTCGATGCGGTAGATGCCCGCGCCGGCGTTGCTGCCGCCGCGACCGCTGCCGGTGCCCTCGCCGAAGTCGATGACGTAGAGCGAGCCGTCCGGCCCGAACTCCGCCTCGAAGGGCTGGATCCAGCTCATGTTGCCGAAGATCCCGTTGATCGACTGGAGGTCACCCACGGCGGTGGGGCCGAAGCGCGCGTTGCTGAAGGTCTGCGCCGTCTTGTGGATCGACAGCGTCTTGAACCATTTGCGGGTCAGCTCATAGGTGATCCACTTGCCCTCGAAGTACTCGGGGAACTTCGTGGTGCGGGTGTTGGCCGGGTCGTAGTCGTAGACCGGGCCGCTCATCGGCCCGCCGCCGCCGGTGCCGACCTCGGGGAACTGGGTGGAGGCCGAGTACGCGTACCAGACCAGCGCGGACTTCGACGCCGGCAGGGTCGTCAGGCCGGTGTTGTTGGGCGAGTCGTTGACCGGCGCTGCGCAGTTGAACTTCGCCCCGGAGGTGCTGGTGGCGAAGTTGTAGTCGTTGAACGGGATGTTGTTGCCCACGCAGTACGGCCAGCCGTAGTTGCCGGCACTGGTGATCCGGTTGAACTCGACAGTCCCCTCCGGGCCACGGTTGGGATCGGCGGCGCGGGCGTCCGGGCCGTAGTCGGCCACCAGTACCGCGTTGGTCTGCGGCTCGACGGTGATCCGGAACGGGTTGCGCATGCCCATCGCGTAGACCTCCGGGCGGGTCTTCGCGGTGCCGGCGGGGAAGAGGTTGCCGCTCGGCACTGTGTACGTACCGTCGGCCTGTGGTGTGATCCGCAGGATCTTGCCGCGCAGGTCGTTGGTGTTGCCGGCGGTGCCCTGGGCGTCCCAGGCGGCGCGGCCGGCCCGCTCGTCGACGGGCGTGTAGCCGCTGGAGGCGAACGGGTCGGTGTTGTCGCCGATCGCCGCGTAGAGCCGCCCGGCCGCGTCCATGGCCAGCGAACCGCCCATGTGCGAGTTGGCCCGACCCTCACCCCGGTAGGTGGGGACGGTCAGCAGGCGCTTCTCCGAGGAGAGCGCGACGCTGTTGTTGGCGACAGTGAACCGGGACAGGTTCAGCTGTTTGAGGGTCTTGTCCGACCAGAGCAGGTAGATCCAGCCGTTGCTCGCGAAGTTGCGGTCGAGGGTCATCCCGAGCAGCCCGTCGGACTGGTCGGTCATCGCCGAGGTGTACGCGAAGTCCAGCAGTGTGGTGACCTGGAGGGTGTCGGAGTTGACCACCTTCAGCGCGCCGGTGCGCTGGATGTAGTAGACCTTCCGGTCCGGGCCGACGGCCAACTCGAAGGGGTCGGCCAGGTTCTCGGTGACCAGCCCCACCCGCTCGAAATTGCTGGTCCTGGTGGCCGAGCAGTCGCCGGCGACAGCGCCGGCCGCCCACTCGATGCCGTAGCGCAGGTGCTCCAGGAACGTCGCGCTGCTGAACTGGGAGCTGGCGTGCCCGCCGGCGGTGAACCAGGACCGGCCGCCGTCGTAGCGCTGACACCAGGAGTACGCGTGGTCGACGCCCTCGTCCAGTCCGTTGATCCCGTCGCGCACCTTGATCTGCGCGAGGGTGTGCACGTTGCCGGTCGGGTTGGTCCGCCAGTTGTACCACTCCTCGCTCTGCTCCCAGAGCTCCGGCAGGTTGCGGGTGGAGGGGTGCGCCCGGTCGAGCACCTTCACCCGGCCGGGGAAGGTGCCGCCGGTGGAGGAGAAGTCGGGGTGATAGTCGAAGATCGTGCCGACCAGGCCCTCGTACCAGGGCCAGTCACGCTCGCTGGCCGAGGCGGCGTGCAGGCCGGCCCAGCCGCCGCCGTTGCGGATGAACGTCTGCAGCGCGGCCCGCTGGCTGGCGTTGAGCAGGTCGCCCGAGGTCGGGAGCGAGTTGGTGTTGTTGAAGACCAGGGCGTCGAACGTGGCGAGGTTGGCGTCGGTGAACGCGGCGGCGTCGGTGGTGGCGACGACCTCGAAGTTGTGGGCGGCGCCGAGCTGCTGGATCGCGGCGATGCCGACCGGGATCGAGTCGTGGTAGAAGTTGGTGATCTTGGAGAAGACCAGCACCCGGAAGCGTGGGGCGGCTTCGGCGGGCAGGGCGGTGGTGGTGCTCACCACGGCGGCGATGGTGAGCAGGATGAGGCAGAACGCGCGGAGGTGTCGGGGCATCGGGGCGCTCGCTCCCTGTTGGACGGTGAGGGCCGGAAAGCGCTTTCTTGCTGCCCGCATCACGGTACTGACAGCCAGTGATGACCGTCAATAGCGCACTGGTAAGCGGTTTCCTACGGTGTCGCCGCCGGTCGGTGAGGCCCGGACGGGCCCCTCGCTCCCATGCCCAGCACCTACCATGGTCAGATCGTGCGTCGTGCCACACGGCGACGCAGCCGGGTGACCTGGGGAGGTCTCGTGACGGTGCCATCCACGTCGGAATCATCCGAGGGTCGGGGTGCCGACCGGATCGACACCACTGTGGTGCATCCGGCTCGCCGCTACAACTACTGGCTCGGCGGCAAGGACAACTTCGCTGTCGACCGGGAGTCCGGGGACCAGATCGCGGCCGTCTACCCGGGAGTACGCACCCTTGCCCGGGAGAACCGGGCCTTCCTCGGCCGGGCCGTCCGGTTCCTCACCGAGGAGGCCGGCATCCGGCAGTTCCTCGACATCGGCACCGGCATACCGAGCGCCGACAACACCCACGAGGTGGCGCAGTCTGTCGTGCCCGAGTCCCGGGTGGTCTACGTCGACAACGACCCGATGGTGCTGGTCCACGCTCGGGCGCTGTTGACCAGCGACCCGGCCGGCGCCACCGCCTACCTCGACGCCGACCTGCGTGACCCGGAGAAGATCCTCGCCGACCCGCAACTGCACACCACACTTGACCTGTCCCAGCCGGTGGGCCTGGTGCTGATCGCCGTGACGCACTTCCTGACCGACGACGACCGCCCACACGAGCACGTCGCCCGGCTGCTCGACGCGCTGCCGTCAGGCAGTTGGCTGGCGCTGACCCACTTCACCACCGACCACATCCCCAACCAGATCGTCGAGCGGATGTACGCCGAGTTCGACTCCGGCCGGATGAAGCAGGACGCGGTGCCCCGCGACCGTGCGGAGTTCGCCCGCTTCTTCACCGGTCTGGAGCTGGCCGAGCCCGGCATCGTCCCGGTCACCGAGTGGCGCCCGCAGGTGCCGCCGGAGCAGCGGCCAGCCCTGGCCGACGCCTCGATCTACGGCGCGGTTGCCCGCAAACCCTGACCGGGGTGTTTCGTCGTGTGCCGGAGAGGCGACCCCGGGCCTTGGTCGGTGGACCTCCGCCCGGGGCCTGTTTCGGACCTCAGCCCAAACCGATGTAGAGCCGTTCACCGGTGGGTCGGTAGCCGACGCGCTCGTATATCCGCCACGAATCCTCGCTGGAGGCCTCCAACCAGGTGATCTCCGTGCCCGTGGTGAACAGCCGCCGAGTGATCTCGGCGGTGATCGCGCCAGCCAGTCCCCGACGGCGGTAGGGCGCGCGAACGGCGATGCCGGCGACCTCGCTCACCGCGCCGGTGGGCGGGGCCGCTCCACCGCCTCCGGCGCAGGTGCCGTCGTCGGTGACGGCCATGACGATCACGCCGCCGGCCTCCTGTTGGCGCCGGAGCCGAGCCACGTCAGCACTGGAGGCCACCGGATCGCCGCCGAAGGCTTCGTTCTGGGCACCGATCAGTGCGGCGCGTTCAGCATCGGTGCCGGGTTCGTGCAGCTTGAGGTGGTCGAGCGTGGGTGGTGTCGTCAATGCGCCCGGCACACAGACCAGGTAGGTGTGCCGCGCTTCCACGATGAAGCCGGCAGCGACCAGGAGTGCCTCCAGACCGGGGGCGCAGCTGATGACGTACTCCAGGCGCGGTTTGCGATCAGCTGCGCGGAAGGCCGCGGCCAGGGCGGTGACGTCAGCTGCGGTGATGACAGCACCGGGATGCGGAGTCGCGTAGTTGATGTGGGGACTGGCCGTTGTCGGATCCATCCCGATCACGAATGGCCCCACCTCTACGGGTGCGGGTCGATTGGACAGATTGGCGACGACGGACTGCTGGATGCGGACATCCATGGTCAACGTGAACCTCGATGCATGGGAGAAGCTGCGATGGGCGAAAGAAGCGTTGGACCGCTCACCGTGGAGAACACCGCGACGACCATTCGTCGCGTGGTCAACACTCAGGCGGTCGCTCGGCCTACCCGGATCACAGGCGTCATTCCTTCATGCAGAGTGGCCACGCCATTCGCGTGGTGAACCGCAAGGTTGCCGCAGCTGGCTTGAGCCTGTCAACCTCGATTACTGCCGCCGTCCGGGCACCTGGTCCGAGAGCGACGACCGCCGATCCGTTATGTTGCCGGCGTGGAGATCCAGGTGCTGGAGGGCGCGCTCGTTGAGGTGCCGACGGCCGATGTCAGCGGCATGGACCGGCGTGCGTTCGGCGAGTTCGTGGGGCCGAATGGTGAGCTTGCCTCGTACGCGTTCGGCTGGACCACCGGCTCGGACCCGCACGTCGCCCGTCTGTCCATCGGGATCGGTGCCGGCAATCCTGGCGGTGGCACGTTCCACGCGGTCATCTTCGCGAACGAGGACGGTCACGCGTTCTCGCTCGTCGACGAGCCGTTCGAGCGGGTCCCGCAGGGCGGCCCGGACCTGACCGCGGACCAGTCGCGCGCCCACGAGGACCTGCCGTTCGTCTGGTGGGTCACCGACCAGGTCATGCAGCGCGATCGGCGAGCCTGGTGGATGCGGCACTGGCTTCTGGGCACCAGCTGTATCCAGACCCCTGAGGTCTTCGAACGCGACGAGCCTGTTCTGTTCGTCAGGCACGACGCGGACGACGGCGTCTGGCAGCTGATCGGAGCTTCCGATGCGAGCGGCAGCGACGGCAAGGTCGGGCACCTGCACCATGCCGTCGACGAGGACCCCAGCCTGATCGACGTTCTTGACCTCCCTCCCGGGTGCAGCGTTGTGCGCGCGGGCGTCGGAGAACCCTGGACCGGATACGTCTGACCTCAATCGAGGCATCTGTCGCACGGGAGCGCACACGTGCACGTCAGCCTGGCGACGAGCGCCGGTCGGGCCGGTCGGTCGAACGAGGACTTCGTCGGCGCGGTTCCCGGCGCTGTCGTCCTGCTCGACGGTGCCGGCATCCCCGGGGCCGAATCACTCTGCTTCCACGGGGTCGCCTGGTACACGCAGCGTCTCGGCGGAGCGCTGCTCGGCCACCTGTCGCGCGACGACGGGCAGGACCTCACGGCCGTCCTCGCCACCGCCATCGGCGAGACAGCCGCCGCGCACGGCGACACCTGCGACATCGGGGACCCGCGCAGCCCGCAGGCCACCGTCGCGGTGGTGCGCGCGTACCGGGGCCGCCTTGACTATCTGCTGCTCGCGGACTCGTTCCTCATCCTCGACCCGGCCCACGGTGGCCCTCAGGTGATCACCGACGACCGTGAGGTCACCGCCCGGCGTGACTGCTCGGCGCCCCTGGACGGCATTGCACAGGGAACCCTGGAGTACGACCGCGTCCGCGACTCCTGCGCCGAGGCGCTGCGGGCCCGCCGGAACCAGGTCGGCGGCTACTGGATCGCCAAGGACGACCCGCGCGCGGCCCGGGAGGCGGTGACCGGCAGCCGGTCCCTCGCCGACCTGAACGGTGCCGCGCTGCTCAGCAACGGTGCCAGCCGTATCGTCAGCCCGTACGGCCTCACCGACTGGCCGGGCGTCCTGGAAATGCTCGCCGCCGACGGCCCATCCGGTGTCATCCGCCGCGTCCGGCAGGCCGAAGTCGACGGCCTCGGTGCCGCCGCCGCTCAGGCCCCGGACGACGCCACGGTGGCCCACTGCACGCACCTGCCGTGACGCCTGGGGTCTGCCGATGTCTGGCTGCCTACGGCCGCGTGGACGGGGGCAACGGCCCCAGCGCCCGCACCGCGGTGGAGGACACCGCGGCCAGTTCGGGCCGCGCGGGCAGAAATACCGTGGGGACGCCCAGCGACTGGTTCATCGCGGCGAGCTGACACTCGGCCTGAAGGTCGGTGGTGTTGCGCACGCCGCGGACGATCACCCCCACGTCGTGGCTTCGGCAGTAGGCGGAGGTCAATCCACTCCAGGCCACAACGGTGACGGAGGTCCACTCCACCGGCAGGATGGCCCGAACGGCGGCCGCTCGCTCCTGCTCGTTGATCGTCGGATGCTTGGTGCCGTTGACCGCGACGAGCACGACCACCTCGTCGAACAGGCCGCGTGCCCGGTTCACCACGTTCGCATGCCCGGGAGTGAAGGGATCAAAGCTGCCGGGGTAGACGGCTCGCACGCGTACGCGCGTGTGTGTCATCGATGTCACGGCCGCAGGACCCGCTGCGCATCGCGGATGACCGGCGCGGAGGCCAGTGGGGCCCAGGAGGCGAACAGGTCGCGGAAGTAGGGGCCGTGCCGGTCCGCCACCGCAGGATCCTGCTCAATGACGTCCAGTTCGTTGACGATGCTCAGGTCCACGAGCGACCGCAGTTGAGCCGCATCCGGCGTCCGCACCTGATGTGCGAAGCGGTCGAACACCTGGCCGGTCTGTGCCAGCTTTCGCCAGCTGCGTTCACGGTCGCAGGCGCCGTACAGGTAGACAAGCTCTTCCGCGTCGGCGCCGATGAGGTCTCGCAGCACCGCGCGATCGGCGCGATCGAGCAGGGCGAGGTCGAACCCGTCGGTGCCGTAGACGGCGTGGGTGAGGCCCGCGACCTGCACGTCACTGCCGCAGCCGAGCACGGCGAGTCGTTCGCTGACCCGACACAGGTGGGCGTACAGGTTGCCACCGGGATGGGCGATCTGCTCCGCTCCGTGCCGGCGGAGCCAGGCCCGCGCGCCTTCGTCGGTGCTCATGGCCCGACTGTAGGTATCGGCTGTCGGCTTCGCTGGCCTCTGGGGTGGGCGATGTGTCACAGCACCCTGGCCAGCACTCCGGCGGTTCGGTGTCCGCCAGGCCCGGACGTGGTTCGGGGCACTATCGTTCTGACGTGCACATCCGATTCGACGTCCCCGCCGATCCCGCCTACCCGGGCCGGGTGGCCGCTGCGCTCGCCAGTGTTCGGCTGCGCAGGTTCAGCTACATCGGTGCGACGCTGGCGGCGGTCGGAGCGATCGGTGTGGCACTGTCGCGGGGGTTCTCGTGGGGCGAGCAGATTTCGCCGCTGTGGGTGACGCTGATCGTGGGTGGCGTGCTGTCGATGCTCTACTGGCCCTGGGTGCGGTTGCGCGCCCGACGCCGTTCCAGTGGCTATGCCGTCGAGGGCGCCTACGACATCACCGATGCCAACATCATGATGCGTAGCGGCTCGGAGTCCGGCGGCATCGCCTGGGACGGGGTCGCCCAGGTCAGGGACACTCCAGACTTCTGGATCGTGTACGTCGGCCGGATGCCGGCCACCGTGATCCCACGCTGGTTGATGTCGGCCGAGGATGCCGAGACGTTGCGAGCCCACATGGCCGAGCGAGGCCTGCTTCAACATCGCTGAACTGCCGTCGGGATCGCCGATGTGTGGCGCGGCGCAGGGTCGGGCGGCGTCAGCCCAGCGGCACCTGCCTGGGTCGATCGCCGCTCCCCGCCGCACCGACACCCTCGGGCACGTTGATCGGAGCCGCGATGATCCGGCTGGGCACCACCGGTGCGTCCCGGCCCGTGCCCCGTCGACCGTCGCCGCCGGAGGACTCCTCGTGGTAGTCCTGCTCGACGTTGACCGACCAGACGTCATGCGTACTGCCGGTGGCGATGTTCTCGGCCGTGAGCATCGCGGTCAGCATCGAGTGGTCCTGGTTGTTGTAGCGGTGCATGCCGTTGCGGCCCACCGGGTGCACGTTCGGCACCGCCTCGGCCAGCCAGGCACGGATGACGTCCACGTTGTGCTGGTAGCGCTCGTCGTACACCGGGTAGGCCTTCGGCATGCGCACGACGTAGCCGGCCTCCACCACACCGGGTCGGACCAACCCCAACCGCTCCAGCTCCGCGGTCGCCAACGCCACGAGGTCGGCATCCGGGGTACGCCACATCTCGTCGTCCTCGAACACGAAGTACTCCAGCCCGAGGCAGGTGCGCCCGTCCTTGACGAGGTACGGCGACCAGGAGCCGAAGTTCTGGATCCGGCCCACCCGCACTCCCGGGTCGTGCACGTAGATCCAGTTGTCGGGGAACGAGAACTCCGCCGGCACCACCAACGCGACCGTCAGGAAGTCGCGGTAGCCCAGGTCGGCGGCGCAGGCCAGCACCTCCGGCGGTGCCGGCGGACGCATCGCGGACACCAGCTCCGAGATCGGCATCGACGAGATCACGTCGCCGGCCGGTTGCGTACGCTGCCCGCCCGCGCCGTCGACCGTCACGCTGATCGCCCGCCGTCGCTTCGGGTCGCGGTGCACGGCGGTCACCCAGGTGCCGGTCGACAGCTGTCCGCCACGCTTGCGGACCTGCTCGGCGCAGCGTTCCCACATCATCCCCGGCCCGTACTTCGGGTACTGGAACTCCTCGATCAGGCTGGTCACGTCCGTGCGCCGGCGGCTGGGCAGCAGCGCGTTGCGGATCGCCGTGGCCAGCGACAAGTTCTTGATCCGCTGCGCGGCCCAGTCGGCCTGCAACCGGTCGGCCGGCATTCCCCACACCTTCTCGGTGTACGTCTTGAAGAAGATCGAGTACAGCCGCCAGCCGAATCGGGCCGACACCCAGCCCTCGAAGTGCGACTGATCTTTCGGTGGGCGCAGGCGGGCCCGGGCGTACGAACCGAGGCAGCGGGCCGCCTCGGGCAGCCCCAGGTTGCGCAGGGCGTTCATGGCGCTGAGCGGGTAGTTGAACAGCGCGCCCCGGTAGAAGATCCGGCTCATCCGGGGTCGGGTCAGGAAGTCCTCGTCGGGCAGGATCTCGTGCCAGAACGCCTCCACTCGGGGCACCTTCGTGAAGAACCGGTGCCCGCCGATGTCGAACCGCCACCCGTCGCGCTCCACGGTCCGGCTGATCCCGCCGACCACCTCGTCCGCCTCGAACACCTGCACCGGCAGGCCGTGTCTCAGCAGCTCGTACGCCGCCGTGAGCCCTGCCGGCCCCGCACCGATGATCACCGTGCCGTGCTGCTCGCTCATGCTGCCGCGCTCCCTGCCCACCGTCATGGTTGAGGCGCGGCGCGTACCCGTTCTGCGCGTAATGTCACCCTTGATGGTGGTTCATTTTCGCTCCGGTGCGGCGCGCGGCGGCGTACAACAAGAAGGGCGACACCCCGCGCGGCGGCGGGCGGGCCGATGGACCGGGGGAGCGGGGGCGGATGCACCGGTGGCGCAGCGGCGCGGCGGCGCTGGCCGCCCGCACGGCCACGGCCGGCCGCGGAGCGGCCCGCCTGGCTCGCCGGGTGCCGGAGCCCTGGGCGTACGTCATCGGTCTGTTTCTCGGCGCGAAGGTGGTGCTGACCCTGCTAGGGCTGCTGGCCCTGCACGCCTGGGACGGCATTCCCGGGGCACCGCCGCCGGACGAGGCGCTGATGTGGGCGCAACAGCGGGAGATCTCCGGGCACCGGTGGATCTCCTTCTGGTTCGCCTGGGACGCTCTGCTCTACCTGCGGCTGAGCGAGCTGCCGCTGACCGGGCCGTGGCGGGACTTCGGGTTCCCGCTGCTGTACCCGTTCCTGGCCCGGCCCCTCGGCGCGGTGCTCGGCGGCGACAACGCGCTGGCCCTGCTGGTGATCAGCAACGTGGCGTTCCTGCTGGCGCTCTGGTACGGCTACCGGCTGGCCGAACTCCTGCTCGGCGACGCGGGCGCGGCCCGCCGGTTCACCCGGTACCTGGTGCTGCTGCCGACCGCGTTCCTGTTCCAGGCGGCGCTGACCGAGTCGCTGTTCGTCTGTCTCGCGCTGGCCGCGTTCTACTACGCCGAGCGGCGCCGCTGGTTGCTGGTCGGTGTGCTCGGCTACTTCCTGGCGATGAGCCGTTCCGTCGGCCTGCTCGTGGCGCTGCCGCTGGCCCTGGTGCTGCTCCGCCAGCACGACTGGCGGCTCGGCCCGCGCGCCCTGCTCGGCTATCTGCGGATCGGCTGGCCGTTGCTGCTGCTGCCCGCCGGGTGGTTCACCTTCATGGCGTACTGCCGGTGGCGCGGCGGGGACTGGTTCGCCTACCAGCACGCCCAGGAGACCGGCTGGGGAATCAGGGTGCAGAACCCGGTGCCGGTGCTGCTGCACGGGCTGGCCGGGGAACCACGCGACGCCGCGCGGCTGTGGTTCGCGGTGGCCGTGTTGGCGGTGCTGGTCGCCGGGTTCCGCCGCCGGGAGCTGCCCTACCTGGTGTACGGCGTACTCATGGTGCTGGTGCCCCTGTCGATGGGCCCGGCGGTGTACAAGAGTCTGCTGCGCTACCTGCTCGCCGCCTTCCCGGTGGCTCTGGTGCTGGCGCGCTGGGCCCGCCGCGCGAGCGTCGACGTGTGGCTGACCGCGACGCTCGCCGTCGTGCAGGGCGCCCTGTTCGTGCTCTGGCTCAGCTACTGGACCCACATGATCATCTGATTGGGGTGGCCGTCGGCGGGGCAGGATGAGCGGATGACCGAGCCACGGGTGCGCCTCGACGACCTGGGCGCCTGGCTGATCAAAGGCAACGCCGACCTGGTCGACCTCAACGCCCGGTTCGCCGCCGAGCCACTGGTGACGAGCTGGTGCGTACGCCCCGGCTATCGGGCGCGGCTCATGCGCGCCGGGCAGCCGGTGGTCTTCTGGGCCAGCGGCAGCCGTGCCCGACTGCCATACGGGGTGTGGGGTGTCGGACGGGTCACCGGGGTGGCCGAGCCAGGCGCTGGGGGCCAGCCCTGGTCGGTGCCACTGGACCTGCCCATCCTCGCCGCCGGCGACCGGGTGCCCCGCACGGTGTTGCGCGCCGATGACCGACTCGCTGACCTGGAGGTGTTCCGTCAACCTCAGGCCGCCAACCCCTCCTACCTGACAGTGGCCCAGTTCGCCGCCCTGCGTACCCATCTGCCGGAGTGAGCGGCCCCGGCCCGCAGCCGGCCTGCGGCCCTGTGCGAGTCTGCTACCCGTCGTTGCCAGCGCACCTTCGGGGAGGCCCGGTGTTCGCCCTGCCGCTGACCGAGGAGGTCGAGCTGCGCCCGCTGGACCCTTGGCTTGCCGAGGAGTTCCTCGCCAATCTCGACAGGGCCCGGGAGCACATCCAGCCCTGGGTGTCGCCGACCTTCGTGGCCACCGACCTGGCGTCGGCCCGTGCGGTGTTGCAGCGGTACGCCGACCGGTGGGCCAGCGACAGCGGCGGCATCTGGGGGCTGTGGTGGCGCGGCACGCTGGTCGGCGGGGTCATGCTCGTGTCGTTCGACGTGACCCGGGGTGTCTGCGAGGTCGGCTGCTGGGTGGAGCCGGCAGCCGAGGGAAAGGGCATGGTGGCGCCGGCGGTCCGCCGGATCGTCGACTGGGCGGTGCGCGAGCGCGGCATCCAGCGGGTGGAGTGGCGGACCAACGCCGACAACACCCGCAGCAAGGCACTCGCCCGTCGACTCGGCCTGCGCCTGGACGGCACGCTGCGCCAGGTCATCCCCGGCCCGCAGGAGCGAATCGACCTCGAAGTCTGGTCGGTGCTGGCCGACGAGTGGCTGGCCGGGGCGAGCGGATCGCCGACCACCGTCCACTGACGACGCAAATCTGTCGTACCCGGGCGACACCATGCATCCATGGCCGTCCCCGCGCTCACCCCTCATCCCGACCCGCCGCGTTCCGTGCCGCTGCGTGAGGCGCGCACCCGGTTCAGCCAGCTCGTCGCGCTGGCCGAGCTGACCGACGCGGTCACCGTCGTCACCCGCGACGGCGATCCCCGCCCGGTCGCCGCGATCGTCCCCGCCTCGGCCGCCCGCAGCGCCGCGCAGGCCCGCGCCGACGCCGACCGGCTGGCCACGGTCACCGCCGGCTGGGCCCGGCGCCTCGACGAACAGCACCGACGCAGCAGCCAGCGGCACGCCGCCGAGCTGAGTGCGGTCCGCGTGGCGCTGGCCGAGGTGTGGGCCGAGCTGGATCGCCGGGTCGTCCCCGGCAGCGACCCGGCGCTGGCCCGGCTGCGCGCCGCACACCACGACCTGCTCACCGACTGACCGCGGCGGCTCAGCGGTCAGCGTGCGCGTGGCTCTCCCAGCCTGGCCGTTGGGGCTCGTCGTTGTGCACGATGATGTCGGCGTGATCGCCCGGGCGCGCCGTGGCGACGTAGAGCCGCTGGGCGGGGATGTACCGCTCGTGCCAGCGCCGTTCGACGTCGGCACGAGATGACACCCGACGTTCCCGGATCACGGCACGTTCCACTGTCGCTTCGAACGCGGTCGACACGAGGACGCGCAGGTCCCACCGGTCAACCAGTTCCGGGCGCATGAGGAAGACGCCGTCGAAGACCAGCACGGCGTCGACCGGGGCGGTCGTCACCGGCGGGGTCAGCACCGTGTCCGTGGTGCGGTCGTAGACGGTGGGTTGGAAGCCTCGATCTCCGTCCGGGCCGAGCGGATCCAGCAGAACGCGGTTCAACGCCCCGTGGTCGTGGGTGTCGAAGTAGCAGCCTTCGGCCGAGAACTCGCCGCGCGCGTAGCGCTGTCTGCGGGGAAAGAGGAAATCGTCGATCGTCGCCCGGATGACGTCGCGGCCCTGTTCGCGTAGGACGACGGCCAGCTCGTCGGCGAGGGTGGTCTTGCCGGCGGCGGGCGGCCCGTCGATGGCCACCCGCGTCGGGTGGGCGACCCGCACGGCCCCGACCGCCTCGGCCAGCCGGGCGACCACCTCGTCGCGAGTGCCCTGCTCCACTGTCCTGCCCTCCCTCTTCGCGGAGTCACCGGCGCCATCCCCGGGGACGCGGCGCACAGCGACTATCCTTCGCCGGTGGGACTGGGACTGCGGTTCACGACGCGCGGGTCTGCCTCGCCCTGGGTGGACACCGTCTGGACCTGCACGAGCGAACAGGTCACGACGATGACATCCGTCGCCGGGGTGCGGTGGGGCCTGGTGTTCTGGGAACAGGCCGGCCTACCGTACGCGGCCATCTCCGGTCCCGAGACCCGGACCGCAACGGCGCCGGTGCCGGTGCCGGAGGGCGCGACCTTCACGGGCATCGAGTTCGCGGTGGGCACCTCGTTGCGGGCCGTGCCGGCGCCGGCGTTGACCAACGGGGGCATCGCGCTCCCCGACACCACGCGTCGGACGTTCCGGCTGGACGGCCAGCGCTGGGAGACGCCCTTCCCCGACGACGCCGAGGCCCTGGTCGACCGTCTCGTCCGGGCCGGGGTGGTGGTCCGTGACGTGCTCGTCGCCGACGTGCTGCGGGGTCACCGCCCGGCTGTGTCGGGGCGTACGGTCGAACGCCGGTTCCGCGCTGCGACCGGCCTGACGCAGGGCGCCGTCCGGCAGATCGAGCGTGCCCGCACAGCGGCGGAGCTGCTGGCCGCCGGTGACCCGGCCACCGAGGTCGTCGTCAAGCTCGACTACTTCGACGAGCCGCACCTGGCCCGGGCACTGCGCTCCTACGTCGGCCGGACGGTCGGGCAGCTGCGTGAGGGGGCCGGCGGCGCGATCGCCCTCGACCTGGATCACCGCTTGACGTCGTAGACCAGCTTGAGGATCCCGTTCGGGTAGCTCTCCGATTCCCGCAGCGACAGCATGTGCTTGTCCCGGTCGGCCCGGCCGAACAGGCTCTTGCCGGCACCGAGCAGCACGGGGAAGACGAGCAGGTTGTACTGGTCGATCAGGCCCGCGTCGGACAGCCGCCGAGCCAGCTCCGCGCTCCCGTGGATGAAGATCGCTCCGCCTTCGCTCTCCTTGAGCGCGGCGACGTCCTCCGTCGAGCGCAGGATCGTGGTCGGCCCCCAACCGTCGACGATGGCGTCGTCGGACAGCGAGGTCGACACCACGTACTTGGGCAGCTCCTTGTAGTCGGCGTGGTCCTCGGAGCCGGGCCATACCGCCGCGAACGCCTCGTAGCTGCGACGGCCGAACATCAACGCCGTCGTGTCCGCGAGCTCCTCGCCCTTCAGCGACCAGGCTTCCGGGACGAACTCGAGGTCCTTGAACACCCACCCGCCGCTGCGGTGCTCCTCTGAAGGCCCGCCGCCGGGCGAGTCCACGACGCCGTCGAGCGACATGAAACCGGTGTAGACCAGGTTGCGCATCGTGCTTTCTCCTCACGCTCGGGCGAGCTGCCGGCTCCACGCTAGGTCACGACCGCGACGGCGTCTTGGACGAAAACGACAGGGGCCGTGCGGCCCGGCAATCAGCCGGTGGCTGGGTAGGCGTGCGTCTCGGCCGCCTTGACCGCCACCCAGACTCGCTGACCGGGAATCAGTCGCAGCTGGGCGGCGGCGGCCGGCGTGACGTCGGCGGCCACCCCGATCGGCCCGTCCAGCTGCACCCGGAGGTTGTCGCCGTGCCGCTGGACGCCGGCCACCGTCCCCGCCCAGGTGTTGCGCGGGCTGCCCTCCGGTCGGGACGGGTGCAGGGCCACCGCCGCCGGACGGAACGCCACGAAGGCCTCGCCGTCCAACCGGTCGGCGACGGTGAGGGTCAGGTCCGGCGAGACGCGTACCCCGTGCCCTTCGGCCCTGCCCCGGTACAGGTTGAGCCCGACCAGCCGGGCGACGTAGTCGGTGCGCGGGCGGGCGGTGACGCTCGGCCCGTCACCCTCCTGCACCACGCGACCACCCTCGACGATGACCAGTCGGTCGGCCAGCGCGAGGGCGTCCAGCGGGTCGTGGGTGACCAGCACCGTCGCGCCCGGGTGCGCGGACAGATGGCGGTGCAGCTCCGCGCGGGTGTCCAGTCGGGTGCGGGCGTCCAGCGCGGCGAGCGGCTCGTCCAGCAGCAGCAGCGATGGCGCGACGGCCAACGCGCGAGCCAACGCCACCCGCTGCGCCTGACCACCGGAGAGCTGTCGGGGGCGGCGGTGCGCCTGGGCGTCCAGCCCCACCCGGTCGAGCCAGTGCCGGGCCGTGGCCCGGGCGGTCTTCCGGTCGACGCCGTGCCGGCGAGGCCCGAAGGCCACGTTGTCCAGTGCGCTGAGATGGGGAAACAGCAGGTAGTCCTGGAAGACCACACCGATCGGCCGGCGCTCGGTGGGCACCCAGCCGCGCGTCGCCGGGCGGTCCAGGTCGGTGGCGTCGAGCGTGACGTGACCGGCGGTGAGCGGATGCAGCCCCGCCAGCGCGCGCAGCGCGGTGGTCTTGCCGGCGCCGTTCGGGCCGAGCAACGCGACCACCTCGCCGGGCGCGACCCGCAGCGGCACGTCGAGCTGGAAGGCGCCCCGGTCGACGACGAGCCGGGCGTCCAGCAGTGCATTGCTCATGCGCTGCTCATCCACCGGTCGCGCAACGCCACCAGGATGCCCACCGACACGACGAGCAGCACCAGGCTGAGGACGATCGCGGACTCCAGGTCGGTCTCCAACGCCAGGTAGACGGCCAACGGCATGGTCTGCGTACGCCCGGGATAGTTGCCGGCGAAGGTGATGGTGGCGCCGAACTCGCCGAGGGCCCGGGCCCAGCAGAGCACCGCGCCGGCGGCCAACCCGGGCGCCACCAGGGGCAGCGTGACATGGGTGAAGGTGGTCCATCGGCTCGCGCCCAGTGTCGCGGCGGCCTCCTCGAAGCGGTGGTCGGCGGCGCGCAGCGCACCCTCCACGGCGATGACCAGGAACGGCATGGCCACGAACGACTCGGCCAACACGACACCCGCGGTGGTGAACGGCAGGGTGATGCCGAACGTGGCGTCGAGCCAGC
The DNA here is from genome assembly GCF_006715105.1 of Micromonospora sp. A202. NCBI lineage: Bacteria > Bacillati > Actinomycetota > Actinomycetes > Micromonosporales > Micromonosporaceae > Micromonospora > Micromonospora sp. A202. Next base: position 3,426,321 of record NZ_VFMP01000001.1, on the reverse strand, counting down.
CGCCGAGCAGCCCACGCCGACCGAAGACCAGCAACAGCGCCACCCCACCGACCACCGGCGGCAGCACCAGCGGCACGGTGACCAGCGCGCGGACCAGTCGACGGCCGGGGAACTCGACCCGGGCCAGCACCCAGGCGAGGGGCACCCCGAGCAGCAGGCAGAGCACTGTGGCCAGGGTCGCGGTCTGCACCGACAGCCGCAGAGCGGTCAGCGCGCCCGGCTCGGTGAGCCGCTGCGGCAGCGTGGTCCACGGTGCCCGGATCACCAGCCCGGCCAACGGCAGGACGAGGAAGAGCAGCCCCAACCCGGCGGGGATCAGCAGCGCGATCGGCACCCGCCCCCGCCGTCGGGGCGCGGCGTGCTCAAGGAGCTGGCTCATGGCGCCTGGAAACCGGCCTCGGCGAGGACCGCCTGCGCCGGCGCCGAGCGGACGTACGCGACGAAGGCCCGCGCGCCGGCCGGATTCGGCGCGTCCTTCAGCGCGACGATCGGGTAGTCGTTGACCGCCCGCGCCGACTCGGGAAACTCCACCCCGGTCACGTCGGCGCTCGCCGCTCGCGCGTCGGTGCGGTAGACCAGGGCCGCGTCGACCTCACCGAGCTTCACCTTGGCGAGCGCACCCTTGACGTCCTGCTCCAGGGTGACCGGCGTCAGCGCGACGCCGGCCGTGTCCAGGGCGGTGCGGGCCGCCGCACCGCAGGGCACCTGGTTGGCGCAGAGCGCCACCTTCACGCCCGGCCTGCTCAGGTCAGCCAGCCCGGTCACGCCTCCCGGGTTGCCCCGGGGCACCGCGATGACCAACTGGTTGCGGGCGAAGGTGGTCGGCGTGCCGTCGGCGTTGCCCGCCTCGGTGACCGTGGCCATGTTCGCCGGGGCGGCGGAGGCGAACACGTCCGCCGGCGCACCCTGGTTGATCTGGTTGGCCAGGGCTGAGCTGCCCGCGACATTGAGGGTCACGGTGCTGCCGGGATTGGCGGCCTCGAAGTCCTTGCCGATCCGGCGGAACGACTCGGTCAGCGAGGCGGCCGCGAACACCGTCACCGCGCCGGTGCCCCGACCGTCCGCGGCGCCGCCGGAGGCCCGGTCGTCGCCCGCGCCGCAGCCGGCGACGGTCAGCGCCATGACCACGGCCATCGCCGTACGCGTCGCCCGCGCGCTCATCCGCCCGACCTTCCCCTGCTCGGGGCGGGTGCGGCCCGCTCCACCACGACCGTGGTCGACTTGATCACCGCGACGGCCATCGAGCCGACCCGCAGATCGAGCTCGTCGACCGCCTCCCGGCTCATCAGCGACACGACGCGGAACGGGCCGGCCTGGATGTCGACCTGGGCCATCACCGTGTCCTTGCGGACGTCGACGACGATGCCGCGCAGCCGGTTGCGGGCCGAGGAGAACTCGGCGCCCGCGTCCGGGTCGGCGGCCTGGGCGCGGGCGAACGCGGCCAGGTCGACCCCGTCGATCACCCGGTGGCCGTGCTCGTCGCGCCCGGCCGTCAGCCGCCCGGCATCGACCCAGCGGCGAATGGTGTCGCTGCTGACGCCGAGCAGGTCGGCCGCCTCACCGATCCGGAACATCGTCACCGGCTCACCCTAGCTGCCGCATCTGCGAGCGCGAAAGGGCGGACCGCGCCGTGTCTGCGTACTCCCGTGGGCTTGTCCGGCCGTAGGTGCGCGACCGGGTGTTGCGTGACTCCGTCGTGGGGAGGCGGAGCGGCTCAGGCGACCTGGTTGTCGTACGTCGCGCGGTTGGCGAGCACATCGTCCATGTGCGTTTCGGCCCAGCCCTTCAGGCCGCGTATCACCTCGTGCAGGGAGACACCGAGGTCGGTCAGCTCGTAGGTGACGGTGACGGGCACGGTCGGCACCACGGTGCGGGTGACCAGACCGTCGCGTTCCAGGGAGCGCAGTGTCTGGGTCAGCATCTTCTGACTGACCCCGGCCAGGAGGCGCGACAGCTCCGAGTACCGCATCGGCCGCGGCTCGCCGGCGCAGTCGGCGCCGAACTGGTGCGAACCGTCACTGCGGAGCGCGGCCAGAACCAACGTGACCCACTTGTCCGCGATGCGGTCGAGCAGCTTGCGGCTCGGACACTGCGCCAGGAAGGCGTCATATTCCGCCTTGGCCTGATCCCTCTTCCGCGCCGCCGTCGTCGTTGTCATCGGACCGCTCCTCCCGCCGCTGGGGGCGTTACGCACCTTCAGGTGCCTACTTCCCATCGTGAAGTTACACCCCGATAGTGGAGCAGGTAGACGATGCACCAGCACCGCTCAGTGCGACACGAAAGCCAGAGGTACGAACATGGTCTCCACCTCCCTTCCCGGCGGCACCTGGACGCTGGGAGACCTGCCGGTCACCCGGTTCGGCTACGGCGCCATGCAGCTGGCCGGCCCCTGGGTCATGGGACCGCCGGCCGATCACGGCGGGGCACTCGCCGTCCTTCGCGCGGCCGTCGAGTTCGGCATCACCCACATCGACACCTCTGAGGCCTACGGGCCGCATGTCACCAACCAGCTGATCCGGGAAGCGCTGCACCCGTACCCCGATTCGCTGCACATCGTGACCAAGGTCGGCGCGAACCGCGACCAGCAGGGCGGCTGGCCACCGGCCCGTGATCCGGAGAGCCTGCGCCGGTCCGTGCACGAGAACCTCGAGACACTCGGCCTCGACGTGCTCGACCTTGTCAACCTCCGGCTCGGCGATGCCGCGGGCCCGCAGCCCGGTTCGGTCGCCGAGGCGTTCGAGATACTCGTCGGCCTTCAGCAGCAGGGCCTGATCCGGCACCTCGGAGTGAGCAACGCGACGCCGGAACAGGTCGCCGAGGCGCAGGCCATCGCGCCGATCGTGTGCGTGCAGAACATGTACAACCTCGCGCACCGTCAGGACGACGAGCTGATCGACGCGCTCGCCGAGCAGGGCATCGCCTATGTGCCGTTCTTTCCGCTCGGCGGCTTCAGCCCCCTGCAGTCCTCGGTGCTCTCGACCGTGGCCGCTCGGCTGGAGGCGGCACCGATGTCGGTCGCCCTGGCCTGGCTGCTGCGGCGTTCGCCGAACATCCTGCTGATCCCGGGCACCTCGTCCACGACGCACCTGCGCGAGAACATCGCGGGCGCCGCACTGCCCCTCTCCGACGACGACCTCGCCGAGCTGGACAAGATCGGCCGCTAGCGAGAAGGGTGGAGGTCAGGGCCGGCGGGGGTGGCCCTTGAGGTGCCGGCCCAGCTCGCGGGCGATCTCGCGGTTGGCGTCGCGCTCGGCCAGCGTCTGCCGCTTGTCGTAGGAGCGCTTGCCCTTGGCCAGGGCCAGCTCGACCTTGGCGTAGCCGTTCTCGAAGTACATCGACAGCGGGACCATGGTCACCCCACCCTCGCGGACCTTGTCCAGGATCCGGTCGATCTCGGCCCGGTGCAGCAGCAGCTTGCGATTGCGGCGAGGAGCGTGGTTGGTCCAGGTGCCGTAGGTGTACTCGGCGATGTGCAGGCCGTACAGCACGATCTCACCGTCGCGTTCGTGCGCGAACGCGTCCACCAGCGAGGCCCGCCCCTCGCGCAGCGACTTCACCTCGGTCCCGACCAGCACGATCCCCGCCTCGTACGTCCGGAGCACCGTGTACTCGTGCCGGGCCTTCTTGTTCGAGGCGATCAACCGGCGTTCGGGCTGCTTGGAGGGGCTCACCCCGCGACGATATCCGGCCGCTGCCTCAGCCGGGCCGGCCGGCTCCGCCGGTCGCCTGCCACCCCGGGAGCAGTCGCCCGGTCAGCTCCCGCACCGACTCGGCGAACTCATCCTGCGACTCACACGGCCAGTGCCCCAGGATCGGTGGGGGAACGCTGTCGCTGGGCGCCGGCACCACATCCTCCGGGTCGACCAACCGGCGATCCACCATCGCCGCCGGCCCGGTCAGCGTCTCCGCCTCCCCGGGCCGGTGGGAGGCGAAGATCCACCCGCCGATCGGGTCGGTGTCGCGCCACAGGTTGATCCAGCGCCAGCCGACCCGCTCGCCGATCTCCCGCAGCGCCGGCTCGTCGGCGTACGCCGGGAACAGCCGCGAGTACAGCCGACCCAGTGGTGACCCGTAGGTCAGCAGGGCGACCCGGTCGGTGATCCGGGTGGGCAGTTGCAGCACGGTGGCGGCGAGCAGCACCGAGCCGTGGCTGTGCCCGGCCAGCAGCACGCCGTGACCCTGTTCCACCAGGTAGGAGATCCGCTTGGCCAACTCCGGCACGGCCCGCTCGGCATAGCAGGGCGGCGCGAACGGGTGTGCCGCCCGGGGCCAGAACGTGCCCAGGTCCCAGAGCACACCCACGTAGCGACGGAACCCGGCCGTGCGGTAGGCGAAGAGGCCGCCGATCACCAGGCCGAGCAGGATCGCGGCGATCGCGTAGCTGCCCGACCCGATCAGGAAGTTGACCATATTCTCGGGCACTCCGACGTAGCGCTGCGCCAGCTCGCCCGGCATGAGCTGGAGCAGGCCGAGAACGCTGGTGGACAGGCCGAGCGCCGCCAGCCCGGCGTACACCACGGAGAGCGGTTCCAGCCGCTCGGTGAACCGGGCCCGGGCTATCGCCTGCTCGACCCGACGCAGCCGGTCCGCCGCCGACGCGGGCGCGTGCGGAAAGTCGGCGGCCACGATCGCCTGGGCGGCCCGCCGCCGCCCGCGCCGGGTCAGCCTGGTGACCAGAGCCGCCACCAGCAGGGCGGTCACCACCGCCATGAAAAACCCGAAGATCGCCCACTTGTACGGCAGGGGAGGGCTGGTCTCCAGGCCGTCCGCGGTCGTCCCCTCACGATCAAGCAGGTCCGCCACCCGGTAGACCAGCTCGGCGGAGAACGCCACGGCGAGTCCGGCCGCGATCGTGACGAAGACCGGCGCACCCAACGAACGCAGCGGCGCCCCGCGCTGCCCGCCGCCCCGCCGCCAGATCACCAGCGCGGCGAGGGCGGTCACCAGCATCATCTGGCTGACGAACAGCCAGGCCACCATCGCGCCGTAACCCGGCAGCGCGCGGCCCTGCGGCCACGGGGCCGGACTGATGACGACGTGAACGATAACCAGGACCGTCACACCGCAGGCGATCGTGCGTAGCCCGCGGAAGAAGGCGTCCACCCGGGGCGCCGGGTCGGTCCGGTCGATGCTCGGCACCACGGTGAGCAGGACCAGGCAGGTCAGCAGCACCGCCCCGGTGGCCGCCAGCAGGATCACCATCACCCACGAGCGGTGCTGGCTGGCACGGGCGGCCAGCAGGCTGCCGTCGAGGGTGGCGAACGCCGCCGCGACGTGGACCGAGCGCAGCCGACCCACCAGTGGCTCACCGTCCCACTGGCCGACCGCGCTCAACTGGTGCTTCGAGGTCGGGGTCGACGGGGTCCGGAACGCGTCGAACGAGTGGCCCGGGCGCGCGCCGAGCCACCAGACCAACCCGATGGCGGCGACCGGCACCAACGCCAGCACACCCAGGCGCAGCCCGGTCGGGCGTCCGCCGAGCCAGGACAGCCAGCTCCGCCCGGCCAGGCACGACGGGGTGTCCATGCAGCGCCAGGCGACCAGGTCCAACGCCACCCCGACGATGGAGAGCACGTAGAGCATGGTGAGGGTGAGGGCGAGCACCCGGCACAGCGCCATGAAGCCGAGCTTCGAAGCGGTGTTCGCCGGGCGCATCCAGAGCGCGACGTTGCAGAGCATGAACGGCAACAGGAACACCAACGACAGCGTCCGCACGGCCGTGCCGGACGGCAGGTCGCTCCAGCGGTACGCCTCCAGCGTCACCCCGTCCGTCCCTGTCGAGTCCGGATAACCGGGGCGCGGTCGGTAGAACCCTCCGCTGCGGTCCCCGGCGACCTGGTGCACGTACGGCCGGTCCAGCACCTGGTCCGCCCCCGCGCCGGAGACGCCGTGCACCCGCAGCTCCACTATCGCGCCCGACATCGTCGGTCCGGTCGGTGTCGCGTCCGCCATGGGCCCCCCGAGGTGTGCACGGCAACCGGGCGGGTCGCCGGTGTTCGGGCGCCCGTACGGCTCACCGGCTTACCCGGTCCCGGGCCGGTCAAGCGTGCGGTGGAGCTCACGCCTTGGTGCGGTCGACCCGTGCCAGGTGGTTTCATGGCGCCATGGCGAACCCGGTGATCCTGACCGTCGACGACGACCCCGTGGTGTCCCGGGCGGTGGCCCGGGACGTCCGGCGCCGCTACGGCGACCGCTACCGGGTGCTGCGGGCCTCCTCCGGGCCGGAGGCGCTGGACGCGCTGCGAGAGGTCAAACTGCGCGGCGAACAGGTGGCGCTGCTGCTGGCCGACCACCGGATGCCGGAGATGACCGGGGTGGAGTTCCTCGAGGCGGCGATGGACATCTTCCCGGCCGCCCGCCGGGTCCTGCTCACCGCGTACGCGGACACCGACGCCGCGATCGAGGCCATCAACGTGGTCGACCTGGACCACTACCTGCTCAAGCCGTGGCATCCGCCGGAGGAGAAGCTGTACCCGGTGGTGGACGGGCTGTTGGAGGCGTGGGCGGTCACCCCCGACGCGGCCAGCGCCGAGATCCGGGTCGTCGGGCACCGCTGGTCGGCGCCGTCGTTCAAGGTCCGCGACTTCCTCGCCCGCAACCTGGTGCCGTACCGCTGGCTGCTGTCGGACGACCCGGAGGGCGTCCGCCTGCTCGACGCGGCCGGTGCCACCGAGGCGGACGTACCGCTGGTGGTGACCCCCGAGGGCAAGGCGCTGATCGCCCCCAACGAAACCGAGCTGGCCGCGCTGGCCGGGTTGACAGTGGTGCCGGCGTGCGACTTCTACGACCTGGTGGTGATCGGCGGTGGTCCGGCCGGCCTCGGCTCGGCGGTGTACGGCGCGTCGGAGGGGCTGCGGACCGTGCTCGTCGAGCGGCGGGCCACCGGTGGTCAGGCCGGGCAGAGCAGCCGGATCGAGAACTACCTGGGCTTCCCGGACGGCGTCTCCGGCGCGCAGTTGACCGATCGGGCCCGGCGGCAGGCGGTGAAGTTCGGCGCCGAGCTGCTCAGTGCCCGGGAGGTCGTCGGTCTCAGTGAGGCCGGGGGAGCCCGGCTGCTGCGCTTCGGCGACGGCACCGAGATCGCGGCGCACACAGTGGTGCTGGCCACCGGCGTGTCGTACCGGGTGCTCGATGCCCCCGGGCTGGCCGACTTCACCGGCCGGGGGGTGTTCTACGGTGCGGCCGCCACCGAGGCGCCGAGCTGCGTCGAGCAGGAGGTCTACATCGTCGGCGGGGCCAACTCCGCCGGGCAGGCGGCGGTGCACTTCTCCCGGTACGCGTCGAAGGTGCACCTGCTGATCCGCGGCGCGGACCTGACCGCCTCGATGTCGCGTTACCTGATCGACCAGTTGGAACGGATCGACCGGATCATCGTGCACCCGCACACCGCCGTGGTCGGTGGGTCCGGGGAGGACCACCTGGAACGGCTCACCCTCTGCGACACGTGGACCGGGGAGTCCCGTTCGGTCGACACGTCCTGGCTGTTCATCTTCATCGGTGCGGAGCCGCGCACCGACTGGCTGGACGGGGTGCTGGTCCGCGACCCGCGCGGCTTCATCGTCACCGGCCCGGATCTGCTCGCCGGCGGACGACGGCCGGCGGGCTGGTCGCTGTCGCGCGACCCGTACCACCTGGAGACCAGCGTGCCGGGGGTGTTCGCCGCAGGTGACGTGCGCGCCGAGTCGGTCAAGCGGGTCGCATCGGCCGTCGGCGAGGGTGCGATGGCCGTCTCGCTCGTGCACCGCTACCTGGAGGCCCAATGACCATGGAGTCTGATCGGCTGACACCCGCGCAGCTGCGTACCCTGTTCCTGTTCGAGGCCCTGGACGACGGCCAGCTCGATTGGTTGGCCGAGCGCGGCCGGGTCGAGCAGCGCGCCGGGGGCACCCTCGTGTACGCCGAGGGCGAGCCCGCGACCTGCTTTTTCGTGTTGGTGCGCGGCGCGGTGGCGCTGAGTCGGCAGGTGCGTGGTGACGACGTCGAGGTCAGCCGCACCGACCAGCGCGGCGTGTACGGCGGAGCTGTCCAGGCGTACCTCGGCGACCAGGTCGACCAGGTCTACCGCAACAGCCTGCGGGCGGTGACCGACGCGGACTTCTTCGTGTTGCCGGCGGAGGATTTCGCGCACGCCCTGCGGTCCTGGTTCCCGATGCCGATGCACCTGTTGGAGGGGTTGTTCTTCGGTATGCGGGACTCCCAGACCATCGTCGGTGAACGGGAGCGGCTGCTGGCGCTCGGTTCGCTCTCGGCGGGTCTGACCCACGAGCTGAACAACCCGGCGGCGGCGGCGGTGCGGGCCACCTCGGTGCTGCGCGACCGGGTCGCCGGGATGCGGCACAAGCTCGCGATGATCGCCGACGGGCGGCTCGACGGCAGGGCCCTGCACGGTCTCGTCGCGTTGCAGGAGGAGGCTGTCGCCCGGGTTGCCACCGCGCCGAAGTTGACCCCGATGGCCACGGCCGACGCCGAGGACACCCTGACCGACTGGTTGGAGGAGCACGGCGTCGGCGGCGCCTGGGACCTGGCGCCGATCCTGGTCGGGGGCGGGCTCGACACGGCCTGGCTGACGGAGGTGAAGGCTGCGGTCGGATCCGCCGACCTGGAGGCGGCGGTGCGGTGGCTCACCTACGCGGTCGACACCGAGCTGCTGATGCGCGAGATTGGTGACGCGGTCACCCGGATCTCCGGCCTGGTGGGCGCCGCCAAGCAGTATTCGCAGCTGGACCGCGCGCCGCACCGGGTGGTGGACGTGCACGACCTGCTCGACGCCACGCTGGTGATGTTCAAGGGGAAGATCCCCGCCGAGGTCAAGCTGGTCCGCGAGTACGACCGCGGCATCCCGCCCATCCCGGCGTACGCGGCCGAGCTGAACCAGGTGTGGACCAACCTGATCGACAACGCGTTGGGCGCGATGGGGGAGAAGGGCGTGCTGACCGTCCACACCGGACGTGTCGGTGACTCGCTGGCGGTGGAGGTCACCGACACCGGCCCGGGTATCCCGCCCGAGGTGCGTCCGCGCATCTTCGAGCCGTTCTTCACCACCAAGCCGGTCGGCGCGGGCACCGGCCTGGGGCTGGACATCTCGTACCGAATTGTGGTGCACAAGCACCACGGCGACATTCGGGTGGAGACCGAGCCCGGACGGACCACGTTCCGGGTCCTGCTGCCGATCACAGAGGTGCCGGGCGACGCGCAGGCTACCTAGAGGCGCGTCGGGGAACTGGTCATGGCCGACGCCAGCAACCAACCTTCAAGCGACCCGCCGAACGGCGTACGGGGTGAAGAGGCGTCAGAGCACGCGGGCGACCCCGCAGTAGCCGTCCACCATGGCCGGGGGCCTGCTGTCAGTCCGCCAGTGCCCCAGCGGCACGACACCCGGCTTGACGAGGTCGAGGCCGTCGAAGAACGCCGTGAAGTCCGCGACCGCACGCAGGTGGTACGGCAGAGCACCGCTTTCGTTGTACTGCCGATGCGACTCGATGACCCGCTCGCTGGTAGCCGTACCGTCGGACATCGCCAGGAAGCTGCCCGGCGGTAGGGACGAGACCAGAGCGTCGACGATGGCCCGCGCCTCAGCCGGCTTCTCGACGTGACCCATGACGCCCAGCAGCATCAGCGCGATCGGCGCACCGAAGTCCAGTGTGTCCCGAGCGTCCTGGACGATCCTCTCCGGGTCGCGCAGGTCGGCGTCGACATACTGGGTGGCACCCTCCTGGCTGCTGGTCAGCAGCACCCGGGCGTGCGCGAGAACCATCGGGTCGTTGTCGACGTAGACGACGCGCGCCTGCGGCGTGATCCGTTGGGCGACCTGGTGGGTGTTGTCGGCCGTGGGCAGGCCGGTACCGACGTCGAGGAACTGACGGATCCCCGCCTCCGCGGCGAGATAGGTTACGGCTCGTCCGAGAAACGCGCGCGAATACCGGGCCGCCTCGACGATTTCCGGGAAGACCGCCCGTACCTGTTGGCCGACCTCGCGATCCGGGGCGAAGTTGTCCTTACCGCCGAGCCAGTAGTTCCACACCCGTGCCGAGTGCGGCACCGTCGTGTCCAGCTTGGCGGCCGAACCTCCCAACGGCTGCTCAGCGTGGTCCTGCGACATGTCCGTCTCCCCTTACCAGCCATGCGATGTCGAGGCCGTAGCCTAGCGGTGCGGCGGCGCTCGCTGATACTGCGGATTGACGTAACCCTTGATGGCGGCAACGGCCACGGTCAGAGGTCGTCGGGCCACCAGAATGGATCGAGGCTCTTGCCGTGGCCGTGTGGGCAGGTGCCGTATCCGGTGCTGGAGACGTTCCAGTGGCGGTGGCAGTACGGTGCGTCGCAGGGGCCGCAGAAGCCAGCGTCATCGTAGAAGCCGGCAGTCGTCACGGCGGCGAACCGGTACGGCTCGGTGAAGGCGGCGGCGATCCGCGTCGCTCTCGCCAGATCGACCGGGTCGCCGGTGCCATTGCCGGCCTCGATGCCGGAGAAGATCAGCCACCACTGCTGGTCGCCATGACGCTGTCGGGCGGCGTCGAACACGTCGCGTTCCTGCGCTGAGCGGTCGGCCCAGTCGGCGGGCTTGCCACCGGGGGCGACGAGTTCGACGTGTGTCGCGGGTCGGCCGCACACCGCGCAGGGCGGGTGGGCTGCGAACGCCTGCACCATGTCCTCATCATCCCCCACGAACGTGTCGGACGACCCGGCGCAGCGTCGGTGACTCAGGGGGTGCCGGTCAGGAACTCGGCCAGGACCCGTGTGTGGGTGGAGAACGCCAGCTCCACCGGGTCGGTGAGCACCAGCCACTCGGTCGCCTCCTCGGTCGGCGTCGACGGTGGCAGATCCTCGGCCGATCGCTCCGGCAGCACCCCGAAGATCATCATCGTGCCGCCCGCCGGGGCGCCGTGCACCGCGAACAGTCGCGCGTCCTCGGCCGCGGCGACCAGGCCGGTTTCCTCCCGCAGCTCACGGACGAGGGCATCGGACCACTCCTCGCCGTACTCGATGAAGCCGCCGGGCAACGCGAGCAGGCCGCGGGCCGGCTCGATGTCCCGGCGGACGACCACCACGCCCAGGCCCTCGGCCGTGCGGACCGGCAGCACCGCGACCGCCACGGGCAGGGGGTTGCGCCAGACGGTCTCGCCGCAGGCCGCGCAGACCCGCGGCCATCCGGCGGCCGGCGGGTAGGCGGCGCCGCAGTAGGAGCAGTGCGAGTACGGCGTGCCGGTCATCCGCAGCACGTTACCCCGGTCGCCGCTCTCGCTGCCGCGCCGCCGCCCGCGCTCAGGCCTGCGGGGCGCCGGTGTAGAAGGCGGTGGTGCGCTCGGCGGCGGCCTTCGCCTCGTCGGCGTCGGTGCCGGCGGCGATGCTCGCCTCACCCCACAGGTGGCTGCTCAGCTCCATGGCCCGCCGTCCCTCGGCGGAGGCGGTCCACTCGGCGCCCTGCTCCGGGGTGATCCCGCTGCCGTCGCCGGCCAGGTGCGAGGCGAGGCCGAGCAGCCCGAGGTCCCAGCCGACGCCGACCGCGCCCGGCCCGAACTGGGCCCACCGGTCCTGGTCGACGTGCGCGATGTGGTCCAGGTCGAGGCGGGCTCGCTCGTCGCCGACCGGGGTGACCCGCACCTCGATCCAGCTCACCTCGCCGCCCATCTCCCAGGTGGCGGTGAAGCGGCGCGGCGGCTCGCAGCTTTCCACGGTGCCGCCGGCGTTGCCCTGGAGCTGGTACGTGCCGCCCAGCCGCAGGTCACCGGTGATCGGCAGGAACCAGCGCGGGATGCGCTCGGCGCTGGTGCAGGCGTCCCACAGGTCCTCGGCGGTCGCCTGGTAGGTCTGGCTGATCGTGGTCACCCGAGCCTCACCGGCCTCCAGGGTGCGGCTGCCGACCTTCCGCTGCACGGCGTTGATCTGCTCGGTCGCGTCGAACATCAGGTGTTCCTCTCGTCGGGTGGGTCGGCGGGCCCACGCAGCCGACGCTCGCGTCGGCCCCGGGCCAGCTCGGTGGCGAGTGCCGCCAGGGGTGGGGTCCAGAACCGGCGGAAGTGCTCCAACCAGCCGTCGACCTCGCGCAGCGGGCGCGGGTCGACCGCGTACAACCGCCGGGTGCCCTCCGGCCGCACGGTGGCGAAGCCGTTGTCCCGTAACACCTTGAGGTGCTGGGACACGGCAGGTTGGGAGATGCCGAACTCGTCGCGGATGACCGCGCTGACCGCGCCGGCGGTCTGCTCGCCGTCGGCGAGCAGCTCCAGGATGCGGCGCCGGACCGGATCGCCCAGCACGTCGAAGGCGTGCACGACGACCTTTATATCACCACTGGCTTATTTAAGCCTAGGCTGATGCGCCTACGAGTTTGTCCAACCGGATCGGCAGGTCCCGGACCCGTACCCCGGTGGCGTGGTGCACCGCGTTGGCGATCGCCGCCGCCGCCCCGACGATGCCGATCTCACCGATGCCCTTCACGCCGGCCGGGTTCAGCTCGTCGTCGTGCTCGTCGAGCCAGTACGCCTCGACGGACTCCACGTCCGCGCAGCCGGTGATGTGATAGGTGGCCAGGTCGTGGTTGACCCAGTCGCCGTACCGCTCGTCGAGCAGTCCCTCCTCGTGCAGGGCCATCGACAGTCCCATCGTCATGCCGCCGATGAGTTGGCTGCGCGCCGTCGTCGGGTTCACCACCCGGCCGGCCGCGAACACGCCGAGCATCCGGTTCAGCCGTACCTCGCCGGTGTCCCCGTCCACCCTCACCTCGGCGAACTGCGCCCCGTACGCGTACCGGGGTAGTTCCGGCTGGCCGCCCACCTCGTCGGTGGTGTCGGCATCGGCGGACACCTCGTCCGTCGGCACCCCGCCCGGGGTGTCCCGCAGCTTGTCGCGCAGCGCCTGAGCCGCCCGGATCACCGCCCAGCTCCAACTGGCGGTGCCCATCGAGCCCCCGGCAACCGGCGCAGTCGGCAGGGCGGTGTCGCCGATCTGGATCTCCACCCGCTCCGGTGGCGCCCCGAGCGCGTCGGCGGCCACCTGCCAGATCGCCGTCCGGGCGCCGGTGCCGATGTCGGTGGCGTTGATCTGGACCAGGAAGCTCCCGTCGGGCCGGGCGATGGCCCTGGCCGACGACGGCCTGGCGCGGGCCGGGTAGCTCGACCCGGCCACCCCCGTGCCGATCAGCCACCGACCGTCGCGCCGGGCGCGGGGCGTCGGGTCCCGGTCCGTCCAGCCGAACCGCTGCGCACCCTCGCGCAGGCAGGCCACCAGGTTGCGGCTGGTGAACGGCCGCCCCTGGTCGGGGTCGACCTCCGTGTCGTTGCGGATGCGCAGCTCAACCGGGTCGATGCCGACGGCGATGGCCAGCTCGTCCATCGCCGACTCCAGGGCGTACGCGCCGGGGCACTCACCGGGGGCGCGCATCCAGAACGGCGTGGGCACGTCGAGGCGGACCAGCCGGTGGGTGGTGCGGCGGTGGGGTGCGGCGTACATGCTGCGGGTGTAGACGGCCGTCTGCTCGGCGAACTCGCGGATGGTCGACGTCTGGCTGATCGCGTCGTGGCAGATGGCGGTGAGTCGCCCGTCGGCGTCGGCGGCGAGGCGGACCCGCTGGATGGTGGGGGTGCGGTAGCCGACCGGCCCGAAGAGCTGTTGGCGGGTCAGCGCCAGTTTGACCGGTCGGTCCACGTGCCGGGCCGCGAGGGCGGTCAGCACCACAGCGGCCTTGGCGTACCCCTTGCTGCCGAAACCGCCACCGACGTGTTCGGTGACGACCCGCACCGACTCCGGGGACACCTCGAACAGCTCTGCGAGGGTGCCCCGCACCGACGACGCGCCCTGGTTGGAGTCGTGCACCAGCAGCCGTCCGTCGTGCCACTGCGCCGTCGTGGCGTGCGGCTCCATCGGGTTGTTGTGGTACGCCGGGGTGCGGTACGTGGCGTCCACCCGCACCGGGGCTGCCGCGTACCCGGCGTCGAAGTCACCCTCGGCGGTGTCCGTCGGATAGCTGGGGTTGACGTGGTCCGGCTGGTACAGGCCGGGGTGGTCGTCGGTGAGCACCGTGCTGTGCGGGGCGGCGTCGTAGTCGATCCGGACCAGCCGGGCGCCCTCACGGGCCGCCTCCAGGCTGATGGCCACCACCACGGCGACGAACTGCCCCCGGTAGTGCACCGCCGGATCCTGCAACAGCCACAGCTCCGGCTCGGGGCCGGCCGCGAGGCGGGGCGCGTTGCCGTGGTGCAGGACCGCCAGCACGCCCGGGGACGCGAGCGCCTCCGACGTGTCGACCCGGGTGATCCGGCCCCGTACCACCGCCGACGGCACCGCCCAGCCGTAGGTGATCCCGTCCACCGGGTACTCCACGGCGTAGCGGGCCGTGCCGGTGACCTTCTCGCGGCCCTCCAGCCGGGGGTACGCGTGGCCGACCGCGTCGGTGTTCACGACGACGCCAGCTCGCTGAGCGCCCGCACGGTGATGGCCCGGGTCAGCGGCACCTTGAAACCGTTGTGCCGCAACGGGCGGGCCTCGGCCAGCTCCGCGTCGGCGGCCCGCGCGGCCAGCTCGGGGCTGAACGGTCGGCCCCGCAGCTCCTCCTCGGCCCGGTACGCCCGCCACGGTCGGTGCGCCACCGCCCCGTACGCCAGTCGGACGTCGCGGACCACGTCGCCGTCGAGGTCCAGCACCGCGGCCACCGAGCCGGCGGCGAAGGCGAACGAGGCCCGGTCGCGCACCTTGAGGTACGTCGAGCGGCGCGCGGCCGGCAGCGGTGGCAACCGGACGGCGGTGATCAGCGTGCCCCGGGCCAGGGTGGTCTCCCGTTCCGGGTGGGTGCCGGGGGAGCGGTACAGGGCGGTGAGCGGGACGTCGCGAGGTCCGTCGGCCTCGTGCACCTCCACCACAGTGTCGAGTGCGGCCAGCGCCACGGCCAGGTCGGACGGGTGGGTGGCCACGCACTGCTCGGACCAGTCCAGCACCGCCAGGTCGCGGTTCTGACCGTGCAGGGCGGCGCAACCGCTGCCCGGTTCACGCTTGTTGCACGCCTTGCCGGTGTCCTGGAAGTAGACGCAGCGGGTGCGCTGCAACAGGTTGCCGCCGGTGGTGGCCATGTTGCGCAGCTGTCCGGAGGCGGCGGCGAGCAGGGCGCGGGCCAGTACCGGGTAGTTCTGGCGGACCACCGGGTTGGCCGCGAGGTCGCTGTTGCGGACGGTCGCGCCGATCCGCAGCCCGCCGTCGGGCAACTCCTCGACGGCGTCCAGCGGGAGCCGGGTCACGTCGACCAGCACGTCGGGGCGTTGCACCCCGAGTTTCATCAGGTCCACCAGGTTCGTCCCGCCGCCCAGGTACGCGGCCTGCGGCTCGGCCGCCAGCACGGCGACCGCCTCCGCCACGTCGGCGGGCCGGTGGTAGCGGAACGCCCTCACGAGGACGCCGCCGTCTCGCGCACGGCCGCGACGATGTGCGGGTACGCGGCACACCGGCACAGGTTGCCGGCCATCCGTTCCCGGATCTCCGCGTCGGTCAGCTCGGCCGGTGCGCTCAGGTCGTCGGTGACGGCGCTGGGCCAGCCTCGGGCGACCTCGTCCAGCATCCCGCGGGCGGAGCAGAGCTGCCCGGGCGTGCAGTAGCCGCACTGGAACGCGTCGTGGGCGATGAACGCGGCCTGCAACGGCGACAGCTCGTCGGGCCCGGCCAGCCCTTCGACGCTGATCACCGAGCGGCCGTCCAGTGTGACCGCGAAGACCAGACAGCTTTTCACCCGGCGACCGTCCAGCAGCACCGTGCAGGAGCCGCACTGGCCGTGGTCGCAGCCCTTCTTCGCCCCGGTCAGGTCGAGGTGCTCGCGCAGCGCGTCCAGCAGCGTGGTGCGGTTGTCCAGCATCATCTCGCGGGACGAGTCGTTGACCTCGAACGTCACCCGGGACGAGTGCCGCTCGTCGGTCGTCGTCGCGTTCTCGGGTCCGCCCTGCACCGGCCCAGACTAGCTTTGTGGGTACATCTGAGGGCGAATAACGCAAAGCTGTTCGTACGGGGGTGATAGCGGTGACCGCTGGGCTGCTGCTGGCCGCCGGCGCGGGGCGGCGGTACGGCCGTCCGAAGGCGCTGGTCGATCTGGACGGGGTGCCGCTGGTGCGGCGCGGGATCACGCTGCTCCGCGACGGCGGTTGCACACCCGTGCACGTGGTGCTCGGCGCCGGCGCCGACGACGTGCCCGATCTGCCCGGCGCGGTGCCGGTCCGACACGACGGCTGGCCCGAAGGGCTGGGATCGTCGCTGCGCCGGGGCCTGGCCTCCCTGCCGGCCGACGTACCGGCCGCGGTCGTGGTCCTCGTCGACCAGCCGCTGCTCAGCCCGGCCGCGGTCCGCCGGGTGCGGGCCGCGTACGCCGGCGGTGCGCTCGTCGCGGTCGCCACCTACGCCGGTCGGCCGGGGCACCCGGTCCTCCTGGCTCGGGAGACCTGGCCGCTGCTGGACCGGTACGCCGTCGGCGACCGGGGTGCCCGCGACCTGCTGCGCGACCGGCCGGACCTGGTGGTCGAGGTGCCCTGCGACGACGTCGGCGCACCGCTCGACGTGGACACCCCGGCCGACCTGCTGCGGCTGCGCGCCCTCAGCGACGGGTGAGCCAGTGGGGCAACCCCTCGCTGGTCACCGCGTGATAGGTGATCATGACGATGACGCCGATCAGGCCCAGCAGCGGGTTAACGAACCAGCCGAGCAGACCGCTGAGCCCGTAGAGCACCAGGCCGGTGACCGGTCGCAGCCGCTGCGTGCGCGCGTACTCGGGGCTGACCCCACGCCTCAGCAGCGCCGGGTGCCGGTGCAGGTAGCCGAAGAACATCAGCCAGGGGGCCGACATCAGCGCGGCGGACAGCGCGTACAGGGCAACGGCCGCGCGCTGGTCGTCGGTGTCGCCGTGGGTGAACGCCGACGCCAGCACCGCCGTGGGGAACGGAATGATCACCGCACCGAAGAGCACGCCGAGGTTGATCCAACTCAGTGTGAGCGTGGTGCCGCGGATCAACCGCAGCAGCGCGTGGTGGTTGAGCCAGAGCACCCCGACGTAGACGAAGGACACCACGAAGGCCAGGTAGGAGGCGCCCTCGCCGAGCAGGCCGGTCAGCAGCTCGCCCTCGTGGTATTCCGGCACCCGCAACTCGATGACCAGCAGGGTGATGACGATGGCGAAGACGCCGTCGCTGAACGCCGTCATCCGGTCGATGCCGGACACCTGCGCTCCGGCGTCGGGCTGCTCGGCCTCGTCGGGTGCTGCGGACATTGCCGCAGGCTAGCCACCGGGCGTGGCGGCCGGTGGCGGTTTCGTCCGATCGGAACGGGAACGGCCGCCCGGGTTACCCCGGGCGGCCGACCGCACCGCCCCCGATCAGGCCACCGGTGCGGCCGTCCCGGTCGTGCGGGCGAGACGCTGGTGCGCGCGGATCAGCTCGGCGTAACGCAGGCCGCTCGCCTTCATCGTCCGGGTCTGGGTCGGGTAGTCGACGTGCACCAACCCGAAGCGCTTGTCATAGCCGTACGCCCACTCGAAGTTGTCCAGCAGCGACCAGACGAAGTAGCCGTCCAGCGGCACACCCCGGGCCACCGCCGACGCGCACGCCGCCAGGTGCTGCTCCAGGTGGTCGGTGCGCTCCTTGTCCTCCACCCTGCCGTCCGCGGTGACCTCGTCCGGCCAGGCCGAACCGCTCTCGGTGACGATGATCCGACCGGGCTGGTACTCCTCGTGCACGTCGACCAGCAGCCGCTCCAGCCCCGCCGGGTACATCTCCCAGCCCATCGCGGTCTCCACCGAGCCGGGCACCGGCACCTGCCGGGCGTACGGTGCCGCGCCGGTCGGGTCGTCGACCACCAGTTGACGGAAGTAGTAGTTCACCCCGAGGAAGTCGGTGGGCGTGGCGATCACCGCGAGGTCGTCGCCGCGTACCGGTGGCTCGACGCCGTAGGTGGCGATCATGTCGGCGGGGTAGCCCCTTCCGTGGATCGGGTCCAGCCACCACCGGTTGACGTGCCCGTCCGCCCGGCGGGCAGCCGCGACGTCCTCGGGCCGGTCGGTGGCCGCCTCGATCGGGCTGAGGTTGAGCACCAGGCCCACCGAGGCCGGCCGTGCGGCGTTGGCGCGGATCGCCTGAGTGGCCAGCCCGTGCCCGAGCAGCACGTGGTGCGAGGCGTGCACCGCGCGGGTGAGGTCCCGCTCGCCGGGGGCCATCCGCCCCTCCAGGTGCCCGATCCAGCACACGCAGAGCGGCTCGTTGACCGTGTTCCAGTCGCCGACCCGGTCACCGAGGCGAGCGGCCACCACCGCCGCGTAGTCGGCGAACGCCTCGGCGGTGGACCGCTCCGGCCAACCGCCCCGGTCCTGCAACGCCTGCGGCAGATCCCAGTGGTAGAGGGTGACGAACGGTCGGATCCCGTCGGCGAGCAGCGTGTCGACGAGCCGGTCGTAGAAGTCCAGCCCGGCGGGGTTGACCCGCCCGACACCGTCGGGCATCACCCGGGGCCAGGCCACCGAGAAACGGTACGCGTCCACGCCGAGCCGGCGCAGCAACGCGAAGTCCTCGGGCCACCGGTGGTAGTGGTCGCAGGCCACCGCGCCGGTGTCGCCGTTGTCGACGTTGCCTGGGGTCGCCGAGAAGGTGTCCCAGATGGACGGTGCCCGGCCGTCGACGTCGACGGCCCCCTCGATCTGGTACGCCGCCGTGGCGACGCCCCAGAGGAAGTCGGGTGGCAGCTTGGACAGGTCGGGCACGGGACGGATCTCCTCTGGGTTTGGATGACTCACTTGACCGCGCCGGCGGTGAGGCCGGCGACGAAGTAGCGCTGAAGGGCCAGGAAGCCGACGACGACCGGGATGCTGACCACCAGCGAGGCGGCCATGATCTGGTTCCAGTAGACGTTGAACTGGGTGGAGTAGCCCTGGAGGCCGACGGCCAGGGTGCGGCTGCCCTCGTCGGTCATCACCGACGCGAAGAGCACCTCACCCCAGGCGGTCATGAACGCGTACACGGTGACCGCGACGACGCCGGGCACTGCGGCCGGCAGGATCACCTGGAACAGGGTGCGCAGCGGACCTGCGCCGTCGACCTGCGCCGCCTCGTCCAGCCCCCGAGGTATCGAGTCGAAGTAGCCGACCAGCATCCAGATCGAGAACGGCAACGAGAAGGTCAGGTACGTGATCACCAGGCCGGTACGGCTGGCGTACAGCTCGATGCCGGTCGCGTTGCCCAGGTTGACGTAGATGAGGAACAGCGGCAGCAGGAACAGGATGCCGGGGAACATCTGGGTGGACAGCACCGTCACCGAGAAGACTCCCCGGCCGCGGAACCGGTACCGGCTCACCGCGAACGCGGCGAAGATGGCCACCACCACCGAGCAGACCGCCGCGATGGTCGACACCACCAGGCTGTTCACCAGGTAACGGGCCAGTGGGACGGTGCTCCACATGTCCACGAACGGTTGCAGCGTCGGCCGGCTGGGCCACCAGGTGAAGCCGTTCTGCACGTCCTGCAAAGGTTTCGCCGCGGAGGTGACCATCACGTAGAGCGGGATGACGACGAAGAGGGTGAGCAGGGTCAGCACGATGCGCCGGCCCCAGCGCTCACCGGCGGTCTCACGCATGGTCGTCCCTCCGACGGTTGGTGATCAGCAGGTACACGGCCGAGACGACCAGCAGGAACAGCAGCAGCGCCACGGACATCGCCGAGCCGGAGCCGAAGTCCCAGGTCTTGAAGGAGCTGCGGTAGATGTGGATGGAGATGAGGTCGGCCTGCTCCGGCGCGGAGCCGCCGAAGAGCACGAACGGGGTGTTGAAGTCGTTGAACGTCCACAGGAACAGCACCAGCAGCAGCACCAGGTTCACCGGCCGCAGCATCGGCAGGGTGACCGAGCGCAGCCGGCGCCAGAACCCGGCGCCGTCGATCGCGGCGGCCTCGTACATCTCGCCCGGCACGTTCTGCAGACCCGCCATCAGGCAGAGGAACGCGAACGGCCAGTTGCGCCACACCGACACCACCAGCAGCGACCAGAAGCTGTTGTCGCCGATCAACCAGAACGGCCGCTCGCCCAGCAGCCCGAGCTGGTCGACGAGGACGTGGTTGACCAGGCCGGTGTCGCGCTGCAGCAGGAAGCTCCAGGTGATCACCGCGGCGTAGACCGGCAGGGCGTACGGGGTGAGGAACAGCGCACGTAGGATCGCCCGCCCCCGGAAGGGCCGTTGCAGCACGACGGCCGCCGAGATGCCGAGCAGCCAGGCGAACCCGACCGAGAGCACGCTGTAGGCCAGGGTGACCCAGAACGAGTGCAGCAGTTCCTTGCCGGCGGCGCTGTTCAGGTCGAGCGTCGCCCGGTAGTTCTCGAACCCGATGAAGGGTGCGGTGGACCAGTCGCGAATGTGGAACTGGGTCAGCTCCAGCATGCTCATCCAGACGCCGACCACCATCGGGATGACGTGGATGGCGAGTTCCAGCACGATGGCCGGTGCGAGCAGCAGGTACGGCAGGAGTGAGCGGCGGGGGCCGCGGGGCCGGCGGGCCGGCCTCCGGGCCGGTGACCCGGCCCGGGGTTCGCGCCGGTCGGCGTCCGGCGCGGTGGTGCTGGTTGCCATCGGGGTCCTCTCGGAGGCGGTGGCCGTGGCCGGGCTCAGCGCCCGACCACGGCCACCGGTGACGCCTGGGTCAGCGCATCTTCTGCTGCGCGTCGGTCAGCTTCGCCTTCACCGACGCCTCGGTGACCGGCTTGCCGCTGGCCGCGTCCGCGAACAGCTCCTTCATCGCGGTGCCGACCAGGGTCTCGAAGGTGCTCTCCTCGGGCACCTGCGGGAGCGGGGCCGCGGTGGTGACCAGGGTCTCCTGGATGGTCTTCTGCTCCGTGGCGCTGAACGCCGGGTCGGAGCCCGCGGTCTTCACCGCCGGCAGCGAGCCGTACGTCTTGTTGAGGAGCGTCTGCTCCTCGTCGCTGGTCATGAACTTGACGAAGCTCAGCGCGCCGTCCTTGTTCTTGGTGTGCTTGAAGACCGCCATGTTGATCCCGGCGACCATGCTGTTGACCTTCTTGCCGCCGGGCGGCGGGCTGGCCAGGAACGGCACCGGGGCCACCCCGTACGCGTCGGCCGGCATGTTCTGCGTCTTCAGGTTCGAGCCGGCGGACTGCCACAGCAGCATGGCGGCCTTGCCGTTGGCGAAGTCGGAGACCGACTGGTTCTGCGCATACTCGGCGTTGCTCGGGTTGGTGATCTTGTCGGCGGCCATGAAGTCGATGTAGCGCTTGATCGCCGAGACGTTCTGCGGGGTGTCGAAGGTCGGCTTGCCGGCCGAGTCGAACCACTCACCGCCGTACTGCTGGCTGAAGGTGAACGCGTGGTGGGCGTTCTCCGACGGGTTGGCCCCCTCGATCGCCAGGCCCCACTTGCCGCCGGTGCTCAGCTTCTTGCCGTACTCGGCGAGCTGCTCCCAGGTGGTCGGCGGTGCGGTGATGCCGGCGTCGGCGAACGACTTCTTGTTGTAGTACAGGCTGTACGCCATGCTGTAGAGCGGCACGGCGGCCGGCGGCTTGCCGGGGGCGCCCGCGGCGGCGAGCGCGGCCGGCACGATCCGGTCCTTGCCGCCGACGGCCTGCAGCGCGGCGTCGTCGAACTCGACCAGCGCGCCGGTGGCCTGCAACGAGGCCGACCAGGTGTTGCCGATGTTGACCACGTCCGGGCCCTTGCCGGAGGCGGCGGCCGCGAGCAGGCGGTTGAGCAGGTCCGACCACGGGACCACCTCGACGGTGACCTTGATCCCGGTCTGCTTCTCGAACTTGTCCAGCTCGGGCTGGAGGATCGTCTTGTCGGCCTCCAGGCTGGCGCCCTGGTTGCTGGCCCAGTAGGTGAGGGTCTTGGGTGATGCGGCGGAGTCGTCGCCGGAGCCACCGCAGGCGGTCAGCGAGGCGGCGGCCAGTACGGCGGCGGTGAATATCCCGAGGTGTCGTCTCGACACGGGTCAGCCCTTCCGGTGCGTGGTGGGGGTCCGCCGACCTCCGTCGCCGATAGGGGTCGGGACGACGGGCGGCCGGCTGCGGACAGGGTTCGGGGGTGCGCCGTCGGGGTCCGTCGGCGTTTCCCGGGAGTTAAATCACGGCTTAAATTATGTCGTCATTAAAGTTGCTGGCCGGTGGGTCGTCAAGCACGAGGCGGTTACAGTCGCCTCGAACGGCCGACGGGAAACGAGGGTGACGAGTGGAGCTGGCGCGTGCCACCAACCGCAGTGTGCGGCTGCGCAACCGGTCTGCCCTGCTGACCAAGCTCTTCCTCGACGGCCCGCTCACCCGGCAGGACCTGGTGCGCAGCACGGGCCTGAGTCAGCCGGCGGTCAGCAACGTGGTGGCCGACCTGATCGACGAAGGGCTGGTCGCCGAGGCCGGCGCCGCCGAGTCCGACGGCGGTCGGCCCAGCATGCTGCTGCGGATCGCACCCCGGTTCGCCTTCGTGGTCGGCGTGGACGTCGGCGAGACCCGGGTCCGGGTGGAGCTGTTCGACTTCGCGATGACCCTGCTGGCCAGCATCGAGTACCCGCTCGACCCGGCCCGGACCGAGCCGGACCTGGTGGCCGGGCACGTGGTGGCCGGCATCGACGCGGTGACCGCCCAGGCGCAGGTGGCCCCCGGCGACGTGCTCGGCGTCGGCATCGGCGTCTCGGGCGTGGTCGAGCAGGGCGCCGAGGCGGTCGTGCACGCCCAGGCCCTCGGCTGGGACCGGGTGCCGCTGGAGCGTCTGATCGGCGCCGGCACCAATCTGCCGCTGCACATCGACAACGGCGCCAAGACCCTCGGCCAGGCCGAGATGTGGTTCGGCGCCGGCCGGGGCGCCCGGCACGCCGTCTTCGCGCTTGTCGGCTCCGGGGTCGGCGCGTCGGTGGTGACCAACGGCGCCACCTACCGGGGTGCGTCCAGCAGCGCAGGGGAGTGGGGGCACACCACCCTCGTCTACGGCGGCAGGGCCTGCCGGTGCGGCGCGCGCGGCTGCCTGGAGGCGTACGTGGGCGCCGAGGCGATCATCGACCGCTACCGGGAGGCGCGTCGGGGTCGACCGGTGCCCGGCGAGGACGAGGAGTCCCAGATCGCGGCGCTGGTCGCCGCCGCCGAGACCTCGGCCACCGCCCGGCGGGTGCTGGACGACACCGCCGGCTACCTCGGTGCCGGGGTGGCCAACCTGATCAACCTGTTCAACCCGGAGCGTGTGGTGCTCGGCGGATGGGCGGCGATGGCGCTGGGCGACCTGCTGCCGGCCGTCCGGGAGGCCGCCGGCAGGCAGGCGCTGCGCCAGCCGTACGAGCAGGCGTCGATCGAGCTGTGCCGGCTCGGCGTGGACGCCGTGGCGCTGGGCGCCGCCACCCTGCCGATCGCCCGCTTCCTCACCGAGGGTGGCATCCGCCGCTGAGGCGGAACGACGGGGCCGGCGGCGGCAAATTACACAAAACCCGAAGCTCGGGATAAATAACGGTGTTATAGATCGATGTCTTGACGCCGTCGCAATCTCGCCGCAACACTCACTCGAGAGCGCTCTCCGGTCCGCGGCGCCGCCCATCGCTGGCACCACCCACGGCGCCACGGGGCCCAACCCGATCCCACCCGTCCGGCATCCGTAACCCCCTATCGACAGGCGATGTCATGACATCTCGTGCAATATCCGCACGCCCGCGTCCCCGACGGGCCGTCCGGCACCTGATCGTCGGGCTCACCGTGGCCCTGGTCGCGGCGCTCACCCCGGCCGGTGCCACCACACCCGCGCAGGCCGCACCCACCCTGCTCTCCCAGGGCCGCCCCGCCACCGCGTCGTCCACCGAGAACGCCGGCACCCCGGCCTCCGCCGCGGTCGACGGCAACACCGGCACCCGCTGGGCCAGCGCGTTCAGCGACCCGCAGTGGCTCCAGGTCGACCTGGGCGCCCGGGCAACCATCAGCCAGGTGAACCTGCTCTGGGAGGGCGCCTACGGACGCGCCTTCCAGCTCCAGACCTCCGACGACGGCGCCACCTGGACAACGATCTACTCGACCACCACCGGCACCGGCGGCACCCAGAACCTCACCGTCACCGGCGCCGGCCGCTACGTGCGGATGAACGGCACCGCCCGGGGCACCGGTTACGGCTACTCGCTCTGGGAGTTCCAGGTCTACGGCGAGACCGGCGGCAGCACGCCCACCTGCGGCAGCACCAACGTCGCGCAGGGCAGCCCGGCGACCGCGTCGTCCACGCAGGACGCCGGCCTCGCGGCATCCGCCGCGGTCGACGGCAACACCGGCACCCGGTGGGCCAGCGCCGCCAGTGACCCGCAGTGGCTGCGCGTCGACCTGGGCAGCACGCGCACGATCTGCCGGGTGGTGCTCACCTGGGAGGCCGCGTACGCCCGGGCGTTCCAGCTCCAGACCTCGGCCGACGGTGCCACCTGGACCACCATCTACTCGACCACCACGGGCACCGGCGGCACGCAGTCGCTGACCGTCAGCGGCAGCGGCCGGTACCTGCGGATGTACGGCACCGCCCGGGGCACCGCGTACGGCTACTCGCTGTGGGAGCTGGCGGTGAACACCACCGGCGGCGGGACCGGTGAGCCACCGGTCGACACGACCGACCCGCGCAACCCGAACCTCGGGCCGAACACGTTCGTCTTCGGCCCGAGCACCTCGACGTCGACCATCCAGAGTCGACTGAACACCCTCTTCACCCAGCAGGAGACCAACCAGTTCGGCCCGCAGCGCTACGCGGTGCTGTTCAAGCCCGGCACCTACACCGCCGACGTCAACCTCGGCTTCTTCACCCAGGTCGCCGGGCTCGGCCTGAGCCCGGACGACGTCAACCTCAACGGTCACGTCCGCACCGAGGCGTTCTGGTTCGGCGGCAACGCCACCCAGAACTTCTGGCGGGCCGCCGAGAACCTGTCGGTCACCCTGCCCGCCGGGCAGACCGTGGAGCGCTGGGCGGTGTCCCAGGCGGCGCCGTACCGGCGGATGCACCTGCGCGGCGCGCAGAACCAGATCCAGCTCTGGAACGGCGGAGACGGCTGGTCCAGCGGCGGCCTGATGGCCGACACCCGCGTCGACGGCCTGGTCGTCTCCGGCTCGCAGCAGCAGTGGTACTCGCGCAACAGCGAGTTCGGCAACGGCTGGACCGGCTCGGTGTGGAACATGGTCTTCCAGGGCGTCAACGGCGCTCCCGCGCCGAGCTTCCCCAACCCGTCGCACACCGTCATCGGCCAGACCCCGCAGGTGCGGGAGAAGCCGTTCCTCTACGTCGACGGCACCGGTGAGTACCGGGTCTTCGTGCCGGCGCTGCGCACCAACTCGACCGGCACCAGCTGGTACAACAAGACCCCGGCCGGCTCGTCCATCTCGCTGTCGCAGTTCTACGTCGTCCAGCCGGGCACCAGCGCGGCCACCATCAACGCGGCCCTCGCCCAGGGCCGGCACCTGCTCTTCACCCCGGGCGTGCACCACGTCACCGAACCGATCCAGGTCAACCGCGCCGACACTGTCGTCCTCGGCCTCGGTCTGGCCACCATCCAGGCCGACAACGGCAGCGTGGGGATGCGGGTGGCCGATGTGGACGGCGTCAAGGTGGCCGGCCTGATGTTCGAGGCCGGCACGACGAACTCGCCGGTGCTGATGGAGGTCGGGCCGTCCGGCTCGTCCGCGAGCCACGCCAGCAACCCGACCTCGCTGCACGACGTGTTCTTCCGCATCGGCGGCCCACACGTCGGCAAGGCCACCAACACGTTGACCGTCAACAGCGACAACGTGATCGGTGACCACATGTGGCTGTGGCGGGCCGACCACGCGGCCAGCGGCGTACCCACCGGGTGGACGCTGAACACCGCCGACACCGGGCTCACGGTCAACGGCGACAACGTCACCATGTACGGCCTCTTCGTCGAGCACTACCAGAAGTACCAGACCATCTGGAACGGCAACGGCGGCCGGACGTACTTCTACCAGAACGAGCTGCCGTACGACCCGCCCAACCAGGCGGCCTGGATGAACGGGTCGACCCGGGGCTACGCCGCGTACAAGGTCGCCGATTCGGTGACCAGCCACCAGGCGTGGGGGCTGGGCAGCTACAGCTACTTCAACGTGAACCCCGCCGTCGTGGAGGAGCGGGCCTTCGAGGTGCCCAACAACCCGAACGTGCGCTTCACCAACATGGTCACCGTCTCGCTCGGTGGCGTCGGCACCATCAACCGGGTGATCAACAACGCCGGTGGCACCGCGAACGCGGCCAACCAGCAGGTGTACCTGACCACCTACCCCTGACCGGGGCACCCGCGCCGGCCCGGTTCTCCGTGACCGGGTCGGCCCGGGTAGCACCCAGGGCCGTGGCCGGCCCGGTCCCGCCGAGACCGGGCCGGCTCGGTCGTGCCGCTCAACCGGCCAGCACCTCGGCCGCCACCCGCTCGCCGGCACCGCTCACCCGGTCGCGGGCCTCCGGCACCCGCACCTGGGCGGACCGTACCCCTGTCCTTCGTCCTTTGCTCTGCACCCACCGAGGCGACGCCTCGGTGGGCCGCCGACTGTCGCATCCGTGGGTGCAGAGCAAAGGGCACGCCGACCCCCGGGCCGGGCCGGCCTCCGAGAAACTTTCCGCCGGCCTGTCGATCCGGGCCCGGGCCGATCGTGTGGAGGATGAGAGGCCGGCGACGGGCCGGCCCCCCGCGAGGAGGAACGATGACGCTGTACCTGCTCAGCCTTCACCAGCCGCAGGGCGAGCTGCCCCCGGACCCGGAGTTTCTGGCCGGGGTGATGCGCCAGCTCGGTGAGCTGCGCGCCGAGTTGGTCTCCACCGGCTCGTGGGTCTTTGGCCAGGGACTGCACGGCCCGGAGACCGCCACCGTGCTGCGCGCCCGCGACGGCGACGTCCTGGTCACCGACGGCCCGTTCGTCGAGGGCAAGGAGTACCTGGGCGGCATCACGATCATCGACGTGCCCGACCTGGACGCCGCCCTGGACGTGGGCCGTCGTTACGCGTTGGCCACGACGCTGCCGATCGAGGTCCGCCCCTTCCAGGCGGGGGCCGGAGACTGACCGTGCCGGATGTGGAGGCGGTGTTCCGCGCGGAGTACGGGCGCGCGGTCGCCGTTCTGGTTCGCCTCCTCGGCGACATCGACCTCGCCGAGGAGGCCGTGCAGGAGGCTTTCGTCGTCGCGGTGGCGCGCTGGCCGACGACCGGCCTGCCGCCCAGTCCGGCCGGCTGGATCATCACCACGGCCCGGAACCGGGCGATCGACCGGTTGCGCCGCGACGCGTCCCGGGTCGACCGGCACGCCCAGGCGGCCCTGTTGTTCGCGGCCGACGGACCCGTCGAGGAGGGACCCGTGCGCGACGACCGACTCCGTCTGATCTTCACCTGTTGCCATCCGGCGCTCGCCCCTGCGGCCCGGGTCGCGCTCACCCTGCGCCTGCTCGGTGGGCTGAGCACCACCGAGATCGCCCGGGCCTTCCTGGTGCCCGAGGCGACCATGGCGCAACGGCTGGTTCGTGCCAAGTCGAAGATCCGGAACGCTCGGATCCCGTACCGCGTGCCCCGCGACGCCGACCTGCCCGACCGGCTGCACGCGGTGCTCGCGGTGCTCTACCTGATCTTCAACGAGGGGTACACGGCGAGCGCCGGGCGACAGCTCGTCCGCGCCGAGCTGTGCGTCGAGGCGATCCGGCTGACCCGGCTGCTGGTCGAGCTGATGCCGGACGAGCCGGAGGCGCTCGGTCTACTCGCGTTGATGCTGCTCACCGAGTCCCGCCGCAACGCGCGGACCAACGCCGCAGGTGAGCTGGTGGCGCTGCCCAACCAGGACCGGGCCCGGTGGGACGCCGAGCTGATCACCGAGGGGCAGGCGCTGGTGCGCCGCTGCCTGCGCCGCGACCGGCCCGGGCCGTACCAGATCCAGGCCGCGATCGCCGCCGTGCACAGCGCCGCGCCGCGAAGCGCCGACACCGACTGGGGTCAGATCCTCCAGCTGTACGACCACCTGACGGTCGTCGCCCCCAGCCCGGTGGTCGCGCTGAACCGGGCCGTCGCGCTCGCCGAGGTGGCCGGGCCGGCCGCGGGGCTGGCCGAGGTGGATCGGCTCGACCTGGACAGCTACCACGTGCACCACGCGGTCCGCGCCGACCTGCTCGTCCGCCTCGGTCGGGAGGCGGAGGCCGTCGAGGCGTACCGGACAGCCGTCGCCCTGACGGACAACGCGGCCGAACGGGCCTTCCTCACCGCCCGCGCGGCGGCGCTGGCGACCTCCTGAGCGGGCGTTTGCCGTCGGGTCGGGCCGGGAAACCGAGGCGCCGGCCGAAGCAGTGGAGGGCGAGAGACCATGAAGTACCGTTCGGCGACCGCCGGCACCGTTCCCGACCTGTCCACCCTCACGCTCGGCGTCGAGGAGGAGTTCCTGCTGCTCGACCCGGACAGCGGGCGCAACCTGCCGGTGGCCGACCAGGTGCTGTCCGCGCTGCGCGGCTCCGCCCGGGACCAGAGCCGCCAGGAGTTCCGGCACAGCATGGTGGAGATGGTCACCCCGGTCTGCGCCGACCTCAGCGAGCTGCGCGCGCACCTGGTGGCGCTGCGCCACTCCGCCGCCGAGGCAGCCACCGCGGCCGGGGCCCGGCTGGTGGCGATCGGCGCCACGCCGGTGGCCGAGCCGCACCGGACGGTCCCCGACGAACCGCGCTATCACGCGATGTCGCGCCGCTACGGCCCGGTGGCGCACGACCCGGCGGTGTGCGGCTGTCACGTCCACGTCGGGCTGCCCGACCGGGAACTGGCCGTGCAGGTCTGCAACCACCTGCGGACGTGGCTGCCGGTGGTGCAGGCGATCACCACCAACTCACCGCTGCACGACGGGCACGACACCGGCCACGCCAGCTGGCGGTCCATGCAGCTGGAACGCTGGCCCAGCATCGGCCCGACGCCGTACTTCGACTCCGCCGCCGACTACGACCGGACCGTCGACGAGCTGATCGCCGCCGGCATCATGCTCGACGCCGCGATGGTCTACTGGTACGCCCGCCCGTCGTCGGCCTACCCGACGGTGGAGATCCGGGTGGGCGACGTCTGCCCGGACGTGGACGACGCGGTGCTGGTCGCCGCGCTGGTCCGGTCCCTGGTCGCCACCCTCGCCGACGACGTACGCGCCGGGGTGACCGCGCCGCCCGTGCGCGACTGTCTGGTCGCCGCCGCCCACTGGCGGGCCGCCCACGACGGCCTCGACGGCGAACTCATCGACCTGCGCGCCGGCGGCACCCGCCCCGCCTGGGCGCTCGTCGACGAGTTGATGGCCCTGATCGCGCCGGCCCTGCTGCGCCACGGCGACCTGGGGTACGTGTTGGCGCAACTGGCCCGTCTGCGCCGCGACGGCACCGGCGCGACCCGGCAGCGCCGCGTGTTGGAGCGCACCGGTGACCTGCGTGCCGTCCTCGACGACCTGGCCGCCCGCACGACCGCCGGCTGATCGGCGCTGCTCAGCGGATGTCGTGGGTCTGCAACCACAGCTCCAGCAGGCCGAGCTGCCACAGCTTGTTGCTGCCGGCCGCCGCCTCGGCCCGGTCCGGTTCGGCGAGCAGCTGTGCCACGTACTCCGGGCGGAACAGCCCTCGCTCGCGCGCGGCCGGCGCCTGCAACGCCTCGGCGACCAGGTGCCGCACCGGGCCGTCCACGTTGCGCAGCGCCGGCACCGGGAAGTAGCCCTTGCGACGGTCGATCACCTCGGCCGGCAGCACCTCCCGGGCGACCTCCTTGAGCACGCCCTTGCCGTTCTGGGCGACCTTGTGCTCCGGCGGGCAGTGCGCGGCCAGGGTGACCAGGTCCTGGTCGAGGAAGGGCGTACGCACCTCCAGCCCCCACGCCATGCTCATGCTGTCCACCCGTTTGACCGGGTCGTCGGGGAGCATCAGGTGGGTGTCCAGGCGCAGCACGGCGTCCAGTGCGGTCTGCGCCCCGGGCGCGGCGAGGTGTTCGGTGAGCAGCTCCCGGCTGGCGTCGTGCTCCAGCGCGTACGCCGGGCCGACGATGCTCCGCAGCTCGTCGTGGTCGCGGTCGAAGAACGCGGCGGCGAACGTCTCGGCGGCGCTGTGCCGGGGCGCCTCGGTGAGTGGCTGGTGGTAGCCGTAGCCGGCGAACACCTCGTCGGCGCCCTGCCCGGACTGCGCCACCTTCACATGCTGCGCCACCTGCTCGGACAGCAGATGGAAGGCGACCACGTCGTGACTGCCCATCGGCTCGGTCATCGCCAGCACGGCACGCCGTACGGCGGGCACCAGGTCGTCGTCGGCCAGCCGGATCCGCTGGTGGTCGGTGTCGTACGCGCGGGCCACCAGGTCGGAGTAGTGGAACTCGTCGCCGGACTCGCCGTCGCGACTGTCGAAGCCGATGCTGAACGTCCGCAGGTGCTGCTGCCCGGCCTCGGCGAGCAGCGCCACGATGAGGCTGGAGTCCAGTCCACCGGAGAGCAGCACGCCGACCGGCACGTCGGCGACCAGCCGTCGGCGTACCGCCGCGCGCAGCGCGTCCCCGATGGCGGCCTTCCAGTCGGCGGCGTCCATCCCCGCGTCGGCGGGCTCCCGCACGTAGTCGGGCCGCCAGTACACCTCTTCGCGGCTGCGCCCGTCCGCCTCGATCACCCGCAGGGTGGCCGGCGGCAGCTTGCGCACACCGCGCAGCACCGTCCGTGGCGCGGGCACGATGGAGTGCCAGGACAGGTAGTGGTGCAGCGCCACCGGGTCGATGCTGGTGTCGACGTCGCCGGCCCGCAGCAGCGCGGGCAGGGTGGAGGCGAACCGCAGCCGTCCAGGTGTCTCGGCGAGGTAGAGCGGTTTGATGCCGAGCCGGTCGCGGGCCAGGATCAGCCGCCGCCGCGGGCGGTCGACCAGGCCGATCGCGAACATGCCGACCAGGTGGTCGACGAACCGTTCACCCCAGTGCGCGTACGCGACCAGGATCACCTCGGTGTCGCTGGTGGAGTGGAAGGTGTACCCGGCGTTCCGCAGTTCCTCGCGCAGCTCGGGGTAGTTGTAGATGCAGCCGTTGAAGACCAGCGCCAGGCCCAGGTCGTCGCGGACCATCGGCTGTCCGCCCGCGTCGGACAGGTCGATGATGGTCAGCCGGCGGTGCCCGAGGGTCACCCAGCCGTCGGTGAACAGGCCCTCGTCGTCCGGGCCGCGTGAGCGCATCGCCTCGGTCATCCGGGTGACCGCCGCCGCGTCGGGGGAGCGGCCGTCGAATCGGGCCTCCCCGCTGATCCCGCACATCAGGCGGGACGGTGGATCAGGTTTGGCACCAGCGACACAGCGTCCTCCTGTCACCTTGTCCCCGAACGGGGCCGCTGGCTACCCCCGCCCGGTGTGGGTAAACCCGTGGTGTCAGGCGCGCAGGGTGCGCAGGATGCGGGACAGCTCGGCTCGGTCGGCGTCGTCCAGGTGGCCGAAGAAGCGGTCCGCCTCGGCTCGTCGGGCGGCCCGGATGGCGGCGCTGACCCGGTTGCCCTCCTCGGTGAGCGCGACCAGGGTCGCCCGTCGGTCGGCCGGGTCGGGCCGGCGCTCGACGAGCCCACGGGTCTGGAGGTCGTCGACGACCTCGGTCGCCGAGCGGGGCGCGATGTGCAGGTGCTCGGCGAGCGTGCCGGGGCGGACCTCGCCGTGCCGGCCCAGGACACCGAGCGCCCGGGACTGGCTGGGGGTGATGTC
The DNA here is from genome assembly GCF_006715105.1 of Micromonospora sp. A202. Lineage (NCBI taxonomy): Bacteria > Bacillati > Actinomycetota > Actinomycetes > Micromonosporales > Micromonosporaceae > Micromonospora > Micromonospora sp. A202. The sequence goes on along the minus strand of NZ_VFMP01000001.1, from coordinate 3,394,668 downwards.
CCAGGGTGCCAACGACTCCCGGGTCTGTCGGCGCAGACGGGACGCCACGGCCCAGAACGTCTCGGCCAGGCTCTCGTCGTCCGCGCCGTCGGACGTGTGCTCGATCACCGGAATACCGTAGCAGTCGATGCGGTTGTTCCCTCATGTTGAGGTAACCTCAGCATTGTTCCCCTGACCGGAAGGTAGTGCCCCTTGGAACGCACCCCCATGGGCCGCGACCGCGGCCACCACACCGTCAGCGCCGAAGAGAAGACGCAGGCCCGCCAGGTGTCGCTGCGTCGCATCGGCCGCCTGTTCACCCCCCACCGGCCCGCGCTGGCCGCCGTCACCGCGATCATCGTGCTCTCCTCGATCATCGCGATGGCCAGCCCGTTCCTGCTGCGTGCCGTGATCGACAGCGCCCTACCCCAGGGCGACGTGACCCTGCTGGTCTGGCTGGTCGTCGGCATGGTCGCCGTGGCCGCGGTGACCTCCGCCCTCGGCGTCGTACAGACCTGGATCTCCACCCAGGTCGGCCAGCAGGTCATGCACCGGCTGCGCACCGACGTCTTCAGCCACCTCCAGCGCCAGTCGCTCGGCTTCTTCACCCGCACCCGCACCGGCGAGGTGCAGTCCCGGATCACCAACGACATCGGCGGCATGCAGTCGGTGGTCACGTCCACCGCCACCGCCGTCGCGTCCAACCTCACCACTGTGGTCGCCACAGCGGTCGCCATGGTCGCGCTCTCCTGGCAGCTCTCCCTGGTCTCGCTCGTGGTGCTGCCGCCCGCCATCTGGCTGACCCGCCGCGTCGCCCGGATGCGCCGCGAGATCACCGCCGAACGGCAACGCGAACTCGCCGACCTCAACGTCACCGTCGAGGAGGGGCTCTCGATCAGCGGCGTGCAACTGGCCAAGACCCTCGGCACCGGGCCCGCTCTGGTCGACCGGTTCACCGCCTCGTCGGCCCGCCTGGTCGACCTGGAACTGCGCAGCGAGTTGGCCGGTCGCTGGCGGATGGCCTCGATGAGCATCATCTTCGCCGCCGTACCGGCGGTCATCTACCTTGCCGCGGGCCTGCCCGGCACCGCCGGCACGCTGAGCATCGGCACCCTGGTGGCGTTCACCGCCCTGCAGGGCGGCCTGTTCCGACCGCTGATGGGTCTGCTCAACGTGGGCGTCTCGCTCACCGCGTCGCTGGCGCTGTTCGCCCGGATCTTCGAATACCTGGACCTGCCCGTCGACGTGGCCGACCCCACCGAGCCGGTCCGCCTCGACCCGGCCCGGGTGCGTGGCCACCTGCGCCTGGAGGACGTCACCTTCGGCTACCCGGGCAGCGACACCGCGGCCCTTGCCGGGATCACCCTGGACGTGCCCGCCGGCACCAGCCTCGCCCTGGTCGGTGAGACCGGCTCCGGCAAGAGCACCCTCGCCGGACTGGTCAGCCGGCTGCACGACCCGACCGCCGGCCGGGTCACCATCGACGGCGTCGACCTCCGCGACCTGCGACTGGCCGACCTGGCCGCGATTGTCGGCGTGGTCAGCCAGGAGACGTACCTGCTGCACACCAGCGTCCGGGAGAACCTGCGCTACGCCCGACCGGACGCCACCGACGCCGAGATCGAGGACGCCGCCCGTGCCGCCCAGATCCACGACCTGATCGCCGGGCTGCCCGACGGGTACGACACCACTGTCGGCTCCCGCGGCCACCGCTTCTCCGGCGGTGAGAAGCAGCGGCTCGCCATCGCCCGCACGCTGCTGCGCGACCCGCGCATCCTGGTCCTCGACGAGGCCACCAGCGCGCTGGACACCGAGACCGAGCGGGCCGTGCAACGCGCGTTCGACGTGCTGGCCGAGGGGCGGACGACCATCACCATCGCGCACCGGCTCTCCACGGTGCGCGACGCCGACCAGATCGCGGTGCTCGACCACGGCCGGATCGTCGAGGCCGGCACCCACGACAGTCTGCTGGACCGCAACGGCCGCTACGCCACCCTGGCGGCCTGAGCGCCGCTCACAACCGTCTCGAAACCGTCGCTAAAACTGTCTCATTATTGCCGGTCCAGGTGGCGGTAGACGGTGGCCCGCGAGACACCCAACGTGGCGGCGATGGCGTCCACCGAGTGGGTGCCCGCCGCGTGCATCCGCCGGGCCGCCTCGACCTGCTCCCGACCCAGCGCCGGCGGTCGACCGGGCTGCCGCCGACGGGCAGCCGCCCCGCCGCCCGGCGCCGCGTCCGGCGGGCTCGCGTGGGCCAGAGCCGCGGCCGCCGGATCCGTGGGGCGCACGGCCGCGCCCGCCGGGTCGGCTGCCGGCGGACCTGCGGCGTCCGCTGTCGGTGCGGTCAGCAGTCGGCGTACGCCGTCGAGCATGTCGGCGCGCAGCACCTCGTCGGACACGTCGGTGAAGAAGACGACCGGATCGCTGCACGCGGCGACCGCCTGCACCGCCCGGACCCGCTCCCGACGTCCGGCATCCGGCCCCGCGATGATGTCGTTGGCCCGCATCGCGATCGTGATCAACCGATGGTACGTGTCGCCCCGACCGACCAATGCGATGTCGTGGTAGAGCATGCCGAGCGGTCGACGATGAGCGAGTATGACGTCCACCCAGCCCTCCAGCACCGTCCACCGGGCCCGCTCGGTGGGTTGCGTCTGCGCGGCGTCGAGCAGCCTCTCCAGGTCGGCCAGCAGTGGCTCGACCAGGGCGGCGAGCAGGTGCTCCTTGGCCGGGAAGTGGTACAGGATTGCGGTCTTGGTCAGCCGCAGCCGCTCGCCGATCTGGCGCAGCGAGGTGCGTTGGTAGCCGTGCTCGGCAAACAGGTCGAGCGCGGCGCGCAGGATCCGGGTACGGGTGTCGTCCGCGGGATCGGCGGTCATGCCGGCCAGCCTAGCGACGTCCTGACCGGTGGGCACGATCACCGTTGATTCGACTGACCGTTGGTCAGTACAGTGAGGTCGATCGACGCAGCCAACGGCAGGAGGGGCGATGCCCGTCATATCGATCGGCAACCTGGTCAAGACGTTCGGCGCGATCCGGGCACTCGACGGGCTGGATCTGCGGGTTGAGCAGGGGGAGGTGCACGGCTTCCTCGGGCCCAACGGCTCCGGAAAGTCCACCACCATCCGAATCCTGCTCGGGTTGCTCCACAGCGACTCCGGCGACGCCCAGGTGCTCGGCGCCGACCCGTGGCGCGACGCGGTCCGCCTGCACCGCAGGCTGGCGTACGTGCCCGGCGACGTCAACCTCTGGCCCAACCTCACCGGCGGGGAGGCCATCGACCTGCTCGGTCAGCTGCGCGGAGGCCTCGACCGGCGTCGTCGCGACGAGCTGTTGCACCGCTTCGACCTCGACCCGACCCGCCGCTGCCGCACGTACTCCAAGGGCAACCGGCAGAAGGTCGCCATCGTCGCCGCGTTCGCCTCCAACGTGGAGCTGTACGTGCTCGACGAGCCGACCTCCGGCCTCGACCCGCTGATGGAGGCGGTGTTCCAGGACGAGGTCCGGCGGGTCAAGCAGGCCGGCGCCACAGTGCTGCTCTCCAGCCACGTGCTCGCCGAGGTCGAGGCCCTCTGCGACCGGGTCAGCATCATCCGCGAGGGCCGCACCGTCGAGTCCGGCACCCTCACCGAGCTGCGCCACCTCACCCGCACGGCGGTGACCGTCGAGACCGCCCGGCCGGTCACCGGCCTGGACACGCTGCCCGGCGTGCACGACGTGCACGAGGTCGACGGGCGTACCCACCTGGAGGTCGACCCCGCGCACCTCGACGCGCTGCTCGGCCAGCTCATCCGCTTCGGCGTCCGCGCCCTCACCAGCACCCCACCGACCCTGGAGCAGCTCTTCCTGCGCCACTACGGCGACGACCGCGCCGCCGGCGCCAGCGCTGCCGTCGCCTCGGATGCCGGCGCCCCGCAGGCCGGTGCCCGGTGAGCGCGCTGACCAACACCGCGCTGCTGGCCCGGCTCGTGCTGCGCCGCGACCGGATCCGCCTCGCGATCTGGGTCCTCGGCACACCCCTGCTCGGCTACGCCCTCGCGGCCAGCGTCACCGGCATCTACCCGGACCAGGCGGCCCGCCAGGCATACTCCACCACCTCGGCGTCCAGCCTGGTCGCCCGCGCCTTCAACGGCCCCATCGCCGGCACCGAGCTCGGCGCGGTGGTGGTCGCCGAGACGTACGTGACGCTGGCCCTGATCGTCGCCCTGCTGAGCACCTTCGCGGTGACCCGGCATACCCGCCAGAACGAGGAGACCGGCCGGGCGGAGCTGCTCGGCGCCTCAGTGGTCGGCCGGTACGCGCCGCTGACCGCCGCGCTGCTCGTCATCGTCGCCGCCAACGTGCTGGCCGCCGGGCTGCTCGCGCTCGCCCTCATCGGCGCCGGCCTACCGCTGGCCGGCTCCCTCGCCGCAGCCGCCGCGATCGGCGGTGTCGGGGTCGCCTTCACGGCGATCGCCGCCGTCACCGCCCAGCTCTCCGTCACCTCCCGGGGCGCCAACGCGCTCGCCGCCGCCACCGTCGGGCTCTCCTTCGTGCTGCGCGCCGCCGGCGACGTGCTCGGCGAGCAGAGCGCCGACGGCACCCGGGTGCAGAGCGCCTGGCCCTCATGGATCTCCCCGCTCGGGTGGGGCAACCAGGTGCGGGCCTTCGAGGGCGAACGCTGGTGGGTCCTCGCCCTACCCGTCGCGCTGCTGCTCGCCGGTGTGGCACTCGCGTACGCCCTCGCGGAGCGCCGCGACCTGGGCGCCGGGCTGATCGCGCCCCGACGCGGACCGGCGAGCGGCGCGCCACGGCTGCTCAGCCCCGCCGGGCTGGCCTGGCGGATGCAACGCGGCACGCTCCTCGGCTGGGCGGTCGGGGTGGCCGTACTCGGCTTCTCCATGGGCATCGCCGGCGACGAGTTCAACGCCATGATCGACCAGAATCCGGCCGCCGCCGAGGCGATCAACGCGATGGGCGGCGGAGCCAACCTCCTCGACGCGTACCTGGCCGCGATGCTCGGCCTCTTCGCGCTGACCATCGGCGCGTACGTGGTACAGGCCCTGCTCCGGGTACGCGGCGACGAAACCGACGGCGTCCTGGAAGCCGCCCTCGCCACGGCGGTCAGCCGTACCCGCTGGCTCGGTACCCAGGTCCTCGCCGCGGCGCTCGGCGCGGTCGCGTTGCTGCTGCTCGCCGGCGTGACCACCGGCCTCGGCTACGGCCTCGTCACCGACGACCCGCTCGGCAAGGCTGTCGAGCTGGGCGGCGCCGCGCTGCTGCGACTGCCCGCCCTGCTCGTGGTCGCCGGGGTGGTGACCACCCTGTTCGGGCTGCTGCCCCGCTGGTCCGTGGTGCTCTCCTGGACAGCCCTGCTGATCTTCCTGCTCCTCGGGCAACTCGGCGCGGTGCTCGAGCTGCCCCAGGCCGCGCTCAACGTCTCGCCGTACACCCATGTGCCGTCCGTGCCCGCGGTCGACCCGGTGGCGCTGCCGCTGGTGGTGCTGACGGCGGTGGCCGCGGCCCTGCTCGCCGTCGGCGTGGCCGGCTTCCGCCGCCGCGACGTGCCGTCGTGACGTGCTCGGTTGGCGTCCTTGTGATCGTTGGCAGCTGAGCAGTTCGACACGCCGCGCACCAGACTGCTGAACTGCCACCGATCTTGGCCAGCACAGATCGGGCGCGTCCGGGCGCTGTCCACAGGTTGCCTGCTGTCCACAGAGGGGTGGGTGGCGTGGTTGCCTCGGGTTGGGGTGAAGCTGGACGGTCCGTGGTGTGAACTCGGTGCTTCGGGATCTGGTGGAGCTTGGCGGCGGGCTGGTGACGCTCGGAGCTGCCCGACAGGTGGTGTCCTCGTGGACGTTGGAGTCGGCTTGCCGTAACGGCGAGTTGGTGCGGGTGCTGCCCGAGGTGTTCGTGGCGGCACATCTTGTCGGTGGCCGGCCCGGCGCCCCTGCCCTCAGTCGGCTCGATCCGGTTCTGGGTCATCGCGCGGCCCTCGCCTGGGCGGGCGGCCGCGGCGCGCTCAGTCACGTCAGTGCGCTCGGCGCGTGGGGGCTGCGTCCGCCGGCTGTGGGCGACCTCGTACACCTGAGCACACCGACGTCCGCCAATCTGCGCACCCGACCCGGGGTGGTCGTGCATCGACGGCGCGGCCTCCTCATCGCACCGCCGTACGTGGTGGTGAGACAGGGCCTGACGGTCACCCGGCTGGAACACGCGCTCGTCGACTCGTGGCCGGCACTGCCACCCGCCGAGCGGCGGGCACCCGTGATCCGGGCGGTCAACGAATGGCTGACGACCCCCGAGCGACTGGGAGTGGCCCTGGAGATCGTGCCCAAGCTGACAGACCGGGCGGCGTTCCGGACACTCCTGACGAGGCTCGCCGACGGCTGCCGGAGCCCGCTGGAGATCTGGGGACACGAACACGTGTTCACCGGCCCGGGGATGCCGGCGTTCCGCCGACAGATGCCGGTCCGAGTTGGGCCGCGCACGGTGTACCTCGACATGTTCGCCGAGCGGGAGCGGGTCAACATCGAACTCGACGGGGCCACCACCCACGGCGACCCACGCCAGCGTGAGATCGACCTGCGCCGCGATGCTCTGTTGGCAGGCATCGGGATCCTGGTGGTCCGCTTCGCCCACCGACGGCTGGTGCACGAGGCCGATCAGGTACGCCAGGAAACCCTGGCCATCCTGGCAACCCGTCGGGCAGGAGCGACGTTCCGAGCTGATGAGATGCTGGCTCAGTGAGTGGACTTCCCGAGCAGGACGTGGCGCAGGTGCGGGCGTGGTGCGATCAGCGGGTGCCGAAGGGTGTACGAGACCAGGTGCGGGTGGAGTGTGAGGAAGCTGCCCGGCACCTCACGATCGTCGAACGACGGCCGCCGTGGGGGGCAAATGCCGGCCCGGAGTGGAAGGGCCTGCCGATCGCACGGCTCCGGTACACGAAAAAGACCGGCACGTGGGACTTGTGTTATCCAGGCCGTGACTTCCGCTTCCACCGTTACGATGCTGCCCCGCAGTCCGCCACCGTCAACATCCTGCTCGACGAGATAGGCCGTGACCCAACCGGCATCTTCTGGGGCTGACTTGCCCGGCCAGGCGAGGACTTTCTCGGGGAACGTCGGGTAGGGGTGGTCGGGGTTGCTCGGTGCTGGCAACCTCGGCGGCGTGAGCACGCTTCTGACGCAGCTTCCGGCGCTCCTCGGCGTACTGGTCGGCACACTGGGTACGATCCTCGCCACCTCGCTGGCCGACCGCGCCCGGTGGCGGCGCAGCCAGAGCGTCCGCTGGGACGAGCGGCGGCTCGACGCGTACGTCGACTACGCGCACGCCCTCAAGGAGAGTCACGCGGTGGCGCTACGGATGACCGCCGACCTGCGGCCCGGATCGCACAGCCACCCGATCGACCGGGAGGACGGACTGGCCCGGCTGGCCACGTCCGACGCGCGGCGCACCATCGTCTGGGAGAACCTGCTGCTGCTCGGCGATGAGACCACGGTCGCAGCCGCCGCTGTGTGGCGGGACGCGGTCTGGCAGGTCGAACGGCTCGCACGCGGGATCATCGAGCCGCCGCAGGACGTCTCGAGGCTGCTCACGTCTGTCAACGAGTCCCGCGACGGCTACTACTGGGCGGCCCGGCGCAGCCTCGGCGTCCGGGGTGGCTCGGTGGAGCAGTCGCCGGCCCTGCAGCAACGCTTCTCCACCGATGACGGCTGACAAAACGTGGAAGCGAATCTCCCCGCACGGACTCCGGAAGGCGTGATTCTGGACCGCGCGGCGCCGCTGCTGAAGACCACCCGGCAGGCGCACGACACGTACGGTGCCGCCGGGCTCGCGAAACTCGTCGACCTGCTGATCCGCGGTACGCGGAACGCATGCGTCCCTGGGCGTCGAGTCACCCGACCTGTCCGAACAATGACCCGCTGCATCTTGCAATGTGGCGGCATCCCGACAGCGAGTGTCACCAGGCTCGTGGTTCGCGCATATCCCATCGCTATCGATGGGCGCTAGCCGAAGCGCGGGTGCGCCCGAGGATGGATTGCGGGGCGGCGAAACACGAGGCGGTGCAGGCATACTTCACCTTGCTTTGGTGCTTCGAGCGCATTTACGTCGGACACCAGACGATGGGGCCGGGACACCCGCAGCGCTTCCTGGCGGAGGCCGTGAGGTGGCACGTCCTAGAGTGGGACCGCGAAATCGGTGCCGCCAAGCGGCAGCTTGAGGACCGACCCGGCGAGATCGACGACCTGCACTCCCGAGATGGGCTCGCCAAGTTGGGCGAGGCGCTGCGGTAGTCGGGACAGGTCCACGGGGAGGGCGAGCAGCGTGATGGATGCGGACGCGGCCGAGAACTGGGTGCGATCCTGGTCCGCCTCGGTGAGCGAACGTGCCGCCCAGGCGCAGGAGATGTCGAGACTCGTGGCGGCATTGTCTGCCTCCGCAACCACCGCTGACGGCGCGGTCAGGGTCACCGTCGCCGCCACCGGGGTGGTCACCGAGCTGCGGTTGAGTGATCGGGTGCAGGGCTGGGCCGCTGCGCGGATCGCTGAGCAGATCATGAACACGATGCGGCTGGCGCAGGCCCGGCTCGCCGAGGCGGTGGCTGACGTGGCGGCCCGGACGGTTGGCGAGGGCTCGGAGACGGGCCGTGCTGTGGTGGCCAGCTACGCCGAGCGGTTCCCCGAGCCGCCTGAGAGTTCAGAAGATGATCGCTCGCGGCGGCGACAGGATGGCTGGTGACCGACGGCTTCGAAGTCGACGCCCAGTCGCTGCGAGTCCACGCCTCGGCCGTCGACGACACCTCCCTCGCGATCGACGAGTGCCGTCGAGCAGCGTCCTCGATCGCGCTGGGCCGCGATGCGTACGGTCGTTTGTGCCAACTGATACCGAGCCTGCTTAACCCAACGCAAGAGGCCGCTATCGACAGCTTCGGCGAGACGGTACGGGCGCTGCAGGAGGCGGCCGACGAATTGCGTACGGTTTCCGACCGGTACGAGCGGGGTGACGAACGCGCAGCCGCCCGGTTCGATGGAGCCACGTGGTGAACCAGCCGTCCCCGTTGATCGCCGCCCGCCAGGACAGCACGACCGCGTTCAGCGGCGTCTTCATCGCGGAGGACATCGACGCCCTGATGGCGGGTTACACGTCCGGTGGCTGGATCGATGTCGCGATCGGCGGTGTGGCGACCTCCATGGATGCCCTCGCTTTCGTCACGGATCCGCTCGGGCAACTGGTCGCGTGGGGAGTGGGCTGGCTGATCGAGCACGTCAAGCCCTTGTCCGACGCGCTGGACGAGCTGGCCGGCGACCCAGATCAGATCGCCGCGTACGCGCAGACCTGGCGCAATGTCGCCAAGGCCGCGGGCGAGGCGGGCACCAACTTCAGCGCGATGGTCGGCAGCCAGACAGCGGGCTGGAGCGGTGCCGCCGCCTACGCGTACCGCAGGAACAGTGACCGTCAAGTCGCCGCTATGACCGCGCTCACCAGGGCCGCGGATGCCATGGCGGAGATCACCACCGGCGCCGGGTTGCTCGTCGCCATGGTCCGTGGGCTGGTTCGTGACCTCATCGCGGAGTTCGTATCAGTGCTGGCGGTGCGGCTCTGGGAGTGGCTGGCCGAGGCGGGACTGACACTGGGCCTGGCAACCCCTTGGGTGATCACGCAGGTGACCGCTCTGGCCGGTAAGTGGGTAGCCCGGATCACCCGTCTGCTACACGGATTGATCGAGAGTCTGCGCCGGCTGGCACCCATCCTGCGCCGCCTCGAGCAGCTCATCGCGGATCTGAAGGCCCTTGTCCGCGGCACCACGCCCGGGGGAGCTGCGCCGCCAAGCGCGCTCGATCGCGGCACCCATCTCTATCACGCCGACGCCGATCCGCTTCGTAAGTGGGGCCCGGCGCGACAGACCCACCCCGAGGAGTGGGAGGCGGCGATCCAGGAGGCCCGGAACCTGGATGTCGAGATCACCTTCCGCCCGGGTGCGCTCGCCTACGGTCCTGCCCCAGGTCCGGGCCGCCCCGGCCAACTCGTCCTCGATCCGGACGCGTCGTACGGGGCGCTGTTGCACGAGATGCAGCACCTGCGCGACGACCAGGCTGCCGGCTGGGCGGGCATGAGAGGCTGGTTCGAAGACCCGGTCGTGCGGTATGAGAACGAAGTACGGGCGTACCAGAGGGAGATTGACTATGCCAACTCGATTGGTGACCACGAGTCCGTCGAACGCCTGAACCAGGCGATCCGCGAAGAGTATTCGAGAATCTTCGGAGTTGATCCGTGACCGCACCACCCCCGCCGAACCTTCCGGTCCCACCGGTGCGGCAAATGACCAACGCGGACTTGGCGGACCTGGCCGCGAGCGGGGGTCCGTACCGGGGCAAAGCGGTGTTCGAGCTGGTCGACCGGGCGCGCTCCGACGACGAGGCCGCCAGTCGGCTTGAACAGTTGAGCCGGCTGACGACCCTGCGTGAAGACCGCGCATTCCACCTTGTCTCCCTCGCCTGGGCCGCGATCATCGGCTTGTTGGCGGCGGAGACTGTGCATGCGCGGGCGAGCGCCTACGCCGCGTTCGAGGCACTGGGCCCCAGCGAACAGATGGACTTCCTCGCGTACGTTCAAGCGGAACGCATCGAGGACGCGCATCCCCGAATCTGACCGACGGAGCTCTGAACGTAGGGGCAGGCATGGGCTCACGAGCCTTTGTCCGGGCCCATGGGCCGCGACCTCGCGCGGTTGTTGGAGAAGGCGCTTCATCGGGACGGCAAGACCTGCGTGCTCTCTGCAGTACAGGCGTTCTTGCTGCCCAGGTAGTCCGGCTGGTGCTGAAAGTGTCTGCTCATCCTGGCGGGACTTTGAAGAGCTAGGGCGGGCCGAGCCGCCAGATCGTCGAGCGCCCGTGTACGGCCGATTTCCCGACAGCATCCGCAGTCCCAATGGGCGTACCGTCCCGGGTCAAGAATGGGGAGGAGTCGGATGAGTTTCCTGCAGCAGGCAGAGCAGTCGCCGGACGCCGAGCGGATGTTCGATGCGGACACGAAGGCGATGGGCTACCTGCCCAACTACACCAGGTTGTTCGCCCACAGCCCGGCGGCGTACCTGGCATGGCAGCAGCTCAACGGTGCGGTGAAGGCCGGGATGGAGTTGCGCCGCTATGAGTTGGCGACCCTCGCCGCGGCCCGGGCTTTGAAATCCTCCTACTGCGGCCTGGCTCATGGAAAGGTCCTACGCGACAAGTTCTTCGACGCGCCTACCGTCGCCGCCATCGCGTCAGACCACGGTGACGCCGGTCTCTCCGCGCAGGAGGTCGCAGTCGTCAACTTCGCCGGGAAGGCCGCGGCCGACGCGAACTCCATCACCGAGGCCGACGTCGCGGGCCTGCGCGCTCATGGTCTCGATGACACGGACATCTTTCGCGTGATCCTCGCCGTTGGCGCCAGATGCTTCTTCAGCACCGTCCTCAGCGCTGGCGGGGCTGAGCCCGACCCGCAGTACAACGAGAGCCTGGATGTGGATCTGCGGCAGGCGCTGAGCTTTGGCGGTTAGACCAGCGAAAACGCACCAACCAGACTCCGTCTCCCCGACGCATGATCACTTGATGCTCTGTAGCTGTTTGTAGCCCTGAATCGCTACTCACCATCAAATGATCTTGAAGGGCGGCTCTGGGGCGGGATTGGGGACGCGGTCGCTTCCTGCGGGTGTTCGGCGTGGCGGCGTAGGAGTTCGGTGATCCAGCGGGCGGCTTCCCGCTGAGTGGTGAGCATGTGGTCGCGGGCGTCGGCGACGTCCTGGTCGTCGGCGTGGCTGTTCAGGAGCGTCGCCCACTGGCGGCTCAGCTCCTCGGCGTACCGGGCTTTGCGCACCTGCTCGTCGAACTGGTACTCCAGTTCGAGCAGTCGGTCGACGTGTGGTTGGAGCGCCGGCATGATCCGCTCGTCGAGCCGGACGGCGGCGTCGGGGCGGCAGGTGATGACGATGTCACCCCGCTGGTAGGACCACTCCGGCTCGTCGGCGAGCGCCTGCCGCAACGCCACCTCCAGGTCACCCGCGCGATGCGGCGGGAGATTCCGGGCGGCGTCGGCGGCGAGCCGGGTCAGCCGTTGGATCGCGTTGGGCTGGAAGTACTGCACGTACCAGCTCAGCACCTCGGAGCGCAGGCTCGTCGACGATGACCAGGCAAAGGTGGCGCGGATGTGGAACGAGTACACGTATCCGCGTGCCGGGACCGCGATCAGCCGGGGCGCGTCGCGTTGCTCCACGAGGGGGCCGGAGGGCGACGGGGCCGCGCCGGGGCCGACGGGCGCCTCGTCCTGGAGGGCCGCGACCAGTCGATCCCAGTGCCGCGCCCACCACCGCCAACCGCGGACGCTCGCGTCGCGGGCGATGGTCAGCCCCCGAACGCCCCGGTGTCGCCACTGGTCCGCGGGCCTCGGCCTCCCATCGGGGGCGTCCGTCATGGCACCCCTCCACGGTCGCGGATCCGCGTTTCACGCTAACAACCGATGACCGAAATGCCCGTAGCCACGCCGTCAGGGCCCACGAGGGCGGAGGGTCGTGCGGGGTTCACCGAGCATTGTGGCGCAGTTGGGGTGACCGGGCTGTCGCCATCGACCGACAACGGTGAGACTGGGCTCGATCCGACAGTGACGCGGATCGATCGACTGGATGGTCTGGAGGCAGCCTGTGTCCACCCTCGTGTCCCCGTTGGCCACGCTCGGCGCGATCCGCCGGCGTACCACCACTCTCGCCCTGCTCCTCGCCATGGTCGCCGCCGCGCTGGTCGGCCCGTCCGTGGTGGCCCCGCGGTTGACCGACTCCGCCTCGGCGGCGGTCTACAGCTCCTGCAATGTCAGCCGCTGTGCGGACGCCCGTACCGCCCGCTCGGGTTGGTCCGCCAAGGGCTTCCCGACCAGCCGCGGCTGGTATTCCTGGAGCGGCGGCAAATCCAACTTCGCCGGCGGCCGGTTCTACAACTACGAGGGTCAACTACCCACCAACGCGACCTACTACGAGTACGACGTCTACCCGCGCACCCAGGGCGCCGCCCGGGACGCGTACCGGATCGTGGTGAACCGCAGCACCGGGGTCACCTGGTTCTCACCCAACCACTACACCGACTTCTACCGGCTCTGACCGACCGGGGGCCGGCCGGCTGCGTCCGGCCGGCCCCGGCATTGTCGCCCAGGCCAGACCAGGAGAAACCTGATGTACGACGAGGACGACGGTCGGCTGCCCGACTGGTTGACGGTCTGTCGCGGCGCCGTCCCGGAGCTGCCCGGCGCGGTGGTGCTGTCCGGTGGAGCAGCTCGAACCCGGCCCGCGCTCTTCGCCGCGTTGGCCGGTGCGCTGGCCCTGCCGGCGCACCTGGGGAGCACCTGGGACGCCCTCGCCGACGTGCTCCGGGACCGGCTGGCCGCCGGCCCGCTCACGCTGTTGGTCACTGACGTTGGCGAGTTGCTCGTTGACGAGCCGGCCGGTCAGTACGCCCTGCTGCTCGCCGTGTTCGGCGATCTCGCCACCAGCGCCCCACATCCTCTCCGTGTGGTCCTGCACGGAGCTTCGCCCGCCGATCGCTAACCGGCTCGCGCGGAGGGTGTCTCACGGTGGGTGAGGGCAGTCGGAGGCGCATGTGCGGATGAGCGTGATGACTGTGAGGCATCAATATGACTGTGAGGTATCACGCTCATGGGTGAGGCCGCCTCCAGCCGCGCCGCGCCCTGCCGCCGTTGAGGACGGACGGCAAGGGCTGCGGAGAGCTGTGCGGGTGCTCAGTTTCCGACAGTCGCGGCGGCGGCGGGCAACGGTGACGGTGGCGGTGACGGTCCGGTGACGGGCCCTTCGCGATCCTCGTGCCGAGCCGGGCACTGTGCACCGGCGCGGGCAGCGGGGAGGCCGTGCGGTGGACTTCGTCGACGGGGTGCTGGTGCGGTTGGCCGATCCGGGCAGCCGCGCCGCGCTCTTCGATGACGCGTCCCTGGCGCACCTGGTCGAGGCCGCGTACGACACCGAGGCGATGCCGGTCGCGCCACCGTACGCGGCGGTCTTCGACGAGCTGACCCTCGGCTTCGCCGCCGCTCCCGTCACTGTGGCCGAGGGGGAGTGGCTGGGCTCCGCTGGCACCACCCGCACCGAGCTGCGGGTGCGCCTGCACGGGCTCGGCGGTGCGGCGCTGCGGATCGACGCGTTGTGGCGGGGCAGCCTGGTGGTGCGGACCAGCGCCGCCCGGGACCGGGTTGAGGACCTCGACGTGGCGGTGCCCGCCTTCGACGTGGATCCGCAGATCGTCGCCGACCTGGGCGCGTTGCCGGCCGACCCGGCGCAACTGGAGACCGAGCGCCGGAGCCGGCTGGTGGCCCGCCTGCGGGCCGGGTTGCACCAGCCGGCCGCGTTCACCGACGCGCACCTGGACCGGTTGCTCGCGGGTGTCGGCGCGGCGAACGCCGGCGACCTGGTGACGCGGATGCGCGGGCAGGCCGCGGGGGCCACGGTGAAGCTGCGCTACGCGGCGCCGCCAGCCGCCCCACCGACCCCGCGTCCGCTGCCGTTCGCCGCCGCCGTGCTGATCCGCGACCAGGGCTTCTCCCTGGCCGACCTGCTCGTCGAGACCCGCCTCGTGCGGACCCGCGCCGAGGAGTTGGGCCTGGACGTGCCTGCACCGGACGACGTCCGGCGACGACATCGGGTGGTCGCCGTCTGGGTGGTCCCCGTCGAGACGTTCGACGACGACGGCTGGCCCGGCGGCGACACCGGCACCGACGCACAGAAGCGGGCCGCCCGGTTCGCCCGGGCCGGCCAGTGGCTCGCCCGCAGCGGCATCGGCCTCGCCGCCGTGACGACCTGAGACCCCAGACCGCAACAGCAACTTCGTCCGGGAGGACCCGTGGCACCGACAGCAGCATTCCCGTTCATCGAGGTCCGGATCGTGCCGCCACCGGCACCGCTGGCCCAGCGCTCACCGGGCGTCATTGCCGTGGTGGGTAAGGCGCCGGCCACGGCCGACGGCGGCTCGGCGCCGGCGAACACGCCGGTCCGGATCGAGACTCTCGACGACGCGGTCACCAACTTCGCCCGCCGGCAGGCCGGCAACGTGGTGCGCAACGCCCTCTACAACTCCCTGGAGCTGGCGTTCCTGCAGGACCCGCGTCCGGCCAAGGTGTACGGGGTCAAGGTCGCCGGCGACGACTACGCCGCCGCGCTCGGCGGTCTGGAGGCCGCCGACGACGTGACCATGGTGTCGCTGGCCAACGAGTCGGGCGTCGGCAACCCCGCCGGTGCGGGCGCCCCCACCGGGCTGCACGCGCTCAAGGCGCACGTGGAGACGATGTCCGCGGCCGGCCAGCGGCGGCTCGGGTTCGCCATGGTCAACCCGGCCACCGAGAAGGGCCCCACCTACGTCGCGGACATCACGACAGCCGCGAACCCGCTCAAGAGCAGCACCAGCCGGATGGTGATGATCGCCGCCCGGGGCGCGGACGGTGACGCGGCCACCGCCGCGATGGCCGCCGTGGCCGGACTGCCGGTGCACCACAGCATCGTGCTGAAGAAGATCCGCGGGGTCGCCATCCCGGTGGCCAAGCAGTACAGCCCGGCTGAGATCAAGGGCCTGTCCGAGGCCAACCTCACGCCGATCATCGACCCGACGCTGATCACCGGGGAGAGTCTGCACTTCGCCGACGGGCGCCTGTTCACCTCCGACGCGAGCCTGCTGCACGTCGACCTGGTGCGCACCCTCGATGCGATCGAGTTCATGCTGCGCGCCGGCCTGATCGGGCTGGTCGGCGACGCGCGGATCACCAAGCCGGGCATGACGCTGCTGAAGACCCAGGTCGACGGCATCCTCGGCCCACTCAAGCGGCAGTCGGTGATCGACGACTACCGCATCGAGATCCCGGTGCTGGACATCCTCACCATCCCCGAGGTCGCGCGTACCGCCACCGACACCTCGATCGTCACCGCCGCCCGGGCCGACCGCACAGTCGACCTGGTCGTCACCGTCACGTACGGCCCGGCCGTGAGCCGCCTGCTGGTCACGCTCGTGGCCAAGTTCTGACCCGGAGGAACCAGACCATGGAGTGGAAGACCCGCCTCGCGGTGCAGTACACCAAGGGCACCGAGACGGTGCTGATCAGCCCCATCGACTCGTTCAGCCCATCCTTCTCGCTCAACGTCGAGGCCCTGCACTCGTGCGAGGTCACCCACCTGGGTGTCATCCACGCGCCGGTGTCGATGAACTTCACGATGACCGTCAAGGCGATCGGGGACGTCGCCGGCCGGCTCACCAAGCTGGCCCTCGACGGCGACCTGTTCGACATCGCGCTGCTGGAGCACACCGGCGACGACTGGGCGTTCTCGTCCTTCGTCCTGCGCGACTGCATGATCACCAGCGCCACGCCGACCACCGCCACCATCTCCGGCGCCCCGGCCGCGACCTTCAGCGGCTTCAGCCTGGCCGCCACCGTCGACCCGAAGACCGGCGACCAGTCCGTGCTGCCCTGACCGGGCAGGACGTGACAGCCCGCCAACGATCAACCGGAGGTAGCAGATGACGACCGGTGCTGGCCGTGCCGCCCGGGTCACCCGTACCGGGCTGGCCCTGGTGCACGCGGGTGAGTTGGTGCTGCCGGCGGCCGGCAGCGAGGCGGAGGCCGCGCAGGTGGCCGAGGACGACCGCGCTGTCATCGCGTACCACTTCCCGGTGGAGATCGAGGTGGTCGTGGCCGGCGGCGCGGTCGACACCGACGCGCTCGCCGACCTCGCGCTGGCCCGCCTCGCCGACCACCTGGACGGGCAGGTCTGACGGTGGCCATCTCGGTGCACGTCCCGGTGCGGATCCGGCTGGACGTCCGGTCGGTGACCGAGCGGCCGGCGGCGGTGACCGACGCGCTCGGTGCGGCCCTGGCCCGCGCGCTGGAACGCTCCCGCCGCGAGGTGGTCGCGCCCCGCGGCGGCTACCTGGAGGTACGCCCCAACCCGCCGGAGTTCCGCTGGACCGGCGCGGGCGGCGAGCGGGTGTCCCCGGACGATCGGCGGGCCTTCGAGGCCCGGCTGCGCCGGCGCATCGACGAGGTGATCACGGCGGCGCGGTTGGACCCGGGGCTTCCGGCCGGGGTGGCCGCGCCGCTGAGCCGACCGGCGGCCGAGGTGTTCGACAGGCAGCGGATGCGTCACCTGCTGGCCGTCTACCGGGTGCCGTCCTACGACGACGGTGGGGACGCCGCCGAGGTGCCGGTGGACGGCGACGAGCCGCCCTCGGTGACCTACCAGTGGCTGCTGCGGCCGGTCACGTACCTGGCCAGCCACTTCGCCGAGCTGGGCCGTGAGGCGGTACGTCAGCACGGCGGCCTGCCGTCGGGCACGCCGCAGGGTGTGATCGCCCGGGTGGTCGGCTCGGACGGTCGCCCGGTCTGGGTCGTCATGGTGAACACCACCCCGTGGTCGGTCCTCACGTTCGAGCGGTTCGGCGAGACGGTGTTCCGGGCCGCTCCGCAGCCGCACTTCGAGGTGGAGGAGCGGGTGCCCAGCCCGCAGCCCGGCACGGTGCAGCGGCGGCTGGTCGCCGACCGGAGCGCCCTGGTCGCGATGGTGGACGAGGAGCTCAGTGCCGACATCCGGCAGCGGTTGCGGACCGCCCAGCCGCGCGGCGAGACCACCAGTGTGGACGAGTACCAGGCGCAGATCGAGCGGGCCGTCGACGCCGAGGTGACCCGGCGGGTCGACGCGATCCTCGCCTCGGTGGGCGGCGCGGTGCCGACCTGCCTCGTGGTGATCAGCATCGGTGGGGTCTCGCTGCTGCTGGTGGGCACCGAGGAGACCGACAAGACGCTGCACTGGACCGGCACCGCCAACCTCCTGCCGATCAGTGTCGAGCAGCGACCGGCGGCGCCACCGGACCCGAACGCACCCCCCGGTGGCGGCATCGGCGACGGCACCGGTTCGGGGACGGGTACCGGGAGCGGCTCCGGCGTGGGCGGCGCAACGGGCGCGGGCAGTGGCACCGGCGCGGGAACCGGCAGTGGCCCGGGCGATCCCACCGGCACCGGCACCGGGCCGGGCGGCGGTGGCACTGGTGGGGACGGCAGCGGCGGGGCCCGCCGGGGCGGGTTCGTCTTCGACCCGAGCAGCCCCAGCGCCCCGCCCGGCGGCGAGGGTCGACGGTTCCCGGCCGTCACCGGCGAACACTCCGAGATGCGGGCCTGCGCCCCGTTCAACGGCGAACCGGAGCTGGCCGCGCTCGGCCCGGACGGCGACGAGCTGCGCCGGCTGATGGACGACATCGCGTTCCGGCTCCAGATGGGCGAGGCCTGCCGCTACCCGGCGAACTTCTGCCTCCAGGCCGCCGCCATGCTGCGCGGCCGGGCCGCGGCGATCAGCCTGCTGGTCGGCGCCTCGGAACGCGAGGCGTTCACCCGACCTGTGCCGCAGGGTTCCGGAGGGCTCGGCCCGCTGGACTTCCGGCCGGTCGCCTCGCCCGCCGTGCAGTTCCTGCGCCACCTGGCCGGGGTCGTGCCCCGCCTGGATCACCTCGCCCAACTGGTGATGCGCCGCTACAGCCAGCCCGAGCACTTCGCCCGCATCCAGGGCGGCTGGATCGACACGTCCGCGTCCTGGAATCTGCACTTCGTCCAGGCGCTCAGCGGCGCGGTCAAGGACGCCGTCGGGCAGCTCTTCGTCGTCGGCAGCCAGGCGATGCTCGTGCAACTGCTGCTCAGCTCGCGCACCGGCATCGAGGCGCGGATCACCCACTTCGACAGGTACGCGCCGATCTTCGAGCGGTTGATCGTGTCCCAGCTCACCGACTACGCCGAACTCCAGGGCCTGCGCGAGCGGCTGCGTCGCCACGAGGCCGCCCGGTGGACGGCCGAACACACCGACGCCGGCGGCGGCACCCTCGCCACGGTCAGCATGGCCAACCCGTCCACCGCCTGGTACGGGGCCGCCCGCGCCATCTCCAGCGCGTTCCTCGCCACCGAGGCCGCGCTGAGCAGCCCCGGCGCGGCCGGCGAGATCGTCGAACGTGACGGCACCACCCGGATCCGCGACTCGCACGCGGTGCTCTGGACCCTCGCCGAGATCGAGCAGGCCCTGGTCATCCAACGCGGCGAGGCCGAGGGCATCGACCCGCTGGTCAAGCAGATCACCGACCTGCCCGACGTGCTGGCCCGCTTCGCCGGCAACCGGTCGGCGATCCGCGACGAGCTGTGGCGGGTGCTGCAGGACATGCGGCGCAACAACACCGAGATGCTCGGCCGTGCCCGCACGGACGCCCGCTTCGCGTTCCGGTCCAGCCGGATCAGCGAGCACATCCCGTCGGCCACCATCCCCGGAGGACAGTTCGCGCTGCAGGGCATCCACCTGGTCACCCACCAGCAGATCGGCGAGTTCTTCGGCGGCGACCTCTACTACGCCACCGGCGTCGACAGCCTGTTCCACACCGAGCTGGGCCGGGAGGCGCTGAGCGCGTTCGGCGTCATGGTGGGGATCATCGCGCTGTCGCTGCTCTGCCCGCCGCTGGGCTTCGTGGTCGGGGTGGCCGTCGCCGCCGTCGACGTGGCACACGCACACCAGCGCGAGCGCCTCTACGGATCGATGCTCGACCCGGAGCTGGTCCTCACCCGCACCGAGGTTGAGGTCGAGCTGTTCGCCGCGTACCTCGGACTCGCGCTGTCGCTGATCCCGGAGGCCGGCACCATCGGCGGCGCGGCCGTGCGCGGAGGCCGGGTCGCCCTGCGTTTCGGTGTCCGCGCCGGGCTGCGCACCGCCCGAGGGTACGTGGTACGCCGGGTCACCCGGCAGATCGTCGAAGCCGCGTCCCGTGACCTGCTCCAGGGGTTCCTCACCGAGATCCTGCTCAACGAGGTGCTGGAACGGGTGGTGCAGAAGCTGATGGAGCCGGTGCTCGCGTACGTGGAGCGCGAGGCGATGCTCAGCGGCGCTGTCGGTGGTCCGGAGGGCGCCCGGTTCATCCTCATGGTGCTGGACTCACAGCCCGGTGGCGCCGCCGCGGGTCCGCGCGTCCCGGTGGTGCGGCCGTGACCGGGCCACGCCGGTTCCGTGCCGGCCGGTTCCTCGACGCCGCCGCCGTGCACGCCGCCGCCGACGCCAACCCACGACTGCAACGCTTCATGCGAACCATCGCCGCGCACAGCGAGGCCGGCGACGTGCGTTCCCGGCGGCTGCTGGAGCACCTCATCCGCCGCGTCGTCGACGACGTCGGCGACCTGCACCTGAACAACGCGCTCAACCGGCTGGAACGCATCGCCGTGCTGCGCGACAACATCGCCGCGATCCTCGACCACGTGCTGGAGGGCGGCACCCTGCCCGAGGGGGTGCGGCTGGAGACGCTCGGCGAGCGCTTCGACCAGCTCAACACCGAGATGCGCGAACTCAGCCGCCCGCGCGAGGGCATCGTCGGGGACGCGCCGCTTCGGCTGGCCGACGACGCAGCCCAGTACGCCGACTCGCTGCTGCGCGAATTCGAGGTCGCCGGCGGTACCAGTGCGGCCGGCTGGCACGTCGAGCCCGCCGCAGTGGTCCAGGAAGCGTTCCGGGCCATGCCGGCGGACCAGCAGGCCGCGTTGCGCCGCGCCGCCGAGCTGGAACCGGAGGCGCTGTGGCGGGCGGTGGCCGCCGAAACCGAGAGCGGCAGCCGGGCCGCCGTCACGGACCTGGAGACCCGGCTCGGTGGCCGGTTCACCCCCGACGACGTCGCCCGGTTGCGGACCGCAGTGGGTGAACTCGGCAAGGCCCGCTCCAAGGGCCTGCACATGAACGACGCCCGGCTCACCGAGGCTCTGGCCCGCACCGCCGACCCGGAGCTGCGCGCGGTGGTGGCCAGCGGCGACATCTGGCTCACCCAGCAGTTGGCCGTGCACAACCCCGAGGCCCTGGCGACCCTGTGGCGACGCTTCCGCGACCGGGGCGGCCGCGCCGACGACGGCCCCGGCTTCCGCGCCTACCTGCGCCACGACATGGTCACCTACGGCCGCGGCGTGCTCGGCGAGTACGGCGCCGCGTTCTCGCTGAGCAGCATCGAGCTGTTCCTCAAGGGCCCCGACGCCAACGTCAAGGTCGCCGGCACCGACCTGGTCGGCATCGGCCACGACGGTTGGGTGTGGCTGATCGACGACAAGTCGCACCGGGCCAGGAGTGTCAGCGGAGTCAGCGCGCTCACCGACAACCTCGTCACCAACCTGCGCCGCGACGCCTCCGACTTCCGCGACGCCATCGCCCGGCTGCAACGCGACGACCCCGGTTTCACCCCCGACCCGCGGATCCTCGACGCGATCTCCCGGATGGAGGACGCCGCAGCCGAGATCGACCGGATCAACCGGCGCGGCTCCGCGTCCACCCGGCCCGCGCGGATCAGCCGGGCACTGGAGGACCGCCGGCTGCGGCTGCGCGTCACCAGCGCCGCCGGCGAGGTCCGCGAGATCACCCAGGCGCTGCGCGCACTGGGCCTGGCCGTCGAACCCACCGGTACGCCGGTGTCGCTGCCACCCATCGGAGGGCGCTGAGCATGGCCATCACCAGCAGCTTCATGCGGTACGGCACGGTGCCGTCGGCGATCATCAGCGACGGGGTGCTGCCGATCCCGCTCTGGGCCGTCACCGCCATCTCCCTCGCGCAGACCTACCACCTGCCGCCGATCGGCTCCACCGCGCACAAGGCCATCGTGGCCACCCACGACGACACCATCACCCTGACCGGGGTCCTCGTCGGCGCGGAACGCTACGCCTGGAAGTTCGCCCTGGAAACGATGGCCGAGGCGAGCAAACGCGGCACCGCCCTCGCCGCGTACTCCGGGGGAAAGTTCGGCGGGCTGATCCTGGTCACCTCGATGACCATCCGCACCGACATGCAGGTGCAGTCGCTGACCTTCAACGCGTCCGCCGCCCGCCGCGACGTCCTGGACACCACCATCACCCTCGTCCACGTGCCCCGTCCCAGCCTGCTCGGCAAGCTGCTCGACGTGGCCAGCATCGGAGTCGGCGCGCTCGCCGACGGGTTGGGCAACTGATGCCACCGTTCCCGATCGACCGCTATCTGCTGCCGGAGACACCTGTCGAGGTGCCCGACGGGTTCACCGAGGTGCGGCAGAGCCTCACCGCCGGCCTCCCGCACCGCGTCGAGCTGGGCGCCGGTGTCCACGCGGTGCTGATCCTGCCCACCGGCCTGGCCCGGCAGTGGCTGAACACCGACCCCCTCGCGGTGGTCAGCAGCTCCGCCGACGACCTGGCGCCCCGACCCGCGCCCCCGGCCGTGCCCCCGCCACCGGCGCTGGTCGGGCGGGTGCCGCTGCGACTGGTGGTCCGTCAGGGCACCCGGATCCTCGGCTCGGTGCCGCTCGCCGCCGGTCTGCGCCGGGTCTGCCCCGACGCCGGCCCGGCGGTCGCCGCCACCGCGCAGCCCGCTCGCGCCGCCACCCCGATCGTCGTCGAGGTGGTGGTGCTCGGCTGGCTGCTGCACGCCGGGACGGTACGCGGCTCCGGCGACTACGGCTCGTCCATCGCCCTGGCCTGGCGGCGCGCCGACCGCGCGGCGGACCAGTTCGGGCCGCCACCGATCAACGAGTTCGTCTGGCGTCGCCGCCCACCCGCCCAGCGCGTCGAATCCGAGCTGGGCCCCGGCCGGCTGCGCTACCGCTACCTGCTCGACAAGAAGCTGCGGAGGGTGCTGCGATGACGCTCACGCCGTTCCAGACCGGTCAGGTCCGCCAGGGCGCGGTTGGCAACGACGCCGGTTGGACCCTGACCTTCCACCGGGAGACCCCGACCGGGCTGAGCCAGGACGCGGCGCTCACGCTGTCCAGCGCCGACTACTACGCGGCCATCGACGCCGCGCTGCCCGACGGGCTGGGCCCCGGCGCGTACACGATCACCGTGCAGGGGCTGATCGACGAGCACTTCGCCCTCTTGCGCACCGCCGAGGGCCAACCACCGCTGGTGGCGAAACTGCACCTGTACTGGCGCGACGCCAACACCTCGGTCGGCGCCTTCTTCACCAACCTGGTCGGCGTCAACGCCGGGCCCACCCCGGCCGAGCTGACCCAGGCGCTGGTCGCCGTGCTGCGGGTGACGAAGGTGCGCCGGCTCACCGGCGAGCGGACGTACGACACCGAGCTGACCCTCGTCGAGCAGGCGTACGCCCGGCTCGGTCAGCGGGTCGCCGAGCGGTTCGAGGCGGCGACCTTCAGCGCCGCGATCCGCGCCGTCGCCGAGCGGACCAGAGTGGACATCGCCACCTGGGGCGCGAACCCGGACGGCACGATGACCAGGGGCGCCACCGAGGCGGCCGGCGACGAGCGGGTCGCCTTCGGCGCCGGGCTGCTCCACCGTGCCGCGCTGGAGCGGATCGGTGGCGCGTTGCAGCAGTCGCTCAACGCGTACGGGCGGGGGATGCTGCTGATCCGGGACGGCACCGTGCACGTCGGCAAGCGGCCGATCCCCTACCCGGAGGGGGAGCCCAAGCCGCTGACCCTCGCCACCGGCCTGCTCGCCTGCACCGAGAACGGCAGCCAGGACACCGACCCGTACGCGGCCACCGAGGCCGGCGGCACCGCCGCTCCGCGCCGTCGGGCGTGGACACTGACCCTCAAGGGCCGCCCCGACCTGAAGCCCGGCGACCTGGTGCGCTTCGACCCGCCGGCGGTGGACGAGGCCACCACGCTGGGCAGCGTCGGAGCGGCACTGCTCGGCTCGTTCGCGGCCCCGTTCGCCCCGTCGACCGGGGAGTTGGGCGCTGGGGCGAAGCTGCTCTACCTCAGCGCGGCCCGGCACACCCTGTCGCGTACCGCCGGTTTCGTCACCGTGGTGCAGGGCGTCGAGGTCACCTCGGGCGCCCAGGCCTGGGACAGCTGGAGTGACGCCTCCGGCGTGGGCGCGGCCGAGCCGGCCGGTCCGGCGTCCTCGCCCGGGGTGGCCGCCGCCGAGGCGGTGCGCCGGGCCGCCCGCGCCGCCCGGGGCGAGACGCGTGGCCTGGAGATCGGCGAGGTACGCGCGGCGGCCACCAACGCCACCGGCGCGGTCGAACCGCCGGCGCAGACCGAGACGGTGTGGGAGGGGCTGGCCCGCCCGGACGGCCGCCCGAACGGCGCCCGCCGCCTGCCGGTCCGCCGGGAGCAGCCCGCGCCGCTGCCCGGGGTGACCTACCTGACCCCGTTCGCCTGGGGTGGCTGCGGGCTCATCCTGCCCCGCTACCCGGGCACCCGGGTGGCGCTGGCCTACCGCAACGGCGCGCCGGACGACCCGGTGGAGATCGGTGCGCTCTGGCCCACCGGGCACGCCCCGGTCTCCCAGCCGGGGGACTGGTGGCTGTCCCTGCCTGTCGGGGTGGCCACCAACAGTCGCTCGTCGGTCGGCGACACGGTGGTGCCGGCCGACCACGACGGCAAGGTGGCGCACGACCTCACCGACGGCGACGGCAACCGGGTCATCGAGCTGGGTGAGCTGACCGTGCGGGTGGGCCGGGCCCAACTGCGGGGGCGCGGCCAGCGCCCGGCCCGCGCCGACGAGGCCGACAGCATCACCATCGAGCACGCCGCCGGCGGGTCGTCGATCGTGATGAAGCAGGACGGCTCGATCACCATCACCGCCACCCAGATCGACCTGGACGCGGGCAACGGCGCGGTGAACATCAGCGGCGGCACCGTCAACATCGCCGCCGACGACGTCGACGTCCAGGTCAGCAACGCGATGAACGTCCACTGAGGAGAGCGACATGGCTTTCGTGCTCACCACGTCGAGCAACGTGCACTGCCCCAACCAGGGCGCGGTCACCCCGGCCGGGCAGGGCAAGCTGACTGTCAGCCACGCGCCGGTGGTCCGGCTGGACGGCATCAGTGGCAAGTCGGTGGCAGGGTGCACCATCACCACCAGCAACTCCACCAAGCTGTGCAGCACGGTGACCTCGGCGACCGGAGCCGCCGGGAAGCTCAAGGTCGGCAACGTCGCAGTGGCCCTGGACTCGCTCAGCGGCGCCACCGACGGCAGCACCCCCGGCCTGTCCGCCAGCGCCGGGCAGAGCAAGCTGAAGGCGGTCTGAGATGGACCGGACCGAGCGGGAACGGCAGGCCGCCCAGCGCCGCTACCTCGGCTGGGGCCTCGCCTTCGAACCCACCATGCCCGGCGTGGACCTGGCCCGCGACATCGTCTTCGACGACGGCCCGAACGGCCGGGTGCTGGCCCTCGTCGCCGGCACCGACAACGTGGCCCAGAGCCTCGCGGTGGCCCTGACCACCCTGCGCGGCTCGAACGTCTTCGACGCCACCTTCGGCTTCGACGGTCTCAACGCCCTCGCCGAGCAGATTGAGCCGAACCTGATCCGCGAGCAGGTGCGCATCGGCATCATCACGCTGCTCGACCGCGACCCCCGCGTCCGCAAGATCGTCGACGTGAACCTCGACGACGGTCGACTCGGCGCGAACGGCACCGACGACGCGGCGAAGGCCGCGCTGCGCGCGTCCCGCACCCTCCAGGTGCAGGTCCAGTTCGAAACCATCACCGACGACCGGCTCTCGGTGCATCTCGGGGAGCTGCCCAGTGTCTGATCACACCCTCCCGGCCGAGCTGGCCGACGTCCTGGCCGTTGACGCCGCCGCACTGCGGGCCACCGGCTCGACCGGCTTCGGCATCGTCGAGAGCGGCTTCGTGCCGAAGTCCTTCGCCCGGTTGCTCGCCGAGAAGCTGGCCACCGCCCGGCTGCTCTTCGGCGACGACATCGACCTGACCAGCGGAGCGGTGCTCCGAAAGGTCCTGGAACTGGCCGCGCTGGAGGACGCCCGACTGTGGGCGGCGCTCGGTGCCGTCTACGACAACTCGTACGTGGTGTCGGCGAGCGCCGACGCGTTGACCCGCCTCGGCGAGGAACTCGGCATACCCCGCCCGTACCTGCCGGCGAAGGGCACGGTGAAGCTGAAGCTGAAGGCCGCCCTGCCCACCGGGCGCACCCAGCTCACACTGCCCCGGGGAGCGCGGCTGTCCACACCCGGCGGGCACCACGTGGCGCTGGACGAGACGGTGGTGCTCTCCGCCGCCGTGGGCGAACGGGTGCCGGCCGTCGCCGCGTTCTATCCCGGCCCGGCGCACAACCTCGACCCCGCGCAACCCAGCCAGAAGATCGACCGCTGGAACCGGGCCGACACCCTGCTGGCCGACCTGGACGACGCCGAGCAGGCCGCCGGCAAGGAACTGGTGGAGATCACCCACACCGTCGCGCTGACCGGGGGCGAACAGCAGGTCCCCGACGCGCGCTACCGGCAGCTGCTGCTGGCCGCGCCCCGCTCCATCTGGACGGCCGAGGCGATCGGTCTGGCCGTGGCGACAGTGCCCGGCGTACGTCAGGTGCAGGTCTTCGACGGTCGGGGCGGGCTGGACCTCAACCAGTCCATCTTCGGCAACTTCAACTTCATCGAGCGGGTCTTCAGCACCGAACGCGACCTCGGCAACCCGTACTACGTCACGGTGCTGGTCGCGCCCACCGCCGCGGCCATCTGGGACGGCCCGGACGGGCTGCACGCCGCAGTCGAGTCGGTCATCGAGGACCTGCGCCCGGTGGGCATCTTCGCCTCGGTGGACCGTGCCGACGAGGTGGGAATCGGTGTCGAGGCCGATCTGGTGATCCGGGGCCTGCCCCTGCCCACCGGCTCGAAGGAGACGGTGAACGCGTCCACAGCGGCCACCGAGCTGCGGGCCCGCCTGCACGCCCGGATGCGCCGCTACGTCGACGAGCTGCCCTTCGGCGAGCCGGTCCGCGCCGCCGAGGTGATCTGGACGCTGATGAACGAGCCGGGCGTCGCGGACGTCCGCGCACTGCGGCTGGTCCGCTTCCCGGCCGACTCGGCGGTGGTGGTGACCGGCAGCGCGCCCACCGGCGACGGGGTGCAGCGCCTGCCGGTCGGCGACAACGCGGTGCTCGCCGCGAACCAGGTGCCCGTCTACGTCGACCGGGACGACCCCCGGCCGTTCCGGATCGTCTGAGCGGGGGACCGATGACCGACATCCGGGTACCCGTGGACGGCGCTGACCCGTCCGTCGAACGTAACCTCGTCGACCAGCTGGAAGGCCCGTACCCGGGCACCGTCCGGCGGGTGGTGGTGCCACTCGCCGGCACCGGCGCCGCCGTCGTGGACTGGACCAGCCGCCACCCGCTGCTCACCGTCGTGCTGCGCCGCGACCTGGCCGAGGAGACCGTGCGGGTGACCGTCACTGTGGACCCGGGCGGCGCGGGCCAGCGGGTACTGCCGCCGGTGGTCTTCGCGCCCTGGTCGGCCGCCGGGGCGTCGGTGCCGGCGTACGCCCCGGACACTGCCGACGAGCCGTTGGTCGCGTCGTTCCCCGTCGCCGTGACGGCCGAGCGGGCCGTCGACGGCGCCGCCGCCACGGCGGTCACCGGTGCCGCGCTCACCGGGCTGGTCGAGCTGGCCGTGCTGGAGGGCAACCTGGGCCGGCTGCTCTACCTGATGTCGTACGAGAAGCACCGGCTGCGCCGCGCGGCCCGGGAGGTGCACGCGTACCGGACCCTCGCGCACGCCCGGCGCGACGCGCTGGACCGGATCGGCGCGGACGTCGGGGTGGCCCGCTTCGTCGACGAGCTGGTGCACGAGCCGGCCTCCGGTGAGGTGTACGCCCGCAGGCTGGCCCCACCGGCCCGCGAGCCGGACGCCGCGTATGCCCACCGGCTCGGTCTCTACCGGCGGTTCCTGCTGCCCACCCCTGGTGCGGTGCGCCGGCTGCTCAACGGGTCCGGCACGGACACCGACCCGAACACCGGGCTCTTCGCCGACCTGCCCGGCGGCGCGCGGTTCACAGTGCGCGAGGACGACGACCGGTTCGCGGTGGCGATCCGGCTGGTGGCCGCCGGCGATCCGCAGCACCGCACGAACTTCCTCGCGCAACTGCGCCGCGACCGGCTGGTGCTGCCCGCGAACACCCCGCCGAACAACACAGTGCACGCCGGCCGGGCGTTGCCGGCCGGTCGGCTGGCCGAGGTCACCGCGCTGCGGGCCAGCCTGCGCCAGTCGTACGCCTTCGACAGCGCGCACGGCGTCGCACCGCCGCTGGCAGCCGCCCTGGACCGGGCCGGTCGGGTCTGCCGGGCGCTCGGCTCGTCCATCGTCTGGCAGGTGACCCGGGCCCAGGACGACGCCGGTGGCAGCCGCTACGAGCTGGGCCTCGGCGTCGACGTGAGCTGGCCGACCCCGGCGCAGGCCACCGACCTGCGCAACCGGGTGCTGGACACCGCCCGAGCGGTCACCGCCGACCGGACCGCCGAGGCGCTGATCGCCGCCGCCCGTGCGCAGGGCGTGCCCACTGTGGCAGCCGACGGGGAGCTGGCCTGGCTGTGGCGGGTGTGCGGGTTGCCGACGACGCACCGGGTCAGCACCACCAGGATGTATTTGTCGCACCTGCCCACGCGAGGGCTGGCGGTGACCGCGCCGCTGAGCGCCGCGGTCGGGGCCGACACGCCGGTCGAGGTGAAGTTCCACGCGCCGGGCGACCCGGGCGGCAACGCGCTGCTCCTCGCCGGTCTGGTCGCCGCCGCGTCGGCCTGGACCGGCGCGGGGGAGCCGGCGTGGACGCCGCTGACCGACGCGGCGGCCCGGACCCGGTGGGCGGCGGTGCCGACCCGGCCGGCCGGGCAGCCGGTGGACCAGGTGCTGGCCGCCGCCGGCCTTCCCGCGGTACGGGACCCGGCCCCGGTGGTCGCCGCGCTGAACCGCCTCCCCGACGAGCTGGTGGAGACCATCGAGCTGCCGGCCGCGTTGGCCAGCGCGCTGATCGCCGGCCAGCCGGCTGCCGGCGACCGGCTGGCCCGCCTGGTCGGGCTGCTGCGTGAGCAGCACCTCGCTGCCGCGCTGCCGCTGGTCGAGACGGGCAACCGGATCCTGCTGGTGTGCAGCGTGATCGGGCTGCCGCAGGCCGGGCTGAACCTGGCCGAACGCCGGGCCACCGGGTTCCGCTGGTACACCGTGGGGCTCGGCGGCGGCACCGCGGAGATCAAGGCGGTCGGCGCGCGGACCGCGCTGCGGCCCACCCACGCCGGGTTGGTCGCCGTGGTGGCGCTCTCCTACGTGCGGACCGGCCGGACCGACCCGTACGAGTTCCGGGTGGAGCTGCCCGACGGGGTGACGTTGACCCTGGCGCAGTACGAGCGCCTGATGAACGCGCTGACCCGGGTATGCCCGCTCGGCGTGGAGATCAACACGTTCGGCATTCGCCGCGACCACGTCGACCTCGACGCCGACGGCACCGCCGAGCCGCTGCGCCCGACGGTGGCCCGGACCTTCCGCACCTTCCAGCAGCGCCGGCACCGCGGCGTGTACGACCAGCTCTGAGAGGGACACCACAATGGCGAGCGAGATCAATTACGACGGGGTGACCGTCACCGAGCTGTACGAGGCGTTCACCAAGCACGGCATTCCGGCCTCGGACGCCAGTGTGCTGGTCTCATCCTGGATCTACGAGAACGTGGGCACCGCGAAGCGGGTGTTCAGCTACGCCGAGTCGTTCCCCGCAGTGGAGCCGGGCTGCGCGCCGCCGCCGTTCGCGCGCACCTTCGCCCACAGCGACTGGGTCGACGGCGAGGACGTGGTGCAGGCCGGGCAGACCCCGGGGGAGCAGGGCTTCAACGAGCGGTTCCACCGCATCGAACACGACCTGGACCACCTCGGCACCGACCTGGCCAAGGCGTTCTCCTGCATGGCGGCGATGCGGGTCAGCCTGCGGCGGCTGCTCGACGAGATCCGCGCGGAGATCAACCGGCTGCACTCGACGGTGCACGAGAACAAGGTCAGCCCGGGCCCGTACGCGATCGAGCAGATCCCCAACTACATCGGCGCGCTGGACTTCGGCAAGTACATGGGCACCACGATGTTCATGGACAAGAAGGTCAGCATCTGGCAGACCAAGGCCGGCACCATCGTGCTGCCCGCCGTGGAGACCCTCGGCGTCGACGTGGTCGTCGGGCCGAAGGTCCGGGGCGCGGCCTACCTGCAGCGGTACGCCGCCGAGAACGGTGACGTCCGGCAGCGCTTCCCGCGCGAGGTGAAGCTGTCGGAGTTCATCCGCGCGTTCGGCGAGGAGGAGGTGGCCGACGGTCGGCTGATCCGCGACGTGCTCAAGGTGCTGCCGGCGGACACCAGCTACCCGAGCGTGGACGCGATGCTCGGCGAGGTGAGCGAGCGGGAGGCGGTGATCGTCCGGACCACCGTTGGCGCCCAGTCGGCGGTCGCCGCGGCGCTCGGCATCGAGGGTGAGTTGGAGAACGTCGGCGACGCCGACATCGCCATGCTCAGCGGGGTGCCGACCAAGGCCCGGGCGGCGCTGGCCCGCGCCGGGATCAGCACGCTCGGCAAGTTGGCCGAGGCCCCGACCGAGCAGGTGCTCGCCATCATGAAGGAGGCACAGGTGCGCGCGAACGTCGGCGACGCCGCGGAGTGGACCGGGTACGCCCGGACGCTGAGCAAGCTGCGCTGAACGGTCGGTGCCGGATCCGGCGAACGGTTGATCCACGCCGCTCGCCGGGTCGGTGTGACGACACTGCGCTGGCGCGGCGATCGTCCACACCCGACCGTGAAGTCCCACGGGGCGATCGGGTGCGAGAGGCGCAGGAATGGCTGTTCACGAGGTTACGCACGACCTTCGCACCGCGGCACCCGAGATCGAGGCGGGGCGGCCTCCCCGGTACGCGTTGCGGCTGCTCGGTGGGTTCGGGTTGGAACGCGACGGGCGGGTGGTGACGGTGCCGCAGGGTGCCCGCCGGCTGCTGGCCTACCTCGGCGTACGCCAGCGGTGTGCCCGCTCGGAGGCCGCCGGCACGCTCTGGCCCGGATCGCACGAGGACCGGGCCCGGGCCAACCTGCGCACGATGCTCTGGCGGCTGCACCGGGTGACTCCCGACCCCCTGGTGGACGAGGACGACCGGCTGGCCCTGGCCGCCGGGGTGACCAGCGACGTGGCCACCCTGGTCGCGGCGGCCACCGCCCTGCTGGCCGGCGGGTCACCTGTCGACGTCGGCCCCGGTGTGCCGGCGCTGGCGACCGGTGAGCTGCTGCCCGGCTGGTACGACGACTGGGTGCTGACCGAGCGGGAACGGTTGCGCCAGACCCAGCTGTACGCGTTGGAGGCGCTCGCCGAGCGGCTCACCTCGCAGGGCCGGTACAGCGAGGCGGTGCAGGTGGCGTTGACCGCTGTGCAGTTGGAACCGCTGCGGGAGAGCGCCACCCGCACGCTGATCGCGGTGCACCTGGCGGAGCGCAACATCAACGAGGCGGTACGGCGGTTCGAGCTGTTCCGCGCCGACCTGGGCCGCGAGTTGGGGGTCGCACCGACCCCGTGGCTGGAGCGTCTTGTTCGCGCCGGCCTGCACCCAGCGTGACCGTCCCCTTTCCGTGACCGGCCGGCCGTAGGGGTCATCCCGGCGTCCCACCAGCCCACACTCCGCCCAGGCCGGCCTCCCGGCACCCCCGGACATCCGTCCTTTGCTCTGCACCCACGGATGCGACGCTCACGGTCTGTAAGTGGTGCGTCCACGGGTGCAGAGCAAAGGGGGCGGCTGGGGTGGGTGGGGTGGGAGGAGATCCAGCCGAGCGGGTGGTGTGCCTCGCGCGTCGCTGGTCAGGCCAGTCCGGCTGGTCTTACCAGTCCGGCTGGTCTGACCGGTCAGGTTGGTCAGTGTGTCGCGGGCGGGATGCTCTGCTCGTACTGGAAGACGTTGTGCGGGTCGTACTTTGCCTTGATCTTGCGCAGCCGCGGGAAGTTGCGGCCCCAGTAGGCCTCCTCCCACTCCGCCATGCCGATGTTCGGCACGTTGACGTAGGCGCCGTCCACGTAGGGCCGCAGCGCCTGGCTGAACTCGGCGATCCAGGCCTGGGCGATCGGAGTGACGGCGTCATCGCTGTCGGGCTCGCCGCGGGTGCCCCAGCCCGCGCCGGGCTCGGAGTAGAAGAGCGCGTCGCGGTGCGGGAAGGCCGCGCCGCCGAAGGGTTCCTGTCGTTGGGCTCCGGACCCGAAGGCCTGGGTGAAGAAGTTGCTGTCCGGCGACGGGGAGTTCTCCATGAACTCGCGGACGATACTGATCGCCTTCCTCGGGAACGGCTCCCTGGTGAACTGCGAGAAGAACTTCCACTTCGCCGGCTCTTCGTCGCTCGGGATCTGGAAGCCGGAGTAGGTCTCGCTCCAGCCGCCGATCTGCACTGTGACCTCGGGGTCGCCGATCGAGAGGATGGGTGCCAGCAGCTTCCTCGTCTCGGCCTGCGATCCCTCGGCGAGCACCGCGAACAGCAGGATCTCGTTCGGGTGCACCTCGACCTGGGTGCCGAGGCGGGGGTCGCTGAAGGGCGCGGTGCGCTGCCAGTTTTCGAAGACCTCGTGCAGGTTGTCGAGGCCCGGCCAGGTCGCCTGAAGGTAGGCGACGCTCTTCAGCGGGGCCACCTTGTAGGTCAGCGACGTGACGATCCCGAAGTTGCCGTTTCCGGCCCCGCGCAGGGCCCAGAGCAGGTCCGGGTAATTCCACGGGTCCACCTCGAGCACCTTCGCGCCGTTGGCGCCGGCCGCGACGACGATCTCCGCGCCGATCAGGTTGTCGCAGGCCATGCCGAGATAGCGGGTGAGGAACCCGAAGCCGCCACCGAGGGTCGCGCCGGACAGGCCGACGGTCCCCTCCGTTCCGGTCGTCGCTGCGAAGTCGTACTCGCCGAGTGCGGTGATCGCCTCCGACTGGTTGAGCCCCGCGCCGAGCTTCGCCACGCGAGCGGCGGCGTCGATGTGGACGTCCTTCAGCTCGCTGACGTCGATCACGATGCCGTTGTCGACGTTCGACCAGCCTTCGAGGCTGTGCCGACCGCTGCGCACCCGCAGCGCGACGTCGTGCTGCCGCGCCCAGGTGAGGGCGTTGACCACGTCCTGGGTCTCCTGGGCGAACACGATGACCAGGGGATAGCGCACGAACAGCTCGTCCCAGCCGAGGCTGGCCTCCGCATAGTTCGGGTTCTGGGGGCGGACGATGCGCCCGGTCAGTTCCGCCGGTGGGTACGTGGCGCCGGAGGACGACCCGGGACCGTCGGCCGCGATCGCCGAGCTGCCGGCGATCACGCTTGGAAGAGCGACCGCTCCGGCGCCGACGGCCGTCGCCTTGAGCAGATCACGACGAGAAAGGTCGCGCATGGTCCGAATCCTCTCGATCGGGGTCACACCAGAAATTAGGACCAAGAGGGCCGATGCCTCTCATCTGGCGCAAACTCACCGTAATGCGAGAGGTTCGCCGAAGATCCGAGAACTTGTCGCGGAACCCGGTCGGGTGATGCGGCGACCGTCAGCTCAGAGGCGGCGGTCAGCTCGGGAGCGGGCCGTCAGTTCGGGGCGGGCTGGTCGAGGATGGCGCTGAACCGCTCCTCGGCAAGGTCGAGCTGGCCGAAGATGTGCCGCTTCACCGCCGGCGACAACGGGGTGTCCGGCCGGCCGATCAGGTCCCGGAAGAGTGGCACCAGCGGCCGGTACTTCCGGGCCGACGAGACGACCTTCGGCCCAACCGTGTGGATCACCCCCACGCCGTTGTCGGTGAAGTCCGACACCTTGATCACCCGGGCCCAGGGCTCCCGGTCCAGGCTGACCGCCAGGTGCTCCCGGTACTGCGCGTTGCGGTCCCGCTCCGGGTCGTACCCGGGGTTGGTGACGGCGGCGACCAGGGTGGCCACCCGCGGCCCGAACCGCGCGGCGAGCGCGACCAGCGCCGCAGCGGTCGGGTCGGCCCCCGGCTCACCGCCGGCCAGCTCGGCCGGGTGGTCCTCCACCGCGTCGTGCAGCAGGCCGGCGACGATCACCTCCACGTCGCGCACCTGGTAGTGATGCATCAACCGGATCGCCACCCGCAGCAGGTGATTCAGGTACGGCTCGCGGACCCGTCGGTCGTCGCGGTGCAGCTCGGCGGCGAGGTCCAGCGCGGCGTTCAGCCGCTCCCGGGCGTCGTCGTCGAACTGCTGGACCTCCAACCGGAAGCGTTCCAGCAGGCCCGGTTCGCCGTGGATCTCGGTGATCGCGTGCATCGGCATACTGCCCAGGTGCGGCGGGAAGTCCATGCGTCACTTATAGCCGATCTTCACCACATCGATGGGCCCCTACGTCGCCGACCCGACCGCGAGTTGCGGGCGCGCCGAGCCGTCAGATCGGCAGCCGGTCGGCACCGGCGAGGGGGCCCACCAGGAGGGGGACCAGTGGTGCCGGCAGGACGGGGTCGCGGCGCAGGGTGGGCGTCCAGCCCGCGTCGGCGGCCAGATCCGGGTCATGGGTCGCGTTGTACGCCGCCAGCAGGTCGACCGGCCGGGCCGCGCCGCCGCTCTGGCGCACCCAGGAACCCCGCTCGGTCAGCGCGGTGCCGCCCCAGTCGTAGAGCAGGTCGGCCGGGTCGACCGGCGCGTCCAGTGTGAAGAAGTTGTTCTGCGCGTAGATCGCCGACTGGACGCCGACGCCGAGCGCGTACTGGAAGTCGTCCCCACCGAGCCGGTAGTGGTTGTTGTAGATGTCGACCTGGCCGAAGCGCACCCGGGGCAGCCGTTGCAGGACGCCGTCGAAGAGGTTGTGGTGCAGGGTGACCTTCAACCGGCCCACGTCCGGGCCGACTGTGTTGGACGAGCCGATCAGCAGCAGCTTGTCCCGTCCGGTGAAGCGGTTCCACGACGCGGTGACGAGGCTGGCGGTGTGCGTGACGTCCAGTGACCCGTCGTGCACCTGGTAGGGCCGTCCGAAGTGGACGGGCTGAGCGTTGTCCGGGTTGTCGCCGTCGGTGAAGGTGTTGTGGTCGACCCAGACGTTTTCGCTGCGGCGTACCGAGATCTGGTCGTACTGGCTGTTCCAGTTGCCGGCCTCGCCGTCGGTCGGTGACCAGGCGGGGAAGCAGTCCCGGGCGTCGACGAGGGTCAGGTTGCGGACGATGACGTTCGACGCCCGGTCGATCATGAGGGTGAGCCCGGTCAGGCGGGCACCGCGCAGCCCGACGATCGTCGTGTTCGGGCCGATGTTGATCTGTGTCTGTCGGGTCTGGTTGGTCACCGAGCGCATCCGGGCCTCCTCCAGTGGCCCGCTCGGGGGCACCCGTCCCCACACCGCCGGGTCGTACGCGGCCAGGTAGGCGTCCAACCGGTACGCCGGGTCGGCCAGGTCGGCGCAGCTCAGTTCGGTGCCGTTCGGCCCTTCGAAACCGTCGATGGCGCCGTCGACGTAGATGAGCTTCGGCGTGGCGTCGGTGGCGTTGCTGGCGTTGTCACCGCCCAGGGCGGCGACCAGCTCGGCCCGGCTGTGCACCACCCGGGTCCGGTCGGGAGCGGCCGTCGAACCGCCGGTGGTGCCGGTGCCCTCGGCCGCCCAGCCGTCCCGCTCGGGCAGGGTCTGCCGTCCGAGATGGCCGGCCAGCCAGGAGAGCCCGTCGGTGGCCGGGGTGTCGGGGCGCGCAGCGGCGGCGGCCGGGCTGGCACCGAGCAGGAGGGCGATCACCGTAACGCCGGTGAGGATTCTGCGCATCGACTCTTCCCATTCGCTGATGGTGGTGGTGGGGCAGTCGGATATTCGGGGATGTGTCCGATGTGACCGCCCCGCGTGCGGGCGATGTCTGCACTCCGGTTGCCGTGGGCCCCCTATCCGGTCAACTCGGCGCGGTACGCGGCCGCCGCCCACGGCACCGCCAGTTCGCTCGGAAGCGCCCCCCGCTCCGCCGCCCGACGCAGCACGTCGACGACGCCCCGCAGGTGGCGTACCCGTTCCCCGCCCTCACCGACGACGGTCACCAGGTCGCCGTCGAGCAGCCGGGGCTCGGGGGCGACCCGCAGCGCGTCCAGCAGCGCGGTGAACGGCGCGGTGCGGGCCAGCGGCGCGATCAGCGGCACCGCCGCCGGGTCGTCCCGGTGCGCCAGCAGGTTCTCCAGCAACCCCACCCGCCCCGGGACGCGGCGGGTCACCACGTCCCCGGGCAGCCGCAAGCGGTCCGTCGGGTACTCCAGCACCGCCTGACCCGCCGTGCCGGTCACCACCACCTCACCCGCCACGAACTCCTCGGCGGCCAGGGTCACCGCCACCAGCACCGGCGGACCGGCGCGGAACAGGACCCGCAGCACGGCGGTGTCCTCTACCTCGATCGGGCGGACCCGGTAGCGTTCCACCTCGATCGCCACCGGCCAGGGCGTCGCCCCACCGAGCGCCTCGGCGACCGCCAGGCACTGCATCACCGCGTGCGCGAGCGGATTGGCCAACGCGCCGTCCAGCACCGGCCGGCCGTCGAGGCTTCGCCGACCGGCCCACGAGGAGCGGGCGTAGTAGGCGTCCGGCCGTTGCCACGCGGCGACGGTGGAGATGCCGGTGACCGTGCCCAGCCGGCCTGCCGCCAGCGCGTCGGTCAGCGCGGTCAGGGCCGCCGAGCCGAGCGCCTGGAAGCCGACCTGAGCCACCCGGCCGGCGGCGGTCAGCGCCCAGGCCAGCTCCTCGTGCTCGGCCAGCGACAACACCGGCGGTTTCTCCAACAGCAGGTCCGCGCCGGTGGCCAGGGCGTCCCGGGCGATCGCCAGGTGGGTGTGCGGCGGCGTGCAGATCACCACCACCTCCGGCCGGGTGGCAGCGAGCATCGCCCGGTGGTCGGTGAACACCTCGACCCCGGGTGGCACCGGCGCCGCCGGATCGTCCTCCACCGGTCGGACGTCGACCAGGGCGACCAGCCGCAACCGGCCGGCGGCGTGCAGCGGGGCGATCACCCGCCGGTGCCACCGGCCGTGCCCGTTCGCCCCGATCACCGCCACTCGGGGCGGCGTCACAGCGCTCACCACCGACCGGCCGGTGTCGGCCCGTTCACCGGGCACCGGCCAGTGTCGGCCCGTTCACCGGGCACCGGCCAGTGTGGCCTCGACGCCGTGTCGTTGCAGCGCGGTCAACCAGGCGATCACGTCGGCGCGGACCTCGTCGTCCTCGGCGACCTCGACCGGGATGACCTCGCGCAGCGCGAAGAGCGCGTCGACGGCACCCGCCGGGCTCTGCGCACCGGCGTCCAGCGCGGCGCGGATCGGCCCGGCGAGGGGGTCCTGGAACGGCAACGGGTGCCCGTCGTCGGCGTACCCCAGCGCGAAGCGCAACCAGGACGCCACGACCAGCGCGCCCCAGCGCGCGGACCGGCCGGCCGCGCGCAGGTCGGCGATGGTGTGCAGGACGCGTTGCGGCAGCTTCTGCGAGCCGTCCAACGCGACCTGGAGGGTGCGGTGATGGATTGCCGGGTTGCCGAACCGGGCGAGGACCTGCTCGCCGTAGTCGACCACCCGGACCCCCTCCGGTGGCGTGAAGCTGGCCGCGACGTCCTCGGCGATCAGCCGGCGCAGCACGTCGGCCAGGTGCGGGATCTCCAGCGCCTCGGCGATGGTCTCCCGACCGGCCAGCGCACCCAGGTATGCGATGGCCGAGTGCACGCCGTTGAGGGTGCGCAGTTTCAGCCGCTCCCACGGGCCGGCGTCGTCGGTGAGCACCGCCCCGGCGTGCTCCCAGCCGGGCCGCCCGCCGGGGAAGTCGTCCTCGATCACCCACTGCGCGTACGGTTCGGCGGCGACCGCTGCCAGGTCGGTCACGCCGAGCACCCGCCGTGCCGCCTCGATCGTCTCCGGGGTGCTGGCCGGCACGATCCGGTCCACCATCGTCCCCGGGCAGGTGACGTTGGCGGCCACCCACTCGACCAGCCCGGCGGGCACCCCGTCGGCACGCCCGACCGCCTGGTCGAGCATTCCGCGCAGTCGCCGGCCGTTGGCCGGGAGGTTGTCGCAGCTCACCAGGGCCACCGGCCCGGCGTCCGCGGCGGCCCGCGCGGCCAGCCCGCGCAGCAGCAGCCCCGGCACCGTGGTCGGTGGTCGGCCGCCGGCCAGGTCCGCGGCGAGCGCCGCGTCCGGGGACAGCTCGCCGGTCACCGGGTCGAGTTGGTACGCCTTCTCGGTGACGGTCAGGGTCACCACGCGCACCGCCGGGTCGGCGAGCAGCGCCACCACGGCGTCCGGGTCGCGGGGAGCGTGCCGTACGCCGCTCAGGGCGCCCACCACCCGGGTGGCGCTGCCGGCGGCGGAGAGGGCGCTGACGCTGAACAGGTTGTCCTGGGCGGCGATCGCCTCGACCATCGCGGTGCTGCGGGGGGCGACGGCCATGATGCCCCAGTCGCCGCCGGCCGCGCCGACCGCCGCCTCGGTGAAGACGGCCTGGTGTGCCCGGTGGAACGCGCCCAGGCCCAGGTGCACGATGCCTGTTGGCACGGTGCCCGGCCGGATCAGGGGGCGGGCCTCGGCGGGGAGGTGGCGCAGCATGCCCAGGCCGAGCCGGGAGGCGCCGACGGTCACCGCCATGCCGGGCCGTCCGGGAAGCGGAACTCGGCGATCGACGCCGGCTTCATGGTGGCGCTGTATCCCGGTCGCTCGGGCAGCAGGTAGCGGCCACCGCGGGTCCGGACCGGATCGACGAAGTGCTCGTGCAGGTGGTCGACGTACTCGACCATCCGACCGTCCAGGCCGGTGCCGACCCGCAGGTAGTCGAAGATCGCCAGGTGCTGGACGTACTCGCAGAGGCCGACACCGCCGGCGTGCGGGCAGACCGGCACCCCGAACTTCGCCGCCAGCAGCAGCTCGGCGAGGACCTCGTTGACGCCGCCGACCCGGCACGCGTCGATCTGCATCACGCCGATCGCGTCGGCCTGCAACAACTGCTTGAAGATCACCCGGTTGGCGGCCACCTCACCGGTGGCCACCCGGCACCGGCCGCCGGTCAGCTCGGTCACCGCCCGGGCGATCCGGGCATGGCCGAGGATGTCGTCGGCGTGGGTGGGCTCCTCGATCCAGTACGGGTCGACCTCGGCCAGCGTGGCCATCGCGGTGATCGCCTCGTCGACGTCCCAGACCTGGTTGGCGTCCATCATCAGCAGCGCGTCCGGGCCGATCTCCTCCCGGATGATCCGGGCCCGCCGCAGGTCGTCGGCGAGCGGGCCGCCGACCTTCATCTTCATCGCCCGCCAGCCGTCCTGGTACGCCTGCCGGGTCAGCGCCCGCACCTTGTCGTCGGGGTAGCCGAGCCAGCCGACCGAGGTGGTATACGAAGGGAAACCACTCTGCTTGAGTTCCGCGAGCCGGCCATCCCCTCCGATTAATCCCTTGTCCAGGATGGCTGCCGCCTCGTCCGGGGTGATCGCGTCGGTGATGTGCCGGAAGTCGACGCTGGCCACGAGCTCGTCGGTGGGCAGCTCGGCGAGGAACCGCCACATCGGCTTGCCGGCCAACGTGGCCCGCAGGTCCCACACCGCGTTGACCAGCGCCCCGGTCGCCATGTGGATGACGCCCTTCTCCGGGCCCAGCCAGCGCAGTTGCACGTCGGCGCTGAGCGAGCGCCAGAACGCGACCGGCTCGGCCTCGATCTCCTCGATCGTGCGCCCCCGCACGTGGTGGGCGAGCGCGCGGACCGCCGCACAGGTGATCTCGTTGCCCCGGCCGTTGGTGAAGGTGAACCCCGCGCCGGTCGGGCCGGCGTCGGTGCCCAGCTCCACGTACGTCGCCGAGTAGTCGCCGCGGTTGATCGCGTCGGAGCCGTCGCCCCGGGCGGCGGTCGGGAACCGTACGTCGTGCACCTCGACGGAGGTGATGGTCACCGTCACTGGTCGGCCTTTCCGAAGTTGAAGGCCCGCTTGGGCAGCCGGTACGCCAGGTCGACGATGGTCTCGGCGGCCTCGTCCATCGGCAGCCGGTGCTCGGCGACCAGCCGGGCCAGGAAGCCGGCGTCGACCCGACGGGCGACGTCGTGGCGTACCGGGATGGAGCAGAACGCCCGGGTGTCGTCGACGAACCCGGTGGTGTTGTAGAAGCCCGCGGTTTCGGTGACCGTCTCCCGGAACCGGCGCAGCACCTCGGGGGAGTCCAGGAACCACCAGGGCGCGCCGAGCAGCAAGGCGGCGTACCCGCCCGCGAGGGGCGCCAGCTCCCGGGTGAACGTGTCCTCGTCGAGGGTGTAGAGCACCACCCGCAGCCGCGGGTCGTTGCCGTAGCGCTCCAGCAGCGGGGCGAGCGCGTGCACGTACTCGGTGGCCTGCGGGATGTCGCCGCCGACGTCGCGGCCGTGCCGGGCGTGCAGCCAACGGTTGTGGTTGCGCACCGCGCCGGGGTGCAGCTGCATGACCAGGCCGTCGTCGAGTGACATTCGGGCGAACTCCACAAGCATGTGCGCCCGGAACGCCTCGGCGTCGGCGGCGTCGGCCTCGCCGCGCCGGCCCCGGTCGTACAGCCGCTCGGCCTCTGCCGGCGTCAGGTCCAGCGTGCGCGCGGTGGGGTGGCCGTGGTCGGAGGACGTCGCGCCGACGGCGATGAACGCGGCGCGCCGGGCGCGCAGCGCGGCCAGGTAACCGGCGTACGTGCCGGTGTCCTCGCCGGCCCGCTCACCGAGCCGCTCCACGTTGGTCGACCAGCCGTCGAACTCCATGTCCACCACATCGTCCGGGCGGAAGGTGGTGACGACCCGGCCGCCCGGCCCGCCCCAGCCGTCGGCGGCGAGCTTGGCGTGCTGGCCGAGGTCGTCCAGCGGCGACTCGGTGGTGGCGAGCACCTCGATGTTGAACCGCTCGAACAGCGCCCGGGGCCGGAAGTCCGGTTCGGCGAGCCGGGCCGCGATCTCGTCGTAGAGGGTGTCGGCGGTGGCCGGGCCGAGCGGGGTGTGCACCCCGAACACGGTGCGGAAGGTCTGCTCCAACCAGAGCCGCGAGGGGGTGCCCCGGAACAGGTGCCAGTGCGCGGCGAAGCGTCGCCAGATCACCCGGCCGTCGGTCTCCACCGGGCTGCCGTCACGGGTGGGCACACCCAGGTCCGACGGGGGTACGCCCTGACTGAGCAGCATCCGGGTCAGGTAGTGGTCGGGCACGATGAGCAGCTGCGCCGGGTCCGGGAAGGGCCGGTCCTCGGCCAGCAGGGCCGGGTCGACGTGCCCGTGCGGCGAGATGATGGGCTGCTCCGCCGCGAGGGCGTAGAGCTCGCGGGCCAGCGCGCGCTGGCCCGTTTCGGGCGGCAGGAGCAGGTCGTTGTGGTCGAACGTCGGCACGGGGAAGGGCTCCTCGTCTCCAGGTCAGCGGGGGGTGAGCAGGTCGGCGACCCGGACCGGTTGACCGGTCTCGAAGGACCGGTTGGCCGCCAGGCCGGTGAGCAGGGCCAACGCGCCGTCGTCGGCGGTCGCGGCGCGGTCCAGGGGGTCGGGTTGACCCCCGAAGAGCACAGCGGTCATCCGCGCGTCCGCGCCACCGTGCCCGTGCCGGCTGCGACCCTCGACGGGGATCTGTCGGGGCGGTTGCCAGAACGGGCGCAGGGTGAGGGTCGCACCACCGCCCTCGGCCGGCGCCTCGGTGCCGTGCAGGGCGGCGCCCTTGACGGCACCGGCGGTGCCCCGGTCGACGAAGTCGTTCTCGGTGACCTCCAGCTCCAGCCGGCCCCGGCTGCCGTTGACCATCACCCGGTAACCCTCCCAGGGCGCGTAGGCGGTGAGGTGGTAGGTCATCGTGGCGCCGGTGGAGTAGCGGGCGAGCACCGCCATGTCGTCCTCGATGCTGACGCCGGGGGCGAAGACGTTGCGGTCGCGCTGGTAGCCGTCCTCGGCCTCGGCGTCGAGGTACAGCTCACGCAGCCGGGGGTGGGCGTCGAGTCGCAGCGCGAACGGGTCGTCGACGGCGGCGGGGGAGCCGTGTGCCCGGTCGTAGTCGCGGGCGTAGCCGTGCCGGCGGCCGTCCTCGCCGTAGAAGAACAGCCGGCCCGCCGCGTACACCTCGACGGGGGTGGCGGCCAGCCACCAGTTGACCAGGTCGAAGTGGTGGCTGGCCTTGTGCACCATCAACCCGCCGGAGGTGGCCTTGTCGCGGTGCCAGCGGCGGAAGTAGTCGGCGCCGTGGCGTACGTCCAGCAGCCACTCGAAGTGCACCGAGCCGATCTCGCCGACCGCGCCCTCGGCGAGCAGCCGGCGCACCTGTTCGTGCAGCGGGTTGTAGCGGTAGTTGAACGCGACAGTCACCCGACCGCCGGTCTCGGTGACCGCGTCCAGGATGCGCCGGCAGCGCGGCGCGTCCACGGTCATCGGCTTCTCGGTGACGACCTCCCGCCCGGCGCGCAGCGCGGTCACCACGTACTCGTCGTGGGTGACGTCCACGCTGGTGACCAGGACGACGTCGACGCGCTCCTTGTCCAGCATGGCCGCGAAGTCACCGGCCGGGTACGTGGGCACCGGGCGGTGGCCCAGCTCGGCCAGCCAGCGGTTGTGCGCGTCCATCCGGGCCTGGTTGACGTCGGCGAACGCGACCAGCTCGGTGGTGTCGGCGTGGTCGAGCACCAGAGCGCGGACGAACATCTCCGCTCGGGCGCCGGTGCCCACGACGGCGTACCGGACCCGGCCGTCGACTCTCGGTGACATGCGGTCGCCTCCCCGGTGATCCTGCAAACGTTTGCAGTGAAGTAACCACGATCGATCCGATTGCGTCAACGACTGTGACGCAATCGGCGGCAAATATCCGTGTTTGCGGGGCAGCGAGTCACCAAGGGGAGTGTGGGCGCAACAAAGCCGTAACCATCCACCGTTGACACTGGCGCAACCGTTTGCATTAATGGCCACACCCACGTGACCACCACCACATCGGACGAAGGGGCCGCCGTGCCAGTCACCATCCGGGACGTCGCTCGTGCGTCCGGTGTGCACATCTCCACCGTGTCCCGCACCTTCTCCGCTCCGCACCTGGTCAACCCGGAGACCCGGGTCCGGGTGCTGGCCTGCGCGGAGGATCTGGGCTACCGGCCGAACCGGGCCGCCCGGGCGCTGATCACCGGGCGTACCCACAACATCGGGCTGATCATCGCGGACATCGCGAACCCGTTCTTCCCGCCACTGATCAAGGCGGCGGAGAGTCAGGCCCGGCACCGCGACTACCACGTCTTCGTGGCCGACACCAACGAGGATCCGACCGTCGAGGAGGAGCTGGTCCACGCGCTGGCCAAGCAGGTGGACGGGGTGCTGCTGTGCAGTCCTCGGATGAGCAACAGCCTGATCGAACAGCTCAGCCGTGAGGTGCCGCTGGTGGTCGTCAACCGACAGGTGACCGGCCTGCCCTGCGTGCTGATGGACGTCGGCCAGGGTGCCCGGGCGGCGATCGAGCACCTGATCGGCCTGGGGCACCGCAGCATCGCGTTGCTCGGTGGCCCGCGCAGCTCGTGGACCAACCGGGAGATGCGCCGCGCCGCCGGCACTGCCGCCCGGGCGGGTGGTGCGGAGCTGACAGTGCTCGGCCCGAACGCGCCCACCGAGACCGGCGGCTCCGCCATCGCCGAGCAGGTGCGGCGCAGCGGTGTGTCGGCCGTGCTCGCCTACAACGACCTGATGGCGATCGGCCTCATCGAGGGGCTGGACGCGCTCGGGGTGCGGGTGCCGCAGGAGGTGAGCGTCGTCGGGGTCGACGACATCGCCCTGAGCCGGCTCACCCGCCCCAAACTGACGACGGTGGCCACACCCACCGGGGCCGCCGGCCGGACGGCCGTCGACATGCTGCTGCAACAGGACACCGAATCACCGCGCGGCGCGCGAGGGCTCGGTGCCGGCACGGCGCTCGGCGTCCGTCGTACCACCGCACAGGTAATGCTCCAGACCGACCTGGTCATCCGCGACTCGACCGGCCCGGGCCCGTACGCCCGACCGGCACGTCCCCTGGCCGCGCCGCCTGGCCCGGACCCGCATTGCCCTGCGGGCCCGGGCATCCCGACCGCGGCCACCGGTGACACCGTCGCCTCCTAATGCCGAGGAGTGAGCGCACATGCACCCCGCAACGCCCCCCACCACTAACGCGCCTGCCGGGCGCAATCACCGTACCGCGCTGCCTCGGCGGCGCCTGCTGCGCGGCCTGCTCGCCGTGACGGTCGCCGCGCCGCTGATGTTCGGAGCCGCCGCCTGCGGAGACGACGACGGCGGCGGCGCGGCCGACCCGAACGCCCCGGTCAAGCTCTCCATCTTCTGGTGGGGCGGCGACGCCCGGGCCAAGCTGACCGAGGACGCCCTCGCGCTCTACACCAAGAAGCACCCGAACGTGACGTTCGAGAAGACCTGGCAGGCCAACCAGGGCTACTTCGACAAGCTGGCCACCCTCACCGCCGGCGGCAACCCGCCGGACCTGTTCCAGATCGACGACAACTACCTGGCCGAGTACGCGTCCCGCAACACCACGCTCGACCTGACCTCCTACCAGAAGTCCGGAAAGCTGGACACCTCCAAGTTCCCCGAGAGCCTCTGGCAGTACGGCGTGGTCGACGGCAAGCTCGCCGGTCTGGCCGCCGGGGAGAACACCCAGGGTCTGGTCTACAACAAGACGC
The DNA here is from genome assembly GCF_006715105.1 of Micromonospora sp. A202. Taxonomy (NCBI): domain Bacteria; kingdom Bacillati; phylum Actinomycetota; class Actinomycetes; order Micromonosporales; family Micromonosporaceae; genus Micromonospora; species Micromonospora sp. A202. The sequence continues at coordinate 3,350,351 of NZ_VFMP01000001.1, read as the reverse complement.
TGCTGACCAGGAACAACCTGCCCGAGCCCACCACCGGAATGTCGTGGGAGGAGCACATCGCCTGGGCCGAGCAGGTCACCGCCAAGACCAAGGTGCCCGGCACGCAGGACCCGAGCGCCGACTACAAGGCGTTCTGGGTCTGGCTCCGGCAGCAGGGCAAGGACCTCTACAAGGGCTCCGAGCTGGGCTTCACCGCCGAGGACGTGACCAGGTGGTTCGACCTGTGGAAGGGCGCCCGGGACCGCAAGGCCACCCCGAGCGCCGACGTCATCCACGAGGGCAACTCCAGCGACATCACCAAGCAGCTGGTGGTCACCGGTAAGTCGGCCACCTCCTGGGTGTGGGCCAACCAGATGCCGGACCTGAAGAAGAACACCAAGGACGAGCTGGGCGTGGTCGCCTACCCCGGTGACCCGAGCGCGCAGTGGGCCAGGGCCTCGATGTACTGGTCGGTGTTCAAGGGCAGCAAGAACAAGGACATCGCGGTCGATGTGATCAATTTCCTGAACAACGACCAGGAGGCGGTCAAGCTGCTCGGCACCGACCGCGGCCTGCCGTCCAACCAGGACCTGCGCCGCGCGGTCAGCGAGGACACCACCGACCCCGCGATGAAGCAGTCCATCGCCGTCGAGGCGGAGCTGACCCAGAAGTTCGGCAAGTCACCGCAGGTGCCGATCAAGGGACACAGCAAGGTGCGCTCCGAGCTGATCAAGGCTGCCGAGAACGCGCAGTACGGCCGGGCCACCACCGCCGAGGCCGCCGCCCAGTTCATCGAGGCGTGCAAGTCCGCCATCGCCTGACCGCCTCACCAGGCTAGGAGAGGAGCTGTTCGTGGCGTTGACCACGGCGCCCGACCCGACCCGACGCGGCCCCGGATCCGTTCGGGCCCACACCGCAAGGCGTGGGCCCGGGCGCTTCCGGCACAGCGAAGGTCTGGCGGGGTACGTCTTCCTGTCGCCGTGGCTCATCGGCTTGATGGGTGTCACGGCGGTCCCCATGCTGCTGTCGCTGTACCTGAGCTTCACCAACTACGACATCCTCACCCCCTTCTCCGAGGTCCAGTGGGTGGGGCTGGCCAACTACGAACGGATGTTCACCGCCGACCCGTCGTACTGGCACGCGGTGCGGGTGACACTGACCTTCGCGCTGATCGCCGTGCCGCTGAAGCTGGCCGCGGCGCTCGGTGTGGCGCTGCTGCTCAACCGCGCCTGGCGCGGCGTAGGCCTGTTCCGCGGGCTGTTCTACCTGCCGTCGCTGCTCGGCGGCAGCGTCGCGTTGGCCATCGTCTGGGTCAACATGTTCAACCGCGACGGCGCGTTCAACTCACTGCTGAGCCTCTTCGGCATCCAGGGCAAGCCGTGGGTCAACGACCCGGACTGGGCCCTTGAGACGTTGATGGTGCTGGCCATCTGGCAGTTCGGCGCGCCGATGGTGATCTTCCTGGCCGGGCTCAAGCAGGTGCCCACCGAGCTGTACGAGGCCGCCTCCGTCGACGGCGCCGGCCGGTTCCGCCAGTTCCGCAACGTCACCCTGCCGATGCTCTCCCCGGTGATCTTCTTCAACCTGGTGCTGGAGACCATCAACGGCTTCCAGGGCTTCACCGCGGCGTTCGTGCTCAGCAACGGCACCGGCGGCCCGGTCGACTCCACACTGATGTACACGTTGAACCTCTACATCACCGGCTTCACCGAGCTCGACATGGGCTACGCCTCCGCGATGGCCTGGGTGTTCCTGCTCGCCATCGCGGTGATCACCGCGATCTTCTTCAGCACCGGGCGGTTCTGGGTGCACTACTCCGACGGCGAGGACCGGTGATGGTGACGGTGACCCCGACGAGCGCGGCGCCGACCACAGCGCCGCCGAACGCGCGCCGAAAGCCCGGCGGCCGGCCGGTGCTGCGGCTGCTCATCCTGGTGGTGATCGTCGCCGTGGTGCTCTACCCGCTGTTCTGGATGATCGGGACCTCGGTGAAGTCCCAGGAGGAGATCGTCAACAACCTCGGGCTGCTGCCCGAGCGGTTCAGCCCGGGCAACTACACCGCCGGGTGGTCCAACTTCGACGTCAGCTTCGGCCGGTTCTTCCTCAACAGCGCGATGGTCAGCCTGCTCACCGTCGTCGGCAACGGGCTCTCCTGCCTGCTGGCCGCGTACGCCTTCGCGCGGCTGCGGTTCCGGCTGCGCGGCATGTGGTTCGCCGTCATGATCGGCACACTGCTGCTGCCGCAGCACGTCCTGATCGTGCCGCAGTACATCCTGTTCCGGACGTTGGGGCTGGTCGGTGGCGACTGGCCCTACCTGCCACTGCTCATCCCGCAGTTCCTGGCCACCGAGGCGTTCTTCGTCTTCCTGATGGTGCAGTTCATGCGCGGCGTTCCGCGCGAGCTGGACGAGGCGGCCCGCATCGACGGCGCCGGTCCGTACGGCATCTTCCGGCACATCATCCTGCCGCTGAGCCGCCCGGCGCTGGTCACCACGGCGATCTTCTCGTTCATCTGGACCTGGAACGACTTCTTCCGGCAGTTGGTCTTCCTGTCCCAACTGGAGGACTACACGGTGCCGGTCGCGTTGACGCTGTTCATCGACTCGACCAGCCAGAGCGCGGTGGGGCCGATGTTCGCCATGTCGGTGCTGTCGCTGCTGCCGGTGTTCCTGTTCTTCGTCGCGTTCCAGCGAATGCTCGTCGAGGGGATCAACACCAGTGGCATCAAGGGCTGAACCCGAGGAGGCCGGCGAGCGGCGGGACTGGCGCGACGTCGCTCGCGACGCCGCCGACCTGGCGCTGCTCGGCATCCTGCTGGTGCTGGCGGCGGTTCCACTGGTCACCGCCGCGGCGGCGGTCGGCACGGCCAGCGCGGCGGTGCACGACTGGACGCGTACCGGCAGCTGGCCGTCGGCGCGGACGACAGTGCGTCGGTTCGGGCGCTCGGTGCTGCCCGGCGCGCCGGTCAGTCTGCTCGCGCTCACCGTGGCCGGGCTCCTCGCCGCCGACCTGGCGGCACTGGCCACCGGCCGGGTGCCGGGCGGCCCGGTGGCGCTGCTGGTGACGGCACTGGTCGCGGCCGGCCTGGCCGGGTACGCCGGGTTGGTCGTGGTCGAGGTGGGCGGCAACGGGGGCGGGCGGTGGCGGGCGGCGACCCGGTCCGCCGCCCGCGCCTGCCTCGACGCGCCCACCCGCTGGGCCGCGCTCACCGGCGTCACCGCGTTGGCCGGGTTGCTCGCGGTGCTGGTCACCCCGGTCGCGGTGCCGATCCTCGCTGGTTACACAGTGGCCGCCCTGCACGCCGTCGCCGGCCGTCAGCGGTTCGCGACGGGCGCCGCACCGGTTCCCGCCCACCCGGAGCTGCCATGACCGCCGATCGTCCGGCCCGGGCCGCCGGGCCCGCCGACGCCACCACGACCGACGAGCAGATCGGGTTGCTGGTCGGTGGGACGGAGGTGGCCCGGTACGTGCTCGACCCGGCGTTGGACGCGCGGCACGGGCCCCGGCCGTACCTGCACCCGGTACGCACCCTGGCCGGCACGGTGGTCACCGACGCGCTGCCCGCCGACCACGTGTGGCACCTCGGGGCCTCCCTGGCCGTGCAGGACGTCAACGGCACCAACCTCTGGGGTGGGCGCACCTACGTGCGTGACGTCGGCTACACCTGGCGCGACGACCACGGACGGATCGCGCACGTCGGCGACGCCGAGCGGTCCCCGGACCGGTACGCGCACGACCTCCGGTGGCGCGACCCGGCCGGCCGGACCCTGTTGAGCGAGCGGAGACGGCTCGCCGTGTCGGCGGCAACGTCGGACGTCTGGCGGCTCGACCTCGACTCCGCCCTCACCGCCCCGGCCGACCGGGAGGTGCGCCTGGGAAGCCCGGCCACCAACGGTCGCCCCGGCGGGGCCGGCTACGGCGGGTTCTTCTGGCGGGCCGCCGCCGACGGGGAACCAGCGGTGTTCACCGTCGACGCGGCGGGGGAGGAGACTGTCAACGGCAGCGCGGCACCGTGGCTCGCGCTGACCGGGACCGGGCCGGGCGGCGGGGCGTACACCCTGGTCTTCGCCGGTCTCGGGCCGGGCGACCGGTGGTTCGTGCGGACCGGGATGTACCCGGGGGTCTGCGTGGCGTTCGCGTTCGACCGACCGGCCGTGGTGCCCGCCGGCGAGACGCGGAACGGCCGGTACCGGGTCTGGGTGGCCGACGGGACGCTCGACCGCGGCCGGGTCGCCAACCTGGTCGCGGCGGTGCCGGCAGGTCGGTGACCGGCGTAGGTGTTGCGCAGCGGCGGGCCACAGGTCAACAGCGAGACCCTGGCCAGCACGGGCGGGGGTAGTTGCAGGAGGGTGGCGGCGGCGAGCACCGAGCCGTGGCGGTGTCCGAGGAGAACCGCCGGCCCCGGAGGTATCACTACAATCCGGAGAGAGCTGCCACCAGGGCATTCAAGTGCATGGAGATCCCACGTCCGTGATGAGGACCAATGCCGCCATGCGGAGCCTGCTCCGCAATGCGGCGTTCGCCGCCGACCAGCCGACGGTGCCAGAGTTGGAGCAGGACACGGTCGATGCTGGCTGGGTGGTGGAGCCGAGTGGCGCGCTCCTCCTGGTCTCACACCGGCCGAAGCGCCTGCGCGACATCCCGGCGACCGCCCTGGGCGACGGTGAGTACGAGATCAACGACGTCCATGTCTCGCTCGACGACCTGGACAGGGAGAGAAGTGACTTCCTACCCAGGGCAGCGTCCCGTGGTCTGCATTTCGCGCGACGGATGCTGGCGGGGGCGCACGGCCTGTCGGGCTCGGAAACGCTCCTGGCGGTCGTCGCCATACATGTGGACGTGGACGACGAGGACTTCGCCCTCCAGGGTGCCACGATCCGCTTCTTCAGCCAGCGGGGGTCGTATCCCCACTGGTTCGACGAACTGGAGACCTACACCCTGGAGGCGATCGCCGTGCTCGACCTGTCCGACGTGACGGACCAGCCGAGCTGATCTTCGCGGCGACCAGGCATCCGTGGCACGACCCGTACCGAGAGCCGTCGGCCGTCACTGACGGCCGCCGGTCCGGGCTGGCAGGGCGGCGGTAACCCGGATGGCCTTGACGATCGCCGGGATCGAGCCGATCAGCAGCACCAGCCCCCAGATGATCGCGATGATCGCGAAGACCAGTGCCGCCACGTCGTCGACGATGCTGACCAGGATCACCGGCACCAGGTTGTGCAGGAACTCCAGCACGACAGTGCACAGCAGTGTGGTGAGGATCAGCAGGACGAGACCCTTGTTCTGCAGGAATCGCGGCTGGGCTGCCACCAGCAGCCCCGCCCAGACGAGCTTGAGCAGCAGCACCAGCCCGAGCAGCACCGCCGCCTCGCCGACCGGGAAGAACCCCCACAGGGCCAGGTACGCCAGTGTGCCGAACGGGGCGGCCAGGAACAGCGACACCATGATCGTCAGCTCGACGAACGCGACGACCAGCGCGACCAGCCCGACGATGATCAGGATGATCGAGAAGATCAGGCCGGCGACGCCCTGCACCCGGCCCTGGACGCGTTCGGGCAGCAGCAGGGCCAGGCAGAACAGCCCGGTGCTCCAGACCGCCACCGCGTCGATCAACGCGAGATAGCCGGTGCCCCGACCGGACGGCTCGCTGACCCCGGACACGTCGTCGAGTTCGACGTCCAGCGCTCCGGCGCTGTCCGCGAGGGCCGCGCCGGCGTCGGCGCCGCCGAGCAGCAGCCCGGCGCCCAGCTCCACGCCGATCGCCAGGACGATGGCGAGCATGGCCAGCAGCAGGAACGGCTTGCGCAGGTCACCCACGGCGGCCTCCTCTCGAATCGGAACGAGCCGGTCAGGATGCGGCCACGACGACCGTGCAGGAACCCAGGCCGGGACAGCGCACGCCGACCTCGGTGGCCTGGTCCACGGCGACCTTCGCCACCGCGCCGGTGCCGTCCGGTGCCGGCTCCACCTCGTCGCGGATGGTCAGGTCGGCGTCGCCCGGAGCGGGCGCGACGACCGTGAACCGCGCCGCGCTACGCAGCACCAGGGTGCGTAACCCGCCGGGGTCGGCGACCCGCAGCACGCAACCGCCGGAGAAGACCAGCCGGCCGACCTCGGCAAGGCAGTCGGCGCTGACCGTGGCCGGGTCCACCGAGGCACGCTCGGCGCCCAGCACACCCAACCGGTCGACCAACCCGTGCCGGGCGCCCGGGTCACCCCGGTCGCCACCGCCCGCGCCGACCGCGACCACGAACAACGCCACCAGCAGGACGGCGAACAGCCCCAGCAGTGCCTTCTGCCGACCGCTCATCGCGTCACGGCCTGCGCCACGACCTCGGTGAACCGGATCGTGTCCACCCCGGCGAAGTAGAAGTTCGTGCCCTGTGTCTTGCCAATCACCAGCAGCGTGACCTGGTGCGGCCCCCTGGCCAGCCGGATCGTTCCCACGTCCAGGAACTCCGTCTTCTGCACCTTCGGCGTGAAGCCGAGGAACGTGTCGCCGACCTGGCTGCCGTCGATGGTGAAGACGGTGTTGGCGTAATCCGGGGCCGTGGTCCGCACCGTGGCGAACCGCCAGGTGCCGTCGGCCGGGATCTGCACCGTCACGGTGACCTGATCGCCGATCGCCAGCCCCGTGAAGAACAGCTGCTTGTCGCCGGACCAGGTCACCCCGCAGCAGTTGGGCTGCGCACCCACTGCCGCCTTGCTGTTCTGCGGCGACTTGAGCACCGCGGCGTCCACCAGGCTCTCCGCCTCGACGGTGACCACCCGCGGCTCGCCGGGGGCCGGCTCGCCGTCACGGGTCAGCAGGACGACCCCCACTGTCACCACCACCAGCACCAACGCGACCGCCGCGGCGATCCACAACCACGGGGTACGCCGTGGCGGCGCGACCGCCCGCACCTCGTAGGTGACCCGACCGCTGGAGCGGGAGCTCTCCTCCGGAGCGGTGTTCGCCGAGTACGCGAAGCCGGTCATGTCGTAGCGCCGGGGCGGGGTGCCGGCGGGCACGGCGAGCTTGACCAGGAACGACACCGAACCCTGCCCGGGGACCACCCGCTGCGGCTCGGCGACGGTGAACCACGCCCGCTGGGAGCCGTCGCCGGGGGCCACGTCGAACACCACGGTGTCCGGTGCGGTGCCCGGGTTGGAGACGGTGAATGTCAGCTCGCCGCTGTTGCGCGGGTCGAGGGTGAACTGCTCGGCGGCGGCGACGACCGCCCACTCGGTGGTCATGACGACTCCTCTTCGAGAACGATCTCGACGGTGGTCGAGGCGGGCTTCTCCGCCTCGACGATGCGGGTGATCACGGTGAGCTGGCCGGCGGCGGCCGCCGGCACCCGCACCACGACGTGGAAGGGCTGTTCGTCGGGTTCGTCGATCGCGAAGCCCGGCAACCCGGTGGCCAGTTCGAGGGCTCTGCGCATTCCGTACGGGGTGCCGCGCCACCGGGCCAGCAGAGCGGCGTTGGCCACCAGGTCACGGAGCCGACCCACGGGCAGCGGCAGGGGGGTGTCCGGCCGGGGCGAGGCAACCACGTGGTCCATCGCCACCCACCGCGTCAGGCGCACGACCAGCCCGTCCGGCGCCCGGTACGGGTCGAACAGGGCGTCCACCTCGGCGAGGATCGCCTCGTCCGGGGCGTGCAGCGCCTCCATCACGTCCAGCAGCGTCCAGAGCACGCTGCCGGGCACACAGGCCCGCTGGTAGGCGGCGGGCAGCAGCCGTTCAATCGCCGAGCGTCGCATCCTGGCGCACCACCTCGATGTCGTGCTCGCCGGAGCAGAGCAGCCAGGTATCCGGGACGGTCACCACGTCGGCGGTGGCCTGGTTGGCGCTGGGCGTCCAGTCGACGGCCCCGGCGCTGCGGTACACGCCGCGTTCGCCGCCGGCCAGGGTCAGCCGTTCCGCCGCACCGGGCCCGCCGGCCGCGCCGCCGGCCGTCGGGCCGCTCACGGCGATGGCGTCGACGGGTACGAAGCGGGTCCGGTCGCGCAGCGGCAGCCCGCAGTTGACCGACACCGACTGCCACTGCGGCTGCGCGGCCAGGGTGTCCAACCGCAGCACCCCGCCGCTCTGCGTGGCCGCCACCGCCAGTGGCCCGGCGAACGCCAGGTCCCGGCAGGTGCCGCCGATCCAGCCGGCCTGCATGCTCTGCCACTTCACGTCGGACTCGAACAGCCGGGTGCGGTGGCAGCCCTGGCCGGGCTTCTTCGGGTCCGGCTCGCCGGCGCCGCTCCACAGCAGGGTCGCCGGACCGTCGTACTGCACGGCGAGGACCCGGTTGTCCACGTTGGACAGGCCGACGTGGGTAAAGCTGCCGGGTCGGCCACCCGCTGTCGACAGGTAGACCCCGAAACTGGCCTGCGCCGCCACCGCCACACCCGGCGCGCCGCGCTCCGAGACGAACGCGCGCACCGCGTAGAACCCCCGGTCGGCGTCCGACGGGTCGACCAGGATCTGCAACGGCACCGCACCGGGCAGCAACGACACCTCGTACAGGCCGGTGTCGGTGGCCACCAGCAGCGCGCCCGCGCCGTCGCGGTCCAGCCAGGCCACGTCGGAGATCCGCGAGTCCAGGTCGGTGAGCAGCGACCAGGTCTCGCCCAGATCGGTGCTCAGGTGCACCCGGGAGCCACCGGACGCGCGCAGCGTCACCACGGCCACCGAGCCGGGGCGCGCGACGATGCCCGGCCGCACCGGCGCGGGCGCGGGCGCCACCCGCAGCACCGTCTCGCCGTCGAAGCGGCCGGCCGGCTCCCACCCCGCGCCGCCGTTGCTGGAACGGAACAGCACCGGGCCGCGACCGGCGTACCAGGTGCGGGGCTGGTACTGGTCGACGGCGAGGGCGCGGACCTCCGCGTCGGGCGCCTCGTCGACCACGAACCGCACCGACTCGACGTAGCGCACGCCCGGCTCGGCGTGCTCCAGCAGCCGGTAGACGTTGGACGCCCGCAGCGGCTCCCCGAACGGCCAGCCGGTCGGGTTGAGCGCGGTCGGCAGCGGGCTCAACGTCTGGTGCAGCCGGTCGTGGATCCGGCTGCGGACCGCGTCCACGTCCTCCTCGCGCCGGACCACCACCCGGGCCCGTACCGACACGGCCTTGAAGCGCGCCCAGGTCGCCCGGGACCGGATCCCGACCATCCGGCGTTCCTCCAGGTCCGCCTCGACCCGATGCCGCGCCTCGGGCACCTCGTGCTCGCGCAGCACCGCCACCGGCAGCCGGCCACCGGGGCGGGCCGTCGGCGGCACGTACGGGACCAGCACCACCTCGACCTCGCCGGGCCGGGCGAAGCTGTACACCGCCGCGCGGGTGAACGCCCGGGCCCTCGCCACCGCGCCGGAGCTGGTGGCGAGCACCTCGAAATCGCGGGCGGTGACGGCCCGCTGCTGCGCGAAGAACTCGTACGGGCCGCGCAGCAGCACCGATTCCAGCGCCTCCATCTCCCGGCCGCCGGCTGCCGGCGTGGGGTTGTCGACGCGTACCCCGGGTAGCGGATCGCGCAGGCTGGTCAGGGTGCCCGACGCCACGTTGCCGGTGGGCCCGCCACCGGCGCGGTACCAGAGTCGGATCTGTCGCCCGGCCGGCGGCACGGCCGCCACTGTCACCGCCGTCGCCCCGCTCGCCGGGAGCTGGCCGGGCGCGGCGGGGGGTCGCAGGTCGAGGGCCGGGGCGAAGGTGACGGTCCCCGAGCAGCGGTCCACCAGGTACGCCTTGGACTGCGGCCCGAGCCCGGCGAAGCTGTCCACCGGTCGCCAGATCTCGAACGTGCGGCCATCGTGTTCGCGGGCCGCCGCGCCCAGCTCCACAGTGCCGGACGGCACCTCCACACCGAGCAGCAGGTCCAGCGCCTCGGCGGTGTGCGTCAATGGAGCGTGGGCGGCCCGCAGCACCTGACCCGGCTGGCCGGTGCCCACGCCGAGCAGCTCCGCCTCGACCGGCTCGCAGTGGTGCATCCGGACCGTCACCGACTCCTCGTCGGCGGGCAGCAGCGCCGGTTCGGTGGTGACGAACACGACCGGCCGGGGGTCGGCACCCCGGGCCGCCGCGACCCGCAGACCGGCCGGGACCCGCACCGCGCCGCGGTCGGTGCCGCTGCGGGTGAACCGGACGTCCGCCCAGGCCGCGGTGGGCGCGTGCCGGGAGACCCCGAGCAGGTTCAGAAACGAGACGTACGCCTTCTCCGGCAACTGGTTTAACCGGTAGATCATCACCTCGGTGAGGTGCGCGAACGCCTCCACCAGCGCCATGCCGGGGTCGTGCGCCGACAGGTCGGTCCACTCCGGGCAGGACTGCCGGATCCGTTCCCGGGCCTCGGTGACCAGGTCGAGAAAGCCGCGATCGTCCAGGTGCGGCACGGGCAGCGTCATGAGGGTCCTCCCTGCGCGGGTTCGTCGACCGGAAGCAGATCCACGGAGAACACCAGCTGCCCGGGGGTCAGGCTGGCCCGCACCCGGTAGTCCAGTCGGATCACCAACCGCCACGCGTCGTCCGGATCCGGCCCGGCGTCCACGTCGATCACCTCGACCCGCGGCTCCCAGCGGGCGATGGCCTGCCGGACGTAGTGGATGGCCAGGCCGGCCGTGGTGTCGTCGTTGGGCGCGAAGACCAACCGGTGCAGCCGGGAGCCGTACCCGGGTCGCATCAGCCGCTCGCCGGGTGTGGTCGACAGGAGCAGGAACAACGCCTGCCGTACGCTCTCGTCGCCCTCGGTCATCGCCAGGCCGCCGGCCGCGGTGAGCGCCAACCCGCCGCTCCGGCCGGCGTCGAAGCCGGCGCCGACGAAGCGGAAGGCCCTCATCGGTCCGCCCCCAGGAACCGCTGGCGCGGGTCCCGCACCGTGTGGTGGACCAGCCCCGGCGGCGTGCCGTCGGTGAACCCCTCCAGGTGTGACAGCACCACCCGGTGCCCGTCGACCCGTAGCCAGTCGCTGTAGCCGACGCGGACGTTCACCGTCTTGCCGCACGGCTTGATCGTCGGGCCGTAGTTGGGGCAGGCCACGATGTCGCGGCCCTCCGGGTCGTCGTCCACGAGCACGGGTACGGCGGTCACTGTCACCCACTGCTGCGAGGGCCGGTTTTCGACCCGGCCGTCGTGGTCGCAGGTGATCACGGAGTCACTGTGGATCCAGCGCATCAGCTGCCTCCTTCGTGGTGGGCGAGGGAACGGGCCTGCCTCGCCGCGGTCGTCGGGTCCTCGGTCGACTCGGCGTGCAGGAAGTCCACGCTGCGGGCGCGCACCACCATGGCCCGACCGGGTGCGGAGATCACCAGGTCGGACGCGGCGTGCAGGGTGGCCAGGTCGGGAGTCAGTTCCAGATAGCTGCCGCCCTCGGTGGTCAGCCGCAGGCTGCGCTGCACGTCGTCGACGACGATCGACTGCCCGCCGGCGGTGCGTAGCGTCCAGCGCCGCGCCCGGCCATCGTCGATGCCCGCGTCGTACGGCTCGACGGCGCCGAACAGCGAACCCAGCACGATGCCCGAGGCCGGCTCGCCTCCGGGCAGCACCACCAGCACGGTGTCGTCCGGGTCGGGGAGCGCCACCAGGCCCTTTCCCCGGCCCGCGCCGGGGCAGAGCACGGCGAGCCAGCCGGCGTCCAGGTCCCCGTACGCCGGCAGGGTCAGGCGGACCCGGCCCAGCCCGTCCGGGTCACCGACGTCGGTGACGGTGCCCAGGGTGACCACAGCGCCGCCGGCCGGGGTCGGTGGGGCGACCGGCGGCACTGTGGAGAACCGGGTCAGGTGCCCGTTGCCGTCCACCGTGTGCACCACCTCGGTCAGCACGTACGCCCCGGCGACCGGATCGGGCACACCGGTCAGGGCGATCCGCCGGCCCGGCCGCAGCGTTGGATCGCCCTCGGCCACCCCCTCGGCAGTGACCAGCGCCGCCGCCCGGGTGTCCAGTCGCGCCTGGGCCAGCGCCGCCAACTCGTCGTCGCTGCGACCGGGCTGGTCGACGGCGGTGCGCACCCCGTCGGCACCCACGTCGGCCGGGTCCGGGCGGTCGCCGGCGGGTCGACCGCAGCGCGCGTCGTCGGCCTGCTGGCTGATCACCTCGGCCCGCTGCGGGTGCCAGCCCAGGGCCACGCTGGCACCGCTGGCCTGGTCGGCGTTGGTGGACAGGCGCAGGGTGTGCACGCCCGCGCCGAGGGTCAACGCGACCGGCTCCCCGTAACCGGCGAGGGTGACCAGCCGCACCCCGTCACCATCGGCGGCCAGGTGCAGCCCGGCCCGACCGGCCACCTCGCGCAGCAGGTCCAGATCGCTGTGCCGGTGCTGCAACAGCCGCTCCAGCCGTGGGCCGTCGACCTCGGCCGTCACCTCCAGCCCCACGTCGCCGCACAGCTCCCGGGCCAGCTCGGCGGCGGTCACCGAGGTGAAGACCCGCAATCCCTGCCGCTTGCGCAACCGGTGCAGCGGGTCGTACGCCCGCAGCCGCAGCACCGCCGCGCCGTCGGCGGCGTACTCGACCTCCACGGCGGTCACCTCTCCGCCGAACAGGGCGTCGGCGTGATCGGTCAGCCGTACGTCGAGGGTCGTCCCAGGGCGGACCGCCGGGTCGAACGCGCCGGTCCCGGCGCTGGTGGCGAGCACCAGCTCGGCCTGGGTGGGCTGGTCGAGCCGTGCGGCCACCCGCAGCGAGCGGATCCGCTGACGGGCCGCGCCGGCCAGCTCGACGCCGTCGAGCACGACGATCAAGGCCCGGGGCGCGACGCCCGTCACGGCGTACCCCCCGGGTTGGTGCTGGTGGCGGTGGGGCCCGCAGGGCCCCAGGCGGCGGGCGCGGTGGCGATCGAGGCGCCGACGAACGACGCGCCGGCGCCCACCGCGCCGGCCAGTGCCCGCGCGGCGCCGCTCACCCCACCCACCACCGATCCACCGGTCGGCGCGCCGGGTGGTGGCACGGCCAGCGTGGTTCCGGCCGGCACCGACAGCGGGTCGGTGATCCGGTTGTGTTCGGCCAGCAGGCGCCAGCGCAGCGGCGAGCCGAGCGCGTCGTTGGCCAGCAGGTCGAAGCGCACGCCGGAACGGCCCGGCTCGGCGGCACCGTCGCCGGCGGCGATCACCGCGCCGCCCGGTGCGGCGGTCGGGGTGCTCGCGGCTGCCAGCTCCTCGGCGAAGCCGGCCTCCGCCTGATCGGCCGTCTCGGCGGCCCGGACCAGCTTCAGCCGCAGCCAGGAGCGTCGGGGTGACCCGGTGCCGGTGAACGCGTCGAACCGCTCCGCCACCGCGATGATCACACCGGGCACGTTCCACGTCTTGCCCCAGACCAGGCGGACCAACGGCGGTCGCAGCCACCCGTGCTCGGTTGTTGAGTTCTCCGCCAGCATCCACAGGGGACGGGTCAGCACCCGCACGTCGGCGGGACGGACCTGCGCCTGGACGAAGTCGACGTCGAAGAGCAGGTCGAGCACCAGCTCGGTGCGGCCCCCGCCGGTGAAGACCAGCGGGTCGTCGGCCAGCCCGGACCCGGTGAGCTGCCCGCCGGCGACACCCCGATGGCGTACGCCGGCGAGCCGGGTCACCTGCACGGTCTCCGGGTTGAGTAGGCAGTCCACCCGTTCCCCGGAGGAGTCGATCAGGAAGGCGACGCGTTCCATCAGTCGCCCGCCTGTTCCCGGTCCAGCCGACCGAGCTGGGCGGCGTTCAGGGCGTCACCCGGCACCGTCCACAACGTTCCGTCGTCGGGCAGCGCAGGCCACGGGTCGGTGGTCCGCGCCGTCGGCCCGAACGCACTGCTCACCGGCCACCCTCCGCCACCCGGATCGCGCGTCGACCCGCCGCTCCCGGCCCCGACCGTTCCGACGTCGCCGCCACGCCATCCGCCCGGGTGCCCGGCGCGGTGCTGGCTGGTGTGCTGTCCGGGGTGCGGCCCGACGTGCTGTTCGGGCCACGTCCGTTCGCCGGGTAGGGCCGGCCACGGACCGTTGCTGGCTGCCTCGACCGCGGCCAGCCCGCCGCGTCCCGCGTGGTCGGCGGCGGCGGGGCCGGAGGGATCGAGACCGTCCAGGAACTCCTCAGGGGCGAGGGGACGGTCGCTCGCTCGGGGCAGCCCGTCTCCGCCTACGGCCGGGGTGTCGCCCCGTGGCGCTGGTCCGAACCGTCTGGCCGACCCGGCCGACGGGCCTCGTCGAAACGGCGAGCCGAGGCGCCAACCGTCCCACACCCGGCCCGGCATGCGCCGATCCGACGGCTCGAAGGGCGTCCCCCCGCCGGGTCCCCCGGGAGTCTCCGTGGCGTCGGAGCCGCCGCCGAACGCACCGCCGCCGCGGATCGCGCTGCCGCTCGCCAGGCCGTCAGGCGCGCCGTCCGACGGCCGGGTCCCGCCCGCTGACCTGGATCCGCCCGACCTGCCGGCCCCGTCCACCGTGCGCGGCCCGCCGACGCCGGATGCTGTGCCACCGATTCCGGTCGCCGTGCCGCCGACGCCGATTGCCCTGCCGTCGACGCCGGTCGCCGTGCCGTCGGTGCCGCGCTGGCCTGCGGTGTTGTGTCGGCCAGCCGTTCCGAGGTCACCGACCGTTGCGTGGATGCCTGCGCGTCCGGTGCCGCCCACGGGTTCGACGCCGCCCGCCGTGGCGGGGCCGCCCGGTGCGCCGAAGGTGTCCGGCGTACCGGTTGACCACAGGACACGACCAGCCCGAGCCTCGGCCTGGGTGACCGCGTCGGTCCGGCTGGTGCCGGCTGTGTCGCCGAACCCGCCACGGGTGCCGCCGGCGCGGAATCCGTCAGTGCCGGTGGAGTGCCCGGTGCCCTCCCCGGCCGGCGTGCCGGGTCGATCCGTCGTGTCCCACCGGCTCGGCTCGTCCGCCCCCCGGATCGGCCCGTCCGACGGGGCCACGGAAGCTGTCGCCGGGCCGGCCTGCTGGTCGTCGTGGCCCCGGATCTGCCCGCCGTCGCTCGGGGACGCGTCGAGGTCCAGGTCGCGGAGCAGACCGGGGGCGTGAGCGGCGACCAGGTCCAGCCAGTGCTGCGGGGGTTCCCCGAAGCGGCGTGGCGCGGCCGTCGGCGCGTCCGGGGGCGGCCGTTGCGGGAGATGGCCGGTGGGCTCGACCCGGCCGGCGAGGCGCTGCACCGCCCCGGCGGCCGAGCGCAGCCGGCCGGCCAGCCAGCTACGCGGGTGTCGGCGCGGTGGCACCGCCGGTCTCCAGCTCCAGGCCCTCGTAGCGCAGGGTCAACGAGGCGATGGCGATCTCGTGGCTGAGGGTGTTGAGGTGCGCGCCACGCCACCGGGTGGGCCAGGCGTCGATCAGGTTCCAGCGCAGCACCTCGGCGGTGCCGACCGAGTCGAGCAGCACCACCGAGACGTTGCGCCGGTTGAGGGTGCCCTGCGCTGTGGCGTTCACCCAGTCCCACAGCTCGCGGGAGGCGGTGAGGCCGAAGTGCAGCGTCACCGGCTCGTACTCGGCCTGACCGGGCACCATCCGCATCCGGCCGAGGCCGTGCTCCCGGTACGGCTGCCCGGGAATGTTCACCTCCAGCCCGGTCATCTCGGTGAAGTGGCCGTTGGTGACGCCGTTGATGAGCAACCGGAAGTTGTACGCCCGGTACGGGTCGACCGGGGCGCCGGGCTGCGGGGTGGCGGTGGTGGGCATGTCAGCCTCCGATCGTCTCGGTCTCGGTGCCGCCGGCCCACTGGCTCAGCTTGAACACCACGAACTCGGCGGGCTTGACGACGGCGATGCCGATATGGGCGATCACCATGCCGGCGTCGCGGACGTCCGGCGGGTTGGTCTCCTCGTCGCACTTGACGAAGAACGCCTCCTCGGGGCTGCGCCCGAGCAGCGCGCCGTCGCGCCACACCCGGGTGAGGAACGCCCCGATGTCACGCCGGATCGAGCGCCAGAGAGTGAAGTCGTTGGGCTCGAACACCATCCACCGGGTGCCGTTGGCGATGGCCTGTTCGATGGCGATGCTGAGTCGCCGTACGTTGAGGTAGCGCCACTCGCTGGCCTCGGCGGCGAGCGTACGGGCACCCCAGACCCGGATGCCCTCACCGGCGAAGTAGCGGATCACGTTGACGCCCTTGGGGTTGAGCACGTCGTGTTCCGGTCGGGTGACCAGGTAGCCCAGGTCGACGGCGCCGCGTACGGGTTCGTTGGCCGGTGCCTTGTGCACTCCGCGCAGGGCGTCGGTGCGGGCCCAGATGCCCGCCAGGTGCCCGCTCGGCGGGGTGAGTTCCAACTCGCCGCTGATCGGGTCGCGGACCCGCAGCCAGGGGTAGTAGAAGGCCCCGAACTCGGACTGCCGGGGCCGGTAGGCCGCCCCCTCGTGCCCACCGGAGCCGCCCGGCTGGGCCGGGCCGCCACCGGGACCGCCCGAGCCGCCGCCCGTACCCTCGGCGGGCTTGGGGGGTTTGCCCGACGACGGCGTGGCCACCCTTGTCAACGCGGAGATGTCGTCGATGTCCGGTGCCGGGTCGCAGATCGCGACCATGGTGCGGGTGCGCTCGGCCATGCTGAGCAGCGCCTCGTGCGACACCACGTCGTGGAAGCCGGGCGCCGCGATGATGGAGATCTCGTCGACGGCCTCCAGCAGTTGCAGACCGCCACGGCGTTGCCCGCTGCCGGTGATCGCGCCGCCCTCACCCACGTTGACCACCCAGCAGCGGGCGCCCCCGTTGTCCAGGAAGCCGAAGACCGCCCGGGCCAGCGGGGTGCTCTCCACCCGCTCACCGCTGGCGAAGAGCCGCAGGAACTCCGTCCAGTTGTTGACCGGCACCGCCTTGCCCAGGTGGGCGGAGCGGTCCGGTGCGATGCCGACGAACGCGGCGATGCTGGTGCTCGCCGGCCCGATCGGTCGGGCGCCGCTCGGGACCTCCTCGACATAGATGCCGGGGGAGAAGTAGCTGGGCATCGGTCCTCCTGTGCGGGTGGGTGTCAGTGGGTCGGTGGCGCGCAGACGATGACGATGTCGGCCTCGGTGGGGTCGACGTCGGCGGTGAGGACGAGGCCCCGCCCGGTCAGCCGGAGTCGGACCGGAGCCGGGTGCTCGGGGTCGTGCGGGACGCCGACGATCAGGAACCGGCCGTCGGGGTCGGTACGGGTGGCGGACCCGGTGCCGGGTAGCTCGACCCGCATCGCCGCCAGTGGTTGGTCCTCGGGACCGACCACCCGGCCGGCGAGGGCACGCACCCCCAGTTGCCGCAGACGCAGCGGTTGCAGCACCGGCGGCGCGGCCGGGGTCGGGTGGTCCACCTGCGCGGGTACGTCGATCAGCAGCGCCGGGCGCGGTGCCGAACCGAACGCCGTCCACAGTGGTGGGTCACCGGCCTCCAGGACGACCGGATAACTGCCGTCACTGGTCGCGGCGGTGAGCACCCGGTCCAGCCGGGGCAACCCGGCCGGCCCGGTCACGCAGAGCAGGAAACGGACAGTGAACCGGTACGGCTCGCGGACCGCGCCGCTGGAGCGGGTCTGCCGGGCCGGGCGCAGCTCCAGCGGCCAGAGGGTGAGCCCGTCGGCGTCGCCGTCGGTGCGGGGCGGGCCGACCGGGACCGGTTCCCCCGCCGCGCTGGCCACCCAGGCGACCAGCTCGGCGGTGGCCGTCTCGATCGGTCCGCGCCCGTCAGTGTTCATCGCGGCGGCGTCCCCTGGATCCGGTACGCGATGGCCTCATTCCACACGTGCGGGTAGACGCCGATCTCGAAGTACCGGGTGAAGCGGTTGATCGGGGCGTTGGTGTGGTCGTGGTAGAGCAGCCACACCGGGGCGATGGTGAACAGCACGTAGTTCGCCAGGACGAGGGGGATGTAAAGCGGCCCGAGCAGGCGACCCTGGAAGATGTGCACGTCCTCGTGCCGCTGGATGCCGGAGCTGGAGCCGGCGCAGACGGTGCCGATGGTGGTGGCGTAGCGGGGCGAGACCCCCTCCACCACGCTGACCCGTCCGCTGCCCTGCGAGGTGGGCCGGTCCAGCGAGTGCCCGAAGATCAGGTGTACGGCCAGGTAGATGGCGCCGACGACCGTGTTGAGCAGGCTCCAGGTGTGGTCGACGACGAAGAGGAAGATGCCGCGCGCGTCCGGTGCGTACACCCCGGCGGAGGCCACCGCCCAGCCGAAGACCGCGCCGACCAGCAGGCCCACGACGGCGCCCACCATCAGCCCGATCGTGCCACCGGCGAGGAAACCGAACAGGGCGCCAAGACTGACCTGGACCGCCGCGCTGATGATTCCGAAGACCATGACGTCACCCTCAAACCCAGGAACGGAAGACTCGGGGCTCACGACCCTGTGCGACCTGGGTCGGCGACGGCTGCGTCGCCTGCCGGTTGCCGGGCGGGAACTGGTTGACGCCGAGCGCGGCGGAGAAGATGACCAGGGCGTTGAAGAACGCGATGACCC
Source organism: Micromonospora sp. A202 (assembly GCF_006715105.1). NCBI lineage: Bacteria > Bacillati > Actinomycetota > Actinomycetes > Micromonosporales > Micromonosporaceae > Micromonospora > Micromonospora sp. A202. The sequence goes on along the minus strand of NZ_VFMP01000001.1, from coordinate 3,332,029 downwards.
ACTTTTCGCCGCCGGCGTCGTCAGCGAATGCTGCTGTCAGGTAGGACAGCAGCAGCGCGATGGCGATGGCGATCCACTTGCGGAGCTTGTCGCCGCTCGGGCCGAGCAGCCCGCCGATGACGTTGGTGGCCAGCAGGGTGGCGGCGCTCGCGCCGGCGATGGTCCCCAGAGCTGCCCAGGTGAAGAGATCGTTCACGGCGATCCCCCTTTTCTGCGATGGTGCGACCGGGATGTGGTGGTGGTGAGGTTGGGTGCTCCTGGTGGCCGGCTGAGCCGGCCACCAGGTGGATCAGCCGGACCCCGGGGCGCCGACGGGTGGGCCCGGCGACGTCGGACCGGGCGGCGTCGGACCGGGCGCGGCGGGCGTCGCGGCCTGACGGCGGCGCACCAGGAGTACGCCCACCGCGGCGAGCAACAGCAGTAGGAGCGCGCCGCCGCCGACCAGCAGCCACGGGAACCCGCCGTCGTCCCCGGCGGCGGCCGGCGAGGCGGACGTTCGGGGTGGCGCCTCGGCGACGGCCCGCAGCTCGCTCGGCTTGTCCTGGTTGGAGTCGACCCGCCAGCTGACCGACCGGCCGTTCACCGTGCCATTGCTGTCGATCACCCGGCCGGGAAATGTCACCGAGATCTCGAACGACATGAGCTTGAGGAAGGCCTGCTGCTGTTGCGGATTCTGCTGCGCGACCATTCCGCCGTATTTTTTCGGGTCGAGCGGCAATGTGAAGCGATACAGGTCGCCGTCCCGGACCAGTTTCACGCTCTCCGTGTCGAAACCCGCCAGCGGTGCCTTGCGATAACTGATCTGGGAGCCGAAGAGTTTGCTGTCCTCGTACCCGGTCTCCTCTCCGGCGGGCAGGGCCGGAATGTTCTGCCGCAGCTCCGCGAAGGCGGCCGGGATGTTCTTGTTCCGGGCGCTCAGCACGGACTTCTCGGCCGTCAGCAGCAGCTGCCCGTCGACAGTGTCGTTGGCGTTGACGGTGAGGCCCATGTTGAGCTGCATACAACTGCTCAGTGCGGCGAGAAGGACGAGACACACCGCGACGCGGAGTGCCTTACCGCGGTTGACTCTCCTGTTCATGGGCTCAGTGTGTGTGATCGCTTTCACAGTCGGCAGTCAGCGATCGGTCACAAGGCAGTCGCCGATTGTACCGGTGCGCTGTCGCATTTGTTTGAGCCCGACGACAGCCCGAATGACTATTCTGGAGCTTTGGGCCCTACTGCGCTTTCGTGGGCCTCGGCATGCTACATCTGGCCGTGGAGACCGTTGATGACCTTCTCCGCCGCGGGTCGGTCGTCGGGCCAGTTCTCCACGCGGGCCGCCACGTAGAGGGTCTGTGCCGGAGAGCCCGGTCCCAGTGACCCGGGCGGCGCCGCCCAGACATGTTCCATCATCAGGTGCAGGGTCCGGCGGCCCATCCAGTCCGGAGGTGACAGGAGATCGGCAAGCCAGGTGCTGTCGTCGACGGCCCAGGCGGACGGGTCCACGAACGGCGGCCGTAACCGGGCCCTGGCCTCGGCATCGCACGGCGGCGGGCACGGTGCCAGCAACACGCGCAGCGAGGTCGTCTGGCCGGTCGTGTCGGCGGCCCCCTCGGAGCACTCCCACTCGGCTGTCGACGCGGTGCCGGTGCCGGGCAGACTGAAGACGAGGCACCGCCATTCGGTGCCCCTGGGCACCAGAGCTTCCACCGGCAGCCCCGGTTCGCCGAGGGGCACCGCCTCGTCCGCGACGAAGCTCGCGCCACCGAGGGTTCCTCCGGAGGGAGACGACATCGCGCGTGGCGTCGACAGTGGATAGTGCGGCGACGCCGGCAGAGGAGGCATCGACACCGGGGCGGCAAACCGGTCCACGACGGCTGTCTGTGCGCGCTCGACCGGCCCGGCGACGACCCGTCCCAGCGCGTAGCCGCCCACGGAGAGGGCCACGGCGACGACCACCAGCACGGCGTTCGACTCGCTCAGCATTCTGCGCGGCATCGCGCGGCCACCTCCTGCGCCAGATTCCGCACGGCCTCGAACATGGCGTCCCGGGCCGCGTACGCAGTGTCCAGTTCGGTGGCGATCGTCACCGTGCCGATCCGAGCGGTGACCTGGGCGGTCTGCCGTCCGTCGTCGGCATAGGCGAGGCCGTGCTCGTAGGACTCATCGCCGATCCGAACGGGCGTCGGACGTGGCCGGCAGCGGGTGCAACGCCAATCGCCCACGTCGGCACGGGCCCGTCGCACCGCGGACTCGCCGTCCGTCCGCGTGTGCCGGTGGTAGCCGAACCAGAGCACCACCTCGTCGCGGTGGGCGCCCACACCCACCCAGCCGGTGTACACGCACAGGACGTATCCCCGGCCGCCACGCTCGACCGCCGGCCGCGACGCGTCGGGCACCAGTCGAGCGACCGACTCGGGACGAACGAGGCCGCAGACGTCGACGGCCGGAGGGCGGCTCGGCACGTCGGCGGTCAGCGTCTGCCAGCCGAAGAGGCCCATGCCGACGCTGCCGCCGACGATGAGCGCGTTTCGCAGCCGGTAACCGATCCGCCACCGCATACCGTCCGAGCGTAGGGCGTCGGCACGCCACTGCCATCGCGTGAGCGTCTACCCGACAGCGCCACCTGGCCGGCATAGGCTGGGGGAATGGTCGTTATCGCGTGCGTGCTCCTGGTGGACCCAGACGGGCGGCTGCTGCTGCAACTGCGCGACAGCAACGCGCCGCACCACCCGGACGTCTGGGGTCTGCCCGGTGGCCACGGCGAGCCGGGGGAGACGCCGGAGCAGGCCGCCGAGCGGGAGCTGTGGGAGGAGACCGGCCTGCGCGCGGACGGGCCGCTGCGCCCGATCGCCGTGCAACCGTTTCCCGAGCTGGGTCGGGTGAAGCACTACTTCCTCGGCCGCACCCGGGCCCGGCAGGAGGACGTGGTGCTCGGTGAGGGCGCGGCGATGGTCTTCGTACCCGGCGACGAGGTGCTCGACGGCCGCCCCTGGACACCGGGCGCCGTCGAGGTGCTGACCCAGTTTTTCGCCTCACCCGAGTACGCCGCGATGACGACCGGCCGGGCGGTCACGGGGCCGGTTCAACCCGCCGGAGGGCTCCAGTCCGCATAGCGGGCCATGCCGCGCAGGGCGGCTGGGCCGGGGTGAGCCGCGTCGCGGCGTCCCGCATCGCGACGACGAGCCGGTTGCACGGTCCACCGACCCCGATCGGCAGGGCGACCAGTTCGTCTTGAAGGCGCCGTGGGTTGGCTGTGGATCGGCGGCGTGGTGCGGTGGGCTGGCGCTCTGGAGCTGAATCGCTTACGACATCAGGCGCCCGCGATGCGTTCACGACATCAGCTCCAGAGCGAGCGCGGGCGGCGCGGTGCCGCGAACTGGTGGCGACCGGTGGCGGGTGACGGCGGAGTGCCGACCGCTGGCGGTCAGACCCGGTCGGCGCAGTGAAGGGGAGATTGGCGATGGTGCGGTTCAGCGGTCTGCGGACGGCTGGCGGGCGTGTGCGGCACGGCTGGCGACCGGTGGTGGAGGCAACCGTCGCGGCCACGGTGGCCTGGCTGCTCGCCACCCGGTTGCTCGGGCACCCGCAGCCCTTCTTCGCGCCGGCCGCAGCGCTGATCGTTCTCGGTCAGGCCCGGGGCCAGCGCATCCGCCGGGCCGTCGAGGTCGTCCTCGGGGTCGCCGCCGGGGTGCTCGTCGCGGACCTGGTCGTGCAGGCGCTCGGCCCCGGCAGCACCTGGACGGTCTTCACCGTCATCCTGCTCACCGTGCTCCTCGCGGTGGCCTTCGGCGCCACCGGCGTGACGCTGGTGCAGGCCGCGGTCTCCGCGCTCTACCTGGTGGTGGTCGCACCACCGGACGGCACACTGGTGCCGTTCCGCTTCGTCGACGCGCTGATCGGTGGCGCGGTCGCGCTCGCGGCCAGCCTGCTGGTCGACGCCCGGCGCCCCCTCGCGCCGCTGGTCGCCGAGGTCCGGCGAACCTTCGACGAGTTGGCCGGGCTGCTGGGCGGGATCGCCGACGCCCTGGACCACCGCGACGAGGCCGCGGCGGTCGCCGCGCTGACGCAGGCCCGGGGGATGGACGCCCGGGTCGACGGCCTGCGCGACGGAGTGCTCGCCGCCGGCGAGGCGCTGCAGCTCAACGTCCGTCGACGTCGGCACATCGGTCGGCTGAAGTCGGTCGACGAGTCGATCCGGCAGATCGACTACGCGGTACGCAACGTCCGGGTTTTGGCCCGCGCCGGTGTGACACTCAGCCGGACGCACGCCCCGGCACCACCCGAGCTGGGTGCGGCCCTGCGGTCGTTGGCCGAGGCGGTCCGCGAGGCCGGCGCTGCCCTCGCCGCCGACCTGACGGGGCAGCACGAGATCGCCGATCAGCACGCAACTCGAGCCGACGAGTCGGCGCTCGCCGCCGTGCGCACCGCCGGGCAGCTCTTTGGCTCGACGCAGGCCCTCCCACTGGCGATGATCATCGGTCAGGTCCGGGCCACGGCCATCGACCTGCTACGTGGCGTCAACCCCGACGACGACGCCGCCGTCCTCGCCCGGGTGGACGAAGCCCTCGGCCTCCCGGCGATCTGACCCGTCCCCGACCGACGCCCTTGCCTCCTGGCCGCGGCCCGGTCAGGTGGTCAGCCAGGTGGTGGCGGCAGCGCGGATCGGCGCCGGGATCTCGTGACCGCCGGGGAACTCCTCGTAGGTGACCTCGTAGCCACGGCTGTGCAGGTGCGGGACGAGCCGGCGGCTGCACACGTCGATGGGCAGCACCCGGTCGTCGACGCCGTGCGAGATGAAGATCCGGGGGTGACCGTCGGTGACCGGTGGCGCGGCGAAACCGGGGGAGAAGGCCAGCACCGCGTCGACCAGGTCGCCGTTGGCCAGGCCCAGCGACAGCGCGTACGAGGCGCCGTCGGAGAACCCACCGAACGTCACCTCCTGGATCGGGTAGCGGTCGAAGACGGTCGCCAACAGCCCGTCGATCCGCGCCACGTCCGCGCCGAAGCCGCCAGCGATCAGGTCCCAGCTGGCCGCCGACGACTGCGGGGCGACCAGCAGCAACTGGTGCTCGTCCGCGACGGGCAGCAGCAGGTCCAGCCCCTGCCGCGCCGAGCCGCCCGCACCGTGCAGGAGCAGCACCAACCGGTACGCCGACCCGTCGGTCGCAGGCTCCGGGGCGTACGCCATCGCCAGCTGGTCACCGTCGGGGCCATTCATGGGCACGAGCCCGGTCGGCCCCGGCACCACCGGCGGGTGGCGGCGGGCGGTCAACCGGCCGTGCCGGGGGTCCTGCGGGGTCCGGTACGGCGGCGCGGAGTCGGGCACAGGCCACCCCTCGCAGTCGAGGAAAACGTCCGACGCGGTTACCCGCCCCGACCTGGGTTAACCGTCGCCGAGGTGCTGACCGTTGGCTCAGGCGCTGGCCCGGGCGACTAGTTCGGACGGGAAGAGAGTCGCCGGAGCGGCCGGACGTCCGTCCAGCAGGGCGGTCGCCGCGGCGGTGGCGATCTGCCCCACCGGGTGGCTCGCCGTGGTCAGCGCCGGTGCGGTCATCGCGGCCAGCGGGATGTCGTCGAAGCCGGCCACCGCCACGTCGCCCGGCACCCGCACACCGGCGTCGCGCAGCGCCGCCATCACCCCGAGCGCGGTGTCGTCGCTGATGGCGTAGATCGCGTCGACGTCCGGCCAGCGGTGCAGCGCCTCCTCGGCCGCTGTCCGGCCGCGCGCCGCCGTGAAGTCCCCGGGCAGCACCCGCTCCGGCAGGCCGGCCTGACGCATGAGTCGGCGGTACGTCTCCACGGGGCGTTGCGCGCAGGGCAGCCACCGGGGGCCGGTCACCATGGCGATCCGGCGGCGACCGGTGGCGTACAGGTGGCGCAGCACCGCGTCGGAACCGGCGGCGTTGTCGATGTCGAACGACGGCACGGTCGCGGAGCCGATGCCGATCGAGACCACCCGGCCGTGCAGCGACCGTGGCACCCCGTCCAGCAGATCCTCGGTGGTGTTGATCAGTATCACACCGCAGACGGTGCGATCCTCGGCGAGCTTGTCGAGGCTGCGCGAGCCGCCGAGCGGCAGCCACTGCAGCGCCACCCCCACGCCGGCGGCCGTGCAGACCCGGGCGGCCGAGCCGACCACCCGGTGGACGTACGGGTCGTCCAGCACCGCCTCGTTGGCGGCCAGCGCGGCCACCACCAGTCGTACGCCGCCGCCGCGGACCAGCGCTCGGGCAGCCGGGTTGGGTACGTAGCCGAGTTGGCCGACGGCTGCCGTGACCTGTTCCCGGGCTGTCGGCGAGGCGAACCCCGTGCCGGCGATCACCCGCGACGCGGTGGACCGGGACACCCCGGCGACCCGCGCCACGTCCTCGAGAGTGGCCGGCCGGTGTGCCGCTGCCGTCATCGTTGCCTCCTGCGGCGGCCCATCTGGTCGGACAAACGCCAGTTCACATCATGCCCTGGTCACTCCAACAGCGGTAAGGGGATTACCGGTTGTGGTGGTAGCGCTCTCAGGTGTGCGATCGTCCCAGGAGATCACCCCGAAGAAGAGGATCAGACGCGTGAGCGCCCCCACCAGCAGAGCTGTTGCCCCGGCCACCACATCGCCGCCGTCACGGGCGGTGCTGCTCGCCCGCAACGGCGTGGCGGTCACCTTCACCCTCAACGGGCTGGCCGTCGGCAGTTGGTTCTCCCGGGTGCCGGCGGTCCGCGAGGCGCTGGACCTCTCCGCCGGCCGGCTCGGGTTGCTGCTGCTGGCGATGAGCGTCGGCGCGCTGCTCGCCATGCCCACCTCCGGCCTGCTCGCCCAGCGACTGGGCGCGGCCCGCACCGTGACCCTGGCCTCCGTGCTGGTCGCGGTCGGCCTGACCGTGGCGGGGCTGGGCGCAACGATGGCCGGCTCGTTCGCCGTCGTCGCGCTCGGGTTGGTCGCCTTCGGCTACGGCTCCGGCGCCTGTGACGTGGCGATGAACGTCGAGGGCGCGGCGGTGGAACGGCGCCTGAGGCGTACCGTCATGCCCCGCTTCCACGCCGCGTGGAGCCTCGGTTCGGTGGCCGGCGCGGCGCTCGGCGCCGGGGCGGCCCGGTTCGACGTGTCGGTGGGCGCGCACCTCGTCGGGGTGGCGGTGGTCGTACTGATCGGCACCGCACTCGCGGCCCGGACGTTCCTGCCGCTGGGCGGCGATCACGCCGGCGACCCGGCGGACGCCACCCCGGCTGCCCGTCGCCGGGCGCAGCTCGCTGCCTGGCGGGAGCCGCGCACCCTGCTGATCGGGCTGTTCGTGCTGGTGGCGGCGTTCACCGAGGGCGCCGCCAACGACTGGCTGGCGGTCGCGTTCGTGGACGGCCGGGACCTGAGTGAGGCCGCTGGCGCGGCGGTCTTCGGTGTCTTCGTCGTGGGCATGACCATCGGGCGCACCGCGGGCACCGTCGCGCTGGACCGGTGGGGTCGGGTGCCGGTGCTCAGCGGCACCATCGGGCTCGCCGTGGTCGGTGCCAGCCTGGCCGTGCTGGCTGGCTCCGGGCCGGTGGCGATCGTCGGCGTCGCGCTCTGGGGCCTCGGCGCGTCGCTGGGCTTCCCGGTCGGGATGAGCGCGGCGGCCGACGAGGAGGCACACGCGCCGGTGCGGGTGAGCGTGGTCGCGGTGATCGGCTACACCGCGTTCCTGGGTGGGCCGCCGCTGCTGGGGCTGCTCGGCGACGAGGTAGGCACCCTGCGCGCGCTGCTGGTGGTGCCGCTGCTGCTGCTGCCGACCCTGCTGTTGGTGCGGGTGCTGCGCCCGCCGCACGCCGTCGAACCGGCTCCGTCAGCACACAAAAACTAACCCCATTCACCGCCGAGCGGTATCGGGTGCGCGGCCGACTGCGCCGCGTACCCGGGCTGGTTAGTGTCGCCCGATGCCAACCGACGAGATCACCGCGGCAGCGGCGGGCACTGCGCCGTGCCGGAGCCCTGACCCTGACCCTGACCCCCGAAGAACGAAAAACCTGGCCTGATCCCCGCCCCTCCACCTGCCTGGCCTGCCCTGTTGATCATGAAGTTAGCGGCGCGACACGCCGGTGTCGATGTCGCTAACTTCATGATCAACGGTGTGAAAGGGGGTGGCAGGGGGACGGACGGGGGTTAGGGGTGGAGCCAGATTTGGAGGGGGCCCGTCGAGTGGAAGCCTGCTTGTCGGGCGGGGGGTAGGTCCGGGGCTTCCTCGTAGCCGACCAGGGACGCGGTGGGCAGGGTGGCGCACACCGCCCGCCAGATGGCCTCGGGGTCGTCGGTGCGGGTGAACAGGTTGGAGACGCCGTACCGGCCGTCGCCACCACTGAGAACCGCGCCGCCGGTGATCACACCGCTGTCGTCGTGGCGGGCGAGCACCCGTACCCGGGGATCGGTCAGGAGCGCGGGGCGGAACAGCTCGCCACCGCCGTGTGCCGCTGCCCAGGCCGCCAACTCGTCCGGGGTGCTGACCGGGGTGAGCGGCGCGTCGGCCGGTGGTTCCGCCGGAGGGCGGTGGACCCACTGGGCGTCGAAGAGCACTTGGAAGCCGTACCCGGATAGGTCGAGGTCGGCGAAGCTGTCCTTCACCGAGGCGCCGGGCCCCGCGTCGATGCGCGCCAGCAGGGCCTCGGCGTCGACCCCCGGCCGCAGGGTGACCGCGTCCGGATACCACGGGGGTGAGCGGCGCGGGACCGACCAGGCCTCGTCGTCGGTGAGGCCGGCCAGCCCGTGGCTGCCGCAGACGATGTCGCACCATTCGGCGTTGTTGCGGGCCGCCGCCACCCGCGCGTCCTTCAGCACGCCCGGCAGCATAGGCGGCGCCAGGGCACGCCGTCATGGTGCGTAGACCAGGTCCATGGTGTCGGTGTGACCGGACCAGCGCAGGTCGAGGCGCCAGCAACCGGGCTGGGGCATGTCGATGATCGACGGGCCCGGTCCGCCGGCGACTTCCCGGGTGACCCGGGTGTCGGTGCCGTCGAGCGTCGCGGTGATCACCAGGGTCGCCGGTGCGCTCGTGTCGGGCGAGGTCGTGGCGGCCCGGGCCACCCAAAGGATCTTGTTATTCGACCCGTCCTTGCGGTGCTGCCGCAGCGGATGGGCGAACACCACCGCCACGATGTCACCCTTCGCGCCGAACACGTGCGGGACCCGGGCGTCCCCGCTGAACCCGGCGTCCGCCCAGTCCGGCAGCGACCCGGTCTCGACCCGCGCCGCGCAGCCGGTCGTGGCGCTCGCCGTGGCGGCCGTGGCGCTCGCCGTGGTGGCGGCAGAGTTCGTCGGCGCGGCTGCCCCGCCGCTGGTCGTGGTCGTGCACCCCGCCAGCAGGACCACCGATGATGCCAGCACCCATCTGCCCCAGGAAACCATCTCGCCCCTTCCGGTACGTGCCGACGCCTCGTCGCACCGTCATGACACCGGCCGCGCCCGCCAGGTTCCCTGGAACACCTAGCGCAGCGAGCGGGCGATCTCGATCGCCTCCGCCTTGCCGACGGCACCCTCCAGCCGGTAGCTCACGTCGCCCTCCTGCCAGATCAGGGTCGAGGCGGCCAGTCGGGCGGTCTCCTGGCGGACCCCGCCCGAGCGGTCCACGTACGACAGCACGTGTGGCCCGTCCACCCAGATGGCGAAGTCGCCGTTGACCTGGACCCAGTCCGCTCCCGGCGGGCTGACCTCCTTGTGGAAGGCCAGATTGAGACGACCGTCGAACGCGTCGACGCGCAGTGCGCCCCCGTTGTAGAGCAACGTCGCCACCCGGCAGGTGCCCGTGGCGTCGGGGTCGGCGACCAGCACCCGCTCGGGTGGGCCGAGCTTCGCGGGTTGACGGATCGGGAACCGCACCGCCCGTTGGGCCTCGTCCAGGGTGATGGACCGCTGGCCGGGCAACGGCGACGGCGTGCCGCCGGGCAGCGTGCGGGCGGGCGTGGTGGCGATGCTGACACCGGCGAAGCGCAGCAGCCCCGTGACAGCGTCGGCGACGGCGGCGCGGGTCGGGGGCACCACCGCCACGACCACGGCGACGAGCGCCGCCGCGGCAAGCGGACGCCACCGGCGCGCCGGCCTGTCGAGGCGTACGCGGACACGAGCGGTCACGTCCGGCGCATCGGGTGTCTCCAGCCAGGCGGAGAGGTCGCGCAGCTCCCGTTCGAGGTCACCCATGCCGGACCTCCTCGCGGTCGAGCAGGCCGCGAAGCTTCGCCAGCGCCCGGGACGTGCGCGACTTGACAGTGCCCCGGGGCCACCCCAGCGCCGCCACCGTCTCCTCCTCGCTGAGGTCGAGGAAGAACCGGCAGACGATCACCTCGCGGTCGCGTACCGGGAGCTGACGCAGGGCCTGCACCAGCGAGGCGCGGCGCTCCCCGGCGAGGACGGCGCCGACCGCCCCGTCCTCGGCGATCTCGGACGTCGGGTCCGCCGCCGCGGCCCGCAGGACGAGCCCGTCCCGCCGGCCGCGGGACCGGTGCAGGTTGCGGGTCTCGTTGGCGACGATCGCGAGCAGCCACGATCGGAAGGACGACTCGCCCCGGTAACGGGACAGCTTGCGGTACGCCTTCACGAACGCCTCCTGGATGACGTCCTCGGAGTCCGATCCCGCGCCGAGCAGCACCGCCGTCCGGTGTGCGGACGCGGTGTGCCGGGCGACCAGGAGGTCGTACGCCTCCAGGTCACCGGCCCGAGCGCGGGTGACGAGAGCGTCGTCGTCCAGGGGGAGGCCTCCGTTCGGATCACACTCATGACACCGCCTACGCCACGGTGGTTCCACCCGTCCCTTTTGACGCGGGTCAGCTGTCTCCCATCCGGCGTGCAGCGTATTGCCAGGATTCGGTGCTGCACTGGAGGGGCGTCGAGGAGAGGGGCTGGTCATGAGCTGGTTCAACCGCCGGTCACGGGGTGCCGAGGCGACCCCGACGAAGCTGGACCGGGAGGCGACCCGCGAGGATCTCGCGGCGCTGGAGGAGTTCGTCGCCAGCCGGCGGGGGGTGGAGTTCTACCTGGAGCCGGAGACGACCGCGACGGACACCACGGTGGTGGCGATCGCCCACGACGGCGAGTGGATCCGTCGTCGTACCGGCACACCGCGGGCGGCGGGGTCCATCGCCCGCGAGCACGCGGTGCCGCTGTACGAGGCGGCGCGCACCGGATACCCGGAACGGATGCGCACCTGGAGCCGGGCCCACCCGGAACGGCACGCCCGCTGAGGCTCGTCTGTTCAGGCGGCCTCGACGGCTGAGCGGGCCTGCTCAAGCGTCATCGGCTCGGCGTCGATCATCACACTGCCGCGCTCGTCGGCCACGACGGCGACGCCGGCCTGGACCACCTCCGGGTCCGAATCGCCCGGGCAGAACCAGACACGGCCGGCGAGGTGGTGGAATCGCATGGCGACGATGGTGATCCTCCCGTGATTGATCGCGGACGCTGCTCCGGTGGTCGCCGATCCTAGGTGAGGGTGCCGCATGCCACCGCACCCTCGGACGATCGGCGCAGGCCAGGGTAGGTGCTACCTCCCTTTGCTCTGCTTACCTATCTGCACCAGACACGGAGCGTCACTGGTGCCTATAGGTAAGCAGAGCAAAGGAGGGCTGGCATTGATTCGGGGCTTTGCAACGTGACGGTTCGAGGGCAGACAAGTCGGCGAATCTCGATGAGGGGCGCCAGTTCGGCGGGCTGGGCCAGCGTTGACCGGCGGCGCGGCGGTGTGGCAGCATTCGCGGCCTGACGGCAGTGAAGGAAGTCGGTGCGATTCCGACGCGGTCCCGCCACTGTCACCGGGGAGCGATCCCCCCTCGTGAGTCACGGCCGTGTGTCTGCGGTTGGAAGGCCGGGGGAGAGCGTCGATCCGGAAGCCAGGATACTTCGGCCGTCGGGACGTACCCCAGGGCGTGGACACCCGAGGAGGACCCGATGACGCATGGCGTCTCATTAATCGACGAGCATCGTGATGACCCGCATCGCGGGCGCCGCACCGCACCCACGACCGGCCGGACCAGCATGCTCCGGGCCGGCCTCGTCGGCGTGCTCCAGGTCGCCCGCGTCGGCCACCGGCCCCGCTGAGCTGAGCGCCCGGCGCTGAACGGCCCCGACGCCCGCGTCGCCAAGCCGATCGCGCCGTCGTGCTGGCTGACGCCGCACCCACCCGCTTCGTCCAGGTCGCCTCCGTGGCGGCCAGGGCGTCACTCTCCGGAGCCTGCCGTGCGCATCCTGCTGCTCTCCACCGCCGACACCGATCTGCTGGCCGCCCGCGCCAGCGGCGCCGACTACCGGCTGGCCAACCCCGCCCGGGTCGCCGCCGACGAGGTGCCCGCCCTGCTCGAAGGGGTCGACCTCGTCGTCGTACGCCTGCTCGGCGGCCGACAGGCCTGGCCGGACGGCCTCGCCGCGGTGCTCGCCACCGGCGTGCCGACGGTCGCGCTGGGCGGCGAGACGCTGCCCGACGCGGAGCTGATGGCCATCTCCACAGTGCCGTCCGGGGTCGTCACCCAGGCTCTGGCGTACCTGGTCGAGGGTGGGCCGGACAACCTGGCGCAGCTGGCCCGGTTCCTCTCCGACACGGTGCTGCTCACCGGCGAGGGGTTCGCCCCGCCCGCACCCACCCCGGCATACGGCGTGCACGGCGAACACCCCGCAGACCCGGACCGGCCCACGGTGGGAATCGTCTTCTACCGGGCGCACGCGCTCGCCGGCAACACCGGTTTCGTCGACGTCCTCGCGGACGCGGTCCACAAAGCCGGCGGCAACCCGCTGCCGATCTTCTGCGGCTCGCTGCGGGGCCTGACCACGGGCGCGGGGCCGCTCGGGCTCTTCGCCCGCTGCGACGCGCTGCTGGTCACCGTGCTCGCGGCCGGTGGCGCGGTCGCCGCGGACGCGTCCGGGGGCGGCGACGAGGACGCCTGGGACGTGGGCGCCCTGGCCGCCCTGGACGTGCCGATCATCCAGGCGCTCTGCCTGACCAGCACCCGTGAGCAGTGGGCCGGCAGCGACGCCGGACTGTCCCCGTTGGACGCGGCGATGCAGGTGGCCATCCCCGAGTTCGACGGCCGGATCGTCAGCGTGCCGTTCTCGTTCAAGCGGATCGACGCCGACGGGCTCTCGGTCTATGCCGCCGACGCCGAGCGGGCCGCCCGGGTCGCCGGGATCGCCGTGCGCCACGCCCGGCTGCGGTACGTGCCCAACGCCGACAAGCGGGTCGCCGTCGTCCTCAGCTCGTACCCCACCAAGCACTCACGGGTCGGCAACGCCGTCGGGCTGGACACCCCGGTCTCGGCGGTCCGCCTGTTCGCCGCACTCGCCGAGGCGGGTTACGACCTGGGTGACGCTCCACCGCCCGAGGACGGCGACGCGCTGATCCACGCGCTGATCGCCGCCGGCGGTCACGACGTGGAGTGGCTCACCCCGGAGCAGTTGGCCGCCGCCGAGGCCCGGATACCGGGGCCGACGTACCGGCGCTGGTTCGATCAGGTCCCGACCGAGCTGCGCGAACGGATGCGGGAACACTGGGGTGAGCCGCCCGGCCAGCTCTACACCGAGAGCGGCGACGTCGTGCTCGCCGGGCTGCGCTTCGGCAACGTGGTGCTGCTGATCCAACCGCCGCGCGGTTTCGGGGAGAACCCGATCGCCATCTACCACGACCCGGACCTGCCGCCGAGTCACCACTATCTGGCCGCGTACCGCTGGCTGGCCGCGCCGGTCGCCGACGGCGGCTTCGGCGCGGACGCCGTGGTGCACCTGGGCAAGCACGGCACCCTCGAATGGCTGCCGGGCAAGGGCCTCGGTCTGGCCGCCGACTGCGCGCCCGACGCGGTCCTCGCCGACCTGCCGCTGGTCTACCCGTTCATCGTCAACGACCCCGGTGAGGGCACCCAGGCCAAGCGCCGGGCGCACGCCGTGGTGATCGACCACCTGGTGCCGCCGATGGCCCGCGCCGAGACGTACGGCGACCTGGCCAAACTGGAGCAACTGCTCGACGAGTACGCCACAGTGCAGGCCCTCGACCCGGCGAAGGTGCCCACCGTGCGGGCGCAGATCTGGGACCTCGTACGCGCCGCCGAGCTGCACCACGACCTGCACGCCGAGGCGATGCCCGACGCGGACGACTTCGACGAGTTCGTGCTGCACCTGGACGGGTACCTCTGCGAGGTCAAGGACGTGCAGATCCGCGACGGTCTGCACATCCTCGCCGACGCGCCCACCGGCGAGCCCCGGGTCAACCTGGTCCTCGCGGTCCTGCGCGCCCCCCAGATCTGGGGTGGCGCCCGCGCCCTGCCCGGCCTGCGGCAGGCGCTCGCCGTCGCGTACTCCCTCGACGAGCAGGCGCTGCTCGCGGCGCCGGGTGAACGACTGACGGTGCCCACGGCGCTGACCGACGTGGTGGACGGGCCGGCCGGCACCGCCGCCGACGCCGTCGACCTGATCGAGGCCCTCGCCCGGCGGTTGGTCATCGGGATGGAGACGCTCGGCTGGGACGCCGAGGCCGTCGACGCGGTGGTGGCGGAGGTGACCGGCCAGCCGATGCCGGACGTCGCCGCCGTGCTGCACTTCGCCGCCACCGAGCTGGTGCCCCGGCTGGACCGGACCACCGACGAGCTGACCAACACCCTCGGCGCGCTCGACGGCCGGTTCGTGCCGCCCGGCCCGTCCGGTTCGCCCACCCGGGGCCTGGTCAACGTGCTGCCCACCGGCCGCAACTTCTACTCCGTCGACCCCAAGGCCATCCCCAGCCGCAACGCCTGGGACGTCGGGGTGGCCCTCGCCGACTCGCTGCTCGCCCGGCACCTCGCCGACACCGGGGCGTACCCCCGCTCGGTGGGTTTGACCGTGTGGGGCACCAGCGCGATGCGCACCCAGGGCGACGACATCGCCGAGGTGCTCGCGCTGCTGGGTTGCCGGCCGGTGTGGGACGAGCGGTCCCGGCGGGTCACCGGCATCGAGGTGGTGCCGACCGCCAAGCTGGGCCGGCCGCGCGTCGACGTGACAGTGCGCATCTCCGGGTTCTTCCGCGACGCGTTTCCGCACGTGGTGGCACTCCTCGACGATGCCGTGCGGCGGGTCGCCGTCTTGGACGAGCCGGAGGAGGAGAACTACCTGCGGGCGCACGTCGCCGCCGACGTCGCCGAGCACGGTGACGAGCGGCGCGCGACCGCCCGGATCTTCGGCTCGAAGCCCGGGGCGTACGGCGCGGGCCTGCTGCCCCTGATCGACGCGCGGACCTGGCGCAGCGACGCGGACCTGGCCGAGGTGTACGCGGTGTGGGGCGGCTACGCCTACGGCCGGGGCCTGGACGGGCGGGAGGCGCGCGCCGACATGGAACGCTCCTTCGCCCGGATCGCGGTGGCGGTGAAGAACCAGGACACCCGCGAGCACGACATCGTCGACTCGGACGACTACTTCCAGTACCACGGCGGGATGGTGGCGATGGTCCGTCACCTCACCGGCACGTCACCGCAGGCGTACGTGGGTGACTCGGCGATGCCGCACGACGTGCGCACGCGCACGCTGGGCGAGGAGACCCGGCGGGTGTTCCGGGCCCGGGTGGTCAACCCGAAGTGGATCGCCGCGATGCGCCGGCACGGCTACAAGGGCGCGTTCGAGCTGGCCGCCACAGTGGACTACCTGTTCGGCTACGACGCCACCGCCGGCGTGGTCGACGACTGGATGTACGAGCACCTGGCCGCCGCGTACCTGTTCGACGACACCACCCGCGAGTTCCTGGAGCAGTCCAACCCGTGGGCGTTGCGCGGCATCACCGAACGCCTGTTGGAGGCCGCCGACCGGGGGCTGTGGGCCAAACCCGAGCCGGCCACCCTGGACCGGCTGCGCGACACGTACCTGGCCAGCGAGGGCGACCTGGAGGATCGGGTGTGAGCGCGAGGAGTGAGCCGGGTTTGCGAGCCCCGCAGTCGCGATCGAAGGAAGGCACAGTGATCGTCAATTATCCGTTCAGTGCCGTGCTTGGCATGGCCGACATGCGGCTGGCGCTGCTGCTCAACGCGGTGTCCCCGGCGATCGGCGGTGTGCTGGTCCGGGGTGAGAAGGGGACCGCCAAGTCCACAGCCGTTCGGGCACTCGCCGCGCTGCTGCCGCCGGTCCGCCGGGTCGCCGGCTGCCGCTTCGGTTGTGACCCGGCCGAGCCGGACCCGGGCTGCCCGGACGGGCCGCACCCGGCCGGTGCCGCCGCCGAGACGCGTCCGGCCCGGCTGGTGGAGCTGCCGGTCGGCGCCGCCGAGGACCGGGTGGTCGGCTCGCTGGACCTGGAGAAGGCCCTCGGCGAGGGCGTACGCGCTTTCGAGCCGGGTCTGCTCGCCGCCGCCCACCGGGGGGTGCTCTACGTCGACGAGGTCAACCTGTTGCACGACCACCTCGTGGACCTGCTGCTGGACGCTGCGGCGATGGGCCGCAGCCACGTCGAGCGCGAAGGCGTCTCGGTCAGCCACGCGGCCCGGTTCCTGCTGGTCGGCACGATGAACCCGGAGGAGGGGGAGCTGCGTCCGCAGTTGCTCGACCGGTTCGGGCTCACCGTCGAGGTGGGCGCCAGCCGGGACCCGGAGGTCCGGGTCGAGGTGGTCCGCCGCCGGCTCGCCGCCGACGCCGACCCGGCCGGTTTCGCCGCCCGGTGGGCCGACGCCGACGCGGAGATCGCCGGCCAGGTGGCCGACGCCCGACGCCGGCTTCCCGGGGTACGACTTCCGGACGCCGCGCTGCGGCAGATCGCCGAGGTGTGCGCGGCGTTCGACGTGGACGGGATGCGCGCCGACATCGTCACCGCCCGTACCGCTCTGGCCCACGCCGCCTGGCACGGCCGGGACCGGGTGAGCATCGACGACGTCCGGGTGGCCGCCCGACTGGCCCTGCCGCACCGCCGCCGCCGCGACCCGTTCGACACCCCCGGCCTGGACGAGAAGCGCCTGGACGAGGCGTTGCAGCGTGCCCAGGACGCCCACCCCGACGAGCCGGACGACCCGGGCCCGGACGACGACGGCCCGGGTGGTGGCGGCCCATCAGGCGGTGGCGGCCCGGCCGGCGGTGGGGGGAGCGGCGGCGACGTGGTCGACCAGCGTGTACCCGGCCCGGCCGAGAGTGCGCCCGCCGAGGGTGACGCCGGCCCGGACGGGCGGACCGAGGTGTCGAGCGGAGCTGACGACGACGGCTCGCCGCAGCGCCCGACGGACGACCCCGACGGGCACGCTCAGCCCGGCGACCGGCACACCGCGGACGGTGGCGACGACCCGGACCAGGGGCGCAACGGCGGCGCCGACGGGCAGCCGGTGGCCGTACCCCGGGGTGGTCTGAAGGCACGGGTGCTCACCGCGCCCGGTGTCGGTGACGGCGTGCCGGGCCGGCGTTCGCGGGCCCGCACCGGGCGGGGGCGCACCACCGGGGCCCGGGTGCCGACCGGCCGGGTCGGGGCCTTGCACCTGCCGGCGACGGTCCGCGCCGCCGCGCCGCACCAGGCATCCCGGGGACGGGTGAGCGGCCCGCTGCGGTTGCGCCCGGACGACGTGCGGGAGGCGGTCCGGGAGGGGCGGGAGGGCAACCTGGTGCTGTTCGTGGTGGACGCCAGCGGCTCGATGGGTGCCCGGCAGCGGATGACCACAGTGAAGGACGCGGTGCTCGCCCTGCTCACCGACGCCTACCAGCGGCGGGACAAGGTCGCGGTGATCGCCTTCCGTGGCGCCGAGGCGCAGACGTTGCTGCCGGCCACCTCGTCGGTGCTGGCCGCCTCGACCCGGCTGGCCGAGTTGCCCACCGGTGGGCGTACGCCGCTGGCCGAAGGGCTGCTCGCGGCCGCCGACCTGCTGCGGGTGGAGCGCCTGCGCGACCCGTTGAGGCGTCCGCTCGTCCTCGTCGTCACCGACGGCCGGGCCACGGCGGGCAACCGCCCGCTGGACCGCGCCGCGGCAGCTGCGGCGGTGCTCGCGGCGACCGGTGCGCCCTGCGTCGTCGTCGACTGCGAGACCGGCCCGGTCCGCCTCAACCTGGCGCGTCGACTGGCCACCCAGTTGGGTGCCCCCCACCACCCGCTGACCGCTCTCACCCACCCCGACACTCGCGACAGCGCGCTTCCCGTCGCGGCGTGACGACGGCACCGATGACCGACCGCAAACGCAGGATCGCCCGAAGGGGAGCGTGCTGATGCCGCAGGGACAGCCGAGCGTGGTGCCCGCAGACGGGTTGACGACCCGGCAGCGACGGCACCGACCGCTGCTGATCGTCCACACCGGACAGATGAAGGGAAAGTCGACAGCCGCCTTCGGGCTGGCGCTGCGAGCCTGGACGGCCGGTCTGCCGATCGGCGTGTTCCAGTTCGTCAAGAGCGCCAAGTGGCGGGTGGGGGAGGAGAACGCCTTCCGGGCGCTCGGCGAGGTGCACGAGCGCACCGGCCAGGGCGCGCCGGTCGCCTGGCACAAGATGGGTGAGGGCTGGTCCTGGATCCAGCGCGGCGGCGACGCCGACCACGCCGCCGACGCCCTGGAGGGCTGGCGGCAGATCCAGCGCGACCTGGCCGCCGAGCGCTACGGGCTGTACGTGCTGGACGAGTTCACCTACCCGATGAAGTGGGGCTGGGTGGACGTCGACGAGGTGGTCGCCACACTGGCCGACCGGCCCGGCTTCCAGCACGTCGTCATCACCGGACGGGACGCCGACCCGCGCCTGGTCGCTTCCGCCGATCTGGTCGCCGAGCTGACCAAGGTCAAGCACCCGATGGACGCCGGCCAGAAGGGCCAGAAGGGCATCGAGTGGTGACCACGACCACCGACCCGTGGCCGCTGCCCCGGGTCGTCGTCGCCGCACCGGCCAGCGGCCACGGCAAGACGACCATCGCCACCGGGCTGCTCGCCGCACTGCGCCGTCGCGGCCTGACGGTCAGCCCGCACAAGGTCGGCCCCGACTACATCGACCCCGGCTACCACGCCCTCGCCGCCGGCCGGCCCGGGCGCAACCTCGACCCGTTCCTGGTCGGCGTCGAGCGGATCGCCGGTCTGCTGCGCCACGGCGCGAGCGTCCCCACACCCGCCGACATCGCCGTGGTGGAGGGCGTCATGGGCCTGCACGACGGCGCCGTCGGCCGCCGCGACTACGCCTCCACCGCACACGTCGCCCGGCTGATCGAGGCGCCCGTGCTGCTGGTGCTGGACACCACGGCCCAGGGCCGCTCGGCCGCCGCGCTCACCCTCGGCATGGCCGCCTTCGACAGGGCCGTGCGCATCGGCGGGGTGATCCTCAACCGCGTCGGCTCGCCCCGGCACGAAACCCTGCTGCGCGACGCCCTCGCAGAGGTCGGCGTACCGGTGCTCGGAGCCGTCACCCGCGCCGCCGAGGTGGCCGCGCCGGCCCGGCACCTCGGGCTGGTCCCGGTCGCCGAGCGGGCCCCCGAGTCCCTGGCGATCGTCACCGCGCTCGCCGAGCTGGTCGAAGCCACAGTGGACCTCGACGCCGTGCTCGACCTGGCCCGCACCGCCGCACCGCTGACCACCCCCGCGTGGGACCCGGTCACCGCCGTCGGCGGGCCGGCCGGCGCCGAGCGGCCAGTGGTCGCGCTCGCCGGTGGTCCGGCCTTCACCTTCTCGTACGCGGAGACCGCCGAACTGCTCACCGCCGCCGGCGCGGACGTGCTCACCGTCGACCCGCTGCGCGACCCGGCACTGCCCGCCGGCACCCGCGCGGTGGTCATCGGCGGCGGCTTCCCCGAGGCGTACGCCCAGGCGCTGGCCGGCAACACCACGCTCCGCGCCGAGCTGGCCGACTTCGACGGGCCGATCGTGGCCGAGTGCGCCGGGCTGCTCTACCTCGGGCGGTCCCTGGACGACGTACCGATGTGCGGCCGGCTGGACCTCACCGCCCGGATGACCGGCCGGCTCACCCTCGGCTACCGCGAGGCCGTGGCGGTCACCGACTCCCCGGTGGCCCGTGCCGGCGAGGCGGTACGCGGCCACGAGTTCCACCGCACCACCACCGACCCGGGGCACGGCGACCGACCGGCGTGGCGTTGGAACGACGCGGAGCACGGCTTCGTGGGCGGTCGGGTGCACGCCTCCTACCTGCACACCCACTGGGCCGGTCACCCGGAGGCGGCCCGCCGGCTCGTCGAGGCGTGCCGATGAGCGCCGACGCCACGCTGACCGGGGTCGGTGTCGGCCCCGGCGACCCGGAACTGCTCACCGTCAAGGCGGTGCGGGTGCTGCGCGAGGCCGACGTCGTCTTCGTACCCGTGATGGCGGACCCTGTCGAACCCACGGTGACTGCCGCCGCGACGCCGGCGGGCGCGGACGCCGGGCGGGCCGAGGCGACGGTGCGGCCCCACGTCGCGGTGGACCGGCTGCGCCGGCTGCCGTTCGCGCTGGACGACCGGGGTGGGGTCACCGCCCGCCGGGCGGCCGCCTGGGACGAGGCGGCCCGGGCGGTGGTCGAGGCGATCGACGCGGGCGCGCGGTCCCTCGCGTTCGCCACCATCGGCGACCCCAACGTCTACTCCACCTTCGGTTACCTGGCCCAGAGCGTCCGCGCGCTGCGCCCGGCGGTGCGGGTGGCGACAGTGCCCGGCGTCACCGCTATGCAGGAGCTCGCGGCGCGCAGCGGCACCCCGCTCTGTGAGGGACGCGAACCGCTGACCCTGCTGCCCGCCACCGCGGGTCTGGCGCTGTTCGCCGACGCCCTCGCCGGGCCGGGCACTGTGGTCGCCTACAAGGGCTGGCGGCGGCACCCCGAACTGCTCGCCGAGCTGCGCCGACAGGGCCGGCTCCCCGACGCGGTGCTCGGGCGCAGCCTGGGTTTGCCCGGTGAACGGATCGGCCCGGTCGACGACGCCGAGCACGACCTGCCGTACCTGTCGACGCTGCTGGTGCCGGCCCGCCGCGACCACCGAGGAGGAAAGCTGTGACCAGCGACGGCAAGGTGTGGTTCGTCGGAGCCGGGCCGGGGGCGGCGGACCTGCTGACAGTGCGGGCCGCCCGGGTGATCGCCGGGGCGGACATCGTGATCTGGGCAGCCAGCCTGGTGCACGCCGACGTGCTCGACCACGCCCGCCCCGGCGCGGAGGTGATCGACTCGTCGCAGCTGCCCATCGAGGGCGTGCTGCCGCTCTACCAGCGTGCCGCCGAGCAGGGGCTGACCGTGGCGCGGATCCACTCCGGCGACCCGGCGCTGTGGGGCGCGGTGCAGGAGCAACTGGAGCTGTGCTCGGCGCTCGGCCTCGCCGTGGAGATCGTGCCCGGGGTCTCCTCGTTCACCGCCGTCGCGGCGATCGTCGGGCGGGAGCTGACAGTGCCCGAGGTGGCCCAGTCGGTGATCCTCACCCGCCTGGAGGGTGGCAAGACCCCGATGCCGCCCGGCGAGCGGGTGCGGGACTTCGCCCGGCACGGCACCACGATGGCGCTGTTCCTCTCCGCTGCCCGTTCCGGGCAGGTGCAGGCCGAGCTGCTGGCCGGCGGCTACCCGGAGGACACCCCGGCAGTGGTCGCGTACCAGGCGACCTGGCCCGACGAGCTGGTGGTGCGCTGCACGGTCGGCACCCTGGAGGCGACGGTCAAGCAGCACAAGCTGTGGAAGCACACCCTGTTCCTCGTCGGGCCGGCCCTCGCCGCCGAGGGCACCCGTTCGCACCTGTACCACCCCGGGCACTTCCACACCTTCCGCAAGGCCGAGCCGGCCGCCCGTGCCGAGCTGCGCCGCCAGGCCGGCGACCGCACCGGGGGGACAGCCACACCGGGGCACACACCATGACGTACGCCGAGCCGCCGCTGCGTGAGCCGGACCTGCCACGGACCGCGAAGGTACGGCCCACCGCGTTGCGTACCGGCTGGACCACCGGCGCCTGCGCGACGGCGGCGGCCAAGGCCGCGGTCACCGCGCTGGTCACCGGGGAGATCCAGCCGGACGTGGAGATCGGCCTGCCCGCCGGGCGGCGGGTGCGCTTCCCGGTCGAGCGCTGCGAGGTGACCGGCACCCCACCGGTGCGCGCCGAGGCGGTGGTGGTCAAGGACGCCGGCGACGACCCGGACGTCACCCACGGGGCCGCGCTGACCGCCACGGTGGACTGGACCGACGTCCCCGGTCTGCGGCTCGCCGGTGGTGCTGGCGTCGGCATTGTCACCAAACCCGGTCTGGGGCTTACCGTCGGCGGCCCGGCCATCAACGACACCCCCCGCCGGATGATCGGCGACGCGGTGGCCGAGGTGGTCGACCTCAGCGAGGTCGGCGTACGCGTGGTGATCAGCGTGCCCCGGGGCGAGATCATGGCCCGCAAGACCACCAACCGGCGGCTCGGCATCCTCGGCGGCATCTCGATCCTCGGCACCACCGGCATCGTGCGCCCGTTCTCCACCGCGTCCTGGCGGGCCAGCGTCGTGCAGGCCGTGCACGTGATGGCCGCCCAGGGCGAGCCGACTGTGGTGCTCTGCACCGGTGGGCGTACCGAGCGGGCCGCCCGCACGCTGCTGCCCGACCTGCCCGAGGTCTGCTTCGTCGAGGTCGGCGACTTCACCGGGGCCGCGGTGACCGCCGCTGTGGAGGACGGCATGACCGGCGTGGTCTTCGTCGGCATGGCCGGCAAGCTGGCCAAACTCGCCGCCGGGGTGCTGATGACGCACTACACGCGCTCCAAGGTGGACCTGTCCCTGCTCGGGGCCGTGACCGCCGAGGCCGGTGGCGACGCGTCGCTCGTCGCCACCGTTACCGAGGCCAACACCGGGCGGCACGCGTACGAGCTGTGGGAGGCCGCCGGACTGCTCGCCCCGGCCGGTGACCTGCTCTGCCAGCGGGTCCGCCAGGTGCTGCGGCGCTTCGGTGGGCCGACGGTCACCGTGGACGTGGCGATGGTCGACTTCGCAGGCTCACACGTCGTCGCCTCGTCCGGCCGGTGGCCCCGATGACGCGGACGGCGCAGGCGACCGGTGTGACAGTGGTCGGGCTGGACGCCGCCGGTGCCCCACCGCACCCGGCACTCGCGCCGCTGCTGGCCGCCGCCGGGCTGGTCGTCGGGGCCGCCCGGCACCTGGCTGCGGTGCCCGTACCGCCCGGCGCGGACACCGTGACCCTCGGGCCGCTCGCCCCCGCCGTGCACCGGCTGGCCGAGGCCGTCGCCGCCGGGGTGCCGGCCGTCGTGCTGGCCAGCGGGGATCCCGGCCTGTTCGGCATCGTCCGGCGGCTGCGCGCGGCCGGGCTGCCGCTGCGGGTGGTGCCGGCGGTGTCCAGTGTGGCCGCCGCGTTCGCCTGTGCCGGCCTGCCCTGGGACGGCGCCGCCGTGGTCACCGCGCACGGCCGCGACCCGCGACCGGCCCTGAACGCCTGCCGCGCGTTGCCGCTGGTCGCGGTGCTCACCGCACCCGGCGCCGGTGCGGCCGAGCTGGGCGCCGGCCTGGTCGGATGGTCCCGCCGCCTGCTGGTGGCCGAGCACCTGGGCACCGCCGCCGAACGGGTCCGCGCGGTGACCCCCGAGCAGGCCGCCGCCGAGACCTGGGCCGACCCGCACGTCCTGCTCAGCATCGCCGACCCGGATCGGGTCGCGCCCGCTGGGATGCGCTCCGACAACCAGCCGGCCGCCGCCCCGGCCGGCGGTTGGGCGCTGCCGGAGACCCGGTACGCCCACCGGGGCTCCATGATCACCAAGTCGGAGGTGCGCGCCCTCGTCATCGCCCGGCTGCGACCCCGACTGGGCCGGCTGGTCTGGGACGTCGGCGCGGGCAGCGGCTCGGTCGGCATCGAGTGCGCGCTGCTCGGCGCGGCAGTGCTCGCCGTCGAACAGGACCCCGGGGCCGGCGCGACCATCCGGGCCAACGCGACCGCGCACGCCGTGGACGTCCGGCTCGTCACCGGTCGAGCCCCGCAGGCGCTGGCCGGCCTGCCCGAACCCGACGCGGTCTTCGTCGGCGGTGGCGGCCCCGACACCCTCACCGCCGTCGTGGCCCGCCAACCCGAGCGGGTGGTGCTGACCCTGGCAGCCCTGGACCGGGTCGCGCCCGCCGTGGCTCTGCTGCGCGCCGCCGGCTACACGGTCGAGGGCAGCCAGCTCTCCGCCGCCCGCCTCGCCGACCTGCCCGGCGGGTCGATCCGCCTCGCGGCCACCAACCCGGTGGTCGTCCTCACCGGGGAGCGCCCGTGAACCACCGAAACCCGCCCGCTCGGATCGGTCTGGTGGCGGCCACCGCCGCCGGCCGACGGCACGCGGACACCCTGGCCACCACCTGGCCGCACGCCCGAATGGTCGAGGGGGAGAGCGCGGCCGACGCGCTGCGCCGCGCCTGGACCGAGTGCGACGCGGTTGTCGCGTTCCTGGCCACCGGCGCGGTGGTGCGGATCCTCGCGCCGCTGCTCACCGACAAGCGCAGCGACCCGGCCGTGGTGGTCGTCGACGAGGCCGCCCGGCACGCCGTGGCGCTGCTCGGCGGGCACGCCGGCGGCGGCAACGACCTCGCCGAGCAGGTCGGCGCGGTACTGGACGCCCAACCGGTGATCACCACCGCCACCGACGCGGTCGACCTACCGGGGCTGGACACCCTCGGCTGGCCCGTGCAGGGCGCGGTCGCCGCGGTGTCCCGGGCCATCCTGGACGGCGAGCCGGTCCGACTGGTCGCCGACGCCGACTGGCCGCTGCCCGCCCTGCCCCCGAACCTCCGGACCACCGACGAGGACGCCGTGAACGGCGGCTACCGGCTGCTGGTCACCGACCGGGTGGTGCCGCTCGACGAGCGGACCGCCGTGCTGCGGCCACCGTCGCTGGTCGCCGGCGTGGGCGCGAGTCGGGGC
Organism: Micromonospora sp. A202; assembly: GCF_006715105.1. Classification (NCBI taxonomy): domain Bacteria; kingdom Bacillati; phylum Actinomycetota; class Actinomycetes; order Micromonosporales; family Micromonosporaceae; genus Micromonospora; species Micromonospora sp. A202. The sequence goes on along the minus strand of NZ_VFMP01000001.1, from coordinate 3,307,323 downwards.
GCGCCGGCCGCCGAGGTGGGGGAGCTGCTGCACCGGGTGCTGGCCGAGGCCGGCCTCGACCCGGCGAGCCTGCGCTGCCTGGCCAGCGCCGACGTGAAAGCCGACGAGGCAGGCATCCTGAGCACCGCCGACGCGCTCGGCGTACCCCTGGTGACCTGGCCGGCGACGCGACTGGCCACCGTCGACGTGCCGCATCCCAGCGAGGTGGTCCGCGCCGCGGTCGGCGCGCCGAGCGTGTCGGAGGCGGCGGCGCTGCTCGGCCCGGCGGGCCGACCGGACGACGCCACGCTGCTGGTGGGAAAGACCGCGACGGCGATGGCCACAGTGGCGGTGGCCCGGCACGCGCCGCGCGGCCGACTCGCCGTGGTCGGGCTCGGGCCGGGCGCGGCCGACCTGCGCACCCCTCGCGCGGTGACCGAGCTGCGGCGCGCGGCCGTGGTGGTCGGCCTGGACCAGTACCTCGACCAGGTCCGCGACGTGCTCCGCCCGGGCACCCGGGTGCTGTCCAGCGGCCTGGGCGCGGAGGAGGAGCGGGCCCGCGCCGCTGTCGCCGAGGCCGTCGCCGGCCGGGCGGTCGCGCTGGTCGGGTCCGGCGACGCCGGGGTGTACGCGATGGCCAGCCCCGCCCTGGAGTACGCCGACGAGCGGATCGACGTGGTGGGTGTGCCCGGGGTGACCGCCGCGCTGGCCGCCGGAGCGCTGCTCGGCGCGCCCCTCGGCCACGACCACGCCTATGTGAGTTTGTCCGACCTGCACACGCCGTGGGAGGTCATCGAGCGGCGGGTGACTGCCGCCGCCGAGGGTGACTTCGTGACGGTGTTCTACAACCCGCGCAGCCGGGCACGTGACTGGCAGCTCGGCAAGGCGCTCGGGATCCTCGCCGCGCACCGGCCACCGGACACCCCGGTCGGGATGGTACGCAACGCCAGCCGCCCAAGCGAGCGGGTGCACCTGGCCACCCTGACCACGGTGGACCCGACTGCGGTCGACATGTACAGCGTCGTGGTGGTCGGCAACAGCGACACGAGGCTGGTCGCCGGCCGGATGGTCACACCCCGGGGGTACCGGTGGCGATCGTGACGATCGGCGCCTGCCAGGGCTGCGGCGCCTGCCTGCTCACCTGCCCCACGCACGCGATCCGGCCCGTCCCCGGTGGCCTGACCGTCCGCGCCGACCGCTGCACCGGCTGCCTGGAGTGCCTGGAGATCTGCCCGGTCGACGCGATCCGCGTCGTCACTGACCCTGACGCGATCCGCGTCGTCACTGACCCTGACGCGATCCGCGTCGTCGAGCCCGACCCCTGCGAAGGAGCCCGATGAGCCGGGTGGTGCATCCCATCGAGGTCGAGTCGTACCGCATCCTGCGCGAGCGGGTCGACCTGTCGCACCTGCCGCCGCTCTGCCGAGCGGTCACCGAACGGGTGGTGCACGCCAGCGCCGACCTCGCGTACGTCGACGAGCTGGTCTGCGACGAGGCGGCGCTGGAGTCGGGGCTGGCGGCGCTGCGCGCCGGGGCGCCCGTGGTCACCGACGTGGCGATGGTCGCCGCCGGCATCACCCGGGCCGGCCTGGAGCTGGTCTGCCCGGTCGCCGAGCCGGCCGCCGCCGAGTTGGGCCGCGAGGCCGGAATCACCCGCTCGGCGGCGGCCGTGCGGATCGCACTGACCCGGGTCGGCCCGGGCGCGGTCTGGGTGGTCGGCTGCGCGCCGACCGCGCTTGTCGAACTACTCACAGTGGACGCCGCGCCGGCGCTGGTCGTCGGCCTGCCGGTCGGCTTCGTGGGCGCCGCCGAGTCGAAGGCGGCGCTGCGGGCCAGCGGCCTGCCCGGGGTGTCCAACGTGGGCGAGAAGGGCGGCTCGGCGGTCGCCGCCGCCGCCCTCAACGCCCTGCTCTACGTCGAGGAGAAGTCATGACCGGGTTGGTCATCGTCGGGCACGGTACGCGCAGCGCGGCCGGGGTCGACCAGTTCGCCGCGCTCGTCGAGCGGGTCCGCCGTCGCGGTGACGTCGGCGACGTCGAAGGCGGCTTCATCGAGCTGTCCCGCCCGCCGCTGACCGACGCGGTCGGCGCGCTCGTGACGCGCGGGCACCGGGCGCTGGTGGCGCTGCCGCTGGTGCTCACCGCCGCCGGACACGGCAAGGGCGACATCCCCGCCGCGATGGCCCGCGAGCAGGAACGTCACCCCGGGCTGACCTACCGCTACGGCCGCCCACTCGGCCCGCACCCGCTGCTGCACGAGGCCCTCGAAGAGCGCATCGACGCGGCGCTGGCCGGTACGGGGCTGGCCGGTGCCGACCGGGCCGGCGCGGGGCTGGCCGGTGCCCACCGGGCCGGCACGTGGGTGGCGTTGATCGGGCGGGGTGCCACCGACCCGGACGCCAACGCCGAGGTCGCGAAGGTCGCCCGGCTGCTCTGGGAGGGGCGCGGCTACGCGGGCGTCGAGCCCGGCTTCGTCTCCCTCGCGTCCCCGTCGGTGCCGGCGGTGCTGGAGCGACTGCGCCGCCTCGGCGCGCGGCGGATCGTCGTCGCGCCGTACTTCCTGTTCGCCGGGGTGCTGCCGGACCGGATCGTCGCCCAGTCGGCGGAGTTCGCCGCCGCCCACCCCGACCTCGACGTGCGGGTGGCCGAGGTGATCGGCGACTGCGACGCACTCGCCGACCTGGTGCGGGAACGCTACGCAGAGGCGCTGGGCGGCGACATCCGGATGAACTGCGACACCTGCGCGTACCGGGTGCTGATGCCCGGCTTCGCCGACAAGGTGGGCCGCCCGCAACGCCCGCACGACCACCCCGACGACCCGGTCGGCCACCACCATCACCACGGGCACGACCACGGGCACGCTCACGACCACGGCTCGGTCGCTGTGGTCGGCGGTGGGCCCGGACCCGACGACCTGATCACGGTACGCGGTAAGGCCCTCCTCGACGCCGCGGACGTCGTCGTGGTCGACCGGTTGGCCCCGCAGGGGCTGCTCGCCGGACTGCGCCCCGACGTGCTGGTGGTCGACGCCGCCAAGGTGCCCCGTGGCCCGTCGATGGCCCAGGAGGCGATCAACGCGGCCCTGGTGTCGCACGCCCGCGCCGGCCGGCGGGTGGTCCGGCTCAAGGGCGGCGACCCGTACGTCTTCGGACGCGGCCACGAGGAGGTGCAGGCCTGCACGGCGGCCGGTGTGCCGGTGACAGTGGTCCCCGGGGTGAGCAGCGCCTTCGCCGCACCGGCCCTCGCCGGCGTGCCGGTGACGCACCGCGGCGTGGCGCACGACGTCACAGTCGTGTCCGGACACCTGCCGCCCGGGCACCCCGACTCGCTTGTCGACTGGGCGGCGCTGGCGCGGGCCCGGGGCACCGTCGTGTTGCTGATGGCCGTCGACACCATCGCCAAGATCGCGTCGGTGCTGATCGAGCACGGCCGTGCCCCGGAGACTCCGGTGCTCGCCGTGCAGGACGCCGGGCAGGCCGACCAGCGGTCGGTGCCCGCCCGGCTGGACGAGATCGGCGCGGTAGCCACCCGGGAGGACATTCGTCCGCCCGCCGTCTTCGTCCTCGGCCCGGTGGTCGCGCTGTCGACCACCGGGCCCACGGTCTGACGATCACTCGCTGCGGGCGGTCTCCGGACCGGTGATCCGTTCCAGCAGCGGCAGGGTGGAGGCGATGACACCGAGGCAGGCGGCCAACCCGACGACGACGATCACGTAGAAGCGTGGCTCCGGCGCGATCAGCGTGTAGCCCATCTGTGCCCGCAGGAACAGGTGGGCGGCGAGGAGGCCCATCCCGATGGCGACGGCGGCGACGGCGAGCATCGGCACGGCGCTCTCCAACGCCACCACCCGACGCAGGACCCGCACGGGCGCGCCGCTGAGACGCAGCAGGCTGAACGGGCGACGGCGCTCGGTGAGACCGCCGATCACGCTGACCGCGAGGCTGCACCCGCCGAGCGCGAGGCTGGCGATGATGACGACGTTGGCCAGTTGTTCCCAGCCGCGCAGCGTGTTGGCGAACTCCGACTCGAAGTCACCGGGCACGTTCGGCGCCACCCGGAAGGCCGGCAGGGCGGTCTCGAGCGCGGTGCGCGAGCGCTCGATGGTGGCGGCGGAACCGTCAGTGTCGACGACGATCGACATCACCGGCAGCTGTTGGAGTTCGCCGAATGGAACCGATGCGGCGGGCCAGACCCTGGTGGACGACGCCGACTCCCGGAAGGGGATGAGACCCGTCGCCACCTCGGCGACGGTGGCGCCCTCGGCGCACCGGCCGTACGCGCTCGGGATCTCGGCGCACGCGATCAGGCCGGGCTCGCTGGCGCTCATCCAGTCCGGGTTCTCGCGCACCGCGAACGCGGACCGCACGCCGGTGATCGAGCGTAGGTCGGTGAAGAGCGAGTCAGGCGTTGCCGGTGCATCCTCAGGAAGGTAGAGCGACACCTGTCCCGCCTCGGTCGAGCCGACCGGTGCCGGGCCGCGGTTGGCGACGATCGTGGTGATCACGCCGACGGCCACGCTCGTCACGAAGAGCGCGAGCATGATGCCGCTGATCGCCCGGAAGCCGGCCTTCGGGTTGTCGGCGAGGCGTCGCGCGGCGATGAGGGTGGCGGGGCGGTTGGCGAACCGGGCCATCACCCGGGCGCCGACCATCGTCAGCCACGGGCCGGCGAGGATCAGGCCGGCCATGATGAGCAGCAGGCCGGGAAGGAACACCGCGGCCTGGCCATCGGATGTCGGGGGCCGGAACCCGATGGCGAAGAACAGCACGGCGACACCGAGCAGGATCGGGATCAGCCGGTACGCCCGCGGGGCGCGGGGAGTGACCCGGCGGGTCACGCCCAGCGGCGAGATCCGTACCCGGCGCAGCGAGACCTGGGCCGCCACCGCCGCGCCGGCCGGAACGCCGAGCGCCACCAGCAGGGTGTCCAGCACGCCCAACGACATGTCGCTGGGGAAGAACGGCATGCCCGTGAACGGGATGCCCGCCATCGGGCCGCGGAAGGCGTAGAACAGGCCGAAGCCGACGGCGGTGCCGACGACGGCCGCGGTGGTCGCCTCCACCGCCGCGACCACCGAGATCTGCGTCGGGGTGGCGCCGACCAGGCGCATCGCGGCGAAGCGCTGCTCCCGGCGGGCCGCGTTGAGCCGGGTGGCGGTGCCGACGAAGATCAGCAACGGGAACAGCAGCCCGCCGGCGATCACGCTCAGGATGAGGTTCACCGTCGTCTCGGGCAGCGCGGGAGTGTCGCCGACGGTGGTGAGCTGCCTGGCGAGGGGCAATGTGGCCACCTCGTCGGGGGTGCCGCCCCGGATGACGAGCAGGGTGTCCGGTGAGGTCAATCCGGCCGGACCGACGGTGCCGATGTCGCGCCCCGGGTAACGGTCAGCCAGTTGGTCGGCGGGGTGGGCGGCCAGCAGCTTCCGCAACGCGGGCGAGGCGTAGTACTCCCCGGGCCCCGGCGTGCTCGGGACGCCGGTCGGGGTGGGCGCGTCCGGGCCGGTTGCGGCAACGTCGATCCGAATGATCTGTTTGCCGTGGAAGTAGTCCTCGCGCGTCGACCACCACAGGGGATCGGCGTCGCCGCCCGTCGAGGCGTTGGGATAGACCGACGCGTACCGGGTGAGCTGGGCGTTGACCGCGTTGACCCCGGCGAGGGTGGTCAGCAGCAGCCCGCTGCCGACCGCGACGGCGGCGGCGATGACGAGCAGGCGGGTGAGCGCCTCCCGGCCGCCGGCCACAGCGAGGCGGAGCCCGAAGCGGATCATGAGGCGATCCGGTCCGGCGCGTTCACGCGCCCGTCGCGGACCATGACCTCACGGTCGGCGTACGCGGCGATCCGGGGTTCGTGGGTCACCAGGATGACAGTGGTGCCCTGCTCGCGGGCGGCGCCGACCAGCAGGTCCATCACCTGCTCGCCGGTCAGCGAGTCGAGCGCGCCGGTCGGCTCGTCGGCGAAGAGCACCTGCGGCTCGGCGACCAGACCGCGGGCCAGGGCCACACGTTGTGCCTGACCGCCGGACAACTCACCCGAGCGGCGCTGCTCCAGGCCGTCCAGACCGAGGCGCGCGAACCAGGCTTTCGCCTTCGGCAGCGCCTGCTTCCGGTGTACGCCGCTGAGCAGGAGCGGCAGGGCGACGTTCTCCACGGCGGTCAGCTCGGGGACGAGCTGGCCGAACTGGAACACGAAGCCGAAGCGGTCCCTGCGCAGGCTGCTGCGCTGGGTCTCGGCCATGGCGTCGACCCGCGCTCCGTCGAAGAGGATCTCGCCGGAGTCGGGCACGAGGATGCCGGCCAGGCAGTGCAGCAGGGTGGACTTGCCCGAGCCGCTGGGGCCCATGATGGCGACAATCTCGCCCGCGTCAACGGCGACGCTCGCGCCGCGCAGGGCGGGCGTCTGGCCGAAGGAGAACGTCACGTCCCGTGCTTCGATCACGACGCTCATGGCCGCACCTCTTTCCGTAGGGCGTCCAGCCGGGCGCCGGTCATCTCGATCCACCGGAGGTCCGCCTCCAGGTGGTAGAGACCGTGGTCGGCGAGCAGCGCGTCGACCAGGCCGCCGGCGCGCTTGATCTCGGTCAGCTCACGCATCCGGTGCAGGTGCGCGCTGCGCTGGGTGTCGAGGTATTCGGCGGCCGGCCGGTCCAGCATCAGCGCGAGCACGACCTTGGCGAAGAGCACCGTCTGCAGGTGCGGTTCCGGGTCGACCGGCTGGCTCAGCCACTGCTCGACCTCCGTCGCGCCGACGTCGGTGATGATGTAGCGCTTGCGGTCGGGGCCGGAGCCGGGAGCGACGTCGCTGATCACCACCTTGCCGTCGCGGGCCAGCCGGCTGAGGGTGGAGTAGACCTGACCGAACGGCAGTGGCTTGCCCCGGCCGAAGAAGGCGTCGTAGTCACGCTTCAGGTCGTAGCCGTGGCTGGGCTCTCGTTCGAGGAGGCCGAGAAGGGTCAGTGGCACGCTCATGGGAGGAGACTACACCGAGGGTATACCTCGCGTATATACCCTCGGTGTGTTCTGAGAGGGTCCCCCGGTCGGGGCGCATTTCCGGAGGTCAGCCCAGCAGGACGCGGGCCAGGGCGTAGCCGGCGGCGGCCGCGGCGAGCCCCACAGCGACGCTGCCCACGACGTTGGCCAGCGCGAGGAGCCGGTGACCGCCCTGCGCCAGCCGCAACGTCTCGTAGCTGAAGGTGGAGTAGGTGGTCAGCGCGCCGCAGAACCCGGTGCCGAGCAGCGCGGTGAGCGCCGGGCCGGCTGGCCACCCGACGAGCACGCCGAGCAGCAGTGAGCCGACCACGTTGACGGTGAACGTGCCCCAGGGGAACGCCGAGTCGTGCCGGGTCTGGACCGCCCGGTCGGTGAGGTAACGCAACGGCGCGCCGACGGCCGCGCCCAGGGCGATGAGCAGCACTGTCATCGGGCCGCCCGCCGCCTCAGCAGCGACGCCGTAACGGCGTCGCCCAGTGCGACCGCGACGAGTGCCCCGAGCACCGTCGCCGCCAGGTACGCCAGCGCGGTGCCCGGCGCGCCCGCGACCAGTGCCTGCTGGATGTCGACCGCGTAGGCGGAGAACGTGGTGAACCCACCGAGCACCCCGACCCCGAGGAACGGGCGAGCCAGGGGGTGCCCGCCGCCGAGGTGGCCGAGCCCCGCCATCAGCACGCCGATCAGCAGGCAGCCGGACGTGTTGATGGCGAACGTCGCCCAACCGAAGCCGGTCGGCGGGTGCGGGGCGGTGTGTTGCAGACCGGCCCGGGCCAGCGCACCGAGCACCCCGCCGGCCGCGATCGCGGCGAGGACCGTCGTGGGGCGCACGGCCAGCTCGCGGCGGTCGGCGGGGACGCGCAGGTCGACGTCGGGGTCGCTACGCGGCTCGGATGGCTCTGGCACGGCTCTTCAGCGTAGTGCCGGCGACGGCGGCGTCAGCGTACTGCCGCGACGGCGGCGTCCGCGCCGCCCCGCCACACCGTGCCGACCTCGGTGAAACCGGCGGCGGTGAGCGCGGCGAGGTGCCAGGAGACCGGCGGGTTCCACTCCGGGCTGTGCCCGGCCGGGTAGATGTCCTGCCGCTGGGTGACCAGTGGCGCCAGCGCCGCGTCCGCACCGGCCTGCTTCCACCAGTCCGACCAGGACAGCAACGAGCCGGCCGCGTACCGGGCGTTGCGTCGGTCCCTCGCCCGGTCCATCAGCCGCTTGGTCAGCTCCGGCAGGCTGTCGTCCGGCATGTGGTCGGCGTTGACGAAGACCCCGCCCGGTCGCAGCACGTCCCGCAGCTCGGCGTAGAGCTGCCCTAGCCGGTCGGCCGGCAGCCAGTGCAGGGCGGTGGCGGTGAGGACGGCGTCGTATTCGCGGTGGGGGAGCGCGTCGCGCCAGTCGGGGGTGCCGAGGTCTGCCGTGACGATGGTGGCCCGGTCGGTCAGTGACGAGCGGGCTATGGCGAGCAGTGCCGGGTCGAGGTCCAGCAGGGTCGCCTCGGCGCCGGGGAAACGGGCCAGCGTGCGCAGCGAGATGCTGCCGGTGCCGCCGGCCAGGTCGAGCACTCGTGGCGGCCGACCGTCGAGGACCGCGTCGACGGTGTCGAGCATGGCGGTGAACCGGTGTTCCCGGTCCGGTAGGTAGGCCTCCTGCTGACGGTCCCAGCTCTCCTGCCAGGCCCACGCATCCGTGATGTAAGGACTCATGATGGAGAGGCTAGTTACCGTGCGAGCGCGCTGTCCAGACCTTGTTGCACATAACTTGCAATTGCGAGAAGATGGCAGGGCGATGATCAGGGTGACGCCGGGTCGGGCATCCGCCCGGCCCGGCGTCCTCGTGCGAGAGTGGGGAAATTCGCTGTCCGTTGTCCGAGGCGTGGTGGTACAAAGCCTCGGTGGAACAGACTCTGGACTTTGCCGACCTGTTGCGGCTGATGGACGAACGAGCTACCGCTTTCCGGGCGGCGGTCGCCGCGGCACCCAGCCTCGACGTGCAGGTGCCGACCTGCCCCGAGTGGACGTTGTTCGACCTGGTGCAGCACCTGGGCGACGGGCGCCGCAGGTGGGCCGCCACCGTGGCCGCGGGGCCCGCCGACGCTCCTCCGGTGATGTCCGCCCCGGTGGCGCCCCGGGAGCGCGAGGCCTTGCTGGCCTGGTTCGCCGCGTCGACGGAGGAGCTGCTGGACGCGCTGCGGGAGGCCGGCCCGGATCGTGGTTGCTGGACGTGGTGGGGTGATTCGCAATCGCCGCAGACGGCTGGTGCTGTCGCCCGGCACCAGCTTCAGCAGGTCGCCGTGCACACCTACGACGCCCAGGTCGCCGTGGGTGCCCCGCAGCCGCTGCCGGACGAGGTGGCCCTCGACGGTGTCGACGAGTTCCTGACCACCTGCGTCGCGACGACGGCCGCGTGGCCGCACAAGCCCGCGGTCCTCGACTACCACGCCACCGAGGGCCGATCGTGGCGGCTCTGGTTCTCTGCCGACGGCGCCCGGACCGCCCGCCTCTCCACGCCGGCCGCCGACGAGGGCCCGGAGGTGGCCTACGTCTCCGCCCGGGGCACGGCCAATGAGCTGGTCATGTTCTGCTACGGCCGCATCACGATGGACTCGCTGCGGCTCGACGGCGACCGGCGCGTCCTCGACCAGCTGATCGCCTGGGAGCCGGAGGTATAGGACGCGACGACGGACCCACCGCCCTGCGCCGACCTCGGCCTCACCGCACCGGCTGCCCGCTGACCGCACCGCCAGCCCGGGCGACGGCGGGCGTACGGTACCCGCAGCCCCACCGGGACCGCCGCGCCAAGGAGGCACGCGATGCAGGACCGCACCCCTCGTGCGGAGGAGCTGGAGCCGATCGAGCGCGCCGGCATCGACGAGCTGCGTGACCTGCAACGCGAACGTCTGCGCTGGTCGTTGCGGCACGCGTACGACAACGTGCCGCACTACCGCCGGGCGTTCGACGAGACCGGGGTGCACCCCGACGACTGCCGGGACCTCGGCGACCTGGCCCGCTTCCCGTTCACCGGCAAGGCGGAGCTGCGGGAGAACTACCCGTTCGGCATGTTCGCCATCCCCCGGGAGCGGGTGTCCCGGTCGCACGCCTCCTCCGGCACCACCGGCCGACCGACGGTGGTCGGCTACACCCGCGACGACCTGCGCACCTGGGCGCGACTGATGGCCCGGTCGATCCGCGCCTCCGGCGGCCGTCCCAGCGACCGGGTGCACGTCGCGTACGGCTACGGGCTCTTCACTGGGGGTCTGGGCGCGCACTACGGCGCCGAGGAGCTGGGCTGCACCGTCATCCCTGTCTCCGGCGGCATGACCGAGCGTCAGGTCATGCTGATCCGCGACTTCGAACCCGAGGTCATCATGGTCACGCCCAGCTACATGCTCGCCATCGTGGACGAGATGCAGCGCCAGGGCGTCGACCCGCGCGCCACCTCGCTGCGGGTGGGCATCTTCGGGGCGGAGCCGTGGACCGAGGACATGCGCCGGGAGATGGAACAGCGACTGGACATCCACGCGGTGGACATCTACGGGCTGTCCGAGGTGATGGGTCCCGGCGTGGCCACCGAGTGCGTCGAGACCAAGGACGGGCTGCACGTCTGGGAGGACCACTTCTACCCCGAGATCATCGACCCGGTCACCGGGGCGGTGCTGCCCGACGGTGAGCGGGGTGAGCTGGTGCTGACCTCGCTGACGAAGGAGGCGATGCCGGTCGTTCGCTACCGCACTCGCGACCTGACCCGGCTGCTGCCCGGTACCGCCCGCCCGATGCGCCGGATCGAGAAGATCACCGGTCGGACGGACGACATGATGATCGTGCGCGGGGTGAACATCTTCCCCACCCAGATCGAGGAGCTGATCCTGCGGACCCCGCAGTTGTCGCCGCACTTCCAGTGCGTACTCGATCGGCAGGGCCGGTTGGACACCCTGACCGTGCGGGTGGAACGACGGGCCGGGGTTGGGGTGGACGCCGCCGAACGGGCCGGTGCGACGCTGGTCCAGCTGGTGAAGAACACCATCGGTGTGAGTGTCGCGGTCGACGTGCTCGCCCCGGACGCCGTGGAGCGGTCGATGGGCAAGATGCGCCGCATCGTCGACCAGCGGGCGGCCGGCTGACCCACGGCCGACACCCGGTCTCGTCCTGGACCGGGCCGCAGTTCTGTCTCCTGTGGAGCTGCCCCGGTTGTGGGGCAACTGGTTGCTCAGAGGGCGTCGAGAGTCCTGACTCCGGGTGCGTCGTGGACATAGGATCCTGCCCATGCGTGTGCTGGTGGTCTCCGCGCCCCTGGTCGGGCATGTCTTTCCGCTGGTGCCGCTCGCCGTCGCGTTGCGTGACGCCGGCCATGACGTGCTGCTGGCCACCGGGGGCGGTGGCCTGGCCGCCGCCGGCGCCGGTCTGCCCGTGCACGACATCGCACCCGGCTTCGACTTCGGCCGGATCGCGTTGCGGGTCTTTCCCCGCCATCCGCTGGTCGCGCGCGCCGAGCTGGCCGGCACCGCCGGCACCCGGGGCGCCGGCCTGCTGTTCGGCGCGCTCAACGACCAGCTCACCGACCCGGTGGTCGCGCTTGCCACCCGGTGGCGACCGGATCTGGTGCTGCACGAACCGTTCGCGGTGGCCGGCGCGGTGGCCGCCGCGCGGCTCGACGTACCTGCCGTACGCCAGGAGAACGCCCTGTTCGACGGCCGGGACCTCGTCCGCGCCACAGTGGCCCGACTCGGCGGCGCGCTGCGCCGGCACGGCCTGAGTGAGCTGCCGCCACCCGTCGCCGCCCTCGCCGTGGCCCCGCCCAGCGTGGCCGTGCAGGGCGGGTGGCCGATGCGCTACACGTCCTACGTCGGCGGTGGCGAGCTGCCGGCCTGGCTGCGCGAGCCGGGTGACCGGCCCCGGATCCTGGTCACCCGCAGCACCCTGACCGGCCCCGGTGACCGGGGGCCGATGCCCGCCGTGGTGGCCGCCGCCGCCGACATGGACGCCGAGATCGTGCTCGTCCGCCCGGACGATCGGTCGGCGCGGTCGCTGCCCGCGAACGTGCGGGTGGTCGACTGGATTCCGCTCGACGAGGCGCTGCCGGCGAGCGCGGCGCTGGTCCACCACGGCGGGGCGGGCAGCGCCCTCGGAGCCCTCGTCGCCGGCCTGCCCCAACTGGCCACAGTGGGCCCGGGGGACCGGCGGCACAACGCCGAGCTGGTGGCCCGTCGGGGCGCCGGCCTGGCCCTGCGCCCCCGGGACATCACCGCGCAGGCGCTGACCCGGCTGCTCACCGACGACGGCCTGCGCGTCGCCGCCGGGCAGGTCAGCCAGGAGATCGCCGCGATGCCGCCACCCACCGACCTCGTCGCGCGCCTGGTGGCACTGGTCTGAGGCTCGCCCCGCGTGGCCGCGCCGGACGCGCGGTCGGCTGCGGCAGGATGACGTGATGCGACACGTCGTGCTGTTCCACTCCGTGTACGGCCTGCGACCCGCCGTGCGCGCCGCCGCCGACCGGTTGCGCGCCGCCGGCCATCAGGTCACCACCCCCGACCTGTACGGCGTGCCGGCCACCGACACCGTCGAGGAGGGCTTCGCGCTGCTCGACAAGATTGGCCAGGAGGTGGTGCTCGACCGGGCCCGGGCTGCGCTGCGCGACCTCCCACCGGAGACGGTGCTCGCCGGCTTCTCGATGGGCGCCGGTGTGGCCGGGGCGCTGCTGGCCGAGCGCCCCGACGCCGCGGGTCTGCTCCTGCTGCACGGCACCGGTGGAGCGCCCGACGCGGTCCGGGCCGGGTTGCCGGTGCACCTGCACCTCGCCGACCCCGACCCGTACGACGCGCCGGACGAGGTCGACGAGTGGCAGCAGGCGCTCACCGACGCCGGTGCCGACCTGACGGTCTTCCGCTACCCCGGGGTGGGGCACCTGTTCACCGACCCGGGCCTGGCCGAGCACTCCCCGGACGCCACGGCGGCGACCTGGCCGCGCGTGCTGGCCTTCCTTGCCGCCTGCTGAAGCCCGGCCCGCAGTGGGTCGGGCACGGCGTCGACAATGTGCGGCATGGAGTTCCTGTGCTACCACCGCGACCGGCCCGACTCGGCCGCGTCGCGCGACGAGTTGCTGGCCGAGCACTGGACCTACATGGACCGGTACGCGGCGGAGATGATCGCCCGCGGCCCGACACTGTCCGGCGACACGGCCACCGGCAGCGTGCACATCGTCGACGTGCCCGATCCGGCCGCCGCGCGGGCGTTCGCCTTCGACGAGCCGAACTACCAGGCCGGCGTGTACCGGGATGTGCTGCTGCGCCGATGGCGCAACACGCTGGGCCGCACGATGTGGGACTTCCCCGGTGGTCGGACGGGCGGTGACCGGTACCTGGTGCTCGGCCTCGGCGCGGGGCCGGCCGTCGACCTGGCCGTGCCGCGCGACCCGGACGAGCTGATCGCGTACGGGCCGCTGCTGTCCGACGACGGCGACACCTGGCTCGGCACCGCCGCGCTGCTCCGCGCACCCACCCCGGACGCGGCGCGCGCCATCCTGACCGTGGACCGGTACGCCGACGTCGAGGTGCACCGCTGGCAGTTCGGCGGACGTCCGTCCTGACTCGCTCCCGAGACCTGCTCGGGACGGTCGTGCCGATCGGTGGCAGCTCAGCAGACGGGTGCTCGGCGTGTCGAGTTGCTCAGCTGCCAACGTCGAGGGACGAGTGACGACGCCGGTCCCTCAGGCGGAGGCGGCGAGGCCGGTCGGCCAGCGGATCAACGGCGGACGCGGTCCGGTGCGCACCACGTCCGGCGGAGCCCCGGCAGCGGCAGCCGCTGTGCGTCCGGCCGGCCCGGGCACGGCAGGCACCGCGCGGATCGTTGCCGGGGGCCGGTCGGAGGCCGCAGGCCAGTGACCGCCCGCATTGTTCGGTGTCGCGGACGCTCGGGTCGGAGGCACGTCGTCGCCAGCCGACGCAACGGCCCGGAGCCGGCGGAAGCCCAACGATCGGTTGGCTCCGCCGGTCGGCGCGGTCGGTGAGGTGGCCATTGTCGAGCTGGGGAGGCCTCGGCGCAGCGGGTCGGTGACGCCGGAGGGCGGCACCGCGAGGACGACGTCGAGGCGGCCGTCCCGGGCGCGAACGACGTCGAGGGGCACGACCTCGGCGCGCCGCACGCCCGAGCCGCTGAGGGCAGCCCGATCGAACCCAGCGCGGTCGGACCCAGCTCGCTCGGCCGCAGCACGGCCGGACCCAGCACGGTCGGCCGCGGCGTGGTCACGGGGAAGGGCGGCGTCTGGGCGGACGACGTCGAGGGGCGGCGCTTCGGCGGCCCGGCGGCCGAAGACGGCCCGCAACGCGCGGGGCAAGCGTTCGGCGGCGACCTGGCGCAGCGCGGGCGCGACGAACGCGTACCCGTCGGCGCGCCGGGGAAGCAGCAGCCCGGCTGCGACCAGCCCGCGTAGGGCCGGCGCGGACCGGCCGGGTGCCCAACTGAGGGCCCGGTCGACGGCAGCGCCGGAGATCACACCGCCGATGGTGGCAGCGGCCATCAGCACCGCCCGCCGTTCACCGTCGAGGTGGTCCAGCTCCGCGCAGACGGCCCGGCGGACCGCGTCGGGCAGCGGGAGCGTCACCCGGTCGGCGCCGTCCATGATCGACCGCACGTACGCCGCCGCGTGCCCGGGTCGGCCCCCCACCAGGTGCAGCAGCCGGTCGGCGAGGCTCACCGGTTGCCCGGCGCGGGTGAGCAGGTGGCGCAGCAGCCGCCCGGACTGCACCGTGGCCAGCGGCCCGATCGTCACCCGTCGGGCCGGGCCGGGCCGGGTGTCGGCCCACTGCGGCTGGTGCAGGGTGATCAGGGCCAGTGGCAACCCGCGCGCCGTCGCCGTGCTGAACAGTGCGTGCAGGAAACGGCTCATAGCCGGCGCCGCCCGGTCCACGTCGTCCACGGCGACGATCAGCGGCTGGTGCGCGGCCAGACGAAGCAGGACGTCCCGGCAGATCGCCGCCCCCGCCAGCGCCGCCGAGGAGCCGTCCGGGGTGGTGAGGAACCGCTGCAGGGCCGGGATCGCCGCCGCGACGCGCTCCGGCGGAAACAGCGACGCCAGGGCGGCCACCAACCGGTCGTGGACCACCGCCGGGCCGTCGCCGTGCCGCACCCCGGCGAGGCCGCGGAGCAGCTCGGCGGCCGGCGCCATGACCTGATCGGGGTACGGCTGGCAGGTCGCCACACACCAGCGCACCGGCATCCCGTCCACGGTGGTCAGCCCACGGGTCAACTCGTGCAGCAGCCGGCTTCGCCCACTACCGGTGGGGCCGACCAGGGAGATCCAGCGCGGGTCCTGCTCGCGGATGGCCCGGCTCAACTGGTCGCGGATCGTGGCCAGCTCGCGGCGGCGACCGATCAGTGGGCCGTCGTGCCGGTCGGTGCCCGGACGGACCGGACCGACGGCGTGCCAGACCGGCATCGGCGGCACCCGGCCGGCGACCGACACCGGCGTCAGCTGACGTTGGGTGATCAGGCCGGCGGTGGCCCGGGCGGTGGCCGCGCAGAGCGCGACGGCGCCGGGTGGCGCGTACTCCTGCAGGCGGGCTGCGGTGGTGATCACCGCGCCGCTGGCCACGCCGTGCCCACCACTGACGGCGCTGCCCAGGTCGACCACGACCTCGCCGGTGGCGACACCGACGCGGACCCGCAGTCTGCTGTCGCCGACCATCGGCCGGCGGTCCAGGGCGGCCTGGATCTCAAGCCCGGCGCGCACCGCCCGGTACGCGTCGAAGCCGTCCGAGTGCCGGGCGCCGAAGAGCGCCATCACCGCGTCGCCGACGTACTTCTCCACCACCCCCTGCCAGCGGTGCAGCACACCGGCCACGGTGTCGAAGTAGGCCCGTTGCAACGCGCGGACGTCCTCCGGGTCGAGTCGGTCCACCAACGCGGTGGAACCGACGATGTCCGCGAAGAGCACAGTGACTGTGCGTCGCTCCTGGGGCACCGGCCAGTGCGGGGTCGAGGTCCGCTGCGCGTCGACGATGATGGTGGTCATGGGTATCGCACCGGCCCTTCTCCCCGCTCATGCCTGATGACCTCCGGAGATTGGCACTCCTGGGCTCACGGGGGATCTGCCGAACGACGTATGTCGGCCACCCGCAACCTTTAGTCGCAAAGTCGACGCGAGGAGTAC
This sequence comes from Micromonospora sp. A202, assembly GCF_006715105.1. Taxonomy (NCBI): domain Bacteria; kingdom Bacillati; phylum Actinomycetota; class Actinomycetes; order Micromonosporales; family Micromonosporaceae; genus Micromonospora; species Micromonospora sp. A202. The sequence goes on along the minus strand of NZ_VFMP01000001.1, from coordinate 3,291,227 downwards.
CACAAGCGACGTATGGCCGTAGAACGGTGAGGGGCCCTGTGATTAGGCTGCGTGCCATGGCCAGCGATGTGGACACCGCACCGCTCGTGGGTCGGGCCGAGCTGGTGCAGACGGTTCGGTCCGCGTTGCTCGGTGACGGCGCGCACGGGCAGACCGCCGCCGTCTTCCTGACCGGCGAGAGCGGTGTGGGCAAGACCCGGCTGCTGGGCGAGATCGGCGACCGGCTGCGTGAGCAGGGCGCCGTGGTGCTCACCGGCAGTTGTCTGGACATCGGCGACGCGTCGCCTCTGCACCCGCTGTTGCAGGCGCTGCGGCGCTTCGACGCCGACCTGTCCACGCGCGCCCGCACCTCCTCGGCGGTGCGAGGGCTGTTGCAGATGTTCGCCGACGAGACCGCCGGCCCGGACGGCGCGGGAGCGCTGCTGGAGCGGGTCTCGCGCGGGCTGCACCTGATCGCCGAGGGCCGACCGCTGGTGCTGATCCTCGACGACCTGCAGTGGGTCGACCGCAGCACCCGGCAGCTGCTGCTCTATCTGTTGGCAGGGCTCGGTGACCTCCAGCTCTCGGTGCTGGCGGCGGTGCGCGCCGAGTCGTTGCAGGGGGCACACCCGCTGCGCCGGGTGCTGACCGAGCTGCGCCGGCTGCGCACGGTACAGGTGCTCGACCTGGCGCCGCTGGGCCGGGCCGACACCGAGGAGCTCGCCGCCGCCGTGGTCGGCCGGACGCTGTCCGCCGAGGCGGCCGAGCAGGTGTGGCAGCGCAGTGGCGGCAACCCGTTCGTCATCGAGGAGCTGGCCCGCGACCTGCGCGACGGCCGCGACGGTCTGTCCGAGACGCTGCGGGAGATCTTCCTCGACCGGGTCGACGCGCTGCCCCAGCACGCGCACGCGGTGGTGCACGCGGTGGCCGCCGGTGTCGAGCCGGTGCAGCACTGGCTGCTGGCCCAGGTGCTGCGCCTGCCGGAGGACGAGCTGATCGACGCGGCCCGCGCCGCTGTGGCACACCGGCTGCTGGTCGGCGCCGACGACGGCTACCGCCTGCGGCACCGCCTCGTCGCCGAGGTGCTGGCGCACGAGTTGTTGCCGGCCGAGCGTTCCGGGCTGCACCGCCGCTACGCCGAGGCGCTGACCGCCGCGCCGGGCGAGCTGCACCAGGCGCGATTGGCACACCACTGGCGGCTGGCCGGTGAGCCGGCGCGCGCGTTGCCGGCGGCGGTGGCCGCCGCGCAGGAGGCCGAGCGGCTGCACGGTTACGCCGAGGCGCACCGGCACTGGTCGGCGGCGCTGCAACTGGCCGCCGACCCGGGCCCGCTGACGGTGGACCGCGTCGAGCTGCTGGAGAACGCCGCCGAGGCCGCCCACCACTGCGGGGAGCACGCCCGCGCGTTGGCCCTGCTGGAGGAGTTGGCCGCGCTGCGGGGCGGCGAGCCGAGCTGCGCGCTGCACATCCGTCGGGCCCGTTACCTGGCCGCCGCCGGCCGCTCGGCGCTGGCCGAGGAGGAATACCAGCGGGCGTTGAAGGCGGCGGACTGTTCCCCGCGCGACCGCGCCGCCGCGGCCGCGCGCCTGGCCGAGCTGCTGCTGCACCTGGGCCGCTACGCCGACGCCGGCGAGCGGGCACGCGAGGCGCTGGCGCTGGCCGAGAACGTGGAGGGCTCCGCCACCGAGGTCGTGCTGGCCAGCTCGGCGCTGGGCTTCAGCGACGCCTGTCTGGAAGACCCGGACGCAGGTCTGGCGGTCATGCGCGACGCCCTCGACACCGCCGAGCGCGCCGGCCAACCCGAGGACGTGGCCTGCGCCTACCTGCACCTGGCGGAGCTGCTGACCGGCCCGCTGAACATCCTCGAAGAGGGCGTGGTGGTGGCGCGGCGCGGCGCCGAGCGGGTGGCCGAGCTGGGGCTGGGCCGCACCTGGGGCACCCGGCTGCTGGCCATCGCCATCAACGGGCTGTTCCGGGTGGGCCAGTGGGCCGAGGCGGAGAAGGTGGTCGCCGCGGCCCTGCGGCACCGACCCTCCGGCGCGGACGCCGTCGAGTTGCTGCTCGCCCGGTGCCGGCTCTCGGTGGGCTACGGGGACATCGAGGCCGCCGGTCGGGACCTCGACGCGGTGGCGACCCTGCTCGCTGGCGGTGGGGCGCGCCACGTCATCCCGCTGCTCACCCTGCGGTCCGGGCTGGCCATGTGGGAGGGCCGGCACGACGTGGCGCGGCTGGCGGTCCAGCGCGGCCTCACCGAGAGTCGCTCCGACGACGTGATGATCCTGTCCGCCCTGGTCTGGCACGGGCTTCGCGCCGAGGCGGAGGCGCACGCCAGCCGCACCGTGGACGTGGACCCGACCGCCGTACGCCGGTTGCGGGACGTCGCCGACCGGGTGGCCCGCAAGAGCGCCGGCGCGGCCCGACCGGTGCGTTCGGTGGTGGAGGGCTTCCTGGCGCTCTGCGCCGCCGAGGTGAGCCGCCTCGACGGCAGCGACCCGGAGCTGTGGGCCGTTTCGGCCGCCGAGTGGGACCGACGTAATCACCCCTACCCGGCGGCGTACTCCCGCCTGAGGCAGGCCGAGGCGCTGCTGGCTCGTCGCAGCCGGGTGGCCACCGCCGGCAAGCTGTTGCGTGAGGCGTACCACGTGGCGCAGGGGCTGGGCGCGGTGCCATTGACCTCGGAGATCCGCGAGCTGGCCGGGCGGGCCCGGGTGTCGCTGGAGGAGCGGGAGCCCAACGGCGCCACCCGCGGGGCGCCCACCGAGGAGTCCGACGACGAGTTGGCCGCGCTCACCGCACGGGAGCGGGAAGTGCTCGCGCTGGTCGCCGAGGGGCTGACCAACAAGGAGATCGGTCAGCGGCTGTTCATCAGCGAGCGGACCATCGGGGTGCACGTGTCGCACATCTTCGACAAGCTCCAGGTCCGCACCCGCGTCCAGGCGAGCGCGATCCAGCTGCGCAACCACCGGGGCTGATCAACCCCGGCCGTACGTAGGCCCGTGCGTGCGCCGGGATACGTCGTTCTACTGATCCGGCGCACGGGTGTCGGCTGAGAGGCTGGGCCGCGTCGACGACGGCACGGGGGATGCCGCCGACCACCATGGAGGAGAGATGACCGAACCGGTCTGGGGGCCCGTGCACCGGGACATCGTCGACCTGCTGGCCGACCATCCCGCGGACGTGCCGGCCGTGGTCGATCACCTCACCAAGCTTCAGGACATGCTGGTGCGGCTGCCTCCGTTGGAGGCCAGTTGCCCACTGGCCGACTTCAACAGGCTCTATCTGACCATCACCAGCAGTGTGCTGGACGGGCTGTACGACGACCGCTTCGTCGACCCGGCGTTCCTCTCCCGGCTCGACGTCGAGTTCGCGGCGCGGTATTTCGACGCGATGCGGCTGTGGACCGACTCCAGCCCGGGCACGCCGAAGGCGTGGTCGTGTCTCTTCGAGCGGATGCGTGGGCCGGACGCCCGCCCGTTGCCCTCGGCGGCGGCCGGGGTGAACGCGCACATCAACTTCGACCTGCCGTTCGCCCTGGTGACCACGTTCGACCACCTGGAGTCGGAGCCGGTCGACGGCAGCGACCAGCACCACGACTACCTGGAGATCAACAAGATCTTCGCGGACAAGATCCCCGGCCTGCGCCGGGGCTATCTGGAGCGGTGGCAGCTGCTCATCGACATGCTCAACGGCGACATCGACGACTGGTACCAGGGGGAACTGGTCGAGTACACCCGCGATGTCGCCTGGCGTAACGCGCAGAAGATCTGGCGGTGCCGGCACGACCCGGACGCCCGCGAGTGTGAGCGCATGCGGTTGGACGACAACGCCGCGGCGCTCGGCCGGCTGCTGCTCTCGCCCCTCGGGGCGTTTCTGCAGTAGTCGGGACGGGGGGCCCCCGCGCTCCGCCCCGTGGGGGGCGGCGGAGCGCGGGGGTGCGTCCCACCAGCTCCACCCACCCCGCGTGGTCGCCCGACTTCGGTCGGCCCTCGGGGAGAACAGCCGGTCGGCCCGGGGGGTGTCGACCGTCTGCCACCGTCGGCCGGCCCGGGGGGTGCCGGCCGGCGGTGGGGGAGGGCGGCGACGGCGCGAGATTAGGTGGTGTCGGCGGGCGCGCAACGGGTACGCCCGCGCCATGACCGTCCTGGCCCGGCACCGTCCCGCCGCCCGACCCCGGCCGGCGCGGCCCGGGCCCCTGCGGCCGGGTGGCCCGGTGTCGCGGCCCACGGCCCGGCCCGGTGCGCGATGACCGAGGCCGCGACGCGGTTTCCGTTCCGCTTCGATCCGGCGTTCCGCCCGGTGCTGGCGCTGCTGGGGGTCCGCCCGGCGACGGCCTGGGTGGCCGTGACCGACCGGGACCTGACGATCCGGTACGGGCCGTGGTGGCTGCGGACCCGCCGGGACAACGTGACCGCCGTCGAGTTGAGCGGTCCGTACCGCTGGTGGCGGGTGATCGGGCCGCACCTGTCGTTGGCCGACGGGGGCGCGAGCTTCGGCACCAGCACGGCCGGCGGGATCTGTCTGCGCTTCGGTGAACCGGTGCCGGCCCTGATACCCGGCGGTCGCCCACGGCACCCGGCGGCCACGATGACCGTCACCGACCCGCCGGCGCTGGCCCGGCTGCTCGCCGTCCCGGACCTGTCCTGAGCAGGTCGTCCACGTCCCCGTTTCCGCAGGCCGGGCCCCCGGCCACCGCCTACCGTCGGATCAGGACCTGTGAGGGTGGGACGGACGATGGGTGACGAGCACCGGGCGAAACCACGACGCTGGAGTGGACGCCGGCACACGCCGAACGGGCCGGACCCGGCGCTGCGGGCGGCCCGCGACCCGGCCCGCCCGCACCGGAGCGGCCGGCACGGCGTCGTGGTGCCCGAACGCGTGCCCACGCCGGTCCGTTCGGGGCCACCGGCGAGCCGACTGCGCCGGTGGCTCTTCCAGCATCAGGTGCAGCCACCCGGCCCGGAGGCGACCGAGGGGCAGGAGCGCAGGCACGCCTGGTGGCAGGTGATGTGCCTGACCGGCGTGGACTACTTCTCCACCCTGTCGTACCTGCCGGGCATCGCGGCGGTGGCGGCCGGCGCGCTCTCCCCGCTGGCGACCCTCCTGATCGTCGCGCTCACCCTGTTCGGCATGCTGCCGATGTACCGGCGGGTGGCCCACGAGAGCCCGCACGGCCAGGGGTCGGTGGCGATGCTGGAACGGCTGCTGCCGTTCTGGCGGGGCAAGATCTTCGTCCTGGTGCTGCTGGGCTTCGTGGCGACCTCCTGGATCATCACGATCACCCTCTCCTCGGCCGACGCCACAGTGCACCTGCTGGAGAACCCGTACCTGCCCGACGCCATGCACGGCCCCCTGGTGCCGGTCGTGGTGACCGTCGCGTTGCTGCTCATCCTCGGCGGGGTGTTCCTGCTCGGGTTCCGCGAGGCGGTGGTTGTCGCCATCCCGCTGGTCGCGGTCTTCCTGGTGCTCAACGCGGTGATCGTCGTGGTCGCGGTCGTCCGGATCGTCGGCGACCCGAACATCGTGTCGGACTGGACCGCCGCGTTGACCGAGACCGGTGGCGGGCCCGGCGGTGTGCTGCTCACCGCCGTGCTGGCGTTCCCGCTGCTGGTGCTGGGGCTGTCCGGTTTCGAGACCGGGGTCAGCATGATGCCCCTGATCTCGGCCGACGGTCCGGACAAGCAGGCCCGACTCGCCGCTCGGATCCGCAACACCCGCCGGCTGCTCACCACCGCCGCCCTGATCATGTCGGTGTACCTGATCTCGACGACGTTCGTGACCACGGCGCTCATCCCGGAGGAGGAGTTCCGCCCTGGTGGCGCCGCGAACGGGCGGGCGCTGGCGTTCCTGGCCCACACCTACCTGGGGGAGGTGTTCGGCACCGTCTACGACGTGAGCAGCGTGCTCATCCTCTGGTTCGCCGGCGCCTCGGCGATGGCCGGGCTGATCAACATCGTGCCGCGCTACCTGCCCTCGTACGGCATGGCGCCGGAATGGGCGCGGGCGGTGCGCCCGGTGGTGATCGTCTACACGGTGGTCAGCGTGGCCATCACCATCGCCTTCCGGGCCGACGTCAACGCCCAGGCCGGGGCGTACGCCACCGGCATCCTGGCGATGATGGTCTCCGGCGCGGTGGCGGTGACGATCTCCGCGGCCCGACGGCACCAGCGCGCCGCCGCGATCGGCTTCACGGTGCTGACCCTGGTGCTGCTGTACGCGCTGTTGGAGAACGTCGTCGAGCAGCCGGACGGGATCACCATCTCCGCGCTGTTCATCCTCGGCATCATCGTGGTCTCGCTGGTCTCCCGGGTCACCCGGACCACCGAGTTGCGTGCCGAGCGGATCGAGTTCGACGAGCTGGCCCGTCGGTTCATCACCGAGTCGCTTGCCCACGACGGGCAGCTGCACCTGATCGCGAACAAGCGGCAGCAGGGCTCGGTGAAGGAGTACACGGTCAAGGAACGGGCGCAGCGGGGGATGAACCCGGTGCCCGGGGCCGCGGACGTGCTGTTCCTGGAGATCGACGTGGTCGACCCGTCGGGGTTCAGCCAGGTGCTGCAGGTGCACGGGATCGAGGTGGGGGGCTTTCGTGTGCTGCGGGCCAGCAGCCCGGCCGCGCCCAACGCGATCGCCGCGATCCTGCTGGCCCTGCGCGACGCTACCGGGGTACGTCCGCACGCGCACTTCGAGTGGTCGGAGGGGAGCCCGATCGCGCACCTGGCGCGCTATCTCATCCTCGGCCGTGGAGACACCCCGCCGGTGGTACGGGAGATCATCCGTCGGACCGAGCGGGACCCGCTGCGTCGGCCGGGGATCCACGTCGGCGGGTGACCGGCTGCCCTTTTGGTGGGTTCCAGAGATGAATAAGGGCACTATTCACGTTCACACCTTCTTGTCCGTATTGCGGACTTATCGTGACGTCTGGTGGTCGACGGTACGTCGAGCGCCCCGCGCCCGGATCGGGGCGCGGTCACGGTAGGCAGGCAGGAAGGTAGGCATTCTTGATGTCCACGTACCCAGGAGGAGACCGCGCGACCCGACCCAGACGGCGGTCCCGATGGTTCCTCGCCAGCGGCTTCCTGGCGGGGAGCCTGGTCGTGGGAGCGGCCGGCGTTGCCGGCGTGGCCGCCGCCGCGGACCGCGCCCTCTCCCTCCCCGGTCTGGGCCGACTGAGCGCGACGGCCGGAAGCGAAGACGACCGCCGGGCCGACGACCAGCGTGGGGAGGGGCGCGGCAAGGACGGTGCCGAGCGGGCCCGTCCGGCCACCCCGGGCACCGGCAAGCGCGGTGTGGTGTCGGTGCCCTGCGACGCCGCGAAGCTGGTGGCGGCGCTGGTGACGGCCAACGCCGAGGGCGGCGCGGAACTCCGGCTCGCGCCCAAGTGCCGCTACACCCTCACCGAGGCGTTCCACGAGACCGACCAGTACGACGGTGGGATCCGGGACGCACGGGAAGCGGCCGACGCCGCGGAGACCCCCGGTGACGCCGAGGCGCCGCCGCACAACCCGGCCGACGACACCGCCGGCCTGCCGGTGATCTACCAGCCCATCACGATCGACGGCGCCGGAGCCACCATCGCCCGCGACGCCCAGGCCGCCGCGTTCCGGTTCTTCACCGTCCGCGACGGCGGCGAGTTGACCCTGCGCGACGTGGAACTGCACAACGGCCGCTCGGCCATCGAGGGCGGCAGCGTGCACGTGGTGCACGGGGCGACAGCGGTGGTGGAGCGGGTCACCGTCACCCAGAGCACCTCGCTGTCCCCCGAGGGCGGCGGCGGAGGCATCTTCAACGACGGCAACATGGTGGTCACCGACTCGACCTTTATCGGCAACAGCGCATCCGGCGCCGCGGGCAAGGGCGGGGGCCTGCTCAACGGTGGGGTGCTGACGCTGAAGCGATCCGAGTTCCACCGCAACAGCGCCAACGGGTACGGCGGCGGGCTCGGCAACTACCGTGGCGCGGCCGACGTGGAGAGCGTCTCGTTCACCCAGAACAGCGCCAGCCAGGGCGGTGGGCTGGCCAGCTTCTCGGCCCGGACCAAGGTCTCCGACACCGAGCTGCTGAACAACACCGCGCAGGTCGGCGGGGGTGCCGCGAACTCCGACGCGGTGCTGGTGATGCGCACGATGACCATCCGCGGCAACACCTCCACCGTCAACGGTGGCGGCATCTCGACCGTGAAGGGCCTGACGCCACTCGACGACAGCGTGGTCGAGGGCAACACCACCCACGGCCTCGGCGCCGGCATCTACGCCGAGAAGGCGAACCTGCTGGTACGCGGCAGCGACGTGACCCGCAACGAGGCCGTCGGCGCCGCCTCCAAGGGGGGCGGCATCTACGCGACGGCGGGTTCGGTGGCCATCTACACCAGCAAGGTCACCCACAACGCGTCGACGGTGAAGCCCGGCGGCATCTTCGCCTCGCACGCCCAGGTCAAGATCGACGATGAGAGCGTGGTCGTCGAGAACGAGCCGACCAACTGCGAGGGCAGCCAGGCGCCGATCGCGCACTGCTTCCGCTGAGCGGACCCGCGCACGACCCGCGGTGAGCGGACCTGCGCGCACAACTCGCGCTGAGCGGACCCGCGCAACCGGCCGCCCCGACGATCAGTCGGGGCGGCTCGGTGCGTCCCGCTCGCGTGCGGCGCTCGGAGCGGTCGAGGCGTCAGGTGCGGCGGCCGTCAGGTCATCGCCCGGAGACGGCCGGCGAGGTCGCCGGCGAAGAAGTCGAGGAAGCCGTCCGGGTCGGGGCCGGCGTTCTGCAGCACGATGTGGTCGAAGCCGGCTTCGACGTACGACCGGACCTTGGCGACGTGCGGCTCCGGGTCGGGGCCGATGGCGAAGAGTTGGCGGATGTGCTTCTCCTCGACGTACGCGCTGGCCGCGTCGAAGTTGACCGGGTTCGGCAGCTCGCTCATCACCTTCCAGCCGGTGACCATCCACCGGCTGGTCTGCAACACCGCCTGCACCGCCTGCTGCTCGTCGGTGGCCCAGGCCAGCGGAACCTCGGCGTAGCGTGGGCCCGACCCGTTCGCGCGTCGGTAGTGCTCGACGATGGACGCCTCCGGCTCGGTGGCGAACAACCCGTCGCCGAGTTCGGCGGCCAGCCGGGCCGACGCCTCGCCGCTGGCCGCGACCGCGATCACCGGTGGGGTGTCCGGCAGGTCGAAGATCCGGGCGTCCTCCAGTTGCAGGTGCCGGCCCTCGTACGACTGGTATCCGCCCTGCCAGAGCAGCCGGATGATTTCCAGTGCCTCGCGTAGCCGTTCGTGTCGGCCCCGCACGCTGGGGAATCCCTGGCCGACGACGTGCTCGTTGAGTCGCTCGCCGGCGCCCACCCCGAGGGTGAACCGCCCGTCGGAGACCAGTGCCATGGTCGCCGCGGCCTGCGCGATGATCGCCGGGTGGTAGCGCACGGTCGGGCAGGTGACGCCGGTGGCCAGCCGTAGCGTGCTGGTCCTGGCCGCGATGGCGCCGAGCACGCTCCAGGTGAACGACGAGTGGCCCTGCGTGTCGAGCCAGGGGTGGAAGTGGTCGCTCATCTCGACGAAGTCGAAACCGGCCTGCTCGGCCATGACGGCCTGCTCGGCCATGACGGCCTGCCGGATGATCTCCTGGGGGCCGTAGCCCTCCGAGGCCAGCTTGTAGCCGATCTGCATGGCACGCTCCGATTCCGTCCGCCGGTCGACGCCGGGTCGGCTTCCCGCCCTCGCCGTCGACAAACGCCGCCCAGCCCTGCAAACCAGCCTCCTAGGACGGCTTACGGGGTGTGTGGTCGTCCGCGCGGCCCGTGATCCACTCGGGTTTCCGGAAATCGGGCTGTCGCCGAGCCTCGGATACCGCGACTTCCAGGAACTCGAGTCGATCAGCGCTCGGAGCCCGCCGCGTCAGGGCCGACGCGGAGGGCTGCCTCACCGGCAACGTGCCGAGCCCGACGGGCGGGGCGGGAGCCAGCGCGACGGCAACCCTCTGCGTCAACAGCGCCGGCTACGCCTGGCTGTACACGAACCGCACCAACACGGTCACCGACAAGAAGGACGACGGGTACGCCGCCCGCGTGTACGTCTACTGGGCACAGCAGTACGCCGGTGCGATCGCCGTCGACGAGACCAGCAACGCCGGAAGCGTGCGGCTGCGGTGGGAATCCGGCGCGGGCACCTCGTATCGCTGGACTGAGGTCTTCGTCTGCATGGGCTACGCGAGGCCCGAAGACTACAACGGCCGCTGCGACTCGGTTGTCTACAACAGCTGAGCCGTTCCTACCGAACGTGCACCGGCCCGTGCCCCCGGTCAGGGGGCACGGGCCGGAGTGCGTTCGACCTACTTAGAGGGTTCGGGCAGCTTGCAGTCGACCTTGGGGTTGGCGCCGATGTAGTTCAAGGGCCCGGCCACGATGGTGACCAGGATGGTGCCGGCCTCGGCGCAGTTGGTGTCGTCGCCGCTGTAATAGCCTCGCTGGCCACCGGCGATTGCGCCGATCACCAACCAGATCACGACGATGACTCCGAGTATCGAGGTGCCGCGCATCGCTGCCTCCTGGGGGAATGTGGTGGATCTGAGGTGCAGGCGTTGTACCCAATCGGGTCACGCGGCTAACGGTTGCCCGCCACGACCCCCGGGGGATCGTCCGTCCGGCCGATGCCGTCCGCCGTTGAGTACCGCCCGCGCATCGGCCACCCGCACCGGGTCACGCGAATCGGCTATCGGATCGCCGACCGACCTCGCCGTCGTACGGGGCGGTGGACGTAGAACTGCCTCAGCGCCCCGCCGAGGAGGACTCATGGACGCCCCGTCACCGCCCCTGTACATCGACCGCCCCGAGGACGTCGCGGTCGCGGCCCGCGCGCTGGCTGGCGGCGCGGTCGTCGCGGCGGCGTTCGCCAACTTCTACGTCATCGTCACGCGTCCCGACGCGGACACCGTCGGCCGGGTCAACCTCGCCAAGGGGCGTCCGGTCAACCAGGTCGGCAGCATCACCACCGCGATCGGACGGATCCCGGGAATGTTCGACTGGACCCGAATTTCACCCCGGTTGCCGGTTGGTCGGGTGCGGGCGTTGATGGACGCCCTCTACGGCGCCGGGCCGTTCGGCTTCCGGGGCCCGGCGGCGGAACGGCTCCCCGAGCACCTCGTCCAGGTCGACCAGGGAGTACGAACCACCCAGGTGATCGCCCCGGGCCTGACCTGCCCGTCCAACGCCTTCTTCGAGCGGGCGCTCGCCGAGACCGGGTCGGACCACCTCTACATCACCTCGGCGAACCGGTCCCGCCATCTCACCGGCACGGCCGAGGAACCGGCGCACTGGAAGGCCGGGGGCCTCGCCGCCGACTTCGCCCACCTCGACGACCTGGTGGTGCTCCTGCACCGGAACGAGGCGGCGGCCCGCGCGGCGTACCCGGGCTACCTCACCACCTCGGTCACCCTGCTCTCCTTCCACGCGCCGGAGGGTGAGCTGGAGGAGCCGCCCGTGCTCACCGTGGACCGGCACGGGTCGCTGCACCTCGACGACGTCCGCCGCGCGGCCGCGCCGCTCGGCCTGCAGGTGCGCCTCGGCGGCACCGCCCGGCAGCGGTTGCAGGTCCGGGGGTACGCCGGGGCGCTGGTGTGAGCGACTACCGGGTCGGCCTGGTGGTGCCCAGTTCGAACACCACCATGGAGACCGAGATCCCGGCGATGCTGCGCCGACGTGAGATCGTCGACCCGACGGTCCGCTTCACCACGCACTCCAGCCGCGTACGGCTGCGCCAGGTGACCCTCGACGAACTGGCCCGGATGAACCGCTCCGCCGTCCGGTGCGCCGCCGAGCTGGCCGACGCCCGCTGCGACGTCCTCGCGTACGCCTGCCTGGTGGCGGTGATGTGCGAGGGCGCCGGGGCGCACGAGCGGGCCGAGCGGCGGTTGGGCCGCGCGGCCGGTCGTGCCGGGCACGACATGCCGGTGGTGACCAGCGCGGGCGCGTTGGTCACCGGGCTGCGGGCGTTGGGTGCCCGCCGGGTGGCCCTGATCGCGCCGTACCTGCCGCCGTTGACCGCGACCGTCGCCGCCTACCTTGCCGCGCACGGCGTGCAGGTGACCGACGCGGTGAGCCTGAGCGAGCCGGACAACGTGGCGGTGGGACGCATCCCCACGTCCCGCCTGGTGGAGCTGGCCGACCGGCTGGACGTGACCGACGTGGACGCTGTGGTTCTCTCCGCCTGCGTGCAGCTGCCGTCGTTGGCGGCGGTGCCGCAGGTGGAGGCCCGCCTCGGCCGCCCGGTGCTCACCGCGGCCACCGCCACGGTGCACCAACTGCTGACCGGTCTGGGCGTCGAGCCGTACGTGCCGGACGCCGGCCTCCTGCTGGCCGGGACGGCCCGCTGACCCGCCGATGCCGCGGTGGGCCGGTTCAGTGCGGTGGGCTGGCTCAGTGCGGTCAGCCGGCTCAGTGCGGTGGGCTGGGGGCCTCCGGCGGCTTGCCGTAACTGCGTCGGAAGTCCGCGTACGCCACGCCGGCCAGCACCAGCAGGGCGCCGAGGGAGGCGAACACCGGTGGCAGGTACAGCACGGCGGGCGCGATGGTGAGCAGCGCCAGCACCCCGCCGGGGCGGGACCACGACACCCGGCTGAACACCTCGTACTCGAAGGAGGCCCGTCCGGTCAGGAAGAGTGCCGGACCGCCGAGGATCACCGCCGCCCAGGCCGGTGGCGTCCGGCCGCTCGGTTCGAGCAGCACGAGGTGGAACCCGGAGGCCGTGGTCACCACCCCGGCGACCATCAACAGATGGGTGTACGGCGCGGTGAACAGGAACTTGCTCGGCGACGCCGATCCCTTGATGGCCATCGGTAGGAGCTGACCGGACTTGTGCACGTAGATTCGCCAGAGCAGCAGGGTGGTCAGGAACGCCACGGCGAACGCGCCGATGTTCTCCGTCTCGCTGTGCTGCGCGCTGAACATGGTGCCGATAATCAGGATCGCGTCGCCGAGGGCGATGATGAAGAACTGCTGGTAGCGCTCGGAGAGGTGCTCCGCCGTCACGTTGCGCTGGGGTTCCGGCACCATCCCGAGCCCGGGCACCGGGTACGCGAGGCGGAAACCGATGTAGTCGATGGCGAGGGCGATGGCCCAGCACACCAGCCGGGCGTCGTCGCTGACGAACCCGCCGATGATCCACGGGATCGCGGACACCGCGAACCAGATGAAGATGCGTACCGCCCGACGCTGGGTCTGCGGTTCTCGGCGTACCGCCGGCATCAGGAACAGCCCGCGCCCCAGGTGGATCGCCACGTAGGTGCCGGCGAAGACGAGCCCGCGGTCCTTGAACGCCTCCGGGATCGCCGTGGTCATCAGCAGCGCGCCGAACATCACGGCGCTGATCAGCAGCTTGATCTCGGTGCGTTCCGGGTTGTACAGGTCGGTGACCAGGGTGGTGATCACCCAGGTCCACCAGACGGCGGCCAGCATGATCAGTGCCTGACCGGCCCGGTGCCAGTCGAGCTGGTCGACCAGTCCGCGGGAGATGAGGGCCAACGCGACCACGTACACAAGGTCGAAGAAGAGTTCGAGAAGTGTCACCCGGCGCGGGGCCGCCGGATCACGCACCGGAGGGCGGCGGGGCCCAGGTGACCCGGGCTCCGGCGCGGCGAGGTTCACGGGATTCTCCTGCGGAACCGGTCGACTCGACGGACCCGTCCGGTCCACCTCCCCGGACGGTAACGATCGGTCGACGGCACGGCCCCGAATTCGCCGGCCCTTCCCCCAACCGGGGCTGATCGACTCGGGTTCCTGTAAGTCGGGGTGTCCGGGTCGGTCGGATTGGCGCGGTTTCCTGTAAGGCGAGTCGATCACCGTGCGCCTTGTCCGTCGGTTCGGCGTGCGGCCCTGCGGTGTTCCGACCCGCACGGACGAGCCCCCGGCCTACCGTCGCGTTGGACGGTGGGCCGAGGGCTCGGTCTCGGGCGTCAGGCCTGGTTGCTGCTCGGCAGCACCGCGGCCATCTCCTCACCAGCTCCGGCGAGCACACGGGCCTGCTGCGGCCAGCTGGCCAGCCCGGGCGCGGCGCGCAGACCGGCGGCACGGATCAGGTCGCGCAGCGCCGGCTCGTCCAAATCGCCGAGCTGGCCGTACGTGCGCACGCCGGCGTCCTGCAACGCCGCCGCCATCTTCGGGCCGATCCCCTGGATGCGGCGGAAGTCGTCGGCCGGGCCCGTCGGGTCGCCCTCGTAGGTGCTGATCGCGGTGTCGGCGGTCGAACGGACCGGAGGGGTCGCGCTCACGGTCGGCCGGACCGGGGGCGTGGCCACCGCCGCATGCACCGGCTCAGTGTCCACCGACTCAGCGTCAGCGTCGGTGCTCACCGCGTTGGTGTGCACCGCGTCCGCGTCCGTCGACTTCGCGTCCACCCGGTGAGAGTCCGCCGGGTCCACGTCCACCGCGTCGGTGGTCACCGGTGCCTCCGCCGGATCGGCCACCGTGGCCCGGGTCTCGACATCGTCGGCCGGGGTGGCCGCGACCGCATCGTCGGCCGGGGTGGCCGCGACCGCATCGTCGGCCGGGGTGGCCGCGACCGCATCGTCGGCCGGGGTGCTGTCGAGCGGCGTGCTGTCAACGTGCGGGAGGTCGTCCGCAGGCTTACGAGGGGCGATCACGGCCGCCGGGGCGGGCTGCTCATCGACCTCGACCGGTTCGGGGGTCGACTCCACAACGGGCTCCGACCGCAGCTCGGCCGGGTCGGGCTGCTCGGCGGCCGGCACGGGCGGCGGGGCCTCGGTCAGCGCCATGTCGCCCGGGTCGATAGTGCTCGGTGCTTCCGTCGGGACGGGAACCGGGGTGGGACCGTCCGCAGCGGTCACCGCGGCTGGCGCGCTGACCGTGTCCACCGGCACCGGCTCGTCCGCGACGGCGGTCGGGGCCGGGTCGACGGCGGCCGCGGGCTGGACCTCGTCGGTGGTGGCCGCCGGCGTCGGCGTGGAGATCACGGCCAGGCCGGCGACGGGGTCACCTTCCACAATCGAGTTGCCTTGTACGCCCCGCCGGCCGCGCAGCAACCATCCGGCGGCCAGTCCCAGCAACAGTGCCAGTACCACTATCAGCGAGTGTCCGATAGACCACGCCACGGCGAACCTCCCTCTCAGCTCGTTGGATAAGTCACGAGAAAAACTCGCCGCAGCTTCGCACACGCGTATTGCGGGCGAGAGACAGGATCGGCCAGGGACGTTGTGCGTGGGGCGACCACCTCAGCCGGTGCCCGCCGAGTGACACAGCGTTGCGTCAAGAAGCACAAAGCCAGGCCCGACGGGAGCCGGCGACGCGGACGAAGCCAGCGCCGCGACGAGAGCCAGCGACTCGACGAGATAAGCCCGGACAGGACGAGACCCGGGCCCGGCGCGGAACGCCGAACCCGGGTCGACGGGCTGTTGCCCGGGTCAGTCCTGATCGCCCTCGTAGGTGTGGAAGTCGTCGACGAACCGGCGGCGCAGTCGCGGCACCCGGCTGGTCACTCCGAAGTAGCCGCGTGCCCCGAGCAGCGCGAGCCGGCCCACCACCGGCCGGTACATCCGGTCGTCGCCGCTGGTGCCGCTGCGGTTCAACGATTCGGCGACCCGCGCGAAGCCGTACGGCGCCATGGCGGCCTCGTAGTCCGCCACCGCCTGGAGCAGCGTCTTGTCTCCGGTGGTGGCCCGGGTGAGCTGCTCGCAGAGCAGGCGGGCGTCGCGCAGGGCGGTGTTCGCGCCGACACCGCGACCGGGGGTCATGGTGTGGATGGCGTCCCCGAGCATGGTGACGGTGCTGCTCTTCCAGGGAGGCACCGGTTCGGACGTCGACACGTTGATCGGGAGGACGCTGGCCGGGTCCGCGCGGGTGAGCAGTTCCCGCAGGTTCGGGTGCCAGTTGGTGGTGAGTTCCAGGGCGACCCGTACGAGGTCCTCGCCTCGTCGTTCCATCACGTCGGCGGGGAACCGGCGGGTGGCACTCCAGATGATCAGGTTGATGTTGTCGGTGGTGGTGTCGTCGGACAGGCCGGGCCACTGCCGCAGCAGGGCGGCGTCCGCGTCGCTGACGCCGGGCTTGATCGCCCGTTCGGCGTCCCACTTGAAGTCCATGACGTGCAGCACGCCCATTATCCCGCCGATGCCGAAGATCAGTGAGATGCCCTGGCGGACGCGTTCCGGGACGAGATCGCGGGTGTGTGCGGTCAGCGGGATGCGGGTGGCGATGTTGATGGTGCCGGCGTCGCGGGTGACGGCGTGCGGCAGGTACTGCCGGCGTACCGCCGAGTGTGTGCCGTCCGCCCCGACCAGCAGGTCACCGGTGGCGCTGGTGCCGTCGGCGAAGTATGCGGTGACCGTGCCGTCGTCGCGCTGCTCGTACCGGGTGAAGGTCTTGTCGAAGTGCACCGCGTCGTCCAGGCCGGTCAGCAGCACGTGGCGCAGCACCATCCGGGCCACCGAGTGTTCGGTGTGCACCGGGTCGGCGCTGGGCCGTAGCGCGAACGACGCGGTCTGGCGCAGCCCCTGGGTGACCACGTTGAAGTAGTGCGGTGGCCGCGCGCAGGTGGCCAGGAAGGTGGCGAACAGTTCCGGGGGCAGGCACTCGCGCAGTGCCCGGCTACCGGTGGGGCCGATGCCGACGCGGTAACCGAGCAGCCCGTCGGTGCGGTCGCGGTGCCGTTCGTAGACGGCGACGGTGATCCCGGCCCGGCGCAGGCCGTGCGCCAGGCAGAGTCCGCCGGTGCCGGCGCCGATGATCAGTACGTGCGGTGGGGCGGCGGACATCTCAGCCAGCCGGGTGCGCGGCAGGTGTGTCGGTGCTGGCCGGGCGCGCTGCGGGAGCGCCTGCACTGGCTGGGCGTGCTGCGGGCGCGTCGGTGCTGGTCGGGCCGCTGGCGTCCCACCGGTAGAAGCAGCTGGCGATGGCGTCGCGGGGAGAGCGCCAGGTCGGCAGGTACGGCGACGTGTGCGCGGAGAGCCGCTCGTTGACCTGCTGGAAGAGCGGGTGGTTGCGGGCCGCCGCGAGGGCGTCCGGGTCGACGTCCGAGGTCTCCAGCAGGTGTACGCACAGGTCGTGCAGGCAGTACAGGGATCGGTGCGTGACGCCGGTCAGACCGGGCAGTTCGGTGGCGTCGGATTCGGCGAAGATCTGCGCGACCCGCCCCTCCGCGCCCGGGATGATCCGGCTGACGATCAGTAGACGACTCATGGGACCCCTTCCGCCGGTGGCTTTCCGACCCTCGGACCGGCGCCACGTGCTCTGTGCGCCCACCGTGCCGCAGCGCCTGTCACGTCACCGTCACGTACGCCGGCCGGCCGGTGACGGGCGATCGGTGACGGCGTCCCGGCTGGCCTGGCGGATCGGGGCGAGCGTGTCTTCGAGCAGGGCGGACATCGCAGGGCTCGGCTCCAGGCGCAACTCCCTGCGCAGCAGGTCCCGGTAGACGTAGAAGGCGTGGACGGCTTCGAAGGCGTTGCCCTCGGCGAGGTGGATGCGGACGACCAGCCGGTGCGGTGTCTCGCGTAACGGTTCGGCGGCCATCGCCTCCAGCGCGGCTTCGAGGGCCTCGCCGTGTCGCCCCGCGGTCAGGTGGTGTCCGGCGACCTGTTCCAGCATGTGCAGGCGCAGTTGGCGCAGTCTCTCCCGGTCCAGCAACACCCAGTCGTCGTACCATCCGGGGAGCAGGTCGTGTCGTCCGGCGGCGAGCGCCCCGGCGGCGGTGCGGGGGTCGTCGCCGTCGCGGACCCGGGTCGCGGTGCCGACCAGGTCGTCCACGTCGAGCCGGACCGCCGTGCCGAGTCGTACGGTGTCGCTGGCCATGGTCATCGGGCAGCACGGGTCCTGACGGAGTCGCCACAGCGCCGTGCGCAGGGAGGACAGCGCGCGTTCCTCGGAGGCGTCGGGCCAGAGCAGCCCTGCGAGTTGGCTGCGGGTGGCGCCGGGGCGCAGCCCGATCAGCGCGATCACCCGTTGCAGCCCGCGCGGCACCACGACCGGTACGGCGTCGCGCAGCAGGCGGAAGCCGCCGAGCAGGTGGAGTGAGACGCCCTCCTCGGGCGGTTCTCCGGCGGTCGGCACGGACGGATCAGCGGCCACGGCGGCACCCCCTGCGGGACGCTCGTCCCGACTGTCTGCTGTGTCCCGGATCGGTTGCCCGTGACGCCACTGTCGACCTCACCACTGACGGCGGGGCCGGGCGCGGCCCCGCCCGCTGAGGCCGCCGGGCTGGCCACCGTGAAGATTATCAATAGCGGTCACGGTGAGTCAACGCCGACGTGGGCCTTCTATTCGCGACAGTCAACCTGAGATCGGTTCTGAACTGGGCAAACATCTGACCGTTCCGTCGTCCCGGGCGCGCTCGACGCATAGCTGATACACAGGTTGCGTCAACGCAGCGTCACCGTCATGCGTAGCTGATCATCCCTTCACGGTGACGCCGCCGTGACGAGGATTGCCGCATCGTGTCGGCAGTCGTCCAGCGCGTCCGGGGGCGACCCGTCGCCGGCCGGACGCCGTGGGGGGAGGCCTGTATGGACCGATCGCTGATCGTTGCGAAGGTGGATCCGACCGCCGAGGAGCGGGTCGCCGAGATCTTCGCCGAGTCGGACGCGACGGAGCTGCCGCGCCTGGTCGGCGTCCGGCACCGTTCGCTGTACCGCCTGCACGACCTCTACGTGCACCTGCTCGAAACCGAGCAGCCGGCGGAGGGCGCGGTGGAGTCCGCCCGTGGTCACCCCGAGTTCATCCGGGTCAGCGACCGCCTGCGCCCGTACGTCTCGCCGTACCTGCCGACCTGGCGTTCGCCGCGCGACGCCATGGCGCAGTGCTTCTACCGCTTCGACGCCCCGGACCCCGGACGGCGGTCGTGACGGCCATCGCCCGCCGCGAGGAGCAGCTCTGGTCCCGCTGCGCCGGCTGCGCGAGCCTGCTCTACCGCAAACGGTTGCGCCGCAACCTGGACGTCTGCCCCGAGTGCGGTGAGCACGCCCGACTCGGCGCACCGGAACGGCTGCGCCAACTCGTCGACCCGGGATCGTTGCGTCCACTGTCCGACCTGCTGCCGGAGGCGGACCCGATCGACTTCGTCGACGTGCTGCCGTACCCGCACCGGCTCACCGCCGCGCGGGCCAGCACCGGCCTGGCCGAGGCGGTCGTCTGTGCCACGGCCACCATCGGCGGGCACCCGGTCGCCCTGGCCGTGATGGACTTCCGTTTCCTCGGTGGCAGCCTGGGCTGCGCGGTGGGTGAGCTGATCACCCGGACCGCCGAGCGGGCGCTGGACGACCGCGTCCCGCTCGTCCTGGTCACCGCCTCGGGCGGGGCGCGGATGCAGGAGGGCGCGCTGTCGTTGATGCAGATGGCCACCGTCAGCCAGGCCATCGCCGCGCTGCGGGAGGCGGGTCTGCTCACCGTGAGCGTTCTCACCGATCCGACCTACGGCGGGGTGGCCGCGTCGTTCGCCACCAACACCGACCTGGTGCTCGCCGAGAGCGGCGCGCGGATGGGCTTCGCCGGCCCCCGGGTGATCCGTCAGGTCACCGGCCGGGCGCTGCCGGAGGGTTTCCAGACCGCCGACTTCCTGCTCCGGCACGGTCAGGTCGACATGGTGGTGCAGCGTCGGTCACTGCGCGGGCGGCTGGTGGCGCTGCTGGCCGCGACCCGCGCCGGCCGTGCGGCCCGCGCCGGCCACCCGCCCGTACCCCGGCAGGAGCCGGCGTCGCGCCGCGAGCGCCTCGCCGACGACGATGCCGCCCTGGCGCGGCCAGCGGGCCCGGCGGCGGCCGTGGCGCCGTCACCCACTCCGGGGGCGGGCCAGACGCCGGCGGTACGCGACGCCTGGGACACCGTCCGGATGGCGCGTCACCCCGCTCGACCGACCACACTGGACTACCTCGACTCGGTCTTCGACGGGTTCGTGGAACTGCACGGTGACCGCCTCGGCGGTGACTGCCCGGCCATCGTGGGCGGTGTGGCCCGGCTGGCCGGCCGGCACGTCATGGTCATCGGCCACCAGAAGGGGCACACCACCGCCGAACTGGTCGCCCGCAACTTCGGCATGGCCAGCCCGGCCGGGCACCGCAAGGCGTTGCGGCTGATGCGCCTGGCCGCCCGGCTCGGCCTGCCCGTGGTGACCCTCGTGGACACCCCCGGCGCCGACCCCGGCGTGAGCGCCGAGGAGCAGGGCCAGGCAGCGGCCATCGCGGAGAACATCCTGTCCCTGACCGTGCTGCCCACGCCCGTGCTGGCGGTCATCACGGGTGAGGGCGGCAGTGGCGGCGCCCTGGCGTTGGCGGTCGCCGACCGGGTGCTGATGCTGGAGAACGCCGTCTACTCGGTGATCAGCCCCGAGGGCTGCGCCGCCATCCTCTGGCCGGACCGGTCGGCGGCGCCGCAGGCCGCCCGCGCGCTGCGACTGACCGCGCCCGACCTGTGCCGGCTCGGCGTGGTCGACGAGGTCGTGCCGGAGCCGTCGGGCGCCGCGCACGACGACCCGGCGGAGACCGCCCACCGGTTGCGGGCCGCCCTGCTGGCCAACCTGCTGCCGCTGCTGGACGTGCCGCCCGCCATGCTGGTCCGCCTCCGTCGGCAGCGCTTCCGACGGTTCGGGACAACCCGTGGCGTCAACCGGGCAGGTGTCCGGTGACCGCCGGCGACGGGTCGGTGTCGACCGTCGAGGCGCCCGACGACACCGAGGTGGGCGGCGAGGAGGCACTGGCCGGGCTGCGCCGGCAGGCACAGCACCTGATCGCCGAGCTGGCCGGCCCGGTGCGCCGGGTCCGGCTGCGCAGCGGGCCGGCGGTGCTCGAAATCGAGTGGCACCCCGAAGAGGCGACCCGACCGGACGTACTCCCTGCTCCGGTTCAGGCGACGGCGCTGCCGGTCGCGCCGGCACCCGGCCCACCGGCGGCCCTGATCCGGCCGTCGGTGCCCGGTCGCGCCGTGGTGCGAGCGCCGATCGTCGGGACCTTCTACCGCTCGCCGGAGCCCGGCGCGAGGCCGTTCGTCGCGGTGGGTGACCTGGTCCGCCCGGGCCAGCCGGTCGCCATCGTCGAGGCGATGAAGCTGATGAACGAGGTGATCGCCGACCGCGCCGGCCGGGTGGTCGCGGTCCTCGTCGAGGACGGCCAGCCGGTGGAGTACGACCAGCCGCTGGTCGAACTGGACCCGGCATGACGGCGCGGGGTGGTTGAGCATGTTCGAGACCGTCCTGATCGCCAACCGGGGCGAGATCGCGCTGCGGGTGCTGCGCGCCTGCAAGGAGCTGGGCGTACGGACGGCGGTGGTCTACTCCGCCGCGGACGCCGACTCGGCGGCGGTCCGACTCGCCGACCAGGCCATCCGGATCGGGCCGGCGTCGAGCCGACGCAGCTACCTCAACGCCGCGGCGATAGTGGAGGCGGCTCGGCAGGTGGGCGCGCAGGCCGTGCACCCGGGCTACGGGTTCCTGTCCGAGGACGCCGACTTTGCCGAGATCTGCGTGGACAACGGCCTGATCTTCATCGGCCCGCCGCCCGCGGTGATGGCCGCGTTGGCCGACAAGTCCTCGGCGCGGGCGCTGATGAGCCGCGCCGGTCTGCCCCTGTCGCCGGGCAGCATCGCGCCGGTGCCGAACGCCGCAGCCGCGGCCGAGGTGGCCGAGGCGGTCGGTTACCCGGTGATCGTGAAGGCCGCCGCCGGGGGTGGTGGCCGGGGGATGACGGTGGTGCACACCCCGGGCGAGCTGCGTCGGGCCTACACCCGGACCCGGGCCGCCGCCCAGGCCGCCTTCGGCGACGACAGGGTGTACGTCGAGCGGTACCTCACCGAGGCGCGGCACGTGGAGGTGCAGGTGCTCTGCGACTCCCACGGCAACGGCGTGCACCTGGGCACCCGGGACTGCTCGGTGCAACGCCGGCACCAGAAGCTGGTGGAGGAGGCACCCGCCCCGGCACTGCCCGCCGCCGTTCTCGACACCATCGCCGAGACGGCGCTGCGGGGTGCCCTCGAGGTCGGCTTCGTCGGCGCCGGCACGTTGGAGTTCCTGGTCGACGCCGAGGAACGGTTCCACTTCCTGGAGATCAACTGCCGGATCCAGGTGGAGCATCCGGTCACCGAGATGGTCACCGGGATCGACCTGGTGCACGAGCAGCTGCACATCGCCGCCGGGGTGCCGCTGCGCTGGCGGCAGGAGGAGATCCGCCTGCACGGTGTCGCTGTGGAGTGCCGGGTCAACACCGAGGACCCCGAGCGCGGTTTCGCTCCCACTCCCGGCCGCTTGGAGCGTTTCACCCCACCGGGTGGACCGTTCACCCGGGTGGACACCCACGCCAGCGCGGGCTACCTCGTCGGCCCCTGGTACGACTCGCTGCTGGCGAAGGTGATCGTCTGGGCGCCCGACCGGGAGCTGGCCCTCAACCGGCTGGAGCGCGCCCTCGACGAGTTCGACATCGCGGGGCCGGGCGTGCACACCACCATCCCGTTCGTCCGGCGGGTGCTCGACGACGCCGCATTCCGCAAGGGCCGCTACACCACGGGCCTGGTCGACCGTCTGCTCGGCGTGCCCGGTGCCGCGCCCGCGCAACGGCCGACGGCCACCCCCGCCCCGCGCCCCGCGCCCGCCGCAAAGCCCGACGCAACCCACAGGAGGACCCGATGACCGTCACCCATGGTCGCCCGATGACCGCCGAGATCACCGACATCCTGGTGGCGCACTGCGGGCTGGACGCCGACGCCGCGGCCCGGGCGCCCGCCGCGTCGCTGGAGGAGCTGGGCATGGACTCCCTCGCCCTGCTGGAGCTCTCCGCGGTCGTCGCCGACCGGTGGCAGGTGACCATTCCCGAGCAGGCCGGGCAGCTCAGCATTCCGGCGGTGGCCGACCTGGTCACCCGCCGCGCCGACCCACCCGGGCACACCGAGAACAGCGTGGTCCTCGACGCGCCGCTCGCGCTGGTCTGGGAGGTCACCAACGACGTGGCGAACTGGACGGAGCTGTTCACCGAGTACGCAGTGGTGGAGATCCTGCACCGCGACGGGCACACCGTGCGGTTCCGGCTCACCATGTACCCCGACGAGAACGGGGTGTCGTGGAGCTGGGTCAGTGAGCGCACCGCCGACCCGGTGAGCCGCCAGGTGCGGGCACACCGGGTGGAAACCGGGCCGTTCGAGTACATGCGCATCCACTGGCGCTACACCGAGGAAGCCGGCGGCACCCGGATGACCTGGACGCAGGACTTCGCGATGAAGCCGACCGCACCTGTCGACAACGCCGGGATGACCGAGCGGATCAACACCAACAGCGTCATCCAACTCGCAGTGATCAAGGACCGGGTGGAGCGGATCGCCCGGCAGCGCGCCGACCAGGGTCGCCCGGCGGCCACCGACCAGACGACGGAGGCCGACGATGAGTGACCTGAGCACCCGGCCGATCGCCGCCCAGGACGTACCCGCCGACCGGCGTCGCGGCGGTGAGCTGCGGGTGCTGCTCGGCCCCCGCACCGTCGGCAGCACCTCGGGCTTCCTCGGGGTGGCCGCGCTCGCGCCGGGGGAGCGGATCGCCGAGCACTACCACCCGTACAGCGAGGAGTTCCTGTACGTGGTGCGTGGCGCGATCACCGTCGACCTGGACGACCAGCCGACGCTCCTGGCCGCCGGGGAGGGACTGTTCGTCCCGGTGAACGTGCGGCACCGACTGCGCAACACCGGCGTCGAACCGGCCGAGGTGGTCTTCCACCTGGGCCCGCTCGCCCCCCGCCCCGAGTTGGGGCACGTCGACACCGAGTTGGTCGAGCAGCGGGGCGGGTCATGACCGGTCGTCGCACTGTGGTGACCGGCGTCGGGGTGGTCGCTCCGGGCGGCGCCAGCCGGGACCGCTTCTGGAAGACCATCACCGAGGGGCGGACCGCCACCCGGCGGATCAGCTTCTTCGACCCGTCGCCATTCCG
This sequence comes from Micromonospora sp. A202, assembly GCF_006715105.1. NCBI lineage: Bacteria > Bacillati > Actinomycetota > Actinomycetes > Micromonosporales > Micromonosporaceae > Micromonospora > Micromonospora sp. A202. The sequence goes on along the minus strand of NZ_VFMP01000001.1, from coordinate 3,267,363 downwards.
GTCCCAGATCGCGGCGGAGTGCGACTTCGACCCCGTCGCGGCGGGGCTCACCGAGGCGGAGCGACGCCGGTCCGACCGGTACGTGCAGTTCGCGCTGGCCTGCGCCGCGGAGGCCGTAGCCGACGCCCAGTTGGTGCTGACCGACGCCGAGCGGAACCGGGCGGGGGTGGTGCTGGGCACCGCCGTGGGCGGGACGATGGCGCTGGAACAGGAGTACGTCACGGTCAGCGAGCACGGCAGCCGCTGGTTGGTCGACGCGGCGCGCGGCGGCCCGTACCTCTATCAGGCGTTGGTGCCCAGCAGCCTCGCCGCCGACGTGGCCTGCCGGTACGGGCTGCACGGTCCGGCGCAGGTCGTGTCGACAGGGTGCACCTCCGGCATCGACGCGATCGGCTACGCCCACCAGATGATCGTGGACGGTGAGGCGGACGTGATGCTGGCCGGGGCTGCCGACTCGCCGATCTCGCCGGTCACCGTCGCCTCGTTCGACGCGATCAAGGCGACCAGCCCGGACAACGACGACCCGGCGCACGCCTCCCGCCCGTTCGACGCCGACCGGCACGGGTTCGTGCTGGCCGAGGGTGGGGCGGTGCTGGTGCTGGAGGAGGCCGGGCACGCGCTGCGGCGGGGGGCGCACATCTACTGCGAGGTGTCCGGCTATTCCAGCCGCAGCAACGGCTTCCACATGACCGGGCTGCGGCCGGACGGGCTGGAGATGGGCCTGGCCGTGACCGACGCGCTCAAGCAGGGCCGCATCCTGCCCGAGCAGGTCTCCTACATCAGCGCGCACGGCTCGGGGACCCGGCAGAACGACCGGCACGAGACGGCCGCGTTCAAGCGGGCGCTGGGCCAGGCCGCGTACCGGGTGCCGATCAGCTCGATCAAGTCGATGGTCGGGCACTCGCTCGGCGCGATCGGGTCGATCGAGATGGCCGCGTGCGCGTTGGCCATCGAGTTCGGCGTGGTGCCCCCGACGGCGAACTGGAGCACCAGGGACCCGGAGTGCGACCTGGACTACGTGCCGAACGAGGCGCGGGAGGTCCCGGTGGACGTGGCCCTCTCGGTGGGCAGCGGGTTCGGCGGCTTCCAGTCGGCGATGGTGTTCCGCCGCCTGCCCGGAACGGTGGCGGCGTGAGCACCGCGCAGCACCGGGGCGCCCTACACACCGACGGCGTGAGCACCGCCCGCGCGGTGGTGACCGGCATCGGTGTGGTGGCGCCCAGCGGCATCGGCGCGGACGCCCACTGGCGAACGGTGCTGGCCGGCACCCGCCGGACCGGGCCGATCACGCTGTTCGACCCGTCCGGCTACCCGACCCGATTCGGCGGGGAGGTGCCCGGCTTCACCGCCGACTCCTACGCGGACAGCCGACAACTGGTGCAGACCGACCGGTGGACGCACCTCGGCTTCGCCGCCACCCGGCTGGCGTTGGCCGACGCCGGGCTGCCCGAGCGGGCCCCCGACCCGTACGGCTACGCGGTGACCCTGGCCAGCTCGTCGGGGGGCAACCTGTTCGGCCAGCGGGAGCTGCAACGGTTGTGGGGCGGGTCGTCGCGGACGGTCGGGGCGTACCAGTCGATCGCCTGGTTCTACGCGGCGAGCGTCGGGCAGCTCTCCATCCACCACCAGTTCAAGGGCCCGAGCGGGGTACTGGTCGCGGAGGCGGCCGGCGGGCTGGACAGCCTCGCGCACGCGGCCCGCGCGGTGCGCCGGGGCACTCCGGTCGTGATCGCCGGGGCCACCGAGTGCCCGCTGAGCCCGTACGCGCTGGCCTGCCAGTTGCGCTCAGGGCTGCTCAGCGACGTCGCCGACCCCGAGCGGGCGTACCGGCCCTTCGACGCCACGGCCAGCGGTTACCTGCCGGCGGAGGGGGGAGCGGTGTTCGTGGTGGAGGAGTTGGGGCACGCGCTGGCCCGGGGAGCCCGGGTCTACGGCGAGGTGAGCGGTTGGGGCTCCACCCACGACGCCGCGCACACCACGGCGGACAGTGCCGGCGATCCGGCGCAGTACGCGCGGGCGATGCGGCTGGCCCTGGACCGGGCGGGCGTCGCGGCGGCCGGGGTGGACGTGGTGCTGCCCGACGCGCTCGGTGTGCCCCGCTACGACCGCAGCGAGGCCGAGGCGCTGCGGGCCGTGTTCGCCGACCGGCCGCCTCCGGTGACCACCCAAAAGTCGCTGACCGGGCGGGCGTACCAGGGAGGCTCGGCGTTGGACGTGGCGACCGCGCTGCTCGCCTTCGCGCACGACACGCTGCCAGCGTCGGCGGGCCCGGACGAGGTGGCCGACGGGTGCGAGCTGGACTTCCTGCGGGAGCACCGCCGGCCGCGCAACCGGCTCGCGCTGGTGTGCGCGCGGGGCTTCGACGGGTTCAACAGCGCGCTGGTCCTGCGGGGAGCCGCACCGATGAGGGGAGAGGCATCATGACCGAGCAGCGGGCCCGGGTGGTCTTTCTGGTGCGGGTGCCGGTGCCGCGCACCGAGCAGTTCCTCGCCGCGTACGAGCAGGTGCGGCATCTGGTGGCCGGCGGCGTGCCCGGGCACCTGGTCGACCAGGTGTGCCGCTCGTCGACCGACCCGGAGCAGTGGTTGATCACCAGCGAGTGGGCGAGTCTGGCCGACTTCGAGAGCTGGGAACGCAGCCCGGAACACCGGGACCTGGTGCGTCCGATGCGGGAGTGCTTCACCGACGCTCGCTCGCTGCGGTTCCACATCCACGCGCAGACGCCGGCGCTCGCCTGACGGCTCGCGTGCCGCCGAGATGGTCGCGCTCGCCTGTGCCAGCCGGCGTATCTGGACGGTTCGATGAGCGAAGGCGTTGGTGCGTCCAATGATCTGACCGTGCCGGCGACGTCGGTAGCTGCGTGACGGAGAGCTGGCAGGGTAGATCTTGGACAGTTTCCGTGAGCCCGCCGGGGTAACGGAAACTGTCCAAGATTGTCAGCTGTCGCGGGTGAGGCGGCGTGTGCGGCGGTAGTCGCCGGCAAGAACGGCAGGCTGGTGTCATGTCCCCGCCCACCGTGGGGGCTCGTGGCCGGCGTACGGGCACCGACGACCCGCACCGCACCGCGTTCGGTCCTGCCGCCGGGCGACTGGCGCCGACCACTCGCCGAGCATCGCGCCGCCCACCTCACCCGGTGGCACCATCGGCCGTCCGGATGGGGCCCGCACGACGGTTGTACGAGGGGTCATCCCACGGTGACGATCTGCCGAGGCACGCGCCTGATCCTGCCCGTCGAACGGGCTGTCGGCAATCCGGCTGGCCGCCTCTTTTGATCCAGCCATTTGCATCTAGCAATGGCCGCGCGGGGCGTCGTATGGTTCCCCGCAGCACCCCGACAAGCGTACGTCATGGGCATATTTGCCCTATTTCATGCTGGGCGGTGAACGGCAGTGACGACAGAAGATCCTACGGCGACCGACCCAGGATGGGTGGACGAAGTTCTGTTCGCCGGCCGCCCGACAGGCATTTGTCTCCGTTTGCCCGAGCCGATCGACCGCGCCACCCTGCACCGGCTGGTCACCGCCGCGCAGGACCGTCTCGTCGCGGCCGGACTGCGCCCCGGTGGCGCTGCCGCGCTGCGGTTGCCGCCGTCACTGGCGTACGTGGTGAACCTCCTGGCGACCTGGCGCGCCGGGGCGCAGGCGATCCTGCTCGACCACCGACTGACCGACCACGAGGTGGACCGCGCGCTGACCCGGCTCACCCCGCAGGTCGTCGTCGCGCCGGTCCGCAGCGGCGGCGGAGCGTTGCGGATCTTCGTCGACGTCACCGAGGGCGTCTCCCCGTACGCCGACGGCCCGGCGGTCAGTGGCCACGCCGTGATCCAGCTCAGCTCCGGCTCCACCGGACCGTCCAAGGTGATCGGCCGCACTGCCGCCGACCTGGTTGCCGAGGTGCACCGCTACACCCGGATCGACGGGGTGGCACTGCCCGGCGAACGGATCATCCTGCTGCCCTCGATGGTGCACGTGCTCGGCCTGGTCGGCGGCCTGCTCTACGGCCTGCACGCCGGGGTCGAACTGGTGCCGCCGGAGCGGCTCAGCGGCGACGCCGTGCTGGCCGCGATCAGCGCCGACGCGACGCCCGCCACAGTGCTGGGCGTGCCGTTCCACATCGGACTGCTCGCCTCCACCCGACCCACCGGTCCGCTGCCGCAGCTCAAGCGGATGACCACCGGCGGCGAGCTCGTGCCGGCCGCGGTCGCCCAGGCGTTCACCGACCGGTACGGCGTGCCGCTGGGCAACATGTACGGGATGACCGAGGCCGGTGTGATCGGCACCGACCTGCACGGATCGCACCGACCGTCGATCGTCCCGGCGCCCGGCATCGAGGTCCGCGAGACCGACGGCGAGCTGTGGGTGTCCTGCCCGGCGTCGCCATACGTGGGGCTGAGCGACCCGACCCGCTGGGCCGACGGCTGGCTGCACACCCGCGACGCCGGCACCGTCGACCCCGCCACCGGCCTGGTCACCGTGCGCGGCCGGCTCGACTCGCAGGTCTCCGTGGGTGGGATGAAGGTCGACCTGACCGAGGTGGAGGCGACAGTCGCCGAGCTGCCCGGGGTCACCGCGGCGGTGGTCGTGTGGGACGACGGCATCACCGCGTACGTCCAACCCGACGGCCCGCTGTCGGAGGAGACGCTGGACAAGCTCCTCACCGAGCGGTTGGCCGGCTACAAGCGGCCCCGGGTGCTGCACCTGCTCGACCAGTTGCCCCGCACCACCACCGGCAAGCTGGTCCGCTCGACCGACGCGCTGCGCACGGCGGCCACCCCGTGACCGGGCCGCTGCACCACCTCGACGGCACCCTGACCGGTCCGCTGCACCACCTCGACGTCGACCTGCCCGGTGGCGTGCACCGCGACCGCCAGGACGAGGTCACCGCCCAACTCCGGGTGGCCGACCCACAGGGCCTCGGCACCGGGCACCGGTCGCCACGGCAGCCCTGGGGGCGGCATCTGCCGGCGCAGTCCGCCGCCGCGCAGGCCCTGCCCGAGAGCCTTGCCGACCGCCTCCTTCGCGGTCCACAGCCGCAGGAAGTCCACCGCCCGACCAGCCTCGGGCCGATTCGCCAACCAGGTCAGCTCGGCCGGCGGGAACCAGCGGCGGGCCAGCGCGAGCGCGGGCAGTGGGCGGACCCGCTCCACGTCCACGCCGATCGCGCCGGCACGGCGGGCGGCGACCACCACCAGCCCGGCGGTGCGGCTGACGCTGACCGGCAACCCGACCGACCCGGCCGGGTCATCGCTGGCCCGGACGAGCGGCCGCCCACCCGGGCCGTGCGTCAGCACCAGCTCGGCCATCGGGCGGTCCAGCAGCAGACGTCCCGCCTGGCACAGCAGCTCAGCGGCCGGATCCGGCTGACCGCCGGTATCCCGACCGACCCATACGTAGGCGGTGTCCCGACCGGACGCCGTCAGCTGACCCACGCAGAGAGGGTATCCATGAGAGCCGAGGTCCGCGCCTTCGTCGTCGAGCAGCTCGCCGACATGAACTACGACGTCGAGGGGCTCGACGACGACACCACGCTCGGCCCGGCCGGCGTCGACCTGGAGTCGCTCGCCCTGGCCGACCTGTCCGTCCGGGTCGAGGACCGGTACGGCGTGACGTTCGCCGACGACGAGTCGGAGCAGTTGGCCCTGATGACGGTCGGCGAGTTCACCACCATGGTCGCCAACCGGGTCACCGAGGCGACGAGCGACAAAGCCTGATGGACGGTCAGCCCGACCTGGGGCGAGCTGACCTGCTGACGATGCTCGCCGAACTCACCACGAAACCGGCCGCCGAGGTGCCCGACCGGATCGGCTCGATGGAGCTGGCCTGGCTGGTGCACCTCGTCGAGCAACGCTTCGACCGCCAGCTCGACCTCACCGACGACGATCTGGCCGGCATTCGCACCGTCGACGACGCCCTGGCGGTGTTCCGGGCGTCGCTGACCACCCCCGCAGATGGCTGAGCCGCGCGTCACCCAGCTCACCGGCGTACACGCGGTCAGTGCCCTTGGTCGGGGCGCCGAGGCGCAGCTCGCCGGCGTGCTGGCCGGGGTGCCGGCGTTCGGCGCGGTACGCCGCTTCGACACCGCCGCCCGCCGGGTCACCGTGGCGGCAACCCTGCCCGAGGTCGGTCCGCTCGACGACGAGTTGGCCGCCGCGATCGAGGCGGCGTGCCGCGCGGCCGGCCTGGCCGGTGCGCAGCGCGAGCAGTGCGCTCTGCTGCTCGCCGTGCACGGCGGACCGGCACCGGGAGCGGGCCCCACGCCGGGTGCGCTCGTCGACCAGCTCGCCGTGGCGTGTGGGCTCTCGGGGCACACCCGGGTCTACACCAGCGCCTGCGTGTCGGCGAGCACAGCGGTGGCCGACGCGGCGACCCTGATCGCCCGGGGTGACGTCGACCGGGTGGTGGTCGCCGCCGGTTACCTGGTGGAGCCGGACCAGTTCGCGTTGTTCGACGCCGGTCGGGCCCTCGCGGTCGACGGGGCGGTCCGCCCGTTCAGCGCCCACCGACGCGGGTTGCTGCTCGGCGACGGCGTGGCCGCGGTGGTGCTGGAATCAAGCGCCGGGCGGCGGCGGGGCGTCGAGCCACTGGCCGCCGTGGTGGGCTGGGGGCGGGCCGGGGACGCGTTCCATCCGTGCCAGCCGGACCCGACCGGCGCCGGCCTGGCTCGTGCGGTCGACGCCGCGCTGCGTCGGGCCGGGCTGCCGCCGCAGGCCGTCGGTTATGTCAACGCCAACGCCACCGGCACCCCACAGAGCGACGCCGCCGAGGCGGCAGCCCTGCGCCGGGCTCTCGGCGCGCACGCCACGCAGGTCCCGGTCAGCTCCACGAAGTCGGTGCACGGACACGCGCTGGAGGCGTCCGGGTTGCTCGAACTGGTGGTCACCGCGCTCGCGCTGCGGCAGGGCGAACTGCCGGTCAACGCCGGCTGGCTGGCCCCGGACGAGGCGTGCCCCCTGGACGTCATCACGGACCACCCCCGCCGGACGACCACGACGCACGCGCTGACCCTCAACGCGGCGTTCGGCGGCGCGAACACCGCCCTCCTGGTCGGCGCGCCATGACCGGGCGGTCGTCCACCGTCCGCCCCGACGAACCCGAGACGGCACCCGTCGGCGCGGGGTCGGCGGAGCGGGGGACGAGGGTGTTGGCGCAGGCGCGGTGGCCCGAGGTGGGCGACGACGGGCCGGCGCCGGGCGTCCCCGGGTTCGTGTCCTCGCAGTTCGCACCGGTGGTGGCGGCGGTGGCGGAGCGGTGTCTGGGGCGCGGGTACGGGGTTGCCGGCGTGCCCCCGGGAAGGCGGACCGCGATCGTGCTGGTCAGCGCCAGTGGCGATCGCACCAGCGCGGAGCACGTACGGGCGGCTGTGGAGGCCGGCGGGCGGATCGGCCCACTGTTCTTCTTCCAGTCGGTGCCCAACAGCGTCGCCGGGCACCTCGCGGCCCGCTGGGGCCTGCGCGGCCCGGTGGTCTGCCTGAGCCCCACCGGTGACCCGTACGCCGACGGCACCGCCGAGGCGGACCTGCTGCGGTACGACGGCGACGCCGACGAGGTGTTGCTGATCCTGATCGAACAGGCGCCCGACGCGTCGACCGAGGCGGTCGCGGTGCTGCTGGGGGGAGAAGGACGACCATGAGGACACGAGGACTGCGGGGCGCGTTGGCCGCCGACACCGAGGTGGGCGCGGGCAACGTCCTGGCCCGGGTGCTGGCACACGGCGCCGACCCGGACGGCCCCGGGTTGACCTTCGACACGGCCGTCGACGGGCACCCGGCCGAGGAGCCGCTCACGCTGGGTCGGCTCGACGAGCGCGTCGCCGCTCGTGCGGCCTGGCTGCACGAGCGCGGGGTACGTCCCCGCGACCCGGTCGCCGTCTGGGCCACCGCCGCCGCCGACATGGTGCTCAGTTTCCTGGCGCTGGCCCGCCTCGGGGCGATTCCGGCGCTGATGAACGGCAAGCTCCGTCCGGAGATCGCCGCCGAGTACATCCGTCGGCTGCGGGGCGTCGGTGTGCTCGCCGATGACGCGCACACCGCGCTGCTGGCCGGGCACGATCTGGGCGTACCCCTGCTCGGCACCCCCGCGCAGGCCGGTACGGGTGACCCGTCCGCCGCCCCAGCGCACTACCGGCACCACCAGGACGACCCGATCGTGATCACCCACACCTCCGGCACGACCGGGGTGCCCAAGGCGGTGCTGCACTCGCACGCCAGCCTCTTCGCCGCCACCCGGCACCTGCTCACCATGCCCCAGGCGCAGGGCACCACACGGATCCTCAACGCTCTGCCCGCCCCGCACACCGCCACGGTGCTGATGGTCAACCAGGCGCTGGGCAACTCCGCGCAGATGCTGCTGCTGTCCGAACAGGACGGTGAGCGGGTGCTCGACGCGATCCAACGTTGGCACCCCGACGGCGTGTTCGGCTTCTCGGTCACCTGGGCCGAGCTGGCCCGCTTCGACCTGTCCGGGTACGACCTGGACTCGGTGCGGCTGTGGTTCAACACCGGCGACTGCTCGCACGAGCCGCACATCCGGCGGCTGGTCGCGGTCGGCTCCCGGGACACGGTCACCCGCGAGGGGGTGGTGCGGGTGCCGGGCTCGGTCTTCATCGACGGCCTGGGCTCCAGCGAGATGGGGCACTCGATGTTCCACATCACCCACCGCGCCGACACCGACCGGTACGGCCGCTGCATCGGCCGCCCGTACCAGTTCACCAAGGTCGCGGTGCTCGACGCCGACGGCGAACCGGTGCCGACCGGCGAGGTGGGTTTCCTGGGCGTCGACTCGCCGTCGCTGTTCCGTGGCTACTGGAACGACTCGGTCACCACGTACCGGTTCCGTCAGCGCGGCTGGTACCTCACCGGCGACCTGGTCCGCACCGACGCCGAGGGGCGCTACTACCACCTGGACCGGGCGGTGGACTCGGTCGACGCCGGTGACGGGCGACGCCTGTTCACCGCGTTGTCCGAGGAGCGCATCCTGGCCGCCTGCCCGGACGTCACCGACTGCACTGTGGTGATCGTCGCCGAGGCCGACGGTGTGGTCACCGACGTGCTGCTGGAGTTGGCCGCCGGCGCCGACGAGGCCGAGGACCGCACCGAACGGGTCCGTGCCGCACTGGGCGCGGACGTCGCCGGCACGCTGCGCCGGGTCGTGCCGGTGCGCTCCGCGGACATCCCGGTCACGGTGACCGGCAAGGTCCGCAAGGTGGTCCTGCGCGAGCGCTACCTCACCGAGGCGGCGTCATGAGCGAGCGAATCAGGCAGCTCAGCAGCGTGGAGCCTCGCGCCGGCGCGGAGCGAAGCGGAGTGGCGGCGTGACCGCCCTGATCACGGGGATGGGTCTGTTCACCCCGGTCGGGCGGGGCGTCGAGGAGACCTTCGAGGCGGTGACCACCGGCCGTTCCGGGCTGACCCGCCCGCCCGAGGGGCACCCGGTGCGGGAGTCGTTGGACGTCGCCGGCCTGCTGCCCGACATCGACCCGCGCACCGTCGCGTCCGGGCCGGAGACCCGGGTGCTGGACCGGATCGTGGTGCTCGCACTCCTCGCCGCCGCCGACGCGCTCGCCGACGCCGGCATCGAGGTCGGCCGCGACGTCGACCCCGACCGGATCGGAGTGATCGTCGGCGGTGTCGGGGGGATGGCCACCCTGGAGTCGCAGGTGCTGGCCCGGGCGGCGCGAGGTCGGGCGGCGGTCAGCCCGTACCTGCTCACCGGGATCCTGCCGAACATGCCGGCGGCGCGGATCGCCATCGCGCACGGGATCCGCGGCTACAGCTCGTCGGTCGGCACCGCCTGCGCCTCCGGTGCCCAGGCGGTCGCCGACGGGGTCCGGCTGATCGCCACCGGAGAGGTCGACGTGGTGCTCTGCGGGGCCAGCGAGGCACCGCTGTTCCCGACCTTCGCCGACACCTTCGGCAACGCGCGCGCCCTGGCCAGAGCAGGCGACGACCCGGCCCGGGCGAGCCGGCCGTTCGACACCTCCCGCAGTGGGTTCGTGCTGGCCGAGGGCGCCGCGCTGCTGGTGCTGGAACGCGCCGAGCACGCAGCGGCGCGCGGAGTCACCGCGTACGCCGAAGTGGCCGGTCACGGCGCGACCACTGACGCGTACCACCCGACCGCACCCCGCCCGGACGGTGCCGGCGCGGCCGCGTGCATCCGGCGCGCGCTGCGCAGCTCCGGTGTGCCTGCGGCGGCGGTCGGCTACGTCAACGCGCACGGCACCGCGACGAAGCTCGGTGACATCGCGGAGACCACCGCCCTCGCCGACGTGTTCGGCGTCGGCGGTGTGCCGGTCAGCTCCACCAAGGCGCTCACCGGGCACCTGCTCGGCGCCTCCGGGGTCCTGGAGGCGGCGGTCACCGCGCTGGCGCTCGGTCGGGGGCTGCTGCCGCCGACGTACCACCTCGACGACCCGGACCCGGCCTGCCCGGCGGACCACATCCGTGGCGCGCCCCGCAAGGCCGACCCGGAGTACGCGGTCACCAACTCGTTCGGGTTCGGCGGTCAGAACGTGAGCCTGCTGCTCGCGCGCGTCGCCGAGCCGAGGAGGTGATCGACGCGGCATCCCGGGCGGGCGCGCCCGGACGGCAACACGGGGGGAAGCGTGTGGGAGGGGTTTCAGGGGACATGGACATCCGTGGTATCGACCACATCGAACTCTACGTGGGGGACGCCCGACAGGCGGCCTTCTACTTCAGCACCGCCGTCGGCTTCGAGATCTGTGGCCAGGGTGGCCCGGAGACCGGGCTGGAAGGGCAGCGCTCGCTGCTGCTCTGTCACGGCGACATCCGACTGCTGCTCACCTCGGGGCTCAGCGCCGAGCATCCGGCGGCGAGGTACGTCCAGCGCCACGGTGACGGCATCGCCGTCGTCGCGGTCGAGGTCGACGACGTCGCGTCCGCGTACGCCGAGCTGGTGGGCCGCGGCGCGACCGGGGTGACGCCACCGACCACCGTCACCGGTGCGGACGCCGAGGTGGTGACCGCCGAGGTGGACGGCTTCGCCGACGTGCGGCACCGGCTGGTGCAGCGCCGCGGTGACCGGGCCGAGTTCCTGCCCGGCGTCATCACACCGGCACCGTCCGGTGGGGAGGGTCATCCGCCGGTGCTCGCCGAGATCGACCACCTGGCGGTCTGCGTGCCGCCCGGTCAGCTCGACGAGACGGTCCGGCACTTCGAGAAGCTGTTCGACTTCGCGGAGATCTTCGAGGAACACATCGAGGTCGATGGGCAGGGGATGAACTCCAAGGTGGTGCAGAGCCCGTCCGGGCGGGTCACCGTGGTGCTGCTGGAACCGGACCGGGCCCGGCGGCCGGGGCAGATCGACGCGTTCCTCGACCAGCACGCCGGCGGGGGAGTGCAGCACCTGGGGCTGCGCACCGACGACATCCTCACCGCGGTCGAGGCGTTGGGCCGGCGCGGGGTGCGCTTCGCCGGCACACCCGGCAGCTACTACGACTCCCTGGAGGCGCGGGTCGGTCGGGTGGACGCCCCACTGGACCGGCTGCGGGAGCTGGGCGTGCTGGTCGACTCCGACCACGACGGCCAGCTGTTGCAGATCTTCGCCGAGTCGATGCACGTACGCCGCACGCTCTTTTTGGAGCTGATCGAGCGGCGCGGCGCGCGGGGCTTCGGCAGCGGCAACATCAAGGCGCTCTACGAGGCCAAGGAACGGGAGTTGGCCGCGGTGGCGGCCACACCACAGGGGGTGGGGGCGTGAGCGTGACCGGCTACGAACCGACGCTGACCGCCGAGGAGCAGGCCCTGCTGCCGTCCGACGACGACGTGCGGCACTACGCCGAGCACGGCTGGTACCTGTCGAAGAAGGTGTTCACCGACGACGAGGTGGACGCCCTCGCCGCCGCCGCGCAGCGCTACTACGACGGTGAGCGGGACCGGCGGTTGCCGGTGCGGCCCCCGAAACTGGCCTACTGGGAGCCGTCGTCGGGGCCGGTGCAACGGCACAACGACTACGTCCACCACGAGCACGACGGGCTCGGCGCGATCCTGCGCAAGCCGCTGGTCGGGGCGGTGGCGGCCCGACTCGCCCAGGCCGACGAGATCCGGGTCTTCCAGTCCACGCTGATCTACAAGCCGCCGATCTCCGGCGAGCCGAGCAACATCGTGCCCTGGCACTTCGACAAGCACTACTGGGCGTCCTCGTCGTCGGAGAAGATGCTCACCGCGTTCATCCCGTTCCACGACTGTGGGGAGGAGATGGGCACCATCACCATGGTCGACGGCTCGCACCGGTGGAAGGAGATCGGCGCCGACGACACAGTGGTGCGGCACTTCGCCGACCGGGACCGCAGCCAGCTGGAGGAGATGCTGGCCGAGAACGCCGCGTACAACGGTGCGGAGATCCGCAAGATCCCCATGGTGATCCCCAAGGGCCACGTGAGCTTCCACCACTGCCGCACCTACCACGGCAGCGGCCCCAACGTCAGCGGTCGCCCCCGACAGGCGATCTCGCTGCACCTGCAGGACGGCGACAACGCCTGGCGGGAGTATCCGCTCTCCGACGGCACGCTCGCCGCGTACAACCACGACGTGCTGGTCCGCCGCACCCACGAGGGGCGGCCCGACTACGCGGATCCCGACTACTGCCCGGTCATCTGGCGCCACCGCGCCCAACAGGGAGGCTGACATGTCACGCTACGACTGGGGTAGGACCCACCCGGGCATCGAACGGCTGGAAAAGGCGGTGACCGACCGCCGTGACGTGGTGGTCAAGCACCCGCTCTACGCCAACCTGGACACCCATAAGGCGCTGGTCACCTTCATGCAGCACCACGTCTTCGCGGTCTGGGACTTCATGTCCCTGCTGAAGTCGTTGCAACGGCAGCTGACCTGCGTCACCGTGCCGTGGATCCCGACCGGCCCGACCGGCAGCCGCCGCCTCATCAACGACATCGTCATGGTCGAGGAGAGCGACGAGCTGGGCGGCGGCTACATCAGCCACTTCGAGCTGTACGTGCAGGGCATGGTCGAGGCCGGCGCGGACACCACGGCCGTGAACGCCCTCGTCGACCTGCTGCGCGCCGGCCGGCCGGTGACCGACGCGCTCACCGAGGCCGGGGTGCCGGCCGCGTCGGCGAGGTTCGCCGCCACCACCTGGCGGATCATCGAGTCGACCCCGGTGCACTGCCAGGCGGCGGCCTTCGCGTTCGGTCGTGAGGACCTCATCCCGGACATGTTCACGCAGGTCGTCTCGGTCAACGAGCGCAGCAACCGGCTGCACACGTTCGTCGACTACCTGGAGCGGCACATCGAGGTCGACGGCGAACAGCACACCCCGATGGCCATGCAGATGCTCGCCGACCTGTGCGGCGACGACGACACCAAGTGGCAGGAGTGCGCCGACACGGTCAACACCGCCCTCACCGCCCGGGCCCGACTGTGGGACGACATCCTCGCGGCCATCAAGGGACCGGCGTGACCGACGCCGACCCGGTCCGGCTCTACCGCACGGTCCGGCTGATCCGCCGGTTCGAGGAACGGGCGGTGGAGCTGGTCCACGGCGGGCAGATCGTCGGCGGCATCCACCCGTACCTCGGTCAGGAGGGGATCGCCGCCGGCGTCTGCGCCGCCCTGGGTGCCGACGACGTGATCGCCGGCACCCATCGCGGACACGGGCACGTCCTGGCCCGGGGCGCGGACCCGGCCCGGATGCTCGCCGAGCTGTGCGGTCGGGTCACCGGCCTCAACGCCGGGCGGGGCGGTTCGATGCACGCCGCCGACTTCAGCCTCGGCGTGCTCGGCGCCAACGCGATCGTGGGGGCCTCCGGGGCGATCATCACGGGTGCGGTCTGGGCCCACCGACGTCGGGGGCGCGACACCGTCGGGGTGAGCTTCTTCGGCGACGGGGCGGTCAACGAGGGGATGCTGCTGGAGGCGTTCAACCTGGCCGCGCTCTGGCGGGTTCCGGTGCTGTTCGTCTGCGAGAACAACGGCTACGCCACCACCATGCCGGTCGCCGGCGCGGTGGCCGGCAGCATCACCGGCCGGGCCGCCGCCTTCGGCGTCCCGGCCGTCCAGGTCGACGGCCAGGACCCCGAGACGGTACGCGTCGCCGCGGCCGCCGCCGTCGACCGGATGCGCGCCGGCGGCGGTCCCGAGCTGATCGAGGCCCGTACCTACCGCTTCGACGTCCACCACACCTTCGAGCACGCGGTACGCCTCGACTACCGCCCGCCCGACGAGGTGACCCGGGGTCGGGCCCGCGACCCGGTGCGTATCCAGGGTGAGCGCCTCTCCGCCGTCGACCGTGCCGCAGTGGACGCCGAGGTCGAGGAAACCCTCGACGTGGCCGTGCGCTTCGCCCTGGCCAGCCCGCAACCCGACCCGGCCGACGCCCTGGCCTACCTGTACGCCAGCGGCATGACCGCCCGCACCGGAGGTGGCTGAATGACCGCATGCACCGGAGGTGGCTGAATGACCGTCCGCACCGGAGGTGGCTGAGGTGCCCCGACTGTCGTACCGCCGGGCGCTGACCCGGGCACTCGCCGACGAGCTGACCCGCGACGAGGCGGTGTTCCTGCTCGGCGAGGACGTCCAGGTCGGAGCGTCGATGGTGACCACCGGCCTGGCCAAGCGCTTCGGGACCGAGCGGGTACGCGACACCCCGCTGTCCGAGCAGGCGTTCACCAGCTTCGCCACCGGCGCGGCGCTGGCCGGGTTGCGGCCGGTGATCGAGTTCCAGATCCCGTCGCTGCTGTTCCTGGTCTTCGAGCAGATCGTCAACCACGCCCACAAGTTCCCGCTGATGACCGGTGGGCAGTGCGCCGTCCCGGTCACCTACCTGGTCCCCGGCTCCGGCTCGCGCACGGGCTGGGCCGGGCAGCACTCCGACCACCCGTACAGCCTCTTCGCGCACGTCGGCGTGGTCACCGTCGTGCCGGCCACCCCGGCCGACGCGTACGGGCTGCTGGTCACCGCGATCCGCCACGACGACCCGGTGGTGGTGTTCGCCCCGGCTGGCGCCATGGACCTGCGGGAGGACGTCGAGGACCTGACCCCGGTGCCGCTGGGCCGGGGCCGGATCCACCGCTTCGGCGACGACGTCACAGTGGTCGCGGTCGGGCACCTGGTGCACGACGCGCTCGCGGTGGCCGAGGAGCTGGCCGACCAGGTCTCGGTGGAGGTGTTCGACCCGCGCACGCTGTACCCGTTCGACATCGACGGCCTGACCGAGTCGGTGGCGCGCACCGGGCGGCTCGTGGTGCTCGACGACGCCAACCGCTCCTGCGGCATGGCCGCCGAGATCATCGCCTCGGTGGTGGAGCGCGTCCGACTGCTCGCCCCTCCCCGCCGGGTCACCCGCCCGGACGGGGCGGTGCTGCCGTTCGCGCCGGCGTTGGACCGGGCCGTGCAACCGTCCCGGGACCAGCTCGCCACCGCCATCCACCTGACCATGAAGGACGGATCATGATCGACCCCAACTACGCGTGGCCGGCGGCCGACCGAGCCTGGACCGACCTGCCGGAGCCGGCCCGACGAGCCATGGTGACCAGTGGAGCGGCGGCCTGGGAGCAGGTCTTCCACGGCCGGGCCACCTACAACAAACAGTGGCGACTGGCCCGCCCCCCGGTCCTGACCGCCGACGCCTGGCGGCAGCTGAACGAGGTCTGCGACCGGCTCGCCCAGCTGATCCTCGACGCCTGCCGTCGTCGGGCGGGCACCGCCGGTGAGCTGCGCCGGCTGCTCGACGTACCGGCGGGGGAGACCCGCCTGCTGGACGAGTCGGAGCCGCTGAGCGAGGCGCTGCTGGCCGCGTACCGGCCGGACGTGATCTTCTCGGCGGGGGTGCCGAAGTTCGTCGAGTACAACATCGACAGCAGCCTCGGTGGCGGCTTCGACGCCGACACCGTGATCCAGCGCTTCGCGCGGCTCTACCAGGAGCAGGGCATCCTGGACGACCTGCCCGCGCGGGCGGCACCGTCACTGCTCGACCAACGGTTCGTGGCGATCCGCGACGAGCTGCGGTTGCCCGACGGCGCCCGGGTGGCGCTGCTGATGGACTTCGACTCCGACTATCCCGGTCTGGACGACCCGCAGACGTTCATCCGGATCCTCGACCCACTGGCCGTACGGGCCCGGGACTTCGGCATCGACCTGGTCATCGCCCCGGTCTCCACCGCCACCCTGGACGCCGACAGTCGCCTGGTGGTCGACGGCGCGCCGGTCGACGCGCTGTTCCGGCTGTTCGTGCCCAACCGGGTCACCCCGACCGCCGGCCTGGACGCGGTGGCCGGTGCCCTCGCGGCGGGCACGCTGCCGATGTTCGTCTCGGCGGCGGCCTGGCTGCTCGGCAACAAGATCACCTTCGCGTGGCTGTGGGAGGACGTGGATGGTCTGCCCGCCGACGATCAGACGCTGATCCGCCGGCACGTGCCGTACACGGTGCCGCTGACTGCCGCGGTGCTCGACCGGGCGATCGCCGGCCAGGCGAAGCTGGTGGCCAAACCGGCTGACGGTTCCGCAGGGCACGGCGTGCTGCTCGGCCCGGAGTTGAGCCCGACGGACTGGGCCGACGGGGTACGGGCCGCTGTCGACCAGGGTGGCGCGATCCTTCAGGAGTACCTGCCGACCGACCGGGTGTCGATGGACTTCGTGCAGATCGAGACGGGCGAGACGGTGACGGCGGAGGTGCCGTACTCCCTCGCTCCGTACCTGTTCGGCCGGCACGCCTCCGGCGGCCTGGCGAGGGTCGGCTACCCCGGCTGCGACGGAGTCCTCAACCTGGCCCACGGCGTCCTGATGACCGGAGTCCTCCTAAAGGACTGACCCCCACGCCCACCGCGCGATCGCCCCGGTGATCAAGAGGTTTCGGTCACGACACGCCAGGTCCGATGACGCAAACCTCTTGATCACCGGGTGGGGACCGGGGCGCAGGGTGGGACCGGGGGCCGCAGGGTCGGTCAGGGGCGGTGGGGGGAGAGGGCGCGGAGGGTTTCGGCCGTTGCTATGGCGTCGCTGCGGGCGCTGCCGTGCCTGCCGTCGGTGCTGTAGAGGGTCGGGTCGGCCGTCAGCGGGTGATCGGTCAGGTGCACGTGGACGGTGCCCAGGCGCTCGGCGAGCCTCGCGGTGCGCGCGGACAGGAGGCGCATCCGCTCCCGCAGGCCGGGGCGCAGGGCCTCCGGGACCGCCGGGCTGTACGAGACGTCGAACATCCCCACCGTGACCACGTGCGCGCCGACGTCCCGCAGCGCAATGATCATCGCAGTCAGCTCCGCGTCGACCGCGTCCGCGTCGTACGCCGGGCGGAAGGCGTCGTTTCCGCCGCAGACCACCAGCGCCAGGTCGGGTGCGAAGGCCAGCGCCGGCGCGAGCTGCTCGGCTCGCACCTGGTGCGCGCGCAGCCCACTGCGGCCGAGATTCAGGTACGCCAGACCCGGGCGGGCGGCGTCCAGTTCGCTGGCGATCCGGTCGGCCCACTGCACGTCCGAGTAGCCGGGCGTCGGCTCGCAGCTGCCCTCGATCACGCTGTCGCCCAGTGCGACGAATCGCCGCCACGGGTGCCCGCGCAGCAGCTCGGCGGCCTCCCCGGATCGCAGGCAGTACGGATCAGTCGATTCGGCCAGCGTCGATGCCATTCCGGCACGCTAGCCGACCACCGCCCGCCCGGCCAGGCCCGCCCGACGCCCTCCGTGCCATCAACCCAACGCCCGTCGAGCACCTCGCGGCGCTGTCGGGTTGGCGTCGCCGGTGCGGCGGCCGCCGGAGCGCGCCTGCGCTGCCCCCGCTGCCGCAGCGAACACGCTGCCCCGGCCACCCGCTGACGCGGTCTAGGCGTTCGTGGGCTCCTGATCGGCGCGGTGGGCGGCGGCGAGGCGTTTCGGGGCGCGGGAATACCACGCCTCGGTGACCACCTCGGTCAGCTCGGACAGGTTGATCCGGTCGAGCCGGACCAGCACCGCCGGGTACCCGTCGAAGTGCGGGGTGGTGAGGTAGACCGACGGGTCGTCGGCGAGCAGGGCTTCCTTGACGCCGAGGTCGGCCACCCGTACGCCGAGCAGCGGGCCGTCGGGCGCGGCGTCACCGAGGGCGTCGAGGTCCGCGCGGCGCAGCGGTCGCTCCCAGACGAACGGCTTGTCCCGGACCCGCCAGGCCGGCAACCCGTCGTACGACGGACGCTCGGTGGTCTCCGGCAGAGCGAGCGCGATCCGGCGGACGTCCTCCCAGCTCGGCATGTCCACACGGTACGCGCTCAGCGGGCCGCAGTGTGCTCGTGCGAGCCCAACTGTCAGGGCGCGACGGCGGGGGTGGGCCGCGTCGGTGTCCTCGGCTCGGACGGCCGGGTCAGCAGTGGGTACGCGCTGACCAGCAGGCACGCCGCCGCCATGGTCAGCAGCGCCGGGGTGAGACCCAGAGCGTCCACCGACCAGCCGCCGAGCAGCGCGCCGACCGGCAGACCGACGAAGGCCAGCGAACCGGCGATGCCGATCACCCGGGTCTGCAACTCCGCAGGCACCCGCTCGTAGAGCGCCACCCCGAGCAGCGGGTTGACCGCCGCGATGCCGATGCCGGACAGGAAGGTCACCAGGAGCACCACCGGCAGCTCGTCGCTGATCGCCAGTGCGACCAGCCGGGGTGTGCCGGCGATCAGCGCCCCGACCAGGAACGTCAGCCGGCGGGGCAGCCTCGGCCCGAGCGCGGTGAAGACGACGTTGCCCAGCAGCGCGCCCGCCGAGAACGCCGCCAGCACCAGACCGAGCCCGCTGGGGCCGTGCAGCTCCCGGGCGACCCACACCGGGATGTAGACGGCCACGCTGGCGTTGGCCACCATGTTCAGCGCCGAGATGACCAGCAGCATGCTGAGCAGCGGCCGGTCCCGGCCCAGGTAGCCGAATCCTGCACGCAGCGCTCGCAGGTAGCTCTCCGGCTCGGCGGGCTTCGCCGGCGCGGCCGGTGGCCGGACCAGGACACCGATCAGCAGCGCGCAGACACCGAAGCTGGCCGCGTCGATGAGGATCGCCTCGGTCACCCCGAACGCGGCGATCAGCACGCCGCCCACGGCGGCGCCGAAGAGGGTCACCACCCGGCTCAACCCGTCGTACGCCGAGGTCAGCCGGATCAGCGGCACCCCGGCGGCCTCGGCGACCGGCCGGAACATCACGTGCTTCACCCGGTCCCCGATGCCGCGCAGCGCGCCGGCCAGCGCCACCAGCGCCACCAGCGAACCGAAACCCAACCACGGGGTCAGCGCGACGACCACCATGGCCACCGCGCTGCCGGCGTCACAGAGGATGGACGTGCGGCGCAGGCCGATCCGGTCCGCCCAGGGTGTACCCAGCGCGCTGGACAGCAGGTACGGCAGGGTCTCGGCGAACGCGACCAGGCCCATCTTGGTCGGGCTGCCGGTGGTGACCAGCACCAGCCATGGAATGGTCACCACCGAGATGCGGGTGCCCAGGTTGGAGATCAGGTCCGCGCCGACCAGGACGACCAGTTGCCGGCGGGGAGTCACGCCCCGACCGCCGCCGCCCGACGCGCCGCGTACCGCTCGCGCAGCGCCCGTTTGTCCACCTTGACCGACCGGTTCACCGGCAACCGGTCGATGAACTCCACAGCGGCCGGCGCCCACATCTCGTTGAGCTCCGCGGTCACCAGGTCGATCAGCTCGGCGCCGGTGACCGTGGCGTCCGGGGCGGCCACGACGTACGCGTACGGGACCTCGCCGACCGTCTCGTCCGGTACGCCGATCACGGCGGCGGCCCGTACCTGGGGATGCCCGGCCAGCACGTCCTCGATGGGGCGGCAGAAGATCGCCCAGTTCCGCCGGTGCGTGACGATCATGTCGTGCGCGCGGTCGACCAGGTAGAGGTAACCGTTGTCGTCGAGGTGCCCGATGTCGCGGGTACGCACCCAGCCGTCGACCAGCGTCTGCGCGGTCAGCTCGGGCTGGCCGTGGTAGCCGGCGAAGCTCAGTCGGGTCTGCACCCACACCTCGCCGTCGCGCCCCGGCGGCAGCACCGTGCCGTCGTCGTCGCGGATCTCGATTTGTACGTCGCCGTAGGGTCGACCGCAGGACCGCAGCCGCTCCGGGTGCTCCGGGTCATCGGTCAACCCGGGCAGCGCGGTGATCACCACGGCTTCGCTGAGGCCGTACACGATGCGCAGCACCGGGCCGAACCGCGCGATGGCCTGGCGCAGCCGGGCGGGCGCGGCGGGCCCCGCTCCCACGTTGAACATGAACATGGCGCTGAAGTCCGCGCCGACCAGCGCCGGGTGGTCCAGCACCTCGTAGAGCATCGGCGGGGTGAGGAAGGTGGAGTTGATCCGCTCCCGCTGTACGGTGTCCACGAAGGCCACCGGGTCCCAGTCGTCGCGCAGGAACAGCACCCCGCCGGTGAACAGGTTGAACAGGGTGGTGATCTGCCCGCTGGCCAACCACATCGGGGAGTGCGACAGGTGCCGCAGCAGGGGGAACCCGGCGGCGCGGAAGTCGGCGGCCAGGGTGAGGATCTGCGCGTAGAAGCTCTCCCGGTGGTGCACCAGCTTGGGGCTGCCGGTGGTGCCGCTGGTCTGCAGGAACGACTCCGGTGCCGGCACGGATGCCGGCAGTTCCGCCGCGTCGGCGTCGGCGGTGAGGTCCGGGCCGGCGCCTCCCGGGCCGAGACAGCACAACGGCGTGCCGGGCAGCGCGGCGGCCAGGTCCGGGCCGAGACTGGCCGGGTCCCGGGCGTCGTAGACGAGGGCGTCCGGGCGGGCCAGGCGGATGAACTCGTCGACCTCCCGGCGCGCGGTCACCGGGGCGACCCACATGGTCCGGCAGCCGATGAGATGCAGCGCGAGCTGGAGCAACGGGCCCTCGACCGCGTTCGCCACTGTCACCAGCACCGCCGCACCGGGGCGTACGCCGTGCCGGGTCAGGGTCGCGGCCATCGTCCGCACCAGCGCGGCGGCCTCGGTGTAGGTGAGCCGGCGGTCTCCGCCGACCAGCGCCTCCCGGTCCCCGAAGCCGGCGAAGAGATCCAGCACTCGGTCCACGTAGGTGTGCCCAGGTCCGTCAGTCATCCGACTGCCCCCATCCGAGAAAGCGGCGGTCCCCGGGCAGCGCCCGGTGACGACGCGACGGTGGCGCGCGCTCCGGTGAGCCCGCCGACTGCGAGCCTAGGCCGGTAACGGTTGGTCGGAACCGTGCCGACGGGGCGATCCGACAGGCCCGCCGGACATTTGATCGCGTCGATCAGGTTGATTGACGCCCGTCAGCGGCGGCGGCTAGGTTTCTGGACCATCGTCCAGGCGGGCGCCGTCAGCGGACGGCCCTGGGCTGCCACACGATGGAGGTTCAATGTCGACCCCGAAGAGATGGCACGTCATCGCCGCCGCGGCCGCGCTGCTGGTCACGGGCACACCCGCGGTCGTCGCCAGCGCCGGTCCGTCCGGGACCGCCGCCGGCCGACCGGACCGGTCCGAGTGGGCGGGCAGCTGGGCCACCGCGGTCACCCGGGGCAACTCGGTCGGGCTGACCAACACCGGTCTGAACGACCAGAGCGTACGGATGATCGTGCACGTATCGGTGGGCGGTCCGGCGCTGCGGGTCCGTCTGAGCAACCTCTACGGCGAGCAGGCGGTAGCGGTCGGTCGGGCCACCGTCGCCCGACCCAACACTGCCACCGCCGACGACCTCTCCGACATCGATCCGGCCTCGGTGCGCCCGCTGACCTTCACCGGCAACGGCTCGGCGACCATGAACCGGGGCGCCGAGCTGCTCAGCGACCCGCTGGCGTTCCCGGTCGCGGACGACAGCGACCTGGTGGTCACAGTGCACTTCCCGACGCCGACCGGCCCGACCACCTTCCACGGGCAGTCGCAGCAGGCCAACTTCATCGGCGCCGGGGACCTGACCGGGGCCGCCGAGGGCACCGGGTTCACCACCCGCCCCACCTGCTGCTGGTTCTTCCTCTCCGGGATCGACGTACAGCGCAGGGCCACCCCGGGCGCGGTGGTGGTGCTCAGTGACTCCATCGGTGACGGCAACGGCAGCACCGTCAACGCCAACCGGCGCTGGCCCGACCTGCTCTCCGACCGGCTGCTCGCCGCCCGGCCGGACCCGCGCACCCCGGGCGTGCTCAACCTCAGCCTGGCCGGCAACCGCCTCAACCACGAGGGCACCGAGCCGGGCGACGGCAACTACCCCGGCTACTACCAGCTCGGCCCGAACGCGGCGGCCCGGCTCAACGAGGACGTCTTTCCCCAGACCGGGGTGCGCACCGTCGTCACCCACCTGGGCATCAACGACATCTGGATGTCCAACGACTCACCCGAGGCGATCATCGCTACCCTGCGGCAGATCAACCAGCAGCTCCAGCAGCGAGGGCTGACCAGCCTGGTGGCCACGCTGACCCCGTACGAGGGGCACGGGGCGCCCGGCGTGTGGACTCCGCAGAAGGAAGCCACCCGGCAGGCGGTGAACACGTACCTGCGTGGCAGCCGCGAGTTCGACGGGCTGCTCGACTTCGACCGGGTGCTGCGCGACCCGGCGCGGCCCAGTCAGCTGCTGCCCGCGTACGACTCGGGTGACCACATCCACCCGAACGATGCCGGCAACCAGGCACTGGCGAACGCTGTGCCGCTGCGGCTGCTCGGCTTGTGACACCGGCCGGGGCGGCGGGTGATCCTCGCTGCCCCGGCACCGACATCCTGGGGAGGAGCGCGTCGTGACGGCGCAGGAGTTGCTCACCGGCCTGTACAGCGAGCAGGGCCGACAGAACCCGTATCCGTGGTACGCCGGCCTGCACAAGCTCGGGCCGGTCAGCGCGGTCCCGGCCCGGGCCGAGCACCGCACGGTGGCGGCGCTGGCGGTCGGCTACGACCTCGTCGACGGGTTGCTGCGCGATCCGCAGTGGACCAAACAGCCGCCGCCGGGCTGGCAGGAGCAGGAGATCCTGCGCACCTTCCAGACCTCGATGATGTTCGTGAACCCGCCCGACCACACGCGGATGCGGCACGTGTTCTCCCGCACCTTCACGCCGCGCCGGTTGGGCGCGCTGGAACCGGTGATCCTGCGGGTGGTCGACGAGCTGCTGGACCGGATGGCCGACGCCGGAAACGCCGTGGTGGACTTCGTGGCGGACTTCGCGTACCCGGTCCCGGCCCTGGTGATGGCCGAGTTCATCGGTATCCCGGCGGGGGAGTTGGCGTGGTACCGCGAGCGGGTGGAATGGATCGACGAGTTCCTGGACGTCGCCGGGAAGACCCCGGAACGTCTGGCCGCCGCCAACACCGCGGCGGAGGAGCTGCGGGTCTTCTACCGGGAGCTGCTGGCGCACCGCCGCAGGGTGCCCGGGGACGACCTGCTGAGTGGGCTGGTGGAGGCCCTCGACTCGGGTGAGGTGGAGCTGACCGAGGAGGAGCTGGTCAGCAACCTGATCGTGCTGTTCAACGCCAGCTTCGTCACCACCGTCTACATGTTCAGCAACGGGATGCCGTTGCTGCTGGCCCACCCGGAGACGGTCGCGGCGATGCCCACCGACGACAAGCTGACCGCGGGCTGCGTCGACGAGGTGCTGCGGTTGGAGAGCCCCGTGCACTTCCTGGCCCGTGCCGCGCCGGCCGACATGGTGCTGGGTGATGTGCCGGTCGCCCGGGACGACAACGTGCTGATCATCATCGGGGCGGCCAACCGGGACCCGGCACGGTTCCCGGACCCGGACGTCTTCGACCCGACCCGACCCGGCCCGCCGTCGTTGGCCTTCGGGGTGGGTCTGCACTTCTGTCTCGGCGCGGCGGTGTCCCGACTGGAGGGCCGCCTCGCGCTGCCCCGACTGTTCGCCCGGTTCCCCGGGCTGACCGTCACCGAGACGCCGACGTACAGCGGCAGCCTGTTCCTGCGCGGCATCGACAAGCTGCTCGTCAGCACCGGCGGATAGGAGCGACATGGCCCCGCACCCGGAGGTGGCGGCGTACCGGGCGGCCCGCGCCGCGACCGGCACCCCGCCGTTGTACACGCAGACGCTGACCGAGGCGCGCGCCGCGGACCTGGCCGCGATCCGCGCCGGTTCCGGCGCGGTCGAGCCGGTGTCCGAGGTACGCGACGAGCGAATGCTCGGCCCGGCCGGCGAGCTGCCGCTGCGGGTGTACCGGCCGGCAGGGTCGGGCCCGCTGCCCACCCTGCTGTACTTCTTCGGCGGCGGGTGGACGCTCGGCAGCATCGACACCGCCGACGGCATCTGCCGTCGACTGGCCAACGCCGTGCCCTGTCAGGTGATCACCGTCGGCTACCGGCTCGCCCCGGAGCATCCCTTCCCGGCGGCGGTGCACGACTGCCACGCGGCCGCCAGCTGGGTCGTCGGCCATGCCGACCGGCTGGGCGTTGACCCGGACCGGCTGGCGGTGGGTGGGGACAGCGCCGGCGGGAACCTGGCCGCCGCGGTCACCCTGCTCAGCCGCGCGCACGGGCCCACGCTCGCCGCGCAGCTGCTGGTCTATCCGAACACCGACCAGAGCGGCGAGCCCACCGACCCGGCCGACGACGACCCGACGCTGTTCAACAGCCGTTCGGTGGCCTGGTACCGGACGCACTACCTGACCGACGAGGCGCACGCCCAGGACCCCCTCGCGTCGCCGCTGCTCGCCGACGACCTGACCGGCCTGCCCCCGGCGCTGGTGGTCACCGCCGAGCTGGACCCGCTGTGCGCGCAGGGGCAGCGGTACGCGGAGCGACTGGCCGCCGCCGGCGTACCCACCCGGGTGCGGCACTACCCGGGGATGATCCACGGCTTCTTCGCCATGCCGGGCGTCTTCACCGACGGCCGGCGGGCGCAGGCCGACGCGGCGGCGTTCCTGCGGGAACGGTTCGGGCTGGCGCCCGAGCGTGACGAGCCGGCGGATGGCCCGACGGGCACGGCGGTGCGCGGTGGTTGAGCCGGTGCTGACCGACCTGCCGGCCGTGTCGCTCACCGACTACGCCGAGCGGGCCCGCACGGTGCTGCCGGAGGACGTGTGGGACTACGTCGACTGCGGCAGCGCGTCCGGGGTGACAGTGTCGGCCAACCGTCGCGCGTTGGACCGGGTCGCCGTGCTGCCCCGGATGCTACGCGGGGTGGACACCGTCGACCTCGGCGCCCGGCTGCTCGGCCGCCCGTACGCCATGCCGGTCGGGGTGGCGCCGATGGCGTACCAGCGCCTGATGCACCCGGACGGGGAGCTGGGCCTCGCCTCGGCGGCCGGCGCGGCCGGGATCCCGTACCTGGCGAGCACGCTGGGCAGCACACCTCTCGAACAGGTCACCGCTGTCGGCGCGGACGTGTGGTTCCAGCTCTACTGGCTGCGCGACCGGGCCCTCGTCCGTGACCTGCTGGCCCGGGTCGTCGCGGCCGGTTGTCGGGCACTGGTGGTCACCGTGGACGTCCCGGTGCTCGGCCGGCGTCCCCGGGACCTGCGCAACGCCTTCCGGCTGCCGGACGACGTGGTGGCGGCGAACCTGCCCGACGGGCGCGACGCCCTGGCGCACGCCGGTGCACCCGGGGTGTCCGCGCTCGCCGCGCACACCGCCTCCTCGTTCGCGCCGGCGCTGCGCTGGGCGGACCTGGCCTGGCTACGCGAGCAGGTCGACCTGCCGCTGGTGGTCAAGGGAGTGCTGGACCCCCGCGACGCGGTCGAGGCGGTCCGGGTGGGCGCGGACGCGCTGGTCGTGTCGAACCATGGCGGCCGGCAACTCGACGGCGCGCCGGCCAGTGTCACCATGTTGCCGGAGGTCGTCGACGCGGTCGGCGGCGATTGCCAGGTGCTGCTGGACAGCGGCATCCGCAGCGGCACCGACGTGCTGCGGGCGCTCGCGCTGGGCGCCGCCGGGGTGCTGGTCGGCCGGCCGTTGCTCTGGGCGCTGGCCGCCGGTGGCGAACGCGGCGCGCGGGACGCGCTGACGCTGCTCGCCGCCGAGCTGACCGACGCGCTCACCCTGGCCGGCTGCGCCGACCCCGCGGCGGCCGCCGCGCTGCGGACCCTCGACGCGGGCTGAGCGGTGACTGCCACCGACCCGGTCGACCTGACCGTCGCCGACCTGCACCCCGCGCTGGGCGATCCGGCGCTGACCTCGATGAACTTCCTCAACGAGGTGTCCGAGCGCTACCCGGCGGCGGTGTCGCTGGCGGCCGGCCGGCCGTACGAGGAGTTCTTCGACCTCGCGGCGGTGCACCGGCACCTGGACACGTTCCACCGGCACCTCACCGACGACCTGGGTCACTCGTCCGAGCAGGCCCGGCGGCTGCTGCTCCAGTACGGTCGGACCAAGGGCATCGTGCACCACCTGATCGCCCGCAACCTCGCGGTCGACGAGGGGATCACCGTCGACCCGGAGGCCGTCGTGGTGACCGTCGGCTGCCAGGAGGCGATGTTCCTGGCGCTGCGGGCGTTGCGCGCCGGACCGGAGGATGTGCTGCTCGCGGTCGCCCCGACCTACGTCGGGTTGACCGGGGCGGCGCGGCTGGTCGACCTGCCGGTGTGGCCGGTTGCCGGCGGACCGTCCGGAGTGGACCTGGCCGACCTGTCGGCCCAGGTGCGGCGGGCCCGCGCGTCGGGGCTTCGGCCGCGTGCCTGTTACGTGATGCCGGACTTCGCCAATCCGTCCGGGGTCAGCATCTCGGCGGAGGACCGGCGACGGTTGCTCACGCTGGCCGCCGAGGAGGACCTGCTGCTGCTGGAGGACAACCCGTACGGGCTGTTCCACTCCGCCGACGGGCCGCGCCCGCCCACCCTCAAGGCGTTGGACACCGGGCGTCGGGTCGTCTACCTCGGCTCGTTCGCGAAGACCGTGCTGCCCGGGGCGCGGGTCGGTTACGTGGTCGCCGACCAGCGGGTGGCCGGGCCGGACGGCCGGGTCGGCCCGCTCGCGGACCAGCTCGCCATGATCAAGAGCATGGTCACGGTGAACACGTCACCGATCGCGCAGGCGGTGATCGGCGGCCGGCTGCTGGAGAACGGGTGCAGCCTGGTGGCGGCGAACACCCGGGAGCGTTCCGCGTACACCCGGAATCTGCGCCATCTGGTGACCGGGCTGCGCCGGCGGTTCCCGGGCCGGGCGGGCGGCCCGGCGGCGGTGCGCTGGACGGTGCCGGCCGGCGGGTTCTTCGTGGTGGTGACAGTGCCGTTTCCGGTCGACGACGCGCTGCTGGACCGCTCGGCCCGCGACTACGGGGTGCTGTGGACGCCGATGGCGCACTTCTACGACGACACCGCGCCGGCGTGCGCGCTGCGGCTGTCGGTCAGCGCGGTGACACCACAACAGATCGACGTCGGGCTGGACCGCCTGGCCGCCCTGATCACCGACGAGGTGGCCCGCCGGGCGGGTTGACACAGCGCGTTCATCGGATGGCAATGCGCGACGACCCGCGTGCCGTCGTCCTGGTTGGACGGTCATAATAGGCCGCATGGTTGCCTGGGAGTACGCCCTGCTCGTCCGCCGCTATCAGGGACAGGGCCGCAATTTCCATGTCTCGTTCGTCTGGTACGCGCCGGACGGGTCCCGTAAGGACATCACCGCCTTCGGTGACACCGCCATCGCGCACCTCAACCGCGCGGGCCGGGAGGGATGGGAGCTGGTCTCGGCCGCCGAGGACGTGAACAACGTCCAGGGAAGCACCGAGGTCCACCGCTACCACCTGAAGCGCCCCATGAACTAACCCCCTGCGACGCCCCCGAGCCCCACCCGCGTCGTCGATCATGGAGTTGTGGTGGTGGACGAACGCCGTGCATCCGCCCGTTTCGGGCACCACAACTCCATGATCGACGCGGCCGGGACCGCAGCCGGGGCCGGTCAGGTCAGGTCAGGTCGATCGCCGGGTAGAGGGGGTGCGGGGCCAGCAGGTCGGTGGCCTGGCGGGCGACCTTGTCGGCCAGAGCCGGGTCGAGCGTGTACTTCGCCTTCGACGGGGTGCCGTCGGCGTTGGCGCCGGCGGTGGTCTGCGTCAGCACGGTGTGCATCAGCTCCGCGGTCTGGTCCATCTCGGCGGTGCCGAGCCCCCGGGTGGTCAGGGCGGGCGTGCCGACCCGGATGCCGGACGTGTACCAGGCCCCGTTCGGGTCCTGCGGGACCGAGTTGCGGTTGGTGACGATGCCCGAGTCCAGGAGAGCCTGCTCGGCCTGCCGGCCGGTGAGCCCGTAGCCGGACACGTCGATCAGCACCAGGTGGTTGTCGGTGCCGCCGGTGACCAGCTTCGCGCCCCGCCGCAGCAGCCCCTCGGCGAGCGCCTGCGCGTTGTCCACGATCCGCTGGGCGTAGTCGGCGAAGTCGGGCCGGCGTGCCTCCGCGAGGGCGACCGCCTTCGCTGCCATCACGTGCGGCAGCGGACCGCCGAGCACCATCGGGCAGCCCCGGTCCACCTGGTCGGCCAGCTCCGGCTGGCAGAGCACCATGCCGCCGCGCGGGCCGCGCAGCGACTTGTGGGTGGTGGTCGTGACGATGTGGGCGTGCGGCACCGGGTCGAAGTCGCCGGTGAAGACCTTGCCGGCGACCAGGCCGGCGAAGTGCGCCATGTCGACCATGAAGGTCGCGCCGACCGAGTCGGCGATCTCCCGCAGGATCCGGAAGTTCACCTTCCGCGGGTACGCCGAGTAGCCGCCGACCAGGATCAGCGGCTTGAACTCGCGGGCCGCCTCGGCCACCCGGTCGTAGTCGATCAGACCGGTCGCCGGGTCGGTGCCGTAGCTGCGCTGGTCGAACATCTTGCCGGAGATGTTCGGCCGGAACCCGTGGGTGAGGTGGCCGCCCGCGTCCAGCGACATGCCGAGCATCCGCTGGTTGCCCAGCTCACGGCGAAGCGTGAACCAGTCGGCCTCGGTGAGGTCGTTGACGTGGCGGACCTGCGCCTTCTTCAGGGCGGGGGACTCCACCCGGTCGGCCAGCACGGCCCAGAACGCCACCAGGTTGGCGTCGATGCCCGAGTGCGGCTGCACGTACGCGTGCGCGGCGCCGAACAGCTCCCGGGCGTGCTCGGCGGCGAGCGCCTCGACCGTGTCGACGTTCTGGCAGCCGGCGTAGAAGCGCCGGCCGACGGTGCCCTCGGCGTACTTGTCGCTGAACCAGTTGCCCATGGCCAGCAGGGTCGCCGGGGAGGCGTAGTTCTCGCTGGCGATGAGCTTGAGCGACTCCCGCTGGTCGGTCAGCTCCGCGCCGATGGCGTCGGCCACCCGCGGCTCGACAGCCCGGATCACCTCAAGGGCACTACGGAATGCGGTGGACTCGGCGTTGCGCGACATGCGACCTCCAACAGACGTGCGGGAAGGCCCAGGCGCTCGGCAAACGTCCTCATGACGGGGCCGCTCCCCGATGGTTGTCCATCCCCACGCGCCAGTAACGGCCCGGTCCGATCCTACCGGTCCGGCCGGGGCCGTCCCGGGCGACCTCCGCGCGCCGCGCGTCGGGAGGGTTGAGCGGCCGACGTCGGGGCACACGGTAGGGAGCGGTTACCCCTGCCGGTACGACCGCCACCCGCACGAGAGGAGTCACCCATCATGACCACACCGTCCACCGACCGGCCGCTCGCCGTGGTGACCGGGGCGTCCAGCGGAATCGGGTACGAACTGGCGGTGCAGTTCGCCGAGCACGGTTTCGACCTCATCGTGGTCGCCGAAGACGACGGTATCTCCTCGGCGGCCGAGAAGCTGCGCCGCGACGGAGGCCCGGAGGTTCAGCCCGTCCGTGTCGACCTGGCCCGTGAGCAGGGCGTGGAGGAGTTGGCGTCCACGATCGCCGCCACCGGTCGCCCGGTGGACGCCCTGGCGCTCAACGCCGGCCGGGGCGCTGGCGGCGCCTTCGTCGGCGGCACCGACCTGCGCGACGAGTTGGAAATTGTCGACCTCAACGTCCGCTCGACGGTGCACCTGGCGAAGCGGTTGCTGCCCGGCATGGTCGAGCGGGGCACCGGCCGGGTGCTGTTCACCTCGTCGATCGCCTCGACCATGCCGGGGCCCTTCCAGGCGGTGTACAACGCCTCGAAGTCGTTCGTTCAGTCCTTCGCCGAGGCGCTGCGCAACGAGTTGAAGGACACCGGTGTCACGGTGACCTCGCTGATGCCCGGGCCGACCGACACCGAGTTCTTCGATCGGGCCGACATGGAGGACACCCGGGTCGGCTCGGGCTCCAAGGACGGCCCGGCGAAGGTCGCCGCGCAGGGCTTCGAGGCGCTGATGAAGGGCGATCAGACGGTCACCGCGGGTTCGCTGATGAACAAGGTGCAGACCGCTGCCGGCAAGATCATCCCGGACAAGCTCAAGTCCGAACAGCACCGCCGGATGGCCGAGCCGGGTTCGGGCGACTGACCCCCGACGCACGACGAAGGGCCCGGCATCGTGCCGGGCCCTTCGGTGTGAGCAGGCGCCTCAGGCGGTCACCGCGTCGATCGCCTTCTTGATCGCCTTCGGGTCACTGGGCGTACGAGGAGCGTCCGCCCGCAGCGCGATCATCTTCTCGCCGATCTCCTGCAACTGCTTACGACCCAGTGCCTCGCGGACCTTGGGGAACCACTCTTCTTCCTCCTCCTCGACGTGGTGCGTCACGTTCTCGATCAGCACCGTCGTCTTGGCGTTGAAGTGCTCGTGGTCCGCGTCCATGGCGGCCAGCTCGGCGCAGAGCACGTCGGCCACGTGGTGCTCCTCGTACGACTCGAGGATGTCGTCCTCCAGGTCGGGCAGCAGCCGGCGGACCTCCGGGTACATCACCTCGTTCTCGAGGTAGGTGTGCACGGTCAGGGCCTCGATGATCTGCCCGACCAGCTTCTGCCGCTTGCTCGCAGGCCCCTCCTCGGCATCCTGGAAGGCCTTGAACAGGCGGCGCATCTCCTTGTGGTCCTCTTTGAGCAGGACGATGGCATCGGTCGACACCGGTATGACCTCCCTGAAAAGTCTCGGCTGGTGGGGTTCCGGTACCCCCACGCCGAACGCGGAAAACAGGTGAAACCGCCTCAGACCATCGCCAGGGTGCGGGGGATCTCGTCGAGCAACTCCCGGGCCAGAAAGCCGATCCGGCCGTACCGGGGGATCAGCCGCTGACCGCTCACCGCGTGCGCGAACGAGCCCCAGCAGGCGGCCTGAGCCGGGTCGGCTCCCCGGGACAGCAGCCCCGCCAGCAACCCGGCGAGCACGTCCCCGCTGCCGGAGGTGCCCAGCCCGGCGTCGCCGCTCTCCTCCCGCCAGCCCCGCCCGTCGGGGGCGGCCACGTGCCCGTACAACGAGACGACCGCCTCGTAGCGGACGGCCAGCTCGGCCGCCTCGGCGTCCAGGTCGTCGCCCGGGTCCCGCCCGAGCAGGTGCCCGGCCTCGGTGACGTTGGGCGTGAGCACCACGGGCCGGCCCGAGCCGACCAGCAGGTCCGGTGCGTGGCTGAGGGCACCGAGCGCGTACGCGTCGAGCACCAGTGACGTCTGCGGCCGGGCCGCGTCCAGGACCAGGCTCAGCAGGCGGTTGGTCTCGTCGATCGCCTTCAGCCCGGGGCCGAGGGCCACCACGTCGGCCTGCGCGACCAGCTCGCCGAGCTGGCCGTCCCGGTCGGCGGCGACAGCGCCGTCGGCGGTCTCCGGCAAGCCGACCACCAGCGCCTCGGGCACCTCGATGCTCAGCGTGGCGGCGGTGGACTCGGCGGCGGCGAGCTGGAGCACCCCGGCCCCGGCGCGCAAAGCGGCCACCCCGGCGAGGAGCACCGCGCCGGGGGTGAAACGGGAGCCGCCGACGACCAGCACGGTGCCGCGGCTCTCCTTGCCCCCGGCCGGCACCGGCAGTGCCCAGTCCCGCAGCAGCCCTGGCGTGATCACCTTCACCTCAGACCGGCTCGGCATGGATCTCGTCCTCCCTGGTTGGCCGGGCGCCCTGCTGCCGCAGGTGCTCGACACGGTTGAAGGCGGTGATTGCCAGTCGGCCCTCGTCGGCCGACCACTCGGTGATCGAACAGTTGGCGATCACCTCCTGGCGGGTGAGCGCCATCAGCTCATCCTCGGTCAACCCCTCCACCAGATAGCGAAGCAGGAAGACCAGCGCGTCGTGGCCGAAGAGCAGCACCCGGCTACCCTCGTGGTCACGGCGCAGGTCGCCCAGCAGCGTCCGCAGCCGCAGCGCCACGTCCGTCCAGGACTCGCCGCCGGGCGGCCGGTAGTAGAACTTGCCCAACCGCTCCCGACGGTCGGCCTCGTCCGGGTGCCGCCGCCGCACCCCGTGCCCGGTCAGCCCGTCGAGGATGCCCAGCTCCCGGTCGCGCAGCCGCTCGTCGCGGTGGACGGGAATGTCGGTGCCGGCCAGCGCCAGTCGGGAGGTCTGCACGGCGCGCAGGTACGGCGACACCACCGCCACGTCCGGGCGCTTCGCGTCCGGCAGGTCGGCCAGCCAACGGCCGGTCGCCCGGGCCTGGTCCTCGCCGGTCGCGGAGAGCGGCACGTCGGCGTCGCGGTGGGTCAGATCGATCAGCTCCGCGCCCGACGCCTCGGCGTGCGTCGCCGCGACGTTCGCGGTGCTCTCGCCGTGTCGGACGATCCAGAGGGTTGCCAGTTCCGCCATGCGGCACCCCTACCCGGGCGCCACCGACGGTAACCGTGTCCGGTGATCCGCCATGCCGATGTCCGCTCGGTGGGCGTCCGGCGTGGGGGCAGGTCGTACCCTCGGTGGCGTGGCGACGGCGGCCGAGGAGATCCAGGTGGGGGAGCGGCTGGTCCGCGTCTCCAGCCCCGACAAGCCCTACTTCCCGGAGCGGGGGCTGACCAAGCTGGACGTGGTCCACTACTTCCTGGCGGTCGGTGACGGCATCCTGCGGGCCCTGCGGGACCGGCCGACGATGCTGGAGCGCTGGCCGCGTGGCGTCTTCGAGGGCGCGACGATCGCGACCCGGCAGACCAACCGGGGCGACGCGTTCTACCAGAAACGACTGCCGGCGGGCGCACCCGAGTGGGTACGCACCGCGCACATCACCTTCCCCAGTGGCCGTACCGCCGACGAGATCGCCCCGAGCGAGCTGGCCGTGGTGATCTGGGCGGCCAACCTGGGCACGTTGCGTTTCCACCCGTGGCCGGTCAGCGCCTCGGACGTGGAACGCCCCGACCAGCTGCGCATCGACCTCGACCCGATGCCCGGCGTCGGCTTCGAGCAGGTGGTGCCGGTGGCCCGCGAGGTCAACGAGTTCCTCGCCGAGCTGGGGATGACCGGCTACCCGAAGACCACCGGTGGGCGGGGCCTGCACGTCTACCTGTCGATCGAGCCGCGGTGGAGTTTCGGTGAGTGTCGCCGGGCGGTGCTCGCCCTGGGTCGGGAGATGCAACGCCGGTTGCCGGAGCTGGTCACCACCACCTGGTGGCGCGACCAACGCGACCGGCCGGTCTTCATCGACTACAACCAGATGGCCCGCGACCACACGGTGACGTCGGCGTACTCGATCCGGCCGACACCGCAGGCCCTGGTGTCGGCGCCGCTGGAGTGGGCGGAGCTGGACGACGCCCGCCCGGAGGACTTCGACGTGCTCAGCATGCCGGCCCGCTTCGCCGAGCGTGGCGACCCGCACGCCGGCCTGGACGGCGACCGGCACTCGCTGGAGCCGTTGCTGGAGCTGGCCGACCGGGACGGGCTGGAGGCCCCACCGGAGCGCTGAGCCCCGGCCGTCACGACCAGGGGCTGACGGCCCCGTCGAAGGCACGCGGCGCGGCCACTCCGGCGGGCAACACTGCGCCGGGGTCAAGGGGGAGCCGCCGACCACCAGCGCGGTGCGCCAGCCACAGTTGTCGGCTTGGGGGCAGCGCCACGACGGTTCGATGCGGAACAATGTGTCCGGGGCGACTGGTGGGGATGTGTCGATGTGACGATTGTGCGAGGTCTGCGGGAAGCGCTTCTGTTGTTCGTGATCGCCGGGGTGCTGGTCGCGGTCGCGGCAGCGATCTGGGTGGCGGTCGCCGGCGGCGAGTACACCACCCGGCTGGGCATCGCGTTGATAGTGGTGGGCGGGCTCCTCGGTGTGACGGGTGACCTGACGATGAGTCGGATCGGCATGCTGGGCCCGCGCGCCATCTTCGGCGCCGCATCGGAGCGCGAGACGGCCGGCGGCGGGCGGGTGCTCACCGGGGTCGGCATCTTCCTCTTCGTCGGGCTGCCACTGATCGTGGTCGGCGCGCTGCTGATCGCCTGACCGAGCGGCAACCTCGCCGTCGACGTGCTCAGCATGTCGGCTCGCTTAGCCGAGTGCAGCGACCCGCACGCCGGCCTGGACGGCGACCGGCACTCGCTGGAGCCGTTGCTGGAGCTGGCCGACCGGGACGGGCTGGAGGCCCCACCGGAGCGCTGAGCGCTCAGGCCCAGGGGCTGCCGGCCCCGTCGAACTCCTCGAACACCAACCAGGTGCGGGTGGACAACACCCCCGGGATGCTCTGCACCCGGCCCAGCACCACATCCCGCAGTGCGGCGTTGTCCGGCGCGCGGACCAGCGCGAGCACGTCGTGGTCGCCACCGAGCAGCGCGGCGTGCTCGATGTAGCGGACCCGGGCCAGCTCGGCCGACACCTCCCGCCAGGTGTTCTGCTCGATCGTCAACGCGACGTACGCCGAGGTGCCCAGCCCGGCCGCCTCGGGTGCCACCTGGGCCCGGAAGCCGGTGATCACCCCGTCGCGCAGCAGCCGCTCCACCCGCGCGTACGCGTTGGTGCGGGAAATGTGGATCCGCTCGGCGAGGGTGCGCACCGACGTCCGACCGTCCCGGACCAGCTCGTCGAGGATCCGTCGGTCCACCTCGTCCAGGGCTCGGGCCGATCGTCCCGATCCCGCCGCCCGGCCCGCGCCGTCTGCGGTCTCCTGGCTCACTGCTGGTCCCTCCCCATGCCAACCGTCCCGCCTTCTACGCGGATCTTGAGTCAATCATCCAACAGGCGGAAGCATAGGCTCACCACACGTCCCAGGAGGTTCCGCCGTGACGACCACTCCCCAGGCGGTCCGCAGGGCATCCCCGCGCACCCGTCGGGCGGCCACCCCGCCCGACCCGGCGCGCCCGCTGCTGCCGAACACCGAACCCGTCCGCCTGCTCGACCCGACCGGCACGCCGCTGCCGGCCCGCACCGACTATCCGGAGCCGCCCGTCGAGGTGCTGCGCGAGCTGTACCGCCGGATGGTGCTCGGCCGCCGCTTCGACACCCAGGCGACCGCCCTGACCAAGCAGGGCCGGCTGGCCGTCTACCCGTCCTCGCGGGGCCAGGAGGCGTGCCAGGTCGGCGCGGTTCTCGCGGTCCGCGACACCGACTGGGTCTTCCCCACCTACCGCGAGTCGATGGCGCTGGTTGCCCGGGGCATCGACCCGGTCGAGGTGCTCACCCTGCTGCGCGGCGACTGGCACTGCGGCTACGACCCGACCGAGGTGCACACCGCGCCGCAGTGCACCCCACTCGCCACCCAGTGCGTGCACGCCGCCGGCCTCGCGCACGGCGAGGCATACCAGGGGCGTGACACGGTGGCGCTGGCGTTCATCGGGGACGGCGCGACCAGCGAGGGTGACTTCCACGAGGGGATCAACTTCGCGGCCGTGTTCAAGGCGCCGGTGGTCTTCTTCGTGCAGAACAACCGGTACGCGATCAGCGTCCCGCTGTCCCGGCAGACCGCCGCGCCGTCGCTGGCCTACAAGGGCGTCGGCTACGGCGTACCCAGCGAGCAGGTCGACGGCAACGACCCGGTCGCCGTGCTCGCCGTCCTCACCCGCGCGGTCGCGCACGCCCGCGCCGGCAACGGGCCGTTCCTCGTCGAGGCGCACACCTACCGGATGGAGGCGCACACCAACGCCGACGACGCCAGCCGCTACCGCGACGGCGCCGAGGTCGACGCCTGGCGTGACCGGGACCCGGTCGCCCGCCTGGAGACCTACCTGCGCGCCCGCGGTGTGCTCGATGACGCGGCGGTCGCCGAGGTCGCCGAACAGGCCGAGGCGTACGCGGCGGACCTGCGGACCCGGATGAACGAGCAGCCCACCGTGGACCCGATGAGCCTCTTCGACCACGTCTACGCCGAACCCACCCCGCAGCTGATCGAACAGCGCGAGCAGGTCCGCGCCGAGCTGGCCGCCGCTCGCGACGAGGAGGGTGACGCCTGATGGCCACCACCATGGCGAAGGCGCTCAACACCGCGCTCGCCGACGCCCTCGCCGCCGACGACCGGGTCGTCGTCTTCGGTGAGGACGTCGGTCAACTCGGTGGCGTCTTCCGGATCACCGACGGCCTCCAGGACCGCTTCGGCGAGAAACGGTGCTTCGACACCCCGCTCGCCGAGGCCGGCATCGTCGGCTTCGCGGTGGGCCTGGCCATGTCCGGGCTGCGGCCGGTCGTCGAGATGCAGTTCGACGCGTTCGCGTACCCGGCGTTCGAGCAGATCGCCTCGCACGTGGCGAAGCTGCGCAACCGCACCCGGGGCAAGCTCAGCGTGCCCATCGTCATCCGGGTGCCGTACGCCGGCGGCATCGGCGGGGTCGAGCACCACTGCGACTCGTCCGAGGCGTACTACGCGCACACCCCCGGGCTGAAGGTGGTCACCCCGGCCACCGTCGAGGACGCGTACTCGCTGCTGCGCGAGGCGATCGACGACCCTGACCCGGTGGTCTTCATGGAGCCCAAGAAGCTCTACTTCGGCAGCGCAGAGGCGGCCCTGCCGACCCGGACCGAGCCGTTCGGGCGGGCCGTCGTGCGCCGGCCGGGACGCGACGCGACCCTGGTGGCGTACGGGCCGGCGGTGCCGGTCGCGCTGGAGGCCGCCGAGGCCGCCCGCGAGGAGGGCTGGGACCTGGAGGTCGTCGACGTCCGCACCATCGTGCCGTTCGACGACGAGACCATCGCCGCCTCGGTCCGACGGACCGGCCGGTGCGTGGTGATCCAGGAGGCGCAGGGCTTCGCGGGTGTCGGCGCGGAGATCGCGGCCCGGGTGCAGGAGCGGTGCTTCCACGCGCTGCACGCCCCGGTGCTGCGGGTCGCCGGGCTGGACATCCCGTACCCGGCGCCGATGCTGGAGCACACCCACCTGCCCGGCGTGGACCGGGTGCTCGACGCGGTGGCCCGGTTGCAGTGGGACGACCAGCCGGACCCGCGCTGGGCGGCGCAGGGCAGCGCGGCATGACCACCGTCGAGCGCACGCAGGTCTTCCTCCTGCCCGACCTGGGCGAGGGGCTGAGCGAGGCCGAGATCGTCGAGTGGCGGGTCGCCGTGGGCGACATCGTCACCGTCGACCAGAGCGTGGTCGAGGTGGAGACCGCCAAGGCGGTCGTGGACGTGCCCTGCCCGTACGCCGGCCGGGTCGTCACCCTGCACGGCGCGGCCGGTGAGGTACGCCCGGTCGGCCAGCCGCTGATCACCATCGCGCCCCTGGACGGCGGCGACGAGCCGGCCGGGCACGCCACCTACCGCGAGGAGGAGCGGGCCGGCTCCGGCAACGTGCTGATCGGCTACGGCACCGGGCACGGCGGTGCCACCCGGCGCCGGCGTCGACCCCGCCTGTCGCTGGCTCCCGAACCGGCCACTGCCGGTCCCGCTCGCGGGTCCGACGTGGCTGGCGACACCGGTCCGACCGCGGGCGGTCATCTCGCCGCAGCCGCGGCGACTGCCCTGGTCATCTCACCGATCGTGCGGCGGCTGGCCCGCGAGCAGGGCCTCGACCTCGCCACTGTGCGGGGCACCGGACCGGGCGGGGTGATCCGCCGCGCCGACGTGGAGGCGGCGCTGGCCGTGCCCGCAGCCCGGCTCGCCGCCGTGCCCGACCCGCACGTCGCGCTCGCCCCGGCCGGGGACGGCGACGTCATCATCCCGCTCACCGGCGTACGCAAGGTCATCGCCGACAAGCTCTCCCGCAGCCGGCGGGAGATCCCCGAGGTGACCATCTGGGTCGACGTGGACGCCACCGGCCTGCTGGAGACCCGCGCGGCGATCAACGCGGCGACTCCCGACGCGCCGGTGAGCATCCTGGCCCTGCTGGCCCGGATCTGCCTCAGCGGACTACGCCGGTTCCCGCAGCTCAACGCCCGGGTCGACACCGAGGCGCAGCGGATCGTCCAGTCCGCCGGCGTGCATCTCGGTATCGCCGCGCAGACCGACCGGGGTCTGCTGGTGCCGGTGCTGCGCGACGCCCAGCGGCTCACCACCGCCGAGTTGGCCGCCGAACTGGCGGCGACCACCGCCGCCGCGCGGGCCGGCAGCCTGCCGCCGGCCCGGCTGACCGGAGGCACGTTCACGCTGAACAACTACGGGGTGTTCGGCGTCGACGGCTCCACGCCGATCATCAACCACCCCGAGGCCGCACTGCTCGGAGTCGGGCGGATCGTGGACAAGCCATGGGTGGTCGACGGGCAACTCGCCGTGCGCAAGGTGACCCAGCTCAGCCTCACCTTCGACCACCGGGTCTGCGACGGCGGGGTGGCCGGTGGCTTCCTGCGCCACGTCGCCGACTGCGTGGAGCGCCCGGCGTTGCTGATCGCCGCCGTCTGACGGCGTACACCTCCCGGCCCCGGCGCCGCCCGTGCGGCGCCGGGGCCGGCCCATGTCCGGGGTTGCCCGGCGTGCGTCGTCGGGCCGGGGGTTTCCCGGCATGCGTCGTCGGGCCGGGGGTTGCCCGGCGTGCGTCACCGGGCCGGGGGTTTCCCGGCCGTGTCATCGGGAAGTCGGCCCCGCCGGAACGCACCGCACGCGTCGAAGGGAGCCACCTGTGGCCGTGGCGAACGAGCTGCTACTGAACTCGGTCCGGGTACGACGACCCGCCTCGGCGGGCGCGCCCCTCTACTGCGACGCGCTGGAATACGGGCTGACCGGTGACGGCGCGACCAATGACCAGCCGGCGCTGGCCGCCCTCGTGGAACGTCTCGGTGCCGGTTACGCCTCGGACGGGCGGGCCCGCGTCATCTACTGCCCGCCGGGCATCTACTCGATCCGGGACGCGGGGACGGTGTGGCGCAGCGGTGTCTCCCTGATCGGGGCCGGCCCGGCGGCGACCCGGTTCATGCTCAGCAACGAGGGCAACCGGGCCGATCCGACGCCGCTGGCCTTCTGGACCACTGTGCAGCACGGCGCCGACCGGGACCGGCACATCGCCGACTGCACCTTCTCCGACTTCCAGATCGACGGCTCCGGGGTCGCGATGGCCGAGTACAGCTACCTGGCCAAGGGCCTCGGTATCCAGTACATGGTGCGGGGCGTGTTCCGCAACCTCTACATCCACCACACCGCGGCCACCGGGTTGGGCTGCGACTTCCTCCAGGACTCCCTGATCGACGGCGTGGTTGTGGTCGGCTGTGGTCGCCTCGACAACGGCGAGCAGATCGGCGGCGCCGGCATCGGGATCGGCATCGGCGGGTGGGGCCCGGTGGAGCGGCTGACCATCGCCAACTGCACCGCCCTGGCCAACGGCACCAACGGGATCTTCCTGGAGCTGCAGAAGGACTACTGGGAGCCGCCACGCGGCTACCGCATCATCGGCTGCCACAGTCAGGGCAACCGGTTCGGCATCTCCGACTGGGGCGCCGACGGTCTGATCGTCTCGGCCTGCACGATGACCGGCAACCTGGAGACCGGCTTCGACGTGTCGTCGCAGGGCACCTCGTCGGTGGCCGGCCGGGGCGGGCTGCTCACCGACTGCGTCATCGACGGCAACCTGCGCGACGGGGTCAGCATCGGCAACACCCCCGGCCCGTACACCGTCCGCGGCAACCGAATCAGCGGCAACGGCCAGCACGGCTATCACACGCGCAACCTCAGGCGCGGCTACCAGGGCGCGATCCGGGACGTGGTGATCGAGAGCAACGAGATCTGGGGCAACGGGTTGGACGCGGTCCGCGTCGACCACCAGATGACCGACGCGGTGGTGCTCAACAACCGGATCCGCAACAACGGGCGACAGTACGCCGAAGGCACCGGCGGGACGGGTGATGCCGTGCGCTACGGCGAGCGGTCCGTGGTGGACCGGTCGGCCAACTGGCCGCACGACGGGCACCGGGGCAAGATGCTGCGGGTCGGACGGTCCGTCGCCATGGTCGCCGGCAACACCGGCGACGAACTCACCCTCGCCCCGGTCCGCCCGGACGCGTTCAGCGCGTGGAGCGGGGACATCCCGCCACCGGGATGTGGATACGAACTGGCTGCCGCGCCGAAGCGGCGGGCCGGCATCACCATCGACGCGCCGTTCGACTCGGCCACCATCCGCGGCAACCGGATCTGGGACAACCACGACCACCAGACCCAGACGCACGGGCTGTGGATCACCGATCGGGGCAGTTGCGTGGGCAGCCGGGTCGAGGACAACGACCTCGCCGGCAACGCCGACGAGGGGATGCAGCTCGACACCCCGCCGGTGGGCGGACGCTGGCGGGACAACCACGTCGACAGCGACTGGACCTGAGCGACCACCCGGCGACGGCGGTCAGCCGGGCAACGGCCCTGGACCGGCGGTCGGTGGTGGAACGAGGAGCGGCGGCGACCGGATCACTCCGGTCGCCGCCGCTGTCATCGTGAGGTGATCAGCCGGCCAGACCCGCCACCGGGTCCGGGTCCAGCACGACAGTGGCCGAGGCCGACTGCGGCGGCACACCCGGCTCGGTCGGCGCGTCGGTGTACTCGGCGACGAACACCGCGGTCAGGTTGTCCGCACCACTGTGCCCACCGTCCACGAAGGTGGGAATCGTCCCGGAGCACCCGGTCGCCGTGGAGAGCGGGTGCCCGTGCTCGTCGTGCCCGAGCACGTACGTGACCTTCACCCGGGAGCAGTCCACCGGCAGGTCATCGGTGACCTTCACCTCGTACGCGACGGTCTGCCCGAACTGGAACGGCTGCCCGGCCACCGGGGTGACGAACTCGATGATCGGCGCGGTCGGCCCGACCACCAGCGGCAGGGTCGCCGAGGCGGAGCGTCCGGTGCGGTCGGTCACCTTCACCGTCGGGGTGTACGAGCCGTTCTCCTGGAACGTCCACGTCGGGTTGGGGTCGGTGCTGTCCACCGAGCCGTCCGCGTTGAAGTCCCACGCGTAGCTGAGCCTGTCACCGTCCGGGTCGGTGGTGCCGGCGCTGGAGAACGCGACGGTCAGCGGGGCCTGCCCGACCGTCGGGGTGCCACTGATCTTCGGGATCGGCGTCCGGTTGCCTCGGACGAAGTCGATCCGGGACAGCTGGGCGTCCGGGTTCTCGGCGAAGTAGCCGTCGCCGTACTCCAGCACGTAGAGCGCGCCGTCCGGGCCGAACTCCATGTCCATCGGGTTGTCCACGACCAGCGATGGCACCACCGGCCGGATGTCGGTGACGTCACCGTCGTCGTCGAGGCGGAACTCCTTGATGTAGTCGCGGGTCCACTCGTAGAACAGCGGCACCCCGTCGTAGTAGGCCGGCCAGCGGGTACGCGACGTGCTGGTCCCGTCGTAGTCGTACGCCGGGCCACCCATCGGGCCGATGCCGCCGGAACCCAGCTGCGGGAACTCCCCGGAGGCGGCGGAGGGATACCAGACCTCCGGCTGCTCCACCGGCGGCAGGATCCGCTTGCCGGTGTTGTGGGGTGAGTCGTTGACCGGCCGCTTGCAGTTGAACTTGGCGCCGGACTGACCGGTGGCGAAGTCGTAGTCGCGGTAGGCGATCGTCGGCGTGACGCAGTACGGCCAGCCGTAGTTCGCCGGCTTGTCGATCCGCATCCAGCGGCCGTGCCCGGCCGGCCCGCGCTCCGGGTTCGGGTTGGAGGCGTCGGGGGAGTAGTCGCCCAGGTACACGTCGTTGGTACGCCGGTCGACGGCGAACCGGAACGCGTTGCGCAGCCCCATCGCGTAGATCTCCGGGCGGGTCTTCGCCGTGCCCGGCTTGAACAGGTTGCCGGCCGGCACCGTGTAACCACCACCGGCCTTCACCTTGATACGCAGCAGCTTGCCGCGCAGGTCGTTGGTGTTGGCCGAGGTGCGCTGGGCGTCGTACGCCGGGTTGCGGTCGGCCCGCTCGTCGATCGGGATGTAGCCGTCGGAGGCGAACGGGTTGGTGTCGTCACCGGTCGACAGGTACAGGTTGCCCAGGCTGTCGAAGTCGATCTGGCCGCCGACGTGGCAGCAGATGCCCCGGTCGGTGGGCACGTCGATGATCTGCTGCTCGCTGGCGAGGTTCAGCTTCATTCCGTCCAGCTTGAACCGGGACAGCCGCAGCGCGCCCTTGAACCGCTGCCAGTCCGCTTCCGTGCCGACCTCCGGCGCGTCCCCCTCGTTGACGTCGGGCGTCGCCGGGTCGTCGACCGGCGTGTTCATCGGCGGCGAGTAGTAGAGGTAGACCCACTTGTTCTGGGCGAAGTTCGGGTCGATGGCGACCCCCTGCAGCCCCTCCTCGTCGTGCTCGTACACGGGGATGTCGGCGGCGAGGGTGTTCAGCCCGGTGCGCGGGTCGTGGATGCGGACCTCGCCGGTGCGGGAGGTGTGCAGCACCCGCAGGTCGGGCAGGACGGCGAGGCTCATCGGCTCGCCCGGGAAGTCGTTCAGTGTCACTTTCTGGAAGCTGCTGTCCGGCGGTGCGGCCGGTGCGGCGGCCGCGGCTGACGGTGGTACGACCAGGCCGGCCGTCACCAGCAGCAGGGCGGACGCGAATGCGGTCCTGTTCATCAAATGGTCCCCCGAGGTGCTTTCAGTACCGGAGTGAAGCGAGATAGTCGAAGCCGACCCGGGCGGTGTCCAGGGCGTCGGCGGGGGAGCGTGGCGGGGTGCCTGCGTCGTCGCGCTCCACGATGTACTCCTCGATGCCGGCCTCGCGCTCGTGGGCGAAGATCCGACCGAAGTCGATGAGGCCGTCGCCGAGGTCGGCGAAACCGCCCTCGACGTCGAGGTCCTTGACGTGCACCTGACGGATCCGGCCGCGGTTGGCCCGGATCACGTCGACCGGGTCGTGCGCGCCCCGCCAGGTCCAGTAGAGGTCGAGCTCGAAGTGGACCAGTCGGGGATCGGTCTGCCCGGTGAGGATGTCGAACCCGGTCGAGCCGTCGGTCAACGGCACGAACTCCAGTTGGTGGTTGTGGTAGCCGAAGTCGAGCCCGGCACGTTCGGCCATCCGGCCCGCCTTGTTCAGGTCGCGCGCCAGGGCCCGGTAGACGTTGGGGTCCCGGATCGCCTGGCCGCTCGCGTCCCGACCGAAGTACGGGTGGACGATCTTCTTGCACCCCACGACGTTCGCGTCGGCGAGGGCTTGTTCCCAGGTGGCGGCGTCGAACGGCTGCGGGATGCCGGTGTGCCCGGAGGTGGCGCGCAGCCCGGCCTCGTCGAGCGCCGCCCGGAACTGCGCGGCGGTGCGTCCGACGAAACCGGCGTGCTCCACCCGCCGGTAGCCGATCCGGCGCAGCGCGTCCAGGGTGCCGGGCAGGTCGGCGGCGAGTTGATCGCGCAGCGTGTAGAGCTGGATGCTGATCCGGTCCACCGGAACCCGGCGCCGCCCGTGGGACTGCGCGGCGGGCGCGGCGGCGGCCGGAGCGGCGAACATACCGGCAGCGCCGACGGCAGCGGCGGAAACGGTCGCGGCGCGCAGAACCGCACGGCGGCTGACCGGCTCGGACACCGCTGTCGGCTCCGGTTGGTTGATCTGTTGATCCATGGTGGTGGTCCCTTCCTGACGGCTGGCATGCCGTCTACGGCAGTCGACCTGGCTGCCGTCGCCCGGACGCGCCGAACCGGCCGGAGGCTGGCTCCGGCTGGACGGGTGAGG
The DNA here is from genome assembly GCF_006715105.1 of Micromonospora sp. A202. Lineage (NCBI taxonomy): Bacteria > Bacillati > Actinomycetota > Actinomycetes > Micromonosporales > Micromonosporaceae > Micromonospora > Micromonospora sp. A202. The sequence goes on along the minus strand of NZ_VFMP01000001.1, from coordinate 3,223,744 downwards.
GACGGCGCTCGGGTGCGGCCCGGACCCCTCGGGGGCGGAACGCGGCGACCCGGCAGGGTGGCGGCGAGCTGATCGACGAATGGGCAACCCTCTATCTGGATCGTGACCCTACCCTTGCCTCCGGACGAAGGCAAAGCTTCGTCGTGATCGGCAGAAGTTTCGCTCCAACTGACAAAAGTCCGCCCCTGAGGTGCGCCGCCTGCCGCGAGCTCCTAGTTCCGCGCCGGGCCGCGCCGCGCGGGCCCGGGGTCCGTGATCCACTCGCGTTCCTGGAAGTCGCGGTGTCCAAGACGTCCCGATACCCCGACTTCCATGAAACCGAGTCGATCATGACGGGTGCGACCCTCGCACGCCTCGTTCGCGCCGTTCCGCCCAGGCGGGCCCAGGCGGGCCCAGCGGGCCCAGGCGGGTCCAGGCGGGACCGGACCGGGCCGGGTCGGGCGAGACGCCCTGATCCGGACAGCCGGTGTGGGGATCGCTCAAGCAGAGCAAAGAGCGTGACACGGGTCGCTTGAACGCCTCATCCGCCAAGCGGAACATTGGCGGAAAATGCGTCGATAAATGCGCCGCCGATTATTTGCGAATGCCGTGGACGCCTCTGTCGAAGAAGCGAGAATGTGACAGAGGGAAGTCAAAAACGGGGGGACTGAACATGACGTCTAGGCGGCGATTGACGATGTTGGCGGTAACCATCGCAGCCGCACCACTCGTCCTGGGTGGGTGCACCGCCAACCGGGAGTCGGCGACCGGTTCGGCCAAGGGGCACGCCGCCCCGCCGGAGCTCGCCGTGACACCGGGGGACAAGACCCGCGACGTGCCGGTCAGCGCCGAGGTGGGCACCGTGGTCAAGGGCGGCAGGGTCACTGGCGTACGCCTCACCGACGACAAGGGCAAGCAGGTCAACGCCGAGCCGCGCGAGGATGGCTCGGGCTGGGTGCCGAGCGCGCCGCTGCAACCGCGACGGACCTACACCGCCGAGGTGACCGCCACCGGCGACTCCGGTGCCACCACCACTCGCACCACCACGTTCACCACGATGGCGAAATCCACCAAACCGGAGATCACCAGCACTCTCTATTTCGTCGGCAATCGGACGTACGGCACGGCCATGCCGGTAACCGTCGCCTTCGACCCGGGAATTCCGAAAGAGGCCAGAGCGGATGTCCAGCGGCGGTTGTTCGTGAAGACGAATCCCCCGCAGCCGGGCACCTGGTCGTGGCTCGAGGACGGGAGTCAGGTCTATTACCGGGCACCCGATTTCTGGAAGCCGGGGACCACGATCAGCGTCCGGGCCGGCCTGGAGGGTCTGCCGATCGGGAAGGACCGGGTCGGCGACTCCGAACGGACCGCGACCTCCAAGATCGGACGCCAGGTCTCACTTGAGATCGACAACGCCACCAAGCAGATGACGGTGATGCGCGACGGCAAGCAGGTCCGCCGGATCCCGGTCAGCCTGGGTAAGCCGAGCACCCCGAGCTCCAGCGGCAAGATGGTGATCATGGAGAAGCATGATCGGACCACCTTCGACACCCGGGGGGAGCCCAACGGCGGGTACGTGGTCGACGTCGACGACGCCCAGCGCTACACCTGGGGTGGCGAGTTCATCCACTCCGCCCCGTGGTCGGAGGGGGACCAGGGCAACACCAACGTCTCGCACGGCTGCGCCAACGTGTCCGCCACCGCGGCGGACTGGTTGATGGGGGTGACCCAGGTCGGTGACCTGGTCACCGTCAAGGGCACCGAGGTGGAGTTGCAGCCCGGCAACGGCTGGACCGCGTGGAACGTGAGCTGGGACGAGTTCGTCCGGGGTAGCGCCCTGCCGGTGCCGCCCGGGCTCAAGCCCGCGCCGGTCGCCCCGGCGCACCCGGGAGCGGTGGCCGGTGGGTCGCCCGCTCCGGCACCCTCGGTCAGCGGCCGCTGAGTCACCGCCGCCAGCCTTCGGGGCCGGCCCGCCACCGTGGCGGACCGGCCCCGTCGTCGCCTTGACGTCGTCGAGGCAAGGGCCGCACCGACAAGGGGCGTGGGAGCGATCACCCCAGGGGTACGCGGGCCACCCCGGTCCCGATCAGGCTGCCCAGCCACAGGTGGTCGCCGTGCTGGCGTACCCCGGTGATCATCCGGTAGTGCCCGTTCGGACCGTGCAGCGTCTGGCGGACCCCGCCGTCGCCGTCGACCAGCGCGACCAGCCCGTAGCGGCGTGGCTGTGGCTGCATCGCGTCGGGCAGCAGCGCGGCGATCTGGCGCAGTCGCGGATGCGGCAGCAACCGTTCGGCGATCGGCACCCGTGGGCTGGGCAGCGCGATCCAGTACGTCCCGTCGCCCACCGCGGCGAGATTGTCCGGGTACGCGGGCAGGTCGGCCAGGACCCGCACACCGCCGCCCAACTCCACGCGCAGCAGACGGTGGGTGCTGGTCTCCACCAGCATCAGGGCCGACTCGTCCGGGGTCAGCGCGATCCCGTTGGGGAAGTACAACCCGTCGGCCACCACCTCGGTGCGACCGCTGCCCGGGTGGTGGGCCAGCACCCGGCCGTTGGGGCGGTGCTCCAGCAGGTCCCGTTTCCAGTGCGACACCGGGAACCGGTCGGAGCTGTCGGTGAAGTAGATGGTGCCGTCGCGGCCCACCGTCGCGTTGTTGGCCAGGTGCACCGGAGCTGTCGTCCCGGTCAGCTCCTGTACCGCGCCGTCGGGCGTGACCCGCAGCAACCCCCGGTACGCGTCGCAGACGACCAGGGCCTCGCCGGACGGGTCCAGCTCGATGCCGAGCGGTCGGCCACCGGTCTCGGCCAGCAGCCGGGGTCGGGTGCCGGCCGGCGCGTCGACCGGCCACCACCAGAGCCGACCCTCCTCGTCGCCGCTGATCACCCGTCCGGCCTGGTCGATGAGCACGTCCTCCGGCCCGATGGCGCCGTCGGGGAGGGGCAGCACCTCGGCCTGGTCGAGCCGGCGGTCGGTGGGAGCCCACGCCCCGGTCAGTGCCGGAGGGACGGTTGCCGGCTCGCGGACGGGACGGATCAGCCGGGGCGGTCGGGGCCGGGGGATCAGCATCCGCCTATTCTCCACCGCCGCTGTCGGCCGTCCCGGATCACCGCTCGCGCGGCGTGCCGACGGTCGGGCCCCGGGCTCCACCCTGAGGGGGAGGGGCAGCACCTCGGGGTATGACCCTGGGCGTACCCGGAATCACTCCGCGGGAGGGCGAAACTGTCGGGGGTGGCGGCTAGATTTCAGGGCATGGAAGAGCACAGCGACCGGCTCGACGTGCAGGTCAGCGTGGGTGACCGGATGGTCCTCATGCGGGTGGGCGGCGAGGTCGACATCGCCACGGTCGCCGCGTTCCGTTCCGCGCTGTGGTCCGCGCCGCCTCGTCCGGTGCTCCAGTTGGACCTGTCCGAGCTGCGGCTGCTCTCCGCCGCCGGCATCCGCACCCTGCTCGCCGCGCATCTGCGCGTGCGGGCTCGCGGCGGCGAGCTGGTCCTGGTCGACCCGAGCCCGGTGGTGGCGCGGGTGCTGCGCGCGACCGGTCTGCACCGCGTGATGTCGATCCTGGAGCCGGCCCGGGTGGTCGAGGCGGCGCGCCGCCCGCTTCCCGCGACCGCGCACCTGCAGCTGGTCGCCTGACCCGAGGCGCGACGCGAGGGCCGCCGGCGTGAGCCGGCGACCCCCGGACAATCGGTCAGCGCACGCCGAGCAGGTCGACGATGAAGATCAGCGTCTCGCCCGGCGCGATGACGCCGGCGGCGCCCCGGTCGCCGTACCCGAGGTGCGGCGGGATGGTCAGGCGGCGGCGACCGCCGACACGCATGCCCACGACGCCCTGGTCCCAACCGGCGATGACCTGACCGCCGCCGAGCGGGAACTCGAACGCCTCACCCCGGTTCCAGGACGAGTCGAACTCGCCGCCGGTGGAGTGCGACACCCCGACGTAGTGCACGCTGACCAGCTGGCCTGCCTCGGCCTGCGGGCCGTCGCCCACGGTGATGTCCTCGATCACGAGGTCGGCCGGCGGTGCACCCTCGATCGGACCCACCTCGGGCTTGCCCGATCGGGCGCCTGCTGCCTGGTTCATGCGGGGATCTCCTGCCGTGTTGGGTGATGTGTCCGGTCACCGTCGATCCTGCCGGATCGCCGCTCACCGATGTGCGGCGGACCCGCCACCTGCTCGTTCGCCCGCCGCGCCGCGCCGCCGGTGGCAGGGCCGACGGCCACGACCAACCCCTCGACGGTACGACCTCTGGCCGCGGGACTTCGCCCGACCGCCGACGTCGGGCCGCCCGTTCGCCTAGGCTCGGGAGCGGCCGGCCGGCGGGGTGCGGGCGGTGCACCGTGGTCGATGCGGAGGGCGTCGGTGGCTGAGGCGACGGTCACGGTCCCGCTCTGGGCCTGGGCGGCGGTCAGCGCGGTGATCGCCGTGATGCTCGCCGTGGACGTGCTCCTGCACCGGGACAACCACGTCATCGAGCTGCGCGAGGCGATCCTGTGGAGCGCCGTCTGGATCGGTGCGGGCCTGCTGTTCGGGTTGGTCGTGTGGTGGGGCCTCGGCGGTGACCCGGCCATCGCCTACTTCTCCGGTTACCTGTTGGAGAAGGCCCTCTCCGTGGACAACGTCTTCGTCTTCGCCCTGCTCTTCGGCTACTTCCAGGTGCCGCCCGGCTTCCAGCACAAGGTGCTGTTCTGGGGCGTCGTGGGGGCGCTTCTCTTCCGTCTGCTGTTCATCTTCGCCGGTGCCGAGCTGCTGGACCGGCTCGCCTGGGCCGGGTTCGTGCTGGGCGCCTTCCTGATCTGGACCGGTTGGCGGCTGGCCGTACGCGGAAAGCCGGACGTCGACCCGGACCGCAACGTCGTGGTCCGATTGTTCCGTCGGCTGGTGCCCACCGACGCCCGCTACCACGGCGACCGGTTCACCGCCCGGGTCGCAGGCCGGCGGGTGGCGACGCTGCTGCTGGTGGCCCTCGTCGCGATCGAGGCCACCGACGTGGTGTTCGCCATCGACTCGGTGGCGGCGATCCTCGCCATCACCACCAACACGTTCCTGGTCTGGACGGCCACCGCGTTCGCCGTCCTGGGTCTGCGCAGCCTCTACTTCTGCCTCGCCGGTCTGCTGCGACACTTCGGCTACCTGCGGTACGGGCTCGCGCTGCTGCTGGCCTTCGCGGGGCTGAAGCTCATCCTCGCCGAGACGCCGGTGGGCAAACTGCCGGTCTGGTTGACCCTCGCGGTGGTGGTGCTGACCCTGGCGGTCTCCATCGGCACCAGCATCCCGGCCGCGCGACGTCCCGGAAACGGCCGCTGAGGCGCCAGGCCGCCGGAGCCGGCGGTTGAGCCGCCGGCCGCGTCGGGTCAGCCGACCACGACCGGGCGGGTCAGCTGCCCGGCCAGCAGGGCGGGCGCCTCGGCCAGCGAGGGGCCGTACCAGGTGAGGTGCCGACCGGAGAGCAGGGCGCACGGTACGCCGGGGAACGCCTCGGGCCCGTCGTCGGCCGTGAACCGGTACGGCTCGTCGGGCAGCACCACCAGCTCGGGCTCCCGCTCGCGCAGCTCGGCAAGCGTGGGACGGGGATAACGTTCGGGATGCTCGTCGTAGGTGTTGACCACGCCGAGCCGACGCAGCACGTCACCGGCGAACGTGTCGCCGCCGAGCACCACCCACGGCCGACGCCACACCGGCACCACCGCCCGGCGGGGCGGGGCCAGCCGGGGCGGCTCGGCCCACGCCCGCCGGGCGTCGCGCAGCCAGGCCGGCTCCGTCGGCGCCCCCAGCTCGGCGAGCAGCTCGCCCAGCTCGCTCAGCGCGCCCGCGACCGTACGCGGATAGGTGACCCGCACCGGCACGCCGGCCGCCCGCAGCGCTTCCGCGTCGTCGCGGCGGTTCTCCTCCACGTTCAGCAACACCAGATCCGGCCGCAGGGCGCGCACCCGGTCCAGGTCCGGGTACTTGCTGCCGCCGACCCGGGCGACGTCGAGCTCGGCCGGGTGGCTGCACCAGTCCGTTGCCCCGACCAGAACTCCCGGCACTGTCACCGCCACCGCCTCGGTCAGTGACGGCACCAACGACACCACCCGCACCCGCGCACCTCCGTCCGCCACCGGTCCCGGCACCGATCATGCCCGTCGTGGCAACCCCGGTCCGGGCCGGCGGGGCTCGATGCGGGCGGTCACGTCGAGGTGCGCGGGTGTGCAGCCGGCGGTCGTCGCGAACCGGCGGACCGCGGCGTCGACGTGCTCGCGTACGGCGTCGGCCCGGGCGTCGGCCGCCAGATCCACCCGGATCCACACGTCGGGACGTCCCGGTGTGCCGGTGAGCACCACCCGGGCGCGGCGCACACCGGGGTCGCCGGTCAGGTCGCGCTCCAGTGCGTCGACGAGCACGTCGGTAGCCAGGCGGGTGCGTCCCGGGTGGCGCCCGGGGTGGCTCAGCATGCCGTGCAGTGCCTGGCGGGGCCGACGTAGCTCACGGCCCAACAGGCGCTGCCCGGTGAGGGCGGTCAGCGCTCCGGCGACCGCCGCGGCCACTGTGCTCCACGGCGCGGCCACTCGCCACGCGTCCAGCAACCCCGCCCCGAGCAGCGGCGCACCCGGGTCGCTGCCGGGCAGCGCGCCGAGGCTGGCCCCCAGCGCTGTCGCTCCGAGCGCTACCAGCAGCAGCGCGATGACGGTCCACAGCAGCCGGTGTGCGGCGTCCGTCATGCCGGCCGCCGGCGGGGCAGCAGCCGGATCTCGATTCGGCCGACACGATGCGAGGTGAGCTGCCGCAGCTCCTGACTCACCGCGAACTCGACCTCCGAACGGGCCGCCGGGTCGCCGGTGGCTCGCACCCGGGGGCGCCACTGGTCACCGTCCCGCCGGATGCGCACCCGCGCCTGTCGTACACCCGGCACTGTCGCGGCCGCCTCGGTCAACCGGCGTTCCAGGCACCGCCGCCGCAGGTGCCAGCCGTCCCGCTCGTCGATCCGCAGCCGGGCCGGTGTCCAGCGGCGCAGCTGGGCGGCCAGGATCACCAGGCCCAGCAGTACGGTCCCGCCGGCCACGGCGCGAACCTCCGGGTCGTGCCAACGGGTGCTGGTCAGCGCGTCGTACCAGCCGGTGCGCGCGAGCAGCGACGCCGGGCGTCCCAGCGTGACCAGCAGCGCCTGTACGGCCAGCAGCACGCCACCGGCGAGCAGGGCGACGGCCAGCAGCACCGTGGCGGCCCGGTTGATCGTCGGCATGTCGGCCTCCGGCCGCCGGACGGGCCGCCCTGCCCCAGCGCTGTCCACCCCGGGGACGCGCAGGTCGTCCACAGTGATGGTCACCGCGGCCACGCCGACGCCGGTGTCGGCGGCCACCCGCTCGGAGACCGCCACCCGGACCGCCTCGGCCACGACGGGCACGCTGTGCCCGTACGAGGTGACCAGGTGCAGGTCGAGTCCCACGGCCCCGCCGGCTAGACGCACGGCGGTGGGGTGGGCGCCGTTCACGCCGGACACCCGGCGGGCCGCTTCGGCCGCGATCCGGGCGATGTCCGCCGCCGTGACGGTGCTCGGCTCACGGCGGTCCGGCCCGGTGCGACGTCGACCTCTCGGAGCGTCGGCAGGCGTGGTGGGGCTGCTGGTCCGGATGACGCGTGTGGCCCCTGTGGTGCCGACGGTCGGGCGGATGGCGACGGGCCGCGAAGGAAGCCGGTGGTGTCGGCCCGCGCGATCAGCGCGAGGGCGTCGGCGAATGGTTGGGTCACCGGCCAGTCGGGGCCGGCGGGCGCGACGCGGGTCATCCTGCTGGTGGCCAGCGGCCAGACCGCTACCGGCGGGGGTGCCGAGCTGTTGTCGCGACATGCTGACCTCCCGGCCGGTCCGCTACCGGCGCCCCGGCTGAATACACCCGCCGCGCACCCGTGGAACACGACTTCGACGTGACCTGCGTCACACCTTCACCTTGAGTGCTGGCACCGGCTGTTGGTTCTTGACACGCTTCTACAACGTTGTAATCCACGCTTCGACCCCCAGGAGCCCTCGATGCGCGTCTCCCCGGCCCAACCAGCGGCGTCGCCCGCCCACCCCACGTCCGTCGCCCCGGACGAGGTGCCGGTCGAGGCGCTCGGCGACCTTTACCGCGACGGCATCACGGCCTGCCGGGGCGCCTTTGACGTGGCGTGGGTGGACCAGGTCGGCGAGGATGTCGCCACCGCGTTCGACGAGGCGCGCTCCCGGCCCGACGGTGCCGTCGGACGAGGCCCGCAGCGCTGGTACGTGGAGATCCATCCGGAGCAGCTGCGGGGCTTCGTCGAACTGGTCACCCAGCCCTGGGTGGTGTCGGTCTGCCAGGCGATCCTGGGCCGGAGTACGAGATCGTCGAGCTCGGCTTCGACATCCCCTTCCCCGGCGCCGCCATGCAACCGTGGCACCGGGACTTCCCGATGCCGGAGGAGACCCGCAGGCAGCGGCGGCTCACCTCGTTGGCGTTCAACCTGACCACCGTCGACACGGTGGAGGAGATGGGGCCGTTCGAGATCGCCCCGGGCACCCAGTGGGACCACGGCGCCGACTTCGACCACGAGATGTTCCCGCCGCGGGAGCGCTACCCGCGCTACCAGCAGCGGGGGGTGCGCAAGTACCCGCAGCGCGGGGACATCTCGGCCCGCTCGGCGCTGACCATCCACCGCGGCACCCCGAACGTCTCCCGGTCGGCCCGCCCCGTGCTGGTGCTCGGCGTCGACGCCCCGGGAGCGGGAAACGCCGCCCACCACGACATGGCCGTCACCCACGGCTTCTGGGAGAGCCTGCCGCCGTTGGTCCGGGAGCACCTGCCCTGCCCGGTCGTGGACCGGCTGGAGCCCATCCGGCAGAAGCACACCATCGAGGGCCTGGTGATGGGCGCCGCCGAATAACGGGCGGCCGGGTACGCCGGACCGGCCGCACCGCCGAGGTGTAGGTCATGATCGACCACCTAGACTCGGCCCGGCTCGACCGACCGGCGGATGGATCAGGCAGATGACGAGCATCGGCAGCGACGACCGCGGGTGGCTGCGGGCGGTGCCCGGCGAGGATGGGCGCGACCCGCTGCTCACCCGCGACGGCCACCGGGTCTACCCGGCGCGCCGGCTCAGTGACCTGGTCCAGGGCCGCCCGCCCGGTGTCACCGGCAGCCAGTGGAGTTCGGCCAGCCGTGCCAGTTTCGACTTCGTGGTCTGTGCGGCCGACACCGGTCGGGCGATCGTCGCCGTGGAGATCGGTCCCGTCCCGCCCGCCGGCTCTGCCGAGCAGCGCGTCGAGCGGCTGAAGGATGCGGTGAGCGCTGCCGTCGGCCTGCCGGTGCTGCGGATCGGGTCGCCGACGTTGCGGGCGGCCGAGCATGGCCGCCGCCTGGTGGAGTACATGATCGACGCGCGCGCCTACGCCGCGGGAGGCGCCGGCGTGACCGCCGCCGGGGACGACCCGGCCCCGGTGGGTTTCCGGGACATCCTCGGTCGACTGCCCGACGGCCGTACCGGACCGGTCAACGACCTCGGCGCGCTGACCCGGGCGGCGGCGGTCGAGGCGTACGTGGCCGGGCGGGTGGCCGACCCGATCGTGCGAGGGCTGCACGTGCTCTGGGTGGACGGGCCGGCGCAGGGGTGGAGTTGGGTGCAGGTCCGCCCAGACGCGTGCCTCGTCGAGCGGGTCACGGTGACCGAGCACCGCTTCTCCTGCGGCATCGACGCGGCCCGGTTGGCCGAGGACCTCGCCACGGTCGCCGTCGGGGAACGGCTGCGGGAGAACGTCGCCTCGGACCTGGTGCCGCGCGCCGAGTTGACCGCGCAGATCGTCGCGCTGAGCGGGCGCCGCCACGAACTCGTGGGCGGGTTCGCCTTCGACCACCTCTGCGCCGACTGATCGGCACCCGTTCCACCTGCTGATTTTCCGCTCCGCGCCGGCTCGATGCCGGGTCGTGGCAATTTCCTGTGCGCCGGTTGAACCTTCCCCGTCGCCCACCCGTACTCCTGCGCGAATGAACAGGATCTCCCATCCGCGTCGTCGGGACCCGGGGGACGGTGTGGAAAGGGCATCGTCGGCCATCGACGCATTACCGGGTAGGTCACGGTGCTCGCCGCCGTGGCGTGCCATCTGACATCCGTCGGTAGGCCGAGGCCAGGAATCCACTACCGGATCGAGAAGGAGAACAATTCGATGCGCAGGTCCACACGGGCGGGCCGGTCATCCGGCAACGCGCGGAGCAAGCGTCTGCTGGCCGTTGTCGGCACGCTCGCGGTCTTCGGCGGAGTCGTCGCCGTGACCCAGATTTCGTCGGCCCAGGACCGGCGGACAAATAAGCCGCGCCCGGCTGCTGGGCAGTGCGTGGAACCGAGCCCTGGCGCGACCGCGCCGACGGGCGGCGGTTCGACCAGCCGCACCTGGCAGAACGGTCGGTGGGTGCGTAATCACTGGGGTGACGGACAGCAGTCGGTCCCGGAGTGTGAGGACGGTAAGGACGGCACGGTGGGCACCGGCACAGCCATTGCCTGCCCGGACGTGACGGCCAAACTGCCGCAGGTGCCGGACCGGGCGCGGGCCGAGGTGGACCGCAACCTCGCCCAGTTGCAGGCCCAGATCGCCGAGGCGGACCGCCGGTTGGCCGCCGAGGGCAACAAGGGTGAGGCGTTCATCCGTAGCGCGATCCTCCAACCGCTGGCCGGCAAGCGGCGCGCGGTGCTGGACCGGATCACGACGGCCATCGACCGGGTCGGTCCCCGGCCGCAGGGTCTCGCGCAGCTCGCCGAGTGCCAGGTGCAGCCGACCAACAACTCCGGCGGCAACAACGGTGGCGGCACCCCCACCACCAGCCCCACCACCACTCCCGGTGGCAACAACGGCGGGAACAACGGTGGCACGGCCCCCGGCGCCGGGCTCGGCGTGCTGGCCAACGACTGTGACGAGAGCCAGCTCCAGCCGCACAACGGCTTCCAGAACGGCAACCGCTGCGTGAGCACCGAGTTCGGTGAGGTCGGCGCCGCCGCGAACAACCCGTCACTGCTGATCACCCAGTTCCCCCAGCAGGTCGGCCAGAACGAGGCCTTCACCCTGCGGGTCAGCACCCGCAACCTGGTCCGGGACCGCTTCCTCGCCGCCGGTCAGGGTGGTTACTACGTGGAGAGCTCGCTGCTCAACGCCCAGGGCCTGGTCCGGGGCCACTTCCACACCGCATGCCGGATGCTGGACAGCCTGACCGCTCCGCCGGAGCCGCAGGAGGTGCCCGCGTTCTTCGTCGCGACCGAGGACGGCCGCGGTGGCGCCCAGCCTGACGAGGTGACCATCCAGATCCCGGGCCTGCCGGAGTCGGGTACGGCACAGTGCTCCGTCTGGGCCGGCGACGGTTCGCACCGCCTGCCGATGATGGAGCGGGCCAACCAGACGCCCGCGTTCGACTCGGTGCGGATCTCCGTCAACTGATCCAGCGTCACCGGCGGCGGCCGGTCACCCGGGGCGACAATCCCCGGGTGACCGGCCGCCGTGTCGTTTCGGTGCCCGGACAAACCGATGGGGCCTCACCGTTTCCGGTGGGGCCCCATCGTCAACTCCTGCGTCAGCGGCTCTTGTAAGCCTCGACGACCTCGACCGGGATCCGGCCTCGTTCGGAAATCTTGTAGCCGTTCTTGACGGCCCATTCCCGGATGGCCCGGTTCTGCTCCCGATCCATTCCCGCGCCGACGGGTCGTCCCGGCCGCCGGACGGTGCGGGCGCTCTCCACCGGACCACGCCCGATCCGCCGACCCGCATTGATGTACGGGTCCAGTGCCTTGCGCAGGACACCGGCATTCTCGTCCGAGACGTCGATCGTGTAGGCCACGCCGTCGAGACTGAACTCGACCGTCCGGTCGGCCTTCCCACCGTCGAGGTCGTCGGTCAGGACCGTGATTACTTTTCTCGCCATTGCCGATTACTCCCTGTGTGCGGCGGGATGTGTCCAAAGTCTGACCTATCACCCCGGTAATCCGCAACAATATGCGTCCCATTCATTCGGCGCGTCGCGATTCTGTTACCGAGCAAAACCGTGAATCGCGCGCGATGAAGCGGTCTCATTCGTCGAGGAGGCCGGCGTGCCCGGCGAGGGCGGCTGCCTCCGCCCGGTTGGACACCCGCAACTTGCGCAGCAACGCGGCGGTCATTCGTTTCACCGTCCGCTCCGAGACGTGCAGTTCGTCGGCGATCTCGATGGTGTTGCGGCCGGCGGCGATCGCCCGCAGCAGCCGACGTTCCTCGCCGTCCAGGTCGACCGGTGCGGCACGGGTGGGCCGCAGCATGGCGTGCAGCAGTTCGGCCGGCAGCACGGCCCACCCCTCCAGGACGGCCAGCAGCGGGGGCAGCAGTTCCTCCGGTTCACTGGTCTTCGGCAGGAACCCCTCGGCACCGGCCCGCAGCGCCTCCAGCGCCGGCGCCGGGTCGGCGAAACCGGACATCGCGACCACCCGTACCCGTGGGGTGGTCCGCCGGATCGCGCCCACCGCCCGGATGCCTCCCGGTGGGGGCATGTGCAGGTCGACCAGGGCCAGGTCGGGCTGCCACTGGCTGACCAGCGCCGCGGCGGCTGCGGCGTCGCCGGTCGAGGCGACCACCTCGGCGCGGCCGTCGGTGGTGATGGGGAGCAGCAGTTCGAGGCCGCGGACGAAGAGGGGGTGATCGTCCACGACGACAAGTCGCATGGTGGAGGCTCCCGGCATGTCTGCGCCGTTCCCCAGCGGGTACCGATCATGCGGGTACGCACCGAACGAGGGGAGTCGGGTGGATGCGCGCACGCCACGGTCTGCAGGGTCTGCTGCGAGGGTTGCGCCGGATCGAGCCAACTCCAGGTGAGATGGGACCACCGGTGGCGGATTCGGAGTTGCTGCTGCGGGTGTTGTGCCACGAGTTTCGTACGCCGATCAGCACCCTGACGTCGCTGACCCGCGCGCTGGCCGACGAGCAGCGAGAGCTCAGCGGCGCCGACCGGCGGGCGATCAGCGAGTTGGCCCGCGACCAGGCCGTCCACCTGCAGAGCCTGCTGCGCGACGCGACCGCCGGTACCGGCGCGCTGGCGCTGGCTCCACAGCCGGAGCCGGCCGTCCCGCTGGCGGGCATCCTGCGGGAGGCCGCCGCGCTGGTGCCGGCCGGTCGGCGGCGTGCGCGGGCCACCCGGCGGGCTGGCGCCTGCCCGGTGCCGGCCGGACGGACCCGCCAGGTGCTGGTCAACCTGGTGGAGAACGCGCTGCGGCACGGGCCACCGGACGGGCAGGTGGGGCTGTACGCCACAGTGCGCGGGCCTGGCCTGAGTGTCCTGGTCACGGACGAGGGACGGGTCGACGATGCGTTGCTGTCCGCGGTGCGCCGCGCGGCGCCCGCGGTCGGGATGTCCGGGCTGGGGCTGTGGATCGTGCGGCAGCTCCTCGTGACGGACGGGGGAGCGCTGCGGGTGCACCGACTGCGACCGCGCGGCGTGGCGCTGGAGGTGCTGCTGCCGACGGTTCACCCGCTGTGCTGACCCCACCGGGACACGGGTTGGCCCGGTCGGGTCACCGAGGCGGGAACGACACCGTCTGCCAGTTCCCGTACCGAGGAGGTCAGATGTTCAGCCATGTCAAGGACCTACAGTTCGAGGCCAAACCGGATGGCCCGGACGCCGCGTTCGCCCGCCGGTTGCAGGAGGTTCTGGGCGGCAAGTGGGGCGAGATGACCGTCGCCAACCAGTACCTGTTCCAGGGGTGGAACTGCCGACTGCCCGGTAAGTACAAGGACCTGCTGCTCGATGTCGGCACCGAGGAGATGGGCCACGTCGAGATGATCGTCGCGATGATCACCCGGCTGTTGGACAACGCGCCACTGTCGCTGTCGGAGGGCGTCGCGGCCAACCCTGGGGGCGCGGCGACCTACGCCGCGTCGAACCCGGCGCACTTCATCCATGGCGGTGGCGGGGCGTTGCCCGCCGACTCCAACGGGGTGCCCTGGAACGGCTCGTTCGTCACCGCCAGCGGTAACCTGCTGGCCGACTTCCAGCTCAACGTCACCGCGGAGGCGCAGGGTCGGCTCCAGGTCGCCCGGTTGTTCAACATGACCGACGATCCGGGCGTCAAGCAGATGCTGCGCTTCCTGCTGGCCCGCGACACCATGCACCAGAACATGTGGCTGGCGGCGATCGAGCAGCTCAAGGAGGACGGCCTGGAGGACATGCCGGTGCCGGAGGCGTTCCCGGACTCCGGCGAGTTCACCGAGGAGTTCGGCTACACCTACCTGAGCTTCTCCTCGGGCACCGATGCCAACGAGGGGCGCTGGGCGTCCGGGCCCACGCCGGACGGCAAGGGTGAGTTCCGGTACGGCGACAGCCCGCGGGCGAATGCGCCGGAGCCTGTCCTGCCGCCGGGGGACCCGCGGTTGTACGGCACCAATCCGGGTGTGGCCGGCTCGGTCGTGAACACGGTAAAGAGCAAGCTCACCTGACGTGTCCGGTCGGGTCGCCCGCCGGTTTCGGGCGGCCCGACGGACCGGGCGGAAGAGTGGTCTGGGTCACAGAGCGGAACAAGGGGAACGCTTTGTTACTTGAGCCAGACACGCTCAACTCAACGCGATAGCAGGTGTTCGATGGCAACTCTTCCGGTACTTCCCCTGACCGACGCCGTGCTGCTGCCCGGCATGGTCATCCCGGTGACCCTCGACCCGACCACCCAGGCCGCGATCGACGCAGCTCGGGCGACCGGCGACCGCAAGCTGCTGGCCGTGCCGCGTATCGACGGCGAGTACGGCCCGGTCGGCGTGGTCGCCACCATCGAGAAGGTCGGCCGGCTGCCCGAGGGTGAGCCCGCCGCCGTCATCCGTGGCCTGTCCCGGGCCCGGATCGGCTCCGGTGTGCCCGGCCCTGGCGCCGCACTCTGGGTCGAGGCCTCCGAACTCGACGAACCCGCTCCCGCCGGTCGCGCCCGGGAACTGGCCCGCGAGTACCGCGCCCTGGTGACCTCCGTGCTCCAGCAGCGGGGTGCCTGGCAGGTCATCGACGCGGTGGAGCGGATGACCGACCTGTCCGAGCTTGCCGACTCGGCCGGCTACGCGCCCTGGCTGACCCTGGACCAGAAGACCGAACTGCTCACCGCGCCGGACGTGACCGCCCGGCTGGAGCTGCTGGTCGGCTGGGTGAAGGACTACCTGGCCGAGCAGGAGGTCACCGAGCAGATCAACAGTGACGTCCGCGAGGGACTGGAGAAGTCACAGCGGGAGTTCCTGCTGCGCCAGCAGCTCGCCGCGATCCGTAAGGAGCTGGGTGAGGACGAGCCGGACGGCTCGGCCGACTACCGCTCCCGGGTCGAGTCCGCGGAGCTGCCGGAGAAGGTCCGCGAGGCGGCCATGCGCGAGGTCGGCAAGCTGGAGCGGGCCAGCGACGCCTCGCCGGAGGCGGGCTGGATCCGCACCTGGCTGGACACCGTGCTCGAAATGCCGTGGGGCACGCGTACCGAGGACAACACCGACCTGGCCGCGGCCCGGGCGGTGCTCGACGCCGACCACGCCGGCCTGGCCGATGTGAAGGACCGCATCCTGGAGTACCTGGCCGTGCGCAATCGTCGTGCCGAGCGCAACCTCGGCGTGGTCGGCGGTCGCGGCTCCGGCGCGGTGCTCGCCCTCGCCGGCCCTCCCGGGGTCGGCAAGACCAGCCTCGGCGAGTCCGTGGCGCGCGCGCTCGGGCGTAACTTCGTCCGGGTGTCGCTCGGTGGCGTCCGCGACGAGGCGGAGATCCGCGGTCACCGGCGTACCTACGTCGGCGCGCTGCCCGGTCGGATCGTCCGCGCGCTGCGCGAGGCCGGCTCGATGAACCCGGTCGTGCTCCTCGACGAGGTGGACAAGCTGGCCGCCGGCTACGCCGGTGACCCGGCCGCCGCCCTGCTGGAGGTGCTCGACCCGGCGCAGAACCACACCTTCCGGGATCACTACCTGGAGGTCGACCTCGACCTGTCCGACGTGCTGTTCCTGGCCACCGCCAACGTGGTGGAGTCCATCCCCGGCCCGCTGCTGGACCGGATGGAACTGGTCACTCTGGACGGCTACACCGAGGACGAGAAGGTCGCCATCGCCCGTGACCACCTGCTGCCCCGGCAGCGGGAGCGGGCCGGGCTGACCGCCGACGAGGTGGAGATCGCCGACGAGGCGTTGGCGCTGATCGCGGGGGAGTACACCCGGGAGGCCGGTGTCCGGCAGCTCGAACGTGGCCTCGCCAAGATCCTGCGCAAGGTGGCGGTGACGCTGGCGACCGACCCGTCGCCGGTACGCGTCGACACCGACAACCTCACCCGTTACCTGGGGCGACCGAAGTTCACCCCGGAGTCGGCCGAGCGCACCGCCGTGCCCGGCGTGGCAACCGGCCTCGCCGTCACCGGCGCCGGTGGGGACGTGCTCTTCATCGAGGCGACCAGCATGGAGGGCGAGCCGGGGCTGACCCTGACCGGCCAGCTCGGCGACGTGATGAAGGAGTCGGCGCACATCGCCCTGTCGTACCTGCGCTCCAACGGGCGCCGGTTCGGCATCGACCCGAACGTCCTCGCCGGACGCCGGATCCACGTCCACTTCCCGGCGGGCGCGGTGCCCAAGGACGGCCCGAGCGCCGGCATCACCATGGTGACGGCCCTGGCCTCGCTGGTCACCGGCCGCCCGGTCCGTCCCGAGTTCGGGATGACCGGCGAGGTGACGCTGTCCGGTCGGGTGCTGCCGATCGGCGGGGTGAAGCAGAAGCTGCTCGCCGCGCACCGGGCCGGCCTCACTGAGGTGATCATCCCGGCGCGCAACGAGCCCGACCTGGACGACCTGCCGACCGAGGTGCGCGAGGCGCTGACCGTGCACACCCTGGCCGACGTGGCCGACGTGCTCGCCCTGGCGTTGCGCCCAGCCGACGTCAAGACGCTGGACGGTCCGGCGCTCTTCGCGGCCTGACGCAGGCCCCAACGGACCCCCGCCGTCTTTCAAGACGGCGGGGGTCCTCTGCGTACGCGGGGAGAGGTCTACTGTCTCGCTTGAATCCTCAACTACCTCTTCTTCGCCGCGAGGCGTCCCCCTGGAGGAACCCCCGTGAACGTGGTGCTCTGGATCATCCAGATCCTGCTCGCCGTCGTCTTCGCCGGCGCCGGCTTCGCCAAGCTGACCCAGCCCAAGGACAAGCTGCGCGAGATGATGCGGTGGGTGGACCCGGTCCCGCCGACCCAGGTCAAGGCGCTCGGCGCCGTCGAGCTGCTGGCCGCCCTCGGGCTGGTGCTGCCCCCACTCACCGGCATCGCCACCGTGCTCACCCCGCTCGCCGCCACCGGGCTGGTCATCGTCATGATCGGCGGCATCCTCGTGCACCTGCGCGACAGGAAGAAGCTGGAGACGGCGGAGCAGCGTCGCACCGAGCTGCAAGGCGCGATCACCTGCGCGGTGCTGCTCGTGCTCGCCGCAGTGGTGGCGTGGGGCCGGTTCGGGCCGTACTCCTTCTGATCCAAAGCGCCGGCGACCGTCGTACCTCGGCGGTCGCCGGCGGCGTTCTCAGCGCTCGTCGCCCCCGCGGTCGCGGCGCACTGTGGCCTTGCGGCCCTTGATCGTGCTCTGGCGCAACCCGGAGATCACCTCGTCGGCCACCCCCTGCGGCACCTCGACCAGCGAGAACCGGTCGGCGATCTCGATCGAGCCGATGTCCCGACCACGGATCCCGGTCTCCCCGGTGATCGCGCCAACCAGGTCCTGAGGGCGCACCCCGGCGCGCCGGCCCAGGCCGACGAAGACCTGGACGGTGTTGCCGCCGCCGGAGCGCGGCCGGCCCCCGCCCCGCCGGTCGCCGCCCCGGCCGCCGGTCTCCGGTCGACCCTCGCGGGGACCGCGGACCGGGACCTGCGGGATCTCCTCCTCGTCGTCGGAGCCCGGCGACGTCACCTCGTGGGCCAGCTTCACGGCCGCGAGGGCGACCTCCATCAGGTCGAACTCGTCGGTCAGCGTCTCCACGATGACCCGGAAGGGGTCGAGGTCGTCCTCCAGCAGGCTCTCCCGCAGCGCCGCCTGGGTCAGCTCCAACCGGCGGGTCCGCATGTCGGCCACTGTGGGGATCTTGTCGATGGTGATCCGCTGGCCGGTCACCCGCTCGATGGTCTTGAGCATCCGGTGCTCACGCGGCTCGGCGAGGGTGATCGCCACGCCCTCGCGGCCGGCCCGACCCACCCGGCCGATCCGGTGCACGTACGACTCCGGGGCGGACGGCACGTCGTAGTTGACGACGTGGGAGAGCTGCTCGATGTCCAGCCCACGGGCCGCCACGTCGGTGGCCACCAGCAGGTCGGCGGTGCCCGCCCGCAGCCGGCCCATCACCCGGTCACGCTGCTCCTGGCTCATGCCGCCGTGCAGCGCCTCGGAGCGGTAGCCCCGGCCGTTCATCGTCTCGGTCAGCCGGTCGACCTCTTCCCGGCTGCGGCAGAACACGATCGCCGCGGTGGGCGACTCCACGTCCAGCACCCGGCCCAACGCGGCCGGCTTGTGGGCCCGGGTCACGATGTACGCGCTCTGCCGCACCCGCGGCGCCTCGCCCGCGACCGTCGGCTCCCGGCCGATCTCGATCCGGACCGGTTCGCGCAGGTGCTGCCGGGCCATCCCGTCGATGCGCGACGGCATGGTGGCCGAGAAGAGCACCGTCTGACGCTCGGCCGGAGCGTGCTCCAGGATCGCCTCGATGTCCTCGGCGAAGCCCATGTCGAGCATCTCGTCGGCCTCGTCGAGCACCACCGTGGCGAGCCCACCCAGGCGCAAAGTGCCCCGGGCGATGTGGTCGAGGGCCCGCCCGGGGGTGGCCACCACCACGTCGACACCGCTGTCCAGTGCCCGCAGCTGCCGCCCGATCGGCTGCCCACCGTAGATCGGCAGCACCCGGGCGCCCAGGTCCTTGCCGTAGCGGTGGAACGCCTCGGAGACCTGCACCGCCAGCTCACGGGTGGGCACCAACACCAGCGCCACCGGGTCACCGCCCTGGCGGTGCGCCGTCATGAGGTTCAGCAGCGGGAGCGCGAACGCCGCCGTCTTGCCGGTGCCGGTGGCCGCCTGGCCCAGCAGGTCCCGACCCTCCAGCAGTGGTGGGATCGCCTCCCGCTGGATCGGGGTCGGCTCTTCGTAGCCGAGGGCGGACAGCGCGCCCAGCAGCTCGGGACGCAGCCCGAGCTCGGTGAAGGCGTACACCTCTTCGGCGCCGGCGGGGGCGGCGTCAATCGGTGCGTCGATCGGTGCGTCGTGCTGTGCAGGTGCGGAACTCATGTGCCAAGCCTTTCATTACGCCGTCCAAGCCGCTGCGCCGACCGCCACAAGAGCGCGATCAGCGCCGCGGGACACCCCCACAGGATCCGCGCAGCAACGCTGAAAATGCTGCCTCCGCGACGCCTGAGGCAGCAGTTTCACCGTTGTTGCGTGGATCCTGCCCGTTCCGCCCCGGCGGGCGGAACCGTCAGACGGCGCCGGTCAGGATCGCCAGGATCATGGTGCCCGCCAGTGTCGTGTCGAACACGCCGCACCACTCGGCGTACCCGCGCGGCACCACCCGGCCGGTGCGGTGGTGGGCCAGGTCCCAACCGGCGTGCGCCAGCCAACCGAGCGCCACCAGCCACGCGGCCGTCTGACCCCCGACCGCGACCGCGACCAGCGTCAGCGCGACCCAGACGACCAGGCCGACCAGTTGGGTGGCGAGCGCGCCCGGCCCGCGCAGGGTGCGTCGGACCACGCCGATCAGCAGGTACCCGCCGGGCAGCACCAGCATCGTCCACGGGTTGAGCACCCTCGGCTCGACCCACATGTCCACCGTCATCAGCAGCGCCAGCCCGGTCGGCCAGCGATGGGCCAGCGCCGTCACGGTCGGGTGCCGGCGTACCGACACCGGCGTCTCGTGCCGATGGCGCACCGCCACCAGCACCATCGCCGGCACCATCAGCAGGTGACCGCCGAGCATCAGGGCGTCGCCATCGAGCCGGCCGGCCCAGAACGGTACGAGCACCAACAGGAACGGCACGTACATCGCCGCGGCCATCTCCACGACCCCACGCCAGTGGTGCGCCCGGTAGCGCATCCACACCGTCATCCCGACCGTCATGTTCGTGGCCATCACCAGCGCGGCGACGTCCGGCCGGTCCAGCGTCCCGGTGATCCCGAGCGGGGCGCCGGCCGCGTCCCACAGGGGCCCGAGCAGCAGCATCCCGACGACCATCGCCAGCGCCATCTCGGCGAGATGCCACCACAGCCGCCGCGTGCCGGTGCCGGGCGCTGCCGGCATCGGCGCAGGCGACGGTACGACCATGCTGTCCGCGTACACCCGTGTGTTTTCCATGCCGTTGACACTGCCGGTGTCCCGGCGCGGTGGGCAGGCTCGTCCGTCACCGGAAACCCGTGCGGATCGCACGGTCCAACCGTGACATCTCGCACGGGTGGACCGGGCGCCGGGCGGTCCTAGGATCGGTGCGTGGCGAGCGAGGCGGTGACCCCCCGGGCGGACCGCCGGCTGCACCGGGCCCGGCGGGCGACGCTGCTGTCGCTGGCCACCGGCGTGTGGGCGACTGTCCTGCTGCCCACGGCCGGCCTGACCCGGGAGCCGTCCCCCGGCCGCGTCGCGCTCGGCGCGGTCGGGATCCTCCTCTTCGCGGCCACCCAGACCGCTGTGCTGTACGCGGCGGTCACCCCCTGGCTCGCGCAACGGTGGCGACGTCGCGCCCAGCTCGGCCTGGTCGTCGTGGCGGCGCTGACCGTGCCGTTGGTGGCCCCGGTCGCGGCCGGGACCTGGCCGACCTGGGCGTGGATCGGGGCCTCCCTGGTCGGGATGGCCCCCTTGCTGGTCCGCCTCCCGGGCGCGCTGGCGGTCACCGCCGGCGCCCTGCTCGTGTCGGCGGCTGTGGCCTGGTGGACCGGCGGGTCGGTGGGGCGGTCCCTGGCCGTGACCGGTGGCATCGGGGTGGGCGTGGCAGCGGTCAACTGGTTCCAGGTCTGGTTCTGGGACCTGCTGGTGGAGGCTCGGCAGGGTCAGGCCGCCCAGGCCCGGCTGGCCGCCGCCGAGGAGCGGCTGCGCTTCGCCCGTGACGTGCACGACCTGCTGGGGCACAGTCTCACCGTGATCGCGCTGAAGGCCGAACTCGCCGCGCGGCTCGCACCGGTCGACCCGGAGCGGGCCGGGCGGGAGGCCGCCGAGGTGCAACGGTTGGCGGCGTCCGCGCTCACCGAGGTCCGCGAGAGCGTGCACGGCTACCGGGCAGTCGACCTCGGCGAGCAACTGACCGCGGTGGCAGACGTGCTGCGCTCCTGCGGGGTGCGCTGCACGGTGCCGCCACACGTCGACCTGCCTCAGCCGGCCGCCACCGAACTGGCGGCGGTGCTGCGCGAGGCGGGCACCAACGTGCTGCGGCACAGCCGGGCCGAGTGGTGCCGGATCCACATCGACCGGGACGAGAACGGGGCCAGGATGACCATCGCCAACGACGGGGCCGACGACAGCGGCCCGGATGAGCACAGCCACGGCCTGCGCGGCCTGGCCGACCGGCTGGCCGCGGTCGGGGGAGAGCTGCGGGTCCGCCGGGAGGACAGGGTGTTCACCCTGGAGGCGACAGTGCCGGTGCCGTCGTGATCCGTGTCCTGCTCGCCGACGACGAGGACCTGATCCGGGTCGCGGTCGCCGCTCTGCTCGGCCTCGAACCGGACATCGACGTGGTGGCCCAGGCCGCCGACGGACCCACGGCGGTCACCGCGACGCTCGCGCACCACCCGGACGTGGCGGTGGTGGACCTGGAGATGCCCGGCCTGGACGGCATCGCGGTGGCCGCCGAGCTGGCCCGGGTCCGTCCTGAGTGCGCGGTGGTCGTGCTGACCGGGCACGGCCGCCCGGGGCACCTGCGTCAGGCACTGACCGCCGGGGCGCGCGGTTTCGTGCCCAAGGGCTCGCCCGGTGGCGCGCTCGCCGACGTGATCCGCCGGGTGCACGCCGGCGGACGGTACGTCGACCCGTCGCTCGCCGCCGACGCGTTGACCCTGCCAGCGTGCCCGCTGACGCCACGGGAGCTGGAGACGCTACGGCTGGCCGAGGTCGGCGCGCCGGTCGCGGTGATCGCCCGCCGGGTGCACCTGTCCACCGGCACCGTCCGCAACCACCTCTCCGCCGCCGTACAGAAGCTCGGCGCGGCCGACCGCGCCGAAGCCGTCCGCACCGCCCGAAACAACGGCTGGCTCTAACCGAGCCCCCCCGCCCTCGCCCGCGTCGATCATGAAGTTAGCGTCGCGACACGCCGGCATCGACACCGCTAACTTCATGATCGACGGGGGGTGGCTGCGCGGAGCGCATTGCCGTGGGGATCGGACGGTCGGGCGGAGCAGTCCCGCTAGCGTGTCGGGGTGCGTACCGTCGAACTGGTCTGCTCGCCTGGGTTGGACGCCGAGGTTCGGGCGGTCTGGGACCGGTTGGCGGCTGCCGGGTTGCCGAGCCTGGCCCGCAACACCCACCCGACCAACCGGCCGCACCTGACCCTCGCCGCCGTCGACGAGTTTCCGCCCGGCGTCGAGCGCCGCCTCGCCGAGCTGTTCGACGCCGCGCTCCCGATCCCGGTCACGCTCGACCGCGTTGTCGTCCTCGACGGCAGCGCCCCGCTGGTCTGGCTCGTGCAACCCACGTCGGCGCTGACCGCGCTGCACGCCGCCGTCTGGGACGTTCTCGCCGAGGCCGACGGGCACCGGCCGTGGCACGCTCCGGGGGCGTGGGTGCCACACCTGAGCCTGGCCCTGCGCTTTCGCAACGCGGACCTGCGGTTGGCCCGTGCCGTCGCCGGTGGGCAGCGCCCGACGGGGGACTTCGACGCCGCGCGCAGCTACGACGGCACGGACCGGACGCTGACACCGCTGACCACGCCCTAGGCCCGTCGCGGCGTGTCAGGGGCCTTCAGTTGCTGCCCCCGCCGCCACCGCCGTCGCCGCCCCCTCCGTCGCTCCCGCCACTGAACTCGCCTCCGCCACTGCCGCCTGCACCGCCGGCGTAGCCGTGACGGCCGTCGTTGAAGGGCAGATCACCGCGGATGCCGCGCGGCTTGGGCCGCTTGCCCGGCCCCGCGAGGTGTTGCAGGCAGACGCGGTCGGCGACCGGGAAACATTCGCCACGGCCTCCGCAGTCGGCCAGGTAGCGGTTGCCATTCTGGACGCGCACCTCCTGGTCCACCCGGAACAGCAGGGGAAGGCCGGTCGGACCACAACCCTCGTCCCGGCGGCCGTGGTTCAGCGTGGCGAGCAGGGCGCTGCGATCGGCGTTGGTCATGCCTCCGCCGGTGGCGGGCCTGGGCTGGTGCGGCAGAGGGCGCCCGAACGCGGCGTCGCAGAAGGCGGCGTAGTCCTGCGTATGCCGGGCCAGTTCCTGCCACAGATCGTCCACGACCACCGACGGCACCGACAGCTTCGCGCTGCCCTGGCGGGCGATGATCCGGAACCACTGCCGGGTCGCGGTTTCGACGAGGGCGATGTCGTCGTCGCTGAGATGGGGGTGCCGGTTTCGTAGCTGCTGCCGCCCGCTGGCCGGGAACTGCAGGTCGGTCACGGCGCGGAGTCGGTGAGGGGTGCGGTTGCTTCTGAACGTTGTCCAGTTCATGCGGCTGCTTCCATCCGCCCGGGTGCGGGCGCTAGGGCCTCGACTTGCCGAAGTGGCGCCGCGGCTCCTTCAGGGTAGGGCAGCCGGCAAGTGCGTCACCAGACACGACGTTGACCGGGTCGAAGGGCCCCCTGCACGTCGGCAGGGGGCCCGCCGCTCTAGCGGTAGAAGCGCAGGTAGTCGAACTCGGCGGTGACCGCCGGTTCGGCGCCGCCGTGCGCCACGAGGCCGATCCGGGGAGTGGTGTCGGCCGGGAACGTCCACACCGCACCCCACGTCCAGGTACGCCCGTCCCGGCTGGAACCGGCCCGGAACTCGTGCTCCCCGGTGGCCGGGTCGACGTGCTGCGCCAGTCGTAGCCAGGTGGTGGCGGCCGGGGTGCCGACGATGCTGCCGCCGTAGACCGGCTGGCCGGCGAAGGGCAGCTCGTAGCCGTACTCGACCTGCCGGGTGTTCCAGATCGCCACCTGGGTCAGCCGGGCGAACCGGTCGTCGTCCACGTAGGCGATCAGGCCCGCCTGCTGGTAGTTGCGGACGGACTCCTCACCCAGGTTCAGCGTCACCTTCGTCTCGACGACGTAGTCGCCGCGCGGCGCGTCGCGCAGCAGCACACCGGCGGTGTTGCCGGTGCCGGTCAGGTCGGCCGACTGCACCGGCCAGCGCAGCGCGCCGTCGGCGGCGGTGACCGCCGGGTCCTCGCGGACCCACCGCCAGTCGCCGTCGAGCCCATCGGTGAACTCGTCGGAGTACGCCCGCAGCGGCGCCCCGACGTGGGGCTCGGGCACCGCCCGCTTCGCCGGCTGGAACAGTCGGGCCACGCTGACGTTGTCGAACTCGGCCGGACCACCGGCGGCGGCCAGCCCAGGGCGCCCCGCGACCGGGCGGTCCAGCCGCAGCGACACCACGGCGACCTGGTCACCGAGGCGGGCCGGGCTCAGCTCGGCGACGAGTTGCTGTCCGCGTACCTCGATGGCCAGGTTGTGCGGGTCGGCCAGGTCGAGCCCGACGGGAAGCGGCGTGGTCGCGCGGCGGCGGCCGTCGCTGGCCACGAGCCGGCCGGCGGCCGCGTCGACGCGGACCTCGACCCGGTCACCGAGGGTGACCCCGGCGCTGGCCGCGCCGGTGAGCCGCAGGTCGGTCTCCGCGCGCACGTCACCGCCCACAGTGGTACGACTGGTCAGCGCGCCGCTGCCGACGAGCCGGCCGTCGGTGACCCGCCACTGGCCCGTGACACGTCGCCAGCCGGCCAGCCCGGTGTTGTCGAACCGGTCGTCGACCCGGCCGGTGGTCACCGGTGCGGGTCGGGCGCCCTCGGACGGGCCGGCGCCGGCGTTCACGGTCGGCCAGCCGTCGATCCAGTCGAGGCGGTCGAGCAGCATCGGGCGTTCGTTGATGCCGAACGGCTCGTCGAGGTACGGGTCGGCGCGGTCGATCGCGTGGTAGACGATCCAGTCCTGGCCGGACAGGTCGGTGAGGAAGCCGTTGTGCCCGGTGCCGATCCACCGGTTGCCGTTCTGGGTCAGCACCGGCGTGCCACCCGCCCGGGACGCGGTCAGCGCGACGCCGTCGCGGTCGGTGAACGGGCCGCGCGGGCTGCGTGCGCGTCCCACCTGGACGGAGTAGCCGGTGGCCGGGCCGGCGCAGCAGTTGGCCGTTGAGGCGAACAGGTAGTACCAGCCGTCGTGGCGCAGCACGTAGCTGCCCTCGAACTTGTTGTCGATCGCCACCTGCGTCGGTGTGCCCACGGCGGTCAGCCCGTCCGCGCTGAGTTCGGTGACCGAGATGCCGCCGTAGTAGCTGCCGTAGTAGAGGTAGCCCCGGCCGTCGACGTCGGTGAACTGGCTTGGGTCGATGGTCCACAGATAGCCGCCGCCCCCGCCGGGGCTGGGTGCCACCACGGGTTGCGCGGCGAAGGTCCACGGGCCGGTCGGGGTGGGCGCGGTGGCCGCGCCGATGGCGTAGTCGCTGCCCTCGGCGGAGACGGTGGTGTCGGTGACCGTCACGTACATGACCCACTGATCGCCGACGCGGCGCACGTCAGGTGCCCAGAAGGCCGCACCGGGCGCCGCGTACGGTGGCCGCTGCTCGGGGCCGAACGCGTCCCCGACGTACGTCCAGTCGACCAGGTTGGCCGAGCGGGCGGTGGGCACCCGGTGGAACTCGTGCTCGCCCTCGCGCAGTGGGTCGGTGGTGCCGTAGGCGTACCAGAAGCCGTCGTCGCCGCGCACGATGACCGGGTCGGCGAACGTGTCGCCCACCCCGACCGAGATCGGATTGTCATAGCGGGACGGCCTGCCGGAGCCGGCGGCGGGTGGGGGCGCCAACGTGGCCAGGATCAGACCGAGCGCGGCGGCGAGCGCGCCGCCGCGGCGAAGGTGTCGCATGTGGACCTGCCTCGGGGGAGTGGGCGTGGGGTCGTGCCCTCGTTTCTACAACGATGGATACAACGTTGTAAAGAGATCGACGCCTGCGGTCTCGCGTACCCGCGTGCCGCACCCGGCCGCTCACCGCGCCGATGGCCGGGGCGATGATGGGGCCATGAGTGGTGGCACCGAGGGCCGGGGAATGGCCGAGCTGGCCGCGCTGCTGGCCGACGGCACCCGGGCCGGCATCTGCCTCGCGCTGCTCGACGGCCGGGCGTGGACCGCCGGGGAGTTGGCCCGCCGCGCCGGGGTCGCCCCGTCGACGGCCAGCGACCACCTCACCCGGCTGGTCCGGGGCGGGCTGCTGGTCGAGGAACGGCAGGGTCGGCACCGCTACCTGCGGCTGGCCGGGCCGTCGGTGGCCCAGCTGATCGAGGGCCTGGCCGGCCACGCGCCGACCCCACTCGCGCCGGTCGGGTCGCTGCGGGCCGCCACCGCGAGCGCCGCTCTGGCGTACGCCCGGACCTGCTATGACCACCTGGCCGGACGCCTCGGTGTGCTGATGTACGACGCGCTGCTGGCCGACGGACGGCTGGACCGGTCCAGCGGGTTGGCGCTGACCGCCAACGGGTGGGCGTGGGCGGCCGACCTGGGCGTACCCGTGCAGGTGCTGCGCACCGCCCGCCGCCCGGTGGTCCGCGACTGCCTCGACTGGACCGAACGCCGCTCGCACCTGGCCGGGGCGCTCGGGGCGGCACTGTGCCGCCGCTTCACCGACCTGGGCTGGATCACCCAGGGCCCCGGCCGCGCGATCCGTCTCACCCCGATCGGTCGCGTCGCCCTGGCCGAGACCCTGCACGTCCCGGACGACACCCTCACCCCCACGTCGCCCCCGACACCCACCAGCGGCCGAGCCTGACCCTGTCGCCCACCCGCCAGCGGCGGGGCGCGCGGCGCGGTGCGGGCTTGACTGTTCGGTGGGGAGCGAAGGGTTCGGGTTCTACGGTCGGGCCGTGACTGACAGCTGGCCTGACATCGCTCCCGCTCCCGGAACGCCGGACTGCGGCCCGCCATCGTTCGAACCGGAGCGCGGTTGGTGGGTGACACGGCACTTCGACGTGCGGGCGGCGCTCACCGACCCGGCCCTCCGGGTGCCTGCCGTCGAGAGCGGCCCGCCCGGCACGCTCGCCTGGCTGCGCGCCTCGGTCAGCCGGTTCAGCCCCCCGCAGCGGCACGCCGAGCGCCGGGCGGTCGTGGTGAGCGCGCTGACCGAGCTGGACCCGGACGAGCTGCGGCACGAGGCTGCCCGGCTGACCGTCACTGTCCTGGACCGGGCCGGCGACCGCCTCGACGTGACGCGTGACGTGGCCCGGCCGGTGCCGCTGCGGGTGCTGGCCGGCCGGCTCGGTTTCGCCGATCCGGCAGCCGCCGGGACGGCGGTCGCTGTCGTCGCTGCCGCGTACCACCCGGGGGTTGATCCTGCGTTGGCCCGGCGGGCCGACCAGGCGGTCGCGACGTTGCTGGCGCTCGCGCCGCCGGCCCCGCCGGAGGTACGGGCGAACCTGATCGGTCTGCTGGTCCAGGCGTGCGACGCGACGGGCGGTCTGATCGGTGCCGCCGCCCACCACCTGCTGCCACCGCTCGGCGGCCTGCCGGGCGGTGTGCCCGGACCGGTGGAGACCGGCGCGATGCTGGCCGAGGTGCTGCGGCTCGACCCGCCGGTGCGGGCGACCCGGCGCGTCACCACCGCCGGGGTACGCCTGGGTGGGCGGGACCTGCCGGCGGGCAGCCCGGTGCTGCTGCGCTTCGATGCCGCCAACCGTGACCCGCAGGTGTTCTGCGAGCCGGCGGCGTTCCGGCCCGGTCGGCCCGGTGCGGGTCTGCTGACCTTCGGGGCGGGGGAGCGCGGCTGCCCCGGCGACCGGCACGCCCTGGCCCTGGCCGCCGGGGTGTTCGACGTGCTGCGCGCACGCTGCCGGCGTCTCCGAGCCGACCTGCGCCACGAGCCGCACCCGACCCTGCGTGTCCCGACGAACCTGGAGGTAAGCGTCCGATGACCGACCGCCGTGCCGACTTCCGCGCCCTGCACCACACCGGCCGACCGCTGCTGCTGCCGAACGCCTGGGACCACGCCTCGGCGGCGGCGCTCGCCGCGCGCGGCCACCCGGCGATCGGCACCACCAGCCTCGGGGTCGCCGCGGCGGCGGGCCGACCCGACGGCACCGCGGCCACCGCGCAGGAGACCCTGGCCCTGGCCCGCCGGCTGGCCAACCTGCCGGTGCTGCTCAGCGTCGACATCGAGGCCGGGTTCAGCGATGATCCGGCGGCGGTCGCCGGCTACGTGGCGGAGCTGGCCGGGCTCGGCGTGGTCGGTATCAACCTGGAGGACGGACGTGCCGACGGCACCCTCACCGAGCCGGGGTGCATCGCCGCCAAGGTCGCGGCGGTGAAGGCGGCGGTGCCGGACCTGTTCGTCAACGCCCGGACCGACACCTGGTGGCTGGGGGTGGACGACCCGCTGCCGCAGACTCTCGCCCGTGCGCACGCCTACCGGGCCGCCGGCGCCGACGGGATCTTCGTGCCCGGCATCGTCGACCCGGCCACGCTGCGCGTGCTCACCGAGCGGATCGACGCCCCGGTGAACGCGCTGTACCAGCCGGGTGGACCAGTACTGGACGAGCTGGCCGCCGCCGGGGTTGCCCGGGTCAGCACCGGCTCCCTGCTGTTCCGGGTGGCGCTGGCCGCCGCGCTCGCCGCCGCCGATCAGGTACGCGCCGGCGGACTCGCGACGACGGAAGGGCTGCCGTCGTACGCCGAGGTGCAGGGCCTGGTGCCGCCGAGCGCCGGTGTCCAACCGGACGGTCGGCTTCCTTAGGAGTAGATAGGAGGATTGTTCGGTCCACTCCGGTCTCGGCAATTACGGTGTGTTACAGGGCGAACCACCCAGTGTCGTGACCGGAGAAGGGACCCCGTCATGCGTGTGCCCAGCCGTAGCCCGGGACAGCAACCCGGTTCGCCCGTGTCGCCCACCGCGCCGGCACGCCGCCGGCCCTCCGGCACGACTCCCCGCCGCGTTCCCACCCCCGAGCCGGACCTCGCCGCCTACCGGACAGCCGTCGCCGAGCTGCTGGTCGAGGTGGGCGCGCTGGCCGACGCGTCGAGCACCCGCGCTCGACAGGTGCTCATCGACGAACGACTGCGCGAGCCGGCGCTCGCCGACGTTCTCGACGCCACCCCGCAGGGGCTGATCGGCGCCCGCGAGACGCTGCTGCTGGAGATGGCCCGCTACCAGCCGAACGACCGCACCTCGGCGCGTGACCTCACCGCGCTGGTCCGGATCTACCTGCTCTCCCGCATCGACGTGCTGTGGTGGCAGGACGCCCCGACGTTCCTCACCGACGACCAGGTCAACGGCAGCGCCGAACTGGTCGACCTGGAGTGGCTGCGCCGCCGCGACCTGCTGGGCTTCCGCTACCAGGAGCAGCCCGCCACCATGCTGGGCCGGGCCGCGCGCGGGCTGCGTCGGCGGTTGCGACCGGACCTCACCCCGCGTACGGCGGGGCTGCTGTTCCGTCGGGCACGACGCGAGGTGGTGGCGCTGCTCAACGACATCGCACGCGAGTTCGCCGCCGCCGCGCCGCCGGCCACCCCGCCGCTGTGGGTGACCAGCCTGGTCCGCAGCGCCGAGCACCAGTACCGGCTGCGCCGCCTGGGGTACGCCGCGATGCTGCCCAGCGGGCACTGCCTCGGCTACTCGGTCGACGTCGAGCTGGCCTGGTTCGAGCGCTTCGGCGCGCGGGACACCCTCGCGGAGGTGCTGCTGAACAGGCAGCGGGCCGGGGAGCTGAACGTGATCGACGAGGGGCAGGCCTGGCACCTGTGCCTCGCGCCCACCGCCCGGCGTCGCCTGCGCCGGGCCTACGAGGCCGAGATGGGGGTCTGACCCCGGTGTGCGGCATCGCGTTGAGCATCGGCCCCGAGGCCGACCCGGCGACGTTCCGGCGGATGCTCGCCGTCCTGGCCCCCCGCGGTGAGGTCACCGAGACCCGGTCCGAGAACGGCCTGCTCGCCGGCACCCGCCGGCTTCGTGTCGTCGACCGGGACCGGGCGGTGCAGCCGTGGACCTCGACCGATGAGCGCTGGCTGCTCTGCTTCAACGGCGAGATCTTCAACTATCGGGAGTTGCGCGCCCAACTGACCCGCCTCGGGCAGGCCTTCCGCACCGAGAGCGACACCGAGGTGCTGCTCGCCGCGTTCCAGCAGTGGGGCGAGGCGGCGGTGACGCGGCTGCGCGGCGAGTACGCCTTCGCGGTCGTCGAGCGGGCCACCGGCCGGATGTACCTGGCCCGCGACCCGATCGGGGTCAAGCCGCTGTACTGGTCCCGCCGGCCCGGCTGCCTGCACCTCGCCTCCGAGGTCAAGGCACTCGTCGGGCACGGTGCCCCGATCGCCGAGGTGCCGCCCGGGCACCACGGTTGGGCCGAGGCGGACGGGCACGTGCGGCTGAACCCGTACGTCGACCTGCTCACCATCGGTGACGGCCTGCCGATCATCGACGACCCGGACGAGGCCGCCCTGCTCGTCCGCGCCGCGCTGAGCGACTCGATCCGGATGCGGGTGGAAACCGACCTGACCGTCGGGGTGGTGCTCTCCGGTGGGCTGGACAGCTCGCTGACCCTGCGGCAGGTGCGCGACATCCACCCGGACTGCGTGGCGGTCACCGTCGGCGCTGCGGACAGCCCCGACGTGGCGTACGCCCGGCGGCTCGCCGCCGACCTCGACGTGCCGCACGTGGTGGTCGAGCTGCGTCCGCGCGACATCCGGCTCGCCGACGTCCGCGAGGCGATCCGGATCTCCGAGCTGACCGAGTACGGCGACATCATCAACGCCGTCGTGTCGGTGCCGATCTTCCGCCGGCTCCGTGACCTGGGCATCAAGGTGGTGCTCACCGGCGACGGCTCCGACGAGCTGTTCGGCGGCTACCGGATGTATCACCAGGTCGGCCCCGCCGCGGCGCGCCGACTCTTCCTGCACCGCATCCGCAATCTGTGCCGTACGGAGTTGCAGCGCGTCGACCGGGCAGCCATGGGGCACGGGGTGGAGGCGAGGTTGCCGTTCCTCGACCTCAGTGTGGTGGAGCTGGCGATGCGGCTGCCGCTGGATCTGAAGCTGCGCCACGGGCAGGAGAAGTGGATCGTCCGGCGGGCGTTCGCCGACGTGCTGCCCGACTACATCCTGCGCCGCCCGAAGAACCCGATGTCGTACTCGTCGGGGTTGCACGAGCGGGTGCGGCTGTACAAGCCGCTCTTCGCCCGGCTGCACCGCTCGTTCGGCTACGACCTGCAGGAGCCGGTCCGCCGGGACTTCGACAGTGTCCTGAGCCGCTGCGGCAACGACCTGGACCGGGCCATCGCCGACGGGCTGACCCGGCCCGACTACACGGTCCTGGAGCATGCCCGCGACCTGGTCGGCGCGGCCAAGTGGAACGCCGCGCCGATGGTCCGTCGGCTGGTCGGCCCGCGCCCGGCCCGCCGCTGAACCGCCCCGCGGGCCACGCTTGACTCTGACACGGTGTCAGGGACGAGCGTGGAGGGACCATGTTCACCATCGGAGACTTCGCCAGACTCGGCCGCGTGTCGGTGCGGATGCTGCGCCACTACGACAGCATCGGCCTGCTGCGCCCCGCCAGCGTCGACCCGCACACCGGTTACCGCTTCTACCGAGCCGACCAGCTGCGCCGGCTCAACCGGGTGATCGCCCTCAAGGAGATGGGCCTCACCCTCGACCAGGTGCGCGCGATCGTCGACGACGCCGTCGACGTGGCCGAGCTGCGCGGCATGCTGCGGCTGCGCCGAAGCCAACTGGCGGAACAGCTGGCTGCCGACACCGCCCGGTTGACGGCCGTCGAGGCGAGGCTCCGTTTGATCGAGTCGGAGGGTCGGATGACC
The DNA here is from genome assembly GCF_006715105.1 of Micromonospora sp. A202. Lineage (NCBI taxonomy): Bacteria > Bacillati > Actinomycetota > Actinomycetes > Micromonosporales > Micromonosporaceae > Micromonospora > Micromonospora sp. A202. The sequence continues at coordinate 3,191,869 of NZ_VFMP01000001.1, read as the reverse complement.
ACCCAGGAGGTCGTACTCAAGGAGATCGTGCCGGTCCGCGTCGCGGAGTTGACCGCTGTCGCGCCCAGTTACCAGGGCGAGGACATCGGCCCGGTGATCCAACCGCTCTACCCGGAGTTGTTCCGTCGGCTGGCCGGCGCGGGGATCACGCCGGCGGGGCCGAGCATCGCCTGGTACGAGCCGGCCCCCGGCGACGACGGCGACGCGGTGGTGGTGCATGCCGGGGTGGTCGTGGGGGTCGGGGCGGAGGCCGCCTCCGACGTCGAGGTGGTGGACCTGCCCGCGGTGCGCACCGCCGCGACGATCATCCATCACGGTGCAATGGACGACGTGGAGGAGAGCATGCAGGTCCTCGCCCGGTGGATCGAGGACAACGGGTACCGCACCGACGGGTTCGCCCGCGAGGTGTACCTCGACTACTGCCCGGACGCCCCGGAGAAGGGCGTCACCGAACTCCAGCTCGCCGTCCACCGGGACTGAGTGACCGGCGGCCCAACGTCAGGTCCGATCGCCGCCAGCACTCCCGCCGTCACCGCGCCAGGCTGGACCGATGACGAACAGCACCACGTTCCGCGTCCACGCCCTGCCGGCCGCCGCGCTCGACACCGTCCGCCGGACCGGCCGGGACGCTGCCGACCGGCCCGTCGAGTCGCTCCGAGCCGGTGGCGGCGAAGCACTGCGCTGCTGTCTGCGCGATGCCGACGAGGGTGAGGACCTGCTGCTCTTCGGGTACGCGCCGCCGGGCGCCGCCGGCCCGTACCGGGAGATCGGACCGGTCTTCGCGCACGCCACCGCCTGCCCCGGCCGGGACCCGGCGGGCGGGCACCCGCCGGCCTGGCGGGGGCGACCCCAGGTCCTTCGGGCGTACGACCGGCAGGGCCGCATCTGCGGCGGCCGGCTGCACGACGGCACGGACCCGGAGGGGGTGATCGCCGAGCTGCTGGCCGACCCGACGGCCCGTGAGCTGCACAGCCGCAACGTGGTGTATGGCTGCCTCATGTTCGTCGTGCGGCGGGCGACCGGGTGACCCTGGCCCTGCTGTCCACGCCCGGCGCGAGCGCTCAGCTGACCAGCAGCAGCGCGCCGACAGCGGCGAGGGTGCCGGTGACCGCGAGCACCGTGCTGGTCACCACGAAGCGGGTCACCGGCACCCTCACCCCGGCGGCCCGGCACCGCTCGAACCACAGCAGGGTGGCCAGTGACGCCCAGGGCGCGGCCAGCGGGCCGACGTTGGTGCCGATCAGCAGCGCCAGCAGACGGGTGTGGTCGCCCGCCGGCAGCACCGACTCCCCGGCCAGGTAGGCGGGGAGGTTGTTCACCGCGTTGGACAGCAAGGCGCCGGTGCCGCCCGCGCGCAGCGCGCCCAGCGCCCCGCCGTCGGTGCCCAGCAGGTTGCCCACCAGGTCGTCCAGCCCGTGCCGGCCGAGGGTCTGCACGACCAGGAACAGGCCGGTGACGAAGAGCAGCAGCCGCACCGGCACCAGCCCGGGGCGCAACGTGGCGGGGGACCGGACCACGAAGCCGAGCAGCACCAGCGCGAGCGCGACGGTGGAGGCGAGCCCGATCTCCACCCCGGCGACGATGCCGGCGACGAAGAGAAGGCAGCCGGCGAGCGCGGTGCGGTGCAGCACCGGGTCGGCCGGTACGTGCCGGGCCGGCGCAACGAACCGTCCCCCGACCGGCCGATCGCGCCGCCACCAGGCGTACCAGAGCAGCGCCATGGTGACCGCCACTGCGGCGAGCTGCGGCAGCGCCATCCGCTCGGCGTACGCCAGCGGTGTCAGTCCGACCCGGTCGGCGGCCAGCAGGTTGGTCAGGTTCGACACCGGCAGCAGCAGGCTGGCGGTGTTCGCCAGCCAGACGGTGGTGACCGCGAGCGGGGCGGCGGGGACGCGCAGGTTGCGGGCCAGCGCGAGCAGCACCGGGGTGAGCAGCACTGCGGTGGTGTCGAGGTTGAGCACGAGGGTGGTCACCGTGGCCAGCCCGCCGCAGAGCAGGAACAGGGCCGCCCACCTGCCCCGGGCGGCGATGGCCAGCCCGCTGGCCAGCACGTCGAAGACGCCGGCGACGGCGGTCAGCTCGGCGAGCACGATCACGGTGCCGAGGAAGAGCAGCAGCGGCAGGATCCGGTGCAGTGTCGCGGTGGTCTCCGCGCGGGGCAGCAGCCCGCTCAGCGCGCAGGCCGCGCCGACCACGGCCAGGATGACCGCGACCAGGTCCAGCGGGTGGGGTCGCCAGCGGCTGGTCGGCTCGGGCGGTGCGGGCGGCGCATCGGCGACGGCGGCAAGCTTCACGTCTGACGACGTTCGCATGACGGTTGGTCTGCCGCCCGCGCTGGCACCGCCGTCGTGACCAGCCCCACCATCGCCGGGGAGCGCGGTCGGCCGGGCGAGGTGGCCCGGTGCGGGGGAACCAGACAGACCGGGCGTACCTGCCCGAACACGGCCGGGCCCGGCCCCCGATCTCTGGGGGCCGGGCCCGGTTTCGTGCTTCGGTGCCTACCAGCCCAGGTAGCTGGGCTGGGTCTGCACGTTGAGCTCCTTGTAGCGGGTCAGGTTGGCCGTCCAGGTACGCCAGTCGTTCAGCTCCAGGACGTCCAGGCCCTTCACCATGTCGTTGGAGTAGATGTGGCCGTTGTAGTAGTACGCGGACCAGGTGCCACCACCGACGGGCCTGTCGGCCGACAGCGGACCGCGCTCCCAGAAGGCGATCTCCTTCGGCTTGGCCGAGTCGGTGAAGTCCCAGACCGAGATGCCACCCTGGTACCACGCCTGGACCATGATGTCCTTACCGAGCACCGGGATCAGCGAGCCGTTGTGCGCCACGCAGTTCTCGGTGTCGGAGTTGTTGCGGGGGATCTTGTAGTAGCTGCGGAAGTTCATCTTCCGAGCGTCGCCGCGACCACTGATGTCATAGATGGCATCCGCGCCCCGGGTCGGTCCGACGGCCTCGTTGCAGGTCGCGGCACCGCCGCCACCCAGCTCGTCGGTGAAGATCACCTTGGTGCCGGCGTTGTTGAAGGTGGCCGAGTGCCAGAACGCGAAGTTGACCGTGTCCCGGACCCGGTTGATGACCCGCGGCTTCTCGCGGTTCTTGATGTCGAGCAGGATGCCGTCACCCATGCACGCGCCGGCGGCCAGGTCCTTGGCCGGGTAGACGGTGATGTCGTGGCAGCCGGTGGTCGCCGAGCCGGTCTCACTGCCCGGGAAACCGCCGTCCGGGAAGAGGTTCGGGGCTGCGATCACCGCGGCGTCGGTCGGCTTCTTCACCGGCACCTTGATGATGGAGATCGAGTCGTGCGGCGGCTGGCAGTCCGGGAACTCGGCCCGCGGGCTGTACGACGAGACGTACAGGTAGACCGTCTTGCCGCTCTTGCCCGGCACCAGGGTGTGGGTGTGTGAGCCGCAGGCCGTCTCGACGGACTTGATGTACCGCGGGTTTGCCTTGTCCTTGATGTCGAAGACCTTGATGCCCTCCCAGGACTCCTTCACGTCCGCCCCCTGCGTGGTGCTGTTGCAGGAGTCGTCGCTGCGGGACGAGTCGGTGGAGAGGAAGAGCAGGTCACCGTGGACGGAGATGTCGTTCTGCGACCCCGGGCAGAGCACCCGGGACACGACCGTTGGCGCGCTCGGCCGCGAGATGTCGTAGATGACGAAGCCGTTGTAGTTGCCCGCGAAGGCGTACTTGCCCTGGAAGGCGATGTCGCTGTTGGTCGCGTCCAGTGGGGCGACCTTCGGCACGTTGGCGATCTGACGCAGGTTGGGGCTGCTCACGATCTCGTCGACGCCGGGGATCGTGTTGGTGGGGGCGGCAGTTGGCGCCGCCTGGGGCACCACCTGGGCGTTGCTCGCCGGGGCGACGAGGACGCCGGCGACGAGGAAGCCGGTCGCGGCGAGCGCCACGATGCGGAGTTGTCGTAACCGTGGCTTGTGGAGTCTGATCATCGGCGAGGCCCTTCGCAAGGGGAAGACGATGGTCGACACCTTACCGCCCGGAGAAGAACGTCGATGTGACCTGTGTCACATGAAAGTGTCTTCTTCAATGGATAACATCGCGATGACCTCGACCCCAGGGAGTTGCCCATGACCAACCGGCGTGCACGAACCCTGGCGATCGTCACACTGGCGCTTGTGCTGCCGCTGGTGGCCTTCATCGTGATCCGCTCTGGGGACGACACCGCAACGGGGGCCGCGCGGCCGGCCTCCGCGCCCGCCACCTCGGCGCCCCCCGCGTCGCCCTCGGCCAGCCCCGTGCCCACCGACCTGACCGTCATCGCGCCCGGTCGTCCGGGTGAGTCGGCGACCACCCGCGCGGCCCACGAGGTCCGCGACGCCGGCCCGGCGCCGCACAACTCGTTGGACGTCTGGTTCGTGCGGATGATGATCCCGCACCACGCGCAGGCTCTGGCGATGGCGGAACTCGCCCCCGACCGGGCCGCCGACCCCGACATCCGCGCGCTCGCCGACCGCATTCGCGCCAGCCAGGGGCCGGAGATGGGCATGATGCGGGGCTGGCTTCAGACTCGCGGGCTCCCGGCGGAGGTCCAGGGGCACGACCACGGCACCATGCGTGGCATGCAGACGCCCGAGGCGATGCGGCAGCTCGCCGCGACCCGTGGCGCGGACTTCGACCGGCTCTTCGTGCGGATGATGACCGAGCATCACGAGGGCGCCATCGAGATGGCCACCAACCTGCTCAAGGTCGGTTCCGACCTGACGCTCAACGAGTTCGCCAACTCGGTCGCCACCGAGCAGACCGTCGAGATCGACCGCATGCGTGAGGTCCTCGCGGGCTGAGCCCGGCCTCCCGGCACGTACGCTGGGTGACCGTGAGACGCACCATGTTCGGTCGGCCGTTGCGCGGCGTCGCCTTCGACGTGGCCGTGTCCGCCCTGGTGGCGCTCATCAGCCTGACCGCGGCGGTGAACCAGCCGGGCGGCTGGGCGGCCACCCTGGTCGGTGTGGCAATGGCGGCGGCGCTGGTGTTGCGCCGCACCCACCCGAGCGCGGTGACCGTGGTGGTCGCGGCGCTCGCCCTGGTCCAGGTGATCGCCGGGTGGGGCCCGCTCGTCTACGACATCGCCGTCCTGATCGCGCTCTACAGCGTGGTGAAGTACGGCGAACGGCTCCGTGACGGCGTGGTGGCCGGCGCGGTCGCCGCCGTCGGTGTGCTGCTCGCCGCCGCGCAGACCCCCCACGTCGTCCAGTGGTGGATCACCGCGCTGTGGTACGCGCTGGTCACCGGCGCGGTGTGGTTGGTGGCGCTGAACGTGCGGACCCGCCGGCTCTACGTGCTCAGCCTGGAGGAACGGGCCACGACCCTGGAACGCGAACGGGAGGCCGAGTCCCGGGCGGCGGTCGCCGAGGAACGCACCCGGATCGCGCGTGAGCTGCACGACGTGGTCGCCCACAGCATGGCGGTGATGATCGTCCAGGCGGACGGCGCCCGGTTCATGCTCGACCGTGACCCCGCCCAGGCGCGCACCGCCGTCAAGGTGGTCGCGGACACGGGCCGGCAGGCACTGGAGGAGATGCGCCGGCTGGTCGGCGTCCTGCGCGACGCCGGCCCGGGTGGCGCCGCCGACGGGGCCGACGGGCTCGTGGTGGCCGCCGACCCGGAGCACCGGCGCCTGGCCCTGGCCGAGTTGCCCGACCTGCTGACCCGGTTCGGCGACGCCGGGCTGCGCATCCGCAGCACCGTCACCGGCGCGCCGCCGGCCCTGCCCCCGGGCCTGGAGTTGACCGTCTACCGGGTGGTGCAGGAGGCACTGACCAACGCGCTCAAGCACGCCGGCGTCGGCGCCGGCGTCGAGGTCTGCCTGGCCTACACCGCCGAGGCCGTCGTCGTCCGGGTGGTCGACAACGGCCAGGGCCGCCCGCTGGTCAGCCCCACGCCGTCGGGCGGTCACGGCCTGCTCGGCATGCGGGAGCGGGTGACGGTGTACGACGGCAGCCTCACCGCCGGCCCCCGACCCGTCGGGGGCTGGCAGGTCGAGGTGCGGCTACCGCTACCGTCGGAGCCGGCAACGGAGGTGATCGCGGCATGACGATCCGAGTGGTGATCGTGGACGACCAGGCGCTGGTCCGCGCCGGGTTCCGGATGGTGCTGGACTCCCAGCCCGACCTGGAGGTGGTCGGCGAGGCGATCGACGGCGCGGACGCCCTGCGGGTGCTCGCCCGCACCGAGGCGGACGTCGTCGTGATGGACATCCGCATGCCGACCATGGACGGGGTGGAGGCTACCCGGCGGCTCTGCGCCGACCGGCCCGCGGGCCCGCCCCGGGTGCTGGTCCTGACCACCTTCGACACCGAGGCCGACGCGTTCGCGGCCCTCCAGGCCGGCGCGAGCGGGTTCCTGCTCAAGAACGTCCCACCGGAGGAACTGCTCGCCGCGATCCGGGTGGTCGCCCAGGGCGACTCCGTGGTGGCCCCGTCGATCACCCGGCGGCTGCTGGACCGTTTCGCCGGGCAGCTCGGTGCCGGCCCGAGCGCCGACCCCCGGCTGACGCAGCTCACCGACCGGGAACGGGAGGTGCTGCTGCTGGTCGCCCAGGGGCTGTCCAACGCGGAGATCGCCGCCCGGGTGCACGTGGCCGAGGCGACGGTCAAAACCCACGTCGGGCGGATCCTGGCGAAGCTCCAGCTGCGTGACCGGGTCCAGGCGGTGGTCCTGGCGTACGAGAGCGGGCTGGTCACACCCGGCGGATGACCCCGCGTACGACCTGGGTCGTAGCGGCCGACGTGTGCACCGCGACCCCGGACGCACGCAGGTCGAGCGCACAGGTGGAGATGGACGAACCGACACCGGCCATAGCGTCGGAGGGGTCCGATCCGCCACCTGCACCGGGAGCCCCGCTTGATCCGCCTGACCCTGCGCTCGCTGCGTGCCGAGGCGCTGCGCATGCTGCTCTCCGCGCTGGCCGTCGTGCTCGGTGTCGCGTTCGTCGCCGGCACCATGATCTTCGTCGACGGGATGCGCGCCGGCACCTACGAGCGGGCCGGCACCTTCGACCGCCACACCGACCTGGGCGTCTACTCGGCCGGCCGGGAGCTGCTGCCCCCGACCCTGGTCGATGAGGTGCGCGCGGTCGACGGGGTGGCCGCCGCAGCCGGTGAGCTGACCAACACCGCCGGGGTCGTCGGCGTCGACGGCCGCCCGGTGCTCGGCTTCACCGTGCTCGCCGCCATTCCCACCGAGGACGCCCTGCGCTCGTACGACGTGGTCGCCGGCCGACTGCCCGACCGTGCCGGGGAGGTGGTGCTGGACGCGCCGACGGTCGCCAAAGAGGGCTTCGTGCTCGGCACGCCGGTCCGCGTCGGCGGTTCCGGTGGCCCGGCCCGTCCGTACACCCTGGTCGGCACCGTCGACGTGGCTGGCACCTCCCGCGACGTCGGCGGCCCGTTCGTCGGCATGGTCGGGCCGGACGCGCTGGCTCTCACCGGCGAGCGCGGCTACGGCCGCATTCTGGTGGCGGCCCGACCGGGGGCCTCCGTCTCGGCGCTGACCGACCGTGTGCGCGCCGCGGCGGGCGCCGAAGCCACAGTGAAGAGTCGCCAACAGATCCTCGACGAGGCCGTCGAGGACGCGGTGCGCAACGTGGACCAGTTCCGGATGCTGTTGCTGATCTTCGTCGGGGTCGCCGTGGTGGTGGCGGGCTTCGTGATCGCCAACACCTTCGCGATCGTGCTGGCCCAGCGCACCCGCCGGACCGCGCTACTGCGCCTGATCGGGGCGACCCGCGGGCAGGTCTTCCGGGCCGCCGTGCTGGAGTCGGCAGTGCTGGGGCTGGTCGCCTCGGCGCTCGGCGTGCTGCTCGGCGTGAGCCTCGCCGGCGGGATGGGGCTGGTGATGTCCCGACTGGACGTGCCGGTCGCCGGTGGCCTGACCGTGTCCGGTTCGACAGTCCTGACTGGCCTGCTGCTGGGTACCGCGCTGACCGTGTGCGCCGCCCTGCTGCCGGCCTGGCGGGGGACGCGGGTCGCCCCGGTGGCCGCTCTGACCGACGCCGCGGTGCAGCCCGCCCGGAGTGCTGGCCGGGTACGGCTGACCTTCGGCGCGGTGGTGCTGGCCATCGGGGTCGCGGCGCTGGTCGGCGCCGCCAGCGCCGGCCAACTGATCCTGGTGGCGGGCGGCGGGGTGCTGGCCTTCTTCGGCATCGTCCTGTTCGGACCGGTGCTCGTCCCGGCCCTGGCCCGGGTGTTCGGCTGGCCGGCACGGCGCGTGCTCGGGGCGACCGGAGCGCTGGCGGTCGCCAACACGGTCCGCAACCCGCGGCGCGTCGCCGCGACCGCCACCGCCCTGGTGATCGGGATCGGACTGGTGTCGGCATTCATGGTCGGTGCCCGCAGCACCAAGGACGGCATCGAACGCAGCGTGGACGCCCGGATCGGGACCGACTTCGTGGTCAGCGGTATCGGTCAGGATCTGCCTGGCGCGCTCGCCGGTGAGCTTGCCGCCCGCCCCGAGTTGGGTGTGGTGCACGAGCAGCGCAGCACGGTCGTCGCCGACGTCGAGATCCGCGCGGCCCACCCGGCGCTGGTCGGCCGGACGCTGGAGCGGGTGCTCGCCGGCGACGCCGGCCGGGTCGGGCCGGGGCAGGTGCTGGTCCATCGTGAGCTGGCGCAGGCCCGCGGCTGGCAGGTCGGCTCGCCGATGACCGTCCAGGGCCGGTCGTTCCGGGTGGCCGCCGTGGTCACCGACGACACCCGCTCCGACGGCGCGCCCGTCGGGCACGTCATCGACATGGCCGACGAGGACTTCGCAGCGCTCTTCCCCGCCCAGCGCGGTTACCTGGCCGAGATCGACCCCGCCCCCGGCGTGAGCGCCGAACGTGCCCGGGACGCGATCGAGGCGGTGCTGGGCCGCTACCCGACGGTGAACCTGATGGACCAGGGGGCGTACAAGAAGATGCTGACCGGCACCGTCGACATGCTGCTCGTCCTCGTCACCGCGCTGCTCGGCCTGGCCGTGGTGATCGCCCTGGTCGGTGTGGCGAACACGCTGAGCCTGTCGGTGGTCGAGCGCACCAGGGAGAACGCCGTGCTGCGGGCGGTCGGGCTCACCCGAGGGCGCATGCGGGCGGTGCTCGCCATCGAGGCGGTGCTGATGGCGCTGGTCGGCGCGGTGCTCGGGGTGGGACTCGGCACCGGGGTCAGCGCCTCCGCGATGGCACTGCTGACCCGCCTCGGCGGGGACTTCCACGTGGTGCTGCCGCTCGGCCAACTCGGGCTGACCCTCGGCGTCGCGGTGCTGGCCGCCCTGCTCGCCTCGGTGCTGCCCGCCCGCCGGGCGCTGTCCCGCCCGGTCGTCGAGGCGCTCGCCGACCAGTGACCGACGCGGTCCCGGCCGCGCGCGACCCGAACGGACATCCGCCGGCCGGCCCCGCCATCTTCCCCAGCGGCGGGACCGGCCAGCGGTGCCGGGTCTACAGGCGCTCGACCATCGGGCCGACGCACCGGTTGCGGGTGTCGAACACGTAGCGGGCGTGCCGCACCACGAGGTCGTAGTCGATGCTGTCGTGGTCGGTGACCACCACCACCCCGTCGGCGGCGCTCACCTCCCGCTCCGAGAGCCCGACCACTGTGACGCCGGCCGGGATCTGGTGCGGCTCGGCGTACGGCTCCACCGCGTGGACCTCGGCGCCGAGGGCCTGCAGGCGGCGGGCCACGTCGACCGCGGGGGAGTCCCGCATGTCGCCGGTGTTCTTCTTGTACGCCAGACCGAGCAGCAGCAGTCGTGCGCCGCTGACGGCCCGGCCGCTCCGGTTCAGCCCCGCCATGATCCGCTGCGCGACGTGCTCGGGCATCTCGTGGTTGATGTCGTTGGCCAACTCGATGAACCGGAACTGCCGGCCGAGGCGGCGCTTGACCTGCCACGACAGGTAGCACGGGTCGATCGGCAGGCAATGCCCGCCGACGCCGGGGCCGGGCCGGAACGGCATGAAGCCGAACGGCTTGGTCTCCGCGGCGTCGATGGCCTGCCAGACGTCGATGTCGAGGTGGTGCGAGAGCATGGTCAGCTCGTTGATCAGCGCGATGTTGACCTGGCGGAAGGTGTTCTCGATCAGCTTGGTCAGCTCGGCCACGCGGGTGGAGTCCACCGGCACGGTGCGGTGCACGAGGCGCTGGTAGAACTCGTCCACCCGGGTCAGTGACGCCGGGTCCACACCGGAGACGACCTTCGGCGTGTTCTCCAGCCGCCAGTCCGGGTTGCCCGGGTCGATCCGCTCCGGGCTGTAGCCGAGGTGGAAGTCACCGGGGCTGGTCAGCCCGCTGGCCGATTCCAACAGCGGGCGCAGCAACTCCTCGGTGGTGCCGGGGTACGTGGTCGACTCCAGGATCACCGTGCAACCCGGCCGGACGTACGGGCCGATGCCGACGCCGGCCTGCTCGACGAAGCTCAGGTCGGGGGTGCCGTCGCGCAGTGGGGTCGGCACGGTGATGACGCAGATGTCGAAATCGTCGGCGTCGGTGTACTCCGTGCTGGGGTGGTATCGGCCGCTGCTCAACGCCCGGCCCAGCCGGTCGGTCGGGATGTCCTCGACGAACGATTCACCGGAGGCGAGACGCTTCACCCGATCGGCATCGACGTCGAGACCGACCACGTCCAGCCCGGCCTCGACGGCACGCATGGCCAGCGGCAGTCCGACGTACCCCTGACCGATCACGACCAGCTTTTCAGCGCTCACCCAGGCTCCTGCGGCAGATGGTGGAAATGACCTGCAGAGAGCCTAGAGGCGTCTTCGGCGACGTAAGTCCGTTTTGGGGATATCGGTGCTGGTGGGACTGGGCGGTCAGCCGCCCACCGGGTCTTCCGGCGCGGTCGGTGGGCTCGTGGTGGGGGTCGGATCGGGCGCGGGTGGCGGGTTGCTCGGCGTAGCGGTCTTCGGCGGATCGCTGGGCGGTGCAGTGGTGACCGTCGGCGCCGGCGTTGGCGGGGTGGTCGTCTGGCTCGGCTGGATGCTCGGCGTGGCGGAGACCCGGGCCGACGGCGAGGTGTTGGGGACCGGGCCCCGATCGGGTCGGCCCGGGTCGCCGGTGGCGACCTGCTCGTTCGCGGCCGGCAGGTCCAGCGGCCCGCTCGGCCGCACCGTCGGTGAGGTGGTCGGCAGATTGACCGCCGGGTCCTCATCCGCGGCGTTGCGCGCCGCGCCCAGTGCGGCACCGAGCCCGACGAGCGCGACCAGCATGGCCGCCGCCGCACCGACCAGCGGGCCTCGCCGACGCTGACGCCCGGCCTGCGCCCCACTCGCCACCGCCGCGCCGGCCGGCACGTCGGTGCGGGTGCCCGGGCCGGCGTCGCGCAACGGAACCGCCATCGCCGTCGGCGGCTCGCCGCCGGTGACCGCGGTCCGGGCGGCTTCGGCCATCGCCGCGGCGCTGCTGAACCGGTCGATCGGGTCCTTGGCAAGGGCCCGGGACACCAGGGCCCGGACCGCCTCCGGGATGTCATGCGGCAGCTCGGGTGGTTCGTCGTCCAGGTGTCGCACGGCGACCTGGAGCGGGTTGTCGCCGGTGAACGGGGGACTGCCGGTGAGGCAGCAGTAGGTGACCGCACCCAGCGCGTAGACGTCGGTGGCGCCGCTGACCGGCCGGCCGGCGGCCTGCTCGGGGGCCATGTAGAGGGCGGTGCCGGGCACCGCGTTGGCGCTGGTGATGCTGGTGATGTCGGTGGAACGGGCCACCCCGAAGTCCACCAGGACGACACTGCCGTCCTCGTGCACCAGCAGGTTGCTGGGCTTGACGTCGCGGTGCACGATGCCACCGCGGTGTGCCGCGTTCAGCGCGGCCGCCGCCTGGGCCACGATCGACATCGTCTCGGCCACGTCGAGCCGGCCGGCCGTCTCGATCCGCTTGGACAACGGCTCGCCGGCGACGAACTCCATGACGAGGTAGTCCGCCCGCCCGCCGTCGGGCAGATCATCCGCGCCGCAGTCGAAGACCTGCACGATGCCGGGGTGCCGCAGCGCCGCCATGATCCGGGCCTCGGCCCGGAACCGGGCGATGAAGTCGGGGTCGGAGACCAGCGCCGGCAGCAGGACCTTGACCGCGACCTGCCGGCCGAGGACCAGGTCGGAGGCACGCCAGACGTCGCCCATACCGCCGGTGGCGACACGTTCGTCCAGGCGGTACCGACCGCTGAGCACGACCTCCGATGACAACACCGCATTACCGTACCTAGAGCGGCGCCGCGCGGCGCGCCGCGGCCGGTCGGTCGATCGGGTCATACACGTCAGGTCATCCGGCTTGACCTCTGTGGACGCTGCGTCTCTGTGACCAGGCCGCGACGGGGTGTGACGAAAACTGACATCTTTCGGCACGGCAACGCTGGATGGTCGCAAAAATCCGCCGTCGGGCACAGAGCGCACTTCCTGGCGACTGCCTGTGACGGCAACGCGCCGTCCCGCCGGGTTGATAATTGTCACTCTTCCGTGACACGTTGCCGACTTGCTCGTCGGTGGTCCCCCTCCTAGCGTTAGCCCGGCTCGGGCCCGCCCGGCGATCTCGGCGCGCGGTCGTGCCGCGTCGCCCACCCTGGCGTCGGCACCGGACGTCCCGCCCGGGCCACTCCGGTAGCGGGCGCGATCAGATCGGCGGGGGGCGGTGCGGGTGCGGGAGTTGGTCGGCGGGTCCTCTCGTACCGCGTGGTCTGCCTTTGCTCGGCGGATCGGGCCGACGCGCCCCGGACAGTGCACGGGTTGCGGATGACCGGCGACCTGTCGGAAGCGGTCGGCGCGGCACAGAGCGGGGACGAGGAGGCCTTCCGCTTCCTCTACCGCAGCCTCCAGCCGGGCCTGCTGCGCTATCTGACCGCGCTGGTCGGCACGGACGCCGAGGACGTCGCCTCCGAGACCTGGCTGCAGATCTCCCGTGACCTGCCCAGCTTCACCGGCGGCGAGTTCCGCGCCTGGACCGTCACCATCGCCCGCAACCGGGCGATGGACCACCTGCGCCGAATGCGCCGCCGCCCGTCACTTCCGGTCCCGGTGCAGGCGCTCGCCGACCTCGCCAGCGACGCGGACACCGCCGAGGGGGCCAGCGAGACGATCGGCACCGAGACCGCCCTGGCGCTGATCGCGACCCTGCCTCCCCGCGAGGCCGAAGCCGTCCTGTTGCGGGCGGTGATCGGGCTCGACGCGGGGTCCGCGGGCCGTGTGCTCGGTCGTCGGGCCGGTGCCGTTCGGACCGCCGCCCACCGAGGCCTGCGGCGGCTCGCGGCACTGCTGGAGCGCGAGGGCCCGGCCGGGTTGTCCGTCGGTGTCGAGGGGGTGCCGGCGCCCCGCCCTGCCAGCAGTCCAGCCCTGCGGGCGCCGCACACCGAGCCGGCGGACGGCTGACGTGAGGGGATTTCCGATGAACCCGTTCCGGCGGGCCGACCATGCCGAAACCGACCGGCTGCTCGACTCCGCCCACGGCAGCTCCGACACCGCCCCGGGCCAGGCCCACACCCCCTCGACGTCCGTCCCGGGGTCCGCCCCCGCCGAGCCGGTGGCGCGGCTGCTCGCCGCGGCCGCCGGCCCGGGCCTCCCGCGAGAGTTGGCTGGCGAGGACGCGGCCGTTGCCGCGTTCCTGGCGGCCCGAGCAGACCCGACGCCGTCGGTGCCGCACCGGCCGCGCGGTCGCCGTCTGACGGCTGGCGCGGCGGCCTGGATCGGTGCGGTGGCCGTCACCGCGACGGCGGGTGCGGCCTTCGCCGCGGTCAGTCAGGACTGGGTGCCCGACCCGGGCGCACCGGAGCCGACCCGCACGTCACCAACCCCGGGCCAGGGTTCTCCCCGGTCCGGCGAGCCCGGTCGATCGCCGTCCTCCCCGGGCACCCCGTCGGCCGGCACCCCGTCGCCCCGCCCGCCGTCGCCCCGCCCGCCGTCGCCCGGCACGCCACCTGCCCCCGGCACACCATCGGCGCAGGCCGCGCCTGGCGGGTCGTTGCACGGTCTGTGCCGCTCCTGGCTGGCCAAGAAGCCCGACCAGCGGGACAAGGCGCTGCGAACGCCGGCCTACGAGAGGCTGGTGACGGCCGCGGGCAGTGCCGGCCAGGTCGAGGAGTACTGCCGGCGGCTGGTGCCCGAGGAGAAGCGGTCGGAACCGGCGAAGGTCAGCCCGCCGCCCCCACCGACGGGCCGTCCCACCCCGCAGTGATCGGCCGGCGGCCGGGGGCGGTCTGTTCCGCCCTGCGTCGGAAATTCGTCTGTTAGACAGAAGTTGGCGGCGCCGTGCACGCCCCCGACGGTGTCGGTGGGTGGGTTTACGGTGGCACGGTGTCGCGAAGGCGGCACACGAGAGGGGGCCTGACCGTTGGTGACGTCGCCCGAGCTGGACCGCAGCGCCATTCTGCGCGAGTCCGCAGCCGCAGGCCGGCACCTCGCCCGGATCTGCTTCAAGACCGGTCCACCGACACATACCGGCGTCGAACTGGAATGGACCGTGCACGACGCCGCCGACCCCGTCCGCCCCGTCGATCCGACGAGGCTGCGGGCGGCGCTGGGGCGGCACAGCCCCGTCACACTGGATCCCACCAGCCCTTCCGAGCCTCTGCGGCACGGCGGCATGGTGACCCTGGAGCCGGGTGGCCAGTTGGAGATCTCCACCCCGCCCCGCGCCTCGACCGCCGCATTGATCCGAGCCACCGAGGCCGACATCGCCCAGGTCACCGACCTGCTGGCCACCGCCGGGCTGATTCTCGGCCGCAGCGGCATCGACCCACACCGACGGCCCCGCCCGGTGCTGGAAACTCCCCGCTACCGCGCGATGCGCGGTGCCTTCGACCGGCGCGGTCCGGCCGGCCGCACCATGATGTACAGCACCGCCGGCCTCCAGGTCTGTCTGGACGCCGGTGAGCCGGACCAGGTCGCTGACCGCTGGGCCGCGGCCCACGCCGTCGGGCCGCCGCTGCTCGCGGCGTTCGCATCCGCCGCCCGACACGCCGGGCGGCGCACCGGCTGGGCCTCCGCCCGGATGGCCACCTGGCTGGCCATCGACCCGGCTCGCACCCGCCCGGTCTGGACACCGGGCCACGCCGATGAGGACCCGACCGCCGCCTGGATCCGGTACGTGCTGGCCGCGCCGCTGCTGTGCCGGCGTCGGGACGGCTCGGACTGGACCGCGCCGGCCGGTGTGACCTTCGCCGACTGGCTCGACGGCGCGCTGCCGGAACCACCCACCACCGATGACCTCGACTACCACGTCAGCACCCTCTTTCCGCCGGTGCGGCCGCGCGGTTACCTGGAGCTGCGCTACCTGGACGCCCAACCCGACCGGGACTGGCGGCTCCCGCTGGCGGTGCTGAGCGCCCTCTTCCACGACCCGGGCACGCTGCGCGGGGCGTACGCGATCGCCGCGCCGGTGGCGCACCGCTGGTCGGCTGCCGCCCGGCACGGTCTGGCCGACCCCGCGCTGGCCGCCGCCGCGGCGGCCCTGCTCGACCTGGCCCTGACCACCCTGCCTCGGCTGGACCTGCCGGCCGGCACCCACGACGACATCGAGCGAGGCGTACGAGGGCGGCTGGCCGTCGCCCAGAGGGGAGACGACCGGTGAGCGCGAGGAGTGAGCCGGGGTTGCGAGCCCCGCAGTCGCGAACGGAAGGGACGCGGTGAGTGTGAAGGGGGACGCGGTGCCCGCCGGCGCCATGGGGCACGTCGACGGCGAGCGGTTGCGCGAGCGGATCGCGGTGGAGCTGGCGCGTGCCCGTGCCCGCACCACGTTGTTGACCGAGGTGGTCGACGACGCCGACCTGATGCGCCAACACTCTCCGCTGATGTCGCCGCTGGTCTGGGACCTTGCCCACGTGGGCAACCAGGAGGAGCTGTGGTTGGTGCGCGATGTCGGGGGGCGCCAGCCGGTCCGGTGCGACATCGACGAGCTGTACGACGCGTTCAAGCAGCCGCGCCGGGACCGCCCGGCGCTGCCCCTGCTCCCGCCCGCCGAGGCGCGTGCCTACCTGGGCACCGTCCGGGACAAGGTGCACGATCTGCTCGACGCGGTGACCTTCACCGAGCGGCCGCTGGTCGCCGACGGGTTCGCGTTCGGCATGATCGTGCAGCACGAGCAGCAGCACGACGAGACCATGCTTGCCACCCATCAACTGCGCTCGGGGCCGGCGGTGTTGCACGCCCCGCCGCCGCCGGAGCCGTCCGTGCGGGTCGGTGGGGAGGTGCTGGTGCCGGCCGGGGAGTTCACCATGGGCACCGACACCGACCCGTGGGCGTTGGACAACGAACGTCCGGCGCACCGGGTCGACCTCCCGGCGTACGTCATCGACGCCGCCCCGGTCACCAACGGGGAGTTCGCGGCGTTCATCGCGGAGGACGGCTACCGCGATCAGCGCTGGTGGAGCTCGGCCGGCTGGGCGCATCGGCTCCGGGAGGGGCTGGAGGCGCCGATGCACTGGCGTCGGGACGGCGACGAATGGTCCTACCAGCGTTTCGGCCGGTGGAGCCGGGTGCGCGCTGACGAGCCGGTGGTGCACGTGTGCTTCTACGAGGCGCAGGCGTACGCGGCGTGGGCCGGTGAGCGGTTGCCGACCGAGGCGGAGTGGGAGAAGGCGGCCCGTTGGGACCCGGCGACCGGGCGCTCGCGCCGTTATCCCTGGGGGGACGACGACCCCTCCGAGGCGCACGCCAACCTCGACCAACGTCACCTGCGGCCGGCGCCGGTGGGCGCGTACCCGGCCGGTGTGTCGCCGTTGGGGGTGCACCAGCTCATCGGTGACGTCTGGGAGTGGACGTCGAGCACGTTCGGCGGGCATCCCGGCTTCACCGCGTTTCCCTACCGCGAATACTCGGAGGTCTTCTTCGGTGGCGACTACCGGGTGCTGCGGGGTGGCTCGTTCGGCACCGACCGTTCCGCCTGCCGGGGCACCTTCCGCAACTGGGACCATCCGATCCGCCGGCAGATCTTCAGCGGTTTCCGCTGCGCCCGCGACGCCCGGCCCGACGAGTCGCACCGGTGATCCACTGCGTTGTCGGCGGCCCGGCGGGCTGGGCGCGCTGATGTGTCGTCACCTGGCCTATCTGGGGCCGCCTGTCACCCTGGCCGAGGTCCTGTTCGACCCCCCGCACTCGTTGGTGCGGCAGTCCTGGGCGCCCCGGGACATGCGCGGCGGCGGCACGATCAACGCTGACGGGTTCGGCGTCGGCTGGTACCCGGGCGAGGGTGAGCCGGTGCGCTACCGGCGGGCGCAGCCGATCTGGAGCGACCCGACCGTCGCCCAGCTCGCGTCGGTGACCCGCTCCGGTGCGGTGCTCGCGGCGGTGCGCTCGGCCACGGTCGGGATGGCGGTGCTCGACGGTGCCGCCGCGCCCTTCGCCGAGGGGCGGTGGCTGTTCAGCCACAACGGGGTGGTTCGTGGCTGGCCGGACACGGTGGTGCCACTCGCGGCCGGCCTGCCGGTCCGTGACCTGCTCACCCTGGACGCCGCCACCGACTCGGCGTTGCTCTGGGCGTTGGTGCGGCATCGGCTGCGGGCCGGCGACGACCCGGCGGACGCGGTCGGGCAGACGGTGGCCGACGTCGCCGCGGCCGCCCCCGGGTCGCGGCTCAACCTGCTGCTCACCGACGGTCACCGGGCGGTGGCCAGCGTGGCCGGGCACGCGCTGTCGGTCCGCGAGGGGCCCTGTTCGGTGCTGCTCGCCTCGGAGCCGCACGACGACGATCCCGGGTGGCGGGCGGTGCCGGAGGGGCATCTGGTCGTCGCCACCGCTGACGAGGTGCGGACACGTCCCCTGCCGACCCGGTGAGTCGCACCGGTCGGGCACGCAACGGTTGATCGAGCAGAGTTGATCGAGCAGAGAGGCGAACCGATGACCGCGGAACCGCTGGAGATCTACCTCGAAGAGCGCGATCTGGAGCGTGGCCTGCGCGACGACGTCCGGGCCGGGCTGAGCGCCGGGCAGAAGTGGCTGCCGCCGAAGTGGTTCTACGACGCCCGGGGCAGTGAGCTGTTCGAGGAGATAACTCGACTTCCCGAGTACTACCCCACCCGGGTCGAGCGGGCGGTGCTGGCCGAGCGGGCCTCCGACATCGCGGCGCTGACGTCGGCCAAGACTCTGATCGAGTTGGGCTCCGGTTCGTCGGAGAAGACCCGGCTGCTGTTGGACGCCCTCACCCGTGAGGGCGGGCTGGGCACGTTCGTCCCGCTCGACGTGTCGGTCAGCGCGCTGCGGGGGTCCACCGCCCAGATCGCCGCCGACTATCCGGGCCTGCGGGTTCGGGGCATCGTGGGGGACTTCACCCGGCAGTTGGACCGGCTGCCCACCGGTGGCCGACGGCTGGTGGTTTTCCTGGGCGGCACCATCGGCAACCTGCTGCCCGCCGAGCGGGCCGGGTTCCTGACGGCGATGCGCGCAGCGTTGGAGGCCGGCGACTGGCTGTTGCTCGGCACCGACCTGGTGAAGGATCCGTCGGTGATCGTGCCCGCCTACGACGACGCGGCCGGGGTCACCGCTGAGTTCAACCGCAACGTGCTGCGGGTGATCAACCGCGAGTTGGGTGCGGACTTCGACCCGGCGGCGTTCGAACACGTCGCCCTCTGGGACCCGGACCATGAGTGGATCGAGATGCGGTTGCGGGCGACCCGGGCGATGCGGGTGCGGGTGCTGGGCATGACTGTCGACTTCGCGGCGGGGGAGGACCTGCGCACCGAGGTCTCGGCGAAGTTCCACCCGGAGGGGATCGCCGCGGAGTTGGCCACGGCGGGCTTCGACACGACGGAGTTCTGGACCGACCCGGATGGGCTCTTCGGGGTCACGTTGGCGCGAACCCGGTGAGCCTGTCCACCCGCCGAGAACCGGCCAGCCGATGATCGGATAGGCTGACCGGGCGAAGGGGAGTAGCCCCCAATGTCGTGGTCGACATACTGGTGCGTTCCGCATCCGGCCACGCGGCCTCGGTTCCCGAGGCGGGCGAGACCTTCGACTCAGGCTGTTGCAGCCGGGTCGAGGGCGCCCCTGTACCTCCTCCCGGCATGAGCGGGAAGGACGTCATGGAGGGATTTTTCGCCGCGCTGGTCGTCAGCTTCGGCGTCATCTTCGTAGCCGAGCTGGGGGACAAGTCCCAGCTGATGGCGCTGACCTTCGCCACGCGGTTCAAGCCGATCCCGGTGCTGATCGGCATCACCATCGCCACGGCGGTGGTGCACCTGGCGTCGGTCGCCATCGGTGCGGGTCTCGGGGCGGTGTTGCCGACCGAGTGGATCTCCTTGGTGGCCGGTGTGGCGTTCCTCGGTTTCGGCGCGTGGACCCTGCGCGGGGACAAGCTCACCGAGGACGAGAAGCGAAAGGCGGAGAAGACCAACAAGACCGCGCTGGTGGCGGTGTCGGTGGCGTTCTTCCTGGCCGAGCTGGGTGACAAGACGATGCTCGCCACGATCACGCTCGCCACCAAGTACGGCTGGTTCGGCACCTGGCTCGGCTCCACGCTGGGCATGGTGGCGGCGGACGCGTTGGCCATCCTGGTCGGCCGGATGCTCGGTCGTCGGCTGCCGGAGAAGGCCATCAAGTACGGTGCCGCGATCCTGTTCGCCATCTCCGGTCTCTGGTTGATCCTGGAGGCGGTGAACGAGCTGACCTGAGTGTCGACTAGCTGCCCCGAGTGCGGGTAACGGCCCGGGGTGGAGCCGGCCGAGCTGTTGCGTCAGGGCGACCAGGTGCTGGTGGCCGTGGTGGAGGTGGCCGGCGCACTGGTGATCTTCGTTGGCGCGGTCTGGGCGGCGGTGCGGTTCGTGGTCGAAGGGCTACGACACCGTTCCGCCGCCCTCTTCACGCCCATCCGGCTCTCCCTCGGCCGCTTTCTGACCCTCGGCCTGGAGTTCCAGTTGGCGGCCGACGTGCTGCGGACCGCCGTGTCGCCGTCGTTCGAGCAGATCGGCCAGCTGGCGGCCATCGCCACGATCCGAACGGCGTTGAACTACTTCCTGGGCCGCGAGATCCGTCAGGAGCAGCGCCAGGTGGCCGAGGCAGAGCAGTCCCGGTGATGGACGTCCTGCTCACGGTGGTCACCGCTCTGGCCCTGGTCGTCGGGGTGGTCACCGTGCTCAGCACCGGAGCGCTGCGGACCGGCGTACGGCTGCTGTTGGACCTGCTGACCGCGGCCGGTCTGCTGCGGCTGGCCGGCGACCCTGGCTGGAACGGCCTGGCCGGCGCGGTCGCGATCATCGCCCTGCGGCAACTGCTCGGTGCGGCGATGAGCGCTCCGCCGCCGTGGTCCGGGCGACAATCCCCGGCACCCTGCGCCGGGGACGATCACCACCTACCGTTGGCCTTGAGACGTGGAACCGGGAAAACGGGAGGATAACCACATGAGCCGGCACGACGAACCGAACGAGTACGGCTTCTCCGGCGGTGCCACCGCTCCCGAGCCGCCGCCCGGCGGGAAGCCCGACGAGCAGGATCGCGTCGAGGCGGTGGCGGTGCCGGGCGACGACCTCACCGCCCCGGCGGCCGAGGCGGTGGTCGAGGAGACCGAGGAGCTGCCGCCCGCCGATCGTCGCCGCTGACCGGAGGTCCGTCGTACGGCACGGAGGTGGCACGCCGCGCGGGTCGGCCGTTCGCCGGCTCGCGCGGCCATCCGTTCAAGCGCCTGAGGGTCGCTGGTAGACGTCGGGCACACCGTCGCCGTCGGCGTCGAGCCGCTCCCGCTCCGCCACCAGGCGGTACGTCGCGTTGCGGCGGACGAGCACCGTGGCGGCCAGGCCGGCGGAGATCACCGACCCGAGCAGCACGGCCACCTTGACCCGACCGTCGGTCGTGCTGCCGGCGCCGAAGGCCAGATCGCCGATGAGCAGCGACACAGTGAACCCGACGCCGGCCAGCAGGGCGATCCCGAGCAGGTCCGACCAGCTGATGTCCTCGTCCAGTTCGGCGCGGGTGAATCGGGCCAGCAGGTACGTCGATCCGAAGATGCCGATGCTCTTGCCGAAGACCAGGGCGGCGACGACGGCGATCACGATCGGGTCGGTCAGCAGGGCGCCGAGGTCGCTGCCGCGCAGCGTGACCCCGGCGGCGAACAGCGCGAAGACCGGCACCGCGAAGCCGGCCGACACCGGGCGCCACCGGTGCTCCAGGCGTTCGGCGAGCCCGCCCTCGTCCGATACGGCGGCCGGCTGGCCACCAGCGACCGTTGGGCGGCGGGCCAGCACCGGGACCGTGAAACCGAGCAGGACACCGGCCACGGTGGCGTGCACACCCGAGGCGTGCACCAGCGCCCAGGTGGCGACCGCGAGTGGGATCAGCGCCCACCACCAGGTGCGCCCGCGTTGCACCAGCAGGGCGAAGAGCCCGATCGGCAGTAGCGCCGCGAGCAGCGGAAGAGGTTGGAAGTCGGCGGTGTAGAAGACCGCGATGATGGTGATCGCGAAGAGGTCGTCGACCACGGCGAGGGTGAGCAGGAAGGCGCGCAGGCCCTGGGGCAGGTGTGAGCTGACCACCGCGAGCACGGCCAGCGCGAAGGCGATGTCGGTCGCGGTCGGGATGGCCCATCCGCGCAACCCGTCCCCGCCGGCGCTCAGGACGACCCCCACGTAGATCAGCGCCGGCAGCAGCATTCCCCCGAGGGCGGCCACCACGGGCAGCGCCGCCCGGCGTGGGTCGCGCAGTTCCCCGGCGACGAACTCCCGTTTGAGTTCCAGACCCACGACGAAGAAGAAGACGGCCAGCAGGCCGTCCGCCGCCCAGGTGGCCAGGGTCAGGTCGAGGTGCGCCGACGCGCCGCCGGGCCAGGGCACCCAGGCACCGAGCCGGGTGTACGAGTCGGACCAGGGCGAGTTTGCCCAGGTCAGCGCGACCACGGCACCGAGCAGCAGCAGCGCTCCGCCGACGGTCTCGGTACGCAGCACGTCGGCCAGGTGTCGGGCCTGCGGCCAGGATGAGCGGGAGAACAGCCGGACCCTCGGCGGGCGCTGCTCGGACGGCGGGGTGCGGGAGGTCATGTGCGGGGTCACCTCGGGAGTCAGGACAGCAGGAATCCACTCGCCGACCAGACTTCCCGGCACACCTTCACCGAGCCTATCCGGCTTTGCGCCGGGCGGCCCGCGCTGGGCCGATCGGACGCCACCTGATCGGCTTTCGACCTTTTCCGCGTTGTCGCCGCTGCCGAATGGGTGTTTGTCGGGTTGGTCATCCGGATGCGCATCGCACTGCGGAAAATACATAACTCCGGACATAAGGCGCAACAACCGCTTTAATGGTTTCACGAGTTTAGAGACGACCTTGGGGGTTTTCGTGAAGTTTATTGGCGTAACCGGACCGGCACGGAGGCGCTCCTGATGGACCTGCTCCGCCATTTGCGTCACGTGCGTCGGCACTGGTGGGTACCGCTGGTCACGATCATGGTGGCTCTGGGCGTCTCGGCGTTCCTGACCGTGCGGGCCCAACCCCGGTACGTCGCCTCGGTGACCTTCTTCGTCACCACCCCCAACTCGGGCATCAGCGAGGCCTACCAGGGCGGGCTCTTCCTCCAGCAGCGTGTCAAGTCTTACGCCGACCTGCTCGGCAGCGACCGACTGGCGCAGAGCGTGGTGGCCGAAACGCCGGTGGGTCTCACCGCGGACGAGGTGCAGCGCCGGGTGAGCACCTCCACCGAGACCGGCACCGTTCTGCTGCGGGCGTCGGTCACTGACACGGACCAGACCCGCGCGCTGCGGGTGACGGAGTCCCTCGCCGCGAAGTTCGTCGAACTCGTGCAGAAGATCGAGACGACGCCCGAAGGTAAGGCGCCGATCAAAATCGAAGTGGTCAGCGGCCCGCGGGTGAGCGCCAACCCTGTCTCGCCGCAGCCGGTCCGCAATCTCACCCTCGGCGGCCTGATCGGGCTGCTCCTCGGCGTCGGCCTGGCGATCCTGCGCGGCATCGCCGACGTACGGTTGCGCGACTCCGCGGGCCTGCAACGCGCCACCGGCAGCCCGCTGCTTGGCGAGATCCCCTTCGAGGCCAGCGCCCGCACCGCGCCGCTGATCGTGGGCGAGGCCGCGACCTCGGCGCGTGCCGAGGCGGTTCGCAAACTGCGGACCAACCTGCGCTTCGTCGATGTCCACGAGCCGGCCCGGGTCATCGCCGTGACCAGCGCCCTGCAGGGCGAGGGCAAGACCACCCTCTCCTGCAACCTGGCCATCGCGCTCGCCGAGGCCGGCTGGCGGGTGCTACTGGTCGACGCGGACCTGCGCCGCCCGAAGGTCGACGACTACCTGGGCCTGGACGCCGGTGTCGGTCTCACCGACGTGCTGGTCGGCGACGTGCAGGTCGGTGATGTCGTGCAGCGCTGGGGGGACAAGTCGCTCCTGGTGCTGCCCAGCGGGTCGGCCCCGCCGAACCCGAGCGAACTGCTCGGCTCCAAGGCGATGTCGGATTTGTTGCTGGCGCTGCGCGAGTCGGCGGACATCGTGATCATCGACACTGCGCCGCTGCTCGCGGTGACCGACGGCGTGGTCGTCGCCGTGCAGGCCGACGGTGCCCTGCTGGTGACCCAGCAGGGCCGTACCTCCCGGACCCAGGTGGCCGCCGCGGCCCGCTCGCTGCACTCGGTCTCGGTCCGGCTGCTCGGCTGCGTGCTGAACATGGCGAAGGTGGCCAAGGCCGAGGCGTACCAGTACGAGGCCTACCGGGTGGTCACCTCGACGCCCAAGGCGTCGGTGCCGGCCGACCGGGCCGCGTCCGGCAGACACGTCGCGACCACCGACGGAGTCAACGGCGTCGCCGACCACACCCAGGAACTCAGCCGGTTGCCCCGATGAGCGCGGCGAGGGGTCGCAGCGACCGTTCGATCTCCTCGGCACAGCGTCGGAAGTCGGCGGCGGTGCCGCCGATCGGGTCCCGAAGGTCGTCCGCCTCGGGGGCGGCAGGTTGCAGCCGTCCCCGGGCCTGGGCGGCGGCGGCGATCGCCGCGCCCAACGGGTCGTCGCTCGATCCGTCGAGCGGCTCGGCCGCAGCGGCCAGCCGGCCGAACTGGCGCACGGTGAACGTCCGGTGCAGCGCCGCCGGTGTCAGCGCGGTGCAGACCGAGCGCTGGCGTCGGGTCGCGGTCAGCACCAGCGTCGCGTCGGCCAGGTACTCGGGGCGCAACCCCCGGGTCCGGAACTCCGCCGGGTCGACGCCGCTGTCGGCCGCGATCTCCATCGCGTACGGGTGCATCGCCAGCCCGTCGATCGCGTCGGTGCCGGCGCTGGCCACGGTGACGGGCCGGTCGGCCAACAGCCGGCGGGCCAGGAACTCGGCCATCGGCGACCGGCACAGGTTGGCGTGGCAGACGAACAACACGCGATCAGCCATCGGTGCCCCTCTCATCGGTGCGGACGCGGGTGTCCGCACCGCGAGGGCGGTGCGTCGACGCCGGAGGCCGCGCGGGGAGGGGTTGTCGGCATCGTACGCGGGCCGGGCGTCTGCCGGTCGTGGTGCCGCGCCGGTCGACGTCGATCCACGCCGGACGGGGGCGCTGCGGTGAGGATCGGAATCCTGTCGTACCACTTTCCGCCCGAGCCGGCGTTCATCCCGGGCAGCCTCGCCGAGGAACTGGCCGCGCGGGGGCACGAGGTCCGGGTGCTCACCGGCTTTCCGGACTATCCCGGTGGGCACGTCTATCCCGGCTGGCGGCAGCGTTGGCACCACGAGACGCACAGCGAACGGCTGACCGTTCGACGGGTGCCGCGCTACCCCGGGCGTGCCGCGTCCACCGGTACCCGGATGGCCAGCTACCTCTCTTTCGCCGGCAGCGCGACACTGGCCGCGCGCCGGTACTTCCGCGACGTGGACGCGCTCTACGTCTTTCAACTGCCGGCGACGACGTTCGCCACCGCCGGGGTGCTCCGGCTGCTCGGTCGGGTTCCGGCGGTGCTGCACGTGCAGGATGTCTGGGCCTCGGACGGCGTCGACGAGGCGGGCGAGGGTCGCTGGGCGGTGCGGATGGGCAGCGCGATGAGCCGGATCTACCGGGCCGCGGCGCGGATCGCGGTAGCCGCACCGTCGATGCGGGACCTGGTGGTCGCCGCGGGCGCCGACCCGACCCGGGTCCGACTGGTGCTGAACTGGACCGACGAGCGAATCTTCCATCCGGTGACGCCCGGCGCGGCCGCCCGTCAGCTGGTTCGCCGGGACGGCCGGTGCGTGGTGATGCACGCCGGGACCATCGGCGCCCGGCAAGGGCTGGAGACCGCTGTTCGGGCGGCGGCGGCACTGGACCGGACGATGGATCTGGTCCTGGTCGGTTCGGGCGCTGAAGAGCGGCGGGTGCGGGGGCTCGCCGCCGAGCTGGGCGCGGACAACGTCCGCTTCATGGAGCGACGGTCGCCCGTCGACATGCCCGAGCTGTACGCCGCCGCCGACTACCAGCTGGTCATGCTGCGTGACCTTCCGGAGCTGCGGGGCACGGTGCCGGGCAAGCTCCAGGCCGCGCTCTCGTGTGCCGCACCGGTGGTGGCGTCGGCCGGCGGGGACACGGCCGAGCTTGTCGAACGAGCCAGAGCGGGGCTCTCCTGCCCGCCGGAGGACTGGGCGGCTCTGGCCGACCGGTTCTGGTTGGCCGCCACCATTCCTCCGCCGACCCGGGCCGAGATGGGTCGGCGCGGCCGGGCGGCGTACCTGCGGGAGATGTCGCTACCCGCCGGTGTGGACCGGATCGAGCGACTGCTGCATGAGGCGGCAGGACGAGTCGCGGAGCCGGCCGGCAACTCGCGAGGAAACCTCGCCTAAAGGACAACAATTGCAATAACGGTACGAAGTTCCCCGGCGCGTGCTAAGAACGTCAGGGAATCGACCATCTGTCCGATTCCGCGAACGGGAGTGTGGTGTGACGGAAAGCGAACGGCCGACCCGGCGACGGAGCCGGTCCCGGCGTCGTCGGCGTGCCCGACTGCGACGTGTCCTCCTCAGTGCCCTGGTGGTCGGCTCGCTGCTGCTGGCGGCCGGCGGGTGGGTCGGCTTCCGCGGCTGGCAGGCGCGCGCCCACCTGCTCAACGCCGCCGGTCTGGCTCGGGAGTTGAGCGCCCAGGTCGTCGGTGGTGACACCGACCGGGCTCTGCGGACGCTCGCCGCTCTGCAGTCGCAGTCGGGCGCGGCCCGGAAGGCGACGGGCGACCCGAGCTGGCAACTCGGTCGGCGTACCCCGATCGCCGGCGACGACCTCGACGCGGTCCGGCAGATCGCCATCGCCATCGACGAGCTGGCACGGCAGGCGTTCCCGACCCTGCTCCGGACGGACCTGACCAGCCTCGTGCCGGCCGGTGGTCGACTGGACCTGGCCCGGCTCGGCGACGTCTCCGCCGAACTGACCCGCGCGGACGAGTCGGTGCAGCGGACGCGTCGAGACCTGGCCGCGGTGCCCGCCGAGAGTCTGGTCAGTCAGGTCCGGCAGGCGCTGATCGACCTGCGCGGCGAGATCGACCGCTTGGCCAGCCTCACCTCGGCCGCCGACCAGGGAGCCCGTTTGCTGCCGCCACTGCTCGGCGCGAGCGGCCCGCGACGCTACCTGCTGGTCTCGCAGAACCTCGCCGAGTTGCGCGCCACCGGCGGCATGTTCGGCGCGTACGCGATCATGGAGGCGGAGAACGGCAAGGTGAAGATGGGCAAGCAGGGCAGCAGTGCCTCGCTCGGCCAGTTCACCCCGGCGTTGAAGCTGCCCGCCGAGACCCGCGCGCTCTGGACCGACCTGCCCGGCATCTACCCGGCCGACGTGAATCTCTCCCCGCACTTCCCGACCGCCGCCGCGCTGTACCGCGAGATGTTCCGCCGTAAGACGGGCACCACAGTCGACGGTGTGCTCGCCGTGGACCCGGTGGTGCTGTCCTATCTGCTCAAGGCGACCGGCCCGGTTCTGGTGCCCGGCGGGGTCCCGCTCGCCAGCGAGAAGGTCGTGCAGACCCTGCTCAACGACAGCTACCAACGGCTGAACGTGAAGCAGCAGGACGAGTTCTTCGCCTCGTCAGCAGCCTCGGTGTTTGATGCCTTCTTCAAGAAGAATGTCAACCCACGGGTGTTGTTGTCCGCATTTGACCGTGCTATCACCGAACGGCGGATATTGTTCTGGAGTGCCCGACCTGAGGAACAGCGGACGTTCGGCGACAGCCGGATGGCCGGGACGCTTCCGGAACAGGACACCGTGCCGACCGTCGGCGTGTTCCTCAACGACGGCAGCGGCGCGAAGCTCGGCTACTACCTGCGGCCGACGGCGAACCTCACGGTGGGCGAATGCCGACCCGACGGACGCCGTGAGCTCCGGTTGCGGGTGACCCTGCGCTCGACGGCGCCGAAGTCCGGACTTAGCGAGTCGGTCCTCGGCCTCGGTCTGGCCGGCGATCCGTACACCGCCCGCACGTTGGTGTCGATCTTCAGCCCGGCCGGCGGGGCGGTGCTCGACGCCCGGCTCGACGGGGCCGAGACGGCGCTTGGTAGCGGCACCGAACGCCACCGCCAGGTGGCGACGGCCAGCGTCGACGTCGGCCCCGGTGCCGAGAGGGCGCTGGAGGTCACCGTGCTGACGGCCAAGACCGGCGTCGGCCAGGCCGAGTTGCGACTGACCCCCACCGCCAGCCCCTGGACCACCCAAGTTCATTCCGCACCAAGCTGTGACCAGTAGGAGGGAACCAATCATGCGGCTATCCCGCATCATCATGGCGCTCACGGTCGGCCTGGCCGTGGTGGCCGTGCCGACGGCAGCGGTGGCGGCACAGCCGCAGCCGACGCCCAGCGCGACCGCGACCACTGACCCGCCGCAGCCGCCGCCGTACCCACCGGCCGCCGCGTCGCTCACCGTCAACCGGCCGACGATCTACCTCGGCGAGACGGTCATCCTGACCGGCACCGGCTTCGGTCCGAACGAGACCGTCGACATCGTGGTGACGGTGACCCCGTTCGCCGCTCCAGCCGGCGGTCAGGCTCCGGCTCGCCGCAGCGACGGCAGCACCGTCGCCATGGCCCCGGTGGCCCACCAGGCGAGCGCGCCCCTGACCTTCACGGCGCGAACCGACGCCCAGGGTCGCTTCACCAGGAGCTACAAGCCGTCGGTGACGGGTCTGCTGACCTTCACCGCGACCGGTCGCGAGTCCGGCCGTACGGCCAGCACGCAGCTGCGGGTGCTGCACAAGAAGCAGCCGCTGCCCGTCACCGGTGACAGCATGGGTACGCCCATGAAGCTCGGCGGTGGCCTGGTCGGCGCCGGAGCGGTCATGCTGCTGCTGACCCTGGCCTGGCGTCGCCGCCAGCGCCTCGGCGGTGCTGCGCACTAACCCGCACCACCGGGCAACGCCCGGTTCGCACTGAAGCTGGCGCCCGTCGGACCACTCCGACGGGCGCCAGCTCTTCGTCAGCCCGCCCGGGGTCGTTTGTCCGGGTTTAGCAGCCTCGGCGCAGTCGAGGCCTCTTTGATCGACTCGGTTCCCTTGAAGTCGGGGTGTCAACCCGTCCCGATTACCGCCCCGTGCTCAGGTGGTCGTAGCAATCGATCTTGTCGTTCGTTGGTCTCTTCGGCGGGGTGATCGCTGAGAGGCTGGTGGGGCGTGGCGGGTCGTAGGCCGTTGACGGTGGTGGACCGGGAAGAGATCACGCGGGGGATCGCTGAAGGGCTCTCGGGTCAGCAGATTGCGGCGCGGATTGGTCGGGATCCGAGTGTGGTGTCGCGGGAGATTTGTCGGGGTGGTGGGCGGGGGTTCTATCGGGCGTGGCGTTCGCAGCGGCAGGCGCAGCGGGCGCGGCGCCGGCCGAAGCCGTGCAAGCTGGAGTTGGACGCGCGGCTGCGGGAGGTGGTGGTGGCGTTGTTGGGTGAGGGTTGGTCGCCGGATCAGGTCGCTGGGCGGTTGCGGGTGGACTATCCCGAGGACGAGGCGATGCGGGTGTCGCACGAGGCGATTTACACGTGGATGTATGCGTTGCCGGTCGGGGAGTTGGCACGGCAGCACCTGCGGTTGCGCAGTGGCCGCAGGAACCGTCGCCCGGCGCGTTCGCCGGCGTCGCGGGCGCCGAAGATCCCGAACCCGACGTTCATCGATCAGCGGCCCGTCCAGGCCGAGGACCGGCGGGTACCTGGGCACTGGGAAGGCGACCTGGTCATCGGCAAGAACGGCGCCAGCGCCACCGCCACGCTGGTGGAACGCACCTCCCGGTTCCTGATCCTGATCCCGCTATCAGGAAGAGACAGCCCCACCGTCACCAGCGCCGTGGCCACCGGCATCGCCGGTCTGCCCGACGCCCTGCGCCGCACCCTGACCTGGGACTGCGGCACCGAAATGGCCGAACACGCCGCCCTGAGCATCGCCGCCGGTATCGACGTCTATTTCGCCCACCCCCACAGTCCCTGGCAACGCGGCACCAACGAGAGCACCAACCGGTGGATTCGCGAATACCTACCCCGCGGCACCGTCATCCCCAACGACCACGACCACCTCAACGCCATCGCCGACCGACTCAACAACCGACCCCGCCGTATCCTCGGCTACAAGAAACCCAAAGAAGTCTTCGCCGAGCTGCTGACCAGCCAGATTGCTTCCACCGGCTGAGCACGGGCGCGTTATCCGTGAACCCGAGTGGATCACGCCCGGCTCGGGTGGGTTTGTCGCGGGTGCCGGGGTGCCGGGGTGCCGGCGACAGGCTGACGCGAAGTTTGTCCGTTTCAGGGGTCTGGGCTGTGGCCGGTCGCACCGGTGGGTCGGAATGATGGCCGGGCCGGGGTCGTTGAACACCCTGACGATCGCAGGACCACCGGCTCACCGCCCCGCCCGACCGGGGTTGGAACAGCTGGTGGCGGGGTTGGAATGCGACCCCGGTCCGCATCGTTGAAGCCTTCCCAGCACCCCGCTCCATCGGGTGCTACGGGATGGCCCGGCCCCGGAATGACCTCGGGCCCCCGGTCGTTGCAGTCCCCACGAGCGACCACCCGAGCACCGCTTCACACGAGCCGGTGTCGGCGGGCGGACCCACCGGGGAATGATCCCCGGACGGCGGTCGTTACACATGGACCCGGCGCCACAAGCCCCCCGGCTCGCAGGCCGCCGACCCGGCCCCCGCAAGCCCCCCGGCTTAACTGGTGCCGACCACCTCCAGACTTTCCCCCTTGGTTTTGATGCAGCGCCGGACGAGGTGCTCACACCCTTGTGTCGCCGACCCCCATTGGTGGTGCGGGTGTTCCTACCCCCGAAGGAGCTACCCCCATGAACACGATCTTCCGTAAGAGCATGTTGTCTGTTGCTGGTCTCGCGTTCGCCGGTGGTGTCTTCGCCGGCCCGATCGCCGCCCACGCCAACCCCGTGGATGGCAAGCCGGTGGCGGTGGCGGTGCAGTCGGCCGCCCCGAAGCCCCAGGGCGAGCAGTCCCAGATCACGTTGAATGATGAGCAGACCGCGAACGTCAAGGCGATCATCGCCGCGACGAAGAAGGCCGGCCTGCCCGAGCGCGCCGCGGTCATCTCGATCGCGACGAGCCTGCAGGAGTCGAAGCTGGAAAACCTGGGCCACCTCGGCGACGCCAATGACCATGACTCGCTGGGCCTGTTCCAGCAGCGCCCGACCAGTGGTTGGGGTACGCCGGAGCAGATCACCGACCCGACCTACTCCACGACCGCGTTCCTCAAGGGCCTCCGCCAGGTCGACGGGTGGCAGGACATGGCGCTGACCGACGCCGCGCAGACCGTCCAGGTCTCCGCCTACCCCGACGCCTACGCCCAGTGGGAACAGCAGGCCACCGACCTGGTCGGCCAGCACTGGAACAGCTGACACCAACACACACCGAACGACACCGCTGGCCGGCCCCCAACCCGGGGTGCCGGCCAGCGGCGTACCCATGTCAGTTCTTGTGGTGGTTGTGGGTGCGGACGATGTCGATCAGCGCGCAGATCAGCGCGAGCACGATGATGCCGGTGGCCAGCAGGAGCGATCGCTCGAAGGCGCTGGTCCAGTTGCCGCGGCTGTCGGCCAGCGACGAGAAGAACATCGAACCGACGGCGGCGATGCCGGCCGCGGCGCCGATGCGCTGACCGGTCTGGAGCATCCCGGCGCCGCTGCCCGCCTGCCCTACTGGCACTTCGGAGAGGGTGATCGTCTGGTTGGGGGCGATCACCAGCCCGCTGCCGATGCCGGCGACGAGCAGTGGACCGGCGGCAACCCAGGGCGCGGGGGCGTCCGGCGCGAGTTTCAGCGCGACCACCGTTGCGGCCAGGCCGATCACGACGGTGAGCAGACCGATGGCGACCAGTGGTCGGCCGAAGCGGTTGACGACGCGGCCACCGAGTACGGCGGCAGCCGCCGATCCCAGGGCGAACGGGGTGATGGCGAGACCGGCGATGAACGCGCTGTAACCGAGACCCATCTGTAGGAACAGGGTGAAGATGAAGAAGATCGCGGTGAAGCCGCCGAAGTAGACCAGCGCCAGGATCGAGCCCAGTGTGTACGACTGGAGGTTGAACAGTCGAAGGTCGAACAGGGGTTCGTAACGGCGTGCGAAGCGTCGCTCCCAGAGCCCGAAGACGACCAGCACGGCCAGGCCGACCGGGATGAGCGCCCACTTCCAGGGGGTCTGCCACTGCTGCTCCTGCACGAGCGGAAGCAGGACGAGGACGACGCCCACACCGAGCAGGAGGACACCGACGGGGTCGAGTCGATGCCAGCCGACCTGACCGGCGGGGCGGCCGGGCAGCAGACGCCAGCCGAGAATCACCGCGAGGATGCCGACGGGCACGTTGACGAAGAAGACCCACCGCCACCCGTGTTCCTCGCCGCCGATGGCTATGAGCAGCCCGCCGAGCAACGGCCCGACCGCTGTGGAGATTCCGATGGTTGCGCCGAGCAGCCCGAACGGGCGCGCCCGTTCGGGCCCCCGGAAGAGTTGCTGGATGAGCCCGATGACCTGCGGGTTGACGACGCCGGCGGCGGCACCCTGAAGCAGTCGGGCGATGACCAGCCACGTCGGTGAGGTGGCGAGGCCGGCGAGCGCGCTGGTCACGGTGAAGAGCGAGATGCCGAAGACGAACGCGTTGCGCCGACCGCGTGCGTCGCCGAAGCGGCCGGCGGGGACCAGCGCCAGGCCGAAGGTGAGCGCGTACCCGGAGAGGATCCACTGCAGGTCGCTCGGCGACGCGTGCAGCGCCCGGTCGATGGAGGGCACCGCGACGTTGACGATGCTCACGTCGAGCAGCGTCATGAACGCGGCGACCAACCCGACACCGACCGCCTGCCAGCGTCGTCGGTTCTCGGCCGCCGTCACCGGCTGCGGCGTCTGCGCCGCACTCATCGCGCCCCCCGTTGACCGTCGATCACGCATTGCTGATCGCTACCCGGAGCATCGGGGGGCGAATCGTCGTGGATTGTTCGGTGCCCTCACGCCATCTGGCGGGCGCAGAACCGGGGGCCGAAGTCGAGGCCGGCCATCGGCGAGTCCTCGCGGTGCAGCAGGCCCTTCTCGGTGAGCAGGTGCAGGGGGCTGTCCACCTGCTCCTGGGTCAGCCCTGACACCTCGGCGATGAGGTCCGGGTACGGCACCTGCCCGCGTGCCTCCAGGGTGGTGACCGCCTGGTACACGCGTTGCTCGGCCTCCGACAGTTGCACCTGCTG
Source organism: Micromonospora sp. A202 (assembly GCF_006715105.1). Classification (NCBI taxonomy): domain Bacteria; kingdom Bacillati; phylum Actinomycetota; class Actinomycetes; order Micromonosporales; family Micromonosporaceae; genus Micromonospora; species Micromonospora sp. A202. The sequence continues at coordinate 3,159,355 of NZ_VFMP01000001.1, read as the reverse complement.
CATGCTTCCTCCTTCGTTCGTCCGCCGTCGTGCGGCGGCTGCCGTGCGCGGGTTACCCCCTGGGTGACCGAAGATGCACACCCGATCGGGCGGTCGGTGTCGGCTGTGGCGAACGGTCCGGGCCTTCGGTGGTGCCCTAGGCTGCTTTCGTGATCGTTTGGGACCTCGTCGTCGTCGGCGCCGGCCCCGCCGGGCTCTCCGCGGCGCACGCCGCTGCCCGCGCCGGTGTCTCCACCCTTGTTGTCGAGCGAGCCGCGCATCCGCGCTACAAGACCTGTGGTGGTGGCCTGATCGGCACCTCCCTGGCGGCCGTCGCGGATCGGATCGAGGTGCCGGCGCACGACCGGGTGGACCGGGTCACGTTCACCCGCGACGGCCGTCGGGAGTTCACCCGCCGCAACGACAGCCCGGTCGTGACCATGGTGCGCCGCGAGGAGTTCGACGACCGGCTGCGCGCGGCGGCGGTCGCCGCGGGCGCGCAGATGCGGGAGCGGGTCGCCGTCCGCGCGATCGAGCAGGACCCCGAGGGGGTACGCCTGCGGCTGGCCGACGGTGCGACGATCGGGGCCCGCGCGGTGATCGGGGCGGACGGTTCGTCGGGGGTGACCGCCCGGCATGTGGGGGTCCGGTACCGGCAGGTGGACCTGGGTCTGGAGCTGGAGATCCCGGTGCCCCCGGCCGAGCAGGAGCGGTGGCGGGGGCGGTTGCTGCTGGACTGGGGAGCGATGCCGGGGTCGTACGCCTGGGTCTTTCCCAAGGGTGACCGGTTGACTGTCGGGGTGATCGCCGGACGGGGCGCGGGGGAGGGGACCCGGGAGTACCTGCGGCGGTTCGTGGACCGGTTGGGGCTGACCGGCTTCCCGGCGGAGCACGACTCCGGGCACCTGACCCGGTGCCGGGAGGAGGACTCGCCGTTGCGCAACGGCCGGGTGCTGGTCGTGGGGGATGCGGCGGGGCTGTTGGAGCCGTGGAGCCGGGAGGGCATCAGTTTCGCGTTGCGTTCCGGCGGGCTGGCCGGTGCGGCGGTCGCGGCCGGTGACCTGTCCGGGTACGAGCGGGCGGTCGCCGAAGGGCTTGTGCCGGAGATGCGGGCGGGCTTCCGGCTGCTGGACGTGTTCACCCGCCGCCCGGACGTGTTCCACGCCCTGCTGGCGACGCCGCCGGGCTGGCGGATGTTCGTCCAGTTCTGCCAGGGGCGGGCGAGCTTCGACGAAATGCTGCGGCGTCGGCCCATCCGGGCGGCCCTCGCGGTGCTGGATCGGGTGCCAGCCCCGCGCCGGGCCCCTTTCATTCACCCAGGATCCTAGGATGCTCTACGCGGTGTGACCGCGCACTGGTGTCCAGTGGCCCAGCCGCTGGACAATGGCGGGGGAGTGGGAGGTGCAGATGGCCGAGCAGCCGTTCACCGATGACGAGTACGCGTTCCTGCGCCACGCGCGGTTCGGCGAGTTGCCGCTCGCGGTGCGTCCCGACGAACGCGTCGCCCTGACCGAGACCGACCCCGGGCGCGACCGCCCGGAGGAGGCCGAGGACCCGATCCGCTGGAACGTGCAGGGCTGAGAACGCACGACGGGCCGCGGGTGTCGCCACCCACGGCCCGTTAGCGATGTGCTGGGGTCAGAAGACCGGCACGCCCTCGCGTACCAGTCGCCAGTTCTGCTGGAAGAAGTCGGCCGGGTCGATCGTCCCCTTGGCCTGCGCCCAGTCGATGAGCAGCTGACGGATCTCCTGCTGCGCGTTGTAGACCTGGGTCTTCACGATGCCGGGGAAGTTGCCGCCGCCGCTGCGCCGGTAGTTGTTCACCGCCATCACGAACTGGGCGTTGTCCGCCACCGGAGTGTCGGTGCCGGCCAGCACCAGGCGGGTGATCCGCTGCCCGATCGGCTTGGAGATGTCGATGTCGTAGTCCAGGCCGGAGATCACGTCGTAGTTGTAGTCCGGCACCGCCGGCGAGTCGCTGATCTGCTCCGGGTCGACCGGGGCGCCGGGAGCGAGGGTCCGGAAGTACTTCGCCGAGTACTCCAGGTAGGTGCGCACCTCCGCGCCGCTGAGCACGACCGCCTCGAGCGTGTTGTCGAAGACGTAGAGCCCTGCCACGTCACGGATCTTCACGTCCCCGGCGGGGAAGACCGCGGTACGGCTGAACGGGGACGCCTGGGACAGCACCGGCAGGTCGGCGTACTGCGTGCCGGCCAGCGCCTTCGTGACGGTCTCGGCCTGGACGTGGTTGATGAAGTCCAGGATGGGAGTGTCCTTGTACCTGGATTCCACTGTGGACATCTCAACGGTGGCCTGGGCCACCACCTGGTTGACGTACGCGATGGTCTTCTGGTGTTGGGCCCGCACCGCGGCGAGCACCTTCGGGTCCTCGACCACGGTGTTGGTGTTCAGCATGCTGGCGGCCTTCTTGGTGATCGTCCACCGGCCGCGCTCGCGGGTCAGGGTGAAGTCCATCCGGGTGAGCCGCTGGCCCCACTTCGACGGCTCGGAGAGCAGCACCTGCGCGCCGGTCCGCTCGTTGGTGACGAACCGCTCGACCACCTCGTTGTGCGCGTGACCGAAGAGGATCGCGTCGATCCCCGGCACCTGCTGGGCGATCAACGCCACCGGGTTCTCGTTCGGCAGCTCCGGGCCGTAGCTGGAGGTGCCGCTGTCACCGCCGTGCGCGGAGATCAGCACGAGGTCCGCGCCGCGGGCCCGCATGATCGGCACCCACTTCGCCGCGGTGGCGACCATGTCGTCGAAGCGCAGCTTGCCCTCGACGTTGCCCTTGTCCCAGATGGCCACACCGGGGTTGGTCAACCCCAGGATGCCGACCCGCAGGGTCGGCGCGGCGAAACCGAGGGAGACCTTCTTGATGACGTACGGCAGGAAGGCCGGCTTGCCGGTCTTCGCGTTGACCGCGTTCGCGGCGAGGGCCGGGAAACCGAGCTGACGGATCCACAGGTCCAGCAACGGCAGGCCGTAGTTGAACTCGTGGTTGCCCAGCGTCACCGCGTCGTAGTCGATGACGTTCATCGCCCGGGCCATCGGGTGCTTCTCCCCGGTGGCGGTGATCGGCTCCTGCTTGGCGTAGTACGTGGCCAGCGGCGTGCCCTGGATGGTGTCGCCGGCGTCGAGCACCAGCGTCGCCTTGCCGCGCCGCTCCCGACGGATCTGGTTGATCAGAGTCGCCAGCTTCGCGACGCCGATGTCGTTCTGCTTGCTGTCGTCGTACTCGGCGTCGCGGTAGTAGTCCCAGTTGTAGACGTTGCCGTGCGTGTCCGACGTGCCCAGGAGGGTGAGGTCCCAGGTGCGCGGCCGGGCCGCGCCGGCCGCCTGCGCGGGCGCGGCGGCGATCAGCGGGGCGGTCGCGGCCGCCGCCGCGGCGACGAGCACCTGGCGACGCGACGGGCCGGAGGGAGAGGTCATGACGTGCCTTTCCATGGGGGTGGACGCGCCTCGTGAGCGCCTTGCGCACCATAACCAGCAGCGGACACTCCTGCCACGCGAGCCCCAGGTGCTGCTGCGGTTTCCGCAGGCCGGCGCAGGGTACGGCGGTCGGGGACGACATTCGCGGGGCAGCCCCCGCTTCCCGCGCGGCGCGAGGAGAGATCGGTGAGCGAGGACCAGCACACCCAGCAGGACCCCACCAGCCAGTACGGCCAGCAGTCCGGCCAGCCCGCACAACAGCAGTCACCGCCCGGCACGACCGGCGACATGACTCCGAAGCCGGACCACGGCGAGGAGTCGTACCGGGGCACCGGCAAGCTCGACGGCAAACGGGCGCTGATCACCGGGGGTGACTCGGGGATCGGCCGGGCGGTCGCGCTGGCGTTCGCCCGGGAGGGCGCCGACGTGCTGATCTCGTACCTGAGCGAGGAGGAGGACGCCGACGCCCAGGAGACCATCCGCCTGATCGAGGGCGCCGGCCGGCGGGGGATCGCGATCCGCGGCGACGTCACCGACGAGGCGCACTGCCAGGAGCTTGTCGACCGGGCGGTCCGGGACCTGGGAGGCATCGACATCCTGGTCAACAACGCGGCGTACCAGATGTCGCAGGACAAGGGCATCCTCGGGATCAGCACCGAGCAGTTCGACCGGGTGCTCAAGACCAACCTGTACGCGATGTTCTGGCTGTGCAAGGCCGCCATTCCGCACCTGGCCGAGGGGTCGGCGATCATCAACACGGCGTCGATCCAGGCGTTCGACCCGTCGCCGCAGCTGTTGGACTACGCGACCACGAAGGCGGGGATCGCCAACTTCACCAAGGCCCTCGCGGCCGACCTGGCCGAACAGGGGATCCGGGTCAACGCGGTCGCGCCGGGCCCGGTCTGGACGCCGCTGATCCCGTCGACGATGCCGGAGGAGAAGGTGAAGCAGTTCGGCACCGACACCCCGGAGGGTCGGCCCGGCCAGCCGGCGGAGCTGGCCCCGGCGTACGTCTTCTTCGCCTCGCAGGAATCCAGCTACGTCACCGGCGAGATCCTGGGCGTCACGGGCGGCCGACCGACCAAGTGATCCGCCGTCGGGGCGGGCGCTGCTCGGGTGCCCGCCCCGACGCGGCTCGGTCCGGCATCCGGTGTTGCGGAGGCCGGTGGTTCGTTGCGGGGGCGTGCCCGTCTCGTTGCGTGGTTCGCCGACGGTGGCTGGGTCAGCGCGGCCAGGCGGCGAAGCGCTGCCGGACCTGGGCGATGTCGGCGGCGCTCAGGCCGTAACGTCCGAAGCGTTGCTCGGGCAGGCGGTCCAGGTAGCGGCCGGCGGCGCGCACGTCGTCCGGGTCCAGCGCGGGGTCGACCTGCCGTGCCAGTACCAGCAGCTCGGTCACGTCGTAGTGCTCCAACGCCGCCGCCACGTCGATGAAGTCACGGACCTCCCGCCGGTTGACCAGTGCCGCGATCTTGTTGGCCACCAGGTCGCGGACGTCCATCACCGGGCCGAGGTCCATCACCACCGGGCTCTGCTGGCGGTCCAACCGGGCGAGGCTGAGCCGGATCTGCCGTCCGTCCCGGCTCACCACGAAGTCCTTCATGTCCTGCTCGTACCCGTCGAACAGCTCGCCCAGCTCACTGTCCGGGTCGGCGTCGGTGACGAGGAAGCCGGCTCGCTCCAACGCCCAGCGCACCCCCGCGGAGGCCGCCGCAGCGGCACCCTCCACGTCCGCGAAGAGGTCGACGTCCTCCGTCGGGCGGGCGACCAACCCGTGCGCCGCCCATGCCACCCCGCCACCCAACACAAACCGGTACGGTCCGGCGGCGGTGAGCGCCACCCGGGCCACCTCCCGGTAGAAGTCGTGCAAATGAGGCTCGGTCACGCCGCGCGCAGGCCGCGGTGCCGGCTCTCCCACGCCTGACGTACGCCCCGAGGCAGGTTGAGCAGTCGCCACACCCGGCGCAGCGTCCGCCCGTTGATCAGGACGCGCAGGTCCTCGGTGCGGGTCGTCTCGCGCAGCACGTTCTCGTACATCCAGAGCAGCTGGTCGGGGTCGGCGAGGTCGAAGGTGCGCTCGGCGTTCCACATCAACCGCACCGGCAACTCCACCACACCGCGAGTGGGCCCGGCCAGCTCGACGAGCGTCCGCGCCACCACGGCAGGGCGACCCGGTCGGGCCACGAAGGCCACGCCGGTCGCGGTGGGGGAGACGGCCTGCATGGTGTCAGGGTAACGCCCGCCCGAGCCGGTGTCGCTCAAGACGATCCCTGCGCCCTGCCGCAGGCTGTTGACGGTGCTTCGCGGAGCCCAGGCCAACTGGCCGCCCGAGCGCCGGGGTCGGGCATCCTCCAACGGAGGTTCGTCCGATTTACCCCCGCCTGTGACGGCTGAGGTCTCTGTGATCAACTCGGGTTTCTTGAAGTCGCGGTGTCATGCCGTCTCGGACACCCCGGGTTTCAGGAAGCCGAGTCGATCAAGCCCGATTTGGCGTCCTGAGGGCCGACCACGTCCGAGGCTGAGGGCTTTTGTCCGGTCTGAGGGGTCGAGTCGAGCGCGCCGAGCACCGCGCCACGAGGTTCACGGCCTTCGGGGCGTTTGGCCTGTGACCGGTCGCACCGGTGGGTCGGAATGATGGCCGGGGCGGGGTCGTTACACACTCTGACGATCGCAGGACCACCGGCTCACCGCCCCCGCCCACCGGGATTGGAACAGCTGGTGGCGGGGTTGGAATGCCGACCCGGTCCGCATCGTTGAAGCCTTCCGCACCGACCGCCCGAGCACCCCGCTCCATCGGGTGCCACGGGATGGCCCACCGGGGAATGACCCCCGACCCCCGGTCGTTACACATGAACCGGGCGCCCGAGCCCCCCGGCTCGCAGGCCGCCGACCCGGCCCCCGCCAAGCCCCCGGCTGACGGTGCCGATCTCCCCGAAGACTTTTCCCCTTTGTTTGATGCAGCGCCGGACGAGGTGCTCACACCCTTGTGTCGCCGACCCCCTTGGCGGTGCGGGTGTTTCCTACCCCCGAAGGAGCTACCCCCATGAACACGATCTTCCGTAAGAGCATGTTGTCTGTTGCTGGTCTCGCGTTCGCCGGTGGTGTCTTCGCCGGCCCGATCGCCGCCCACGCCAACCCCGTGGATGGCAAGCCGGTGGCGGTGGCGGTGCAGTCGGCCGCCCCGAAGCCCCAGGGCGACCAGTCCCACATCACGTTGAATGATGAGCAGACCGCGAACGTCAAGGCGATCATCGCCGCGACGAAGAAGGCCGGCCTGCCCGAGCGCGCCGCGGTCATCTCGATCGCGACGAGCCTGCAGGAGTCGAAGCTGGAAAACCTGGGCCACCTCGGCGACGCCAATGACCATGACTCGCTGGGCCTGTTCCAGCAGCGCCCGACCAGTGGTTGGGGTACGCCGGAGCAGATCACCGACCCCGCCTACTCCACGACCGCGTTCCTCAAGGGCCTCCGCCAGGTCGACGGGTGGCAGGACATGGCGCTGACCGACGCCGCGCAGACCGTCCAGGTCTCCGCCTACCCGGATGCCTACGCCCAGTGGGAGCAGCAGGCCACCGACCTGGTCGGCCAGTACTGGAACAGCTGACCCACCAACACGAACACCGCACAGCACAGCTGGCCGGTACGCCCACCCGGGGTGCCGGCCAGCGGCATATCCGCACGCTCGCACGTCCTCGGGTCGGGTCGGGTCGGTCGATCATGGACTTGTGGTGCCGGGCTGAGGATGGTTCGGGTGGTCTTGTCCGGCGCCACAACTCCTTGATCGACCCAAGCGGCCCGGGGCGGGCCGCCCGGGTGGGACGGGCGGCCCGGCCCGGCCCGGCCCGGGCGGGGCGGGGCTCGGGTAGGGAGTGGGAACACGGGCGGGGGCTGGGTGGTTGTGGTCAGTGTCGGTGTGACTCAGTGTCCCCGGGCCTCACCTAATATCGCCTTCGCGGAATACCGTTCGGCTGGAGCCGCGTCGCGCCACTCGCCGAGAGGCGACCTGCACACCGACACCAGCGCCGCCCCCGAGCCCACAAGGCCGGGGGCGGCGCTGTCTGGCTTCCCTCCGCTCGCGAAGATGTCTCGGCTGGCCTATGTTCATGGGGTCGCTCGCGTGGGAGGGGGTGTCGGGGCATGGGTCTGCGTACCTTCATCGAGGGTTGGCCGGTCTACCGCCAGCTCACCGGCACCGACCCGTTGGGGCGGGGTGCCGCGGCGAAGTCCGATGGATCCCGCGCGCTCACCGCTCGCACGGAAACCGCCGACTCGGTGGCCCGCTCGGTGTGCCCGTACTGCGCCGTTGGCTGCGGTCAGCGGGTGTTCGTCAAGGACGGGCGGGTCAGTCAGATCGAGGGCGACCCGGACAGCCCGATCTCGCGGGGTCGGCTCTGCCCGAAGGGTTCGGCCAGCAAGAGTCTGGTGACCAGCCCGCTTCGGCAGACGAAGGTCCGCTACCGCCGTCCCTACTCGACGCAGTGGGAGGATCTGGACCTCGACACCGCGCTCGACATGATCGCCGACCGGGTGCTCGCGGCTCGTGAGCAGACCTGGGAGGACGTCGACACGCAGGGCCGGCCGCTCAACCGGACGCTGGGTTTCTCCAGTCTGGGTGGGGCGACGCTGGACAACGAGGAGAACTACCTCATCAAGAAGTTGTTCACCGCGGCGGGTGCGTTGCAGATCGAGAACCAGGCCCGTATTTGACACTCCGCCACCGTCCCCGGTCTGGGGGCCAGCTTCGGTCGTGGCGGTGCGACGGATTTCCAGCAGGACATCGCCAACGCTGACGTCATCGTCATCCAGGGTTCGAACATGGCTGAGGCACACCCGGTGGGTTTCCAGTGGGTGATGGAGGCCAAGCGTCGGGGTGCGAAGGTCTTCCACGTCGACCCGCGTTTCACCCGCACCAGCGCGCTGGCTGACTCGTACCTGCCGATCCGGGCGGGCACGGACATCGCGCTGCTCGGTGGTGTGGTGCGCTACATCCTGGACAACGAGCTGGACTTCCGGGAGTACGTGCTGTCGTACACGAACGCGGCGACGATCGTGAGCGAGCAGTTCAGTGACACCGAGGACGGCGACGGGTTCTTCTCCGGGTTCGACCCGGAGACCGGCACGTACGTGCAGGACAGCTGGCAGTACGAGGGCAACGAGGACTCGTCCGGCAGTGGGCACACGGCCAAGGAGCGCGACACCGCGTCCGGGCTGGAGCACGAGTCGCACGGCGCGCAGGTCGACGGGGACACCCCGCGGGACGAGACGTTGCAGCATCCGCGCTGCGTCTACCAGATCCTCAAGCGACACTTCGCCCGCTACACCCCGGAGATGGTCGAGCGGGTCTGTGGCATCCCCCAGGACAAGTTCCTGGAGTTGGCCCGGGCGTGGACGGAGAACTCCGGCCGGGAGCGCACCGGGATGCTGATCTACTCGGTGGGCTGGACGCAGCACAGCGTGGGTGTGCAGTACATCCGCACCGGCGCGATCATCCAACTGCTGCTCGGCAACATGGGCCGCCCGGGTGGTGGGGTGATGGCGCTGCGCGGTCATGCCAGCATCCAGGGCTCCACGGACATTCCGACGCTGTTCAACCTGCTGCCGGGTTACCTGCCGATGCCGCACCACGCCGACCACCCGACCTTCGACGAGTGGGTGGACAGCATCCGGCACCCCGGCCAGAAGGGCTTCTGGGGTAACGCCGGGTCGTTCGCCGCCAGCCTGCTCAAGGCGTACTGGGGTGACGCGGCGACACCGGAGAACGACTACTGCTACGGCTACCTGCCGCGGCTGACCGGTGACCACGGCACCTACCAGCAGGTGCTGAACATGATCGACGGGAAGATCAAGGGGTATTTCCTGCTCGGGCAGAACCCGGCTGTCGGTTCGGCGCACGGCCGGGCGCAGCGCCTGGGCATGGCCAACCTCGACTGGCTGGTCGTCCGGGACCTGTTCATGATCGAAAGTGCGACTTTCTGGCAGAACGGTCCCGAGGTCGCCACCGGGGAGATCGTGCCCGAGGAGTGCCGCACGGAGGTGTTCTTCCTGCCCGCCGCCTCCCACGTGGAGAAGGAGGGCACCTTCACCCAGACGCAGCGCCTGTTGCAGTGGCGGGAGAAGGCCGTCGAGCCGCCAGGCGACGCCCGCTCCGAGCTGTGGTTCTTCTACCACCTCGGGCGCAAGCTGCGCGAGAAGCTGGCCGACTCGAAGCTGCCGCGCGACCGTGCGCTGCTCGACCTCACCTGGGACTACCCCACGCACGGCCCGAACGTGGAGCCGAGCGCCGAGGCGGTGCTGCGCGAGATCAACGGGTACGACGTGACGACCGGCCGCCCGCTGTCCAGCTTCGCCGAGGCCCGCGCGGACGGCTCCACCGCGATCGGTTGCTGGATCTACACCGGGGTGTACGCCGACGGAGTGAACCAGGCGGCGCGGCGCAAGTCCCGACACGAGCAGGACTGGGTGGCCGCCGAGTGGGGTTGGGCGTGGCCGGCGAACCGGCGCATCCTCTACAACCGTGCGTCCGCCGACCCGGACGGCAACCCGTGGAGTGAGCGCAAACGCTACGTCTGGTGGGATGCCGAGAAGGGCGAGTGGACCGGTCACGACGTGCCGGACTTCGAGAAGACCAAACCGCCGTCGTACCGGCCGCCACCCGGCGCGTCCGGGACGGAGGGCATCGCCGGCGACGACCCGTTCATCATGCAGGGCGACGGGAAGGGCTGGCTGTACGCGCCCAGCGGTGTCCTGGACGGCCCGTTGCCGACGCACTACGAGCCGGTGGAGTCGCCGGTGCGTAACCCGCTCTACGGGCAGCAGGCCAACCCGACCCGCAAGATGTACGCGCATCCGGTGAACTCGGTGAACCCGAGCCCGCCGGAGGAGCACAGCCAGGTGTTCCCGTACGTGTTCACTGTCAGCCGGCTCACCGAGCACCACACGGCCGGTGGGATGAGTCGGACGGTGTCGCCGCTGGCCGAGTTGCAGCCGGAGATGTTCGTGGAGGTGTCCCCGGAGTTGGCCGTCGAACGCGGTCTCGACCACCTGGGCTGGGCACACCTGGTCAGCGGCCGTGCCGTGATCGAGGCGAAGGTGCTGGTGACGGATCGGCTCAGCCCGTTGCGGGTCGAGGACCGGGTGATCCACCAGGTGTGGTTGCCGTACCACTTCGGTTTCGAGGGTCTGGTGACCGGCGACTCGGCCAACGACCTGTTCGGCATCAGCCTGGACCCGAACGTGCTGATCCAGGAGAGCAAGGTCGGCACCTGCGACGTGCGGGCCGGCCGTCGGCCGACCGGGCCGGCGCTGCTGGACCTGGTCGCCGACTACCAGCGGCGCGCCGGGATCAACCCGGGCCACAACGCCCCGGCGGTCACCACTGACAGTGAGGGGAGGGATCGCGGTGCTTCCTGACCCGAACAGCCTCTACGGGCCGCTGGATCCGGCGCCGGACGCCGGTTACGAGGACGCGCCGCCGCGGATGGGGTTCTTCACCGACACCAGCGTCTGCATCGGCTGCAAGGCCTGCGAGGTGGCCTGCAAGGAGTGGAACGGCGTCCCGGAGAGCGGGCTCGACCTGCTCGGCATGTCGTACGACAACACCGGCGCGTTGACCGCGAACTCCTGGCGACACGTCGCGTTCATCGAGCAGCCCCGGCCGGCCGGGCACCGCACACCGCCGTTCGCGGGTACGCCGACCGACGGTTCGGTCAGCGCGGCGTCGGCGGCCGTGGCGGCCGGCACCAGTGAGCGCACCGGCACGGACCCGGGTGTGCCGACCGGCACGCCGTCCGCCGCCGCCCGGATGGCCGGGGGCGGGCCGGTGGACGTGCTCGGCACGATCGAGGCCGATCCGACCGCCGCGGGCCGCGGTGGCGCGGGTCCACAGTTCCTGGGGATGCCGGGGGCGCAGCCGCCGGGGCGTGGGTCCGGTGTGGAGGGGCGGACGGATTTCCGGTGGTTGATGATGTCGGACGTGTGCAAGCACTGCACGCACGCGGCGTGTCTGGATGTCTGTCCGACGGGTTCGTTGTTCCGGACGGAGTTCGGCACCGTGGTGGTGCAGGAGGACATCTGCAACGGCTGCGGTTACTGCATCTCCGCGTGTCCGTACGGGGTGATCGATCAGCGTAAGGATGACGGTCGGGCGTGGAAGTGCACGCTGTGCTACGACCGGTTGGGTGCGGGGATGACCCCGGCGTGTGCGCAGGCGTGTCCGACGGAGTCGATCCAGTACGGGCCGCTCGACGAGTTGCGGGAGCGGGCCGCCGCGCGGGTCGAGACGCTGCACGAGCGGGGCGTCCCCGAGGCCCGCCTGTACGGGCACGACCCGAATGACGGCGTCGGTGGGGACGGTGCGTTCTTCCTGCTCCTCGACGAGCCGGAGGTGTACGGGCTGCCACCCGACCCGATCGTGACTACCCGCGACCTGCCGAAGATGTGGAAGCGCGCCGGCCTCGCGGCCCTCGCCATGGCGGCGGCCACCGTCGCCGCGTTCGTCGGAGGTTCCTCGTGAGTCCGCAGCGCCCCGAGGTGGGCGAGATCTTCCGTCGCTTCCGGGACCGGTTGGCCGCCGATGGTCGCGACCGACCGACGGCCAGCACCGAGTTGCGGGCCGCGAACGGCGAGAGCACCGGGCTGCCGGCCGCGACCGGCGCCGGCATCAGCTCGGCGGTCGGACAGCAGCGGCGCACCGCCGAACCCGGCCGGCGGGGCGGGCGTCGCGGAGGTGGGCGTCGCGGAGGCGGCGAGGAACTGCGGGTGCCGGAGGCGGAGTTCACGTCGTACTACGGTCGGCCCATCCTGAAGGCGCCGGTCTGGAAGTGGGACATCGCGGCGTACCTGTTCACCGGCGGGCTGGCGGCCGGCTCGTCACTGCTCGCCGCCGGTGGGCAGCTCACCGGCCGGCCGGCGTTGCGACGCGCCGGTCGGGTCACCGCGCTGGCCGCCGTGAGCGCCAGCGCGGTCTTCCTGGTCAAGGACCTCGGCCGGCCGGCGCGGTTCCACCACATGCTGCGCGTGGCGAAGCTGACCTCGCCGATGTCGGTGGGCACCTGGATCCTCACCGCGTACGGGCCGGCCGCTGGTGTCGCCGCGATCGCCGAGGCCGCCGGTGTGCTGCCGCGCCACGGCCTGCTCGGGCTGGCCGGTCGGGCGTTGCCGTCGGTCGGGCACGTCGCCGGGCTGCTCGCCGCCGGCACCGCGCCCGCGCTGGCCACGTACACCGGGGTGTTGCTCGCCGACACGGCGGTGCCGTCCTGGCATGAGGCGTACCCCGAGTTGCCGGTGATCTTCGCGGGCAGCGCGCTGGCCAGCGGCGCCGGCGTGGGTCTGCTCGCCGCGCCGCCGGCCCAGGCGGGGCCGGCTCGGCGGATGGCGGTGGCCGGGGCGGCCCTGGAGTTGTACGGCGCGCATCGGGTGGAGACCCGCCTCGGTCTACTCAGTGAGCCCTACCGGCAGGGCAGCCCCGGCCGGCTTCTGCGTGCCGGCCGGATGTTGACGGCCGGTGGTGTCGCCGGCGCGCTGCTCGGTCGGCGTAGCCGGCTGGTCGGCGCGCTGTCCGGCGCCGCGCTGCTGGCCGCGTCGGTGGTGACCCGGTTCGGCATCTTCTACGGCGGGGTGGCCTCCGCGCGCGACCCTCGGTACACGGTGGTGCCGCAGCGCGAGCGGGCCGACGCCCGGCGGACGGGCATGGATCTTCCATCTGATCGGGCGGCCCCGCCCGCGATGTGATCGAATGTCCGGTGGAGGCGTTCAGGCGGCTGGTGCCCCTCCCGGTCTTCAAAACCGGTGTGGTCCGGGACCCGGGCCAGGCGGGTTCGATTCCCGTCCGTCTCCGCCAACAGTGCAGGAGATGACGCGATGGGTGACGGGCCGGTGGACCCGCGACGCCGGGTGCCCCGCACCGACACGCTGCTCGCCGACCCTCGGCTGGCCGCGGCCAGCGCGACGCTCGGCCGGGACCGGGTGAAGGCGGTCGTCGCCCGGGCCCAGGACCGGGCCCGCCGTGGCGAGCTGCACCCCGATGACGTACGCGACGCCGCGGTCGCCGCGCTGCCCGCGCCGGGCCCCCGCGTGGTGCTCAACGCCACGGGCGTCGTGCTGCACACCAACCTGGGCCGGGCGCCGCTGTCGTCGGCCGCGGTCGCCGCGGTGGTGGCCGCCGCCGGGAACACCGACGTGGAGTTGGACCTGACCACCGGTCGGCGGGCCCGTCGCGGTCGCGACGCCCTCGACGCGCTGGCTGCCGCCGTGCCCGACGCGGGCGCCGTGCACGTGGTCAACAACGGCGCCGCCGCGCTGGTGCTGGCGGCCACCGCGCTGGCCGCCGGCCGGGAGATCGTGGTCAGTCGGGGCGAGCTGGTCGAGATCGGCGACGGCTTCCGCCTGCCCGACCTGTTGGAGAGCACCGGCGCGCGACTGCGGGAGGTGGGCACCACCAACCGCACCACCCTCGCCGACTACGCCGCCGCCCTCGGCCCGCAGACCGGGTTCGTGCTCAAGGTGCACCCGTCGAACTTCCAGGTCACCGGCTTCACCTCGGCAACCCCGGTCAAACAACTGGCCACCCTCGGCGTGCCGGTGGTCGCCGACATCGGCTCCGGTCTGCTCACCGCGGATCCGCTGCTGCCCGACGAGCCGGACGCGGCCAGCACCCTGCGCGCTGGTGCCACGCTCGTCACGGCCAGCGGCGACAAGCTGCTCGGCGGCCCGCAGGCGGGGTTGCTGCTCGGCGACGTCGCGCTGGTCGACCGGTTGCGCCGTCATCCGCTGGCCCGGGCGTTGCGGGTGGACAAGCTCACCCTGGCCGCGCTGGCCGCCACCCTGCACCAGCCGGACACGCCCACCCGCACGGCGCTGCACGCGGACCCGGGTGTGCTGCGCAGCCGGGTGGAGCGGCTGCGCGACCGGCTCGGCGCGGACGGCCGTAAGGCGGAGGTGGTGCCGGCCGCCGCGGTGGTCGGTGGCGGTGGGGCGCCCGGCGTCGAGCTGGACTCGTGGGCGCTGAGTCTGCCCGAGCGGTACGCGGAGCCGCTGCGCACCGGCGACCAGCCCGTGCTCGGGCGGGTGGTGCGGGGCCGGCTCCTGCTCGACCTGCGCTGCGTGCCCGAAGAGGCCGACGAGACGGTCCGCGCGGCCGTGCTCCGCGTGCCCGGGGACGACTGACCGTGTTCGTCGTCGCCACCGCCGGGCACGTCGACCACGGCAAGTCGACACTGGTCCGGGCGCTGACCGGGATGGAACCCGACCGGTGGGCCGAGGAACGGCGCCGGGGGATGACCATCGACCTGGGGTTCGCCTGGACGACGCTGCCGTCCGGCGGCACCGTCGCTTTCGTCGACGTGCCCGGGCACGAGCGGTTCGTGCCGAACATGCTCGCCGGTGTCGGCCCGGTGCCGGCGGCGCTGATCGTGGTGGCCGCCGACGAGGGCTGGATGCCGCAGTCCGCCGAGCACCTGGCTGCGCTCGACGCGCTCGGTGTGGCGTACGGCCTGGTGGCGGTGACCCGCGCGGACCTGGCCGACCCGGGGCCGGCCATGGCCCGCGCCCGGGCCGAGATCGCGGCGACCAGTCTCGGCGCGGTGCCGGCGGTGGCGGTCAGTGGCCTGACCGGTGCCGGCCTGCCGGAGCTTCGGGCCGCCCTGGACCGGCTCGCCGCCGGGCTGCCCGCGCCGGTGGTGGACGACCCGGTCCGGCTCTGGGTGGACCGCAGTTTCACCGTGCGGGGCAGCGGCACCGTGGTCACCGGCACCCTCGGCGTCGGACGGTTGCGGGTGGGCGACGAGTTGGAGCTGGCCGGGGCCGACGAGCCGGTGCGGGTACGTGGCCTGCACTCACTGGGCGAGGCCCGGCCGGAGGTGACCGCGGTGGCCCGGGTGGCGGTCAACCTGCGGGGTACGCCCCGTGACCGGCTCGGTCGTGGCGACGCGCTGCTCAGCCCGGGCCGGTTCCACCGCACCGACCTCGTCGACGTGCGGCTGGCTGGCGATCCGGCGGCCGACCTGCCGGCCACCCTCACCTTGCACGTCGGGTCGGCGGCCGTGCCGGTACGGGTCCGCCCGCTCGGCCTGGACACCGTACGCCTGCGGTTGGCTCGCCCGTTGCCGTTGCTGGTGGGCGATCGGGCGCTGCTGCGTGACCCGGGGCGGCACCACGTGACCGGCGGGGTGCGGGTGCTGGACGTGGCGCCGCCACCGCTGGCCCGCCGGGGTGCCGCCGTCACCCGCGCGCAGGTCCTCGCCGAGTTGGACGGTCGTCCCGACCTGGCCGGGGAGCTGCGCCGTCGCCGGCTGGTTCGCGCCGGTGCGCTGATCCGGATGGGTGTGCCGGTGGACGCCCCTCCGGTGGCCGGTGACTGGTTGGCCGACCCGGCGCACTGGCGGCGCCTCGGCGAGCAGCTGACCGAGGAGGTCGCCCGCCACGCGCGGGAACACCCGTTGGAGCCCGGGATGCCGGTGGATGCGCTGCGCCAGCGCCTCGCCCTGCCCGACCGGGTGCTGGTCGAGGCGCTGGTCCGGCCGCCGCTGCGGATCCACGCCGGTCGGGTCGGGGCGGCGAGCGCCAACGCGCTGCCCGAGCCGGTGGCCCGGGCCGTGCAACGGGTCCGCGCGGAATACGGCGACCGGCCGTTTCGCGCCCCCGAGGCGGACCGCCTCGTCGACCTCGGCCTGGGGCCACGCGAGATCGGCGCCGCGGTGCGGGCCGGCGCGCTGCTGCGGCTGGCCGACAACGTGGTGTTGCTGCCCGACGCGCCCGACGACGCGGTCCGGGTCCTGGCTGGGCTGCCGCAGCCGTTCACGCTCTCCGCGGCCCGGCAGGCGTTGGACACCACCCGCCGGGTGGCGGTGCCCCTGCTGGAGTTGCTGGACCGTCGGGGCGCGACCCGACGACTGCCCGACGACGCCCGCATCGTCGTTACCTGAGGGCGTGGCGCCCGCCGGGTCAACCGCTGTCAGTCCAGGTCGGACATGTCGAGCACGAAGCGGTAGCGGACGTCGTTTCGCCGGAGGCGGTCGAGTGCCGTCTCCACCTGCGCCGACGGGAGCACCTCGACGTCGGCGGCGATGCCGTTGTCGGCGCAGAACTGGAGCATCTCGGCTGTTGAACGGCGGCCTCCGCTGCCGGCGGAGCTGAGCTTCTTGCGGCCGACAAGCAGGTCCATCGCCTCGACGGTGACCGGGCCCAGGTATCCGAGCAGGCTGAGGGTGCCGTCCATCGCCACCACCTTCAGGTACGGGGCGAGGTCGTGCGAAGCGGAGATGGTGTCGATGACGACGTCGAAGGTGTCGCGTGTCGCTGCCATCTGGCGGGTGTCGGTGGAGTCCAGGAGATCGTGTGCGCCGAGCCGGAGGGCATCGTCGCGCTTCTCCTGGGTGCGGCTGATGACGGTCGTGGTGGCGCCGAGTGCCACGGCCAGCTTGACCGCGAGGTGACCCAGGCCGCCGAGCCCGGCCACGGCGACGCGACTGCCGGAGCCCACACCGAGGGAACGCAGCGGTTCCCAGACGGTGACGCCGGCGCACATCAGCGGGGCGGCTGCGGCCGGGTCGAGGCCGGAGGGGAGCGGGTAGGCGAAGCGGTCCCGCACGACGTACTCGCGGGAGAAGGCGCCCAAGGTGGTCGACCCGTCCCGCCGGTCGGTGCCGCCGTAGGTGAGAGTCGGGAAGGAGTGGCAGAAGTTCTCCTGTCCTGCTCGACACATGGCACAGGTGCCGCAGGAGTCGACGATATTGCCCACCGCGACGCGGTCGCCGACCGAGAAGGCAGTCACCTCGGCCCCGGTCGCGGTCACCACACCGGTGAATTCGTGACCGGGCACCAGAGGCGCTTTCGCATGCTGGTCATGGTCGCGCAGGGAGTGCAGGTCGGTGTGGCACACGCCGCAGTAGTCGACTCGCACCGCCAGATCGTCTGAGCGCAGGTCACGGCGTTCCAGCGACGTACGCCGCAGCGCCGTCGGGCCGCTCGCCCGCCATCCGATGGTCGTTCGCATACACACATCCTTAAACAGACTGTTCGGTCTGTCGACCGTAGCTCTGGCCGCGGAGAGAAGCAAACCAACTGTTCTGTTGCTAGAGTGGCGGCATGCCGGAGCAGCCCCTGACCTCGCGCGGCACCGCGACCTACCAGCGCATCCTGGACGCCGCCACCGAGGAGTTCGCCCAGCACGGCATCGCCGGAGCGCGCATCGAACGCATCGTGACGGCGGCGCGCACCAACAAGGCGCAGCTCTACGGCTACTTCGGCGACAAGGAACGGCTCTTCGACGCGATCTTTCTCAGCTCACTG
The DNA here is from genome assembly GCF_006715105.1 of Micromonospora sp. A202. Lineage (NCBI taxonomy): Bacteria > Bacillati > Actinomycetota > Actinomycetes > Micromonosporales > Micromonosporaceae > Micromonospora > Micromonospora sp. A202. The sequence goes on along the minus strand of NZ_VFMP01000001.1, from coordinate 3,141,661 downwards.
GAGCGCATCACGAACGTGGTGCCGATCGACGCTGACGACCTTGCCGACTGGGCCGTTCGCCTCTACGACGAATACCTGCGCCGCCCCGACCTCATCCGTCTCGCGACCTGGACGCGACTGGAGCGCCGGCCCGCCGGGCACCTGGTCGAGACCCACCAGCACTACGACGATCGCAAGCTGACGGCCATCGCCGAGGCGCAGGCCGCCGGGCGGGTACGTGCGGGCGACCCGTTCGACCTCATGGCTCTGGTCATCGCCATGTCCATGGCCTGGTCGCCGGTCAGCAACGTCTACGCGGCCAGCAACCAGGAACCCGACGACGTTCATGATCAACGCCGCGCCCTGCTGCGCGACTGCGTTCGGCGAGCCACTGTGCCGAGGGACCAGGATCAACCGGACCGTTGACAACCGCACGACCGTCAGTCGCGGCCGATCCGGGGCTGACAACAGTGCGCCGAGGTGCGACGGTGGGCTGATGGTCGAGGCGATCCCCACCCGGCCACGAGCCTCCCGCTGCCGGTGGCGTGAGGTCGTCCCGGTGGTGCTGCGCTGGGCGCTGCCGGTGCTGTGGGTGCTGTGGGCGTCTCTGGCGTGGTAGGCCGAGCCGCGCGAGTCCACCGAGGCCCAGCTCGACCGCGATCTCGCGGCTGGCCAGGTGGTGACCTTCCAACGGGCGTACGGCTGGGCCGACGACGGCGCGTACTGGGGCAGCCGACCGCTGCCGCAGCATGCGACGAACGGCGGGACCGTGGCTCCGGGTGGCGTGGCTTCGGCTGGCTGGTCCTCGCGGGAATGGGCATCAGCCTGTTGGTGTCCACTGCCCGGGTCGTGATCGGGACGACGATGGTGCCGGGCTGAGCGGTGCTGGCCAACCGGCCCCCCGGTCGGCGGCGGTCACCTACGGTGACGCCATGGACCCTTCGGCGGTCTGGCGGGACAGGCAGCACCGGTGGCGGATCGAGGCGTACCGCGTGCCGGACCTGCGCTTCGCCATCTACGCCACCAACGGGCCCACCGAGTCGGTGCCGCTGTGGCTGTTCGGGATGTCGGCGCTGGCCCGGTGGCTGATGACGCACGCCATCTCACTGGACGACCTGGAGGTCGTCTGAGCGGGGGCGCGGTGGCGAACCAGGCCCGGGGACGGCCCCGCTGCGGTTGAGTGACCTGAGGTGGCGGACGGGGGTGCGCGATGGGCGGTCAGTTCGGGCAGTTGGCGCTGGTGGCCGTGCTGGTGCTGGTCAACGCCGCGCTGTCCGGCAGTGAGATGGCGCTGGTGACGCTGCGCGAGGGGCAGTTGCGGCGGCTGGGCCGACGGTCCCGCTCCGGCGACCGGTTGGTGCAGCTGTCCCGCGACCCGAACCGCTACCTGGCCACCATCCAACTCGGCATCACGCTGGCCGGCTTTCTCGCCTCGGCGGCGGCCGCGGTGTCGTTGGCCGAGCCGCTGGTCGGCCCGCTGGGCTTCCTCGGCGGCGCGGCCCGTCCCGCCGCGGTGCTGCTGGTGACGGTGCTGCTGACGTTCGTCACGCTGGTGTTCGGCGAGCTGGCCCCGAAGCGGCTGGCCATGCAGCGGGCGGAGCGGTGGGCGTTGCTGAGCGCCGGCCCGCTGGACCTGCTCGCACGGGTGTCCCGACCGGCGGTGTGGTTGCTCAGCCGGGCCACGGACGCGGTCGTACGGCTCGCCGGGGGCGACCCGCGGGCCAACCGGGAGGAGATGACGGAGGAGGAGTTGCGGGAGATGCTGGCCAGCCAGCGCGGCCTGTCCGCCCAGCAGCGGGAGATCCTGACCGGCGCGTTCGACATCGCCGGCCGGACGCTGCGCGAGATCCTGGTCGCCCGCCGGGAGGTGATGACACTGCCGGCCGGCCTCGCCGCCGACGAGGGGGTGCGCCGGCTGGCCGCCGCCGGGCGCTCCCGCGCTCCCGTCACCGGTCCCGGTGGCCTGGACGAGGTGCTCGGGGTGGTGCACATCCGCGACCTGGTGCGGGCTGGCACCGCCCCGGTGGCCGAGCAGGTCCGGTCGCCGCTGCTGCTGCCGGCCACCCTGCCGGTCGCCGACGCGTTGCGTCAGCTTCGCCAGGACCACCAGCAACTCGCCCTGGTGGTCGACGAGCACGGTGGCATCGACGGCATGGTCACCATGGAGGACCTGCTGGCCGAGGTGGTCGGCGAGTTGTACGACGAGACCGACCGCGACGTGCGCGGGGTGGTCCGGGAGGCGGACGGGTCCGTGCTGGTGCCCGGTGACTTCCCGCTGCACGACCTGCCCGACCTCGGGGTGCGGCTGAGTTTCCCGTTGTCCCGCGACTACACGACGGTGGCGGGGTTGGTGCTGGCCCGGCTGCGGCACCTGCCCTGTGAGCCGGGGGAGACCGTGCGTCTGCCCGGGCTGACCCTTGAGGTGGTAGAGGTCCGCGACCGGGCGGTGCGCCGGGTGCGGCTGCGCGGCTTCGTCAGCGAGCGGTGACTGTCACCCGGTCGATGAATAATAACCAACAATACGGCTAAACCGGGCGCGCCCGCCTACTGTGCGATATGTGAAGGACCGAGGGTTTCGTACGTTTCTCACGGTGCTGGCCGGCCTCGCGGTGATCTACTTCGGTAGTGCGGGTCGCAGCCCCGAGGAGGGCCGTGGCATCTCCGGCGGGGTGGTGGTCCTGGCGCTGCTCGCCGCCCTGCTGGTGTGGCACCTGACCCGGCCGGGAGACAAGACGGTGAAGTGAACGCCGTCAGCGGGCGGCGACGCGGGTGACCTCGCCGGCTGACTCCTCGCCGAGCGCAACCCTGACCAGCGCCGACGCGAGACGGCCGAAGTCCGGTTCGTCGACGAGGGTGGCCAGCCCGTGCGGGTTGCCGGGCAGGCCCAGCCGCTTCGCCCCGGCGAGAGCCCGCCGGTCGGCGTACGGGCGCAGATCGGACCAGACCGTCTGCGCCTCGCGCAGGTAGATGTCCGCGCCGGTGGGGCCGATGCCCGGGAACTCGGTGAGCCGCCGACGCAGCCCGACGGGGTCGCCCTGGGCGTCGCGGTGCAGCCGTCGCAGGTCACCGTGCCAGCGGTCCAGGCACAGTCGGGCGCCGGTGCCGAGCATGGTGGCGGTGCGCTCGTCGTAGCGGCGGTAGTGGCCCCGGCCCAGCGCGTCGACGCGTTCCTGCCAACTGGCCGCCTCCATCGCCTGCGGCGTGCGGTAGCCCGCGGCGAACAGCTCGCGTGCCGCGTCCATCGCCACGCACGCCCGGATCCGGGTGCTCAGCAGGGTGGTCAGCACCAGCAGCTGGTACAGCGGCCCGGGGCGGTCGGAGAGCCGGATACCGGCCTCCTCCGCGTACGTGCGGCCACGCCGGTCGAGCAGGACCCGCACCACCGTTCGATCGTTGCCCACACCGACCGGGTACCCGATCCGGGCCCTGCTAGCCGTCGCGTCGGCGACCACTGTCGGAATGCCGCCGCGGTGGGCGGGTATGCGACGGTGGAGGCGGTCGATGCCGCCCGCCGTACCGGGAGGGAGACAAACCTATGGTCAACCCGCAGCAGGAGGAGTTCCGGCGTAACGCCAAGGGCGCCACCAGTCAGGACAGCAAGGGGCCCAAGCCGACCGGGCATCCGCTCAACCGCGGATCGTCGCGGGGCGATGAGGGTCGCCCGGTGCCCAAGGGGCAGGTGTCGCCGTACGGCCCGGCCGGTGAACCGGTGGCCGAGGACGACAGCGACACCCACTGACCAGACCTTCAGCTAGCGACCGCGATCTGACGGCCGCCGCAACCTGTTCCAGGTGGCGGCGGCCGTCAGCCCGTACGCGAGGTGCGGAATGATGTCGGAGATCCAGTCGGAGCGCCGCCACGTACGCGGGTCGCTGATGCCCAGCGCGGTGATGGACCCGTCGGTCATCGTCATCACGCCGGCCCCGAGCACCCCTGCGGCCATCGGCAGTGGCTGGCGCCGGCCACCGGCGTAGAGCGCGAACGCGACGCCGGCGGCGATGCCCAGTCCGTAGCCGATCAGCGGGCCGAGGCCCGAGCGGCGGTTGGCCGCCCGGGCCCCGGACCCCAGGTTCACGTGCGCTATGTCGGCCAACCGGTCGACGGTCTCACCGGGGACGTTGCTCTCCGGTCGAGCCCGCAGCGCCACGTCCAGATAGCTGACCACGTTCAGCGCGGTGCTGCCGACGGCGCCAGCGATGGCGCCGTCGGCAAGGTCGGCCCTCCTCATTTCGGGTCGCCCGGTTCGCGCTCACTCTTGGGGCCGTAGGTGCGCTCACCACGCACCACGCCCCGCTGGCCGCGATCCTCCTGCAGGATCCTGTTCGCGACCTGGTTGGCCTTGCCGTCGGGTACGCGGCGTCCGGAGTCGTCGATCGCGTTGCGCAACCGCGCCCGCTGCTTGTCGTACGCGTTACTGCCCGGCCGTGGTCCTGGCATCTGCTGCCTCCTTCGTCGGTCCGGACGTCTACCCGTCTCGCGACGGGCCAACCCCGGCCTAACGCGGCGCGCGGACCACGGCGACCGGGCAGTGCGCGTGGTGCAGCAGCGACTGGCTCACCGACCCCAGCAGCAAACCGGACACCTCGCCACGCCCCTGCCCACCGGCCACCACCAGTTGGGCGGAGCGGGACGCCTCGGCGAGCACGGCGCCCGGCCGGCCATGGACCGCCCGGCAGGTGAGTCGCACCGTCGGGTGCTGCTCGGTCAGCCCGCTCAGCCACTCGGCGAGCATCCGGTCCTGCTCGCCGAGCAGCTTCGCCTCGTCGTACACCAGGGGTTGCATGTCGCCCGGCCCGCTGCTGCCCGGGTGCCGGTAGGCGTGCATCGCCACCAGCGGCACCCCGCGCGACACGGCGGTCTCGGCGGCGAAGTCGGCCGCCTGCCGGGAGGCCGCCGAACCGTCCACCGCCACCAGCACCGGTTCGTCGGGTCGTTGCTCACCGCGGGCCACCAGCACCGGGCAGTCGGCGTACGCGGCGACCTGCACCGCGACCGAGCCGACCACCAGCGCGGAGAAGCCGCCCAACCCGCGGTCGCCGAGCACGATGAGCGCGGCCGTGGGGGATTCGCCCACCAGCACCGCCGCGGCCTCGCCGTCGATGATCTCGCCGGAGATCGACAGCCCGGGTACGGTCGCCTCGGCCTCGGCCACCGCGGCCTCGACGAGCTCCTCGGCCTGGTGGCGCAGCCCACCGCCGGGCGGCGCGTCCGGGGCGGGGGAGACCGGCACGTGCAGCAGAGGCCAGATGAAGCCGTGCACGACCCGCAGGGGTCGCTGCCGGCGCGCCGCCTCGGTGGCGGCGAGACGAACGGCGCGCAGCGCCGGCTCCGAGCCGTCCACGCCGACCACCACCGCCGCGTTGTTCGCCGAGTTCACCGCCCACCTCCCGCTCGCGGCCAGTATCGCGGGCCCGGGCGCCTCCGCGTCGCGATACCGCCGACAGCGTCCCGGTCGGTACGCTGGCGACGAGCGGTCGGGGAGGGGGCGTCATCGATGGGTGAACCGGACCAGCCGAGCACGGCACGCATGATCGACTTTTGGCTCGGCGGGGAGCATCACTTCCCGGTCGACGTGGCCGCCGCGAACGCTTTCGAGCAGGCGTACGGGCCGTGCGCGCCGGTGTTCCGGGAGCTGCGGGCGTTCCTTGGTCGGGCCGTGCGGGCGATGGTCGAGCAGGGCGTGGACGGGTTCCTGGTGTTCGGCGCGGGGGTGCCCACGATGGGCAACGTGCACGAGGTCGCCACCGACGCGACAGTGCTCTACACCGACGTCGACCCGGTCACCATCCGGCTGGGGCAGAGCATCCTCGCGGGCAGCGACCGGGCCGGTTACGGCTTCGGCGACGCGACCGACATCGGCACTATCGACCCGGCGCAGCTGCACCGTTTCGTCCCGGGCTGGGGTCGACGGCCGGTCGGGGTGGTCTTTCTCGGGCTCGCCGCGTTCCTCGACGACGACACGCTGACCCGCACACTCGACGAGCTGTACGCCGCCGCCGCGCCGGGCAGCCAGCTCGCCGTGGACTTCGACACCGAGGAGCTGGCGGGTCACCCGCAGGCGCTGGCGATGATGGGGCCGCAGTTCCGGATGCGCCCACCGGCGGCGTTCGCGCCGCTGCTGGGTCGCTGGGTGCCGACGGCGGACGGGATCGTCCCGGTCGCCCAGTGGCGGCCGGAGGGTCCGCCGGCGCAGGTGCCGGACGCGTTCCACGGCGTGCTCGCGACCCGCGACGGCGACTGACCGCGCCGGTTTGGTCGTCCGCGGGCGTCCGTATGATGCTTGCCCTGTAGCAAGCTTCTGGAGAGGACGACCATGGTTGACGCGCCGGACGTGGTGTCGCGCGCACTGCGCGACGCCCCGCCCGACCAACTGGCGGAGGCGGCGGACCGGGTGATCCGGTCGACGATGGGCGCGCTGCGCACCGACGTGTTCGTCGCCGGCTACCGGATCAGTGGGCTCTGGCCGCTGCTGGATCCGGATCTGCCGGCGGCGGGCTTCCTCGCCTGTCACACCGTGGCTCAGCGGTGTTTCAGCAGCCAGCAACCGGTGCGCGACGGCGATGGCCCGTGCCGGCTCTACCTGCCGTTGACGGTGTGGGGGGAACGGCTGGGTGTGCTGCTGATCGAGCTTCCCGACGTGGCCAACCCGGCCGTCACCGGCAGGGCGACGGACATCGCCGGCGCCCTGGCGGTGGCGATGCGTGCGGCGGACCGGGAGACCGACCGTTACCGGCGGGCGCGCCGCCGCGAGCGGATGACGATGGCCGCCGAGATGCAGTGGGATCTGTTGCCCGGTCGCAGTGTGGCGCACCACGCTTTCGATCTGGCCGGTCAACTCGAACCTGCTTACACGGTGGGTGGGGACCACTTCGACTGGTCCCTGGACGGCGACCGACTGACCGTGACGGTGCTCAACGGCGAAGGCAGCGGTCTGACCGCGTCGATGCTGACCTCGGTCACGGTCAACGCGATGCGCAACGCGCGCCGCTCCGGCGGGGGCCTGGTGGAGCAGGCCGAGCTGGCCTCGGACACCGTCTTCTACCAACACCGGGGTCGCCGGTACGTGGCCACCCTGCTGCTGGAGGTGGACACCCGCACGGGTCAGGTACGGGCGGTCGATGCCGGTTCCCCGCACATGCTGCGGATGCGGGGGTCCGTGGTGGAGCCGGTGAAGCTGGATCAGCAGCTGCCGTTGGGCATGTTCGCGGAAACCCGTTACGAGCTGCAGGAGTTGCAACTCGCCCCCGGTGACCGCCTCTTCGTGGTCAGCGACGGGGTGTGGGCCGCCGAGCCGGCGGGTCGGGAACCGTACGGGGACCGGGCGATGGCGCGTTCCCTGCGCGCCACGCGGCTGCAGCCAGCGGCCGAAGCGGTTGGTACGGTGATGCGCGAACTGCACGCCTACCACGCGGATTCCGATCTGCGCGACGACGCCGTCGTGGTCTGTCTGGACTGGCACGGTCCGCGTGGGCGGAGCGGCGGGTGAGGGTGGCCGCCGCTCGGCCGGGCGGTCAGCAGCGCGACGACGGCAGGGGACATCGGGTGGAGCGACCTGCGGATCTCGCCGCGGCGATCGACGCGGCTGCCGAGACACTGATCGCCGTTCTCGACTCGGCCGCGTCGCGGCACCAAGTGCCGCCGACCCAGTTGCGGGTGCTGGCGTTGATCAGCAGCCGGCAGGAGACAAACGTCAACGGGCTGGCGGAGCTGCTGGACGTGGTGCCCTCGTCGGCGAGTCGGCTCTGTGACCGGCTGGAGGCGACCGGGCTGTTGCGTCGGGTGGCGGATCCGCGCGACCGGCGTGAGGTGCGACTGGTGCCGACCGCGGCGGCGCTGACCCTGCTGGGGGAGTTGGCCGAGCGGCGGCAGCGGGCGGTGCAGGCGGTGTTGGATCGGATGCCGGCGCGGGTGCAGCACGACCTGTTGTTGGCGTTGCTCGCGTTCGGCCGGGCGGCGACGCAGTCGGTGCCCGACCAGCAGCCCGATTCCGCAGCGCAGACGGCGTGAGCGTGTCCCGCCTTCCACTAGTATCCTAGGACGCTTTACGCGTAGTGATCCACACCACAGTGCGGCAGGGGCGCACCCGGACGCCGCACGGCGGCACCCGGGACGCTGGGGCAAGCCCGATATAGTGACAGCGCACTTACCCGGCCCGCGATCATCAAGATCGCGGGCCGCATCAGGGGAGGGCCCCGCCCGGGGCCGCAGGGGGAGCCGGCGGTGGCCGGCCCAACAGCGCGTACGACCCTCAGCCACGCTCGACGTCGGCTCGGGGCCCACGTGCCGTGGAGGAGGATCGGTGTCGCGTCGGCCGGCTCGGGCAGAGCAACCGCCGGACACCGGTGACCAGACTCCCGGCAACCAGGTGCTCACCCTGCCCAACCTGATCAGCTTCGGGCGGCTGCTGGGCGTGCCGCTCTTCCTCTACCTGTTCCTGGTCGAGCGGGCCGACGTGGCGGCGATCATCGTGCTGGCCATCGGCGGCACCACAGACTGGGTCGACGGTTGGATCGCCCGCCGACTGCGCCAGGTGAGCCGACTCGGTGAGCTGCTCGACCCCCTGGCCGATCGGCTCTACATCCTCGCCACCCTGCTCGCCTTCACCGCGCGGGAGGTGGTGCCGTGGCAGTTCACGGCGGCGCTGTTGGCCCGTGAGCTGCTCCTGCTCGCCTCGCTGGCGGTGTTGCGCCGCTACGGCTACGGGCCGCCGCCGGTGCACTACGTGGGCAAGACCGCCACGTTCCTGCTGCTCGCGGCGTTCCCGGTGCTGCTGTTGGCCACCGAGTGGAGCGCGGCGGCGACGGCGATGGCCGCGATCGGCTGGGGGCTGGCCTGGTGGGGGCTGGTGCTCTACTGGGTGGCCGGTGGCATGTACGTCGTGCAGGCGGCTCGGCTGGTGCGCGCGGCGCGCGGCCCGGGAGCGGCGGCGTGAGCGCGCCGGAGCCGGGCAAGCCACGCCAGGACCGGGTGTACGCGCCGGATTTCCTCACCGAACTGTTCCGCAACCCCCTGGACCCGGGCTACGCGGACGCGGCGGCCGCCCGTCAGCGGTCGGCGTCCAGCGGGCGCGCCGCGGGATGGCGGGCCTGGCCGACGAGGTCGGTCAGTCTGGTCGTGCTGGTGATGCTCGGTTTCCTGTTCGCGGTCGCGTACCGGCAGACGATGGCGGACGAGCCGGGGCGCAGCCAGGCCCGTTCCGGCCTGGTGGCGCAGATCAAGGAACGGGAGAACCAGACCGACCGGTTGTCCACGCGCGCGGATCAGCTGCGCGAGGAGGTCAGCCGGCAGCGCGACGCGGCGTTGAGCGGGACGGCCGCCGCCCGGTTGCGGGACATGGAGGCGAGCACGGGGCTGGGTCGGGTGCGCGGCGACGGTGTCGTGGTGCGGTTGGCGGATGCTCCGGACAAGGCCGACGTGGTGACCGGTGCTGGCGCTGGGCCGTCGCGGGTGCTCTACAGCGATCTGCAGGGGGTGGCGAACGCGTTGTGGAGTGCCGGCGCGGAGGCGGTCGCCATCAACGGGCAGCGGTTGACGTCGACGTCGACGATCCGGTCGGCGGGTGAGGCGATGCTGGTGGATTTCCGGCCGGTGACCGGGCCGTACGAGGTGTCGGCGATCGGGCCGGGTTCCATGCGGCGCAAGTTCGAGGACAGTCGTAACGCGGCGTTGATGCGGGAGGTCGCGCAGAAGACCGGGTTGTCGTTCGGTGTGCGGGAGGCGGATGACCTCACCCTGCCGGCGGCTCCGGAGCCGCAGCTACGCTACGCCAAGCCGTCGGTCAGTCCGAGCCCTTCCGCGTCGGGTGTCCGTTCCGGCAGTCCTGGGTCGTCTGGTCCGACGACGACCGTTAGCCCCTCCGGAGGTGGCCGATGATCGCGGTGCTGGCGTTGCTCGCCGGTGTGGTGCTCGGTGTGTGGCTTGATCCCACGGTGCCGGCGGCGTTGCAGCCGTACCTGCCGATCGCGGTGGTGGCCGCGTTGGACGCGGTGTTCGGTGGGGTGCGGGCGAGGTTGGACCGCATCTTCGACGACAAGCAGTTCGTGGTGTCGTTCATCTCCAACGTGCTGGTCGCTGGTCTGATCGTGTATCTGGGTGACCAGTTGGGCGTGGGCGGGCAGTTGTCCACCGGTGTGGTGGTGGTGCTGGGTGTGCGCATCTTCGGCAACGTGGCGGCGATCCGCCGGCACCTGTTCCGGGCGTAGGTTGGGTTGCGATGAGTGACGAGCAGACCGACACGGGGACGGGGTGGCCGCAGCCTGCGGGTCCGGCGCGGCCGGGTGGGCCGGCGGGTGAGCCGGATCCTCGTCCGGACGCGCCGGATCCGGACGAGTTGAGCCCGTTGGCGCCGCAGGGGCCGGCGGAGCGCGAGCCGGTCGATGAGCCGGCGGTGCAGGGTGAGCCGGCGGTGGAGCCGGTCGACGACGGTGCGACGGTGGACCTGAGCGCGGTGCCGCGGTCGGGGGAGCCGGATGCGGGTTCCGACGGGTTGGGTGAGCCGGTTGGTGAGTCGGCGGCGGCGCCGGCGGCGGGTCGGTCCCGGTGGAGTACGGCCGGGGTGATGATCGCCGCGTTGTTGGCGTTGCTGGGTTTCACGTTGGTGGTGCAGCTGAAGACGACGTCGACGGATCCGACGTTGGGTGCGACGCGCCAGGAGGACCTGGTCCGGATCCTGTCGGATCTGGATGCGCGGGAGAACCGTCTTCAGCAGGACATCCGGGCTCTGGAGGACAGTCAGCGGCAGTTGCAGTCGGGTGAGCAGGGGCGTCAGGCGGCGTTGGACGAGGCGACGCGGCGGGCGGACGAGTTGGGCATCCTGGCGGGCACGTTGCCGGCGGTCGGGCCGGGGTTGACGGTGCGGTTCGACGCCGGTGCCAAGCCGATCACGGCGAATCGGGTGCTGGACGCGGTGCAGGAGCTGCGGGGCGCGGGCGCGGAGGCGATGCAGATTTCCGGCGGTGACGGGGCGTCGGTGCGGATCATCGCGTCGACGTACTTCCTTGACGGGGACAACGGGTCGTTGGTGGTGGAGGGGCGTCGGTTGACGGCGCCGTTCACGATCACGGTGATCGGTGATCCGGCGACGATGCGCACGGCGTTGAACATTCCTGGTGGGGTGGTGGCGTCGGTCCGTGGTGTCGGCGGTAACGTGACGTTTGGGGAGCGTGAGGTTGCCGAGGTTTCGGCGCTGCACGTGCCGATCAAGTTGGAACACGCCCGTCCGGTCTCCTGACCGGCGCGGCCGCGCCGGATCCGGGTGGTCCGGGGCACCGATGGATGAAGGACGCGTCTGGTGATTCCCGAGGATCTGCGATACACCGCCGAGCATGAGTGGGTGGCGGGTGACGGCACGGGTTCGATCCGGGTCGGCATCACGCACTTCGCGCAGGACGCGCTGGGTGACATCGTGTACGTGCAGTTGCCCGAGGCGGGTGCGGTGGTCGCGGCCGGTGACTCGTTGGGTGAGATCGAGTCGACCAAGAGCGTGTCGGAGATCTACGCCCCGGTCGCTGGTACGGTCGCTTCCCGCAATGAGGCGTTGGGTGACACGCCGGAGCTGATCAACACTGATCCGTACGGTGAGGGTTGGTTGGTGGAGATCACGCCGAATGATCCGACCGCGACGGACGGGTTGCTCACGGCCGGCGCGTATCAGAAGATCACCGAAGGCTGAGTGTGCTTGATCCGGCGCGTGGGTTGTCTGCGCGCGTCCGGTTGCCCTGCATTTCGGCGCTGGCTAGGCTCGCCCAGTCGACCGAGAACCCAATAGTTGAGCGTTGCGGAATTGCCTTCCCGGGCACGGGGAGCCAGCCGCCGGGTGTTCAAGTGCCCGGCGGCCAGACCCGCCATTACCCGACGCCGACCGAACAGATCCGTGAGGTGGTCCCATGACGCGGCCAGACGACGAGTTCCCCCCGCTCGACGTCACTTCGACGCTCAATCTCGGTTCGCTCGACGAAGTGCTGGAAGGGCCGGACACCGATGTGGTGCCGAGCCGGATGTCCGGTTCGTTGCCGCCGGGTATGGCGCTGCTGGTGGTTCGTCGAGGCCCGAATGCGGGTGCCCGGTTCTTGTTGGACCACGATGTGACGACCAGTGGCCGGCATCCGGACAGTGACATCTTCCTCGATGACGTGACGGTGTCGCGTCGGCACGCGGAGTTCCACCGTGACGGTGGCACGTTCACGGTGCGGGACGTGGGTAGTTTGAACGGCACCTATGTGAATCGTGAGCGCGTCGAGGCGGCCACGTTGAGTAATGGTGATGAGGTTCAGATCGGTAAGTTCCGGGTCGTGTTCATCGCCGGTCCGCGCCCGGAGGAGGAGGCCGGCCGGGGGTGAACGAGCCTGCAGCCTCCACGTCACCCGGTGCGGCCCGGTCTCAGCCGCTGATGAGCATCGGTGAGGTGCTCGGGCAGTTGCGGGTGGATTTCCCGGACACCACGATTTCGAAGCTGCGGTTTCTTGAGGCTGAGGGTCTGGTCGAGCCGCAGCGGACGGCTGCGGGTTACCGGAAGTACAGCTGGGACGATGTGGCGCGGTTGCGGTTCGTGTTGACCGCGCAGCGGGACAAGTACCTGCCATTGCGGGTGATCCGTGAGCAGTTGGCGCAGTGGGATTCGTCCGGTGAGCAGCCGGGGCGGTCGCGGCCGGCGTTGGTGGCGGTTGGTCCCGATGGTGCTGTGCCGGGCCGTGAGTTGGCGGAGCCGGCCGAGTCGTCGCAGGTGCGGCTCGGCCGGGCGGATCTCGTGGCGCGCAGTGGGATCGACGAGTCGACGTTGGTGGAGTTGGAGCGGCTCGGTGTGCTGGTGTCGGACCCGCCGGGGTGGTATGACGCGGACGCGTTGATCATCGCGTCGGCGGTGGCGGGGTTGGCGTCGTACGGGTTGGAGCCGCGGCATCTGCGGGGTTACCGAACTGCGGCTGACCGTGAGGTTGGTTTGTTCGCGCAGTTGGTGGCGCCGTTGGCGCGGCAGAGTGATCCGGCGGCGCGGGCGCGTGCGGCGGAGATGGCGCGGGAGTTGGTGGCGTTGTCGGAGCAGTTGCACGCGGCGTTGGTGCGGGTGGGTTTGCGGTCGACGTTGGGTCGGTGATGTGCCCGGTGGGTGGCGGCTGAGCGGAAAGATCTCTTCCGGGAAGCGTGCCGTAGGCTTGCTGGGGTAACCCCTTTCTGGCGCGGGCGTGGTGCTGTAGCGCATGGGACGGCCGTGTCGCGGTCCGTGTACCGTGCAGGGAAGGGCGCGGTGCGGCGTAGGTGACAACGACACGGAGGCGGCGGTGCGCGAGCTGAGCGTGGTCGGAGTTCGGGTGGAGCTGCCCAGCAACCAGCCGATCGTCCTGCTCAGGGAGGTCGAGGGTGACCGCTATCTGCCGATCTGGATCGGCGCGGTCGAGGCGACGGCTATCGCTTACGAGCAGCAGGGGGTCAAGCCGGCCCGGCCGTTGACCCACGATCTTCTGCGGGATGTGTTGGCGGCGTTGAAGGCGCCCTTGCAGGCGGTGGAGATCACCGAGCTCAAGGAGAACGTGTTCTACGCGGATCTGTTGATCGGTGATGGGGTGCGGGTGTCGGCGCGGCCGAGCGATTCGATCGCGTTGGCGTTGCGTGTCGGTGCGCCGATTCGTTGTTCGGAGCAGGTCCTCAGCGAGGCGGGGATCGTTATCCCTGACGAGCAGGAGGACGAGGTGGAGAAGTTCCGCGAGTTCCTGGAGCAGGTGCGTCCGGAGGATTTCGCGGGCTGAGGTGGGCCTGGGCTCTGCGCCTCGAGGTGTCACTGTGGGTGATGCTGCGGGCGGGTTGGTGATCTTTCTCGGTGGCTGCGCGGCGTGTCGCGTCGGTTCCTCCCTGGTAACCCCTGGCGGTGGCGTTAGGGTTGCCATGTCGAGGGGTGCGCGTCCCGGAAACGACGCGTCGCCACACTGACGGGGAGGTTGTCCGGATGCACGAGCCGCGGGATTCTGATCCGGGTGGACAGTTCGATGAGCCTGGTGCCTCGTCGCCTCATGGGGTGGCTGAGGGTGAGGGTTCGGTTGGCTACCGGGGTGTGACGGCCTGCCACGCGGTGGGCATCAGTTACCGGCAGTTGGATTACTGGGCGCGGACGACGCTGGTGGTGCCGAGCGTGCGGGACGCCTCGGGTTCGGGGACGCAGCGGTTGTATTCGTTCCGGGACCTGGTGGTGTTGAAGGTCGTGAAGCGGTTGTTGGACGCGGGGGTGTCCCTGCAGAACATCCGTAAGGCGATCGAGGCGTTGCGGTCGCGTGGTGTGGAGGATCTGGCCGGGATCACGCTGATCTCCGATGGGACGACGGTGTATGAGTGCCGGTCCCCGGAGGAGGTGGTCGACCTGTTGCAGGGTGGCCAGGGTGTCTTCGGGATCGCGATCGGTGGGGCTTTCAAGGAGATCCAGGGGTCGTTGTCGCATCTGCCGGCGGAGCCGGCGACGAGCGGCCCGGTGGAGCCGGCGGCGGCGTCCGAGTCGGATCCGGTCGGTGACGAGTTGGCGGCGCGGCGGGCGCGGCGGCGGGCTGGCTGAGCGCCGGGGGCGTTGGCGGGTTCCGGGTTTTTTTCGGTTCGTTTTGTCGCGACCGTCGGTGACGGTGAGCGGGTTCGCCAGGCTTCGTTGTCTACAGTGGACACTGTGGGTGTCGTTGCGGTGGCTCCTTGTCGAGATACTCATCGGTAGTGGTGACGCAGCGTGTCTTCGTGTTGTCGGGAACCCGATAAGGGGGCACTGACCGGAGGCGATTGACACGCTATGGTCCGACACGGTTCTGGCCCCTTCACCCCCCGGAGGAATGACCGTGACGGTTACCGAAGAGACCGCGCCCGCCTCGCACTACGACCGCATTGGCGGTGCCAGCGCGGTGAGGGCGGCCGTTGACCTGTTCTACGACAAGGTGCTCGTCGACCCGGAGTTGGCGGGTTACTTCTCCGATGTGGACATGGTGGGTCAGCGGCGGCATCTGACGTTGATGTTGACCACGGTGCTGGGTGGCCCTGACGAGTACGCCGGTCGTGGGTTGGCGGAGGCGCACCAGCCGTTGAACATCCCGGTGGAGCACTACGCGATGGTCGGTGGGCACCTGGTGGTGACGCTGACCGAGTTGGGTGTGCCGGCGGACATCCTGGCGGACGTGCAGACGGTGCTGGGGCAGGTGCAGGACCAGGTGGTGTCCCGCGGAAACCGGTCGGGCGTCTGAGCGTGGACGCGGCCCGACTCAAGCAGAGCTGGTCGGTGGTCGCCGGGCACGGTGATCAGGTGCCGCTCTACTTCTACTCGACGTTGTTCCTCGCTCATCCCGAGACGCGGCAGATGTTCCCCACGAACATGGCCGGGCAGCGGGATCGCCTGGTGACGGCGTTGGGTCACATCGTGTCGAACGTGGACCAGGTGGAGCACCTGGTGGGTTTCCTGCAGGACCTCGGTGCGGACCACCGCAAGTTCGCGGTCCGCGCGGAGCACTACCCGGCGGTTGGTGAGGCGCTGTTGGCGACGTTGCAGCATTTCCTCGCCGAGCAGTGGACCGACGAGTTGGCGTCGGACTGGGCGGCCGCGTACGGGTTGGTGGCCCAGGTGATGACGGAGGCCGCGCAGGCCGCCGAGGCGGTGAACCCGCCGTGGTGGGTGGCGGAGATCGTGGCCCACGAGCGGCGGGCGTTCGACGTGGCGGTGTTGACGGTGCGCCCGCAGTATCTGTTGCCGTTCACTCCGGGTCAGTCGATCGGGGTGTCGCATCCGGCTGTGCGGTCGTGGCGGTACTACTCGCCGGCGAACGCGCCGCGCGCGGACGGCACGTTGGAGTTGCATGTGCGGGCCGCGCCGGGCGGGGCGGTGTCGTCTCGGTTGGTGTACGGGTCGGCGGTGGGGGATCGGATCCACCTGGCGGCGCCGGTGGGGGATCGGCTGGGGTTGTGGTCGGCGGGTTCCAGTGACCTGTTGTTGGTGGCCGCGGGGACGGGCTGGGCGCCGGTGAAGGCGTTGGTGGAGCAGGTCGCGGCGGAGGGTTCCCGCCGGCGGGTGGATCTCTACGTGGGGGCCCGTTCCCGCAGTGAGCTCTATGACAGCGAGGCGATCGACAAGTTGGCGTCGTCGTACCCGTGGTTGACGGTGACCTACGTGGTGGGTGCCGACGTGCACCGGCCGGGGGAGTTCGTGCACGCGGTGGATCGGGCGTTGGCCGACGGTGACTGGCGTTCCCGGCACGTGTTCGTGTGCGGGTCCGACGAGATGGTTTCGCATGCGGTGCGGACGTTGGCCCAGGCGGGTTTTCACGCGGGTCAGGTGCACCACGAGGGTCTGGGCGCGCAGTGGTACGGCGCGGCCTGGCGCACGGCGGTGCAGGAGACGACCGCCGGTGACACTTCGGGAGGTGGGCTCAGGTGAGCACGAGAGGTGAGCTTGCGGGTCCCGCAGTCGCGATCGGAGGGGCGGACAGGTGAGCGCGACCCCGATCAGTCGGTATGACGGGATGCAGGTTTCCGGTGGTGTGCAGGTGCGGATGACCGCCGACCGGGTTCGGCGGTGGGAGTTCGGTGCCGCGTCGTTCGCCCGGCGTGGTTACGACAACGCCGACGTGGACCGGTTCCGGATGCAGGTGGCCGACGAGTTGGACCTGTTGGCGACGCAGATCGCGACGTTGCGGGCGGAGAACGAGCGGCTGACCGACCGGGTGGAGTTGCACCGGCACGGGGTGATCCCGAGTACGGGGGCGGCGGCGAAGGTCCCGGCGGCGCGGGAGGTGAATCTGCTGTCCGCGGCGCAGCGGGAGGCGGAGCAGATCATCGCGCAGGCGCATGACTACGCGCGGCGGGTCGCCGAGTACGCCCGGGTGCAGTACGAGAGTTACCTGCACGCCGCGGAGGCGGAGGCGAAGCAGGAGGCGGAACGGGCGGTGGCGGAGTACCGCAGCGCGGCGGGGCCGACCTTCGACGACACGGTGGCCACCCGGGAGGCGTTGCGGATCTTCGGCGAGATGATGGTGTCGCACATGCAGGCGGCGGCGCGGCATCTCGACGATGGCAGTGAGCAGTTGGCCCGCACGATGGACCGGATCGCCGCGGAGACGCCGGGTGCGCCCTTCGTGGGGGGCACGGCGGGGCAGTCGGCGTTGCCGCGGCACCAGCAGCGGTGACGGAGCCGGGGTGGGGTCCGCTTCTGCCGGACCTCACCCCGGCTCCGGTGTTGGTGGGAACGACGAACCGCCGAGTTCGAGGCGGGTCCCGCGAGGGCATGAAGATCGAGGGAGCTGCTGTGGCGCTGCCCGGGTCTTTGAGGGCCGGGGCGTAGCCGGGGCCGGTCGCCCACATCGCGCGTGCCGCTTGTCGGGATCGACATGGACAGCATGACGCTATCTGTCAGAATCGACATAGACAGTATGACGCTATCTGTTCAAATGCGAACAGGTGCAGTTTCGGCGACCGCTTTCAGGCCCTTGCCACCTGTCAAGTAACTTTACGCGAAGATCAGTTACCGCTCGTTCAGGCGGCCGAATTCGCGCGCGTATGCAACTGTGAGAGAAGACATGACTACCGATAGTGGTGGCAGGGATCGTTCGTCGGTGACTACCAATCGTCATGGCCAGCGTGGTGCGGAGTTGGGCGGGGTTGAGCCTCCGCAACGCCATCGTCGCCGGCCTCGACTCCGGAACAGATTTCTTGTGCTGACCTCTGTCGTTGTCGCGGGACTGGTCATCGCCGCCACGACGAATTACGCGGGGATCATGGACAAGCTGTCACCGGGCTCGTCCTGCGGGAAGGGCGCGGAGTCCCTGCGCGTCGTCGTGGCCCCCGAAATTGTGCCTGCGGTGGCAGCGGCGGTGGGAAAGATGGGTGATGTCTGCGGTGCGGTGGATGTCGTCGGGGAAGATCCGGCGATCACGGCACAGAAGGGTGCGCCGGAAGGGCTGCAGGTGTGGATCCCGTCGTCTCGCATCTGGCTGGACAGCGTCGACCCGGACCGGCGTGTCTACCCCATCCACGACGACTCCCTGGCACGGTCTCCTGTGGTTCTTGCTGCGCCCGCGGGTGTGGCTGGTTCGCCGTGGGCCCGATCCGGCTTTTCGTGGGCGACGTTGTTGAGCGGTGTCGTGGGAGGGTCGGTCAAGCTCAGCATGGGTGACCCCACCCGGGACACCGCCGGTCTGCTGTCTTTCGTGGCGGTGCAGGCCGCCGCCGCCGTGCCTGGAACCGAGCCCGGCGTAGCGAAGCTTCGGGCCCTCGCGCTGCGCAGCAGGCTGCTCGACGCGGACGCGTCGGCCGGTGAGTTGCTACGTGTCGCCGCCGAGCAGGGCGGCGACCGCAAGGCCCTTGCCGACCTTGGGATGTTCCTGGTGCTCGAGCAGCAGCTCTGGAAGCACAACGATGGCCGCGACAATCCAGTGCTGAACCTGTATGCCACCGACATCGCGGTCGAGGCTGACTACCCCGTGGCGATCGCAGGTCAGTCCACCGCCACTGCCGTGCAGCGCCGGCTGCTCACCCAGTTCATTGGCAGTCTGCGATCGGTGGACACCAGCAACGCCCTGGTGGCCGCAGGTTTTCGCCTCACCGGTTTCGGGGGGCCGTCGCCTCGGGTCGGCGTACCCAAGGGTCTGCCCTTGAAGATCGCCGAGCCGACGGCGGTCGCAGACGTGAGCTTGGGCCTGGAAGCGGCCGAATGGTCCCGCTACCTACCGGAGCGCTTTCAGGTGCTCGTGGTCGTCGACCGTTCAGGCTCCATGGCCGCTCCTGTGGTCGTCGGGCCGGGTCGAACCGAGACCAAGGCGACGCTGCTTCGGTCCTTCGGCGCTGTCGCCGCGCAGACGTTCACCAATGACACGGAACTCGGATTGTGGTTCTTCGGCACGCCAACTGCGAAAAGCCCGCCAACGGAGGTGGTTGTTCCCCTAGGGCCCATCACCGGCACCGTAAAGAGCGGAACGCGTCGCGAAGCCGTCGGCCGAAAGATTGCGGCATACACTCCTATTCCTGATGGCGGAACGCCGCTGTATCAGGCGGTGCTCGACGCCGTGGGGTATATGCAACCCAAGATCAGGCCAGATCGCCGGGCGATCGTCGTCGTCCTGACCGACGGTCGAGACGGAAACTCACCCCATGCCATGGACAAGGCGCAATTCCTCAAACAGCTCACCCAGAGCCAACCCCCGGTGCCGGTGTTCTCGATCGGCATCGGCGAAAGCGCGGACCTGGACACGTTGCGCGCGGTCGCCGAGACAACCGGCGGCCGGGCCGAGGCCGCGCAGAACCCCAAAGATCTTGCCGCTGCGATGGCGAACATCTTCCTGGCAGCGGCCGGAGCAGGCGACTAGTGGCCCGGGGCGGGCGGCGCTGTCCCCCTCAGGCGTGGGCGGCCTGGACGGCGTCGGCGATCGGGGTGGGCCCGTCGACGAGTTCCAGCGTCTTGCCGGCGGTGCGGGGTTCGTCGAGCAGAGCGACGAGGACGTGGGCGACGTCGGCGCGGCTGATCCCGCCACGGCCGGCGTGCCGGGTGAGGGTGACCCGCCCGGTGGGTGGGTCGTCGGTGAGCTGGCCTGGTCGCAGCACCGTCCAGGCCAGGTCGCGGCCGCGCAGGTCGTCCTCGGCGGCGCGTTTCGCCCTCAGGTACGCCGCCCACACGTCGTCGGTGCCGGCGGCCGGTGGGTCGTCCACGCCCATGGAGGAGACCAGCAGGTAGCGGTGGACACCGGCGCGGGTGGCGGCGTCGGCGAGCAGCGCGGCCGCCCCCCGGTCGACGCTGTCCTTGCGGGCGGCGCTGCTGCCGGGGCCGGCGCCGGCGGCGAAGATCACCGCGTCGGCGCTGTCGAGGTGCGCGGCGACCTCGGTGACGTCGGCGTGTTCCAGGTCGCAGACGACGGGGGTGGCGCCGGCGGCGCGCAGCGTCGCGGCCTGCTCGGGGTTGCGGATCAGACCCACCGGGGTGTCACCGCGCCCGGCGAGGTGACGTTGCAGCAGTAGGGCGATCTTGCCGTGACCTCCGGCGATGACGACTCGCATACGACCAAACTACCGGCGGTGCCGCCAGCACGCGCGGCACAAGGCGTTCCAACCCGATGCGCGCGGCCCGGGTCCGGGTCTTGACCTTGACCTTTGGTCAAGGCCCAGTCTGGTGCCTGTCGGTCGCCGTGACCGGCACGAGGAGGAAGCCGACGTGGGGCTGCTGACCATCGGGGCGTTCGCCCAGGCGGCGGGACTGACACCGAAGGCCCTGCGCCTGTACGACCAGGTGGGGGTGCTGCTGCCGGCGGCGGTCGATCCCGAGTCCGGGTACCGGCTCTACGACCCGGACCAGGTGCCGCTGGCCCGGCTGGTCGCCCAGCTACGTCGCATCGGCATGCCGCTGGCCATGATCCGCACCGTGTGTGGGTTGGCGCCCGCGGCGGCGGCTGAGGCGATCACCGCGTACTGGCGGCAGGTCACCGCCGACACCGCGGCGCGCGCCCGGCTCGCCACCGTCCTCGTGGATCATCTGTCCGGAGGGAGCACCACCGTGTCATCAGCGAATCCCACCCTTGCCGTCCGTTACGCCTCCGACTGTGAGACCGGCACCGTTCGCGACAGCAACGAGGACGCCGCGTACGCCAGCCAGCGGTTGCTCGCCGTCGCCGACGGCATGCGAGGGGCCGGTGGCGCGGACGCGAGCGCTGCCGCCATCGACGCCCTCAGGCCGCTGGAGCTCACGGACGCGCCGGCCGTGGAGCTGCTGACGATGCTCGCCGGTGCGGTCGCCGACGCCGACCGTGCGGTGCGCGGGTTGGCGACCGAGGATCATCAGCCGGTCACCACGCTGACCGCGTTGCTGCGCAGCGGCTCCCAACTGGCCCTCGTGCACGTCGGTGACACCCGGGCGTACCTGTTGCGCGACGGTGAGCTGTCGCTGTTGACGCAGGACCACACGTGGGTGCGGGCCCAGGTGGATCAGGGTCGCCTCGACCCCGTTGAGGCCGCCACGCATCCGCAGCGGGCGATGCTGGTGCGTGCCCTCGGCGCCGGTCCGCAGGTCGAGGCGGATCTCGCGCTCCGTACGGCGCTGCCCGGTGACCGGTACCTGCTGTGCTCCGACGGGTTGTCCGCCGTCGTCGACCGGGCCGATCTGTGCGCGGTGCTGGGCGCGGCCACCGATCCCGAGCAGACGGTGCGGGGGTTGATCGACCTGGCGCGGGCCGAGGGTGCGCCGGACAACATCGCCTGCGTCGTCGCCGACATCGTGGCGGTGTAGACGTCGCGGCGCTTCCCGCCGGGGTGAGGCTCGGCGTCGGCGGGTGCGCTGAGGCAGCATGGAGGCGTGACGGAGAGCTTCGACGCGTTGACCTCGCTGGTGGCCGGTGGTGGGGTGGTGGTGCTCAGCGGTGCGGGCCTGTCCACCGAGTCGGGCATCCCCGACTATCGGGGGCCCAGCGGGGTGGCCCGGCGGCACACCCCGATGACCTTCCAGGCGTTCACCCGTGACCCCCTCGCCCGGCGGCGCTACTGGGCGCGCAGCCACCTGGGATGGCGGTTGATCGCGGGCGCGGCGCCCAACGCCGGACACCGGGCGGTCGCCGGGCTGCAACAGGCCGGGCTGGTCGACTCGGTGATCACCCAGAACGTCGACGGTCTGCACGGCGCGGCCGGCAGCACGTCGGTGATCGAGTTGCATGGTCGCCTCGACGAGGTGACCTGCCTGGACTGCGGCAACCTGACCTCCCGGGAGGAACTGGACCGGCGCCTGCGCGAGGCCAACCCGGACTTCGTGGCCCGGGTCGCCGCGGTCAACCCGGACGGTGATGTGGATCTCCCCGACGAGCAGGTGGCGGCGTTCCGGCCGGTGGACTGCGGGATCTGCGGCACCGGCATGTTGAAGCCCGACGTGGTGTTCTTCGGCGAGACGGTGCCGCCGCAGCGGGTGGCGCGCTGCTTCGCGGCCGTGGAGCAGGCACGGTCGTTGCTGGTGCTGGGGTCGTCGTTGACGGTGATGTCGGGGCGACGTTTCGTGATTCGGGCGGCGAAACAGGGCATCCCGGTGGCCATCGTCAACCAGGGTCCGACGCGGGGCGACGCACACGCCAGCGTGTGCGTCGATGCCCCGTTGGGCGCGCTGCTGCCGGAGCTGGCCGCCCGGGTCGCCGGCAACGCGGCGACGGTCGGGGTCTGAACGGCAGGCACGGGGGCCGGGGGTAGGACATCTGCGGGAAACACCGGCGCTGGTAGCGTTGGGAGCGCCGGTAACACCCACGTGGGAGAGACCGCCCGACAGCACGCAGGGCGGCGCCGAAGGGGCAAATCCTCCCCGGAACCTCTCAGGCAAAAGGACCTCGTGGGCAGGCACTGTGGAGCGCCCCATGGGGTGCGACAGAGGGGGAGGCCGACACGTCGACCTCGCCCCGGGAGTGCCTCCTATGACCGTAGAGCAGTTCGCCACCCGTCACATCGGTCCCGGCCCCGACGACGAGCGTCGGATGTTGGAGGTCGTCGGGCACGGCTCGATCGACGAGCTGATGGACGCCGCGATCCCCGAGGTGATCCGCTGGCACGGCACCCTCGACCTGCCGGACCCGGCCACCGAGGCCGAGACGATCGCCGAGCTGCGCGCCCTGGCGGCCCGCAACACCGTCGCCGTGTCCATGATCGGTCTGGGCTACCACGGCACGCACACCCCGGCGGTGATCCGCCGTAACGTGCTGGAGGACCCGGCCTGGTACACGGCGTACACGCCGTACCAGCCGGAGATCAGCCAGGGCCGCCTGGAGGCGCTGCTGAACTTCCAGACGATGGTCACCGACCTGACCGGTCTGGCCACCGCGAACGCCTCCATGCTCGACGAGGGCACCGCCGCGGCCGAGGCCATGACCCTCGCGCGGCGTGCCTCCAAGAGCAAGAGCCGGGTGTACGTCGTCGACGCCGACGCGTTGCCGCAGACCATCGCGGTCATCGCCAGTCGGGCCGAGCCGCTCGGCATCGAGGTGCGGGTCGTCGACGTCGAGCGCGACGAGGTGCCGGCGGAGTTCTTCGGCCTGCACCTGCAGTACCCGGGGGCGTCCGGGGCGGTCCGGGACCACACCGCCCTCGTCGAGGCCGCACACGCCGCCGGGGCCCTCGTCACGGTCGCCGCGGACCTGTTGGCGTTGACGCTGCTGCGGGCGCCGGGCGAGATCGGGGCGGACATCGCCGCCGGCACCACCCAGCGCTTCGGCGTACCGATGGGCTTCGGTGGGCCGCACGCCGGTTACCTGGCGGTGCGCGCGGGCCTGGAGCGGATGCTGCCCGGGCGCCTGGTCGGGGTGTCGCGCGACGCCGACGGCAACCCGGCCTACCGGTTGGCGTTGCAGACCCGCGAGCAGCACATCCGGCGGGAGAAGGCGACCAGCAACATCTGCACCGCGCAGGTGCTGCTCGCCGTGATGGCCGGCATGTACGCCGTCTACCACGGCCCGGACGGGCTGCGTGACATCGCGACGCGTACCCATCAGATGGCGGCGCGGCTCGCGGCCGGGCTGCGCGCCGGTGCCGTGGACGTCGCGGACGTCGCGTTCTTCGACACCGTGACCGTCAGCGTGCCGGGCCGGGCCGCGCAGGTCGTCGCGGCGGCCGCCGAGCGGGGCGTGAACCTGCGGCTGGTCGACGCCGACCGGGTGGGCGTGTCCTGTGACGAGACCACCACGGCCGCGCACCTGGCGCAGGTGTGGGCGGCCTTCGGGGTGCCCGCGTTCGACGGGGCCGTGGACGCGACCCTGCCTGTCGACCTGGCCCGCACCAGTGACTTCCTCACCCACCCGGTGTTCCGCAGCCACCACTCCGAGACGGCGATGCTGCGCTACCTGCGCCGGCTGTCGGACTTCGACTACGCCCTGGACCGGGGCATGATTCCGCTCGGGTCGTGCACGATGAAGCTGAACGCGACCACCGAGATGGAGCCGATCAGCTGGGCGGAGTTCGCGCACATCCACCCGTTCGCGCCGGACGCGCAGACCGCCGGGTACCGGGAGATGATCGGCCAGCTGGAGTCGTGGCTGGCCGAGGTGACCGGCTACGACGCGGTCAGCGTGCAGCCCAACGCGGGCTCCCAGGGTGAGCTGGCCGGGTTGCTGGCGATCCGCTCCTACCACGCCTCGCGGGGTGAGTCGCACCGCGACGTGTGCCTGATCCCGTCGTCGGCGCACGGCACCAACGCGGCGTCGGCGGTGATGGCCGGCATGCGGGTCGTCGTGGTGGCCTGCGACGACGACGGCAACGTCGACCTGGTCGACCTCGACGCGAAGATCGACAAGCACCGGGACGCGCTCGCCGGGATCATGGTGACGTACCCGTCGACGCACGGCGTGTACGAGACGGGCATCGCGTCGCTGTGCGCGAAGGTCCACGACGCCGGCGGTCAGGTGTACGTCGACGGGGCGAACCTCAACGCCCTGGTCGGGTTCGCGAAGCCGGGCAAGTTCGGCGCGGACGTGTCGCACCTGAACCTGCACAAGACGTTCTGCATCCCGCACGGCGGCGGTGGCCCCGGCGTGGGCCCGGTCGCGGTGCGCGCGCACCTGGCGCCGTTCCTGCCCGGTGACCCGCTGGGCGCGCACGAGGACTCCACGCCGGCGATCTCGGCGGCGAAGTACGGGTCGGCGGGGATCCTGCCGATCCCGTGGGCGTACCTGCGGATGATGGGCGCCGAGGGGCTGACCCGGGCGACCGGCGTGGCGGTCCTGGCGGCGAACTACGTGGCGGCGCGCCTGCGGGGACACTTCCCGGTGCTGTACGCCGGCAACAAGGGCCTGGTGGCGCACGAGTGCATCCTCGACCTGCGGCCGTTGACGAAGGCGACCGGGGTGAGCGTCGACGACGTGGCGAAGCGGCTGATCGACTACGGCTTCCACGCGCCGACGATGTCGTTCCCGGTGGCGGGGACGCTGATGGTGGAGCCGACCGAGAGCGAGGACCTGGCCGAGCTGGACCGGTTCTGTGACGCGATGATCGCGATCCGGGCGGAGATCGAGCAGGTGGATTTCGGGTCGTGGCCGCTAGGGGACAACCCCCTGGCCAACGCGCCGCACACCGCGGCGATGGTCAGCGGTGACGAGTGGCCGCACCCGTACCCGCGGTCGGTGGGCGCGTACCCGGCAGGGGTGGACCGGGCCGGGAAGTACTGGCCGCCGGTGCGGCGTATCGACGGCGCGTACGGCGACCGGAACCTGGTCTGCTCGTGCCCGTCGCCGGAGGCGTTCGAGGACTGACAACGCCGGGGGCGTTCGAGGACGAACGACGGCGAGCCGGGGCGGGCGGTGTTGGCCGCCCCGGCAGCCGCTGCGACCTGGGCTCGGCGTCCCTTACCGGGGGACCAGCCTGGGTCGACGGCGGCTATTCGGTGACTCTGAGTGGTCGATCAGGCGACGAGGGCGTGACGGGCGGGGCCGCGGTGCGGTGCGATGCTGCTGCCGTCGGGGAGCAGCTCGCCGGTGTCCTCGAAGACGATGACACCATTGCAGAGCAGGCTCCAGCCCTGCTCACGGAAGCAAGCGAGGACTCGCGCGGCTTCCCGATCGGTGGCTTCAGCAGAGGGGCAGGTCGGTTGGTGCTGGCACATCGGGTTCTCCGGACTGTGGGGGCACTGTGTCATGGTTCACATGACCAGTGACGCACAGTACCAAGCGAAAGTGTCCAGCATCGAGCAGGTGCCCACCTGGCGCACCGGAAATCCACTGAACGGATGAGGAAGGTCGGACCGTACGGCGTGGAAACGCTCCCACAGGTTGGTGCCGCGGGCAGCGGCTCAGCTCAGTTGGCCGCGGGCAGCGGCTCAGCTGCGTTGGCCGCGGGCAGCGGCCCGACCGCGTTGGTCGATGTGCCGGCGGCGCCGGCCGCGTGCCGGGGCGCCCTGACCGAACGCGCCCGACTGCAGTGGCGCCTCAGTGACGGCGGCGACCCCGCCGCACTCGCCGAGGAGTTCCTCGCCGCACACGGCCTGCCACTGCACGACCTCACCCGACCGGCCACCCGCCAGCACGACACCGGGGTCTGCGGGGCGGCGCTCTACCTGTCCGCCGCGGCCGGGGCCCACCTGGCCGGCGCACCCGGCGCGGCGCCCGAGCCCGCGCCGACCCTGCCCGACCTCGCCGTCGTCGTCTACGACCACCGCCCCACCCGGGCCACCCCACCGGGCGCACCGGCGTCGTCGTGGTGGCTCGGCGAGTGGACCGAGAGCTGGACGCCGCGTCAACACGCCGATGCCGTCGACCAGGTCCGCGCCGCCATCGGCCGCGGCGACGTCTACCAGACCAACCTCGTCGGGCACGCCGCCGCCCGCTACACCGGCGACCCCCTGCCCGCCCTCAGCCGCCTCGGCGCGCTCCCCGGCGCCCGCTACGGCGGCGTCCTCACCGGCGACGGCTGGGCCATCGGCTGTGCCTCCCCGGAAACCCTCATCGAGGTCACCGACGGACACCTGATCACCCGACCCATCAAGGGCACCCGCCCGGCCACCGCCACCGGCCGCGCCGAACTCCTCGCCAGCGCCAAGGAACGCGCCGAACACGTCATGATCGTCGACCTGGAACGCAACGACCTCGCCCGCATCGCCCGCACCGGCACCGTCACCGTCGACGACCTGTTCACCGTCCGCCGCTGGTGCGACCTGTGGCAGGCCGAGTCGACAGTCCGCGCCGCGGCCGCCGACGGCCTCGGCCTCGCCGACCTGCTGCGCGCCACCTGCCCCGGCGGGTCCGTCACCGGCGCGCCCAAACGCGCGGCCCTCACCCAGATCGCCGCCCTCGAACCCGTCGGTCGCGGCGCCAGCATGGGCGCGCTGGGCTGGGTCGCCCCCGGCCGCGTCGACCTCGGCCTGACCATCCGCACCGCCGCCGCCGACGGCCAGCACCTGCACACCTGGGCAGGCGGCGGCATCACCTGGGACAGCGACGCGTCCGCCGAGGTCGCCGAAGCCGCCGCGAAGACAGCCCCGATCCGCGCCACCCTGGCCGGGCGGTGACCCCACCGCCACCGGCGATACGCTGACCGACATGACCATGCGGCCCATCCGGATCATCGGCGACCCCGTCCTGCGCACCGAATGTGAACCGGTCACCACCTTCGACGCCGAGCTGCGGGCCCTGGTCACCGACCTGATGGACACCCTGCTCGGCGCCCCCGGCCGCGCCGGCGTCGCCGCACCCCAGATCGGCGTCAGCGCCCAGGTGTTCGTCTACGACGCCGACGGGCACCGCGGCCACCTGATCAACCCCACCCTCGAACTGTCCGACGAGCTCCAGGACGACGAGGAGGGCTGCCTGTCCATCCCCGGGCTGTACTTCCCGACCGCCCGGGCCCTGCACGCCACCGCCCGCGGCGTCGACCAGCACGGCGAACCGTTGACCATCGCCGGCAGCGGGTTCCTCGCCCGCGCCCTGCAACACGAGACCGACCACCTGCGCGGCACGCTCTACGTCGACACCCTGCGCGGTGACATCCGCCGCCGCGCCCTGCGTGAGATCCGCGCCGGCCGCTTCGACTCACCCAGCCGCCGCCGCTGACCCTCGTCCGGTCGTTCCGGAAAGCCGGCGCTCACCGTTTCGCGACCATCCGCCCGAGGGTGTGTGGCGCGATCCGGAGCATCGTGGGCAACAGTTTCGTCTGGCCCGGCAGAGCCATCGGCCGGCGTTGCCGCAGTGCTCTGAGGGTGACCTCCGCGACCTCGGCAGGTGGCAGTTTCGGTCCGGTGGCGTCGGCGTTCATGGGCGTGTCCGTGGTCGGTGGGAGCACTTCGAGCACGTGGGTGCCGTGAGGTGCGAGTTGACGGCGAAGTCCGTCGGCGAAGCCGTGCAATCCGGCCTTGACAGCGCCGTAGGTCGGTGCGCGGGTGGGAGAGACCAGCGCGAAGCCCGACGTCACGAACACGATCGCGTCCAGGGCCGGCCAGCGCCGCACCACCTCTCCTGTGAGGTGAATGGGCGCCGTGAGATTCAGGGCGATCTCCTGGTCGAGCGCCACTGTGGCGTCGTCGTTTCCGGCGAAGTCCCGTTCGACGAACGTGCCGGCGTTGTTGACCAACACGTCGAGCCGGCCGAACCGATCCGTCACCGCGTCCAGCAGGGCGGCTCTCGCCAGAGGGACGGTCACGTCGGCCTGAACGGCCAGCGCCTGCGGATGTGCCCGGCTGAAGCGGTCGAGGGCTGTCCGCGATCGGCCGCACACCACCACGTCGGCTCCGTCGTTGAGGAAGGACTCCGCGAGGCTCAGGCCGATGCCCGATGTTCCTCCGGTGATGAGAACGGCTTTTTTCACTGGTCTACCTCCACGGAGTTCGGTATCAGTCAGTACCGAATGCCACCGTAGCATTTCCGCACCGGTCGGTACCGAAGGCGTAGGCTGAGGTCGTGGAGAGCAACCGGACGACACCGCTCGGCAGACCACGAGGCTTCGACGTCGACGAAGCCCTCGAACGGGCGGTGCTCGTCTTCTGGGCACAGGGCTACGAGGGCGCCAGCCTCGACGACCTGACCAGCGCGATGGGCATCACCCGCACCAGCATGTACCGGGCCTTCGGTAACAAGGAGGACCTGTTCCGCAAGGCGCTGGAACGCTACACCGAGGGCCCGGCGTCCTACGTCGCCCACGCGCTGGGAAAGTCGTCCGCCCGGGAGGTGGCCACAACGTTCCTCGACGGCGCCGTCCGCTCCACCACACGACCGGACTGCCCCGCCGGATGCCTCGGGGTGCAGGGCTCCCTGGCAGCCGGCGAGGCCGGCCGCCAGGCCCGCGACACACTCGCCGCCTGGCGTGAGGAGGGCACCACCCACCTGCGGAACCGGTTCCAGCGGGCCATCGACGAGCGCGACCTGCCGGCCGGCGCCGATCCCGGTCTGCTCGCCCGATACCTGATGACCGTGGCCAACGGCATCGCCGTACAGGCCGCAGGCGGCACCACCCGGGACGAGCTGCAACTGGTGGCCGACATGGCCCTGCGCACCTGGCCTCCGGTCGACTCCTGACCCCGACCAGGAACGCGCGGCGTCACCGGGCCGTCAGCGTCCACTCCTCGTAGTCGGCGACCCGGGTGAACCCCACCCGCTCGTAGAGCCGCACCGCCACCGTGTTGTCCGCCTTCACGTTCAGCGTGACGTGTTCCACGGTCTCGCGCAGCCGGACACACAGCGCCGCCACCACCGCCGCGCCCAGCCCCCGTCCACGCCACAGCGGATGGGTCGTGACGTTGCCCAACGCCGCCACCCGGTAGGCCGGGGACCACACATGCACCCCGGCCACCGCCACCAGCTCACCGCCCTCGCGTACGCCCAGGTACTGCCCGGTGTCCAGCATCCGAGGATCGAACCAGTTCCCCGGGTACGCCCGCTCGTACAGGTGGCGCAGCCCCGGCAGGTCCGCCGGCCCGAGCACCACGCCCTCCGGACGCACCGCCGACAACCGGGCCGGATCGGTCAACGCCATCCGGTGGTGCGCGCCACCGGAATCCAACCGGAACGACCCGGCCAGCACGTCGGACAGCCCGGGGGAGAGGTGCGCGTACAACCGGGCGGGCAACGCCGGCGCAAGGTCGGCCAGCAACGCCGCCAGCGCCGCGGCGTCCGCCGGCGCCGCGAACGCCAGCAGCGTCGGCGGGTCCACCCCGCGATAGAGCAACGCGACCTGCTCACCGGAGCGAAACCACGAGGTGTACGGCCAGAAGAAGTCGTCCAGGTCACCCAACTGGTAGGCGTGCAGCACCGGATCACGCCCCAGCAACCGCGCCAGGACCGCACGGTCATGCTCGGGGCGTACCGCCATCAGCGGGCCACCCACTGGTCGTACCCGAGCTTCGCGACCAACGCCACCACCACGACCAGCAGCACCACCCGTACGAAGCCCGACCCGCGGCGCAACGCCATCCGCGCCCCCAGCACCGCGCCGGCGATGTTGCACACCGCCATCCCCGCGCCCAGCAGCCACCACACGTGCCCGGTCACCCCGAACACCACCAGCGCACCCAGGTTCGTGCCCGCGTTGACGACCTTCGCCATCGCCGAGCCGTGCACGAAGTCCGCGCCGACGACAGCGGTGAACGCCAACACCAGGAACGTGCCGGTCCCCGGACCGATCAGACCGTCGTACAGGGCGATGCCCACACCGGCCACCGCGATCACCACCGCCACCCGCACCGGAGTCCGCTTCGCCGGCACCGCCACCACCCCCATCCGGGGACGCAGCAGCACGAACACCGCCACCGACACCAGCACCACCAGCACGACCGGCCGGTACGCCGACGCCGGCACCGCCCCGGCCAGCGCCGCGCCCAGCCCCGCGCTGAGCACCGCCACCCCCGCCGCCGGTGCCGCCACCCGCCAGTCGACAGTGGTCCGGCGGGCGTACGTCGCCGCCGCCGTGGCCGTACCGAAGATCGCGGCCAGCTTGTTCGTGCCCAACGCGGTGGCCACCGGCAACCCCGGGGCAGCCACCAACAACGCCGGCAGCAGCAACAACCCACCACCACCGACCACGGCATCCACCCACCCGGCCATCGCGGCGGCGGCCAGCAGGGTACTCAGCGTCACGGCGTCCACGGGCGGCAATTCTGCCTACCCGACGCGTCCGACCAGCACCCGAGTGGCCAGCCTCACCCGGTCACCGACCCCTCGTACGCCGCAACCACACCCCCAACGCGCCGACCGCCACGAACACCAGCACGGAACACAGCAGCACCTTCAGCACCCGGCAACCATGCCACGGGCACGTAAGGTGCAGGAGTGCGCCTGGCCACCTTCAACCTGCTGCACGGACGATCCCTCACCGACGGGCTCGTCGACTCCGACCGCCTCGCCGACGCCGTACGCGCCCTCGACGCCGACGTGCTCGCCCTGCAGGAGGTCGACCGCGACCAACACCGCAGCGGAAAACTCGACCTCACCGCCATCGCCGCCCGAGCCCTCGACGCACCCCACCACCGCTTCGCCGCCGCCGTCGTCGGCACCCCCGGGGAACACTTCCGCCCGCTGCGCCACGACGACGACGGGCACGGCGAACCCTGCTACGGCATCGGCCTCATCAGCCGACACCCCGTACGCAGCTGGCACATCACCCGACTCAAACCGGCACCCGTCCGCTCACCGGTCTACGTGCCCGGCCCCCGCGGCGGCCTGATCCTGCTGCACGACGAACCCCGCGTCGTGCTCGCCGCCATCCTCGACACCCCGTACGGCCCGCTCACCGTGGCCGCGACACACCTGTCCTTCGTGCCCGGCTGGAACGCCCGCCAACTGCGACAGACCGTCCGCGCCCTACGCGCCCTGCCCGCCCCCCGCGTCCTGCTCGGCGACCTCAACCTGCCCGCCGGCGCGGCCCGCCTCGTCTCCGGCTGGCATCCACTGGGCCGCCGCCCCACCTACCCCTCCGGGCAGCCCCGCGTCCAGCTCGACCACATCCTCGCCGACCGGCACGCCCTCGACCAGCTCCCACCGGTACGGGCGGTCACCGCACCGGCGTCCACCATCTCCGACCACCGCCCCCTGCTGGTCGACCTCGGCTGAGCGTCATCGCCCGACCGGCCGCACCGTGGCTCAGCCGCGCCCGGGGGAGCACCACCCCGAGACGCAAGATTCCCTCAAGATCATTGCATCGACCGACTTCGACGATCATGCTGGTCGACACGCGCCACGATCAACTCGTCGGAGGCCACATGAGACGTCAGCGATCCACCCTCATCGCCGCATCCACCCTCATCGCTCTCACCCTCACCACCGCACCCACCCCCGCCAACGCCCAGAGCGCCGCGGAACCCCATCAGGTCACCGCCCTCACCGTCCGCCAAGCCGACGGGTACGCCACCCTCGCCTGGCAACCCGTCGACGGCGCCACCGACTACCAGATCGAACGCACCGCCGTCGACACCAACGGCACCCCCACCGGCGCACCGACCATCGTCGGTATCTGGCGACCCAACCGCCAGATCAACCAACAGGCACCCACCTTCGCCGACGCCGGCTTCAACCCCGGCGACACCTTCCAGTGGCGCGTACGCGCCCGCACCGACACCACCGAACAGCCCTACTCCGACCCGGTCGTCGCCACCACCACCGCACCCTGGGGCAACCCCACGACCCCCGGCGAGCAACTGCGCACCGGCTGGGAGACCACCCACGCCGCGCAGTACACCAGCGACACCGACGAGTACGCCTACACCGCCGCCATCGACGCCCTCAGCGACCGCGTCCGCGTCGTCGAACTCGGCCGCACCGTGCAGAACCGACCCATCAACATGATGGTCATCGGCCACCCCACCCCGGCGACCACCCCGGAGGCAGTCGCCGCCACCGCACCGGTGGCCATCAACTGCAACGTGCACGGCAACGAACCGGGCGACCGCGAGGCCTGCCTCATCATGGCCCGGCAACTCGCCTTCAGCACCGACCCCCGGATCACGGACCTGCTCAGCCGAACCACCGTCCTGATCGTCCCCACCATCAACGGCGACGGCCGGGCCAACAACACCCGCGGCAACTCCACCGGCCAGGACCTCAACCGCGACTACTCCCTCATCCGCCAGCCGGAAACCGCCGCGTACATCAAGATGGTCCGCGACTACCGACCCGTCGCCGGCTACGACGGCCACGAGTTCGGCAACTCCCGCGCCGGGGACCTGCCCATGCTGCCCCCGCGGCACCAGAACGTCGCCCAACCCATCTTCGACCAGTCCCAGGACATGATCGAAGGTCACATGTACGCCAAGGGCGCCGAAGCCGGCTGGTGGGCCTGCCCCTACGGCTGCGAAGGCGGCGGCAACATCGGCCTCAGCGAGGAAACCATCCTGCGCAACACCCTCGGCCTCAAGAACGTCGCCAACTCCCTGCTCGAACTGCGCAGCTCCGGCGGTCAGACCCGACCCGACGAGGGCAACACCGCCAACAACCGGCGCCGCAAGACCTACTCCGCGCTGTGGACCTTCCAGCAGTTCCTCGACTACCACCGCGCCGACCGCGCCGACATCCTCAACTCCCGCGCCCAGTCCATCGAGATCCAGGCCGCCAACACCGGCCGCCTCGTCTTCCGCGGCTCCCGACCCATCCCGGCCTACCCCGCCCCGCACCCCGGCGACAGCCCGCCGCCGCTGGACGCACCCCGCGCCGACCTCATCCTCGACAACGCCCCCTGCGCCTACAAACTCACCGACGAGCAGTACAACGGCGCCCGCACCGACGGACCCGGCGGCGTGGGCACCACCGTCGCGCAACGCATCGCCGCACACGGCTGGAAGGTCATCAAGACCGAGGACGGCTACTACGTCCCCCTCAACCAACCCGAACGCGGCCTCATCCCGCTGCTGCTCGACACCAAGGGCGTGGAGAAGCTGACCGACGGCGAACGCGTCTACCCGACCCTCACCGGCCGACGCAACGGCCCACTGACCGTCTCCGGCTTCACCTGCGCCGACGACGCCACCATCAACGGCCCGGTCACCGTCCGGGCCGGCGCGGCACTCGTCGCGACCGGAACGACCATCAGCGGCCCGGTCACCGCCACCGGCGCCGCCGGCATCCTCCTCGCCGACAGCACCATCAACGGCCCGGTCCAGATCACGAAGACCACAAACGCGGTCTCCGTCATCGACGTCACCATCGCCGGCCCGGTCAGCCTGACCGGCAACACCACCGGCACCGACGCACCCCTGCTGGCCGGAAACGCCATCCGCGGCCCGCTCAACTGCACGGCAAACAGCCCCGCCCCGACCAACCTGGGCGTCGCCAACACCGTGCACGGCCCACGCACCACCCAGTGCGCAGCACTGTGACGGTCACCTGACCGAACCGAACTGCCGGCGGCGCGGGTCTCGAACCCGCGCCGCCGGCACATCCCCACCCACCCGAAACCGTGGAGGCCGCCGTGTCGCAACCCGCCACCCCACCGCGACGCCCCCGACTGCTCACCCTCGGGCTCCTCGCGCCGACACTGCTCCTCGCCGCCTGCACCAGCAGCCCCGCGACTCCCCGCACCGACGCCGCACCACCGGCCAACGCACCCCAGGTCACCGGACCGCTCTGCGCCGCCCTGCCCACCGGCACCGACCCCGGAAACCCGACCTTCCTCGCCGGTCAGCCCGTCGACCAGGCGCTCCGGTGGATCCCCACCCTCACCACCTTCGAAGCGGCAGTACGCACCAGCAGAGTCCTCACCGACCTGCCCACCGGCGTCGGCGTCACCATCCTCGCCCCCTCCGACGACGCCTTCGCCGCCAAGTTCTCCGAGGACAACTGGGACGACCTGATGACCCGCCACACCGACCAGCTGCGCACCCTGCTGAAGGCACACCTGATCCAGGGAACCCACCCGATCGGCGAACTGGCGGACACCGGCACCGCCACCACCCTCGACGGCACCACCGTCGCCATCACCCGCAACGGCCCCACCGTCCGTCTGGCCGACCGCGCCGACGCCGTCTGCGCCGACTACCAGGCCACCGACACGCGCATCCACATCATCAACGCGGTCCTCGGCCCACTGCCCACCACCGCCAACGACAGCGACCACCGGGCACACTGACCGCGCTCACTCCTGGTTCACCGGCACCAGACCCGCCAGCGCCCGGTTGGTCCGGTTCGCGCGCACCGCGTCGCGCTGCTGCCCAGCCGTCACCTCGATGTACGTCTGCGACGACGCCAACGACGCGTGCCCCAACAAACGCATGATCTCCACGGCGCTCGCCCCGTCCTCGGCCAACCGGGTCGCGAACGTGTGCCGCAACGCGTGCAACCGCGCACCCCGCGGCACCCGGTCACCGATACCCGCCCGCCGAAAACACGACTCGACGAGATACTGCAGCCCACCCCGGCGCAACGGCTCACCACGCCGATCCACCAGCAACGCCGAGTCGGGGCGCACCGACCGCGAACCGAAGCGCCGCGCACGACTGTCCAGGTAGTCCACCAGCACCCGGTCCAGACCCCCCTCGATCGGCACCACCCGGGGCCGCCCACCCTTCCCGAGCACCTCGATCCGCCGCTCACCCGGTCGACCACCCAGCGAGCCGACCCGTAGCGCCAGCAACTCCGACAGGCGCAGCCCCGCGCAGAGCGCCACCGCCAACACCGCGACGTCCCGCTCTGGCCACGGGTCGCGCTGCCGACCCTCGTCGCGCGCCGCGGACGCGAGCAGCACCTCGGGAGTGTCCGCCCCCCGCAGCGGCTTCGGCTGGGGGAGTAGCGCCCGAGGTCGCCCGACCGCCGGCATCGGGTTGCCGGCCACGATCCCGTCGGCCACCAGGAACGTGAAGAAACTGTTCCAGGTGGACCAGGCCCGGTGCACCGACGCGGGCGCGCGGGGCCCGGCGAACCGGGCGAAGGCCGCACGCATCACCCTGGGGGAGAGATCGGTGATCGACAGCGCGCCCAGGGGGAGGGGAGTGGCGGCGTCCTCGGCGACCAGCGCCGCCACCGTGTGCAGATCCCGGCGGTACGCGGCCAAAGTGTGGGGGGAGGGCTTGCGGGTCGCTCGGGCGGTCAGGAACTCCTCGATCAGCACCATGAGCGATTCGTCCTGTTTGTCATGCATAAGGGATATTATGCAGCATTTTCGCGTTGCGGGGAAGCGTGGGGAGAGGGGGAGCGGAACCGGTCCGCACGGGAGGCGCGCTGTCTCCTCAGGTGCCTGTAGAGCTGCCCCACGTATGGGGCGGATGATCCCCGGCGCGCGGACCAGGTGTGATGGTTCTTCGAAGCCGACGACGTCCCGGCAAACACCATCCCGCTGTAGTGGGTGAGCAGCGGTGAGGGCGCACCGGTCCCTGCGCCGCTGCGGGCGGTTCCGCCGCCGGTGGTCGGCGCGCCCCACGGATGGGGCAGCTCTACAGGCACCGAGCGACACATCGGCTCGCCCCCAGCGTCGCAGGCCAGTGGCGCTGCTGGAGAAGCACGTATCGTGCGCGGCATGACGTCGCCCGTCGCCACCTGCCCCGTCTGTGGTCGACCCGGCGCGCCCACCGTCTACCGGGACCCGGTCCACCCCGTCGATGTGGTCTGCCCCGAGGGGCACCAGTGGCGGCCGGACGGCGAACCCGGGTGGGCTCCCTCAGCATCGCCCACCGTCGTGGCTGGACGCCCCGACGCTGACGGCGCCTCGACACAACCCCTGGACGTCCACAAGGACGGACGGAACTGGCGGATCGGCACGGCCAGCCACGTCGCCTGGCTCGCCGGCCACACCACACAGGGCCTCGCGATCACCACCGCGATCCCGGAGGTGTTCGACGCGTACGCCACCTTCCACCCGCCCGAGGGTGTCGGTGTGGACGCCCACGAACAGGCCGTGGTCCGCGAGCTGGCGGCACGTACCGCGGAGCAGCCCTGGTGGCTGGGCTACCTCGACACCGGCGCGCACGACGTCGTCTTTCCGCGTGCCCCGAGGGTGTCGCTCTACTGGGGTTGGCCCTACGTCCTGGTCGAAGCGGGACCCGAGCAGGCACTCACCTGGCGGACCGGTCACATGCGCGGCGGCGGCCCGCTGCCCGACCTGTTCTTCCCGGCGGATCACTCCTGGCTGGTCTCCGCCCTGTGGGACGACACCTGGACCGATGTCGGCGGCAGCGCCGCTGTCATCGCCGGCCTGCAACGCAACCCGCTGGTCAGTGCCCGCCGCGTGCGACCCGACGAGGACGCGTGTCCGCCGGGCCTGACGCGCGACTGAGAGTGCCCATCGGTGGTCGAGGGGACCGTCAGATAACACAGCTTTACATAATGTGCATTATCGAATGGCGCTCGTTCACCGTCTACGCGCCCATACGGCGCAGCCAGTCCTGCGTGAGTGATCGCAGCAGCGCGGGTTGTTCGTACGGCAGGTAGTGCCCCGCCGCGTCGATCACGGTGAAGGTGCCGCGTGGATAGCGGCGCATGGCGCGGAACTGGTCGGCGTACCCGACGATCCTGTCCTGTCGGCCGGTGATCACCGTGACCGGGCCGTCGAAGACGACGTCGGCGTTTTCGTCGGGCAACGCGTAGTCGGGCCCGGTCTGCAGCTTCTCCTGGAAGGTCGCGTCACCGGGACCGCCGGCGTTCAGTGCCGCGAGCACCGTCGCGACGACAGTTGACGTGCGATTGCCCAGGGCGGCGTCGAGGTGGGCGTGCAGGGCTGCGGGAGCTTCGTCGAGCCAGCCCTCGGGCGCTTCGGACGGCGGGTCGTCGGGCAGGTCCCGGCTGTCGCGGGCGATGGTGACGCCCGGGCAGACGAGGAGCAGGCCGCGGACGAGTTCGGGTCGTCGGCGGGCGATGCCGGTGGCCAGGTACGCGCCGTAGGAGCCGCCGGCGAGCAGGACCGGCGCGTCGACGTGGTGGTCGAGCCACCCGCACACGGTGTCCAGCACCGCCTGGGACGTTGGTGGGCAGTCCGTGGGGCTGTCGCCGTGGCCGGGTAGGTCCAGGTATGTCTCTCGCAGGCCCGCGCCCGCGAGGGCTGGGCCGAACGCGGCAGCCGTGGCGGTGCGGGTCATGCCGAACGTCGGCAGGCACACCACCTCTGGTGCTGTGCCCGGTGACTGGTCGACTGCCAGGTTCATTGTCGGGCTCTCCCCTGCTGGCCGGTGCGGTCCATCCTGTACTCCTCGTCAGGGGTTCGGTTGCCCGCCGCGAATGTGGCTGAGGGTGGTCTCGGCGCTGGCGTACCTGCCTCCCTGGGGCGCGCGGGAGTCGATGGGGTCGTCGGCGCCGACGACGTGGGCAGCGTGGTCTTCCGCGTTGTCGACTGGCGTGTAGCCGAGTTGGATGCCGGCGTCGAGATCCCAGAACCGGCGGGTGTTGGCGGAGACGGCGTAGGCGGTTGCGAAGGAGACGTCGGGTGCGGTGATGGCCGCTCGGATGAACCCGAGGCAGTCGCGTGGGCTGAGCCAGGTGGCGAGATATCGGGCGTCGTCTGGTCTGTCCTCGAAGCTGCCGATGCGCAGGCACACCACGGACAGGGCGAACTTGTCCGCGTACAGGCGGGCGAGAGCCTCGACTGCCACCTTGCTGACCCCGTAGAAGCCGTCCGGTCGGACCGGATCTTCGGGGTTGACGGTCTTTCCGACGGGGTGGAAGCCGGT
Source organism: Micromonospora sp. A202 (assembly GCF_006715105.1). Classification (NCBI taxonomy): domain Bacteria; kingdom Bacillati; phylum Actinomycetota; class Actinomycetes; order Micromonosporales; family Micromonosporaceae; genus Micromonospora; species Micromonospora sp. A202. Next base: position 3,103,674 of record NZ_VFMP01000001.1, on the reverse strand, counting down.
GACCCGGTTGCTGCTGGCGAGGACGACCCTGTCGACCTGTTGCCGGCGGGCCGCCTCGAAGACGTGGAACGTGCCCAGCACGTTGGCGTCCAGCAGGTCGGCGAGTGGGGCCTCGTCCGGCAGCCCGGCGAGGTGGATCACCACGTCAGCGCCCTCGAACGCCGAGATCAGGGCGTCGAGGTCGGTGAGGTCCAGGCCGATGACCTGCTCCACCGGCGACTGCGCGGTCAGTGGGTCGCGATCGATGAGGACGAGGTGGCGGGTCTCGTCGCGGAGGGCGTGGCGGAGTGTGCTGCCGATGCGGCCGGCGGCGCCCGTGATGACCACGGTCCCGAATGGTGGACTCATGTCGGCAGTCTCTCCTCCCCTACCGACAGGTCTTCGCAGGCATTATGATGATCGAACTTCGTCGATCACGGTGGGGCGTTGCCCACATCACACCTGAGCTGCGAACCTTCCTAGGGTAAGCGCCGTCGCTGTCGCCGACCTCACGTGCGCCCCTCGCAGGGGAATTCTCGCGCTGGGCCGCGCCGTTGTCCGTTCGGAAGATCAGAATTACATGATCGAATGGAAGTGCCATGCGCATGCGTTCAGACGCGGTCGTGCTGTTCGGCGTCACGGGAGACCTCGTTTCGAAGAAGCTGTTCCCGGCGCTGTACGAGTTGACCCGGCGCGACCGTCTGGACGTCCCGGTGATCGGGGTGGCCCGCTCCCCCTGGGATGATCAACAGCTCATCACGATGGCCCGCAAGTCGGTCGCTGAGGCCAACGACGAGGTCGACGACGAGACTTTCGACCGGCTGGCGGGCAACCTTTCGATGATCTCCGGCAACTACGCGGACCCGGTCACCTATCAGCGGTTGGCGGAGCGTCTGCGGGGTGCGGAGCGACCGGTCTTCTACCTGGCGATTCCTCCGGCGGTGTTCGGTGCCGTCGTCGACGGTCTCGCGGCGGTCGGTCTGGCTGACCGGGGCCGGGTGATCGTGGAGAAGCCGTTTGGGCGTGACGTGGAGTCCTCCCGCGAGCTGGACCGCACGCTGCGGGCGACCTTCGACCCGGAGCGGGTGTTCCGCATCGACCACTATCTCGGTAAGGAAGCCGTCGAGGGCCTCTACGCCTTCCGGTTCGCCAACCGGCTGTTCGAGCCGTTGTGGAACAGCGAGCACATCGACAACGTTCAGGTCACTCTCGCCGAGGGTTTCGGCACGCAGGGTCGGGCCGGTTTCTACGACACCGTCGGCGCCACTCGTGACGTGTTGCAGAACCACATTCTGCAGGTTGTCGCGCTGGTGGCGATGGAGGCGCCCGCGGCTGACGACGCGGCCGCGTTCCGTGAGGCGGAGGTCGCGGTGCTGCGGCAGATCGAGGCGCTGTCGCCGCAGTCCACGGTGCGGGGTCAGTACGCCGGGTACCGCGACGAGCCGGGTGTGGCTGCGGACTCGAACACGGAGACGTTCGTGGCCACCCGGTTGACGATCGACTCCCCCCGCTGGGCGGGTGTGCCGTTCTACCTGCGTGCCGGTAAGTCCCTTGCGGGGACGGCGACGGAGGTCGTGGTCGAGTTCAAGCAGCCGCAGCGGTCGCTCATCCCTGCCGAGCGGGGCACGGTGACGGCCGCGAACCTGTTGCGGTTCCGCCTCGGGCGTGGTGACGGCATCACGATGTCGATCCAGGCGAAGAGCCCGGGCGCCGAGGTGGCGAGCCGTGCGGTGGATTTGTCGGTCGACTTCGGCATGGCGCTGGGTCGCCGTCAGGAGGCGTACGAGCGGTTGCTCGACGACGCGATGGATGGGCAGCATCTGCGCTTCGCGCGTGAGGAGACGATCGAGCAGGAGTGGCGCATCGTCGAGCCGATCCTGGATCTGCCGGCGGCGGTGCAGTCGTACGAGAAGGGCAGTTGGGGTCCGGCGGACGCCGACGCGTTGGCTGGCGGCTGGCACACCCCGGATCTGCGCTGATCGTCAGGTCCGTGCGGTCGCTGACTGACCGCTCAGCTCACCGGGATGACCGTCCGGCGACGGTGAGGTTTGCGGTGTGCGTGTGGTGTGGGCACGTTGTGCGGGACGTCCTTCGTCCTCCTCGGAGAGGAAGCACCGCATGCTTTCCGCACTCGATCGTCGGCACACCGTCGCGCCGCCCGGTTACAGCAGGTGGCTCATTCCCCCGGCGGCGTTGGCCATCCACCTTTGCATCGGCCAGGTCTACGCGACCAGCGTCTACAAGAACTCGCTGATCGCCCACTTCGACGCCAGTCAGACGGCGATCGGGGTGATTTTCAGTATCGCGATCGTGATGCTCGGGTTGTCCGCGGCCGTGGCCGGGACCTGGGTGGAGGCGAACGGCCCGCGTAAGGCGATGTTCGTCTCGGCCTGTTTCTGGGCGGCGGGCTTCCTGGTGGGTTCGCTGGGCATTGCCACGAAGCAACTGTGGTTGCTGTATCTGGGCTACGGGTTGCTCGGCGGCATTGGTCTGGGCATCGGTTACATCTCCCCTGTCTCCACGTTGATCAAGTGGTTCCCGGATCGGCCGGGTCTGGCCACCGGGTTGGCCATCATGGGGTTTGGTGGTGGGGCGATGGTCGCCTCTCCCCTGTCCCGGCAGTTGTTGTCGTTCTTCGACGCCGGTTACGACCCGTCCAACGCGGGGTCGACGGCGTCGGGCAGCGCCCTGGTGTGGTTGTTCGTGACGCTCGGCCTGGGTTACTTCGTGATCATGATGTTCGGGGTGGCGAACGTGCGGGTGCCCGCGGAGGGCTGGCGCCCGGCCGGCTTCGACCCGGCGAGCGTCGCGGCGAAACCGCTGGTCACCACGGCGAACGTGTCGGCGGCGAACGCGGTGAAGACCCGCTCGTTCTGGCTGCTGTGGGTGGTGTTGTTCTGCAACGTCACGGCGGGCATCGGCATCCTGGAGCAGGCCAGCCCGATGATCCAGGACTTCTTCCGGGACAACGGCACCTCGGCGGTGAGCGTCGCCGCGGCCGGCGGGTTCGTGGGTCTGCTGTCGCTGTTCAACATGGCGGGCCGGTTCGTGTGGTCGTCGACGTCGGACGTCATCGGCCGCAAGCCGATCTACATGGTCTACCTGGGTGTCGGGATGGTGCTGTACGCGCTGCTGGCTCTCGTGGGGCAGACCGCGACGGCGCTGTTCGTGTTGTTGGCGTGCGTGATCCTGTCGTTCTACGGCGGCGGGTTCGCGACAGTGCCGGCGTACCTGCGGGATCTGTTCGGCACGTTCCAGGTCGGTGCGATCCACGGCCGGTTGTTGACCGCCTGGTCGGCGGCGGGGATCGCGGGTCCGCTGATCGTCAACGGGTTCCTCGACGCGCAGGGTGAGCCGGGTTCGTTGACGGCGGCGGCGTACCGGCCGGCGCTGTTCACGATGGTGGGGGTGCTGGCTGTGGGCTTCGTGGCGAACCTGTTGGTGCGGCCGGTGCCGCAGCGCTACCACGAGCCGTCGGCGGATCGGGACGTTGACGAGGACAAGACGGCGCAGAGGAGTGGTACGCGATGAGCGACGACAGCCGATCCGGGCAGCAGGCCCGGTTGTGGATTTCGTGGTTGGTGGTGGCGGCGCTGCTGGGCTACGGGGTGACGCAGACGGTCATCACCGCGGCGAAGTTGTTCACCCAGTGACCCGGGTCCGGCGGTCTCTGACTGGTGTGACGCGAGGTCAGAGGCCGCCGGAGACCCGCAGGACCGTGCCGGTGGCGTACGAGGCGTCGGGGCTGAGCAGCCAGGCGATGGCGGCGGCGATCTCGTCGGGTTCGCCGGCGCGGCCCAGCGGGATGCGACCGACGGCGGTGTCGGCGCGGTCGGGTACGCCGGAGTCGGCGTGGATGTCGGTGCGCACGATGCCGGGTGCGACGGCGTTGACCCGGATGCCCTTCGGGGCGAGTTCCTTGGCCAGGCCGACGGTGAGGGTGTCGGTGGCGGCCTTCACGGCGGCGTAGTGCACGTATTCGCCGGGGCTGCCGAGGGTCGCGGCGGCCGACGAGACGTTGACGATCGCGCCGCCGTCGGTGAGGCGGCGGGCGGCCTGCTGGGCGCAGAGGACGTAGCCGACGAGGTTGACGTCGACGACGCGGCGCAGGTCGTCGACGCGCAACTCGGTGAAGGGCCCGATCGGGCTGGTGACCCCTGCGTTGTTGACCAGGCCGGTGAGCGGGCCGAGGTGGGCTGCTGCGTCGAACAGCTCGGCGACCTGATCGGGGTCGGTGGTGTCGGCGCGTACCGCGATGGCCTGTGCCCCGGCGGCGCGCAGGTCGGCCAGGACGGCGGTGGCGGCGGCTTCGTCACGGCGGTAGCACAGGGCGACGTGGTGACCGGCGTTGGCGAGGCGGCGGGCGGTGGCCGCGCCGATGCCGCGACCACCGCCGGTGATGACGGTGACGGGTGCCACGGTGCCTCCCCAGGGTGCTGACGGCTGCGCAGGTGTCGTGCCGACGCTACCGTGACCGGCGCGGGTCGGTCGTCGAGAGGAGAGTCACATGCGGCGGGCTTTGGTGCTCGGTGGTGGCGGGGTGACCGGGGTGGCCTGGGAGTTGGGGCTGCTGGCGGGTCTGGTCGAACGGGGCGTGCCGGTCACGGAGGCGGACCTGGTGGTGGGGACGTCGGCGGGTTCGGTGGTCGGCGCGCTGGTGTGCTCCGAGCTTCCGGTGCAGCGGTTCTACGAGGAGCAGTTGGCGCCGCCGTCGAGTGAGGTGGCGGCGCGGTTGGGCTTCGCGACGCTGGCGCGGCTGGTGTGGGCGGGTGGTCGTACCCGCGACGCGGCGCGCTCCCGGGCCCGGATCGGGGCGATGGCGTTGGCGGCGCGTACCCCGTCGGAGGCGTCGCGACGCGCGGTGATCGAGGCCCGCCTGCCGGAGCGGGAGTGGCCGCGGCGGCGGCTGCTGGTCACGGCGGTGGACGCGTCGTCCGGTGAGTTCGTGGTGTTCGACCGGGACAGCGAGGTGTCCCTGGTGGACGCGGTGGGTGCGAGTTGCGCGGTGCCCGGGGTGTGGCCGCCGGTGACGATCGGCGCGCGCCGGTTCGTCGACGGTGGGATGCGCTCGACGGTGAACGCGGACCTCGCGGCCGGCGCGGAGCGGGTCCTGGTGCTCGCGCCGACGTCGGCGGCGATCGGGCCGATGCCGCGGCTGTCGGCGCAGGTCGACGGGTTGCGGGCGGCCGGGTCGCGGGTGTCGGTGCTGACGCCGGACGCGGCGGCGCGCACGGCGATCGGCCGCAACGTGCTGGACCCGGCCCGGCGGGCCGGCGCGGCGCGGGCCGGGCGGGCCCAGGCCGCCGCGGTGCTGGACGAGGTGGCGGCGCTCTGGGCTTGATCGCTTACGCTCACCGCCTGTCCGGTCTGACGATGGAGGTGCGCGGTGGCGAGTGTGGGTGTCGGCGACGTGGTCGAGGATTTCGAGCTGCCAGATGAGACGGGCACGCCGCGGCGGCTGTCGGAGTTCCTGGCGGCGGGGCCGGTGGTGCTGTTCTTCTACCCGGGGGCGATGACCCGTGGGTGCACGGCGGAGAGCTGCCACTTCCGGGACCTCGCGGCGGAGTTCACGGCGTTGGGCGCGTCCCGGGTGGGCATCAGCCGCGACCCGGTGGCGAAGCAGGCGGAGTTCTCCAAGCTCAACGGGTTCGACTATCCGCTGCTCTCGGATGAGGACGGGACTGTGGCGCAGCAGCTCGGGGTGAAGCGACGGCTGCCGTTGGGGCCGTTGAGCACGAAGCGGATGACGTTCGTCATCGGCGCCGACAGTCGGGTCATCGAGGTGATCCACAGCGAGGTCAGCATGAACGACCACGCGGACCGGGCGCTGCGGGCGTTGGGCGGCTGAGTGGGCGCGAGCCCTGTGCGGCGGGTGTCGCAGCCGGCTGGTATCAAGACAGCAATCAAACAGGTGTACGGAAGAGGGTTGTGATGGATGCCGGCCAGGGTTTGTCCACTAGCGAGGTGCAGAGCATCCGGGAGGCGTTGGCTGCCGGGCGTAAGCCGCGGGTGGTGTTCACCGCGTCGGCGGGGCAGATCGCCGGTCAGGTCGGTCAGGTGATCGAGCTGACCGACCCTGAGGTGTCCGACGAGTTCGTGGTGGTGCGTTTCGGCCGCGACGAGTTGCCGTTCTCCCCCGCGGACCTGGCCGTGGCGCCCAAGGGTGTGACGCGGCGGGTGGTGGAGCCGAAACCGGAGCCGGAGCCGCAGGAGTCGCCGGTGGCGGCGCCGGAGTTCGTGTTGGACACGCCGCGGGTGCCCGCGCAGCGACAGGAGGAGCCGAAGGTGGAGCAGACGGAGAAGCCGCCGGCGCGGCGGGCGGTCAAGGCCGTCAAGCCGAAGGGTCCCGCGGGTCTCACGGTGACGCTGGCGTACGCCGACGGTGAGTGGACCGTCGCCGCGCAGCAGGGCAGCAAGGCTCTGGCGAAGCCGTACGTGGTGAAGCCGGCGGAGGCGTTGAAGATGGTGGGCCTGGTCGACGTGCCGGGTGTGCAGGAGGCGGTGGAGCAGATCCTCGGCACCGAACGGGCCGAGGCGGAGCAGCAGGCGGACAAGCTGCGCGCCGAGCTGGCCGAGATCGAGGCCCGGTTGGCGGAGTTGCGCGAGGCCCGCTGAGGCGGGTCACTGTCGGCTGTGGTGCGCCAGCAGCCGGGTGAGCAGGCGGGTCAGCTGGTCGCGTTCGGTGGCGGACAGCGGGGCGAGCAGGTCACGTTGGACGCGGTCGAGGGTGTCGCCCAGCCGGCGGGCCTCGTCGGCGCCGACGTCGGTGATGCTGATGACGTTGCGGCGGCGATCGGCCGGGTCGGGGGCGCGCACGACGAGCCCTCGGCCGGCCAGGTCGTTGATGGCCGCGACGACGTCGCTGCGGTCGATGGCGCAGCGGCGGCCGAGGTCGGCCTGACTGGCCGGGCCGTCCTCGGCGAGCGCGGTGAGCAGCCGGTAGTGGTAGCCGCGGAGGTCGTGGGCGGCGAAGCCCTCGCTGAGCAGGCGGGCGGCATGGCCGGCGGTCTGGTTGAGCAGCCAGGTCGGGGTGCTGCGGAGTCCGGCGGGTGACTGCGGGGCCACGGGATCCATGGGCGCAGGCTACCAGTAATCGTTGGCACCACCCACGATCGGGTGTTACGTTGGCGGCTCCAACGTTGGCTGTGCCAACGCTTCGAAGGAGGTTCCCATGTCCACCGTCCCCACCCTCAACGGCCAGGTCATCGGCCAGGCCCACTACGCCACCCGGGCCCTGCTCAAACGGGCCATCGGTCCCCTCGGCGTCACGTTCGACCAGGTGGTCGCGCTGCACGCCCTCGCCCAGGGCCCCGTCGAACGCGCACACCTCACGCACCGGGTCAGCAGCACACGCAAGATCGACGAGTCGGCCGTGCACCAGGTGGTCGCCCAACTTATCGATGCCGGCCTCGCACAGGTCGACAGCCCGTCCCCCGCGAGTGGAGGCGACGAGCCGCGGGTGGCGCTCACCGACACGGGTCGCGCCACCCAGCGCAGCGTCGTCGCCGCCGTCGCCGACCTCAGTGCCCGGCTGTACGCGGACATCCCCGCCGACGAGGCCGCCACGGCGGCGCGGGTGCTCACCCTCGTCACCGAACGCGCGAACGCCGAGCTGGCGGCGGTCCCCGCCTGACCGAGCGAACGCCGAACTGGCGGCGACCCGGCCTGACCGGACGCCGCCACCAGGCAACCGTAGCTGGACTCCTTTTCTGGTGCAGTTGCGCAACTCGCGTTCTATCGGCCTCCTCCTCCGAACGGTCCCTGACTGGCGTGGCCATCGCCAGGTCAGGGCCCTCGACTCCTGCCACTGGCGGTAGGAGCCGCGTCGACGCGGACCGATACCTCGTACCACCGGATGTGAGGTACAGGTGGCTGTAGTGCCGCCGGCGTCACTCGCGAGCGCCAATCGCGTTGACCGGCTGCGACCGCATGGCGATTCGAGTGGAGGTCATGATGGCGGCCGAGCCGAGCAGCGCGGTGACCGCGACGATTCCCACGTAGACGAGCGGTGGGATAGACGGAATCAGCGTCCTGGTCAGTCCAATGCTTGTGCCGATCAATGACGGGATCGCGCCCAGGGTACCGATGAGCACGGCTGCGACGACGATGATCCGCGTCTCGCTGCGCATCATCGCGAACACCTGGCGGCGGGTGGCGCCGACCAGTTGGAGTAGGGCGAATTCGCGGAAGCGCGAGGCGGTAGCGATCACCTGGGTGTTTACCACGGCGATCGCGAGGTAACCGAGCAGGACCGCGTTGAGAATGAGGCCGACCGCCGACTCACCAGCGGCCGCGGCGCTCTGCGCGGCGATGAACGACTCGCGGTTGTTGACCCGGACGGTCGGGAGGTGTTGGACGGCGGAGCGCAATGCGTCGCCGAGTGCCGCAGCGTCGGTTCCCGTGGCCGCCGTGACCAGCACCGCGAGGTCCAGGCGGTCGGTGTTGTGCTCTAGGACGAGGTCGTGCGGCAGCGTGACGTCACCGAGGCCGAGTCCTCTCTCGTAGAGCGCCACCACCGTGGGTTTGATCGGTGTGCCGTCACCGAGGCGAAGGTCGATGCTGTCGCCGAGAGCGACGCCGAGGGTGCCCGCCGCGATCCGGCTCAACGCCACCGTGTTGCCCCGCACATCCGCGACATCGCCCTCGAGAACGGCGAGATCCATGGTCTCGGCGAGCTGATCACTGGTGACCCCCTGCGACGAGTAGGTCCTGAATTGGGGGCCGTCGCTCGAGCCGAAGGTCGCCAGCGTCCGTGTACGCACGACCGGGGTCACCGCCGAGACGCCAGGCACGTCCCGGAGCATGTCCGCGACCTCGGGCGACACGCCGGCGGACGTGGATGTGACGACGTAGTCCGCGCGCAGTCCGTCTGCGGCCTGATCCTGCGCGGCCGAGCTCGCGGTCGTCCCGCTGAAGAGCTGCCCGGCGGCCAGGATGATGCCCATGATCAAAGGAGTGGTCGCCGCGGCAAGCCGCCGCGAGTTGGCGTGCGCGTTCGCTATCGCAAGGAACCCGCTGACGCCCGACCCGCGGCGTAACCAGGGGCCCAGCACGGTGACGGCACCGCCGAGCAACCGCGGCCCCAGCAGCGCGACGGCGAAGAGGAGCAGGAACGCAGAGAAGGCCGCACTTTCAGCGGCCCCTTCACCGGGTAGCACCCATGGCAGCACGACCGCCATGGCGAGACCGGCGGGGACCAGCAGCAAGCCGACGGTCAACCGAAGCCACCCGAGTTCGGGCGGCTCCACCACGGCCTCGCCAAGCGCGTCCACCGGCCTGAGCCTGGCCGCGCGCCGCGCGGCTATCCAGCCGCCCAAACGGGCGCCGACCAGGCACAGCACCATCGCCGGGAGTACCGGCAGCGGGCTGATCCACAGTTCAAAGTCGTCTGGTACCGCGCCGACCAGGATGAAGGTTTCGCGGAGGAGGAAGCTGAGGCCGATGCCGGGAATCACGCCCAGCACTGCTCCGAGCGTGCCCACCACCATGGTCTCTGCGGCGATCATCCCGAGCACCTGCTTCGGGGTCGCGCCGATCGCCCTCAGCAGCGCCAGCTCCCGCAGCCGTTGCCGAACGGACAGGGCGAGTGTGCTCGCCACAACGATCATGATCACCAAAATCATGCTGCCGCCGAACGCCAGGGACAGCTCGCTGATGAACGAACGCGTGGTGCCGATGTCGAGGAACTCGGCCTCGCTTCGGTCGCTGCCGGTGTAGACGACCGCATCGGGAACTGCCGACTTGATGGCGCTTGCCAATTCGTCGGCACTGACTCCGGGTGCGGCCAGCACGCCAATCGCGTCCACCCGGTCCGGTTGGCCGGTCAGCTCTCGGGCCCGATCATCGGTGAAGAACAGTGCGGACTGCCGGGCGAGTCGGCCTCCAGGCAGACCCGCGATGCCTGTCACCCGGTACATCGACGTGTTCGAGCCGACCGCGAGTCGCACCGACGCGCCGACGGTAACGCCGGCCCGCTCGGCCAGCGCGGAGTCCAGCACCACATCGTCCGGCCCGGCCGGTGCCCGGCCGGTGCTCGTGGTGAACGGGCCGAGCGCGACCGACTGCCAACCATGCCCGAGCGCGGGGGTGCCGTCCGGCCCGGCGAGCACCTCGGCGTCCGTCGTCACGAGGCTGACCGGGACATTGACGTCGGCGATCGCCGATCGGACGCCAGGCACTCGCGCGATGTCGCCGACCCGGGCGGCCGGCAGGGTGGCTCGCTCGCCGAACCTGGGATCTACGTCGTCGGCCACCGGCATTGCCTGCGAGGCGCCCACCACCAGGTCGGCAGCCTGGTAGCGCTCGGTTGGCACGCCCGAGCGCTCGCTGCTCTCCAGCAGGATCCCGCAGGCCGTGATCACCGCCGAGCCGAACAGCACCGCGACGAATGCCGCGACGAACCCGCCCTTCCGCCCCTTGACTGTCTTCCAGGCCAGCGCCAGCATGCGCTTCGACATCACGCGGCGACTCACTGCTCCCCCAGGTGAGTCATCCGCTCGGCGATCTGCTCGATGGACGGTCGGGTCATCTCGCCGGCCAACCGGCCGTCGGCGAGAAACACCACGGTGTCGGCCTGCGCGGCCGCGACCGGATCGTGCGTCACCATCAGCACGGTCTGCCCCAGGTCGTCGACGATCTTCCTGAGCAGTGTCAGGACTTGGCGGCCGTTACGGCTGTCCAGCGCGCCCGTCGGCTCGTCGGCGCACACCAGATCGGGCCGGTTGATGAGAGCTCTCGCGATCGCCACCCGCTGTTGCTGGCCGCCGGAGAGCTGACTCGGGCGCCGGTCGTGATGCTCGGCGAGCCCGACCGCAGCGAGGACGCTCGCCAGTTGCTCGGCATCGACCGGCTTCTCGGCCAACCGGAGGGGCAACGTGACATTGTCCGCCACGGTCAGCGCACCGAGCAGGTTGTACGCCTGAAAGACGAACCCGATTCGGTCGCGGCGTAGCTCGGTCAACTCGGTCTCCGACCGGCCGGACAGATCCGTGTCACCCAGCACGACCCGGCCCGATGTCGGGCGGTCCAGACCCGCCGCGCAGTTCAGAAACGTGCTCTTGCCGGAGCCGGACGGGCCCATGACGGCGGTGAACGTACCGCGCGGGAATCCGGCTGTCACCCCGTCGAGAGCGCGTACCTCGTTCCTCCCCGACCCGTATACTTTTGACACCGAATCCAATTGCACCGCGCACGATGGTGTTCTGAATGTCGGCAGTGCACCCGGCCGTAGCGACTGGGTCGCGGTGGCCTCGACCAGCGCCCCGCGTCGTCTCGATGGGTTTCTGCTGTTGAACTTCATGGGTCCGACGCTAGATTCCGCGACCGTCGGATACCGATACCCCGTACCACCGGATGTGAGGTACAGGTGGCTGTAGTGCCGCCGGCGGCGGCCACCGGGCAGACTTGACGCGGTGTCGTGAACGCGGCCCCAAGGAGGGTACGCAGAAAGGGCATCCTGTGACGTCGGGTCGGCCGTGGGTGCAGGTGTGGCGTGGCGGGACCTACCTCCTGGGATCACTGGCCACCGGGATCGCCACGCTGCTCGCACTGCCGCTGCTGTGCCATCCGAGGCTCGCCCGGCGATGGGCGAATTGGCACCGTGACCGCGCCGGCCGACTGCTCGAGACGCCGTTGGCATCGCGCCCTGTTCTGCACCTGACGGGGCGCCGAGCATGGGCCGATCCGGCAACGCCCCGCGACCTGCTCTGGCTGCCGGTGAACGCCATCACCGGAGTGACGCTCGGCCTGCTCGCGCTGCTGTGCGTGGGTAACCTCCTGACCGCCGCACTCGCCACACCACTGTGGTGGGCGTTCGCGCCGGAGAATCGGCCACGGTTGTTCATCGATGTCCCGGTGACCAATTGGGCAACAGCCCTCACCCTCGGTGCACTGCAGATCCTCCTGCTCACCGCGTTGTCGTACCTGGCCTTCGCACCGATCGCTCGCGCACATGCCCGGATCTGCCTGGCAGTGCTGTCGCACTCGACGGCCGAACAGCTCGCCGACCGGGTCGCCGTGTTGACCCGCACCCGGGCAGACGTGCTCGACGCACACGGCGCAGAGCTGCGCCGGATCGAGCGCGACCTGCACGACGGCACCCAGGCGCGGCTGGTGGCCATCGCGATGCGGCTGGCCGTGGCCCGGCGAGCACTGTCCGACAACCCACGAAACGAGCAGTTCCTGGAAGAACTTCTTCGGGACGCACACGAAGGAACCGAGGAGGCGATGACCGAACTCCGCGACGTGATCCGAACCGTCTATCCGCCGATCCTCGCCGACCGCGGCCTCACCGGTGCACTGACCGCAGTGACGGCTCGCTGTGGCGTGCCAACCCGGCTGGACATCGACAACCTCGACACAGTACCGGCGGCCGTGGAGGCCGTCGTCTACTTCGCCGTCGCCGAGGCACTCACCAACGTCGCCAAGCACAGCCAAGCGACTACGGCCGGCGTACGGGTGAGCCGTAAGGCAGACCGGCTATCGGTGGTGATCACCGACAACGGCGCTGGCGGCGCCGACGATCGGCTGGGCACCGGCCTGGCCGGGATCCGTCGCCGTGTGCTCGCCTTCGACGGCACCGTCGACGTCGATAGTCCGGCCGGCGGGCCTACGACGATCACCATGGAGCTGCCATGCGGGTCGTAATCGCCGAAGACAATGTGCTGCTGGCCACCGGACTGGAACTGCTACTCAACAGCGTGGGGTTCGACATCGCCGCCATCGCGGGCGACGCGGCGGGCTTCCTCACCGCCGTGCGGGACCACCGGCCCGACGTCACCATCGTCGACGTCCGGCTACCGCCGTCATTTCGCGACGAGGGCATCCGAGCCGCCCTTCAGGCCCGCCGAGAGCACCCTGGCCTGCCGGTCCTGGTGCTGTCGCAGTACGTCGAGCAGCAGTACGCCGCGGAACTACTCGCCACCACCGGCGGCGGCGTCGGCTACCTCCTCAAGGATCGCGTCAGCCGGGTGGACGAGTTCGTCGACGCGCTGCGCCGAGTGGCCGCCGGTGGCACCGCCATGGACACTGAAGTCATCGCCCAACTCCTCGCCAACCGCAGCGACCCGATCGCCGTCCTCACTCCTCGCGAACGTGAGGTACTCGCACTGATGGCCCAGGGACACGACAACAACACCATCGCTGACCGGCTTGTCATCACCGACAACGCCGTGCACAAGCACATCGGCAACATCTTCAACAAGCTCGGGCTCGCCGTCACCGACAGCGGCCACCGCCGTGTCCTCGCCGTGCTCACCTACCTCAACGGCGCGGGCCAGATCGACGGCGACTGAGCACGCCGGTGACTCGCCGCCCGCCAGACACTCATCGTCAGAAGCCGACACCGCACCAGTGGGCGTCGGTCAGAAGTAGTCGAGCAACTGCGCCTGCCCGCCGGCGCCGAGGAGGTCGAGCGCGGCCGGGTCGACACCCGCACTGTGGTGCAGCAGCCCGGCCTGCGCGACCGAGCGGGCCCGCGCGGCGCCGGCGTAGAGCAGGGCGAAGCCGCGTACGTCCAACCGCAGATCGGCCTCGCCGCTGACCCGGGTCAGCTCGGCGTCGCCGTCGGCGACGGTCAGCCGCCAGGTGCCGGTGTTCCACTCGGCGAGGGTGTCGGTGAGGCCGAAGTCGACGACGCCCCGGGTGTGGGCGGGCCACCCCCGCGCGCTCACTGCGCGGGCGACGTCGACGGGTCGGTGCATCCACAGGTCCCGCTCGTGGTCGCGGGCCGACTCCAGTGGCAGGTGAGGGCTGACCGCGTCGCCGTCGAGGGGGCACAGCCGCAGCGTCGGCGCGACGCTGGCCCAACTGCCGAGCATCCCGACCAGTTCCCGGGCGGCCCCGGCGGTGACGGCCAGGGCCTCGTCGACGGTGAGCACCGAGTCGGCGCCGTAGCCCGATCCCCGCTGCCAGGTGGCGTAGCCGACCAGGTCGCCGTCGTCCTCGACGAGGGTGAGGCCGTCGCCGGGCAGGCCCCGGTCGGCGGCGAAGAAGTCGAACAGCTCACCCCGACGGGTCAGCATGCCGTTGCGGCACCGGGCGACCCGCTCGTACAGGTCGGCGACGGCGGGCAGGTCGGCCACCGCGCCGGCCCGCACGGTCAGGTCCGGGGAGGGCCGGTGCCGGGGCAGCGCGGCGGTGGCCAGATCGACGGTACGCAGCACACCGACGGCCTCCCACCCGCAGGCCCGGTAGGGGGCGGCGACGGTCGGGTAGAGCGCGCTGACCGCCGCCCCCCGCTCGTGGGCCCCCCGCAGCAGACCGGTGAGCATGGCACGGCCCACGCCCCGACCCCGGGCCTCGGGGGCGACCGCCACACCGGCGACGTCGGCGGCCGGCACCGCCCGGCCCGACCACCACTGGTCGTGGTGCAGGTCGACGGCCTTGCCGACGAGCCGACCGCTGTCGTCGAACGCGCCGTAGCGGCTCATGCCGGGCACCGCGATGGTGGTGCTGGCGGCTCGTTCCGAGGTGGCGCCGAACGCGACCCGTCCCAGCTCCCAGGCGGCGTCGAGGTCGTCGGTGGTGAGTTCACGAACGTGCACAGGCTCGGGCATCGGCACACCCTAGCGGGGGGCGACTCCCGACGACTGCCGATTTCCCGCCAGGTGCGGTTGCCGGCCCCCACCAATGTCCCACCCCACCCCGCCCCACCCCGTCCCACCCCGCGCCGATCATGGAGTTGTGGTGGGTGACAAAGTCGCCCTTGCTGCCTCAAGTTGGGCACCACAACTCCATGATCGACGGGGCCGGGCCCGTGCCGCCGGTCAGTGCTGCGGGATGTTGGCCACGCCGATGCGCTTGCGGAACACCCAGTAGGTCCAGCCCTGGTAGGCCAGCACGATCGGAGTGAAGATCACCGCCACCCAGGTCATGATCTTCAGGGTGTACGGGGTGGAGGCGGCGTTGGTGGCCGTCAGCGTGCCGGCCGCGTCCAGCGTGGACGGCAGCACGTTCGGGAACAACGCCGCGAACAGGGTCGCCACGGCCAGGCCGATCGCCACGGCGGTGCCGGCGAACGCCCAGCCCTCCCGGCGTACCCGGGCGGCGGCCAGACCACCGAGCAGGGCGAGGGCCGCGCCGACGGCGAGCACGACGGCCGCCGCGCTGGAGCGGATGCTCAGCGTCCAGGTCAGGAACCCGACCGCGAGCAGGGCGGCGCCGACGCCCAGGCGCACCGCGAGCGCGCCCGCGCGCTCGCGGATGTCACCGGTGGTCTTCAGCGCCAGGAACACCGCGCCGTGGGTGAGGAACAACGCCAGGGTGGTCGCGCCACCGAGCAGGGCGTACGGGTTGAGCAGGTCCACCAGGCCACCGACGTACTCGTGGTCGGCGTCCAGCGGCACCCCGCGCAGGATGTTGGCGAAGGCGACGCCCCACAGGATCGCCGGCAGCAGCGAGCCGACCACGATCGCGGTGTCCCAGCGGCGCTTCCAGGACGCCTCCGGGCGCTTGTGCCGGTATTCGAAGGCGACCCCCCGGGCGATCAGGGCCAGCAGGATCAGCAGCAGCGGCAGATAGAAGCCGGAGAACAGGGTGGCGTACCACTCGGGGAACGCGGCGAACATGGCACCACCGGCGGTGATCAGCCACACCTCGTTGCCGTCCCAGACCGGGCCGATGGTGTTGATCAGGACGCGGCGCTCACGGTCGTCGCGGCCCAGGACGGGCAGCAGCATGCCGACGCCGAAGTCGAAGCCCTCCAGGATGAAGTACCCGGTGAACAGCACGGCGACGAGGAGAAACCAGATGGTGGTCAGTTCCACGATGGGCTCCGGGATCAGTAGGCGAAGGCGAGCGGGCGCTCGGCGTCGTCGTGGGTGTCGTCGATGGGGTGCTCTTCGCTGACGTCGGGCACGCCGGCCTTGGCGTAGCGCAGCAGCAGCTTCACCTCGATCACGGCGAGCGTGGCGTAGATGAGCGTGAAGGCGGTGAACGAGGTGAGCACCTCGGCCAACGAGACGCTGCGGGACACCCCGTTGCGGGTGAGCATCTCGCCGAACACGATCCACGGCTGGCGGCCCATCTCGGTGAAGATCCAGCCGAAGGAGTTGGCCAGCAGCGGCAGCACCGGCATGGCCAGCCCCGCGCGCAGCAGCCACTTGCTGCGCGGGGTGCGGCCCTTGCGCTGGCTCCAGAGCACCAGCAGGGCGATGGCCCCGGCGGCCATCCCGAAGGCGATCATGAAGCGGAAGCTCCAGTAGGTGACCGGGATGATCGGGGTGTAGCTGCCCGCGCCGTACTGGGTGGCGTACTGGGCCTGCAGGTCGTTGATGCCCTGCACGGTGCCGTTCGGGTCGCCGGTGCCCAGGTACGACAGCAGGTACGGGATCTTGAGGGCGAACACCTCGCGGCTGCCGTCGAGGCTGCCGATGGTGAGTACGGAGAACGAGGCGGGGCTCTCGGTGGTGTAGAGGCCCTCGGCGGCGGCCATCTTCATCGGCTGCACGTCCGTCATGATCTTGCCCTGGATGTCGCCGGTGAACAGCACGGCCGCGGAGGCGACCAGGACCACCCAGGAGCCGAACTTCGTGGCGAAGCGGTAGGCGCCGGTGTCGGCGGAGTCGCGGTTGCGGATCACGTGCCAGAGGCCGACCGCGACGACCAGCGACCCGGCGACCAGGAACGAGCCGGCCAGGGTGTGCGGGAAGGTGATCAGGGCGACCTTGTTGGTCAGCACGGCCGGGAAGTCGGTCAGCTCGGCGCGCCCGCTGTCGGGGTTGATGCGGTAGCCGACCGGGTTCTGCATGAACGAGTTCGCCGCGAGGATGAAGTACGCGGACAGGTTGGTGCCGATCGCGGCGGCCCAGATGCTGGCCAGGTGCGCCCGCTTGGGCAGCCGGTCCCAGCCGAAGATCCACAGGCCGATGAAGGTGGATTCGAGGAAGAACGCGACCAGCGCCTCGATGGCCAGGGGTGCGCCGAAGATGTCGCCGACGAAGCGGGAGTAGTCGCTCCAGTTCATGCCGAACTGGAACTCCTGCACGATGCCGGTGACCACGCCCATCGCGAAGTTGATCAGGAACAGCTTGCCGTAGAACTTGGTGAGTTTCAGGTAGCGCTCGTTGCCGGTGCGGTGCCACAACGTCTGCAGGATGGCCACCAGCACCGACAGGCCGATGGTCAGTGGCACGAAGAGAAAGTGGTAGACGGTGGTGACACCGAATTGCCACCGGGCGACGTCCAACGCGTCCACCTGAAACCCCCAGCTGCTGTTCGTACTACGAGACGTAGTAAATACTACTGCTCGTCGTAGACGATTGGGCAGGGCCGGGCGGCCCGAACCGGCCCGGGACCAATGACCCTGATCACCCCGGACCACGGACCTGGGCAACCCGCCGACCCGACCTCGCGACCACACCGCTGCGTGCGACGATGTCGCGCTGATGGACACCGCGCACTCCCCCTGGCAACCGCCGCTGATCTGGCGCGGCGCCCTCCTGCTGACCCGGGCCCTGGTCGGCCTGCTGGCCCGCCTCGAGGTCACCGGCGACGTTCCGGCGCACCTGCGTCGTGGCCCGCTGGTGCTGGCCGCCAACCACATCAGCCCGTTCGACCCGGTCGTGATGGCCGCCGCCTGTCACACCCGGGGCATCGCCCCCCGGATCATGGCGACCGCCGGCCTGTTCCGCGCCCCGGTGCTCGGCGCCGCCATGCGCCACGCCGGGCACATCCGCGTCGACCGGGGCACCAGCGCCGTGCACCGGGCCCTCGACGATGCCGCCACCGCCGTCGCGCGCGGGTCGGTGATCCTCATCTACCCCGAGGGGCGCATCGGCCTGGACCCCGGCATGTGGCCCGAACGCGGCAAGACCGGCACGGCCCGACTCGCGCTGGCCTGCGGCGCCCCGGTCATACCGGTCGCCCAGTGGGGCGCCCACGAGGTGCTGCCCTACCGGGCGCCCCGGGGCATGCTGCGCGGCATCGCCCGCTCGCTGTGGCGCCGCCCGGTGATCCGGGTGCACTTCGGCGCGCCCGTCGACCTCGGCGAGTCGAGCGCCGCGAGCCCTGGCGCCGCCCGGCGGGCCACCGGTCGGATCATCGACGCGCTCACCGACACCCTCGCCCCGCTGCGGCCCGACGAACCCGACCTGCCCCGGCACGTCGACCCCGGTCGGCCCAGCGACCCGAGTCGCGCCCACCGCCGCAACGCGGGATGATCTTCTTTGCCGCACTCCCAGCTGGTGGATTATACAAATCTTCGATATTCGTCTAATGTGTCTAACGTGAGCAACATGGAGATGGACGTCGAAGACCCGAAGCGCGCTGCGGTCCTCGTGGCGGCGGTCGGGGTGTTCGGCCGCTACGGATTCCAGAAAACGTCGATGGAGGCCGTCGCCAAGGCGGCCGGCATTTCCCGACCGGGTCTGTACCTGACGTTCCCCAACAAGGAGCAGTTGTACCGCGCCACCATGCAGGGTGTCCTGGAGCGCGCCCAGCGGGCCATGGAGGTCCACCTCGCCGACCGCTCGCTGGGCTTCGACGAGGGAGTCGTGGCCGCGCTCGACGCGCTGATGGGCCCGTACATCGACACCCAGCTGGCCCGCGACCTCAACGAACTGCTGGAGAACAGCGAACCCCGGTTGGGCTCGATGTTCCACGACTACCAGGAGCGGGCCCGGGCGAAGTTGAGCGCCCACATCACCGCGCTCGCCCCACCCGGCCTGCTGCACGCCGACCTGACCGGACACGACGTGATGGATCTGCTCTTTTCCGCCGCCCTGACCTGGAAATCGACGTCGGCCACCAGGGACGACTTCCGCGACCGCATCCGGCGGAGCCTGCAGCTGATCCACCGACCCGCCGACTGACCCGCCGGGCACCGACCGTATCGCCTCACGCTGGTTCCCTGCGTCCAAGGAGTTCCGAAATGTCACGAATCATCACCCCGTACTCCGCCCGGTCGACCGCAGCCGACGTGATCGCCGGGGTCGATCTCGCCGGCCGGCGGGCCGTGGTCACCGGCGGCGCGTCCGGCATCGGCCTGGAAACCGCCCGCGCCCTGGCCAACGCCGGCGCCGGCGCCGAAGTGACGTTGGCCGTGCGCGACATCGGCGCCGGTGAGCGCGCCGCCGCCGACATCACGGCGGGCGGGGCGCCCGGCAAGGTCCGAGTCGACCACCTCGACCTGGCCGACCGTGCCTCCATCGACGCCTTCCTCAGCGGGTGGACGGGCCCACTGCACATCCTGGTCAACAACGCCGGTGTCATGGCCCTGCCGGAGCTCACCCGGACCGCCGAGGGTTGGGAGACACAGTTCGCCATCAACCACCTCGGTCACGCCGAGTTGACCCTGGGTCTGCACGACGCACTCACCGCAGCGGGGGGCGCCCGGATCGTCGTCGTCAGTTCGTCGGCCCACCAGCAGTCCCCGGTCATCCTCGACGACATCCACTTCACCGCGCGCCGCTACGAGGCCTGGTCGGCCTACGGCCAGTCGAAGACCGCCACCATCCTCTTCACCGTCGCCCTGGCGAGCAGGTGGGCCGCCGACGGGATCACCGCCAACGCCCTGCACCCCGGTGGCATCATGACGAAGCTGCAACGACATCTCGACGACGCGCAGCTGCGCTGGGTCGGCGCCGTCGACGAGCAGGGCAACCGCCTCGACGTGCCACCGGGCTGGAAGACCCCGCAGCAGGGAGCGGCCACCTCGGTCCTGATGGCCGCCTCCCCTGCGGTCGACGGCGTGACCGGCCGCTACTTCGAGGACGCCAACGAGGCCACGGTCATCGCCGAGCCCGTCGACGGCAGGAGCGGAGTGCTCCCGTACGCCCTGGACGAGAAGAACGCCGACCTCCTCTGGGAGGAGACGCTCCGGCTCCTGCGGCGCTGACCGGCTCGGCGGTGTCGCCCGGCAATTCACCCGCGCGGTCGACGCGGACAATGATCGAGTGTCGCGCCGTCAGATCATCCTTCGACCTGTTGCGCCGGGACGGCCGTCAGACCGACTGGAGCTGATGCCGGCACCGAGATCGACTCGGTTTCCTGCAAACCGGGGCATCGCCGCGCCCCGGACACCCCGCCTTCCGAAAGCCGAGTCGATCATCGGCGGGCCCGGACGGCGGCGCGAGCGGGCGACAGACGCCGGCCGGCCACCCACCGGCCACCCGCCGAGGGCATACTGCGTCGCGTGTTGACCCGACCCGGCTACCTCGACGCGCCCGCGCCGCTGGCGTTCGCCCACCGTGGCGGCGCCGCCGAGGGCGACGAGAACACCACCGAGGCGTTCGCCCGGGCCATCGGGCTCGGCTACCGGTACGTGGAGACCGACGTGCACGCCACCACGGACGATGTCGCGGTGATCTTCCACGACCCGACGCTGCGACGGGTCACCGGTGAGGCGGGGCGCATCGCCGAGATGAGCTGGGCCGACCTCGCCTCGGTACGCGTCGGCGGCGCTGCCGTCGTACCCCGGCTCGACGAAGTGCTCGGCGCCTGGCCGCAGGTCCGCTTCAACATCGACGTGAAGGCCGACAGCGGCGTCGCGCCGACGGTCGCCACCGTGACCCGGGCCGGCGCCGCCGACCGGGTGCTGCTGGCCTCGTTCAGCGACGCCCGCCTGACCCGGCTGCGCGCGCTCACCGAAGGGCGCGTCGCCACCAGCCTCGGCATGCGCGGGGTCGCCCGGCTGCGGCTCGCCTCCCTGCACGGACGCCCGCTGCGACTGCCCCCGTCGGTGGTCGCCGCGCAGGTGCCGCCGAGCTACGGGCGGGTGCCGGTGGTGGACCGCCGGTTCCTCGACTACTGCCACCGGATCGGCCTGCAGGTGCACGTCTGGACGATCGACGAACCGGCCCAGATGCACGACTTACTGGATCGTGGCGTGGATGGCATCATGACCGATCACGTCGGCGTGCTGCGCGACGTCTACCGCAGCCGCGGCCACTGGGCCGCCTGACCATCGAAGGACCCCCGATGGCCGAGACCGTGACCCCCACGGTGGACGACACCCCGCCTCCGGCGAGCACCCGCCGGGAACGCAGGGGCTGGTACATCTACGACTGGGCCAACTCCGCGTTCCAGACCACCGTGATCACCGTGTTCCTCGGCCCGTTCCTGACCACCGTCGCCGAGTTGGCGGCCGGCTGCGAACTCGGCGCGGACACCTGCGACGGCTCCGTCTACCCACTGGGCATCAAGATCGCCGCCGGGTCCTACTACCCGTACCTGATCTCGCTGTCGGTGTTCCTCACCGTGTTCGTGCTGCCGGTCATCGGGGCGATCGCCGACCGCTCTGCGCACAAGAAGCGGCTGCTCGGCGGCGCCGCGTTCACCGGCGCCGGCGCCACCATCGCGATGGCCTTCGTCACCGGCGACCGTTACCTGCTCGGCGGGGCGCTCTTCCTGGTCGCCAACATCTCCTTCGGCGCCGCGATCGTGGTCTACAACTCGTTCCTGCCGCAGCTCGGCGGCCCCGACGAACGCGACGGCATCTCCAGCCGCGGCTGGGCGCTGGGCTACCTCGGCGGCGGCGTGCTGCTGGCCCTCAACCTCGTCGCGATCACCCTGCTCGACGAGGGCGACAACCCGCAACGCACCCTGGACCTGGCCCGCTGGTCGATCGTGTCCGCCGGCGTGTGGTGGGCGTTGTTCACCCTGGTGCCGCTGCGTTGGCTGCGCGAGCGCCCCAGCGTCGCGGCCCTGGCCAGCGGCGGCAACGTGCTCACCGACGGGTTCCGGCAACTCGCCCGCACCATGCGCGAGGTCAAGGCATACCCGCTGACGCTGTACTTCCTGCTGGCGTTCCTGGTCTACAACGACGGCATCCAGACCGTCATCACCCTGGCCAGCCAGTACGGCACCGAAGAGCTGCGCCTGGAGCAGAGCACCCTGATCATCACGATCCTGCTGGTGCAGTTCCTCGCCTTCGGCGGCGCGTTGAGCCTGGGCGCGCTGGCCAAGCGCATCGGCGCCTGGAAGACCGTGCTGCTCAGCCTGGTGCTCTGGACCGGTGTGATCATCGCCGCGTTCCGGCTTCCCGCCGAGGCGCCGCTGCCGTTCATGGTCCTCGGCGCGGCCATCGGCCTGGTCCTCGGCGGCAGCCAGGCGCTGAGCCGGTCGCTGTTCAGCCAGCTCATCCCGGCCGGCAAGGAAGGCGAGTACTACGGCTTCTACGAGATCAGCGACAAGGGCACCAGCTGGCTCGGGCCGCTCGCCTTCGGCCTGGTGTTCCAGCTCACCTCCTCCTACCGGGTGGGCCTGGTCTCACTGCTGATCTTCTTCGTGGTCGGTTTCCTGCTCCTCGCGGCCGTGCCGATCCGCCGGGCCATCGTGGCCGCGGGCAACACGCCACCCCGGGTGCTCTGAGCACGCGTCCCGCGCCCGACAGATCAGAGGCGGTCGATCAGCTAGGCTGCCCGACCGTGACTGACGACGCCGCCGCTGCCCCGACCTGCCTGGCCCACCCGTTCCCCGGCCAGCCGCACGCTCCGGCCGGGTGCGCGGCTGCGCGCGGGCTCCACGGGCGTCCGGTGCACGCGGCGGCGTTGAAGTTCTTCTGGGGGCCGATGGACTGCGGCAAGTCCACGATGGCGTTGCAGATGAACTACAACCACGCCCGGCAGGGCCGTCGAGGGCTGGTCACCACCCGCATCGACCGGTCGCTGGGCCCGCAGGTCACCACCCGGATCGGGCTGGCCCACGAGGCCATCGAGGTCACCGACGACCTGGATCTGCGGGCCCTCGTCCGCGGCCGGTGGGCCGACGGCGTACGCGTGGACTACCTGATCTGCGACGAGGCGTGCTTCTACACCGTGGAGCACGTCGAGCAGATGGCCGAGCTGGTCGACAGCTACGACGTCGACGTGTTCGCGTTCGGCCTCGCCACCGACTTCCGGTCCTGCCTGTTCCCCGCCACGCAGCGGCTGTTCGAGCTGGCTGACGAGGTGGCCCGCATCCAGGTCGAGGTGCTCTGCTGGTGCGGCCGGGAAGGGCTGCTCAACGCCCGGGTCGTCAACGGGCGGGTGGTTCGCGAGGGCGCCCAGGTCGTCATCGGCGACACCGTCGACACCGCCGACGTGCGCTACCAGGTGCTGTGCCGCAGGCACTACCGCTCGGGCGACCTGGGCCCCCGCGACTGAGGCGTCGACGCGGTGGCCGGCCGCCCCCGTGCTGGGGACGGCCGTGGTACGGGTGGATCAACCCACGCAGACCTGCTGCGCCCTGACGGTCCACGCCCCGGCGAACGCGACGATCTCCCGTCCGGTCGCCTCGGCGGTGTCCAGTGCCGGCTTGGGCAGCAACGTCGCCACCGAGCCGGCCCCGGTGAGCCCGTTCAACACCGCGCCGACCCCGGCGGTCTGCGATCCCGCCGGGCAGGCCGGCGTCGTCACGGACTTCGGCGAGTTCGCGTTGAGTGCGCTCGTCGCCTCCGTCAACGCCATCGCCGGCAGCGGGGTGCCGCAGAACGCCTGGGTCTGCAACGTGAAGTTGCCCGGCGCGCCGAACACGTACGCGGTGCTCGACACCGAGCCGAGCGCCGAGGTGAACGCCAGCTCGTCGATCGCCACCGCGGCGTTGGCGTTGTCGATCCGGTACCCACCGCCGAAGGTCTTCTTGCCCGGCGGGCACACGGCGATAATGCCCACCTTGTCGAGGGCGTTGTTCGCCGACGTGGTGGTGACCAGTTGCAGGCCGGCCACCGCCCCGGCCGGGGCGCAGACCGCGAACGCGTCCACCGACCAGGGCACGTTGGTGGCGTTGGCCTCCACGCCGAGCACGGTGACCGTGTGCAGGGTCGCGTCGGCGTAGACCCGGGTCATCAGGACGTCACCCTGACCGTCGTTGATCCTCCCGCCGGCACCGACCACCTGGTCGACGCCGTTGCACGAGATGGCCATCGTCTTGGCGTTCGTCGCGTCCAGGACGCTGGTGGCGGCGACCCGGTACAGGCCCACCGACGCCTGCGCCGGGCTCGTCGGCGCGAGCAGCGTCGTCGCCGCCGCCATGCCGGTCAGCACTGCCAGACCAGCCAGTTTCCGCTTCATCGGATGTTCCCTCCGCACTGCCTCGTCGACTGTCGACGACGGCGTTGGGCCCAGACTCCGCACCGTCGTCAGGAGAGCGTCAGCACGGCGACCGCCCTCGGCGTACTGACGCCACGATGACGGGCGGCTGCGACAGTGCCGGTGACGTCAGCGCGGCGTCACCGGACTCCTCACGGGGTCCACGAACAGGAGGTTTCATCATGCGTACCCGAGTGGCGGCGGTGCTGGCCGCCCTCCTGCTCAGCGGCACACTGGTTGGCGTGGGCGGCGCCGCGGCGCAGGCCGACCCGGACGCGAACCCGTGCGCCACCACCGACGGCGACCCGATCATGGGCACCGAGGGCGACGACACCCTGTTCGGCGGTGGCGGGCCCGACGAGATCTACGGGCTCGGCGGCAACGACATCATCTACGGCGGCGGTGGCGTCGACACGATCCACGGCGGCGGTGGTGACGACACCATCTATGGTGAGGGCTGCGGGGACTTCATCGCCGGCGGCGCCGGCGCCGACCTGCTCGCCGGTCTGGAAGGCAACGACGTCCTCTCCGGCTCCCACGGCGCCGACCTGCTGATCGGGGTGGCGGGCGACACCGTCACGGGGCCCGGCGGTGACACCCTCGACGGTGGGCCCGGGGTGGACACCTGCGCGGAGGACGAGACGGCCGACCCCGGCGCGATCTTCTATTCGTACGTGCTGACCGACGCGGGCCAGGAGAACTTCTACGCCTGCTGACCAGCCCCTGCCCGCAGCACACCCGGGTCCGGGAGCGGTGCGTCGATCGTACGCATCGCCCCGGCCCACCTCTCGAACGAACGCCGGGCCTCCCCGTGCCGGCCGGCACCGACGAGTGTCCCGACCAGCGCCTGGTGCGCCCACTCGTCGTACGGGTCGGCGTCGAGCAGCCGGACCAGGGCGGTGGCGGCCCGGTCGGCGTCACCGTCGCCCCGGTACCGCCGGGCAAGGTCACGCAGTGCCCGCAACCACACCGCGCGGGCCTGTTCCCGCAGCCCGTCGGCCCAGTCCGCGTAGGGCTCGTCGGCGAAGGCGTCCCCCCGGTAGGCGGCGTCCACCTCGGCGAGCAGCTCGCGGGCCCGCGCCGGGTCACCGTCGCGGGCGAGGCGCTCGGCCCGCGGGACGGCGGTGAGCAGGTTCTCCGCGTCGACGACCACCCGGGTCAGGTCGACACGTACACCGGTCAGGTCGGCGCGGACGTACCGGTCGACGGGCCACCGGCGGGACGGGTCGAGCACGGCACGCACGGCGGACAGCAGCACCGACAGGCGGTGTGCGGTCCGCCGTGGCTCGTCGTCGGGCCAGAGCAGCTCGCACAGCTCCCCCCGCCCGACGGCACGACCGCGCCGGGCGACGAGGATCTTCAGCAGCGTGCGGGCCTGCCGGGACCGCCACGCCGGCAGCGGGACGTCCCGCCCACCGACGACGACCTCGAACCGGCCGAGCACCCGCACCTCGACGGTGTCCGCGTCGGCGGGCGTCTCGGCCAACGCCCGCCCGTCGACCGTCTCGATGCCGAGCGCCAGCAGCCGGTCGGCGGCCAGCCGCGCCGCCGACCGCTGCGCGGCGTCGGCGCCCGGGAGACGGCCCAGCCGGACGACTGTCTGTTCGGCGGCCGGTCCCGCACCCGCCGCCTGCCAGATCGCGCCGGCCTCCAGCAACGCGCTTCGACTCGCGTCCGGCTCGGCGGCGACCGCCGCGGTGAGCTCCAACGCCTCCGCCAACGCGTCGGCCTGCCGACCGGTGCGGGCCGCTCCGACCGCCTCGGCCGCCCGCCGCCGGGCCAGACCCAGATCACCCCCGGCGTACGCCACCCAACCCGTCGCGACCAGCGCGCAGGACAGCAGGAACGCCGGTGCCAACCGGTGCGCCTCGTCGGCCGCGGCACGAGCGGCAGCGAGGTCGGCGCCCGTGCCCTCGCAGCGCAGCCGGGCCAGACCGGCCAACGCCGGAATGCGCACCTGGAGGTCCCCCACGTCACGGGCCAGCTCAGCGGCCTCGGCGAACGCTGCCAACGCCTCCTCCCGCCGGCCGAGGCGGCGACTGACCTCGGCCAACCCGTAGACCCCGGCGGCAGCCCGGTTCAAACCCAACCGTTGGGAGACCAGTTTGGACCGGGTGAAGTGCAGTGTCGCCTCGTCGTAGCGGCCCAGGCGTACCAGCGCCTCGCCCGCGTTGTGCAGGGCGGTCACCAGCACTCCCGGCGGGCCGGCGAGTTCCGCCGCGCGCACCGCCCGTACGGCGGTGGCCAGCGCCGACGGGTATCGGGCCTCGCGCAGCAGGCAGTGCGCCTGGTTGACCAGGACCCGTGCCTGCTGGACCAGGTCACCCGCGCGTTCCGCCGCCGCCAGCGCCTCGGCCAGGTGCTCGTCGCGGCGGGTGCCGGACGAGGTCAGTGCGGCCGCGATGTGCGCCGCCGCCAACGGTGTGTCCTCGTTGAGCTGGTGTGCGGCGGCGACCGCCCGGGCCCCGGCGGCGACCGCGTCGTCGACCCGGCCAAGCTGGGCGAGGGTGCTGGCGCGACAGGCCAGCAGCAGCACGTCGTCGGGACCCGGTGGGGTGAGCGTCGGCGGTGCGCCCGCGCGGTCGAGCACCGCCAGGGCGCCGGCGTAGTCAGTCCGCAGGTACGGCACCATCGCCGCCCGCCAGAGCAGCCGGGCCGGCCAACGGCGGTCCTGGTCGGCCCGAGCCAGCAGCGCGGCGAAGACCCTCGACGCCCAGGTCACCGAGCCGGACATCCGCAACGCGTCGCCGAAGATCAGTTGAAGGTCGGGGTTCTGCTCGGCCTGCGGCAACGCGCTGATCAGTTCGGTGACGTCCGGCGCACCACCACCGGCGAGCATGCCCTCGCCGTGGCTGACAATCAGCTCCGCGCACCGACCGGCGTCGTCCGCGTCGTGCACGGCTCGGGCCGCCGCCATCGGATACGCGTTGGCGAGGTACCAGTCGACGGCCGCGTACAGCCTGCGGCGTCCCGAGGTGTCCGGCCGACCCGCCTGCTGGGCCAGCACCGCGGCGAGGACCCGGACCAGCTGCACCGTCGACGAGGTGTGGCCGGCCCGACGGCGGGGGTGGGCGACCAGCAACCCGGTGCGGGTCGCCCAGCGCAGCGCGTGCGCGGTGACGTCGCCTGGCGTGTCGGCGTCGACGGTCACGCACAGCGGCGCGCTGATCGGGTCGAGATGGTGGACACGACCGAGCAGAGTCGCCACCTGTGCGGGCAGGTCGGCGAGGATCTCGTCGCGGGCGAAGTGCCCACCGGCGGTGCCGGGCTCGGTCAGGGCCGCGAGCAGCTCCCGCCGGCCGACGCCCTGCCGACCGAGGGCGTCGCCCGCGAGGTGCACCCACGCCGGCCAGCCGGCGGTCAGCTCGTACACCAGGTAGGCCAGGTCGCTGTCGGGCACCGCGTGTTCGTCGCGCAGGATCCGGGCGACCGCGTCCCGGCCGAGGGCGAGGGTTTCCGGCCCGCGGTGCACGACGGGCCCGGCGCAGGCGCTCAGCGCCGCGTCGGCCAGGGGGTGTCGGGCGGCAAGCGTCACCGCCGGCTGACCCGGCAGCGCTCCCAACCACCGCACCAGGGCCAGCTGGTCGTCTCCGCTGAGCGCGGACACCTCGTCCACGGCGACTCGGGCCGGTGGTTGCGTGCCCGTTGGCGGGCTGGTGGTGTGCGTCGCCGCGTCGATCAGGTCCGTCGCCCGGTGACAGGCCGTCGGCTCGTCCCCGCCGACGGTCTCCAGGGCGGTGGTCTTGCCGTACCCGGCGGCGGCCACCAGCATCAGCCACCGCCGTGGCCGGGGCCGCTGCTCGATTGCCATCGCGTCGCCTCCGCTCGTCCGAGCACCGCGGAAGGTCACCCGGAGGGCCGGTGACCCACGCTAACCACCCGGGGGCCCACCTGCGGTGACGTTGTCCGAGAACCGACGCAGTACGGCCGGGCGCGTCAGGACGGCTGCGGGACGCCTGGCCGTACGCGGAACCGGTCGGCCATGATCACGGCGATGATCACTGCCAACGCCAGCGTGGCGCACACCGCGACGGTGGCCCCCAGTCCCACGCACAACGGCACCAACGCGAGCAGGAGCACCACCGCCGCGATCCGGCTTGTCGGCAGGGTCCGCCACAGCACCGCCTTGTAGGCGGCGTGCCCGGCGAGGAACAACGCCGGGCCGCCCAGCGTGAACAGCGCGGCGGTCGTGGTGGCGGGGGCACCCGGTTCGCGCAGGAGCTGCTCGTCGCCCGCCGAGGTGACGATGATGCCGGCGACCATCACGGGGTGCAGGTAGTTGAACGCCAGCCGACCCAAACCGCCGGTGCGCTCACCGGCTCGCGCGATGACCTCGGCCGCCGCCGGGGCGGACCGGGCGAAGTACACCCACCACAGCGCCACCGAACCGGCGAACGCCAGCACGAACGCGCCGGACATCGTCAGGTTCAGGTGCTGCGCGAGTGTGCTCCCGGTGACCAGGATCGACTCACCCAGGGCGATGAGGATGAACGCCTGGCACCGCTCGGCCAGGTGCCCGCCCTCCACCATCCACCGCTCAGCGGGACTGCGGCCCAGACCGGGCACCGGGAACCCGGTCGAGAGGCCGATCACCTCGATCACGATCGCCGCCGCCCACAGCGCCTCCTGGAAACCCCCGCCGACCACCGCGCCGACCGCCACGAGCGATGAGGTCACGGCGAACCATGGCAGCGCCTTCTGAAACCCGTCGACCAGCCACGGGTGGCCCTGCACCGCCCACAGCGCGAACACGGTGCGGCCCACCTGCAGGGTCGCGTAGACGAGCGCGAAGACCAGCCCGGCGCCCGCGAACGCCTCGGGGATCGCCGCCGAGAGCAACAGGCTGCCCAGCATCAGCGCGATCAGCAGCGCCCGCACCGGCGCCTGGTCGGGTCGCAGCCAGTTCGTCCCCCAGGCGGTGTAGATCCACACCAACCAGACCAACGCCAGCAGCAACGCGGTACGCGCGGCGCCACGCCAGTCCGGGTGCTCGATCAGGTAGTGCGACAACTGAGTGATCGTGAAGATGAAGACCAGGTCGAAGAAGAGCTCCGTCGACGTGGTCGGCTCCACCCCCCGACGCTCGCGCAGCAACCACTGCCGCTTCGGCCGAACGGCCGGCGGCTCAGAAGGGGTCACCGCACACCCGCCAGTCGCCGCCCTCGCGGACCACCGGCAGGCGGCGTTCCTCGCTGAGCCCGCCGTCGCGGGTCAGCTTCACCGTCACCGTGCCCTGCGGTCGTCCGCTCCGGGTGGTGACCGAGACGTCGGTGATCTCGTAGTCGGTGACCATCGGCGGCGTACGCACCCAACTGGTGAAGCCGATCGCGCTCCACCGGCTGCGCGCGTCCTCGCAGAGCCGGTCGTACGCCCTGTCGCTGTCGCCGAGGCTCACCTCGTTGAGGAACCCGTCGGCGGTCTCCCGGATCGGGCCGGCGGCCTGACGGACGGTCTGCAGGTTCCAGGCGGCCAGCCCGGCCACCCCGACGCAGCACAGCGCCACCCCGAACCCGGCGAACGCCAACCCGGTGCGCATCGGGCGGCTGCGCCGGGCCGGTCGGCTCCACGACTGGCCGGCACCCACGACTACCGACCGTAGAGAACGTGGTCGCACCGAGGTACGACAAGTCGGAAACTGGGTGCCCCCGGTGAGTGGGTGTGCCCTGTTCGCGGCGACCACGGATCGTCTACCGTCGGCGCACACCCCCGAGCAGTGCCAGGAGCCGATCGATGAGCCGCTTCGTGCAGCCGGTACCACCCCCCGTCGACCCGTACGCCGGTGATGGCCTGCTGCGGTCCTGGCTGGAGCGTCACCTCGGCCCGGCCGGGCACGCCGCCGCCAAGGGCCGTCTCGCCGACCTGGCCGCGGACGTCGCCGGGCCGTTGCGCGCGGCGCACGCCGACGCGGAGGCGCACCCGCCGACGCTGGTCCGCTACGACCCGTGGGGCGCCCGGGTCGACCGGATCGACACCTCCGCCGGCTGGCAGGCGCAGCGGGCCGCCGCCGCCCGGCACGCCGTGGTCGCGCTGCCCTACCTGCCGGACGCGCGCGGCACCTGGGGTGCCGCCGCCCGGGTGGTGCAACACGCCCTGCTCCACCTGTACGGGCCGGAGTCCGCGACGTTCTCCTGCCCGGTGGCGATGGCCGACGGGGCTGCGGCGCTGCTCAGCCTGCCCGAGGTGGACAACGGGGTCCGCGACGCGTGGCTGCCCCGGCTGATCTCCACGGACCCGGCTGTGGCGATCACCAGCGGGCAGTGGATGACCGAGTCGCAGGGCGGTTCCGACCTGGGCCGTTCCAGCACGATCGGCCGGCCAGCGGTGGATGGTTCGTGGCGGCTGACAGGCGAGAAGTGGTTCTGCTCGGCCGCCGACGCGGCGATGGCGGTGGCGCTGGCCCGACCGGAGGGCTCCGGGCGCGGCAGTCGGGTGCTCGCGCCGTTCCTGGTTCCCCGCTACGCGGTCGACTCACCGCTGGCCCACGGGCTGGCGCCGGGCGCACCCGCACCGGGCGTCACCGTGCACCGCCTCAAGGACAAGCTCGGCACCCGGGCGCTGCCCACCGCCGAGATCGGTCTGCACGACGCGTACGCCGTGCCGCTGGGCGACCCGGCGGTGCCCGGCCTGGTCCGGGCGATGACCCTGGTCGTGGTGACCCGGGTGCACAACGCCGCAGCGGCGGCGGGCGGGATGAGACGCGGTCTCGCCTACGCCCGGGCGTACGCCGACGTGCGGCACGTCGCGGGCGGCGCGCTGTCGTCCTCGCCGCTGCACCGGGCCACCCTGGGCACCCTGGCGGTCGACGCGGCCGGGGCGTTCGCCCTGGCCGGGCACGCGTTCGCCCTGCTCGGGCGGGTCGAGGTCGGCGCCGACCCGGAGGCCGCGGCGGAGCTGCGGATCGTGGCGCCGCTGGCGAAGCTGGCCACCGGCCGGCTGGCGGTCAGCTCCGCCAGCGAGTACGTGGAGAGCTTCGGTGGGGCCGGCTACGTGGAGGACACCGGCGTGCCCCGGCTGCTGCGCGATGCGCAGGTGCTGCCGATCTGGGAGGGAACCACCAACGTGCTGTCGCTGGACGTGCTGCGCGCGTTGACCCGGGAGGACGCCGGCGCGCCGCTGCTGGCCCGGCTCGCCGCCGCCGTCGACCTGGCCCGCCCGTTGTCGCCGGTGCTGGCCGACACCCTGGCCGGCGCCGCCGCACAGCTGGGCGACACCATCACCTCGGTGACCGCCGACCCGGGCTCACCGACGGTGCTCGCCGGCGCGCGTGGCCTGGCACTGCACCTGGCGTACGCGCTGACCACCGCGTTGCTCGTCGAGCACGCCGCGTGGGGCGACGAGCAGGCGGCACTGGCCGCCCGGCTGTGGGCGCGCCGCTGGCTGCGGCACGAGGAGATCGCCGAGGACGCCCACCACCACCTGGATCTGCTCTGCTGAACGCCCGACGACTCATGCTCGCCGCATGCTGACCCGTGTCAGCGCAGGGGCCCGCGGGCGACGGCGGCGCGCATGGCCGCCGGATCGCCGACCGGGACGAACTCCAGCCACCAGGTGGCGCCGGCCGCGGCGAGGTCTTCGAGGTACGCCCGTTCGGCACGTTCGTCGGGTCGGCGGCGCCGGCCACCGATCGCCACGTCGAACGGCTGACCGTCGGCGCGGGTCGGTGGCAGGGCGTTGACCAGCTCGCGTACCTCGTCGGGGGTGAAGTCGGACCATGTGTCGGTGTCGGTGAGCTTGTACGGAACGATGCCGTCGGCGCGGGCCGCGCGGCGACGAACCGCTGCGGCCTGGGTGCTGCCGCCGACCCAGACCGGCACCCGGGGTGCCTGCACCGGCGCCGGCCGCAGCGCCACCCCGTCGGCGCGGTAGTGGGTGCCCTGGTGGTCGACCCGCTCACCGCTGAGCAGCCCGGTCAGCAGGTCGAGGCCCTCGTCGAGCATCGCGGCGCGCACCGACACCTCGGTCTGCTCGCCGAACGCGGCCAGCCCTCGGTCGCCGGGGTCTCCGACGCCGACCGCCACCGTGGCGCGGCCGGCACTGAGGTGGTCGAGGGTGAGGACCTCACGCGCCAGCTTCGCCGGGCGGCGCCGGGGCAGCGCGGTGACCGTGGTGCCCAGGCGCACCCGCCCGGTGCGTCCGGCGATCGCGGCGAGCACCAGCCACGGGTCGTAGGTGGACGGCTCGTCCCCGCTGTAGTGGATGAGGTAGTCCTCCAGGAACACGCCGTCCCAGCCGGCGTGTTCGGCCAGCTCACCCAGCTCCACCAGAACGGACACCGGGATGGAGGCGCCACCGCAGGAGATCTCCAGGCCATGTCTCATTCGCCGACCGTAGGACGGGGGTCTGACGCGTGTGTCGGTCACGCGGGCTTGTCGGGCCCCGGCGGCATACTGCTGGCGTGACAGCCTCTGCGGACCTCGCCATGGTCAACCTCGACAGTTCCGACCCCGCCGGCCACGCCGCGTTCTACCACCAGGCGCTCGGCTGGGAGATCACCCACAGCCAACCCGACTACGCGATGATCAGCTCCGGTGGTGTCTCCATCGGCTTCGGGCTGGTCGAGGGTTACCGTCCGCCGTCCTGGCCGGACCCGTCGGGCGACAAGCGCTACCACCTGGACCTGTACGTCGACGACCTCGCCACGGCGGAGGAGACGTTCGTCGCGGCGGGCGCCTCGAAGCCGGACTTCCAGCCCGGCGGCGAGCGGTGGGTGGTGCTTCTCGACCCGATCGGGCAGCCGTTCTGCATCTGCCCCCGACCGCAGAGCTGAGCCGGCCCGGCGCAACGACAGAAGGAGTCAGCATGGCCATCACTCTCGTCAACCCGGACGGGTTACCGAAGCCGGACGTCTACCGTCAGTTGTCGATCGCAACCGGGTCCAAGCTCGTCTTCCTCGCCGGTCAGGTGGCCCGCGATGCCGAAGGGCGCAAAGTCGGCGAGGGAGACTTCGCCGCCCAGGTCGAGCAGTGCTATCTCAACATTGGCACCGCCCTGGCCGAAGTCGGAGGATCCTTCGGCGACGTGGCGAAACTGACCATCTACGTCGTCGACTGGTCGCCCGACAAGATGCCCCTGTTGGGCGAAGGCGCCGCTCGGGCGGGTGCGAAGCTGGGAGTTGACCTGGTCAAGCCCATCACGCTGCTGGGTGTCAGTGCTCTGGGTGAGCCTGATCTCCTCGTCGAGGTCGAAGCCACTGCGGTTCTCGACTGATCAACAACCCGACGTCTGCCGTGTAGCGCTCAACTGCTCCGACGGGATCGCGCCGCCCACACCACGTAGGCCGGGTCCCGGTCGAGGTTGTGCCGGTCCCGGTCGTAGCGGCGGGTGGTGCGCGGGTCGGCGTGCCCCATCGCGTCCTGCACGTCCTCCAGCGGCACGCCCTCCGAGCGGGCGGTGGTGGCGAAGGCGTGCCGCAGGGAGTGTGGCGACAGCTTCGCCCAGGCCGGGATGCCGGCGACCCGGGCTAGCCGGC
This sequence comes from Micromonospora sp. A202, assembly GCF_006715105.1. Lineage (NCBI taxonomy): Bacteria > Bacillati > Actinomycetota > Actinomycetes > Micromonosporales > Micromonosporaceae > Micromonospora > Micromonospora sp. A202. The sequence goes on along the minus strand of NZ_VFMP01000001.1, from coordinate 3,070,221 downwards.
GGACCATCCGGAACACCGAGTGCCGGTCCAGGCGGGCACCGCTGGCGGTGACCAGCAGCGGCCCGGTCAGCTGTGTCACCGGCACACCGGTGGCGGCGGCCCGCTGGGCCAGGTAGGCGTCCACGGCGTACCCGCTGCCGGGGGTGAGGGCCCGACGGCGTTGCTTGCCGCCCTTGCCGACGAAACGCACGCTGCGATGTCCGCGTTCGGTGCCGAGGTCGGTCAGGTCCAGCGAGATCAGCTCCCCGACGCGCAGGCCCAGATCGGCGAGGAGAGCGATCGCCGCCCGGTTGCGCAGGGCGGTCGCGCCCGTGTCCGCGTCGGCGGCGCCGAGCAGAGCGTCCACCTCCTCGGGGGTGAGCCCGAGAGTGGCGGAGTGGTCCCGGTCGACGCGGGGCCGGTCCGCGCCGGCGACCGGGTTGGCCGGCACCGCGCCCAGCTTCACCAGGAAGTCGTACCAACTGGACAGCGCGGAGAGTCGTCGCGCCACGGTCGCCGGGGTCAGCGGCCGGCCGCTGCGGGCGGCGACTGTGGACTCCAACGCCCGGGCATACTCGTTGACGTGCAGGAACGTGGCCCGCAGCGGGTCCAGGTCCCGGCCGGCGCACCAGGTGAGCCAGCCGGTGACGTCGCGCCGGTACGCGTCGCGGGTGTGCTCGGACAACCGCCGGTTACGCAGCCACGCCTCGGTGACCTCGACCGGCCCACTCGGCAGCGCGGGTGGCGCGGACGGGCGGGCCAGCACCGGAGCGTCGGAGAACACCATGTGAAAAAGGTTCTCAGCTTCGGGTGGGATCGGCGTGCAGGCGCGCCGATCCCACCCGACACCATGATCAGGCGTTGATCTGTCGACGTCCGTCGCCGTTGGCGGTGATGGTCACCCGGCGCGGCTTGGCACGCTCGGCGACGGGGATGCGCAGCGTCAGGACCCCGTGCTCGTAGCCGGCTTCCAGCTTGTCGGTGTCCAGGGTGTCGCCGAGGAACAGCTGCCGGGTGAACGTACCCATCGGACGTTCGGCTGCCACCAGCTCGACGCCGTCACCGGAGGGTCGGCGACGTTCGGCCCGGACGGTGAGCACGTTGCGCTCGACGGTGCAGTCGATGGTGTCGGGGTCGACGCCGGGCAGGTCGAACGCCGCGTAGAAGTGGTCGCCGTCGCGGTAGGCGTCAAGGTGCATCGTCGCGGGACGGGCCGCCGTACCGAAGAACTGCTCGGCGAGCCGGTCGATCTCGCGGAACGGGTCGGTACGCATCAACATGGTCATGCCTCCTCGGTTCTCCTGGCCGAAGGTGATGAGTTGAGCCGGGGTGACTCAACTTCCTCTTCTTATTTAGCGCATCCGCCGGCGAGCGTCAACCGCTCAACCCAGGCGCTTCTCGAACCAGTGCTCGGCGTAGGGGCCGTGCGAGTACGCCGGGATCTCGACGTAGCCGTGCCGGGCGTACAGGGCGCGGGCCTCGACCAGGTCGGCGCGGGTGTCCAGCCGTATCGCCTGCGCTCCGGCCTCCCGTGCGTGCTGCTCGACGGCGGTCAGCAACGCGGCACCCCCACCGGCGCCACGATGCGCGGGTCGGACGAACACCCGGGTCAGCTCGGCCCAGCCCGAGTGCCAGCGCAGCCCGGCGCACCCGGCCAGGTCGGTGCCGTGGTGGGCGAGCAGCAGCAACCCGCTCGCGTGGGTCAGGTCGTCGCTGGGCATCTCCGCGAGCGCCTCGTCGACCTCGCCGGGCAGAGCCGGGCGGCGGTGGTAGCGCACCACCATCTCGGTCATGTACTCGCGCAGCAGCAGCACCGCGTCGGGCTGGTCGGGTCGGCTGACGCTGGTCGTCCAGGTTGCTCGGGCGGTGATGGTCACCAGTCGATCATCACCGCCCGGTCAACGGCATTACCCCGGTCGGTGCTCCCGCTCGTGGCGATCAGGATGGCTGGACCTGGTCGAAGAGGGCGAGGGCTTCGGCCGGGTCCGGGCTCACGAGGCGTTCCAGGCCGGCCGTCGTGATCGTCGCCCACCTGCTGGCCCGTGCCCACATCCGTTCCTCGAAGGCGCGGACGGCCTCGTCCAGATCTTCAGGGTCGGCAGCGATGGACTCCGCTAGCTCGGCGCCGTCGAGCATCGCGAGGTTCGCGCCCGCCCCCAACGGTGGCATCAGGTGGGCGGCGTCGCCCAGCAGCGTCACCCCGCGGACGTGGGCCCAGGTGTGGGATACGGGCAGGACGTAGAAGGGGCGGTGGAGGAAGGCGGTGCCGTGGCCGAGCAGGTCGAGGACGGGAGGGGCCCAGCCGTCGAACAGAGCCAGAAGGACTGATCGCGTGGCCTCGACGTCGGCCAGGTCCAGCCCCGCGTGCCAGTCCAGCGGCGCGCGAAACTTGGTGTACACCTTGACGTGACCGCCGCTGTTGCGCTGGGCGACGAGAGATCGGTTCACGCCGTACACGGCCACCGAACCGTCGCCGATCAACTGGGCGAGGGCGGGGTGGCGGGTGTCGACGTCGTCGAGGGAGGTCTCGACCGAGGTGACGCCGGTGTACTGCGGCGTCACCGGCGAGACCGCCGGGCGGACCCGGGACCAGGCGCCGTCCGCGCCCACCACGAGGTCGAACGTCTCCTGCCCCCCGTCCGCGTAACGAACCAGTACGCCATCCTCGGTCCCCGGCACCACCTGCAGGACCTCTCGACCCCACCGCACGTCGAGGGAGCCGAGCAGCAGATCACGGAGTTGCCCGCGATCGATCTCCGGATTGGCCTGCTCATCCGGAGAGGGCCGCCAGTCCCGCAGCACCGTGCCAGCAGCGTCCAGGATGCGCATGGCCTGCCCCTCCGGGCGAGACAGCGCCTGGAACTCTGCCAGCAGCCCCGCCTTGTCCAGTGCCAGCTGGCCCAGTCCTTCGTGCAGGTCCAGAGCGCCCCCCGGAGGGCGTGCGTCCGGGGTGGGATCGCGTTCGAGGATGGCGACGGGGTGGCCGTGGCGGTGCAGGACACGGGCGAAGGTGAGGCCCGCAGGGCCGCCCCCGACCACGGCGATACGGTGTCTCATGGCGATACACCGTATTCCACTCGTACGATGCACAGCAACAGAACGGTGGTGACCATTGACTGTGTGGGACCGGCCCGAGCCGTCGAATCCTCCCGTGCCGCTCGACCGCGAGCGGATCGTCGCCGCCGCCATCGCGCTGGCCGACGAAGGCGGGCTGGAGGCGGTGTCGTTGCGCAAGGTCGCCGCCCGACTGAACGCCGGCCCGATGCGGCTGTACGGGTACATCTCCACCAAGCAGGAGTTGTTCGACCTCATGGTGGACGAGGTCCACGCCGAGATTCTCCCCGCAGAGCAGCCCGGTGACTGGCGAGAGGCGCTGCGCGTCCTCGCCCACCGCACCAGGCAGGCCGCCCTGCGCCACGTTTGGCTGGCCGACCTGCTCGGCGGCCGTCCGACCCTGGGCCCGAACGGCATGGCCGTGACCGAGGCCAAGCTGGCTGCCCTCGACGGCTTCGCCGACATCGACACCGTTCTGCGCGCCGTGGAAACCGTCAGCTCCTACCTCACCGGCGCGATCAGGCGTGAGATCGCGAACCTGCGGGCCGAGCGCGTCACAGGCCTGTCCAAACGCGAATGGCAGCGCGCCTCCGGTCCGCACCTGACGAAGATGTTGGCCACGGGCCGCTTCCCGGCGCTGACCAGGGCCGTGCACGACGGCGCAGACGTGGACGCCGAAACATCCTTCGCGACGGGCCTGGACTGGGTCCTCGACGCCGTGGCCGCCAAACTCAGCCGACCGCCCGCGTAAGACCCGGCAGGTAGCTGACCGACGACCTCCGTGAGCGGTCGGCACGCTTCCGTGCGCCGCCGTTCAGCGGCGAGGGCGGGGCAGCAGGGCGATCAGCGCGACCGCCACGGCCACGTGTGTCGCGCCGAGGGTCAGCTTGGCGCCGCCGGTGGCCTCGACGCCAACCAGGGGGACGAGGGACAGCAGGGTCACCGCGACGGCCAGCGAGATCCAGACCGGACGGGCGGCCCGTGGGGCGAACCGCTCCAGCAGGGCCAACGCGGCCCAGCCGAGCAGGGCGGCGCCCAGGGCGACAACGAAGATCGCGCCCGCGCCGATGACCGTGGCGGGCTGACCCGGACTCTCGACGGTGTAGTCGACACCGGCCAGTGCGCCGAGCGACCAGATGGCCAGGCAGGCCACGACGGCGACGCCGACGGCGAGGGCGCGGCGGCGCAGGGTCGAGGTGGTGGGGGTCGTGACGGCGGCAGAACTCATGACGGCTCCTCGTTCAGGGGAAACGAACGAGTACGACCGTAACAGATAGTCTTGTTCAGAACTATCTTTCTCGGAACTAACAGCCTGAGCGGCTACCTGGCGCGTACGGGGAGCTGGTGGCCAACGGACCGTTCACCAGGGCCAGCAGGGCACGCAGGAACACCGCACGATCCTGCTCGGGAAGGGTCGCGAGCAGGTCCTCCTGGATGCGCTCGACCACCTGCCGCGCCCGCAGCAGGACCTGCTCCCCCGCCGGGGTCACCGCGACCAGCCGGGCGCGTCGATCCGTCGGCACGGGGCGACGCTCGGCCAGCCCGGCCCGTTCCAACTGGTCGAGGGTGACGACCATCGTGGTCTTGTCCACGCCGCACCGCTCGCCGATCTGCCGCTGGGTCAGGTCTCCGGTGCGCGCCTGCGCCAACACGTAGTGCGCCCGCGGTGAGATGCCCAGCTCGGCCAGCCCCGCCGCGTGTTCGGTCTGCAGCGCGTGACTCGCCCAGGAGAGCAGGAACAACAGATCCGGGGGGCCGTCAGCGGGCGTGCAGGAGGTCATGCGCCGAGGCTAGCAAGATCCTCCGCGACGATACGGTTAGCCAAGCGGACGATCAGGGCCGCTGGTAGATGCCGTGCTCGCGGGTGAGCAACCGCTCGTCGATCAGATACCGACGCAGCGTCGCGTGATCCGACCCGCCCGCCGCGCACCACGCCTTGAGCGCGTCGTCGACGGCGCGCTCCGGATAGCGGGTGCCCGGTTCGAACGACCGCTCGGCGATATGTGCCAGCAGGACCCTCCGTCGGCTGCGCTGCGCCGGCAGACCCACCAGGGCGCCCGCGCGCAGGAAGGTCCGCAGCACCGGGTCGGCGTTGGGCTCCGCGTCGTCGGCCGGGCGACTGCTGCGGGCGGCCGCCCGCAGCGACGCCTCGTCGACCGCCAGCGAGCCGTCCGCGCCGGTGACGAGACCCGCGTCGGCGAGCCGGCGGACCCCGGTGAGCACCACCCGCGCCGGCAGGCCGGCCCGTTCGGCGACCTCCGTCGCGCTGGTGGCACCCAGCACGATCGCCGCGAAGATCCGTCGCCGTCCGTCGTCGGCCAGGGTTCCGGCCAGAGCATGCGCAGTCACGCCGGTCACCCTCGCATCAGCTGTACGCGAGGCGCCACGCGATTTCTCCGAGCCTGCACGGTCGGCCTTCGCTCGACCAAGCCTGCGTAGTCGACGGGACCTGTTCAGTCGACCTTCGGCTGTTCAGCGACGAGCATCACCCGGCGCAACAGGTCGGAGAGTTGCCGCCGTTCGGTCGCTGTGAGCGCGCCGAGCAGGCGGTGCTCCTCGGCGCCCTGGATCTCCATCGCCCCACGCCAGGCAGCCTGACCCGCGTCGGTCAGCTCCACGTCCACCCGCCGGCGGTCGACTGTCGACGGAATCCGGCGCACGAAACCCCGCCGGAGCAGGGTGTCCACCCGGGCCGTGATCGAGGCGGGGGCAACCGCGAGATCCACGGCGAGGTCCGAGGGGGCCGCCCGGCCGCGTCGGCCGGCCAGGGCGTGCAGGGTGTCGTACTCGTGGGCGGGCAGGTCGAGGTCGGCCAGAACCCGTTCCTTGACCGTCCGCAGGTGCCGGATCAGCTTGATCATCCTGGTCACCGCGCCCTCGACGTCCGCGTCGAGGTCAGGCACCACGGGAAGCCAACGCTCGATGTGCCGGTCGACGTCATCCGGAGTGGTGGTCACCGCACCAGCTTACCTCAGCGTCGAAATATTCATTGCCGAAAGATTCGGCGTCGAAGTATGTTGTGGCCATGGCTCACCCCCTGCGCATCCCCTCCTTCCGGTTGCTGTTCCTGGGCCGTACCGTCTCGGCTCTCGGCGAGGCGGTGGTGCCCGCCGCTCTGGCCCTGGCCGTGCTGCGGGCCACCGGCTCCACCGGCGCGCTGGCCGTGGTCCTCGCCGCGGCGATGATCCCCCGACTGCTTCTGCTGCCACTGGGCGGTGTCGTGGCCGACCGGTTCGACGCCCGTCGGGTCGCCATGGCGGCCGACCTGGTGCGCTGCGCGACCCAGCTCGCCGTCGGCGTGGAGCTGCTCGGCAGAGACCCGTCACTGACCACCGTTGTCGTGGCGTCCGCGCTCGGCGGCACCGCGTCGGCGTTCGCCATTCCGACCGCGTCTCCACTGGTCGCCGGCACCGTCGAGCCCGTCGACCGGCAGCGGGCCAACGCCCTGATGGGCATGACTGCCAACACCAGTCGCCTCGCCGGGCCGGCGCTGGCCGGCGCGCTGATCTGGGCTGCCGGCCCCGGCTGGGCGTTCATCCTCGACAGTGCGTCGTTCGCGCTCAGCGCCCTCCTGCTCGGGCTGCTGCGGGTCCGCCACGTCCCGGTGCCCCGCCGTTCCGTCCTCGCCGACCTGCGGCACGGCTTCGGCGAAGTACGTGCCCGCGACTGGTTCTGGACCAGCCTGCTCGGGCACGGCGTGTGGAACGGTGCCGCCGCCGTGCTGATGACCCTCGGGCCGGCAGTCGCCATCGACCGCCTCGGCGGTGAGACGACCTGGGTGCTGCTGCTGCAGGCCGGCGCGGTCGGGATGCTCGTCGGATCGCTGCTGGCCGGACGGGTTCGGCTACGCCGGCCGGTGCTGCTGGCCAACCTCGGGCTGGCCTGCTACGCCGCGCCGCTGTTCCTGCTCGCCGTCGCCGCACCCGCCCCGGCGGTGATCGTCGCCTACGCGGTGGCGCTGACCGCCCTCGGTTACCTCAACCCGGTCTGGGAGACCGTCGTGCAGCACCACTTCCCACCGGAGGTGCTGGCCCGCGTCACCTCGTACGACTGGTTGGTGTCGCTCGGCGCCATGCCGCTGGGATACGCGCTGGCGCCGCTGGCCGCCGACGCGTTCGGCGCGCCCGTGCCCCTGGCCGTCGCCGGCCTGCTGGTCCTCGCCTCCTGCGCGGGCACGGCACTCGTCCCCGGCGTACGCCGACTCACCTGGCCAGCGACCCCGCAACCGCAACCGGTCGCACCCGTCGCCGTCCGTTGACCGTCACGTGAACGGGTGGGGAGCCTCCGGACCGATGTGGTCAGTCAGTCGGCGTCGCGTGCCATCGTCACGAAGCCACGCCACGACTGCGGGCTGAAGGCCAATGTCGCGCCGTCGCGGTCCTTCGTGTCACGGACGAGGACCACGCCGGGAAGGTTGTCGGCAACCTCGACACAGTCACCGCCGTTGCCGCCGCTCTTCGTGCTCTTACGCCACCGCGCGCCGGTCAGGTCCATGATGCTGCCGCTTCTCTCAGAAGGTCCACGGAACGTCCTCGGGGCAGTGCCTCTCCGCGAATACGCTCCCACCGCCGCTCCAGGCTAACAAGGTCCGACATCTGGTCGAGGATCTGCGCCTGGGCAGGGCTGTCGACGTGCGCGACCCGCGATCCGTCCGGCATGTCGGCGATGGTGAATGGTCCGTCGAGCCCGGGGTAACTGGGCGCGTCCGCCGGGACGATGTGGAGCTGAACGCTGCCGCTCTCGGCAAAGCCAAGCAGGCGCGTGAGTTGCGACGCCATCAGCGCGCGGTCGTCGCCGACGCGTCGCCTCAGCACCCCCTCGTCCAGCACCGCGATCAGCAGCGGTCCGCCGTCGCGACTCAGGATCGCTTGCCGGCTCATTCGGGCCTCGGCGAATTCGGCGACCGCGTCCGGTGCCAGCACCCCGCCCGCCAGGGTCGCTCGCGCGTACGCCTCCGTCTGGAGCAGTCCGGGCACCCACGCGAGTTGAAACGACCGGAGCGTCACCGCCTCGCGTTCGAGGTCGACCCACGGCCGGAACCACACCGGTTCGCGGCGACGGACGACGTCCGGCCAAAGTGCGTCGGCATCTTTTGCCAGGAGCTTTGCGACGGTCGAGCGATGGCGGCTCTGGGGAATGTGACCCGGGTTTGCCCACCTGGCGACGGTCTTCGGGTGCACGCCGATCTGACCTGCGAGGGTCTCGGCGGTGTGACCCGCCCCAGCCAGTGCTGCGACAAAGGCGTGATTCATACCGTCCCTCCCCTGGAACAAATCAACTGCCTTGAAGAGATTAGATAACGCTGTGTATTTGTCCAGCAACCCCGGGCAAGGTGCTGTGTAGACGGCGCGGCCGGCAGGGGACCCGAACCCGGCGGACGCGTTCGTAGCGGGGCCGCTTCCGTTGGGCGAGCACTCACGGGGGCGGCCCCTTCCCACACGTTGATCTGGGGGAAAGCCGTGTCCGACGAGGACGGAGAAGAAGCCCGCGAGGCCGAAGCGGGAAGAGCGACGACCATGGCCGGTCCTGCGCTCAGGGCTGGGGACGTGATCCGCTTGACCACCGCCGCGAGCGTCCAATTTATGAAGCCGATCGTCGTCCGGGTCATCCGCGAGCTGCCCGATCGCCACACCTACGACGGTTGGCTCTGGCTCGACGCGTACGAGTTGGGCAGGAAGGGCGAGGCGGTGGCGCGGCGCGAATTGTTCGTGATGCGTGCGGGCGTACAGGTGCAGGTTCGGGCCCCCCGCCCCTCCGAGGATGCCCGCTCGCTCGCACCGACCCGGGGTCGGGAAGCGGTGGGGGTCGTCTGATGCCCGAGCGACCGAAGCACTTCCCGTTGCGGCCGTCGTGGCGCTGCCCGGCCTGCGGCATCCTGTGGCCGTGCTCGGCCGCGAAGCTGTGCCTCCTCGGCGAGTACCGCGAGGATCGGCCGGGCCTGTTGAGTCACCTGGCAAAGCTTCAGGAGGCAGCCGAAGCCGATCTCATTACGCTCAACCCGGGCGTCGCGCTGCCCAATCTGACCCCGCGTTTCGTCGGCTGGGCCGAAGCCCGCTGAGCCATACACCGAACTCCGACGAAGCAGCTCACGAGGGTATGGGTCAGCTCGGGCTGAGCAGGCAGAACTCGTTTGCCTCGGGGTCCGCGAGGACGGTCCACGCGACTCAAGACGTCGGTGGCGGTGGGTGTGGCAGCGGGTGGGCGCCTTCGGGGCGCAGGCCGTCGAAGATGATGGCGAGATACCGCCGCCACAGGTCAGGTGGGGCGTCCGGCACGTAGGTGGTGACGTAGTTGGGCGCGCACATCAGCAGGATGATGTCCGCGCCGGTGACGTCGGTCCGCACGGCGCCGTGCTGGCGCGCCCGGTCGACCAGGGTGTGCACGATGTGGAACATCCGGTTGCGGACCCTGGTGACCTCTGTCGTGAGTTCGCCGGCCTCCTGCAGAAACGACAGGTCGCGTTGCTGTCGCTGATGCGCTGCGGCGGTGAGGAATTCCAGCAGCGCCCCGCCTGGATCCGCCGCGTCCAACAGCCGTTCGCCGACCGTGTTGAGCGCGTCGACGCGGTCGACCACGATCGCGGCGATCAGGTCGTCCTTGCTGGCGAAGTGGCGGAATACGGTGCCTTTTCCGACACCGGCTCGCCGGGCGATGTCGGCAACCGATGCGTCCAGGCCTCGCTCCGCGAACTCGTCGGCAGCAGCCGCCAGCAGCAGTTCCCTGTTGCGGGCGGCGTCGGCACGCAACGGCCGGGTCGAGGTCACTTCAACATTCTAGCAAGTTGACCGCTCGGTCCGTTTATTGCTAGCTTGGCCGCCGTAACATGACCCAGCGGTCCGTTTGGAGGAAGTTGCGTGAAGGCAGTTGTTGCAACCGACTACGGACCACCCGAGGAATACGTGGTGGCCGACGTGCCGGTGCCGCAGCCCGGTCCGGGGCAGATTCAGGTCCGGATCGCAGCGGCCTCGATCAACCCGGCAGACGTGCGGCTACCCAGCGGCGATTTCCGCGAGGTCGTGCCGCTGAAATTTCCGCACGTACCCGGCAATGACTTCGCCGGCACGGTCAGCGATATCGGTAACGGGGTCACGGCCTATCAGGTGGGCGACGAGATTTTCGGTCAGGCCGTGCCCCGAGTGCTGCGAACCATGGTCGGTACGACGCGGCCGTCGCTGAGCACCGGGTCGCTGGCCGAGTACGCGGTCTTCGAGGCCGACACCCCGTTACTGACGCATCGCCCGCCCGGTCTCGACGTCGAACAGGCAGCAGCTCTGCCGACCATCGGCCTGACTGCCCGGGCGCTGATGGCCACCGCCCAAGTCCAGCCAGGCGAGACCGTCCTGGTGGTCGGCGCCACCGGCGGCGTCGGTACCGCGCTGATTTCGCTGCTCGCCGCCGTGAAAGCCCGGGTCACCGCAACCGCGACCGCCGCCGATGCCGACGTTCTGCGAGCACTGGGCGCCGGCGAGACCATCGGATACGCCGAAACGCAGTACCCCGCAGGAGTCGATGTCGCGTTCAACTTGGTCCTGCCGAGCGACCGCCTCACCGCGGTCGCGAACGCCATTCGCCCAGGCGGACGTCTACTGACGATCACCTACCCCGTGCCGCAACAGGAGTGGATCAGCCGCGACGACGTGGGTCTGCATTTCGTGCTGGACCTGGACGGCACGTTCGGCGGAATGCGCGAGGTTGGCGAACTGGCGGTGCACGGCGAACTACCGGCCACCATCGGCCGCCGCTACACCCTCGACGACGGCGTTCAAGCGTGCGTGGACTTCGTCCGTCTGCACACGACCGGCAAGCTAGTCGTCACGATGTGAACAGAGACCCAACCTCACCACTGCGCGACAGGATGGCCCATGACAACCGACATCCGCGAACTCCAGCAAGCTTTTGACGACGCCGAACTCGGGGCAGATACTGGCCGCTTGAACGCACTGCTGGCGGACGATTTCATGTCCATCGGCGAGCGGGGTTACCAGCTCGACAAACGGCAGTGGATCGACCGTCACGCCGACTTCGCCTATCTCTCTTTGGAGACCGGCGATTTGGACGTGCGCCGCTACGAGCGCACCGCCATCGTGCGCTGTGTCCAGCGCAGCCGGGCGTCCTGGCGCGGCCATGAGATGGCACTGGCGGTCCGACTGACTCAGGTCTGGATCGAACTGTCGGCCGGATGGCGGCTCGTCAGTATCCAGTTCAGCTCGCTCGACGCCGCCTGACTGCGCCTCAGGACCTTAGTCCTCTCACGGGTACGGTCAGCTCGGGCTGAGCAGGCAGAACTCGTTGCCTTCGGGGTCCGCGAGGACGGTCCACGCGACGTCGTCGGGGCCCAGATCGACGGCGGTGGCGCCGAGAGCCCGCAGTCGGGCCGCCTCGGTCTCCGGGTCGTCACCCGGGTAGGGGCGGACGTCGAGATGGACGCGGTTCCACACGGTCTTCACGTCGGGTGTCCGGACGAACTCCAGGTATGGGCCGACGCCCTTGGCGGAGCGCAGCACCGCCTGGCGGTCGGTCACGTCGTGCAGGACCCAGTCCGTGGCCTGGCTCCAGAAGTCGGCCATGGCTCGCGGATCCGCGCAGTCGACCACGACCGCGGCGATCGGCCCGGTGTCCCGGTAGAGCGCCCGGGGCTCCAGCACGCAGAACTCGTTGCCCTCCGGGTCGGCCAGGACCGTCCAGGGAACGTCGCCCTGCCCCACGTCGGCAGGTGTCGCGCCGAGATCCTTCAGGCGCGCCACCACCTCCGCCTGGTGAGCCGCCGAGGTGGTGGCGAGGTCGACGTGCACGCGGTTCTTCACCGTCTTGGGTTCCGGGGAGACGACGAGGTCGATGCAGACAGCGACGGGGTCCGGGTAGACGAAGCCCACAGGTTCGAGGTTGGTCACGCCCGGGCCCTCGCTGGAGATCTCCCAACCGAGCACCGCCGCCCAGAAACCGCCCAGCGCGGAATCGTCACGGGCCTTCATGTTGATCTGTACGAGCCGCGTTGCCATGCCGGAGATGGTAGGGCCCGTCGAGTCGGCGGTGGTGCCCGCCCAGGCCCACATCCGCTGGCGTCCACTGATCAGGTCAAGCCGTCGGTGCGTAGCCGTGCGTGCAGGTGCATGTCGTGCCAGCCGTCGCTGTGGCGGACCGACCCGCGAGCCACGCCCTCGGCGGGGAAACCTGCCCGCATGGCCACCCGGCACGACGCCGGGTTGGCGGTCGAGTGCTCCAGGGCCAGTCGGTGCAGACCGGCGTCCGTGAAGCTCCACCGGGTCAGGGCTCCCAGCGCCTCGGTGGCGATCCCCCGACCGCGTGCACCCGGCAGCAGCCAGTACGACAGGTGCGCCGACCCCTCGGCCAGCAGCACGCCCCGCAACCCCACCTGACCGAGCGGCCGGTCGTCCGCGTCGACGATCGCCCAGCTCGCGGACGTCTCCTCGTGCCAGTGGCCGGCCCACTGCGCCGTCCAGGCCCGCGCCTCGTCGTCACTGTCGAGACGGCGGACGTGCCAGCGCTGGATGGCTGGACAGTCGAACGCGACCCGGACGACCCCGGCGTCGTCGTCGCGCCACGGCCGCAGCGCCAGCCCGGGGCGTACCGGTAGGTGGGGTTGGTCCTGGGCGCCGAGACTCCCGGCGGGCAGTGCGGGTGTGACGAGCGACGGCATTGGCCCATTATCGAGCCGGGAGCTCACTCGCCGAGGGGGCCGCCGGCGAGTTCGGCGACCACGTCGAGGTGGCCGAGGTGGCGGGCGTACTCCTGGACCAGGTGGAACAGCACCCGCTCCAGCGACGCCGGGTCCGCGCCGTTCCAGCGCGGCCCCGGCGCACCGATCTCCGCCAGGTCGTGTGCCGTCACCACCGAGTTGGTGTGCTCGCCCTGGGCCCGCAGCGCCGCCACCAGGTCCTCCCGGGTCTCCTCCGGGGCGACGTACCAGCGGTCGTCGCGGCGGTCGCCCCACGGGTCGGCGACGTCCCGGCCCTGGAAACCCCACTCGATCCAGCGCAGCTCGACGTGGCGCAGGTGCGTGAGCAGCTCCAGTGGGGTCCACCCCGACGGCAGCCGGCTGCGGCGCAGCTCCGGCTCGGCCAACGCCGACACCTTGGCCACAGTGGACTCGCGGAAGTAGTCCAGGTAGCGCAGGAAGACCTCGGTGCGGCTGCCGGCCGGCGCGGTGGGCTCGGGGAAGGGAATCATGATGAGGTCGGCAGGTCACGGGCGCGCTGCCGCACACCCGCCGCGCCGTACGGGTAGTCCCCCACCAGCGGGGCGCTCGCCTCGTCCAGCAATCGCATCTGCTCGGCGTCGAGGACCAGGTCCGCGGCGGTCAGGTTGTCGTCGAGCTGCTCGGTGGTGCGCGCGCCGAGGATGACCGAGGTGACCGCCGGTCGGGCCGCCAGCCAGGCCAGCGACACCGCCGACATGGACACGCCGTGTTCCCCGGCGACCTGACGGACCGCGTCGAGCACCCGCCAGGTGCGCTCCTCGGCGTTGCGACCGGCGTACGCCTCGACGCCGCGCTGGGGGTTCTCGCCGAGGCGGGTCGCTCCGGTGGGCGTGCTGTCGCGCTGGTACTTGCCGGTCAGCCAGCCGCCGCCCAGCGGCGACCACGGCAGGATGCCGATGCCCTCGTTCTCGCAGACCGGCACCAGCTCGAACTCGATCTCCCGAGCCAGCAGGTTGTACTGCGGTTGCAGGGTCACGATCGGGGTGAGGTTGAGGTGCTGGGTGAGCAGGGCGGCCTTCTGCAACTGCCAACCGGTGAAGTTGCTGACCCCCGCATAGCGGATCTTTCCGGCGGTCACCGCGTCGTCGAAGAACCGCAGGGTCTCCGGCAGTGGGGTCATCGGGTCCCAGGCGTGCGCCTGGTAGAGGTCGACGGCCTCGACCCCGAGTCGCCGCAGGCTGGCGTCCAGCGCGCGGGTGAGGTGCACCCGGGACAGGCCGGCGTCGTTCGCCCCCGGGCCCATCGGGAAACGCCCCTTGGTGGCGATCACCAGCCGGTCGCGCAGGTCGGGCCGGGCCCGCAGCCAACGCCCGACGATGTCCTCCGAGACACCGGCGGAATAGACGTCGGCGGTGTCGATGAAGGTGCCACCGGCCTCGACGAACCGGTCCAGTTGGGCGAAGCTGCCCGCCTCGTCGGTTTCCGCGCCGAAGGTCATGGTGCCCAGGCACAGGGTCGAGACCACAGTGCCGGTGGAGCCCAGAGTGCGATAGCGCATATCGTCCTTTCGGTCCGAGTGACGAAGCCGATCTTCGCACCCGTCCCGACCACCCGCATGCGGGACAGTGCCGAACGCGGTACGGGCACCCGCGCGACCACCTCGCGGGTCATCATGAGCAGGTGAGCGACCCCGCGATCGACATTGACCGGCCTCAGCGGCCGGCTCCGGCGGCACCGCCGGGCGCGCCACCGGAGGTTGGCGCACGAGGGCGCGGCCCGTGGCTGGTTTCCGCAGCGACCACTGTGACGCTGCTGCTGCTCGCCGGCCGGTACGGCTACCACCGCGACGAGTTGTACTTCCTGCTTGCCGGCCGACACCTCGACTGGGGCTACGTCGACCAGGGTCCGCTGGTCCCGGCGCTCGCTCGGCTGCTCGACACGATCGCACCGGGCAACCTGGTGGTGCTGCGGACGCCGTCGGCGCTGCTGGCTGGTGGCGCAGTGTTGCTGGTCGCCGCCATCGCGCGGGAGCTGGGCGGCGGCCGTGGCGCGCAGACCTTCGCGGCGGTGCTGGCCGCGCTGTCCGGCATCGTTCTCGCCAGCGGTCACCTGCTCAGCACCACCACCGTCGACCTGCTGGTCTGGCTGGCCGCCATGTGGTGTGCGGTGCGGTTGCTGCGCACCGGCGACAGCCGCTGGGCGCTCGGCATCGGTCTGGCGCTCGGGGTGGGCATGCTCAGCAAGCTTCTGCCGGCGTTGCTGGCAGTGGGTCTGATCGCCGGGGTGCTCATCGCCGGGCCACGTCGGCTGCTGCGTGACCGGTGGGTGCTCGCCGCTGCCGGGGTCGCCGTGCTGCTGGCCGCTCCGAACCTCATCTGGCAGGCGGCACACGGCTTCCCGCAGCTCGGTGTGGCGGCCTCCATCTCCGACGGGGACAGCTCCTACAGCGGTCGGGTCGACGCGTTGACCCTCCAGTTCGTCATCATCAGCCCGTACGCCGTACCGATCTGGATCGCGGGCCTCGTCGCGCTGCTGCGCCGACCGGCGTGGCGGGCGTACCGGGCGGTGGGCTGGGCCTGGCTGGTGGTGGTCGGCATCGTGCTGATCGCCGGCGGCAAGGGTTACTACGACGCGCCGCTGCTGCTGGTCCTCACCGCCGCCGGCGTGCTGGTCACCGTCGCGTGGGCGTCGCGCGGGTCGATCCGGCTGCGTCGAGGGCTGCTCGTGCTGGGCGTGGTGCCGTTCCTCCTGCCCAACATCGTGCTGCTGCTGCCGGTGCTGCCCGCCGAGCGGCTCCCCGGGTTCGTGGTCGACGTCAACTACGACGCCGGCGAGACGATCGGCTGGCCGACGTTCGCGGACTCGCTCGCCGCCGTCCACGGTGGCCTGTCACCCGAGGAGCGCTCCCGGGCGGTCATCCTGACCGGCAACTACGGCGAGGCCGGTGCGGTGGCCCGGTACGGTCCGGCCCGTGGTCTTCCGCGCGCCTACTCCGGGCACAACAGCATGGTCGACTTCGATCGGCCACCCGCCGAAGCGGACGTGGTCATCGCCGTCGGCTGGGAACGGCCCGACCCGTTGAACGCCTGGTTCGAGACGTGCACGCTCGCTGGGCGGGTGGACCAGCGGGTCGAGGTGGAGAACGACGAAAACGGCGGCCCGATCCACGTGTGCCGGGGTCTGCGGCGTCCGTGGTCGCAGATCTGGGACACCGAGGTACGCCACACCGGCTGACAGTGGTCAGCCGGCGCGGTCGCTGGTGAGCCAGGTGTGGATGCCGGCCAGTGCCTCGGGGCCGGAGGCGGTGTCGACGTCGCGGGCGAGATCGGCGATCGTGACCGCGGCGAGCGCCTGGCGCCACGCGTCCTCCGCTGCCCACATGGCACGGGCGACCGGGCACGGCGTGGTGCAGGAGTCGGCCGGTGTCGCGAACGGGCCGCGCTGGCGGATCTCCGTGCAGACGAAACTGGGCCCCGGGCCGTCGACGGCCCGCACCACGTCGAGCAGGGTGATGCTCTCCGGCGCCCGGGTGAGGACGTAACCGCCCGACTTGCCCTGAACGGAGTGGATCAGGTCGGCGCGGGCGAGCGACTGGAGCTGCTTGGCGAGGTAGCTGCTGGAGACATCGTGCAGCTCCGCCAGTTTGGCCGCCGGGACGGGCGTGCTGCTGGTCGTGAGGACCACGCAGCAGTGCAGCGCCCACTCGACCCCGCCGGACATCTTCATGACCTCACCCTAGCCAACCCCGGATACTCGGACTTGCAATGTCCGAGTATTGTTCTCGGACAGGAGAGGTCCGAGTTTGGCTTGAGCCGGGAAGCCGGACAGACGACCACATTTCACAGGAAGGTGCATGAGCATGAAGATCGCCGTACTGGGTGGGACCGGCCTCATCGGGTCGCAGGTCGTCAAGATCCTGCAGACCGCCGGGCATGAGGCGGTGCCGCACTCGCTGTCCACCGGGGTGGACCTCCTCAGCGGGCAGGGGCTGTCCGAGGCGCTCACCGGCGCCGACGTCGTCGTCAACCTGACCAACTCGCCGACCTTCGACGACGCCTCCCCCGCCTTCTTCCAGACGACCATGGACAACCTCCTGGCCGCCGCCGAGCGTGCGGGCGTCGGTCACGCGGTGGTGCTCTCCATCGTCGGCGTGGACCAGGTGCCCGACCTGGCCTAC
The DNA here is from genome assembly GCF_006715105.1 of Micromonospora sp. A202. Lineage (NCBI taxonomy): Bacteria > Bacillati > Actinomycetota > Actinomycetes > Micromonosporales > Micromonosporaceae > Micromonospora > Micromonospora sp. A202. The sequence continues at coordinate 3,053,353 of NZ_VFMP01000001.1, read as the reverse complement.
TACCGCGCCAAGACCCTCCAGGAGGACATCCTCAAGGCCGGTCCCGTTCCGTACTCGATCGTCCGCGCCACCCAGTTCTTCGAGTTCGTCGAGTCGATCCTCTCCTGGACCGCCGACGAGACCACCGTTCGCCTACCCAGCACCCCGGTGCAGCCGATGGCCGCCGCCGACGTGGCGCAGGCCGTTGCCGACGTCAGCATGGGCGCGCCGCTGCGGGGCATCCGCAACGTCGCCGGCCCCGAGGTCTTCGCCCTCGACGAGTTGGGGCGCATCACCCTCGCCGCCCGTGGTGACCAGCGCACCGTCACCACCGACGACACCGCCGGCATGTTCGCCGCCGCACCCGACGACGTCCTCGTCGCCCCCGACGGCGCCGTCATCGCGCCCACCGCCTACCGGGAGTGGCTGGGCCGCCAGGGCTGAGCGTCGGCCGTACGCGCACGTCGCCGTGACAGTCGATCATCACGGCGACGTGCGGGTACGGCTTTGCCACTCGCGGTCCAGGATCGCGAACACGAGCTGGTCAGCCCACTCCCCCGCGAACAGATAGCTCGCGACGTGGTGTGCCTCGCGGCGCATGCCGAGCCGGGCCATCAGACGGGCGGAGGCGGCGTTGCGCCCGTGACACCGGCCATAGATCCGGTGCAGGCCGAACTCGGTGAAACCCCAGTCCACCAACGCCGAAGCGGCTTCCGTCGCCAACCCGCGACCCCCATGGTCGGGGTTGAACACGAAACCGAGCTCAGCCGTACGGTCGAGCTGGCTGCGCCACACCAACTCCACGGTCCCGATCACCCCCGCTTCACCGACCGCGGCCAATGCCAGGCAGTCCCCCTCCACGCGCAGCTCGTCCTCGCCGGCCATGGCGAGCACCGACGACCGCGACTGCTCACGGGTACGCGGCTCGGCACCGAGCATCCAGCGAACGACGTCGGGTCGACGCTGGTACGCGTACACGTCATCGAGGTCGTCGATGGTGAACGGACGCAGGGTGAGCCGAGCGGTGCGGATCGGGTAGGTCGGCTGGAACATCAGGCGAACTCCCGCATCGTCTGCGGGCGGCCGTCATCGTGGGCCTCGGCGTTCCCTGCCGCTCCGGGATCGGGGCGGCGCGGTAGCAGCAACGGGCTGGCGAGGATCAGCAGTCCCGCGACCAGGATGGCCGTGCGAGGGCTGGTGGCGGCGGCGAACAGTCCGCCGAGCGCGCTGAGGACCGCGATGGTGGCACTGCTGCCGATCGACCAGGCCGTCAGAGTGCGGACCACGCGGTCCTTCGGCGTCTGCTCCAGGCGGTAGGTGGCGAGAACCGGGTTGTACAGGCTCATGCTGATGATGATCGCAAGTTCGACGGCGATCACCGTGGCGAGCCCGACGACACCGGGCTGGACGAAGGCGAGGCCGACCAGCCAGATCGCGCGCAACGTGCCCACGGTGCGGATGATCCGGTGTTGGCCGTACCTCGCGACGACCCGGCGGGCCAGGCGTGAGCCGATGAGCCCGCCGACGCAGGGCACGGCGAAGGCAAGCCCGTACTGCCAGGGTGGGAACCCGAGTTCGCCGAGCAGGAGCACTGCCAGCAGTGGCTCGGTGGCCATGATCAGCCCACTGACGAGCAGCTGGTTGAGGTAGAGCGCCCGCAGGCCACTGTGGGTCAGGAGGTGCCGCCAGCCGTCGAGCACCTCGCTGGCCCGCACCCGGCGACCGCCACCGCGCCGGGGGTGTTCCTCCCGCCCGCCGATCGCCGTGATCCCCAGCGCGGAGAGCAGGTAACTCACGGCATCGGCCACGATGGTGGCGACCGGGCCGAACAGGCCGACCGCCGCGCCGCCCAGCGGCGGCCCGAACGCGATGGCGCTCCAGGTCGTCGACTCGAACCTCGCGTTGGCCACGAGCAGGTCGTCCGGCCGGACGAGGGCCTTGAGGTAGGCGCCGCTGGCCGCACCGAAAGCGATCCTGGCGGTGGCGACGACGGCCGAGACGACCAACAACTGCGCGAAACCGAGCCGGCCGAGCGCGTACGCGATGGGGATCGTCAGCAGCACCACGAACCGGGCCAGATCCGTCACGACCATCACCGGCCGTTTGCGGCGGAACTCCACCCACGGCCCGAGCGGCAACGCGACCAGCGCGCCCACCGCCGGCCCCACAGCCGACAGCGCGGACACCTGGGCGGGGCTGGCGTCCAACACCAGCACGGCGATCAGCGGTAGGGCACCGAAGCCGAAGCCAGAACCGTAGGCGCTGACCGCGTACGCCGCCCACAACCACCGGAACCGCCGGCCCAGGGATCGTCTCGCCGCCACAACCCACACCCCCGCTTCCAACAACCTGCCGTTGGCCGGTGCGATCAAAGCAAGGGTGCAGAGGCCAGATCAAACAACCGAACCGACGGTGAGCCACAACCAGATGTTGTGGAAGTAGGGTTCCTGGCGTGGATCTCGACGCCGTACGCACGTTCGTCGCCGCCGCCGACGCCGGTCAGTTCCAGGACGCCGCGACCGCGCTGTCGATCACCCAGCAGGCCGTGTCCAAGCGCATCGCCGCCCTGGAAAAGGATCTTCAGGTACGGCTGTTCAACCGCACCGCTCGCGGCGCCCAGCTCACGATCGACGGCCAGACCTTCCTGCCCCACGCCCGGGAACTGCTGCGCGTCGAGGCGCGCGCCGACGCCTCCGTACGCCCCGGTCGGCGCGCCCTGCGCGTGGATGTGCACAGTCGGCGCATCGCCCCGGCGGTGCTGTTGCAGGACTTCCACCGGGCGCATCCCCGCATCGAGCTGGATGTCGTCACCCTCGACGCCGAGGTCCATGCCGCGATGGCGGCCGTCGAGGCGGGGGCGGTCGACGCCACGTTCCACGCGGTCCCCATCCCGGCCCGCCATCTGCCCGACGGGATCAGGACCGCCCGCGTGATCGACGAACACCACGAACTCCTCGTCGGGCCACGCCACGCCCTCGCCAACGCCCGCACCGTCACGCCCGCGCAGCTCGCCGCGCACCGCATCTGGATGCCCGGCATGGCCTCCGGCACCGAGTGGGCGGACTACTACGACGACCTCGGCGCCGCGTTCGGCCTCACCATCGACCTGGTCGGGCCGGTCTTCGGCAACGAGGCACTGTTGGCCGAGATCGCCGACTCCGCGGAACTGGCGACGTTGGCCGGCGAACGCACCCGGTACCTGTGGCCGGACAGTTACGACCTGCGGCGTATACCGGTACGCGGGCCGGCCCCGGTCTACCCCATGTCGTTGATCTGGCGCGACGACAACCCGCATCCCGCGCTCGCCACACTCCGCGATCATCTCGATTCGCGACGAACGAGCCCAGTCGATGCGGAGATCTGGCTGCCAACGTGGGCGTGACCAGCGGCGGACCGTCCCGGCGCACGCGTCAGGGGTGCGGCGGGACGGTGTGACCTACTTGACCACCCACCGCAGCCGGCGTACGCCACAGGGCCGCCATGCCGATCAGGATCAGCAGGATCCCGACCGCCGCGATGGTGAGGATGGGTGAACCGGTGATCGGCAGTCCACCGCCGCCACCGCCTGCCGGGCCGCTCGGCGGGTCGAGCACCTGCTCTCCGAGCGTCGTCGCTGACCGCCGAGGACGTCCCGGCCGAAGCCGACGTGCTGCGCACCGAGCTGGCCGGCATGCTGCCCCGCCTACCCCTCGCATCAGTGCTGGTAGAGGTCGACGCCAGGACCGGGTTCACCGACCACCTGGTGCACGCCGGGGGAAGGTGAACCGGCCGGCGGAGCTCAAGCGCAACCTGATGTACGTGATCATCGCCGAGGCCACCAACATGGGCCTGACGGCGATGTCGGAGTCCTGCGGCGTGCCGTATGACGTGCTGGCCTGGACGGCCGAGTGGTACTTCCGGCCCGAGATCCTGGAGGCGGCGAACGCGGCGATCGTGAACTACCACCATCGGCTCCCGCTGACCCAGACCTTCGGCTCCGGCACCTTGTCCTCTTCTGACGGACAGCGGTTCCCGGTCAAAGGCAAGTCCATCACCGCCCGGCACCTGTCGCGCTACTTCGCCCGCGGGCAGGGCATCTCCACCTACACCCACGTCGCGGAGTGGGTGGCTGGCATCAAGGTGTATGTACTTTGTCGACCTTGACGGTGAGGACGAGGCGCTGCTCCTGGTTACCGCCGAAGCCGGGGTAGGGCCGGCCGATGTACTTCTGGGACAGCTCGTCGATGTTCTCCCTCGCGCCGTCCGTGGTGGCGGTCACGACGCTGCCGCGCAGCGCCCAGGAGCGGGATGGTGCGGCCGGGTCGGCGATGCCGATCGCGACGCGGGGGTCGCGCGTGATGTTGCGGGTCTTCTGGTGGGTGACCACCGTATTGATCAGCACATGTTCGCCGTCGGTACCGGCCCAGGTCTGGGAAATCTGCGGAGATCCGTCGGGCATCAGCGTGGTGACGAAGCAGATCGCCTTGCTGTGCAGAACCGCGAGGAGGTCGTCGGGCAGGGCCATGATGGGTTGGACCTTCATTTCTTGTCGTTGTAGAGGTAGTCGATGACTGCCTCGTCAGGCGGGTCGCCGGATAGTTCGGCATTGCGCAGGCCGGCCAGGGCGATGGTGAGAGCGCGGCGCCACAGATGGGGGGCGAAGGCCCGGGAGGCGTCCATGACACTGCCGACCATGACGTGCACGGCGGCGAAGTCGGCGGGGGTCGCCCCGGCCGGTAGCTGGCCCGCACGCACGGCTCGGGTGATGAGATCTGCCACGAGCGGGGTCATTCGCTCGTGCGCCCGCTGCACCAGTGCGGTGGCCTGGCTGCGGCTGCGCAACAGCTCCCCGAGCCCCCGGCTTTGCGCCTCGATCTCGAGTTGCTGCTCCAGGAACCAGGCGAGCCCGGCCCAGGCGTCGCCGCACTGCGCGGCCCGCTCGGCGAAGCCGATCACCGTGTCGATGTGCTCGCTGAACAGGGCGTCCAGCAAGTCCTGACGCTGCGGGAAGCGCCGGTACATCGTGCCCATCCCCGTGCCGGCGGCCCGGGCAATGTCTTCGTAAGGGACATCCAGGCCGTCGGAGGCCATGAGCTCGTACGCCGTGCGCAGGAGCAGTTGACGGTTACGCACGGCATCACGGCGCAGGGACGGGGGTGGCTCGCTCACGTGTCCGAGCATACACAAGCGGAATATCTCTTCCAAGTTGAAGGAGAATTCCACTCTCTGCTACGGTACTGGAATGCCTACCTCTTCCCTCACCAACGATGTCGTGACGTCGTCTCCCATCGCAATTCCCGAGCAAGACTTGCAGGACCTGCTGCACCGCCTCGCCATCACCCGCTGGCCCGACCGTGAGACCGTCGGCGACACCAGCCAGGGACCGCAACTCGACCGCATCCGGGCACTCTGTGACCACTGGGCCACCGGCTACGACTGGCGGCGCACCGAGCGGGCCATCAACAGCTTCGGCTCATCGCGCACCGTCCTGGACGGGATCGGCGTCCACTTCCTGCACGTGCGCTCGGCCGAGCCCGGCGCAGCACCGCTGTTGCTGTGCCACGGCTGGCCCGGCTCGGTCCTGGAGTTCCGGCACCTGATCGGCCCGCTGACCGATCCGGTCGCCCACGGCGGCAACGCCGAGGACGCCTTCCACGTCGTGATCCCTTCCATGCCGGGCTTCGGGTTCTCCGACAAACCCACCACGACTGGCTGGAACATCTCCCGCGTCGCCGACACGTGGATCACCCTCATGCAGCGCCTCGGCTATGACAGCTGGTTCGCCCAGGGCGGCGACTGGGGTGCGGCCGTCGTCGAACAGATCTCCCGCAAAGCGCCCGAGCGGAGCCGAGGCATTCACTTCAACCTGCCGCTGGTGTTCCCCACCCCGCAGGAGATGAGCTCGGCCACCGGGGAAGAGCAGCAGATGATGGCGCGCGCCCAGCGCTACCAGAGCGAACTTGACGGGTACGCCCGGGAGCAGGCGACCAGGCCACAGACGATCGGCTACTCGCTCGCGGACTCTCCGACCGGCCTCGCCGCCTGGATCTACACCCTTTTCCAAGACGTCACCGACAGCGACGGCAACCCCGAAAAGGTCGTCGACCGTGATGAGATCCTCGACGACATCATGCTCTATTGGCTGCCTAACGCCGCGGCGTCTTCCGCCAGGCTGTACTGGGAGGACCGACAGAGCAACGCCATGAGCGCCGGCTCGTGGGGGCCGAACCCCGTCCCCGCCGGGTTCAGCATCTTTCCCGGCGAGGCCGTGCAGGCGTCCCGGCGCTGGATCGAAGCACGCTACGAGACCGTGCTGCACTACGCTCAGCTCGACCGCGGTGGACACTTCGCCGCCCTCGAGCAGCCCGGCATCCTCACCGATCAGATCCGGACGACCTTCCGGTCGGCGCGGGCTTCCTGACGGGCCGGACAGCCGTCGCCTCTTCCGGATCGAGGCGACGAAGCGGTTCCTCTCAGAAACGGTCGCGTGGAAGATCGCGCGGCGGCACGGGTGCATTTCTGTTAACCCGTTTGTCAAAGACGGGTGATGACATGTCTGAGTGTCAATGCCACGAGGGCTTGAGGGATGTTAGATGGCCGTTCTTTAGCGGGTGGCAGTTGCCGGTGGCGATGTCCCACGAGAGGCCGTCCCAGTAGTTGTCCGAGGTCATCGCCGGTGCGTCCCACTCCCCGATGACCCGCTGCATCTCGTTCTTGGCGTCTTCCCACCCGTCCGGGTCGCCGCCGACGATTGCGGGCGCCAGTCCGGCGACAGCGACTCCCACCCGTCCAGCTTGCCAGTGACGACATGGCCGCCAATCTATCGAGCGCCGACCAGCAACGCGGGGACCAACTCGGCCAGGACCGGCGGGTCGCTCGCTCACGCCGGTCCACCCGGCCGGTCCTCGTCACCCACGCGCGGCCCCCTGATCTAGCCTGGTGAGATGCTGTCGCAGGTGAAGGGCTTGTCCCGACATTTCACTGAGGAGTCCCTGCGCGCGTACCTCATCGGTCGTTCGGTGCGTCGAGACGACGGCTGCCTGATCGTGCGCGGTTACGGCAGCCAGCGGGGCGTGTACCAGAAGGTCGCCGGGCGGGCCTGGGCGCACATTACGGCCTACGTTGTCTTCGTCGGTAGATACGACCCCGGGTTGGACGTGCGCCACCTGTGTGGCGCGCCGGACTGCATCGAACCCACCCATCTCCAGCAGGTGACCCACGCCGAGAACTGCCGCAACCGCACCCAGCAGCCGCGGTGCCGAAACGGGCACGAGCGAGAGATCGATCCGACGAGTGGTCGCTACCGCACTGTGTGTCGAGTGTGCAACAGCGAGGCGCAGAAGAGGTGGCGCGTACGGCAGTCCGAAGAGGTTGCCGCAGCACGGGCCGCGTACGGCCGGCAGGTGGGCTGAGCGCGCGGGACACTGCGGCCCCGGGAGCCGTCTGGCGTGAGTCGAGCAGCGGGGTCAACGGGACATTGCGTAGAGGGTCAGCGCAGCCAGCGACGGCGCATCGACGATTTCGCCAGCCAACACCATGGCACGGATCTGCACGTCGGTGAACGACCGGTGCACCATGTCCTGCTCGGTCGCCTCGCGGTCCGGTTCTCCCTCGGTCAACCCGGTGGCCAGGTAGACGTCGAAGCCCTGGGTGGAAAAGCCGTACGCCTCGTACAGGTGCCCGAGATGGGTGACCGTCTCCGCACGCAGTCCGGTCTCCTCGGCCAACTCCTGACGAGCCAGCGCGTCGGCGTCGCCTCTGACCCCGTGTCCCCAACTGCCCTGAGGGAACTCCCAGGCTCGCCGGCCAACTGGGTAGCGGAACTGCTCGACCAGCCAAAAGCCCTCAGCCCAGCGGGGCAGGACCAGCGCAGAGTCCGGTTTCTCCACCACCCCGTAAATGCCAGTCGAGCCGTCTGGCCGGCGGACGCGATCCTCCCGGACGGTCATCCAGGCGTTGGTGTAGACGGTCCGACTGTCCAAGCGCTCCATCGCACGATGCTCACAGATCAACTGCATCGGAGGAAACCTCTTGCTCCAGGAGGCCAGCGTCGCGAAGGCGTTAGTCCTCAAGCGCCTGACCGCGTACCTCGGTCATGCGGACCTGGCGCACGTCGCGCGGGGTGACCGGTCCGTATGATCCAGCGATGATCATTGAGCCGTTGCGCCCTGGCCCGGCGGCCACCGGTCGGCGACCGCCCAGCATCAGCGCCAGCGTGCTGCTGTTCGCGTTCTGGTGGGTGTACGTGCTTGCCGTTGACATCGCGCTCCTGGCCGAGGTCGGCGGCGCCGGGAACTGGCTCGCCCTGGGTGGCTGCACGGTGGCCGTCGGTGTCCTGCTCTGGGGCCTCCGGCGCGGGGGCCCGACCGCGTGGCGGGTGGCCCAGCGATTCGCCGTGGGCGTCGGGCTCGCCTTTCTCGGTGGTGCCGGGACGATGCTGCTGTTCGGGCCGCGCCTCGGGCCGCTGATCACGCCGCCGGTCGAACCCGTTGTCATCGTGGGGATCCTGGGCGGGCTGCTGGCGGTGCTGGCCCTGCTCGTCAGCGGGCTGCTGCTCCGCACCGCTTCGGCCCGGGCCTGGTGCGGTCGCTGATCGCTCATCGACCAGGACGTCGCCCCGCGATCAGTGCCGCAGGAGTCCGGTCGTCTGGATCGTCTCCACGTGCCCGGTCGGCGGCGCACTGCGGTGCAGCTCAAGCCCGACGTCGACGACGACGGAGCGCTCCAGGGTCGAGACCTGTGCCACGGGTGTCCACTGCGCCAGGTCCGTCGTGCCGCACGTCTCGGATCGAAGCTCACCGGCAACGATCCGGGCCCGGTAGAAGATGGCCAGCATGTGCAGCTCGACAACATCCCTGTCGTTGCGCTCCACATTCCTCGTACGCGAATTCACACCGAGCAACTGCTCGACCTGCGCCTCGTACCCCGTCTCCTCAGTCACCTCCCGCACGACGGCGTCGAACGGATCCTCGGCGTGCTCGACCCCGCCGCCGGGCAACGTCCAGTGCCGCCGCGCACCGTCGGGCGAAACCCAACGGGCGAGCAGCACGTCCTCATCCCGTAGACACACCGCGTACGCGGCAACCCGGAGCCGTTGCGTGATCACAGTGACCAGGATGTCGCAGTCTCGGGGGAAGCGCTGCCCTCGAACGGGTTGAACGGTTCTGTCAGAACGATTCTCCTGGGATTTCGGCGGTCAGGCTGCCGGCGCGCAAGGCCGATCACCGACCTGAGCCGCTTGGCGGCTTCCCACCTGATCGGGTCTGTCAGAGCGCTGACCTAGCCCTGCGCGCGTACCTCATCGGTCGTTCGGGCCGGCGAGACGACGGCTGCCTGATCGTGCGCGGTTACGGCAGCCAGCGGGCGTGTACCAAAAGGTCGCCGGGCGGGCCTGGGCGCACATCACGGCCGGCAGGTGGGCTGAAGCCCTTCCCGCAAGCGGCTGAGTGAGCACGTGAGCTGGGCATCGGGTCGCTTCAGGAGCATCCCCACAACATCCTGAAGCATTACGCACAAGAACTGTCATTATGATGCATGCCCGCTTCGCCCCCTTTGTGGCAGCTAATTATCGGATTACTGTTACCGGCAAACCGTTAATGTGCCCAGACGGCGAAGAGGAGCTTGTGGCGGCGCGCGAGTGGGTGAGTTGACCCGAGGTCTCAAGGATCTGAAGGTCCTGAGGTCAGCTCAGGCAAGCGACGACGTCTGATCCACGCGCCCGCTCAGGGTCGGAGCCAGCGATCGAACCAGGCGCGGGTCCGGCGCAGGACGTCGAGTTGATGGTTGCGTTCCCGGACCGAGTGGCCCTCTCTCGGGTAGATCACGAACTCGTGCTCGACATCGAAGTGGCGCAGCGCCCGGTGGAGGTACACGGCCTGCCCGAGGGGAACGTTGGTGTCCTCGGCACCGTGCAGGATGAGCACCGGGGTGCGGATGCGGCTGGCGAAGGAGATCGGGCTGACCGCGTCATGGGGGTGTGGGCCGATGCCGGACCAGCCGGTGCTGCCACCGAGCGCGGCTTCGAACTGGCCGTTCTCCCCGGTCGCGGCGAGCATGCCCCAGTCGACGACGCCGGCACCGACCAGCGCGGCCTGGAAGCGGTCGGTCTGGCCGACGGCCCAGGCGGACATGAAGCCGCCGTGACTCCAACCAGCGATGCCCAGCCGGTCGGGGTCGGCGATGCCCTGAGCGATGAGCAGGTCGATGCCGGTCAGGATGTCGGTCCACTCCTGCCCTCCGACCCGGCCGGCGACGCTGGCAGCGAACTGGTGACCATGGCCCTGGCCGCCGCGCGGGTTGGGCAGGAACACCGCGTAGCCGGCGGCGGCCAGCCACTGCGCGCTGGGGAACCAGAACAACTGGCACCGATCGGCGTAGCGCTCGTAGGGGCCTCCGTGCACGATCGTGACCAGCGGGAACGGGCCTTCCGATGCGGACCTTCCGACCGGCAGCACGAGCAAACCGTCCAGATCGAGGCCGTCGGCGGCGCGGTAGGCCAGCGGTTGTTGCGTGCCGAGTGCGATGCCGTCCAGGTCCGGGCGGGTGTTGGTGATTCTTCGCAGCGGCCCGGTCGACGGCCCGATGTGAACGTTCGGGGGTTGATAGCGGGTGCCGGAAATGGCGGCGATCTCTGTGCCGGTTGGAGTGGTGGTGACGTTGTCGAGGCGTCCGGGGTGATGCGACAGGGTGGTGAGGCCGGCGGGGTCGAGCCGGGCCAGTGTCGTGTTCAGACCGTCGGCGCACACCAGCAGCGGGGCGGCACCGGTCTGGCAGAGCTGGGTGGGGCACATCGAGAGACCAGCTGTCCGGTTGCGCAGGACGCGGCTGTCCACGGCCAGGTCGAACACGGCGGTGCCGGCCTGCAGCACCGGCGGGGTGAGCGCGACGTAACCGAGGTGCCAACCGTCCTCGCCCGGCCACCAGGCCAGAGATCGTGCGTCGGCCGCGACCGGGCCAAGGTTCTCCGCACTCCCGGTCGTGGAGTCGAACAGGTGCAGTTGGCCCATGCGCGGGCCGTGGTCGTTGTCGGCGCTGGCCCAGGTGAGCACGGCAAGTGGGCCGCCGCCGGGACGTTGGCACAGTTCCACGACGTGCCGGTCGCCGAACACACCCGGGGTGGTGACCCGGCCGGTGCGCAGGTCGAGCATCCGCAAACGGGCACGCGATTCGCGCTCGCCGACGACGATGGCATCGTCTCGGTCCCGGGCTCGGCGCGCGTCCTGCTCGGTGGGTTCGTCCTTCGCGAGCAGAGCGATCAGGTGGGGGCCGCTGAGCGGCAGGTGGTCGATGACGCCGGCTCGCCAGGTGGTCACCGTGCTCACCACACCGCTGGAGGGGGTGAATCTGTGTAGCTGCGGGGTGCCGCGGTCGGCGCGGTCGGACAGGAAGAACAGCGTCTCCGAGTCGGCCGACCAGAGCGGCCGGGACTCGGTTGCGGTGTCGGCTGTCGCCCGACGCGGTGCGACGGCGTCATCGGTGCCGGCGAGCCAGAGTTCGGTGTCGAGGTGGTCACCGGCCCGGCTGATGGGAGCGAGGACGTAGCAGAGCAGGCGCCCGTTCGGGGCCAGCGCCGGGGTCTGCGGGGCACAACCGTCGACCACGACCTCGGCGGTCAGACCCGTCATGCGATGAGTCTGCAGCATCCACAGGGCACACGCGACCGACCCGCTGCTGGGTCAAGGCACCAGACCCGCACCGGCCGGGCCAGCCTGGTTGAGTGCGGCATCCGTACTCAACCAGGCCGGCTTTGAACTCAGTGGGCGGGCTCGCCGAACCAGCGGGAGAGGTGTTGGTCCAGGCTCTGCTGATCGTCACCAACCCAGGCGACGTGCCCGTCGGGGCGCAGCAGGACACAGGGGACGTCCAGCTCCGCGGTGGGATCCGTCAGGTGATCGACCCGGTCTGACCAGCCGCCGACGGTCAGGCGTTCGGTGCGGTCCAGCAGCAGGCCCCGGCCGCGATGCAACAGACCGTAGAGGTTGCCCTGTTTCAGGGCGACGTCGGGCAGGCGGCGGCCGAGCAGGTCAGGGCCCGCGCCGAAGTCGTACCGGATGCCTATCGCGGTGATCTTCTCGATCAGGTGGCGGTTCACCTCGTCGAAGTCCATCAGCTCGGTGAGCAGCCTGCGTACGGCCTGCGGGCCTGGTTCGGGGGACAGCAACTCCATCTGGGCTCGGGTGTTGTCCAGCACGTCCGCGGCGACCGGATGACGCTCGGCCTGGTACGTGTCCAGCAGAGCCTCCGGTGCCCAGCCCCGGATGTGCGCGGCCAGTTTCCAGCCGAGGTTGAAGGCGTCCTGAACGCCCAGGTTGAGGCCCTGTCCCCCGATGGGCGGATGGATGTGGGCGGCATCGCCGGCCAGGAGGACGCGGCCGACCCGGTATCGATCGGCCAGCCGGGTGGCGTCCCCGAAGCGGGACAACCAGCGCGGGGAGCGCACACCGAAATCGGTTCCGGCGATTGTGCGCAACTGTTGTTGGAAATCCTCGAGGGTGGGCGCCACCGCACGGTCGCTGACTCCCGCGGCGGGGACCACGACGCTGTAGAACCCGTTGCCTGCGGGTCGGAGCCACAAGGGGTGATGGTTTCCGCGGATCGCGTTCACCGTGGCGGCGATCTCCTCCTGCGGCGCGCCCACCTGCATCTCGCCCATCAGCGTCTCGGTCCGGGCAGGCTCCCCGGAAAAGCCGACGCCGAGCAGTTTGCGCACCGCGCTGCGCCCGCCGTCACAGCCGACGAGATAGCGCGAGCGCAGTTGCTCCCCGTCGGTCAGCTCGACGGTCACACAGTGGTCGTCCTGCTCGATGCCGACGACCGCGCGACCACGCCGAACCTGCGCGCCCAGTTCGATCGCATGCTCTTCGAGCAGACCGACGATGACTGGCTGCGGGATACCCAGCAGATAGGCGTACGCGGAATCCAGGTCTTTCGGTGCGGGTTTGGCGATTGCCGCGAAGAAGCCGGCGGCCGGCCGCTGCCTGCCGTGCGGGAGGATGCGATCCAGCAGGCCGCGCATGGCGAGCAGTTCGAGGCTGCGGACATGCAGACCGACGATACGGACGTACGAGGCGGGCTCGGTTTCCTTCTCCACCACGAGGACCCGTACGCCGTGCAGCAGCAGTTCGGCGGCCAGCATCGCACCGGTCGGCCCACACCCGGCAATGATCACGTCGAAGATGAGGGGCGTGCGATCCGCACTGGTGGACGGCGACTCGACCCCGTTTTGAGACGCGGGCTCGCCGGTGAATTGTTGAGGGCGCATGGGTGTTGCCTTTCGGGAGGGCCTTGTTGGCGGGGCGCTCCCGGCGACACCTACGTCAATCGCCCGGTCGTGACGGGAAGGGGGAGCACCCACATCGCTGCATCGTTCATGGGTCTCACCTCCTCGGGCGGGTCACGTCACCTGCAAGCTACAAGCCCGACCATCGTCCCGCCAGCTCTTTTCAGTCATGGTCACGGGCCTACGCCTTCTCGTCCGCGCGGCGAGCGCGGCGCTCGCCCTGTCGCCGTCAGCGGTCCTGCGGGCGGGTCAGCGATCGGTGGAGCCACTCGGTCATCAGCGCGCGTTCGGCGTCGGTGAGCCCTGGGAGGTCGGGCAGCACCGCCGCGAATGTCACCGCGACAGCGTTCGTGGCCGTGTCGGGTGTCGCCGGAGTTGTCGCCAGGATGCTGGTGAGCACAGCGTCGAGCATGGCCTCGCTCAGACCGGGATCGCGCTGCTCCGGGGGCACTCCCAGCAGAGTGAGGATGGTTCCGTTGCCCGCAGAGTGGATCATCAATAGTGCGCGCTGCTCGTCGACCCGCAGAAGGCCGGCTGCGGCGAGTCGCCGAACGCGGCGACGCAGCACGTCGAGGCCCGCGACCGTCGCCGGCGAGGGTGCGCCGCTCCCCCGCGTCGCGATCAGCGCGTACAGCTCGGGGTTCGCCAGGCCGAAATCCACGTGCGTACGCCATCCGGCGCGCAGGTCCGCGACCGGGTCACCCGCCGCGACGTCCGCCGCGACCGACTTGCCGCTGACGTAGGTGGCCATGACATGTTCGGCGACGGCGTCGATGAGGCCGTCCTTGTCGCCGAACAGGCGGTAGATGGTCGGAGCCTGCACCCCTGCGGCCTGGGCGACGGCGCGCGTCGTCACCGCGTTCGCGCCCTTCGCGCGCAGCAGTTGGGTGGCTGCCGCGACGATGCTGGAGCGGACGTCGTCGCGAGATGCCGTGTCCTGCGTCGTCACCATGAACCGATGCTAACAGCGCCTTGTTATCTGCGGAATATCGGTGCTAACGTCGGAGGCGAATCACCGATAACAAGGAGCGTTCATCATGCTGGTCGTCACCGGTGCCACTGGTCAGCTCGGGTCCCAGATCGTCGACCTGCTCCTCGACCGGCTGCCACCCGAGGCCGTGGGCGTGAGCGTGCGCGACGTCGACAAGGCCGCGGGCCTCGCCGAGCGCGGTGTCCGGGTGCGTGCCGGGGACTTCACCGACCCAGCCACGCTGGAGCACGCCTTCGAGGGTGCCGAGAAGGTCCTCGTCGTGTCCACCGCCATCCGCGGCAGCGGCGCGATCGTCGCGAACTGCGCCGCCATCGACGCCGCCCGGGCCGCGGGAGCCAAACGGATCCTCTACACCAGCCACCAGGCCGCCTCCAGGGACTCGCTGTTCGCCCCCCAGCCCACGCACGCCGCGACCGAGGAGCACCTGGCCGGACTGGGGGTTCCCTTCACCGCACTGCGCAACGGGTTCTACGTGAGCACGCTCAGCTACTCCATCGGTGCGGCGCTGGAGACCGGGCAACTCGTGGCGCCGGCGGACGGGCCGGTGTCCTGGACCGCGCATTCCGACCTGGCCGAGGCCGCAGCCATCGCAATGGCCGAGGAGGGCCTGCTCGATGGCATCACGCCCGCGCTGACCGCGGCGGAGGCGCTCGACCTCGAAGCGGTGGCCGGGCTCCTCACCGGGATCACGGGCCGCACCATCGCCCGGGTGGTCGTCGGCGACGACGAGTGGAAGGCCGATGCCGTCGCGCATGGCATGCCCGCGGCAGCCGCCGACTTCACCCTCGGCCTGTACCGCGCAGCGCGACGGGGAGAGTTCGCTGTCACCGACCCGACGCTGGAAACCATCATCGGTCGTCGACCGGCGTCCGTCCGTTCGGTGCTCGAGGCCATCGTCTCCCAACGGTGATGCGTGCTGGCGAGCACCGGGCCTGCGAGCCGCTGAGTTGACCCTCGACCGGGTCGAGGCCCGACGATCGGCGACATGGACAACCAGCCGACACCCGACCCGACCATGACCCGCATCGGTGCGGCGGTGCAGCTCGGCCGATCAGGGCAGAAGGCTCTCGCCCGGGACGCCCTCACCGCACTGTGGGACGAGATCGGCCCCACCGGCGACGCCTTCCACCGCTGCACCCTCGCCCATTACCTCGCCGATCTGCAGGACACCACCGACGCGGAGCTGGTGTGGGACGAGCGCGCCCTGGCCGCCGTGTCCGACCTGACCGACGAGCGCGCCCAGCGTTACCTGTCCTCGCTCCAGGTCCAGGCGTTCCTGCCGTCGCTGTACCTGAACCTGGCCGACTGCCACCGGCGCCTGGGCAACCCCGCCCAGGCCCGGGAGCACCTGGCCCGAGCCGGCGAACACCTGACGCACCTGTCCGACGACCCGTACGGCGAGGCCATCCGCGCCGCCATCCGCGAGTTCGCCGCGGACGACCCGACCGACGCGCGGCCGTGACGCTCGACGGTTATCTGTAGGTTGTCTTCTTGACGGGCGGCTGAGGTGTAGCTAAGTTTCAGCCACCCGGACTGAGAGGCGTCTATGCAGACCCGACTCGTTACCGCGACCGCCTGGGCGGCCACACTGGTGGCCACCCTCGCTTCCCTCCCTGCCCAGGCCGCCACGCCGGCGCGCCCGCCGAATGCCGAGCACGGCTGGGTGACGTCCACGCTGCGACACATGAGCCTGGAGCAGAAGGTCGGCCAACTCTTCGCCACCTACGTCTACGGCGGTGACGCCGTGGACCCCAGCGCCACAGACCGGGCCGCGAACCTCGCCGCCTTCGGGGTGGAGACCCCGGGCGAGGTGATCGAGCGGTACGACCTGGGCGGCGTCTGCTACTTCTCCTGGTCACACAACCTGGACAGTCCCCGGCAGATCGCGACCCTCTCCAACGGCCTCCAGCGGGCCGCCCGCGGCGACGGGGCGAAGGGCAGGGTGCCGCTGCTCATCTCCACCGACCAGGAGCAGGGCGCGGTGGTGCGAATGCCCTCCCCCGCCGCCCAGTTCCCCGGGTCGATGGCCCTGGGCGCGGGGCGGTCGGCCCAGGCCGCCCGGACGGCGGCGGAGGTCACCGGACGCGAGCTGCGCGCCGTCGGCATCCGACAGCCGTACGCGCCGATCGCCGACGTCAACGTCAACCCGGGCAACCCGGTGATCGGGGTGCGGTCCTTCGGCGCCGACCCCACCCTCGTGGCCGACCTCACCGCCGCCCAGGTCACCGGTTTCCAGGACCGGGCCGGGGTGACCGCCGCGGCGAAGCACTTCCCCGGTCACGGCGACACAGCCACCGACAGCCACACCGGTCTCCCGGTGATCAACCACAGCCGCGCCGAGTGGGATCGGATCGACGCGCCGCCGTTCAGGCGGGCGATCCGCGCCGGTGTCGACACGATCATGACCGCGCACATCGTGGTCCCGGCGCTCGACCCGTCCGGCGACCCCGCGACCTTGTCGCCCACGATCCTCACCGGCGTGCTGCGTGGCGAGCTCGGTTTCCGGGGCGTCATCGTCACCGACGCGCTCAACATGGCTGGCGTACGGGCGAAGTACGGTGACGAGCGGGTGCCCGTCCTGGCGCTCAAGGCCGGCGCCGACCAGCTCCTGATGCCGCCGAACCTCGCGCTGGCGCGGGACGCGGTGCTGCGGGCCGTCGCCACCGGCGAGCTCACCGAGCGTCGGATCGACGAGTCGGTCCGACGCATCCTCGGCGTGAAGTATCGCCAGGGACTGGCCCGCTCCCCGCTGGTCGACGTGGAGAAGGCCGTGCGGACCGTCGGCGCTCCGGAGCACCTCGCCGCCGTCACCCGGGTCACCGACCCCACGCTCACCGCCGTCCGCAACGACGCCGGAGTGCTGCCCCTGCCCCACGCCGACCGGTCGGTCCTGATCACCGGCTGGGACAGCGCTGCCTTCGCCCCGGTCGCGACGGTCGCCGCCGGATTCACCGCGCGTGGTGCCCGTGCCACCGCCCGACCGGCGACCCTGCCTTCCGACGCGACGATCGCCGCCACGGCGAGCCAGGCCGCCGAGCACGACCTCACCGTCGTGCTCGTGAACAAGGCGTGGGACACCGCCGTCACCGACCCGCGAGCCACCCAGCAGCGCCTGGTCGCTGCGCTGCTCGGCACCGGGAAACCCGTTGTCGTCGTGGCCGTCCGCGACCCGTACGACATCGCTTACCTGCCGGGTGTCACCACCTACCTGGCGACGTACTCGTACACCCGCGCGGCGATGGACGCCCTCGTCCGCGCGCTGCACGGCGAGTTGTCCCCGAGCGGACGGCTGCCCGTCACGATCCCCACGGCCGAGGGGACGGGCTCCGTGCTCTACCCCTACGGCCACGGCCTGAGCTGGTAGGAGGCAAGCATGCAGCGGAGGAATCTCCTCATCGGCGCGGTCGGCGCGGGCGCGCTGGGGGCGGGGACGCTCGGCGCAGGACCGGCGTCGGCCGGCTCCCGTGCCCGTCGGGTTCGCACCGGCCTCGACGAGCTGGTGTCGTCCGGGTTCGCCGAACTCACCGGTCAGCGTGTGGGCGTCGTGTCCAACCCGACCGGTGTCGACGCGTCCTACCGGCACCTCGTCGACCTGATGCACGGCTCCGGTCGGGTGCGACTGGTCGCGGCGTTCGGCCCCGAGCACGGCTTCCGCGGCTCCGCCCAGGCCGGTGGCAGCGAGGGAACCGGCGTCGACGCACGCACCGGCATACCGGTGTACGACGCGTACGGCGCCTCGCAGGCCCGGTGGGAGGCCATGTTCACCGAGGCCGGGGTGGACACGGTGGTCTTCGACATCCAGGACGTCGGAGTCCGCTTCTACACCTACATCTGGACGATGTACACCTCGATGGTCGCCGCGGCCCGGGTCGGCAAACGCTACGTCGTGCTGGACCGGCCCAACCCGATCGGCGGGCGGGCCTACGGGCCGTTGATGACCAGCCCGTACACCTCGGGAGTGGGCCTGAAGGAAATCATCCAGCAGCACGGGATGACCGTCGGGGAGCTGGCCCGGTTCTTCAACGCCACGTTCCTGCCGGCCGAGGCGGGACGACCGGTCGACCTGCACGTGGTCCGCTGCCGGCACTGGAAGCGCGACGCCCTCGCCGCCGACACCGGCGTGCCCTGGGTGATGCCCAGCCCGAACATGCCCACCCCGGACACCGCGCTGGTCTACCCGGGCACCGGGCTGTTCGAGGGTGTCGCCTCGATCACCGAGGGGCGCGGCACGACTCGTCCGTTCGAACTGATCGGCGGGCTGGCGACGGACTTCGACCACCACTGGGGTGACCGGCTCAACGCCCGGAACCTGCCCGGGGTCGAGTTCCGCGAGGCGTACTTCTCGCCGACCTCGGCCGGGCAGAAGCCAGACCTGCTCAACAAGCTCTGCGCCGGCGTCGAGGTCAAGGTCGTCGACCCGGCGGTGTACGACCCGATCCGCGCGGGCGTGGCCATGCTCGTGGAGGCCCACAAGTACCCGGCGTTCGCCTGGCGACGCGACTCGTGGGACACCGTGCGCCCGTACTGGATCGACAAGCTCACCGGATCGCCGCGGCTGCGGACCCAGATCGACGCCGGAGCTGACGTGGACGACGTCGTCGGCGCCTGGGCCGAGGAGTTGGCCACCTTCAACCGGCAACGCCGGCCCTACCTGCTCTACTGAGGAGCGCGGTCATGACCAGGTCGACTCGTCGTCCGCTCCGCTCACTCGCGCTCGGTCTGGCTCTGGTGACCCTGGGCACGGCGCTGCCCGCCACCGGGGCAGCCGCCGCGACACCGTCGTCCGGTCCGCCGACCGTCACCCCCGCCGACATCCAGTTCCGCCACGACACGTTGCGGCGTGGCAGCGCCCGCCAGGTCGGACTGCTCCCCGACCAGGTGGATCGCATGCCCGCCGACCTGGCGGCGTACCTGCGCCCGACCCCGGACCACCCCGGCTACCCGGCGTACGCCGGCGCGGTGATCCTGGCCGCCAAGGACGGCGTGATCGTCCAGCACGCCGCCGTGGGCAGCGCGGTGAAATACTCCGCGGTGGGACCACCGCCCGACCTGGTCGGTGTGGAACTCCCCGCCGACCAGCAGATTCCGACCCGCCGCGACACCATCTTCGACCTGGCGTCGGTGTCGAAACTGTTCACCACGATCGTCGCCATGCAGCAGGTGGAGCGGGGACGGGTGGAGCTGGACACGCCGGTCGCCCGGTACGTGCCGGAGTTCGCCGCCGGCGGCAAGGCGACGGTGACCGTGCGGATGCTGCTCACCCACACATCGGGTCTGCCCGCGTTCACACCACTGTGGAGCAGGTACCCGACACCGGCCGAGCGGTTCGCCGCCGCGCTCGCCACGCCGCTGGCCACCGGGGCGACGCCCGGTGGCCAGTACGTCTACTCCGACCTGGGGCTGATCGCGCTGGGAGTCCTGCTGGAGCGGGTGACTGGTCGGCCGCTGGCCGACCTCGTCCGCGACGGCGTGACCGGGCCGCTGGGCATGACCGACACCGGCTACAACCCCGGTCCGCAGCGGCGGTCGCGGATCGCCGCGACCGAATACCAGCCGTACGCGGGACGGGGCATGGTGTGGGGTGAGGTGCACGACGAGAACGCGTGGTCGCTCGGCGGGGTGGCCGGGCACGCCGGGGTCTTCTCCACGGCCGCGGACCTGGCCGTGCTCTGCCAGTCGCTGCTCAACGGCGGCGAATACCTGGGCCGGCGGATCCTGCGCTCGGAAACGGTGCGCGAGATGCTGGTCAACTACAACGCGCCGCTGGAGTCGGCCTACCCGGAGAGCGACCGCGGGCTCGGTTTCGAGCTGAACAAGCACTGGTACATGATGGGGCTCTCCTCGCCGGTGGCCTTCGGGCACACCGGCTTCACCGGAACGTCGATCGTCATCGACCCGCTCTCCCACTCGTTCGTCGTCATGCTCAGCAACCGGGTGCACCCGGACCGGGGCTGGGGCAGCAACAACGTCGCCCGACGGGCCGTCGCGCGTGACCTCGCGGAGGCGTTGCCGGTGCGGCCGCGCTCGGCCAGCGCCTGGCGGGCCGACCCACGCGACTCGGCGACGAGCACGCTCACGGCGCCGCTGCGTCGGCCCGGCCGTGGCGGGACGGCGAGCTTCCTGCTCTGGTACGACACGGAGCCCCGCTTTGACAACGCGCGATTCGAGGTCTCCACCGACGGTGGCCTGACCTGGGTGCCGGCGACGATGCAGCTCCGCGATGCCGCCCGTCGGTGGAGCGCCGACGGCACGGTCACCGGCTACGGGGGCCGCGTGTGGTGGCAGGTCACGGTGGCGCTGCCCGATCAGGCCACCCACCTGCGCTGGAGCAGCAGCACCGACGGCTCCGGGCAGGGGCGTGGCGTCTACGTCGACCGGGTCGTGGCAGCGGACCGGCACGGCGTCCTCTTCTCGGGCGAGGGTCCCGACGCCCCCCGGTTCGTCGCCGACGGGTGGTCACCGGCGCGGAGCTGACGTTGCACTGTCGCAGCGTCCCTGCGAGGTCGTCGGGGCGGGTCACCGATCCTGGCGATAGACGCCTGTGCGGTATTCCTGCGGCGAACGTCCGTAGTGGGCACGGAAGAGGCGGCTGAAGTGGGCCTTGTCCGGGAAACCCCAACGGGCGGCGATGGCCTGGATCGGCTGCCGCAGCAGCGGGTTGCCGAGATCACGCCGGCACTGCTCCAGGCGCTTGGCGCGGATGAGCTCGGCAACCGTCGTCGCCTCCGCCTCGAACAGGCGGTGCAGCGACCGCGGCGAGATGTGGTGGGCGGCGGCGACGCTGCGAGGGCTGAGCTCGTCACTGTCGAGGTGGCGGTCGATGAAATCGACGACCCGGGCCCGCAGTGCGGTCTGCCGCGCCTCCGGTGACAAGGTGTCCTCGACGTCGAGGTACTGAGCGAGCGCGGCAGTGAGCAGGTCCACCGCCACCCCGCCCAGGATCTCTGCCTGAGCCGGCTCGAACTGCTCCGGGTGCGCCGCGATGCTCCGCAGGTGGTGGGCCAACAGCCCGCCGACGCCGAGGTGCGACGGCATCGGCGTGGCCAACAGGCGGCGGAGACGGTCCGGCGCCAGGGGCAGCGCCGCGTGCGGTATCTGCACGGTGATCGCGGTGGCGAGACCGGGGCCGTCCGCGCGATGCCGGGCGACGTGCGGTCGCGCGGTGTCCAAGAGCGTGAAATGGTTCGCGGCTTCCAGCGTGGACTCGGTGCGGTCCTGGATCAGGGTGCTGTGACCCGTCAGTGGTAGCGCGAGTTGATACAAGTCCCCCTCGGTTCGGCGGACCAGTTTCGTGGGCCGGATCGAGTCCAACGACGGGTAGCCCAGCGAGGTCATCCGAATGCGGCCGAGATCGATGGCCTGCGCGTACGCGACGAAGTTGTCCAGGTGACCGCTGCTGATGTGCGCGGGCGCCGTCTCCTGGGCGACCAGGGCATACCAGAAGGCGAACCTGTCCGCCGGAGGCACCACGGTCGTGTCCACCACCAGGTTGGGCAACATTCCGTTCACCTCCCCCACATGCGAAGATGGATTCTTGCATGCCTCGACGCCCTTTACCCATGACCGGATTCCCACGCCCGGTGCTGCCCGGTGGGTTGGCGAATGTCGGCGGTGACCGGCGCTGACCTGCGGGAGGCAGCCGACGAGATGACCCGGGTGCTGCTGCCACACCGGGAACGCGACTGGTCGGTGCCGGCCGGCTCGCTGAGCTGGAGCTGCTGGACCACCGCGGCGCACGTCGCGCACGACCTTCTCGCGTACGCGGGCCAGGTCACCGGCCACCCGGATGACGGCTACCTGCCGTACGACCTGCGGGTCTCCCCCGCCGCGAGCCCGACGCAGGTGCTCACCGTGGTGCGGGCCTGCGCCGGTCTGCTCGCCGCCGCCGTCGACGCCGCCCCGCCGGGCGCGCGGGCCTGGCACTTCGGTCCGTGCGATCCGGCCGGTTTCGCCGCCATGGGCGTGGCCGAGACCGTGCTGCACACCCACGACGTCACCCTCGGTCTCGGTGTGCGGTGGCAGCCGCCGCAGCGGCTGAGCGCGCTGGTGCTGCGGCGACTCTTCCCGGACGCCCCGGCCGGGGCGGCACCCGAGGTGCTGCTCTGGATGACCGGCCGCGGCGAGCTGCCCGGCCGGGCCCGGCGTACGTCCTGGGTCTGGCGCGCCGCAGTCGACTGACTCGCACCAGCGTCGAGGGGTGGGTGGTCGCCTGTCGGGGCGACCACTAGCCGGCGTCGAGTGTGTGGCGGTGGCCGTCGAGTGGGAAGGGCGGCCGGGCCGGCAGGATCTCCTGGAGCACGAAGCCGCACTTCTGCGCCACCCGGCAGGACGCGACGTTGTCCACCTGGTGCAGCAGGTCGAGACGCGTCACCTCGGGGAACCGGTCGAACGCCCAGCGGCTCAGCGCGGTGACCGCGCGAGGGGCGACGCCGCGGCCGCGTGCCCACGACGCCGTCCAGTAGCCGACCTCCGGAGCCGGGCGCTGCGGCGTGACCCCCTTGAGCACCACGTTGCCCACCAGCCGAACGCCGTCGGCCTGCTCTTCGAGGACGGCGAAGGTGTACCGCCGGCCGCCGGCCCAGTCCCGCTGTGCGCCGTCCAGCCACCGCCGGGCCTCGGCGGCGGTGGTCACCGGAGCTCTGGTCCAGCGGCGCAGGATCGGATCCTGGTACGCCCGCACCAGCTCATTCAGGTCGTCGGCGCACCAGGGACGCAGCGCGACTCCCGGCGTCGAGGGCATGTCGGGTGACCGCGATTCGATCAGCATCGGCACAGTCTGCCGTGGTCGTGGCCGGGGGTCAGCCCCGTCGGCGCCACCGCCGCCACCAGCTGCGGCGGGGCCGGCGCGACGGTGTCGGAACGGTCGCCGGTTCGGTGGCGGTCGAGGTGACCTTGGGGCGGGCCCGTTCGGCGCGCCAGCGGCGGACCACGTCCTCGGTGTTCACCGGGCGCACCGCGACCCGGGGGCCGTCGTCGGGGAAGCGCAGCCACGCCACGATCTGCGCGTTCAACTGCCCCACGAAGTCGCGGACAGACTGCTCGGTGGGCAGGTCACGAACCTCGTCAGGGACCTGCTCGATGCGTCGGCGCAGTTGCAGCGACGTGGGCAGGAGCAGGTCACTGGGGAGCGCCTCGCGCTCCAGGAAGCTCTTGATCCACCACGCCTCGTCGTACGGCGCCCCCCGACCGGGGATCGGCTTGCCCATGCCGGGCAGGTCGTCGAACTCGCCGCGCTGAACGGCATCCTGGATCTTCGCCTCCACTGACGCTTCCCACGCCTCGGTCACCGTGCGGCACCTCCCTGGCCACCGTAACGCGCCGCCTCCGGCCGGCGACACGCACTTGCCAGGGGTCAGCGCGCCCGCCACGGTGAGCATTCCCGCCGACGGTGCTGGCGTTGCGCCGAACGCGGGTGGATCACCCCGGATCGCAGGCCACGGCCTGCCAGGTGGCCCTGGGTTGGGATGTTCATCCCGATTACGGTCGGTGTGGGGACTACCGAACGGGGGAAGCGTCGTGGTGAGTACGGGTGCACTGCTGGGCATCACGCTGGTGGCGTTGGGGCTGGTGCTCACGCCCGGCCCGAACATGGTCTACCTGGTGTCCCGCTCGGTGGCGCAGGGCCGCCGGGCCGGGCTGATCTCGCTGCTCGGGGTGGCCGCCGGGTTCGGCGTCTACCTGGTCGCGGCGGTCGCCGGCCTGGCCGCGGTCTTCGTCCTGGTGCCGACGCTGTACGCGGTGGTGAAGCTGGCCGGGGCCGGCTATCTGCTGTGGCTGGCCTGGCGGACGGTGCGCCCGGGCGGCCACTCGCCGTTCGCGCCCACCCCGCTGCCGCCGGACCCGCCTCGGAAGCTGTTCACCATGGGCCTGATCACCAATCTGCTGAACCCGAAGATCGCCATCCTCTACGTGTCGCTGCTACCGCAGTTCATCGACCCGGCGCGGGGGCACCTGGCCATGCAGAGTCTGCTGCTGGGCCTGACCCAGATCGCCGTCGCGTTGAGCGTGAACGCGCTGATCGTGCTCAGCGCCGGGGCGCTGGCCGGCTTCTTCGCGCGCCGGCCGGTGTGGCTGCGGGTGCAGCGGTGGGTGACCGGGACGGCCCTCGCCGCGTTGGCCGTCCGGATCGCCACGGACCGCTCCCGCGCGGCGGTCGCCACACCCTGACACCCGACGGTCACTGCCCCCGGTGGCGGCGCAGCATCCCGGCGGCCAGCGGCGCGGCATCCAGGTCACCGGCGGCGAGCCGGGCCGCGAGGGTACGGCGGACCAGCCGGTCGGCCACCGCGGGCGCGTGCCGGCCGACGGCCATCTCCAGGCGTCCACGGGTGGTGGTCGCCACGTCCCGGGGCGCCCGGCGGGCGGTGGCGGCGCGCAGGATCGCCGCGACCACCCCCTCGACCGGCTCGGGGCGGGACACGCCCCGCAGGGACAGGCCCGCCTCGGCGGTGCTGTCGTGGATGGGTGAGGCGACCATGCTCGGGTAGACGACGCTCACCCCCACGTGGCTGCCCACCTCGTGGCGAAGCGCGTCGGCGTAGGCGACCAGGGCCCGCTTGCTGACCCCGTACGCGGCGGCGAGCGGCAGTGGCAGCACCGCCATCCGACTGGACACGAAGATCACCCTCCCCCGGGCGGCGACCAGCGGGGGCAGGGCCGCGGCGGTGGTCCGCCAGGCGGCGAGCAGGTTGACCTCCAGTTGCTGGCGGACCACCTCGTCGGGCGGCAACTCGGCGGGGGCGGGGCCACCCACCCCGGCGTTGTTGATCAGCAGGTCGAGCCCGCCGAGCTGGTCGACGGCGGCGCCCACCGCCGGCGCGACGGCGTCCGGGTCGGTCAGGTCGCAGCCGAGCACCGGCAGGTCGTCGTCGGGTCGCGCGTGCAGGTCGAGGCCCACGACCCGGGCGCCGGCGGCGGTCAGCGCGGCCCCGAGGTGTCGCCCGAAGGTGCCGCTGGCCCCGGTCACCAGCACCCGGCGGCCGGTCAGCGTCCGGCGGCTCACTGCCCCGCCCCGACCCGGCGCGTCCCGGCGGCCAGTTCCCGGGTCAGCTCGGCCAGGTAGGCGTCGAAGTCCACGCGCATCGCCGGGCGGCGTTGACCCCAGCGGGCGGTCGCGGCCCGCAGCTCGGCGCGGCAGACGGCCCGCTGCCGGTCCTCATCGGGCAGCGCGTAGCGGCCGGCGAGGTTCGCGGCAATCAGTTTGGCCTGAGCCTCCACCAGGGGAAACGCCGAACCGGTGGACTGCATCAGCCCGACGAAGCTCAGGCCGGGGGCGTCCGGGTGGAACACGTGCCGGTACAACGGCAGGGTGTCGGCGCCCCCGCCGAGCAGCGCCGGGTCGAGGAACGGGATCTCCACCCGGTAGCCGGTGCACCAGACGATCAGGTCGACGTTGTCGCTGCGACCGTCGGTGAACTCGACCCGGTCGCCGTCGAGGGCGGCGACGCCGGGCCGGGCCTCGACGTCACCGTGGGTCAGCCGCGACAGCAGCCCGTCGGAGAGCGTCGGGTGGTCCTGGAGGAAACCGTGCGTCGGCGCGGGCAGCCCGTAGCGGGCCGGGCTGCCGACGGTGGCGGTGAGCATCGTCTGGCTGATGCGCTGACGCAGCCGCCACGGCAACCGGCGGGCCAGCGCCCCGTTGAGGGTGTCCGAGGGGCGACCCAGCAGGTACTTCGGCACCACCCAGACACCCCGGCGCAACGACAGCAGGGTGCGGGTGGCGGCGTACGAGGCGTCCACGGCGATGTCCATCGCGGAGTTGCCGCCGCCGACGACGAGGACCCGTCTGCCGACCAACTGCTCCGGACCCCGGTAGTCGTGGCTGTGGATCTGCTCGGCCGTGCAGGTGCCGGGGTACGCGGGGTGGGGCAGCCGGGGCACCCGGTTGTGCCCGTTGGCGACGACCACGGCGTCGACGGTGACCTCGACCGGCCCGTCCGGCCCGCGGGCTGTCACCGTCCAGGTGCCTGCCGAGTCCCGGGTGACCTGTTCGACGGTGTGGCGCAGCCGGATGTCCTCGCCCAGCCCGAAACGGTCGGCGTAGTCGGCGAGGTAACCGGCGACCCGGCGGTGGTCGGGATAGTCGGGCCAGTCTGTGGGCATCGGGTGGTCGGCGAACTGGGTGCGGCCCCTGCTGGTGTTCAGGTGCAGCGTCCGGTACGCGGGCGAGTCGGGTGCCCCGTACACCCAGAGGCCGCCGACCTGGTCGGTGCTCTCGAAGCACACCACCGGGACACCGGCGTCGCGCAGCGCCTTGACCGCGGCGAGCCCGGCAGCGCCGGCGCCGATCACCGCCACCCTGGGTGGTACGCCCATCGCCGCCCCCTTTAATCCAACGTCCGATGGATAATCGTCGGCGGGCGGCGGCCCGTCAAGTCGTCGACCGCCCGTAGAGCCCGTCGAGCAGACGATGCACGAACGCCCGGAACTCACGCCGCTCCCGAGCGCCCGGTGCACCCGCGGCCAGCGCCACCACATGCCCGTGCGTCGCCCACACCAGGCTCCGGACGGTGATGTGCGGGGTGGGTTCGGCCAGCGCTCCGGCCGCAGCGGCGGCGGTGAGCAGCTCCGCCACCAGCCGGTACAACGGTTCGGCGTAGCGCTGGTCGAGCTCGGCGTGCCGCTGCGGTTCCAACCAGCGACGCAGCCACAGCGCGGTGGTCTCGGGGCGGTCCTCCAGGAAGTCGACGAAGACGTCGACCAACTGGTGCAGTGCCCGCCGCGCCGCGTCCGGCCCTCCGTCGAGGGCGGCGCGGGCCTGCTCGGCGGCCTCGGTCAGCACCTCCCGCTCGGCGGCGAAGACCCGGGCGAAGCAGGCGTCGTAGAGCGCTGCCTTCGTACCCGTGTGGTGCGCGACCGTGGCGACGTCGACCCCGGCGGCTGCGGCGACCTCCCGCAGCCCGACGGCGTCGAAGCCGCGCTCGGCGAACAGCGCTGTCGCGGCGGTGAGCACCACCTCACGGGTCGGCCGGGTCTCGTCGCGTCGCGGGCGACCCGGACGGCGTCGGGGCATGGTCATGGCCGCCATTCTGCCCCTAGAATCCAGCAACTGTTGGATTGCGGAGAGGATGCGGCGATGACCGGGCTCGACCGGCGGCCCGTGGCCGCCACCGACGCGGCACTGCCCCGCGGCCCCCTGGCGGGCTTCGCGGCCGGGTCGCTCGGCATGGGTGTCTGGGTGACAGTGCCCGGCCTGCTGCTGCTCTACTTCCTCACCGACGTGCTGGCCGTCGGGCCGTGGCTGGCCGGTCTCGCGCTGCTGCTGCCGAAGATCGCCGACGTGCTGCTGCACCCGTGGGTGGGGCACCGCGCCGACGTCGAGCAGACCCGACGCGGCGACCGGCGTCGCCTGCTGCTGGTCGGCTGCGCGCTGCCGCTCGCGTTCGCGGCGCTCTTCGCGGTGCCCGGCGGCCTGACGGGCGCGCCGGCGGCCGCGTGGGTGGCGGTGTTCTTCATCGCCGGCAATCTGCTCTTCGCCGCCTACCAGGTCCCCTACCTGGCCACCCCGGCCGACCTGCGGATCGGCTACCACGAACGCACCCGGCTGATGGCGTTCCGGATGGTCGTGCTGACCCTGGGCATCCTGGTCTCCGGCCTGCTGGCCCCGCTGCTCACCGGCGGCGACGCCGCGACCCGCGACGGCTACCAGCGGATGGGCGTGGTCCTCGCCGTCGGGATGCTGGTGGCCATGCTGGTCGGTGTCGTCGGCATCGCCCGGCTGCGCGGCTCGGCGGCGGACCCGACCCCGGCCGGCCACGGCGGGTGGCCGGCGTTGCGCATCGCGCTGCGCGACCGGCAGTTCCGCTGGCTCGTCGCCGCGTACCTGGCGATGTCCACCACCACCCACCTGGTGCTCGCCGGCGTTCCCTACTACGCCGAGTACGAGCTCCGGGCCCCGGGCCTGACCACGGTCCTGGTGGCCGCGTTCGTCGCGCCGGCGCTGCTGGTCACCCCGGTCTGGCTGGTGGTGGCCCGCCGCGTCGGCAAGCAGCGGGCGCTGCTCGGCGCGCAGGGCGCGTTCGCCGTCGGGTCGCTGGTGCTGGCGGTGGGTCGACCGGCCGGGCTGCCGGTGCTGATCGGCGCGGTGGCGGTGCTCGGGGTGGCGTTCGCCGGCATGCAGCTGCTGCCGTTCTCGATGCTGCCCGACGTGATCCGCGCCGCCACCACCAAGGACGGGACCGCCACCGGCGCCGGCACCTACACCGGGGTGTGGACGGCCACCGAGGCCACCGGCGCCGCCCTCGGCCCGTACGCCTATGCCCTGTGCCTGGCCGTTGGTGGTTTCGTGGCCTCCACGGCCGGTGAGTCGCCGGTGCAGCCGGACGCGGCGTTGGCGGCGGTCCGCTACGGCTTCGGGTTGCTGCCGGCGGTGGCGATGCTCGCGGCCCTGCTGCTGCAACGCCGCTACACCCTGGACGCGACCGCCCGGACGACGACGTGAACGGCCGGCACTAGACTTCGCCCTCGATGGACGCCCAGCCCACCACCACCGAAACCCGCCCGTGCGCCCACTGTGGAGCGCCGGTGCCGCAGCGTGTCGGCGCGGGCCGGCCGTTTCGCTACTGCCGGGACAACGACGGCGCCTGCCAGCGCGCCTCGCGCAACAGCCGGATGCGGCACCGCAATGCCCCCGGCCTGCCCGGGCAGGTGGCCCGCACCTGGGAGGCGGTGGACCGCCTCGATCAGATCGTCGAGACGTTGACCGAGTCGCTGCACGCCGAGTTGTCCCCGGTGGGTGTGCAGCGGCAGGTCGCCCAGGTTCGCGCGGAGGCCGCCACCGAGGTCGCGGCGGCGCAGACCGAACGCGACGAGGCCCGCGACGACGCCGAGAACGCGGCCGCCGACGCGGCGCGCGCCCGCGAGCAGGCCCGGGCGGCCCTCGCCGAGGCCGACGACGCCCGCCAGCGCGCCGAGCAGGCGCACCGGCAGGCCACCGCCGCCGACGAGCGGGCACAGCGCGCCGAGGCCGCCCGCGATCAGGCGCGCCACGACGTCAGCGCCGCCGAGGCGTTGCGCACCCAGGCTGAACGCGACCGGGACCAGGCCCGCGCCGAGGTGCGCGACCTGCGGGCGCAGCGCGACGCCGAGCGGCAGCGGGTGGCCGACCTGAGCGTGGAACGCGACGCGGCGCGCGCCGACGCCGAGCGGGCCACCCGGGCCGCCGCCGAGGCCACCGAGCGGGCCGGCCGGTGGCAGGCCGAGGTGCAGGACGTGCGGCGCCAGATCGAGCAGGCCCGCGCCGACGCCGCGCGGACCCGCGCCGAGGCCGCCGACGCCGCCCGCGCCCGGGAGCAGGCCGACCGGGCCCGCGACCGCGCGCAGGTCGCGGCCGTGCAGGCCGATGACGCCCGGCAGGAGGCGGCGGAGCTCGCGGCGCGGCTGCGCGCGGAGCTGGCCGCCACCGCCTCCCAGCGGGACACGCTGACCGCCGAGCTGACCGCGGCCCGGCAGGCCGCGGCGACCGCCGAGGGCCGCCTCACCGCCCTGACGGTACGACTCGACGCCGCCGAGACCGACCGGGACCTGGCCCAGCGGCGGGTGGCGCAGCTCGGCGACCAGGTCAGCGACCTGGCGTTGGCGCTGGCGCGCCTCGGCGCTGCCACTCCCGACGACGCCACCCGATGATCGTCGCGCAACCTTCGCTACGCTTCGGCGGTTAACATCCCCGGTGGCAGCGGACACACAGCCCGTTGCGACCCGCCTGGTGATCACCTCACCGGGTGATCGTCCCGGCCGGCTACCCTTGGTCCCGGCCCACACGTGGACGCCTCACGCCCTCGGGCGGGAATGGCTCGACGGGCACACACCGTTACACCCAGAAGACCAGCACCACGAACGAGGGGAAGTCGATCATGGGCGAGCGTATGCTGCGCGGAAGCCGCCTTGGCGCGGTGAGCTACGAATCCGACCGCAACACGGAGCTCGCGCCGCGTCAGACCCGCGAGTACCTGTGCGCCAAGGGCCACCAGTTCGAGGTGCCGTTCGCCGTCGACGCCGAGGTCCCGATGACCTGGGAGTGCAAGTTCGACGGCAGCGTCGCCCGACTCGTCGACGGCAACGAGCCGGAGCAGAAGAAGGCCAAGCCCCCGCGTACCCACTGGGACATGCTTCTGGAGCGGCGTTCGATCGCCGAGCTGGAGGACATCCTCGAGGAGCGCCTGCAGGAGGTTCGGACCCGCCGCGGCCGCGCCTGAGCCGCACGACGAACAACGACGGCGCCCCGGGACAACCCGGGGGCGCCGTCGTGTCTGCACAGGTGGTCTCAGTGGCGACCGGGCTCGACGATCTCTCCCTCGATGGCCCGCCCGCCGTCGACCACGACCGGTTGCTCCGGCTGCGGGGTCGGTTGCGGCGCGCCCTGACGCACCCGCACCGTACGCGGGCCGAACAGGTCACCGGCGACCATCGACGACACCCGCCGCTCGGTGGCACGGCGCACCCCGGCGCGGGCCAGTCGACGCACCGGCGGCACCAGCAGCAGCAACCCGACCAGGCCGCTGACCAGGCCGGGCACCGCCAGCAGCAACGCGCCGGCCAACCCCACGAGCCCGTCGGTCACCTGCCCACCCGGTGGCTGTCCGGCCGCCGCGGCGGAGCGGAAACCACGCCAGGCGCGCATCCCCTCGCGGCGCAGCAGCACCAGCCCCAGCAGGGACGCCGCGAACACCAGCAGCACGGCCACGCCGAACCCCAGCGCCCGCCCCACACCGACGAACACCGCCAGCTCCAGCACCACCGCCAGCAACAGGGCCAACGGCACGAACCTCAGTCCTCGGCGCATCTCACCTCATCGCCATTCCCGCGGGCACCACGGACGTGTCCCGCTCATCCAGCATGACACGACCGCGCTCACGGCCACCGCGCCTGACCGGTGGCGGTGCCGTGCAGACCTCGGCGTACCGCCTGGCGGCGGTCCCGCACGCCCCAGGCGGTGATCCGCCACAGCGCCTCGGCCACGATCTTCGGGCTCATCTTGCTGTCGCCGTGTTCCCGTTCGGCGAAGGTGATCGGCACCTCCACGATCCGCACCCCGGCCTGGTGCGCCAGCCGGGACAGCTCCACCTGGAACGAGTAGCCCTGGGAGGTCACCGACTCCAGGTCGATGGCGTCCAACGCGCTGATCCGGTACACCCGGTAGCCGCCGGTGGCGTCCGAGACGGGCATGCCCAGCGCGAGGCGCGCGTACAGGTTGCCGCAGCGCGACAGCAGCAGCCGCCGCAGCGGCCAGTTGAGCACCCGCGCGCCGCTGGTCCACCGCGACCCGATCACCACGTCGGCGTCGCGGGCGGCGTCCAGCAGCGCCGGCAGGTCCTCCGGGGCGTGCGAGCCGTCGGCGTCCATCTCCACTACCGCCTGGTAGCCGCGTTCCCGCGCCCAACCGAACCCGGCCAGGTACGCCGCGCCGAGGCCCTCCTTGCCGTGGCGGTGCAGCACCTGCACGTGCGCGTCGCCGTCGGCGAGGGCGTCGGCGATCGCCCCGGTGCCGTCGGGGCTGTTGTCGTCGGCGATGAGGATCTGCACCGGCGGGGCGGCGCGTCGGACCCGGCCCACGATCGCGGCGATGTTGTCGGCCTCGTTGTAGGTGGGGATCACCACCAGCACCCGGCCCACACCGGGCACCTCGTCCGGGCGTCGGATCGTATCGGTCGCCTGGATCACGGTTCCTCCGCTCCCGCCGGCGTACCGGCTGTTGCTATCCGGACATGACCCGCTGCCGGCGGCGCAGCACCGCCGCGCCGATGAGGGCCGCCGCGGCCAGCGCGGCGAGCGCCACCTCCGGCCACCAGCCGAGGCGGGTGGCGAGGGTACGACCGTCGTCGAGCCGCACCTGCCGCACCACGACCTCCCGGGTGTTGAACCCGGTGGCATCGCTTACCCGCCCGTCGGGTGCGACGAACCCGGACACGCCGACCGTGGAGGCCATCAACGCCGGCCGGCCGTGTTCCACCGCCCTCAGCCGCACCATGGCCATCTGCTGGCGGGCCTCCGCCACGTCGAAGGTGGCGTTGTTGGTCTGCACCACCAGCAGCTGCGCGCCACCGGTGACGGTGTCGCGGACCACCTCGTCGTAGGCGACCTCGAAGCAGATCACGTCACCGAGCACGGCCGGGCCGGCGCGTACCACGCCCGGGGTGCTTCCGGGCACGAAGTCGCTGCGGATCAGGTCGACCTGCTTGCTGACCATCCGGGCCACGTCGCGCAGCGGCACGTACTCGGCGAACGGCACGGGGTGCCGCTTGGTGTACAGCTGGTCCAGGTCCGCGCCGGTGCCGGGGCGCCACAGGATGCCCGCGTTGCGGACCTGCCCGACGCCGGGGCCCAGCAGCACCGCCCCGACGAGGATCGGCGCGCCGATGGTGTCGGCGGCCTGGGAGATCCGGGCACCGGCGGTGGGGTTGCGCAGCGGGTCGATGTCGCTGGAGTTCTCCGGCCACACCACCAGGTCGGGTTGCCGTTCCTGCCCGGCGGCGACCCGACCGGCCAACTCGATGGTGGCGTCGACGTGGTTGTTGAGCACCGCCTGCCGTTGGGCGTTGAAGTCCAGGCCCAGGCGCGGCACGTTGCCCTGCACGATGGCCACGGTGGTGGTGGCGCCCGACCCGGCGGTGGCGACCGGCACCAGCAGGCCCCCGGCGGTCAGCGCGACCGCCACGGCGGCCGGTACGGCCACGGGCGCCCACCGACGTGCCGAGGTGACCCCCTGCGCGCCGTCGGCGTCCTGGGAGCCCTCAGCGGGCGATGTGCGGGCGGCGGCCCAGCCACGCCAGGCGGCGGTGACCAGCAACCCGCCGACGAGCGCCACCGCGAAGGTCACCAGCGGCGCGCCGCCCAACGCGGCCAGGCGCAGCAGCGGTGAGGTGTCCTGGCTGAACGCCAACCGCCCCCACGGGAACCCCCCGAACGGGGTGCGGTCCCGCAGCGCCTCCTGCCCCACCCACAGCAGCCCGGTCAGCACCGGCCACGTCCAGCGGACGCGGTCGGCCAGCGGCGACACCCAGGCGGTGGCCGCGCCCAGCAGCGCCAGGTAGCCGGCCTGCAGCAGCGACAGCAGCACCCACGGCAGTGAACCGGTGTGCAGGTTCGTCCAGGCCAGCAGCGGGGCGAAGAGCGCCACCCCGGTGAGGAAGCCCAGGCCGGCGCCGGCGCGCAACCGCCGCCGGTGCGCGGCGGCGGCCAGCAACGCCACCCCGACCGGGGCCAGCGGCCACACCCCGTACGGGGGGAACGCCACCAGCAGGGCCAGGCCGGCGGCCACGGCCAGGGGCACGGCGAACCGCAGCGGCAGCGGCCGACCGGTCACGACCGGCTGACTCGGCGCCGCCGGGCTGTGGGTTTCGTCCCGGTCCAGAATCGTCACCGCTTCACCTCGATCACGGGGCGAAGGCTACCTGGCCGGCGGCCGGAGCAGCCGCATCGGGCCGCCGGGCACGAACCGCCCGACGGACATGAAATCGGGGCGCGGCTCACGCCGCGCCCCGATGCTCCCAGGCCCTTCCCGGCCGGTGTGGCGAGGATGGGGTACGACGACCTTCGGACCGACCGGACGCGGACTGGCTGCCCCCGCCGGGCCGTTGTCTACTGGCCGTGCACCTCACCCTGCCCGTACACCGGTAACCGCGGCCGGTTCGCGCCGCCCCGCCGACCCCCGCCCGCTGGACCTGGCCGCCGCGACGATGACGCTCAAAAATGTCGCTCGGCCAGCGGACGAAGGGACGAAGCGAACAACAGCCGCTTCCCGTGGTAGGACTCAAAGACGGTACGTGCCGACCCCCGTCGCTTGTCAACCCACCCCCGGCCTGTCGTGTGTTGCGCCACGGCGTGTCGGGTCGGCGAGTCTCAATGCGTCCGCAGATGGTGACGCAGCAGCGCCCCCGCCGCGGCCCGGTGTTCCTCGGCGAGCAGCCCTCCGGCGGCCAGCACGTAGTCGGCGTCGACCACGGCGGAGGCGGCCCGCGGCAACGCCCACCCGCCGGCGTGGTCGGCCAGGACGGCCGCCAGCACCTGCGCGGACGCCTGCGCCGGCGCGTGCCGCAGCACCCCACCGGAACCCACCATCAACCGCACGTCGCGCAGGTCCCGCCCGGCCCGCTCGCCGGTGGCTGCGCCCCGCGCGTGCCGCCGCAACGCCACGGTCGCCGCGAGGGTGGCGATCCGCCGGTCCACGGCCCGCTCGACGTCGTCGACGGCGAGGAACGCCGGGTCGGCCGCCCGGCGGGCCGCCGCGTCCGTCAGCTCCTCGGACTCGTCCGGGGTGAGCAGCCGCTCCTCGACGGCGGCGCGCAGCACCCCGGGGGCGCTCCACCGCATGCCCAGGTCGCCCTCCACGGTGCGGGCCCGCCAGAGGCTGCCGGCGACCTCCCGCGCCGGGCCGGTGGCCCGCTCGTCGGGGGTGAGCACCGAGTACACGTCGGTGGTGGCCCCACCCACGTCGACGACGGCGAGGTCACCGCCGATGGTGTCGGCGAGCACCTCCACACCGGTGAGGACCGCGTCGGGGGTGGCCGCGCGTACCAGCCGCGCGAACCGGGTGCCCCTGGACAGTCGTTTGCCCCCGATGACGTGGCGCAGGAACACCGCGCGGATCGCCGCCCGCGCCGACGCCGGGGCGAGGACCCCGATGCGCGGCAGGACGTTCTCCGCGCCCGTCACGGGCACCCCGGCGGCCTCCAGCAGCCCGGTCAGCTCCGCGCGGACGTCGGCGTTGCCCGCGTACACCACCGGCACCCGCCACCGGGCACGGGCCAGGCGGGTCGCGTTGTGGGTGATCGTCTCGGCGTCACCGCCGTCGGTGCCACCGACCAGCAGCACCACGTCCGGTCGGGCCGCCCGCAACGCCGCCAGGTCCGCCGCGCCCAGCCGACCGGCGGCCACGTGCACCACGTGCGCACCGGCGGACAACCCGACCCGCCGGCCCGCCTGCGCGGTGACCAGCGGCTCGTAGCCGATCACGGCCAGCCGCAACCCACCACCGGCCGACGAGCAGACGTACCACGGCACGTCGCGCACCCCGAGCCCGTCGGTGGCCGCCGCGACCGCGGCGTCCAGGCCGTGCAACACGTCGGTGCCCACGGTGGTCGGCGCCGCCGCCGCTCCCACCAGCACACCGGCGGCCAGGTCCACCACCGCCACCTTGGTGTACGTGGACCCGACGTCCGCGCAGACCGCCAGGGTCACGAGCCGGCGGGAACGACCACGGTGCCGGTCGCGGTGACCGCCACGATCGGCGGGTCGAGGACCTCGGCGGCGGACTCGGAGCGCTCCGGGCGACCCCGGCACACCACCGCGCAGGACAGCTCCAGGGTGCGGCTGCGGGTGCCCACCCGCGACACCTGGGCGGTCACCTCGACCACGTCACCGGCGCGGATGGGAGCGGTGAACCGCACGTCGGTGTACCCGGCGAACAGACCCTCGTCGCCGTCGGTGCGGATGCACACCTCCGTGGCGACGTCGCCGAACAGCGCGAGGGCGTACGCCCCGTCGACGAGGTTGCCGGCGTAGTGGGCGTGCGAGTACGGCACGTACCGCCGGTGCGTCACGGTCAACCCGAGCCTTGCGTCGGTCATGCCATCGCCTTCCGTTGCGTGATCAGGGCGTGCACGAGGTAGCTGGCCACCTCGCCGGGAGTGGTGCCGCGACCGAAGATGCGGTCCACGCCCAACTCGTCGGTCATCGTCTCGTCGAAGCGGGGGCCGCCGACGATCAGCAGCGGCCGCCGCCCGGCGGGCATCGCCTCCCGGAACGCGGCGGACATCTCCCGGGTGTTGTGCAGGTGCGCGTCGCGTTGGGTGACCACCTGCGACACGAGGACCGCGTCGGCCTTCTCCGCCCGGGCGGTCTCCACCAGCTCCGGCACGCTGACCTGCGCGCCCATGTTGGTGACCTTCAACTCCCGGTAGTACTCCAGGCCCTTCTCCCCCGCGATGCCCTTGACGTTGAGGATCGCGTCGATGCCCACGGTGTGCGCGTCGGTGCCGATGCACGCCCCGACCACGGACAGCTTGCGCCGCAACCGTTGCTTGATCACCGTGTTGACGTCCTTCGCCGACAGCAGCGCGAAGTCGCGTTCCACGACCTGCACCGCGTTGAGGTCGACCAGGTGGTTGACCCGCCCGTAGACCACGAAGAACGTGAACTCGTCGCCCATCGGTTTGGCGTGCACGACCATCGCCGGGTCGATGCCCATCCGGTTGGCCAACTGCACCGCCGCGCCCTCGGCCCGCTTGTCGTGGCTCACCGGCAGGGTGAACGACACCTGCACCATCCCGTCGCCGGTGGTGTCCCCGTACGGCCGCACGATCTTCTTCGCGGCGTCGGCGGCGCTCATGCCGCGTCCCCTTCCAGGATGTCGGTGGCCGGGTTGCAGTAGTCCGCCTCGTGCGCGGCGACCCCGGCGAGGCCCTTGCCCCGGTCCGCGGGCCGCTTCATGATCCCGAAGGTGCCCTCGGCGATGGCCGTGAGCAGCGTCTGCTCCCCGATGCGCTCCAGCAGGTCCAGGGCCTCACCGAGGACCTGGTTGGCGCGGCGGCGGATGAACCCGCCGGGCGCCGGCACGAAGTCCTCGTGCAGCCCACCGGCCGCGCCCAACACGTACCGCACGTTCTGCAACGCGATGTCCCGGTCGGACAACCACGGCGTCACCACCGCCTCGGTCATCATCCCCACCAGCAGGATGCCCTGACCGGTCAGTGCGCCCGCCAGGTTGAAGAACCCGTCGAGCAGGTTGCCCCGGAAGACGTCACCGGTCATGTGCTTCGTCGGCGGCATCCACTTCAGCGGCGCCTCGGGGAACAACTCCCGGGCCAGCAGGGCGTGCGCCAACTCCAGGCGGAACGACTCCGGAACCTCCGGGTTGATCTCGAACGCGTGGCCCAGCCCCAACTGCCAGTCCGCCAACCCCGCCTCGTGCGCGAAGAACTCGTTGAGCAGCTGCGACACCGTCACCGTGTGCGCCTCGTCCACGGCGTCCGCGGTGGTCAGGTAGTTGTCCTCACCGGTGTTGATGATGATCCCGGCCCGGGCGTGCACCTGCCGGGAGAACCGCTGGTCGACGAACGTGCGCACCGGATTGATGTCGCGGAACAGGATCCCGTACATCGAGTCGTTGAGCATCATGTCGAGCCGTTCCAGGCCCGCCAGGGTCGCCATCTCCGGCATGCACAACCCGGACGCGTAGTTGGTCAACCGCACGTAGCGGCCCAACTCCTTCGACGACTCGTCCAACGCCGCGCGCATCAGGCGGAAGTTCTCCTGCGTGGCGTACGTGCCGGCGAAACCCTCCCGGGTCGCGCCCTCGGGCACGTAGTCCAGCAGCGACTGCCCCGTGGAGCGGATCACCGCGATCACATCCGCGCCCGCCCGGGCGGCAGCCTGGGCCTGCGGGATGTCCTCGTAGATGTCGCCGGTCGCCACGATCAGGTAGATCCACGGCCGCTGCTTCGGGTCCCCGTGCCGCTTGATGAGGCGATCCCGCTCGGCGCGCCGACGGTCGATGCGCCGGATACCCGCCCCGACGGACCTGCGCGCCGCCGACCGTGCCGCCGTCGCGGCCCGCCCGGTGGGCAGCGCGAAGCGCACCGACCCGGCTGCGGCCTTCTGCGCCAGCAACGTCACATCGGTGATGCCCTCGCGGGCCAGGGCGTCGAACACCGGCACCGCCACCCCGTGACCCAACCCGACGTCCGCGACGACGGCGTCGACGAGCCGGTTCACCCACGGAATGCCATCCGGGTCGGCGCCGCTCACCCCGGCCAGCCGCAGCACCGCCCGCTCCACCGACACCGTGGTGTGGCTGCGGGCAAGGTTCACCACCGGCTGCCCGGCCCGGCGCGCCAACTCGCGCGCCCGCGCCACCAGCACCGGATCAAGATCAAGCTTTCCGGTCATGATGACCCTTCCTCATAGATGACCTCACCGCGCAGCACCAGCCGCCGGCACACCGGCAACGGCGTCGGGTCGTCCGGACCCCGCTCCTCCGGGTCCTCGGCGAGCAGCACCGGCAGGCCCCGCTCCACCCCCGTGGGCGTCGACCACACCGTGAACGTCGCCGGCGCACCCAACGCGAGGACCCCCTCGACGTCCAGGTGCACCGCCCGCCACCCACCACGGGTGTGCGCGGCGAACGCCGACCGCACACTCATCCGCTGCGCCGGGTTGTGGTGTGACACCGCCGCCCGCACCGAACCCCACGGGTCCAGCGGCGTCACCGGCGAGTCCGACCCGAACGCCATCGCCACACCCACCGAGTGCATCGCACCCATCGGGTTGGACTCCAACGACCGGTCCAACCCCAGCCGCGCCTCGTACATCCGGCCCGCGCCACCCCACAGCCGGTCGAACGCCGGCTGCATGCTCGCCACGACCCCGTACTCCACGAACCGCGCGATCAACCGCTTGTTCATGATCTCCGCGTGCTCGATGCGGTGCCGGGCCGCCCGCAGCCGCTCCACACCCAGCGACTCCGCCGCCGCCGCGAAACCGTCCAGGACGGTGCCGATCGCCGCGTCACCGATCGCGTGGAAACCGCCCTGCATGCCGTGCGCCGCGCAGTCCAGCAGGTGATCACGCACCTGCTCGGCCGTCAGGTACCCGTGCCCGCAGTCGTCACCGTCGCCGTACGGCTGCGACACGTGCGCCGTACGCGAACCCAACGCCCCGTCGGCGAACAGGTCACCTCCGGCGCCCACCGCACCCAACTCCCGGGCACGGGCGGCGCCACCCAGCTCACCCCAGTACCCGTACACCTCCGGCAACCCCGCACCGGAGATGCCCAGCAGCCCGGTGAAGTCCTCCTCGTCGGAGATGTCCGGACCGCCGCACTCGTGCACCGCCGCGATCCCCAACGACGCCGCGTGCGCGAGGGCGACCCGCTGCGCGGCGACCCGCTGCGCCCGGCTCACCGACGCCTGCGCCGCCGCCCGCACCACGTGGTGCGCGTCGCGCCGCAACCACCCCGACGCGTCGTACCCCGCCGCGTCCGCCGCCTCGGGGCACGCCGCCAGCAACGCCGACGACACCAACGCCGAGTGGATCGACGCCTGCGACAGGTACACCCGCCGACCCCCGGCCGCCCGGTCCAACGCCGCCGCGTCCGGCAACGTCGCATCCGACCAACCCGACTCGTCCCAGCCGTGGCCCAGCAGCACCGCGTCCGCCGGCAGGCCCGCCGCGAACCCGGCCACCGCGTCGAGCAACTGCGCCGCCGAGCGCACCCCGGACAACTCCAGCCCCGACAACGCCAACCCCGTGTCGGTGGCGTGCACGTGCGCGTCGACGAACGCCGGCGTCACCAACGCCCCATCCAGGTCCACCACCCGGTCGGCCGGCGGCGCGTCACCGTCGGTCCCCAACCAGGCAATCCGCCCACCGGACACCAGCAGCGCGGTGGCGCTCGGGTCGGCGGGGCAGTGCAGCACGCCGCCGCGGTACAACGTCGAGGGGTTCGTCATGACCTCAGTCTGCCGCGACCCGCGCCGTGAACAGCTGACGCACCCCCGGCTCGGCCCGCAACAGCCCCAACGCCAGCTCCGCGTGCCCCGGAACGTACCCGTTGCCCACCAGCATCGTCACGTCCGCCGCCAGCCCCTCCGCGCCCAACGCCGCCGCGGAGAAACTCGTCGCCATCGAGAAGAAGATCACCGTGCCGCCGTCCGCGGTGGCCAGCACCGCACCGTGCTCACACCCCGGCACGTCCACGCACACCACTGTGACGTCCGCCGGCGCCCCCAGGGCGGTCGTCACCGCCGTGGACAACCCCACCGGGTCCCGCGCGTCGGCCAACGCCACCACCGAGGCCAGGCCGGCGGCCGTCAGCGCGTCGCGCTCGGCCGCCACCGGCACCACCCCGACGGTACGCGCGGCGCCCACCCGCCGCGCCGCGGCGAGGGACAGCGACCCGC
Organism: Micromonospora sp. A202; assembly: GCF_006715105.1. Taxonomy (NCBI): domain Bacteria; kingdom Bacillati; phylum Actinomycetota; class Actinomycetes; order Micromonosporales; family Micromonosporaceae; genus Micromonospora; species Micromonospora sp. A202. Next base: position 3,013,230 of record NZ_VFMP01000001.1, on the reverse strand, counting down.
TCTTGCCCGCCCCGCCGATCACCGCGACGCGCACCGGCGTCGGGTCACCGACGCGACGACGGTCCTCCACGTAGCGCGACACCACCCGCGCGGTCAGCGCGGGCGCCCCGCACACGTCCAGCACCGCCAGGGACAACTGCGGGTCCTCGTCGTCGGGCAGCACCGCGGCGATGGAACGGGCGAACAGGATCGCCCACCCGTCACAGGGCACCTGCTCGCTGCGCCCATCCCACCGCGCCAGCCCGTCGGTCACCACCAGCGGGGTCAGCGTCAACGACACCAACGTCGCCACCCGCTCCCCCACCTTCAACCCGAGTGGGGAACGCCGACCGGCCTCCTCGACCGTGCCGATCAACATCCCGCCGGAACCGGTCACCGGGTTCTGCATCTTCCCCCGGGTGGAGATGATCTCCAGCACCTCGGCGCGGACCGCGTCGCCGTCGCCGCCGTGCTTCTCCGACAACTGCCGGAAGCTCGCCGCGTCCAGGTTCAGCCGCTGCACCCGGATCCGCACCTCGTTCGGCCCGATCGCCGCCGACGCGTCCAGGCGCCAGGCCGCCTGCGGCAGCACCCCCGCCGGTTGCACGACGCGGTGCAGTCCCACCGGTGACGTCACGCCGACCTCCCCTTGTCCAGCCGCTCGAAGCCCCGGTCAAGGCTCGCGTAACGGGAAAACTTACGGCAGACTAGTTTCTGTACCGAATATTTTCCAGTAGCCTTCGGGCTTCGATGATCAGCCGCAACACCGAGGAGGGGCCGTGACCCAGACCCAACCGGTTGAGACCATCCCTCAACCCCGTCACGCCCCGGTCGCCGTACCGACCGCCGGGCAGCCCTACGAATACCACCGCCGCCCCCTGGTCGAACCCGACTGGACCCGGTTCCCCGGCTGGCGCCACGTCACCCGCGACCAGTGGGAATCCGCCCAGTGGCAGCGCGTCAACTGCGTCAAGAACATCAAGCAGCTCCGCGCCGTCTTCGGCGACCTCATCGACGACACCTTCTACACCGACCTCGAGGCCGACCAGTTGGCCCTGGCCACCATGTCGATGCTGGTGCCACCACAAATGATCAACACGATGGTGCCGTTCGCGCCCCTCACCACCGAGGCGCTGCTCGCCGACCCCATCCGCCGCTACATGATCCCGGTCGCCTCCGACCGCCGCACCGACTGGCCGTCACACCCCTACGCCAGCCGCGACAGCCTGCACGAGCACGACATGTGGGTCGCCGAAGGCCTCACCCACCGCTACCCCACCAAGGTCCTCGCCGAGCTGCTCTCCACCTGCCCCCAGTACTGCGGGCACTGCACCCGGATGGACCTCGTCGGCAACTCCACCCCCGCCGTCGACAAACTCAAGCTCACCCTCAAGCCCGTCGACCGCTACGACGCCCACATCGCGTACCTCAAGGCCCACCCCGGCGTCCGCGACGTCGTCGTCTCCGGCGGCGACGTGGCCAACGTCCCCTGGCGCAACCTCGAGTCGTACCTCATGCGCCTTCTGGAACTGGAGACGGTCCGCGACATCCGGCTCGCCACCAAGGCCCTCATGGGCCTCCCCCAGCACTGGCTCCAGCCCGACGTCGTCCAAGGCCTCGAACGCGTCGCCCGCACCGCCGCCCGCCGAGGCGTCAACCTCGCCATCCACACCCACGTCAACCACGCCCAGTCGCTCACCCCACTGGTCGCCAAAGCCGCCCAGACCGCCCTCGACGTCGGCGTCCGCGACGTCCGCAACCAGGGCGTGCTCATGCGCGGCGTCAACGCCACCACCCCCGAGCTGCTCGACCTCTGCTTCGCGCTCCAGGGCGAAGCCGGGATCCTGCCGTACTACTTCTACATGTGCGACATGATCCCCAACGCCGAACACTGGCGGGTCCCCGTCTGGCACGCCCAGCAGCTCCAGCACGACATCATGGGCTACCTCCCCGGCTACGCCACCCCCCGGATCGTCTGCGACGTCCCCTTCGTCGGCAAGCGCTGGGTGCACATGCTCACCGACTACGACCGCGAACGCGGCATCTCCTACTGGACGAAGAACTACCGCACCTCCATCGAGTCCGCCGACCTGGAGGCGCTCAACAAGCGCTACGCCTACTACGACCCGATCGACACCCTGCCCGCCGACGGCCAGCAGTGGTGGAACGACCACCGCGACGACTGACCCACCAAAGGCGGCGGCCCCCGGGTGGTCTTCCCGGGGGCCGCCGCCGTCTCCGTCACCGGCAGCCCAGGCCCTGGACGTAACCGGGCCGCAACGTCCCGGCCGCGATCTCGTCGGCGTACTCCCAGAACACCTCCGGCCAGTCGCCGGCCTTGTCCATGTCCCGCAGCACCCGCCACCCGTGACTGCTCCGCAACGCGTCGGCGGCCCGCCGCACCCCGGCCTCGTCCCCGCTCGCCCTCGCCCGCTGCCACTCAGCGATCCACCCGCACCCCACCCGGGACGTCACCCCCACGTTGAAATGGTACGGGTCGCTCACCCCGATCTCCTCCAGCGCAGCCATATCGAACCCCGGCGGCAGCGGCACGTCGGCGAGCACCTTCGCCGCCCGCTCCCGCACCGGCATGACCATCTCCGCCGGAAGAACGGCCAACCAGGTCCGCGCGTCCACCCGAACGATGTCCGCGAGAACCCGGTCCAGGTCCTTGCGCGACCAGTTTTCGGAGGTCTTCATCTCCACGACCAGGTTGTCGCGGGGACGCAACAGCACAGTGAAATCACCGCTGAGGCTCTGGAACGCATCAGCCGGCCAATCGTCCACCCGCACCGACTTCCCCGGCCCCGCATCGCGCTGACCGGCATACCGGTCCGTGTACACGTACGCCGCATACCAGTTCATCTCCAGTTCCCGCCCACCCCGGCGAAACCTGACCACGCCATAGTTCTCGGAGAACTCGGCCAGGGCCACGACCGTCCAACCGGCCTGATCGATCAGCAACCGCGGGCTCCTCTCCGCCGCCTCCATCGCCAACGGGGAAAAGACGGCCCCGGCTGCCGCACCCGCGCTGACGATCGGAGAGACCCCGTCGTCCTCGCCCTGCCCCCGCAACACCATGGACGCCGGCACGATGCTCAGGAGCACGGCCGCCGCCGTCATGACGCCCGCGAAGCGACGCACCCACAACCGCCGCGACGGCATCCCGACGCTACGCCGGACCAACGACTCGGACATGATGTCCTCCAGGAGGGTGTGCTTCACCCCGCCGAGGTCCCCCATCATCCCGAGCCCACCCGGGTCGGAATCCCGAACCAGCTGGTCGACACGCTCCTCTGTGGTCATCAGTCCTCCTTGCGGGTGGATGTGGTCAGCACGTCGAGTACATGTCCGGGCGGCCCCGGATCGTCACCAACCAACCCCCGCAACCTCGTCCGCGCCCGCGCCAGCCGCGTCCGGACCGCCGCAGGAGACACCCCCAGCACTGACGCGACCTCATGCGGTTGCAGCCCCTCCCACACGGTGAGCATCAGCACCTCCCGGTCCACCTCGGTCAGACCCGCCAACGCCGCCCGAACGGCAAGGCGCTCCGGCACCTCACTTCCCGGATCGGCCACCGACGCGGCAATCTGCTGGCGTAACCGCTCACCGAGGCGCTGCCGGCGAACGCCACCACGGTGATGATTGGCCAGCACGCGCCGGGCGACCCCGTACAGCCACAGCCGGGTCGCACCGGCGATCGGAATGTCCTGCCGGCGACGCCATGCCACCAGGAAGGTCTCCGCGACCACGTCGGCCGCGTCTTCCGGATGTGCGACACGCCGCAATGCGTACGCCAGCAGCGACTCGAAATCGTCGGCGTACACCCGTCGGAAGCGGTCCTCGTCCTGTTCCATCCCGGAGCTCACATTCACTCCATGTCCGGTGGGACCCCAACCGTGACACCCCACCGGACGCGCGCCGTCGGAACCGACACGGACCGTGCCGTCTCAGGCGGCGGCTAGCACCTCTGACAACGGCGCCGGCACCAGCCCTCGCTCACGCAACCCGGCCAGGATGTGCGGCAACGCCTCATCGGTCATCGCGGCGTTCGCCTCGGTCACATGCATGATCACCACCGACCCCGGGCGAACGTGGTCCAGCACCGCCCGCACCAGCGGCTTCCACGCGGTCGCGAAGGGATCACCGCTGACCACGTCCCCGTCGACGACCGTCACGCCCAGCGGCGCCAGAGCGTCCAGCGTCGCCACGTCGTGGCAGAGTCCCGGAAAGCGGAAGTACCGGGTCTGCCGACCCCCGTACGGCTTGATCACCTCGAAGGTCTTCGCCACGTCGCCGCGCAACTCGTTCACCGGTTGCGAGGGCAGGTCGTAGCAGTCGCCGGTGAACGCCGCGTGCCCGTAGGTGTGGTTGGCCAACTCGAATCGCGGATTGTCGGCGATCCGCCGGGTGACGTCCGGGTACCGCTGCACCCACTTGCCAGTCAGGAAGAACGTGGCCGGGACCTCGTCGCGCTCCAGCAGGTCGAGGATGCGCAGGTTGGCGTACGACTTCACCCGACCTGCACGCAGACTGGCCAGCATCCCGTCGGTCATGTCCGCGTCGAAGGTCAACGCGACCTTGTTACCGGCCCGCGGCCCGTGGTCCACCACCGGCGCCCTGGTCCCAGTCGGCGTCGTGCCCGGCACCGAGGCAACCGCCGGCGGCGACGGGACACCGACGGACGGCGCGACGGAAGGCGTGGATGGGCTCGACGAGGCGGACGAGCCGACGAAGACCGGCTGGTCCGAGGGCGGCACCCGGGACGCTTCGCACCCGGCACTGCTGAGGATGGCCGCCACAACCAGTACGCCAAGAAACGGGCGAAGCCCAGCTCGGATCACGCCGGAGATCATCGCAGACGCGAATGCGTTTCACTGTCCCGCGCGTGCTGTCGTGAGGGCTCGTGGGCGCGTGTCCCAGGCCCGCCCCAGCGGTGCCGTTCCGGTCACCGACCGCCCGCAGCCACTGCGCGGGTCAGGCGGAACCCCCGCGCGGCGCGTACATGATGACCGCGACGCCGAGCAGGCAGAACGCCGCGCCGGTCAGGTCCCACCGGTCCGGGCGGAAGCCGTCCACCACCATCGCCCAGGCCAACGAACCGGCCACGAACACCCCGCCGTAGGCGGCCAGGATCCGGCCGAAGTTCGCATCCGGCTGGAACGTCGCCACGAACCCGTAACAGCCCAGCGCGACCACCCCGGCGGCGATCCACCACAGGCCACGATGCTCCCGCCAGCCCTGCCAGATCAGCCAGGCGCCACCGATCTCGGCCAGCGCGGCCAACGCGAACAACACCAGCGAACGGAGCACTGTCACCCGGCGAGACTAGCCGCCACACACAGCGGGTCCCCGGGCGACGATGCGCCCGGGGACCCGTGAACCGCTCAGGTCACTTGTTGAATGAGTCCTTCACGTTGCGACCGGCGTCCTTGACGTTCTGACCGGCCTGCTTGGCGCGCGCGTCGCTCTGCTGGCTGGCGCCCTCGCCACGCATCCGCTCGTTGTCGGTCATGTCGCCCATGCGCTCCCGCGCGGCGCCGGCCATCTGCTCGACCTTGTTCTTTGCCTTCTCGGTGAAGCTCATCGCGCCTCCTCGGTCTGGCGATTGTCCTCGCACGCTTGCCCGCTCTCCCGGTGCCGAAACCGGCGGTGCCGGTCGGCACACCCGCTAAGGCATCCTAGGAAGATAGGTTGAGGGTGGGCGCATGCCGACCCCCGGCCACGGTGGTTAACTGGCCGCATGGGAGAGCTCCTGCTGATCCGGCACGGCGAAACCACGTGGAGCGCCAGCCTGCGGCACACCTCGTACACCGACCTGGAGCTGACCCCCGACGGCGAGCGACAGGCGCGCACCCTCGCCGCGTTCCTGGCCGGCCGGCGCTTCGTGACAGTGCTGGCCAGCCCCCGCTCCCGGGCGCTGCGCACCGCGCAGCTGGCCGGCCTCACCGTCGACGCCGTCGACGAGGACCTCAGCGAGTGGAACTACGGCGAGTACGAGGGCCGCACCACCGTCGACATCCACGCCGACCAGCCGCACTGGAACATCTGGACCGACGGCTGCCCCGGCGGCGAGTCACCCGCGCAGGTGGGCGAACGGCTCGACCGGGTGCTGGCCCGCGTCACCCCGCTGCTCGACCGCGGCACCGTCGCGCTCGTCGGTCACGCGCACAGTCTGCGGGTGCTCGGCGCCCGCTGGATCGGCCTGCCCCCGTCCGCCGGCGGACGGCTCCGCCTGGAGACCGCCACGGTCAGCGCACTCGGTCACGAGCACGGCCGACAGGTCATCCTGCGGTGGAACCAGCCGGCTCCTCCGGCGCCCGGGACCGCGACCGACTCGGCACCGCGGCACTGATCTTCGGCGGCCGGTTCTCATACGGGGTGGACAGCACAACGGTGGTCCGCGTCGTGACGTTCGCCGAGGTGCGGATCTCCTGCAACACCCGCTCCAGGTCGGCCGGACTGGCCACCCGCACCAGCAGCATGTAGAAGTCCTCCCCCGCCACCGAATAGCAGGAGTCGATCTCGGGCAGGTGGGACAGCCGCTCCGGCGCGTCGTCCGGCTGCGACGGGTCGAACGGGCGGATCGCCACGAACGCGGTCAGCGGCAGGTCCAGCGCCTCGAACGAGACCCGGGCGGCGTACCCCTTGATCACCCCACGCTGCTCCAGCCGGCGCACCCGCTGGTGCACCGCGGACACCGACAGCCCCACCTTCTCGGCCAGGTCGGTGTACGACAGACGGCCGTCGGCGGTCAGCGCGGCGACGATAGCGCGGTCGATCTCCTCCACGGCGTGCAACCTACCGGGAAAACCGCCCGACTGCGACGCAGCGCCCGACGCGGCCACGCGGGCGGTGGGCCACGGCGAACCACCGCAGCCCCACCACCACGCGCCGCCCTCAGCCCTGGGCGAGCGCCCGGGAGATCACCAGACGCTGGATCTGGTTGGTGCCCTCCACGATCTGCAACACCTTGGCCTCACGCATGTACCGCTCCACCGGGTGATCGGCCACGTAGCCCGCGCCGCCGAGCACCTGCACCGCGTCGGTGGTCACCCGCATCGCCATGTCGGTGGCGAAGAGCTTCGCCTTGGCCGCCTCGATCGCGTACGGGCGACCCGCGTCCCGCAACCGGGCCGCCGCGAGGGTCAGCGCACGGGCGGCGGAGATCTGGGTGGCCGCGTCGGCCAGGAGGAAGCCGAGGCCCTGGAAATCGATGATGGACCGACCGAACTGCTGCCGCTCCCGGGCGTAGGAGACCGCGTAGTCCAGGGCCGCCTGGGCCAGCCCGACCGCGCACGCCGCGATGCCCAACCGGCCGGAGTCCAGCGCGGACATGGCGATGGTGAAGCCCACGCCCTCGCCGCCGATCAACCGGTCGGCCGGCACGCGTGCCTCGTCGAAGGCGATCTGCGCCACCGGGGAGGAGCGCAGACCCATCGTCCGCTCGGCCGCCTGCGGGGCGATGCCAGGGGTGCCCGCGTCGGCGAGCAGGCAGGAGATCCCCTTCGGGCCGGGGCCCCCGGTGCGGCAGAAGACGTTGTAGAAGTCGGCGGTCCGCGCGTGGGTGATCCACGCCTTGGTGCCGGAGACCAGGTACGCGTCCCCGTCCCGGACCGCCCGGGTGCTCAGCGACGCCGCGTCGGAGCCGCCCTGCGGCTCGGAGAGGCAGTACGCGCCCAGCAACTCGCCACCGAGCATGTCCGGCAACAGCTTGCGCTGCTCGTCGCTGCCGAACGCCGCCACCGGGTAGCAGGACAGGGTGTGCACGCTGACCGCCTCGGCGACCGCGAGCCACCGGCTGGCCAGGATCTCCAGCACCTGCAGGTACACCTCGTACGGCTGGGCTGCGCCGCCGTACTCCTCGGGGTAGGGCAGCCCGAGGAGGCCCGCCCGGCCGAGGGTACGCAGCACCTCGCGGGGAAACTCGGCGCGCTCCTCGAAGGCGACGGCCTTCGGCGCGAGCTCGCGGTCGGCGAGCTCGGTGGCGAGACCCAGCAGGTCGTGGGCCTCGTCGGTGGGGAGGATCCGGTCGACAGTCATAGCGCGATGAGCTCCGTGGGGGTGGTGTTGAGCCGTTGCACGCCGTCCGTTGTGCAGACGACGATGTCCTCGATACGGGCGCCGTGTCGGCCCGCCAGGTAGATCCCCGGTTCGATGGAGAACGCCATGCCGGCCTCCAGGGGCTGGTCGTTGCCGGCCACCAGGTAGGGCTCCTCGTGACCGTCGAGACCGATGCCGTGCCCCGTGCGGTGCAGGAACGCGGCACCGTAGCCGGCGGCGGCGATCGGCTCCCGCGCCGCGGCGTCGGCCGCCGCGCCGGTGACCCCGGGCCGCACCGCCGCGACCGCAGCGCGCTGGGCGTCGCGCAGCACCGTGTAGTAGTCCAGGAAGTCGGCCGGCGCGGACCCTCCCACCAGGTAGGTGCGGGTGCAGTCCGAGCGGTAGCCCGAGGGCATCGTGCCGCCGATGTCGACCACCACCGGCTCTCCGACGCCGATCGGCCGGTCCGAGGTGCCGTGGTGCGGGCTGGCCCCGTTCGGGCCGGCCGCCACGATGACGAAGTCCACGCTGACGTGCCCGGCGGCCCGGATCGCTGCGGCGATGTCCGTCGCGACCTCAGCCTCGGTGCGGCCGGGGCGCAGCCACTCGCCCATCCGCAGGTGCACTTCGTCGATGGCGGCGCCGGCCTCGGCCAGCGCCGCCACCTCCGCGGGGGACTTGCGGATCCGCAGCTCACGCAGCACTTCGCCGGCCAGCCGCTGCGCGGCGCCGGGAAGCGCGGCGCGCAGCGCGAGGACCTGCTCGGCCCACATCCGGTCGGCCAGCCCCACCGCCGCCGGCGGGCCGTCGAGGGCGGCGACCACCAGGGGGTACGGGTCGGTGCCGTCGACGTGGTCGACGATGCGGACCCCGGTGGCGGGCGCGGGGGACGCCTCCGCCGCCGGGCGTTCCAGCCGGGGCACGATCAGGGTCGGCTCGCCCTCGGCGGGCAGCACCAGGCAGGTCAGCCGCTCCCCCGCGTGGGCGTCGTAGCCGCTCAGGTAGCGCAGGTCGGAGCCGGGGGTGAGCAGCAGGGCGTCCAGGCCGGCGGCGGCGGTGGCGCGCTGCGCGGCGATCAGCCGATCCGGCGGATACAGCTCGTCGATTCCCACCCCGTCAGCTTAACGGTCGTTTGGGCAAACCCCATATCGACACCGATCGTCGGAAAATCCATCGACGTTGATTGACGCGCACAGTTAACACTCTTTAAGATTTGGCTGCCTCGAGGCCCACCCGTCCCTGCGTCCCCCCGCAACTCCCGCCCGCGACAACCCTGCGCGGGCGGGCGTCGTCCCCCGCCCACGGGAAGGCCCCCGATGTCCTCACCACTGCGCCGCGCCCTCACCGCCGGCCTCCTCGCGCTGGCCACCGCCGGCGCCACCCTCGCCATCACCCCCAATGCCGCGCAGGCCGTGGTGCTGCCGAACAACTTCAAGAGCGTCGGCTACATGCCCTCCTGGGCCGGCAACGTCAACACCATCCAGTACAACAAGCTCACCCACATCAACTACGCGTTCGTGCTGCCCAACAACGACGGCAGCCTGCGTGCGGTCGAGAACCCGAGCAAGCTCTCCTCGCTGGTCTCCCTCGCGCACGCCAACAACGTCAAGGTGTCGATCGCCGTCGGCGGCTGGAACGACGGCAACGACTCGGCCTTCGAGGCCCTGGCCGTCAACTCCGGCAGCCGGACCACCTTCGTCAACAACCTGGTCAACTTCGTCAACCAGTACAACCTGGACGGCGTCGACATGGACTGGGAATACCCCGACCCGGGCGCCTCGGCCAACAACTACGCGGCGCTCATGACGCAGCTCGGCAGCGCGATGCACAGCCGCGGCAAGCTGCTCACCGCCGCCGTGGTCAGCGAGGGTTACTCCGTCGACGGCGTGCAGACGGCCGTGTTCAACCAGGTCGACTGGCTCAACATCATGGCGTACGACGGTGGCAGCCCGCACGCCAACTACGACTGGTCGATCAACAGCATCAACCTGTGGAAGGCCCGGGGCCTGCCGGCCAGCAAGGCCGTGCTCGGCATCCCGTTCTACAGCCGCCCCGGCTACTTCACCTACTCGGCACTGGTCGCGCTGGACCCGGCCAACGCCAACCGGGACTGCACCACGGCCGGTGGCGCCCAGCAGTGCTACAACGGCATCCCGACGGTCAAGCGCAAGACGCAGTGGGCACTCGCCAACGCCGGCGGCGTGATGAACTGGGAGCTGTCGCAGGACACCACCGGTTCGACCTCGCTGGTCAGCGCCATGTACGACACGATCATGGGCGGCACCACGCCGCCGCCGACCGGCCGCACCGGGCGGATCACCGGCATCGGCGGCAAGTGCCTCGACGTGGCCTCGGCGAGCACCGCCAACGGCGCCCCCATCCAGCTATGGGGCTGCAACGGCACCAACGCGCAGACCTGGACCGTGGCCAGCGACAGCACGCTGCGCGCCCTCGGCAAGTGCGCCGACATCACCAACGGCGCGACCGCCAACGGCGCGAAGATCCAGCTCTGGGACTGCAACGGCAGCGGCGCGCAGGTCTGGCAGTCGCAGTCCAACGGCACGCTGCGCAACCCGCAGTCGAACAAGTGCCTGGACGCCAGCGACAACAGCTCCGCCGACGGCACCCGGTTGCAGATCTGGGACTGCTTCGCCGGCGCCAACCAGCGCTGGACGCTCCCGGCCTGACGGTTCGGTCGCAACGATCCCCGGTCGACGCCCCCGCGTCAGCCGGGGATCGGTGCGTGCTCGCGAGCCAGGGCAGGCAGGGTCATCCGGATGGGTGAGCAGCGGCAACGGCGTACGCGGTGACGTCGGCGAGCAGGTCGCGCCGTCGGCAGCTAGAGTGACCCGACCCTGCGGCCGATCATAGATGTGGACCGATCGGGTCGGGCCGGACGCTGCCGACCGACTGAGGACGTGCAATGGAATCCAGATTCCAGCGGGTCGTGCACCGCGGGCAGTGGTCGGCCCCGACCGTCATCCCGATCCTGCTCATCTGCGTGAGCATCGCCGCCGGCGGCGGTCTGGTGTTCGGCGCGTTCGTTCTCTTTGCCATACCGCTCGGTCTGCTGCTGGCCGTACCCCCGACCGTGGGCCGGTACGTGGGGAGGATGAAGTCCAGCTCCGACGTCACGGTGTCGTACGCCGTCTGCACGGTCGGGGCGTGGGTGGGGTGCCTCATGCTCGGGGTCGCGATGACCGCGCAGCCGTTCCACATCTCTGGCCCGAACCTCGTCCCCCTGATAATGACCATGGCCGGTGCCATCTGGATCGCGCAGGTCGCCACGGCTGTGCTGGCTCGCAGACGGACCAGCGCTACGGGTGCCCGGTCAAAGCCCCGCGTCAGCCGGGGATCGGTGCGTGCTCGCGGACCAGAGTGAGCATCTCCTCCACCGAGCCGGCCGGGTCGGTGACCGGGAACTGCACGGCCCGCACCACCGCCTGCGGGTCGACCAGCAGCGTCAGTCGCTTGAACCGGGTCATCCCACCGGCGCGAAAGACGGGCAGCAGCAGCCCGGCGGCCAGCCGGCCGTCCTGGTCGGACAGCAGCGGAAACGGCAGCCCGGCGTACGCGGAGAAGTCGGCGAGCTGGTCCGGTCGCTGCGTGCTGATCCCGTACACCCGCACCCCGGCGGCCTGGAAGTCCGGGTGCCGCTTGGCGTAGGTGGTCGATTCGAGGGTGCAGCCCCGGGCACCGGGGATCTCCGACCAGGCCGGCGGATAGCCCTGCGTCCCCGGCGCGTACGCCCCGGGGAAGAGGTAGAGGACGCTCCACTCGCCCGTGGCGGCCACCGACACCGGCTGACCGTCGGCACCCGGCAGCACGGCCTCGGGCAACCGCCGCCCGATCAGGTCGTGTGCCCGGCGCGCCTCGGCAGACCCGGCGTCGGCCGTCGCGGTCAACTCTCCATCACCCATCAGATGCCTCGTCCCCCAGTCCTGCAGGGCGATCAGCACCGGTAGGAGCCCCTCGCCCTTCGCAGTGAGCAGGTAGTCGTAGCGCGGGGGGTGTCGTGAGTACGGCTGGCGCTCCAACACACCGTGCTCGACCAACGCGCCGAGGCGCTCGGTCAGCGCCCGTCGGCTGACGCCCAGCTCGCGTTGCAACGCGTCGAAGCGGGTCGTCCCACCGGCGACGTCGCGCACGATGAGGAACGTCCACCAGTCCCCCAGTACGCCGAGCGCCTGCGCGATGCCGCAGTCCGCATCGGCAAGATCCTCTCGCCGCACCCGCTACCTCCGTTGCTCCCGCTCCGACTATAGTCCGTTCCAGTTTGGAACGCGCTGGCTCGGCGAACGGGGGACGGCGACATGCACGTCGACGAACGGGCCGGGGTGTTCTGGCGCTGGTGGACCGCCGGCACGACCACCATGGTCGGCGGTCGGCGGTCGGCGGTCGGTGTCGGGGATCGGTGACCGGGCGGCTGATCAGACGCTGCCGGCGAACCGGCGCACCAGGGCCGCGTCGGTGAGGACATCGACGCTGTGCACGTACTGGTCGACCGCGCCCACCAGCGGCCGGACACGCAGCGCCGGGTCGGTCACGGCGGCACTCAGCGCGGCGGCGATCCGCTCGGCGCGCAGCACCAGGAACGGGCGGCTGTGGAACGGCCGCGCCCGGGCGCGCACCGGCACCGCGAGACGGGTCTCGTCGGTCCATCGGGCCACCGTCTCCAGAGCCTCGACCAGCCCCGCCTGACGCCGCGCCCAGTCGCCCGGGCCGAGCGCGTCGGCCAGCGCCACGACCACCGGCTCGGCGTCGTCCAGCCGGCTGAAGACCGTGCCGAGCCACTTGTCGTATGGCGGCCAACGCTGGCGCAGCAGCAGACCGAGCCGCAGGAGATCCCGGGCCAGCCCGGCTGTCACCACCCGGCTGCCCAGCTCGTCACCGACCTCGGCACACCGGCCGGGCAGGTGCTCCGCCTGGGCGATCCGGGTCCAGGCGGAGGCGAGCACGTGGCGCCACACGTCCGTCGGATACCAGCTGACCGCCGTACGCCGGGCCGTCAGCGCCCCACCGAGACCGTCATGGAAGACCGCGCCCCCGGTCACCTCCGCCAACCGCTGGGTCGGGGTGGCGAGCCAGTCCGCCGTGGTGACCCCGGCAGCCGGGTCGAAGCCGAGCCGGTCGCGCCACCAGCCGGCCAGTTCGGCGACGTCGACCCCGTGCCGGCTGCCCGCCGGGTCGGAGACGCCCAGCCGCCCGTCCTCGCCGACGAAACGGGTCGGCCAACCCAGAAACTCCACCGGCAGGTCGGCGTCGAGCGCGGCGCGCAGCGCGGGGACCCGGGCCGCCTCGGCTGCCGGGACGAACAGCTGCACGCGTGGCCCCCAGTCGTGGTCGGTGGACCGCACGGTGTCCAGGCCGAGCAACTCCGAGCCGCCGTCGAGCAGTCCGGCCGCGTACGGCAGGTCGGGACACCGGCGGCGCAGGATCGGCGCGACCACCTCGTCGTGGTAGCGACGGGCCAACGTCAGGCCGGGAAGAAACGCCATACCGGCAGTCTGCGCCGCGCGGCGACCAGCCCGCACGGTCGTTTTCCGGCCCGGCGCGTCCCCCGCGGCCCTAGCCTGGGATCGGGGTCCCGCGCGGGCGACCCCGACCGGGAGGACCGACGTGGCAGGGAACGAGGCGAACCGGGCGGCGACACGCCGTCGCCGCCAACTGTGGGCGGGGGTCCTCGCGCTCGTCGGCCTGGCTCTGCTGATCATCGGGCTCACCGTCGCCGACGGCGTCGCGGCCTGGGTCGAGGTGCTGGTCGCGATCCTGCTGCTGGTGACCAGTTACGTCGTGCAGCACCTGGCCCGGCGGGAGACCGTCTACCGGCACGACGACCAGCGCTGACGGCACCGGGCGGCCGGGGGTACCCCGGATCGTCGGACGGCTGTGCCAGGCTGTCCGGCGTGGCACACCGACCCCCGATCCTGCTGATCGACGCAGCGAGCCTCTACTTCCGGGCCTACTTCGGCATTCCGGAGTCCGCAGCCAAGGCCGAGGACGGCACCCCGGTCAACGCGGTACGCGGTTTCCTCGACATGCTCGCCACCCTGATTCGCGTGCGGGGCGCCGACCGGATGGTCTGCGCCCTCGACTACGACTGGCGCCCGGCGTGGCGGGTCGACCTGCTGCCGTCGTACAAGGCGCACCGGGTGGCCCCGCAGGGCGGCGAGATCGTCCCGGACACGCTCTCCCCGCAGGTGCCGATGATCCTGGAGGTGCTGACCGCCGTGGGCATCACCGCGGTCGGCGCGACCGGCTACGAGGCCGACGACGTGCTCGGCACGCTCTCGGTGACCCAACCCGGCCCGGTCGAGGTGGTCTCCGGCGACCGGGACCTGTTCCAGCTCATCGACGACACCCGGCCGGTCCGGCTGCTCTACGTGGGGCGCGGCGTCGCCAAGCTGGACGACTGCGACGACGCCGCAGTGCGGACACGCTACGGCGTCCCGGCCGACCGGTACGCCGACTTCGCCGCGCTGCGCGGCGACCCCAGCGACGGGCTGCCCGGGGTCGCCGGCGTCGGTGAGAAGACCGCCGCCCGGCTCATCGAGCGGTACGGCAGCATCGCCGGCATCCTGGCCGCGCTGGACGACTCCGACTCGTCCTTCGCACCGGGCCTGCGCACCAAGCTGGCCGCGGCCCGCGACTACCTGGCCGTGGCGCCGACGGTGGTCCGGGTCGCCCTGGACGTGCCACTGCCGGAGCTGCCCACCGCGCTGCCGGCCGCCCCGGTCGACCCGGAGCGGCTGCTCGACCTGGCCGGACGGTGGAACCTGGCCGGCTCGGCCCGCCGCCTGGTGGACGCCCTCGCCGCCCGCGCCGACGCCTGACCGACCACCGCGCGGCTGGCGCCCGACCGATCGCCGCGCCGCTGGCGCCCGACCGATCGCGGCTGGCGCTTGATCATTCCCGGGACGGCGGGCGGGCTCAGGCGCGCAGTCGTGCCGCGAGGTCGCCGACCGCCCCGATGGCGTACCGCTGCATGGCCGGCCCGAAGGTGATGCGCGTCGCGCCCCAGCGCGCCAACTCGGCCACAGACTCGCTGTCCGCGCCGGCGACCATGTTGATCGGGCCGGTGATGCCCTCGCGCAGCACCGGCAGCAGCTCCGGCGGCGCCAGGATGGGGTACACGCAGTCGGCGCCGGCGGCCGTGTAGAGGCGGGCTCGTGCCACCGCGTCGGCCGGGTCACCCGCGCCGACGAGGAACGTGTCGACGCGCGCGTTGATGACGAGCGCGTCGCCAGCCTCCGCGCGGACCTCGGCCAGCCAGTCCGCGTGCCGCTGCGGATCCTTCAGCGTGGCGCCTCCCTCGGAGTCCTCCAGGTTGCAGCCGACGGCGCCCGTCTCCAGGAGCCGCCCGACCAGCTCGCCGGGGGTGAGGCCGTACCCGCCCTCGACATCGGCGGACACCGGGACGGAGACGGCCCGGACGATCCGCGCCACCGCGGCGAACATCTCGTCGGGCGGGGTCGCGCCGTCCTCGTAGCCGAGCGAGGCGGCGACCCCGGCGCTGGGGATGGCGAGCGCGGGATAGCCGGCCTCGGCGAAGGCCAGCGCGCTGGCCGCGTCCCAGGGACCGGGGAGGACGAGCGGGTCTCCGAGGGCGCGGCCGTGGTGCAGCGCCCGGAAGGTCTGAGCTGTCATCGTGCACGTCTCCCGACGGGATGAAGGGCGGAAGGGGGCGGTCTACTTGACCTTGCGGGTCGAGCGGACCACGATGCCCTCGTACTCCGGGTGCTTGACCAGCCAGTCGGCGAGGAACGGGCAGATCGGCACGACGGTCCGGCGCTTTGCGCGCGCGTCGTCCATCACGGCGCGAGCCAGCGTCGACCCGACGCCCCGGCCCTCGAACGCCGGGTCGACCTCGGTGTGGGTGTAGGCGATGATCGAGCCGGTCAGCTGATAGGTGACGAACCCGGCGACCAGGCCCGCCTCGTCGCGCGCCTCGAAGCGCTCCCGCTCCGGCGCGTCTGTCACGGTGAACTGCACCCGACCATCCAACCACCCGCGCCGGTGACGCCTCCCCGGAGGCCAGCAGGAGACACCCGCCGCGCATTGTCCGGGCCGGAACGGGAAACGCAGCGCCGCAGCCGGCACGTGGGAGGAGACACGCCACATGACGAACCCATCGACGGACGGCGGCTTCGCGGTCGTGGAGATGTTCACCTCACAGGGCTGCTCCAGTTGCCCTCCCGCCGAGGAGTTGCTGACCGAGATCGAGAGTGACGCCCGGGAACGGGGTCAACCTGTCTTCGGCCTCGGGTTCCACGTCGACTACTGGGACGATCTGGGCTGGCCCGACCAGTTCGCCGACGCTGCCTACACCGCGCGGCAGGAGGCGTACGCCCGGGCCTTCGGCTCCGGACGTCTGTACACGCCGCAGATGGTCGTCAACGGCACCGTCGAGTTCGTCGGGTCCGATCGTCGACGGGCGGCCGGTGCGATCGCGTCCGCCCTTGCCACGACCGCCGCCACCACCCTCACGCTGTCCGCACCGGACGTCGGCGGGCCGCGGGTGGTGCTGGACTACCAGGTCAATCAGCCACCGGAGGGTGCGGTGCTGAACGTGGCGATCGTGCAACGCGGCCTGGACAGCGAGATCGCCCGGGGGGAGAACGCCGGGCGGACGCTACGGCAGGACAACGTCGTACGGGCCTTCACGTCGGTGGGAGCGGACGCCGAGGGCGGACGGATGGAGCTGACGGTGCCGCCCGATCTCGATCCGCGCGGTGCCATGGTCGTCGGCTACGTGCAGGAGAGCGGCACCCGGGCCGTCATCGGGGCGACCGCGATCGGCCTGTCCACCGCGTAATCTCGGCACATGCGGACGGTACGCGGTGTGAGGGGTCCCGGTGGTTGACGCGGAGGACGTACGCCGGGTGGCGCTGGCCCTGCCGCACGTGGTGGAGATCGCCAGTGACGGCTTCGATTTCCGGGTGGCCGACAAGGGCTTCGTGTGGTCCTATCCGGAGCGGGTGCCGGGCCGGCCGCGGGTGATCCGACTCGACATCGCGGTGCTGTTCGTCGGGGACGAGGCGGAGAAGCAGGCTCTCCTGCTCGGCGAACCGGACGTCTTCTTCACCGCGCCCGGTTACGACGGCCTGCCCCTTGTGCTGCTGCGCCTGGCGGAGATCGACCTCGGACGCCTGGACGAGCTGGTGACGGACGCGTGGCGGATGCGCGCGCCGGAGACGCTGCTGAGCGAGCGTGAGGGCGCCGGCAAATAGCGACATCAGTACGCAACAGGATGGACACATTGACGGGGATCTAGGTCCTCCACTACCGTGGCCGTGAGAGCGCTCTCTCACCCGACCTTCCCCCCAATTCAGACGCAACGCGTCGGAGCCGGCAAGGGCCGCACCCGACGCGCGATGGAGGCACCATGAAACCTCCCGTCCCCCACCGCCGATGGGTCCTGGCCGCCACCACCGCGCTGGCCCTGGTCGTCGGCGGCCTCGCGATCCCCGTCACCCGCTCCGCCGAAGCCGCGCCCGTCGGCGCCGGCAGCTACACCACCACCCCCGTCGGTCCGCTGCCGAGCGGGTGCGGCGCGATGTCCAGCAACCCCCGGCAGTTCGCCACCGCCAACGCGCCCACCGGTCCGATACCCACAAACGACTGGTGGTCCTCCCTGCTGTGGAAGCGCACCGACTGCTCGTTCAGTGAGCCGCTGCACGCCCACCCGATCTCGTACGACACGTTCGGTGACGGGCTCGGCTTCTCCGGCAACTCCACGCCCGCCATCAGCGGCACCGCCACCGGCGTCGGGGAGTTCCACTACCCGTACGTGCAGGACATCCGGGTCGGCGTGGCCGGGCTCGCCGCTCCCCTGGTGAAGGTCGACGGCTGGACGGACTGGACGGTCAGCCCGCACTGGAGCGACGGCACGCGCACCATGCGCGCCACCATCGGCCACGGTCTGCCCTTCGCGTACTTCCAGACCACCGGCGGTAACGCGCAGATCAGCACCGCCGGCACCCCCGACGTCTGGTCCAACAGCGGCGCCACCATCGGTTTCCGGGTCAACGGCCACGACTACGTCGGGTTCGCCCCCAGCGGCGCCAGCTGGACCGTGGCGTCGGGCCGGATCTCGTCCACCCTGGCCGGTCGCGGCTACTTCTCCGTCGCCCTCCTGCCGCCGACGTCCAGCGCGACCGAGCGCGCCGCGCTGGCCGCCACCTACGGTCAGTACGCGCACGCCCACGTGACCGGCACCCAGGTCTCGTACGCCTACAACCCCGCGACCAGCGGCCTGACCACCACGTACGCGTTCACCACGACCGCCCGGGAGGGCACCGCCACGCAGACCGTGGTGAGCCTCTACCCGCACCAGTGGAAGTCGCTGAGCGGCTCCACCGCGATCACGCCGACCTACCCGTCGGCGCGCGGCCGGATGAAGGTGCTCACCGGCGTCAACCAGTTCCGCACCGCCATGAAGTTCCAGGGCATCCTGCCGGAGCTGCCGGCCGTCGGCGACGGCAGCGGCGGTGACCTGTCGACGCTCACCGGGCACCTGGCGGCCACCCGCGCCAACCCGATGGACCAGCGGGGCAACGACACCTACTGGACGGGCAAGGGCCTCGGCCGCGCCGCGCGGATCGCCGAGATCGCCGACCAGGTCAACGACACCACGACGCGCGACAGCGCGCTGAACGCGATCCGTAGCACGCTCACCGACTGGTTCACCGCGTCCAGCGGCAAGACCAGCAGGGTCTTCTACTACGACAACACCTGGGGCACCCTGATCGGCTACCCGGCGTCGTACGGGTCCGACCACGAGCTCAACGACCACCATTTCCACTACGGCTACTACATCGCCGCCGCGGCGACCCTGGCGAAGTTCGACCCGACCTGGGCGGCCACCAGCCGTTACGGCGGCATGGTCGACCTGCTGATCCGGGACGCCAACAACTACCGTCGCGACGACACCCGCTTCCCGTACCTGCGGGACTTCGACATCTACGCCGGCCACGACTGGGCGTCCGGGCACGGCTCGTTCGGCTCCGGCAACAACCAGGAGTCCTCGTCGGAGGGGATGAACTTCGCGAGCGCCCTGATCCAGTGGGGGCAGACGACCGGCGACACCGCCGTCCGCGACGCGGGTGTCTTCCTCTACACCACTCAGGCCGCGGCGATCCAGGAATACTGGTTCGACGTCAGCGACCAGAACTTCCCCGCCGCGTTCGGGCACTCGACGGTCGGCATGGTCTGGGGTGACGGCGGCGCGTACGCCACCTGGTTCAGCGCCGAGCCGGAGATGATCCAGGGCATCAACCTGCTGCCGGTCACCGGCGGTCACCTCTACCTGGGCAACAATCCGGCGTACGTGCGGACCAACTACGCCGAGCTCGTCCGCAACAACGGCGGACAACCGACGGTGTGGCAGGACATCCTCTGGCAGTTCCAGGCCCTCGGCGACCCCGACGCGGCGCTGGCGAACCTCCGCGCGAACCCGGGCTACACCCCGGAGGAGGGCGAGAGCCGGGCGCACACGTTCCACTGGATCCGCAACCTCGCGGCCCTGGGCAATGTCGACACGACGGTGACCGGCAACCATCCGCTGTCGGCGGTCTTCTCGCGCAACGGTGCCCGCACCTACGTGGCTTCGAACCCGACCGCCGCGCCGATCACGGTGACCTTCTCCAACGGCGCCACGCTCACCGTGGGGGCCGGCAAGACGGCCACCACCGGGGCGTACACCTGGAGCGGCGGCAACGCGGCCGGCGGCGTTCCCCCGACGACGCCGACGGACCCCCCGCCGACGGACCCCCCGCCGACGACCACCCCGCCGCCGGCCACGGGCGGTCCGACGCGGTACCTGCTGCCCGGAGGCGGGTTGGGCGCCGCCGGTGGCGCGGCCACGACGACTGTCGCGGCGGCCAACGGAAACCGCGACGGTACGCCCACCAACGCGCAGGTCTTCACGGCCACCGGCCTCAACCTCGCCTACGCCGGCGGGCAGACCACGTTCGACCTGTTCGTGGACGCCGGGACGGCCGTCGGCAACGGCGTGCAGGTGCGGATCTCCTACGACCTCACGGGCAACGGCAGTTGGGAGCGGGTGGAGACCCTGCGCTACTTCGCCACCGACCCGGTCCCCGGCTACGAGCACTACACCCAGAACGCCGGCCTGTCCTCGGCGACCGGCACGTTGGGCGCACTGAGCAACGGCACGGTCCGGGTGGAGGTCTGGTCGGCGATCGGCAACAACCCGAGCACCGTGGGCATCGGCAACCAGTCGGTGCTGCGGCTTCCGTACTCCTGATCGACCCGCACCGCGTGACCTGATGTCGGCCGGTGCGGAGGACCGTCGTGGTTCTCCGCACCGGCCAACGTCAGTCGGTCATCGTGTGCTCAGGAAGCGGTGCAGGTGGGCGTCAGGCCGGAGGCGCTGCCGTTGCCCTGGAAACCGAACTCGGTGACCTGGCCGGTACCCAGCCGACCGTTGTAGTCCACGTTGGTGAACCGGACCGTGCCGGTGGTGCCACTGGCCGTCGCACTCCAGGTGTTGGTGACACTCGCGCCACCGGGAAGCGCAACGCTGACGTTCCACCCGTTCGTCCCGGCGGAACCGGCGGTCACCTTCACGGTGGCGACGAACCCACCGGTCCACGAGTTGACCGACACCGACGCCGAGCAACCGTCCGGCGTCCCCGGCGGCGGGGTCGTGGGCGGCGGGTCGGTGGGCGGCGGGGTCGTCGGCGGCGGGTCCGTGGGGATGCCCGGGCCGGCGTTGAGGGCGTTCAGGACGGCCGTGTACGCGGCCTTCTTGTTGCCGTTGCAGTCGAACAGCAGGGCGTTGTCCGAACCCCGCCACGAGTCACAGTCACGTACGCCCCAAGGTGGTGATGCCGGTGCAACGCGAGACAGGCCAGGCAGGCTCGGGTGACCGCACCGTAGATGCTGGCCTGGTTGCCGCCGGTCATCACGTCCAGCTCGGTGATCTGCACGTCCACACCGAGGTCGGCGAAACGCTGCAGATTCGCCTGGTAGTCACCGGCCAACGACGTGCCCAGGTGCGACTGGAAACCCACACAATCGATCGGCACACCACGGGACTTGAAGTCCCGCACCATGTTGTAGATCCCCGTCGACTTCGCGTTGATCCCATCGGTGTTGTAGTCGTTGTAACACAACTTCGCACCCGGATCCGCCGCCCGCGCCGCCCGGAACGCCGCCTCGATCCAGTCGTTACCGGTGCGCTGCAGGTTCGAATCACGACGCCCACCACTACCACCGTCGGCGAACGCCTCGTTCACCACATCCCACGAGTGGATCTTGCCCCGGAAATGCGTCGCCACCTTGCGTCACATGATTGATCGCCGCGTTCCGCAACGCGCTACCCGACATCCCCTGCGCCCAGCCCGGCTGCTGCTGATACCACAACAGCGCATGACCCCGCACGCTCATGCCAGTTGGCCTGCGCAGTGACTGACCAACCGATCACCACCGCCGTAGTTGAACTGGCCCTGCTGCGGCTCGGTGGCGTCCCACTTCATCTCGTTCTCGGCCACGACACTGTTGAACTCACGGTTCAGGATGGTCGTGTACGCGCTGGTGGAGAGCTTGCCCGTCGCGACGGCCGCACCGAAATAGCGGCCCTTCTCCGCCGCCGCGGCCCGCAGGGTCGTGCCGGCGCTGGCCGCGGTGGTCATCGTCAGTGTCATTCCGGCTGCCAGGGCGCCGGCCACTGCGATGGTCACCGCCGCTCGCAGGGCTCGTTTGTGGTTCATGCGACTTCCTTCTCTGTGGTGGTTCAGCGATGGAGGTGCAGCGCCCGAATCTGCTCCCGGGAGTGTCGGAGAGACCGGCGGCGGCGATGTCAGTGCCGACGGCAGTGCCGATTGCGGATTCGTCCCAAGCACCGGCGGGACCGTGACGAGCGAGAGCCCGGTGGCCGTCACGGCGCCGTTGGTGGGAGCCCTGCCACGACGTCCGGCATGCCCTGGGCGGACGTCGTGTGCGGAGGCGCGACCGGCAGGCTCGCCCGGTGAGCCACAGGTGCGGCCGCCCTCACCCATCGACTGTGAGCGATAACATGCCGTTCGTCAAGCGTCGAGTGGGGCTCGCGCCGATCCCGCGCTGCGGCGGACTGCCGGAGCCGTACGGGCACGGCTCCGGCACCGCGTCACTGGAACGAGGCGTCGTCGACGAGGAGGCTGTCGGCGCCCGCCGCCGTCTCCACGTAGAACGTGGCCCCGGTCAGCGTGCCGCTCCACGAGACGGTCGCCGTGCCGGTGAGCTGGGTCCAGCCGTTGACGTTCACGTCCGCCGTCGGCGTCAGCTGAAGGTAGTTCGTCGTGCCGTTGGCGGTCAGCGCGATTGTCGCCTTCGCGGACGGTGTGCCGCTCTGCGCGCGTACCCAGACGCTCGTGGTGTAGCTCTTGCCGTTGGTGAGCTTCGAGGTCACGTCCTGGCTGGGGCCGTTCCACGCCGAGGTGCGCCCGGTGATCGACAGCGATCCGCTGCCGCCGTGCACGACCGAGGTGTTGGTGGAGAGCGTGCCGCTGCCGTTCACGCCCCAACCCGTCGTGCCGCTCTCGACGTTGCCGTTGGTCAGGACGTTCCCGCTGCCGCCGGTGCCACCGAACTGCCACCAGTTGAGGTTGAACAGGTTGCCGGTGCCGCCGGCGAAGCGCAGGTACAGGTCACGCGTGCCGGTCGCGCCGCTCACCGCGCAGGTGGTGGTGGCCCAGTTCTGCCAGCCGCCGGTGCCACCCACGGTGCAGGTGCCGACGACCGGGCCGCTGGCGCTGTCGAGCCGCACCTCGATCCGACCGCCGCTGGTCGCCGAGGCGACCCGGGCGGTGAACGAGGTCGCGCCGCCGCCGAAGGCGACCCCCTTGACCTTGACGTAGTCGCCGTTCTCGATCCAGCCGACGTTCATGCCGCCCTCGCTGGACGGTTCCGTCTCGATGCCGGAACCCCAGGCGATCGTCTCGGCCTCCTGCCGCCCGTACGGATTCAGCGTGCCCACCTGCGGCGCCCCGGCGGTGCTCATGGTGATCGTCGGGATGGTGCCGTTGGAGTTGTAGCTGAACTTCTCCACCGCCACCGAGCGCGTGTAACCGCCACCGCCGGGCAACGCCCCGTTGTGGTAGAAGAAGTACGAGCCGCCGTTGAAGTCGATGACACCGGCGTGGTTGGTGAAGCTGCCGCCCTGCCGAGGCATGATCGTCCCCCGGTACGTCCACGGTCCGGTCGGGCCCGGCGCAGTGGAGTAGGCGATGAACTCCGAGCAGCACTCGGCCGCGAACACGTTGTAGTACAACCCGTTGCGCTTGAAGACCCACGGCCCCTCCTCGTAGAGGGTGGGCCGACTCGCGTTGCCGGTCCGGGTGCCGAACCCCGCCGTGGTAAGCGTGATCCGGGTCGCGCTGCCGGAGTAGGAGATCATGTCCGAGTTCAGCTTCACGTACCACAGGCCCGGGTTGCCCCAGTACAGGTACGCCTGCCCGTCGTCGTCGATGAACACCGACGGGTCGATCTCGTTGTTGCCGACCAGAGGTCGGCCGATGGCGTCCCGGAACGGCCCGGTCGGGCTGTCCGCCACCCCCACTCCGATGACCATCTGCCCGTTCGAGCGCTGGCGCACCGGCACGTACCAGTAGAACTTCCCGTTGCGGGCGATGACCTGCCCGGCCCACGCGTTGGCGTCCGCCCAGGCAAAGGTCGACAGGCTCATCGGCGACCCGTGGTCGGTCCAGTTGACCATGTCGGCGGACGACCAGACGCGCCACTCACGCATGGTGAAGTAGGTGGAGCCGTCCTCGTCGTGTCCGGTGTAGAGGTACACCCGGCCGTTGTGCACCAGGGGTGCCGGGTCGGCGGTGTAGATGTGCTGGACGATGGGGTTGTCGGCCCTGGCCGTGCCGGGCACCAGTGCCAGCACGCAGACGATGCTCGCCAGCCAGGCGACGGCGCGTCGGGCGCGGCTGCCGGCGCCGGTTCTGGTGCGATCTTTCACCTTCACGATTTCTCCTACCGAATGCGCGGTGCGCGATGTCTGACTCGGCGGACTGCCGCCACCCGGCTGCCGATCGAGCGGGCGTTCGTTGTCGCCAGACCCAGCAGCACAAACGGGCATCCTGTTAGCGCTAACAGGTGATCGCCAATACCCCCTTTCACTGCCTCTGACCTGGGTTTTTGAACTGGCGTGAGACGACCGGCGCAACCTCACCGTAACGCTGACGTATCAGCGCTGACATCCACGTTTTACGATGCACCGTACTGAGGGGTGCGGCGGGCGTCAACGGAGGGCAGGTCATCATGATCCGCCACTTCCCGATTCGGCCCATTCCGCCATAACCTCTATTTCGGACCACATCGGAGCCCTCAGACCGTCGTCGAGGTGGGACACGACGCTGTCAGTCGTCCGAGGCGCGAGTCGGCACGACCGGATCGGACAGCAGGCGTCACGGGGGTTGCGGGCATGTTAACGACCAACTATGTTAGCGATCACATTGACGTGGAGCGATTACACCGGGCAGCACGTGGAAGTCCACAGCGGCAGCACCCCCCACCCGCGACGGCCGCCGCCGGCGCGCCCAGCCCCGCCCGCCGTTGCGGTCGTCCACCACCAGACCCGTCCCGCTGTCACAAGTCCCTTTGGAGGTTCCATGCCACCCCTCAGCCGCCGACACCTGCTCCAGGCCGCCGGAGCCACAGTGGTGCTCTCCGCGACCGGCACCACTGTCGCCGCCGGCAGCGCGGCTGCGGCCGTGGTGCCACCGGTCCGGCCGGACATCGGCGTCTCGGCGTACCCGTTCGACCTCGGCCAGGTGCGGCTGACCAGCGGCCGCTGGATGGACAACCAGACACGGACGCTCAACTACCTGCGGTTCGTCGACGTCGACCGCATGCTCTACAACTTCCGCGCCAACCACCGGCTGTCCACCAACGGTGCCGCCACCAACGGCGGCTGGGACGCGCCGAACTTCCCCTTCCGGACCCACATGCAGGGGCACTTCCTGACCGCCTGGGCGTACGCGTACGCGGTGCTGGGCGACACCACCTGCCGGGACAAGGCGAACTACATGGTGGCCGAGCTGGCCAAGTGCCAGGCGAACAACGGGGCTGCCGGTTTCGGCGCGGGTTACCTCTCCGGTTTCCCCGAGTCCGACTTCACCGCGCTGGAGGCGCGGACGTTGTCCAACGGCAACGTGCCCTACTACTGCATCCACAAGACCCTCGCCGGGCTGCTCGACGTCTGGCGCTACACCGGCAACACGCAGGCCCGTACGGTCTTGCTGTCCCTCGCGGGCTGGGTCGACACCCGCACGGCCCGGCTCAGCTCCAGCCAGATGCAGTCGATGCTGGGCACCGAGTTCGGCGGCATGAACGACGTGCTCACCGACATCTACCAGCAGACCGGCGACACCCGGTGGCTCACCGCCGCCCAGCGCTTCGACCACGCCGCCGTGTTCAACCCCCTGGCCTCCAACCAGGACCAGCTCTCCGGCCTGCACGCCAACACCCAGGTCCCCAAGTGGGTGGGCGCCGCCCGCGAGTTCAAGGCCACCGGGACCACCCGTTACCGGGACATCGCCAGCAACGCGTGGAACATCACCGTCGGCGCGCACTCCTACGTCATCGGCGGCAACAGCCAAGCCGAGCACTTCCGGGCGCCCAACGCGATCGCCGGGTACCTCAACAACGACACCTGCGAGCAGTGCAACACCTACAACATGCTCAAGCTGACCCGGGAGCTGTGGCTGCTCGACCCGAACCGGGCGGACTACTTCGACTTCTACGAGCGCGCGACGATCAACCACCTGATCGGCGGACAGAACCCGGCGGACAGCCACGGCCACATCACCTACTTCACCCCGTTGCGGCCGGGCGGTCGTCGAGGCGTGGGGCCGGCGTGGGGCGGCGGCACCTGGAGCACGGACTACAACTCGTTCTGGTGCTGCCAGGGCACCGGCCTGGAGATCAACACGAGGTTGATGGACTCCATCTACTTCCACAACGGCACGACGCTCACCGTGAACCTGTTCACGCCGTCGGTGCTGACCTGGTCGCAACGCGGCATCACGGTCACGCAGAGCACCAACTACCCGGTCAGTGACACCAGCACGCTGACCCTGTCCGGGTCGATGAGCGGCTCGTGGAGCATCCGGGTGCGGATCCCGTCCTGGACCAACGGCGCCACGATCGCCGTGAACGGCACGGTGCAGAACGTCGCCACCACACCGGGCAGCTACGCCAAGGTCACCCGCACCTGGGCCGCCGGCGACACCATCACCGTGCGCCTGCCGATGCAGGTCGTCGTGCGGGCCGCCAACGACAACGCCAACGTCGCCGCGGTCACGTACGGCCCGTCGGTGCTGGCCGGCAACTACGGCAACACCGCCCTGAGCACCCTGCCGGCACTCACCGTCTCGTCGATCTCCCGGACCAGCACCACGGCACTCGCCTTCACCGCGAACGCCAACGGGTCCACTGTCAACCTGGCCCCCTTCCAGGACGCCCACGGATACAACTACACCGTCTACTGGAGCACCAGCGGCGGCGGCAGCACCGGCGGCAGCAGCCGCCTGGTCAACGTCGGCACCGGGCTGGTCCTCGGCGTCCAGAACATGTCCACCGCCGACGGCGGGCTGGCGGTGCAGTGGGGCGACAGCGGCACCGCCGACCACAACTGGGTGATCGTGACCGACGGCAACGCGGTCCGGTTCCGCAACGTCAACAGCGGCAAGGTCCTCGGTGTGGAGAACATGTCCACGGCGGACAACGCCCGGGTCCTGCAATGGTCGGACAACGGCACCGCCGACCACCGGTGGATCCTGGTGGACAACGGCGACGGCACCTACAAGATCCGCAACGTCAACAGCAACAAGCTGCTCGGGATCCTGAACGGGTCGACCGCCTGGGGCGCGCAGGCCGTACAGGACTCGGACAACGGCAGCGCGGACAACCGGTGGCGGCTCGTCCGCAACCCCTGAGATCCGCAGTTCGACGCGTCACCGGCGCGGCTCCTGAGGGCCGCCCCGGTGACGTCGGGCGTCGCACGCCGGGCGGGCGGACGGCAGCGGTCGTACAGTGGATCGGGTCCTGGCCCCAGTGATCGTGGCGGATGGGTCGGCTCGTGCCGCCTCGCCGCCCGGAAGGAGCACAGTGAACCGACCCCTCAGGGCCGCCCTCGGCGGCGCCCTGACCGCCGCCCTCCTGACCTCGGTCGCCGTCGCGCCCGCGCAGGCGCACCCCGGAGTCCGGCCACCCACCGTCCTCGCCCTACCCGACGGGTTCCAGCCCGAAGGCATCGCCACCGCAGGCCGGTACGCCTACCTCGGCTCCCGCGCGACGGGCGCCATCCAGCGCGTCGACCTGATCACCGGCCGGGGCACGACGATCGGCGCGCCCACCGGCACACCGTCGCTCGGCCTCAAGGTCGACGCACGCGGCCGGCTGTTCGTCTCCGGCGGCACGGCCGGCGACGCCCGCGTGCTCGACACCCGCACCGGCGAGGTGCTGGCCCGCTACCAGTTCGCCACCGCCCCGACGTTCGTCAACGACGTCGTCCTGACCCGCCACGCCGCATACTTCACCGACTCCAACCGCCCGGTGCTCTACCGGCTGCCGCTCGGCCGCGGTGGCGCACTGCCGCCCGCCGACGGCTTCACCACCATCGCGCTGACCGGCTCGTACGAGCAGGTCGGCACCGGCGTCAACCTCAACGGCATCACCACCACACCGGACGGCAAGGCGTTGATCGTCGTCCAGTCGACCACCGGCACGCTGTTCCGGGTCGACCCGGCGACCGGCGTGAGCACCGTCGTGGACGTGCCCGGCCACACCTTCACCAACGGCGACGGGCTGCTGCTGCTCGGCCGCACCCTCTACGTCGTGCAGAACCGCCTCAACCAGATCGCGGTGGTCACGCTCAACCACGCCGGCACCGCCGGAACGCTCACCACCACCATCACCGACGGAAACTTCGACGTCCCCACGACCGTCGCCAAGGCGCTCGGCCGGCTCTACCTGCCCAACGCCCGCTTCACCACCCCACCGACCCCGACCACGCCGTACACGGTCGTCGCGGTCCGCGCGCGCTGACCAGCCCGATGGGGGTACGCGCACCGCGCGTGCCCCCATCGGCCACCCGCGCGGGGTGAGGCCGGCGGCGGGCCGCGAGTACGATCACGGGCACCGCGGCGACGACCGTCGCCTCCCCCACCCGGAGTGCGCGTGGCCAATCGTCTGCACCGGTTCCCGCGCCGAGCCCTGGCCGTGGGCCTCCTGATCGTCGCCGCCGGGCTGCCGGCCGGGCCGACGGTGGCCGGTTCCACGGACACCAGCAGACCCACGGTCCTGCGGATGCTCCAGCTGAACCTCTGCAACAGTGGCCGCGCCGGCTGCTACACCGGCCGGTCCATCGCCGTCGCCTCCGACGTGATCAGGGCCGAGGCCCCCGACCTGGTCACCCTGAACGAGATCTGCGACGACGACGTGCCCGCCCTGCGGCGCGTGTTCGAGACCGTCCACCCGGGTCGCAGCGTCGTGGCCGCGTTCCAGGCCGCCGGCGACCGGCCCAGCGGCGCCGACACAAGGTGTCGCAACGGTCAGCCGTACGGCATCGGGCTGCTGGCCCACGTCCGGACGCCGGACACCCCGCGCGTCGTGTACAGCGGCATCCACCCGACGCAGGACCTCGCGGACCCGGAGGAACGGGCCTGGCTCTGCGTCGACGTCGACGGCGGCCTGCTCGCCTGCACCACGCACCTGGCCAACACCGGTTACCGCGTCGCGCTCGCCCAGTGCGGCCACCTGCTCGACACGATCCTGCCGACGATCCGTGGAGGCACCGGATCCGGGCCCGCCGTGCTCGCTGGTGACCTCAATGTGCGGGCCGACGACCCCGACGTGCGCTCCTGTGCGCCGCCGGGCCACTCCCGGGTCGACGACGGCGCACTACAACACATCGTGGCGACAACCGGCATCACCCTCTGTTGCCGCAGGTCGGTGACCATGAGCGGGGCCACCGACCACCCCGGGCTGCTGGCCACCGTCGTCATCGACGGCAGCCGGCCCGGGCGCCCGCCGACCTGAGCCTCCGGCGGCCTGTCCGCCCGCGGCGGGTCAGCGGGGCGGGGTGTCCCGACGGGACGGAAACGGGGTGCCGGGCTGGCCGAGGGTGGAGCGGGCGCGCAGACCGACCGGGTCCGGGGCGGCAACGGGCGTCGCCGCGGCCGGTTCCGCGACCCGACGCCCGTCCAGGTACGCCGCAGCGGCCCGGTCGTCGTCGGTCGGGGCGGCGAGCAGGGCGTAGAGCAGACCGACCACCCCGAAGATCACCGCCAGCATGATCGGCACCAGCAGGGTGCTCACCCCGGTGCCGGTCACCTCGCCCGCCCGTTCGTGGCGGTGCACCGACAGGGCGCTCATCCCGGTGAAGTGCATCCCGTTCACGGCGACACCCATGACCAGCGCGGAGGCGAAGATCGCAAACCCGCGGCGGACGGTCATCGCGAGCCACAGCGCGACGGTGGACGCCACGACGGCGATGACCACGGAGAGCACGACCCGGACGGTGTCATAATCGAGACTGCCGTTGAGCCGCATCGCCGCCATGCCCGTGTAGTGCATGGACGCCACACCGGCACCGGTGAAGATGCCGCCGGCGATCAGTCGTACCGCGTTCAACCGGCCGGTGCCCACGATGGCCAGGCCGATCCCGACCGCCACCACCGCGATCGCCGTACTGGCCACTGTCAGCGGCACGTCGTAGCGGATCCGGGTGTTCTCGACGGCGAACCCGAGCATGGCCATGAAGTGCATCGCCCAGATGGCGGTGCCGCCCAGCGCCCAGGCCGACAGCAGACCCCACCAGGCCCGCTGGCCGTTCGTCTGCGCCCTGCGAATTCGCCCGGCGCAGACCAGACCGAGGATCGAGCCGAGCACGGACAGCGCGTAGCTCAGCGCGGGCGTGATCCACCCGTACTCAAAGTGATTGATCTCCGCCACGGCGGTTTCTCCCCATTTGTTAGCGGCGCGTCAACAAGGCGCTCCGGCAATGATCAGGGGTGCCGTGATCAGGCGCAACAGCGCCCCCCGGGCTATCCGGGGGGTGCTGTCGCGGTGACCGTCCGATGCGTCGATTCGTCACCGATGGTGATCGAATGTGGTGATCAGGCCGAGGTGTGGTACGCCAGGACACCCCGGTTGATCGCCGCGATCGCCTGCCGTGCCGTGGAACGCAGCTCCGGGGAGGCGCCGCCGGAATCGGCGAGCTGACCGAGGAGGTCGACCACCTGTCGCGCCCACCGGACGAAGTCACCGGCGGGCATCTCACCGTCGATCTCGTGACCGCTGCCGAGCACCTTGGCCAGCACCTCGCCCCTGGCCCACCGGTAGACCGGCCAGGCGAAGCCGAGATCCGGCTCCCGGGTCGCGTTCAGCCCGCGCGCCGCCTCGTCGGCCTCGATCTCCCCCCACAGCTTCAACGTCTCGTCGACCGCGTCGGCCACCGGCCCGCGAGGCAGCGACGCCCGCTCGTCGACGTCGCGGCGCGCCTCGAAGACCACCACGGACACCGCGGCGGCCAACTCGGCCGGGGACAGCCCGTTCCACACTCCCCGGCGCAGGCACTCGGCGACCAGCAGGTCCGCCTCGGTCCAGATCCGGCCGAGCATCCGCCCCGCGTCGGTGACTGCGCCGTCGCGAGCGAGGTAGCCACGGTCGGTCAACAGCGCGACGATCCGGTCGAAGGTGCGGGCGAGGGACCCGGTACGCCCGGAGACGCGCTCGCGCAGCTCCTCGGTGTCGCGCTCCAGCCGCCGACGCCGCTCCGCCCACCGGGCGTGGTCCTCCCGCTCCGGGCAGGCGTGGCAGGGGTGGTTACGCAGCTCGGTGCGGAGCTGGGTGATCTGGTGGTCCTCCCCGGACACCTGTCGGGAACGGCCACCCCGTCGGCCGCCGTGCCGGTCCAGACCGGTGCCGCTGACCTCGGCGGCGAGATCCCGCCGGGCACCCGGTAAACGGTGGTTGAAGTGCTTGGGCACCCGGATCCGGGCCAGCACCTCGGCGGGGGTGGTGAAGTCGCCGGGGCTGACCCGTCCGGCCCAGCGGTCCTGGGTGAGCACCAGCGGCCGGGGCTCACCGAACCCACCGGTCGCCGGGTCCAGCACGACGGCCAGCCCGGCCCGACGGCCCGACGGCACCCGGATCACGTCGCCGACGCGCAGCCGCTCCAGCGACGCCACCGCGGCGGCCTTGCGCTGGGTCTGCCCCTGCCGGGCGATGGCCTTCTCCCGGTCGGCGATCGCCACCCGCAGCGCGAAGTACTCGTCGAAGTCGCCGTGGTGGCAGGCGGCCTCCGCGCCGTACGCCTCGATCGTCTCTGTGTTGCGCTGCACCTGCCGGGCCAGACCCACCACCGACCGGTCCGCCTGGAACTGGGCGAACGAGGACTCCAGCAGCGCCCGGGCCGGCTCCGTGCCGACAGTGCCCACCAGGTTCACCGCCATGTTGTACGAGGGCCGGAAGCTGGAGCGCAGCGGGTAGGTGCGGGTGGACGCGAGCCCGGCCACCTGCCGTGGGTCGGTCTCCGGGGACCACACCACGACGGCGTGCCCCTCCACGTCGATGCCCCGGCGACCGGCGCGCCCGGTGAGCTGCGTGTATTCCCCCGGGGTCAGGTCGACGTGCGCCTCGCCGTTGTACTTGACCAGCCGTTCCAGGACCACGCAGCGGGCCGGCATGTTGATGCCCAGGGCCAGGGTCTCGGTGGCGAAGACCGCCTTGACCAGGCCGCGGACGAACAACTCCTCGACGATCTCCTTGAACACCGGCAGCATGCCGGCGTGGTGGGCGGCGAGGCCGCGCTCCAGGCCGTCGAGCCACTCCCAGTAGCCCAGCACCGTCAGGTCCTCGCCGGGGATGGCGGTGACCCGGGACTCGACCACCTGGCGGATCTCGGCCCGCTCGTCCGCCGAGGTCAGCCGCAGCCCGGCGGCGAGGCACTGCTGCACCGCGGCGGCGCAGCCGGCACGACTGAAGATGAACAGGATCGCCGGCAGCAGACCCTCCCGGTCCAGTCGGTCGACGATGTCCGGGCGCATCGGGCCACGCCAGCGCGGGCCGCGCCGACCCGCGCCGGGCCCCGCGCTGCGCCCCTCGCCCAGATCCAGCCGCCGCACGGTCTCGCGGGTGTAGCGCAGCAACTCCGGGTGCACGTCGTGTTTGCGGGCGGCGTCGGCGTCGTGGAACAGGTCGAACATCCGCTTGCCGACCAGCATGTGCTGCCACAACGGCACCGGCCGGTGTTCGCTGACCACCACCGCGGTCTCGCCGCGCACGGTGACCAGCCAGTCGGCGAACTCCTCGGCGTTGGAGACCGTCGCCGACAACGAGACCAGGGTGACAGACTCGGGAAGGTGGATGATCACCTCTTCCCACACCCCGCCACGGAACCGGTCGGCCAGGTAGTGCACCTCGTCCATCACCACGTACGCCAGCCCCTGCAGCGTGCTGGAGCCCGCGTAGAGCATGTTGCGCAGCACCTCGGTGGTCATCACCACCACTGGGGCGTCGCCGTTGATCGCGTTGTCGCCGGTCAGCAGACCGACCTGCTCGGCGCCGTACCGGGCGACCAGGTCGTGGTACTTCTGGTTGGACAGCGCCTTGATCGGCGTGGTGTAGAAGCACTTGCGCCGGGGCGGCGGGGTCGCCGTGTCGTCGGCGGTCACGGGGTCGTCGGGCCGCCCACGCAACGCCAGGTGGACGGCGAACTCGCCGACCACCGTCTTGCCGGCGCCGGTGGGTGCGCAGACCAGCACACCACTGCCCCGCTCCAGCGACTGACACGCCTCCCGCTGAAAGTCGTCGAGGTCGAACCCCAGGTCAAGGGCGAACTCGTCCAGCGCGGGAAACTGTGAGGCCTGCGCCGCCCGGCGGCGCGCCGCTGCGTAACGCTCGGCGGGACTCGACATGACACCAAGATTAGTGCGTGCCGGGACACGACACCCCACAAGGCCGTCCGGAGGTGCCATCGGGGGCGGTCGGTAGGGTGCACGGCGTGCCGGACCATGCCGAACCGACCCAGACTCCTTCGCCGGGCAACGAGGCCGCCGCCCCCCGGGCGTCCCGACGGCCCGTGAAGGCGGTGCTCTTCGACTTCCACGGCACCCTGGCCCAGGTGGAGGAGCCCCGGCAGTGGGTGCTGGAGGCCGCGGCGGCGTGCGGGGTCACCCTGGACCGGGTCCGGGCCACCTCACTGGCCGACCGGCTCCTCACCGCCGGGCGTGCCGGAGGGCCCCTGCCGGCACGGGTGCCACCACGGTTGGCCGAGCTGTGGGCCGATCGGGACCTCTACCAACACGCCCACCGGGGCGCGTACACCGGGCTGGCCGAGACGGTCGACGCGGGCATCGAGGGTTTCGCCGACGCGCTCTACGAGCGGCTGCTGACCGCCGAGGGCTGGCTGCCGTACGCGGACACCGCGCCCACGCTGACCGCGTTGCGCGACGCCGGGGTGCCGGTCGCCGTGGTCAGCAACATCGGCTTCGACCTGCGGCCGCACTTCGACACGTGGGGTTTGACCGACCTGGTCGGCGCATTCGTGCTCTCCTACGAGGTGGGGCGCTGCAAGCCCGACCCGGCGATCTTCTGGCGCGCCTGCGGGATGCTCGGTGTCGACCCGGAACAGACGCTGATGGTCGGTGACACACCAGCCGACGCGGGCGCGGTGACCGCCGGCTGCGCGGCGCTGGTGCTCCCGGCCGCCGAACCCGGTCGGGAGAACGGGCTGGGCGCCGTCC
Source organism: Micromonospora sp. A202 (assembly GCF_006715105.1). Lineage (NCBI taxonomy): Bacteria > Bacillati > Actinomycetota > Actinomycetes > Micromonosporales > Micromonosporaceae > Micromonospora > Micromonospora sp. A202. The sequence continues at coordinate 2,979,445 of NZ_VFMP01000001.1, read as the reverse complement.
TCGATCTCGCCCTTCCAGCCTGACCTGCGGTTTCGTGCCGTCAGCGGGGAATGTGGATCACTGGTAGCTCGCCGTCGCCGTACCGGTCCTCAGCGGTCAGGATCGAGGCGTCGTGTTCGAGGACGGCCAGCGCTGTGGTGGCCAGATCGGCACGGCCCGTCACCGTGCGCCAGAAGCTGAGTTCGTGCCAGGAGTGCCCCTCCGTGGAGAGCACCTCACAGGCGTCCAGGGTCAGCAGGCGGTGCAGGGTCGCTCGTTCCTTCGGGTCGGTGACGATCGCCAGGGCCTCCGCCGCGGTCACGGCGGTGACGCCGAACCTGTTGCGGTCCTGGATGACCTCGTGCAGCGGCTCCCCGACATGCACCGACCCCGCCAGGTACGCCAGCAGTGCCGACCGGTCCAGCACGAGCCGGACCGGGCGGTCGTCCTCGGGGCTCACGCGGCCGGTTGTTCGGGCGTTCCGGCGGCGGCGTCCAGCGCGTGCTGGCGGACCCGCTCGCGAAGGGCGCTGCGGCGCTCCGGGGACCAGTCGGCCTCCACGGCGGCCCGGCGGGCGCGCGCCTCGGCCACGCCCTGCTCGGTGATCGGGATGCCCTGGTGGGCCAGCTCCGCGTCCAGGGCGTCCAGCCGCATCCGGTCACGGACGGCCTGGGTGATGTACGCGCTCGCGTTGGTTTCGCGCTCCAGACGCTCGGCCACGTCGGGTGGCACGGAGATGGACAGTTTCCGCATCGCGCTGGTCATACCAGGGACCGTACGCCGGTAGCACCACATTGGCGACTGCTTACGGCCGTGCCGGCCCAGCTTCGGCACGAGTCGAGTGACGGGCTCGCCCTTGTCGGCCGGTGGACCCGCCGAAGGTTGGCCGTAAGGGGCCGCCTACCGTCGTGCCCGTGACCGAGATCCTGCTGCCCACGCCACCACCGGCCGACGCACCACCGGCCCGGCGCGGTGGCGTCGCCGCCGTGGGCCTGGTGCTCGGCGGGGCCCTCTCGGTGCAGTTCGGCTCCGCCGTGGCCGCGCTGCTCTTCCCGCGCACCGGGGTGGCCGGCGCCGTGACCCTGCGGTTGACGATCTCAGCGGTGCTGCTGCTCATCGTGTGCCGGCCCCGGCTGCGCGGCCACGACCGTTCGGCCTGGCTCGCGGCGGGCGCGTTCGGGTTGGCGCTGGCCGGCATGAACTCGCTCTTCTACCAGGCCATCGAACGCATCCCACTGGGTCCGGCGGTGACGCTGGAGGTGCTCGGCCCGTTGGCGCTGTCGGTGTTCAGCGCCCGACGACTGGCAAGCTGGGGCTGGGCGGGACTCGCCCTGGCCGGGGTGGCGCTGCTCGGCCAGGGCGGCTTCGACCGACTGGACCCGGTCGGCGTGGCCTTCGCGTTCGGCGCCGGCGCCATGTGGGCCTCGTACATCGTGCTGAGCGCGCGCGTCGGCAGCCGGTTCCCGGGCGCGGACGGGCTGGCCCTGGCACTGACCCTCGCCGCGCTGGTCACCCTGCCGCTGGGCATCGTCGACGGCGGCGCGGTGCTGCTCGACCCGCCGGTGCTGGCGCTGGGCACCGCCCTCGCGGTGCTCGCCTCCGGCCTGCCCTACACGCTGGAGCTGCTGGCGCTGCGGCGGATGCCCACCGCCACCTTCGCCGTGCTGATGAGCCTCGGGCCGGCCATCGCCACGCTCGCCGGGTGGTTGGTGCTGCGACAGGCCCTGACCCTGCTGGAGTGTGCCGCCATCGTGCTGGTCATCGCGGCCAGCATCGGGGCGGTACGGGTCAACGCAACAGCCGCAGGGCGCCCGGAACGGCGCTGACCGTCACCGGCAGGCCCAACGAGCGTTCCCCGTCGGCGTACGTGGTGATGCCCTCGGCGGTCAACTCCACAGTGCGGGCGCGGAAGCTGCGCACGAGCGGGTGGCTGACGTGGGTGCCCTGGTAGATGCGCGGCTTCACCCGGATCAGGGTCCGCCGGTTGACCCGGCCCGCCACCACCACGTCGAGCAGCCCGTCGGTCGGGTCGGCGTCGGGGCAGATCCGCATCCCGCCGCCGTACGTCGGGCAGTTGCCCACCGCCACCAGCACCGCGTCCAACTCGTGCGGCACCCCGTCGAGGCGCAGCGTGTAGCGGCGGGGGCGCAGCCGGGCCAGCTCGACCAGGATCGCCAGGTCGTAACGGCGGGGGCCCCGCGGCCAGCGCATCCGGTTGGCCCGCTCGTTGACGATCGCGTCGAACCCGGCCGCGAGGACGGCCCCGTACCAGCGCACGGTGCCGTCGCCGCCGGTCATCCGGGCCAGGTCGACGGCGCTGGTCCGGCCGGCGCGCAGGGCGTCGGCGATCACCGTCACCGCTGCGAGGGGGTCGGCCGGAAAACCCGTGTCCAGGGCGAAGTCGTTGCCGGTGCCGGCCGGGACCGGGCCGAACGGCACATCCGTGGCGGCGACCGCCTGCAACGCCCGGTGCACGGTTCCGTCCCCGCCGATCGCAACCAGCGCGCCCGCGCCGTCGGCGACCGCAGCACGGCACGCCGCCTCCGCCTCGGCCGGACCGGTCGCCGTCAGCAGCCGGATCGGTCGCCCGGCGGCAGCCAGACCGTCCAGCAGCCGTGGCAGCAGAGCGCTGTAACGGCCTCGCCCAGCGGTCGAGTTGGCGAGCACGGCGACGGGGCCGTTCAGGTGATCTTCTGCGGTCACGGGCAGCACCGTAGCGGTCGGACGACGGCCGGCCAAGCCGCATTTCAGACGGCCCTGGACGGCGGAACGGTATTCAGACCTGCCGTAAATCGAGCACGCCGAGGACAGCGAATAACGCGCCCACTGCCAGCGGCAGACCGACCTTCACCAGGTGATGCCTGAACGAGGCCAGTCTCGGGTCGTTCGGCCGCCCCGGCGGGTAGATCACCGGAACCTCCTCCCCGACGCTGTGGACAAGTCCGCTGGTTCGTATGGCGACCGTGAACTGGCGCTTTCTGCCGTTCTCGTCGACGAAGGCGATCACCGGTGCGTAGAGCGGGCCGTCGTCGTCGGTCCTCTCGTGGCCTATCACTGTGCCGACAGATGCCACGCCGGTTCGGCGCAGCTTCCGGATCCTCCATGCCTGCACCACGCCGACACACGCACCGGACACACCTATGAGAATGGTAATGATGGCACCGGAGTTCATGGATGCATGATGCCCTTCGCCGCAACGGTCGCGCGACCCGGGCGTCTGCCCACAGGACAGACAACGCCGTCCCCGCCAGGCGGGGACGGCGTTGGTGGACCAGCACGCCGAGGCGTCAGGTCATGTCGTCGTAGCGACGCTCGATCGGTGCCGGCCTGGCGACCGGCTCGGGTACACCGATCGGCGCTGTCGAGTCGACCCGCTGCCCGGCCACGACCGGGTCCTTGTCGAACTCCAACGGCGACACCTCGTCGTCGTCGATGCCGGCGTAGATCTCCTTGCCCCGACCACGCCGCTTGTCGTTGAGGAAAGCGATGCCCACCGCGCCGAAGTAGAGCGCGGAGAGGCATATCGCCAGGGCGGTCATCCCGAACGGGTCCGGGGTGGGGGTGACCACGGCGGAGAACGCGAAGAACACGAAGATCGCCACCCGCCACCAGCTGAGCAACCGCTTCGCGCTGGCGATGCCCACGAAGTTGAGCATCAGCACGACGAGCGGGAACTCGAACGCCACACCGAACAACAGGATCAGGTTGGTGACGAAGGAGATGTACTTGGTGATCTCCAGTGTCGTGCTGATCTCGCTGTCCGAGATGCTGAGCAGGAACTCCAGGCCCTTGGCCGTGACGAAGTACGCCAGCACCGCGCCGGCCGCGAACAGCGGCGCCGCAAGGGCGGTGAAGAAGTACGCGTAGCGACGCTCGTGCCGGTGCAGGCCGGGCGCGATGAACGCCCAGAGCTGGTAGAGCCAGATCGGCGCGGCCACGATCAACCCGACCCAGAGCGCGACCTTCAGGTTGAGCAGGAACAGGTCGGCCGGGCCGAGCTGCACGAACTCACACTTGCCATCGACATACCTGGCCTGGGGCAGGTCGCAGTAGGGCTGCTGGAGCAGGTGCAGCACCGGCTTCGCCAGCCAGAAACCGAAACCGAAACCGATCAGGATCGCCAGAGACGCGCGGAACAGACGATTACGCAGTTCGCGGACGTGCTCGATGAGCGTCATCGAGCCGTCGGCGGCCCGCTCGAACGCCTTTGGGGCGCGTTTACGCAGTGCGAAGGCCACGGTGGTGGGGCCCTTCGGTCAGTTGTCGCGGACGCGGTGCACCGGGTCGACGACCGGCTGCTGCGTCGGCGCCTGCTGGTAGGGCGCCTGCTGCGGCTGCCCGGTGTATGGCGCCTGCTGCCCGGCGTGCGGCGGCAGCGGCTGGTAGCCGGACTGCGCGTCGGCCTTCTCGGCGAGGTCGCGGTCGTCGTCCTGCAGGCTCTTGGTCTCGGCCTTGATGATCCGCAGCGACCGACCCAGCGAACGGGCAGCGTCAGGGAGCCGCTTCGCACCGAAGAGCAGGATCAGCACAACCACGAGAACAGCGATGTGCCACGGCTTGAGGGCACCCATGAGAAGCTCCAGTCGGTCTGTGTCCGAGGGGTGGTACGCAGCCCATCGTACGTGCGGATCGGCCGCCCGCCACCCGCCGGGTGGTGATGGTCTGGCCCGGAGGGTGAAGTCTTGACCAACCCGGGATGATCCGTCAACAACCCGAACGACCGGTTGGTCAGCCGCGCTTCGCCTTGATCAGCGCGAGCCGCTGAGACGTGGTGTCGAGTTGGCGTTGCACACCCTCGGCGCGCTGCTGCAACGACTCGGCCGTCTCCCGTAGCGCCTCGGCCTCGGCGGCCCGCCGCTGCAACGCTACGGCGGCGCGCCGCAGCCCAGGCAGCCGGGTCAGCACCGGGCGCACGGCCAACGCGAGCGCCACGAGGGGAAGCAGCACCACCGCGAGCACGATCCAGATCAGCACGGCGGTCAGCCTACTGGGTGCGCCCGACCGCCGCCGGGTCGCCCGACGAGGCGGTCGCCGGGTCGGCCTCGGGCTGCTGGGGCGCGGCGGTCGGGGTGGGCACGGCGTACGCGTCCAGAGCGGCGGCCGCCGTCGCCCGCACCTGCTCGGCCAGCTCGACCGGGGCGACCACTGTGGCGTCCGGGCCGAGACCCAGCACGAACCGGCGAGCCCACCCCAGGTCGGTGACCCGCAGCGACACGAGCCACTGGTCGCCGTCGCCGGCCTCGACGCGCTCACACGGGTAGTACTCGGTGATCCACCGCTCGCTGCGGCCGATGCGCAGCGTGATCAGCGGCAGGTCGGGCGAGGGGCGGAAGACCCCCTCGGTGAGGTCGTGCGGAACGGCCTGCGGCGGCACGGTGGCCGGCTCGGCCAGCTCGGTGATCGCGTCGATCCGGTCGGCCCGGAACAGGCGGACCGCCTCCGCGCGCCGACACCACGCCTCCACGTACGCCCGGCCGCCGACCATCAGCATCCGCAGCGGGTCGATGACGCGGTCGGTGGTCTCGTCCCGGGCAGCGGTGTAGTAGGTGATCCGCAGTGCCTTGCCGCCCTCGACGGCGGCGCGCAGTGCCTCGACCCGCCGGGTGTCGCCGGGCAGTCGGACCGCCACCGGCGCGCCCACCAGGTCCCCCGCGTCCTCGATCTTCGCCAGGGCCCGTTCGACGGCCTCCCGGTTGGCCACCCCGGGCGTCTCGGCGAGCATCCGCAACGCCACGACCAACGCGAGGGCCTCGTCGGGGGTGAGCCGCAGCGGCCGGTCGATGCCGGCGTCGTAGGTGATGGTCACCCGATCGCCGTCGAACGCCATGTCGATCAGGTCACCCGGGCCGTAACCGGGCAGCCCGCACACCCAGAGCAGCTCCAGGTCCTCCCGGAGCTGCCGCTCGGTGACGCCGAGGTCACCGGCCGCCTCGGCGATCTCGATGCCCGGCCGGGCCAGCAGGTAGGGCACCAGGTTGAGCAGGCGGGCCAGCCGGTCGGCGGACGCGCGGGAGCCGCCCCGGGCGGCCGGGCGGGTCACCGGGCACCCCCGCTGACGGCCAGCTCGTCGTGTCGGACGGCGATCTCCTTGAGTCGTTGGATGACGGCCTCGCGGACCTCCGGCGGGTCGAGCACCCGCACGTCCGGGCCGTAGCCGACGAGGTGGCCGGCCAGCCCGTCCGGGTCCGCGTACGGCAGGACGAGCCGGTCACCGTTTGGCCCGGCGGTCACCTCCACCGCCCAGCGGCGCAGCCCGGCGGCACGGCCCGGGGCGGCCAGCACGGTGGCCCGGCCGGTGCGCTCCACCGGACCCGACCAACGGGCCACGTGGCTGATCAGGTCGACGTTGGCCGGCGGCTCGTACGCGCCGGGCGCGCCGGTCACCCGGACCGTGCCGACGACGCGGGACAGCCGGAAGCAGCGGGTCGCCGCCCGGTCCAGGTCGTGGCCGACCACATACCACCGGCCGCGCCAGCAGACCACGCCCCACGGTTGCAGCCGACGGCGGCTGGGTGCGTCCCGGTCGGGCACCCGGTAGTCGAACCCGACCTCGCGGCGGTCCCGGGCGGCGGCGGTCAGCGGCGCGAACGCCGGGTCGACGGTGACCATCGGCTCCAGGCCGAGAGTGGCCTGCGGGTCGACGTCCACGCCGGCGGCGCGCAGCTTGGCCAGCCCGGACGACGCGGCGGCGGCCAACCCGGCGTGCTGCCAGAGCCGTGCGGCGATGCCGACAGCGGCGGCCTCGTCCGGTTCCAGGAGGATGTCGGGCAGCGCGTATTCCCGGTGGGCGATCCGGTAGCCGGGCTCGGCGTCGAAGGCGCTCGCCGTGCCGGTCTCCAGTGGCACACCCAGCTCACGCAGCTCAGCCTTGTCGCGCTCGAACTTGCGCTGGAACGCTTCGTGATCGCGCGCGTCATCGGGATCATGCTCGTAGCCGGGCACGGTCGCGGCGATCTGCGCGGCGGTCAGGAACCGTCGCGTGGACAGCAGGCAGATCACCAGGTTGACCAGGCGTTCGGTGCGGGTCCGCGACACGCGGTAGACGCTAGCAGTCGACACGCCCACGACGTGCACCCGCGCGGGCGTGCCGCACACTTGTTCGGATCGGGCCTCCCCCAGCGCGTTGCTGTCTCCGGTCATAGGGTGAGGCTCATGTCGCAAGCGGACGCCAGGCCCGAGAGCGAGAGCGTCGGCACGGTGATCGTCGCGGGTGTCGCCAACCTCGCCATCGCGATCGCCAAGCTGATCGCCGGGGTGATCTCCGGCTCGGCCGCCATGCTGTCCGAGGCGGCGCACTCGGTCGCGGACACCACCACCGAGGTGCTCCTCTACCAGGCGCTGCGCCGCGGTGCCCGGCCGGCGGACCAGCGGCGCCCCTTCGGGTACGGCAAGGAAAGCTACGTCTGGGCGTTCTTCGCGGCGATGTTCACCTTCGTCGCCGGCGCCGGCTTCGCCGTCACCCACGGCGTCACCACGATCCTGGTGCACGAGCACAGCGGCGACTACCTGGTCTCGTACATCGTCCTGGCGGTGTCGTTCGTCATCGAGTCGATCTCCCTGGCCCGGGCCGTGCGGCAGGTCCGCAGCGAGTCCCGGCGCTGGCAGACCACTCCCCGACGCTTCCTGCGACTGACCGCCGACACCACCGTCAAGGCGGTCTTCCTGGAGGACAGCGCGGCCCTGATCGGTCTGCTGCTGGCCGGTGCCGGCGTCGGCCTGTCCCACGCCACCGGCGACGAGGTGTGGGACGGCGTCGCGTCGATCCTGATCGGGCTCCTGCTGCTGGCTGTCGCCGGGATCCTCGCCGCCAACAACCTGTCGCTGCTGGTCGGTCGGGCCGTCCCGGAGCGGCTGCGTCACGAGATCGAGCAGGAGTTGACCGGGCTACCCGAGGTGGAGCGGATCGACACCCTGATGACCATGCAGCTCGGCCCGGACGACATCCTGGTCGCCGCCAAGGTCGACTTCAGCGACGAGGCCACCGGCGCGGCCATCGAGGCCGCCGCCGACGAGGCCGAACGGCGGCTCACCGGGCTGTACCCGGAGATCCGTTACGTGTTCCTCGACCCCACCCGATCGTTGCCCGGCGCCACCGGCCGGGCCCGGCACACCCAGGCCGCGCCGGACCCGCGGGCCGACGACGGACCCGATCGTCCCTGAACGAACCGCACGGCAGCACCCGGGCGCGGGCCGCCAGGCCCGCGCGGCTAGCGTGCCCGTCATGGTGCGATGGCGTACGGGGACGGTGGCGACGCTGCGACGGCAGTGGACCGGGGCGGTGGAGCTGGACGTCGACCTGCCCGACGGCACGCGCATGCGGGCGCTGGCCTACCCCGAGTTGGTCGGCACGCCGGAGCCCGGCGACCGGGTGCTGCTCAACGCCGGTGCGCTGCTGATGGGCTTGGGCACCGGCGGGTACGCCCTGGTGGTGGCCCTGCCGGACCGGCTGCCGCCGGACCCGCCGGAGGTCGGCGACACCCGCGACGCCGGTCACCTGGTCAAGGCCCGCTACACGCCGTTGCAGCCGATCCTGCTCGGCGTGGACGAGGAGGCGTCCCCGCACCGCGACGTGCTGGCCGACGCGGACGACCTGGGCGGCCTGCCGGTGGTCACCGCCGACCTGCACTCGGCGCTGCCGGCGATCCTGGCCGGCATCCGGGCCGACGCGCCGCAGGCGCGGGTGGCGTACCTGCTCACCGATGGTGGGGCGCTGCCGGCGTGGTTCTCCCGCACCCTCGCCGGGCTGCGGACCGAACTGGCCGGCACGATCACCGTCGGGCAGGCCTTCGGCGGTGACCTGGAGGCCACCACCCTGCACGGCGGCCTGCTCGCCTCCCGGTACGTGCTGGGCGCCGACGTGGCCATCGTGGCCCAGGGGCCCGGCAATCTGGGCACCGGCACCCGCTGGGGCTTCTCCGGCGTCGCCGTCGGTGAGGCGGTCAACGCGATCGCCACGCTGGGCGGCCGGGCGGTCGGCTCGCTGCGCATCTCCGACGCCGACCCCCGCCCACGGCACCGGGGGGTGTCACATCACAGCCTCACCGCGTACGGCCGGGTGGCGCTCGCCCCGGCGGAGCTGGTGGTGCCCGACGAGCTGGACCCGGTGCTGCTCGCGGAGGTGAACGCGTCGCTGGCCCCCCTGACGGCCCGGCACCGGATCGTCCGGGTGCACACCACCGGGCTCGACGCGGCGCTGCGCGCCAGCGCCGTGCCGCTGTCCACCATGGGCCGTGGTCTCGACGCCGATCACGCGTACTTCCTGGCCGCCGCTGCCGCCGGCCGGCACGCCGTCACCCTGCTGCCCTGACCAGCCTCGGGCGACGGGACGACGCCGCTCAGGCCAGGAAGATCAGGGCTAGCCAGCCGCCCACGATGAGCACCAGCGCCAGGGCCAGCACCCACGTCGGGACTGTGTATTCACCGCGCCGGTTTCGGTCGACCTCGGCGCGGATCTTCTCGCGTCGGCGTTCGACCCAGTTCTGCCGCTCGGTGCCGCGCTCGGAGCGGTCGGAAGGTCCAGAAGTCGTCATGGCGGGACCCAGCTTAGCGGGCCCCCGCGCCGACAGCGCCGCGGAGCCCGCCGGGTAGGCCGACCCCGCCGGCGCACACCACCGCCGGGGTCGGCACACCGGTCACATGCTGGCGATCAGCCGCTCCACCCGCTCGTCGTACGCCCGGAACGGGTCCTTGCAGAGGACGGTGCGCTGTGCCTGGTCGTTGAGCTTCAGGTGCACCCAGTCGACGGTGAAGTCGCGCCGCTTCTCCTGGGCGTGCCGGATGAACTCGCCGCGCAGCCGGGCCCGCGTGGTCTGCGGCGGGGTTTCCTTCGCCTCGAAGATCTCCGGGTCGGTGGTCACGCGGTCGACCTCGCCGCGGCGCTCCAGCAGCCCGTAGAGGCCCCGACCGCGACGCACGTCGTGGTAGGCCAGGTCCATCTGCGCCACGCGGGGGTGCGACAGGGGCAGGTCGTGCTTGCGCTGGTAGCGCTCGATCAGCCGCAGTTTGCTGACCCAGTCGATCTCCCGGGAGACCGGCTCCAGGTCGCCGGACTCCACCGCGTTGAGCACCCGGCCCCACAGCTCGACGACCCGCTTGGCGGCCTGGTCGCCGCCGCGCCGCTCGACGAACTCGGTGGCCTTGGCCAGGTATTCCTGCTGGATGTCCAGGGCGCTGACTTCCTTGCCGTTGGCCAGCCGCACCTTGCGCCGGCCGGTGATGTCGTGCGACACCTCCCGGATCGCCCGGATCGGGTTCTCCAGGGACAGGTCGCGCATCACCACCCCGGCCTCGATCATCCGCAGCACGATGTCGGCGGTGCCGACCTTGAGCAGCGTGGTGACCTCGTTCATGTTGGAGTCACCGACGATCACGTGCAGCCGCCGGTAGCGCTCGGCGTCGGCGTGCGGCTCGTCGCGGGTGTTGATGATCGGACGGCTACGGGTGGTCGCCGAGGAGACGCCCTCCCAGATGTGCTCGGCCCGCTGCGACAGGCAGTAGACCGCGCCGCGCGGGGTTTGCAGGACCTTGCCGGCCCCGCAGATCAACTGCCGGGTGACCAGGAACGGGATGAGTACGTCGGCGAGCCGGCCGAACTCGCCGTGCCGGGAGACCAGGTAGTTCTCGTGGCAGCCGTACGAGTTGCCGGCCGAGTCGGTGTTGTTCTTGAACAGGTAGATCTCACCCGCGATGCCCTCGTCGTGCAGTCGCTTCTCCGCGTCGACCAGCAGGCCCTCCAGGATCCGCTCGCCAGCCCGGTCGTGGGCGACAAGATCGGTCACCGAGTCGCACTCCGGAGTCGCGTACTCCGGATGCGACCCGACGTCCAGGTAGAGCCGGGCCCCATTACGCAGGAAGACATTGCTCGACCGACCCCAGGACACCACGCGGCGGAACAGATACCGCGCGACCTCGTCCGGGGACAGCCGCCGCTGCCCGCGATAGGTGCAGGTGACGCCGTACTCGGTCTCGAGGCCGAAGATTCGCCGCTCCATGGTGTGACATTAGCCGCCCGGAGGCCCCGTTCGTCACTGTCACACCACAGGTCGTACTCCGGGCGTGGTCACATACCGGTTGAGTGCGACATTCCGTCCGGCCCGAGGCTCGCCACGAACCGCTGGCAGGTGTCGTACTCCGGCAGCAGACCCCGCTCGCGGGCCTGGGCGAGGGTCGGCGCCGCGTCGTCGCGGGCGGACAGCAGTGGGACGTCTGCGGGCCACTCGATGCCCAACTCCTCGTCCAGCCGCAACCATCGCCGCCGGCATGTCGCCGATCGCCGCCGACAACCGGCCCGCCGCTTCGCGTAAACTCCAGGGCCCGTGAGGATCCTCGTCACCGGCGGTGCCGGCTTCATCGGTTCGGAGTACGTCCGCATGCTGCTGGGCGTGCCTGGTGGCAGCGCCTCTGGCGTGCCGACGGTCGAGCCCGTCGGGGTGACCGTGCTCGACAAGCTCACCTACTCGGGCAACCTCGCCAACCTCGACCCGGTACGCGACGACCCTCGGCTGCGCTTCGTGCGGGGCGACATCTGCGACGCGACGGTGGTCGACGAGGTGGTCGCGGGGCACGACGTGATCGTGCACTTCGCCGCCGAATCGCACGTCGACCGGTCGATCGCCGGCGCCGCGCCGTTCGTCACCACCAACGTGCTCGGCACCCAGACGCTGCTGGACGCCGCGCTTCGGCATGGCACCGGTCGCTTCGTGCACGTCTCCAGCGACGAGGTATACGGCTCGATCGACGAGGGCTCGTGGACCGAGACCTGGCCGCTGGCCCCGAACTCCCCGTACTCGGCCTCGAAGGCCGGCTCCGACCTGCTCGCCCTGTCCTACCACCGCACCCACGGCATGGACGTGGTGGTCACCCGCTGCTCCAACAACTACGGGCCGTACCAGTTCCCGGAGAAGATCATCCCGCTGTTCGTCAGCAACCTGCTCGACGGCGGCACCGTTCCGCTCTACGGCGACGGCGGCAACATCCGGGACTGGCTGCACGTGCACGACCACTGCCGGGGCATCGCGCTGGTCCAGCAGAGGGGCCGCACCGGCGAGGTGTACAACATCGGCGGCGGCACCGAGTTGACGAACAAGGAGCTCGCCGGCCTCCTCCTCGACGCCTGCGGCGCCGGCTGGGACCGGGTCGTACCGGTCACCGACCGCAAGGGCCACGACCGCCGCTACTCGCTGGACATCACCAAGATCAATGAAGAGCTGGGGTACGCCCCGAGCATCGATCTCGCCGACGGCCTGGCGCAGACCGTGCAGTGGTACCGCGACAACCGGGCCTGGTGGGAGCCGTTGAAGGCGGCACCGACCGCATGATCAAAGTACTCGTCACCGGCGGGATACCGGGTCGGGACCTGCTCGCCGACCTGCGCGCCCAGCCGGGCGTGACGGACGCCGTGGTGCGCCACCACTACGAGTTCTCCCGCAGCGCGCTCAGGTTCTACCTGCTCGAACGCAACCGGCTGGTCACCCTGCTCGCCACCTACCAGATGCGCACCCTGGTGGTGCTCGCCCCCGCCCTGCTGCTCACCGAGGCCGCGATGCTCACCAAGGCGCTGACCGGCGGCTGGGCCCGACACAAGATTCGCGGATGGCGCTGGCTGTGGCAGCACCGGGGCTGGCTGCGCACCCGCCGCCGGCAGCTCCAGGCCGAACACCGAGTGCCCGACGGCGTCATCGCCGAGCTGATGACCGGCCGGCTCGCTCCCACCAACGTCGCCGCCCCCGGGCTGGGCCTCTTCAACATGCTGGCCGGGAGCTACTGGACCCTCGCCAAGCCACTGCTCAAGCGCCACTGACCGCCCGCAGCTCGGCGGTGGCCTCGCCGCCCCGATGCGTCGCCGCCCACGTGCTGGACGTGCGGCGGCGGGCGGCCACGGAACTCCTGCCGCCCGCCGCGTTGGCCGGTGTTACTTGCCGTCCGCTGGCTTGTCCTCCAGGTCGGCGGACCCCGCCGACGTCGTCGGCTTGTGCGACTCCGTCGCCGGCGCTGTCGGCGTGTCCGGGCCGCCTGCCGACTCGGGCTGCTCGGCAGCCGCGACATCGCTGTCCAGCAACGCGGTCAGCGCCGCGCCGGTGATCCGACGGAACGTACGACCAACCCGGTGGCGGTCCAGCACCGCCACCTCCAGCTGGTTGGCGGCGATCGTCCGGGCGGCGCCGCCCTCACCACCAACCGTGCTCAACGCCTGCACCGCGACCTTCACCGCCTCAGAGAGCGACATGTCCGCCCGGTGGTTGGACTTCAGCACGCCGGTGATCGCCTCGGCCTGGCCACCCATGGCCATCCGCCCCGGCTCGTCATTGACCGAGCCGTCGTACGTCAGCCGGTAGAGCTCGTCGTCGTCCGGAGTGGCCCCGACCTCCGCCACGCAGATCTCCACCTCGAACGGCTTCGACTGCTCGGTGAAGATCGCACCGAGCGTCTGCGCGAACGCGTTGGCCAGAGCCCGGCCGGTGACGTCACGGCGGTCGTAGCTGAGCCCGTTCAGGTCGGCCATGCGCACCCCGGCCCGGCGCAGATTCTCGAACTCGTTGTACCGGCCGACCGCGGCGAAGCCGATCCGGTCGTAGATCTCGCTGACCTTGTGCAGGGCGCTGGAGAGGTTCTCCGCGACGAAGAGCACCCCGCCGGAGTAGCTGAGGACCACCGCGCTGCGACCCCGAGCGATGCCCTTGCGGGCCAACTCGGAGCGGTCGCGCATGATCTGTTCGGGCGAGGCGTAGAACTGCATGGCCACGGCGGCGGTTCTCCTTACGGCGCGGTGCTGACGACTGCTGACTGGTGGGGGTGGACGGGGCTCAACCGCCCGGGTTCTCCATCCGGCCGGCGACCACGCCCTCGGCGATCGCCGCCGTCTCGGTGTCGGTCAGCCGGCGGGTGCCCTCGGCGGTAGCTGTCATCACCACCGGATAGATCCGGCGGGTCAAGTCGGGCCCGCCGGTCGCGGTGTCGTCATCGGCCGCGTCGTAGAGCGCCTCGACCGCGAGCCGGGTCGCGTCATCGACCGACAAACCAGCCCGGAAGCGCTTCTTCAGCGCCGACTTCGCGAAGAGCGAGCCGGAGCCGATCGCGTCGTAGCCGGTCTCCTCGTACGGACCACCGGTCACGTCGAAGCTGAAGATCCGACCGGCTCTCGCCGGGTCGGAGGCCGCCAGGTCGAAGCCGGCGAAGAGCGGCACCACGGCGAGCCCCTGCATGGCCGCGCCCAGGTTGCCCCGGATCATCGAGGCCAACCGGTTGGCCTTGCCGTCGAGCGAGAGCATCGCGCCCTCGATCTTCTCGTAGTGCTCCAACTCCACCTGGAACAGTCGCATCAGCTCGATCCCGATGCCCGCGGTGCCCGCGATGCCGACCAGCGAGTACGCGTCGGCGGGGTGCACCTTCTCGATGTCACGCTGGGCGATCAGGTTGCCCATGGTCGCCCGTCGGTCGCCGGCCATCACCACGCCCTCCGCAGCCGCGATGGCCACGATGGTCGTCGCGTGTGGTGCCAGGTCGGCGGCCATGCCCGGCGGCAGCGGTCGCCGGCCGGGCAGCATCTCGGGGGCCACCCGGCTCAGAAACGTGGTGAAGGAGGACGTCCCCGCGTTGGTGAACACATCTGGTAGACGCCCGGATGGATCAAAGCCCGCTGCCACGTGGTTCCTCTCAGGTACGTGATCGCCCTGGCCAGCCTCATGGGACTGTCACGGAACTGGCCAAGACCACCGTTGCAGTTGAAGCAGAGTATCCCGCGCACCCATCCGGTGCGATGATCGTGGTCCAGATGTTGTGGGTCGGCAGCGCCACAGATCGCGCAGACCCCGCCCTGCTCGGCCAGGAGCTCCTGAAACTCCTTCTCCCCCACGCCGTACCGCCGCCGCAGGTGGTACTCGCGGTTACCCCCGTACAGCCGCTCTTTGGTCTCTCTGGTCCTGGCGTTGTGGCAGGGCTTGCAGTAGGTGGCATAACCGGAGTTGTCCGCCCGGTTACGGGGGAAGGCATCGAACGGCTTGACCACATCGCAGGCCGAACAGAACTTGTGGCCCTCGGGCACGACGCGACCTTCGCGCACCTCACGGTCGAACTTTGCCTTCACCCGACGCGCATAGCTTGCCTTTGACCGCTCGTTGAAGCAGGGCTTGCAGTAACTTCCCCGCCCATCCGGCCTCTTGGAGCTCGCACAGAACTGATCGAGCGCCTTCCATTCGCTGCAATCTCGGCAGCGACGAAGCCCGTCTCGATCATCGCTCGCTCCAGGCATGCCCGAATTAACCCTATATGCTCACTGACCGCCTTTTTGTACGTAACCCCTCACGAACTCCTCTGCGTTTTCTTCGAGGACGGAGTCGATCTCGTCGAGGAGGTCGTCGACATCCTCGGTGATCTCGGCGTGCCGCTCAGCCACCTCAGGGTTGGCCTCGGTGGTGACGTCCTCGATTTCCTCGCCCTGACGGGACTTGCCGGACTGCGACTGGCCGCCGCTGTCATGAGTGGCCACTGCTGCCTCCTCCACGATCGTCTGCGATGAACTTACCTCGCGCGGGCGACGAAAAGCCCGCCGCGCGCCGGCTTGCGGCACACGACGGGCATCCGGACGCGTGCTCAGCCCCCGGTCAACGTCTCCAGCAGGTCCTTGGCGCTAGCGCAGCGGTCGAACAAGGCGCCGACGTGCGCGCGAGTGCCCCGCTCCGGCTCCATCATCGGGACCCGGACCAGCGACTCCCGGCCCACGTCGAAGATCACCGAGTCCCAGCTCGCGGCGACCACCTCGGAGGCGTACTGGGCCAGGCAGCGGCCACGGAAGTAGGCCCGGGTGTCCTCCGGCGGCTCCGTCATCGCGGAGCGGGTCTCGTCGTCGGTGAGCAGCGTCTTCATCGCCCCCCGGCTGACCAGGCGGTGGTAGAGCCCCTTCTCCGGCCGGACGTCGGAGTATTGAAGGTCGACCAGCTGGAGCTTGTGTGAGCCCCAGGCGAGCTTCTCCCGCTCCCGGTAACCCTCCAGCAGCCGCAGCTTGGCCACCCAGTCCAACTCGTCGGCGCAGAGCATCGGATCCCGGCCCAGCCGGTCCAAGACGCTCTCCCAGCGGTCGAGTACGTCGACGGTCTGCTCGTCGGCATCGGTGCCGTACCGGTCGTCGACAAAGGACCGGACCCGCTCCAGGTAGGCCCATTGCAGGTCCAGGGCGGTGAGCCGGCGGCCGTCGCGCAGCCGCATGCGGTGCGTCAGGGTGGGGTCGTGGCTGACGGCGCGCAGCTCGCTCACCGGGTCGGCGATGCCGAGATCGGCCCCGAGCGCCTTCTCCTCGATCATGGTGAGGATCAGCGCGGTGGTGCCGACCTTGAGGTAGGTGGAGATCTCGGAGAGGTTGGCGTCGCCGATGATGACGTGCAGCCGGCGGTATTTGTCGGCGTCGGCGTGCGGCTCGTCGCGGGTGTTGATGATCGGCCGCTTGAGCGTCGTCTCCAGGCCTACCTCGACCTCGAAGAAGTCAGCGCGCTGGGAGATCTGGAAGCCGTTCTGCCCGCCGTCCTGGCCGATGCCGACCCGGCCGGCGCCGCAGACGATCTGGCGGGTGACGAAGAACGGCGTCAGGTAAGCCACGATGTCGGCGAACGGGGTCTGCCGACGCATCAGGTAGTTCTCGTGGGCGCCGTAGCTGGCGCCCTTGTTGTCGGTGTTGTTCTTGTAGAGGTGGATCGGCTGGCTGCCCGGGATCGTGGCGGCCCGGCGGGACGCCTCGGCCATCACCCGCTCGCCGGCCTTGTCCCAGCGCACCACGTCGCGAGGGGTGGTGACCTCCGGGGTGGAGTATTCGGGGTGGGCGTGGTCGACGTAGAGCCGTGCACCATTGGTGAGTATCACGTTGGCGAGGCCAAGGTCCTCGTCGGCCAACGCCTCAGCCGGGTCGTAGGCGGCGCCGGAGTAGGTGAAGCCGCGGGCGTCGCGCAGCGGCGACTCTTCCTCGTAGTCCCAGCGGGCTCGCCCGCCCCGGTTGAGTTCTGGACGTGCGCCATATGCATTGACCACCTGCGATGAGGTGACCATCGGGTTGGCTCCGGCCTGCCCGGGCACGGAGATGCCGTACTCGATTTCGGTGCCCATGATCCGACGTACCGTCATGCGACCACTCGCTTCGCTCGCCCACGGAGCCGGCGTGCCCGCCGCTCACACCATCGAGAATAGTCTGCGCGGTGGCCTACCGCCCGTCGCTGTCGGTCGGCGCGGCGTGACTACCGGGCTTTGGCGGGTTTGAGTGGCACCACGGGGCCGGACCACCGGGGAAAGCAGCGAAGCGGCGTCTCGCGGTGGGACGCACACAGCGGCGGCACCGGACGGGTCCGGTGCCGCCGCTGGCGGTCAGAGGTACTGGCCGGTGTTGCTGGCGGTCTCGATGGACCGACCGGCCTCGGCGCCCTTGCCGCCGGAGACGAGCGTGCGGATGTAGACGATCCGCTCGCCCTTCTTGCCGGAGATGCGGGCCCAGTCGTCGGGGTTGGTGGTGTTGGGGAGGTCCTCGTTCTCGCGGAACTCGTCGACGCAGGCGTCGAGCAGGTGCTGCAGGCGCAGCCCCTTACGGCCGGACGTGAGGAACTCCTTGATGGCCATCTTCTTGCTCCGGTCGACGATGTTCTGGATCATCGCGCCGGAGTTGAAGTCCTTGAAGTAGAGGACTTCCTTGTCACCGTTGGCGTAGGTGACCTCGAGGAAGCGGTTCTCCTCGGTTTCGGAGTACATCCGCAGCACCACGGCGTCGATCATGGCCGCCACGGTGGCCTGGGCGTCGGCCCCGTGCTCGGCCAGGTCGTCCGGATGCAGGGGCAGCCCGGAGAGGATGTACTTGGAGAAGATGTCCTTGGCCGCTTCGGCGTCCGGTCGCTCGATCTTGATTTTCACGTCGAGTCGACCGGGGCGCAGGATCGCCGGGTCGATCATGTCTTCCCGGTTGGAGGCGCCGATGACGATGACGTTCTCCAGGCCCTCCACGCCGTCGATCTCGCTGAGCAGCTGCGGGACGATGGTGTTCTCCACGTCGGAGGAGACACCGGAGCCGCGGGTCCGGAAGATCGAGTCCATCTCGTCGAAGAACACGATCACCGGGGTGCCCTCGCCGGCCTTCTCCCGTGCCCGCTGGAAGATCAGCCGAATGTGCCGCTCGGTCTCGCCGACGTACTTGTTGAGCAGCTCAGGGCCCTTGATGTTGAGGAAGAAGCTGGTGTGCTTCTCCTTGCCCTGCCGTTCGGCGATCTTCTTGGCCAGCGAGTTGGCCACCGCCTTGGCGATGAGCGTCTTGCCACAGCCGGGCGGGCCGTAGAGCAGGATGCCCTTGGGCGGGCGGAGCTGGTGCTCACGGAACAGGTCCGCGTGTAGGAAGGGAAGCTCCACCGCGTCGCGGATCTGCTCGATCTGCGACTGAAGGCCACCGATGTCGCCGTAGTCGACGTCGGGCACCTCCTCCAGGACCAGCTCCTCGACCTCGCTCTTCGGGATCCGCTCGTACGCGTAGGCCGAGCGGGGCTCGATCATGAGCGAGTCGCCGGCCCGGATCGCCGAGCCGATGAGCGTCTCGGCGAGGTGCACGATGCGCTCCTCGTCGGAGTGGGAGACCACCAGCGCCCGGTCGCCCGGCCCGCCGTTCGGCCCCTCCAGGATCTCCTTGAGCATCACCACCTCACCGACGCGCTCGTAGCCGAACGCGTCGACGATGTTGAGCGCGTCGTTGAGCAGGACCTCCTGGCCACGGCGCAGGTCACCCACCTCGAGGGAGGGCGAGACCGCGACCCGTAGTTTGCGGCCACCGGTGAAGACGTCCACCGTGCCGTCCTCGTGCTTGGCCAGGAAGACGCCGTACCCGCTCGGCGGTTGCGCGAGCCGGTCGATCTCCTCCTTGAGCGTCACGATCTGCGTGCGAGCTTCCTTGAGGGTGCTCACCAGCCGGTCGTTGTTCTCGGTCAGCCGCGCCAACTGTGCCTGGGTGGCCGCCAGCCGCTCTTCGAGCTGCCGGACGTGTCGGGGGCTTTCGGTCAACTTGCGCCGCACCAGAGCGAGTTCCTCCTGAAGGAACGCGACCTGCGTGGAGAGATCGTGGGCTTCCTTCTCCCACCGTGCGGCGCGCGAGTCCGCGTCGTCGCTGCGTGCTGCCACGTCCCACCTCCCCGGGGGGCTTGAACGTTCTGCCCTAACACTAGCCGCTATGAGGCCGATTCGGTCCCACGCAACACCCTCGTCACCGAACCTTGATCGCCAAGGGTGGCCTGACGGGCCGTTACCGGCGTTCGGGTACCGTCGAAGCGTAGGACGGGAGAACATGGGGGGTGCACCGTGGCCGAGGTCGCGACCGATCAGCTGCAGGTCTGGGTGGACCAGGATCTCTGCACAGGCGACGGGCTCTGCGTGCAGTACGCGCCAGAGGTTTTCGAGTTCGACATCGACGGTCTCGCCTACGTCAAGGGCGCCGACGGTGAGCTGCGGATGGCGCCGGGCAGCCGCGTCGACGTGCCGGAGCACCTGCGACTCGAGGTGATCGACTCCGCGAAGGAATGCCCCGGCGACTGCATCCACGTGGTGCGCGGCGACGGTGTCGAGGTCGCCGGCCCGGACGCCGAGGACTGAGCGACCCACCGGCCGGGCCCGCGCGGCCCGGCCGGCCCCGAAAGGGGTACGCCTCAGAGCATCGGACGACCGACCACCGAGGCGACCAGCCGCGCGAACTCCTCCAGCCGGGCGATCTGACCCGCCCCGCCGTCGTCGAGGGTCTTGCCGAAGCGCAACGCGTCGTGCCGTGGCGTGCCGGCCATCTCCTCGGTCGGCGGCGCCTCGTCCAGTGAGGTCAGCAGCAGGTAGACGTCGATGCTGTCGACCCGGATCTCGCCGCTCTCGGCACGGTTGAGTCGCCGCCGACAGCCGACCTCGGTGACGGTCGAGACCGGCACCACCCGCAGCGACGAGGTCATCGAGCCCGGGGGGCCCTCCTCCGGGGGTACGTCCTCCCCGTGCCAGAGGATCAGGCGGCTGCCGTCGCAGACGACGACCTCCTGCCACACGCCGTTGACCTCGTTGACGAAGCGTTCCAGGGTGAAGCCGAGCACCGACGCCCCACGCAGCACGCCGCCGAGTGCCTCCAGGGCGACGTCCGGGTCGCGCAGGTAGGCCCGCGCCGCCGACTCCAGATCCTGGTACGGCGACCAGTCGGGAAAGACCGCGGGAAGGTCACCGCCGCCGTAGCCCGGTCGGCTCATGCCGGCGCCTCCCCCGGCTCGGCGGTGCCCACGCCCAGCTCGATGGTCACGGCCTGTCCATCTCCCCCGTACCGTCGGGCTGCGCACCGGCCGCCTGGGCGGCGGCGGCCTGGACGGCGGCGGCCTGGACGGCGGCGGCCTGGACGGCGGCGGCCTGGACGGCGGCGGCCTGGACGGCGGCGGCCTGTCGGGCCGCCTCTGCCTCACGCAGGTCCTGGCGGCGCTGCGCGTACGCCTCGTTGCCCTTGCTGGGCTTGCGCCGACGCGGCGGCGCGGTCACCCCCGGGGCGAGCTTGCGCGCGGACACCAGGAACGCGGTGTGCGCGATCATCCGGTGGTCCGGGCGGACGGCGAGACCCTCGGCGTGCCAGTCGCGGACCAGGGACTCCCAGGCGCGCGGCTCGGTCCAGCCGCCGCGCTCGCGCAGCGCCTCCACCAGCTCGGAGAGCTGCGGCGTGGTGGCGACGTAGCCGATGAACACCCCGCCGGGCACCAGAGCCCGCTCGACCATGTCGAGGGTCTCCCAGGGGGTCAGCATGTCCAGGATGATGCGGTCGAAGCCGGTCTCCTGGCACTGCGCTACGTCGCCGACGTGCAGATTCCACGACGGGTGCGGCCCGTTGAAGAACGCCTCGACGTTGCGCTTGGCGATCTGGGCGAAGTCGTCGCGCAGCTCGAACGAGTGCAGCTCACCCTCGGTGCCGACGGCGCGCAGCAGGGAGCAGCTCAGCGCGCCGGAGCCGGCGCCGGCCTCGAGGACCTTCGCGCCGGGGAAGATGTCACCCATCGCGACGATCTGCGCCGAGTCCTTCGGGTAGATCACCTGCGCGCCGCGCGGCATGGACAGCACGTAGTCCGACAGGAGTGGCCGCAGGGCCAGGAACGCGGTGCCGCCACCGGCGGTGGTCACCACACTGCCGTCGGGGAGCCCGATCAGCGTGTCGTGCGCCAGGATGCCGCGGTGGGTGTGGAACTCCTTGCCCGGCTCCAGCGTCACGGTGTGCATCCGCCCCTTGGGGTCGGTCAACTGGACCCGGTCGCCGGGCCGGAACGGCCCTCGGTGCACGGGTGTCAGCGCCGGGGTGGCGGGGACGGTGGAGGGAGTTGCGGTCACGGTGTCATCTTCCGGTTGGGTTCGAGGAGCTGTGCCAGGTCCGCGATGTGCAGAATGCCGACGACATCTTCGCCTGACGTCACCACGTACTGCGCGCCCGGGTGGGTCTGTACGGCCTCCATCACCCGCTCGCCGTCCCACCCGAGGGTGAGCGTGGGAAGTGTGCCCAGGGACCGGGCCACGGCGTCCACCGCCAGCCACGGCCGGCGCTCGACGGGGACCGCCTCGGCGGCGGCCGGGTCGACCAGCGCCACCGGTCGGCCGGTGGAGTCGGTGACCAGCAGGGCGGCGCCGGGTTGAGCGGCGTCGGCGCGTCGGCGCTGCGCCTCGGCCAGGGGCGTGCCGGTGCTCACCGGCCAGACCGGGCGGGCCAGCCGGGAGAGGTCGATCAGCGGGAACCGGCGGCTGACCCGGGCGGCCCGGATCGACTGCCCGGCGCCGCGCCAGAGGGTGACGGCGACCAGCAACATCAGCGGCAGCGCCAGCGGCGCCAGGCGGTCGGTGACGGTGAGCAGCAGGACCACGACCGTGGTGCCGACGGCGACGACACGGCCGGCCCAGCCGGCGACCTCGGTGCCGAGGTGCCGGTCGCGGGTCAGCCCCCACACCGCGGCGCGCAGCGCCCGGCCACCGTCGAGCGGCAGCCCGGGCAGGCTGTTGAACAGCGCGACGATGACGTTGCTGACCGCGAGCTGGAAGGCGAGCTGGTGGGCCACTGTCCCCTGGGGCAGGGCGAGCGTGGCGGCGACCGCGAGGACGCCGAGCACCGCGGAGACCGCGGGGCCGGCCAGGGACACCAGCAGGTCGACACGGGGGGACGGGGCGTCCCGGTCCATCTCGGTGTAGCCGCCGAGCAGTTCCAGGGTGATTCCGCGCACACCGATGCCGTACCGCCGGGCGGTGAGGGCGTGACCCAGCTCGTGCAGCAGCACCGACCCGAGCAGTGACACCACGAAGCCGAAGCCGATCAGATAGCCGCTGATCTGCGGCAGGTCCAGCTGCCGGCGGGCGAACTCGGCGTACAGCACGGCGATGAGCACCGCCAACAGGACCATGGAGACGTTGAGGTGCAGCGGCACCCCGAACACCCGGCCGACGTTCAGGCCGGGGCGCCGGTCGGGTCGGCGCGGCGGCCGGGATGTCTGCTCCATCGCCACGATGCTACGGACCGTCGCTGTGTGGGGCGGGCGGCGGTCGGTGTCACACCGGTGCCCTAACCTTTGCCGACATGACGGCGGAACCGGTCACCACTCCCCAACCTTCCACCCCGGCGCAGGCGCCGCCGACGGTGCGGGCCTCGCTGTCGCCGTCGCGTGCGGCGGATTTCAAGACCTGCCCGCTGCTCTACCGGTTCCGCAGCATCGACCGGCTGCCCGAGCGCACCACCATGGAGCAGGCCCGGGGCACGCTGGTGCACGCGGTGCTGGAGCGCCTGTTCGACCTGCCCGCGCAGGGCCGCACACCGGCGGCAGCTGGCGATCTGGTGGCCCCACAGTGGGACCGGCTGGTCACCGAGCAGCCGGAGTTGGCCGGGGTGTTCGACGGCGCGGAGCCGGCCGACCCGGTGGAGTTCCTCCGCTCGGCCGCCGGGCTGCTGGAGGGTTACTTCGCCGTGGAGGACCCGACCCGGTTGGAGCCGGCCGAGCGGGAGAGCCTGATCTCGGCGGTGGTCGACGACGAGTTGCTGATCCGGGGTTACCTCGACCGGCTCGACGTCGCCCCGGACGGGGCGCTTCGGGTGGTCGACTACAAGACCGGCGGCGCTCCGCGGGAGGCGTTCGAGGCGCGGGCGCTGTTCCAGCTCAAGTTCTACGCCCTGGTGCTGTGGCGCACCCGGGGGGTGGTGCCCCGGGTGCTGCGGCTGCTCTACCTGCGCGACGCCGAGGTGTTGGACTACACGCCGGACGCCGACGAGCTGGTCCGCTTCGAGCGCACGGTGGTGGCCCTGTGGCGGGCCATCGAGCAGGCCACCGCCCGGCAGGATTTCCGGCCTCGACCGAGCAAGCTGTGCGACTGGTGCAGCCACCAGGCGCTCTGCCCCACCTTCGGTGGCACTCCGCCGCCGTTCCCGGTCGCGGTGGCGAGTGCCGACCCGCTGCGCGACTCCCGGTCGGTTCCGGTGGTGCCGGGCGCCGACGAGTGACAGCCGCCCCCGCGTCGCGGTGAGGTCGGTCCGGCTCCGGCGACGCTGATCGCCTCCTCGGGTCGGTGGGCGAGCCGCGCCGATCGGTTGGGGACCCGACCGCAGCGGTGCCGCTGCGGTCGGGACAGGGCGACCGGCCGGCCTCTACGGTGATCCGCGACGCACCCGCCGACGTACGCGAGGATGACCGGGTGCGGCAGGCCGGACAGGAGGCGAGATGACCGAACGGGCGACACCGGGGCGGCCGGTGCGGATCCTGCTCGCCGACGACCAGCCGCTGCTGCGTACCGGGTTCCGGATGGTGCTGGGCGCCGAGGGCGACCTGCACGTGGTGGCGGAGGCCGGTGACGGCGTGGAGGCGGTGGAGCTGTCCCGCCGGCTGCTGCCCGACGTCGTCCTGATGGACATCCGGATGCCCCGGATGGACGGGGTGGCCGCGACCCGGGCGATCGTCGACGCCCGACTCCCGGTGCGGGTGCTGGTGCTGACCACCTTCGACCTGGACGAGTACGTGGTGGGCGCGTTGCGTGCGGGCGCCAGCGGGTTCCTGGCCAAGGACGTGCCCGCCGAGGAGTTGATCGCGGCGATCCGCACTGTCGCCGGTGGGGACGCGGTGGTGGCTCCCCGCATCCTGCGGCGACTGCTGGACCGGTTCGCCGAGCTGCTGCCCGACCCGGCGGCGACGCCGTCAGCGGCGCTCGACGCGCTCACCGACCGGGAACGCGAGGTGCTGGTGCAGGTCGCCCGAGGGCTGTCCAACGCCGAGATCGCGGCGGTGCTGTCGGTCAGCGAAACCACCATCAAGACCCACGTCGGGCACGTGCTGACCAAGCTGCGGCTGCGCGACCGGGTGCAGGCCGTCGTGCTGGCGTACGAGTCGGGCTTGGTCCGCCCCAGGGCGTAGCCGCCGGCGGCCCGACTACCTCACCCGGCGTACTCGAAGATCCCACCGTGGGGTGACGGCCGCCGTTGCCTCCGTCACCTACCGTGACCGGAGACGGCCCGGCGCGGTTGACCCTCCTGTGACGTGAGGGGACACAGTCGGAGCCGGCGGGGGGGTTTCGCCAGCTGGAAACACGCTCGACCGGTCGCCGGGTCAGGGGCAACCCTGATCCGACATGGGGGTGCACCCGCAGCGGAATATCCGCTCCGGGTCAGCCCCTGGGCGGACGGGGCGGGCGTGAGCAGCACCGATGATTGAACTAGTCGCGCCGGACCATCGGGGGGCGGCGTGCATTTTCGGACAGACGGAAGAGGTAGATGACGTGACCGCGACGGTAGGCCAGCAGGCGCAGGCCGCGGCCCGGGCGAACGACGTGTGGAAGGTGTACGGCAGCGGCGAGGCTCAGGTCATCGCACTGCGGGGGGTCAGCGCGGAGTTCGAACGTGGCCGCTTCACCGCGATCATGGGGCCGTCGGGGTCCGGCAAGTCGACGCTGATGCACTGCCTGGCCGGCCTGGACTCGGTGACCCGGGGGACGGTGCAGATTGGTGAGACGACCGTGACCGGGCTGGGTGACGCGGGTTTGACGAAGCTGCGCCGCGACAAGGTCGGGTTCATCTTCCAGCAGTTCAACCTGCTGCCCACCCTGACCGCGAAGGAGAACATCCTGCTTCCGCTGTCGATCGCCGGGCGCAAGCCGGACCCGGCCTGGTACGACACGGTGATCAACACGGTCGGTCTGCAGGACCGGCTGGACCACCGGCCGGCGCAGCTCTCCGGCGGGCAGCAGCAGCGGGTGGCGTGTGCGCGGGCCCTGGTCTCCCGCCCCGAGGTGATCTTCGCGGACGAGCCGACCGGCAACCTGGACTCGCGCTCCGGCGCGGAGGTGCTCGGCTTCCTGCGTAATTCGGTGCGCGAGCACGGCCAGACCATCGTCATGGTCACCCACGACCCGACCGCCGCCGCGTACGCCGACCGGGTGGTCTTCCTCGCCGACGGGGAGATCGTCTCGGAGCTGATCGAGCCGACCGCCGAGACGGTGCTGGACACCATGAAGAAGCTGGACACTCCGGCTGAGGTGGGCAACTGATGTTCCGGGCGACACTGAAGAGTCTGCTGGCCCGCAAGGTCCGGCTGATCCTGTCCGGGCTGGCGGTCGTGCTCGGGGTCATGTTCGTGTCCGGCGCCTTCGTGCTCACCGACACGCTGGGCCGTTCCTTCGACTCGGTCTTCGCCGACGGCTTCTCCGAGATCGACGTGAACGTCGCGGCGAAGCCGAAGGTGGAGCTCAACGAGATGGAGGGCGAGCAGACCTCCGCTCCCCTGCCGGCCGCCCTGGTGGACCGGGTGAAGCAGGTGCCGGGCGTGGCCTCGGCCACGGGCATCGTGAACGCCGACGGCGCGCGGGTGATCGGCAGCAACGGCAAGGTCGTCAGCTCGTTCGGTCCGCCGCAGCTGGGCGAGAACTGGACCGGCGAGAGCGACCTGCTGCAGCTGCGCGAGGGCCGCGCGCCGCAGGCCGAGGACGAGATCGTCATCAACAAGTCCCTGGCCACCACGGCGAAGGTGCAGGTCGGCCAGAAGGTCGGCGTGCTCACCGCGTTCGAGTCGAAGAAGCGGGACTTCACCCTGGTCGGCATCGCCGGTTACAGCGGTGACCGGGACTCCATCGGCGGGGTCAACGAGGTCTTCTTCACCACGCCGGTGGCGCAGCGGCTGATGCTGGGCGAGCCGGACACGTTCAGCAGCATCACCGTGAACGCCGCCAACGGGGTCTCCGACGAGAAGCTGCGCGACGACGTGGCCCGCACCCTGGGCGCGGACTTCGACGTGAAGACCGGCGAGCAGGTGGCCGCGGACGCCTCGGCCAGCCTGAAGGAGGGCCTGTCCTTCTTCAACAAGATCCTGCTCGGCTTCGCCGCGGTGGCATTGCTGGTGGGCACGTTCCTGATCCTCAACACCTTCTCGATCATCGTGGCCCAGCGCACCCGCGAGTTGGCGCTGATGCGCGCCATCGGGGCCAGTGGGCGGCAGATCATCGGTTCGGTGGTGCTGGAGGCCATCGCGGTCGGTCTGATCGCCTCGGTGCTCGGCCTCGCCGCCGGCATCGGGGTGGGCGCGCTGCTGGCGTTCCTGTTCGGCAAGCTGGCCGGCGGCCTGACCCTGGCCGGGATCGGTGTGCCGGCGGCTGCGGTGATCGGGTCGTTCGCCGTGGGGCTGGTCATCACTGTGGTGGCGGCGCTGCTGCCGGCGCTGCGGGCATCGCGGATCCCGCCGATCGCGGCGATGCAGGACGTGGCCACGCCGGACCGACCGTTGACCAAGATCACCGTGACCGGGTCGGTGGTCACCGGCATCGGCGCGGTGCTGCTGTTCCTCGGGCTCAGCGGCAATGCCGGCGGTCAGACCCTGGCTACCATCCTCGGTGGGGTGCTGTTCGCCTTCATCGGCGTGGCGCTGCTGACCCCGCTGATCAGCCGGCCGGTGGTGAGCCTGCTCGGGGCGATCTTCTCCTGGTCGGTGCCGGGCAAGCTGGGCCGGCTCAACTCCGGGCGCAACCCGCGCCGTACGGCGATCACCGCCGCGGCGCTGATGGTCGGCATCGCGCTGGTCACCGGCGTCACGGTGATCCTCGACTCGGCCAAGGGCAGCATCAGCGCGCTCGCCCAGGACACCATCAAGGCCCAGCTGGTGATCTCCGGGCAGCAGGGCGGTCCGCGTCCGCCGAGCTTCGACCCGGGTGTGCTGGACCGGGCCAAGGCCCTGCCGGGCGTGCAACTGGTCGACGGCGAGTACGGCGACATGGCGAGGGTCGACGGCGAGAGCACCTGGGTCGCGGCGAGCAGCGACATCGCGTCGCTGCGGCAGATCTTCGGCGCGAAGGCCACCGCCGGTGACATCGACCGGCTCGGGCCGACCCAGATGCTGGCCAGCTCGGACACCGCCACGTCCCGTGGCTGGTCGGTGGGCTCGACGGTGAACGTGCAGCTGACCCGCGGTGAGGTCCGCACGTACACGGTCAGCGGCATCTACGAGTCGTCGCAGCTGACCAACCCGGTGACGCTGCCGCCGGCCGCGGCGAAGGACTTCGCCATCCCGCAGCCCATCCAGGGCTTCATCCAGCTCGCCCCGGGCGCGCGGGTGTCCGACGTGCAGCCGCAGGTGGAGGCGCTCCTCGCGGACAGCCCCGAGGTGTCGGTGGCCGACCGGGACGCGTTCATCGAGCAGCAGACGAGTTCGCTCGACGGCCTGCTCACGATGATCCAGATCCTGTTGGCGCTGGCCATCATCATCGCCGTGCTCGGCATCATCAACACCCTGGCGCTGTCGGTGCTGGAGCGGACCCGCGAGCTGGGTCTGCTGCGGGCGATCGGCCTGCGCCGCGGCCAGACGATGGGCATGATCACGGTGGAGGCGGTGGTGATCTCCGTGTTCGGCGCGTTGCTGGGCGTGGTGGTCGGCACCGGCCTCGGCGCCGCGGTGGTCGAGGCACTCAAGGACGAAGGCATCACCGACCTGATCCTCCCCTGGGGGCAGATGGGTGTCTTCCTCGGCCTCGCCGCGATCATCGGGGTGGTGGCAGCGGTGCTGCCGGCCATCCGGGCGGCCCGGATCAACGTGCTGGGCGCCATCGCCCACGACTGATCGGCACCATCGATGCCCCCGGTCGCCTGGCGATCGGGGGCATCGGCCGTTGCGGGCTGACCGATTCGACAGCGGCCGCCAGCAATCGACTGCCAGGCTGGTGGTGCCGGCAGGGCACCGGCCCGCCAGCGACCACGGCGGTGAGCGGGGGCCGGTGACATGACCGATCAGGACGCGTACCAGCGGGCACTCGACAACGCCGAGCGGCTCCTCGGTCAGCCACTGGTGCTGCCGCTCGGCGAGGGCGAACCGCCGGTCGGGCACGACTTCCGTCGTCTCGCCACCGTGCAGACCTTCGGCGAGGCATGGCCCCGGGAGGGCCTGGACCTGCGCAGCCGCTGCCTCGTCTCGGTGGCGGTCGCCGCCACCCTCGGCACCCACGAGCCGCTGCGGGGCCAGCTGCGCATCGCGTTGAGCTCGGGCGTGACCAAGGAAGAGATCGTCGAGGTGTTCATCCACCTGGCCGCGTACGCGGGGGCCGCGAGAGCGTTCGACAGTTACCAGGTGGTCGGGGCGGTCTTCGCCGAACGCCCGTGACCCGGGTCGACCCGTCAGTCGGTCGCCGCGGCCCGGTCGGTCAGCAACGCCGCGAGAAACTCCAGGTCCACGCCGGTCAGGCTCTCCGTCTGGCGTACGCCGACAGTGCTCGCGAGCGCCACCTCCGCCGGTACGGCCAGCACCGCCGCGCCGGACGCGAGCGCGCTGGCCACCCCGGTCGCCGAGTCCTCGATCGCCACACAACGCTCGATCGGCACTCCCAGCAGCCGCGCCGCGGTCAGGTAGGGCTCCGGGTGCGGCTTGGCCGCGACCACCTCGTCACCGGCGACCACCGTGTCGAAGTTGTCCCGACCCAGGGTGTCCAGGGCGATCTCGACCAGCGCCCGAGGGCTGGAGGTGACCAGCGCGGTGGGGATTTCCGCCGCGCGGACCGCGCGCAGCAGCTCGAACGCGCCGGGCCGCCAGGGCAGGCCGGTGCGGAACAGCTCCAGGATCCGCGCGTTGATCCACGCCCCGCTGATCTCCGGATCCCGTTCGGGCTGCCCCAGGTCGTCGTGCAGGATGCGCATCGACTCGGCCATGGCGGTGCCGACGATCAAGCGGCGGGCGTCCTCGGACAGCTCCCCGCCGTACTCCTGGGCGAGTTCCTGCAGCGCGACGTCCCACAGCTTCTCGCTGTCGACCAGCGTGCCGTCCATGTCGAAGAGCACGGCGGCGGGGTGATGGCTGCTCAGCGGATCCTCCAGGGTCGTGGCCGACATCGGCGATCCTGCCAGGCCCGGCCACCGCGGGTGGCCGCGACGGGTGCCGACGTGATCCGGGCAACCCGCTCATCCCAGGTCGCAGGCCTCCAGTGAGCGCTCGTAGCCGCGGAAGAACGAGTCGGTGCGCTGCTCGGCGGTGCCGTGCGAGCCCTCCGCGAACCACGGTTGGTCGGGGTCGTCGCCGACCGCCGCCACCCCCTCGCGGAACTCGTCCAGGTCGCCTTCGGCCAGGGTCAGCGCGCCGGCACGCACCGAGTCACCGAGGTACGCCCCGGCCATGCAGTCGGCCTGCAGCTCCTGCTGGATGGTGAAGCTGTAGTTGATGCCGAGGCGCACCTGGATGCCGTGCGCGTACTCGTGGCCGAGCAGGTAGAACACGAACGCGTCACCGACCTGGCGGAACGCCGCCACCGACCAGGCGACGTCGTACGCGATGAAGTCGCCCTGCGAGCAGTAGACGGCGTTGTTGCGGGGCAACGGCTGACCGCCGCAGGACACCTCACCCGCCCGCTGGTAGGGGGTGATCCGCCGGATGGGTTGGAACCGCTGCCCGGACTCCTTGAACTGGGCCGCCCAGTAGCGCTCGGCGATCTCCTGCGCGTCGGCGACGTCCTGCTCGAACTCGGCGACGCTGGTGGTGCTGTCGGCCCGGGTGGTGCTCGGCCCCGGGGAGGCCTGCGACCGGCCCGGGGCGGGACGCTCGCCCTCCGGCTCGGCCAGCCCGCCGCCCGCGCAGGCGAGTGACACCAGCGCGGCGATCAGCAGGGCGGCCACCGGGCCCCGGGCATCGCGCCTCGACCATGTGCCCACTGTGCCTCCCCAGACATCGGTGCTCGCGGTGGTAGTACCCCGACGATGCGACCGAAACGCCCCGTCACCGGATTCACGCGTGGCGCGGCCGGACGGTTCACGGGGGCGGGCTCGACCGGCGGCGGCGGGCTTTACGGGCGGCGGCTCCAACGGGCGGCACTGCCCGGGCGGGTCCTACGGGCAGTGCCGGTCAACCGCCCGACTCGCGACCGCGCTGCCAGGTGCCACCCTGGTCGCCGTGCCGCTCGGCCTCGTACCGCTGCTGCCGCACCCGGGCGTCCCGCCCAGGTAACCCCACCCACCACCCTCCCACTGCCCTCCCAGCCCTCGGTGATCATGAAGTTAGCGTCACTCGGCTCGGCGTGTCGTGACGATAACCTCATGATCAACAGATCTGGTGGGGTTGGCGGTGGGGTGGGTGTCCGGGGTTGGGGGTTGGGTTCGACGTTTCTGGTGAGGCGGTGCCGCGGCGGCACCAGCCAACAGGAGGGAGCACCCGTGAAGTACATGATTCTGCTCTACGGATCGCAGCAGGACTACGACGTGTTGTCGGGGCGGGCTTCCGACCGGCCCGCGATGTCGGCCGAGCAGATCGCGGCGATGCACCAGCACATGGAGACGTTCCACCAGGCGCTGGCCGAGTCCGGGGAGCTGGTCGACGCCCAGGGCTTGAGCGAGCCGGTGCACGCGCGCCGGGTGCAGGTCCGCGAGGGCGCACCCGTGGTCACCGACGGGCCGTACCCGGAGACGCAGGAGGTCCTGGCGGGTTACACGATCGTGGAGTGCGCCAGCTTCGACCGGGCCACCGAGATCGCCGCCGGTCTGGTCGACCCCAACGCCCCCGGCGGGTACGTGGACGTGCGGCCGGTGCTGGAGGGCATCGAGGACCTGGCCGGCTGACCGGTGCCGCAGACACCTGTCGAGGACCTGCTGCGCGAGCTGGCGCCGCAGGTCCTCGGCGCGCTGGTACGTCGCTACGGGCATTTCGACACCGCCGAGGACGCGGTGCAGGAGGCGCTGATCGCGGCGGCGGGCGGTTGGCCGCGCGACGGCGTACCGGACAACCCGCGCGGCTGGTTGATCACCGTCGCGTCCCGCCGGCTGACCGACCTGCTGCGCCGGGAGCAGGCCCGCAGGCGGCGGGAGGACACGGTGGCGCGGTGGGTGCTGCCGGAGCAGTGGCGCGCTCCGGCGGCCGACCAGCCGACGGCCGACGCGGACGACACGCTCATCCTGCTCTTCCTGTGCTGCCACCCGGCGCTGTCGCCGGCGTCGCAGATCGCGCTCACGCTGCGCGCCGTGGGCGGGCTGAGCACCGCCGAGGTGGCGCGTGCGTTCCTGGTGCCGGAGGCGACGATGACCCGGCGGATCAGCCGGGGAAAGCAACGGATCCGCGACAGTGGACTGCGGTTCGCGCCGCCGACCGGCCCGGAGCGCGCGGACCGGCTCGCCGCCGTGCTGCACGTGCTCTACCTGATCTTCACCGAGGGGTACGCGCGCACGGCAGGCCCCGGGTTGCTGCGCGCCGACCTGACCGCCGAGGCGATCCGGCTGACCCGCCTGGTGCACCGGCTGCTGCCCGACGATCCCGAGGTCACCGGGCTGCTCGCGTTGATGCTGCTCACCGACGCCCGCGCGCCGGCCCGGCTCGGGCCGCACGGCGACCTGGTGCCGATGGCCGAGCAGGACCGGGGCCGGTGGCGGGCCGACCAGATCACCGAGGGGGTCGAGCTGATCACCGGGGCGCTGCCGCGCGGGGTCGTCGGGCCGTACCAGCTCCAGGCGGCCATCGCGGCGGTGCACGACGAGGCGCCCAGTGCGGCGGCGACCGACTGGCCGCAGATCACCGCCCTGTACGAGGTGCTGCTCGACATGTCCGACAACCCGGTGGTGGCGCTCAACCACGCGGTGGCGGTGGCGATGAGCCGCGGTCCGTCGGCCGGCCTGGCGCTGCTCGCCGACCTGGCCGACGACCCACGGCTGGCCGACGACCCACGGCTGCCGGCCGCCCGCGCCCACCTGTGGGAGCTGGTCGGTGAGCGGGTCGCGGCGCGGGAGGCGTACCGGATGGCGGCGTCCCGGTCGACGAACCTGGCGCAGCAGCGCTACCTGAACGCCCGCGCGGACCGCCTCGCGGGCGGCAGCGTGTGACGGTCAGGGGCTCGCGGCAAGGAAGACGAAGGCGGCCATCAACACCAGGTGTACGCCACCCTGCAGCACGTTGGCCCGACCCGGCACGACGGTCAGCACCGCGGTCACGGCGGTCAGCGCGAGCAGCGTGAGCTGGGTGCCGCCGAGGCCGAGCAGCAGCGGGCCGTCCAACCAGATCGAGGCGATCGCGATGGCCGGGATGGTCAGGCCGATGCTGGCCATCGCGGAGCCGAGCGCGAGGTTCAGGCTGGTCTGGACGCGGTCGCGGCGGGCGGCGCGGGCGGCGGCCAGGGTCTCCGGCAGCAGCACCAGCAGGGCGATGATCACGCCGACAAACGCGTGCGGCAGGTTCGCCGCCGCGACCCCGGCCTCGATGGTCGGGGAGACCGTCTTGGCGTCGCCGACCACCGCGACCAGCGCCACCAACAGCAGGCCCAGGCTCACCAGCGCGGCGCGGGTCGTGGGCGGCTTGGCGTGCTCCTCCGTCTCGATGACCTTGCCCCGGCTGTCGACCGGCAGGAAGTAGTCGCGGTGCCGGCCGGTCTGCACGAGCACGAACAGCCCGTACAGGGCCAGCGACGCGACGGCGGCGAAGACGAGTTGGGCCGGGCTGAACTCCGGGCCGGGGCGGGCCGTGGTGAAGCTGGGGATGACCAGGCTCAGAGTGGCCAGGGTGATCACGGTGGCCAGCGCACCCCCGGTGCCCTCCGGGTTGAACACGGCCACTCGGCGGCGCAGCGCCCCGAGCAGCAGGGACAGGCCGAGTATCCCGTTACAGGTGATCATGACCGCCGCGAAGACGGTGTCGCGGGCGAGCGACTGGGTCTTCTCCGGCCCGCTGATCATGAGCGTGACGATCAGAGCCACCTCGATCACGGTGACCGCGACGGCGAGCACCAAGGACCCGTACGGCTCCCCCACCCGGTGGGCGACCACCTCCGCGTGGTGCACCGCCGCGAGCACCGCGCCGCCCAGCAGCACCGCGACGAGCACGATGACGGGCCCGGGCAGGCTCCGCCCCCAGGTGACCATCAATATCAGGACGGCGAGCACGGGTACGACAAACGTCCAGTCGGTCAAGCGGGAGCGAAGGAGGGCGGCCATGCCTTACAGAGTGCCAGGTCAAGTGATCATGTGCCCACCATCGACGCCGCGAAATGCGGCCGTCCGTGGCCTTCACCACGTTAATCTGTAACCGATAGGTTACGCTTCCCAGGTGAACGAGGTGGCCACCGCGATCGCGGATCCGGTACGACGGCACATCCTGACCCTGCTGCGCGACGAACCGTTGTCCGCGGGTGACATCGCCCAGCGATTCGTGATCAGCCGACCCGCGATCAGCCGCCACCTGCGGCTGCTGCGCGAGAGCGGTCTGGTGCACGACGAGATGGTCGGCCGACAGAGGATCTACCGATTCGATCCGCGCCCGCTCGCCCCGCTGGTCGACTGGCTCGCCGCACTCGC
This sequence comes from Micromonospora sp. A202, assembly GCF_006715105.1. NCBI lineage: Bacteria > Bacillati > Actinomycetota > Actinomycetes > Micromonosporales > Micromonosporaceae > Micromonospora > Micromonospora sp. A202. The sequence goes on along the minus strand of NZ_VFMP01000001.1, from coordinate 2,945,712 downwards.
GGCCCCCGACCGGTGGGAGCGGCACCTCGACGCGTTGGAGACCGAGGTCTATCGCACCCGCCGAGAGCGCCGCAGCCGCGGCCCGGCGGAGCACCGAAGGGAGCACACGGCATGACCCGTACACCCGCCGGACGCCTTTTTCGCACCGCCACCGGCCACGATCTCGTCCTGACCCGGACGTTCCGCGCCCCGGCGACGGACGTCTGGGCCAGCCTGACCGAGTCGGAGCGCACGGCCCGCTGGTTCGGCCCCTGGAAGGGCGACGCCGCGCCCGGACGGACCATCCAGGTCCAGATGGCGTACGAGGAGCAGCAGCCCTGGTGTGACGTGCGCATCGACGCGTGCGAACCAGAGCGACGCCTCGCCGTGTCGATGATCGACAGCTACGGGACCTGGCTGCTGGAGATGGTGCTGACCGAGACCGACGGCACCACCGAGCTGCGGTTCGTCCAGCACCTCACCAGCGTGGAGGGCATCGCCGAGGTCGGCGCCGGCTGGGAGTACTACCTGGACATGCTGGTCGCCTCCCGGGACGGCTCACCCCTCCCCCAGTTCGACGACTACCACCCCAGGATGCAGCCCTACTACCAGGCGCTGGTCGCCGAGGCGTCCACCCCGCACGCCTAACCGTCGATCTCCTGGCGCAGCTTGCCGAACTCGGCGGTCAACGCCGGCAGCGGAAAGTGCGCGTTCAGACCACTGGGGTTGGGCAGCACCCAGAGCCGGGCCGGGCCCAGCCGGTCCGGCTGCGGACCCAGCCCGGCCCGGGGTCGGACGAAGGCGATCCGGTACGCGGTCACCCCGAGGATGGCCACCCACCGCGGCCGATACCGCTGCGCCTTCACCGCCAACCCCGTCACGCCGGCCACCAGCTCCGCCGGGGTCAGTTCGTCGGCACGGGCGGTGGCCCGGTTGCTCAGGCTGGTGATGCCCAGGCCCTGGCGCAGCAGCTCGTCGTGTTCCCACGGGTGCAGCTCCCGGTCGGTGAAGCCGCCGCCGTGCAGGGCCGGCCAGAACCGGCTGCCCTTGCGGGCGAAGGGCAACCCCACGGCGGCGGAATAGAGGCCCGGGTTGAAGCCACAGAACAACACCCGCAGGCCGGGGCCGATCACGTCCGCGAGGCCCCGGCCGGCCGCCGCCGCCACCTCCTGCGGGGTCGGCCGCCGAAACGGCCCCGCCTGCTGCGCGCCCATCTGACCGATCCTGCCGTACGCGCCGGAGTGTCGGACCCGGCGCACGCCGACGATCACGCCTTGACACCCTCAACGCATGCAGTCAACCGACCACCTCGCCGCCAGCCGCTACGCCCGGATGCGCTGGAACACTCCGCTGTCGCAGGAGCACGCGGCGTTGCTGCTGCAACGACTCGACGTCCGCCCCGGCGCGCGCGTGCTCGACCTCGGCTGCGGCTGGGGTGAGCTGCTGCTGCGGGCGGTCGCCGCCGGAGGCGTGTCCGGCCCGGTCGCGACGAGGGGCGTCGGCGTCGACACCGACGACGCTGCCCTCGCTCGGGGGCGGCGGCTGGCCGCGGGGCGGTCCCTGAACCGGCACGTCGCCTTCGTGATGGGCGAAGCGGCGGCCTGGCAGGAGCCCGCCGACCGGGTCCTCTGCATCGGCTCGGCGCACGCCTTCGGCGGCACCGACGCCGCCTTCGACGCCCTCGCCAGGGTGGTCCGGCCCGGCGGAAGGCTGCTGTTCGGTGAGGCGTACTGGGAGCGTCCCCCCACGCCGGCTGTCGAGCAGACCTTCGGAGCGGAGGTCACGGATCTGCCGGGGCTCGTCGAGGCCGCCCGTGAGCGGGGATGGCGGGTGCTGCACCTGAGCACCGCCGACCAACGGGAGTGGGACGACTTCGAATCCACCTGGCTGGCGGGCCGCCAGGAGTGGCTGCTCAGCTACCCGGAGGACCCCCGGGCGGCCGATGTCCGCGCGGAACTCGACGACCGCCTGCGCGAGTACGTCGACGGCTACCGCGGCGTTCTCGGCCTCGCCTACCTCGTCCTCGGGCGCTGACCGGTCGCCCTTGCCACCGCTGGCTACGCTGCGCGTGGTGAGCGCCGGACCTCGTCTCGCCCTGCCCTGGCGGGTCCTCGTCGTGTCCGTCGGCGCTGTGCTGGTGTGGCTGCTTGTCGGGGCTCTTCTCGATGGCGACTACGACCGCCCGACCCATGTGGCCAGGGCCATCCTCACGACGGTGCTCGTCGTACCCCTGGTGGTGGCCGCCCGTCGCCTGCTCGACCGTCGCCCCTGGACCGGTCTCGGGCTGCCCTCCCTGCGCACCGGTTGGCGACGACTGCTGCTCGGCATGGCCTGCTGGCTCATCCCCGCCGCCGTGGGGTTCGCGCTCTGCCTCGGCTTCGGTTGGGTCGAGATCCGCCTGCGCACCTCCGCGGCGCACGCCCTGTGCGTGGCGGCGCTGCTGGTCGTCCTCGTCTTCCTGTACGAGGCGCTGCCGGAAGAACTCGTCTTCCGCGGCTACCTCCAGCGCAACCTCGCCACCCGGTTGCCGGCCTGGCAGGCCGTCCTCGGGCAGTCCGTGTTGTTCACCCTGTTCGGGTTCCTGGTCGGCGCCGCCACCTCCCTCGACAGACTGCTGCTGTTCTTCGTCTTCGCTCTGCTCCTGGGTGGCTTCCGGGTCGCCACCGGCGACATCTGGGCGGGCATCGGCTTCCACGTGGCCTTCCAGACAGTCGCCCAACTGTTCGGCGACGTGGGCGCCGTCTTCGACGTGACCGGATCGGACGTCCTGGGACTGGTCGCCATGGGTGCCATACCGTTCACGTTCGGCTGGGCAGCCGTGCAACGGCTGCACCGCGACCGCCTGAGCTGGCAGGCACGTGAACCGGAGCCGGTCGGCTGACGCACACCAACGGTCATGGCGTTCGCACGACGTCACCAGCGTCGGCTCGCCCGGCTGGGTGAGCGGGCGGCGCCTGCGGAGCCGGTACGCGCTGGCGGGGCCATCCGCCCGGGCGCCGCGTCGGCGGGTGGGTGGGCTGGTCGCCGGTGCGGGGCCTGGGCAGCACCAGGCAGACCATGGCGAGCAGCACGGCCGCGACGATGCCGTCGAGCCAGTAGTGGTTGCCAGTGGTCACCACCACCAGCAGGGTGGCGAGCGGGTGCGCCAGCCACAGCCACCGCAGGCGTCCGCCGGTCACCGCGATGAGCGCGACGGCCACGGCGAGAGCCCAGCCGACGTGCAGGGAGGGCATGGCGGCGTACTGGTTGCTCAACGCGTCCGTGTCGGGTGGGCCGTAGACGGCGGGCCCGTAACGGCTGCCCGTGTCCACCATGCCGGTCAGGGCGGTCAGTCGCGGCGGTGCCAGCGGGACCAGGAAGTGCAGCGCCAGTGCGGCTGCGGTGAGCCCGGCGAGCATGCGACGCGTCCAGAGATAACGCACGGGGTGTCGTACGTACAGCCAGATCAGACAGAGGACCGTGGCGGGGAAGTGCACGTACGCGTAGTAGCCGTTGGCCAGGTGCACCAACAGCTCGTGGGAGAGCAGCGGACGTTGGAAGGCGGCCTCGTCGGGCAGGTGGAACAGGCGCTCGACCCGCCAGATCCATTCCCCGTTTCCCACAGCGGTCGACACCCGGTCGGCTCCCGCCACCCGAGCCGCCTTGTAGATGAGAAACAGTGCGGCGACGAGCCCCAGCTCACGTAGAGCCCGGCGCAGTGCGGCGGCTCGCCGGGTGGGTGCCGCCGGCCGCGCCGCTGGCAGCTCCGCGGTATCCACAGACCCCTCGATTCGGTGACGTTCGCTGGTAGCGGCCCTGGCTGGACAGACCGGGGCCGCCGCCGTCTTCGGACGGCGGCGGCCCCGGGTCGGACGGCCCGACGTCAGCGTCGGGGGGTCGATCCGTCGTCCGTGGTGTCGACGCGCACCTGGTCGAAGGCGGGAGCGCCGTCGATCGCGTCGGCACCGACGGCCGTCGACGTGGCGGCGTCCGGCAGGTCGAGGCTGGTCCGCAAAGTGATCGGCTTGAGCAGGAGCGCGGCGACGATGCCGACGACCCCGATGGCGGCGGAGATGAGGAAGATGTGTCCGGTGGCGTCACCGTACGCGGCCCGGACAATGTCCTGGACCTGCTCGGGCAGGGCGGTGATGTTGAGGTTGCTGCTGCCACCCGCGCTGCCGGAGGTGGGGATCCCGGCGGCGGCGAGGTCGTGGGTGATCTGGTCGCTGACCCGGCGGGCGAGGACGGCACCGAGAACGGAGACGCCGATGGTGCCGCCGAGCGACCGGAAGAACGCGACGCTGGAACTGGCCGCGCCGATGTCCTTGAGCGAGACCGTGTTCTGAACGGCGAGAACGAGGTTCTGCATGGTCATACCGACGCCGACACCGACGATGAACATGGCGGCGCCGACCAGGACGAGCGAGGTCTTGTGGTCGATGGTGCCGAGCAGGGCGAACCCGGCGACGAGGAGGATCGAGCCGGCGACGATGTACGGCTTGATCTTTCCGCTCTTGGTGATCAGCCGACCGGCGACGATCGAGGAGCCGAGGACACCGGCCATCATCGGGATGGTGAGCAGGCCTGCCTCGGTCGGGCTGTAGCCGCGGCCGATCTGGAAGTACTGGCCGAGGAAGACAGCGCCGCCGAACATGGCCATGCCGACCGCGAGGCTGCCGAGGATGGCCAGCGCGGTGGTGTGCTGACGCACGATGCCGAGCGGGACGACCGGCTCGGCAGCGCGCGACTCGACCCAGACCGCCAGTGCCAGCAGGACGAGCGTGCCGCCCACCATGGCCGCGGTCTGCCAGGAGGCCCAGGCGAACGAGCTGTCGACGAAGGAGATCCAGATCAGCAGCAGACTGACGCCAGCGGCGATGAGACTGGCACCCAGGTAGTCGATCTTGACGTTCTCCCGGCGTGCGGTCGGCAGGTGCAGGGTGGCCTGGAGCAGGATCAGCGCGATGGCGGCCACCGGCACGCCGACGAAGAAGCACCAGCGCCAGCCGAGCCAGGACGTGTCGACGATGAGGCCGCCGAGCAGCGGGCCGCCGACCGTCGCGACCGCCATGACGCCACCGAGGTAGCCGTTGTAGCGGCCCCGCTCGCGTGGCGGGATCATGGCCGCGATCGCCACCTGGACGAGCGCCTGCAGGCCGCCGACCCCGATGCCCTGGAACGCGCGGGCGGCGATGAGCTGGCCGGCGCTCTGCGAGAAGCCCGCGATGACCGAGCCCACCAGGAAGACCACGATGGCGATCTGGATGAGGAGCTTCTTGTTGAACAGGTCGGCCAGTTTGCCCCAGATCGGGGTCGTAGCCGTCGCGGTGAGCAGGGTCGCGGTGACCACCCAGGTGTACTGGGTCTGCGAGCCGTTCAGCGATCCGATGATCTTCGGTAGCGCGGTCGAGACGACCGTGCTGCTCAACATCGCGACGAAGAGCACCAGCAGCAGGCCACTGAGCGCTTCCAGTGTCCGCCGATGGGTCATCGGCTCAGCGCCGGCCGTGATGGTGGGTGCGCTCATCGCGCGGCCTCCAGGTTGTCGTTGTCGTTGTTTCCGAGGGCGACCTCGATGTCGCCGGTGAACCGGCCGAGGGCGGCACTGAGCGCCGCCACCTCGTCGGGAGTCCAGTCGGCGAGAGCTCGTTCGAGCACCTCGCCGTACCAGCGGTGGCTGTCGGCCAGGGCCTCACGGCCGGCCGGGGTGACCGCCAGGAAGGTCGCCCGCCTGTCGGTCGGGTCCGGCCGCCGCTCGACCAGGCCGTGCGCGACGAGCGCCGCGACCGAGCGGCTGACGGTCGACGCGTCCAGCCGAGTGCGGTCGGCCAGGTCCCGGGCGTGGCAGTCGCTGGAGAGCTGATCGATCTGCACGAGCATGCCGAGCATGCCCGCCGGAATCGCCGGGCGTTCGTCAGCCCGGCGCTGCTTCAGCAGTCGAACGCTTCTGACCAGGTCGTACAGGCGAAGGCCGAGTTCACTAGCGCCGCTTTCCACGTCTGCTCCCACACGAGAGTTGGTTGCCTCAAGCAAGCATTCACCGATCTTGCCCACTAGGCAAGTTTGCTCATTGAGAAGTCGCTCACCCGCACGTACCCTCGGTGCGATGGACGAGACGACCGGTCTGCGGGAGCGCAAGAAGGCGGCCACCCGTCTCGCCCTGCACGAGGCGGCCCTCCGTCTCGCCGCCGACGAGGGCATCGACGCGGTGACGGTCGAGGCCATCGCCGACGCCGCCAACGTCTCGCGGCGGACCTTCTCCAACTACTTCTCGAACAAGGAGCAGGCCCTCTTCCACGGCGACACCATGCGCCTGCACCGGCTGTTGCAGCTGATCCGCGAACAGCCCCTTGACGAGGCGCCGTGGACCGTCCTGAGCCGGGCAGCCGAGCGCCTCACCGAGGAGGTCTTCGGCGGTTCCGAGCCCTCCTGGCTGACCCAACGCCGGAAGCTGCGCGGGCACCCCGGTCTGGCCCCACACCAGGTGGCGGCGTACGCCGCGATCGAGCGCGAGCTGGCCGCGGAACTCGCCCACCGGCTCACCGACGACGACGTGGCACTGCGCTCCCGCCTCCTGGCCGCGACCTTCCTGGCCATCCTCCGGGTCGCCGTCCAGCACTGGATCGAGCACCCGGGCGACCCGATGGCGGAAACCGTCCGGACCGCACTCGCCGCAGCTGCTCCCGCGGCGTCGCACCGGGGCCACCGGACCAGCACCGGCACCTGACCCCGCTCTCCGATCCCCGCAGAGTCCCCAGGACTCCCCTGCCTCCGGTTCGCCCACGGGCTCAGCTCCCGCCGACGGCCCGGGAATGTCGGAAAGCCTCGCCTCCGGGGGGCGATCCGTCGGTATTCCGGGATTCGACGCGATCGGCGGGCGACGCACCTCAACGGCACGGATGCTGACACGTCGGCCGGACACCCGGTCCGCCGAAGAGGAGCTGCGCGCAGATGGCAACAACGGACAAGGCGTCGGGAGACCGGCTCGGCGCGACACTGGTCATGGCCTGCCTGGGGGTGTTCGTCGCATATCTGCCGGTGACGACGGTGTCGGTCAGCCTGCCGGCGATTCAACGAGGGCTGAACGCGTCGACCGCCGACCTGTCCTGGGTGTCGGACGCCTTCGTCCTGCCGATGGCCGCCCTGATCCTGACGGCCGGCGTCTTCGGCGACGTGCACGGGCGCAAGAAGGTCTTCCAGGCCGGCCTGCTGTTCTGCGCGATCGGCGCGTCCGTCGCGCTGTCGGCGCAGTCGATCGCGATGGTCTGGGTCGGCCAGGCGCTGGCCGGTGTGGGCGCGGCCGCTCTGCTGCCCGCCACGCTGGCGCTGATCAGCCACGCCGTGCCGGACCCGAGGAAGCGCGGCCGCTACATCAGTCTCTGGGCCACCTCCCTGATGCTCGCCCTCGCGCTCGGCCCACTCCTCGCAGGGGGGATCCTCGAGCACGCGTCCTGGCGGTGGATCTACCTGCCGGCCATCCCGCTCGCCCTGCTCACCGCCCTGATCGCCATTCCGCTGGTGACCGACTCGCGGGCGCCGGGAAAGCGGCACCTGGACTGGCCGGGACAGATCACCGCCGCCCTGGCCATCGTCGCTCTGGTCTTCGCCGTCATCGAGGGCGGCGCCGGCTCGTTCACCGACCCCGTCGTGCTCCTGGCGTTCGCCGTGGCCGCGCTCAGCCTCGCCGCGTTCCTCGTGATCGAGCGGCGGAGCGACTCGCCGATGCTGAGCCCCGCCCTGTTCGCCAGCCGCGGGTTCAACGCCACCGCCGTGATCGCCGCGGTCAGCTTCATGGGCGTGATCGGCAGCATCTTCGTGCTCAGCCTCTACCTCGGCCTGGTCCAGCAGCTGTCGACCATGGAAGCGGCGCTGCGGCTGCTGACCAACACGGCGGTCCCGGTCGTCGTGGGGCCGCTGATCGGCCGCCTCATGCACCGCGTGCACGTGCGCTGGCTGCTCAGCGCCGGCCTGTTCATCGCGGCGATCGCCCTGTTCCTCCTCAGCGGCGTCGACGCCGACACGTCCTTCGGGCAGCTGAGCTGGCGGCTCGCGCTGTTCGGGCTGGGCCTCGGCGCGGTGCTTACCCCGATGACCGCGACCGCGGTCAGCTCCGTACCGTTCCAGCTGGCCGGCATGGCCGCGGCGGCAAACAACGCCTTCCGCCAGGTCGGCGGCGCGCTCGGCCCCGCCGTCCTGGGCGCCCTGCTGACCAGCAGGGCGGCCAGCTCCCTGCCCGGACACCTCGCCGACGCCGGGGTCAGCGACGACCACCAGCAGGCCGCGACCGCGGCGATGGACGACAGTGGCTTCCAGGCGGTCGCCGCCGTCGACTACGGCGCTCAGCGGGACGTCGCTCTGAACGCCCTCGACAAGGCGTTCCTCGACGGCTTCCACCTGTCCCTGAGCGTGTCGGCCACGCTGATGCTCATCGCCGCCCTGGCCGCGGTCCTCCTGCTGGGCCACCCGCGCCCGGTACGCGACCCACAGCCAGCCGCCCAGCGACCCGAATCCGTCCCGGCCTGACCTCGCCAACCGAAGGACGGCGGCGTCACCGGCTCCTACGCTGGTGACGCCGACGACGATCAGGAAGACCGTGACTCCTTCCCTGGACCAGCTCGACCTGCAACTGCTGCAGGCCCTGCAACTCGACGGTCGCGCCCCCTTCAGCCGAATCGCCGCCGCCCTCGGCGTCTCGGATCAGACCGTCGCCCGCCGTTTCCGCCGCCTGCAAACCCAGGCGGGGCTACGCGTGCTGGGCATGACCGACGAGAGCCGAGTCGGCCGCTCCAACTGGATCGTCCGGCTCCGGTGCACCCCGGACATGTCCGAACGGCTGGCCGACGCCCTCGCCCGCCGACCGGACACCTCCTACGTCGCGCTGATCTCCGGCGGCAGTGAGGTGGTCTGCGAGATAAGGCCCCGCAGTCGCGCCGCCCGCGACGAACTGCTGCTGGGCCGGTTGCAGCGCACCCCACGGGTGATCGGGTTCAGCGCACACTGCCTGTTGCACCGCTTCTACGGCGGTCCCCTGCGCTGGCTGCAGAAGGCCAATGCCCTCAGCGCCGAGCAGGAGGCGGCGCTGCGCCCCGCGCCGCTGGACGCGGCCGCCCCGGGCACCGTCACGGTCGACGACACCGACGAGGCGCTGCTCGCCGCGCTGTTCCGGGATGGCCGGACCGGCCTCGCCGACCTGCAGAGAGCGTGCGGCCAGTCCGAGGACGTGGTGCGGCGCCGCCTGGACCGGCTGCGCGGCAACGGCGCGCTCTACTTCGCCGTGCAGTATCTGCCGGAACACGTGGGCCGCGAGATCGGCGCGATGCTGTGGCTGACCGTGGCGCCGTCCGCGCTGGCCGCGGCCGGGCACGCGCTCGCCGAGCACGCGGAGGTGGAGTTCGCCGCCGCAGCCACCGGCCAAACCAACATCATCGCTGCCGTCCGCTGCCGTGGCACCGAGGAGCTGTACGCGTACCTGAACGACAAGATCGGCGCTCTGGACGGCATCCGCACCGTCGAGACCGCGCTGATGCTGCGCCAGATCAAACAGCTGGCGCTCGCGCCTGCGGCCGTACCGGGCTGAAGAGTCCCGGTGGCACCGCCCAGTGGGTGGTAGCCGACGGACACGGGCTTGACGGAGCGCAGACATCGGAGGTTTACTGCGTCAGCGATGCATGTCGATGAGCTTCGATCGTCCACATTGGCCGACTGAGGTCGTCGTCGCTGCCATCGTGAACATGTCGTCGCCGTCGCGCCAGCCGTCTCCTGGCACTGTCGGCAGCGGCGCGACGCTCCCCCCTCGGCGGGCGGGGAGCACCGGCACGGCAACCCGCACTGCGCAGCGTCGCGCTCCCCCGCAGGACGATCCCCACCGGCACGGCACCACCCCGCACCATCTCAGCCGAGCATCGGCGGCCCGGCTCCGTACCACCGCCATCTCGGCCCCGGCGAGCCCCCACAGCTCCGTGACGCGCGCCCGGGTCGACGCTCAGCAGAGGAGCAAGAGCATGCGTTCCCGTCCCCGTCTGTTAGCACTCGTCACCGGCCTCGCCGTGTTCCTGACCAGCCTGGTGGCCCTTCCGACGCCAGCCTCGGCGGCACCGCTGACCAAGGTCCTGGTGTTCAGCAAGACCGCCGGCTTCCGGCACTCGTCCATCCCGAACGGCATCGCCGCGATCCAGCAGCTCGGCTCGGCCAACGGCTTCACCGTGACCTCGACCGAGGACGCCGCCCAGTTCACCACCAGCAACCTGGCCCAGTACCAGGCGGTGGTCTTCCTGTCGACGACCGGTGACGTCCTCAACGCCAGCCAGCAGACGGCCTTCGAGTCGTACATCGCCGAAGGTGGCGGGTACGTCGGCGTGCACGCAGCCGCCGACACCGAGTACAGCTGGCCGTGGTACGGCTCGCTGGTCGGTGCATGGTTCGACTCGCACCCGGCGATCCAGACCGCGACCGTGAAGATCGAGGACCGGACGAACCCGTCGACCGCCCACCTGAGCGACACCTGGGTCCGCTCCGACGAGTGGTACAACTACCGCACCAACCCCCGGTCCAGCGCGCGGGTCCTGGCCAGCCTCGACGAGTCGTCCTACAGCGGCGGCAACATGAGCGGCGACCACCCGATCACCTGGTGCAAGGCGTACGGCGGCGGACGGGCCTGGTACACGGGCCTCGGGCACACCGAGGCGTCGTACACCGACCCGAACTTCACCCGGATGCTGCTCGGCGGCCTCCAGGTCGCCGCGGGCTCCGTCACGGCAGACTGCTCGCCGCGCACCACGACCCCGCCGCCGAGCGGCTCCACGCTGCGGGCCCGGGCCAACAACCAGTACGTCAGCGCGCTCAACGCCACCACCGCGCTGATCGCCAACCGCAGCAGCGTCGGCACCACCGAGCGGTTCGACCTGGTCAACCTCGCCAACGGCAACGTGGCGCTGCGCTCCAAGGGCAACGGGCAGTTCGTCGCCGCCGAGAACGCCGGTGCCGCCGCGCTGATCGCCAACCGGGCCACCGCTGGCGCGTGGGAGACGTTCCAGCTCGTGCGCAACTCCGACGGCACGGTGAGCCTGCGGGCCACTGTGAACAACCGTTACGTCGCCGCCGAGAACGCGGGCGCCTCCGCGCTGATCGCCAACCGGACCTCCATCGGTCAGTGGGAGAAGTTCGACCTCGTCACCGGCTGACCTGGTCCCCCGCACGTTCCCCACGATCCCCATCTGGTCGTGGTGCGCCCCCGCGCGCCCGTCCACCGGTCGTCGAGAAAGGACGATCATGCTTTCGTACCCCCGGCGCTGGCCCCGGGCTCTCCTCGCGGCGGTCGCCACCGTCGCGAGCGTGACCCTGGCTGTGGCCGCACCGTCGACCGCCCAGGCGGCGGTCATTCCCGCCTCCGACTATCAGCAGGTCAAACTCGCCACCGGCTCGGCCGAGCTGGGTGAGGCCATGTCCCTGGCCGTGCTGCCCAACCGCTCGGTGCTCCACACCGCCCGCAACGGTGTGCTGCGGGTGACCGACGTGGCCGGCAACACCAAGGTGTCCGGCACCCTGCCGGTCTACACCCACGACGAGGAGGGGTTGCAGGGCGTCGCCGTCGACCCCAACTTCGCCAGCAACCGGTGGATCTACCTGTACTACTCGCCCACGTTGAGCACGCCGTCCGGGGACGCACCGACCACCGGCTCGCAGTCTGACTGGGACCGGTGGAAGGGACACCTGCGGCTGTCCCGGTTCACGCTCAACAGCGACGACACTATCAACCTGGGCAGCGAGAAGATCGTGCTCCAGGTCGCCAACGACCGTGGGCAGTGCTGCCACGTCGGCGGTGACCTGGACTTCGACGCCGCCGGCAACCTGTACCTGACCACCGGCGACGACACCAACCCGTTCGAGTCGTCCGGCTACGCGCCGCTGGACGAGCGGACCAACCGCAACCCGCAGTTCGACGCCCAGCGCTCGGCGGGCAACACCAACGACCTGCGGGGCAAGGTGCTGCGGATCAAGCCGCAGGCGGACGGCACGTACACCATCCCGTCGGGCAACCTGTTCGCGCCCGGCACGTCGGGCACCCGTCCGGAGATCTACGCGATGGGTCTGCGCAACCCGTTCCGGATGAGCGTCGACAAGGCGACCGGTGTCGTCTACCTCGGCGACTACGGCCCCGACGCCGGGAGCACGAACTCCAGCCGTGGCCCGTCGGGTCAGGTCGAGTTCAACCGCATCGCGGCGCCCGGCAACTACGGCTGGCCGTACTGCACCGGCGCCAACACCAGCACGGAAACATACAATGAATACACCTTCCCGTCCGGGCCCTCGCAGTCCAAGTACAACTGCACGGGCGGGCCGACGAACAACTCGTTCCGCAACACCGGGCTCGGCACGCTGCCCGCGGCGAAGCCGGCCTGGATCAAGTACGCGGGTGACTCCGGCTCACCGTCGGAGTTCGGCAGCGGCTCGGAGTCGCCGATGGGTGGGCCGGTCTACCGGTACGACGCCTCGCTCAACTCCAGCATCAAGTTCCCGGCGTCGCTGAACGGCCAGTTCTTCGCCGGCGAGTACGGCCGCCGCTGGATCAAGGCCATCGCGGTCAACTCCGACGGCTCCCGGGGGGAGATCTCCAACTTCCCGTGGAGCGGCACGCAGGTCATGGACATGGCCTTCGGCCCGGACGGCGCGCTCTACGTGCTGGACTACGGCACCGGCTCGAACAACCAGGCGCTGTTCCGAATCGAATACATCGGTGGTGGCAACCGCAGCCCGATCGCTGTCGCCTCGGCAAACCCCACGTCGGGGGCCAACCCGTTGACTATCACCTTCTCGTCGGCCGGCAGCTCCGACCCCGAGGGTGGGGCACTGAGCTACCTGTGGACGTTCGGCGACGGCACCACGTCGACGGCGGCCAACCCCACCAAGACGTACACCACGAACGGCACGTACTCCCCCACGTTGAAGGTCACCGACCCGACCGGCCTGTCCGGCACGGCGAGCCTGGTCATCACCGTCGGCAACACGGCCCCGACGGTGACGCTGACCGCGCCCACCGACGGGCAGTTGTTCAACTTCGGTGACACGGTGCCGTACCAAATCTCGGTGAGCGACCCGCAGGACGGCACGATCGACTGCTCCAAGGTCAGCCTGACGTACGCGCTGGGCCACGACAGCCACGCCCACCAGATCACCTCGAAGAACGGGTGCAGCGGCTCGATCACCGTGCCGACCGACGGGGAGCACGACTCGGCGGCCAACATCTACGGCGTCTTCGACGCCGCCTACACCGACAACGGTGGGCTCACCACGCACAGCATCAAGACCCTGCAACCGAAGCACCGGCAGGGTGAGCACTTCAGCGCCCAGTCCGGCGTCCAGCCCACCGACCACACCAACGCCGAGGGTGGCCGCACCGCCGGGTTCATCGAGAACAACGACTGGATCTCGTACCAGCCGTACAACCTGTCCAACGCGACCCGGTTCACCGCCCGGGTCTCCTCGGCCGGCGCCGGCGGCACCATCGAGGTCCGTGCCGGCTCCGCGACCGGATCCCTGCTGGGCACCGCCACGGTGCCGGTGACCGGTAGCTGGGAGACCTTCGTCGACGTCTCCACCGCCATCAGCAACCCGCCCAGCGCGTCGACCTCGCTGTACCTGGTCTTCAAGGGTGGCTCGGGCAACCTGTTCGACGTCGACGCGTTCACCTTCACCACCGGCACCACCACCCCCAGCGGGGGGATCACGCTGCGGGCGCAGGTCAACAACCAGTACGTGTCGGCGGTCGGCACCAACCCGCTGATCGCCAACAAGGCCAGCGTCTCGACGACCGAGCAGTTCGACCGGGTGGACGCCGGCAACGGCAACATCGCCCTCCGGTCACGCGCCAACGGGCTGTTCGTCTGCGCCGAGAACCAGGGCGCGGAGCCGTTGATCGCGAACCGCACGACGGTCGGACCGTGGGAGACCTTCCAGATCATCACCAACTCGGACGGGACGGTCGGCCTGCGGGCACTGGCCAACAACCAGATCGTGGCCGCCGAGGACGCCGGGGCGGGGGCGTTGATCGCCAACCGCACGTCGGTCGGCTCCTGGGAGAGGTTCGTCCTCACTGGCTGAGCGACGGAGCCCGGCCTGGTCGGTGGCCGGGCCGGCCCGCTGATCCAGAGTGGGAGTCCGGGGCGGGCGGTGACATCCGCCCGCCCCGGTTCCTCTCGCCGTCGTCTCGGGGTGCGGACTCAGGAGTCTGCCGGCACCCCTGCCTCAAGCTGACCGATCATCGGCGCGAGGAGGTCGTTGAGCTCCCGGGCCAGCACCGCCACGGCTCGGCGCGCGGTGAGCGCCACGGAGTCGTCCGGACCGTCCGGGGCGGGCGGCAGGTCGTCGAGCGGGAGCGGTGCCTCCACCTGGAGCATCGCCCGCAGGTGCGGGCTTCGCGTCTGATCCTGCTCCGTCGGTGTGGTGAACTGGCCGAACAGCTGGGGCCAGTCTCGCCAGCCGCGGTCGCGCTGCCACTGCTTGGTCCAGGTGAGCTCGGCCGGCCAGCCGGAGACCACCGTCACGGCGCAGACCATGCTGCCGTCCCACGGGCTTCGCGTGCAGGTCGCCGACACGATCCGCCGATGCCAGCGGACGAAGCCGGGCGACAGCTCGCCGGCGATCCTCCAGGCCGTCGCCGCGAACTCGACCGGGGCGATGTCACCCCAGGTCACGGCGAACTCGTCGATCCGCCCCAGCACCTCGGCCTCGTAGCGGCCCCGCCCGTCGGTGCCGTGCTCACGGTCGAACTGCTCATCCAGCCAGAAGGCGCGCGGCTCCGGCATCGTCTCCCCCGTTCGTCGCGATGGCACCCCGCCTTCGGCACCCGGCCCCGGTTGGTGAGGACGGTTTCCGGCACGGTGCGTAGGGTGCCGCAGTCAGGCAACCGTCACTGACCGTACACGAGTTGACCACATTGGATCGGCTGTTCGCGCTTGGCGTGAGCGGTGCGACGTCGGAGCGCACCGGGCACCGGTGGCGGGATTTGCGGCACTGCAAGCTCGGTGGCAGTCATGGCGGCTTGACAACGACCCGGATCCAGAGTGGACGATGCACCGTGCGAATTCTCGTGGTGGGTGGCAGTGGCCTGGTCGGCGCTCATGTCGTGGACGTGCTGCGCGAGCGCGGCCACGCCACCACCACTGTGGCGCGTACCGCCCATCCGGGCGTCGACCACCTGCTCGATGTCGGGTCCGCCTCGATCGAGGAGCTACGGCCGTTGCTCGCCGGGCACGACGGTGTCGTGTACGCCACCCGCACCGACGAGCAGAAGCCGTTGCCCAAGCCGATCTATCCGGAGTTCCGCCGCGACAACGTCGAACCGGTGGTACGCCTGTTCACCGCCGCCCGCCTGGAGGGCCTCACCCGCGGGGTCGTGATGGGGTCGTACTACACCTATTTCGACCGGCTGCATCCGCAGTGGCGGCTCGCCGAGCGTCACACGTACATCCGTTGCCGGCTGGAGCAGGCCCGCGAGGGGCGCGCGGCAGCCGGCCCGGATCTGCCGGTCGCCGTCCTCGAACTGCCCTTCGTCTTCGGCCGGGCCGGTGACCGGCTGCCGAACTGGGCCGGACCGCTGGACCGGTGGGCCCGCTCCCGTACACCTCTGGTCGCGCCGACCGGCGGAAGCGCCGCGGCCTCGGCCCGCAGCGTGGCCGAGGTCGCGGCCGACGCCCTGGAGCAGGCCAGCGGCGCGGACATTCCGGTCGCCGACGAGAACCTGACCTGGGCCGACATGATCGCGCGCATCGCGGACGCGGTCGGCCGACGCCGCCGGGTCGCCCGGCTGCCGGCCGGCGCGGCGAAGGCCGCGCTGCGCCTCGGCGGCGCGCTGCAGGCCCTCGCCCGCAAGGAGTCGGGCGTCAACCCCAGCTACCTCGCCGATCTCCTGCTCGCCGAGCTGTTCATCAAGCCGACGACCGGCCGGCCGCTGGATCCGGCGCTGCGGGAGACCTTCGCCCGACAGGCCTAGGCCGGTGGTCGGGCGAGATAGGCGGTCTTGACGTCGGGCGAGAACCCGCAGGCGCGGTAGAAGCCGTGCGTCGCGGGGTTGCGCGAACCCGTCATCAGCATCGCCTTGTAGCAGCCCTCGTCCCATGCCGCCTGGAGCGTGTCGGCCATGATCTGCCGCCCCAGACCGGTGCCTCGCCGTGATTCCTCCACGACGACGTTCTCGATGACGGCGTACGGGGACGCCGACCGGCTCAGGTTGGGGATCACGTTGAGGTACGTCGAGGCGACGACGGCCCCGTCCAGTTCGATGACGAAGAGGTGCAGCCCCGGTGAGCCGAGGATCTGCCGGAAGACCGCCGCGCCGGAGTCCTCGTCCAGCACCGGATCGTCCGGGTTCAGCTGCCGGTAGAGGCGGATGATCTGCGCCAGGTCGTCAGGCCGAGCCGCACGGAACATGCAGTGAGCGTAACCAGAACCCCCGCCGCGGCCGCTCCCACGTCGCTACCGGTCGACGCGTCTCATGCCGCGATACACCACGGTGATGATCAGGAAGAGCGTGCCGACCAGCACAAGAGTGATCACGGCGTTGACCGCCACGGGCAGGTCCCGAACCAGGTACTGCTTGACGTAGTTGCTGCCGAGGATGATGGGGACGTAGATCCACCAGGGCGCCCACTTGCCGTTCTGCTGCTCTTCCCCGCTCACGGACGACCTCTTTCGACAGTGCTGCCAGGACCCCCGCCGACCGTGCGGCGAGGCTGCATCCACCCTGGCCCCGAATGTCGGCCGTGCCATCGACGCGGGGAACGAGAACGGCCTCATCAGTTGGTACCACGACCACCACAACTCCATGATCGACAGAGGGCCCAGCTCTGTGGCAGGGTTTGGCGGTGAAGGACTTCGGTGTCCGCGCGGCCAGCTCGGCAGATCGCGCGTTCCTGGTTGACATGCTCGCGGCAGCAGTGAACTGGTTGCCGGAGCGCAACTGGCCTCGCGAGCAGATCCTGGCTGACCCGGCGCTGGCGCACTACGTCACCGGTTGGATGCGGCCCGACGACTTCGGGATGGTCGCGACGGAGCCGGCGGATCGGCCGATCGGGGCGGCCTGGTTCCGGTACCTGACCGCCGCCGACCCGGGCTACGGGTACGTGAGCGACGACGTGCCGGAGCTGACCATCGGTGTGGTGGAGTCGTGGCGGGGCCAGGGGGTGGGCCGCGCCCTCCTGCGCGCCGTCCTGAACGCCGCGCGCGAGCGCGGCGTTCACACGGTCTCGCTGAGCGTGGAGCGGGCAAACGTCGCCAGACGGCTGTACGTGGCTGAAGGGTTCCGCACTGTCGAGTCGTTCGAGAACGCGGACACGATGGTGGACGAGATCCAGGCCTGACGCTCACGCACACCCCGCTGGGCCCTCACCTGAGCTGTTCGGCCAGCCCGACGATGATGCCCTCGGGACCGCGGACGTAGCAGAGCCGAAAGATGTCCTCGTACCGTGGCCGCATCCTCCCCCGGGACGGAGCCGCCCGGCCGTTCTCGACACAGGTTTCGTCAGTCAGTGGCCAACCCCCGTCGGGCCACGCCCGTTGCTCGGGCATTCGCTCTGGTGGCGGCCCGCCCAGGCCGCTCGCTCAGTATCCGGCGAAGTGCGGGGCCAGCGCGATCGTCACGAAGCGAATCGTCCGGCCCAGCAGGCAGGTCACCGCGAAGGCCGTGGAACGCATGGGTGTACGGCCCAGGTAGACGCTGGCGGCCAGCAACGGCGGGAACCCGGTGATGGCGCTGACCAGCAGCATCCCGGTGGCCTGGCGGGGGCGTTCCATCACCTCGACGAGTCGCGCCCCGGCCGCCTTCGGGCGGGCGAGCATCGTCGCCAGCCGCCCCGCCGGCTCCCGCACGGCGGGTGTGCGTTTGCTGAGCCGGCCTTGCAGCCAGGACGAGTGGATCGCGCCGCGCGCGGCGAGGAAGATCAGGACCTTGCCGGCAGTCTGACCGGCCGCGGCAGCTACACCCAGCGCCACCGACGGCGCGCTGGTCGTCGCCACGGCTGCGATCAGGTACGGCTCGGCCGGTGTGAACGGCAGGAAGGCCGACAGGAGCCCGACGGCCGCAGCCGCCAGGACGGCGATCATGGCCGGGTGTGCGGCAGGCCCGCCGGCAACTTGGCGGCGCAGACCAACGAGACGACCTTCACCGCTGCGACCGCGAGGGCGAACGTGACGGCCACGGCCGTCGGGGCGACGATCGCCAGGATCACCACCGCGGCGGTGTTCAACGCCTTCGCAGGCGGCGACCAGTTCCACCGGTAGATGCGGCGGTCGACGCTGGCGAAGTAGTTCGGACTCAGCAGCGGCCAGCGCAGGAACATCAGGCTCAGCAGCTGGTCGATGACCATGAACTGGACGAGGAACACCGCAACCGGCAGGGCGGTGTCGGGCCGCAGCACGACCAGCGCGGCGGCACAGGCCGACGTGCAGGCACGGTCGGCGACGATGTCGAAGACCGCGCCGGTGCGCGTCTCCTGCCCCAGAGCCCGGGCGGCGGCGCCGTCCAGGATGTCACCGATCCAGTAGATCAGGTATGCGGCGACGAGCAGGTGGACGCTGCGGTGGGTCAGCGCCGCCACGGCGAGCGCCACCGAGATGGCGGTCCGGACGGCGGTGATGGCGTTGGGGACGTTGACCAGCGTGACCGGCGGACTGAGGCCGACGGCGGTCATTCGGCGTCCTTGAGGATGCGGTGCATCTCGGCGGTGCGTCGGTTCAGATCGGCCAGCTGCGCGCCCATGTCGGCGAGCAGGCGCTGCGTCTCGGCGGCCTGCTCCGCGTACTGCCGCTGCAGTTCGCCGGAGACGGCGACCCGCTTGCGGACGCCGGCATACCAGATGGCCGCGATGACCACGGCGGCGATGACGATGAGGAAGACCGAGGCGGCGATGTCCATCTAACTGTTTCCTTTGGGTACGGCGTCGCCGTCTCCGGCGGTGCTCAGGGTCGTGGCGGCGACCGCCACCACGTTGGGCGTGAGGTGCAGCGAGAACGGGGTGGCCTCGTAGTACTTGAGTGCCTTGCCGTCCGGGGACAACTCCAGATGCGCGGTGACCAGCCCGGCCTTTTCCAACTTCTTGAGGTGCACCTGGAGCAGCGCGCGGCTGATGCCCAGGTCGCGGGCGAGTTGTGAGACGTAGGCGCGTTCGCCGGCCAACGCCGCGAGCACACGCAATCGGTGCGGGCTGGCCAGCGTGGCGAGGACCTCGACCAGCCGGTCACCGCTCAGCTCCCATACCTCACCTTGGCTCATGCCAACTATTATTGGCATACGCAAGTCAGAGCGTCAACTCGGGGTGGAGCGAGCGGCGCAGCAAGGGTATTTTCGACGCAACCGTCCGGTTCCAAAGGGGTAGCTGTCCGGCGGCGGCGCGGCTCTACGACCGCCGGCGTCTGAGGCCGACCTCGTGGCGGCGCAGGAGGCAGTCGGCCGGCCGCTGCCGCCGGACCTGCCGGCCTGGTGGTTGTACGCCGACGGGGCGCATTCCGGCCTTCGGGCCGACGGCGGGTGGCTCATCCCGCCCGGCTTCGCGCCCTACCCGATCGGTGAGGCGTTGGAGAGCGGCCATGACGCCCGTCTCGGTCAGGGGTTGATCAGTCTCCAGTCGCCTTCGGAGATGACCTCAACTGTCCCATCGACCACCTTGATGGCGGTGTTGTCGTCGATGGCGTAAGTCGGGACCGGGATTCCGGACGCCCATTTCTGGATGTTGGACAGCTCGGTGTCCTCCATCTCCGGATGGTTGAGGTGGGGATACAGCGTGAAATCCACCAGCCCCAGCGCCCGATCGGCGTCCTGCGCCATGTCGCTGCCGTCAGGGACGAACTGACTGTCGAATTCGGCGTCGCAGTTGTACGGGGTGACCGCGATGCTCCCGGCGCTGACCCCCACATAAACCGTGTCATTCAGCGACGGCAGAAGGTCGGCCAGGCCCGACTGGCGCAGCCAGTAGGTCAGGTACAGCACATCGCCGCCCCAGACCAGGAGGGCATCAGCCTTCCGGACCGCCGGGACCCAGTTCTCTTCTCGAATGGTCGGCAGCGCGGTGAGCTCCAACATCCCCAGGGATTTCCAACCGAGCTGGGACAGCGGGATCGAAGCCTGGCCGTGGATCGCCTTCCATGCCCTCTCAGCTCCACCGGGGAAGGGGTAGACCGCGGTGGGGATGAACAGGGCCGTGGATTCGGCGATCGGCTTGCCCAGCAGGTCGACGAGCGCGTCCGAGATGCTCGGGTTACAGATGCCCGACGAGGTGAGAAGGAACTTCATGAAATTCGCTCTCCTGAAGCCACCACATGACGGCGATCATGTTGTCCATTGAGGCCAGCTTCCCGGCTCGCTGAGCCGAGCGACACACCGCTGGATCATCCGCTGGCGGCCTTCCAACCGTCAACCGCCTCCGGCCGCAGCGCTCCGCGAGGTGCACGGCAGGAGCCGAGCATGCCCCGGTGGCAGCTCGGTCCTCGTGACACGCGGCGGGTTCGGGCAGGAGACGTCAGCGAAGCGGATCGGGGAAGGGGACCTCTCCCCTCAGCGCCTTCTCGGCCAACTCCGTCCGCTCCGCATGAAGAACGTTGTCCTGCAGAGGGTGCCTGGGCACGTTGACGCACCGCTGACCCGCCAGGACCTCACACACAGGGCATACCAGAAAGAGTCCACTCGACGGCACCAGCTCGACGCCCTGAGACAGTGCAGCCCTGCCGATCTTGACAATCGAGTGGTACAGGTCGGGGTCTTGATGCCGGGCAGCGGCAGCAGCCACCTCCCGCATCCCTTCCCAGAACCGTTCGGCGGACCTTGGCTCCTCCACGTTGATGCGCACGCCTGCGCCTGCCCGCAACCAGGCCGACGAAACCTCAGCACGGTGCGGCGACTTCCCGCTCAGCCCCCCACTGGATGGGGGCAGCGGTGGTGACACAGGTGATGGCAGCTGCTAGACGAGGGACCCGGCAAAGGGGCCGGCCGGGGGCCGGTGACCGTGCGTGGACAAGTCGGCTCACAGGCACGAAGCCAATCAGACCGAGGGTCACACGCACGGCCACCAGACCACAGCCCAGCACAGTCAGGCTGCGACAGCGATCCGCACTGTCAGCCCAGGATCGCTCGGATGACCGCGGTGTTCCCGTCCAGTTCCAAAAGGTGTACGACCCACCCTCCCGGTTTGGGCTCGGCTCCGGGTTGGTCGCATCCGACTCGACCGCCGCCGTCGGCGTGTATCGCCACACTGCACCCGGGGCCTGCCATGAAGCCGCCACCGCCGCCCCCGCCATTGGCGTCGGTCAGTCGCACCCTGACACCGCCATCCTCCACGGAGGACGACACCGTCCATCTGCCGAGTGGGAATTTGACCGAACCGGAGAAGGACACTTTGCAGTCGCCGTCGGCACACGCCTTGTACTTGGTGCCGCCCCCGCTCGGCGCCTGCGTCCTCTGTGCCGCTTTGGGCTCCTGTGACTCGTCCGCGGTGGGGGAGGAAGATGCGGAAGGTTCGGCGTCACGGGGACTTGGCGGGGAAGCAGCGCGGGAGGCGGTCGTGGTAGCGACGGTGTCAGGGCTCGACCACGTGGCATCGGAGGACGATTCCGCCTTGGAGTTGCAGCCGGCTACGGCCAAGACCAGCAGTAAAGCCCCGATCGCTGGGCGTTTGGCGGAGGAAAGTCGGCAATGCTGCATGCGCGGAGTCTAGTGACCCGACTTTCGCCGGAGCCCTGACGTCTGAGCCTGCCATGGCTGGAGCGCAGCTCGATGGCGGATCAGAGCGAACAGCAGTGGGTAGGCTGACCGATCCTGGGTCCTCCCACAACGACGCTGCGCCATCCCGCTGCTCCTATGGAGGTCAAGGGGCGAGTGCGGCGAAGTCAGTGCGTAGGGCGGTGTGGACGTCGCGGACGATGTAGCGCTTGAGGCAGCGAGCACGCCGTCACCGTCTAAGACGCCGATGCCCCGATCGAGGCCGTTCCCCGCCTCAGCACCACCGACCTGAACCGCACCAAGGCCCAGCATCAGATCACCGCCGCCCGAAAGGACTTCGCACCGTGAACAACGATTGGCAGGTCAACGGTCTACCGCTGCCTGGCCCGCTGATCCGCCTGCTCAACTCCGGCCGCTGGCGGCACCCTGGCGACCGCGCCCTCCGCCAGCTGATCCCCTGGCTCGACGACCCGCTGGACTTCATGACCACCATCGACGAGCTGTGCCTCCACAACCGTCTCATCGCCCAGCTGGACGCCGGCACGATGCAGTTCTTCCAAATCCGTCGAGGCGGCGCGGGCCAGCCGATCGCCATGCCGTGGCTCGACCTGGACCAGGCCGTCTTCATCGCCGAATGCCGCTACGCAGGCGACGACATCGCGGTGGCGCTGGACTATCGCACCAGCCCGATAGACCCACGCGTGTTGGCCACCGATACCGCCACACTCGCTCAACAACACCTCTCATGGCGGCAGGTCACACCGACTCTCAGCCAGTTCATCGACGCTTTGCACCTGCATTAGCCGGCCGGCATACCATCAGGACACCAATCAAATCGATCACGATCCTGCGTCAAGCATCCCTGCGACGCCGTTCCGTCAACCATCATGCGAGACCAGGCATGGCCGGCGACCAACTCGTCACCGAGGTCACCCGCACCACCGTCAAACCGATCGCCCGGTTCAAGGTCCGCAACCCGAGCCTGCCCGAAGGACGCCACGATGACACCGCGTTCGGGCCGTCGACCGGAGAGGCAGCGGTGTTCTAGAGGTAGCCGAGCTGACGCGCAAACTCCTGGTGAACCGAAACGAGCTCAGCAAGCCGGATCGGCTTACGGGACACCACCGAGAGATCCTTCCCCTCCCTGGTCCACGGCGGCGGCAACGCGCTGATCCCCTCATCCAGAGCGACGCTGGCCGCCTCGGCTTCCCACCCCGGCCAGCGCAAACCCTCATAGAACTGCGTCACCGCGCCAGCGAGCATCGCATGCAGCCAGTCGCCATACCCGAGCTCAAGATCATGCCACGCCAGGTCCTCCGGGCCGAAGTAGTGCACCGTCGGCCTCGCGCCTGGCTCTGCCGGCAACCACGCGAACTGTCCGCCCATCACGTCGTAGGCAACGACCAGACGACCATCATCGGCATCCATCTCGGCAGCCACATCCGGCAGCCCGTCGTGCCCACCGCCGAGCACCCGAAGCCAACCGTGATCGATCACCAGCCCGCCACTGTTGGCCACCACCGCGCCGAGCCACGACCTGGTCGTGATTTCCAGGGCCGTCAGGCAGGCCGTTGCCCGCTCAGGGTCGGCCGGCAGCACCTCCACCGGATACGGAGCTGCTGCCACCAGCGCTGATATCTCGGCCCACGCAGACTTTTCCACCCCCTCAGCCTCCCAGGGGCATCAACCATGCGACGCTGAGGCCTGCAACATGGGAAACAAGATCGTCTAGCCGGGCGTGTCACGCCGGTCCCGAGGCTGATTGAGCGGCCTCATGATCCAATGGCGCAGTGGAACTCACCAAGCAGTTCAGTGAGCAGCAATACGCTCGGGCGCTGGAGTCATGGGGCTGGTTGGATCTCGCCGGCAAGGCTCCGCGGTTCACCTCACTGTTCGGCGATGTGTTCCTTGAGTCTGCCGACGGGGCGTGGTGGTTCCTCGACACCTTCGAAGGGCAGCTCGTACGTGGGTGGGACTCAGGTGCCGATCTAACCGCCGAATTGGACACCGAGGGTGGCCAGGACAGGTACCTCCTGGGACCTCTCGCCATGGCCGCATACCACCGGCGCGGGCTTCACCTGGACGCCAGCCAGATCTACGCCAACGCGCCACCGCCGATCGTCACGGGCAGTTTTGACGTTGATCAAATTCAGACGTTCGACTTCGTTGCGGTGGTCAATACCGTCGGCCAGCTCCACGAGCAGCTACGAAACAATCCCAGCTAGGACCTGCGAAACGGGCCGCAGTGCCCGCCACGACGTTGGTCGCGGCAGCCAACGGCGAGCGAGTCCACATCGGCACAGCAGGCCTTACGTCGGCGGCCCATCCTGCCGCGCCTAGTGTGCTGAAGCTGCCGCACCTCACCTGGATTTGCGGCGCACATCAGCTTGTCGGATCAGAGGCCGGCAGCTGCGCAGGTCAGGGCACGTGCGCCCGTTACTTGGCGTTGAAGTAGCTGGCCTCCGGGTGGTGGACCACGATCGCGTCGGTGGCCTGCTCCGGCATCAACTGGAACTCCTCGGACAGCTCGACCCCGATCCGCTCCGATCCGAGCAGGTCCACGATCTTCGCCCGGTCCTCCAGGTCAGGGCAGGCCGGGTAGCCGAACGCGTACCGGCAGCCCCGGTAGTCGTTGCGCAGCAGACCGGCCAGGTCCGTCGGGTCGTCGTGGCCCAGCGGACGGCCGTCGGGCAGGGTCATCTCCGCCCGGATGCGCCGGTGCCAGTACTCCGCGAGCGCCTCGGTGAGCTGCACGGACAGGCCGTGCACCTCCAGGTAGTCGCGGTACTCGTTGCGGGCGAACAGCTTCGCCGCGTACTCGCTGACCGGCTGGCCCACGGTGACCAGTTGCAACGCGACCACATCGAGCTGGTCGCCCTTGGGCTTGAAGAAGTCCGCCAGGCAGAGCCGCCGCTCCTGGCGCTGGCGGGGGAACGAGAACCGGGCGCGCTCCGCGTGCCCGTTCTCGTCGAGCACCACCAGGTCGTTGCCTTCGGAGTACGCGGGGAAGTAGCCGTACACCACGGCTGCCTCCAGCACCTGGTCGGCGATCAATCGGTCCAGCCAGTAACGCAGACGCGGCCGGCCCTCGGTCTCGACCAGCTCGTCGTAGGACGGACCGTTGCCGCCTCGGGCGCCGTTCAGCCCCCACTGCCCACGGAAGGTGGCCCGCTCGTCGAGCAGCGCCGCGTAGTCGGCCATCGGCACGCCCTTGATCACCCGCGTGCCGAAGAAAGGCGGGGTGGGCACGGCCACCTCCACTGCCACGTCGGAGCGGGTCGAGGAGTCGTGCAGCTCCGGCAGGGACTCGCTGACCATGGACCGTTGCCGTTCCCGGCGGGCCCGCCGCGCCGCGAGCGCCGCTTCCCGCTCCGGGTCGATCACCGGCGCGCCGCCACGCTTGGCGGTCATCACCTTGTCCATCAGGGACAACCCCTCGAAGGCGTCCCGGGCGTAGTGCACCTGCCCGGGGAACATCGACCGCAGGTCGTCCTCGACGTACGCGCGGGTCAGCGCCGCCCCACCCAGCAGGACGGGCCAGCGCTCCGCGACCCCGCGCGTGGCCATCTCGGCGAGGTTTTCCTTCATGATGACAGTGCTCTTGACCAGCAGCCCGGACATGCCGATGGCGTCGGCGCGGTGCTGCTCGGCGGCGTCCAGGATGGCGCTGATCGGCTGCTTGATGCCGATGTTCACCACCTCGTAGCCGTTGTTGGACAGGATGATGTCGACCAGGTTCTTACCGATGTCGTGCACGTCGCCGCGCACGGTGGCGAGCACGATGCGACCCTTGCCGCCGTCCTCCGCGGTCTCCATGTGTGGCTCCAGGTAGGCCACGGCGGTCTTCATCACCTCGGCGGACTGGAGCACGAACGGCAGTTGCATCTGGCCCGAGCCGAACAGCTCGCCGACCACCTTCATGCCGTCCAGCAGGATGTCGTTGATGATCGACAGCGGGGACCGGCCGCCGGCCATCGCCTCGTCCAGGTCGGCTTCCAGGCCGTTGCGCTCACCGTCGATGATCCGCCGCTTGAGCCGCTCGTCCAGCGGCAGCGCCGCCAACTCCTGCGCCCGGCTGGCCCGGGCGCTGGTCACGTCGACACCCTCGAACAGTTCGAGGAAGCGCTGCACCGGGTCGTACCCCTCGCGGCGCCGGTCGTAGACCAGGTCCAGGGCGACCTCGCGCTGCTCCTCGGGGATCTTCGACATCGGCAGGATCTTGCTGGCGTGCACGATCGCCGACGTCAGACCGGCCTGCACGCACTCGTGCAGGAACACCGAGTTGAGCACCTGCCGGGCGGCCGGGTTGAGCCCGAACGAGATGTTCGAGATGCCCAGCGTGAAGTTGACGCCCGGGTAGCGGCGGGTGATCTCCCGGATCGCCTCGATCGTCTCGATGCCGTCGCGGCGGGTCTCCTCCTGGCCGGTGGCGATCGGGAAGGTCAGCGCGTCGATCAGGATGTCGGAGCGGTCCAGGCCCCACCGGCCGGTCAGGTCGTCGATCAGCCGCGCGGCGACCCGGACCTTCCACTCCTGGGTACGTGCCTGCCCCTCCTCGTCGATGAGCAGCGCCACCACCGCCGCGCCGTGCTCGCGGACGATCGGCATCACCCGCGCGTACCGGGAGTCGGGGCCGTCGCCGTCCTCGAAGTTCACCGAGTTGACCACGCACCGGCCGCCGAGCATCTCCAGACCGGCCTCCACCACGTTCGGCTCGGTGGAGTCCAACATGATCGGCAGCGTCGACGCGGTGGCGAACCGGCCAGCAAGCTCGCGCATGTCCTGCGTGCCGTCGCGGCCGACGTAGTCCACGCACAGGTCGAGCAGGTGCGAGCCGTCGCGGGCCTGACTGCGGGCGATCTCCACACAGGCCCGCCAGTCGCCGGCGAGCATCGCGTCCCGGAACGCCTTGGAACCGTTGGCGTTGGTCCGCTCACCCACCATCAGCACCGACGCGTCCTGGGCGAACGGCACCGGGTGGTAGACCGAGGAGACACCCGCCTCGTGCCGGGGCTCGCGGGCCGGGGCGGTGACGCCGTGCAGCCGCTCGGACAACACCCGGATGTGCTCCGGGGTGGTGCCGCAGCAGCCGCCGACCAGCCCCACGCCGTACTCGGTGATGAACCGCTCCAGGGCCTCGGCCAGCTCCACGGGAGTCAGCGGGAAGTATGCCCCGTCGGCGGTCAGCACCGGCAGGCCGGCGTTCGGCATCACCGACAGCGGGATGCGGGAGTGCTGCGACAGGTATCGCAGGTGCTCGCTCATCTCCGCCGGGCCGGTCGAACAGTTGAGCCCGATCAGGTCCACCCCGAGCGGCTCGATCGCCGCCAGGGCCGCACCGATCTCGCTGCCCACCAGCATCGTGCCGGTGGTCTCCACCGCCACGTGGCAGATGATCGGCACCGACTGGCCCAGCTCGACCATCGCCCGCTTCGACCCGACCACGGCCGCCTTGACCTGGAGCAGGTCCTGGCAGGTCTCGATGATCAGCGCGTCCGCGCCACCGACGATCAGACCGGCGGCGTTCTCCTGGTACGCGTCGCGCAGGGTCGCGTAGGCGGCGTGCCCGAGGGTGGGCAGCTTGGTGCCCGGCCCGATCGACCCGAGCACGAACCGGGGCCGCTGCGGGGTGCTGGCCGCGTCGGCGGCTTCCCGGGCGATGCGGGCGCCCGCCTCGGACAGCTCCCGGATGCGCTGCGGGATGTCGTACTCGGCGAGGTTGGCCAGGTTGGCGCCGAACGTGTTGGTCTCCACGCAGTCCGCGCCGGCGGCCAGGTAGGCGTCGTGCACCCCACGCACCACGTCCGGCCGGGTGACGTTGAGGATCTCGTTGCACCCTTCGAGGCCGTCGAAGTCGTCGAGCGTGAGGTCCGCGGCCTGCAGCATCGTGCCCATCGCCCCGTCGGCGATGAGAATCCGGTCGGCCAGCACATCCATCAACGAAGTCCGCACCCGTTCAGGTTAGTGCCGTCCCCACCGCACCCAGCGCCCCTCGGCACCCGATCCCATATTGTGTCAGCGGGATCACCCTGTCTGGTTCGTTCGTGTATGACCGGTCGTCGGTCCGGTGGACCGGCGCGGCCGACGGGCCGCATCCCTGCCCGGCACGTAGGCTGGCGGACGTGAAGGACAACAGGGACGCCGCTGTGCCACACGGTATGACGACCGGGCGCGATCCCGGCGCCGACCGCGACGAGCAGGGTGAGGTGACGGCGTGACCGAGTTCGACGGACTGCCGGTGCTGCGGTCCCCGGTGGCCATCGCCGCCTTCGAGGGCTGGAACGATGCCGCCGACGCGTCCACCGCGGCCGTCGAGCACCTGGAACAGGTCTGGAACGCGCGGCAGATCGCCGAGCTGGACCCGGAGGACTTCTACGACTTCCAGGTCAGCCGGCCCACCATCACCATGGCCGACGGGGAGACGCGCCGCGTGGAGTGGCCGACGACCCGGTTCATGGTGGCCAGCCCGGAGGGCACCGACCGCGACGTGGTGCTGATCCGCGGCATCGAGCCGAGCATGCGCTGGCGGACGTTCTGCGAGCAGGTGCTGGAGATCTGCCACAGCCTCGAGGTCGAACGGGTGGTGCTGCTCGGCGCGTTGCTGGCCGATGTTCCCTACACCCGGCCGCTGCCGATCAGCGGCAGTGCGTCCGACGCGCAGGCCGCCGAGCGCTACCAGCTCACCCCCACCCGCTACGACGGGCCGACCGGCATCGTCGGTGTGCTGCACGACGCCTGCACCCGCGCCGAGGTCGACGCCGTGTCGTTCTGGGTGCACGTGCCGCACTACGCCAACAACCCGCCCTGCCCCAAGGCCACCCTCGCCCTGCTGCACCGGGTCGAGGAGGTCGTCGACCTGCCGGTGCCGATGGCCGACCTGGCCGAGGAGTCCGCCGAGTGGGAGCAGCGGGTGCGCAGCGCCGCCGAGCAGGACGCCGAGCTGGGCGAATACGTCCGTGAGCTGGAGGAACGGGTCGGCGACGAGGGCATCACCCCGTTGACCGGCGACGAGATCGCCCAGGAGTTCGAGAAGTACCTGCGCCGACGGGGCGGTTCAGCCGGCCCGACCGCCGGCTCCTGGTAGCCAACTGTTCACTGCGGGCCCTCGGACCTTCTCTGGTCCGGGGGCCCGTTTTTTGGCGTGTCCGGGGTGGCGCCGTCACACCCGCTAGGGCATCCTAGGAACCTAGATGTGATCAAGGAGGCGGGTGTGCAGATCAATCCCGGGGCCGCCGAGTTCCCGCACCGACAGATTGCCACGCAGCTCAAGGCCCAGGTCCGCCGCGGCGACTGGGGACCCGGCGAGCGACTGCCGTCCATCCCGGCCATCGCCGAGATGTTCGGCGTCGCCAAGCAGACCGTGCAACGCGCCGTCGACCAGCTGCGGGTCGAGGGCATCCTGATCACCAAACCCGGCTCCGGTACGTACGTCCGGGGCACCCGCCGCCGACTCAACCGACTCTCCCGAGGGCGGTACGGCGGCTTCCGCGGCTACCACACCGACCTGGCGGCCCGGTACCGCCAACAACTCGTCTCGGTCGGCCACTCCCCCGCCCCCGCCGAGGTCGCCGACGCGTTCGGGGTGCCCGACGGCACCAACCTGCTCTGCCGGCGACACCTCGTCCGCACCGACGACTCCCCCGTCGAGGTCGGCGCGTCCTGGTTCCTGCCCCGCGACACCGCCGGAACCTCGCTGGAGCGCACCGAGGCCTTCGGCCGCCCCCTCTATCAGGAGGCGGAGGAAGCCACCGGGCGGCGGTACGTCTCCGCCACCGACACGATCAGCGCCCGCCAGCCCAGCCGGGAGGAGGCCGAGACGCTCCAGATCCGGCCGGACACCCCGGTGCTGCACCTGCTGCACATCGCGTACGACACGCACCACAAGCCGATCGAGGTGGCCCAGGCCACCTGGCCCGGCCCGATGACGACCCTCACCGAGGAATACAAGATCCCCGCCCCGACCCCCGACCCGGAACCCGACCCCGGCCTGGTCCTGGGCTGACCGGCCCCGCCCAACCCCGCGCGACCCGCGCCCATCCCCGTCGATCATGAGGTTGACGGGTCCAGCGGAGATCAAACCGCCCGTCAACCTCATGATCAACGGGGGGTGTCGCGGTGATCGACTCGGGTTGCAGGAAATCGGGGCATCCCACCGGCACGGACACCGCGACTTCCTGAAAGCCGAGTCGATCACGCCCGCCGCGGCGCGCGTGCCGTCTGCCGGGAGAGGTGTCAGAGGCGGATGCCCAGGAGGGCGTCCACCGTGTTCGCGAAGAGGGCTGGCGCTTCGGCGTCGTCCGTGGCGCCGGCGAGGGTCGCCTCGGCCCAGCGGTCGGCGACCGCCAGGGCACCGGGGGTGTCGAGGTCGTCGGCCAGGCGCTCGCGTACGCCGGCCAGCAGCTCCGCCCCGGACGGCCCGGCCGGCGCGGCGGCGGCCCGCCGCCAACGGTCCAGGCGCTCCTTGGCGGTCGTGAGCAGCTCGTCGGTCCAGGTGCGGTCGCTGCGGTAGTGCCCGGAGATCAACGCCAGGCGGACCGCCATCGGGTCCACCTTGTCGGCGCGCAGCCGGGACACGAAGACCAGGTTGCCGCGGGACTTGGACATCTTTTCGCCGTCCAGGCCGATCATCCCGGCGTGCACGTAGTGCTCGGCGAACGGCGCCTGACCGGTGAGCCGCTCGGCGTGCGCGGCGGACGCCTCGTGGTGCGGGAACAGCAGGTCGTTGCCGCCGCCCTGGACGTCGATCCGGTCGCCGAGCAGGTTCAGCGCGATGACCGCGCACTCGATGTGCCATCCCGGGCGGCCCGGGCCCAGCTCCCCGCCCGGCCAGGACGGCTCCCCCTCGCGGGCGCCACGCCACAGCAGCGGGTCCAGTGGGTCGCGCTTGCCGGCGCGGTCGGGGTCGCCGCCGCGCTCGGGGAAGATCTCCAGCATCTGCTCGCGGGTCAGGTTCGACTCGTAGCCGAACCGGCCCGTGGCGGAGATGTCGAAGTAGACGTCGCCGGTGCCGTCGTCGAGGCGGTACGCGGCGCCGTCCTTGACCAGCACCTCGACCTTGTCGGCGATGTCCGGGATGGACTCGACAGCGCCCACGTAGTGCTCCGGCGGGATGATCCGCAGCGCCTCCATGTCCTCGCGGAACAGCGCCGTCTCCCGCATCGCCAGGACCACCCAGTCCTCGCCGTCGCGGGCGGCCCGCTCCAGCAGCGGGTCGTCGATGTCGGTGACGTTCTGCACGTAGCGCACCGGGCGGCCGGCGTCCCGCCACATCCGCTGCACCAGGTCGAACGTGATCATGGTGGCGGCGTGGCCGAGGTGGGTGGCGTCGTACGGGGTGATGCCGCAGACGTACATGCTCCCCGCGTCGGCCGGTTCGCTCGGGTGGACACCCTGCCGCGCCGAGTCGTACAGCGCCAACGGCTCGCCCCTGCCGGGCAGCCGTGGCACCTCGTGTCCCGCCCAAGACTCCATGGGATCAGCCTAGCCAGCCCGACGACGAGGTCGGAGCGCCTCACGAGTGATCAAGATGACAACGGGTCACATGGGTGGCCAGGGGATCGCTGGCCAGTCCTCCGGTGGCTGCGGGAAGCGGCCGGTTTCGCGCAACCGGTCGATCCGGGAGGCCACCTCGGTCACCTCACTGATGGTGAGGTGGTCGGCCAACTCCGCGCCGAGCGCGCCGGCGAGCTGCCCGGCGAGCCCGTCGAGCATCTCCACGGCGTCCGTGGGTAGCTGCTTGCCGGCCCAACCCCAGAGCACCGTACGCAGCTTGTCCTCCACGTGGAAGCTCACCCCGTGGTCCACGCCGTAGATCCGGTCGTCGGCACCGACCAGCACATGAGCGCCCTTGCGGTCCGCGTTGTTGATCACCGCGTCGAGCACCGCGAGGCGGGCCAGCCGGGGGTCGTCGGCGTGCGCGAGGGCGTACGCGGCGCCGTCGTCGTCGCGGGCCGCGGCGATCGGGAACCAGCGTGGCGGCAGCTCACCGGCCGGCAGGAACCCGACCAGCGGCTCGGCGTCCTCCGGCTCGTCGATCCACAGCTGGCAGGAGCCGGGCCCGAACGGGCCGTCGCGCAGCACGGTGGGCGGCACCAGGTCCCAGCCGGTCGCCCGGGAGACCAGGTATGCCGAGACCTCCCGGCCGGCCAGGGTGCCGTCGGGGAAGTCCCACAGTGGGCGCTCGCCCCGGACCGGTTTGTAGACGCAGCGGGCGGTGACCCCCTCCAGGGTCAGGATGCCGCGCAGGGTCGTGTTGGACGCGTCGACCAGCCGACCTTCCAGGTCGAGCACGCCGTCACGCAGCAGCCGCAGCGCGGCGTCGCCGTCCTGGCGAGGCTGGAGGCCGGACGAGGTCACCGGTGATAACCGTTGTGCCGCGGGCACAGGTGCCCGGCGGGGTCCAACGGTTGGCCGCAGAGCGGGCACGGCGGCCGGCCCGCGTTGACCACTCGCCGGGCCCGCTCGATGAACTGGCGGGTCGCCTGCGGGGTGAGCCGGACCCGGAGCCGGTCCAGGTCCTCGTCCGGCTCTTCGTCCTCGTCGTCGTCTTCGTCCTCGTCGTCCTCGTCGCCCAGCTCGACCTCGGGCTCCACCTCGCCCGCGGCGATCGCCTCGATCACCACGGTCGCGGTGTCCACGTCGAAGGCCAGCCCGAGGGTCCCGACCCGGAACTCCTCGTCGACCGGAGTGTCCAGTGGCTCGTTGTCGCCGATCACCGGCGCCAGCTCGGGCAGATCCACCCCGAAGCGACGTTGTGCCTCGGTGAGCAGCTCCTCCAGCTTCTCGGCGAGCAGGGACACCTGGACCTTCTCCAGCGCGACGCTGACCAGCCGGCCGCCGCCGCGAGCCTGCAGGAAGAACGTGCGCTCCCCCGGCGGCCCGACAGTCCCGGCGACGAACCGCTCCGGCGGTTCGAAGGCGTGCACCTGGTGGGTCATACCCACGACCCTATCCGGCCCGCCATGGCACCGCGCACCCCACCGACCCGAATCACCGTGGTCCCCGCCACGCCCGGCGCACCGGCCCTTGCACCCGGGCGTGGCGCACTCCGGCTCACCGGCCGGCCCCCGCGCCGCCGCCAACCGGGGCGTCGGAATCGGCCGCGCTCGTCGCCGCCCGCGCCGTCCGGCGGCGCTTGCGTGGCGGCGGCGCCAGTGCGGCCAGGTCGCCCCCGGTGTCGTTGAGCCGCAGCAGGAACGGCCGCAGCGTCGTGTACCGGATCGCCGTCACCGACGCCGGGTCGGCAACGATCCGCTGAAAAAGATCAAGATGTACGCCGAGCGCGTCGGCCACGATCGCCTTGATCACGTCGCCATGGCTGCACGCCAGCCAGACCGCCTCCGGGCCGTGCTGGGCCGTGATCCGCGCATCCCATCCGCGCACCGCCGCGACCGCCCGTGCGGCCATCGCCGCCATCGCCTCACCCTGCGGGAAGACCACGGCGCTGGGGTGCTGCTGGACCACCGGCCAGAGCGGCTCCTTCGCCAGCTTCTTCAGTGGCTGTCCCTCCCAGGCTCCGTAGCCGCACTCGATCAAGCCCTCCTCCACGAGCGGGTCGGCGTCGGGCAGCGCGAGCTCCAGGGTCTGCCGGCACCGGATGAGCGGGCTGGTCACCACCGCGGCGAGCGGCACCGACCGCAGCCGCTCGCCGACCGCGGCCGCCTGGGCCCGGCCCGTCTCGTCCAGCTCAACCGGCTGGCGGCCGGCCAGGCCGCCGTCGGCGTTCGCGGTCGTCCGGCCGTGTCGCAGAAGCAGAAGGGTCGCCACGGGGACCACCCTATGACCTGCGTCCGACCGGCAGCATCGCCCTCCGGCCTGCCCGTGTCCGCGTCGCCCGGTGGGATCGGACGCGAAACGGATCGAGCCGCTGCTTTGGCGGTAAAATACCGAATGCCCGGGTTGTCCGGGACCTCTGTCCGGAGGGTGTGAAAGGCGATGGGCGACCCGGCACCCGCGCGGCCCTCGGCCATCTCGGACCCGCAGGACGTGTACGGGGAGTTCCGGCGCCCGCTCCTGGTCCTCGCCCTCACCACCGGCATCGCCGGCTTCGTGGACGCGTTCGCCTTCCTGCGCTACGGCGCGTTCGTCGCCAACCAGTCGGGCAACGCCGTCCTCCTGGGCATCGGCCTGGCCGGACGACACGCCGCCTGGCCCGAGTCCGCGGCCTCACTGATCGCGTTCGCCGCCGGGACGGGCGTGGTCTCACAGGTACGCGCGGCACGGAGCCCGTGGTCGCCGTCCTTGCGGGGACTCGCCTGCGCCGTGGCCACGCTGGCGCTCTGGGCGGTGCTCAACGTCCTGCTCCACCACGGCCGGCAGGGCGGGCCGCCGCGGATCGCGCTCGCCGCCGCGGGTGGCTTCGCCATGGGCGCGCTGGCGACCCTGTTCGTCCGCACGGCCGGGATCACCACCCACATCACCTACCAGTCGGGCACGGTGGCGAAGATCGGCGAACGCGTCGGGCGTTGGCTCGCCGGACCGGACACCCGCCGGAAGCGGGCCCGGCAGGGCACCTTCCTCGGGCTCCTGGCACTGCTCTGCTACGCCACCGGGGGTGGCATCGGAACGCTGGCGCAGCAACAACCACGCTGGGTGCCGGCCTGGGGAACGCTCGCCCTGTCCACAGTGTCGATCCTGCTCCGTTCCCGCCGGTCGAAGAGGTGACCGAGGCCCGCCGACGTGCACCAGCTCAGCGGACGTCCGTCGCGAGCTGGACGTCCTGCACGAAGCACTCCGAGCGCTCGGCACCGTAACGACCCAGCACGTCCAGCACGGCGGACACCGCCTCGCGTTCCACCACGACCTCGACCCGGGCGCGACCGACCAGGTCCTGGTCCTGCCAGTAGCCCCGGGGCAGCGAACGGGCAGTCGGTTCGGCGGTGGAGACCGTGGCGTCGAAGAGCACGATGGAGGTGCCTCCCGCACCGACCAGGGCGTCCCGTAGCTCCCGCGTGGTCGGCAGCAGGGTCGGATTGACCGTCGCGGTGACCAGCCGGGCGTTCTGGGCCGGCCGGGCGGGCCGTTCGGCGCCGCGTTCCCGTCCGGGTTCGCGTCGACGCTGCGGTGCGCCAGTGCCGTTGAGGCCCGCAACACCGCCCAGGTGGTACGCGTCGGCGTCCTGCTGGGCGTGGTCGAGGTTGTCCTGCTCGTCGGCGGAGGCACGGAGCCCGAGGACGGCCTGCACGCCAGCGGCGATCGCCCAACTGAGCACGAAGGAGAAGGCCACCACGGCGACCACCCCGACGATCTGGTGCCAGAGCAGGGACCCGCCGCCGCCGAAGAGGAGACCGTCCTTGCCGAGCGGGTTGACGCCACTGTCGCCGAAGAAGCCGACCAGCAGCGAGCCGAGCATGCCGCCGACGAAGTGGACCGCGAGGACGTCCAGCGCGTCGTCGAGCCGGAGCAGATACTTCAACCGCAACGCGAAGTGGCAGACGATTCCGGCGATCGCCCCGATGGCGATGGCGGAGAGCGTGTTGACGTACCCGGCGGCGGGGGTAACCGTCGCGAGTCCCGCGACAGCGCCGGAAACGCCACCCACGACGGTGCTGTGGCCGTCCTTCAGCCGCTCCGCCACCAGCCAGACGAGCATGCCGGCGGCGGCCGCGAGATGGGTGTTGATCAGCGCCTGGGCGGCGAGCCCGTTGGCCTGGAGTCCGTCGCCGCCGTTGAAGCCGAACCATCCGAACCAGAGGATGCCCGCCCCGAGGATGGTCAACGGGATGGAGTTGGGCGGGGACGCGGTGCGGGGCCAACCACGGCGGCGTCCGACGACCAGCAGGGTGCCGAGCACCGCGGCTCCCGCGGAGGCGTGGACCACCATCCCACCGGCCCAGTCCTGGGTGCCGAACCGGGCCAGCCAGCCGTCGGGGTGCCAGAGCCAGTGCGCGACCGGCGCATAGACCACGATGGACCAGATCGCCAGGAACGCGACCCAGCCGGCGAACTTCAGCCGGCCCGCGGTGGCGCCGGTGACGAGCGCGGGCGTGATCACCGCGAACATCATCTGGTACGCGACGAACGCCAGGGTCGGGATCGTCACCTGGCCGGTGACCACGTGCAGGTTTGGCGCGGGCGGGACCCGAAGGTCGTTGAGCCCGAAGAGTTCGAGGTTGCCGAAGAGGCCGGTGCCGGCGTCGTCTCCGAAGGCGATGGTGTAGCCGACCAGCACCCAGGTCAGGCTGACGACCCCCAGCGCGACCATGTTCTGCTGCAACATCGCGAGCACGTTGCGGGTGCGGACCATTCCACCGTAGAAGACGGCCAGGCCGGGGGTCATGAACAACACGAGGCCGGCGCAAACCAGCACCCAGGCGGTGTCGCCCGAGTTCACCGCGTCCTGAGCGAGCACGGAAGCTCACCTCTCCTCTCGGTACGGTCAGATGGAGTGCTTCACCGTCGAGACGACGGTCTCCTTGGCGCGTTCGTGGTTGGGCACCGGCGCGAAGTGCCGTTTGGGCAGCAGCAGCAACCAGGTGGCGATGTTGAAGGGTCCGGTGAGCACCGGGATGGCCAGTGGGGTGAGCACTGTCGCCAGGGCCATCTGGACGAAGAGCGTCAGGGCGATTCCGAAGAGGGTGTAGAGGGTCACCAGCGCTCCGGGACGGTGCAGCACCGCACCAACGGCGATCGCCGTCAACACCGCGTTGAAGCCGAACAGGCCCTTGTCCAGCGAGGCCGCGTCGGCGCCGAACCAGAGCGCCAGCAGTGTCGCGCCGACCGCGCCGATCACCGCGAAGAGCGCCGACCAGCGGGAGTTGACCAGCAGCGCGACCAGGATGATCAGGCCGGTGACCCAGCTGTTGATCAGATAGATCTGGGAGACCCCGCGCAGGAAGGTGGGGACCAGGTTCCAGTCGAAGCGGCCACCGGTCAACTGCCCCTCGCCGGGAAACATCGGCTTCAGGTTGGTCAGCACGGTGAACCGGTCGAACTGGTACGCGGCCAGCAGGAGCACCCAGGTGGTCAGCACGAACGGCATGGTGAACGCGGTCAGGCCCCAGGTCTTGAAGATCGCGTTCAGGGCCAGTGTGACAACTGTCGTGGCGATCGCTCCGAGCACCAGGTAGAGCCACATCAACGGCCGGTCGTCGAGGAATGTCGGGACCGCGATCCCGGTCAGCAGCGGGCTGAAGCCGAACAGTCCCTTGCGCAACGAGGGCTCGTCCACCCGCAGGGCGACGGCCGTGACGGTGCCGACGACGAGACCGAGGACCGCTCCCCCGAGGATCCGTGGTTGCCCGTTCTCGAACGCTCCCCAGGCGATCGCGACGAGGACGAGCAGCCCGGTGAGCGGGTTGTTCTGCAGGACGACCTGTGCCGGCCCGCGCAGGCAGGCGTCGACGAACCCGATCAGAGGGTTGTGGTCACTCAGCCTGTCCCAGCTGCGGGTCACGCTCGTCACGGCATTCTCCTCGGGGATCCGTCATCGCCAACTGAAGGCCGGCGGGAAGGTCCGGCCGGTCACCTCTTCGCGGGCGGCCACGCAGAAGGCACGGACCGCGGCACGGACCGGCTCCGTCTCCTGGCCGAGGACCTTGAAGATGAGGCCCGCCTCGTTCGGCAGTCGACTGACGGCGCTGGCCAGCGGCGTCTCCTCGTCCCAGACCGGCGTCGAGGTCCGTTCGTAGACGCGGGCGGCCCGCTCCGGGCTGGTGAGGAGTACGACGTTGCCGAAGATGTGGAAGCGATCCATGACGCCGAGCCGCGCCACCGGGAACTGCCCGGGAGCCACCACGAACTTCTCCACGAACAACTGCCGGCCGTCGGGCCGCTCCGCGCGCAGGGAGGAGGAGAAGAGGTCGTAGGCGAAGAGTTCCCCGTCGCGGTAGTACTTCCGGCCGGGTTGGAGGACCTCGCCGTAGAGCATGGTGGCGCTCTCCGGGAGCCGCACCCGGGTGTCGGTGACGAACCGGCTGCCCCGGTACGGGATCACGGGCTCCGGGAGGTATTCGAGGTAGGTGTCCTCGGCCAGGGTGAAGCGCTGGATCTGCGAGCCGTAGTTCGCGTCCATCTCCTGGATCTTGGTGGCGGCCTGGGTGACCAGGTGCGCCTGGCTGCCCGGTGCCAGGTCGACGTCCATGTGCAGGCGGTCGCCCTGGAGCACACCGCCGGAGGTGGTGAGGATCATGACGCAGGGAAGCTGCGGCATCTCCTCGTCCCAGTAGAGCGCCCGCTGGACGAGCAGCGGTGACTGCCGGTAGAGGTCGTGCAGGATTGTCCGGTCACCGCGCCGTTCGAACCCGAGGCGCAGCACGCCGACCTTGCCGTTGGACGCGGCGGGCAGCTGTGCCGGTTGGTCCTGGTACGGCGCCAGTTCCCGCGCACCGTCCAGTGTGATCATGCGACCACTTCGGCGTCGAAGAGCGCGTTGCGGCGGATCAACGAGACGAGTTCGTCGATGCCCTCGCCCGTCTTGCAGTTGGTGAACATGACCGGCTTGCCGTTGCGCGTCACGTCCGCGTCGCGGGCCATGAGCTCGAGGTCGGCATCCACGTAGGGGGCGAGGTCCGTCTTGTTGATCACGAGGATGTCGGACTTGGAGATCCCCGGGCCGTTCTTGCGCGGGATCTTGTCGCCGGCCGCCACGTCGATGACGTAGATGAAGTAGTCGACCAGGGCGGGGCTGAACGTCAGCGTGAGGTTGTCGCCGCCGCTCTCGATCAGCACCACGTCGCTGTCCGGGAACCGGGACTCCATGTCCTCCACCGCCGCCAGGTTCATGCTCGGGTCCTCGCGCACGGCGGTGTGCGGGCAGGCCCCGGTCTCCACCCCGAGGATCCGTTCCTCGACGAGGACCCCGGTCAGGGCGCGCCGGACGTGTTTCGCGTCCTCGGTGGTGACGACGTCGTTCGTGATCACCAGTACGCGCAGCCCGTTCTCCACGAAACGGGGCACGACAGCCTCGATGATCGCGGTCTTGCCGCTGCCCACCGGGCCGCCTACGCCGATACGACTTGCCGACTTCATGATGTGACCAGTCCTTCTGGGAGACGTGTTGAGGGTCAGAAACGTGTGGATCGCGGAGGTCAGCCCTCAGCTCATGAACATCCGCACGTGGATGTGCTGGTGCGCGCCGGCCAGGACGTCGATGTGCGGCCCGAAGGTCTGCATGTCGTCGAGGTCGGCGGTGCGCACGTCGCGGTAGTCGTCGGTGACCTTCTCGTTGACCGCGAACAGGATCGACTGCGCGTCGAGGTGGTCGACCCGCATCAACCGGATGGCGGCGCTGAGCACCGTCGAGGCGGCGCCGTACTGGTGGGCCGCGAAGGCGTCCTCCTCGGGCACCCCGAGGTCGGCGAAGACCACCCCGAGCGCGACCGGGTAGGTGACCGGCGCGCCCGACGCCGATTCGCCGAGCCGCTTCTTGAGCAGGGTCTCCCCGACGATCCGGGTCGCGGCCTCCGCCAGCTTGCGCCCCATGCGTACGGACATCGTCCGCATCTCTTCGTTGATCTTGCGCAGGTGGACGGCCTCGTCGGCACGCCGGATCCGGTCGAGGTCTCCCGCGACGGCGGCACGGTGCCCGGCGAGCAGGGCGACACCGTCCCCGGTGGCGGCGAGCCGGGTGACGGTCCGGACGTAGTCCTGGAGGGTCTCCCGGTCGTGCACAACGCCGTGCTGGACGGCCATCTCCAGGCCGCTGGAGAAGGAGAAGGCGCCGACCGGGAAGACCGAGTCGCCGAACTGCAGCAGCTTCAGGGTTTCCGCCATGGTGCGCACCGTCCGGCCCCGCTCAGTTGAGGTCGGCGGGGAGGTGGGAGTGCGGCGTCGAGTCGGCGCCACCGAACAACCGCCGCGACTCGTGCGGCGCGAGGTACGCGATGACCTCGGTGCCGGGAACGAACTCGTGGGTGATCCCGGTGAAGGCGTGGGTGCGCATCACCGAGTCCATGACCTTGCGGTCCACGGTCAACGGGACGTACATCTTCGTGCCCTTGACCACGGCCGGCCAGTGCTGGTTGCCGATGGCGTGACCGAGCTCGACGGCCGAGCGGATGAGCAGCTCGGCTGACTCGCCGCGCAGCTTGTCGAGGTGGACCACCATCACCTCGCCCAGCTGCACCCGGGCCACCACCGCGGTGGCGCTGAGGTCGTCCCAGGCGAGGACGTCGCCGTCGCGCAGGCGGACGCCACGCGCCAGCGCCACCGACAGCTCCGCCCCGGAACTGGTCATCTTGCGGATGCGGCTCTTCTGGGCGTCCCACTGGTCGAGGACCAGGTCGTCGATGCGCGCTTCCTTCAGGCGCAGCGTCCAGTCGGGCTCGTTCATGTTGCCCAGCACCGTCTCGACGAGCACGGGCCTCTCCTTTCGGTCGGTGTGCCGGGACCAGGCACGTACGAGACGGTCCCGACGGGGGTCAGCTGAAGAAGTAGAGCTGGCTCAGGGGCAGGTTCCGGGCCGGCGGCACCGTCGCGTGGACGCCGTCCATCTTCACGGCGAACGTCTCCGGATCGACCTCGAGCTTGGGGGTCCTGTCGTTGCGGACCATGTCCCGCTTGGTGAGCCCCCGGGTCCGGTAGACCGGCATGACCTGCCGTTGCAGGCCGAGCTCCTCGGCGATGCCGGCTTCGTGCGCCGCCCGGGACACGAAGGTCACGCAGGTCTTGGCGAGCTGGCTGCCGTACGCGGCGAACGAGGGCCGGTAGTAGACCGGCTGCGGTGTCGGCAGTGAGGCGTTCGGGTCGCCCATGATCGACCAGGCGATCATGCCGCCCTTGAGGACCAGCTTCGGCTTCGCGCCGAAGAAGGCCGGCTCCCAGAGCACGAGGTCGGCCATCTTGCCCGGTGTTACCGAGCCCAGCACGTGCGAGATCCCCTGGGTGATGGCCGGGTTGATGGTCATCTTGGCGACGTACCGCAGCACCCGGAAGTTGTCGTTGGCGCTGGAGTCCTCGGCGAGCTTGCCGCGCGCGGTCTTCATCTGCCCGGCGAGCTGGATGGTCCGCAGCCAGGTCTCGCCGACGCGCCCCATGGCCTGCGAGTCGCTCTGCATCATCGAGATGACGCCCTCGTCGAGCAGGACGTCCTCGGCCGCGATCGTCTCGGTCCGGATCCGGCTCTCCACGAAGGCCACGTCCGAGGGGACCTGCGGGTTGAAGTTGTGACAGACCATGATCATGTCGTACAGCTCGGACTGGCTGTTGATGCCGTAGGGCACCGTCGGCGTGGTCGAGCTGGGCAGCACGTTCATCTGGCTGGCGACCTTGATGACGTCCGGCGCGTGCCCACCACCGGCGCCCTCGGTGTGGAAGGTGTGGATCGTCCGGCCCTCGAACGCGGCGATGCTGTCCTCGAGGTAGCCGCTCTCGTTGAGAGTGTCGGTGTGGATGCTGACCTGGACGTCGAACTCGTCGGCGACGTCCAGGCAGGCCCGGATCACCGCCGGCGGGGCGCCCCAGTCCTCGTGGATCTTGAAGCTCGGCGCGCCCGCCATGATCTGTTCGACCAGCGGCGCACGGCCGGTGCTGTTGCCCTTCGCCATCAGACCGATGTTGATCGGGATGGTCTCGAAGGCCCGCATCATCGCGTGGAGGTTCCACGGACCCGGCGTGATGGTGACGCCGTTGGTGCTGTCGGTCGGGCCGGTGCCGCCGCCCCACAGGGTGGTGACGCCGTTGCTCAGGGCGGCGTACGCCTGCAGCGGCGTCACCAGGTGCACGTGCGTGTCGATGCCCCCGGCGGTCAGGATGAGGTGCTCGCCGGAGATGGCCTCGGTGCCCGGACCGGTCACCAACTCGGGGGTGACCCCGTCCATGATGTTCGGGTTGCCGGCCTTGCCGATGCCGGCGATCTTGCCGTCCTTGACACCGACGTCGGCCTTGATCACGCCGAGGGTCGCGTCGACGATCGTCACGTTCGTGATGACCAGGTCTAGGCCACCCTGCGCGTTGGTGTACTGGTTGTTGACCCCCATGCCGTCGCGCAGGGTCTTGCCGCCGCCGTACATCACCTCGTCTCCGAGGACCCGGAGATCCTTCTCGATCTCGATGTAAAGGTCGGTGTCGCCGAGCCTGATCTGGTCGCCCGTCGTCGGGCCGTACATTCCGGAATATTCTTGCCGCGAAATCTGGCTCATCGAATCATCTCTCCTGCCCGAGGCTGGCAGCCCTGCGGGATAGCGGATCTACTTCTTCTTGTCCTTGGGGCTGTCCTGCTGCTCCGGGGCGAACTTGAAGCCCCGCGTCCTGGCGTTGTGGATCGCCTCGGTGCGGTCCGGCCGGTAGCTGGGGGTCGACTCGCTGCCGCTCCACCCCTGCACCAGGCCGTTGAATCCGTACACGCGCTGCTGTCCGCCGAAGGGGATGAGCTCGACCGTCTTCTTGTCGCCCGGCTCGAAGCGGATGGAGGTCGTCGCCGGGATGTTCAACCGCCGCCCGAAGGCCGCCTCACGATCGAAGGCGAGCATCCGGTTGGCCTCGAAGAAGTGGAAGTGTGAGCCGACCTGGATCGGTCGGTCGCCGGTGTTCTGGACGACGACCTCGGTGACCGGCCGCCCCGCGTTCAGCTCCAACGGCTGGTCGCTCAGCACGTAGCCCCCGATGGGTCGCACGTGCTTCGAGTTGGGGCCGGGATGTTGCTTGGCCATTTCCTGCTCCACCTTCCTGGAGATCGCCTCTGGTTGGCTGCGCCTATCGGATCGGTGAGTGCACGGTGACCAGTCGCGAGCCGTCGGTGAAGACCGCCTCGACCTGGATCATGGGCAGCATGTCCGGCACGCCCGGCATCACGTCGTCGGCATTGAGGGTGCTGCGGGCCTCGTTCATGACCTCTTCGACGGTCTTGCCCTCCCGGGCCCCCTCCAGGGCCGCGGCGCAGATCACCGCCACGGCCTCGGGGTGGTTCAGCTTGATCCCCCTGGCCTTGCGGGCGTTGGCGACGATGGCCATCGAGAGGATCGTCAGCTTGTCGAATTCCCTTGGTGTCAGATGCACGTCCTGGTCCTTCGCGACTGTCGGTCGGGAGCCGCCATTGCGCCGAGAGGACTCGCCACAGGGTGAGCGCTTACGCTTGACCCTAATGAGCTGCTTTGTCCTACTGATCCGTTTTGGGCGGCTTCGGATCGACCGTACGCCTCACCCCTGCGTCGTGGGTCAGAAGGCGGGAATCACGCCGTACCGGCCGACCGGTCATCGGCACGGTGCGGACGCCGAGCACGAGCGTCGGTCTGCCACATCTGCTGGATCTGTTCGAGGGTCCTGCCCTTGGTCTCCGGCAGGTACCGCCAGACGAACAGAAAGCCGAGCACACAGGTGCCGGCGAAGAGGGCGAACACCCCCGATCTCCCCAGGGCGTCGAGCATGCTCAGGAAGAACTGCGTGATGAGGTACTCGGTGCCCCAGTGGGTGGCGGAGGCGATCGCGACGCACCGGCCCCGGATACGGCCCGGGAAGATCTCGTTGATGACCGTCCAGGCGGTCGGCCCGATCGACATCGCGTAGAACGCCACGAACATGACCACACCGATCAGCAGGAAGATGCCCGCGTCGGTGGGATGGTGCCCGGTCGCTCCCGCCGTCCGCGCCGCCGGGGCCATCCTGGCGAAACTGATGCTGACCACCACGAGCGAGACCGCCATGCCCAGCAGCCCGACCAGCAGCAGCGGCCGGCGACCGAGCCGGTCAAGGAAGGCGACCGCGACCAGCGTGAAGAGTGAGTCGACCCCGCCGATCGCCCAGGTGGTCGCGGCCAGTTGCGCCTGCGGGGTGTGGAACCCGGCGGACGAGAAGATCTCGTCGGCGTAGTAGATGATCCCGTTGATCCCGGTCAGTTGCTGGAACAGCGCCATGCCGACACCGAGCGCCAACGGGCGCCGCCACTGCGGCGACAGCACCTCCCGCCAGCCCGCCTTGCCGGCCGAGAGGCTCTCCTCGATGGCGTGCAGTCGCTGGGCCACATTCCGCTCCGGCACTGTCGCCCGCAGGGACGCCTCCGCCCGGCGCCGGTCCCCCCGTCCGAAGTACCAGACGGCCGAGTCGGGGATCACTGTGGTGACCAGGGCGAGGGCCACACCCAGCAGCGCCGCCGCCACCAGCAGGTAACGCCAGGAGTCGCCGGCCTCGAACAGCTCGTCGGCCAGGTAACCGATGAAGATGGCGAACGTCGTGGAGAACTGGTAGACCGCCAGGAGGCTGCCGCGGATCCGTTCCGGCGCGGCCTCCGCCGCGTACATCGGCCCGGCGACCGAGGCCACCCCGATGCCCAGCCCCAGGATCAACCGCGCGCCGAACATGACCCCGATCACCGGTGCGGTCGCCTGCAGGATCGTGCCCACCGCGAACGTGGCGGCGGCGACCCACAGCGCCCCGCGGCGACCGATCCGGTCCGCGAGGTGACCGCCGAGCAGCGCGCCCACCAGCGCCCCAGGGGTCACCCAGCTCGCCGCCACCTCGACGGCGAAGGTGTCCGCGTGGAAGGTCTGGCGAATGTCGCGGAGCGCACCGCTGATGACGCCCTGGTCGTAGCCGAAGAACGCACCGGAGAGCACGACGATCGAGACGACCGCGACGAGGTTGCGTCTCGGTGGCCGCCCCCGGCCACGCTTCGGGCCAGCGCTGGCAGTCACAGTCGCCCTCTCCGACGCGAGCCACCGACAGATCCCGCCCGGGGAGACAGCCCGATATCAGGAGAATAGAACCGCTAAGTCCTCGTTGTGCGGAACAGCGGAAACGGCCC
Source organism: Micromonospora sp. A202 (assembly GCF_006715105.1). NCBI lineage: Bacteria > Bacillati > Actinomycetota > Actinomycetes > Micromonosporales > Micromonosporaceae > Micromonospora > Micromonospora sp. A202. The sequence goes on along the minus strand of NZ_VFMP01000001.1, from coordinate 2,901,376 downwards.
GCCTTGGCCACGGAAAGGCCCCCACCCCTCTGCGAGGGGCGGGGGCCGAGGTGCGGGCGGATCAGGTGGCGCTGATCGTGCCGGTCATCAGCAGAGCCAGGACCAGGGTGCCCAGCGCGACCCGGTACAGCACGAAGACGTACAGGGTGTGGTGGGCGACGTAGCGCAACAGCCACGCGATGGCCGCGTAGCCGATGGCGAAGGCGATGACGGTGGCCACGATCGTCTGCGCCACGGTGGGCACGGACGTGCCCGGGGCGGACGGCTCGAAGACGTCCCCGAGGCTGAACACACCGGACATCACCACCGCCGGGATGGCCAGCAGGAACGAGTAGCGTGCCGCGGCCTCCCGGGTCAGGTTGAGCAGCAGACCGGCGGTGAGCGTGCCGCCGGAGCGGGACACCCCGGGCACCAGCGCCATGGCCTGGGCGAAGCCCATCACCACGCCGTCCTTCATCCGGAAGTTCTGCAGGGTACGCGTCTGCCGCCCCCAGTATTCGGCGAACGCCAGCACGAAGGCGAACACGATCAGCGTGGTCGCCACCACCCACAGGTTGCGCCCAGCGGTCTTGATCTGGTCCTTGAACAGGAAGCCGAACAGCCCGATGGGGATCGAGCCGACGATCACGTACCAGCCCATCCGGTAGTCGAGGCTGGAGCGCACCGACTTGTCCCTGATGCCGACCAGCCACGTCCGGGTGATCCGCCAGATGTCCTTGGCGAAGTAGATCAGCACGGCCGCTTCGGTGCCGAGCTGGGTGACCGCTGTGAACGACGCGCCGGCATCACGGTCGAAGAAGATCGCCGAGGTGATCCGCAGATGTCCCGACGAGCTGACCGGGAGGAACTCGGTCAGTCCCTGGACGATGCCCAGGACGATGGCCTCGACCCAGGTCACTCGCCAACTCCGGAGAGGTCGAGCGCCTCGGCGACGGTACGCAGGGTCTGCACCCCGCTGTCCCGGTCCGCCACGAACAGGGTCACCGACAGCGTGGTGACGCCGGCGGCAGCGTACTCCCGCATCCGCTCGGCGATGCGCTCCTTCGGGCCGAGCAGCGAGGTGCGGTCGATGAACTCCATCGGTACGGCGGCGGCGGCGTCGCGCTGCCGCTTGGCCAGATACAGGTCCTGCACCTCGCGGGCGGCGTCGCCGTAACCCATCCGGGTGGCGAGCTGGTTGTAGAAGTTCTGCTGGCGGCTGCCCATGCCACCCACGTACAGCGCCGCGTACCAGCGCACCAGCTCGGCGCAGGAGGCCACGTCGTCACCGATCACCACGGGCACCGACGGCACCACGTCGAACCCGGCCAGTTCCTTGCCGACCTTGGCCCGCCCGGCGCGGACCGAGGCGAGCTGCTCCTCGGCGAACTCCGGGGCGTAGAACACGGCCAGCCAGCCGTCGGCGATCTCGCCGGCCAGCTCCAGGTTCTTCGGGCCGACCGCCGCCAGGTAGATCGGAATGTGCTCGCGTGGCGGGTGGAAGCCCAGCCGCAGGGCCTTACCGGGGCCGTCGGGCAGCGGCAGCGTGTAGTGCTCGCCGTCGTACGCCACCTCCTTGCGGGCGATGGCCAGCTTGACGATGTCGACGAACTCGCGGGTCCGAGCGAGTGGCTTGGCGAACCGCACACCGTGCCAGCCCTCGGAGACCTGCGGGCCGGAGACGCCCAGGCCGAGGCGGAACCGACCACCGGAGAGCGCGTCGATGGTGGCGGCGGTCATGGCGGTGGCCGCCGGCGTACGCGCGGGGATCTGCATCACCGCGGCGCCGACGTCGATCCGTTCGGTCTGGCCGGCCATCCAGGCGAGCATGCTGGGCGAGTCGGAGCCGTAGGCCTCCGCCGCCCACACCACCGAGTAACCCAGCCGGTCGGCCTCCTGGGCCAACGCCAGGTGGTCGGCCGGTGTGCTCCACGCCGTCTGGTATCCGAGACTGAGCCCGAGTCGCACTGGTCCTCCCCCATCCGTGGCACAGGTCGCACCAGGTTACGCAATGCCGATAACAGACTCGATCACCGGCTCGGCACCTTTGGTCCCCCCTCCATCGGGGCAGCCCATGGCGGCGGAACCGGCAGAACCGGCAGAGATACGGGAGCGAGGATATCTCTGGCGGCAGGTTCGAAATAAGGTTCACCCATGCAACAGCGACCGCTCGGCCGAAGCGGGCTGGCGGTTTCCCGGCTCGCGCTCGGCACCATGACCTGGGGCCGGGACACCGACGCCGACGATGCGGCCGCCCAGCTGAAGAGTTACCTGGACGCGGGCGGCAACCTGATCGACACCGCCGACGTGTACGGCGACGGCGACGCCGAGTCGGTGATCGGCTCACTGCTGGGCTCCCTGGTGCCCCGCGAGGAGCTGCTGATCGCCACCAAGGCCGGGTTGCGCCCGGGCAGCGGCCGGCGCCGGGACGGCTCCCGGGGGCACCTGCTGCGGACGTTGGACGCGTCACTGCGGCGGCTGGGCACCGACCACGTCGACCTGTTCCAGGTGCACGGGTACGACCCGGACACCCCGCTGGAGGAGACCCTGGCCGCCCTGGACCACGCGGTGGCCAGCGGCAAGGTCCGCTACGTCGGGGTGTCGAACTTCTCCGGGTGGCAGACCGCGCGGGCCGCCGCCTGGCAGACCGCCTGGCCGGGGCGGGCGCCGGTGGTCGCGTCCCAGGTCGAATACTCGCTGCTGGAGCGGGGTGTGGAGCGGGAGGTGCTGCCCGCCTGCGACGCGCTCGGTCTCGGCGTGCTGCCCTGGTCGCCGCTGGGCCGGGGAGTGCTGACCGGCAAGTACCGGCACGGCCGTCCGGCGGATTCGCGGGCCGCGTCGCCGCACTTCGAGCGCTTCGTCGCCACGTACCTGGACCCGCGGTGCTCCAGCATCGTGGAGGCGGTGGCGACCGCGGCCGGCGGGCTGGGTGTGTCGCCGCTGGAAGTGGCGTTGGCCTGGATCCGGGACCGGCCCGGGGTGACCGCGCCGATCCTCGGCGCCCGGACCGTGGGGCAGCTGCTCGGCGCGCTCCAGGTGGAACGGATCACACTGCCCGAGGAGATCACCACAGCGCTGGACGACGTCTCGGCGGTGCCGGTCGGCTACCCCGAACGCGACGGCTGACCCGCCAGCAGGGCCGCGCCCGGGCGGCTCAGGGCACCTGGGTTGGCCTTGATCCACTCGGCTTCCTGAATACCGGGGTATCCGGAACGGCTCGATACCCCGATTTCAAAGAACGCGAGTCGATCACGAATTCGCCGCAAGGCGACGCGTACCGGTTCGGCGCGGGCGCGCACAGGGCGGCACGAACCGCCCACGGCAGCGTCGTCGGTCACCCCCGAGGGGGTGGCGAATGGCCGCTGGGCTGGGCAGCATGGATGGCATGGACTACGAATACGCGCCGCTGCGGCTGCCGCCGAACGTCGACCGGTTGACCGCCGCGGCGCAGTTGGCGATCCAGGCGGAGTTCTCAGGATGGGAGTTGGCCCGGGTGCGGCTGTACCGCGACGGCACGCGGCAGGTGGTGCTGCGTCGTCGGCGGGTCAACCAGCCGCAGCCGGGCCTGTCGTACTGAAGAGTCGGGCAGGAACGCCCGGGGCCCGAACGGGCCCCGGGCGTGATCCGACCTAGTGCTGGTGCCCGGCGTGGTCGTGGTCGTCGTCGAGCTCCAGGAACGGGTGCTCGTCGAGCCGACCGACCAGCCGGTCGTCGGCCGCCGGCTGGAACGGGCCGACCGCGTCGTCGTCGTCGAACGACTCCAGGTCGACCGGGGTGCCCACCTCGCTGACCATGACCACCCCGTCGAGCGGTTCCAGCTCGGGGACGTCCAGCGCGCCGAGCGAACCGTCGCCGCTCTGCAGCAGCTCCAGCACCGCCTCGCCGACGCCCTCCACCGGTGCCGGCTCGTCGTCCTCGGGAGTGCCCTCACGCCGGGCCGCCTCGGCCACCCGCAGCAGCGCGGCGACGCTCGGCACCCGGTAGTCGCGACGCTGGCGTACCGAGATCACCCGCGGGTGCGGGTCGCTGGCCTCGGCACCGTCGACGCCGCCGAAACGCTCGTCGGCCTCGTCCGGGTCGATCGAGTCGACATCCCACGGCGTCACCTCACCGAAGGCGTCGAGCAACCGCTCGTCGTAGGCGAAGGAGGCGTTGTTCAACGCCACGTACGCCTGCCAGACGTCGTCGTCGTCGACGCGGCCCTGAGCGGCGCGTACGGCGGCCAGGTGGTGGCGGGCCGCTTCGATCACGCGCTCGAGAGCGGCGTCCAGCTCACCGTGCTGGTCGGTCATGTGGGGCAGTCCCTTCACGATGGGGAGATTGCGCGCCGGCGGCAACTGCCGGACACGGCTAGCAGGTGCGGAGGAACCGGTCGAGCACCCGCACGCCGAACTGTAGTCCGTCCACCGGAACCCGCTCGTCGATGCCGTGGAACAACGCCGAGAAGTTCAGGTCGGCGGGCAGCCGGAGCGGGGCGAACCCGAAGCAGCGGATGCCGAGCTGCGAGAACGCCTTGGCGTCGGTGCCGCCGGAGAGCATGTACGGGACCGGCCGTGCTCCCGGGTCCTCCGCGCGCAGGGCCGCCGACATGGCCTCGACCAGATCACCGTCGAAGGTGGTCTCCAGGGCGGGCTGCCGCTGGACGTACTCGATCGCGATGTCCGGGCCGACCAGCTCGCGCAGTTGCCGCTCCAGCAGCTCGGACTGGCCGGGCAGGCTGCGGCAGTCGATGGTGGCGGTGGCCCGGCCGGGGATGACGTTGTCCTTGTAGCCGGCGCTCAACCGGGTCGGGTTGGCGGTGTTGCGGATCGTCGCGCCGATGATGTTGGCGATCGGGCCGAGCTTGGCGATGGCCGTCTCCGGGTCGTCCGGGTCCAGCTCGATGCCGAGCAGGTCGGAGACCTCCGTCAGGAACGCCCGCACGGTGTCGGTGACGACCACCGGGAAGCGGTGCCGCCCGATCCGGGCGACCGCCTCGGCGAGCGCGGTGACCGCGTTGTCGTCGTGCATCATCGAGCCGTGCCCGGGGCGGCCCTTGGCGTGCAGCCGCAGCCAGTCGATGCCCTTCTCGGCGGTCTCGATGAGATAGAGCCGCTGGTTGTCGTTGACCGAGTAGGAGAAGCCGCCGACCTCGCCGATCGCCTCGGTGCACCCGTCGAAGAGGCCACGGTGGTTGTCCACCAGGAAGCGCGCGCCGTAGTCGCTGCCCGCCTCCTCGTCAGCGGTGTACGCGAGCACGATGTCGCGCGGGGGTCGTACGCCGGTGCGCTGCCAGTGCCGCACCACGGCGAGCACCATCGCGTCGAAGTCCTTCATGTCGATGGCGCCCCGGCCCCACAGGTAGCCGTCGCGCTGCTCGCCGGAGAACGGGTGCACCGACCATTCGTCGGCGTCGGCGGGCACCACGTCCAGGTGGCCGTGCACCAGCAGCGCGCCCCGGCTCGGGTCGGTGCCCGGGATGCGGGCCACCACGTTCGCCCGGCCCGGCGCGGACTCGTGCAGGACGGACTCCACGCCCACCTCGGCGAGCTTCTCCGCCACGTACTCGGCCGCGCGGCGCTCGCCCACGCTGGTGTCGTTGTCCCCGGTGTTGGTGGTGTCGATGCGCAGCAGGTCGCGGCACAGGTCCACGACCTCTGCGGTGGGGTCGGGTCGGGCGGAGGCGGCATCGCTCGTCATCGCCTCTTCATACCAGCCCGCGCCGGTCGACAGGCCGGCGCACCGTGCGCGGACCGGCCGGCGCGGCGGCACGGCCGGGCCACGCACCCGTCGCGCACGCGCCGACACATCGACGGGTCGGTTTCGCCGTGAGCGCGTTCGGGTACCGCCGCCTGCGACCGTACGTCCCTGCCGGAGCTTCCGCCCGCCAGTCGAGGAGGGCACCATGTCCACCGTTCCCCTGCCGCCGTTGCCGCCCGCACCCGAGGACGGCTTCCGGCCCGGTGGTCGCAGCATCGCCGACATCGTGGACCGGGAGCACCGGCAACTGCTGGCGCTGCTGGACCAGCTGACCGGCCCGGACGCCACACCGCAGGGAGGGCTGCCGGTGCTCAGCGCCGCGCTGTCGCGGCACCTGTCCGCCGAGGAGCAGTACCTGCTGCCGGCGGTGCGTGCCGCCCTGCCGGCCGCGACCGAGCGCGTGGACGCCGAGATCGCGGCCGACGCCGGTCTGCTGAACGCCCTGAAGGGGCTGACGGATGATGCGTTGACCGAGGTCGCCGAGCGGGTCCGTCAGCACGTCGACGGGGTGGGCGGGCTCGTCACGGAGCTGCGCGCGGTCGCGACCGATGAGGAGCTGATCCGCCTGGGCAACCGGCTGGAGATCGCCGAGGAGGCGGCGCCGACCCGGCCGCACCCGGGCACTCCGGGCACCCCTCCGTGGAACCGGATCGTGGAGCCGGCGGTCGGCGTGGTGGACAAGGTGCTCGACGTGGTGACCCGGCGGCCGACCTACCTGGCGGACCTGCCGGAGCCACCCCGCGACTGAGGCAAGGCCACGCTCGCCAATGCATTCATTATCACCGATCCGCTCGGGCTATTCCGCCGGCTGACCCGTGGTCCTACCGTCACCCTATGAACCTGGAGCTGCGTCACCTGCGGGTGGTCTGCGCGATCGCTGAGACGGGGAGTGTGACGAAGGCGGCGTCGGCGCTCGGCCTGGCCCAGCCGGCGCTCACCGCCCAGCTCCAGCGCATCGAACGGACCCTGGGCGGCCCGCTGTTCGACAGGGACCGGCGCGGCGCCCGGCCCACCGCGCTCGGCGAGCTGGTGCTGGCCCGGGCCCGGGTCCTGCTGCCGGCGATGAAGGGGCTTCAGGACGAGGCGGCCCGGCTGGCCGGCGCCGGCGGGGCACCGCCGTGCTACCGGTTCGGCGGGGTCAACAGCCCGATCCTGGGCCGGCTGGTGCACCGGTTGGCGGCCGAACACCCGCCCGCCCAGATCACCACGTTCGCGTCCTGGTCGGTGGACGAGTTGGCGCAGTTGGTGGCCGGCGGCCGACTGGACTTCGCGCTCACCGGTGTGTGCGGCGACGCCATCCCGTCGGCCGGGTTCGGGTTGAGCTGGCAGGAGGTGGCCATCGACCCGGTGCTGGTGCTGCTGCCGGAGTCGCACCCCCTCGCCGAACGCGACGAGGTGCGCCTGGCCGACCTGCGCCACGAGCAGTGGGTGGCCGCGCCGGGCGACGGCTGCTTCGGCGACTGCTTCGCCGCCGCCTGCGCCCGCGCCGGCTTCACTCCCCGAAAGGTGTACGAGACCGACATCCGCGGCTGCGTCGACCTGGTGGACGCCGGCGTGGCGGTGGCGCTGTGTCAGGCGACGTTCCGTCCGGTGGCCGGGCTGGTGACCCGCCGGATCGCCGGCACACCGCTGCGCTGGCGGCTCCTGCTCGGCTGGCACCCGGACTCCCCCGCCGCTCAGGGCGCCGACCTGGTGTTGGAGACGGCCAAGGCGGCGTACGTCGACTCGCTGGCCCCGCATCCGGAATACCTGTCCTGGCTGCTGAGCAATCCTGGGTTCGGTGTGCGGCGACCCAGCGGGATCCGACCGGTCTGAGCCGGTATTCCCTGCCGGTGGCGGTGCGAACCGCCGTTGGCCGGGTATCTGGCGGACATGACCGACCTCTACCCGCCCGCCGACGACCGCGAACTGCTGCGCCAGGCGGCCGCCGCGCACACCGCCGCCACCCGCCAGGTGGAGGCGTTCCTGCGCCGCCTACCGGCGGTGCCCGACCCGGCCGACGTCACCGAGTACGCCAATCTGCTCACCCGGGAGGACCAGACCCGCGGTGACCGGGACGCCGCCGCCGACGCGGCCGGCCTAACCATCGGCAGCCTGGAATCCGACCAGGGCCAGTAACAGGACGCCGAACGGTGCCGTCCCCGCCTGGGACGGCACCGTCGTGCGTTCGCTCAGCGTTCGACGAGCGGGTCGTGACCCAGGTCGAGCAACGAGTGCCGCCAGTTGTCGTCGGCGTTTCCGCGCGACGGCTTGGCGTCCATCAGCTCGCGGATGCGCTCGACCGCCTCCCGCATCACCTCGATGTCCTCCGGTGTGAGGTCCACCTTGCGCTTGTTCAGCACCTTGAGGATCTCCCGGCCCGGCTGGGGCAGGTCGAGGTTCGGGTTCGGGCTGAACGACTCCTCCCCGGAACCACGGGTCAGCAGCCAGGTGCGCAGCTGCTCCGACGGGACGTTGACCTCGGCGTGGAAGTCCTCCCAGAGCACTTCCACCTCGGGGTCGAGCCTCGCTTCGCGTACCATCAGGTCTCCTCTCCGGGCGGCGGCCCGGACGTCTCCGGGTCGTCCTGGTCGGTCAACGGACGCAGGCCCTCGGCTGCCAGCCGCGTTCGGCGGGGGTTCGCGGTGGGCGGCGCCAGGATCGGGTCGGGATGGTCCTCCTCGTCCCGATGTTTCGCAGGCTCGTGCGGCTCCTCGTGCTCGTCTCGTCGCGCCGGCCCGCTCATCGCGGGTGGGTGGTCGTGGCGGCGGTGTACCCCCGCTCGCCTGCGGTCACGTCGAAGGTGAGCGCGCCGTCGCGGACGTCCACAATGACCTTCTGCCCCGGTGAGATCGCCGACTCCAGCAACATCCGGGACAGGTGGTTGTCCACCTCCCGCTGGATCACCCGGCGCAGCGGTCGGGCGCCGAACTCCGGCTGGTAGCCGTGCTCGGCGAGCCAGTCGATGCCGGCGGTGGTGAACTCCACCTGGAGGTCCTGGGCGTGCATGCGGCGGCGGGTCTCCTCCAGCAGCAGCGCGGTGATGTCGCGCAGCTGCTCGGCCTCCAGCCGGCGGAAGATGATGACCTCGTCGATGCGGTTGAGGAACTCCGGGCGGAAGTTCTCCTGCAGGCGGCGCATCAGCCGCTCCCGCAGTTCGTTGCTCTCCTGCTCGCTGCCCACGTCCCCGCTGCCGAAGCCGACCGAGCGCTGAGCGCCGGTGATCAGCTCCGAGCCGAGGTTGCTCGTCATGATCAGTACGGTGTTCTTGAAGTTCACAGTGCGACCCTGGCTGTCGGTCAGCCGCCCGTCGTCGAGCACCTGGAGAAGGATGTTGAAGACGTCCGGGTGGGCCTTCTCGATCTCGTCGAGCAGCACCACCGCGTACGGGCGGCGACGCACCGCCTCGGTGAGCTGACCGGCCTCCTCGTAGCCGACGTATCCGGGTGGCGCGCCGACCAGCCGGCTGACCGTGTGTCGCTCCTGGAACTCGCTCATGTCCACCCGGACCATCCGGTCCGCCTCGCCGAACAGCGCCTCGGCCAGCGCGCGGGCCAGCTCGGTCTTGCCGACGCCGGTCGGGCCGAGGAACAGGAAGCTGCCCATCGGCCGCTCCGGGTCGGCCAGCCCGGCCCGGGAACGACGGACGGCCTCGGCGACCGCGGTGACCGCGTCGTCCTGACCGACCACCTTCTGGTGCAGGTACCCCTCCAGGCGCAGCAGCCGGTCCCGTTCCTCCTCGGTGAGCTGGCTGACCGGAATGCCGGTGGCCCGGGAGACCACCTCGGCGATCTCCTTCGGACCCACCTCGGGCACCTGCGAGGACGACCCGTCGTCGCCGTTCGCCCGACGGATCTCCTCCTCCAACTCGGAGATCCGGTCGCGCAGCGCGGAGGCCCGCTCGTACTGCTCGTCGCTGACGGCCTGCTCCTTGTCCCGGCGTACCTCGTCGAGCTCCTGCTCCAGCTCCCGCACGTCGGAGGCGGGCGTGCGGGTGCGCAGCCGCACCCGCGCGCCGGCCTGGTCGATGAGGTCGATGGCCTTGTCCGGCAGGAACCGGTCGGTGACGTACCGGTCGGACAGCTCGGCGGCCGCGACCAGCGCCTCGTCGGTGAAACGCACCTGGTGGTGCGCCTCGTACCGGTCGCGCAGACCACGCAGGATGGCGATGGTGTCGTCGACGCCGGGCTCGGGCACCAGCACCGGCTGGAAGCGCCGGGCCAGCGCCGCGTCCTTCTCGATGCTCTTGCGGTACTCGTCCAGCGTCGTCGCGCCGATCACCCGCAGCTCGCCGCGGGCCAGCGCGGGCTTGAGCATGTTGGACGCGTCCATCCCGCCCTCGCTGCCGGCGCCACCCGCCCCGACCAGGGTGTGGATCTCGTCCATGAAGATGATCAGCTCGTCCCGGTGCGCCCGGATCTCGTCGATCACCTTCTTCAGCCGCTCCTCGAAGTCGCCCCGGTAGCGGGTGCCGGCGACCAGACCGGCCAGGTCGAGTTGGACGACCCGCTTGCCGAGCAGGGTCTGCGGGACGTCACCGTCGCAGATCCGCTCGGCCAGCCCCTCGACGATGGCGGTCTTTCCCACACCGGCCTCGCCGATCAGCACCGGGTTGTTCTTGGTACGCCGGGACAGGATCTCCACGGCCTGCTCGATCTCGTCGGCCCGTCCGATCACCGGGTCGATCTGATCGTTGCGGGCCAGGTCGGTGAGGTCCTGCCCGTACTGGTCCAGGGTGGGCGTGCCGCGATCCGGCTTCGGGCCGTTCATCGGCCCGCGCTCGGCGTTGGCCGCCTGCAACGACTCGGGTTGGATCCGCCCGGCGGCGAGCATCCGCCCGGCCGGCGACTCCGGGTTGAGCGGCAACGCCATCAGGATGTGCTCAGGGCCGATGTAGTTGGCGCCCATCGCCCGGGACAGCTGGTGGGCGTCGAGCAGCGCCCGCTTGGCGGCGGGGGTCAACGACAGGTTCGGCGGCACCTCCCCGCGCGGTGCGCCGTCGCCCTTCCCCCCGAGCGCGTTGAGCAGGGTGTCCGGGTCGGCGCCGGCCCGGCGTACGAGGTCCCGCAGGGGTTCGCGTTGCAGCGCCGCCCAGAGCAGGTGGTCGGTGTCCAGGTCGCTGCTCTGGCGCTGGGCGGCCCGCCGGGCGGCGTCGGCCAGCATCTCCCGTGCGTCGGCCGTCATCAGACGGGTGATGTCGACCCGGTGCGGTGGCCGGCGCCCTCCCTCGCCCCGGCCGAAGTATCTGGCCAGGAATTCGTCCCACGGGTCGGAGCCGATGTCACCGGGTCCCATCATGTCTGTCCTCCGCAGTCGGGCGCGGCACGGTCGGCAGGGGCTACCCGGCGCGCGCCCCGACAAACGCCGCAGGTGGTGGAGCACCGGCATTCCGGGAGTGGCGTCCGGCCGGGGCCGGCCGTTTGGTGGCAGGCTGAGGGGATGACTGAGACCCCGCTGCTGATCGTGGACGGCGCCAACGTTGTCGGCTCCCGCCCGAACGGGTGGTGGCGTGACCGCGCCGGCGCCGCGGCCCGGCTACGCGACTCGCTCGCCCCGGTGGCGACCGTCGGGCTGCCGGCACGGCTGCCCGCCCCGGTCGAGGTGGTGCTGGTGGTCGAGGGTGCGGCGCGGGACGTGCCGGGCACCGAGGGCGTGCGGGTGGTCTCCGCCGCCGGCTCCGGCGACGACACAGTGGTCGAGCTGGTGGCCGACGCGCCCGAGCGCCGTCGGCTGGTGGTCACCGCGGACCGGGAGCTGCGCGGGCGGGTGACGGCGCTGGGCGCCGAGGTGTACGGCCCGCGTTGGCTCCGCGAGGCCCCCGCCAACACCTGAGAAATTCTCGCACTGGGACTCCCACAGAACGGACTCCCGGCACTTCAGGGGGCCTTCCGGACAGGCGGGCAGGAACACCGACAGGGCGGATGTTCTTTCGCGGCCCCCGATAGGCTCTAATGGAGATCTCCCCGCCCCCAGGAGGTTCCGCCGTGGCGAGCGTCGCCGAGTTGAAGGCTGCCATTGATGTTGCCCTCCAACAGATCGGGGACGGGCAGACAGCCGTGCAGGCGGCCGGCGAGAAACTGTCCGAGGCGCAGCAGACCCTCGCCGGCGCGCTCGAGGGCAGCGGGCACGAGACGGTGGAGGCGGCCCAGTCGTCGCTGACACAGGCCAGCCAGGAGCTGGAGGAGTGTCTCGCCGCGACACTGGTCGCGGTGGAGCAGGCGCAGCTCTACGTCGCCACCCTGTAGGCCACCATGTCCATCATCGAGGACGTCGGTGGGCAGGTCCGTGCCGCCAGCGAGGAGTTCCCGGTGGCCCTGCTGGGGCAGGCGCTGGAGAAGTTCGGCCTGGCCGCGGAGAGACTGCGCTGGGTACGCCAGGAGTCGGCCAACCCGATGGGGGTGCCGGAGCTGTCCGCCGCGACCGAGCACGCCGAGAGCGCCGGCTACGCGTTGCGGGTGGCACAGGAGCAGCTCTCGGCGTACCTGACCGCGATCGGGCTGGGCGCGGACGGCACCCCGGCGCCCCGCCCCGAACAACGCGCCCCCCGCCACGACACACCGCCGGCCGCCGGGCCCACAGCGGTCGCGCCGGAGCCGGCCGAGCAGGTGCGAATGAGCCGCTGGTGGTCGGTGCGGGTGGCCGAGCTGACCGGCGGGCGCGAGGGCACCGACGACGAACCCGACGAGCGGGTGGACGACTCCCAGGAGTTGCTGCGCCGAGTGGTGGGTGGTGTCCGCTCCGGCGACCGGGACCGGCTCCGCAAGGAGCTGCGCCGGGCCCCGGCCGACGTGGGGCTGGGCATGGCGGCGCTGGCGCCGCCCCTGCTGCGCGAGCTGGCCGGTGAGCTGCTGGGGCACCCGCCCCGCGCCACCGACCTCGGGCGGCTGCGCGGTGAGCTGGACGGGCGGGTACGCGACCTGCTGCCCGGGCTGCCGCCGCCGGTGCTGGAGACACTGCTGACCCGGGTGTGCCGGATGCCGCCACCGCGCGCCTCCGGGGAGCCGCCGCACGCGGCCGACTCCGCGGTCACCGCCGGGGTGGCAACCGGGCTGCTGCTCGCCCGACTCGGCCGGGACCTCCCCGCAGGCGGCGTGAAAGAGCCAGTGGGCGCGGGACAAGCGCACGGCGCGGGGCAACAGAATGGCGCGGAGCAACGAGGCGGTGCGGGGCAACCGGCGCGGGCCGGGCGGCCGGCCGGCCCGGGGCAGTCGGGCGGGGCCGGACAGTCGGCGGGCGCGGGCGCGCGCGTCGGCGGTGCTGTTCAGCGGCCGGGTGCGCAGCGCTCCGGTGGCCTGCTGCCGCGGCCCGGTGGCCTGCCGCCGCGCACGGATGGTGTGCCGCCCCGCTCCGGTGGTGTGCCGCCGCGCTCGGGTAGCCCGTGGCGGGACGCGCCGGCTCGACGGAGCTCCGATGGCTGACCGGCGCGGCCAGTTGGCCAGCCGGGTCCGGGACACCCTCGCCGAGGCGTTGGGCGCGACCCGTACCCGCCTGTCCGCCGCCCAGGCCGAGCTGACCGCCGGGCGCGAACGGCTGGCCCGGGTCGAGCGGGCGGCTGCGGCCGTACCGGCACGGGTGGGCGCCCAGCGCGACCGCCGCGTCGCCGAGATCGACGCCCGCTACTCGACCCGGATCGCCGAGCTGGCCCGGCGCGCCGCCGACGCGGCCCGGCAGGAGGCGCCGGGCTGCGCGGGGGCCGACTGGGCGGGGTGGGCCCCGACGCCCGCCCGCCGCGCGGAGCCACCCGGCGCGCTACGGGTCGGCACGGTCCGGGTCGACGGCGTCGACCCGGTGCCCGCGCTGGTGCCGCTGCTCGACGCCGGGCACGTACACCTGTCCGGGGACGATCGCGCCGGCTGCGACGCCGTCATGTCCGCGTTGCTGCTGCGGGCCGCCGGCCGCGCCGACCCGGGCGCGGTACGCCTGGTCGGGTACGACCCGGAGCAGCTCGGCGGTGGCCTGGCCGGGTTCGCGCCGCTGGGCACGGCGGGGCTGCTCACCTTCGTCGGCCCCGGCGGTCTGGGCCCACTGCTCGACGACCTGGTGGAGCAGATCCGCCGGATCAACGAGACGGTGCTCGCCGGCGAGTACGCGTCGTTGCGCGAGCTGGCCGCGGCGACCGGCCGACGACCCGAGCCGTGGCGGGTGGCGGTGCTGCTCGGCGGTGATGAGCTCAACCGGCACGAGCGCGGGCAACTGGACCGGGTGGTACGCGCCGGCGCGGCCTGCGGGGTGCACCTGGTGGTCCACGGTGTGCCGTTGCCGGAGGACCCGACGGTGACCCGGGTGGTGGCCGGGGTGTCCGGCGCACGCATCGGCGGGTCGGCCGGGCTGCCCGTCCGCCTCGATCCACCGCCACCGGCGACGCTGGTCACCGAGACGTGCCGGGAGATCGCCGCCCGGGTGAACGCTGGCCCACCGCCGACCCCGTTCGCGGACCTGCTGCCCCCGCCGGAGCTGATGTGGCGCGAGGACTCATCCGACGGGCTGACCGCGCCGATCGGCGAGGGGCCGCAGGGCCGGCCGGTGCGGCTGACGCTGGGCGACTATCCACCGCACGCGCTGATCGGCGGACCGTCCGGCACCGGCAAGACCAACCTGATCTTCGCGTGGATCGGCGCCCTCGCCGCCCGCTACTCCCCCGCCGAGCTGGAGTTCTACCTGCTCGACTTCAAGGAGGGCGTGTCCTTCGCGCGGTTCGCGCAGGGCCGGCGCGACCCGAGCTGGCTGCCGCACATGCGCCTGGTCGGGATCAACGTCAACACCGACCGGGAGTTCGGCCTGGCGCTGCTGCGTTTCCTCGCCGAGGAGCTGCGTCGGCGCGCCGACGCGGCCAAGAAGCACGAGGTGACCAAGCTGGCCGAGCTGCGGGCCGTCGACCCGACCGGGCACTGGCCACGGATCGTCGCGGTAGTCGACGAGTTCCAGATGCTGCTGGCCGGTCGGGACGTGGTCGCCCGGGAGTCGGCCGACCTGCTGGAGGACCTGGCCCGACGCGGCCGGTCCCAGGGCATCCACCTGGTGCTCGCCTCACAGGACGTGCGGGGCATCGAGGCCCTGTGGGGCCGCCCCGCGCTGGTCGCCCAGTTCACCCTGCGCATCGCGTTGCCCAAGGCGCTGCGGATCCTCGCCGAACGCAACGACGCGGCACAGTCGCTGCCTCGCTGGCACGCGGTGGTCAACGCCGAGTCGGGCATGGTGGAGGGCAACGAGGTCGCCCGGATCCCGTCGGCCAGCGACTGGGAGACGTGGAGCGGTTTGCAGCACCGGCTGTGGCGGATGCGCCCGGCCGACGCCGCACCGGCCCGGCTCTTCGACGGCGACGCGATTCCCCGACTGGCGGACGCCCCGGACTTCCGTACGCTCGCCACGCCCGCGGACGGGAGCGTGCCGCGCAGCCCGGTCGCCCTGCTCGGCGAGATCATCGACGTACAGTCCCGCTCGGCGGCGCTGCGGCTGCCGCGCGCCCCCGGGCGCAACCTCGCCGTGCTCGGCACCCGGGTGGACGAGGCCTGCGCGGTGCTGGACGCGGCGGCCCGCTCACTGGCCCGCCAGCACCCGCCGGGCACCGCCCGGTTCTCCATCGCCTGCCTCGACGCCGACGCTGACCCGATCGCCCGTGCGCTCTACGACGACCTGGCCGACGACGCCGCCTGGTACGACGAGGAGACCGTCGGTGAGCTGATGGCCGAGACGGCCGACGGGCTGACCGGCCCGGGGAGCCCGCACTACCTGCTGCTGTTCGCCGTCGACGCGGCAGCCGGCGCGCTGGCCGCCCGAGCCGGCCGACGCACCGGGCTGGAGCAGCTGCGGCGGATCCTGCACGACGGGCCGGAACGACGGACGCACGTGCTGGCCTGGTGGCGGGGAGTGGCACGGATGCGTGCCGACCTCGGCGGGCCCGCCGCGCGTACCGACCAGATCGGCGCCTGGGTGGCGCTGGACACGCACGGCGGCGAGCTGGGTTCCTCGCTCTACCCGGGCACCGGCGGCCCGGACTGGTATCCCCGCCCCTGGCGGGGCCTCTTCTTCGACCGGGCGGTGCACCGCACCGGACAGGTGATCATCCCTTATGGTCCGTCGCGATGAACGAACCGGTGGCCAGCGAGACGTACACGGCCCAGCTCCGACGATTGGCTGACCTCACCGCGCGAGTGGGTGAGCAGCGCGCCGAGGCGCACACCTGGTACGAGCGGCAGTGCGCCGCTGCCGAGCGGGCCGTCGCCGACGCCGCCGAGCAGCTCCAGTACGCCGAGGAGGAGCTGGTCGCCGCCCGCGAACAGCAGGAACGCGTCGACGCCGAGGTGGCCCACCTGTGGCAGCAGGTCCGCTCGCGCCTCGGCGCCCGTCGCCTCGGTGGCCCGCCCGCACCCGCGAACGGCACCACGGCCACCGATCCGGTGCTGCTGCTCGGAAAGGCCCGTGACCTGCTCGACCGCGCCGGGCAGCCGGGTGAGCTACCGGGCTCGGTCAACCCGCTGCTGGCGCTGTGCGGGGTGGCCGGCGCCGTCCTGGCGTACGCCCTGGGGGTTGGGGCACGGGCGTTGGGCGTCGGGTACGGCGGCGATCTCGCGGTCGGGATGCCGGTGCTGGCGCTGGTGGTGACCCTGTTCGGGCCGTTGATCGGCCTGGTGCCGGCGCGGGTGCTGGCCGACCGCCGGCACGCGATGCTCGGTCCTCGACCGATCACCGTGGTCCTCGGCGCCGGGGTGGTCACCACGGTGCTGCTGCTGGTGCTCGGCCGCTGACGCGCGGGGTGGCCGGGTGGACGCCGCAGACCGGGCCGACAGCGCAAGGCCGGCGGGACGCGCGCACAGGCAGACCGGCGGTCAGGCCGGGACCAGGACGGCCTCGCGCAGCAGTCGCCGGGTCAGGGTGACCCGGTCGGCGTCGTCGGGCAAGCCGGGCAGGTCACCAACCCGGGTCACTGCGCCGCTGAGCAGGACACGAGCCGCCGCCTCGCAGTCACCAGGCAGGGTGATCGTCCGGTCGAACAGCCGCAGCGCCACCGAGTCCGACCCGTGCGGCACCAACTGCCAGCGCAGGCCCGGACGCACTGTGACCCGGGAGTCGGCGTCAAGCGCGGCCACCGCGTCGGCCTGGGCGAGCGGCCGGATGGGTGCCGGGCGGGCGGCCGGCCAGGCACGTTGGCGCAGCCGCGCGGCGACCGCACCGGGGTCGGCGCGCAGGAGCCAGTCCCGCAGTGCCTCGACCGTCTCGGTCAGCTCCGGTTCGATGGCGTCCGGGTCGGCGACGTCGGTGCCGAACGGCAGGCTGGCCCGCAGCCGTTGGTCCTCGGCGGCCAGCGCCAACAGCTCCTCGACCAGGGCGTAGCGGGTGAGCGCGCGGATGCCCACGGTCAGGTGCAGCGAGCTGGCGTCCTGCGCCTGCGCGCTGTGCAGCCAACCCCGGGGCAGGTAGAGGGCGTCGCCGGGGGCGAGCACCACGTCCAGCGCGGCCTGGCCCTGCGCGGTGGCACCTACCTCGTCGGCGCGGCCACCCCACGGCTGCTTCTCCAGCGGGTCGGGCAGCACGGGCGGGTGGATCCGCCAGTGTTTGCGACCGTCGACCTGGAGGACGAACACGTCGTGGGTGTCGTAGTGGGTGGCGAACCCCTGGCTGCCCGCCGGGGTGAGGTAGGCGTTGATCTGTAACGGCTGGTTGAGCGCGAGGCCCAGGTCACGGGTGAAGTCGACGAGCGGTGGCCAGATCCGGTGCAGGCCCTGCAACACCAACGTGGCGCCGGAGGCGTACTGCTCCAGGACCCGCTCGTCGAGGACCTGGTCGCCGATCTCGGCGCCCGCGCCGCCACCGCCGGTCCAGCGCGCCGCCGGCACCAACTGGCCGTCCTTGGCGACGCGCAGAAAGGGGGTACGCAGACCGCGCCGGCTGAGCAGCTCGTCGGCGTCGGCGGGGCTGAGCAGGTCGGCGAAGCCGGACGCGTTGGGCAGCTCGGCGGCGCGGGAGAGCAGCGGGGTGTGTCCCCAGTGCGCGGCGGCGAACTTGGCCGGCTCGACCGAGACGCAACGGGCCAGTGCCTCGGCGGCGTTCGCGGACGGAACCGCCGGGCGGCCGTGGCCGCCCGGCGGGTCGAGGTGCGTCATGATGTGCCGCTACCGGGCGCTGCCGTCAGCGCCGCCGTCCTGCTGACCCGGGGTGGCACCGCCATCGGCGGGACCCTCCGCGCCACCGTCGGCGCCACCGTCGTGCTGGCCCGGGGTGGCACCGCCATCGGCGGGACCCTCCGCGCTGCCGTCGGCGCCACCGTCGTGCTGACCCGGGGTGGCACCGCCATCGGCGGGACCCTCCGCGCCACCGTCGGCGCCACCGTCGTGCTGGCCCGGGGTCGCGCCACCGTCGGCCGGGCCCTCCGCGCCGCCGCCGCCCATGGTCTGCATGTCGTCATCGTTGAGTGCCATCGGTACTCCCTCGGGTGTGCCGCCCCGCCGTGCGCCGGGGTCCGTCGTGCTGCGGGTGGTACCCCACGCGCGATCTTCTCTAACCCTCACCGTAGACGCCGAACCGGGGCGACACGGGCAGTTCGCGAGCGGCGGCGGAGAGTGCCAGGATGGGGTGGTGATCCTGGTGGGCACGTCCGGCTGGCAGTACCGGGACTGGCGGGGCCGCTTCTACCCGCAACAACTGCCGCAGCGGCTCTGGCTGGAGCACTTCGCGGCCGGGTTCGCCACTGTCGAGGTCAACAACGCCTTCTACCGGCTGCCGGAACGGGAGACCTTCGCCGCCTGGCGGGCGCGTACACCGGGGGACTTCTGCGTGGCGGTGAAGATGAGTCGCTACCTTACCCACATCAAGCGGCTGCGCGATCCGGAAGAGCCGGTGGCACGTTTCCTCGGTCGCGCCACCGCGCTCGGTGACCGTCTGGGCCCGGTGCTGCTGCAACTGCCGCCGAACCTCCGGGCGGACGTCGACGCGCTGGACGCGACCCTGCGGCTGTTCCCGGCCGAGGTGCGGGTCGCCGTCGAGCCCCGGCACCCCTCCTGGTGGACCGACGCCACCCGGGCGGTGCTGGAACGGCGTCGGGCGGCGCTGGTCTGGGCCGACCGGCTGGGACGCCCGGTCGCACCGCGCTGGCGCACCACGGACTTCGGATACCTGCGGCTGCACGAGGGGCGGGCACGGCCCTGGCCCCGCTACGGCCGAGCGGCGCTCACCTCATGGGTGCGGCGGCTGACCGACGCCTTCGGCGAGGACGAGCCGACGTACGTCTATTTCAACAACGACCCGGGCGGCGCCGCCATCGTGGACGCTGTCGCGTTCGCCGCGCTGGCCCGTGCGGCCGGGCACCCGGTGTCTCGGGTGCCGACGCCGGCCGAGGCGGACACCTCCGGCGACTGAGCCCGCCCGAGGCGTTCCTCGGGCGGGCTCACGAGCGTCAGGCCGTCACGGCATCATCTTGGCGAGGTCCTTGGGCATGGTGTCCTTCACGTCCTGCCACTCGCCCTGGGTGACGTGTCGGCGCAGGGTGTCCAGCACCACCTGCGTCACCCGTTCCGGGCCGCCCTCCGCGTCGTACGGGAAGCCCTGACGGACCTCGTAGAGGAAGTCGTCCCGGTTGAGCTTGATCGGCACGTCGGACGGCACCCAGCCGTCGAAGTAGATCCCCCGCACGAGCACCGGCAACTGCTGGGCGAACTCGACGCTCTCGTCCACCGGCAGCCGGTCGCGCAGCAGGTGCAGCACCGTGCGCAGAGCCGCGTACGACTGGTTGCGCCGTTCCTTCGGCCAGCCGTAGGCGTTCTCGATGTCCTTGAGAATGAGGTTCGTCTTGTCCAGCGAGGACTCGAACGCTGAGATCATCGAGTCAGCCATCGTCCGACCCCCGTTCCGTGCTGTCCCACCGTCGGTCATCGGCGCGGCGAGGCGGCCCCGATGGGCCGCGGCGTGCCCGCACCGGGCTGCCCTGCGGCGCGCGGCGGGCGTTGTCCGCCGTACCGACCACGTGCAGGACGGCACCGCGCCGTCGATCCGTCACCACTCGAACCGTCATCCCCGTCACCTCCGTGTCGTCTGCGGCGTCGACCACCCCCGGGCGGTCGTACCCACCGTGCCCAGCCTGCCGGCGCTGCGGGTGACCCGGCCCCACCCGGATCGGGTGAGGTCAGTTGGCGTCGAGGAGGCCAGCGAGGGTCTTCGCGTTGGTCTGCGCGTAGTCGCGGTAGCAGTTGTTCATCAACACGTGCGTCTGACCGGCCTCGTCGGCCAGCTCGCGCAGCTTCGGCGCCCAGTCGGCCAGCTCCCGCTTGGAGTAGTGGTAGCCGAACTTCTCGTGGATGTCCTTGCTGGTCCACTTGTCGCTGTGGCCGTGGAAGCGCACCACCGCGAGGTCCGCGGTGGCGGCCAGGATCGGGGGCAGCGACGAGCGGTGGCCCTGCGGCATGTCCACGCAGACGTACGGCAGTTTGTGCTCGCGCAGGAAGGCCAGGGTCTCATCGGCGTTGTCGCCGTCGAACCAGGAGGCGTGCCGGAACTCGTAGACCGGGCGCAGCGGCGCGCAGCGCTTCGCCACCTCCAGCAGGTATTGCTTGTTGGCCCGCTTGATGGTGAACCAGGGCGGGAACTGGAACAGCAGCGCACCCAGCTTGCCCGCCTCGACCAGCGGGTCCAGGGCGGACAGGAAGCGCGTCCAGACCTCCTCGTACGACTGCGCAGGCAGGTCGTCGGGGTAGACGTTCTTCTTGTCGGTCTCCGGACGCAGGTCCTTGTAGAGGGCGCTGACCCGGGTGGGATGTCCGGTCAGCAGACTGAACGCCTTGATGTTGAAGGTGAAACCGGCCGGCGTGCGCTCCGCCCACAGCTTCGCGGTCGCCTCGGCGGGCGGCGAATAGTAGGTGGCGTCCACCTCGACCAGCGGGAACTGCCGCGCGTAGTAGGCCAGCCGCTTCTCCGGGGTGTCCGCCGTCTGCGGGTACCAACCCGAGTCCAGCAAGGTGCGGTCGGTCCAGGACGCGGTGCCCACGAGGATGTCACCCATGGTTCAAGTCCATCGCGTCACGGACCGACCGGCAACCGCTGACGTCGCTCAGGCCGCCCGCCGTTCGCGGGTCTGCTTGCAGGTCACACAGGTGGTGGCGGCCGGGAAGATCTCCAGTCGCTCCACCGGGATCGCCGCCGAGCAGCCCTCGCACCAGCCGTAGGTGCCCTCGGCGAGCCGGCCGAGCGCGTGCTCGTACTGGGCGCGGCGGTCGAGGATGGTGCGCAACAGGGACTGCGCGGTGTCCCGCTCGGCGGTCTTGGTGCCGCTGTCGGCCTGGTCGTCGCCGGCGGTGTCGCCGACCTCCACCAGCCGCAGCACCTGGCTCTGGAGCACGGCCTGGTCGTACTCGGCGGTCAGCTCGTCGTAGCGCGCCTGCAGGGAGAGCCGGATCTGGTCGATCTCCGTCTGGGAACGGGTCGTACCGACCGTGTCGTGGACGAGCATCGCTGCCTGCCTTTCCTGGGCCTGTGGCTCACTGTGAACCGGGTGCCGGCGGCGTGAAGCCCCGGTCACGGTCGCAAACGGTGCGCGGGCGATCACCTGCGCTCTGTGAGCCGGGCGATTACCCACGGGATCGGCCGGGCAAACCGGCGAATTCCCGGGGCTTGTCAGCCGTCTCCGCCGGGCTCCACGAGCGCGGGGCGGCGGGGGTCGTCGGCTCGTACCACCACGTCGGCGAAGCTCGCCGGGACGACCTCCTCGGCGTACCGGTCGAAGGCGGGCAGCGCCCACTCCTGGGCCGGTTCGGTGCGTCGACGCAGGGCCGCCGGGGACAGCTCCAGGTGGACGGCGACGTCGAAGGGCAGGCCGCCGCCGAGCAGCAGCGGGCCGCTGACGAGGACGACGCCTCCGGGTGGCAGGTCGACGTACTGAGCACGGCTGGCCCGGTCGGCGTCGGCGTCCCAGAGCGACGGGAGCACCCGCCCGGTGCCGCCCGGGCCGGCCGGGTCGAGCACCTCCCGGCGCAGGCCGGCCTCGTCGACCCAGTTCTCGTAGAAGGAGTCCGGGTTGGTGCGGCCCAGCTCGTAGCGCAGGGACGCGGGGCGGAGGAAGTCGGTGGCGCGTACGTGCAGCACCGGACGGCCCCGAGCGCGCAGCGGGTCGACGAGCGCGGCGGCAAGCTCGTCCGGGCCAGCGGCGGGAGCACCGTCCACCGCCACCCGCAGCCGGGCGGGCCCGGTGGCGGCGCGGGTCGCGGCGTCGGCTAGCCGGCCGGTCAGCTCGGTGACGAGCAGGTCGGGCGAGATGGGACGGATGCGCACCGGACCATCCTGCCCCGCGAAGGGCGGGCGGGTGACGGCGGTCAGCTGCTGCGGTCGATGGTGACCCGGGCGTCGTCGGCCAGCCGGTAGCCCACGCCGTAGACGGTGGTGACCAGGGGGACGTCCACGCCGACCTTGCCGCGCAGCCGACGCACGTGCACGTCGACGGTGCGTACGCCGGCGTGCTCGTAGCCCCAGACGGCGTTGAGCAGTTGCAGCCGGGTGAACACCCGGCGCGGGTGGGCGACCAGGTGCAGCAGCAGGTCGAACTCCAGCCGGGTCAGCGGCAGCGGCTCGTCGTCGCGCAGCACCGAGCGGGACGAGGCGAGGATGTGCAGGGCCGGGATGGTCGGGCTGAGGGTCCGGGTCGGTGACCGGTTGGCGGGCACCTCGTCGGGGCGGCGTTCGGTCGGAACGGACCCAATGATCACGCCCTCGCCGCGCTCCAGCATCTCCCGGGCGGCTTCGAGCAGCCGACGTGCCGCTGGGGTCAGCGACTCCTCACAGGCCAGCGGGATGGACAGCGTCACGGTGAGCACGGGCGTCGCGGTGTTCGCCGGGCGACGCTGACCGCCGGGCGGTCGACCGGGCACCGCGGGTTGCGACGTATGCCATCCGGCGCGCGACGAGGCAGGGCTGACCGACATGGTCCTCCTTGGGCTGGTCCGGGTATCTCCCCACGGCCCGGGACGCCGCTTCATCGATGCTTCCCGGCACCCGGGCGAGAATCAAGAGGCGGCTGCGTTGCATGAATGTGACAATTGACGAACACATCGGAGCCAGACGCTCGCTCTGCGTACGAAGCCTGATGATTACAGCAGAGTCGCCGAGATGCCCCGATACGGGGGTCCCCGCCCGGTTCACCGAGGTTGTCGCGGGCCGCCGGACCAGGGCTTATCGGCTGTGGTCCACGCTGATCCGAGCCTCGTCGGCCAACCGGTAACCAACCCCGTAGACGGTGGTCACCAACTCCGAGCCGTCCAGCTTGGCGCGCAGCCGTCGAACGTGCACGTCCACGGTCCGGGCCACCGCGTGCTCGTACCCCCACACACTGGACAGCAGCTGGAGGCGGGTGAAGACCCGGCGCGGCCGCTCGGCCAGGAACAGCAGCAGCTCGTACTCGATGCGGGTCAGCGGGACGAGCCGGTCGCCCTGGCGGACCATCCGCGAGCCGGCCAGGATGCGGACGTGGGCGGCGTCGGCGGACGGCGCGCCGGCGGCGGGGCTCGCGGCCGCTCGCGGCGCGGGCACCACGTCCTCGACGGTACGCAGCTGGCCCTCCCCCGACTCGGCCAGCTCGCCGAGCAGCTGCACCAACCGGGCCAGCCGAGGGCTCAGCGGCCCGGGGACGAGGTCGAGGGTGATGGTGAGGGTCGGGCCGGTGCGCGGGCGGGCCGGGCGGGTGCCCGGGTGGCGGCGCGTGGGGATGGCGACGACGGACATGGTGCCTCCTGAGTGGCGGTACGCCCGCCACGCCGGGTGCGGCGTGACGGTCAGCGGCGCGCCCACCCGGTCTTGACGGGGGACGCGAGTGGGGAGGTGTGCAGCGGGGTCGGGCCGAGGGCTGGCAGGCCGGCGATCCGCCAGGCCGCGAAGCCGCCGACCACGTCGGTGGCCCGGTGCAGGCCGACGTCCTGCAGGGCGGCGGCGGCCAGCGACGAGGTGTAGCCCTCCTGGCAGAGGATCATCACCGGTACGTCGTAGTCGACCGCCTGCGGCAGTCGGGCCGGGCAGCGGGGGTCGAAGCGCCACTCCAGCACGTTGCGCTCGACAGTGAGCGAGCCCGGCACCACGCCGTGCGCGGCCCGCTGCGCTGCCGGTCGGATGTCGACCAGCAGCGCTCCGGCCCGGTACGCGAGGTGCGCGCGCTCCGGGTCCAACCGGTGCAGCCGGGCACGCGCGGCGGCCAGGATCTCGTCGATGCCCCGGGAGCCCGGCGGCGGCACGGGGGCCGGACAGTGCTCGGCGGTTACCTGCATTATCGGTTCCTTCCGGTGACAGGGAGTGGATCGTGGGCTCGCCGCGGTCACCAGGACCGGCCGGTTTCGGCGATTTCGGCGACCCGCAGCCGCCCGTCCACCAGGTGGTAGCGGGTCATCCGCAGCAACGCCGGCCGGTAGACGTGCACGCTGACCGCCGACGCCGGCCCCTGGTTGGTCACCTGGTGCACGTGTCGGGGGCCGAAGCGGCGACCGGCGCCGGCGCGCAGCAGTCGTGGGCGCAACCGGCCGGCGGCGACCGTCTCCTCGGTGAGCGTGCCGCTGACGACCCGGAACCCTCCGGCCGAACCACCGTGGTCGTGCAGGTCGGTGCCCTGCCCGGGCAGCCAGCTCAGTGCCCACACCTCGTGGTCGTCGCCGACGTCGAGGCGCGCGTACCAGCGCTCGGCCGGGTCGAAGCGCAGCGCGACCGGCCAGCCGGCCGGGTCGGCCCACCGGGCGGCGACGGTGAGCAGGTCGGGCTCCGGGCGGCGGTGCGTCATGGCGGTTCCTCGCGGGTCGTTCGGCGGGGTGCCCTCGTACTCTAGACGGCAAAGCCTATAGGTTTAGTAGGTAATTCCACCTGCTGGGACGCAGGTCAGACCTGGTGTCGATCAGCGCAGCACCGGCGGGTCCACCCGGTAGCCGGGCAGCGAGGGCCACCGCACGGTCAGGACCACCGACGCGCGCTCCGCGAACCAGGAGTGGTCCACTCCCCGACCCCACACCACGTAGTCGCCCGGCGCGGCCAGCCGTACCGTGCGGTCCGGCAGCTCCACCCGGAAGCACCCCTCGATGAGTACGAGCAGAGTGGTGCGCCGCTCCCCGGTCGCCCACCGGGACCGGGCCTGCCCCGGCGGGTGCACTCCCCACTTCACCTCGACATCGGCGCTGTGCCGGATCTCCCCCGGCGGCGCGAAGTGCCCGAGCAGCCAACCGGCATTGGTGGCACCGTCGACACCCGCGTTGCCCACGTACACCGTCTCCGCCATCGGACCCCTCCCCCCAGCACACCGGCCGAGCAACGTATCAGGACCGCTGCGACTAACCTGGACCGGTGACCGACCACCTCGACGCCGAGACGCTGGCGTTCGCGCACCGGATGTTCGACCTGGCCCGGGCCGGCTCCACCGAGGAGCTGGCCGCGCAGCTCGACGCCGGCCTGCCCGTCAACCTCACCAACGACAAGGGCGACACGCTGCTGATCCTGGCCGCGTACCACGCCCACCCGGACACGGTGGCCGCCCTGCTCAGTCGCGGCGCCGACCACTCCCGGGCCAACGACCGGGGTCAGACCGCGCTGGCCGCCGCGGTGTTCCGCAGCAGCACCGAAGCGGTCCGCGCGCTCCTCGCCGCCGGCGCCGACCCGGCACACGGCAACCCCTCGGCACTGGAGACCGCGCAGTTCTTCGACCTGCCGGAGATGACGGAGCTGCTGCGCGCCGGCTGACACCAGCGCCGACGGGCCGGTATACAGGGTCGGTGGAAGATCCCCTGCCCGAGCAGATGCGGGCCGCCGGCACCACGCTGCTGGCCGCGCTCGACCCCGCCGCCCGCGACAGCGCCGTGCACCCGTTCGACGACGAGTCGTCCCGACGCTGGCTGGAGTACCGGCCTCGACCCCGGCCCGGCGTCTGCCTCTCCGAGCTCGACGTCGCCGGCCGCAAGGCCGCGCACCGGTTGCTGGCCACCGCGCTCAGCCCTTCGGCGTACGCGCAGGCGATGGCGATCATCGCACTGGAGGAGGTGCTGGACCGCGCCGAAGGCTGGCACCGCGGGCGGCACAGCGGTGACTACTGGGTGGCCGTGTTCGGTGACCCGGCGCGCGACGACCGCTGGGCGTGGCGACTCGAAGGGCACCACCTGTCGGTGAACATGACAGTGGTGGACGGTCAGGTCTCCCCCGCACCGATCTTCTTCGGCGCCAACCCGGCAGCGGTCCGCTACGCCGGCCGCCCGGTCTCCCGCCCACTCGGCATCGAGGAGGACCTGGGCCGGGCACTGCTCGACGCGATCGGGCCAGCCGAGCGATCCGCCGCGATCATCGCCGACGAGGCGCCCGCGGACATCATCAGCGCCACCCGCGGGCAGGTCGACGCCCCGCTGGAGCCGCTCGGCGTGCCGTCCGACCGGTTGGGGCCGACCGGGCGCGCACTGCTCGACCAGGTGGTCGCGCTCTACCTGGACCGGCTGCCGCCCGAGCTGGCCATCCGCGAGGCGCGCCGACTGGACGCCGGCCGGCTGCACTTCGCCTGGGCCGGGCCAACCCACCCCGGGCAGCGGCACTACTACCGGGTGCAGGGCGACGACCTGCTGATCGAGTACGACAACACGAGCGCCGACGGCAACCACGCCCACACAGTGCTACGCCGCCCCGCCAGCGACTTCGGTGCCGACGTCCTGGCAACCCACCATGAGGCCCACCACTAGTCCGCCCCGAGCGCCCTAGGCCTGGCCTGGCCTGGCCTGCCCCCCCCGCCCGGTCGATCATGGAGTTGTGGTGGGCGACTTGGCCCGGTGCGCCACTTTTGCGGGGCGCCATAAGTGCATGATCGCCGCGGTCAGGGGTCACGGCCGGGTCGCTTCGATGAGGAAGCGTTGGGCGTGGGCGGTGAAGGGGCCCTCGGTGGTGATGCGCTCGTGCAGGGCCAGGAGTTGTTCGCGGTAGCGGTCCACGGTGAACCCGGGCACCGTCCAGATCACCTTGCGCAGGAACCAGACCACCGCGCCGATGTCGGCGAAGGTCGCCCGCAGGGTGGCCCGACGCAGGTCGACCACCCGCAGACCAGCGTCTGCGGCGGCGGCCGCCGCGTGTTCGGGATGCCGGTGGGCCGGCGGCGGCAGCGGGCCGAGGATCGCCTCACTCAGCTCCCGCATGGTGCCCGCCCCGATCTGCTGGGACAGGAACGTCCCGCCCGGCCGCAGCACCCGAGCGGTCTGCGCCCAGTCGGTCCGCACCGGATGCCGGCTGACCACCAGGTCGAACGAGGCGTCGCGGAAGGGCAGTGGCCCGTCCGGGTCGACCGCCACCACCGTCGCGCCCACCCGGCGCAGGGTGCGCCGGGCTACCTCCACGTTGGGCGGCCAGCCCTCGGTGGCCGTCAGCAGCTTCGGCGGATGCGGCACCTCGGCGAGCACCTCGCCGCCGCCGGTGTCCACGTCCAGCGCGGCGGTGGCGCGCCCCATCCGATCGGCGACCAGTCGGGCGTACGCCCACTGTGGACGTTCCTCGGTAGCCCGGCCGGCCAGCCAGTCGAAGCCCCAACCGTCGATCGGCGCGGCGGCTGCCTCCGCGATCAACTCCTCGGCGTTCCGCAGATCGGTCATGGCGGTCAGCCTCACGGGCCGGCCATCCCACCGGCAACTCATTTGCGCCCGCCACCGCCACGGCCCGGCCGGGCGGGGCGGGCGAGGGCCGGCCGGCCGGACCGGTCACCGCCCGTCCAACCGGGTCACAGGTCGGACGAACCAGGCGGGTCGGGTACGGGCCCGCAGCGTGGGGCCCGCAGCGTGGGGCCTGTAATGCTCTGCCGGCAGTGCGCGTCAGGGGCGCGGGCGGACAATCTCGACGGTGCCGTTGGCGAGCGCGTCGAGGCCGCCCGTCTCGGTGCGGCCGCTGTCGAACTGGCGCATCAGCCGGGCGCCCAGGTGCACGCCGATGCCACCGGCGGCGAGCGCGACCAACTCGGTGATCAGGATCGCGGCCGACGCGCCGTGCTCCGGTGACTGCGACCGGACCAGGCAGGTGAGCAGGAACAAGCCGGCCATCACCGCGTTGACCAGGTTGAAGGCGACCGCTGTGCGGCGAGTGCGGTCGACCGGAACGTCCCACAGGTCGATCATGCCGGCCACCGCGGTCAGTGCCGCGGCGACTAGGGCGGCGACGCCGGTCCAGTAGCCGACCTCGCCCAGGAACGCCGGTCCGCCGACGACATCGGTGAAGTCGAAGACGGTGGCGCTGACGAAGAGCCCGAGTGGAAACGTGACCAGCATCGGTTGGATCGGGTGCCCCAGCACCCGCAGCCGGCTCTGCATCGGTCCTCCCCCGGGTCGGCGCAGCTCACCTGACCAGAGTGCTACCCGAGGCCGGTCGGGACGAAACGACGCCGCCCGACTCGCCGCCGAGCGAGAGAACGGGCAACACCGCGGGCACAGGCACCGCTGCGGACACAGGCACCGCCCCGGGCACAGCACCACCGCGGGCACACGCACCGCCGGGACGTTGATCGACTCGGGCTTCAGGAAACCGGTCCATCCACGAGCCGCGAACACCCCGGATTCAAGGAACCCGAGTCGATCAAGCCGAACCACGAACGCAAGACGAGCCACGAACGCCGACCCGCCCGGGTGAGCCTCGGCGCGCGGTCCGGTCAGGCGTCGCGCCGGTCAGGCGTCGCGAGGGCGGGAGACCGTCCGGACCAGTCGCTCGGCCACCTCGCGCAGCGGAATGTCCAAGGACGACGCCGCGGTGCGCAGCACGTCGAGGGCCTCGGCCGGCGGGCACCCGCGCTGGGTCATGATCACCCCGACGGCCTGGCCCACCACCCCGTCGTGCAGCAGTGAGGCGTCCCGCTCGCTGGCGAGCGTGAGTTGCCGCTTGCGGTCGCGGACGGCCGCCAGCAGCAGGCCGGCGTGTTCGGCGAGCAGCATCGCGGTCAACTGGTGCTGCGGGGTCAGCAGCTCCGGCGAGGCGGCGTAGAGGTTGATCGCGCCGATCACCTGGTCGTCGATGTCCACCGGCGCGGAGATGACCCCGCGCACGCCGAGATCCCGGGCGCGCGCCGTCCAGACCGGCCAGCGGGTCTCGCCGGCCAGATCGGCGGCGAGGATCATCTCGCGGCGTTGGATGGCGCTCATCGCCGGCGAGTCCGGCCCGTGTCGCAGGTCGTCCAGCTCGGCCAGCCGCTCGTCGGAGGCGGCCACACCGGCGGGTTCGCCGGCGCGCAGGGCGGTGAACCCGCACCAGCGCACTCCGGCCACGGCGTCCCGGGTGACCCGGACCAGCGCCAGCAGCGCCTCGTCAAAGTCGGTCAGGGCGATCAGGCCGGCGGTCAGCTCGCGTAACAGGGCTGCGGTTTCCAGGACACCGAGGGTCTGCACCACCGGCTCCCGCGTGTCGAGGTTCACCGGTTCGCAGCCTCCGTGCGCCCTCGCGCCCGGTCCGCGTTCATCGTCACCTGTGTCATCGTCTGCTCTCTCCCGAATCGACCGACCAGCGCTACTACCCGAGGAAACCTGGGTCGAAACGACGTAAATCGGGGCCCCCTGCCGCACGCGGAGGCACGACAGGGGCCCGGTGGCCTACGTCAGCGCGAGGTGCCGCTGAGTCGCCGCCCGATCGACGCGATCAGCCGGTCCAGCTCGGACCCGAACGGGTTGTCGTGCACCAGGTACGTCCAGGTGGCGGTGGGCCGGACCAGGGTGCCGTCGTCGGGCTGCCAGTCCTCATCGAATTCGGTCTCGGTGAAGGTGGCGATGGTGCGGGCCTCGATCTCCGGGATCAGGTCGTTGAACGCCGGCACGGCGGCCCGGTGGAACTCGTCCAGTGGGTCGAGCCGGCCCAGCGCGCGCAGGTGAACGCCCTCGCGGACCTCCGACAACTCGGCCAGGTGCTCGGCCCAGAGCCGGTCCAGGTGGAAGAGCGCGATCGAGCGGGCCGCGCGGGCGAGCAGGTCCTCGTCCATCTCGCCGGCCTTCTCGGGCTCCTTCTCCAGCAGCATCACGGCGGCCACGTCACTGGTCAGCAACCGCTCGCGGCGCGCGGCGAGAGCCTTGCGCTGCTGCTCGATCACCACGCTGTAGCGCCAGGTGTTGCGGTGGATCTCGTGGTTGACGCCCTCGGCGACCCGCTGGGCGTGCTCCACCGCGTAGTCGACCTGCTCGTCGGTCACCAGGCCGTCGGCGTTCATCCGCGGCGACGCCGGCACCGAGTCGGCGGCGTGCCGGACGACCAGGTCGTCCTCCAGGCTAACGAAGAAGACCGAGCCGCCCGGGTCGCCCTGCCGGCCGGCACGACCACGCAGCTGGTCGTCCACCCGGCGGCTGTCGTGCCGGCCGCTGCCGATCACGTAGAGGCCGCCCAGCTCGGCGACCCGCTCCTGGTCGCGGCCGTCGCTGCCGCCCAGTCGGATGTCGACGCCCCGGCCGGCCATCTGGGTGGAAACGGTCACCGCGCCGTACGCGCCAGCCTCGGCGATGATCGCCGCTTCCTCGTCGTCGTTCTTGGCGTTCAGCACGACGCAGGGCACCCCGGCCGCGTTGAGACCGGCGGCCAGGCCCTCGGACTCCTTGACGTCCAACGTGCCGACCAGCACCGGCCGCCCCTTGGCGTGCCAGCGCTGGATCTCGTCGATCAGCGCCTCGTCCTTCTCGGCCCGGGTGGCGTAGATGCGGTCCGGCTCGTCCTCGCGGATGCAGGGGGTGTTCGGCGGGATCACCGCGACCTCAAGACCGAAGAACTCCCGCAGCTGGTCGCCGACCAGCACCGCCGTGGCGGTCATGCCGCAGACCTTCGGGTAGAGCGCGATGTACGCCTGCATGGCGATCGTGCCCAGCACCTCGCCCTCGGCGGTGGCGTCCAGGCCCTCCTTGGCCTCGACCGCGGCCTGGAGCCCGTCCGGCCAGCGGCGGCGCTGGGCCACCCGGCCGCGCATCTCGTCGACCAGCTCGACCGAGCCGTCCCGGACGATGTAATCCACGTCACGGTGCAGCAGGGCGTGCGCGTGCAGCGCCACGTTGACCGCGGAGAGCTGCTCGACGTGCTCCTCGTCGTACAGGTCGATGTCGAGCTTGGCCTCGATGGCGGCCAGGCCGGCGGAGGTGAACGCCACGCTGCGGCCGTCGTCCGCGACCGTGTAGTGCTTGCCCTTGCGCAGGCCACGGACCAGCGCGGCGGCGGCGTGCACCGGGTCCTGCTCGCCCGGCACGGCGCCGGCCAGGACCATCGGCACCCGAGCCTCGTCGATCATGATCGAGTCGGCCTCGTCGACGATCGCGGTGGTCAGGGCCGGTTGCACGCGGTCCTCCACGTCGGTGGCCAGCTGATCGCGCAGGTAGTCGAAGCCCGCCTCGCTGACCGAGACGTAGGTGACGTCGCAGGCGTACGCGTCGCGCCGCTCCTGCGGGGTGGAGGCCTCGTTGACCCAGCCGACGGTGAGGCCGAGCAGGGTGTAGACCGGCTCCATCCACTGGGCGTCGCGTCGGGCCAGGTAGTCGTTGATGGTGAGCACGTGCACCGGCCCGTTGCCGAGCCGGACGTGCCCGTACGCGGCGATCGTGGCGGTGAGTGTCTTGCCCTCACCGGTGGCCATCTCGGCGACCTTGCCGGACAGCAGCGACATCGCGCCGAGCAGCTGCACGTCGTACGGCCGCTGGTCGAGGCCGCGGCGGGCGGCCTCGCGGCCGATCGCGCAGATCTCCTCGTAACCGGTGGCGGCACCCGCGGCCTCGGTCAGCTCGGCGTCGTCCAGCGCGGCGAGCTCGTCCTCGCGCGCCTCGACAGCCGGCAGCAGCTTCTCCAGCGGAGCAAGATCCACGGTCGAGCCGGGGCGCTGAAGGAACCGCCGGAACTTGCTCTTGAACCGTTGCGACACACCCATGAGCGGCAACGGTACGCGATTCCGGCCGGCTTGCGCGGCCCGGCCGCCGGCAAGTCGACACCGAACGGAGCGAGCACCTCGACCCCGGCGGAGGAGCGCAGGTCGGCCCCCGAACGGACGGAGTCAGCCGACCAGCAGTTGGTGGGTGGCGAGCTCCCGGTAGAGCGGGTCGGTGGCGGTCAGTTCGGCGTGGGTGCCGACGGCCACCACCCGACCGCCGTCGAGGACGACGATCTGGTCGGCGTCGACGACGGTCGCGAGCCGGTGCGCCACGATCAACAGCGTCCGGCGGACGGCCACCGCGTCGATGGCGCGGCGCAGCGCGGCCTCGTTGCGCGAGTCGAGGTTGCTGGTCGGTTCGTCCAGCAGCAGCACCGGCGGGCCGGCGAGCAGCGCGCGGGCGATCGCCAGTCGCTGCCGCTCACCCCCGGAGAGCAGCACCCCACCCTCCCCCACCTGGACATTCAGACCTTCGGGGGTGCGCTCGACCAGGTGCGCGAGGTTGACCTCGTCGAGCACCTGGCGCAACCGGTCGTCGGTGGCGTCCGGGGTGGTGATCAGCAGGTTCTCCCGCAGCGTGCCGGCCAGCACGGGTGCCTCCTGCTCGACGTAGCCGAGCCGGGCACGCAGCGCGTCGCGGGGCAGGTCCCGTATGTCGTGGCCGTCCAGTCGGACCGCGCCGGCGCTGACCTCGTAGAAACGCTCGACCAGGGCCAGCAGTGTGGACTTGCCGGCGCCGGAGGGGCCGACAAGCGCGGTACGCGTACCGGCGGGCACCGCGAAGCTGACCTCGTGCAGCACCGGCTCTCCGCCCGGGTAGCCGAACCCCACCCGATCGAACTCGATCATCGGTGCGGGCCGGCGTGGGGTGGTCGTCGCGGCGGCGGGAGCGGCCCGGTCGGCAGCGCCCTCGGCGGGCACGGCCAGGATCTCCTCGATCCGCTGGAGGGCACCCAGACCGGACTGCAACTGGGTGTATGCCCGCAGCACCTGGGCCAGCGGAAGTGCCAGGAGGAACAGGTACATGACGAAGGCGACCAGGTCACCGACGGAGATCGCCCCGGCGGCGACCCGTGCACCGCCGATGCCGAGCACCAGCAGGAACGCGCCCTGCACGGTGATCGAGCCGATCGGGCCGACCAGTGACTGCACCCGGGCCACCCGCAGGCCGGCGTCGTACGCCTCCCGCGCGCTGCCGGTGACGGTCTCCGCCTCCCGGGCCTCGGCGCGACTGGCCCGGATGGTCCGGGCCGCCGAGATGGCCCGCTCCACTGCCGAGGTCATCTCACCGATCCGCTCCTGGGCGGCTCGGGCAAGCGCCCGGACCCGGCGGGCGAAGGTGGCGGCGAAGCCCAGCCCCAGTGCCACACCGAGCAGGGTGACGCCGAACAGCAGCGGATCGAGCAGCACCATGGCGATGCCGGCGCCGACCACCGTCACCGCCCCGGTGACCGTCTCGAAGAGCCCGGAGGTGACGACCGCTCGCAACAGGGTGGTGTCCGAGCCGACCCGGGACAGCAGGTCGCCGGTGCGCCGGCGGTCGTACTCGGCGATGGGCAGCCGCAGCAGGTGACCGGCGAGCCGTCGCCGGGTGCCCAGCACCACCCCTTCGGCGGTGCGTTGCAGCAGGTAGTCGCGCAGCCCGCCGATGGCCGCGCCCAGCACCACGAGCGCCACCAGCACCGACACCAGGTCGGCGACGGGATTGTCGGCGCCGATGCGGTCGAGCACCGTGCGGGTGAGCAGCGGCTGCGCCAGTGACGCGGCCGCGCCGACCAGCGACAGCACGCCCACCACGACCAGGGTGCCGCGGTGTTCCCGCAGGTACGGCAGCAGCGCCCCCAGACCGACCGGTCGACCCGCGGCGGCGCCACCGGCCGACCGGTCCGTCGAGGTGCCGCCGGTCGGCCGGTGCGTCGAGGTGCTCATGCGGGGAACGGTAGTCCGCCGCGTCACCCGGGCGGGCGCGCTCCGGCCCGCCGGGTCGGTTCGGCCCGCCGCGTCAGGTCGACAGCACCACCTGAAGCTCCTGGCGACGACGGTCGGCCAGATCGGTGAGCAGGGTGGGCGCCTCGTCGAACGGCACCACCGCCGAGACGAGGTGCTTGCGGATCACGTCCCCGTACGTCCGGAGCAGGTCGATCGTCTCGGCGGAGAGCCGCTCGCGGTCCCAGGTGGGGGCGAGCCCGCGCGGCACCCGGCCGATCTGCGCGCAGCGCAGCGAGAGCCCGTTGTGGTGGAACTCCTCACCGAGCCGAACCGCGTCCGCGCCCTCCTGGTAGAAGGCGAGGTCGATGACCGTGCCCTGGGGGCGCAGCAGCCGCAGGGCGAGCTGCAACGCCCACGCCTGCCCTCGGCACTGGAACACCACGTCGGCGCCCCGGTCACCGGCGGTGTGGGCCCACCGGGTCTTGAGCACGACCGCAGGGTCGTCCGCGTCCGGGTCGAGGGTTTCCAGACCGAGCGCCTCGGCGACCTGGCGACGGTGCGGGGTGGGGTCGAGCACCACCACCGAGGCGGCGCCGTTGCGCCGGGCGAACAGCGCCGTCAGCAGCGCCACCACCCCGGCGCCGACCACTGCGACACGCCGGCCGCGGACCCCGTCGCCGAGGGAGCGGACGTCGGTGCCGTGCAGGTCGGCCGCGGCGTGCAGCAGACCGTTGGCGCAGATCGGACCCATGTGCGCGACGTAGACGCCGAGCAGCGGATCCAGGTCGTCCGGCAACGGCACGAACCGCTCGGCGACCGGGTCGGCGAGCCAGCCGGTGCGGTGCCCGTACGTCATCGCGCCGACAGTGCCCACGGCGACGGCCGG
This sequence comes from Micromonospora sp. A202, assembly GCF_006715105.1. NCBI lineage: Bacteria > Bacillati > Actinomycetota > Actinomycetes > Micromonosporales > Micromonosporaceae > Micromonospora > Micromonospora sp. A202. The sequence goes on along the minus strand of NZ_VFMP01000001.1, from coordinate 2,867,033 downwards.
GGTGTCGCTCTCCACCACCCGGCCGACCTGCATGTAGCCGAGGCGGTTCACCGGGTACGGGGTGCTCGCCTCGCCCGGTTGGAACAGCCCCAGGTCGGCGTTCCAGGTGACGTTCAGGTAGGGATTCGTGCCCTTGACGAAGCTCAGCTCGGTGCCGGCGGAGACGCCGCTGTAGAGCGTCTCGACCCGGAACGTGCCGGGACGCAGCGGCGCGGCGTCCTGCTCGACCAGCTCGACCCGGCCGGGGCCGGTGACCACCACGACCTTGTCACGCATCGACGGTCACCCCCGTGCTGATGGCCGCCGGGGCGGTCGGGGTGGCGAGCCGCACGGTGGTGCCGGTGCGGGCCGAGTCGGCCACCGCGAGGGCCAGCCGTTGGGTGGCCAGCGCCTCGGCGTACGGCACTCGGACGTCGTCGCCAATGCCGCGGACGGCGTCGACGAAAGCCCGGTCCACCGCGACCCGGGCGGTCTCCGGGTCGGCGGGGACGTGTCGTTCCCCGTCGGCGTCGCGGATCGTCAGGCCCTCCTCGGTGATCGAGAGGGCCAGCCCGTCGGCGAGGATCTCCAGGCCGGCGCGGTGCTTCCAGCCCAGCACGCAAGCCGCGCTGAGGGTGCCGACCGCCCCGTCGGCGAAGCGCAGCGCGGCGGTGGTGACCGAGTCGATGTCGGCGCCGTCGACCGGCGGCGGGGTGCCGTTGCCGTACGCGGTGACCTCGGTCACCTCGCCGGCCAACACGCGGACCAGGTCGAGCACGTGGGCGGCCTGCTCGACCACCGGGCCGCCGGAGCGGTCCCGCCGTGACCACCACGCCACCGGGGGCACCTTGTCCAGCCAGGCGCCGCTGACCATCCGCACCGGGCGGTCGGCGAGCAGGTCTCGGGCCTGGTCGAGCACGCTCAGGTAGCGCCAGTGGTGGCCGACGGCGGTGCGCAGCCCACTGCGCCCGACCAGGTCGGCGATCCGCTCGGCGGTGCCCAGGTCGACCGCGACGGGCTTCTCGACGAACATCGGCACCCCGGCTTCGATCACCGCCTCCTCGGCGGGACCGTGCGCGAAGGGCGGGACGCAGACGTACACCGCGTCCGGGGCCGCGGCCAGCAGTTCGGTGACGTCACGGAAGACCTGGCCGCCGTGCTGCGCCGTCAGCGCTGCCGCCGCCTCCGGTGCCACGTCGGTCACCCCGATGAGCTCGACGTCGTCGAACCCGGACAGCACCCGGGCATGGCGCTGTGCCACCCCGCCAGCGCCCACGAGACCAACCCGGCATTTCCGCATGCGACAACCTCTTTCGAGAACGTTTCCTTTTCGATGGGAGCAGTCCCCTGGGGTGTCCGCAATCAAACGTTCATGCCCTGGGAACGCGACAATGTCACTGTTGTGATCAAGCTGACGCCCTGGAAGCGGTTAGCGCGTGGTGGCGAATGGGAAGTAACTGTGTCGCTATTTCCACGCACGAACGGAGGGGGTGCCCGTGCGGGATACGACCGTGTCACCGGTGGTGGAGGCGTGGGCCACGTACCGGACCACCTCGGCGGCGGACTGGCCGGCACGCCGGCTGCTACGCGCCAAGGGAGGGAGCCGGGTCAGCGTGGTGCTGCCGGCGCGCAATGAGGAGGCCACCGTCGGCGCGATCGTGTCGACCATCCGCGAGCACCTGATGGACCGGGTCGCCCTGGTCGACGAGCTGATCGTGGTGGACTCGCGGTCGACCGACCGCACCGCGCAGGTGGCCCGTGCCGCCGGCGCGGAGGTGGTCAGTCAGGACGAGATGACCCGAGGGCTGCCGCAGCTCACCGGCAAGGGCGACGCGCTCTGGGCCGGGCTCGCCGCCGCCGAAGGGGACGTGGTGGCGTTCATCGACGCCGACCTGCGGGAGTTCCGGCCGCATTTCGTGAGCGGGCTGCTCGGCCCACTGCTCACCGATCCGTCGGTGGACTTCGTGAAGGGCTTCTACCACCGGCCGCTGGTGGGCACCGCCAGCGTGGAGCCGGACGGCGGGGGCCGGGTGACCGAGCTGATGGCCCGCCCGCTGCTCAACCTCTTCTGGCCCGAGCTGGCCGGCTTCGTGCAGCCGCTCGCCGGCGAGTACGCCGGCCGCCGTGACGTGCTGGCCCGGGTGCCGTTCGTCTCCGGTTACGGCGTGGAGACGGCCATGCTGATCGACCTGCTGGAGCTGGTCGGGCTGGACGCGTTGGCCCAGGTCGACCTGGGCGAGCGCAAGCACCGCCACCAGGACACGGCGGCCCTCGGCCGAATGTCCGCCCAGATCATGCTGACCGCCTGGTCCCGGTTGCAGCGGCGCGGCTGGGCGGTCCCCGGCGCGACGCCGGAGGCGTTGCTGACCCAGTTCCGTCGCGGTGGGTCGGACACGCTGCCGCACCTGGACCGGGAGATCGTGGTCAGCGACGTGTCCATCGAGGAACGCCCGCCGCTGGCCGAACTGCGCCACCGCGTGCCCCGTCGCCGGGTGGCCGCCGCGTGAACGCCAGGAAGGGACGAGCGCGATGAGCCTCACCGTGTTGATGAACGCCGGTCCGTGGCTGTCCGTGCCGCCGCCCGGTTACGGCGGCATCGAGAACGTGATCGCCACGCTGGTGCCGGAGCTGCGGCGACTCGGCGTCCGGGTGGTGCTCGCCTCGGTGGGCAGCAGCACCCTGCCGGTGGACGAACAGATGTCGGTCTTCGACGACGGGCAGTTCGCGGCGTTGCAACGGCCGTACAACCAGGTCTGCGGGATCGCCCAGGCGCACCTGGCCGGTGTGGTCCGGGAGCTGCACTCCCGCGACGACATCGACCTGGTGCACGACCACGTGGAGGCGGTCGGCCTGGCCACCCTCGCCGCGATGGGTCCCGCCGGCCCGCCGACCCTGCACACCCTGCACTGGGACCTGGCCAAGCACCCCGCGCTCTACGGCGGGCTGGACGGCGGTGACCGGGTCCGGGTCAACGGTGTCTCCGCGTCGCAGCTGGCCCGCGCCCCGCTCGCGTTGCGGGAGCACTCGGTGGGGCACGTGCATTTGTCCACCCCCCTGGCCGTGGACGCCGACCGGCGGCCCCGACCGGAGAAGGGCGAACACCTGCTCATCCTCGGTCGGATCAACCCGGGCAAGGGGCAGGACGTGGGTGCCCGGCTGGCACACCGGGTCGGGTTCCCACTGGTCCTGGCGGGGCCGGTCGGCCCGTACCATCGGCCCGCCGATCTGGCTGCCGCGGGCGACGAGGCCCGGCAGAACCCGGACGTGCGGTTCTTCCTCGACGAGGTGGCGCCGCACGTCGACGGTGACCTGGTCCGCTGGATCGGCACCGTGGCCGGTCAGGAGAGGGACGACCTGCTCGCCAGCGCCCGCGCGTCGCTGTTCCCGTTGCGCTGGGAGGAACCCGGTGGCACGGCGGTGGTCGAGTCGCTCGCCCTGGGCACGCCGGTGGTGGCGACCGCCCGGGGCTGCCTGCCGGAGCTGATCGAGCACGGCCGCACCGGGCTGCTCACCACCGACGAGGAGGAGCTGGGCGACCTCGTGGTCGCCGCCGACCTGCTCGATCCCGACGAGTGCCGGCGGGTGGCCGCGCAGCGGTTCACCCCGGCGGTGATGGCCCAGCGCTACGTCGAGCTGTACGAGCGGGTCCGCAAGCTGTCCAGCGCGCCGAGGCTGCTGCCGGCCTGAGCGTCGGCGCGGCGGTGTCTGGGCGGCGGTTTGTCGGCGGCCGCAGCGGGTAGGCGGCAGCGCTCATGCCCGCCGCGCAGCGAGGAGCCGGGAATGGTCGGACCGATGGCCCACTCCCGGGCCCGACCCAACCCGGCCGACGGCAAGCCGCTGGTCCGGCGCGCGGCGGCGACGGTCGGGGTGCTGTTCCTGCTGATCGGTGTGCTCGGCTTCGTGCCGGGGATCACCAGCGGCACCAACGACCTGCGCTTAGCCGGCCACGGCTCGGGCGCCTTCCTGTTCGGCGTCTTCCAGGTGTCGGTGCTGCACAACCTGGTGCACCTGGCGTTCGGGGTGGCGGGTCTGGTGCTGGCGCGGACGGTCACCGGCGCGCGGGCGTTCCTGGTCGGCGGCGGCGCCGTCTACCTGGTGCTCTGGCTGTACGGGCTGGCGGTGGACCACGACACCGGGGCGAACGTGCTCCCGGTGAACGACGCCGACGGCTGGCTGCACCTGGGCCTGGGCATCGGCATGATCGCGTTGGGCCTGTTGACCGGGCGGCCCCGTCGGTGACCTGCCTCGCCCTCGGCACCGGTCCCGTTTGACCCGCTGCGACCTCGGGTAGTGGGGAGATCCCGACCCCGCAGCGAATCGAGGCACCAATGTCGAGCCGGATCACCTGCGAGGTGCGCACCACGGCACCGGTGGCGGTCGTCCGACTCACCGGCGCCCTGGACCTGGGCACCATGCGGTTGGTACACCACGCGCTCCGCGACGCGTTGGTCGACCAGCCGGACGCGCTGGTGGTCGACATGGCCGAGGTCGACGTCAAGGACCGGCTGGCCCTGTCCGTCTTCGCCGCGACGGCCCGCCGGGCCGAGGAGTGGCCGGCCGTGCCGGTGGTCCTCTGTTGCCCGTCGCCGGTAGCCGCGCGTTGGCTTTCCGAGTCGACGACGTGCCGGGTGGTCCCGGTGTCCAGCGACTGCGCGGAGGCCACCCGGGTGGCGGGCACGACGTCCCCGTTGCGGATGCGGGCCCGACTGGAGCCCGTTGCCGGCGCCTGCCGGCGAGCCCGGGAGCTGGTCACCGACGCGTGCGCGCGCTGGAATCTGCCGGACGCGTCCGGCCCGGCCGCCCTGGTGCTCAGCGAACTGGTCGGCAACGTGGTCCGGCACGCCGGCACCCCGATGCAGGTGACGGTGACCCTGCGCCGGCCGTATCTGCACCTGGCCGTGGTGGACGGCAGCAGCGCCCAGGCCCGGGAGGGCGGGACGGACCTGCACGCCGAGGGCGGGCGGGGGCTGCTGCTGGTCCGGGAGCTCACCCAGCGCTGGGGCAGCGTGCCGGCCGGTCCGGGCAAGGCCGTCTGGGCGATGCTGCCCGCGACCTGAGCGATGGCGGTGCCTGCGCCGGTACTGGCGATCTGACCGAAATTACCGCTCTGGGCTGGTTACATGGTGTGCGGGTGGGTAGAGCACGCCCGTCCTTTCTGCCGTCACGACGGGGTGAGCAACCATGCCCAAGCGGGTAACCACAGAACCCGGTCGAGATCGGGGCCCGGCGATCCTGGCTCCGGCACGCTTCGGGGGCTTCCCCGGACCGGTACGCGCACCGGTCCCCGGCAACTCGTTGATCAAGTTCCTCGCCACCACCGACCACAAGCAGATCGGCCTGCTGTATCTGCTGACCTCCTTTGGCTTCTTCGTGTTGGCCGGCCTGGAGGCGATGGTGATGCGGGCCGAGCTGGCCCGCCCGGGGATGCAGTTCCTGTCCCCTGAGCAGTACAACCAGCTCTTCACCTCGCACGGCGCGGTGATGCTGCTGCTGTTCGCCACGCCCGCGGCCTTCGGGTTCGCCAACTACATCGTGCCGATCCAGATCGGCGCGCCGGACGTGTCGTTTCCCCGCCTCAACGCGCTGGCCTACTGGTTGTACCTGTTCGGCGGGCTGATGGTGGTCGGCGGCTTCCTCACACCGCAGGGCTCGGCGGACTTCGGTTGGACCGCCTACACCCCGCTGAGCAGCGTCGAGCACTCCCCGGGGGTCGGCGCGAACATGTGGGTGCTCGGCCTGGTGGTCTCCGGGCTCGGCACCATCCTCGGCGCGGTCAACCTGATCACCACGATCCTGACCCTGCGCGCCCCCGGCATGACCATGTTCCGGATGCCGATCTTCACCTGGAACATGTTGTTCACCAGTGTGCTGGTGATCCTCGTCTTCCCGCTGCTGGCCGCCGCGCTGCTGGCACTGTCGGCCGACCGGCTGCTCAACGCGCACGTGTACGACCCGGCCACCGGCGGGCCGATGCTCTGGCAGCACCTGTTCTGGTTCTTCGGCCATCCCGAGGTCTACATCATCGCGTTGCCGTTCTTCGGCATCATCACCGAGGTCATCCCGGTCTTCTCCCGCAAGCCGATCTTCGGCTACACCGGGCTGGTGCTGGCCACCATCGCGATCACCGTGCTGTCCATGACCGTGTGGGCGCACCACATGTTCGCCACCGGGCAGGTGCTGCTGCCGTTCTTCAGCATCCTCAGCTATCTGATCGCGGTGCCCACCGGCGTGAAGTTCTTCAACTGGATCGGCACCATGTGGAAGGGCCAGCTCACCTTCGAGACACCGATGCTGTTCGCCATCGGTTTCCTGGTCACGTTCCTGCTGGGTGGCCTCACCGGCGTGCTGCTGGCCAGCCCGCCGGTTGACTGGCACACCCACGACAGCTACTTCGTGGTGGCGCACTTCCACTACGTGGTGTTCGGCACCGTGGTCTTCGCGCTCTTCGCCGGCTACTACTTCTGGTGGCCCAAGATGACCGGGCGGCTGCTCGACGAGCGGCTCGGCAAGTTGCACTTCTGGACCATGTTCATCGGCTTCCACGGCACCTTCCTCGTGCACCACTGGCTGGGCAACGAGGGCATGCCCCGGAGGTACGCCGACTACCTGCCCAGCGACGGCTTCACCACCCTGAACACCATCTCCACGATCTTCTCGTTCATCCTCGGCGCGTCCACCCTGTTCTTCATCTACAACGCATGGAAGTCCTGGCGGTACGGGGCGATGGTGACCGTGGACGACCCGTGGGGCTTCGGCAACTCTCTGGAGTGGGCCACCAGTTGCCCGCCGCCGCTGCGCAACTTCGACCGGATGCCCCGGATCCGGTCGGAACGGCCGGCGTTCGACCTGAAGTACGGCCCGCTCGTCGCTGACCTGGGCCGGGATCTGCCGCAGCGCACCACCAAGCCGCCGCAGCAGTTCAGCGACGAGCTGCGGATGGAACACCACGCGCCGGAGTCGCCGTCGGCCGAGGGCGCGCACGGCGCCACCGAGGCGGCCGAGTACCAGCCGGCGCCGCGGTCCGGGGCACGGCCGGTGGACGTGCCGGACCCGGATGGCGTCCGCCGGCCCAGCTTCGAGGAGAGCGACCCGCCCGAGGACGCCGACGACGCGCCGAAGCCGCACGAACGCTGGCGCCACCCGCACAGCGACGGCAACCCCGAGGAGCGCTGACCAGGGGTACGCGCACAGAAGGGCCGACACCCGGTGGGTGTCGGCCCTTCGCCCGTACGTGTGCGGTCAGTCCCGGGCGGGCGCCAGGCCGGCGGCGGTGAGCGAGCGGCGCACCGCGGGCTGTACCCGGGTCAGCCGCAGCGGCACCCCGGTCCGCTCCGCCGCGTCCCGTCCGGCCATCAGCGCGGCGATCCCGCCGGCGTCGAAACCACCGGCGCCGACCAGGTCGACGACCACCTCGCTGGGCTGGCCGGTGACGGCCTCCAGCATGGCCCGGCGCAGCTGGTCCGCGCCGTCGCGGTCGATCTCGCCGCCGACCTCGACGACCACCCGGTCGCCGTTCTGCTTGACCGAGATCCGGGTCTTGCCCGGGTCGGGCTCGGCGGCGCCGTTCTGCCACGGGGGCGGCGCGTCGGCGAGCATCGCCTGGCGCAGCCAGGTGAGCGCCCGCGACAGCAGCCGGGACACGTGCATCTGCGAGATGCCGAACCGGGCGGCGATCTCCGCCTGGGTCTGGTTGCCGTAGAACCGCATCGCCAGGATGCGCCGCTCACGCCAGGGCAGCCGGTGCAGCAGGCCGCTCACCGTGACCCGGTCGTCGACGGATTCGAGCGCGTTGTCCGACTCGCCGACGAGGTCCCCGAACTCCGCTGAGCTCTCCCCGCCCACCGGGGCGTTGAGTGAGGCGGGGCTGTAGCCGGCCGCCGACTCCAGCGCGGCGAGGATCTCCGCCTGCGGGGTCTCCAGTCGGGCCGACAGCTCGGCCACCGATGGGGCCCGGGACAACTCGCTGGTCAACGCGGCGGTGGCCTGCCCCACCTCGAGGATGAGGTCGCGCAGCCGGCGGGGCACGTGCACGCCCCATGTCCGGTCCCGGAAGTGCCGTTTGATCTCGCCCACGATGGTGATCGCGGCGTACGCGGTGAACGAGCCCCGTTCCGGGTCATACCGGTCGACGGCGTTGACCAGCCCCAGCCGGGCCACCTGCTCCAGGTCCTCCAGCGGCTCTCCACGACCCCGGTACCGGCGGGCCAGTCGCCCGGCGAAGGGCAACGCGAACCGAACCAGGTCGTCCCGGGCCTCTCCCCGCCGCTCCGGTGGCAGCCCTTCGATCCGGGCCGCGTACGCCAGTGCCGCCGCGTCGAGATCCTCCAGACCTCGATCGGTGGGTGGTGGTGTGGTCGTGGTCGTACTCGTCTGTCCGAACATCCGCGCCTCCCTCAGGAAGGTCCCCCGCCCGGATCGGGAAACCGGTCGTGCGCGTGGTCGAGCCACGCACCGGGCCGGAAAAGTGGGTCAGTGACTGGGATGCCAGCGGGCGACATCGCCTCTACGCAGCGCAATCAGGCCGTCGCAGCCAGCGATGTTCCCGCTCCGTAGGTACTCAATCACGGGACCCCGGGTTCGCGAGGATGTTTCGGCGTGCTCCGCCTCAGGAGACCAGCAACCCCTGGTGGCCGCCGCTGTCGCGGAGCACTGCCAACGCCTCGGCGGCCCCCAGCGGGGGCGGCACGGGCAGGTCGTACGGCTGGGCACGCATGACCTCGGTGGCCCGGCGGGTGGGCACGGAGGTCACCGGGTAGCCGCGGGCGCTGGTCCGGTCCAACGCCCGACGCCGTCGCCCGAACGCGGCCACGGCCAGCCACTGGGGCAGCCCCGCCAGCGCGGGCGAGCGCATCCCGGGCGGCTCGGGCAACACGTCCACCGAGCTGAACGCCTCGCTGCCGGCCAGCCACCACTCGGCCTCGTCGACGGTGCGCCGGGTGGCGTTCTCGCACCAGTACGGCACCAGCCCCGCGCGCACCACCTGCCACGGATCGAGCAGCCGGCCGCATTCCACCACCAACCGGTCACCGGTCTTGCCGGCGCCGCGCAGCCACCGCCGGTACAGGTCGGCGACGCCCGCGCTCAACGCCGCCGGTCGGGGCACCAGCAGCCGGTGCAGCGGGTGCTCGTGGCGTGCCGACCAGTCCCGCGCGGCCGTCTCGAAGCCCGGGTCGACGCCGTGCTCGGCGTGACCCGACGGCACGGACACCTCCGGCGGCTCCCACCGGGCCACGCTGCCGCCGACGGAGCGCAGGACCTGCCGCAGCGCGTGGCTGTCCGGGTGGAAGTCCACCGGGTCCAGCCCGCTGGCGGGGCAGCCGACCTGGAAGCTGTGCCCAGCGTTGCCCTCCAGGACCGGCCAGGTGCGCGCGTCGTGGACCAGCAGCACCGGGGCGCCGGGGAGCAGGCGGTCGGCCAGGAACTGCGCGTACGCGGCCGGCAGGGCCCTCCACGCGGCGCTCAGCGCCACTGTCGCGCCGGCCAGCGCGCCACGGCTGGCCGGGCAGTGCACCTGCCGCAGGTGCAGGTCGGCGTTGCCGGCGAGCAGCCGGGTGGCGAGTGTCGCGCCGTGCTCCAGGGCGGCCGCCGGGCGGTCCACCGCTCCGTCGGACCAGTGCACGATCATGTCGAAGCCGGCCGGCAGCAGCGGCACGCCGAGGGCCACCGCGAGGTGTGCCGCACCGCCGTGCGGAGAGCCGATCAGCACTCCCGGGTAGCGCCGGCGGGGGTACTGGTCGACGAACCAGCGGGCCACCCGGGCGGCGTCCACCTCGTCGGCCTGGGCCACGGTCAGCGCGACCCGACCGGCGGCTCGGGTGACCGCGGCACGGCGTACCGGCTCGGGCGCACCGGGGAACCGCGACGTCGGGCCGGTCTGGCCCAGGTCGGCGCAGTCCACCCCGCGCAGCGCCCGGGCGGTGGCGGCGACCAGAACCCGGGCGGCGCTGCCCGCGGCCACGACCCGGTCGCCGGCCATACCGGCGCCATCGGCCGTCAGCCCCTTGTGCACCTTGTGCACCGGGCCCACCTTGCCTCGTTCGCTCACCACGCGGCCCGGCTTCCCGTCCCGATGGGGTTCAAACGGGGCATCACCCACCCGGCGGCACATTCCGCCGGTCGGCGGGGTGCGCCGGTCATCCTCGGCGTTCGGCGACGATCGGCGGGAGCGGGCCGGCAACGGCCTTCTGCCATGTGCCGGAACACGGCGGCGGGACGTGTTTCGCCCGGGCCAGGGCGGGCACTTCCGGGGCCATGCGCACCGAGGACACCAGCGAGTCAGCCGCCGCCACGATCACCCCGTACGAGGACGGCCCGCTGCTGGTCCGCGGCGACTTCGAGCTGGTCACGCCGGACGGCGAGCGCATCGACGGGCGCCGCGGGACTGTGGCGTTGTGCCGGTGCGGCAAGTCGGCGCTCAAGCCGTTCTGCGACGGCACCCACAAGGCGATCAACTTCCGCGCGGGCACCACCCGCGAGGGGTGAGGCCACGTCGCCACGTCACGTAGCGAGAGCGGACGGCCCAGGCCATAGGCACGCCACCTTTGCTCTGCACCCATCCATGCACCGGTTACGGAGCGTGTGTGGCGCGTCGGCGGGTGCAGAGCAAAGGGAGCCACCCACATGGCAAGCCCTCACCCAACGGCCGGCGCTCTACGCAGACCCCACACGATTGGATGTGATCCGTCGGCTTCGGGGTGTGACGAGCCCTTCGGATCAGACGAGCGCGGGCGGGGCCGGCGGTGCCACAGCGCCGGCCGCGACCGCGGCGAGCGAGACGGTCGGCGGCAGGGTCGGCGGGGCGGGTGGCCGCAGTGAGCTGAGACCGGCGGCCCAACTGTCCAGCAGGTGCCCGGCGAACAGCCGGTCCACCGCGAGCCCGGCCGCCGCGCCGAAGAGCACGTCGGGGGCGAGGTCCGGCTCGACACGGACCAGGCCACCGCACATGTCGTGCGCGGCGATCTGCTCGTGCACCGCGTCGGCCTCGACGTGCTCGTCGTAGAAGCGGGTGGCGACCTCGTCGAAACCGAGGCGGCGTAGCCCGTTGCCGTAGCGGCGGTTCGGCAGCGAGGACGTCATCTCGAACGCGGCGAGGTGCCCGAGCAGCGCTCCGCGCAACCGCCGGTGCAGGCCGAAGAGCGACATCAGGTTGTTGGTCGCCAGGGTCACCGCCGGCACGGCGTCCAGGTGAGCGGCGTACGCGGTGTCCAGCCCCAGCCGGTCCAGGGTGCGGCGGAACAGCTCGGCGTGCATCCGGTCCAGCCGGCCGTTGCCGTACTCGTCGGTCTGGATCTCCACGAGCGCGGCCTTGGCCGGGCCGCCCAGGCGGGGCAGCGCCCAGCTGTGCGGGTCCGCCTCACGCAGGTGGTAGACGGAACGGTGGACGACGAACTCGCGGAACTGGGTGAGGTCGGCGCGTCGTTGCAGCGTCGCGGCCAGCGGCGGCCCGTCGTCGGCCGTGACCAGCTCGGTCAGGCCGGCAGCCACCCCGGCGGCGGGCACCGTCGGCGTCCCGACCAGCTGGCGCAGTGCCGCCTCGAAGACCCGTTCGCAGCGGGCGCGCAACGCGAGCAACGTCGGCTGCCACTCCCACGAGTCGTCCACGCCGAGCCAGCCCCGGTAGTGCAGCTCGTAGCAGAGGAACAGGGTCAGTTGCAGGTCCTCGTCGGTGATCGGGTCCGCCGGGTCGAGGTCGACGCCGAGACCGGTCGGCAGGTCGTGCGGCGGGCGCCGCAGAGCCTCGACCACCGCCGCGGAGAGCGGGCCACGCGGCCGCGGCAGGATCGCCGGGCCGTAGCGGCGGTCAGCGGTCTCGGACATGGGACCTCCAGCATCGTCGGGCCGCTTCTGATGCCCTGGCCCAGGGCGACTAAACGAGGTCGTCGGCGTTCGCGGTGAGCGTCACCTGCTCCCGGACCTTCCTGGCGGGAGCGCCTTCGGCGTACAGGCCGCGCAGGTCGGCGAACGCCGGTTCCGGTGGCGCCAACGACACTGCCGGGTCGACAACCGCCTCGAGTACGCAGGGGCGGTCCGCCGCGAGGGCCTCGTCCCAGGCCGCGCCGACCAGGTCCGGGCGGTCCACCCGCACCCCGTGCAGCCCGAGCAGCCGGGCCCAACCGGCGTACGGCACGTCGGGTCGGCGGCGGGTCGGGTCGGTCGACGGCTCACGCCCGCCACCCATGCCGTTCTGGTCGCGGTTGTTGAGCACCAGCACCACCAGCCGAGGATCGCGCCACTGCTGCCAGTGGTGCGACACGGTGATCAGCTCGGCGAGCCCGTTGAGCTGCATCGCCCCGTCGCCGACCAGCGCGATGACCGGTTGGTCGGGGGCGGCGAGCTTGGCGGCCACCGCGTACGGCAGTGCACAGCCCATCGAGCCGAGTGTGCCGCACAGTTGAGCCTTCACCCCCGGTGGCAGGGTGAGGTGCCGGGCGTACCAGTAGAGGACCGAGCCGACGTCGACCGCGACCGCGCCGCTGCCCGGCATCCGGGCGGACAGCTCCTGGAGGACGAGCTGCGGGTTGACCGGATCGGCGGGCGCGGCCACCCGCTCGGCGGCGACCTCCCGCCACCGGTCCACCGAGCTCTCCACGGTGGCGCGCCACTGCTGCTCGGGCCGGCCGCGCAGGCGGGTCAGCAGCGCCCGCAGCGTTTCGGCGGCGTCACCGACCAGCGGCACGTCGGCCGGGTAGCGGGTGCCGATCCGGCGACCGTCGATGTCGATCTGCACCGTGCGGGCCTGCTCGGGCATCGGGAAGTAGTCGGTCCACGGGTCGTTGGTGCCGACCATCAGCAGCGTGTCGCAGCCACCCATCAGCTCGGCCGCCGCCGGGGTGCCGACCTCGCCGAGCACCCCGGTGTGAAACGGCAGCCGCTCGTCGAGGACCGGCTTGCCCAGCAGTGAGGTGGCCACCCCGGCGCCGAGCCGGTCGGCGATCTCGATGATCTCGGGGGCCGCGTCCCGACCGCCCTGCCCCACCAGGATCGCGACGCGCTGGCCGCCGCCGAGGAGTTGCGCGGCGGCGTCGAGGTCCACCTCGTGGGGCAGCACCCGGGCCAGCGGCTCACCCGGGGTCGCCGTGATCACCCCGGCGGCGTACGTCTGCAGGTCGGGCACCACGGCTTCCTGCAACTGCCGGGGCAGCACGACGCAGGTCGGGCTGCGCGTCGCCGCCGCCGTACGGAACGCCTGGTCCAGCAGCGCCCCCACGTCCTCCGGGCTGCGGCCGTAGCGGACGAACTGGTTGCACACGTCGCCGAAGAGGCGACTCAGCCCGATCTCCTGGTGGGCGCCGCCGAGCGGCCCGGAGATGTCCTCCCCGACGATCGCCACCACGGGCTTGCTGTCCAGCTTGGCGTCGTAGAGGCCGTTGAGCAGTTGGACGGCGCTGGGCCCCTGGGTGGCGAGGCAGACCCCGATACCGCCGGTGAACTTGGCGTGCCCGGTGGCCATGAACGAGGCGGTTTCCTCGTGCCGCGCTGGGATGAACGCCGGCTCACCGCCAGTGCGGTCCAACGCCTCGATCAGCGGGGCGATCGCCTCGCCCGGATACCCGAAGGCGCGGGGCACCCTCCAGGCCAGGAGCCGCTCCACCACCAGATCCGCGACCCGCCGCTCAGCCATTCTCGGGCCCCGGTGTGCTGGGGTCGACGTAGCGCAACACCGCGCCGACGCCGTCGGTGAGCTCGGGCGCCTCCTCGGGGCCCAGCACGGTCAGCGCCGCGTCGGTGCCGACGAGTGCCCGGACGAGTGCCGCGTCGGCGCGTACCCGCTGCGGGTCGGTCACCGACATCGCGGCCAGCTGCCCCGGGTCGACGGCGATCTCGGTCGGCTCTGCGCCGATCCACAGCTCGCCGTTGGCCGACGGGTCGTCCACGATGATCATGGTGTCCACCTGGTTGCGTTGCAGGGCCGAGACGACCGCGTCGAGCCCGCCGCCCACGTCCTCCTGCACACCGAACCTGTCCAGCGCGGCGCTGATCCGTTGATCGGCGACCTCCGCGATGGTCTGCACGGTGAGGTCGTCCAGCAGGGTCTGGTCGGCGCCTTCGGCCCGCGAGCCCGCGTCGGTGCGCACCATGAGGTCCTGCCAGCGCTCGGGCATCTGGGCGGCGATCATCCCCGTGGCCCGGACGTCGCCGGCGATCACCACCACCTCCGCGCCGACCTTCTCGGCCAGCTGCACGGTCGCCGCGGTGACGTCACCGGCGTTGCGGTGCCAGGCCTCCATGGCGGCCTTCTGGTAGATGTCCTGGGACCAGCCGCCGGGCTGTGGTTTGCGGAGCGGGAAGGTCTCCCGGCCGACGACGTGGGCCCGCCGGGGCACTCCTCCGGCACTGATCGCGATGGCGTCCGCGCCGATCCGGTCGGCCAGCACCCGCACCCAGGCCACCTGTTCGCCCCGCTGGGCGAGCAACGGCATCACGTGCGGAAGCGGCGCGAAACTGGCCAGATCGCGCAGTGGTGGCGCGGACAGGTACTCGGAGAGCACCACCCGGCCGTGACTGGCGAAGACCGCCAGACCGTAGTCCCCGACCATCGGGTCGTGGCCACGGATCACCCGGTCCAAAGCGGCGATGCTCGCCTCGTCGGCTCCCTGTTCCATGAGCCGGCGCTCAAGGGCGCGCCAGCGCAGGTCCAGGGCGGGATGGGCGTCCTCCGTGTCCGCGGAGGCGTCCAGATACACCGAGCACCACGGCCCGGGACGGTCGTAGAGCGGGCGCAGGAAGGACAGCTGCATGCTCGACCCCTTTCCAGCTCGGCCCCCCGCTTACCCGGGTCGCCCGGGATGTCACCTCGTGGCCGTGAGCCCGTGACCAGGTTTCATTCACGTCGTTCAACTGAGGACGTCGATACGATCTGTGAACACATGCGGACTCTCGGTGGTGGAAATGGACAGCGGACTCGAAACCCGACGGATCGTGCACCCGACGGAGCGCATCGTCACCGGGCGGCTGATCCGCCTCCTCGACGGCTACACGCGCGAGGTGCGCATCGGGCAGCCGGTGCTGGTGGCGGTGCTCGCGGCGGCGGCGTTCGCGCGGCTGCCCGCCCTGCTGCTGCGCTCGCTCTTCTCCTTCGGCGGTGGCGGCACCCGCCGGCGCTGGAAGCAGTTGAAGCAGGGTCCGGAATATCTGGTCACGCCGGTGCGACTGCGTAACACCGCAGGGCAGCTCTGCGAGGTGGAGCTGCACGGTCACCTGCCGCAGAGCGCCCTGCACCCGGCGGACCAGGTGCAGCTCACCCTGCGCCCGCAGCGCGACCCGGAGCTGCCGCCCCGGATCGAGCGGATCGTCAACCTCACCACCGGGCAGCTGCTGACCCCGCGTACCGCGACGCTCTGGTCGCACCTCGGGCCGCCGCTGCTGTTGCAGGCGTTCCTGGGCGCGCTGCTGCTGGCCGGCGTCGTGGCCTGCTCCGCGCTGACCTGACCGCTCAGGCAGGCGGCCGGCGGGTCAGCCGACCGGGGCGGGTTGGCGGCTCAGCCGACCGGGGCGGGCTCGCGGGCCGGTTGGCGGTCGACGCCGAGCATCCCCCGGCGGCGGGCCCAACGCTCGAAGGCCAGGGTGGCGAACGGCGGCACCGCGCTGGCCAGAGCCACCGCCGTGGCCAACAGGCTCCACCGGCGCAGCCGGGCCACGGCCAGCACCAGCAGGGCGTACGCGACGAAGAGGCCGCCGTGGATCGGCCCGAAGATCTTGACACCCAGCTCGTTGTCCGGCGGGCCGTACTTGACCAGCATGCCGACCAACAGGGCCAGCCAGGAGCAGGCCTCGGCGATCGCCGCCGCGACGAACAACCGGGTCACCTTCTCGCGCATCCGCACGCCACCACCTCTCAGGGCCGCAATGCTATCGGGGCGGCCTGACTGGGCTATCAGGGCGGGCAGGTGGGTAGGAAGGGACCATCGGGTCTTTCCCCGCCCGCCCCGGACGTGCGAGGTTAGGGGGACCAGCGGTGACAAGGTGGTGACCATGGGCGAGGACGTCAGCGTACGAACCTTCAGTCGAGAAGACCGGGCCCGTTATCGCGACAAGGTCCGCCGCTGCCTGGACGTCTTCGCCGAGATGCTGCGCGAGTCCCGTTTCGACGTGGACCGCCCGCTGACCGGCGTGGAGATCGAGCTGAACCTCGTCGACGAGGCGTCGAATCCGGCGATGCGCAACGCCGACGTGCTGGCGGCCATCGCCGATCCGAGCTTCCAGACCGAGTTGGGCCAGTTCAACGTCGAGATCAACGTGCCGCCGCGCCGGCTGGCCGGCACCGGCACCGCCGACTTCGAGGAGTACGTGCGGGCCAGCCTCAACGCCGCCGAGGTGAAGGCCCGGGCGATCGGCGCCCACATGGTCATGATCGGCATTCTGCCGACACTGCGCCCGGAGCATCTGACCGCCGAGACGCTCTCGGCGAACCCCCGGTACAAGCTGCTCAACGAGCAGATCTTCGCGGCCCGCGGTGAGGATCTGCCGATCGCCATCAGCGGCGTGGAGCGGCTGGCCGTCACCGCCGACACGATCACCCCGGAGGCGGCCTGCACCAGCACCCAGTTCCATCTGCAGGTCAGCCCGGCCCAGTTCGCCGACTACTGGAACGCCGCCCAGGCGATCGCCGGCATCCAGGTCGCGGTCGGCGCGAACTCGCCGCTGTTCTTCGGCCGGGAGCTGTGGCGCGAGACCCGCATCCCACTGTTTCAGCAGGCCACCGACACCCGGTCGGAAGAGATCAAAGCCCAGGGGGTACGCCCCAGGGTCTGGTTCGGCGAACGTTGGATCACCAACGTGTTCGACCTATTCGAGGAGAACGTGCGCTACTTCCCGGCGCTGCTGCCGGTCTGCGACCCGGAGGACCCGACGCAGGCCCTCGCGGCCGGCGAGGTGCCCAGTCTCGCCGAGCTGCGCCTGCACAACGGCACCGTCTACCGGTGGAACCGCCCGGTGTACGACGTGTCGCGCGGCCGACCGCACCTGCGGGTGGAAAACCGGGTGCTGCCCGCCGGCCCGACCGTGCTGGACACCATCGCCAACGGCGCCTTCTACTTCGGACTGGTCCGCGCCCTCGCCGAATCGGACCGACCACTGTGGTCACAGATGTCGTTCAGCGCCGCCGAGGAAAACTTCACCAGTTGCGCCCGGCACGGCATCGACGCGCAGGTGTTCTGGCCCGGCCTCGGCTACCTGCCGGTGACCGAGCTGGTGCTGCGCCGGTTGTTGCCGATGGCGCATCACGGTCTGGACCGGTGGGGGCTCGACCCGGCCGAGCGCGACCGGCTGCTCGGCGTCATCGAGCAGCGCTGCCTGACCAGCCGCAACGGCGCGACCTGGCAGGTGGAGACGCTGCACCGACTGGAGTCCGCCGACCACCTGGACCGGCCGGAGGCGCTGCGCGAGGTGGTCCGCCACTACGTGGACCTGATGCACAGCAACCGACCGGTGCACGAGTGGCCGATCCCGTGAGCGCCCCGGGCCCGATCCGCACGGGGCTCAGCCTCGCGGGGTGGGAACACCGAAGAGATCGATGATGCCGCCGGGAAGCTGGGCGAGCAGGTCGTGTCGCTCGTCGTCATCGAGCGCCTCGGCGACGGTACGCAGCACCGCCTGGGCGTGTTGACGCACATGGTCCGCGTTCGCGACCTGCTCGCGGTCCCCGACGTGCTTCAGGAAATCACCGATGTCCCACCGGCGGCCCTGCGGATTACGGGTGACCGACGCGTCCAGCCGATCCGGTAGCTGTGCCGCCAGGTTGTCGGCCTCCCGTCCGGCGAGCCGTTCGCCGAGCACCGACAGGACGGCCTGCACGGACCGCACCGCCTCGTTCTCACCGAGACCAGCGCGCTGTCGTACCGTGGCGATCATCTGCTCGTACTCCATGCTCCGCTCCTTCGGTCTCCTCGGCATGCCGTAAGGCCTGCCTGCGGACGAACGGGGCGAGTTCCCAGGCTCCCTGACCACAAACGGGGTCACGCGCGGATCCGGACTCCCCGCCACCGGCGGGCGGGGCCTCACAAAACATGCCAGTCACGGCACCCGGGCTGCCAGCTGAGCCAGGTCGGCCGTGCCGGAAGCCCGGACTGGGCCTTGTGTCCCTTGTAGACCCTCCAAGCTGCGTCGCGCGCGCAGGGCGACCTGCGGAGGTGGTCGAGGTGGTGGTCGGCTCCTGTGGAGCTGAGTCGTTTACGACATCAGCTCCACAGGCAGCGCGCGAAGCACTCCCCCGCCGGCAGACCTGACCGCCGGTCAGACCTTGAGCAGAACCTTCGTACAGTCGTCCTGCTTCTTCTGGAAGATCTTGTAGCCCTTTGGTGCGTCGCGCAGCGGCATGCGGTGGCTGACGATAAAGCTCGGGTCGATCTCGCCGCGCTGGATGCGCTCCAGCAGCGGCCGTGTGTAGCGCTGGACGTGGCACTGACCGGTCCGCATGATCAGTGAGCGGTTCATGAACGCGCCCATCGGGAACTTGTCGACGAAGCCGCCGTACGCGCCGACGACCGAGACCACCCCGCCGGAGCGGCAGGCGAGGATCGCCTGGCGCAGGGCGAACGGCCGTTCCGTCTCGACCCGGGCGACCTGCTTCGCCCGGTCGTACGCGTACATGGCGGCGTTGCCGTGGTGGCCTTCCAGGCCGACCGCGTCGATGCACGCGTCGGGCCCCCGGCCTGCGGTCATCTCGTTGAGGGTGTCCAGCACGTCGGCCTGCTCGTAGTTGATCGTCTCGGCGCCGGTGTGCTCCTCTGCCAGCCGCAACCGGTACGGGAACCGGTCGATGACGATCACCCGCTCCGCGCCGAGCAGCCGGGCGCTGGCCGCGGCGAGCAGCCCGACGGGCCCGGCACCCCACACCGCGATCACCTGGCCGGGTTTGATGTCGCACATCTCGGCGCCCATGTAGCCGGTCGGGAACACGTCGGCGAGCATGACCGCCTGGTCGTCGGGGACCTCGTCGGGCACCTTGAGCGGGCCGATGTCGGCGAACGGCACCCGGGCGTACTCGGCCTGGCCGCCGGCGTAGCCGCCGAGCAGGTGGGAGTAGCCGAAGATGCCGGCCGGCGAGTGCCCCATGATCTTCTCGGCGATGCCGGCGTTGGGGTTGGAGTTCTCGCAGACCGAGTAGAGGCCGCGCTGGCAGGACGAGCAGTGCCCGCAGGCGATCGGGAACGGCACCACCACGCGGTCGCCCGGTTTGAGGTTGCGGACCTGCGGGCCCACCTCGACCACCTCGCCCATGAACTCGTGGCCGAGGATGTCGCCCTTACGCATCGCGGGGATGTAGCCGTGGTAGAGGTGCAGGTCGGAGCCGCAGATCGCGGTGGTGGTGATCCGGACGATCGCGTCCCGGGCATTCATGATCTTCGGGTCGGGCACGTCGATCACCTTGACGCTGTCGGTGCCCATCCAGGCGGTGGCCTTCATGGTCGGTCCCTTTCGGATGCGTGGACGGTCAACGGCGCGACGACGGCAGCGGCTGGGCGGGACGCTGCATGGCCTGCTGGCGTACGGAGATGCCGTTGGGGCTGCCCTCGGAGCGGACCACCTCGCCGGTCTCCAGCACCTGCTTGAACCGGCGCAGGTCGTCGCGGACCTGCTGCTCGGGCTCCTCGCCGAAGAGCTTCGCCACCACCCGCCCGAGCGCGCCGGCCGGAGGCGCGTACCGCAGCTCGACCCGGACCTCGGTGCCCCGGTCACCGGGTGCGGGCACGAACCGGACGCGTCCGGCGTTGGGCACCCGAGTGCCCGGCAGCGAACGCCAGGTGATCGACTTGTTCGGCTGGTCGTCGATGATCTCGGCGTCCCACTCGACGCGGTGACCGGCCGGGCCACGGGCGATCCAGTGCGAGCGGCGCAGGTCGTCGGCGCGTACGGACTCCAGGTGCGCCATGAACCGGGGAAGGTTCTCCATGTCCCGCCAGAACCGGTACGCCTCGGCGGGTGAACGGTTGACGGTCACGGCGATCTCCATCCGGATCACCCGGGCCCGGGCCCGTTGGGCCCGCCCGATCCGCACGGCGGAGAGCACGTCGACGGCGGTGATGCCGGCGATCGCGAGGGTGCTCAGCGCGACCCGGCGGCGTCGTTCACCGCTGCGGTCCGCGAGTGCCCTTCCGAGCAGGGTCAGGTCCATGGCGTCGCCGGCCACCCGGCTCCAGGCCCAGCCGGCGGGGCGACGGCCGCTGAGCAGACCGGCGGCGCTGCCCAACTCCCGGAGGCCCACGGCCGGGAGCACGGCCCGCGCGGACGGGGAGTCGTCCACCCCGGTCAGTCGCGCGACGGGTCCGGGCGCGACCAGGGCGCCCACGCCCAGCGCCAGGCTCAGCAGGCCCAGGGCGCTCGGCAGCGTCGCCGGCACCGGCCCGTCCAGCTCGGGCAGGAGCACACTGTCGATCCGGGTCATGCCTGGTCCCTTCCGGTGGACGTGACCGCCGGTCCGCCGGCGGAACGGCGGTGGTCCCGCCCCCCGTGACGCTATGCCGTAGGCGTGACGTGCGCGCCCGGTTCGGGGTAGAACGCCCGATGCGGGCAGCGCGGGCGGACGCTCCTGCCACGACTGCTCCGCTTGCCTACCACGCCCAGCGGAGCACGGTGATCAGGCCGACGACGGTGAGCGCCACCAGGACCAGACCGGTCAGCCCTGCGACCAGGCAGCCCAGCGCGTCCCACCGTGAGCTGTGCTCCTCCGGCCGGGGGCCGGCCTCGGTCCAGGTGACCGGGGCGGGGCCTTCCCGCTCGGCCTGCTCGACCAGCCGGCCGAGCCGCGCACCCGCCACCGGCCCGAGCCGATCGGTGGGGTCGGCGGTCACCGTCAGCAGGCGCACGCGTTGCCAGGCACTCGGGTAGGACCGCTCGAACGCGGCGATCTCCTGCGCGCTGGCGTCCTCGGTGAGGAACCCCCACCGCCCAGCCTCGGCCACGTTGCCCACCTGCCGGTAGAGGGCGGCACGGCGGGCGCGCAGCTCCAGGTCGTCGGGGTGCGCGGCGTTCAGGCTCGCCAGGCGCTGCATCGCGGGGTGGACGTGCCCCCGCCGCAGATCGGCCTCGACCTTCGCCAGAACGTGCTCTCTCGCCATGGCCGACATTCTGAGCGGTACGCGTGCCGCACCGACAGCCGAATATCGCCGGGCCACATATTCTGGCCGGCCACCGGAACCTTCTTCCCGGCCCGTTGGTGGGAGTGGTGGAGAAGGGGGGTGACGGTGTCCGACGGTGATCTGATCTCCGAGCTGTACGCCGGCTGTTTCCGACGCCTGGTGGTCCAGCTGTACGCGGTGACCGGCGACCTGACCGAGGCGCAGGAAGCGGTCCAGGAGGCGTTCACCCGGGCGCTGGTGTCCCCACGGCGCTTCGCCGCGCTGGAGAACCCGGAGGCGTGGTTGCGCCGGGTCGCGGTGAACTGGGCCCGCAGCCGGTACCGCCGCCGCCGGGTGCTCGACGGGCTGCTGCGCCGCATCGGCCCGCCGCCGGCTGTCGCCGACCACTCCCCGGAGCACCTTGCCCTGCTCGCCGCCCTGCGGGTGCTGCCGGAGGGGCAGCGGCACGCCCTGGCTCTGCACTACCTCGTCGACCTGCCGGTGGACGAGGTCGCGGCCACGCTGGGCGTCTCGTCCGGCACGGTGAAGTCCCGGCTGTCGCGGGGCCGGGTCGCCCTGGCGGCGCTGCTCGCCGACACCGACACCTCCGCCGCCCCCAGAACTGGCACTGGAACTGGCACCAAGTGCGCCACCGACGCTACGGAAACCGGGAGGATCGATGTCCGGTCGTGAGTTCTCCGGGTTCGACGTGAACACCCTCGTCGAGGCCGTGTCGCCACCGCCCCTCGACGCGCTGCGGTCCACCGCCCGGTCCCGCCGACACCGGTCGGTCGCGATGGTGGCGGCCGCACTGGTCGCACTGGCCGGGCTGGCGGTCGTACCGATCGTGGCCGAGCCGGACCGGGCCGCGCCGGTCGACACTGCGACAACGTCCGGTGCGCAGTTCAGCCAGTTCACGCTGACCGGACCCAACTCCGGCGTCGACGTGCGGAAGGACGGCTGCGTCGTGCGCTTCGCCTACACCGGCGACGGCGGGCGCAGCTGGTCGGACTGGGACGCGGCGCGCTTCGAGGGCGCCAGATGTGCGGCCGGGACCGCCGCCGGAACGCCGGGCAGTGGCACGGACTTCTTCGTGCTCGGTGAGCGGTCCTACCTGGTCACCGACTCCGGGCTGGCCCAGCTCTCCACCGACTACGGCCGCACCTGGCGGGACGCGGATGCCGCGATCGTCGCCGTACCCGCGTTCCCGGCGGCGGCCCGACCGGTCCTCTGCGGGTTCGGCTGTAGGCCGCTGCTGGAGCCGCTGGCGGTGGACCCGTCGAGTGGAACGGTGTACCGGCTCACCGCCACGGCACCCTCGTGGCGCGGGCTGTTCAGCCTCTACCCGGCCGCGGACGGCAGCATCTGGGCCACGTACCAGATGGGGAGCGCCGATGGGTCGACCGTCGCCCGCAGCGCCGACCGGGGCGCGACCTGGACCTCGTGGGAGGTGGGCGACGACGGGAACGTGATCACGGCGGCCGGGCTCGACAACCGGGAAGGGTACGTGCTGACCCAGTCGTCGGATGGCGCGGTGCGGCTGCTGCGCACCACGGACGGCGCGAAGACCTGGACGGACACCGGCGCCGACCTGCAAGATCAGATGCCCTACGACCTCATTGTGGGATCGGACCGGTCCCTGCTGGCGATCACTCCCGGCGGGGGCACCGACTCCGACCGCCGCGGGCGGCTGCTGGTCAGCCGGGACGACGGGCGGCACTTCACTGTCGCCCGGGAGTACGGCCGGCTCGTCGGTGCGGTCAGTGTCGCGCCCGGCTACGCCTGGCTCTTCGGGCGCGACGACGGGTCGACGGGCGAGCCGGACCATCTGATCGTCACCACGGACGCGACCACCTGGACCCGCTTCACGCTGAAACCCTGAAAACCGCCCGCCGCCCGGAGTTAACAGTGACCCGTACCGGGTAGCCGGCATCCGCTGCTACCGGCGGTCGGGGAGGTGGGATGACGGCGACGAGCGCCTTCTTCGAGCGGTTGACCGTTGCCGGCCGTGACCCGCGGTTCAGCAAGGTCTGTGGGAGCGTGCGGTTCGACATCCGGGACGGAGGCCACCTGGAGCAGTGGCTCCTGGACATCGATCATGGCCGGATGCGGGTGACCAGGAGCGGTGGCCCCGCCACCACCGTGATCCAGGTGTCCGCGCAGGTCGCGGAGGCGATGGCACGCGGTGAGGTGAACGGCCTGGCGGCGATCACCCGCGGCGACATCCTGGTCGACGGTGACCTCGGCCTGGCACTGCGGCTCGGGCGGCTCTTCCCGCGCGAGGCGGGGCCGCTTCAGCGCGACGACCGCGACAGCGGCAGGTGACCGATGAGGGACATCGCGGGCACTGTGGCGTGCATCGACGGGAACACCTTCATGGTGTCCGACTCCAGTGGCGATGTGGAGTCGTCCCCGGCCACGCCGGTCGGGTTGTTCGCCGCCGACACCCGCTTCCTGTCCCGCTGGATGCTCTTCGTCAACGGCGAGTGCATGACCGCGCTTTCGGTGGACGACAGCCAGTACTACGAGGTCACGTTCTTCGTGGTGCCGGGCGCGGCGGTCGACTACGTGCAGGCCGACCTGTCGGCCATCCGGCGCCGGCGCATCGGCCCGGACCTGACCGAATCGCTGACGATCTTCAACTACGGCGACCAGGACACCGACCTCGACGTGCGGCTGGAGGTGGCAGCCGACTTCGCCGACATCTTCGAGATCAAGTTCGACGTCGGTGAGAAGGCCGGCACGCACTACACCCACGTGGGCCCGAACGAGTTGCGCCTGGGCTACCGGCGCGGCACCTACCAACGTGAGGTGGTCGTGTCGGCGAGTGAGCCGGCCGAGTTCGACCCGGACGGCATCCGCTTCCGGGTCAGGCTGCGCCCTGGCGAGCAATGGTCGACGCAGTTGCAGGCTGACATGAGGGCGCTGCGTCCGGACGGCGTCGACCTGCGCTCGGCCCTGCGGGCTCAGCGGCCGGACGCCTCCACACTGCCCACCAGCCTGCGGGCCTGGGTCGAGGCGGCCCCGACGCTGGACACCGACAGCGTCGCCCTCAAGCAGGTGTACCACCGCAGCCTGGTGGACCTGGCGGCGCTGCGCTTCGCACCGCTCTCGCTCAGCGGCGCCGCCGTACCCGCAGCCGGGTTGCCCTGGTTCATGACCCTGTTCGGCCGCGACAGCCTGCTGACCTGCCTGCAGACCCTGGCCGTCACCCCCTCGTTGACCCCACCGACACTGCGGATCCTCGGGTCGCTGCAGGGCGTCCGAACCGACGACGTGTTGGAGGAGGACCCCGGCCGGATCCTGCACGAGCTGCGCTACGGGGAGTCGGCCGCGTTCGAGGAGCAGCCGCACTCCCCCTACTACGGCACGGTGGACGCCTCACCGCTGTTCGTCGTGCTGCTCGACGAGTACGAGCGGTGGAGCGGCGACACGGCGCTGGTGACCGAGTTGGAGCAGGAGGCGCGAGCGGCCCTGGCGTGGATCGACCAGTACGCGGACCTGACCTCCACCGGCTACATCTGGTACCAGCGACGCAACCGCGCCACCGGCCTGGACAACCAGTGCTGGAAGGACTCCTGGGACAGCATCTCCTACGCCGACGGGCGGCTGCCGGGCTTCCCGAGGGCCACCTGCGAAACTCAGGGGTACGCCTACGACGCCAAAATCCGGGGAGCGCGGCTGGCCCGTACCGTCTGGAATGACCCGGACTTCGCCGACCAGTTGGAGCGCGAGGCGGCGGCGCTGTACGACCGCTTCAACCGGGACTTCTGGTTGGAGGACCGCGGCTACTACGCCCTCGCGCTCGACCACGACGGCACTCCGGTCGACAGCCTGTCGTCCAACATCGGGCACCTGTTGTGGAGCGGGATCGTGCCGCCGGAGCGGGCACCGCGGGTCGTCGAACACCTGATGGGTCCGAGACTCTTCTCGGGTTGGGGTGTGCGCACCTTCGCCGAGGGGCAGGGCCGTTACAACCCGCTCGGCTATCACAACGGCACGGTCTGGCCGTTCGACAACTCGTTCATCGCCTGGGGTCTGCGCCGGTACGGGTTCACCTCCGAGGCGGGCCGCATCGCCGAGAGCATCCTCTCCGCCGCCACCTACTTCGAGGGTCGGCTGCCCGAGGCGTTCGGCGGGTTCGACCGCGACACCACCCGATACCCGGTCCGGTACCCGACCGCCGGCAGCCCGCAGGCGTGGTCCAGCGGGGCGTGCATGCTGCTCATCCGCACCATGCTCGGCCTCGATCCGCACGAGGACCACCTGGCCGTGGCCCCCGCGCTACCGGGTGCCTTCGGGCGGATCGCGCTCCTGGACATCCCCGGCCGCTGGGGCAAGGCCGACGCCTTCGCCCGTCATCGCCCCGACCAGCCCTGAGGTGATGATCAGGGCAGGCGGCGCCCTCAGACGCTGCGGAAGGTGCGCCGGTATGCGTCCGGCGGCACGCCGAGGGTGCGGTGGAAGTGCCGCCGCAGTGTCGTGGCGGTGCCCAGGCCGGCCGCCTCGGCGATGACGTCGATGCTGTCGTCGGTGTTCTCCAGCAGCTCCTGGGCGCGGCGGATCCGCTGCGTCGACAGCCACAGCAGCGGGGTGGTGCCGGTGACCGCCCGGAAGTGCCGAGCCAGGTTGCGCGAGCTCATGTTCGCCTGCCGGGCCAGGTCCTCGACGGTCAGCGGTCGGTCCAGCCGTTGCAGGACCCAGGGGAACAGGGCGGCGAGTGGGTGGTCGTCGCGGGCGGGCACCGGGGTGGTGACGTACTGGGCCTGGCCGCCGGCGCGGTGCGGAGGAACGACCAGGCGGCGGGCGACGGCGTTGGCGACCGTCGAGCCGTGATCGCGGCGGATCAGGTGCAGGCACAGGTCGATCGCGGCGGCCTTGCCGGCGGAGGCGAGCACGGTGCCGTTGTCGACGTAGAGCACGTCCGGGTCGACCCGGACCCGGGGGTAGCGGGCGGCCAGCGCCTCGGTGTGGGCCCAGTGCGTGGTGGCGCGCAGCCCGTCGAGCACCCCGGCGGCGGCCAGCACGAACGCGCCGGTGCACAGCGAGACCATCCGGGCACCGGCGCGGTGGGCCGCGCGGACCGCGTCGAGCAGGTCGGGCGACACGTCCACGTCGACGTCCTCCACCGCTGGGATGATCACGGTGTCGGCGCGGGCGAGTCGGTCCAGCCCGTCGTCGGGCTCCATCTGGAACCGTCCGACCCGGACCGGGCCGGGACCGCAGACCACCACCTCGTACCACGGGTCCGCCTGGCCGGTGGGGTCGCGG
This sequence comes from Micromonospora sp. A202, assembly GCF_006715105.1. NCBI lineage: Bacteria > Bacillati > Actinomycetota > Actinomycetes > Micromonosporales > Micromonosporaceae > Micromonospora > Micromonospora sp. A202. Next base: position 2,840,727 of record NZ_VFMP01000001.1, on the reverse strand, counting down.
GCGAAGACCTCGCAGGCCATGCCCACCTCGAAGTGCAGCATCCCGTCGGTGGCGGCGATCGCGACAGAGGTCATGTCCGAAACTGTACGGGTAATGGCGTTCCCGACACTGGTCGGTCATCGGCCGCTGCTGGAGGCTGTACCCAGTCGATCTTCTCAGGGGGCAGCAATGGGTCAGCGTGTGGCGGTATTCGGGGCGTACGGGCACACCGGACGGTTCGTGGTGACGGAGTTGCGCGAACGCGGGTTCGTGCCGCTGCTGCTCGGCCGCGACGCGAGCAGACTGGCGGCGTCGGGGCTCGCCTACCGGGTGGCGTCGGTCGACGATCCGGCCTCGCTCGACCAGGCACTGATCGGCGCGGACGCGGTCATCAACTGCGCCGGCCCATTCGCCTCGACCGCCGCGCCGGTGATCGAGGCCGCGCTGCGCGCCGGGATCCCGTACGTGGACGTGGCGGCCGAGATCGAGGCCAACGTCGACACGTTCGCGCACTTCAGCGAGCCCGCCCGGGCGGCCGGCGTCGCGGTCGTCCCGGCGATGGCGTTCTTCGGCGGGCTCGGCGACCTGCTGGTCACCACGGCGATGGGCGACTGGACGTCGGCCGACGAGGCGCACGTCGCGTACGGACTGAGCAGCTGGCACCCGACGGCCGGGACGGTCGCCGCCGGCGCCGTCTCCCGCGAGCGCCGCGACGGTCGCCGGGTCCGCTACACCGGCGGCCGGTTGGAGTACCACGTCGACGAGCACGACCTGCCGAGCCTGGCGTGGGACTTTCCCCCGCCGCTGGGCCGGCGCCGGGTGCTCGGTGAATTCACCATGGCCGACGTCGTCACCGTCCCGAGCCACCTGGCCATCCCCGAGGTCCGTACCTACATGGCCGCCGACGCCGCCACCGACCTGGCCGCCGCGCAGGCACCGGTGCCGACCGACGAGTCGGGCCGCTCCGCGCAGACGTTCACCGTCGACGTCGTGGTGCGGCGCGGCGACACGCGACGGCGTGTCGTCGCCACCGGCCGGGACATCTACGCGGTCAGCGCACCCCTGGCCGTCGAGGCGGTCCGCCGCATCCTCGCCGGTCAGACGAGGACGAGCGGTGTCGCCTCCGCCGGCGAGATCTTCGACGCGCCCGACTTCCTCCGCACGCTGTCGCCGTCAGTTTCCGTCGACCGGCACCCCGACGAAAATCGGCCCGAACTCGTTACCCAGAATGCGTAATAATCCAATAGCCCGGCGCGCCGGAGACTTAAAAGAAACTTAAGACCACACGCGTGAAAAATTGTTATCCCGAGCGCCGGAGCCGGCCACCAGCGCCTTCGCGGAGCGGCCTCCTTAATTCTTTCCCCGCGAGTTGATGCAGGCTCCTGACGTGCACATACTTCTTCCGACCAGAGCGTTATCGCCGACTCGAAGGACAACACTGGTAATGCGGACTCCCCCCGCGCACGTCGCACCCCCGGATCGGGCGCTAAAACGTCGTCGCCTCACTCGCATCACGCTCGCCTCCGCGGTCGTCGCCGCGCTCGGCGCGAGTGGCATCTACATCGCCGGCGCGCAGGCCGAAGAGGTCGACGTGCCCGGCCGGGTCCAGGCGGAGGCCTTCGCGGCGCACTCCGGCGCGCAGACCGAGGGCACCGGCGACACCGGCGGCGGCCGGAACGTCGGCTGGTTGGCCAGCGGCGACTGGCTGCGGTACGACAATGTGTCGATCACCGGCGTCGACCTGGCGGCCCGGGTTTCCTCGCACAACGCCACCGGCGGCACCGTCGAGCTGCACCTCGGCGCGCAGGACGGCCAGCTGCTGGCCAGCTTCCCGATCGCGCAGACCGGCGGGTGGCAGCAGTGGAAGACCGTCACGGCGAAGGCGTCCGGTGTGCCGACCGGCGCGCAGACCCTCTTCGCCGTCATGAAGAGCACGTCGCCGTCGGACTTCGTGAACCTGAACTGGTTCACGTTCGGTCCCCCGGCGGGCACGTCGCCGAGCGCGTCGGCCAGCGCCTCGCCGACGCCCACCGCCTCGTCCGCGCCGAGTGCCACCCCGTCGGCGTCACCCTCCTCGTCGGTGCCGCCGACCGCTCCGGCCGGCCGGTGGGTGCCGGTCGACCAGGCCAAGTGGAACAAGGAGCTGGCCGCGTTCAACGCGCTCAAGCCCAAGGCGGTGCCGCCGGGCACCACCCGGGTGCCGGAGTTCCACACCGACTGCGGTGTCGCGAACTCCGCCTCGGACGACCCGATCGTCCTGCCCGGCCTGTCGGGCGCCTCGCACATGCACACCTTCTTCGGCCCAAAGGTCGACGCCTTCACCACGACGGACAAGCTGTTCGCCGCGGCGAACACCTGCAACGCCCCGGGAGACAAGAGCGCCTACTGGACCCCGGAGCTGCGCAAGGACGGCAAGCCGGTCCCGATCAAGAGCATGCGCATTTACTACGGCTCACGGGTCAAGGACCCCTCGACCGTCAAGCCCTTCCCCCCGGGCCTGGTGGTGGTCGAGGGTGACGCCAAGCGGCAGGTGGACACGCCCAAGAACGCTGGCAGCAACCAGTTCTGGTGCGCGGGCAGCGCCGAGATCGGTCGCAGCGCCGACGGCAACTGGCCGAGGTGCGCCCCCGGGGGCAATCTGATCTTCCAGCTCGTGTTCAAGGACTGCTGGGACGGCAGGAACATCGACTCGCCCGACCACAAGTCGCACATGGGCGACCCGGTGAACGGGGTCTGCACCGGCAAGTACCCGGTGGCGGTGCCAGACCTGTCCTTCATGGTCAACTACGAGTCGCTGGGCGGTGACGGTCTCAGCCTCTCCTCCGGCAAGCCGTCCTCCATGCACGGCGACTTCATGAACGCCTGGGAGCCGGAGCGCCTCGCCGACCTGGTGAAGTCCTGCCTCAACCAGAACGCCAAGTGCGGCATCGACACGACGTTCGCCGGCGGCTGACCAGCGCGTCCACCCGTTGTCGACGGACGGCCCTCTCGCTCAGGCGAGGGGGCCGTCCGGCATCGTGCCCGGCCCAGGCCCGTGGCGACGCCTTCCGGTCCCGTCGCGGAGCTTCCCGGCCTCCTCGCGGAGCGTCAGGATGGATGTCGCCGTCAGCGCGACGGCACGGTCGTCGTCCTGCGACAGGCCCATCAGCGCGCGTGCGGCGGTGCTACCCGGGATGTCCGCCAGCGCCTCGGTCAGCCGCCGACGCGCGGACGGGGTCAGGGTCCCCCGGGCGAGGCGGTCGACGAGGCTGGTCGCGATCCGGTCCGCCTCCGCGGGATCGGCCGCCAGCACGCCCAACACGTCGGCCGCTTCGGCGTCCTTCGTCTCCTCGACGACCATGTCGATCAGCGCCGGGACCGCGTCCGCCGCCCCCCGTGCACCGAGCGCCAGCGCCGCGACCCTGCGGACCACGACGTCGGGGCTCGCGAGGGCGTCGCGCAGCACGTCGGTCGCCGCGTCGTGCGGGATCTCGGCGATGGTCCGGACGGCACGCTCACGTACGTCGGCCTGCGGTGAGCGGAGGCCGTCCACGAGCAGCGCCAGGCCCCCGTCCCCCGACTGTGCCAGCGCCCATCGCAGGGCTCCGGCGACGTTCGGGTCGGACTCGTTGAGCGCCGCCTCGACGAGTGCCTCCACGGGCACCTGAGCCCCGTCGACCGAGGACAGGGCCGCGCGCTGACGCCTGCCCGCGCTCGGCGAGCCCAGTGCCTGTAGGAGCGCGACGACCTGGAGGACGTCCTCCCAGCCGGCGGGTTCGGCGGCACCGATCCGACGCAGTCGGGTGAGCAGGTCCAGCTCATCCGCGATCCGCTGTCGCGTCCGCTGGATCAGGTTGTCGACGAGGTCGGAGGGTGCGAAGCCGGGATCGTCGAGTGCCCGCCGGACGTCACGCAACGACAGACCCAGGGACCGCAGGCTCTCGACCTGGAAGATCAGCCGGATGTCCTCGTCGGAGTACTCCCGATAGCCTGCGCCACTCCGACCGGTCGGCCGGACCAGGCCGAGCGAGTCGTAGTGCCGGAGCATGCGGGCGCTGACCCCGGACCGGCGCGCCACGTCACCGATCAACACCTGCGCATCATCCCTTCTCACCGATCGCGCCGAGGGCCACCACGCGCTTCGCCTCCTCGATCGCGAACTCGACACCGGCATCCGGGTCCCGCGCCAGCCGTTCCGTCGCGATCGCGTGCGCGCGTACGTGCGGGTCGAGATCCGTCATCGCGGCGCGCAGGATCGGCATGGTCACCGCACCGAGCGCGACCAGCGCCCGGCTGAGACTCAACCGCGTGTCCCGCCTGCCGCGCCCGAGCTGTGTCGCCAACACGCCGGCCAACTCGGGCTCCTCACCCGGCGGCACGAGGACGACCGCCGCTCGCCAGGCGCTTCGCGCCACCTCGTCGTCCGGGTCGGTCAGCAGCGCCCGCGTCAGCGCCGGCCAGGCCCGCCGATCGCCGATCTTGGACAACGTGTGCAACGCCTGGCTCCGGGCCTGCGTACGCTCCGAGCGGAGTTGGTCGGTGAGCTTCGGTACGGTCAGTGCGGTTGGGTGGCGGATCAGTGCCCAGGTGAGCATCTCGCGTACGGAGAACTCGGGCTCGATGGCGCACCGCTCGACGAGGGTGTCGACGAACAGTGGGTCCGGGGCCGTGCCGACCGCCAGCGCCGCGCGCAGCCGCACCGACGGGTCGGCGTTCTCCAGCGCCTGGAGCGCCCGCATGGTGTTCGTGTCCTTTTCGGGCCTGGTCATCGGGACCACCTCCCGGACCCCACTGAAGACCTTGCCACTGTGTCAAGGTCAAGGCGGCCGACGGGCGCCCTGCGGGTCACCCGGAGTGCGGCGCTGGCTGGTCGGCGGACGACACCGACCCGCGCCGTCGGTCGCGCCACGGCAGACGGGTACGGCGGCAGTAGGACAGGGTCACTCCACCATCCAGGCGACACCGGGAGGTCGGACGCGCGCGGACAGTGGTCCGCCCGCGGCATCGGTCAACCCGACCTGGCCGACGAGTGTCACGTTGCCCTCGTGTGCGGCGCGCAGCAGCTCGGTCGGGATGTCGGTGAACATCAGCTTCGCTCGCCGGAACATCGCGAAGCCGTCCTCGGTCACCGCTCCCCAGCTCAGATACAGGAACCGCGCTCCCGGCCGCCCGTGCACCCAGGGGCCGCCGACGTCGAGCATCCCGTCGATCTCGCGGCTGGACACCTCGAAACACCAGGTTGCCGTCGCCGCGTCGGCCGCCACCAACTCGACCACCTCGGCCTTGCGCTGGACCCCGACGTGCACGTTGCCCAGCCGCAGTGCGTCGGCCTCCGCACCGGCGCGCCGCCCCGGGAGGTCGCTGCCGTCGATCCGGATCCGCATGCTGGCGACTCTAGGCCGGACGGGGGTGTGCGGCGGCCAGGCGGGTCACCGCACCGCCCTGGGCGACAAAAAGCAAAGGCAAGGAGATAACTCTCCCTGCCACTTCTAACGTATATCGCACCTGGGGGCTTGCGGCAAGACCCCGGTCCTGGCGCAGAATCTGCGGCCGGACCAGCATCAGGACGTAACGGGGGGCATGACGTGGGTGTGTTGTCGATGGACGGGGACCGCAGTGACCTCGCACCGGTGTTGGATCTTCGGGAGGTTGACGAGACGCAGGTCGGGGTCGTCGGTGGCAAGGCCGCGCACCTGGGCGGGCTGTCGCGGATCGACGGCGTCCGCGTGCCGGCCGGGTTCTGCGTGACGACGGCCGCCTTCCGGCGGGTCATGGCGGAGGCGCCGTCGATCGACGACCGGCTCGACCAGCTGTCGCGCCTGGGCCCGGACGACCGGGAGGCGATCGGCACGCTCAGCGCGGAGATCCGCCGGAGCATCGAGGAGACCGCGATTCCGGCCGACCTGGCGGCCACGATCACCAGCGCGCTCGCCCGGTTCGGCGACGAGGCCGCCTACGCTGTGCGGTCCAGCGCGACGGCAGAGGACACTCCCACGGCTTCCTTCGCGGGCCAGCAGGACACCTACCTGAACGTGATGGGGCCGGAGGCGGTCCTGCGGCACGTCAGCCGATGCTGGGCGTCGCTGTTCACCGAGCGGGCTGTCATCTACCGCCTGCGCAACGGCATCGACCACCGCGCGGTCCACATGGCTGTCGTCGTACAGCAGATGGTTTTTCCGGATGCGGCCGGAATCCTGTTCACGGCCGACCCGGTCTCGGGCAACCGGAAGGTCGCGACCGTGGACGCCAGCTTCGGGCTCGGCGAGGCCCTGGTGTCCGGCCTGGTGAACCCGGACGTCTTCACGGTGCGCGACGGAGAGGTCGTCACCGGGGCGGTTGCCGCCAAACACCGTGCCGTCGCTGCTCTGCCGGGCGGCGGTACGCGGGAAGTGGCGATCGACAGGCAGCGGCAGGAGCAGCCGGCACTGACCGAGGAGCAGGTCGTGCGGCTGGTGCGTCTCGGGCGCCGGATCGAGGCGCATTTCGGCCGTCCACAGGACATCGAATGGTGCCTGGTCGACGACGACTTCCAGATCGTGCAGAGCCGGCCGATCACCACGTTGTTCCCCATTCCCGCGGCCGCTGACCAGGAGAACCACGTCTACCTGTCGGTCGGTCACCAGCAGATGATGACCGACGCGATGAGGCCGCTGGGGCTCTCGATGTGGCAGTTGACGGCCATGGCCCCGATGCTGGAGGCCGGCGGGAGGTTGTTCGTCGACGCCACCCGGGTGCTTGCCTCACCCGCGAGCCGCGCCGGCTTCCTGGAGATGGCGGGCAAGTCAGATCCGCTGATGCGCGACGCGTTGGAAACGCTGCTCGATCGCCCGGACTTCATTCCGACGGTCCCGGACGACGGTGGTCCCGGCAGGCCGACGACCGGCGGCGCGTCCGCACCGATCGAGACCGACCCGGCCATCGTGACCGAGCTGATCGGGCGCAGCGAGGCGTCCATCGCCGCGTTGCGGCGCGACATCGCGACGGTGACCGGTACGGCGCTGTTCGACTTCCTGCTGGAGGCGTTCCAGGAGCACAAGCGGATCCTGGGTGAGCCGCTGAACATGCAGGCGATCATGGCTGGCATGGAGGCCACCTGGTGGCTCAACGACCGGCTGTACGAGTGGCTGGGCGAGAAGAACGCCGCGGACATCCTCACCCTGTCCGCCCCCGGCAACATCACGTCGGAGATGGGCCTGGCCCTGCTCGACGTCGCCGACGTGATCCGTCCGCATCCGGAGGTGGTGGCGTTCCTGCGGGGCGTCGAGGACGACGGCTTCCTCGACGAGCTGCCGAAACTCGCGGGCGGGGCCGAGGCGCGCGACGCCATCGAGGCGTACCTCGACCGGTACGGCATGCGCTGCGTCGGCGAGATCGACATCACCAGGCCGCGGTGGAGCGAACGCCCCAGCACGCTCGTGCCCGTGATCCTCGACAACGTCCGGCTGTTCGAGCCGGGCGCCGCCAGGCGGCGCTTCGAGCAGGGGCAACGGCAGGCGCGGCAGAAGGCGCAGGAGGTGTTGACGCGCCTGCGGGCGCTGCCGGACGGGCAGCAGAAGGCCGACGAGACCGAGCGGATGATCGACCGGGTACGGACCTTCATCGGTTATCGGGAGTACCCGAAGTACGGCATCGTCAGCCGCTACTTCGTCTACAAGCAGGCCCTGCTGGGCGAGGCCGAGCGCCTCGTGCGGGCCGGTGTGCTCACCGAGACCGAAGACGTCTTCCACCTCACGTTCCAGGAGTTCCACGAGGTCGTGCGCTCGCACCAGGTGGACGACGAGCTGATCCGGCAGCGCAGGGACGCGTTCCGGTCGTACCAGGCGCTCACGCCTCCCCGGGTGCTGACCTCGGACGGCGAGGTCATCACCGGTGCCTATCGACGCGACGACGTGCCGGCCGGCGCCCTGATCGGTGTGCCGGTGTCCGCCGGGACGGTCGAAGGACGCGCCCGCGTCATCCTCGACATGGCACAGGCTGATCTCGAAGCGGGTGACATCCTCGTCACGACACACACGGACCCCAGCTGGACGCCGCTGTTCGTCGGCATCGCCGGCCTGGTGACGGAGGTCGGCGGGTTGATGACGCACGGCGCGGTGATCGCACGGGAGTATGGTCTGCCGGCTGTCGTGAGCGTGCTCGACGCCACCCGGCTGATCCGCGACGGGCAGCGGATCCGGGTGCACGGCAGCGACGGGTACGTCGAGATTCTGCCCGGGTCGGCGGCGCAGGAGGAGGAACGACGATGACGATGTCTGTCCGACGTCTGGCGGCCGTCGTGGCGACGGCGTCGACGGTGGTGTCGCTGGCGGGGTGCGGCACCGGCGACGCACCCGAGGCGCGCACGACGCCGAGCCCCGAGGTGACGGCCAGCCCCGAGGTGACGGCCTCCCCGTCGCCGGCCGCCGAGCAGGAGTTCCAGCGGCTGGAGAAGACGTTCCAGGCGCGACTGGGGATCTACGCCGTCGACACGGGCACCGGCCGCACTGTGGAACACCGACCCGACGAGCGGTTCGCGTACGCCTCGACGTGGAAGGCGTTGGCCGCCGCCGAGGTGCTGGACGGCACCACCGACCCCGAGCTGGACCGGGTGGTGCGCTATTCGGCGCAGGACCTGGTGTCGCACGCACCGATCACCGAGAAGCACGTCGCCGAGGGCATGAGCCTGCGTGCTCTCGCCGACGCCGCCGTGCGCTACAGCGACAACACGGCCGGCAACCTGCTGCTGCGTCACCTCGGTGGCCCGCAGGGGTTCGAGAAGAAGCTGCGCGGGATCGGCGACACGGTCACCGACCCGGCCCGCTATGAGACCGCCCTCAACGAGGCGACGCCGGGCGACCGGCGGGACACCAGCACGGCGCGGGCTCTGGCGGGCGACCTCCGGGCGTACACAGTGGGGGATGCCCTGACGCCCGCGGACCGCGACGTGCTGCTCGGCTGGCTGAAGGGCAACACCACCGGCGCGGCGCTGGTCCGCGCCGGGGTGCCCGCCGGCTGGGTGGTCGGGGACAAGACCGGGACCGGAGGGTACGGCACCCGCAACGACATCGCGGTGATCTGGCCGCCCGATCGTGCCCCGATCGTCGTCGCCGTGCTGTCCAGCCGCGACAAGTTGGACGCCACCCCCGACGACGCGCTCATCGCCCAGGCCACCACTGTGGTCGTCGCCCAGTTGTGACCGCTCGGCCGGCTCGCGCTCAGCCGACGAGCAGGAGCACGCTGATCGCCAGCATCACCAGGGCGGTGCTCGCGTGGACGCCGTACGCGATCGCCTTTGGGCCCTTGCTGCGCAGCACGATCAGCGCGTCGCCGGTGGGTATGAGGGTGGCGGCCAGCATGAACCAACCCAACAGGTCCGACGTCGCTCCGATGATCAGGACGAAGATGAAGAGCCCCGACGCGATGTCGCGCACGCCCTTGACGGTCAGCCAGGCCTGAAACGCCCGGTCGTCGGTCGGCGTGCCGGGGATGCCGAAGCCGGTTGCGGCCTGCGGCGCCCAGAAGACGCGCGCGCCGATGACGATGATGCCTACGCCGATCAGTGCGGCGAGCACGGTGGCGACGGTGGTGAGCATGGGTTGTCTCCCCTGTTGACGGCAGCGCCCGCAGCGATTGTTGCCGGCGCTAGTTGTGCTAGCAACGCTAGATCTAGCTTCGACAGGAAGTCAAGCGTTGCTAGGATGCAGTCATGTCCGGCATCAACGAGCGCCGCGAACGCGAACGCGCCCACCGTCACCAACTGATCGTCACGGCCGCGCGCGAACTCGCGGAGACCGAGGGCTGGGAGGCGGTGACGACGCGACGCCTGGCCGAACGCGTCGAATACAGCCAGCCGGTGCTCTACAGCCACTTCAACGGCAAGGAAGCGATCGTGAGCGCCGTCGCCATCGACGGCTTCGGCGAACTCGCCGCCCACCTGCGCCGCGCGCGACTGGCCGCCCCTGAGCCGGGGCAGGCCCTGCGTGCCGTCTGCCGCGCCTACCTGGATTTCGCCACCGAACGACCCGCCCTCTACCAGGCCATGTTCGTCCTGCCCACCGACCTGAGGTTCGCCAGCCCCGAGACACCGGCTCCCCTGCGGGCGGGCTTCGACGAGTTCGTCAGGTGCTTCGACCCGGACGACGAGCGCCGCGAACTGATCGCCGAGGTCACCTGGAGCGCGTTGCACGGCATGGCCGTCCTGTCGGAGACCGGCCGCATCCCCCCAGAGGGCCAGGACGTGCGGCTCGACTTCCTCGTCACCCAGTTCACTGCGCCGAATGCGGGCGGCGCGGCGACCGTCACGGCTTGACTCCGATGTAACGGATGCCGGTGGCTTGGATCTCGCCGCGGTGTGCGGCTGCCCGCTCGTGGGTTACCGAACTGGGGTACAAGTCGGGGAAGAGATAGGGGGCCTCGGTGAGCAGCCGGGTGTGAAACCGGGCCTGGAGCGCTTGGACGATGGCGTGGCCGTTGTGCAGGCCCTCGCGTTCGGCCCAGTCATCGAGGTAGGTATGCCAGGGTTGCCCAGACGCGAGCCACAGCTCCCGGTGGTGGTGCAGCCAGCCGTGCTCGCCGTTGTCGGGCAACCGGTCGAAGCTCCATCGTGCGGTTGCCTCGTCGAACTTCTCGTACGACCACTCGATGATGATGAGCACGCCGCCCGGCGCGAGGGCCGCCGCGGCTCGGTCGAGTGCCCGGTCGAGGTCACTGACGTGGTGCAGCGAGGCACAGGCCACGATCGCGTCGGCCGGGCGGGTCCCCTCGTGGTTTTCGAACTCCGTCTGATGGAAGCCAGGCTCGGGCGGTGCGGCTGGATCCACGCCCACGGCGTCATAGCCGTGCTCCCGCATGGCCGGGACGAAGCCGCCGGTCGGGCCGCATCCGATCTCCACCACATGGGATGGTGCCGGTGGCAGGTGAGCTTGCACGAAGGGCCAGAGGGTGCTCAGCCAGCGCTGCTCAGCGGCTGTCGTGTCGATCATCTTGCCTCCTTCGAGTCGGCGGCCGAGGGGTGCGGCCAGCACCCCTCGGTGCCGTGATGTGTCGTCAGCTGCTGCGGAGCAGGCGCACCGACAGCGGCGCGAAGACCGCCGTCAGCACCGTGCAGGCGATCAGGATCCAGGCGAGCTGGGGGCCGGGTGTGCCGCCGGCCATCAGCTCTCGGGCGGCGGTCACCAGGTGGGTGACCGGGTTGACATCGACAAAGGCTTGCAGCCATCCAGGCAGCGTGGCCGGGTCGACGAAGATGTTACTGAACAGCGACAGCGGGTACAGCAGCGCCTGGGTCACGCCGAGCGCGGCGCCGGGTGACTTCATGAGCAGCGCCAGCGTTGTCCACACCCAGGACAGGCTGACGCTGAAGGTGACGACAAGCAGCACCGCGGCCACCACACCGAGGACGTTGCCGTGTGGGCGGAACCCCAGTGCGAGACCGAGCCCAACGACCACCGCCGAGGCGAGCGCGTACCGTACGGTGTCGCTGAGCATTGCCCCGATGAGTGGTGCGGCGGGTCGGATCGACAGCGTGCGGTACCGGTCGAACGCGCCGCTGGCGAGGTCGATACTGAGCGCGGCGCCGGTGGTGCCGGTGGTCACCAGCAGTGTCATCACGAGGATCCCCGGGACCAGGTAGCCGACGTACGCGCCGGTCGATCCGCCGACCGCGCCGCCGAACAGGTACGTGAACATCAGGGTGAACACGACCGGGTGGACGGCGATGTCGAAGATCTGGACGGGGGTGCGCCTGATCTTCAGCAGAGCGCGTCGGGTGAACGCCAGGCTGGCGGTCAGGGTGCTGGGCCGGGACGGTCGCGGGCGGGTGGCGAGCACCGCCCCGGACCGTCGGGCGCCGGTGACACTGTCGACCGTGGTCATGCGGTCTTCTCCTTCCGGGCAGCGTCCACAGTGACCGGACGGCCGGTCAGGGCGAGGAACACCTCGTCCAGACTGGGCTGTCCGAGGGTGAATTCGGTGACCTCGACCCGGGCTCGCGACAGCTCGGCCAGCGCGTGCACCGCTGCCGCGGCGGCGGCCGGCCCGCTTTCCGGCACCTGTGCGGTCACGGCGGCTGGATCGGAGCCGAGCGCCACAGGCCCGTGCAACGCCTGGGTCAGCAACCGTTCGGCGGCGGCCCAGTCGTCAGGTTCGGCCAGACGGACGTGCAGGGTGCCACCTCCGACCGATGCCTTGAGTTGGCTGCTGGTGCCCTGGGCGATGAGGGTGCCGTGGTCGATGACGGCGATGCGGTCGGCGAGTTGGTCCGCCTCGTCGAGGTACTGGGTGGTCAACAGGACCGTGGCGCCCTCGGCGACGAGGACCCGGATCACGTTCCACACGTCGTTGCGGCTGCGCGGGTCCAGCCCGGTGGTGGGCTCGTCCAAGAACAGCAGGTCGGGGGTCACGATGAGCCCGGCGGCGATGTCCAACCGGCGCCGAATGCCGCCGGAGTACGTCTCGACCAGACGGTCGGCCACCTCGGTCAGAGAGAAGGCGTTCAGCAGCTCCTCGGCCCGGGCTGCCGTACCAGCACGGGAGTGGCCGTGCAGCCGACCGAGGAGGACGAGGTTTTCCCGTGCGGTGAGCCCATGGTCGAGCGAGGCGTACTGGCCGGTCAGGCTGATCCGGTCACGTACCGCAGCGGCGTGGCTGACCACGTCGTGGCCGAACACCCGCGCGCTACCCGCGTCGGGGCGCAACAGCGTGGCCAGCATGCGGATCGTGGTCGTCTTGCCGGCGCCGTTGGGACCGAGAAACCCGTACACCGAGCCCGCGGGGATGCTCAGGTCGATACCGTCCACGGCTCGGGTCGCGCCGAACGTCTTTACCAGGCCCGTAGCTTCGACGGCCAGGTCGCTGGAGTTCGTCATCGGGTCCAGCCGTCCTCGTCGACCAGCTCGCCCTGCTCCGCGCTGACATCACGGGCGACGGCGAACGCCGCGGCGGCCTCGGGCAGGCTCGGCGCTCCGGTGAGGGCCGCTTGCAGGGCCTCGGGCGAGTCCCACCGCCACATGTCCACCCAGGTCCGCTCGTCGACGCGGATCAGTCGGGTCTCGGTCGGACCGGCGAATGCCGCCCGGATCGCTTCGATGAGCTTCGTGCGCCGCTCCAGCACCGCGTCGGCGTCAGCGGGGTCGGCCGTGAATCGTGTCGTCCGGATGAGAGCCATCTCCGCACCTCTTCTTTAGAGTCGTTCTCTAGAGCTTAACTCTAGTGTTAAGGTACAGGTATGCAACGGGTCAAGAGCACCGGCAAGAAAGGCGAGAAGTCCCGGCAGACCCGGCGACGGATCCTCCAGGCCGCCTACGAACTGTTCGTCGCTCAGGGCTACGGAGCCACGACGCTGCAAGGCATCGCCGAGCGCGGCGACGTCGCCGTACAGACCATCTACTTCGCCTTCGGCAACAAGCCCTCGCTGCTCAAGGAGCTGGTTGACGTCACCATCGCCGGCGACGACGAGCCGATCTCCACGATGCAGCGGACCTGGTTCCTCGACGCCCTCGCGACCGACACTGCCGAGGCGCATTTGCGGGCACACGTGCGAGGCACCTGCGAGGTGCTCCAGCGGGTCGCGCCGATCATGGACGTACTAAGCGCCGCCGGCGCGCAGGATCCGAGTCTGGCCAGCATGTGGCCGCAGGACGCCGATCCGCGACTCGAAGTCCAGACCGTCGCGGCGCGCAGCCTCGTGGCCAAGCCCGGCGCCAAGGCCGACCTGTCCGTCGAGCACGCTGCCGACCTGCTCTTCGGCCTACTGAGCCCGCAGTTGTACCTGCTGTTCGTCCGCGAACGAGCCTGGACCCAAGATCGCTGGGAACAGTGGGTCTACGACACGCTCCACGCGCAGCTCTGCGCCTAGGACGAGCTTTCGGCTACCGCGAACTCAAGACCGGCCGAACCGCGTCCTGCCACCAACCCGTGCTCTGACGTACAGGCGGGCGCGCGAGCGAGGCCCGGTGATCTGCCCGCCGGTGGCATCATCGTTCGATGAACGTTCGTCGCCTGGCGGCCGTCGACATGCACGGCACCCGAGGCACCGCCCGCCGACAGCGCATCATCCTGACCGAGTTCCTGGTCGGCGTGGTTGCCATGGTGGCGCTGGGCATCTGGTTGCTGGCGTCGTCGAGCAGCCTCGGCAGCCGGGCGATCGGCCTGTGGTTGACCGGCGCGGGGCTCAACTACGCGCCGCTGTCCATCCACGCGATCGCACTGACGAGGCCCGGCGCCCTCGACGCCGAACTGACCGGCGTCGACATCGACCGGGACCTGCGCCGCTACACCGTTCTTCAACTGTGGGTCTTCGTGCCGCTCGCACTGGTCGTCTTCGCCGTACGCGACGCGCTCACCCGGCGTCGGGCGGCTCAATGAGGCCCCGAGCCCGGTCGATCATGGAGATGTGGTGGTCCGCAAAAGCCACAATTCATCCCCGGACGGGCGCCACAACTCCATGATCGACCAGCGTCAGTCCGTGTTGCCGTTGTCGTACGTCGTCTGGTGGCGGCGGATCTCGGCATGATGGTCGGCCGACCAGGCGGCCAGGGCCAGGACGGTGGAGAGCAGTGACCTGCCCAGCTCGGTGAGGGCGTACTCGACGCGGGGCGGAACCTCGGGGTACGAGGTCCGGGTGACGAGGCCGGTGCGCTGGAGGTGCTTCAAGGTCAGCGTCAGCATGCGCTGCGAGATGCCGGGGATCGCGTCACCCAGATCCGAGTAGCGGACCGGCCCGTCGGCGAGCGTGCCGATGATCAGCACACTCCATTTGTCGCCGACGAGGTCCAGGACCTCGCGAATGAAGTCGGCATCCTCGTCGTTCCAGTGCGCACAGGGCCCCGGAGCCGCCCGGACGTTAGCCCGGACGTTGGTGCGCCTGCGCCGAAGATCCCCTGCGCTCATCCCCTGCCACCTCTCCGTCAGCCCCTTGCCACGAACATGAATGTACCTTTTGTGGCCTTCCAATTCTCATGCATGATGGCGTTACGAACAAGAAGTGAGAATAGAGGAGGAGTGCCATGAAGATCGAGTTCTGGTCGGACATCGTCTGCCCGTACTGCGGGCTGATGGACCACCGGCTCCACCAGGCCCTGGACCGGTTCCCGTACGGCGATCAGGTGCAGGTGGTCCACCGGTCCTTCCAGCTCCACCCCGACCTGCCCCGCGAGGGCGTCAGTCAACGAGAGTTGATCACGATGGCCGGGGCCCCCGCGACGACCGTCGACCGGGTCCTGCGGCCCATCGAACGGGCCGCCGAGGCAGAGGGCCTGACTCCCTACCACGCGGTGGATCGCACGCTCGGGCCGACTGACCTGGCCCACGAACTGCTCGCGTACGCGACCGACCAGAGCCGCGGCGCCGAGATCTGGACGGCGATGTTCCGCGCGCACTTCGGGCAGGCCCGCAAGCTGTGGACCGCCGAGGAGGTCCTCGACTTCGCCGCCGAGGTGGGCCTGGACCGCGCCGACGCCGCTGAGGCCCTGCGCAGCCGCCGCTACCAGGCCCGGGTGGCGACCGACCAGCGCGAGGCAGAACGCCTCGGGGCGCGAGGCGCGCCCTTCCTCGTGTTCGACGGCCGCTTCGCCGTTCCCGGAGCGATCGGCATCGACGACCTGCTCGCGGTCATCGCCAAGGCGTGGGCCGAGAGCCATCCCACGCCGCAACCACTGCCGACCCTTGCCGGCACCGGTGACGTGTGCACCCCGGACGGCTGTGCCGTACCCGACCGCACCAGCTGAGCCGCCCGCGCCCGTCGATCATGGACTTGTGGTGGGCGACAAGAGCCGCGACCCGTCTGCAAACGGGCACCATAACTCCATGATCGACCCGGACATGACCGAGGAGGAGGCGGTCGCCGCAGGGATGCCGGAGCGGGCCGGCCTCTCCCACGAACAGATGAACGGTCGGGCAGCCGGCCCGCCCGGAGTACGCGCGAGCCCTCGGCATTCCCTCTCGACTTTCGCCGAATGGACGCGCGACGCTCAACGCGATTCGTCGCAGCGATGAGTGGCTGACGCCCACAGCGGGCCAACGCCTAGCGAGCGGCCTTGTCACTGAGGGACCGCGGGTACCGGAAGGCGCTCAGCAGTGCGGTGATGACACCAGCCGCCAGCAGGACCCTCACCACGTTGTACACCACCGTGTCGCCCGTGGAGTGCGGCGGGAAGACGTCCTTGACGAGCCAGCCCACGCCCAACCCCAGCCCGATGCAGGCGTACATGGCGGCCCGCAGGCGTGGAAGGTGCTGCGGGCGGCCGAAGATCCGGGGCACAGTCGTGCCGCCACGGCTTTTGACGAGCAGAACGGCGGCCATGGCTAGGTTGGCGGCGGCGCATACGACGGCCAAGGCCACGTCCACGGAGTCCATGGGGCCAGACGGTAACGCAGGGATGCTCGCGGCAGGGACCCACAGCCTCGGCAGCGGCCAGGTCTGGCAACCAACGCTGTGGCTCGTCGACTCCTGGCCTAATCTATGAGCATCGATCGTTGTCGCCCCCTGGCTGCACGACCGGATCCGACCTGACCGGGGCCAACCCCCGGCCAGCTCAGTTCGAGGAGAGGAATCCCGATCGTGAACGTCGGTAACCGAACCCTTCCGCGACTCCTCTCCATCCTGTTGGCCGCCGCGCTCGCCACCGGCCTGTCCCTGGTCGGTGCCGGGCCGGCGGCGGCCGGGCAGACCAGCCTGCGAGCCGCCGACCCGAGCGTGATCCGCGTCGGTGCCACCTACATCTCCGTCCAGTCGCTCAACGGCGGGATCGCCGTCCGGCAGGCGGCCTCCCCCGACGCGCTGGCCGCCGCACCCGCGCGGCAGGTCTGGACGGACAGCCGCAACCTCGGTGAGGTCTGGGCCCCGGAGATCGTCACCGATGGTGGCCGCTACTACATCTACTTCTCGGCCGGGCGCGGCACCGCCCACCGCATGTACGCGATCCACTCGGCATCGCCGGCCAGCGGCTACACGGCCGAGCGGCAGCTCGCGCTGCCCGGCGGCAAGTGGGCCATCGACGGTAGCCTGTTCACCTTCAACGGGCAGCGGTGGTTCGTGTGGTCGGGTTGGGCCGGCGACACCAACATCGAGCAGAACATCTACCTCAGCCGGATGAGTGACCCGCTCACGCCGACCGGCAGCCGGTACGTCATCTCCCAGCCACGCGAGAGCTGGGAGCGCGTCGTCGGCAACCCGTTCATCAACGAGTCCCCCGAGGCGATCCGGGACCCCAACGGGCAGCTGCACATCGTCTACTCCGCCAACGGCAGCTGGAGTGACCAGTACTGCCTCGCCGACCTGCGACTGCGCGCCGGAGGCGACCCCACGTACGTGTGGGACTGGTACAAGTCGAACGGCTGCCTGTTCGGCTCGAACCGGGCCACCATGATGGCCGGCTGGGATCCCACCCTGTACGTCAACGGGCCCGGTCACCACAGCTTCGTGCTGCTCAACGGCGACATCGCCACGAGCCCGCCCGCCGGGCCGAGGTTCCCGCTGATGTACCACGGCGTACCCAAGGGCACCGCGTACTCCTGGGCGAACCGGCACTGGTACACGGGCACCTTCTGCTGGTGGGGCAACACCACCTACCGCCGCGCCAACGTGCCCGGCCCGACAGCCGACACCGGGTTCAGCATCAAGTTCTTCGAGTGATCCGGGCGCGCCAGCGGCCGACACCAAACCGCAGCCGGAGTCCCACTGTGGATGCTGCGGGTGAACCCGCTTGCGGCCAGTGACCGGGGTCTACCCGACGTCGACGGTGGCGCGTTGCCGTTCGGCGGGGCGCTGCCGCCGAACGGAGCGCAGGCCCACGTAGGCGACGGCACCGGACGCCAGATACAGCACGGCCTGCACGTTGAGCACGAGCACGACGCTGAGCGCGTCTCCGAGCAGGCCGGCGGCGGCCATGCCCAGCCCCTGCGACGCGTTGTAGATCGCGAAGTAGGCGCCGAAGGCCCGGCCCAGCTCGGTGTCGGGCACGCTCTGTTGGATCTGCGCGAAGGCTCCGCTGGCGTACGCGATCCCAGGCGCGCCGACCAGGATGAACAGCAGGATGTACCACTCGGGTTGACGGGTGACCGCCGGCCCGTTCCAGATGACCAGGCTGATCAGGGCGAACGTGGTCGCGCCGAGGCTCATCAGCAGCCGGGGACTGAGCCGCGCGCCCAGCATGCCGACGATGAGCCCGCCCGCCACCCCACCGATCGCCTGGACGCCGCGCAGCACACCGGTGAGGGTGCCGTCGGCTTCCAGCGCACGACTGACGAAGACGACGAAGAGCACCACGAACAGGCCCTGCGCGATGCCGCCGATTGCCACGCTCAGAAGCGTCACCCGCACGACGCGGTTGCGTCGCATCGCCTTGAGGCCGGATCGCCACTCGGTGAGGAATGACGACGTACGGTCCGGGGTCGCCTGTCCTGCTGCGTGGTGGTGCGCGGCCCGACGGCCGGCGGCGATCAGAGCTGCCGTGATCACGAAGGCCACGGCGCTGCCGACAGCCAGGTAGCGGGTGCCGTCGCGGGTGATCGCGAAACCGCCCAGCGAACCTCCGATGAGCCGTCCCACACTGACGTTGAGCGCCACCACGCTGTTGGCGCGCACCAGGTGCGCGGGTTCGACGAGTCGTGGCAACGCGGCGTTGCGGGCTGAGTCGAACGTCTGGGTGAGCACCGCCTGGGCGCCGGCGACCAGGGAGATGACCCACAGGTGGTGGTCAGGTTGACCGAGCAGGGGAATCACCACCGCCGTCTGCAGCACGGCGACACAGCTCATGAGCCGGAAGCGGTCGAATCGGTCGGCGAGAGCACCGGCGAACGATCCCAGGGTGACGCCGCACAGCAGCTCGACGAAGAAGACCGCGGAGGTGGTGAACGCCGAGCCGGTCACCCCGAACACGTAGATCGGCAGGCCGGTGAGCAGAAGCCAGCTCGCCACACTGGAGAAGAGCCCGGCAGCCCAGATCAGGACGAATCCGCGGTGTCGCAGCAGCGCCACCATCTAGATGAACTCAGGCGTTGGGTATGCCTGGAGGTTGAGGGTGACGGCCCGGGCGTCGCTCGGAGGCGCGTTGCGCAACGGACGCAGGTACGGCCGGATGACGGCGTCCAGGGTCAGCGCGAGGTGCCGTAGTTCCTCCGGGTTGAGCGAGAGCGTGTAGCTGTGGAAGGTGGCGCTCTCCTGCCACTCGTCGGTCAGCTTGTGCTGCTGATGCTGGTAGCGCTGCAGCGATCGGAACACCTCGTCGAATTCCAGGGCGGTCAGCGCCTCGTTGAGCTGCCGCCCCTCGGCATCATCGGGATCCGGGAGGAATTCGAGCCCGGTGGCGGCGGCACGCCACGGCCGGTCACGGCGGTTGGTCCCGTCGGAGTGGTCCCGCTCGATGAGGCCGTGGCGGGCCAGTTGATGCAGGTGGTAGCTGCAGTTCGATCCGGTGTCGTTCAGGGCCTCGGCGCACTGCGCAGCGGTCCTCGGGCCGGCGGCCAGCAGATAGCGCAGCAGCCGCAGGCGCAACGGGTGCGCAAGTGCACGCAGCTTGGTCGCGTCCCGGACGCGCAGCCGGCGTTCCGGCTCGTTCAGCTCCATGAGCACTCCTAAACGAAAGACTCCTTTCGTTTATACGCTCCATCGACATGCTTTCGCAAGAAGCCTTTCGGAATCATGTGGCCCCGCCTGGAGGCCAACGGACGGCTCGGGTCGGTGGCGACATCAACTCGGGTTCCATGAAGTCGGGGTGTCCGAGGACCCGGAACACCCCGACTTCCATAAGGCGAGTGGATCGTGCCCGGCGGGAGGCGGCACCCCGACCAGGCCGGCGTTGCGCCGACCGGAACTTCCCGTCAGCCGGCCGTCAGTCCTCGGGTCGCCAGCTCGCTGAGCGACGCTGCGCCGTTACCGCCGAGCGCCGCACGAGCCACCGCCGGTCTGCGCAGCTCGAACCCCTCCACGAGGATCGTCGGCGATCCGGACCGGTGGCGGATCCCGTCGATCTCCTGCCGGTCCGGGTTGAACGGCAACGTCTTCCACTGGTTCGCGGTCTCCTGCCAGCCCGACGAGATGGCCGCGACCAGACCGTCGAGCATGCGCTCGTAGTCTTGCGCACTGATCGCGCGGCCCATCCCGTACCGCTCGCGCAGGGCGAGAATTTGGCCGGTGGGCTCTCCGGAGTAGCTGTCGTTCACCGCGAGCCACCAGTGGGCGAAGTAGGTGCCCTGGTAGCCCTGGGCGAGGTAGCGCGCCCCGCCGTGGTGCACCTCGATGACGAAGTTGTGCACCTGCGGGAACTGGCAGTCGAGCAGCAGGACGGTTGCCGCGCTGGCCGGCCGGACGAGCAGCGCCTGCCTGAGCGCGTCGCCCTCCCCCGCCCCGTAGGTCCGGTTCGACACGCGCTGGGGATCGCCGCCCTTGCTGTGCAACTGCTCCCGAATTTGGAACGCGGCCATGCCGCAGTTGGCCCACCTGCGGCTCTCGTCGCGCAACTTGATCTGCCGGTCGTCGGTCCGTCCCGTGCTCGCCACCGCTGCGCCGAGCTTCGCCAGATCGTCGTTGCCGACGGCCTGGTCACGATGCCGTTGACTGGTGTCGGTGGCACGCGCGATCTCGCGCCGGGCGTAGCTCGTCGCGGCGGTGATGGCTTCGGCCCACGTTCCGAAGTTCTGGGAGGGCCGCAGCGCGCTCGCCGACCAGTTCACCATCGCGCTGACCACCTCCTGTCGCAGCTCAAGGGGCAGGAGCGGCGCGATCCTGGTCAGGATGTCGGCGCACGCATTCTCGTCGGTTTCCAGGTTGGGGATCTGACCGCCCGGTGGATAGGTGTCCCGTTCCTCGGCGATGTTCAGCATCCGAACCTCCACTGTCCTTTGTGTGCGGACTGCCCGTACGGCGAGCCGGGTTCTAGATTGGACCCTCCGTGACCGAGCAGACACGTAGCGTCGGACTTCCGTCCCGGGTCGTCACCACGGAACCGCAGCGCGAAACACGGAAGTCGTGCACGGCCGTGGCTGCGCCACCCCCGTTAGAGGCCGGCGAGCGTGAGCGGGTGCGCCCGACGAGGGTCGCCAGCCGCGCCAGGCCAGCCGGCGCCGAACCTGCGGCGGTTGCGCCTGCTGGCGGACGCCGAGATCCAGGATGGACCATGAACGCATGACCTCTGAATCACCCGCGTACGCGGTGCCGGGCGTCGAGTCCGAGGACCCCACCAACACCCCGGGCTACATCTTCTACCGAGTCGACCGACTCGCCGGCTTCCCCCCGGTCGCCGCCGCCATCGGCCGCACCCCGAGCGTCCTGCCGGCGATCTGCTCGGACGACAGCGCGATGCGGGAGGCCTTCGCCCAGAGCCGCGGCGCGCTCTGCCGGCAGCTCTGGGTCGGCACCGACGACGGGCTGCACTGGGAGTTGAGCTTCGGCGACGGCGTGAAGTTCGTCGTCGACCCCGGTGACGAGCCCGTGGACTTCCTCCGGGACGCTCTCGTGGCGCAGCCGGGCGTCAGCTCAGCCAAGCACTACTGCGACGAGAACTTCACTGTCGAGACGACCCGGGTGCTGCGCGCCGACGAGATGGCCGCCTACTTCATCGACACGGTCGTCACCGCCCACCGCGAGTTCGCCCGCAGCCAGGGCATCAACCTGCCGCACTGAGGCACCAGCGGACGAGACGGTCCCGCCGACCACCGCGAAGCTCACCAGGATCGCGCCGGCCAGCGGCACGGCCACCGCGACGGCGAGGGCCCGCCGCCGGGGCGACCCGCCGGTCAGCACCACGATCAGCAGACCCAGCGCAACGTCGATGCCCACGTTCCACCACACGGCGGCCCCGTGGTCGGGGTCGGTCGCCTTGCCGGCGAACCGGGCCGCCTCCTCGAAGAACACGGCAGCCGGCAGCGCGACCCCGACGACCTGCCGCCACCCCTCACCACGCGCCCACGTCCCGCCGGTCCCGAAGACCACTCCGGCGAGCACGCCAAAGAACATCCAGACCAGCGACGACGGTGCCCAGAGCACAGCGAGGTCGTCGCCCTGCAGGAGCGCCGCCGCCAGGTAGTAGCTGGGCACCGCGACGACGAGCAGGACGGCGGCACCGAGTGCCGAACGCAGCCACCCGGACCGCACGCAGTAGCCGAAGAAGAAGGCAGCGACCGCCCAGGTCGCTGTGGAGTTGCCGAGTTCCGCGAAGGGATACGGCAGCCACTTGATCCAGCAGAAGTCGAGAAAGCCGAGCAGGAATCCGCCCACCACGGAGGCGAGCGCCACCGCCCGATCGCCAGGTCGCATGGCCGCAGAGCATACGCAGTATGCCCTCACTGACCTGGTCGGCCCTCCCCCGAAGCCGCAGCCAGTCAGCGGGCGAGGCCAACCAGCGTGGCCAGTCGCGCCACGCCAGCCGGCGCCGGGTTCGCGTGGGCGATCTCGGCGATCACCGTACGCGCCAACGGCCGGCACCGGACCTCGGCCGGCGCGACACTGTCAGCGTCCACCAGGGCACGTGCGGCCCCGCGCAGGTCACCCATCTGGAGGTACGCCCGCGCGACATCAACCAGGTACGCGCCCCGATACTCGGCCGGCAACCGCCGCCACGCCTCCCGCCGAATCACCGCCACGTGCCGTTGCAGCGCCTCGTCGGCGTCACCCCGTTGCGCCACTGACAGCACCCGCGCCAGGTCGACGACGATCGGCCCGAAGCTGGTGCGGTGCGTGTCGTCGTACCCCCGAAGGTTGGTGGCGACGCCCGCGGCCCAGTCGGTCAGCTCGTCGGCGCGGCGGGCGTCGCCGCAGCTGGCGGCGGCCAGAGTGGCCTGGAGCAGCAGCGTCCCGCCCACGGCCCGCTCCCCGCCCGTTGCATCCCGTTGCTCACCTCCACCGCCCTGAGCGGCGCCACCTTAAGAAAGTTAAGATCAAACTCTTGTAAGTTAAGTATTTCAGAGCTACAAATTGTGTATGACAGAGCAGGCGATGGACTGGCAGGAACTCACCAGCCTGACGCGAGGGCAGCCGTTCGTCGTCGAGCGGGTGCGCCTGGCGAGCAACGGCGTCGCGATCGAGGGCGAGTTCGAGCCACCCCAACTGGCTCAGCTCAACATCGAGGATCAGGTCTTCGTCACGGCGTTCGTGCGCTGCCACGGTTCGATCAAGGAGATGGAACGCATCTTCGGGGTGAGCTACCCGACGATCAAGTCACGACTCAACCGGATCACGCAGATGCTCGACTTCGTCGAGACCGACCCGGCGCCGTCGCGGGCCGACATCATCGACAGGCTGCGCCGCGGTGAGATCACCGCACAGCAGGCGTTGGCCGAGCTGGACGGCCGGTCGTGATGCCGCAGTTGGTGACCGTGAAGGTCAACCGCCCGGACCGCCGGCCCATCCGCGTCTGGGTTCCGGTGCTTCCCGTGGTGCTCGTGCTCTTCCCGGTCGTGGTCCTGGTCGTGCTGGCGGCGATCGTGGCCTGCGTCGTGTTCCGCATCGGTGTGGTGCGGGCACTCGGCGCCGGCTGGCGCGTCGTCTCCGCGCTGCCCGGCGCCCGCTTCGACATCGAGCAGGGCCGCACGGCCGTGCTCGTGGCTATCCGATAGGAGAGGTTCGAATGACCGAACAACGCAAGGACATCCTCGACATGCTGGCCGCCGGCAAGATCACCGCCGAGGAGGCGGAGCAGCTCATCGCCGCCCTCGAACGGGATCAGGCACCGGCGACGACGAGTCACGACGTCCGACAGAAGGGCAAGGTGAAGTACCTGCGGGTGGTGGTGGACGCCACCGACAACGGCGAGCCGTCGCGGGTCAACGTGCGGGTGCCACTGCAACTGCTGCGGGCTGGCGTACGGCTGGCGGCGCTTGTCCCGCCGCAGGCCCTGGTCAAGGCCAACGCCTCACTCAGCGACTCGGGTGTGCCGATCGACCTGACGCAGCTCAAGCCCGAGCAGTTGGAGGCGCTCGTGGAGCACCTCGACGAGGTGACCGTGGAGGTGGACTCCCCCGATGCCACAGTGCGGGTCTTCTGCGAGTAGGCGCCGTCCGATGGGACGGCCCCTCGAGAGGGTGCTGGAACACCCTCCCGAGGCTGCGCCCGCCGCAGCAGAGCACAGGTGAACTGCCAACCTGAAGTCTAGCCACTCAGCAGCAACCAGCGAAGGGACCACCCGGACGGGTGGTCCCTTCACTGAATGTCGGCAATCCGTTGTTGTCCGCGCGGCGGGCGGCTCCGTTGGAGATCGTCTGGGGCTTCTACTCACCGCGCGCGTCGTTCGCCTATCCCGGCGGTGAGTCGGTACTCGCTTGAGCCCGTCCCGGACGGCTGCTGCGACCTCCCGGCCAGTTTCGTCTCGGCGACAGCCGCCCCACCACATCCTGATGTGGGTCTCACACCCAGATAGGGACGGTTCGGTCAGCGGGTGAGGCCGACGAGCGTGGCCAGTCGCGCCACGCCGGCCGGCGCCGGGTTCGCGCGGGCAATCTCGGCAATCACCGTACGCGCCAACGGCAGGCACCGAACCTCAGCCGGCGCGACACTGTCCGCGTCCACCAGGGCGCGGGCAGCCCCACGCAGGTCACCCACCTGCAGGTACGCCCGCGCGACATCAACCAGGTACGCGCCCCGATACTCGGCCGGCAACCGCCGCCACGCTTCCCGCCGCACCACCGTCACGTGCCGTTGCAGTGCCTCGTCGGCGTCACCCCGTTGCGCCGCTGACAACACCCGCGTCAGGTCGACGACGATCGGCCCGAAGCTGGTGCGGCGCGTGTCGTCGTACCCCCGAAGGTTGGCGGCGACCCCCGCGGCCCGGTCGATCAGCTCGTCGGCACGGCGGGCGTCGCCGCAGCCAGCGGCGGCCAGAGCGGCCTGCACCAGCAACGTCCCACCCACGGCCCGCTCCCCCGCCGACCACCCCCGGCCCTCGCCCCCGTGATCATGAGGTTGGCGGGTGGTTCGATCTCCATCCGGCCCGCCAACCTCATGATCACCGGAGCGGGACGGGGTCGGGTCGGGGGTGGGCGGGAGGATGCGGTTTGCGGCGCTGAGGGTCGCGGTCAGGGCCAGGCGGTCGCGATTGGACGCGCGCAGCGCCTGGGCTACCGAGATGGCCGCCGTTGCCGCCAGGATCGGGTCGTCGCCGGCGGCGGCCATCGCCCGGTCGGCGGCCAGCCACCCGAGGTCTGCCTCGCCGAGCTTCACCAGCAGGGACGAGGTGATCCGGTACGCCTGCACCAGCACCTCCGCCGACCGCGCTCCCTGAGCGACGTCGAGCAGACCCGGCAACACACGCACCAACTGCCCGTAGTGCGCGTGCTGGTAGGTCAACCAGGCGTACCCGATCTGCCTCCTGACGTCCTCCATCGTCTGGGCCGGGGCCTGCGGGATGTCGTAGCGGGCGAGCGCGGCCCGGATGTCGTCCACCCCGTCCGGCGGGCCGGCAGGCGTCGACCGCTGCTGGCCGAGCAGCACCTCCGGGTCGACCCGCAGGACGTCGGCCAGTTCCTGGATCACCGAGTACCGGTCCAGGCTGCGCGCACCCCGCTCGATCTTGTCCACCCAGCTCTTCGACCTGCGCAACCGGTCGGCGAGCATCTGCTGCGTCATCGACCGCCGCACCCGCCACCGGGCCACGCGGCGGCCGATCGGGAGGTCATCGCTGGTCACGCCGCCACCGCCGGTCCGGGACCGCGCGGGTCGTTTCGTCCACGGGTACGCGCTCCGCCTCGGCCTGGGCGAGGAGACGCTGTTTGGCAGCCTCCCGCTCGGCCGCCTCGGACTGCTCGCCCTCGTTCGTCAACTCATCGCTTTGCATGCCCACCTCCACCGGACCGTGGGCGCGACGCAGGTTTCGGAACTGCCACCAGCGGCGTCACCCACCGTCATCGTCTGCGCGACGATCGGTGGTAGACCAGGCGAAACGCGTCCGTTACGGCATAGCGGACAGTCGGAGGTGGTGAGCAGCCTCGGTCACCTGGCGGGCAAGTTCTCGGGATGCCGTAGCAAGCGCAATAGCGTCTGCCGCCGCCAGGGTTTCGCGGGCGGCCGTCGCATCCCCGGCCTGCGCCTGAGTGACGGCGAGATGCACCAGGTTGCGGCCGTGCCACTCTGCGCCACCGGCGTCCTCGCTGACGCCCGCGACACCGGTCGTCAGCAGTTCAAGCGCCCGATCGTTCGCGCGACTGTCCTCAGCACCCAGATAACGCCAGACACTGCCCTGCTGGACAGCGAAAAACGATGGCGTGTACCAGTAGCCCCAAGGGGACAGCGGCTCCTCTGCCGCCTGAGCCGAAAGGTCCGACGCCTCCGACAGCCGCGCGAGTACGTCAGCGCTAGCTGCTCCGGCCATAGCTAGGCCCCTGGCCTCCTGCCCTGCGCAGTAGGCGCGTAGGGCTGCGTTCACCGACTGGTCCCGCCGTGATTCCCGCGAAAGCTCGATCATGTTCGGGAGATCGTGCCGCAACTCCGCCTGATGCCCCTGAAAGGACATAACGGTCGCGACCAGATCCGTGTTGCCGGCCTCCATAGCCCATTGCAAGGCCTTCGCGTTCCATATCGTTGCAGCTCGCTCCTTACCTCGCGCAACGCTCAACCAGCCCGCGAACTGTGCCCACTGCCCACCGACGTCAACGATCCTGGGCCGCAGATCTTCTGGAGCGTCCTTCATTAGACTGGTCACAGTGTCGAGGTGGGCGCGGACCGGGCCCATAATCGGACCCGATCCGATAGCATCTTCCAGCCGGCGGTAGCCGGCCAAAAGCCCGGCAAGCGCCTCGGCGGCAGCACGATCGACTCTGCGGGGGTGTTCCGCCGCGTATGCCAAGGGGTCATCCTCAGCAGGAGCATCGACGACCAACCCGGCCAAGGCGCCGTGCCCATCGAGAGCCTCGTCGAGTCGGGTGACGACGTCGACAGTCGGCTTAGTCTGTCCTGCTTCTAGCTGGTAAATCAGACTCTTGCCGTACTGAACGGCGGCAGCGAGCTGCCGAAGGGACAGGCCCCGCGCCTTCCGAAGCCGCCGCAGTTCACCGGCAAATCGCAGGTCGACGATTGTGGTGGCGCGCGGGGGCATCGCATCACTCCTACCTCACGAACTACCGATAGCGTCCTCGGCATCGAACCTACTCTCCGACTGAGTCCAAGTCACGCAGCTCAAGCGTGAGGTCAAGGCTGAGTCGATGTGGACGACGCTTATGTAGGCAGCCGACGCGTGACTCGTTCCCTTTCCAGCAGGGCAGGTGTCCCTCGTGGCATCAATTCCGCTAGTCTCATCGAGCTGACTGGGCGGAGTCCGCGATAACTTCTGCGCATCTCAGCCAATCCGCCTGTCTGATCAACGACAGTCGAGTCATCAGATACATGCTACAGTCGGCCGATTTGGGTGCAAAGTTCTCAAGCATACCTGCGCCACAGGCAGATTTATCCGAAGAATGAAAAGCCACGCCCGCCTTCGAATGGATAACCAGGCAGCAAGGGAGAACCCTGATAGTGTCTGTCATTGAACAAACCATCGTTCGACTCGCTGCCCGGATAATGAGCAATGCGGCCAAGAAGTCCTTCCATCAGCATCGCCTCACGTCAGCGCGCGAACGAGCGAGAGCACTCCAGGTGCATCATAGCTACCAGGAAGTAGTAAAAGTTCTTGATAGCCGAGAAAAGGCCAGACTGAAGAACTACCTACTCTCACCAGCGATAGATGACTTGGGCCTGCAGACGTATTCTGCACGAATACTTGAACACGCGGGAAAGCCTTCGGACGAGCTACTGTCTAGCCTGCGTGAACAGGTAAGGTTCGGCCTGAAGCATGCCGTTAAGATTGACGAAGAGAAGCTGTTCTTGGCGACCGATGCAGTTGTAGCCGGGCTACTCTTCGCTAGCAGCGAAGCATGGAAGACACTTAACTTCGAGGCCACCGAGCAAAGCATTACTGATCTTGCAATCATGGGATCCGTTACCGCGGCTGCCATACGAAATAGCGATTTGCTTAAAAAGTTGTCGTCGATCGAGGCGATCGAGGACTTCAATAATGAGCTACGGCGTCAATCCAGCGCGCTATATCGCGAGTTAAAGTTGCCGCACGCAGGGGTAAGCCGATCCGTCCCCATAGAGAACATTTTTGTAGAGCCAGCGCTGGACGCCATAGAAGAGATCGCCCATGTGAAGTTGGATCAGTGGAAAACTGAATCACCCAAACTGACCCTGCGAGAAAAGATTCTTACGTCACGTAGAATTGTAATTCTTGGTGACCCTGGTGCCGGGAAGTCCACAATTGTAGCAAAACTCACCCAGGAATTGTCCGAAGATTCTCATGATCTTCATACTAGAACTCCACTCTTACTGATCCTACGCGACTTAGTGCGAGATTTTGAGATCGGCGGCAAGACCATTGCCGAATGCCTGGAATTCGTCTGCAGGGATCCGTACAACCTAACGCCGCCTCCGCATGCAATTGAATATTTGTTGCTAAATGGCCGAGCCATTGTGATTTTCGACGGACTTGACGAGCTGACCGACACATCACTCCGAACGCGCGTCGTTCGGCTAATAGAGGGGTTCGTTCACAGATACCCGCTCGTCCCGATCGTCGCCACGTCAAGGCTGATCGGATACGACGCCGCACCACTCAGCGATAAGCTGTTTACGCTTTACCGGCTCCAACAGTTCAATGAAAACCAGGTCTCCGAGTTCGCAGGTAAGTGGTTTGATCTAGACCCGACTGTCGCCGCGTCAGACGTTGCTACATTACGAAAGTCCTTTCTTGCCGACAGTAGGTTGGTGCTAGACCTGCGCCGCAATCCACTTACCCTTACGCTCCTATGTAGTATGTACTCGACTGAGCGATACATCCCACGGAATCGCCCTGAAGTCTTCGAGAGATGCACGCTAATGCTCTTCGACCGATGGGATCGCATGCGAGGCGTGAAATCGGAAATTCAGTATGGGGTGCAAATACGGACAGCAATCCAGCACCTTGCTTGGGAACTTCTCACAGTCACCGAGCACGGCGGCTCTTTGCCGCGACACCGAATTGTTCGTGAACTTGCAAACAACTATTTCCGTAGCCGGCGAGATAATCAGGAAGATGCCTTACAAGACGCAGAAGACTTCATCGATTTTTGCACCGGTCGATCGTGGGTACTGACGGATGTTGGAGCGACTCGAAGCGAGCCGAGATTCGGATTTACGCATCGAACCTTTCTTGAGTACTTCTCAGCCGAACATCTAGTGCGGTCAAGCGACAGCTCACCGCAACGCGTCTTCGACACGGTCATCCAACGTATCGCGGAGACCGAGTGGGAGGTGGTTTGTCAGCTTGCAATACAAATCCTTGATCGCAACGCCGCCGACGGTGCCGACCGATTCCTCGGCTATGTACTAGATTCCGCTGACACGCTTCTAAACGACGGCCACGACGCGCACACACATCTCTCATTTGTTGCAAGGTCGCTTGGTTTTGTGACGCCAGGAACTCCCGTGGTTAGACGGCTGATCGAATTGGCGGGCAAAAACGACCTCGGCAGATCTTCGGCAGATCTATTTCCAACACAATTCGACTTTGTCTTCAATAAGTTGAATTTTGCTCCGCGGGCCCTTCCCGAAGTGTTGGATCGAGGCGTGTCGGAGTTCTCACGGGATATATGTAGGTCAATCGTCACCGTATTCGACTCGGCAATAGTCGATCCGGTCACGTCGACGAGCGCTGCCTTAAACCTCCTGTCCTTAAGTTTCAACGTCGCTGAGCTGCCGAAAGGTGATGGCGCGGACGACGTCGCTTCAACAATCGGGGACCTGATTGCAAAACACGTCTCGCTTCTTGAGCCAATCGCGCTGATGCCGATGTCCAGCTCGCTGCGGAGGCGCACCGACCCCGAGCTAGCTGCTTGGATCGACAGGGCGCTCGGCGAGATAGGAGTTCGGGCATTGTACACCATGCCACGACTTCCTACCGGAAATTGGCAAATGGCCACAAGTGACACTATAATTCAGCTAGGCAGTGAGGGATTACGTGACCTGTCTCCGATAATTGAGCGACATGTCGAAGCTTTTACTCGGACCCCGTGGGTAGAGGTCCCAGCGCCCGTTTATGACATTGATAGACCGGTAACGCAAGGGCCACTCCCTGCCATAGCTGACCTTGAGTTAGCGGCAGAAAAGGCGCTCGGATCTGGGCGTTTATTCCATTCGGCGATCCTCTGGCTTCCTGCGATCGAGTTCTATCAGTACTTTGCAGAAGGCGAAAGCAGTGACCATCTGGCAGCGGTACAATCCGTTACGGATGGATCTCTTTTCAAGGAGTTGTATGAGGCACGCGCCGGCCGACTCGGAATTAGACAACTGATCTCGAAAATGCCTCAACTAGCAACACACGCCAGCCCAGCCCTCCTTGGATTCATAGATGCCTGGGCAAAGCAACAACATTCGACACTTGCGCTTCTTGCGCTGCCCGCCGATTACGGCAAACCCACTCAGATGATCATCTGACTCGCTCCTTACGTGTTGACATTCGTCGATAATTGCTATCAGATTTCTCGCAACTCTATCTGGACCCGACTCAATGCCGCTGCACCCGCCTGTCCAGCCGACCGGAGTCCGCCATCCGGCACCACACCAAATTCGCAACCCCTAGGCAAAGAGCTGTGGTCACCGCCAGTACCTAGTAGCCCAGAATAAGTACGCGACGGCCTGCCCCACCAAACCGATCATCCAGGCCCTCGTCGTCCTTCAAAACGCCGATGACCCACCCCTGCCCACGATGAAGTCCGATGAAGACGGCGGCTCAGGCCACTCCCGCTTGAAGGGAATCTGGTTACAGCAGTATGGCTTTGCCTCGCACATTTTTGCGCGCTGCCTCCGGTGGAACAGAACTCACAGCGCCACGATCGCCGCAGTCTCCGCAGGCAACTGGATCCGGTCCCGCATGACGGTGACCCCCTCCCCCGTAGCCAGCAGCACCCGCCGAGCCACCCCAGGCAACGACACCCCCTGCCCCCGCCCAGCCAGGTTCGCCACCACCAGCGTGTCCCCCCGCCGCATCAGCAAAAACTGGTCCCCGTGCTGCACAGAAACAGCGTTCAGCCGAGGATCAGACAGATCAGGCAAGGACCGACGCAGAGCGATCAACCGCTGATAAAACGACAGCATCGAAGCATGCTCAGGCTTGTCCAGCTCCGCCCAGTCCAACCGCGACCGTACGAACGTCTGCGGGTCCTGCGGATCGGGCACGTCCCCCTCGGGCCACCCGTGTGAGGCGAACTCCCGTCGCCGCCCGGTCCGCACCGCAGACGCCAACTCCGGCTCCGGGTGCGACGTGAAGAACTGCCACGGCGTTGAGGCAGCCCACTCCTCCCCCATGAACAGCATGGGAGTGAACGGCGCCGTCAGGAGCAACGTAGCCCCGACGCGCAGAAGCGAAGGCGACAACGAAGCCGAGATCCGATCCCCGGTAGCCCGGTTCCCGATCTGGTCATGGTTCTGCAGGTAGGCCACGAACCGGTGCCCCGGCACCCGAGGATCGACAGGCCGCCCGTGGTGCCGGTTGCGGAAGCTGGACCAGGTCCCCGCGTGGAAGAACCCGCCGGTCAGCACGTCCGACAGCGTCTCCAGGGACCCGAAGTCCCCGTAGTAGCCCTGCCGCTCCCCCGTCAGCAACGTGTGCAGCGCGTGGTGCGCGTCGTCGTTCCACTGCGCGTGCAGCCCGAACCCGCCCGCCTCGCGAGGGGTGATGAGCCGCGGGTCGTTGAGGTCGGATTCGGCGATCAGCGACAACGGCCGCCCCAGGTGCGTCGACAGAGCCTCGACCTCGATAGCCAGCTCTTCGAGCAGCGGCACCGCGCGGGTGTCCGGCAGGGCGTGCACAGCATCCAACCGCAGCCCGTCGACGTGGTAGTCGCGCAGCCACATGAGCACGCTGTCGATGATGTAGCGGCGCACCTCGTCGGAGTGCGGGCCGTCCAGGTTGACCGAGCGGCCCCAACTGTTGCTCTGCTCGGCGAGGTAGGGCCCGAACTGCGGCGCGTAGGCCCCGGAGGGCCCGAAATGGTTGTAGACGACGTCGAGGATCACCCCCAAACCGCGAGCGTGGGCGGCGTCGACGAACCGTTTGAGGCCGTCGGGGCCGCCGTAGGGCTCGTGCGGGGCATACCAGCAGACGCCGTCGTACCCCCAGTTGTGTTCGCCGTTGAAGGCGTTGACCGGGAGCAGCTCGATCAGGTCGACACCCAGCGACACCAGGTGGTCGAGGCGGTCGATGGCCGCGTCGAAGGTGCCGTCCGGGGTGAAGGTGCCGATGTGCAGCTCGTAGAGGATGCTGCCGGGCAGTTGCCGGCCGGTCCACGAGCTGTCGGACCACGCGAAGGCCGCGTGGTCGTAGCGTCGGCTCGGCCCGTGCACCCCCGCAGGCTGCCACGGTGACCGGGGGTCGGGCAGGGCCGTTTCGTCGTCGTTCAGCAGAAAGGAGTAGTCGAGGCCGGCGTCCGGGACGTCGACCCGCCACCACCCGTCGGCGGCGGCGCGCATCTCGTGGTCGGAGTCGCCGGCCAGGCGCAGCCGGACGCGGGTGGCGTCCGGTGCCCACACGGAGAATTCGGTCATGAAGCAGCCTCCACGGAAGCGGTGGGAGGAGCCAGCAGTGCGACGGGATAATCGGCCAGGATTTCGTCCAGGGGCGTCTCACCGCCACTGTAGACCCGGCCAGTGAACAGGTCCTTAACCTCGTTAACGGGAAGCGACAGGGCCGTGTCACACCAGCCGCCGGCGCGGGCCAGGCCCAGCGGCAGGCGGGTCGCCACGGCGATCACGCCACCCCGGTCGAACGCCACCGCGTGCCGGCCCACCGGCCCGTGCGCCGGCACCGGCCGGTAGCCGGTGAACAGCTCCGGGTGCGCCCGCCGCAACCGCAGGGTCCGCGACACCACGAGCAGCTTCGCTGCGCCGTCGGTGTCGATCGGGGGACGCCAGCCGCCGTCGATCCGTGCCAGCAACTCCCGGCGTACGTCGAAGTCGACCGGGCGGCGGTTGTCCGGGTCGACGAGGGAGTTGTCCCACAACTCGGTGCCCTGGTAGGTGTCCGGCACACCGGGCATGGTGAGCTGCACGAGCTTCTGCCCGAGGGAGTTGCACCAGCCGGCCGGGGTGATCGCCGCGGCGAGTTCGGTCAGCTCGTCGTGCAGGCTCGGGTCGTCGTACATCAGGTCGACCACGGCGTGCAGGGCCTGCTCGAACGCCGGGTCGGGGTCCGCCCAACTGGTCGAGGCCCCGGCCTCCCGGGCGGCCTTCTCGACGTACGCGTGCAGTCGCTCCCGCTCGATGGGCCAGGCGCCGACGGCGGTCTGCCACAGCAGGTGGGCGAACGACGGGTCGGGCAGCGGGGCGTACTCCATCCAGGCCTTGACCTGCTCGGCCCAGCGGCCCGGCAGCTCGCTGAGCACGGCGAGGCGGGCGCGGACGTCCTCACCGCGTTTGGTGTCGTGGGTGGAGAGGGTGGTCATGCTGGCGGGCCAGCGGACCTGGCGGGCGCCGGCGAAGCGGTGGAACTCCGCCGGCGACACCCCGAAGTAGGCGGGGCTGTCGCCGACCTCGTTCAGCGCCACGAACCGGCTCCACCGGTAGAACGCGGTGTCCTCCACGCCCTTGGCCATCACCGCGCCGGTGAGCTGCGGGAACCGTTGGCCCAGCTCGTCGGCGGGGTCGCGCAGCCGGCGGGTGATCGCGTCCAGGGAGGCGGCCAGGTCGGGGCGACGGCGGCCGGCCTCGGAGCGGGCGGCGGCGAGGTGCCGGGCTCCGTGCGGCGGGTAGCCGCGGTAGACCGGGAACGCGGCGGCCAGCTCGGCGAGCGCCGCGCGGGCCTGCTCGGTGGGCACCTCGGGGGCGAGGGCGGCCAGCCGGGTCAGCTCGGCGGCGAGCAGCCGGGTGGCGGCGGCCAGCTTGGTGGTGTGGGTCAGGTCCTCCCAGGAGGTGTGCTGCCCGGTCAGGCGGGTGTCCAGGGCGGTGAAGTCACCCTCGGCGTCGGTGTCGATGAAGAGCCCGCCGACCGCTGCCAGGGCGTCGTAGCCGGTCGTTCCGTCCACCGGCCAGTCCGGCAGCTCCTCGCCGTACTCCAGGATCTTCTCCACCACGAGCCAGGCCTGCGGCGCGGCGGCCCGCAACCGGGCCAGGTAGCCGGCGGGGTCGCGCAGGCCGTCCGGGTGGTCGACGCGGATGCCGTCGACCTCCCCGGCGGCGGCCCAGCGCAGGATGAGCTCGTGGGTGGCGGCGAACACCGCCGGGTCCTCCACGCGCAGACCGGCCAGGCCCGCGATGGCGAAGAATCGGCGGTACGTCAGCTCGGCGTCGCCCCGACGCCAGGAGACCAGCTCGTAGTTCTGCCGGTCGTGCACCTCGCCCGCGCTGCCGTCGCCGGTGCCGTCGGCGATCGGGAAGCGGTGCTCGTGGTAGCGCAGCTCGTTGTCGACCACCTTGAGGTCGTCCAGGGCGGCCGGGTCGTCGGCCAGCACCGGCAGCAGCAGCCGGCCCCGGTCCCAGTCGATGTCGAACCAGTCGGCGTACGCCGAGTCGCGCCCCCGGCGCAGCACGTCCCACCAGGCGGGGTTGGCCGCGGGGACGGCGACCCCGGCGTGGTTGGGCACGATGTCGACGACCAGCCCGAGCTGCTTGTCGCGCAGCGCGCGCAGCAGCCGCTGCCGACCGGCCTCGCCGCCCACCTCCGGGTTGACCTCCCGGTGGTCGACCACGTCGTAGCCGTGCTGAGAGCCGGGGGTGGCGGCCAGCAGCGGGGCGCTGTAGAGGTGGCTGACGCCGAGATCGGCGAGGTAGTCGAGGATGGCGGCGGTGGCGTCCAGGTCGAAGCCGGGGCGGACCTGGACGCGGTAGGTGGCCTTTGGAGGGGTGGCCGGCATGTCAGATCGTCCTCTCCAGCACGACGAGGGACCGGTCCGGCACCCGGATGGTGCCGCCCGCGCTGATCACCGTGGCGTCGCCCGGCTCCGGTTCGGCAGTGCTGATCACCCGTTCCCACTTCTGGCCGTACTCGCTGCCGGGCATGGTGAAGTCCAGCGGCGCGTCGTGGGCGTTGAAGCAGAGCAGGAACGAGGCGTCGTGGTGTTTCTGGCCGTACTGGCCGCGTTCCCGGATGCCCTCACCGTTGACGAACAGCGCCACCGAGCGGCCGAAGTCGTTGCCCCAGTCGTCGCCGGTCATCTCCCGCCCGTCGGGGGTGTGCCAGGCCAGGTCGGGCAGCGGCTCGTCGCTGCCACGCCCACCCACCGGCAGGCCGGTG
The DNA here is from genome assembly GCF_006715105.1 of Micromonospora sp. A202. NCBI lineage: Bacteria > Bacillati > Actinomycetota > Actinomycetes > Micromonosporales > Micromonosporaceae > Micromonospora > Micromonospora sp. A202. Next base: position 2,805,568 of record NZ_VFMP01000001.1, on the reverse strand, counting down.
AAGAACCGGCGGCGGCGGAACACCTGGTGCCGTTTACGGAACGCGGTCAACGTCTGGACGAACTCCAACAGCTGCTCGTCGACGTTGTCCCAGTCGACCCAGGCCAGCTCGCTGTCCTGGCAGTAGACGTTGTTGTTGCCGTGCTGGGTGCGACCCAGCTCGTCGCCGTGGCCGATCATCGGCACGCCCTGCGACAGCATCAGCGTGGCCAGGAAGTTGCGCCGCTGCTTGGCCCGCAGCGCGAGCACCGCCTCGTCGTCGGTGTCGCCCTCGACCCCGCAGTTCCAGGAACGGTTGTGGCTCTCGCCGTCCCGGTTCTCCTCGCCGTTGGCCTCGTTGTGCTTGTCGTTGTACGACACCAGGTCGTTCAACGTGAACCCGTCGTGGACGGTGACGAAGTTGATGCTGTGGAACGGGCGGCGCCCGTCGTCCTGGTAGAGGTCGGCGGAACCGGAGATCCGCGACGCGAACTCGGCGAGGGTGGCCGGCTCGCCGCGCCAGAAGTCGCGGACCGTGTCGCGGTATTTTCCGTTCCACTCCGTCCACAACGGCGGGAAGTTGCCCACCTGGTAGCCGCCCGGGCCGACGTCCCACGGTTCGGCGATCAGCTTCACCTGGCTGACCACCGGGTCCTGCTGCACCACCTCGAAGAAGGTGGACAGCCGATCCACCTCGTAGAACTCGCGGGCCAGGGTGGCGGCCAGGTCGAAGCGGAAGCCGTCGACGTGCATCTCGGTCACCCAGTACCGCAGCGAATCCATGATCAGTTGCAGCGAGTGAGGGCTGCGCACGTTGAGGCTGTTGCCGGTGCCCGTGTAGTCGACGAAGTAGCGGCGGTCCTCCTCGCTGAGCCGGTAGTAGCTCGGCGCGTCCACACCCTTGAAGCTCAACGTCGGCCCGAGGTGGTTGCCCTCGGCGGTGTGGTTGTAGACCACGTCGAGGATGACCTCGATGCCGGCCGCGTGCAGCGCCTTGACCATCCCCCGGAACTCCTGCACCTGCTGACCGAGCCGGCCCAGCGCGGAGTAGCCGTGGTGCGGGGCGAAGAAGCCGATGGTGTTGTAACCCCAGTAGTTGCGCAGCCCCAGGTCCACGAGACGGTGGTCGTGCACGAACTCGTGCACCGGCATCAACTCGATCGCCGTGATCCCGAGCCGGGTCAGATAGTCGATCATCGGCGGGGAGGCGATGCCCGCGTACGTGCCGCGCAGCTCCTCCGGGATGTCCGGGTGGCGCATGGTCAGCCCGCGTACGTGGGCCTCGTAGATCACGGAGTGGTGGTAAGGGGTGCGCGGCGGCTTGTCGTTGCCCCAGTCGAAGTACGGGTTGACCACCACCGACTTCGGCATGAACGGCGCCGAGTCCGCCTCGTTCATCCGCTCCGGCTCCGACATGTCGTAGTCGTAGACCGCCGGGTCCCACTGGATGTCACCGTCAATGGCCTTGGCGTACGGGTCGAGCAGCAGCTTGTGCGGGTTGCAGCGCAGCCCGTTCGCCGGGTCGTACGGGCCGTGCACCCGGTAGCCGTAGCGCTGGCCCGGCTCGATGCCCGGCAGGTACGCGTGCCACACGTAGGCGTCCACCTCGCGCAGCTCGACGCGGCGCTCCGCGCCGGTGTCCCACTCGTCGAAGAGGCACAGCTCGATCCGCTCGGCCACCTCGGAGAAGATGGCGAAGTTGGTGCCCATCCCGTCGTAGGTGGCGCCCAGGGGATACCTCTCGCCCGGCCAGACCTGCATGTCGCTCCTTAGACCATGGTTATGTGCGCACCGGCCGAGATCGCCCGCGCGCACGCAGGTAGTGCCCCCGGCCCGGGCGCGCCAATCCATCCTTTCAGGCGACGGGCGAAAACCGCCCGTCTGATGCGCGCTACACCGATCGGGTGTCCTCCGTCACGATGACCCTTTTCGAGGTGCGTTCTTGGGCCCGATGCACTTTCCTTGTTCGGGGGCAAGCGTCCGCGCGCGCCCCGCCAGGCCCTCGGCCACCCCTTACACCTCTTGCTCCGCCGCCACTGACGCCGGCGCGTACCACCATGCATGGACGGAGATTGATGTGACGACCCTGCGGGTCGACGAGCAGCTCGCTGCCACCAAGGACCGGGCCCACCGGCCCACAGTGACCTCCCGGCCCCAGCTTCCGGCGCAGCCCGGCCTCTCCGCGCAGGCCGGCACGCCCGTGCCGACGCAGTCCGGCCCCGGGGTGCCCCCGCAGACCCGTCGCATCCTCATGCTGTCCTGGGAGTACCCGCCGGTGCTCGTCGGCGGCCTCGGCCGACACGTGCACGCCTTGTCGGTCGCGTTGGCCGCTGCCGGCCACGAGGTCACCGTCGTCACCCGCCACAGCGAAGGCGCACCCCTGGAGGAGTACGCCGACGGCGTGCGCATCCTGCGCGCCCCCGAAGACCCGGTGACCTTCCCCCTCGCCACCGGCTCCCTGCTGGCCTGGACCATGGCCTTCAACCACACGCTCACCCGCACCGCCCTGCGCGCCACCCAGGCCGGCTCGTACGACGTCATCCACGCCCACGACTGGCTCGTCGCGCACACCGCGATGACGTTGCGCGACCACCTGGACATCCCGCTGGTCAGCACCATCCACGCCACCGAGGCCGGCCGGCACCAGGGCTGGCTCCCGGAGGAGATGAACCGCACCATCCACGGCGTCGAGCAGTGGCTCACCAGTGAGTCCAACCGGCTGATCGTCTGCTCCGGCTACATGCGCGACGAGGTGAACGCGCTCTTCGGCGTACCGGCCGGACGGGTCGACGTGGTCGCCAACGGCGTCGAGCCGCACCGCTGGCGGGTGCCCGCGCGAGCCGTGGCCGCCGCCCGCGCCCGCTTCGCCGGAGACGGCCCGCTGGTCACCTTCGCCGGCCGCCTCGTGTACGAAAAGGGTGTGCAGCACCTCATCGCCGGGCTGCCCCGACTGCGCGAACGCCACCCCGGGCTGCGCGCCGTCATCGCCGGCGACGGCCCGTACCGCGCCGAACTGGAGGCCGAGGTGCACCGCCGCGGCCTCGGCGGCATGGTCAGCATGCCGGGCTTCCTCGGCGGCACCGACCTGCCCGCACTGATGGCCGCATCCGACTGCTTCGCCGTGCCGAGCATCTACGAGCCGTTCGGCATGGTCGCCCTGGAAGGCGCCGCAGCCGGCGCGCCCCTCGCGGTCGCCGCCACCGGTGGCCTCGCCGAGATCGTCGAGCCCGGCGTCACCGGCATGACCTTCCGCCCGCACGACCCCGACGGTCTCACCGACGCCGTGGACGCCCTGCTGTCCGACTCCGACCGCGCCCGCGTCATGGCCCGTCGCGCACGCCGGATGGTCCACGACCAGTACGGCTGGTCGGCCATCGCCCAGCGCACCGCCGCCAGCTACGCCGCCGCCATCACCTCGGACGCCACGTTCACGGCCGAACGCGCCGAGCAGCGCATGTCCCAGGGCCGCGCCCTCCCGGCGCTCCCCGAAGGCAACCTGCTCGCCGCCGCCGGCCTGCGCTAAGCCGCCACGCCGCGCGCGGGAATGCGGCAGGCCGTCGACCTGGATCGGTCGACGGCCTGCCGGTGTTGCGGAAAGCGGGAAAGACGGACGTCAGCGGTCGGCGAAGGGGACGTAGTCCCGCTCGGCGGAGCCGACGTAGACCTGCCGCGGACGGCCGATCTTCGTCTCCGGGTCGCTGATCATCTCGCGCCACTGGGCGATCCAGCCGGGGAGCCGGCCGAGCGCGAAGAGCACGGTGAACATCTTGGTCGGGAAGCCCATGGCCTTGTAGATCAGGCCGGTGTAGAAGTCCACGTTCGGGTAGAGCCGCCGGGAGACGAAGAAGTCGTCGGCGAGCGCGATCTCCTCCAGCTCCATGGCGATGTCCAGCAGCGGGTCGGGCTTGGCCATCCGGCCCAGCACGTCCTGCGCGGCCTTCTTGACGATCGCCGCCCGCGGGTCATAGTTCTTGTAGACCCGGTGGCCGAAGCCCATCAGCTTGACGCCGTCCTCCTTGTCCTTGACCTTGCGGACGAAGGAGCGGACGTCGTCGTCGCCGGCGTGGATCTGCTGGAGCATCTCCAGCACCGCCTGGTTGGCACCGCCGTGCAGCGGGCCGAACAGCGCGTTCACGCCGGCGGAGACCGAGGCGAACAGGTTGGCGTTGCTGGAGCCGACCAGGCGGACGGTCGAGGTGGAGCAGTTCTGCTCGTGGTCGGCGTGCAGGACGAAGAGCATGTCCAGCACCTTCGACATCACCGGGTCGACCTCGTACGGCTCCGCCGGCACGCCGAACGTCATCCGCAGCAGGTTGTCGACGTACCCGAGCGAGTTGTCCGGGTAGAGCAGCGGCTGCCCGATGGACTTCTTGTACGCGTACGAGGCGATGGTGGGCACCTTCGCCATAAGCCGGACCGTCGAGATCTCCACGTGCTCGGAGTCGAACGGGTCCAGGCTGTCCTGGTAGAAGGTGGACAGGGCGCTCACCGCGGAGGACAGCACCGCCATCGGGTGGGCGTCCCGGGGGAAGCCGTCGAAGAAGCGGCGCATCTCCTCGTGCAGCAGCGAGTGCCGCCGAATCCACTCGGTGAACTCGGTCAGCTGCTGCTCGCTCGGCAGCTCACCGTAGATGAGCAGGTACGAGACCTCCAGGAAGGAGGACTTCTCGGCCAGCTGCTCGATCGGGTATCCCCGGTAACGCAGGATCCCCGCGTCGCCGTCGATGTAGGTGATCGCGGATGAGGCAGCGGCGGTGTTGACGAAACCGGGGTCGTACGTGGTCATCCCGGTTTCCTTCAGCAGCTTGCTCACCCCGATACCGGCGGGGCCCTCGACCGCGGGATGTACCGGCATCGACAGCTGCCCACCGGGGTGATCGAGCTTGACTTCCGTCATGTGGTTCCTCGCTTCGCCGGCAGATCTACGTTGAATTGCCTTCGCTTCTACCGTAATTGCGGTTCGGGGGACAACGCCCGCCGTGGTTCGGCGGTGAGGCATGCGTCACCCGATTCCCGACCGGGCCGCCGGGAAACCCGGGATCCCGTTGGGCGGGACACGGGCCGGACGACGGCCGGACGAGGGCGGGACAGGGGTGGACGACACCCGGTGGCAGGTCACGAGAGGGCAAGGCGTCGCAGCGTACCGTCCGTCGCGATCTCGTAGACGTCGAGCTGGTTGGTTCCGGCGCGAAACAGCCTGTCGTCGGTGAGCAGCGCGGCGAACCGGCGTCCGCCGGGGTCGGCCGGCGCGACCGGGACGACGGCCCCGATCCGGCCGTTGACGGCCACCGCGAGCAGGGTGCCGTTCGGGATCCGGTCCGGGACGTCCCCCCAGACGAGCGCCGGAAGGGTGCCGGTGTCCGGGTCCATGGCCGTGAACGCGGCCAGGTCGGCGACCCGGGCGCTGCCGGCGGGCGGGCCGGCGCGCACCTCGGTGCCGACGAGGGGGTGCGGTGTGGGCAGCGGCGGCGGGGTGGGCACGCCGCCGGGGAAGGTGACCGGAACGCCTGGGCGGTCGTAGAAGTGTTTCGTGCCGTCCGTGCGCGGCGCCTGTCGGGCGGAGCGGCCGTCGACGCGCCAGGGCAGCCGGATGTTGGCCTCGTCGGCCACTGTCGGCAGCAGGTCGACGTGTTCCCAGTTGCGGTCGTCCACCCGGCCGGTCTGCTGCCGGGGTTCCTTGACGAACATCGGCACCCAGGCGACCTCGCCGGCGGCGGCCTTGATCGCGTCCATGCCCCGGCCCTGCGCGCCGGGGCGGAAGCTGACGCCGTGGTCGGCGGTCACCACGACGAGGGCCTGGTCGTAGAGGCCGCTGGCGCGCAGCGTCCGCAGGGTCTCGCCGATGAGCCGGTCGGTGTAGCCGAGTTGGGCGAGGTGCCGTTGCCGGGCCAGGTCGACCCAGCCGGCGCCGTCGTTGGGCAGGTCCTCGGGGGCGTCGTAGCGCGCCCCGGACGGCAGGTACGCCCACGGTGAGTGCGGCATCAGCAGGTGCAGGAAGTGCAGGGTGGGCCGGGGCGTGGGCTTCAGCCCGGCCAGGAAGCTGGTGAAGCGGACCGGCTGGTTGTCGTCGAGGCTGTCCCAGCGGAACTTCGGGTCGGCGGGCACCGGCTCGGCGGCGTCCAGGCCGGCCTCGGCGCGGGTCTGCTCCCGGTAGGAATCCTCCGGGTCGACAGCGCTCTCCGTGGGCCCGGCGATGCGGCCGAGCAGCTTGCCGGTCTCCCGGACCAGCACGCCGAGCCCCTGCTCGGGGGTGACCGGTTGTTCGCAGCGGCTGGGCGGGCAGAGGCGGGTGATGCTCTCCTCGGCGCGGATGTCGTACAGGCCGCCGAAGGCGGTGAAGATGTTGTCCGGGTACTGCGAGTAGTGCGGGGCGACCGGCTTGGCCGGGTAGCGGCCGGTGAGCATCGCCGGCAGCGCGTTGGGCGTCCACCCGCTGACGCCGGTGGCGTTGCGGTACCAGGTCGAGCCGCCGGCCAGCTCCGCGAAGTGCGGGTAGCGGGTCGCGTCGATCCGCCCGTCGGCGCCGAGCAGGCTGACCAACGGCAGCTCGTCGAGGATCAGCATGACCACCGGCGGGTGCACGCCGGTGCCCTGCGCGGTGCCGGCCGCGCCGCCGTCGCCGCGGGGCAGCACCACCGCCGAGGTGGGCGAGGCGAGCAGGAAGAGCGCCAGGAAGGCCACCGGCCCGGCGGCGGCCAGTCGCAGCACCCGGCCCGGCGCCCGCCACCGCCGGTGCGCGGCCGCGCCGGCGGCCCCGACCAGCACGGCCACCAGCAGCAGGGGTACGCCCCGAAGCGGCGTCACGTGTCGGCCCACCTGCACGGCGAGGGCGGCGAGCAGCAGGCCGACCAGCCCGGTGTGGGTGAGCGCGCGGGCGGTCCGGCCGGCCAGTCGGCTGAGCGCGCCGAGCAGCGCCACCGCGATCGTGGGCAGCACCGCCACCAGTGCGACCAGCAGCAGGATCTGGGCCGGGTCGGCGCGGTGGAACAGGAAGAAGTCGGGGCTGCGGCCGAGCACGTCCAGCAGAGGCTGGGTGACCACCAGGCCGACCAGGGCCGTCACCTCCAGCAGCCGGCCCAGCTCGCTGCGCCAGCCCTGGTACCACCGCGTGGAGGCCGCTGGCGGGTCGGCGGCGGGGGGTTCAGCCACCCATCACCGTCCGGTAGAGCGTGCGGGTGCCCGAGGGCAGTTCCAGGCGCTCGGTGATCCGACCCCGGGCGGCCAGCAGCGTCTCGAAGGTGTCGCGCCGGTAGTCCGGGAAGAGGCCGGCGGGCTTGTTGGCCAGCAGCCGGCTTGCCATCGGGTCGTCCGGGTGGACGAACTCCACCACCACTGCGCCACCCGGCGCGGTCAGCCCGGCCAGCCAGTCGATGACCTCCGGCAGCGGCACGTTGCGCCCGATCGCCAGGTGGTGCACCACGGCCAGGGCGAGCACCACGTCGGCGGACGCCCGTTCGGCGAAGCCGGCCCGCTCGACGCCCCGCCAGCCGCCACCCGGTGACGGGTCGGCGAGGTCCAGCACCAGTGGCAGGATCCGGCGCTGCCCCTCGGAGCGCAGCTTGCGGTACAGCTCGTCGACCACGGCCGGGTCCTGCTCGACGGCGACCACGTAGTCGGCGTGCCCGGCCGCCAGCCGGGAGTACCGGCCGTCGTTGGCGCCGAGGTCGAGCACCAGGCGGGGTCGGGCGCCGGCGGCCACCGAGGCGGCGACGAACTGCTCCTTCGCCACCCGGTCGCGTGCCGAGTAGCCGCAGGTGCGCTGGTAGTCCGACCAGTGGGTGCCGGCCGGGCGGTGGTCTAGCTTGCGGACCAGTTTCTCGATGCCGCGTACGGTGGCCAGCAGCAACTCCCGGGAGAAGCCGGCGGCCCGCAGTTGGTCGCGGACGTCGCTGGTGCTGGCGGCGGCGTTGCGCTGCTGCATGGCGCCGTGCAGGTGCAGATGGGTCAGCACGCCGGGGCGCAGCCGGCGGGCCCCGCCGAAGAGCGGGCGCAGTTCGTCGGCCTCGATGCCGTCGACGCGGGCGCGCAGCCACGGTTGGAAGTCGACGCCCAGGTGGGCGGTGAGCATCAGCGGGTAGAGCATGGTCTGGCAGAACTGCCGGTAGCCGGCCCACGCTTCGCCGTCGCGGACCGGTTCAAAGGAGCCGATGTCGATGAAGACCGGCTCGGTGCCGTGCCACTGGAGGTTGTACGCCGAGCCGTCCTTGGTGGTGAAGCCCTCACCGAGCGCGGCCCGCAGGATCTCCACGTGCAGCAGCGCGGCGTCGCGCAGCATGCTGAACGACCACTCGTACGGGTGGGAGACGAACGGGATGCGCTCGTGGCGCAGCACGGCGGCCCACGGCGCCCCGGTCGCGGCGGGCACCAGTGTCGACGGGGCGTCCTCGGTGGCGCAGACCTTGCCCGCGGCGACGAGCGCCGGGAAGAACCTGCTGCCGGTCAGCGCCCGCCAGTGCTCGGCGGCCCGGGTGTCCAGCCCGCGCAGAACCTCGTCGCCGACGTGGAAGACCCGGTTGGCCGGGTCGCGGAAGGAGGCCGGTTCGGGCCGTACCTCGGTGGGTGAGATCGCCATCGCGGGGACCGGCCCGCTCACCGCTGGTCGGTGGGTTGCCGGCGGAACCGGTCGACCAGCCGTCGCCAGTAGAGCTTGGCGGCGACCGCGGCGCCGGCCACCCCGCCGACGACCGCCTGCACGATCAGGCTGCCGGATCCCGCGTCCAGGTAGGCCAGATGTCTCACCGATCGCTCCTTGCCCTCGCCGTCTCGATACCGGCGTCCCGGGCGTACACCGGTGAGGCTTTTGACCCAGAAAGCCGGACTTGTCCCTCACCGTACGCCGGTGGTCATCGCCGTCGCTGGCACATCGGCGTACTCCCAGCCTCGCCACAGAATGTGGCCGGGAGGCCGGACCTCGCCGGTACGCTGCGGACGTGCGCTGGACGGTCGTGGACGCGCCGCTGGACTCGTCCGGCGCTGGGCGCGGTGAGGAACGGGCCCCCGCCGCGCTGCGCGACGCCGGCCTGCTTGACGCCCTGGCCGCCGACGACGGTGGCCGGGTCGACGAGGCGTGCCTGCGCGACCCTTACCGCGACCCGGCGAGCGGGGTGATCGGTGCCGCCGGCCTGGTCCGGGCCGGCGCGGCCATCACCGCCCGCGTCGTGGCGCTGATCGCCGACGGCCGGCGACCCCTGGTGCTCGGCGGCGACTGCGCCATCCTGCCCGGCATCTGCCGTGCCCTGCCGCCGACGACCGAGCTGTGGTTCGTGGACGCCCACCCGGACTTTCTCGACGGCGTGACGTCGCCGACCGGCGAGGCCGCCGACATGGACCTCTCGATCGTCACCGGGCACGGCCCGGTCGCCGCCATCGGCTGCGACGGCCCGCTGCTCGACCCCGGTCGGGTCCACCTGCTCGGGCACCGCCCGGCAACCGACGACAGCAGCTGCGTCGAGGCCGCCCGGATCGACCCGGCGATCCACCAGGTGCCCGCCGCCGAGCTGCTCCGTCGGGGCGCGGGCACGGTCGGGGCGGGCCTGGCCACCGGCGCGGACGGCCCGGCCTGGCTGCACCTCGACCTCGACGTGGTGGACCCGCGGGACCTGCCGGCGGTGACCTACCCCGAGCCGGACGGCCCCCGCTGGGCGGATCTGATCGCGCTGGTCACGCCACTGGCCCGCGCCGACCGGCTGCTCGGGATGAGCGTCACCGACCTGAACACCGACGAGGACCCCACCGGGCGTCACACGCGACGCGTCGTCGAGGTCCTCGCCGAGATGCTGGGCTCCGCCGACCGCTGACGGCTGGTCAGTGGCCGGGCCGGGCCGTGCGCTCGGCCCGCCCGCGCGGACAGGTTCGGGCGCCGGTCGCACCGGGTAACCGCGACCATGAACGCGACGGCCGGGGCGCCCGGCGAGCGAGCGGCGCCGGGCAGCCTGCGTTCCCGGATCTCCGCTGCCCGCCAAGCCAGCTACCGCCGGTTGCAGACGTACCTGATCGTGGGGTTCCAGGCGGGCCTGGCCGCCGCGTTGTCCTGGCTGGTGGCCCGCGAGATCCTCGGCAACGCGGAGCCGACGTTCGCGCCCGCCGCGGCCGTCGGTGTGATCGCGGCGTCCCTCGGCAGTCGTGCTCGCCGCACATTGGAGCTGGTCGCCGGGGTGGTGCTCGGCATCGGTGCGGGGGACCTGCTGATCCGTCTGTTCGGCACCGGGCCGTGGCAGACCGGCGTGATCGTCTTCCTGGCGATCACGGCGGCGTTGCTGGTGCGCGGCACCGGCGCGTTGGTGACCCAGGCCGGCGGTACGGCGGTCCTCATCGCCACCCTCACCCCGACCGCGCCGGATCTGGAGCTACCCCGGACGATCAACGCGCTGATCGGCGGGGCGGTGGGCCTGTTCGTGGTGCTCGTGCTCCTGCCGATCAACCCGCTGCGGACCGTACGCCGGGCAGCAGACCCCGCCCTGGACCTCTTCGCCCGGGAGATGACCGCCTCGGCGGAGGCACTCGCCGAGGGGAACATCGGGCGGGCGAAGGAGGTGCTGTCCCGGATGCGGGCCGCGGAACCCGAACTGGACCGGCTGAGCGAGGTGGTGACCGCCGCCGACGAGGTCGTTCGGCTCTCCCCGGTGCGGTGGCGTCGACGGAGGACGCTCGGCGCGTACCGCGGCGGGGTGGAGCATATGGAGCGGGCCTTCCGCAACAGCCGCGGTCTGGTCCGCCGGATCGTCACCACACTGCATGACGAGGAACCGGTGCCGGCCGACCTGCCGGCTGCGGTGGAGCACCTGGGAGAGGCCGTCCGGTTGCTGCATCGGGAGTTCCTCGCCGCGCAGGAACCGGTGCAGGCCCGCGAACGGGCGCTGCACGCGGTCGGCGAGGCGGGCGCGGCGTGCCGACAGGGACTCGGCTTCTCCGGCACGATCGTCGTCTCCCAGCTGCGTACCGCCGTCAACGATCTGCTCCGGGCCACCGGCGTGCCCCGCGACGAGGCACGCCGGCTGGTGCGCCGGGCCGCCGCAGGCTGAGGCCGCCTGACCTGTGCGGCGGGCCCAGCCGGCGGCGGCGCTGACCTCCTCAGCCGCGCCGGTGGTGCATGCCGAGGCGCAGCAACACGAAACGCAGCACAGTGGCGGCCAGGTTCGCGGCCACCAGCACGGCCAGCTCCACCGGCCGCGCGGGAGCGGCGTGCGCCGCGTGCAGCACGGCCAGCGACCCGCTGGTCAACGCGAGGCCCAGGCCGAAGGCGAGCAGCCCCTGCAGGTGGTGCCGGCCGGCGTGCCGCCGACCGCTGATGCCGAACGTCAACCGCCGGTTCGCGGCCGTGTTGGCCACCGCGGTCAGCAGCAACGCCAGCAGGTTCGCTGGCTGCGCGCCGAGCGCGCCCCGGGTGGCCACGAAGAGCACCAGGTACGCGAGGGTGCTGGCCACCCCGACCGCCGCGAACCGGACCAGTTGCCGGGGCAACCCGACCGGCACCTGCCCCGGCGGCACCCCCAGCGGCTCCCGGTCGAGCTGCTCCGGCCGCGCGGTCAGCGGCGCCCGGCCGAGTTGTGCGCGCAGGTCGGTGAGCGGCAGCGCGCCGGTCAGCAACGCCCGGCCCAACCGACCCATCCCGCGCAGGTCGGCCAGGGCTGTGGCGACGATGTCGACCCGGCTGTCCGGGTCGTCGACCCAGTCCACCGGCACCTCGTGGATGCGCAGCCCGGCCCGCTGGGCGAGCACCAGCAGCTCGGTGTCGAAGAACCAGCCGGTGTCGCGCACCAACGGCAGCAGCTCGACGGCCACGTCGGCGCGGATCGCCTTGAACCCGCACTGCGCGTCGGAGAACCGCGCGGCCAACGCGCCGCGCAGCAGCAGATTGTAGGCCCGGGAGATCACCTCCCGCTTCGCCCCGCGCACCACCCGGGAGGTACGCGCCAGCCGGGTGCCGATGGCCAGGTCGGAGTGCCCGGAGATGAGCGGCGCGACCAGCGGCAGCAGCGCCGCCAGGTCGGTGGACAGGTCCACATCCATGTACGCCAGCACCGGCGCGGACGAGGCGGACCAGGCCGCCGCCAGCGCCCTCCCCCGCCCCTTGGCGTCCAGGTGCAGCACCTCGACGCCGGGCAGCTCGCCGGCGAGGCCGTGGGCCACCGTCAGGGTGTCGTCGACGCTGGCGTTGTCGGCGATGGTGATCCGGAACGGGTACGGGAAGTGCTCGCTCAGGTGCGAGTGCAACCGCCGTACGCACGGCCCGAGGTCGGTCTCCTCGTTGTAGACCGGGATCACCACGTCCAGCACCGCACCGGCGGCGGGTCGGGCCTGGACGGCGGCCCGGGGGCCGCTGAGCGCGGTCACGACGCGTCCCTGCCGGTGCTCAGGTCGTAGACGGTGACACCGTCGACGGTCTGCGCGGTGAAGTTCTCCGTGACCCAGGCGGCGATCTCCTGGGAGGCGGAGCTGCCGCCGTTGGCCCGGAAGCCGCCACCACCGATGAAGTAGTGGATCTTGCCGGCGGCGACGTGGCGCTGGAACTGCGCGAGGGTCGGTGACGGGTCACTGCCGTTGAACCCGCCGATCGGCATCACCGGGTCACCGGTGGCGAGCTGGTAACCGGAGGCGTTGTTGGAGCCGACGGTGGCCGCGACCCAGGTGTAGTCGGCGCTGTCGCGCTCCAGCAGCTCACGCAGGGCCGCACTGGGCTCGCGGGCGTCGAGCAGCCCACCCATTCCCCCAGCGCCGGGGCGTCCCTGCCCACCGGGTGCCTGTCGACCACCACCAGGAGCGGTGGGCGTCTGACCGCCGTCACGGCCCCCGCCCGGGAACTGGCCGCCACCCGGGAACTGGCCGCCGCCCGGGAACTGGCCGCCGCCGTTCTGCGCGCCACCGGGGAACTGGCCGCCGCCGTTCGGCGCGCCACCGGGGAACTGGCCGCCGCCGTTCGGCAGTCCCATGCCACCGGGTGGTCGTCCTCCGGGGAAGCCGCCGCGCCCGAACCCGCCCGCCACGGACGGGCCGGCGCTGGGAATCGACCCGGTGTGCGGGGTCGCCGCGGTCTGGACCGCGTACGCCACCGGGCCCGCGAGGGCCGCCGCCGCGCCGAGGCCCAGGACGACCGGCACCAACCGGCGAGGAAGCCGGGTGACCAGCAGGATCAGTGCCGCGCCGAGCAGGCCTGCGACCAGCACGGTGGTGCGCAGCCACGGGTACCAGTCGGGGCTGCGTCCGAGCAGCACCCACGCCCACCAGGCGGTGACCGCGAGGGTGCCGGCGAGGGTCGCCGTGGCCGCGAGGGGACGCCACCGCTGCCAGCGCGAGCCGGTCGGCGCGTCGTCATCCGGTGCGGGCTGTGGGTGGCGCTGCCGCCAGAGCACTGTCACGCCGATGCCGACCAGCGCGCCGATCGCCGGGGCGAGCGCCACCGTGTAGTAGGCGTGGAAGATCCCGGACATGAAGCTGAAGATCAGGCCGGTGACCAGCAGCCAGCCGCCCCACAGCAGCAGCCCGGCCCGGGTGCGGTCGGTGCGGGCCGCGCGACCGGCCACCAGCAGGCCGGCCACCAGCAGGATCAACGCGGCCGGCAGCAGCCAGGAGATCTGCCCGCCGGTCTCGCCGCCGAACATCCGCAGCACGCCGGTCTGACCGGAGAACGGGCCACCGCCGCCTCCCGGCCGCCCGCCACCGCCGCCGACGCTGCCCACCTCGTCGCCGGTGATCCGGCCGAGGCCGTTGTAGCCGAGGGTGAGCTCCAGGACGCTGTTGCCCTGCGACCCGCCGATGTACGGACGGGCGCTGGCCGGGACCAGCTCGACGAGCGCCACCCACCAGCCGGCGGAGACCAGCACCGCCAGGCCCGCCAGCAGCAGTTGCCGGACCCGCCGCCACAGCCCGGTCGGCGCGGCCAGCAGGTACACCCCGGCGAAGACCGGCACCACCAGGAACGCCTGGAGCATCTTGGTGAGGAAGCCGAAGCCGACCAGCACGCCGACCAGCACGATCCACCGGGTGCTGGCCGTCTCCAGGGCGCGCACTGCGGCGTACGCCCCGGCGACCAGCAGCAGGACCAGCAGCGCGTCGGGGTTGTTGAACCGGAACATCAGCGTCGCCACGGGGGTGACCGCGAGGACCGCTCCGGCGATCAGAGCGGCGCCCGGCCCGTACCAGCGCTTCACTGTCGCGTACAGCACGCCCACCGAGGCGACCCCGCAGAGCGCCTGTGGGACGAGCATCGCCCAACTGTTCAGCCCGAAGATCCGCACGGACAGCGCCATCAGCCACAGCGACGCGGGTGTCTTGTCGACGGTGATGGAGTTGGCGGCGTCCGACGAGCCGTAGAGGAACGCCTTCCAGCTCACCGACCCGGCCTGCACGGCCGCCGCGTAGAACGAGTTGGCCCAGCCGGAGGCACCCAGGCCCCACAGGTAGAGCAGGCCGGTGGCGAGCAAAAGGACCACCAGCGCGGGCGTGGCCCAGGCCGGGGATCGGCGCGCCGGCGGCTGGTGCTCCTCGGGGCGCGTGGCCGTCGGCGGCTCGGGTGCGGCGGGTGCCGTCGGCAGGGTCTCGGTTCTGTCCATGCGGTCAGCCTCAACGGCCGGGCTGGCGCGATGCCGTGCGCCGACTATGCGTCAGCTGTGGGATTCGGCAACCGGACGGTGAACACGGTCCGCCCCGGGCGGCTGTCCACGTCGACCGTGCCGTGGTGGGCCTCCACGACGGCCGCCACGATCGCCAGACCGAGGCCGGTGCTGCCGTGCGCCCGGGACCGGGAGCTGTCGCCGCGGGCGAACCGCTCGAACATCTCCGGTTGCAACTCCGCCGGTATCCCGGGCCCGTCGTCGGCGACGGTGAGCACGGCGCTGCCCGCGTCGACGGCCAGTGTGGTGGTGACGGTGCTGCCGGGTGGGGTGTGCACCCGGGCGTTGGCCAGCAGGTTCGCCACCACCTGGTGCAGCCGGGCGGCGTCACCGGGAACCTGGATCGCGACCTCGGGCAGGCCGAGCTGCCAGTGGTGCTCGGGGCCGGCGACGTGCGCGTCGCTGACCGCGTCCACCACCAGGGCGGTCAGATCGACCGGGTCGACCGCGAGCGGCCGGCCGGTGTCGAGGCGGGCCAGCAGCAGCAGGTCGTCGACGAGGCTGGTCATCCGGGTGCTCTCCGACTCCACCCGACGCAACGCGTGCGCCACGTCGGGAGGAACCTCGTCGCGGCCACGCCGGGCCACCTCGGCGTAGCCGCGGATCGCGGCCAGGGGTGTGCGCAACTCGTGGCTGGCGTCGGCGACGAACTGGCGTACCCGCGTCTCGCTGGCCTGCCGGGCGGAGAGCGCGTCGGCGACGTGGCCCAGCATCCGGTTCAGCGCCGCGCCGACCTGACCGACCTCGGTGCGCGGGTCGGTGTCCGCGGCCGGGACGCGGACGGCGAGGGCCACCTCACCGCGGTCCAGGGGCAGCTCGGTGACCCGGGTGGCGGTGGCGGCGACCCGGTTGAGCGGGCGCAGTGTGGCCCGGACGATCAGCGCGCCGGCCGCCCCGGCGATGACCAGCCCGATGGCCGCGACCGCGGCCTGCGCGGTGACCATCCGCCAGACGATCTCCTGGACGCCGGAGAGGGGGATCGCGACGACGCGGACCCTGCCGTCCCAGGACTGCCGGCCGACCGCCCGGTAGTCGCCGCGGGCGCCGAGGTCGACGGTGCGTGGTTCGGCGCCGACCGGCACGTGGGCCAGGGCGGCGACCTCGTCGACCGGAACGGACTGCTCGTCGGGGAACGGGTCGTCACTGGACGGGCTGTTGGTCAGGGTCCGCGCGCTGGTCACCCGGCCGCCGGTGACCTCGGCGACCACAGTGCCGGACGGCAACCCGGGCGGGATGGCCGGCCCGTTGCCCGGAAACGCCGGCCGCCCCGGACGGTCACCCCGCATGACCGTCGCGGGGGCCAGTTGGGCGTCGAGCCGCTCGATCAGGAAGTGCCGCAGCGCCACTGTGGTGAGCCCACCGATGGCGACGCTGACCACTGCCAGCAGCGCGAGAAGGGCAAACACCAGTCGGGTACGCAGGGAGCGGCCGGCCAGCCAGCGGCGGGCGGCGCGCAGCGGGCGGCGTCTACTCGGCGGGTTTGAGGACATAGCCCGCGCCGCGCAGGGTGTGGATCATCGGTGCCCGGCCGGCGTCGATCTTCTTGCGGAGGTACGAGATGTACAGCTCCACCACGTTGGCCTGGCCACCGAAGTCGTAGTTCCACACCCGGTCGAGGATCTGCGCCTTGCTGAGCACCCGACGGGGGTTGCGCATCAGATAGCGCAGCAGCTCGAACTCCGTCGCGGTGAGGGTGATCAGTTGACCGTCCCGGCGCACCTCGTGGCTGTCCTCGTCGAGGCTGAGGTCGCCGACGGTGAGAACGGCGTCCTCGCGGGTGGCGACCGCGAAGCCGGAGCGGCGCAGCAGTGCGCGAAGCCGGGCGATCACCTCCTCCAGGCTGAACGGCTTGGTGACGTAGTCGTCGCCGCCGACGGTCAACCCGGCGATGCGTTCCTCCACCGCGTCGCGGGCGGTCAGGAAGAGCACCGGCACTGTGGGGGCGTGCTCGCGCAGCCGGCGCAGCACCTGGAAGCCGTCCAGGTCGGGCAGCATCACGTCGAGCACCACGGCGTCCGGCTGGAACTGCCGGGCGGCGCTCAACGCCGCCATGCCGTTGCCAGCGCTGCGGACCTGCCAGCCCTCGTAGCGCAGCGCCATCGACAGCAGGTCGGTGAGGGTGGGTTCGTCGTCGACCACCAGCACCCGGACGGGTTCACCGTCGGGGCGGCGCAGCTCGATCCGGCTCGGCGCGCCCTGCCCGTTCATGACCATGTCCGCCATCGTGGCCGCGACGCCTGTGCCGCGCCCCTGTGGAGGCTGTGCCCCAGCTGTGCGGCCGGGCCGACGGGACGCCGGCGTCGCCACCGGTCAGCCCCGCCTCGTGGTCACTCGGACACCCCGTACGCGTCGGTGCGCACGAAGCGCATGCTCCAGCCACCCGCGTCGTCGGGCCTGTCGCGTTCGTAGAGGTGATCCGGGCCGGGCTGGACCGGACCGGTGCCGTCCGGGTGCCGCATGATCCAACGTGATGGTGGGGCGCCGTCCGACCCGGCCGGCAGCAACCGGACCAGGCCGTCCGCAGGCCCGCCGACGAAGCGTACGGTGACCTCGCTCATCGCAGCGCCCTCTCGGGTGACCGTGCCGGCACAATCGGTGACACCGGCTCTGGCTCGCAAGCTACCGCACCCGCCGCCGTCGGCGCAGCGCGCTGCGCGCGGGGGTCGCCCCGATGCCGCTGCGGTTTGCCCAGCTCGGAGCCCGGGTACCGCGTCCGGTGCACCCGTCGTCGGCGGGGCGGGGACGAGGAGTGGTCGATGCGCACGCTGGACGGGCGGTATCAGCTCGAGGAGCGCATCGGCGTGGGCGGGATGTCCGAGGTGTGGCGGGCACACGACCAGGTGCTCGACCGGTCGGTCGCGGTGAAGCTCATCCTGCCCGGCCCGGGCGACCAGGACGGCCCGGTGGAACGGATCCGCGCGGAGGCCCGGTCGGCCGCCCGCCTGGTGCACCCGAACGTGGCGAGCGTGCACGACTTCGGCACCTCGTCGACCTGGCCCGGCCGGCCGGTGCCCTACATCGTGATGGAGCTGGCCGAGGGTGAGACGCTCGCCGCGCACCTGCGGTCCGGGCCACTGGACTGGCGGATCTCGGTGCGGGTCTGCGCGGAGGTCGCCGCGGCGCTGGCCGCCGCGCACGCGGAGGGCATCGTGCACCGCGACGTCAAACCGGCCAACGTCATGCTCACCCCGGCGGGGGTGAAGGTGCTCGACTTCGGCATCGCCATCCCGGCCGGCGCACCGGACCCACTGCCGACCGGGGTCGTGCTGGGCACCCCGGCGTACCTGGCGCCCGAGCAGCTGGACGGGCAGCCGGCCACCCCGGCAGCCGACATGTACGCCCTCGGAGTGCTGCTCTACTACAGCCTCACCGCCCGCCTGCCGTACGACGCGGTCACCGCCAGCGAACTGCTCGGCGTACGCCGACGTCAGCCACCGGAGCCGCTGCCCGAGATCGACGGTCTCCCGCCGGAGGTGGTGGAGTTGTGCCACTCCTGTCTTGCCGACGAGCCCGGGCAGCGTCCCACCAGCCTGGTCGCGGCGCTGCTGCTGGCCGAGGCGGTGGACGCCCGGGTGTACGTGCCGATGATGATCCCGACGGCCCGCCACGCGGCTCCGACCTCACCGTGGACCGAACGGGCCGCAGCGGAGCCCACCGAGGCGGTGGCGGTGTTCGACGAGTCCTACCGCAGCGCCGGGCGCTGATGCCGGTAGGGCCTCCGGCGTTTCGCCGGGAGGTGGCCGGGTAGCCGAGCCGGTGAGCGACGGGAGAAACGCGATGCCGGAAAAGAGTTCCTGGCTGCGTGAGGCCACAGCGACCGCCGAGGGCGGTCACGTACGCACCGACGATGGCGGGCTCTCCACCGCGCTGGCTTCGCCGCTGGCGCCGCACTGCACCGGGTTGACCCCGGAACAGTTGCTGGCCGCGGCCTTCGCCTCCTGCCTGCACCACGCGGCGGTGGAGGTGGCCGGGGAGATCACCGACGAGGCGCACACCGTCCAGGTCCGGGCGGAGGCGAAGCTGGGGCGCGACGACGACGGCCGGTACCGGGCCGACGTGCACGCGGAGATCTCGTCCGCCGGTCTGAGCCGGGAGCAACTGGCTGACCTTGTCGAGTACGCCGACCGGCTCTGGCCATTCTCCAGCGGCGACACCAGCAGGCATCGGCTGACCGTCACGCCGGCGGAGAACGGTCGACACTGAGATCCGGGTGACGACGGCTCCCGATGGGCAGGCGGGCGAGGCGCTGCGGACCGTTCGAGGGAACTGGCACCGGCCGTTCGGCCGAGCCTGTCGCGCGGCCTCATGCAGGACGTCAAGAGCGGTGACAAGGTCGCATTCGGCCCGCAAATCGGTAATACCCGTCTAGCCCGTTCCGCGAGGTTGATCGTTCTTGCGGCACCTTCGCCCTCTGAAATCCCCAAGATCGGGGCAAACTGTGGCGCAGGCCACTGTACGGGCAGGCGATATCGAGCAATTGGGTCTTTAGCCTCGTCAGGTGCATCCCGACGACCCCTCCGACCAGAAGCTGACCGACGCGCGCCCGACCACCCAACCGGGCGACGCCGCATCAACCGAACGGACGATCGGCCGTCACCGCGTCCCCGAACCGCCCCGGCGCACCCTGCTGGGCTCGACCCCGGTGCGGGTGGCCCTGGCCACCGGTGTCACCTGCTGTCTCGGCCTCGTCGCGGTGGCCACCGCCCGGGGCAGGGACGACGCGCCCCGCACCGTGGAGCCGCTCGCCGAGGCCGTGGCCGACCGTGCCGCCATCGCCGATGAGCGCGCCTCCCGGTCGCTGGACCGCGACCTCGCCCCCGCGCGGGTCCTGCCCAGCCCGACGGCGGCGTCGCCCACCCCGCGCCCCACCGTCGTCCGCAAGGCGCCCAAGAAGCCGGTCAAGCCCCGCCGACCCCGACCGGTCGCCGGCCTCGACCAGGCACAGATGGACAACGCGAAGATCATCGTGGACGTCGGCCTGGACATGAAGATGCCGCGCCGCGCCCTGGTGGTGGCACTGGCCACCGCGATGCAGGAGAGCAACCTCTACAACCTGGCCAGCGACGTCCTGCCGGAGTCGGCGAACTACCCGAACCAGGGCAGTGGCTCCGACCACGACTCGGTCGGGCTGTTCCAGCAGCGACCCAGCAGCGGCTGGGGCACGGTGGCCGAACTGATGCGCCCGTCGTACGCCGCACGGGCCTTCTACACCGCGCTCAACGAGATCCCCGGCTGGCAGGACATGAGCATCACCTACGCCGCCCAGTCCGTGCAGATCTCCGCCTACCCCGACGCGTACGCGCAGCACGAGGACCGGGCGACCACCGTCGTGGCGGCGCTCACCGCCTGAGCCGGGCACCCACGCAACGGCCTTCCGGCGTCAGCGACGGCCGGGCGGCTGCTCCGCGCCCGTGTCCTGCCCGCCGACTCCCACCCGACTTCCCGGCACGCCGGCAGCCGCGGTAGGGGTGTCGGCGGGCACCTGGTCCTCCGTCACCTGGCTGAGGATCTCGTCCACCCGAGCCTCACGTCGCCGGCGGACGTACAGCGCCGCCTCGAAGTCCCGTCGGGCCTGCACGGCGTCGGCGTACGCCCGCTCCCGCACCTGCCGTGCCTCCTCGCGGGCCTCGGCCAGCTCGGCACGGGCCTGGGCCCGAAGGTCGGCTGCCTCACGCCGGGCGCCGTCACCGGCGTGCCGGCCGGCGGAGGTGTCACCGAGGTCAAGCCTCTGCAGGAGCCCGCTGAGCCAGGTGGCCTCCTCGCGGATCTCGTCCCACTCCCGGGTCGATCCGGCGGCACCCTGCGCCCGCGCCGCCAGCCGGGACAACCGGATCCCCAGTTCGTCCAGGCAGGAATCCACCTGCCGCTGGTCGTAGCCGGTCTCAACGACGGAGAACCTCATACTGTCGCCCCCCAGGCAGCTGCTGTTACTTCCCCACCTGGATCCTCGGCCCAGAGGGCGACGGCCGAGGGGGTTCGGGAAAAATGTTCAGCATGCGTGCGCGGCGGGGCCCGCGTCAGACGCGCTTGGGCAGCACCACAACCCGGCCGAAGAACTCGTCGATGCGGCGGACCACGTCGTTGAAGTCGTCCAGGTCGATCGGCTTGGTGACGTACGCGTTGGCCTGCAGCGTGTAGCTGCCGACGATGTCGGTGTCGGCGTTGGAGGTCGTCAGCACGACGACCGGGATGGTCCGCAGATCCTCGTCCTGCTTCACCGCGCCCAGCACCTGCCGACCGTCCATCCGCGGCATGTTCAGGTCGAGCAGGATCACGTCCGGGCGGCGGGCGTGCTCGTGCCGGCCTTCGGCGCGGAGAAACTCCATCGCCTCCTCGCCGTCGCTGACCACGTCGATGACCTTGTCGACGTCGGAATCCGCCAACGCCTCCTCGATCATCAGCACGTCGCCCGGGTCGTCGTCGACCACCAGGATGCGTACCGGCTGCGCGCTGTCTGCGCCCATCACTACCTGCTTCGGGTCGGCGGGACGGGACCGGACGGTCACCGCGCTGGCGGGGAAATGTAGCCCATCAGGAGGCACTGCGCGACGCGGGGTCGACCGCCTCCGGTTCGTACCGCAGCACGTCGGCCAGGCCGGTGACCCGCAACACCCGCTCGACCCGGCCACTGGCGCCGGTGAGCCGCAGCCAACCGCCTTCGGCCGCCGCCCGGTTGTCACCGCGGACGAACACGGCCATCCCGGTGGAGTCGCAGAATGTGAGGTCGGTGAGGTCGAGCAGCACCCGGGTCTCGCCTGCGGCGGCGAGCCGGTCGATCGCGGCGCTCAGCTCGGGAGCGGTGCTCAGGTCCAGCTCGCCCGTGAGGCGCAGACAGGCAACACCGCCGTCGCGCTCGACGTGGCGGACGCTGAACGTCACCGTTCTCCCCCTCGCTCCACCCTGGGGTGGGACGTTTGCAGTGCGGCAAGTATACGCAGTGGCGGCTCGTCCGCCGACCGGCCCTGGCAGCCGGCGACGGGTCCGTCAGCGGCCGGTGGCGGGCAGCACGGCGCGCCCCAGGGCCAGCACACGCACCGCCCGGGGGAAGTCACGCAACGCGACGCCGTAATGATCCAGAGGCTGGGCGACGGCGCCGGCGGGCACCCCACGGCTCAGCAGGATCTCCGACAGCCACTCCACGAACTCGGTGAACAACGAGGGGTCGTCGACGTAGACCGCCGCGGCCAGGAAATCCACTATGTGACCCAGGTCGCTCACCGTCGCGTCCAACTGGGTGGGGCTGTAGGCCCGTGTCGCCGGCACCCGCTCCCGCAGGTCGGCCAACGCGCTGTCGATCAGCTCGCCACGACGCCGCACCAGGCTGGCGTACTCGTCGTCGGCCAGGTGGGCCAACCGCGCCGGCGGCACCCCGCGCAGCGCCCGCTCGTCGGCGATCAGCTCGGCCGCCGCGGGCGCGTTCGGCGCCCAGGCCACACCGAGCCGGCGCGCCCACCGACCGTCCGCACCGAACCCACGCCCACCGACCACCACCGGCACGTCGGAACGACGGCAGGCCTCGATCATCCGGTGGGCGTACGGCAACCGCATCGGCAGCGCGCACGCCAACGCGACCGCGTGGGCGTCGTAGCGGTGCAGGTACGACACGAGGTGCGCAGCCGGGACACTGGCGCCCAGGAAGGTCACCTGCCAGCCGCGCAACCGCAGCACCTCGGCCACCAGCCGGGGCGGCAGCGCGTGCCACTCGCCGTCCATGCAGGCGACCACCACCCGCCCGCCGGTCGGGCGCGGGTTGGCATGCGCGGCGACCGCCGCCACCACCTGCTCGCTGATGTGCGTGGCGGCGTGCTCCTGGGCGACGCTCCACTCGTTGCGCGCCCAGCGCTCGCCCACCTCGGACTGCGCGGGCGCGACCAGATCGAGCAGCACCCGCTCCGCCGGCACGCCCGCGTCGAGCAGGCCGATCGCCATGTCGATCGCTGCGTACTCGTCGGCGTCGGCGAGGCAGTCCAGATAGCCCGCGTACGCGTCGGTCGGATCGGCGGCCGTCGTGGCAGCGGTCACGCGTCGGTCTCCCTCTGTCGGTCGGCGCCGGCCTGCGCGGGCACCGAGTGCAGGTGCCGCGACCCGCGACCACCCGGACCGGTCGCCCGCAGCGCCAGCACCGCGATGTCGTCGTGGTCGCCGTGCGCCAACCAGTCGCAGGTGACCTGCTCGACCCGCTCGGCCAGGGCCGGCGCGGGCATCCGTTGGCAGCCGGTCACGGCGGCGACCAGGCGTTCCGTGCCGAACTGCTCGTCGCTGCGGCGACCACCCCGGGCCTCGGTCACCCCGTCGCTGTAGAGCAGGCAGGTCTCCCCCGGCGCGAGCCGTACGGTCACCTCACCGACGCGGGGGTCGGGCACCACACCGATCAGCATGCCGCTCAGCGGCACCGACTCCACCTCACCGGAGTTGCGCAGCACCAGCGGCGGCATGTGCCCACCGCCGGCCATGGTGAGGGTCAGGCCGCCGTCGCGCTGTGGGCGGGCCACGCCGAGCACCATCGTGGCGAAGCGGCCCTGGCCGTGCGCCTGGGTGGTTTCCAGCAGCGCGTCGTTGAGCAGCCGCAGCAACCGCCCGGGGTGCGACTCCAACCGGTGCAACGCCTGTAGGCACTGACGCAACTGGCCGGTGAAGACGGCAGCCTCGACGCCCTTGCCCGAAACGTCGCCGAGGAAGAACACCGAGCCCCCGTCGGCGAGCCGGTGCGAGCCGTAGAAGTCGCCGCCGATGCGCAGCCCCGCCTGGGCCGGCCGGTACGCGGTGCCCCACTGCACGCCCGCGGCCTCGGCCGGCTCGACCGGCAGCAGGCTGGCCTGGAGGGTGTCGGCCACCTCCGCCTGGTCGCGGTAGAGCAGGGCGGTGGTCAGGGCCGCGCCGGCACGGGCCGCGAATGCGCGAGCCAGCTCGACGTCGGCCTCGTCGTACCAGCGGGTGGAGCGGCGGGCCACCAGCAGCACGCCGACGGGCGCGTCGCGGCCGGGCAACGGAACGACCCGGGCAGCGCTGTCGGTGCCGGCGAGCCCGGGCAGCCAGCCGGCGTCGACCGCCTGCTCGACCAGCCAGTCGACCGCGTGCGGCTCGACCCCGGTCAGCCCGTCGGCGATGGCGGTCGGCAGGTCCCCGCCGGCCAGCACGCCGCTGTCCACCGTCGGGGCCTCGTCGTCGGACCGCGAGGCCCGCCACCAGCGGGCGCGACCGCCACGGGGGGCGAGCACGAGCACGGCCACCTCGGCCAGGGTCGGCACGGCGAGGCGGACGACCGCGGCAGCGGCCCGGTCGGGGTGCAGTGGGTTGCCGAGCTTGTCACCGACCACGGCCAGGAACGCCGAGCGGGCCCGCTCGGCGAGCAGCGCGTCGGCGCGGCTGACGCTGTCGGTGACGTCCTCGACGTACCAGCAGCAGCGGGCACCGGAGAGCGGCACCTGGCGGGCGGTGAGCCGGCGCCCGTGATGGGTGAAGCCACCGGCGTCGCCGTCGCTCAGCCCGGGCGCACCCGCCGCGCTGAGCAGCTCGCCGGGCGTCACCTCGGGCAGCAGTCGTTCGGCCACCGGACTGACATGTCGTACGACGCCGTCGGCGTCGCAGACGACAAGGCCCTCCCGGAAATGCTCGACGACCTCGGACCAGTCGGGTGCGGCCGGATCCCGGTCGGGGGCGAGCGGCGGCAGTGCGGCGGTGGATCGGGGCGTGACGTCGGCGGACCACGCCGGGGACCGTGTCGTACTCGGCGTGGGAAGCCGTCCGTCGCCCGGGTCCCAGTCCCTGACGTCGGTAGCAGTCACCAGCTGAGCCTCACTCCTTGTCGTCCACCCGAACCCGTGCCGGAACCGGCGTCCATGGTCAAAAGTCTTCCGACCACCCTACGCCGGTACGCGGAAACCGGCACCTCAGAGCCGTAGCCGAGCGTCGCCACCACGGCCTGAAGGGTGCCGGACGGTCGATTTGGACGCGCGGATGTCGCCCCCGGCTTTGCGTTCTCCCGCAGGGCTGCGAACATGGTGGGATGTCCGATCAGCTGTTGACCATCGAGACGACCCGGCTCGACGCCGGGCACGTCCTCCTTCAGCTGATCGGAGAGCTCGACTACGACACCGCGCCCGATTTGACCGCCGTGGCGGCCGACCTCAGTGGCGACGACGAGGTGCTGATCGACCTGACCCGCGTGAGTCTCTGCGACTCCTCCGGGCTCAGCGCGCTGCTGGTGGTGCAGCGGATCGCCCGGGCGATCCGGTTGACCGGGGTCAGCCCGCAGTTGCAGCGGATGCTCGACCGCACCGGCCTGGCCGAGTTGCTGGCCGTCGAGCACGTCGACGGCCTGCGCGCCACCGGCTGACCTCGGGCCACCCCGGGACGGGGTGGCCCCCGACCCTGGGACCTGGGGTCGGGGGCCGGAGGAATGTCTAGGGTGCCGTCACCGGCTGGAGCCGGGGGCCGCTCTCGCGCAGCTCGCCGGTCGAGGGCGGTTCGACGTCCTCGGGCTGTCCCGAATCGGGCGTCTGGTACAGGTAGCGGACGAACTGCCCACCGGCCTCGTTGTCGTCCGCGCCGGGCCACTGGCCGATGCAGTCCATACCGACCACCTCGCGGCCCGTCCCGTCGGCCTCCTCCAGCAGCGCCCACAGGCTCACCGGGTAACACCTGGTGAGATCGGGCGTGAGTTGCCAGCGCGCGTACCAGCCCGGTCGAGCGGGGACGATCTCGACGATCTGCTTCATGACGACCTTCCTTCCGCGTACCTCGGAAGAACTCCGGTCCTGAGCTGATCGTGCGGGCCGTGCGGGTGAGCACCCCTCACCCCGCCCGGATGAAGCGTGGCGCAGGCCGGTCCGACCCGGCCGGCGGCCTCCGTTTCCTTCTCGGGGACGGCGGGAACGCGACTGGAGCAGCCACGATCCCCAGCGGAAGGGATGCCAGCATGCGCAAGCAGATGGAAGGCGACAACCAGAGGCGCCGGGCACTGGCCCGGCAGGCCCGGGAACAGAATCGCCAGCCCAGCGAGATCGGCGCCAGCCTGAGCGCCACCAAGCAGCTCAAGAGCCTCGATTCGGGCAAGCGGGCCGGCCCACCGGCCGCCGGGCTGCACAAACCGGACAGCACGCGTGGCGGGCCGGCACCGCCGCCACTCGGCACGGCCGACAACCCGAGGCCACAGCCGTCCCCGCCCAGCGGCGCAGCCGGCGTGAGCACCATGGGCTACCACGACCTCGTCGACGAGGTCCGGCGTCGGGCCGGGGTCGACTTCAAGACGGCGAAGGTGGGCACCGAGGCGACAGTGCTGGTCCTCGCGTTCGCGCTGGAGGCGGCCGAGCGGCAGCGCCTGCTCGCGGCCGTGCCCGCGTCCCTGCACGACGTGCTGCCGGTCGACGGCATCGAGCGGCACCAGGACCTGCCCGGCTTCCTGGCCGAGGTGGGCCGGATCAGCGGCAACACCCCGGAGCAGGCCCGCTACCAGGCCGAGGCGACGATCGCCGCGCTCGCCGAACAGGACGGCGACCTGGTCGAGTCGTTGCACGTACCCGACGGTCTGCGTGACCTGCTGAACCCACCGGAGGCCGGTGGTGGCCTCGTGGGCGCCTCCACCACCACGCCCACCCTGGACGCGGCCGAGATCAGTGCGGCACTGGACGACCTGCCGTACTGGGCCGGCGACAGCCAGGGCCTCTACCGGGTGGTCGCGCTGCCACCGGACAACCTGGACCGGGTGCTCGCCCGGCTCGACCGGCTGCGCCAGGACAACGGCCGCGGCCCGAGCATCGGACGCCCCGGCGGCACCGCCGCCGTGTTGACCGTACGGACCAGCCAGGCCGACGGGGTGACCGCGCTCGACGTGGACCTCGCCCACCAGATCGACGACGCGATCGACGAGGTGGGGGCCGGGATGGCCGGCGGCTGACCGGCAGCCCTGACCCGGGCGGGCCGGCGGACGGGGAGCATCCCCGTTCCGCCGGCCCGTTGGCCGTGCCGGGCCACCGGCGTCGTGGACCGCGCTCTCGGCTAGCGTGCCGGTCATGAACCGCGCCGCCGACCGGCTAGAGCTGGTCGCCGACCCGATCCGCCGGACCGGGCGGACACTGCTGTCCGCAGGGGTCGAGCAGTCGTACGTGGATGTCTCCGATCCCCTGCACCTGCACTTCGAGTACGTCCGACGGATCGCCTCGGCGGTGGAGGTGGCGGCCCCGGCCGGCGTCCCGTTGAGCGTTCTGCACCTGGGAGGCGGCGCGTTGACGCTGCCCCGGTGGTTGGCCGCCACCCGGCCCGGCTCCCCGCAACGGGTCGTCGAGCGGGACCCCGCCGTGGTGGAGCTGGTCGCCCGGGAGTTGCCGCCGCTGCCGCCGCAGGTGCGGGTGGAGGTCGCCGACGCCCGGGACGCGCTCACCGCCGCCCCGGCCGGTTCCTACGACCTGGTGATCGCCGACATCTACCGGGCGGCCCAGATGCCCCGGCACGTGCGCACCGTGGAGTTCGCCGCCGAGGTGGCCCGCACCCTGCGCCCGGACGGGACGTACCTGGTCAACGTCACGGACCTGCCGCCGCTGGTCGGCACCCGGGCGCAGGTGGCCACGTTGCGGGCGGTCTTCGCCGACGTGTGCGTCCTCGGTGACCGGCGGATGCTGCGCGGCCGGCGGTACGGAAACCTGGTGCTGGCCGCGACGTCGCGCCCCGGCGGCCTGCCGGTCGGGCGGCTGGCGGTGGCGGCCCTGCGTGACCCGGTGCCCGGCGGTCTGCTGCACGCCACCGCGCTCGACACCTTCGTCGCCGGCGCCCACCCCGTCACCGACGACGACCGCTGAGCACCTACGCCCTGTCGGCTCGCGTCTGGACCAGAACACACCGTCGCGCCCGCAATGCCGGGTTTCCGACGACGAGCGTGGGGAAGGCGCGGCGGATGAGCAACGCCGACGATCGGGTGACCGCCCGCCACACCCTGATCGTGATCGGTCTGGTCCTGGCGACCGCGTTCGCGCTGGCGTTCGTGTACGCGACCCGGCGCGTGCTGGTCTGGGTCGTGGTCGCCGCGTTCTTCGCCGTGGCGCTCAAGCCCCTCGTGGACCGGCTGCAACGGCGTCTCGTCCGGCGCCGGGCCCTGGCCACGCTGTTGGTGTTCCTCGCCGCCTTCGTGCTGGTGGCGCTCCTGGGCGCGCTCATCCTGGTGCCGTTGTTCGGGGAGCTGGGCCGGTTCGCCGACCGGGCGCCCGAGCTGCTGCACGACGCCCGCGCCGGCCGGGGTCCGCTGGGGCAGCTGCTGGAGCGCACCGGCGCGCGCCGGTACGTCAGCGAACACTCCGACCAGCTCCGCGACCTGGGCACCCGACTGCGTCAACCCGCGGTGGGCGTGCTGCGCGGCGTCGTGGAGACGGTCGCCGGGCTGGTCACGGTCGTCGTGTTGGCGTACCTCATGGTGTTGGAGGCGCCGCGGATCACCCGCCGCCTGCTCGCGGCGGCCGGGGACGGCCAGGGCGACCGGCTGCGCCGGGTCGGCCGGGAGGTGTCGCGCACCGTCACCGGTTACCTCACCGGCAACCTGCTGATCAGCGTGATCTGCGGGCTGTTGACCTACGTGGTGCTGGCCCTCACCGGGGTGCCGTTCGCGGCCGTGATCGCCCTGTTGGTGGCGGTGACCGACCTGATACCGCTCGTTGGTGCGACGTTGGGCGCGGTGATCGCGGCCGGGGCCGGCTTCCTGCACTCCCCCACGGCCGGGATCGTCGTGCTCGTCTTCTTCGTGGTCTACCAGCAGGCGGAGAACCACCTGCTCCAACCGCTCATCCTGTCCCGGGCGGTCCGGCTCAACCCGCTGACCGTGTTGGTCAGCGTGCTGCTCGCCGCGGAGCTGGCCGGCCTGCTCGGCGCGCTGCTGGCCATCCCCGCCGCGGGCATCGTGCAGACGCTGCTGCGCGAGTACGGGCCACGCCGACTCCGGCCCGCCCCACCGGCCGGTCCGGAAACGCGGTCACGCCGACCGGCCGGTCCCGCCCCGCAGGGCTGACCGGCCGGGTGGTGCGTGCTTCAGCGGGCCCGCGTCGCGACCTCGGGTGAGGTGCTCTCCAACGGCACCGCGTTGGCCGGCACCAACCCGAGCTGGACCGCCGAGCGGGTCAACGCGGCGTCCAGCGCCCAGTCGGCGGTGACCCGCGTACGGTTTCCCGGCATCGCCATCAGGTGGTACGCCCGGGTGACCGCCTTGGCCGGCAACCCGGCCAGGTTGACCTGCAACGGGTTCGCCGCCGCGTCTTTGCCACCCAGGTCGACGACCCAGCCGAGGTCGTGGTGCTTGTACGGCTTGCGCTTGCCGAAACCGTAGGACGCGGCGATGTTGTACGCCGCGCGCTTGCCCTGCCGCTGCGCGTGCTGGGCGGTCATCCCGCAGACCTTGCCCGGGTTGACGAGGTCGGGCACCGCGGCGGCGTCGCCGCAGGCGTACACCTCCGGATAGCCGGGCACGTTGAGGAACTCGTCGGTGACCAGACGACCCCGGTCGGTCCGCAGACCCAACTCGTTGACGAACGGGTCGGGGCGCACCCCCACACACCACACCAGCGTGCAGGTCGGCACGTACTCGCCGTCGGTGAGCTTCACCCCGTCGCAGGTCGCCTCGGCCACCGAGGTGCCCATCCGCACGTCCACCCCACGCCGGTTGAGCACCTTGTGCGAGGTGTCCGACATCCGCTTGTCCAGCTCCGGCAGCACCCGCGACGCGACGTCGAGCAGCATCCAGCGGGGGCGAAGGGTGAGCCGCGGCCGCTGGGCGTGCAGCGCGTCGGTGAACAGCTGCCCGTGCGCGGCGACCTCGGTGCCGGTGTAGCCCGCGCCGACCACCACGAACGTGGAGCGTGCCCGCTGCTCGGCCGGGTCCTCGGCCTGCTCGGCCAGCTCGATCTGACGAACGATGTGGTCATGCAGGTAGACGGCCTCCGGCAGACCGCGGAAGCCGTGCGCGTACTCGGTGACCCCCGGGATGGGCAGCAGCTTGTTGACGCTGCCCACGGCGAGCACCAACCGGTCGTACGCCAGCCGGTTCTTCTCCCCCTCGGCCTGGGTGAAGCCGACCCAGCGGTTCTGCAGGTCGACGTGGTCCGCCTCGCCGATCACCACGCGTACGCCCTTGAGTGTCCCGGTCAGCGGCACCGCGATCCGCTTGGGCTCGACCACCCCGGCCGCCACCTCGGGCAGCAACGGCAGGTAGAGGAAGTAGTCGGTGGAGTTCAGCAGCACGATCTCGGCCCGGTCCCGGGCGATCCGGCTCAACGTCTTCGCCGCGTGGTAACCGGCGAACCCGGCCCCCACGATCACCACACGAGGTTTCGTCATTGCGCGCCGTTTCCCGTCGAAGCCCTCGACAAACGTCCGACGCGACAGCCGCGGTCAGCTGGGCTGGAGCCGGACGTGGCCGCTGCGGCCCACCGCCTCCACCTCCCACTGCTCACCGAAGGCCCGCACCCGTGAGGCGGCGATCCGCCCCAGTTCCTCGGGGATGTCCGGGTCGAGCACCAACCGGCCCTCGACCGGGTTGATGCCGAGCATGGCGCGGATCAGGGCCAACGGCGTGCCGGCCGCCCACGCCTGCGGGCTGCAGGCGGTCGGGTACGGCACGGCGAACAGCAGTCGTTCCCGGTCGAACCCGCTGAGCGCCTCCGGCAGCCGGTGGCCGAACTGCTCGGCCACCTCGAACATCGCCAGGCTGATCCGGTTCGACTCGGCCCGGTAGCCGTACCGGGCCAGGCCGAGCGCGGCGATCGAGTTGTCGTGCGGCCAGACCGTGCCCAGGTGGTAGCCGAGGGCGTTGTAGAGCCGTTCCTCCCGGGACAGGGTGCGGATGCCCCAACCGGAGAACATGTCCGGTGACATGAGTTGCCGCACCACCGCGTCGGCCCGCTCCGGCGGCACGATTCCGCTCCACAGCAGGTGGCCCATGTTCGATGTCTTGGAGTCGACGCGATTCTTGTCGCCGTCCAGCGCGACCGCGTAGTAGCCGCCCCGCTCCTCGATCCAGAAGTCCTGGTTGAACCGCTCGTGCAGGGTGTTGGCCTCGTCGCGCAGCCGACGCGCCAACGTGGGGTTGCCCAACGGCCCGTCGAACAACTCGGCCAGTCGCACTTTGGCGTCGTAGGTGTAGCCCTGCAGGTCGGAGATGGCCAGCGGGAGTACGGGGATCCTGCCGTCGGCGAAGCAGACGCCGTCCGGGGAGTCCCGCCAGCACTGGTTGCCGAGCCCCTCGGGTGAGCGGGTCGCGTACTCGACGTAGCCGTCGCTGTCCCGGTCGCCGTAGTCGTCGATCCAGCGCAGCGCCGCCACCGCGTTGTCCCGCAGTTGGCGGACGGTCTCGTCGTCACCGGTCCAGCGCCAGTACTCGGAGAGCAGGATCAGCCAGAGCTGGGTGGCATCGGCGGTGCCGTAGTACGGCCCGAACGGTTTCTCGCCACTGCGGGTCAGCTCACCGCTGCGCACCTCGTGCAGGATCTTGCCGGGCTCCTCGTCGGTGAAGTCGTCGCACGTGTCGCCCTGGAGACGGGCCAGGGCGAGCAGCGCGCCCTTGGCCAGCGCGGGCCCGGCCACCAGCGTCTGGTAGGCGGTGATCAGGGTGTCCCGGCCGAAGACGGTGAGGAACCAGGGAAGGCCGGCGCCGGGCAACATGATCCGTTGGCCCTTGACCTCCAGGTCGAGCCGCAGTGCCGCCAGGTCCTCGCGGGACTGGCGCACGGTGTGCTCCAGCGTCGAGTTGTCGCTGCGCAACACCGCTCGCTGTTCTATCCAGCGAGGCAGCGGGTCATCGGCGCGACCGTGGATGACGTCGGCGATGTCGCCCCGGACCGGCTCGACCACGCCCATTCCGGGCGGCAGGGGCACGTGCAGGTCGACCTGCCACTCCATGCGGGGGCCCAGGTCCAGTTCCCAGATCAGGTCGTCGCCCTCGATGCGGTCCGCCGGCTTCGAGCAGCACACCCGGGTCTGCGCGGAGAAGTCGCCGCGCCGGTAGGAGAAGCACAGCTCGGACCCGTCGGCGGCATGGTCACGGGTGATCTCGGCGGAGCGGTCCCGGACCGTCGACTTGACCTCGAACAGGTCGGCGAAGTCGGCGGCGACGGCCAGCCGCAGCTCCACCCGCACCGGCTCCTGCCGGAACGAGACCATCTCCACGCGCTCGTGGAAGCCGTCGCCGACGTAGCGCAGTCGCCGCAGGCCCAGAGTGTTCGGCGGCAGCCCGGGCAGTTCCGGGTTGGTGAGCACGTACTGCGCGGAGTAGTGGTCGATCGTCTCGGCACGCAGCACCAGCAGCTCGCCGCCGTTGACGGTCAGGCTCCAGCCGCTGATCAGGCGGGTGTCCAGGTGGACGAGACCGCCGATGCTGCCCGTCGGCACATCCCCGCAGGCGTTGGAGTACAGGAAGGTGGGCCCGCTGAGCACCGCCAGGGAGTTGGGGCCCAGCTCGGGCGGAATCGCTCGTTGGTCGCCGCTGTCCCCGTCCGCGACGAGCAGGTCGGGGGTGGGATCGGCAGGGGTCGCGCGGACGGCAGCCATGACACCCACCGTAGGAGTATCGATTACCAAGAGTCATCACCCGCTCCGGGTGAAAGCCGTCGCCGCGCCGCTCGCCGCGCCCCTCCGCCAGTGGACACCCCGCCGCCGGGCCGACGGTCAGGCGGGGGTTGGCGCGGTGATCGCCCAGCGCTCGTGGTCGCGCCAGGCGCCGTCGATGAACAGGTAGTCCGGGGAGAACCCCTCCAGCCGGAAGCCGAGCTTGCGGGCCACCCGCCGGGACGGCTCGTTGCCCGGCTGGATGTTCGCCTCCAACCGGTGCAACCCGACCGTGGTGAACGCGTGGTCGATCACCAGGGCGACGCCCGCCGACGCGTGCCCGGTCCCGCTGTACGGCCGGAACGCCGCATACCCCAGGAACCCGCCGCGCAGCGCGCCCAGCACGATCCCGCTGATGTTCACGTAGCCGGCGATCTCGCCACTGGCCCGGTCGCAGATCAGGTAGCCGGCGCTGTCCCGGCGGCGGATCCGGCGCAGGTAGCTGTCGTACTCCTCGGGGCTGCCGGGCGCGACCAACCACGGGTGGTGCAGGTCGTTGCTGCGCCGCACGGCGGCGATGAACTCGTCGGAGTCGGTGGGCCGGGGCCGCCGGATCGCGGCGGGACCACCGGTACGCAGGTACCTCACGGCGGACCACTCTGACCGACCGACGCCGCCGTTGTCCAACCGGTTACCGGCCGTCGCCCCGGTCACCGGGGCGTGGTGTCGGTGCTCTCCCGGGGGAGCACTGTGTGCGGCGCGATGATGTCGGCGACCGCGGCGTCGGGTTGACCGATCCGCACGGCGAGGCGGGCCACGGCCTCCCGGGCGAGAAAGCCGGTGTCGACAGCGACGGTGCTCAGGGTGGGCCGTGAGTAGCGCCCCTCCTCGATGTCGCCGATGCCGATCACCGCGACGTCGTCCGGCACGCACAGCCCGACGTCGAAGGCGGCCCGCATCGCCCCGATGGCGAGCGGGTCGGAGGAGCAGAGGATCGCGTCCGGGCGGTCCGGGCCGACGAGCAGTTCGCGGGCGGCGCGGTAGCCGTCGGCCCGGCGGTGGTGCGGCGCCGGCAGCAGCCGACCGGACACCGGCACCAGCCCGGCCCGACGAAGCGCCCGGTGGTATCCGGGCGTACCCGGGTGTGGGCTGGCTGCGGGGCGTTCACCGATCGCGGCGATCCGGCGGCGACCGACGCGCAGCAGATGGTTCGTCGCGTCCTCGGCGGCCTGGGCGACGTCGATGCCGACCCGGTCGCACCGCTGATCGTGGGGTGCGCCGCCGATCAGCACGACGGGTGGACCGGTGGCGGTCACAGCGCGGCCCAGGTCGCCCGGCGTGACGGGGGCACCGACCAGGACCCCGTCCACGGGGATCGTGCGGGCGTCGTGCAGGCCCGACGACGTGGGCTGGTCGTTGTCGTGCGCGACGACGACGCGGTAGCCCTGCTGTGCCGCCGCGTGGACGACCGCACCGGCGAGGTCGCCGCCGTACGGCAGGTCGGTGGTCGGTAGGACGAGAGCGAGCATGCCGGTGCGCCCGGTGCGCAGGGTCCGGGCGGACGCGTTCGGCCGGTAGTGCAGCTCGGCGACGGCCGTCTCGACCCGACGTCGCACGTCTGGGCTCACGTGGGGATAGCCGTTGACCACGTTGGAGACGGTCTTCACCGACACCCCGGCGAGCCGGGCCACGTCCCTGAGCGTGGAGGCCACGAGCCGCCCTTCCCGACCGAGATCACACCGGCAAAACCATTTCGCTGGTGTAGTTCCGACCCTCGCAGGCGATTCGACACCTGTCAAGGCGATACGGTGGTGTCAAGAGAGGGAGGTGGTCGGTGGACGACGACGCAGCGGTGCCGGCCGCCGCCCGGCTGATCCGGGACTTCGTCAACACCGTCGAGCCGCAGATCGACCACGAGACGCTGACCAGCCCCGACCACCTTCGCGACTGGTTCGTCGAACGGCAGCTGATGCCGGTCGGCACGCAACTCGGGCCCGCGGACCTCGACCTGGCCGTCACGGTCCGGGAGGGCCTGCGCGCGGTGCTGCTCGGCCACGCGGGCCACGCCGCCGACGGCGGCGCGCTCGACCGACTCAACCGGACGCTGGCCGGGTTGCCCGTCACGCTGCGCTTCGCGGACGACGGCCACCGCCTGGTCACCGCCGCCGGCACACCCCTGGGCCAGGCCGTCGCCGGACTGGTCGACGCCGTCCGCCGGGCCGCCGAGGACGGCACCTGGGCGCGGCTCAAGGTCTGCGCCCGCGACACGTGCCGCTGGGCCTACTACGACTCCTCCCGAAACCAGGCCCGCCGCTGGTGCTCGATGGCCGGGTGCGGCAACTACATCAAGATGAAGCGGGCGTACGCCGTCCGCACCGGCCGCACGCCGCCGGTCTAGAGGAGCGCTGGTTCCCACCACGCCCCGTTGGCGGCGACCTGGGCCACGGGTTCGATGATTTCCCATCCCTCGGCGATCAGCCCGTCGGCGACCCGCAGGACGTCGACGACCACGATCTCCGGTCCCGCGTCGGGTAGCCGGCGTCGCGAGTGCACCACGACGTGATCGGTGTCGGCCAGCAGGTGAAGGATCTCGACCTGCATGCCGGCGGTCGGGCCGAGCGCGGCCTGGACAGCGGCGAGCCATTCCACCTTTGTCGAGGTGGTCGAATCCGACCGGTGGTGCAGGAAGTCGTCGCTGAGGAACGAGGCGAGGGTGTCCACGTCGCCCGTCTCGATCAGCCCCGCCAGCGCCCGTTGGACGATGCCCTTGTTCTCAGTGGTCATGGGCCCCAGTGTTTCCACGGCCGCGGCGGTTGTCGATGAAATCGCACTTCATGGCGTACGGCGCGACGATGAGTACGCTTCTGCTCGTGTACACGGTCGGGGCACTCCTGCGGCAGTGGCGGCAGCGCCGCGGGCTCAGCCAGCTCGACCTGGCGATCGCCGCGGACGTCTCGGCTCGTCACGTCAGCCTGGTCGAGACCGGAAGGTCCACACCAAGCGCGGACATGATCCTCCGGCTCGCCGACCAGCTCCACGTCGCCCGATCTGCTGCGACCACCGGTGAACCTGGTGCGGCTGGGCCTGGACCCGCGCGGGCTCGCTTCCCTGGTCGTCAACCTGTCAGACGTACGGGCGGTGTTCCGCACCCGGATCTCGCGCCAGCTCGCCATCGCCCCCGACGTGGAACTCACCGCGCTCTACGAAGAACTGCTGCACCAGGTGCCCGAGGACACGGTGGGCCAACGGGTCGACGCCGACGTGGTGATCCCGATGATCCTCCGGATCGACGGACGGGAGCTGCGCCTGTTTTCCACCATCACCACGTTCGGCACCCCGATGGACGTCACGATCGACGAGATCGCCATCGAGTCCTACTACCCGGCAGACGCGCAGAGCGCCGCCTACTTCACGCAGTAGACCCCGACTGTCAGGGCTTGAGCAGGCAGAACGCGGTGCCGTCGGGATCGGCCATCAGCACCCGGCCCGCGTCGCTCTGGCCCTCGTTCAGGAGCGTCGCCCCGAGCGAGAGCAGCCGGTCGACCTCGGCCTGCTGGTCACCGTCGGCAGGTGGTGCCACGTCGAAGTGCAGCCGGTCCCTGCCGCCGTTGGGCGCCATCGGCGGCCCACCCCAGGTGATCTTCGTGCCGCCGAGGGGCGACTGGATCGCGGTCTCCTCGTCCTGGTCCCAGACCAGCGGCCATCCCAGCGCCTCGCTCCAGAAGTATCCGACCGCCTGCGAACCGTCGCAGGCGAGCGCCCCCGTGAACCCGCAGCCGGCGAGGAAGTTGTTACCCGGCTCGATCACGCAGAACTCGTTGCCCTCGGGGTCGGCGAGCACCACGTGCCTCTCCTCCGGGAGCTGACCGACGTCGGTGTGCCGTCCGCCGAGCTCCAGCGCCCTGGCCACCGTCCGCTGCTGCTCCTCCAGGGAACCGCTGGTCAGATCCAGGTGCATCCGGTTCTGCACGGTCTTCGGCTGCTGGTTCGGCACGAAGCGGAGTCGAAGCTCGGTGTCAGCGTGAGGCAGGACCAGGACGCCGTCCCGTGGGTCATCGACGATCTCGCGACCCAGGAGCTCGGCCCAGAACCGCCCGAGACGGAGGGGGTCGGCTGCGTCGTAGCTGATCGCGAACAGGTGGGACGTCATCGCTTCGCTCATCTCCGATCCGACCGCATGCCGAGCAGTCCGTGCGGCGGCAAGCCTAGGGACGAGCCGGGTCACCCGCACCCGAGTATTCGGCAGGTCGCGCGGCGCTGTGATCCACTGGCCCGGTGAGCCCATCCCCCTCAATCCTGCCGGCCGACGTCGAGGTGCGACTCGGTCGGGAGCGGAACGTCTGGCTGTGCACGGTGCGGCGCGACGGCTCCCCCCACCTGACGCCGGTCTGGTTCGTCCACATCGCCGGGACCTGGTGGATCGGCACCGACGGCCGCAGCGTCAAGGTCCGCAACGCCCTGGCCGATCCACGGGTGTCCCTGGCCCTGGAGGGGGGCGACGCCCCGGTCGTGGCCGAGGGCGCCGCACGCGTACACCGCGACGGGTTCCCGAGCACGGTCGTCGAGGCGTTCGCGAGCAAGTACGACGGTTGGGACGTCAGCCGACAGGTCGGCCCGGGCAGCGAGCGAGTGCTGCTGGAGATCCCCGTCCGGCGGTGGCTGCTCGCCGGAACGGCACGGTAGGAAGTGCCATTCGTCGCCGCCGGCCGAGAATGAGGACGCCCGCCGCTCTGCCACGCCGACCCGCCCTCGGGGACACGGTCGAGATCTGCGCAACTTCAGCGAAATTGCTGCCTCGGGTGCTTTGGAGGCAGCAACATCCCTGAACTTGTGCGAATCGTGCGCCACGGCAGGGCTGCCTGCGGTGTGGAACCCCATCGGCCGGCGCTCATCCGGCCATTCTGCCTCCGCCGGGCAAAGCTGACCGGGGTCGGTCAGAGGGGCCCGGGGAAGGGCTGCTCCATCGGCATCGGCACCTGGAGGAACGTGGTGCCGCGCATGTCCAGCCAGGCACGGTCGGGCCCTCGGACCAGCCGCAGCATCACCTGCTCACAGGACGGGCAGCGGGCGACGAGGCCCGGGGCGTGCGAGTAGACGTGCAGGCTGGCCATCGAGCCGGTCATCCCGCAGCTTTCGCAGCGGCCCGTCGCGCTGCTCAGGTCCACGGTGAACAGCTCGCGCATCGGGCCGTCGAGCATGTTGCCGTCCAGGTACGACATCTCGGTCATCGGATCTCCTCGACGTTGCGGGGGCGAGCGGTCAGCCGGTGGGACCGAAACGTTCGGTCTTGACCTGCCGTGACGGGTGGCCGAGCCCCACCAGCAGATCGGCCACGGTTTCCACGAACGCGGTCGGGCCGCAGACGTAGGTGAGCGGTTGCAGGTCCGGTGGCCAGCCGTGTGTGTTGACGTCGGCCAGCCCGATGCGGTGCGGTTCGCCGCGCCAACCCTCGGGTGCCTCGCGGGTGTAGACGTACGCGATGTCCAGGCCGAAGTCGTCGCGGACCCGGCGGCGCAGTTCGTCGGCGTAGATCACGTCACCGGGGGTGCGCACCGAGTAGATCAGCCGGAACGGCGCCTTGTTGCCGGCCGCCCGGCGGGCCCGGATCATCGCCATCAACGGCACGATGCCCGAGCCGCCGGCGACGAGCTGCACCGGCGCGGTCTCCTCCGGCCGCCAGATGAACCATCCACCGAGCGGTCCGCGGACCTCCACCGGGTCGCCGTCGGAAAAGACATCGATGAGGTACGGGGACACCTCGCCGTCGTGCACACGCTGGACGGTCACCTCGATGCGCGGCCCGCCCGGCCCGTCCACGACGGGCCCGGCGATGGAGTACGACCGGGCGGCCTGGTAGCCGTCCGGAGCGGTCAGTCGCAGGTCGACGTGCTGCCCGGGCAGGTGCCCCGGCCAGTCCGGGACCTCCAGCACCAGGGTCTGCGCGGTCGGCGTCTCCACCCGGCGCTCCACCAGCCGGCCCACCTGCCACCGGTTGGCCGTCCGCGGTTTGCTCGTCGCCACGGCGCGCTCAGTCACCCTGGTACCGCTGTTCGCGCCACGGGTCGCCGTAGTCGTGGTAGCCGGCGGTCTCCCAGAACCCCGGCTCGTCCATCGTCTTGAGCCGGATGCCGCGCACCCACTTGGCGGACTTCCAGAAGTACAGGTGTGGCACCAGCAACCGCGCCGGCCCACCGTGCTCGGCGGGCAGTGGCGCGCCGTCGAAGGTGTGCACCACCCAGGCACGGCCGCCGCGCAGGTCGTCCAGCGGCAGATTGGTGGTGTACCCGCCGTAGGAGTGCGCGAGCGCGAAGTGCGCCCCCGTGTCCACGTCGGCGAGGAGCGTGTCCAGGGAGACGCCCTGCCAGTTGGTGCCGAGCTTAGACCAGCGGGTGACGCAGTGGATGTCCACCATCGGCGTCTCCTGCGGCAGGGCCATCAACTCCTGCCACGACCACCGGTGTTCGCTGCCGTTCTCGGCGGCGATGACGAACTCCCAGGTGTCCAGGGAGACCCGGGGCGTCGGGCCGGCCGAGAGCACCGGGAAGTCCTCGGTCAGGTACTGACCGGGTGGCAGGGCCGGCTCCTGCGTTCGGGGCCGACCCTGAAAGCCCGGTGACACGATTCCCATTGCACAGTCGTACCACCCGCGCCGGCCGGGGCGGGAGCTTTCCCGCGTACCTCCTCGTCGCCCCGGCGGGGCGCGGTCAGTGCCGCTCCGCGACCACCTTGCGGTCCTCGGGCAGGTCGCCGCCGCGGGTGGCGCGCAGGCTCGTCACGGTGACCACCACCAGCACACCGATGATCACGCCGAGCGAGGCCAGGGTGGGGATCTGCGGCACGCTGTCCCAGATGCCGTGCGCCCAGTGCAGACCCAGCTTGAGGCCGATGAACGCCAGGATGACGGCCAGGCCGTAGCTGAGGTGCACCAGCCGGCTCAGCGCCGCGTGCAGGACGAAGTAGAGCGCCCGCAGGCCGAGCAGGGCGAACGCGTTGGTGGCGAAGACCAGGTACGGGTCCTCGGTGATGCCGTAGACCGCCGGCACCGAGTCGACAGCGAACACGATGTCGGTGGCCAGCACCGCGACCACCACCAGGGCGAACGGGGTGAGTGCCCGCTTCGCGCCCTGCCGGACGGTCATCCTGGTGCCGTGGTATTCGTCGACCACCGGCATGAACCTGCGCAGCAGCTTCACCGAGCGCATCTTGTTGATGTCGACTTCCTGCTGATGCCCGGACATGGCGTCGCGCAGCAGCTTCACCGCGGTGGCGAGGAGGATGATCGCGAAGAGCAGGAAGGCGAAGTCGAGGGTCTGCAGCGCCGCCGCGCCGAGGGCGATGAAGACGGCCCGCAGCACCAGCGCGCCAGCGATGCCGTAGAGCAGCACCCGCTGGGCGAGCACCGCTGGCACCGCGAACGCGGCCAGCAGCAGCATGAAGACGAACAGGTTGTCGACCGAGAGCGACTTCTCCACCAGGTAACCGGTGAGGTATTCCACGCCCTGCTGGGAGCCGTAGCGCGACCAGATCCAGGCGCCGAACGCCAGCGGCAGCGCGATGTAGAACGCCGACCAGCCGATGGCCTCCCGCATCGACACCTCGTGCGGGCGACGCGTGACCAGGAAGTCAAGCACCAGCAGCAGGAGCACGCCGATGATGGTGACCGCCCACAGCGTGGGCGTGCCCACCGACGACAGGTCACTGGCGGCGGACAGATATGACACTTCGCTCATGTGGGGTCTCCTCGAACACCGTCATGTTCGAGGTCTCCTTCACCCACCACCTGATGGGCAACCACCCGAGGCGCGCCGGGCGCGCCGTACTGACCGGAATGGTTCGTGGGAAGTACTCCCCTCGCCACGACAAGGTTAGGCCAGGCTGAATCGCCATGCCAAGCGGGACATCGATGGTTGCCCTGGTAAACCGCTGTGCGTGCCCGGAACGACCGCTGTGCGTCGTGCCCGTCAGCCACGGCGCAGCGTCGCCCCGGGAGCCATCGCCTGCTCGACCAGACCCCGGTAGTCACGCGGCAGCTGAGTCGCCACGTCGTCGAACTCACCGCCGGTGATCGCCTCACGCAGGGTGGTGAAGACCGCCCGGCTGGCGTCCCGGGCCGCCGGCTCCTCCACCCCGGCGCGCAACGCGACCCGGGCGACGAACTCGGCCGCACCGAACCGGTCGGCCTGCTCGGTGCTCGGGCTCGGCTTGAGCACCAGTTGCAACGGTTGGGGCAGCTGGGCGGCCAGGTCCAGGTTCTCACCGCCGGTCAACCGCTCCGCGAACGTCTCCAGCACGGCCCGGGTCAGCTCGACCGCCCGCTCGGACGACGTCGCGGTGCGCTGGGAAACCTGGTCGATGAAGGTGTCGTAGTTCATCGCGTACTCCCTTGGCTCGCGTCGGCGCCTGCGGGTACCCGCGACGGCCCGGCGGAAACGGCGCCTGTTTCCTGCGCCGGGTGGGCGTGACCGGCTGGCGGGCGGGTAACCGCCGCCGGTCGTCACCACATCGATGCCCGAGGGAGCCCATGCCATGGCGAGCTACGCCGACGTCCTGCAGTACCTGTCGAGCCTGGACTACCCGGCCGAGAAGAACGACGTGGTCCGCGAGGCCGAACGGGAAGGCGCCCCGCCGGACGTGCTGAAGGCGCTGCGGGCCCTCCCGCCGGTGGACTACGCCAACGGGACCGAGGTCGCCCGGTCGGCCGGGATCGAGGCCGCGCCCGAGGTGAGCCCCGCCCAGCGTGCCGAGCAGGCCCGGGACAAGAAGCACAACCGGGTCTCGCAGCATCTGCGCGGCATCTGACCCGGCGGTGGCGCCCACCACCCCGACCCGGGAGCG
This sequence comes from Micromonospora sp. A202, assembly GCF_006715105.1. NCBI lineage: Bacteria > Bacillati > Actinomycetota > Actinomycetes > Micromonosporales > Micromonosporaceae > Micromonospora > Micromonospora sp. A202. The sequence goes on along the minus strand of NZ_VFMP01000001.1, from coordinate 2,764,629 downwards.
TCCCGGATGACCCAGACCGGCCCCGACCGGCCAGCGGACGTACGTTTCCCGGCTGCCGCGAAGCAGCTGGCCGTGGTGGCGGTGGTCGGCGTCATCGCCGGCGGCGTCTTCACGCTGATGCTGCCAGTGCCGCTCGCCGCGCTGGCCGGCTGGGACGTGGGCGCACTGAGCTGGCTCGTGCTGGTCTGGCACAAAATCTGGCCGATGGACGCCGAGCGCACCGCCGAACTGGCCGTACACGAGGACCCGAACCGGGCGATCCGGGACGCGCTGCTTCTGGTCGCCTGCCTGGCCAGCCTGCTGGCCGTGGGGTTGGTCGTGGCCAGCGCGCAGAGCGCGCCACCCGGCATGGCCCGGGAACTGCACAGCGGCCTGGGCGTCCTGAGCGTGGTGCTCTCCTGGTTCGTGGTGCACACCGTCTTCGCCGCCCGTTACGCCCGGATCTACTACACCGGCCCGGACGGCGGGGTGAACTTCAACCAGCACGACCCGCCGCGCTACTCCGACTTCGCGTACGTGGCGTTCACCATCGGGGCGACGTTCCAGGTCTCCGACACCAACCTCACCAGCAACGAGATGCGTCGTACGGTGCTGCGGCACTCGATGGTGTCGTACCTGTTCGGCGCGTTCATCATCGCCGTGACCGTGAACCTGCTGGCGGGCCTGGCACGCTGAGGCTGGGCCGTTGGAGTGGCTCTGTCGGCTGGCTGAACGCCCTGGCGACCCCGGGGACGTCACGGGGTGGGGGCTCGCTGAATCGCCGGGACAGGCGGGCGCCCCTGGTCACGAACCGCGACCCAGGGCGCCACGCAAACCTGCCCAGGCGGTGAGCCGCTTCCGAACCGGTCGCGGTCACCAGGCGGTGGATGCCCGCTCGAACCGAGCGGCCAGCACTGCCGGGTCCAACCATACGACAGAACATCCTCCGTTTGGTCAGAATTTGGCGAAGTGTGGGCCAGGGCACGTCACGGCCTGCCGGTGACCTCCGCGTACCGGTGCTCAAGGTCGACCCGGGCCAGCGCCCCCACCAACCAGGCCAGTTGCTCCGACTCACCGCTGGCCAGGCCGGCCAGGTCGTTCGCCGACCTGCCCAGCCCGAGGCGACGGGCCGCGGCCAACGCCCGCCGGTCCGCAACCGGGGCCACCTCCCGCCACAGTGCCTGCGCCTCACGCAGAAACAGGTCGACGACTTGATCGTCCACGCCGGGAAGCTCGGCGAGGAGCGCCCGCTCCCGGACCGGATCGTGGTGCGCCACCGCCCGCAACCGGCGCAGATCGCCCCGGTACCGCTCGACCACAGAGCGGCCCAGGTCACCGAGCGCGCTGGCCAACGCGTCCACGTCACCGCGCTGACCGCTGGCGCGCAGCACCCGTACCCGGTCCTCGTGCAACGACCGGGCCAGCCTCGCGGCGCTGTCCCACCCCTCGTCACGCAACGCCCGGGCCCCGTCCAACGCCCGGCGGAAGTCACCCCGACGGGCCAGCAGCACCGCGAGATAGAGCACCTGGAACAGGCTCGCCGGGTTGTTGGTCACCCGAAAGCCGTACTGCTCGGCGAAGCCCCGCCCGCTGCCGGCGAGCCGGCGCGCCAGGCGCTTCCGGTCCTCGACCGGGGTGATCAGAGTGGTCGGCATGTCGACGACTACCCGCGCGACAGTGGGTCACACGGGCCGCGATGTGCTGGCGCCCGTGCAGGCCTCGGGCCTGCGTGTGGCCCTGGCGTGGGCGCCCTGGCGTGGTGTCAGCCGTGCAGGCCGCCGGTGCGGTCGCGGGCCTTGAGACGGGTCGTGGGCAGGGCGGGCGCCGGCAGCGGAGGCGCCGAGTCGTCGGCGACCACCCCGAATCGTCGGTCCCCCGCCATCCAGTCCTCCCGTGCGGCGGCGATCTCCTCGTGGGAGCGGCCCACGAAGTTCCACCACATCACCAGCGGCTCCTCGAACGGCGTACCGCCCAGCAGCAACAACCGCGCCCCGGCCCCACCGCGCACGGTCAGCTCGCGGCGGCCCGAGCCCAGATAGAGCAACGCCCCCGGCTCGAACCCGACCCCGGCGGCCTCCGCCGACCCGGACATCGCCAGCAACGCGTACTCGAAATCGGGCCGCAGCGACAGCGTCGTCGGCGCCTCGCCACCCAGCTCGACCTGCACACCCACCAGCGGGGTGTGCACCACCGCCGGTGACCGATGCCCGCCGAACTCGCCGACCAGCAGGGTGCAGTCCAGATCGCCGTCGCGCCAGCGCGGCAGGTCCGCGTGGTGCGCGAAGTCCGCTGCCCCGGCCCGCGCGGGGTCCGGCAGAGCCACCCAGAGCTGCACGCCGTGCATCACCGGCGGGTGGACGGCCGGCGACCGCTCCGAGTGGGCGATCCCGTTACCGGAAGTCATCACGTTGAGCTGACCGGGCCGGATCGGCTGCACGTTGCCGAGGCTGTCCCGGTGCAGGATCTCCCCTTCCAGCAACCAGGTCACCGTCTGCAGACCGGTGTGCGGGTGCGGCGGCACCTCCATGCCAGGCCGCTGCTCCACATCGTCCGGGCCGAAATGGTCGACGAAACACCACGCGCCAACCATCCGGCGGGGACGCTGCGGCAGCAGTCGCCGCACCGTGGTGTACCGACCCAACGGCACGTCGTGGCCGGGCAGCAGCACGCTGCCGGGATCAACGTCGGCCACACCAGGTGGTCGGGTCTGCGCCAGCATCGATTCAGTACGCTCCACCGCCCGACTGTACGCTCACGCCCGCCCACGACCGCGGCGCTTCCAGCAGGGCGGGTGGGGTCCGCCGGGTTGGCTCAGCGGCTTCTTGCACAGCGGGTTGGGCGCAGGGGGTTGGGTGCAGCGGGTTGGGCGCAGCGGGGTGGGGTTGGGCTCAGCGGTTGCTGGCTTACCGGTTGGCGGACACGGTCACGGTGTTGGCGCCCGCGACCAGATCCAGGAACAACCGCGCGGCCGAGCGGTCCCAGCCCGGCGTACTCAACACCGCACCCGCCGCCACCCCATCCCAGCGGTCATCGCGTACCGCAACCGAGCCGGCGCCAGCTCCCACGCGGACCCGCACCGGCGTCTCCCCGGCGGCCCGGATGTCGAGCTGGCTGGTCCCACCGATGAGTCGTACGGTCATGATGCTCGGGTCGCTCGCGTTGCCGGTGCTGGTGGCGGTGATCGGTGGCAGCAGGATCTCGGTGCGCGACGACCCGCCGGCGAGTTCCACCCCCAGCAGCCGGGCTCGGGTCAGATCCAGCACCTGACTGCTCACCCCGCCGACGAGCTGAAGACGCCAGGCGACCCGCTCGTTGAGCGCCACCCGCAGGCTGCGCGTCTCGGAAGCCCCTGACTTCACGACCTCAAGCCGGACGGTCTCGCCGACCACAGTCGGTCGACCCAGCACACCCGAACCTGCCGGGCTGCTGATCCGGTACAGGTCATCCCCCAGATCAGCCACCCCCAGCTCGAACGAGGACAGCCCGTCCGCGAGCACGAAGGTGCCCTTCTGGCGGCCCGCCAGCGGCGCGGTCAGCAACTCCCCGCCAGCGGCACCCGGTCGGCCGTCAGCCGAGTCCGGGTCGGCACCTCCGGGACGGCCGGCGTCACCGGGCCAGGTGCCGTCCGGTCGGGTGCCATCTACTCGCGTGCCGTCCGGTCGCGTGCCGTCCGGTCGCGTGCCGTCCGGTCGCGTGCCGTCCGGTCGCGTGCCGTCTGCTCGGGTGCCGTCGGGTGCGCCGGAGTAGGTCACGCCGAGGCGGTCAGGGTCGGCGACGATCACAGCCACGGCGGCCGCGCCAAGGACAAGCACGACGGCTGCGGCAGCCACCAACAGGCGAACCCCGGTGGACCAGCGCCCTGGTGTGGCGTCGCCGGCAGGTTCCGGCGGTGACTCCGGTTCGCGATCCGTGCCGTACCCCACCGCGGCCATACCTCTGTCCCTCCGCCGGTCCCCGTCGGGAGGTACGTACCCGTCCGCCGATCGGATCACTCCGCGCCGATCACGGCACTCCGCCGCGTCGTCAACGCGAGATCTTGGACAGTTTCCGTTAGCGGGGCGGGCTCAACTGGTGGTTGCAACACCCTTCCGTGATGTTCGTTGGGGTGGTTATGGCGTCGAGGTTGAGTCCGTTTGAGCGGGAGCAGATCGGGTTGGGTCGGGCTGCGAGTGAGTCGTTGCGGTCGATCGCGCGAAGGTTGGGGCGGTCGGTGTCGACGATCTCGCGGGAGGTGGGTCGGTTCGAGCATTATGGGCAGCGGTATCAGCCGTTGATGGCGCAGTGGGCGTCGTTTCTGCGGCATAACCGCTGCGGGCGGGTGGCGCGGTTGGCCGTTGACGGGCCGTTGCGTCAGGTGGTGCTGGATATGCTGCGTCGACGTCGTTCGCCGCAGCAGATCAGTGCCCGGCTGCGGGCGCAGTTCCCGGACATGCCGGAGATGTGGGTGTCGCACGAGACGATTTACCAGGCGATCTACCTGCAGGCGCGGGGCAACCTGCGCGCGGAGTTGACGCGGCAGGTGGCGTTGCGGTCGGGTCGGGCCGCTCGCCGCCGTCGGGCCGCGCCGGCCGGGGCGGTGCGCTCGGCTAGGCCCTGGGTGAACCTGCGTATCGCTGACCGGCCAGCTGAGGTCGCTGACCGGGCGGTGCCGGGTCATTGGGAGGGTGATCTCCTCGAGGGGGTCCGTCGGGGTGGGCGTGGTGGTTCCGCGATCGCCACGCTGGTGGAACGCGCTACCCGGTTCGTGATCCTGGTCGGGCTGCCCGAGGGCAAGGTGTCCGAACACGTCGTGTCCCAGTTGGCCGCGGCGATGAGGTGGCTACCGCAGCGGTTGAGGGCCTCGCTGACCTGGGACCAGGGCGTCGAGATGGCCCGGCACCGTGACTTCACCATCGCCACCGACTGCCCGGTCTACTTCTGCGACCCCCACAGCCCCTGGCAACGCGGCAGCAACGAGAACACCAACGGACTGCTGCGCCAGTACTTCCCCAAAGGCCAATTCGACTTCACCACCATCGACCAGGCCGGCCTCGACCACGTCGCCGACGAACTCAACGACCGCCCCCGCATGACCCTGGGCTGGGCCACCCCAGGTGAGAAAATGACCCAGCTCCTAGGTGTTGCAACCACCAGTTGAGCCCGCCCGGCTAACGGAAAGTGTCCAAGATCTGCCGGGCCTGGTTGTCGGTGTTCTTGTGGTTGTGCGGGATATGCCGCTGGCCGGCACCCCGGGGTGGGGGTGCCGGCCAGCTGTGCTGTGCGGTGTGTGTTGGTGTCAGCTGTTCCAGTGCTGGCCGACGAGGTCGGTGGCCTGCTGTTCCCACTGGGCGTAGGCGTCGGGGTAGGCGGAGACCTGGACGGTCTGCGCGGCGTCGGTCAGCGCCATGTCCTGCCACCCGTCGACCTGGCGGAGGCCCTTGAGGAACGCAGTCGTGGAGTAGGCCGGGTCCGTGATCTGCTCCGGCGTGCCCCAACCACTGGTCGGGCGCTGCTGGAACAGGCCCAGCGAGTCATGGTCATTGGCGTCGCCGAGGTGGCCCAGGTTCTCCAGCTTGGATTCCTGCAGGCTCGTCGCGATGGAGATGACCGCGGCGCGCTCGGGCAGGCCGGCCTTCTTCGTCGCGGCGATGATCGCCTTGACGTTCGCGGTCTGCTCATCATTCAACGTGATGTGGGACTGCTCGCCCTGGGGCTTCGGAGCGGCCGACTGCACCGCCACCGCCACCGGCTTGCCATCCACGGCCGGGCTGGCAGCGTGGGCGGCGATCGGGCCGGCGAAGACACCACCGGCGAACGCGAGACCAGCAACAGACAACATGCTCTTACGGAAGATCGTGTTCATGGGGGTAGCTCCTTCGGGGGTAGGAAACACCCGGGCCACCAATGGGGGTCGGCGACCAAGGGTGTGAGCACCTCGTCCGGCGCTGCATCAAACAAGGGGAAAAGTCTGGGGGAGATCGGCACCGTCAAGCGGGGGGCTTGCGGGGGCCGGGTCGGCGACCTGCGAGCCGGGGGGCTCGGGCGCCGGGGTCGGCGGTGACAAGCGCGGGCTTGTGGCGCCGGGTCCATCTGTAACGACCGGGGTCCGGGGGTCATTCCCGGGTGGCTCCCCGACGTCCACTCGTGCGATGCGGTAGTCGGGTGGTCGCTCGTCGGGACTGCAACGACCGGGGGCCCGGGGTCATTCCGCAGGCCGGGCCATCCCGTCGCACCCGATGGAGCGCGGGTGCTGGGGAGGCTTCAACGATGCGGACCGGGGCGGCATTCCAACCCCGCCACCAGCTGTTCCAACCCCGGTGGGCGGGGCGGTTAACCGATGGTCCTGCGATCGTCAGAGTGTGTAACGACCCCGCCCCGGCCATCATTCCGACCCACCGGTGCGACCGGTCACAGGCCAAACGCCCCGAAGGCCCCGAACCTCGTACCGCGATCATCGGCGCACCCGACACAAATACCTATAACGGGCAGACGCCCCTACGCGTCGAACATGACTGGGCCCCAGGGCCACCCGATTGACCTTGATCCACTCGGCTTTCTGAATATCGGCGCATCCGGGACGGCATGACACCCCGACTTCGTGAAAGCCGAGTCGATCACCACGAGCGAGTGCCACTCAGCCCGAGAGGCGGGAGCGCACCTTCGCGGCGCAGGCGTCCAGGACCGTCTGCGCGTCCAGCCCCAGGCTCTCGATGGCCACCAACGCCGTGAAGGCGACGTCGGCCAACTCTGCCGCGACATCGTCGCGCGTGTGGGTGACACCTTTGCGCGGATTCTGCCCGAGCAGACCGATCCAGGCGGCCGACGCCTCCCCCGCCTCCTCGGTCAGCTTGAGGATGCGGCAGGTCAGTTCGGTTTGCCCGGCCCCGTTCGCCGCGTCCAACCAGCTACGCGACGCGCGGGCCGCCTCCCAGATCGACTCGTCCACGGCGACCAGTCAACCTGACCGACTCACCGACCCGCGCGACCGGGTACGGCGAACGACAGACGCCTGGCCAAAGAAGGGAACGCCGCCCGGAACACGAGGGCGGACGCCGACGAGGGCGGACGCCGCCGAGAGCGCCGCCCCGGCACCACGAGACGGAACACGAGGACAGCCGCCGACGAGAGCGCCGGCATGGGGAGCGCCCCGGGCTGATCGGCCGGACAGCCGTGCTTGACCGGCCAATCAGCGTAGCCATTGACACTGTTCGACGGCGGTCCTAGGTTCAGGACGCTACCGGCCGGTAGGCAACCGTCCCGCCTGGTCGCCCCCGGGCGACGTCCGTCCGATGGGGAGCATCGATGCTGTCCACACCCGTTCGTACCCTTCGCCGGCTGCTCGCCGCCACCGCGACGCTGACCCTGGCGGTCGGTCTGGCCGGCGCCGCGCCGGCCAGCGCCACCGGTCGCGACCCGAAAGGCGGCGAGCCGCTGCCCGGGTACACCATCGAGAATCCGCCGCTGGCTCCGCTGGTCGTGGGCGGCAAGCCGACGACGGTACGTCAGGGCGTGCACCGCCACGCCGGGTACATCATCGAGGTCCCCGCCCGGTGGAACGGTGACCTGGTTCTGTGGGCGCACGGCTACCGGGGCCAGGGCACGGTGCTGTCACCGGAGCAGCCGGGCTTCGGGCTGCGCCAGCGACTGCTGGAGCAGGGGTACGCGTGGGCGTCGTCGTCGTACGACCGCAACGGCTTCAACATCCGGTCGGGGGTGCTGGGCACCAAGGATCTCGCCGACCACTTCGGGCGGACGGTCCGCAGGCCGCAGCACACCTACATCGCCGGGGTGTCCATGGGCGGATACGTCATCGGGCGTTCCCTGGAGCAGTATCCCGGCTACTACGACGGGGCGCTGCCGATGTGCGGGGTGCTCGGCGATCAGACGCTGCTGGACTTCTACCTGGACTACAACCTGGTCGCGCAGGCGCTCGCCGAGGTGCCGGCCTATCCCACCCCGGCCGACTACCTGACCAACGCGGTGCCCCGCATCCAGGTGGCACTCGGTCTGGCCGGGTTGACTCCCACCGGGCCGGACACCACCACCGAGCGGGGCAGGCAACTGCGGGCGATCACGGTGAACCGTTCGGGCGGGCCGCGTCCGGGAGCCGACGCCGCGTTCGCGGTGTGGAAGGACTTCCTCTTCTCGATCAGCGTGCCCACCGGCAGCGGCAACTCCCCCGCCCAGCGGCCCGGTCAGCTGTCCACCAACCTGCTCACCCGGTACGTCCCGAACAGCCCGGTGAACGTCAACGCCACAGTGCAGCGGGTCGCCCCGGAGAACGTGGTGCAGCGGCTCCTGCCGACGCTGACCGAGGTGCCGCGGATCGCTGGTCGGCCCACCGCGCCGGTGCTCAGCCTGCACGGCCTCGGTGACATGTTCGTCCCGTTCAGCATGGAGCAGGCGTACGCCAGTGACGTGGCGCGCAACGGTCGCAGCAAGCTGGTGGTCCAGCGGGCCATCCGAGCCACGCAGCACTGCGAGTTCAGCCCGGCGGAGGCCGGCGCCGCCTGGGACGACCTGACGTCCTGGGTACGCACCGGCAAGCGCCCGGCCGGCGACACCGTGACCGACCCGGCGGTGGTGGCCCGGCCGGACTACGGCTGCCGGTTCAGCGACCGGGACGCGTACGCCGCGGGCGTCGGCACCCGGCGCCTCTACGCCGCCTGCTGAGCAGTCGACCAGCACGAAAACAGCACGACACAAGCCAGCACGACACCGAGCAGCACAAAACCGGCCGGCTCCCGTGAAGGGGAGCCGGCCGGCCTTGTGTACGGGTGTCACCACATCTGCTGGACGATGTCCGCCGCCTGCTCCTCCCACTGCGCGTACGCGTAGGGGAAGGCCGAGACCTGGACGGTCTGCGCGGCGGTGGTCAGCGGCAGGTCCTGCCAGCCGCCGACGTTCTTGAGCGCGGTGAAGAACGCCGTGGCGGAGTACTCCGGGTCGGTGATCTGGTCGGGCGTGCCCCAACCGGACGACGGGCGCTGCTGGAACAGGCCCTGCGAGTCGTGGTCGTTGTAGGCGCCGAGGTGGCCGAGGTTGTACAGCTTCGACTCCTGCAGCGAGGTGGCGACGCCGATCACCGCGCCCCGGTCACCGACGCCGGTCTTCTTGGCGGCGTCGACGATCGCCCGGGCGTTGGCCAGTTGTGCGTCGTCGAGCGGTACCCGCGACTGGGCGCCCTCGATGCCGTGCGGGATCAGTTGGTCGCGGCTGGGCTTGCCCGCCGGCGGCTTGCCGGTAGCGGAGCCGGTGGTGAGGCCCGACTCGACGGGCTGGTCGTCCTGGCGGGCCTGGGTGGCTGCCTTGCCGGTGGCGCGGTCGATGGCGGCGACGGCGCCCTGGTGCGGTCCGGAGGTGACCGGTGCGGCGACCGCGGTCGGCGCGAGGGCCAGACCACCGAGAGCGGCCACACCCGCCACGCTCAGCGCGGTCTTGCGGTACGAGTCCTTAGCGATGGCGGGGAGCCATCGAGTGAAGTCGACCTTCACGATGGTTGCCCTTTCGATCGTGCGGAGCGCTCCGGGGTGAACACTCCTCGGGAGATGACCGCGGAAAAGGGTTTGGGCTCCGGCGGTACGGGGGACACAACCAGGTTCACGTGTCGGTCATTCCGGAAATGCCGGGGCCTGGGTGAGGTGCGGTCCCGGTCACCTGGGGAAATGGGACGGTCGACGACAGCGGCCGAACGTCGGCCGGAAACGGACGATCGGCGCAGACGTGACGAGCCGGCAGATCAGGTGCCGTACGGCGTGCCGAAGCGGACCAGCACGTGCCAGAGCTGCTTGAGGTGCTGAAGGGTGTCCGCGATCGGGCCGCGATCCGCCCAGCGGTGCGGTTCGGCGACCACCGAGGCCGCCGCCCGACCGATCAGCGCCGCGTCCACCGGGTCACCCGACCGGGCGAACTCCCGGTGCACCCGGGCTGCCAGCACGGGGATCGCCGGGCCCCGGAACTCCGCGTCGACCTGGTCGACGGCCAGCACGAAGCCGGGGTGCCATCGCAACGGGAAACCGAACCGCGCCGCGATCGATTCCAGGGTCGCGCCGGTGGGGGTGCCGGCGAAGGACGGGTCGACCACCAACTCCTCGACGTCGTACGCGAGGTCGAGCGTGCCGTGGACCTGGGCCTCCACGTAGTCGTCGAGCGCGCGACCGACCGCGCCCGGGGTGGTCGGCACCCCCTTGGCTCGCGACTGCGGGGCTCGCACGCCCGGCTCACTTCTCGCGTTCGGCTGGTCCAGCAACGTCCCCACCAGCGCGGCGACGCCCGTCCCGGCACGGCCCAGGCATTCGCCGGTGGCGGCGACGCCGGCCAGGAGCCCGGCGAGCACCGCCTCGAACGCGTCGGCCGTGCCCACCACCTCCGGCCTGAGGTGGCTGTCGCCGAGGCAGAAGGTCGCCCGGCTCAGCGCCGCCGGGCGAAGCCGCAGGTGGCAGGAACCGAAGCGGGGGCAGGCGCCGTCCGCGTGGTCGAGCAGGTTCAGGCCGCCGTACGTGGGCCGCTGCGCCGGCGTAACGCCGGGCCGCTGGTACGCGCCGCCGAACATCCGGTGCTCCCAGCGGTCCCGGTCACCACCGGGATACGCGGTGAGCCCACCGTTGGAGATCCCGGTGACGAACTGGCTGCGGTAGACCCCGTCCTCGGCCAGCGCGTCGGCGACGGTCCGACCGTCGGCACACAACCGGTCGGGGTGGAAGTTGACGGTCAGCCGCCCGGACCCGATGGCGCCGAGCAGATGCTCCGGGCGGTGGCCGACGTCGGCGGTGGTGAGTTGCCGGGCGATGGTGGCCAGCGCGGCAGGACGTTCGACCACGGCCAACGACCGCACGTACGCGACGGCAGCCGTCTGCGCCGGGGTGAGAGCGGCGGCGCGCGGGCCGCGCCGCTCAGACGTCGCCGTCATGTCCGGGGTCATCGTCGTCCACCCCGGTGCCCAGCTCCTGGAAGATGGTGATGTGCAGGTCGGCCGGGGCGTCGAGGCGGGAGTTGAGCGACTGCCACGGCGTGCGGGTGGGCGGGGCGACCTCGCTGGCCCCGGCGGCCACCAACCGGGTGGTGGTCGCCTCGGCGTCGTCCACCTCGAAGGCAACCCGGATGCGGGGCGCGACCTGCCGACCCACCTCAACCTCGTCGATCATGCGCTTCTGCGCCGGGTTGGCGATCTCCAGGGTGGCGCGGCCGGCGTCCAGGATCACCACCCGGGCGTCGCCGTCGCCGCTGAACGCCGCCTCCTCCGGCATGCCGAGTGCGTCGCGGAAGAACGCGACGGCGGCGTCGTGGTCGGCGGCCTCCACCACGAGTCGCAGCTGACGGACAACGGGGGCGGGCGAGTCGGCGGCCATGTTCAAGATCCTAGCGCCGCGGCGAGGTTAGGTTGGGACCGTCCAGAGGGGAGCACCAGTGGTCGAGGCGGCGAACGATGACACGTACCTGCTGCGACCGGTCGGGCGGGTCGTCTCCCCGCTGACCGACGCGGCGAGCGCACCGCGTCAGGGCGACGAGGGCGCACCAAACGCGTGGCTGATCTTCGACGCGCCTGTCGAACGGGCCCTGCGCGACCTGCACGTCGGCGCAGAGCTGCTGGTGCTGACCTGGTTGGATCGCGCCCGGCGCGACGTGCTGGCGGTGCACCCGCGCGGCGACGAGAGCCGGCCGGAGACCGGCGTGTTCAGCACCCGCTCCCCGCACCGGCCCAACCCGATCGGGCTGCACCGGGTGCGGGTCCTGACGGTGGACGGCCTGCGTGTCCAGGTGGCAGATCTGGAGGCCCTCGACGGGACCCCGGTCCTGGACGTCAAGTCGGTGCTGGGCGCGGTCGACGAACGCTGAGCCGTCGACCGCGCGCCAGCAGGCCGGTGTGCTGGGCTCAGTGGCCGCGGTCCAGCCACTCCTGCAGGTGCGGCGCCTCCGCGCCGATCGTGGTGTCGTCGCCGTGACCGGTGTGCACGACCGTCTCCGACGGAAGGGTGAGCAGGCGGGTGCGGATCGACCGGACGATGGTGTCGAAGTCGCTGTACGAGCGCCCGGTCGCACCCGGCCCTCCGGCGAAGAGCGTGTCGCCGGTGAACACCACGCCCAGGTCGGGGGCGTGGAAGCTGCATGCGCCGGGGCTGTGCCCGGGGGTGTGCAGCACCCGCAGCGTCGTGCCGCCCACCTCGATGTCCTGCCCGTCGTGCAACTCGCCGTGCGGCGGCAGGTGCGGGTGGACCATGTCCCACAGCACCCGGTCGGCGGCGTGCAGCAGCACCGGCGCACCGGTGGCCTCGGCCAACCCGGGTGCCACCCGGACGTGATCGTCGTGGGCGTGCGTCGCCAGGATCGCCCGGACCTGGCGGTCACCCACCAGGGCGAGGATCGCGGCCACGTCGTGCGGCGCGTCCAGGACGACGCACTCGCGGTCGTCACCGATCACCCAGACGTTGTTGTCGACGTCGAACGTCTGCCCGTCCAGGGAGAAGGTGCCCGAGGTGACCGCGCGGTCGATCCGGGCGGTCACGGGAACACCACCACCGAGCGCAGGACGTCGCCGTGGTGCATCCGCTCGAACGCGTTCTCGACCTGGTCGAGCGCGATCTCCTCGGTGACGAACGCGTCCAGGTCGAGGCGGCCCTGCAGGTACAGATCGGTGAGCATCGGGAAGTCCCGACTGGGCAGGCAGTCGCCGTACCAGCTGGACTTCAGCGCACCGCCGCGCCCGAAGACGTCCAGCAACGGCACCTCGATCTGCATCTGCGGGGTCGGTACGCCGACCAGCACCACGGTGCCGGCCAGGTCCCGGGCGTAGAACGCCTGCTTCCACGTCTCCGGCCGACCCACCGCGTCGATCACCACGTCGGCGCCGAAGCCGCCGGTGGCGGCCTGGATCGCCTCGACCGGGTCGGTCTCCGAGGCGTTCACTGTGTGCGTGGCACCGAACTGGCGGGCCCAGTCCAGCTTGCGGCTGTCGGTGTCCACCGCGACGATCGTCGTGGCGCCGGCGAGAACCGCACCGACGACCGCCGCGTCTCCGACACCGCCGCAGCCGATCACCGCGACCGAGTCGCCGCGGGTGACGTTGCCGGTGTTCATGGCCGCGCCCAGCCCGGCCATCACACCGCAGCCGAGCAGGCCCACGGCCGCCGGCCGGGCGGCCGGGTTGACCTTCGTGCACTGCCCGGCGTGCACCAGGGTCTTCTCGGCGAACGCCCCGATGCCCAGCGCCGGTGCGAGTTCGGTGCCGTCGGTGAGGGTCATCCGCTGCGTGGCGTTGTGGGTGTTGAAGCAGTACCAGGGGCGACCCCGGCGGCAGGCACGGCAGACCCCGCAGACCGCGCGCCAGTTGAGGACCACGAAGTCACCCGGGGCGACGTCGGTGACGCCCTCGCCCACCTGCTCGACGATGCCCGCCGCCTCGTGGCCGAGCAGGAACGGGTAGTCGTCGTTGATGCCACCCTCGCGGTAGTGCAGGTCGGTGTGGCAGACGCCGCAGGACTGGATCCGGACAACGGCCTCACCGGGGCCGGGATCGGGCACCACGATGGTGGTGACCTCGACCGGTGCTCCCTTGCTGCGGGAGATGACTCCCCGGACTTCCTGGCTCACTTCGCCTCCTGCTGGTGGTCTGCGGCAGGGCCGGACGCCGGGTGGGCGAGTGTGCCACGGGCTCGGCGGTGGGCCCCCGGCGAACCTACCGCGACCACCACGGTCAGCCCAGCCGGCCCGGCGGTTATCGCTGGCGGTCCCGGGTACGCGGGCCGCATTCGACCACGGCCATCGGGAGTGACCATGAAGCTCGCACACCTGCCGTTGCGGGTCAGCATCGGCGCGTACGTCCTCAACTCGGGTCTGGGCAAGCGCAACCTGGAGGGCGCCGCCGCGGAGGGCATGCACGGGATGGCGGTCGCCGCCATGCCCCAGCTCGGCCAGTTCGAGCCGGCGCGCTTCGCCAAGCTGCTGGCGTACTCGGAGATCGCGCTGGGGGCCGCGCTGCTCGCGCCGTTCGTCCCGGCGCCGCTGGCCGGGCTCGGCCTGACCGCGTTCGGCGCGGGCCTGGTGCAGCTGTACCTGAAGACGCCGGGAATGCGGGAGCCCGGGAGCGTACGCCCGACCCAGCAGGGCTCGGGGCTCGCCAAGGACATCTGGCTGGTCGGCGCGGGGCTGACCCTGGTGCTGGAGGGGCTGACCCACCGCCGTCGGTGGCACCGCTGAGCCCGGCCTGAGGAGCGGCGTTGACCGTCTCCCGTTCGGTGCGGCCGTTCTACCGGCCGATGCGACCTCGTCGCCGCGACGAGCCGCACCGCGCGGCCACGCCGCTGGAACTCTTCTTCGACCTGTGTTTCGTGGTGGCGGTGGCACAGGCCGCCAGCAGCCTGCACCACGACGTCGCCGAGGGGCACCTCCGCCACGCCGTGACCAGCTACCTCATGGTGTTCTTCGCGATCTGGTGGTCGTGGGTGAACTTCACCTGGTTCGCCTCGGCCTACGACACCGACGACGACGTCTACCGGATCACCACGCTGGTGCAGATCTGCGGAGCGCTGATCCTGGCGGCCGGGGTGCCGCCCGCCTTCGCCGACGGCAACTTCACCGTCATCACCTACGGGTACGTGGTGATGCGGCTGGCCGCCGTCGTGCACTGGAGCCGCGCGGCGGCCGGCGACCCCCGGCACCGCGCGGCGGCGCGTCGCTACGCGATCGGCGTGAGCGTGGTGCAGCTCGGGTGGCTGCTGCGGCTGTTGCTGCCCGCCGAGTGGGGCATCGCGTCGTTCGTGCTGCTGGTGCTGGCCGACCTGCTGGTGCCGGCGGTGGCCGAACGCCCCGGGATGACCCCGTGGCACCCCCGGCACATCACCGAGCGGTACGGGTTGTTCACCCTCATCGTGCTCGGTGAGGCGGTCCTGGCCATCTCGATGGCGATCCAGAGCGGGCTCGACGCCGGCGAGCACGACCTGTGGTCGCTCGCGGCTGCCGGCGCGGTCATCGTGTTCGCGCTCTGGTGGCTCTACTTCGACCGGCCGATCGAGGCGCCCGACCGGCTGCCGTACTCCTTGATCTGGGGTTATGGCCACTACCTGGTCTTCGGCGCGGTCGCCGCGGTCGGCGCCGGCCTGGGCGCGACGGTGGACGTCGAGCGGCACCTCGCGCACATCTCCGAGACCACCGCCGGGTACGCGGTGGCCATCCCGGTCGCGGTCTTCCTGCTCACGATCTGGGTGCTGCACGTGCGCCGGCACCAGCACGGCGCGGTGGTCGTCGCCTTCCCGGTGGTGGCGCTGCTCGCACTGCTGGCGCCGCTCGGCCCGGCCCCGGTGTACGTGCTCGCGGCCCTGCTGGTCGCCCTCGTGACGCTGACCGTGCTGCTGCGCGGCCGCGACCTCGGACCCGCAGCGACGGTGTCCGACCCGGCCTGACCCGACGCCGCGCGGAATCCGGTGCCCGAACTGCCGGACCGGCGTCGGTTGCGACGGCCGGAAAGTGGGCAGAATTGCGGCATGTATCGCCGCCGATGGTTGCTGGCCGACCAGCTCGGGCCACACTTCCTCGACGACCCCGATCAGCCGGTGCTGCTGGTGGAGATCCGAGAGCTGTTCCGCCGACGGCCGATGCACCGGCAGAAGGCTCATCTGATCCTGTCCGCGCTGCGCCACCGGGCGGCCGAGCTGGGCGACCGGGCGCTGCTGCTGCGGACCGGCACGTTCCGTGAGGCGCTGGCGCAGGTCGCCGAGCCGGTGGAGGTGTGTCATCCGCACTCCCGGGCGGCCCTGCGTTTCGCCCGTTCGGTGCCGGAGCTGACAGTGCTGCCACCTCGTGGGTTCATCACCAGCCGGGCCGACTTCGCCGGCTGGGCGGACCGCCCCCGGCGCGGCCCGCTGCGGGTGGCCGACTTCTACCGGTACGCGAAGCGGCGGCACGACATCCTGACCGCGCCGGCCGCAGCGGCCGGGCCGGGGCGTCGAGCCCGCGCCGAGGGGCGGGACGCGTCGGCGGTGTCGCCGCCGCCCCCACCGATCGTCGAGGACGACATCGACGCCGAGGTCCGCCGCGACCTGGACCGCTGGGCGGCCGACGGGGTGCGGTTCGTCGGCCGGGACGGCCCCCGGCGGCACCCGGCCACCCATGCCGAGGCGCAGGCCCGGCTGGCGCACTTCCTGACCCACCGGCTACCGGTGTACAGCCGCTACGCCGACGTGATGAGCGGCGACGACCCGGTGTTCGCGCACTCGGTGCTGTCGTCCTCGTTCAACCTCGGGTTGCTCCACCCGGAGCCGGCCGTGCGGGCCGCCGAGCAGGCGTGGCGGGACGGGACGGCCCCGCGGACGGCGGTGGACACCTTCGTCCGGGGGTTGCTCGGCTGGCGGGAGTTCCTCTGGCAGCTGTACTGGTACTTCGAGCCGCGCTTCCGGGGGGCGAACTGGCTGACCGCGACCGAGCCCCTGCCGGAGTGGTTCGCCGAGTTGGACGCCGACGCCGTGGAGGCCCGCTGCCTGGCCGACGTCCTCGGCGGCGTCCGGGACCGGGCGTGGACCCATCACACGCCCCGACTGATGGTGCTGGGCAACTACGCGTTGCAGCGAGGTTGGCGGCCGACCGAGTTGGCGGACTGGTTCCAGCGCTGCTTCGTGGACGGCACCGACTGGGTGATGAACGCGACGGTGATCGGCATGAGCCAGTACGCCGACCTCGCCCGGCTGGACACCCGCCCGTACGCGGTGGACGGCACCGACATCGACGAGATCAGCGACTACTGTGCCGGCTGCCGCTACGCACCGGAGCAGGCGCTCGGCGAGCTGGCGTGCCCGTACACCGGGGGTTTCGAGAGTTTCCTGCACCGCAACCGGGGTCGGTTGGTGGGCGACCCGCGGCTCGCCGCCGAGCTGGCCCGCCGCGACGAGCCGGAGCACCGCGAGGCGGTGCTGGCCCAGGAGGAGAAGCGGGGCAGCACACCCCCGTGACCGGGACGCCGGTCACGCCACTTCACGGGCCGGGTCGACAGCGGCGTCGCCGGGGCGTTGCGCGGGCACGCCGGGGGTCGGCGGCGCCGGACGGACGACGCCCCGGTTCAGACCGGTGACCAGAAGCCGGTTGTACGAGGCCGGCAGGACCCGGGCCAGCAGGTCGGGCAGCTTCGCCGACCAGCCGATCAGCACCCGGCCCCGACGCCGCTCGACGCCGCGCAGGATCACCTCGGCGGCCCGCTCCGGCGAGATGGTGAGCAGCTTCTCGAACTGCGCCCGACCGGCCGCGTACTCCTCGTGTGAGACGCCGCTGCCGATCCGGGCGTTCTCGGTGATGCGGGTGCGGATCCCGCCGGGGTGCACCGACGTCACCCCGATGCCGTCGTCGACCAGCTCGTGGCGCAGCGCCTCGGTGAAACCGCGCACCGCGAACTTGCTCGCCGAGTATGCGGTCTGCCCGGCCGGCGCGATCAGCCCGAACAGGCTGGAGATGTTGACCAGGTGCGCGCCCGGCTCCGCCTTGAGGGTGGGCAGCAGCGCGTGGGTCAGCTGCACGACGGCCCGGAAGTTGACGTCGATCACCCAGCTGAACTCGTCGAATGTCACCTGGTCGAACCGGCCGCCGAGGCCGACGCCGGCATTGTTCACCAGCAGTCGGACGCGCGGGTGCCGCTGACCGATCTCCGCGGCCACCTGGGCGGTGGCCGTCACGTCGGCGAGATCCACCAGGTACGTGTGCACCTGGCGGCCCGCGTGGTCGAGGCGGATCGCGGCGGTGACCGCCTCCAGCCGCTCGGCGTCACGGTCCAGCAGGACCAGATCACTGCCCCGGCGGGCCAGCGCGTGCGCCAGCGCCGCGCCGATGCCGCTGGCCGCGCCGGTGACCACGGCCGTGGCGCCGGCGAAGTCGAACCTCTGCACGATGGGTGCTCCTCTCCGGGCGGTTACCTACGAGCAGACGGACTGGTCGGGACGGGACGCTGGACGCCGACGGGTGTGGCCACCTCGCCGGCCCGGGTGAAGCGCACACCCTCGTCGGTGAGCCGGCCGTGCCGCATCAACAGCACGTCACGGGCGTAGTTCTGGTGCAACCGCCACGGCGCGGCCGCACCCTGCTTGGGCAGGGCGTCGACGGAGCGCAGCACGTAGGAGGAGCGCAGGTCGATCAGCGGCACCCGCCGCGCGTCGGGCGGCGGGAGCGGGGTGACGACCTGCTGGCCGGTGCGGTCCAGGTGCCGCAGCAGCCGGCAGACGTACCCGGCGACCAGGTCGGCCTTGAGCGTCCACGACGCGTTGGTGTAGCCGATGGTCAGGGCGAAGTTCGGCACGCCGGAGAGCATCATGCCCTTGTAGGCGACGCTGTTCGCCAGGTCGACGTCGACGCCGTCCACGCGCACTGTCAGACCACCGAGGGCGAGCAGGTTGAGCCCGGTCGCGGTGACCACGATGTCGGCGGGCAGCTCGTCGCCGGAGGCCAGCCGCACGCCGTGCGCGGTGAAGGTGTCGATGGTGTCGGTGACCACCGACGCCCTGCCCTGCGCGACGGCCGTGAACAGGTCGCCGTCGGGTGCCACGCAGAGCCGCTGGTCCCACGGGTCGTAACGGGGCGAGAAGTGCCTGTCGACGTCGTACCCGACCGGGAGCCGGCCTCTCGCGGCCCGGCGCAGCACCCGCTTCACCAGCCCCGGCGCACGCCGGCTGAGCTGGAAGTTGACGGTGGACAGCAGCACGTTCTTCCACCGCACCACCGGATACGCGGCCTTCGCCGGCAGCCGGCGCCGCAGCGCGTCGGCCAGCCGGTCACGCGAGGGCAACGCCATGACGTACGTGGGTGAGCGCTGGAGCATCGTCACGTGGGCGGCCCGCTCCGCCATGGCCGGCACCAGGGTCACCGCCGTCGCGCCGCTGCCGATCACCACCACCCGCTTGCCGGCGTGGTCGAGATCGTCGGGCCAGTGCTGTGGGTGCACCACCTGCCCGGCGTACGCGTCGAGACCGGGCAGCGCCGGGGTGTAACCCTCGTCGTAGCGGTAGTAGCCGGTGCAGGCGAACAGGAACGAGCAGGTCAGCACCACGGTTTCGGCGGTGTCGGTGCGCTGGACGTGCACCGTCCAGCGGGCGGCGGCGCTGTCCCAGTCGGCGCGCAGCACCCGGTGCCGGAAGCGGATGTGCCGCTGCACGTCGTACTCCCGGGCGGTCTCCCGCACGTACTCCCGGATGGTCGTGCCGTCGGCGATGGCCTTCGGGGCGGTCCACGGCTTGAACGAGTAGCCGAGGGTGAACATGTCCGAGTCCGAGCGGATGCCCGGGTAGCGGAACAGGTCCCAGGTGCCGCCGACGGCGTCGCGCGCCTCCAGGACCGCGTACGTCTTGTCGGGGCAGTCACGACGAAGGTGGCAGGCGGCCCCGATGCCGGACAGGCCGGCACCGATGATCAGCACGTCGACGTGGTCGGAGGCCAAGGCGTTCCTCCATCCGGGGCGGTGGACGGACACTAACACCGCACCCGGATGGCGGGAAACTGCCGCGAGACCGCCCGCCGTCTCGCGGAGTTAGGAGGACGCCTTGGTGAAGGTCATGATCCAGTTGGTCTCCCAGGTCTGCTCACCGTCGGTGGAGAACGCCTGCTCCCAGCGGGCGGTGGTCGCGCTGATGTCCGACCAGATGAACCGGCAGCGCACCGGCCGTCCCTCGTGCTGGTCGTCGGCGTAGAAGCGGCCGACTCCGTCGACGAAGCGGCCCACCATGGGCGGCTGCCCCAGCACGCCGGTGTCGCTGCTCATCCAGTAGATCGACCACTCCTGCCCCACCGGGTCGAAGATCCGGATCGTGGCGCCGGCCGAGCCCCTGGTCGGGAAGGTGATCTCGTCGAAGTGACCGCCGCCGGCGAAGAAGCCGTGCGCGACCGACACCCCGGGGAACTCCTCCCACTCGTCGGAGCCGACCAGGCGCTCGCGCAGCCGCCGGTTCACCACGTTCCAGGTGCCCACAAAGAAGTCGAAGTCGCCCATCAGCGGCCCACCGGCCCTTCCGCTCGCGTGTCACGCAGATAACCGATCAGATTCGGGCTCTCCGGCGTCAGCATGTGCCGGACCCAGGCGGCCCGCTCGTGCTCCAGCACCGCCAACTCCCAGACGCAGCCCACCGCCGGGCGGCTTAGGTGGACGAAGTGTGCCGGGTCGTCGTCGGGACAGTCCAGCGCCGGCTGCCCGGCCGCGGCGACGCGGACCTCCACCGCGTTGTCCCACACCCAGGTGTACGCCAGCAGGTAGGCGCCGGTGTCCGCGCCCCGGTGCAGCACCACCCACCCGGCGGCCGGGGTGCCGTCGTCGACGACGTCGGCCAACAGCGCCGGCAGCAGGTCGTACGCGGCCTTCTCCACCTCCGGCTCGATCGGTCGCTCCGGCTGGTCGACGTGGTAGCGCTTGAGTTGTCGACCGTCCACCGTGATCGGTCCCGGTGTTGTCAGATCCTTGTCGCGAAAAGCCATGCCGGGACCGTACGAGCGCTCCCCTGACAGCTAGTGTCAGTGAAGTGCGGGCCAGTCGACTCCTTTCCGTCCTGCTGCTGCTGCAGTCACACGGTCGGTTGACCGCCGCGCAGCTCGCCGACCGGTTGGCCGTGTCCCCCCGCACCATCTACCGCGACGTGGAGTCGCTGCACGCCGCCGGCATCCCGCTCTACGGAGAGGCCGGGCACGCCGGCGGCTACCAACTGGTCGACGGCTGGCGGACCCGCCTGACCGGGCTGACCGCCGACGAGGCCGACCGGCTCTTCCTGGCCGGGCTACCCGGCCCCGCCGACGAGCTGGGCTACGGCGACGTGGTCGCCGCGCTGCAACTCAAGCTGCACGCCGCCCTCCCCGCGCCGCTGCGCGACCGGGCCGCCCGGCTCCAGCAACGCTTCCACCTGGACACCCCCGGCTGGTACGCCGACGGCGACGCCTCCCCCGAGCTGGCCCGCACGGCCGAGGCGGTCTGGCGGCAGCACCGCGTCGAGGTGCGCTACCGCGGCTGGAACGGTGAGGTGACCCGGGTGCTGGAGCCGTACGGCCTGGTGCTCAAGGGTGGCCGGTGGTATGTGGTGGCCGACCAGCCCGGCCGGGGTTCGCCGGCGACGTACCGGGTCAACCAGATCCTCGCGCTGACCCCCCTGGCGCAGGAGTTCGACCGACCCGCCGACTTCGACCTGCCGGCCTGGTGGCGGGCGCACGTGGTGCGGTTCCGCGCCCAGCTGCACCGCGACGAGGCAACCGTCCGGCTCTCCCCCGCCGGTCGCCAGCGCTTGCGGGAGATCGGCAGCGATCCGGTGGTGACCGCGGTGGACGCCAGCGCCGGGCCGCCGGACGCGCGTGGCTGGGTGACCGCGGTGCTGCCGATCGAGTCGCTCACCCATGCCCACGGTGACCTGCTGCGCCTGGGCGCCGACGTCGAGGTGCTGACCCCGGTGGCGCTCCGCGAGCGTCTGGCCGCCACGGCGGCCGGGCTCGCCGCGCTCTACCGGCCCGGCTGAGAAGCTCCGCCATCTCCACAGTGGAGGTGGTGAGGACATCGATTGTCGGCACGATGTGCCACCCTGGGGACGTTCGCCCAGCGGTCACCGGAGGTGAGGGCCACGTTACGGCTACGTGCACTGGTCGCCGTCCCCGGCACCGGGCCGGTGACCCTCGACGTCCCCGCCGGCACCCTCGCCGCCCTGGTCGCGCCGCCCCGATTCGGCACGGCGGTCGCCCGGGTGCTGGCCGGGCTCGCCGCCCCGGTGACCGGTCGCATCATGGTCGGCGACCGGGACGTCACCACCCTGCCGCCGCCGCGCCGGCAGATCGGCTACGTGCCCGCCGGTGGCGCGCTGCTCCCCCAGCTCACCGTGCGCCGCAACATCGAGTACGGCCAGCGCAAACGCGAACGGGTGCACGAGGTGGCCGACGACTGGACGGCCACCGTGGTCGACCGTCTCGAGCTGGCGTTCTCACTCACCCTGCTGCCGCACCAGATCAACGCCGCCCAGCGGTTCCGGGTCGCGCTCGCCCGGGCGGCTGCCTGCCTGCCCGAGGTGCTCGTCATCGACCTGCCGGCCGGGTCTGCGGGCGACAGCGCCCTCGGTGACCTGATGCCTCGACTCTCCCCACCGGCCTCCCCCGGGGTGGCGGTGCTGGTCTGCACCGCCGACCCGGCCACCCTCGCCGAGATCCCGGTGCGCCACGAGCTGGTCACCGAGCCGAGCGAGGCAACCCCATGACGCCGACCGTCCGACTGGGTCGTCGTACGCTGCTGCGGGCCGCCGCCGCGGGTGCCGCGGCTCTGGCCGCAGGCTGCTCCGGCGGGACCCGGTCGGTGCAGGTCGCGGTCGTCTGGAGCACCAGCGAGCTGGACCGGTTCCGCGAGGTCGTCGCCGACTACCCCGGCGACGTGCAGGTGGTCAGCGCCGGCAACGACATCGACGCGTTCCTGCGGGCCCGGCACCTCGCCGGCACCAGCCCGGACGTGGCGATCCTGCCGCGCCCCGGCCTGGTCACCGAGTACGCCCAGCGCGGCTGGCTGAGCCCGGTGCGCCCGTCCACCGAGTACGCCGTGCCCGACGCGCTGGGCGAGCTGCTGACCGCCGAGGGCCGGCGCTACGGCGTCTGGGTGAAGGCGGCGCACAAGTCACTCGTCTGGCACCTGCCGTCCGTGCTGTCCGAGCAGCCGGCCAACTGGGACGAGCTGGTCGCGCTCACCCGCCGGCTCGGCGCGGCCGCCCGGCGCGACGGCGGCCCGGCGCCCCTGGCCATCGGCGCGGCGGACGGGTGGGTGCTGACCGACTGGTTCGAGAACGTGCTGGCCGACGTGGCACCCGAGAGCTACAACATCCTCGCCCGGCCGGACGCCGACTGGCAGGCCAGGCCGGTGCGCGACGCCCTGGGTCGGCTCGCCGAGCTGTGGAGCGTCGACGGCGCGTTCCTCGGCGGCGGGCGTCGGGCCCTGCTCACCCAGTACGAGGAGTCGGTGATCCAGGTGGTGCACACCCGGCGTGCGGTGATGCTCTTCGGAGCCGACTTCACCGCCGACGTCGTCGGCCCGTTCCAGCGGGGCCCGGAGGCACCGACCACGTTCCCGTTCCCGGGCGCCCGGCCGGGCGGCGGCCCACTGATCGTCGGCGGGGACGCCGCTGTGGCGTTCACCGGCGCCCAGGGCGGGGTCGAGCTGGTCGAGTGGCTCACCAGGGCCGGCTCGTTCGGGCCGTGGCTGCGCGCCGGCGGCTATCTCTCGCCCAACACCAACGTCCCGATCAGCAACTACACCGACCCGGTCGGTCAGCAGTTGGCCCGGGAGATGCAGGCGCCCGGCACGCTGCGTTTCGACCTCTCCGACCAGCTGCGCGGCGCGTTCACCGGCTCGGACGGCGTCGGCATCTGGCGGATCATGCAGGGCTTCTTCGCCGACGTCACCGACGGCGTCGGCGCCGACGAGGCGATCCGCCGCGCCACCGGTCAGCTCGCTCTGGCGGCCCGCAGCGCGGGTGGCGGCCGATGAGCCGGGTGCGGGTGCTCGGCGAGCTGGTGGTGCTCGACGACGTCGGGCCGCCCCGGCGCGGCCGGGCCTATCCGGCGGCGGGGGCGACCTCCGCACTGCTGCTGCCGGCCGCGGTGCTGCTCGGTGGGCTCGTGCTCTGGCCGGTGCTGCGCACCATGCACGCCAGCGTCACCACCGATGGTCGCTGGGTCGGCGCGGAACACTTCCGCACCGCGCTCGCAGCCCCGGGCACCGGCGCGGTGGTCGGCCGGACGGTCCTCTGGGCACTGCTGGTGCCGGCGGTCGTGACGGCACTGGGCTATCTGCTCGCCGCCGCCTCCCGCCGCTCCCAGGAGGGCGGGCTGGTCCGGTTGATCCTCCTGGTGCCGGTGGCGTTGCCGCTGGTCGTCACCGGGGTCACCTTCCGGCTGATGTACGACCCGGACCCACGCCGAGGGCTGGCCACCCTGGTCGCGGCCCGGCTGACCGGCCGCTCGTACGACGACGCGCCGCAGCTGCTCGGGCCGGGGCTGGTCACCGTGGCGCTGATGTCGGCGTTCGTCTGGGCCTGGGTGGGGTTGGCCGTGCTGGTCTTCCGGTCCGCGCTGGACGCGGTGCCGTCGAGTCTCGCCGACGCGGTCCGCGCCTACGGCGGGGGGCGTCGGCATGTCCTGTGGGACGCGCAGTGGCGGCCACTGCTGCTGCGCACGACCGCTGTGGTGTTCGCGTTGGTGGCGGTCGGCACCAGCCGCACGTTCGACCTGATCCTGGTGATGACCCCCGGCTCGGTCCGCGACGAGGCCTCCGTGCTCGCGCTGCGGATCTGGCAGACGTCGGGCGGCACCACGACCGGCGACGGTGCGGCGCTCGGAGTGGTGTGGCTGGTGGCTGTCGTCGGCGGGATCATGGTGGCCGCGCTCTTCGTCCGACAGGCCTGGCCCCCGCCGCGCGCCGAGGCGGCCCCGGAGCCGGGCCCCGTCGCCCCGCCCCGGCGGGTGTTCCGGCTACTCGCGGCGGGCGCGGCGATCGCCTGGCTGGTGCCGCTGGGGGTGCTGGTCGCCACGTCGGCACACGGCAGGGTGGACGCCGCCGCGCGGGGCTGGTGGTCGGCGCCGCCGAACGGCGAGTCCTACCGCGACCTGGTCACCGGCACCGAGCTGTGGCACACGCTGGGCTTCACGCTGCTCCTGGCCTCCGCGGTGACCGCAACGGTGCTGGTGGTCGCGCTGTTGGCCGCGTACCCGTTGGCCTGGTTGACCGGGCCGGCCGCGCAGGCCACCGGGCTGGTGCTGCTGGCGGCCAGCGTCGTGCCGATCCAGGTCATCGCCGGGCCGGTCAACGAGGTGCTGGGCCTGGTGCTCTCCTCCGGCACGGCCCAGGGCCTGGCCCTGGTGCACATCGCGCTGGGTGTGCCGTTCGCGGTGCTGGTGCTGCGCAACGCGTTCGCGGACCTGCCGGTCGAGCAGGTGCGCGACGCCCGGCTGGGCGGGCGTCGGTGGTGGCACACCCTGCGCCGGTTGGCCCGGCACAACCTGTCGGCGGTGGTGGCGGTCTCCGTGCTGGAGTTCGTCCAGGTCTGGAACGACCTGGTGGTGGGTCGGCTGTTCAGCGGGCCGGGGGCGTCGCCGCTCGGCCCGTTCCTGGCCGAGCAGACCCGCAGCTTCGTGAGCAACAGCGGCGCGCTGGCGGCCAGTTCGGTGCTCGCCTCGGTGCTGCCGGTAGTGCTGGTGGTGCTGTCACGGCGGCACCTGGTCGCTGGGCTCGTCTCTGGAGGTGTCCGCTGACCCGGCCGGGCGGTGGCCGTCGCAGCTCCCGTTGGCCGGCGCTGATCGCGATCGGCGGGGTGGTCAGCGGTGTCCTCGCCAACGTGGTCAGCAACCTCGCCAGCGACCTGCTCTCCGAGCTGGCGGCCAGCGTGCTCGGGCCGACGAGCATCGCCCTCGCCGTCGGGGGCGTCGTCGGCTTCCTGGTCTACGAGGTGCGTCGCCGCCGGGCCGACCGGGAGGTCGACCCCGAACCGACGGATGTGCTCACCGCGCCGTCCACCGGCGCGCCCACCCTGCCCTACACGGCCGAGTTCACCGGTCGCGAGGACCATGTCGAGGCGGTGCTCGGGCTGCTCGCCCGCGAGCACGCGGTGGCCGTCCTCGGCCGACGCGCGGTGGGCACCTCCGCGTGCGCCGTGCAGGCCGCGAACCTGTGCCGGGACGACTTCCCCGACGGGCAGTACTACCTCGACCTGCGGCGGCGAGGTCGAGCTCACTCGGCCCGGCAGGTGCTCACCGCGCTGGCCCGGATCCTGGGCACCGCCCCGCCGGTCTCCGGTCGGCCGGACGCGCTCGTCGCCGCCGCCGACGCCCTGCGCGGCCAGCTCGACGGCCGCAGGATCCTGCTGGTGCTCGACAACGTCGACCGGCCCGAGCAGGTGTGGCCACTGCTGCCGCCCACCGCGCGCACCTGCCGGCTGCTGCTCGCCGGCGGTCCGGCGCTGGTGGGGCTCAAGGGTGTGGTCGCACACTGGATCGCCGAGCCGGGCACCTCCGAGGCGGTCGAACTGTTTGCCGCCGCCGGTGGGGCCGCCCCCGCCGCCCGGGTCCGCCGTGCCGACCCCCGCACCGACCCGGAGGTCCGCCAGATCGTCGACCTGTGCGGCCGTCAGCCGCGCACCGTCCGGGCGCTCGGTTACCGCACCGCGCAGCACGGCTGGCGGCACTCCGACCTGCTGGACGCGCTCCGTCGTGCCGTGCAGACACCGCCACACCAGCGGCTCGCCGTCTCGCCGGCCGCACGTCTGATCACCGAACGGGACACCGCGTACCGGGCGTTGACCCGCGGGGCCCGACGGTTGTACAGGGTGATGTCGCTGACCCCCGCCCCGGTGGACCGGCCGACCATCGCCGCGCTGGCCGGGCGGCACCCCGAGCGGGTGACCGCGCTGCTCGACCAGTTGGCCGCCGCGGCGTTCGTGGTCGGCGCGCCCGGCGACCGGTACGAGGTCCGCCCGCTGCTGGCCGCCAGCGCCCGGCTGCACCTGCGCGACGCGGATCCGGCCCGGGCCCGGGTCGCCGCGCAGGCCCGACTGACACGACACCTGGCCCGCAGAGCGGAACGGCACGCGGCCAACCTGGCGGTGCTCGGCACCCCACCGGACCGGGAGTGGTCGTTGCCGCTGGACGACGACCCGTACGGCTGGTTCGACCTGCACCAGGAGCTGCTGCTGGCGGTGGTACGGGTGCCGGCCGGCGCGGCCGAGACACTGCCCCGCCGGGTGCGCCGCTGGTGGTTCCGGCTGGCCGTGGCGCTCTGCGGCTGGCTGGCGTACGCGGAGCGGCTCGACGAGTGGGAGCAGGTCTGCCGCACCGTGCTGGCCACCCCGACGGCCGACGACCGACCGGAGATCGCCGGGTGGGCGCACAACGAGCTGGGTGTGCTGCGCCGTCGCCGCCACGACCCGCACGGCGCGGCGGCCGCGCTGACCCTCGCGGTCAACGAGCGTGGGCGCCGGGGCACCGCCCAGGCGCGGATGAACCTGGGCCTGGCGCTGCTGGACCTGGGGCAGCTCGACGACGCGGTGGAGCACCTGGAGATGTCGCGTCGGCACCGCTCGGGGGCCGACCGCGCCGGGCACGCCCTCACCGACCTGGGTCTGGGCGCGGCGCAGCTGGCCCGCGGTGAGCTGGACATCGCGCACCACCACCTGGTCCGGGCGGCCAACACGTTCCGGTCGGTGGGTGACGCGCGCGGATACGCGGCGGCGCTGACCAACCTGGTGCTGGTGCACGCGGCGCTCGGCGAGCACCTGGACGCCGCGCAGGCGTGGCGGGCCGCGCTGCACGAGTACGAGTCGGTCAACGACCCGACCAGCCGGGCGACGGCGCTGCTCAACGCCGGGGCGACGCTGCTGAGCAGCACGCCGGGCCAGGCGCACACGGCGTACGAGCTGCTGGCCGAGAGCCGGCGGCTGCGCGAGGAGGCACGGCCCACGGCGGGGCTGGCGCGCACCCTGCTCTACCTGGGTGACGCTGCCGCCGCGCTGGGCGACCATGCCGACGCGCGGCGGCACTGGGCCGACGCGGCGGCGGTCGCCGAGGAGGTCTCCGACGATCAGGGGCTGGCCGCGGCCGACGCCCGACTCGAGGCCGACGCCACGGACCGCGTGACGTAGGTCGCTCAGGTTGGTCGGTGGCACGGCTCTGGGAGACTCTGTGATCGTGGACGCGCTCTCGGTACGGGGACTCAGTCGCAACTTCGGCAACCTGGTCGTGCTCGACGATGTGAGCTTCACGCTCGCGGCGGGCCGGATCGCGGTGGTGCTGGGCCCCAACGGCAGCGGCAAGACCACCCTGCTGCGTTGTGTCGTCGGCGCGGACCGACCGGACGCGGGCGAGGTGCGGGTGCAGGGCCGCCGGGCCGACGAGACCGACCCGCAGGTGCGGGCGCTGGTGGCGGCAGCCCTGGACGACATCGACTTCTTCCCCGACCTGTCCGTGGTCGAGCACCTGGAGCTGGTGGCGTACGCCCACGGGGGTGACGCCGAGCCGGTCGAGGAGGTCCTCGCCGAGCTGGGTCTGGAGCCGGCCCGCGACCAGCTGCCGGTGACCCTGTCCAGCGGTCAGCGCCGCCGGTTGGCGTTGGCCTCGTGTTTCGTTCGACCGCGCCGGGTGCTGATCCTGGACGAGCCTGAGCAGCGGTTGGACGTGCGCGGGCGGCAGTGGCTCGCCGAGCGGCTGCTGCGGGAACGCGAAGCCGGGACGGCCGTGCTGCTGGCCTCACACGACCCGGAGTTGATCGACGCGGTGGTCGACGAGCGCATCGAGATCGGCCGGTGACCGCCCCGCCGGCCACGATCGCCGACACGCCGGCCGAGGTGCCCACCGCCCGGCAGCTGCGGACACACCTGCGCAAGGCGCGCAGCCGACACCACGACCACTCCCTCGGCGACGTGCTGGGTGACGCGTACGTCATGGTCCTGTTCGGGGCCATGTACGGCTGGTTCGCGATCAGCGCAAGCCGCGACCTGCTGGACTCGCCCACGATGGGGCGGGCCGAGCCGGGCGTGCGGTGGTGGTTGGCGGTCGCCGCGCTGCTGGCCGGCGCCGGGCTCGCCTGGCGTGGTCTGCGCGCTCTCGGGCCGCTGCTGGTCACCCCGGCCACGCAGAGCTGGGCGACCAGTGCGCCGGTGGATCGGCGGGCCTGGCTGGCGCCGCGCTTCGTCCTGCTGCTGGTGGGTGCCGCGGCCGGCACCGCGGCGCTCGGGGTGGCCGTGGCGGCGCTCGGCGGTGTCACCGACCTGGCGGCGCTGGGTTGGGCGGCCGGGGCCGGGGCGGGGTGGGGTGCGGCCGCGCTGGCGCTCAGCGTCGTCGCCCAGAGCAGCCGGGCGGGTCGGCGGTGGCCGACAGTGGTCGGTGCGGTGCCGATGGTGGCCGCTGCGGCCATCACCGTCCTGGTGGTGCTCGTCGGTCGTTTCGGCGACGGCCTGCCCCGGCCGGCGACGATGCCGACGGTCGCGCTGTTCGCCGCCGCATTGCCCCTCGTGGGCGTGGGCACGATCCTCGCGGTACGCGCGTTGCCCCGGGTCGACCGGGCCACGCTGACCACCGGCGCCCAGTTCGCCAACGCCGCCTCCACGGCCATGATCCTGCTGGACCCGAGCCTGCTCGCCGGCCTGGTGGAGAGCCGGCGTTGGCGTCGGATCGGCCGGGTTCGCAGCAGCCGCTTCCTGCCCGGCCCCGGCTGGTGGGCGCTGCTTCAGGCCGACGTACGCCGGTTGCGCCGCCACCCGAGCGCCGTGCTGATCTGGGCCGCCCTGATCGGGGTGCAGTATGCTGCCGCGCTCGCCCTGCCCGGGCTGGCCGGGGCCGCGCAGGTGGTGTTCGCCTACCTCGCCGTCGACCGGCTGACGGGTGGTCTGCGGTCGGTCAGCCGCTCACCCGGGCTCCGCCGGGCGCTCGGTGGCAGCGACACCCTGCTGCGGGGGATCCACGTGGTGGTGCCAGCGATCGGCGCCGGTCTGTGGTGGTTGCTGACCCTGCCGACGGTCGACCCGGGGCCGGCCTGGCTCGCGCCGACTCTGGCGGTCGGGGTGGTGCTCGCCGCGTTCCGGGCCGGCACCCGCCCGCCGATCAACTACGGCGGCGCGACGGTCAACACCCCGTTCGGGATGATCCCGGTCGACCTGATGCGACAGGGTTCACGCGGGCCGGCGCTGCTCGCCGTGCTGGTCCTCGTCCAACTGTTCCTGGGCTGAGGCCGGGCCGACCCACGCTGAGACGCTCGGCGTGACCCTCGCCCTCCCGAACGACAGGAGTCAGGCGGTGTCGCCGGGCACAAGGTGGCGGTAGCCGGGGATCGTCTCGGTGAACCAGCCGGCGACGCTGGCCAGGCCGCGCTCGTTGAGCTGCGCGTCGTGGATCGGGTACGCCGCCGCAGCGCCCACGGCGGCGGCGAATCGGATCGCCTCGTCGAGGCGCAGCCACGACCCCTGGGCCGGGACGAGCAGTGTGTGCACCGGCTCGTCCGGCACGTGCAGTGAGTCGCCGGGGTGATAGAGCCCGGCACCGACCAGGTAGCCGAGGTTGGGGCAGTCCGGTTGACCCTCGTGGATGGCGGCGTGCCGGCCGCCGTGGGCACTGACCTCGATGCCGGCCGCCGTGAAGCGTTGCCCGGCGCGGACCCGGGTCACCGGCAGCGGCGCGAGATCCGGCAGTCGGGCGCCCTCGGGGGCGTACACCGGGACGCCGAGGCCGGCGAGCCGCAGGACGTCCACGTGGTCGGTGTGCTCGTGGGTGACCAGGACGGCGTCCGCGCCGACCAGGGCGCGCGGCTCGCTCCACGTCCCGGGGTCGATGACCAGCACCCCGCCGTCGTGCTCGACCCGGACACAGGCGTGCGTGAATCGGGTGATCCGCATCCGGCGACGGTACGCCCTCGGCGGCCAGGGACGTGGCGATTGGGTCGGCCCGCTCGGGGTAGTGCGAACCACATGCCCCAGCGATACGAGAACTACCCGAGGATCGCCGTGGTCACCGGTGCGGACTCCGGCATCGGCAAGGCCTGCGCGGTCGCGCTGGCCGAGGCCGGCTTCGACATCGGCATCACCTGGTACGGCGACCCCGACGGCGCCGAACGGACCGCGACCGAGGTCCGCGCCACCGGTCGTCGCTGCGAGTTCGCCGAGGTGGACCTGACCCGGCTACCGGAGGCGGCGGCGGTCGTGGACGAGCTGGCCGACCGACTGGACGGCATCGGGGTGCTCGTCAACAACGCCGGCACCGGCGCCTCGACGCCGTTCGTCGACACCGCTTGGGAGCAGTGGCGCGAGGTGCTCGCCGTCGACCTGGACGCGCCGTTCCTGTGCGCACAACGGGCCGCGCGACGGATGCGGGCCGCCGGCACCGGCGGGCGGATCATCAACATCACCAGCGTGCACGAGCACGCGCCCCGGGTGGGCTCCGCCGCGTACTGCGCCGCCAAGGGCGGGTTGGGTCTGCTGACCCGGGTGATGGCACAGGAGCTGGCCGCCGAGGGGATCACCGTCAACGCGGTCGCCCCGGGTGAGATCGCCACACCGATGACCGGCATGGAGGACGTCGACCCGTACACCCAGGACCGGCCCGGCGTGCCGGTGGGGCGACCGGGCGACGCTCGCGAGGTCGCCGCAGTGGTCGCGTTGCTCGCCTCCCCCGCCGCCAGCTACGTCACCGGGGCGTCCTGGCCGGTCGACGGCGGGATGCTGCTGATGGGCCCCCAGGCCAACTCGTTGACCAGCGACGACTGGCGTTCGGTCTGAGCACCCTGCGTAGTCGCGGCTGCCGTTACCGTCACCCTCGGAGCGGTGGCGACGATCCGGTCGACGAACCCGCCGGCCCCGAACGGGACAGCGAGCAGCAAACCGGGCACGTATCCTCCGCATCCTGGTGATTTGCGGGCGGCGGTGGGCCGACCGACGAGGGAGGGGGACCCGGATGCCCGAGTGGGCTGGTCGGGGCGGGCGGCAACGACGCTCCTTCGTCGTCGGTGGGGCACTGCTCGGAGTCGCCGTCGTCATGCTGGTGGGCGCCTGGCGCAGCACCGGCTTCCTCAGCGACCTGCTGCTCAACCTCGGTGCCAGCGTGGTGCTCGCGGCCATCTCGTACGTCATCTTCGACCCGCTGTTCGAGGAGGCCCGCAAGGCTCGGGTTCAGGAGCACCTGAGCTTCGACCAGCAGGCGTTCGTGAGCCGGCTGAACCGCTCCGGACGCCGGGTGCGCATCCTCGACACCTGGACGATCCTGCTGGAGCAGCGGCACCGCGAGGAGACCCTGACCGCGATACGAGCGGCGCTCGGCAACGGCGCCCAGGTGCAGTTGCTCCTGCTCGACCCGGACTGCACCGCCGCCCAGCAGCGCTCCGAGGAGTTGGAACGGCAGCGGGTGGACGTGCCCCGACAGATCCGCACCAACCTGCGCCACCTGGCCGCCTTCAGCGACGCCCTCGACTCCCGGCTACGGCAGCGCCTGCAGGTCCGGCTCTACGACGCGTCCCCATCGATCCAGCTCTACCAGTGGGACGGGCGGGCGTTGATCTCGTTCTTCCCGATCGGGAAGCTGTCGTTCAACGTGCCTCAGCTGGAGGTGGACATGGACAGCCCGTGGGGCGGGTTCGTGCACGCCCGCTTCGAGGAGTTGTGGGAGCACGAGCAGGCCACCCTGAACCTGGAGCGGTACTGGTCGGTCGTGGTCACGCTGCGCCACGACGACTCGGACGTGGTCGAGGTGCGTGTGCCGTACGTGACGGTGGACGGGCAGCACTACGTCGACTGCCGCGCATTCCGGGTGACCGGGCCGCTGACCGTGCGAGCCATGCTGCCGCCCCGCGCGCCCGGGGCGTCCCCCGCGGTGTTCGCGCTGGCCGAGCCCGCCGACGGCGACCACACGCCGGCCGACGCAGTGAAACGGCACTTCGACCAGAAGTACGGGCACGACGACGGGGACCGGGCGATCTACCGGTTGGTGCCGCCACCGGGCCACTCCCGTACCCCGGCTCCCCGCTCGGCGGCCGGCGACACGCACGGACGGTGACCCCGACCCGACCGGTCGGCTCGGCGCGCGAAACAATGGTGGCCTCGACCCGAACACCAGGAGGACCGGCCACGTGTCGCCCAGCCCCGCACCGCCGCCCGGGCCGGCGCAGCTGCGCGCCGACTGCGGACGCTGCTTCGGCCTGTGCTGCGTGGTGCCCGCGTTCGCCCGATCGGCGGACTTCGCCATCGACAAGCCGGCCGGGCAGGCCTGCCCCAACCTGGGCCCGGACCACCGCTGCGGCATCCACACCGAGCTGCGGCAACGCGGGTTCCCCGGTTGCACGGTGTTCGACTGCTTCGGTGCCGGCCAGCAGGTCTCCCAGGTCACCTTCGGCGGGCGCGACTGGCGGGGCGCGCCGGAGACGCTGCCGGCCATGGCGGAGGCGTTCGCCGTGCTGCGGCCCCTGCACGAACTGCTCTGGTACGTCACCGAGGCGCTGACGCTGCACCCGCCGGCCGACCTGCGCGACGAGCTGGCCCACGCCCACGCCGAGACTGCGGCACTCACCGAGGGTGACCCGACGCGCCTGCGCACGGTGGACGTCGCCGCGCACCGGGACCGGGTCAACCCCCTGCTCTCCCAGGCCAGCGACACGGCCCGCTCCCCCGGGGGCGTCGACCACCGCGGCGCGCGCCTGCCCGGCGCCGACCTGCGCCGGGTCGACCTGCGCCGGGCCAACCTGCGCGGGGCGCTGTTGATCGGCGCCGACCTGCGCGGCGTCGACCTGAGCCTCGCCGACGTCACCGGCGCGGACCTGCGCGGGGCCGACCTGCGGGGCAGCGACCTGCGGAACACTCTCTTCCTGCACCAGTCCCAGCTGGACGCCGCTCGGGGCGACGTACGCACCGGTCTGCCGGCCACCCGCACCCGGCCACCGCACTGGACGGCGCTGCCGCTCACCCCGGTTCGCCAGCCGTCCCGGGCCACGGCCCGTCGCGGCCGGCGCCGATAGCGGCCCGACCAGCGTCAGTCCTGGGTCAGCTCCAGGAAGCCGGCGTGGACCGGGCACCGCGGGCAGCGGGCGCGGTCGCAGAGCCGGCAGAGGTGGGCCAGGCTGCGGTCGTCCGCCACCTCGTCGTGCAGCAGGACGCGGGCGATGTCGGCGAGTTGGCGGCGCTGCTCAGCGGTCAGTGGGGCGAGCAGCGCGGTCAGCGCCTCCTGCCGCTCGTGCAGGACGCGGGCGGCCACGGCCGTCCCCTCGATGGTGAGGTGCAGGGCACGGCTGCGCGCGTCGGCGCCGGGACGCCTCTCCACCCAGCCCTGCTCCCGCAGTCGCCGGACCAGGTGCGCGACGCCGGGCTGGGTCAGCCCCAGCACCTGACCCAACCACTCGGCGGTCACCCCCGGCTGGTCCTTGAGGACGATGAGCGCCTCGGCGAGCGCACCGCCGGCCCCGACGGACGCGCTGGCCGACGCGCGCATGCGGGAGCCGACGAGCAGGGCGAGTGCACCGAGCAGGTTGGGCGAGCCGTCCTCGGGTAGATTCATAAGTCATGAATGTACCCCGCCGAGCGATGCTCCTCATCGTGTTGATGACCGTGGCGCAGCTCCCGGTCGCTCTGCGGCAACTGCTCGTCGTGCTGCTCGGGCACCAGAACACCGGCAGCTTCGCCACCGCCGGAGTGGCCAGCGCCGGCTGCGGGATCGGGTTGGCGCTCACCGCACCACTGGTCGGCCGGCTCCTGGGCCGGCTCGGTGCCCGGCCGGTGCTCCTCGCCACCGGCCTCGCCCACCTGCTCGCCCTGCTCGGACTGGCCGTCACCACCGAACCGGCGGCGTTCGTGGCACTGGCCACCGTGGCCGGGCTCAGCACGCCACCGGCCGTCGGCAGTGGACGCTCCCAGCTGGCCCGGATGGTCCCCGCCCCGGCGCTGGCCCGCACGTACGCGGTGAACGCCGTCGGGCAGGAGCTGCTGTACGTGGGCGGCCCCCTCGCGGTGACGCTGAGTCTGCTGATCAGCGGCCCCACGGCCGCACTGCTCGTGTTCGCCGTCATCGGCACCGCCGGGCTGCTCGGCATGGTCGCCGTGCTGCCGCCACGCGACGTCGAACGGCAGCCCGGCGGGAAGCGGTCCGCGCTGCCGGGTCGGGCCACCCGCCGCACCGTCGTCGGCACCCACATCGGCTACATGGTCAGCATCGGCGCCATGTGGGTGCTGGTGCCCGCGTTCGCCACCACGGTCGGGCACCCGGACCAGGCCGGGCTGCTGGTGACCATCTGGTCGGTGGGCAGCCTGGCCGGTGGCGTGCTGCTGGCCCGTCGGGGTCGACCCGGCAGCCCGGCGGGGGCGTACCTGACGCTGCTCGGCACGTTGGCCGCCACCTCGCTGGCGCTGCTGCTGCCCCGTAGCGTGCCGCAGATGGCCGTCGCGCTGGCGGTGTTCGGCCTCGCGCTGGCACCGTTCCTGGCCGTCACCGACGAGATCCTCGCCCGGTCCACCCCCGCGGCCCAACTCCCCGAGACGTACGGCTGGTTGCAGACGGCGGGGCAGCTCGGCATCGCCGCCGGCTCCGCGACCAGCGGCGCGGTCAACGACCACCTCGGTAACACTCCGGCGTTCCTGGTGGTCTGCGGCGCGCTGGCGGTGGCGCTGACCGTCGCGCTCAGCCGTCGCCGGACGCTGCGGCTGCCGTCCGCTCCCCCACAGGCCGAGACGGTCGGACCGGCGGTCACCGCCGGCGGGCGAGGTTTCGGCCGTGACGACGCCGGGTAGCCAGCGCCGACGCGGACCGGCATCGACGGGAGGCACGGCGTGGGCTACCGAAAGCGCGACGGTGAGTTGCCGGGCGACCCGCAGCACAGCGAGGACGAGGCCGGCCAGGTGCCGTTGGTGCAGGTGGAGGCGGACACCGAGGTCCCGGCGCCGGAAGACACCGACGTACGGCCGGACATCGTCACCGAGGACAACAGCGCGGGCATGACCGGCGGCTCGTCCGGCAGCAGCGGCGGCGGGTCGAGCATGCCGGGGCACCCCGACGCGGTGCGCTGACCCGGGCTCAGCGGCTGGCCAGTGCGGCTCGCGCCTCCGTCATGCCCTTGTTGGCCAGCCCGTCGGCCCGCTCGTTCTCCGGGTGACCGTTGTGCCCCTTGACCCACAACCAGGTGACCTGGTGCCGCTCGCAGGCCGCCTCCAGCCGCTGCCACAGGTCGGCGTTCTTCACCGGCTGCTTCGCGGCGGTCAGCCAACCGTTGCGCTTCCAGGACGCCAGCCAACTGGTGATGCCGTTGCGCACGTACGTGCTGTCGGTGTGCAGTTCGACGGTGACCGGCCGGTTCAGGCTCTCCAACGCCTGGATGGCCGCCATCAGCTCCATCCGGTTGTTGGTGGTCGGCGTGGCCTCGCCACCGCACAACTCCCGCTCGTGGTCGCCGTAGCGCAACAGCGCGCCCCAACCGCCCGGCCCGGGGTTGCCACTGCACGCCCCGTCGGTCCAGATCTGCACGCCCCTGCCGGCCGCCGCGTCCACCATGCCCGGCAACCTACCGGGCGGTGACCTCGTCCTCCCCTCTCGGGGGGCCGGCGCGCCGAGGCGGCAGCCCCGCACCAGTGCCGGCGTCGAGCCGTCGGCCCCGCACACAAGGCGGTGCCTCCGAGGCGGAGGCACCGCTCACGGTGCCCCACTCCCGGGGCAGCTCGACAGGCGGCCTGGGAGACGACGCCGCTCAGGTCACACGGGGTGCTCCACCCGCACCGGGCTCCGAGCCCAGCGGGTCGCCCACCACGGCGGGCGGAACGGCCGGCGCCGGGCGGGTCGGGCGCAGCCGGTCGCGGACGCGGTGCGCCGCGTCGCCAGCGGTGGCGGCGATCATCGGCAGCAGCCGGGTCGAATTCATGATCGCGACCTCCTCGGCCGGGGTGGTGACGCCGTCGAGGAAGCGCAGCACCCGCTCGGCCGGGTTGCGGTCGAAGAGCCGGTCGAAGAAGTCCGGACCGCCGACCCCGCCCCGGTCCAGCGCCCGCAGGGCCACCGCGTCCATCCAACGGTGCCGGCGCGGGTACGCCGCCTGCGGCACCGGGGGTCGTCCCGCCGCGAGGGCACGGGCCACCTGGTGGGCCTGTCGGTACATGGCGGAGAAGGTGAAGCCGGTGGAGGGGCGGGTCGCACCACCGGCCGTACCGAGCCGGACCACCCGGGGTGAGGGCCGGGCCGGGAACGGCGCGTCCGTCATCGGGATCACCCCGTTCTCCACCTCGCGCACGCGCAGCCCGGCCGGGTCCAGGCCGAGCAGGTCCCGGTAGCCGGCCAGCGCCGCGTCGTACCCGGCGTCGGTGAGCAGGTCGGGCGAGAACTCGGTGTACTCGACCAGGGCGTACCTGTCGCTCACCGGCAGCACGTAGCCGAAGGAGACGCCCCGGGGCGGCTGCGGGGTGCGGAAGTCCATCAGCACCGCGCGCGCCGGGTCGAAGACGGGCCGGTCGGCCTCCAACCACCAGCCGCGGAAGTGCTGCAACCAGGTGGTCCGCCCCGCTCGCGCCGGCGGGCGGGGGCGGGAGTCGAGCACCCAGCCGGCACGTAGGGTCCGCCCGTCGCCGGTGCGCACCTGCACCCGTGTGCCGTCGTCGGTCACGGTCTCGGCGGGTGCGACGATCCGGGTGGCGTCCAGCCGGCGTTCGGCCGCGGCAGCCCGGTCGTAGACCGGGCCGGAGCGGAGCATGGCGTACCTCAGTGGGGTCAGGTCCAGGACGCGGCGCCGGGCCGTCGTCGCCACCTCGACCTGCTGCCAGCTCGCGCTGAGCAGCGGGTCCAGATCGGTGCCCGGGTGGCCCCAGAACGCCCAGGTGCGGTCCTGACCGCGCCGGCGGACCGGATCGACGACGGCGATGCGCAGGTCCCGCACCTCGTGCCGGTCCAGTGCGGCGAGCAGCAACGACGCCGCGCCGCCACCGCCGAGCAGCGCGAGGTCGACATCGAGCGGCGCGGAATCGGTCACCGCACCACGCTGCCACACCGCCGGGGCCGGCCGCGCGCCGCCACCCGGCACAGCGCTCAGGGCACCGGCGTGGGCCGCTGCTCGGCCGAGGGCGGATCGGCGTAGGCGCGT
This sequence comes from Micromonospora sp. A202, assembly GCF_006715105.1. Classification (NCBI taxonomy): domain Bacteria; kingdom Bacillati; phylum Actinomycetota; class Actinomycetes; order Micromonosporales; family Micromonosporaceae; genus Micromonospora; species Micromonospora sp. A202. The sequence goes on along the minus strand of NZ_VFMP01000001.1, from coordinate 2,727,134 downwards.
GCCACCGTCGCGCGGTCGAAGACCCGCCAGGTGGCCAAGGAGACGCCGATGGCCACCACCAACCCGACCCAGTACGGCGCGGTGATGCCGAACCGGGCGGCGAGCAGCCCGCCGAGCAGTGCGCCGACGCAGTTGCCCCCCGCCGCCACGAAGAGGGTCGTGCTGGCCACCCGTCCCTGCAGTGTCGGTGGGGTGAGTCGTTGGCGCAGGGAGTTCGCCACGATGTTCCACAGTGCGCTGTGCACGCCGAAGGCGAAGAGCGCGATCCCGACCACGATGGTGCTGCGCGAGGCGGCCAGCGCCAGGTGCAACCCCGCCTCGATCAGCAGACCGACCCGGATCGTCCAGGTGGGGCTGATCCAGGCGATGAGCCGGTCGCCGAGGAGCGCGCCGAGCACCCCGCCGACGGCCATGCAGGTGAACAGCAGCCCGTAACCGACGGACCCGAGTCGCAGCCGCTCGGCGGCGAGCAGCACGAGCACGGCGAGCGCTGCGGTGAGGGTCACGTTGAGCAGGCCGATCAGCACGGCCATCGTGCGCAACAACCGCTGGTGGGCCAGCCAGCGCAGCCCTTCGACGATCTCGGCGCGCATCGATCGGGTCGACCGTACGCGGGAGTCGGTAGCGGCGGCCCGGAAGTCACCGCCGATCAGCGCCACCAGCACCGTGCTGAGGGCGTACGTGACGGCGTTGACGAGGAACGGGCTGCCCGCCGAGAGCGCGAACAGGAAGCCGCCGAGCGGTCCGGCGAGCATCCCGTTCATGAGGGTGGTGCCACCGCCGAGCCAGCCGTTGGCGCGCTCCAGGCGGTGCCGGGGCACCACGGTCGGCAACATCGCCTGGCTGGCCGAGCGGAACACGATCTCACCGGTGTTGACCACGAACAGCACCACGTACAGCAGCACCACCCCGGCCCGATCGCTCATGATCGCCGTGGCCAGGACGGCGAGCGCGACCACCCGGACCAGGTCGATGATGATCATCAAGCGGCGTCGGTCCATCCGGTCCACCAGCACGCCGCCCGGCAGGGCGAAGAGCAACCACGGCAGCCAGGCCACGGCGGACGCCGCGGCCACCACGAGCGGATCGTCGGTACGCGAGGCGACGAACAGCGGTGCGGCGACGGTGGCCAGCCCACTGCCCAGGGCCGAGAGGGTGCTGGCCGCCCAGAGGCGGGCGAACACCTTTCCCAGGCCGGCCGTCGTGTTGTCCTGTGTCACGGCGAGCGAACCTATCAGCGCCTCCCCCGCCTCCACCCGGATTTATCCCAGGGGCAGACGCCTGACCGTGTTGACAGGCAACCGTATGGTTGCCTATTTTGACAGGCAACCGCTTGGTTGCTTTTTACGGAGGGCCGATGGACGACGCGTTCCGGGCGCTGGCCGATCCCAGTCGGCGTCGGCTGCTCGACCGGCTCAACGACCGCAATGGCCAGACCCTGCGGGAGCTCTGTGACGGGCTGGCGACGAGTCGGCAGGCGGTCAGCAAGCACCTCGCGGTGCTGGAGGCGGCCCACCTCGTCACGAGCATTCGGCGCGGCCGGGAGAAGGTGCACTACCTCAACGCCGCGCCGATCAACGCCATCGCCGACAGATGGCTCAGCCGATACGACCGCGAGCGAGCCGCCGCGCTCGCCGACCTGAGCACCGCATTGGAGCGACAGTCCATGGAGAGTCACGCGTTCGTCTACACCACCTACGTCAGGACCACCCCGCAGCGGCTCTGGGCCGCGCTCACCGAACCGGCCTTCACCCGCCGCTACTGGGGCGGGGTCGCCCTGGCGTCCGACTGGCAGGTCGGGTCCCCGGTGCTGTGGCAGGACACGCCGGACGGCGAGCCACGCGATCTCGGTCAGCGGGTGCTCGTCGCCGAGCCGTACCGTCGCCTGTCGTACAGCTGGCACGGCTTCCAGCCGGAGCACGCCGAGCACTTCGGCTGGTCACCCGAGCAACTGGCCGCCCGGCTCGGTGAGCGCCGGTCGAAGGTGACCTTCGAGATCGAGCCACACGGTGACGCGGCCGTCCGGCTGACCGTCGTCCACGACGACTTCTCCCCCGAGAGCGAGATGCACCGGGCGATCAGCGGCCAGCTCGATGGCAGCGGCGGTTGGCCGGAGCTGCTGGCCAGCCTCAAGACCCTGCTGGAGACCGGCGAGCCGATCCCCGCGTAACCCACCGGCCGACCGGGTTCAGCCCACCCGGTCCTGGACAGCCGACGCCATACCTCGCCATCGACCCAGCGGCGACAGCGCGGGCGGAGCGGACATCGATCGGAGCACCGGTGCCGGTCGGGCCGTCCGGGCCTTTCCGCAGCTCTCCCCGCCTTCGGGTGGACACGTGACGGCAACGAGGAATTCTCATTTTCACCTGATCGTGGGTCCAACCCACCTAGTGTTGGGCACACCGGTGCTAGTCACGGAGTTGGCCACCCGAACGACGTCCCACGCAGTCAGCGGACGAAAAGTGAGGGAAGACGCGTATGAAGGTCTCAACAGCACTCTGCTCGGCGGCGCTCGGCGTGGGCCTCGGCACGCTCCTGCTGCCAGGCGCCGCACTGGCCGACACCACGGTGTCACCGGCCACCACCCCGGTCGGTGGGACCGTCGTGCTCACCGCGACGACCTGCAACCCGAAGTCGGGTGACGCCCTCTTCCGGGTCACCGGCCCCAACCGCGATCAGAACGTCCGATCCACCACGGCCGCGGCCGGCGGCGGGCTCAGCGCCGAACTCTTCACCGCCGGGTTCACCCTGGGCACGTACACGGTGGCGGCGACCTGCGGCGACGGCAGCTCGGCCGGCACGGCCACGTTCACCGTCACCCCGATCGGCGGCGCACCCGCCGGTTCCGGCGGCGACAGCCGCGACACCGGCACCCTGGCCGCCGGCGGCACGCTGCTCGGCACCGCCCTGGCCGGCGCGGTGATCCTGATCCGCCGGCGACGTCCGGTGTCCACTGTCGCCTGATCGGCGACTGCTCCATCCCTGAGGACGGGTGCCCGCACCGGTGACACCGGCGCGGGCACCCGGACGATCCAGCGCGGAGGTAACCACGTGTGGTGGCGGCGGACCCTACCGGCCGTGGTGGCCCTGCTCGGCGTGACCGGGCTGGGGCTGATCACCGTCGGCCTCACCGCCGACCCGGCGCGGCCACCACGACCGCCGGCCGACGCGCCGCGACGCACCCATCCCGCACCGGACCTGGCGCCGCTGTCACGCGCCGCGCCGGTCCGGGTGCAGATCACCGCCATCGGTGTACGCGCCGAGGTCGTCCCGATCGGAGCGGACGCCGCCGGGGTGCTGGGGGTGCCGCCACTGGACAAGCCCACCCTCGCCGGCTGGTACCGGTACGGGGTGAGCCCCGGCGAGACCGGCAACGCCGTCCTGGTGGGTCACGTCGACTCACCGGCCGGCCCGGCGGTCTTCTTCGACCTCGGTCGGCTGCGCGCCGGTGAGCAGATCCAGGTCACCCGCGCCGACGCGCAGGTCGCCACGTTCACAGTGGACGACGTCCAGGCGTACCCCAAGGACCGCTTTCCCAGCACGCTGGTCTACGGCCCGGCGGACGCGGCCGGGCTGCGCCTCATCACCTGCGGCGGCCGGTTCGACGCCTCGACCGGCAACTACGTCGACAACATCGTCGTCTTCGCCACCCGCACCGCCTGAGCCACCCGCCCCGCTGTCGGGAGCCGGACCCTGCTCGGCAGAATGCGGTGGCACCATCCCCTGCGAGCACACCGCGACCGGGGCGGTGCGCGGGCGACGGGGAGGCACGTGGTGGATCAGCGACCGGTACGGGACCGGGCCGGTCAGGGCGTACGCGCGCTGGCCCGTCGACTGCTCGGCCGACCCGAGGGCGTCGCCCCCAGCCCTCGCCGGTCCAACCCGGACGCCGTGGTCGACTGCGCCGTCTACGTCAACGGTCGGCGGGAGCCCGGTCGACCGCACTACGACGACGCGTACGCCCGAGCGCGGCACGGTCGCGACGCCTTCGTGTGGCTGGGACTGCACGACCCGGGCCCGGCCGTGCTCGCCGCGGTGGGCCGCACCTTCGGCCTGGACGAGCTGACCGTCGAACAGGCGCTCGCCGACGGGCACCGCCCGACCGTGCAACGCCACGGGTCGGTCACGCTGCTGGTGCTGCGCACCGCCGGGTACGTGGAGCACGCCGAGCTGACCGACACCTCCGAGGTGATCGACACCGGGGACGTGATGGTGCTGCTCGGGGACCGGTTCGCCATCACCGTGCGGCACGGCGCCGCCGGGGCGCTGCGCACCGTCCGCGCCGACATCGAGGGCCGCCCCGCGCTGCTGGCCGCCGGCCCGTGGGCGGTGGCGTACGCGGTCTGCGCCCGGATGGTCGACTCCTACCTGGAGGTGGCCGGGCACGTCGAACGGGACCTGGAACGGGTCGAGGAGGCGGTGTTCGCCCGCGACCGCAGGGCCGACATTCAGCACATCTACCAGCTCAAACGGGAGGTGGTGGAGTTCAAGCGGGCGGTCCTGCCGTTGCAGGCGCCGATGCGTACGCTGCTCGACCCCGACGGCCCGCCGCGCGCCCTGCACCGCTGGTTCGTGGACGTGGACGGCCGGTTGAGCAGGGCGGTGGACCGGGTGGCCGCGTACGACGACCTGCTCACCTCGATCGTCCAGTCGCGACTGGCGCAGCTCGCCGTGGAGCAGAACAACGACATGCGCAAGATCGCGGCATGGGCGGCCATCGCGGCCACCCAGACCGGCATCGCCGGCATCTACGGCATGAACTTCGACCACATGCCGGAGCTGGCCTGGCGCTACGGCTACGCCGGTGCCCTCGCCCTGATGGCGGCTGCCGCCCTCTTCCTGTACCGGCTGTTCCGCCGCTCCGGCTGGCTCTGATCGCCCCGGCCGGCCCCTACCACCCCCGCCCGACCGGCTTGATCGACTCGGGTTCCTTGAAGTCGGGGTGTTGGACCCTGCCGGACACCCCGATTTCCGTGGGGCAGGATGACGACGTGGCTAAGGGTGCGGGACGCCGACGGGCGAACACGACGACGGGACGGGCCTGCCCGTGCGGCTCCGGCCAGGCGTACGCGGACTGCTGCGCCCCGGCGCACAGCGGCGACAGCCCGGCAGGGACGGCCGAGGCGCTGATGCGCTCCCGGTTCAGCGCCTTCGCCCTCGGCGACACCGGCTACCTGCTGCGCAGCTGGCACTCCTCGACCCGGCCCGCCTCCCTGGAGTTGGACCCGGGGCAACGGTGGACCCGACTGGAGATCGTCGAGACCGAGCGGGGCGGCCTGCTCGACGCCGCCGGCACTGTGACGTTCCACGCCCACTACCGGGACGCGGGACGGCCCGGCACCCTGACCGAACACAGCCGGTTCGTCCGCGAGGACGGCCGGTGGGTCTACCTCGACGGTGACCAGCCCTGACGGTCGAGTTGGCGTAGGATCTCCTTGGCGTAGTCCTGCGCCGCACCTCCCTCCCGGCGCTCACGCCGCCGGCAACGCGGAGGCAAAGGGGGCCCTGAGCCCTCGGGACGTGGTGCCACATGCCCCACTGGGAGCTACACCACCGCCCGCCGACACCTGATCAACAAGGCCACCGAACCGGCGTCCGAGGCGCCTCCGGCCTCGTCTCCCGCGCCCGCCGCGGCGCAGACCGAGCGGATCGCCGACGACCTGATCCGCGCCCGGACCGGCCGTGGCTGGGCCGAGTGGTTCGCCCTGCTCGACGCCGCGGCCGCCACCGAGCGGACCCACACCCAGATCGCCCGCCACCTGGTCACCGAGCACGACGTGACAGGCTGGTGGTCACAGACCATCACCGTCGGGTACGAGCAGGCGCGTGGCCTGCGCGCGCCCGGTCAGCAACGCGACGGGGGCTTCTCGGCCGCTGCCAGCCGGACGGTGGCGGTGCCGGCGGCGCGACTGTACGAGGCTTTCGCCGACGAGACGGCACGCACCAGGTGGCTGCCCGACATCGAGGTACGCGTCCGCACCACCACCGCGCCCCGCAGCTTCCGGGCCGACTGGGCCGGTGGTCCCACCCGGATCGTCGTCGGCTTCGACGCTGTCGGCGAGTCGAAGGCCCGGGTCAGCGTGCTGCACGAGAAGCTGACCGGAGCCGAGCAGGCCGCCGAGCTGAAGGCGTACTGGCGGGAGCGGCTCGCCGCGTTGAAGGCACTGCTCGAGTCGAACGGAGACAACCGATGACCATGACGTTCATCAACCTGCCGGTGCGCGACCTGACCACTGCCGCCGAGTTCTACCGGGCGATCGGGTTCACCAATGACCAGGCCGACCTGGACGGGGACACCATGGTGTTCACCATCTCCGACAGCACCCGCCTGGTGCTGCACCTCCGCTCCGGCTTCGAGTCGTACACCGGTGTCGCCGCCACCGACACGGAGACCAGCCGGGAGGTCGTCGTCGGGCTGTCGGCGCAGAGCCGCGAGCAGGTCGACGAGCAGGTCGACCGGGCGGCTGTCGCCGGCGGGCAGTCGCTCGGGCCCGGCATGGCCAACGGGCCGATGTACATGCGCGGTTTCCGCGACCTCGACGGCCACCAGTGGTCCTTCCTGCACCTGTCCAGCTGAGCGAGGGCCGGCGGCGGCCACGTCGGCCGCCGCCGGGTCCCCGGTCATCGCGGGCCGTGCGCCGCAGCCGCCGTGCTGCTGGCGGGCACGACCGTCGGGCGCCGGCGGGTCAACAGCACCAGGCCCAGCACGAGGTACGGGCCGGCTGTCACCGCGAACGCCACCGCGTTGCCGACCACTGTGGCCAGGAGGCCGTAACCGGCGTACGTCCCGATGATCAGCAGGTCGGTGGCCATCCCGGCCAGCGACGTGACGGTGGCGCGGCTCTTGCCGGTGATCCTGGCCTGGAGCCGCGCGTCGGCCAGCACGGTGGCCAACTGCGCGGCACCGAACCCCAGCGCGAGCAGCACGAAGCCGGCCGGTCGCCCGGTCAACGCGCCACCGGCCAGCCCGACACCGACCAGGCCCAGCAGAGCGGCGTAGCCCCGGCGGCCCAGCCGCTCCCCCACTCCGGCGAGCAGCCCGCCGGCTGTCACCCCGGCCCAGAGCAGCAGGAGCAGCAGCGGTACGACCTCCGCCCGCACACCGGTGTCCAGGGCCAGCAGCGGGGAGTACTCGTCCAGGGCGCCCCAGTCGGCGGCGACCACGGCGACCAGCAGCACGGCTGACCGCACCGGGGGGCGGGTGCGGACCTGCGTCACTCCGGCCCGCAGTGTGTCCCACCAACCGAGGTCGCCCTCGTCTGCTGGGGAGCCGTCCGGCTCGCGATCCCCGGGCATGGCCGCAGCCACGGGCCGTACCGCAGCGGCCGGGTCGTGCCCGCTGGCCGGGACGGGCACGACAGCTTGGACGGGCGCGCCGGCCGGGGCGTCGACCGGGGCGTCGGCTGGTGGGCGGCGCTCCGGGAACCGGACGGCGACGATCGTGGCGAGCAGACAGGCCAGCACGCTGGCCGCGCCGACCGCCGGGTAACCGCCGACGGCGAGCACCGGGCCGGCGAGCACTCCGGAGACCACCACGCCCAGCACACCGGCCGTGCGCGCGCGCCCGAGCACCCGGGCGTACCGGCCGACCGCGCCGAGCCGGTCCAACTCGGTCCAGACCAGCGCCTCCAGCGCACCGGAGACGAGCGCTCCGCCGGCACCCCAGAGGAGGAACCCGACCGCGAACGCGGGGTACGAAGGCAGCAGGACCCAGAGTGCGAACCCGGCGGCGGTCACCAGCGGGGCAACGCACAACAGCAGCCGACGGGACACCACGTCGGCCCACGCGCCGGACGGCACCTCGAACAGGATGCCGGCGGCCGACCAGATGACGAAGAGCGACGAGATCTGCCCCACCGACAACCCGGTGTCGGCGAAGAACACCACGTACAGCGGGTAGAGCAGGACGAGGTCGCTGAGGAACGCGTACCCGTAGAGGGTGGCCGTCAGCCGACGGATCGCCGGGTCGGGCACGCGCGAGGCGAGGTGAATCATGGGGCCTTCCCGTGGGAGTGGAGACGGACACCGGACGTGCGGTGCCGGTGGTGGCCCACGGGATCGGCCTGCTCTGCTGGATCAATGTCGCCAGGTCATGTCAGCGATGCTAGACGCGCACCGCCGCGCCGGAAAGCACTTTCGGAGTGCCGGGCAACGCGAAGCGGGGCGGGATCAGATCGATCCCGCCCCGCTTCAACGACTGCTGGTCAGCGCCGGTCCACCGGCGGGATGACAGTGGTGGTCTCGCTGTCGTCGCTGGTACGCGGACCGGGCACCGCACCACCGGTGCCGGTGCTCACCACCTGGGTCGTGTCCGAGTCGCCATCACCCCGGCCGACCACCTGGGTCGTGTCCGTGTCGCCGCCCCGGCTGACCACCTGGGTGGCCTCCGAGTCGGCCGGGCGGGTCACCACCTGGGTGGCCTCCGGGTCGGAGGGTGCACGCACCACCTGGGTGGCCTCCGTGTCGGTCGGTCGCGTCAGCATCTGGGTGCGCTCCGGGTCGTCGGCGACGAACGGCGGCCGGGCCGGCTCGGCGGGGGCGGCGGACGCCCGGGCCAGCTCGGCCTCGGCGTCGCGGCGCCCCTCGCGGTAGGCGCGGGCGTGCGCGGCGATCTGCTGCGACTCCTGCTCGGCGCGGGTCAGCCACGCCTCCCAACGATTCTGCATCGGACGGATCAGGCCACCGCCGACCCCGACGACGAGGATGCCGCCGATCGTGGCCAGCACCGCGATCAGAACAGGGGTGGTGACCGCGGTGGCCACCCCGATCTGGTTCAGCGCGGCGATGACGCCGAGGCCGAGGATGAACACCGAGGCGATGGTGGCCAGCACCCGGCCGTACGACAGGCCGCCGAGCGCGCCGCTGATGATGTCCTTGACCGCGTTGGCGATCGCGGCGGCCACCACGACGATGACGATCGCGACGAACGCGCGCGGCAGCCACGCGATCACCGCGCCAAGCAGGTCGGAGATCGGGTTGGGCCCCCAGATGCCGAAGGCGAGTTGCAGGGTGAACAGCAGCAACCCGTAGTAGACGAGCTTCGCGACGATGTCGCTGGCGTCGTACCGGGAGCGACTCAACGCGCGGCGGATGCCGCCGCGTTCGACGGCGCGGTCGAAGCCCACCCGTTCCAGGACCTTTTCCACGATCTTCAGTACGGCCTTGGCGATCAGCCATCCCGCCACCAGGATCGCCAGGAAGGCGACGGCCTTGGGCAGGAAGAGCATCACCGATCGGAGGGCGTCGCCCACCGCGTCGCTGACGTTGTCACTCATATGGTCATTCCTTCATGCGGGCAGCCGGGATGGTCAGCCCCGACCTACCCCCGACCCGAGTCGCGGAAACGCCGACCAGGCGGGGTTGCCTCTCGGTCGCATGATGGTGAGTGACCAGCACGCGATCGCGCGGATGTGGAGTGCCCCGAGCCCACCCTCGCCGTCGTGGATCTGTACGTGGTGATGTGGTGTACGTGCTGCGGCGTTACCTGTCCTCGGTGCTGGGCTGCGTCGTGCCTGGGGAGTCGAACCCCGCGCTGCCCACCGCGCGCCAGGAGAGGATCCGGGATTGCAGCCCGGGCCTGTTTGTACACGCCTCCACGACGGCTACCTGCTCCACATCGCTGCTGGAGTCGGTCACTCCAGCAGGTCAGCCTCCCAGTTGGTGCGCTGAATCTGCACCTCGAGTTGGCGCAGCTCGCTGGCGAGTCCGTCGGCCCGCTCCCGGAGTTCGGCGACCGGCAGCGCGGCGAGCATCTTCAGCTCGGAGCGGAGCTGCCGGGCCAGGTGACCACGCCCGCTGCCGGCGGCGGCGTCTGCGGCCGCCGTCATGGCAGCGTGCCGCAGCCGTAGCACATCCCGCCGGGCCAACGCGTCGGTGAGCGTGCCACGGTCGTCGACCGGCACCGTGGCGTTGGTCCGGTTGATCCGCCGGATCAGTGTCTCCAGGTTGTCGAGGACCTGGTCCAGCTCGGTCAGGAGCGCCGCAGCGTCCTCCGGAGGCAGTTCACCCTCCTGGTACCGGGCGCTGCCGTTGATCCGGGTTCGCAGCTGCTCGATTCGTCGTACCGCCTCGGCGCGGTCTGCCAGCGCCTCACCAAGTTTCATCTTCCACCCCCGAGTCAGCGGCCAGGCTAGCCGAACATTGATCTTTAGGCCGACCCGTTTTCCGGCCACCCACCCGAGGTCGGGCGCCCTCTGGCGCGCGCCCGGGTCTTGGCAATATTCTCCGGAGTGCGTGCGGCCACTGGAGCTACTTTTCATCCCACGCCGTCGGCCGCAGGAGGAGATGTCATGCACGTCGACCATTCCGAAGTGGATCGCCGGACACTGCTGCGAGCCGGTCTCGGCGCCGCCACGGTCGCCGTCGTCGGGAGCGAACTGGCCTTCCCCACCTCGGCGCAGGCCGCCGCCCCCGGCGCCGACCTGGACTGGATCATCAGCTGCGACGAGTGGGCCGCCCGTCCGCCGAAGGACCCGCTGTCGGTCAGCGCCATCGCCACCAACAAGATCATCGTGCACCACATGGCGTTTCCGAACGTCACCGACTACTCCCGCGAGCAGGCGGTCAAACTGGCCCACGAGTGCCAGGACCTGCACATGGACGGCAACGGCTGGTCGGACACCGGCCAGCACTTCACGGTGAGCCGCGGCGGCTACGTGCTGGAGGGTCGCCGGGGCAGCCTGGAGCGCCTCGAAGCCGGCGACCGCCAGATGATCTCGGCGCACTGCCCGGGCGAGAACGGCCGGGCCATCGGCATCGAGAACGAGGGCACCTACGTCACCGAGACGCCGCCGAAGGCGCTGACGGACTCGCTGGTCAAGCTCTGTGTCGCGATCTGCCGGCAGTACGGGCTGCACGCCCACGACATCTTCGGCCACTGGGACTTCCGCACCACCGAGTGCCCGGGCGCGGCCTTCTACCGGCAGTTCCCCGAGCTGCGTCGGCGGGTGCACGCCGCCCTCGGCACGACGCTGGGCGACGTGCCGGCCCGCCGCTGGCCGGACCTGTGGCGGTTCGTCAACTCTCCCTCGGTCCGGGTGGTGCAGCACCTGCTCGCGTTCCGGGGCTACGCGGTGACGGTCAGCGGCACCTTCGACGCGGCGACCGTGGCGGCCGTGCAGGACTGGCAGGCCCGCAACGGCATCGCGGTCGACGTGGACGCCACCCTCACCACGCCGACCTGGGAGACCCTGGTCCCCGAGCTGGACCAGCACGCCACCGGCGCGCCGGTCACGGCGGTGCAGGAAATCCTCGCCACGAAGGGGTACGCGGTCACCGTCACCGGTGCCTACGACCACGCCACCCGGGCCGCGGTGCAGGACCTCCAGGCACTGCACGGCCTGCCCCGCAACGGCAAGCTCAGCACGAGCACGTGGTGCACGGTGGTCGGCGGGTCGGTCCGCGAGTCCTTCCGGCGTCGCTGAGCCCGTGGCGGCGGTGCGGGCACGCCCCGCACCGCCGCCGGGCGTGCCTCCTGGTCCCCGCCCCGGTCCTGACCAGCGCATTGAATCGGCGGGGCCGGTTTGGCCGGAGGTGCGGGCGGAAAGAGTGCCGGGCATGAAATGAGCCCGTCGAGCCGTACCCGCTGTCGCCGCCGCCGTCGCGGCGCTCGCCGCGCGGGACCTGATCCAGCGCGACCACGCGTTGCTGCGCAACTATCCGGTGCTCGGTCGCGCCCGTTACCTGTTGGAGGCGATCGGCCCGGAGTTACGGCAGTACATCGTCGCCGGCAACAACGAGGAACGGCCGTTCACCCGCGACCAACGCCGCTGGGTGTACGCGTCGGCGAAGCAGGAGAACAACTACTTCGGCTTCGGCACTGACAACGACATCGAGTACACCCCCGGCTACCCGATCATCAAGCACCGCACGTTCGGCAGGGCCGTGCCGCCGTCGACACCCGCCGCCGGGCACGACGTGCGGTTGCCGTCGGCGAAGGTGCTCGGCGCGGCCCGGGGGCGGGCCCGCGCGTTCCGCCCGGAGTCGGTGGTCAACATCTCCGGCATGAGCTTCGGCTCGCTCTCCGGCAACGCCATCACCGCACTGAACAAGGGGGCCGCACTCGCCGGCTGCCTGCAGAACACCGGCGAGGGTGGCCTGTCGCCGTACCACCGCAACGGCGGTGACCTGGTCTTCCAACTCGGAACGGCGTACTTCGGTTGCCGCGACGAACACGGCCGGTTCAGCCTCGACCGACTGAAGGACCTGGTGGCTGGCGCACCGGTCAAGGCGTTGGAGATCAAGCTGAGCCAGGGCGCCAAGCCGAGCCTCGGTGGGCTGCTGCCGGGGGCGAAGGTGTCCGCCGAGATCGCCGCCACCCGGGGCATCCCGGCCGGTCAGGACTGCGTGAGCCCGTCCCGGCACGCCGAGTTCTCCGACTGCGACAGCCTGCTCGACTGGGTGGAGCTGCTGGCCGCCGAGACGGGCCTGCCGGTCGGCATCAAGTCGGCGGTCGGTGACCTGGGCTTCTGGCAGGAGCTGGCCACCCTGATGCGCGACACCGGCCGAGGCGTCGACTTCGTGACCATCGACGGTGGCGAGGGTGGGACGGGCGCCGCGCCGCTGATCTTCACCGACTCGGTGTCGCTCCCGTTCCAGCAGGGCTTCTCCCGGGTCTACAAGGTGTTCGCCGAGCACGACCTGCACGAGCAGGTGGTCTTCATCGGCGGCGGCAAACTCGGCCTGCCGGACAACGCCATCGTGGCCTTCGCGCTCGGCTGCGACCTGGTCAACGTCGGCCGGGAGGCGATGCTGTCGATCGGCTGCATCCAGGCACAGAAGTGCCACACCGACACCTGCCCCACCGGTGTCGCGACGCAGAACACGTGGCTCACCCGGGGCCTGGACCCGGCATTGAAGTCGGTCCGGGCGGCCAACTACCTGCAGACGCTGCGCCGCGACCTGACCAAGGTCGCCGAGGCCTGCGGCGTCGAACACCCCGGCCTGATCGGCACCGACGCCGTGGAGATCCTGAACGGCCGCACCTGCTCCACCCCACTGCATGAGGTGTACGGCTACCGGCCCGAATGGGGTATGCCCTCGCCGGCCGACCGGGCGGAGATCATCCGGCTGATGACTCCGGAGGTGCCCCAGGGCGGCAGCGCCCCACCCTCGGCCACCGCCGTGGGCTGAGGTCCCAGGTCCGAGCCCTTGGGCCCATGAGCTTGATGACTGTGAGGCATATTTATGCCTCACAGTCATCAGTCGTTTTCGCGTCATGCCCGCCGCGCGTGCCCGCCGGCATGACTCCGAAGCGACGACCGTCGACACATCGGCGCAGGTGATAAAGGCGTGGAGCCGGCGACACGGTGGGCCTATGGTGGCGCGGTGCTGATCAGACGCGAGACGGACGCCGACGCCGACGCCATTCGGGCGGTTCACTCCGCCGCCTTCGCCAGGACCGACGGCGCTGGCGTACCGGTCGAGGCGACACTGGTCGACGCGCTGCGCGCTGACGAGGGTTGGCTGCCCGCGTACTCGTTGGTGGCGACCGATCCGGACGGCCAGGTGGTGGGGCACGTGGTGGCCACCCGCGGCCGGGTGGCCGGCGAGCCGGTGGCGCTCGGGCTGGGGCCGCTCGGTGTGCTGCCCGACTGGCAGCGCCGTGGGGTGGGCCACGCGTTGATGCACGCGGTGCTCGGCGCGGCCGACGCGCGGGACGAGCCGCTCGTGGTGCTGCTCGGGCACCCTGACTACTACCCACGCTTCGGGTTCCGGCCCGCCGTCGAGCTGGGCGTCACCCCGCCGCAGCCGTGGGGGCCGCAGTATTTCCAGGCCCGGCCGCTGACCGCGTGGCGGGAGTCGATCCGCGGTGAATTCCGCTACGCCGGCCCGTTCGACGACCTGTGAACCAGCCCCGGATCCGCCGGCGGCGCGCCACCGACCTGGACGGCTGCGTCGCGGGGCTCGCCGAGGTTCACCGGGTCGACAGGTACCCGCTGAACTGGCCCGCCGACCCGCACCGCTGGCTGCGCGAGCCGCACCCGGCGCGCGCCTGGGTGGCGGTCGACGCCGACGGGGCCGTCGTGGGGCATGTCGCGGTGCATCGGATCCCCGACCCGGTGGGCGGGCCGCCGGCCCGGCCGACGGCCGAGGTGGCTCGCCTCTTCGTGGTGCCGTCCGCCCGAGGGTTGGCGCTGGGCAGCGCGCTGCTGGACCGGGCCCGGCAGTGGGCGAGCAGACGCGGTACGGACCTGGTGCTGGAGTTGGCCGCCGGTGGTGCTGCGGCCGCCGCGCTCTACGAGCGCACCGGCTGGCGGCGCGTCGGGACGAGCACGGCACCATGGACCGCCCCGGACGGCAGCCCGGTGTCGCTGCTGCACTACGCGCTGCGCCACTACCCGCCCGGCTCCGATGGCCCACCCGCCAGCACGGCGAGGCGACGGGCGAGGCGGCCGACGGCCTCGCGCAACTCGGGAGGCTCCAGCACCTCCATCTCGTGATCGAGGCGTGCCAGATGCGCGGCGAGCCAGTCCAGGCTCTCGCCGCCGACGACCAGCACGCACCATCCGTCGCGGTCGTCCTCGACCCGCCCGACCTGCGGTGGCACCAACGCCCGCACCCGGTCCGGCTGGGCGTGCACCCGCACGCGGGCGAGATACCGGTACGGCGCCTCGGTCACCGACCGCTGCACGTAGGCGACCGGATCCGGATGCTCGCGCGCTCGGAAGCGCCAGGTCGTCGCGGTCGCCGCGCCCATCCGGTCGAGCCGGAACGTACGCCAGTCGTCGCGGTCGACGTCCCAGGCCATCAGATACCAGCGGCGACCTGTGGTGACCATCCGGATCGGTTCCACCGTCCGTTCGCGGTCCCCACCGTCGCGGCCGGCGTAGGTGAAGCGGACCCGCAGCGCGTCGCGACAGGCCCGCGCCAGGGTCACCAGCAGCTCCGCGTCGATCTCGGCCACGGGGCCCAGGAGCGTCTCCGTGGCGCCGTGCACCGCCCGCACCTCGGCACGCAACCGCGACGGCATCACCTGGTCGAGCTTCGCGAGCGCCCGCAGGGCCGCCTCGCCCGCTCCGGCGATCGTGCCGCCCGAGGCGAGGCGCAGGGAGACCGCCGTCGCGATGGCCTCCTCGTCGTCGAGGAGCAACGGCGGCAGCCGGGTGCCCGCGCCGAGCTGGTAGCCACCGCCGACGCCCGACACCGCCTGCACGGGATAGCCGAGTGTGCGCAGTCGTTGCACGTCGCGGCGGACGCAGCGGTCGGTGACGCCCAGCTCAGCGGCGAGGTCGGCGGCCGTCCAGGATGGTCGCCGCTGGAGCAGCGCCAGCAACCGCAGCACCCGCTCGGTCGTTGCCTCGACGGTCACGCGCCGATCGTCGCACGGATCGCGGAACGATCCTGTCCGCTATTCACGAGAGGCTGGGATCATGACCGACCAGATCACGAGACAGGGAGCTGACATGGCCCGCGACGTCCAGATCACCTTCGACTGCGCCGACCCCGCCGGGTTGGCCGAGTTCTGGGCCGAGGCCCTCGGCTACCAGTTGCAGGGACCGCCCGGAAACTTCGAGTCGTGGGAGCAGGCGCTGGACGCGATGGGGGTCCCGCCGGAGAACCGCAACGACGCCTCAGCGGTGGTCGACCCCGAGGGTGTGCGACCGCGCCTGTTCTTCCAGCGGGTGCCCGAGCCCAAGCAGGTGAAGAATCGCGTACACCTCGATGTGCGGGCCGCTCCCGGGCTCACGGGTGACGAGCGGATGGCGGCGCTGGAGGCGGAGGCGGAACGACTCGCCGCATACGGCGCCACCCGACTCAGTCGCCACGAGCCCGCTCCCCCACTGGGCGCCGGTCACCTCGTCATGGCCGACCCGGAGGGCAACGAGTTCTGCCTCGACTGATCGGACGTTCGCCCAGCTCATTGCAGAGATGGCCACCCGCCATGCGAACATGTGTACGTGTCGCCCGGCGCCAGCATCCTGCACGCCGACCTGGACGCCTTCTACGCGTCGGTCGAGCAGCGTGACGACCCGCGCCTGCGGGGGCGGCCGGTGATCGTCGGGGGCGGCGTGGTCCTCGCGGCCAGTTACGAGGCGAAGGCGCGAGGCGTACGCAGCGCGATGGGTGGTCAGCAGGCGCGCCGCCTCTGTCCGGACGCGATCGTGGTGCCGCCCCGGATGTCGGCGTACACGGCGGCGAGCCGGGCGGTCTTCGAGATCTTCCGGCAGACCACGCCACTGGTCGAGGGGCTCTCCATCGACGAGGCGTTCCTGGACGTCGGTGGCCTGTGGCGGCTGGTCGGGTCGCCGGCCGAGATCGCCGAGCGGCTGCGCCGGGAGGTTCGTGAACGGGTCCACCTGCCGATCACGGTGGGTGTGGCCCGCACGAAGTTCCTGGCGAAGGTGGCCAGCGGGGTGGCGAAGCCGGACGGTCTGCTGGTGGTCGCACCGGACGCCGAGTTGGCGTTCCTGCACCCACTGCCGGTCGAGCGGTTGTGGGGCGTCGGGCCGGTCACCTCAGCGAAGCTGCGGGAACGCCGGATCCGTACGGTCGGTGAGGTGGCCCGGCTCGGTGAGGCCGCCCTGGTGTCGCTGCTCGGCTCGGGCGCCGGCCGGCACCTGCACGCTCTGGCGCACAACCGCGATCCTCGCTCGGTGCAGGTCGGCCGTCGACGCGGTTCGATGGGCGCGCAGCATGCGCTGAGCCGCACGCCGCATGCCCCGGCGGAGCTGGATGCCATCCTCGCCGGCCTGGTCGACCGGGTCAGCCGCCGCATGCGGGCGGCTGGGCGCTCCGGTCGCACCGTGGTGTTGCGGCTGCGCTTCGGCGACTACACCCGGGCCACTCGCTCGCACACCATCGGCAAGGCGACCGCCGACACGACGCCGCTGCTCGCCGCCGCGCGCGCGTTGCTGCGAGCCGCGCTGACCGAGATCGATCGTCGTGGTGTCACCCTGATCGGTGTCTCAGTGGGCAACCTGGACGACAACCCCGTGCAACCGGAGCTGCCGTTTCACCGCGATCCGGGCGCGGAGTTGGACGCTGCGGTGGACGCGGTCCGTGACCGGTTCGGCTCAACGGCGCTGACCCGAGCGGTCCTGCTCGGCCGGGAGCCGGGCGTCGAGATGCCGCTGCTGCCGGATTGACCGATCTGCGTGCGGCGTCCCGGCGAACGCTGCGACCGGAGACACATCACAGCAGGTCGGCGGTTTAACCGGCGGCTGACGGGTGACCCTTGTGGGGTACAGCCTGACAAGGGGGGACCCACAATGTCCGACGACGACACCAGCAACCGGCCGAGTCGCACTGCCGAGCGGCCGCACGACGTGACAGACCCGCTGCTCTGGCAACTGGCGATCGACGTGCTGAGCGCCCACGAGCCGGACGACGAGGGTCGGTGCCGCAACCTTCAGTGCGCCGGGCAGTCCTGGCCGTGCGCGGCCCGCGCCGGCGCGGAGCAGTCGATGCGACTGGCCCGCAGCACACCCGCCCCGGGCGAGGTGACCATCGACGGCGGCGACAACGAGGAGGGCGGCACGGGCTGGTCCGGGGAGGGCAGCGCACCGGCGCCCCGCTGGGGCTGGAACGCCGGCCCGGTCGCGTCGCACCGAGGGTCGAAGGCATCCGCCTCCGCGGCGTGACGGCTTCCCCCCGGGGTACGGGCGCTCGGGCTGATCCGCACCACACGTACGAACGCTCGGCCGGTGACCCGGCCGAGCGTTCGTGTGTCATCCCTCAGAGGCTGAGCCGCTGACCCGGGAAGACCGTCAGAGGCTGAGCCGCTGACCCGGGAAGATCAGGCCCGGGTCGGCCCCGATCAGCTGCTGGTTGTGCTCGTAGAGCGCCTGCCAACCGCCGGCCACCCGGTGGCTGTCGGCGATCTCCGACAGGGTGTCGCCCGGCTTGACCAGGTACGTCTGGCCGCCCGTGGTCGGCGCGGTGCGCTCGTGGTTGCGGGTCGCCGGCTGCTCCCGCCGCGAGGGCCGCTCCTGCTGCTCGGTGGGCTTCGCCGTGGACTTCGCGGTGGGCTTCTGCGTGGACTTCGTCGACGGCTTCGTGGCGGAGCCGCCGGACGAACCGCCCTTTTTGCCGCAGGTCGGCCACGCGCCGATGCCCTGCCCGTCGAGCACCTTCTCGGCGATGGCGATCTGCTCGCCGCGGCTGGCCAGGTCGGCGCGGGCGGCGTACTTCTTGCCGCCGTAGCCGGCCCAGGTGCTCTGGGAGAACTGCAGGCCACCGTAGTAGCCGTTGCCGGTGTTGATCTTCCAGTTACCGCCGGACTCGCACTTGGCGATCGCGTCCCAGTTGACCGCGGCCTGCGCGGGGGCGGCCGGGCCGAAGAGGGCCACAGCACCGGTGACCGCACCGACGGCCAGGGTGCCGACGGCGAGACGGCGGGTGGTGACCCGTCGGTGACGGGGCGTGTAGACAGACGTCATGTGAACTTCCTCCACGCCGGCGAGGTGAGCTGTCGGGTTCGGGCCGAGGAGCCCGGCCGCACGATCGCGGCTTCACCCCGAGGTGACGTGCACCGAGGAACGTTTGGGTCCCCCGCTCCTGCCCGGGTGACTGGGTTCCACCGACCGGGGGCAGGATTTGGCGTTGCCGGCCGTGGTGTCCGCAGTGGCGAACCCGACCGACGTTAGGCACGGTCGGTGACGATCGCCCAACCCCTGTGAAGTTCTTCACCGGGGCACGCGGGGCGTCACCCGCAGCGGTTGCGGGCGGCCGGTCGGTGTGCAGTGACCACCGTGGACCGTTGCGGATCAGATGCGGTGACGGAGCCAGAGCACGATGCGCCGCAGCAGCTCGACGTGCCCCGGCGACTCGTACGACCGGGCGTCGTGACCGAGTGCGTTGTAGACGATCCGGCTGCTCCCGGCCGTGCGCGCCCAGACGAGCGGGTGGGTGTCGCCGCCCTCGTCGTGGACGTAGAGAGTCTCGACGTCGACGCCGTCGAGCAACTCCAGGTCGGTGTAGCGCTCGTCGTGCACCTCGAAGTCCACGAGACCGGTAGTGATCGGGTGCTCGATGTCGGTGCGTCGGATGAGGCTGGTTCCGATCGGCGGGTGGAAGGTCCGACCGTGGTCCCAGGCGGCGCCGACCGTGGACCGCCAGGTCGCGAGCTGGGGAAACGCGATCGTCGCGCTGTGCGTGGCGAGCAGGCTGCCGCCACGGGCCAGGAAGGCGTCGAGGACGCGGCCGAACTCCTCGTCCTGCGGGATCGGGGTCGTGCGGTCGGCGCTGGCGTTCACTACCAGGAGGCGGGCACCGTCGAGTGCGGCCGCGAGTTGGTCGACGGTGGTCACGATCGCCACCGGGCCCGCGTCGCCGACGAGCTGGGCGATCGCCGCGCTGGTCTCGGCCAACGGGTGCCAGGGATCGGCGTGCCGGCCCTCCCCGCTGAAGATCACTGTTTCGACCGGCATGACCGTGCTCCGCTCTTCATTTGGAAGATTTTCGAAATCACGAAACCAAAGCTAGCATGGCGTCCATGAGAGCCCTGCATCATCCCGATCTCGCCTCGGTCGACCTCGCCACCGTGCTCGGCGCCCTCGCCGACCCGGTGCGCCTGAGTGTCGTACGACAGTTGGCGCAGGCCGGTGGGGTCGTCTGCGGGAAGTTCGACGCGTTGTCCGAGGTGAGCATGTCCACGCTGTCGCATCACCTGAAGGTGCTGCGGGCAGCCGGCGTCCTCCGTGTCACGCCCAACGGCAGCTTCCGGAGACACGAACTGCGTGCGGACGACATCAATGACCGGTTTCCCGGGCTCCTTCCCGCGGTCATCGCCAACCTCGAGCTGACAGAACGAGTGGGAGTTCCCGCATGAGCGACACCAAACCGGCCGGGCAGAGCGGGCCGCGCACACTGGGCCTGTCCGCCGACGAGGTCCTGAGCACGACCCGCGCCGTCCGCAAGCGTCTCGACCTGGGACGCCCGGTCCCCCGTGACGTGATCGAGGACTGCCTGCGCATCGCGCTTCAGGCCCCCAGCGGCCGCAACAGGCAACGCTGGGACTTCATCTTCGTCGAGGATCCGCAGACCCGGGCCGCCGTCGCCCGACTGTGGCGACTCGGGCTGATGGCATCGCCACCCGCGTCGGGCGGCACCGGGCCGGCCTTCAGCCGGATGGACTTCGCCTCCGAGCAGTGGGGCCGGATCGCCGGCAGCCTGCAACACCTGGCGGACCACCTGCACGAGGTGCCGCTGCTGCTCATCCCCTGCCTGCGGGTCGAGTCCCGCGCCGAGCTGGCCAGCGTGCGCGGGCAGGCCGGGGCCTGGGGTTCGGTCATCCCGGCGTTCTGGAGCTTCATGCTGGCCGCCCGGGAACGCGGGCTCGGCACCGCGTGGACCACGAGCCATCTCAGCTACGAAAGGGAGATGGCAGACCTGCTCGGCATCCCCTACGACACCGTCGTGCAGGTGGCGCTCACGCCGGTGGCGTACACCCTGGGCACCGACTTCAAGCCCGGTCCGCGGGCCGACGCGGACGGGTTCGCCCACTGGAACCGCTGGTAGCCGGCCACCGCCGGCGGCGGGCCACCCGGTAACCCGGGAAGCCCGCCGCTTGACGGGTACGCCAGCTATAGGGTGCGCGCCAGCCGGTCGGCGAGCGTCCGGGTGAAGCGGGCCGGGTCGGTCAGCTCACCGCCCTCGGCGAGCACCGCCAGGCCGTAGAGCAGCTCGGCGGTCTCGGTCAGGGCCGCCTGGTCGCTGCCCTGCTCGTGGGCCTTGCGCAGCCCGGACACCAGCGGGTGACCGGGGTTGATCTCCAGGATCCGCTTGGTCGGGGGAACCTCGTGCCCCATCGCCCGGTACATCTTCTCCAGGGTCGGCGTGAGGTCGTGGGCGTCGCCGACGACGCAGGCCGGCGAGGTGGTCAGTCGCGACGACAGACGCACCTCCCGGACGCTGTCGGTCAGGGTGGCGCCCAGCCAGTCGAGCAGGGCGGCGAACTCCTGCCGCTGCTGCTCGCGCTCGGCCTCGGCCTGCTGCTTCTCCTCGTCGGTGTCCAGGTCGATCTCGCCCTTGGCGATGGACCGCAGCGGCCGACCGTCGTACGCGCCGACCCGCTCGACCCACACCTCGTCGACCTGGTCGGTGAGCAGCAGCACCTCGTGACCCTTGGCCCGGAACGCCTCCAGGTGCGGCGAGTTCTCGATGGCGGCCCGGGACTCGCCGGTGGCGTACCAGATGTCGCTCTGGCCGTCCTTCATCCGTGAGACGTAGCCGGCCAGGTCGGTAGGCTCGGCGGGGTCGTGGGTGGAGGCGACCGACAGGAGGTCCAGCAGGGTGTCGCGGTTGTCGGTGTCGTCGATCAGCCCTTCCTTGACCACCGCGCCGAACTCGGTCCAGAAGGTGCGGTACCGCTCGGCGTGGTTGGCCTTGAGGTCCTTGACCGTGGCGAGGATCTTCTTCACCAGGCGACGGCGGACGATCTGGATCTGCCGGTCCTGCTGGAGGATCTCGCGGGAGATGTTCAGCGACAGGTCGTGCGCGTCGACCACGCCCTTGACGAAGCGCAGGTAGGTCGGGACCAGCGCCTCGCAGTCCTCCATGATGAAGACGCGCTTGACGTAGAGCTGGACACCGCGGCGGCCCTGCGGGGAGAACAGGTCGAGCGGGGCGTGGCTGGGCAGGAACAGCAGCGCCTCGTACTCGAAGGTGCCCTCGCCCTTCATGTGCACGACCTCGAGCGGGTCGGCCCAGTCGTGGCTGACGTGCTTGTAGAACTCGTTGTACTCGGCGGCGTCGACCTCGTCGCGGGGTCGAGCCCAGAGTGCCTTCATCGAGTTGAGGGTCTGCACCTCGCTGGTGGCGGCCTCGCCGTCGGCGCCGGGCCGCTCGACGCTCATCCGGATCGGCCAGGCGATGAAGTCGGAGTATCGCTTGACGATCTCCCGGACGGTCCACTCGGCGGTGTAGTCGTGCAGGTTGTCCTCGGTGTCGACCGGCTTGAGGTGCAGGGTCACCGTGGTGCCCTGCGGCGCCTCGTCGACCGACTCGATCGAGTAGGTGCCCTCGCCGGTGGACTCCCAGCGGGTGCCGCCGGTCTCGCCGGCCTTGCGGGTCAGCAGGGTGACCCGGTCGGCGACCATGAACGCCGCGTAGAAGCCGACGCCGAACTGGCCGATCAGGTCCTGCGAGGCGTGGGCGTCGGCGGATTCGCGCAGCTTGCGCAGCAGCTCGGCGGTGCCCGACTTGGCGATGGTGCCGATCAGCTGGACGACCTCGTCGCGGGTCATCCCGATGCCGTTGTCCCGCACGGCGAGGGTGCGGGCGTCCCGGTCGACCTCGAGGGCGACGTGCAGGTCGTCGGTGTCGGCGACGAGGTCCTTGTCGACAAGCGTGGCCAGTCGCAGCTTGTCCAGGGCGTCGGACGCGTTCGAGATGAGTTCCCGCAGGAAGACGTCCTTGTTCGAATAGATCGAGTGGACCACCAACTGGAGGAGCTGACGCGCCTCGGCCTGGAATTCCAACGTTTCGGCCTGGTTGCTCACACCGTCTCCCATCTCGGCTCGTGCGGAGGTTCGCGGAAAGGATACGAGCCGTCACCGGCAGGGTTGTGGCCGCCTCGGGGTCGCATTCCCGATTCAGGGGGGGGCACCGTCGTGACGTAGCTGACTTTGGTAAACGTAAGTCAGGTCGGATAGCGTGACGGCCATGAAGATCGCTGGAAGCACCGCTCTCGTCACCGGCGCCAACCGTGGCCTCGGCCGACACCTGGCCGCTGAACTCCTCGCCCGGGGCGCCACCGTCTACGCCGGCGCCCGCAACCCCGACAGCGTCGACCTGCCCGGCGTGACACCGGTCCGCCTCGACATCACCGACCCCGCCTCGGTGGCCGCAGCCGCCGAGCTGGCGGGGAACGTGAACCTGCTGATCAACAACGCCGGCATCGACACCCGGACCGATCTGCTCGACGGCGACCTGGACCTCGTCCGGCTGGAGCTGGAGACCCACTACATCGGCACCCTCTCGACGGTCCGGGCGTTCGCGCCGGTCATCGCCGGCAACGGCGGCGGAACGATCCTCAACGTGCTCTCCGTGCTGTCCTGGTTCGGCTTGCCGATCCACGGGGCCTACAGCGCCGCCAAGTCCGCCGAGTGGTCGATGACCAACGTCCTGCGCGTCCAGCTCGCCGAGCGGGGCATCCGGGTCTCCGGCCTGCACGTCGGCTACCTGGACACCGACATGGCCGCCGACGTCACCGGCCCGAAACTGGACCCGGCGACGATCGCCCGCATCGGGGTGGACGGCATCGAGGCCGACGCGTACGAGATCCTCGCCGACGACCTCAGCCGCCAGGTGCAGGCCGGGCTGGCCGGCGGCGTCGCCGCGCTCTACCCGCAGCTCCCCTGACCCACGTCGCGACGAGCCGCCGCCGGGAAGCCCCGGCGGCGGCTCGCTTCTGCGGGTACGCGGTCAGCTCGCCTGCAACGTCACGTCGTCGATCACGAAGCTGGTCTGCAACGATGAGTCCTCGGTGCCGGTGAACGTGAGCGTCACCGTCTGCCCGGCGTACGCGGCAACGTTGAGCGTGCGCTGGACGTAGCTGGTGGAGGCGTTGAGGTTCGAGTACGTCGCCAGCGTGGTCGAGCCCATCCGCACGGTCAGCTTGTCGTACGCCGTGGACGTGGTCGTCTCGGCGGTGTCGATGCGAGTCCAGAACGACAGCGTGTAGCTGGCGCAGCCGGCGGGCACTGTCACCGACTGGGACAGGGTCTCGGTGCGGGTGCTGCCGTACCCGTTGAGCCACGCCTTGTATGACCCTGTCCGGGCCGGCTTGCTGCTGGAGTTGGTGATAACGCCGGAGGACGCCGTCCACACTGTGGCGCCGCTCTCGAAGCCGCCGTTGCCGATCACCTGGGTGGCCGCGCAGCCGCCGGTGCCGGTCACGGTGAGAGTGAGGGTGGCGCTGCGGGTGACCGAGCCGGTGCCGTTGACCGTCACTGTGAAGGTGCCGGTCGCGGCGCTTGACGACGCGGTGAGGGTCATCGTCGACGAGCCGCCGGAGGTCACCGAGGACGGGCTGAACGAGACGCTCACCCCGCTGGGCGCGCCGGAGGCGGAGAGGCTGACCGACTGCGCCGAGCCGGCCGTGGTGGCGGTGGAGACCGTGGCGGTGGTGCTGGCGCCCCGCGCGACGGTGCGCGTCGTGGGGCTGACCGCGACGGAGAAGTCGTTGGTGGGGGTGCCGCCGCCCACGGCGAGCTGCCACAGCGCGTACGCGACACCGTCGGCCGCCCTGTTCAGCACCGTCGCGCTGACGTTGGCCGTGGTGTCACAGGCGCGGTGGTAGCAGGGGTCGTACGCCGAGTTGGCGGTGCCGCCCCACTTGGCCGCCTGGGAGCTGGTCTTGCGGGCGCTGGCCCCGGCGGCGTAGCCCGAGGTGGGGATGCCGGCCTGCTGGAAGTAGTAGTCGTCGGATCGGCCCTGGCCCTCGACGTTCTCCTCCGGCGCAAGGCCCAACGAGTCCCAGTACGCCTTCAGCGGCGCCGCCGTGGTCGAGGTGACCCGGTTGATGAAGTAGCCGCCGTTGACCGAGCCGACCATGTCGAAGTTGTAGTAGCCCTTGATGTAGCCGCGCTGGGTGGTGTTGAGCGAGTTGACGTAGAACCGGGAGCCGTTGAGCCCCTGCTCCTCGTCGGTCCACCAGGCGAACCGGACCTTCTTCGTCATGGTCGGGTTCTGCGCGGCCAGCACCAGCGCGTTCTCCAGCAGGGTGGACGAGCCGGTGGCGTTGTCGTTGATGCCGGGGCCGGCCGAGACGCCGTCGAGGTGGGCGCCGAACATGACCACCTGGTCGGTCGGGCCGCCGGGCCACTCGGCGATCAGGTTGTTCGAGGGGTACGTGCAGCTGGAGCAGTACTGCTCGCTGACGGTGTAGCCGGCCGACTGGAGCCTGGTCTTGACGTACGTGAGCGAGGCGGTGTAGCCGGCCGAGCCGGCCCTGCGGTTACCGCCGTTGCTGGTGGCGATGCTGTTGAACTGGGTGAGGTGGGCCTGGACGTTGCTGACGGAGATGTCCGGTGCTGCCAACGCGGCGGCGGTCGCGGCGATCGGCCGGGCCTCCGTCATCGTGGTCATGGGCGACGCGGCTACCGGCTGGGCAGCCAGCGTCACCGTCATTCCGGCGAACACGGCAAGCGCGATTCCCGCGCTCAGCGTTCTGCCTCTCATGGGGGCTCCTCGGGGGTTGGAGAGATACCCGAGACACTTACAGATGTCGATCCTTTGAGCATCGGTCGTTCGTCCCGAACCGTCGCCGCTTCGACGGTGGGTACCGGCGGCGGCACAGGTGAGTAGAGGTGCCAGGATGGGTAGGTAACGCCAGCAGGGGTCGTCGGGCCCGGAACGGGGGCTAGCGATGGGGCCGGGTCGAGCGTGACACGACCCAGCATCGACCTGTTCAGCGGCGGCGGAGACACCGGTCGGCTGATGGCGGAGCTGGACTGGGCCCGTACGCCACTGGGTCCGGTCAGCGGATGGCCACAGAGCCTGCGCGCCGCAGTCCGGCTCGTGCTCTCCTCCCGGTACCCCATGCTGCTGCTCTGGGGCGACGACTTCTCCCAGCTCTACAACGACGCGTACTCCACGTTGATCGGCGACAAGCACCCCGCCGCGCTCGGCAACGACGTGCGGGTGACCCTGGCCGAGGGCTGGAACGTGCTCGCCCCGCTGATCGAGCAGGCCATGGCGACCGGGGTGGCCAGCTGGGTCCCCGCGCTGCAACTGCTGCTGGAGCGGGCCGGCTACCGCGAGGAGGCGTACTTCAGCGTCTCGCACGCGCCGGCCCGCGACGACGAGGGCCGCACCGTCGGGGTGTTCACCGTCTGCAGCGAGGTCACCGAGCAGGTGGTCGGCGAACGCCGTCTGCGCCTGCTGCGCGACCTGTCCGTTCTCGGCGACGGGCGCACCGTCGACGTGGACGCCACCGCCGCCCGGCTGATCGACACGATCGACAGCCACCCGCTGGACGTGCCGTTCGCCGCCATCTACCTGCGCGACGGCACCGTGCTGCGGCGGCTCGCCTGCACCGGCGGCGACCAGGGACACGAGGGGGCACTCCCGGACACCGTCGGGCTGGCCGACCCCGGCCCGGTCGCATATGCCTGGGGGCTGCCGGACGCCGCCGAGGGCCGCCCGACCCAGGTGACCGAGGTCGCCGACCGGCTGCCAGTGCCCGCCGGCCCGTGGGGCGACCCGGTCCGCACCGCGCTGGCGCTGCCACTGCCCTCCGGCGACGAGGACCAGCCGCTCGGTGTCCTGCTGGCGGGGGTCAGCCCCAGCCAAGGGCTCGACGAGGCGTACCGGTCCTTCAACCAGCTGCTGGCGCAGCAGATCTCCGTGGCGCTGCGCAACGCCCAGGAGTACGAGGATGAGCGGCGCCGGGTCGAGGCGTTGGCCGAACTGGACCGGGTCAAGACCGACTTCTTCGCCAACGTCAGCCACGAGTTCCGCACCCCGTTGACCCTCATGCTCGGCCCACTGGCCGACGCCCTCACCGACGCCACAGCGCCCCTGGCCCCCGTGCAGCGGGAGCGGGTGGAGACCGCGTGGCGCAACGCCACCCGACTGTTGACGCTGGTCAACAGCCTCCTCACCTTCAGCAGCCTGGAGGCCGGGCGGGCCCGCAGCGAGGCCCGCGCGGTCGACCTGTCCGCGCTCACCACCGAGCTGGCCGGCGTGTTCCGGGCCGCCGTCGAGCGGGCCGGGCTGACCCTGGAGGTGGCCTGCCCACCGCTGCCACGGCCGGTCACCATCGACCCGGTCAACTGGGAACGCATCGTCACCAACCTGCTCTCCAACGCTCTGAAATACACGTTCATCGGCCGGATCCGGGTCACCCTGGACACCGACGACGAGGAGGTACGCCTCACCGTCGCCGACACCGGCATCGGCATCGGCGACCAGGACCTGCCGAAACTCTTCGAACGCTTCCACCGGGTGCGGGGCGCCCGCTCACGCAGCCACGAGGGCACCGGCATCGGCCTGGCCCTGGTGCACGAGTTGGCCCGGCTGGAGGGCGGCGAGGTCCGGGTGGCCAGCCGGGTGGGCGTCGGCAGCACCTTCACCGTGGCGCTTCCCTGGTCGGCGGCGCGCCGAACGGCGTTGACCGGGCCGCCGGTTAACGGGCGGGGCGACGCCGCCCGCGCCGCTGTCGAGGAGGCGATGGGTTGGCTCGCCGAACCGGACGGCAGTGTGACGGAGCCCGACCGTACGATCGGCCCGGCGGTGGACGAGCTGGCCGGGTCCCGGATCCTGGTCGCCGACGACAACAGCGACATGCGGGCGTACCTCACCCGGCTGCTCACCGGGCAGGGCTGGCGGGTACGGGCCGTCACGGACGGCCGGCAGGCCCTCGACGAGATCCACCGGGAGCGGCCAGACCTGGTCCTGACCGACGTGATGATGCCGGTGATGGACGGCTTCGACCTGCTGCGCAGGCTGCGCGCGGACTCGGCGACCCGGGCACTGCCGGTGCTGGTGCTCTCGGCCCGTGCCGGCGGTGAGGCCAGCGTGGAGGGCCTGAGCCTGGGCGCCGACGACTACCTGGTGAAGCCGTTCGCCGCGACCGAGCTGATCGCGCGGATCCGCGCGGCCATCCGGCGAGCCCGCGACCGCATCGCCGCCAATCCAGCGACGGTCGACGCCGCATCGGCGACGACGCGACCAGCCGAGGTCGCCGCCACCGCACCGGCTTCGGCGGTCGAACCCGTCGGCGACACGTCAGTGGTGCCGGCGGCTCCGGCCGACCGGAACGGGCTGGGCGACGGGCTCGGCGACGTCCTGGACGTCAGGTGGGCGTACCCGTCCGCACCCACCTCGGCCGCGATGATGCGTCGGGACGTCCGGCGGACGCTCGGCGACCTCGACGTCGACCCGGACGTGCTGGAGGATCTGCTGCTCGCCGCGTCCGAGGCGATGAACAACGCCGTCGAGCACGCGCAGCGACCCAGCCGTCCGGAGGTGCGGGTGCGCGTCCAGGTAGGTGTCGGCCTGGTCCGGATCTCGGTGCGGGACTTCGGCACCTGGCGGGACCGGCGACCGGCGATGGACCGGGGACGCGGCGCGCTGCTGATGAACGCGTACGGCGACGTGCGGCTGGTCTCCACCCTCGAGGGGACGACGGTGACCATCGAGCGCCGGTTGGCCGACCCGGCCTGAGCGACCAGCCGGCACGGTGTCAGAGTCGGCGGCCGTGGTGCCTACTCGGCGC
This sequence comes from Micromonospora sp. A202, assembly GCF_006715105.1. Lineage (NCBI taxonomy): Bacteria > Bacillati > Actinomycetota > Actinomycetes > Micromonosporales > Micromonosporaceae > Micromonospora > Micromonospora sp. A202. Next base: position 2,698,969 of record NZ_VFMP01000001.1, on the reverse strand, counting down.
AGCGAGGCCGGTGGGCGCGCCTCATCAAGTGGGGCGGCCGCGCTCCTGGGCGAGCCGCTCGTCCAGCCGGCCCAGCTCGTAGATCGCGTTGAGGCTGGTCGGCAACCGGCTGACATTGTCCGGCACGGGTCCAGGATCCGGCGCGGGTGCGGGATCGGGCGCGGGTGCGAGATCCGGCGCGGGTGCGGCGGCGGGGGCCGACGGACGACGGCGCAGGAGCCACACGGCCAACACGACCATGGCAGCCAGGACCGGCACGTAGGACACCGGCGGCCACCTGTCGCGGGCGGGGCTGGCGAGCGACGGCGGGGTGACCGGAGCGGGAGGGGCACCGTCACGGCGGGGCACGGTTGCCTCCCGGGTGCCGGTGACCTCGCCACCGGCGGGGCGAGCCGGTGCGACCGGAGCGGCCGGGACCTGGACCGCGGCCGACGACCCCGCGGGCGTGGGGGCCGCGGTTGGCCGCACCGGGCTGGGCTGGTCAGTGACCGCCGTCGGGCTCGGCGTGAGGGGCGCGGTTGGCGCCGTGCTCGGCGGGTCGCCGCCATCGAGGAGGTCGTCGACGATCCGGCCGACGCCACCGAGGAGGTCAGCGACCGGACCTGAGGTGGCCGACGGGGACGGCGTGGGCGCGAGAGCGAGGGTCAGCGCGAGGGCGACGAGGGCAGGCATGGGTCCACCTCGGATGTGTCGAGATGCCACGCACCGTATCCCATGGGCGACTGCGCGGGATGACCCCACCACGCCGCGAGCGGGGACGCGTCGTGCGCGCGCCCCCGCTGCACTGTCCTTGATGGTCAGACGGGCAGACCGCCGACCTGGGTGGAGATCCAGGACCGGATGGACGGCAGGTCGACGTAGATGGACGGGCCGGTGGCGCAGGTGGAGTTGTTGTTGCCGGCCCGGCTGGTGGCGCCGATCAGGTTCCACACTCCGTTGACGCGGCGCACCTGCGGCCCACCCGAGTCGCCGTAGCAGGCGCCGGAATTGCCGTTGGTGTTGTTGGTGCAGATCTCGTACGGGCCGTTGATGCCGGAGCACCGACTGTCCGCCACGATGGACGTGTCCAGCTCGTTGGCGACCGCCGGTGCCGATCCGCAGCCCCGGGGCGCGCAGGTCTGGCCCCAGCCGATGATCCGGGTGGCGGTGCCGACCGCCCCGGAGGTGCTCGGGATCGGTGCCGGGGCGTACGTGACCGAGCTGGCCAGTTGCAGCAGCTTGACGTCGACGCTCGGGTGGTTGACCGCACGGGTCACCCGCACCACAGTCCCGCCGCTGGAGCGGTTGACGCTGCCCACCCGCACCGAGGACGGCGTCGAGCAGTGCTTGGCGGTGACGGCCCAGTTGCCCTTGATCAGCGTGCCGGTGCAGCCGGAGACGTAGACCATGAACGGGTAGTTCTCCGACGCCGGTCGGCCGCCGACCACCAACGGTTCGATGTCGGAGTCGCCGGTCCAGGTGTACGTCGTACTGGCCGGCGCGGCCAGGCTGCCGGCGAACAGCGAGTTCACCCGGCTCGCCTCGGTCGAGCTGGGGTTGGCGTTGCGGCAGGACACCGGGGCGCTGCTGCCGGACATCAGGTCGGTGCACAGTCCGGTACGCCGGTCCGGCAGGCCCAGGATGTGCCCGATCTCGTGGGCGGCGATGCGGTTACGGTCGTAGCCCTGGTTGACGGCCGTGCGGCCCATCCAGATCCGTCCCGAGCCGAGGCCGGTCGGCTGAGCCCGGGGCCAGCCGTCGTCGACGTAGATGGTGATGCTGGCCGGGGTGCCGGCCAGCAGCCGGACGTTGCTGACCCGGCTGTTCCAGATCTGTGCCGCCTGGTCGAAGTTGGTGCGGAACTCACCGGTCCGGCTCGCGTCGTAGTAGACGGTCCGCACGGCGGCGGCCGGAGCGCCCGTGGCGAGCTGCACCCCGGCTGCCGCCAGCACGGCCACCAGCATGGCCATCGCCGTACGTCTCAGTTGTCGTCGGAACATCACGCACTCCCCTACGGTCGCCCGGCGGCCACCGGCCACCGATCATCGATGTATGTGAATGCTAGAGCCCGGGCGACCGATGTCCGACATAGCGGAAGCGTCATACCGCCGAGGCGCGCCATCGACCTGACGGGCCGCCCGACCGGTCTCAGGTGACAGCCGTACCGTTGGCGGCGATCAGCGCCTCGGCTGCGGTTGTGCGGGCGTAGAGGACGAAGCGTCCGACCCGGTGGGTGCCGACGAGGCCGGCGTCACGCAGCGCGCCGAGGTGCTGGGACACGGTGCCCGAGGTGAGCTGGCACCGTTCGGCGAGTTCCAGAGTCGAGGTCGGCACGGCCAACTCGTGCAGCAGCGCCGCGCGGGTCCGACCCAGGACCCGGGCGAGCGCGTGCCCGTGCGGGGTCCGATCCCGTTCCCAGAGGGTGGCCACCGCCCGCGCCGGGAAGCGCAGCACCGGTTGTCCAGGAGAGCCGAAATTCGACCACACCCGGCGGCCGTTGAATACCGACGGTACGAGCAGCAGGCCCCGCCCGTCGAGTCGCACCGCGCCACTTTGGGTGATGTGCTCCACCGACAGCGTGTCGGCCTTCAGCCGGACGAAGGGGTCGAGGTGGTTGAGCAGACCATGAACCCCGTCGGTGGCCATGCGCTGAGCACCGAGTAGCACTTCCCGCTCCAGCAGGGTGCGCATCCGGGGCCAGTAGGGTGCGATGACCGCGTCGACGTACGCCCGGATGGCCTCGGCCAGCCGATCGAGGTGACTCGGCGGGTCGGCATAGAGCGCCGCCAGAGGTGACGACCGCGGCCCGGGCAGCGCGTCGAGGCTGGCCCGCACCGCTTCGGCAGGGGTGGCGACGAGGGACGCCAACTCGATGTCGAGGGTGGGCTGTGAGGTGGCCGGCGGCGGGCAGACGAAGGTCGGGATGATCGGCGTCGGCATCTGCACCAGGTCGGCGAAGAGCTGCCACCGCACGCCCGCCAAGCGTGGCTGGACCCGCTCGTACCAGGCCAGATGTTCCGGAAACTGACGCGGCCGCTTGATGATCCGCACGCTCGCCACAGCTTCCCAGAGCGGTGACACCGCGAATCGGATCATCGCCAGGTCCCGCACGTTCAGACCGACCAGCATCATTGGCGCCCCCGACGGATTCGGCGAGAGTCAAATCTATCGGTTCGAGGCGCTGCCGCCGGCACCGTGGGCGGCATGACCACCGCCTGGACGACGACCGGATCGACGGACCAGGCCAACCCCTGGCCGAATTCCTTCCGACTGCTCTACACCGCCGCCCTCATCGATGGCGTCGGCTTCCACATTGGCCAGTTGGCCGTGCCGGTGTTGGCCGTGTCACTGCTGTCGGCAAGCCCCGGTGAGGTGGGGCTGCTCGGTGCGCTGAGCACCGCCGCGTTCCTGCTGATCGGTCTGCCGGCCGGAGTCTGGGTCGACCGGCTGCCGCACCGTGCCGTCCTGGTCACCGCCGATCTCACCCGGGCGGCGCTGGTCGCATCCGTGCCGGTGGCATGGTGGGCCGGGTGGCTGACCATCCCGCAGCTGTACGTGGTGGTGCTGCTGACCGGAGTCGGCACCGTCTTCGCCGACGTCGCCGCGCAGAGCTATCTGCCGGAGTTGGTAGGCAGGAGCCGGTTGGTGGCGGCGAACGCACTGATGATGAGCACCAGTGCGACCATGCAGATTGCGGGTCGAGGGCTGGGCGGGATCGTCGTACAGGCGCTCACGGCACCGGTCGCGATCGTGCTGGACGCGGTGACCTTCGTGGTGTCCGGTGTGATTCTGGCCCGGATCCGTGCCGAAGCACCCCGCCGACGTCCGCCGCGGGCGCCGGGCGGTTTCGTCCAGCAGCTCCGCACGGGCGTCCGGCACGTGACCGGCAACCCCCTGCTCCGCCCGCTCGTCCTCTCGACCGCGAGTATCAACCTGACCATGCAGCTGACCACCACCCTGCTGCCGGTGGTGTTCCTGCGCGAGTTGGGGCTGGGCGCGGCTGCCCTTGGCCTGTTCCTCGGCATGGGTGGGATCGGTGCCCTGCTCGGTGCGGTGACCGCACGCCCGCTCGCCGAGCGGATAGGCCACGGTCGCGCGCTCTGGCTGCCCGGGCTGCTCGTTGCGCCGCTCGGCGGGTTGGTCACGCTGATCGACACCGGGCCGATGCTCTGGGTGGCGGCGGTCGGTTGGCTGGCGTTGGCCTGGCGGACGGGAGTCGGCAACGTGATCGGGGTCAGCCTCCGCCAGGGCGCCACCCCGGACGCGTTGCTCGGGCGGATGAACGCCACCTTCCGGTTTCTGCTCACCGGGGCGCTCACCATCGGCGCCGTACTCGCCGGAGTGCTCGGACAGTACGGAGGCGTCCGCACCGCGCTGGTGGTCGGTGCGATCGCGAACGCGTTGACCTGGCTTCCGGTGTTCTGCTCCCCGCTGCGCACGCTCCACCGGCCGCCCACAGTCGGCTGAATCTCGGCCGCTGTTACTGAGCGGTTACGCCGCGGCGAAGTGCCCGTGCCGAGAAGGGACGACGGTGGCGGCAGAGGGCCACCGGCAGCGCCGCCGCCACGTGGCCCCGAATCTCGAACGGAGAACCACGATGAGGATCAGAAGCGCACTGACGGCGATGGTGGTCGTCCTCGCCGGGCTGCTCGTCGGCGCGGGCAGCAGCACCGCGGCGGGCACCACGACCGCGTCGGCGTACTGCGGCATCACCTGGGGCAGCGGGGAGAAGTCGGCCGGCGCGCTCAGCGACGCCCCGCTGGTCGACGTCCGCACCGGGCGGCACGACTGCTACGACCGGGTGGTGTTCGAGTTCGCCGGCCCGGTCGACGGTTACGCGGTCGGCTACGGCGAGACGTGGACCGAGGGCGAGGGGCTGGCGTTGTCGCCGTACACGGCCGGAGGGGCGCTGCTGCGGGTCTCGCTGCGCGCACCGGCGTACGACGACGCACACCAGGGCACCGTGCCGTACGCGGTCGGTGAGCACGTCGCGAACCTGCTGCGCTACCCGACACTGCGTGACGTCGTCTTCGGCGGCAGCTTCGAGGGCTACAGCACCTTCGCGGTCGGCGTACGGGCGCGGTTGCCGTTCCGCACGTTCGTCCTCGCCGGTCCCGGCGGACACAGTCGGATCGTGCTCGACGTGGCCCACCAGTGGTGATCATTGCCGGACACCGAGCCGCCCCGGCAGACGCGTCCGTCGCCGGGGCGGTGGGTGTCGGGACGGCTCAGACGTGCACGGTGGGGCGGTAGACGAGTTCCTGGGAGCTGCTCATGATGTTGTCCGGTCACTGGTGATTCAGTGCGGTACGACGGGTCCGCAGGTAGGCCCGCTCGGTCTCGTTGGTGGCCAGGGCCACGGCCTGGTCGTAGGCGGCTCGTGCCTCATCGTCGCGTCCGAGCCGGGCGAGCAACTCGGCCCGGGTGGCGGGCAGCCGGTGGTAGCCGGGGAGGTCGACATCCTCCAACGCGGCGAGGGCCACCGCCGGCCCGTGCACCTCGGCGACGGCGACGGCACGGTTGAGCGCGACGACCGGCGTTGGCATGATCACGAGGAGCTGGTCGTACAGTGCCAGAACCTGTGGCCAGTCGGTGGCGGCGCCGTCGGTGTGCACAGCGCTGATCGCGGCCTGGATCTGGTACGGGCCGGGCCGGTTGCGCCGCAGGCAGCGGCGGACCAGGTCGTGGCCCTCGGCGATGAGTGTCGGGTTCCACAGTGACCGGTCCTGGTCGGCCAGCAGCACCAGCTCGCCGGTCGCGTCGAGCCTTGCCGGGCGGCGGGCCTCGGTCAGCAGCAACAGGGCGAGCAGGCCCAGGACCTCGGGCTCGTCGGGCATCAACGCGGCGAGTTCGCGGGTGAGCCGGATCGCCTCGGTACACAGGTCCGTTCTGATCAACGGCCCGGCTGTGGACGCGTACCCCTCGTTGAACATCAGGTAGAGCACGGTGAGCACCGGGGGCAGCCGGTCCGGCAGCTCATGTTCGGCGGGCACCCGGTACGGGATGTTGGCGTCCCGGATCTTCTTCTTGGCGCGCACGATCCGCTGGGCGACGGTGGCCTCCTGGACCAGGTACGCCCGGGCGATCTCCGATACGTCGAGGCCACCGAGCAGGCGCAGCGTGAGGGCGGTCCGCGCGTCGGGGGCGAGCGCCGGGTGGCAGCAGGTGAAGATGAGTCGCAGCTGGTCGTCCTTCACCGGTCCCACCTCTCGCGGCTCGTCCTGGTGGTGCAGCAGCAGGGCCTGGGCGTGCCGGGCCTCGCGGGTCGACTCCCGGCGAAGCCGGTCGACGGCCCGGTTGCGGGCGGTGGTCACGATCCAGGCGCCCGGGTTGGGCGGCGGGGTCTGCCACTTCTGCAACGCCGTGGTGAAGGCGTCCTGGACCGCCTCCTCGGCGAGGTTGATGTCACCGAGGACGCGGGTCAGGGTCGCGACGCAGCGGCCGTACTCCGCGCGGTAGATGCTCGCCAGGTCCATGTCGGGTGACCGACCCCTGTTCAGGCCTGGGACAGGTCGTCGAAGGGGCGCACCTCGACCGGGCCGCAGGCCGCCGCGCACTTCTCGGCCCAGGCGAGCGCCTGGTCCAGGTCCTCGCACCTGATGACCCAGAACCCGGCGATGTGCTCCTTCGTCTCGGCGAACGGCCCATCGCTCATGGTGGTGGCGCCGCTCTCGACCCGGACGACGGTGGCGCTGTCCGGCGAGAGGAGCCCTCCGCCGAAGACCCAGGCGCCTGCGGCCTGCATCTCGTCGTTGATCCGGCCGGTTTCCGCGAACATGGTCTGCATCTCATCGTCGGACGGGGCCGGCGCGCCCTCGACGAAGTGCACGGACAGCAGGTACTGCTTCATGACGTTCCTCCGGTAGGTCGACGGGTGGATGGCGGCAGGTCAGGCGGCCAGGCGACGCGCGACGGCGGGGATCACGATCACGGCCGCGACCAGGTGGGTGAGCATCAGCAGCGCCTTGGTGCCCGCCCCGGCGTCCGCGATCACGTCCGGCACCAGCGACAGGACGGTGAGCACCACCGTCGTACGGACGAACGTGCGCCGCGGACGCCGGGCGAAACGGGACAGCAACGCGGCGAGGAGCACCCCGACCAGCGAGAATACGGCGGTCAGCACGCCGAACCCGGTCACCGGGATCGGCGCGTCGGCCACGTCGAGGCTGATGCCTGCCGCGTGGCCGACGGCGGCGACGGCCATGGTGGCGGCGCTCGCGGCAACGGTGGCGATGAGACCGGTACGAATCAGCGCGCCGAAGGTCGACGTGGTGGTGGGAGTGGTGGTCGCTGTGCTGGTCATCGTGCCCTCCAGTGGGTGCGTGGCCCGCTGTTGTGCCGGGCTCTCACCAGGGCTACGAAGAGGATCAACCCCAATCGACAGGACCGCCAGAATCTTTTCGAAGACTTGATCGACTCGACGTTGGTGAAGTCGGGGTGTCCGGACACCGCGGATGCCCCGACTGTCACGAACGCGAGTGGATCATGCTCCGGCCACGGTCATGGGAGGACCGTGAGCCTCAGAGCGTGCGCTGGTATTCCTCCCAGGTCCGCTTGGGGCTGACTGCCGGCCCGTCATCGGCGCCCCGGTTGGCCAGGCCGTTACGACCGAGGTAATAGTCGCCGGCCTGGTTCTGCGCACCTGTCGACTGGTCGGTGTCGGACAGCGCGATGGCGTGGATGTGATAGCCCCAGTCCCCCTGGGCCGGGGTCCGCAGCCACGCGGCGAAGCCCACAGTCCGCAGGCGACGCAGCACATCCGTTCGCACGGCTGAGGAGAGCCCGCTGACCGAGAGATCGAGCGCACCGCCGCCGTCGTGCGTGCCGGCGGATGCGCCCACACCGCTGCTGTACGAGCCCTGCGTGATGCCGAGCTGACGGCCGAGCAGGCGTTCGGCCTCGAACAGCATCGACCTGGTGCGCGTGTTGACCTGCACACCGCGCAGGGTCACCACGCTGCCTGGTGAGATCGCCCTGACCACTGTGTAACGCCCCTCGCCGAGCGACCGCAGCGACGACGGGCCGGGCAGGCCGGTCGCGTCGAGACCGGTGTAGCCGAGGGACCGCTGGTACGCCGCGTACGCGGCGATCGTGCTGGTGCCGAAATGCCCGTCGACGTACGTCGACGACAGCAGCCCTCTCGCCTGGAGGGCACGCTCCACCAGCAGGACGCTGTCCTTGGCCCCGTCGGTGAGCGCGGTGTCCGGCCGACGCGGGTCGATCTGCGCCGCCTTGATCAGCGCTTCCATGTCCAGCTGCGGCAACGCGGCAGTGGCCGAGTTGGCCAGCGGTACGGCGCCGACCACCGCCGCACCGGCAGCGACGAGCAGGCTTCTTCTGGTGAGCACGCTTCCTCCGTAGGATATTGACCGATCTACACCAACGAATGAAGCTAGTCTTCAATGCGGGAGCGGAGTTGTCACCCCGCCGGGGCGTACGAAAGTCCGCGGCGCTGCCGTCGTAGCTCCGTGTCAGCTAGCTGCCGGAGCCCTGCCCGGCCGGGTCGGGTGCCTGCTCGACGGCCTCGTCGGCCAGGTGCCAGACCTCCCGCATCGGCGCCCACCAGTCCCCCGAGCCGGGCTCGGCGAGCGACTCCTGACACGGGTCGGTCAGCTTCCACCACTCCTGTGTCTGCGGGTCCGCAGCGATGAGCCGCAGGTCGGCGTCGTAGTCGTCGCCGACGTACTCGTAGTAGCCGAAGAGCAGGTCGTCGTGGAGGAAGATGGTGTAGTTGCGGAAGTTCGCCTCGCGCAGCGTCTGCTCGACGCTCGGCCAGACGGTGGCGTGCAGCCGAAGATAGGTTTCCCGCTGCTCCGGTCGGAGTCGGATCACGCAGCCGTGACGTTGCACGTCGTGCCCCTTCGTGTGAACTGGTCGGATCGAGGCGGCCCGCGGGCCACCGGCAACGGCACGCGCCGTCCGCCGCCGATGGGCGTGGCGGTCGGTACGCGCTGACCGCCGGATCAGCCGGTGTGCTGATCCGAGCGATCGATGATCTCAGTAGCCCACGTCGAGATCAACGCTCGGCCCGGTGCGAGGTGGGGTTGTCGGTGCCGCTCAACGGTCCGGCCGGTCCGTGGAACCCGACCGTTTCGCCAGGCTGCGCACCGTGGCGGCGGGTCTACTCTCGGGTGATGGAGGGCCGCGTGCTGGTGGTCGAGGACGACGCCTCCATCCGGGAGGTCACCGCCCTCGGACTGCGCCGCGCCGGCTTCCGGGTCGACACCGCCGTCGACGGGCGGCAGGCCCTCGCGGCGTGGCGAGCCCACCCGGTCGACCTGATCGTGCTCGACGTCATGCTGCCCGGTCTGGACGGCCTGGACGTCTGCCGGGAGATTAGGCGTACCAGTCAGGTGCCGATCCTGATGCTGACCGCGCGCACCGACACCATCGACGTGGTGGTCGGGTTGGAGTGCGGCGCCGACGACTACCTGCGCAAGCCCTTCGACCTGCCCGAGTTGGTGGCCCGGGTCCGCTCGGTGCTGCGCAGAATGAGCGCTACCGCCCCGTCCACCATCATCGAGGTCGGCAGCCTGGAGATCGACCCGGGCAGCTTCGTGGTCCGTCGGCACGGCCGGGAGGTGGCGCTGACCGCCACCGAGTTCCGGCTGTTGCTGGAGCTGGCCCGCCGACCCGGCCAGGTCTTCACCCGGGAGTTGCTGCTGGACCTGGTCTGGCACCACGACTTCCTCGGCGACTCCCGGCTGGTCGACGTGGCGGTGCAACGGCTGCGCTCCAAGATCGAGGAGGACCCGGCGCAGCCACGGTTGGTCCGTACCGTGCGTGGCGCCGGCTACAAGCTGTCAGTGGGCTGACGGGAGGGGCGGCGATGGCCGGACGCGCGGTGACCCCGGGCCGCCTGCGGCGTCGGCTGACCATCGCGTTCGTCCTGGTCGCGGGCGTCTCGGCCGGCCTGCTCGCCGGTGGGACCGGGCTGCTGCTGCGGCAGTCCTGGTGGGACGCGTCGCTGCAGGAGGCAGCCGCCGACGCCCGCTACCAACTCGTGCTCGCCGGACAGTTCCTCCCGCTGACCGAGCAACGCAGCACCGACCTGCTCACCAGCTTCGAGGCCAGCGGCCGGCACGTGGTGCTCGTCGACGGCCCGAGCCGCCCCTCGCACCCCGCGTACGCCCCGACGCTGGGCACCGGGTTGCGGGCCACCGTCGCGGGTGGACAGCTCGGATACCAGCGCTCCGCACCGGCGCAACGTCCTCGGCTGCTGGTGGTCGGCGGGCGCATCCCCGGCTCGACCGCCGAGCTGTACGTCCTCACCGTGGAGGACGACGTCGCCACCGACCTGGGTCAACTGCGCTCCGCACTGGTGGCGGGCTGGGTGCTCGTGGTGCTGCTCGCCGCCGGGGTGGGTCACGCGCTGGCCCGCCGCACGTTGGAGCCGGTGGGCCGGGCCAGCCGGGCCGCCCGGGCGCTCACCGAGGGTCTGCTCGACACCCGCCTGCCGGTGCGCGGGCGCGACGAGTTCAGCGTCTGGGCGGCGACGTTCAACGAGATGGCCGAGGCACTGGAGTCGAAGATCGCGGCACTGTCGGCCGCGCAGGCCCGTGAGCGGCGGTTCACCGCCGATGTGGCGCACGAGCTGCGTACCCCGGTGACCGCCCTGGTGGCCGCGGCGTCGCTGCTGGGTGAGCACCTCGACCAGTTGCCCGGCGATGCACGACCGGCCGCGCGGTTGCTGGTCGGCGACGTGGTCCGGCTGCGCCGGCTGGTCGAGGACCTGATGGAGATCTCCCGGTTGGATTCCGGCCGGGAGCAGCCGGCCGTCGGGTCCGTCGACGCGTCGGCGCTGCTGCACGGGATCGTCGCGACACGCGGCTGGTCGGGGCGGGTTCTGGTCAGCGGCGACGCGATCACGCTGCGCACCGACACGCGCCGGCTGGAGCGCGTGCTGGCCAACCTGGTCGCCAACGCGGTCGAACACGGCGGCGGGGAGATCCGGGCAACCGTGACCGGGGCGGGCCCGGTGGTCGTCTTCGAGGTCACCGACCAGGGGCCGGGCATCCCGGTGGAGCACCTGCCCCACGTCTTCGACCGGTTCCACAAGGTCGACCCGTCCCGGTCCGCGCCGGGCAGCGGGCTCGGGCTGGCCATCGCCCGGGAACACGCCACAGTGCTCGGCGGTGTGCTGAGCGTCCGCAGCGAATCCGGCGCCGGCACCCGCTTCCGGCTGGAGCTGCCGGCGCACGGTCCCCCCGCGCCAGCGAGCGACCACGGCGAGCCGGCCGGCACGGCGGCGGGTGACAGCGCATGAGCCGGCACGGTGTGATCGCGTCGGTGCTCGTCGCCGGCCTGCTGGTGAGCGGGTGCGGCACCCCGCGCTCCGGGGCGCTCGGCCCGGCGCCCGCGGCGGCGCCGTCCAGCACGATGCCGTCCAGCGCGGCACCGCCGAGCACGGCCCCGCCGAGCGCCGCATCGACCGACCGTCCGGATCCGACCCCCTCGGCGGGGCCTCCACGATCACCCACGACGACCCCGCCCGGGCCGGCCGGCACCCGCGACACCGTGACCATCGAGCTGTGGCTCGTCCGCGCCGGGCAACTCGTGCCGACCAGGCGGGCCCGGCCGGCCACCCTGTCGACGTCCCGGCTGGCGCTGACCGAGCTGGCCGCCGGACCCACGCCGGCCGAGGCCGACGCCGGGTTGACCACCCTCGTCCCGGCCGGCATCGAGGTCACCCGAATCACCGACGGCACGGCGACGCTGCGGGTGCCGGCTGTCGGCGACCCGGCGGAGCGGCGATTACGCGAGGCGCAGGTGGTGTGGACGCTCACCCAGTTCCCCACTGTGCGTCAGGTCAGCCTGGGCGGCGCGGGCCCGGTCGGTCGGCCGGCCTACGCGGACCTGCTGCCGCCGATCGTGGTGACCAGCCCGACCGCCGGTGAGCGGGTGGCCGCCCCGCTCGTCGTCACGGGCACCGCCACGGTGTTCGAGGCCACGGTGAGCGTGCGGGTGCTGGACGCCGCCGGCCGGGAGGTGGCCACCGGCTTCAGCACCGCCAGTTGCGGCAGCGGCTGCCGGGGCGGCTACCGCGTGGTGGTCGGCTGGCGGACGGCTCGGGAGCAGCAGGGCACCGTCGAGGTGTACGAGGTGTCCGCCCTCGACGGTTCACGGATCAACACGACGGCGGTGCCGGTGATCCTCGCACCCGGTCTCTGACCAGCACGTTCACCCACCGGACTCCGCTCGGAAACGTAATCGTTTCGTTGACGTCCTGCGACGCAACTCACGAAAGCCTGCATGTTCCCACCCTGGAGAACTAGTGTCAGTACGACATCGTTTCATGGGGGGTACGGGGATGCTGGGTGGTCAGCAGGTGGGCGGGGGTGCCGGAGTGCCGGCGGCCCGGGGCCCACGCTGCACCGACGGCGACCTGTTCGCCGTCGTCACCGACCTGCTGCGCGAGGTCGGCTACGACCGGATGACGATCGACGCCGTCGCCGCTCGCGCCCACGTCAGCAAGGCCACCATCTACCGGCGTTGGGACGGCAAGGCCGAGCTGGTCGTCGCCGCCCTGGGCGGCCGGCAGGTGGGGGTGCACAACCCGCCCGACACCGGTTCACTGCGCGGTGACCTGATCGAGTTGCTGCGCGCCACGGCGGCGATCTGTGTGGCCGACTGTGACCTCATGCAGGCGTTGACGTTCGCCATGCGGACCAACCCCGAGCTGGAACGCCTGGTACGCCGCCAGGTGCTGCCGGCCGGGCGGGTGGCGAGCACCGCCATCCTGGTCCGTGCCGCCGCCCGGGGGGAGATCCCGCCGGAGGCCGGCGAGCGCGAGTTGTTCCACGATCTGGCGCCCGCGCTCACCATGTCCCGCATCGTCGCGCACGGCCTACCCGCCGATGACGCGTTCCTCACCCAGGTCGTCGACCAGGTGCTGATCCCGGTTCTCCGCTACCAGCACGACCGCCCGTCTCAGGCCTGATCTCTTTCTCGACATTCGCAACACGGAAGGCTTCACCATGCCCGGAACCACCTCGACCGCCCCCGGCGCGCCCGGCGCCGGGACGTCGACAGGAGCGCCGCACCCGCGGCGCTGGATCGCGCTGGCGGTCATCGCGGTCTCGCAGCTGATGGTCGTGCTCGACGCCACGATCGTGAACATCGCGCTGCCGCAGGCCCAGGCCGACCTGGGCATCACCGACGCGAACCGGCAGTGGGTGATCACCGCCTACACGCTGGCGTTCGGCGGGTTGCTGCTGCTCGGCGGCCGGATCGCCGACTACTGGGGGCGCAAGCGCACCTTCCTGGTCGGCATGACCGGGTTCGCGCTCGCCTCCGCACTGGGCGGCCTCGCCACCACCGGCGGCATGCTCTTCGCCGCCCGTGCGCTTCAGGGCGCCTTCGGCGCGTTGCTCGCCCCGGCGGCGCTGGCGCTGCTCACCGTCCTGTTCACCGAGGCCACCGAGCGGGCCAAGGCCTTCGCGGTGTACGGCGCGATCGCCGGCGGTGGCTCGGCGGTCGGTCTGCTGCTCGGTGGGGTGCTCACCGAGTACGCCGACTGGCGCTGGTGCCTGCTGGTCAACATCCCGGTGGCGGCCATCGCCATCGCCCTGGCCCTCCCGCTGGTGCCGGAGAGCCGGGCGCACGGCAACACCCGCTACGACGTGCCCGGCGCGATCGTGGTGACCGCCGGCCTGGTCTCCCTGGTCTACGGCTTCACCAAGGCCGCCGAGGACGGCTGGGACGCCACCCAGACGCTCGGCTTCATCGCCGCCGGTGTGGCGCTGCTCGCCATCTTCGTGGTGATCGAGCTGCGCTCCAACCACCCGCTGCTGCCGCTGCGGATCATCCTGGACCGCAACCGGGGCGGGGCGTACCTCGCCTCGACGCTGATCGGCGCCGGCCTGTTCGGGGCGTTCCTGTTCCTGACCTTCTACTTCCAGGTGGTGTTGCAGTACAAGCCCCTCGAGGCCGGGCTCGCGTCGCTTCCGGTCACCGTCGGTGTGCTGATCGCCGCTGGTGGCGCCAGCCAGCTGATGCCACGGGTGGGTGCCAAGCCGCTGATGGTCGGCGGCGCCGTGCTCGCCGCCGTGGCCATGCTGGCGCTGACCCAGATCGACGTGGACACCTCGTTCCTCACCCTCCTGCTGCCCGCCCAGGTCATCCTCGGCATGGGCCTGGGCTTCACGTTCGTGCCGCTGTCCAGCCTCGCGCTGGTGGGGGTGCCGGAGCACGACGCCGGCGCGGCCAGCGCGACGCTGAACGCCACCCAGCAGATCGGCGGCTCGCTCGGCACCGCCCTGCTGAACACCATGTACACCAGCGCGGTCGCCGCGTACCTGGTCGGTCGCGTGCCGAACCCGGTCAACCAGATCGAGGCTCTGGTGCACGGCTACCGCGTGGCGTTCGCCTGGGGCGCGGCCCTGATCGTGCTCGCCGGGCTGGCCACTCTGATCCTGGTGAAGGTGCGCAAGGAGGACATCCCGACCGGCAACACCGTGCACATGGGCTGAGCCGACCGACGCGGCTGCCGGCCGGAGCGTCCCGACCTCGGGGCGGGCCGGCCGGCGGCCACGTCCGGTAACGTCCCGACCATCGTCGAAAGTCCGTTTGAGGAGATCCATGTCGACCCCTGCTGACCAGATCATCACGGCTCTGCGCGCGGGCCACGAGGAGCTCGCCGCGCTCGTACGGGACCTGAAGGAAGACGACCTGCTCCGCCCCTCGGGAGCCAGCGAGTGGCAGGTGTCCCAGGTGCTGAGCCACCTGGGCAGCGGCGCCGAGATCAACCTGGCGACGCTGGACGCCGCCCGCACCGGCGCGCCCGGCCCGGACGGGGACTTCAACCGCGGCGTCTGGGCACGGTGGGACGCGATGTCCCCGGCCGAGCACGCCGCCGGGTTCCTCGCCACCAACGAGCGGCTGGTCGAGGCGTACGAGGCGCTGGACGCCGAGACCCGGGCCTCCATGCGGATCGACCTCGGCTTCCTGCCGGAGCCGGTCGACGTGGCCACCGCGGCCCGGTTCCGCCTCAGCGAGTTCGCCCTGCACCAGTGGGACGTCGAGGTGGGGTTCAACTCGTTCGCGGCGGTGACGCCGGCGGCGGTGGGGCTGCTGCTCGACCAGATCGGCGGCATGCTGGCCTGGACCAGCCGCCCGCAGGAGCTGGGCGGTCGGGAGGCCACCCTGCTGGTCCGGCTGGAGGCGCCCGAGCGGACCTTCGGGCTGCGGTTGGGCGAGAAGGTTGACGTCGTCGACGCGCCGGAGCAGCCCGACGGGGAGCTGACCGCCCCCGCCGAGGCGTGGCTGCGGTTGGCCACCGGACGGCTGGGTCCCCAGCACACCCCGGAGGGGGTCCGGGTGACCGGGCCGGTGACCCTGGACGACCTGCGTCGGGTCTTCGTCGGCTTCTGAGCCGGTGCCGTGCGGGCCGGTCACCCGGTCCGCACGGCCTCTCAACCCTTCACACAGACCACCTGCTTGAGGTGCGCCACCACCTCGACCAGGTCCTCCTGCTGGGCCATCACCTCGGTGATGTCCTTGTACGCGCCGGGGATCTCGTCGACCACCCCGGCGTCCTTGCGGCACTCCACCCCGGCGGTCTGCGCGGCCAGGTCGTCCGTGCTGAACGTCCGCTTCGCCTGTGCCCGCGACATCCGCCGCCCAGCCCCGTGCGACGCCGAGCAGTACGCGTCCGGGTTGCCCCGACCCCGCACGATGTACGACCCGGTGCCCATCGACCCGGGGATGATGCCCAGGTCCCCCCGGCCGGCCCGGATCGCGCCCTTGCGGGTGACCAGCACGTCCATCCCGTCGTAGCTCTCCTCCGAGACGTAGTTGTGGTGGCACGAGATGGGCTCGTCGTAGGAGACCTGCGGGAACTGCTCACGCACCACGTTGCAGAGCAGGGCCAGCATGACGGCCCGGTTGCGGCGCGCGTACTCCTGTGCCCACCACAGGTCCCGCCGGTACGCGTCCATCTCCGGCGTGCCGGCGAGGAACACCGCCAGGTCCCGGTCCGGCAGGTCGGCGTTGTGCGGCAGGCCCCGGGCCACCCCGATGTGCCGCTCGGCCAGCTCCTTGCCGATGTTGCGGGACCCGGAGTGCAGCATCAGCCAGACCCGTCCCTCGTCGGCGCCGCCCTGCTCCAGGCAGACCTCGATGAAGTGGTTGCCCCCGCCGAGGGTGCCGATCTGCCGCCGCGCCCGCGTCTCCAGCTGCGCCACCCGCCGGTCCAGACCGGCGAACCGGCCCCAGAAGTCGTCCCAGCCCGACTGCTCCAGACCACGGATCCGACGGGTGTCGACCATGTCCTGCCGCTGGGCGAAGCCGACCGGGATGGTGGCCTCGATCGCCGAACGCAGCGCGGCCAGGTCGTCCGGGAGATCAGCGGCGGTCAGCGAGGTGCGGACCGCCGACATTCCGCAGCCGATGTCGACGCCGACCGCGGCCGGTGAGACGGCCTGTCGCATCGCGATCACCGAACCGACAGTGGCGCCCTTGCCGAAATGCACGTCGGGCATGACGGCGACGCCCTGCACCCAGGGCAGCGCTCCGATGTTGCGCAGCTGCCGGGCGGCCTGCGGCTCGATGGCGTACGGGTCGGTCCAGACCCGGACCGGCGCCCGGGTGCCGGCGAGAGGGGTGAATCCCATAGTGGTCTCCTTCTGTCGTGCGGTGACCGTTAATGATCATGCGCTGACTGGCCGGTTTCCGGCGGCGGTACGCGGATACGAAAGGGCCGCCCGATCCCGGTGGGATGGGCGGCCGACGGACGCGTCAGCGTCGACGTCAGTCGCGCCACCCCAGCTCGATGCGCCGCAATGGGCGGCAGGCACAGGTTTGAGCGGTGGTGAGCACAGCGGCGCCGACGGGGAGCAGGCGCGAGGCGGCATCGGTGCGGACGCGTCGCGGCACGGCGTACTCCCCTCGGGGTGTGATCGGTTGAGCTTGCACGGACGAGACTAAGAGGGCCACGGCGCGTCCGCAATGGATATCGCCGCTACCGGCCGCCTACCCGGCGCGCGACCGCCAGCAGATACTCCTTGCGATCCAGCGGATTGTTGTCCCAGCGGGTCCGGACGGGAACGGGACCACGCACCGGCCGGTAGCAGTCGAACTCGGTTTCCAGCACGCCCTCCCCCCGGGTCAGCGCAGGCAGGCGACGCTCCAGCGCGTGCACCAGACCGGCCGGGATCTCACCCTGCACCAGGTAGGACGCGCCCTGCCCGGTGGTGTCGGTCGGCACCGCGTCCAGCCGGGTGAGCGCGGGCAGCAGCGTGCCGAGGATGTCACCCGGCACCTCCAGCCGGAAGCGGTGTACCGGCTCGTGGACCCGGGTGCCGGCGCGGGCGAGTGCGGCCATCAGCACCAACGGGGTGAGATTGCGGAAGTCACCCGCCGTGCTGGACATGCTCTTGTCGAAGGTGCCGTGGGAATGGCTCTGCCGCGCCCAGTAACCGGCGTGGGTCATCGTCACCTCGCAGTCGGGGACCTCCCACCCGTGAAGGCCCTGGCGCAGGGTTCGACGCACGGTCTCCTCCACGGCGGTGAAGAAGGCCGGTGGCATCGAACCCAGCTCGACGCCGAGCCGAAAAGTCACGCCGGCACCGGTCGGCGCCGGCGCGACCCGCAGCCCGACGGTGGCCAGGAACGGATTGGGCGCCACCGCGATCACCTCGACCGCCTCACCAACGCCGCACACCCTCTCCACGTGCACCGTGCTGGTCTCCCGGAACGTCACCCCCACGCCGAAGTCGTCGGCAAGGGTGGCCTGGATGACCTCCTTCTGCACCTCACCGTAGAGCGACACGGTGATTTCGTGCCGCCGGTCGTCCTGCCGCAGGTTGATCAGCGGGTCCTGCTCAGCGAGCTGGACCAGCGCGGCGTGCAGCGCGACCCGGTCTCCGGGGCGCGTTGGCACCACCACGGTCTCCAGGGTGGGCGGCGCGAAGTGGCGGTCCGCGCCGCCACGTTCGGGTGGTACGCCCACCGGGTCGCCGATCCGAGCGTGCTTGAGGCCCCACAACCGGGCGATGTGGCCGGCTTCGACCGCCGACGCCTCCACGTCGGCCCCATGGGCGACGACTCGTACGGCAGTGACCAGTTCAGCGTCGACAGCCCCGACGCGGACCCGGTCGCGAGTCCGGATGGTGCCGGCGAAGAGCCGGACCAGGGCGATCTTCTCTCCGGCTGGGCCCCGTTCGATGGCGAACACGGTGCCGGAGGCCGGGGCGTCGGCGTCGCCCTCGACGGTGGGCAACAGTTCGGTGATCCCGGCGATCAGCGCCTCCACCCCGGCACCGGTGATCGCCGAGCCGACGTACACGGGCTGCACCAGCGCGCGGCCGGTCCGCGTCGCCAACGCGGCGCGCAGCCGCGGGTACGGCAGCGAGGACGTGTCCGCCACCCAGTCGGCGAGCAGCACGTCATCCTGCCCGGTGAGCAGGTCGAGCAGCCGGTCGGTGAAGGCGAGGTCGGTCGGGCCGTACGGCGTGCAGTAGGCGCCGCGGGTCCCCGGCACCGCCACCGAGCCCATCGCCACGACGGCCGGCGTGAGCTTCTCCGCGACCGCCCGGAAAACCCGTTCGGGGTCCGCCCCGGCCCGGTCGACCTTGTTGATGAAGATCAGCGTCGGGATGCGCAGCCGGCGCAGGGTCCGCATCAGCACCCGGGTCTGCGGCTGCACCCCCTCCACCGCGGAGATCACCAGCACCGCGCCGTCGAGCACACCAAGCACCCGCTCGACCTCGGCGATGAAGTCCGGGTGACCGGGCGTGTCGATCAGGTTGACTGTCACGTCGTCCAGCACGAAGGAGACGACAGCCGAGCGGATGGTGATGCCGCGTTGCCGTTCCAGTGCCAGGGTGTCGGTCTGGGTGCTGCCCGCGTCGACCCGGCCGAGCTGCTCGGTCACACCGACGTCGTGCAACAGCCGCTCGGTCAGGCTGGTCTTACCGGCATCGACGTGAGCCAGGATGCCGAGGTTCAGGGTTTTCACGCAGCGTCAGGTCCTTCGGGTAGGCGACAGATCCATTCCGGTCGGACATCGACGCAGCGCGCATTATTGCTCCCTCAAGGTGGGGGCGGTTTCGGATAGTTCAGCAGGTTATTGCGGAGCGGGCAACCGGAAACCGGCGCTCCCATCCACCGTCCGCGACCGCTGGCAGACTTGCCGCCATGGTGGAGACCTCCGTGCGGCTGCTACGGCTGCTGACCCTTCTCCAGGTCCGCCGGGAGTGGTCCGGCGCGGAGTTGGCCGAACGACTGGCGGTCACCACCCGCACGGTACGCACCGACGTGGAGAGGCTGCGGGTGCTGGGTTACCGGATCGAGTCGCACCCCGGGGTCGGCGGCGGCTACCAGCTCGGCGCAGGGTCGGCATTGCCGCCGCTACTGCTCGACGACGACGAGGCGGTGGCGGTGGCCGTGGGGCTGCGGGCCGCGGCGGGCGGGTCGGTGACGGGTATCGAGGAGACGTCGCTGCGGGCGCTGGCGAAGCTGGAACAGTCGCTGCCGTCGCGGCTGCGGCACCGGGTCGACGCCCTGCGCACGGCGACGGTCTCCGCCGCGGGCGGCGGCCCGACCGTGGACGCCGAAACGCTCACCGCTGTCTCCACGGCGGTGCATCACCGGGAGCGGCTGCGGTTCGACTACGCCGGGCACGACGGCACGGCGACCGTGCGCGATGTCGAGCCGTACCGGCTTGTCTACACCGGGCGGCGGTGGTACCTGCTGGGCTGGGACACCGACCGGGCCGACTGGCGCACCTTCCGCGCCGACCGGATCCGACCCCGGGTACCGACCGGCCCACGCTTCACACCCCGGGAGCCGCCAGGTGGCGACGCGGTCGCGCACGTGCTGCGCGGCGTCGGCTCCACCGCCTGGCCACACCCGGCACGGGTACGCCTGCACGCGTCGGCCGAGCAGATGGCGCAACGGATCCCGACCACGGCTGGCCTGCTGGAGGCGATCGACGGGCAGACCTGCCTGCTGCACATCGGCGGCGAGTCGCTGGGCAACCTGGCCGCCTTCCTCGGCACCCTCGCTGTCGACTTCGACGTGCTCGACCCGCCGGAGCTGCGCGCCGTCATCCGCGACGTCGCCGCCCGATTCGGTCGGGCCGCCGGTCCCGCGCCGGGGCGAATCGCGGTTCACCCCGGCGCGGACGCGGCAGTGGAGCTATGACTGCGGCACCAGCCGGAAGGACTGCGCCGCGGTGCCGTTGCAGGTGTACTGGACGAGCTGGACGCTGTCCGCCGTGGACGCCGCCGGCACGTCGAGGCACTTGCCACTGAGTCGGTTGACCAGGCGGTAGTAGCCGCCGCCCTCGGATTCGGCCCGCCACTGCTGGTTGTTGCCGCCGCTGTAGGACCAGAGCTGGATCGGCGCGGAGTCCGCGGTCGACACGTCGGTCACGTCGAGCACCTGCGCGCTGTTGTTGCGGTTGTTGACCCGCAGGTAGCCGCCGCTGGTCGGTGTGAACTGGTACTGCTGGGCGGCGCTGCCGTTGCAGGCGTACTGCTGGATGGCGGTGCCGTTCGCGCTGGCGGCGGCCCGGGCGTCGACGCACTTGCCGCTGCCCCGGTTGACCACCGTATGCCAGGCGGTGGGCGAGATCGGGCCGCCGGTCGGCGGGGGCGTCGTCGGGGGGACGGTGCCGGCGCCGGCGAGCCAGTGCAGCCCGTCGATCAGCAGCTGGTTCTGCTGGGCGCTGTCGAAGGTGGACGACAGCCCGGTGTTGGTGTTGTAGTTCATCGCGTTGTGCCCGAAGTTGGCGTAGAGCATCTTGTACTGCCGGTTGCTCCAGACCAGCGGGTAGTAGCCGCCGTACCAGGACTGGTTGGGGTCGGTGCCGACCGGGAAGCTGGACGGGTCGACCGAGGCGAGGATGTCGATGTTGGGGTTCTGCCGCAGGTCGTTGCTCCAGGAATACCACTCGCTGATCGACGACGGGAAGGTCGCCGGGAGGTTCCGGGTGGCGGCGTGGGTGCGGTTGTCGGCGCGCATGGTGACCCGGGTGGGTCCCCAGGTGTTCGTCTGGAACGCGCCGGTGCCGAGGAAGGTGTTGTAGTACCAGCTCCAGCTCGACGGGTTGTCGGTCCACGCGCTGACGTGGAAGCCCAGCCACGCGCCACCGTTCTGCATGTACTGCTGGAACGCGGCACGCTGCGCGGTGGGCGGCGCGTCGTCCAGGAACATGACGACCTTGTACTGGGCCAGGTTCGCGGTGTTCAGCAGACCCCAGTTGTTGGTGGCCTCCCAGGAGAAGCCGTACTGGGCGGCGGCCTGCGGGAACCAGGCCCGGGCGTCCTTGACGAAGTCGATGTGCGCGGCGTCCCAGGTGCCGTTGTAGAAGGCCAGGACCTTGAACGTCGGCGCGGCCTGCGCGGCACGCGAGGCGCTGACCGCGAGACCGGCGCTCAGCGCGACCAGCAGTGCGACGAACAGCGACACGATCCGTCTGGTACGGGATGAGAGTTCTGCGATCACCTGATCGTCCCTTCGGTGGGGACGCGCGCCGCCGCGTCGACCTGCTTCTGTTCACAAGCCTTACAGATAGACGAAAGATTATGTCGCGTCTCCAGTGTCGTCAATCGCGACCCGACCGATCCGGGTGGGATTCCTGCGGCAACGGGTACCCCAGCCGGATGACCAGCCCGGACGCGGTCGACGTCGACCAACCGCTCGCCGTGGACCTGCCCGCCGCCCCGCACGACGCCAGCGGCGAACGGGTGCCGATACGCGACCTGGCCGGCCTCGCCCCGGCGGCCCGGCCGGCGCGCCGCTGGACCCCGAGCCGGGTGGTGGCCACCCCGGCCGCCCTCGACCATTCGCACGGCCAACGGATCGTCGAGCGGGTGCAGGCGCAGGGCATCGAGGTGGAACGCCTGCGGGCCAACCGGCTCACCGGGGTACGCGGGCAGACCGACCGGGAGACGTATGCCCGAGCGAAGGCGACCATGGCGATCGTGGTGAGCCCACCGTCGCGGCGCGACCTGCAACCCATCGCGCCCAGCGCCGACTGGCGGGTCGACCTCGCCGAGGGCTGCCCGGCGCACTGCCAGTACTGCTACCTCGCCGGATCACTGTCCGGCCCGCCGGTCACCCGGGTGTACGCGGACCTCGACGACATCCTGGACGGGCTCGCCGCGTACGCCGGTCAGGGGACGGTGACCAGCCGCAACGCCCGACGCGCCGACGAGGGCACCACCTTCGAGGCGTCCTGCTACACCGACCCGCTCGCCCTGGAACACCTGACCGGGAGCTGGCGGCGGGCGGTGCAGCACTTCGCCGACTGGGACGCGCCCGTGCAACTGCGCTGGACCACCAAGTACGCCGACGTGGGCACCTTCGTCGGGCTGCCGCACGCCGGCCGCACCCGGGTCCGGTTCAGCGTCAACTGCGCCCCGGTGAGCGTTCGTTTCGAGGGCGGCACCGCCCGGGTGCCGGACCGCCTGGCGGCGCTGCGCCGCCTCGCGCTCGACGGCTACCCGGTCGGGCTGACCATCGCGCCGATCATCGCGCTGCCCGACTGGCGGGAACGCTACGGCGAGTTGCTCGACCAGGTCCGCGCGGCGGTCGACGGGGTCCCCGAGCTGGACCTGACCGCCGAGCTGATCACCCACCGGTTCACCCCGGGCAGCAAGGAGGTGCTGCTCGGCTGGTACCCACGGACCCGGCTGGAGATGGACGAGGAGTCCCGCACCCGCAAACACGGCAGGTTCGGCGCGATCAAGTACGTCTACCCCCGGGACACGATGGCCGAGCTGCGCGAGTGGTTCACCGCCGAGCTGGCCGCCCGCGTACCGGCCTGCCGCATCCTCTACTGGACCTGACCGCGGAGAACCAGCCTGACCGCACAGGATCGGCCTGACCGCCGAGGATCAGCCGACCGACGAGCGGGCGACCGGCGCGGCGAAGAAGGTGTCCGGGTACGGCTCGTCGCGCAGGCTGTAGTGCCACCACTCGCGGTCGTAGTTGACGAACCCGGCGTCGGTCATCAGCCGCTGCAACAACCGGCGGTTGTCGCGCGCCGTCGCGGTGATCCGGGGGTCGGCGGTGTGCGCGCGGGAGTCGAAGCAGTCGAAGCCCGTTCCCATGTCGATGCTGTTGTCGGCGAAGCGCTGCCCCCGGGGCGCGGTGCAGGCGACCAGCGGTTGCCCGACCCGGTACGGGGGTTGGCTGGCGGTCGGTTCGTCGACCAGGGTCAGGTCCAGGGTGCTGCCTCGACTGTGCGCGGTGGGCGCCCCGATGTACCCCTCGGCGAAGAGCCGGTTCTTGGCCACGTCCGGGTAGAACTCGGCCTTGGTCTGCTGCTCGTCGGGGCGCTTCGACCAGGCGACGAAGTCGTCCACGGCCGGCTGCGGGCGATAGCAGTCGTACACCTTGAGGCTGTGCCCACCGGCCAGCGCGGCGTCCTGCACGCGGCGCAACGCCTCGGCCGCCTCCTGGGTGAGCAGGCACAGCGGCTCGGGGTAACCGGCGATCGGGCGGCCGACGAAGTTGTGCGGTGTCGCGTAGCGGATGTCGGCGTGGATGCGCGGGTCGAGGTCGGTCAGGACCACGAACCCCGGCAGCCGCTCGCCGGTGGTCGGCGTCGGCGGGCCCACCGATGTCGGGGTCGGCGAAGGGCTCACCGATGTCGGCTGCGACGCGACCGGCGCGGGGCGGGGCTCCGGCCGCGAACAGCCCCCGAGCAGCGCGGCGAGCGCGAGCACGAACCCGATGCGGTTACCCACCGACCCTGTCTATCAGCCGCGCTCGGGCCGCCGTGGCAACTGGACATGATCCACGGAGCCAATTGTCTTTCCGGAAGATTTCCGCAACTTCGGTGATCATCAGCACTTACCTGGAATGTCGTGAACCCCCTCCCGTGAGGCAAGATGACGCGTGGAACGGGCACGCCGTTTCGGGACACACGGTGGACGACGTCTTGTGGTCGTTCCTCCGGCTCGGTGAAGGAGACGCGGGTGGGCGCGGACGACGGACGCAGGGTGACCATCACCGCGATCGCACGGGAGGCCGGGGTGTCGGTGCCGACCGTGTCACGGGTGCTCAACGGTCGCTCCGATGTGGCCCCCGGCACCCGGGAGCGGGTCGAGGAGTTGCTGCGCCACCACGGCTACCGGCGGCGCACCAGCCGCAGCGTGCGCCGCGCCGGCCTCGTCGACCTGGTCTTCAACGACCTGGACAGCCCCTGGGCTGTGGAAATCATCCGGGGTGTCGAGGATGTCGGGCACGGCGCGGGCCTCGGCACCGTGGTCTCCGCGATCCACCGGCAGCCCACAGCGGCCCGGCAGTGGCTGCAGAATCTGCGCACCCGGGCCACCGACGGCGTCATCTTCGTGACCTCCCACCTGAGCCCGCCGCTGCACGCGCAACTGCGTCGCCTCAACGTGCCGGTGGTGGTCGTCGACCCGGCCGGCGTGCCGGCCATGGACGTGCCGACCATCGGGGCGACCAACTGGGCCGGTGGCCTCGCCGCGACCGAACACCTGCTGTCGATCGGGCACCGCCGCATCGGCTTCGTGGCCGGGCCGACGCATCTGCTGTGCAGCCGCGCGCGGCTCGACGGTTACCGGGCCGGGTTGGAGGCCGCCGGTGTGCCGGTGGACGACAAGCTGATCTACCCGGGCGATTTCTACCACGCCTCCGGGTTCTCCGGCGGGACCGCGCTGCTCGACCTCGCCGACCCGCCGACCGGCATCTTCGCCTCCAGCGACCAGATGGCCTTCGGCGTCTACGAGGCCATCCGGCGTCGAGGGCTGCGAGTCCCGGACGACGTGAGCGTCGTCGGCTTCGACGATCTGCCGGAGGCCCGCTGGGCGTCCCCACCGCTGACCACCGTGCGCCAACCGTTGGTCGAGATGGGACGGTTGGCGGCACGGACCGTGCTGCGCCTGTCCCAGGGCGAGGGCATCGACTCCCCTCGGGTGGAACTGGCCACCGAACTGGTCGTCCGCGACAGCACCGCCGCCCCACCGACCGGGTCGCCCGACCCGTCGTGACGGCCGGAACTGCGTCGGAATCCGGTTGGACCACTTCCGATCCACTTCCGGGAATTCCGGCGCTAGGCGGCTGATGCCAGTCGACAGTACGGCGCGGTGAGCGACCGAGGGTCACCCACCGCGCCGCGCCGTCAGTGGTGGTGGTGCGTGCGGACGGCCTTGCGGATGGTCACCGGCAGCGCGGGCGCGCCGTCGACGGGTGCCGGGTCTTCGGCCGTCGGCGCCACTCCCCCGGCGGCGATCCGGTCCAGCGTGGCCAGGCCGGCCGCGTCGACCTCGCCGAAGATCGTGTAGTTGGGGCGCAGCGCCGAGTTGGCGTAGACCAGGAAGAACTGGCTGCCGTTGGTGTCCGGCCCGGCGTTGGCCATGGCCAGCACGCCCCGGGCGTACACCCGACGCTCCCCGGTCGGGTCGGTGGGCGCCGGCGGCAGGTCGGTCGGCAGCTCGTCGCCGTACCGGTATCCCGGGCCCCCCTCGCCGGTGCCCGACGGGTCACCGCACTGCAGCACGCTCAACGTGGGGTACGCGGTGAGCCGGTGGCACGGGGTGCGGTCGTAGAAGCGCTTGCCCACCAGGTGCAGGAAACTCTGCACGGTGCACGGCGCGGCGGCCCGGTCGAGGGTCAGCCCGATCGGCCCGTGGTTGGTCGCCAGTGTCACCCGGACGGTGCCCCGGGCCGGCGTGCGTCGCGGGTCGGGCGGCAGCGGCACCGGCCGGGCCGCGGGCTCGTCCGGCGTCTCGGTGTACGCGCAGGGGCCGTGGGTGGTGCGCGGCGGTCGGGTGGCGGTGTCGGCAGCGGTGGGCGGCGCGGCGGACGCGGTGACCGCATCGCCCGACGGGCCCGGCGCGGCGACCGCGGCGGCGGACGCGCCGACGACCAGCGCCCCGGCGAGCACTGTCACCCCCGCGAGGCGGGTCAGGGCGCGCACCGGTCGGCGGGGTGCCGCCACGCCGGGGCGCGGTGGGAGTTCACTCGACACAGGGATCCTCCTGGACTCGTGGTGCCAGAACGACCGGAGTCTATGGAGGGCAGCGCCGGATGTCGATCCGTCAGGGCAGCCGACGGCGGCGGCGCCACAGCAGCCCGCCCAGCAGCATCACCACACCCGCGGCGCTCACCGCGGTCACCGACCAGAGCCAACCCGAGCCGGTACGCGTCGGCCCGCTGGCTGCCGCCGGCCGAGGCGCACCCGGTGCCGCCAGCGCGGACGGCGCAGCCGACGGCGTCGCGGTCAACTCACCCGGCTCGACCAGCCGGCCGACGGAGGCGTCCCGGGGCAGCGTGAAACCCCAGTCCAGCAGGGCGGCGCCCTGTTCCCAACCGCGCCTGGGCGTGGACTCCGCGCCCAGCAACGTCACCACTAGGCGTCGCCCGCCGCGTTCCGCCGCGCCCACGTAGGTGTGCCGCGCGAGGTCGGTGAAGCCGGTCTTGCCGCCGAGCGCTCCGGGGTACCGGTAGATGAGCTGGTTCTCGTTCTGGATCTCGAAACCCTTGGTGCGCTGCGCCGGCTGGACGGGAATCCGCGCGTGCTCGGTCAGCGCGTACCGGCGGAAGGTCGGATCGGCGAAGCAGGCCCGGGCGATCAACGCCAGGTCGTACGCGCTGGTGAACTGCCCCCGGCCATCCAGCCCGGACGGGGTTACCGCGTGCGTCTGGAGCGCGCCGAGATGGTGTGCGTGCTCGTTCATGGCGCGTACGCCGGCGGCGCTGTCGGTCCCGCTGCCGAGTCGGGCCAGCGCGTTGGCGGCCTCGTTGCCGGAGTTGAGCAGCAACCCGAGCCAGATGGTCTCGATGGTGTAGCGACCACCGGCGACGAGACCCACGGCCGAGGAGCCGGGCTCGATGTTCATGTCATCCTCGGTGACGGTGACCGTCTGCTTCGGGTCGAGCCGGGGCAGCATCGTGGCCGCGAGCAGGAGCTTCTGCACGCTGGCCGGGGTGCCGTACTCGTGGGGGCCGCACCCGCCGAGGATCTGGCCGCTGTCCAGGTCGGCGATCAGCCACGAGGTGGCGCTGACCCCCGGTGGCGCGCTGACGCCGGCCGGCGCGACCAGGCCGGTCGTGTCCAGCGCCGCGCCGCCGACCACCCGCTGCTCCGGCACGCCGGGCGGGGGCGAGGGTCGGGGCGGGCGGGACACCCCCGGCGCCGGCGCGCGGGGGCACCGCACGACCGGCGCGGCGGACGCTCCGGCGGAGGCGACCGGCGCGGGAGCGAGCAGAACGGCGGACGCGGTGGCCGCCAGCAGCGCAGTCCTCATGTGCCCGACCCTAGTCAACAAGATCCTCCGGCGGGACGGGTTGCCGCGGTCGGTCGGCCCGCCTCCTCGCGAGCGCGCAGGTAGTCGTCCAGGGCGGCACTGCCCCGCAGCCGGCGCAGACTGCGCGCGTGCAGCTCCTGCTCGCGGCGGGCAAGCTCCGCGCGGACCCGCTGCGGGCTCCCGGTGGTCCGCAACTCCCCCAGCACCGCCTCGATGATCTCGAACGGGTACGCACCTCGGCGCAGCAACGCGATGACCTGCGCGGCACGCAGCTCGGCCTCGTCGTACACCCGGTAGTTGGTGCCCGGGGTGCGGCGCGGCCGCAGCAGCCCGCGCTGCTCCCACAGCCGTAGCTGCGAGGTCCGGACGCCGACCAGGGCGGCGACCTCGCCGATGCGGGCGGCGCGGCGTGGTGCGGGCCGGGCCGCCGGTGGGCTGGCCAGCACGGTCTCGAACGCGCCGAGCACCCGGCGGATCTCGGCGCGTTCGCGGTCCAGTTCGGCGTGACCGCCGTCGAGCGCCGCGAGGGCGGCCGGCAGGTCACCCCCGTGCACCGCCGACATGATCTCCCGGGCCCGACTCCAGCCGTGCCCCTCGGCCAACCGCCGCGCCACGGTGAGCGCCCGGGCGTGCTCGGTCGTGAAGATCCGGTAGCCGCTCGCGGTGCGCCCCGCCGGCGGCAGCACCCCCGACTCGACGTAGTTGCGCACCTGCTGCACCGAGATCCCCACGGTGGCCGCCAGGTCGACGGCGCGCAGCCGATTCTCCCGGGTGCCGTCCACGCGAGTCACCCTACCGCTTACGACGTGATTTGAGACTTTCCGGGACGTGCTGCTGACGCGAGCGCTCGAATTCCGGCAAAAGTCTCTACGTGGTGATGAATGAGACAATGGAACCCGCCAGCATCGCGGGGGAAAGAGTCCCGCCACGACTCTGTGAAGGGTTCGCATGTCGCAGCCAGCATGGTCCGCCGCCGACAGCCACGACATGATCGAGGTACGCGGAGCGCGGGAGAACAATCTCGCCAGCGTCTCGGTCGACATCCCCAAGCGCCGGTTGACCGTCTTCACCGGTGTCTCCGGATCGGGCAAGTCGTCGCTGGTCTTCGGCACCATCGCCGCCGAGTCCCAGCGCATGATCAACGAGACCTACAGCGCGTTCCTCCAGTCGTTCATGCCGAACCTCAACCGGCCGGACGTCGACTCGCTGCGCAACCTGAGCGCGGCCATCGTCGTCGACCAGGAGCGGATGGGCGTCAACTCCCGCTCCACCGTCGGCACCGCCACAGACGCGTACGCGATGCTGCGGATCCTCTTCAGCCGGCTCGGCCAGCCGTCGATCGGCGGCGCCGGGGCGTTCAGCTTCAACCTGCCCGAGGGCATGTGCACCACCTGTGAAGGGCTGGGCCGCGTCTCCGACCTCGACATCAACGAGTTGGTGGACGTGGAGCGCTCCCTCAACGACGGCGCGATCACCGTGCCGAACTTCGCTGTCGACTCCTGGTACTGGCAGACCATCGTCGGCTCCGGCCTGTTCGACCCGGACGTCAAGCTGCAGGACTTCACCCCGCAACAGTGGGAGGACTTCCTCCACAAGCCGGCCACCAAGATCAAGGTGGGGAGCAACAACTGGACGTACGAGGGTCTGGCCGTCAAGGTCAAGCGGCTCCTCCTGACCAAGGACCGCGAGTCGATGCAACCGCACATCCGCGCCTTCGTCGACCGGGCCGTCACCTTCACCACCTGCGGCGACTGCGCCGGCACCCGACTCAACGCGGCGGCCCTGTCATCGCGGATCGCCGGACGCAACATCGCCGACTGCTCGGCCATGCAGATCAGCGACCTGGCGACGTTCGTCCGAGGCATCGACGACCCCGGGGTCGCACCACTGATCGCCAACCTCCGGGACCTGCTCGAGTCCCTGGTCGAGATCGGGTTGGGCTACCTCAGCCTGGACCGGGAGTCGGCCAGCCTCTCCGGCGGTGAAGCTCAACGGGTGAAGATGGTCCGGCACCTCGGCTCCAGCCTCTCCGACGTCACGTACGTCTTCGACGAACCCACAGTCGGCCTGCACCCGCACGACATCGCCCGGATGAACGACCTGCTGCTGCGGTTGCGCGACAAGGGCAACACCGTGCTGGTGGTCGAGCACAAGCCGGAGACCATCACGATCGCCGACCACGTGGTCGACCTCGGGCCGGGAGCCGGCACCGACGGTGGCCGGATCTGCTTCACCGGCGACGTCCCCGGACTGCGCCGCTCCGACACGCTCACCGGCCGGCATCTGGACCACCGGGTGACCCTGCGCGACGACGTACGCCGACCCACCGGGCAGCTCACCATCCGCCAAGCCGACCTGCACAACCTGCGCGACGTGGACGTGGACATCCCACTCGGGGTGCTCACCGTGGTCACCGGAGTCGCCGGCTCCGGCAAGAGCTCACTGATCCACGGGTCGCTGCGCGGCCGGGCCGGAGTCGTGATCGTGGACCAGTCCCCGATCCGGGGGTCCCGACGCAGCAACCCGGCCACCTACAGCGGGCTGCTCGACCCGATCCGTACCGCCTTCGCCAAGGCCAACGGCGTCAAGGCCGCCCTGTTCAGCGCCAACTCCGAGGGCGCCTGCCCGGCCTGCAAGGGAATCGGGCTGATCTACACGGACCTGGCGATGATGGCCGGCGTCGCGAGCGTCTGCGAACGGTGCGAGGGGCGACGCTTCACCGACGAGGTGCTCACGTACACGCTGCGCGGCAAGAACATCAGCGAGGTGCTGGCCATGTCTGTCACCGAGGCGCACGCCTTCTTCCCGCACCTCATCCTCGGCCGGCTGGTCGACGTCGGCCTCGGATACCTCAGCCTCGGCCAGCCGCTGACCACCCTGTCCGGCGGGGAACGGCAGCGACTCAAGCTCGCCATCCACCTGGCGGAGAAGACCACCACGTACGTGCTGGACGAACCGACCACCGGCCTGCACCTCGCCGACGTGGACCAGTTGCTGGCCCTGCTCGACCGGATGGTCGACGCCGGCAACACGGTGATCGTCATCGAGCACCACCAGGCGGTCATGGCGCACGCCGACTGGCTCGTCGACCTCGGCCCGGGCGCCGGGCACGACGGCGGCCGAATCGTCTTCACCGGCACACCCGCCGAACTGGTCGCCCACGGCGACACCCTCACCGCCACCCACCTGCGCGAGTACGTCGGCGAGGCGGCAGCGGTCGCCTAGGCGCGCGACCGACGGTCAGCGGGGCCTGCGGTGGGCGACGCGGCTGCGGGCGGTCGAGGCAGGGTGGTCGGGCGGCCGGTGGTCGGCCACGCGTCGGCCGATGGCCGCGGCGGTCAGGTCAGGCGGCGCAGCCAGCGTCGCTGCCAGGGCGTCTCCACCGCCTTCGGGTGGTAGCCCGCCCGGACCCACGGCACCGCCCGATCGGCAGGCAGGCCGTCGAGGATTGCCAGCGCGGCCAACGCCGTTCCGGTGCGCCCCACCCCACCCCGACAGGCCACCTCGACGCGCTCACCGTCGTGCGCCCGCCGCAGCGCCACCCGTAGGGCATCGAGGGCGTCCGCCCGATCGAGCGGTACCCAGAAATCCGGCCACCGGATTTTCCGGTGCGGCCAGGTCGGCTCCGGACCAGGCGCCAACAGCAGGGCGAAGTCGGCGGGCGAGGTCACCGCACCGATGCGGCGCCCGCGCACCGTCGCCCCGCTGGGGAGTACGAGTACGCCCGACTGCTCGGACCATGGCTGCGGGTCGGTCATCCGAGCATTGTGCCGCCGACTGCCTGATCCATGGGCACAGACAGCGCCGCCCCCGGCCTTGTGGGCTCGGGGGCGGCGCAGGTGTCGGTGTGCAGGTCGCCTCTCGGCGAGTGGCGCGACGCGGCTCCAGCCGAACGGTATTCCGCGAAGGCGATATTAGGTGAGGCCCGGGGACACTGAGTCACACCGACACTGACCACAACCGGCTCACCCCCGCCCGTGTTCCCGCTTTGCTGCCCGAGCCCCGCCCGGCCCGGGCGGACTGGCCCGCCCGGCCCGCCCCGGGCCGCTTGGGTCGATCAAGGAGTTGTGGTGCCGGACAAGACCACCCGAACCATCCTCAGCCCGGCACCACAAGTCCATGATCGACCGACCCGACCCGACCCGATCCGACCCGTGTCGAGCCGAGCCGCGACGTGCGAGGTGCGGATATGCCGCTGGCCGGCACCCCGGGTGGGGGTACCGGCCAGCTGTGCTGTGCGGTGTTCGTGTTGGTGGGTCAGCTGTTCCAGTACTGGCCGACCAGGTCGGTGGCCTGCTGCTCCCACTGGGCGTAGGCGTCCGGGTAGGCGGAGACCTGGACGGTCTGCGCGGCGTCGGTCAGCGCCATGTCCTGCCACCCGTCGACCTGGCGGAGGCCCTTGAGGAACGCGGTGGTGGAGTAGGCGGGGTCGGTGATCTGCTCCGGCGTGCCCCAACCACTGGTCGGGCGCTGCTGGAACAGGCCCAGCGAGTCGTGGTCGTTGGCGTCGCCGAGGTGGCCCAGGTTTTCCAGCTTGGACTCCTGCAGGCTCGTCGCGATGGAGATGACCGCGGCGCGCTCGGGCAGGCCGGCCTTCTTCGTCGCGGCGATGATCGCCTTGACGTTCGCGGTCTGCTCATCATTCAACGTGATGTGGGACTGGTCGCCCTGGGGCTTCGGGGCGGCCGACTGCACCGCCACCGCCACCGGCTTGGCATCCACGGGGTTGCCAGCGTGGGCGGCGATCGGGCCGGCGAAGACACCACCGGCGAACGCGAGACCAGCAACAGACAACATGCTCTTACGGAAGATCGTGTTCATGGGGGTAGCTCCTTCGGGGGTAGGAACACCCGCACCGCCAAGGGGGTCGGCGACACAAGGGTGTGAGCACCTCGTCCGGCGCTGCATCAAACAAAGGGAAAAAGTCTTCGGGGAGATCGGCACCGTCAAGCGGGGGGCTTGTGGGGCCGAGGTCGGCGGCCTGCGAGCGGAGGGCTCGGGCGCCAGGTCCATGTGTAACGACCGCCGTCCGGGGGTCATTCCCCGGTGGGCCCACCCGCCGAAACCGGCTCGTGTGAAGCGGTGGCGGGGTGGTCGCTCGTGGGGACTGCAACGACCGGGGGCCCGGGGTCATTCCGCAGGCCGGGCCATCCGACGGCACCCGGCGGGCGGGGCGGTGAGGCGGTGGTCCTGCGATCGTCAGAGTGTGTAACGACCCCGCCCCGGCCATCATTCCGACCGACGGGTGCAGCCGGCCACTGCCCACGGAGCCTCCGGATCCGGCAAATCACCCAAAGCCCCACCCCGGCGGTCACGAACCCACCCCGGCGGTCACGAACCACCCCGGCCGGGCATGATCCACTCGGCTTCAAGGAAGTCGGGGCATCCGAGGCGTCTGGATGCCCCGACTTCACGAAAACCGAGTCGATCAAGACCAAGGGCGTCGGCGCCAGGGCCGCCCGGATCGGACAATCCCAATCGCGCCGTTGAGTCGCGGGACTGGTCCATCGCGGCCCGGAAGGCCACCTCGCGGGCAGCAGACGTTCTGGAAAGAGCAGCAGACGTTCTGGAAAGACCAGAATCGCAACCGATACAGCGAAACCGGCCCTACCGCTGGTCGGATCCCCACGAACCGCTGCGGTAGAGCGTGCCGCGACCACCCGGATCCGGCACACCACCGCCAGCCCCAACCCCACGATCCGCGCCAAACCCACCATCGGCCCCGTAACCACCGCCGGAACCGAAGCCGCCGGAATCGGACCCGCCATCAGAATCAAAGCCACCACCGGAACCGACCCCGCCAGGCACACCCACCGGCCGGCCCGAGTCGAGGTCGTCCGATTCGGGGTTGCGGGCGGCGCGCCGTGCCCGCAGCACGCGCGACCCGACGAACCAGGCCAGGCCCGCCACGCAGGCCACGATCACGACGTTCTGGAGTATGCCGACGTACCCCTCGACGAGATGCCAGTTGTCGCCGAGCAGGTAGCCGGCGAGCACGAAGGTCGTGTTCCAGATCAGGCTGCCCAGCGTGGTGTAGAGCAGGAACGTGGCGACGGGCATCCGTTCCACGCCGGCCGGGATGGAGATCAGACTCCGAAAGATCGGGATCATGCGGCCGAAGAAGACCGCCTTCACGCCGTGCCGGAGGAACCACGCCTCGGTCCGGTCCACGTCGGTGAGCTTCACCAGCGGCAGTCGGGCCACGATGGCGCGCATCCGGTCCCGGCCCAGCGACGCCCCGATCAGGTAGAGCGCCAGCGCGCCCACCACCGAGCCCAGTGTGGTCCAGAAGATCGCACCGATCAGGCTGATCCGCCCCTGGGCGGCGACGAACCCGGCCAGCGGCAGGATCACCTCGCTGGGGATCGGCGGAAACAGGTTCTCCAGCGCCACTGCCAGGCCGGCACCCGGCCCACCGAGTCGTTCCACCAGGTCACTGACGTAGCCGACCATCCCATCCTGGGGTGGTTCGGCCGCAGCGGTGGGGGTTCCGGTGGCGAGCACGGCGTGGGACGTTCGAATCATGCGCCCACGTTACGAAGTGATCCTGAGAGCCGACCATGAGGCTGACCGCCCGGCCGCGCGGGTGGACCCCACCGGCGCGGGTGTGGAAACCCGCACCCCGCTACGGCTCGCGGTGGCGCAGCCGCTGTGCGTACCCCTGGATGTCGCGGCGAACGCGCGGGCGCACGCCGCCGCGGTCCGTGCGGCGGGTGCCCGGGTGGTGGTCTTTCCGGAGCTGTCGCTGACCGGGTACGAGTTGGACGCCCCGGTCGTGTCGTCCGATGACCCGCGGTTGGCGCCATTGGTCGAGGCGTGCGGCGAGGTGGGCGCGCTGGCCCTGGCCGGTGCACCGGTCGCGGGTGATCACATCGCGGTGCTGGCCGTGACCGGGGCCGGTGTGACTGTGGCGTACCGGAAGATGTGGCTGGGGGACGCGGAGGCCCGCCGGTTCCGGCCGGGCGATGCTCCGGTCGTGCTCGATGTGGACGGTTGGCGGGTGGGGTTGGCGATCTGCAAGGACACCGGGGTCGCCGCCCACGCGGAGCGGACCGCGGCGCTCGGGATCGACGTCTACGCGGCAGGTGTCCTGGAGTCCGCGCGCGACGCCGCCGTGACGGACCAGCGGGCGCACCGGATCGCCACCGCCCACCGGGTCTGGGTGGCGGTGGCGAGTTTCGCCGGTTCGACCGGCGGTGGTTACACCGAGGCGGCCGGACAGTCGGGGGTGTGGACGCCGCAGGGCGAGGTCGTCGCCCGCGCGAGCACCGAGCCGGGCGAGTCGGTCAGCACAGTGTTGTACGCCTCGGGCAGGATCAGCTGATGAGCACCGTCCCCTCCCGACTGTCCGTGGTCACGGTGGGAGCACGCGACATCGCGACGTTGCGGTCGTTCTACCGGTCACTGGGGTGGCCTGAGCTGCCGGCCAGCGACGACGGTTGGTCGGCCTTCCTGCTCGGTGGTGTCCTGTTCGCGCTCTACCCGCTGCCGGAGCTGGCCGCCGAGGCGGCGCCGGGCATGCCCGCCCCGGCCGGTGGCTGGTCGGGCGTCACCCTGGCCTGCAATGTCGACAGCCGCGAGGAGGTCGACACGGCTTTCGCCGCGGCCGTCGAGGCGGGCGCGACGGTGGTGGCGGCGCCGACCGATCGGTCCTGGGGTGGGCGCTCCAGTTACATCGCGGACCCGGAGGGCAACCGCTGGGAGATCGCCTGGGCGGGCACGGCCCGCTTCGACGAGCGCGGCGCGCTCACCTCGTTCGGCTGAGCGGCTGGTGTTTGCGCCTCGACCATGACATTGGAATGCTTCGCGGGTGACTTCTTTTCCGGGGACGTTCGCTCACGATGTCATCGACCAGCCGGCGCAGGCGCAGATCGAGGCGTTCATCGACGAGCACCGCAGGGCGCTCAACGGCTGCCTGGACGGGATGACCGAGGAGCAGGCGCGCCGGTCGTTGGTGCCGTCCCGGACCACGCTCCTGGGTCTCGTGAAGCACGCCACGTTCGTGGAGAAGGTCTGGTTCGACGAGGCCGTCACCTGCCGGCCCCGCTCCGAGATCGGCATTCCCGCGACGCCGGACGAGTCGTTCATCCTCGATGACGACGACACGATCGCCTCGGTCCAGCGAGCACACCGCGAGGCGTGCGAAGCCTCCCAGCGCGCGACGGCGTCGTTGGGCCTGGACGACGTGCTCCGCGGCAACCGGCGCGGCCCGCTGCCGCTGCGTTGGGTGTACCTGCACGTGCTGCGCGAGCTGGCCCAGCACTGTGGGCACGCCGAGATCCTGCGTGAGCAGCTCCTGGCCGAATAGCGCGGGCGGTCAGCCGGCGTCCAGCACCTCCCGCAACCGTGTCGCGAACTCCTCGGGCTTGCCCGCGTAGCCGAACTCACCCCCGAGGAAGCCGCCGTGGTGACTCGGGAACACCACGGGCTGCTGACCGAGCACGGCCGCCATGCCGAGGGCCGTCCGCGCCGTGTACGTCCCCGCCGACTCCTCACCGACCGCGATCACGATCCGGGTCGGTGCCGCGGTGAGCAGGCCCGCGTCGGGCTGGTAGTCGGTGATCGCCCACGAGTTCTGCGACAACAGCGGGTCGTCGCGGGTGCCGTCGTCGTCGGTCGACATGCCGAACATCGCCGGGTCGGGCGTGGGCTGGGCGAAGTAGGCATCGGTGAACTCGCCCTGCCACGACGTCATCGCGATGAACGCGGCCATGCCGGCGCCGGTGCCCTTCGCCTGGTACGCCTCGTAGAAGCCGGCCCGCGCGCGCTCGGCGGCGCTGGCGTCGGGGAGCACCGCGTTGATCGGCGGCTCGTGCGCCACCAACGTGACGACGTCGTGCGGGTACGTCGCGACGAGTTCGAGTGCCGTCACCGCACCGCCGCTGCTGGCGAACACGTCGACCGGGCCGGCGCCGAGCGCCTCGATCAGCAGGTGCAGGTCGGCCGCCTGCTGCTGCGGCGTGTGGTCGATGCGACCGTCCTTGCGGACGCTGCGGCCGAGCCCGCGTGGGTCGTAGGTGACGACGGTACGGTCGGTGAAGTGCGGGGCGAGCGCGGTGAAGCCCTCCGCCGTCATCGGTTGACCGATCATGAGCAGCACGGGGTGCCCGCCGGACGGGGGCAGCGGACCGCGGACGTCGTAGACCAGGTCGACGCCGGGTACGGCGAGGGTGTGTGTCTGCGTTGTCGTCATGTCGGTGAGACTACGACCGGCGGAAACCGATGGGCGAGTACGCCGTGCCGACGACATCCATGCACGTACCGGTGGATCGTCGAGGACGACCGGGTGCCTCGGCGGTACTGGATCACGCTTTAGCCCACCCGCCGGTGTCACCGAAGCGGCGCAGCGTCCACCGGGCGGGAGGCCAACCGCCGGGGTCGTGGTCGGTGGTCCATTCGGTGATCGAGGCCGGAGGCACGTCCAGGTCGAATCCCCGAAAGACCGGCTGCGCGGCGAGCGCGTGGAACGCGCCCTCGACGGTTTCGCTGTGACCGACCAGAACCACTGTGGCGCCCCGGTGCCGGTGGGCGATCTCCATGATCGCCCGGCTGACCCGGACGACCAGTTCGGCCCAGCTCTCGTTGCCGTCCTCGAACGGCCGGAACACGCCCCCGCCGGGCACCGCGTGTTCGGTGCGGAAGCGGGCGGTCGGCAGGCCGTCGGCGTACGGGGGTGTGTGCCAGGTGCACAGGCCACAGTCGGCCACGGGCCGAACGCCGAAGGCGGTGGCGATCGGTTGGGCGGTCTCGACCGCCCTGCGCAGCACGGACGAGTAGACCGCCACCGGCCGGTCGGCGGCGACCTCGTTGGTGAGCCGGTTGGCGAGATCGTGTGCCTGTTCGTGGCCGAGGGCGGTGAGGCCCCGACAACCACGTGGCCCGCCCACGATTCCTTCGAGCTGGTGGAGCGACTCGCCATGTCGCACGAAGATCAGACGTGTCCGCATCGGGACATCATGCCAGCGGTATCGACGGGGATATCAGTCGTCCGTACGGCCGGTGGTGAAGCTGCCGGTCTGCGCTAGCAGAGCGTCGAGTTGGGCGCCCGTCTGCGCTGCCAGCCGGTCGCGTTCCACCAGCTCGGCGATGCGTTCCCGCAGGTCGGCGACGCGCTTGGCCCGGTCCCTGCTGTGCCGGCTCACGTCGGCCAGGTCGTCGCGCAGATCTTCGGCGGTCCTGCGGTCGACGTCACCGCGGGCCACCGCGTTGGCGAGGACGGCGGAGAACCCGCTGGTCACCTCCCGCAGGCTGACCGGCACCTGCTGCCCGGCGGTCGGTGGGGCGGTGCTGGCGCTGGGTCGGGGCGAGGAGGGTGCCGGCGGCGTCGGCGACTGCGTCGTGGGTGTGGGCCTGGGGGCGGAGGTCGACGGTGGGGCGGCCACCTGCGGCGAGTTGGGTGCGCGCGGTGTGCCGAGGGGACCTTCGGCGAGCAGGGCGCCGACGCCGACCAGCACGGCGAGGCCGGCTGCGACCAGCACGGCGAGGGGTCGGCGCGACCGGCGGCGGGCTGGCGCGGCGACCGGGGCGGGGCGTGCCGCCGAGCGGTCGATCAGGGTGGGAGGGTGAGCCGCCGGGAGGACACGCCGCAGCAGTTCGGTTGGCGGCTCGACCGGCTGGCCGGCGCCGAAGCGGCGGGCCAGGTGCGCGGCGCTCGGCCGGTCGGCCGGGTTGGCGGCCAGACAGGCGAGAGTCAGCTCGGCGATGTCGGCGGGGAGGCCGGGCACCCGCAGCGGCGGCACCGGAGTGCCGCGTCGGTGCACCTCCAGCGCGTCCTCCCAGCTCTGCACGGGCAGCGGCGCCTGCCCGGTGAGGGTGCGGTAGAGCAGCGCGCCGAGGGCGTAGATGTCGCTGGCCGGGTCGGGCGGGCCGGCGGTCAGCCGCTCGGGGGCGAAGTAGGCGGGTGTGCCCATCAGCGGCTCGCCGGACTGACTGTCGAGCCCGCCGAGGGCGGCGATGCCGAAGTCGAGCACCTTGGCGCCGGTGTCGGTCAGCATGACGTTGCCGGGCTTGACGTCGCGGTGCACGACGCCGATGCGATGCGCGGCGGCCAGTGCGGCGGCGATCTGCCCGGCCACCCGGACCGCCTCCGGCCACGGCAGTGGCCCGGTCCGCAGCCGGTCGGCCAGGTTGTGGCCGTCGACGAGTTCCATCACCAGGTACGGGACAACGACGCCGCCGGTCAGGGTCGCTTCGGCGTAGTCGTACACCTGGGTCACGTGTGGGTGGGTCAGCCGGGCGGCCGCGCGGGCCTCGCGTTGGATGGTGGCCCGCAGTTGCGGGTCGGCGGCGAGCTGCCCGGCGAGGACCTTGATGGCGACGGGCCGGCCGAGCACATCGTCGTCGGCCCGCCACACCTCGGACATGCCGCCGAGACCGATCCGCTCGTGCAGTACGTAGCGGTCGTGGAGACGGAGGGTGGGCATGAAGGGCGACATGGCTTCACCAGTCTGCCTGGTCACGCCCAACTCGACCACCCTCCGTGTCCGGGCCCACACTGTTCGTCCCGTGCATGCCGGAATGGGTTTCGTGCGGGTCAGGAGCAGCGGGCGGTGCCGGGCAGCGGTCGCGGCTGGATGCGGTCGGCGAGCCGGCGCAGAGCGAGGGCGGTGGCCTGCCGGGTGGGGGCGAGCAGGGCCCGGCGAGGGCGTTCGACCTGGACCGGGGCGTCCGGTCGGGCCGAGTTGACGTGTCGGTTCATGGCGTCGAGCGCGGTGACGTAGCCGGTGGGAAGTTCCATGGTCAGCTCCTCGGGACAGGTCCGGTGGAGGCCCGGACGACGAGTGCGGTGGGCAGCAACACATGACCGGCCGCGGCGTCCGCAGGCGGGTCGAGCAGGAGTTCGGCGGCGATCCGGCCCTTTTCCTCGGCCGGTTGCCGGACGGTGGTGAGGCCGGCCGCGGCGGCCTCGGGGACGTCGTCGAAGCCGGTCACCGAGACGGTCGGACGATCATGGGCCGGCCGCGCGGCCAGGGCGTCCAGCACACCGAGTGCGAGGACGTCGGAGCCGGCCAGCACGGCGGTCGGCGGTGCGGGTTGGTCGAACAGCCCGGCGATGGCTGCGGCTGCCGCCCGGCGGCTGTTGCCGAGGACGTTGACCAGGGTCAGCTCGGTCCAGCCGACGCCGACCTCGGCGAAGGCGTCGGCGAACCCGGTGAGCCGACCTCGGGTGGTCGGGTGCGGCACCTGGTCGACCCCGGCCAGGGTGAGAGGGCCGGCCGGCGCGTCGGGCAGCACGGAGTCGGCGAGCAGCGCCACCCGGCGGTGGCCGAGGCCGGCGACGTGCGCGGCGGCACTGTGCGCGGCGGCCCGCTCGTCGATGCCGACGAACCGTTCGTCGGCGCCGGCGTTGTCGCGGGGGGCCGTGCTGACGAACGGCAGCCCGCGTTGGCGGATGACGTCCAACGCCCATTCCTCGTCGGCGACGCAGTAGACGCAGAACCCGTCGACAGCGGCGTTCTCCACCGCCCGTCGGGCGTCGGTCACGGCCGGCGGCAGCGGCACCAGCAGCATGCTCGTGCCGTGCCGCTCGGCCGCCGCGCCGACCCCGGCGAGGAAGCGCACCGCGAACGGGTCGGTGAAGGCGTACGACAGTTGCGAGGTGAACAGCACCCCGATCGACCCGACGAAGCCCCGGCGCAGGGAGCGCGCGGTGGGGTTGGGGCCGGGGTACCCGAGTTGCTGGGCGGCCTCCAGGATCCGCTCACGCAGGGCGGCGGAGAGCTGGTCGGGGCGGCTGTAGGCGTTGGACACGGTGCTGCGGGAGACGCCCACGGCGTCGGCCACGGCTTGCAGTGTTGGCTTCACCTGCACCCCTCTGTATCGATCCAGTCTGTATCGATCCAGAGATTAACCCGACCGGTCGGCATCGGTCAATACGTCGGCTCGACGCGCCGGCCCGGGTCGACTACCAGCTCACCCCGCTGGGCGAGAGCCTCCTGCCGGTGCAACGGGCGATCAAGGCCTGGGCCGAGACGCACATCGACGAGGTGCACGCGGCCCGCGCCCGCCACGACGCCTCAGCCGGCTGAACGCCCCGCTGGTGAATCCCGCCCGCGGGGGGTCCGCGCGGTCAGGGCAGGCGGGCGACGCCGCCGTACATGCTCACCTCGACCACCGACGGGCGCGGCTGCGTC
The DNA here is from genome assembly GCF_006715105.1 of Micromonospora sp. A202. Classification (NCBI taxonomy): domain Bacteria; kingdom Bacillati; phylum Actinomycetota; class Actinomycetes; order Micromonosporales; family Micromonosporaceae; genus Micromonospora; species Micromonospora sp. A202. The sequence continues at coordinate 2,658,630 of NZ_VFMP01000001.1, read as the reverse complement.
TCGTTCTCGGCACGCCACTCGGCGACCGAGGTGATGCCCGGCTCCACCACGTCGAGGTCGACGAAGAAACGGCTGAACTCGTCCCGGGTGCGCAGGTTGATCAGCCCGTGTGGGCCGCCGCCCCTGGCCGCCGCCCGAGCCTGCTCGGCGACCGCCGGCGGAAGGTACTCGTGGGTGGCGTGCGAGGCGGCCAACCAGCTGCCCGCCGGCAGCGCGTCGAGCAGGTGCCGCACCAGCGCGTACGGGTCGTCGCCGTCGGGCACGAAGTGCAGGACGGCCACCAGCATGAGGGCGACCGGCCGGGACAGGTCGATGGTGCGTCGCAACTCCGGGTGGGCGAGGATCCGCTCCGGGTCGCGCAGGTCGGCGTCGATGTAGGCGGTGGCGCCCTGCGGTGAGCTGCTCAGCAGAGCGCGGGCGTGGGCCAGCACGATCGGATCGTTGTCGACGTAGACGACCCGGGACTCCGGTGCGATGGCCTGGGCGACCTCGTGGGTGTTGTCGGCGGTCGGGATGCCGGTGCCGATGTCGAGGAACTGCCGGATGCCGGCCTCGCGGGTCAGGAAGCCCACGGCCCGCTGGAGGAAACGGCGGTTCTCCAGGGCGGCGGTGCGGATCGTCGGGAAGGCCGCCGCCATCGTGTCGCCGGACTCACGGTCGGCCTGGAAGTTGTCCTTGCCGCCCAGCCAGTAGTTGTAGCGGCGGGCGGGGTGGGCCACAGTGGTGTCGATCCGGTCGCTAGGCGAGCCGGCCGTTGGGCCCGAGGCCTCGGTGGTCACAGCTGCCTCCGCGATGACGTCCGTCCACTGTCGCCGGTCGCCGACCATGCTAGTGCCACCCGAGCGACCTGCACCGCCCCGAGCCGCCTGCACCGAGCCGCCGCCCCAGGCAGCGGTCACGCCGGGTAGAGCTCGTCCAGCAACCGGCCGAGAATGTCCGGCGTACGCTCCGGCGGCTCGGCCTCGACGCAGAGCCGTTCCATGGCCACCGCGTAGTAGTCGAGGTCGTCGCGCTTGTCGAGGTAGATGGCGCTGGTGAGCTGTTCGATGTAGACGATGTCGGGCAGCTCCTGGTCGCCGAAGCGCAGGATGGTGAAGGCTCCCCCGGCGGCGGCGTGACCACCGGCGGCGAACGGGATGACCTGGAGCCGGATGTTGGGTGACTTGGTCGCCTCGATGAGAGCGGTGAGCTGGCCGCGCATGACCGCGGGGCCGCCGATCGGGCGCCGTAGGGCTGCCTCGTCCACGACGGCCCAGAGCTGCGGTGGGTTTTCCCGGTGGAGCAACTGCTGACGCTGCATCCGCAGAGCGACGCGGCGCTCGATCTCGTCCGGACCTGCCGCGCCGTGCCCGAGCAGCACGACAGCGCGGGCGTAGTCCCCGGTCTGCAACAGGCCGGGGACGAACTGCACCTCGTAGGTGCGGATCAGCGCGGCCGCGGCCTCCAGGCCCAGGTACGACTGGAACCAGGTCGGCAACACGTCGCCGTAGCGGTGCCACCAGCCGGGGCTGTTGGCGTCGCGGGCGAGCTTGAGCAGCGCGTCACGCTCGTTCTCCTCGGTGACGCCGTAGAGGGTGAGCAGGTCGGAGACGTCGCGTTCCTTGAAGCCGACCCGACCCAGCTCCATCCGACTGATCTTCGACTCAGAGGAACGGATCTCCCAGCCGGCGCCCTCCCGGGTCACCCCGCTGGACTCCCGCAGACGGCGCAGCTGGGCACCGAGCAGCATGCGCAGCACTGTCGGCCCGGTTGTCGGGCCACCCTCGGCGGGAACCATCGTCACGTGCGGACCTCCGGACACCAACCCCCGTGACCGGGTACCTGGCCCGGCCGACGTGTAAGCATGCCATGGACCGACAGTGAGATGAACTCCTCCGCACCGGTGATTCAGTCCCGTCGCCGGGACGGCTCACGCGGGACGGTCAGTTGATCAGGTGGTCAAAATCCCCGTCGCGCGCTCCGAGAACGAAGGCGGCGATTTCGTCCACTGTGTAGATCAGCGCCGGGCCCTCCGGGTGCCGTGAGTTGCGGACCGCGATGCCCGCTCCCCCGGGCAGCTCGGCGAGTTCGACGCAGTTGCCGCTGGGGTTGCTGCGGCGGCTCTTCTGCCAGCTCAGCGGAGGCAACTGATGGATCGGTACGCCATTGGGTGGCTGATGCATGGAGGCGTCTTTCTGCTCACGAGCCCGCCGGTGGCCGTGGGAGGAGCGGTGACGGCGAGGGGTGCGGTATCGACTTCGGACAGTTCTGCACGTGCATCTGCTATTGCATCTGCATCGGACGGCGAGCATGATAACGCACATGATCGGTGCCCATCCGTTCACGTTGAGTTACCCCCGTAGGGGCAACCATCAGGCAAAAGTGGGCCCGACGCGGTGTGACGTGTCGACCGGAGGCTGGAGGCGGTCGCGGGGATGGGAGGGTTCGTGCCGGATCCGATGAGTGTCGCCTCCGGGATCTGCGCGGCCGGCGCCCTGCTCTCCTCCTGGCAACTACGCCGACGGGCGGTGCGCGCCGAGGCCGAGATCGATCACCTTCAGGCCGAGCTCGCCGCCGAGCGGCACGCCGCGAGTCACGACCCACTCACCGGGCTGCCCAACCGGCGCGCCTTCTACCGCCTGGCGGCCACCCTGCTCACCGACGCGGCCGGTCAGCCGTTGATCGCCGTGGTGCTCGACCTGGACGACTTCAAGCAGATCAACGACCGGTACGGGCACGCCGCCGGCGACCAGGTGCTGATCAGTGTGGCCGACCGGCTCGCCGGTTTCGCCGGGGACAACCTCGTCGCCCGCCTCGGTGGCGACGAGTTCGCCGGGCTGCTCTCCAGCCCCACAGTCGACCGGCGCTGGATCGAGCACTCCACCCGCCGACTTGCCGAGACCGTCGCCGCGCCGATCCGGCTCAACGGGTGCAGCGTCCGTGTCACCGCGTCCGTCGGGCTCGCCCCGGTGTCCGGCCCGGCCCAGCTCACCGACGCGCTCAGCCGCGCCGACGCCGCCATGTACCAGGCGAAGAGCCTCGGCGGTGCCCGGTCACCCCGGCAACTGGTCGACAGCGCCTGGCTGACCGAGCTCTGACCGTTCAGCCAGCGGCTGCGCCGAACCATCTGGGCAGCTGGCCGAGCAGCTCCGTCTGGTCGTCGCCCACCCACGCCACGTGGCCGTCCGGCCGCAGGAGCACGGCGGGCACGTCCAGTTCCTCGCTGACGTCGACGACGTGGTCGACCCGGTCCGCCCACCCGGCGACGGAGAGCCGGCCGGTCTGGTCGAGCAGCAGTCCGCGGCCCCCTCGCATCAGCTCGTAGAGGCGTCCCTGCTTGAGCCGTACGTCGCGCAGGTGGCGGCCGAGCATCTCGTGGCCCTCGCCGAAGTCGTAGCGGACCCCGATCGCGGTGACCTTCTCGATCAGGTACCGGTTGACGTCCTCGAAGTCCAACAACTCCGACAACAGTTGACGCACCGACCGGGGTCCCGGCTCGGGCGACAGCAGCAGCATCTGCGCGCGGGTGTTGTTCAGGACGTCGGCGGCCACCGGGTGCCGTTCGGTGTGGTAGCTGTCCAGCAGCCCGTCCGGCGCCCAGCCGTTGACGGCGGCGGCCAGTTTCCACCCGAGGTTGAACGCGTCCTGGATGCCGAGGTTGAGCCCCTGCCCGCCGGTTGGCGGGTGGATGTGCGCCGCGTCGCCGGCCAGCAGCACCCGGCCGGTCCGGTAGCGCTCGGCCAGCCGGGTGGCGTCGCCGAAGCGGGAGAGCCAGCGCGGTGAGTGCACGCCGAAGTCGGTGCCCGCGTACGCCAGCAGTTGTCGCTTGAACTCCTCGATGGTCGGCGGTACCGAGCGATCCTCGACCACCCCCTCGGCGGGAACCAGGACGCGGTACACCCCGTCGCCCAGCGGCCCGAGACCGAACCGCAGGTGCGTCCTGCGCACCTCGGCCACCACCTCGGCCACCGTCTCCGGTGCTACGCCCACCTCCATCTCGCCCAACAGGGACTCGACCCTGCTGGGCTCACCGGGAAAGCCGACGCCGAGCAGTTTGCGCACGGTGCTGCGGCCACCGTCGCAGCCGACGAGATAGCGCGACCGCAGCTGCCCGCCGTCGGCCAACCCCACTGTCACCCCGTCGTCGTCCTGGCTGAGACCGACCAGTTCGCAGCCGCGCCGGATCTCCACGCCGACGTCGGCGGCGTGCTCGCCCAGCAGGCGGTCCGTCGTGGTCTGCGGGATGCCGAGGACGTACGGATGGGCGGTGTCCAGCCCGCTCGGCGACGGCTTGGGAATGGCGGCGAAGAAGCCACCGACCGGGTGCTGCTGGCCGAGCGCGAGGAACCGCTCCAACAGGCCACGCTGATCCATCACCTCGATGCTGCGCGCGTGCAGCCCGAGCGCACGGACGTACGGGGTCGGCTCGGTCTCCCTCTCCACCACGAGCACCTGCACCCCGTGCAGTCGCAACTCGCTGGCCAGCATCAGGCCGGTCGGCCCACCGCCGGCAATGATCACATCGATCATGAAATCCCCCGATTTTCCCAGCTTTGGGCTCAGGGTGGTGATTCTGCGGCACGACCCGGGTCTTGCCACAAGGCCCCGGGTGCGATATATGTTGGAGGTGGCAAGGAGCGCATGAGCTCCTTGCCTTTGTTGTTTCCCGTCGCGGGCGGTCGGGTCTTTCGGTCAACGCCGCCGGTCGAGATCGCGCAGCGCCGCGTCGGCGAGGGTGACCAGACCGACCGGCGACACCAACCCCCGCACGACGCGCGCCGCCCGATCCCGGTCGGCCGTCCCGGCGTCCGGGTCCAGCGCCTGGCGGGTCCAGTCGCTGAGGTCGTCGAGCGCGCGGACCGCGAGGAACCACGCCAGGCGGGCCGGGTCGATGTCGGCCGGGCCGTAGCCGGCGAGAACGGCCTTCTGCTGACGGGTGCTGATCGGCGCGAAGGCGAGCACCCCACCGAGCACGAACATCAGGTCACACTCGGGCGGGGCGAGCACCACGTCGTCCCAGTCGATCAACCAGACCTGCCCGTCCGGGCCGAGCAGCAGATTGCCCAGGTGCGGGTCGCCGTGGCAGACGACGGCCGGGCCGGGCCGGGCGCGCTCATCGACGGCGAGGCGCTCGACCTCACGGGTCAGTGTGACCACCCGGTCGGCCACCCCGGACCACACGCCCGCCAGCTCCGCGGCCAGCGGCCCGGCGAGGTCGTCCGGGTCCGGATCGCGCAGCCGCTCGGCCACCGCGCGGGTCCCGGCCACGATCGAGGGGTACGCCGCGCCGCCCGCCGGCAACAGTCGTCGCACCTCGTCGGTCACGGGCACCGCGTGCACGGCAGCCAGCACCTCGCCGTACGCGCGCCAGTGCGCGTCGGTCATCGGGCCGTCGAGCGCCCGCTGATCGGAGACCCAGGGCACCACCGAGAGGCGGTGGCCGTCGTGGTCGACGGACAGCCGCCCGTCCCGGGTAAGCATCGGTGCGGCGATGCCCACCACCCCCTGGCCGGCCAGGTACGCCGTCACGGCCAGGCCGGCTGGGGTGCCGCCACCGCTCAGTTTGACCGCGTACCGGGAGCCGTCGACGCTGTGGGCCAGCCACAGTCGGGCGCGCTGGTCCGCGCCGTGGGTCACCCGTTCCAGTGAGGACAGGTGCAGGCCGAAGCCAGTGTGGATCCGCTCGGCCACCTGCCGCGTGATGTCCTCGCTCACGCGGACACCATCCCACCGGGCGGCCCACCAGCCCACTGCATAACCGGGGGCGTGGGCGGAGTCAGCGCAGTGTGGCGAGATACCGGTCCAGCGCTGCGTACGACTCGGCTGCCCCCTGGGCCATCCCGGAGTCGATCATGCCGTCGCGCTGCGCCGTGGTGTCGAAGCGGGTGCTGCTCGTGATGGTGGTGCGCCCGTCCTGCTCGGTGAAGACCAGCGTCTCCACCGCCACCTGGCCGGGCATGCCCTCGAACTCGAAGGTCTGCACGATCCGCTCCGGCACGACGATCTCCCGGTATTCACCGCGGAAGGCGTAGTCGTTGCCGTCCTGGGCGTGCTCGACGCAGCGGTAGTGGCCGCCCACCCGGAAATCGATCTCGACGTCCAGCGGGTTGCCCCGCCCCCACCAGTGCTTGAGGTGCTCGGCCTGGGTGTGCGCGGCGTAGACCAGCTCGCGTGGGGCGTCGAAGGACCGGGTGAGGGTGACCTCCCGATCGGACGGCAGGTCGATCGTGAGGTCAGGGAGATTGTTCATGGCGGGTCTCCTTCAGGTCGCGTAGGTAGTCGTCCAAGGTGTCGTAACGGTCGTCCCAGAGTCGGCGGTACTGGTCGACCCACTCGGCGAGCGTCCGCAGCGGCGCCGGGTCGAGCCGGCAACGACGCCACTGCGCCTCACGGGTCCGCACGATCAGCCCCGCGCGCTCCAGCACCGCGAGGTGCTTGGAGATCGCTTGGAGGCTGATCGGGAACGGCGCCGCCAGCTCGTTGACCGTCGCCTCGCCGGTTGCGAGCCGGGCCAGGATGGCCCGGCGGGTGGGATCAGCGAGTGCGGCGAACACCGCGCTGACGGGATCTGTTGTCATATGCCGCTTTCAACCTGTCGGCTAATCAACTCGTTGGTTGAATATACGGGCGCCGTACGGGTATGGGCAAGCAACTCGGCCGAAAGGAACTCGACGTGGCGACCATCCGCGCCCTCGTGCTCAACTGCACCCTCAAGCCGTCACCGGGCCCGTCCAGCTCCGAACAGCTCGGTCGGGAGGTGCTCGACGAGTTGGCCGCCCAGGGCGTGGAGGGCGAACTGGTCCGGGTGGTGGACCACGATGTGCGCTTCGGCGTGTCCACCGACGAGGGCGACGGCGACGGCTGGCCGGCGATCCGCGCCAAGCTGCTGGCGGCGCAGGTGCTCATCATCGCCACGCCGATCTGGCTCGGCCAACCGTCCAGCGTCTGCAAGATGGTCCTCGAACGTCTCGACGCCGAACTCTCCGAGACCGACGACGAGGGCCGGCTGCTCACCTACGGCAAGGTTGCCGGCGTGGCCGTCGTCGGCAACGAGGACGGCGCGCACCACACCATCGGGCAGGTGCAGCAGGCGCTCAACGAGGTCGGGTTCACCCTCGCCGCCGCCGCAGCGACCTACTGGGTGGGTGAGGCACTGCACAAGGTGGACTACCGCGACGCCGGCCCCAAGCCCGACACCACCGGTCGCACCACGAAGGCGCTGGCGCTCAACACCGCACACCTGGCGCGGCTGCTCGCCGACCGGCCGTACCCGCCGCCGGACGCGAAGGGCGCCGCGGTCGGCCCGAGCCGCGAGTCGGCCTGACCACGTCGGTCAGGTCCGCGCCGGTTCCTGACCCCGGACGCCTACCTGCGTCGCTGTAGAGCTGCCCCGGTAATGGGGCAGCTCGCAGCGCAGCGACCATCGGGCCGCAGGGCACCGCCCAGACGCCCCACCCGTGGGGCAGCTCTACAGGTGTGCGGGTCAGCGCCAGCCGTAGCCGGCGCGCAGCGCCTGCCCGACCCGGTCGAACCGGGGCCGGTCCAGCACGGCGCCCTCGCGGCGGATGCTGTCCTCACGCATGGTGAGCACCCGGTCCAACCGGACCCAGCTCGGCCGGTTGTCCCGATCCCACTCGCCCGGCCCGAGCGCGAACCAGTGCCGCTGCCCGTCCCGCTCGCTCTGACTGGACAGCATCAGCCCGAACAGCGTCCGGCTGTGCCGTCCGACGACCAGCACCGGCCGGTCCTTGCCCTGGCGGGGGTCGTCCTCGTACGGCACCCACGTCCAGACGATCTCGCCCGGGTCGGCCTGGCCGTCGCGCTCCGGAGCGTAGGTCAGCTCCCGACGCTGCAACGCGCTCACCTGGCGGCGGCGGGCCACCTGCGCGGGGGCCGGCCCGGTGCGCCGAGGCGACGGAATCGCCGCGCCTACCCGGGAGATGCGAGCCGCGACATTCCTCAACAGACCAGCCACGGCGGGCAGCCTACCCGCCGCCCCGAGCGGTCGGTGCGACAGACTGGCCCGATGGACGAGCTGCCTCGCGACCTGCCGATCCTGGAACGACGCGCGGTGCGGGTGGTGGTCACCGACGGCTTGCATCGGGTGTTGCTGTTCCACACCCGCGACCCTGACCACCCCAGGCTGGGCACCTGGTGGGAGCTGCCCGGCGGCGGCATGGATCCCGGAGAGACCTACCTCGACACGGCGGTGCGGGAGCTGCACGAGGAGACCGGCATCCTGGTCACCGCCGACCAGGTCGGCGCACCGACCTGGCGCCGACGGGCGAGTTTCCTGCACCGCCAGCTGCGGCACGTCCAGGATGAGGTCGTCGTCAGCGTACGGCTCGCCGGTGCTGGTCCCGACGTGGACGAGGCGCACCGGCTCGACTACGAGTTGGAGGACTACTTCGCCTTCCGCTGGTGGCCGCTGCCGGAGGTGATCGCGAGCTCGGAACGGTTCTATCCCGGGCAGCTCCCCCGGCTGATCACCGCCTTCCTCGCCGGCGAGGAGATCGACGAGCCGTTCGAGCTGTGGTCGTGAGCCGGGTCGGCGGGCAGAGTGGGGGCATGACCACCGATCTGCACGGGCCGCTCTCCGCGTATGCCGCACGGCTGCACGCCACGGTCGGCGACCGGCACCACGTCGCCTCCCCGCTCGGGGCCTGGCTGCTGCTCGCGGTCTGCGCCACCGAGCCGGCCGACACCGAGCCGGCCGAATCCAACCCGGCCGCCGAGGACGCGGCCGGCGAGGGCCCGAGCGCCGACGGCCCGGCCGCCGAGGACCTGGCTCACGCCTTGGGCACCGACCTGGCCAGCGCGGCCGAGGTCGCCCGCGTGCTGCTGGACGCGCCGCATCCGCTGGTCAGGTCCGCCACCGCGCTCTGGCGCCGAGCGGGGCGGGGTGACGGCGGTTCGGCCGCGTGGCGGGCCGCGCTGCCCAGGACGACCGACGTCGGTGAGCTGCCCGATCAGGCCGGTCTGGACGCCTGGGCGCGCGAGCACACCGACGGCCTGATCGACACGTTTCCCCTGAAGGTCAGCCCGAACGTGGTCTTCGCCCTGGCCAGCGCGCTGGCCACCCGGGTGTCCTGGGCGACCCCGTTCGACGTCGCCGACGCCGGCGCGCTCGGTGCTGGCAGCCCGTGGGCGCGCGGGCTACGACGGGCGTTGCGCAGCCCGAACCATGGTCACCGCTGTGCCATCGTGTCCACCGAGCGGCTCGGTGACGTGATCGTGCACGCCGCCCCTGCCCAGACGACCGACGGTGCCGGGCTTGTGGTCCTCTCTGTGGCGGCCGACCCGCAGGTGCCGTCGAGCGAGGTGCTGGCCGTCGCGTACGACCTCAGTGTCGGCGCGGCCGACGGCGCGCAACCGGCCGGCGCCCGGTCCCTGTTCGACCTGCCACTCGGTGATGCTCCGCTGTGGACGGTACGCGAGGAGCGGGTGCGGACCCGGGCGCGCGACGGCCGCGAGGAGCGCCACAACGCCGTCCTACCCTGCTGGTCTGCCCACAGTGAGCATGACCTGACCGCCCCGGCGCTCGGCTTCGCGGCCGCGTCCACGACGCTGGCGGGAATGCTGCACCTGCGGATCGAGAACTTCGACGCGCGTCAGGTGGCGATGGCCCGGTTCGGCCGGTACGGCTTCGAGGCGGCGGCCATCACCGGCATGGTCGGGCTGGTCAGCCTGCCGCCCGAGGGCGTCGCCCGCACCGCCGAGCTGCGGTTCGGCCACCCGTACGCCGTGGTGGCCGTCGCCACCGACACCCGGGCGGACGGTGTCACCGGGCCGTGGCACGGGGTGCCGGTCTTCTCCGCCTGGGTCACCGAGCCCGAAGAGCTGCCCGAGGCCGACGCCGCCGACCGGTGAACAGAACAGCTGCCGTCCCTGATACCCCGACTTCAAGGAACCCGAGTCAATCTTCCCCGGACCCGGCCGGACGGGCACGGGAAGGGTCAGGGCCCGAGCCGTTCGGGCGCGGCCCCGCCCTCGTCGTCGCGCGACAGTCTCGCCACCATCTCCCGGAACTCTCGTACGGTCATCGCCTCACGCAGGGTCGCGAAGACCGCCCCGGTTCCGGCCCGGGCGGTCGCCGGATCCACCGCGGCACGCCGTCCCACCCGACGAAGGAACTCCGCCGGACCGGCGTCCGTAGGCGGCGGAACGGCGGTGCCGCCGACATCCAGGCCCAGCCCGGTGTCCGGCCCGTCCAGGCCCGGGCCGGCGACCCCACCCCGCCCCGGGGCAGGACCAACCGTCCCGACCGCGTCCGGCGCGGGACCGGCGGTTCCGGGCTCGTCCGGCGCGCGGCCGGTCAGGTAGCCGCCGACCTCGTCCGGAAGGTGCCCCACCAGGTCGTCGGGCGCGTCGCCGGTCACCCGCTCGGCCATCGTCTGGAGGACGGCGCGGGCGAGCGCGGCGGCCTGTTCGCTCGGCAGGCCGGAACGCCGGGACACCGCGTCGATGAAGTACGGAAACCCGTCGCCGTCGGTCACGCCCGGGCGGTTACCCCCGGCCGGCGTCGGCAAACTGCGCCGTCAGCGCAGCAGGCCCTCGGCCAGCAGGTGATCGAAGATGATCTGGTCGACCGGCGAGGTGCGGTGCCGGTCGGCATAACCCAGCCAGTCCATCTCCGCGATCTCGCTGGCCGGGCGCAACCGCCCCTGATATCCGGCCCGGTAGCAGGTCATCCGCACTGTGGTGCCGCCCGCGTGGCCGTGTGCCGCAGCGGTGAAGGTGCCCAGGTGCACCGCGTCGCGTACGTCCACGTCGACGCTCAACTCCTCGTCGATCTCCCGGCGCAGGGTCTCCAGGTCGGTCTCACCCGGCTCCCGCTTGCCACCCGGCAGATACCAGACGTCCTTGCCCACGGACCGGGTGCTCAGCACCCGCCCGTCCTCGATGAGGATCCAGGCCACCTTGTCGATCTCGGGCACGCCGCCCCTTCCGGTCGAAGACCGGGCACGCTACCAGCCGGGGCCCGCCAGACACTCACTCGGCCAGCAGGTCGAGCAGCAGCGCGGCGGTCCAGCTGAACGCCGGTGAGCCCAACCCGACGCCGGTGTCCGGATGGAAGTACTCGTGGCAGCCGGCCCCGGCGACCAGACCGATCATCGAGCGGCGCAGCCCGGCGGCCAGCTCCGGGTGCCCGTGCGCGAGCAGCCCGCGCCGGATCAGCCAGCCGGTGTTCAGCCAGCTCGGGCCGCGCCAGTAGCGCAGCGGCTCGAAGTCGGGCGCGGTGCGGTCGTGGGTGGGCAACGGCCGCTCCATGTGCCGGGCCACCCCGAAGCGCGCCGAGCGGGCCTCGACGACCAGCGCATCGGCCTGCCGGGTCGGCAGGTCGGGCAGGATCAGCGGCGTCAGGCCGAGCACGGTACGGGCGCTGACCAGCCGGTCGGTGCGCAGGTCGCGGGGCTGGAACGTGCCGGTGTCCGGGTCGTACAGCCTGCGTACCAGGGCTTCGGTGATCCGGGACGCACGGGCCCGGTGCGGCCCGGGGTCGTGGCCGATGAGCGCGGCGATCTCGGCCAGGGCGTGCTCGGCCGCCCCGAACGCCGCGTTGAACAGCGGGCACTCCACGAGGAACGGATGGCCGTCGGCCAGACTCCGGTCGGCGTAGCCGTGGCCGCGGTAGGCGGCGACGATCGCCAGGTAACGCGCGTAGTCCAGGTCCGTGGGGCGGTGCGCGGCGTCGGCGTGCGCGGTGTCATGCCGACGGTACGCGCGCATCACCGCGGCCTCGGCTCCGACCGCGGCCATCGGCTCGTCCCAGGCGGGGCTGTTGTCCAGACCGGACTCCCACGGGTGCACGATGCAGACCAGCCCGTCGCCGGCCACGTCCCGCCGGTCGGCCAGGTAACGCTGCTGGGCGACCAGTGCGGGATAGAGCTGACGCAGGGCGGCCATCCCGGCCGGGTCGGGTGCCCGCCGGTACGCGAGCAACGCGGCGAGCGCGTGCACCGGCGGCTGGACCAGGCCGGACGTGTCCACGTCAGGAGTGCCCTGGGCGTTCGCCGAGCGCCACATCTCCGGCCCCGGGAAGTACGCGCCGACCCGCAACGCCGGGTTGAACACGATGTGCGGCACCCGTCCGTCGGCCCACTGGGCCCGGAACAGGCTCGTCAGCTCCCGCCAGGCCCGGTCGGGACGAATCTGGGCCAGCCCGATCGCGATGAACGCCGAGTCCCAGCTCCACTGGTGCGGGTAGAGCGTGCGGGAGGGCACTGTGTGGTCGTGCTCCCAGTTGGCGTCGAGCGTGTCGACAGCGAGTCGGCGCAGCCCGGCCACGTCGGCCGGCCCACCCGTGCGGACGGTGTCGAGGTGGGCGGTCACGCCGACGCGCGTCGGCCCGGCACCGGCGGTCACGCGGCGGCCCGCCGGGGCAGGGCGTGACGCAGCACTGTGGCGGCCTGTTGCAGGGCCCGAACCGGGTCGCCGCGCAGCCGGCACTCCAGCGCGAGCCACCCTCGGTAGTCCAGCTCCAGCAGCGTACGCACCAGCGCCGGCCAGTCCAGGTGCCCCGCGCCCGGCTGGTAGCGGTTGGAGTCGCTGACCTGCACGTGACCGAGGTAGGGCGCGGCGGCGCGCAACGCGCGGTGCATGTCGTCCTCCTCGATGTTCATGTGGAAGGTGTCCGCGACCACCCGGACCGACGGCAACCCGACAGCGGCGCAGAGCGCCACCGCCTCGTCGAGACGGTTGACCATGTGGTCCTCGTACCGGTTGAGGGGTTCGAGGAAGAGGGTGACCCCCTCGGCCCGGGCGTGCTCGCCCAGCTCGCCCAGGGCGTCGAGGAGGACCTGTCGGTCACCGGCCGGCGGGCGCGGCGGCTCGAACGGCGGCAGCCGCCGGGAGAACATGCCCCAGGCGGCCGGTGTCATCACGCCGATGCCGCCCAGCTCGCCGATGACCGACAGTTGGGAGCGCAGGTTGCGCACGGCGTCGGCGGACCGGGCGGGGTCGAAGTCGCCGATGAAGTGGTCCATCTCGACGCAGACGGTGGGCATCACCACCCCGGCGGCGCGGGCGCGGCGCAGCTCGGGCAGGCGACGGGCGAATGCGAGGTCACCGCGTCCGCGTAGCTCGATGCCCTGGTAGCCGAGGGCGGCCGCGAGGGCGTACTTCTGGATCAGGTTGGTGCCCGGCAGGAGTTGCTCCTGGCAGGCCAGCGCGATGGTGGTCATCTAGAACCTCAGCACCACTTGGAGGACGTCACCGGCGCCGCGGTCGAGCAGCGCGAGGGCGTCGGCGACCGCGCTGGCGTCGACGATGTGGCTGACCAGCGGCAACGGATCGACGCTGTGTTCGGCCACCAGGTCCATGAAGGTCTGCGCGACCCGGTCACCGGTCCACCGCCCGGCCATGCTCGGCGCGGGGGTGGGCCCGGAGACCTGGGCGGCCACCAACTGGATGCGGTTGTGGTGGAACTCCTCGCCGAGGCCGAGCGCGTCGGCCTGGCCCTGGTAGAAGCCGGCGGCCACGACCCGACCGGCGTGTGCGGTGGATCGGATCGCCTCGTGCAACGCCGGGTACGCCCCGGACAACTCCAGGCAGACGTCCGCGCCCCGGCCGTCGGTGGCCCGCCGCAGCACGGCGGCGGCGGATTCGGCGCGGACGTCCACAGTGGTTCGCGCGCCGTACCGGGCGGCGTGCTCCAACCGGCCGGGCACCGGGTCGACGGCCACCACCCGGGCGCCGGAGAGCACGGCGAGTCGGGTGGCGAGCAGCCCGATGACGCCCTGCCCGAAGACGGCGACCCAGTCGCCGAGGTGCAGGTCACCGGCGAGCACGGCGGTCAGCGCGATGGCCCCGGGGCGGGCGAAGACCGCGGCGAGCGGGTCCAACCCGGCGGGGAGCGGATTCACCGCCTCGGCGGCGAGCACAGCCTCGGCCCGGTGCCCCCAGATGCCCCAGACGAGTTGCCCGGGGTGGCGGTCGGTGACATCCGGCGCCACCTCGACGACCTCGCCGACCTCCTCGTAGCCGAAGCCGATCAGCGGGTAGGGCACCGGGGTCTGCCGGGGGACGAACATCCGGGCGGCGTCGTCCCAGTCCTTGCTGAGCCGGGGATTGCTGCCCCGGTAGAGGGTCAGCTCGGTGCCGGCGGAGATGCCCGAGTAGGAGGTGCGGACCCGGACCTGGCCGGGGCCGAGCGGATCCGGGGGGCAGGGCTCGAGGCTGATCCGTCGAGGCCCGGCGAGAGAGACCACCCAGTTGCCCATGTGTCACATCCCGGTAGCACTGGGTTCCAGGATAGCAAAAAATAGCCATATGTCTTGCTATTGATCAATCGAAGGTGTTGGATCCCTCATGTACCCTTCGAGAGGAGTGCCACCGATGTCAGCACCTCCGAGGCGGATACTCGCCACCACCCTGATCATGGCACTGACAGCGTCCACCCTGCTGGCCTGCGGAGACGACGAATCGGACAGCAGCAGCAAGAAGATCACCGTCTGGAGCCTGGAGGACGTCGCCGACCGGGTCACCGCCACCAAGGCGATCGTCGCCGACTTCACCGCGAAGACCGGGATCCAGGTCGACCTGGTGACCGTCAACGAGGACCAGTTCCCCTCCCTGATCGCCGCCAACGCCGCCGCCGGTGACCTGCCCGACGTGGTGGGTTCGGTCTCCCTCGCCGGCATCCGTACGCTCGCCGGCAACGAGCTGCTGCACGCCTCGGCGAACGCGGAGGTCGTCGACAAGCTGGGCAGGCAGACGTTCTCACCGCGGGCGCTGGAGCTCACCTCCGACGACGGCAAGCAGCTTTCCGTGCCCAGCGACGGCTGGGGCCAACTGCTCGTCTACCGCAAGGACCTGTTCGCCGCGGCCGGCTTGCCCGCCCCCGACACGTACGAGCGGATCACCGCCGCCGCGGCGAGACTGAACACCGGCGGCGTCGCCGGGATCACCGCGGCGACCGCCCCCAGCGACGTGTTCACCCAGCAGACCTTCGAACACCTGGCGCTGGCCAACGGCTGCCAGCTCAGCGACGACTCGGGCAAGGTCACCCTGGATTCGCCCCAGTGCGTCGAGGCGTTCCGCTTCTATGGCGACCTGATCCGCACCAGCTCGGTGAAGGGCGCGCAGGACGTGGACACCACCCGGGCCACCTACTTCGCCGGCAAGGCGGCCATGGTGATCTGGTCTCCGTTCATCCTCGACGAGCTGGCCGGGCTGCGTAACGACGCCAAGCCGACCTGCCCGCAGTGCCAGGCCGACCCGGGGTTCCTCGCGAAGAACAGCGGCTTCGTCACCGCGATCAAGGGCCCGAACGGCACCGAGCCGGCCCAGTACGGCGAGATCAGCTCCTGGGCCGTGCTGGACGGCGCGGCGGCCGACCCGGCGAAGTCCTTCGTGGAGTACATCCTCAGTGACGGCTACCCGAGCTGGTTCGGCATGTCCCCCGAGGGCCGCTTCCCGGTCCGCAAGGGCACACCGGCCGAGCCGGAGGCGTACCTGACCCGGTGGAACACCAGCCAGGCCGGCGTGGACGCCAAGAAGCCCCTCGCCGACGTGTACGGCGACGAGGTGCTGGCCACGCTGCGCCGCAGCCCGGACACGTTCGGGCGGTGGGGCCTCAGCCAGGGGCAGGGCAAGCTGGTCGGTGCCATGCTCGGGGAGCTGCCGGTGCCGAAGGTGCTGGGTGACCTCGTCTCTGGCAAGTCCGACGCGACGGCCACCGCCAACCGCGCCAAGAAGGACGTCGACGCGATCAAGGCGGGCGTCAATTGACGACCACCGCGCCCGGCCCCGGCCGCTCCCCCACCCGGGAGCGGCCGGAGCCACCCCGGCGCCGACCACTGACCCTGCGCCGCCGCGAATCCCGGGCCGGGCTCGCGCTGGTCGCACCGACCCTGCTCGTCACGATCGCGGTCATCGGCATCCCGATCGTGTGGACCGTGGTGCTCGCCTTCCAACGGGTCCGGCTCGCCACGCTGCGCAAGACCGGTCTGTTCGGCGACTTCACCATGGACAACATCGACCGGGTGCTGCACACCCCCGGCTTCGCCGAGACGCTGTGGGTGACGCTGATCTACAGCGTCGGCGGCACCGTCGGGTCGATTGTGCTCGGCCTGGTGGCCGCCCTGGTGGTCCGCCGGCCGTTCCGGGGTCGCACCCTGGTCCGGGCGTCCATGCTGCTGCCGTACGTGGCGCCGGTGGTCGCGGTGACCTTCGTCTGGCAGGTGATGCTCGACCCGCAGCTCGGCATCGTCAACGCGTGGGGCCAGCGCCTGCTCGGCTGGGACGCGCCGGTGCCGTTTCTGTCCCAGGAGTCGACCGCCCTGACCACGGTGATCGTGTTCGAGGCGTGGCGCTACTTCCCGTTCGCCTTCCTGTTCCTGCTGGCCCGGCTCCAGGCGGTGCCCGGTGAGCTGGAGGAGGCCGCCCGGGTCGACGGAGCCACCCCCACCCAACGGTTCCGGCACATCCTGCTGCCCCAACTGCTGCCGGTGATCGCCCTGCTGGGCGTGCTGCGCTTCATCATGACGTTCAACAAGTTCGACGACGTCTACCTGCTCACCGGCGGCGCGGCGGGCACCGAGGTGGTCAGCGTGCGGGTGTACGAGTTCCTCACCGCGCGTACCGACATCGGCGCCGCGGCCGCGCAGGCGGTCGTGCTGGCCGTGGTGCTCATCGTGTTCGTGCTGATCTACCTGCGCTTCTTCGGAAGGAGGGTGAGCTGATGGACCGGGACGTGGTCGAGACGGTGAGCCTGCGCTGGCTGCGCCGACTGGTGATCGCCGCGTTCCTGGTGGTCACCGTCTTTCCCTTCTACTACATGCTGGTGCTCTCGGTGCGCCCGATCGAGCGGCTGCTGCTCGACCCGGGCGCGCTGGTGGTCGGCTTCGGTGAGCTGACCGTCGCCACGTACGCCGAGGTGCTCAAGGCCACCGACGACGGCGGCCAGGGCTTCCTCACCTTCATCCGCAACAGCGGCCTCGTCGCCGTCGCGGCGACCGTGCTCACGCTGCTCGTCGCGATTCCCGGCGCGTACGCGGTGGCCCGGCTGCGGTTCTTCGGCCGGCGGCAGGTCGACTTCCTGTTCCTGGCGGTCTACCTGTTCCCGTCGATCGTCATCGCGATCCCGCTGTTCGTGGTGTTCAGCCTCGCCGGGCTGCGCGGCTCGCTGTTCGGCCTGGTGCTCGTCTACATCTCGCAGACACTGCCGGTCTCGGTCTACATGCTGAAGAACTACTTCGAGACCATCCCGGTCAGTCTGGAGGAGTCCGCCGCCATCGACGGCGCCGGCCGGCTGGGCATCATCCGCCGGGTCAGCCTGCCGCTGGCCATGCCGTCGGTCATGGCGGTCGCGCTCTACGACTTCATGATCGCCTGGAACGAGTTCCTCTTCGCCCTGCTGTTCCTGGTCGACAAGCCCGACCGGTGGACGGTGTCGCTGGGGTTGTCCCTGCTCGCCGACGGTGTGGAGGTCCCCAAGACGGTGCTCATGGCCGGGTCGGTCGTGCTCACCCTGCCGATCGTGATCCTGTTCTTCGCCAGCGAACGCCTGCTCACCGAGGGGCTGACCAGCGGCGCGGAGAAGGGATGATCGTCTCCTCCGGGTCCCCCGCCGCTCCCCCACCGGCCCGGTTACGGTGGCCTCATGGCCAACCCGACCCGCTGGGCGACCGACACCGGTCCCGAGCACTCGCAGTGGTATATCGACCGGTTCCGCAAGCTCGCGGCCGAGGGCGCGGACCTGGCCGGAGAGGCCCGCCTGGTGGACACTCTGGTCGCGCCCGGCTCACGGATCCTCGACGCCGGCAGCGGCACCGGCCGGGTCGGCGCCGCGCTGGCCGAGCGTGGGCACACAGTGGTGGGGGTGGACGCCGACCCCGCGCTGGTGGCGGCGGCCAGCGCCGACTATCCCGGCCCGACGTGGCTGGTCGCCGACCTGGCCGAGCTGGACCTACCGGCGCTGGGTGAGGCCGAGCCGTTCGACGCGGCGGTGCTGGCCGGCAACGTCCTCGCCTTCGTCGCCGTCGGCACCGAACCGGAGGTGCTGCGCCGGGTCGCCGCGCACCTGCGCCCCGACGGTGTGCTGACAGTGGGCTTCGGCACCGAACGCGGTTATCCCCTGACCGCGTTCGACGCCGACGCCGTGGCCGCCGGGCTGCGCGTGGAGCACCGCTTCGCCACCTGGGACCTGCGCCCGTGGCGCGACGACGCGCCGTTCGCGGTCAGCGTCCTGCGCCGTCCGGCCGACTGACACCGTCTGCCGCGCGTCGCTCTTCGGTGATCAAGAGGTTTGCGTCAGGCTCGCGCCGTTTTTTGACGCAAACCTCTTGATCACCGCCGCCCTGGCGGCCCGGCGGCCCGGGGGGCGGGGTTTGGGGGATCAGTCGGGGGCGGCGACGGCCCGCGCGGCGGCCGGGTCCAGGGTCGCGCCGGCGGGCACCAGGCTGACCAGGCCGGCCGGCAACCGCAACGGTCGGACACTGCGGTAGCCGAGCATCGCGAGCACCTCCCGGTCGGCCAACACGTACCGTCTTCCCAGGTCCGTGACCACGGAAACCGCGCCGCCGGTCGCACCGGGCGCCGCGGCGGCCTCGACCACCGCGCCACGACCCGGCTCCACCAACACGTGGTCGGCCAGCACCGCGCCGCCGGTCGGCGCGGTGCGGGGAGCGGCCGTCAGGTCCCGCAGCGGTACGCCCCACCGCACCTCACCAACCCCGCCGTCGTCGGCGACCCGGGTGCAGAGGGCCCCGTCGCTGCCCGCGGCGAGCCGGGGCGGGCTCGGTGGTGGGGCGTTCGGGCCGGTCGGGGCGAGATCGGGCACCGTGGGCAGCGCGGCGAACTGACCCAGGGTCATCGGCACCGGCTCGCCCTGCCCGGTGCGGGCCAGCAACAACCCCGCCTGCAACTCGGTGATGCCGGCCAACCCGGCGTCGAGCGCCACCGCGTACTGCCGGCCGCCGCCGGAGTTGCTCACCAGGTAGACCGTGCCGACGGTGGTGCCCGGCACGCCGCTGGCGGGACGGCCCAGCCCGGGCAGGTCGAGCGGGGCGAGGTCGGTGCCGGCCGGCAGCGAGTTGAGCAGGGCGGGCGCCACCGGCACCGCCTGCGCCCGGGTGGTGGCGAGCGCGGCCAGCACCCGGCTCGGATCACGCACGAGATATCGCCGTTGGTGCCAGACGAGGTGCAACCCGCCGTCGGGGTGGCGCAGCAGCAGCGCCTCATCGCCCAGCGGCCGACCGCCGTCGGGCTCGGTGCCGATCAGCAGGGCCGAGCGGGGCGCCTCGTTGCCCGCGCCGGCCGGGACGGTCGAGCAGACCGTCCACCCCCCGTTGGCCAGCCGGCCGGGGGCGGGCAGCGAATCAGGCGCGTCCGCGATGCCCAGCGGCAGCCCGCGCGGCACACCGTCGATCGTGCGGCGGGAGACCAGCACGGTCTTCGACCGGTCCGCACCGACGATGAGCAGCGCGGAGGCGTAGTTGAGCACCGGGTGCAGCTTCTGCTCGCGATAGACGAACCGGGCGCCGGACTCCTTCTCCACGATCACCGCGCCCGGGTCGCGCCAGCCCTTGCCGCCACCGGCGAACAGCCCGTAGAGCGCCGAGCCACCGAGCCCGATCGCCGCGACCAGGACGCTGGCCAGACCCGCGCCGGCCAGCCGCCGAAACGGCGACTGCGCGGGGTCGGTCTCCCGCATGACCAGGGCGGCGACCGCCCGTTGGACGCTGAACTGGTAGGAGTGCAGCTGGTCCTGCCGCGACGGCATCAGGTCCCTTCCGACGGATCGGCCGGGCACAGGATATGCGTTCCGTCGATGTTCCGTGTTCCCTGCGTGGCCGGCACGGGGCAACCGGTACCATCCGGGGACGAAAACGACGGCGAGAGGGCCACCCGTGGGCGCGCGTTTCGAGGAACTGGCCTGGCGGGAGACGCCGATCGGCGCGATCAGCCTGCGTCGACGCCGGGACCCGGCACTTCAGGTCGAGGTGTACGAGGTCAAGCTCGACGACGAGTACCTGATGTCCAGCCTCTTCCCCGTCGCGGAGATCGAGCTGGCCCGGCTCGGTCTCGCCGAGGTGCCCGGTGACTCGGTCGACGTGGTGGTCGGCGGTCTCGGGCTGGGATACACCGCCTGCGCGGCACTGGGCGACCCCCGGGTGCGTTCGCTGTTCGTGGTGGAGGCGATCGAGGACGTGATCGACTGGCACCGGCAGGGGCTGCTGCCGTTCGCGGCGGGCCTCGCCGAGGATCCGCGGACGCGGTTCGTGCAGGCCGACTTCTTCGCGGCGGTGGCCGGTGACGTCGGCTTCGACGCCGAGGTGCCCGGGCGGCGGTTCGACGCGGTGCTGCTCGACGTCGACCATTCCCCGCGCAACGTCCTGCACCCCAGCCATGCCGCGTTCTACCCGCCGGCCGGTCTGCGCCGGCTGGCCGCGCTGCTGCGCCCGGAGGGGGTCTTCGCGCTCTGGTCGGACGACCCGCCGGACGCCGAGTTCACCGCGGCGCTCACCGAGGTGTTCGTGGACGTGCGGGCGCACGTCGTGCCGTTCGCCAACCCGTTGACCGGTGGTGAGTCGGCCAACACCGTGTACGTGGCGCGCGCCGGCGGCTGAGCTCGATCCTTGATCGACTCGGGTTTCCGAGAGTCGGGGTGTCTCCGCGCCCCGGAAACCCTGGCCTGAAAGAACCCGAGTCGATCAATCGGCATGGTGTCGGCCGGACGGGGAACCTGAACCCGGGCCCGCCGCACCAGGCGCGGCCGGTTACGGGAGGTTCGAGATGCGCGCACTGCTCTGGGTCGTCGGCGTGGTCGCCGGCGTGCTCATCCTGCTCGGGTTGCTCCTCGAGGCGGTCCGCTGGCTGGCCATCATCGGTGTCATCGCACTGGTGATCGTGATCGTCTGGGGCGTCGTCAAGGGGCGGCAGGCGATGCAGCACCAGAGCCGACGACGCTGACCGGTCAGAACCAGTCCGGCCGCATGTCGAGCGTGGTCCGGTCCCGGCTCTCCAACAGGTCGAACTGCGGACCGGTACGAGGCAGCTCGACCGCGAAAAAGTAGCGGGCGGCCTGGCGCTTGCCGGCGTGGAACGCGTCGCCGGTCCCCTCCGGCGGCAGCGCCAGCACCTGCTCCAGCCACATCCACGCGATCACCACGTGCCCGACGGCCTCCAGGTACGCGCTGGCGTTGGCCAGCGCGAGCACCGGGTCACCGTCGGCCCACAGCCGACGGGTCACCGCCGTCACCCGGGCTGCCGCGTCGGCCAGCCGGTCCGCCAGACCGGCCGCCTCGCCACCGGTCTGCCGGGCCCGCTCGACGGTGTCCCCGATCGTCGCGGTCAGCAGGGCAAGGCCGGCGCCGCCCTGCATGGTCATCTTGCGGCCCAGCAGATCCAGAGCCTGGATGCCGTGGGTGCCCTCGTGGATCGGGTTGAGGCGGTTGTCCCGGTAGTGCTGTTCCACGTCGTGATCGCGGGTGTAGCCGGCACCCCCGAGCACCTGGATCGCCAGGTCGTTCGCGGCGAGGCACCACTGCGACGGCCAGCTCTTGGTGATCGGGGTGAGCACGTCCAGCAGCAGGTGCGCGCGCTCGCGGTCCGCCTCGACCGGCGCGGTCCCCTGCTCGTCGAGCAGCCGCGCGCAGTAGAGCACCAGCGCCAGCGCCCCCTCCACGTAACTCTTCTGCGCCAGCAGCATCCGTCGTACGTCGGGGTGGTCGATGATCGGCACCTGCGCCGCCGCCGGGTCCTTCGCGCCGACCGGCCGGCCCTGCGGCCGCTGCCTGGCGTACGCCAGGCTCTTGAGATAGCCGGTGTAACCGAGCGCGGTGGCACCCGCCCCGACCCCGATCCGGGCCTCGTTCATCATGTGGAACATGTGCGCCAGCCCGTGGTGTGGCTCGCCGACGAGGTGACCGACGGCACCGGGGCGGCCGCCCGGGGTGTGCCCGCCGTCGCCGAAGTTGAGCAGGGTGTTGGTGGTGCCCCGGAACCCCATCTTGTGGTTCAGCCCGGCCAGAACCACGTCGTTGCGGTCGCCGAGCGACCCGTCCGCGCCGACCAGCACCTTCGGTACGACGAACAGCGAGATGCCCTTCACCCCGGGCGGGCCGCCGGGAATCCGCGCCAGGACCAGGTGCACGATATTCTCGGACAGTTCGTGATCGCCACCGGAGATCCACATCTTGGTGCCGAAGAGCCGGTAGGAGCCGTCCTCCTGGGGCTCGGCACGGGTGGTGATGTCGGCCAGTGAGCTGCCGGCGTGCGGCTCGGACAGGCACATCGTGCCGAAGAAGCGGCCGTCCAGCATGGGCCGGACATAGGTGTCCACCTGCTCGGCACTGCCGTGCGCCAGCAGCAGGTTGGCGTTGCCCAGGGTGAGCATCGGGTACGCCGAGGTGGCCACGTTGGCCGCCTGGAACCAGGTGAAGCAGGCCGCCGCGACGGCGTGCGGCAGTTGCAGGCCGCCGACCGAGGCGTCCAGGCCGGCGGTGAGCAGGCCCGTCTCGGCGAAGCTGTCCAGCGCGGCGCGGACCTGCGGGATGAGCCGCACCCGCTGCCCGTCGAAGGTGGGCTCGGCGAGGTCGGCGGCGCGGTTGTGCGGGGCGAACTGCTCGGTGGCGACCCGCTCGGCGAGGTCCAGGGCGTCGTCGAAGGTCTCCCGGGAGTGCTCGGCGTAGCGGGGACGCTCGACGAGTTCAGACACCCGGAGCCAGTCGTGCAGCAGGAAGTCGAGGTCGCGGCGGGAGAGCAGGGTGGACGGCACGGCACTCCTCAGCGGGCACGGGGGTGGGACGGGCCGGGACGACTGCCCACGATCGCCCCGGCCCCATCCTGGCGGATCCACAGGGCCCGCACCACCGGCGCGGGCGGTGCGGGGCGAGCGGAAATTGTCACACCGGACGGCTAGCGTCGCTGCCCGTGACCGAACCCGGAGACGTCCCGCCCGAGGTCCTCGACCGGCTGCGGCCGATCTGCCTCGGGCTGCCGGAGACCTACGAGGAGCCCGCCTGGGTGGGCACCCGCTGGCGGATCCGCAAGCGGACCTTCGCCCACGTCCTCACCGTCGACCCCGACCGCCAGGTGGCCCACGCCCGGGCCGCCGAGGTCGACGAGCCGGCCTGTCTGCTGACCTTCCGGTCGCCACTCGACGAGATCGCCGGGCTCCTCGGTGGCGGGCACCCCTTCTACAAGCCAGAGTGGGGGCCGACCGTGATGGGCATGGTCCTGGACGGGGACACCGACTGGGACGAGGTGGCCGAGTTGCTCACCGAGAGCTACTGCATGCTGGCCCCGAAGCGGCTCGCCGCCCTGGTCGGCCCGCCGGCACCGCCGACCGACTGAACGCGGTGCCGGGAGGCGCCCGACTCGTCGTGGTCGACCCGCACGGCGACCGGGTGGTCCGGGTCTACCACCTCGACGAGGCGGTGCACCCCACCAGCTATGTGGACGACGTCCGTTTCAACGGCGCCCTCGCCTACCTCAGCGACGCGGGATCACCCGGCCTCATCGTGCTCGACCTCGAATCGGGTCGGCTCCGGCGGGTGCTCAGCGGTCACCCGAGCACGGTGGGTGGGCCGATGGTCGCCGACGAGCGGGCGCTGCGTGACCCGGACGGTGCCGAGGTACGCCTGCACGTCGACCAACTGGAGGTGTCGCCCGACGGCCGCTGGCTCTACTTCCAACCGGCCTCCGTTGGGATGTCCCGGGTCGACACCCGCTGGGTGGACGACCCGTCGGTGTCGGCCGACGAGCTGGCCCGGCGGGTCGAGCGGTGGTGTGATACTCCCAGCACCGGTGGTACGGCGATCGACGTCAACGGCACGATCTATCTCAGCGACGTGGCGCACCGGCGTGTCCTCGCCATCGCACCGGATCGCAGCGTGCGTACGCTCGTCACCGACGTCCGGCTGGTCTGGGTGGACGCGATGTGGCTCGACGCCGACGCCCGGCTCTGGATGCCCGCAGCCCAACTGCACCTGACCGCCGGGCTCAACGGCGGGCACCGGGCGGTCGACTACCCGGTGCACATCTACCGGATGTCGGTCGAGGCTGGGCCGTCCCCACTGGACCACTCCTGAGCGCCCAGGTCTGCTGCTGTCAGGGTCATGGGGCGCGCGGCCCCAACGCGTATGCGCGCCAGGAAGGTGGAGTTTGCCGCGCACGGCGCGGCGGGCTCTTCCCGCCGACTTGTGCTATGCCCGGGTGGGGCGTGTTTCGGTCTCGGCGCACAGCACGGGCGCGAACGACGCCGAGTGATCGTGCCCGCAGGCGCAGGTCTGTTGTGTCTCGGCGATGAACAACTGCGGCGAGACGCCAGTGAGCCGGACGCACTCGCGTGTGAGGTGAGGCTGGTCCGCGTAGCCGGCGCGGAGGGCGAGCAGCCCGAGCCCGTCGTCCGGCGCCGCGAGGCCCTCAGCGATTGCCTGCTGGACGAGCGCGAGGAAGCCCTGAAAGCGCAGTATCCGGTGCAGCGACTTCGGCGCGAGCCCGATCGCCGTCCGGCAGCGGCGCCGCAGCTGCGTCTCGGAGATGTGCAGAGACGCCCTCAGCGACGTCACGTCAACCGTGCGCCACGGCATGAGGCCGCGCACCGCCTCGGACACGAGCGAGTCTGCGGGTTGGCCGGCGCTGGCGCGCTCCTGCACGTAGAGCTGCACGGCGGCGAGCGCTTCCTGGAGCGAGGCCGCCGTGCCGACCACGTCGCCGAGTGCGGCGGCCGAGCGGCCCCACAGCTGTTCGGCGTCCAGTGTGAGTCCGACGACCTCCGACGTGGGCTGTCCCGCGACCATGGGGAAGGCGCCTGGCACGAAGCGCACGCCGACAATCGTGGTGCCCGGCTGAAGTACCTCGACCAGCGGCTCGGTAAGCGGGCCGATCACCTGCGGGGCCGCTCCAACCCTGCATACGAGTTCGACAGCGCCGCTGGGGATGCGCCGGTGGACGTACGGCGCGGCGTCGCGCCCGACCTGCTGCACCCAGACCGACGAGACGATCTCGCGCAACGCCGGAGTGGGCGAGCGCTCGACGTAGCTCTGCCCGCCCGCGGCGGGGGCGGAGAACGGGTCGCCGGTCACGTGACCAGTATGTCGCGCGCGGGTTGGTCGGCCGCGAGAAGGACGCCCGGTTTGTTCAAGAGCGCGGAGCGAGTCCGGCCGTACGGTTTGGCCATGTTCGACTTCATGACCTTCTGTTTGACGGGGCCGCCGACACCCGACCGCCGACCGGGCCCCGCTCAACCGCCCCAAGATCGACGCCACGGTCCGGCCCGTGCGAGCGCACGGTGAACGCGACCATCCAAGGCCAGCTCTGGAGCAGCGATCCGCAGGGCTGGGCGCAGACCGCGGAGGGCCGCATCCGGCCGCTGTACGAGCGTGTGCTCGAACGCCTTCACCTTCGCCCCGGCACGCGGCTCCTCGACGTTGGCTGCGGCTCGGGCCTGTTCGCGGAGCTGGCCGCCCAGCGCGGCGCTGACGTCGTCGGGCTGGACGCGGCCCCGGGACTTGTCGAGTACGCACGCCGCCTGCGCCCGGCGGCCCGCTACGTCGTCGACGACATGGAGCACATACCGTTCAGCGACAGCGGCTTCGACATCGTCACCGCGTTCAACTCCGTGCTCTACGCCGCCGACCCCCGCCACGCGCTCGCCGAGATCACGCGCGTGACCGCCCCCGCAGGCTGTGCCGTCGTAACCGTAGGCGTCGGTCCCGAACAGGCCGAAAGCGCAGCACTGATCAATACACTGGCTCCGCACGACGAAGTGCCCGACCGCAGCACCCTCGACCTCGCCGACGCGGACGCGGCTCGCAGCGCCCTGCTCGACGCCGGGTTCGCATCCGTCACGGCGACCGACATCGCGTTCGACATGGAATTCAACGACCAGAACGAGGCGATCGCCGCCCAGATGCCGGCCGGCCCAGTCACCGTGGCGGTCCGCCACTCCGGCCGCGCGGCCGTCGAAGCGGCGCTGGGGTCCTTCTTCGCGCCGCGATCACGGGCCGACGGGACCATACGCTTGGGCCTCGTCTTCCGCTGCTATCTCGCGCAGCGGGCGCGATGACCCGCGGGTTCGGCGTGGGCGGTCCGGCCCTGCCGAATGACTACCCCACGAAGGACGACCAACCAACGAGAAGGAAACCACGATCATGAAGCTGACGACCACCACGCAGGTGTCTGTCGACGGCGTGATGCAGGCAAACGGCGGGCGGCATCCGATCCTCGACCCTGGAATTGAGCGCGGCGGATGGGCCCGGCCGCTTTTCGACAACGAGGCCATGACGTTCGTTGACCAGACCTACCAGCGCGCTGACGCGTTCCTGTTCGGTCGGCGGACCTACGAACTGTTCGCCGGCTACTGGGGCGTGAGGGAAGACCTGGAAAACCCCATTGTCCGTGCCTTGAACACCAAGCCCAAATACGTCGCATCGACCACGCTCACCGACCCGCAATGGGCGAACACGACCGCCCTCTCCGGTGACCCCGCGGCGGCCATCCGCGAGCTGAAAGCCAAGCCGGCGGGTGAGCTGCAGGTGCACGGCAGCGCCATCCTGACCCGGTGGCTGCTCGAAAACGACCTCGTCGACGAGATGAACCTGCTCATCGTCCCGGTGGTCGTCGGCCAAGGCATGCGCATGTTCCCCGACACAGGCCCAGACATCGCACTGGACCTGGTCGACTCGCGAGTCTTCCCGAAGGGCATAACGCTCCAGGTCTACCGACCCACGGGGCGCCCGCAGTACGCCACCACCTGAAACACGACGAGGGGTGCCGCAGTCCGTCAGAGCTAACTATTCGTGGGCCCGGCTGCTGCATCGACCGCTGGCGCCCGGTAGCAGAACGCGCATGTCGCTGGAGGGTGATGTCATCACCCTCCAGCCCCTGACCGACACGCGCGCCAAAGACCAGAACAGGTCGATGATGTACGTGGCATGGAGCCCCACTGCTGGATGGCCGCCTCGTTGGTGCACTCGGTCAGGAAGTGCCGCCTCCGATCATGCTCGCGTCGATGCCGGCGGTCGACCGCGTGGCTGGCTCCGGCCTGCAGAATCAGTCTCGTCTGGGGTCCGCTGTGCCGGCAGGAAAGGCTTGAGCCGGAAGGAGCCGGCGACCTTCTGCTGGTAGATCTCCCGAGTGGCCGCGTCCCAGGGGAGCACCAGCGTCCGCTGGGACCCCGACGGGCGGGTACCTGCCCGAGGCGCAGCCAGTTGTAGACAGCATCGGCGGGGCAGGGGTTCCGGTGGATACGGTGCGCTCCGACGGGCGATGATCGCAGTGTGTCCGTTCCCGCGCGCCAGATCCGTGCCTGTTACTCGGAAGACACGATCACCGTGTACCAGGCCTACCCGCCGGAGATCGCGCTGCCGGCGGTGGCCGCCGGTCGCTTCGTGGCGCCCTTCAAGCGTGAACGGATGACCTGGATCAAGCCGTCGTTCCTGTGGATGATGTACCGCTGCGGTTGGGCCACCAAGCCCGGGCAGGAGCGCGTGCTGTCCATCGACATCCTGCGAGAGGGCTTCGAGTGGGCCCTGGCGCGAGCCTGTCTGAGTCAATACGACCAGGGCCTGCACGGTGACCGGGCGGCGTGGTCGCGGCAGCTCAAGGCCAGCCCGGTACGGGTGCAGTGGGATCCGGAACGGACACTGCACCTGAACGCGTTGCCCTACCGGTCGTTGCAGGTCGGGCTGTCCGGCGAAGCTGTCGCCCGGTACGTCGACGACTGGACGGTCAGCGTCACGGACATCACTGCCACCGTCCACCGCGTACGGGAACTGGTGCGGGCCCAGGACGTGCAAGCGGCCGCGGACCACCTGCCGGCCGAACGAAGCTATCCGCTGCCGAGGCAGATCGCGGCCCACCTCGACGCCACCGGGTGAGCGCGCGGTCGCTCGGGTGCCACGCGCCGCACCGAGCACCCTACTGACCTTCTCGATATCCTGACCGGCATGCATCGAAGCCGCGTGTACGCCCTGCTGATCGACGCCCCCGCGGCGGAGGCCACCCGGGCGGCGGAGTTCTGGTCGGCCGCGCTCGGCGTCAGCACCCGGTCCCATCCGGCGGAGCCGCAGTTCGTTGGTCTGCACGAGGCGCTGCCGGGGCTGGTCACCGCGGTTCAGGCGGTCGACGACGCGCCGCGCTTCCACCTCGACATCGAGACCGACGACGTGCCGGCCGAGACCGCGCGGTTGATCGGTCTGGGCGCCACCGAGGTGTCGCGGTGGCTTGAGTGTCGGATCCTGCGGGCACCCGGTGGTCACCTGCTCTGCGTGTTGCCGGTGGAAAGCCCGCCGGAGCTCTTCGCCGCCGAGGCCCGCACCTGGTCCTGACGCGTCGGGGTTGTCGGAGGGTGCCGCTAGGGTCCCGCCCATGGCTGAATTCGTACTGGTGGCGGGGGCGTGGCTGGGATCGTCGGCATGGGACGAGGTGGTGGCGCCCCTTCGGGCGGCCGGCCACGGCACCCACGCGTTGACCCTCTCCGGTCTCGCTGACAAGCGGGGCGTGCCCGCTGGACAGCAGACCCACGTGCAGGACATCGTCGACGAGATCGAGCGCCGCGACCTGCGCGACGTGGTGCTGGTCGGGCACAGCTATTCCGGCATTCCGGTGGGCCAGGCCGCCGAGCGCATCGGCGATCGGTTGGCCAGGGTGGTCTTCGTGGACGCGGAGGTGCCGGTCGACGGCGGGTCGTTCGCGTCGGGTTGGTGGCAGGGCCAGGCGGTTTTCGAGGCGCTGATCGCCGACAACGGCGGCTACTGGCCGCCGCTGGGTGCGGCCGACTTCGACGGTCAGGGGCTCACCGACGAGCAGGTCGCCCGGCTGATCGAGGGCAGCACGCCGCACCCGGGGGCCACGCTGACCGAGCCGGCCGTGCTGACCCGGCCGTTGGCTGAGCTTCCGGCGACGTACGTCAAGTGTCTGCTCGACGGGCCTGAGCCCAACGACACAGTGGCCAAGCTGCTGACCAGCGACCACTGGCGACTGGTCACCATGAACACCGGCCACTGGCCGATGTTCTCCCAGCCCACCGAGCTGGCCCGGCTCCTGGCGGCGGAGGCCAGCTGAGCTGAGCCGGGCAGTGGCGGCGAGGGCGCGCGGTCGGCCCGATGGGCGTGATGCCTCAGGGGCATAGATGACTCTGCGGTATCACGCTCATCAGGGTGAGCGCGCGCCACGGCGACCCGCTCCAGCGTCAGGCCGTCTGGTCGTCCAGGGTTCTGATGTGGCGCACCGGCGACGCGACCAGCCAGAGCACGGCGAGCACGCCACCCAGGCCGGCGATGGCCAGGGTGGGTCGCAGGCCGATGGTGGTGCCCAGCACGCCACCGACCAGCGCGCCGACCGGTCGGATGCCGTAGTTGACGGCGCTGTAGGCCCCGGCCCGGCGTGCCAGAGCGTCGTCGGGTGTCACGGCGATGAGCAGGGCGTTCAGGTTGACGTCCATCAGCATCACCCCGACGCTGGAGACCAGCTCGATGGCCGCCAGCATGGCCACCTTCGTCCAGGTGGGGCCGGTCACCAGCGCGGTCAGCGCCAGCGGTGCGGGAAAGAGCACCGCGCCGATCATGGCGGTACGCCCCAACCCGATGGCGCGCGAGATCCGTGGGGCGAGTGCCGCGCCCACGAGCCCGCCGAGTGCCCCGAAACCGAGGGCGACACCGATCGCGCCGGCCGACAGGCCGAGGTCCCGGCTGGCGTAGAGCACCAGCAGTGCGCCGGCGATGAAGGTGAAGAAGTTGACAGTGCTGGTGCAGCCGAGGGCGGCCCGCAGCACCGGGTGCCGCAGCACCAGCACGAGCCCTTCGCGGACCAGGCCGAGAGTGGACGTCTGACGCGGCGGCGGAGGCGTCTCGGTGACCGGGATGCGGCGCAGCAGCAGCGCGGAGCCGAGGAACGACACCGCGTCGACGAGGATCGCGCCCGGCGCGCTGAGCGCCTGGACCAGCCCACCGCCGACGGCGGGGCCGGCGATGGAGGACAGCGACCGGCTCATGCTCAGCTTGCTGTTCGCGTCCACGTACGCCGATCGTGGCACCAGGGCGACGAAGAAGGCCTGCCGCGCCATGGCGAACAGCACCGCTCCGAGGCCGGTGAGCAGTGCCACCAGGTAGAGCTGGGTGAGGGTGATCGCGTCGAACAGGTAGGCCACCGGCAGGCTGAGCAGCACCGCGGCGCGGACCAGGTCGGCGATGATCAGGAGCCGCCGCTTGTGGGTGCGCTGGTCCACCCACGCACCGAGGAACAGGCCCAGCAGGTTGGGCAGCCAGATCAGCGCGGTGAGGACGCTGACCTGCACGGGCGTCGCGGTGAGCAGGGAGACGGCGATCAGCGGGAGGGCCAGTTCGCTGACCCGGTCGCCGAACGAGGAGATCGTCTCGCCGGCCCAGAAGGTGCGGAACCGTCGGTCGCGGTGCAGGGCCGGCGGGGGCACGGCGCCGGTGGCGCTCACGGTGCCGGCGGCGGTCACGACGTGGCCGGGGCGTCGTCGCCCGGCTCGGCCGGGGCGTCGTCGCCGGGCTCGCCCGGGGAGTCGTCGTCGCCGGGCTCGGGCAGGAGGTAGCGCAGCATCCGGACGATCCGCGCGCCGTCCGGGGCCGACGTCTCCTTGCGCCGCACGTACGGAGCGATCAGCTCTTCGATCGACTCCTCCAGCTGCCGCAGCTCGTCGGCGGTGGCCACGAACCGGGTGTCGGCGATGCCGGCCAGCGCGCGCCACTCGGGGTCCAGCCGGGGCTCCTCGCTCAGCAGCCACTGCTGCGGCGCGTCGGCGCTACGGGCGAACATCTCGCCGCGCAGCTGCTGGCTGGCGGACTGCCCCTCGACACTGTCGGTCGCGGTGAAACGGAAGCCCCGGGCCGCGGCCTGCCACCAGCGTTCCCGCTTGCTGGTGGCGCCCTCCCAGTCCGTGACCAGACCGAACGTCGCGAGGTGCCGCAGGTGCCAACTGACCACCGAGGGGGTGGCCCCGACGTGCGGCGAGAGCCCGGTCGCCGTGGCCGGGCCGTGCCGCTGAAGGTGTTCGAGGATCGCCAGCCGCACCGGGTGGGCCAGCGCCCGCAGCGCCTGCGGCTCGGTGATCTCGAAATCCCCGTACGGATTCTTGAGAGACATGTTTCGAAAGTAGTCTCTCAGATCCGCCGGGGCAACCCCTGCCGCCCGAAGGGGCCGGGACGATCAGGCGATGCCCAACCGGGCCAACGGCTCGACCAGCTCCCGCTCCTCGTAGCTGAGGTGCGACAGCAGGGCGTCGGTCAGCAGGTCCACCGCCGCCCGCAGCTCGGTCAGACCGTCCGGCGACCCGACGTACGCGACCAGCGCCCGGTCGACGCCCTCCAACACGTCGTGGATGACGTGGTGCTCCTGCTCCAGCCGGTCGACGACCGGGCCGAGCCGCGGGTCACGCGCCCGCAGCCGGGGAAAGAGCGACTGGTCCTCGATCGTGTGGTGGGTGGTGACGATGCGGCAGTACGACTCGCAGTAGACGCCGAGCGTCCACCGGTTCTGCCGCATGGTCATGGTGTTGATGTGCGACCGGGCCGTGCCCGCGTCGATCTCGCCGGCCGCCACCTGTTCGATCAGGTCGTGGATCTGGGCCAGCTCGGCGCGCAGGCCGTCGTGGATCTGCACCAGGTGCGCACCGGTGGCCTGCTCGTGCGGGGTGTAGGTGCGGTCCGGGTCGGGCGTCGGCCCGGTCGGCCGGACCGACTCGTCCCAGACCTGCTGGTCGCTGCGCCGCACGCCGTCGTCGGGGGTCGGCACCACGGCGAACGCGCCGCCGGTCACGCTCGCGCGACTCGCCCGTACCGGCGCGGCGGCGACCGGCGCCGGCTCCGCAGCCAACTCCGGCTCTGCCGCCAGCTCCGGCTCCGCAGCCCGATCCGGAGTCGGCGTACGCTCCGGCGCCGCAGCCCGCTCGCGCTCGGCGGCGACCAACTCGCGGACGGCGGGGGCCACCTCGCCGGCGAACCGGCGCAGGTCGTCGGGGTCGTCGCTGGCGAGGATGAAGGTGCTGACGCCCTCCCCCAGCGCCAGCTCGGTCAGCTCCCGCGCCCACTGCTCGGCCGGCCCGTTCAGTTGACCGCGCCCGACGGCCGAGAACTCGCCGGAGATGTTGAGCAGCCGGCGCACGTCCCCAGGTGCCCGGCCGGCCTGCTGCGCGGCGTCGTCGATGATCGCGTTGCCCTTGGACAGGTCACCGGGTTGCAGGTAGCCCAGCGAGGGCAGCCAACCGTCGGCCCGGCGACCGGTGAGCTGGAGCATCCGGGGCTTGTACGCGCCCAACCAGATCGGGACGGCGTGCGCCGGGGCCGGCCCGCGCTTGGCGCCCACCACCCGGTGGAACTCGCCGTCGACCCGCACTCCACCGCGCGTCTCTGTGTCCCAGAGCTGACGGATGACCTCGATGGCCTCCTCCAACGCGCGTACGCCCTGGCCGGGGGTCAACCGCCGGCCGCCCATCGCCTCGATGGCATCCCAGAACGCTCCGGCGCCGAGGCCGAGGCCGACCCGGCCGCCGCTGAGCAGGTCCAGGCTGGCCACGCTGCGGGCGAGCACCGCCGGCGGGCGCAGCGGCAGGTTCGTCACGTTCGCCGCCAGGTGCACGCGGTTGGTCCGGGCCGCCACGAAGCTCAGCAGCGTCCAGGTGTCGAGGAACGCCGGCTGGTACGGGTGGTCCTGGAAGGTGACCAGGTCCAGCCCGACCTGCTCGGACAGGACGGCGACGCCGACCGTGCGGTCCGGATCGTCATTGCTGGGGGTGACGAAGGATCCGAAGACCAGGTCGTGGCCGTAGTCGCTCATCTGTGAGCCTCCCGATTCGCACGACGCCTCAGGCGATGCGTCGTGACCTCAACCTTATGCCACTCAGAACATCTTCTGCCAACAAGGTCTGCGTCACTGCGCTACTGTCGGGGGATGACGGGTGCCACTCACCGGCCGGACCGGCCCGATCCGCTCGACGACGACCTGGGCTGGATGCTCGGGATCGTCTTCCGTGGCTACGTCCGGGCGACCGAGCACACACTCACCGACTTCCCCGGCGGTCCACGCGGCTACCAGTTGCTCACGGCGGCGATCAACGGGCCGTCCCGCAACCAGGGGGCGATCGCCGAGGAGCTCGGCCTCGACCGCACCGTCCTCACGTACCTGATCGACGACCTGGAACGACCCGGCTTCGTCGCCCGTCGCGCCGACCCGGCGGACCGGCGCAACCGGCTGATCGACGTCACCGACGCCGGCCGCGCCGCCTGGGAACAGCGGCGCTCGGCGCTGCGGCAGGTGGAGTCGCACCTGCTGGGGTCGCTCGCGCCAGCCGACGCGGCGACGCTACGGACGCTGCTCCAACAGGTCGCCTGCTCGGCCCAGGCGGTGGACCCGCTGCGCGACCTCTGCGAGGTGGTGGCTCAGGTGCAACCCGCCCCGGCACCGACGACGAGCCGCACCGGCGCCGCGCCCGGACGAGGCGGGAGGACCACCGCCCCCCGAGCCCGCCGCCGCGACACCGACTGACGGGCACCGACGGGGGCGGGAACGCGGCGCGGGTCCGGCCCGCACCGCCCGACCGTCGTACGTCGAGCGGCGCAGGACGGACCCGCGGTGTTACTGCCGGGCCGGGGTCAGCGCACGTGCACGAACACCGGGTTCGAGTAGAACCACAGGTCGTCCCACGGGCTCTCCAGCCCGTCGGCGAGCGGCTCGGCCTCGTCGGTGCTGGTGCCGCGCACGCGCGCGTAGGTGTCGGCCTCGACGTTGCGCAGCGTGTGCCGGATGACGTAGCTGTCACCCTTGCGGCGCCAGTCCCGCGGGCCGAACCGGGCCGCCACGGTGGTGGTGGGGTTGGTGTCGGCGTCCAGGCTGGCGCTCGGTCCGGTGATCTGGCCGACGATCAGGTCGACCCGGCGGACCTCGGGGCGGTCACCGTTCGCGTTCGGGCCGCCCAGTGGACGGAACGTGATCTCGATCTCGACGTCGGTACGGCTACGACGGCTGACCGTGATGGTCTCGCCCACGTCGGCGGTCCGGCCCTGGGACGTCGCGGTGACGTCGAGGCTGCGGATCAGGTCGCCGGTGGTGACCCAGATCCGGCCGTTGCGCAGACCGTCCATGATGTCGCCGTAGTCCTGCCGCGCGTGCACGTACGTCTTGCTGTACTCGCCCGGCCAGAAGTCGGAGCCGCCGCGAGTCCAGTGCACGTGCGAGTCCGAGGTCGCGGTGATCCACCAGCGCCGGCCCTCGCCGAGCAGCGAGTCCCACAGGCCGCCGACCCGGGCGGTCATCTGGTCGAAGCCGCCGTAGGTGGGGTGGTTGCCGTAACCGCCGCGCTTGCCACCGTTGAGGGGGCCGGCCTGGTGCCCGGGCGCGCCCTCGAAACCGATGTAGACGTCCGGCGCGGCGTTGTTGCCGTTGCGGAACTCGCGCGGGGTGTCCTGGCCGTAGACGCCGAGGCCGGGCGCCGAACGGGACGCGTGGTGGGCGATCACCAGCGGCTTGTGCGGCATGCCCCGGGCAACCTTGAGGAACTCCACCATCTTCGCCTCGGTGTCCCGGGCCGGGTCGGTGGGGAACGCGTCGTACTTCGCGAACCGGCTCTCCAGCTCGAAGAGCTGCTTCGCCTCGTCGTCGTGGCGCGGGATCATCAGCGTGTGGTGGTCCAGCGAGGGCGCGTCGAACTCCATGCCCCAGAACTGGAGCACCTCGGGGACCAGCTTGCGCGAACGCAGCAGGTCCGGGTACGCCTGCTCGATGTTCACCTTTGAGTGCGTCGGTCCACCGTGGTCGGTGCACATGGCCCAGGTCAGACCGAAGTTCTTCGCCATGATGGCGTTGGTGACGATCGGGTAGACCGCGTCCGCGCCCTTGTGGAAGACGATCGGGGACTTCGTGGTGTCGAACTCGCCGCTGTACTCGGAGTGGATGTGGTGGTCGCCCGCACGCCACGCCCGGTTCTTGGAGCCGCCCCGGTCGCTCTTGTCGTCGTCACCGGGCCGGCGCTCCTCGTCGGCCCAGGCCGCGCCCGCGCCGACGAGTGGGCTGGCCGCGGCCAGCGTCGCCCCGACGCCCGCGTACTTGACCAGCTTGCGCCGTGACAGCTGCGCGTGCTCGGTCTCTTCGGGTTGTCTGTCTCTCACGTGAGAGCCTCTCCTCGATCAAGCGAATGCTCTTTCGATCAAGGAGCTTCGGAGAGCGCGGTGAACACCCGTCGTACGGGGCGCGTGCCCACGATGAACACCCTTCCCCGGCCTGTTTGTGGCCGGGCCGGGGCAGCAGGGGGTGACACCTCGACCGCGCGTGGTGCCCGATCGAGGCCCCGTCGGGTCAGGGCACCTGCCGTGTGTCACCGGCCGTCCGGGCGGCCGACGGGTCGGCGGGCGCGGTGACCACCGGCGGCGCGACGTCCACGGCGGGCAACCCGGCGCGGCCGGCGACCGGAAGGATCAGCTCACTGCGGCCGAGGTCGACGCGTACGGTGGCGTCCTGGTCGTCGGTCTCGGTGAAATCCGGGTCGCTCTGGCCGAGGACCAGGCCGAGCACGTGCCCAGCGGGCAGCACCGCGTCGTACGCGTTCAGCGGCACGGTCACCGTGTACCAGCGGTCCGGCCGCAGGGGTGTGCTGAACCGCAGCGAGCGGTGGTGCGCGGCGTCGAGCCATCCCCGGGTCAGCACCGCGTGGTCGGAGACCGCGGTGATCTCCTCGGTGTCCCGGTAGCAGGCGTCGTCGACGTCGGTGGAGGCTCCCCAGCAGGACTCGGTTGCCAATGTCCGCACACCTTCCGAGCTGTCATAACGGATCCGCTCGGCGGTGCCGTAGTCAACCAGTCGGGCGGTCAGCTCGGTGGTGGGCCGGTCCACCCGCACCCGCAGCCGCACGGAGGGGCTGCCGGAGATCCGCAGCGGCGTGGTCAGGGCGCCGGAGAGGAAGACCAGTCGCCCGGCGATCGCGGTGTTCGGCTGGGCGACCAGCTCGGCCTCGGGCAGTGACGCGTCGACGTACGCCTGCTCCCGGCCCGGTCGCGCGCCGCGCCCGCCGAGGGTCCCGGTCACGCCGTCGCCGGCGCCGAGGGCGACCCGGACGTCGCGGGTGCCGGGGGCGGGCCAGTCCCGCTGCGTCGTCCAGGCGCCCGGAGCCGTCTCCAGGTCGACGCGTGGCTCGTTCATCACCCCGTTGCGCAGCCCCTGCAACCAGAAGTCGAACCAGCGGTGCAGGGCTGTCACCCACTCGGCGCGTCGAACGTCGAACGGGTCCTCGTGGCCGGCCTGGTAGAGCCAGAGCTTGCGGGGCACGCCCTGGTCGGCCAACTCCTGCCACCAGCGGGCGAACTGGTTGGTCGTGACGTTCAGGTCGTTGACGCCGTGCGCCACGAAGACACTGGCCCGGACCCGGCCGGCCGAGGGCCGGTAGTCGCGCTGCGCCCAGAACGGGTTGTAGTCACCGGTCTCCTCGGCGCTGTCCGCGCGCAGCCGGGCCAGAGCGTCCGCGCAGGCTTCGTCGGTGCGGCCACTGACGTACGAGTGCAGATAGCCGGGGTAGTCGGTGGTCCGCAGGTTTCCCTGGTAGCGCATGTAGTCATACCAGCTGGAGATGGCCGAGATCGGGACGATCGTGGCCAGCCCCTGCACGCCGGTGGCGGCGACCCCGTTGGCGACCGAACCGTCCCACGACTTGCCGATCATGCCCACCTGGCCGGTGCTCCAGGTGGCGCTCACCGGCCGCCCGTCGGCGGTGTACGCGCGGGCCCGCCCGTTGAGCCAGTCCACCACCGCCTTGGCGCTGCCCACCTCGGCCGGGCCGCCGACGTCCTCGCAGCCGGTGGAGCGGGCGGTGCCCGCCAGGTCCACGGCGGCGAAGGCGTACCCGCGTGGGACGAAGTAGTTGTCGTAGAACAGCGGCGCCTTGGCGATCACACCGGCCGCGTCGTACGTCTTCAGTTCGCTCTCGTTGCCCCGGCCACAGCAGAGGTAGTAGGGCGAGGCGTCCATGATGACCGGTACGCGGACCCCTGCGGCCGCGGCCTCTCTGGGCCGGACGAGGTCCACGGCCACTCGGTCCCGTACACCGTCACCATCGCTGTCGGCGGAGGTCTGGACCCACACGCTCTCCCGGATCGCGTCGGCGTAGGAGTAGGCGGGGACCGTCTGGTTGCCCCGGACGTGCGCGGGCAGCGGGCGGTGCCGCGCCGCCGGCTCGGCCGCGATCGGGGAAGCGGTCCCCGGAGAGGCGGTCACCGGGGCCGCCGGTAGTGCCGCGACCAGCAGGCCGACCAGGACGACGGCAACGCGGGCGCGGATGCTGGTGGGCGACGGAGCAGGCGTCATCGGTGTCCTCCCGGGGCGCGATGCGTGGATCACATTCCATCGCATCGATGTCCCCGCTGACTAGTGCCCACGCCGGTCCGGGTGCCGTCGGGAGGTCTCCGACAACCGGCGGCCGGGGCGTCCTGGTCAGATCCGGGCGCGGGGCAGCCAGCCCAGGAATCGGAGCCGGACCCGGGGCAGCGGCACCGTGGGCAGGTCCTGGGCGGCGGCGACGAGACAGGAGCCGAGATAGACCGCGAGGGCGGCGCGTGCGCCACCGAACTCGGCGAGCAGTTGGCTCTGCTTCGTGGCGCAGGGCCATTCACGACCACACCCGGTGCAGGTCCAGCTCGGTGGGCTGGGAAGGTGCTCCGGCAGCTTCGTGCGACGGTACCGGCCGACGACGCTGTTGTCCGCGCGCACGTCGCGTCGCCGTGGCGCGGGGCCGCCGTTGCGCTGCCCGACCGGGCGGGCACCGGGCAGGTACCGCCCGACGGTGCCGAAGAGCGCCCCGACGCGGATCAGGGCGTCCGGCCCGACGTGGTGGGCCAACAACGCCGTCATCAGGTAATGCCCCAGCAGGTCGAAGGCGTCCCGGTTCAGACCCAGGTCACGGCAGAGGTCGACGAATTCCGGCGTGGTCAGGGGCACCCGGTCGTCGAGTGCGCGGCGCAGCACCTCGCGCAGAGCGCGGCCGAGCCGCTCGACCGCGTCACCCTCGCCCAGCCCCAGGCTGTCCTCGTCCGCCACCCGGGCCAGCGCCTCGGCCACGGCCAGCCGAACGACGCGGTCAGGATCGATACGGTCCAACGCTCCTCCTTCCGTGGGCCGGTCACCCGGCAATGGCCCGGTCGTCCTCCGACTCCCGGGTGAATCATGAACAAGATTTCGCTGCCGGCAACGAGGGTGGCTAGATCAGCAGGCGTAGAAACAGTTGCCGCGCTAGCCGGAAAGCGAAGTCGGCCTACCGACACATCGCAGCGATACGCGGGACGAGGCGACGTGATTGTCGTAAGGTGACATTCCCATCGACAGATATTGCGTCCTCACGACACCCATCGGTCAGACCAGATCCGACGCCCTCGACCGGTCGCTGCCGTCCCGCTCGCGACCCCCACCTCACCGCACCGCACCGCCGGCCAACGACGTGCCGGGTCACCGCCGAGCATTCCGGCACGTCCCGATCTCGCCGCCGACACCGTTTCACCAACCGGCGGCACCCGCACCGGACGGAGACAGCGGATGTCGTCAACACCACTGCAGACCGACCAGTTCGAGAGCCGTGACCCGGTCACCATTCAACAGTTTTTGTCCACCGTGTACGACACGAAACTGCGCATCCACAGCAGGAACGGATACCGGCTCAGCCATCACCGTGTCGACGCCGGCCCCTTCGCCGTTTCGACCACCCGCCAGACCGGGCATCTCGAGATCGATGCCACCACCCTCGGCGGGTTGGTCGTCGGCAGCGCCCGGACCGCCCGTGGCGAGCGCTCCTGCGACGGGTCGACCGACCGGTTCGCGCCCGGCGACGTCCTCCTCGTCACCAGACCCGAGGAGCCGTGCCGCGTACGGTGGCATCCCGGCGAGGTGGAACTCTGTGTGCTGGACCTGTCGGTGCTGACACAGGTGGCCACCACGGCGCCGACGCGGCGGCCCGGTCGGATCCGGTTCACCGATCTGGGTCCCGTCAGTGGGGCACTCGCCCGGCAGTGGCGCAACACCACCAGCTTCGTCAGCGACGTCCTGCTGAACAGCCTGACCAACGGGGCGCAGCCGCTGGTGATCGGCAATGCCGCGCGGATGCTCGCCGCGGCGGCGCTCACGGTGTTTCCCAACACCGCGTTCACCGAACCGACCACCGCGGATCGGAACGACGCCAGCACCGCCACGTTGCGACGGGCGATCGCGTTCGTGGAGGAGCACGCCGACCGGGACATCAGCGCGGCCGACATCGCCGGTGCGGCCGGCGTCTCCCTGCGGGCGGTGCAGCTCGCCTTCCGCCGTCATCTCGGCACCACCCCGACGGCGTACCTGCGTCGGATCCGGCTCGATCGTGCCCATCACGACCTGGTGCGCGCCGACCCCCGCCGGGAGACCGTCTCGGCGATCGCCAGTCGGTGGGGGTTCGCCAGCCACAGCAGGTTCACGGCCCGCTACCACGCCAGCTACGGCGTACCGCCGCGCGAGACGCTGCACGCCTGAGGCGTCGCCTTCGACAGGGCGCCGCACGACGAGTTGGTCGCGATGCTGGAGCGCCATCGCACAACACTCCGACCTGGATCTCGCCTTCCGGCAGGAGGCGCTGGGCCTGCTACGCGCGGCCGTCGCCGCCGGTCAGGTTTCGTCGGGCAACCTCGCCTACCTCCAGGACCGGGTCGCGACCGGCAAGGACGAGCCCCAGGAGTACGGGACGCAGATCCGCTGGGGATCCGGCGGGCCCGTCCCGGCCACCCCGATCAGGGACGAGGCCGATGTCGAACGACGCCGCGCCGAGGCTGGCCTGCCCACGCTCGCGAGCTACCTGGCCGAGGTGACCACGGTCTGCCCCCAGGACACCAACTAGACAGGTGCACGTTCTCCACGCAGAGCGCGGGCGAGGCGGCGCACGGCCTCGTCCATGAGGTCGGGTGCGGCGGCGTAGGTGAGGCGCAGGTGCGGCGCCGGAGGTTCGGCGGCGTACCAGGGGCGACCCGGAAAGACGATGACGCCCTCGGCGGCAGCGGCAGCGGTCACCGCCACGTCGTCGACGCCGTCGGGCAGGCGGATCCACAGGTGCAGCCCGCCACGCGGGACCGACTGTGGACAGAGGCTGGGGAGGTGTCGCCGCAGCGCGGCCAGCAACTCCTCGCGGCGCGTGCGGAGGGCCGTGGCGAGGGTGCGGCGGTGCCGCGGCCAGGCCGGGGAGGTGAGGAACTCCAGCGCCGCCTGTTGCAGTGGGCCGGCCACGAAGAAGTCGTCGAGCAGCCGTGCCGCGCGCAACCGGGCGCCGGCCGGTCCGCGGGCGCCGATCGCCGCGACGCGCAGCCCGGGCGCCGTCGACTTGGTCAACGAGCGCAGATAGATGACGTGCCCGTCGGGGTCGTCGGCGGCCAGCGGCGGTGGGGCCGGACCGTCGATGGTGAGGTCGCGGGCGTAGTCGTCCTCGATCAGGAACGCGCCCGCGTCGCGTACCACGTCGGCGACCTGGGCCCGGCGGTCAGCCGCCAGCGTCGCGCCGTGCGGGTTGGCGTGCAGCGGCTGGCAGTAGAACAGCCGCGCGCCGGTGCGGGCGAACGCGGCGGCGAGGTGGTCGGGGCGTACCCCGTCGGCGTCCGCCGGCACGGGCACCACCCGGAGTCCGGCGGCCCGGGCCACGGCCAGCGCGCCCAGGTAGGTCGGCGACTCGACGAGCAGGGCTTCGCCGGGGGCGGTGAGCGCCCGCACCGCCGAGGACAGCGCGGCCTGCCCACCGGGGCAGATCACCATGTCCTCGGCCCGCAGCCCATTCCCGGCCTCGCGGGCGAACCAGGCGCGTAGGTCCTCGCGTCCCTCGACCGGCCCGCGCTGCCAGGTCGCGGGCTGGCGGGCGGCGCGGCTGAGCGCGGCGCCCAACGCGGCGGCCGGCTGCAGCTCCGCGTCCAGGTAGCCGCCGGACAACGCGATCGCGCCGGCGCGCGGTAGCGCCAGCAGAGCCTGCATCTCCCTCTCGCCGGACGGCCGGGGGCCGAGCGCGACGGTCTGCCAGGACAGGTCGGGTGCGCGCCGCTCGTCCCGCGCGGCGGCCACGAAGGTGCCTCTGCCGGGCCGTGCCTCGATGAGCCCTTCGGCCACCAACCGTCGGATCGCCTCGGCGACGGTGACCGGCGAGGCCTGGTGCCGGGCGGTCAGCTCCCGGACCGAGGGCAGTCGGGCACCGGGACCTGTGGCGGCCACCAGCACGCGCAGATCTTGGATAACGCGGGCGGCTGCGTTACCGTTCTCCATGAAGGACGATAGTAGCACTACTGCCACCAGCACGGTAACAACGCGGCGGGCCGGCGGCCTCGCCCTCGGCGCGCTGGGCGTGCTCGGGTTCAGCCTTTCGCTGCCGGCGACCCGCCTGGCCGTCCAGCAACTCGATCCGTGGTTCGTCGCGTTCGGGCGGGCGGTCGGCGCGGGCCTGCTGGCCTGGGCGTACCTGCGTCTCACCAGCGCACCACGGCTCTCGCGCGGTCAGCGGCGGCGGCTGGTGATCGTCGCCCTGGGCGTTGTCGTCGGTTTTCCGTTGTTCACCTCGCTGGCGCTGCTCACCCAGACCTCCGCGCACGGCGCGGTCGTCATCGCCGCGCTGCCCGCGATGACGGCCGTGTTCGCGGTTCTGCGCGCCGGTGAACGGCCGCCGCCGCTGTTCTGGATCGCGAGCGTCGGCGGCCTGCTGGCGGTGCTCCTCTTCCTCGCCGCCAGCGGCGAGGTACGCGGCACCATCACCCTGCCCGACGCGTTCCTGCTCGCGGCGATCGTGCTCTGCGGCCTGGGCTACGCCGAGGGCGGCGCTCTCGCCCGCGAGCTGGGCGGCGCCCGGACGATCTGCTGGGCGCTGCTGCTGTCGCTGCCCGTCACCGTGCCCGTCACGATCGTCGCCGCGCTGGCCGACCGGCCGCACGCCGACGGCTTCGGCTGGTCGGCCTTCGGCTACCTCACCGTCGTCTCGATGTTCCTGGGCTTCTTCGCCTGGTACGCGGGCCTGGCCCGGGGCGGCATCGCGCAGGTCGGTCAGGTCCAGCTCGCGCAGCCAGTGCTCACCCTCGGGTGGTCGGCGCTGCTGCTCGGCGAGAACGTCACCCCGACTTCGATCACCGCGGCCGTGGTGGTGCTGGCGTGCGTCGTGTTGATCCAGCGCACCCGGCGGTCGGCACCAGCGGTGCGACGGGAGAGGTCGGGCGCGCGCTAGCCCCGCTCGCGCTCGCGGGCCGTCTGCAACTCGGGCACCGACGCCTCCAGCAGTTCAACGAGGCCGCGCAACTGCTCGGCGACCCCGGCACCGAGCGGGGTCAGCGAGTATTCGACGCGCGGCGGGATCGCGGTGAGCACCTCGCGGGTCAGCATGCCGTCGCGCTCGAGGGTCTGCAGGGTTTGGGAGAGCATCCGCTCGCTGACCCCGTCGATGCGCCGACGCAGCGCGTTGAACCGGTACCGACCCTCGCCGAGCGCCAGCAGAGCCAGCGAAGCCCACTTCGAGGTGACGTCCTCGAACACGGCGCGGGAGGCGCACCCGCGGGCGAAGACATCGCTGACCAGTTCCTGGGTAGGCCCCGTCGGGTCCAGGGCCGGCACGTCGTTCACCTCAGCAGCCTACCTCACAGTTTCGGTTTAGCATGTGCTGTAGATTAGTAAGTGCATGCACTTTCGTCATCACCGCACCGGAGGCCTCCCATGCCCACCTACGCCGTCACCGGCGCCACCGGCCGACTGGGTCGCCTGGTGATCGGGCAGTTGCTCGACACCGGCGTGCCCGCCGCCGACATCGCCGCCATCGTCCGCAGCCCGGAGAAGGCCGCCGACCTGGCCGCTCGCGGGGTCGAGATC
The DNA here is from genome assembly GCF_006715105.1 of Micromonospora sp. A202. Classification (NCBI taxonomy): domain Bacteria; kingdom Bacillati; phylum Actinomycetota; class Actinomycetes; order Micromonosporales; family Micromonosporaceae; genus Micromonospora; species Micromonospora sp. A202. The sequence goes on along the minus strand of NZ_VFMP01000001.1, from coordinate 2,615,862 downwards.
CGCAAGGCCACCTACGACGACCCGTCGACGTTGCCCGGAGCCGTGGCCGGCGTACGCCGTTTGCTGCTCATCTCCGGCGACACCCCCGGTCAGCGCGTCGCCCAGCACACCGCGGTCATCGAGGCCGCCACGCTCGCCGGGGTCGAGCGGCTGGTCTACACCAGCATCCTGAAGGCCGACACCACCACGAACCCGCTCGCCCCGGAGCACAAGGCCACCGAGGAGGTCCTCGCCGCCTCCGGTCTCGCCTACACCGTGCTGCGCAACGGCTGGTACACCGAGAACTACACCGACCAGCTGCCGCAGTACCTGGGGTCCGGCACGATCCTCGGCGCCACCGGTGGCAGCAAGGTCTCCGCCGCGACCCGGGCCGACTACGCGGCAGCCGCCGTGGCGGCGCTGACCCGCGAGGAGGACGGCAACGCCGTCTACGAACTGGGCGGCACCGCGTTCACGTTCGACGAGTTGGCCGAGACCGTCACGGAGGTCACCGGCACCACCGTCGTCCACCGGGATCTGTCCGCCGCCGAGCTGGCCTCGGCCCTGGAGAACGTCGGCCTCGACGCGGGCAGGGCCGGGTTCGTCGCCGCACTCGACCACTCGATCGCCATCGGCGAGCTCGCGACCGACAGCGACGACCTCAGCCGGTTGATCGGGCGGCCGAGCACCCCACTGCGCGACGCCGTCCGGGCCGCGCGGGCCTGACCCCGCCACCGGCCAGGCCGGTGCCGGCTGACCCCCGCTCACCACCGAAACCAGACCAGCTGGCACCGCCCGGGCGACGGATCGGCCGACACCACCAGCCGATCCGCTCAGCCCGCCTCGGCGAGCAGCAGACCGGTCAACAGGCTGCGCAGGGTCCGCTCGACGAGGTCCGCCCGGGGCGCCGGCGCCGGGGGCTGACCGAAGGCCGCGACCAGGTGCGGGTACGCCGCGAGGTCGACACCGGCGAAGCTGAGGGCCCCGGCCCCGGCGGCGGCCTCGCGGCGGGCGAAGAGGCTCACGACGCCGGTCATCATGGCGATGGCCTCGAACTTGGCGGTGACCGCGCAGGGCAGGGGTTCCAGGACCCGGATGCAGTTGTCGAACCAGGCCAGGCTCTCGGGGCCGACGGCGGAGGCCCGGTGGAACACGTCGAGCAGCCAGGGGTGGGCGCCGAACAGCGCCAACTGCCGGCGGCCCAACAGCACCATGGTGTCCAGCCAGTCGCCCTCCGCCTGCGGGTACGGCCGCAGCTCACCGATGACCCGGTCGGTCATCAGGTCCAGCAGGTCGTCACGCGACGACAGGTACCGGTAGAGGGAGCCCGCGCCGGTGCCGAGGGCGCTGGCGACGGCACGCATCGACACGGCGGCGAGCCCTTCGGCGTCCGACAGGGCGACGGCGGCAACCACGATGGCGTCCCGGCTGTGGGCGGGTGCGGGGCCACGGCTGCCGCGTTCGGGCCTGCTCCAGATGGGCGGGCGGTCGGGGCCACCGTCACCGGCGCTCACGGGGGGTGCTTCATTCACCGGCCCACTCTAGATAGCGGGCGAGGTTCGCAGTCTTCGTCGTGTGCGGCGGCCACGACGGTCGTACCCCCGATCATTGATCTTGGATAGGCTGACGGGCATGCCCGCACGCCACCCGCACCGCCACCACGACGGCCGGAGGTGGGCCCGCACAGCGGCCCCGGCGCACGTGTTCGAGCCGGCCGACTGTTGAGTGGCGCACCCGCGCCCGCCCAGCGAGGTGAGCCGATCCCGTCGCCGCAGCACCGATCCGGTTGGGCGGCTCGCTGCGCGCGGCTCGCCCGGTCGCGCCCGTTCGAGATCGCCATCGTCGTGGTCATCCTCGCCAACGGGATCGTCCTCGGCCTGGAGACCTACGACGACCCGAACCGGGCCAACACGGCGCTGCACTGGCTGGAGTTGCTCTTCCGCGCCGTCTTCGTCGTCGAGATCGGTGTGCGGTTGGCGGCCTACGGCAAACGTCCGCAGGACTTCTTCCGGCACGGCTGGAACGTCTTCGACTTCGTGGTGATCGCGGCCATCTTCATACCGGGCCTGCACGGCGACCTGGCGCTGCTGCGCGTCGTGCGGGTCGCCCGCATGGTCCGGTTGGTGCGGTTCTCGCCGGGTCTGCGGACCATCGTCTCCGCGCTGTGGCGCAGCCTGCCGGGCGTGACAGGGTTCCTCGCCCTGGCCGTGGTGACCCTCTACGTGTACGGCATGGCCGGTTGGCTGATCTTCGGTAGCAGATACCCGGAGCAGTACGGCGACATCGGCAAGTCGCTGCTGACGCTGTTCGTGCTGCTGTCGCTGGAGACCCTGCCGGACCTCATCGAGCAGGGCATGGCCGTCTCGCCGTGGACACTGCTCTACTACGTCAGCTACGTGGTCATCACCGTCAACCTGCTGCTCAACATCCTCATTGCGGTCATCGTCAACTCGATGGAGGAGGCCCGCCGGTTGGAGATGACCGAGCGACTGGCCCCCGACTACGACGAGGACGGCGACGGCGTACCGGACGAGGTGGACCGCATCGCGCTGACCCAACGGCTGGACGACCTGCGGGCGGTGATCGCCGAGCTGGAGCGGGAGTTGCGGATCGACCGGGAGGACGGGCACGGCCGGCCGCACCGGGACGGCACGCGTACCAGAGGGTGATCCGGTGCTCGCGCTGTGTCCTCCAGTTCGGATAGTGTCGACGGCGGCCTGACCGCTTCGGTCGAAGGGGCACCAGCATGACGACCACTGTCGACAATGCCCATCCCACCACCGATGTAGCGAGCACCCTCGGCACCGTCATCGACGACGTGATCCGCCCGCAGGCGACGACTGTCGACCGGGAGGGGGTCTTCCCCCGCCAGGGTGTCGACGCCCTCGCCGCGGCCGGCCTGCTCGGTCTGGCCTGCTCGACCGAGGTCGGTGGCGGCGGCCACGGCATGCGGGTGGTCGCCGAGGTCGTCGAGCGGCTGGCCGCCGAGTGCGGCTCCACGGCGATGGTGGTCCTCATGCACTACGCGGCGACCGCCGTCATCGAGGCGCATGGCCCGCGCGAGGTCCGCGCCGACATCGCGGCCGGCGGGCACCTCACCACGTTGGCGTTCTCCGAGTACGGCTCCCGCAGCCACTTCTGGTCGCCCACCGGCACCGCGACAGCCACCGACGACGGCAGTGTCCGCCTCGACGCCCGCAAGAGCTGGGTCACCTCCGCCGGCGAGGTGGACAGCTACGTCTGGTCGAGCCTCCCGGTGACCCCCGACGCCGGTCCGATGACGCTGTGGCTCGTGCCAGCCGGCAGCGCCGGCCTGAGCGTGACGGGCGACTTCGACGGGCTCGGCCTGCGCGGCAACGGCTCCCGGCCGATGACCGCCGACGGGCTCCGGGTTCCCTCGACGGCGATGATGGCGGCCGACGGTGCCGGGCTCGACACCGCGCTCGGTGCGGTCCTCCCCTGGTTCCTGGTGCTCAACGCCGCGTTCTGTCTCGGTCTCGCCCAGAGCGCGGTCACCGAGGCGAGCCGCCATGTCACCAGGACCACGCTCGCGCACACCGGTGCCGCCCTGCGCGACGCGCCCGTCACCCGCCGCGACCTCGCCCGACTGATGATCCGCACCGACGCGCTACGCGCCTTCCTGGGCGACACCCTCACCGCTCTGGAGACCGGCCGCGACGACGCGATGCTGCGGGTCCTCCAGGTCAAGGCGCTCGCCGGCGAGACCGTCGCCGACGTGACCGACGGCGCGATGCAGCTCTGCGGCGGCAGCGCGTTCCGCAAGGAGTTGGGCCTTGAGCGCCGTTTCCGGGACTCGCGGGCGGCCCGGGTGATGGCACCGACCACCGACGCTCTGCACGACTTCGTCGGCCGGGTCGCCACCGGCCTGCCACTGCTCGACGGGGCCAACCGCTGATGGCGGCGCCATCGGTCCTGATGGGCGCCGTCGCGTACGACCCCAAGGTGGTGACCATCTGGGAGGGCTTCCGCGCCTGGCTACGTGGACGGGGCCTGGACTTCGACTTCGTCCTCTACTCGCACTACGAGCGACAGGTCGAGGATCTCGTCGCCGGACGGATCGACGCGGCATGGAACTCACCCCTGGCCTGGCTGCGCGCCGTGCGACTGGCGGTCGCCAACGGCACGACCGTCCGCGCGCTCACCATGCGCGACACCGACCAGGACCTCACCTCGGTCGTGGTGGTTCGGGCCGACTCGCCGGCGCGGCAGGTCACGGACCTGGCCGGGAAGGTGGTGGCGGTCGGGGCGGTCGACAGCCCCCAGGCGACGCTCATTCCGCTGGGTCATCTCGCGGCCGCCGGGGTCACTGTCGACGTGCGCCGCTTCGATGTCGGCGTCGGCCTGCACGGCGACCACATCGGCGGTGAACGCGACGCGGCCCGCGCCCTGCTGGCCGGGGAGGTCGACGCCGCCTGCATGATCGACGCCAACCACCTGGCGTTCGTCCAGGAGGGAACGCTGTCGCCCGACGGCACCCGGATCGTCGCGCAGACCGCACCGTACGACCACTGCAACATGACGGTCCGCGGGCCGGAGTCCGCCGGGGTCCAGCTCTTCGGCACGCTGCTGCTCGGCATGTCGTACGCCGACGCTCAGGTGCGTCCGCTGCTTGACCTGGAAGGGCTGACGGCCTGGAAGGACGGCCGCACCACGGGGTACGACGCCCTGGCCGGGGCGGTCGACTCCACCGGTTTCTACTCCCCTGACGGGCGGGTGACGGCCACGGACTACCGGCCGTGAGCGCGGCGCCGGCCGCCGACGCCGAGGTCCACCTCGGTGACCTGAGCTTCGGCCGGGGCGCACACCTGCTGGTGCACCGAGCCCTGGCCGATCTGCCGCCCGGAGGCCGGTTGGCGGTCCGCGGACGCGACCCGGCGCTGCGCGTACACCTTCCCGCCTGGTGTCGTGGCCGGGGTCATCGGGTCGAAGCGCCGGAGCTGGGCGACCGGGCCGACGTGGTGGCGGTGGTGGTCCGGGGCACGGCGGACGACGACCGCTGGTTCGGCGCGGAGCGCGCCGGGCCCGCCCTCCCGACGGCACTTCGCAGCCGTCCGCCGGCGCGGTGGGGGCTCGGCGCCCGGGGTGCGCTGCTCGAAGCCGGTGGCCCCGAGGCCCGGTTCGACCTGGACGACCGCGACCTGGTGTGGGCCGATGTCGCTCCCCACCTCTACGCGCAGGCGGCGGCACGGCAGTGGGACCTGCAGACCGCGGTGCCCTGGGATGACCCGTTCGCGCTGCCGTCGGACGTCGAGGCCGCGGTGGTGCAGGTCATGACCTACCTGGTCGAGAACGAACAGGCCGCCCTCGTCGTGCCGGCCCGGTTCGTCGGGCGGATCCATCCGCACTTCCGTGAGGTGGTGCAGCTTCTCGCCGTGCAGATGGCCGACGAGGCCCGGCACATGGAGGTGTTCAGCCGACGGGCACTGCTGCGGGGCGCCGAGATGGGCACGTCGTCGGCCGGCGGTCGACAGTCGCTCTTCACGCTCGTCGCGGAGTCCGACTTCGCGCTGGCCTCGTTCCTGCTGTCCGTGCTCGGCGAGGGCAGCTTCGTCGATCTGCTCTCGTTCCTGCACCAGTTCGCCCCCGACCCGGTGACGCGGCGGATCTGCTGGCTCGCGATGCAGGACGAGCGCCGGCACGTGGTGTTCGGCATGGCGCACCTCGAGCATCAGGCGCGGCTCGACCCGCTGCTGCGGGACCGGCTGCGGGCGGCCATCCACCGCCGCCACGACGCGCTCGTCGACACCGCCGGCCTCAACGCGGACGTCTTCGACGCGCTGGTGGTGCTCGCGGCGGGCGGCTGGCATCCCGACGACGTGTCCGCCGGCTTCGACCGGGTGCAGGCCCTGCAACACGCGATGGATCAGGGCCGCCAGCGCCGACTGGTACGGCTGGGTTTCCGGCCCGACGAGGCGGCCGCGCTGTCCGCCCTGCACACCCGCAACTTCATGTGAGCGACCACGCTCACTGCGGGGGTACGGTGGAGTTGCCATGGACAGGAACTCCAGCGCGGTCCGCGAGGAACTACTGCGGCTGCGTGAGCAGACCGAAGCGCAGGCCGCAGCCCTGGACGGTGACCTTCGGAGCCTCTTCGAGGCCTCCCGGTCGTCCAACGCCGACGACGAGCACGACCCCGAGGGCAGCACCATCGCCTTCGAGCGCGCGCAGCTCACCGCCGTCCTGGACGCGGCCCGCCGACGCCTGGCCGAGCTGGACAACGCGCTGCGGCGGGTCGACGACGGCAGTTACGGCGTGTGCGAACGGTGCTCCCGTCCCATTCCCGCCGAGCGGCTGGTCGCCCGGCCGTCGGCGCGTACGTGTGTGGCCTGCGCCAGCCGGCGGTGACGGTGCCCGTCGGACGCGAGGGTCACGGGCACCGTCGTCGTACCCGGTGATCAGCTGGTGCAGCAGGCGCCCGCGGGCGCGGCGTCGAGGGCGACGAGGCTGAGCGGCGCGGACAGCAACCCGCCGGAGATGCCGGTGCTCAGTCCACGCCCCGTCGGCTCCGGTCCGCAGCAGTTGTCGCCGCTCGCCGATTCGGCGGGGTTGCTGTTGCAGACGCCGGTTTCGGGCAGGTCGAGCTGGACCTCGCGGGCGGCGGTCCAATCCCCGGCGAGGGCGGCCACGACCGAGCGGACCTGCTCGTAGCCGGTGGCCATGAGGAACGTCGGCGCCCGGCCGTAGGACTTCATGCCGACGGCGTAGTAGCCGCTCTCCGGGTGGGCGAGTTCGTCCACGCCATGGGGGGGAACGGTGCCGCAGGAGTGCTCGTTGGGGTCGATCAGTGGGGCGATCGCACGGGTCGCGCCCAGGACCGGATCCAGGTCCAACCGCAGCTCGGCGGCGATGGAGTGGTCGGGTCGGAAGCCCGTGGCGGCCACGATGCGGTCGACGGGGATCGACTCGTCGGTGCCGTCGGCGTGCCGCACGACCACGCTCACCCGCCCGTCGGTCGGGGCGAGCGCGTGCACGGAGAACCCGGTGAGCAGCCGGATGCGCCCGGCGTCGACGTGCGCCCGCAGGCGCGAGCCGAGCGCGCCTCGCGCCGGGAGGGCGTCGGCCGCCCCGCCACCGTAGGTACGCGTCGGCGAGGCGGTCCGGATCGCCCAGGTCACCTCGGTGCCAGGTTCGGCGGCGGACAGCTCGGCCAGGGACAGCAGGGTGTTCGCGGCCGAGTGGCCGGACCCGACCACGAGGGTGTGCCGGCCGACGAACCGGCCCCGGTCGGCACCGAGCACGTCCGGCAACGCGTGCTCCAGATGGGCGACCGAGTTGGCCTCTCCCCTGGCGGGCAGGCCGGACGCGCCGAGGACGTTCGGCGTACCCCAGGTGCCGGAGGCGTCGATGACGGCGCGGGCGAACAGCTCGTCGCCGTCGGCGAGGCGGAGCAGGAAGGGCGCGGTGTCGCGTCCGGCGGTGCGCAGCCGGTCGAGGCCGAGGCGGCTGATCGCCTCCACGCGCGCCCCGTAGCGCACGTGTGGCTTGAGCTGCGGCAACTCCGCGAGAAGCTGGAGGTAGTCGCCGACGAGTTCCGCGCCGGTGGGCAGGGCCTCCGGGTCGGGGGCGACCCAGCCGGCCTCGTCGAGGAGCCGACGGGCGGCCGGATCGACGTTGTACCGCCACGGTGAGAAGACGCGCACGTGCCCCCACTGCCGTACGGCGGCACCGGGGGTGTCGCCGGCTTCGAGGATGGTGAAGGGCAGGCCGCGCTCGTGCAGGTGCGCGGCGGCGGCGAGACCGGTCGGGCCGGCGCCGATGACGACGACGGGAAGGCCGTCCAGAGCGTTCATCCGTTGACTCCTCGATGTGGTGGCCCGCCTGAGGGGCGCGGGCTCGTCAGGTGATGGTGGGGCTGCGACGTTCGAGCAGGACGACGTCGCGCCAGCGGTCGTGGTGGCGCCCGACCCGCTCGCGTACGCCGATCACGCGGAACCCGGCCCGCTGGTGCAGCGCCATGCTGGCGGCGTTCTCCGGGAAGACTCCGGACTGGATCGTCCAGATGCCGGCGGCCTCGGTGGAGGTGATCAGCGCGTCCAGCAGCAGTCGGGCGACGCCACGGCCCTGCGCGGCCGGGTCGACGTAGACGGAGTGTTCGACCACTCCGGCGTAGACCGCGCGGGTCGAGGTCGGCGAGACCGCTATCCAGCCCAGGACGGTGCCGTCGCGGTCGACGGCAACGAAGCGGTGCCCGGTCAACCGGGCGGCGTCGAAGGCCGTCCAGGTCGGGGCGGTGATCTCGAAGCTGGCGTTGCCGGCGTCGAGGCCGGCCTGGTAGATCGCCAGGACCCGGTCGGAGTCGGCCTCGGTCATGGGCCGCACGGTGAGGTCAGTCATCCAGGTGTTCCTTCCCGGTGGGGTCGGTTGCTCAACGATGCCTGTCTCGACGCTTGTCGAATCAGACAGTTGCACGCTGATTAGATCAGTGTCAACCTAGAGCAATGTCTAATCAAGCGATATCGGCGGCCTGCTGCCCCTCGCTGACCGAGCGACGCGTGCCAGCAGAGGCCGCCGCGGTGCTCGCGCCCGCGTTCAAGGCGCTCGGCGACCCGGTGCGGCTGCAACTGCTGTCGATGATCGCCTCCGCCGAGAGTGGGGAGATCTGCGTCTGCGATCTGACCCCCGCGTTCGACCTGACCGGGCCCACCATCTCGCACCACCTCAGGACGCTGCGGGAGGCCGGGCTCGTCGACGCCGAACGCCGGGGCACCTGGGTCTACTACAGCGCCCGGCCGGCCATGCTGCGCCAGCTCTCCGCACTGCTCACCGTCACACCCGCAGCCGCGCCCACCGACCGACCGGACTGCTCGTGACCAGCACCGTCCAGAGCAACCCGGCCGAGAGCGCCGTGGTCGGTCGCCTCTCCCGACTCGACCAGTTCCTACCGGCCTGGATCGGGCTGGCGATGGTCGCCGGCCTGCTCCTCGGTCGCCTGATCCCCGGTCTGGACAGCGCGCTGGAAGCGGTGACGGTGGGCGGGATCTCGCTGCCGATCGCGATCGGCTTGCTGATCATGATGTACCCGGTGCTCGCGAAGGTCCGCTACGACCGGCTCGACACCGTCACCGGCGACCGCCGCCTGCTGATCTCCTCGCTGGTGCTCAACTGGCTCGTCGGCCCCGCCGTGATGTTCGCCCTGGCCTGGATCTTCCTGGCCGACCAGCCCGCGTACCGCACCGGCCTGATCATCGTCGGTCTGGCCCGCTGCATCGCCATGGTCATCATCTGGAACGACCTCGCCCGCGGTGACCGGGAGGCCGCCGCCGTCCTGGTCGCGCTCAACTCCGTCTTCCAGGTCGTCGCCTTCGGTCTGCTCGGCTGGTTCTACCTCTCGGTGCTGCCCCGGTGGCTGGGGTTGTCCGGTGCCGAGTTGACGATCTCGGCCTGGGACATCGCCCGCAACGTGCTCATCTTCCTCGGCATCCCGCTGATCGCCGGCTACCTCACCCGCCGTCTCGGCGAGCGCGCCAAGGGCCGGACCTGGTACGAGGCACGCTTCCTGCCCAGGATCGGCCCGGCCGCCCTCTACGGGTTGCTGTTCACGATCGTGATCCTGTTCGCGCTACAGGGCGACGCGATCACAAGCCGCCCCCTGGACGTCGTCCGCATCGCGCTGCCCCTGCTGGTGTACTTCGCCCTCATGTGGGCCGGCTCCTACGCTCTCGGCCGGGCCATCGGTCTCGGCTACGAGCGCACCACAACCCTGGCCTTCACCGCGGCCGGCAACAACTTCGAACTCGCCATCGCGGTCGCGATCGGCACCTTCGGCGTCGCCTCCGGTCAGGCCCTCGCCGGGGTCGTCGGCCCGCTGATCGAGGTGCCCGTCCTGGTCGGGCTGGTCTACGTGTCCCTGTGGGCGCGCCGCCGCTTCTTCACCCCCGCACCCTCGGCAACCGCGTAACCCGGAAGGCAACCCTCATGAGCACCAGGCCCAGCGTCCTGTTCGTCTGCGTCCACAACGCCGGCCGGTCCCAGATGGCCGCCGGCTGGCTGCGCCACCTCGCCGGCGACACCGTCGAGGTCCGCTCGGCCGGCTCCGCGCCGGCCGACACGGTCAACCCCGCCGCCGTGCAGGCCATGCGCGAGGTCGGCATCGACATCACCGACCAGACCCCCAGACGTCTGGAGTACGCGACCGCGGAGTCCTCCGACGTCATCGTGACGATGGGCTGCGGCGACACCTGCCCGGTCTTCCCCGGCAAACGCTACGAGGACTGGCAGCTGGAGGATCCCGCCGGCAAGGGAGTCGACGCCGTCCGCCCGATCCGCGACGAGATCCGCGCCCGGGTGGAGAAGCTCCTCGCCGAGCTGAGCCAGGCGACCTGACCAGCGGGCGGCACGGCACCCACGCGGACCGGCGCCTCAGCGGCTGCCGGCGTAGACAGCGCGGTCGCCGAGCTCCTCCTCGATGCGGATGAGCTGGTTGTACTTGGCCGTGCGGTCCGAGCGCGACAGCGAGCCGGTCTTGATCTGGCCGCAGCCGACGCCCACGGCCAGGTCGGCGATGGTGGTGTCCTCGGTCTCCCCGGAGCGGTGTGACATCACCACCCGGTACCCCGCCTTGTGGGCGGCGTCCACCGTCGCCAGGGTCTCGGTGAGCGTGCCGATCTGGTTGACCTTGACCAGGATCGCGTTGGCGTAACCGCCCTCGATCCCGTCGCGCAGCCGGTCGACGTCGGTGCAGAAGACGTCGTCGCCGACCAACTGCACCCGCTCCCCCGCCAGCGCCGTCAGCCGCTTCCAACCGGCGATGTCGTCCTCCGCCATCGGGTCCTCGACGGAGCTGACCGGGTACCGCGAGACCAGGTCGAGCAGGTGGTCGATGTGCTCCTCGACGGTGCGCTCGCGCCCCTCGCCGACGTAGTCGTAGACGCCGTCGCGGAAGAACTCCGAGCTGGCCGGATCGAGGCACATCGTGATGTCGGTGCCGGGCTCGTAGCCGGTGTCCTCGATGGCGCGCAGCACGAAACGCAGCGCCTCGTCGGCATCCGTGAAGTTCGGCGCGAAGCCGCCCTCGTCCCCGACGTTGGTGCTGTGCGCGGCCGCCGCCAGGGACGCCCGGAGGGTGTGGAAGACCTCCGAGCCCATCCGGACCGCCTCGGCGAACGTCCGCGCTCCGACCGGAGCGATCATGAACTCCTGGAAGTCGAGCGGGTTGTCGGCGTGTGCGCCGCCGTTGATGATGTTCATCATCGGCACCGGCAGCAGGCGGGCCCCGACGCCACCGACGTAGCGGTAGAGCGGCTGCCGGTGCGCCAGCGCCGCCGCCTTCGCCGCCGCCAGGGACACGGCGAGGATCGCGTTGGCGCCCAGTCGACCCTTGTCCTTCGACCCGTCGAGCGCGATCATCGTCTCGTCGATCAGGGCCTGGTCCTCCGCGTCGAGCCCGGTCACCGCGTCGGCGATCTCACCGTTCACCGCGCCGACCGCCGTCGTGATGCCCTTGCCGTGGAAGCGCGTGCGGTCCCCGTCGCGCAACTCGACCGCCTCGTTCGCCCCCGTCGACGCCCCGGAGGGCACGGCCGCCCGCCCGGTCGATCCGTCCGTGAGGACCACGTCGGCCTCCACGGTCGGGTTGCCCCTGCTGTCGAGAATCTGCCGACCACGTACCCGACTGATTGCCGTCATCACATACTCCCTGTTCACGATGCCTTTTCGCCGCCAGACTGGCAGGAAACGGCGGTCCTGGCACCGCGACGATGGACACGTTGACCCGTACCCCAGGGTGCGGGTTTAGGGTCGCGGGATGCGGGTGGGTGAGCTGGCGCGACGGACCGGGACGACGGTCCGGGCCTTGCGGTACTACGAGTCGGCCGGGCTGGTCGTGCCCCGGAGGTTGGGCAACGGCTACCGGGAGTACGACGCGATCGCGGTGCGGCTGGTGGCACAGATCCGCGAGTTGATGGCGCTCGGCCTCACCGTCGAGGAGACCCGCCCGTTCGTCGAGTCGATCGCCGGTGGCGCCGACGACGCCGACGTGTGCGCGGCGGCGGTGGCCACGTACCGCAGCACCATCACCGGCCTGCAGGAGCGGATCGGCAAACTGACCGCCCAGCGGGACGCGCTGGACGCCCGCCTCGACGCGGCCGCGACCCAGGTCGTGCCCGGCAGCGCGGCGGCCGGCACCGACCCCACCGCGCTGGTCGGCACCCGCCTGCCACCCCTGTCCTTCTACGGCACCGACGGCCGCCCGGTCGATCTCGGTGCGCTCGGCGACGGGCGCACCGTCATCTTCGTGTACCCACTGACCGGACGGCCGGGCGTCGACCTGCCCAACGGGCTGCTGGAGGTCCATGGCGCCCGGGGCAGCACCGAGCAGGCCGCCTGGTTCCGCGACCACCACGCGGAACTGCGCGCGGCCGGCGCCGCCCGGGTGTACGGCCTCTCCGCGCAGTCGACCGGATACCAGCGGGAACTCGCGCACCGGCTGCGGTTGCCCTACCCGCTGATCCCCGACCCGAGGCTGACGCTGGCCGACGCGCTGCGTCTGCCGACCCGCACCGCCGGTGACATGACGCTCTACGAGCGGTTGACGCTGATCATCGCCGACGGCGCTGTCGAACAGGTCTTCCACCCGATTCCGGACCCGGCGTCGCACCCCCTGCACGTGATGCGGTGGCTCACCAAGCGACGCCAGGCCCCCGGATCGGTCGTCTAGAAGTCGTCGTCGAAGGCGACGGTGCCGCTCACCCCGACCTGGTACGCCGAGACGCGCCGCTCGAAGAAGTTGGACAGCTCCTGCACGTCCTGCAACTCCATGAAGGCGAACGGGTTGGTCGACCCGTAGTGCGGGGCGATGCCGAGCTGGGCGAGGCGACGGTCGGCGACGTGCTGGAGATACTCCCGCATGTCGGTCAGCGTCAGACCGGGCACACCGTGGCCCAACAGGTCCTCGGCGAACTGCACCTCGCACTCGACGGCCTCGGTGAGCATCTGCCGAACCTGGTCGGCGAGGTCGTCGTCGAACAGGTCCGGCTCCTCGGCGCGGACGGTGTCGACCACGTCGAACGCGAACGCCATGTGCATCGACTCGTCCCGGAACACCCAGTTGGTGCCGGAGGCCAGGCCGTGCAGCAGGCCACGGGAGCGCAGGAAGTAGACGTACGCGAAGGCGCCGTAGAAGAACAGCCCCTCGATGCAGGCGGCGAAGCAGATCAGGTTGAGCAGGAACGTCCGCCGGTCCTCCCGGGACCGCAGCTCCCGCAGGTCGTTGAGCGAGTCGATCCAGCGGAAGCAGAACTCGGCCTTGCGACGGATCGAGGGGATGTTCTCGATGGCGGCGAAGGCGGCGAAGCGCTCGGTCTCGTCGGGCACGTACGTGTCGAGCAGGTTGAGATAGAACTGGACGTGCACGGCCTCCTCGAACAGCTGCCGGGACAGGTAGAGGCGGCCCTCGGGGCTGTTGACGTGCTGGTACAGGTTGAGCACCAGGTTGTTCGCGACGATCGTGTCGCCGGTGGCGAAGAACGCCACGAGGCGGCCGACCAGGTGCCGCTCGGCCGGCGACAGCTTGTCCAGGTCGGCGAGGTCGGCGTGCAGGTCGACCTCCTCGACCGTCCAGGTGTTGCGGATGGCGTCGCGGAACCGGTCGAAGAAATGCGGGTAGCGCATCGGGCGGAGGGTGAGGTCCATCCCGGGGTCGAGCAGCATGTGCGTGGTCCTCGTGTCGGTGGTGCGGGTGTCGGCGGCGGTCACTGACAGGCCTCGCACGACTCGGGGTTCTCCAGCGAGCAGGCCAGCGCCTCCGCGTCGCCCGAGGCGGGTGCGACGGGTGCGACGGCGCTGACGGTGGCCTGCTGGATCCGCGTGGCGGGGCGGGAGCGCAGGTAGTAGGTGGTCTTCAGCCCGGCCTTCCAGGCGTACAGGTACATCGAGGACAGCTTGCCGATGGTCGGTGCGGCCAGGAACAGGTTCAGCGACTGGGACTGGTCGATGAACGGGGCACGGGCCGCTGCCAGGTCGATCAGGGCCCGCTGCGGCAGCTCCCACGCGGTGCGGAACAACTCCCGTACGCCGGCCGGCAGCTCGGCGATGTCCTGCACCGACCCCTCGGCCCGCTTGATCGCCGACCGGATCCGCTCGGTCCACAGACCACGGGCCTTCAGCTCGCGTACCAGAGCGGTGTTGACCTGCAGGAACTCCCCCGACAGGGTCTCGCGCTTGAACAGGTTCGACACCTGCGGCTCGATGCACTCGTAGCACCCGGCGATCGAGGCGATGGTCGCGGTCGGCGCGACCGCCACCAACAGTGAGTTGCGCAGCCCGTACGCCTCGACCCGCTCGCGCAGCGCGTCCCAGCGCGCGGCCTGCGTACCCTCGACGCCCCACAGGTCGGGCTGCAACTGACCCCGCGCGGCCCGGGTCTGCGCGAAGGTCGGATGCGCGCCGAAGCGACGCGCCAGGTCAGCCGAGGTCTCCAACGCGGTCAGGTACAGCTCCTCGCTGACCCGGGTGGACAGCTCCCGCGCGGCCGGCGAGTCGAACGGCAGCCGCAGCGCGAAGAACACGTCCTGAAGGCCCATCAGCCCGAGCCCGACCGGCCGCCAGCGGGGGTTGCTCGCCGCCGCCTGCGAGGTCGGGTAGTAGTTGATGTCGATGACCCGGTCCAGGAACGTCACAGCGGTACGGACCGTGGCGCGCAGCCGCTCCCAGTCGATGCCACCGTCGGTGAGGTGGGCGGCGAGGTTCACCGAACCGAGGTTGCACACGGCCGTCTCGGCGTCGCTGGACACCTCGACGATCTCGGTGCAGAGGTTAGACAGGTGCACCACGTTGCCCGGCTCGGCGGTCTGGTTGCACAACCGGTTGGCGGCGTCCTTGAAGGTCATCCACCCGTTGCCGGTCTGGGCCAGGGTCCGCATCATCTTCCCGTACAGCTCCCGCGCCGGGACCTGCCGCACGTAGCGGCCCTGCGCCTCGGCCTCGCGGTACGCGGCGTCGAACCGCTCACCCCACAGGTCGGGCAGCTCGGGCACCTCGTGCGGGTCGAACAGCGACCACATCTCGTCGGCCTCGACCCGGCGCATGAACTCGTCGGGGACCCAGTTGGCGAGGTTCAGGTTGTGGGTGCGTCGGGCATCCTCGCCGGTGTTGTCGCGCAGTTGCAGGAACTCCTCGACGTCCGGGTGCCACGGCTCCAGGTAGACGCAGGCCGCGCCCTTGCGCCGCCCACCCTGGTTGACCGCGGCGACGCTCGCGTCCAACGTGCGCAGCCACGGCACGATCCCGTTGGACTGCCCGTTGGTGCCGCGGATCAGCGCGCCCCGGGACCGGACCCGGGAGTACGCGATGCCGATGCCCCCGGCGAACTTGGACAGGTTGGCGACCTGGGCGTACCGCTGGTAGATCGAGTCCAACTCGTCGAGCGGGGAGTCGACCAGATAGCAGGAGGACATCTGGGTGTGCCGGGTTCCGGAGTTGAACAGCGTCGGCGAGCTGGGCAGGTAGGCCAGGCTGGACATCAGCCGGTAGAAACCGGTCGCCTCGTCGGGCATGGTGGACAGCCCACAGGCCACCCGCAGCAGCCAGTACTGCGGGGTCTCCAGCAACAGCCTGCTGGTGGGGTGGCGCAGCAGGTACCGGTCGGCCACCGTACGCAGGCCGAAGTACTCGAATCGCCGGTCACCGTCCGGGTCGACGGCGGCGTCGAGCATCGTGGCGTGTGCGGCGACGAACGCGGCGGTGTCGTCTCCGATCAGGCCCTCGGCGTGGCCGACCCGGATCGCCGCGCTGAACGAGGTGATGCCCTGCCGACGCACCTCCTTGTCGACGTAACCGGCCAGCAGCCGGGCGGCGAGGCGTGAGTACTGCGGCTCCTCGCCGATCATCTCGGCTGCGGTCTGGATGGACAGCCGGTCCAGCTCGGCCGTCGTCGCGCCGTCGTACAGGCCGCTGATGGTGCGGGTGGCGACGCGCATCGGGTCGACGTCGGTCAGGTCGTCGGCCCACCGCTCGACCGCCCGGACGATCTTGTTCACGTCCACGGGTTCGGTGGCGCCGTTGCGCTTGCGGACCTGCATCGGCGTCCGCCGCACTGTCGCGTCGCCGCTAACCGGGACTATCTCGGTGACTGTCACCACTCGCTCCTCGGAGTTCGAGACCTGGTGGTCCGGACGCGAGGAGACAGACACCGACGGACGCCACGCCGGCACGGCGTGGGTCAGGTGGCGTCAGCCGTCCCACGCGGCCTCGGACCGCCGCCCACCCGGGTGCGGGTACGCGGCGCGCTGGCAGGTCTTCGGACTCGTGGGCACAACCGGGCTGGCCGGTCTCCTACTGGCCGTCGCTTCCCAGGCCACTTGGTGGCCCAGTGCTGATGACGGCGGTCGTTCCCACTCACCGCTGCGGGACAGTCCCGGATTTCCACCGGGTTCCCTCTTGCCTCGACCGCACCGGATGAGCGGTCGAACCAGCTGCGCTCGACACCATATATAGGGATGCAGGCGTTGTCACACCCCACATGTCGGTCCCGGCGTGTCGCGGCCGGGCCGGTGACGGTGATCACCAGCCACACCGGGGCGGGTTCGTCCCGGCCGGCGAGGCGCGTCGATGGCAGCAGCAGCCGCAGGCGGTGCGACTGACGGCACGACGCGACCCACGAGCCGCCGACCCCGGCAAAGATTTGATGTATCGCGCCAATGGGCACAGTGGATCTGGTTTGGACATTGACCAGGTTCGACGGCCCCGAGACGGTGGATGTCCGTCCTTCAGGGTGGATCAAGGTCGTTGACGCGCCAGAACCGCCCTCCGTATACTCCGGGTGATCATCCGATCTTTTGCCTAGCCGGGCGAGGAGCGCATGCCGCAGATCACCGCCGTCACCGTCGAGGACGTCCGTTTTCCCACCTCACTGACCGCCGACGGGTCCGACGCCATGAACAAGGACGGCGACTACTCGGCGGCGTACGTCATCCTGCACACCGACGGTGTCGACAGCGTGGGCGTGCCGCTCGCGGGTCACGGGCTGACCTTCACCATCGGTCGAGGCAACGACATCGTCGCCGCGGCCGCGGTGCACCAGGCGCAGCTTCTGGTCGGCCTGGACGTGGCGACGATGGCCTCGGACATGGGCGCGGTCTACCGACTCCTCACCTCCGACAGCCAACTGCGGTGGCTCGGGCCGGAGAAGGGCGTCGTCCACCTGTCCCTCGCCGCCGTGTTGAACGCCTCATGGGACCTGGTCGCCCGGCTCGCCGGGAAGCCGCTGTGGCGACTGCTCGTCGACATGTCCCCCGAGCAACTCGTCGACATCGCGGACCTGCGCTACCTGTCCGACGCGCTGACCCGGGACGAGGCACTGGCCATCCTGCGGGCCAAGGAGAGCACCAGGGCCGACCGCCTCGCCGAGCTCGACCGCACCGGCTACCCCGCCTACACCACCTCGGCCGGCTGGCTCGGCTACGGAGACGACAAGCTGCGCCGGCTCTGCCAGGAGGCGGTGGACGCCGGCTACGGGTACGTCAAGCTCAAGGTGGGCGCCAACCTCGACGACGACATCCGCCGCTGTGGGATCGCCCGGGAGATCCTCGGCCCGCACCGCAACCTGATGATCGACGCCAACCAGGTCTGGGACGTCGGTCAGGCCATCGAGTGGGTCAAGGCCCTCGCCCAGTTCACACCCCTGTGGATCGAGGAGCCGACCAGTCCCGACGACATCCTGGGCCACGCGGCCGTCCGCCGCGCTGTCGCTCCCATCGGCGTGGCCACCGGCGAGCACTGTCACAACCGGGTGATGTTCAAGCAGCTGTTCCAGGCCGGGGCCATCGACTTCTGCCAGTTGGACACCGGTCGGCTGGCCAGCATCAACGAGATCGTCGCCGTGCTGCTCCTCGCCGCGAAGTTCGACGTGCCGGTGTGCCCCCACGCCGGTGGAGTCGGGCTCTGCGAGATGGTCCAACACGTGTCGGTGCTCGACTACGTCGCGATCTCCGGGGATCTCACCGACCGGGTCACCGAGTTCGTCGACCACCTGCACGAGCACTTCACCGACCCGTGCGTCGTCCGGGACACCGGCTCGGGCAGCGGCTACGTCCTGCCCAGCCAGCCCGGCTACTCCACCCGGATGCGTCCCGAGTCGGTCGCGCTCTACCGGTTTCCCGACGGCCACTACTGGGCGGCGTCGGACCCGACTACCGTGTCATCCTCGGAGCCGTACGTGATCGCGGGTGGGACGGCCACCCCCGCCGGCCGCTAGGGGGTGTCATGTCGCGCACCGACGAAGTGGTGAACGGCATCAAGCGGATGATCCTCGAAGGGCAGTTCAAGCCCGGGGACCGACTGCCCATCGAGAAGGACCTCGCCGAGTCGCTCGGCGTTTCGCGCGGCTCGCTGCGCGAGGGCATGTCGGCTCTGTCGATCCTCGGCATCGTCAACATCCGTCAGGGTGACGGCACCTACGTCACCAACCTCGACGCGCCCCAACTGCTGGCCCCGATGGGTTTCGTGGTGGACTTCCAGGGCCAGGGCGACCCTCGGCACATCCACACCGTCCGGCGACTGCTGGAGTGCGAGGCCGCCCAACTGGCAGCGACCAGGATGACCGACGAGGCCCTCGCCCAGGCCGGTGACCTGCTCGCCGAGGCGGCCCGGATGGTCGGCCAGTCACCGCAGGACCACGAGCGCATCCTCGAGATCGACATCGCCTTCCACCGGATCATCGCGGTGCACGCCGAGAATCCGGTGCTCATCGGGTTGATCGAGGCGTTCGCCGGGCGCACCGTGCGGGGCCGGCTGTGGCGGAGCCTGCACGAGGAAGGCGCGGACCGGCGTACCCACGACGAACACGTGGCGATCCTCAAGGCCCTTGCGGCACGTGACCCGGAGCGGGCCCGTATCCGGATGGCCAACCACCTGATCGGTGTGGAGGAGTCGTTGTACGGGTTGCCCGACGACGCCGAGGCCAACTCGGACACCGCGCGGTCGTGAACGCCCACGCGGTCGCCGGCCACGGTCACCGCTCGTCGCGTTCCACACCGGTGCTCCCGGTCATCGCCGCCACCAGGTCGTCGGTGGTGACCTCGTCGGCGCGCAGTCGGGCCGCACGCCGACCGAGGCGCAGCACCTCGACCCGGTCGGCGATCTCGAGCACCTGCGGCATGTTGTGGCTCACCAGCACCACCGACATGCCGGCGTCGCGGGCGCGCCGGACCACGTCGAGCACCCGCCCGGTCTGGACGACACCGAGTGCGGCGGTGGGCTCGTCGAGGATGACCACATTGGTCGCCCAGATGATGGCGCGGGCCACAGCGACGCACTGCCGTTGCCCCCCGGACAACATCGCGATCGGGGTGGTGACCCGCGGGATCCGTACGCCCAGCTCGTCAAGGGCGGCGGCCGCGCCCAGCCGCATCGCGCGCTTGTCGAGCAGCCCGAGCCGACCCAGCGGCCCGGAGCGCAGGATCTCCCGCCCGAGGTACAGGTTGGCGGCCACGCTGAGGTCGTCGGCGACGGCGAGGTCCTGGTAGACGGTCTCCACCCCGGCGCGCCGGGCGTCGACCGGCGTGGAGAACCGGACGGGACGACCACCGACCCGGATCTCGCCCTCGTCGGGCGGGTGCACACCGGACAGCGTCTTGATGAGGGTGCTCTTTCCGGCGCCGTTGTCGCCGATCAGCGCGACGACCTCACCCCGGTGGACAGTGAAGTCGGCGCCGCGCAGCGCCTCGACGTGCCCGAACCGCTTGACGATGCCACGGGCTTCGAGGGCCGGCGGCTCGTCGGCGGTGGGCTGCCGGTCGCTGTCGGCGGTGGCCGTCGGGGTCGTACCCATCACTGCACCGGGGGGTTGGCGCAGCTGGGCTCGAGCACCGCCTTGATCTCCGCGGAGTCGATGTTGTCCTTGGTGACGAACGTGACGCCGGTGTCGGCCGACGCCAGCGGCGCCTTGTCCCGCAGGTGCTTGACCATCTTGTCGACCCCGAAGTAGCCCATCTTGAACGGGTTCTGCACGACCAGCGCGGAGATCTGGCCGCTGCGTACCCCGGCGATCTCGTCCGGGGCGGCGTCCCACCCGATGATGACCACCTTGCCGGACTTGCCGGCCGCCTGGATGGCCTGCGCGGCGCCGAGCACACTCGGCTCGTTGGCAGCGAAGACGCCCGCGAGGTTGGGGTTGGCGGTGAGGATGTTCTCGGTGACGCGTCGTGCCTCGTTGACGTCACTGCGGCTGGGCTGCTGGCCGACCAGCTTCAGGTTCGGATACTGGGCGAGACCGGCCTTGAAGCCGTCGACCCGCTCGGTGTTGGTCTGCGACCCGGGCTGGAACTCGACCAGCGCCACCTCGTGGTTGCCGGGGCCGAGTTCGGTGGCGAGCAGCTTCGCCGCCTCGGTGGCCGACGCGCGGTTGTCGGTGGCGAACAGCGGCACGTTCGACGGCTGCGGGCTGGTGCCGGAGTCGATCATCGCGACCGGGATGTTCGCGGCGAGCGCCTTGTCGGTGGCGGGCGCCAACGCACTGGAGTCGGTGGCGGCGTAGACGATGCCGTCGACCTTCTTGGTGACGTAGTTCTGGATCAGGTTGACCTGACCCTCGACATCGGTCTCGGTGGTCACCCCGTCCCACTGGACGGTGACGTCACCCGCGCGCTGCGCGGCGCATTCGGCACCCGCCTTCACCGTGTTCCAGTAGTCGGCCCCGACCGCCTTCGGGACGACGGCGAGCTTCAACGGCCCGCTCGCGTCCTTGGTCGCGCCGTCGCCTCCGTCCCGGACCTCGACCCCGCCGCAGGCGCTGAGCAGAGCGGTCGCCGCGGCCACGGCCAGAATCGCCTGCGCGCGCAGGAGTGGCCCTCGTGCCCGCCGGCTGGTGGTGGTGTGTGCCATGGTGTGTGTCCTTCCTCGTTCGGACTCTCGGAATGGCATGTCAACCCCGTGATTCCAGCCGCCGTCGGCGGTACTGGTCGAAGTAGACGGCGGCCCAGATGATCAGGCCGACGATCACCTGCTGGTAGTGGATGCTGATGTCGAGCAGGACGGCGCCGTTGCGGACCAGGGCGATGAGGAACGCGCCGATGATGGTCCCGACGATCCGACCCTGACCTCCGAAGAGGCTGGCCCCGCCGATGACCGCGGCGGCGATGACGTCGAGCTCCAGCGAGATCCCGTAGTTCGGCTGACCGGAGTTGACCCGGGAGGCCGCGATCATGCCGCCCAGACCGACCAGCACACCCGCCAGCACATACACGCCGGTCAGGTGCCGACCGACCCGGATGCCCGACCGGCGTGCGGCCTCCAGATTGGAGCCCATCGCGTACGTGTACTGACCGAAGCGGGTCTGGGAGAGCAGGAAGGCGACACCGACTGCGACCAGAACGGTGATCACCACGGCGAACGGGATGCCGACGATCTCCCCGTTGCCGAGCAGTTGAAAGGATCGGGGCAGGCCGTAGACGCCGGCCGCCCCGGTGATGATGAAGACGAGCCCTCGTCCGACGGACATCGTTCCCAGCGTCGCGATGAACGGTGGGATCCGAGCCACGGTCACCAGCAGCCCGTTGAGCAGCCCGGCCAGTGCGCCGACGCCGATCGCGACCGCCGTCGCCGCCCAGAGTGGAAAGCCGAGGTCGCGTACGACCATCGCCCCCGCCACGCCGGCGAGCGCGGCGACCGACCCAACGGAGAGGTCGATGCCCTTCGTGATGATGACCATCGTCTGCGCCGTGGCGATGATGGCGATCACCGCGGTCTGCGCACCGATGTTGAAGAGGTTGTCCGCGGTCAGGAAGTAGGGACTGGCGAAACTCAACACGATGAACAGCACGACGAGCGCGGTGGCGGCGGTCAGCTCGGAGACGGCGTGGGAGATCCGATCCCGGAACCAGTCGCTGGGCGTGCCGTGCTGCGTGCCGGTGGTTGCCTCGACGGTGCTCATCGTCGGCCCTGACCTCCCCAAGCGTGGCGCCGCACGCGACGGGAGAGCCGTCGGCGAGCGGAGCACCGGTGACCGGCCGAGCCTCCTCGGCAGGGAGAGACGGACTCGGGGCCCGCACCACCCATGGAGATAGGTCGGATGTTTCCCTTGATCAGGCGTTACCATGCCATGCACGTACGTGTGTTGCCAAGGTCTTGCGACCATGTTTTGCCGTCGTTACGCGAGCCTTCGGAGCCCTACGTCCGACCAGAACGGCATGATCTGTTGTCGATGGCCGCCCCGCGAGCCAACGAACCACAATCCGATTGTTATCGATAACATGCTATGCCTTCGACGCCCGCCGCGCTCGCCTCGTTCCGACTCAGCCGGTGTATGAGGCGGCGAGCAGACACACCGGCCGGTCCGAGCCGAAAATCAGCCGGCCCGGGCCGATCGCTGTCGAGCGCGTGCTCGACAGCGGGCTGCGGTTCCACAGTCGTCCAGACCGCGCCGTCCACCCGGCCACCGGCTCGGAGAGCTTCGCCGTCGCGTCGGGTTCGGCGGCGGCGGACGATGCCCGCCGCCAGCGATCGGGTTTGATCTGACGAATCGGGCGGCGCTGAGTCCTCGGGCGCAGGCGCTTCACCCACTGCGGGGCCGGGTTGACCGCCTGCGGCGGCACCGATACCGTCGACCCACTATCTGCGGCGACGCGAGGGAAGCCGGTGTGATTCCGGCGCGGTCGCGCCACTGTGAGCGGTTCCCCCACCTCAAAATGGGGCCCGCGAGCCAGGACGCTCGGTCGTCCGCAGCCTTGCGATGGGGACGCGTCATCCCCGGGGAGGTTCGTGATCATATGTCCAGCTCCACGTCCAGCCAGCCGTTGGTGAATCCCGCTGGCACCGCGCGTCTTTTGTGGACGGTCCTGGCGACCGTCGTCGCGCTCACCCTGCTGGCCTACCTCGTCGCGTTCGACCAGGGTGCGGTGTCGCGCAGCGGGACGTACCTGCACGAGCTCATGCACGACGGCCGGCACCTGCTCGGTGTTCCGTGCCACTGAACGCCACCACCGCTCCCACGTTCCTCGCCGTCCTCGTCCGCGGCCTGCTCGCCGGCCTGATCGCTGGCCTGCTCGCCGGGACGTTCGCCTACGTCGCCGGCGAACCGCACGTCGAGGCCGCCATCGCTATCGAGGAGGCGGCCTCGCACGCCGAACCCGCCGCTGGCGGGCACCAGCACGCCGAGGCAGTGGTCACCCGGAGCGGCCAGCGCGGCGGGCTGTTCCTGGCCACCGGCCTGTTCGGCGCCGCGATGGGCGGTCTGCTGGCCACGGCGTACGTCCTGCTGGCCCGTCGGCGACGGACCGACGACGACGGGCGCTCCGGCCTGCTGCTGGCCGCTGCGGCGTTGCTCGGCGCGGTGATCGTGCCGTTCCTCAAGTACCCGGCGAACCCGCCGGCGGTCGGCGACCCGGCCACCATCAACCAACGCACCGCCACCTATCTGCTGATGGTGGTGCTCGGTCTGGTGGCCGTGTGGGCCGGCTCGCTGGGCTACCGGTCGGTCGGCGCGCACGCGCCACTGTGGCAACGCGTCGCCGCGGCCGTCGGCGGTTTCCTGCTGGTCACCGTCGCGTCCTACGTGGTGCTTCCGTCGTTCCAGGAGGTCCCCACCGACTTCCCCGCGACGCTGCTGTGGAACTTCCGACTGGCCTCCCTCGGCACCCAGGTGGTGCTCTGGACCGGGATCGGCCTGCTGTTCGCGGCCCTGATGCACCACGATCGACGCCGTCGGGCCGCCGCCGCGCTGCCCAGCACGTGACCGCCACCAGCCTCCGGCTGGTCGCCCACGGTCACACCGCCGCCCTGCGCCGGGCCCGCTTCGGCGGCGCTGACGACGGCCTGGACGAGGCCGGTCTGCGCGCCGCCCTCGCCCAGGCCCACGCCGGATCGGACCGGCGTGGGCACCTTGGCATGCACGACACCTGCCTGTGCAGCCCAGCGGCGGCGGCCCGGCAGACCGCCGCCGCCTTCGGTCTGCTGCCGACGATCGAGACGGCGTTGGCCGACTGCGACTACGGCGACTGGTCCGGGCGGTCGCTCGAGGAGATCGCCGTGGAGCAGCCGCAGGCGCTGCACACGTGGATGTCCGCACCGGAGTCCGCGCCGCACGGCGGCGAGTCCGTCGCCGCGGTACGGGAACGGGTCGGTCACTGGTTGGACGGGCAACGGGGCCGCGGTCAGCGGATCACGGCGATCACCCACCCGCTGGTGATCCGGGTCGCGGTCGTGCACGCCCTCGACCTGCCGTTGGCGACCTACCGGCAGGTGGACGTGGAGCCGCTGGCGATCGTCCGGCTCACCGGTCGGGGGGCACGCTGGCAGCTCCGACTGGGCGCGCCGCAGGCCCACTCCCCTTCATGATCCACTCGCGATCGCGGAAATCGGGGCATCCACGGCGCCTCGATGCCCCGACTTCCGTAAAACCGAGTCGATCAATGTCCGAACGCCGACGGCTCAGACGTTGGGCGGGCCGTGAGTACGACCCGCCCAAACCGTCGACTTCGTTCTAGCCGGTGACGGTGAACGGCCGGGACACCTTCGTCGCCGACTTCTCACCGCTCAGCGTGACGCTGGTCGCGCCCGCCTTCGCCGCACCCGGAACGCTGACCGTCGCGCCTGAGATGACACCGTCACCGTTCGCGCGGACCGTGCTGACCGCGAGGCCGTTCCCGACGGTGATCGTGACCGCCTCGTTCGGAACGAACCCGGAACCGTCGATGGTGATCGACGTGCCACGCGGACCCGAGGTGGTCAGTAGTGCCACCCGCGGCTGGTAGGTCGGCGCCTGGGCCTGCCCGGTCACCTGGACGGTGGCCGTGGCCGGCGTACGCGTCGACGCGCCCGTCGCGGTGACCGCGTACCGGCCGGGTTGCGCGTCGCCGGAGGTCGGGACCGAGACGCGGACCGTGCCCGTCGCGGAGGCCGCGACCTTCGTGGCCCGGGCCGGGTCGGTGCCGACGCTGACGGTCACCTGTTCACCGGCGGCGAACCCGCTGCCGTCGACGGTGACAGTGCCGCCGGTGGTGACTGCGCCGGCAGCCGACAGCGCGATCGTCGGCTGGGAGCCGCCCCGCGCGACGGTCACGGTGAAGGCCTCGGTGCTGCTCGACAGCGTGTCCCACGCGGTGACGTGCACCGTGTAGGTGCCCTCCCGCGTGTAGGTGTGCTGCCCGCTCATCGCACCGGACGCACCGATGGTGACGTCGTCCGGAGCCGTACCGTCACCCCACTGGACGCGGGCACGGTAGCCGGTCGTGCCGGGAACGCCGCCGGTCACCGAACCGAGGTTCGCCGCGAGGGCCTGCCCGGCGTTCGCCGTCTGGTCCTTCGGGGCGACAGTGGCCAGCGCGGGGGCCGGCGTGCCGTCGTTGGCGACGGCGAACACGTGGATCCGGCCCGCCGTGCGGGGGTCACCGGTCTGCGTCGGCAGGGTCACCGACACCAGCGTCTTGCCCGCCGGGATCTGGTACGGCGCGGTCGCGAACAGGAACGGCTGGGCGCCGTCCCGGCTCGTGCCGTTCAATCGGTACGCCGTCCGGGCAACGACGATGTTGCCGTAGGACGGGGTGCCGTTGGCGTTGCCGCCCAGCGTCCAGTCGCTCATCTGGATCGGGATGCTGGCCGTGCTGCCGTCACTGAAGTTCGCCGTGCCGGTGGTGCTCTGGTTGCCCTGCGTTCCGGCGCCGATGAAGGAGATGCTCTTCGCGTCCTCCGGCAGGTCGAGCAGGACCGTGGCACCGTTGCCGGTGGCGTTGTCCGGCTGCCCGGCCGGGATCACCGGCAGCGTGAACTGCAACGCGGTCCCCGGGACCTGCTGCCGCTGGCCCTGCGTCGCACCGCCCGCCGCCAGGGCGGCCCGCGAGTACGCCCACGACTTGGCGTCGCAGTCCGCCGCGAGGACGCCTTCGTCACCGACGCAGACGGTGTCGAACGCGGCGGTGAGGCCGGAGGTCGGGGCGTACGCCACCTCGACGCCGACCGTCGCGGAGCTCTGGCTCTCGCCGTCGGTCACCGTGACGTTCGCCTGGTGGTAGCCCGGCGTGGCGTAGGTGTGCGACCCACCGATGTTGTAGACGGCCCGCGAGCTCAGCGTCACGGTGCCCTCGGTGACCGGTGTGCCTTCACCCCAGTCGATCGTGGCCCGGTAACCGGTCGCGGTGCCACCGGTGACGGACGCCAGCGGCACCGAGACCGGTACGCCGGACGTCGCGTGCACGCCGGACGCGGCGGTCACCGCAATGTCGCCGCCTCCGATGGCCACGTCGCCACCGGCGAGCAACTCGATCTCGGCGAGACTGGTCTGCGCGGCGCCGACGGTCTTCGTGACCGCGAGACGGAACTGCGCGAACCGACCCGGCTTGTCGATCGTGTACGGGCGGGTCTGACTGCGCCACCGGAACACCTGGTCCCTGCGCGAGTCCACTGTGGTCCACGTGATGCCGTCGTTGGAGCCCTGCAGTCGCCAGTCCGCCGGATCGCCAGCACTCGCCCCGGACGTGACGGTGTAGTACGTCGGCTTCTGCTTTCCACCACGGAACGCCCAGGAGATCTGCGGGGTCGCCGAGGTGAAGGTCAGCTGCGTGGTGGACGAGTCGTCGAACAGCTTCGAGGCGTCCTGACCGCCGGTTGCGGTCGCGGTGCCGAGGCCGGGGCCGGTGGTGTCCTGCAACGGCTTCGGCGCCTGGTCACCCTTGGTCAACGACGGCGGCGCGTCGTTCCTGCCGCTGCCCCAGGAGGACGGGTTGGAGCCCATCTGGAAGTCGATGGTGCCGCCCTTGGCGAGTGCGGCCACGTCCAGGGACAGACCGCGCTGCTTCTTGCCGTTGACCTTGACGTCCTGCACGTAGACGTTGCGGGTGCTGTTGCTCGGCGCGTTGACGACGATGTCGCCAGTGGTGCGACGCACTGTCATCTTCGTGAACTGCGGCGAACCGATGGTCCACTCGGACGACCCGGCCTGCAGCGGGTAGATGCCCAGCGAGCTGAGGATGTACCACGACGACATCTCGCCGTTGTCCTCGTCGCCCAGGTAGCCCTGGCCGATCTCGCTGCCGACGTAGAGGCGCCGCAGGATCTCCCGTACCGTCGCCTGGGTCTTCGCCGGTGCGCCGGCGAAGTTGTACATGTACGGGATGTGGTGCGACGGCTGGTTGCTCATGCCGAGCTGGCCCATCCGCACCGCGCGCGCCTCGATCATCTCGTGGATGACGCCGCCGTACCCGCCGGGTCGGTCGGCGTTCTCCGGGGTGGAGAAGAACGTGTCGAGCTTGTCCCGCAGCGCCTTCTGCCCACCGAGCAGGTTGGCCAGACCCTGACCGTCCTGCTGGGCGGTGAAGGCGAAGTTCCATCCGTTGGTCTCGGTGTAGACGCCACCCCAGTCCAGCGGGTCGCCGGCGAGGAAGTTACCGGCGGCGTCGCGACCCTGGAAGAGCTTCGACTTCGGGTCGAAGAGGTGGACGTAGTTGCGGGCGCGCTCCAGGAAGTAGCGCGACTCCTCCTTGAGCCGGGCGCGCTCCGACTTCGGCGTGGCCGGGTCCTTGGCGAGGGCCGCACCCATGTTGCCGATGCCGTAGTCGTTGATGAAGCCCTCCAGCGCCCACGACACCGACTCCCCGGTGGAGGTCGGCGTGTAGCCGAGGAACAGCGACGTCTCGATGCCCTTGCGTCCGACCGCGCTGCGCCCGGACGCGACGGTCGCGTCCTTGACGGCCGCGTCGTACGCCGCGAGCGGGTCGGGCAGCTTGACCCCGGTGAGGTACGCCTGGGCCAGAGCCACGTTGGCGCTGGTGCCGGTCATCAGGTCGGCGTAGCCGGGAGACGACCAGCGGGCGATCCAACCGCCGTCGCGGTAGTGCTGGACGAACCCGTCGGAGATCCGGGCGGCGACGTCCGGGTACAGCAGCGCGTAGGCGGGCCACACGGTGCGGTACGTGTCCCAGAAGCCGTTGTTGACGTAGATCTGCCCGTCGACGATCTTCGCACCGGTCTGGGTGGGGGTCGACGCGCCGGTCGGCGCCGAGACCGGGCTCGCGTACTGCCAGCGCGGCGCGGCGGCGGTGCCGGTGTTCTCCGACTGCGAGTTCGGGTAGAGGTTCAGCCGGTACAGGTTCGAGTACATCGAGACCAGCTGCGGTTCGGTGGCGCCACGCACCTCGACCCGGCCGAGCCGGTCCTTCCACATCGCCGTCGCGGCGGCGTGGACCTGGTCGAAGCTCTTGCCGGTGACCTCCAGATCGAGGTTGCGGCGCGCCTGGTCGACGGAGAGGAACGACGTCGCGAGGCGCATCGTCACCTCCCGGGTGGTGGAGACGTCGAAGGTGGCCGAGGTCGCGGCGGTTGCCGTCGGCGCCCGGTCGAAGGCACCGGACACGAACATGCGACTACGACCGGCCGACAGGCCACTTCCGTTGTCGACCCAGCCGGTGAGGGTGCCGTCCGTGCCGATGGTGAAGGTGCCGTTGTGGAAGACGAGACTTCCGGTCGCCTGCCCGGTGGGGAAGGTGAACCGCATGATCCCGGCGTGGTCGGTGGGCGACATCTCCGCGACCAGGCCGTTCTGGAGCGTGACCCGGTAGAGGTTTGGCTGCGCGGTCTCGTCGTCATGGTTGAAGGCGAGCGCGCGGCTGGCGGGCTGGCCGGTGAGGGAACCGCCACCGACGACGGGCATGACCGACATCTGGTTGCGGTCACCCATCCACGGGCTGGGCTCGTGGGAGATCGCGAGCCCCTGCAACATCGGCAGGTTGGCTGCGTTGTTGATCCGGTGGTACTCGTACTCCCAGGAGTTGGAGGTCGCGTCGGTCACCGGGGTGAAGAAGTTGAAGCCGTTCGGCACCGCCGTGATCGGCAGGTTGTTGCCGCGCGAGAAACCGCCAGTCGAGTTGGTGCCCCGACGGGTGTCCACGTAGTTGGTCAGCTTCGTGCCGTCGATCGACGCCGGCGCGGCCGTCAGCTCGATGTCGTCGAGCCACCCCTGGAACTGGGTGTCCCCGGTGGCCTGCGGGTTGTCGTACGCCAGCAGGATGCGGTCGATCGTCTTGCCGCGGGCGATGGTGCCGAGGTCGGCCTGCACCAGGTTCCACTGGTCGGCGAAGAGCACCTTCGACGCGCCCTGGCCGGCACCGGTGAGCAGGTAGCCGTGCTGGTCGACGGGCGAGCGCCCACTCAGGTAGCTGCCGTCGGTGAAGTGCAGGTCGACGGCGGCGTAGGTGGACGGGTACCGGGCGTTGCCCGTGGTGAACTCCGGGAAGATCTTGTACGACAGACGGGTCTTCGGCCCGACCGGGACGTTGACGTCGAACAGCTTGTTGGTCGCGTACGACCGGCCGTCGCCCTCGGCGCCACCGGAGTAGCGCAGCGCGGCCAGCCCGGTGAACCCGGCGTCCGGCTTGGTGGTGTAGCCGCCGTTCGGACCGGCGGTGGCTTCGCTGACCATCGGCGTGGCCGGCGGACGGACGTCCGAGCCGTCGCTGATGTTCCAGTCGGCGAGCTGCACGAGCGAGTCACCGGAGTTCGCGGTCACGTTCAGCCGATAGAAGGCGTAGGCGCTCGTGTTGGTGAAGCTGTACCTGTTGGTGGCGTACCGGCCGCTGAACGTCTGGCCGACGCGCTTGTCCAGGTCGGTCCAGGTGCTGCCGTCGTTGGAGCCCTGGACGGCGAAGTCCCTGGGGTCGCGCGACGGCGCGTCGTTGGCCGAGGTCAGCGAGTAGCGCAGCACCGTCGCCGGCTTGGCGAGCTGGTAGGTCACCCAGCCGCTCGACTGGAAGATCAGCCACTTGGTCGACGAGTCGTCGTCCTTGAGGTTCGCGGCGATCTCGCGCGGCTGGTTCTCGTCGCTCGCGGTCACGGCGCTGACCTGGCCGAGCAGGCTGCCGGGCAGGGTGGTGACCTTGCCACTCAGGTTGCCCTGGACCGGTTTTCCGTTCGCGCCGACCTCCACAGTGCTGGAGGCGGGTTGCGGGTCGGCGGTCTCGAACGAGGAGCTGAAGTTGCCGGGCGTCGCCGAGGTGGGGGCGGCGTTGGCCAGGGGTGCGGCGACGAGCAGGCCCAGCGGTAGCAGGACGGCTGTCGTCGCGGCGATCAGGCGGGGAGACAGGGAACGCGCAAGGGGGGTATGCGACATGAGGGACGGGGCCTTTCGACTCGAACGGGTCGAGTACGTCGAAGGTCTGGACTGAGTGGAGCGTGGTGGGCGGTGCCCTGACATCGTTGTCATTGGAGTTGGCAAACAACGAGTCGGGGCGGGTGGACTGTCGCTGATAGTTCCGGGCGCAGCACAGCCGTGTCAACGGGTTGATGGCGATGAAACCGGCTGGGTTACCCTCGACCGCTTGCCGGGCCCCGACTCCGTACGGCGACGTGCGCCGAGGCCCGGCTGCGGATCAGCAGTAGAGGTTGGCTCCGGCGGACACACCGAGGATGCCGACGAACTGCTGGTACTTCGTGACGCGGCTCTGCACCTGGGCGGGGTTTCCGCCGTTGCACTCGATCGAGCCGTTGATGCTGCGGATCGTCTCACCGAACCCGGCACCGCCGACCATCGCATTGTGGGCGGTCATGGTGCCCGGCCCGTTCTGGGTCATCCAGTACCAGATTCCGGTCTTCCAGGCCACCGCGGCATCGGTCTGCACCAGCCACGGGTTGGTCAGGAGGGGCAGGTTGAGGGCGTTTCCGGCGGCGTTGTAGTTGAAGTTCCAGCTGAGCTGGATCGGCCCACGCCCGTAGTAGGCGGCCTGCCCGGCCGGACACCCGTAGGGCTGGCCAGGGTCGCAGTAGTGCGGGTAGTTCGCGGTGTTCTGCTCGACCACGTGCACGAGGCCGCCGGTCTCGTGGTGCACGTTGGCCAGGAAGGCGGCTGCCTCCTGACGCTGGACGGTGGCGCTGCCGCTCTTGGCGAACGCCGGGTAGGCGCTGAGTGCGGCGACGAGCCCGGAGTACGTGTAGAAGGAGTTGCGGCCCGGGAACATCTGGTTGAACTGGGCCTCGGTGACCACGAAGCCGCCCGGGTCGGTGGGCGGCGGGGTGGTGGGTGGCTGGCCGCCGCAGGTGTAGGGCTCCCAGTACCAGGTGCTGACGATGGGGTCGTAGCCGGGATTGTCGTGCTCGGCCACGTAGTAGAGACCGTTGGTGTACCGCACGATCGCCCCTGCCGCGTACCAGGTTCCGGCAGCCCAGTTCGGGTGGTTGCAGGTGCCTCCGGTGGGCGGCGGCGTGGTGCCGCCCCCGCATGCGCCGAGGTCCTCCCAGACACCGGTCGTACCCGGTGGCGCCTCGGCCTGGGTCCACCACTTCGCCCGGTAGTTGCGGCCGTTGTGGGAGACCTGTGCGTCTCCCCAGTAGACGGCCGAGGCCTGCCACGATGCTGAACAGGCGGCTGCCGACGCAGCGGTCGACGGGATGACCGCAGCCAACCCGCCGACGACGGTCAGTGCCACCAGCGCGACCAGCGCGCGCAGTCTCGTCATGTGATCACTCCTTCCTGGGACCCACTGGCCGCAGACTCGGCCAGGTATAGACATAGGTGACTGTAACATTTTCTGTTTACTTTCTTTACTGTTGCGATGGAGCCACCGCCTCGGCGGAGCGGTGGCGGGACGTCGGAAGTTTCGGCCGCTTTCCGGATCATGCGAGCGATGCCGCGAGGATCAACTCAGCGGACGTCGATTGGCCGACTGCCAGGACCAGCGCACCGCCGATCTAGCTCGTTTCGGACCGCTTCCGGAACTTGTTGACGTGCCGGAAATCCCGCTGCAATACTCCGATCCATCACGGTCGATGCAACGGCTTCGTGATGTCCCGGTTATGCCTCCCGCGAGAAGGGCACCAGATGAGCAAGCTCTTCCCCCGCACGGCGCTGTGGTCGAGGCGGTTGCGCGCCGCGCTCGCCGTCCTCGCCACCGCCGTCGCGATGTGCGGCGTGGTCCTCGCGGCCACCTCGACCCCGTCGAGCGCCGCCACCTGCAACGGCTACGTCGGTCTCACCTTCGACGACGGTCCGACCGGCAGCACCAGCGCGCTGCTGAACGTGCTGCGCAGCAACGGCGCACGGGCCACCATGTTCAACGTCGGGCAGAACGTCCAGAACAACCGCTCGGCGGCACAGGCACAGGTGGCCGCCGGAATGTGGGTCGGCAACCACAGCTGGAACCACGCCCACATGACCTCGATGAGCCAGGCTCAGATGCAGTCCGACCTGTCCCAGACCAGTTCGGCGATCCAGTCCGCCACCGGCATCCGGCCACAGCTGTTCCGGCCGCCGTACGGGGAGACCAACTCCACCCTCCAGTCCGTCGCTTCATCGCTCGGCATGCGACAGGTGATCTGGGACGTGGACTCGCAGGACTGGAACGGCGCGAGCGTCAGCCAGATCGTGGCCAACGCGAGCCGCCTCCAGGCCGGTCAGGTCATCCTCATGCACGACGGGATCCAGAACACCCGCGACGCCATACCGCAGATCATGGCCAACCTGACCAGCCGCAACCTGTGCCCCGGCATGATCTCGCCGTCCACCGGCCGGGCGGTCGCGCCCGACGGCACGACCCCGCCGCCCGACGGTGGCACCCCGCCACCCACCGGCGGCACCTGCACGGCGACGGCGTCGACCACCAACGTCTGGGGCGACCGCTACAACACCTCGGTGACGGTCAGCGGCGCCAGCACCTGGACCGTGGTAGTGGCCATCACCGCACCGCAGCGGGTCTCCACCATCTGGAACGGCACCGCCACCTGGGACAGCAGCGGCACCGTGATGACCATGCGGTCCAACGGCAGCGGCAACACCTTCGGCTTCACCACGATGACCAACGGCAACAGCGGCGCTCGTCCGCAGATCCGCTCCTGCACGGCGGGCTGACACCGAGCCGGTGTGCGGCGGGCGCCCGGATGCCCGCCGCACACCCCGTCGCGCGGATCCGGGGCCACTAACCTGCACTGATGCGACACACCCTCACGCCCTCCGACGACAGCCTGCACGGCCACTTCTCCCCCGACTTCCCGCCCGTGCTCACCATCGACCCCGGTGACACCGTCACGTACCGCACCCTGGACTGCTGGTGGTCGGCCGGTCCGTATCCCGGCGGAGCGAACCGGGACCGGCCCCGGGTCGCGCAGCATCAACCCGACCACGGTCACGCGTTGGTCGGGCCGGTCGCGGTCCGCGGTGCGCGCGCCGGCCAGACCCTCGCGGTACGCATCGACGCGGTCGTCCCCGCCACCTGGGGCACCACAGTGGCCGGTGGCTGGCCGAGCGGGTTCAACCAGCGCTACGGCGTGCAGGAACAACCGGTGGTGCATGCCTGGACTCTGGACCCGGCGACGATGACCGGTCGCAACCAGCATGGCCACACGATCGCGCTGCGGCCCTTCATGGGGGTGCTCGGCATGCCACCCGCCGAGCCGGGGCGTCATTCGACGATCCCGCCGCGCCCGTGGGGCGGCAACCTGGACTGCCGGGACCTCACCGCGGGAAGCACCCTCCTGCTGCCGATCCCGGTGGACGACGCGCTGTTCTCGGTCGGGGACGGCCACGCCGCACAGGGCGACGGCGAGGTCGGCGGCACCGCGATCGAGTGCCCGATGGACGAGGTGACGTTGACCTTCGACGTCCGCGACGACTTCCCGGTCACCGGCCCGGTGGCCCGCACCGCGGACGCGTGGCTGACCCTGGGCGTCGGCGCGTCCCTCGACGATGCCTCGTTCATGGCTCTGGACTCGATGCTGACCCTGATGCAGCGGTTGCACGGCCTCAGCCGCGCGGACGCGGTGGCGCTGGCCAGCATCGCGGTCGACGTGCGGGTGACGCAGATCGTCAATCAGACCGTCGGCGCGCACGCGGTCCTCCGCGACGACGCGCTGGGCTGGCCGGGCGCCGATTCTGTCGGGGGCCGCCGTTAGCGTGTGCGCACTGTCGCCGCGCCGGCCACGTCGGGCCGGTCGCTGACCCCTCGGAGGCCCCCATGTCCCAGGAGACGACCTACCTCGAACTATCCGAAGTGGACGGTGCGCACAAGTTCTACGAGGTCATCGTCGACAACGCCACGCTGACCGTGCGCTACGGCCGGATCGGCGACCAGGGGCAGATCAAGGCCAGCGCCTACCCGGACAACGCCCGGGCCCGCGCCGCCGCCGCGAAGAAGATCGGGGAGAAGGTCCGCAAGGGTTACGCGCCGGCGGTTCCCGGCGTCCGACAGAAGCGCACCGTCTCCCGGCGGCAGATCGTCAGCACCCGCTCCACCGCCCACACCGCTCCGGTGCTCTGGCGCTACGACTCGGGCGCTCCCGCCTTCGGCATCTTCGTCGACGGGCAGCACTGCATGGTCGGCAACGAGCACGGCGTGATCACCACGCTCGACCACGACGCCCAGGTGCGCAGCCAGGTCCGCCTCCCCGACGGGGTCAAGTGCATCGTCGCCGACGACGCGTGGATCTACGCCGGCTGCGATGACGGCAACGTCTACGACCTCTCCGGCAAGATGCCCCGGGTGGCGTACGCGATCGCCCCGGAGATCGACATCTACTGGCTGGACATCCACGACGGGGTCCTGGGCGTGTCGGATGCCGACGGCGGGATCACGGCGGTCGACCACGAGGACGAGTTCCTGTGGCGTCGGCCCGGGCGGGGCCGCTCGGCGTGGATGGTGCGGTGCGACAGCGACGCCATCTACCACGGCCATTCGCAGGGGGTGACCGGCTACGAGTGGCGGACCGGCGGCGAGCTGTGGCACACCAGGACCGGTTCGGTGCTCTTCGGCTGGCAGGAGCACGGCAGCGTGTTCGCCGGCACCGGCACCCGCGAGGTGGTGCGACTGTCCAAGGCAGGGCGACTGGATCGCACCTACCGGTGCGACGCCCCGGTGTTCTCGTGCGCCACCGCGGAGGGCGGCCAGTACGTCTTCGCCGGTGACAGCCAGTCCTCGATCTACTGCTTCGACGCGGCCGGCACGCGGCTGTGGAAGCTCGGCACCGGCTGCGGCTCGGCCTACTCCATGCAATACCACGACGACCGGCTCTACGTCGTCACCACCGGCGGCCACCTGGCCTGCATCGACGCGAGCGAGCCGGCGATCCGCGCGGCGCAGGCCGGGGACGTGCCCGAGGTGCGCGACGTCAAGGCCCCCCGTGAGGCACCACGGCCCGTGCAACCGACGGTCGTCGAGGTGACCAGCGACGCGGGCGCGGGCGTGGTGGTGCAGTGCCTGGACGATCGGGGGCGGTTGCGGGTCCAGGTGCTCTCCGACGGTTACCGGCGCGACTGGTCGGTGCAGTTTCCCAAGGGGATCCGCGAGCCGGGCGCCCGCTACCTGGTGACCGAGGTCCGCGAGGCCGGCCGGGGCGGGTTCTACCGGGCGTTCGGCGACATCCGCCGCCTGCGCTGAGCGGCGACCGCAGCGTCTCCGGTGGCCGGGCAGGCGCTGACGGGCCACCGTATCCCCCTGTCGTAGGGTGCCGACATGGCGCTCCCCGTCCGGGCTGACGACGATGCCGGCACGGCGTGGTGGGCCGCCCCGCCGAGGCGGCGGGTGAGTCACCTGCCGGCCGTCGACCCGGAGCTGCTGCGGGTGGCACTCGACCCGTTGCCACCAGCGGCGCCCGCGGTGGTGCACTACCGGCCCACGGTCGTGGGTCCCCTCGGCGACCTCGTGGACGCTCTCCTCGACCAACTGGACACCGCGGCGCTCGCTATGTTCCCCAGCTGGTTGGCGGGCGCCGACCACTTCGAGACCGAGGGCACGCTCGGCGTGGCGGCGGTGCGCGCCCTCGCGGCCCGGACCGCTGCCCGTTCCCGGCACTTCGGCCCGTTCCTCGCGGACCTCGCCGAGCGTGGGCTGCGCGGTCCGGGCCGGCCCGTCGGCCGGTCCCGCTTCGCCCCGGGCGTACGCGCCGCCGGGCTCGCCCGGGTGATTGCCGAGGCGTACGACCGGGAGGGCTGCGTTCTCGTCATCGCTCTGCCCGACCTGGGCGCGGGTGCGGAGCGGACACTCGTGGCCGCCGCCGAGTGGCTCGTGCGGCATGCTGACTTCACGGTGTGGCTGGCCGGCGGGCCGCTGCGCCACGTCGACCGCGTCCAGTCGGTGCCGCTGATGGTGCCGGCGCGATTCGCCGGGCTGACCAGCACGATCAACCGGATGCCGGCCACGGCCGCCGAGCCGGAGTCGACGGTGTTGGTCTGGCCGCCGATCGCTGGCGTGCCACGTGGTGACAGCGCGGCCGAGCAGGCGTTGGAACGCGCGCTGGCACCGCACGACTGGGCACGGGGCCGGCGTTGGAACCAGACATACGAGTGGCACGTACTGGGTGTGGCGTACCGACTGGATCTTTTTTGGCCCGTGGAGGGTCTTGCGGTCGAGGTGGACGGCCCGGAGCATCGTGGGCGAATCGCTTTCGCCAACGATCGCCGGAGAGACGTGCAGCTTCAACTACTCGGGCTGGATGTTCTCCGCTTCACCAACGAGCAGGTGCTCTCCGACGCGCCGGCGGTAGTCGACGGGATCCGTCGGCTGCTGGCCCGGCGACGCGCGGGCGGCACGCACTCCCACGGAGATGAGAAGACATGACGAGCCCGGCGGACGTCCCGCACCTGACGCCGAACCAGATCAACGCCCTCGTGGTGCTGATGGCCGAGGCGCGCCAACTCACCAACGTCGAGCTGCGCGAGTTGGCCGGTTTCACGCTGACCGGCAAGGACAACAAGAAGCTCGTCGATCTGGGCCTGGTCGACACCGACAAGTCTCGCCGGACCTTCGCCCACGAGCTGACCGACGAGGGCTGGCGTGTGGCACGTCAGCTACACACCGCTGCCCCGCCGAAGCAGGGCGGCTCGACCACCCGGTCACTGTTCGTCGTCCTGTCCAACCTGCACCGTTCGCTGGACCGGCTCCGGGTCAGCCACGGCGACTTCTTCAAGCAGACCGACGCCACGGCCTCGCCGGCCAGCGAACCTCGGCACGAAACACCGGCGCCGGCACCCGCAGCCGCGGCGGACGTGGAGGCGCTGGTTCGTACGGCGTACCGGGAGCTTGCCCCCGCGCCGGGCGCCTGGGTCGGTCTCGCCGACGTCCGGGACCAGCTTGCCCACACCGACCGGCCCACCCTGGACGCGGCGTTGCGGGCGATGGTCGGTCGGGAGGATGTCCGTATCATCCCGGTGGCGAACACCAAGTCACTGACCCCACGGGATCGTGCTGCAGCCGTTCGCATCGGGAACGAGGACAACCACGCCCTGGCGATCGGCCCGGCATGATCCCCGACGACCAGCGGGTCGCGCTGGAAGCAGTGAGTCTCAACCCCGCGGTCACCCCCGATGACGTCTGGCGACCCAGCCCGCACAACGTGCCGGAGCTGCACGAGACGGTGGTCGCGGAGATCCTGCGCGGGGTGGCGCGGGCCCGTACCGACGACACGAGCATGCCGCTCGGTGTCGCCATGCAGGGTCGCGCTGGCGCCGGAAAGACGCACCTGCTGGGGGCGGTCCGCGGACAGATCCAGCGCGACGGGGGCTACTTCTTCCTGGTCGACATGGTCAGTGGCAAGACGTTCTGGGAGAGCGTGGCCCTGGCCCTGGTGGAGGGCATGGGCCGCACCCACGTCGGCTGGGGCACCCAGCTGAAGACCTTTCTGCGTCGACTCACCCCGCAGCTCGGCCTGCCGGTGGAGATCCGCGACGCGGTCGCCGGTGCCCGACCGGTGACCCGTGCGCAGCTCGACGCCTTCATCCGGGCACTGCGCGCCCGCGATCGGGAAGTCGGGCGGGACACCCAGGACACCGCTCGGGCCCTCGTCCTGCACGGTGCCATCGACTTCGAGGCACAGGACGTGGGTTACGCCCACCTGATCTCCGAACCAGGCGACCCGGACGCGCGGGCGGCATGGGGGTTGAGCACCGCGGTCCGCACGCCGCAGCAGATCGTGCAGGACATCTCCCGACTGATGGCCCTGACCCTGGACCCCACGGTCATCGCCGTGGATCAGCTCGACACGCTGTTCGCCCAGACCAGCACCTCGCTGCTGAACCACCACAACGGGTTGGAGGACGGCCAGGCCAGGGTGCTCGGCCCGATCGCCGACGGCCTGCTCAAGCTCCGCGACATCACCCGCCGCACGCTGGTCGTCGTCTCGTGCCTCCCGGACACCTGGGTGCTCATGACACGCACCGTGCCCACCCCGGTCGGCGACCGGTTCCGGGTGGCGACCCTGCCGGACCGGATCCCCACCCCGGAGATCGGACAGGCGATCGTGGCAAAGCGCCTCACCGCCGCGTTCGCGGGTCCACACTTCGTGGCGCCGCACCCCACCTGGCCGATTGCCCCTGCCGCCTTCGCCGACGCACCCACCCTGACGCCACGCGCCCTGCTGCGCAGGGTGGACCGCCATGTCGCCTGGTGCCGCGACCGCGACGAGGTGGTCGAGCTCGACCGGCTCATCGACGGCGCGGACTCGATGCCGACGGAGGGCACCACCGTCCGCGGCGGGTCTGGCGACCCGACGGACGACCGCCGCCTGCGCGAGTTGGACGCACGGTTCACCGAGCTGCTCCAGGCCGCGGACGTGTCAGCCGCCGTCGACCCGGCAGGCGAGGACGAGCACATGCCATCGTTGCTCGCCGCCGGCCTGGCCGCCTGGATCGCCGAGCAGGCGCCCACCGGTGCCACCTACAAGTACGATCCGCCGCCCGGTCGCAAGCCCGCGCTGCACGGACGGCTGATCGAGGTGCTCGACGAGGCCACCGAGAACGAGGCGCACTGGTGCTTCCGGGCCATCACGCATCTCAACGCCATCGCCGTCACCGCCCGCGTCAAGGCCGCGTGCACACTGGCCGGACTGGACCGGGACCTCCCACAGCGGCGGCTGATCCTGCTGCGCAACGGTCCGTGGCCGAGTGGGAAGCGTACGACCGAGGTGTTGACTGGCTTCGACGCGGCCGGCGGCCTCCGGCGTGGAGTGTCCGAGGCGGATCTGCGGGTCTTCGCGGCGCTCCGGGTATTGGCGACCGAGCCGTCCACGGCCTTGCAGGAGTGGCTGGTGGCCCGTCGTCCGGCCAGCGGCACCGAGCTGTTCCGGGCGGTCCTGCCCGGGCCCGACCGGACGCGCGACAGCACCCCGTCCGACCCCACGGGCCAGGCGACGGGCGGCGCCGATCCCGGCGCGACGAGCGCGCCTGGCAGCGCCGATCCCAGCGCCACGAGCGTGCCGGTCGCAGACGTGGCCGGTGGTCCGTCGGCCAATGCGGCCGGCGTGCCCGTACCCGCGGACCCGGTCGACACTGTGGTCGGCGCGGGCGATCGGGCCATCCTGCTGGGGCGAACCGTCGACGGCGGCCGCCCGTTCACGGTGCCTCTGGAATCGTTGCGCCGGCACGCCGTCGTGTTCGCCGGGTCCGGTTCGGGCAAGACGGTGCTCATCCGCCGCCTGGTCGAGGAGTGCGCCCGGGAGGGTGTCTCCGCGATCGTGCTCGACCCCAACAACGATCTCGCCCGGCTGGGCGACGCGTGGCCCGAACCGCCGAGCGGCTGGGGGCCCGGCGACGCCGAACGCGCCACCGACTACCTCGCACACACCGAGGTGGTGGTATGGACGCCCCGGGTCACCGCCGGCCGGCCGCTGAGCTTCCAGCCGCTGCCCGACTTCACCTCACTGCGCGACTGGCCCGACGAGTTCGATCAAGCCGTCCGCTCGGCCGTGGAGGCGCTCGCGCCGCGCGCCGGCGTCGACCGGTCGAGCAGGCTCGCCCAGCAGGGCAAGGCCGTCCTCACCGAGGCCCTCCAGGCGTACGCGCGAAGCGGGATGGTGGGCCTGCCCGGCTTCACCGAGTTCCTCACCGACCTGCCCGAGGGGGTCAGTCGACTGGCCCGTGCCGGGAAGCTCGCCGAGGAACTGGCCGAGGCCCTCAAGGCGGCTATGGTCACCGATCCGCTCTTCGGTGGGGTCGGTGCACCGGCCGACCCGGGGCTGCTGCTGACGCCGTCGCCGGGGCGGCGGGCCCGGGTGTCGGTGATCAGCTTTGTCGGACTCACCTCCGACCAGGAGCGGCAGAGCTTCGTCAACCAGTTGCAGATGGCGCTCTTCGCCTGGATCAAGCGGCACCCGGCCGGTGATCGACCCCTGGGCGGGCTGTTCGTGATGGATGAGGCGCAGACGCTAGCGCCCTCGACCGGCACCACGTCCTGCACCGCCAGCTCAATCGCGCTCGCCTCGCAGGCGCGCAAATACGGGCTCGGGCTGGTCTTCGCCACCCAGGCGCCCAAGGGTCTTCACAACCAGATCTCCGGCAACGCGACGACGCAGTTCTTCGGGCTGCTCAACGCACCCGCGCAGATCGACGCGGCCCGGCAGCTCGCCGAGGCCAAGGGCGGGCGACTTCCGGACATCGGCCTGCTCAACAGCGGTGAGTTCTACGCCGCCGGGGAGGGGTTCTCGTTCGTCAAGGTCCGTACCCCGCTGTGCTTGACGCACCATCCGAAGGCGCCGTTGAGCCCCGAGGAGGTCATCGCCCGTGCCCGCCCGGCCGGCGTCGACGGTTGACCCACCGACCGTCGACAAGGCGGGCGTCAGGACAGGTCGTAGTCGAACCAGATGCTGTGGGTGCCGTCTCCGTCGACTGTCAGGCCTCCCGTTCCACGGATGCCGGTCAGGCCGCCGGTGCCGCTCGTGGGGACGATCGTCAGGAACTCGGCCTGCCGGTCCTGCCCCGTGGTGGTGGCGGAGTGCACGAAGTTGAAGGTGCCCGCGTTGCCGGCGACACTGCCCTCGAACGACTCCATGGCGACGTACGTGCCGGTGCCGGTCGTGGGATCGAAGGCGGCCGTGAAGAGTGTTTCGGATCGGCCGTCGATCTCTCCGGTGAACGTCTTGCGCATGGTGGCGAAACCGACCGGCAGGCCAGTCTTGACCTCGGGGCTCGGCACGGGGACCGCGGTGAACTCAGCCACCTCGAACGTTCCGATTGCTCGCATGTCCCGCACGGTAGTCCGCTCGGCTGACATTTCCGTCGGGATTTCGAGCGCTTCCAAACCTGATCATGACTGTGGCTCGGGCAGAGGTGCACGGGTCCGGCCGGCTGTCCCGCTGACTTCGACGGGTGACCCGTCCGGCTGGGTAACCTGACGCCATGATCTTCATTACCGCCAAGTTCCGGGTCCTGGCCGAGCACGCCGACGGGTGGCCGCAGATCGCCGCCGACTTCACCGAGGCGACCCGGGCCGAGCCGGGCTGTCTGTGGTTCGACTGGTCCCGCAGCGTGGACGACCCGACCGAGTACGTGCTGGTCGAGGCGTTCCGCGACGACCAGGCCGGCGCGGCCCACGTGCAGTCCGCCCACTTCCGCGCGGCGCAGGAGACCCTGCCTCCGCACCTGGCCGAGACGCCGCGCATCGTGAACGCCACAGTGCCGCAGGAGACCTGGTCGCTGCTCGGCGAGATGGCCGTCCCCGAGAGCCGCTGACCGCCGCAGGCACGGGGCACCGCCCGCGCCGACCGCGTCGAGGCGTTCCTCGACGCGTCGGCGGTCGGTGTCGACCCGTCGTCAGCGCAACCGGCGGGCGGTGAACCGGGCCGGCGGGTCGGCGATCACATCCTGTGCGGCGATCAGTTGGATCTCCCGGGTGCCCGCCGCGAGTGTCGCTTCGAGCACGGCGTAGACGGAGGCGATGGTGCGCTCCAGCGCGATCGCGGGTGAGCCGGTGGTCCACAGGTGCGCGAGATACAGCGCCGCCGTGACGTCGCCCCCGCCGTTCGGGTTGATCGGCAGCAGCGGCGTGGTCACCGCCCAGGCGCCCTCGTCCGAGACTGCCACCACCTCCAGCGAGTCCGGGGGCAGGTCGCCGTGGAGCACGCTGGTCACCAGGACGTGCCGAGGCCCGGTCGCGCGTACGACGTCGACCGCGTCGAGCACCTCGGCGAGCGAAGTCGTCGTACGGCCGGCGAGGAAGTCGAGCTCGAAGTGGTTGGGCGTGATGATGTCCGCACGCGGCACGACGGTGTCCCGCAGGTACTCGGGAATGCCAGGGCGGACGAACATGCCGCGACCGGCGTCGCCCATCACCGGGTCACAGCAGTACAACGCGGCCGGGTTGGCCGCCTTGACCTTCGCCACCGCGTCCAGGATCACCGCGCCCATGGCCGGGTCGCCCTGGTAGCCGGACAGCACCGCGTCGGCGCCGCCGAGGGCTCCACGGTCCGCGATGCCCTCGATCACCTCGGCCACGTCGGCGGCCGCCAGCATCGGCCCCCGCCACGCACCGTACCCGGTGTGGTTGGAGAAGTGCACCGTCAGGACCGGCCACACCTCGTGGCCGAGCCGCTGCAGGGGAAACACCGCTGCCGAGTTGCCGACGTGACCGTAGGCGACCGACGACTGGATGGACAGGATCTTCACCGGCTCATCATGGCCGCCCGGGCGGGCGCCGCACGCGCGGCCCGCCGAATCTGTCGGGTGGCCCACTCGTCGCGTACCCCTCAGTGACGAGCGGACGGCCCGGACATCGTCGTCCGGGCCGCCCGATGGTTCCTCCGGTCAGCCGCCGAGGCTCGCCGCAGCCGAGGCGATCGACGAGGCGAAGTAGCTCACCTGGGTGTAGACACCCGGGTAGTTGGGCCGGGCGCAGCCGTTGCCCCAGCTCACGATGCCGACCTGGATCCAGGCGTTCGAGGCGTCGCGGCGGAACATCGGGCCACCCGAGTCACCCTGGCAGGTGTCCGTGCCGCCGCTGGCGTAGCCGGCGCAGATCTCCTGGGCGGGGATGAGATCGCCACCGTAGTTGGCGTTGCAGGTGGAGTCGCTCACGAACGGCACGTTCGCCTTGAGCAGGTACCGCTGCTGGCCGCCGCCCTCGCGCGCGGCGCCCCAACCGGCCACGGTGAAGGTGCCGCTGTCGTAGGCGGTCGTGCTGGCGATCTTCAGGGTGCTCAGCCCGGTGACGGGGCTGGCCAACCGGATCAGCGCCCAGTCCCGGCCGGAGCCGTTGTAGCCGGGAGCCCGGTAGACGTAGTTCGACCGGACGGTGATGCGGCTGGACGACTGGAGGTCGACCGTCCCGAGCGTCGCGGTGATGCTGGTGTTGGTGCCGGTCGAGCCCACGCAGTGCGCCGCGGTGAGCACCAGCCGGGGGCTGTACAACGCCCCGCCGCACCCCATCGAGAGTCGCACCATGAACGGGAACTCGCCCTGAGCGGCGCGGGTGCCGCCGACGACGTTCGGCGTCATGGGGTTGTCGGCCGCTGCGGCCGGCGCGGTGAGAGTGAGGCTGGCCGCGGTCACCGCGGCCAACGTGGTGGCCAGCAGGCCAGTGAGGGTACGCCAGCGAACCATGCATTCCTCCGCATCAGGATGGCACGCCTCGTGAGCGCACCCCGTTCGAGATAGCGGTCATCATATTGAGACACATGGATTTCTTGCGCCATCCTCTCTGGGTCCTACCACCGGGGCTATGGGTCTCGCCCGGTGCGCACCGGCAGTCAGCCGCCGGGCGTACCCGTGCTCTCCCGGCGGATGAGCCGAAACGGCGTCTGCACGGTCAGCGGTGCCGCGACCTGCGCTCCCTCGATCCGGGCGACGAGGCGGCGCACCGCGAGACGGCCGATCTCCCGCTTGTCCGGCGCGATCGTGGTGAGCGTCGGGGTGCTGAACCGACCTTCCTCGATGTCGTCGATCCCGATCACCGCGACGTCCTCCGGCACCCGGAGACCGGCCTCGGCCAGCGCCCGCAGCGCGCCGGCGGCGACCAGGTCGTTGTAGCCGAACACCGCGTCCGGTGGGTCACCGAGCGCGAGCAGGTCACGCATCGCCCGCTTGCCGTCGAGCCGGCCGAACGCGTCGGTGCGGGCGACCAGTCGCGAGCGGTACGGCAGGCCGGCGGCGGCCAGGGCCTCGCGATAGCCGCGTACCCGCAGGTGGGCGGACTGCCGGTCGCCACCGTGCGTGGCGCCGATGAACGCTATCCGGCGGCGGCCGATCGCCACGAGGTGCTGGATCGCGGCGTGGCCGGCGGCAACGTTGTCGATGGCGATGTGATCGTGCGGCACGTCGTAGACGCCCTCACCGATCAGCACGAGCGGAGTGCCCGCGGTCCGGGCCAGCACCTCCTCCCGGCCGATCCGCACCGGACTGAGGATCAGGCCGTCGATGATGTGCCGCCGGGACCCGTCGAGGAGCGCGAGTTCCGCTCCCCGGTCCGCGGCGGTGTTCTCCATGACCAGGGTGTAGCCGAGCCCGGCGGCCTCGGCGATGGCGATCTCGGCGAGCTCGGCGAAGTAGGGGTTGTTCAGTTCCGGGATGGCCAGGGCGATCAGCCCGGTACGCCCCCGACGCAGATGTCGCGCGCCCAGGTTGGGGCTGTAACCGAGTTCGTCGATCG
This sequence comes from Micromonospora sp. A202, assembly GCF_006715105.1. Classification (NCBI taxonomy): domain Bacteria; kingdom Bacillati; phylum Actinomycetota; class Actinomycetes; order Micromonosporales; family Micromonosporaceae; genus Micromonospora; species Micromonospora sp. A202. The sequence goes on along the minus strand of NZ_VFMP01000001.1, from coordinate 2,571,610 downwards.
CCTGCTGCACACGCAGCCGGGTCCGCTCCCCCACCGGCCGGTATCCGTTGACCACGTTCGAGACCGTGGCCAGCGACACGCCCGCGCGTTGGGCGATGTCCTTGAGGTTGACGCCCATCCACTGACCCTTCGCCAAGGGGACCGCCGAGCCGGCACGCATCGACGGACAAGGATTGACGGGAGGCCCGGCGCGGCTCTATAACGTTATACAGGCGATGATGGATGTCAATATCCCAGTCCCGCCGACGCGTGGAGATCCCACCGGCATCCGTCGATGACGCCCGTCCCCCGTCAGTGACCACCCGATGCCCACCACCCACGCGCTTCGGGCCTGGCTGCACCGCCCGCGGCGACTCGCCCCTCGGAGACGGCATGACACGTCAGGTCCCCATCCGCCCCGCCCTGCCGCTGCTGCTCATCCTCGCCCTGATCGCCGGCGTTCTCGCCGCGCCAACCCCACCGGCGTACGCCGCACCGGCCAAGACGCCGCCACTGACCACCCCCTGGACCAGCCAGGCGCTGGCCGGCACACCCCTGCCCGAGTACCCGCGCCCCCAGATGACGCGACCGGACTGGCTCAACCTCAACGGCGAGTGGCAGCTACGCCAGTCGGCCACCGACGACGCCCCGCAGTTCGGCACCGCCCTGCCCGAGCGGGTCAACGTGCCGTTCCCGGTGGAAAGTGCGCTCTCCGGCATCCAGCGGGCCGCCAACGACAACCGCAACTACCTGTTCTACCGACGCACCGTCACCGTCCCGGCCAACTGGTCGGGACGGCGGACCCTGCTGCACTTCGGCGCCGTCGACTGGCAGAGCACCGTCTGGGTCAACGGCGTACGGGTCGGTGCGCACACCGGCGGCTACGACGCCTTCACCTTCGACGTGACCCCCCAGCTCACCACCGGGGCGAACGAGATCGTCGTCAAGGTCTGGGACCCCACCGACACCCGACAGAACGGCAGCCTGCCCGCCATCGGCAAGCAGACCAAGACACCCGGCGGGATCTTCTACACCCCCAGCTCCGGCATCTGGCAGACGGTGTGGATGGAGCCGGTGCCCACCGCCTCCATCAGCAGCGTGGACGTCTACCCGAACCTGAGCACCAACACGTTGCGGGTGCGGGTCTTCACCCGGGGCGACGTGAGCGGCCACAGCGTGCTCGCCGAGGCGCTGAACGGGAGCACCGTGGTCGGTTCGGCCACCGGTGGCTTCACCGAGTTCAGCGTGCCGGTGCCGAACGCACGCCGATGGTCGCCCGACGACCCGTTCCTCTACAACCTCCGCGTCACCCTCCGCAACGGCTCAGCATCCACTGTGGACCGGACAGTGCACTACTTCGGCATGCGGGAGATCACCACGGGTCTGGTGAACGGGGTGCTGCGCCCCAAGCTCAACGGCCAGTTCGTGTTCCAGGTCGGCACCCTCGACCAGGGCTTCTGGCCGGACGGCCTCTACACCGCGCCGACCGACGCCGCGCTCGCCTTCGACCTGCAGAAGCACAAGGACCTGGGCTTCAACATGGTGCGCAAGCACATCAAGGTCGAGCCACAGCGCTGGTTCTACCACGCGGACCGGCTCGGCCTGCTGGTCTGGCAGGACATCCCGTCTCTGACCGCGCAGGACATCAACCCGACCGACGCCCAGCAGGCGCAGTTCGAGGCCGAGGCACGCGAGATCGTCGACGAGCACCGCAGCTCGCCCGCAGTGGTCGCGTACACGCCCTACAACGAGGGGTGGGGTGAGCGGTCCCTCGCCGACACCCGGCGGGTCGCGCAGAACATCAAGAACCAGGACCCGACACGTCTGGTCAACCCGCACAGCGGCCACAACTGCTGCCAGTCCCTCGGCAATCCCGGCAACGGCGACATCGATGACTGGCACGTCTATCTCGGGCCCGACTCACCCGCACCGTCGAGCAGCCGGATCGCCGTACTCGGTGAGTTCGGTGGGCTGGGCCTGCACACGCCGGGCCACGAGTACAGCCCGAGCGGCGGCTTCTTCGCCTACGAGTGGCAGACCAGTTCGAGCGCCCTCACCGATCGGTACGTGGGTCTGGTGCAGGGCAGCCAGAACCTGATGGTAGGCAAGGGGCTCAGCGCCTCGGTCTACACCGAGATCACCGACCTGGAGGGCGAGCTGAACGGCTTCCTGACCTATGACCGGCAGGTGATCAAGATGGATCAGGCGCGGGTCCGCGCGGCCAACACCGCCCTGATCAACGCCTCGAAGATCATCGGCAGCTCGGCGCCGGTGGCCCTGCCGGTCAACACCCGGCGGTCGTTGCAGGTGACGACGCCCGGCTTCACCAACCGCTACCTGCGCCACCAGGACAGCCTGGCCTACACCGAGGTGGTCGCCGCCGCGAGCCCCAGCGTGCTCAAGGCCGACGCTACGTACACCATCCGGGCCGGCCTGGCCGATGCCGGCTGCTACTCGTTCGAGTCGGTCAACTTTCCCGGGCAGTACCTGCGCCACCAGAACTCCCGGGTCCGCAACTCGCCGGACGACGGCTCGGCGCTCCTGCGTGCCGACGCCACCTGGTGCGCACGGGTCGGGCTGACCGGCTCGGGTGTGTCGCTGGAGTCGTACAACTTCCGGGGCAGGTACCTGCGGCACTACAACTCGGAGGTCTGGCTCAGCAACGGCACCGGCGGCGACGCGTACAACACGCCGACGTTGTGGACCGCCGACAGCACCTGGAACATCGCCAGCCCCTGGGCGCCCTGACCGCTGACCCCGGCGGGTCGTCACGCCAGAACATCGCGGGGGTTCCGGCCTGGGCCGGAGCCCCGCGACGCGTGCGGGCGTCGCCGCCCCCTCGGCCGGGCAGGTGGCCCGAGCCCTGCGTCACCTGCCGCTCCGGAGATCGTTTCTCCGGTCATGAGGGAGAGCGGCACCGTGATTCCGCCGTCCATCATGGGTGGTCGTCCGCCTCATCCCTTCCTGATGGTCCCGTTGTCGCGCGCAACGGGCATCTCGTCGCGAAATGGGGTCGACCGACGGCAAGGACCCAGGCGCAAGTTGCATCCAGCCGGTTTCAGCCGTCCGTTGCAGCACGCATTGTGTCGCGGCCTAAATAGACGGTGACCAATCTTGACTTGTGCGGCTACTCAGCGCACCGTAAAGAGCCAGAGGCAGATGCGCGCCATTATCGGCCCAAACTGACCGACCTCAAAAATGGAGGCGCTGCCGGTTTCGCGCCGCGCGCATCAGGAGGCTTTCCATGCGGTTGAATCCGTTCGCCGGGGTCTATCTCACCGATCCGGCAAGCATGTGGCGGCGCATTCTCGACGATCCCTACGGTGTGCACTACGCCGAGGATCTGGGGTTGTGGTTGATCAGCAGACACGCGGACGTCCGGCGCGCACTCGCCGATGTCGCGACGTTCGGCAACGCCGTCACGCTCGCCCCGGTCTACGAGGTGTGCCCGGAGGCGATGAGCGTGATCATGCAGATCGACGCGCCCCCCACGACGGCCGCTGCCGACCCGCCGGTGCACCCCCGCACCCGTCGGGCCCTACGGGCGGCCTTCGCCAGCACCCCCGAGCGGGTCGAGGTCGAGTACGGCCCGATCATCCGGCGCCGGGTCGACCAGTTGGTGTCCCGGCTCGCCGCCCGCCGGGGCGATCAGGTCGACCTGATCCCGGAATTCGCCACCGAGCTCCCCCTGCTGGTGGTCCTGGACATCCTCGGGGTGCCCGACGGCGGCATCGGGCGGATCCGGAGCTGGGCGGACGGCCAGATCGCGCTCATCTGGGGGCAACCGGAGCCTGCGGAGCAGGTGCGCCTGGCGCAGGATCTGCTGGAGTTCTGGCACTACTGCGAGGAGCTTGTCCGCCAACGGGTGGACAGTGGACACCAGGGCGACGACTTCATCAGCCGCGCCCTAGCGTACCGGGACGACGACGACGCGGTGCTGACCGTGCCCGAGGTGGCGAGCCTGGCCTTCAACCTCCTCGTCGCCGGCCACGAGACCACCGCCGGGTTGCTCGCCCACGCCCTCGACCAGGCGCTGTCCAGTCCGCGGCACTGGTCGGAGCTCACCACCGACCAGGCGGCCGTCTCCGCGTTCGTGGGCGAGACCCTGCGCTTCGCGCCCGCCATCGACGGCTGGCTGCGGGTGACCAACCGGGACGTCACACTCGGATCGGTGACCATCCCCGCCGGGGCGCGCTGCCTGCTGCTGATCGGGGCGGCGAACCGCGACCCCGCGGTCTTCGCCCACCCGGACCAGTTTCATCCACATCGGGTGGACGTGGGCAATCACCTGTCGTTCGGCCACGGCCCGCATTTCTGCATAGGCGCGGGATTGGCGCGACTGGAGGCTGAAATCGCCATCACCCGACTCACCGAAGCCATTCCCGGCCTCCGCCTGGCGACTGGGCAACAGCGCTCGTACAAGGCCAATGTCGCGTTTCGCGCTCACCACACGCTGCTCGCGGTAATCGAGACCATGGCACCGGCCGACGTTCCGGCGGCGCGAGGTGAGGCGACCGCCGAAGCGCAGGCCGCCTGAGAGTGCCGGAGGGCCAACGAGCCTGCCCGCGCGCGGACGAGTGCGGGAAGGGTGGCCTGCCCGGCCCTGCCCGGCACCGGCGAGGGCCTGACACGCGCCCTTTTCCACTTTGCCCGACGATCCAGGTCGGTGAACGTCTTCACACCCATCGCGTCCTGGGTTAAGAATTGTCCCCTGTGAATGTTCAGCTCATCAGCCAATCTCGATCCGGCTTCCGCTGCTGATTCCCGAAGCCACGAAGGTGAGCGCATGGAGCACACGTCCCCGTCGAGCCCCGCTCCCCCTGCGGCCAGCGAACGGTTCCGATGGGAACTGCGCAACTGCCGCGTCCGACGGGGTCTGACCCAGCGGGCGCTGGCGGATCTGGTGCGCTTCAGCCGGGAGACGGTCGCGGCGGTCGAGTCCGGTCGACGGTTCGGCAGTCACGAGTTCGCGCTGCGCTGCGACGACGTGCTCGGCACCGACGGCCGACTCGCGGCGCTGTGGCCGCAGGTGGCCGCCGAACAGGCGGCGGCCGACGGCCGCCGGGGCCCCCGCGCCTCCCCACCCGTCCGGCCGGACCGGCCGGTGCCACGTCAGCGTGATCGACGCGACGCGCGCGACCCCGGCGCCGTGGTGGACGCGATCGACGAGCTGCGTGAGCTGATCGGGCAGGTGCTCAACGGCCCGTCCGGTCCGGACGACGCACAGCGGCCGCAGCCGCCGGCCGACCCCCGCAACGACCAGCGCTGACCCCACGATCCCGACTCGGTCTCAGGGCGTCACCGGCCGCTGACGTTGGGTACAGATGCTGGTACGGCCAGTTTGTACCACGGCCAGGTCTGGTCTACGAGCGCGGCTTCCGGCCGAATGGGACTTGCATTCGGCAACGTGCGGATAGACCGTCATCGACGAGTCGTGGGAGTCAATCTTGGCGTCGAGCACCCGGTCCCACGCGGCCAGACCCTACCCGACCCGGCGACGCGGTTGGAAGATCGCCGGCCGGATGCGCCTCATCGTCGCGGCACCGCTCGTCGCCGTGATCGGCTTCGCCGGTCTCGCGCTGACCGAGAGCGCACGCCAGACAGCCCGGGCCAGCGACCTGCGGGTCCTGGCCCAGGTCGGCGCCGAGGCCGGTGACCTCGCCTACCGCCTGCAACGCGAACGCATCGCTGCCGCCGACCTGCTCACCTACGGCGGGCCGGAGCAGCAGGACGCCTTCGGTGCGGAGATGGCCACCACCGACGACGCTGTCACGCGCTACCGGAGGCAGCGAGACCGGCTGTCCGCCGACGCCGAGGCCAACCGGGCTCTCCTGCGCCGCATCGACGCGGCCCTGGGCAGCCTCGCCCCGCTGCGCACCCAGGTACGCACGGCGACGCACGCCTCGGTGTCGGCGATGACCTTCAGCTACCGCATCGCCATCGCCGATCTGATCAACTTTCGGGAGACCGTCTCGCACGGCGTGGTGGACGCCCGGCTCGCCGACGGGATCCGGGCGTCGGCGGCACTGTCGAAGACGGCCGAGGCGATCGGTCAGCAGCAGGTCGCCGTGCTGCGGGCAGTCGCGGGCGGCGAGCTGACCCCGGCCATGCAACAGGACATCACCGCCGCCCGCACCAGCTACACCGAGTCGAGCCTGTCGTTCCTGGCCCTGGCCCCGGCCGAGTGGAGCCTCTGGTGGGAGCAGGCCGGCACCGGCAAGGAGGCGCTCGCCCTGCAACGGATGCAGGACGAGGTGTCCCGGGCCCAACCGGGGTCGCGGTTGCAACTGGAGACCGGCGGCTGGGTGTCCACCACCCAGACGCGTGCCGCCCGTCTGGCCGAGCTGCGAGGGCGGGTCGACGCCGCGGTCCGCGACGACGTCCGGGCCGCGCACACCGACCAGCGCCGCCGGGCCGTTGCCGAGGCGGTCGGCGTCCTCCTGGCGCTCGTCCTCACCGCGCTTGTGACCTGGGCCGTCGCCCGGCAGATCACCCGGCGGCTGCGTCGCCTGCGGGACGCCGCGAACGCGGTGGCGTTCGAACAGCTCCCCGCCGTGGTGGCCCAGCTCCAGCAGCCGGGCAGCGCCGCCGTCGACCCGGACAAACTGGCCCGCCAGCAGTCCAGCGCCGCCCTCGAACCGTCCACCGGTGACGAGATCGGCGAGCTGGGCCAGGCGTTCAGCGCGGTCCACCAGGCCGCCGTGCGGACCGCCGCCGAGCAGGCCGTCATGCGCGCCAACACCGCCGACATCTTCATCCACCTGAGCCGCCGCGAACAGCGGCTCGTCGACGCCGTCCTGGCCCAGGTGGACCTCGTCGAACGGGACGAGACCGACCCCGACCGGCTCCACCAGCTGTACACGCTGGACAACCTGGCGACCCGGATGGGCCGCATCAACGCCAGCCTGCTGGTGCTCGGCGGCGTCGGCGTCGGTCGCGTACGACAACGCGACGTCCCCCTGCAACAGGTGCTCCAGGCGGCGCTGTCCCAGATCGAGCACTACGCGCGGATCCGGCTCGGCATGATCGACGGCGACGTCGCCGTGGCGGCCAAGACCGTCGACGAGGTCGTGCACCTGATCGCCGAACTCATGGACAACGCGACGACGTACTCGCCGCCGGCCAGCGAGACCTGGGTGAGCGGCCGGAGCCTCGGTGACCGCGTCATCATCCAGATCAGTGACGAGGGTGTGGGGTTGTCCCCGCAACGGATGCAGCAGCTCAACGAGCTGCTGGCCCGCCCACCGGCGATCGACGTGGCCGCCGTACGGGCGATGGGGTTGGTCGTCGTGGGTCAGCTTGCGGCCCGGCTGGGCGCCACCGTCCAACTGCGACGCGGCCCCCGACGCGGCATCCTCGCCGAGGCGACGCTGCCCGCGACGATCATCCGGTCTCTGCCACCGGAGGAATACCTGCTCGCACCCGGACGGCTCTCGCGGAGGGCGGCCCGCACGGCCAGTCCCCCGCCGCCCTACCAGCCGCGGCCCGAGCCCACCGCCGGGCGACCCCCGGCCGAGCGGACCCTCCCGGCTGCGCCGGTGTTCCGACCGGCTCCCCCGCCCCCGGACCGGGGTGACGCGCCCACCGAGGAGCTCCTCATCTTCGAACAGGTCAACCACTGGTTCCAGAGCGACGTCGCCGAGGGCCACGACGGCCAGGAATGGTCCGGTCCAGCCGACGACGCCTGGCGCACGGCTGCCCAGGCGCACACCCCCGAGGTCGCCACCACCACCAACTCCGGCCTGCCCAAACGGCAACCGCAACGGCAACTCGTCCCCGGCGGCGTGACCGTCCCCCAGCAGCAGCAACGGTCCGAGTACCGCGATCCGGCCCAGGTGGCGACGGCGATGGCCGCGTACGCGCGGGGTGTGGCGAACCGCCGGCGCACCCCGATCAACCTCGGCAACAAATGACGCGACAGGAGAGCACGTGACCGACCAACAGGATCTCGGCTGGCTGCTGGACACCTTCGCCGCGCGGGCGACCGAGGTCAGCCACGCGATCGCCATCTCCAGCGACGGTCTGATGGTGGCCGCCACCCGCGACCTGCCGCCGGACCGGGCAGACCAGTTGGCCGCGACGGGTAGCGGGCTCGTCAGCCTGCTACGGGGCGCGGCGGCCTTCTTCGACGCCGGCGCGGTGATCTCCAACGTCACGCAGCTCGAGGGCGGCTTCATGTTCTCGATGGCCTTCAACGACGGTGCCTCGCTGCTGGTGCTCGCCGCACCCGAGTGCGACGTGGGCAAGGTCTCCTACGAGATGACCGAGCTGGCCAACCGCATCGGGGACGCCCTGACCCCCGCGGCCCGAGCGGCACTCGCCCGCAGCCGCTGACCACCCCGGCGCCCCCACGCCGGAGACCCCTTCCCCTTCCTCTGGAGTCAGACATGCCTCTCACCACGCCTTGGCGCAGCCGTGCCCTCACCGCCGCGCTGCTCGCGGCCGTGCTGACCACCAGCACGGCCTGCGGCAACGACGCGCCGGGCACCAGCGCCAGCGGCTCGATAAAGATCGGCCTGCTCGCCTCGTTGTCCGGGACGTACCAGGCGGTCGGCACGGAGATCCGCGACGGCTTCCAGCTCTACCTGGACACCCACGACGGCAAACTCGGCGGTCGACAGGTCGACCTCGTCATCGCCGACGAGGGCAACGGCGCCCAGACCGCGGTGCCGGCGGCGACCAAACTGCTCAAGCAGGACCGGGTGTCCGCGCTCACCGGCATCGTCGGTGGTGGCTCCGTCGCCGGGGTCACACCCCTGCTCGACGAGACGAAGGTGCCGCTCGTCGGATCCAACGGGCGACCGGAACTCAAGGACGTCTCCCGGGTCTGGCACACCTCGTACCTCTCCGACGAGCCCGGGGCCGCGATCGCCCAACACGTCCGCGACAACGTGAAGGGCTCCGTCTACGCGATCGGCCCGGACTACCAGGGCGGCTGGGACGAGCTGCGGGGGTTCACCGACGCGTTCGGGAAGATCGGTGGGAAGCTCGCGAACTCCGACGGCAAGACGACCTTCACCCCGTTCCCGGCCACCACCAACTTCACCCCGTACTTCGCCCGGATCAAGGCCTCCGGCGCGGCAGCCGTCTACACGTTCTACGCCGGCAGCGCCGCTGTCGACTTCGTCAAGCAGTACGCGCAGTCCGAGATCAAGGACGTCCCGCTGTACGCGGCCGGGTTCCTCACCGAGGGTGGCGTGCTCAACGCGCAGGGCGAGGCAGCCCGGGACATCTTCTCCGTGCTGAACTACTCGCCGGACCTCGACAACGCGGAGAACCGCGCCTTCGTGGCGGCGTGGAAGGCCAAGCACGACGGTTCACCGACGACCTACGCGCTCGCCTCGTACGACGCGGCGGCGGTGCTGGACCGGGCGATCGGCGCCGCCGGAAGCGACCCGACTCCGGAGGCCATCAACACGGCCATCGGCCAGCTCGGCCAGATCGCCAGCCCGCGTGGCACCTGGCAGTTCTCCACCACCACGCACTCCCCCGTGCAGAAGTGGTATCTGCGGCAGGTCCGCCAGGACGGGCGGGCGCTGTCCAACACCGTCGTGGGTGACCTCGCGACCGTCGGCCGATGATGGTGGCGGCGGCCGGCACCAACCGGATCGATCCGTACCTGATACCAGCGCTGGACGGGGTCGCCTACGGGCTGCTCGTGTTCGTCGCCGCGTCGGGCCTGGTCTTCTGTTTCGGCGTCGCCAACATTCTCAACCTGGCGCACGGCATGCTCTACGCGATCGGCGGCTACACCGCCGCGGCGCTGCTCGACGGCGGCTGGGCGAGTCTGGCACTGGCGCTGGCGGTCGGTGTGCTGGCCGCCGCCGCGGCGGGTGTGCTCCTGGCCGGCCTGCTCGCACCGGTCGCCGCCGGTAACCATCTGAGCCAGGCGCTGCTGACGTTCGGTGTGGCGCTGGCAGGCGGCAGCCTGCTCGTCGCCGGCTTCGGTCCCGACGATCCGCAGGTCCTGGTGCCCGCGGCCCTGGAGGGGTCGGTGGTGGTCGCCGGTCACCGCTACGCGGCGTACCGGCTGGTGTTCATCGTCGTCGCCGCGGTGATCGCCGCCGCGCTCTACCTCGTCATGCGACGCACCAGGGCCGGCATGCTGGTCCGGGCGGCCGTCGACGACCCCGAGATGGTCGCCTGTCTGGGCGTGAGTCCCGCGCGGATCCGCGCCGGCGTGCTCGCCGCCGCCGGCGCGCTGGCCGGTGCGGCCGGCGTGCTGGGCGCGCCGATCATCGGCCCCGGCACGGACACCGCCGACACCGTGCTGCTGCTGTCCCTGGTGGTCGTCGTCCTCGGCGGCCTCGGGTCGATGGGCGGCACCCTGCTGGCCGCTCTCGCTATCGGCGAGATCCAGACGCTGGGAGTGGCGCTGCTGCCGTCCGCCGCACCGTTCCTGCTGTTCGCCGCCATGGCGGCGGTGCTGGCCGTGCGGGCGCGTGGCCTGGCCAGCAGGTGGAGGGCGGCATGAGGGACGAGGCGATCCGGCGCGCGCGGGGCGTCGTGGCGGCCCTCGCCCTGGCCGGCCTGGTTGTGGCGCCGTGGGTGGTGGACGACTACACCACGGCGATCCTCGCCCGGACGCTGGCGCTGGCCCTGGTCGGGGTGAGCGTCGCCCTGCTCACCGGCGTCGCCGGCATGCCCACCCTCGGCCAGACCGCACCGTACGCGGCGGGCGCCTACGCCTGCGCGGTGGTCGGCAGCCGGATCTCCGATGTCGGCGTCGTGCAGCTCGCCGTCGCGGCGGCCGCCGGGGCGGTGCTGGCCGCGCTCACCGTGCCGCTCGTCGTCCACGCCCGAGGGGTGATTGTCCTGATGATCACGTTGGCCATCGGTGAACTCGCCGTCACCGTCCTCGGCCGCTGGCGGTCGGTGACGGGTGGCACGGACGGGTTGGCCGGCATCGCCGCGGTCCGCCCGTTCTGGGGGCTTCCGGTCCTGGCCAGCGACCAGGCCCGTTACCTGTACGCCCTGGTCGTCGTGACCGTGCTGGTCGGCGCGGTGCTGTTGCTGCTGCGTACCCGGGCGGGGCTGCTGCTGCGGGCCGGCCGGGACGACGAGACGCGGCTACGGGCCAGCGGTCACCGGGTGTCGCTGTACCTGTCCGGCGCGCACATGGCCGCCGGGGCGATAGCCGGTGCGGCCGGCTCGCTCCTGGTCGTCGCCCAGCAGTACATCTCCCCCGCCGATTTCGGCTTCGACACCTCCGCGCTGCTGCTGCTCGGTGTCGTCATCGGTGGCACCGCCTCGGTCGGCGGCGCCCTGGTGGGAGCGGCGCTGGTCATCGCCGTACGGGACTGGTTGTTCGGGGTGCTGCCCGGCCACGCGCCGCTGGTGCTGGGCGCGCTGTTCGTCGCGACGGTCTACCTGCTGCCCACCGGCACGCACCGGGCACGGGGCCGGTGGCGTCTGCCGAGCGCGCCGGCGAATCAGCCGGACGCGCCACCCGCCCGTGACCAGGCCACAGTCCCGGAGCTGCACCGATGACCGGTCTGCTGAACGTCGAGGAGGTCAGCGTGCGGTACGGCTCGCTGGCCGCGCTGGCCGGCGTGGACCTGTGCATCCACGACGGTCAGCGGCACGCGCTGATCGGCCCCAACGGAGCCGGCAAGACGACACTGCTCAACGTGATCGGCGGGTCCACGAAGCCCCAGCGCGGCAGGGTGATCTTCAATGGACGCGACCTCGGTCGGCTCGGCCCGGCGGCCCGGGCCCGACGAGGTATCAACCGCATCCACCAGCGACCCGCGGTCTTTCCGACACTCACCGCGATGGAGAACGTGGTGGTCGCCGCGCTGCCCCGGCTCACACCCCACCGCAGGTGGTGGCCGGGTGGACGTCGGCGCATCGCGCAACACCGGGCGGGCCCGCTGCTGGATCAGATGGGCCTCGCCGAACTCGCGACGGTGCCGGCCGGGCACCTCGCACACGGCCAACGACGCCAGTTGGAGATCGCCATGGCCCTTGCCGGTCGCCCTCGCCTGCTGCTCCTCGACGAACCGGCGGCCGGGCTGTCCGCCGTCGAGGTCGGCCGGCTCGTCGAGTTGCTCCAGGCGCTGCCCAGGGCGGTCGCCGTGTTGCTTGTCGAACATCGACTGGACCTGGTGTACGCGCTCTCCGACACCGTCACCGTCCTACGCGACGGTCGGACGTTGGCCGCCGGCACGCCGGACGAGATCCGCACCTCGCCGCTGGTGCGGCAGGCGTACGCCGACGGGGTGGCGTGATGCTGTCGGTGGATCGCCTGTGCGCCGGCTACGCCGGAGGGATCGTGCTGCACGAGGTCAGCCTGCGGGTCCGCCCGGGCAGCATCCAGGCCGTGGTGGGTCGCAACGGCGCGGGGAAGAGCACGCTCGTGCACACGATCGCCGGTTTGGTGCGAGCCTCCAGTGGTCGCATCGAGATCGGCGGTGTGCACGTGGCCGGTCGGCAACCGCATCGCATCGCCCAGTCCGGTGTCGGTCTCGTCCCGCAGGGCCGGCGGGTCTTCTCCCGGTTGACCGTGGCCGAGCACCTGCACCTGGCGGCCGCGCCATGGCGGGCACCCGTCTCCGGTGGCGAGGGCTGGACGGTGGCCCGGACCCTCGAACTGCTGCCGAGGTTGGCGGCGCGGCTGCGACACCGCGGCTGCGAACTCTCCGGCGGCGAGCAGCAGATGCTGGCGATAGCGCGGGCGCTCCTCGGCCAACCACGGGTGCTGCTGCTCGACGAGCCGTGTGAGGGCCTCTCACCTGATCTGGCGGCGCGGGTGCGTGAGCTGGTCAACGGCCTCGCCGCCGACGGCCTGACCGTGCTGCTCGTGGAACAACAGCTCCAGCACGCGATCGACGTCGCGGACCGGGTGGCGGTGCTGGAGTACGGCCGGGTGGTCTACGACCGTCCGACGGCCGAGGCGCGCGTCGACCCGGCCCCACTGGCGGCGATGTTGAGCGTCGCCGCCGCCCCACCGCCGCCGCCGCCCAACCGACCGGCCCCTCGGCTGTGGGCCGACACCCCCACGTCACCCGACCCCTCGGAGAGGTAGACACCCGATGGCAACCGCTACCAGCGATGGCACGTACACGTTCGACAACGGCCAACCGGACGCCGTTCCCCAGATGCAGGCGCTGGAGTCCTTCCTGGACCCGATCACGACGCGTCGACTGGCCCAACCGGTGCTGCGACCGGGAGCGACCTGCTGGGAAGTGGGGGCGGGCGGCGGCTCGATGGCCCGGCGGATCGCCCGCGCGGTCGGCGACGACGGTCACGTGCTGGCCACCGACATCGACCCCACGCACCTCGCGGCGGAGGGCAACCTGCACGTACTCCGGCACGACGTGCGCACCGAACCGCCACCCGGGGACGCGTTCGACCTGATCCACGCCCGGCTGGTGCTGCTGCACCTCCCCGACCGGCGACGGGTCCTGCGTACGCTCACCGGCGCGCTGGCTCCCGGCGGGTGGCTGGTGGTCGAGGAGTTCGACTGCACCGCGCCGCTGCGGGTGCTGACCGCACCGACCGACGACGCCGCGAAGCTCTTCGCGCAGGTCATGGACGCCATGATGGGTGTCCTGGCGGACCACGGCGCCGACCTCGGGTGGGCGCAGGACGTGCACACCGAGATGGCCCTCGCCGGTCTGACCGACCTGGACACCATCACCCACTCGCAGAGCTGGGCTGGCGGCTCGACCGGAGCGTCGCTCTACGAGACGAACTCCCGCCAGTTGGAACCGGACCTGCTTGCCGCCGGGTTGTCACCGAACCAACTGAACGCCTTCCGGCGGCTGGTCCGCGATCCCGGGTTCGCCGTCATGTCGTACCACTTCGTCTCCACGCGGGGTCGCCTGCCGAAATGAGCAACCGCACCGGCCGGGCTCCCCGCCAGGGAGCCCGGCCGCCGCGTGCTCGCGGGTCAGTGGTGGCGGCCCTCCACCACCCGGTAGGTGCGCAGGTTCGGGTCCGCCTTGATCTGCGCCTCGGTGTACTTGATCGTGTCCCAGCCCTTGCCCGAGTAGAGCGCGGTCTGGTCGCCGTACCAGGGTGAGTTCGGGTTGGTCGACTGGGAGTAGGTGAGGATCTGGCGCCCGGACGGCCCGTGCGGGCCCAGCTCCACGGCCATCACGAACGACGAGCCGTGCACCACCTTCGGGTAGCCGACGCCGGGCACGCGGTTGTTGACGATCATGTTGAAGATGCCGGCCTCGGCGCGCCCGCCGTGAATCGGAATACGCCGGTCGCCGCGCTGCTCGGTCTGGACGTCGCCGAGGCGCGCGTCGAGCGGGATGCCAGCGAGCCGCTGTACGGCGTCGGCGAGCGCGGTACGTACGCCCGGGTTGGCGGTGTCGAGCCGGCGTGGCGTGTGCACCGGGTCGCTGACGGCGAAGGGCTCCGCGAAGCGCAGCCCGTTGGCCAGGGCGAACTCGGTGAACAGGTGTGCGCCGCGGCTGTCCAGGTCGGCGTGCAGATCCCAGCGGGCCAGTGTCGTGCAGGCGGCACGCAGGTCGACCGTCGCGCCGTTCGAGGCGGTCCCGGTCGGCTGGGCGGTGCAGAGCGCCACCAGGTCGTCGCGGACCAGTTCGCCGCCGTACACCCGGTTGCCGAAGACGGTCCGCCACAGACGGTCGGTGGTGAACCCGCGGCCGGGTAGCCCGTCGGTGCCGTCGAGGCGCTGCTGCACCTGGTCGAGGCCGAGACGGGTACGCAGGCTGCGGGGGGTGCGTTCGTCGCCGATGATCCGCGCGTAGCCCTCCAACGGGGCCTCGGGGTTGGCGAGCCAGAAGCTGTCGTTGGAGTTGGTGACGTAGTCGGTGCTGAAGCGGACGGGCAGGTTCGCGGGGCCGAGGATGCCGGGCACGACGGCGTCCGGGTCGGCGCCGAGCGCGCACGCCGACCGGGAGCCGTCCAGGACAGCCTGGCCGCTGCTGGCGTAGAGCGGCTGGAACGGTGCCGGAATGCAGGCGGCGGCGAGGGCGTCGGTCACCCGGGGCACGACCGAGTGGTCGGCGTAGAGCGCCTCGCCCCTGGCGTCGGCGGCGATCACGTTGACCCAGGGCAGGAACTGGTAACGGTCGAGTACGCGCTTGAGGTCCCGGACCGTCTCGGCGCGGCCCATCTGCAGCCAGCCGTCGAAGGCCCGGTTGTTGCTCGCGTTGATGTCGGTGATGGCGTACGCGGTGCTGGCGGTCCAGTCGAAGCTGCCGGGCACCACCACGACCGGCCCGAAGTGGGTGTCGTGGAATGTCCGGCTGACCGGCACCGTGCCGCCGTTCGGGCCGGGCACCCGCACCGTGACGGTGCGGGTGGTCATCTTCCGTGGTTGACCGTCCACGTAGTAGGAGGTGGGGTCGCCGGGGACCAGCGCGAGGCGGTGCCAGACGAACCGGCGAGCGGTGGAGACGGTGTGGCTCCAGGCGAGAGTGCGGTTGTGCCCGATCTCGATGATCGGGTCGCCGATCAGCGCAGCGCCCTCGACGTCGTAGCGGCCGGGCACCTTGAGGTGCATGCGGTAGAAGCGTTCCGCGCCCTCCCACGGGAAGTGCGGGTTGGCCAGCACCATGCCGCCCCGGTTGGCGGTCGCCGCCTCGCCCAGCCCGTACGCGTTGCTGCCCACCCCGGCTGGTGCGCCGTCGACCGACGCGAGCACGGCGGCCGCACCGGTCGCGTCCTGGACGGCCGCCGGGCCGGTGGCGGTGGGCGGGGCTGCGGCGACGATCCCGTCGAGCAGCGCCCCTGAGCCAGCCCGGATCATGCTGTCCCAGGTGGTACGCCAGATGTCCAGCTCGGTCAGCGGGCGAACCCACGGCTTGGCCCGGCATGCCGGGTCGGTGAGCCTCGCCGCGCCGGTGCGGCGCAGGTAGGAGTTGTAGCCGGCGACGAAGCCGCGAATCTGATCACGGACGTCGTTGGAAGGGGAGTGCACGCCGTCGCGGCGACCGTCGAGCAGCCGCTCCACCGTCCGATCCTCGACGGCCTTGCGGAAGAACAGGTCGCTGCGCACGTTCGCGTCGGTCGGGCCGGTCGCGCCGAAGTAACGGGAGCGCTCGCCGCTGACCGTCACCGCCTTCTCCGCGATGACGCACAGGTTGTCCTCCGCCTGAACGTACCCGACCCCGAAGCCGAGGTTGGCGTAGCTCGTGGCGGTGATGTGCGGGACGCCGTACGACGCGCGTCGGATCTCGGCCGAGTAGCCCCGGTCGCGCTGGTGCGCGCCGGCCGGGGGCCCGCTCAGGCCCACCAGGACCAGGCCCAGGACCACCCCCGCCGCGCCGAGGCGTGTTGATGCTGTCACCGGTTCTCCCCCCGTCGCCCCCGGGCGCCGCTGCCCGAGGGACATTCACGTTGGTCGCCATTCTCGTCACTGCCGTGCCACCTCGTACACCCCCGGCGCGCCGACCGCGCGCCGAGCTGCGGCCAGCGGCCGTCCACCGCGAGGTCGCACGGGCTCGGCCGCCTCAGCTAGCCGACTCAGCCGGGCCCTCGTCCACCGAGGAATCGACTCCTGGTCGGCCAGGACGATCAGGTCGTCGGCGCGGGCCGACTGCGGCGCCGTCGCCGCGTCGGGCCACACGAGATAGCCCACCGGCGGACCCGACGACCCCCACGTGGCCTCGATGATCGTGGCCAACCCCACGTCGTCCGGATGCCTGCGCAGGCGTACCCGGGTGCCCGGCGCGTGCCCGTCGTCGGCGACGATGAGCAGCGCGTCGAGGATCTGCCGGACGCCGGCGACGGGCAGCCCCGGCACGTACGGCTCGCCCGCGTACCCGATCCGCGGCGTCATCATCGTGCGGAGGAGCGCGGCCTGCCGGATCGCTTCCTGGCGGATCTGCCAGTCCGCGGTGTGCTCGGCGACGGCCAGCGCCGCCTCGATGACCGACCAGAGCGCCAGGGGCTCCCGACCGAGCACCCGGCGGGCCTCGCGGTCGACCTCGGCGCAGGCTGTGTCGAGCGCGGTGTCCTCGCCCAGCTCCGCGATCCAGACGAGATCCCCCACCTCGGGCAGCAGCCCGGGGGACTCGGCCGCGATCACCACGTACACCATCGCGAGCAGTTCCACCCGGCCCTCGCCGTGATAGAGCGCGCCCACCCCGCTGCCGGTACGGCCACGGCTGGGCGGGAACCGCTCGGCGAGGTGCTGCGCGCGGCCATGAGGCAGGACCGCGGCCCGCCTGGTGTCGGACACCCGTTCCTCGAACGACCGCCGCTCACGGCGTTCGACGAGCAGTTGGCGATGCGGATCGAACCCGATCGGATGGATCGTCCGCCCGTACGTGGCGAGGGTTTCGCCGGGTCGCAGCCCCACCGACTCAAGGTCGCGTGCAGCCACCGAGTAGGCGACACCGGCCTGGGCGGCGTGCTCCCGGATGGCGCGCTTGCGAGCACGTCCCGGGGTGGGGGTCCGCCGTGGTTGGTGATCAGACATGACGCCTCCGGTGCAGCCCCACGCACTCCACCGAGCAGGCGGCGTGACCGGCACGCCGGGAGTCGACACAGCGGCGCGGAGTCGGAGACTCTTGGCCCCAGCATGCGGTCGGGCGTGGGCCACCACATCGGGCGCGGGCAGGCGCTCTGCCGCCGCCAGCATATCGCGACTTCGACCGCCGGTGCGGCAGCGCAAGCACTGGCCGGCCTGCACGGCGGAAGTCGAGTCCGCACCGCGAGCCGGCCGACGCCGAGCGGTCACCTCGGGACGTGGAAGCGCAGGTGCGTGACGTGCGGTGATTCGATCACCGCAGTGCGTTCGAGTTCGATGTGGTCGGTGCCGAGGTGGTCGAACAGGCGGGTGCCGGTGCCGAGGAACACCGGTACGAGTTGCACGTGGATCTCGTCCACCAGCCCGGCCCTGACGAACTGTTGTCCTGTGGTGGGCCCGCCCATGATGAGGACGTTCCGGTCGCCTGCTGCCTGTCGCGCCTGGCGCAGCGTGCTGTGGAGGCCGTCGTTCACGAACGTGAAGACGTCGCTCCTCATCCGCAACGGATCGCGCGACTCGTGCGTGACCACGAAGCACGGCACCGGAAACGGAGTGTCCTGCCACAGGTCCACACCGACATCGAACGTCCGTTTGCCGATCACCACGGCGCCGGTCGTGGCATGACGCTCTCGTACCTGCGCGGCGTCGACCCCGACCGGGGTGACGCCGTCAGCCGCAACAGCGCGATCGCCGTCGGCCTGGAACAGCCACTCGTGCAGCCGCTCGCCGCCTCTGCCCATCGGTTGTCCGGCGGTGACGTCCGGGCCGGCGGCGAAGCCGTCCAACGACACGCTCATGCTCAACACCGTGCTGCCCATCGGTGCCCCCCTCAACGTTGAAGCTGCGCCATCTTGGAACCGACCACGCCGTCCTGCCAGCGGTAGAGGTCACGCAGCAGGGAAATCTCGGCGCCGTGATGGATCAGCTCCCTGTTGACGTGCAGGACGATGCCCTCCATGGGAAACCGTTCGGGACCCGCGGTGGGCGGGTTCTCCAGGTCAGCGTCCGAGAGCTCGCGGACCCCCGCGTTCCATCTCCCGTACATCTCATCGAGCTGTTTCAGCGCCTCGTCAGCGGTCCCCGCGTAGGCGAATGTCCGGGAGTCGACATCCTGGCCGCCGAAGTGAAATCCGACCCGATAACCAAGGCAGGAGACGATGACGTGCGCCAGCCGCCAGGCAATCGTGGTCACCGGCGCCGGCACCGGGTCAGGGGACGCGGAGTCCATCGCCCATTTCCCCGAACCTGCCGACATCGGTGTGGCCGACGTGCCACGTGGACGGATGCTCCAGCAGCCACGCACCGGCTCCCAGAAATACTCCTCATCGGCAAGGCCGTGCAGCCGCGGCCGCAGGTTCTTCTGCCAGTGCCGGTCCAGCTGGTCCGCGATTCGCTCGCTTCTTGTCACTTCCGCAACCTACACACAACGGAGACCTGGCTACGCCCCTCGCGAACGCCGTCGCCGGCCAGTCTGCGCCGTAGCACCGCCCTCGCCGTGACCGCTCGCAGCGCCCGTGTCAGCCGGTGTCGGTGGCTTGTCAGGGCGGTGTCAGCCGACCCGCGCAGGCTGCACGCATGACAGCTGACCTGGTGATCGAGGCCGAGGGCCTCGTGAAGAACTTCGGGAAGACGAGGGCCCTGCAGGGCGTGGACCTCACCGTTCCCCGCGGGACGGTGCTCGGGGTGCTCGGCCCCAACGGCGCCGGCAAGACCACCGCCGTGCGCATCCTCTCCACCCTGCTGACCCCGGACGGCGGGACCGCCCGAATCGGCGGTTTCGACGTGGTACGGGACGCCGAGCGCGTTCGGCAGAGCATCGGCCTCACCGGCCAGTACGCCTCGGTCGACGAGGACCTGACCGGACGGCAGAACCTGGAACTGTTCGGCACCCTGCTGGAACTGGGTCGCAACGGTGCCCGGCGGCGGGCCGCCGAACTGCTCGACTGGTTCGACCTGACCGACGCCGCGAACCGGCAGGCCAAGACCTACTCCGGTGGCATGCGAAGGCGGCTGGACCTGGCCGCCAGCCTGGTCGGCTCTCCCGACGTGATCTTCCTGGACGAGCCGACGACCGGGCTCGACCCGGCCAAGCGCGAGGACATGTGGGACGTGGTCCGCTCACTGGTCGGCAACGGCTCGACGGTGCTGCTCACGACCCAGTACCTGGAGGAGGCCGACGCGCTCGCCGATGCGATCACGGTGATCGACCACGGCCGGGTCATCGCGCACGACACCCCCGAAGGGCTCAAGCGGGTGGTCGGCGGGCAGACCCTTGAGGTCCGGCCGTCCGACTCGGCGCAACTGGCCCGCACCGCGGCGATCCTGACCCAGGTCGGCTCCGGCGCGCAGGCCGACGAGATCCGCAAGGGTGTGCTCGCGGTGCCGGTCACCGACGACGCGGCCCTGACCGAGAGCGTCACGCGCTTCGCCGCCGCCGGCATCGCGGTCACCGAACTCTCCCTGCACCTGCCGAGCCTCGACGAGGTGTTCTTCACCCTCACCGGGCGTACGGCATCCGTTGACGACACCACCCGCCCCACGGAGGTCGCGGCATGAGCACTCTGATCGACACGGCGCCCACGAGAAGCCGCGCGCTCTCGACAACGACCCCGAACCCCCGCCCGTTCCGGCTGGTCCGGCACTCGTTGGCGCTGGCCAAACGCAGCCTCATCAAGACCTGGCGCACGCCCGAGGCGCTCATCGACGTCACGCTGCAACCGGTGCTGTTCCTCATCATCTTCGTGTACATCTTCGGCGGCGCGGTCGCCGGATCGACCCACGACTACCTGCAGTTCCTGCTGCCCGGCATCCTGGCGCAGACCATCGCCACCGGTGCCATCGCGATCGGCGTCAACCTCAACACCGACATCGCCAAGGGCATCTTCGACCGGTTCCGGTCCCTGCCGATCCCCCGCTCCGCACCACTGGTCGGCGCGGTCCTCGGCGACGTCGTCCGGTACGTGATCGTCACGGTCTCGACCCTCGCGATCGGCTACCTGATGGGCTTCCGGATCGACACCGACCCGTTCCGGGCGATCGCCGGGTGTCTGCTCGCGGTGCTGTTCGCGCTCTGCCTGAGCTGGCTGCCCGTCTTCGTGTCGATGAAGGTGCGCACCCCGGGTGCCGTACAGGGTCTGATGTTCGCGCTGATCATGCCGCTGAGCTTCGCGTCGAACGTGTTCGTCGGCGCCGACACGCTGCCGGGCTGGATGCAGGCGTTCGTGGACGTCAACCCGATGACCCACCTGGTGGCGTCGGTACGCGGACTGTTCCTCGGCACGCCGGTCGGCAACCACGTCTGGTGGACGCTCGCCTGGTGCGCCGGCTTCGTCGCGGTGTTCATGCCGCTGGCGCTGCGCGCGTACCGCAAGAAGATCTGACCTGGTCACGGCGTCGGCACCTCGACCTGCCGACGCCGTGGCCGAATGCTGGCCCGGCTGGGACTCACCGCCGACGGCAGCAACACCCGGACGGAGTCAGTCGTCGCGCCCGACACCACGATCGGGCGCGGACATGTCGCCCGTCCGGGGTGTGCCGTCGGCGATCCCGTAGCGCAGATGGACGGTGCCCTTCGGACTCGCGACCGGCGGTTCGAGGAGCGTGAGGTTGGTGGGCACCGCGCCGCCGTCGAACACCTTCTTTCCGACACCGAGCACGATCGGGTGCACCCACAGGTCGAGTCGGTCGAAGAGTTGCTCGCGCAGCAGGGTCTGCACCAGGTTCAGGCTGCCGACGACCTTGATGTGCTGGTGCCGGTCACGGATCTCGCGCACCGCGCCCGCCAGATCCGGGCCGAGCTGTGTGGAGCCGGCCCAGGAGAGGTCGGGTGCGCCCCGGGAGGCCACGTACTTGGGGATGCGGTTGAAGAGGCTGGCGATGGCGTTGTCCTCGCCGCCCTCCTGGTGCGGCCAGTAGGCGGCGAAGATGTCGTAGGTCCGCCGACCGAGCAGCAGGGCGTCCGTGCCCTCGTACGCGGCGGCGACCTGCGCCCCGGCGACCTCGTCGAGCAGGGGCGCCTGCCAACCGCCGAACGCGAACCCCTCCGGGTCTTCCTCGGGGCCGCCAGGCGACTGCCCGACCAGGTCGAGGGTGGCGAACAGCTCGATGTGGATGAGGCCCATGCCCTGCTCCCGATGATTTCGTCGGCCGGCCGGAAGGTGGACCAGCGGCTCACCAGCACACCGGTCCGGGACGCCGCACCGGCACTTCCCGCTCACGATAGACCAGGGTCCGCGCCCAGCTGCAACTTTGACACAGGCCCTTGGGCGAGCAGGTCGTCCATCAGCTCGCGGACCCGGGCGACGGTCGCGGAGACCGACCGACCGCGCCACACGGCCACCAACGACTCGCGTTGCTCCTCGTCCCCGAGGGCGGCGTTGAGTCGTTCGGCGTCGCCGGGTGGGAAGAACGTCCCGGCGTGTGCGCCGATGCGCGTCGCGAGCGCGAACAACTCGCGAGCCGCCGCCACGTCGCCCCGGTGCGCGGCGAGTTCGGCGCCGCCCTGCGCCCATGCCCCGATGACCGGCAGGTCCCGCGAGGAGAGCGCCTCGTCGCTGGCGAGGGTCAGTGCGGCGGCCACGCGCGCGTCGACGTTCTCTCCCGGCACCGGTCGCACCTGCGCCACCCGCAGGTACAGGACCGCCACCGCGACCCGGAGCATGGCGCGGGGCTGTGGCGGCGGGCCGGTCCAGCCGGCCAGGATGCGGATCACCCCGTCGCCGTACGCCCGGGCCTCGTCGTACCGCTCGCGCTGCCACGCCACGTGGGCCAGCCCGAGACACGCCACCGCGGCGTCCACGGCCTCGGCCTCGCCCGGCGCCGCCGTCTCGACCAGTCGCCGCTCGGCGTCCGGATCGCCGGCCAGGGCGAGCTGCACGTCCAACCGCACCCGGATGGACCGGGCATCCTGCGTGGCACCGATCAGCTCCATGTGGCGGACGCTGCGCGCCAGCCACTCGGCGGACCGCGCACCCTTGCCCGGCACCAGGAACTGCCCGACGGCACCCGCCGCCATCGCCATGCCCCACTGGTCACCGGCCACCTCGAAACGACGGTAGGCCTGCTCGGCGTCGACGATCGACGCCTCGTACATGCCACCGTTCTCCCGGACCGCGGCGCGGGCGAACAGGCCGAGCCCCTGCACGTACGGGTCGGGGTGCCCGACCAGCTCGGCGGTGCCCTTCATGCTCTCCTCCGGGTCGGCGGCGTCGAACAGGGGCAGTGCGGACGCGAGCACGGTCAACCGGGACGACACCTCGTCCGGTCGCTCGGCGAGGACTATCCGAAGTGCCCGGCGGACGAGCACGGCGAGTCGGAGGTCGCCGCTGATGCCGGCGTTGACGCCGATCAACAGGCACATCCAGGCCATCCGGTCGGCGTCGGGCAGCGGTCTGCCGCTGCGGCGGCCGTGCAGGATCGCCGAGCGGAGCCGTCGCTGCGGGTCCTCGACGTGCAGCAGACCCGCCGCCCACCCGGACACCTCCAGGTGCAGTCCACGAACCGTCCAGAGGTGGAACAGGGCGGTGGCGATCTCGACGACGGCCGGCTCGTCGTCCTGCCCGAGTGCCCAGCGCAGACCCGCGAGCAGGTTGTCCTGCTCGTCGGCGCAGCGGGTGAGCGCGTCGATCTGGCCGGGGCCGATGAACTGGTCGGCGAGCGCGACCGCCTGCTCCCGCGCCCACTCGACCAGGCCGTCCATGGCCAGACCCCGTGCACCCACCGCGTCGAGGCGGGCTTCGCCGTACTCACGGACCGTTTCGAGCATGCGGTAGCGCGGTGGACCGTCCCCCTCGACCAGGGTCAACAGGGACTGCTCCACGAGTGTCGCCAGGCCACGACGGACGTCCGGGGTCTGGGCGACCGCCGCGGCGAGGTCCGCGGTGAACGGCGCGGGGATGACCGCGACACGCTGGAGCAGGTCACGGTCGTCCTCGGCGAGCAACTCCCTGCTCCAGTCGACCATCGCCCACAGGCTCGCGTGCCGCTCCGGCAGGCCGCGCAGGGCGTCGTCGAGCAGCGCGAAGCGGTCGCTCAGACCGGCGAGGACGTCGTCGATCGGCATGCTGCGCAGTCGCGCGGCGGCGAGTTCGAGCGCCAGCGGCAGGTTGTCGAGCCGGTGGCACAGTGCGAGTGCCCGCGTCGTGTCCCAGGTGGGCACCGCGCCACCGGCCCTCGCCCGAGTCTCGATCAGGGCGAGCGCGTCGCTGTCCGGCAGGGCGGTCAGCCGGTGGACCAGTTCGCCGGCGAGGCCCAGCGGTGCCCGGCTCGTCGCGAGCACTGTGACCTCGGGCGAGGTCACCGCGACCAGGTCCGCGACGACGGTGGCCACCGCGTCGAGGACGTGTTCGCAGTTGTCCAGCACGACCAACCCGTCGAGGTCGGGGGCCACGGCGCGAAGCCGTTCCTCGGGGCTGAGCACGCGCCGCTCCAGGCCCAGGTTGCCGCCGGTCGCCGACGTGTCCGCGCCCCCGAGGGCCGCGAGCACCGTGGGCAGCACCTCGTCGGACGAGCGCAGGCCGGCCAGTTCGATCACGCGTACCGACCGCCCGGCCGCCGCCGTGCGACGCGTCACCTCGGCGGCAAGACGGGTCTTGCCCGCGCCGCCGGCTGCCACGATCGTCACCAGAGGCGCGTCGGCGAGCCCTTCCACCACGGCCGCGACGTCGCGTTCCCTGCCGACGAGGGCGGTCATCGGCCGGCGCCACGCGGCGGGCAGGGCGATCCGCATCGGCTGCCGGGGCGAGGGCTCGACGGCCGGGGTGGTCAACTCGCCGCGCAGCAGCGCCAGGTGGACCTGTGTGATCACGGGTGACGGGTCGGTGCCGTACCGGTCGGCGAGTTCGGCCCGGAGTCTCTCCACCACCTCCAGCGCCTCCGCCTCCCGCCCCTGAGCGGCGAGGACCCGGACGAGCAGGGCGGCGGAGGGCTCGTCCGGCGGTGTACGCGCGACGAGCCGACCCAGGTCGACCTCGTCGAACGGGCCCGCGCCGGCGAGTGCCGCCTGTGCGCGCAGCGCGGCGACGTCCGCGAACAGGCGGGTGTCCTCTGTGGTGTCGAGTTCGGGGACCTCGGGGAACAGGGCTCGCGCCTGATCGGCAGTGCTGCGGGCGGCACCGGCGTCGCCCGCCTGGAGCGCGGCGCGCGCCCGGTCGACGATCGCGCGCGCCTCGACCGCGTCGACGGTGATCTCGTCGGCGGGCAGCCGGTATCCGCCCGGCACCGCGACCACGGGCAGACCGAGACGACGTACCCGGGACACGAGCGCCTGGACGGCGCCGGTCGCGTCGTCGGGTGGCGCGCCGTCCCACACGGCGTCCATGAGCAGACTCGTCGACACCGCCCGTCCACGCGCGTCGACGAGCGCGCGGATCACCGCGGCGAGCCGTTCACCCCGGACCGGTCGGCCGTCGACGGCGAGTGGGCCGAGGGTCGTGATCTGCACGGAACCAGCATCCCCCACGCGTGCACGGACCCGACCACCGACGCTCTCCCTGCGGACCACGACCCCGGGACCGGCTTGACACGTGGGTATTTCCTTAGGTTAGCCTCACCTAATGCAGAGCGAGTTGGCGTCGGCCAACGGGGAGCGCAGCCTGTCCGGCGTCGACCTCCGTCTGGGCTACCACGGTGTGCCGGTGGTGCACGGTGCCATGATCAACCTTCGTGCGGGTGCCGTGACCGCGCTGGTGGGGCCCAACGGAAGCGGCAAGTCCACCCTGCTGCGGGCCCTGGCCCGCCTGCACCCGATCCAGTCCGGCACGGTCCACCTCGCCGACGGCGTCACCGCCGCCAGCCTCCCGTCCCGGGAGTTCGCCCGTCGGGTCACGCTGCTCGCCCAGAGCCGGCCGGTGCCCAGCGGGGTCACCGTCCACGACGTCGTGGGATACGGCCGCCACCCCTACCGAGGGCGCTGGCGCGCGGAGGATCCGAACGGTCCGGCGGCCATCGCCCGCGCCATGGACGTCACCGGCGTCGCCACGATGGCCGATCGACCCGTCGACGAGCTGTCCGGCGGCGAGTTGCAGCGGGTGTGGCTGGCCACCTGCCTGGCCCAGGACACCCCGGTGCTGCTGCTCGACGAGCCCACCACGTTCCTCGACCTGCGCTACCAGGTGGAGATCCTCGACCTGGTCCGTGACCTCGCGGACGACCACGACGTCGCCGTCGGCGTCGTGCTGCACGACCTCAACCAGGCAGCCGCCGTGGCCGACGAGGTGGTCCTGCTGCAACAGGGCCGGGTGCGCGCCACCGGCACCCCCGCGGCGGTCTTCACCGAGGACGCCCTCACCGAGACCTACGGGATCCGCATCGAGGTGACCACCGATCCGATCACCGGACTGGTCACCACCCGCCCGGTCGGGCGGCACGCGATCCGCGCCCTGGTCTGAACACCCCTCATCCCCAGCAGAGAAAGACCGTCATGACCCGTACCCGTTTCACCGCCCTCCTCGCCGTCGTCGCCGCGCTGACGCTCGGCGCCTGCGGCACCACCGAGAACGCCGCGACCCCCGAGACCTCCTCCTCGGCGGCCGGCGGCCCGGTCACCCTCACCGACAGCCGCGGCAAGGAGATCACCCTCAAGACTCCGGCGACCAAGGTCGTCGGGCTCGAGTGGGCCGAGGTCGAGATGCTGGTCAGCCTGGGCGTCATGCCCGTCGGCGTCGCCGACCCCAAGGGCTACGGCACCTGGGTCACCTCCGCGAAGCTCGACCCGGGTGTCAAGGACGTCGGTACGCGCGGCGAGCCCAGCGTCGACTCGATCGTCGCCCTCCAGCCCGACCTCATCGTGATGGAGGACGACCGGGGCGCCAACATGGTCAGCCAACTGGAGAAGTACGCCCCCGTCGTGGTCGCCAAGGGCAGTGACGCCACCGACAACCTCGGCCGGATGCGCGCGGACCTCAACATGATCGCGAAGGCCGTCGGCAAGACCACCGAAGCGGAGAAGCTGCTCGCCGACTTCGACGCGGCCATCGCCGACGGCAAGAAGAAGATCGCCGACGCGGGCGCCGCCGGCCGGCCGTTCGCCATCGCCGACGGCTGGAAGGAGGGCAGCACCGTCAGCATCCGGATGTTCGGCAAGGGCTCTCTCGTCTCCGAAATCGGCACCCAGCTCGGCCTCGCCAACGCCTGGAACGGCAAGGTCGACGAGGCGTGGGGCCTCGGCCAGACCGACGTCGAGGGCATGACGGTCCTCAAGGACCCGAACCTGCGCTTCTTCTACAACGCCTCCGACGGCGACGACGTGTTCGCCGACGGTCTCGCCGGCAACGCCATCTGGAAGTCGCTGCCCTTCGTCCAGAAGGGCAACGTGCGCAAGCTGCCCAACGGCATGTGGACCTTCGGCGGCCCGCTGTCCGGCAAGCAGTACATCGACGAACTCGTCAAGACGTACGCGGTGTGAGCGTGCTGAGCGCACCCCCACGTCCGGAGCCGGCCACCCGGCCGGCTCCGGGCGGACGCCTGGCCGTACCCCGCGTCGCCGCTGTCTTCGTCGCCGCGATCCTGCTGCTGCTCGTGGTGGGCGCGGTGCACCTGACCCAGGGCACCTCGACGGTCGGCGCCCTCGACCTGCTGCGGCTGGCGACGGGC
This sequence comes from Micromonospora sp. A202, assembly GCF_006715105.1. Taxonomy (NCBI): domain Bacteria; kingdom Bacillati; phylum Actinomycetota; class Actinomycetes; order Micromonosporales; family Micromonosporaceae; genus Micromonospora; species Micromonospora sp. A202. Next base: position 2,544,585 of record NZ_VFMP01000001.1, on the reverse strand, counting down.
GCCGACGACGAGGCGGCCCGCGTCCTGCTCGCCTCCCGATTGCCCCGGCTGCTCGCCGGGTTGGCCATCGGCGTCGCGCTCGGGTTCGCCGGCGCCGCGTTGCAGTCGATCGCCCGCAACCCACTCGCGTCCCCCGACACCCTCGCTGTCAACGCGGGCGCCCACCTGGCGATCGTCGCCGTGGCCGCGTTCGGCGTCTCGCTGCCCGCGCTGCCCGCCGGTGGCCTCGCCTTCTGCGGAGGGCTCGCCGCCGCCGGCCTGGTGATGGCGATGTCCTCCGGTGGCCAGGCCGGCACCACCCGACTCATCCTCGCCGGCTCGGCGACCGCGCTGGCCCTCGGGTCGGTGACGACCCTGCTGCTGCTCCTGTTCGAGCAGGCCACCATCGGTCTGTTCGCCTGGGGAAACGGCTCGCTGGTGCAGAGCGACCTGACGGCGCTGACCCAGTTGGCCCCGGTGATCGTCGGCGCCGTCGTGGTGCTGATGCTGCTCGGGCACCGGCTCGACATCCTCGCCCTCGGCGACGACACCGCCACCGTGCTCGGCCTCAACGTGCGGCGCACCCGGCTCACCGTCATGGTGCTGGCCGTGCTGCTGTCCGCCGCGGCCGTCACCCTCACCGGCCCGGTCGGTTTCGTCGGCCTGTGCGCCCCGGTGATCGTCCGGCTGCTCGCCCCCGTGGTGCCGGGGGTGCACCGGCACCGGATCCTGCTGCCGTTGTCCGGCATCGCCGGGGTCATCATCGTCCTCGGCTCCGACGTGCTGCTGCGCGCCGTGATGGGCGGGCAGGCCGGTGTCGACATTCCCACCGGCGTGGTCACCACCCTGTTCGGCGCGGCGATCCTCATCTGGCTGGCCCGCCGGCACCGCGACGCGGGCCCCACCCGCCGCCCGCCCGGCGGGCACGCGGCCGTCCGCTCCGCCGCCTTCCACCGCAGCGTCCTCACCGTCACCGCCGTACTGACCGTCGGGGCCGTGGCGGTCGGCATGCTCGCCGGTGACACCTGGGTGCTGCTCGGTGACGTGCTGAACTGGCTCAACGGCAGCACCGGGCCCGCGTACACCTTTGTGCTGGACCAGCGGTGGCCGCGCGTCGCCGCAGCGGTCCTGGCCGGCGCGGCGCTGGCGGTTGCCGGCACCACCGTGCAGGCGGTCTGCCGCAACCCGCTGGCCGAACCCGGCATCCTCGGCATCACCGCCGGCGCCGGGCTGGGGGCCGTCTCACTGCTCACCTTCGTGCCGCTGGCCGGGGTGTGGGCCGTCTCCGGTGTCGCCGGGCTCGGCGCGATGCTGGCCTTCGCCCTGGTGTACGGCTTGGCCTGGCGCGGCGGACTGAGCTCCGACCGGCTGGTGCTGATCGGCTTCGGCGCCTGGCAGGGCGGCATGGCGGTCATCACCTACCTGGTCGTCGCCTTCGACCCGTGGAACACCGGCAAGGCGTTGACCTGGCTGTCCGGCTCCACCTACGGTCGGATGCCCACCCAGGTGCTGCCGGTGCTGATCGCCCTGCTGGTGCTCACCCCGGCCGTCGTCGCCGCCCGTCGCGAACTCGACCTGATGGCGCTGGACGACGACACTCCCCGGGTCCTGGGAGTCCCCCTGGAACGCACCCGTCTGATCGCGCTCGGCGCGGCGGCGCTGCTCACCTCCACCGCTGTCTCGGCCGTCGGGGTCATCGGCTTCGTCGGGCTGGTCGCCCCGCACGCCGCCCGGGCGCTCGTCGGTGGCCGGCACTCCCGGGTGCTCCCGGTGGCCGCGCTGCTCGGCGCGGCGCTGGTCAGCATCGCCGACACCGTCGGCCGGACGCTCATCGCTCCGGCCCAGATTCCCGCCGGCCTGGTCACCGCCATGATCGGCGCCCCGTACTTCGTCTGGCTGCTGTGGCGGTCACGCGCAAAGACGACCAACACCCGGTAGACGCCGGACCGAACCCGGAGAGGCACCCATGACCAACACCCTGCCCATCGCCCCGTGGCGCGTGTTCACCGTCACCGTCCGTGCGGTACGCCGGCTCAGCCCGTCCTTCCTCCGGGTGACCTTCACCGGAGTGGACCTCGACCGCTTCGCCGACAACGGCTACGACCAGCGCATCAAGTTGGCGCTGCCGCTGCCCGACCAGCGCGGGGTGGATTTCCCGGAGGGGGCGGACTGGTACGCGCAGTGGCGGGCGCTGCCCGAGCACCGGCGTAACCCGATCCGCACCTACACCGTGCGGGCCGTTCGACCGCACCTGGCCGAGGTCGACGTCGACCTGGTGCTGCACGGTGACGGCGGGCCGGCGACACGCTGGGCGCGGCGGGTGGGCGCCGGCGACCAGATCGCCATCGTCGGGCCGGACTCCGGCTACGACGGCAACCACGGCGGGGTCGAGTTCCGACCGTCGGACGGGAGCTGCCTGCTGCTGGCCGGGGACGAGACCGCCGTGCCGGCGATCGGCAGCATCTGCGAGCGACTCCCCCTCGACACCCGGGGCGTGGTTCTGCTGGAGGTGCCCCACGCCGACGACGTGCTGCCGCTGGTGGCGCCCCCCGGCGTCGAGGTCCGCTGGATGACCCGGGGTGTCGACGGGTACGGCAGCCGGCTGGTGCCCGCCGTCGCCGCCGCGGCCGACCAACTGCTGGTGCCCCGCGCGTCGGCGACCAGGCAGCCCGTCCCGGACGTGGACGTGGACACCGAGATCCTCTGGGAGGTGCCCGAGGAGGTGGCCACGGCGCCGCTGTACGCGTGGCTGGCCGGGGAGGCCGGCGTCATCCGCACACTGCGCCGGCACCTGGTCGCCGAGCGAGGTCTGGACCGGCGGGCGGTGGCCTTCATGGGCTACTGGCGCCTCGGCCACGCCGACGCCAACTGACGCACGAGGTGCGTCGCGGGCCGCACGGTGCGTACAGTTTCGGGTCGGACTTGGGGCGAGCCGGCTGGATCCGGCACGGGATACGGGACGAGACAAAGACGCATGACGGTGGACAACATTACCGAAAACGGTCAGGACGGCATTGACCGAAGCCGGCTGGAGGCCTGCCTCAGCGTCTTCGAGGCGTTGGAGGCGCTGCCCTCCGACCATCCCGACGTGGTGCGGGTGCAGCGGGCCACCGCGCGGCTCTACAAGGTGATCAAGCAGAGGCGACGCGAGGAACGGCGGGACGCCATCCTCGCCGCCGACCGGGCGGTGACGGAGGCCACCGCCACCGGCGCTCCGGGACGCATCGACGACGAGACCCAGGGCATCCCGCTCGCCACCTCCGTCGCGGGCGAGACGGCGGGCTTCCTGCACAACCCACGCGGCTGCTATGTCTGCAAGCAGCGCTACCGCGAGGTGGACGCCTTCTACCATCAGCTCTGCCCGTCCTGCGCCGCGCTCAACCGGGAGCGCCGCGACGCCCGTACCGACCTGACCGGGCGGCGCGCCCTGCTCACCGGCGGCCGGGCCAAGATCGGCATGTACATCGCTCTGCGGCTGCTGCGCGACGGCGCCCACACGACGGTGACCACGCGGTTTCCGCACGACGCGGTCCGCCGGTTTGCCGCGATGCCCGACAGCGGGGACTGGCTGCACCGCCTGCGCATCGTCGGGATCGACCTGCGCGACCCCGCCCAGGTGATCGCCCTCGCCGACTCGGTCAGCAGCCAGGGCCCCCTCGACATCCTGATCAACAACGCGGCGCAGACCGTCCGCCGCTCCCCCGGGGCGTACGCGCAGCTCATCGCCGCGGAGGCAGCGGCCCTGCCGGACGGCCCGCTGCCGGAGCTGATCACCTTTGCCAAGCCGGACGGCCAGGGCGGCCCGGTGGGGAGCCTGACCGCCGCGCCCCAGTCGACGGCGCTCACCCCGCACGCGCTCACCGCACTGGCGCTCACCAGCGGTTCCGCCTCGCCGGAGCGCATCGCGGCGTCCACTGCCATCGACGCCGGTGGCCTCGTACCGGACCTCGACTCGGTCAACAGCTGGGTCCAGCGGGTGCAGGAGGTGGACCCGGTCGAGTTGCTCGAAGTGCAACTGTGCAACGTCACCGCGCCGTTCGTGCTGGTCAGCCGGCTGCGCCCGGCGATGGCCGCGGCGGCGGCCCGCCGCAAGTACGTGGTGAACGTGTCGGCGATGGAGGGCCAGTTCGGCCGGGGCTACAAGGGGCCGGGGCACCCGCATACCAACATGGCCAAGGCCGCGCTGAACATGCTGACCCGCACCAGCGCCGAGGAGATGCTGACCGACGGCATCCTGATGACCAGCGTCGACACCGGCTGGATCACCGACGAACGCCCCCACCCGACGAAGATGCGACTGGCCGACGAGGGCTTCCACGCCCCACTGGACCTGGTCGATGGCGCGGCCCGGGTGTACGACCCGATCGTCCGCGGCGAGCTGGGCGAGGACCTGTACGGCTGTTTCCTGAAGGACTACGCGCCCTGCGCCTGGTGATCGCCCCGCGCCTGGTGATCCGCCCCGTTCGACGAGGAGAAGAAACATGTCAACTGACCGTGACGCGTGGCCGACCCTGGACGAGCTGCTACGCGAGGAGGGCGAGCTGGAACTCGCGGGCCTGTCCGAGACGGACGCGTACGAGCTGGGGATGCTCGCCGTCACTGCCGCGACCGAGCAGCGGCTGCCGGTCTCGGTCGGGGTGTGGCGGGCCGGGCGCCAACTGTTCCACTGTGGCCTGCCGGGGTCGACGGCCGACAACGACGCGTGGCTGCGCCGCAAGGGTCGGGTCGTGATGCGGTTCGAGCACTCGTCGCTGTACATGGCCCGGTTGTGCCAGGACAAGCAGGTGACGTTGGCCGAGAGGTACGGCCTGCCGGCCTCGCGGTACGCGGCGGCCGGTGGCGCGGTGCCGCTGCGCGTCCGTGGCACCGGCGTGGTGGGTTGGGTCGGTGTCTCCGGGCTGCCGCAGCTCGACGACCACCGTTTCGTCGTCGACGTCCTGCGCAAGCTCCCCCGCTAGACGATCGGACCCGGCGGCCTCGTCAGGAGGTCGCCGGGCCGTCAGTGCTCAGGTGCGGGGTCGTCAGCGAGCGCGTCGGTTGGCGCGCAGCGCGCCGAGGAGCACGCCGGGCCGGGCCAGCGCCCGTGGGTGCTCGCGCATGGAGACCACGTCGTTGAACCGGCGGGCGGTCGCCACGTCCGTGACGGTGGCGGCGATGATCTGCCGGCTCGCCCAGCTGGAGATCCGGTAGCCGCGCGGGTAGGGCCCGTCGACGTGGGGCAACGCCAGGTCGGCGGAGGTCGAGATCGACCACGCCGCGTCGACCACGACCTGTTGCAGCGCGAGGAAGTGGTGCGCGGGCGCCCGCAGATCGGGGCCGGACCGCAGATACATCGACAGGCAGGCCGCGTGCAGGGCCGCCGACGTCATCCCCTGCCCGTACACCGGGTTGAACGACGCGACGGCGTCGCCGACGCTGACCAGGCCGGCCGGAAACCGCTTCAGCGCGTGGAAGTCCCGTCGCCGGCTGTCGGCGTGGTGGTAGGTCTGGACGTCGCCGAGCATCTCCTGGTCGGCGAGCTCGCCGAACTCGGGTGGGAACTGCTCCCGCAGACGGCGGACGAAGTCCTCCGCGGTGCGCCCCGGGCGGTTGTCGCCGTAACCGGCCATCATGGCCATCCACCGGCCGTCCTCAATGGCGAAGAACGCGGCCCCGGCCACGTCCAGCCCCATCTTCGGGGTGTGCAGCGCCAGCACGACCGTCGAGGGCGGGGTGACCGCCGGGCGTCGGAACAGGGCGGTCGCGTAATTGAGGTGCGTGGTCATCCGCCGGGTGACCGGCCGGTCCCAGCCGGCCTGCTCCAGCCAGTCCGAGAGTCGGCTCGACCGCCCCATGGCGTCCACCACGAGGTCGCCCCTCTCGACGCCGACGACCCCGCCGACCTCGCAGCGGACACCGGTGACCGCGGCGCCCTCGAACACGAGGCCGGTGGCTCGGGCGGTGACCGTCTTGACGTTGGGCAGCCGCAGCACCTGCTGACGGATCAGCCCCTCCAGCAGCGGCCGGCTGCCCGCCAGGCTGTCGGCGTCGTCGGGGACGACGACCTTCGCGCGGCCGTCGAGGTAGTTGCGCCGGGCTTCGGGTGGCGCCTCGATCGCCCCGTGCGCCAGCGCCTCCTCGCGGAATCCCGGGAAAAGGCGCTCCAGCTGGAGGAGGCCGCCGGGCAGTAGCGCGTGCAGTTGCGTCCCCTGGGGGACGCCGCGCCGCGCGCCGGCCACCTGGGGGTCGTCCCGGTCGATGATGACGACGCTGTCGGCGTGATCGGACAGCACCCGGGCGGCCAGCAGGCCGGCGACGCTGCCACCGACCACGACGGCCGTACCCATCATCGGGGCGGCCTGGTCAGGGGGTCGAGCCGCGTTCAGCTCTGCGAAGACCCGGGATGGGGAGAGGGACATCGTGCTCTCCAAGGGATGCGAGGTGTGTGCCCTCCGCCGTGCCCGCCAGCGTTCGGTGCGCGGTCGGACCGGTGGACGGTCGTTCGGCGTGACGCTCGCCGATCGTCGCACAACCCCACGGTTGTCGACCGACCGTGTCCGGCAGGTGACCACTTGTCGGCCGATGGTATGGACGACATCGACGTTCGGCCGGTCCGGTTGGCATGCGTCAGTGTCAACTGTCACGATCTCCGGCATGCTCGTTGCGCGTCGTACTCTGCTGGGGGTCGGCCTGGCCGCTGCCACCTCCGCCATTGCCGGGTGCGGCGACAGTGGCTCGCCGGACCCGGGTGTGGCCGGTCCCGGTGACGCGGTGACCGCGACCGACGCCGCCGGCAACACTGTGGGTTTCGGCGCGGCGGGAAACGCGACGTCGCCGTCGGGCTCTCCGAGCGCCACCGCGTCCCCGAGCGGCGCCACCGCGCCGGCCGGGCAGGCCCGCTACGCGCAGGACGTGACCGCGCTGCTGCGGCGGCACCTGCCCGCAACACCGCAGACCGTTCAGCACAAGGGCTTTCCCGGTGCTGTCGCTGTCGTCCTGGTCGACGGGAAGACGACTGTGCACACCGCGGTCGGTGAGGCGCTGCGCTACGGCGCGGGCCCCAAGCTGCTCGCGGCGGGCCAACGCGTCGAGATGCGCCCCGACTCCGTCTTCGACCTCGCCTCGGTCACGAAGGTGTACACGGCCATCCTGCTGTTGCAGCAGGTCGACAAGGGACGCGTCGACCTGGGTGCGCAGGTCCGCGACTACCTGCCCGCCTTCACCGGCGCGGGCACCGAGCGGGTCACCGTCGAGATGCTGCTCACCCACACCAGCGGTCTGCCCGTCGGCGCCAAGGTCACCGGGCTCTCCGACAACGCGGCTCGCTGGAACGCCGTGCTCACCACCGGGCTGGTCTCCGGTGCCGTGCCCGGCAACACGTTCCGCTATTCCAGCGTCGGGCTCATGGTCGCCGGCAAGATCGTCGAGAAGGTCACCGGTCAGCGCCTCGACCAGGCGCTCAAGAGCGGCCTCACCGGCCCGCTCGGCCTGCGCGACACCGGCTTCAACCCGAACACCTGGCTGTCCGGCAGCGCGAAGGCCGGTCGTCTCGTCGCCACCGACGCCCGCTCGTCGCGGGGTCTGCTCCGGGGCACCGTCCACGACGACGTCGCCAACCACCTCGGCGGTGTGGCGGGCCACGCCGGCATCTTCGCCACCGCCACCGACCTGGCGGCGATCGGTCAGATGCTCCTCGACGGGGGCACTTACCAGGGCAAGCGGGTCCTCTCGGCGGCGACCGTACGCCGGATGCTCACCAACCAGAACTCCGGGAAGCGCGCCGTCGACCCGGAGCGGCCCAATCGGACCGCCGCCCACGGTCTGGGAGTGGTGCTCAACCAGAGCTGGTTCATGGGTCGGCTCGCCTCGGCCCGGACGTTCGGCCACACCGGTTTCGCCGGCCCCTCGCTCCTGGTCGACCCGGGCCGCAGACTCGTCCTGGCCCTGCTCACCAACCGCGCGCATCCCAACTGGAGCTGGGCGAACCCCGACCCGGTCCGCGCCGCCGTCGGCGACCTGCTCGCCAAAGAGGTCAGCTGACCGAGGAAGGTGTGGACCGCCGCGCCTCACCCTGACACGATACTTGCGCTAACAGTGCACATACTTTGTCGCTCAGGGTGGAGGACCGATGCACACGTTCCGCCGGAGACTGCTCTGCGTGCTGGCCGGAGGCGCCCTCGCGGTCGGCTTGTCCGTCGCCCCCGTTCCGCTCGCCGCCGCCGACGCCGCAGCCACGCCGACGTACCGCCCAGTGATCTTCGTGCACGGCAGCGCCGGGTCGGCCTCGCAGTTCCAGACCCAGGCCAAACGACTCGCCAGCAACGGCTACCCGATCGACATGATCGAGGCCCACGAGTACGACTCGCCGAACATCGCCACGATCCTCCCCCAGGTGTACGCGGGGCTCGACGCGCGGATCTCCCGCCTGCTGGCGACGACCGGCGCGGACCGGGTCGACCTGCTCGCGCACTCCCTGGGCACCTTCGTCCTGCAGGCTTACCTCGCCAGCTCACCGGCGCGTGCCGCCCGGGTCGCGCACTACGTCAACCTGGACGGGCGCACCGCGACGTCCCCGCCGGGCGGTGTGCCCACGCTCGCGATCTGGGGTGAGGGCGATCCGGCCCGCGCCATCGTCGGTGCGACGAACGTGCACCTCCCGGACCAGTCCCACACGCAGACCGTGTCGTCGGCGGAGTCGTTCGGCGAGATCTTCCGCTTCCTTCAGGGTCGCGCCCCACACACCACACGGATCGTGCCGCAACTCTTCGGCACGGCCCAGGTCTCCGGTCGCGCGGTGCTCTTCCCGAGCAACGTCGGCGTCACCGACGCCACCCTGGAGGTCTACCCGGTCAACTCGCTGACCGGTGGTCGATTGTCGGACCGGCCCACTCATCGGCTGCCCCTGACTGGCGACGGCGCGTTCGGTCCCGTCCCGGTGCTCGCCACTGCCCGCTACGAGTTCGCGATCGTGCGCGCCGGCGCGCCGACGCACCACTTCTACGCCCAGCCGTTCCTCCGCTCGGACTCGTTCGTCCGCCTGGCGACCAGCATTCCCGGCGAGGGGCTCGGCGCGCTCGTGGACACCAGCGACCGGCACACCGCGCTGACGATCCAACGCCAGAAGGAGTGGTGGGGCGACCAGGGCGACGCCGGTGACAACCTCTGGATCAACGGCCGGGATGCCCTGAACGCGGCGAACACGCCGCGGGTCAAGCGGACGATCGCCATCTTCGCGTTCGACGACGACAGCGACGGCGTGACCGATCTGACCGCTCCCCTGCCGGAGTTCTTCAGCCAGACCTTCATCACCGGCGTGGACCTGTTCATCCCGTCGACGCCGGCGCACCTCGGCCTGGTGCGGATCACAGTGGGTCAACGCGGCGGCGGGTACGACGTGATCAACCTGCCGAACTGGAGATCGAGTGCCCATCGCGTGACGGTCAGCGTCGACGACTTCTGACCCCCGGCCGCGGGCGGCCCGGCCACGTCAGCTCCCGACGGTGGCCGGGACCCGCTCACGCGTACGGCGTCCGACGGCGAAACTGACCATCCCCAGGGCCAGCCCGACGATCGCCAGGACGACGCCCACCCGGGCCGGCGCGAGGTAACCGAGCCCCGCGGCGATGGCGACGCTGCCCAGGGCCGCGCCCAGACTGTTCGCGATGTTCATGGCGGACTGGTTGAGCGCCGCGCCCATCATCTGCGCTCGGGGGGCGACCGTGATCAGGCGCGCCTGGAGGACCGGCCCGAGATAGAGGCTTGTCGCGCCGACCAGGAACGCGCCGACGAAAAGGCCGACGCGAGTCGACGCGACGAGGCTGAACGCGGCGATGCTCACGGTCATCGCGACGAAGCCGATGACCATGCTCCGTTGCAGGTCACGGTCGGCGAACCAGCCACCCAGGGCATTTCCCACGGTCATGCCGAGCCCCACCGCGACCAGAGCCCACGGCACCGTCGTGGCCGAGAGGCCGGCCACGTCAGTGGTGACCGGGGCGATGTAGGTGTTGACCGCGAAGAACCCGGCAAACCCGACCGCCCCCGTCGCCGCGACCAGCCAGACCTGCGAGGACCGCAGCGACCTCAGCTCGGCCGCCGGCGAGCCGTCGACCGTCGCGGCGACCTCCGGCACGACCGCCAGCACCGCCAGCAGCGTGAGCACGAAGACACCGGCGATGACCAGGTACGCGACGCGCCAGTCGGCCGCCTGCCCGAGCCGGGTGATGAGGGGTACGCCGACCACGTTGCTCACGGTCAGGCCGCTGAGCACTGTGGCGAAGCCACGGGCCTCGTTGCCGGGGCCCATCAGGGTCGCCGCGAGCAGACCGGCCGCCCCGAAGTACGCCCCGTGCGGCAACGCCGCCGCGAACCGGGCCACCAGCACCAGGTCGAAGGTGGGTGCGATCGCGGAGGCGACAGTGCCGACGGCGAAGAGCGCGAGCAAACCGAGCACGAGCTTCTTGCGGGGCAGGCGGGCGCTCAGCGCGGCGATCAGGGGCGCGCCCACGACCACGCCGAGGGCGTACGCGGTGATCGTCCATCCCGCTCGGGCGACCGCGTCCGAGGACGACCGGGCGTACTCCTGCGGGAGCAGGCCGCGCGCGATGTCGGGCAGCAGGCCCATCGCCGCGAATTCGGTCAGGCCGATCGCGACGCCACCCATTGCCAGCGCGGCCAACGCCGCCACCCGTCGACCTCTGCTCAACTCGATCACCGAAAAAATTTAGCAACAGCGTTGCGTAATAGGCTGGTGAGATGACCCGCATCACTGCTGACGTGAGCTTCCTGCGCGGCTACAACCAGGCACGGGTCATGGCACTGGGGCGCGCCGTGCGAACGTTCGAGCGGTCGACCGTGGTCGAGGCCACCGGGCTGACACCCCAGGCGGTCTCCAAGGTCATCGCCCGCCTGAGCGCCGACGGCCTGATCCGTCCCGCCGGTGTGCGCCGCACGGGCATCGGCAAGCCCGCGGTCGTCTACGAACTCGTCCCCGACAGCCGGTACGCGATCGGCGCGCACGTGGCCCGGCGCACCCTGCGGCTGGTCCTGGTCGACCTGGCCGGCACCGTGCACCACTCGACGGTCAGCCCACTGCCCGGCGACTTCACCCCGGAGCAGCTTCTCGACGCCCTGACGACCGGCATCGACGCGATGACCGGCAGCAGCGACGTCCGGGGCCGGCTCACCGGGGTGGGCATCGGCATGATCGGCCCGCTGGACCACGCCCACGGCCTGGTCCGTGACGCCCACGGCCTGCGGCACTGGCACGACGTACCGCTGCGCGAGATCGCCGAGAAACGCCTCGGCCTGCCCGTCCACCTCGACAAGGACGTCACCGCCGGGATCACGGCCGAGGCCTGGCGCCACGGCGCCACGTTCGGCGACGCGGCACTCATCATGATCGAGTCCGGCATCGGTGGCGGATTCTGGCTGGGCGGCACGGCCCACCGGGGCGCGCACACCAACGCGGGCGAATTCGGCCACACGGTCGTCGACCTGAACGGACCTCGCTGCGTCTGCGGTCGCCACGGGTGCCTGGAGATCGTGCACAACCAGGCCGCCGAGGCCGGAGACATCGACCGGGCCGCCCGCGTCGTGGCGGTGGGCGTGGTCAACCTGCTCCAGACACTCGACCTCGCCCACGTGGTGCTGGCGGGCGCGGATCTCCTACGTCATTCGCGGACCTATCTCGCGGCGGTCACCGAGGCGGTCCAGGCCGACGCGCGACGCGCGGACTGGCTCACCACGAAGGTGACCCTGTCCAGCCTCGGCGCCGACGTCATCGCCGCGGGCGCCGCCGTGCAGGTCCTCGACCAGCACTACGGCGTGCCGGAACTCGCCCCGGCCTGAGCCCGACCACCGACTCGGCCGGATCGTCGCTCACTGGCAGACGCGCCACTCACCGTCCTCCTTGACCAGCACCATGGTCTGGGTCATCCGTGCACCCGTGGCCTCCTGGACCATCTCGACGGTCGAGGTCCCGGTGACCCGCCCGTTGGAGTTGTTGACGTACACACCGACGATCTCGTAACTGCCGATCTTCAACTGGGCGGCCTGGATCCGGGCGAAATCGGCCTGCGTCATGGTCTCGCGTATCTCCCCGCACAGCCGCCCGTACGCGGCCGGGTAGTTGCCGGCCCGCACGTCGTCGATGTACGCAGCCGTGGCCACCCGGACCGGTTTGACGGCGTCCTTGATAGAGCGGTAGAACCAGAACCCGCCGCAGACGCCGACAACGCAGCACACCGTCAACACCACGCCGACGACGATCAGGACGGTACGAGTCGTCCGGTTGGGCTTCCGGCTGGGAACCATCATCGGCTCGTACGTCATGACCCGGAGGGTAGGGACGTCCGGCAAGTGCGTTGAGTCTGTCGGACACCTGCCGGTTCAGCCGCCGGAGGCGGAGGGACCGGACCTCGGCGAGCCGCCGCCGACCGCGTCCGCGTGCGGCACCGGGGTCGGAGCCGGTCGAAGAGCGGCGGGTACCGGCAGTGCGCTGCCCTTGACGAACTGCTCCCAGCTGGTGTTCCAGGCCGTCCACCCGTTGCCCGGTTGCAGCCGGACCTCGGTGCCGGTGAAGGTGACCAGATCACCGACCTGCGTGACGCCCATCAGCCAGTCGGCGGCGGCAGCCGAGACGTTGGTGCAGCCGTGCGACACGTTGCGGTGTCCCTGATCCGACACCGACCAGGGCGCTCCGTGGATGAACTCGCCGCCCCAGGTGAGCCGTTGGGCGTCCTGGACGTCCACCACGTAACCGCCGTTCGGCTCGCCGCGCGTGTCGAACCTGGTGCGCTGGTGCTTCTCCATGATCACCATCTTGCCGCTGGAGGTCGGGGTGCTCGGCTTGCCGAGGCTGACGGGGATCCTGCGGATCAGCTTGCCGTCGCGCAGCACGCGCATCTGCTTGGTGGCGTTGTCGACCTCGATCGCCACCTGCCGCCCGATCATGGACGTCGCGGTGCGGTCGGCGTCACCGACCCGGTTCCGGCCGATCGGCAGACCCTCCAGACCGGCCCGGACGCTGATGGTCGTGCCCGGCCGCCAGAAGTCCGGAGCGCGGTAGTAGACCTGACTGCCGTCGTCCACCCAGGACCAGACACCCGGCTGCGGTGGGTTCGTGGTGACGAACAACCGACGCTGCACATCGGCACGAGCCGCCTTGGCGATGGGCGGATCGAAAGCGAGGGTCACCGGCATCGCCGTGCCGTACGTCCGTTTGTCGGCGAAATACAGCGTGCTGGTCACCTGCGGCTTCGTCGACGTCGCCATGGTGGTGAAGGTCGTCGTGCGGGTGGTGGTCCCCCCGGAGTCGCCGGTGGCGGTCACCTCGGCCGTGTAGGTGCGCTGGGGCTGCAACGGCACGGTCGGCACCCACGCCGAGCCGTCCTCCCGCGGCTGCGCCCTGACCAACATCCCGTTGTCATCGGCGATACGCACGGCGGTGATCTTCCCGCCCTTGACGAGCACCGCGACCTCGGCGCTGAGCGGCACGTTCCGGGACCGGTCAGCGGGCGTGAGGGTCAGCTCCGGCGACGGCACCTTCCGTTCGGCGGGCCGGGCGGCGGGCTTCCGCTCGACGGTGCATCCGCCGAGGACCAGAGGTGTCGCCGCGACGGTCACCACCACGAGCTCCATTCGCCTTCGTAAACCCATCGAACGTCTCCCGGCTCTACGTGCTTTCCGGCCGCAATTCTCTCCGCGTCCACGGCACCGCGCCCTGTTTTTCGGAAATCACGAAGCGAAGGTGGGAAGGCGCAGCCGCACATCACCCGGCCGGGGTTCGTCGCCGCTGTCCGCCTTTCGTGACAAGACGCGGTGCCGGTCGACGCGGGGTGCCCGCCATCAACTCGTCGCGGCCCGGCACCCAGGACGCCCAGAAAAGTGGAGTGCCGCCGGAGTCGCCGATTACAGTTTTTGGAGAAGAATCACGGAAATGAGATTGAATCGACAGCGCGGCGGCTCCGCAAAACTGACCAGGCAATTGCTGAGCGATATTTAAGGCAGATTTAATCGTTGCGGTTGCGAACGAACAGGTGGGCGACTCGTACTCTTCCTTCTCGGAAGAATGGTGCGCCCCCCTTGATAAATCTGCGATCCACCCCTCGACACCGTCGTTCCGTTACCGCCCTGCTGCTGATGAGCCTGGCGCTCGCCGGCGGATGCAAGGAGATCCCGGGCACTCCCGGTGCGTCCGGCCCATCCGGCGACACCGGCATCGACTCGTCCGGCCCCGAGGCGCCGACGGACACCGCCCCGGCCGACCCGTCGGTCACGCCGAGCGCTCCGGGCACGTCCGCGACGCCGTCCACCCCGGGCAAGCCGACCACCCCGTCGACCGGCACCGTCCCACCCACCGCGTCCGGGGGCTGGATCACCATCGACGCCGCCGCGCAGGCAGCCGCGACGAAGACGTTCTTCGCGCGCAAACCCAAGGCGGTGACCGGCAACCCGTTCAAGGTCCCCGAGTTCAATGTCGGCTGCAAGACCAGCCACCACAACAGCGACGACCCGATCGTGCTGCCCAAGCTCGTCGGCGGCTCACACAACCACACCTTCTGGGGCAACCGGTCGACCGACGCCAACTCGACCGCCGAGTCGCTGCGGGCGTCGAAGGCGACCACCTGCAACTCGCCGGACGACCAGTCCGCCTACTGGGTGCCGACGATGTACCAGAACGGCAAGGTCGTGGACCCGACGGAGGTGACCGTCTACTACGGTTCCCGGTTGAAGGACCCGAGCCGGACCCAGCCCTTCCCGTTCGGCCTGCGCATGATCACCGGGAACGCCAAGAACCAGGTCGACACCCCGGACAAGCAGGGCAACCACTTCTGGTGCGCCGGCATCGGCGGCGAGATCGGCCGCAGCGCCGACAAGACCTTCCCGGTCTGCGCCAGGACCGCGAACATCGTCCGGCAGATCACCTTCCCGGACTGCTGGGACGGCAGGCACCTGGACAGTCCGGACCACAAGGCGCACATGGCCAACGGTGACCACACCGGGGCCTGCCCGAAGAGCCACCCGGTGCCGGTCCCCTCGGTGTCGTTCGTGATCTCGTACCCGTTGAGCGCGAACACCGACGGCATCACCCTCGCGTCCGGCACGTCGTTCTCCATGCACGCGGACTTCTTCAACGCGTGGAAGGACGAGGCGCTGGCCGCACGGGTGCGCAATTGCCTCGACCAGGGCGTGAAGTGCAACTCGGCCGGCAACTTCTAGCCGATCCGGCACGGCGGCCGGTCACCCCGGGTTCGGGGTGACCGGCCGCTGTCGTGTCGTTCGGTCAGAGCCGGGCGACGCCGGCCGCGGTGGCCTCCTGCACCGCCGAGGTGCGGCGGACCTCGGCCCGCTGGTCACCGGCGTCGTCCCGGTCCGCAGCGGCCACCCGGGCAGCCCGGTTGGTGGTCGCAGCCGCCTGATCGCCGGTCACGCCACCACGGATCCGGTTGTTGGCGGCCACCTGGGCGACCGGGTCGTTGCCGGTCACCGTCAACTGACCGTTGATGATGTTGTCGTCGACGGTGACGCCGCCGGTGGTGCTGGTGATGCTGACGTCCCCACCCCAGTAGCCACCGGAGGCGCAGCTGTCGAGGGCGCCGTTCGGGCCGACCTGCACGCCGCCCAGGTTGCCGGCGAACGTGGCCCTGCCGCGTACCGCACTGCCGCACACGACACTGCCGGTGGCGCTGTTGAGCACCGACAGTGTGCCGTCGACGAACGAGTCGTGCAGGTCGGTGTAGTAGGTGCCGGTGCTGCTGAGGTTGCGCTGCACCTGGGTGCCCCGGTCGAGCCGGACCTCACCCGCGCCGACTGTGACGTTCCCGGCGACCGTCGACTCCTCGGCGAACAGGAAGCTGTCGATGGTCGCGCTGCCCTTCGGCCGCACGGTCACGGTGCCGGTCTGTGCGTCCTTGAGGAAGATGCCGTATCCGCCGGCGGCCAGCACCACCTGGCCGTCGACTGTGGTGTCGGTGGCGTCGAGGTAGCCGTCAGCGGCGACGCGTACCTCGCCGCTGACCCGCCCACCGGTCACCACCAGGTTGCCGCCGGCGGCGACGGTGACGTTGCCGGTGATCGTGGTGCCGGTGAGCGCGCAGGACTCGCCCGCCGGCACGTACAGGTCGTTGGGCACGGTCACCGCCCCACCGGTGCCGATGCAGTGGGTGACCAGGTCGGCGTGGGCGGTGGGTGCCACGGCCAGCACCGAGGCGGCGACGACGGCGCTCACGGTGGCCAGCTTGGCGACGGTACGTCCGGGCATCGTTGTACTCCCTGTCGATGAGATTCGAGGACTCATGCGCCGACGTCCGATCGGGCCGCGGCCCGGACGATGGCGCCCTGCTGCCGCCGGTCGAGCGTTCCGTCGGCCACCAGCGCGGTGGTGACCGCCTCGACGTGCCGGACGAAGTGGGCGTGGCCGGGGTAGTCGGCGTGTTCGTCGATCAGATCGTTGATGGTGCAGCCGTCGCCGGTGTCGACGTTGCCGACCCCGGTGTCGTCACCGTCGATGACCACTGTGGCCCGGGTGTCGGACCCGGGGCAGGCGTCGGTGCCGTCGGCCACCACGGTGAACGTCGTCGACTGCTCGGTGGAGGCGTTGCCCGCGGCGTCGGTCGCCCGGTACCGCAGGGTGTGCGCGCCGGTGGTGCGGACCGTGACCGGTGTGGCGTACGCCGTCCAGCCCCCGGTGTCGAGCGCGTACTCGACCGACGCCACACCGGAGCCGGCGTCGGTCGCGGTGACGGTGACGGTCGCGGCGCCGACGTACGCGCCGTCGCCGTTGCGCTCGCCGGTCACCGTGGCGGCCACGGCCGGCGGAGTGTCGTCCTCCTCCGGCGGGGCGACGACGGTGAAGTGGGACATCTGCTCCGCCGAGGTGTTGCCGGCGACGTCGGTGGCCCGGTAGTGCAGCATGTGCATCCCGGCCGCGTTCACGACGATCGGATTCGTGTACGCGGTGAAGGCCGCCCCGTCCAACGCGTACTCGATGGTGGCGACACCGGATCCGGCATCGGTGGCGGTCAGCGTGGCGGTGGCCGTACCGATGTAGTTGCCGTCGCCGTCCTGCTCGCCGGCCAGTGCGGCCGTGACCACCGGCGCGGTGGTGTCCTCCTCCCCCGGCTCGACGATCCGGAACGACACCGAGCCGACCGCGCTGACGTTGCCGTCCTGGTCGGTGGCTCGGAACTGCACCGAGTGGTCACCGATCGCGGTCACCCGCACCGGCTCGGTGTACGGCAGGAAGCTGGTGTCGTCGACCTGGTACTCGACGGTCTCCACACCGGAGCCGGTGTCGGTGGCCGTCACGGTCACCGTCGCCGCGCCCAGGTAGTTGCCGTCGTCGTCGCGGTCACCGGCCACGGCGGCGGTCACCGTCGGCGGTGTGGTGTCGTCGCCTCCGCCACCGTCGGTGACCACCAGCTCACCGACCATCTGGCTGTGCCCCGGGATCGAGCAGAAGTAGCGGTACCGGCCCGGGGTGAGCGTCACTGTCGCCTGGTGGCGGCCGTTGTTGGCGTCGAACGGGCTGGCCAGGATGTTCAGGGTGACGTCGTGGTTGTAGCCCTCGGTGCTGGTGTCGAAGGTCAGCGTGTGCGGCATCCCGATGGTGTTGCCGGTGGCCTCGCTGTTCTCCCAGATGATCGTGGTCTCGCCGGCCACCGCCTGGGCGGGTGCGGACTTGTAGCGGGTGATGTCGCCGTCGGCGGTCCAGGTCAACACCTGTTCCGCGATGCGCGGGGCGGCGGAGGCGGGCGTCGCGGCCCACGGGATCACCGTGAGCAGGAACGCCGCCAGCGCAGCCGTCAGTCGTCGGGTCATCGTCTCTCCTAGAGCTCGCGCACGCGGACGTTGCGGAACTCGGTCAGGTCGTTGTCACCGTGGTTCTGCAGGCCGATGAAGCCGCGCAGGAACTGCCGCAGGTCCGTCGGCGGGTCGCCGGCGCGGGACGACTGCTTGCCCGGCGTGTTGTCGAACTCGTTGATCACCACGCCGTTGCGGACCATCGTGTAGTGCTGCCCGACGACGCGGATCTCGTAGTCGTTCCACTGCTCCTTCGGGGTGACGCCGGCCTGGGCGAGCGGCACCGGGTCGAAGTTGTAGACCGAGCCGGTCTTCTGCGGCTCGCCGGTCTCGCCGTCGTAGATCTGGATCTCGTGTCCGCAGTAGATCGCCACCCAGGCCTGCGAGGTGCGGGCCGATCCGACAGTGCCGCAGCTGCCCGGCGGGCGTTCCTCCAGCGGGATCCGCGGGTCCGGGAAGCGGGTGAAGACGCCGGTGTTGGCCCGGCCGGTGCCCGGTGCGATGTCGCGGAACTGGACCTTCAGCGAGAAGTCGCCCAGTTCCTTCGTGTGCCAGAGCATGCCCAGGCCGCCGCTGGAGCGCAGCGAGCCGTCCGGCTGGATGGCGAACGAGCCCGTCGGCGCCTGCTCCCAGCCGCGCAGCGACTCGGCGGTGCCGTCGAAGAGCGCCTCGTAGCCGGTGCGCCCGTTCCGACCGACCTCCGACGCCGCAGCCAGGCGGGTGAGGGTGCCGGACTCCCGGGCCGTGAGCAGGTCGTCGTCCTGCAACGCGCGGGTCACCGCGCTCACGTGTCGGACGAAGGCGTCGTGGTCGGCCCAGGTGCTCTCGTCGTCGATCAGGTCGTTGATCGTGCAGCCCTGCCCGACCGGCCGGCTGGGCACCCCGGTGTCCGTGTCGTGGAGCCACACGTTCTGCCGGCTGTCGGGCACCGCGCAGCCCACCGTGACCGTGCTCTGCACCGTCGCGGTCTCACCGTCGGCGTACGTGACGGTCAGCTTCGCGGTGTAGGTGCCGACAGTGGCGTACGTGTGACGGGGGTTCGCCTCGGTGGACGTGGTGCCGTCGCCGAACTCCCACCGGTGGCTGACGCCGCCGGAGCGGGCGCCGTCGAAGGCGATGGTGAGCGGCTTGTTCTGCACGGCGACCGAGTTCGCCGCCGGCACCGGGGTGGGCGCACCACCGGTGTAGGTGATCCGGATCAGCTTCTGGTTGGGGTGCAGGCTGAAGAAGCCGCCGCCGTAGTCCAGCAGGTAGAGCGCGCCGTCCGGGCCGAACTTGGCGTCCATCCAGCTCTGCAGCCGGGCGTCGCCGTTGCCGCCCGGGATGATGGCGCGCAGCGACTCGGCGTACACCGGTGGGGTGGCCTGCGGCACGCCGGCCGGGTCGACGGTGACCGCTACCCGGTTGGCGGCGTTGGACTGGTCGCCGATGAACCACTTACCGTCCCAGTGCTCCGGCCACGCCACACCGCTGGTGGTGTCGACGAGTTCCCGGTGGTATGTCGGGCCGGACATGATGGCCTGCCCGCCGCCTCGCAGGTACGGCTGGGTGTAGGTGGCGTCGGCCGCGACGTAGGTCGGCAGGCCGCTGCCGTCGGTCCGCTTCGGGAAGACCGGGCCGCCGCCGTCGGGCGAATACCAGATCATGTTGTCCCGGGCGGCCGGGATGTCCACCAGACCGGTGTTGCGGGGCGACGTGTTCTTCAGGTTGTCGCAGTCGTACCAGCCGGTCAGCACCGTCGCGTCGGTGCTGCTGCGGTCCCGGTACGGCTGCCGGTTGCCCATGCAGTACGGCCAGCCCTGGTTACCGGCGGAGGTGATGATGGTGGCCGTCTCGTACTTGGCCGGGCCCAGGGTGGGGCTGGGCGACGAGGCGTCCGGGCCGACCCAGCCCGCGGTCAGCCACTGGTGCACCGGGTCGATCTGGAGGCGGGCGATGTTGCGTACGCCCATCACGTAGATCTCCGGGCGGGTCTTCTCGGTGCCCGGTGGGAACAGGTTGCCCTCCGGGATGGTGTACGTCCCGTCGGCCTCCGGGTGGATCCGGATGATCTTGCCGGCGAGGTCGTTGGTGTTGCCCGAGGTGCGGCGGGCGTCCTGGAACGAGATCCCCTGGTACTCCTGGGTCCAGTTGTTGCCGGAGTAGCCCTGCGACCCCTCGGAGGAGTTGTTGTCGCCAGAGCCGACGTAGAGGTTGCCCTTGGCGTCGAACGCCATGCCGCCGCCCGCGTGGCAGCAGCTGTGGACCTGCACCGGGAACTGCAACAGGTCCTTGCGGGTGCTCTGGTCGATGGTCTGCGCCTGGCGGTCGTAGGTGAACCGCGAGATGGTGCGCTGCCCGACCCGCTGCACCCGGTCGACCGACTCGTGCGGCATCCAGTAGACGTAGAGCCAGCCGTTGTCGGCGAACTTCGGGTCGGGCACGATGCCGAGCAGGCCCTCCTCGTTCTTCACCAGCTCCGAGCCGCTGCCCCGGTTGCCCATCACCTCCAGGGTCGTGAGCAGTTTTGCCTGCTTGGTCCGTGGGTCCCAGGAGTGGATGGTGCCGCAGCCCAGACCGACCTCCGGGTTGTTCCAGTCCGCGATCGGGCCGCTCGGGCAGGCCGCCTTGCCGACGTAGAAGACCGTGCCGTCCGGCGCGATGGTGAGCCCGTGCGGCTCGCCGATCTGGTCCAGTTGCCCGGTCTGGTTGGCCGCGGTGAGCCGCTCCACCTTGTAGTTCGCGGCGATCGTGGCCTGGCAGTCACCGCGTACGCGGCCGGTGGTCCAGTTGAGAGCCCCGGTGAGGTGCGTGCGGAACGCCTCCTCGCCATAGCTGCCCTCGGTGTGGCCCATGCCGGTGTAGAACGACCGGCCGCCGTCGTAGTCCCGGCACCAGGACACCGGGTGGAAGGCGCCGTTGGCGGCCGCTCCCGGGTTGTAGTGCCGCTCCTCGACCTGGGCGAGGGTGTGCACCGTGCCGATCGGGTTCGGGTCCCAGTTCTCCCAGCGGTCCGATCGGGTGATGGTCAGCGGCAGCGACGCCGTGGCCGGGTGTTTCCGGTCCAGGATGTCGACCACCGCGCGGTTCACCGCCGGCGGCTCCGGAGCGGTGGTGCTGCCCGTGAACAGGCGCAGGTCGGCGAGCTGGACCAGCGGTTCGCCGCTGTTCGCGGTGACGTTGAGCCGGTAGCGCGTGAACTCCTGCGGGGTGGCGATGTCGAACCGGCGGGTCTGGTACCGGTCCGGGAAGCTCTGGCCGGTGCGCCGGTCCAGATCGGTCCAGGTCTGGCCGTCCGTGGAGCCCTGGAGGGTCCAGTCCTTCGGGTCCCGGCCGGAGGAGTCGTTGGCCGACGTCAACGCGTACCCGGTGATCCGCTTGGGTGCGCTCAACTCGTACGCCACCCAGGCGGTCGGGGTGCGGACGAGCCACTTCGTGTTGGCGTCGCCGTCGGTCAGCTTCTCCTTGGTCTCGTTGGGTGGGTTCTCACCACTGGCGGTCACCCGGGCCACCGGCTCGGCCACCGGGATGGCGCCCGCCGGGCGGGTGCCGATCAGGCCGGTGAACCAGGTGGAGTCGACCTGGGCGCGGGCGGCGTCGGCGATGCCGACGAAACCGCCGCCGGCCTTCATGTAGCTCTGCAGCGCCGACTCCTGGTCGCGGTTGAGCGCGGCGCCCGTCGCGGAGAGAAACACCACGCTGCGGTACGCGGACAGCTTGGCCGTGGTGAAGACAGCGGGGTCCGTGGTGGCCGTGACATCGATGTCATGACCGGCACCAAGCTGTTTGATGGTGTCCACCGCACGGGCCACCGGGTCCTGCTGCTCGGCCACCGGCCCGTGGAACACGAGGACGGCGGTCCGCTGCGCCTGCGCTGCCTGCGGGGCGGCTGCCGGTGGCGGCGCGGCTGCCGCCGTCGTCGCGGGAATCAGTGTCGCGAAGGCCGCTACCGCGGCAAGAACTCGTCGTATTTTTCTGGTCATCCCCGTCCCCACTTTCGGTTAACTTCCGTGCGTGTGGGTGTGGCCCTGGAACCGGTGGATCGCCTCCTCGGCGCCCGGTGGCATGCTGCCGTCGGCGTTGCGCACCAGGAAGATCCCGGCCATGCCGCCGTCGGAGTGGGTCTGCACGTGGCAGTGGTACATCCACGCCCCGGGTCCGACGCCCTCCCCGGCCAGCACCTGGAAACCGAACGAACTGCCCGGGTTGAGGTCCTTGTTGTCGACGACCAGGCTCGGGTCGCTCGGGCCCTCCAGCATTCCGGTGCGGTTGTCCGCCCAGCGGTGGGCGTGCAGGTGGAAGGTGTGGAACAGGTTGCCGTGGCCGATGGCGATCCACTCCACCCGCTGGCCCAGGTTGGCCTCGAACATGGGCGTGGCCGGCGCCATCCGGTTGTTGATCATCATGTCGTGGAACACGACAGTGAACTGCTTCTCCGGCAGGATGTCGCCACGGCGCCGGACGATCAGCGCCCCGTACAGTCCCTTCGCGACACCGGCGGTGCCGTGGTCGGTGCCCATCGCGTGATCGTGGTAGTGCCAGTAGCCGGCGCTGCCCGGCATGTACCGCCGACCCGCCGCGGCCACCATCTCGTGGGAGCGCCAGACGTACGTCCGCGTCTCACCGGGATTGTTGAACGAGGCGTTGAACGGGCTGCCGTCGGACTCGGTGCTGTAGTCCACCCCGTGCGGATGGATGGACAACCGCTGGTCGGTCGTGTTGACCAGGGTGATCTCCAGGGTGTCGCCCTCGTACATCTCCAGCAGTGGCCCGGGCACGGTGGCCTGACCGGGCGCGAGGCCGTAGCCGAACAGGTTGCCGGGCAACTGCTCGGCGTAGATGGTGATCTTCTTGGTGACGCCGGCGGCCGCCCGGGCGGGGCTGCCTCCGAACGCGGTACCGATCGTCGGGGCGGACGCGCCCAACGCCCCGGCGGCGAGCGCGCCGGTGGCGATCAGCGATCGGCGGGACAGGTGGCGGTGGGAGCCAACGGCGTGATCGTCCATGGGTCTCCGTTCCCAACCGGGCGAAGACGCGACGAGGACAGGGTGCATCGACCCGAGCACGGGGGCGGTAGCACGACTGAGGGTGAGGCTCGTCGCGAACTTTGCTCGGAAGACTCAAGACTTTCGGTGGATGACAGCAACTTATGTAATCCATCGACGAAAGTACAGGGTCTGGTTGCAAGAAGATTACCTTGACATCACGACGGCCGTCGATTGACATGAAGCTGACACCAGGCCGCCAGAACGACGGCGGGCCGCCTCATCGCTGAGGCGGCCCGACGTACAGGATCAGTTGGTCAGAGGTTGTGGCGGTCGTCAGCAGGCAGGCCGGGGGTCTCCGGCGGCTCGGGCGACTGGTCGGTCTGACCGAGCTGGGCGACCCGGGT
Source organism: Micromonospora sp. A202 (assembly GCF_006715105.1). NCBI lineage: Bacteria > Bacillati > Actinomycetota > Actinomycetes > Micromonosporales > Micromonosporaceae > Micromonospora > Micromonospora sp. A202. Next base: position 2,521,451 of record NZ_VFMP01000001.1, on the reverse strand, counting down.
CGGGTCGAGGACCCGGGAGAGGAACGCACGGGTCCGCTCGTGCTTCGGGGCGCCCAGCACCTCCTGCGGTGGCCCCTGCTCGACCACCACCCCACCGTCCATGAACACCACCCGGTCGGCGACGTCGCGGGCGAAGGCCATCTCGTGGGTGACCACCATCATCGTCATGCCGTCCTCGGCCAGTTTGCGCATGACGGTGAGCACGTCCCCGACCAACTCCGGGTCCAGCGCGGAGGTGGGCTCGTCGAAGAGCATCACCTTCGGCTCCATCGACAGCGACCGGGCGATGGCCGCCCGCTGCTGCTGCCCACCGGACAGCTGCGCCGGGAACACGTCGGCCTTGTCGGTCAGCCCGACGCGTTCCAGGTTGGCCCGGGCGACGCGCTCGGCCTCGGCCCGGCCGCGCTTGAGCACCCGACGCTGCGCGATGGTGAGGTTGCTCAGCACAGTCAGGTGCGGAAACAGGTTGAACGACTGGAAGACCATGCCGATGCCGCGGCGTACCGCGTCGACCTCGACATCCGGGTCGGTCATCTCGACCCCGTTCACCCAGATCCTGCCGGCCGTCGGCTCCTCCAACAGGTCGACGCAGCGCAGCAACGTCGACTTGCCGGACCCGGACGGCCCGATCACGCAGACCACCTCACCCTGGCCGACCTCGAAGTCGATGCCCTTGAGCACCTCGAGCGGCCCGAAGGACTTGTGCAGGTCGCGGATCTCGATGGCAGGGCGGGATGGAGTCGTCGTCATGCGGTCACCGGGCCTTGGCGTAGCGGAGTTCGAGGCGACGTACCACCTGGGACAGGGGCAGAGTGATGATCAGGTAGGCGAGGCCGGCCACCAGCAGCGGGGTGGCGTTCACCCGGTCGTTCAGCATGTCCCGACCGAACTTGGTGATCTCGATGGTCTGCGCCGTCACGCCCAGCACGTACGCCAGCGACGAGTCCTTGGTGAGCAGGATGAGCTCGTTCGTCAGCGGCGGGATCACGATCCGGAACGCCTGCGGGATGACGATCGTGCGCATGGCCGTGAAGTGCGACATGCCGAGGGTGCGCGCCGCCTCCATCTGCCCCTTGGGGACGGCCTGGATGCCGGCGCGGATGGTCTCGGCCATGTAGGCCGCCGCGGTCAACCCGAGGCCGATCGCGATCGAACCGAACACCCCACCCGGGATCTCCCGCTCCGGGAAGGCGATCGGGATGCCGTACCCGACGAGGAACAGCACCAGCAGGGCGGGCAGACCCCGGAACAGCTCGATGTACGCCGTCGCCACCCAGCGGTACGGCGCGACCCGGGACAGCCGCATCAGCGCCAGGATGGTCCCGAACACGAGACCGAAGGCGAACGCGCCCAGCGTGTAGAGGATGGTGTTGCGCAGCGCCACGGTGATGATCGTCGGGAACATCGACTTGATGATGTCGACGCGGAAGAACGCGTCGGCCAGCCTGTCCCAGTCGGCGGCGAAGAGCACCGCGGCGATGACGGCGATGAAGACCAGGTACTGGAGCCCGAGGGACAACCGCTCCCGCTGGCGGCGTCGCAGCTTCACGTTCGCTCGTTGCCTTCCCGGAGATTACCGACACGGAGGGCGCGCGGGGCGCACGCCCTCCGGTACCACGCGATGATCAGGCGCTCGGCCGCTTGCCGATCCACTTCTCGTAGATCGTGTCGTACGTGCCGTCCTGCTTGGCCTTGGCCAGCACCTCGTTGATCTTCTTGAGCAGGTCCGGGTTGGCGTCCTTCTTCACGGGGAAGCCGTACTGCTCGCCGGTGTCGAACTCGGCGGAGACCTCGAACCCGCCCGGGTTCTTCTTGAGGTACTCGCTCCAGACCGGCAGGTCGTTGATGGCGGCCTCGACCTGGCCGTTGGCGACGGCCTGCTGCAGGGCGGCGAGGTCCTCGAACTCGACGAGCTGAAGGCCCTTCTCCGCCTCGAACTTCTTGGCGTAGTCACGACCCGTGGTGGCCGCCTGGACACCGAACTTCTTGCCCTTGAGGTCGTCGAGCGACTTGTACGGCTTACCGGTCTTCACCAGCAGCGCCTGCGTGGCGTCGAAGTACGGGTCGGAGAAGTTCATCACCTTCTGCCGTTCCTCGGTGATCGTCATGCCGGCGGCGGCCGCGTCGCACTTGCCGGTGTTCAGGTCCTGGCCGGACTTGATCCCCTCGAACGGGGTGTCGATGATCGTCTGCTCGACACCCAGCTCCTTGGCCACCAGGTCCATGATCTCGACGTCGAAGCCGGTGACCTTGCCGCTGGCGTCCTTCGACTGGAACGGCGGGTACGGCAGGTGGGTGCAGATGGTCAGCTTGCCCGCCTCGACCAGCTTGACCCCGCTCGCCTGGACCTCGCTGTCGTCCTTCTTGGCGCAACCCGCGCTCAGCGCGAGGGCGGCGATGGCCGCGACGAGACCGGCCCGACGGACGGCAGTTGGGAACCTCACGGCTGTGTCCCTCCGATGCGGCTTCCCTTGCACAGAAAGCCAATCTGGTTCATAGACTTTGCGATAAGCGACCGTACCCGATCCGGCCGACCACTCCCAGATCTTGAGCGGCCGTCGGGCGGCCACGGCAGCAGCGCCCGCAGTCGAACCAGACACCAAGCAGCAAAGCGCCGCTCAGCCGCCGGTCCCCTCGGGCGCCCCGTCCGGCGTGAGCGCTCCCTCGTGGGAGTCTGTGTCGAGGAACACGTGCTGATGGCCGTGCCCGGCGTCGACGCTGACCTGGTCGAGCTGGGTCGCCGCGACAGACCACATCGTCACCGCCTGGGCCGCCTGTCGCGCCGTGACGGCCAGCAGGGCCGCACGCTGCGCCGCAGGGACGTCGACGGCCAGCGCGTACGCGTCGACGGCCAGCGACGCCTGCTGGATCGCCGCCCGCAGCCCTCCACGCGCCACGTTGGTGGCGGTGGTGCCCGACGGTGGGTCAGCGAACGGCTCGGCTGCCTGGCGCATGATCTCCTGCCATTGGCGCGCCTGGCCCGGATCCGGCGCACGCCCGGCTGACGTCTCCGCCTTGATGGCGGCCAGGACGGGGGCGATCTGGTCGCGGACGCGTCGGGCCGTCCCGGTCAGCTCCAGGATCTGCTGAGCGTCCCGCTTCGCCTCGGCCTCCTGGAGGGTCGCGATGGCCGCCTCGGTGGCGTCCGGGCGACCCACCTGGTAGCCGACCAGCCCACCCAACAGGGCGGTGACCAGCGCGACCGCCCCCGCGACCGCCACGAAGCGTGTCGCGCGGCGATGGCGCACATCGGCTTTGTCCGACAGGTAGGAAGGCCGGCCGGTGCGACGCGCCATCGCATCTCCTCACATCGATGGAGTGTGGGGCCACAGATTAGTCGCCTTTCCGGACGCCCGTCGACAGTGGCGCGGGTGGCGTGAACGCCGACGAGCCCCGGCCAATCACTGATGGATTGACCGGGGCTCGTCGGTGTCAGGCGGTCAGGCGATGTCGAAGCGGTCGAGCTCCATGACCTTGGTCCAGGCTGCCACGAAGTCGGCCACGAACTTGTCGCGGGCGTCCTGGCTGGCGTAGACCTCGGCGAGGGCGCGCAGCTGCGAGTTGGAACCGAAGATGAGGTCGACCGCGGTGGCGGTCCACTTCACCTCGTCGGTGGCCAGATCGCGGATCTCGTACACGTGCTCCTCGGACTTCGACGCGCTCCACCGGGTGCCCGGGGACAGCAGGTTGGCGAAGAAGTCGTTGGTGAGCACGCCCGGCCGGTCGGTGAGGACACCGTGCTGGGCACCAGCGGTGTTGGCGCCCAGGGAACGCAGGCCGCCGACCAGGACGGTCATCTCGGGCGCGGTCAGGTTGAGCATGTAGGCGCGGTCGATGAGCAGCACCTCCGGCTGGGTCTTCTCGCCGGGACGCAGGTAGTTGCGGAAACCGTCGGCGCGCGGCTCGAGGACCCGGAACGACTCGACGTCGGTCTGCTCCTGCGTGGCGTCGGTGCGGCCCGGCCGGAACGGCACTGTCACCTCGACGCCGGCGTCACGCGCCGCCTTCTCGACGGCTGCCGAACCGGCCAGCACGATCAGGTCGGCGAGCGAGATCTTCGCGCCGCCGGCCTCGTTGAACTCCCGCTGGATGCCCTCCAGAGTGGTCAGGACCGTCGCGAGCTGCTCCGGCTGGTTGACCTCCCAGTTGCGCTGCGGCTCAAGACGGATCCGTGCGCCGTTGGCGCCACCACGCTTGTCGGTGTAGCGGAAGCTCGCAGCGGACGCCCAGGCGGTGGAGACCAACTGGGCGGTCGTCAGACCGGACTCCAGGACCTTTGCCTTGAGCGCCGCGATGTCGGCGTCACCCACGAGCTCGTGGTCGACGGCCGGCACCGGGTCCTGCCACAGCTGCGGCTCGGCCACCCACGGCCCGAGGAAACGCTCGATCGGACCCATGTCGCGGTGCAGCAGCTTGTACCACGCCTTGGCGAAGGCCAGCGCGAACTGGTCGGGGTTCTCCAGGAAGCGGCGCGAGATCTTCTCGTACGCCGGGTCGACACGCAGCGACAGGTCGGTCGTGAGCATCGTCGGCTTGTGCTTCTTCGACGGGTCGTGGGCGTCCGGGATGATCGCCTCGGCGTCCTTGGCGACCCACTGCTTCGCGCCACCCGGGCTCGTGGTGAGCTCCCACTCGTAGCCGAACAGGATCTCGAAGAAGCGGTTGCTCCACTGCGTCGGCACGTCGGTCCACGTCACCTCGAGCCCGCTGGTGATCGTGTCACCGCCCTTGCCGCTGCCGTGGGTGCTCAGCCAGCCCAGGCCCTGCGCCTCCAGCGGGGCGCCCTCGGGCTCCGGACCCACGTGGTTGTCGGCGACGCCGGCACCGTGGGTCTTGCCGAAGGTGTGGCCACCGGCGATGAGGGCGACGGTCTCCTCGTCGTTCATCGCCATCCGGGCGAAGGTCTCGCGGATGAAGTGCGCCGCCGCGAGCGGGTCGGCGTTGCCGCGAGGCCCCTCCGGGTTGACGTAGATGAGGCCCATCTCGGTCGCCCCGACGCCAGCCGCCATCTCCTTCTCGGAGGCGTAGCGCTCGTCGCCGAGCCAGGTGTCCTCCGGGCCCCAGAAGATCTCCTCGGGCTCCCACACGTCCTCGCGACCGAAGCCGAAGCCGAAAGTCTTGAAGCCCATCGACTCCAGGGAGACGTTACCGGCGAGCACGATCAGGTCGGCCCAGGAGATCTTCTGGCCGTACTTCTGCTTGACCGGCCAGAGCAGCCGGCGGGCCTTGTCGAGGTTGGCGTTGTCCGGCCAGCTGTTCAGCGGAGCGAAACGCTGACCGCCGTCGCCGGCTCCACCGCGACCGTCCTCGATGCGGTACGTGCCGGCGGAGTGCCAGCTCATCCGGATCATCAGGCCGCCGTAGTGGCCGAAGTCGGCCGGCCACCAGTCCTGCGAGGTGGTGAGGGCCTCGGTGATGTCGCGCTTGAGGGCCTCGACGTCGAGCTTGGCGAACTCCTTGGCGTAGCTGAAGTTCTCGCCCAACGGGTTGCCCTTGGACGAGTGGGCGTGCAACACCGAGAGGTCGAGCTGGTTGGGCCACCAGTCCCGGTTGTTGCGCGGACGACCGCCGGTCTTCGGAGTCGGCGAGTCGATCGCCGGGTTCTCGCTCTCGCTGCCGTGCGCGGTCACCGAGTCGTGCGCGACCGGGCAGCCGGCCGCTGCCTTCTGGTCCACGCCCTGCGCACTGGTGGGGCCGTTGTCCTGGGTGTCGCTCATGTAATTCCTTCCGAGCTTGCGGATCTCTGGGGCGTGCGTTCGGTCGCGCAGTCGGGACAGGTGCCCCAGTAGACGACCTCCGCCTCGTCGACCACGAACCCATGGTCGTCGGAGGCGGTGAGACAGGGAGCGTGGCCGACGGCGCAGTCGACGTCGGCGATGGCGCCGCAGGAGCGGCACACGATGTGATGGTGGTTGTCCGCGACCCGGGACTCATAGCGGGCGGTCGCCCCGGCCGGCTGGATGCGCCGCACCAGACCAGCGTCGGTGAGCACCCGCAGCACGTCGTACACCGCCTGGTGGGACACCGTGGGATGATCCGCCCGGACCAGCGCGATCACGGCGTCGGTGCCGACGTGCGGGTGGTCGCGCAGCGCCGCGAGCACCGCCAGTCGAGGCCGGGTCACCCGCAGCGAGGCAGCCCGCAGTTGCGCCTCGAAGTCGGACATCACCCGACGAACACTAGCTCACTATTTTGGAACGAATCAAGTTTCACGCCGGTCCCGCGCCACCGTGTCCGACCGGTTCCACCCACTCTCCTGAGCCAGAGTAAAAATAATCCGGACGGCCATGTCGAGAACCGGCGACCAGCTCCGTCCCCGGGGTGAAGGCGGCCACGAAGGGCCCCACCCCCGCACCGAGGAGAAGACGATGGCGAAGTACCTGCTGCTCAAGCACTACCGCGGCGCCCCGAGCGGGGTCAACGACGTACCCATGGACCAGTGGACGCCGCAGGAGATCACGGCGCACATCGCGTACATGAACGACTTCGCGGCACGGCTCGAGCAGACCGGCGAGTTCGTCGACGGTCAGGCCCTGGCCCCCGACGGGGTGTTCGTCCGGTACGACGGTGAGGGCCGCCCGCCGGTCACCGACGGCCCGTTCGCCGAGACCAAGGACCTCATCGCCGGCTGGATGGTGATCGACGTCGACAGCTACGAGCGCGCCGTCGAGCTGGCCGGGGAGCTGTCCGCCGCCCCCGGAAAGGACGGGAAGCCGATCCACGAGTGGCTCGAACTGCGCCCGTTCCTGACCGAGCCGCCCACCATCACGGAGTGAACGAGGCACTGATCCGGAGCCTCACGCCGAGTGTGCTCGGCGTCCTCGTCCGCCGCGGAGCTGACTTCGCGGCGGCCGAGGACGCCGTACAGGACGCGCTGGTCGAGGCGGTCCGCGTCTGGTCGGCCGACCAGACGCGGGACCCGAAGGGCTGGCTCGTCACAGTGGCCTGGCGACGGTTCCTCGACGCGACCCGGGCGGACGCGGCCCGCCGTCGGCGTGAGGACCTCGTCGACGAGGAACCTCCGCCCGGCCCCACCCCGGCGGTGGACGACACGCTCCAGCTCTACTTCCTGTGCGCCCACCCGTCGCTGACGCCGTCGTCAGCGGTCGCGCTCACGCTGCGCGCCGTCGGCGGGTTGACCACCCGCCAGATCGCCCAGGCCTACCTGGTGCCCGAGGCGACCATGGCGCAGCGCATCAGCCGGGCCAAGCGCACCGTCTCCGGAGTGCGGTTCGACCAGCCCGGTGACGTCGTCACCGTGCTGCGCGTCCTCTATCTGGTCTTCAACGAGGGCTACTTCGGCGACGTCGACCTCGCCGCCGAAGCCATCCGGCTCACCCGGCAGCTCGCGGCCGCAATCGACCACCCCGAGGTGGCGGGGCTGCTCGCCCTCATGCTGCTGCACCACGCGCGGCGCGCCGCCCGGAGGGCGGCCGACGGCAGCCTGGTGCCGCTGGCCGAGCAGGACCGCGGCCGATGGGACACCGCGTTGATCGCCGAGGGCGTCGGAATCCTCCAGGCGGCCCTCGCCCGGGACCGACTGGGCGAGTTCCAGGCCCAGGCCGCCATCGCGGCGCTGCACGCCGACGCGCCCACCGCCGGGGAGACCGACTGGGTGCAGATCGTCGAGTGGTACGACGAACTCGCGCTGCTGACCGACAGCCCGATCGTCCGGCTCAACCGCGCGGTCGCCGTCGGCGAGGCCGACGGCCCGCGCGCCGGCCTCGCGGCGCTCGCGACACTGGACGACGCACTCCCCCGCTACACAGCGGTCGCGGCCTACCTGCACGAGCGCGACGGCAACGCGGCGACGGCGGCGCGGCTGTACGCCGAGGCGGCCCGGAGGGCCGCCAACCTGGCCGAGCGCGACCACCTGACCCGCCAGGCCGCGCGGCTCAACGCCCTCCGGAGCTGACCGGGCTCCTGCCTGCCTCGCACCCTTTGACCGCCGGGTGATTGCGGTCCGGAAAGTCTCCGGAAGTTCTCGGCAGGCTCTTCTCGCGTCCTCGTCGACCGCCACAGCTCCCCGGGAGAGCGTCTCGGCTTCTGATCGACTACTGACCTGGATAGATACCGCTCCCACGGCAGACGGCCGGTCGCCGCGACGTTGCCAGCGTGTTTCCGGAAATTGTTGACAAGTCGACGGCCGGGTTAATACGGTCGCCATCGACGGCGCTCAATTGACGTCAGCACCAGTCACCGCGACCCACTCCTCCGGTCGTCGCGCAGGACGACCGGCCACCACCACGCGGTACGACGCCGATGGCCGTCCCGGGCCACCGACAGCCTGCGGGCCGTATCGCACGCTGGCCCCCGCCAGCCGCCACAAGGAGGAACACGTTAATGATCGACACCGGCGAGATCCCCACCAGACCCCGGAGGCGTGGCCGCATGCGGCTGCTCCTCGGCGCCGCCTGCGCCGCCGTCCTGGCCGTCACCGGCACGATGACCGCCACCAACGCGTACGCGGAGGCCGACCGGACCCTCACCTCGAACCTCACCGGCACGCACAACGGCTACTTCTTCTCGTTCTGGAAGGACAGCGGCAACGCCAGCATGACGCTGCGCGCCGACGGCCGTTACACCAGCAGTTGGGACAGGAGCACCAACAACTGGGTCGGCGGCAAGGGTTGGGCCACCGGCAACCGACGCACGGTCACCTACTCGGGCAGCTACAACCCGGGCAACAACAACACCTACCTCGCCCTGTACGGATGGACGCGCAACCCGCTCATCGAGTACTACGTGGTGGAGAACTTCGGCAGCTACAACCCGAGCAGCGGCGCCACCCGGATGGGCACGGTCACCACTGACGGCGGCACCTACGACATCCTGCGCAGCCAGCGGGTCAACGCCCCGTCGATCGACGGCAACCAGACGTTCTACCAGTTCTGGAGCGTCCGCCAGCAGAAGCGCTCGAGTGGCACCATCACCACCGCCAACCACTTCGACGCCTGGGCCCGTGCCGGCTTGAACCTCGGCACCAACCACAGCTACCAGATCATGGCCACCGAGGGCTATCAGAGCAGCGGCAGCTCCGACATCACCGTTCGGGAAGGCGGCGGCAGCAACCCGGACCCGACCACCACCACCAGCCCCCCGCCCGGCAACGGCAACTGCAACGCGACGCTCTCCGCCGGCCAGCAGTGGGGCGACCGGTTCAACCTCAACGTCGCGGTCAGCGGCACCAACAACTGGGTCGTCAGCCTCGGCCTCGGCGGGGGCCAGAGCGTGCAGAACAGCTGGAACGCCTCCGTCAGCGGCACGAGCGGCACGGTAACCGCGAGACCGAACGGCAATGGCAACAACTTCGGGATCACGATCATGGCCAACGGCAACTGGAACTGGCCGACGGTCACCTGCCGCACGGGCTGACCTGATCAGCTCCTGACAATCACACTCTGGCGTGGCGGCCCCGGCCGCCACGCCAGAGCCGTGCCACGGGTACGTCCCCACCTCGCCTCGGCGTTCCCGGCGCAGGCCGGCCAGCGCTTCCGAAACACGCCCTACACCTGCGGTTGCGCGGTCTGCCCCGCCGCCGACTCATCCCCCGCCGCCGACTCCTCGGTCGACGGCTCGTCGGTCTCATCCGAAACTGGTTCGTCCGTCGGTTCCTCCGTCGTCTCACCCGTCGGGGCTCCCGTCGGTTCAGCCGGGGCACTCTCGGACGTGGTGGGCTCGGGCGTATCCACAGTGCCCCCACCGGGCGACGCCGACGGGCTCGCCGCGGCCCCGCCCGCTGAGCCGGTGGCCGTCGGGCTCGGAGATCCGGGTGCCCGCACCGGCAGACCCGCGGAATCGCGGGTGGCCGGTTCGCCGCCGCCGACACCGGGGCCGGGGCCGGGCTCCCCCTGCGGCGGCACCGTCGGCGACACCGCGGGTGGCACCGCGGGAGGGGTCGACGGCCGCCCGGTCGGGCCCGTCATCATCCCGGTGGGATCGGCGAACACCAGGACGGCAGCCGCGGCGGCCAGCGATCCGAGGAGCACCGCGAGCCCGGTGGTCCCAGGGCTGCCCGCCCGACGCGCCCGCCGCTCCGCGCCGCCGAGGGCTGAGCGCCGGGCAACCCGCTGCTCGGCGGGCACCGCGATCGAGGTCGCCGCGGTGGCGGTGCGCAGCAACTCATCTGACGGGTCGGTGACCGCCTGCGCCGCCGTGGCCATGGCCGCCGCCGTCGGAAAGCGGTGGGCGGGCTCCTTGGCCATCGCGGTGGCGACCAGCCGCCGGACCGCGTCCGGAACGTCCTCGGGCAGCGGAGGCGGTTCCTCTCCAAGGTGCCGCAGCGCCACCGCGAGGGCGGTCTCGCCCTGGTGCGGCGGCCGGCCGGCGAGGCAGTGGTAGACGACGGCGCCCAGCGCGTAGATGTCGATCGCCGAGGAGGTCTCGTTCTTCGCGATCTGCTCCGGGGCCATGTACAGGGCGGTGCCGACGACCTGGTTCGTAGCGGTCAGGCTCACCGCCTCCTGCGTCACCGCGACGCCGAAATCGACGAGGACGACGTGCCCGTCCGGCTCGATGATCAGGTTGCTGGGCTTGACGTCCCGGTGGACGACCCCGGCGTCGTGGGCCGCCTGGAGGGCACGGGCGGTCTGCGCGGCGATCGACATCGCCTCGGCCACATCCAGCCGGCCGACCTCGGCGATCCGCTGCGACAGGGGCTGCCCCTGCACGCATTCCATCACGATGTAGGCGAGGACCGGCGCTCCGGCATGCGACACCTCGCCGTAGTCGTAGACCTGGGCGACGCCCGGGTGACGCAGGGCCGCCATCGCCCGGGCCTCGCGGCGGAACCGCTCGCCGAAGCCGGCGTCGGTGACCAGCCGAGGTTGCAGCATCTTGATCGCCACACAGCGGTCGAGGGTTTCGTCGACGGCTCGCCACACGTCACCCATACCGCCACTGGCGATGCTTTCGACCAGACGGTAACGGTCTCCGACGACTTGCCCCACACTCGGCATGAAGCTTTCGGTACCCCGGACTTCCCGATCTCAAGCACCACCCGGTCGGTCGACCGTCCTCGTGGGTGCGCGCGACCGGCCGCTTCCTGACCGTCCCCACCGTCGACACCGATGGCGAAACAGCACGTCAGACGGTGATGACGACCTTGGCCCGCGCGTGTTCGGTCTCCAGGTAACGCATGGCCTGGGGCACCTCGCGCAGCGGATAGGTCCGGTCGATGACCGGGGTGAGGCGGCCGGTTTCGACGTGGGCGCGGAGCGCGTCGAGGTGCTGCCGACCGGGCACCGCCGCGAGGATGACGATGCGCTGTCGGACGAAGGGTGCCAGCAGCCGCCCACGCGCGATGAGCCCGACCGGGCCGATGAGGCTGCCGCCCCGGTACACACCGCCGCCGGAGAGCACCAGCGTCCCGGTCGGGGTCAGGACCCGTCGGAGCGCCGCGAGGGAACGGTTGCCGACCAGGTCGAACACGACGTCGTAGCGACGGGTGTCGCGGGCGAAGTCGTCACGCGTGTAGTCGACGACGTGCTCGGCGCCGAGCGACCGGACCAGATCGACGTTGCGGGTGCTGCACACGGCGGTCACGCTCGCGCCGAGCACCGTGGCCAGTTGGACCGCCAGCGTGCCGACGCCACCGGAGGCACCGTTGATGAGAACGCGGTGGCCTGGCTCGACCCGCCCGGCGCTGGTCAGACCCATGAGCGCGGTGATGCCGGCCAGCGGCAGGGCCGCCGCCTGCTGCGGCGTCAGGTTCGCCGGCGCCGTCGCGACCAGGGTCTCGGGCACGCACACGTACTCGGCGAACGCGCCGTTGGCGTCACCGAGGTCGCCGAAGACGGCATCACCCGGGCGGACCTGCCGAACGCGGGCGCCGACGGCCTCGACCCGCCCGGCGAAGTCCCGGCCACGGATGCGCGCGCGGGGCCTCGACCGGCCCATCGCCAACCGGGCCATCCGTGGGTCGCCTCGCATGGCATGCCAGTCGTACGCGTTGAGCGCGGCGGCCTCCACCCGCACCAACACCTCATCGGCGGCAGGCACCGGCGCCTCCACGTCCGTGAGTGTGAGCGTTTCCGGCGGACCGTATCGGTCCTGAACGATGGCTTTCATCCCTCTCCCCTCCCCTGGTGTACGCCGTACACCTTGCAGAGAACGGTAGGTATACGGCGTACACCTGTCAAGGGGATTAGGGTTCGAATGCCCGCCCGACGACGAGGAGCGAGATGGCTGAGCAGGCTGAGACGCTGCGCCGTACGCCGCTGAGCAGGGACCGGATCCTGCGCGCCGCCGTCGCGCTCGCCGACGAGGCCGGGATCGAGTCCCTCAGCATGCGCAACCTCGCCCAGGACCTGGGCGTCGTGCCGATGGCCCTCTACAAGCACGTGGCCAACAAGGACGAGTTGCTCGACGGCATGATCGACGTGGTCGTTGGTGAGATCGACCCGCCCGTGCCCGCGGCCGACTGGAAGCACGCGGTCCGCCAGCGCATCCTCTCGGCGCGGCAGGTCCTGCTGCGCCATCCCTGGGCGCCGCTGGCGATCGAGACGCGGAACATGGCCACGCCGGCCGTCCTGGCCTACCTCGACTCCATGATCGGGGCGTTCCGGGCCGGCGGATTCTCCGTCGATCTCGCGCACCACGTGATGCACGCGATGGGCAGCCGAATTCTGGGCTTCAGCCAAGAACTCTTCGACGACTCCCGGCGCGCCGGTCGGTCCGGCAGGACCGACCCGGCCCCACCGCCGGCGGCCCTACCACCGGAGATCGCGGCCAGGTTCCCGCACGTCGCGGAAATCGCCATGGCGGCGTCGCACGACGACGAGTCCGTCCTGGGGCAGGGCTGTGACGACCAGTTCGAGTTCGAGTTCGCGCTGGACCTGCTGCTGGACGGCATCGAACGCCTGCACCAGCGCGGCTGGGCATCGCCACGTCGCTGAGACGGCAGCCGCGAACCTGCCCCGCCGTTGCCGACGGGGCAGGTTCAACCGATCGCGGGCCGGGTCAGCTGTTCAGCTTGGCGAGCACGGCCGTGGCCATGCCCTGCTCACCACGGGCGTTCGGGTGGAACGGGGCGGCCGCGTTCTGGGGGACGAGCCCCTCGACCCACCGGGTGCCACTGCTCTTGCACGTGTCGCGGCCGATCGACGGGGTGTAGACGTCGGCGTAGGTGGCGCCGTTGGCGCCTGCGGCGCTGGCCAGCATGGCGTTGAGCGACTTCTCGACGCCCCGCAGGTACGGCACGTCCTGGTAGGCGATCGGAACGACGGGCCAGCACCCGTACCCGGAGTCCGGCAGGATCGCCGGGTATCCCAGCACCACGACCCGGGCGCCCGGCGCGGCCCGGCGGACCGCCTGGAGCACCGCTGTCACCTTCGGCGTCGCGGCCACGATCCTCGCCTGCAACTGGTCGACACCTCCGGCGGTGAAACGGTTCTTGCACGGCGAGCCGAGCGGGCTGCTGAGGCTCGCCTCCGCGCAGTCGGTGATGATGCCGGAGAAGCCGATGTCGTTGCCGCCGATCTGCACCGTCACCAGCGACGTGTTCGACGTGACCGCGTTCAGTTGTGGCGGCAGTGCGATGCCCAGCGCGCCGCTGCCGCCGGAGAGGATGTCCTCCGTGGTGGCCCCGGAACAGCTCACGTCGGCAAACGACGACGAGCCGGCGGCCGTGGCCACCAGCGACGGGTAGTTGCGGTTGGACCGCAGGCAGTTCAGGTCGACCTGGGTGGGGATCAGCGGACCAGCGGCGTACGAGTCGCCCAGCGCGACGTAGCGGCCGGCGGGCACGGCCGCGCTGGCGGGTGTGGCGACGGTGAGCAGCACGCCGGCGGTGGCCAGTGCGAGTGCGGCCAGCCGGGTGGCTGACCGCAGGAGGGGCAGGCGAGGACGGTTCATGGCGTCTCCCAGACGGGATCACAGTGGGGGTGGTGCCAAGATCCTGTCGTTGCCAAGGCCGAACGTCAATATAGATGGGGCTAGTTAAATGGTGGGTCAGGGTGTGGGACAGCGCGGGGCACCCTCCGCGCACTAGTTTCCGGCCGGCACCTGGTCCTTGACGTCGTCGTAGCCGGCCGCGTTCGGGGCCACGCCCGGCGCGTAGATGACGCGCAGCACTCCCGTCGGAAAGGCTTCGGACGCCACCAGACGCAGGTGGTACGCGGCATCGCCCTCGTCGAACAGCTTGCGGCCCTTGCGGGCCGCGACCGGATGCACCAGCAGACGCAGCTCGTCGACCAACCCCGCGGCGAGCAGTTGCTGCACCACCGAGATCGACCCGGGGATGAGGATGCCTCGGACACCCGCGTCGGCCTTGAGCGAGGCGACAGCATCGAGGAGATCGCCCTGGATCAGCTCCGAGTTGCGCCAGGGCAGGTCGAGCGACTGACGCGAGACGACGACCTTGCGGACGTCGCCGAGTTGTTTGGCGAACGAGGCGTCGTCGCCACCGGCGGCCTCACGGTCGGGCCACGCCCCGGCGAAACTGTCGTAGGTCTCGCGGCCGATGAGCAGCACGTCGGCGGTGTCGTAGTCCTCGCTGACGGCGCGACCCATGTTCTCGTCGAAGTACGGGAAGTGCCAGTCGGGGTCGATCTCGGCCACACCGTCGGCCGAGATGAACAACGTGGAAATGACCTTTGCCATCGCGGAGGTCCCTTCGAGTCAGGTGATGTCGGCTGGATCGACCGGCGCATCATCCCAAACTCGTCGGCCACAGACCCGTACCGATGACGGATGTCGTGGCATGGGTCGGGCGGGCTCGGCGCGAACGCCGAGCCCGCCCGTCCGGTCCTGCTCGGCCCGCGTCAGCGCTGGAGGGTCAGCAGCCCTGGCCGGTAGGGCAGCAGGCCGTAGTCGCCGCCGGAGCTCGGGGATCGGCCCTGGTAGAGCAGTTGCAGGTTGCACGGGTCGACAGTCATCGTCTGGTCGGCGTTGGTGCGCAGCAGCTCGCCGTGGCTGATGTCGTTGGTCCAGGTGGCGCCGCTGTTGGCCTTGCCGGCGAAGGGGTTGCTCTCGCTGGCGGCCTGCGGCGTCCACGAACCGCCGAGGCTGGTGGCCGTGAACGAGCGGAAATAGCGGCCCTGCGAGCCGATCGCCTCGACGATCATGAGGTACTTGTTCAGACCCTGGAGCTTGTAGACCTGCGGGGCCTCGAACAGGTTGTTCGTGGTGTCGCTCATGATGGTCGTGTAGCTGCTGCCGAAGCTGCCGGGGAAGTTCCCGATCGGCATGCTGGCCCGGTAGATCTTGCCGTTGTCCCCGGCGAAGAACAGGTACATGTTCGTACCGTCGCCGATGAGAGTCTGGTCGATCGGGCCGGTGCCGGAGCCGGTGATGCTTCCGGTGAACAGCGTCTGCGGCGACGACCAACCGTTCGGGTTGGTCGGGTCGGTCGAGGTCCGGTAGGAGAACGCCGGCCCACCCCACTGATAGGCGAGCACCCAGATGTTCTTCGGCGCGAAGTAGAACAACGACGGCGCCACAGTCCCCGAGTTCATCGCGTTCTGACTGGCCGACGCCATCTCCGAGTAGTTCGTGAACAGGCTGAAGTTCATCGAACCCCACCTGGTCCCGAAGTCGTGCGTGGTGGCGTAGACCAACTGCTTGCCGTTGTACGGCGCGACGGTGAAGTCCTTGAGCGACACCCAACCCGACCTCGGGGTCGCCAGCACGCCCGTCGACGACCAGCGGTACGTCGAGGGAAGGTTGCACGTGCCGGGCGGCGGGGTCGTGGGAGGTGGAGTCGTCGGCGGCGGGGTCGTCGGAGGTGGCGTGGTCGGCGTCGTGTCGCCGGTGCACGTCACGCCGTTCAGAGCGAAGCTCGTCGGCGCCGGGTTGCTGCCCGTCCACGAACCGTTGAAGCCGAACGACACCGTGCCATTGGTCGCGACCGCTCCGTTGTAGCTGACATTCGTGGCCGTCACCGCCGAACCGCTCTGCGTCAACGACGTGTTCCAGGCCTGCGTCACCGTCTGCCCGGCGCTGTACGACCAGGTCAACGCCCAACTGGTCAGCGGGTCACCCAGGTTCGTGACCGACACGTTGGCGCCGAAGCCGCCCTGCCACTGCGACGACACGGCGTAGGTCACCGAACAGCCCGCAGCCGCGGCGCCGGCCGGTAACGCAGCCACGACCGTTGACGACACCAGTAAGGCGACGCCGGCCGACACCAGACCGACATTGGTGGCTCTGGATCTGGTCATATAGCACCCTCCTGACGGGATGGCGGCCCATGCATTGGTGGTGGCCGCTGCAAGTGGTGGGTTTGTGAGCGTTAACAGGCCGCGTCAGGTATGTTACGGGAGCGCTCCCACAGCATCAACCACAAGTAGAT
The DNA here is from genome assembly GCF_006715105.1 of Micromonospora sp. A202. Taxonomy (NCBI): domain Bacteria; kingdom Bacillati; phylum Actinomycetota; class Actinomycetes; order Micromonosporales; family Micromonosporaceae; genus Micromonospora; species Micromonospora sp. A202. The sequence goes on along the minus strand of NZ_VFMP01000001.1, from coordinate 2,505,160 downwards.
GCAGGTCAATTGATTGTCAGGGTGGCGGCACCGACCTGATTGCCAGAGCGGGTCAGTCTCCGCTGGACCCGCCGGTCTCGGCGATCGAGACCGGAGAGCCAAGCTCGACGGTACGGGAGACAGTGCAGAGTCGATCGTGCGACTGTTGCAGCGAACGGGGCAGCGCCTCGCGTGCCCGGTCGCCGTCCGCGCCCTCCGGGAACGTCACGGTGAACTCGACTCGGATGTTCTGCATCCGGTTGCCTCCGGTCTCGTCCCGGATCTTGTCGCCGGTGACCTCGACGGAGAACTGGGTCGGCTCGGCACGGCGGCTGGTGATGTAGTCCACGTCGACCGCGGTGCAGCCGGCGATGGCGGCCAGCAGCAACTCCACCGGCGTGAAGCTGGTGTCCTCCCCCGTGCCCAACGACATCGACCCGCCGCGGACGTTGCGCGCGACGTAGTTTCCCACGCTGGTGCGCTCGATCTGCACCGAGCGGAAGCTGTCCTCACTCATGACAGGAAAACTACCCACGCCGTCCCGGGGGCGTACACCGGATCCGGATCAGGTGTCGGCTTCGAGGGCGAAGGTGTTGCCGTCCGGATCCTGGAACCAGGCGATGCGGCCACCACCGGCCCGAGGCGTGATCCCCTTGGCGTCGTGTTCCAGCTGCTCGTAGCGGATGAACTCGACACCGGAGGCGACGAGTTCGTCGACGGTCTGGTCGAGATCGTCGACGTACCAGGTCGCCAGCGTCGCCGGGGTCTTCCCGGCGGTGGCCGACTGGTAGACGTTGAGTGCCGGCCCGCCGCCGGAACCATAGACGCGGCTGCCGCCGGCGACATGGGCGCTGGGGCCGGACCGCAGCACCGGCAGGCCGAGTGTGCCTTCGTAGAACCCGACGGCCCGCTCGATGTCCGAGACGGCGATCGAAGCTCTGAGGTGATACCTGCTCAGCGGCATGAACCACTGTGGCACGCCGCGGCGTCGCCGGTCGTCGCCGACACGACCCGCGGGCTCGGTCAGCCACCCCGTCCGCACCCGGTGAAGTCCCGACGCACTAGCATTGCCGCCGTCCACGACGGCTCTGCTGAAACGAGGCGACATGCGTTGGCTCCGGCGGTTGCTGGGCGGTAGGCGGGTCCAGCTCGACCCTGGACGACAGCAGGCGCTGCTCCGCGACGTCCAGTCCCGGTACGGCACCCACGCACAGGTCCGGTTCCCCGAGCAGGTCGAGGCGCTGACCGCGGCGCTCAACAGCGACGACGGCCTGGTGGTGGCGGCCCGGATCGTGAGCCAGGTCGCCGACGAGGCCCACGCGGACCTCCAGGCCCAGGCCCAGGAGATCCACCGACGGACGGGCCGGCGACTGCTGGTGCACCGCCGCAACTACCGGCCGCTGTGGATGGAGGCCGGCCACGCCCTGCGCTGGCCACTGTTCGCGTTGCCGTGCGGCTTCCACCCGTACGCCCAGGTGGCCGCCGCTGTCACGGTGGTCGGCAGCCAGGCGCCCCGGCTGGACCGGGTGACCGACCCGAACCCGCTGCTGACCCGCGTGTTCGAGGTGCTCGACCTCACCACCGCGGCCTGGGAGTACGGACGGGTGCGGGTGGACACCGACGCGGCGGCCCTGGCCGATCGACTGATCCTGAGCGCCGGGCAGGTCATCGCGGCGATGGACGACCCGCCCCGGCTGCCGCCCGCGGTCCGTGAGCTGATGCGGCGCAACAACACCGTCAGCGTGCACGACCCGGCCGGGCCCCGCGCTGTCGGGGGCATCAATCTGGGCGCGAGGATGCGAGAGAGCTTCCTGGTCTGAACGCCCATTGGCGTTACTGCTCGGTGCGCCGACGCGCGAGATGCACGACGATGTCGGCGGAAAGCTCGACCGTCTCGGGCAGGATCCGCATGATCTGGCCGAAGACCTGCTCCTGCTCCGAGGTCGGCAGCTCGAGATACGCCGAGATCGTCGACAGGTGCCCGACGTAGTCGCGCGCATTCATCGTCAGGCGACGCTCGACCACGATCTGCTGGACGTCGGCGAACCAATCGGAGCGTTGGAGCTCGGTGCCCGGCCACTGCATGGCATGCCCCGGGGGCGTGCCATCGGGAGATGGGACCTCGTCGCTCTCCAGGAAGGGCGCCCGGGCGGCGCGGACCGCGTCCGCCACCGCCGGATCAGCCAGCTGGGTTGGCCCGCCGAACGAGGCGAACACGCCGCCGGGCTCCAGCAGCGCGGCCATGGTCGACCATCGGCCCTCCGGTTTCGTCCAGTGCAGTGCCGCCGCCGCGTAGACCAGGTCGTACCGCTCGCCGGGCCGCAGGTCCTCGAAGGCGGCCTGCATGGTCCGGACGCCTGCTGGCACGTGCTTGCGCAGCTCGGCGAGCATGGCGCCGTCCGGCTCGGTCGCGGTGACCGTCACCTCCCGTCCGGTGAACAGACGGGTCGCCTTGCCCGTCCCGGCGCCAATCTCCAGGGCCGTCCGAATCGGCCGACCCGCGTACGTCAGCACCAGGTCGAGAAGCTCGGCAGGGTAACCGGGCCGGTACCGCTCGTATTGTTCCGCCACCATCCCGAAGCTCAGTGCGCGAGCAGACATGCCGACAATCCTGTCACGACTCACGTCGGCGATGCTCGATCTTCCCCCCGCAAACCGGTCGTATTCCACCACTTCCGGGGTCGGGGGCAGGGGTGGGCGGGGTGCGTCGGCGCCCAACCGGCCGGGCCCGTCCCGGTTGGGACGGGCCCGCTCCCCCGATGCGGGATCCGGCGCCGTCAGAGCCCTCGATGCGGGATCCGGTGCCCTCAGCCGCCGATCGCGATGGCGAAGATGTGCATGGTCGGCACGTTAGCCGCGGGCCGCGCGCTGATGTTGGGCAACACGACCGAGGCCACCGCCTTGGTCTGCAGCGCGACACCCACGTAGTAGATGCAGGCGGCGGTGTTCTGCCGCTGGTTGTTGGGCCGATTCTGGTAGGCGGACACGATGGCGGCGGTCCCCCCGGAGTGCGGCCCGCCGTACCAGTCGGGCGTGCTCAGCGTGAACGTCTGGCGGGTGCCGTCGGCGTAGACCACCGTGCCGGTCCCCGACACCGTGCCGTAGGTGCCGGTCAGCAGGAAGCCGAGCGTGCTGCCGGTGCCGGTCACGCCAATGGACTGGCCCGAGGCGATGGCGTTGTCGGCGACACCGGAGCCGACGTTGGGCCAGCGGAAGGTGACCCCGTTGCGGCTCACCGTGCCACCCTGGCTGGCGCCGACCTGCGCCAGGGCCTGCGCGGAGAGCGAGGCCCCGCCACCGTCGAAGTTCCCGACGTTGGTGTTGCTGTCACTGGTGATGCCGACGTTGCTGAAGCTCTGCTCCAGCGTGGGCGTGGCCACGCCGGAGCTGGTGACCCGGTAGGTGCGCCCCGCCTGCACCGTGATCTCGATCAGGTCGGACTCGATCCGGGTGACCCGCGCCGCCGTACCGTCGCCGGTGTCGACAACGGTGATGGTGCCGGTGAGGATCCGGGCGCGCAGGCGGACGGTGCCGGCGCGGTCCGGTCGGACGAGGATCTCGGTGGCCTGGCCGTTGCTCCACGTGATGCCGACCGTATGCCCGCCCCGACCCCGCAGACCGGAGACTCGCCCGCTCGGCCAGGCCGGTGGCAACGCGGGCAGGATGTGCAGTTCCCCGACGTGGCTCTGTAGCAGCATCTCGGCGATGCCGGCGGTGGCACCGAAGTTGCCGTCGATCTGGAACGGCGGGTGCAGGTCGAACATGTTGGGGGCGAGCCGGGCGGTGGTGGCGAGGTAGCGGATCAGGTCGTGGGCCCGCTTGCCCTCCTCCATCCGCGCCCAGAAGTTGATTTTCCAGGCCAGCGACCAGCCCGTTCCGTCGTCGCCGCGCAGCGCCAGGGTCCGACGGGCCGCCTCGAACAGCTGTGGGGTGCCCCGCTTGGTGATCTGGTTGCTGGGTGCCAGCCCGTACAGGTGCGAGATGTGTCGGTGGTTGGGCTCGGTCTCCACCCAGTCGTAGAGCCACTCCATGATGTTGCCGCGCGAGCCGATCTTCATGGGTGGGAGCCGGTCCCGGGTGGCCCGAACCTGGGCCCGGAAGGTGCTGTCCACGTTGAGGATCTCGCTGGCCCGCGCGCAGCCGTCGAAGAGGTCCCGCAGGATCTGGTTGTCCATGGTGGGGCCGGCGCACACGCTGGCGTTCGCGTGGTGGCTGAGCTCCGGTGAGTTCGACGGGTTGGTCACCAGGTAGCCGAGGGTCGGCTCGGTCACCAGGGTGTTGAGGAAGAACTGCGCCGCGCCCTTCATGGCTGGATAGTTCGCCCGCAGGAACTCGATGTCACCGTTGAACAGGTAGTGGTCCCAGATCATCGTGGCCAACCACGCGCCGCCGGTCTGCCACATGCCCCAGAACGCGCCGTCCACCACCGCGGTGGCCCGCCACGCGTCGGTGTTGTGATGGGTGACCCAGCCGCCGGCGCCGTACTGCACCTGGGCGGTCCGCGCCCCGGCCACGGACAGATCGTTGATCATGGCAAACACCGGGTTGTGACACTCGGCGAGGTTGGTCGTGTTGGCCGGCCAGTAGTTCATCGGCAGGTTGGCGTTGATCGTGTACTTCGAGTCCCACGACGGGGCCAGCGAGTCGTTCCAGATGCCCTGGAGGTTGGCCGGCTGGGTGCCGGGCCGCGACGACGAGATCAGCAGGTACCGGCCGTACTGGAACAGCAGCGCCGAGAACTGCGGGTCGTTGACGCTGTTGTGCTGGGCGATCCGGACATCCGTCGTCTGGTCGGCGGCGGACGTGCGGCCCAGATCCAGGCTGACCCGGTTGAACAGCGCCTGGTAGTCGGCCACGTGCCGGCTGCGCAGCTGGTCGTAGCTGCTCCCCCGCGCGGCACTGAGGCGCTGCCGTGCGATGCCCCCGTAGTCGCCGCCGACGTTGCGGTAGTTGACGTAGCTGGAGCTGATGGAGAGCAGCAAGACCACGCTGGTGGCGTTCGTGACCCGCAGGGTGCCACCGGAGCTGGACACCGAACCGCCGGTGACGGTGGCGTTGGCCAGTGCGAGGAAGCGGACCGCGCCGGTGATGCCCTCCATGTTGCCGGAGACACCGTCGAGGCCGATCGTGCTGCCGTCCGGACTGGACACCGTCGTGCGCTGCGGGCTGTCGAAGGTGGCCGTGAAGCTGATCGAGCCGCTGCGGTCGGCGGTCAGTCGCATCGCGATGACCTGGTCGGGCGCGCTGGCGAAGACCTCACGCTGGTATCGGACGCCGTTGAGCACGTACGTCGTGGTGACGGTGGCGGTGGTGAGATCGAGCGTCCGGTCGTACTGGGACGCCCCGCTGGCGGATCCGAAGGCGAGCCGGAGGTTGCCGACGGTCTGGTAGGCCAACTGGCCGCCGGGGTTGCCCATCATCGTCTGGTTGATCAGATCCTGGGCCTGGGTCCACTGGTTCGCGTTGACCAGCCGCCGGATCTCCGCCAGCGCCCCGGCGCCCCTGGGGTTGCTGGGGTCGTGCGGCCCACCGGCCCAGACGGTGTCCTCGTTGAGCTGGAGTCGTTCCGTGTCGACGTTGCCGAAGACCATGGCGCCGAGCCGCCCGTTGCCGATCGGCAGCGCCCGTAGCCAGTCGGTGCCGGCACCCTCGTCGTACCAGAGCGCGAGGTCCCCGGCGGCCAGCACCTGCGGAGGCGCGGCCGAGTCTGCTCGGGCCGCGGCGGTCCAGGGCAACGGCAGCAGAGCGCCACCCGCGCCGGCCGCGCCGACTTTGAGGGCCTGCCGTCGGGTCAGGTCGGACATCGATCCTCCAAAACGCCTTAGACAGTCAGACATCCGATGTGTTTCGCGAAGGTTACTCCGAGGCGACGGAATAGGCAATGGTCGATCGATGGGTGGAATCGGCAGCGTCTGCGCCCATCGGCAGGGCCCCAAGCAGCGCGTCGAGAACGGTCCGCCAGTGGTTGGCGGGCGCGGACCAGCCCGGAAAGGCCACTTCAACCGCACATACATCAGATGTACGCCGAGTGTCGGCGCGGTGGTGTTCGTGCGTCGCGCGGGCTCTGCCGTCGCCGCAGCGGCCGAGAAACTGGACCGGGTGCCGGGCACGCGGGTACGCCTGCTCGGCAGCCGACAGGGCCGAGAAACAACACCGACACTCGGACCGGCTTGTCGGCCGCAACCATGACCGACCGAAGGGCGTCTATCGGGGGACCCATCCCTGCTGGGCTGGAGGACCTGATGACACCGACAGCGCTGCGTGCCCTGGTGCCGATCACCGTACTGGCGGGCCTGGCGGCCTGCACCACCACCTCGGCCGCTCCGCTGGCCAGCGGAAACACCACACCGCCCGCGACCAGCGTCGCGCCCGCCTCCTCCGCCGCGTCGCCGACCGGCAGCGTTTCGCCGACCGGCAGCGCGTCGCCCGCGACACCCACCTCCCGGGCTGCCTGTCCGGTGAGCGCGGCCACCCTGCACCGGGCGTCAGGGCTGGGCGACACCCACCGGATCGACCCGGATCACATCAGCTGCGCACGTCGATGGGCGACCGCCGGGGTGATCGCTGTCGACCCGAGAATGCAGGGCGACGGTGTGCTCGTGTTCGAGTACACGGGCGGTGGGTGGAAGAAGCTGGGCGAGGGCAGCGCGCTCGAATGCAGCCCGTTCGGCATCCCGAACGAGCTCGGCGACCAGCTCGGCTGTCGTGACCAGTGATCGCACGGGCTGCCCGGCGCGCCGCGGGAACCGGAGGTGGACGCGGGTGGCGCGACTAGACTCGGCACCGGCGTCGATCGGGGGAGCGTGCGCAGGTGAGTTCGTCCCAGCTTCTCGTCGCACTGGACCGCGCCAGTTCGGTGCCGTTGCAGCAGCAGCTCTGCGACCAGATCAGCGGGTCCGTCCGGACCGGTCGGCTGCGTCCCGGCGACCCGGTGCCGCCGAGCCGTGAGCTGGCGCACCAGCTCAGGGTCTCCCGGACCGTGGTGACCCGGGCGTACGAACTGCTGCGGGCCAACGGGGTGCTCACCTCGCGGCGCGGATCCGGCACGCGGGTCAGTGACGCGCTGACCGACACGCCGCCACCCGCCCAACGCGCCGCCACCCGCGCGCACCTGTGGCCGGAGCCCCCGCTGCCCACCGACGCGGGCAGCCCACTGTGGAAGCCCTGGGAGCCAGCGCCGATGCACCGGCCGGACGGGACGTACGACTTCCGGCACGGCACCCCGGCGCTGGCCAGCTTCCCGGTGACCCGGTGGCGACAGTCGCTCACCGAGGCGGTGAGTCGGGCCGACGCGGTGGCGCTGGGATACGGCCCGGCCGAGGGCTCCCCGACGCTGCGTGCCCAGATCAGCGCGCTGCTGCGGCGCAGCCGGGCACTCGACGCCCCGCGTGAACACACGGTCGTGACCAGCGGCGCCACCCAGGCCATGGACATCCTGGTCCGGTTGCTCGTCGGCCCCGACGACGTGGTGATCATCGAGGACCCGAGCCACACGGTGCTGCGGCAGATCTTCGGCTACTCACGGGCCGCGGTCGTGCCGGTCGCTGTCGACGAGGAGGGCCTACGGGTCGACGACATCGACTCCCAGGTCCGCGCGCACGGCCTCGACCCGGCCCGGGTACGCCTGATCTACGTCACCCCGTCGCACCAGTTCCCGACCGGGTTCATCATGTCCGAGCGGCGGCGACGAGCGCTGCTGCGCTGGGCCCGCGAACACGCGGCCACGGTGCTGGAGGACGACTACCACAACGAGTTCACCTTCGCCGAGGAGCGGCTGCCGTCGCTGGCCGCCGACCCGCAGGACGCGGACGTCGTCTACGTCGGCAGCTTCAGCAAGACCCTCTTCCCCTCGCTGCGCATCGGCTACGCGGTGCTGCCGCCGCACCTCGTCCGACCCTTCCTCGGCGTCAAGTGGATCACCGACCGGCTGACCGCGACGCTGACCCAGGAGGCACTGGCCGAGTTCATCTCCTCCGGCGCGTACGCCCGGCACATCGGCCGGATGGACCGCCTCTACCGGCAGCGACGCGCCCGGCTGCTGGAGGCGCTCTACGAACACTTCGGCGCGGGAGTGCGGATCTCCGGCACGGCGGCCGGACTGCACGTGCTGGTGACCCTGGGCGGCGCGCCCGACGCCGACGAGGCGGCGATCGTGCGCGCCGCCGCCGCGCGGGGCGTCCGGATCTACCCGGCCTCGGGCTACTTCGTCACCCGGTCGCCGGCCGAGCCGACCTTCCTGATCGGGTACGCGGCGCTGCCCACCGCCCGGATCACCGAAGGTGTGGCGCTGCTGGCCGCCGCGGTGCGGGAAGTGACGGCTCGGTGAACCGGGGCCGCTGGAACCGGGCGCGCTGGGCGTACGGCACTGTGCAGTCGAAGACCGCCTTCGCCGTCCGACCGTCGGCCGAGAGCGACGGGGAGTAGCCGGTGTGCTGGCTCGGGTCGAGTGGAAAACCCTCCCGGTCCGGCAGCACGTGCAGGTCCTGGTCGGCCTGGAAGCGGGTGACCATCGCCCACCACAGGTCCTGATCGGACTCGATGTCGACGTCGTCGCCCACGCACAGCACCAGCTTGGCCATCCGGAACTGCTCCAGCACGGCCTCGGCGGCGACGCGTACCGCCACGTCGTCCTCCGGGCCGCGCTTCGCCGGCCACTGGAGCACCACCATGAGCTGACCGCCACCTGCGGTGTGACAGTGCGCGGCCAGCGCCGGCGTGCCCCGACGGCGCAACAGGTCCAGCACCGCGGCCTCCATCCCGAAGCCGAGCAGCACCGACTGCTCGTGCCCGGGGCCGGACACCGCCTGCAGGATCGGGCTCTCCCGGGCGGTGATCCCGGTGACCCGGATCAACGGCAACGAGGGGTGCGCCCGGCCCTGGTAGCCGAGGAACTCCGGTGTGGCGACAGTGCCGTGCCGGCTCTCCGGTGCCCGGTCGGCCAGCAGCTCCCCCTCGATGACGTACTCGGCGTGCGCGATGAACTCGGTGTCCACGGTGCGGCAGGGCAGCAGCTCCACCGGCTGCCCGGCGAGAGCACCGGCCACCGCCAGCTCGTCGAGGTCCGGTGGCACCAGTGAGGTCGGGCAGCAGGAGGAGAGCAGCACCGCCGGGCACAGGCCGAGGTGGATGGCCACCGGCAACGGGCTCCCCCGGCGCAGCGCGGCCTGGTGCGCGAGCTCCAGGTCCCGTCCGGGCACCATCCAGATGGTCAGCGTGTCCGGACCCTGCACGCACATCCGGTGCACGGACAGGTTGCGGACCCCGGTGTCCGGGTCGGTGGCGAGCACCGCGCCGAGGGTCAGGTAGGGCCCGGCGTCCTCGTCGGTGAGCACCGGCACCGGCAGCGCGGTCAGATCCACCGGCAGCGTCTCGCGAGGCCAGCGGGCCGGGTCGGGTGCGGGCACCGGCGGGCGGGGCGCGGCGACCGCGTCGAGCAGCCGGTGCGGCAACTCGGCCGGTGTGCAGCCGAGCAGGCCGGCGGCGCGTCGGCGGGTGCCATACAGGCCCATCAGCACCGCCCGGGTCGGGCCGTGGTCGGGGCGTACCCGGTCGAAGAGCACTGCCGGGCCGGCGCCGGTGGGCGGGGCGGCGGGCGCGCCGGCCCAGCGCGCGTAGTGGGCGGAGACGCCGTACCGGGCCGGCAGCTCCCTGGCGACCCGGACCAGCTCGCCGGGGAGCGGGTCGAGGGTGGCCAGGGCGTGCCGCAGGTCGACGGGCGGGCGGCTCATCGCTCGTCCACCAGCGGCGCCGCGGCGCGACGGGCGGCCAGCATGTCGAGCTGCATCCGGGTCAGCTCGTCGATGAGGGCGCGGTAGGTGCCGACCGCCACCTCGGGCGGCATGCCGTGCCGGCTGGCCAGGTCGTGCACCCGGTCGAGCACCTGCCGCACCCGGTCGGGTGACCGGACGGTCGCCTCGTCCGTCTTGTGCGCGGTCAGCTCCTGCACCACCCGGGTGCGCTCGGCCAGCAGGGCGATGATCCGCTGGTCGAGCCCGTCGATGGCACCGCGCAGCTCGGCGATCCGGGCCGGGCCGGCGGCGGCACCGGCCGGCGGGGAGCCGGCCGGCGCGGTGCTCCGGTGCTGGTCGCTCACGGTTGGGGAACCTGGTCGACCACGAAAACGACGGTGGGCTCGGCGTCGCTGCCCTGGGACCGGTGCTCCTCGTCGTCGGGGATGACGAAGCCCATCCCGGGGCGGCACGGCACCGACCGGTCCCGGAAGTGGATGGTGAACTCGCCCTGCAGGACGTAACCGGTGTGCCCCCGCAGGCACCAGTGCTGCTCGTCGAAGCCGGGCGGCAGCTCCAGCAGGCGCAGACGCTGCCCACCGACGTACGAGATCTTGACGCGCCCCTCGGCCCCCGGCTTGTCCCACCTCTCCCACTCGGTGGCCGGGAAGTCGATGCCGACCGGCGCGGCAACCTGCTCAGTGGACATTCTCGATATCTCCTCTGGTCTGGACGGATTCGTTGCGGCGGGGCCGCGGAACGCGCTCGTTGCGGTCCCGGCGCGGAAGCACCGGGTCGCCGTCGACCCGCTGGTGTCGCTTGAGCAGCTGCACCATGTCGAGCATCCGGTGCACCATCCGCTCCAACGCGTCGATGCCCTCGGGGTCGGTCAGGCCGGGCGTGCCGGTGGTGTTGCGCAGCAGGACGGGGAACCCGCTGCCCACCAGGATCATCCGGTTGAGCAGCAGGTTGTTGACGATCTGGTTGTGTACGGAGGAATCGCTGTAGCGCCGTCCGGTGACGATGATGCCGCCCACCTTGTCCGCCAACGGACGGGTGAACCGCAGGTAGCCGACGCCCGCACGCTCGATGAAGACCTGCATGAGGTGGGCCAGGCCGAAGCCGTGCACCGGGGCCGCGTAGATCAGCCCGTCGGCGTTGGTCATCTGCTCCACCAGGGCCGGGACGTCGTCGTCCAGCTGGCAGGGCACTGTACGGCTGTTGCAGTCGCCGCACGGGCTGCACGGCGAGATCCGGTGCTCACGTAGCTGGATGGTGCGCAGGATCGCACCGCGCTCGGCGATCAGCCGACCCGCGTACGCGATGGCGTGGTCGGTGTTGCCGCCGACCCGTTCCGATCCGTTGATGGCGAGGATGGTCCCTGCTTCGCTGTGCACATTAACCCCCGGTGCGAGGCAGGGGGTGAGCGCCGCACGGCGCCCACCCCCTGCGAGGTCAGTCCGTCAGCTTTCCGGCGAAGTAGTCGATGTAGGCCTGCATGTCGAAGTGGCCGTGCCCGGACAGGGAGAAGACGATCGCCTTCGACTCGCCCGTCTCCCGGCAGTGGATCGCCTCGTCCACCGCGACCCGGACCGCGTGGGTGGACTCCGGCGCCGGCACGATCCCCTCGCTGCGGGCGAACAGCACGCCCGCCTCGAAGCACGCGGTCTGCGGCACCGCCCGCGCCTCGATCAGGTCGATCTCCCGTAACGCGCTCACGATCGGCGCCATGCCGTGGTAGCGCAGCCCGCCGGCGTGGATCGCCGGCGGGTGGAAGTCGTGGCCCAGGGTGTGCATCTTGGTCAGCGGGGTGAGCCCGGCGGTGTCGCCGAAGTCATAGTCGTAACTGCCCTGGGTCAAAGACGGGCAGGAGGCCGGCTCCGCCGCGATGAACCGCACCGTCGGGCCGCCGCCCCACTGCCGGCGCAGGATCGGCAGGGCCAACCCGGCGAAGTTGGAGCCACCGCCGGCCGCGCCGATCACGATGTCCGGGTAGTCGTCGGCCATCGCCAACTGGAGCAGCGCCTCCTGGCCGATGATCGTCTGGTGCATCAGCACCAGGTTGAGCACCGAACCGAGGGCGTACTTGGCGGCGCCGCCGCTGTGCATCGCCGCCTCCACCGCCTCGGAGATGGCCAGGCCGAGGCTGCCACTGGACTCCGGGTCGGCGGCGAGGGCCGCCCGGCCCGCCCCGGTACGGTCGCTCGGGCTCGCGGTGACCGACGCGCCGAACGTCTCCATCAGGCCCCGCCGGTACGGCTTCTGGTCGTAGCTGACCCGCACCATGAAGACCTCGCAGTCGAGGCCGAAGTATGCGCAGGCCATCGACAGCGAGCTGCCCCACTGGCCGGCGCCGGTCTCAGTGGTCAGCCGCTGCACGCCGTCCTGCTTGCTGTAGTACGCCTGCGGGACCGCGGTGTTCGGTTTGTGGCTGCCGGCGGGGCTGACCCCCTCGTACTTGAAGTAGATCCGGGCCGGCGTGCCGAGGGCCTGCTCCAGGCGACGGGCCCGCACGAGCGGGCTGGGCCGCCACTGCCGGTAGATGTCGAGCACCGGCCCGGGGATGTCCACTTCCCGCTCGGTGGAGAACTCCTGCTCGATCATGCCGCTGGCGAAGAGCGGTTCGAGGTCCGCCGGCGTGATCGGCTCCCGGGTGCCGGGGTGGAGCATCGGGGGCAGACCCTTGGGCAGATCGGGGACCACGTTGTACCAGGTCGTCGGGATGTCACTGTCGGGCAGCACGAACTTCGTCGCGGTCATGGCCTCTTCCAGGGGTGGGTGTCAGGAACTGGCGGTGGCCGGCTCGGCGGGCGTCGGCACGGGCCGGGCAGCCGGTCGGATCCGCAGCACTGCGAACGCGACCACGCCGACCACCGGGGTCAGCAGGAGCAGGAGGAGGACGGGGCGGTGCCCACCGGCCTGCCAGACGAAGCCGAGGCCCATCGGCACGACCAGCCGGGCGGAGCTGAGCACGAAACCGTTCAGCGCCATGAAGCTGCCGACCCGGTGCTCCTGGACGTGGTCGGCGATGTAGGTCGGAATCACCACCGAGGCGATGATCTCCCCGAGGGTCCAGACCACTGTCGACAGCAGCACGGCGGGCAGCGAGAACGCGAAGACCAGGATGGCCATCCCGGTCGACCAGAGCAGGCCCGCCGTGATCAGCAGGGCCCGGGTCGAGTACGCCTTCATCCGCTTCTCGATCAGCAGACTGGCACTGACCACGACCACGCTGTTGATGGTGTAGACGGCACCGACCACCGCCACCGACGAGTGCAGCACTGTGGTGACCGCGAGGGGCAGCGTGTATTCCAGGCCGATCAGCGGCGCGACGAAACAGATCGAGACCACCACCAGCACCGCCACGTCGATGTCCCGCAGCAGGCTGGCCCGACGGGTGGTGCCGGCCGGCGAGGCCGTCGGCACCCGCCGGGTGTCCGCCGGTACGAAGAGCCAGATGGTGGCCGCCGCGAGCAGGCCGAGCAGGATGTTCCCGGCGAACATCAGCTGGTAGGAGTAGGCCGCCGCGAACCCGCCGAGCAGCGGGCCGACGCCCATGCCGAGATTGTTGGCCAGGTAGCTGACCGTGTACGCGAAAGGGCGCTGTTCGGGTTGGGTCAGGTCGGCGATCAGCGTGTTCGCCGCCGGGGCGAACATCCCCATTCCGACCAGCGCGACGAAGAGCAGTGCCGCGTACGTCCAGGTCGGACCGTCGAGCACTGCGAGGCCCAGGTAGCCGACCGCGTTGAGCAGCAGGCTCGACACCAGCGCGGCACGTCGACCGGCCCGGGCGCAGACCGGGCCGCTGAGCAGGCTGCCGGCGAGCAGGCCGGTGCTGCCCACGGAGATCAGCACACCCGCCTCGCCGGTGCTGAGGTGTCGGCTCTGCACCAGGTAGACCGCGAGCAGCGGGAAGACGAACATCCCGGCCCGGTTGATGAACGAGGCGTAGACCAGCATCCGCAGGGGGCGCGGCAGGGCCCGGAACCTGCTCAGCCACATGACGGATCACCGGCCGGCTCGGTGAGCACCTCGAAGGCGTCCCGGATGACCTTGAACCGGGCGCGTACGTCGTCGAAGTCGCGGCCCTCGCAGACGTACCAGCCGAGCACGTCGTTGGAGGCGGTCGGCACGGCGAGCACGTCCCCGACGGTCTTCCACACGTCCGCGTCGAGCACCGAGTCGAGCGCCCGCAGCTCCTCGGCGGTGGTGATCGCGGTGATCCGGCCGTACCGGTCGGAGCAGAGGTATTCGGTGCCGATCTCCGGGCCGAGGGTGGTCGCCGGCACGTGCCCCGGGTCCAGCTCCAGCCGGCACCACTCCCCCGCCAGGTTGATGCCCCGCCCGGCCTGGATGGCGGGGACGATCGAGCCACCGCCGGCCCGGGCGGCCGCCTCGCCGAACACCAGCGCGCCGTCGTCGCGCAGGAAGAACTCCACGTGCGCCACCCCGGTACGCATCCCGAAGCCGCTCAGCACCGTGGCGCTGGCGGTCAGGATGCGCCGCTCCGCCGGGGTCAGGTCGTGCTTGCGGGAGACAGTGCCGCCGGGCTCGTCGCGGAACTCCAGCACCGAGTACGTGTAGCGGGACAGCTGCTCGAAGACCACCTCGCCGTCGCGCAGCAGCGAGTCGACGTGGTATTCGGCGCCCCGGACGTACTCCTCCACCCGGTAGTCGTGCCGGTCGTCGGCGACCAGCGGCCAGACCCGGGCCAGGTCCTCGGTGGAGTCCACCCGGTGGGTGTCCCCGCAGGCCCAGCCCGCGTACGGCTTGATGACCACCGGCCAGCCCACCTCGGCGGCGAACTCGGCGACCGCGCCCACCGTCTCGGGGCGGCACGAGCGGGCCACCGGCACGCCCAGCTCGACGGCCCGGCGGTGCATCACGTTCTTGTCCCGGAAGGCCAGCGCCTGCTCCGGGTCGAGCCCTGCGATGCCGTGGTCTCGGCGGCAGCGCGCGGCGGTGAGCACGTCGCCTTCGAAGAGCGGGAAGATGCGCTCCACCGCGTGCGCGGCGAGGATCGTCGTGACCGCCGAGCGGACAGCCTCGGAGTCGTCGAGGTCGGCGTGATAGCAGGGCAGACCAGCGGCGTCGGCGGCCGGCTGCCCGGTCGGCAGCAGCGCGACGGTCGCCACGCCCAGCTCGGTGGCGGCGGCGACCACGCTGCGGAACTGGGCCGCGTACCGGCCTGCCGCCGGTCGGTAGATCACCAGGATCGCGCGGTTCACGATCGGCTCCCACTGTCGCTGGCGACCGGGCCCGCGGTGCGAAGGACGGCGCTGGTCGTCGCGCCGTCGAGCACCGCCTCCTGCCGCGTGTCGTCGGACAGCTCGTCGAGGGCGGCGGCGAGCCGGGCCAGCGCGTCCGTCACCTCGGCCCGGCCTCCGGGGTGGGCCGACTCGACGGTGAGCAGCAGCCGGTGTCGGCCCAGATCGGTGCGGACCAGGTGGCCCTGCCGCCAGTTCCAGCGGCGCGAGTGGGCCCGCCCGTCGGCGTCGGCGTAGACGACCTCGCCCGGCTCGGGCTGCTCCGGCGCCTCGGGCGTGCCGAGCGGGAGGTAGGTCTCGGTGCCGTCGGCCGGCCGGACGACGAGGTCGGCGAGGCCGTCGACAGCGCACGAGGCCACCGGCAGCGCCGCACCGAGCGACACCGCGTTGCAGAGGTCGACCAGGGCGTTGATCCGGGGCAGCCGGTCACCCTTGGCGACCCGCCGGGCGATCGACTCGGCGGCGCACGGGAACCGGTTGGGGTTCACCCCCACCGCCCGGTACGCCTCCCGCCACGCGGCG
The DNA here is from genome assembly GCF_006715105.1 of Micromonospora sp. A202. Classification (NCBI taxonomy): domain Bacteria; kingdom Bacillati; phylum Actinomycetota; class Actinomycetes; order Micromonosporales; family Micromonosporaceae; genus Micromonospora; species Micromonospora sp. A202. The sequence goes on along the minus strand of NZ_VFMP01000001.1, from coordinate 2,489,664 downwards.
ATGCCCGGCAGCTCCGCCACCCCCGCCTTGTCCAGGCCTGCCGCGTGCAGCGCGTCCTCGGCGGCGGTCAGCAGTGCCGACACGGCGGGAGGCGCCGGGGCGACCTCGATCGCCGGTATGGCGATCACGCCGAGCACGTAGTCCGGCACTGCGGTCAACACCCGGTCGTCGATGCGCACGGTGAGGGTGTCCGCACCGTCGCTGAGCTGGGTCATCGTGATCCTCGCGTGGTTCGGGTCCGATTGTCGGTCCGACCGTACGCAGCGCGACGACCACCGGGTGTGGCCAATCCGGGGTGATCCGGTGAGGCCAATCCGGCGGTCGGAGGCTGCTCGTCGCGACGGCCGGCACGGGCCCGGGCACCGAGCAGCGTGGTGCCCAGCGCCAGCACGCAGAGTGCCGCGCCGACCGGCCCGAGCAGGTCGAGGGCGTCCGTGCCGCCGTGTCGCAGCAGCCGGTTGCCGAGGAAGCCGCCGAGGGCGATGCCCACGAACGTGGCCGACGAGTTGAGGGAGAGCAGCAGCGGCCCGGAGCTGGGCGCGACAGTGAAGAGCCGGTGTTGCTGGGCCGGCTGGGTGGCCATCGCCGTGATGCCCCACGCCGCCATGGCCAGCGCGGCCGGCAGCAGCGCCTGCCGGGTCAGTGGCAGCGTGGCCAGGACCAGGGCGAGCCCGGTGACCGAGACGAGCAGCACCGGCACGCCACCCCACCGGTCGGTGGCCCGTCCGCCGAGCACGGTGCCGGCGACCGCCGGCACACCGAAGACCAGCAGCAGCACCGCGAGCAGGGTTCCGTCGCCGTCGGTGGCCGGCGCGAGCAGCGCCCCGACGTACGTCAGCGCGAGGTAGCCGCCGGTCATGAAGAGCGCGGTGGTGAGCACCGCCAACCCGACCCCACGGTCGCGTGCCGGGGCGAGCCGGGCGGCCAGCGACGGGCCGGGCGGCAGGGTCAGCGCCGGCAGGCCGACGGTCACCGCGACCGCGCAGGCGGCACCGATGGCGGCGAGCAGCCAGAAGGTGGCGCGCCACTGAAGGTCGGCGGCGAGCCAGGTGCCGAACGGCACCCCGGCCACGGTGGCCGCGGAGAGGCCGCCGAGCACGACGGCCATGGCCCGGCCGCGCCGCTCGGGCGGGGCCAGCGCGGCCGCCGACGCGGTGGCGGCGGGGATGTAGAGCGCGGCGCTGACCGCCGTGAGGACCCGGGCCAGCAGCAGCAGCGGCAGGTCGGGCGCCAGCGCGGAGGCGACGTTGCCCACTGTGAACCCGACCAGCGAGACCACCAGCACGGTACGCCGCTCCAACCGGCCGGTCAGGGCGCCGAGCACCGGAGCGGCGACCGCGTACGCCAGGGCGAAGACGGTGCTCACCCAGCCGGCGGAGGCGACGCTGACCCGCAGCGTACGGGCCACCTCGGGGAGCACACCGGCGACGACGAAGGTGTCGGTGCCGATGGCGAAGGCGCCCACGGCGAGCAGCGGCACGACCGGCACGCTCCGGCGCATCACGCCACTCCCGCCGGCTGCCCGGCGCGGTAACGGGTGGCGTAGCCGGCGACCACCCGGCCGCCCAGCAGCACCAGTTCGATCGCCTCCGGCCGGCCCAGCACCGTGATGTCCTCGGCCGGGTCCCCGTCGGTGACCACCAGGTCGGCCAGCCGCCCCGGCTGCACAGTGCCCGCGTCGTCGCCGCGACCCGCGAGCCGTGCGCCGTTGGCGGTGGCCCAGGTCAGCACCACCGGGGCGGGAATGCCGGCCATGGTCACGTACGTCTCCAGCTCCTCGGCGTAGCGGCCGTGCGGGGTCCACGCGAAGCCGAAGTCGTCGCCGGCCACGATCGGGATGCCCATCTGCACCATCAGCGGCAGGATGCGCAGGGTGTTCTCCACCTCGGCCTGGAATTCGAGGGTCTCCAGGTATTCCGGGGTCTTGCCGTACCGGGTGCCGGTGGTGAGCAGCCGGTACGGCTGATGCAGGCTCGGCACCACGAAGATGCCCCGCTCGGCGATCGCCTCCAGGGCCGCGTCGTCGGCGTACGTGGCATGGTCGATCACGTCGACCCCGGCGGCGATGGCGTTGCGGATGCCGGCCAGCCCCCGCGAGTGCGCCCGGATCCGGACTCCCCGCCGGTGCGCCGCCCGGGCCGCGATCACCAGCTCCTCGGCGGTGAAGAGCAGCTCGTGCGATCGACCGTTGGGGAAGGTGTCGTCGCCGGTGGAGAAGACCTTGATGATCTCCGCGCCCTGGGCGACCTCGGTGTCGACGTACTCGATCAGCTCTTCCGGGGTGTCGGCCAGCCGCATCAGGTCGCTCGGGATGCGTTGCTTGACCCCCGGGTTGCGGCGCTCCGGCGGGCCGGACACCATCAGGTCCCGGCTGCACGGGGTGATCCGTGGGCCGGGCAGCCGGCCGGCGTCGATCGCCCGGCGCAGGGCCATGTCGATGCCGGCCACCGAGCCGGCACCGACGAAGGCGGTGTAGCCCAGCCGGAGCATGTCGGCGGCGTTGGCGGCGGCGCCGAGGGTGACCTCCGGGATCGTGTACTTGAAGAGCATCTCCCGACCGTCGAGCACGTTCAGGTACGCGATGTGGGTGTGGCCCAGCGTCATGCCCGGCATGACCGTCCGGCCGTCGAGGTCGAGGACGTCCACGTCCGGGTCATGCAGCGGGGCCTGCGCCTCGGGCAGCACCGCGACGATCCGCTCGCCGTCGAGCAGCACGCTGTGGTGCGGGCGGGACGCCACCCCCAGTCCTTCCTGGACCGTGGCGCGGTGCAGCAACGTACGTCGGGACACGACGATCACTCCGGTTCTCTCGGTGTCGGGGCAGGAGAGCCGACGGTGGCTCTAGCGGTGGCCGAACAGGGTCCACACGATCTCGGCGCCCGGGCGGCGGGCCACCCACCGCAACGCGTGGCGGTGGACTCCGGGCGCGTTGGTCACCGCCAGGTCGGCGCCGCCGGCGGCGAGGATCTCCGCGGCGTGCTGGGTGGAGTCGGCGTCGACCCACCGCATCGGGCGGTCCCGCAGGGCGGGTGGCGCGAGGTCGGTGAAGAGCCGCCGGACCTCCCAGAGGGCGGCCACCGCGAGCTGACCGGCGGGCGGCTCGCGGTCCGGGTCGGCCGCGATGCCGTACTCCGGGGTGGCCTGCGCGAAGTACGCGTCCAGCCGCAGGTCGCGGTGCCAGTGGAAGCGGGTGAGCCCCTGGTACGCGCTCGGCACGAGGGCCTGGTCGACCCGGCGGTCCACAAGCGCCGCGAGCACCGCGTCGAAGGTGTCGGACAGCTCGAGGCGCAGCCCGTGCCGCTCGGCGAGGAAGGCCGCCGTCAGGTGGCTGGACGTCCCGGGCGGGCCCAGGGTGGCCAACGTCGTGCCGGGCCGGCTCGCCCACCGGTCCACCACGGCGCGCCAGCGCCGCCCGTACGCCTCGGCGAGCGGGCCGGGCAGCGCCGGCACCCACTCGTCCGCGGCCGTCTCAGGTGGTGTAGCCACGGTTGCCCGCCATCCGCTGCGCCACCCGGGTCTCGTGGTCGACCTCGACGCGCCGGTCGACGATCCGGGCGGCCTTCCAACTCACGAAGGCGCCGGTGCTCGTGATCGGGTCGAGCCCGTCGGTCAGCTCCACCTCGACCGGTACGCCGAGCGCGGCGGCGGCCCGCTGCCGGACGCCGTCGGCGATCCCGCCGGGGTCGTCGACGAGGTCCTTGAGCAGTTCCAGGCGGACCGTCAGCCGGTCTCCGCCACCGCTCGGGTCGTGGTCGATCACCACCTGGTATCCGCCCGAGCCGACGACCCCGGTCAGGACGGCCATCTCGATCTGCCCGGCGGTGAAACGTCGACCGCCCAGCTCGATCCGGTCCAGGGTGCGGCCCACGATCTGCACCAGGTCGCCGGCCATCTCGCAGTCGCAGTCCGACGACTCGGTGATCACCGCGTCGCCCGTGCGGTAACGGACCAGCGGCTTCACCCCGTCGATCAGCATGGTGACGGTGAGTTCCCCGCTGCCACGCGAACCGTGCGACACGCCGGTCTCCGGGTCCACCACCTCGACGAGGTAGTTGGTCTGGGAGAGGTGCATCCGCTTGTTGCGGCAGGCGGTGGCGATGACGAACGCCTCCTGCGAGCCGTACAGGATGTTGTAGACGTCCGCGCCCCAGACGGACTCCAGGTTGCGGGCCAGCGCCGGGGTGCACATCTCGCCGGTGACGAAGAGCAGCTTGACGGCGAAGTCCTCGCGCAGCCGGTAGCCGTAGTGTTCGGCCGCCTTGGCGAGCATCATGGCCACGCCCGGCGTGCAGCAGATGACCTCCAGCTCAAGGTCCTTCATGAGCTGCAACGCCTTGGCGAACCCGATCACCGGCGAGTACGGCCAGATCTTCGCGTTCAGCGAGCCGACGTTGCGCGCGACGTCACCGAGGGTGTCGCCGAAGGAGTGCACCTCGGTCGGCCCCATCAACCCGATCCGGGGCGCGCGGTCGCCGAAGTGGTGCCGGAAGATCGACGCCCAGGACTCGGTGACGTGGGCGTTGCTGGCCACCACCTCCCGGCCGTCGCGGGGACACGGGGTCGCCCGGCCGGTCGTGCCGGTCGTCTCGTAGAAGAAGACGCCCTCGGACAGCGGCCGGCTGAGCACGTCGAGCATCTCCTGGCGCAGGTGCGTCTTCGTGGTGAAGGGCAGCCGGTCGAGGGTCGCCGGCGTGATCGTGGCGAGGTCGACGTCGGCCAGGTGACGGGCGTAGAACGGCGAGCCGGTGGACACCTGGTCGAGCACCGTGCGCAGCTGTCGTGCCCGCCAGGCCTCCAGGTCGGCGGTGTCGAGGGTGCGGTCGTAGAAGGCCTGGTGCAGGGCCAGGTAGTCGGCGGCGAAGTCCGCCGCCGGGCCGGTGGTCGGAAGCCACATGGTCGGATCCTCTCCAGGGGTGAGCCGGCTGCGGTGCTGTCGCCGCCGGCCGTGGCGCAGGTCAGTGCAGGCCACCGTTGACGTCCAGAACCGAGGCGGTGACGTAGCTGCTCTCCGGGCCGGCCAGCCAGGCGACGGCCGCGGCGATCTCGGCCGGCGAGCCGAACCGGCCGACCGGGATCCTGGCCCGGTAGTCGTCCCGGCGCTCGACGGGGATCCGGGCGGCCATCGGGGTGTCGACCAGGCCGGGAGCGACCGCGTTGACCCGGATGCGGTGCTCGGCGAGCGCCCGGCCGAGGCTGCGGGTCAACGCGATGCACGCACCCTTCGACGCCCCGTACGCCGCATCCGGGCTGCCGGACTGCCCGCTGATCGAGGCCACGTTGACCACAGTGCCGGGCCGGCCGGCGTCGACCAGGCCACGGGCGAACGCCTGTGTGCAGAAGAACGCGGCGCCCAGGTTGACGTCGAGCACCTGCGCGTACGTCTTCGGGTCGTAGTCGAGGAAGTCCCGGGCGTGGTAGACGCCGGCGTTGTTCACCAGCACCGTGGGCTGGCCGTACCGCTCGTGGATTTGCGCGAAGAGCTGCTCCACCTGCTCCGGCACTGCCACGTCGGCGACCAGCGAGGCATACGCCGCCGGGTCACCGGCCGGGTCGACGTCGACGCCGAGCACCCGGTGTCCGGACCCGGCCAGCGCGACGGTCACGGCCCGGCCGATGCCACCCGCCGCGCCGGTGACCACGGCGAGCGGGGCTGACTGGTCGGTCATGGCGACCCCACCGCCCCGGCGCCGGCTGCCGGCAGTGCCACCGATGCGCGGCCCAGGAAGTTGTCGAACAGGCGCAGCCCGTCCTCGGTGAGCACGCTCTCCGGGTGGAACTGCACCCCCTCCACCGGCAGGGTCAGGTGTCGTACCCCCATCACGTAGCCGTCGTCGGACGAGCGCGCGGTGATCTCCAGGGCCGGCGGGGCCGGGTCCGCGACGATCAGCGAGTGGTAGCGGGTGACGGTGAGCGGGGAGGGCGCGCCGGCGAAGACACCTCGGCCGTCGTGGGCGACCACGCTCGTCTTGCCGTGCATCAGGTGCCGGGCGACGGTGACCGTTCCCCCGTACGCGAGGCCGATCGCCTGATGCCCGAGGCAGACGCCGAGCAGCGGCACCTGGCCGGCGAAGGCGTGCACCAGCTCCACGTGCCCGGACTCGGCGGGGTGCCCCGGCCCGGGGCCGAGCACCACCGCGTCCGGCCGCAGGGCGGCGAGCTGCTCGGCGGACCGCGACCGGGAACGGACCACCACGGTCCGCGCGCCGAGGGTCCGCAGGTACTGGTCGATGATGTGGGTGAAACTGTCGTACGCGTCGACGAGCAGGACCTTCACGGCAGCAGCTCCGTACCGGTCAGGGCCCAGAACGTGGCGCTCATCTTGGCCAGCGTCTCCCGCCACTCGGCCCCGGGTGTGGAGTCGGCCACGACCCCGGCGGAGGCCTGGGTGCGGTAGCGGCGACCGTCGTGCACGGCGGTGCGGATGCAGAGCGCCAGCACCGCGTACCCGCGTACGTCGACGAGACCGATCGAGCCGGCGTAGACGCCCCGAGGCTCGTCCTCCAACCCGTCGATGATCTCCATGGAGCGCAGCTTCGGCGCGCCGGTCATGGTGCCGGCCGGGAAGGCGGCGCAGATCGCCGCCCAGACGTCGGCGTCGTCGGCGAGCTGCCCGGAGACGGTGGACACCAGGTGGTGCACGTACGCGAACGGCTCGACGTCGAACATCGCGTCCACGCTGAGCGTGCCCGGTACGCAGACCCGACCGATGTCGTTGCGGCAGAGGTCGACCAGCATGACGTGCTCGGCCCGCTCCTTCTCGCTGGCCGTCAGCTCGGCCACCAGCCGGCGGTCGGTCTCCGGGTCGGCGCTGCGGGCGGCGGTGCCCGCGATCGGGCGCATGGACAGCCGGCCCTCATCGACGCGGAGGAACAGCTCGGGGCTCGCCCCGATGACGGTCCCGCCGGCCCAGGGCGTCAGGTACATGTACGGCGACGGGTTGCGGTGCCGCAGCCGCCGGTAGACCTCCAGCGGGGTGAGAGCCGTCTCCACGTCGATCCGGTGGCCGATCTGGATCTGGTAGCTGTCCCCCACCTCGATGTGCCGCAGGCACTGCTTGACCCGGGCGGCGAACGTCTCCTCGTCGACGGTGTCCCGCACCAGGGTGGGCGGTGGGGCGACCGGCACCGCCGCGTGATCGTCGGGAAGCCCGGCGACCAGCTCCGACAGCCGGGGAGCGGCGCTGTCGGGTGGCAGGTGCGGGCCGCTGGCGGTGAGCTGCCGCACGGTGCCGGCGCGCAGGTCCCACCAGACGGTGTGCCGGAACAGCACGAGGGTGCAGCGTGGGATGTCGTCGACCACCCGGTCGACGGAGAGCTCGTCCATGTCCCGCGCGGCCTCGTACGCCAGGGTGGTGAGGAAGCCGAAGGCGAAGCTGTCGGCGGGGGCGGTGGTCCGCACCGCGAAGGCCCGCTGCACGGCCCGGACCGCCGCCCAGACCTCGGGTGGCCCGGAAACCGACCAGACCCGCTCCGGCGCGCGGTGCCGGGCCGGCTCGCCCAGGACCGCCGTGAGCACGGCGGACAGGGCGTCACCGAGCGGACCGTCGCAGATCACCTCAAGCCGGTCGGCGATGAACCGCAACTCGGCGAGAGTGTCCCAGCCGACTGCCGCCGCATAGCGATCCTGAGGCGGGCCGTCTAGGCTTTCGAAGAGATACAGATCGTCGTGCGGACGACATTCGGAGAGTGCCGTGTAGAGCGACAATGGATTGATTGCCGACAGTGTGACGGATGTCACCTCTATTGGAATTGAGTCGGCCAGTGGCGTAGGCCGCATCGCCACAGAATGGGACCGATTGGTCCACGTGGCGGTCTTGGTTGACAATGAGGACACTGCGAAACCCCCTCTGAGCAGCCCGATTTTGGCGCCGCCGTTGGCGCTGACCCCGCCGCGTGACACGGCAGATCGGACTTTCCCCCCGCACAAAAGGACTCGCACGACCGGCCCACGCCGGCACCAGGGACGTTAGCGAGGTCCATATTGGACAACTCGGAACGTACGCCCTGATTCGCCGGTCGCTGGACGGTTGCGCGTCCGGCCAACACTTTCCTCAAGTACAGATCGCGCTGTCCATACCACTTCGACTACGCCGGAGCGGACCACTTGTTGTTGAATCTAAACCTGTCAATAGATGGTCAGTCGCGCGAAACGCTGGCAGTGCAGCTCCGTAACGCATTTCGTACGCAGATCGAGGAGGGCGTGCTGCGTCCCGGCACCCGCCTGCCGTCGAGCCGGCACCTCGCCGCCGACCTCGGGGTGTCCCGCAGTGTGGTCGTCGAGGCGTACGAGCAGCTCTGCGCCGAGGGCTACTTCGTCTCCCAACACGGCTCGGGCACCTCGGTGGCGGCGGCGGCACGCGACGAGATCGGCTCGGCGCTCACTCCGGGCGATCGCGCACCGACGGTGGCACTCCGGGACCTGCGCACCGGCGGTCTGCACGCCTCCACCTTCCCCGGGCAGGACTGGATCCGGGCGGTCAGCGCGGTGGTCACCTCGGCCGGCCTCCGCGAGCTGGGATACGCCCCGCCGTCCGGCCTGCCGGTCGTCCGGCACACCCTCGCCGGCTACCTCGGCCGGGTGCGCGGCGTGCGTACCAGACCCGACCACCTCATGATCACGTCCGGCTTCGCCCAGGGGCTCGCGCTGCTGTGCCGGGAGCTGCGCGACCGGGGCCACGACACGGTCGGCGTGGAGGATCCGGGCCACCCGGGCGAGTGGGAGTTCATCGCCGACGCCGGCCTGCGTCCGGTGGGCCTCCCGGTGGACGCCGACGGCATCCGGGTCGACGCCCTGGCCGCGAGCGGGGTCCGCGCCGTGCTCGTCACCCCGGCCAGCCAGTTCCCGACCGGGGCCACGCTCAGCGCGCAACGCCGGGAGCAGCTCGTCGCCTGGGCCGAGGCGGTCGACGGCTACATCGTCGAGGACGACTTCGACGCCGCCCTCGTCGCCCCGGCGCAGCGGATGCCGGCGTTGCAGAGCCTCGCCCCGGACCGGGTGATCTACGCCGGCAGCGCCAGCAAGGTGCTCGCCCCGGCGCTCCGCCTCGGTTGGCTGGCCACCCCGCCCACGCTGACCGCGCCGATCGAGCGCCTGCGCGCCGGCTGGGACCTCGGCTGCTCCAGCCTGGAGCAGCTCGCCTTCGCCCGGCTCATCGACACCGGGGCGTTCGACCGGCACCTGCGCCGACTCACCGCCGACATCCAGAAACGCCGTCAGGTGGTCCACCAGTTCGTCGCCCGCGAGCTGCCCGGCACCACCCTGCGCAACGGGCACGGCGGGTTGCAGGCGTACCTGGAACTGCCCACCTGGTGCGCCGAGGAGGCGCTGGTGCAGGCCGCCCGACGCCGCTCGGTCCTGGTCCGTGGCGGCCGCTTCTACGCCCTGCGCGCCGACGACCGACCGCCGGCACTGGTCGTCGGCTATGCCGGGTTGCGCGGCACCGAGTTGGGCCGCGGCCTGGCCGGGATCGCCGGGGCGTACCGGGAGACGATGGGCCGCACCGGGTCCAGAGCCCCCCGGGTGACTCCGACGGCCGAACCGAGTGGCACCGGGGTCCGCGGTGGACGGTGAGCGCGACCGGTGACCCCTGTCGTCCCGGCGCCGCCACCCTGGGCGGGCTCGCGTCCCAGGCCAAGCTAGGGGTGTCGACCGGTGTTCAGGCGTATTGCGATGATCAATCGGGGAGAAGCCGCGATGCGGTACGCGAGCTGCCCGTCACCTGGTGACGCTCCAGGAATACGAAAGGGCTCGGCCACCGCGGTGGCCGAGCCCTTTTCCGTCCGGTCAGTGGTTCAGCTCGGCCACCTTCTCGGGTTGGCGGGTCACCACCGGAGCGTGGCCGCCCCGGTCCACCGTGGCCTGTCGGCTCTCCGCACGGGCCACCCGCAGCTGGTGGAAGCCGACGGCGATGAGACCCAGGCCGAGCACGACCATGACGCCGACGACCGGCCAGTGCAGCGCCTCGGGGACGAGGCGGGCCAGGAACCAGGAGTCGCGGTCGGGGTCGCCGTATTTCAGGAAGGCCGGAACGACGCCCTGGGCGACCAGCGGGACCCAGCAGACGGTGAAGCACACGTAGATGACGGCGCGGCGGGCCGGCGACGCCCTGTCGATGCCGAGGCGGCTCTCGCCGAGATCCACCCCGCCGAGGGAGGCGGTGATCTGGTCCCAGTCGACGTCGCCGCTGAGGTTGCTCCTGCGGGAGGTGGAGGCCCGCATGGTGGCGAGCAGGTCGGGGCCGGTCGCTTCCAGGTGCTTGGCGGCCAGATCGCCGAGCAGCCAGGCCAGCAGGATGCCGGTGACCAGGCCGACCCCGGCGCCCGCCCAATCGGGTCCGTAGCGGACGGTGATATAGGCGGGGGCCGCGGTCGCGGCGACCAGCACCAGCATGAGCAGCACCTGGGTGAAGTCCGTGCCGTTCTCCAGGAGGTTGCCGCTGCGCTTGTGCGGGTCGGTCATCGGCACCGGGCGCAGCACCGAGATCAGCACGATGACGCCGGCGCCGCCGCCGATCAGGGCCGGCACCAGGGCGGCCAGCCACGGCCAGGCCCACGTCTGGCCACTGAGCACTGTCGGCACGACGCTGAGGACCACGACCGCCGGGGCGGTCAGCAGCAACCAGGCGAGCTGGCGACCGCGGACGTCCTTGCGGGCGGCCCCGGGGGTGAGCACGGTCTGCCAGATCACCGTGCCGTCCTCGCCGTACAGGTTGGCGGAGATGGCGGCGGCCCAGATGCCGAACGCGACCCCGATGAACGGCACGAAGATCGGCAGGTCGACCAGGAGCGGCAGCAGGCAGAACGCCAGCGCGTAGACCAGGGAGAAGACCAGGTAGTGGAAGCGCATCAGGTCCCGGGACGCGGTGCGCAGCTCACGACCGACGACGGCTCGCACCCCGCCACCGCGGATCTGCTGCGCGGCGGTGCGGCCACGGGCCGGGCGGCCGCTTGCGCCCCGGTGGCTGAGCCGGCGGACCAGCAGCGCGGACCAACCGAGCATGGCCAGCACGCTGAGGACGGCGAGACCGGCCGGCGCGGCGAGAGCGAGCAGCCAGTCACCCCGGCCGGCGGCCTCCACCGCGACGATGCCCCAGCCGGACGGCAGGCGGCGCACCCAGTCCGCCAGGTTCTCCGGGAAACCGGCGGTGAGGGCGTACTGGATGGTGGGTTTGAGCACCCACCCGGTGTGCGTGAGCGCCAGGATGCCGCCGCTGATTACGGCGGCCAGGACCGCACCGATCTTGGCGCGCATCAGCGTGCTGAGCGCGGCGGTGACGAACCGGGAGGCGAGCACCACGAAGAGCAGTTGGAGGAAGACCACCGGCACCGCGATCAGGGCGGCGGCACCGCCGACCGGGAGAGCGACGACGATCAGCGCGGTGAAGGCCACCAGGCTGACCACCGGGGCGACGCCGACGAACGCGACGGCGAGCAGACCGGTGGCGAGTCGGCGCGGCGGGATGGGCAGCAGGGCCAGGTGCTCCGGGCGCAGCGTCTCGTCGCCCCCACCGAACAGCACCGGGCCGAACAGCCAGCCGATCATCCAGATGGCGAACGCCGCGCCGACCAGGTCCAGCGGCAGGCCGTCGACCGGCCAGTCGTGCAGGGCCAGCCAGATCGTGCCGCCGGCGAGGACCAGGCCCAGCACGCCGCCACCGATCATGTCGGCGGCACGCTGCCCGGTCATCGAGTGCCGCAGAACGGCCAGCTTCATCCGGATCAGGATGCCAACCATGACAGCTCCCCCGCGCTCTCCGGCTGGCCGCCGACCAGGTCGACGAACCGGTTCTCCAGGGAGCTGCCGCCGCGGACCTCGTCGAGCGGGCCGGAGGCGACCACCCGGCCGCCGGTGACGACCGCGACGTGGTCGCAGAGCTGCTCGACGACCGGCATGACGTGACTGGAGAAGACCACCGAGCCGCCGGCGGCGACGAAGCGCTGGAGGATCACCTTGATCGTCGCCGCCGAGACGGGGTCGACGGCCTCCAGAGGCTCGTCGAGCACCAACAGCTTCGGTGCGTGCAGCAGGGCCGTGGCCAGGCCGATCTTCTTGCGCATGCCGGTCGAGTATTCGAGGACCAGGGTGCTGTCGGCCCGGTCGAGTTCGAGGACCTCCAGCAGCTCCTGGCTGCGCTTGGCGACCGCCTCGGGCTCCATGCCCCGCAGCAGACCCAGGTAGCTGAGCACCTCCCGGCCAGTGAGCCGCTCGGGCATGCCGAGGCCGTCGGGCAGGACGCCGATCAGTTCCTTGGCTCGGACCGGGTCGGCCCAGACGTCCACGCCGAAGATCTCGGCGCGACCGCTGTCGGGGCGCAGCAGCCCGACGGCCATGGACAGCGATGTGGTCTTACCGGCCCCGTTGGGACCGACCAGCCCGAAGAACGAGCCGCCCGGAACCTCCAGATCGACGTGATCGACGGCACGCTTGTCACCGAATGCCTTGGACAGCCCGATGAGCCGCAGAGCCGGCGTGGGTGTCGGGGTTGTCACTGGTACCTCCGGAAGCCTCGGACTGGTCGGGCCGCTTGCCGTCAGCCTGCCGTCAGGCGATCAACGATGGGATCCACGGTGACCTTCGGGTCCGAAACGCCGGTCATCACCGTGATCGGGCAGGACAGCGGCGGGCCAGGTCGTACACATAGGTTTCCGCGGCCTTATAGCGTTGCGGATCGCGGTCCTGCCGGCCGGGGTACTGCACCGCGAACACCTCGACGCCGGTCAGGGCACGCGAGACCAGGTGATAGTAACTGGCCGAGATGCCCGTCGAAGCCCTGCGCCAGGACGGCGACCAGCACGCCGGTGTAGTCCTGGTTGTTGGTGCCGGCCGACGCCGGTGCGATGCCCCGGGCGGTGGCCGGTCGATCCCGGCCCGCTCGAAGGTCTCCCACCCGGTCTCCAGCAGCAGCCGCTGCTGCTGCGGGTCCATGGCGATCGCCAGCGTCGGCGGTGCTGAGCTCGGACAGGGCAGCCCGGTCCCAGCCCCGGTCGGGCGGGAACTCGCCGATCGCGTCCCGGCGGTCGGTCACCAGGTCCAGAGCTGGTCGGGCCCACGAGTCGAAAATGTAAGAGCCGGTTAGCTGACCGAAGGTCTAAGCCAAAATCGACCTTTCGGCCAGGCAGGTCATCGAAATGCCACCTGTCAGTTACCGCCCGGCAACGTCCCCGATTCCATCAGCGACAGTAAAGTTGTCTTTTGCACCTTGCCGAGGGCGTTACGCGGTAACGATTCCACCAGGTGGACACGGCGCGGCCTTTTGTGCCGGGCCAGCCGCTTTTCCACATAGGTCACCAGCGTACGAGCTGCCAGTGACTGCTCGCCGACGATGAACGCCACCACCTCCTGGCCCAGGTCGTCGTGCGGGGCGCCGACCACCGCCACCTCGCGCACCTGCGGATGGGTGAGCAGGCAGTCCTCGATCTCACCGGCACCGATCCGATATCCGCCGCTCTTGATGATGTCGGCGCTGGCCCGCCCGACGATGCGGTATTCCCCCGCCTCGCTGACCGTCGCCACGTCGCCCGTGCGGAACCAGCCGTCGGCGGTGAACGTCTCGGCGGTCTTGTCGGGCAGGTACAGGTAGCCGTCGAAAAGCGTCTCGCCGCGGATCTGCAACGCCCCGAAGGTCTGCCCGTCGGCCGGCACCGGCACACCCGCGTCGTCCACGAGCCGGGCCTGCACCCCGCGCACCGGACGGCCGACCGACCCGACTCGACGAGGGCCGTCGGCGCGCGTACTGAGCGTTATCAGGGTTTCGGTCATGCCGTACCGCTCGACGGGCCGGTGCCCGGTCAGCCTCTCCAGCTCGGCGAAGACCGGCGCGGGTAGTGGCGCGCTGCCGGAGACCAGCAGTCGGGCCGCGGACAGCGCACGGGCGGCCGTCGGCTCGGCACAGATCCGGCTCCACACCGTGGGCACCCCGAAGTACAGCGAACCGCCGGCGGCCGCGTACCGGCCCGGGGTCGGCCGCCGCGTGTGCACCAGCGGCGAGCCGACGCGCAGCGGCCCCAGCAGACCCAGGATGAGACCGTGTACGTGATAGAGCGGCAGACCCTGCACGAGAACGTCCTCGTCGGTCCAGTCCCAGGCGTGCGCGACCGCGTCGATACCGGCCCGGATCGCCGCGTGACTCAACAGCACGCCCTTCGGCGGGCCGGTGGTGCCACTGGTGTAGAGGATCAACCCGGTCGTGGACGGGGCGGGGCCGCTCGTCGGCACCTCACCACGCCGGCCCGGGTCGACCGGCACCACGGGTATCGGACAGTCCGCCAGCACCGGCGCGTCCGGTTCACCGGCCAGCAGCAGCTGGGCCCCCGAGTCGGTGAGCACGTGGGCGAGTTCGGCCGCGCCGGTGTCCGGCGGCACCGGAACCACCGCCACCCCGGACAACAGGCCACCGACGATGGCGGCGACCGTTGCCACACTCGGGGTGGCGAGCACCGCCACCGTGCCGGCTCCGGCGATGTCGGCGGCCACCGCGCCCGCAGCGGCCCGCAACGCCTCCCGAGAGATGGCGTCGCCGTCGACGCGTACGGCGTCCGCACGATCGGGCACATCTCCGGACAACGACGGCAACAGCATGGCCAGCCCCCTCGCGGCCGCACAAACGCAACCGAAGCTGAATCTACGGACCCGGCCGGCGTCGGCCCACCCCTAACTCCTGACACGGCGGATCCCCGTCGTCGGCCCACCAGTCATCCGGTACAGCCGTTTCGCCTCTGCCGCCGCCCTCGGACGGATGCGCTATGCCGATGGCGGCGGATCCGCTGGCCTGGCCTTCTGCGGATAGAACGTCTCGTGGCGGGCCAGCATCGCGACGAATTCGCGGATCTTCCGCTCCCGCGTCTCAGCCCGCTTGACGCCGTTGACGCGGTGGATGAGAGCGAATCGATTGGCCTTGGTGAGGACGTCGAGCATGGCCTGGGCAGCGGGGTCGGCGGCGATCGCGGCGAGAAGGTCGGCCGGCACCTCGGCCTCCGAGGGAGGAGCGTAGGCGGCCGCCCACCTCCCGTCCGCCTTCGCGGCGTCCACCGCTGCGCGGCCCGGAGGCAGCATCCGACCCTGCTCCTCCAGCCGAGCCACGTTGGCGACGTTGCGCTGCGACCACGAGCTGCGGGGCCTGCGTGGGGTGAACCGGATCCAGGAGCTCTCCTGATCCCGCTTACGGGCCTGCCCGTCGATCCAGCCGAAGCACAGCCCCTCGTCAACCGCCTGTTGCCAGGTCAGCGTGGTGACGGTGCCGCCCTTCCTGGCCAGTGCGAGCCAGATGCCCGGTGACGTGGCGTGGTTGGCCAACAACCACGCACGAAGCCCGTCGCCGTCCGCGACGATCAACTCATCCAAATCAGCTCCCGCCACGACAGCAGGCTAACCCGCCGCCGACCGCGTCCACACCGGGACACCCAGCGGTCCGGCGATCCGCGAACGTCGGGGTCGTGGGGGGCTAGCCGGGCCGGTCGGTGGCCGTGTCCTCGCCGTACTCGCCGCGGATGGGGAGGTAGTAGGCGGGCAGGAAGCCGGCGATGATGACGACGCCCGCGATCGGCACGAACGCGCCGACGAGGATGCCGGAGCCGATCCAGACCAACGCGAGCGCGAACCTGCGGCCGATGGCCCGGATGCCGAAGGGGCCGAGGTCGGGGTCCAGCAGTTTGGCGCGGCGGAGATGGGCCCAAATGACGTTGAACAGGGCCGCCGCCGTCCACAGTGTGGCGCCGTAGACGACGACCGCGACGCGCAGACCCTGTTCCGCGCGCAACGCGTCGGCGAGCAACGACGTGGAGAACGGCAGGAAGGCGATGACCATCAACAGCAGGGTGTTGAGGAACAGGACCTCCCGGTCGACGTGCCGGACCCGGTCGAACATGACGTGGTGGTTGACCCACACCTGCCCGATGAGCAGGAAGCTCAGCGCGTATGCCAGGTACGACGGCCACAGCGCGCCGAGGCCCCGCAGGAGATGCCCGAAGTCCTGCGGGGGTTGGATCTCCAGCACGAGCAGCGTCACGGCGATGGCGAACACAGCGTCGCTGAAGGAGATCAACCGACCGGGTTGACGCACCAGACGAGGATTGTCGCTCTTGGACCGCACGCCCTGATTATGCGGTGACGAGGCTTCTGCCGGAGTGCTGATCGCCGGAGGGCGCTGCCGCAGCGACGCATCGGCCGCATCACCCGATCGGACCGCTGAAGGCGACGGACGGCTATTTCCATGTGCGACAGGCCCTCCGCGACGCCTAGGAATAGGCCATGACCAACGAGGTGACCGTTCCCCTGCTGCCCTGCGCGTCCATCGACGACATCGCCACCTTCTACGCGGCTCTCGGATTCCACGCCACGCACCAACAACGCAAGCCCAACCCGTACGTGGCGTTGCGCCGCGAGGATCTGCATCTGCACTTCTTCGAGATGACCGGCTTCGACCCGGAACAGTCCTACGGCTCCTGCCTCGTCCTCACCTCGGATATCGGGGAACTGCACCGGGCGTTCGCGGCGGGCATGCGGGCCGCGTACGGCAAGGTGCTGGTGTCCGGCATGCCACGGATGACCCGGCCCCGGGCGCGGAAGAACTACGACGGTCTGGGCGGGTTCAGCGTCATCGACCCGGGTGGCAACTGGATCCGCGTCGTACAGAACGCCACCACGACGCCCGCGCCAGCCACGACGCCCGACGGACGGCTCGCCAAAGCCCTGGCGAACGCCGTCGTGCAGGCCGACTCCAGGGGCGACGTCCACCAGGCCGTCCGGATCCTCGACAGCGCGCTGGCCCGGCCGCAGGCCGACGACGACCCGGTCGCACAGGTGGAGGTTCTCGTCTACCGCGCCGAACTGGCGATGGTGCTGCACGACCAGGAGACCGCGACGGAGATGCTGAGCCGGGTCGATCGTGTCGTGCTCACCGCGGACGAGACCGCACGGGCAGCGTCCGCGTTCGACGCCGCCGCCGACCTCGCAGAGGCGATGCGGTGATCCGACGGCACCACCCGGCCCGCGCAGACGTGAAGTCCAGAGGGTCGACGACAGCAACTATCCGAGATCGTCGGAGGGCTGTTCCTTCGTCAGGTGGAGCAGCCACCCCTCACCGGTGCGGATCAGCGCGTACCGCCGACTCCCGGTGCGGCCGTGCAACGTGAACAGCATCCGACGGTCGGTGCGGTCGTGCTCCTCCCAGGTGCCGATGTCGGCGATCGACTTGTCGGCGTCCTCGTAGGTGAGGTGATCGAGGTGGTGGTCGGGCACGGCGATGGCGAGCCGGTTGTCGCGAGGGCTGTCCGGCAGGCCCCGCGGCACTGCCCAGGAGCGCAGCACACCGCCCTCCTCGAGCCGCAGGTCGAAGTGCGGCCGTGGTTTGCGGTGATCGTGCAGGACGAAGGCGGGCGCCACTCTTGCCATTGTCGCCGCTGGGCGGCTCCATCGCTTGCCAACGCGCATGTCGTACCCGGGTGCGAGGCTTCGGGTCATGGCGACTTTCGTTCTGATCCACGGCGGCGGGGGCAGCGCCTGGGACTGGCATCTCGTGGTTCCCGAGCTGACCAGCCGCGGCCACGACGTGGTGGTGCCGGAGCTGCCGATCGAGGACAGGTCGGCGGGGTTCGCCGAGTTCTGCGACACGGTCGTCAGCGCGATCGGCGACCGGAGCGATCTTGTGGTCGTCGGCCACTCGTATGGCGCGTTCACCGCGCCGCTGATCGCCGACCGTCTGCCGGTGCGGCTGATCGTCCTGCTCACACCGATGATCCCCCAGCCCGGTGAAAAGCCCGGGGACTGGTGGGGCAACACCGGTTATCGCGGCGCGGAAGGGCTGACCGAGGAGGAGCAGTTCTACAACGGGGTGCCGGCCGAGCTGATCGCGCAGGCTGCGGCGCACAACCGGGACCAGGTCAGCGCGGAGGGCAACGAGCCGTGGCCTCTGAACGCCTGGCCGGGCGTGCCGACGAAGGTGCTCATCGCCCGCGAGGACCAGTTCTTTCCGGCGGACTTCCAGCGCCGGGTGGCCGCCGACCGGCTCGGCGTCACCCCGGATGAGATCGACGGCTGCCACGCGGTGTCGTTCAGCCATCCGCAGCAGCTCGCCGACCGGTTGTCCGCGTACCTGCGCTGACGGTGCTGGCAGCCTTGTCTCACAGTCACCGGCGGGGCTGCTACATCGGCGACGCGCCAGTCGTCGGCCGGGTGCCACGGACCGCCCAGGCGCGGGCCGTGAGGCGGATCGACCCGTCGGGTCCGGGCGGCAGCCGGGCGGCGAGCAGATCCCGCAGGGCGGCCTGCTCGGGCTCCGCCAACGAGGCCAGGTACGCCGGGGCGGAGCCCTGCCCGCCGAGGAACGGTGTCCAGTAGTCGGCGAAGCTGGCGAAGACGGTCGGCACCTCGATCGCCCGTACCGAGATGTCCGTGAGCCCAGCGTCGCGCCACAGCGCCTGGAGCACATCCGGCCGGCACAGCGAGAAGCCGCGGCCGTCGTCCCGGGCAGCAGCGGCGGGGTCGAGCGCGCTGGCCGCGTCCCAGAAGTGCCGCATCATTTCCATTCCCTCGGCGTAGTCCCAGACGTACGCGGCCACCGCCCCACCGGGGTTGACCACGCGGGCGAAGTCCGCCACCGCCCGCGCCGGCTCGGGTACGAAGTTCAGCACCAGACCACTCACCACCACGTCGACGGCGTCGTCCGGCAGGGGCAGCACCCGGGCATCGCCGACCGCGAAGTCGGCCCTCGGGTCGGTGACCTGGGCGCGGGCCTGCGTCACGAACCCCTCGGAGGGGTCCACGCCGGTGATCTGGCGCGGTTGCGCGGTCGTCAGCACGGTCGAGGTCAGCACGCCGGTGCCGCTACCCACGTCGAGCCAGCGCAACCCGCGCGGCAGGTCGAGCCAGCGCAGGAACTCCACAGCGACGAGCCGGCTCCACCGACCCACGTAGGCCTCGTAGGCCGTACCGTCGGCCCAGACTGGGGATGCCATGGCGGCACCATACCTGCGGTCGGGAGGGCACGATGATTGATCTGGTGACCGTCGGGGCGATCGTCGGCGTCCTGCTCGTCGGTGTCGTGGTGCTGGTCCGCAAGCCGGTCGACGCTCGACGGGTGGTCCGGTGGTCGGCTCTGGTGATCACGGTGCTGGTGGCCGCCGCGCTGACTCCCTACACCGTGGACGATTCCGGGGCTGCGGCCAGCTATCTGCTCGGCGTGCCAGTGGTGGCCGCGACGCTGCCGGTGCTCGCGCAGCGGATCGGCCGGCTGACAGTGGTCGCCGACGTGGTGGCCGCGCTGATCATCACCGCGTGGGGGCTGCTGCTCGGGCTGGGCATCGGTGGCGCGTTCCTGCCGGTGGCGGTGCTCCTGGTCGCCGGCATCGTGGGGATCAGGGCACAGCGACCGTCCACGACCGTCTGAGGCAGCGGCCACTGCGCCGGAAATCTGGCAAAACAACAGACCGCGCATTGACGTTAGTCACTGGCTTGTCGCATATGCTGCGTCGTACCCACGTTGACGGCCCGCGCGCGCCGTGCCGCCCTCGCGACCACGCCCGCCGTCGATCGCCGGGCTTCGCGCCCGCCGACGTCGACAGGAGTCTTCGATGAACTGGCGTCCCACCATCGCCGCGCTGGGCGGTCTGTGCCTCGCGCTCAGCACCGCACCCCTCACCAGCGGGGCCGCCGCCGCTCCCCCGGACACTCTGCGTGCCGCTCATGTTAGCGCTCACTCCGCAGCCGGTGGCGCGCTCGCCAATCCGCCCGGCACGCCAGCAGGCGCATGCCCGACGGGGGCCGGATACGGCCCGCCGCTACCGGCCAGTTCCGTGACGGCGCCCAGGATCCAGGGTGGATTCTCGTTCCTCGAAGGGCCGGTCTGGGTCGCCGACGGTGGCTACCTCCTGATGTCCGACATGGCCGCGGGCACCGGGCCGTACAACGTCCAGCCGTCCACGATCCGTCGGTTCACCCCGCCGGCGACCTTCGACACGTTCATCGCCAACGCGGGCAGCAACGGCTTGGCGCTCAGCGCCGACGCCCAGCAGGTCGTCGCGGCGACCCACGACCAGCGGAGCGTGTCCGCGTACCGGCTGAGGGACCGGACCCGCAGCACCGTCGCGGCGAACTACCAGGGCCGGGCGTTCAACTCGCCCAACGACGTCGCGGTCCGTTCGGATGGCGTCGTCTACTTCACCGACCCGAACTTCCAGCGCGGCAACCGCGCCGACCAGATGAGCGGGCGTACCAGCGTCTTCCGCGTCTCCGGCGGTCAGGTGTCACTGGTGGACGACCGGCTGCGCCAACCCAACGGCATCGCGCTCTCGCCGGACGGGACCGCGCTGTACGTGGGTGCCTACTCCGAGAACAAGATCTACAAGTACGCCGTCCAGCCCGACGGCAGCACCGGCGCTCGCAGCGTCTTCGTGAACTACATCGGTGGCCCGGACGGCGCGACGATCGACTGCGCGGGCAACGTGTACTGGGCGTCGGGCTCGGACTCCCTGGTGCACGTCTACTCCCCCGCCGGCACCCAGCTCGGCACGATCCGGGCCGGCACCTCCGGTACGACCAACGTGGCGTTCGGCGGCCCCGACCGGCAGACCCTCTACGTCACCTCGGGCCCGCGGAACGACTCCGGCCTCTACAGCGTGCGACTCAACATTCCCGGCTACCCGTACTGAACGCAGGGCGTACCCCGATCCTGGCGGTGACGGGCCGGCGGCCGCTAGCGTGGATCCCGGAGGTAGCCGATGGGCGCACCCCGACTCCGTCAGCCGACGCCAGCGGTACGCGGCGCCGGGCTTGAGCCCGGGCGTCTGCTGGCGGCCGTCGACGCCGCGGTGTCGTACTACCGCGCCCAGCTCGCGCACGCCGACGCGCCGCGCGCCTACCTCGCCGAACGCGGCCTCGGTGTCCTCGTGCAGCGGGAGTGGCCGTGGCGGGTCGGGTACGCCCCACCGGGCTGGAGTGGGCTGACCACCCACCTGCGCGCCGTCGGCTTCACACCGGAGGAGTTGATCGGCGCCGGCCTGTCGGCCCGCACCCGGACCGGCCCGGACCGCCTCATCGACGTGTTCCGCGACCGGGTCATGTTCCCGGTACGCGACCCGGCCGGGCACACAGTGGCATTCCTCGGCCGCGCCGGCCCATATGCCGGAGACGTACCGAAGTACCTCAACAACCCGCGGACAGCGATCTACAACAAGAGCCACCTGCTGTTTGGTCTCGCCGAGCAGCAGGACCGCATCGCCGCCCGATGGACCCCGGTCCTCGTCGAAGGGCCCGCCGACGTCCTCGCGGTGTGGCTGTCCTACTCCCGGTCCGGCCGGACCGGAGCGGTGGCCCTCGCACCGTGCGGCACCACCCTCAGTGACACCCAGGCCACCATTCTGCGGGAGTTGCCCGGTGCCGCGCGGGGCCTGGTCACTGCCTTCGACGCGGACCCGGCGGGCCGCGCGGCGGTGGACCGCGCGTGGCACCTGCTCCGACAGGCGCGCTGTCCCGGCCCGCTGCTGGCGGCCGAGTTCCGCGCCGGCGCCGACCCGGCGGACCTGCTGCGCGCCCCGCACGGCAGGGCCGCGCTGCGGGCGACCCTGCGGCGACGGGCGCAGCCCATGCTCGACACGGTGGTCGACCACCGCCTCACCCGGCTCGTCGAGCGACACCCCCGGTTGCTGGAGGACATCGACGGCAGGTGCGCCGCGGTACGCGCGCTGGTGCCACTGCTGTTCGAGGCGACCAGCCCGCAGGAGGCGATCACTGTGGCTCGTCGCATCGTCGCCCACACCGGGGTCGGCGTGGACACCGTCGCGGCCATCGCGATCGCGCACCTGGAAGGCTCACTACGCGACCTCTCCTGGCTGGGTGAGGGCGGACCAACCGGGTAGGAGATCGGCGCGGTGAGCCGTGCACAGGCGATCCCAGCACCGGTCAGGGCAGTTGCCCCGGTCGGTCCACTATGGCGAGCCGGATGAACGCGGCAGTCGAGTACAGCGACTCCTTGCCGTTGCGCACCACCGACCCACGCCTGCCGAGGAAGACGTGGCTGTCCCGGTCGAAGATGAAGTCCTCGTGGCCACCGATCACGCCGGGCATCCGAATCGCCACCCCGTGTCGACCGGCGGCGTCCACCACGTCGCCCGAGATGACGACCGCTCCGGGCTCCCGGGCCAGCAGCTCGTACAGCGCCGCCAGCGCTCGGGGCGGCACGTAACCGTCAAGCATCGACCGCGCGGTGGTGTACGCCATGCTCACGTCCCCGTAGACGGCCTCTTCGTCGGCAGCCTCGGGAAGATGCAGGTCGACCGGGTGTTCCCGAAGGTGTCGAAGCAGCTCGTCCGGGTCGGTGGGCAGATCGTCGTGGTACGCGGGCGGCGGGAACGCGTCGAGCTCCTTGTCGGGATCGCCGGGATCGTCCATGCGGTGCACCCTCAGCTCGCTCCACCCGTTCGGGTCGGCCTCCGGTCGGTAACGTGTCTGCGCGTGGGCGACTCCCCCAGCCGACTCCCACCTCTGCACGCGAATGGTGATGTACGGGCCGCTGTCCGGCATCTCCCGCGTCGTCGCCAGGCGCTCCGTGAAGACGTACTGATCGGGTCGAGCGGTGAGCTCGGGCTGCTGCCGGGCGGCGTCGGCCGCCATTCGGAAGATCTCCGCGGCGCTGGCAGTGGGCGGCGGCTTGTCGCCCACTCTCATCGTCTGGACCGCCAGCGCACCGGCGGTCAGTGCGACTGCCAGCCCGAACGCCCCGGCGAGGCGCCAACCGCGCAGGAACCAGGCACGACGTCCGGCGGGACGGGCCGCCGAGATCAGGTCGGCCCGCCGGGCGACGTGTGCGGTCAGGTCCGTGAGGAGCTGCTCCTCGAAACCGTGCGACGACTGATCGGTCTTGTTCATGACGCCATCTCCTTCCATCAGGCGAGGGTGGTGACTGGGCGGGCGAGCACGGCGCGGACGACGCGACGGGCACGATGCAGACGGACCCGGGCGGCGACCGGCGAGATCCCGAGGGCGGTCGCCGCGTCCGCGACGGTGAGGCCGTCCACGGCGATCAGTTCGACAAGCGTCCGCGTGTCCTCGGGCAGCTCGCTCAGCGCGCGATGGGTACGGCGGGCCGCCGACTCGGCATCGATGCGCTCCTCGATGCGGGCAATGTCGTCGGGGCCCAGATCCCGTCGTCCGGCCAGCCGGCCGGTCACCCGCAGCCGTTGGGCCGCCCGCCGTCGCTCGTCGCCGATGACGTTGCGGGCCACCCCGTACAGCCAGCCGATCTGGCTGCCCCGGTCCGGCCGGTAACCTGCTGCCG
This sequence comes from Micromonospora sp. A202, assembly GCF_006715105.1. NCBI lineage: Bacteria > Bacillati > Actinomycetota > Actinomycetes > Micromonosporales > Micromonosporaceae > Micromonospora > Micromonospora sp. A202. The sequence goes on along the minus strand of NZ_VFMP01000001.1, from coordinate 2,466,398 downwards.
ACTCGATCACCGCGAGGAACACGTCGGCGGTCAGGTCGGCGGCGAGGTGCGGGTCGTCGACCCGCCGTGCCACGAACCGGCCCACCGCCTCCACGTGCCGCCGGTAGAAGACCGCGAAGGCCACCGGGTCGACTCCGATGCCGGAGATGTCATCCTCCGCTGGGCTGGGGTCATTCACAGGCCGTCCTCTCGTAGCCGTTACACCCCTTATTCGTACGGCGGAGCGCGGGTGTTACCGGAGCCTGACGCGGTGCCGACGGCGGGTTGGCGGCAAACCCCCGCGAACCGGCCCGGTTGCGAGCAGGATGAGAGGGATTCGCCCAGCGACACGGTGAGCGGGGGTTCGACCGTGAACGACGGACTGATGACCAGGCGGAGCGCTCACGGTGTCGGAGAGACGATCTCCGCGCTGCGGGCTGAGGCGCAACGGGTCGGTGCTGCGGTGGTGGCGGTGGTCGACCATGCGGCGGCCGCCCGAAAGGTCGGGTTGAGCATGCCCGACACGCAGGTGATCATCTTTGGGAACCCGCAGGCGGGCACGCCGCTCATGCTGGCCCGTCCGGAGATCGCCATCGACCTGCCGATGCGGCTCATGGTGCGCGACGACGGGCAACCCGGCTCGCTGATCACCTGGCAGGACCCCGCGTACCTCGCCCAGCGCTACGGGCTCGGTGCGGACCAGCTCGCGCCCCTGAACGCCCCGGCCACTGTCGCTTCCGCGGTCGAGGGTCGCTGAGCACGGCCAGGCCGCACCACGCGGAGTCCCCCTAGGGGCGAGCGACGGCGGCGGCCATCCGGCGTACCGCCTCGGTGATCAACTCCGGCGCAGTGGCCAGATTCAACCGGACGTGCCCGCTGCCGCCGGTGCCGAAGGCCAGGCCGGAGTTGAGCGCCACCCGGCCCCGGTCGAGGAACACCGCGGCGGGGTCGTCGCCGAGACCCAGGGCACGACAGTCGAGCCAGGCGAGATAGGTGGCCTGACCGGGCTGGTAACGGATGGCCGGCAGGTGCTCGGCGAGTAGCGCCGAGAGCAGCCGACGGTTGTCGTCCAGGCCGGCCAGCAGAGCGTCGAGCCACTCGCCGCCGTCGGTGAAGGCGGCGGTGTGGGCGATCACGCCGAGGTGGCTCGTGCTGACGCTGGCCTCGAACGGAACGCGGGCGAGGTCACCGGCCGCCGCCGGGCCGGCGACCAGGAGACCACCGCGCAGACCGGCCAGGTTCCACCCCTTGGAGGCGGACATCAGTGACAAGCCGTTCTCCGCGCCGGGCACCGAGAGGTACGGCACGAAGCGCGCTCCCCCACCCACCACCGGCGCGTGGATCTCGTCGGCGACCACCCGCACCCCGTGCCGCTCGGCCAGACGGGCCACGGCGGTCAACTCGTCCACGGTGTGCAGGACGCCGGTCGGATTGTGCGGGCTGCACAGCAGGTACGCGGCCGGCCGCCCACCGGCCCGAGCCTGCCGGAACGCCTCCTCCAGCGTGTCGAGGTCGATCCGCAGGTCCTGGCCGAGCGGCGCCTCCACGATCCGGCGGTCGGCGTGCGCCACGAACTCGTAGAACGGTGGGTAGACCGGGCAGTTGACCACCACCGCGTCCCCCGGCTCGGTGACCAGCCGCAGCACTTCGACGATGCCGTGCATGACGTCGGGCACCAGCGCGGTGCGCTCCACTGCCAGCCCGTCCCAACCCCACCGACGCCGGGCGAACTCCGCCAGCGCCTGCGGGTACGCCGTACCGGAGGTGTAGCCGGTGTCGCCGCGCGCGACGGCGTCGGTGATCGCCCGCGCGACCGGCTCGGCCAGCGGCACGTCCATCTCCGCCACCCAGAGCGGCAGCACGTCGTCGGGGTACTCCCGCCACTTGAGGCTCGTCCGTTGCCGGAGCTGGTCGAGCGTGAGCTGGCGAAGGGGGTTCACCGGGCTTCGGGCACCACTGAGCACACCAGTCATCGCTGAAGCCTATTCCGCTTCGTCCGGGCCCCGCCGACGTCGTTGGATGGGCCGGCGATGTCAGGACCGTGACCGTCCCTGGTTGCCGCCGCCGTCGCAGGGGCCAGAGTTCGAGCAGGATTCCGTCGCCGCCGAATGAGAGCCTGACCGGAGCGGTTCACATCAACGGGGAGGGTCGATGACGAAGCGTGCGATCCGGGTGGCGCGGATGTTCGACGGCGAGCGACTCATGGACGGCGGGGTGCTGGTCCTGCTGGACGGTGGGCGCATCGTCGACGTGCAGCGGGGCCGGGCCGAGGCGCCGGAGGGCTGGCCGGTGCGCGAGGAGCCGAACGGCACCGTGCTGCCCGGGCTGGTGGACGCTCACGTACACCTGTGCGCCGACGCCGGTCCCGACGCGCTCGGCCGGCTCGCCGAGCGTCCCGAGACGGACCTCGACGCGGTTGTCGAGGCGTCACTGCGCGCGCATCTGGCGGCTGGCGTCACGACCGTCCGGGACCTGGGCGACCGGCGCGGTGCCGTGCTCCGGTGGCGGGCCCGGGAGGCGCGCGACGACCTGCCCACGGTGGTGGCCTCGGGTGCCCCCGTCACCACCGTCGGCGGGCACTGCTGGTCGATGGGGGGTGAGGTGAGCGGCGTCGACGGGATCCGCGAGGCCGTACGCCTGAAGGCGGCAGCCGGGGCCGACCTGGTGAAGGTCATGGCCAGCGGCGGCGTGTTCACCCCCGGCACGGACACCACCCGGCCGCAGTTCACCGACCAGGAGCTGACTGCCGCGCTGACCCGGGCGCACGATCTGGGCCTGCCGGTGACAGTGCACGCGCACGCGCTCAACGCTGTCGAGCAGGCGCTGCGCGTCGGTGTCGACGGCATCGAGCACTGCACGTGCGTGACCGCGGCCGGCGCCCACGTCCCCGACGAGGTGGCGGACCGCCTGGCCGCGTCCGGGGTGGCGGTCTGCGCCACGCTCGGCACCGACCCGGCCGTAGTCACGCCGCCGGAGGTGGTGGCGATGGCGGCGCGGGCCGGGCTCAGTGCGGCGGCGCTGCGCGACGGCGCCGCCACCCTGCACCGGGCCGGGGTCCGCCTGGTGGCCGGTTCGGACGCCGGCCTCGGCCCCGCGAAGCCGCACGGGATCCTGCCAGAGACGCTGGTCGAGTACGTCGCCTGCGGCATTCCCGCCGCCGCCGCCCTCGCCGCGGCCACCTCGGTGGGTGCCGAGGTGTGTGGCCTGGGGCGGCGCAAGGGCCGCGTCCGCCCCGGGTACGAGGCTGACCTGCTGGTCGTGGACGGCGACCCGGCGAGCGACATCAGCGCACTGCGCCGCCCGCTCGCCGTCTACCGCGCCGGCAACCCGGTGAGGTGACGATGTCCGAGCAGCAGTCATCCAGGCTGTAGAAGCCTCAGCTGATCAATCCCGGCCGGCCTCGGGGTTTCGCCGACTGTCGCTTCCGGGTAGCGGGTGGCTCATGAACCGCAATCTCGTGAAGGCTCTGCAGGTCGCGTGGGGGCTGCCGGAGTTCCGCAGCGGGCTGCGACACCTCATCGATCTCGACGAGGTGTCGGTGCTGCTGGCCACGCTGTCCGTCGCGGATCAGGATCGCGAGGTGGAGAGCAGCCTGTTGAGCCTGCTGCGGTCCAGCTTGGACACTGTCGAGATCCGGGAAGCGGTGTTGCTGCTGCTGGAGCGGGACGAGGTGCGCAGGCCGCTCGTCGCGGCGGTGGTGGAGCCGCTCGCGGACCGGCCGGGTCAGGCCGCTGCCATCGCCTCGGCGGCCGAGGATCCCGCGGTGCGACGTGAGGTGCGGGCGGTCCTCGACAGCGCCAAGGCGCGCGAGCTGATCTGGCAGGCGATCGACAACCAGGTCAGCGACAACCGGTTCGGTTTGATCCGCCGGGCGGCGGTGCTGTTCGTCAGACACCCGAGCGTCCGACGCCTCGCGTGGGCCGCGCACCGGCACGGCGTGTTGCGCGAGCTACGCCGCCGGCCGCTGCCCAGGCCTGACATTGCCGAGGACGGCGGACGAGCGCGAGCGTGAGGGTTATCCGATGACGTCGAGGCCGGTCAGGTCGGCCGACAGCGCCCAGAGGCGGGCTGCCTCACTGTCGTCTGTGGGGCTGCCGTCGGTGCGCTGGCAGTCCACGCAGTAGTCGCCGCCGTTCGCGTCGAGTTGAGGTGACGTGGCGGCCCAGACCTGGGTCGCCGCGCCTTGCTCGACGGTCTTGAACAGCCCAGGCGCCGGAGTTCCGTCCGCGTCGATCCAGCCGGCGGCGACCATCTCCTCGACCGCGAGGTGTCGTTGCAGGGGCGTGCGGACCCAGCCGGGGTTGACCGAGAAGGCGCGGACGCGCTGCGCTCTGCCGAGCAGGTCGAGGTGGCGGGCGAACAGCACATTCGCGAGTTTGGACTGGGTGTACGCCTCCCACTTGTCGTAGCCGCGCTCGAACTGCACGTCGTCCCACCGGATACGCCACGTCGGGTTGCGCCCGGAGGCGACCGAGACGACACGAGCCGTGCCGGCGGCGGTGAGCGCGGGCCACAGGAGGTTCACCAACGCGTAGTGGCCGAGGTGGTTGATCGCGAGGTGCGCTTCCCAGCCGTGTCCTGTCCGTGTCTCCGGGCAGGCCATGATCCCGGCGTTCGCGATCAGGATGTCGAGGGCGGAATGGCTGCGAAGGAACCGTTCGGCGAACGCGCGGACGGAGCCGAGGTCGGCGAGGTCGAGTTGATCGACCTCGACCCCGGGTACGCCGGCGAGCGCCCGTTGCGCCGCGTCCGGCCGGAGGGCGGGGACGACGACCCGAGCCCCGGCTTGGGCGAACGCCCGGGCCGTGGCGAGTCCGAGGCCGGAGTAGCCACCCGTGACGACGGCGGTCCTGCCGGTCAGGTCGATGCCGGCGAGGACATCCGCGGTGGTGCTGTGGGCGCCGAACATGGTGTGGGTCGTGTCGCTTGTCATGTCGGGGACGCTAGGTGCTAGACCGAGGTCTAGGTCAATGGCTACGGTCGACGCCATGGCGGACGGGGACCTGAGTATCGGGCAGGTGGCGCAGCGCACCGGCTTGAGCGTGCACACTCTGCGGCTCTACGAGCGTGCGGGTCTGTTGGCCGGTGACGTGCGGCGGGACGGGTCCGGCAGGCGTGTCTACAGCGCCTGGGATGTCGAGTGGCTGGCGAACTGTGTGAAGTTCCGCGCTTCCGGCATGCCGCTCACGACGATCAGCCGCCTGGCCCAGCTCGTCCGCGAGGGCAGCGGCAACGAGGCCGAGCGGCTCGATCTGCTCCGCGAACACCGGCGCCACATCACCGAGCAGTTGGCGCGGCTGAGCGACTGCCTCGAGCTCGTCGACGTCAAGGTGGCCAGCTACGAGCAGCACCTCACCGCCGGCGGCTCGGGAGATCCCTGGCAACAGCAGCACCCGGTGACGGTTGCGGACGGAAGACCCTCCGGTACGCCCCGGGCGTGACGCCGAGGAGTTGTCCGAACTGGAACCGGAAGTTGCTGGTCGTCGGAAAGCCAGTCTGGGCAGCGATCCGGTCGACGGTGTGGTCGGTGGTCTCCAGCAGGTCCTGCGCGTGGCGGATGCGCACCCCCGACACCCACTGCATGGGGCTCTGCCCGGTCTCGTCCTTGAATCGGCGGGTCAGCGTGCGCACGCTCATGCCGGCAGCGGCGGCGATGTCCGCGAGGGTCAGGTCACGGTACGCGTTCGCCTCGATCCACGAGAGCGCTCGTTGCAGCGTCGACGTCCGGTGCGTTGCCCGGTTCCGAACGATGTACTGCGCCTGCCCTCCGGGGCGGTGCAGCGGCGCGACGGCGAGGCGGGCGGCGTCCGCCGCGACGGCCACCCCGTAGTCGCGTTGGACGATGTGCAGGCACAGGTCGAGACCGGACGAGGCACCAGCGGACGTCAGGATGCTTCCGTTGTCCGTGTAGAGCACATCCGGGTTCAGCCGGACAGCGGGATGCCTTCGTGCGAGCTCGTCAGCGGCGAGCCAGTGGGTCGTCGCGTCTCGGCCGTCGAGCAGGCCCGCTTCGGCCAGCGTGAACGCGCCGACACAGATCGACGCGATTCGCGTCCCACGGTGGGCTCCGGCCCGCAGTGCCGCGAGAACAGGGGGCGGCGACGGTTGCAACGGGTCGTTCCTCCCTGGCACCACGACGAGGTCGGCCCGCTCGATCGCCTCCAGCCCCTCATCGACGGCCAGGCGCACCGGACCGGCCTGGACGGACGGCTCGTGACCGGCGACGACGACCCGGTATCCCGGGCGGCCGTCCGGTAGGCGCACGCGTCCGAAGGTTTCGATCGGGGTGGCCAGATCGAAGGCAATCACATCGGGGAGCGCAAGCACGACGACGGTGTACACCCCCGCAGGATAGGGCACTTCGCGATTGGCCAGATCCAGGAGCTATCTGTCTTGATAGCCATGGCAACGCGGTCTGGCGCGGCGCAAACATAGGAGGAAACGCCCACCGGAAGAGATCCTCCATGACACAGGTCCACGTCCAGATCGTGCTCTTCGACGGCTTCGATCCCCTTGATGTCATCGCCCCGTTCGAGGTGCTCACCGCCGGCAGTCAGTTCCTCGGTGGCGCGCTCGCCGTGGAGTTCGTCAGCGCGAGCGGTCCCGGCGTCGTACGAGCCGGCAACTCCCAGATCACCCTGACGGCCACCGCCAGGCTCGATCCGGACGTACCCGGCTACGTGGTCGTCCCGGGTGCGGTCGGCCCCGTCGACGGGGACCCGGACGCCGGAGACGAGACGATCCCCGTACTCCTGGGTCGGTTCGCGCAGAGCGACGCGATGCCCCTCATCCGCCGCGCGCTCGACAACCCGAAGATCACCGTCGCGGCCTTCTGCGGGGGATCACTCGCCCTCGCGATGGCCGGTCTCCTCGAAGGTCGCACCGCGACCACGCATGTGCTCGGCATCGACATGCTCGACGCCACCGGCGTGAACGCCGTCCGCGCGCGCGTGGTCGACGACGGCGGCCTGGTCAGCGGCGGCGGCGTGACGTCGGGTCTCGACGTAGCCCTCTACCTGCTCGAACGGGACTTCGGTTCGCAGGCCGCGCACGCGGTCGAGGAGCTGTTCGAGTACGAGCGTCGCGGCACGACCTGGAAGACCACAGGTCAGCACGCGGCCTGACCTGCCCCGCCCCTCGAAGAAGGAAAGTCACCAACCAGATGAACACCATTGTCGGCACCTGGCTGCTCCGCATGAAGACACCCGTCGGCACCATCGAGGCCGCCTACCACTTCGAGGAAGAGGATGGCGTGATCCACGGCAGCGCGACCGGCGCTGGTGAGACCACAACCCTCACCGACATCGTGGTCCACGAGGACCCGACCGGGCAGCGCGTCACCTGGCGGCAGAGCATCACCAGACCACTGCGCCTCAACCTGGCGTACGACGTCATCGTTCACGGCGACGCCCTCTCCGGCGAGTCCCGCGCCGGGCGGCTGCCGCGGACGCGCGTGACCGGTGAGCGGAGCGCGTGAGGGGGTTCCCATGGCGGTCCACGTGGTCACGGCAATCCTCGCCAGCGGCACCGGTCGCCATCGCCGCGAGCATGTTCCCGCGCTCCGCGCCCCCTGGGTCGGCGCCCGCCGGCGCCGCACGTGCGCCGGCGTCGCCGGACATCGGGCGGCGGGCTCTGTCGGACCGGCCCGCTAGCATCGCCGCGAACGCCATCGAGACGGAGGCTGTCATGACCCAGAGCGACACCACCATGTTCGTCGACAGGGACCTACGAGGCGCGCGGTTCAACAGGTCGACGTTGGCCGGCGCGGTCATGCGCGGCGTCGATGTCAGCGGGCTCGACATCGATGCGCCGTGGCTGGCGGACGGCACGCTGCTGATCAACGGTGTCGACGTGGTGCCGCTCGTCGAGGCCGAGCTCAACCGACGGTTTCCCGGCCGCGAGCTGAAGAATGCCGGCGATCCCGGGGGTCTGCGCGTGGCGTGGGCGGCACTCGAACGGGCCTGGTCGGCGGCCGTCGACCGGGTGGAGTCCATGCCGCAGAGCACCGCCGAGGCCTCGATCGGTGGCGAGTGGTCGTTCGCGCAGACCCTGCGCCACCTCGCGTTCGCCACGGACGCATGGCTCGGCAAGGCGATCCTGCGCCTGCCGCAACCCTTCCATCCGCTCGGGCAGCCATACACCGAGTACGAGACGGATGGATTCGACATGTCGGTCTTTGCCACGCGGCATCCGAGCTTCGCCGAGGTGCTCGACCTGCGTGCCGAGCGGCAGGCGATGGTGCGCGGCTTCCTCGCGACCGTCACACCGGGGCTGCTCGCCGAGCCTCGGCCGACCCCGTGGTCACCCGCGCACGAGCGGCCGGTCCTGCACTGCCTCCACGTGATCTTCGACGAGGAGTGGGAGCACCTTCGCTACGCGACACGCGACCTCGACGCGCAGCAGTAGGACCGGCCGGGCTCAGTCGGTCGGCAGGAGCGGTCGCATGAAGGTCCGCTCGTACCGCACGACACAACCCGAGTCGTTGCGGATGCTGTCCGCCGCGACGAACTCCGGGTCATTACCGAACCGCGCACGGTATCTCTCGTAGGCTGCCAGGCTCTCGAAACTGAACAGCGCCTCCGCCTTGTCGCTGGCTCCCTCGGCGGGCAGGAAATAGCCGTGGTGCACGCCACCGTGCGCGGTAACCAGCCGCATCCACTCACGAGCGAAGCGTTCGAAGGCCTCGATCTGCGCGGGGTCGATGGTGTAGTGCACGACGCAAGTGATCATCGCGCCACCATACGGGCCGGTGCTCGCGCATCGCAGCACGACCGCGGTCAGCGGCAGGAGCGTGCTGGAAGGTTCGAGAATGCCCGCTAGGCCGTGTCTCCTGGATCCTGGTCGGTGAGATCGAAGCTGCGGTTGAGCAGTTCCAGGCCGGTAACGGGCTGGAAGCCGACCTCGGTATAGAGCCTCAGAGCCGGAGCGTTGTCGGTCTCGGTCTGGAGTGACACACGACGCGCGCCAGCGGAACGCGCGTTGTGGATGGTGTGCTCCAGGAGGGCGTTCGCGATGCCGCTACGGCGATGGCGCGGGGCCACGTAGAGGTCGCGGATCGACCATGCGGTGCCCAGCGTGAGCGACGCCGGCATGATCATGGCCGTGATGAAGCCACAGACGTCATCGGCTCGGATGGCGGCAGCGGCGGAGAGCCGGTGTTGCGCGAGCTGGTCGTGCAGCCAGGTGCGTGTGATCTCAGGGGATGACGGTTGGCCGTAGTGCACGCGATAGTCGTCAAACAGAGCAGCTACCTGATCGAAAGCCGGATGGGCGCAGCCGATGGGCACGATCGTCGTCGTCACGCCGTAAGTGTGGCCGACGGTCAAGCCGAGGTTGGTTACTGTCCCCCGTCTCGACAGCAGGTGCAGCACATCGCTGGGACGAGTCGTGACTAACCTCCCAGGCCATGGGTGAGGTACGCAGGGCGACGGTGGCAGATGCAGCGGAGCTGGTTCGCCTACGTGGGGTGTTCCTCGAGGATGGCGCCTCTCCCGAGCCGGCCACTGACGAATGGCGGCGAGTGGCGTTCGAGGTTCTTCAGATCCGGCTCGCCGCTCCGGACCCGACAATGGTTGCCTTCGTTGTCGACCGTGCTGACCGGTCCGGCGCATTGGCTGCGTGCGCGGTTGGTGCTGTCGACTGCCGGCTCGGCGGGCCAGACGATCCAACGAGCGAGAGCGGATACATCTTCAACGTGGTGACTGATCCGGACCAGCGGCGACGCGGCTACTCCCGACTGTGTGTGACGGCATTGCTCGACTGGTACCGCGACCGCGGAATCCGGACTGTGGACCTGCGCGCGTCCCCGAGTGGCGAACCGCTCTATCGCTCGCTTGGCTTCGGCCGCACCACCTATCCAGCTATGCGGCTTCGACTGCCCACGAACCAAGTGACGTTGGAGCACTAAGGGCTGGTTGGCGGGGCCACGACCAGCTCGGTATCCGGGTCGTGGTCAGTCCGCGAAGGGCCGGCCACGATCAGGGTGCCCGGTGTCCGGTCCACTTGAAGCTGGCACCGTCCACGGTTGTTGGCACCAGTGGTGGCGCCGTCCGGATTGTGTTGGCACTGGTCTCCGGTCTCCGACATCTGGCGTCTGTCTCGCTGTAGCTGGTGACGGCCAGGGCGGTGTCAAACCTCGAAGGTGGGTGCTCGGTTCACCGAAGTTGGCTTGGAAACTGGTAGCGTGCGCGGCTTCCGAGACCTACGCGTCCGCACCAGTTCACGAGGAGGAGCCGAACGATGACGGATACCGGAACGCGGTTGGAAGGCGGCGGCACTTCTGGGTCACGGAGCAGGCGAGCGGACGACTGGTTGGCAGACATCCGGATCTCCTACGACACGGTCGCCGACAGTTACTCCGACTACACACGGGTGGCTTTGGCTGGGGAGCCCTATCTGCTCGCGGCGTTGGCGTTGTTCGCCGATCTGGTCCACGCCGCCGGCGGTGGCCCGGTGGCGGACGTGGGCTGCGGACCAGGCCATGTCACTGCCCACCTGCATAAGCTGGGCGTCGATGCCTTCGGCGTCGATTTGTCACCCGCGATGATCGACATCGCTCGGCGGGAGCACCCCGACCTGCGGTTCGAGGTGGGTTCGATGACGGACCTACAACTCGCTGACGCCTCGATCACTGCCCTGCTCGCCTTCTGGTCGTTGATCCACATCCCCGACGACGAGATCCCGGCGGTTCTTAGCCACTTTCGGCGGGTGCTGCGTCCCGATGGACCTCTGTTGCTCGGCTTTCACGTCGGAGATGAGTCACGGCTGAAGACGGAAGGCTACGGCGGTCATCCGATGAAGGTCTACGTGCACCGCCGTCAGCCGGACCGGATGGCGACCTGGCTGCGCGATGCCGGATTCACGGTCAAGGCCCAGATGCTGCTCGGCCTCGACGAGAGCCTTCCAGGAGCGGTCCTCTTTGCACACCGCCGGCAAGAAGGTGCCAACTAAACCTGGACGGAAACGCTTCCGCCGTCCGCACCTAGTTGGCACCGCAACTGCTCACGCGCGACGATTAGTGCCACCTTCACGTGGACCGGACACCCGGGACCACGGGCGTTCCCGCAGCATGAACGGCAGTTCCTATCGGCATTTCTGCGTGGCCCGCATGTTTGCGTGTCACGCAAGAAGTGCTAGCGTGGTGGCATGACGGGGCTTCGGGAGCGCAAGAAGGCCGAGACGCGGGCGGCGCTCGGCTGGGCCGCCATCCACCTCACCGTCGAGCGCGGCTACGACAACGTCCGCGTCGAGGACATCGCCGAGGCGGCCGGTGTCTCCCCGCGCACCTTCAACAACTACTTCTCCAGCAAGGCCGAGGCGATCGCCTCCCGCCACCTCGACCGCAGCCTGCGCACCGCCGCCGCGCTGCGCGAACGCCCCGCCGACGAGCCGCTCTGGGCGGCGCTCACCCAGGCAGCGCTGGAGCAGTTCACGCCCGGCCCCGAGGTCGAGGCGATGCCCTCCCCCGCACACACCCAGTGGGTGGCCGGCGTGCGCACCATGCTCGCCGAGCCCGCGCTGCAGGGCGAGCGGCTGCGCGCCGTCGCGGTCGCCGAGGCCGAGCTTGCCGCCGCGGTCGCCGAGCGCACCGGCACCGACCTCGCCACCGACATGTATCCGAGGCTCGTCGCGGCCGCCGCCAGTGCCGCCGTCACCGTCGCCATGCAGCACTATCTCGACAGCACCGACCCGCCCACCCCGATCGAGCGCCTGATCACCGACGCCTTCGCCCAGGTCGCCGCCGGGCTCCCGCCGCCCCGCTGAAGCCCCGGCCCGCACTCACCGCACGACCTCATCCACGCCTTTCAGCCGCGTCGTACCTCCGCGGCGGGCCGGCCGCGTGCCGCGCCTGCCGTGGCGATGACGCACACCCAGAAGGGATCACGATCATGATCGATGTCCTCATCGTCGGAGCCGGCCCCAACGGCCTCATGCTCGCCTGCGAGCTGGCCCTCGCCGGCGTACACCCCGTCGTCCTCGAACGCCACGCCGCGCCCACCGGCGAGCCCCGCGCCAACGGCCTCGTCGGCCAGGTCGTCCGCCTGCTCGACCGGCGCGGGCTCTACGGGCGGCTCAGCGGCGAGAGCACCCCGCCGTCGCCCCAGCCGGCCTTCGTCTTCGGCGCGTTCCCGCTGGATCTCACGATGGTCGCGGAGAACCCGCACTACGTGCTCGGCGTGCCGCAAGCCCAGCTCGAGGCCGCCCTCGCCGATCGGGCCGTCGAGCTCGGAGTCGACCTGCGCCGCGGCCACGAGGTCGTCGACCTCCGCCAACGGCCCGACGCGGTCGAGGCCTGCCTTGCCGACGGTACGCAGCTCACCTCCCGCTTCCTCGTCGGTGCCGACGGGGGCCGCAGCGCGGTGCGCCGCCTCGCCGGCATCGGCTTCCCCGGCGCCACCTTCGACCGGTCCATCTCCCGTACCGCCACCGTGAGCGTCCCCGCGTCGTCCCTAGACCCCGACACCGGCGGCCTTCGTGCGCCCGGTTACGGCGTCGTCCCACCGTTCCAACACACCCGCACCGCGCGCGGACTGATCGCCTGGGCCCCGTTCCCCGGCCGTCCGGCGATCCTGAGCACGACGGAGTGGCCCGACGCTCCGACCAGCGACGAGACCCCGATGGACCTGGCAGAGCTACGCGCCAGCGTCGCCCGGGTGCTCGGCGTGGACATCCCCTTCGGCGCGCCAGAGGGCCCCGGACTGTTGCGGCGGCTGACCGGCGGCAACACCCGCATCGCCGACCGCTACCGCGCCGACCGAGTGCTGCTGGTCGGCGACGCCGCGCACGTGCACCCCGCGATCGGCGGCCCCGGCCTCAACCTGGGCCTCCAGGACGCCGTCAACCTGGGCTGGAAGCTTGCCGCCACGGTGCACGGCTGGGCACCGCAGGGTCTGCTCGACACGTACGAGACCGAGCGCCGCCCCGTCGCCGAACGGGTCGTCATGTCCACCCAGGCACAATCGGCGCTCATCGGCCCCGGCGACGAGATCACCGGCCTTCGGCAACTCTTCGCCGAGCTGCTGCGCAAGCCGGAGGTGACAGGGCACATCGCGGCGCTGATGTCCGGCGCGGACATCCACTATCCCGCCGATCCGGCCGACCCGTTGGCCGGCCGCTTCGCCCCCGACGTGGTCGTGCACAGCGAGCACGGCGCGCTACGCCTCGCCGAGCTGACCCGCGTCGCCCGGCCGCTGCTGTTGGACTCCACGGGTGCCTACGCCGGAGTCGCCGCGCCGTGGCGAGACCGGGTCGACGTGGTCACCGGCGCGCTGGAGGGCACGACCGCGACCGCGTTGCTGGTACGCCCCGACTGCTTCGTCGCCTGGTCCGCCGGAAACTCCGACACCCTGCGCGCCTCGCTCACCCACCACTTCGGCCTTCCACTGTGAGCGACAGAGCCGTCCGCCTCACCGAACCTGGTCGGCTGATCTCCTCGGACCGCTTCCCGCTGATCGGCGGGTGTAGGAAACAGTTGTCCCCACCAGCAACACCGCGCCGGTGAAGAAGTAGGTGTTGACTCCGATGCCGGTCCAGAACTCGCCCGTGGAGATGTCTGCGGCCCCCATGAAGCCACCGCGACGGACGCCCGTGACCATCAGCAGATTCTCGGCCATCCCCGGAACACCCCGGATGACGAGCAGCACGCTGCCGCCCAACAGCGGCGCCAGCAGTAACCACCGAGGGAGATGTCGAGCCGGCGGGCGGACGGTGGCCAGGACGACGGCTGCCCCGATGGCCGACATCGAGATGAGCACAACGTTGAAGATCACGTAGGCCCTCATGTCCCAGGGGCCGTCACCGGTCGGATCGTCGCCGGGAAAGAACACCAGGATCACGTGCGACACCACAAAGAAGATCAACCATGCGAAGGCGCCGTACGCCCAGCGACGATCGGTGAGAGCGGGCATACCAGCACCATCGCCTCGGCAGCACCCTGACGCCTCCCTCCCTGGGTGGGTCTCACTCCCGCAGAGGAGCGAGGCGCGGGGGCGTCAACGCACGCATCGCGACGAACGGGATCACTCCTGCCGGAGATTCTGTTTTCGCTCGTCTGCGTCATGCGGTTGAGGCGGGCGCCTCTTCGGCGTCATGTTCGCGGAGCATGCTCAGCAGCCCGGGAAAGCGTTGTTCCACGTCGTCGTAGCGCAGCGTGACCAGCCGGCGAATGCCGTCGACGCGAGTGCGGATCAGTCCGGCATCGCGCAGAACCTTGATGTGGTGCGACAGCGTCGACTTGCCGATGGTGAAGCGGCTGCCCTTGAGGACGTCGCTGCCGCACGTCCAGTCCCCAGCGGCGTCGAGGGCACGCACCAGCGTGAGCCGCACCGGGTCGGCGAGCGCGCTGAGCACGACGTCGATCGTCACGGTCTCGATGGAAGGTTCGATCACCTCGGTCACGAGACGAAGCCTAGCCAGATGTTGCGGAAAGTACGACCCTCGTCGTACTGTTCGACGCGGCTCGAACAGTACGATGCAGATCGAACATAGGATGTGTCATGAAAGCGATCGTCTACCGCGACAACGGCGGCCCCGACGTGCTCCAGCTCGTCGAGCGTGACCTGACCGCACCCGACGCCGGCGAAGTCCGAGTCCGGGTCGCCGTGTCCGGGGTCAACCCGACCGACTGGCAGGCCCGCTCCGGCGTCGCCCACCGCAAGCTGTTCTCCGAGATCACCCCACACCTCGACGGCGCCGGCGTGATCGACGCCGTCGGTGACGGGGTTGATCCGGGTCGGGTCGGTCAGCGGGTGTGGCTGTTCATGGCCGCCGCCGGTCGGCCCACCGGCACCGCCGCCGAGTTCACCGTCGTACCCGCCGATCAGGCTGTGCCACTGCCCGACGAGGCCAGTTTCGACGTCGGCGCCTCACTCGGCGTCCCCGCGCTGACCGCACACCGTGCCCTCACCGTCGCCGAGGACGGACCACGCCGCCTGCACCCCGGTGCACTCGATGGCAAGGTGGTGCTCGCCGCCGGCGGAGCCGGCGCGGTCGGGCACGCGGTGATCCAACTCGCCCGATGGGCAGGCGCCACCGTGATCGGCACGGTCAGCGGCCCGGAGAAGGCGAAGCTGGCCGCTTCGGCCGGCGCCCACCACACGATCAACTATCGCGAGGGTGACCCGGCCGCCGCCATCCGCGCGATCGCCCCCGACGGCGTCGACATCGTCGCCGAGGTGGCGCTCGGCGCTAACCTCACCCTGGACCTGGCCGTGCTGCGTGCCCGCGGCACGATCGCGACGTACGCCAACGAGGGCGGACGGGCGGTCGAGCTGAACGTGGGCCAGAACATGGTGTTGAACACCCGCCTGCAGTTCCTGGTGCTCTACACGGCTGGCCCGCAGGCGCGCGCCGCAGCCGTCGAGGACGTCGCCGCCGCGATCCGTGACGGCGCCCTGCCGGTTGGCGAGGAGCACGGCCTGCCACTGCTCCGCTTCCCACTGCACCGCACCGCCGACGCTCACCGAGCCGTGGAGGCCGGCGTGGTTGGCAAGGTACTGGTGGACGTCACGCCCTGACGTTCGACCAGCTACCGCATCTCCGCCTCGCATCGGTACGCGGATCGGCTCATCGGCAGATCCGCGTACCGGCCACTCGTCGTGCCCACTTCTCGGATCACGTGCTTTGATCAAGACGTCGATACGAGGGGGCCTGGTGGGGCGCAGAGCGATCATCTTTCACGGGACCGGCGGCAACCCGGACGTGTGCTGGTATCCCTGGCTGGCGGAGCGACTCCGGGCCCGGGGCTACACCGTCGAGGTGCCGCACCACCCGGGCATCAACGTCGAGCCGATCGCGACGTTCCTGCCGAAGGTGCTCGACGGGCACAGCTTCGACGAGGACACGATCCTGGTGGGCCACTCGGGGGGCGCGGCCCTGTTGCTGGCGCTCCTGGAGCATGTCGATGTGACAGTCGCCCAGGCGATCCTGGTCGCGGGTTACTGCACCCGGCCCAACACCGAGGAAGAGCCGGTCCTCCAGCAGAGCTACGACTGGGCCGCGATCCGGTTGCACGTGCGGGACATCTACTTCATCAACTCACGCGTGGATCCGTACGGCTGCGACGACCGACAGGGGCGCGCCATGTTCGAGCGGCTCGGCGGCACCCAGATCGTGCGCGACGATGGGCACTTCGGCGACTACAACCAGCCGTACGACCGGTTCGAACTTGTCGACCGACTCATCCCCTGACGCCGCCGGCGCAGCTCGGGGTGCGCACAGGCGTCGGTCGCGCCGCTGCCGTTCGAATCATCGCCCTGTTCCCGGGGCGGTGGAGCATCGGCTTCCAGCGCTACAACCCCGGCGTCGAAGCGTTCTGGTCGCAGGTAGCGGCCCAGGTCGTCGGGGACACGTGGAAGACCCACGACGGTCCCACTCCCGAAAGCCGGCCTCCCGACACCTTTCTCACCTTCTCCACCTCCGGATGAACCAGAGGCGGTAGCGGTCGCAGCGTGACGCCTGAAGAGACCGCGCCGCCTGCTGGGCACCGGGTACGACTCAACCTGAGGCCCTCCTGCGCAGGTACGCGTCGGCCAACTCGCGAAGCCGTGCCCTGTCGAAGCTGTGCCCGTGGCCGGGATGGACGACGGACACGTCGAGGTCGGCGAGCATCTGCATGCTTCGCCGGTAGGCAGCCACGTCCGAGTTCGGCAGATCGTCGATCAAGGCACCGTCGTAGATGATGTCGCCGGAATACAGGGTCCCGGTGCGCTCCTCCAGCAGGGCGATGCTGCCCGGTGTGTGGCCGGGAAGGTGCAGCACGGTCAGCACCCGCCCGCCCAGGTCGATCCGGTCGCCGTCGTCGACCATCCGGTTCAGGGTCATGGGTGCGATGCGGTAGCTGGCCGGGTCGTAGCCGGGACTGGGCAGGGCGTCGAGCATGAGCTCCGGGACGGGTTCTCCCGCTGGGTCGATCCCGAGTTTGTCGTAGAGCTCCGCGCCGTACAGGCTCGCCGGTACGCCCACCGCGAGGACCTCGGCCTCGGCGGGGTGGGCGGCCCGGTCAGCGAACTCGGCTGCTCCGCCGACATGATCCAGGTGCGCGTGGGTGAGCAGGACCATCGGATCGCGGTGGAACAGGCGCGGGATCGCCTCCCGCAGGGGGACGACACCGAGCCCGGCGTCGATCACCAGGTCTCGATCAGTGCCGTGCAGCCACCAGAAGTTCGCGGACAGCAGCTCGTTGACGTGCGGCTCCGAGATCCGGATGACGTCGTCACCCACCTCGGCCTGCGTATGCCAGTCCACCATGTCCGCCAGTTTGCC
Organism: Micromonospora sp. A202; assembly: GCF_006715105.1. Lineage (NCBI taxonomy): Bacteria > Bacillati > Actinomycetota > Actinomycetes > Micromonosporales > Micromonosporaceae > Micromonospora > Micromonospora sp. A202. The sequence continues at coordinate 2,449,157 of NZ_VFMP01000001.1, read as the reverse complement.
AGCGCGGCCCCCCGAACCCCTGCCGGCCGCGTAACACCCCCAGGACCCTCTTTAGGGATCTTCCCAACGTCGATATCCAGTGATATCTATGTCACACCGAATCTCCTACCCCCACCGGAGCGCGACGTGCGGAAATCCCGTCTGGCAACCCTCACCCTGAGCCTGGCGACGGCCCTGGCCGCCACCCTCACCCTGGCAGCGCCCGCTGAGGCCGCTCCCAGCGACCACTACGTCGCCCTCGGCGACTCCTACTCTTCGGGGGTGGGTGCCGGCAGCTACACCGCCGAGAGTGGCTCCTGCCAGCGCAGCACCAACGCCTACCCGGCGTTGTACGCCACCAACGTGCGACCCGCGTCCTACCGTTCGGTTGCCTGCTCCGGTGCCACCACCGCCAGCGTGAACAACACGCAGCTCAGCGCGCTCAGCACCACCACGACCCTGGTCAGCGTCACGGTCGGCGGCAACGATGTCGGGTTCGCCAACATCATGACCACCTGCGTGCTCTACGGGACCAACGACTGCGTGGCCGCCGTGCAGACCGCCGAGGACAAGGCGCGGGCCGACCTCACCAACCTGCTGCGCACCGTCTACAACGGAATCCGCACCCGTGCGCCGTCGGCCCGGGTGGTGGTCGTCGGCTACCCGGTCTTCTACCAACTGGGCACGACGTGTGTCGGGCTCAGCGCCACCTCGCGAGCGAAGATCAACGAAGGCATCAACCTGGTGAACGACCTCACCCGAAGCGCCGCCCAGGCCGCCGGCTTCACCTTCGCCGACGTCCGGTCGCAGTTCGTCGGGCACCAACTGTGCAGCTACGGCGACAAGTGGTTGCACGCCCTGAACTTCGTCAACCTCGGCATCTCCTACCACCCGACCGCGGCCGGCCAGTCCAGCGGTTACTACCCGGTCTTCCGCTCCGTCGCCGGCTGACGTCGAGGGCACGCGGGGCGAGACCCATCGCCCCGCGTGCCCCGTCGAACTGGGTCGGCCCGTACAGGATCAGCACTCCGGCCTGCGGGCCGAGGAGGTGGTCACGCGAGGAAGCCGTGCAGCGCCGCCGTGAGGTCGTCGGGGTTCTCCTCGGCGACGTGATGCCCGGACTCGATCGGGTGGCCGCGCAGATCATCGGCCCAGGGCCGCCAGACAGCGAGCGGATCACCGTACAGGTCCTCCATGTCGTCAAGGGTCGACCAGAGAAACAGCGTCGGACAGCGGACTGTGCGACCGGCACGCCGGTCGGCTTCCTCGTGCTCCCGGTCGACACCCAGGCCGGCGCGGTAGTCCTCCAGCATCGCCCGGACCGTGGCCGGGTCGTGGATGGCCTCCCGGAACTCCTCGTAATTCTCGGCCCCCATGCTCTGCGGCTGGGCCTTGCTGCCGTACCAGGCATCGGGGTCGACGGCGATGGCCCGCTCCGGCTTGTCGGGCTGCGCGAAGAAGAACCAGTGGTACCAGTCGTGGGCGAATCGCGCGTCGCACCTGGCGAGGGCCTCACTGATGGGCACACCATCGAGAACCACGAGCCGGCTGACCACGTCCGGGTGGTCCAGTGCCAGGCGCAACGCCACGTAGCAACCACGGTCATGGCCGACCGCGGCGAACGTCGGATGACCCAGGACGTCCATCAGACGGACCATGTCCCCCGCGACCGCCCGTTTGGACTGCTGCGAGTGGTCCGGCAGGATCTTCGCCTTGCCGGATCTCCCGTAGCCGCGCATGTCAGGGCAGACGACGGTGAAGCCCCGGTCCACCAACCGCGGTGCCACCCGGTGCCACGTCGACCCGGTGCGCGGATGCCCGTGGATGAGGAGCACCGGGGGCCCCTGCCCGGCATGCCGGACACGGAGTTCCACCTCCCCGACGTCGACCCTCTCGTCGGTGAAACCATCAAACATGGGCGACGAGTATCCGAGCCGCCCGTCCCGCAAACCTGCGGCCACGTACCGTCTGGTCGCATCGACCCGGTCCCGGCCGCGAGGGCCGTCACCGGCGTCACCTTGGGAAAAGCTCAGCGTGTACGGACGTCGCGTGTGGCGCCTTCGGCGATGGCCCGGAGTTTGTCGGGGTTGGCGACGTTGTGGATGGCGATGATGCGGCCGCCGGCGTCGACCTCGACGGTGACGGTGGCGACCACACGACCCGGACCGCGGAACACCATGCCCAGCCCGCCATTGATCTCGACCAGCTCGGCGCTCATGTCGGCGGGCTCGACGCCCTGGTAGGTGACGGTGCCGATGGCCGCGAACCAGGCGGCCACCGTCTGTGCCCCCACCACCGGACGCATGGCCTGGCGGACCTTGCCGCCACCGTCGGTCCACAGTGTGACGTCCGGCGACAGCAGCTCCATGAGGGCGTTGATGTCGCCACCGGTCGCGGCGGCGAAGAACCGTCGGGTGACCTCGTGCTGCCGCGAGCGGTCCGCGACGAAGCGTGGCCGCCGGGCCCGAACGTGCTCGCGAGCGCGGTGCGCGGCCTGGCGCACCGCGGCCTCGGAACGGTCCACCGCCTCCGCGATCTCGGCGTGGCTGAGGTCGAAGACCTCCTTCAGTACGAACACCGCCCGCTCCAACGGACTCAGTGTTTCCAGCACCACCAGCATGGCCATCGAGACGGACTCGGCGGTCGTGACGGCGTCGGCGGTGTCCCCGGCGGTGAGAATCGGCTCCGGGAGCCACGGCCCGACGTACGTCTCGCGCTTGTGCCGGGTGGAGCGCAGCCGGTCCATCGCCAGGTTCGACACGATCCGCGTCAGATAGGCCCTGGGGTCGGCCACCTGCGCGCGGTCGGCGGCCGACCACTTGATCCAGGCGTCCTGGACCGCGTCCTCGGCGTCGGCCGCCGTGCCGAGAATGCGGTAGGCCACCGAGAACAGCAGGTTGCGATGCTCGTTGTAGACCCGCTGGTCGAGCTCCCGGAACGGATGGGTCACCGCGCGTCCCGGACCCGGGTGAAGCGGCCACCGCGGGGCCAGAACGCGCCCGCGCCGGGCATCCTCTTCATGCGGCCGTACGTCGGCCAGGGCGAAGCACTCACCGTCTCCTTGTACCAGGCCGCTCTGCGGCCGGTCAGATACATCCGTCGAGGACTGTCGTCGGGGTGGGTGAACTGGACGACCGCATCATGCCGTCCCAGACTCACCGGCGTGTGGTAGTAGCCGAAGCGGAAAGGCTTCGCCTTCTTACCCTTGAGCGCGCGGACGATCGCCACCGCCGCGTGCACCCCGGTCGGCATGCCACCCTGGCAGGTGCCGTGCATGACGCCGTAACTCTGACGGATCGCGGCGGCGTCGCCCACCGCGTACACGTCAGGGTGCGACACCGACCGCAGCGCGGGGTCGGTGACGATGCGGCCGCGTTCCTCGACGGCCAGACCGGCTGCCGCAGCCAGCGGCGACACGCGCGTGCCACTCGTCCAGACCACGACGTCGGCGGCCATGGTCTCCCCGCCGGCCAACTCGACCGAACCGGGCAGCACCTTCACCACCTCGACCCCGCTGCGCACCCGGACGCCCAGACGCCCAAGCGCGGACCGCAGATGCGCCCTGACCTTTCCGATCATGGTCGCGCCGGGTTCCTGCCGACCCAGCAGCACGACGTTCAGCTCCGGGTGCCGCTCGGCGATCTCCGCAGCCGACTCGACGCCGGTCAACCCACTACCACCGACCACCACCGTGCCGCTGCCGAGCCGCGCCAGCCGGTCCGCCAGCAACTCGGCGTCCTGGACGCTGTTCAGCGTGTACGCGTAGTCCTCGACACCCGGCACCGCCGCCGTGTCGGCCACACTGCCCAACCCGTACACCAGCGTGTCGTAGTGCAGCACCCGGTCGTCGTCGAGCCGCACGGTCTTCGCATCCGCGTCCAGCGCCGTCACCCAGCCGCGCACGAACTGCGCGCCCGTACCCTCCAGCAGCTCCGGGATGCTCATCTCGGCGAGCCGCTGCCCGGTCGCCGTCATGTGCAGCCGCAGGCGCTCGGTGAACCGCTCCTGCGCGTTCACCAGGGTCACCCGCACACCCTCGCGGCGCCCGACCCGAGCCGCGAGCTGGATCGCCGCGGCCATCCCCGCGTACCCCGCCCCCAGAATCACCACCCGGTGCGCAGCCGCCGTCCCGACCTCGTGCTCTGTGCTCATCGTTCCGCCTCTTCCCTCGCGCTGACGACCACCAGACGCAAGCTGCCGACGTATCCGTGACATGAGATCGACGTGACGCACGACATGGTCGACGTTCGCGCCCGCGTTGATCCACACCCTGCCGCCGCGGCTGCGGGGCCACTGGGCCCGGGTCAGCGCAGGGCTCGCGGCCGACCCGCTGGCTCCGCCCGTACCCTGCGAAGGTCAGGCTCCGATCGCCGGTGTGTGGCTGCCGTGCGGCGGCGCGGCAGCCACACGAGGCGTCACTTGTTGTGCTTCTCCTGGCACGGCACGCAGAAGCGCGCGTGCGGGAGAACCTCGAGCCGCTCGGCCGGGATGTTCTGGCTGCACTTCTGGCAGGCACCGTAGGTGCCTTCGCTGATCCGGCTCAGCGCACCGGTGATCTGCTCGATGTTGCGGCGGGTGGCCAGCAGCAGCGCAGCCTGGTTGTGCGCCTCGCTGGGGTCGCCGGTGTCCGCGTTGAGCTCGGTCAGTTCCCGCAGCCGAGCCGTTTGTGCGGCGAAGTCGTCCGCCAGGGACGCTCGCAGATCAGCCAGCCAGCTCTGATCAACAGCACGATGATCGACGCTCATGGTCTACCTCTCCGGGGAAAAAGAAAAAGGGCCGAAGCTCGAATGGCTTCGCCCTTGCGGTCGTTTTGGGATGCAACGATTCCGCGGGAGGGTCTCGGCCGATTGGCGGCGGGCTCGACAGCTTGTGCGAGGGCGCGATGTGCAGCGCGCGGACAACCGGCACGCGCATCCCAACCGTCAGGCGTCGCTGCGTCGCTACGCGAGCAGCGCAAAGCGCTGCCAGCGCAGTGACGACAGACGAGCAGAAAGTCACCGACGGCATGCCTCCACCATAGGGGGACTACTGCACTAAAGCCAACGCCTTCGGAGGGACCCCGCGTTGGCCGCGGCCTGCGACCCGAAACGTCTCTTCACAGCTCAGACCGGACGATGACGGCACCGAGCCACCGGCCTGGAAAACAGCGCCAGTCCGCTCAAAGACAACCGTCAGCTGGGGTATCAGCCGGGCGGAGAGGGGCACTCCAGGACGGCGATCGAGTTTCCGGCGAACAGCCGCAGGTGCGGATGCGCGGAGAAGATCTGAACTGCCTCGTCGTGCGAGTCCGCTTCCACGATGGCGTAGCCGGTCAGGGCGTCGGTGAAGTCCTCGACGGCCTGCTCATGCCACAGCGGCGTCAGACCTGGACCAGTACGTCGGCGCGGCGGCTACCATCGCAGGCGCCCACCACCGCCGCGCGAGGTTGCCCTCAAACAGCCCGCCGACTGATACGCGCGGAACCTGGGACGGGCGATCAGCCGCTTCGGCGATTACCGTACTGGCGCGGGCTCTGGACCGAGCCCCGGCCGCCGAGGTGCTGGCCCTTTCCGTGCGGTTGAGGCGAGACGGCCTTGCCCTTCGCGCGACGGGCAGCCCGATTCGAGGGAACGGCAGGCTGGTCGGTCTCGTCCGTGGTTGAGGTGTCGGCGTCCGCCGCGTGGGCGTCTTCGACGGGCTCAGGCTCCGGCATCGGTATCTCCCTGGGTTCTTGGGCAGTGCGGACCATCGACAGCCGACGGACGCGGGCTACTCGACGCCGGTGTGGGCACCCTGACGGTAGCGCAACGCCGGGACCCTCCGATCGACGGTCTCCCGCTTCACCACTCCCGCCAACCTGGCGGCTGACCGCCTCGTCGCCAGCACTGTCTCACGGCTACACCAAGTGCATGCATTCGGACATCACGGGGATCGCGCGCTATCCGGCGGTCGCGGCGATGAACACCACCGCACCGACCACCACCAGCGCGGAGGCCAGGAAGGTCTGTCGGCGGGCCTGGCGCAACGTCTCCCGGACCTGCCAGGCGTGCGCGGTGGTCAGCAGCCACCGCAGGTACGGGTCGGTCCGAACGATGTTGCGACGCGCTACGGCGAGGCCTTCTCGCAGTGCCGCCCGCTCCTCCGGCGGGGCCATCGGTAGGCGGCCGGTGATCGCGGCGGCGATCCGGCGGTGTCGCAGCAGGCCGTCGATGTCGTCGGCGTACCCCCCGAAGTGGTACCAGGGCTCGGCCTGCAGCCGCTCGCGCAGCCCGCGCAGCTCAGGCCCGGTGAGTGAGGCCGGCGTGGTCATCGGCGGGACGAGCACCTCGCTGGTTCGCCAGATCGCCCAGGCCACACCGAGCAGCGCCACCAGCAGCCCGCCGCCCGCCCACGTCGCGTGGACCCAGTCGGTGACCTTGCCAGCGGCGATGAGCGGGCCAGCGCCGAGCAGCAGCGCGCCCACCGCGCCGGCCGAGGAGATGATCCAGCGCGCCGCCGCCCGGCTGTCCGCGACCGAGTCCAACGGAGACGGCAGCGCGTCCAGCCCTCCACCGCCCGTCGGCGGCTCCCCGATCATTGGTTGTTGTCGCGGCGCAAGACGACACCCAGCGGGCCGGTCTCGTCGTCGGGCAGATCGTTGTACGGCACCCAGCGCTGGCCGTCGAAGAACTCCATCTCGCCGACATCGTTGATCCGCACGGCGTTGACCTGCGCGAGCTCCTCAGAATCGTCAGCCATGGATACAGTATCGGTCAGTCCGGCAATGCGCCCTGGCATCGGGTCGTCTGCCGGCGACCGCGGGGAGCGTCTGTGATCCGGTTGACCGTCAGCGCGACCGACGTGGTCATGGCTGCCCGGGGTGAACGGTGGCGGCACCCGGTGGGCCGGGCCGACCAACGCACCGCCGACCTGCTCTGGCGGCTACGCGGCGACCCCTCGGTGGAGCTGTCGTACGAGGTCGGCGCCGCGCTCGGCCACCGCTTCCTCGGCGCTCCCGGCGCGGCCCTACGCGCGGAGCTGGCCCGGCCCGGCCGACACCGCCTTGGCATCGAGGTCACCGATCCGGCGCTGGCCGACCTGCCGTGGGAAACCCTGGTGCCGCCCGGCGAGGACCTGCCGCTGGCGCTGCGCCCCGACGTCGACGTGTGCCGGACCGGCCCCCGGGCCGCGGTGCCCGCCGCCCGGGTGGACGGCCCGCTGCGGATGCTGGCGGCGATCGCAAGCCCGGACGACTCCACCCAGCCGCTGCTGGACCACGAGCGAGAACTCGGGCGGATCCTTGGCGCGGTGGAACCCGGGCACCGCCACGGAGTGCGGGTGCGAGTCCTGGAGTGGGGCAGCGCGGCCGCGATCCGCGCCGCTCTCGCCGAGGAGCCGTTCCACGTCCTGCACGTCTCCTGCCACGCGCGTCCCGGCGCACTGCTGCTGGAAACCCCCACCGGCGCGGAGGACCGGGTGGACGCCGCGCGGTTCCTGACCGAGGTGCTGCCGCCGGGCAGGACCGTACCGTTGATCGTGCTCGCCGGCTGCTCGACCGCCCGCCAGGGTCAGCGGGAGCTGCCCGGGCTGGCCGGCGCATTGCTGGCCCAGGGCGCGTCGGCGGTCCTGGCGATGAACGGAACGGTCAGCGACGCGTACACCATCGAGTTCTGCGCCCGGCTCTACGAGCGGTTGGCGGCCCGGGGCGAGCCGGAACTCCTGGCGGAGGTCTCCGCCGTCCGCCGAGAGCTGGCGCCGACCTCCGCCGAGTGGTGGATGCCGACGCTGTTCCTGGCCGACCCCGCGCTGCGGTTGGCCGGCGGGCGGGACGGCGGGGCCGTCGCCGGGCCGCCGGGCCAGTCGGTCGTCGGGGAGGGCGTGGTACGCGCGCCGACGGACTTCGTGGGCCGGCGGGAGATCCTGCGCCGGCTGTCCCGGGGCAAGCTGCGGGTCCTCGTGCACGGCATCGGCGGAATCGGCAAGACGAGCCTCGCCGCCGAACTCGCGCAGCGGTTTGCCGACGCGGGCGGCATCGTCGTGGCGACCAGCGGCGACGCCACTGTCGACGGGATCCTCGACGAGCTCCGCCGCCAGGTGGAGATCCGATGCGCCCGGCCGGCGACCGCACCGGACGACCCGCTGCGACAACTCCTCGTCGCCCTCGCCGAGCCCGGCCAGGACTGGCGTCGACGGCTCGCGGCGAGTGGCACCGGCGGCACGCCGCTGCTGCTCGTCCTCGACAACGCCGAGGACGCCCTGGACGCCGAGCACCAGTTGGCCGACGGGGACCTGGCCGCGTTCCTCGCCGACTGGGCGACCCGGCACGAGCTGGTCGTGACCAGCCGGCACCCGTTCCCGGTCGCCGGCATCGAGCCCTACCACCTTGGCCCGCTCTCCTGGCAGGAGACCCGCAAGCTGCTCTGGCGGCTACCGGGCGTCGGCCGGCTGGCTCCGGCGGAACAGCAGAGAATGTGGCACCGGCTGGGCGGCCACCCGCGTGCGCTGGAATACCTCGACGGTCTGCTGCGCGACGGCACCGCCCGAGCCGGCGAGGTGGCCAGTCGACTGGCGGCAGTCGCCGGCAGCGACGACGCCAGGGCGACCGGCGTCGGCACGCCGCTGGCCGAGGCCGGCGCACTGGCCGCCGAGGACGTGCTGTTGCCCCGGCTGCTCGCTCACCTGGAGGCCGTCCCGGCGGCCCGCCGGTTGCTGCTCGGCGCGGCGGTTTACCGCACCCCGGTGGACCGGGCCGGGCTCTCCTGGCAACTCGCCGACCCGGCGAACGGCGACGACCCGCCGCCGGAGTCGGCGGGGCTGGACGAAGCGATCACGCCCCTGTCGCACCTGGGGCTGCTGGCTCCCGTGACCGATGGCCACCTGGTGCACCGGTGGACGGCGACGAGCCTGCTGCGCATCGCCGGCCGCGATGCGGTCACCGAGTCACACCGCCGGGCGGGCCGCTACTGGGGCTGGCGGGCCCGAAACGCCGCAGACCAGCACACCTTCATCCGGCAGATCGTCGAGGCGCGGTACCACCACCTGGCGGCGGGTGACACCGAGCAGGCCATCACCTACTCCGAGCTGGCCTGCCAGGTGCTGCACGCGGCCGGGCACTGGGCCTGGGAGGAGAAGATCTGGCGGGAGCTCCTGCCGATGGCGCCGCCCGGCTCGGCGCTCGCGGCGAGCTTCCTCAAGGGACTGGGCGACGTGCACCTCAACCGGGGCGAGTACCCGCCGGCGACGGAGCGCTACCAGGCGGCGCTGGCCGTCTATCGGGACCTCGGCGACGACAGCGGGGTCGGCAAGCTCCTGCACCAGTTGGGCCTGGTCGCCGACAACCGGGGCGACCGGGCGACAGCGGACCGGCTGTACCAGGAGGCGTTGACGATCCTGAGTCGGCTCGGCGACCGCGGGGCTGTCTCCAGAACCCTGCACCAGCTCGCCGGCATCGCCCGGGGCAACGGCGACGTCGAGTTGGCCATGGCGCGTTACCTGGAAGAGCTGGCGATCGCCCGGGAACTCGACGACCTGGACGGGATCGCCGCGAGCCATCACCAGATCGGCATGCTCGCCTTCGAAGCCAGGGACCTCGTGAAGGCGGAGCAGTGCATCCAGGTGTCGATCGCCACCTACGCGCGGATGGGCGTCCGGGTCGAGCAGGGCAGCGGGCTGGTGATGCTCGGGCGGATCGCCCTCGCCCGCTTCGCGTACGACAGCGCCGAGTCCCGGGTCCGGGCCGCCCTGGAGATCTTCGAAGAGGTCGGCAGCAACGGCCGCATCGCGGAGTGCACCTTGCTGCTCGGTCACCTCTCCCGGGACCTCGGCGACCTCGAATTCGCCGAGAGCTGCTTCGCCCGCGCCCGGACGATCGTCGCGGCGCTCGGCGAGGACCCGCTGCTGCGCCGCTGCGACGAGCTGCTCGGCCAGGTCCGGACCGTCCTCGGGCGGGTCGTCGAGGCGGTGCCGCACACCCTGAGCGTGATGGGCGGGAACGACGGGCCGCCGCACCCGTCGGCCCTGGAGTGGCTGGCCGTGCAACGCCTGGAACTGGGTGCGCCGGCCTTCGCCGACCTGCTGGCCCGACACCTCGACCCGGCGCAGGCGGCCCACCGGGCCGAGCGGGTCGAGGCGTACCTTCGCTTCCGGTTTCCCGATGAGCACCCGACCCCGCTCGGCAGCGGGTACGTCCTGCTCGCCATCGCCGCCGCCCAGGCAGGCGAGTTCGGCACCGCCCGGATGTGCCTTCTCCGAGCATTGCCGATCTGCGCCGCCGCCGGCTACCGGGCGGGGATTGCCAAATGCCACGAGGACCTCGGCATGGTGGCACTGGAAACCCGCCAGCTGGCCGAGGCCCGGTCCCGCTACGAGCAGGCGCTGGAGGTCTACCGCGCGCTGCGCCACGAGCCCAACCAGGCCATCGTCCTGCACCAGCTCGGCCGGGTCTGCGAGGAGCAGGAGGACTTCGCCGGCGCGGACAGGTTCTACCGCCACTCCATCGCGATCAAAAAACGGCTGGGGAACCAGTCGGGCGTGTCCAACAGCACCTTCCACCTCGGCCGGGTGGCCGGCCTGCGCGGCGACCAGGCCCTGGCCGAGCGGTGCTACCGGACCTGCCTGCGGATCGACCGCGAGCAGGGCAACTGGGAGGAAGTGGCGCTGGACCAGGTAGCGATCGGACAGCTGCGCGTCAAGCAGGGCCACCCCGCGGAGGGCATCCCCCTGATCGTCGAGGCACTGGCCATCGACCGGCAGATCGGGTCGAGCAACGCGGCGCTCGACCTGAACGCGCTGCGTGAACTGCGGGCCGGGCTCGGTGACGAGGCATTCACGGCCATCCTCACCGACGCCTTCGGGCCAACCCAGGCCGCCCAGGTGCTCGACCTGATCGCGGTGCTACCGACCGCGGCCGGGCCGACCTGAACGTGGCGTCTAAAGCCCGATCGAACCGAGTCGTCAGGCGCGTACGCCAGAGCCTTCAGCCGAGGTCGACGATCTCCACCGCAGGGGCGAAGTGATGAACCGTCGCCTCGAGACTCGGACGGTGCAGCCGCCAGAAGGTCACCGTCTGCCTCGAAAGGTAGATTGATCCGCCAGCACTGCTGATCATGGGAGCGTCATGGCCGCAGACACGGACGAAGCGGGCGGCGGGAGTCGATTGCTCGGGCGCCTGTTCGCCATCGGCAGCCTCAGCGGGATTGCTCTGATCGCCATCATGGCACTCGTCGTACTCCTCTGCTGTGCCCCCTGTCTCTGGTATCGATCCCTTTCGCCAGATCTGCCTTTCAACTGACAGTGCCCGGGGGTCGCAGAGAATCAGCCGAGTTGGCCTGACCAGTCCACCGTCTCGAGAGCGGGGTGGCTCCTGACCGCCTCGATCAGGGACCTGGATCCGCTGATCCTGGTGCCCTGCAGGTCGTAGTCGGTCCAGATGAACCAGGACCGATCCGTGGGCCACAGATTCGTCGGTGAGAACGGGTAGGGCCCTCCGCGTTCTTCGAGCAGTCCGGGGACTGCTGACAACGGGCCGCGCCACACGTGGAGGTTGTCGAAGTCGTTGGCCGGCAAGGAGGCGTAGAAAGCGACGCAGTCAGTGCTCGGGCCGGCGGCCGAGTGTCGGCACAGGGCATCCAGCAAGGCATCCAGGCTCTCCTCGTCGAGGGAACCTTCGGGCGGCGGCTGGACGGCAACGGGCCAACTGTTATGGGGAAACCAGCGGTGGCATGGAGGGTGGCGTCGATCTGGTGCCTGCCCCCGCTCCCCGGTCAGATGCTGCGACCAGAGCACCCGCCGCCAGGGGTTCCCCGGTCGGACGACGAAGCCCAGGGGTATGCCGGTTTCTGTGGTTCCCTCGTCGAGGTTGATGTCTCCGACGATCAGCGGCGCGAGGTCGCCAGATTCGAGCCCGTGTCGATGCAGCTCGTCGTGGGTACCCAGACCCGCGAAGCGCGGGTTCTCGTACATCGCATGGAGAATCCAGGTCGAGGATTCCCAACCAGCCGGGTGGTAGCCGGTTGCCGCCTCCCACTTGGGACGGTCTGCGAGCCAGGTCAACAGGGTGGCTGGAGCTTCTACGCGTTCCATGGACACGGTGCCATCGTTCCGCACCAGCCAGGTCGACGTTGACCTTGGGGGGTACGGCGGGGCCTCCGCCTTCAGAAGGTTGTCCGACGGCGGGCGCGAGCTCGGCTGGCGGTGATGCCGGCAATCCACGCGACCGGGTGGGCTGGGCGAGGTGCCGGCCGGGGGGTCGAGGCACCTCGGGGTACGCGACAGGGTGGCTGAACGCGAATCCCACCTAACTCGGCAATTCTCCCCCTAGATTCGATGCGCAGGACGCAGCCGAACCGGGGAGAGACGTGGACAGCTATCCGGCGATCGAGGATCACGGACTCATCGGCGACCTGCAGACCGCCGCGCTGGTGACGTGCGACGGGACGGTCGACTGGTTCTGCGCGCCGCGCTTCGACTCGCCCAGCATCTTCGCGGGGCTGCTGGACAAGGAGAAGGGCGGCTACTTCCAGATCGCGCCGCACGACACGCGGTACGTGACCAAGCAGCTCTATCTGCCCGGCACACCCATCCTGATCACGCGGTTCATCAGCGCCGACGGGGTGGCCGAGGTGATGGACTTCATGCCGGTCACCGGCGAGCGGGCCACCGACGCCCACCGCCTGGTCCGCATCGTCAACATGGTCCGGGGGAGCATGCGCTTCCGGGTGGAGTGCCGGCCGCGGTTCGACTACGCCCGCGAAGAGCATCAGCTGGAACGCCATCGCAACGGCTATGTCTTCCGCAGCCGGTCGGCGACGATGACGTTCAACCCGGTCGACCCGGTGCGGCGGCTGCTCGCCGAACACGGCGACGTCCGCCTCGAGGGCGGCGATCTGATCGCGTACGGCACGCTCAACGAGGGTGACACCGGCGGCGTAGTCCTGGAGACGGCCGGCACCGAGCCGCGCATCTTCTCGCCGGAAGAGGTCCAGGGCATGTTCGAGTGGACCCGGGACTACTGGCGGCGCTGGCTTGAGCGCTCCAGCTACACCGGCCGCTGGCGGGAGATGGTCGAGCGCTCCGCCATCACGCTGAAACTCATGACGTACGCGCCGACCGGCGCGATGATCGCCGCCCCCACCGCCGCGCTGCCCGAGTTGGTCGGCGGAACCCGCAACTGGGACTACCGCTACACCTGGGTACGTGACACGTCGTTCTCGGTGCACGCGTTGCTCGGCCTCGGCTTCACCGAGGAGGTCAGCCGGTACATGAACTGGCTGGACGAGCGGATCCGCGAGGCCGGCGAGCACCAGGATCCCCTGAAGATCATGTACCGGGTGGACGGCTCCTCCGACCTGCACGAGGAGGTGCTCGACCATCTGGAGGGCTACCGCGGCTCGCGGCCGGTGCGGATCGGCAACGGCGCCGCCGACCAGATCCAGCTCGACATCCACGGCGAGGCGCTCTACGCCATGCACCTCGCTGACGAGCAGGGCATCCGCGTCTCGCACCAGGTGTGGAAGAGCACCGTCCGGCTCGTCGACTGGCTCTGCCACAACTGGGACCAGCCCGACGCCGGCATCTGGGAAAGCCGCCACCACCCCCGCAACTACACCTTCGGTCGGGTGATGTCCTGGGTCGCGCTGGACCGGGCCATCCGGCTGGCCACCCGCACCGGCCGCCCGGGAGACATGACCTGCTGGACGGAGCAACGCAACCGCATCTACGACCAGGTCATGGCCCGCGGATACAACCGGGAGCGCGGCACCTTCGTGCAGGCGTACGACGAGTCCGTGCTGGACGCGGCGCTGCTCGCCATGCCGTCAGTCGGTTTCGTCACGCCGAGCGACCCGCTGTGGCAGTCGACCCTGCACGCGATCGAGCGCGAACTGGTCTCCGACAGCCTGGTGCACCGGTACGACCCGGTCCACTCCCCCGACGGCCTCCCCGGCCACGAGGGCACCTTCAACATGTGCACCTTCTGGTACGTGGAGGCGTTGGCCCGTTCCGGCCGCCTGGACGACGCCCGCCTCACGTTCGAAAAGATGTTCACTTTCAGCAACCACCTCGGTCTCTATGCCGAGGAGATCGCCGCGACCGGGGAGCAGATCGGCAACTATCCTCAGGCGTTCAGCCATCTTTCTTTGATCAACTCAGCGCTGACACTCAACGATCTGCTCGACGCCGAGGCCAACGCCCGGCGTCGCCGCTAGCGGGTGCACGCTCCGGTCGGCCGCAGACCCGGCGAGGAAGACCACACTCAGGTACTGGCGAGTGTCCTGGCCCAGGGCTCGTCGATTTCGCCAAGACCCAGCATGGTCGTGACGTTGGCGAGCATGCCGACGGCGAACCAGCGCCGGACGGCTTCCTCGTCACCGTCGAGCAGCTTGTACACGACCGCGACTTGTCGGGCGTAGCAGGCGCGGACGGCGTCGCGGATGAGCGGCTCGTCGGTGGCACAGTTGGCTTGCATGAGGAAGCGCAGGACATCGCCGTCCTCAATGATCATGCCGTAGGCGTCTCGCAGAGCCTGCTCCGTCGTATCGGCCGCGTTCAGGGCCTCCGTCAGGAGATCGCCGACATGCTCGACGGCGGCGATGAAGATGGTCTGCTTGTTGGCGAAGAGGCGATAGAGGTACGGCTGAGAGATGCCGGCCCATTCGGCGATCTCATGGGTGGTCGTCCCGTAGAAGCCCTTGCGTGCGAAGCAGCTCACCGCGGCGTCGACTACGCCTTGGCGGCGCTGGTCACTCTTGACTGTTGTCCCGGCAGCAGGCATGTGACCAGCCTATCCGCCATGATCGACCTCAGGCGTCGGCCGGTGTCAGAGCCTCGACGGCGGCCAGCGGATTCCAGTAGTCGTCGAACCGGGTGACCAGTCCGTCGGCGCCGGTGTGCACGACCACGATGAAGTCCTGCTGGAACCGCTTGCCGGTGGGCCGGGCGGTCCCGTCGAGCTTTCCCCGCGCCACGGCGACCTGCGAACTGGCCGTCGCGATGAAGGTCAGGTCCACGAGCCGTGCATCGAAGGTTTCGGTGAAGCCACGCATGTGCGCGTGCAAGGCTTCGCGCCCGTGCAACTCGGTGACCATGCCGGGCGGGGCGAAGGGGAAGGTGAAGGTGGCGTCGGTGGCGAAGAGAGCAGCCCAGGCGTCCAGGTCGGCGGCTGTCAGCAACCGCAGGTGCTCGGCCGCAGCGTGCTGGGCGGGGGTACGGATCTCGATCGTGTCGGTCATGATCGAAACCTACCGTCTCCATTAGTGGTTAACCTATAACAAAACACTGTGCGATCGATCATGACGCTCGGCGCTTGCCTGGCCGAGCTTTCCCTGCTCTGCGGTGGGACCGTCTCGGCTTCCCCAAACAAGGGCCAGAACCCCGCTTCGTAGCCAGCGAGACGGCCGGCAACGGCGCCACGGCCTTCGCCCTGTGGTCGAAATGCAGCCGCAGATCAGATTGCGACCGAACCGTCAATGAGCAAATCACGATTGCGTGAGGCCACAAGCGACCTGGAACTGCAAGGCATTGAGACTCCCATCTCGGTCGGCGGAGTTCCTGGCCGACGAGAGAAACGGTCCCTATGCTTGCCCGCGGAATGCACTGCGGCTCATCCGGGGCCGAGGGGAACCCCACGAGGATTTGCGAATGCGCCGGGATTCTGCCCTGAACAACGGCACTGCTGATGCCAGCGGAGTAACACCGGGCGGCACGCGCCAATCCGCCATCGCCGAGGAACAGGCGTTCCTCGACCTGGCCACGGCCCGGCGCGACAGGCTGACCGAGCACCTGGAGGTCGAGCTCTCGTCGGAGGCCCTGGACGCGTTGGAACATGCCCGGCAGCGCATGCTCCGTCAGCAGTACGAAGAGCTGCAGCGAGCTCGGGAGGGGCTGGTCTTCGGTCGCCTCGACGGCCTTGATGGCACCGTGCGACACGTAGGCCGTGTCGGTCTCCGCGACGACGTCGAGGACAGTGAGCCACTGCTGGTGGATTGGCGCGCTCCCGCAGCCCGGCCGTTCTACACCGCGACGGCCGTCGACCCCCAGGGTCAGGCACGACGGCGTCACGTACGCACGAACGGGTCGACCGTCGTCGGGGTGGACGACGAGCCGCTGGACGGGAGCATGACGGCCGAACTCGTCGGTGAGGGCGCCCTCCTGGCCGCCCTCGACCAGCGGCGCACCGGTGTCATGTCGACGGCGATCTCCACGCTGCAACGCGAACAGGACGACATCGTCCGGGCCAGGGCGACCGGCCCGCTGGTCGTCCAGGGCGGTCCCGGCACCGGCAAGACCGTGGTTGCGCTGCACCGCGTCGCCTACCTGCTGTTCACCTACCGAAAGATGGCCGAGCAGGCGGTCCTGGTCCTCGGCCCCTCGCCGCGTTTCCTCCAGTACATCGGCCAGGTGCTACCCGCCCTCGGTGAGACCGCCGTCGTCTCGGCGACCTGCGACACCCTGCTGGCCGACATCCGCGTGGGCCGCGACGAGAATCGGCTTCTCGCCGAGATCAAGGGCCGCGCCCTCTGGCAGCCCGCGCTCGAGAGCTACGTCGCGTCGCTGCTCCCCCGACCCCGTGAGCTGAAGCTGCGCTGGGAGGGCGATTTCTACGTCATCGACGCCGCAACGGTGGCGCAGGCGCTCGCCTCGGCGGTGCAGGGACGCCCCTACCACCGGGCCCGCGCGGCGTTCGCCGAGCAGTTGCACCACCTCCTCGCCGACGCCGTCGCCGAGCAGCGCGAGACGTTGATGAACGAGATGGAGGAGGGCTTCGAGGACATCCTCGCCCGCGTCGACAAGGGGATGGAACATGACCACCGTCCCGCCCGGACGTCCACCGGCAGCGACGTCGACGGGCTGCTCTCCGAGGAAGAGATCGAACACCTGCATACCCGTATCGCCGAGAACGCCACCATCGCCCGGTTCGTCGAGGCATTGTGGCCCACCCTCGACGCCGAAACCCTGCTGGGTGACCTCCTGAGCGACCGCGCCCTGCTGGCCCGGACCGCCCCGCAACTGTCGCCGGAGGAGCTCACCGCCGTCGCGGCCGAGCCGGCCCCATGGGCATCGAGCGACATTCCCCTGCTCGACGCCCTCGCCGACCTGCTCGGCGACGTCGACGCCCCGCAACCACAGGGCGAGTTCGTCGCCGACCACGCTCGCCGGCAGCGCGGCTGGGTGTACGGCCACGTCGTCGTCGACGAGGCGCAGGAGTTGTCCGAGATGCAGTGGCAGATGGTCCTGCGGCGCTGCCCCAGTCGCTCCATCACGGCCGTGGGCGACATCGACCAGGCCGAGGCAGCGCACCGGCACACCAGCTGGGCGCAGGCGGTGCAGGCTGCTTTCGGAGACCGCTGGACCGCCGCGGCACTGACCATCTGCTACCGGACCCCGCGTGAGGTCATGGACCTCACCAAACCGGTCTTGAAGAAGGCTGGCAGCCACAACACGCCGCCACGGGCGGTGCGATCCTCCGGCATCGCCCCCTGGGAGCTCACGATCACCCCCGCCGAGCTTGCCGGCGCCGCTCCCCAGGCAGTGCGGCAGCTCCAGCAACGATGGCAGGGCGGCATGGTCGGCGTCATCGCCCCCGCCGCCCGCGTCGCCGAACTCCGGGCCGTGCTGAGTGATGTGCCAGTGCTCACCGCGACCCAGTCCAAGGGACTGGAATGGGACGCGACGCTACTGGTCGACCCTCAGGGCATCGCCGCCGAACCGCGCGGCTGGAACGGGCTCTACGTCGCGCTCACCCGATGCACCCAGGAACTCGGGCAGCTGATAATCACGCGGTAGTCGGGCTCTTCACAGACGAGGGTGTGGTCGCGGGCCTGGGCCTGCGGTTGGCGGGGTCAGTCGGTGGTGGACGTGTCTGGTCCAGTCGCGGCATACCGGGCGGCGATGGTGCGGACGGCCTCGTCGACCACCTGAGCGACGCGTTCGGCGCTCACCTCCCAGCCCGGCACGAGGAGTGTCGGCCAGAAGACGTAGTTGGAGATCATGCCCAGGAACTGGGTGGCTGCGAGCTCCACGTCCTCGACCCGCGCCGTTCCCGCCTCGTGCTCGGCCAGGAGGTAGCCGCGTACGGACTCGAAGTAGGGCATCTTCCCGTGTGAGAACTGCGCGTGGGCCAGTTCGGGGAATCGCGGCAGCTCGGCGATGACGATTCGGAACAGGTCGGTCATCCGGGGCTGGCTCAACAGCTCGGCGTAGCGGCGACCGATGGTCCTGAGCCCGTCGACGAGGTTGCCCGCCGGCGGAGGCTCCTCTTCGTCAGCTGTTGCCCAGGACTCGGTGACGATGGCGTCGAACAGGGCAGCCTTGCTCGGAAACTGCTTGAACAAGGTGGCCCGCGAAACGCCCGAGCGCTCTGCGATCTGCGCCAGCGACGTCCGGTCGTAGCCCAACTCGAGGAACAGTGCCGTCGCGGCGGTCACGATCAGCGCGCGTTTCTCCTGGGCCACACGCTGGTGATACGTCGTCACGACCCTGCTCATGGACCGAGCATACGAGGTGAGTGGCTTGACTCACCACTGCCGCCGACCTAGTGTCAGAGCAGTGGTGAGTCGCTCGACTCACCATCGACCGGCGTTCCCGGTCGGTCGCCCCTGTACCGAAGGAACATCTGATGAACCGCTTCGACAACCAGACCGTGCTCGTGACCGGTGGGACCGGCGGCCAGGGCTCCAGCCACGTACGGGCCTTTCACGCGGAGGGAGCGAACGTGGTGATCGGCGGCATCGACGCCGAACGCGGCGCCGCTCTCGCCGACGAGCTCGGGACCCGTGCTCGCTTCACCCGCCTCGACGTCACCGACGAAAGCTCGTGGTCGGCCGCTGTGCAGGCCGCCGAAAGCACCTTCGGCGCCCTGAACGTGCTCGTCAACAACGCGGGCGTCCAGAACCCGCCGGCGCTGATCGAGAACACGGACCAGGCCACGTGGTCGCGCATCCTCGACATCAACCTCACAGGGACCTTCCTCGGCATCAAGGTCGCCGCCCCCGCTCTGCGCCGAGCGGCAGGGGGAACCATCGTCAACATCGCCTCGACGATGGGCCTGGGCGGCACGGCGCACTACGCGCCGTACGTCGCCAGCAAATGGGCCGTGCGTGGTCTCACACGAACGGCGGCGCTCGAGCTCGGCCGCGACCACATCCGTGTGAACACCATCCACCCCGGCGTGATCGCGACCCCCTTCATCCAGGAACCAGCAGCTGGCGCCACCATGGCAATCGCCGACTTCTACTCACCCGACCCGTTCGCCATCCCCCGGCTTGGGGAACCGGCCGACGTCACCCGGCTTCTCCTGTTCCTCACGTCATCGGACGCCTCGTTCATCACCGGTTCGGAGTACGTCATCGACGGTGGCCTCCTCCTCGGCCCCGCCCTTCAGGCGGAGACCGCATGAGCAACCGACTGGCATGCGAACCTCCTGGGCGGGTTCAGACGACGACTGCACCCTCAACCGTGAGGAGTCGTAAGAGATCCGAAAGGGTTCGCGGCCAGTTCGACGGTCGCGGCGGTCGTACGCTCCGGGAATGAGGGCATCGATCTTCCGGTCACCGGTGGCGTTGGCTGGTCTCGCCACCGTTGTCGTCGTGGCGGTTCTGGCCGCCTACTGGTTCCAGCCGTGGAAGCTGTTCACCGACACGTACGTCGACGAAGCGCTTCCTCCCGCCGGGGTGACACCGGCCGCCACGACGCCGATGTCCACGCACCAGTCCCCCACGGCATCGGCCACCATCCCTGCGGTCAACGAGATCCTGGCCGCGGGCGAGTTCGTCACCCATGAGCACGAGACGACCGGCAGCGCCGAGATCGTCCGGCTCGCCAACGGTCGCCACCAGCTGGTCGTGAAGGACCTGAAGACGTCGAACGGACCGGACCTGCGGGTGTGGCTGACCGATCAACCGGTCACCCGAGGCACGGCCGGCTGGCGGGTGTTCGACGACGGCGAATGGGTCGAGCTGGCAAAGCTCAAAGGCAACAAGGGCAACCAGGTGTACGAGCTACCAGCCTCGGTCGACCCGCGCGACTTCCGCAGCGTCTCCATCTGGTGCAAGCGGTTCGCGGTCTCCTTCGGCGCGGCCGACCTCACGAGCACCTGATCAGGCCGCAACCTGCCGGACAGGGCATTGACATCTTTCACTGTGCAATCTAGCGTCGGAGCGAATCGATTCGACGTCCAGCCAGGTGCTGCGGCACCGCAGATGATCCGGTCACATGGTGCTCGGGCGCGCACGGCGTGGGCCACATCGATTCGACGACGGACTGGTCCTGCGTGGGCGGCGGGACCAGTGGCGGGGACCTGTGTCCATGAGCCGGCCGGGTGCCGCGGACCTCGTCCAACCATTTCGTGCCGAGTGGCGGGAGCCCCATCATGACAAGACGCAGACCCATCCTTGGTTTTCTCGCGACGGCGGCAGTCGTCGTGACCGTGGGCGCGGCGGCGCTGGCCGGTGGCTTGAGCACCACTGCGTCCGCCGCGAACGTCGCAGCCGCCGCAGCGACCGCCGGGTGCGGCAAGACGCCCGGACTGAACAGCGGCACCCACACCATCCAGAGCAGCGGAAAGAGCCGCAGCTTCATCCTTCGGCTGCCCGACAGCTACAACAACACCTATGCCCACCGGCTGGCCTTCGGGTTCCACTGGCTTGGCGGCACCGCCAACCAGGTCGCGTCGGGTGGAACCGACGGAGCCGCCTGGGCCTACTACGGCATGCTCTCCCAGGCGAACAACAGCACCATCTTCGTCGCCCCGCAGGGCCTCAACAACGGCTGGGGCAACTCCAATGGCGAGGACGTGACCTTCACCGACGACATGATCCGCGTCATCGAGAACGCTCTCTGCGTCGACACCACACAACGTTTCTCGGTCGGGTTCAGCTACGGCGGCGCGATGAGCTACTCGTTGGCGTGTTCCCGACCAACGGTGTTCCGCGCGGTCGCGGCAATCGCGGCCCCGGGGGCGATCAGCGGATGCAGCGGCGGCACCCAGCCGGTGGCGTACCTGGGGATTCACGGCATCAACGACAACATCCCTAGCGGGCGGTCACTGCGCGACAGGTTCGTCCGCAACAACGGTTGTGCCGCGCAGAACCCACCCGAACCAGCGGCGGGCAGCCGGACCCACATCACCACCGCCTACTCCTGCCAGGCCGGATACCCGGTGGTCTGGGCCGCGTTCGACGGCGGCCACCAGCAAGGTCCGGTGGACGGGTGCGCCGGCTGCGAGAGCGGCGCGCGGAGCTGGGTCAAGCAGGAGGTGTGGCGGTTCTTCACCCAGTTCGGCTCCAGCGTGCCGCCCACCACTCCGCCACCATCGACCCCGCCGCCGGGCCAGCAGAACGTGCTGATCGCGGGTAGCCAGTCCGGCCGGTGCATCGACATCCCCAACTCCAGCACCAGCAACGGCGCCCGCCCGCAACTCTGGGACTGTCACGGTGGCACCAACCAGCGCTGGACCCATACCGCCAACCGCACCCTGACCGTCTACGGCAACAAGTGCCTGGATGCGAGCGGGGCAGGCAGCAGCAACGGCACCGCTGTCCTCATCTGGGACTGCAACGGCCAACCGAACCAGCAGTGGAACGTGAACTCCAACGGCACCATCACCGGCGTCCAGTCAGGGCTCTGCCTCGACGCCGTCGGTTCCGGCACGGCCAATGGGACGCAACTACACCTCTGGGCCTGCCACGGCGGCACCAACCAGCAGTGGAGCACGCGCAACTAGTGCCGCATCGCTAGACGTCCCCCATGGTGGAGACGCGCCGCCCGGGTCATGTCCCGGGCGGCGCGCGGCCGCTGTGCCGCCAGGGGCGCGGCGCGTCTCGGTTGCGCACCGCTGATTAGATGTGCTGATGGGTCCGTGGGAAGCAACATTGCTCTCATCGCCACGATCGGGTCGGTCGGGGCAGCGGTCGGAGCCTGGTTCCAGGACAAGCGCAGCTCGGCGACCCAGCTCGCGGCCGTGCAGCGCAAGCTCGACCTGGTTATGGATCACCTCGGCATCGTCGCGCCCGTGGAGTCGGAAGTGGTCCGGCACCTGGAGAGCGGCCGGGTGATCCAGGCTGTACGCGTGTACCGCCAGCAGACCGGCGCGAGCCTGGTCGAGGCGAAGCAGGCGGTGGACCGCATCGCCGCCGGGGTCCATCTCCAGCGGTAACACCGCTGCCAACATCCTCTCGCCCGTCGGAATTCGGCGCGGCCGTCGCTGTCCGCTCACCTCAGAGGTGGCGGTGATTCTAGGATTCGGGCAGGGCCGCGCAGCCCGGAGACCAAGGATCACCTCGGGGCGACGGCTGCGCGCCTACTCGGAAGAACCACGGCAGGAAGGACAGCGGCATGACCGACCGCGAGCGCGCCACCCCGGCCATCCCGGACGACGATCCCAGCCGAACCCTGACCGTGGCCAACCCCGACGACCCCGCAACCACCTACATCTCTCTCGCCGGTGGCACCTACGCCATGCTGATCACCGGTGAGCAGACCAACGGTCAGTACTGCCTCATCGACATGCGCATCCCCGACGGCGGAGGACCGCCGCCACACCGGCACGACTTCGAGGAAATGTTCACCATTCTCGAAGGCGAGATCGAGTTCACCTTCCGCGGGGAGAAGCACCTCGTCCGAGCCGGTTCCACAGTCAACATCCCGGCCAACGCGCCGCACAATTTCCGCAACACCTCCGGCGCACCTGCCCGCATGCTGTGCGTCTGCACCCCGGCAGGCCAGGACGAATACTTCCTCCGCGTCGGCGACCAGGTCGCCGGCAAGGACGCACCGCCGCCGCAGCTCACCGACGACGAGATGGCGGAGCGCCGGCAACGCGCAACCGATCTGGCACCCGACTACCGCACCGAGATGCTCTGACCGACCAGCGCCGGCCAGGAGAACCCGAGAGTACGACGTCCAGCGCTCATCGCTCGACCCGTACCGGCGCGGTCTCCCGGGCGAAGCGCAGCAGGGCGGTGAATGCCAGCGCGGACGTCACCGCTCCGCCGGCGAGGCGTACCCAGTGACCGGCGACGAACTCCTCGGCGACCTGGCGCAGATACTCCGGGGAGTGCGTGCCGACCGGGTCGACGAACATGATCTCGTTGCGCGGCCAGAAGAACACCACCGAGAACAGGAACTCGCAGGCGATGAAGACCACCGCGGCGGCGGCGACGTACCAGCGCAGTCGCCGATTGCGCCACGTGAGGGCGGTCGCGGCGAGGCTCGTCAGGACGACCGAGGCGCCCAGCGGTGGGAAGTAGTCGCTCGGGCCGCCTGCGACCAGGAACTCACGGGCCCGGTCCAGCGAGGCGGGGGCATCCCCGAAGACATTCGGGTAGAGCATCACGGTCTCGGCCGCGACCCCACCAAATGACATCATCGCCGCCCAGACGAGCACGATGAGCACGATCCAGGTCAGCTTGATACGGGACACAGCAGCACTTCTCCCTGGTTTTCGGGCCCCTGCGGGCACGATCTGTGATGTCGTCGTCGACGCTAGGTCGCCAACTCGGGACCGTCTGCCGCGCCGACGCGCGAGCTGACATCGCTTCTCGACGTACGTGCCGGGGCGGGGATGATGCCTGCGGACGGCAGCGGCGCGGGCGCGCACCGACTTAGGCTCACGAACGTGCAGGCCACCTCACCCACCCGAACCGAGGCGCTGCTCGCCGTGGCCATCCTGGGCCTGGTCACGGCGGCGGTCGTGACCGAGGGCGCGTCAACCTCCCAGGCGGCGTTGGCGGGCGGATTCGGGGTCGGACTGGCCGTACTGCTGCTGGTGGCCCGGCGTTGGACGGTCCCCGCGCTGCTGGCGACGGCCGCCGGCATCCTCGGCTACTACGCGCTGGAGCTGCCGCCGGTCGGCGTGGCCGCCCCGGCCGCCGCCATCCTCTACGTGGCCGCGCAGCGGGGCCGGGTGGTCCCGGCCGCCGCCGTCGGCGGGACTCTGCTGATCGTCTCGGTGGCTGCCCGGCTCATCGAGAGAGACGACATCTCTGTCGTGATCGGTGCCGCTCTGGGCTCCGAGGCGGCACTGATACTCGCCGTCATCGCTCTGGGTGACGCCGTCCGCAACCGGCGTTCGCTCCGGGCCGCGCTGGCCCGGCAGGCCGCCTTCGCTGCCGAGGAACGCCGCCGGGAGGCCGCCCGGCAGGTCGAGGCCGAGCGGCTGCGCATCGCCCGGGAGGTGCACGACACGCTCGGACACACCATCTCGGTGATCACCCTCCAGTCGGCTGTGGCGCGGGAGGCACTTGCCAATGCCGAGCCCGGGCAGGCCGAGGCCGCCCTGGCCGCGATCCACTCGGTGAGCGGCAGCGCCATGGCCGAGCTGCGCGCCACGTTGGGCACCCTGCGTCGCGAGCCCGGACCGCGCGAGCCTGCGCCCGGTTTCACCCAGCTGCGTACGCTCGTCGAGGGCGTCCGCCGAGGCGGGCTGCCTGTCGAGCTGCGCCTCGACGGCTCGGTCGACGCCCTGCCCACGGTGGTCGGCAGCACCGTCTACCGGATCGTGCAGGAGGCACTGACCAATGTGCTGCGCCACGCCCACGCCACCCGCGCCACGGTGACGATCCGGGCGACCCCGTCCGGGTTGTCGGTGGAGGTCGTCGACGACGGCCGGGGATCCACCGGCGGCACGGCAGGTGAGACGGGTCAGGGGCTGCGCGGCATGTCGGAGCGGGTTGCCCTGCTCGGCGGCACCCTCGATGCCGGCGAGGCCGCTGACGGCGGTTTCCGGGTCTCGGTCCACCTACCGCTGGCCGGGATCGCCGCATGAGCGACGTACGCGTCGTCCTCGTCGACGATCAGCACCTGGTGCGCACCGGACTCCGCGCGTTGCTGGAACGCGCTCCGGACATCACAGTGGTCGGCGAAGCCGGCGACGGCCGGGCCGCCGTGGCAGTCGCCCGGGAACAGCGGCCCGACGTCGTCCTGATGGATGTCCGGATGCCTGGTGGCGACGGCATCGAGGCAACCCGTCGCATCCTCACCGACCCGACGCTGGCTGACGTCCGGGTGGTCATGCTGACCACCTTCGACGACGACGAGTACCTCTTCGAGGCCATCCGCGCCGGCGCCGCTGGCTTCCTGCTCAAGGACACCCCGCCCGACGCCCTGCGGGACGCTGTCCGTGTGGTGGCCGGCGGGGACGCGCTGCTGTCACCGGCGGTGACCCGGCGGGTGATCGCCGCGGCGGCCCGCTCCCCCGTCGCGGATCCAGCCCGGCTGACCGGGCTCACCGGGCGGGAACGCGACGTCCTGGCACAGGTCGGCACCGGACGGTCGAATGTGGAGATCGGGGCGGCCCTGCATCTCAGCCCGGACACCGCCCGCACGTACGTGAGTCGCCTGCTGCACAAGCTGAACGCCCGCGACCGCGCCCAGCTCGTGGTCATCGCGTACGAGAGCGGGCTGGTCCGACCCGGCGACGGCTGAGCCTGGGTCGGCGAGCATCGGTCGTGGTGCGCGCCCCGACCCCCTATCGTCAATCATCGATCTGGGTCGACGCTGTCCGGCTCGTCGTCGGGATCGTGGGCGGGCGGGGCACCGGAAATGCCGGGGCACGCCAGCACCATCCCGCGAACTCGATCCGGCTCGGCGAGGGCGAGGTCGAGCGCGGTGCCGCCGCCCATGCTGCAACCGACGAACAATGCCGGCCCGACGCCGAGCCGGTCAAGCACCCGACGCAGATCGTCCAACCGGGAGAATGGCCCGGACGGCGGCGCGGAGCGGCCGAAGCCCCGCACCTCGTACCGGATCAGCCGGTGCTGCCCGGCGAGTCGCTCCCAGACGGGGTCCCAGATGCGAGAATCGCCCTCGCCCTGGGTGCAGGAGCACGACCGGCGGCAGGCCGCCCCCGGTGTCTTCGGCCCAGACGGACCCGTCCCGCACATTGATCAACTGCCCCACGGCGACGAGCCTCCCACACGGGCGGCGCTCAGACGCGGGGATATCGACTCGAGTGCGAAGTTCCTGCTTGGTCGCAGAACAAATACCGGAGACATCTTCTGTTATCGATCACTGCCACGCCGTGACCTCGACGCTGCCGGCCTGACTTACGAAACACGCCTCAGACTCGGGCAACCCGGACGGCGTCGGCCACGACGTAGCCGGCTGCGCTGGTCCACCGACTCACCGCAACCAGGTTGCGGTCACCGGCAGCGAGCGCAAAGGTGCCGAGCGAACGCCAGACGCCACCGTTGGAGCGCTGGTCCACGTTGAGTGTCTGGTTGCCGGAGGCGGTGACGATGACGTGCGGGGTGGTGCTGTTGTAACCCGGGTCGGCCGGGTGCCGTACCTCGATCCGATAGTTCCCGGCCGCCGGGATGTCGACCTTGAACCAGGCGGCGTCGCTGGCGGGGGTGGGGCTGACGAAGCGGTAGTCAGCGCCGTAGCGCTGGCTGGAGTAGGCCGAGCTCCCCCAGTTGGCGCTCGCCGTGAACCGTCCTGCGGTGGCGTTGTCCACGATGACGCTGAAGGTGGGCGGGGTGGTACTGCCCAGTCCCAGATAGCTGGCGATGCCCTGGGCGTGCGCGCGGGCGGTGGCAGTGATGAAGTCGGCCCGTTTGAGCAGGTTCGCGTCCGCCACGGTGTCGATGAAGAGGTTCTCGGTGAGCACCGCGGGCATGGTCGTCTCGCGCAGCACATGGAAGTTGGCGCTCTTCAGCCCTCGGTCGGTGACTGCACCGACCGACCGCATACCGGCGATCACTCTCGGATGCAACGCGTTGTGCAGGTTGGTGGTGGCGGCGTCCGCCGTCAGGTACCGGTAGCTCTCGAAGCCGGTGCCGCCCCCGGAGTTGATGTGCACACTGACGAAGAGGTCAGCGCCCCAGGCATTGGCGTCATCGGTGCGGTAGGCCAGGCTGCGAGTGATGTCGGTCGTTCGGGACATGCGGACGTCGACGTTCCAGTTGGCCAGCAGAATACTGCGCAGTTGCAGGGAGATGTCGAGCGTCAGGGCCTTCTCCTGCAACCCGTTGCCGACCGCCCCAGAGTCGGTGCCGCCGTGGCCGGGGTCGATGTAGACCTTGGGCGACGCGGCCCGCGCGGGGCTTCCGAGAATGGGGACGGCCGCAGCACCAGCGAGGGCCGCCAGGAGGGTACGCCGCCGCAGCGCCAAGTCGTCGAACATGTGCACCTCTCAAGGGAAACCGAAGAGATCAACGATGCGCAAAATATAGCGGATCATCGATGGTCTTGAAAGATGTCTACGTGTAGCGATCTGATCGCCGGAGGTTTCCGCCAGCGCGCGCCGCCCGGTGCACCAATCATCAGGTGACGCACTGTGTTGGCGAGCCGCGCGTCCCACACGTTCGGTCCCATGTGTGGCGCGACTGGGCGTTGATCGCAGTCATCGCGCCGGCGATCATGTTGGAAGGGAATACTCCGGCCCGATCTGCCGTGGCGGGTGGGCTGCGTCGTCGTCGCGCTCGCGCTGCTGCCGACGCTCCTTCGCGGCGTACGAAGCCGCTCGCGATGGTGGCGATAGCGTTCGGCCTCACGACGGTCGGCCCATTCGTGCGGCCCGGCGATGCCTGTCAGATGTTCACGGCGAGCTTCCTGGTCCTCCTGGTCTCCGCGCTGTTCCGCTGGGGCTCCGGCCGGGATGCCGTGATCGGTTCGTTCTTCGTGGTGAGCGGCTCGCCCGCGACCTGCACGACACCGTTGCCCACCACGCGTCGGCGATGGCGATCCGCGCCCAGGCCGGCATCGCCGCCTCGGCGAGCCAGCCAGGCGCCGCCGTCGAGGCGCTCCGTGTCATCGAGGCCGAGCCCTCCCGTGCGCTTCCCTGAGATGCGCGCCATGGTCCGCGTCCTGCGCCGCAACCAGCCCGCCGGCCGATCAATGAGTTTCGGGTCGTGCGGCGGTCACAACCTGCAGAACCGTTGGCAGACTGACGCGTTCGTACCCGAAGGAGACGCATGGCAAAGCTCATCTACTCGATGATCACCTCCCTCGATGGCTACGCCGAGGCGGCGGAGGGCGACCTCGGCACCGGCGCCGACGATCAGGAGGTGCACACCTTCGTCAACGACCTCTTCCGCCCCGTCGGCACGTACCTCTACGGCCGACGGATCTACGAGACGATGGTCTACTGGGAGACCGCGCACACCGAGCCCGACCAGCCGCCGCACATCCTGCAGTATGCCCGCGACTGGCAGGCCGCCGAGAAGGTCGTGTACTCCACGACGCTGGAGTCGGTGTCCAGCGCGAAGACCAGGATCGAGCGGACCTTCGACCCGGACGCGGTGCGCAAGCTCAAGGCCGAGGCTGATCACGACCTCACCGTCGACGGTCCGAACCTCGCGGCCCAGGCGATCGCGGCCGGCCTGGTGGACGAGTACCACCTGTTCATCACCACGAGCGTGGTAGGTGGCGGCAAGCGGTTCTTCCCCGACGGCGTGCGCCTCGACCTCGAACTGGTCGAGGAGCGTGCCTTTGACAGCGGACTTATCTACGCGCGCTACCGGACCCGTTGAGCCGCAGCGGTTGGTGAGGCTGCCGGCGGCCGAGCCGAGGCAGGTGTGACTGGTCGCGTGGACAGCGGTAGAGCGATATCCTTCGTCGCCCTCAACGTCCCTGGTCAGGAGACCTAGCGCAGTTCCGCGACTTGGGCTCGGGTGTTGGCCGGCGCTTCGGGGTGCCCGTGCTCGACGGTTGACCCGGACGTCAGCCACGGTCCTTCCGGCCAGTTCCCGCCGTCACGCCAGGTCGGCACCTCGCATGGCCTGGGTGAACGCCCAGGACCGTCGATAGTCGACGCCCGCGTGCTCGCCCGGCCCCTTGCTGAGGATCTGGTCGCACTGGAACAGCTCCTCCGCCCTGACCAGCAACCGCACCCTGCTCAAGCACGGCACCGACGGTGCGCGCCGCCACACCGGCATCGAGGTGCACACTCTGCACAAGGGAGACGCGCTCTTCGTCCCGCCGAACATTCCGCACGCCTTCGCCCCCGCCGACGGCCAGGATGCCGACTTCCTCGTCGTGATCACCCCCGGCAAGCCCCGTTTCGACTACTACCGACTGCTGGCCCTCCACGCCGCCGCGGGCGACAGCTCCCGACGAATGAGCCGAGCAGAAATAGGGTGTACGCGCGGACCTCGGGAGACTTCTAACCGCGCCCGTCCGGAGGCTGCTCTTTCGTCAGGTGGAGCAGGTGCCGATGTCGACGATCGACTTGTCGGCATCCTCGTAGGTGAGGTGATCGAGGTGGTGGTCGGACACGGTCGCACTCCATGGCGCTGCGCACGCCCCGAAAGGGCCGGCGGGTGGTTTCCGCCGGCCCCTCCGGCTGTGGTCACCGTCCGTAGAGCTCGAATTCGTAGAGCGAGAACCCGTACGAGGTGGCCCGCTTGACTCCGTACACCCGCACGTAACGGGCATTGACCGGGGCGAAGGTGGCGTTGTCGACGCCGCCGTTGCCGGAAGTGGTGCTGAACACCGGTTGCCAGGAGGTGCCGTCGCTGGAGACCTCGATCCGGTACTCGCTGCCGTACGCGGCCTCCCAGCGCAGCACCGCCCGACTGACGGTCCGCGTCGAGCCGAGGTCCACCCGGAGCCACTGGTTGTCGTTGTAGCTGCTGGACCACCGGCTGCCGAGGCTGCCGTCGACCGCCTTGTTGGGGGTGTTGCCGGTCAGGAACTGGGTGCTCGACGCGGTGGCCGGACGGCCCTGCGCCAGGTTCGTGAGGTTGTCGCCACGTCGCGCCGGGAACGAGACGACCTGCTGGTAGGTGGGGCGGTTCTGCCAGGCGATCAGCGGCTGGGTGATGCCGCCCAGCCCGGACTGGGCGATGGAGTCGGCGCACCACTGGTCGCCGGCTCCGCAGGACGCGTCACCCGGGTAGACCGTCGCGGCCGGCACCGCGGCGGCCTGGCCGAGCGCGTCGAGCAGGGCCTGCCGGCACGCGCCGAGGTTGCCGTTGCCGCAGTACGCACGCCCCGGCCCGCCGGCGACGGGGTCGCCGAGCACGGTGCGCAGGTCCTTGTCGACGTAGCCCCACCAGCCGTACTGGAACGACGAGCCCTTGTGCGCCTGCCCCTGCGGCGCCCAGCTCACGGCGCCGTCACGCCCGCCGTTCTGGCCACCGGACGGCGCCTCGTTCACCTCGATCGCGTCGACCAGGGCGGCGTACAGGTCGGGCCCGAGGCCGGGGCGGAACTGGGCTGCGGCCAGCAGCGGCCACCACGCGTCGAAGATCCGGATGGCCTCGGCGTGCTGGTAGACCTTGGAGCCGGGTGCCGTCTCCACCCGGCGGGTGCCGGCCTGCTGCCAGGCCCGCAGTTTGCTCACGGCGGCGGTCAGCGCCGGATCGGTGACCGGCGTGCTGTCGAGCACCCGCAGCAGCTCGCCGAGGACCTGCTGGCCGCGCAGATCGGTCACCGCCGCGTCTGCGGTGATCTTCGCGACGTCGGCGCGGCCGAGCTTGCGCTGGGCGATGGCGGCGCGCACCGGACCGTCCAGCAGTTGAGCCCTGTGCACCGCGCCGTAGCTGAAGTTGCCGTCGGCCGCACCGAAGTCACGCGCCTGCTTGTTGTTCCAGCTCACATAGTAGTCCTGGTCGACCGACTGCGGGTGGGCCGCTGCCGGGGTGTAGGTCGCGTCGTTGGTGTCCGGGTTCCAGCCCACCCACTCGTAGGCCGGTTCGGCCTTCGTGGGCAGGTTCGGGTCGGCGGTGGAGGGCCGCACGGGGTTCGAGCCGGAGTTGAAGTACGCCGCCTCGGTCGAGTTGACGTAGAACCAGTTGAACGCGTACCCGACGTTCGCGGCGGACGCCTGGAACGCCGCCGCGCTGCCCATCGCCGCCGGGTCGTTGTACGCCTGAAAGCCGATCGCCGAGTCGGCCTCGTGCCGGTAGGTGGAGCGCAGCTTGGTGAACGCGGTCGGCTGCCCGTCGACCAGCCCCCGGTAGGACACCAGCCCGTACTTCGTGCGCAGTGCCCGCAGCGTGTACGAGCCGGCCGGGGTGGAGTCGGCGAGCGTCGGCGACCAGGAGTTGCGCCGCTCCAGTGCCTCCATCGCCAGGCACTGGCCCCGGTAGAGGTAGCGGTTGGAGCGCAGTGTCGGGGTGCTGCCGTCGGTGGTGCACAGCGGCACGGCGTACGTGTCGGTCAGGTCCTGGGAGGCGGAGGTGGCGCTCCAGGCGTAGTCCTGACCACGACCGAGCAGCACGTAGAGGTTCAGTCCGGCGAACGCGGCGCCGCGCGCGCTGATCCCGGGCCCCTGGAGTTCCTGGAGCATGAGCAGCTGCGGGGCGAAGTAGCCGGTCTGCGGGCCGAACACGGCGACCGGGTTGCCGGTGGTGGTGTGCCGACCGGAGACCACCACCGCGTTGGACATGCCGTGCGCGCGCAGGTTGGACAGGCCGCCGAGCAGCCCGTCGGTGGCGGTGCTGGCACCGGCGCGGGCGGCGGCCCCGCCGCTGGCGTCGTAGGCGAGGGGCTCGGCGACGACCGTGCCGGCGTCGGGGAGCACCGCGCTGGTCGCGCCGGGCGGTGTCGCGCCGTACGGGAAGCCCTGCCCGTCGTGCAGCGTCAGCACCGTCTCCGGGTCGTTCTGCGAACGGAACGCCTGCCAGACCCGGTCGCCCTCGGTGGCGCCGTACCTGGCCCGGGCGGCCACCCGGACCAGCGCGGACTGGACCTCGCTGCCACCGCCTCCGCCGAAGAGCCCGCCGACCACACCGGCGGTGGCGATCAGGTCGGTCATGGTGAAGTGCGTCGGCTTGCCGGCACCGGTCAGCACGTACTCGCCGGGGTAGTTGTCGTCGGCGATCGACTTGTCGATGTAGGCGTTGATGCCGGCGATGTAGTCGACCACGTCGGTGTAGAGCTGCTGGCCGCGGGCGCCCTTGAAGCGCAGCGCGTCCACCTGTGCCTGGAGGTCCGTCTCCGAGTAGGGCGAGTTGGCCCAGATGCTCTGCTCCAGCTCACGGTTGCCCGGTGCGCCGCCGGCGAACGAGGTGAGTGTGCCGCGACCGGCGTGCCGCAGCAGGTCCATCACCCAGAGCCGGTCCTGTGCTCCGGCGTAGCCGGCGCCGAACATGGTGCCGGCGCGGGTGGTGCCGGTGACGTGCGGGACGCCGGTGGCCTTGTCCCGCACGATGGTCACGTCCGCGCGCGGTGAGACGGTGCTCTCGACCTGCCCGGCGGGGACGCCGAACGAGGCGTCGTTGTAGAAGTGGGCGATCTGCTCGTCGGTCAGCCCGGCGTAGTTGTAGACCAGGTTCGCGTACTCGTCGAGCTGGTCGCTGGAATGCGCCGGGCGGGTGTCGAGCGCCTGGTGGGCCAGGATGGCGGCCAGCGTGGCGTTGCCGTTCTGCCCGGGGGGCAGGATGTCCGCGCACTGGCCGAGGCAGTAGTCGTCGGGGGTGAAGGTGGCGGCGAGCGCCGGTGACGGCGGGATGGCCGTCAGGACGCTCGCAGTCAGGACGGCGGTGGTGAGCGCCGCGAGGCGGGCGCGCAGGGCGGGTCTGGGCATGACGGTCCTCCGGGGACGCGGAGTCGGGCCGTTCGGGTACGCCCGGCTGCCGCTGCCGACCTGTCGCCATCCGTGCCCGGGCGTCCTACCCGGAGGCGAGAAAGACTCACGTCGATCTCGACAATGATCGGCACAGGACGAGCCTTCGGGATAGTTCTCGTGCACCAGCTGCCAATGCCGACGTTTCGCCGCCCGCCGACGTCGATTCGAGGCAGCTCATATTGATTGCCGTAAACGTCTTCACTTGACCAACGTGAGCGCGTAATCTTCGTGAAACACATACTGAAACGATTCATCCCAGCCCACCGCCCCTCCCCCGTTCCGGGCCAACCACCCGCCTGCGCCCGTGCCGGGAGACCGCCGCCCAGAAGGATGAGGCCCTGGAATGATGCGCAGAACGCGCCGTCGCGCCGCACCCTCCGCGCTTCTCGTGCTGCTGCTCGGCCTGACGCCGTTGGCGGCTCCCGGCCCGGCCACCGCAGCGCCGGCAGCCGCGACGCTGACCGCGACCGACCTGACCACCGAACGCGCCACCGAACCGATCGGCCTGGACGTGGCGCAGCCCCGACTCGGCTGGCGGATCGACGCCACCGCCCGGGGCGTGCTCCAGGAGTCGTACCAGGTGCGCGTCGCCACCAGCGCGGAGCGCCTCAACGCCCCCGATGTCTGGGACAGCGGCCGGGTCCGGTCGCGGCAGAGCGTCCTCGTCCCGTATGCCGGCCCGCAACTGCGACCCCGCACCCGGTACGCCTGGCAGGTCCAGGTCTGGGACACCGCCGGCAACGCCTCCGGCTGGAGCACACCCGCGTCCTGGGAGACCGGCGTACGCGATGGCGCGGGCTGGCAGGCCGACTGGATCGGCATGCCGTCGGTGACCGAGGCCTGGACCGACTACACAGTGCAGACGACGGTACGGCTGGAACGCGACGCGGCAGGGATCTACCTCCGTGCCCGGGGCGCGGCGAACGCGTACATGTGGCAGTTCTCCATCACCAACGGCAGTGCCAAACTGCGCCCGCACGTCCGGGTCAACGGCGCCTGGACCGTGCTCAAGGAGGTGTCGCTCGGTGGAGTCGTCCCGGCCGACAGGCTGACCACGC
Organism: Micromonospora sp. A202; assembly: GCF_006715105.1. Lineage (NCBI taxonomy): Bacteria > Bacillati > Actinomycetota > Actinomycetes > Micromonosporales > Micromonosporaceae > Micromonospora > Micromonospora sp. A202. The sequence continues at coordinate 2,415,653 of NZ_VFMP01000001.1, read as the reverse complement.
CGCACACCCTTCGCATCACCGCAGCCGGGAACACCATCACCACCTGGGTTGACGGCACCCAGGTGGACGTCACCACCAGCACCGCGCACCAGGCCGGCTCGGTCGGCCTGCGTACGAACGGGCTGGAGTCCGGGGTCTTCTCCAACTTCTCGGTGACCAGCGGCGGCCAGACGCTCTTCGCGGCCCCGCTCACCGACGGGGTGAACCCGTTCGGGGCGGGCACTCCCACCTCGGCCGGCCTGCGGGTCGGCGGGGACACCGAGGCCATGCTCACCGCGCTGGACGCGAACCCGCTGCTGCGCCGGGGCTTCCGCGTCGACGGCACTGTCGCGCGGGCCCGGGTCTACGCCACCGCGCTCGGGGTCTACCAGCTCTCCCTCAACGGCCAGCGGGTCGGCGACCACGAGTTGGCGCCCGGCTGGACCGACTACCACAAGCGGGTGCAGTACCAGACGTACGACGTGACCCGTCAGCTCCAACCGGGCGACAACGCCCTCGGCGCCCTGCTCGGCGACGGGTGGTACGCCGGCAGCATCGCCTGGTTCGGCACCGACAACTACGGCTCCCGGCCGCACCTGAGCGCCCAACTGGTCATCGACTACACCGACGGACGCAGCGCGACGGTCGGCACCGACGGCTCGTGGCGCGTCACGGGCGGGCCGTTCCTGCAGAGCGACCTCATTCACGGCGAGACCTACGACGCGCGGCGGTTGCCGGCCGGCTGGGACCGGCCCGGGTTCAACGACGCCGGCTGGAAGCCCGCCACAGTCGACGACGTCGACGCCACCGACAAGATCGTCGCTCAGGTGGACCCGCCGGTGCGGGTCACGCAGGAGCTGCCGGCCCGGACGCTGACCCAACCCACCCCCGGCACCTGGATCTTCGACCTCGGCCAGAACATGGTGGGCAAGGTACGGCTGAAGCTCAACGGCCCGGCCGGCACGACGGTGCGCATCCGGCACGCCGAGGTGCTCAACCCGAACGGCACCGCCTACACCGCCAACCTGCGCTCGGCGCGGGCCACCGACCAGTACACGCTGCGAGGTGGCGGGGCCGAGGTCTACCAGCCGACGTTCACCTTCCACGGCTTCCGTTACGTCGAGCTGACCGGCTATCCGGGTACCCCCGACCTGTCCTCGGTCACCGGGCTGGTGATGCACACCGACGGGGACCTCACCAGCGAGTTCCAGACCTCCAACGCCATGGTGAACCAACTGCAGAGCAACATCACCTGGGGGCAGCGCGGCAACTTCCTCTCCATCCCGACCGACACGCCGGCGCGCGACGAGCGGCTCGGCTGGACCGGTGACATCAACGTCTTCGCCAACACCGCGACGTTCAACATGGACAGCCTGACGTTCCTCAGCAAGTGGTTGCAGGACCTGCGCGACGCGCAGTCGGCCAACGGCGCGTACCCCGACGTCGCGCCGCGCGCCTGCTGCGGGGACGGCGCGACCGGCTGGGCCGACGCCGGGATCACCGTCCCGTACGCGCTGTGGCAGCGCTACGGCGACACCCGGGTCGTCGAGGAGCACTACGCGTCGATGGTGCGGTACGCGTCCTGGTTGGAGAGCACCAGTTCGGGCAACCTGCGTACCAACGCCGGCCCGTACCTCGACTGGCTCAACCTTGAGGACCCGACGCCGGCCGGCGTGGTCGGCACCGCCTACTACGCGTACAGCATCCGGCTGCTGGGAGAGTTGGCCGCCGCCATCGGGCGCGACGCCGACGCGACCCGCTACGCGGCGCTGTCCAGGACCATCACCCAGGCGTTCGTCAACGCCTACGTCGCGGCCGACGGCACGGTGCAGGGCGACAGCCAGACCGGGTACGTGCTGGCCATCGGCATGGGCCTGCTGACCGATCCGCTGCGGGCCAGGGCCGCCGACCGGCTGGTCGCCAACGTGCAACGGCACGACTGGCACCTCTCCACCGGCTTCCTCGGCACCCCGGATCTGCTGCCGGCGCTGACCGCCACCGGGCACCTGGATGTCGCCTACCGGCTGTTGCTCAACGACACCTACCCGTCGTGGGGCTACGAGATCGGCAAGGGCGCGACCACGATCTGGGAGCGCTGGGACTCGATCAAACCCGACGGCAGCTTCGGTGACGTGGGGATGAACTCCTTCAACCACTACGCGTACGGCGCGGTGGGCGACTGGATGTACCGGACGGTCGCGGGCATCCAGCCCGACGCCGCCAACCCCGGGTACGAGCACGTCACGTTCGCCCCTCAGCCGGGAGGTGGGCTCACCTCGGCCAAGGCGTCGTACCGCTCGGCGTACGGAACGATCGGCAGTGACTGGGACCTCGACGCACGCGGCGACATGCGGCTGCGTCTCACAGTGCCGCCCAACACCAAAGCGACAGTGCGTTTCCCGACGCCCGGGCGTGAGGCGGTCACCGAGGGCGGCCGGCCGGCGGAGCAGGCTGCCGGGGTGCGGTTCGTCCGGATGGACGGCGCGGTCGCCGTGTACGAGATCGGGTCCGGCTCCTACTCCTTCGGGGTCGTCCCACCGACGGGCGCCTACGACCACGTCGACCTCGGCGTCGCGGCGTCCGAGCAGGCGCACCGACTCGCCGCCTCCACCTACTCGGCCACCAGCACCGAGGCCGGGTTGACCCGCCGGTACACCGACGTGACCCGCCCCGGCGGTTGGTTCGAGTTCGACCTCACGGTCAAACCGGGTGAGCCGTTCGCGCTGCGCTCGGTGGAGACGTACGACGGGCCGCAGCTCAAGGACTACCAGGTGATCGTGGACGGGGTGGTGGCGAACACCCGCTCGTGGCAGCGCACCGCTGGCGGGCCGGGCACGGTCAGCTACCAGTTCGTCGTCAACCTGCCCGATGCGACCCGCGACGGAGTGGTGCGGGTGCGGTATCAGGACACCGGCACCGGGTACGACCCGTCGATCGCCGACGTCTGGGCGATGCCTGCGGCCTGACCGGGCTGGGTGTTGCGGAGAGGAGCCGGGCGGGCATCCGCCCGGCTCCTCTGTCGTCGGTGAGGCCGGTCAGCGCCGGGTGCGTCGGGGTTGGTCGCTGGATCGGCGTACGACCAGCTCGGGCTGGAACACCACGTGTCGGTGCCGGTGGGTGTCGCCGGACTCGGCCTCTTCGAGCAACAGTTCGGCTGCGGCGCGGCCGAGCTGGTCGCGGGGCTGGCGCACCGACGACAGTGGCACCGCCGCGGCGCCGGCGAACTCGATGTCGTCGTAGCCGACGATGGCCACGTCGATCGGCACCCGCACGCCGCGCGCGGTCAGCTCCTGAAGCACACCGAGCGCGATCAGGTCGTTGGCGCAGAACACGGCGGTCGGGCGCTTGCGGACCGGCAACGCGAGCAGCTCCTCGGCGGCACGCCGGCCAGCGGCGACGGTCAGGCTGGGGGTCACCGCCACCCGGAGGTCAGCGGTGCTGCCACGGTCGCGCAGAGCTGCTTCGGCCCCGGAGTGCCGGTCGGCAACCTGGGCGATGGTGAGCGGGCCACCGAGGTAGGCGATGCGTTGGTGGCCCTGGTCCAACAGGTGGTCCATGGCGAGTCGGCCGCCGAGCACGTCGTCGACCGCCACCGAGCACAGGTTCGCCCGGCCCGTTCCCCGGTCCACCAGCACCACCGGGATGCCCCGCTCGATGAGCCTGTCCAGGATGGGCTGCGGGCCATGGCCGACCGGGGTGATGAGCACACCACGGACCCGCTGCTCCTCCAGCAGCTCCAGGTGGCGACGCTCCCGGGCGCTGTCCTCGCCGCTGTTGCAGACGACGAGCATGGCGCCAGCTTCCTCGATCGCCTGTTCGGCCCCCCGGACCACGTCGGTGAAGAACGGGTTGGCCACGTCCAGGACGACGATGGCGACGGTGCGACTGCGCCCGGCGCGCAGTTGACGAGCCGAGTCGTTGCGGACGTAGCCGAGCGTGGAAATGGCGTCCAGCACCCGTTGACGGGTGGCGGGGGCGACCGTGTCGGGTCGGTTGAGCACGTTGCTCACGGTGCCGAGGGAAACCCCGGCGTGCCGGGCGACCTCCTTGATGTTCGCCGTTGCCATGACTCCCCAGATGCTCCCTACGGTGGTCGCGGCCCGCGCCGACCGGGTCGCTCGGCAGTGTATAGCGCCTAAAACGTTTCATCGAGCGCACCAGCAGCGCTGCGAGCTGGCCCGGAGCCCGCGTCAGCAACGGCGAAGAAATAGCATCGAAACTCTTGACGCTTTCGGAGACCTGCCCCTACCGTCCATGCAAACGACGCATGAAACGATTCAGGAGGGGTTAGGATGACCGCCGACGCACCGGCCACCCCGGCTCCGCTGCTGGTCCTCGACGGCGTGACGAAGTCCTTTGGGGCCGTCGCCGCGCTGCGCGGAGTGCACCTGGCGCTGCACCCCGGTGAGGCGCACGCCCTGGTCGGCGAGAACGGGGCGGGCAAGTCCACTCTGGTGAAGGTTCTGGCCGGCGCACACGCGCCGGACTCCGGCTCGATGACTCTGGACGGGCAGCCGCTGCGGCTGCGCGGTCCCGCCGACGCCCGGGCCGCCGGCATCGCGGTCATCTACCAGGAACCGACGCTCTTCCCGGACCTCTCCGTGGCGGAGAACATCTTCATGGGTCGGCAACCGCTGCGCGGTCTGCGTCGCATCGACACCGCCGCGATGAACCGCGCCGCCGAGCGGCTGTTCCAGCGGCTGGGTGTGCGCATCGACCCGACCCGGCCCGCGCGTGGCCTCTCCATCGCCGACCAGCAGCTCGTCGAGATCGCCAAGGCGATCTCGTTCGACGCCCGCGTCCTGGTCATGGACGAGCCCACCGCCGCGCTCTCCGGTGTGGAGGTCGAACGGCTCTTCGCGGTCGCCCGGTCGCTCTGCGAGGGTGGGGCGGCAGTGCTGTTCATCTCGCACCGGTTCAACGAGGTGTTCGACCTGTGCCACCGCGTCACAGTGCTGCGCGACGGCGCCTGGGTCTCCAGCGACGACGCCGCCGACCTGACCGTCGACGAGGTGGTGCGGCGCATGGTCGGCCGGGACGTCTCCGCGCTCTACCCGAAGCAGGCCGCCGAGCTGCGCGACACCCTGCTCGAGGTCCGTGGGTTGACCCGGGCCGGCGTCTTCACCGATGTGTCGTTCTCCGTCCGGGGTGGGGAGATCGTCGCGCTCGCCGGGCTGGTCGGCGCCGGGCGCAGCGAGGTCGCCCGCGCCGTCTTCGGTGTCGACCGGTACGACACGGGCGAGGTGCTGGTGGCCGGTCGCGCCGTCCCGGCTGGGAACCCGGGCCGGGCGATCGCGGCCGGCATGGCGTTGGTCCCCGAGGACCGACGGCAGCAGGGCCTGGTCATGGAGCTGTCGGTGGAGCGCAACGCCACGCTTGCCCGCCGCCGGGCGCTGAGCCGGCTGGGCCTCCTGCTCGGCGGCGCGGAACGCGCCGAGGCCCGCCGCTGGACGCGGCGGTTACAGGTGAAGGCCTCCCGGCTCGGCACGCCCGTGGCGACCCTCTCCGGGGGCAACCAGCAGAAGGTCGTGCTCGCCAAGTGGCTGGCCACCGAACCACGTGTCCTGATCATCGACGAGCCGACCCGCGGCATCGACGTCGGCACCAAGTCCGAGGTGCACCGACTGCTCTCCGAGCTGGCCGGCGAGGGCCTGGCCATCCTCATGATCAGCAGCGAGCTGCCCGAGGTGCTCGGCATGGCCGACCGGGTTCTCGTCATGCACGAGGGACGACTGGTCCGCGAGCTGCCCCGGGCCGAGGCGGACGAAGCCTCCATCATGTTCGCCGCCACCGGGCAAGGAGCGACCGCATGAGCCTCACCGACGCCGGTGCGCCCGAACGGGCCGCCGGGAACGCCCCGACCCACCCCGGTCGGCAGCGCCGCAGCCTCACCGAACGGCTGTTCGCCGTACGCGAGCTGAGCCTGTTGATCGCGCTCGGCCTGCTGGTCCTGGTGACCACAGTTCGCAACGACAGGTTCCTGAGCGGCCAGAGCATCAAGGACCTGCTGCTGGGCTGCGCGATCCTGGTGATCCTGGCGGTCGGCCAGACCCTGGTCATCGTCACCCGCAACGTCGACCTCTCCGTCGGCTCGATCCTGGGCCTCGTCGCCTTCGCCACCGGCTCGCTGTTCCTCTCCGCACCCGGTACGCCGTGGCCCGTGGCGCTCGTCGTGGGTGTCGCACTGGGCGCGCTGTGCGGCGCGGTCAACGGCGGCCTGATCGCGGTGGCCCGCGTGCCCGCCCTGGTCATCACGCTCGGCACCCTCTACGCCTTCCGCGGCGTCGACTACTACTGGGCGTCCGGCCGGCAGATCAACGCCGCCGACATGCCCCAGTCGTTCCTGCGGCTGGGCAACCAGACGGTGCTCGGCGTACCCGTGCTGTTCCTCGTCGCGCTGGTCGTCGTCGCCGCCGTCGGCTTCTACCTGCGTTCCTACCGCAGCGGCCGGGAGCTGTACGCGATCGGCTCCGAACCGGCCGCCGCCCGGCTCTCCGGCATCCCGGTGGGGCGGCGGGTGTTCACCGTCTTCGTGGCCAGCGGAGCCCTCGCCGGGCTCGCCGGCGTGCTGTACGCGGCCCGGTTCGGCACCCTCGACGCGGCCGCCGGCAGTGGCCTGGAACTCCAGGTCGTCGCCGCCGCCGTGGTCGGCGGGGTGGCGATCTTCGGAGGCAGCGGCAGCGCCTACGGCGCGGCACTCGGTGCCGTGCTGCTGACCACGATCGGCAGCTCGCTCGCCGTCCTGCGCATCGACCCGTTCTGGCAGCAGGCCGTGGTCGGCGCACTCATCCTCGCCGCCATCGGGCTGGACCGGCTCCTGGCCCTGCGGGTGGCGGCCCGGCTCCGAGGGAGAAGCGCGCATGGCGCATGACAGCCTGTACGCCGCACCGACCACCGCCGAGGCCGAGCCCGGAGCGGACCGCCTCGCCGGCCTGCGCGGGCTGTTCGGCTCCTGGGACGCGGTGATCGTCGCCGCCCTCGTGGTGGCCGTGCTGGTCGCCAGCCTGACCGTGGAGAACTTCGCCACCGGGCGCAACGCCCAGTTCCTGCTGCTGGACCTGATGCCGCTGGCGCTCATCGCGCTGCCGATGACCCTGATCGTGATCACCGGTGAGATCGACCTCTCGGTGGCCAGCATGGTCGGGCTGTGCAGCACGCTGATGGGGCAGCTCTGGCTCTCCAGCGGGCTGTCCCTGGAGTTGATCTGTGTCCTCGTGGTGCTGCTGGGCGCCGTGCTCGGCGCGGTGAACGGTCTCTTCGTCACCGGCTTCAGTCTACCGTCGCTGGCGGTGACCATCGGCACGCTCGCCCTCTACCGCGGGTTGTCCTTCGTGGTGCTCGGCGACCAGGCGGTCGCGGACTTCCCGGCCGACTGGACCGCTGCCGCGGTGCGCGCCATCCCCGGCACGTCGATCCCGGTCGTGGTGGTCCCGCTGCTGCTGCTCGCCGTGGTCTTCGGCATCGTGCTGCACGCCACCGCCGCCGGTCGCGCGCTCTACGCCATGGGGAACAACGACCAGGCCGCCACGTTCACCGGCGTCTCGGTGGCCCGGACGAAGTTCTGGCTCTTCGTGGTCTCCGGTGCGGTGTGCGGGCTGGTCGGCATCTTCTGGACGCTGCGGTACGCCAGCGCCCGCGGCGACAACGCCACCGGCCTGGAGCTGACAGTGGTGACCGCCGTGCTGCTCGGCGGTGTCTCGATCTTCGGCGGCCGGGGTGCTCTGCTCGGTGTGGTGGCCGGTGTGCTGCTCCTCGGCGTCCTGCGCAACGCGCTGCAACTCGCCGACGTCGACGCCAACGCGCTGACGATCGTCACCGGCAGCCTGCTCATCGCATCCGTCGTGCTGCCCAACGCCGTCGCGGACGTCCGCGCCCGGTTGCACCGCCGACGACAGCGGCACCCCGTCGCTTCGTGACGCCCCCCCGCACACCCACCACCCACCCCCGGAAAGGTCGACGATGTCCGCATACCGCAGAGGCCTCCGGGTCGGGGCCACCAGCCTCGCCCTCGCCGCACTGCTGCTCAGCACCGCCTGTGGCGGCACCACCCGGGACAACTCCAACGACGACGCCGGCGCCGGCAACCAGGCGAGCGGCGCCGCCAACCCGGACGCCGCCATCAAGGCAGGGTTGAAGATCGCCTTCCTGCCGAAGGCCCTGAACAACCCCTACTTCACCGTCTCGGACAACGGTGGCAAGGACGCCGTCACCGAGTTCAAGGGCGAGTTCAAGGAGGTCGGCCCCTCCGAGGCCAGCGCCTCCTCCCAGGTCAGCTACATCAACACCCTGTCCCAGCAGGGCATGGACGTGATCGTCACCTCGGCCAACGACCCGAACGCGATCTGCGGGGCGCTCAACCAGGCGAAGGCGGCCGGCGCGAAGATCGTCACCTTCGACTCCGACACCAAGCCGGAATGCCGCCAGATCTTCGTCAACCAGGTGACCGCCGAGGGCATCGCCGAGAACCAGGTCAAGCTCATCTCGCAGCAGATCGGCGGCGAGGGTGAGATCGCCATCCTCTCCGCCACCGCCAACGCGACCAACCAGAACGCCTGGATCGCGCTGATGAAGACCGAGCTGGCGAAGCCCGAGTACAGCAAGATCAAGCTGGTCACCGTGGCGTACGGCAACGACGACGACCAGAAGTCCTTCCAGGAGACCCAGGGTCTGCTCCAGTCGTACCCCAACCTCAAGGGCATCATCTCGCCGACCACTGTCGGTGTCGCGGCGGCCGGCCGTTACCTCAGCGGGTCGCAGTACAAGGGCAAGGTCAAGCTGACCGGTCTGGGCACCCCGAACCAGATGCGCCAGTACGTCAAGGACGGCACCGTCGACGCGTTCGCCCTGTGGAGCCCGGCCGACCTCGGCTACCTCGCCGCGTACGCCGGCGCGGCACTGGCCTCCGGTCAGATCACCGGCGCCGAGGGCGACAAGTTCAAGGCCGGCAAGCTCGGCGAGTTCACCGTCGGCAAGGAGGGTGTGGTCATCCTCGGCCCGCCCACGGTCTTCGACAAGAACAACATCGACCAGTTCCAGTTCTGATCGCCCTCCCGGTCGGTGCAGGCACGTCGTGCACCGACCGGGGGAGCCGACGGGAGAGACATCATGACGCAGCCCGACGCGCGGACCCTCGAACGGGTCAAGCTGGCTCTGCGCTCGCAGCGCATCGAGACGCCATCCTGGGCGTACGCCAACTCCGGGACCCGCTTCAAGGTCTTTCCGCAGGAGGGGGTGCCGCGCAACCCGTACGAGAAGGTCGCGGACGCGGGGATCGTCCACCAGCTCACCGGCGTCGCACCCACTGTGGCGTTGCACATCCCGTGGGACCGTGTCGACGACTACGCCGACCTGGCCGCGTTCGCCGGGGATCACGGCGTCGGTCTGGGCGCGATCAACGCCAACGTCTTCCAGGACAACGACTACAAGCTGGGCAGCGTCACCAACCCGGATCCGGGGGTGCGCCGCAAGGCCATCGACCACCTGCTCGAGTGTGTCGACATCATGGACCGCACCGGTTCCCGCGACCTGAAGCTATGGTTCTCCGACGGCACCAACTACCCCGGGCAGGACGACATCCGCGCCCGGCAGGACCGGCTCGCGACGGCGCTACGCGAAACCTACTACCGGCTCGGCGACGACCAACGGCTGCTGCTGGAGTACAAGCTGTTCGAGCCGGCCTTCTACGCCACCGACGTGCCGGACTGGGGCACCGCGTACGCGCACTGCCTGGAGCTCGGCCCGAAGGCCCAGGTGGTCATCGACACCGGGCACCACGCACCGGGCACGAACATCGAGTTCATTGTGGCGTTCCTGCTGCGCGCCGGGAAGCTCGGAGCGTTCGACTTCAACTCGCGCTTCTACGCCGACGACGACCTGATGGTCGGCTCCGCGGACCCGTTCCAGCTGTTCCGGATCATGTACGAGATCGTCCGGGGCGACGCGTTGGCGCCGGAGGCCGGCATCGCGTTCATGCTCGACCAGTGCCACAACATCGAGGCGAAGATCCCGGCCATCATCCGCTCGGTGCTCAACGTGCAGGAGGCGACGGCGAAGGCGTTGCTCGTCGACGCGGACGCGCTGGCCGCCGCGCAGCGCAGCAGTGACGTGCTCGCCGCCAACGCCGTGCTGATGGACGCGTACAACACCGACGTCCGACCGCTGCTCGCCGAACTCCGTACGGATCTGGGGCTCGATCCGGACCCGATGGCCGCGTACGCCCGCTCCGGCTACTTCGACAGGATCCGCGCCGAACGCGCCGGCGGGCAGCAGGCCGGCTGGGGCGCCTGACCACGCTTGAGAAACGCAGACTGGGGACGTGAGGACATGCAATCCGAGGTTCAGGCGCTGATCGCGCGCAGCAACCGGCTCGGCGCCGACCCGACCACGACGAACTACGCCGGGGGCAACACCTCCGCCAGGGGCGCGGCCACCGACCCGGTCACCGGTGGCCCGGTCGAGCTGCTCTGGGTGAAGGGCTCCGGCGGTGACCTCGGCACCCTCACCCCGTCCGGGCTGGCCGCTCTGCGGATGGACCGGCTCCGCGCGCTCGTCGACGTCTATCCCGGCATCGAGCGGGAGGACGAGATGGTCGCCGCGTTCGACTACTGCCTGCACGGCCGGGGCGGAGCCGCGCCGTCCATCGACACCGCCATGCACGGGCTCGTCGACGCCGCGCACGTCGACCACCTGCACCCCGATGCCGGTATCGCGATCGCTGCCGCCGCCGACGGGCCGGAGCTGACCAAGGAGATCTTCGGTGACCGGGTGCTGTGGGTGCCCTGGCGGCGGCCCGGCTTCCAGCTCGGCCTGGACATCGCCGCGGTGGCTCGGGCCAACCCGCAGGCGATCGGCGTGATCCTCGGCGGTCACGGCATCACCGCCTGGGGCGCGACCAGCGACGAGTGCGAGCACAACTCGCTGGAGATCATCCGGTCCGCGCAGGCTTACCTCGACGAGCGGGGTCGCGCCGAGCCCCTCGGGTCGGTCATCGCCGGCTACGAGCCGCTGCCTACCGACGAACGCCGACGTCGAGCGGCGGCGCTGTTCCCGGTGCTGCGGGGCCTGGCGTCCACCGACCGGCCGCAGGTCGGCCACTTCACCGACAGTGACGTGGTGCTCGACTTCGTGGCGCGGGAGAAGCACCCCGCCCTCGCCGCCCTCGGCACCTCCTGCCCGGACCACTTCCTGCGCACCAAGGTCCGCCCGATGGTGCTCGACCTGCCGCCCACCGCGCCTGTCGAGGAGGTGATCGCCCGCCTTCGGGAGCTGCACAGCGCCTACCGCGACGACTACCGCGCCTACTACGAGCGACACGCCGACGCGGACAGCCCGCCGATGCGGGGCGCCGATCCGGCCGTGGTCCTGGTGCCCGGTGTGGGGATGTTCAGCTTCGGCGCCAACAAGCAGACCGCCCGCGTCGCTGGCGAGTTCTACGTCAACGCGATCAACGTGATGCGTGGCGCGGAAGCCGTGTCGCGCTACGCGCCCATCGACGAGGCTGAGAAGTTCCGGATCGAGTACTGGGCCCTGGAGGAGGCGAAACTTCAGCGGACGCCGAAGCCGAAGGCCCTCGCCACGCGGGTCGCGTTCGTCACCGGCGGTGGCTCCGGGATCGGCCGGGCGATCGCCCACCGACTCGCCGCGGAGGGCGCCTGTGTCGTGGTCGCCGACCGTGACGCACAGGCGGCCACCACCGTCGCCGCGGAGATCGGCACCACCGACGTGGCAGTTGCCGTCGCGGCTGACGTCAGCGACGGTGAGGCCGTGGCCGCTGCCCTGCGCGAGGCGGTGCTGGCCTTCGGCGGGGTGGACCTGGTCGTCAACAATGCCGGGCTGTCGCTGTCCAAGTCGTTGCTGGAGACGACCGAGGCCGACTGGGACATCCAGCACGACGTGATGGCGAAGGGCTCGTTCCTCGTCTCCAGGGAGGCCGCACGCGTGCTGCTGGCGCAGGGGATGGGGGGCGACATCGTCTACATCTCCAGTAAGAACTCCCTGTTCGCCGGCCCGAACAACGTGGCCTACGGTGCGGCGAAGGCCGACCAGGCCCACCAGGTCCGGCTGCTCGCCGCCGAACTGGGCGGCCACGGCATCCGGGTCAACGGTGTCAACCCGGACGGGGTGGTCCGCGGCTCCGGGATCTTCGCCGGAGGATGGGGTGCACAGCGGGCGGCCGTCTACGGCGTGCCGGAGGAGAAGCTGGGCGAGTTCTACGCCCAGCGCACCCTGCTCAAGCGCGAGGTGCTGCCCGAGCACGTCGCCAACGCGGTCTTCGTGCTCACCGGCGGCGAGCTGTCGCACACCACGGGCATGCACGTCCCGGTGGACGCCGGTGTCGCAGCGGCCTTCCTCCGCTGATGACCGCCGTGCGGCTGGCCGCCGTGGACGTGGGCGCGTCCAGCGGTCGGGTCATGCTCGCGCGTGTCGGGCCGGGGAGGTTGGAGCTCGTGGAGGCGCACCGGTTCCGCAACGAACCGGTGCGGGTCGCGGGCACCCTGCACTGGGACATCCTGGCGCTCTACCGGGGTGTGCTGGAAGGGCTCAGGGCTGCCGGCCCGGTCGCCGGCATCGGCATCGACACCTGGGCGGTCGACTACGGGCTGCTCGACGCCACCGGCGCTCTGCTCGGCAACCCGGTGCACTACCGCGACGAACGAACCGACGGCGTCGACGACCGGGTGGCGCAGCAGCTCGGACCGGAGCGGCTCTATGCCACGACCGGGCTGCAACACCTGCCCTTCAACACCCTCTACCAGCTCGCCGCCGCCGCCGGCACACCCCAGCTGGAGGCCGCGCAAACCCTGCTGCTGATCCCGGACCTCGTCGCGTACTGGCTCACCGGTGAGGTCGGCGCCGAAGTCACCAACGCCTCCACCACCCAGCTGTACGACCTGCGTCGCCGCGCCTGGGCGACCGACCTGATGACCGACGCCGGGATCCGCAGCGAGCTGTTCCCGCCGCTGCGCGAGCCGGGCACCCGGATCGGCCCGGTCCTGCCCGCGCTCGACCTACCCGGATCGCCCGACGTCATGGCGGTGGGATCGCACGACACGGCCTCCGCGGTGGTGGGCGTGCCGGCGGTCGATGGGCACTTCGCCTACATCTCCTGCGGCACCTGGTCCCTGGTCGGGGTCGAGCTGGACGCCCCGGTGCTCAGCGAGCCCAGCCGACGGGCCAACTTCACCAACGAATCCGGCGTCGACGGCACGATCCGCTACCTGCGTAACGTGATGGGCCTCTGGCTGTTGCAGGAGTCGCTGCGTACCTGGGGCACCACGGACCTGCCCGCCCTGCTCCGGCAGGCGGCCGAGGAGCCGGCCTTCCGCTCCGTGGTGGACCCGGACGACCCCACCTTCCTGTCGCCCGGCGACATGCCCGCACGCATCAACCGAGCCTGTTCGCGTACCGGTGAGCCCGTGCCGGACAGCCCGGCGGCCACGGTCCGGTGCATCCTGGACAGCCTCGCGCTGGCGCACCGGCGCGCCGTCTGGCAGGCGCAACGGCTCTCGGGTCGGCACGTCGACGCCGTACACGTCGTCGGCGGTGGCGCCCGCAACGACCTGCTGTGCCAGCTCACCGCCGACGCCTGCGGCCTGCCGGTGCTCGCCGGGCCGGTCGAGGCCACCGCCCTGGGCAACGCGCTGGTGCAGGCCCGCGCCCTCGGCGTGATCGGCGGTGACCTGGCGTCACTGCGGTCCGTGCTGCGCGAGACCCAACAGATCGTGCGGTACGAGCCACGCGGCGACACCGCGGCGTGGCGGGCGGCTGCCCGACGCCTCGGATGGGACGACTGACGCGGCGAACAGCCCTGTTAGTCCCGTGCCGGCTGGGCGCCGTCGGCCCTGCGGCGGCCAGTTCCACCGACCGCCGCAGAGCAGTGGCGCTCCTAACGCGTGGCAGCGAGCTGCACCCTCAGCTTGGTCAGCGCGCGGGTCAGCAGCCGGGAGACGTGCATCTGTGACACCCCGACCTGCTCGGCGATCTCCTGCTGCGTCAGGTTGCCGTGAAAGCGCAGTGCGATGACCTTCTGCTCCCGGTCGTCAAGGCGCGCGAGGGCCGACCCGAGAGCCACCCTCAGCTCGGCGAGGGCGAGCTCGTTGTCGTCGCCACCGAGGGTGTCGCCCAGCTCCCTGTGTGTGGTGCCATCGCCGATCGGAGTGGACAGTGAGACCGCGTTGTAGGCGCGGGCGCCTTCCAGCCCTTCGAGGATCTCCTCCTCCGTGAGGTCCAGATGTCGCGCGACGTCGGTGACGGTCGGCGAGCGGCCCAGCAACTGGGAGAGGGTGTTGTTGGCCTCGGCGATGGCCATGCGCCGCTCCTGCAGGCGCCGGGGAACACGGACGTCCCAGGTGCGGTCACGGAAATGGCGCTTGATCTCCCCCACGATCGTGGGGATCGCGTAGTTGGCGAATTCGATCTCACGCGACGGGTCGAACCTGTCGATCGCGTTGATCAGCCCCAGTGCCGCCGTCTGGGTCAGGTCGTCGCTCGGCTCGCCCCGGCCGCAGTAACGCCGGGCGAGGTGATTGGCCAGCGGGAGCCAGGCCTCGATGGCGCGGGCCCGGGCGGCGGGCCTGGACGGGTGGTCAGCCGGCAGCGCGATCATCACGGTGAGGAGGTGACTGGCTGGCGATTCAGGCGCGGTGCAGCGGTCAGCCAGGCTGTACGTCGGCGCGGGCCGACTCGTCGAGGTGGTGATCATGGGCTTCCTCCGCTGTCCGAGGTGGGCGTTGTCGCGACCCCCCGCGTGGGGACCGCACAGTGCCTGGACCAGGACGGGCGTCAGCCCTCGCACACCTGCATCAATGGACATCAGGTGGGCCTTCGCGGCCGCTGCGGTTGCTGGGTCGTCGGTCACGTGCGGACCTCCCGGAATCCGGGATCGTGTCGGGCACGTGGCTTGACCCACAGGAGAGCCTAGAACGGTTGGCGGAGTTCTGCCACCGGTCGTCGTCGCCCCGGCCTGAGCCGGCGGCGTTGAGCTCATCGCGGCGCCGGTTTGTGGGCAGAGGACGGGGGTACCGATTTCGCAGTGCTCCGGACGGAACCCGGGCCGACACATCCGCCACCCCTTCGGTCCAGGAGGCAGCCAATGCGAGCAATGGTCTACCGCGGTCCCTACCGCCTGCGCGTGGAGGAGAAGGACCGCCCCGCCATCGAGCATCCCAACGACGCGATCATCAAGGTGACGCGTGCGGCTATCTGTGGGTCTGACCTGCACCTCTACCACGGAATGATGCCCGACACCCGGGTCGGGATGACCTTCGGTCACGAGTTCGTCGGCGTGGTCGACGAGGTCGGTCCGTCGGTGCGTAACGTCCGGCCGGGTGACAGGGTCATGGTGCCCTTCAACGTCTACTGCGGGTCGTGCTTCTTCTGCGCCCGAGGTCTGTTCAGCAACTGCCACAACGTCAACCCCAACGCCACCGCCGTCGGCGGCATCTACGGTTACTCGCACACCTGCGGCGGCTACGACGGCGGTCAGGCGGAGTACGTCCGGGTGCCGTTCGCCGACGTCGGCCCGAGTGTGATCCCCGAGTGGATGGACGACGACGACGCCGTCCTGCTCACCGACGCGCTCGCCACCGGCTACTTCGGGGCCCAGCTCGGCGACATCGTCGAGGGTGACGTGGTCGTGGTCTTCGGTGCCGGACCCGTGGGTCTGTACGCCGCGAAGTCGGCCTGGCTGATGGGTGCCGGCCGGGTCATCGTCATCGATCACCTCGACTATCGGCTGGAGAAGGCGGCGGCGTTCGCCCACGCCGAGACCTACAACTTCGGCGAGTACGACGACATCGTCGTGCACCTGAAGAAGATCACCGGCCACCTGGGCGCCGACGTGGCCATCGACGCCGTCGGAGCCGAGGCGGACGGCAACCTCCTGCAGCACGTCACTGCCGCGAAGCTGAAGCTGCAGGGTGGCTCCCCGGTCGCCCTCAACTGGGCGATCGACTCGGTCCGCAAGGGCGGCAACATCTCGGTGATGGGCGCGTACGGGCCGATGTTCAGCGCCGTGAAGTTCGGCGACGCGCTGAACAAGGGTCTGACTCTGCGGATGAACCAGTGCCCGGTGAAGCGTCAGTGGCCGCGCCTGTTCGAGCACATCCGCAACGGCCACCTCAAGCCCAGTGACATCGTTACCCACCGGATCCCGCTGGAACACATCGCCGAGGCGTACCACATCTTCTCCGCCAAGCTCGACGGCTGCATCAAGCCGCTGATCGTTCCGAACGCCGCCTGACCGGACCGGGAGACCGACCATGCCCTACACAGCCGACAAGCCGAAACTGGCCGAATCCAGCGACGAGCTGCGTGCGCGTATCCCCGGGTGGGGCGTCGACCTCGACCCGAAGGACCGGCCTTCGGTGCCGAAGGAGCGGTTCGACCCGACTCTCAACGGTGCGCACTGGGAGTTCCCCGAACGGCAGCCTGAGAAGTGGCCGAGGGAGAGGTCGATCGAACACAAGTTCCTCACCCCGGTCTTCGGCACCTCGTGCCCACCCAAGGGGCTCTCCGGGCTGATCCGCCGATACTCCTACCGCACCTACAGCGAGGGACGCGCCGCCCACTGGCTGCTCCTGCTCGCCGCCGACCGGGTGGACGCGGTCGAGAGCACCTTCGCTTCGTTCCTGAGCCGCCATCCCGACAACCCCGTCACCGAGACCGGCGTCCTGAGTGAATTCACCCACCACGGTCTCCCGTCACGGCTGCGCGGCAAGCGGGTCGACCGCGTACACCAACTGCTCGACCCGGTCCTCGTCGCCGCACCCTGGGTGCTGGCCGCAGGGATCGGCTATCTGGCCCTCCGTCGAGTCGCCAGCCGCGGTCGAAGCTAGGCCCTGTTTCGCAAGGACTGGTCGGCCGTCGACGAGCATGGTTCGGCGACGGTCGACCGGCTCCACCGCCCGGCGACCCGGGGTGCACCGCCGCGTCGGCAGGCCCGACACCACCGACGCGTTCCGTCCTACAGGTCCATGGCGTACACCCGGACCTGGCGGCCGGTGTCCGGCTGCACGGTCTCGCGCTCCAGCGACATGCCCAGCTTGACCATCACCCGGGCGGACGACTCGTTGCCGACGATGTGGATGCTGACCAGCCGCCGCAGGTCCAGCTCGGCCCGAGTGTGGGCGACAACGGCCTGGGCCGCCTCGGTGGCCAGACCCCGGCCCCAGTACGCGCGGCCGAGCCGCCAGCCGATCTCCACGGCCGGCATGATCTCGGGTAGGAAGGTCGGCACCGCCAGTCCGGTGAAACCGGCCACCTCGCCGGTCTCCTTGATCTCCACCGCATACAGGCCGAAGCCGTGCTCGTCCCA
Source organism: Micromonospora sp. A202 (assembly GCF_006715105.1). NCBI lineage: Bacteria > Bacillati > Actinomycetota > Actinomycetes > Micromonosporales > Micromonosporaceae > Micromonospora > Micromonospora sp. A202. Next base: position 2,398,360 of record NZ_VFMP01000001.1, on the reverse strand, counting down.
GTGCCGCTGATAGTTGGCCAGACGCTTTGCGGTCGCGGCCCGGTCCAGCGTGTGCCCATCATGGATGTAGCGCATCACCTCGGGCTGCGCGTTGACCGCGGCGAGCGCGTCCAGATCATCGCCTCGCCAGCGGCGCAGAAGCAGTCGCGGAGTCTCCAGGGACGTGGCACCAGCAGAACTCGTCGGGTCGGACACGTCCTCTTCGTAGCAGATCGGCACTCCCCCAACTTCCCGGGATCTGTAAACAACCCTTGATATTAAACTTCACGAACGTCAATATGTGGAGGTCGCGGGTCAACGAAGCCTGGGGAGTGAGCCATGAGAAGCCGTCGGATTTTCGCAGTGGTAGCCGGGGCGGCGATGACCCTCACGGCCGCAGTCGCCTTCGTACCCAGCAGCATGGCGGCCGTGTCCTCGGCCACCGCCGTCCCGATGGTCGCCTGCACCGCCCCGGCCTGGGCCGAGGGCACCACCTACCAGGCGGGCGCCCAGGTCACCTACGGCGGCCGGCTCTACCAGGCGCTGGTCACCCACACCGCGCACCCCGGCGCCGGCTGGAACCCCGCCGCGACCCCCTCGCTGTGGCGTGACCTGGGCGCGTGCTCGGGAAGCACTCCGCCGCCCACCACGCCACCACCGACGACCCCTCCCCCCACCACCCCACCACCGACCACCCCTCCCCCCACCACGCCGCCGCCAACCGGGGGGACCTGCGCGGTGAAGTCGCGGCCCACCGGCAAGGTGTTGCAGGGCTACTGGGAGAACTGGGACGGCGCCTCCAACGGCGTACACCCTGGCCTCGGCTGGATCCCGATCACCGACAGCCGGCTCAACCAGCACGGCTACAACGTGATCAACGCGGCCTTCCCGGTGATCCGCTCGGACGGCACGGTCCTCTGGGAGAACGGCATGGACGCCGGCGTCAAGGTGGCCACCCCGGCCGAGATGTGCCAGGCCAAAGCGGCCGGCGCCACCATCCTGATGTCGATCGGCGGTGCCGCCGCGGGCATCGACCTGAGCTCCAGCGCGGTCGCCGACCGGTTCATCGCGACGATCGTGCCGATCCTGACCGCCTACCACTTCGACGGCATCGACATCGACATCGAGACCGGCCTGACCGGCAGCGGCAACATCAACACCCTGTCGACGTCGCAGGCCAACCTGATCCGGATCATCGACGGCGTGCTGGCACGGATGCCGTCGAACTTCGGCCTGACCATGGCACCGGAGACCGCCTACGTCACCGGCGGCAGCGTGGTCTACGGCTCGATCTGGGGCTCGTACCTGCCGATCATCAAAAAGTACGTGGACAACGGCCGGCTCTGGTGGCTGAACATGCAGTACTACAACGGCAGCATGTACGGCTGTGCCGGCGACTCGTACCCGGCGGGCACCGTGCAGGGCTTCACCGTGCAGACGCAGTGCCTCAACAACGGCCTCACCATCCAGGGCACCACCATCCGCGTCCCGTACGACAAGCAGGTCCCTGGCCTGCCCGCACAGATCGGGGCCGGCGGCGGCCACATGTCGACGTCGCTGGTCACGCAGGCCTGGAACTCCGTACCCGGCCTCAAGGGCCTGATGACCTGGTCGGCGAACTGGGACGGGTCGAAGGGGTGGACCTTCGGCGACAACGTGAAGCGCCTGCAGGGCCGCTGACCGACTCCGCTCCGAATCGCCGGCCCAGACCTTTCCGGGCCGGTGATTTCGTTTATCGGCCGTCCCGGGACCTTCACAGGCCCTCGGCCCTATTCGGGCTTGATCCGCTTATCGGCCCGCCAGCTCTGATCGCACCAGCTCCAGCAGCCGCCCCAACCAGTTGGCGCCGCCCGAGTGCCAGTACCCCGATCCCCAATCGTTGTAGAGCAGCCGAGCATCGCCGGTCTTCTCCAGTTGTTGCGCCATCGCCGGATGCCGGCCGAACTTGTCCCGAAGCAGCGCGGCCATCACACCGAGCCGGATCGTAGGCCAGTCGTCCCGCCGTGGTGCGTTGGTGGCCAGGATCCGGGCGTCAAGGCCGCGCTCAATGGAGGCGATACGGTCGTGCCAAGCGGCATCGTGGGTCGAGAGTGCCCAGTAGGCGTGCATGACCGTCGGATACTCCTGGCCGCCGTGCACGACTGGCGCCGGATAGTCGATCTGCAGGACCTCTAGACCCGGCGGTTCCGGCCAGCCGTCCGGATAGACGTGGCCGCCAGGCCGCAGCGGAATCGTGGTCGCGGTCTCCGGCCCATCCGCCGCGTTCTGCTCCTGCGACTCGGCGACAGCACGCTCGCTCCGGCGGAAGTATTCCAGCGCCCGCTCCTGCATCTCAGGAGTCACGGAGAGCGTATGGTCCGGGTGCCTGGCCGGGATCGTCTCGCCCGACGCGGCGAGCAGGATCCGCACCGGCACGTCGTTCTGGTCCATGTCGCCGAGCATGTAGATCCGCCGGTGTTCGGGCACCGCAAAGTACCGCTCACGGACGATTTCCAGGTTGCCGGGGCTCGGCTCGGCAGCGTACGAGATCAGAGCGTCCCAACAGCGTCCGGAAGAGTCTGGCCGGTCATTGAGCCGATCCACCTCGTCGACGAGGTCACCGATAACCAGTTCCGGTGTCAGCCAGGACGCCAGCTGTGCCGGACCGGCGGCGGTGCCGGTGACGATGATCTTCGCGTCCTCCGGCGGCGCCAAGGTTAGGGTGCCGTCTTCAAATGCGGCACGAAGGCCGTCGAAGTCGGTCGGATTCCACCGCCAGACAACGACGCCGTCCGCGTAGACGCAGAGTGTGGTCAGAACGTAATGGTCTCGTTCACGGACGAAGATCAGGCGTTGCCGCCCTCGCACAACATCATTTTCGACGGTGCGCCAGGTCGCAGTGGTGTCCGGCATGCGGCAAGTCTAGAGATCTTGGAAGATCCGGTAGGCCCAGCGTCATGCGGCCGGAAAGAGGGTGAACATCCCTGGCTTCTTTCCCAGCCACCACGATGCTGTGGTGGCTGAACATGCAGTACTACAACGCCAGCATGTACGGCTGCGCGGTTGACTCGTACCCGGCGGGCGTGCAGGGCTTCACCGTCCAGACGCAGTGCCGGCGCGGTCGCAGTGCCAGACGTAGACAGCGGTGCCGGCGAACGCCTTCCCGCCGTTGGCGAGGTCCCGGATCGTCAGTTCGATGGTCAGCGGCACACCCTCGGCCATACCGGAGGCACTCGCGATGCCCGACCGGAGGTCGGCCTCCCGCTCGCCGTGGGGTCACAGATTGGCCATGCGTTCCATCTGCTCGGAGTACCGCTGTGAAGGCGGTTGCCCGGCGTCGCTCGATGAGTGCGCCGGTGAGGGGACGATCGCTGGGAGCGATACCAGGCGGGGCGGAATTCAACCCTCCCGATCGCTACACTCGCCGCAACGCCGGCACCGCCCGCAGACCTCAGCCTGCGCCATCCCCATCGAATGGAGATTCCTGTGACCCGCGACAAGGCGTCACCCCCCGGCATCGACCCGAACATTCCCAGCGTGGCGCGGGTCTATGACTTCTTCCTGGGGGGCAAGGACAACTTCGAGGTCGACCGAAAGGTCGCCGAGCACGCCCTGCGGATCACACCGGACGGGCCGGCAGCCGGCCAGGCGAACAGGGCCTTCCTGCGTCGGGTGATCCGCTTCCTTGTCGCCGAGGCGGGCATCGACCAGTTCCTCGACATCGGATCGGGGCTGCCCACCCAGGGCAACGTGCACGAGGTCGCCACCGAGCAGAACCCGAAGGCTCAGGTGGTGTATGTGGACAATGACCCGATCGTCCTGACACACGGACGGGCCCTGCTCGCCGCGGAGGGCACCGCGACGGTGATCCAGGCGGACATCCGGGAGCCGGAGGCGATCCTCAACCATCCGGACGTACGTCGGTTCCTCGACTTCGACCGGCCGATCGGTTTGTTGCTCTTCGCGATCCTGCACCACCTCGGTGACGACGAGGACCCGCGAGCGGTGGCCGCCGCGTTGATCGACGCACTGCCCTCCGGCAGCTACGTGGCGATTTCGCACTTCCGCGACCCGGGCGAGCGAGACCCGGAGGGCTCCCGCAAGGCCCGCGAGGTCGAGCGGATCTTCAACGAGTCGCTGGGCACCGGCCGCTGGCGCACCGACGAGGAGATCCTCTCGTTCGCCGATGGGCTGACCGTGCTGGAGCCGGGGCTGGTGCCGCTGGCCGAGTGGCGCCCAGAGCCGGATGCACCGGCTGCGGCGCAGACCGACACCTATCACACCTTTGTCGGGCTCCTCGCCCGCAAACCGTAGGCTCCGTCGTCCGCTGAGGTCCGTCGGCGAGGGCGCGCCCCGCCGACGGACCCGGTTGGCGCACGGGCCGGCGTACGCGGCCAGGTATCGGCGCAGGGCGGTCGCAGTTGTCAGGTACGGGTCTGCAGCCAGGCCCGGAGCCGGTCCAGCAGGTCCCGGTCGGGCGGCGGGGGCAGGGCTCGGAGCAGTTCGTCCTCACTCGCGGGACGGGCCGCCAGCGCCGCGTCTCGCAGCAGCGACCGGTCGACGGAGACGCCGCCGGTGACACCGACGTCCACATCACCCCGGCGGAGCACGTACGCGTGGCTGTCCTCGCGCCGAACGTACGTGAGCCCGGGGCCCTCGGGTGTGCAGGTGGCCTGGAAGCACAGGTCCTGCCCGGCGAACGTGACGTGCAGCGCCACTCGCACGCTGGCGGCACCGCCGGTGTGGTCGGCGGGGGCGTAGCCCACGCCCGGGGGGATGCCGAGTGGCTGGGCCCGGTAACCCGGCAGGTCGACCACGAACAGGTCGGCTGGCCGTTCCTCGGTGGGCAGATCGACGGCGGTCGCCGGGCGTAGCGCGCGGGTGGCGCGGCGCAGCAGGTCGCGGTCGACGGCCAGCGAGCCGAGGACGACGACGCCACGGTCGCCGTGGGTCACCTGGTATCCGTGCTCGACGACCCCGCGAAGATAGACCGCCCCACCCGGTTCGGTGGCGCAACTCTCGACCGTCGGGGCGGAGTCGAGGTGCGGCTGGCCACACTCCCCCAGCCCGTCGCCGACGATCGGGCCAGCGATCACGTTGACGTGGCGCGCCGGCGGCACCGCGGCGAGATCGGCGGGCGTGAACTCCCCACCACCCAGTGCGCCGCCGTAGGCGGGATCGACCGGGCGATATCCGGGAACCTCGACCACGTACGCGGTCCGGTGGTCCTGGGTCGCGTACCGCAGCCGCTCGGTGACCTCGTCCGGGCCGGAACGGGCGAGCGCGACCAGGCCAAGGCCCAGAAGGCCGACCAGCGCGAGCCCGGCGGCGAGCCGCGGTCGCCACCCGCGCAGCAGCAGCCCGGCGACGAGGACGTACGGCACGCCGCCCAGAAGCAGGGTGAGCGTCCCGTCGGAGCTGAGGCCGAGCCCCACCTCGTCGGTCCAGCGCCAGGCGAGCCGGGCCAGGGCCAGCCCACCGACGAGCACCAGCAACGCCCAGAGGCCGGGACGGGTGCCGAGGACCGTGACGGACGCCGTGGACCGGGCGATCAGGCGCAGTAGCCCGACGCCGAGGACGACCACGACCAGCAGCCCGACCAGCACCGCGCCCCAGCCGACGAAGAGCAGCGGGGCCAACGCGGGAATCGCAGTGGTCAGCAGCGCCGACCCGAGCGTCCAGACCGCGCCGAGCTGCCCCAGGACGCGCCGCCCGGGGATCGACTGGCCGTCCCGGGCCCCCGTGACGTCCGGCTCCGCACCCATACAGGACGTTGTAGCAGCAGGCCGCCAACGGTCGCGACGCGACGCGAACGCCGGCACCACCGGGACGATCTGCGCACGAGATCGGCTCGGGCACGACGTGGGTCCTAACCCGGCCGCCGCTGAAGCTGCTGGAGCCCGATGACGCGAAGAAGGTCGAGCTTCTGCTCGTCCTCGGAGTCCGGCACCGCCGTCATCATCACTATCGTCTGGTCGCCGGGGCCGCCGGTGAACGTGTCGCAGTCCACGATGATGTCCCCCACCAGCTCCGTGTGCAGGGTTTTGCGGCTGGTGCGTAGTTCCCCGACCGTCCCGGCCTTCCAGCGCCGGGCGAAATCAGGGGAAGCCTTGAGCAGACGATCGATCAGCTGGGGGATGTCCGGATCGTCTGGGTAGCGGCCGGCCGCGGTACGCAGGTGACCGACGAGGTCTCGCGCGTACGCCTCGTCGTCCTCGGGGGTGTGCGTCACCGGGATGGAACCCGCGAAGTACATCCAGGTGACATTGCGCTCCAGCCGGGTCAGGCTGGACGGGTCACCGAACAGGGCCGCCCAGAGTGGATTCCACAGCACCAGTTCACCGATCGCGGTATGCACCGCCACAGCCACCGGGGCGTTGCGGAACCGGTCCACCATCCGCTGCGCGCTCGGAGTCACCTGTCGGGGCACAAATCCCGCCGGCGGTACGGCCGCGCCCGCGACCCGGAACAGGTGGTCGCGTTCCAGGTCGTTCAAGCGCAGCGCCCGGGCCAGCGAGGCCAGCAGCTGCGGCGAGGGGTGACGGGCCCGGCCCTGCTCCAGGCGGACGATGTAGTCCACGCTCACCCCGGCGAGCAGAGCCAACTCCTCACGACGCAGCCCGGGAGCGCGACGGCCCAAGCCCGGGGGCAGGCCCACATCCGCCGGGCGTACCCGGTCCCGCCATGCTCGAAGGACCTGCGCGAACTCATCCACGTCATCCATGATGCCCGGCATCCTGCGCAGTGGGTGGTACTGCTGGTCCCACCGTCGAACAGGGCCTGCCGGTCGGTCCCGCGGCGGCGCACATTGGGTGGCATGACCACAACTTTGGTGACCGGAGCCAACAAGGGCCTCGGTCTGGAGACCACCCGCCGCCTGATCGCCGCCGGCCACACCGTCTACGCCGGCATGCGTGACCTGGCCTCCGGCGATGCCGCCCGCGACCTCGGAGCCGTCGCGGTTCAGCTCGACGTCACCGACCAGGACAGCGTCGACAAGGCGATCGGGTCGCTGCGAACACTCGACGTATTGATCAACAACGCGGCCGTCGTGGGACCGTCGTGGGGCCTCGACGACCTGGACGTCGACGCGATGCGCGTGGCCTTCGAGACCAACGTCTACGGCGTCGTACGGGTCACACAGGCCGCCCTGCCCCTGTTGCGGCAGTCGTCCGCGCCGGTGATCGTCAACGTCGCCTCCGGACTCGGCTTCCCCCGCGCCCTGCTGGACCCCGAGGACGACTCCTTCAACGGCTACATGATTCCGTACGCCAGCTCGAAGGCCGCGGTGCTCGCGCTCACCATTCAGTACGCCAAGAACCTGCCCGGAATGCGGATCAACGCCTCCGACCCCGGCTACACCGCCACCGACCTCAACAGTCACAAGGGGCACCAGACCGTCACCGAAGGCACCGACGCCACTGTCGCCCTGGCCCTGATCGGCCCCGACGGTCCCACCGGTGAATACCACAACCGCCAGGGACGGATCACCTACTGAACGAAAGGAATGACTGCAGTGGCCGACAGCGATAGTCGTGACTGGTATCTGCGGTACATCGCGACACTCAACGCCCATGAGCTCGACCGGATGGACGAGTTCATCGCCGACGAGGTCATGCTGAACGGCGAGCCGGGGACGAGGGACGATGTCCTCGCCGACATGCGGTCCATCGTCAACGCCGTTCCGGACATGCACTGGGAGGTTCAGGAACTGCTGTTCGACCGCGACCGCATCGCCGCGCGTGTGGTCAACACCGGCACCCCGGTGAAGGAGTGGCTCGGCGTCGCTCCGACCGGAAAGTCGTTCGAGATCATCGAGTACGCGATCTACAAGGTCAACGATGGCCGTTTCGTGCAGATGACCAACCTGCACGACTCAGCCGATGTGAGCCGGCAGTTGACTGCCTGACCGCAGGACGAGGTCGGGCGGCCGCAAGCCGTCCGACCATCTCCTGGAATGATCCCGTGAAGTTGCGGATGAGCGGGATGTTTGTTCGATCCGGGCGGGATGCGAGGCTGAACGTGTGGCTTCCCGATCGACGTACAGGGAGACAACCCGGCGGCGCCAGTCCCTGAGCCGGCGCGACGCCCGCCGCCGGGTGACGCCCGGATGAGCTTGGTGTCGGCGTTCGTACCGATCTGGATCCTTACCGCGGTCGGCTACGCGGCCTGTCGTTGGGGCCTGCTGGGCGAGGCGGCGGCGGCGGTGCTCGGCCGATTCGTGTTCCAACTCGCGATGCCGTCCGCCCTGTTCCTAGCCCTGTCCCACATGCCACTCTCCGGGTTCGCCGGCCGCCCGCTGCTCGCCTTCGGGGTGAGCACGGCCGCGGTCGTCGGGTTCGGCTGGGTCGGCGCGAGCTGGCTGTTCGGTCGCAAGCCCGGCGAACGGCCGATCTGGGGCATGGCCGCCGGGTACGTAAACTCGGCGAACCTCGGCATCCCCATCGCAACACAGGTTCTCGGCAACGTGTCGTTCCTGGCGCAGGTGGTGCTGCTGCAGCTGCTGGTGGTGACGCCCGTGATCCTGATCGCCCTGGACCGGCACAGCGACCCGGCCGGGCGGGTACGGGCCCGCCGCCTCGCCTCCCTGCCGGTACGCAACCCCGTGATCCTGGCGTCGCTGCTCGGTGTCGCGTGCTCGGCCACCGGCCTGCACCTGCCGTCGACGGCCAGCGCGCCGCTCACCCTACTGTCGGGCGCCGCGGTTCCAACCGCCCTGGTCGCGCTCGGCGCGTCGCTGCACCGCACGTCACCGAGCCGAGCCGAGCCGGCCAAGCCGGGCGAGCTGGCCATGATCACCGCGCTGAAGCTCGTCGCACAGCCGGTCATCGCGTACGCGGCCGGACTGGCCCTGCACCTGTCCGCCCCGCAGTTGCTCGCCGTGGTGGTGTGCGCGGGCCTGCCGACAGCGCAGAACACATTCATCTACAGCCAGGAGTACGGCGTCGGCGAGACCGTGACCAACCGGGCGGTGGTGGTGACCACGACGCTGTCGCTGGCCACCCTGGCCGCGGCGGCGACGCTGCTCGGGTAGGCCCGGCGGCGTCGTCAGTCGAGGCCCGCTGTCAGCGGCAGATCAGTGCGTCGGATCAGGTCGGGGCTCAGGAGGTCGAGGATCGCCAGTCAAGGGTCATCGCCATGATGCGGTCCGTTACAGCGCGCGGGTCCACCAACTGGTGCAGATGCCTGCCTGGAACGTGGTCGACGGCCCAGCCGCGCTGCCTCGCATCGGTGGCGACCGGCTCGTACGGTGGACCGAACAGCAGGTAGCCGCACGGCCGGTCGTCCCAGCCGGCCGGGGTGGGCACGAGTTCCTCGTAGTAGCTCAGCGGCAGCCGGGGCTGTTCGGCCGACACAGCTCTGCGCGTCTGCGCGTTCAGGAACATCGGCGCGACGTCGGACTCGTCCCACCACGCCGTCCATTGCGGAAGCCGACCGTCGGTCACCTTCGGGCGTAGAAAGTCCACCAGCTCAGGTGGCGCGACAGGCGTCGGTCCTGCGGGTGACGGCAGCGCCGCATCGACGAACAGGCAGCCGACGATTCGTCGGGAGGTTGCTTCCACGATGACCGGCACGAAGAGGCCAGCGTTGCTGTGCGCCACGATGACGACGGGTTGGCCCGGCGGTAGCCGGTCGATCGCGGCTCTGACCTTTTCGGCGACGGACCGCCAGAACGGCGGACGCGCATCCGCGACGCCCAGGAGTGACGGCACGATGGCCACCGCGCCCGAGTCTTCGAGTGTCTGCGCTGTCGATGCCCAGGTGAGGGGCCCGACCGATGGACTGTGCACGAGAACGTAGGCGGCGTTCATGACCAAACCCTTCATGATTCGGCCATGGGGCCGCCACCCCACTCGTCACGCTGACCGCGAACAACGGGCTATGCCGTCAGGGAGGTTGGCTTCATGACCCACGGGATCCACTCTTCGGCACGTCCGGCCGCACCAGCGGCAGGCGGCAACCGTCGGTGACGCGCGGTTGGCGGCAGAAGAGTGAGCGCAGCACCGATCCGAAGCACGGTGACCTTGACCGATCGAGGGCGGGGCGGTAGCCGGGCTGGCTGCCGTCGTCACTCGCCCTGCTACCGACTGCCCGGCGTACGCGACGGGTCGTGGCCCAGTCCATAGCCGGCATGAATCTCCACCGCGCTCACTCCTAGCGCGTCGAGACCTCGGTTGAGCCCGCGGTACGCCCTGAACTCCGCCGTCACGTACTGCTCGCCCTCGACCGCGGTCGGGGGAGCCCAGCCGCTGCGGCCCAGCGCTGTAATCGCTGTCTGCATCGCCACCCATGGGCGGTGTCCGGTGACGCCGACCAGCGCATACACCCGGGTGAACGACACCGGCGGACCGACCTCGACAGGTCCGGGGCCGTCACAGGTCCGCCTGCCGACCCGTTGGGCGAGTGTTGTGGCCACCTCAACGGCACGGTCCGCATCGCTGGCGGACACGTCGACCACAAGCGCCACGCGTACCGTTGCTTGTTCTCGTATCAATGCCTGCAGTTCGGTGGGGAGCTCCTCAGCCTCGGCCTCGGTCACAACGCCGCCATCGGTATTCGCTTCGGTGTCCTCCGGCGGGGCGGTATCGATGTCACCGGCGGCGTCGACGTCGAGCCAGTATCCGGTGTTGCGGAAATGAGAGGCCGCCTCGCGCCAGGCGAGATGGGCCGGTTCGGTGGCGCCGCCGGACACCGGCGGGGGCAGCTCATTGCCGGACAGGAACCCCCGTACGAAGTACCGGGTCTGCTCGGAGCAGTCGCCAATTTCCCCCTTTGACACCCGGGTACGGATGCCGCGCTCTGCGCAATAGGCGAACATGCGTCCGGCGAACGTGTGCGGATTGCCGTCGAGGAGGTAGTGCCGTCCGCATCGCTCGGTGTCGAACCACAAATTGGGGTCGACGTCGGGCGGCAACGGCGGACGAGCAGGCAATGACATTCGACGATTGTAGGACGCACGTGTGCTAGAACGGCCGACAGCCCGGACGGGACCTAGCGGTAAGCCTGCTCACAGCGGCGGCACGGCCTGGTCTCCCGGGCAGCCGCACGACCCCCTCCAATGGCGCCGGCATCCTGGCAAAGATCGGTACTCAGGCTTCGACCTACAGAACCGCATCAGCATGAGTCCACTGCGCAACTCGAACCGGCAGCGAAGGTCGCGCCGACACCCTCATCGACAGAACCGAATGTGGTATCTGGCGCGGCTTCGACCACGGGCCGTGACGCACGGGAGGCCGCGGCCGGCGCGGCGAAGAACAGCTCGCTCCTAACGAAGACGCAAGTTGCCCAGTCAGTTGGTCGTCGACCAGCGCTGCCATGCCTTTTCGGGATGTCGGTAGCCATCGGTCAGAGGCATGATCAGGCGGTTGGTGCGTGCGCGAGCGGCGGGCTCGTCGGGACAGACCGCTGGGCGGATTGCCTGCTAGCCTTCGCCGCCATGTGGACCGAGGAGATTGTGGCCGGACGACCGGCATGGCGGGATGTCCCGTCGGGGGTCGTGTTTCGGGAGGTTCCGGGAGGCACCTTCCGGATGGGCCTGTCCGAGGCGGAGCTCGACGCGGTACGCGCCATCGAGCGCAGTGGCGGCGTCGAGGACACGATCGAGCCGTTCCTCGCCAACGCTAAGGACGCACAGCCGGTACGCGAGGTGCGGGTCGAGCCGTTCCTGCTCGCACGGCACCCACTGACCGTGGCGCAGGTCCGGCACTGGCTGCCCGAGTACGAAGACGACTACGCCGAGGCGGACACCGGCACCGCCCGGCTCGAAGGCGATCTGGAGGACCTGCTCAAGCTGTTGCCCTTCCAACTGCCCAGCGAGGCGCAGTGGGAATACGCGGCGCGGGCCGGCACCACCACGCTCACCTTCCGCGGTGACGGGAAACCCGACGAGGACCAACTCCTCGACGACTTCGGAGACGAAGCGCGGACGGCCGCCGGCGAGAGCGCGTTCGGGCTGGCGGCGCTGGGCTCGGCGAACGAGCTCTGCGCCGACGTGTGGACTCCCGGGTTCGACGGCGCGCCGGCAGACGCGCTGCCACGGACCGGTGACGGGCCCCGGACCGTACGCGGTGGAGCCGCCGACCTATACCCATGGCAGGGCTGTGACGAGTGGTTGTTGCTGCTCTCCGCCACCCGGTACGAACACGCCGACTTCACGGCGGTACGCCCAGCCGCACCACTGCCACCCCAGTGATGGTGGTCTGAGCGGAGGGCCGACGACGGGCGGCAAGCCAGGGACGGGCCTGGGCGTCGGATCGGTGCGCCTGATGCTCTTGAGCCCGGCCGCGGACCTACCGCAGCAACTAGTGATCTCGGTCCTAGCCGAGGAAGCATGACAGCAGTTGCCTGAACTCGTGCGGGTGCTCGATCGCCGGCACGTGCCCGCATCGGCCGAGCACGTGCAGGCGGACATCGGCCAGGTGTTCGAGCAGGGGCTGGGCTGCCGTCCCGAGCGGGGTGACTCGGTCCTCGGCGCCGTGGACGAGCAGCACGGGTGCGCGCACCGCTGCCAGCGTTTGCGCCGAGAGGGTGAGCTCGTCTACCCATCGCGCCCTGGGTGGAGGGAACAACGACGCGAATGCGGCCGCCCCCGCTCGCATCGCAGCTGCACGGGCATCGACGGCCGAATCGGTCACGAGCGCTTGGTCGAAAACGAGGCGACTCAGCATGTCTCGTGCCCCGACCGGGCCGGCGGGGGCGGCCCAGATCGCGTCGAGCTCGGCGGACAGCGGCGCCCCGGGGGCGCCCATCGTCGAGACCGCCACGACACGGGTGACCTGCTGGGGGCGCGCGGCCGCCAACGCCAGCGCCACAGCGCCGCCCATGGAGTGACCCACCACCGAGTAGTGCTCGAAACCGAGAGCATCCATCAGGCCCGCGGCCTGCTCCGTCCACAGCCGGAGCCCACCCCTGGAGCCCGCCGGGACAGGCGTGCGGCCGAAGCCCGCCTGGTCAGGAGCCACCAGGTGCCAGGACGTGCCCAGCGTCTGCGCCGTCGTTGCCCAGGCGCCGGACCCGGTCGTGCCGGGTCCGGAGCCGTGCAGCATCAGCACCGCGGGCCCGGTGCCGCTCTGCAGGACGTGGACGGGTGAGCCGTCGACTGTGACGGTCCGAAGTGCCGTCACCGAGGCAGGGCGGGTGCGCTCATGCCGATGCGGGGCTGACGGACTTCGAGAAGACCTCCATCATCGCCCTGCCGAATTGCGGCATGTCGGGCCATCCCCGGCAGGAGACGAGATTGCCGTCCACGACGTCAGGAGCGTCGATGACCGTCGCGCCCGCGTTTTCCATGTCACCGGTGATCGGGGGGAAGCACGCCGTCTTTCGACCCTTCAGCAGCCCGTACACCGCTGGCACCTGCGCGCCGTGGCACACCAGCGCGATGGGGAGGTTGCGCGCGAAGAAGTGCTCGGTGATGCGCCTGACGTCGGCGTCGACCCGGATCCACTCGGGGGCACGCCCCCCGGGGATGATCAGGGCGTCATAGCGCTCGACGTCGACCTCGGCCCAGGGCAGGTCGACCGGCAGCTTCCGGCCGTTCTTCTCCACGTAGGCGTCGGAGTTGGGGTCGAACTCGTGGATGACCAGTTGCACGTCACGCATCGTCCGGGACGAGACGTCAACGTCCCAGCCGCCCTCCTGCACGCGATAGTAGGGGTACATGGTGTCGAGCTCCTCGGCGGCGTCGCCGGTCAGGAGCAGCGCTCTGGGCACCTGCTTCTCCTCGCATCTGGGGGCGGGTGAGGTGGATCCAATCCGATCCGATCAGGATTGAGTTAGCATTCCTCGGCCCAGCGTGCCCGTCAAGCCTCTACCGCCACTCCTTCCGCGCCCTCGACCTCGTCGAACAATCGTCGGAAACGCTCGCCGGACCGCAGGATGTGCCGACGCATCGCGTAGGCGGCGGCGTCCGGGTCACGCGCGGCGATCGCGGCCACAATGTCCTCATGCTCGGCCATGGCCAGATGAGTGACCTGGGTGTCGTGGTGAAGCCGGAAGAGGTGCACATGGCTGTGCAGGCGAGCGAGCGCTTCACGGATGACCTGGTTCTCCGCGCTCAGGGCGACGAGATCGTGAAAAGCGGCGTCGCGTAACCCGAAGGCGCCATAGGCCATCGGCTCGTTGCCCCCCTCCAGCTCCGCCATCTCCTCCAGCATTCGTCGCAGACCGGCCACCTGCTCCGAGGACGCGCGTTCCGCGGACCTGCGCGCCGCCGCCGGTTCGAGGAGCAGGCGGACCTCGAGCATGTCCTCGAATCGGTGACGGGTGATCTGGGGAGGAATGCGGTAGCCGGCATGAGGAACACGTACGACCAGGCCCTCGGCCTCCATGCGGTTCAGAGCGTCTCGGATCGGCGTCTGCGAGACTCCCAGCTCTCGCGCGAGGACGTCGATCGTGACGCGGGAGCCAGGCTCGATCCGTAGCGACATCAGCTGTCCGAGCAGCGTGTCGTACACCTCGTCGGCGAGCCGGCCACCAGATCTTCCCGGCGGCATTCCGCCCGTCACGGCCCTACGGCCCCGCGCGGTCATCGCTTCGTCGTCCATCGTGACGTGAGGTCCTTCCTTGCGTCTTCGGGAAGCTGTTGACATCGATCGCAGCGCTGCGGGATGCTGACGCCCCCACTCGGATCGTATAGGAAAGGTGTCGGATGCCCGCCATCCCGCACCCATGGCGGGGCCGCCAGCCATTGCTCTACTTCGATCACCTGAAGCTCCCCAGGCATGTTCGACGTCCTGCTCGGTTCGTCACCGGGCCGTAGGTGGGCCGAAGGACTGTTCGACAGCATGACGACCCAGTACATCGCGGCGCACTCGTGACGCCGGTCCGCGGGTCGGCCCCCGCGACAGCCCGGCAACACGCCTGCACAACCCAGCAACTGCTCGGCGAAGCACATAGCGAGGTTCTAGAAGTCCCCACCCAGAAAGCAGGCATAAAAATGCGCTATCCCAAGCGAATAGGAAGAATGTCCGCTCCCGGTCGAAAGGTGCGGCTGGCGACGGCGGCCATGCTGCTGGTGGCCACGACCGTGACGGCTTGCGGCGATGACAAGGACGACGGCGGGAAGACGAGCGCCCCGAAGGCGCCGGCGACCATACCGGAGCTCACCAAGGACCCGCTGAACCTCAGCTTCATCTGGTTCGACTGGCCGCCCGCCCAGGCACTGGAAGCCTTCGCGAACGCGGAGTACAAGAAAGAGCGGCCGAACGCGACCATCAAGGTCAACACCGTGCCGAACGCCAACTGGCACGACGCGATGTTCACCCAGTTCGCCGCGCGCAAGACCGACTTCGACATCGCGATCCTGGACTCGCAACACATCGGCGAGGCCGTGACGAACGGCAACATCCTCGACCTCACCGACTTCGTCAAGAACAACATCGACGTCACGGCCTACAACCCGTACCTCCTGGCGGCGTACGGCCAGTTCCCCCAGGCGGAGACCGGCAAGCGCGACGAGAACGCCAGCCTCTACGGACTGCCGCTGCTCGGCGACACCTGGACGATGATCTACCGCAAGGACCTGATCGGCGACAAGCCACCGCAGACCTGGGACCAGATGATCGCAGCCGCCGAGAAGTGCCAGGCGGACAACCCTGGCGTCAGCGGGCTGGCTTTCCACCAGGCCAACGGCTCCGACGCCGCGGCCGTCACCTACAACACGGTCAACGGCGTCTACGGCGGCAACCTCTGGGACCCCAAGAACCGCAAGATCGAGGGCGTCCTCAACGACGCTGCGGGCCAGGAGGCGATGGACGTCCTGGTCAACAAGATGAAGCCGCTGACCGCCAAGGGCTCCGGCAACTGGTTCATCGACGAGGTGAACGCGGCGGTCGCCCAGGGCAAGGCCTGCATCGCGTTCAACTGGATCGCCGCGAGCGGCGGCCTGCTCGATCCGAAGCAGTCGACGCTCGGCACCACGCGGGAGCAGATTCTCGACAAGCTGGGGTTTACCACCCTGCCGAGCCAGAAGACGAACCTGGTGCCGCTCGGCGGTATGGGGATGCACGTGTCGGCCTACTCCTCCACGGCAAACCAGGCGGAGGCCCTGAACTTCATGAAGTGGTTCGAGCGGGCTGACATCCAGAAGAAGTGGGCCGCGGCCGGTGGCGTGCCATCGCGTACGGACGCCCTGGAGTCGCCCGAGTTCCTCAATGCCGGGCCGTTCAACCAGGTGTACACCGACTCGGTTCCGCGGATGCGGGACATGTGGAACGTGCCCGAGTACGCGCGCCTCGTCGACATTGAGAACACCAACGTGAACGCGGCTCTCAACGGCGCGAAGAAGCCGAAGGATGCGCTCGACGACATCGCCAAGGAGCAGCAGAGCGTGCTCGACTCGAGCAGCCGCAAGGGCGGCGGCGGACTGTGAGTGACGCCGTCCCTCTGAAGACCGATCACCCCGGGCAGGTGGCGTCCACGGCGCCACCTGCACCGGGTCGGTCCCGCCGGTTGAGCGACCGCTGGCTCGCCGTTACCTTCATCTCCCCCGCGATGCTGCTGTTGCTCGCCATGTCGGTGTTCCCGTTGCTGTGGGCGTTGTACCTGTCCTTCACCGACTACTCGGCCACCCGCGGGGGGCCCGCC
Source organism: Micromonospora sp. A202 (assembly GCF_006715105.1). NCBI lineage: Bacteria > Bacillati > Actinomycetota > Actinomycetes > Micromonosporales > Micromonosporaceae > Micromonospora > Micromonospora sp. A202. Next base: position 2,381,815 of record NZ_VFMP01000001.1, on the reverse strand, counting down.
AATTTCATCGGGTTCGGGAACTACACCGCCATCCTGACGTCGGCGCAGGTCCACACGCGTGCCTTGACGACGTTGATCTACGTGGTCGGCGCGGTCGGCCTGCAGACCGTGCTCGGATTCGGCATCGCCTACCTGATCTCACGGCGCACGCATGGGCGAGGAGTGCTGACCACTCTGTTCCTGGTTCCGATGATGCTGTCGCCAGTCGTGGTCGGGCTGTTCTGGCGATTCATGCTCGACGCGCAGTTCGGTGTGGTCAACAGCATGCTCGGCTCGCTCGGCCTGGGGCAGGTGGAGTGGCTCACCCGGCAGCGAACAGCATTGCTCTCCCTGATCGTGGTCGACACCTGGCAATGGACGCCGTTCATCATGCTCATCGCGCTTGCCGGCCTTACCGCGGTTCCGAAGTACCTCTACGAGGCCGCCTCGATCGACCGGGCGTCGGAGTGGTTCCGGTTCCGCACCATCACTCTTCCACTGGTATGGCCACTGCTTCTCATTGCCGTGATGTTCAGGGCCATCGAGGCATTCCGGCTGTTCGACCTCGTCTACATCCTCACCAACGGAGGCCCGGGTGTCTCCACCGAGACGTTGTCGTTCCACATCTACAAGGTCGCGTTCCTGGGCTTCAACACCGGAACCGCTTCGGCGTACGGGATCCTCATGGTCCTCGTCGTCATCGTCCTCACGCAGTTCTACCTGCGCTACCTGAACAAGCTCAAGGAGGGCTGATGGCCGTCTCCGTCGACGAGGCCGTGTCCACAGGTCCTGCCCGGGATCACACGCCCCCTGCGCGTCGCCTGGGCGGACAGGGCCGCTCCGCGCTGGAGGTCACGCTGCTGACCGTGTTGGCCGTCGTGATGCTCTTTCCGGTGCTGTGGATGATCGAGACGTCCATCAAGGAGAACCGGGACGTCTACGCCGTCCCGGCCAAGTTCTTCGACTTCAAGATCACTCTGGCCCATTACAAGGACGTGTTCTTCGCCCCCGACGGCGGTCGCTCGGCCTTGTCCGTCTCGTTCCTCAACTCCGTCGTAGTCGCCGGAGCTTCCACTGTGCTGGCCACCGTGCTGGGGGTTCCAGCGGCCTGGGCCTACTCACGCTTCGCCGTCAAGGCCAAGAAGGACCAGCTGTTCTTCATCCTGTCCACGCGCTTCATGCCGCCCGTGGTGGTCGTGATCCCGATCTTCCTCATGTACCGCCAAGTCGGACTCATCGACAACAAGCTCGGCCTGATCCTCATCTACAGCGCTTTCAACGTCCCGTTCACGATCTGGATGATGAAGGGGTTCGTCGACGAGGTGCCCGCGGAGTACGAGGATGCCGCCATGCTCGACGGCTACACCCGTTTGCAGGCGTTCCGGCGATTCACCCTCCCCCTGCTCGTGCCCGGCATCGCCGCGACGGCGGTCTTCGCACTCATCTTCTCGTGGAACGAGTTCGTGTTCGCCACCTTCCTCACCTCCAGCGACAGCGTCCGGACGGCCCCACCCGCCATTGCCGGCCTCATCGGCGGCACCACCACGGACTGGGGTCTCGTGGCCGCCGCCTCCGTGGTGTTCGCCCTACCGGTGCTCGTCTTCGCGTACCTGGTGCGCAGGCACCTCATCGCCGGTGTGACGCTCGGGGCGGTGCGACGCTGATGGCGGGCATCGAGGTGACCGCCCTGCACAAGCGCTACCCGGACGGGACGGTCGCGGTCGACCACGTGGACCTATCCATCGACGACGGCGAGCTGTTCGTGATGCTCGGCCCATCGGGCTGCGGCAAGACGACCACGCTGCGGGCCATAGCCGGCCTGGAGAGGCAGACGACGGGCGACATCCGCATCGGCGACACGTTGGTCAACGACCTGCCGCCCGCTGAGCGCGACATCGCCATGGTGTTCCAGTTCTACGCTCTCTACCCGCATCTGAAAACCCGCGACAACCTGGCGTTCCCACTGCGGGCCGAGGGACTGCCCAAGCCGGAGGTGCACAAACGGGTTGAAGAGGCCGCCCGGCTGATGCGGCTTGGTCCGCTCCTGGACCGGCGACCGCGCCAGCTGTCCGGCGGGGAGCAACAGCGCGTCGCGCTTGCTCGCGCCCTGGTGCGACGACCGCGCGCTTTCCTCATGGACGAACCTCTCACCAATCTGGACGCCGAGTTGAGAGCGGACATGCGCACGGAGATCAAGCACCTGCAGGGGAAACTGGGGGCGACGATGGTCTACGTCACCCACGACCAGGTCGAGGCGATGTCGCTCGGTCACCGAATCGCCATCCTCAACAAGGGCCGCGTCGAGCAGATCGGCACACCGTTGGAGGTCTATGACCGTCCGGCGAGTCTTTTCTGCGCCGCATTCATCGGTTCCCCGCCGATGAACCTCATTGACGTGGAGGTTGCCGACGGGAAGCTGCGCGGTCAGGGCGGACTGGTCCTCACGCCACCGTCAGGCCTGCCGCGCGACCGTCGCCTGGTCGCAGGCGTCCGGCCGGAGGCGCTGGAAGTCACCGCACCAGGGGCGGAACGTTCGGTCCCGGCCCGCGTGGTCTCGGCGGAGTGGCTGGGTGACGAAATCATCTACGTGGTCGACCACAGCGGCCAGCGCGACGTCCGGGTTCGGATGCCACCGACTGTCCGTTTCGCCGCTGACGCAACTGTCGGGTTGCGGCACACCGGCGGGACCCCGGCGGTCTACGACGTGAGCACGGAAGAGCTGGTGGCCTGATGGGAACCGTGGCAGTGCACGGGCTGCGCAAGTCCTTCGGAAAAGTCCAAGCCCTGGACGGGGTGACGCTGGACGTGCCGGACGGCTCGTTCTTCGTCGTGCTCGGGCCCTCCGGGGCAGGCAAGACGACGACCCTGCGAGCGATAGCCGGCCTGGACAGGCTTGACGCCGGGTCGGTGCATCTGGACGGCAGGGACGCGACCGGTGACACCCCGGCCGCACGCGACCTGGCCATGGTCTTCCAGAGCTACGCCCTCTACCCGCGACACACTGTGTATGAGAACATCGCCTCACCGCTGCGGGCACGCCGCTGTTCTCCAAGCGAGATCGCCGCTGCCGTCGAGCAGATGTCGAGCCTGCTGCACATCGAACGTCTGCTGCAGCGTCGTCCCGCGCAGTTGTCGGGCGGTGAGATGCAGCGTGTTGCCCTGGCCCGGGCGCTGGTCCGTCGCCCGCGCGCATTCCTCATGGACGAGCCGCTGACGAACCTCGACCTCAAGCTCCGCGTCGAGATGCGCACCGAGCTCACCCGCATCCACCGGAGCCTCGGAGCGACCTTCGTCTACGTGACCAACGACCAGGTCGAGGCCCTGTCCATGGCCGACCAGGTCGCGGTCCTCAAGGAGGGGAAGGTGCAACAGGTCGGAACGCCGACCGAGGTGTACGAGCGTCCAGCGAACCAGTGGGTCGCAGGATTCGTCGGGAGCCCGCCGATCAGCCTGCTCGCCTGCCACGCCGAGGGCGATCGTCTGGTCGGCGCTGAAGGGTGGACGCTGCCGCGGCCCCGCTGGACCACGGCCGAGGACGGTCGTGCGCTGATGCTGGGCCTGCGCGCGGAGGACCTGTCCGTCGAGCAGCGTGGGAACGCGTCGTTGTCGGGTGATCTCTACGGGCTTGAGCCGCTCGGTGACCGAACGGTGGTCGACGTCCGAGTGGGGACGGAGATCCTCAAGGTCAAGGCACGACCCACCGTCACCGGTACGCCGGGCGAGCGGCTCCTTGTCACTGTCGACCTGGATCGTGCGCACCTGTTCGATGCGGGCACCGGGCTGTCGCTGTCCGAGGCGGGGCGGTAACCGCGCCGGGCGGCGACGGCAACATGCGCCCGTACGGGGCAATCGAGCGTCGGACCGTCACCAGTGCGCACGGCCTGACGACGGTGGGACGGCCGTGGCGATCGCTGGGGCACGCCGGACATCACCAGGAAGATCACAGGAGGCGACGCGATGAGTGACCCGATGAAGGTCCTGGCCCCCGAGCACCGGCGGCTCCGGATCGGCGACGCCTGGCGCGACGCCGCAAGCGGAGCCACCTTTGCCGTCGAGGACCCGGCCACCGGCAGGACCATCGCCGAGGTGGCGGACGCCGACGTCGTCGACGGGCTCGCCGCTCTGGACGCGGCGAGCAAGGCAGTGGCGGAGTGGGCGGCCACCCCGCCGCGGAAACGGTCGGAGTTGTTGACCGCGACGTACCGGGCACTGACCGAGCGATCCGAGGAGGTCGCCCGGCTGATAACGCTCGAGATGGGCAAGCCGCTCGCCGAGGCTCGGGGAGAGGTGGCCTACGGCGCTGAGTTCTTCCGATGGTTCGCCGAGGAGGCGGTACGCGTCGAGGGGCGCTACAGCACCGCTCCGGCAGGTGGATATCGCATCCTCACCGTGCCGAGGCCGGTCGGACCGTGCGTCTTCGTGACGCCCTGGAACTTTCCGTTGGCGATGGGTGCCCGCAAGATCGCCCCTGCGCTGGCCGCGGGCTGCACGACGATCACCAAGCCAGCAGCCCAGACGCCACTCACCATGCTGTTCCTGGCCCGCGTCATGGAGGAGGTCGGCGTTCCCCCGGGCGTCGTCAACGTGGTGACCACCAAGCGCGCCGGCGCGGTGGTCTCAGCACTGCTGGCCGACAGTCGGACCCGCAAGCTCTCGTTCACCGGGTCGACCGAGGTCGGGCGCGTGCTGCTACGACAGGCTGCGGACAACGTGCTGCGTACCTCAATGGAACTGGGCGGCAACGCGGCCTTGATCGTGTGTGCGGACGCTGACCTGGACGTCGCGCTCGACGGTGCCATGGTGGCCAAGATGCGCAACATCGGGGAGTCCTGCATCGCGGCCAACCGGATCTACGTCGAGGAGCCGGTACGCGAGGAGTTCACGGCGCGCTTCGCCGAGCGGATGGGCGCGCTTTCGGTGGGCCATGGTCTCGACGACGGCGTGGACGTCGGGGCGTTGATCGACGAGGCCTCGGTCACCAAGATCGACGAGCTCGTCGCCGACGCGGTCGATCGCGGCGCCCGGCTCCTGGTGGGCGGAGAGCGCCCGAATGGGCCGGGCCACTTCTACCCGCCTACCGTCCTCGTCGACGTGCCCGAAGATGCGCGGATGCTGAAGGCGGAGATCTTCGGGCCGGTGGCGCCGATCATCTCGTTCACGTCCGACGACGAGGTGATGGCGAAGGCCAACGACACCGAACACGGCCTGGCCGGATACATCTTCACCCGTGACCTCCAGCGGGCGCTCCGGTTCGCCGAGGGGCTGGACACGGGGATGCTCGGCATCAACCGTGGCCTGATATCGGACCCGTCAGCTCCGTTCGGAGGCGTGAAGCAGTCCGGGATCGGCAAGGAGGGGTCGCACGAGGGCGTCCTTGAATACCTCGACCTCACCTACGTGGCGATCGACCTACCGTGACGGCCTGCGCCATCCGGGCGGCCAACCTTGCCGACGCCGTCCCGGTCTCGCAGGTGACCTGGACGTCCGCCCAGCACATCGCCGCCGACGTTCCGGAGAGGCACTGACATGCTTGAGACCTTCCGCGGACCACGCCAGCTGATAGTGGGCGAAGGGGTCGCGCAGAACATCCCACGAGTGGTGGCCGAGAGTGGCTCGCGAGTCCTCATCGTGACCGACCAGGTTCTTCTGGGGCAGCCGGGCGTGGCCGAGATCGTGGCCGCCGTGCGGGAGAAGGTCAAGGTCGTCGGGGTATTTTCCGACGCGACTCCAGACGTGCCACTCTCCGATGTCGCCCTGGCCGTCTCGGCCGCCGCCGAGGTGGACGCCGACGTGATCCTCGCCATCGGGGGTGGCACGGTGATTGACCTCGCCAAAATGGTCGGCGTCATCCGACGCCACGGTGGGACGCCGCGCGACTTCTACGGCGAGTCGAAGGTGCCGGGGCCGACGCTTCCTCTCGTCGCGGTCCCGACGACGTCAGGCACCGGCTCCGAACTCACACCCGTCTCGGTGTTGACCGACCCGGACCGCGAGCTGAAGGTGGGGGTTTCCAGCGTCCACATCGTTCCCGACTTCGCCATCGTCGACCCCGAACTCACCTACACCTGTCCTGCGAACGTCACCGCCCACTCCGGCATCGACGCGTTCTGTCACGCGGTGGAGAGCTACACCGCGCGACCCCGGGCCCACGGACCGCGGGACCCGGTGGAGCAGGTGTTCCTCGGCCGCAACCCGATCACCGACCACTACGCGCTCCTGGCTGCGGAGCGGATCGCCCGTAGCTTGCGGCGTGCTGTCCGGGATGGAGGCGACACGGAGGCGCGCGCGGACATGTCCTACGGCTCCATGCTCGCCGGGCTCGCCTTTTCCCACGCGGGCAACGCGGCCCCGCATGCTCTCCAGTACCCCATCGGCGCAGCTACGCACACCCCGCACGGCCTGGGCGTCGGGCTGCTACTGCCCTACGCGCTGGACGCGGCCAGGGATGCCATCAGCGACCGGTTGGCCATCCTCGCCCCGGTGTGCGGGCTCGACGTGAACGGCGCCTCGGATGCCGAGGCCGCGGACACGTTCCTCACCTGGCTCGACGGGCTCCTTGCCGACATCGGCCTCCCTCCCACCTTGGCGGACATCGGCGTGGCACGCGCCGACCTCCCGCGCTTCGCGGAGATGGCCAGTGGCGTCACCCGCTTGATCCAGAACCATCCAGGCCCGACCGACACCGCCAGCCTGACCGCGATCCTCGAAGCGGCCTGGACCGGGGACCGGACCCGACACGTCCTGACTCCGAGCGGAGACATTGACCGGCCTTCCACATGACGACGAGTCCTCTGTGGGGCGGCCAGGGCGAGCGCGAGCCGGCCGCCGGGGTGATCGCGACGGCGACGGCCTGGTCGACGTTCGCTTCACGGTTGTGGCCCCCGGCGGCATCGATGAAGCAGCCAGGTGACCAGGTCCACTCACCTCCATCGGAGCGGCGGCGGATCATGTGCTACGGTAACCGAGTTGCAGTTTTGATTTCCGTAGACGTTTTTCAGCGCCTGATGGGGTATCAAACCCATCCAGGCGCTTTTTCGTTTTCGTGTCGTTTCGACGCGGGTGATCAACGCAGCGGCGTAAGGGTCCGCACAGTGCGGTCTCTAACAGCCTGCGAGGAGCAGACATGACTACAGGTACCGTGAAGTGGTTCAACGCCGACAAGGGCTTCGGCTTCATCAGCCCGGACGACGGCGGCGCCGACGTCTTCGCCCACTTCTCCGCGATCTCGGCGAGCGGCTTCCGTAGCCTCGACGAGAACCAGAAGGTGGAGTTCGACATCACCCAGGGCCAGAAGGGCCCGCAGGCGGAGAACATCCGCCCGCTCTGATCCACACTCTGCTAACGGCGGCCCGACTGATTCAGCGGGCCGCCGTTCGGCGTTTCATACGCTCACCACGGCATCTCCACGCTCACTGGACCGGGACGAAGGTGGCGGCCAACACCCGCCAGTTGCCGTCCTCACGCACCCACAGCCGGGTGTAGCGCAACCGGGCGGACATAACGGCACCGCCCTGAACGGCATCCACCGCAGCGACCGTGCGGGTCACCCCGGTCTCACCGTCTTCCTGGACGTCGAGCGACTCCTCCACCAGGTTGGTGATTCGCAGGCCCCCCGAGCGGTAGCTCTCCAGGTCATCTTCCTTGGTAAAAACCGTGCCATCCGGTCCAGCACCCACGACCTGGGGGTGCAGAAGCGCGTCGAGGGACTCGACATCGGCGGCGAGCTGAGCGGCTTGAAGCTGCCGTTCCGCAGTGTGGAGATCCATCCAGCGATCCTCTACAGCGCCCGGCACCAAGACAAGCGGATTCGCTCGCGGCAGAACGGCAATGTCAGCCCAGTACGGCGTTCGCGGCACAACCGAACTTCGGCATGCCCGTCATGACCCGCTTACCGGAGGGATGGGGTTCGTGTCGGTGAGGCGACACGAATCATCGCCCGCCACCGGCGATGCATGCCAACGTTGGTAGGAGCTGGAACAGCGTAGGGTCAGTGTGCAGTGAAGACTTCGCGCCGCCGTGCGAGTCTTCCGTCACCTGCACGCCGCGATCAGGCGAGTACCACGCTGCACGTTCACCGACCTGCTCCAGGAGGTTCGATCATGTCCAAGGACTCGACGAGCAAGGCGAACGTCAAGAAGAAGGGTAAGACGATCAAGGAGAAGCAGACTGCGAAGCGCCTGAAGCGCGACGAGCAGAACGGGAATTCTTCAAACATCGTGTCCACCGGGCGCTGACGCCGGCAGCATCGCTCAAATGTCCAAATGCGGCGATGAAGGTGGGGGCTGACGATCGTCGGATCCCCACCTGCCGCTGCGGCATAGATCTGCGGCAGGGCCGCTCGGCTGCCCTCGCCGACACCGCTGGTTACGCTGGCCGACATACGGGCGCGGTACGCGGCGACGGCCGCACGATTTCCGCAACGACCGTCGCAGTACCTTCCGACGCGGAACTGCGGCGCCGCGGGGTCACTGTCCTGCCCGTCAGCCTGGCCGAGGCGGTTGCCGCGTTGGAGCGCGACGAGCTGTTGTGTCGGTGCTGGGTTCGCCGCGCCGGGACCTCTACACCGCGATCAAGCGCGAAGTCGTTCGCGACCTGGCGGCGATGCCCGAGTCGGAGGTGTACGCCCTGCACAACACCCGGTTCTGACCCGGATACGCAGGGTTGCCGGCTCGGCAACGCGCCGGCACCCCGTGAGGCAACCCCTGTGCCGGCACGCTGTCACGCTGCCCCCCCCCCCGGCGTGGCTATACTCCCTTTCAACCACGCCCTTGCCGGCCGAGCCGCCACCGGCTGAACCGGTCCGGTGCCCGTTCGTCCTCGGCGGCACGCCCTCGGGAGCAGGCCGGGTCAGCAACGGTCAGCCAGCGCAGACACGGCGCAGCGACCGGCCGAACGCCTCGATGTCGGCAAGGCTGTTGTAGTGGTGCACCGACGTGCGCACGAACCGTTCGATCCCGGCCGCGGCCAGGTAGAGCGGGGTGTGTGCGCCGACGCCGACCCATGTGTTGAGCCCCGTCGGCGAGAGCGTCACGGATCCGTTCCGGCAGCAGCCGGTCGTGCGTGAAGGACGCCAAGCCGCCGTGTCGGCTGCCGGGCATCAGTGGCCGGGCACCGGGTGTCTACCGAATGGTGGCGGTCAGTGCCGCGTACACCTCGGCTGTCGGCGCCGGCGACGCGGCGCGGGCGTACTCGGCGGCGGCGAGCAGGCCGAGCACCGCGGCGTTGCCGCGCTCGGCGGTCTCGAACCGGGCCGCTGCAGCGGCCGGCGCACAACCTGGAGTTGGCGGCGGAGGCCTGGCGCAGTCTGGCTGAGACACTGTCGGCTTCGGCCAGGCTACGGGGAATGAGCGCGCGACCACCGGCGAGCAGCGGAAAGGACGGTTTAGATCGTGGGAGAGACGCAGATCAGGCCGATGCGGGTCGAGGACGTGCCAGCCGCCGAGCGAGCCTCGGCGGTGACCTTCTTCGAAGGCGACCGGCTCAGTCGCCGGGTGAGTGAGCCGGAGGTTCAGCCCCGGTCCGCCGCGGTGGGCAAGCAGTGGATCGACCGGATGTCGTACCTCGTCGAGACCGATCCGGGCGGCTGTTGGGCGGCCATTGACGGTGACGACATGGTCGGCTTCGCCATCTCGCAGAATCGGGAACAGGTCTGGTATCTGGCCACGTACGGCGTGCTGCCCCAGCACCAGGGGCGCGGGCTGGGCCGACAGTTGATGGACGCCGTCCTGGCCCATGCCGATGGGCGTCCGGGGCTGTTCTCGTCGACAGTGCACCCGGGGGCCACCCGCCGCTACCGGTTGGCGGGTTTCCTGCTCCATCCGCAGATGCGCATGGTGGGCACCGTGGACCGGTCCACGCTGCCGGCGGTCTCCGGCCTGAGCGAGGGCGACGAGAACGACATCGAGTGGATGGATCGGCTGGACGTGAGCCGGCGCGGCGCCGGGCACGGCCCTGACCACGAATACATGATTCGCAGGATGCGTCTGGTGGTGTCCCGGCAGTCGGGCCGGCAGGGGTACGTGTTCATCGACGAGGACCTCGGGCAGGCGAAGCTGCTGGCGGCCCAGAACCCTCAGACGGCGTCCTCGCTGCTGTGGGAGGCGCTGGCATCGTCGCACGGGCCGACGCTGATCAACTGCATCACCACCGCCAACCACTGGGCGATCGACGTGGGGCTCGCCGCCCGGCTGGACATCGGCCAGGAGGGCTATCTTGCGCTGCGGGGCATGACGGAACCCACGCCGTACCTGGCCAGCGGCCACTTCCTCTAGCCAGCGCGGCCCTGGTCGTCCGGTGTGGGCGGCGTCGCCACGGCGGGGCCGCCCACACCGGGCAGCCTCGTCAATTTGGGTTCACCACCGGTGGCGCCGGATTCATGGGATGGGGCCAACACTGGGCCGCCAGTAAGCCATGGTTTGACGCTGCTTAAACGACGTCTCGTAGCTCCTTACCGCCCGATGCGGATCCGGACGCGACGTGACCCGGTTAGATCTGAAGCATCAGAGGGGTGCAATACGGTCCCGGCATGGCAGTCACCATTAGTCTGACGCTCGACTCCACCGACGCTCAGGTGCTCGCCCCGTTCTGGAAAACGGCCCTGGGCTACATCGACGAGCCGCCGCCCCCGCCGTTCACGACGCGTGAAGAGTGGCTCGCACAGTTCGACCTGCCGGAGGACGACCTTCCCGAGCATTCCGCGTGGCTGTGCGATCCCGACGGCATCGGCCCCCGCCTCTCCATCCTCAACGTCCCCGAGCCCAAGACCGCGAAGAACCGACTCCACATCGACATCCGGGTGCCGGGCCACGGCAGCCCCGACGAGCGGTGGGCGCGGATCCTCGCGGAGGCCGATCGCCTGGTGAGGGCCGGCGGGACGGTCCTGAGAGCGGACGACCGGCACCACGTGGTGATGGCCGACCCGGAGGGAAACGAGTTCTGCGTCGCGGCGTCGGCGGCGTAAATGGCGGCGGGTCGGCGCCGGCCTCGGTAACGTCGGCGGGCATGGCTGACGTCGTCGTGATTCCGGGCCGCGCATTCGGGCCGGGCGCACCCCTGCTCATGTACGCCGGCGATGTGGCCGAGACGCGCGGGGCGACGGTACACCGCCACTCGTGGTCCCAGGAGCCACCAAGCCCGGATGAGCCAGGGATCGAAGGCTGGGTGCGTGGCGAGGTCACCCCGCTGCTCGACACTGTCGGTGGTCGACCATTGCTGATCGCCAAGTCGCAGTCGCGGCGCTGGTCGTCGGTGGCCGGGCCGGTTGAGTACGACCACCCGCAGCCGAGACACGGACATCTGTAGAATCTCTCTCACTTTCGGGCTGCCCCCGGCTCGGCTAGCAAGGACGGTGCGCTGTGTCCGTACCCACCGCCACCGGTCCCGCGACGTTCTCCCCCGCCGGCCCCGGTGACCCGCGGCTCGGCAGACGCGCCTGGACCTCACTGGTGCTGCTCGGCTTCGTCGGCCAACTGGCCTGGGCGGTCGAGAACATGTACCTCAACGTGTTCGTCCACGACACGATCACCGATGATCCGACCGCCATCGCGACCATGGTCGCGGCGAGTGCGCTGGCCGCGACGGCGGCCACCGTGCTGATCGGAGCGATTTCCGACCGGTCCGGCCGTCGCCGGGCCTTCATCGCGGGCGGCTACCTCGCCTGGGGTGTCGCCACTGCGGCATTCGGCCTGCTCACCGTGGACGGCATTGCCGCACTGGCACCAGCGGCCGACGCGGTGCTACTGGCCCTGCTCGCCGTGATCGCGTTGGACTGCCTGATGTCGTTCCTCGGCTCGGGTGCCAACGACGCCGCGTTCCAGGCCTGGGTGACGGACGTGACCCGACCGGCGAACCGAGGCCGGGTGGAGTCGGTGCTGGCCGCGATGCCGCTACTGGCCATGCTCGCCGTCTTCGGCGGGTTCGACGGTCTCACCCGCGCCGGCCAGTGGCGGACGTTCTTCCTGATCGTCGGTGGGATCATCGCCGCGGTCGGGGTGCTGGCCTGGTTCCTGGTCCGCGACGAGCCCGTGCCCGTCCGGCGGGGCGAGCGCCTGCTCGGCTCGATGTTGCACGGGCTGCGCCCGGCTGCCGTACGCGCCAACCCCCGGCTCTACCTGGCGCTGGCCGCATGGTCGATCTGGGGTGTCTCGACCCAGGTCTTCCTGCCGTATCTGATCATCTACCTGCAGCGTTACCTGGACATCGGCGGCTACGCCCTCGTGCTCGGAGTCGTGCTGCTCGGCGCCTCCCTTGTCAGCGTGGTCGTGGGCCGGTTCATCGACCGGATGGGCCGGGTCAGTTTCCTGCTTGCCGCCGTCGCCGTGTACGCGGCCGGTCTGTTCTCGATGTACCTGGCCCGGGGCACCGGCCAGGTGATCGCTGCCGGACTGCTGATGATGTCCGGCTTCATGCTGGTGCTGGCCCCGATCGGGGCGCTGGTACGCGACTTCTCCCCGCCGGAGCGCGCCGGCCACGTACAGGGCCTGCGCATGATTTTCGCGATCCTGGTGCCGATGGTGGTCGGGCCCTACCTCGGCGCGGCGGTCATCAACGGCGCCGGTGAGACCTACACCGACCTCGGCGTGGTCAAACAGGTGCCGACGCCGGGCATCTTCCTGGCGGCGCTGACAGTGCTCGCCCTCATCGTCGTGCCGGTGCTGACCTTGCGCCGCCGGTACGACTCCGCGACGCGCGGATGATCCGGCCACTGCTGACCCCGTGGGGCGAGACGCTCGACCCGGACCGTCCGTTGCCGGAGTATCCCCGCCCGCAGCTGGTCCGGGACAGTTACCTCAACCTCAACGGCCGCTGGCAGTACGCGATCACTGACAGCCACCAACAGCCGCAGGGGTACGACGGGGAGATCATCGTGCCGTTCTCGCCGGAGACGCCTCTCTCGGGCGTCAACCGGCAACTGCTACCGGGCCAGACACTGTGGTACAGCCGGATCTTACGACTGCCCCACGGTTTCCGGCCCGACCCGTCGGCGCGGGTGCTGTTGCACTTCGGGGCCGTCGACCAGACCTGCGAGGTTTTTGTCAACGGCACGCCGGTGGGCAGGCATACCGGCGGCTACCTGCCGTTTCACTGCGACATCACCGGTGCGTTGCACGACGATGACAACACGCTGGTCGTCGCGGTACGAGACGACACCGACACCGCTTACCACTCGCGCGGCAAGCAGCGGCTGCGCCGCGGCGGAATCTGGTACAGCCCGCAGTCCGGGATCTGGCAGACCGTCTGGGCCGAGTGCGTGCCCGCGCGGCACGTACGGCGACTCAGCCTGACCCCGCGGCTCGACGAGGGCTGCCTTGAGGTGACGGTGCACGCCGACCCGGACGCCCGCGATGCGACAGTGACGATCCTGGCCGGCGACGACGTGGTTGGCGTGGCGCAGGCACCCGCCGGACGGCCGGTTCGCATTCCGGTCCCTGCCGCACGGCGGTGGAGCCCCGAGGACCCGTACCTCTATGGAGTGGTTGTGGACCTGGGCGACGACCGGGTCCGCAGTTACGTCGGCATGCGCTCCTTCGGCGTCGGCCCCGCCCCGGACGGCACGCCACGGCTGCTGCTCAACGGCGCACCGTACTTCCACGCCGGCATCCTCGACCAGGGCTACTGGTCCGACGGCTGGTACACGGCCCCCTCCGACGAGGCCCTGGTCCACGACATCGCGACCATGAAGCAACTCGGCTTCACCATGCTCCGCAAGCACATCAAGATCGAGCCGGCGCGCTGGTACTACCACTGTGATCGTCTCGGCATGCTGGTCTGGCAGGACATGGTCAACGGTGGTGGCCGGTATCGGCCGCTGGTGGTCACCGCTCCGGCGGTCAGCCCGCTGCGGCTGACCGACCGACGCCGGCGGTGGTTCGCCCGCGACGACGACGACGGGCGCGAGCAGTTCCGGGCTGAGCTGCACGACACCGTCGAGCAGCTGCGCAACGTCGTCAGCATCGCCGTGTGGGTGCCGTTCAACGAGGGGTGGGGTCAGTTCGACGCCGCCGCGATCGCAGCCGAGGTCGCCGCACTGGACCCGACCCGCAGTGTCGACCACGCCAGCGGCTGGCACGACCAGGGCGGCGGCGACCTGCGCAGCCTGCACGTCTACTTCCGCCGCTTCCGGGTGCCGCGGCGCGGCCGCGACCAACGGGTGCTGGTGTTGTCCGAGTACGGCGGCTACAGCCTTGCCGTCAGCGGGCACACGTCGACCGATCGCGAGTTCGGCTACCGCCGTTTCCGCGACGCGGCGTCGCTCGGTGCGGCTTTCCGCCGACTGCACGCCGAACAGATCGCTCCGGCGATCGCCAAAGGTCTGAGCGCCACGGTCTACACCCAACTCTCCGATGTCGAAGACGAGGTGAACGGTCTGCTCAGCTACGACCGCCGGCTGCTCAAACTGCCCGCCGAGCTGGTGGCAGAGGTCAACCGGCAGCTACGTCTCTGACGAGGGCTACCAGCGGTTACGTGCCTCCTCGGCCCAGCCGGCCCGCTCGTCGCTGCGCTGCCGGTAACCCACAACGCTTCTCAGATACGGCCATCGCGCATCACGCTCCTTCACTCGGACTTTGCCGCCTCGAAGGATCGTGCGGTGGCCGTCTCTTATCTACGCAACAAGCTCATTATGGACAAGTCGTACACCACTTCCGTGGATGTAACCTGTGGCCCAGTGCACAACAGTTACATGAACGATATAGGCGGTCACTCAAAAACCGTTTCTGGTAGACAGCTTTGCCCCCTTGACGAGGGAGTTCTATCGCAGTCTAATTTGGTGACCATGGAGGGAGGCCCACTCGTGGGAGCGATCCAGTCCGCCGTTCCGACGTGGCAGGGGTTCCCTCTGATCGCGGTTGCCGCCACAAAGGTGCGCGCACCGCGTCGGCTCGCAATGGCTGTTGCCGGCTACCAGGCTTGCGGCGTCTGCACTGCCACTGGCATGAAGCGTTCCCGGCGTCGAAGTCACCCTCAGTGCCGACCCCAACAGCAGTTGGCACCCGACGTTCATGCTTTGGCGCGCGCCGCAGTCGGGATCCCGAATAAAACCGTCAACATCCGCCTGGAAGAAGCGGCAGAACGGCACATTATTTGTCCCGACCAGCGCGGGTAGCCCATAGCCCTGGGACGCAACGGGCCGTCCTGGCCCGTTAGATATCTCGACCCATCGGAAGGAGTCGGAGATGAGCATGAGGTTTGTGAATCGGCGGCAGTTTCTGCGTCAGCTGGGAGGTGCCCTTGCTGCCGGAGGCAGCATCGCGTTGTTTCCGGCAGGGTTCGCCTGGGCATCGCCAAAGGCCGGTCCGACATCGACCCCTGGCCATGCAGGCGGGCCGGCGTACCCCGGAGACCCCGGCTTTGTCGCCACTAGGCCAGGGGAACTAGATGCCGCTAAAGCCAGTTGGGAAACGCCGGAATATGGTTACTATACCGGCCATAATCCGTCTAACCCTGGCGCAGCTGTCGATTCCCCATGGCAACTTGTCGCGGTGAACGCGTCCACCGCCTACGCCCTAGGGTACCGCGGGCAGGGCGTCGCGCTGGGCATGATGGATTCGGGCTACAGGCCTACACACGAAGCATTTCAGACCGGGCTGATCGTTCCGGTGAGAGCGGAGGGCGTCTACGGCACGTCCGGCTTCGGGTACCGAAACGCAGCAACCCCGGCGAACCCGTTTACTGCAGGCCAGCCGTTCACCGTGGCCGGTGATCAGGCGAGAACAAGTGACTACGGGCACGGGACCGGCATGCTTGGGGTTACCTCCGGCATCCGCGATGTTAAAGACCAGCACGGCATCGCCTTTGGATCGAAGATGTATGTCGCCATGACTGGCGGTTCCGACACCCAGTCCCACGGGCCCTTCCACGATTACGTGTACTGGCGTACCGCCAACAAGGCCCTGGTCGATGCCGGCGCTCAGGTCATCAACAGCAGTTGGGGATCGTATGTCCAGACTATTGACAGGACCCGCTTTGACGGCCTAGGAAACGACCTTGGAGTCAACGGCAACCTCGCCAATGCTTACCAACTCCGTGGCAAAGACAGCGCCAGCGCCACGGCAATGGCGACCATTATTCCCAACGAGTACTTGAAGGATCTGGAGTACCAGTATTTCCTCTTCAAGAAGAGCTATTCCAAGGACGGCATCCAATACAATCCGAGCTACGCCGGACGATCCTTCATGGATGCCATCTGGGACGCCATCAAGGACAGCGGTACCGTCAACGTAAGGTCGGCCGGCAACAACGACTGGAGCAACCCGTATTTTCGCCCGGCGTATCCCATCTTCAATCCCCTGGCGGAAAAGCAGTGGGTATCCGTCGGCGGGGTGCAGCCGCCCACTGCGGCCAATCCTGAATACACGAAGCAGTCCGGGTACAACGAGGCGGGGCTCGCCAAATGGTGGACCGTGTCCACTCCGTCGAACAGTGTTCGGACCACGAACAGCGGTGGCGACACCAACTATTCGAACTCGAGCGGAACGTCTCCGGCGACGCCCGTTGCGACAGCGGTGATGGGGGTTCTGCTCTCCCGCTATCCGAACATGGACGCCAAGCAGGTCCGTGAACTGATGTTCACCACGGCGAACAACAAGATGTCCGACGGTGTGAGGTTCCTCGGCACGGGTCAGACCTCCCCCTCCGGGGCATCCATCGCCTGGACCGCTCCCGACGGCGTTCCGGACGCGCGCTGGGGCTGGGGCATCCCCGATCTGGACAAGGGCATGTATGGCCCCGGCCAGCTCCTGGGCCCCATGACCTACAACATGGACAAGGCGCCCCTGGACGTCTGGTCGAACGACATCAGCCAGATTGCGATCAAGGAAAGGGAGCGGGAGGATCGGGAGTGGCTGGCGGCCTACAAGAAACAGGGCATCGCCTTCGCCGGTGAATTCAGCCCCAACGTATTGAGCCCGGACCGCAAGCTCAGCGAAAACGCCTTCATGCTTCAGGGCATTCTGGCTGATCCTTACGTCCAAGCCATCACCAACGGCCACCCGGAACTGTACGACAAGATTGGCTATGAGGACGCCACCAAGTGGCGTAAGGAATGGATGGACGCGCGCGCGGCCTTCATTCAGAACAACATCGACAACAGCCTCTACACGGCGTCTTTGATCAAGCAGGGCTCCGGGATGCTGATCATGTCGGGCCACGCCACCTACGAGGGCGGCACGACAGTGGAAGGCGGCAAGCTTTCGATCGCCGGCTCGCACGCAAGCTCGGTCGCCGTCAAGGGCGGCACGCTCGGCGGCAGCGGTTTCGTGGCAGGCAGCATCGACGTCGACAGCGGCGTGCTGCAGCCCGGTCTGTCGTCCGGGGAAGCGGCGTCAGCGGTGTCCATCACTCTGACCGACGTCGCGCCGGGCAACGTCCTGAACGTCGGCGGCGACGTGACCGTCAGCCGAGCGGGTCGCCTCGCCATCACCATCTCCGGCGACCACGACTACACGAGCGTGCGGGCTGCGGGTGACCTGGTGCTGAGCGGCGAGCTCACCCTGGACATTCGCGCGCCCCTCACTCCCGGCACGGTACTGACGATCATGAGCGGCGACTCGATCAGGGGCAACTTCCGTTCCCTGCCGGAACGGCGGGTCCTGAACGCGGGCCACCACATGTTCAGGGTGTCCTACCAGGGCGGCGACATGACGCTGACCGCCCTGCGGACGCTGCCCGGGGCACGGTCCGGCGGCGCCTAGCCCCACATAACCTGGCCAGCCAGGCTCAGGTTCGCCTGAGGCTGGCTGGCCAGGCCTTCGCCCAACGTGAGAGGTGGTTCTTGCCGTCGCGGTAGGACTCGAGGAACATCCGTGCCTGTTCGCTCGCCCACGACTGCCCTTGCGCTTGCGCAGTGGTGGCAGCGTCGTCAACGCGGCCACGCCTGTCCTACTCCAATACTGGGTCGCGGCTCGCAAGCTGCGGTTTCGCGGGTCGGGCGGTGGTCGCGCACCGTCAGGCGTGGCTTCCCGGGGCAGTTCTGCCGCGCCCTTGTCCCTCGCCGTAGCGAGACGTCCCGCCCAGCGCCCGGGGTCCCCCGAATCTTGGTCATTCACGTACCGTGGTCCTACCTTGCCGTGGCGGGCGCAGCACGGAAAGCGTTGACCGAGCAGGAAGCCGGGGGGCGAATGCAGCAGGGCAGCAGGCACGAACGCCTCAAGCTGGCGAGTCTGGACTTCCTGGGCGACGATTCCGCCTTGCGCGAGCAGGCCAATCGTGTGTTGCGCGAGACGGGACGTGAGCTGCGACCCGAGGATTGCTCCGGGGCGGACCACACCGGCTCCGTCCGCGTGGTGGTCGACACCCAGCGAGAGGTTTCAGCTGTCACGATCGCTCACGACTGGCGCAGCCAGTCCGGCCCCAGTGGGTTCGCCGATGCGCTCTTCGAGGCGTATGTCGCCGCCGTGCAGACTGCCCTCGAACTGGCGGCGCTCCTCCGTCTGCAGACGGAGGACAAAGGTCCCGCAGCGCCGGAACAGGAGCCGCTCGACAGGAGTCCCGAGCGGGACGTCGACGATCACACGTGGCTGCGCGACACCTGGCAGACGCTGCACGACCTTGACGAGGAGCTGGACGCCGCGACTCGCCTGTCCGGGTTGAAGGGCGAGTCCAGCATGTCGAGCCCCAACGGCTGCCTGACGTTGCACATCCGCGGAGGCGGCATCACCGGCATCACCGGTGACGTCAGGTGGATCGCACGGGCAGACGTGGATCAGTTGCAGTTCGAAGCCCGTTCCCTCTTCCGCGCGTTCGCGCTGGCCAGCGCCGGACGGACTGGATCGTGAGGCAGTGAGATGGCTGAACTGAACGTCATCACCGACTCGCTACGCGATGAGGGAGGCAAGTGGCTGGCGCTGTCGGACCGGGTCGCTGCCATCAAGGTCGCCGCGGAGCAGCTGCACCTCGACCCATCGGCCTTCTTCATCGGTGACGCGAACGTCCTCATCCACTCACTGGCATACAGGGACTTCCACACCTTCATGGTCGCCGTCCTGAATGGGGCGGTGACCGAATTCGAACAGGTTGGCAAGGCCCTGCGGCACATCGCCGACGAGTACGACCGGGCCGACGAGATCGTCTCACTCGACCTCAACAAGATCTACAAGGCCTAGCGACCCCACCGCGCGGCGTTCAGAGAGGGCACGGAGCACCACATGCAGCCAGGCACCACTGATCTCGAGTACGGGGAACCGTTCAACAAGGCGTTCGACCACATCCGCGCCGGCATCGACACGGCGATCGCCAAGTTCAACGAGATCGTCGAGCAGGTACAGCAGTGGAAGTGGCTCCTCGGACCCGCAGCACTCTTGTGGATCAAGCACAGCCTGGACAGCACCAAAACGGCACTGAACGCCGTCCTCGACCGCGTCGAGCAGGCCTTGGAGCATCAACTGCCGGTGCTCTCGCTGATCGAGGTCAGCTTCCGCTGGGTCAACGACGTGAAGACCCCGGTCTCCGACCTTTCTTCCGCCACCACCGACCCAGCGAACGAGAACCTGCCCAAGTGGACCGGCGACGCCGCGAGTGCCTACAACGCCAAGGCTCTCAAGCAGAAAGCCGCGGTCGACGAGTCCGTCGTCAAGTCGGAGTTCATCAGCCAGTGGCTGTTCACGATCGCCAAGGCAAACGTCGACTACGCCGTCGAACTCGCGAAGGTCGTCACGGGGCTGGTCGGCAAACTGGCGCAGGCGGCGTCCGAAGGGGCAACCGTCATCGACCTACCGTGGGCCATCTCCACCCTCGCCGAGTCGGTCGGAGACCTCGTCACCGCGGGCCTGGACATTCTGCTCACCATCGGGCAGCGCTTCGTCGACGCGCTGGGCAACATCCGAGACATCGCCACGCAGGTCGGCGACCACTCGAAGCTACCCGGTGGGCGGTGGCCGGAGGCCGTCCGAGGATGACCAACGGGCGCATCACACAGTGGGTACGGCCGCCTGCGTCGCCTTGAGCAACGTAAGCGCCTTCGATGCGAGTGTTTCGGTGGCGGCATACGAAGTACCGCCGACGGCCAGCCAGACCTTCACCACCAGGTTGCCCGTGCGTGCGCGGACCATGTACTCGGCGTACTTGAAGCCGGGCTCGGAGCGCCTGGTGAAGGCTTCCGCTTCGTCGCCCACACCGGTGATGCCGCCGGCTGGAGTCATCACCGTCACCTGCGCCGTGGCCCGGTAGAGCAGCCGAGCCTCCTGCTCACTGACCGGCGTGGACGCCTCCACCCGCAGATTCGCCTGATGCCCGTCCTTCGTCCGCATCTCGAACAGACACGCCGCACCCGGCTGCCCCAGCGGCGGCTTCGGATCGGTGCGGGCCACCGTCAGGGACAACTCCGCCAACGGCCGAAGATCAGTACGCTTGCACAGCTTCAGGTCCTGAGCGCGATAGATGGGGCCGGCCGAGGCGGTGGGCGCGGTGGGGCCAACACTGCTCGTGGCCGGCCCGGCGGTCGGCGCACCCACAGGAGCCGAGGCACCGTCGCAGGCGGCAGTGGCGAACACCGCAACGAGCGCCACGACAAGACGAGAAACACCGGCCGAAGCAGACACGTCTCGAACATACCGGCTGCGAAGCTGGCAGACTGCCCGAGCGACGAGCCACTATGGTGCCGGGTATGGCCGCCGCAGAGACCCCGGAGCAAATCACCCGGACCCGCATGGTCACCGCCCGGGCGGTCCTGCAGGGCCACGCCGATCTTCGGACGTACCCCTATCGCCTCTTGGCCGTGGTCTCCCATCACGGCATCGGCGGCGACAAGGTCAGCGAGGCGGTTGCTGCCGCCGAGGTCCTGGGCCAGTTCGGCTGGGACCTCGTCAACATCTCGGAATTCGCCTCCAACAAGGTCGTCTACGCCTTCCTGCGGAGACGATGACGAGATCCAGCACAGTGATACTCAGCCGAGTCGGTGGTGCGGCACGGTGTCGTCGAGGGCGAAGCGGGCCGCGATCCGCCGGGACTCAGTGCACGCCTCGGTGTATTCGGCGACCACGTCGACGATCATCTCGTCCGCGGTGACCTGCCAGCTGGCGCCATCGCCGCAGGAGTTCCCGCTGATCTGTTCGCGGGGCTGTTGAGCGACGTTGATCTGCGCCAGGCCGATCTGTTCTGCCTGTCCAGTGCGGCCAGCAGGTGCACCTGGGCCCCGGTCGGCCCACTGCCGCGCAGTGTCTTGCCGTCGACCGCGATCACTCGCCTGCCGGCCCCGGTCAGAACCGCCCGGCTGAGCAGCCAGCGGCACACCGCAGCATCGAGGGCGCCGGCGTCGATACCGGTCAGTACCCGGGACAGGGTGCTGTCGTCAGGCACCCTCCGGGCAACGGTGAACGCGTCGCGGGTTGCAGGTCGGCGGCCCACTTGACGGTCTCCACGACGCGGCTCGATCCCGAAACCACCGCCGCGATCGCGAGCAGTCCCGGCAGCGGATGGATCCGGCCGCCAGCGTCCCGTGGGTCCGGAACCCGGGCGAGGGCCTGCAGCAACCCTGGCGTGTCCTGTTCCGACAGCGAAAAATTCGCCGCTGCACCGATCGCGACTCCTGCGTGACAAGACGCCTTTGATAGACAGCGTAAGTCCCAGCTGCCGGAACCACATTCATCGATGTATTGACTCCATGCGCCGCCCTGCTCATGATTTACTGCGGCGGTTCAACAGTGAGGGTCAATGTGATGACGCAGGTAAAGCCACCGGCAGAAGGCCCCACATCAGCCGTCACTCTCAGCGAGCTTGGGAAAAATGGCCGACTCGCGCGTGCCAGTTCAGGCACGAGGGATTGGCTGACACGTGGGGCCCATCGGCGGGAACTGAGCATCGCGGGCCTCGGTTCAGTGCTCCTCGCTGTCGCGATGATCTGGCTGATTCCGCCGTACGCGGTTCGCGTGGTGACTGCCGGCGCCAAGACTGTGCCGATCGCCGACCCGGCCCACACCATCGTCGGTGACGTGGGTGACCCGACGGCCCAAGCATGGCTGGTGGGATGGGGTGGCCACGCTCTTACCCACGGTCTGCGTGGCCTGTGGGATACCAACGCCTTTTATCCCGACAAGTACGGCCTAGCCCTGAACGACAGCCTGCTCGGCTATGCCCCGGCAGGGCTGATAGGCAACGGTGTGGTCGGCGCCGTGCTGCGCTACAACATCCTGTTCGTGCTGGCTTTCGCGCTCGCCTTCCTCGGCGGCTACGCGCTCCTGCGCCAACTTGGCGCGAATAAGGTCGCTGCTGCGGTAGCCGGGGCCGCCCTCGCCTACGCGCCCTGGCGCTACGGCCACGACGGCCATCTGAATATTCTCTCCACCGGTGGTATCACTCTGGCCCTGGCGATGCTGGCGCGCGGCCACGGACTCTCGTTCACACGCGGCTACCTTGCCGAACGAGTCCGGCCGGGATGGGCGTTCGCTGGCTGGCTCGTCGCGGCCTGGCAGGTCAGCCTAGGCTTCGGCGTGGGGCTGGGATTCGTATACGTCCTCGCCGCCCTCTGCCTGATCACACTGATAGCCTGGCTGATCCACCGCCCACGCCTTGGCCTCCGGCTGATCGTCGGTGATCTGATCGGCGGGCTGGTCTTCACCGCAGTGACCGGATACTTCGCGTACGCGTACCAACACGTGCGCGAGCTCAACCCACATGTGACCCGGGACTGGGACTACGTCGCGTACTTCTCCCCGACACTGCGCGGACTTCTCGTGGCGCCGCAGTCCTCGCTGCCCTGGGGCACCCTGCACAACGACGCCCGCACCGCTCTTGGTGGCATACCGACTGAGAAGGTGCTGCTATGCGGGTATGCACTGTATGCACTGGCCTTCGCCGGCCTGTTCTTATCCCGCTGGTCACCGGTGCAACGGCTTCTGCTGCTGTTTGGGGCGGTCGTCGGAGTGTTGTTCGCGCTGGGCACGAACGGGCCGATCTACCGCCTGCTCTATCTTTACGTGCCCGGGTTCGATGGATCCCGTACACCAGGCCGGTTGATCTTGTGGCCCACTCTCTGCCTGGCCATTCTCGCGGCCGGCCTGGTTACCCACCTGGCCGACGTGGCTCGCAGGGGCGCCAAGCCGAAATGGTCGGTGGGAGCGGCACGGCTACTGACCGTTCCGTTGCTGGTCCTCGTGCTAGCTGAGGGCCTTCCTGACCTGAACCACCCCCAAACCCCAGCCAAACCGGCCGCGATGGCCCTAGCCTCCGCGCACGCTCCGAGCATGGTATTGCCGTCCGACGACAGCGTCGACCTCAACGTCCTACTTTGGTCGACCGACGGTTTTCCCACCATGGTCAACGGTGCGGCCAGCTACACCACACCCAACCGTCAGGCGATCCGCGACGTTATGGCGACCTTCCCCAGCGAGCCGGCCTTGGATCGGTTGCACCAGCTCGGCATCCGCAGCGTCGTCCTGCTGCGCAACCGACTCCAAGGCACCCCATACGAACCACTGCTTAACATCCCCGACGTACCCGGCATCACCCGCCACGACGTCGGGTCAGACGTGGTTTACACCATCGACACCAACACGAAGTGATGTTGGCGTGTCCTCGCCGTGCTGCTTCGGCCTGGCCGGCATCCAGGACGATGACCTGATCCGTATCACCGGGACCCGGTGGGCGATCACCACCAACCGACCCGTCGACCACACACATCGATGGCCACGATGGCGACGCCGACACCAATACCGCGCCAAAGCAGCCCACTACCAGCGAAGACTCCAACTCCACCAGGTACGGCTGGAGTGCTACGGCCAGGAACAGGGGTGGCCAACTGGCGGTCCTGCCGCAAATCGAAGGCTCATCCGGCCGCCCGATGCAGCGACAGCCGACGACATCTCCAGCGCTTGACGCGCAATCAAGAGCAGAACTGCCGCTCCATTCAGGACGCAGATGAAGCGGCAGGTCAGAGCGTTGTGCAGCAGGTACGTCAACGGCCAACCATCCACGCCGTTACCGCCAACAAAGATCATCCGTTACCGGATGTTACCGCCGTTTCCCGAGAAGATCTTCATCTCCCCAGTTCAATCGGTCGGGACGGCCGGATTCGAACCGACGACCCCTTGTTACCGACAGTAGTCGAACCAAGCTTGTCATTGCTTGCCAAAAGTGGTCGCTGAGCTGCGGAGACACCGCTAGGCGCTCGTCGCTCCTTGTCACCCTTCGTCAACAGTTGGGCGGGGTTTCGGGGGTAACGGGGCCCCTCACAGAATCCCGCCAGGTCTGATCGCCCCCGCTGGCCCTGCCACCGTGTGGCGCCTGCCTCACGGCATGGGTGCTGACCGAATCTGTGGCAGCCCTTCCTCAGCCAGTACAACCGTCAGCGGAACCTCACGGGACGGGGGCCGCTCGATGCTGTCCCGCAACGATCGGTGGACAGGGCACTCGCACGACGGACGCAGCGGATCCAGACACCGGGCAAGAGCAGGCTTCAACCGTTGAACCCCGTCAACGGCGACCGGCCACGACCAGTCCATGTCCCACGGCTCCTCCCAGGGCTGATGGAAGCAGTCATGATCGAAGTGCACGAGGAGGCCGGCCTCACACAAGGGACAAGCGGACAGACTGCTCCAGCGGTAGTTGCCCTGGTGCCCGGGACTACCGTGCGGCACGCCCCAACTGCCGATACGAATAACGGTGCGGTGGTCCGCCCGGCAGGCGATACAGATGTGCATGGCTAACCGTCCTCTGCCATCTGGCGACAGCCACCGTATAGATCGACGCAATCACGGCCACCGTCCACCAGCAGCGCACAGCGCGTCAAGGGAGGCAAGACTTCGACGCGATCATCCACCGATACGGGGACCAGTAGCGGGCGGTCGTCAGATGCCTACCCCGGGCTCGCTAACGGTGTTTCCGGCGATCTTGGTTAGTAGGTTTCAGCGGCTGGGAAGCGGTCGCTGAAGGTGATGGCGAAGGCGTTCAACGCGGGTTTCCAGCGCATCGTCCATCGGGTTCTTCCTGCTCCGGTGGGTCCAGGGACCGGGTCACCAGGTACAGACACTTCAACGCGGCCTGCTCGTTGGGGGAAGTGGCCGCGGGCCTTCACGGCCCGTCGGTAGCGGGCGTTCAACGACTCGATCGCGTTCGTCGAGCAGATCATCGTGCGGCTGGCTCTTCTGGTCTACGCCTACTGCCGAGGAGTGCGTTCGTCTCGCAGGTCGAGCGGCTCTGTCACACCGATGTCGCGTTCAAGGTCCTCTGCGCCGGAGATATCCCTGATCACGCGACGATCGCACGGTTCAGGGCGGGCTCCGAAGATGCGTTCGCTGGGTTGTTCACACAGGTGCTGATGATCGCAGCGCGGGCAGGGCTTGCCCGCTTCGGCACGATCACAATCGATGGCACCAAGATCCCTGCGAACGCGTCGATCGACGCGAACCGGGGACGGGACTGGTTCGACCAGCAGGCTACGCAGATCGTCACCAGCAACGTCGAGGAAGCAGCGGGCGTCGATGCCTTCGAGAACGCGCAAGCGCCTCGCGGCGGCGGCGATTCCAACGGTGACCGTGTCCCCGCGCGGCGGCCCGGACCGGGTGCGCGGGCGGTGTCGGTCCCGTCCCGGCTCAGCGACGCCGACCGGGAAAGTCGACGGTGAACGGCGAGGTGCCCACCCGGATGGCGGCGGCGTCGACCTGCCGGACGTAGTCCGGGTAGCAGCGGTCGGCGTGCAGGCAGAACCGGACCCGCTGGCCAGGCACGAGTCGGACGTCGTACCGGCCGTCCTCGACGTTCTCGTCGACCGCGACGATGTCGCCGGTGTCGGCGTTGTAGACGTAGATGGGGTAGCTGTAGCCGTACACCGGAAGGCCGTTGGCCCCGCCGGAAACGGCGGTACCGGCGCTCATCCGCTCGTTTGCCACGGTGGTGGCACCGGCGACGACCTTGATCCTGGTCGCCTTGATGCTGTTCGGCGCCCCACCGGACCACTGGGTGGCGTAGACGCTGTTGGCGCCGCCGTTGCCCGGCGGAATGAACGCCAGCGACCACTCGTACGGGCCGAGCCCGCCGAGGGTGTACGAGCCGTTGCCGGGAACCTTCCAGGTGGTCTCGTCCCAGAACGGGTCGTAGGTGGTCAGCGCGACGGTCACCGACACCGGCTGGCTGGTGACCGCGTCGGTAATCGAGCCGGTGATCGAGCCCGCCCCGTCCAGCAGGATGTCGGGCAGGGTGGTGACTCCAGGCCCCGGCTCGACCACCACTGCCTTGGCCCGGTCGCCGGTGCCACCGTTCGGGCCGACCCACTGCGCGCCGTGCCCGTTGACCGAGCCGCCGGCCCAGATGTTGTACCGGTCCGGGAAGAGGCTCCGGAACCGCACCACCCCGTTCTCGTCGGAGACCTCGTTGGCGTCGTAGATGTCGGGGAACCGCTTGTCCACCGAGATGGCGATGATTCCCGTGTTGGGCACCGGCGCGCCGGTCGCCCGATCCCGTAGCGTCACGCGCAGTTCGTTGCCGGGCGGCTGGACCGGCAGCGTCGCATGGGTCATCCGCCCGGCGACCGCGGTCGCGTCGACCATCCCGCCCTCGTGCACGCCGTCGTTCCCGTTGCCGGTGAACCGGTAGTCGCCGGGCGGCACCTCCAGGTCGATGTACCCGTTCGGGAAGGTTCCGGCGGGGTTGGTGCAGATGAAGCCGAGCTCCATCGGGTCCTGCACACAGAAGTCCCGCACCTCGGCGCCGGTGGCCGCGTCGGCCGCGACGAACCGGATCCGGCCGGCCGGGGGCAGGACGTCGTCGACGACGAGCCGGCCGCCGGTCGGGACGGTGACAGCTCCCCAGGGGAACGCGAGCCGGCTCGGGTAGTAGCGGGGCCGGAACACCCCGGGCAGTTGGTTGGTGATCCGGTAGCGTCCGGCCGAAACCCCGGACACCCGCCACCGGCCGGCTCGGTCGGTGGTGGTCGAGTAGGTCGGGGTCGCGGCGCCGTTGTCCGGCGAGAGAGTGACCCTGACCTGGCCGGCCGGTCGGCCGGACTGCTCGGTCAGAATGCCGCTGACGGTCGCGGCGGCGCTATCGGCCCAGACCGGCGCGACCGGACCCAGCACCGCGTCGACCCCGAGCAGGAGCAGCGCGCTCAGCGCCGCCAGCAGGAGGGTTCCGGTACGTCTGGTGGGACGTGCTGCTCGACTGTCCATCGTAATGGCACCTCCGGAATTGGCGAAGCCCGCTCGCTCGCGCACGTCAGGGCAGCCTAACCACGGCCCTCGCCACTGTTTGTCAGGTGGCGGACACGGGCAGTGCCCTCCCACGCCCCCAGCGGTTCGTGACCTCCCGAACCTGCCTGGCCCGCCACGTGCCGTCCGAGAGCAGGCGCGGGAGCTGCGCCAGGGTGGAGCCGGGCAGATGAGCCAGAGTGAGCAGCCCGTGGTAGCAGATGTCTGCGGTGCGGTGACCCCACCACCGCGCCCACACCTTCCACATAACGGAAGTGACAGCGGCGGCCACATCATGCGCGGTGCCACCGTGCACGGTCGGGTCGAGCAGGTTGATCGCAGGCGGGGCCGACCGCTCGTCAGGGTCCACGATCACGAGGCGGTCCCCGCAGTCGGCCGGCAGCACGTCGAGCTAGTCGCGGATCAGGTCACCCTTGGCGGGGTCGAACGCGGCGACCTCTCGACCGGCCTCGACGTCATCGAGGATCATCCGCAATAACAGGCTGGTCTTGCCGGTGCCGGTGGGCCCGCAGACATGCAGGTGGTGACGGCAATCGTTCAACGCGATCCCGACGCGCACCGCGGGACCGGAGTTGGCGACGCCGACGACCTTGCCGGGTAGGCCACCCCGCTCGGCCGGCGGCACGAGGCGGAGACGGCGCTGCTCTCGGCCGGTCGGCGTAGCTGAGCTTTGGGCGCTGGTCATGGCGTGCTCCACACCGTCGGCGCATCGCCGTCGGGCCGGTTGTCCGGAGCCGGGTCGGCGGGCGGGACGGCAGGGTCGTGGACCGAGCGGCGCTTCGGGCGGCTGCTGCCCGCCGCAGGCGCGGCGGTGAAGACTGCGCGGCTGGCGGGGCGTCGCCGGTAGGCGGCGGCGGGCATGCCGTGCGCGGAGGGCTCGGCGGGCAGCCCGGCGAGGGCGGCGGTCTCGTCTACCGAGGCGAGGGTCATTCGGGCGGGAGGGCACCCACCGCCAGTTGGCCGTGGGTTGGGCACGGCGCAGTCGGCGGCGGGCGAAGTGCGGTGAGAGCAGCCCGAAGCCGGAGGTGATGTCGGCGGCGGCGGCGCGTGCTGCGCCAACGGTCGGGCCGGTGGTGGTGGCCTGCACCGCGACGAGCAGGTGCGGAGCGGCGGCCAGTTTCCCGCGTGCTTGACGTGCCAGCTCGGCCAGGTAGGGATCGGCGCGGTTGGTCTGGTGCTTGCGGGTGGTCGGGCCAGGTGTGATGAGTTCCAGCACGATCAATATCCCGGCACGGAGTGCCTCGGCGAGCAGGCTGTTGGTGCGGGATGCGCCGCTGCGGGGGCGGCGGGCGCGGTTGGGGTGGGTGGTGGCGCGGCGTAGCCCGGCGACGCGGCGGGCGGGGCGTGGGTGACGTGGACCTGCAGCAGCCCGCCGCCGGTGCGGCCGGCGGCGGCGAGCCCGGGGTCCTGCTGGCCGTGAACCGGCCGGGGCGGAGCCGATCTCTCCCCGTTCGCGGCCGAGCACTTTCCCTTCATGAGCCCGAGCTACGCAGACATGACCACCCCGACCCTCGTCACGGGCGACCGGGACGACTCCCCTCTGTCAGTCCGCGGCCCGGGCTGGTTCACCGACGCGTATCACCTGAGCCCGGGGAGCAAGAGCCTGCTCACCCTGTTCGGAGCGGAGCACTCCCTCGGCGGCATCTCCAACTACGAGGCCAGGGAGACGACTGACGAGAACCCCGAGAGGGTTGCACTGCTCCAGCGGCTCACGTGGGCCTACCTCCGCGACGCCCTCGGCCTCAAGGACTCCGTCTGGCCGGCACCGGTCGAGAGCACCCTGGGCCGCCTCGAATCCAGGTAGAGGCGCGCCGGAGCGTCCACGGGTCGAAAGCGTCAGCCGGCTCTGGCCACCACGGCCAGCGCCGGCTCGCGCGCAGCTCGGCGAGGTGGGTCGCCATCCGGAGCAACCGCACTGCCGACGCAGAAAGCAAGGAGAGCACCTGGCGAGCCGCATCAGCTACGGCCGGGGGTCCCCCATAGTTTGGTTTCAATGCACCCGTCCGGAGGATGTGATCCGTCTCACCTTCCGCGAGGCTATCGCTACCCAACGAAACGATAGCTTCGATGCCGCTGCTGGTTGCGGAAGGGGTTGGTCCGGTGGGGGGTTCCAGACCGGCGATAGCATCAGTTACCTACCTGATCCTGGCGGCACTCCTGGTTGCCGTAGCCGTCGTGGACGGGCTCGCCGGATGGCTGATGCCATCCACGCCGGACCGTCCAGTGTGGCTTGACGAATCGGCGGCACGGATTGGCGCGATGGTGCTCGCGCTGGTTCTCGTTTGGCGGGCACGACGGGCGGCAAAGCGTCACTGGAGGACGCAGCAGCGCTTCCAGGAGGCCCCGGGCAAGCCGACGATCGATCCGGGGGACCGGAAGACGGCCGACCGGGAGATCATCGAGGCGATGGTTCGGGTCAGCAAGAAGTACCCGAGCTCGTCGATCCGGCTGTTCGGGCAGATGCTGGTGGAGCCCGGCCGTTACCAGGTACGAGTGACTGACGAAGTTGAGCCGGTTGGGGAATGCCTTCGCGTCACCGTGTCGACGACGTACACCAGTTCACTGGACGACCTGTCCGAATTGAGACGCCAGGCGGGCGAGCCTGCGATCCCGACCCAACGGCAGTCCGTCGCCACAACCATGATGAGTTCCGCCCACCCGTCGTCGAGGTCAGCGGAAGGGATTGATTCCGACAACAACGCCGGTGGCAGCGGCGCGCCGACGGCGGTGTTGAAGAGGACCAGTAATCAGAACGGCGCGGAGCCGACCTTCATCCTCGTGCCCATGATCACCGCCACAAAGGGCACCATGATGGACAACGTGGATACCTCTGACGGTGGAGGCAGCGCTCTACCGTTCCTGTCCCAGGAAGATGCGCGAGGCGTGGTGGCGCACGTTCTGCAGGCCGAGTTCGAGAAGACCTTCGGCCAAAACCACCGTTCGGTGCTCTACGCGTTGCTGCGGCTCGTTTTCCGGCAGGGTCGCGTACGCCTCGCGGACGCCCACACGTACTTCGACCGGGCGGTGGCATCGGTACGGGAGAACGCCGACGAGAAGCAGTTGACGAAGCTGCGGCGAATCTGTGCTTTCCTGGTGCGCAACTACGTCATCGTCGCTGAGGCGCCCCCACCGACGGGCTACAAATGGGTCCTCCGGTACACGAAGACGATCCCGGTGTACGGCCGCGTGGACACCCGCGGACGTCGGCGTCGCGTCAAATACGGCCTGCAACCGAATTCATTCGTCATCCCGCTCAACCTGCCATTCACTACCAACAGCTATCACTTTCGAATGAACGCCGGGCCTAACAGCTACGTGAAGGCGCATTACGTCCAGTCCGCGAAGACGGGCAGCACCATTCACCAGGACGAGATCAAGAAGATGAGTAACCTGGCCTACCTACGGGTTCGTCACCATCAGGCCCTGCCGTACGCGCACCTGTACACGCGGCGCTTCGACACCTGCAAGCCGAAGGATCTGGTCATGCAGATCATCTTCGACGAGGTCCCCCCTGGAGCACTCGGGCTCACGCGTTGGCTGGCCACCCTGTCCGCGTTCGTGATCACCATGCTCGCATTCGTCGTTCCCAGCAACCGAGGGGACGTGTCCGGGGATGTCCTGGCCTTCCTCCTGGCGATCTCCCCAGTCGCCGCCAGCTTCGTCGGATACTCGATGGAAAAACTTCAGCGGTCCTCGCTGACAACTTTCGTCGGTCTGCTCATCACCGGCCTGACCTCAGTCGCCACCGCCATCCTGTACGTCAGGGAGGCCCCCAAGCAGATGATCAGGGAAGTTGGCCCTCCGGTGCTGGATCCATTGCTCGGTCACCTTTCCGTCAACGTGGGCGTGTTGTTCGTCGGCCTCGCCGCGATCATGAACGCGATGTATCTACGCTGGCGACTCAAGGACGAGTTGACTCATTACCTCCAACTCCTGACGGCCAAGAACACCACGGCGAGGATGTTCCGATGACCGACGCGCACCGGGGAGAGGAAGCGCCGACGACCCCATTTGGCCTTGACTCCGGAGATCCAGACGACCTGATCCTGGACCTGGACGAGAAGTCGGGTGTTGGCCACGTGCTGCTGAAGTCGCTGCCGTACAACGCCGTTGTCGCATATCGCGGAGAGCCGACGGCGTCCGAGCGGGCGATGCTGTCCTGGCACATGACTGACAAGGAGCGGTATGAGTTTGCGGCCAGCGTGGAGCGCGTCAGCAACCGACTGCGCCACATGACCCAGCAGGAAACTGAGGACTTTCTGACCGCGTTGGACGAGGAGACCAGGCGGCTGAACCTGGACCTTGAGATCCGCAGCGAAGATGTGCCGGGCTCCCAGGACGGTGCAGCCGCTTCGCCCGCAGCCGAGCCGTCCGCCAACCCCTCACGCCACAGCGGGAGCGGTCCGCTCCACAAATTGAACCCGACCAGGTTCCTGCCCGGCCTACTGGCTCGCCGTAGCGGCCGCGTCGCCGAAGGCTGAATCTGGCGCGCTCCCGCCGCCGCACTCTCCGGTGGCGGCGAGGTGGATGGCGGCTTCGCGCCCTACTCCCCCACCATCGGGGACGTCCCATCACCAAACAGCGTGCGCCTACCCGTCGACTGGCCTACCGCAGGCAAGGGGTTCGTGTCGGTGGGGCGACCGCGACCACGAATCCATGATCGTCGTCCGGCAAGACCTACAGCTGGCACCCAGATAACCCCCGATGCCGATGCCCATGCCGTGCGCCGCTGGGGTTCGGTTCGTGTACGAGGGACGACACGAGGCCATTGCCCCACCGCCGATGACGCTCAGCACAACTCTCAAGCTCACGCACGTCTAGCTGTGAAAGTCGTGACTTGGCTCGATGATCGAGACACCGAAGAATTGAAGGCTGCATTACAGCGCTGTGCTCGCTGACGTTAGCAGCCCCATTAAGTGTCGCTTGCCATCGCCATCCCAGCCATCCCGTCGGCCTTCGTCCGCACATCGTGAAGTGGGTGGGGCCTGCCCGGCTCTGCCCGGACGGAGGTTGTCGGGATGGCGCCAACCATCCTGGAGTGCCTGAGCGCCCCGCCGGAGGCACGCCCTGTCGTCGCCTTCAACATCGAAGCCCCGGATCTGCCAGCACTCCTGGCGGCCCGGGGCTTCTTCGTATGTCGCGCCGCCGGCGGGGCTGCAACCGTTCGGGGTGCGCACGTGCGCTTGCGCTAAGGGCGCGGGGTCCCCGACCGGCGACCGGCTTCGGTCGGCCCCTGGTCGGCGGCGCGAGCGGCCTGCGAAGCGGGCCGTTTCGACAA
Source organism: Micromonospora sp. A202 (assembly GCF_006715105.1). Classification (NCBI taxonomy): domain Bacteria; kingdom Bacillati; phylum Actinomycetota; class Actinomycetes; order Micromonosporales; family Micromonosporaceae; genus Micromonospora; species Micromonospora sp. A202. The sequence goes on along the minus strand of NZ_VFMP01000001.1, from coordinate 2,349,427 downwards.
CTCCACAGCGCATGCAACACGGACGGGCCCCGGGCCGGTTGAGGTCAGGTCAGGCCGCATCTGGAGCCGCAGTACGGGCAGAAGGCGCGTTTTGCGTTCGACACCACCTCGGTATCGCACTTCGTGCAGTGACCGTTTTCCCACAAGCCCTGGTCAATCCCAAGGTCACCGTCGTAGTAGTCGCGGTCAGGCCAGGCGACCAGCTGCACCTCAAGACCTGGCTCGTCCTCATAGTCGGTCGCTTCAGCCAGGACCAACTCCGTTCGAATGCCGTAGCGGTCCTGGCTGTGGTGCGGCAAGACACGGCGCAGGACATCAACGAGCTCGTACACCGGCAACGCCACGAGCTGCTCGGCGAGGCGGTCACGATCTTCATCCGTGGTCACGCGACCGACCATACGCGCCGCTCTACGGCCCCCCGCCCGGTGCGGTCGGGCCGCCCACCGAGGCAGCACTCCCTATCAACCAGCCGTTGGCGAAGCCGCGCCTACATCACCACCCCATTTAGGAGGCACCACATGGCTAGAAGCCCGGTCCCGATCGTTCCGAAGTGGCATTCCCCGGCCAAGGTCGCCGCGATCCTCGGCTACGGCTTGTCCAAGGTGAAGATGAAGATTGCCACTGGCGAACTGCGCGCCGTCCTCCGCTCGGCGCTCTCCCAAGCCGAAGTGGAGGAACTGGTCGCAAAGAAACGTCGCGGCCCTGGTGAAGCTCCCACCGATCCGCAGCCGCAAAGGCAAGTCATGGAGCAGTGAGGAAGCTCGGGCGTTTCTGGAAGCGTCTCGCGACGACGACGATTACCTGTACGCCGCCTACGTCCTGGTCCTCGTGCTCGGCTTACGCAAGGGCGAAGTGCTCGGCCTCACCTGGGACCACATCACCTGGGACGGCTGGCAGAAGCCGTGCATTACCCACGGCGAGAAGTTCTGCGAGCACTGCCGCGACAACCACGACATCAGCCTCGTCATCGACAAGCAACTCCAGCGAGTACGCGGCCACCTGCTGCACCGGGCCACCAAGACCGAAGAGTCCGACGCTCCCCTACCACTGCCGGCGATCTGCGTCGCCGCACTGCGGCACCGCTACCACCAACAGCAGGCCGCACGAGAGAAAGCCGGCGACCCCTGCCACGACACCGGCATGATCTTCACGACCCGCTACGGACTGCCGGTCGAACCCCGCAACTTCAACCGCTCCTACGACAGCCGCATCGCCCGCACCGGAATCCCAAAGATCACCGTTCACGACGCCCGACGCACCTGCGGTTCACTGCTCGTCGACCTGGACGTGCACCCCCGGGTCGCGATGGCGATCCTCAGGCACGCGGACTTCTCGATCACGATGGAGATCTACAGCCAGGTCTCGTCCAAGACCACCCGCGAGGCCCTGCGGAGACTCGGCGAAAGCCTCGATCAATGAGCCGTTGCTGTACTTCGCTGCTGTACAAGATCAGAAATGGCCATCCGGAAGATTCCGAATGGCCTCTGACCTGCGTCGGGACGCCGGATTCGAACCGACGACCCCTTGACCCCAGGACGCTTCGCCACACGTCCACGCACGACACGCACGCTATGCCCATGATCACGCCGTGTGGTCGACGTCGTGCCGCGCACCAGCGTGCAGGCCGTGTGGTCCCTACCTGGTCCCCGGGACGCTGACACGCTCGATGACCGCTGCGCACGGTTTAGGAACTGTGGACACGTCGGGAAGTCTCATCGCCATAACCTGGTTTGACCTGCGCCGCCATGCCGCGGGCGACGTCTAGGCGGTGACCGCCGTTGATCCTCGGCTCCCGTCCCGACCGGCACGCGGCACGGTCATGAACCCTCATCCCGCAACCGGGCTCGCGCCTGCTCTACCAGTTCGGCGTACTGCGGCGAGAACGGCTCGACCAGCTCCCGTTCCAGTAGGCAGGTGAGATTCCACAGCACCCGTTGCTCGGCCTGATCCTCGACCAGGTCAGCGAAGTCGTTGGTCGTCTCGTCGGTGCGATACAGCCACTCGAACAGAACCAGCGCCTCGTCGCGGTTGAGCCGCAAGACCATCTCGTCCTCTGCCACGCCAAGCAGCGTACGGGCATCTTCAGTCTGGAAGATCGTTTCCGGCTGACCTGGTCTGTCCGGAACGCCTGGTCAACGGCGGTGCCGTGGTGCTCGATCATGACCGCTGTTGACCGTCTGGGACATCGGCTAGTGGCACGTGGCTGGCACGGCGGCGCGGTTGGCGCGCGTTTGTCCGGCGCCGTGCGGCTTACCGCCCCCGGCCTGTCGGACCGGGGGCTTCTTGCCGTGTCGTCGGTTGTCCGCGCGCCTGGACCCCGATACCCGGTGGCAAGCCACGAAGCGGCGCGGCAGCCGATCGCCCCCGACCTCGACGGTGGCAGATTACCCGCGCGATCGTTAAGGCGTAGCGCTCTGCCAGTCGGAAGCTCGGGGGATCAACCTTGACCCTTGGCTATCCCTGCCAGCATCACCTGTCGTACGAGACGCCTGCCTTGGTAGCGTGCCGGTCGTGCTAGACGAGCGTGTGCGGATCTACCGGTTCGAGCCCTATGCCGACCACCTAGCCGTCGTGCTCTCCGACGCAGAGGCGACTGAGGGTGTGTTTGACGGGGATACCTGGGACAAAGCCGATGAGGCGTGGCGGATTGCCGTAGAGCGTCACTGCGTCGTGATCGGCACAGCTCGCTATGACTACGTGCTGGTGAAGCTGGACATCTGGAGCGCTCCTCCTGTCTACGATCCACTTGACGCCTATGACCATGTCGCGGAATCCGACGTCGAGTTCCCGTCCGGGAAGCTGACGGTCACGGGTGCCACGCAGGTGCCGGAGCAGGTGGAACCGATCCCTGTCCCGGCAGGCCGATACCGGGTGCGCGTGGGGTATCTCCCGACCGGGCAACGGCCGTCGAAGTTCTCTGAGACAGACCCGGGCGATCATCTGGAGTACCGGGTCACCATGTGGCCAACGGTCGAGGAGCGCGGCGTCCGGATTCTCAAGCAGGGTTCATCACCATGGGCCTACTGAGCGCTGAACGTAGGTGGCCGGCGCGCCGGCCGATGCCGGCCGGAGGCCGCCAGCAGGCCGAGCGCGACCGGCCGCGCCGCGCTTGCGCGGCACCTTGATCCAGAGAACGAACAATTCGGCAAATGACCCGGGTACCCACTTGAGACTTGACCACCGGTCAAGCAGCGCCAGCCAGTTCCAACTTGACTGATCTTGGTCCCCAGAACGGCGAAAGGGCCGACCCGATATCCGGATCAGCCCTCTGACCTGCGTCGGGACGGCCGGATTCGAACCGACGACCCCTTGACCCCCAGGACGACTCGCCACACGTCCACGCACGTCACGCACGCTATGCCCATGATCAAGCTGTTCGGCCGACGGCTTAACGTCCACCATCAAGCATGACGTGTGGTCCCCACGTGGTCCCCGGGCGCTGACGCGCTCGGGGACCCGGTGATGCCGCTTGGTCACCCGTTCGACGAACCAGCTACTGGCCCGTGGCTGGCCTACGCGTTCGGTGACTGCGCTCTGGTCCGATGCCGCCACAGGGCCACGGCGACCAATCCAGCGGCGAGGACTGTCAGCATCGCACCGGCCGCGAACCACCAACGGCCCGGCCACTGAGCAGGCGCAGGTGCTGCTGTGACCGGCGTCGGGGCCGCTGCGTCCGCGGACGGCGTGCCCGGCAACTGCCGGATCCCGAAACACAGCCCAGTGGCGCCGTCGATGGAATTCACCCGATATCGGGTGCCAGCGCGAAAGTCGTAGCCGCAGCTGTCCTCGCTGCGGCTCACGGCCAGCCTGAGCGTGGCGACTGACCGACTGCCCTTCTCGACCGACTCGACCGCGAGTTGGACGCCTCTGTCCGTCACCGCAGTGATAGTGCCGACGACGATAACGTCCGCCCGATCGTCCTCCTGGTCGGGCCGCAAGGCGCAAGAGCAGGCCCAAGCGGGCTGCACCGGTGAGACCAGCACGACGAGGCCGAGGCTGAGAGTGGTCAGGGCAACCAGAATCGCGGCGCGCAGTTTCATGCAATCACAGACGCGGGCAAAGCCCCACGGGTTCCATCAGTCACCATGCTGGCGACTACTTCGACGCGGACCTCTGAGGAGGCCGGGGTTCGGGCAGAGCCCGCGTCTTCACGGTTTGTGCCCCGTCAGCGTGGCCGGCCGGACCGGACGATGCCGGTGCCTGCGCCGCCAGCAGGCCGAGGCCGAGGCGGCGCGGCCCGCTTGCCGGCCGCTAAAATGCAGGTAGGGAACAATGTGCAGGCCCGCATGAGACTTGACCAGCGGTCAAGCAGAGCTAGGCACGCTCCAACTTGACTGATCTTGGTCCCCATAACGGCGAAAGGGCCGACCCGAATTCCGGATCAGCCCTCTGACCTGCGTCGGGACGGCCGGATTCGAACCGACGACCCCTTGACCCCCAGAGATCGGCAACGCGGTCCCGTGCGGTATACACCGCTGGTCGAAAGTCCGTCGATGGCCGCTGGGGTACGACATGGTGTCGTCGGTTGCTGTACTTCGCTGCTGTACTGCCTCACGCCGGGGAGTTGCCGCCGTCCCGGCTGTGCGCCCTTGCCTTCGTCTCTCAGTCAGCAGTGGGTGGCCTACTTAGCAACTTCAAATAGCAGGGTCAGCGTTGAGACAACTAGTGCCACGCCGGAGATCAGGACCGCGTTGAACTGATGGTCACTCTGCTTGAATGCCAGCCAACCGCTACTCAAAGCGACCTTTGCTTCCGCCCGCAACTCTCGAAGGCGAAGCGGAACAAGTTGAGAAGGAGAGGGAAGAGAGACCGGCTGCGGCCGGGGGATAGCGGCGAAGAGTGGGGTCACTCGCATGCTGCTGGCGCGGATGAACCGGACGATCGTCGAGGCAAAGATCGCATACACGAACCAGGCGAATCCCGCGAGATACAACAGCAGCACTGCCGGAGCATTCAGCTGCCAGCCTCCAGAAGCGATCGCCCACGACACCGCCATAGGGGGCAGGAGCACAGGCGCCCAAGTCAAGATGACCAGGTAGAGCACGCGCTGGCTGGCATTCATCATCTTTGCTGAAACGATTTCTTTGACGATTTCGCCGAACCAGGAAGGTACGGCCCTGCCTGTCCCCTCGAAACTTAGCAGGAGATCGCGACTAAGATCATTTTCCTTGCCCAATCTTAGGACTGTCGTCCCGTCGGGCGACTCGAAGCGCGCCTCCATGATGTAGATCTTTCCTCGCGGTGCTTGCTCCGCGAATTCTGCAATGGACCTCACCTCGAAGGTACGGACGACCCTGATCGAGGGGCTTTGCGCGGAAAAGTTTGAAGCCGTTACCGTGTATATTTCACGACTCGACCAATTTAGGGTCACTCGTCGCACTTCGCTTACGGAACTCGCGATAAGATCGAGGTCCGCCAAACTCAGGCGAGCCGAAGGCATCTTTGCTATCGCAGCAATTGAGACTGGTTCCGATTGCTCGCTCACACGCCCGAGTGTACGTACTCGTAGGACAACCTATGCACCAGCGGCCTCAGCGTCTGCCCGAAACCCGACAGTCCCCGAGCTGAGACACAGGCGGTCAGCCGGTAGTCCACCTCCGTCGCTACCGGGGTCCACCTTCGACGGTCCAGCGACAGCGCCGCTCGGTCACCACACGCAGGCCGTAACAACGAGTACTACGAAGTTCGCGTACGGTGCGACTGTGCCGGACTTCAAGCTATTGGCGGAGATCTACGCGAGGCGGACCAGAAGGACAATTCGGAGATTTCGAAATAGCTGGCTAGGGGCGGCCCAGTTCCCGCGCTGGAACCCAAGCGATCGCCTCCTCGTTTATAGCCACCCCGCCTTCCTGCGACTTCTAGAAGTCAACCGCTACAAGCGCCATCGGCGACGAGTGGGACGCCTGAATCGTCGGCTAAACCAGAGGTATGTTCCTGGAAGGTTCGCACTCGCCTTTCTGGCACTTATTCTTCTCGCCGGCGCTACCATCGTCGGCTTGTACACCACGCTGAACATGGTTGCCACAAGCGGCAGCTCCGCGGTTCCCAACGAAGCCACCTTCCGACTTGAAGCAATTAAAGTGGCACTGACTGCCACAGGTGGCCTGGGCGCACTCACAGCTCTGCTAGTTGCATACCGGAAGCAAAGAGCCGATGAGATCGGACACATTAGAGAACAAGACCGAATGTTCACTGACCGATTCACGGCTGCCGCTGGTCAGTTGGGGCACGAAAGAGCCGCCGTCCGACTAGCCGGCGCATATGCGCTTACACGGATTGCCGACGACTCGGATCGAGATCGAGGAACATGCCTTAACACACTTGCCGCATACCTTCGAATGACGTCGGCAAGCATGCCAGAGTCGGAATTTGTCGACGATGCAAGTGAGAGGAATGTTCGTACTGCCATGCTGGACGCTATCTTGCAGCGCCTGGACGTGGCACAGCCCGAGATTTTCTGGGCGAACAGCTACCTCGACTTGAGGGAAACCCGACTGCCCTATCTACGCCTTACATTTAGCAGGCTGGAGGCGTTCGCCTCGTTTGATGGAACCGTCTTCGAAGGCAAGGTGGAACTGTTGGACGTAGCCAGCGGAGCACCTCTCCAGTTCAAGAATTGCCGCTTTCTGGACACGGTCGAAACAGCCTTCCAGCACCAGATCACATCCATCGACTTTTCGGGCTCCCATTTTGCGGCTGGGCTAAGGTCCCTAATTGGATGGAGATGCGAACAGTTCATCGATCTGAAAGGCGCAACTATCCACGATAGACTTGTAGTGGAGCACGAGGACTCCGACGCCGGCATAGTTCTTCTTCAAGGAGCGGACCTATCGTCGATTGGGTTTGACAACCATGACCTTCCGCTCCTGGATCTCCGCGTCAACGACGTCGTATATGACGAGCGGACACGATGGCCAGAGGGTTTCTTCCCTCCCCCGCGTTGGCGTCGACTCAAGAGCAAGGATGTTCTCGGCTTCCACCGATGGCTGGGCGAGTAAGCCATGCGCTTCAGCTGAACCATCCCGTCGGCCTTCGTCCGCACATCTGTGGAGTGGGTGGGGCCTGCCCGGTCAAGGTGGAGCACCCCACTGTCTGAACGACCTTGACCGGGCAGGCCCCACCTGCTCGGCTTCGCCCGGACGGAGGTTGTCGGGATGGCGCCAACCATCCCAGAGCGCCTGAGCGCCCCGCCGGAGGCACGCCCTGGTCGTCGCCTTCAACATCGAAGCCCCGGATCTGCCATCACTCATGGCGGCCCGGGGCTTCTTCGTATGTCGCGCCGCCGGCGGGGCTGCAACCGTTCGGGGTGCGCCCGTGCGCTTGCGCTAAGGGCGCGGGGTCCCCGATCGGCGGCCCGTCTGGGTCGGCCCCTGGTCGGCGGCGCGAGCGGCCTGCGAAGCGGGCCGCCTTGATCCCGTACAGAAAGTTCTCACACGAGATCAGAACCTGCGCACAACAGGCAGTGAGATGCGCAGGTGCTCAATATGGATCGTGTCTCGCGGTAGTGGATCGAGCGCCACGACCTGCAAGGTCACGTCGTCGTTAGCGGCAAGTTCCAACGCTCCAGTCTCTAGAAGCTTCTGCCGGTGCTCATGATCGATGTTCACGTTGCAACGCCAGACTCCGTTGCCGTCCCGCCAGACCACAATCTCAACATCTTCGTTTTCGCCATCTTGAGCCATGACCGGAAGTCTAGAAGCGGCATCCGGGCCACATCCGCACCAGTTAGCGTCTCAGCCCACCGCCCGATCATCGGCCTCTGAGTGCACCGCCACCGTCGCTCGGTTGTCACGCCTGAACCTCACGTGGGCGGCTGGGTAGCCGCGCCCCCGGTCTGTTCCCGCCACTGGCCGCCGTCGGCCTGGACAAGACGCTTCACCATCTGCCGGGCCTCGTCCTCCGTGTCGACCTTCCACCTGACCACCTTGCCGGTCTCCGAATCGCCAGCGCGGGCAATCACGTGCCATCGAACTTCACGGGTGAGCCAAACGTCACGCCGTGCGAGTCGTCCCCACACTCCGTTCCACCAGCGTCCCTTCAACTCCCGCACCACGGCGCGATCGTACATACGTGCGATTGATTCTCGCTGCTTCTGGCGGACACCTGCCCTCACGCGCACGGCACCCCACGGCGGTACGTGAGCAGACCAGACCCGCCACCCGCCTCGATCCGGTGCGGTCGCCGACTCGGCAACCCCTCCCCCATGGTCATCCGTTCACGATACGAAGCGACCGGAAGAGATCCAAGTCCATCGTTATCGGACCTCCTCTTGCGTGAGCCAACCCTTCGTCGGCTACCTCACCAAGGCGATCCGTAATAGAATACGGGTGACCGAACAAGAGTACGGCCAGAGTCGCGTACGCAAGTCGTGACTCTCGGTTGAACAAGAAGGGTGGCTGCATGTTCGCATTGGTGGTGCGCTTCGATTTGAAAGACGACGAGAGCGCGAGAGCGTTTGACGCACTTGTCGCAGAGACAGGGGCTGAGATCCGTGCCCGTGAACCAGGGACGCTGATTTATGCGACGCACTCTGTCGAGGGGGAACCTCTTGCCCGAGTCTTCTACGAGTGCTACGCAGACCGAGAGGCATTTGACGCGCACGAAGTGCAACCTCACGTGATCCGATTCCACAAGGAGCGCGAGCCGTACACGCAGGACGCGCGGGTTGAGTTTCTAACGGTCGGACCTAGCAAGGGCCTCGGTTCACTGAATGCCTGACAGCAATGAGCAAGGTCGACTTATAGCTACGCGTCGGCAAAAACGTGGACTTTCTCAACGTGAGTTTGCCGAGATGATCGGGCGGTCTGAGGCTTGGCTTTCCCAGGTCGAGCGTGGGGTACGTTCGATTGACCGGGTTTCCATCTTGGAGCGGATTGCGGGTGCGCTCGGCATCCCGATGGCCGAACTGGCCCCGGGCAGCGCGGATCCGGAGAGCGCTGAGGTTCCCTCGGCGGCTGCCGCCCTACGCTCGGTGCTAAGTACCAGCTACCTCATGGCCGCGATCCTAGGCAAGGACCGAGAGCTTTCCCTGCCGCAGACAGCCGAGCGATCCGATCTGTGCTGGACATACACTCATGCCGCCCGTTACGAGGACCTGGCCGAGTTGCTGCGGGGCCTACTGCCGGATCTGGAGAGAGCAACACGATCCGCCAAAGGCGAGGCGCGAAAGACGTACCTCACCGAGCTAGCGTCGGTGTATCACGCCCTCTCGGCCGCACTGTCGAAGCTTGGTCAGCATGAAGCGGCCTGGGTCGCAATCGATCGGGCGTTGCTCGTTGCGGAGCAGGTCGGAGACCCGCTGTTGGTCGCCGCTGGAACGTTCCGCCTTGCGCTGGTGTTTCAGGGTGGGCGGCAATTCGAACAGGTCATAAGCGCTGCATCGTCGTCTGCGGAAGCGCTTGAGTCCGAGGTATCGGCGGACAAGCCGGCGGCCGTGTCGCTGTTCGGCGCGCTAAATCTGCAACTGGCTGTCGCCTCTGCGCGGATGGGAGATGACCAGAAGGCTCACGAGTATCTCGGAGTAGCGCGGGAGGCAGCTCAGCTCCTGGGGGTCGACCGCAACGATTACGAGACCGAGTTTGGCCCCACGAATGTCCAGCTACACGAGGTCGCGGTGGCAGTCGAACTCGGCGACGCCGGTTCTGCGCTCCGGACGGCGGAGCGGATCGACTCGTCCGGCCTATCGTCTGAGCGGCAGGCTCGGCTCCTCATGTACGTGGCACGCGCCTGGACTCAGCGTCGCAGGGTCTCTGAGGCGGTCGATGCGCTTGAGCAGGCCGAGGCGCTGACCCCGGAGCAGGTCAAGGGACACCCGGTGGTCGAGACGATGGTGTCTGACCTTGTACGGATGGAACCCGTCCCCTCCGACCGACTGGCGGCCTTGGCTCGCCGCGTAGGAGTGGCCTAGCTACCGTCACACGTTCCGAGCTGCACCGAAGGGCGTCCCACAGCGGGGCGCCCTTCTTTGCGCCAAGATTCCAATCGATGGCACGTACTTCAGTACTAGACACGTACTTTTCTACGGGCTACGCTGATCCCATCGAACACGGGCAATCGCTCAAGGTGAGCGAGCCCTAGTTGAAGGGAGTCAGTCATGGGACGTCTGCTGCTGGACACCTCGCGGGTGTCGTACGAGGTCGCGGTGAACCCGGTTCCGAAGCTGGACCAGTCGGGTCAGCAGAAGTTCGACCGGGAGACGAAGGCCCCGATGTGGGCGGTGCAGCTCTACGCCCTCGCGGACGGTAGCGCTGAGGTCATCAACGTGACGGTGGTCAGCCCGGTGATGCCGGCGGTCACGGTTCGTCAGCCGGTCGTGCCGGTGAACCTGGAGGCGCTGCCCTGGGTCAACGACCGTGACGGGAAGGTCCGCTCGGGTGTCGCGTTCCGGGCTTCGGCTCTGACCGCGATGGACACCGCCGCCGTCTAGGGCGGTGTTCCTGGATCGGCTCCACAGAAGCGAAGAGGTGGACACGGGGTCGCCGTTGATTGGCGTCGTCTGCGACCCCGCGTCCTGTCCAACAAGGTCCCTAGGTAGGGAGGACTTGTCGTGTCCAAGTCTAGCCAGAGGTCCCCGTTCGGCTGGTCGAACCGTGGGGGGCAAGTCACTGTCATCGAAGCGCCGGTTGCCCGCTCGTACCGTCGTCGGGCCGCTATCGCGTTCTGGGTCACCCTCGGTGTGGTCGGCCTCCTGGCCGCCACGGTGGCCTCTGAGTACATGCACCCGATCGTGGGTGGGCTGCTCGGCGTCGTCCTCGGCGCGGTGCTCGGCGCGGTGCTGTTCGCGCTGATCGTGGCGTGGCCGGTCCTGCGCGTCTTCTGGCACTGGCTGCCGGAGATCCTGCTCGGCCTAGCCGGCGTCTACGGCTGGACCATGCTGATGCAGTCGACCCCGCTGTGGGGCTCACTGCTCATCGTCGCCCTGGTCGTCGGCGTCCCCGCCGCCATCAGCCCGGTTCGTCGTCGGGTCATGGCCTGGGCCTGGTGTCTGATCGTGCGGCACCGGCTGCGGTTGTGCTTCGCGGCGTTCATCGCCACCAACCGGCACGGCTCGCTCCCGCTGATCCTGCCCGCCAAGCCGACCCCGGCCGGTGAACGAGTCTGGGTATGGCTGCGCCCTGGCCTGTCCCTGCGCGATCTGGAACAGGACGGCCAGATGCAAAAACTCGCCGTGGCGTGCTGGGCCAACGAGGTCCGCGTCATGCGCGCCGGCCGCAAGTACGCCGCGCTGATCCGCATCGACATCACCCGCCGCGAACCCCTCGCGGGCAAGGTCGTGTCGCCGCTGCCGGACTACGTCCCCACGGACATCCCGTCCAACGCCCCAACGTCACCGGGCATGCCGCCTGTCGGCCTGGACCTGCCCGACGTACCCGACGTGCCGGTCACCGCATCGACCGACACCCCCCGCCAGCGCAAGCCGCGCAACCCCACCACCAACACCGCGAGCCCGAACGGGTTCGACCCCTCCGACTACGCCTAAGCACCGGGACGGCGCGGACCAAGCACCCCTGACGGGTCGAGCGTCCGCGCCCCTCCTATCCCCCACCCGCCTTTGACACGTAGGTGTCAACCGACCCCGGGAGCCCTGCCATGGACCTCACGGACACCATCGAACTGCCCCCGCAGCCAGACGCGCCGCAGACGGTGCCGGTCGGCGCGGGCCTGTCCATCTTCGACCCGGTCTTCCTCGGCATCGACGAGTTCGGCCACCCGGCCTACCTGCCGATGATCTACCGCAACATCCTCATCGGCGGTGAACCCGGCGCGGGCAAGTCCAGCCTGTTGAACACCATCGTCGGGCACGCTGCTCTGTGCCCGGACGTGAGGTTGTGCCTGCTGGATGGCAAGCAGGTCGAACTCGGGCTGTGGAAGGACGCCGCCGACGTGTTCGTCGGCCCCGACATCGACCACGCCATCCGCACCCTGCGCCGCGTCCAGACGGTGATGGACAACCGGTATGCGTTCCTGCTGTCGCACCGCCGCCGGAAGATCGGCCCGAACGACCTGTTCGGTCAGATCCTCGTGGCCTGCGACGAGATCGCCTACTTCTCCGCCACCGCCGGCGACAAGAAAGATCAGGACCTGTTCGCCGCGCTGCTGCGCGACATCGTCGCCCGTGGCCGCGCCGTCGGCATCATCGTCGCCGCCGCGACGCAGCGCCCGTCGTCGGACATCATCCCGCCGTCACTGCGGGACCTGTTCGCGTGGCGGTTCGCTGGCCGCTGCACCAACGACGTGTCCTCCGACATCGTGCTCGGGCACGGCTGGTACGCCCGCGGCTTCTCCTCCAACAGCATCGACCCGAACAACCAGGGCGAGGGCTACCTCATCGCCGAAGGCGGCACCCCCAACCGCGTGAAGGCCGCCTACATGACCGACGCCGACATCATCCGCGTCGCCGACTACGCCACCTGGACCCGCCGCCGCAGCGGCCTCGTCGCCCCCGCCGACCTTCGGACAGCGGCATGAGCACCACGACCGCTACCCCGACTCGCGTCCTGGACCTCGTGCTCATCGGAGACGGCGAGGACATCGCCGCCCTGACCGCCATCGCCCGACACGCGGGCGCCCTGGTCTACCGCTCCGCACCCGCTCTTGTCAGCGACGGCAGGCAACGGGTGATTCTCCGGCTCCACCTGCACCACCGATAGAAGCGGCCGACGAACCGGGACCAGCCCTAGGAAGCAACCCCGGCTCGCCGACCCAACCACCGCCCACGAAAGGACGTGGCCGCCATGAACCCTACCCAAAAACAGCCCACCACCCCCGCCGCGCTGGCCGACCTGACCCCGGCCGACACCCTGCGCTGCGCCGCCCGCTACCTCGAACTTCGTGGCTGGACCCAGGGCGACCCCTACGAGCTGGGCGAGCACGACTCGTTCCCGCCGGCCTGCACCCTCGGTGCGATCACCATGGCCGTCTACGGCCACCTCGCCAGCATTGAAGACCAGCAAAGCGGCGACGGCGCTCCCGCAATCCTGCGGGACAGCACGGTCCGTTGCCTGGCTGACTTCCTCTGGCAAGACGGGCGTGTGCCGGACTTCGAGGGCACCAGCGGCTCCTGGTACTCCAACAGCGAGGCCGTGTCGGACTGGAACGACGACGCCTCCCAAACCCTGCCCGATGTCCTGGACATCCTGCGCGCCTGCGCCGATGACTACGACTGGACCCACGCCACCGAGGACCAGCTCGAAACCTACGCCGAGCACGAGTACAGCCAAGAGCGGCTGCCGACCCGCGCCGGGTTCCTCGTCTGGCGGGCCACCCGATGAGCACCGTCTCCGCGTTGCCGACCGGCAACGTTCACGCCGTTCTCGACCGCGCTGCCCTCTATCTGGGCCGCTACGGCTGGACTCCCACCGGCCTCTACGACACCCACGACGCCTGCCCGGCTAAGTGCGCCTGTCACCGCACCGGCACCTACCCGGCGTCGATCCTCGGCGCGATCCGCGCCGCCGTGTTCGGCCGCCCCCGCTGGTACCTGACTGGCATCAGCGACGTCGACCAGCACTCCTACAGCGCCGCCGTCGAGTGGTTCAACACCTACCTCATCGCGGTCGGTCACGCCGGCCTGCACGCCCCGGTCTTCGACTGGGAAACCCTGCCCGGCCGCACCCCGGCCGACGTCATCGAGGCGCTGTGCGCCGCCGCCATCGCCTACCGCCGACACACCATCCGGAGGGCCGCATGAGCACCGCCGCCCACACCCCCGACGTGACACGTACGTGTCAAAACGACATCTCCACCGCCGCACTTGTCGGCGCGCTGGAAGCCGCCTGGTCCGCGATCCGCGACCAGCACTCCGAAGTTCCGGCCGCTGTTCTGGTGGTCGGCTCTGGCTCTCCCACCAAGCCCAGTCAGGGCATGAAGTGGGGCCACTTCGCTGCCCTTCGCTGGCAAGCCGGCGAGCAGCAGTTGCCCGAAATCCTCATCTCCGGTGAAGGGCTCTCCCGCGAACCGGAAGCCGTGTTCACCACGCTCCTGCACGAAGCCACCCACGCCCTCGCCGACGTGCGAGGCGTCCAGGACACCTCCCGGCAGGGCCGCTGGCACAACAAGAAGTTCGCCACCCTCGCCGCTGAACTCGGCCTGGCAACGACCAAGGACGACAAGCTCGGCTACTCGCCCTGCACCCTGACCGACCTCACCCGCGCCCGCTACAAGGCCACCATCACCGGCCTCACTGAGGCGCTGCGGTTCTACCGCCACCCCGAACCGACCGGGGAAGGCAAGACCCGCACGAACAACAACAACGGCGTCTCGTGCGAATGCGAGTGCCCCCGCAAGCTGCGCATCTCCAAAGCCGCCTTCGAGGAAGGCCCGATCGTCTGCGCCCTGTGCTCGGCGGCGTTCCTGCCCGAGGACATCGACCGCGACACCTACGAACACCCCACCTTCGCCACCGGCCGTGCCGGTGACGACGACCAGGACCAGGACGACACCGACGACCAGGCCGACGACGACTCGGAGGACCCGATGGTCTTTTACGACCCGACCGGCGAGCGCTACGGCCTGCCGACCTACCCCTACAAGTTCGCCCCCAGCGACCTACTGACCCGCCGGCAACTACGTGCCCGCGACCTGCGCCCCGGCGGCCAAGAACCCGCCGCGCAAATCATGTGGCGTCGCGGAAAGCGCATCGCCTACCTGTTCCGCCTCGACCTCGCGATGCCCAAGCGCACCGCCACCCCCGCCCAACTGGGGGCCATCGACAAAGCGCTCACCGCCCGGCGCACCTGCCCCGACTGCGGCCAGGTCAAGCCCTACTACATCCCCCGCCGTACCGGCTCCTGCCTCGACTGCAACCCGGAGGTAACCCGATGAACCCCGCACTCGTCTTCGCGGTCATCACCGCCGTCCTGATCCCGGCGCACCAACTCGCCGACCACATCGTCCAAACCGACGCCGACGCGTCCCACAAAGCCGAGCCCGGCTGGACCGGCTGGCGTCACCTCCTGATCCACGTGACCACCTACCACCTCACGGTCGCGGCCATGCTCGCCGTCACCGTCGCCCTGCTCAACCTGCCGGTGTCCGCCCTCGGACTCACCGCCGGCCTGGCCTTCTCGGCCATCACCCACGCACTCCTGGACCGCCGCTGGACGGTCCGCCTCATCCTGCACGCCACCGGCTCCGCCGCCTTCGCCGACCGACAGACCCCGGTCTGCGGCATGTACCTCGCCGACCAATCCCTTCACTACGCCTGCCTCTGGGTCTCCGCCCTCCTCATCGCCTGCCTCTGAAAGGGGACAACCCATGTACCGGTACCTGCTCACCTTCACCCACACCACCAACGGTGGCACCGAAATGACCGCCATCGACTTCCCCACCGCCCGGCCCATCAGCTCGGCCAAAGACCTCCCCGCCATCACCCTGCTGCTGCGCTCCCAGGGCTACACCGAGCCCTTCATCATCGCCTTCTCCCTGTTCACCCCCGCCCCCACCTCGCAGGCGGCACAATGACCACCTCCAAGAACGGCCGCGTCTACGCCTACATCGGCGCGTTCTCCGGCGGACTCGTGTCCGTCGCCGCGAACATCGCTCACTCGTTCATCGCCCCGACCAACGCCCCGGCCAACTGGTCGCCGGAGCCCGGCGCGGTCATCTCCGCGATCGTCTGGCCGCTGTTCCTGTTCATCGCCATCGAGATCCTTGCCCGTACCCCCTGGCCGACCGGCTGGGGTTGGAACGTGCTGCGCTGGGTCGGGCTCCCGCCCGTCGCCCTGGTCGCCGCGTTCGTGTCCTACCGGCACCTGTCCGGCCTGCTCGATCACTACAACGAGGAAACCCTCGTCGTCTGGTTCGGTCCCCTCGCCGTGGATGGCCTGATGCTCATGGCCACCGCTGCCCTACTCGCCACCGGAAACCGCACCACCCGGCCCATCGAATTCGTCCCGGCACTGGTGCCGGCCACCACCGGAGAGGCGTCGTCACTCGACATCCCCGCCTCACCGCTGGTCAGCCCGGCCGCCGCGACTTCGGCCATCAACCCCGCACCCGACACCGACACACAGCCGAACGCCCCTGTCACCCTGCCCACCTCTGGCGAGGAAACCGCAACCAGAACAACTGTCGAGCCCACCCCGGACAGCACCGGCACCGACACGACGCCGGCACCTTCGGCACCGGTCACGACCGGTCCACCGCCCGCGCTGCTCTCCAACGCCCGCATCGTCGCCACGGCCCACGCCAAGGCCCACGGTGAACCGATCACCGCAGGACAGCTCGCCGTCAGACTGCGAGTCCCGACCGCCAAAGCCGCCGACATCCTGACGGCCCTGGACAACCCAACCCCGATCAACGACAAGACCCACAACGGCACCGCTGTTGGAGCCACCGCGTGACGTCCTCGACGTTGCCTCTCGCGCCCGAAACCACCACGGTTTCGGGCACGGGAGCCTCCGCTGAGTCCGCCGGCTACTGGCCCTGGGCTACACCCACTCGCACCACCCGTGACCTCGCCGCTGACGGGTGGGTACGCGGGCACGACCCCCGCACCGTCGCCTCCGGCCGCGCCCGCGCCCAAGACCCCGACTACTCCGAATGGCTCGGCCACGTCCGCGCCGCCTCCGCGTGCAAACACCCGATTCGGTTGGCCGGGCAGATCCACGTCAACGACGCTGACGGCAACCGCATGGCCACCGTCGACACCGAGGACATGCCCGACGGCGCGATCTACACCCCCTGCGGCAACCGCCGCGCCAACGTCTGCCCGTCCTGCGCCGAGCTGTACCGCCGCGACACCTACCACCTGATCAAAGCCGGCCTGCAAGGCGACCGATGGGGACTACCACCGCTCAACGAGCACATCGCGATCTTCCTGACCGCCACCGCACCGTCGTTCGGACCGGTGCACCACCGGGTGGTCAAGGTTCACGCGGCGGACTGCCGCAAGAAGGACGGCTGCACCTGCCGGGCCTCGGTCTGCCACCCGTTCGGCCGCACTTGCCCCCACGGCCAGGAACTGCGCTGCGGGCAGCGGCACAAGGCCGCCGACACCCAGCTCGGGCAGCCGCTGTGCCTGGACTGCTACGACCACACCGGCCAGGTCGTGTGGAACCACGAGGCACCCGAGCTGTGGCGCCGCACCATCCAACAAGCCGACCGGGAGCTACGCCGCCTCGGCCGCACCCACGGCGTCGACCTGCGCCGCCGCTACATCAAGGTCTACGAATTCCAGGTACGCGGCGTCATCCACTACCACGCCCTCATCCGCCTCGACGGCTACAACCCCGACTGCCCTTAGGCGATCGTCCCGCCGCCGGCTGCCATCACCCGGGACATGTTCGAGCAAGCCGTCCGGGCCGCGTTCGTGAAGACCGCCTACACCTCCGCGTCGCACCCCGCCAATGGGCGGCAGGGCTGGCACATCGCGTGGGGCGATAAGGGCCTGGACCTCAAGCACGTCAACGCACCCGGCCACGAGGTCAACCTCGCCCAGATCACCGGGTACATCGCCAAGTACGTCACCAAGAGCACCGAGGTAACCGGCCTGAGCCTGCGCCGCGTCGACGACCTCTCCGTCGAAGTCCACGGCGACCCGGCAACGCACCTCGGTCGGCTGATCCGCGCGTGCTGGGACATCGGCGAGCACCCCGACTACGCCCGCCTTCGCCGCTGGGCGCACCAATTCGGCTACGGCGGACACATCGCCACCAAGAGCCGCGCTTTCTCCGTCACCCTCGGCTTCCTGCGCCTCCAACGCACCATCTGGCGGCGCACCGAGGGCCACCCGCACACCTGGGACGACGAGCAAACCGAGCGCGTCATCTACGAACTCGGCTACCAAGCCACTGGCTGGATCACCACCGGAGACGCCCTGCTCGCCAACACCGCCGCCGCCATGGCCCGCGCCCAGCACCTCGCCGGCATCGACGCCCTGGCCGACGAACTCGCCGCCGCTCGCGCGGTCCAACCCCTGGCCGCTTGACACGTACGTGTCAACGCCCGTGAAGCCGTTCCTTGACAACTCCACAGCGCACGCAACACCCCGCCCCGCCCGACCTGAAAGGAGCACGCCATGCCCGTACGTCCCCGCCCCTTGGTCGCGGTCCGGCTCATCGGCCCGACCGCCACCGTCACCGCTCACGCCGCGACCATCGCGGCCCAATTCACCGCCTACTACGGCCGCGACCGGGTCACCTGCCGCACCAGCACCCGACCCGCCGGCTACAGCGGCGAAAGCCGCACCTACATCACCATCACGTCAAAGGAGGCACCACATGGCTAGGAGCCCGGTCCCGATCGTTCCGAAGTGGCATTCCCCGGCCGAGGTCGCCGCGATCCTCGGTTACGGCTTGTCCAAGGTGAAGATGAAGATTGCCACCGGGGAACTGCGCTCGGTCAAGGACGGCAAGTACCGCCGCATCCTGCCGGAGTGGATCGATGAATACATCCAGACCCAGATCGATCGCCAGGACGCGGCCTGATGCCCGGCAAACGCGCCAACGGCGAAGGCTCCATCTTCCCGTACCGCAACGGGTTCGCCGCCTACGTCTGGGTCACCAAGCCCGATGGCAAACGGGACCGCAAGTACGTCTACGGGAAGACCCGCGACGAGGTCCACGACAAGTGGGTGAAGCTGCACCAGCAAGCCAAGGCCGGCCCGGTCGCCACCAACGTCCCCACCGTGGCGAGTTACATGACGTACTGGCTCGCCGAGATCGTAGAGCCGAATCTCGCCCCGCTGACCTACGCCACGTACGAGACGCTGAGCCGCCTCTACATCGTTCCCGGCATCGGCACCAAGCGACTCGATGGGCGGCTGTCGGTCCGAGACGTTCAGACCTGGCTCAACAAAGTCGCAAGGACCTGCCAGTGCTGCGCGCAGGGCAAAGACGAACGCCGGCCACCAAAGACCCGCAAGTGCTGCGCGGTTGGCCGGTGCTGCCAGGACCTCCCCGCGGCTCGCACCGTTAAAGGAATCCGTGCCGTCCTCCGCTCGGCGCTCTCCCAAGCCGAAGTGGAGGAACTGGTCGCAAAGAACGTCGCAGCCCTGGTAAAGCTCCCACCGATCCGCAGCCGCAAAGGCAAGTCATGGAGCAGTGAGGAAGCTCGGGCGTTCCTGGAAGCCTCCCGCGACGACGACGATTACCTCTACGCCGCCTACGTCCTGGTCCTCGTGCTCGGCTTACGTAAGGGAGAAGTCCTCGGCCTCACCTGGGAGCACATCAACTGGGACGGCTGGCAGAAACCCTGCATCACCCACGGCGAGACGTTCTGCGAGCACTGCCGCGACAACCACGACATCAGCCTCGTCATCGACAAGCAACTCCAGCGGGTACGCGGCCAACTGCTGCACCGGGCCACCAAGACCGAGGAATCCGACGCTCCCCTACCGCTACCGGCCATCTGCATCGCCGCACTGCGGCACCGCCACCAACAACAGCAGGCCGCACGACAGAAGGCGGGCGATGCCTGGCACGACACCGGCATGATCTTCACGACCCGCTACGGACTGCCGGTCGAACCCCGCAACTTCAACCGCTCCTACGACAGCCGCATCGCCCGCGCCGGAATCCCAAAGATCACCGTTCACGACGCCCGACGCACCTGCGGTTCGCTGCTCGTCGACCTGGACGTGCACCCCCGGGTCGCGATGGCGATCCTGCGGCACGCGGACTTCTCGATCACGATGGAGATCTACAGCCAGGTCTCATCCAAGACCACCCGGGAAGCCCTGCGGAGGCTCGGCGAAAGCCTCGATCAATGAGCCGTTGCTGTACTTTGCTGCTGTACAAGATCAGAAATGGCCACCCGGAAGAATCCGAATGGCCTCTGACCTGCGTCGGGACGGCCGGATTCGAACCGACGACCCCTTGACCCCCAGTCAAGTGCGCTACCAAGCTGCGCCACGTCCCGCCCTCGCGTGGTTTCCCAACGCGACAGCCGGTACAGCTTAGCGCAGCAGCCCCGGCTCGTTCGCACAGGCCCCACCCGCGCCGCGAGCCAACCGAACCACCGCACACCCCCTAAAGCGTCCTAGGAGGGTGGGGTTGTAGAAATGCCGGACGGGCGAGGACCGCCCATCCGGCATTTCGGGAGAACAGGGGCAGGTCAGCCGTGCGCCTTGCCCCGGCCGCCGGGGCCCAGCTTCTTGCGGGGGCGGACCGAGATTTCGATCGGGCTGCCTTCGTACCCGAATTCCTCGCGGAGCTTGCGCTCGACGAAGCGCTGGTATCCGGCGTCCAGCGGGCCGGTGGTGAAGAGCACGAACCGCGGCGGTGCCACGCCGGCCTGCGTGGCGAACAGGATCCGCGGCGCGCGTCCACCACGTACCGGGTGGGGGGTGGCCTGCACCAGCGCCGTCAGCCACTGGTTGAGGTACGCGGTCGGCACCCGGGTTTCCCAGCTGGCCAGGGCCTTGTTCAGGGCCGGGGCCAGCTTGTCCACCGCTCGGCCGGTCATCGCGGACAGGTTCAGGCGGATCGCCCAGGGGATGCGGCGCAGCTCCCGGTCGATTTCCTTGTCCAGGTAGTACCGACGGTCGGCGTCGACCAGGTCCCACTTGTTGAACGCGATGACAAGCGCCCGGCCCGACTCGGTCACCATCGACAGGATCCGCTGGTCCTGCTCGCTGATCGGCTCGCTGGAATCCAGCAGCACCACGGCCACCTCGGCGGCCTCGATGGCGCCGGCGGTGCGCAGGCTGGCGTAGTACTCGGTGCCGCTGGCCTTGCCGACCCGCTTGCGCAACCCGGCCGTGTCGACCAGCTGCCAGGTCTGACCGCCGATCTCGACGAGGCTGTCGACCGGGTCCACAGTGGTGCCCGCCACCGAGTCGACGACCGCCCGCTCCTCACCGGAGAACCGGTTGAGCAGGCTGGACTTGCCCACGTTCGGCCGCCCGACCAGCGCCACCCGGCGGGGTCCGCGCGGTCGGTTCTCCACGATCGCCGGGGCTTCCGGCAGCGCGGCGAGGATGGCGTCCAGCAGGTCGCCGGAGCCTCGCCCGTGCAGCGCGGAAACCGGGAACGGCTCGCCGAGGCCGAGCGACCACAGCGACACGGCCTCCATCTCGATGGAGGTGTTGTCAGCCTTGTTGGCCACCAGGATCACCGGCTTGGCGCTGCGCCGCAGCATCTTAACCGCGGCCTCGTCCACGTCGGTGGAGCCCACCATCGCGTCGACCACGAAGAGGACCACGTCGGCGGTGACGACCGCCGTCTCGGCCTGCGCCGCGATGGCCGCGGCGCGATCCTTCGCGTCCGGCTCCCAACCGCCGGTGTCCACCACGGTGAACGCCCGGCCGTTCCACTGCGCGTCGTACGGCACCCGGTCCCGGGTCACACCGGGAACGTCCTCGACGACCGCCTGGCGGCGGCCGATGATCCGGTTGACCAGAGTGGACTTACCCACGTTGGGGCGGCCGACCACGGCCACCACCGGCTGCGGGCCGCTCGGTTCCTCGACGGCGACGTCGGGCTCCCGAAGCTCGACCCAGCCACCACCATCGCTACTCATGCCACACCCCGCTCGGTGAGCAGCTCGCGCAACCGCGCCACGACCTCGTCGATGCCCAGCTCGGTGGTGTCCAGCGCCACGGCGTCGGGCGCCTGCGCCAGTGGGTTGACCTTGCGGGTCGAGTCGAGCCGGTCCCGTCGCGCCAGGTCGGCGGCGGTGGCCGCCACGTCAGCGGCGTCCTCCGCGCTGCGCCGGGCGGCACGGGCCTCCTCGGAGGCGGTCAGGAAGACCTTCAGGTCCGCGTCCGGCGCGACGACCGAGCCGATGTCCCGACCCTCGACGACGATCCGGCCGACGTTGGCGATCATCTCGCGCTGCCGGGTGACGAGCAGCTCACGAACAGCCGGCACGGCGGCGACGGCGGAAACCGCGCCGGTTACCTCCGGGCCGCGGATGTCCGCGTCCACACCCACACCGTCGACGGTCACCGCGTACCCCTGCGGGTGGGTGCCGATGTGCAGCTTGACCTCGCCGGCGACCTTGGCCACCGACGCGGCGTCGGTGAGATCCACGCCGGAGCGCAGCACGGCAAACGTGATCGCCCGGTACATCGCTCCGGTGTCCAGGTAGCGCGCACCGATCGCGACGGCGAGCCGCCGCGACACGGTGGACTTACCCGAACCGGACGGCCCGTCCACAGCGACCACACATCGCCTGGCCCGTACGTTTTCCTCCACCGTGTCCTCCTCAGCCCGTACCTCACGGATCGCCCGGTGATCTGGCGCCGCAAGCGGTTTGTCAATCGTCATCAATCATGCCCGCGGTCCGTGGCGGACCTGCGCGCGACGCCGCCGGAGGCGACCCACGCCACCCCGGCGGCCGCCGTCTCGGCCGTTGCGAAGCCTACCGGCAGCCGTACCCGAACTCGGGGGTCAGTCACCCACCGCGTTGAACAGGGCGGCGACCTCGGCGTTGGTCAACCGCCGGATCCGCCCGGTGCGCAGGTCACCCAGTCGGATCGGACCGATCGAGGTACGCACCAGCCGGGTGACCGGGTGGCCGACCTCCTCCATCAGCCGCCGGACGATGTGCTTGCGGCCCTCGTGCAGGCTCAGCTCCACCTGGGCGGATTTGCCCAGAGTGTCCACCACCTTGAACGAGTCGATTTTGACCGGCCCGTCCTCCAGCTCGACCCCGGCCAACAGCCGCTTGCTCAGGTTGCGCGGGATCGGCCCGACCACCTCGGCGAGGTAGGTCTTCAGCACCTGGTACGAGGGGTGCATGAGCTTGTGCGCGAGGGTGCCGTCGTTGGTGAGCAGCAGCAGGCCCTCGCTGTCCGCGTCGAGCCGCCCGACGTGGTAGACCCGCTGCTCCAGCCGGGCGCCGATGAAGTCGGACAGCTCGTTGCGTCCCTTTTCGTCTGCCATGGTGGTGACCACCCCGCGCGGCTTGTTCATCGCCACGTAGACCAGGCGGACGTCGACCTGGAGGCGCTCGCCGTCCACGTGGATCACGGCGGTGGCCGGGTCGACCTTGTCGCCGAGCTTGGCGACCCGCCCGTCCACGGTGACCCGGCGGCGGAAGATCAGGTCCTCGCAGGCACGCCGGGAACCCACGCCGGCGGCGGCGAGCACCTTCTGCAGGCGCTCAGCCCCCTCGAAGACAGGGGCGTCGGGTTTGGGGGAACGGTTATCGGGTCGCATCAGCAAGCTCTTCTACGTCGTCGGGCAGGAAGGGTGCGAGGGGCGGCAGCTCGTCAACGGTGTTCAGCCCGAGCTTCTCCAGGAACAGCGTGGTGGTCTTGTACAGGAACGCCCCGCTGTCCGTTTCGGTGCCGCACTCCTCGACGAGGCCGCGGGTGACCAGCGTACGGATGACCCCGTCGCAGTTCACACCCCGGATGGCTGAGATTCGCGAACGGGTCACCGGCTGCTTGTAGGCGACCACGGCGAGCGTCTCCAACGCCGCCTGGGTCAGCCGTACGGACTGCCCGTCCAACACGAACCGCTCAACGTACGTAGCGTATTCCGGCCGGGTGTACAGCCGCCACCCGCCGGCCGCCCGGCGCAGCTCGAACCCGTGGCCGGCGGCGGTGTAGCCGGCGGCGATCTCGTCCAGCACCGGCCCGACCCGTTCGGCCCGCTGCTCCAGCACCTGGGCCAGGACCAGCTCACTGACCGGCTCGTCGACCACCAGCAGGATCGCCTCCAGGGCGCCGCGCAACTCGGTGTCGGACAGCTCCGGCGCGGGCTCCGGCGCGGCCGTCACCCGCCGCCGCCCCGCAGCCTGCCGCCGGGGTACGCCCGCAGCCTCGGACGACTCCCCCACGAACGGCTCGCCGGGCTCCGGCTCGCCGCGGTCCGATTCGGCGCGGTCCGATTCGGCGCGGTCCGGCTCGGCGCGGCCTGATTCGGTGCGGTCTGATTCGGCGCGGTCCAGATCGCCGGGGAGCGCGGCGGGTTCCGGCTCCTGGACGGGCGGCTGCGCCGCGAGATCGTCCGTGGCCGGCGAAGGTGCGGTGACGTCCGACGCGGCCTCTGCGGTGTCCGGTTCGGCGGCGGGCGGACGGGGGCGTTCCCACGGGGGGACCCAGGCGGCCGCCTGGTCGGCCAGGGAGTCCCGGCGATCCTCGTCACTCATCGCGCTCATCCTCCGTCGTTTCCGTCCCGTCCACCCCAGAGGACTCACCCGGCAACTCCGGTGCCTCCGGTCCCCCGGTCTGCGCCACCGGCTCCGGGTCGGCCGGGCTGCCCGCGTACTCGTCGACGTGCACCTCGGTGTCACCGTCGGCCGGGCCGGTCCAGCGAACGGTCAGCTCCTCCAGGGCCTGCTCCTGCACGAAGGACACCAAGCCCTCCCGGTAGAGCTCCAGCAGCGCGAGGAACCGCGCCACCACCTCCAGGGTCGCCTCACAGTCCGCGCAGAGCAGCGAGAACGTGGCCGTGCCGGCCCGGCGCAGCCGGGTAGCGAGGATCGCCGCGTGTTCCCGGACACTGACCCGGACCATGTGCACGTGGGCGATGGAGACCTCCGGCACCGGCTTCGGGGTCATCGCCTTCACGGCCAGCTTCAGCAGCCGCTGCGGACCGATGCCGAGCACCAGGTCGGGCAGCGCGTCCGCGTAGCGGGCCTCCAGGCTGACCGCCCGCGGGTACCGCCGGCCGCCGACGGCCTCCAACTCGGCGATGTACGCCGCCGCTTCCTTGTACGCCTTGTACTGCAACAGCCGGGCGAAGAGCAGGTCCCGGGCCTCCAGCAGGGCCAGGTCGGCCTCGTCCTCCACCTCGGCGGAAGGCAGCAGCCGGGCCGCCTTCAGGTCGAGCAGCGTCGCGGCGATCAGCAGGAACTCGCTCGCCTCGTCCAGGTCCCAGTTGTCGCCCATGGCCCGGATGTAGGCGATGAACTCGTCGGTGACCGTGTGCAGGGCCACCTCGGTCACGTCGAGCTTGTGCTTGCCGATCAGTTGCAGCAGCAGATCGAACGGGCCGGTGAAGTTGGCCAGCCGCACCGTGAAACCGGTGGAAGCCGGCTCGGCGGGCAGGTCGGCAGCCACGTCGGCGGGCGGCACACCATCGACCACCGCCGTGGCAGCGGCCTCGGGCGGGTCAAGGGGTGGCGCGGTCACCGCACGACCGTAGTCCACGAGGCGGGCACCGGGCGTTCCGGCTACCGCTCCGACTGGGCGGCGATCACCTCGCGGGCCAGCTGACGGTAGTTACGTGCCCCGGAGGACGCCGGGTCCATCGTCGTGATCGGCGCACCGGCCACGGTGGACTCCGGGAACTTCACCGTCTTGGTGATGACCGTCTGGTAGACCTTGTCGCCGAACGCCTCCACCACCCGCTGCAACACCTGACGGCAGTGCGTGGTGCGGCTGTCGTACATGGTGGCGAGGATGCCTTCCAGCTCCAGGTCGAAGTTGAGTCGCTCGCGCACCTTGTCGATGGTGTCCAGCAGCAGCGCCACACCACGCAGGCTGAAGAACTCGCACTCCAGCGGGATGAGCACGCCGTGCGCGACGGTCAGCGCGTTGATCGCCAGCAGGCCGAGCGACGGCTGGCAGTCGATCAGGATGTAGTCGTATTCCTTGCGGACCGTGCGCAGCACCCGCGCCAGGGCCATCTCCCGGGCCACCTCGTTGACGAGCTGGATCTCGGCGGCGGAGAGGTCGATGTTGGCCGGCAGCAGGTGCAGCCCCGCGACGTCGGTCTTGATGACGACGTCCTCGGCGATGATGTCGTCCTGCATGAGCAGGTTGTAGATGGACAGGTCGAGGTTGTGCGGATTGACGCCCAACCCCACCGAGAGCGCGCCCTGCGGGTCGAAGTCGACCAGCAGCACCTTGCGGCCATATTCCGCGAGCGCCGCGCCCAGGTTGATGGTGGTCGTGGTCTTACCGACGCCACCCTTCTGGTTGGCCATCGCGATGATGCGCGCGGGGCCGTGCCGATCGGTGGGCATCGGCTCCGGAATGGGCTTGCGCATCGTGTAGGCAGCCGGGTCCGCAGGACCGAGGTCCGCGCCGAGCGTGGCCTGCTGCTCGCGGAGCTCCGACGTCCAGGTCTCGGCACGGTCACCGTTGCCAGCCATGTGCTCGTTGCCCCCTCCCGACGACCCCACCCGGCGTCGGAGCCGTCCGACGTCCTTCGCGGCGCCGCTGCGCACCCCGGTCGTGTCGCCCCAGGAGGTCCGCGCCGATGCCGACTGTACGCCACCGACCAGCAGGGGGTTCGGCACCGGCCCGGCGTGTCGGAGCCGACCGCGACCTGTTCAGCCCCGGGCGCGCGGATGCGCGGTGGCGTACACCTCGCGCAGCCGCTCCACGGTGACCAACGTGTAGACCTGGGTGGTGGTCACCGATGCGTGCCCGAGCAGCTCCTGGACCACCCGGACGTCAGCGCCGCCGTCGAGCAGATGCGTGGCGTACGAGTGGCGCAGGGTGTGCGGGGAGACGGCCGCGGGCCCGTCGACGGGCAGCCCGGCCCGCTCGGCGGCGCGGCGCAGGATTCCCCAGGCGCCCTGGCGGGACAGCGCGCCACCGCGGGCGTTCAGGAACACCGCCGGTGTTCCCCGGCCGGAGGCGGCCAGCCCGGGGCGGGCCCGGACCAGGTACGCGCGGACGGCGTCGACGGCGTACCCGCCGATCGGCACCAGCCGGACCCGGCCGCCCTTGCCACGCAGCAGAACGCTGCCCTCCTCGGTGTCGAGGTCGTCCACGGCGGCACCGACCGCCTCGGAGATCCGCGCCCCGGTGCCGTACAGGAACTCCAGCAGCGCCCGGTCGCGCAGCGCGAGGGGCGCGTCCTCGCCGGTGGCGGTGATCGGGCCGGCGATGTCCAACAGCCGGACCACGTCGTCGACCGGCAGGGCCCGGGGCAGCCGTCGCGGCGGGGTGGGTGGGCGGACGTCGCGGCTGGGGTCGACGCCGGCCAGCCCCTCACGCAGCGCGAAGCGGTGCAGGCCGCGGACCGCGCTGGCCGCCCGGGCGGCGGAGGAGACCGCCAACGGCGGGTGGCCGTCGTCGCCCGCGCGCAGCCGCGCCAGGTGCGCCTCGACCAGGCCGGCGCCGACCGACGCGAGGTCGGTGACGCCGGCGCCGACCAGGGTGTCGAGATAGCGGTCCAGATCCCGACGGTACGAGGTGAGCGTGTTCGCCGACAGGCCACGTTCGACGGTCAGGTGGTCGAGGTAGCCGCGCACGGCACGACGCAGGACCGGCGCGGGCTGTTCGCCCACGCCGGCGCCGGCTACACCGTCGGTCAGTGCCCTGCCCCTCGGCTCGCTACCGCTCGGCCGCCACCGCTCAGGCCAGCGCGTCGGCCAGCGGGAGCACGTCCATGCCGTGCGCCTCGGCGACCGGGCCGTAGGTGACCTGCCCGTCGTGGGTGTTCAGGCCCAACGCCAGCGCCGGGTCGTTGCGCAGCGCCTCGCGCCAGCCCTGGTTGGCCAGCTCCAGGGCGTACGGCAGGGTGACGTTGGTCAGCGCGTAGGTGCTGGTGTTCGGCACCGCGCCGGGCATGTTCGCCACGCAGTAGAAGATCGACTCGTGCACCTTGTAGACCGGGTCGGCGTGCGTGGTGGGGCGCGAGTCCTCGAAGCAGCCGCCCTGGTCGATGGCGATGTCGACGAGCACACTGCCCGGCTTCATCCGGGAGACCAGCTCGTTGGAGATCAGCGTCGGCGCCTTCGTGCCGGGCACCAGCACCGCGCCGATGACCAGGTCGGCGTCGAGCACGGCCCGCTCGACCTCGTAGGCGTTGGACGCGACGGTCTGCAGGTGGCCCCGGTAGATGGCGTCGGCCGAGCGCAGCCGGGCGACGTTCTTGTCCAGCAGCAGCACCTCGGACTGCAGGCCCAGCGCGATCGCGGCGGCGTTCATGCCGGAGACGCCGGCGCCGATGACCACGGTCTTGGCCGCGTACACCCCGGAGACACCGCCGGGCAGCACACCGCGACCCCCGCCGGTGCGCATCATGTAGAAGGCGCCCATCTGCGGGGCGAGCCGGCCGGCCACCTCGGACATCGGGGCGAGCAGCGGCAGCGACCGGTCGGGCAGCTCGACCGTCTCGTACGCGATGCCGGTGACCTTGCGGTCGACCAGCGCGTCGGTGCATTCCTTGGAGGCGGCCAGGTGCAGGTAGGTGAAGAGCACCTGCCCCTCGCGCATCCGGTGGTACTCCTCGGCGATCGGCTCCTTGACCTTGAGCACCAGCTCGGCGGTCTCCCACACCTCGTCGGCGGTGCCGAGGATCTTCGCGCCCGCGGCGGCGAACTCCTCGTCGGTGATGCTGGAGCCGACGCCGGCGCCCGACTCGACGAAGACCTGGTGACCGCTGCGGGTGAACTCGTTGACGCCCGCTGGCGTGATCGCCACGCGGTACTCGTGGTTCTTGACCTCGCGTGGGATTCCGACCTTCACGATGCAGACACCTCTCTTCGGGGCTGCTCTCCCCCGACTGCTCGGTGCCGCGACGGCCCCATTGCCACCGCGGTCCACCGGTCCCGCCGGCGGCAGTCTAGGCGCGCCCGGTGCCGCCGCGAGCCAGCACAGTGGCATCCGGTGCCCGGATGGCCTGACGGAGTGTCAGGGCGCCGCCCGGACTCGCCGGTGCGCCATCGCCCCCGCCGGCGGGACAGTGTTCGACCATTATCGCCTGATCTGCCGGATGCCGCTGAGGACAGCCGGCAAGGGCCCCGCGGCTGACCGCGGGGCCCTTTTCACGCGTACCCCCCTCGCGGGGGTGACCGGCGACGACGCTCAGCGTGGCAGCGGCGCGTCCGACCGGCGCAGCGTCGACCAACCGGTGTCCCGGGCGCGGGCGGCGGCGAGCAGCCCGGCCACCGCGGACGCGTTGGTGATCTCACCGGCCAGGACCATGGCGACCGCCTCGTCCAGGTCGATCCGGACGACCTGGAGGTCGGCCTCCTCGTCGCGGCGCTCGTGACGCTCGTCGGCCGGCACCTCGGCGAGGTCCCGGGCGAGGAAGACCCGCACCAGCTCGTTGGTGAACCCGGGCGAGCTGTGCAGGTCGACAAGCACGTCGACCCGCCCGGCGGTGAGGTCGGCCTCCTCGGCCAGCTCCCGCAGCGCGGCAGCCGGCAACTCCTCGCCGGAGACGTCCATCAGCCCGGCGGGCAGCTCCCACAGGTGCCGCCCGACCGGGTGCCGGTACTGCCGGATCAGCACCACCTGGCCGGCGTCGTCGAGCGCCACCACGGCCACCGCCCCGACGTGCCGGACCAGGTCACGCATCCCGGTGCCGCCGCCCGGCATGGTCACCTCCTCGGTGACCACGTCGAAGATCCGCCCTCGGTACCGCTCCTCGCGGGAACGCACCTCGTAGCGGTGTTCGAGTTCGCTCATGAGGAGGACGCGGCCTTGGTCGAGGCGCCGTTGCGGGCGGCCTTGCGCGTCGTCGGGGCCTCCGACGCCGCGTCCAGGTCGACCGGCAACTGGTCGGCCTGCGAGTACGCCACAGCGGCCTTGACGAACGACGCGAACAGCGGGTGCGGTCGGGTGGGGCGGCTCTTCAGCTCCGGATGCGCCTGCGTGGCCACGAAGAACGGGTGCAGGCTGCGGTCCAGCTCGACGAACTCGACCAGCCGGCCGTCCGGCGAGGTGCCGGAGATGTGCAGACCCGCCTTGGTCAGCGCGTCCCGGTAGGCGTTGTTCACCTCGTAACGGTGCCGGTGCCGCTCGCTGATCTCGGTGCTGCCGTACGCCTCGGCGACGATCGAGCCCTCGGTCAGCGTCGCCGGGTACGCCCCGAGCCGCATCGTGCCGCCCAGGTCGCCCTTGCCGGCGACGATGTCCTCCTGATCGGCCATGGTGGCGATGACCGGGTGCGCGGCCTGCTCGTCGAACTCCAACGAGTTGGCGCCGTCCAGGCTGGCCAGGTGCCGGGCCACCTCGATCGTCATGCACTGCAGACCGAGGCAGAGGCCGAGCAGCGGGATGCCGTTCTCGCGGGCGTACCGGGCGGTGCCGATCTTGCCCTCGATGCCGCGCACGCCGAAGCCGCCGGGAATGAGGATGCCGTCCACGCCGGCCAACGCCGCCGCGGCACCGGCCGGGGTGACGCACTCGTCGCTGGGCACCCACCGCAGCTGCACCCGGGCCCGGTGGCCGAACCCGGCCGCCCGGATCGCCTCGCTGACCGACAGGTACGCGTCGGGCAGGTCGACGTACTTGCCGACCACCGCGACGGTGACCGTGTGCCGGGGCCGGTGCACCCGCTCCAGCAGGTCGTCCCAGCTGGTCCAGTCCACGTCCCGGAAGGAGAGGCCGAGGCGGCGCACCACGTACGCGTCGAGGCCTTCCCGGTGCAGCACCTTCGGGATGTCGTAGATGCTCGGGGCGTCCGGGGCGGCGACGACCGCCTCGGTGTCCACGTCGCAGTAGAGCGACAGCTTCTCCTTGAGCTTCACCGGGATCTCCCGGTCGCAGCGCAGCACGATCGCGTCCGGCTGGATGCCGATGTTGCGCAGCTGCGCCACCGAGTGCTGGGTCGGCTTGGTCTTCAGCTCACCCGACGGCGCCAGGTACGGCACGAGGGAGACGTGCAGGTAGAAGCAGTTGTCCCGACCCAGGTCGTGGCGGACCTGGCGGATCGCCTCCAGAAACGGCAGCGACTCGATGTCGCCGACGGTGCCGCCGACCTCGGTGATCACCACGTCGGGGAGGTGGCCGTCCTCGTCCGGGTCGGCCATCGCCAGGATCCGGGACTTGATTTCGTTGGTGATGTGCGGGATGACCTGGACGGTGTCGCCCAGGTATTCCCCGCGCCGCTCCTTGGCGATCACGTCGGAGTAGATCTGGCCGGTGGTGACGTTCGCCTTGCCGGACAGCGCCCGGTCGAGGAAGCGCTCGTAGTGCCCGACGTCGAGGTCGGTCTCGGCGCCGTCCTCGGTGACGAAGACCTCACCGTGCTGGAACGGGTTCATCGTCCCCGGGTCGACGTTCAGGTAGGGGTCGAGCTTCTGCATCACCACCCGCAACCCGCGCGCGGTCAGCAGGTTGCCGAGGCTGGAGGCGGTGAGGCCCTTACCCAGCGAGGAGGCGACGCCCCCGGTGACGAAAATGTGCCTGGTCGTCCGTGCTGATGGGGCCAAGGCCTGCTCCCGTGTCGTCTGTCGCGGTCATGCAGACCGCCGTGCTTGATCAGCAAAAGTGATCACGCGATCCACGGGATTCGACGGTAACACCTCCCGGGCGGGTACCCGCAGGCCGCACCCCGGCTGCGACACCTGCGGGTCATCCGGAGGCGGTCCGGCGCTCAGGAAGCGGCAACCTCGGTCGATGACCGGGTGACCTGCCGGGGCGGCACGGCGGCCCCACCACCGGTCGGCTCCCCCGGGGCGTCGGTCGGCTCCGCCGGGGCGTTGCTGGGCTCGGCCGGGGCGTCGCTGGGCTCCGCCGGGGCGTCCGGGGCCGGGGTGTCCGCTGTGGGGGCGTCCGGGGTCGGGGTCACCGGCGGTGGTGCGCTCGCGGGTGGGCCGCTGATCGGACGGGGGTGGACCGCGCCGAGCGGCCCGCCGCCACCGGTCGGACCGTCGCCGCCACCGGTCGGGCTGACCCCGCCGGAGCCCGAGTCGTCGTCGGCGCCGTCGGCGAAGGAGCGGGCCGGGACCGGGCGGGTCCGGTCGGCGGCGTGCCCGAGCACCCGCAGCGACGCCAACGCGGCCATCGGCACCACCATCGCGGCGGCGGCGCCCATCACGTCCAGCGCCGCGCCGTCGAGCACGCCACCGAGCACAGCGGCGACGACGGTGCCCGCCAACGCGGCCCGGACCGCCGGGTAGATGCCGAACAGCCGCATCAGCCCACCCCACGGCTGCAACAGGGCGAACCACACCAGCAACCCGCCGGTCAGCGCCAGCACGGTCAGCGGGCTGTTGACCAACGTCTCGAAGTTCTCCGTGCTGGAGCGGTGCACGGCGAACCCGCCGGTGCCGTCGCCGAGCGCGGACAGGAACCGGCCCAGGCTGCCCCGCTCCGCCGACGGGCGACGCAGGTCCACCACTGCGAAGCCGATGCCGACCGCCAGAGCGGCCATGGTGGCCCACGCCAACCGGCTGATCGTCAACCACCCGCCGGCGCTGATCACGGCGGCGACGCTCACCCCGGCGGTGAGCGCGATCGCGCCGACCGGGTCGGCACCCAGGAAGGGGCTGCCGACCACCACCACGGCGAGGCCACCCACGGCCACCATCACCGCCGGCCGCCAGCCGCGGTGCACCCGTTGGGCCAGCCAGCCGCCGGCGAGCAACGCGCCGGCGAGGAACACTCCCAGCCCCACCGTGCTCAGCCCGGAGTATCGGCCACCCTGCAGAGCGGAGTAGCCGACCACTCCGTTGAGCTGAAGGCGGGCGCCGGTGAGGACGTCCAAGCCGACGACGAGGGTGGTGAGGCCGGCCACCGCGCCGACCGGGCCGAGGGTGCCCGCGTACCCGGGGGTGAACCGCACCGCGGCGGTGCCCGCGGCCACCAGGAACGCGGTGACCCCCGCGAAGATCCACCCGGGGTGCTCGCCCTGCCACCACGGCACCGCGTCGGCCAGCAACGCCGCCGGCACTGTCAACGCCGCGGCGACGAGCAGCAGCTCCACCACCGCCACGACCCGCCCCGAGACGGGCGTCGGGCCACTCGGCCCGGCGTGCGGGCGGGCCCGGCGCAGCAGCGGCAGGATGCCAATGGCCAGCAGCACCTGCACACCGGCCAGCAGCGTGAAGAACACGGCGGAGACGTCGCGCTGGGCGGCCGCCTCCCGATCGGCGTCCGCCGGGGCGTTGATCGCGTCGGCCAGGTCGGCCGGACGGCCGCCGGTGCTGACCGCCGGACGACCGAGGAAGAGCCGCTCCGGCATCGGCCGGCCCAGCGCGGCGAGCGCCGTCGGCGCGAGGTCGACGAGTTGCAGGTAGCCGTCCCGGCCGGTGCTCGCCGAGGTGAGCCACCCCCGCTCCCAGCCCGGACCGTCGGCGACCGCCACGTGCAGCCGCGACGGCTGTGCGGTGTCGGAGATCCCCGCTACCAGCACCAACGACCGCGGTGGACGGGCGGCCAGCACCCGGGCCAGTTGGGCGTCCGCCTCCCGGGCCTCCTCGGCGCGGGTCGCCGGGTCGGTCCCCTCGACAGTGCCGAGGTCGACGATGCTCAGCACGCAGGAGCCCAGCAGAGTCCGCGGATCAGTGGGCAACGCCGAGGCGTACCGGTCGACGCGGCCGAACGGTCGCGCGGCGGCCACTGCCGCACCCGGGCCCACGGCGACGGAGCAGCGCACCGACTCCGACAGCGATCCGGGCGTCGCGTTCCACGGCAGGCGCTGCTGGTTGTACTGGACCACGCTCTCCTGGTCCGGCAGGTTCGCGCCGATGCCGTCGGGTTGTTCGACAGCCACCCCGGCCGCCGGGCAACCGCCGGGCAACCGGCTGCCGTTCCACCCGGCGAAGCTGCCCGCGCCCAGCGTCAGCCAGCCGTCCACCGGGCAGGTGGGTTGGTGTGCCGAACGCACCGACAGCGAGCCGATCGACCCCTCCTGGGCCATCCGCCACAGCGTCGGGGTGCTCTGCGGATCGACGTCCTCCCAGCGCAGCCCCGCGACCCCGGCGAGCACCACGAAGTCGGCGGTGCGTCGCGGGCTGTCCTGCGTCGGGCGCGCGGCGAGGGCGGTGACACCCAGCGCCACCACGAGCACGGTCAGCAGGGCGGGGGCGATTCGGCGCAACATCACCGGTGTCCCGTTCTGGGGGCGTCGGAGCCCGGGGTGGCCGCCGGGCCGGTGTGGTCGGCGGCCAGCTCGGCGTAGAGGGCGGCCAGCGTGGCGACGGTGTCCGTCTCGGTCGGCCACGTCGCCGCCCGTTCGGCGCCCCGCCGGCCCAGCTCGGCCCGGGCCGCCGGGTCGTCCAGCAACGCGCGTACCGCCGTGTCGACCGCGTCGACGTCCCCGGCGGGGATCAGGGTGGCGGCGTCGCCGACCAGCTCCGGCAAGCCGCCGACAGCGGTGGCGACCAGCGGTACGCCGGCGCGCAGCGCCTCCTGGGCGAAGAGCTGCCGGGCCTCCCAGTCGCTGGTCACCACCGCCAGGTCGGCGCCGGCCAGCAGGTCCGCCACGTCGGTGCGGTGCCCCAGCAGGGTGACCGGGGCGCGGGCCGCGGACGTCCGGGCCGCCAACGGCAGGTACGCGGGCCCGCTGCCCGCGATCACCACGACCGGCGGTGGGGTACGCGTACGCCAGCGGGCGGCGGCGTCGATCAGCACGTCGTAGCGCTTCTGCGGGTGCAACCGACCCACCGACAGGATCAGCGGCTGGTCCGGGCGAACCCCGAACTCGGCGCGTACGGCGGCCGGGCGTCGACGGGGCGCGGGCAGCGTGGGTGCGGCGACCGGGGCGAGTCGGGCGTCGGTGGCGCCCAGCGCGGTGACGCGTCGCACCAGGTCCGTGGAGGCGCCCAGGGCCACCCGGGCACCACGGACCACCACGCGCTCCGCGAGTCGGGACATGCCACCGCGCAGTCCACCGGCGAGTACCGCGTTGTGCCAGGTGACGATCAGCGGTGCGGCGGGACGGGCCAGCACCGCGACCAACCCGGCCCGCAGGCCGTGCGCGTGCACCACGTCGACCCGGGAGCCGGCGAGCGCCCGACGCAGGGCCAGCACGGCCCGCGCGTCGGCCGGCGTCGGGCTGGCCGGGATCTCCACCGGCGCGAACCGCGCACCGACCCCGGTGAAGTCGAACTGCTCCTGGGTCGCGGCCGGCCCGCAGACCACGACGGTGGCGCCGCCGGCGACGAGGCCACGCGCCACCGAACGG
Source organism: Micromonospora sp. A202 (assembly GCF_006715105.1). NCBI lineage: Bacteria > Bacillati > Actinomycetota > Actinomycetes > Micromonosporales > Micromonosporaceae > Micromonospora > Micromonospora sp. A202. The sequence goes on along the minus strand of NZ_VFMP01000001.1, from coordinate 2,314,715 downwards.
ACGTGCTGGCCGACGCCACCGGTGCTGGACGCGAGCACCAACGCGACGCTGCCCGAAAAGCCGGCAGGCAGAGCTTGCTCACTCATCGCGCGGCCGTCTCCTTCCCGTCGCCCCGTTTCGGGGAGACAGCGCCCGACGTCGGCCCGCCGCCCCGGCCCCGTGGCCCCCACCGAGGCAGACGGCGCAACACCCGGCTGAGCATTGGCTGCACGTCCTGCCGGTCGACGAACCAGACCACGGCGAAGAACACCACCCCGACCAGAACCCCGGACAGCATGCCCTGACCGAACGCCGTCGCCATCGTCGGGGTGCCGCCCCCGGGCGTGTCGAGCCATCGGGTCAGGCCCAACCCGGCGAGCGCCGCGAGCACACCGGCGAGGCCACCGGCCGCCCCGGCCCGTGCCGCGCCGGCGAGGGCGGGACGGCCGGCGCTGCGCAGCACCGCCGCGAGCAGCAGCGCCCCGAGCACCAGCATCCCCACCGAGTTGGCGGACGTCACCGCGAGCACCCGGTCCCGCAGGGGCAGCAACGCACCGAACAACACCACGGTGGCCGGCACCACGAGAAAACCGACGGCGGTGGCGACCGTGGCGGCCCGGGTCTGCCCCCTGGCGTAGAGCGCCCGGGTGAGCACCGCGAACAGGCTGTAGCCGACCAGGCCCGGGGCGTACCCGATGATCGCGGCGGCGGCGGTCGAGGCCGAGTCCGTGGACGCGGGGAAGAAGAAGTGCCCGACCGGGCCCGCGGTCCCGATCAACGCGGCCGTGCCGAGGCAGCTGAACAGCAGAACGCCGCGCACCGCCGACGACAGGGTCGCCCGGTAGGTGCCCTCGTCACCGGCGGCCCGCGCCGCCACCAGGGTCGGGTAGGCCGCGATGGCCAGCGGCACCGCCAGCACCGCCCACGGCAGCAGGTAGACGCTCTGCACCAGGTTGTAGACGCCCGGGTTGCTGCGCGCGCCGGCGGTCACCTGGTTCAGGCTGACAATCAGGGCGATCTGCTGCGTGGTGACGGTGACCGCGCCGGCCACCGCCAACCCGCCGACCCGGGCCCGCGCGTCGGCGGGGAACCCGAACCCGGGCCGCGCCCCCAGCCGCAGTCGGCGGACCGGGATCAGCAGCGACAACGACAGCACCACCACACCGAGGGTGGTGCCGGCGGAGAGCAGCACCTCGCCGCCGGGGCTCACGCCGCCGACGGTGGCGTACCTGCCCTGCGTCGCGGTGAACCCCAGGTAGACGACGATCACGGTGAGGCTGGACAGCAACGGGGCCAGCACCGGCCAAGCGAACCGGCGATGCGCCTGGAGCACACCGGTGAGCACGATGCCGACCCCGTACAGCGGCAGTTGGGGTGCGAAGATCCGCAGCATCCGGACGCCGCTCTGCTGCTGGGCGGTGGTCAGATGGTGGCCCAGCGACTCGACCACCGGCCCGGCGAACACCACCACCAGCAACGCGAGCGGCACCAGCAGGGCCAACGTCCAGGTCAACAGCGCCCCGGTGGTGCGGGCCACCGCCGTCCGGTCGCCCGCCGCGACCGCGCCGGCCAGCAGCGGTACGACGAGACTGGCCAGCGCTCCCCCGGCGACGATCTCGAAGATGAAGTTCGGCACGGCGTTGGCCACCACGTAGGTGCCGCCGAGGTCGGTGGGCGCCAGGCTCCAGGTGAACACGGCGGTGCGACCGAAGCCGGCGAGGCGGCTGGCGACGGTGAGGACGGCGATGAGCGCGGCTGCCCCGGCCAGCCGGCCGGCGCCGGCGAGGGGGGCCGGTCGGGTCACGTCAGTCGGCGCGCCGGCCCAGTGCGTCGAGCTCGCGCAGCCCCGGCGTCCGCTGGATCACCGACGTGAAGCTCACCTTCTCGCTCGCGGCGGTCAGGCCGGCGAGCACGGCGAGCAGCCCGGCCCGGCCGAGCGGGCCGGTGCGGGCGGCGAGCGCGACGCCGAGCAGCGCCCCGAGCGCGTTCGCCCCGCTGTCGCCGAGCATCACGTCCTCGCCCAGGTCGTCGCGGAGCAGGCCGGCGGCGGCTCCGGCCGCACCCGCGGCGATCCCGCCGTGCGGGCCACCCGCCAGGGGCGCGGCGAGCAGCAGCCCGGACTTGATCGCCCGGCCCGGCCGCAGGTCGAGCAGGTTGAGCAGGTTGGCGGTGCCGGCGATCACGCCGGCGCCGAGCAGCACGTCGACGCCCCGCCCGAACGCGCCGTGGCGCTGCCGGCGCGGGTGCGCGGCGACCCGGGGGTCGGCGGCCAGCAGCGCGGCCGCGCCCAGCCCGGCGGCGCCCACCCCGACGACCTTCACCAGGCCCGCGGTGACCCGCCCCTCGCGCAGCGCGGCGAGGTGACCGGCGAAACCCTTGGCTGCCTTCTGCTCCGGCCGCGCGCCGACCACATCGTCGTAAAGCCCGACGCCACCGGCACCGAGGCCGGCGACCAGGGCCGCCCCACCGGAGGCGCCGCTGGTGGCACCGAACGCGCCTGCGGCGGCAGCACCGGCGGCAAGCGCCGGCCCGGCGGCCAGGCTCACCGTGCGACCACGAAAGTTGGTGCGGTCCAACGTGGGCCCGGCCGGTGAGGTCCGCACCTCACGCAGCGCGTACCGGGCCGCCGCGGCGCCAGCGCCGGCGATCAACAGCCGTCCCAGCGCCCTCACGCCACCCTCCGATGCGCTCGCGCCGCCTCGTCGATTACGGACACGGGGGTACGTCGTTCGCTCACTGGGGCAGTCTAGGCAGCAGGGATGCGGCGTTGTCGCCGACGCCGTACTGTCCGGCCCTCTTCTCGGTGAGTTGCTGCACCAGGGCGAGGCTGGTGACCAGCTGACCCTGCCCGGTGTTGGCGTTGTCGACAGTCGAGATGGTCTGGGCGAGTACCGGGTCACCGCGGACCACCGACACCAGGTTGCCGCCGACGGAGCCGTTGCCGGCGACCACGATCGACCCGGTGCGGTCGAACTGCTCGGCGATCTTGACGACCGACTCGTCCCGCTTCTCGGAGTCCTTGTCGACGTACGGCTGGCCGCTGACCACGACGACCGCCTCCGCCGACCCGGTGACCTTGTTGCTGTCGGTGGTCAGGTAGCCGGCGTTGTTGTACGCGGCGAGCACCGCCCGCCGGTCGGCGTCGCTGACCGGCGCGGTGCCCTGGGTCCGGTCCAGCAGGACGCTGGCCAGCAGCGCGCTGGAGGTCTCCACACCGTGCCCGTTGCCCGGCAGGCCGGTGGTCTGCGCGGTCGGGCGGGCGGCGGTGACGGCCAACTCCAGCAGGTTGGAGTTGTTGTCCGGGTTGATGAACTTGTCCTGGAGGTCGACGCGACCGGTGATGGTGGCCCCGCCGAGCTGGAGCTTCTTGAGCACACCCTCGGTGTGGTCGCGCCCGTTGGGCAGGCTGAGCACCACCACCCGGCGTCCGGTGAGGGTGCCGGGCAGGACGACCTGCGACATCTCCTCGGCGAACTTCTCCTCCATGCCGAGCTGCTTCTCCATGTTGCTGACCGTCTGGCGCCAGTTCTGGTTGTCCTTGCGCAGACCGGTGACCTGCCCCTCGAGGGAGTCGGCGACCGGGCCGTTGAGGGCGGCTGTGCCGACCACCAGGCCGATCGCCAGAGCCAGGAAGACCGCGGTGAGGGACACCACGTGGTAGCGGAAGTTGATCACGCTTGCAGCCTCTTGATCGGTCGGGAACTAGAAGAGCCGGTACAGCTGGAACACGAAATTGTCCCACCATTCGGCGACGACGCCCAGGTACGCCTTTCCTACGGTCGAAACGGCCACCGCGGATGCCATCGCCGCGATCGCCGACAGCACCAGCAGGAGCAGCGACGAGCCGGAGATGCTCTGCCGGTAGAGCCGGCTCACACCCTTGGCGTCGACCAGCTTGCCACCAACCTTGAGCCGGGTCAGGAAGGTCGAGGCCATCCCGCCGCGCCCCTTGTCGAGAAACTCGACAAGGGTGGCGTGGGTGCCCACCGCGACCAGCAGCGACGCGCCCTTCTCGTCGGCGAGCAGCATGGCAAGATCCTCGCTGGTAGCCGCGGCCGGGAAGGTCACCGCCGGGACGCCGAGGCCGTTGACCCGCGGCAGGCCGGGGGCGCGCCCGTCCGGGTACGCGTGCACGATCACCTCGGCGCCGCACCGCAGCACGTCGTCGGTGACGGAATCCATGTCCCCGATGATCATGTCGGGGGTGTAGCCCGCCTCGACCAGGGCGTCCGCGCCGCCGTCGACGCCGATCAGCACCGGCTTGAACTCCCGGATGTACGGGCGCAGCACGTCCAGGTCGGCCTTGTAGTCGTAGCCGCGCACCACGATCAGGCAGTGCCGGCCCTGGATCTGGGTGTCGATGTCCGGCACGCCCACACCGTCAAGCAGCAGGTCGCGCTCCTGGCGCAGGTAGTCCATCGTGTTGGCGGCGAACGCCTCCAACTGCACCGACAGACCCTCCCGGGCGTCGGCCATGGCCTTGGCGACCGTCTCGGCGTCCTGCAGGCTGCCGTGGGCGACCGGCTCGTCACCGGCGAAGACCGTGTTGCCCTCGATGCGCACCTGGTCGCCTTCGCGGATCCGTTCGAAGACGCCCTCGCCGAGGTCGTCGAGGAGCGGGATGCCGGCGGCGACCAGGACCTCCGGGCCGAGGTTCGGGTAGCGGCCGGAGACCGACGGCTTGGCGTTGAGCACCGCCGCGACACCGACAGCTACCAACGAATCCGCCGCCACCCGGTCCAGGTCGACGTGGTCGATGATCGCGATGTCACCAGGGCGCAGCCGACCGACCAGGCGTTTCGTCCGGCGATCAAGGCGCGCGGTGCCGAGGACTCTGCCCGGTTCGGAGCTTCTGTTTCGGCGCAACGTGGGTAGACGCATCGTGACCATCCTGGCATGTGAGGCAGGCTTTTCTGTCGCGACATGCCTGAGCAGGGCCGCCTACCCAGGGAAGCACACGTCGGCACAAGCCGGTGTGCTTGCGCTCACAATACGCGGCGTCACAACCGCCTTTCCTTGGCGGCCACGGCCAGAAGCTCCTCGGCGTGGGCGATACCCAGATCGGAGTCGGGCAAACCTGCCAGCATGCGGGCCAGTTCCCGGGCCCGCTCGGTGTCCTCCACGACCCGCACCCCGCTGGTCGTCACCGCGCCCCCGGTGTCCTTCGCCACCACGAGGTGGCGGTCGGCGAACGCGGCCACCTGCGGCAGGTGCGTGACGACCAGCACCTGGTGGCTGCGGGCCAGCCGGGCCAGCCGCCGGCCGATCTCCACCGCCGCCTGACCGCCGACACCCGCGTCGACCTCGTCGAAGACCAGCGTGGGCGGGCCACCCGAGCCCGCGAAGACCACCTCGATGGCGAGCATCACCCGGGACAGCTCACCGCCGGAGGCACCGCGCTGCAACGGCAACGACGGCGCGCCCGGGTGGGCCAGCAACCGCAGCTCCACCTCGTCGCCGCCATCGGGGGTGACACCCACCTCGACACCGTTGACCGACAGCGTCGGCTCGGCGCGCCCGGCCGGGCGAGGCAGCACCGCCACCTCGATGCGCGCGTGTGGCATGGCCAGCCCGGCCAGCTCCACCGTTACCTGGTCGGCGAACCGGACCGCCGCCTCCTGCCGGGAGGCCGACACCCGCCCGGCCAGGTCGGCCACCTCGACGGCGAGCCGCTGACCCTCCCGCTCCAACTCGTCGAGCAGATCGTCGGAGCTGTCCAGATCGGACAGTCGGGTCCGCGCCCGATCGGCCCAGGCGATCACACCGTCGACGTCGTCGGCGTACTTGCGGGTCAGGGCGCGCAGCGCCGCCCGCCGCTCGTAGACGTGCTGCAACCGGGCCGGGTCCGCGTCGAGCGTCGCCAGGTATGCCGACAGCTCCGCCGACACGTCGGTGACCAGCGTGGCCGCCTCCTCCAGGCGCGACGCCAACTCACCCAGCGCCGGGTCGGTGCCGGCCTGCGCCTCCAGGGTCCGTCGGGCGGTCCCGAGCAACACCGCCGCGTCGGGCGTCTCCTCGGCGGCCTCGGCGCCACCGGCCACACACTGCTGGGCGATCTGCGCTGCCGTGCGCAACCCCTCGGCGTGCTCCAGCCGCTGCGCCTCGGTCTTCAGCTCGTCGTCCTCACCGGGCTGCGGATCGACCCGGGTGATCTCGTCCAGGCCCAGCCGCAGCAGATCGGCCTCCTGGCTGCGCTCGCGGGCGTTGCGCCGCCGGTCGGCCAGGTCGTCGACCACCCGCCGCCACCCCGTGTACGCCTCGCGCAGCGCGTCGAGCAGCTTCTCGTGCGCCGGGCCGGCGAAGCGGTCCAGTGCGGCCCGCTGCTCGGCCGGGCGCAGCAGCCGCAGCTGGTCGGACTGCCCGTGCACGGCCACCGCCTGCTCGCCGACCTCACCGAGCATCGACACCGGCATGCTGCGGCCGCCGACATGGGCGCGTGAGCGCCCCTCCACCGTCACCGTCCGGCTCAGCAGCACCGAGCCGTCCTCGTCGGGCTCCCCACCGGCCTCGGTGATCCGCGCGTGCACGGCGTCGGCGACCCGCCCGGTCAGGCGCAACCGCCCCTCGACCACCGCCCGGCCGGGTTGGGCGCGAACCCGCCCGGCGTCGGCCCGGCCGCCGAAGAGCAGGCCGAGGCCGGTGACGACCATCGTCTTGCCCGCACCGGTCTCGCCGGTGATGACGTTCATCCCGCCGGTCAACGGCAGCGTGGTGTCGTCGATGACGCCCAGTCCGGTGATGCGCAGCTCTTCCAGCACAGCCACCGACAGTAGACGCGAGGCACGACAGTTGACCAGCCGACGGGCCCGGGAGGGGCCGGCACCCGGCCGACGTACAGTTCTGCCCCGTGTTGGACGTGATCGGCCTGACCTCGGCTGAAGAGGAGCTCTACCGCTGCCTGCTCCAGCTCACGGTGGCGCGCGTCGACGACCTGGTCGCTCGTCTGCAACGCCCCCGCGAGCAGGTCGTCGCCCAGGTCGAGGCCCTGCGCGCCAAGGGTCTGGTGCAGCCCACCGACAGCGACCCCGACGCGCCACTGCGCCCGACCGCCCCGGACGTCGCCCTGGGCGGGGCGCTGCTGCGTCGTCAGGAGGACCTGGAGGCGGCCCGCCGCCGGGTCACCCAACTGGCCGAGGAGTACCGGTCCGGGCTACGCCGGCACCACGTCGACCACCTCGTCGAGGTGATCACCGGCGCCCGGGTCCTGCGGGACCGTTTGCGCGATCTGCAGAATTCGGCGCGTACCGAGGTGCTCTGGTTCTGCCGGGCCAACCCCCTGGCGATGGCCGGCCCGGAGAACGTCGAGGAGTTCGACGCGCTGGCCCGCGGGGTGACCTACCGGGCCATCTACGAGCGTGACCTGCTGCTGGAGCCGGGCGCGCTGGCGGACCTGGCCAAGGGCGTCGCCGCCGGCGAGCAGGCCCGGGTGCTGGACCGGCTGCCGGTCCGACTGGCCATCGTGGACGGCAGCACCGCCGTCTGCCCGTTGGTGCCCGACCGCGACGGTGGGGAGCCGAGCGCCGCCGTGATCGGTCGCAGTCAACTGCTCGACGCCCTGCTCGCCCTCTTCGAGAGCCACTGGCGGGTGGCCACCCGGCTGCGGCTCGACGACCCCCTCAACGTCGCGGCGGCGGAGAACCGGCGGCCGGACCCCGAGGACCATCCGAGCGACGGTTACCAGCCGGATGCCGACGAGGCACGACTGTTGTCGCTGTTCGTGGCCGGCGTACCGGACAAGTCCATCGCCTCCCAGCTCGGCGTGAGCCGGCGGACCGTGCAGCGGCGGATCGCCGACCTGATGGCCGCCGCCGGCGTGGACACCCGGCCCGGGCTGGCGTTCCAGGTCGCCCGACGCGGCTGGCTCTGACGCCGAAGGGGCCCACCGTCGGAAGACGGTGGACCCCTCGACGGGTGGGCGGGACGGCGTGACCGCCCCGCCCTCCCGGATCAGCGCAGCCCGTACGCCTGGAGCACCGTCTGGTCGACGGTGTTCCCGGCCCGGTCGGAGGCGTGCACCCGCAACGACACCGTTCCCCGCCCAGCGGGCACGGTCGCGGTGTACCGGGTGCCCGACCCTCTGGTCGGGGCGTTCCGCCAGGTGACTCCCCCGTCGAAGGAGACCTGCACCCGGACGCTGGTGCCGGTCGGCGCTGCCACCCCGGCCGGTTGGCGCAGCGTCACCCCCAGCTGGTGGGGGCGGTTGCCGCGTACCGTGCCGAGCAGGTCGGCCGGCACCCGGTAGTCCACCTGCAGCAGCGACAACGGCGCGGCGTCGCCCGCCGGCCGGGCCGAGGTGAACTCCCAGGCCGTGTCGGTCCGGGTGCCGTAGCGCCACTCGGCCGAGGACCGCTTCGTGGTCAGGTCCAGCCGGTAGCGGGCCCGCTGCGCCGTGGTGGGCACCGGGGCCCACCCGCCGGACAGGTCGGCGATCTGCTTCCCGTCCCGGCTGACCCGCGCCTCGACGGTGTCCGACTCCTCACTGTTTCCGGCGACGCTGTAGTGGCCGTCCGCGTCGACGAACTCGGGCACCCGCAGGTCCAGCGTGTCACCGGTACGCGTGGGCACCGGCACCCCGCCGCCGGCCGGCACGGCCGGCCGGATCACCGGGGCGTGCCAGGTCTCGGCCTCCCGGTCGTCGGCGTCGTAGCGCCGGGGCTCCTCGGTCAGGCCGCCGGTCAACTGCCCCCACTGCAGGTACATGAGCTTGTGCTGGACCCGGTGCTGCCACCAGTTGTCTCCGGCACTGACGAACTCCTGCCGGGTGGTGCCGGTGCGGACCATGCGCTGGTCGTCGTTCCAGGAGTACTCCTGCCACGGACGCCAGCTGAACCGCTCCTCGCTGGCCCAGCCGGCACCCGTGTCGCCGTAGCTCGCGGTCACCTCGGCCGTGTTCTTCGCGGTCACGGTGTGCACGATGCGCTCCGGCACCCGGCCCTTCGACACCTGCCACACGTCATACAGGTACGGGCTGTCCACGGTCAGCGTCAGGTCGAGCGTCGCCCGGCCCTTGCGCACCGCCGCGATCAACCGCTGCCCGTCGTCGTACGCGACCACCATCGACGGGATCGGCAGTCGGTCCCCGATCGGGCGCCACACCGTCCACGCCGAAAAGTCCGCCGGCCGAACGATCAGCACCATGGCGGCGCCAGCGGCCGCGGCGGCGGCAACCTGCTCCTCCTCGGATCGGTCCGGATCGGTGGCGAGCAGCGCCGCGGCGCCCCGCACCCGGGTCAGGTCGGCGGGCGTCCCGGTGCCGGCCCAGACCAGCGGCAGCTTGCGCCGGCCGGTCGGTGCCGGTGACGTACGCAGCACGTTGATGTCCAGTGGACCGGACACCCCGCTGATCTTCGCGTCCACCATCGGTGCGACGAGCTGCCAGCGCGAGGCGAACTCGAACTCACCCTGGCGCACCTGGCGGGTCGGCGTGACGTTGACCTGCTGGACGGTGCTGTAGGCCATCACGCCGTGGTCGATCTGCCGGCCGTTGGCCAACACCCGGTGCACGTAGTAGCTGAGGGTGGCCCGCTGCTCGCTGGGCTTCGGCGTCTCGATCCGCACCGGTGTGCCCTTGCGCGCGTCGAGGACCACTGTCAGGTCCCGGTCGACGACCAGCTCCGGTTCGACGGTCTGGGTCAACTGCTCGTCCAGTGGAACGCCGTGCTGGACCATCGCGGTCAGCATGTACGTGCCCTCCTCGACCTGGAGGGTGCCTTCGCCCGGCCACTCGCCCCAGTAGTCGGACTCGGGCTGCTCACCGAAGAGGGTGAACCCCGGCGAGAGGGTCAGCTGACCCTGCCGGTCCAACACCTTGATGGTGACCTGGTGCAACGGACCGTTGACGGTGAGCCCGACCGGCGTGCGCACGGCGACGCCGTCCGTACCGGTCGCCACCAGCCAGCCACCGTGCGGGCCTCGGGCCAGCTTCGCCGGGTCGGCACGCAGCGGCACGGCGACACTTCCGCCCGCCGGCACTGTCACCGCGTCGGAGGCCACTGAGACCCCGTCGGTCTCGGCCGCGCCGCTGTCCAGGTTGCGCAGCTCCAGGGCCGGCCGCAGGGTCTGCGCGATGTTCGTGCCGTTGGTGTACGTCACGGTCCGCTCGACCGGCGCGGCGCCGGTCTGGATCCGTCCGAAGTCAGCGGTGGCCGAGGCGTACACCTGCTGCTTGAGCGCCCGAGCCACGTCGACCCGGCCGCCGCCCTGCTCGAAGACGGTCAGCGCCGGGTTGGCCTTCGTGGTGCTCACCAGCGCGTCCTTGAGCGTCCCGGCGGCCCAGTCCGGGTGTTCCTGGGCGAGGATCGCCGCAGCGCCGGCCACGTGCGGTGTGGCCATCGAGGTCCCGGACGCGGTCGTGTAGGCGTCGCCCACCGGCGTACCCATTGTGGTCCCGACGGCCCGCGCGGCGACGATGCCGACGCCCGGGGCGGTGATCTCCGGCTTCAGGCCGTTGTCGCCGAGTCGCGGACCACGGCTGGAGAACTCCGCCAGGTTGTCGTCGCGGTCGACCGCGCCGACGGTGAGCGCCGCCGCGGCCGCGCCCGGCGAACCGACGGTACGCGCCTCGCCCGCGTTGCCGGCGGCGACCACGAAGAGCGCGCCGGTCTCGGCGGTCAGGTCGTTGACGGCCTGGCTCATCGGGTCGGTGCCGTCGGTCGGGTCGCCGCCGAGGCTCATGCTGACGACCTTCGCGCCGGAGTGGGCGGCCCACTCCATGCCGGCGATGATGGACGAGTCATAGCCGGAGCCACCGTCGTCCAGCACCTTGCCGACCAGCAACCGCGCGCCGGGCGCGACACCCTTGCGCAGCCCGGCAGACGCGTTGCCGGTGCCGGCGATGGTCGCCGCCACGTGCGTGCCGTGGCCATGACCGTCACGGGCGCTGCCGCTGTCGGAGAAGTCCCGCGCCTCGGCGATCCGTCCGGCCAGGTCGGGGTGGGTGGCATCGACGCCGGTGTCCAGGACGGCCACCGTCACGCCACTGCCGTCCCGGCCGGCCGCCCAGGCCTGCGGGGCGCCGATCTGCGGCACGCTGTGCTCCAGCGTCGGGCGGACCTTCCCGTCCAGCCAGATCCGGGCGATGCCACCGCCCAACCGGGGCGCGGCGGCCGTGGTCCGGGTGGTCGGCGTGCCGGCGAGCGTGCTCCACAGGCCACCGAGGTCACCCTTGCCGACCCGCAGAGCCGCGCCGTCGATGCTCTCCAGGGGGCGGGCGTCCGCGGCGACGGTGAGCGGCCGGACCCGGCCGGCGGCCGGCTCCTGATAGCGCACGATCAGCGGCAGGTTGCCCTGCGCGGCGTCGCCGTAGCCGTCAGCGGCCAACTTCTGCACGTCGAACAGGTTGGCGTCGAGAACCCCGCTGGAGACGTAGGGCAGGGCGTCGCTGGGAAGCACCCGCAGCGCGCCGTCGACCTCCATGGTCTGGAACACGATCCGCTCGCGCCCGGGTCCCGGGCGGACGGTGGCGGCGACCCGGCCTGGTGCGGCCTGCACCAGGTCGACCTGGTCGCCGGTGATCAGCGTGAGACGAACGGGCGCGGCACCCGGAACGGGTGTGCCCGCCGTCGGGCCGGTGGGCCGGGCGGGCGGGTCGGCGGACGCCGGTGCGGCGAGACCGACCACCAACGCGCCGACCGCGCCGACGGCGAGCCAGCGTGGGGACCAGTGCATGCGATGTGCTCCTCTACTCCTCCAGGCCCGCCATCCGTAGATGAGGGCCGATCGGAGTGTGCGTCGGAGCCTGTCACCAGGTCACTAGTCATCGGCCGCCGCAGCGGCGACATGTCGTCAGGTGGACAACCGACGTCCACCGAGCGTGTGCACCACGGTCACCGGCGGCTGCCGCGCCAACCGTGCACGGGAAGGGCGAACTTGGCGACCAGCCGGTCGGTGAACGGGCGGGGCCGCAACCGCACGATGCGCACCGGCAGGGCGCCCCGACGCACCGTCACCCGGGCACCGGGCGGCAGGTCGTAGACCCGACGCCCGTCGCAGGAGAGCACCGCGAGGGTGGTGAACGGGTCGACGGTGATCACGAAGGTGGACGTCGGCGCCGTGACCAGCGGGCGGCTGAACAACGCGTGCGCGCTGATCGGCACCAGCAGCAACGCCTCCACCTCCGGCCAGACCACCGGGCCGCCACCGGAGAACGCGTACGCGGTGGAGCCGGTGGGCGTGGCGCAGACGACACCGTCGCAGCCGTAGCGGGACAGCGGGCGCCCGTCCACGTCGACGAGCAGTTCGAGCATCTGCGCCCGCTCGCCCTTCTCGATGCTGATCTCGTTGAGCGCCCAGGACTCGATGGTCGGCCCACCGTCGAACTCGGCGGTGACGTCCAGGGTGAGCCGCTCGTCGACCGTGTAGTTGCGACTGACCACGTCCCGCACCGCGACGTCCAGGTCGTCGATCTCCGCCTCGGCCAGGAAACCAACCTTGCCGAGGTTGATGCCGAGCAGCGGCGCCTTCGCCGGGCGGGCCAGCTCGGCGGCACGCAGGAAGGTGCCGTCGCCCCCGAGCGCGAAGACGATCTCGGCGCCCTCGGCGGCCTCCTGACCTGCGACCGGCACCACGCCGGGCAGGTCCAGGTCGTCGGCCTCGTCGGCGACCACCCGTACCTCGAAACCCGCGGCGATCAGGTCGGCCGCGACCGACCGGGCGTGCTCGGTGCTACGCCGACGGCCGGTGTGCGTCACCAGCAGCGCGGTCCGGCTCATCGGGCCACCCGCCCGACCGGGCGGCGGTGCGCCACCGTCGCACCGGCACAACCGTGTGTCGTGCCAGTGCCCTCGCTGCGCGCGTTCACCCTGCGACCTCCTCCGTCGCCGCCGCCACGTCCGGCACGTCGCCGGCCGTCGTCGGGCCGTCCGGCCCAGCCGCCACCACGGCCCGCACCCGTTGCGGGTCGGCCGGCGGTGCGCCCCGGCGCAACCATACGAAGAACTCCACGTTGCCGCTCGGCCCGGGCAGCGGGCTGGCCGCCACGTCCGCCAACCCGAGACCGAGCCGCTCGGCCGCCGCGGCCACGTCCAGCACCGCTTCGGCACGCAGCTCCGGATCGCGCACCACACCACCGGCGCCGACCCGGTCCTTGCCGACCTCGAACTGCGGCTTCACCATCAACGCCAGGTCACCGTCGTCGCGAGTGCAGCCGGCCAGCGCCGGCAGCACCAGACGCAGCGAGATGAACGACAGGTCGGCCACCGTGAGGTCGACAGGCCCGCCGATCGTCTCGGCGTCGAGGGTACGAACGTTGGTGCGTTCCAGGACGCGGACCCGCTCGTTCGTGCGCAGCGGCCAGGCGAGCTGCCCGTAGCCGACGTCCACGGCCACCACCTCGGCGGCGTCGGCGCGCAGCAGCACGTCGGTGAAGCCACCGGTGGAGGCGCCGGCGTCCAGGCAGCGCCGTCCGGCGACCCGCAGCCCACCGGCGCCGAACGCGGCCAGCGCGCCGGCGAGCTTGTGCCCGCCCCGGGAGACGTACTCCTCGGTCGGGTCCGCACCGGTCACCAGGAGGGGATCGGCCGGGTCGACCATCGCGGCGGCCTTGCGCGCGACCACCCCGCGCAGCTGGACCCGGCCGGCCTCCACCAACGCGGCGGCCTGCTCCCGGGAGCGGGCCAGACCGCGGCGGACGAGTTCGGCGTCCAGCCGGTTACGACGTGCCATGGGTGGTTCTCCGGTCTCCTCAGCCCTGGTCGTCCGGCTCAGGTCTGGTCGATGGTGGCGAGGGTTTCCCGCAGCGTCTCGTAGGCCGCTTCGTACTGCGCGATCTGGTCGGCCGGGGCGAGCGTCGCCGCGTTGGTCATGGCCTGCACGGCGGCGTCCACCGCAGGGTGCCGCGCCTCGTCGTCCCCGACGTCCAGCAGCGGCCCGGGGCGGACCCCCGTGGGAGGGCCGGGGCGGACGCCTGCGGGAGGGCCGGGGCGGGCGGCGAACGACCCGCCGGTGGGCGGGCCGGGCCGGGCCGGGAACGACCCGCCCGTCGGCGGATGGGGCTGGCTCATTCGGCGGCGTCCGGCGGCTGCGGACGGGCCGCCTTCTTGGCCGGCATGACCGCCGGGGTCGGGGTGTCGTCGTCGGTCCGGCTGATCGTCGCCGGCGGCTTCTTCGCGATGGCCTTCTTGGCGATCGCCTTCTTCGCCACGGCCTTCTTTGCCACAGCCTTCTTCGCCACGGCCTTCTCGGCCGTCGGCGCGGAGACCGGGGCACCGGCCGGGCCGTCGGACGGCACCAGCCGGTCACCGGGCGGCGCGGCGAGGGTCGGATCGGGTTGCTCCCGGGGGCCGGCAGTCGGCGCGTGCGCCGGCTCGGCGGCACGCGCCTCGCGGAGTTGCCGCTCCAGGTCGTGCACCCGCCGGGTCAGCTCGGCCACCTCGTCGGCGGTGGCCAGCCCGACCGCGCCGAGAGCCCGGTCGACCTCGAAGCGGACCAGCTTGGTCAGCGCCTCCCGGTTGGCGGCGCCGGTGGTGACCAGTTCCTCGCCGAGCGCCTGGAGTTGGGCGGCGGTCGCGCCGCCGGAACCGACGAGGCGACGTGCCACGTCCTGGGCCTTCTTCCGGGGCGCCTCCGCGAGGCCCATGGCCAGTTCGAAGTAGGCGCGCCACGCGTCCTGCATGCCTGAGTCCTTCCACGGGGCGGGGTGTGCAGGTGTCACGCTACCGGGCACCCCGTGCCGTGCCGTGCGGTACGGTGCCGAGGACGGCGTGGCGATCAACGAGGGGGAGATGTGGCCAGCGTGGACGAGTGCCGGCAGGCATTGCAGGAGCTGGCCGCCCGGCTGGACCGCAACGCGGAGACGGTGCGCGAACGGATCGATCTGGACCGGACGTTGGCCTGCCGGATCACCGACCTGGACACCGCGTTCCACGGCCGGATCACCGGCGGTCGGCTGGTCGAGCTGACCGACGGCGACGACCCAAAAGCCAAGATCGCGCTGAGCACGTCCAGCGACGACCTGCTCGCCCTGGTCCGCGGCGACCTCGACGTCACCAGCGCGGTGACCTCCCGCCGGGTGTCGATCAAGGCCAACCCGTTCGACCTGCTGAAGCTGCGCAAACTGCTCTGACGGACCCGTTCGCCCGACCTCGGTCAGGCAGCGGCGGTCAGACCGAAGCTCTCCAGCGCGTGGGCCGCGTCCGGGCCGATCGGGCGGATCTTCGGCAGCGCCGGCTCCGACGCCGACCAGGCCACCGCGCAGAGCGCGGCCAGCGCATCCAGCGGACGACCCGACCCGGCCAGTTCCAGCACCCCGTCGCGGTCGGTCACGGACCAGCCGCCAGCGTCCGCCGGGCCCGGGACCCGCACGGCGGCAGCCGGGTCGAAGAGCCCCGCCAGGTCCCTCGCGACGTACGTGGGATGCCGCCGCGGTTCGGCAGCCAGCAGATCCGGTACGCCGCTGACGCCGGTGAGTACGAGCAGGCTGTCCAGGCCGGCACGGCGGGCGCCCTCGATGTCGGTGTCCAGTCGGTCACCCACCACCAGGCTCCGGCCACCGCCCGCGCGCCGGGCGGCGGTCTCGAACAGCGCCGACTCCGGCTTGCCGACCACCACGTCAGGGTCCCGCTCCAACGCCGTACGCAGCACGGCCACCAGCGACCCGTTACCGGGCAGCGGTCCCCGCCCACTGGGCAGGGTCCGGTCGGTGTTCGTGGCGATCCAGAGCGCCCCGGCCCGCACCGCGACCGAAGCCTCGGCCAGTTCGGCCCAGCCGACCTGCGGCCCGTACCCCTGCACCACAGCGGCAGGGTTCTCGTCGGCCCTGGTGACCGGGGTCAGGCCGACCGCACGCAGCTCGGCGCGCAGGGCCTCCGCGCCGACCACCAGCACCGGCGCGCCGGCGGGCAGCCGGTCCCGCAACAGTTCGGCCGAGGCCGCGGCGGAGGTGAGCACCTCCTCCGGTCGAGCCGGCACGCCCATCCCGGAGAGCAGGTCGGCGACCTCGCTGGAGCGCCGGGAGGCGTTGTTGGTGGCGTACGCCACCGCCCGCCCCTCGTCGTGCAGCCGGGCCACCGCCTCGACGGCGCCGGGGATCGGCCGGTCGATCAGGTAGATCACGCCGTCCAGGTCGAAGACGACCAGGGTGTACCCGTCGACCAGCCGCTCCCCCACGCCCGCGCTCACCGCTGCGTCGGCTCCGACTCGTCACCCCGGGTGGGGGCGGTGTCGTCGGTGTTCACCGCGTCGCCGGACGTCACGCTGCCGTCGGCAGCGGTGTCGGCATTGCCAGCCTCGTCCGGGTGACGGTCCTCGTCCTCGTCGACGGAGTCCTCGTCGTCGTCAGGGCGGCCGACAGCACCGTCCTTCTCGTCGTCGTCGAAGTCCTCGTCTTCGTCTTCGTCGTCTTCGTCGTCTTCGTCTTCGTCGTCTTCGTCTTCGTCGTCTTCGTCGTCGTCGCGGTCGTCGTCGTCCTCGCGGTCGTCGTCGTCCTCGTCGTCGTCGTCGTCGCGGTCGTCGCCGGTCAGGTCGGCGTCCGGCTGGGCCGGAACCGCGCCCGGAGTGCCCGGGCCTGCGGCGATCTCCTCGGCGGCCTCGTCCTCGTCGTCGCCTTCGATGAGCACGCCGTCGAGTTCCAGCAGCCGCTCGGCGGCGTCGGTCTCGCCCTCGGTGTCCACGTCGGCGGCGCGGGAGAACCACTCGCGAGCTTCCTCGCGCCGGCCCACGGCGAGCAGCGCATCGGCGTACGCGTACCGCAGCCGAGCCGTCCACGGCACCGTGGCCTCACTGGTGAGGTCCGGGACCTGGAGCATCGCCACCGCGGCGTCCTTCTGCCCGAGGTCACCCCGGGCGCCAGCGGCGACGATGAGCAGCTCGATCGCGACGGCCTGGTCCAACTTCTCCCGGTCAGCGCCACGGAACAGGTCGATGGCCCGCTCCGGGCGGCCAAGAGCCCGCTCACAGTCCGCGAGCACGGCCAGGTGGCTCTGCAGACCACTCATCCGGTGGTACGTACGCAACTCGGCGATCGCCGACTGCCACTCCCCCGCGTGGTACGCGGCAAGGCCGACCGCCTCACGGACCGCGGAGATGCGCGACGCGAGCCGCCGGGCAGCCAGCGCGTGCGCCAACGCCTCGGCCGGGTCCTCGTCGATCAGCTGACCGGTCGCGACCAGGTGCCGGGCCACCGTCTCGGCGACCGGCTTGTTCAGCGAGAGCAGTTCAGCGCGAACGTCCTTGTCGAGGTCGGTCGCGACGATATCGTCCGGCAGTGCCGGGCCAGAGCTACGCCCACCCTCGTACGACTCGGAGCCGCCAGCGCGGTCGTCGCGGCGGAACTCGCCCTCACGACGCGGCCGGTCGTCGGCCCGGGGAGCACCCGTCCGGTCGCCACCACGGTAGCCACCCTCGCGGTCGCCGCCACGGTAGCCACCGCCCTCACGCGGACCACTCGGCCGAGAGCTGTCACGGTCGCCACCACGGAAACCGCCCTCACGAGGCGCACCGCCCTCACGGCGGTCGCCACCACGGAAACCGCCCTCACGGCGGTCGCCACCACGGAAACCACCGTCGCGGTCACCGCCACGGAAACCGCCCTCACGGCGGTCGCCACCACGGAAACCACCGTCGCGGTCACCGCCACGGAAGCCACCCTCACGCGGAGCGCTGGAACGCGAGCCGTCCCGGTCGCCACCACGGAAACCACCTTCACGGCGGTCGCCACCACGGAAACCACCGTCGCGGTCACCGCCACGGAAGCCACCCTCACGGGGCGCGCCGCCGTCACGCGGTCCACTCGGCCGGTCACCGCCACGGAAACCGCCCTCACGGCGATCGCCACCGCGGAAACCACCGTCGCGGTCGCCGCCACGGAAGCCACCCTCACGCGGAGCGCTGGAACGCGAGCCGTCCCGATCGCCACCACGGAAACCACCTTCACGGCGGTCGCCGCCACGGAAACCACCCTCACGGGGCGCGCCGCCGTCACGCGGTCCACTCGGCCGGTCACCGCCACGGAAACCGCCCTCACGGCGGTCGCCACCACGGAAACCACCGTCGCGGTCACCGCCACGGAAGCCACCCTCACGGGGCGCGCCGCCATCGCGCGGTCCACTCGGCCGGTCACCGCCACGGAAACCGCCCTCACGGCGATCGCCACCGCGGAAACCACCCTCGCGGTCACCGCCGCGGAAACCGCCCTCGCGGGACGGGCCGGAGCGGGTGCGGTCGCCACCCTGATAGCCGCCCTCGCGGCGGTCGCCGCCACGGAAGCCACCCTCACGGTCGCCACCGCGGAAACCGCCGTCACGCGGGCCGCTGGAACGCGAGCCGTCCCGGTCGCCACCACGGAAGCCACCCTCACGGGGGGCACCGGAACGCGAACCATCCCGATCACCACCGCGGAAACCACCCTCACGCGGGCCGCCGGAACGCGAAGCATCACGGTCACCACCGCGGAAACCACCCTCGCGACGGTCACCGCCGCGGAAGCCACCCTCACGCGGAGCACCAGAGCGCGAGCCGTCCCGATCGCCACCACGGAAGCCACCCTCACGGGGGGCACCGGAACGCGAACCATCCCGATCACCACCGCGGAAACCACCCTCACGCGGGCCGCCGGAACGCGAAGCATCACGGTCACCACCGCGGAAACCACCCTCACGACGGTCACCGCCCCGGTAACCACCCTCACGGGGGGCGCTGGAGCGCGAACCGTCGCGGTCACCGCCCCGGTAACCACCCTCGCGGGGGGCGCTGGAGCGCGAAGCGTCGCGGTCGCCGCCCCGGTAACCACCCTCGCGGGGGGCGCTGGAGCGCGAGCCGTCGCGGTCGCCGCCACGGTAACCACCCTCACGGGGGGCGCTGGAGCGCGAGCCGTCGCGGTCGCCGCCACGGTAACCACCCTCGCGGGGGGCGCTGGAGCGCGAGCTGTCCCGGTCGCCGCCACGGGAACCAGAGTCGCGGCCGCCGGCGTAGCCGCCGCGGGCGCCACCAGCGTTGTCACGGTCTCCCCGGTACGGGGGACGGTCTCGGTCATCGCGGCGCGGGCCGCGGTCGCGTCCGCCCGCGCCGTCAGTACGGTCTTCGTAGCGACGGGGACGGTCTCCGCCCTGCGGTCCTGAACTCACAGGTACATCCTTCCTGATTGCGCCACCAATGGCGCTACGCAGTCGAGGGCCGACCCGGATGGGGCGGCCCTCGACTGGAAGATTGTCCGGCGGCGTCCTACTCTCCCACACCCTCACGAGTGCAGTACCATCGGCGCTGGAGGGCTTAGCTTCCGGGTTCGGAATGTAACCGGGCGTTTCCCCTCCGCCATGACCGCCGTAACTCTATCGACATGTCAAACAACACCAACACCAAACGTGTGGTCTGTTGTTCGTTTATCGAGAGTTGCACAGTGGACGCGTAGCAGCTTAGTAGTCAAGTCCTCGGCCTATTAGTACCGGTCAACTGAACCCGTTACCGGGCTTACATTTCCGGCCTATCAACCCAGTCGTCTAGCTGGGGGCCTTACCCCCACAAAGTGGGGTGGGATACCTCATCTTGAAGCAGGCTTCCCGCTTAGATGCTTTCAGCGGTTATCCCTTCCGAACGTAGCTAACCAGCCGTGCCCTTGGCAGGACAACTGGCACACCAGAGGTTCGTCCGTCCCGGTCCTCTCGTACTAGGGACAGCCCTTCTCAAGTATCCTACGCGCACGGCGGATAGGGACCGAACTGTCTCACGACGTTCTAAACCCAGCTCGCGTACCGCTTTAATGGGCGAACAGCCCAACCCTTGGGACCTGCTACAGCCCCAGGATGCGACGAGCCGACATCGAGGTGCCAAACCATCCCGTCGATATGGACTCTTGGGGAAGATCAGCCTGTTATCCCCGGGGTACCTTTTATCCGTTGAGCGACACCGCTTCCACTCGCAAGTGCCGGATCACTAGTCCCGACTTTCGTCCCTGCTCGACCTGTCAGTCTCACAGTCAAGCTCCCTTGTGTACTTGCACTCAACACCTGATTGCCAACCAGGCTGAGGGAACCTTTGGGCGCCTCCGTTACCTTTTAGGAGGCAACCGCCCCAGTTAAACTACCCACCAGACACTGTCCCTGAACCGGATAACGGTCCGAAGTTAGATACCCAAATCAACCAGAGTGGTATTTCAAGATTGCCTCCACCCATACTGGCGTATGGACTTCACCGGCTCCCACCTATCCTACACAAACTAATTCGAGTACCAATGTCAAGCTATAGTAAAGGTCCCGGGGTCTTTCCGTCCTGCCGCGCGTAACGAGCATCTTTACTCGTACTGCAATTTCGCCGGGCCTGTGGTTGAGACAGTGGGGAAGTCGTTACGCCATTCGTGCAGGTCGGAACTTACCCGACAAGGAATTTCGCTACCTTAGGATGGTTATAGTTACCACCGCCGTTTACTGGCGCTTAAGTTCTCCGCTTCGCCCCGAAGAGCTAACAGGTCCCCTTAACGTTCCAGCACCGGGCAGGCGTCAGTCCATATACATCGAATTACTTCTTCGCATGGACCTGTGTTTTTAGTAAACAGTCGCTTCCCCCTGCTCTCTGCGGCCATACAACGCTCCACCCGCGCGGGGCTTCACGTCTCCGGCCCCCCTTCTCCCTAAGTTACGGGGGCAATTTGCCGAGTTCCTTAACCACAGTTCGCCCGATCGCCTCGGTATTCTCTACCTGACCACCTGTGTCGGTTTGGGGTACGGGCCGCTAAGAACTCGCTAGAGGCTTTTCTCGGCAGCATAGGATCACTGACTTCACCTGAATCGGCTCGGCATCACGTCTCAGCCTTAAATGTGTTGCGGATTTGCCTACAACACGGCCTACACGCTTACCCCGGCACAACCACCGGCCGGGCTCAGCTACCTTCCTGCGTCACCCCATCGCTTGACTACTACCCATCAGGTTCCCAGCCTCCCCAACATCCGTCCGAAGACATCAGTCAGTTCAGGTGGTTAGCACAACGAGGTTCATCAGGGACGCTCTTTCGCGGGTACGGGAATATCAACCCGTTGTCCATCGACTACGCCTCTCGGCCTCGCCTTAGGTCCCGACTCACCCAGGGCGGATTAGCCTGGCCCTGGAACCCTTGGTCATCCGGCGGAAGGGTTTCTCACCCTTCTTTCGCTACTCATGCCTGCATTCTCACTCGTGCCGCGTCCACAACTGGGTCACCCCGCTGCTTCACTCGCGGCACGACGCTCCCCTACCCATCCACACACCTGCACAAGGAATCAAGTCCAAGCGAGGTTAAAATGTGAATGCCACAGCTTCGGCGGTGTGCTTGAGCCCCGCTACATTGTCGGCGCGGAACCACTTGACCAGTGAGCTATTACGCACTCTTTAAAGGGTGGCTGCTTCTAAGCCAACCTCCTGGTTGTCTATGCGACCCCACATCCTTTTCCACTTAGCACACGCTTAGGGGCCTTAGCTGGTGATCTGGGCTGTTTCCCTCTCGACTACGAAGCTTATCCCCCGCAGTCTCACTGCCGCGCTCTCACTTACCGGCATTCGGAGTTTGGCTGATTTCGGTAAGCTTGTGGGCCCCCTAGACCATCCAGTGCTCTACCTCCGGCAAGAAACACGCGACGCTGCACCTAAATGCATTTCGGGGAGAACCAGCTATCACGGAGTTTGATTGGCCTTTCACCCCTAACCACAGGTCATCCCCCAATTTTTCAACATTGGTGGGTTCGGCCCTCCACGCGGTCTTACCCGCGCTTCAGCCTGCCCATGGCTAGATCACTCCGCTTCGGGTCTAGGACACGCGACTGAATCGCCCTATTCAGACTCGCTTTCGCTACGGCTCCCCCACACGGGTTAACCTCGCCACATGCCACTAACTCGCAGGCTCATTCTTCAAAAGGCACGCCGTCACCCCGCAAGGCTCCGACGGATTGTAGGCGAACGGTTTCAGGTACTATTTCACTCCCCTCCCGGGGTACTTTTCACCATTCCCTCACGGTACTTGTCCGCTATCGGTCACCAGGAAGTATTTAGGCTTACCAGGTGGTCCTGGCAGATTCACGGCAGATTTCAGGGGTCCGCCGCTACTCGGGAACACCCACAGAAGGTCAGCAACTTTCACCTACCGGACTTTCACCGTCTACGGTCAGCCATTCCAGACTGTTCGACTAGCCACTAACTTTGTAACTTCTCGAACAAGTGTCAGCTTGTTCAGCAGGGTCCCACAACCCCGACCACGCAACCCCTGACAGGTATCACACGCAGCCGGTTTAGCCTCGATCCGCTTTCGCTCGCCACTACTCACGGAATCACTAAATTGTTTTCTCTTCCTACGGGTACTGAGATGTTTCACTTCCCCGCGTTCCCTCCACACACCCTATGTGTTCAGGTGTGGGTGACACCACATGACTGGTGCCAGGTTTCCCCATTCGGACACCCTGGGATCACAGCTTGGTTGACAGCTCCCCCAGGCCTATCGCGGCCTCCCACGTCCTTCATCGGCTCCTGGTGCCAAGGCATTCACCGTTCGCCCTTGACAACTTGACCACAAAGATGCTCGCGTCCACTGTGCAATTCTCAACAAACGACCAACCCACAACCCGATCCGCCCCACACCAAACCCAGTCCAACGACCAGCGGTATGTGGGGCCAGGCCATGCCTGGCAGACTCCCAGCCCCCACACCGGAGGGCTGGCCAAGTCTCTGAAACAACAACCACATGGTTGTTCCTTCAGGACCCAACAGGGTGCTCACATTTCTTCTCAGCCGCACCAGGGACTTCGTTCCCACCACCCGAAAGCAGCTGTACTAGAAGGAACCCGGCCGTTGCCGAGGAAAAACTTGCCAGTGTCTCCGCCATCTGAGCACCCCGACCCAACATCCGTGGGCCGCGGGCTCCTTGCACCCTTTCAGGTGAAGGTGCTCCTTAGAAAGGAGGTGATCCAGCCGCACCTTCCGGTACGGCTACCTTGTTACGACTTCGTCCCAATCGCCAGCCCCACCTTCGACGGCTCCCTCCCACAAGGGGTTGGGCCACCGGCTTCGGGTGTTGCCGACTTTCGTGACGTGACGGGCGGTGTGTACAAGGCCCGGGAACGTATTCACCGCAGCGTTGCTGATCTGCGATTACTAGCGACTCCGACTTCACGGGGTCGAGTTGCAGACCCCGATCCGAACTGAGACCGGCTTTTTGGGATTCGCTCCACCTCGCGGTATCGCAGCCCATTGTACCGGCCATTGTAGCATGCGTGAAGCCCTGGACATAAGGGGCATGATGACTTGACGTCATCCCCACCTTCCTCCGAGTTGACCCCGGCAGTCTTCGATGAGTCCCCGCCATAACGCGCTGGCAACATCGAACGAGGGTTGCGCTCGTTGCGGGACTTAACCCAACATCTCACGACACGAGCTGACGACAGCCATGCACCACCTGTGACCGCCCCCGAAGGACCTCACATCTCTGTGAGTTTTGCGGCCATGTCAAACCCAGGTAAGGTTCTTCGCGTTGCATCGAATTAATCCGCATGCTCCGCCGCTTGTGCGGGCCCCCGTCAATTCCTTTGAGTTTTAGCCTTGCGGCCGTACTCCCCAGGCGGGGCGCTTAATGCGTTAGCTGCGGCACAGGAAACCGGAGAGGTCCCCCACACCTAGCGCCCAACGTTTACAGCGTGGACTACCAGGGTATCTAATCCTGTTCGCTCCCCACGCTTTCGCTCCTCAGCGTCAGTATCGGCCCAGAGACCCGCCTTCGCCACCGGTGTTCCTCCTGATATCTGCGCATTTCACCGCTACACCAGGAATTCCAGTCTCCCCTACCGAACTCTAGCCTGCCCGTATCGACCGCAGGCTTGGGGTTGAGCCCCAAGTTTTCACGGTCGACGCGACAAGCCGCCTACGAGCTCTTTACGCCCAATAAATCCGGACAACGCTCGCACCCTACGTCTTACCGCGGCTGCTGGCACGTAGTTGGCCGGTGCTTCTTCTGCAGGTACCGTCACTCTCGCTTCGTCCCTGCTGAAAGAGGTTTACAACCCGAAGGCCGTCATCCCTCACGCGGCGTCGCTGCATCAGGCTTCCGCCCATTGTGCAATATTCCCCACTGCTGCCTCCCGTAGGAGTCTGGGCCGTGTCTCAGTCCCAGTGTGGCCGGTCGCCCTCTCAGGCCGGCTACCCGTCGTCGCCTTGGTAGGCCATCACCCCACCAACAAGCTGATAGGCCGCGAGCCCATCCCAAGCCGAAAAACTTTCCACCCCCAGCCATGCGGCCGGAAGTCCTATTCGGTATTAGCCCCCGTTTCCGAGGGTTATCCCAAAGCTTGGGGCAGGTTGCTCACGTGTTACTCACCCGTTCGCCGCTCGAGTACCCCGAAGGGCCTTTCCGCTCGACTTGCATGTGTTAAGCACGCCGCCAGCGTTCGTCCTGAGCCAGGATCAAACTCTCCAACAAAAAATTAGTTGAACAGCATCCTGACAACAAACAAATGTTGCCAAAGGAATCCCAACCAGCCAGAAAAAACTGACCAGTCCGGGGTATAAATCATAATTGGCACTGGCTTTACAAGCACCCTGTTGAGTTCTCAAAGAACAACCACACACCGACCAGAAGCCCCACCTCAGTGGAACCCCCAACCGGGGCTTTTCGTTCGTGTCCCTTAGCGCTTTCCAGCGCCAGGCACTTTTACTACGTTACCCGCTGGTTTCCGCCGTGTCAAACCGGTGTTTCGCGGTTCGTCGTGCTTCACCCGGTAATGCGGGCACCATGTCCCGACCGGCTTGCGCCGCTCTCGTCACGGATTTGGCAGGCCGGCCGCTGCGGTCTCCCGCAAGCTTGCCCGGTGCCCTGCCGGTTGGTAACCATACCCGGTCGGTTTCGCCGCGCCAAATCCGCCTCGCGGCGAACTCGGGGGCACCACCCGGTACCGGTTCCGAGAGGTACAACCCCTCCGACCCGGCGGTCATTCCCGCGCTCCGACCGTCTCAGGCTTTCGCCTGTTTCGTCCGTTCCGCGCTGGCAGAGAGAAAGTTACGCGTCCGGCGGGATGATCGTCAAATCCGCCGGACGCGTCCCCCGTCACACCGTCGACAGTCGACTATTCGCCCAGCTCAACGCCCGCGAACGAGCGCTTGCCACGGCGCAGCACCAGGTATCGCCCGTGCAGCAGGTCGGTCGCCGACACCCCGGCGTCCACCTCGGTCACCCGGTTGTTGTTGACGTAGGCGCCGCCCTCGGCGATCACCCGACGGGCCTCCTTCAGGCCACTGACGAGCCCGGAGTCCCGCAACAACCCCGCCACATCCGGCAGTTCGCCGGAGAGACGCACCAGGCCGGCCTCGGTCAACGCCGCGCGCAGCGTCTCCGGGGCCAGGTCATCCAGCGACCCGCGGCCGAAGAGGGCCTGACTGGCGGCGATCGCCTGTCGGGTCTCGTCGGCGCCGTGCACCAGGGTGGTCAGCTCCTCGGCGAGCGCCCGCTGTGCCAGGCGGGCCGCCGGCCGCTCGGCCGTCGCCTTCGCCAACTCCTCCAGCTCCTCGCGCGTACGGAAGCTGAAGAAGCGCAGGTAGCGGTCGACCTCGCGGTCATCGACGTTGAGCCAGAACTGGTAGAACGCGTACGGGCTGGTCAATGTCGGGTCGAGCCAGACGGCGCCGCCCTCGGTCTTGCCGAACTTCGTGCCGTCGGCCTTGGTGACCAGCGGCGTGGTGAACGCCTGCACCGGCCCCGCGCCACGTCGACGTACGTAGTCGACGCCGGCGGTGATGTTGCCCCACTGGTCGGACCCGCCGAACTGAAGCTGGCAGCCGTGCCGCCGGTGCAGCTCGTAGAAGTCGTTGGCCTGCAGCAGCTGGTAGCTGAACTCGGTGAAGCTGATGCCGGTCTCCAGCCGCGCCCGCACCACCTCCCGGGCGAGCATCTTGTTGACCGGGAAGTGCTTGCCCACGTCGCGCAGGAACTCGACCACCGACATCTCGCCGGTCCAGTCCAGGTTGTTGACCAGTTGCGCGGCGTTGTCCCCCGTGTACGACACGAAGGGCGCGAGCTGCTCACGGATCCGCTCGACCCAGCCGGCGATCACCTCGGGCGGGTTGAGCGTCCGTTCGGCGCTCTCCTTGGGGTCACCGATCTGCCCGGTCGCGCCGCCCACCAGCAGCAACGGGCGGTGCCCCGCGAGTTGCAGCCTGCGGGCCGTGGTGACCTGCATGAGCGAGCCGACGTGCAGGCTCTGCGCGGTGGGGTCGAAACCCACGTAATAGGTGGTGGCCGTCCCGCCGTCGAGCAGCTCGCGCAGCTCGTCGAGGCCGGTCGAGTCCTGGATGAGGCCACGCCAGAGCAGGTCGTCGGTCAGGGAGTCCCGCCGGGACGGCGGGGGGCTGCTGTCGGTCACGGTCACCGATTCTCCCCCATCGCCGGCACCGACCCGTACCGGGTTTCCCGTAACCAGCCCCGGTTAGGCTTGCGCCCCGTTGATCGAGGAGGGGTTCTGCCGTGGAGATGCCGGATCTGACGGGTGGTTTCGTCGCCCTGCTCGGCCTGAAGTTCGAAGAGGCGTCCGCTGACCGGGTGGTCATCAGCTGGCGGGTCCGACCGGAGCTGCACCAGCCGTTCGGCATTCAGCACGGTGGGGTGTACTGCTCGGTCGTGGAGACCGCGGCCAGCGTGGGTGGTTCCCTCTGGCTGGGTGACCGGGGCACTGTGGTCGGCGTGTCGAACCAGACCGACTTCCTGCGGGCCGTCCGGGACGGGGAGCTGACCGCGGTCGGCACGCCGGTGCACCGGGGCCGCAGCCAGCAGCTGTGGCAGGTGGAGATCACCGACGCCGACGAGCGGCTGGTCGCCCGCGGTCAGGTCCGCCTCCAGAACCTCTCGCGCGACTGAGCGGCGGCACCCGGACGGTTCAGCTGCGGGCCTCGTCCAGCACCGGCTCCGAGGTCAGGTCGGCGTCGGAGTCGGAGTCGGAGTCGTCGGGCACCCGGCTGACCCGTACCTCGGTGATCGCCCGGTGGTCGATGCCGGCCACCATCAGCACCCAGCCGTCCAGGGTGACGTCCTCGCCGGCGACGGTGGGGATGTGCCCGAGTCGGGCCAGCACCAGCCCGGCGACGGTGGTGTAGTCGCCTTCCGGGCGCGACGGCAGCTCGACGCCGATGTCCGGAAGGTCGTGCACCGGGAAGGTGCCGGGCAGCAGCAGCGCGCCGTCGGGGTCGCGGCGGACCGAGCGCACGTCCCTGTCGGTCTCGTCGTAGATCTCACCGACGATCTCCTCCAGGATGTCCTCCAGCGTGACGATGCCGTCGACCGCGCCGCGCTCGTCCACGACGAGTGCGATGTGTTGGCGCTCTGCCTTGAACTGGCGCAGCGCCTCCACGACGGGCAACGAGTCGGGCAGCAGCATCGGAGGGCGGGCGATCTCGTCGACCGGGCGGTCGTCGGGCACCCCCACCAGGTCGCGCAGGTGGATCACGCCGGCCGTGTCGTCCAAGCCGCCGTGTCGCACGACCGGCGCGCGGGAGTGCCCGGTGGCGGCCAGCACGAGCCGCGCGGCCTCCGCGGTGGTCCCGCTGTCGAGCGTGAAGACCTGCAACCGGGGTACGAGGACAGCCCGCAACCGTCGGTCGGCGATCTCCACCGCGCCGGCGATGATGGTGCGTTGTTCCTTGGTGAAGCCGTGGTTGCCGGCGACGATGTCCCGCAGCTCGTCCGGGCCGATCTCCTCCGGCTGGTGCTTGGGGTTGAGCCCGACCAGGCGGACCACCACGTCGCTGGTGGCGCCGAGCGCCCAGACGGCCGGGCGGGTGAATGTCGCGAGCAGGTCGAGTGGGCGGGCCACCAGCAGCGCCCACCGCTCGGCGGCCTGCATGGCGATCCGCTTGGGCGCCAGCTCGCCGAAGACGAGGGTGACGAACGTCAGCGCGAGGGTGACCACCACGATCGCCATCGTCTCGGCGGCGCCGCCGAAGATTCCGAGCAGCGGCACGAGAGGCTTGGCCAGCGAGACCGCCGCGGCGGCGGAGGCGAGGAAGCCGGCGAGGGTGATGCCGATCTGGATGGTGGCCAGGAAGCGGTTCGGGTCCTTGGCGAGGCGGGCCAGCACCCGGCCCCCGCGACTGGTCCGTTCCAACCGCTGGATCTGGCTGTCCCGCAGTGACACCAACGCCATCTCGCTGCCCGCGAAGAGCGCGTTGATCACGACCAGGATTCCGACCAGGGCCAGTTGGCTCCCGTAGCTCTGCACGCCCGGTTCGCTCCCTCGTGGTGGTGGCGCCGGCCGGTACGCGCGGCGCCCGCCGGTCGGCGAGCCCGCCCGGCGTAGGCGTGTGATTGCCCCATCCGGTGCCCGCTGAATCCTGCGCCGGCGAGGCTACGCCGATAGGTCGCGGGTGACGCTACGCGGGATCGGCCGCCGGGGTGGTAGGCAGATCGAGGACGTACGAGTCGCCCTCCGGGCGGAAGCCGAGCCGGTGGTAATACGGCGCGACCATCCGGGGCGGGCTGACCACCTGGCGGAAGCCTCGTTCGGTGAACAGGTGGCTGCGCCGGTAGACGAACTCGCCCGGGGTGAAGTCGCGGAACTTGGGGGTCACGTAGTCCAGGTCGATCTGGGCGACGCCGCGCGCCTCGGCGTGGGACAGCACGACGCCGACCACCTCGTCGGCGGTGACCACCAGGAAGGCGGATCGTCCCGAGGTGTCCGCATCCCACCGGAAGTCGGGGTTGAAGCGGGCGATGTCAGCGGCGTGCACCCGCAGCGTGTGGGCGAGGAACTGGTCGCCGACGCCGACCTCGACCACCTGGTAGGTCTTCTCGTCGTGCCGGGTGGCGAGCATTCCCCGCAGGTACCAGAGGTTGATCACCGTAAGCACGATGTTGAGCCCGACCATGGGCCAGACCTCGATCGCGGCGTTGTAGCCGATCAGCACGAGGCAGCCGACGAGGTTGAGCGCGCGCAGCCGCAGGATGCGCGACTGCAGCAGCGACCAGACCAGCACCGCAGAGCCGGCCCAGCCGACGAGATCCAACCAGTTCACGCCGCGAGACTAGTGCCCACCCAGGTCAGAAGTATCGGCGGGCAGCTCCAGCAGCCACTCCTCGACGTCTTCGCCGCGGCCGTTGGCGTACCCCGAGTCCTCGCCGACCACCACGAACCCGCACTTGCGCAGCACCGCGAGGGACGCAGCGTTGTCCTTGGCGGCGCGGGCGTGCACCGGGCGGGGCAGCTCGCGCAGCAGGGCGGCCAGGGCCGCCGTGGCGTGGCCCCGGCCCCAGCGTTCCCTGTCGATCCAGTAGCTGACCTCGGTCTGGTCGTCGACCGGGAAGGCGCTCACGTAGCCGACCACCTCGCCGTCGACCTCGACGGTCCGGACCCGGTTCGCCGGGTTGGTGAGCACCCGCGCCCAGTGCCGGGCGAACTCCCGACGGTCGGACGGGTCCTCGGCGACGAAGGCGGCCATCCGGTTGGCCTCCGGGTCCTGCTGGAACAGGAAGAACTCGACGAGGTCGTCCTCCAGGACCGGGCGCAGCCGCAGATCAGAAGTCATCGGCCGAGGGTACGCAACGGCGGGCCCGCGCGGCTCGCTCAGTCGCTCACGGCGGCGACCGCCAGCACGGCGGCGAGCAGGGAACTGGCCACCGACAGCAGGCGACGCCACGGCACCCGCGCGTCGACCACCGGCAGGGCGGACCACCGGGTCACGGCCAGTGTTGCTCCCGCCGCGGACAGACCGGCCCCGAGCGGCCAGAGCCAGACCGGCACCACCGACCAGTCGCCCATCCGGTGCGCCAACCCGAGATAGGCGAACGCCCACACCACCGCGGCCACCACTGTCACCCGGTCCAGTTCGCGGCGGCGGGCGGTGCCGAGCAGGGACAGGCCGCCGAGGAAGGTGAACGCCAGAGCGAGACCGGCGCCGATCCAGACGGGAGCCACCGGTGCCGCCTCCCCCGCCTCCTTCTCCGGTACGCCGAGCAGTCGCAGCCCGATCGGCTCGACGCCCCTGTCGGTGTTGCCGAGCACCACCACCGCCCTGCCGGTGGCCCGTTCGAGGCCGATGTAGGACCGGAACCCGCCGGTCGCGCCGTTGTGCCAGACCACCTCGTGGTCGCCGTGCCGGGTGGTGAACCAGCCGTACCCGATGTGGTTGTTCTCGTCCTCCCGGAAGCGGGCGGTGGTGGCGTCGGCGCCGGGCGCGGTGCCGGCGAGGGTCGCGGCGGCCAGCCGGCCCAGGTCCCCGGCGGTGGACCAGGGGCCGACGCCGGCCGGTGCGTACCCCACTCCCGACCAGGTGTCGAGGGGCCGGCCGGAGGCCCGGCCGCCGTGCGCGCGGCCGGCCGGCAGGTCGTCGGCGTGGGTGGCGATCACTGTGGCGTCCATCCCGAGCGGTTGGAGCAGCCGCGCCCGCAGCAGATCGGCGTACGCGACGCCGGCCCTCGCTGCCAGCGCGTGGCCGAGCACGGACGGCCCGAGGTTGGAGTAGTGGACCTCGCCGCGATCGTCGTCGTCGGGGGTGACCCGGTCGGCGGCGCTGCGGACGGCGTCGGTGTCCTGCCCGGCGTACGGGTTGCCGCCGGACACGTTGGACCAGAGGATGCGGGCCCAGCCCAGGATGCCGTCGGGGGCGAGCCGGGGCAGACCGGCGCGGTGGCTGGCCAACTCGGCGAGCGTCACGTCGCGGGCGGGGCCGGTGACCGTGGGCCAGGTGGCGCCGAGAGGGTCGTCGGGGCGGACGACCCCGGCGGCGGCCTGGTCGGCGAGGAGCATGCCGGTGAGCGCCTTGGTGACCGAGCCGATCTCGAACGAGGTGCCGGGCTCGACGGGCTGGCCGGTCCGGTCCCGGTCACCCAGGCCGGCCGTGCGGATCCGGCCGTTCTCGACCAGTGCGACGGCGAGCCCGCGGTGTCCCGACGGGTCGCGTACGGCCGCGCGTGCGGCGCCGGCCAGGTCAGCGTCGCCGGTGGTCTGCGCGCCGAGGCGGGCCACCCGGGGCATGAGTGCGATTCCGGCGAGGCCGGCGATCAGCGCGACGACGATGGTGATCACTGTCGTCCGGCGCATGGTGCTTCTCCCTGCTGCTCGTCGTGCGGGCGGTCGGTGCTGCGGGCGTGGGTCATCGGCCGGCGGCGGTGAGGATGGTCAGCAGCGGCACCACGCGTTCGGCGGGGACGGCCCACCGACCCCGGCCGGTGCTGCTCAGCCAGCCGGCGGCGGTGATCTGGCGCAGGTGGTGGTGGAGTTGGCCGGTGGTGCCCAGCTCCTCGATCTCGGCGAGCTCGCTGGTGCTCTGCCGGCCGTCGAGGATCTCGCGCAGCAGCCGCAGCCGCACCGGGTGGGCCAATGCGGAGAGCGTGCTGGCCAGCTCCGTCCAGTCGGCGGCGAGCACGTCGTCGACGGTGCGGCCGTACTGCCAGTCGTAGTGCTGCCCGGCGACGCGGACGGTGCCGGTGTAGAGGACCGCGCCGGTGCCCTCGGGCGGCAGGCGCTGCTTGAGGCCGTCGAGTGCCCAGAAGGTGCCCTCGGATACGGGTGGCGCTGGTGGCGCCGCCGCCAGGCGCTCGTTCAACGCGGCGACCTGGGTCTCCAGCGCGGCGAGCCGCGACTCCATGGTGGCGGTCATAGGTTGATAGTACGTACAAACGTATTCCCGTACAAGCCGGGGACCCGGGAGGCCCGGCGGGTCTTTGGTCCCGAGCCCATCGGGCGCAACGCCTCTGCCCTGGGTGATCACTCAGCGGGATGGTGAGACGGACGGCGTGCCGGTGACGCGCCGCGCGGGACGGGGAGGTCACTGGTGGCGAAGACGGGCGGTCCGGGCCGGACGCTGGAGGGCACGATCGATGTGCCCGTCGCGGTCGGGCTCGACGCGGCAGAGGCCGCCGCCCGATTGCGGGCGAACGGACCCAACGCGGTGGCACCGCCGCCGCGCCGGCACGCGGCCGTACGGGTGCTGCACCAGCTCACCGACCCGCTGGTGGCCCTGCTGCTGGCCGCCGCGGTGGTGACCACGGTGCTCGGCGACTACCCGGACACCGCGGTGATCGTCCTGGTCGTGCTGGTGAACACGATCATCGGGGTGGTGCAGGAGATCCGCGCGGATCGCGCCATCGCGGCGCTGGGCCAGCTCGCCGCCCCCACCGCCCGGGTGGTCCGTGACGGCCGGGACCTGGCCGTCCCCGCCGCCGACCTCGTCCACGGTGACCTCGTCCGGATCGAGGCCGGCGACATCGTCCCGGCCGACCTGCTGCTGGTCGAGGCGAACCGGCTGCAACTGGATGAATCCGCGTTGAGTGGTGAGTCGGTACCGGTGGGGCGGACCGTCGGTCAGGAGGCGCTGGCCGGGACGGTGGTCACCACCGGACGCGCGGACGGCACCGTGCTCCGGACGGGGCCGGCGAGCGCGTTGGGCCGGATCAGCGCCCTGGTGGCGGGCACGCGGCCCGGCGCCACTCCCCTGCAACGCCGGCTCTCCGCCCTGGGCCGCACGCTCGGGTTGGTCGCGGTCGTCCTGTCGGGGCTGGTCTTCGCGATCGGGTTGTTCAGCGGTCGACCGGTGGTCGACATGGCCATCACGGCGGTGAGCCTGGTCGTCGCGGCGGTACCCGAGTCGCTGCCGGCGGTGGTGACCCTGGCGCTGGCGCTGGGCGCGCGCCGGATGGCCGCCGCGCACGCCATCCCGCGCCGGCTGCACGCGGTGGAGACACTCGGCTCGGTGACCGTGATCGCCTCCGACAAGACGGGCACCCTCACAGAGGGGCGCATGGCGGTGCAGCAGGTCGCCACCACCGACGGGGAGCGGTACGAGGTCACCGGCAGTGGGTACGCCCCGCACGGCGCCGTGCACCAGGATGGCGCGCCGGTGGCCGTACCGGAGGAACTCCGCCGGCTGGCGCGGGCCGGGCTGCTCTGCAACGACGCCGCCTTGTCACCCCCGGACGACGAACGACGCGACTGGGGCGCCGTGGGCGATCCTCTCGAAGCGGCGCTCGTGGCCTTCGCGGCCCGGTGCGGCCTCGACCCGCAGGACACCCGCGCGGCCTGGCCACGGGTCGCCGAGCACCCGTTCGACCAGGCCCAACGGCGGATGGTCACGGTGCACCGCTCCTGCGACCAGCGCTATCTCGTGGTCTGCAAAGGTGCCCCGGAGAGTGTCCTCACCACGTCCCTGCTCGACGCCACCGACGACGAGATCGCCGCGTTGACCCGCACCGCCCACCGGCTCGCCGGGGAGGGCCTGCGGGTGCTCGCCGTCGCCGCCGCCCTGGCGGACACGTCGCCGGACCCGGCCGCGCCGACCGGTCTGCGCCCGCTCGGGTTGGTCGCCGTCGGTGACCCGCTGCGCGCCGGCGCGCCCGAGATCGCCGAGAGCCTCGACGCCGCCGGGGTACGGCTGCTGCTGATCACCGGCGACCACCCGGCCACCGCCGCCGCGATCGGCTCCCAGCTCGGCCTGTGGCACGACGGTGATCCTCTCGCCCGCGGCGACGACGACTCGACGGCGCACCCGGACACCCGGGTCTTCGCCCGGACCCAACCGGAACAGAAGCTCGACATCATCGCGGACCTGCAGGCCCGCGGTCACGTGGTCGCGATGACCGGCGACGGAGTCAACGACGCGCCGGCGCTGCGCCGCGCCGACATCGGGGTGGCGATGGGTGGCGGCACCGAGGTCGCCCGGCAGGCCGCCGACCTGGTCCTCGTCGACGACGACCTGTCCACAGTGGCCGCCGCCATCGGTGAGGGCCGCCGCATCTACGACAACATTCGCCGGTTCCTGCGCTACGCCCTCTCCGGTGGCGTGGCGGAGATCATGGTGATGCTCATCGGCCCGCTGTTCGGGTTGGCCGTACCGCTGTTGCCCGCCCAGATCCTCTGGATCAACCTGCTGACCCACGGGGTGCCCGGGGTGGCGCTCGGCGCCGAGCCGGCGGAACCCGGCACCCTGCGGCGCTCGCCGCGCTCGCCACAGGAGTCGGTGCTCGGCGCAGGGCTCGGTCGGGACGTCCTGGTCACCGGCGCGCTGATCGCCGCCGTGGTGCTGGGCGCCGGTGTGGTCGCCGCCGACCGGGACCTGCCCTGGCAGTCGGTGGTCTTCGTGGTGCTCGGGCTGGCCCAGCTCGGCGTGGCACTGGCCGTCCGGGCACCCCGGCCAGCGGGCGCGCGCCACGGCAACCCCGGCCTCCTCGTCGCGGTCGCGGTGTCGGCACTGTTGCAGGTCGGCGGGGTGCTGTTCGCCCCGCTGCGGGACCTGCTCGGCACCGACCCCCTGGCACCGACCGTGCTGCTGGCCTGCGCGGTGGTGAGCGCTCTGCCCGGGTTGGTGCTGCGGCTGACCCGTCGCCGTCCGACACCGCCGAGCGACCGGGTCGACGGGACCAATGGCCCCCGGCCCCTTACCGTCCGCCCCTGACCGTCCGGCCCGCACCGCAGGAGGATGAAGACGGAACTAAGGAGGACGTGATGACCAACAGATCCGGTGCCCCCGTGGTGGTGGCTGTGGACGGCTCGACATCGGCGCTGGAGGCGGTGCGTGTCGCCGCCCGGGAGGCCGCGACGCGGGGCCGCCCGCTGCGGGTGGTGCACGCGTTCATCTGGTCGCTCTACGGCGTGTCGTTGGAGCCGGCGCCGGGCGCTCCCGTCAACGCCGGGTTCCGGCACCAGGCGGAGCAGGTGGTCGCCGAGGCGGTGACCGAGGCCGGCAAGGTCGCACCGGAGCTCGCCGTCACCGGCGCGATCGTCGAGGGCGCGCCCACGCCGATGCTGCTGGTCGAGGCCCGGGACGCGGCGCTGCTGGTGCTCGGCAGCCGGGGCCTGGGCGGCTTCGGCGGGCTGCTGATCGGCTCGGTGGCGGTGCAGGTCTCCGCCCGCGCCGACTGCCCGGTGCTGGTCGTCAAGGGTGAGGCCCGCGCCGACGGGCCGGTCCTGGTCGGGGTCGACGGCTCGGACCTGTCCGCCCAGGCGTTGGGGTTCGCCTTCGAGGAAGCCTCGTTGCGCGGCACCGATCTGGTGGCGGTGCACGCTTGGATCATCCCGGCGGCGCCGAGCGACCTCCTGCCGATAGCGAACGACGTGGAAGCGCTCATCGCCGAGGAGGAGCGGGTGCTCGCCGAGGCGATCGCCGGTTGGTCCGAGCGCTACCCCGACGTGCCGGTGCGGCGCCGAGTGGCGTACGGCGCACCGGCGCGGATGCTGGTGGAGGAGTCGGCCACGGCGCAGCTCACCGTGGTCGGTGCACGCGGCCGTGGCGCGCTGGCCGGCATGCTGCTCGGCTCGGTGAGCCACACGGTGCTGCACCACTCGCACAGCCCGGTGGTCGTCGTTCGGCACCGCCGCGAGGATCGCAAGGACTGACCCCTCGTACCGTCCGCGCCGGCCACTCCCCCTCGGCCGGCGCGGACCCACGTCCGGTCTCACGTCAACCGCCCGGCCGGCGCGTTCGGTCGGCCGGTGCCGGCGCGTTCGGCGCCGTGACGGCTGCGCACCGCCGACAATGGGCTGACCGACCCAGGGAGTGCTGATGAACCGACCTGTCGTGGTGGGCGTGGACGGATCGCCGTCCAGCCTCGTCGCCGCGGAGCACGCCGCCCGCGCCGCCCTGCTCCGATCCCGGACGCTGCGCCTGGTGCACGGCTACCTGCACCCGTTCGGCTACGGCGTGCCGCTCAACCCGTACGACCTCGGGGTGCCGGTGCCCTCCGAGGAGGCGCAGAAGATGTTGGAGCGCACGGCGGCCGAGCTGACCGACCGGTGCCCCGGCCTGGCCGTCGAGGTGCGCCAGGTCGCCGGTGGCCCGGGCATCACTCTGATCGAGGAGTCCCGCCAGGCCGAGTTGGTAGTGGTGGGCAGCCGAGGGCTGGGCGGGTTCGCCGGGCTACTCCTCGGCTCGGTCGGCACGCAGGTGGCCGCGCACGCGCACTGCCCGGTGCTGGTGGTCCGCCCGGACGAACAACCGATCCCGGTGGACGGTCCGGTGCTCGTCGGCGTCGACGGGTCCGAGTCGTCCCGGCTCGCCGCGGGCTACGCCGCCGACGAGGCAACCCTGCGGGACGTGCCGCTGGTGCTGGTGCACGTCGGCCCTGCGGACGAGGAGCGGACGGTGCCGGAGGAGATCGAGGAGTCACAGGCCGCGCACCAGGCCGACACGGTACGGCTGCTCTCCGACGCCTCCGCCGCCGTTCGCGCCGAGCATCCCGACCTGGTGGTGCGGGAGCATCCGGTCCGCGCGGCCGGCGCGGCCCAGGGGCTCGTCGAGGCCAGCGGCACGGCGTCGCTGCTGGTCGTGGGCACCCGGGGCCGGGCCGGATTCGCCGGGCTGCTGCTCGGCTCGGTCAGTCAGGCGGCGATCCAGCACGCGCACTGCCCGGTGCTGGTCGCCCACCCCTACCCGGTCAGCTGACCGGTGTGTCGTCGGATCGACCGAGCATCTGTAGAAAGTCGGTGGTGAGGGCGAACGGGTCGGCGGGGCCGCTGGCCGGCGGTCGACGCTCGATCTGGTCGGCCAACTCCCCGGCGGCACGCCGGATCCGGCCGCACAACGCGCCGTCGGCGGTGCCGTCCGACCAGTCTTCCGGTGCGGCGAAGACGGCGGTCGGGACCACCACCGACCGGAGGTAGGCGAACATCGGGCGGACGGCGTGCTCCAGTGCCAGCGAGTGCCGGGCGGTGCCGCCGGTCGCCCCGATCAGCACCGGCCGGTCGACCAGCGAACCCGAATCCAACACGTCGAAGAAGGACTTGAACAGCCCGTTGTAGGAGGCGCTGAAGATCGGGGTGACGGCGATGAGCCCGTCGGCCCCGGTGACCGCGTCGATGACCTCGCGCAGCGCCGCCGGCGGGAACCCGGTGAGCATGTTGTTCACCACGTCGTGGGCGTACTCCCGCAGGTCGACAACGTGCAGCTCCACCTCGGAGCCGCGCCGGACCAACTCGTCGCGGGTGGCCGCGGCGAGCTGGTCGGCGAGCAGCCGGGTCGACGAGGGCTGACTCAGCCCCGCCGAGACCACGGCCAGGGTGCGGCGGGTCATCGGGTCGCCCCCTCCGGCGCCTTGCCCGTCACGTCGTCGACGGCGTGCACGGTGCTGTCCTTGGCGCCACCGGCGGCGGCGACCATCGCGGCGTGGGTGGGAGCCTCCGGCACGTGCGCCGGACGCAGCGCCGCGAACTCCTTACGCAGCACCGGCACCACCTCCTCGCCGAGCAGGTCGAGCTGCTCCAGCACGGTCTTCAGGGGCAGCCCGGCGTGGTCCATCAGGAAGAGCTGCCGCTGGTAGTCGCCGACGTACTCCCGGAAGCAGAGCGTGCGGTCGATGACCTGCTGCGGGCTGCCCACGGTCAGCGGGGTCTCTCGGGTGAACTCCTCCAGCGACGGCCCGTGCCCGTAGACCGGGGCGTTGTCGAAGTACGGACGGAACTCCCGGACCGCGTCCTGCGAGTTGCGCCGCATGAACACCTGCCCACCGAGACCGACGATGGCCTGGTCGGCGGAGCCGTGGCCGTAGTGCGCGTACCGCTGGCGGTAGAGCGCGATCATCCGCTGGGTGTGCTCCTTGGGCCAGAAGATGTGGTTGGCGAAGAAACCGTCGCCGTAGTACGCGGCCTGCTCGGCGATCTCCGGGCTGCGGATCGAGCCGTGCCAGACGAACGGGGGCACGCCGTCGAGCGGACGCGGCGTCGAGGTGAACGACTGCAGGGGGGTGCGGTACTTGCCCTTCCAGTCGACCACGTCCTCGCGCCAGAGCCGGTGCAGCAGGTCGTAGTTCTCGATCGCGAGCGGGATGCCGGCGCGGATGTCCTTGCCGAACCACGGGTAGACCGGGCCGGTGTTGCCGCGGCCCATCATCAGGTCCACCCGGCCGCCGGAGAGGTGCTGGAGCATCGCGTAGTCCTCGGCGATCTTCACCGGGTCGTTGGTGGTGATCAGCGTGGTCGCGGTGGACAGCAGCAGCCGCTCGGTGCGCGCCGCGATGTAGCCGAGCATGGTGGTCGGCGAGGAGGGCACGAACGGCGGGTTGTGGTGCTCGCCCGTGGCGAAGACGTCCAGGCCGACCTCTTCGGCCTTGAGCGCGATGGCGACCATCGCCTTGATCCGCTCATGCTCGGTCGGCTCCCGACCGGTGGTCGGGTCGACCGTGACGTCACCGACGGTGAAGACTCCGAACTGCATGACCAGCTCCCTGCGTGTAGAACCGGGTCATTCGTGGTGCCCGGACGCAGCTCTCAACTTATTTGACGACGCAACTATTCCGAAGGCGGCACGTCTCGGGGTGGCGCGGGTCACCTCCAACAGCGGACAGACGGGACCGAACTGGGCTTCGCCGCTGGGCTCAACCCGGCCGTGACGTCGCTGGCGGCGGCCTGCTGGTGGTCAGGTCTCGCGGGCATCGACCGCCCGCGACCTCAGCCGCCCGCGACCTCAGCCGCCCGCCACCGACGGCAACACCTGCACCTCGGCCTCGTCGCCGACCGGGGTGGCCAGACCGCCGGAGTGCCGGCAATCCTCACCGTCGACGAAAACGTTGACGTAACGGCGCAGCTCGCCGCGCTCGTCACGGATGCGCCGGGACAGCCGCGGATGATGGGCGGCCACCTCGTCGAGGACCGCCCGCAGCGTCCCGGCGGCGGTGACGCTCAGTCGACTGGCACCACCGGCCTCGCCGCGCAGCGGGCCGGGCAGCAGCACGGTGACCATCTCAGACCGCCGCGGCGCGAACGCAGAGCACGTCGGGCAGGTGCGCGGCCACCAGGGACCAGGAGTCACCCTCGTCGCGGCTGGCGTAGACCTCGCCGGAGCGGGTGCCGAAGTAGACCCCACCCGGGGTGGCCTCGTCGGCGCACATCGCGTCGCGCAGCACCGCCGGATAGAACGGCCCCTCGGGCAGCCCCACCGACAGCGGCTCCCACTTGCCGCCCGCGTCTGCGGAACGGAACACCCGGCAGCGGTGGTCGGTGGGGAACCGCTCGCTGTCGGCCACCAACGGGAAGGTCCACACCATGCCGCCCCGCCCCGGGTGGGCCACCATCGGGAAGCCGAAGTCGCTGGGCAGCCCGTCGGCGATCGAGGACCAGGTGCGGCCGTCGTCGTCGGAGCGGTAGACACCATGGTGGTTCTGCGCGTAGAGCCGCTCGGGGTTGCCGGCGTCCCGGGCGACCTTGTGCACGCACTGGCCGAACTCCGGCCACTCGTCGGGCATGAAGTAGGCACGGATGCCGGTGTTGCCCGGGGCCCAGCTCGCCCCGGCGTCCTCCGAGCGGTAGACCCCGCCGGTGGACATCGCGACCAGCAGCCGGGCCGGGTCACGCGGATGGGGCAGCACGGTGTGCACGGCCTGCCCGCCGAAGCCGGCCTCCCACTGGGGGCGGTGCGGGTGGTCCCAGAGGGAGCGGACCAGCTCGAAGCTGCGGCCACCATCGGTGGACCGGAACAGCGCGGACGGCTCGGTGCCGGCCCAGACCACATCCGGCTGGTCGGGACCGGCCGGCATCAGCTGCCAGACCCGCCCGAGGGAGACGCCGGTGTCGGCCGGGAACGCGACCGGCGCC
The DNA here is from genome assembly GCF_006715105.1 of Micromonospora sp. A202. NCBI lineage: Bacteria > Bacillati > Actinomycetota > Actinomycetes > Micromonosporales > Micromonosporaceae > Micromonospora > Micromonospora sp. A202. The sequence continues at coordinate 2,275,296 of NZ_VFMP01000001.1, read as the reverse complement.
TCGTCGGGCTCGTCCCAGGAGGCGCCGAGGTCGTCGCTGGTGGCGACGCTGGGCCCGAAGTGCGAGCTGGTCACCCCGGCGAGCAGGCGCGGGATGGAGCGACGGGTGTCGACCGCGACCGAATAGACACCGGTCATCGGGAAGTGTGGGCCGGTGATCTCCCAACTGCGCCGGTCGTCGGTGCTGGTGGCGAGAAACAATCCCTTGGCCGTGCCGATCGCGAGCAGTGTTGCCATGACGTCCTCCGAACCGTCGGTGAGCAGGTGCGGTGATTATGGCCACACCCCCCGACACGTTCGTGGGACACACGCCCGTCAGCAGCGCAACGCGTTACGCCTGGTCCACTCGTGGAACGAGGACTTCGCCCTCCCTCTTTGGAACGCAACGAACTCGTAGAATGACTGATCTCGCCTGCTCAAGGAGGCCTCGATGGTTCGGACGTTCACCGCAGCGGTGCACGAGGAAGAGGACTGGTACGTCGCGCGGTGCCTGGAACTGGACGTGGCCAGTCAGGGCGAAACGCTCGACGCTGCTCTGAGCAATCTGCGGGAGGCAGTCGAGGCGTACCTCGAGGAGGCTTCCCAGCCGGCCATCGAAGCCACACCCCTGGTGACGTCCTTCCAGGTGGGAAGAGCCGCATGAGCCCAGCACTGGCAGATCTTCCGCTTCGCAAAGTGCTGGCCGGTCTCGCCAAGGCTGGGTTCGATCATGTACGTACCAAGGGGAGTCACGCGGTCTATCGGAACTCTGCCGGAAATGTGGTGGTGGTACCCCAGCACGCCACCATAAAGCGCGGGACCCTGGCTTCGATCCTCCGTCAGGCAGGGTTAACGCCAGCGGAGTTCCTGCACCTGATGGAGTAACCCCGGTCTAATCCTCGACCGCATTTGCAGCTCGTCGGCGGGGAGTGTGCCGCCGGTAGCTGCTCACGGTGGCGTCGCCGGTGATCCAGAAGCGCCACGGCACGTCGTGCGCGGCGGCCACTCCGACTCGCGGACCAGCGGAAATGGCCGATCTCGGGACCGGACGGGCCGGCGGCGTCAACAGCAGCGGCCCCTCACCGTCGAGCATGGACGTGCCGTTGGCCGACGCGGTGACCCCGAGCGCAACCACCAGCCGCGCTGGCCCGCGAGCCAGGTCACGATCGGGCACATTCTCCCCCCGGCGCTTTCGGGCAATGTCGACACCATCGACGACCTCACCCGCTCGCAGCAGGACCGCGGAGGCCTCCCCCTCGGGTGCGCACACAATATTCAGACACCAGTGGACGCCGAAGACGAAGTACGTGTACGCGTACCCAGCCGGACCGAACATGACCTTGGTGCGCGGAGTGGGGCCCCGGTGAGCATGGGAGGCCGGGTCCTCCCCGGTCCCCGCGTACGCCTCAACCTCGGTCAACCTGACCCGCACACCACCGGCGGTGATCTCCCATCCGAGGAGCGTCTGCGCCATCTCAGGCACCTGACCGGCGGGAGCGTGCAGCCACGAGTAGTCCACCTCTCCAGGAAACTCCAGGCAACGGAGATCGGCAAACCCGACCGACAATGTTTGAACATTCTGTTGACAACCGAATGTTGAGGATGTGTGCTGGGGACATGACGACGAACGACCCGTTCACCGCGCCGCACCCGGCCCACGCCCGCGCCCACCGCACCCACGAGGCACTCCAGCGGATCAGCGACCGGCACGCCGGCACCGACGCACAGCGGTCGCGCTGGGCACACCCGTACGTGCTGGACCCGTGGGAGGCGGTCGCCCTGGTCACCGCGCTGGCCGCCGGCGGGGCCGAGCGGGAGCCGACGGAGGAGCCGGTCGACGCCGCCGACCTGACCGCCGCGCTGACCCTGCTGCCGCACGTCCGCGCCGAGCTGGACGCGCTGGAGGCCGGGCTGATGACGCTGGCCCGCGACCGGGGACTGACCTGGCAGGCCATCGCGTACGGGCTGGGGCTGGGCAGCGCACAGGCGGCCCGGCAGCGCTACGAGCGGGTCGCCGCCCGCTCAGCCGAGCAGACCCGCTGACGGCGTGGCGACCCGCCCGGCCGACTGGCATGCCGCACGCCGGCCGGACGGGCAGACTGTGCGCACGACGAGGAGGCACCCATGGAGCGCGCGGACATGCTGGCGTACTGCCTGGCCAAGCCGGGGGCGTGGCTGGACCAGCCGTGGGAGGGCGACGAGGTGGTGAAGGTGGGCGGCCGGATCTTCGCGTTCCTCGGCAACGGTGGCGGCGAGCCGACGGTCGGTATCAAGTGCGGGCCGACCCGGGAGGTCGCCGACGAATGGCTGCACCGGCACCCCGACGACGCCCGGGTGATGGCCTACATCGGTCGGTCCGGGTGGAACACGCTGCGGCTCAACGGCGGGATCGACGCCGACGAGCTGACCGAGGCGGTCGACGCGTCGTACGACATGGTGGTTGCCAAGCTCCCCAAGCGGGAGCGCCCGACGGCCTGAACCGGCCGCGGCGCCGGCGGAACACGCCGACGCCGCGACGAGGTCAGCGCGGAACGACCCGTTCGGTGGCCCACTCCCGCCAGCCGGCCAGCCGGTCCGCCGCGTCGGCGAGCTGGTCGGCGACCGGGCCGGGGCCGGTGGAGCCGGGGGTGGTGCGGGCCGCGAGGGCCGAACGGACCGAGAGCACGTCGCGCACCGACGGGTCGAGGTGCTCGCTGATCGCGGCCAGGTCCTCGTCCGAGACGTCGTTCAGCTCGCACTCGCGGGCCGCGCAGAGCGCCACCAGCCGGCCGGTGATCTCGTGCGCGTCCCGGAACGGCACGTTGCGCCGGACCAGCCAGTCGGCGACCTCGGTCGCGAGGGAGAAGCCGACCGGGGCGGCGGCGACGAGGCGGTCCACCCGGACCGTCATCGTGGAGATCATTCCCGCCAGGGCCGGCAGCAGCAGCTCCAGGGTGTCGACGGCGTCGAAGGCCGGCTCCTTGTCCTCCTGCATGTCCCGGTCGTAGGTCATCGGCAGACCCTTGAGCATGGTGAGCACTGTCACCAGGCCACCGACGAGGCGCCCGGACTTGCCGCGCGCCAGCTCCGCGATGTCCGCGTTCTTCTTCTGCGGCATGATCGACGAGCCGGTGGCGAACGAGTCGTCCAGCTCGACCCAGCCGAACTCGTGCGACGTCCAGAGCACCACCTCCTCGCCGAGCCGGGACAGGTGCACCCCGATCATGGCTGTGGTGAAGAGGAACTCGGCGACGAAGTCCCGGTCGGCGACCGCGTCCATCGAGTTGGCGAACGACGTGCGGAAGCCCAGCTCCTTGGCCACGGCCACCGGGTCCAGCGGCAGGCCGGAGCCCGCCAGCGCGCCCGCGCCGAGCGGGCTGACCGCCGCCCGGTGGTCCCAGTCACGCAGACGCTCCAGGTCACGCAGCAGCGGCTGCACGTGGGCGAGCAACCAGTGCCCGAACGTGACCGGCTGGGCGTGCTGGAGGTGGGTCATGCCGGGCGCTGCGGTGTCGATGTGCCGCTCGGCCTGCTCGACCAGCGCCTCGGCCAGCTCGACGAGGCGGCTGGCCACACCCCGGGCGTGGTCCCGCAGGTAGAGCCGCAGGTCCGTGGCGACCTGGTCGTTGCGGGACCGGCCGGCGCGCAGCTTGCCGCCGAGGCTGCCGAGGCGCTCCAGCAGGCCGCGCTCCAGCGCGGTGTGCACGTCCTCGTCCTCGATGGTGGGGCGGAACGCCCCGGAGGCACAGGCGGCCTCCAGGTCGTCCAACGCGGCCAGCATGCGGCCCAGCTCCTCCGGGTCGAGCAGGCCGGCGCCGGCCAGGACCCGGGCGTGCGCCCGGGAACCAGCGATGTCGTACGGGGCCAGGCGCCAGTCGAACTGCACGCTCACCGACAGTCGGGCGAGCGCCTCGGCGGGGCCGCCAGCGAACCGGCCACCCCACAGGCTCGTCCGGTTGGTGGCGGCACTGTTCTCGGTCAGGCTCTTGTCGTCCACGTCGCCCATCATTGCCCTGCCTGCCTTTCGCTCGCGACTGCGGGGCTCACTCGCTGCGCTCTCTCACTCCGCGCGCTCGCACGTGTCACTGTCCGCCACCGCCCAGCCGGGCGTCCCGAGCGGCGGCCATCCGACTCGGCAGGCCCCACAACTGCACGAAGCCCTTGGCCAGGGACTGGTCGAAGGTGTCGCCGGTGTCGTAGGTGGCCATCCCGAAGTCGTAGAGGCTCGCCTCGGAGCGCCGACCCGTCACTGTGGCCCGGCCGCCGTGCAGGGTCATCCGCACCTCACCGCTCACGTGCCGCTGCGCGTCGTCGATGAACGCGTCCAGCGAGTCCTTCAGCGGCGAGAACCACAGGCCGTCGTAGACCAGCTCGCCCCAGCGCTGGTCGACGCTCCGCTTGAACCGGGCCAGGTCGCGTTCCACGGTCACCGCCTCCAGCTCCTGGTGGGCGGTGATCAGCGCGATCGCGCCGGGTGCCTCGTACACCTCGCGGCTCTTGATTCCGACCAGGCGGTCCTCGACCATGTCGAGCCGGCCGACGCCCTGGGCGCCGGCACGCCGGTTCAGCTCCAGGATCGCCTGGTACGGAGTGACCGTCTCACCGTCGATCGCCACCGGCACCCCGCCGTCGAAGGTGATCGCGACCTCGTCGGCGTCGCGGTCCGACGCCGGGTCGGCAGTGTACGAGTAGAGGTCCTCGACGGGCGCGTTCCAGATGTCCTCCAGGAACCCGGTCTCCACCGCCCGACCCCACAGGTTCTGGTCGATGGAGTAGGGGGACTTGGCCGACACGTCGATCGGCAGCCCCTTCTCCTCGGCGAAGGCGATCGCCTTGTCCCGGGTCCAGGCGAAGTCCCGGGCCGGCGCGATGATCTTCAGGTCGGGGGCGAGCGCGTTCAGGCCCACCTCGAACCGGACCTGGTCGTTGCCCTTGCCGGTGCAGCCGTGCGAGACGATCGTGCCGCCGTGCTTGCGCGCCGCCGCCACCAGGTGCTTCACGATCAGCGGCCGGGACAGTGCCGACACCAGCGGGTAGCGGTCCATGTAGAGGGCGTTGGCTCGGATGGCCGGCAGGCAGTAGTCGGCGGCGAACTCGTCGCGCGCGTCGACCACCTCCGACTCGGCGGCGCCGCAGTCCAGGGCACGCTGCCGGATCGCGTCGAGGTCCTCGCCGCCCTGACCGACGTCGACCGCGACCGCGATCACCTCGGCACCGGTCTGCTCGGCCAGGTACGGAATGGCGACGGAGGTGTCCAACCCTCCGGAGTACGCGAGCACGACCCGCTCGGTCATGATGCGGTGTTCCCTTCGGCGTTGTCTTCCCGTCGGGCCCAGCCGGCGAGCTTCTCGCCGAGCGCGGCCCCACCGACGGCCTCGCGGGCCACGACGAGGATGGTGTCGTCGCCGGCGATGGTGCCGACGATCTCGGGCAGGCCCGCTCGGTCCAACGCGCTGGCCAGGTACTGGGCTGCGCCCGGCGGCGTACGCAGCACGGCGATGTTGCCGCTGGAGTCGACGCCGTTGAGCAGCTCGTGCAGCAGCCGCATCAGCCGGGCCGGCGCGGCCTCGGCGTCGCGCAACGGCCGTTTGCCGTCCTCGGGGATCAGGTAGACGGCCGGGCCGTCGCCGCCACGCACCTTGACCGCGCCCAACTCCTCCAGGTCGCGCGAGAGGGTGGCCTGGGTGACGCCGACGCCGTCGGAGGCGAGCAGGTCGGCCAGCTCGGTCTGCGACCGGATCGCCTTGTCGCGGATCAGCTCCACGATCCGGGCGTGCCGGGCCGCGCGGGTCAACGGTGCGGTCATCGGGACTCCCCCGTCGCGGTGTCCAGCAGGAAGGTGAGCAGCGCCTTCTGCACGTGCAGGCGGTTCTCCGCCTGGTCGAAGACCGCGCTCTGCGGGCCGTCGAGCACCTCGTCGGTGATCTCCTCACCGCGGTGCGCCGGCAGGCAGTGCAGCACGATCGCGTCCGGTGCGGCCTGGCCGAGCAGCTCCTTGTTGACCTGGTACGGCAGGAACGGCGTGATCCGGTCCAGCCCGTCGGACTCCTGCCCCATCGAGGTCCAGGTGTCGGTGGCGAGCACGTCGGCGTCGCGTACCGCCTGGGCCGGGTCGGTCAGCACCCGCACCGACCCGCCGGTCTCGGCGGCGATCCGGGCCGCCGCGTCCACCACGCCCGGGTCGGGCTCGAACCCGGCCGGCCCGGCGACCCGGACGTGCATGCCGGCCATCGCCCCGGCCAGCAGGTACGACTGCGCCATGTTGTTCGCGCTGTCCCCCACGTAGGTAAGGGTGCGACCGGCCGTGCCGCCACACCGCTCCCGGATGGTGAGCAGGTCGGCCAGCAGTTGGCACGGGTGGAAGCCGTCGGTGAGCGCGTTGACAACCGGCACGCTGGCGCCCGCCGCGACCTCGGCGATCCGGTCGTCGCCGTGGGTGCGCAGCACGATCGCCGCGACGTAGCGGGACAGCACCCGCCCCGCGTCGGCGAGGGCCTCGCCCCGGCCGAAGTGGGTGACCTGCGTGTCCACGACCAGCGGGTGCCCACCCAGTTCGGCGATGCCGGCGTCGAACGAGGTCCTGGTCCGCAGGCTCTGCTTGTCGAAGAGCACCGCCACCGAGCGGGGGCCGACCAGCGGCCGGTGGCCGAACCGGTCCGCCTTCATCCGCGCCGCCAGGTCGAGGACCGTGGACTGCTCGGCGGGCGAGAGGTCGTCGTCGCGCAGGAAGTGCCGGGTCATCGAGTCGTCCCCGTCGTGGTGGTCAGCGTGGAGGGTTCGTCCGCCGTGCCGGCGGCCGCCGGAGTCGTCGCGTCCAGTGCGGCGGGCAGCGCGGCGAGGAAGGTGTCCACCTGCGCGGCGGTGAGGATCAGTGGCGGGGCCAACCGGAGCACTGTCGGCTGCACCGGGTTGACCAGGAAGCCGGCCTCCCGCAGGGCCTCGGCCAGCACCGCCGCCACCGGCGCGGTGAGCGCCACACCGAGCAGCAGCCCCTCGCCGCGTATGCCTGCGATCAGCGGGTGGCCCAGCGACTCGATGCCGCGGCGCAGCCGCTCGCCGACCCGCTTGACGTTGTCGAGGAGGCCCTCGTTGGCGATGGTCGCCACCACGGCGAGCGCCGCCGCGCAGCTGACCGGGTTGCCGCCGAAGGTGGTGCCGTGCGAACCGGGGGTGAGCAGGTCGGCGGCCGGGCCGAAGGCCAGCGTGGCACCGATGGGCAGACCGCCGCCCAGACCCTTGGCCAGGGTGACCACGTCCGGCTCCACGCCCTCGGCCTGATGCCTGAACCAGTGCCCGGTGCGGCCCATGCCGGTCTGCACCTCGTCGAGGACCAGCAACGCGCCGTGCCGCGCGGTGATCCGCCGGGCCGCGGCCAGGTAGCCGGCCGGCGGGACGACCACACCGTTCTCACCCTGGATCGGCTCCAGGATCAGCATCGCGGTGGCGTCGGAGACGGCCGCCTCCAGGGCGGCGACGTCGCCGTAGTCGACGTGGGTCACCTCGCCGGGCAGCGGCCGGAACGGATCGGCCTTGGCCGGCTGACCGGTCAGCGCGAGCGCGCCCATCGTGCGGCCGTGGAAGCCGCCCCCGGTGGCCACCACGTGCGTGCGGCCGGTACGCCGGGAGAGCTTGAACGCCGCCTCGTTCGCCTCCGCGCCCGAGTTGGAGAAGAAGACCCGGCCGGGCCGGCCGGCGAGCGCCAACAGCAACTCGGCCAGGGCCACCGGCGGCTCCGCGACGAAGAGGTTGGAAACGTGCCCGAGGGTCGCGACCTGCTTCGACACCGCCGCCACCACGGCCGGGTGGGCGTGACCGAGGGCGTTCACCGCGATGCCACCGACCAGGTCGAGGTATTCGCGGCCGGCGTCGTCGACCACCACGGCACCGGCACCGGAGACCAGCGCCAGCGGCGGCGTGCCGTAGTTGTCCATCATGGACTGCTTCCAGCGCTGCGCCAACGTGCTCACGACGCGACCATCCCGTCTCCCGGCACCACCATCGTTCCGAACCCTTCCGAGGTGAAAACCTCAAGCAACGTCGAGTGCGCCACCCGACCGTCGACGACGTGCGCGGCCGGCACTCCCCCACGCACCGCGCGCAGGCAGGCCTCCATCTTCGGCACCATCCCCGACTCCAGATTGGGCAGCAGCTTCGCCAGGTCGTCCGCGGCGATCTCGGAGACCAGGCTGGTCGTGTCCGGCCAGTCCGCGTACAGGCCGGCCACGTCGGTGAGCACGACCAGCTTGCGGGCCCGCAACGCGATCGCGAGCGCGGCGGCGGCGGTGTCCGCGTTGAGGTTGTGCAGCACCCCGTCCACGTCCGGCGCCACAGTGGAGATCACCGGGATCCGACCGGCCTCGATCAGGTCGGTCACCGCGGACACGTCGACCGACTCGACGTCACCGACCTGGCCGACGTCGACCGGCAACCCGTCCACGTACGCCGGGCGGCGCACCGCGGTGAACAACCGGGCGTCCTCGCCGGACAGGCCCACGGCGTACGGGCCGTGCGAGTTGATCAGCCCGACCAGCTCGCGGCCGACCTGGCCGACCAGCACCATCCGGACGACGTCCATCGCCTCGGCCGTGGTCACCCGCAGGCCACCCCGGAACTCGCTGGCGATGCCGAGCCGGCCCAGCATGGCGGAGATCTGCGGACCGCCGCCGTGCACCACCACCGGCTTCAGGCCCGCGTAACGCAGAAAGACCATGTCGGCCGCGAACGCCCGCTGCAACTCGGGATCGGTCATCGCGTTGCCGCCGTACTTGACCACGACCGTGGAGCCGGAGAAGCGTGCCAACCAGGGCAGCGCCTCGATCAGCGTCTCCGCCTTGACCTGGGCGCGAGTCAGGTCGCTGCTGAGACTCATGTCGAGTACGCCGAGTTCTCGTGCACGTACGCGTGGGACAGATCGTTGGTCCAGATCGTCGCGGCCGACGTGCCCGCGTGCAGGTCGATCCGGATCGTCACGTCCCGCCCGGTGAGGTCTACCTTCGAGCGGTCCTCGGCGGCGGCGCCGCCCCGGCACACCCACACCCCGTTGACCGCCACGTCCACCTCGTCCGGCTCGAACGCGGCGGCGGTGGTGCCGACGGCAGCGAGGATCCGACCCCAGTTGGGGTCGTTGCCGAACAGCGCGGTCTTGACCAGGTTGTTGCGGGCCACCGAACGGCCCACCTCGACCGCGTCGTCCTCGTCGGCGGCGCCCACCACGTCGATGGCGATCTGCTTGGTCGCCCCCTCTGCGTCGGCCACCAACTGCTGGGCCAGGTCGTGACAGGCCGCGGTGACGGCGGCGGCCAGCTCGGCCGGAGTCGGCTCGATGCCGCTCGCACCGCTGGCCAGCAGCAACACGGTGTCGTTGGTGGACATGCAGCCGTCGGAGTCGACCCGGTCGAAGGTGACCCGGGTCGCCGCGCGCAGTGCCTCGTCCAGCGCAGCCGGCCCGGCCACCGCGTCGGTGGTCAGCACGCACAGCATGGTGGCCATTCCCGGCGCGAGCATCCCGGCGCCCTTGGCCATGCCGCCGACCGTCCAGCCGCTGCCCCGGGCCACTGTGGTCTTCGACCGGGTGTCCGTGGTCATGATCGCCTCGGCGGCGGCCACGCCGCCGTCGCGGGACAACCGTCGGATCGCCGAGCGGACACCGGGCAGCAGTTTCGGCATCGGCAGCCGCTCACCGATCAACCCGGTGGAGCAGACCGCCACCTCACCGGCGCCGAGGATCAACCGTGGGCTGACCGAGGTCAGCGCGGCGGCGGTGTGCTCGGCGGTGGCGTGGGTGTCCTGGAAGCCGGCCGGGCCGGTGCAGGCGTTGGCGCCACCGGAGTTGAGCACCACCGCGCGGACCACACCGCCCTGCACGACCTGCTGGCTCCAGAGCACCGGCGCGGCCTTGACCCGGTTGGTGGTGAAGACACCGGCGACACCGGCGTCCGGGCCGTCGTTGACCACGAGCGCGACGTCCGCGCCACCACTGGTCTTGAGGCCCGCGGCCACTCCGGACGCGCGGAACCCCCGAGGGGTGGTGACACTCATGGGCTGACTCCCCAGATCGACAGGCCCGTCGTCTCCGGCAGGCCGAGCATGAGGTTGGCGTTCTGCACTGCCTGACCGGCCGCGCCCTTGCCCAGGTTGTCCAGCGCGCTCAGCACGATCAACCGGCCCGAGTCGACGTCGACGGTGGCCTGCAGGTGACACGAGTTGGAGCCCAGCGTGGCGGCCGTGTGCGGCCAGCGGCCCTCCGGCAGCACGTGCACGAACGGCGCGTCGGCGTACGCCTGCGCCAGCACCTGCTGCGGGTCGACACCGCGCGCCGGCACCGCGGTGACCGTGGCCAGGATGCCGCGCGGCATCGGCGCCAGGACGGGCGTGAACGACAGGCCGGTCGCGCCGGATGCCTGCTTGATCTCCGGCACATGCTGGTGGGTGCCGACCCGGTACGGCGACAGGTCGCCCAGCACCTCGCTGGCCAGCAGGTGCGGCTTCGCCGCCCGACCCGCGCCGGAGGTGCCGGAGGCGGCCACGACCACCACGTCGGCGGGACTGGCCGCGCCGTCGGCGATCAGCGGCGCGAGCGCCAGGGTGATCGCCGCGGCGTAGCAGCCGGTGTTCGCCACCCGGGTGGAGCCGGCGATCAGCTCCCGCTGACCGGGCAGCTCGGGCAGGCCGTAGGTCCACTGCCCGGCGTGCGTGCCGCCGTAGTACTGCGCCCAGGCGTACGGGTCGGCGAGCCGGTGGTCCGCACCCAGGTCGACGATGCGCACCTCGGCCGGCAGTTGGGCCGCGAGGGCCGCCGACTCACCATGTGGCAGGGCCAGGAAGACCAGGTCCGCGTCGGCCAGGGTCGCCGGGTCGGTCTGGCCGAGCACCAGATCGAGCCCGGTGAGCTGCGGGTGCACCACGTCGACGCGGTGACCGGCCTGGCTGTGCGCGGTGGCGGCGACCAGGTCGAACTCCGGGTGCCCGGCGACCAGGCGCAGCAACTCACCCCCGGCGTAGCCGCTCGCACCGGCGACCGCGACTCGGATCCCCATACTCACCTCCGCATGACTATGCAGAAAAGATTAACAAGGGCGACTCACGGGTGCAAGTTCATGCAGCCCTCTGCATGGCAATGTACCGGTGCCGTCGCCGGGGAAACACCTGAGTCAACGTTCAGCTAAATCGTCTGAGGCGGCATTCAATCGACTAGCATGACTTTCTGACGGTGGTGGGCCGGCCTGCCCGGTCCGCGTGGGGGCACCTGACGGAGGACGCGGTGGGGCTGTCGTTCGAGATCCTCGGTCCGGTCCGGGTGCGTCGCGACGGGCAGACCCTGCGGGTGCCGGCCGGCCGGCCCACAGCCTTTCTGGTCACCCTCCTGCTCCAGGCCGGCCTGGCGGTCCCGGTCGATCGGCTGCGCGAGGAGCTGTGGGGCAGACGACCCCCGGCCTCGGCCGTGGCCAACCTGCGCAGCCACGCCAGCCAGCTACGCCACCTGCTCGACTCCCCCGACGAACTGCCCCGACTGCCCGCCGAGCACGGTGGGTACCTGCTCCGCGTCGAACCGGGTGAACTGGACGCCACCGAGTTCGAACGACTGGCCACCGACGGCCACGCTGCCCGCATCAGCGGCGAACACGAACTGGCCACCACCCTGCTGAGCCGCGCGCTCGCGCTCTGGTCACCGACCGAACCACCCCCGGCGTACGGGCCGGCGACCGCAGCCGCCTTCGACCGGCTGCGGGAGCAGCGCGCCGGCGCCCGGGAGACGTACGCGGCCTGCCGCCTGGACCTGGGCGACCGGGGCACACCGGAACTGCTGACCCTGCTGCGCCAGCACCTCGCGGAGCACCCGCTGCGCGAGCCGGCGTGGGCGCTGCTGATGACCGCGCTGCATCGCGCCGGCGACCATCCCGGCGTGGTGCAGACCTACCAGGCGGCCTGTCGGGCACTCGACGGCGAACTGGGCGTGGCTCCCGGGCCCGAGCTGACCGAGCTGTACCGCTCGGTGCGCCGCCAGGAGCGCCGCACGGCGGTCCCGACCCGGCGGCCCGGCGGCACACCGCCCCGGCATCGCGCCGTCGCGTCGCGGGTGCCGCACGAGCTGCCCTGCCCCGCCGCATCGTTCGTCGGCCGCCGGGCAGAGCTGGCCCGGCTGTGCCAGGCGCTGGTCGACGCCCGGCGGCAACCGGTCACCGTGGCCGTCTACGGCATGGCGGGCACCGGCAAGTCGGCACTGGCGCTGCGTGCCGCAGCGGCGGCGCTGGACGCCTTCCCGGACGGCCAGCTCCACCTCGATCTCGGCGGGTCGGTCGCGGACGCCCCACCGCTGCCGTTGCAGGTCGCCACCCGGATGCTCCGGGCCCTGCACCCGGGCGCCGACGAACCGGAGCCGACCACCGTCGCCGAGGCGCGCGCCCGGGTCCGGTCCCTGCTGTTCGACCGACGGGTGCTGCTGGTGCTCGACAACGCCGCCGACGCCACCCAGGTCGACGGCCTGCTGCCGGTCCGCGGCGGGTGCGCGCTGCTGGTCACCAGCCGCAACCCGGTCACCACCGGCGACGCCCCCGGCCTGCGGCTCGATCCGCTGCCCGCCGCCGACGCGATGGCGATGCTGCGGGCCACCGCCGGTGACCGGACGGTGGACGCGGAGCCGGAGGCGGCCTCGGCGGTGGTCAACCTCTGCGAGCGGCTGCCGCTCGCATTGCGCACCGCGGCCGGTCGGCTGACCGAGGGACCGCACTGGTCGCTGACCCGGTTGGCGCGGTTGCTGCGCGACGAGCGGTACCGGCTCGCCGAGACCGGTCTCGGGCCCCGGCTCAGCGCCAGCTACCACCGGCTCGGGTCGGCCGCGCCGGTCTTCCTGCGGCTCGGCCGAGCCCACCCCGGGCCGGTCACCGCCGAACTGGCCGCCATGCTGAGCGGGGCTCCGCCCGAGGACGCGGCGCGGGCACTGGACCGGCTGGTCGCCGCGCAGCTCGCCGAGCCGGCCGGACCGGGCCGGTTCCACATCGGCGAACTCGTCCGGCTCTACGCCGCCGAACTCGCCGCCACCGAGGCGAGCGGTGACCTGGCCGGTCAGACCGGCGCCGGGGCGTCCTCCCGGTAACCGCGGGCCTGCAGGCCGAACAACCGGGCGTACCGACCTGCGGCGGCGAGCAGCTCCCGGTGGTCACCCCGCTCGACGACCCGACCGTCGGCGAGCACCACGATCGTGTCCGCGTCGCGCACCGCGTTGAGCCGGTGCGAGATGAGCAGACTGGTCCGACCCCGGCGCAGCTCACCCAACCGGCGGTGCAGGTCGTGCTCGGCCTCGGCGTCCAGGCCGGAGCTGGGCTCGTCCAGAATCAGCAGGTCCCGCTCGGCCCGCAGGAACCCCCGGGCAAGCGCCACCCGTTGCCACTGACCGCCGGAGAGCACCACCCCGGCCTGCGGGTCGTCCCGGTCCGGGCCGTCGAAGAAGATCCGGGTCAGCAGGGTGTCGTAGCCGCGGGGCAGCGCGGTCAACGTGTCGTCGATGCCCGCATGCCGGGCGGCGGTTCGCAGCCGCTCCGGGTCCTCGCACGCGCCCAGGTCACCCAACGCGATGTTCTCGGCCGCGCTGAGGTCGTACGGCATGAAGTCCTGGAACACCGCCCCCAGCCGCTCGCGCAGCTCCGCCGGATCGAACTCGCGCAGGTCGACCCCGTCCCACCGGATGCTGCCGCGCTCCGGGTCGTAGAAGCGGCAGAGGAGCTTGACCAGGGTGCTCTTGCCGGCGCCGTTCAGCCCCACCAGAGCCGTCGTGGCCCCTGCGCGCAGGTGCAGGTCCACACCCCGCAGCACCCACGGATGCTGCGGCGAGTAGCGGAACCACACATCGCGCAGCTCGATGCCCTCGGTCAACGGTGGTACCGGCCGGGGGGTGGCCGGCACCGGCAGGTCCGTCTCGACGTGCGCCACCTGGTCGTAGTGCTCGAAGAGCAGCAGCGCCTGGTGGATCGCGCCGAGCTGGACGACCAGGCTGCCCAGCGCACCCTGCACCCCCGGGATCGCGGCCAGGAAGATCACCACGTCGCCGGGGCTGAGCCCGCCCGCGCGGGCGACCGAGACGGTGTAGACCACCCCGATGCCCGCCACCGTCGCACCGAGCAGGCCGAGCACCGCCTGGGCGCGCACCTCTCGGCGGTCCAGTTTCTGCTCCACCCGGTGCAGGTCGTGCAGCTCGTCGAGCATCCGGTCGCCGAAAAACCGGCCCAGACCGAACAGGCGCACCTCCTTGGCCGCCGGCACACCCACCAGCAACTGGGCGAAGAACAGGTCCCGCCGTTGGAAGTGCTCCATCCGCAGCACCATTGCCGCGCGGGCCCGGTTGAGCCGTAGCTGCATCCAGAGGGTGGGCAGCGCGGCGAGCAGCACCAACGCCCCGATCAGCGGGTTGAGCATCAACAGGACGCCGAGGAACCCCGTCATCGCCAGTGCGCTCTGCACCGCGCCGAACGTGTTGCCGGTCAGCTGGGTGGGACCGAGGTGACCGGTCTGCTGGGCGGCCTGCAACCGGTCCTGGAACTCCGGATCCTCCAACCGCACCAGCCCGACGAGCCGCTGCACCGCGTCGTACAGGCGGCGGCGCACCAGCCGCGACACCGCCCGCGACCGCTGCGCCGCCACGTAGGTGCGCAGGTGCGGCAGGACCGTGCCGAGCGCGGCGGCCATGGCGAGGCCGGCGGCGAGCGCGGTCAGCGGCACGCCGGCCGAGCCGCCACCGGTGAGCCGGTCCAGCACGAGCTTGGTGAGCGCCGCCACGAGGACCGGGGTCAAACCGGCCAGCACGGCGAGCAGCAGGTCCGTCGTAGTGCCCCCCGGGGCGGCCCGCCAGGTCAGCCCCAGTGCCGACCGGGCGTGCCGGGCAGCCCGCCGCGGTGCCAGCCGGGGGCCGCTCACCGCGCCACCGGCAGGTCCAACCGGGCGATGCCGAACGCCGTCGACGCCACGATGCCGCGCTCGTCGAGCAAACCGAACGCCGGGAACCCCTTGACCCCGAACGCCAGCGGAAGCGCGCCGGTGCCCGGCTCCACGAAGACGGTCGCCAGGCCGGTGAACCGCTCCGCGTACGGCTGGGTCTCCGGACCCTTCCCGACCACCACGATCCAGACGTGCTCCGCGCCGCCGGGCATCGTCCTTGCCCGGTCGACGAGCACCGGCAACTGCTCCTCGCAGTGCTCACAGCTCGGCGAGAGGAACGCCACCAGGGTCATCGGCGGCAGATCGGCGCGCGCGAGCACGCGACCGTCCATAGTGGTCGACACGAAGTCACCGGGGATCGAACCCACCTCCAACATCACCGCCGGTGGTTGGCCCTGCTGGTCGCTGAGCAGGTCGGAGTGCTCACGCAGCCGACGGACCACACCGAGCAGCAGGACCAGGTTGAGCAGGCCGAGAGCGGCGACGAGGACGACGGCGACGGTCAACAGCGCCATGAGGGCTCCTTCGGGGTGCGGGGATACGAACCGGGGTCAGTGCCGACCGGCCGGACGGGACTGCCGCGGCGACGTGGGGGCGAACAGGGCGACCAGGTCGTCGAGCCGGACCACCACTGCGGCGAGGGGAACCGCCACACCGACGGCGACCAGGGCGGCCGACGCGGACGGCGGCGGCCCGGTGGCGCTGGCCCAGCCGAACAGGCCGAGCAGCGCCACTGCGGCGAGGGCGAGGTTGCGCCCGACGTGCCGGGGCCCGACCGGCGCGTCGGCGGCGCCGAAGCAGCGGCAGGCCGGCCGGGCACCCCGACGCAACGCCCCGACGATCGCGGCGGTGAGCACACCGAGCAGCCCGACGGCGAGCACCAGCCCGACGGGCACGGTCCGGGGGACGGCGAGCAGCACCACGACGGCGGCCTCGGCGACCACCGCGACGCGGGCAGCGGGCACGGTCCAGCGGTCGGGCACGCCGAACTGGCCGACCGACCCGACGAAGGCGGCGAAACCCGCCCGGGTCCGCAGCTTGCCGACGACCGCGGCGAGGAACACCAGGGCCAGCAGCAGCCGTGCGGTCAGTTCCAGGGCTCGCATCCGTACGCACCTCCCATTGCCGGGAGGCCCACGCTAGAAGTGGCGGATACATCGCGGATACATCGACTGTTGCCGACCTCCGGCTCGGCTGTACCGGCGGTGTACCGACCCGCCGTAGCGTCCCGGCAACGATCCGTATCGAGGGGAGGTGAACGGATGTTCCGTCGACTGGAGAACCTGGGCGAGCGGATGCTCGGCGTGTTCGTACCCAAGGTGACGGCAGCCGCCGGCTGTCCGCCGGACCCGTACTGCGCGCTCTGTGGGACGTGCTACTTCAAGCGGTGCAGCACGAACCTGGCCTGCAAGACAACCTGCGGAAGCTGCGGTTACTACTGCAGCGCGGGCGCGAGCACGATGAGCGCTCTCTGCTGAGGCGCTGACGGCGTGCCACCCGGACCGGGCCGGGTGGCACGCCGTTCCGCATGCCACCCGCGCCGACGGTCAGTCCGCGCGCGGTCGCGGCCGGACCACCACGCCGAGCACGTCCGGCTCCGGAATGTAGCCGCACTCACGGGAGTCGTAGCTCTGCGACGGGTTGTCGCCGAGCACCACCAGCCGACCGGCCGGCACGACCTGCTCGCCGCTCTGGCGCAGCAGCGGCACCCGGTCTACCGGCACCGGGTCGCCCGGCACCGCGTACGCCCGCTTGATCAGCAGGCCCGGCGTGCCCGCCGCGTCGGGGCGGGTCGGTCGCCCGGCGGTCATCTCCGCCGGGGCGACCACCACGACCACGTCACCGGGCCGGACCCGGGCCAGCGGCACGCGCCGGGCCAGCACCCGGTCACCGGAGCGCAGCGTCGGCTCCATGCTGCGCCCCACGACCGCGACCAGCAGCAGGTGCCGGCGGGCCCAGATCAGGGCGGCGGTGGCCACCGCGAACACGGCGGCCACCGCGAGCCATCCCAGCACCGGCACCGCTCAGGCGCCGCGCAGGGTGGCGCCGAGGCGCTCCGTCGCGACGGCGACCGCCGCGTCCCGTGCCGCGACCGCCTCCTCGACGGTGAGCGTCCGGTCCGGTGCCCGGAAGGTGAGCTTGTACGCCAACGAGCGGCGACCGTCACCGAGCTGCGCGCCGGAGTACACGTCGAACAGCCGCACGTCCTCCAGCAGCTCACCGGCGCCCGCCTCCAGCGCACGGCGCACCTGCTCCGCCGGCACCGAGTCGTCCACCACCAGGGCCACGTCGATCAGCGCCGGCGGGAAGCCGGACACCGTCGGCGCGGGCGTCACCGGGGTCGGCGGCAGCGTGTCGAGGTCCAGCTCCATCGCGCAGGTGCGTCGGGGCAGCTCCAACGCCGCGACGACCACCGGGTGCAGCTCACCGGCGTGCCCGACGACCGCGCCGTCGACCCGCAGCTCGGCGCAGCGGCCCGGGTGCCACGGCGCGTACTCGGCCGCCCGCACCTCGACCCGCTCGCCGGGAATCCCGGCGGCGTCGAGCACGTCACGGGCCGCCTCGATCGCGTCCGCCCAGCCGGCCGGTCGACCCGCACCCCACCAACCGGCGGGGTCGAGGTCGCCGGCGAGCACCACCGCGACGTGCACCGGCTGCGCCGGCACCACCGCGTCGGCGGCCGCGAACTCCGCGTCGGTGGGACGTCGGTCCACGCCCATCGCCGGCGGGCTGCCGGCACCGACGCGCGGGTGGAAGACCGCGCCGATCTCGTAGAGGGCGAGGTCGCGGTGGCCTCGACCGAGGTTGCGCTTGAGGATGCCGAGCAGCGGGCCGAGCAGCGTGGTGCGCAGCAGCGGCTCCTCCTCGGACAACGGGTTGGCCAGCCGCACCGCGGGGCGACGCGGGTCGTCGGCCGCCAGGCCGAGCTGGTCGGCCAGCTCCGGCGACACGAAGGGGTGCGCGAGCACCTCCACGTACCCCCGCTCAGCGAGGGACCCGGCGACCGCCCGGCGCCGACGTTGCCGCGGGGTCAGGCCGCGACCGGGAGGCGCGGTCGGCAGCACCGACGGCACCCGGTCGTACCCGTCGAGGCGGACCACCTCCTCGACCAGGTCGGCCGGGTCGGTCAGGTCGGGCCGCCAGGTCGGTGGGGTGACACTCAGCGCCGTCCCGGCGCCGCTGGCCACGCCGACCGCGCCCGGGTCCTCGGACAGCCGGTCCACGCCCTGCGCGACGGTGCAGCCGACCCGCTCCAGCAGGGCGACCACCCGCGCCGGCGGGTACTCCACGCCGACCCGCCGGGTGGGCAGGTCCGCCGGCAGGGTGATCGGGGTACGCGGACGGACGTGGTCGATGTCCAGGACCTCCGCGCCCGGGGTGCCCCCGCCGTGCTCGGTGAGCAGCCGCACGGCACGTTCCAACGCGACTAGGGCCACGGCCGGGTCGACGCCCCGCTCCCAGCGCTTCGCGGCTTCGCTGAACAGCTTGTGCCGGCGGGCCGTACGCCCGACCATCGGCGGGTCCCAGTGCGCCGCCTCGAAGAGCACTGTGGTGGTGTCGGCGACGACCTCGCTGGTCTCACCGCCCATCACCGCGGCGAGCGAGATCGGACCAGTGTCGTCGCAGATGACCATGTCGTCGGCGGTGAGCACCCGGTTGACACCGTCCAGGGTGGTCAGCTTCTCCCCCGCCTCGGCGCGACGGACCACCAGCGGCCCGACGACCCGGTCGGCGTCGAAGGCGTGCATCGGCTGGCCCAGCTCCAACATCACGTAGTTGGTGATGTCCACCGGCAACGAGATGCTGCGGATGCCGGCGGTGACCAGCCGCTGCTGCATCCACGACGGGGTGGGCGCGCTCGGGTCGACGCCCCGGACCAGGCGGGCGGTGAACCGGTCGCAGCCGACAGTGTCGCGGACCTCCACCGGGTACGCGGGTGTCTCGGTGCCGCTCGGCGCGGGCGCCAGGGCCGGGTCGTGCAGCGGCACGTCGAACGCGTGCGACAGCTCCCGGGCCAGACCCCGCAGGCTCAGCGCGTACCCCCGGTCGGGGGTGATCTCCAGATCGAGCACGACGTCGTCGAGGCCGACCACCGGGCGCGCGTCGTCGCCCGGCTTGGCCGTCACGCCCGGCCCCAGCACGATGATGCCGGAGTGGTCGTCGCCGAGGCCCAGCTCCTTCGCCGAGCAGATCATGCCCGCGGAGTTGTGCCCGTACGTCTTGCGGGCGCCGATCGCGAACCCGCCGGGCAGCACACCGCCGGGCAGGATCACGACCACGCGGTCACCGACGGCGAAGTTGCGCGCACCGCAGACGATCTCCTGCGGCTCCCCGGTGCCGTTGGCGTCACCCACGTCGACCCGGCAGAACCGGATCGGCTTCTTGAAGCCGGTGAGCTCCTCGATCTCGCGGACCTCACCGACGACGAGCTGACCGGTGACGGTGGCGGCCAGGTCCACGACGGACTCGACCTCGATGCCGAGGTCGACCAGTGCCTGCTCCAGGTCACCGGTGGGCAGGTCGGCGGGGAGGTCGACGTACTCCCGCAGCCAACTGACAGAAACTCGCATGACTTCAGACCACCGTTCCCGTGTCTCGTACCCGCATCGCCTACGCCCCGGTCCCGAGCGCGCGGCTGAACCGCACGTCGCCCTCGAAGAGGTGGCGGATGTCGCTGACCCCGTGCCGGACCATCAGGGTCCGGTCGATGCCCATGCCGAAGGCGAATCCGGAGTAGACCTCCGGGTCAACGCCGCAGGCGCGCAGCACCCGCGGGTTGACCATGCCGCAGCCGCCCCACTCGACCCACTGCGGGCCGTCGCGGTGCTCCGGGAACCACACGTCGAACTCCGCCGACGGCTCGGTGAACGGGAAGTAGTGCGGCCGCCACCGGGTCTTCGCCTCCGGCCCGAACATCGCCCGGGCGAAGTGGTCGAGCGTGCCCCGCAGGTGCGCCATCGTGATGCCCTTGTCGACGACCAGACCCTCGGCCTGGTGGAACACCGGGCTGTGCGTGGCGTCGATCTCGTCGGTGCGATAGACGCGGCCGGGCACGATCACGTAGATCGGCGGCTTGCGGCTGAGCATGGTGCGGGTCTGCACCGTCGAGGTGTGCGTTCGTAAAACAAGACCCGAGCCCGCTGAGCCGTCGGCGGATGCGATGTGGAACGTGTCCATCAACCCGCGCGCCGGGTGGTCGGCGGGGATGTTCAACGCGTCGAAGTTGACCCACTCCAGGTCGACCTCGGGCCCCTCGGCCACCTCGTAGCCCATCCCGACGAACAGGTCGCTGATCGACTCCATCAGGACGCTCAGCGGGTGTCGGGCGCCCCGGGGACGCCGGTTGAAGGGCAGGGTGACGTCCACCCGCTCCTCGACCAGCACCCGCTGGGCCTGCTCGCGCTCCAGCACCTCGGCGCGGTCGGCGTACGCGGTCTCGATCGCCCGGCGGGCCTCGTTGACCCGCTTGCCGGCGTCGGACTTCGCGGCCGGCGGCAACGCGCCGATCTCGCGGCGGGCCAGCGAGACCGGTGACCGGTCACCGAGATGCACCGAGCGCAGCGCGGTCAACGCGTCCGGGTTGGCGGCGGCCGTGAACGCCTTCGTGGCGTCCGCGACAGCCTCGTCCAGGGCGGCGGGGTCGAGCAGGGCGACCTGCTTCGGGTCGTACGGATCGTTGCGGTAGCTCATGGCGTACGGGCACTCCCTCACGGCGGCGCCAGCCCTCACCGGGGGCGGCTAAGCGAGTCTACGGACGCGCGGCTGTGCCGCAGCCCGCCGGTAGGAGTTGTGCAGGGAGCAGGTCAGGCCCGCCGCCCGCCGACACCGGCGGGCTGGCTAAACGAACGCCGTGGCGCGTTCATGGGCGGATGCTCTCCCCTGCTGTCAGTCGCGCCGGGCACGATCACCCTCAGCGCTGTGCTCTCGCTGAAGCGTACAGGCACACCGCCGCTGCGGCAGCCAGGTTGAGGCTCTCCGCGCGCCCGTACAACGGCACCCGCACCCGGGCGTCGGCGGCGGAAGCCAACTCCTCGGGCAGGCCGTGCGCCTCCGAGCCGAACAGCCAGGCGGTAGGCCCGACGAGCCGACCGTAGTCGGTCATGTCGTCCAGGTCGCTGTCGCCGTATCCCGTGGTGGCGAAGATCGACAGCCCGGCGGCGCGCAGCGCGTCGACCACCTGGGCGGGGTCGGCGGCGCGCACCACATCGAGGTGGAAGAGGCTGCCGGCGGAGGCGCGTACACACTTGCCGTTGTACGGGTCGACGGCCTCGCCGGCGAAGACGACAGCGCCCGCCCCGGCCGCGTCGGCGGTGCGCAGCACCGTGCCGGCGTTGCCCGGGTCACGGATCTCGGCGAGCACCGCGACCAGCCGGGGCGCACCCGCGAGGGCCTGCTCCAGCGACACGTCGAGGTGCCGGCAGACGGCGACCAGCCCCTGCGGGGCGACGGTCTCGGTCAGCGCGGCGAGGGCCTCGTCGGTGACCTCGGAGACCGGCACGTCGGCGCGGGCCGCCGTGGCGGCCAGATCCGGGTGCCGGTCGAGGGCGGCGGTCGTACCGAACAGCTCGGTGACCACCTCCGGCCGCGCGAGGGCCTCGCGGACCGCCTGTGGGCCCTCGGCCAGGAACTGGCCGGTGGCGTCGCGGTCCCGGCGGCGTTGCAACCGCCGGGCGGCGACAACCCTGGGGGTACGCGGGGTGAAAGCCATGGTGTGCGCTCCTCCGGCACGATTGAGGCGCCCCCCGGACGGCGGTGCCGACACGGGAGACGCCTCGTTCTGGTGCGTGGGGATCAGGCGGCCTGAGCCGCCGCGCCGCCGGTGCCCTCGGCCGTGACCGCGGCCCGGGCCAGCTCGACGATCGCCGCGAAAGAGGCGGCGTCGTTGACAGCCATGTCGGCCAGGATCTTGCGGTCGACCTCGATGCCGGCCAGACGCATGCCCTGGATCAGGCGGTTGTAGGTCATCCCGTTGGCCCGGGCGCCCGCGTTGATCCGCTGGATCCACAGCTGCCGGAAGTCGCCCTTGCGGTCACGACGGTCCCGGTAGGCGTACTGCATCGAGTGCAGCACCTGCTCCTTGGCCTTGCGGTACAGCCGGGAGCGCTGACCGCGGTAACCACTCGCGGACTCCAGCAGGGTACGACGCTTCTTCTGGGCGTTTACAGCCCGCTTGACGCGTGCCATCTCAACTCCTTATTACGTAAAGGTGGCGCGCGTCAGCGGCCGAGCAGCTTCTTGATGCGCTTGACGTCGGCCTTGGCCAGCACGACCGTGCCGGTCAGCCGGCGGGTGTGGGTGGAGGACTTCTTCTCCAGGTTGTGACGGAGGCCGGCCTGCTGGGCAACGATCTTGCCCTTGCCGGTCACCTTGACCCGCTTACCCATACCCGTGTGGCTCTTCATCTTCGGCATGTGGAACGTCTCTCCCCTGTTACTCGCCGCTGGTATCGGCGGCGAGGCCGGTGTCACCGGCTGCTGCGGTCTCGCCGACCGCTGCGGTCTCATCGGCTTCCGGAGCGGCGGACTCGTCCCCTGCCCGGTCCCGAGGTCCACCGCGGGACGCCGTAGCGGCGACCGCGGAGGCCTTGACGGCCCGATGCGGAGCGAGAACCATGATCATGTTTCGGCCGTCCTGCTTCGGAGCGGCCTCGACGTATCCCAGTTCCGTGATCTCGGATTCGAGTCGACGCAGGAGCCGGTAACCCAGCTCCGGACGACTCTGCTCGCGACCGCGGAACATGATCGTCACCTTGACCTTGTCGCCCGCCTTGAGGAACCGCACCACGTGACCCTTCTTGGTCTCGTAGTCGTGCGGGTCGATCTTCGGTCGAAGCTTCATTTCCTTGATGACGGTCTGCTGCTGGTTACGCCGCGCTTCGCGCGCCTTGAGTGCGCTCTCATACTTGAACTTGCCGAAGTCCATGAGCTTGCACACCGGCGGGCGCGCCATCGGCGCAACCTCGACCAGGTCCAGATCGACGTCCGCGGCCAGCTGAAGAGCGCGCTCCAGCGGGACGATGCCCACCTGCTCACCCTCTGGGCCGACCAGTCGGACCTCACGTGCCCGGATCTGCTCGTTCACGCGTGGTTCGACGCTGATGGGGCCTCCTCGAGTCGCTTCTGCTCAGTGCCGACCCCCGCAGCCCCCGGATGGGAACCAACCCGAAAAGCAGAAGGCCCCGGCGCATGCCAGGGCCCGCTCGACCGGTCAGCACGATCACAGGATCGCGCATCCGGCGCCGGGACATGCCCGGAACCGGTGACCGGACCCGGCCACCGTAGCGGCGACTCGGGTGGGAGCAGGCGCTCCGCTTTCAAGGCTGTCTGCTCGCACGCGGAGACAGCCTGGTCGACTCGACAACACTACACCGGCGCCCCGTCCGCCCCCAAACCGGGCACCACCTGAAGGTCAAGGCCCTGGCCGCGCCGGCCGTGCTGGCCGCCCCACCCCGGTCGTGCCGGACGAGTCGGACGAGTCGGGCGGGCGCGGGCCAAGATCCGCGGGCGTGCTCGGGCCAAGATCCGCGCAGTTTCCCTGAAAGTGCTCCCGTGCTCAGCCGGTGGAAGCAATCTGGCTGGTCAGCAGCTCGGCGAAGACTTCTTTGGGTTTCTTGTAGCCGAGGATACGGCGGGGTCGGTTGTTGAGTCGGTCGGCGATGGCGTTGAGGTGGTCGTGGTCGTTGGGGATGACGGTGCCGCGGGGTAGGTATTCGCGAATCCACCGGTTGGTGCTCTCGTTGGTGCCGCGTTGCCAGGGACTGTGGGGGTGGGCGAAGTAGACGTCGATACCGGCGGCGATGCTCAGGGCGGCGTGTTCGGCCATTTCGGTGCCGCAGTCCCAGGTCAGGGTGCGGCGCAGGGCGTCGGGCAGACCGGCGATGCCGGTGGCCACGGCGCTGGTGACGGTGGGGCTGTCTCTTCCTGATAGCGGGATCAGGATCAGGAACCGGGAGGTGCGTTCCACCAGCGTGGCGGTGGCGCTGGCGCCGTTCTTGCCGATGACCAGGTCGCCTTCCCAGTGCCCAGGTACCCGCCGGTCCTCGGCCTGGACGGGCCGCTGATCGATGAACGTCGGGTTCGGGATCTTCGGCGCCCGCGACGCCGGCGAACGCGCCGGGCGACGGTTCCTGCGGCCACTGCGCAACCGCAGGTGCTGCCGTGCCAACTCCCCGACCGGCAACGCATACATCCACGTGTAAATCGCCTCGTGCGACACCCGCATCGCCTCGTCCTCGGGATAGTCCACCCGCAACCGCCCAGCGACCTGATCCGGCGACCAACCCTCACCCAACAACGCCACCACCACCTCCCGCAGCCGCGCGTCCAACTCCAGCTTGCACGGCTTCGGCCGGCGCCGCGCCCGCTGCGCCTGCCGCTGCGAACGCCACGCCCGATAGAACCCCCGCCCACCACCCCGACAAATCTCCCGCGACACCACACTCGGATCCCGACCAATCCGCGCCGCAATCTGCTGACCCGAGAGCCCTTCAGCGATCCCCCGCGTGATCTCTTCCCGGTCCACCACCGTCAACGGCCTACGACCCGCCACGCCCCACCAGCCTCTCAGCGATCACCCCGCCGAAGAGACCAACGAACGACAAGATCGATTGCTACGACCACCTGAGCACGGGGCTGCCTCCGGCGACGCTGAGACAGCAGTTTCAGGGAAGTTGTCCAGATCTTGCCGATGGGATGCGGGTCAGCGGCCGGCGGCGCGTTCGGCGAGGTGGGCCTGGTGCGCCTCGTGCAGTCGCCGCAACGCACGGACCCCGTCGACGGCAAGCTCCTTGTCGGCCGCCTGGAGGGCGATCATCGGCAGGAGGTCGTCGTCATGCAGCTCCAGGCTGGCCCACGGCGCGCCCCGGTCGAACCGGACTCCCCGGACAACCTCCCAGGGCAGCTCGTAGGAGCTGATGATGTTGCGCACCCGGACGCCACGCGCGTCCGCCTCCACCCGCGGACGGGTGAACAGCAGGAAGCCCAGCGCCCCGAAGATGCCCAAGCCGACCATGGCGATCTGGTCGCCGCGCTGGAAGCTGCCGTAACCGTCGCCGGTCGGCCCGCTCAGCGAGGTGGCGACCAGACCGAACACCACCACCAGCGCAACCGCCGCCGACCAGCAGACCACGCGGATGCGGCGGGGCTTCAGGCGGACCAGTTCGGTTTCACTCACCCCACCAGTCTGCCATCCGCACCCGCCCGTGGGCCGCACCACCCGCCGAGCGACCACTCAGCGCAGCCATGCGGGCAGGACACATCGCGCCACCGGGCAACACCGCACCGCACGCGAAGATCGTGCTCGATCCAGGATCCAGTGGCCTCCGACGAGATCGACACCACTACTTCAATGATCAAGCGCGATCTTCCCGGTCGGGGCACGGCCGCCGGGAGGTTCCTCGCCGCACACCCGCGCCGGACCACCCGCGCCTCACACCCGCGCCTCACACCCGCGCCTCACACCCGCGCGGGCGCGACAGATCCACTCGGGTTTCGTGAAACGGGGGTGTCCCCGGCGCGCGGACACCCCCGTTTCAGCGAACCCGAGTTAATCAAGCGCCGGGCCGCCCGCCGGACGACCGGTCAGAGGCGACAGGCGTGGATGTTGGTGACGAGGATGGCGCGAGCGCCCAACTCGTACAGCTCGTCCATGATCCGGTGGACGTCGTCGCGGAGCACCATCGCCTGCACCGCCACCCAGCCCTCGCGGTGCAGCGGCGAGACGGTGGGTGACTCGATGCCCGGGGTGAGCCCGCTGGCGCGGTCCAGCAGGCCGGCCGGCACGTCGTAGGCGAGCATCACGTAGCGGCGGGCCACCAGCACACCGTGCAGGCGGCGCAGCAACTGTTCGGCCTGCGCGTTCGCGGGCGCGCCGGCACGCCGGACCAGCACCGCCGAGGAGCGCAGCAGCGGCTCCCCGAACACGACGAGGCCCGCCTGGCGCAGGGTGGCGCCGGTCTCCACGACGTCCGCGATCACGTCGGCGACACCGAGGCGTACGGCGTTCTCCACCGCACCGTCGAGGCGGATCACGTCGGCCTTGACTCCGACCTCGCCGAGGTGCCGCTCGACCAGCCCGGGGTACGCGGTGGCGATCCGGTGGCCGCCCAGATCCTGGACGGAGGCGATGTCGTCGGGGCGGGCGGCGAAGCGGAAGGTGGCCCGGCCGAAGGCGAGGTCGACGACCTCTTCCGCCGGCGCGGCCGAGTCGATCAGCAGGTCCCGACCGGTGATGCCGAGGTCGAGGTCACCGGAGCCGACGTAGGTGGCGATGTCCTTGGGGCGCAGGTAGAAGAATTCGACGTCGTTGGCCTCGTCCCGGCAGACGAGGTCCTTGGGGTCGGTGCGCTGGCGGTAGCCCGCCTCGCGCAGCATCTGGGCGGCCGGCTCGGCCAGGGTGCCCTTGTTGGGGATGGCGACACGCAACATGACGGAGTGCTCCTTCGATCCGGATGGCGATCAACGGGTGGGGGCACTCACAGATGTCGGTAGACGTCCTTGAGGTCGAGACCACTGGCGAGCATGAGCACCTGGACCTGGTAGAGCAGTTGGGAGATCTCCTCGGCGGTGCGCTCCGGCCCCTCGTGCTCGGCGGCCATCCACGACTCGGCCGCCTCCTCGACGACCTTCTTGCCGATGAAGTGCACCCCCTTTTCCAGGGCGGCGACGGTGCCCGAGCCCGGGGTGCCGGCGGCGGCCTTGGCCTGCAGCTCGGCGAACAACTCCTCGAACGTCTTCACGGGAGAGGATTCTTCCAGCCGGTCGACTCGCACCGTACGTCCGGGTCCGCCAACACCCGGTCAGCGGGACTTCGAGGCGGCAATTCCCTATCGGCATGGTGGGACAACCTTCGATCGATGCTCATGGAGCTCTACGCTGTCGGCCATGGCCAGCAGCTCACGTCTCCTCGCGCTCACCCTCGCCGGTGCCGCCGTCGTAGCCACCGCCGGATGCGCGCCACAGAAGGAACTACCAACCCCCGCTGTCACCACGGGTCTGTCCTGCGCCAAGGACAGCCTGCCCACCCGTACGCCGGGCAAGCTCACCATCGCCACCGACCAGCCCGCGTACGAGCCGTGGTTCTCGAAGGACAAGCCGGAGAGCGGCGAGGGCTTCGAGTCGGCCGTCGCGTACGCGGTGGCGGAGAAGCTCGGCTACGCCCGCGCGGACGTCACCTGGACGCGGGTGAAGTTCGACACCGCGATCGCGCCCGGGCCGAAGGACTTCGACTTCGACATCAACCAGTTCTCCATCACCGAGGAGCGCAAGCAGGCGGTGGACTTCTCCGCGCCGTACTACCTGGTGCGGCAGACCGTCGTCGCGTTGAAGTCCTCGAAGATTGCCGGCAGGACGTCGCTGGCAGATCTTCGCGACGCGCGGCTCGGCGCCCAGGTGGGCACCACCAGCTACCAGGCGATCACCGACGTGATCAAGCCGTCGGCCAAGCCGCAGGTCTACAACAGCAACGACGACGCCAAGAAGGCCCTGCAGAACGGGCAGCTGGACGGTCTCGTGGTGGACCTCCCGACCGCCTTCTACATCACCGGGGCGGAGATCACCGACGCGACGATCGTGGGGCAGGTGCCGCAGGTCGGTACGCCCGAGGCGTTCGGGCTGCTGCTGGACAAGAACTCCCCGCTGACCTCCTGCGTGACCGGCGCGGTCGGTCAGCTCACCGCGGCCGGCACGCTGAAGCAGTTGGAGCAGACGTGGCTCGCGCAGGCGGCGGGGGCGGCCGAGCTGCGGTGACGCTCCTGGATCACGTGCCATCCGAGGCGCAGCGGCGGCGGTCGGCGTACCGGCATCGGCAGACCGTCTACAGCGTGGTGGTCGCGGCCTGTTCCACGGCGGCGCTCGGCACGCTGCTGGTCGTCGCGGTGACCGGTGCGCCCGGCTGGGACCGGGTGCGGCAGTCGTTCCTGGACCCGGAGATCGCCCGGGACGCGTTGCCGGCGGTGCTGAGCGGGCTCTGGCTCAACGTCCGGTTGCTGGTCTGCTGTGCGGTCGGCGCGCTGCTGCTCGGGCTGGTGATCGCTGTGCTGCGGACGTTGCGCGGCCCGGTCTTCTTCCCGGTCCGGGCACTCGCCGCCGGCTACACCTACACCTTCCGCGGCCTACCGCTGATCATCGTGCTGTACCTGCTCACCCTCGGCGTGCCCGGCCTGCGACTGCAGGGGATGCCGCCGGTGCTGGTGCTCGGTGGGGCCGCGTTGGTCCTCACCTACAGCGGTTATCTCGCCGAGGTGTTCCGGGCCGGCATCGAGTCGGTGCACCCCAGCCAGCTCGCCGCGGCGCGCTCGCTGGGCCTGACCTACCGGCAGACGATGCGCCACGTGGTGCTGCCGCAGGCCGTCCGTCGGGTGGCGCCGCCCCTGCTCAACGACGTGGTGGCGTTGCAGAAGGACGTCGGGCTGGTCTCGCTCGCCGGGCCCATCGACGCGGTCCGCGCGGCTCAGATCGCCACCGCCCAGTCGTTCAACTACACGCCGTACGTCGTGGCGGGGGTGCTCTTCGTGCTGCTCGCGATCCCGCTGATCGCGGTCACCGACTGGGTGACGCTGCGGGCGGCGCGCCGACAGTCGGGAGGCTGAGGATGGCTTTGCTTCGCTGCCGGGGTCTGCGCAAGGAGTTCGCCGGCCAGGTGGTGCTCGACCAGCTCGACCTGACCGTCTCCGAGCATCAGGTGGTGGCGCTGATCGGCGCCTCCGGGTCGGGCAAGTCGACGCTGCTGCGGTGCGTGAACCTGCTGGAGGAGTTGGACGACGGCACCATCGAGCTGGACGGGGAGGACATCTCCGATCCCCGGGTTGACCCGGACCGGGTCCGTCGGCGCATCGGCATGGTGTTCCAGGCGTACAACCTGTTTCCGCACCTGAGCGTGTTGGAGAACGTCACCCTCGCCCCGCGCCGCGTACACCGGCGGGCCCGGGCGGAGGCGGAGGCCCAGGCCCGGGAGCTGCTCGACCGGGTGGGGCTCGGCGCCAGGGCGGACGCCTACCCGGACCGGCTCTCCGGCGGGCAGCAGCAGCGGGTGGCGATCGTCCGGGCGCTGGCGAACTCACCTCGGCTGATGCTGCTCGACGAGGTGACCTCCGCGCTGGACCCGGAACTCGTCGGTGAGGTGCTGGCGATGATCCGGGACCTGAAGGCCGACGGGATGACCATGGTGCTGGCCACCCACGAGATGAGCTTCGCCCGGGAGGTCGCCGATGAGGTGTGCTTCCTCGACGAGGGTCGGGTCGTCGAGAGCGGCCCGCCCGAGCAGGTGCTGGGCGAGCCGACCCAGCCGCGCACCCGGCAGTTCCTGCACCGGATCATCGAGGCCGGCCGGCTCTGAAGCCGGCCGCCCCGCACGCAGGCGGCATCTCAAGCCGGCCGCCGGCAAGGGCGGGGCAGCCGGCGGCGAGGATGCCTCAGCCGCCGAAGCCGACCCGCTGGGCGCTGCCGGCGGCGACGGTCCGGACGGCCAGCGCAGCGTCGAGCGCGGCGACGGTCGCGGCCCAGCCCTTGTCCTCCGCCGAGCCGGGCAGACCGGCGCGGTCCCGGGCCTGCTCGATGGTCTCCACGGTCAGCACCCCGTGCGCCACCGGCTTGCCCTCGTCCAGCGCCACCCGGGTCAGCCCGTCGGTGACCGAGCGGCAGACGTAGTCGAAGTGCGCGGTGGAACCGCGGACCACCACGCCGAGCGCGACCACCACGTCGCAGCGGCGCGCGAGGGCCTGGGCGACCACCGGCAGCTCGACCGAGCCGGCGACCCGGGCGACCACGGACCGGGCCCCGCACGCCTCGGCGGCCGCCAACGCCCGCTCCAGCATGTGGTCGGTGAGGTCGCCGTGCCAGCGGGCGGCAACGACCCCGACGGTCAGCCCCGCGGCATCCACCGCGTCGACTCCCGGCTCACCGAAACCCGCCATCGTCATGCTCCGATCTCGTCGTTGGCGACCGGGCGCCCCAGCGGCGCCTCGGACAGCTCGTCCAACTCGTCCAGCAGGTGACCCATCCGGTCCCGCTTGGTGCGCAGGTAGCGCAGGTTCTCCGGGTGCGCACCGGCCGGCAATCCCTCCCGGCCGGTGATGGTCAACCCGTAGCCCTCCAACCCGGCCCGCTTGGCCGGATTGTTGGTCAGCAGTCGCATCGAGCGCACGCCCAGGTCGTAGAGGATCTGCGCGCCGGTGCCGTAGTCGCGGGCGTCGGCCGGCAGGCCCAGGTCGAGGTTGGCGTCGACGGTGTCACGGCCGGAGTCCTGCAACTGGTACGCCTGCAGCTTGTGCAGCAGCCCGATGCCGCGCCCCTCGTGCCCGCGGACGTAGAGCACCACGCCACGGCCCTCCCGCCCGACCCGGGCCAGCGCGGCGTCCAGCTGCGGCCCGCAGTCGCAGCGCAGTGAGCCGAACACGTCCCCGGTGAGGCACTCGGAGTGCACCCGCACCAGCACGTCCTGGCCGTCGCCGAGGTCGCCCAGCACCATCGCGATGTGTTCGGCCGGGTCGTGCTCCGCGCGGTAGCCGAGGGCCCGGAAGACCCCATGCCGGGTGGGCATCCGGGCGTCGGCGACAAGCTCGACCTGCTTCTCGGTACGCCGCCGGTAGGCGATCAGGTCGGCGATCGTGATCAACGTGAGGCCGTGCTCGGCGGAGAACTTCTCCAGGTCCGGCAACCGCATCATGGTGCCGTCGTCGTTGACCAGCTCGCAGAGCACGCCGGCCGGGCGCAACCCGGCCAGCCGGGTCAGGTCGATCCCCGCCTCGGTGTGCCCGGGGCGGCGCAGCACCCCGCCCTCGCGGGCGCGCAGCGGCACGACGTGCCCGGGCCGGGCCAGGTCGGTCGGGTCGGTCGCCGCTGCCGCGAGCAGCCGGCTGGTGTGCGCGCGGTCGGCCGCCGAGATGCCGGTGCTGACACCCTCCCGGGCGTCCACTGTCACCGTGTACGCGGTGCCGCGCCGGTCCTGGTTGGTGTGGTGCATCGGCGGCAGGTCGAGGCGGTCGGCCTCGCTCTCGGTCAACGCCACGCAGACGTACCCGGAGGTGTAGCGCACCATGAACGCCATCAGCTCCGGTGTGGCCAGCTCGGCCGCGAAGATCAGGTCGCCCTCGTTCTCGCGGTCGGCGTCGTCGACGACGACCACCGGCCGACCGGCCGCGATCTCGGCGACCGCCTGCTCGATATCCCCGAAGCTGGTCACGCGACGGCCTCCCGGTAGATGGGCGTACGGGCGAGGGCCGCGGCGCGCGAGGTGCGCCACCAGGCGGCGAAGCCCCAGGCGCAGAGGGCGCCGTAGATCAGGTACATGACCGCCGACGGGTAGAACCCGCCGCGCAGCAGCAGCGGCACGCCGACCGCGTCCACCGCGATCCAGAGCAGCCAGAACTCCACCCAGCCGCGTGCCATGCCGTAGGTGGCCAGCAGGCTGCCGGTGAGGATCCAGGCGTCGGGCAGCGGACCCCACGAGCCCAGCGCCTTGAGCACCGGGTACGCGGCGGCGGTGCCGACCACGGCGGCCAGCAGCAGCATCAGCCGCTCCCGCCCGGTGGCCCAGCGCGGGACGACCGCTGCCTGACCGCCGTCGGCGCGGCGGTTCGACTGCCAGCGCCACCAGCCGTAGACGCTGACCGCGAAGAAGAACACCTGTCGGCCGGCCTGCCCGTACAGGTCGTGCTCCTGGGGGGTGGCGAACACCCCGCCGAGGAAGACGGTGAGCAGCAGCGCGTTGCCGACCATGCCGACCGGCCACGCCCAGACCAGCCGGCGCAGCCCGAGCAGCGCGGAGACCAGCCCGAACGCGTTGCCGACGATCTCCCGGGCCAGCACCGACGAGCCGCCCACCTGCACCTGTGCGTCCAGCAGCCAGCTCAGCGGGCCCATCAGGCCACCCCGCCGGTGATCGAGGCCGCCCCGGTGCCGTCGGTGCCCGTGAGCCGATCGCCGAGCAGCCGCTCGACGTACTTGGCCAGCACGTCGACCTCCAGGTTGACCGGGTCGCCGACGCTCTTCGCGCCGAGCGTGGTCAGCTTGAGCGTGGTCGGGATCAACCCGACGGCGAACTCGTCCGCGCCCACCTGGGCCACGGTCAGCGAGACACCGTCGATGGTGATCGAGCCCTTCTCCACCACGTACCGGGACAGGGCGGCGGGCAGCCGGAACCGGACCGTCTCCCACTGCTCGGCCGGCTCCCGGGAGAGCACCGCGCCGACGCCGTCCACGTGGCCCTGCACCAGGTGCCCGCCGAGCCGGCTGCCGAGTGCGGCGGCCCGCTCCAGGTTGACCGGGTCGCCGACGTTCAGCGCGCCCAGCGCGGAGCGGCGCAGCGTCTCCCCCATCACGTCGGCGGTGAAGACCCCGTCGGCCACGTCCACCACGGTCAGGCACACGCCGTTGACCGCGATGGAGTCGCCGTGCCGGGCGTCGGAGGTGACCAGCGGACCGCGTACGCCGATCAGCGCCGAATCGCCCGCCGTCGGCGTGACCCGGACGATCTCGCCCAACTCCTCGATAATGCCGGTGAACATCTCAGCCCTCCCTTTTGCGGGGCAAAGCGGTGATCCGGAGATCCGGACCGATCTGCGTAACGTCGACGAACTCCAGATCGATGGCCTCAGCGATGGTGCTCACTCCGGCGTCGACCAGGGCGGTCGGGCCGGCGCCGAGCAACCGGGGTGCGACGTACCCGACGATCTTGTCGACCAGGCCGGCCCGCAGGAACGCGCCGGCCAGCCGGGGGCCGCCCTCCAGCAGCACCGCGCGGACCCCGCGCTGGTGCAGCGCCGCGAGCAGCGCCGTCAGGTCGACCCGGCCGTCCGGGTCGGCGCCCACCTCGGCGGCGGTCGCGATCCACGTCCGCGCGGCGCCGTCGCGGACCCGGGCGTCAGCCGGGGTACGCCCCGAGCTGTCCACCACCACCCGCAGCGGCTGCCGGATGGCCAGGCTGCCGTCGCGAAGGTTGCGAGCGGTCAACCGGGGGTCGTCGGCGAGAACGGTGCCCACCCCGGCGAGCACCGCGTCGACAGTGCCACGCAGGGCGTGCACATCGATCCGGGCCGCCTCCGAGGTGATCCACATGCTGGTGCCGTCCAGCGCAGCGGAGCGCCCGTCGACGGTTGCGGCGTACTTCCAGATGACGTACGGCCAGCCCCGGCGCATCGAGGTCAGCCAGGCGACGTTGCCGGCCTCGGCCTCCTCGCCGCGTACGCCCAGGTCGACACGGACCCCGGCGGCGCGCAGGGTGGCGGCGCCGCCGGACGCGACCGGGTTGGGGTCGGGCACGGCGATGACCACCCGGGCGACCCCGGCCTGGACGAGCGCCGAACTGCAGGGGCCGGTGCGGCCGGTGTGATCGCAGGGTTCCAGAGTGACGACGGCGGTGCCGCCCTTGGCCCGCTGCCCGGCCTGCGCGAGGGCGACGATCTCGGCGTGCGGCCCGCCGGCGTACGCGTGGAAGCCCTCACCCACGACCTGGCCGTCGTCGTCGAGCAGCACGCAACCGACCACCGGATTGGGGCTGGTCGTGCCGAGCCCGCGCGCCGCCAACTCGATCGCACGCCGCATCGCCTCATCGACGGAGACGCTGGCCATCGCGCTGCCCCTGCCCTCTCACTCGCCGGTCCGCGCGCTGGCGGTCAGGGAGGCTGCGGCCATGGAGCCGCGGGCAGGCGGAGGCGGAGTCCGGGAACGGCACAGCCGCCCCGGAGGGCTCGGCACGGCACGCTGAAGCCAGCGGCCGGCTCGGACCCGTCCGTCCCGCGCGCTGTCTCCCATCCGGACTGTCTGGGCGCGGACGAACCGCCCCCAACCGTCGGCCCCGGATTTTCACCAGGTCCACCGGGCGGCCAGAGCCGTCCGGGTCGCGGGCTGACCACGGTTGGACCGTGGATCACCGCCGGTTCGGAATTTCACCGAGTCCCGCCAGCGCGTGGTGGGTTATACGGGCAGTCTTACACGCCGATGCGGGTGCGCCGCCACCTAGGCGAGGTACTTCACAGCGGGATCACGCGTCAGGTGACGCCGCGACGCCGATCCACTGCCACGTACGAGCCCGGCTGGCTCTTGGCGACCGTCTTCATCTCCGAGGCCACCGCGATCGCTTCGAGGGGGTCGGTGAACCGCTTGCCGGCGTCGGAGAGGGACACCCCGATGGAGAGCGTGACCAGGGCGGCGCGCCGGATGTTGCCGCGCCGGTCCTTCAGCTCGACGAAGCCGCGCTCACGGTCGGTCGCGTCGTAGAGCGTGTCGGCCGACTTCTCGAAGTCGACCACCGCCCGGGACGTCAGCGGGCGGACCTGGTCCGGGGCGCAGACGATGACGAAGTCGTCGCCACCGACGTGACCGAGGAAGGCCGGTGGCAGCCCCACCGCCACCACCGCCCGGTGCAGGCTGCGGGCCAGCGCGGAGATGAAGTCGTCGCCGCGGACGAAACCGTACCGGTCGTTGACGCTCTTGAACCGGTCGATGTCGATGTAGCCGACCGCGTAGTCGACACCGTGGCGGACCCGGTCGCTGATCTCCCGACGGATCCGGCTGTTGCCGGGCAACCCGGTCAGCGGGGAGACCTCCCGGAACTCCTTGTTGCGGCGCAACGTGGAGGAGACCCGGGCCACCAGCTCGGCGGTGTCGAACGGCTTGACCAGGTAGTCGTCGGCGCCGGCGCTGAGACCGTGCACCTTGTCCACCGTCATACCCTTGGCGGTCAACATGATCACCGGAATGGCGGAGGTCATCGGGTCGGCGCGCAGCCGCCGGGTCAGCTCCAACCCGTCGATCCGGGGCATCATCAGGTCGATCACCGCCAGGTCCGGACGCTGGCGTTCGATGACCTCGAGCGCCTCCTGACCGTCGCTGGCGTGGATCACCTCGAAGCCGTGCAGCCGCAGGTTGAACTCGACGAAACGAGCGATGTCCTCGTCGTCGTCGACGACGAGGATGATGTCCTTACGGTCGTCGTCGGAGTCCACCTCAGGCGCCTGGAGCCGCGCGTGCCGCCAGTGCCCGCAGGTGCCGTACGGCCTCGGCCGGGTCGGCGGCGCCGTACACGGCGGTGCCGGCCACGAACGCGTCGGCGCCCGCGGCGGCGGCCTGCTCGATGGTGTCGGCGGCGATCCCGCCGTCCACCTCGATGCGCAGTTCCAGGTGCCCGGCCGAGATGTGCCGGCGGGCGGTACGAACCTTGTCCAGCAGTTGCGGGATGAACCGCTGCCCGCCGAAGCCGGCCTTGATCGTCATGATCAGCAGGGTGTCGAAGCTGGGCAGCAGGTCGAGGTACGGCTCGATCGGGGTGTCCCGGTCGATGGCCAGGCCAGCCTTCGCACCGGCCGAGCGCAGGTCCTTGGCCAGCGCCACCGGATCGTCGGACGCCTCG
The DNA here is from genome assembly GCF_006715105.1 of Micromonospora sp. A202. NCBI lineage: Bacteria > Bacillati > Actinomycetota > Actinomycetes > Micromonosporales > Micromonosporaceae > Micromonospora > Micromonospora sp. A202. Next base: position 2,240,065 of record NZ_VFMP01000001.1, on the reverse strand, counting down.
GCGTGGAAGGTGACGTTGTACGCCCCGGCGTCCGCGTAACCGGGGGCCCAGCGGCGCGGATCCTCGATCATCAGGTGCACGTCGAACGGCATCGCGGTGACAGCCCGCAGGCTCTGCACGACGGGCAGCCCGATGGTCAGGTTCGGCACGAAGTGGTTGTCCATCACATCGACGTGCAACCAGTCCGCGGCGTCCTCGACGGCACGGACTTCTTCGGCGAGGCGGGCGAAATCGGCGGCCAGAATGCTCGGCGCGACGATCGGCGGCGGTACGGTCACGTGGTCAGTGTACGAACGTTGCGGCCCGCAACCCGCATCGCGGCACCAACAGGGACACGCTGTGATCCAGCAGTGACCAGTGGTGCAGAATTGGTCGCTCCGGACCGCCGATTCCGGACGAACAGACGTCATTGGCTGGCCGATCGACGGAAAGGCGACGACACTCCAACCGGGACTGTGCCGTAGGCTGCACGCCCGCCGGGGTCTCGCCGCGGGGCGCGGTGACCGGCCGCCAGCTCCCGGAAGGGCGGACGATGCGACGGTGGCTTCCAGCGCTGGCGCTGGCCGGCGTCACCACGATGCTGCTGGCCGGCTGCGCGCCGGCGCGAGGCGCGGACGGTGACCTCACCGACGACTGGCCGGCGCTGCGGGTCCCGAAGCCGTTCGCTCCCGCCGCCGACACCTGCCTGCCCCGGATCATCCCGGTCGTGCAGGCCAGCACCTACGAGACGGTGGACTGCGCGCGCAGCCACCTGGCCGAGACCATCCACGTCGGCACGTTCGTCGGGCCCGACGCGCTGACCGAGACCCGACCCGAGTCCGGGTCGCCGGCGCTGCGCACCGCCCGCGCTGAGTGCGACCAGCGGGCCCGGGAGGTGCTCGGCGGCGACTGGCACACCGCCCGGCTGGCGCTGTCGCTCGCGTTGCCGTCCGCACCCGCCTGGTCCGGCGGCGCGCGCTGGTTCCGCTGCGACCTCAGCGAGACCGGCAGCATCGACAACACCCGCCCGGTCAACCGCACCGGCAGCCTGCGCGGCGCGTTGATCGGCGACAACCCGCTGACGCACCGCTGCTTCGACCCGAAGCTGATCGGCGACAACCTCAACTACATGGCGCCGGTGCTCTGCACCGAACCGCACCGCGCCGAGTTCGTGGGCGTCTACGAGGAGCGGGACATGAGCTGGGCCGACTTCAAGAAGTCGCCCGCGCAGGCGCACCAACGTTGCATGCAGTTGATCGCCGAGTTCGCGTCCGTGCCGAACAACAGCGACCTGCCGTACCGGGCCGGGTCCATCTACTACCCACCGTCGCAACGCGAGTGGGAGGAGGGTGACCGGGGCGTTCGGTGTTTCCTGTGGAGCGACGACCGCAAACTCACCCGCTCGATGCGGGGTGCCGGCCCGGAGGGACTACCGGCGATCTGAACATCGGTGCCGTATGCTGCTGCGCCGTGGCGCTACCGACCGGCGAGGTCCGGCCGGAGGCCACCAGCGGCGGGAGGTCGGGGATGCGACGGTGGTTGGCGGCGTTCGCCGGGGGTGCGGCCCTGACCCTGGCACTGGCCGGGTGCGGCGCACCCGCCGGAGTCGACACTGACCTCATCGACGACTGGCCGGCGCCCGTCGCGGCGCAGCAGTTCGTTCCCGCCGCCGACGTCTGCCACCACTCCTCCCAGCAGGTCGGCTTCCTGAGCGGTTACAACCCGATGCCGTGTACCGAGGCGCACCGGGTGGAGACCATGCACGTCGGCACCCTCACCGGCCCGGGCGCCGAGCGCGACGCACCGCCGCAGGCCGGGTCGGTGGGCATGCGGGCCGCGCAGAGCGCCTGCGACACCGAGGTCAACAAGGCGCTGGGCGCCGACTGGCGGGCCGGGCGACTCGGCGTGACAGTCGTGCTGCCCTCGCCGCAGGCGTGGTCGGGCGGGGCCCGCTGGTACCGCTGTGACGTCACCGAGATCGCCAGCATCGACGACACCGCTGTCGACCTGCGCACCGGCAGCCTCCGGGGCGCGCTGTCCGGCGCGGCGCCACTGGCGTACCGCTGCTTCAACCCGAAGCTGGTCAAGGACGACGTCGACGAGATGGTGCCGGTGTCCTGCACCGCCAAGCACCACGCCGAGTTCGTCGGGGTCTGGCAGGCGCCGGACGTCACCTACGCCGAGTTCTCCCGCACCATCAAGCGCACCCACCGTGCCTGCCAGTCGATGATCGCCAAGTACGCGAAGGTACCGGACAACTCCCAGCTCGACTTCCGCGCCGGGACGATCTACTACCAGCCGTACGAGGAGGAGTGGAAGAACGGCAACCGTGGCGTGCAGTGCTTCCTCTGGATCTCCGACCGCAACCTCACCCGCTCGATGAAGAACGCCGGCAACAAGGGCCTCCCGGTCACCTGAGCGCCCCTGAGCTGAAGGAAGGGCCCCGAGGGGCCCTTCCTTCGCGCGTCGGGTGTCGGTGCGACTCAGCCTCGGCGCAGCACGGCGAGGAACATCGCGTCGGTGCCGTGGCGGTGCGGCCAGAGCTGCACGGTCGGCCCGTCGCCCAGACCGGGCATGCCGGCCGGCAGCAGCGGCCGGGCGTCCACGAAGTCCACAGCAACCCCGCTACGGCGGGCCGCCTCGGTCACCGTCACGTGTGTCTCGACAGTGTGCGGCGAGCAGGTGACGTAGGCGACCAGCCCACCGGGGCGGACCGCCCGCAGCGCCGCGCCGAGCAACTCCCGCTGCAGCCGGGTCAGCGGCGGCAGGTCGGACGGCTGGCGACGCCAACGCGACTCCGGCCGGCGGCGCAGCGACCCCAGCCCGGTGCACGGGGCGTCGACCAGCACCCGGTCGAAGTGCTGCTCCGGCAGCTTCGGGTCGCCGCCGACCTCACGGCCGTCCATGGTCAGCACGGCCACCGGCAGATCCCGGGTCGCCAGGGAGACCAGCCGGGCACGGTGCTCGGCCACCTCCACCGCTGTCACCCGGGCACCACGTTGCGCGGCCAGCGCGCCGAGCAGCCCGGCCTTGCCACCCGGGCCGGCGCACAGGTCCAGCCAACGCCCGTCCGGGCCGTCCAGCGGCGCGTCGGCGAGTGCGGCAGCCACCAGCTGGGAGCCCTCGTCCTGGACGTGGGCCCGACCGTCGACCACCGCCGGGATGTCGCCCGGCGCGCCGCCGGGCAGATAGACGGCGTACGGCGAGAAGGCACCGGGCGCTCCGCCGACCTGGTCGGCCAACTCGACCGGGTCAATCAGCCCCGGCCGCGCGCACAGGTGCACCGGCGGGCGCTCATTGTCCTCGATCAGCAGGCGCTCGGTCTCACCCAGATCACCGTCGAGCGCCTCGGAGAACGCCCGCACGATCCACTGCGGGTGGCTGTACGCCAGTGCGAGGTGCCCGACCGGGTCGGTCTCCATCGGCGGGGCGAGCTTCTCCACCCAGGCGTCCGCGTCCCGGGTGGACACCTCGCGCAGCACCGCGTTGGCGAAGCCGGTGGCACCTGGTGCGACCGAGCGGACCAGGTCCACTGTCGACGAGACGGCGGCGTGCGCCGGCACCCGGGTGTGCAGCAGCTGGTACGCCCCGAGCCGCAGCGCGTCACGCACCGGCGGGTCGATCCGGGCCACGTCCCGGCCGGCCGCGTCGGTCAGGATCGCGTCCAACGTGCCGAGGTGGCGCAGGGTGCCGTAGGTCAGTTCGGTGGCGAAGGCCGCGTCCCGACCGAACAGCCCCTCCTCCCGCAGGATCATGGGCAGAACGAGGTTGGCGAACGCGTCGTCGCGGTGCACCGCGGCAACCGCCTCGTACGCCGCACGACGCGGTCGGTCCAGTGGTGGCCGGACCGGCCGGCGGTCCCCGCCACGACCCGCGGGCGGGCCGGAGCGGGTGGGGCGGGTGCCCTCGGGGGCTGTCACGCGAAGTCCTCTCCAGTGCCGACCCGGACGCCGCGCGCCCAGTCGGTCGCGCCCATTGCCCGCTTGCCCGCGGCGCGGACCTCGCCGAGGCGCACCGGCAGTGTCGCCGTGCCGCTCAGCACCCGGGACTTCTCCACCAGCAACTCCCCCGGCTTCAACTCTGGGCCGTCGGGCACCGGCACGACCGGGCCGAGCTTCACCCGCTCGCCCCGGAAGGTGGTCCAGCTGCCCGGGGCCGGGGTGCAGGCCCGGATCCGACGGTCCACGGCGAAGGCCGGATCGCTCCAGCGCACCCGTGCGTCGTCCACAGTCAGCTTCGGCGCCAACGACACCCCGTCGGCGGGCTGCGGCTCGGCCCGGGCGGTGCCGTCGGCGATCGCGTCGAGCACTGCCACCAGCAGACCGGCCCCGGAGTCGGCGAGCCGCTCCAGCAGGTCACCGGAGGTGTCGGCGGCCCGGATCTCGTCGGTCAGGGTGCCGTAGACCGGGCCGGTGTCCAGGCCCTCCTCCAACTGGAAGACGCTGGCACCGGTCAGCTCGTCGCCGTGCAGCACGGCGTGCTGCACGGGTGCGGCACCCCGCCACGCGGGCAGCAGCGAGAAGTGCAGGTTGATCCAGCCGTGCCGGGGGATCTCCAGGGCGGCCGGCGGCACCAACGCGCCGTAGGCCACCACCGGCACGCAGTCCGGCGCGAGCGCGCGGAGCCGGTCGAGGAACTCGGGGTCGCGGGGACGGGCCGGCGTGAGCACCTCGACGCCGTGCTCGTCGGCCCACTCGCCGACCGGGGACCGGGACAGGCCACGCCCGCGTCCGGCGGGCGCGTCGGGCCGGGTGACCACGGCGACCAGCTCGTGCCGGGAGGCGGCGACGGCGGCCAGGGCGGGAACGGCAACGGCCGGCGTGCCGGCGAAGATCACGCGCATCCGGTCACCGACCCAGACCGAACGGGTCGCTGAGGTGCGGGCTGAGCTTCATCGTGGGCGGGGCTGCCGCGTCGTACCAGTCGGCCTGGCGGATCGCCTTCATGGCCTCCTTGCGCCCGGCGGCGTCCAGCCGGTCGAGGAAGAGCACACCGTCGAGGTGGTCGGTCTCGTGCTGCACGCAGCGGGCCATCAGGCCGCTGCCGACGATCTGCATCGGGTCGCCGAACGAGCTGAAGCCCTTGGCGATGACGTTCTGGCGGCGCTTGGTGTCGAAGTAGAGCCCGGGGATGGACAGGCAGCCCTCCGGGCCGTCCTGCTCCTCCTCGTCGGGGAACTCGAGCACGGGGTTGACCAGGTGCCCGAGCACGTCGTCGACGTCGAAGGCGAACACCCGCAGGCTCACACCGAGCTGCGGGGCGGCCAGGCCGGCGCCGTTCTGCTCACGCATCGTGTCGGTGAGGTCGGCGACGAGCCGACGCAGCTCGGCGTCGAAGTCGACCACCGGATCGGCCGGCGTGCGCAGCACCGGATCCCCAAACAGACGGATGGGCTGGACGGTCACGCGGGGTGGCTCCTTCATGGGTCGGACGGGGATGCCGTACCAGTCTACGGAGTGCCCCGCCACGTGCCGGCCGGCGTACCTCGATCGGCGACGGCCGGTGTGCCCAGCGTCACCAGCAGGCTCTCGTAGCCACGCAGGGTCAGCCGGGTCCGGTGCCGGGGCTGCTCGGCCAGCGCCAGCTCGGGGAGGCGGCGCAGCAGCATCGGGAAGGCCAGTTGCGCCTCCAGCCGGGCCAGGCCGGCGCCGAGGCAGTAGTGCGGGCCGGCGCCGAAGGACAGCGGGTGCGCCTGGTCACGGGTCGGGTCGAAGCGCTGTGGGTCGGGAAACCGGCGCGGGTCCCGGTTCGCCGCGCCGAGCAGCAGCAGCGTCGTGCTGCCGGCCGGGAGGTCGAGCCCGCCGCAGCGCACCGGCGCCGTGCTGGTGCGGGTGGTCAGCTGCACCGGCGAGTCGTAGCGCAGCAGCTCCTCGACGTACGCCGGGGCGAGCGCGGGATCGGCGCGCAGCTCGGCGGCGGCGGCCGGGTGGTCCAGCAGCACGACGAGACCGTTGCCGAGCAGGTTGGTGGTGGTCTCGAAGCCGGCCACCAGCAGCACCACCAGGTTGGCCAGCAGTTCGTCGCCGGTGAGCCGGTCGCCGTCGGCGTCGTGCACCTGGACCAGCGCGGTGGTCAGGTCGTCGGCCGGTGCCCGCCGCCGGGCGACGATCAGCTCGACGAAGTAGTCGCGCAGCTCGGAGGCGCCCGCGTCGGCGACCGTCAACTCCTCGGGGGTTATCTCCGGCTCCAGCACCCCGGTCAGGTCACCGGCCCAACGGCGGAACAGCGGCCGGTCGGCGGCGGGTACGCCGAGCAGCTCGCAGATCACCCCGACCGGCAGCGGGTACGCGAAGTCGGCCAGCACGTCGACCGGAGCATCGTCCTCGGCCCGGGAGACGATCGCGTCGAGCAGTTCCTCGGCCTGTGCCCGCACCACGTCGCGCATCCCGGCGATCCGGCGGGGGCTGAACGCCCCGGCGGCCAGCCGACGCATCCGGCTGTGGTCCGGCGGGTTGGTCCGCAGCATGGACCGGGCGATCGACGACACGGCGGGGCTGTCCCGCCAGTTCGGCCAGACCTCGTCGCGCAGCGGGTCGTCGAGCACCCCGAGGCGGGGGTCGCGCAGCAGCTCGTCGGCCTCCGGGTAGCCGGTCACCACGTACATGCCCGGCATCGCCTGCACCACCGGCCCGTGGGCGCGCAGCCGCTCGTACGTCGGGTACGGGTCGACGCGTCCCTGCGGCGACATGAGCAGTGTGAGCGCTTCGGCAGCCTCCATGGCCGGCCTCCCCCGTCGATGCGTCGGAGGTTCCATCATCCCGGTGCGGCCGCCATCCGGCAGCCCTCGGCGCCGTGCAGTCGACGTCGAGCACAGGCGCCGGCGACTCAGGCGCCGGCGCCCAGAGCTCAGGCGCTGGCGCCCAGAGCTCAGGCGCTGGCGGCCGGGTCCCCGGCGAGCACCGCGTCACCGCGGAGCAGCGCGGGCTCGGGCAGCGGCAGCTGGATCTTGTGAGCCGCCTCCCAGTCGTAGATCAGGCCGGGGCGGACCTGGGCGGCGAAGTAGTCGATCGCCGTCATCCCACCCACGACCGGCTCGTCGACCTCGGCGACCAGCTGGGCGGGGACCATGGAGAACCCGTTCTGGAGGGCGGCGCTGAGGCGGCGGTGACCGTCGACGACGAAGAAGTACTCGCCGGTGAACCCGATCTTCAGGGGTTCGAGGGCCTCGTCGCCGGCCTCGGCCACGTCGCCGACGAAGTCGGTGTCCCACAGACCGCGCAGCGTGGCGATGTCCTCGGTCGGGTAGACGCGGGCCGGGTCCAGCAGCAGCAGCGGCGGGCCGTCACGCAGCACCTCGGCGCCGAGCTTCCCCTCGTACGCGGCGACGATGTGCTCGATCACCTCGGTGGCGGACGCCCGGGTGGTGTCGCAGATCAGGTCGTAGTTGCGCAGCCGGGCCTTGTCCACGCCGTATCGGATGATGAACCGGCTGCGCTCGCTCACGCTGCGCTCACGAAGCTTGGCCTTGGCCTCCTCCAGGGAGGCGTAGCTCTCCGCCGGGCCGGACGGTCGGGCGAGCACCCGACGGGCCGCCTCGCCCGGCTCGGTGATCATGTGGACCTTGAGCGCGTCGGTGAAGAAGTGCCAGGCCAGCCGGGAGTCCATGACCAGGCGCTCACCGGAGGCGGCGATGTCCCGCTGAAGCTGGTCGACGTAGCCGTCGACAGCCTGGTCGAGCTCGGCGTGCAGGTTGAGCTGCAACGCGGTCATCTGCCGCTGCTGCGCCATCTCCCGGTAGAGGTCCCCCACACTGACCCGGCGCATGCCGAGCCGCTTGGCGATCTCGACCGACACGGTGCTCTTGCCGCTGCCGAGGTCGCCGTTGAAGACGATCGATTGTCCAACGGTCACGACTGGTCCACCCCTGATCACCGGATCATTGACATCATCGACATCGCGCCCGAGCAACGCGTTACCGCCATTGTCGCGCCATCCTGCGGCGGCCCCGACTCGGCGCGTCCGACGCTCCGTCGCGACCTGGAGCCGCCGTACGCCTCGGCATGACGGGCGATGCTACCACTCTGGCGCCACCGCCCTGCCGGACGCGGTGTGCGGGCGACCACCCGACGGACGGGCTGCTGCACCGCCGGCACCGGCGGAAACTTCTCAGAAGAGGCTCAACGGATCGACCTGGAGACGGACCGGGTCGGCGGCCTTGCGGGCGGCACGAACACCGGCAGCCGAGTGCAGCGCCTCGGCGAGCGCGGCAGCTCGGGCCCGGGGCACCCGGACCAGCATCCGCTCCCGGCCCTCCTCGGCCGGCACCGGCCCGAGCACCTCGGCGTCCGCGGGCAGCCGGGCAGCGGTGAGCAGGTCCGCCACCGCCTCGGCCGGGCCGGTGACGCTCGCCATCCGTACCGCCGGCGGGAAGCCCAGCTCCCGGCGCTCGGCCAACTCCCGGCCGGCGAACCAGGCCGCGTCCCAGCGCAGCAACGCCTGTACCGGGGCGAGCGCGCCGTCGGCGACCACCACCACCCGGCCGGCCGGCGCCGGGCGGGCCAGGGCCGCCGCGGCCAGCCAGCGCCGCAGCGCCTCCTCCCCGGCCCGCAGGTCGGCCCGGGTCAGCAGGGCCCACGAGTCGAGCAGCAGCACCGCGCCGTAGCCGCCCTCGGCGACCGGCTCCGCACCCGGCGTGGCCACCACCAGGGCCGCGCCGCCGGGCACGTCGGTCAGCACCTCCTCGCGCCCGGAGGTGCGCACCGGGACGTCGGGAAACGCCCGGCCCAGTTCCTCGGCGGTCCGCCGGGCGCCGGTCACCGCGGCCCGCAGCCGCCGCCCACCGCACTCCGGGCAGGCGTACGCGGCGGCCACCCGGGCACACCACCGGCAGGCCGGGGTGCCGCCGGCCGAGGGCAGCGCGAGCGGGCCGGCGCAGTGCGCGCAGCGCGCCGGGGTGCGGCATTCGGCGCAGGAGATCGACGGCAGGTATCCGCGCCGGGGCACCTGCACCAGCACCGGATGGTCCTGCCGGAGGGCGTCGCGGGCAGCCGTCCAGGCCAGGCTGGGCAGCCGGGCGGTGGCGGCCCCGGGGTCGCGGGCCAGTTGGGGGTCGTCGCCGGTCGGCGCGATGGCCGGGATCCGGGCCCGCACGGTCGCCCGGTCGGCGACCACCTCCCGCGCCCAGCCGGTCTCCAGCAGCAGTTGCGCCTCGGAGGTCCGGGCGTACCCACCGACCAGCGCCCCGGCCTCGGCGAGCTGGACGCGGGTGAGCAGCACGTCACGGGCGTGCGGGTAGGGGGCCCGGGGTTCGGAGTGCAGGTCGTCGCCGTCGTCCCAGATGGCGACCAGGCCGAGCCGGTCCACCGGGGCGAACATCGCCGCCCGGGTGCCGATCACCACCGGCACCTGGCCGCGGCGGGCGGCGAGGAACGCCCGGTAGCGCCGGGCCGGCCCGAGCGCGGCGGAGAGGCTGACGTGCCGTCCCGGACCGAGCACGCTGGTGAGCGCGGCGTCCAGCCGGTCGAGGTCACGGGCGTCGGGCACCACGACGACCGCGCCGCGCCCCCCGGCGACGGTGGCGGCCACCGCGTCGGCGTAGCGGGCCGCCCAGTCCTCGCCGGGCAGCGCCGACCAGACCGCGCGCGGTGCGCGGCCGTCGGTGAGCGCGCGCAGCAGCGCGGGGCCGGTCGGGTAGTCCCGCCAGCCACGGGGGTCGACCGCTGCGGCCTCGGCGACGGCCGTCGGGCCGGGTTCGTCGTCGCGGGCCTCCTTCTCCACCCGCGCGTGCCGGGGCGGCACGGCGAGCCGGAGCACGTCGGCGAGGTTGCCCGCGTACCGGTCGGCGACCGCCCGGGCCAGCCGGGCGACCTCGGGCGCCAGCACCGGTTCCGGCGAGACCACCTTCTCCAGGTACGCGAGGCGGCCGGTGTGCCCGGAGTCGTCGGCACGGGACAGCAACCACCCGTCGACGAGCTGCCCGGCGAATCGCACCTTCACCCGCGTACCGGGAACCGCCACCTCGTCCAGCTCGGCGGGCACCAGGTAGTCGAACGGGCGGTCCAGGTGTGCCAGCGGGACATCCACGCAGACGCGCGCGACCGGCGACCCATCCGCGGGTCGCCGGTCGCTGTGCCTGGTGGCGGTCAGGCTCCTGCGGCCGACTTGAGGTCGGCGGCCCGGTCGGTGCTCTCCCAGGTCAGGTCCGGCAGCTCCCGGCCGAAGTGGCCGTACGCGGCGGTCTGCTGGTAGATCGGGCGGAGCAGGTTGAGGTCCCGGATGATCGCGGCTGGGCGCAGGTCGAACACCTCGGCGACGGCCTTCTCGATCGAGGACACCGGCACGGTCTCGGTGCCGAACGTCTCGATGAACAGGCTCACCGGGTGCGCCTTGCCGATGGCGTAGGCGACCTGCGCCTCGCACCGCTCGGCCAGGCCGGCGGCGACCACGTTCTTGGCGACCCAGCGCATCGCGTACGCGGCCGAGCGGTCCACCTTGGACGGGTCCTTGCCGGAGAACGCGCCACCGCCGTGCCGGGCGTACCCGCCGTAGGTGTCGACGATGATCTTGCGGCCGGTCAGGCCGGCGTCACCCATCGGGCCGCCGATCTCGAAGCGGCCGGTCGGGTTGACCAGCAGCCGGTAGCCCTCGGTGTCCAACCCGAGGCTCTCCAGCTCCGGCGCGATGACGTGGTCACGCACGTCCGGGGTGAGCAGCGAGTCCAGCGAGATGTCCGCGGCGTGCTGGCTGGACACGACAACGGTGTTCAGCCGGACCGGGCGCAGCCCCTCGTACTCGATGGTGACCTGGGTCTTGCCGTCCGGGCGCAGGTAGGGGATCGTGCCGTCCTTGCGGACCGCGGCGAGCCGGCGGGCCAGCCGGTGGGCGAGGGCGATCGGCAGCGGCATCAGCTCGGGCGTCTCCGAGCAGGCGAAGCCGAACATCATGCCCTGGTCGCCGGCGCCCTGCGCGTCCAGCGCGCTCTCCGACGCCCCGGTACGCAGCTCGAAGGCGTTGTCCACGCCCTGCGCGATGTCCTCGGACTGCGCGCCGATGGAGACGCTGACCCCGCAGGAGGCACCGTCGAAGCCCTTCTTCGACGAGTCGTAGCCGATGTCGAGGATGGTCCGGCGGACGATCGTCGGGATGTCGGCGTACGCCTTGGTGGTCACCTCACCGGCGATGTGCACCTGGCCGGTGGTGATCATGGTCTCCACCGCGACCCGGCTGTGCGGGTCCTCGGCCAGCAGCGCGTCGAGGATGCCATCGCTGATCTGGTCAGCGATCTTGTCCGGGTGGCCTTCCGTGACCGATTCGGACGTGAAGAGACGGCGTGTCACGGCACTCCTAAGCGTGTGAGGTCGTTCCGCGGCAGTCTAATCACCACTGCGGCCGGTGTCGGGATCGGTCGCGCCGTTTACCACTCGTCAGGAACTGCCGGGCAGCCGCGCCACGACGAGATCCCAGACGGTGTCGGCCACGGCCTCCTTGGCCTGCTCGGGAAGCCGGCTGACCGAGCCGTCCGCCCCGATGACCGTCACCGTGTTGGTGTCGGCACCGAACACCTTGTCGGGGCCGACCTCGTTGATCACGATCAGGTCGGCCCGCTTCCGGGCGAGCTTTGCTCGGCCGTTGGCCTCGGCGTCGCCGGTCTCGGCGGCGAACACCACCAGCAGCTGCTCCGGTCGCTTGCGCTGGCCGAGCTCCGCTGCGATGTCGGGGTTCGTGACGAGCTCGATGGTGGGCGCGACACCATCGTCCGACTTCTTGATTTTGCCAGCCGCGTACGTCGCCGGGCGGAAATCGGCCGGAGCCGCCGCCATCACCACCGCGTCCGCGTCGACGGCGGCCTTCACCGTCGCCTCCCGCAGCTCGGCGGTGGTGCCCACCCGGATCAGGTCGACGCCGGCGGGATCGGGCAGGGAGACGTTCGCCGCGATCAGGGTGACCCGGGCGCCCCGGGCCACGGCGGCGCGGGCGAACGCGTAACCCTGCTTGCCCGAGGAGCGGTTGCCCAGGAAACGGACCGGGTCCAGTGGCTCCCGGGTGCCACCCGCGGTGACGACCACCCGACGGCCGGCCAGGTCGGCGGGGGCGACGTCGCCCCGGGCCAGCACCTGACGGGCGATGGCGAAGATCTCCGCCGGGTCGGGCAGTCGCCCCTTGCCGGTGTCGACGCCGGTGAGCCGGCCGACGGCGGGCTCGATGACCCGGACGCCCCGGGAGCGCAGCGTGGCGACGTTGGCGACGGTGGCCGGGTGCTCCCACATCTCGGTGTGCATGGCGGGGGCCAGCAGCACCGGGCAGCGGGCGGTCAGCAGGGTGTTGGTCAGCAGATCGTCGGCGAGCCCGTGCGCGGCCTTGGCGAGCAGGTCGGTGGTGGTCGGCGCGACCACCACCAGGTCGGCCTGCTTACCGAGTCGGACGTGCGGCACCTCGTGGACGTCGGTCCAGACGTCGTCGGCGACCGGCTGGCCGGAGAGTGCCGCCCAGGTCGGCGCCCCGACGAACCGGAGCGCCGACGCGGTCGGCACGACACGGACCCGGTGACCTGATTCGGTGAAGAGTCGCAGCAGCTCGCACGCCTTGTAGGCGGCGATGCCGCCGCCAACCCCGAGGACGATCGAGGCGGACATCGGCCGGCGAGTGCTTACGGCTGGTCGGTCGGCTCGGCGGTGAGCAGGCCCGAGTTGATCTCGCGCATGGCGATGGAGAGGGGCTTCTCCTGCGGGGTGGTCTCGACGAGCGGGCCGACGTATTCCAGCAGACCCTCACCGAGCTGGCTGTAGTAGGCGTTGACCTGGCGCGCGCGCTTGGCGGCGAAGATGACCAGCGCGTACTTCGACGTCGTCTTCTCGAGGAGCTCGTCGATCGGCGGGTTGGTGATGCCTTCGGGGTTGGCGATGGATCCCACGAATTAACCTCTGCGTCTTTCGAGCCGCGCGGACGCGGTGCTGAGTCTCAACAGCGGCCGACCGTCAGCCGCGCACTCGCGACCGGGTCGGATCCGGATAAGAAGAACCGAGTAAGCCTACCAGCTCGTCGGCCACACGCTCGGTGAGGTCGTGGGTCAGCGTGTGCTCGAAGGCGGCCGCCACCACGGCGTCGGGGTGATACCCGGGTGGGCTCAGCAGCACCAGCCGCGAATCGGGCAGGCGCGCGCGCACCAGCGGGGCGCCGGGCAGGTCGAGCGAAAGAAGCACCGGCTGCCCGGCGTCGAGCCGGGCGCGCAGCGGTTGGTACGGGGTGCCCCGGCGGTACGAGCCGATCCGGGACCACTCCAGCAGCTCGCCGGCGACGAGTCGGCGATCGAACTCGGCGGGGGCGAGGAAGACGCGGTCAACGCCGTCGATTTCCGACGCCCGGCGCGGCCGTGTGGTCGCCGGCACCGGCAACCACACGGACGGAGAACGCGCCCGGACGAGCTCGACGACACTCTCCCTGCCGGAACCCGAAGGTCCAGCCAGGACAGTGAGCCGAGCCGCCGGGCGCGCCTCGTCATCCGTGCTCACTGCTTGTTTCTACACGCTGCCAGGTTCAGTTGGCGGCGAACTCTCCAAGCAGTGCCTTGCGCTGCTGCTCGCCGAGGCCACGCAGGCGACGGCTGTCGGCGATCTTGAGCTTCTCCATGATCTGGGTCGCCCGGATCTTGCCGATACCCGGCATGGCCTGCAGGACGGCCGAAACCTTGAGCTTGCCGACGACGTCGTCGCCCTCGGCGCGCTCGAGGACAGCACCGAGGGTGGTCTTGCCCTGCTTGAGCTGCTCCTTCAGCTGAGCACGGGCCTTGCGGATCTCCGCGGCCTTCTCGAGCGCGGCAGCGCGTTGTTCGGGGGTCAGTGACGGGAGCGGCACCAGTTCTCCTCAGGTCCCTATCGCGGCGGGCGGGGCGCACCGCCGCATCTGTGAAACATGGTGTCGCTGTGAACCAAGGGGTCCGTGGTTCCCAGCGCGGGGAAAACTAGCGGTCAACGGAGCTTTCGGCAACGTGGGGGGCCCATGATCAACGCACAGTGACCGACCCGTCAGTCAGTCACCGGGCAGGCAATACGGCCCGACAGTCGGCCAGAACCCGGTCCGCGGCGGCCCGCAGGGCAGCGACGTCGGGGCCCGCCGAGAGCACCTCCCGGGAGTACGACGGGAGCACCGAGCCCAGGCTCGAACCGAAGACGGTACGCAGATCGGCTGCCCCGGCACCCTGCGCGCCGAGGCCCGGGGCGAGCAGTGGACCCCCCACGCCGGAGAGGTCATGACCGGTGTCGCCGATGGTCGCCCCGACCACCAGACCGAAGCTCCCGAGTGGTGTCGCACCCCTGTTGAGCTGGGAAATCTCGTCGATGACGGTCTGCGCCACGGTGCGGCCGTCGACCGTACGGGCCCGCTGCACGGCCGCGCCCTCGGGGTTGGAGGTGAGGGCGAGCACGAACACCCCGCCGCCGTGCTGGGCGGCCAGCTCGAACATCGGCGCCAGCGAACCGACCCCGAGGTAGGGGCTCGCGGTGACCGCGTCGACATACAGCGGGCTGGATGGATCAAGGTACGCGGAGGCGTACGCGCTCACCGTCGAGCCGATGTCGCCGCGCTTGACGTCAAGGAGAACGAGCGAGCCGGCATCCCGTAACTGTCGGATAGTTGACTCAAGAATCGCCACGCCGTGGGACCCGAATCGCTCGAAAAAGGCCGACTGAGGCTTGACCACCGCAACCCGGTCACCGAGGGCTTCCACGACGGTTTGGGTGAAGCGGTCAAGACCCTGAAGGTCGTCGGCGAGACCCCAGCGGGCCAGCAGACCGGGATGCGGGTCGATGCCCACACAGAGCGGCCCCCGCTCGTCGACCGCCCGGTGCAGCCGGCTTCCGAAGCTCTCCATCCGGTACTCCCTCTCTCCTCCTGCCGGGCGGCGGACCGCCTCCCGGGTACCCGTCGACCACTACCGGTTCAGCCGGCCGCCACCGCCGCCGCGACGCCAGCCGCGATCCGAGCCAGGTCGACGTCGTCGGTGACGTACGGCGGCATCGTGTAGACCAGGTCGCGGAACGGGCGCAACCACACCCCCTGCTCGACCGCGGCCCTGGTGGCCGCGCCGAGGTCGACCTCGTGATCGAGCTGCACCACCCCGATCGCGCCGAGCACCCGCACGTCGGCGACGCCCGGCGTACCGCGCAGGGGCTCCAGACCGGCACGCAGACCGGCGCCGACCCTGGCGACCTGCCCCGCCCAGTCCCCGGCCCGCAGCAGCCCGATGGAGGCGTTGGCCACCGCGCAGGCCAACGGGTTGCCCATGAACGTGGGCCCGTGCGCCAGGACGCCGGCGGCGGAGATGCCACGGGCGACCTCCGGGGTGCAGAGCGTCGCCGCGAGCGTCAGGTAGCCCCCGGTGAGTGCCTTGCCCACGCACAGCACGTCCGGGGTCACCCCGGCGTGCTCGGCCGCGAACATCGCACCGGTACGGCCGAACCCGGTGGCGATCTCGTCGAAGATCAGCAGCACCCCGTGGGCGCGGGTCACCTCGCGCAGCACCCGCAGGTAACCCGGGTGGTGGAAACGCATCCCGCCGGCACCCTGGACGACGGGTTCGACGATAACCGCGGCCAGCTCGTCGGCGTACCGCTCGACGGTCTGCACCAACGCCGCCACGTACGCGTCGTCGGGCGGGTCGTCGAAGCCGCCCGGCGGAACCGGCGCGAACACCTGCCGGGGCAGCACGTCGCCCCAGAGGTGGTGCATGCCGCCCTCCGGGTCGCAGACGCTCATCGGGTGGAACGTGTCGCCGTGGTAGCCGCCCCGCCAGGTCGCCAGCCGGCGTCGCTGCGGCTGCCCGACGGCCCGCTGGTACTGCAGGCACATCTTCACCGCCACCTCCACGCTGACGGAGCCGGAGTCGGCCAGGAACACGTGCTCCAGGCCCTCCGGGGTCAGCTCGACCAGGGTCCGGGCGAGCTGCACGGCGGGCTCGTGGGTGAGCCCGCCGAACATCACGTGACTCATCCGGCCGAGCTGGTCGGTCACCGCCGCGTCCAGCACCGGGTGCCGGTACCCGTGGATCGCCGCCCACCAGGACGACATCCCGTCCACCAGCTCCCGCCCGTCGGCCAGCCGCAGCCGTACTCCCTCGGCGCTCCGCACCACGTACGGCGGGTTCGTCGGCGGCAGCGCGGCGTACGGGTGCCAGACGTGCGCCCGGTCGGCGGCCAGGATCTCCTCGGGTGTCACGCGTACTCCTTCGTGCCTCAGGCGGCCCGGACGGCGGACGTCCTGCGGCCGGGTCGAACCTCGCCGTCGCCCGCGCCGCCGCCGCTCCCCTGTCCGCTGCCTTTGCTCTGCACCCACGGACGCGACACCCGGGGACGCGACACCCGGGGACGCGACACCCGGGGACGCGACACCCGGTGGCCGGGTGTCGCGCTCCGGGTGGTGCATCCACGGGTGCAGAGCAAAGGGGCAACAGCGGGCGTGGGCTCCTCGGCGCGCAGCGGGCTCGACGCCCGGTTGCGCCAGGCCAGCACCGGACCGGGGGCGGTCACCGACCGGCGACCGGTTCCGGTGCCACGGTTGCGGCCGTCGCGCGGGCGGCGGCGCGCACCAGGGCCGGGCCCCGGTAGATGAAGCCCGTGTAGAGCTGCACCAGGGACGCGCCGGCGTCGAACATCCGTGCCGCGTCGTCCGGGTCCAGCACCCCGCCGACGCCGACGATCGGCAGCCGGCCACCGGTTTCGGAGTGCACGAAGGCGACCACGTCGCGGGCCCGCGTGGTCAGGGGCCGACCGGACAGACCACCCGCCTGGGCGCCGCGCTCGGCGTCCACAGTGGCCAGACCGGTACGGGCCAGGGTGGTGTTGGTGGCGATCACCCCGGCGGCGCCCCGGGCCAGGCACACCTCCAGCAGCTCGGCGATCGCCGCCTCGGTCAGGTCCGGCGCGATCTTGACCAGCACCGGTTTCTCCCCCACCAGGGCGCCGAGCAGCGCGTCCAGGTGGGCGCGATCCTGCAACGAGCGCAGCCCCGGGGTGTTGGGTGAGGACACGTTCACGGCGAAGTAGTCGCCGTGCCCGCGCAGCGCCCGGTACGAGGCGAGGTAGTCCTCGACCGCCTCGTCGAGTGGGGTCACCTTGGACTTGCCCAGCGAGATGCCCAACGGCACCCCGAGCGGGCGCGGCAGCGCCGCCAGCCGGGTGGCCAGCGCGGCGGCCCCGGCGTTGTTGAAGCCCATCCGGTTGACCACGGCCTCGCTGGCCGGCAGGCGGAACAGCCGCGGCCGTGGGTTGCCCGGCTGGGCGTGCGCGGTGACAGTGCCGACCTCGACGAAACCGAAGCCGAGCGCCGGCCAGGCTGGCAGCGCCGCGCCGTCCTTGTCCATGCCGGCGGCCAGCCCGACCGGGTTGGGGAACCGCACGCCGAACACGGTGCGCGGCGCGTTGACCGCGTACCGGGCCCGCAGCGCGGCGAGGGCCACCGGACGCCGCGACAGCGCGCTCAACCGCCGCAGTGTCCACTCGTGCGCCACCTCGGCGTCCCCACCGCCGAGCCGGAACAACTGGGGGCGTACCACCCGCTCGAACAGGGTCACTGGGCCGCCCGCAGGGTGGCGTGCAGGTCCTGCAGGGGGCGTACCTGCATGTCGCCGCGGATCCTCGCCTCGATACCCATCACGGCCGCGGCGGCGCCGGGAACCGTGGTGATGCAGGGGATGTCGGCGGTGACGGCCGCGCTGCGGATCTCGTAGCCGTCCGAGCGGGCACTGGCACCCGAGCCCTGCGGCGTGTTGATCACCAGCGCCACGTGGCCGCCCCCGATCAGCGACACCGCGTCGTCGCCCTCACCGGCCTGGTAGTGCTTACGGATCTGCTCGCAGGCGATGCCGTGCCGGCGCAGCACCTCGGCCGTGCCGGCGGTCGCGACGATCTCGAAGCCCAGATCGGCCAGCCGCTTGATCGGGAAGATCATGCCGCGCTTGTCCCGGTTGGCCACCGACACGAAGATCTTCCCGGCGGTCGGCAGCGAGCCGTACGCGGCCGACTGGCTCTTGGCGAACGCGTGCCCGAAGTTGGTGTCGATGCCCATCACCTCGCCGGTCGACTTCATCTCCGGCCCGAGCAGCGAGTCGATCCCCTTGCCGGCGCGGGTCCGGAAGCGCTTGAACGGCAGCACCGCCTCCTTGACCGCGACCGGCGCGTCGGCGGGCATCGTGCCACCGTCCCCGGTCGCCGGCAGCAGGCCCTCGGCGCGCAACTCGGCGATGCTCGCGCCGAGCGCGATCCGGGCCGCCGCCTTGGCCAGCGGCACCGCCGTCGCCTTGGAGACGAACGGAACGGTCCGCGACGCCCGGGGGTTGGCCTCCAGGACGTAGAGCACGTCGTCCTTGAGCGCGTACTGCACGTTGAGCAGGCCGCGGACGCCGACGCCACGCGCGATGGCCTCGGTGTAGCGGCGCACCTCGACCAGGTGCGATCCGGCGAGGGTGATCGGCGGCAACGCGCAGGACGAGTCGCCGGAGTGGATGCCGGCCTCCTCGATGTGCTCCATCACACCGCCGATGTAGACCTCGCCGTCGGCGTCGCAGAGCGCGTCCACGTCGATCTCGATGGCGTCGTCGAGGAACCGGTCCACCAGCACCGGGTGATCCGGGGAGATGTCGGTGGCGCGTCCGATGTAGTCGCTCAGCGTCGGGTCGTCGTAGACGATCTCCATGCCCCGACCGCCCAGCACGTACGACGGCCGGACCAGCACCGGGTAACCGATCTCGTCGGCGATCGTCTTGGCCTCGTCGTAGGACGTGGCCATGCCGTGCGCCGGCGCGCGCAGCCCGGCCCGGGCCAGCACCGTGCCGAACGCGCCACGCTCCTCGGCCAGGTGGATCGACTCCGGGGAGGTGCCGACGATCGGCACGCCCGCGTTCTTGAGCCGCTGCGCCAGGCCCAGCGGCGTCTGCCCGCCGAGCTGTACGACCACCCCGACCACGCCCGGCCCGCCGGCCGCCCGGCCGGACGAGTCCTCCGCGTGCCAGACCTCCAGGACGTCCTCGAAGGTCAGCGGCTCGAAGTAGAGCCGGTCGGCGGTGTCGTAGTCGGTCGAGACCGTCTCCGGGTTGCAGTTGACCATGACCGTCTCGTAGCCGGCCGCCCGCAGCGCCTGCACCGCGTGCACGCAGGAGTAGTCGAACTCGATGCCCTGCCCGATCCGGTTCGGGCCGGAGCCCAGGATCAGCACCTTCGGCCGGTCCGACGGCACGACCTCGGTCTCCAGGTCGTACGTCGAGTAGTGGTACGGCGTGGTGGCCTCGAACTCGGCCGCGCAGGTGTCCACCGTCTTGTAGACCGGGCGCACGTCGAGGCGATGCCGCAGGGTCCGTACGCCGTCCTCGGCGGCCAGCTCCGGGCGCAGCGCGGCGAGCTGCCGGTCGGACAGCCCGGCCCGCTTCGCCACCCGCAACAGGTCGGCGTCGAGCACCGGCGCGTCCACGATCTCCGTACGCAGCTCGATCAGGGCGGCGATCTGGTCGAGGAACCACGGGTCGATCCCGCCGGAGGCCTCGGCGACCTCGGCGATCGACGCGCCGAGGCGCAGCGCCCGCTCGACGGTGTACAGCCGGCCGTCGTGCGGGATCCGCAACGCGGCGAGAGTGTCCGCGAGCGTGACGTCGGCCGGGTCTGGAGTGGTCCAGAAACCAGATGATCGGGTCTCCATCGAGCGCATCGCCTTGTTCAGCGCCTCGGTGAAGTTGCGCCCGAGGCTCATCGCCTCACCCACCGACTTCATCGTGGTGGTCAGCTCCGGGTCCGCACCGGGGAACTTCTCGAACGCGAACCGGGGGATCTTCACCACCACGTAGTCCAGGGTCGGCTCGAACGCCGCCGGGGTCTTCAGGGTGATGTCGTTGGGGATCTCGTCGAGGGTGTAGCCGATGGCCAGCTTCGCGGCGATCTTCGCGATCGGGAAGCCGGTCGCCTTGGAGGCCAGCGCCGAGGAGCGCGACACCCGGGGGTTCATCTCGATCACGACGATCCGGCCGTCGACCGGGTTGACCGCGAACTGGATGTTGCAGCCGCCGGTGTCCACCCCGACCTCGCGCAGCACGGCGATGCCCAGGTCACGCAGGCGCTGGTACTCCCGGTCGGTGAGCGTCATGGCCGGGGCCACTGTGACGCTGTCGCCGGTGTGCACGCCCATCGGGTCGATGTTCTCGATCGAGCAGACCACCACGACGTTGTCCCGCCGGTCGCGCATCAGCTCAAGCTCGTACTCCTTCCAACCGAGCACGCTCTCCTCGATGAGCACCTCGTGCACCGGGCTGGCGGACAGGCCGTCGCCGGCGATGCGGGCCAGGTCCTCCGGGGTGTGCGCCATGCCGGAGCCCAGGCCACCCATGGTGAACGACGGCCGGATCACCACCGGCAGACCCAGCTCGGCGACGGTCGCCTCGACCTCGTCCATCGAGTGGCAGACCCGGGAGCGGGGCACCAGCCCGGTCGGGTCGTCGACGCCCAGGCGGACCCCGGCCTTCGCCACGATCTCCTTGAACAGCTGCCGGTCCTCGCCCCGGTTGATGGCGTCGATGTTCGCGCCGATCAACTCCACGCCGTACTTCTCCAGGACGCCGCCCTCGTGCAGGGCGACGGCCGTGTTCAGCGCGGTCTGCCCACCGAGGGTCGCCAGGATCGCGTCGGGGCGCTCCTTGGCGATGACCAGCTCCACGAACTCCGGGGTGATCGGCTCGACGTAGGTGGCGTCGGCGAACTCCGGGTCCGTCATGATCGTCGCCGGGTTGGAGTTGACCAGGCTGACCCGGATCCCCTCACTGCGCAGCACCCGGCACGCCTGGGTGCCGGAGTAGTCGAACTCGCAGGCCTGCCCGATGACGATCGGCCCGGAGCCGATCACGAGGATGTGCTTGAGATCGGTCCGCTTAGGCATTGCTGCGCCCCCTGCTGTGGTTCCGACCCTCGATCAAGTCGGCGAATCGGTCGAAGAGGTAGTCCGCGTCGTGCGGGCCGGCCGCCGCCTCCGGGTGGTACTGCACAGTGAACGCGGGCACGTCCACGGCCCGCAGCCCCTCGACCACGTTGTCATTGAGGCAGACGTGCGACACCTGGACGCCGCCGAAGTCGGTGTCGATCACCTGGTCGGGGACCACCGCGCCAGCACCCGCGCCCGGCACCTTCACGGCGAAGCCATGGTTGTGGCTGGTCACCTCGACCTTGCCGGTGACCCGGTCGAGCACCGGCTGGTTGATCCCCCGGTGGCCGTAGCCCAGCTTGTAGGTGCCGAAGCCGAGCGCCCGGCCGAGGATCTGGCTGCCGAAGCAGATGCCGAACAGCGGCACCTCCCGCCGCAGCGCCTCCCGGGCCAGCGCCACCGGGGCGTCGGCGGTGGCCGGGTCGCCCGGACCGGGCGACAGGAAGATCGCGTCGGCGCCGGTGGCGAGCAGATCGTCGATGCTCGACGAGGCCGGCAGCACGTGGGTGGTCACCCCACGGGTGGCGAGTCGCCGCGGCACGTTGCGCTTGATGCCCAGGTCGAGGGCCGCCACGGTGAACCGGTGCTCGCCGATAGCCTCGACGACGTAGGGCTGGGCGGTGGTCACCTCGGCGGACAGGTCCGCGCCGACCATCTGCGGTGCCTGGCGGACGCGGGTCAGGAGGCTCTGCGGGTCGTTGTCGACGCTGGAGATGCCCACCCGCATGGCGCCACGCTCGCGCAGGTGCCGGGTCAGCGCCCGGGTGTCCACTCCGCTGATGCCCACCACACCCTCGGTGGCGAGCCGGTCCTCCAGGCCGCCGGTGGCGCGCCAGTTCGAGCCGATCCGGGCCGGGTCGCGTACGACGTAACCGGCCACCCAGATCCGGCCGGACTCGTCGTCCTCGCCGTTGACTCCGGTGTTGCCGATGTGCGGCGCGGTCTGCACCACCACCTGCCGGTGGTACGAGGGGTCGGTGAGCGTCTCCTGGTAGCCGGTCATGCCGGTGTTGAAGACCGCCTCGCCGAAGGTCTCCCCGACGCTGCCGTACGCCTCACCGGGGAACGTGCGCCCGTCCTCTAGGACCAGGATTGCGGGTCTGCGCTTGACCATTACTTGACAGCCTTTCCGTCCAGGACCGTCGGCTCGCCACGCAGGAAGGTCGCCACGATGCGACCCGGCAGCGTCATGCGGGCGTACGGGGTGTTGCGACTGCGACTGGCCAGCTCCGCCGGCTCGATGGTGCGGTGGGCGGCCGGGTCGATCAGGGTCAGGTTGGCCGGCACGCCGGGTGCCGGGTCGATGCCGTGCCCGGTCAGCCCCGCGATCCGGGCGGGGGTGCGCGACATCCGCTCGGCGATCAGGTCCCACTCGGGACCGAGCACGTCGAGCGCGATGGACAGGGCGGTCTCCAGGCCGAGCATCCCCGGCCGGGCGTACGCCCACTCGCACTCCTTGTCCTCCACGGCGTGCGGGGCGTGGTCGGTGGCGATCACGTCGATCACACCGTCGGCGAGCGCGGCGCGCAGCGCGGCGATGTCCGCGGCCGTCCGCAGCGGCGGGTTGACCTTGAAGACCGGGTCGTAGCTCTCCGCACGCTCGTCGGTGAGCAGCAGGTGGTGCGGGGTGACCTCAGCGGTGACGCGTACGCCGCGTGCCTTTGCCTGGCGCAGCACCTCGACGCTGCCGGCGGTGGAGACGTGGCAGACGTGCAGTCGGCTGCCGACGTGTTCGGTGAGCAGCACGTCGCGGGCGATGATCGCCTCCTCGGCAACCGCCGGCCAGCCGATCAGCCCGAGCCGGGTGGAGACCTCACCCTCGTGCATCTGGGCGCCCTCGGTGAGCCGGGGCTCCTCGGCGTGCTGGGCGATGATCCCGTCGAACGCCTTGACGTACTCCAGGGCCCGGCGCATCAGCAACGGGTCGGCGACGCAGTGCCCGTCGTCGGAGAAGATCCGCACCCGGGCCGCGGAGTCGGCCATCGCGCCCAGCTCGGCCAGGCGCTCACCGGCGAGCCCGACGGTGACCGCGCCGATCGGCTGCACGTCGACCAGCCCGGCCTCGCGGCCGAGCCGCCAGACCTGCTCGACCACGCCGGCGGTGTCCGCGACCGGGGAGGTGTTGGCCATCGCGCAGACCGCCGTGTAGCCCCCCATCGCCGCCGCGCGGGACCCCGACTCGACGGTCTCGGCGTCCTCCCGGCCGGGCTCGCGCAGGTGGGTGTGCAGGTCGACGAGGCCGGGCAGGGCGACCAGCCCGGTGCCGTCGATGACGGTGGCGTCCGGCGCGGACAGGCCGGCGCCGACCTCGGCCACCACGCCGTCGCGGATCAGCAGATCGGTCGGCGGGCCGCCGACGACGCTCACGCTGGTGATCAGGTACGCGCTCACCGGTTGTTCCCTCCGAGCAGCAGGTAAAGGACAGCCATCCGCACGGAGACCCCGTTGGTGACCTGTTCGACGATGGTGGAGCGGGGTGAGTCGGCGACCTCGGGGGTGATCTCCATCCCCCGGTTCATCGGGCCGGGGTGCATGACGATCGCGTGCTCCGGCAGCCGGCGCATCCGCGGGCCGTCCAGCCCGTAGCGGCGGGCGTACTCGCGCGCGGAGGGGAAGTAGGAGTCGTTCATCCGTTCCCGCTGCACCCGCAGCATCATCACCACGTCGACATTCGGCAGCACCGAGTCCAGGTCGTAGGAGACGTCGGTGGCCGGCGCCAATGCTCCGGCGATGTCGACCGGGATGAGGGTGGGCGGGCCGACCAGGGTGACCTTGGCGCCGAGGGTGGAGAGCAGCAGCACGTTGGAGCGGGCGACCCGGGAGTGCAGGACGTCCCCGACGACCGCCACCGACAGGCCGGCCAACCGGCCCAGCCGGGACCGCATGGTGTACGCGTCCAGCAGCGCCTGGGTGGGGTGCTCGTGCGTGCCGTCGCCGGCGTTGACGACCGACCCGTCGACCCAGTTGGCCAGTCGATGCGGCGCGCCGGAGGCCGGGTGACGGACGACCACGGCGTCGGCGCCCATGGCCTGCAGGGTCAGCGCGGTGTCCTTCAGGCTCTCGCCCTTGGTGACGCTGGACCCCTTCGCGGAAAAGTTGATCACGTCGGCGCTGAGCCGCTTCGCCGCCGCCTCGAAGGAGATCCGGGTGCGGGTGGAGTCCTCGTAGAAGAGGTTCACCACGGTCCGGCCGCGCAGCGCGGGCAGTTTCTTGATCTCCCGGCCGGCGACGGTGGCCATCTCGGCGGCGGTGTCCAGGATCTCGGTGGCGGTCGCGGCATCTAGGTCGGCGCCGGAGAGCAGATGCTTGATCATGAGGTGGGTCCCCCGTAGAGCTTGACCTCGTCCGTCCCGTCGGTCTCGGCGAGCGTCACCTTCACGCTCTCGGCGAGCGAGGTCGGGATGTTCTTGCCGACGTAGTCGGCGCGGATCGGCAGCTCCCGGTGGCCGCGATCGACCAGGACGGCGAGCTGCACGGACGCTGGGCGGCCCACGTCGTTGAGCGCGTCGAGCGCGGCCCGGACGGTGCGGCCGGAGAACAGCACGTCGTCGACGAGGATGACCCGCTTGCCGTCGATGCCGCCGGGCGGCAGCTCGGTCGGGCCGATCGCGCGGGTGGCGTGCCGGCGCAGGTCGTCGCGGTAGAGGGTGATGTCGAGCACACCGACCGGAACGGCGACGTCCTCGAAGGTGCTGATCCGGTCGGCGAGCCGCCGAGCGAGGGGGGTTCCTCTGGTGGGAATCCCAAGAAGCACCGTGTTGGCGGCACCCTGGGTCTTCTCCAGGATCTGGTGGGCGATGCGGTCGACCACGCGTTGCACGTCGGCGCTGGCGAGGATCACCTTCACCGAGGGTTGTCGCGGTGGTGACGAGCGGGCAGCCGGTGGGTATGCCACGGCGGACCTCCTTCCCCGCCTCACTGGACGGGTCGTTAAAGGATGTCGGGCACCTCCGGCCGGACCGCAGAGCACTCCTGAGCCGGGGCTTCACGCCACGTTACCAGTGGTCACCGGGCCGATGGACGGCGGCCACTGACCACCGGATCAGGACCATGAAAAGGGGATAACTTCCCAGACGCTCCCCAACGGTAGGGTCACGACCACTTGACCACGTGTCCCATTCCCCGTACCGTCACGCTCCGTAGCGATCGACGGGAGAACCCCGAGCAGCACTGGGAGTGTCCGAATGCCCTCTGAATACGCCAAGTCTCTGGGCGCCCGCCTGCGCTCCATCCGCCAACAGCAGGGTCTTTCCCTGCAGGGTGTGGAGGAGAAGTCGAACGGGCGGTGGAAGGCCGTGGTGGTCGGCTCGTACGAGCGTGGCGACCGGGCCGTGACGGTGTCCCGTCTGGCCGAGCTGGCCGAGTTCTACCGTGTCCCCGTCTCGGAGCTACTGCCTGACGGCAGTGGCGTCCGTCACGAGCCCACCAGCAAGATCGTCCTGGACCTGGAGCGGCTCTACGACGAGGCCTCCGAGGACCTGGCCTACGTCGCGCGCTACGCCCGCGCCATCCAGCAGCAGCGCGGCGACTACAACGGCCGGGTGCTCTCCATCCGCGCCGACGACCTGCGGGCACTCGCGATCGTGTACGACGCCTCACCGTCGGGCCTGATCGAGCGGCTCACCGAGCACGGTGTGCTGGTGGCCGACCCCCGGGCGTTCTTCGCCTCCTGAGCTGTTGCTTCACCCGATCTGCGGCTCCACCGAAAGGGCCCGTGCCGGATGGCACGGGCCCTTTCGCGTTGCGGCGTTCGTCGGTGCGACGCTCAGCGGGTGGCGTACTCGGCGATCCGGCCGAGCACCCCGTTGAGGAAGCGCGGCGAATCATCGGTGGACATCTGCCGGGCCAGCTCAACGGCCTCGCTGATCGCCACCGCGTCGTCGATCTCGTCGACGTAGAGCAGCTCGTAGACGGCGATCCGGGCCAGATTCCGGTCGACGACCGGCATCCGCTCCAGCGTCCATCCCTCGGCGTAACTGGCGATGAGCTCGTCGATCCGGTCAAGGTGCTCGGCGACACCCTCGACCAGGCCGACCGCGTAGCCCAGGTGCTCCGGTCGGGGCTGCTCGATCCGCTGCACGTAGCCGGCGAGCACCTCGACCGGAGGCTTGTCTCGTAGGTCGGACTCGTAGAGGACATCCAGCGCCCGCTTGCGCGCCTTGCGGCGCGCCGGCATCTGCTGCTTGGAACCCTCAGCCATCAGGCGCGGCCGAGGTAACGGCCGTCGCGGGTGTCGACCTTGATCTTCTCACCGGTGGTGATGAACAGCGGAACCGGCACTGTGGCACCGGTCTCCACGGTCGCCGGCTTGGTGCCACCGGTCGAACGGTCGCCCTGCAGGCCCGGCTCGGTGTAGGTGACCTCCAGCACGACACTGGTGGGCAGCTCGATGTAGAGCGGCACCCCCTCGTGCTGGGCGACGGTCGCCTCCGCCTCGGGCAGCAGGTAGTTGGCTGCCTCACCGACGGTGCCACCGGGCACGGTGATCTGGTCGAAGGTCTCCAGATCCATGAAGACGAAGTCTTCGCCGTCGGCGTAGAGGTATTGCATCGTGCGCTTGTCAACGGTCGCGGTTTCGACCTTGGTGCCCGCGTTGAAGGTCTTGTCGACCACCTTCCCGGACAGCACGTTCTTCAGCGTGGTGCGCACGAAGGCACCACCCTTACCGGGCTTGACGTGCTGGAACTCGACGACGGCCCAGAGCTCGCCGTCCAGGTTGAGAACCAGGCCGTTTTTGAGGTCGTTGGTGGAGGCCATTTCCTGCCTTGATCATCAATTGGCGGACAGACCTTACGAGTCTACTAGCTGCGCCGAGACTCGCTGACCGCCCTACTTCGGCGCGGGCCACCCCTTGGGCATCGACACCCACGGAGTTAACACAGAGCGACCTTCCAGGGGAGGCACCCCTCCCCTGGTCGACCCCCTTTGCTTTGCATACCTATATGCGACAGTCACGCACCGTACCGGGAGGCTGTCGCCCCTACGGCAACGCAGCTCACATATTCGCAGCTCACCGCCCTGTCGCATCCGCAGGTGCAGAGCAAAGGGAGCGAGCAGGCAGGTGGCCTAGCGCCGGGCGGGGGACGCGGAGTGACGCTCGCCGACGAGAATTGGCGATCACAATCGGTGATTTGCCACAGACCGGCGCGAAAGACGGTGAAAGGTCGGGTGCGGCGGGGCGGGAAGCCGCCGGTCAGGCGGCTCGGGCGGCCAGGTGGTGCAGTGCGAGGCGATAACCGTCGATGCCGAGACCGCAGATCACCCCGGTCGCCACCGCGGACACCACCGAGTGGTGCCGGAACCCCTCGCGGGCGTGGATGTTGGACAGGTGCACCTCCACCAACGGCCCCCGCAGCATGGCGCAGGCGTCCCGCACCGCGTACGAGTAGTGCGACCAGGCGGCCGGGTTGAGCACCACCGCCGCAGCCTCGTCAGCCGCGTTGTGCAGCCAACCGAGCAGTTCGTGCTCGGCGTCGGTCTGCCGGACCGTCACGTCCAACCCCAGTTGCTCTCCGGTGCGCTCGCAGAGCGCCACCAGGTCGGCGTAGGTGGTCTCGCCGTACACCTCGGGCTCGCGGGTGCCCAACCGGCCCAGATTCGGCCCGTTCAGGACATAGACCTTCACGGCGTTGCCACCTCCCGGTAGGCGGCCTCCAGCAGCGCGTCGTCCGGGCCCTCCAGCATCGCCGGGCGGGCCAGCCCGTCCAGCACCACGAAGCGCAGCCGACTGCCCCGGGCCTTCTTGTCGACCCGCATCGCGGCCAGCAGCTGCGGCCAGGCGTCGGTCGGGTAGCTCACCGGCAGACCGAGCGCGGTCAGGGTGACCCGGTGCCGGTCGGCGGTCGGGGCGTCGAGCCGGCCGGCGTGCCGGGCCAGCGCGGCGGCGTACACCAGACCGACGGCGACGGCGTGACCGTGCCGCCAGCGGTAGCCCTCGTTCTGCTCGATCGCGTGGGCGAGGGTGTGACCGTAGTTGAGCACCTCCCGCACGCCCGACTCGCGCAGGTCACCGGCGACCACGTCGGCCTTGACCCGGATCGCCCGCTCGATCAGCTCCCGCGTCACCGGCCCGCGTGCGTCGGTGGCCGCCTCCGGGTCGCGCTCGACGAGGTCCAGGATCGCCGGGTCGGCGATGAACCCGCACTTGACCACCTCGGCGAGCCCGGCCGCCAGGTCGACAGCGGGCAGACTGTCCAGGGTGGCCAGGTCGGCCAGCACACCGACCGGCGGGTGGAACGCGCCCACCAGGTTCTTGCCGGCGGCCGTGTTGATGCCCGTCTTGCCGCCGACGGCGGCGTCGACCATGCCCAGCAGCGAGGTCGCCACCGGAACCCAGCGCACCCCGCGCAACCAGCAGGCCGCGACGAACCCGGCCAGATCGGTCACCGCGCCGCCTCCCACCCCGACGACAGCGTCGGTACGGGTGAAGCCGGCCGCCCCGAGCCGGTCCCAGCAGGAGGCGGCCACGTCGATCTGCTTGCCCGACTCGGCGTCGGGCACCTCGATCGGCAGCGGCTCGATGCCGGCGGCGCGCAGCCGCTCGCCGAGCGCGTCCGCCAGGGCCTTGAGCGGGGGCGCGTGCAGCACCGCCGCACGGCTCGCGCCGGGCAGCAGGCCGGGCAGCGCGCCCAGCAGGTCACGCCCCACCAACACGTCGTACGGCCGCTCGCCGCCGACCGGAATCCGGGTCACCTCGTCCATCGCCGGCAGCCTAGTCGAGCGGACGACGTGGTGCGGGCGGCTGCCCACCTGCTGGCCGGGCCGCCCAGTCGGCGAGCAGTCGGGCGTGCTCGGCCACCTCGGCGCGCAGCGCGTCCGGGTGTCGCACCGTGAACGGGCAGCCCAGACCGGCGAGCAGCACGGCCATACCCGGCAGGCTCTCCGCCCGGGCCCGCAGCAGCACCCCGTCGGTGGCGGCGGTCAGCTCGGCCACGCTGGGCGGGATGCGGCGACGGGCGGTGACCAGGTCGGTCTCCAGCAGCACCTCGACCTCGTGCGTGTACGGCACACCGGCCAGTGACCGGGTCACCCGCGCCACCGGGTCGAAGCCCTCCGGGACGGTGAACGTCGCCCCGCCCGGCGTCACGGTGCCGATGCGGTCCAACCGGAACGTGCGGACCTCGCCGCGCCGGTGGTCGTGGCCGGTGACGTACCACCGGCCGGAGTGGAAGACCAGACCGTACGGGTCGAGCTCCCGGTGCGACTGCTCACCGCGCCAGGAGCGGTAGTCCAGCGCCACCCGCTGCCGGTGCCGGGCGGCCGAGGCCAGGGCGAGCAGGGTGCCCGACGCCGGCCGCAGCTCCGGTTCGGGGCGTCGCAGGGTGAAACCGAGGTGCTCCTGCACGGCCGCGAGTCGGTCGGCGAGCGCCGCCGGCAGCACCCGACGGATCTTCGCGACTGCCGTGGCCGTGGCGGGCTGCTCGGTGGCCAGCCCGACCCGCTCGGCGACGACCAGGCCGAGCAGCACCGCCACCGCCTCGTCGTCGGTGAGCATCAGTGGTGGCAGCTTGTAGCCGGGGTGCAGCCGGTAGCCGCCGTGGCGGCCTCGGTCGGCGGTGACCGGGATGCCCAGCTCGACCAGGGTGGCCGCGTACCGGCGCACGGTCCGCTCGTCGACGCCGAGCCGCGCGGCCAACTCGGTGGCGGTCGCGCGGTGCCGGGCCTGGAGCAACTCCAGCAGAGCCAGCACCCGACCGGCGGGATGCGACACGGGCCACTCCTCCAAACCGGGCGGATCCTGTCCGGATTCGATCGTACGGTCTGTCGGTAACCGAGAGAAGGAGCGACAGATGGCGACGTTCGTACTGGTGCCGGGCTTCTGGTTGGGGGCCTGGGCGTGGCGGGAGGTGACCGCGACCCTGCGCGCGCAGGGTCACGACGTGCACCCGATGACGCTGACCGGGTTGGCCGAGCGCGACCACCTGGCCGGGCCGGAGGTGAGCCTGGAGACCCACACCCGCGACATCGTCCGGCTGATCGAGGTTGAGGATCTGCGCGACGTGCTGCTGGTCGGGCACTCCGGCGGCGGCATGCCGGTCGCCCAGGCGGCGGACCGCATCCCGGACCGCATCGCCCGGGTGGTCTACGTGGAGAGTGGTCCGCTGCCCGATGGCACCGCGCAGTTCGACACCCTTCCCCCCGAAGAGCAGCAGCACCTGCGGGCCGCGACCGGTGACGGGCACCTGCTGCCGCCGCCGGCCTGGGACCCGGCCGCCGACCCGACCAACCTGGCCGGCCTGGACGAGCCGACGCTGGCAATGCTCCGCGCCCGGGCCACCCCGCAGCCGCTGCGGGCCGCCACCGACCCGGTGCGGCGCACCGGCGGGCGTCCGGTGCCGACCGCGCTGGTCGCCTGCACCTTTCCGCTGGCGGTGGTGGAGCAGATGATCAGCGAGGGCCACCCGTACTTCACCGGGTTGGCCGGTGGTCAGCTGTTCGCACTGCCCACCGGGCACTGGCCGATGCTCAGCGAGCCGAAGGCCCTGGCCGACGTGCTCGACGCCGCGGCCCGAGGCTGAGCGCGGCCCCGGGAAGGGCACCCGTCGCCCGGCCGGTAGCTCACCGGCCGGGCCGACGTCAGCGGGGCAGCAGGGCGGTGATCTCGTCGACGATCGCCGCTGGGGCCCGCCCGTCGGTGGTCACCGTCGCGGTGGCGACCTCGGCGTAGAGCGGCCGGCGCTGGTCCATCAGGTGCTTGAGGGTGGCCCGCGGGTTGAGCGCCAACAGCGGCCGGCCGGTGCCGAGCCCGACGCGCTTCACCGCGTCGGGCAACTCGACCGAGAGGTGCACCACCCGGTGCCCCACCAGGGCGGCCCGGGTCTCCTCGGCCAGCACCGCGCCGCCGCCGAGGGCAAGCACGCCCGTGCCGGCAGCCAGCGCCGCGGCCACCGCGGCCCGCTCCAGGGTACGGAAGTGCGCCTCACCCTCGTCGATGAAGATCTCCGGGATCGGCTTACCGGCCATCTGCTCGATGTCGGTGTCGGTGTCGCGGAACTCCACCCCGAGGGCGTCGGCGAGCGCCCGCCCGACGGTGGTCTTGCCGCAGCCGGGCGCGCCGACCAGCACGACGAGCGGGGCCATCAGCGGATGACCAGCGCGTCGAGGTATCCGGCCAGGTTGCGGCGGATCTCGGCGATCGAGTCCCCACCGAACTTCTCGGTGGCCGCCTCGGCGAGCACCAGCGCCACCATCGCCTCGGCGACGACCGCCGCGGCGGGCACCGCGCACACGTCGGACCGCTGGTTGATCGCGGTGGCCGGCTCGCCGGTCGTGACGTCCACGGTGGCCAGCGCCCGGTTGAGCGACGAGATCGGCTTCATCGCGGCGCGGACCCGCAGCGGCTCACCGGTGGTGATGCCGCCCTCCAGCCCGCCGGCCCGGTCGGTGACCCGGCGGACGCCGGTGGCCGACGGAATGATCTCGTCGTGCGCCTGTGAGCCACGGGACCGGGCCTGCTGCCAGCCGTCACCGATCTCCACGCCCTTGATCGCCTGGATGGACATGAGCGCGGTGGCCAGTCGGGCGTCGAGCTTGCGGTCCCACTGCACGTGGCTGCCCAACCCCGGTGGCACCCCGTACGCCAGGACCTCGACCACGCCACCGAGGGTGTCGGCGGCCTTCTTCGCGGCATCGACCTCGGCGACCATCAGGGCGCTGGCCTCCGCGTCGAGGCAGCGCAGCGGGTCGGCGTCGATGCGGGCGGCGTCGGACGGGGTGGGGCGCAGACCGGGCTTCGCGGCCACCGGGCCCAGCTCGACGACGTGCGAGACGATCTCGATGCCGAGCGCCTGACGGATCAGGGCCTTGGCGACCGCGCCGACGGCGACCCGGGCGGCGGTCTCCCGGGCGCTGGCGCGTTCCAGGATCGGCCGGGCGTCGGTGTGGCCGTACTTCTGCATGCCGGCCAGGTCGGCGTGGCCCGGCCGGGGGCGGGTCAGCGGGGCGTTGCGGGCCTGCCGGGCCAGCTCGTCGGGGTCGACCGGGTCGGCGGCCATCACGGTCTGCCACTTCGGCCACTCGGAGTTGCCGACCCGGATGGCCACCGGGCTGCCCAGGGTGACGCCGTGCCGAAGGCCGCCGAGCAGCTCGACCTCGTCGCGTTCGAACGACATCCGGGCGCCACGGCCGTAGCCCAGCCGCCGGCGGGCCAGCTCGTCGGCGATCACGGTGGTGGTCACCTCGATGCCGGCCGGCACCCCCTCCATCATCGCGACGAGGGCGGGACCGTGCGATTCACCTGCAGTCAGCCAGCGCAACACGTCGGTCAGTCTGTCACGGCCGATGGCCGCCCCGCCGTGCTGCCCGGCGCGTCCCGCCCTGCGGACGCCGGCACCCGGTCGGTGACCGGGTGCCGGCGGCGGCTCAGATCCCCCGACCGCGCTTGTGCAGGGTGCGCAGCACCGCGTCGGCCCGGACCACCCGACCGGCGACGGCAAGGGCCAGGTAGGCGCGCGGCTCGCGCGGATTGCTGCGCAGGGTGCGTCGCGCCCAGCGCAACGCGCCCCGGCGGTCACCGGAGGCGGCCTGCGCGAACGCGATCTGCCCGGCGACGCGGGCCGCACCGGCCGGTTGGGTGGCGAACTCCGGGTAGCGCTCCAGCAACCACTGCAACGCCTCGGAGATGGTGTCCCACCGCTGCGCGAAGTACGAGCGCTTGTGCCAGCGGACCAGCACCGACGGCGTACGCAGGTTGATCAGCGGCCCGCTGCGCGCGGCCCGGAGCAGGAACTCGTAGTCCTCCGCGTAGCTGCCCGGGATCTCCTCGTCCACCAGACCGAAGCCGTCGCGCAGCGCGCTGGCGCGGATCAGGAAGGTCGACGGGTGCAGCTCCGTCATCCGGTCGCGCAGCAGGTCGTCCAGGGTGATCCGGTCCTTGTCGAGCACCCGGTCGACGGTGTGCCCGTCGTAGCTGACGCGGATGCCGCAACAGACGAACTCGGATTCCGGGTGGGCGGCCAGCGCGTCGACCTGGGCGGCCAGCTTGCCGGGCAGCCACTCGTCGTCGTCGTCGCAGAACGCGACCAGCTCACCGCCGGACGCGACGGTCCCGCTGTTGCGCGCACCGGCCAACCCCGGCGTACGGGAGTTGTGGATCACCCGCACCGCGCGGTCCGGGCCGGTCGCCAGCTCGGTCAGCGACTCGTCCGACGCGGACTGGTCGAACACCACCACGGCCTCGATCGAGCCTGGGTATTCCTGGGCCAGGATCGCGCGCACCGCTGCCCGCAGCAGCTCGGGACGGTCCCGGGTGGGCACCACGACGCTGACGCTGGGCTGCTGGGTCATCGGGTCTCCTTCGTGCCCGGACGTGGCCGGGACCGGACCCGCCACCGGGATGGGCGCGGGGTCGAACCGGCAACGAGGTCGTCGACGATCCGCCCGACCCGGGCCACCGCCGCCCGTCGCGCCTCGTGTGCGTCGGGGTCGGCGGCCACCGCGTACCGGGAGGGGTCGGCCAGCCCGGTCGTCAACGCGTCGTGCAGTGCCTCCCGGGTCTCGCAGAGCGCCACCAGCCCGGCCGCGCCGAGGCGGCGGGCGAAGAGGAGTTGGTGGTCGTCGACGTGCTCACCGCGCGTCGGGTCCCGGGGGACCACGATGGGCAGGTGGCCGTGCCGGCGGGCCTCCAGGATGGTCGCCGGGCCGCCGTGGCAGACCACCAGGTCGGCGTGGACCATCGCCTGCTGCAGCTCGTCGTGGCCGAGGAACGGCACCGCGCCGGGCAGCGACGGCGCGTTCGTGTGCCCGTGCTGCACGGTCAGTCCGACCGGGGCGGTGACCTGCGCGTGCCACTGCGCCAGCCAGTCGACGAGCCGGTCGAAGGGGTGCTTGTCGGTGCCGACTGCCACCAGCAGTTTGAGCTGGGCCGTCGACGCGCTGTCGCGCTGGCGCGGCAGGCGGGACGACTCCACTGTCGGCTGCGGCTGCGGACGCCGGGCGGTGCCCGTCTCCCCGGTCACAGCAGCGTCCCGACGACGGTCGCCTCGGGGTACTGCCGGCGCTGCTCGTCCCACTGCACGAGCATCGCGGACAGGAACGGGCGGCAGAGCCGGGCGGTCAGCGTCGGGGTGTCGATCCGGTCGTACACCTCGATGTAGACGGTCGGGATGCGCCGCAGCCGGGCCAGCACCACGAACGGCACCGCCACGCCGGCACCGGTGGTGACCACCGCGGCGACCCGCCGGGCCCGCAGGACCCGCCAGGCCAGCAGCGCGTTGCGCAGCAGGTTCGGCACGTTGCGGGTGGTCGGGTGGTGCGCGGGCACCAGATCCTCACCGTTGAGCAGGGACAGCGCCTCCGGGGTGTCAAAGGTGACCCAGCAGCGCTGCCACTGTTCGTACCAGGGCCGCAGGGCGAGTAGTTGGGCCAGGTGTCCGCCGCTGGATCCGACCAGCAGCAGCACCGGCGCCGTACCGTCGTCGTTCTTCGTGTCCACGCGACTCCCCACAAGTTCGCTTGGAATTTCAGTTCACGCCACGCAGAAGCAGATCACACGTTCCCCGGTCCTTGAATAGCGCGACCGGACGAGATGTCGATCTCCACATCGGGCTGTCCGGCGCACCGATCGCCCGAGGACCCATCGACCGTCATCACCACCTGCGATTTTGTCGTCACTCTGCGCCGCATCCTCGACGCCGCGATTCCCCGGATCAGCCGCTATGTCTTTTCTCTATGACGTCCAGCAGTGCGGGATGCAGCGCGGCGTTCCAGCCGGCGCCCGCGTCGGCCAGCCGCCAGGTGCGCAACCACATCTCCACCAGGTACGCGTCCGCGACCAGGCGGCGCTGCGCCGCGTCGAGGCCGAGTCGGTCGCCGTGCCGGCCCAGGTGCCCGTCGACGGCCGAGGCCGCCGCGTCGGCCGACTCCCCCCGCAGCACCAGCGCCCGTTGGAACGCGTCGTGCGCCAGGTCGAACCCGACCGGCACGTCCGGACCGCTGTGCTCCCAGTCCCAGGCGACCAACTGGCCGGCATGCCAGCCCAGGTTCCATGGCACCCAGTCACCATGCCAGTGGCCGAACTCGACACGGGTGTCGCCATGCCGGCGGCCCAGCGCGGAAACCGCGGCTACCGCCCGCGCACCGGCCGGCTCGACCGCGGCGGCCCGATCGGCCAGCCCGCCCAACCGGGTCAGGAAGGTGGAGCCGGCCAGTGGTCGGGGCGTACCCGCCGGGCCGCCGCGTCGGGCGACCGCGAGCAGCGCCGCGATCCGTGGCGGGTCGTCGACCGGCACACCGCGTACGCCTGGTGGCAACGGCTCGATCACCGCGACCACCTGACCCGCCCACGCCGTCTCGGTGAGCAGCCCTGGCGGCGTCGGGTGATCCGGCACGCCGGTCACCGCGCGCAACGCCCGCAGCGCCGCCGCCTCCGCGGTGACCAGCGCGCGGGTCGCGTCGTTCCAACCGATCTTCGCGTACCCGCGCGGACGACCATCGGCGGTGAAGAGTTGCAGGGTCGGCTTGGCGTTCGGGTCGGGTGGCCGCACCCCGCAGGCTGCCAGCAGCGGCGCGCCGCCCAGATCCGCGGCGAGCCGCTCGGTCAGCAGCAGCTCGGCCGCCGACGCTCCGGCGGGCACCGAGACGGTCAGCGTCGGAAAGGGCGCGAGGCCCACCTGACCGAACCGTGCCAGGCCGCCCAGCACCGCCCGTAGCGCGCGCACCTTCGGTGGCCGGAGGGCGTTGTACGCCAGCAGCGACGCCGCTCCGGCCCGGGATGAGCCCAGCGGCACCAGGAACCTCGCCCGGGCGACCGACGGCACGACCGCGTACCGGGCCACCGCCTGGTGACCGGCCGGCAGGGCACCGCCCACGGTCAGGCCGACCCGGTCGTCCGGGAAGACCGCGCGGCTCACCCAGCCCAGACCGTCCACCCGCGAGCGCGGGTCCGTGGTCGGGCCCACCCTCGTCGTCACGCCGGACGGTCCGACCAGTCGAGGTCCAGCCCGAGCCGCTGACGCAACGCGTCGTTGTACGGCCGGTAGTAGTCGGTCAGCTCCGCGCGCACCGCCGGCTCCAACGGCGACGAGCGCCGGTCGTTGTAGACCTTGAAGTTGGGCAGGTCGTACGCCGGCAGCCCGAGGAAGTCGAGCGTGCGCCGATAGGTCGCGCGGGAGTCACGGTAGAGGTCCTCGCTGGGCAGGAAGAGGATCTGCTGCCGGTCGAAGCGCTCCAACCACGGCTCCAGGTGTTCCAGGTAGCGCCCCCGGGCCCGGTACGTGTACCAGTCGTACGCCTCGCTGAACGACTCCGGCTCGGCGATCAGCCGCTCCCGCTCCCCCGCCGTGCGCTCCGGCTCGGCGGCCAGCGCGTCGGGGAAGTCCAACGGCTCGATGCCGTGGGTGCGGCGTTCCTTCCAGTGCGAGTACGCCCGCTCCACCGGGTCCCGCAGCAGGACGATCAGCTTCACCGTCGGCATCAGCGCGGCGACCCGCTGCGCGGCGAGGGGGTGGAACATGTACAGCGGGGCTGCCTCACCGACCCGGACCGGGCCGCCGTGCCGCTTGGCCAGCGCGTCCCGGTGCCGCTCGGTCGGGAAGTGCGAGCGGTACCAGGACTCGCCGCGAGCCCAGTGCTCCTCGAAATAGTGCGCCGACTTGGTGTTCCACGCGGGAAAGAGGCGCGGCACCAGCGGGTGCTGGATGAGGTAGTTCCACAGGGAGGTGGTGCCACCCCGCTTGGTGCCGATGATCAGGAAGTCCGGCAGCGGCCGGCGATCACTGGTGCGTACCCCGTAGTCGACCAGCGACTCCTTCACCCGGGTGGTCACCTGGGTCGGGACCAACTGCTTGACCCGGTCACGGATGGACGCCACGACGGACCTCACCTGCCTCTCGTCGATGCCGGAGTGGGCTCGGCGGCCGTGGCCGCGTTGTCCCCTGCACGGATCTGCCTCATGGTCCCCCGGATGCCGGCGCGCACCCGGGGCAACGTCAACATGCCGACGCAGCCGGCCAGCAGCACCACCAGCGCCACCAACAGGCCGGGCAGGCCGCGACCGCCCGCCAGCACGCCGGCGCCGGCCGCCAATCCCACACCGGCGACCGTGACCGCCGCGGCGCGCACCATCGCGGCGTCGAACAGCGGCTCCCGAACCACCGACCGGGCAAACCCGGCGGCGGTGAGGTTCTCGGTGGCGATGCCCGCGGCCCAGGCCACCGCCGCGCCAGTGGCGCCGTGGCTGGGGATCAGCCAGAGGCCCAGCGAGACGGTCACCGTCAACCCGGCGACCGTGGCCACCAGGTGCAGCCCGCTGCGCCCACCCATCAGCAGCAGGCTCTGCACGTTGCCCACCCCGGTGTTGACCAGCATCGCCAGCGCGAGCACCGTCATCGCCGGCACGCCAGCGGTGAACTCCGGCCCGAACAGCTGGAGGAAGGCCAGCGCGAACACCGCCAGCAGCAGGTACACCGGCCAGGACAGCACCAGCCCCCAGATGGTCAACTGCCGGTGCACGGCCGCCGCCGCCGCCCGCTCGCCACGCCCGAGCAGCCGGGACAACTGCGGCGACACCGCCACCCGCAGGCCCTGCATGGCCAGTTGGCCGGCCAGCACGTACCGGCCGACCGCGCCGAACACGCCCGCGTCCGCCGGGCCGGCCAGCACCGAGGTGAGCAGCACACCCACCCACATGCTGCCCGCGTCGATGGCCGCCGAGGCGGCCCGGGGCAGCGCGAAGCGCCAGAACGTCGACCAGTCGGAGCGAACCGGGCGCAACGTCGCGCCCCGGCCCAACCCGAGCGGGCCGGCGACCAGGGTGAGGCAGGCCAGCAGCGCCAACGCCGCCGGCACCAACCAGCCGGTCATGCCGGCGAGCAGGCCGCCACCGGCGAGCGCGGCGGCGCCGACCAGCACCGGGCGGGCCACCGGCAGCAGGAGGAACTGCACCCCGACGTACGCCCGGATGGGTCGCACGCAGCGCAGAGCGGCCAGCAACAGGGTCATGGCGACCACCACCGGCACCGCGGCGAACGTGACGGTGAGCAACGCGTCGCCGCTCGCACCGGAACCGCCCAGCAGCCGGGGAGCGAGCGCGTCGGCGACCAGCACGCCGACCCCGGCGACCAGGAGCCCGGCCAGCAGCGGCGGGATCAGCGCCACCGGGAGCAGCCGCGCCGCGTCCCCGCGCACCCCGGCCGTACGGCGGGGCAGCGCCCACATCAGGCCAGTCTCCGCGCCGAGCGTGCACACCGCGGTGGCCACGGTGACCACCCCGATCGCGGCGAAGAACGCGCCCGCGCCGGCCGTGCCGTACCCCCGGGTGATCACCACGGCCAGCACGAAGCCGAACAGGCCGCTGGTGGCCGCGCCGAGCAGCCCGGCCACGCCGCTGCGGGCGCTGCGGCGGGTCTCGGCCGAGCCCGCGTCCGCCGCCACGGCGGCGGCCGGAGCCACCGGCTCGTCCGGGCCGACCGGCTTCGGGCCGACCGGAGGTCGGGTGGCGGCGGTCATGCGAGCACCACCGGGTCCCGCGTGGCGGGCGGTCGCGGCACCGCCAAGCCGGTCAGCCGTTCACGTTCGCTGAGCGCCATCGCGAAGGCGACAGCGAAGAACGCGACCGCCAGGTTCTGATTGGCCATGCCGTAGAACGGGACCTGGACCAGGCAGACCACCGGCACCACCGCCAACCACTGCCCGGCCGCCGAGGTCGCCCGCGCGCAGATCACCGCGGCGGCGACGAACCAGGCCAGGAAACAGATGAGCGCGGGCACGCCGTGGCTGAACAGCACCATCCACAGCTGACCCTGGGTGCCGATCGGCGCGGCCGCCGAAACGGTGTCGACGTTCACCGGCGCGCCGTAGCCCAACCACGGCGACTCCTGCACCCGGCGGATCACCTCCGTGTAGAGCGAGAGCCGGTCGGTGTTGGTGTCGCTGGAGTCGACCCGTTGGCTGATCAGGTCGGTGATCGGAATGAACAGCGTGGCCAACGCGCCGATCACCACCACCCCGACGATGGAGGCGGCGACCCGGACGTTGCCGCGCAGGCTGGCCCGCACCCCGAGCACCGCCAGCCCGGCGCCGAGGCTCAGGAACATCGCCCGGTTGAGGGTGAGGAACGCCGGCGCGAGCGACAACGGCAGCGACGCCAGCAACGCCCAGCGCAGCACCCCCCGCCGACGCAGCATCGCGTACGCGACCATGCACGGCAGGGTCATGGCGTACGCGCTGCCGTAGTTGTTCGTGTACGCGAACGGCGCGGCCGGTCGGTAGATCGGGTTCAGCGACCGGGCGCTGTATTCCGCAGTGGTCAGGTGCACCATGTCCTGGATGAACGGGGTGCCGGCCACCCCTGAAGGCAGCAGCACCTCCATCGGGGTGGTCATCGCCAACCGGGGCACCAGCACCCCGAGCCAGCCCAGCGCCACCAGCCCGAACCAGAACGCGCAGAGCGGGGTGAGCACCGCCATCAGGCTGGCGCGTTCCCGCGCGGCGGCGTAGACGTAGACCCCGACCACCAGCGCGGTCAGGTAGAAGGCCAGGCGCAGCGCGAACGTCAGCAGCGAGGCGGGCGACGTGAGCTGGGTGGCACTGACCACCACGATGGCCAGGAACAGCAGCCAGATGCCCACCGCCGGCGGCAGCGGCACCCGCCCCCGGGTGAGCAGCAACGCGAACAGCAGCGCACCCAGCAGGGGCCAGCCGAGGTAGAACGCGCCGAGCAGCCACCAGAGCGGCACCAGGCCGAACATCAGCGACAGCGGCCAGAGCGGCAGTCGGGGCGGCGCGGGCCGCGGCACCGGGGCGACGGCGGCCGGAGCGCCTCCGGGCGGCGGTTCGGTCGCCGGGGCGCGGGTGACCGACACCGTCAGGCCCGGCCGTTGCGCGTGAGCACGAAGCCCAGCGGGGTGACGCCGGCCGCGCGCAGCCGCTCCACGAGACGGCGCAGGTCGCTCTGCCGGGTGCGGTCCCGCTCGACGACCACCACCGCGCTGCCCTGCCGGGCCACCGCGACGCCGCGCTCGTCGGACTCCGCAGGCGGGGCGTTGAACAGCACCAGGCCGTGGTCCGCACCCTGCCGCCAGGTGCCGAACCGGACGCTGCCCACGCCCACGGCCACCTCCTCCGGGTCGACGACCCGGCCATGGTCCGGGCGGCC
This sequence comes from Micromonospora sp. A202, assembly GCF_006715105.1. Taxonomy (NCBI): domain Bacteria; kingdom Bacillati; phylum Actinomycetota; class Actinomycetes; order Micromonosporales; family Micromonosporaceae; genus Micromonospora; species Micromonospora sp. A202. The sequence continues at coordinate 2,200,104 of NZ_VFMP01000001.1, read as the reverse complement.
GGACGACACCCGGGGCAGTGTCAGCGTGGCGTCCGGGTCGGTGGACGGGCGGGCGCCGGGCGGGTGCGGCGAGGGCCGGCGGGGGGCCGTGCTGTCCGCGCCGCCAGCGACGACCGTGGTGCTGCCGGCCGGGCGGGGCTTGGGCACGATCGGCCGGGACGGGTCGATGGGCAGCCGCCCCCGGTCGGCGAGCACTGTGGCGCGCAGCCGCTCGGTGCGCCCGCTGTCGTCGGCGACGAAGACCTCACGACCGTCGGCGGCGAGCGCCACAGCGAGCCCCGCGGTGAGCGCGGTGGCGTCCTCCCGGGCGGTAACCAGGGCCACCCGGGCGGGCTGACGGACCCGTTCGGCGACGGCCATCGCCACGTACCGGATGTCGGCGTCGACCGCCCGGGCGCTGCCCCGCAACGACGGGCGGCGCACAGTGCCGAGCAGCGGCAGACCGGTGGCGTCCCGCCCGTCGGCGACCGAACGGACGCGCCGGTCGGTCGACTCCCAGGCGTACGCCAGCACGATGCCGATCAGCGCCCCACCGAGCAGCCCGGCGACCAGATAGAGCGGTCGGTGCCCGGCGGAGGTGACCAGCGCCTTCTCGGCGCTCTGGGTGACCCACCCCGGGTTGACGTCCACCGCGGCGATCTCGGTACGGGCGGCGTTGAGTTGCGTGAGCTGGTTGTTGATCCCGGCCAGCTCGGCCACCAGCGCATCCCCGGCGGCGGTGTCCTTGGCGGTGTTCGCCCGCTTCTGCAGCGCGGTCTGCTGGGCGACGACCTTCGTGATGCTCTCGTCGTAGGAACGCAGCATCTCGGCGCGCTGCTGCTCGTACATCGTGCGTCGCACGTCCAGGTAGGCCTGGGCGGCCATGTTGGCGCTCTGCACCGCCCGCTGCGCTTCGCCCGCCTGGTAGGTGAAGCGCAGGATCTGCCCACCGGTGGGCACCTCGACCTCGAGCGCGTTGCGGATGTCGCGCGGGTCGCCGCCGGCGGAGTCGGCGAGCCGCTGCACCACCTCGGTGCCGGTGGCGATGCCGCTCTCCACGTTCATGTTGACCGCGCGGTCGGCGCCCGCGCCGCTGGGGGTGAACGCGTCGGTCACCACCGGCCGGACCGCCACCACGGCGCTCGCGCTCATCGCCGCAGGCACCAGCAGCACGTAGCCGAGCGCGGCGAGCAGACCGACCATCGCCACCGCCGCCACCAACCGCAGCCGGTGCATCGGCACCCGCAGCAGGTCGGTCAGTGTCACCGCGCCGGAGGTCCCGGAGGACGGGGCGTCGGTGGACCAGGTGCCGGGAGCTGCATCAGTCATGGAACTTCTTCACCGTCTGTTGAGGATTGCCGACGACCACGACGCCGGGTGCGACGTCCGTCCGGACCACAGTGGCCGCGCCCACGACGCTGTCCCGGCCGATGCGCACGCCCTTCATGACCAGGGCGTGCGCGCCGACCCACACGTTGTCCTCGAGGACGATCGGGGCGCGGGTGGCGGGGCCGGGCGGCGCGTGCCGCTGCGCGGGCGGCAGGTTGTGGAAGTCGTTGTCGAGCAGCTCGCAGTCCGACAGGAGGCACCGGTCCCCCACTGTCACCGACGTCCAGGTGCCGATCCAGGTCGCGTTGAGCAGACAGTCGGCGCCGACGCGCACCTCGCCGGGGCCCGCGAAGCGGACGAGTTTGTTCAACCTGGTGCGGTCACCGATGGTCACCCGCACGCCGCGGCGCAGCCGGATCCGACCACGGATCTCCACGTCCCGGCCGAGTGTCAGTCGCCGATAGCGGAGCCGATACCAGCCGCGTTTGACCGCGAAGAGCAGACGCACCGCGCGTCTCGTACGGATGCCAGCGGCGCCGAGCAACGACCCTCCCCCACATCGCGGGGCCGGCGGCGGATGAACCACCGCCACCGGCCCAACGTGAACAATCTACCGATGCTCCGTTACGAACGGTTGACCGTTACTGTACGGAGAAGAATGTCGATGGGGTGGACCAGGACAACTCGGGCGTCGCCGTGCTGATCACAGTCGCCGTGGCACCATCGACCGCCGCGCTCGGCCCGGCCGTCGGGTCGAACGGCACGCTGCGCAGAGCGCCGTCAGTGGCACCGTAGACGATCCGGCCACCCACCCAGGCCATGCCACGCACCGTCGACCAGGTCACGCCAGTGGTCGGCAGGGTGAACTCGGTGGCACCGAGGTAGTTGCCGTCGATCTCGAAGTAGCGGTAATAGAGACCGTTGGCACCGGTACGGGTGTAGTAGAGCCGACCGTCGAGGAAGAAGGCGCCGGTCAGCAACGCCGGGTTGTACCAGTCGTTGTAGCCGGACGCCTCCCACGGAGAGCCGATCGCCCCGCCGTTGAACAGCGACACGTCGATCCGGCTGCCGGTCGGCGTGCCGGCCACCGTGTGCGACCAGTAGATCCGGTCGTCCACCCGCCAGGTCGCGCCAGCCGCCGTGTACGCGGGCTGGCTGACCGTGGCCGGGGTGCCCAGGGCGACACCGTCGAACGGCACCTTCGCCACGGTGCCCGGAGCGGTGTTCAGGTAGAGGTTGCCGGTGGTGGCGGCGGGCGGGTTCTTCGGGGTGAAGGTACGACCTCCGGCGAGCGGGAACATGCCGAGGCGGCCGTGGTATTCCTCGCCCATGCCATCGGAGTTGTGCCCGAAGTACAGGCCGTCCGAGCCTCGCCAGAGCACCGGCACCGACGAACCCCACGTGCTGGTGCCCGAGGGCATCGAGGCGCTGCCGCTGCGGCGCGGGTTCCAGTTCACCGGCATACCGGTCGCCGGGGTGACGGCGGCGATGCCGAGCCGGTCGACAGCGCCCGCGCCCGCGTTGTCGCTGGCGTTCGGGTTGTTGAGCCAGCGGAAGTGCCCACCCAGGTAGATCACGTTGTCCGCGACCTCGACCGAGGTGATGGTGTCGTTGCCGGTGTAGTCGGCCCAGGTGGCGAGCTGGCCACTGCCCCGCGCGGCGGTCTCGAAGCGGACCAGGGCGTCGCAGTACGCGGCCGGCCAGCCGCTGCCGCCGTTGGTGCCGACCACGAACCAGCTGCTGTCGGCGCCGAACTTCACGTCCTGCACGTAGTGCACGAAGGTCGCCGGCGCCGCGCACGGCGCGATGAACTTGTCGGTGCTCCAGTCGATCAGCGTGGGCGTCGCGGAGACGTCCACCAGCGCCATCTGGTTGCGCGCCAGGCCGTTGACGAGCGTGAAGTTGCCGCCGACGGCCAGCGTGTTGCCGTCCGGGGTGACGTCGATGGTCCAGACGTACGACGTGGTGCTGTGCCGCCCGACGGTGGCGTCGATGACGAAGCTCGGGTCGATCGCGCCGGTGGTCGCGTTGAGCCGGCCGAGACCGGCGTGCGCGGTGCCGTTGAGCCAGTTGAACGCGCCGGCCACGTACAACCAGTTGCCGTGCAACACCAGGTCACGGACGGTGCCGCCGTCGGAGCGCCCGACCCAGCTGTCGATGATCGCGCCGGTCGACGGGTTGAGCGCGACCAGGTTCTTGCGCGAGACGCCGTTGACGTTCTTGAAGGTGCCGCCGACGATCAGCGTGCCGCCCGGGCCGGCGACGAGCGTGTTGACCGCCCCGTCGAGCACCGGAAGGAACGTGGTGGACATGGTGCCGGTGGTCCGGTCGTACGCGAAGAGGTAGCGCTGGGTGACCCACGCGGAGCCCGCGGTCTGCCGGAGCTGGGTGAAGCTGCCGCCGACGAAGACGGTGTTGCCCACCTGCGCGAAGGCACGGGTCTCACCGTCTCGCGCGTGCGGAGTCACGTCGGCGGGGTTCGCCGACACCAGGGTTGCCGTCTCCGGGACCGGAACCACCGCAGCCGACGTGGGCGTGGGCACGCCCAGAACTGCGGCGACGATCGCCAACGCGACCACCCCCGCCCGAGCACGACGTCGTCCTGCAGAACGCCACAAGTGCGAGAGTTTGGGCACGCTTCGCCTCCAAGATGGATGAGAACCCGAGGTAGCGTGCCTCGTCCAGCCTGGTAAACAAAATCCGCCGATTGGGCGGTGCATGAATCTGCAAGCCGACAGAACGCCGGAGGTCGGATGCCCGACCCCGGCGAACGGCGTCCCGTCAGCGCGTCATGGTCGTCAGCGGCTCCCCCCGGTCGGCTGCCGCAGGTACGGGTCCTGACCGGCCTTCGCGAAGCCGGCCACTGCCGCGGCATTGTGGTTCATCGTCATGTCGCAGGTCGACGTCCGGCTGGTCATGCCGGCCGAGTTGAAGTAGATGGCGGCCTTGATCTTGGGGTGCGCCTTCAGCGCCGCCGGGAACTCCTGGAACCAGCGCTGCTTGGCGCCCGGGTCGGCGGCGTCGAAGTTGGTGCCGAACTCGGCGAGCATCCGGGGCTTGCCGGCGCCGATGCCGTTGTCGTCCAACCAGCGGTAGAAACCGCTCACCGTCGTGCTCGGGCTCTTCCACACGGTGCTGCCGTTGCAGACGTGGAAGTTGTACGGGTCGTAGGCCACCCAGTCGACGTACTGGTCACCGGGGTACAGGCCGGCGTACCGGGAGTAGTGGCCGGACCAGCCCATCATCGTCCAGACCCAGACCGCGTTGGTCGCGCCGGCCCGGGCGAACCGCTCGTGGACGTAGCGCCAGGCGCGGACGAAGTCGGCGTCGCTGCCCTTGTTCGGCTCGTCCTCGGGCTCGTGGTCGAAGCCCATGAAGACCGGCACCTTGGCGGCGCGGATACGGCCGGCGACCGCGTCGATGGTCTCGTCCTGCTTGCCGTTGTAGACGTCGGACCACTTCAGCGTGGTGCCAGCCGAGAAGTTGCGGGACTCCCAGGCGAAGAACATCAGCCGACCCTCGCGCATCTGCTGCTGCTCGTACGCGTCCGGGAAGGCGCCGTTGCTGCCGGCGTTGGAGAAGTCGTGGTAGCGGTGCACGATGTCGAACTTGCGGCCGACCTGCGCCTCCACGTCGGTGACGGCCTTGCCGTGGTCCCAGCCGCCGGCGGATCCGGCGGGCGAGTACATGCCCCACCACGCGCCGCAGGAGGGAACGAGCTTGGCCGACACGGACCCGCACTGGCCGGAGGGAAGGGTGCCGCTCGCGCTCGGGGTCGCCGTCCGGCTCGGGGCGACGGTCGGCGAGGGCTTCGGCGAGGCGGTGGTCGGCGAGGCGCTCGGTGCCGGCGGCGGCGCGGGCCGGGTGGTCGTCACCGGCGACGGCCGGGACCCGAGGTCATAGCTGATCAGCAGGCTCGGGCGCAGATCCGGACTGCGGTTCTCGACCGACGCCCAGTAGATCCGGCTCTCCGGGCCCGTCTGGGCCAGCGAGACCGTCCAGGTGCCGTTGCCGGTGACCAGCTTCGAGACGTCCCACTCGTTGAAGCCCTTGGCCACACCGGTCACGCTGTCCAGCGCGTCGCCGGTCGCTGCCAGACCCGGCCGGGCCTCGCGGGCGCTCAGCGGCGAGGCGTGCGCCGTCACCGTGGCGGCGAACTGCTGCCAGGCGTGCACCCGCAGCGTCGCCCGGACGTTGACCGCAGCGGCCGGCACTGTGGTCACCGCGAACTCGATGACCGCCTCCCGGCCACCACGCGGGTTGCCGTCGCAGCGCGTCGGGCAGGTGGCCAGCGTCGTCTTGGCGGCGTTGTCCCCGTCCTGCGTCACCGCCGTCGCGGTGGTGTCCGCCACCGCCCGGATCGACAGGTCGTCGCTGGCCAGCAGCGGCATCATGGTCGCCACGATGCCTGCCACCACCGATCCGCCGACCACGCTGATGGCGATGGCCTTGCGCCGGGGTCCGGAGCGGAACCGGGTGATGCGGTGCAGTCCGTGCCTGGTCAAGGAAACTCCCTGTGTCTGCGTCCGTAACGGTGAGCAGCGTATCGATGACCAGGACTTGTCGCCGGGACGACAGTTTCCCGTAAGCGCGTCTTAATCGTCAGCTAAGAAAGTCGGCTGACGTCGCCTCCCCCAGCGCTTTCCGCATCGCCCCGACGGGGGCGACCACGCCGGTGAACTGCTCGAACTGACCGACCGCCTGCGCCAACAGAAGGTCCAGACCGGACACCAGACGAAGGCCGGCCGCAGCGGCGGCGGCGGCCAGCGGCGTCGGCCACGGGTCGTAGATCGCGTCGAAGAGCACCCTCTCCGGCCGCCACGCCACCTCGCCGGCCAACGGGTCGGCGACCCCCTTCGGCACTGTGGAGACGACCAGGTCAGCGGAGGAGAGGCACCCGGGCGCGTCGGCCCAGCCGGCGGGGGTCAGCGCGACGCCCAGGGCATCGGCCACCGGACGCAGGTCGTCGATCGCCTCCGGTCGGCGGGCGACCACCGTCACCGACGGGCAGCCCAGCTGGGCGGCGGCGGCCAGCGCGGCGCGGGCCGTGCCACCGGCGCCGAGCACCGTCACGGCGGCATCCGCGCTCACCCCGGCGGCGGTGAGCACCTGCACCATGCCGGCGACGTCGGTGTTGTCGGCATACCAGGAGCCGTCCGGACGGCGTACCAACGTGTTGGCCGCGCCGACGGCGGCGGCGACCGGCGAGGCCTGCGCGGCCACCGCGAGCGCCGCCTCCTTGCCCGGCATGGTCACCGACAACCCGGCCCACTCCGGGCCCAGGCCGGCGACCAGATCCGGCAGCTCCGCCGCCGCGCACTCGATCCGGGTGTACGACCACCCGGTCAGCCCGGCGGCGGCGTACCCGGCGGTGTGGATCACCGGGGAGAGGGAGTGTGCGATCGGTTTGCCCAGCACCGCAGCCCTACGGGTCGTATCGCCCGGGACCCCTGCCGTGTTCCGCATCAATTTCCGCCCTCCGCGATGTTCGGATCGACCCTACCCAGCACGCAGGCCACGCCACCAGAGAACGGGACCGCGGACAATGCTCGACGGCCCGACAATCGCTTGACGGCGATGCATTCTTACGGCGTTACGGCCGACCGAAAAATGGGGGGAACCTTCAAAGGCATTCTTCGTGCCCTTGTCGCGACTACCGCGGTCCTCAGTCTTTCGCTGATGATCGCCGCACCCCCGTGCGGACGCCGCAGAGGGCAGCTGGTCGGACAACCACCAGCTCTTACCTGGCGCGAGGCGTACGGCGTCGTCAACCGGGACACCGGTTACGGCGGCACATTCGCGCTGCGAAAGCAGAACAGCAACGGCGTGTGGACGTTCCTGAACGCGCACCGGTTCGTGGACCGGAACGAGTCACTGACAATGCCGCGATAGATGCGTCAGCGTTGACTCAAAAAAGCTCTCTTCCCGACGAGACCGCAATTTCGGTCACCGTCGGCAAGGGAGCCTTTCTGGTCTGCTGCGCGGCCGGTCAGATGATGCCGGCCTCCCGGGCCTTGTCCTTGTTGCGTTCGTGCTGCTCGGGCGTCTCGGCGAACTCGGAGTGGCCCTCCTTGTCGATCGCCACGAAGAAGAACCACTTGCCCGGCGGCGGAGCCATCGCCCCTTCCAAGGCCTGCTTACCCGGGTTGTTGATCGGCGTGGGGATCATCCCCCGCAACTTGCGGTTGTAGGGGTTCTTCGAGTCGTTGAGCTCGGCCTCTGTCATCTGCTTGGAGGACTTGGTCGGCTTACCGATCAACTCCAGGTAGTAGTTGACAGTGACGTCCATCTCCAGGCAGTTGCAGGGGAACTCGCCGTACACCCGGTTGTAGGCCACCCGGGCGACCTTGCCGAGGTCGTCCTTGTTACCCGCCTCGGCCTGGGCCAGGGACGAGACGATCAGCGCCTCGTAGGGGCTGACCTTGCGTTCCTTCTGCACCCGGTCGGCGAACTTCATCTCCTGGGTCACGGTGAGGAAGTTGTCCACCATCAGCTTGAGGATGCTCTCCGCGGTGGCCTTCGGCGGGATCTCGTACGTGTCCGGGTAGAGGAAGCCCTCGACGGACTTGACGACCTTCTTGCCGTCCTCGCGGGTGAACCACCAGTCCGGAACGCCGAGCGCCTCCGGGTCCTTCGAGGCGGCCTCGAACTCCTTGACCGGGATCTTGGTCTTGTCGGAGAGCAGCTTGTAGATGTTCTTGGCGGTGCGGCCCTCGGGGATGGTGAGCCCGTTGACGATCTTGTTCTTCAGGTCGAGCATCGCGGTGACGGCACTCTCGCCGCTCATCTGCTTGCGCAGCTTGTACGTGCCCGGCTGGATGTTCTTGCTGCGGGAGTTGGCCTCGGCCGCCTCGATGAACGCCTTCTGGCTCTTCACCACGTCGGCCGCGACGAGGGCGTCCGCCATGTCGGCGATCAGCGCCCCGTTCTTGATCTCGACGGTGATCTCACCGGACCCGGCGCCGTCGTAGTCGGGGGTGACGAAGTAGTTCTGGATGCGGTCGAAGCCGTAGAACGCGCCACCACCGATGGCGCCCAGCAGGACCAGGGCCATCAGCAGAGCCAGGAACGTCTTACCCCGGCCGCCGCCACCGGACTTACCGTTGCGCTTGCGGAAGCCGCGCCGATGCCGGCCCTTCTCCCCCCGCTCCGGCTCGTCGAACCCAAGGTCCAGATCGTCGATCATTACGTCCGCCTCCGCTGCGCATCCAGCCAGCTCTGCAGGATCTCCACCGCGGCCGCCTGGTCGACAACCGCACGTTGACGTTTACCTCGGACGCCACGCTCGGCAAGCCTACGAGAAGCGACCACGGTCGACATCCTCTCGTCAGTGAGCGTTACCGGGACGGGCGCTATCACATCGACCAGTCGGTCAGCGTACGCCTTCACATGGACGGCCGCAGGGCCGTGCTTACCCGCGAGATTGACCGGAAGGCCGACGACAACCACAACGGCCTCATGTTCGGCCACCAGCGCGGCCAACTCGGCGAGGTCGCTCGGCACCGCGTCCGGCGCCGCCGTCAGATCACGGGCCAGCGTGACCAGCGGCGTTGCCAGAATCCCGTCCGGATCCGAGCGGGAGACCCCCACCCGCACCTGACCGACATCCACACCGATCCGCACACCGCGCTTGAACTCAACCACCGACTGTCACCGCCCGGTGGGTACGAACCAGGGCGGACCAGATGGCCCGCCCTGGCTGAGAGTGATCGCCCATCACGCCTCGGTGATCGCCTTCTCGACGGTGAGCAGCAGGTTCGGAGCCTCGGTCGCCGGCAGTCCGCCACCCTGAGCCAGGTCAGGGCTGCCACCGCCGCGCCCGGAGAACGCCGCCTTCACCAGCTCCGACGCGGCCAGGCCACGGCTGCGCGCGGCCGCGTTGACCGCCACCACCAGGGATGCCTTGCCGTTCGACCGGGCCGCCACCGCGACCACCGCCGGCCGCGCCGGGTCGATCTTGCCGCGAATCTCCTGGGCCAGGGTCCGCACGTCGTTACCGGCCGCGCCCTCCGGCGCCTCGGTGCCCACGTACGCGACCCCGCGCACGTCCTTGGCCTGCGCGGCGAGCGCCGCCGCACCACCCAGCACCAGCTGGGCACGCAGCTTCTCCAGCTCCTTCTCCGCGTCCCGGAGCTGGGTGACGGTCTGCTCCACCCGGTCGGCGACCTGGTCGTTGGGCACCCTGTACAGCTCCGCCAACCGGGAGACCAGCAGGTGCTCACGGGCCAGGAAGCCGAAGGCGTCCATGCCGACCAGCGCCTCGACCCGGCGGACGCCGGAACCGATGGACGACTCGGAGAGGATCTTCACGAGGCCGAGCTGGGCCGAGCGCGCCACGTGCGTGCCGCCGCACAGCTCCCGGGCGTAGTCACCCACCTCGACGACCCGCACCTCCTCGCCGTACTTCTCGCCGAAGAGCGCCATCGCCCCGATCCGCCGCGCCTCGTCCAGCGAGGTGATGAAGGCGTGCACCTCCAGGTCGGCCAGGAGCACCTCGTTGACCTGCTGCTCCACGTCCCGCAGGACGGTCGGCGACACCCCGGTCGGGGTGTTGAAGTCGAACCGGAGCCGACCGGGCGCGTTCAGCGACCCAGCCTGGGTCGCCGACTCACCGAGGAAGTTGCGCATGGTCTGGTGCACCAGGTGCGTGGCGGTGTGCGACCGGGAGATCGCCCGCCGCCGGGTCGTGTCGATCTCGGCGTAGCCGGCCTCACCGGCGCGCACCTCACCCCGGATCACCCGGGCGCGGTGCACGATCAGGCCGGGCACCGGCTGCTGCACGTCGAGCACCTCGACCTGCCCACCGCCGACGGTGATCATGCCCTGGTCGGGCTGCTGACCACCGCCCTCGGCGTAGAACGGCGTCGTGTCGAGAACCAGCTCGATGGTGTCGCCCTCGGTCGCCGCCTGGCGCGGGCCGTCGGCACCGAGCAGCGCACGGACCGTCGACTCGCGGGCCACCTCGCTGTAGCCGGTGAACGTCACCGGGCCACCCGAGTCGAGCACCGACCGGTACGCCGACAGGTCGGTGTGACCGGTCTTGCGGGCCTGCGCGTCCGCCTTCGCCCGGGTCCGCTGGTCGGCCATCAGCCGCCGGAACCCCTCGTCGTCCACCTGGAGGCCCTGCTCGGCGGCGATCTCCAGGGTCAGGTCGATCGGGAAGCCGTACGTGTCGTGCAGCTGGAACGCCTTCGCCCCGGACAGCGAGGTGCCTCCCGCCGTGCGGGTCTCGGCGATCGCGGTGTCCAGGATCGTCGTGCCGGCACGCAGGGTGGACAGGAACGCCTCCTCCTCCGCGTACGCGTAGTCCGCGATCCGGTCGAAGTCGGTCGCCAGCTCCGGGTACGACGGGGCCATGCAGTCCCGGGCCACCGGCAGCAGCTCGGGCAGCGCGCGATCCTGCCAGCCGAGCAGCCGGATCGACCGGATCGCCCGGCGCATGATCCGGCGCAGCACGTAGCCGCGCCCCTCGTTGGACGGGGTCACGCCGTCGCCGATCAGCATCAGCGCCGTGCGCACGTGGTCGGCGATCACCCGCAGCCGGACGTCGTCCGGGTGCGACTCGCTGGCCACGTGCCCGGAGTGCGCGCCGTACCGCTTACCGGTCAGCTCCGCCGCCCGCGCCAGGATCGGCCGAACCTCGTCGATCTCGTACAGGTTGTCGACGCCCTGCAGGATCGAGGCCATCCGCTCCAGGCCCATGCCGGTGTCGATGTTCTTCGCCGGCAGGTCACCCAGGATCGGGTAGTCCTCCTTGGTGGTGCCCGGACCCCGCTCGAACTGCATGAACACGAGATTCCAGTACTCCATGTACCGGTCCTCGTCGACCGCCGGGCCGCCCTCCCGGCCGTACTCCGGGCCCCGGTCGTAGAACAGCTCCGACGACGGGCCGCACGGCCCGGGAATGCCCATCGACCAGAAGTTGTCCGCCTTGCCCCGGCGGACGATCCGGTCGGCCGGCACACCCACCGACCGCCAGATCTCGTACGCCTCGTCGTCGTCGAGGTAGATCGTCGGCCAGATCCGCTCGGGGTCCAAGCCGTAGCCACCCTCGGCGATCGGCTTCGTGGACAGCTCCCAGGCCAGCGGGATCGCGCCGGCCTTGAAGTAGTCACCGAAGGAGAAGTTGCCGTTCATCTGGAAGAACGTGCCGTGCCGGCTGGTCTTGCCGACCTCGTCGATGTCCGGGGTGCGCAGGCACTTCTGCACACTGACCGCCCGCTGGTACGGGGGGGTCTGCTGCCCCAGGAAGTACGGCACGAACTGCACCATGCCGGCGTTGACGAACAACAGGTTCGGGTCGCTGATAGCGGGCAGCGGAGCGGACGGCACCACGGTGTGGCCATTCGCCTCGAAGTGCGCGAGGTACCGTCGCTTGATCTCCGCCGTCTTCATCGCTGGTGTTCCTCCGGAAAGATTTCCCGATCGCCGATCCGCGGGTCTTCCCGCAGCTCGGCGAACTGATCGTCGAACGCCTCGCCCTGGGCGAACGCCTGGTGGATCTCCTGCTCGCGCTCGGCCATGCCGACCCGCACGTCCTCCACGAAGCTACGCAGCGACTCGACCAGGCCGCCAGCGGATTCCGTCAACGTGCTGGCGATGCCGGCCGGTGTGTACGCCTGGGCGGTCCGGGTCGCCTTGCGGACCACGATCACACCGACGGCCACTCCGATACCGAGCCAGAACAGACGCCTCATGTCTCGTTACCTCCTGGTGCGCCGGCCGGTCAGCGGTTGCCGCGCCGCGCGGCCCGCCGCTGCTGCTTGATGGTGTCGCGGACCTCACGCTCGGTCTCGGCGTGCCGACGGCCGGCGGCGGCCTTGCGCACGCTGTAGCCGAACGCGGCCACCTTGACCAGCGGGTTGGCAGCCGCCGCGGAGACGACGGTGGCCAGGTTGGCGACGTTGGCGGTGACGTTCTGCGCGTGGCTGGTCATCGTGTCGACCTTCGCCAGCTGCAGGTTGACGCCGTCGAGCGAGGTCTGCACCTGCTCCAGCGCCGTGTTGACGTTCTTCACCGTGGTGTTCACGTCACCGAGCAGCGGCGCTGTCCGGTCGTTGAGGTCGTTGATCATGCGGGTGGTGGCGTCAACCGTGTGCCGCAGCCGCAGGATGGGCAGCGTCAGAATGAGCACCAGCACCGCGAACGCGCACGCCGCGATCAGCGCCGCGATGGCTCCAATGTCGCCCACGCCTGTCCTCCTCAAGCAGAGTTCCGCAGGACCCGACGTCCTCGGAACGCACAACGATGGCACCCGTACCGGTCGTCGAGTCGTCGACGCTCACCGGTAGCGGGCATGCCCGCCAGCCCCAGACCCTACCGTCCGTGATGGAGGCCGGCTCAGGACGGTGAGGGTGTCAGCTCCCCCAGCGGATCACCGCTGACCGTCGGGAACGGATCCTCTCCGGTCAGTGACGGGTCGGTGGTCGGCTGCGGCCTGGTCCGCTCGTCGTCGATCGCGTTGCGTACCTTCACCGACACCAACGAGCCGGTGCACCCTGTCGCAGCGGCCGACGGATCGGTCGACGGCACGACGGCCGGCTCGCCGTCGACCGGCGGCGGCACACAGGTCGGCTCGCGGACCCACAGGTCGAGCGTCAACTCGTCGCGCCGCCAACAGGTGTAGCTGCCCTTGGTCTCCTGCTCCGGGCAGCGGCTCACCTTCCACGGCTGCCAACCGTCCTGACGCAACGCGTTCTCGTAGGCCTTCGCCGTCTCGTCCGGCGTCTTCTCCGAGGTGACGGTGCGCTCACGCAGCCGGCAGTCGAGCAGACACCACCGGCTGCCGCTGACGTCGTCGACGGTCTTCGCGGCAGCCCAGCCAGGCACGTCGAGCTTGTCCAGGTTGTCGAAGACCGGGTCACGGCTCAACGTCCGGATGCCGAAGAAGAGCGGCACCGCACCGAGCAGCACGATGCTGACCAGCGCCAGCACCGCCGCACGCAGCCGGCGTCGTTCACGCGACTCGCGGTGCGCCTCGGCCCGGGCACCCGCTGCGGCGCCGTCGTCCGGCGAGTCCTGATCTGCCGGGCGCAGGGCCGGCCCGCCGGACGGATCCGGTGCCGGGCGGTCCACCGGGCCGGACGGGGACGGCACCACGGCGGCGGCGCGGGCCACACCGACGGGATCGCCGGGGCGGCCGGGTGGCGGCACCGGCGCGACACCGCTCGGCTCGGCTCGGCCGGGCTCCCGATTCGGAGGCAGGGCACGGCCGGCGGCACGGTCAGGTGGCACAGGTCGACCGACCTGCGCACCACCACGGGCCGGCGCGGGAGAACCCGGTCCGCCGCCCGGCGCGCCGCTCGCCCGTTCGTCGGCGGCGGGCGGTTGCATGCCACCGGGTGGGCGGACGGCGGCGCGGGCCGGACCATCCGGACGCGGACGTGGCGGCCCGTCTCCACCCGGAGGCACTGCGGCACGAGCCGGGCCCTCCGAACGGACGGCGTCGCGGGGGCCGGCACCCGGTGCCTCACCCGCAACGGGCCGGGCCCGACCGGGCGGAGTGGAACGGGCGGCACCCCGAGCCGGTGCGGCGGGGCCGGCACCGGGCGCGGGTCGCCCAGCGGCATAAGGGTCGTCGCCACGGTCGCTCGCCGGGCCCTGTCGACCCGGGCCACCCTCGACGGGCGGACGTCGCCGACCGGCCGGATCCGGAGCGGGCATCCCGTCCGGGCCAGCACCAGCAGCCCCACGACCACGCCGCATTGTGGGATCCGGAGCAGGCGCTGCGGCGCCCCGGCCCCGGCCGGGACGGTCGCCGGTCGCCGGCGGATAGGGGGTCGCCTGTTCTCCGGTGGAACCCGACGCGTCGGGGCGTACGGCACGACGACCGGTGGGTCCCTCCGAGCCCGGGTCGGTCGGCGGCCCGGCGGGCCGGCGGCCAGCGGAGCGCTCCGCGGCCGGATCGGGTACGCCGAGCCGACCGGCCGTCGGGTCGACGATGTCACCGGCGCTGGCGGGCGGTACGGGACGCCGGCCCTCGGCCGGCGGGGGCCCACCTCGGCGGTTGACCACCGGCAGGCCCGGGTCGGTGTGCGGCAGGCGACCGGCCTGGCGCAGCCAGTCGGCGGGCCGCTCCGGGCGGTCCGGTCGAGGTTCGCCGCCGGCCGGCGTACGCCGCTCCGGCTCGTCGGAGGTGGCCCGGCGGCGACCTGTGCCGTCGGTGGGGGCGATGGTGGGCGTCGCGCCGCTGTGACCGCCGGACGCTGCGGGCACCGGCGGCGCGTTGCCCGAGCGGGGCACCATCGGCTCGTCGGGTCCGGCGGCGCGGCGGTGGCCGCCGGCTGCCGGGCGGGAGCGCTCGGCGGCACGGGGGCCGGTGGGCTCCGGCGCGCCGGGGTCGACCGGGCCTGGCCGGCGCCGGGCGGTACGCGGGTCACGGTCGATGGCGGGGTCGGGTCGCAGGCCATCCGCGATCGGCGGGACGGCGCCGGCCGGCGTGCCGTCGTACCGCGCTGCGGCGGGGGACGGCCCGGTGCCCCGCGCTGGATCGGGTGCTGGACCGGCGGACCGGCGGCCGGCGGGCGTGCCGTCGGCAGGCGGCACCGCGCGGCCGGGCTCGACGGGCTCGGGGCCCGGTCGGCGGCCGGGCGCTCCGGCGTCCGGTCGGCGCAACGGTGGCATGGCGTCCGGGTTACCCCCGGGCGTGGCGGTGTCCGGACGGCGACCGGTCGGACCGGCGGCATCCGGACGGCGACCGGTCGGGGCGCCGGAGGTCGGAGGGCCCACGGGTGGGCCGGGCGGAACCGCCGCGGGGCGGGAGCGGACCGGGCCGCCGGGCGCGTCGGGGCGAGGCCCCGGTGGGCCGGCCGGGTCGCCGCCAACTGGTCGGGCGGTGGGTGGCGCTGGTGGTACGGCGGCACGCGCAGCGGGTGCCGGCTGCACTCCTCGGCGCGCCGGCTGGCCCGGGGCGGGTGCACCGGGGCTGGCCGCGGGTGGCCGCTCATCCGGGCGGCGGCCGGCGGGCGGCGCCTCCCCCGGCCAGGGACCGTCGACCGGTCGACGCGGGCCGGCACTCAGGTCGGTCTGGCGCGGCGCGGGTGGAGCCGGGGCCTCCGGCGGCACCGGAGCACCGCCGCGTCCACCGGCCGGCGCTGCCGGCGCACTCGTACGCGGCCCCGCCGGTGCGGCCGGCGCACCCACAGCGGGACGGCCCGGCTCCGCCGGGGCGCCGTCCGGGCCCAACTCGGTGCGTTGCTGCTTGGCAGAGCGCAGGTCGTCGATCCAGCCGAACTCCTCGCCGGCGACCGGCTCCTCGGGCTCGGGCTCGGCGGCCCGCCCCCGACCCCAGCGACGCGTCTTGGCGCGGGGATCGCGCCCCTCGTCCGGGCCCTCGTCCGGGCGGTCCCCACCACGCGATCTCACTGTTGACCCTCTCCTGCGGCGTCAGTGCCGCTGTCCTGCATCGTGCCGGGTGCGCCCGTGCCGGTCGCCGGGCGACCGGTCTCGCCAGGTAGCGCCGACGCGGCCTGTGCCGTTACAGGTGGCTCGGCCGTCGGAGTGTCCGGACGGGCGGGCGGGGCCGGCAGACCCCGCACGATCCGGCGCAGCAGCGGCAGCCGGGTGGCCACCGACCGTTCGGCGCCGTGCGGGCTGGGCTGGTAGTAGTCGGTGCCCACCAGGTCGTCCGGGACGTACTGCTGGGTGACCACACCGCGTTGGTCGTCGTGCGGGTAGCGGTAGCCGGTGCCGTGGCCCAACCCCCGGGCTCCGGCGTAGTGCGCGTCACGCAGCCCTCGCGGCACCGGACCGCCGCGACCGGCCCGCACGTCGGCGATCGCGGCACCGATGGCGGTGGTGGCGGAGTTCGACTTGGGTGCCGTCGCCAGGTGGATCACCGCCTGGGCCAGGTTGAGCTGCGCTTCGGGCAGCCCGACGTACTCGACGGCGTGCGCGGCGGCGGTGGCCACGCTCAGGGCACCAGGGTCGGCCATGCCCACGTCCTCGCTGGCGAAGATGACCAGGCGGCGGGCGATGAACCGGGCGTCCTCGCCGGCGACCAGCATGCGGGCCAGCCAGTGCACCGCGGCGTCCACGTCCGAACCGCGCATGCTCTTGATGAAGGCGCTGACCACGTCGTAGTGGGCGTCGCCGTCGCGGTCGTAGCGCACCGCCGCCACGTCGACGGCCTGCTCGGCGGTGGCGAGGTCGATCCGCCCGGCACCGAGCGCCGTGGCGGAGGCCGCCGCCGCTTCCAGTGCGGTGAGTGCCTTGCGGACGTCACCGGCGGCCAGCCGGACCAGGTGGTCCTCGGCCTCCGAGGTCAGGGTCAGGGCGCCGTCCAGCCCGCGCTTGTCGGTGACAGCGCGGCGCAGCAGGCCCCGCACCGCCGCGTCGTCCAACGGTTGCAGGGTGAGCAGCACGCACCGCGACAGCAGCGGCGAGATGACTGAGAAGTACGGGTTTTCGGTGGTCGCAGCCAGCAACGTGACAGTACGGTCCTCGACGGCGGCGAGCAGCGAATCCTGCTGGGTCTTGCTGAACCGGTGCACCTCGTCGATGAAGAGCACGGTCTGCGGGCCGCCCGAGCGGCGCTGGCGGCGGGCCGCCTCGATCACCGCCCGCACGTCCTTGACGCCGGCGGAGAGCGCCGACATGGCGACGAATCGGCGGTCGGTCGCCCCGGCCACCAGGTGGGCGATGGTGGTCTTGCCGCTGCCCGGCGGGCCCCAGAGGATCACCGACAGCGGGGCGCCGCCGGAGACCAGCTGCCGTAGTGGGGCGCCGGGGGCGAGCAGGTGGTCCTGACCGATCAGCTCATCGAGGGTCACCGGGCGCATCCGGACGGGCAGGGGCGAGTCGTCGGCCACCGCGGTGAAGCCGTCGACACCGGCGGGGCCGTCGGGCGCGCTGCGCGACCCGGCGGGTTCACCGAGGGAGAAGAGGGCGTCGGACTCCATCACGAAGACAGTACCGGGCCGGGCCCACGACGCCGGAATCGCGCCGTGGGCCCGCCACCGGTGATCGGTTCCGGTCAGCCGCGACCGGGGCGACGGCCCCGGTACCAGCGGCCGCCGCCACCGCCGCCACCGCTGCGCGGGCCGCTGCCCACGCCGGCCAGGTAGAGCGAGAGCAGGAGCAGCCCGATGAGCACGAGGGTGTTCCAGTTGAACAGGTCAGGTGCGCCGAAGTCGGTGTTGAGCAGATCGAGCAGCAGGGCAAAGCCAAAGACGATGGCCGCGAGAATGGCGAGCATGTCGGTCCTCCGGTGGGGGTTCCCAGTAGGTCGGCGCGTGATGTACCCAATCGGTCCACTCGTCAATCTCCACCGTGGATCTGGTTGCGTCGCCGCTGCCCGGCGCGGGCGTCGCACCGCCGGCTCCTAGGCTGGTGAGCATGATCATCGACGACCCGGTGCTCCAGGACACCCGTGCCATCCTGGCCGCCGTCGGCCACCACCCGTTCGCCCGGCACGCGCTCGGACCGGGCACACCGGCTCGCGGTTACCGGCGCAACGGCGCCGTGGTGTGGAAGGTGTCGCCCGAGCACGGGCCGGCCAGCTGCGGGATCGGCCCGGCCGGTGCGGCGATCGAGACCTGTGCCGCGCTGGCGGCCGACGGGCTGCTGCAACCGGGGCAGCGGCTACACCTGCCCCGCCACGATCGCGGTCTGCTGGCCGACCGGCTGACGGTGACCGAGCACCGCGACTGGGACTTCCACTGGACCGACACGGCACCGCCGGCACAGGCCGACGAGCACCGGGTGGTGCGACTCGCCGAGGCGGACCGTCCCGCGCTGGAGGCGCTGATCGACGAGGCGTTCCCGAGCAGCACCTCCCGCCCCGGCGACCCACGGGTGGTGGCCTGGTACGGCGTCCGGGCCGGCGACCGTCTGGTGGCCTGCGGCGCGGACCGCAGTCAGAGCGACGTGGGCTTCCTCGCCGGCCTGACCGTTGCCCCGGACCAACGGGGTCGGGGCCTGGGTGCCGCCCTGACCGCCGGCATGACCCGGGCGTTGCTGGCCCGCCACGACACCGTTGCGCTGGGCGTCTACACGGACAACGTCGGGGCCGCACGTCTCTACCGTCGACTGGGCTTCACCAACACCCTCCCGCTCAGCTCGGTCCGCCTCGGGTGAGACGCGAGGTGCCCCTTGCCGTGACAGGGGGCACCTCGTCCTCACCGGTCGGCCGGTACGGGAACCGCCGTCGGCTCGGCGGCGGGGGCGCGGCGCCCGGCCAGCCAGGCGGGCAGGTAGAGCGGGGCGGCGACGGCGAGCACCACCGCGCCGACCACCATCGCGGTGCCGACGCTGGTGGCGGCGGCGAGCGCGGTGAGCACCACCCCACCGAGGGCGGCGGCCGGCTGCGCCATCATCGAGTTCAGCGAGAGCACGCTGGTCCGGTACGGGCCGTCGACCTGCCGGTGCAGCAGCCCACTGTGCAGCGGGTTGGACGCGCCGTGCACGGCGTAGCAGGCCAGGTACGCCACCAGCACGCCGACCGGCCCGGCGAACAAGCCCATCCCGACCACCGTCACGCCCTGGAGGATGCGCAGCAGGGCCGCACCCGGCGCGGCGCCGAACCAGCGCAGCAGCAGTGGGGTCAGTGCCGCACCGGCCGCCGAGGCGAGCCAGGCGGCCGAGTTCGCCGGCCCGAGCAACGCCGCCGCGCGTTCCGGATCACCGATCACCTCGGCGAGCCGGACCGGCAGCAGCGACTCGAAGGTGACCATGCCGAAGCCCCAGAACAGCTCGACGGCCACCAACGCCAGCAGCACCCGGGAGCGACGCAAGAGCCCGACGGCCTGGCCGATCATCCGGGGCGCCTGGACCACCGAGGCCCGCAGCGCTGCGAACCCGGTGGCCGGCCGCTCTTCGACAAGCAGCACGACCAGCGCGACGAGCGCCGCCGCCTGCGCGACGATGGCGGCCAACACGGGCACCGTGAGCGCGCTGACTGGCCCGATCGGGCCGAGCGCGATGAGTCCGCCGCTGAGCAGCGCGCCACCACCGATCGCACCGCCGATGACGGTGCCGGCGTACCCGAGGCCGCGCTCGTACTCGGCCTCCGGGTCCGCGGCCAGGGTGGCGTCGACGTACCAGGACTCCAGCGGGCCGCTGTCCAACGCCCGGTAGACCCCCTGCAGGGCCCAGACCACGAAGAACAGCACGAACGAGTCGGCCACCGCGAACAGCGCCAACGAGGCGAGGTTGATCGCTCCGGCGGCGAGCAGCACCGGCCGGCGACCGAGGGCGTCGGCGAGCCCGCCGGTGGGCAACTCCAGCGCCAGCACCAGCAGGCCCTGCGCGGTGCCGACCAGGCCGATCTGCGGCAGCGACAGGCCACGCTCCTGCATCAGCAGGATCATGACCGGGATCATCAGACCCGTGGGCAGCCAGCGCAGGCCGTAGAGCGTGAGGTAGCGACGCCGGACCTGGCGTACGGTCAGCGCGCTCATCACAGCCCCTCGCGCAGCGGGTAGGCGGCCAGGAAGACCTGCACCGGCTGAGCATCCGGGTCGGTGGGGTCGACCGCCTCGGCGTCGCGGTGGTAGCGCTCCAGCAGCCGCCACATCTCCGTCTTGAGTTCCTCCAGCCGGGCCGGCGGGATGGTCATGACGATGTCGCTCATGCCGAAGCCGTCCCGCCACGCGGGCGACCACTCGTGCTGGGTGGCAAACCAGTGGTCGGCGGTGTCGGCGAGCAGACGCACCTGGTCACCCTGGATCCACTCGATCGCGGCCCGGGCGTCGGGGTCGTCGTCGAAGTCGCTCGGATCCCAGCTGGTGACGTCGTGTGCGGCCTGCCACCAGCGCTGCCGCCCGCCGCCCCGGTCGGGGTCCTCGACGACCAGCCCGACCTCGGCGAGTTGGCGCAGGTGGTAGCTGGTCGCGCCGGTGTTGGTGCCGAGCAGCTCCGCCAGGGTGGTGGCGGTGGCGGGGCCCTTCACCCGCAGAGCCCCGACCAGCCGCATTCGCAGCGGATGCGCCAGCACCCGGACCTGCCGTTTGTCGATCCGTACCTCACGCGGCGCCGGCCGCGGGGTCGCTTCGTCGTTCGCCATGACTGCACACTATCTCTGCACACTTCCTATGCACAAGAGTTGTGCATAGGAAGTGTGCAATGGCGATCAGGGTGCCAGGAGTTCGCGTACCCCACGCAGTCGCGTGCGCAGCAGGCCGACGGCGCGAGCGGAGTCGAGGCGTACGTCGAGGGGGCGGGACAGGCCGACGGCGGCCCCGGTGGTGGTCTTGAGCCCGGCCGGGTCGAGGCCGAACCGCTCGGCGACCAGCAGACCCAGCTCGGCCCGGCTGACCGCGTCGGGGCCGGCCACGTTGAGCACCCCGGCGTACGTCGAGGCGACCAGTTCCAGTACGGCGTCCGCGAGGTCGGTGACGTCGATCGGGCAGCGCAGCTCGTCGCTGAACAGGACGGCCCGGCCGGCGAGCGCCTCCCGGCAGAGCTGGATCTGCTTGCTGCCCTCCCCCAGGATCAGCGAGGTACGCACCAGGGCCGCGCCGGGGTCGATCGCCCGTACGGCGGTCTCGGCGGCGGCCTTCGCGGCGCCGTACGCGTGCACCGGCGTGGGCGGGTCGTCGTCGGCGTACGGCGTGGGTCGGCCGGCGTGCAGCGCGTCACTGGACACGTGCACCAGTCGGGCGCCCGCCTCGGCGGCGGCGACCGCCACGTGCGCGGCACCGTCGGCGGTGACCGCCCAGTCGTCGTACCGATAGGGGGTCCCGACCACGGCGTCCGGCCGCACCTCGGCGACCAGCGCGCGCACGGCGGCCCGGTCGGTTACGTCCAGCCGACGCTCCGCAACTCCCGGCACGGCGATCTCACCGGAGTGAAATGTCCCAACAACCGACCACCCGGCGCCGACGCCCTGTCGACAAACCGACCGCCCGAGTAACCCACTACCCCCGACAACAAGCACCCGCATCCCAGCCCACTCCCCCACCTAGGTCGATCATGAGGTTAACGAGCGACACGCCGACGCGTGGGCCCGCCAACCCCATGATCAACGAGGCGAGAGGCAGGAGCGGGGGTCAGACCGGGTCTGCTACCGGGGCTGCGGGGCCGGCCGTTCCCGTGTGGGCCGTTGCGGGCGGCTTGGGCTTGGCGTCGATGCCGGCCTCGGCACGCTGCTGGGCGGTGATCGGGGTGGGAGCGCTGGTCAGCGGGTCGAAGCCACCCCGGGTCTTCGGGAAGGCGATGACCTCGCGGATCGAGTCGGCGCCGGCGAGCAGCATGCACACCCGGTCCCAGCCGAAGGCGATGCCGCCGTGCGGAGGGGCGCCGTACTTGAACGCCTCCAACAGGAAGCCGAACTTGTCCTGCGCCTCCTCGGGGGTGATGCCGAGCAGGTCGAAGACCCGCTTCTGCACGTCACCACGGTGGATACGGATCGACCCGCCGCCGATCTCGTTGCCGTTGCAGACGATGTCGTACGCGTAGGCGAGGGCCCGGTCCGGAGCCTCCTCGAACCGGTCGACCCACTCCGAGTTCGGCGACGTGAACGGGTGGTGCACGGCCGTCCAGCCGCCCTCGTCCGTGCGCTCGAACATCGGCGCGTCGACCACCCAGCAGAACGCCCAGGCGCTCTCGTCGATCAGCCCGGTCCGCTTGGCGATCTCGACGCGGGCCGCGCCCAGCAGCTCCTGCGCCTCCCGGGTGGTGGCGCTGGCGGCGAAGAAGATCGCGTCGCCCGGCTTGGCGCCGACCGTGTCGGCGAGCCCGCCCAGGTGCTCGGCGGAGAGGTTCTTCGCCACCGGGCCACGCGCCTCGCCGGTCTCGGCGTCCAGCACCACGTACGCCAGGCCGCGCGCGCCGCGCGCCTTGGCCCAGTCCTGCCAGCCGTCCAGCTCCTTGCGGCTCTGCGCCGCACCACCCGGCATCACGACCGCGCCGACGTAGCCGCCCGCGTCGATCGCCCCGGCGAAGACCCGGAACTCGGTGCCACGCAGGTAGTCGGTCAGCTCGGTCAGCTCGACCCCGTAGCGCAGGTCCGGCTTGTCGGAGCCGTACCGGGCCATCGCGTCGTGCCAGGTGATCCGCGGGATCGGCTGGCTGATCTCGTGCCCGGCCAGGTCCTTCCAGAGCGCCGACACGATCGCCTCGCCGAGGTCGATCACGTCGTCCTCGGTGACGAACGACATCTCGATGTCGAGCTGGGTGAACTCGGGCTGCCGGTCGGCGCGGAAGTCCTCGTCGCGGTAGCAGCGGGCGATCTGGTAGTACCGCTCCATGCCGCCGACCATCAGCAGCTGCTTGAACAGCTGCGGCGACTGGGGCAGCGCGTACCAGCTGCCGGGCTGAAGTCGCACCGGGACCAGGAAGTCACGGGCGCCCTCGGGCGTCGAGCGGGTCAGCGTCGGCGTCTCGATCTCCAGGAAGTCACGCTCGTGCAGCACGCCCCGGGCCAGGTGGCTGGCACGCGAGCGCAGCCGCAGCGCGTTCGCCGGGCCGCTGCGGCGCAGGTCCAGGTAGCGGTACCTGAGCCGGATGTCGTCGCCAGCCTCGATCTGGTCGTCCACCGGCAGCGGCAACGGCGCCGCCTCGGAGAGCACCTCCAGGTCGGTGACGGTCACCTCGACCTCACCGGTGGGCAGCTCCGGGTTCTCGTTGCCGGCCGGTCGGCGGGTCACCTCACCGACGACCTTCACGCAGAACTCGTTGCGCAACGCGTGCGCATCTTCCTCACGGAACACCACCTGGACAACACCGGAACCGTCGCGCAGGTCGACGAAGATGACCCCGCCGTGGTCGCGCCGGCGGGCCACCCAGCCGGCGAGCGTCACCGTCGAGCCGGCGTCCGCGGCGCGCAGGCTTCCGGCATTGTGGGTACGGATCACGGCTGGCAACTCCTCATCGTGGAACAGTCCTCACCGGCATTCTGTCAGGGGTGGCCGCCCTGCCTCCGGGGCACCCGGCAGGCCGACGCGATTCGCAGGTGGGGCAGCCCGGCGAACCCGACTCAGGCAGCGGCCATGCCGGTTAACGTGGCGAAATGCGCGCCGTACCGAACTGGGCCGTCGCCACGGCGGCTGCCGCACCCCTACTGCTGGTGGCCGGCTGGACGGTCGCGGAGGCGCGGCAGCCCGCCGGTTACGACCCGATCCGGGACACCATCAGTGAGTTGGCCGGGCAGGAGGCCGTCGACGCCTGGATCATGATCACCGCGCTGGTGCTGCTCGGGTGCTGCTACCTGGCCGTCGCCGCCGTGCTGCACGCGGCCGGATTGCCCAGCCGGTTCCTGCTCGCCGTCGGCGGGGTGGCGACCATCGCGCTGGTCGCGTTCCCCCGCCCCACTGTCGGCGGTTCGCTCAGCCACGGCATCGCGGCGACAGTGGCGGTGCTCGCCCTGGCGCTCTGGCCGGCCGGCTCGGCGCTGTGGCTTCCGCGCGGGCACGACACCGAGCACCCGAGCAGGCCGGACCCGCCCTGGGCGTTCCGTCGGGCGGTGGGGCTGAGCACCACGGTGGTGCTGCTCGCGCTCTTCGGGTGGTGCGCGTACGAGGTGACCAGCGGGTCCCGCACCGGGCTGGCCGAACGGGTGACGGCGGTGGCGGTCTCACTCTGGCCACTGCTGGCCATCCTCTCCGCCCGGCGGGCGCACCTGGCCTGGGCCGTCGGCGGTGCGACAGCCATCGGTCCGACGTTGCCGACCGGCGGCGTCGTACCCCCGGATCCGCTCGGGCCCACAATCGGGCCCGCTCCTCGAGGGCCTGATCGGCTGCCGTAGGTCACGGTGTATCGGCCCGAATGCCAGGCCTCGGACCCGGGAGTGGGGCCGTTCGCACCGCTACGCTCACCCGATGTCCGCCGTTCCCCGCTGGGCCCTGCTGTCGGCCGCTGGTGCACCGTTGTTTCTGATCGGGGGCTGGACGCTGGCGCAGGCCGCCCAATCCGACGAGTTCGACCCCGTCCGGCAGACCATCAGCGCGCTCGCCGCCGCCGACGCCGACCAACGCTGGATCATGACGGTGGGGCTGGCTGGCCTGGGCATCTGTCACCTGGCAACCGCACTCGGCCTGGTCGTCGCGGCACCGGCGGGTCGTGGGCTGCTCGCCCTGGGCGGCCTTGCCACACTGGTGCTGGTCGCGTTCCCGCAACACCCGGGAGGCGGCTCGACGACGCACGTCGTCGCCGCTGGCGTGGCGTTCGTGGCGTTGGCCGTCTGGCCCGCCCTGGCGGTGCCCCGTCGAGCGGCGCCGTCCCTCGGCCGAGCCCGGCGCGATCCACCGGGCGGGTCGGCACCGCGCGTCCGCTGGACAGCGCTCGCGGTGACGGCGGCGCTCCTCGGACTGCTCGGCTGGTTCGCCGTCGAGTTCTTCACCGACGGCGCGTGGATCGGGTTGACGGAGCGGCTGGTGGCGGCCGCCGAGGCGGTCGTACCGCTGGCCGCCGTGCTCGCCGCGCTGGCCTTTGGGCGGCGGCCAGGCTGACCGCTCGGCACCGCTCTTTTCTGAGGTACGCCGAGCGCACCGTGGACGGCGGGCAGCCAGGACAGCGAACGGGCCGCCGGAGAAATCCGGCGGCCCGCTGGCGGTGACTGGATCAGAAGACGCTGACGCCGTAACGGCTGAGCGCCTCGGTGACCGGCTGGAAGTAGGTCGTGCCGCCGGTGCGGCAGTTGCCACTGCCGCCGGAGGTCATGCCCAGGGCGGTGCCACCGGCGAACAGCGAGCCGCCGCTGTCGCCCGGCTCGGCGCAGACGTTGGTGCGGATCAGGCCGGAGACCGAGCCCTCGGCGTAGTTCACCGTGGCGTTGGTCGCGTTCACCGAGCCGCTGCGCAGGCCGGTGGTGCTGCCGGAACGCTGCACCGACTGGCCGACCGACGCGTTGCCGGAGCCGGTGATGTCGCGGAAGCTGCCGTTGTAGAGCGACACGTTGCCGGCCGCGTTGGCCGAGTTGCTGTGCCGCACGATGCCGTAGTCGTTACCCGGGAAGCTGGTGCCGGTACGGGTGCCGATCAGCGAGCTCTGGGAGGAGTTCGAGTACCAGCTGGACGCGATGTTGGTGCAGTGCCCGGCCGTCACGAACGAGTAGGTGCTGCCACTGCGCACGTTGAAGCCGAGCGAGCAACGCCCGCCTCCGCCGGCGTAGATGGCCTGACCGCCGGAGATCCGGGTGCTCAGCACGCCGGCCTCGGCCTCGACCCGGACCGCGCCGTTGGCCCGCGCGGCGGCGGCCTTGACCCGCTCCAGCTTGGCACCGGTGACGGTGCTGTCCACGGAGACGACGACCTGGTTGGTGACCGGGTCACTCCACCAGGCGGTGCCCGGGATCTTGGCGGACCGCTCCAGGTCCGCGGTGGCCCGGTTGAGCTCGCCGGCACCACGGGTGACGTAGCGGACGACGGCGCCGGCCTTGCTCGCCTTGCTGGCGGCGGCGGCGTCGGTCACCGTGACGACGGACTTGCCGCTGGCGTCGATGTACGAGCCGGCGGAGCGGTCACCGAGTGCCGCGGAGAGCGCCGCGGCGGCATCGGGCGAGGCGGCGGGAGCGGCCTGGGCGGGTGCGCCGATGAGCGCGCCGACGACCAGGGATCCGGACACGGCGACGGTGGCCGCGACGCGGAACGAGGACCTCGTGGGTCGCATGTAACAAACCTCCTGGGCGGGGGGACGGGTCACGCCGGGGGGAACGGCTGACCCGAGGGCAACCCGGCCGATCTGCGAAAACCGGTCGAGTGAACTGAAGTATTCACATACTTAAGATCATTGACAAGGCCTGGTTTCGCCCGGATTTGCCGATCTTGGCGGGCCACAATGCCGCAACACCCCTGACACGCTGGTGAACAACGACCGTCACACCCGCATGGTTTTTCGCGCGCACGATCGTCGATGCCTTCCCGGGCACCGGATGCCGGGTGGGTGGGGGCGCCGCGCGTCAGGGCGTACGGCGGCGGGCGCCGGGGCCCGGGCGCGGCACCACATCGCGCGGCTGGTCCACGTCGTGCCCCTCGGCGCAGCGCAGGTCCACACGAACCGGAGCGCCACAGTCACGGTGAGCGACGCTGAGCGGCGGACCCTCCGGGCCGGCGAGGTACCGGTCGCCCCAGCCGAGCACGGCGACCAGCACCGGCCACAGGTCCAGGCCCTTCTCCGTCAGCCGGTACTCGTGGCGCGACCGACTGCCCGGCTCCCGGTACGGCTCACGGCTCAGCACGCCCTGTTCGACCAGAGTGGCCAGCCGGTTGGTCAGCACCTGACGCGGGATGCCGGTGCGCACCCGCATGTCGTCGAAGCGGCGGACGCCGGTGAACACCTCGCGGAGCACCACCAGGGTCCACCGCTCACCGAGGATCTCCATCGCGCGGGCGATGGTGCAGTTGTCCACCGACCAGTCCAGTGCCGCGGGTCGCATCCGACCAGGCTAGGTCTCATTGACAGACTCAGCAACCTGCTGCCAGGCTGCGTCCATGACGCAGACGCAGGAACCGGCGCGCAGCCGGACCTTCAGCTGGGCGGACCCGGCGGCCAACGCCGCCCAGATCGGCCGACGCAGCGGCATCGACATGCTGCGGGCGATGATCGCCGGCGAGCTGGCCGCGCCGCCGGTGATGCACCTACTCGACATGAGCCGGATGGAGGCCGACGAGGGCCGGGTCAGCGTCGAGTTGACCCCGCAGGAGTTCCACTACAACCCGCTCGGCACCGTCCACGGTGGCGTTCTCTCGACGCTGCTGGACACCGCCGCCGGGTGCGCAGTGCACACCACCCTGCCCGCTGGCGTCGGCTACACCTCGCTGGACCTGAACGTGAAGTTCCTCCGCCCGGTCACTGTCGACAGCGGCACGCTGCGCTGCGAGGGCACTGTGCTGCAACGTGGCCGGCGTACGGCCCTGGCAGAGGCCCGCATCACCGACGCGGACGCCCGCCTGATAGCCCACGCCACCAGCACCTGCCTGATCCTCCCCCTCCCCTAACTGCCCCACCTGCCCTTGAGTTGATCAAGAGATTTCGGTCAGGAAACGGGCTCACGGTGACCGAAAGCTCTTGATCAACCCGGTGGGGTGGGGGCAGGGGGCCGGGGTGGGGGTTTAGCGGAGGGCCAGGCGGGCGGCTCGGGCGTCGCGCTTCTCCTCGAAGCGGCTCGCGGCGCGCTCCAGGTTGTCCAGCTGGCCGGCGAGCTGCTCGCGGGCGGCTTCGCCGTCGGCGTTGAGGCCGGTCACGTTGAAGACGTCCCACTGGCGCAGCACCGGCTGCAGCACATCGTCGCGGTGCTGGCGCAGGTCGTAGATGCCGGCCAGGGCGATCGCCACCGACTTGCGGGCGAAACCGTCGATGCCGCTGCCCGGCATCTGGAAGTCGGCCACCACGTCGGCGACGGCCCGCATGGCCTGACTCGGGGCCAGCTCGAACGCGGCGGCGAGCAGGTTGCGGTAGAAGACCATGTGCAGGTTCTCGTCGGCCGCCACCCGGGCCAGCAGCGCCTCGCAGGCGGGGTCGCCGGTGGCCTTGCCGGTGTTGCGGTGCGAGATCCGGGTGGCCAGCTCCTGGAACGAGACGTACGCCAGCGAGTGCAGCACCTCGTCGCCGTGGGCGTTGGTGTAGCCCTCGGACATGTGCGTCATCCGGGCCCGCTCCAACGCCACCGGGTCCACGGCCCGGGTGACGGTCAGGTAGTCGCGGATCGCGACGCCGTGCCGGCCCTCCTCGGCGGTCCACCGGTGCACCCAGGTGCCCCACGCGCCGTCGCGGCCGAACAGGGTGGCGATCTCGTGGTGGTACGAGGGCAGGTTGTCCTCGGTCAGCAGGTTCACGATCAGCGCGGTGCGAGCCACGTCCGGGATGGTCGAGTCGGTCGGCGACCACGCCTCGCCGCCGAGCGGCCCGTCGAAGGTCCGCCCTTCGCTCCACGGCACGTACTCGTGCGGGAACCACTCCTTGGCGAGCGTGAGGTGGCGGTCGAGGTTGCGTGCGACCACCGGCTCCAACTCGACGAGGAGAGCGGTCTGACTGAGTGTGGTGCTGACGGTCACAAGAAACTCCCTACGGTGGCGTAACTTACGCTACCGTAGGTCCCTGCGGCCGTCAGCGCCAGTGGAGAGACTCACCCAACAGACGGCTTGAGGTCCTCCAGAGGGGGCATCCACTCCTGCGCACCGGCCGTGACCTGCTCACCCGAGCGGATGTCCTTCACCTCGTCCGGCGCTCCGTCGACACCGGGGAACCAGACGTACGGGATGCCGCGCCGCTCGGCGTAGCGGATCTGCTTGCCGAACTTCGCCGCGCTCGGCGACACCTCGGTCGGCACCGCGCGCCGCCGCAGCGCCTCGGCCACCCGGTTGCTGGCCGTCCGCTGCTCCTCGCTGGTCACCGCGACGAGCACGGCGGTCGGCACCTCCCGGGACACCGACAGCTCCCCCGCGCCGAAGAGCAACCCGAGCAGCCGGGTCACCCCGATCGAGATCCCCACCCCGGGGTACGAGACGGCGCCGGCGGTGGCCAGGTTGTCGTACCGGCCGCCGGAGCAGATCGAGCCGAACCGCTCGTAGCCGCGCAGCTGGGTCTCGTAGACGGTGCCGGTGTAGTAATCCAGGCCACGGGCGATGCGCAGGTCCGCCACGCAGAGGCCGGGCGAGTGCTCGGCGGCGGTCTCCACCACCCGGACCAGTTCGTCGATGCCCTCGTCGAGCAGCGGATCGCTCACCCCGAGCGCGCGGACGGCGTCGGCGAACGAGGCGTCCGGGGCGGAGATCTCGGCCAGCGCCAGGCACGCCTTGGCCTGCGCCTCGCTCGCCCCGGCGGTCTGGGCCAGCAGGTCGGCCACCTTCGCCGGGCCGATCTTGTCGAGCTTGTCCACCGCGCGCAGCGCCGCCTCCGGGTCGGTCAGCCCGATGCCCCGGTAGAAGCCCTCGCAGATCTTGCGGTTGTTGACCTGGATCGTCACCGGCGGGATCGGCAACGAGCGCAGCGCGTCGCCGATGACGAGGGGCATCTCCGCCTCGTGGTGCGGGGCCAGGGTGTCCCGGTCGACGATGTCGATGTCGGCCTGCACGAACTCCCGGTAACGGCCCTCCTGCGGCCGCTCACCCCGCCACACCTTCTGGATCTGGTAGCGGCGGAACGGGAACGCCAGCTTGCCGGCGTTCTCCAGCACGTAACGGGCGAACGGCACGGTCAGGTCGAAGTGCAGGCCGAGCTGGTCGTCACCACCGGAACCCTCCGCGTCGGCGTGCAGCCGCCGGATCACGTAGACCTCCTTCGAGGTCTCGCCCTTGCGCAGCAGCTGGTCCAACGGCTCCACCGCGCGGGTCTCCAGCGGCGCGAAGCCGTACAGCTCGAAGGTGGCCCGGATCCGGTCGAGCACGAACTGCTCGATCATCCGCTGACCGGGGGTCCACTCCGGGAAACCGGAGATGGGCGTGGGCTTGCTCATCGGCGTACTCCTTGCGGTGCCGCGCCCGCGGCGCGGTGGTGTCGTGGGTCCGCGCGCGGCGCGGAGAAGGTCTAGAGGCCCCGGGTGGGCGCCGGTCGGCCGCCGCCGACCTGCGCCACCTCGATGAGGTACGGGTTGCTGGCGCGCTCGCGGCCGATGGTGGTGGCGGGGCCGTGGCCGGGCAGCACGACGGTGTCGTCGGCCAGCGGAAGGATCTTGTCGCGCAGGCTGGTGAGCATGGCCGGCATGCTCCCGCCCGGCAGGTCGGTGCGGCCGATCGACCCGGCGAAGAGGACGTCACCGGAGAGGCACAGCTCGTCGGCCTCCCAGTCCGACCCCGCGCCGGGCAGCCGGAACAGCACCGACCCGCCGGTATGGCCCGGGGCATGGTCGACGGCGATCTCCAGGCCGGCGAGCGTGAGGGTGGCGCCGTCGGTCAGCTCCGCCACGTCCTCCGGCTCGGTGTAGCTCAACCGACCGCCGAAGAGCGACGTCAGGTCGGCCGAGAGGCCCTTGGACGGGTCGGCCAGCATCTCCCGGTCGCCCGGGTGCACGTACGCGGTGACGCCGCGCGCACCACAGACCGGCGCGACCGAGAAGGTGTGGTCGAGGTGGCCGTGGGTGAGCAGCACGGCGGCCGGATGCAGGCGGTGCTCGGCGAGCAGCGCGTCGAGCTGGTCGAGCACCCCGATCCCGGGGTCGACCACCACGCACTGCTCCCCCGGCGCGGTGGCAACCACGTAGCAGTTGGTGCCGAAGGCGTCCGCGGGAAAGCCGGCCACGAGCACAGGCGCTGTCCTTTCCGTCGAGCAGCTGTCGTCCTGCCAGCAGCCTAACGGGCGTGCCGAGCGACTTTGCCGCGTCCGCCCCTCGCGCCCCGTACGGCACAGTGACAACGCCCGATAAGCGCTGCTCGGGATGGGGTGGAACCTCGTACACCACATTCCCAGTCGCTAGCCGTACACTCTGGCGGGCGTGTGGCGCGACACACGTGACGCCCGGACGGGCCGGGACGCCCGGTCGCCGGCGACGACCAGGTAGAGGAAAGGGGAGCACGGGTGGCTTCCAGCAGGGACCGGCAGCGCAAACTGGCGCGGGAAAAGCTCGACCGGCAGTTGGCTCGCCGGGCTGCCGCGACGCGGCGCCGTCGGCAGATCCAGGCCGGTGTCGGTGCCGCCCTGATCCTCGTGTTGGTGGTGGCCGGCTCGGCCTGGGCGCTCGGGGCGTTCGACTCCGACTCGAAGCAGAACACGGCCGCGGAGGACACCTGCCTCTGGACGCCGCAGGACGCCACGGCCAACACCAACCTGAAGGACGTCGGCACACCGGCGACCAAGGATCTGCCCACCGACGGCACCCGGGCGATGACGGTGACGACCAACCAGGGCGCGCCGATCACCGCGGAGCTGAGCCTGACCAACTCCCCGTGCGCGGCGGCGAGCATCGCCCACCTCGCGAGCCGGTCGTTCTACGACAACACCAAGTGCCACGAGATCACCACCGAGGGCGCGCTGCACTGCGGCGATCCCAGTGGCACCGGCCTCGGTGGGCCCACCTACTCGTTCTACGACGAGGAGGTGCCGACCGTGCCGTCGGCGTCCCCGTCGGCCAGCCCGGCCCCCGGCCAGCCGCCGACGTACCCGAAGGGCACCGTGGCGATGGTCTCCAACCCGCCGGGCAGCAACGGCAGCCAGTTCCTGATCTTCTTCAAGGACTTCACCACCGCCGACCCGAAGTACCCGGTGATCGGCAGGGTGACCGGCGGGCTGGACGTGGTGGAGAAGATCGGCGCCCTCCCGACCGTGGACAATGGGACCGGGGCCAAGGTCAAGCCCAGCACCGACGTGACGATCCAGAGCCTCACGGTCGGTGAGCCGGTCACCGGCGCCGCACCCTCGGCCTCCGGCGCCCCGGCCAGCAGCCCGAGCGCCGGCTGACCGGGCGCCACCACCCACCCCAAGCGGCACTCAGCAGCAGACAGCCCAGGAGGATCCAGGCGTGACGTCCACCAGAGAGCGGCAGCGCGCGGCGGCACGCGCCCGGCTCGAGAAGGAGATGGCCGAGCGGTCGGCCAAGGCCCGCAAGCGCCGGCAGACGCAGGCGATCGTCAGCGCGGCTGCCGCGCTGGTGCTCGTGGTCGCCGGCACCGTCTGGCTGGCGATGAGCCTCGGCGGCGACGACGACGACAAGAACGACACCGCCGCGCCCGCGGCCGGGGCGTCCGAGTGCGTGTTCAACGCGCTGCCGGCCGAGCAGCGGCCCCCGCAGATCAAGGACGTCGGGGTGCCGAGCAACGAGCAGTACGCCAAGGGCGTGCAGACCATGACGATCGACACCAACCTCGGCCCGATCACGGCCAAGGTCGACCGGTCGCTGGTGCCGTGCACGGCGGGCAGCTTCACCTACCTGGCGGAGAAGAACTTCTTCGACAACACCAAGTGCCACCGCCTGGTGACCGAGGGCATCAAGGTGCTGCAGTGCGGTGACCCCAGCGCCACCGGCAACGGCTGGCGGGAGACCGACGGTCAGGGTGGCCCGAGCTACCGCCTGCCCGAGGAGAACCTGCCCACCGACAAGCGCCCGCCGTACCCGGAGGGTGTCATCGCGATGGCCAACTCCGGCCAGCCGGGCAGCACCGGCAGCCAGTTCTTCATCGTCTACGGCGACTCGCCGCTGGACCCGGCGTACACGGTGCTGGGCACCATCACCGGTGGCCTGGACATCGTCAAGGACGTGGCCAAGGCCGGCGACGACGGGGCTTTCGCCCAGCAGGCCGGCGGTGGCCACCCGAAGAAGGAGGTCGTCATCAAGGACCTCGCCATGAGCAACCCGCAGGGCTGACCCCCGCGCGCATGACGAAGCGCCCGCCGGCTGAGCCGGCGGGCGCTGTCGTGTCCGGGGTACGCGTCAGGCGCCGGAGGTGACCCGGTACGCGTCGAAGACGCCATCGACCTTGCGGACCGTGGCCAACAGGTGGCCCAGGTGCTTCGGGTCGGCCATCTCGAAGCTGAACCGGCTCACCGCCACCCGGTCGCGGGTCGTGGTGACGGTCGCGGAGAGGATGTTGACCCGCTCGTCGGAGAGCACCCGGGTGACGTCGGCCAGCAGCTTGTGCCGGTCCAGTGCCTCGACCTGGATCGCGACCAGGAACGTCGAGGCGGAGGTGAGCTTCCAACTCACCTCGACCACGCGCTCGCTCTGCGCCCGCAGGTCCTCGGCGTTGGCGCAGTCGTCGCGGTGCACGCTCACCCCGCCGGAGCGGGTGACGAAGCCGAACACCGAGTCCGGTGGGACCGGGGTGCAGCAGCGGGCCAGCTTGATCCAGACGTCGCTGACACCCCGCACCACCACACCGGGGTCGCTGCTGCTCTGCCGGCTGCGCGGGGGCCGGGTGGCGACGGCGGTCTCGGCGATGTCCTCCGCCGCGCCCTCCTCGCCGCCGTACGCGGCCATCAGCTTCTGCACCACCGACTGCGCGGAGACCTGGCTGTCGCCGACCGCCGCGTAGAGCGAGGCCACGTCGGCGAGGTGCAGGTCCCGGGCGATCGACATCAGCGCGTCGGAGGTGAGCATCCGCTGCAACGGCATGCCCTGCTTGCGCATCGCCTTGACGATCGCGTCCTTGCCGGCCTCGATCGCCTCCTCGCGCCGTTCCTTGTTGAAGTACTGCCGGATCTTCGTCCGGGCGCGAGGGCTCTTGACGAAGCCCAGCCAGTCCTGGGTGGGGCCGGCCGTCTCGGACTTCGACGTGAAGATCTCGATCACGTCGCCGTTGGACAGCGTCGACTCCAACGGCACCAGCTTGCCGTTGACCCGCGCCCCGATGCACTTGTGCCCGACCTCGGTGTGCACCGCGTACGCGAAGTCCACAGGCGTCGACCCGGTCGGCAGCGGGATGACGTCACCCTTCGGGGTGAAGACGTACACCTCCTGGCTGGACAGGTCGAAGCGCAGCGCGTCCAGGAACTCGCTCGGGTCGGCCGCCTCACGCTGCCAGTCGAGCAGCTGCCGCAGCCAGGTCATCTCGTCGATGTGCGCGGGCGGGCCGACGATCTGGGTGCCCTTGTGCTCCTTGTACTTCCAGTGCGCGGCGATGCCGAACTCCGCGGTGCGGTGCATCGCGTACGTGCGGATCTGCATCTCCACCGGCTTGCCGGTGGGCCCGATGACAGTCGTGTGCAGCGACTGGTACATGTTGAACTTGGGCATCGCGATGTAGTCCTTGAAGCGGCCCGGCACCGGCTGCCAGTTGGCGTGGATGACACCCAGCGCCGCGTAGCAGTCCCGAACCGTGTCGACCAGGATCCGCACCCCGACCAGGTCGTAGATGTCGTTGAAGTCCCGACCCCGCACGATCATCTTCTGGTAGATCGAGTAGAGGTGCTTCGGCCGCCCGGTGGTCTCCGCCTTGATCTTGGCGGCCTTCAGGTCGGTGCCGACCTTCTGGGTGACCTGCCGCAGCAGCGTCTCGCGCTGCGGCTGGTGCTCCCCGATCAGCCGGTTGATCTCCTCGTAGCGCTTCGGGAACAACGTGCCGAAGGACAGGTCCTCCAGCTCCCACTTGATCGTGTTCATACCGAGCCGGTGCGCGAGAGGCGCCAGGATCTCCAGCGTCTCCTTGGCCTTCTGCTCCTGCTTGGGGCGGGGCAGGAAGGTCAGGGTGCGCATGTTGTGCAGCCGGTCGGCCAGCTTGATCACCAGCACCCGGGGGTCCTTGGCCATCGCCACGACCATCTTGCGGATCGTCTCGGCCTTGGCCGCGTCACCCAGCTTGACCTTGTCGAGCTTCGTGACGCCATCGACCAGGAGGGCGACCTCGCCACCGAAGTCGGCGCGCATCTGGTCGAGGGTGTATTCAGTGTCCTCGATGGTGTCGTGCAGCAGCGCGGCGACCAGCGTGGTGGTGTCCATCCCCAGGTTGCCGAGGATGGTCGCCACCGCGAGCGGGTGGGTGATGTACGGGTCGCCGGACTTGCGGTACTGCCCGGAGTGCCACCGCGCGGCCGTGTCGAAGGCGCGCTGGAGCAGCCGGGCGTCGGCCTTGGGGTGGTTGTCCCGGTGGCTCGCAATGAGCGGCTCCAGCACCTCGCTGACCTGCGAGGTCTGCCAGGGCGCGTTGAACCGGGCCAGCCGGGCCCGGACCCGCCGGCCGGTGGGCGCGTTGGACAGCCCGAAGCCACCGCTCGGCGACGGGTCGATGCCCGCGTCGGTCGGGAACGGCACCACAACCCCGTCGGCGCCGGGCGCGGCCTCGACGCTCGGCGGGCCGCTGATCGGGCGGACAGTGGTCTCGCCCGCAGCCTTGCCGGAGCCGTTGCCGGTGCCCGCCACCCGGGCCGGCGCGTCGCCTGTCCGGTCAGTCACCGAGCCGTCAGCGTCGCCTGTCGGGTGCACCGTGCCCTCCGCCGGAGGGACGACATCGTGGGACACCGGCCTCCTCACCGCTCGCCGGAAACACACCGACCGAACATCGGCCGGCCTGGTCTCGCCTCGCCGGACGTGTGCGGCCGGCGTCAGCAAAGGGCAATGCTACCCGCACCGAAGGCCCCCTGCCGCTCCGCCGGACGGTCGACGCCGGCAGTGTCCGCCGGATCTGGGATCAAACGGTCAGCCGCGTGTCGAACTGCTCAAACGGTCAGCAGGGCGTGCACCGGACGCTGCGCCAACCGCTCGCGCCCGCCCAGGAACCCGAGCTCCAGCAGCACCGTGAAGCCGGTGACGGTGCCGCCGGCCCGCTCGACCAGGTCCAGCGTCGCCTCGGCGGTGCCGCCCGTGGCCAGCACGTCGTCGACGACCAGGACCCGGTGCCCGGCGGTGAAGGCATCCTCGTGCACCTCCAGGGTGGCCTCGCCGTACTCCAGGGCGTAGGACACCGAGTGCGCCGGGCGGGGCAGCTTGCCGGCCTTGCGCACCGGCACCACGCCCACCCCGGCCGCGTAGGCGACGGCCGCCGCGACGACGAAGCCGCGCGCCTCGATGCCGACCACCACGTCGAAAGCGTCCCGCCCGTGGTACGCGACGATCCCGTCGATCACCTCACGGAAGACCTTCCCGTCGGCGAACAACGGCATCAGGTCCTTGAACAGGACGCCGGGCTTGGGGAAGTCGGGCACGTCCAGCACCCGGCTGGCGACCAGTCGGGCGGCCTCCGGGCCGCTGTCCCCGCGCGCCTCGGTGCTGTGGGTCTCCGTCACGGCTGTTCCGCTCTCCTTCAACGACGACGGCGTCCGGCAGTGCTGCTCACACAGCATGCCGGACGCCGTTCGGGTGTTTCCGTTCGGGTCAGCGCCGCTTGGCGCCACCCGGCCGGTTGCCGCCGCCACCCGGGCGACCGCCCCGGGCACCGGTCGGCCGCTTGCCCGCCGGCCGGGCGCCCACCTTGGGGGCGGCACCCGCCAGCGCGGCGGCGTCCGGGTCGAGCGGCTCATCGGTCGCGTCGGCCAGGGCGGGGCTCGCGGCCCCCTTCGGGGTGACCTCGCCGCGGGCCAGGGCGCCCCGCCGGGTCAGGACGCGCTTGTTGTGCGCCTGGATCCGCGGGTCGTAGTTCTTCAGCAGCGCCAGCAGCGGGGTGGCCACCAGGATGGAGGTCAGGAACGCCACCGCCATACCGACGAACAGCACCAGGCCGAGGTCCTTCAGCGTGCCGGCGCCGAGCAGGCCGGCACCGATGAAGAGCAGACCACCGACCGGCAGCAGGGCGACCACCGAGGTGTTCAGCGACCGCATCAGGCTCTGGTTGACGGCCAGGTTGGCCGCCTCGCCGTACGTCTGGTTGTTGTTGGCGGTGATGCCCCGCGTGTTCTCCTGCACCTTGTCGAAGACCACCACCACGTCGTAGAGCGCGAAGCCCAGGATCGTGAGGAAGCCGATGATCGTCGACGGAGTGACCTCGAAGCCGACCAGCGAGTAGATGCCGGCGGTGAGGATCAGGTTCGTGATCAGCGAGGCGACCGCGGCGACCGCCATCCGCCACTCGAAGCGCAGGATCAGGTAGACCATGACCAGTGCGATGAAGATGACCAGACCGAGCACGGCCCGCTCGGTCACCTGGCTGCCCCACGCCTCGCTGACCTGGTTGCTGCTGATCTGAGCCGGGTCGATGCCGAGGTCCTCGGCGATCTGGGCCTTGACCGCAGTGGTCTGGTCGGCGTCGAGCTGTGCCGTACGCAGCTCATAGGTGTCGCCGCCGGTGCCGCCGACCTTCTGTGCGGTGGCCACCGTGACGCCGGTGTTCTCCGTGGCGAGGGCCGAGTTGACCTCCCGCTCGGCGTCCTCCAGGGTGCCGACGCTGGCCGGCACCTGGAACGAGTTGCCGCCGGCGAACTCGATGCCGAGGCTGAAGCCACGCAGCCCGAAGCTGAGGAGCGCGATCAGGATCAGGACCCCGGCGACGCCGAACCAGACCTTGCGCTTGCCGACGACGTTGAGACCGGCTTCGCCGTTGTAGAGGCGGCTCGCCAGACCGTTTTGAGCCATCTCAGGCCTCCTTGGCGCGCGGGTTGCGGGGCTGAGTCGGCTGGTTGCGGGCCGGAAGCGCCCGGCCGAGACCGCTGACCCGCGGGGACAGGAACGCCCGGGTCCGGGCGAACATGGTCATGATCGGGTGGCGGAAGAGGAAGACCACGACCAGGTCCAGGACCGTGGCCAGGCCGAGGGCGAACGCGAAGCCCTTGACCGTGCCGACCGAGACCACGTAGAGCACCACCGCGGAGAGCAGGGTGATCGCGTTGGCCGAGATGATCGTCCGGCGGGCGCGGATCCAGGCACGGGGCACCGCGCTACGCGGGCTGCGCCCCTCCCGGATCTCGTCCTTCAACCGTTCGAAGTAGATGACGAACGAGTCCGCCGCCACACCCAACGACACGATCATGCCGGCGATGCCGGCGAGGGTGAGCGTGAAGCCGATCTGCCGGCCGAGCACCACCAGCGCGCCGAAGACGAGCAGCGCGGAGAGGATCAGGCTCAGGAAGATCACCGAGCCGAGCAGCCGGTAGTAGAAGAACGCGTAGATGATGACCAGCAGCATGCCGATGCCGGCCGCCAGCAGACCGGCGCGCAGGTGGCTGGCACCCAGCGTGGCGGTGACGTTCTGCGCCTCCTGCTGCTCGAAGGTCACCGGCAGCGCGCCGTAGCGCAGCTGACCGGCCAGCGTGCTGGCGTCCTTCTGGTTGAAGTTGCCGGTGATCTGGGAGTTGCCGGTCAGCACGCCCTGGATCTCCGGGGAGGAGACGATCTCGTTGTCCAGCACGACGGCCACCCGGCACTTGCCGTCCTGACCCAGCGCGGTCGCGTCGCAGGCCTGACCCTCGTTGTTGAACGCCTCACGGGTCAGCGCCGTCCACTTGCCCTGGCCGTTGCCGGTGAAGTCGAGGCTGACCACCCAGGCGTTGGTCTGGTCGAGCACGGCGTCGGCGTCTGACACGTCGGTGCCCAGCACCTTGGCCTGGTCGAGCAGGTACTTCGAGGCGCCGTCCTCGCAGGAGACGACCTGCTGCTTCTCATCGGAGATCGACGCCGGCGGGCGCGCGTCGAGCTGCGCGCAGCCGATCGTCGGCACGTTGAACTGCATCTGCGCCGGCAGCACGGCGACCTCTTGCGGCGACAGGGTGCCGAACGGCTTGAGCTTGTCGGCCAGCGACGGGTCGGATGCGAGGTCGGCGGGGGCCTGCAGACCGTTGGCGGCCTGCCAGGACGCCGCACCGACCTTCTGCTCGACGGCCTTGCGCTGCTGCTCGATGCTGGCCGGCACCGGCTCGGTGCTGGCGCTCGCCGTGGGGGCGGCGGCACTCGGCGAGGCGGACGAGGACGGGGTTGGGGCGACGCTCGGCGACGCCGGGGCCATCCCGCCCTGACCGCCGCTGGGCGAGGAGGTCGCCTTCGGCGCGCCACTGCCCGACGGGGTCGGGATCGCGCTGCCGGACGGGGTCGGCACGGCGCTGCCGGACGGGGCCGGCGTGGCGGCCGGCGGCGGCACGGCGGCCGTCCCGCTGCCGTCGGCGGCCTTGAGGACCTTGCGGAAGCGCAGCTCGGCCGCTTCGCCGACGTCGTCGAGGTTGCGGTTCTCACCGGGCAGGGAGATGACGATGTTGCGGTTGCCCTCGGTGACCACCTCGGCCTCGGCCACGCCGAACGCGTTGACGCGGCTCTCGATGATCTGGCGGGCCTCCTCGAGGTTCTCCGCCGTCGGAGGCTTGCCGTCGACGCTGTTCGTCGCCTCCAGCGTCACCCGGGTCCCGCCGATGAGGTCCAGACCGAGCCGGGGCTCGAGCCGGTCCTTCAGGCTGCCGCTGGCACCCGAGAAGAACACCAAAAGGTAGAGGACGACGAAGATGAACCCGAGCACGGCGAGCTGCCGCCCGGGGCGCATCTGTCCCTGAGGTGGTGCCACGGCTGTCCTGTCTCCCTGTACGGTCGCGCCGCTGCGCGCAGCGGCGGCGGGTGTCGGGCCGGGGGTCCCGGCCGACGGGTCGGCCCTGGGCCGACGAGGTGCCGACACGAGGACCGGTCACGCCGGCGTGGGGACGCCGACGGTCACGGGAACGTGCCGACGCCCGGCGTCGACCCAACTATCCAGTTTTCACGTCTCGTCCGCTGCCCCGTCGGGCGCGGCGGCCCGGAAGCCGGTCGACCGGCCGTACGCCGGACTCGCCACCCCCGGAGCGAGGGTCACTCCTTGACGACGTCCGCGTCCTCGGTGACCGGCTCGCTCGGCAGCTCCGCGCGGGTGACCACCCGGGCGATGGCCGGGCGGGCGTAGCGGGTCTGCACGCCCGGAGCGACCTCGATCAGGACGGTGTCGTCCTCGATGCCGGTGACCGTGCCGTAGAGCCCACCGATGGTCACGACCTCGTCGCCGGCGCCGAGGTTGGACTGCATCGCCTCTGCCTCTTTGCGGCGCTTCTGCTGGGGCCGGATCATCATGAAGTACATGACACCGAAGAGCAGGGCGATCATCAGGATCGGCGTCAAACCGCCGGCCCCGCCACCCGCTGCTGCCAAATACACGGTTACTGACCTTCCCATTGGCCACCTGCCCGGCACCGGGGTGCCGGAGCGGAGGCGGATTCTCACGTCCTGTACAGACCGCGGCGAAGTCTAAACCCTGCACCTGAGAACGCCGAATGCGGCACAGATCACGTTCACATCACGGCTGATCGGTGTCCAAGGAGAACAGATCGGGCGCGGGCGGACTATCCATACCAAATGTACCATTCGGCGGGGTACGTCCCAGATGCCGCCAAGCTCCCTCAGTCGCCACCCGGCCCCGGGGCGTACGGGCCAACAGGCCGGCACGGACCAGGAACGGCTCGCAGACCTCCTCGACAGTGTCCGGCTGCTCCCCCACCGCCACAGCGAGGGTGGACAGACCCACAGGGCCGCCCCGGAACGAGTCGACCAGCGCGGTCAGCACCGCCCGGTCCAGCCGGTCCAGGCCGAGCGCGTCCACGTCGTACACGATCAGGGCCGCCCGGGCGGTGTCGAGATCGACCACCCCGTCGGCCCGCACCTCCGCGTAGTCGCGGACCCGGCGCAGCAGCCGGTTGGCGATCCGGGGCGTGCCCCGGGACCGACCGGCGATCTCGGTCGCGCCCTCGGGGGTGATCGGCACACCGAGAATCCGCGCCGAGCGGTGCAGCAGCGTCTCCAGATCCGCCGGGGCGTAGAAGTCGAGGTGCGCGACGAAACCGAACCGGTCCCGCATCGGCCCGGTCAACAGGCCCGAACGCGTCGTCGCCCCCACCAGGGTGAACGGCTCGACGTCCAGCGGGATCGCCGTCGCCCCCGGACCCTTGCCGACCACCACGTCGACCCGGAAGTCCTCCATCGCGCTGTAGAGCAGTTCCTCCGCCGGCCGCGCGATGCGGTGGATCTCGTCGATGAAGAGCACATCGCCCTCGGCGAGGCTGGTCAGGATGGCCGC
Source organism: Micromonospora sp. A202 (assembly GCF_006715105.1). Classification (NCBI taxonomy): domain Bacteria; kingdom Bacillati; phylum Actinomycetota; class Actinomycetes; order Micromonosporales; family Micromonosporaceae; genus Micromonospora; species Micromonospora sp. A202. The sequence goes on along the minus strand of NZ_VFMP01000001.1, from coordinate 2,159,545 downwards.
CAGATCACCGGAACGCTCGATCGCCGGGCCGCTGGTCACCCGGATGCCCGCGCCCAGCTCGGCGGCGACGATGTTGGCCAGACTCGTCTTGCCCAGCCCCGGTGGGCCGGAGAGCAGGATGTGGTCCGGTGGTGACCCCCGCCGCATCGCGCCCTGCAACAACAGGTCGAGCTGATCGCGCACCCGGTCCTGGGCGATGAACTCGGCCAGCCGCTTCGGCCGTACCGTGGCCTCCGCGTCCCGTTCCGCGTCGCTCACGTACGCCGAGACAAGCCCGTCGATCTCGCTCATCGGGTGCGGCCCAGCAGGCGGATGGCCTGCTTGAGCAGGACCGGCACCGGCGGCGTCGGGCCGTCGATGGTCTCCGCCACGGCGGCCACCGCCTGATCGGCCTGACCGGCGGACCAGCCCAGCCCGACGAGCGCCTGCCGGACCTGGTCGGGCCAGGCACCAGCGGTCACCCCGCCCACGCCGTCGGCGCCGATCGGCACCGGGCCGATCCGGTCGCGCAGCTCCAGCACCAGGCGCTCGGCGCCCTTCTTGCCGATCCCGGGCACCCGGGTCAGCGCCGCCGTGTCGGCGTTGGCGATCGCCTTACGCACCGCGTCCGGGGTGTGCACGGCCAGGACCGCCTGGGCCAGTCGCGGACCCACCCCGCTGGCGGTCTGGAGCAGCTCGAACAGCGACTTGGCGTCGTCGTCGGCGAAGCCGTAGAGGGTCAGCGAGTCTTCCCGCACGATCAGGCTGGTCGCGAGGCGGGCGACCTGACCGACCCGCAGCTCGGCGAGCGTGCCGGGAGCGCAGTGCACGGCGAGACCGACACCGCCGACCTCGATCACGGCCTGGTCCGGACCCGTCGCGGTCACCGTGCCGCGCACGCTGGCGATCATCGTGCTCCTCCTCGTCGTACCCGGTCGGCCGCCGCGGCCAGCTTGGAACGGGTGCCGCCGCGCCACACGTGGCAGATGGCCAGGGCCAGCGCGTCGGCGGCGTCGGCCGGCTTCGGTGGCTCGGCCAGCCGCAACAGCCGGGTCACCATGGCGGTCATCTGCGCCTTGTCGGCCTGACCGGACCCGGTCACGGCCGCCTTCACCTCGCTCGGCGTGTACGTCTGCACCGGCAGCCCGGCACGCGCCCCCGCCAGCACGGCGATGCCGCTGGCCTGCGCGGTGCCCATCACCGTGCGCACGTTGTGCTGGCTGAACACCCGCTCGACGGCGACGCTCTCCGGCTGGTGCTCGGCGACCAGCTTGGTCAGCGACTGATCCAGGTGCAGCAGGCGCAGCGACAGGTCGTCGGCCGGGTCGGTGTAGACCACGTAGTAGGCGATGAGAGTGCAGGGCCGGCCCGGCACACCCTCGACCACGCCCACCCCACACCGGGTCAACCCCGGGTCCACACCCAGCACCCGCACGCGACCCCTCCCCCAAAACCGTGACCAGTACGTGTGTTCGACACCCTACTGCCCGCCCTCCCAGCGGCCCCACGGGACACGCCCCACGCCCCATGCCCCACGCCCCTCGCCCCTCGCCCCTCGCCGAGATCTACGCAACTTCCCGGATGTTGTTCCCGTGCTCAGGTGGTCGTAGCAATCGATCTTGTCGTTCGTTGGTCTCTTCGGCGGGGTGATCGCTGAGAGGCTGGTGGGGCGTGGCGGGTCGTAGGCCGTTGACGGTGGTGGACCGGGAAGAGATCACGCGGGGGATCGCTGAAGGGCTCTCGGGTCAGCAGATTGCGGCGCGGATTGGTCGGGATCCGAGTGTGGTGTCGCGGGAGATTTGTCGGGGTGGTGGGCGGGGGTTCTATCGGGCGTGGCGTTCGCAGCGGCAGGCGCAGCGGGCGCGGCGCCGGCCGAAGCCGTGCAAGCTGGAGTTGGACGCGCGGCTGCGGGAGGTGGTGGTGGCGTTGTTGGGTGAGGGTTGGTCGCCGGATCAGGTCGCTGGGCGGTTGCGGGTGGACTATCCCGAGGACGAGGCGATGCGGGTGTCGCACGAGGCGATTTACACGTGGATGTATGCGTTGCCGGTCGGGGAGTTGGCACGGCAGCACCTGCGGTTGCGCAGTGGCCGCAGGAACCGTCGCCCGGCGCGTTCGCCGGCGTCGCGGGCGCCGAAGATCCCGAACCCGACGTTCATCGATCAGCGGCCCGTCCAGGCCGAGGACCGGCGGGTACCTGGGCACTGGGAAGGCGACCTGGTCATCGGCAAGAACGGCGCCAGCGCCACCGCCACGCTGGTGGAACGCACCTCCCGGTTCCTGATCCTGATCCCGCTATCAGGAAGAGACAGCCCCACCGTCACCAGCGCCGTGGCCACCGGCATCGCCGGTCTGCCCGACGCCCTGCGCCGCACCCTGACCTGGGACTGCGGCACCGAAATGGCCGAACACGCCGCCCTGAGCATCGCCGCCGGTATCGACGTCTACTTCGCCCACCCCCACAGTCCCTGGCAACGCGGCACCAACGAGAGCACCAACCGGTGGATTCGCGAATACCTACCCCGCGGCACCGTCATCCCCAACGACCACGACCACCTCAACGCCATCGCCGACCGACTCAACAACCGACCCCGCCGTATCCTCGGCTACAAGAAACCCAAAGAAGTCTTCGCCGAGCTGCTGACCAGCCAGATTGCTTCCACCGGCTGAGCACGGGAGCAATATCCCTGATGTTGCGCGGATCTTGACGACGAACACCGTGCCCACGGCGCGGCGGGACGGGGCGGGAGCGGGTGGCAGGGGCGGGTGGGGCCACACAGCTTTGCGCCGGAGTATGTGTCGCTGGCCCATGTGCCGGGGAGCACACAGCTCGTAACTTCTTGCGCCATGACGGCAGAACCCGTGGCGGTCCCCCACGTCGTACAGGTCGACCTCGCTGGTCGGACCGCCCTGGTCACCGGGGGCGGCAGCGGCATCGGGCGGGCGTGCGCCCTGCGGCTGGGCGCGGCCGGTGCCAAGGTGCTCGTGGTGGACCGCAACCTGGAGGCGGCCAAGGCGGTCGCGGCCGAGGCTGGCGGCCGGGCCGAGGGCGTGGACCTGTCCGACGCCGCGGCGGTGGACCGCCTCGACGTGGACGTGGACATCGTGGTCAACAACGCCGGGCTCCAGCACGTCGCGCCGGTGCAGGACTTTCCCGTCGAGCGCTTCGAGTACATCCAGCGGGTGATGGTGGAGGCGCCGTTCCTGCTGATCCGCCGGGCGCTGCCGCACATGTACGCCCGGGGCTGGGGTCGCATCGTCAACATCTCCTCCGTGCACGGGCTGCGCGCGTCGCCGTACAAGGCGGCCTACGTCTCGGCCAAGCACGCCCTGGAGGGGCTGTCGAAGGTGGTCGCGCTGGAGGGCGCCGCGCACGGGGTGACCGCCAACTGCATCAACCCGGCGTACGTCCGCACGGCGCTGGTGGAAAGCCAGATCGCCGACCAGGCGGCGAGCCACGGCATCGACGAGACCGAGGTGATCGAAAAGATCATGCTGGCCCGGGCCGCGATCAAGCGACTGATCGAACCGGAGGAGGTGGCCGAACTGCTGGCGTACCTCTGCTCGCCGCCGGCGGCCTTCATCACCGGCGCGTCGATCGCCCTCGACGGGGGCTGGACGGCCAACTAGTGGGCCCGAGCACAATGTCGACCATGTCTTCGCCGGTGGAGTTCCTGGAACTGCTCGCGCGGGAGGCCGCCGCTGTCGAGTTCGAGGGACCGTTGGTGGCCGCGCGCGCTGCCGGGCTGCCGCCCGACAAGCTGGCCGAGCTGGAGCAGGCCAAGTCGGTGGCGTTGCGGGTCCGCGCGCTGCTGGAGCGCCGACGCCGGCGCGAGACCGAGCTGTCCGGCCTGTACGACACGGTCAGTGACCTGGCCGGGCTGCGCGACCTGGACGACGTGTTGCGGGCGATCGTGCACCGGGCCCGCAACCTGCTCGGCGCGGACGTGGCCTACATGACGCTCAACGACGACGAGCGCGGCGACACCTACATGCGGGTGACCGACGGGTCGGTTTCGGCCCGTTTCCAGCGGCTGCGCCTGCCGATGGGTGCCGGCCTCGGCGGGTTGGTGGCCCAGTCCGGGGCCCCGTACGTCACAGCGAACTACGGGGAGGACGCGCGCTTCCACCACACCGGTGAGATCGACGCCGGGGTCGGGGAGGAGGGGCTGGTGGCGATCCTCGGGGTGCCGCTGCGGCTCGGCTCCACCTCGATCGGCGTGCTCTACGCGGCCAACCGTTCGGCCCGGCCGTTCGTCCGGGAGGAGGTGGCGCTGCTGGTCTCGCTCGCCGCGCACGCCGCGGTGGCGATCGACACCGCCCGGCTGCTGACCGAGACGCGCTCGGCGCTGGGCGAGCTGTCGGCGGCGAACACCACCATCCGGGCCCACAGCAGCTCGGTGGAGCGGGCCGCGGCGGCGCACGACCGGATGACGGCGCTGGTGCTGCGCGGCGGCGGTGTGGAGGACGTGGCGGCGGCGGTGACCGAGGTGCTGGGCGGTGCCCTGCTGGCGCTGGACGCCGAGGGCCGCCTGCTGGCCCGGGTGGGTGAGATCGACGAGCCGGACCGGGCGGACATCGTGGAGGCGGTCGCGGCGTCGCGCACCGAGGGGCGCAGCGTGCGCCGCAGCCCACTCTGGTACGCGGCGGTGGTGGCCGGCGCGGAGAACCTGGGTGCGCTGGTGCTGCGTCCGGACGACGAGTTGGTCGACGCCGACCAGCGGATCCTGGAGCGGGCCGCGCTGGTGACCGCGCTGCTGCTGTTGTTCCGCCGTACGGTCGCCGAGGCGGAGGGGCGGGTCCGGGGTGAGCTGCTGGACGACCTGATCGCCCGCCCGTTGCGGGACACCGACGCGTTGCGCAGTCGGGCCCGCCGCCTCGGGGTCGACCTGGACGCGCCGCACGTGCTGGTGGCGGTGGGCGACGACGCGATCGCCGCGACCGGCTCGGCGAGGCAGCGGGTGCTCTCCTGGGCCACCACGTACGCCTCGGCGCGCAGCGGGCTGGCCGCGGCGCGGGACGGCCGGGTGGTGCTGATGCTGCCGGGGCTGGACGCCGGTGGCAGCGCCCGCGCGGTCGCGCGGGACCTGTCCCGGGTGACCGGCCGGCCGGTGACCGCCGGGGCGAGTGGTCCGTCGAACGGGCCGGCGGCGCTGGCCGCCACGTTCCACGAGGCGGATCGGTGCCTGACGGCGTTGGGCGCCCTGGGTCGCGACGGGCAGGGTGCGAGCACCGCGGAGCTGGGCTTCGTCGGGTTGCTGCTGGGCACGGTCGGCGATCGGGGTGAGAAGGACGTGACCCAGTTCCTCGCCACGACCGTCGGGCCGGTGGTCGACTACGACGCCCGGCGGGGCACGGCTCTGGTGAAGACGCTGGAGGCGTACTTCGGGGTGGGTGGCAGCCTGGCCCGGGCCGCCGAGCAGTTGCACGTGCACGTCAACACGGTGACCCAGCGGTTGGAGCGGGTCGGGCAACTGCTCGGCGCCGACTGGCAGCGGCCCGAGCGGGCGTTGGAGGTGCAGCTCGCACTGCGCCTGCACCGGCTGCGCGCACCGGCCGGCTGACCAGGACCGGCCAGCGGGCGGGCTCGCGGCCGGCTCAGCGGACCTGAATGCCCTCCAGCACGGCGTCGACGACCCGCTCGGGCAGGGTCTGCTCGTCCAGGTCCGGGTTCCACTGGAGCACCCGTTGGATCAGCATCGGCCCGGTGAGCAGCGCCATCGTCACCTCGACGTCGATGTCGGCCCGGAGCACCCCCTCGGCGATGCCGCGCCGCAGCACCTCGCGCATGAGCTGCCGCCGGGGCCCGATGATGTTCTGGTAGAGCTGGAACTGGTCCGCGCTGCGGTTCACCGCGGGCACCAGACAAGGCATGATCTTCGCCGCACGCGGGTCGACGTTCTTGCCGATCGCGCCCACCAGCAGCACCAGGTCGTCGCGGACGGAGTGCCCGGCCGGCTGCGCCATGACGCCCTTGAGTCGCCGCAGCGCGTCCAGCAGGAGGGCGTCCTTGCCGGCCCAGCGGCGGTAGATGGTGGCCTTGCCGACCCCGGCCCGGGCGGCGATCGCCTCGATCGACAGCGCCTCGATGGTGCTGCCCTCGGCGAGCAGGTCGAGGGTCGCTTCGATGATCGCCTCGTCGGCGCGGACGCTCCGCGGTCGCCCGGGCGACCGCGGAGCATCGGCAGTGGACATCATGTCCGACATTCTTCCCGCACCTACGCCGTGCCGGCCAACTCGGGCTCGGCGACCGGCGCCACAGGGGCGACGCTGGTGTCCTCCCGACCCGGCATCCAGCGCAGCACCACGATGACCCCCAGTGCGGCGATCACCGCGGAGAGCCCGGCCGCCCAGTGCATGGCGGTGACGAAGGCGTCGTTGGCCGCCGAGATCAGCGCCGGCGCGTCCGGGCCGAGCTGGCCCGCCGCAGCGTACGCCCCGGAGATCGACTCGTTGGCCGTGTCGCGGGCCTGCGTGGGCAGGCCGGTCAGCGCGTCACCGATGTCGCTGCGGTAGACGGCGGAGAGCACCGAGCCGAGGATCGCCACGCCGAGCGCACCAGCGACCTGGCGGACGGTGTTGCTGATTGCGGAGCCCACACCGGCCTTCTCGCGGGGCAGCGCCGACATGATCGACTCGGTGGCGGGCGGCATGATGTTGGCCATCCCGGCGCCCTGGATGAGGAAGGCGAGCAGCACGACCCAGATCGGGGTGGAGGCACCGATGAACACGAACGCGGCGAGTGACACCACGGTCAGCGCCAACCCGACGGTGGCGACGGCCCGGCCGCCGTAGCGGCGGACCATCGCGGCGCTGCGCGGTGCGAAGACCAGCTGGGCGGCGGCGAAGGGCAGGAAGAGCAGACCGGTCTGCAGCGGGCTGTAGCCCCGCACCAGTTGCAGGTAGAACGAGCCGAAGAACAGCGAGCCCATCGCGGCGAAGAACACCAGACCGACGATGGCGACCGGCGCGGCGAAGCGGGGCACCTTGAACAGCCGGACGTCCAGCGACGGGTGGTCGCTGCGCCGCTCGTGCTGCACGAACCAGGCCAGCACCGCGATGCCGACCAGGATCGAGCCCCAGACCACTGGGCGGCCGAAGCCGTGCTCGCCGCCGTCGATGATGCCGTAGGAGAGGGCGACCAGGCCCACCACGGAGAGCAGCACACCGAGCACGTCGACCCGGCCCGGCCGCGGGTCACGCGACTCGGGGACCAGCAGCGCCACCAGGATCACGCCGGCGACGACCACCGGCACGTTGATCAGGAAGACCGAACCCCACCAGAAGTGCTCCAGCAGCGCGCCGCCGAGGATCGGGCCGATGGCCACGGCGAGACCGACCGCCCCGGCCCAGACACCGATGGCCCGACCACGCTCACGCGGGTCGAAGACGTTGGAGATGATCGACAGCGTCACCGGCATGATGGCCGCGCCGCCGACGCCCATCAGGGCGCGGGCCGCGATGAGCTGGCCGGGGCTCTGGGCGTACGCGGAGAGCAGCGACGCCAGACCGAACAGCACCAGACCGATCATCAGGAAGCGCTTGCGGCCGGCGCGGTCGCCAAGCACCCCGAAGGTGAACAGCAGCCCGGCGAAGACCAGCGTGTAGGAGTTGATGGACCACTCCAGCTCGCCCTGGGTGGCACCGAGGCCGTGCACCGGGTCGGCCAGCGTGCGCAGGGCGACGTTGAGGATCGTGTTGTCGAGGACGACCACGAGGAGGCTGATCACCAGCACCCCGAGGATCGCCCACCTCCTCGGGTGGCCCGTGTTGTTGTGCAGCTCCATGCCTGATTTCCCCCCACGCTTTCCCCGCGACGCAATACGATACGGGTCAGACTCGTAACGCGGGTCAGCCTACGACGCGCATTAACGATACGGCACCGATCCGTATCGTATGTGGTGGGCGTCACGTCCGGGAACGCCCGCGAGGCAGGCGGTGACGGCCCTCGGCAGCGAGTCGAGATGCGCCACCGGCGCGGTGAGCGGCTCGATCCAACCCGGCCCCGCGCCGTACACCCGCAGGCGTGCGAATTCTCGGGCGAAGCGCACCAGACGGTACGCGCGGCCGGTGACCGGCGTCTGCGACCAGAGCACGACGGTGTGCGGCCGTGCCCGGTACACCGCGCTGGTCAGCGCCGACCAGGGCAGCGCCGGGCCGAGATTCAGACACCCGCGGCCCTGCTCGCGCAGCGCGGCGGCCAGCGCCTGGAGGCCGAGACTGTGCGCCTCCTTCTCGGCACCGGCCAGCAGCACGCCACCGGTCGGCAGCGACCGGCCCGGCTCCCGGCGGTAGACGTCCAGCCCGACCCGGACACCCTCGCTGAGGGCGTGCTCGACGACCACCTCGGCGGCGGTACGCCCCGACAGCCCGGCCAGCAACGGACGACAGACCTGCTCCCAGAGCGCCGGCACGCCCCAGGCCTCGGCCAACTCCAGCACCAGCGTCGCGACGGCGTTGCCGTCCAGGTCCTCGGCAGCCAGCGACACCTGCTTGTGCGCGATCTCCACGGCCTCGGCCGGCATCGGCTCGATCAGCACCAGACGCACCCCCGGGTAGACGTTCCCTACCCGGGGGTTCGCTGAAACGGCGCGCGGCGGATGCGCCGTCGTGAGATTTACCGGCGACGGGCCGCCAGCCGATGGGCCAGCGCGGCGACGCTGCCCCAGGCCACCCAGGTTGACGACGAACAGACCGCCAACGTCAAGGCGTTCCAGAAGGGTCTGAAGCAGCTCAAAGAGCGGGCCCCGATGTCAGCGAGTGGTCCGCAGTTGGCGCATCGAGTCGTTGAGCTGCCGCTTCATCCAGCGAGCGGCGGGCCGTTCGACGAACCGGTGGATCAGCCAGGCGGCGATGAGCAGGCCGGCGATCAGCGTAGTGATCAGCAACCACGGCGACAGGTGGTCCTGGAGCCGGTCGATGACGGCGAGCCCGACCGTCTGGTGAATGAGGTACAGCGGGTAGGTCATGGCACCGGCCGTCGCGACCCAGCCCCACTTCACCCAGGAGAAGAAGTTGAGAGCGACCGCCGCCATCACCACGACGAAGGCCGTCACGATGACGGCCGTCGGCGCGAAGGCGACGTCGCGGGCCTGGGCCAGGCTGGGCAGCCGGGTGATCGCGATCAGCCAGGAGAGGCCGATGATCGACCACAGCAGCAGGTTCGGGCCGAAGCGGTAGATGAGATAGAGGGCGATGCCCGCGATGAAGTAGCTGGAGTAGCCGGCCGCCACGACGGCGCTGAACCACGGGCTGCCGAACTTGGGCACGACCAGCGAGGCGACGGTCCAGATGGCGCAGAAGGCGACCACACCGCGGTAGGTCAGGCCGCGCGCCACGAGGATGGCGAAAAGGAGGTAGAAGATCATCTCGACGGTGAGCGTCCAGTACGACAGGTCGAGGTGCCGGATGCCGAGGAACTCCTGCATCATCGTCAGGTTGCCCACCACTTCGCGGAGCTTGAGGTCGACACCCCTCGGCACGGCCACGAGCACGGCCGCGGTCACCAGGACGGCGAACCAGTAGGCGGGGTAGAGCCGGACGACGCGGGAGACGAAGAAGTCACCGACGGAGCGTCCCCAGGCGCTCATGCAGATGACGAAGCCGCTGATGATGAAGAAGAGTTGCACGCCGAGGAAGCCGTACTGGGAGACGGAGTGCAGCAGCCCGAAATGGGACGCGGCGGAGGGCTGCCAAACACCGATCTTGTCACCGACGAGGTGGTACGCGACGACCATGAGCGCAGCGCCAAGGCGCAGTCCGTCGAGGACCAGCAGGCGCGGCCGCCGCCCGCCCGCTGCCCGCTCGACGGCCGGCGCCTCCACGCCGTCCTGCCGGGGCAGGTCCGCGCGTTGGCCGGCCTGCATCGGCTCGGTGGTCTGCGCTGCGACCGCGTGCTCGTCCATCGCCTGCGTCATCGACGTCTCCTGGTGTTCGCGGCGGTTCCGAGCCGCTGTCGCCGTAGGGAATTGATCACGGGTTTGCGGTGCCGACGGCCGGCAGGACCGTCCGTTCCGCACGGGACCGCCAGTACAGCCACAACGCGGCGAGCGCGAAGAGCACCAGCGTCGTCGACACATAGGGATCAACCGCGAACCGCTGGGCCAGCCCCTCAAACCGGTTAGCCTGCCAGATCAGGCCGCGCGGGGTAAGTCCGCCATAGTAGGGGCCCGGCCACATGAGAAACGGTGCGATCGCGGCTACCGCGACGACGCCGGCGATCAGACGTGCCGCGCCGCGTGAGCGACGCGCTACGTCGATCAACACCACCGCCATCGGGCCGATCCAGATCCAGTAGTGCGACCAACTGACGGGCGAGATGAGCAGCATGGTGAAGCCGACGACGAGCATGCCCATCGCTTCCTCGCCGTGCCGCTGGAGCGCGGTGGCCAGGGCGAGGCCACCGACCAGCACGACGGCGACGGAGAGCATCCACCAGATGGTGTTCTGCTGGTCGGTCCCGAGCAGTCGGGCGGTGAACCCCTGCAGGGACTGGTTGCCCCCGTAACGCGGGCCGGAGGACATCAGCACCCGGTGCGAGTCGAACGCCCGCCCGGTCAGCCAGTAGTCGTACGAGCCGCCCGGCTGGATGATCGCGCCCAGCAACGTGAGCCCGACGAAGGTGCCGGTCGCGACGATGGCGGCCCGGATTCGCCGGGTGAGCAGCAGGTAGACCACGAAGAGTCCGGGCAGCAGCTTGGTCGCGGTCGCGACGCCGATGCCGACGCCCTTGAACCGGCTCCGGCCGGGCAGGGCGAGGTCCGCCACGACCAGCAGCATCACGAAGATGTTGATCTGGCCGAGGTCGAGGTTGCGCTGCAGCGGCTCGGTCCAGAGCAGCACCGCGCCGACGGCGGCGACGAGACCGAGCCGGCCCGGGGTGCCCTCGTAGCCGAGCATCTTGGTGGTGAACCACAGAGCGAGGAGCATTGCCGCGATACCCACGATGTTGAAGACGGTGAGCGCGGTCCGCGGATCGAGCAGCGTCAGCGGCGTCAGGAACGGCAGGGTGATCGGCGGATAGGTGTACGGAAGGGCCAGCCCGGTGTACCCGAGCTGGTAGACGGGCTGCCCATCGATGAACGCGTGGGCGGCCCCGAGGTACATGTTGAAGTCCGTCCCACGGAACGGCCGGTCGCGCACGAACGCGCCGTACGCCGCGAGCGAGATGGCCAGCAGGGCCAGGCCCGGGACGAGGAGCCAGTTCGGCAGGGGGGTCCGCGGTTGCGGGGCATGATCGGCCGGTACGCCGGTGGCGAGCCGGCGGATGCGCTCTATGGTCATAGTGGGCTGGATCGTAGTCGGGTCGCCGCCCCTGTGGGTGACGACCCCCCGCGCCTTCGGCGGCTACCGTAGCCGGAACGTTACGATCGGTCGCATCGATGGCCGAGGGGCTGGCAAACTCCCTGGTAATAGCGCGTAACCGGCCTGGCGGCGACGAGGCCGAGCCGGTGACCCGGGCTCGTCGCCCAGGCCACCGACGCACGCCAGAGTTATCTGCGGCGGGTGACGGCCCAGCGCCGGGCCAGGTCGGCCACGGTCCCCCAGATGCCGCGCCGGAACAGCACCACGACCAGGACGAAGATGCCGCCGGTGACCAGGCCGATCGCCTCGAACCCGGAGAACGACAGCCAGTCCTCCAGCCGCACCACGATCCCGGCGCCGAGCACCCCACCCCAGAGGGTGCCGATCCCACCGAGCACCACCACGATGACCGCCTTGCCGGAGGTGGTCCAGTGCAGCACGTCCAGCGAGACGAACCGGTGGCCGACAGCGAACAGCCCGCCGCCGAGGCCGGCGATGAACCCGGAGAGCACGAACGCGGTGAGCTTGTAGCGGTGCACCGGGTAGCCCAGTGCCCGCGCCCGGGCCGGGTTGTCCCGGATGCCGACCAGCACCCGACCGAACGGCGAGTGCACGATCCGCCAGGCGGCGGCCAGCCCGAGCAGCACGATCGGCAGGATCGCGTAGTAGAAGAAGTAGTCGTCGGTCAGATCCAGGCCGAAGAACGAACGGGGCACCCCCTGGAGGCCGTTCTCACCCTGCGTGACCGAGCGCCACTCGTTGGCCACGTAGTAGACCATCTGCGCGAACGCCAGGGTCACCATCGCGAAGTAGATGCCGGTCCGCTTGACCGCGAGGTATCCGATCGGCACCGCCAGAACGGCCGCGGCGAGCGCGCCGGCCAGCACCGCGAGCGGGAACGGCAGGCCCGCGTGGATGGCCATCAGGCCGGTGACGTACGCCGAGGTGCCCCAGAACGCGGCGTGACCGAAGGACATCAGCCCGGTGAAGCCGAGCAGCAGGTCCACCGCGACGGCGAACAGCGCCCAGCAGAGGATGTCCACCGCGACCGCCGGGTAGAGGCCGTTGGGCAACCACGCCGCGACGGCCAGCCCGACGGCGAGCAGCGCGTACCGCACCCAGCCGGGAGCCCGGGCCACGGCGACCAACCCGGACGGCGGCGTCGAGCGGGACGCGTCGGCGGCGGCAGTGTCCACGGTGCTGGTCATGCGGGAGCCTCCTCACGACCGAACAAGCCGGCCGGGCGCCAGAGCAGCACGCCGGCCATCACGACGAAGACGATGGTCTGCGAGACGATCGGGAAGGCCGACAGGTACGCCTCACCCCACGCCTGCACGAGGCCGATGCCGAAGCCGGCGGCGACCGAACCGAAGATCGAGCCCAGCCCGCCGATCACGACCACCGCGAACACCACGATGATCAGGTCGGCCCCCATCAGCGGGTTCACCGCGCGCATCGGTGCGGCCAGCACGCCGGCGAGACCAGCCAGCCCGATCCCGAAGCCGAAGACCGGTGTCACCCACCGCCCGACGTCGATGCCGAAGGCGCGGGTCAGGTCGGGCCGCTCGGTGGACGCCCGGACCACCATCCCGATCCGGGTACGGGTGAGCACCCACCACACGGCGACGCAGAGCAGCACCGCGAAGCCGAGGATGAACACCCGGTACGTCGGGAAGTCGAAGAGCCCGAAGTTGACCGACCCGCTCAACAGCGACGGGGTCTCGTACGGGCTGGACTGCACGCCGTAGCGCAGCTTCACCAGATCCTGGAGGATCAGCGTCAGGCCGAAGGTGAGCAGGAAGTTGTAGAGCGGGTCGAGCCTGGTCAGCCGCTGGATCACGGCGCGTTCCAGCGCCATGCCGAGCAGTCCCAGCCCCACCGGCATGATCACCAGGGCCGCCCAGAACGGCACTCCCGCCTCGGTGAGCAGCACGTACGCCCCGAACGCGCCGAGCATGTAGAACGCGCCGTGCGCGAAGTTGACCACCCGCAGCATGCCGAAGATGACGGCGAGCCCGAGGGCGAGCAGGGCGTAGAACGCCCCGCTCACCAACCCGTTGAACGTGTTCTGCGCGAAGCCGCTCACAGCGAGCCGCTCACAGCTTGCAGTCCGCGGAGGGCGCGCGGAACGCCTCCGCGGCGGGGATCGTCTTGAGCACCTTCACGTAGTCCCACGGCTCGGTGACCTCGGCCTGAGGCTTCACCTGGGCCAGGTACGCGTCGTGCACCACCCGGTGGTCCTCGGCGCGGATCTTGCCGTTGCGCAGGAAGACGTCCTCGACCGTCTTGCCCTCCAGCCCCTTGACCACGGCGTCCGCGTCGTCGGTGCCGGCGGCCTGCACCGCCTCCAGATACTGCAACGCCGCCGAGTAGTTGGCCGCGTGCGCGAACGTCGGCCGGGTGCCGGCCTTCTGCTGGAAGCGGTCGGCGAACTCCCGGTTCTTCGCGTCGAAGTTCCAGTACCAGGCGTCGGTGTACGTGGTGCCGGCCAGCGCGGCCGGGGTGAGCGAGTGGATGTCGGTGAGGAACATCAGCCCCACCGCGAGGCCGACGCCCTTGTCGCGCAGCTTGAACTCGTTGTACTGCTTCACCACGTTGACCAGCTCGGCACCGGCCTGCATGGTGCCCAGCACGTTCGGCTTCGGGTTCAGGTTCGGCGCCTTGAGCAGGAAGGTGGAGAAGTCACCGCTGGTGTTCGGGAACGGCGCCCCGTCCTTGCCGACCACCGTGCCGCCGGCCGCCGTGATCGCGGTGGAGAAGCTCTTCTCCATGTCCTGACCGAAGGCGTAGTTCGGATACAGGATGTACCAGTTCTTGCCGATCTGCTCGGTGGTGGTCTTTCCGGTGCCGTTGGCCAGCATGTACGTGTCGTACGCGTAGTGGAACGTGTACTTGTTGCAGCTCTTGCCGGTCAGGTCGGTGGTCGCCGCGCCGATGTTGAAGTAGAGCTTCTTCTTCTCCTTCGCCACGTCGGCGACCTTCAGCGCCGCGGACGAGGTGGGCACGTCCAGGATCAGGTCGACGCCCCTGCGGTCGTAAATCTCCTGGGCCTTGGAGTTGGCCACGTCCGGCTTGTTCTGGTGGTCGGCGGTCTCCACTGTGATGTTTCTGGTCACCGCCTTGTCGCCGTACTTCGCGGTGAAGTCGGCGATGGCCAGCTCGACCGCCGCCACCGAGTTCTTCCCGGACAGCTCCGAGTACGCCCCGGACTGGTCGTTGAGCACGCCCAGCACGATCTTGTCGCCGGTCAGTTTCTGGTCGCCACCCGACTGGGGGCCACCGCCGCCGCAACCGGCGACCAGCACCACCGCGACTGACGCCACGGCCACACCCACCGTCCTGCGCATGCCCACTCCATCCATCCGGCGCGTCGTCGCGCGGGTCGTCGTTGAGAGAATTCAGATGCCGAGGTACGCGAGCAGTTCGCGTTCGCGCGAGCGCACCTCGGAGTTGTCCATCGCCTCGGCGACACGCCCCTCGGCCAGCAGGTAGTGCCGGTCGGCGACACCCGTGGCGAAGTGCAGGTTCTGTTCGACCAGCAGCACGGTCACCCCGTGCCGCTTGGCCTCGCGCAGCAGCTCACCGACCTGCTGCACCAGCAGGGGCGACAGCCCTTCGGTGGGCTCGTCGCAGAGCAGCAGCCGGGCACCCATCCGCAGCACCCGGGCCAGCGCGAGCATCTGCTGCTCGCCGCCGGAGAGCATGGTGGCCGCGGAGTCCCGCCGGGTGTGGAGGGCGGGAAACGCCTCGTACACCCGCTCCAGCGGCCACGGGTCGGGGCCCACAGTGGGCGGCAGGGTGAGGTTCTCGGTGACGGTCAGGGTGGCGTAGCTGCCCCGATCGTCCGGCACCCAGCCCAGCCCCAGGCGGGCCCGTTTGTGCGCCGGCAGCCGGGAGATGTCGCGGCCGTCCAGCTCGACAGTGCCGCGCTGACCGGGGTGCAGCCCCATGACGCAGCGCAGCAGGGTGGACTTGCCGGCGCCGTTGCGCCCGACCAGGGTGACCACCTCGCCGGCGGCGACGTCGAGGCTGACGTCGCGGAGCACCTGCGCCTCGCCGTAGAAGGCGGAGAGGTTCTCAATGCGCAGCATCAGCGGCTCCCAGGTAGGCGGTGATCACGCGCTCGTCGGCCCGGACCTGCTCGTACGGGCCCTCGACGAGGACCTTGCCGGCCTGCAGGACGGTGACGGTGTCGGCGAGTCGGCCGACCACGCTCATGTTGTGCTCGACCATCACCACGGTCCGGCCCCGGCGGACAGTGCTGATCAGCTCGACGGTGCGGTCGACGTCCTCCATGCCCATCCCGGCGGTCGGCTCGTCGAGCAGCAGCACCTTCGGGTCCAACGCCAGGGCGATGGCCAGTTCCAGGGCCCGCTTGCGCCCGTACGCCAACGACTCGGACGGTGCCTGCGCCAGGTCGTCCAGCCCCACCATGGCCAGCAGCTCGTCCGCCCGCGCCGTGTAGCGACCCATCAGCTTCGCCGACCGCCAGAACCGCCAGCCCAGCCCGCTGGGCGACTGGAGGGCCAGCGCGACGTGTTCCCGGGCGGAGAGCTGCGGAAAGAGGCTGGTGATCTGGAACGAGCGGGCGACACCGAGCCGGGCCACCTGCTCCGGGGGCAGGCCGGTGACGTCCCGGCCGTCCAGCTCGATCCGCCCGGCGCTGGGGCGCAGAAAGCCGGTGAGCAGGTTGAACAGGGTGGTCTTGCCCGCGCCGTTCGGGCCGACCAGCGCGTGCACACTCTCCGGCGCGACGTCGAGGTCGACGTCGTCGACCGCCCGGAAGCCCCGGAAGTCGCGGGTCAGCCCACGGGCCGACAGGAGCGCTTGCCCGGCCATCGCCTCATCCTCCGCACCGTCGCCGCGACGGTCGGTTCGGTGACCGTGGTCACAGGCCCGTCGCGTGGACGAAACCTACGGCCGGCCGTGGGAGTCGAGCCATGTCGATGGGATCCATATTCGCCCCGCAATTGACGTGCGCGAACTCCACCTCCCCGTGCCGCCGATTTGACATGACCCCCTAGGTTGATGATCCACACAGCCCACCGGAAGGCCCTCACCCCATGCCCGTCGGCTTCACCATGGCGATCGTCTTCGCCGTCGCCCTGGCGGTCACCGCCGTCGTCGCCCTCGTCGCCCCCGCACGGTCGCTGAAGCGGATGGCCGCCCTCGCGGCGCTCGGCTTTCTCGCCCTCACCCTGGTGGTCGGCATCGCCTCCAGCGCCCACTCGGTGCCCATCCGCTCGGTCGGCATCGTCACCAGCTTCGGCAAGCCCACCGGCGAGGTGACCGGTTCCGGCCTCAAGTGGGTGGCGCCGTGGCAGAAGGTCGGCGAGTGGGACGCCGGCCGGCAGAAGTACGACCACATCGGCGGCAACAACTGCGTACGGGTGCGCACCGGCACGCTCGCCGACGCCTGTGTCGAGGTGCTCATCGAGTGGCAGGTCAAGCCGGAGAACGCGCCGAAGCAGTTCATGGACTACAAGGGCGACTTCGTCAGCTTCCGGGGCCAGCGGGTGGGTGTGCAGCTCGACAGCGCTGTCAACGACGCGTTCGCCGCGTACAACCCGCTGGAGAAGATCGACGCCCAGACCGGTGACCTCAACGTCGACCTCAAGCCGTTCGCCGCGAACATCAAGACCAGCGCGGAAACCCGGCTCGCCGCCGACGTGGACATCCTCTCGGTGACCATCACCCGGGTGAACCACGACGACAAGACCGAGGGCAACATCAAGGCGTTCCAGGACAAGCTGGCGCAGACCCGCAACCTGGAGCAGGACCGCAAGAACGCCGAGATCTCCAAGCAGATCACCGAGACCAACGCGAAGGTCGACAAGGTGACCCGCTGCCTGGAGATCGCCGAGAAGAACGGCGCCAACCCGGGGCTCTGCATCAACCCGGGCATCGTCACCGGTAAGTGACGGAGAAGCCGGCCCACAGTGGCGGGTGGGCCGGCTTCCGCGTCGCGTCGGTGGCGCCGACTAGGCGTAGCTGAACAACGGTGGGAAGACGAGGACCACGATCCACGCCCACGCGGCGTACACCGGCAGATAGCCGGTCTGCCACCGTTCGAGCGCCGCGAACGGTGTGCGCCGCCGGATGAAGGCCAGCAGGAGCCACGCCGACCACGCGAGGTTGACCAGCAGGATGACGTTCTCGCCGAGCGCGGCCGCCCGGTTGGGCGTTCCGCCGTACTCGTCGGTGATGCGTCCGGTGATCTCCCACAGCACCAGCACGTCGATGGCCAACGCACTGACCACGAGCGCGAGCTGGAGCTTGTCGAACGGGCCGGGCGGGGCCAGCGGATCGCGGGCCGAGAGCGAGTAGAGCAGCAGCCCCAGCACCACGACGAGCAGCAGGTCGAACAGGATCAGAGCTTCGCGCTCGACCTCGATGCCGTGGCTGGTCCAGACGACAGCGACGAGGAAGGCGAGCAGGGCGGCCGTGAAGAGCGGGGTGAACAGCCGGGTGAGGACCGGCGCGATGTTCTCGACGACACTCTGCTTGGCCTCGACCAACCACCCGGCCACGACGACCGCGGCCGCGGCGCCGCAGGGCAGCAGCCACTGCGAGATGAACGCCTCCGGGACGATTCCGATGGCCGCGAAGGTGTTGAACAGGAATGCGGCGAGCACGCCACCGCCGAGGGCCATCAGTACGAAGTAGATGAACCACTCCCCGGTGAAGCGGATGAAGTCCATGCGTCGACGAGACGAGCGCCAGTCGTCGGCGACGTAGGCCAGACCGACCACGAGCCACAGGGCAATGGGGAGATGGACGCTGCTGACGACCACGGACTGCGAGTCGTCCGCCAGGGGATAGGCGTTTGCCGCCACCGCGCCGAGGGCGAACAGCGCCACCAGCACCGCGATCATCACCGGTCGGGCCTGCCGGCGCCAGGCCAGGAACGCCGCCAGCCAGGGCAGCGCGAACAGGGTGGCGTTCCGCGCGTAGAACGAACCGTCGTCGTCGAAGGTCAGCCCGAACAGCGCTGGCGCCTTGACGGACACCACCGCACCCGCCGCGCAGCCGAACATGACCCACAGGTCCCGCCGGGAGCGCGCGCCGGTAACCGGACTGCCAGAGTCGTCGGTCAGCACCAACTGCTTCCACAGGCGCTCCGAATGCTCCCGGGCGAACTCGCGGGAGATGTCGTCGAGGCTGCCCATCCGCTTCACCGCGACCAGGAACGCCTCATCCGGGCTCAGGCCCGCCGCGACCAACTCGTCGACGGAGCCGCGAAGGTGGTCTTCGAGCTCGTCGGCGTCGGACGGTTGCAACTCCCTGCGGCGCAGCACGTACTGGCGCCACTGCGCGAACTGCGCTTCCACCTGCTCCGGCCCGTCGTGTGCCGTCATGCGAGGCCCTCCAGCGGTTTCACCGTCAGCGGTGCACGGTCATGCCAGATCTCCTTGAGCGCGCCCACGACGGTGTCCCACTGCCGGCGCTGCTCGGCCAGCTCGGCCAGGCCCTTGTCGGTGATGCGGTAGTACTTGCGTTTCCGCTCGCCGACGGCCGACTGCCAGCTCGCCTCCACATAGGCGAGGCGCTCAAGCCGGTGCAGCAACGGGTACAGCAGCCCTTCGGTCCAGTCCAGCTCGCCGCCGGACAGCTCGTTGATCCGCCGGAGGATGGCGTAGCCGTAGCTCTCACCCTCGGCCAGAATGCCGAGCACCATCGGCGTCGCCGAGGCGGCCACCAGATCCTTAGCGACCTTCACCAGACCTCACCACGCTCCCCCAAACCCAAGCCTAGAACCATTATGCATAGTAGTGCTAGGTATCGGAGGGTGCAACGGGCCAATCACCTGGTGTCGGCGACGAGGCCGCCCGGAACGGTCCTGCCGCTGAACGGCAGCTGTCCAAGATCGCCAGGTGTGGCGGATGAATGAGGCTGGGTCACGCCGAGTTCGACGGGCACCGGCGCCGAGCAGCCTCGGCTAGTCCAGCGTCACCACCCAGCGAGCGCCCTCGCCCCGGGCCAGCCGGTCGAACGCCGAGGGCGCGTCGTCCAGCGGGAGCGTGCCGCTGACCAGCACACCCAGATCCAGTGCACCGTCGGCGAGCTCGGCTGCCAGCACGGGCACCTCCCGGTTCGGGTCGGATGAGCCGTACACCGAGGAGCGCAGGGTCCGCGCGGAGTGGAAGATGTCCAGCGCGCCGAGGCTGACCATGTCGTCCTTGGCGCCCATGCCGACCACGGTCACCGCTCCCCCGCGCCGGGTGAGTCGCCAGGCCGCCCGGATGGTGGCGGCGCGACCGACGCACTCGAAGGCGTGGTCGGCGCCGCGGCCCTCGGTGCGCGCCCGCACCTCCTTGGACAGCCGGTCGTCGGAGAGCAGGAAGTCGGTCGCCCCAGCGGCGAGCGCCAGGTCGCGCTTGGCCTCGGCGACGTCCACGGCGAGGATCGTGGTGGCGCCGGCCCGGCGGGCGGCGGCGAGCACGGCGAGGCCGACCCCGCCGAGGCCGATCACCGCGACCGACTCACCGGGTGCGACGCGGGCGGTGTTGCGCACCGCGCCGGTGCCGGTGAGCACCGCGCAGCCCAGCAGGGCGGCCTGCTCCGGGGGCAGCCCGGCGGGGACCTCGATGACGGCGTTGTCCGGCACCACCACCGCCTCGGCGAGCGCGCCGAGGCCGAGGGTGAGGTGCAGCGGGGTGCCGTCGTCGGTCTCGCCACGCGCCACGGTGGGCGCGGTGGTGGCGGCGCACAACCAGGGCTCGCCGTGTCGGCACCACCAGCAGGCCCGGCAGGCCGGCGCCCAGTTGAGCACCACCGGGGTGCCGACCGCCAGCCGGCTGCCGGGCCCGGTCTCGGCCACCACCCCGGTCGCCTCGTGCCCGAGCACCAGCGGGAACCTCGCGGCGAGGGTGCCGTTCACCATGGACAGATCGGAGTGGCAGACACCGGCGGCCCGGATCGTCACCCGCACCTCGCCGGGGCCGGGCGCGGGCAGGCGTACCTGCTCGATTCGCAGCTCGGCGCCGGCCCCACGCGCGACCAGGGCGCGGACGGTGACCGGCGCGCCCGCCGGCTCGCCGCCGCCCGACGCGGCCGGGGACGACTCGGGGGCGCTCATCGCTGGATCGCCTTCAGCTCGCAGAACTCGGCGAGCCCGTGCACGCCCAGCTCCCGACCCAGGCCCGACTGCTTGTAGCCGCCGAACGGGGCGAGCGGGTTGAACGAGGCGCCGTTGATGTCGACCGCCCCGGTGCGCAGCCGGCGGGCCACCGCGAGCGCCGCGTCGGTGTCGGCGGACCACACCGCGCCGGCCAGCCCGTACTTCGAGTTGTTGGCGATGGCGACCGCCTCGTCGGTGTCGGCGAACGGGAGGACGGCGAGCACCGGGCCGAAGACCTCCTCCTGGGCGAGCGCGCTGTCCGGGTGCACGTCGGCGAAGACGGTAGGGGCCACGAAGTGCCCCGCAGACGGCACCGGGGCGTCGGGACCACCGGCGACCAGTCGGGCGCCATCGGCCAGGGCCCGGTCGATGTGACCGCGGACCCGCTCGGCCTGGGCGGCGGAGACCAGCGGGCCGAGGCGGGTGGCCGGATCGAACGGGTCGCCCAACCGGTAGCCGGCAACCGCCTTGGCGACCAGGTCGAGTGCTTCGTCGTACCGGTCGCGGTGCACGAGCATCCGGGTCCACGCGGTGCAGGTCTGCCCGGAGTTGAGCAGGGCGTTGCCGACGCCCACCTTGACCGCGGTGGCCAGGTCGGCGTCGGGGAGGATCACGTTGGCGGACTTGCCGCCCAGCTCCAGCGCGACGCGGGCGATCCGGTCGGCTGCCAGCCGCATGATCCGAGCACCGGTGGCGGTGGAGCCGGTGAACGAAACGAGATCGACGTCGGGATGCCCGGCCAGGGCCTCGCCGACCACCGGCCCGGTGCCGGTCACCAGGTTGAGCACCCCCGGCGGCAGGCCGGCCTCGGTGACCGCGTCGAAGAGCAGGTACGCGGTCAACGGGGTCATCTCGCTGGGCTTGAGCACCACAGTGCAACCGGCGGCCAGCGCGGGCGCCAGCTTCGCCATCACCTGGTGCAGCGGGTAGTTCCACGGGGTGATCGCACCGACCACGCCGATCGGCTCGCGGACGACGAGGGAGTTGCCGATCGTCTCGTCGACCGGTGCGCGGGCGGCGAGCGCGACGTGGTCGCGCAGCACGGTCAGCGGCAGTCCGACCTGCACCCGGGTGGCGAGCTTGAGCGGCGAGCCCAGCTCGACGGCGATGGTGCGGGCGAGGTCGTCGGCGCGTGCGGCGAGCGCGGTGTGCAGCCGGTCGAGGTGGGCGGAGCGCTCGGCGGGAGCGGTGGCCGACCAGCCGGGGAAGGCGGCGCGGGCCGCGGCCACGGCGCGGTCCACGTCGGCCGGGGTGCCGGCCGGCACCTGCCCGATCAGCTCGCCGGTGCTCGGGTTCTCCACGTCGATCAGGTCGGTGCCGGCGGGCGACGACCATTCGCCGCCCAGGTGCAGGTGGCGCCGGAGGCGCAGGGCGTCGGACAGCTGCGACGGCGGGGCGGCGAGGTCCATGTCGTCCCTTCGGGGGGTGGTCGATGGGCGATGGCGACGGGGTCGCGATGGGGGTGGCGACGACGTCGCGGCGGGCGATGAAACTAGCGCTGGGAGTTTGGACGCTACCCGTTGGGCCGCCCGGACTCCACAGTGCCGACGGTGCGGGCGTACTCGGCGGCCAGGCCGTACAGCAGGGCGTCGAGGCCCAGCGCGAAGGCGCCCTCGTCCACGCTCTGCTGGTGCTCGGCGAGCCGGTGCGCCTGGCGCAGGTGCGGGTAGTGCGCGGCGTACAGCTCCGGGTCCTCGACGAAACCACGGGCGAACGAGCCGAGCGCCGACCCGGCCACGAAGTAGCGCAGGGCCGCGCCGATGTGGGTGGCCCGCGCGGGCGGCCAACCGGCGCGGACCAGCCCGCCGTAGACCGCGTCGGCCATGGCCAGCGCGGCAGGTCGACGGCCCGGCCCCTGCGCCAGGTACGGCACGATGTTCGGGTGCGCGGTGAGCGCCCGCCGGTACGACCAGGCCCAGTCGAGCAGCGCGGCGGCCCAGTCCCGGCTGGCGAAGCCGCTGGTGTCGACGGCGCCGGTGACCGTGTCGGCGACCGCGTCGAGGATCTCGTCCTTGGTGGCGAAGTGGTTGTAGAGCGACGGCCCGCGTACGCCCAGCTCGGCGGCGAGCCGCCGGGTGGAGAAGGCTGGCAGGCCCTCGGCGTCGATGAGCGCGGTGGCTGTCTCGACGATCAGCTGCCGGGTCAGCCGGGGCTGGCGGGGTCGGGGCACTGCGCTCCTCGCGGGTCTCGGCCGTCAGGTCTGGACGCGGCAAAACTTGCACCGCTAGTTTAAGGGTGACCGGCTGCGCCGACGCCAGGAGGACCACGTGGACTTTTCGCTGACCGACGAGGAGCGGGCGGTGCGGGACACCGTCCGATCGTTCATCCGCCGCGAGGTGATGCCCCTGGAGGCGGAGGTGCTCCGCCGGGAGAGGGCGCACCAGCCGGGCCTGGACCACTCCGAGGTGCGTGAGCTGCAACTCAAGGCGCGCAAGTTCGGCTTCTGGGGCCTGGCCACCCCCGAAGAGTACGGCGGGATGAACCTGCCGGCGGTGCTCCAGTCGTTGATCTGGACGGAGCTGGGCCACACCTTCGTGCCGTTCCGCTTCGGCGGCGAGGCGGACAACATCCTGTTCCACGCCACCGAGGAGCAGAAGCAGGAGTTCCTCGTCCCGACCATCGAGGGTGAACGGCGCTCCTGCTTCGCGATCACCGAGCCGGGTGCCGGCTCCGACGCCGCGAACATCCGGCTCTCCGCCCGCCGCGACGGCGACGACTGGATCCTGGACGGCGAGAAGACCTTCATCACCGGGGGCCACGACGCCGACTTCGCCATCGTGGTCGCGGTGACCGACCGGGAGAAGGGCGCCCGCAACGGCGGGGCCACCGCGTTCCTGGTGGACCGTTCGATGGGCTGGCGCTCGGAGTTCATCCAGACCATGGGCGAGGGCGGGCCCGCGTCGCTCATCTTCGACGGCGTACGCGTGCCGCACCGCAACATCCTCGGCGAGATCGGGCAGGGCTTCACGCTGGGCATGGAGTGGATCGGCAAGGGCCGTTACACCATCCCGTCGCACGCCATCGGCATCGCCGAACGGGTCCTCCAGATGGCCATCGACTACGCCAACACCCGGGAGACCTTCGGCACGAAGATCGGCACCAACCAGGCCATCCAGTGGATGATCGCCGACTCGGAGACCGAGCTGGAGGCGGCCCGCTGGCTGGTGCTGCGCTCGGCGTGGACGGTCGACCAGGGCCTGGACCCCCGGCACGCGTCGTCGATGGGCAAGCTCTACGGCGCCGGCATGGTCAACCGGGTCGTCGACCGGGTGCTCCAGATCCACGGCGGCATGGGCTACACCCGTGAGCTGCCCATCGAACGCTGGTACCGGCAGGTCCGGCTCTACCGGATCTTCGAGGGCACCGACGAGATGCAGCGACTGATCATCTCCCGGGACCTGCTGCGCGGCTACACGAAGATCGGTGGCCACCTGGCCTGAGCCCGCGTGAGTGGTCTCAGGCCACCGGCCGGCCGTGCCCCGCCGCGGGCGCGGCCGGCCTCACCCGACGAGCGCGGTCAGCGCGGCGTCCACGTCGGCCTCTGTGGAGTAGAGGTGGAACGAGGCACGGACCCGCCCGGCGCGCACCGCCGCCCGGATGCCGGCCGCATCGAGGCGCTGCTCCGCGTCGGGCACGTCGACGCTGACGATGGCGCTGTCCCCCGGCGGCCGGCCCAGCCCGGTCAGGAACCGGTTGGCCAGCGCCACGTTGTGCTCCCGAATCGCCGGCACACCGATCTCGGCGACCAGCTCCAGGGCGGGCGCCGCACCAACCCAGCTGAACCAGGCCGGCGAGATGTCGAACCGGCGGGCGTCGTCGGCCAGCCGCAGCGGCGGGCCGTAGTAGGAGGCGTGCGGGTCGCGGCCCGCGTACCAGCCGGCCGCGTCCGGGCGCAGCCGCTCGCGTAGCGCCGGGGCCAGATAGGCGTACGCGGTGCCGCGCGGATTCATCAGCCACTTGTAGCCGCCCACCGCCACCACGTCGGCCCGGCTCCCGTCGAACGGCAGCCAGCCGCACGCCTGGGTTGCGTCCACCACCACCAACGCGTCGTGCGCGCGGGCCGCCGCGACAATTTCGTTGTACGCGGCGACAGCACCGTCGGCCGACTGGACCAGACTGAACGCGACCAGGTCGGTGTCGGCGTCGATCGCGTCGGCCAGCCCGTCCACCGGCACCGTGCGGACCGTGACGCCCCGGCCCTCCTGGACCAGCCAGGGGAACAGGTTGGAGGTGAACTCGACGTCCGGCACGACCACCGTGGCACCGGCCGGCAGCGCCGCCGCGACCGGCGCGAGGATCTGGGACACGGCGGCACCGACCGCCACGTCGCTGTCCGGCACGTTGATCAGACCCGCGACCGCGGTACGGGAGCGCTGCACCGACTCGCCCCACCCCTCCCACGACGTGCTGCCGACCCGCCACGCGGCGAGAGCGTCCTGCAACGCCGTCCACGCCGGCTCGGGCGGCAACCCGTAGGAGGCGGTGTTCAGCCAGCCGGGTTCCGGCTGCCACAGCTTCTGTGCCTGCTCGATCTCCATGTGCTCGACGCTAGGCGGCACGGCCCCGAACGGGCACGGCCAATCGGCAACCGGCGGCCTGGGCGGACCGGGTCACGGCTGCCCACGGCGGCCAGCCGAGTCGCCCTGAGCCGGCGGGTGGATCCGGGCGAGGGTGTCGGCGAGACCGGCGAGCCACCGGTCGACCTCCACCAGGTGCCGGACGGACCGGGGGTCAGCCTTGCCGAGGGCTGGACGGATCCGGTCCAGTTCGGCGGCACAGCCGGTCGGGAGGGGCGTGGGACCAGCCGGCCGGTCGTGCGCGACCTCGTCGGCGAGGGCCGCGTACGCCGATCGCAGGTGCCCGGCGGAGTCCCGCAGCAGCACCGCAGCCGCCGGCCAGCCGGCAAGGCAGCCGGGCGGGTTGCGCCGCAGCAGCGACTCGGCGCCGGGCACCACGTGGTGCCCGGCGCTCAGGATCGCGGACCAGTTCACCTGCTGACGGTGCGGGTCGTGCCGCTCGAAGTGGTACTGGCAGTACGACGAGTCGATCAGGATCATCCGACGTCGCACCCGGTCGAGGGCGCGGTCCGGAGACGGAGCGTCACCGAGCATCGCCTCGACGGTCTGCTCGACCGCGTCCGCGTTGGCGGCCAGGTAGCGGGTGGCGTTGTGCCGCAGGTCGTGGGCCGCGCCACGTGGCCACATCGCCACGCCGACGAGAACACCGATCACCGCGCCGAGCAGCACGTCGACGAGACGGACCTCGGCGAGCCGCCACCCCTCCGGGCTGAGCTGGGCGAAGACGACCGTCAGCAGCAGGGTGAACAGCGCCTGCTGCCACACCGGACCGAGTAGGCGACCGACGCCGAAGGCCAGCATCAGGGTGACCGGCAGGACGACGGCGTACACGACGGGCTGGTCGACGACGACCATCAGCCCGCCGCTGACGGCGGCACCGGCGATCGTGCCCAGCACGGCCGGCCGCAGCGCGGTGCGGGTGTCCGAGGCCGAGGTACGCAGGACCGTGAGGGTGGCCAGCAGCACCCAGAAGCCGTGGGTCAGGTGCAACACCCCGGCGGCGACCCGGGCGAGGGCGAGCGCCACCGCCAGCCGGATCGAGCTGTGCAGGTGGGCCGAGCGGGGTGCCAGGTGGGAGCGGAACTGCCACCAGTACAGCGTCCACGGGCTATGTCGCGCGTACTCGAAGAGCCCCGAGGTCGCGTCCTCGCCGTGCAGCGGCGCCCCGGTGGCCACCCGGGCGCCGACGGCGAAGACCCGCACCTGGTCGGCGAGGGCCAGCGCTGTCGCGTCCCGGCACAACCGGGGTACGTCCGACGTGTCGCGGCCGTCGCCCTCCCCCACGGGGTACGCCGTCTCGGCTCGCCCGACCGCAGTGTCCAAGCCGTCGATGAGCACTGCCGGGGCACCTGGAGAGAGGCTGCGACCCGCGGCGCGGGTGGTGTCCGCGCACGAGCGCAGCAGACCTGCCGCCGCCAGGTCCCCGGCCGGCTCCGGCGGGGCGTCCGTCACCAGCCGGTCCGCCTCGACGAGCACCTCCCGCAGGGCGGCCGCGCAGATCCGCAGCGCCCGGTCCTGGACGCCCGCCGCGGTGGGGGCCCACTCCGGTGGGTTGCGGCCCAACTCGATGGCGGCCACCACGTCGTACGCCCGCTCGCGCCGCGCGTCCCGATCACCCGGACCGGCGTGCGGGTGGGTCAACCCGTCGGCGGTGGCGTCCAGGAGCGCCGCGACGCCGTCCGCCGCCTGGGTGAGACGCTGCCGGTAGGAGACCGGCACCGGATCGGGCCAGAGAACAACCTCGGCGGCGGCGAGCAGCACGATCGCGAACGTGACCCCGCCGAGTCGCTGCGGCAGGGTGCCCGGCTGGTACGGCGGGAAGGACGCCAGGATGTAGAAGAGCTGGAACGCGCTCGCCAACCCCACCAGGCGCGGGTTGCCAACCCCGGCGAACGCCACGACGAACCCGATGACCAGCATCCCGCCGGCGGCCGCCCACGTGCTCCACGCCAACAGCGATCCCGCGACGATCAGCGCCCAGACCCCCGGCAGCGACAGGACGAGGATCCGCGCCCGTTGCGGCGCGGGACCGGGCAGTTGCGCGAACGACCCGGCCGCGATCGTGCCGAACAGGCCGTACGTGGCGAGCATCGGACTGCCCGCGCCGTACCGGCAGCCGTAGAAGACGACGGACGCGACGATCGTCAGTCGCGCCGCGCGCCGCAGGATGGCGTCCCCCGGGTCACGGCTGCGGAGCCGGCCGAGGAGGCTGGTTGCCAGCACGCCTGCTCCCCCGGCTCGTCGCGGCACCCCTCCCCGGTCCACCATTCTGCTCCGGGGCGTCCCGGCACCGGCGGGTTTCGCGACGAAATCAGCGCCGAGAACCCCGGAACAGGCCGAGCCGCAGGGCCCGCAGCAGAGTGCCGGGGCGGCTCAGGGTCGCCGGGTGGTCGAGCATGGTGGTGACCCGACCCAGCCGGGCGTTGAGCACCGGATCGGTCAGCGACGTCCGGAAGAGCAGATCCCCGAACCACTTGGTGACCTTGTACCCGGGCGGGTACGGCCCGTCGACGTGCGGCAGCTCGATGTCGGCGGTGGTGGAGATCTGCCAGGCGGCGTCGACGACCACCCGAACCTGGTCGAAGTACGCCCGCGCGGGCTCGTCGTGGGGCGTCGGGCCGGACCGCAGGTACGCCGACAGGCAGGAGGCGTGCAGGGTCGCAGAGGTCATGCCCTGGCCGTACACCGGGTTGAAGGACGCGACGGCGTCGCCGGCCGCGACCAACCCGGCGGGCAGGCGGTCGAGCTTGTGGAAGTCGCGGCGTCGGCTGTCCGCCTGGTGGTACGTGACCACCCCGCCCAGCATCTCCCCGCGCTCGGCGATGTCGCCGAACATCTGCGGGTAGTGCTCCCGACACCGCGCCGTGAAGTCGGCGACGTCGCGGCTGGGCCGGTCGTCGTCGTAGCCGGCCACCAGCATGATCCACCGTTCTCCCTCGACCGAGTTGATGCCACCGATCCGCGCGGTACGTCCCTTGCCGGCCATGGTGTGGAAGACCGCGACCCAGGCGTCGCTGACCTTCTCGTCTCGCGTGAAGAGCGCCGTCGCGTAGTTCAGCTTGATCGGCATGCGCTGCATCGGCGGGCGGGGCCACCCGTGCTCGGCCAGCCAGTCGCTGAGCCGGCTGGACCTACCCATCGCGTCGACCACCAGGTCCGCCGGTTCGACGACGGCCTCGCCGCCGCCCTCGGGCACGTATCGCGCGCCGGTGACCCGCCGCTCGTCGAAGAGCAGACCCCCGGCCCGGCCGTACACCATGCGGATGTTGTCGACGGCGAGCGTCCGCCGTCGGACCAGCGCCTCCAGGAACGGACGCGTGGTGATCAGCGCCGGCCCGGTGCCGGTCGCTGCCGGCGGCAGCCCCAGTTCGCCGTTCACGAAGATCTTCGCCGTGCCCGGGTCGCTCGGCGGCGGCGGGGCACCGAGCGCCAGCGCCTCGTCGACGATGCCGGGAAACCAGCGTTCCAACTGGACCTGACCGGCGGGCAGCAGGGCGTGCACCTGGCTGCCCTGGGGCACACCCGGCCGAGGCCCGGCATCGACGTCGGACGGGTCCCGTTCGATGATCAGCACCTCTTCGGCGTGGTCGCTCAACACCCGGGCCGCCATCAGCCCGGCCATGCTGCCGCCGAGCACCACCGCCCGTCGGATGACCACTGTGGTCTCGGCTGGTCGTTCGGACGTCGTTATCTCCGAGAACAACCGGGACGCAGAGGGGGCCATGCGATCACTCCTCGAACGGTCGGGGAACCACAACATCCACGACCGTAACCATCTCCGGGCCTACCGTCAGTGCGGCAACCAGCTATGAATGTCGGATGAGTGCGAGCACGACGACCATCCGGACCCCACGCGTTCCGGTCCACCCGGTGCCCGGGCCGATCGCACGGTGGGGCCTTGTGTGTCTGGCGGCGGCACCTGGGTCGCGCGGGCGGGCTGCTTACCCGTCATCGTGACCTCGAACGGCCAGGACCACTGCGTCGACCTCGGCATCGGCGTGGCCTGCGCCACGACCACGCCGTAGAGCCGAAAGCGCCGCGACGGACGGCGACACGCGTCGATCTTCGGACAACCAGTGTGGGCGGCACCATCTACAGTGAATGATCTGTCGAGAGGCCAACGCCATGCTGAATGCCGAGGACCTTCCCCCGTTTCAGCGCGCCGTGTCCCACGAGTCGCAACGCGGCCAACGAGTGTTCACGACCCTGATCGCACTGCGGTTGTCCCTGCTCCTGCTGGCCGCCGTCGCGGGCGTCGCCACCTGGAAACTCGACGACTTCGCCCTGGGCCCGGCATTGGCGGCGGGCGCCTTCGCCGCCACCTCGATCGTCGAGGTCTTCCTGCTCACCAATCGTCCCAACGAGCGGTGGTACGTCGGCAGGGCCCTCTCCGAATCCGTCAAGTCGCTCACCTGGCGATTCGCGACAGCGGCAGAACCATTTCCCCGGTCGCGCAGCGACTCGGACAGCACCGAGGAATTCACCGGCCGGCTGCTGGGCCTCACCAGGGACATGTCGGCGGCCGGGCTGGCGGCGCCCGCGATGACCGGGCAACAGATCACCGAGGGGATGCGGGCTCTCCGCTCATCCTCCCTTGAGGACCGCCGTGCCGCGTACCTGACCGGCCGCCTGGAGAGCCAGCGGGCCTGGTACGCCGAGCGGTCGTTGTCGAACCGCGCCCGGGCGACGCGCTGGTCGGTCAGCATGCTCGTCCTGGAGATCGTGGGGGTGACCCTGGCCGTGTCGAGGGCTGCCGGCCTGACCGACGTCGACCTGCTCGGCGTGGCCGCCGCGGCGGTCGCGGCCGGCGCGGCATGGACGCAGACCCGGCAACACGGTGCGGTGGCGACGGCCTACGCCCTGGCGAGTCAGGAGCTTGCCGCCATGGGGTCGCTCGCCACCCGGATCAGGTCGGAAGCCGACCTGTCGCAGTTCGTGAACGACACGGAGACGGCGATTTCCAGGGAACACACGATGTGGCGAGCACGCCGGCGCTGACCGGACCGAAGGCCGGGCCACCCGATCGGCAGCGCTGCCGTCGCCACGTCAACACATCGACAGGAAACGAGGCAGCCAGTGCTCACCGTAGGCTCGGCGGACACGATCTCGGTGCCCGAGAGTGAACGATTCGGGTACTGGCACGACCTGGTGGCACGCGAGTCGGTCCCGATGCGGATCCACAGTGCCCACGCGGCAAACTTCCGCGCCCGCGCCGACGTCATCAGCCTGGGCGAGATCGTCCTGTCGTCCTGGCAGTACCCATCCCTGGACATGCAGCGGACCAGCACGTTCATCCGCCGCGGCGACCCGGAGATGTACGAGTTCGCGCTGCCGCTGTCCGGGTACGGCGGGGTGGAACAGGAGCGGCGGACGAACCGCTTCGCGCCGGGGCACTTCGCCGTCGTCGACACGTCGCGACCGCATCAGTCGTCCCATCAGGGGCGGTCGCAGCACGAGGATCTGTTGACCACCCTGACGATCCTCGTTCCGCACGATTTCATACCGCTGCATCCCAACAAGGTCGCGCAGCTCCTCGGCACGACCATCTCCGCTGCCGAGGGGATGGGCGTGCTGCTCAACCACTTCGTACGCCAGGTGTTGACCCACCCCGAGCAGTACCAGGAGAGCGACGTTCCGCT
Source organism: Micromonospora sp. A202 (assembly GCF_006715105.1). NCBI lineage: Bacteria > Bacillati > Actinomycetota > Actinomycetes > Micromonosporales > Micromonosporaceae > Micromonospora > Micromonospora sp. A202. Next base: position 2,128,928 of record NZ_VFMP01000001.1, on the reverse strand, counting down.
CCTGGGCACTGTCGCCCGGGACCTGATCTCCGCGATGCTGGCCCAGCGCCTGGACCTCACGGAGGCTCTACCGACCGAGGTACGCGGACACAGCCTGCGCGTGCGCGTCAAGGCGTTCATCGACGAGCACCTCGGCGACCCGGACCTCTCCCCCGGCACTGTCGCGGCCGCGCACCACGTCTCGCTCCGCAGCCTGCATCGAGCGTTCGAGGCCGAGGACCAGACCGTCGCCGAGATCATCCGGACGAGGCGCCTGGACCGGTGCGCGCGCGACCTGCGCGACCCCCTGCAACGCGGGCGGCCCATTCTCAGCATCTCCGCCCGCTGGGGCTTTCCCTCCCAGGCCCACTTCAGCAGGCTTTTCACGGCTGCCTTCGGCATGTCTCCCCGAGCTTTCCGCAGCGATCCCTCGGCACCTCGTCGGCATCGTTGACGAGACCAGTCAGTCGGTTCGGGTGCGCAGGCTGCGCGCCAGGGTGGGGATCATCACCGCCGCGGGCACCAGGTGCAGCCCGAGGAGAGCGGCGATGGTGGCGGTGTTCGCCCCGGAGATGAGGGCCGGAACCAGCGAGATCGCGGTCAGCGACACCGCCGTCCACACGAATCGGCTGGCGGGCTGAGCGCTCCACCGGCGAAAAGCGGCGGCGATGACGATGCCCACGACCGAGAAGAAGCCGGTCACCACGGCGAAGCCGGACAACGGGATCGCCTCGCCACCATCGGGGATCTCGAAGTCGACGCCGGCGCCCTGGGCGAGCGCGGCGGCGAGGGTGGTGGCCACCACCGCTGCGAGCGCGGCGACGAGGCCGGTGCCGACGAGCCCGCGGAACCGGTGGGTGTGGGTGGTCCGGGCCGGTGCCGGGCCTGCGACGACTCCGGTGTCATTCGTGCTGCTCATGTCGATCCTCCATCGGTAACTGGGATACGGGGTGTCTGGGCGCGACGATGCGCACCCTCGCCGTACGACGGCTGGGGTTGCGCAGGGCGCGGACGCCGGTGCCGCGCAGCCAGAACCCGGCGTCGCGGCCGAGGACCGGCCCGGGTTCGCCGTCGCGCAGCTCCAGCTGCACCCGCCCGTGGGTGACGACGCCGAACGCGTCGCGCCACTGCGCCGGGTCCACGACGACACGCTCGCCCCCGCGCAGCGTGAGCGTCCACATCGGGACTACTCCGTGCCGTCCGCCGGCAGTCGCTCCGGCAGCCCGAGCCGCGGGAACTGGTCGTCGTGGAAAACGGTGATCTCGGTGATCGCTCCGCCGGTGACGCGCAGGACGTCGAGCGTCAGCGGGAGGTACGCGCCCTCCTGCTGCCGCCACAGGTAGAAGGCGACCGCCGGCTGCCGGTTCACGGACGTGGGGATCCCACGCAGGCCCTTCATGCCGACGAATCCGTCCTGGACCCAGTCGTTCACCACCGCGTCGCGGCCGAGGTGCAGGCCGGGCGTGGGCGGCATCGAGTAGCGGACGTCGTCCCGCAGCATGGTAGCGAGCACGTCGATGTCGGTGGCCACGCTGGCGTCGGTGAAGCGGCGCACAAGCTCACGTGTCCCGGCGTCCTTCTCGCCGCCGGTCCAGTCCTGCCGCTCGGCGGGCAGGTGCTCCCGCATGCCGGCGCGAGCCCGCTGCAACGCGCTGTTCACCGAGTTGACGGAGTCCCCGAGGAGATCAGCGACCTCCTTCGCCGGCCAACCGAGCACGTCCCGCAGGATCAGCACCGCCCGCGGACGCGGCGCGAGGTGCTGGACCGCGACCAGGTACGCCAGCTCGATCGTCTCCCGCGCGACGGCGACGGCCTCCGGCTCGTCCGCGTCGCCAGCGGGCAGTTCGTCGAGCAGCCGATCCGGGTAGGGCTGCAACCACAGCACCTCGCCGCCGGTCGCCGGCTCCGGGCGACGCTTGGCGAGCAGGTCCAGGCAGGCGTTGGTGGCGATCCGGTACAACCAGGCCCGGAACGTCGACCGCCCCTCGAAGGTCTCCCGCCGCCGCCAGGCACGCAGGAACGTCTCCTGCACGGCATCCTCGGCGTCCTCGAACGACCCGAGGATCCGGTAGCAGTGCACGTGCAGCTCCCGCCGGTGCCGCTGCGCCAGCCCCGAGAACGCCGGCTCGTCGACCTCACCCAGATTGCTCACGCCCAGCTCCTTCAGCCGCGTGTCCGCACTCATCGCGTCATCCTTCCGCCTCGTCATGTCCTGTCGTAGGTATGACGGGCGCGGACGCCGGAACTCATCACCCCGGGGGTCCGAACGCGGTGATCCAGGCAGGCACGGTTCACCCCCGGCAGGGGGCACTGGCGCATGCCCGCGCACCCTGCCGGGGGATGTCCACGCCGTGACTCAGGCTGGCGCTCCCGCCGTCGCGGGCTTCTGTTCGTCGGAACGCGCAGCGGCCGTCTCGTCGGCGTCGTCGTGCTCGTCGAGCATCGTGGCCTCGTCGAACGGGTCGTCGCCCCTGAGCACCCCGACCGCCCGGTCCCGGTCGAACTCGCCGGTCCAGGTTCCGACCAGCACGGTCGCCACGGCGTTGCCCGCGAAGTTGGTCAGCGCGCGGGCCTCTGACATGAACCGGTCGATGCCCACGATCAGCCCGACACCGTCGACGAGGTCCGGTCGGTGCGACTGGAGCCCACCGGCCAGCGTCGCGATGCCCGCGCCGGTCACGCCCGCCGCACCCTTCGACGCGATGATCATGAACAGCAGCAGCGACACCTGCTCGCCGATGGAGAGCGGGTTGCCCATTGCCTCGGCGATGAACAGCGACGCCATCGTCAGGTAGATCGCCGTGCCGTCCAGGTTGAACGAGTACCCGGTCGGCACCGTGATGCCGACGACCGGCTTGCTCACCCCGAAGTGCTCCATCTTCGCGATCAGCCGCGGCAGGGCCGACTCCGACGACGAGGTCGACAGGATCAGCAGGAACTCCCGGCCGAGGTAACGCAGCAGCGAGAAGATCGAGATCCGGGCCACGAACCAGAGCAGCGCGCCGAGGAACACCAGCACGAAGATCAGACAGGTCGCGTAGAAGCCCAGCATGATCTGGGCGAGACTCTTGAGCGCGTCCACCCCGGTCGCGCCGACCACGGCGGCCATGGCACCGAACGCACCGACCGGCGCCAGCCACATGATCATGGCGAGGACCTTGAAGACGACGCGCTGGATGACGGCGATCGCGCCGAGCACGGGCTCGCCGCGCCGGCCCATGGCCTGGACGGCGAAACCGACCAGCAGGGCCACCAGCAGTGTCTGGAGGACCTCGCCCTCGGTGAGCGCGGACAGCATCGTGGTCGGGATGATCCCGAGCAGGAACTCCGTCGTACTGGCGGCTTCGTCACCGGCGGCGGCCTTGCCCGCGCCCGCGAGGTCCGAGCCCAGGTTCAGGCCGGAGCCGGGGTGGATGAGGTTGCCGACGACCAAGCCGATGGCGAGCGCCACCGTCGACATGGTGAGGAAGTAGCCGAGGGCGAGGCCGCCGACCTTGCCGACCTTCGCGGCCTGCCGGACGGACCCGACACCGAGCACGATGGTGCAGAAGATGACCGGGCTGATCATCATCTTGATCAGGTTGACGAAGCCGGTGCCGATCGGCTTGAGTTCCTTGCCGAAATCGGGGGCCACCAGGCCAACCACGATGCCGGCGAGCACGGCCACGATGACAGCGATGTACAGGTAACGGGTACGGTCCCGGCGGGCCGGGGGCGCCGGTGAGGTGGTGGATGCGGTGGTGTCCATGTCGACAATGTGAAGCGTGTCTCACCCGTTGACAGCCTTGCGGTCATTCTGTTCACCGCTGAGGAGACAACGGCAGCGGCGCAATGAGGAGGTGGTGGAGGTGGCCCGACGCCAGTGGAGCATCGCGGCGCAACTCTTCGCCCTCCAGGCGGTGGTGGTGACGCTGCTCGTGCTGGCCGGCGCGGCGGGCGCCGTCTGGCTGGCCCGCAGCGACTCCCGCCAGGCCGCGCAGGAGGAGGTGCTCGCGGTGGCGCAGACCGTGGCCGGCTCCCCCGACGTCCGCGCGGCCCTCGCGACCGTCGACCCGGCCAGCATCCTCCAGCCGTACGCCGAAGCGACCCGGGAGGCGACGGGCACCGACTTCGTGGTGGTGATGGCCCCCGATCGCACCCGTTTCTCGCACCCCACCCGGGAGCGGATCGGCGAGCCGTTCGTCGGCGACATCGGCCCCGCCCTGGCGGGCCGCGCGTTCACCACCACGAACGTCGGGACGCTCGGCGAGTCGGTGCGCGCGGTGGTTCCGGTGTACGACGAGCAGCGGCGCATCGTCGGTCTGGTCTCGGTGGGCATCACCACCCGCGCCATCAACCGCAAGCTGCTCGGCCAGTTGCCGGTGCTGTTCGGTGTCGCCGCGCCGGCCCTGGCGCTCGCCGCGACCGGCTCCTGGCTGCTCAGCCGCCGACTTCGCCGCCAGACACACGGCCTGGGGCCGGCGCAGATGACCCGCATGTACGAGTACTACGACGCGGTCCTGCACTCCGTCCGCGAAGGTCTCGTCGTGCTGACCACCGACCGGCGGGTGGCACTGGTAAACGACGAGGGCCGCCGACTGCTGGGGCTCGACGCGGACACGCCGGTGATCGACCAACCGGTCGCCGGGATCGACCTGCCGCCAGCGGCGGCCGAGTTGCTCGGCTCCGGGCGCGACGCCCGCGACGAGCCGATCGTCGCCGGCGACCGGGTGCTCGTGGCCAACCAGCGGACCACCCGCTTCGAGGGCGCGGTGCTCGGCACCGTGCTGACCCTGCGCGACCAGACCGAGCTGCGCACGCTGGCCAGCGAGCTGGACTCGGTGCGCGCGCTGACCGAGGCGTTGCAGGCGCAGACCCACGAGTCGGCCAACCGGCTGCACACCGTGCTGACCCTGGTCGAGTTGGGACGCGCCGACGAGGCCGTCCGGCTCGGCACCCGGGACCTGGCCCTCGCCCAGCAGCTCACCGACCGGGTGGTCGGCGCCGTGACCGAGCCCGCGTTGGCCGCGCTGCTGCTGGGCAAGTCCGCGCGGGCCGGCGAACGCGGGGTGGACCTGGTCATCGAGCCGGACTGCCGCCTCGACGACAGCCCACTGCCGAGCGGCGACCTGCTCACCGTGGTCGGCAACCTGGTCGACAACGCCCTGGAGGCGGTGGCCGGCACGCCGGCGCCACGCCGGGTGCGGGTCTTCGTCGGCGCCGTCGACGAGGAGCTGGTCATCCGGGTCGCGGACAGCGGCCCCGGGCTGGCCCCGGAGCGGGTGGCCGACGCGTTCCGGCGTGGCTGGTCCACCAAGAGCACCGGCCGCGGCCTCGGTCTGGCGCTGGTCGGGCAGGTGGTCCGCCGGCACGGCGGCAGCGCCGAGGTGACTCGCTCGGACGACGGCGGCAGCCTGTTCACCGTCCGCCTGCCCAATGGAGGTGAGCGGTCGTGACCGACATCCGGGTGCTGGTCGTCGAGGACGAGCCGCTGCTCGCCGAGGCGCATTCCGCGTACACCGAGCGGGTTCCCGGGTTCGTGGTGGTCGGCGTTGCGCACACCGCGCGGGCGGCGATGGCTGCCCTGCGCGCCAACGACGGCGGCGACGTCGACCTCGTACTCCTGGATTTTCGGCTGCCCGACCTGCACGGCCTGGACGTCTGCCGGGCGCTGCGCGCGGCCGGCAGCAGCGTCGACGTGCTCGCGGTGACCTCCGCACGGGACCTGGCGGTGGTGCGCACCGCGGTATCCCTGGGGGTGACCCACTACCTGCTCAAACCGTTCACGTTCGCCGCGTTCCGCGACAAGCTGGAGCGGTACGCGGACTACCGCGCGCAGGCCCTCGCCGACGGCGAGGTGGCCGCCCAGCACGACGTGGACCGGATGTTCGCCACCCTGCGCGGCACCGCCGGACACAGCCTGCCCAAGGGGCTCGACGCGCAGACCCTCAATCGGGTACGCGCCGCCCTCACCGACGGGACCGGCGCCCAGGCGGGGCTGTCCGCGACCGAGGTGAGCGGGCTGACCGGCATCTCCCGGGTGACCGCCCGCCGCTACCTGGAATATCTGGTGACCGTCGACCGGGCGGCCCGCAGCCCCCGCTACGGCACCCCCGGCCGCCCCGAAGTCGAATACCGACCCCGCTGAGCGACCCCGCTTCCAGCGTCGATCATGAAGTTGTGGTGCCTCGCATATGGAGCATCAGGGGGCATTGCTCCCACCACAACTCCATGATCGACGTCTGCTGTCGCCAGCAGCACGCGAGACGCGCTGTCAGGCGATCTGACGGAGGTCATCGCCGTAGTCGAAGATGATCCGCATCCGGGCGCCGAGCGCCCGTGCATAGCGGCTCAACGTCGCGACCTCGTTGGCCTCCAGATCGCCGTTCTCGATCTGGCTGACCCGGCCGGGCGTGACACCCATCAACTCGGCCACCTGCCGTTGGGTCAGGCCCAGCCGCTTCCGCTCTTCGGCAAGATGGAAAGCGCTGATCCACGCCTCGGTACGGGCACGTTCTCCGTCGAGCGCTTCATCGTCCCCGTCGTGCAACTCAGCCCGGATGTCGTTCCAGTCATGGAAGTCGCTCATCAGCCGTCCCTCCGTTTCCTCTCGAAGGCAAGCCAGCCCTCGTACGCGATTTCAGCGACCGGGATCGCTTTCTCATACCATCGATTCCAGTCGCCTGCCTTGTTACCGGCCACCAGCAGCACGGCCTGAGACCAAGGATCGAAGACGAACAGCACGCGAACGGCGACGTCCCTTCCAGATCTCGGTCGCAGTTCCTTGAGGTTGCTGATGGTCGAACCCCTGAGGGTGTCAACCAGCGGACGCCCCAGGCCCGGACCGGTCTCCGCGAGCATGTCGATCGCCACGTTGACCGACCGGTACGTCGCGGGGTCGGCCTGACGCAGGGATCGCAGCCAGTCGCGGACATCCGTTGTCGTCCTGATCGCCCAGCGACGTGGCGGCTCATGAGACATGGACCAACTATAGCCTGAACTATACACCGAGCGCTGCACCCTATTGCGGTGGCGGGGTGAAGATCCGTTGTTAGACTTGGCCGAGTTGGGTTGGTGGCACGACCAGGGAGACCAGACATGGCGGGTGACGACGACATCTCCGGGTGAGACCGGATGTGTTCGGCCATCGGTTCGGCGCGCGTAGGCGCAGCCGCCGAGGCCATGCCGTCGTTCCACCGGTTCCCGTTGTCGTCGGGCGACCTAGGCGCGCCCACCCCACCCTTTGAGGTCACTCGCATGTCTGATGCGTTCATCGTCTGCTCGAACCTGTCCTTCTCCTGGCCGGACGACACTCCGGTCTTCTCGGAGCTGTCCTTCACCGTCCCGGGCGGGCGCACCGGCCTGGTCGCGCCCAACGGCGCCGGCAAGAGCACCCTGCTGCGGCTGCTCGCCGGGGAGCTGCGGCCCAGCGGTGGCAGTGTCACCGTCGACGGCCTGCTCGGCTACCTCCCGCAGACCCTGCCGCTGGTCGGCGACCTGACCGTGGCGCAGGTCCTCGGCGTCGCCGAGCGGATCGCGGCCCTGCACGCCATCGAGGCCGGCGACGCCAGCGAGGCGCACTTCGCCACGATCGGCGACGACTGGGACATCGAGGAACGCACCCGCGCCGAGCTGGACCGGCTCGGCCTCGGAGAGCTGTCACTCGACCGGCGGCTGCACACCCTCAGCGGTGGCCAGGTGGTCTCCCTCGGTCTGGCGGCGCAACTGCTGCGCCGCCCGGACGTGCTGCTGCTCGACGAGCCGACCAACAACCTGGACCTGGAGTCTCGGCACAAGCTCTACGACGTGCTCACCGACTGGTCCGGCTGCCTGCTGCTGGTCAGCCACGACCGGGAACTGCTGGACCGGATGGACCGCATCGCCGAGCTGGACCGCGGGGAAATCCGCTGGTACGGGGGCAACTTCACCGCGTACACCGAGGCGGTGCAGGCGGCGCGGGAGGTGGCCGAGAGCAACCTGCGCAACGCCGAGCAGGAGGTCAAACGGGAGAAGCGGGAGATGCAGCAGGCCCGGGAGCGGGCCGACCGGCGGGCCAGCAACGCCTCGAAGAACCTCAAGAACGCCGGCCTGGCGCGGATCGTGGCCGGTGGGCTGAAGCGCAGTGCGCAGGAGTCGGCGGGCCGGGCGCAGGAAACCCACTCCAACCGGGTCGGTTCGGCCCAGGCGCGCCTCGACGAGGCCGGCCGGGCGGTCCGCGACGAGGACCGGATCACCGTGGACCTGCCGGACACCACCGTCCCCGGCGGGCGCACGGTCTTCTCCGGCCAGGGGATGCGGGCCCGCTTCGACGACCGGGAACTGTTCGGCGGCGACGGCGCCGACCTGGTGATCCGGGGGCCGGAGCGGATCGCGCTCACCGGGGCGAATGGGGTCGGCAAGTCGACAATGCTGCGCCTCGTCAACGGCGACCTGGAACCGGCAGGCGGCGAGCTGAAACGCGGCGACGGGCGGATCGCGTACCTGTCGCAGCGGCTGGACCTGCTGGACCTCGACCGCACGGTGGCGGAGAACTTCGCCGCGTACGCGCCGAGCCTGCCGGACGCGCAGCGGATGAACCTGCTCGCCCGGTTCCTGTTCCGGGGCTCCCGGGTGAACCTGCCCGTCGGGGTGCTCTCCGGCGGTGAGCGGCTGCGCGCGACCCTCGCGTGTGTGCTCTGCGCCGAGCCGGCGCCGCAACTGCTGCTGCTCGACGAGCCGACCAACAACCTGGACCTCGTCAGCGTCGCCCAGTTGGAGAGCGCGCTGTCCGCGTACCAGGGGGCGTTCGTGGTGGTCAGCCACGACGAACGGTTCCTCGCCGAGATCGGCGTGCAGCGCTGGTTGCGGTTGGCCGACGGCCAACTACGGGAGATCAGCGCCCCCGAGCGGGGCTGACCGTCGGCCGTCCGCGGCCCGGCCGGTGTGCGCCGGCTGGGCCGCGGCGCGGTCAGCTCACGTTGGCCGGGCCGAGGACGCTCTTCAGGTCACCCATCAGCGCGGTCGTCGCCGCCACCCGGAACGGGCCCAGCCGCAGGGTGGTGGTGCGCCCGCCGTTCTGGAGCTTGACGTGCACCTCGGTGTCGCCGGGGTGCAGCACCAGGGTTTCCTTGAGTTTCTCCACCAGCGGCGGTGTGCAGCGGTGCACCGGGATGGTGAGGGTGACCGGCTTGTTGGTGGCGCTGGTGCTGACGTCCGGCATGGACATGTCCATCGCCATGATCCGTGGGGTGTCGTCGCGGCGGTCCACCCGGCCCTTGACGACCACGATGGCGTCCTCGGCGATGTACTGCCCGATCACCTCGTAGGTGTTGGGGAAGAACAGCGTCTCGACCCCACCGGCCAGGTCCTCCAGGGTGGCCGAGGCCCAGGCACGGCCCTGCTTGGTGACCCGGCGCTGCACCCCGGACAGGATGCCGGCGAGGGTGACCACCGCCCCGTCGGGCACCGCGCCGTCCTCGGCCAGGGAGGCGATGGTGGTGTCGGCTGCCGCGTTGAGGATGTGCTCCAGGCCGAACAGTGGGTGGTCGGAGACGTACAGGCCGAGCATCTCGCGCTCGAAGGCCAGCTTGTCACGCTTGTCCCATTCGCTGTCGCCAATGACGGGCATCACCGTCGTGCTGCCGGTGTCGGCGTCTCCGAAGCCGGCGCCGAACAGGTCGTACTGGCCGACCGCCTCCTTGCGCTTGACATCGGCGTACGCGTCGATGGCGTCCGCGTGCACCGCGAGCAGACCCTTGCGGGGGTGGTCCAGCGAGTCGAACGCACCAGCCTTGATCAAGGATTCGATGGTCTTCTTGTTGCAGACCACCGCGTCCACCTTGGACAGGAAGTCGTAGAAGTCGGCGTAGTCGCCCTTCTCCTCCCGGCACCGCATGATCGAGGCGACGACGTTCGCGCCGACGTTGCGCACGGCGGCCAGACCGAAGCGGATGTCCTTGCCGACCGGGGTGAACGGCCCGGCCGAGGTGTTCACGTCCGGCGGCAGCACCTGGATGCGCATCCGGCGACACTCGGCCAGGTAGAGCGCCATCTTGTCCTTGTCGTCGCCGACGCTGGTCAGCAGCCCGGCCATGTACTCGGCCGGGTAGTGCGCCTTCAGGTACGCGGTCCAGTAGGAGACCAGGCCGTACGCGGCGGAGTGCGCCTTGTTGAAGGCGTAGCCGGCGAAGGGCACCAGGACGTCCCACACCGCCTGGATCGCCTCGTCGGAGTAGCCGCGCTCGCGGCAGCCGTCCCGGAACGGGATGAACTCCTTGTCGAGGATCTCCTTCTTCTTCTTACCCATGGCCCGGCGCAGCAGGTCCGCCTGGCCGAGGGTGTAGCCGGCGAGGATCTGCGCGGCGCGCTGCACCTGCTCCTGGTAGACGATCAGGCCGTGGGTGGGCTCCAGGATCTCCCGCAGCGGTTCTTCCAGCTCAGGGTGGATCGGCGTGATCTCCTGGAGCTTGTTCTTGCGCAGTGCGTAGTTGGTGTGCGAGTCGACGCCCATCGGACCGGGTCGGTACAGGGCCAGGACGGCGGAGATGTCCTCGAAGTTGTCCGGCTTCATCAGCCGCAGCAGGGACCGCATCGGCCCACCGTCGAGCTGGAACACGCCCAGGGTGTCACCGCGGGCCAGCAGCTCGTACGCGGCCTTGTCGTCCAGCGGCAGGCCCAGCAGGTCGAGCTTCCGACCGTGGTTCAGCTCGATGTTCTTGACCGCGTCGTCGATGATCGTCAGGTTGCGCAGGCCGAGGAAGTCCATCTTCAGCAGCCCGAGCGACTCGCAGGTCGGGTAGTCGAACTGAGTGATGATCGCCCCGTCGGCGTCGCGGCGCGTCAGCGGGATGTGCTCGATGATCGGCTCGGCGGACATGATGACGCCGGCGGCGTGCACTCCGGTCTGCCGGATCAGCCCCTCGATGCCCTTGGCCGTGTCGATCACCTTGCGGACGTCCGGGTCGGAGTCGTACAGGCCGCGGATCTCACCCGCCTCGGCGTAGCGGGGGTGCTTGTTGTCGAAGATGCCGGTGAGCGGGATGTCCTTGCCCATCACCGCCGGTGGCATGGCCTTGGTGATCCGGTCGCCGACCGCGTACGGGAAGCCGAGGACCCGGGCCGAGTCCTTGATCGCGGCCTTCGCCTTGATCGTGCCGAACGTGGCGATCTGGGCGACCTTGTCCTCACCCCACTTGTCGGTGACGTACTTGATCACCTCACCGCGCCGACGCTCGTCGAAGTCGATGTCGACATCCGGCATCGAGACCCGCTCGGGGTTGAGGAACCGCTCGAAGATCAGGCCGTGCTGGATCGGGTCAAGGTCGGTGATGCCCAGCGCGTACGCGACGAGCGACCCGGCGGCGGAACCACGACCCGGGCCCACAGCGATGCCCTGGTTCTTCGCCCACTGGATGAAGTCGGCGACCACGAGGAAGTAGGACGGGAAGCCCATCTGGTTGATGACGCCCAGCTCGTACTCCGCCTGGACGACATGCCCCTCCGGGATGCCGTTCGGGTAGCGGCGGGCCAGGCCGGCGAACGTCTCCTTGCGGAACCAGGACTCCTCGGTTTCCCCGTCGGGCACCGGGAAGCGCGGCATCAGGTTGTGGAACTCGAACATGCCGGTCGGGTCGACCTTCTCGGCGACCAGCAGGGTGTTGCGGCAGCCCTCCTGCCACAGCTCCGACGAGTCCACAGCGCGCATCTGGTCGGCGCTCTTGATGAAGTAACCGCCACCCTCGAACCGGAACCGGTTCGGGTCGTCGATGTTGCTGCCGGTCTGCACGCAGAGCAGCACGTCGTGGGCGGTGGCCTGCGCCTCGTGGGTGTAGTGGGAGTCGTTGGTGACCACCGGCGGGATGTCCAGTTTGCGGGCGATCTCGGTGAGACCCTCGCGGACCCGACTCTCGATGGAGAGGCCGTGATCCATGATCTCCAGGAAGTAGTTTTCCTTGCCGAAGATGTCCTGGTAGCTCGCGGCGACCTTGAGCGCCTCGTCGAACTGGCCCAGCCGCAGCCGGGTCTGCACCGCGCCGGACGGGCAGCCGGTGGTGGCCATGATCCCCTCGGCGTGCTCGGCGATCAGCTCCATGTCCATCCGGGGCCACTTGACGTAGTGCCCCTCCATGGACGCGCGCGAGTTGAGGGTGAACAGGTTCTTCAGGCCCCGCGCGTTCTTCGCCCACATCGTCTTGTGGGTGATCGCGCCGTTACCGGAGATGTCGTCGCTCTTCTGCTCCGGCCGACCCCACTTGACCCGCGCCTTGTGGTAGCGCGACTCCGGCGCCACGTACGCCTCGACGCCCAGGATCGGGGTGATCCCGGCGGCCATCGCCTGGTTGTAGAAGTCGTTCGCGCCATGCATGTTGCCGTGGTCGGTGATCGCCACGGCGGACATGCCGAGCCGCTTGGCCTCGGCGAACAGGTCCTTGAGGCGGGCCGCTCCGTCGAGCATCGAGTATTCCGTGTGCACGTGCAGATGCGCGAACGAATCGGCCATGCCTGGCGCCCCCCGGCGGTGTGGATCTTGTTGGTCGGAGCCGACCGGGACCTACCCTACCGAGGTGATCTCGGCGGCTCCACCGTCCGCGCCGACGGTCGTGGCCCTCGTCTCCTGCTCGCCCGCGAGTGCGCCTAGGCTCTTCAGGATGGCGAGGTACTACGACGTGCACCCGGAGAACCCCCAGCCCCGGATCATCGGCCAGGTCGCCGACCTGATCCGCCGTGGTGGGCTGGTCGCCTACCCCACGGACTCCTGCTATGCCCTGGGCATCCAGCTGGGCAACCAGGACGGGCTGGACCGGATCCGCCAGGTCCGCCACCTCGACGACCGGCACCACTTCACGCTGGTCTGCCGGGACTTCGCGCAGCTCGGCCAGTTCGTCCGGATCAGCAACGCGGTCTTCCGGCTGGTGAAGGCGTCCACCCCGGGCAGCTACACCTTCATCCTGCCGGCCACCAAGGAGGTGCCCCGTCGGATGTTGCACCCGAAGAAGCGCACCGTCGGGGTGCGCGTACCCCGGCACACCGTCACCCAGGCGCTGCTGGCCGAGCTGGCCGAGCCACTGGTGTCGAGCACCCTGGTCCTGCCCGGCGACGACGAGCCGATGACCCAGGGGTGGGAGATCAAGGAACGGCTCGACCACCAGCTCGACGCGGTGCTCGACGCCGGCGACTGCGGCAAGGAGCCGACGACCGTGATCGACCTGTCCGGCCCCGAGCCGGAGATCCTGCGCCGGGGTGCCGGCGACGTGTCCCGCTTCGAGTAACGCGTCGGGTGCCGGACCGTACCGGGTCGCGGCGGCCGCACCGGTCGTACGCTCGGGGATCGGCACCGGCGAGCATTGGACACCCGGCATGCCCGACGCGGACGACATCGACGCGCTGGCCCGGTCCGCCGGGCACGGCGACCCGGCGGCCCTGGACGCCCTGCTGCTCGCGGTGCGCCCCGAGGTGCTGCGGCTGTGCGCACGCTTCCTGCCCAACCGGGAGGACGCCGAGGAGGCCTGCCAGGACACCCTGCTGGCGCTGGCCAACGGGATCACCCGGTTCGAGGGGCGCTCCTCGTTCCGCACCTGGCTGCACCGGCTGACCGCCAACCGGGCCCGCTCGACGTACCGCACGCTGCGCCGCCGCTGGCGGTTGGAGGCCGGCGGCGTACCCGTGCCCGAGCAGGCCGACCCACGACGGACCAGCGTGGTCGCGGGCACCCGCCTCGACCTGCTCGACGCCTTCGACGCGGTCCGCCCCGACCTCGCCGAGGTGGTTGCCCTGCGCGACGTCCTCGGGCTGAGTTATCCCGAGATCGCGGCGCTGCTCGACGTGCCGGTGGGCACCGTGAAGTCCCGGCTGCACCTGGCCCGGCGGCAGGTCCGGCAACGACTCGGCTCCGAGTGAGCACCGCCGGGCGACTCCCCTGGATCCGCCGGCTCCTCGCCGGTGGCATCGTCCTCGTGGCCGCCGTGGCGGTCGCGGCCTGCGGCGGCACCGACGCGGTCGCGCCGCTGCCGGTGCAACCACCCGCCGAGTCCCGACCGTCGCCGACCCCCTCGGCGATCCCGGCGCCCACAGCATCTCCGTCCCGACCGCCGCCGACCAGCGGGCGTCCGATCGCGGCACCGCCCGCGCCGACCACCGCCAGGGGTACGCCGCACCGCCCGGCCGCCACGTCGACCGGGCCGACCACGAGCTGCCAGGGCGCCGTGCGCTACGACCTGCCGCTGGCCGAGACCGAGCTCGAACTGCTGCGGTCCCTCTGCTTCGCCACCGGCGCGGTGCTGCGGATCCAGGGCATCGGCCCGGGCCTGGTCACCGTCGACCGCCCGGAGCTGGTCTCGCAGCACTACGAGGCCGGCGTGGTGGACATCCGGTTCGTCCGCCCCGGCACCGTCGACGTCACGATCCCCCAGCAGGACCGGGAGCACATCATCACCGTGGTGGTCCGCTAGCCCGCCGCGATCTGACCGGCCGGCGCATGGTCGCCGGTCGCCACGGAGCGCCGTTCAGCGCACCCGCACGCCGGCGAGCAGCCCGTCGACGAAGTCGGGTCCGCCGTCCAGTGGTGGCACGACCTGCACGTACACCAGAGCGCCGCGGGCGGGATGCAGGCCGGCCGACTCGACGATCCGCGGCCGGTCCCGGTCGCAGCGGTACGCCACCACGGTCCACTCGACGCCCGCCTGGCGGGTGGTGCGCACCGGCGCGGACGTGCAGTCCCCGTGTGTGCGCTCGGCCAGGAACCCGGCGGGCGTGGTGCGCGCCGCCGTGCTGACGGAGACGCCGACGAACGCGCCGGGCAGCCCGGGGTCGGCGGCCCAGCGGCGGGGCTGCGGCGACATCACCAGCGCTGGTTCCGCTTGGCCGTCGGCGTCGTACTGACCGGCCCAGGTCGCCCCGGTGGCCGACCAGCCGTCCGGCAATGTCACGGTGAGCGGTCCGGCGGTGTAGGTGTCGCGTTCGGCCCCGGTGCCGCCCGGCTCGGCGCCCACGACGGCGACGGCCGCGACGGCCGCCCCGGCCAGCAGCATCCGGTACGGGCGACGACCCGCCGGCGACGACTGCCGAACGGGATCGACGGCCCGGTCGAGCGCGGTGTGCAGCGCGGCGGCGTCGGGATAGCGGTCGGCGGGCCGGTGAGCGGTGGCCCGGAGGAGCACCGCCGCCACCCGCGCCGGCACGCCGTCGCGCAGTCGAAGGGCGCCGGCCGACCTGGGCGGGTCGGGCCCGGGGGCGGCGGCGAGCAGGCGGATCCCGAGCCGTCCGAGCCCGTACACGTCGGCACGGGTGTCGATCACCGCGCCCGGGTCGTCCTGCTCCGGCGCCATGTAGCCGGGGGTACCGGCCCGGGCGGTGAGGCCGGAGGCGGCGGCGAGCGCCTTGGCGAGACCCAGGTCGGCGATCAGCACCCGCTCGGCGCGGGAGGTCGCACCGGTGGACTCGACGCCGGAGGGCGACCCGGTGGATTCCGCGCCGGAGGGCGCCGGAGTGGAGTGGAACAGGATGTTGCCGGGGGTGAGGTCGCGGTGCACGACGCCGTGGCGGTGCAGCACGCTCACGCCCGCGCAGATCTCGCCGAGCAGGCGCAGCGCCGCAGGCACGGAAATCTCAGCGAGAGCCAGCCGGTCCCGGAGGCTGCCCCCGTTCGCCCAGGCCAGCACGGCGTACGGCCGTCCGTCGGGCAGCTCACCGACGGCGTGCACCCGAACCAACCGCTCGTGCTCCAGCCGGCGCAGCAGCCGGGCCTCGTCTCGGAAGCGTTCCCGGACCCGCAGGTCGTGGCTCCAGTTCTCGGCCAGCACCTTGATCGCCACGTACCCGTCGAGCAGCGGGTCGTAGCCCAGCCAGACGGTCGCGAACGATCCGACGCCCAGCAGCCGCTCGATGGAGTAGGGCCCGATCCGTTGCGGAGCCGTCACCGCGTCACCCCCGGCCAGCACGGTCGGTCGGCGTCTCTCTGCACAGTAGACCGGGCTGGTCGGAAAGCCGACGAACCGTTGGGCTGGGCGCGGTGACTAACAGGGCAGAGACCCATCACCGAAGGAGCGCATGATGAACCGACCCTCGATCCTCCTCACCACCGCCGCGCTGGCGCTCGGCACACTCGTCCCGCTGGTCGGCGCCGGTCCGGCCTCGGCGGCTCCGGTGTCGGGCGGCACCGCGCCGGCCTCGACGCACGGACCACTCGCCGCGGCCGGGCACAGCCACCCGCAGGTGCTCGGCGTCGGCGGCGCCGGGGCGTACCGGATCGGCGCCGACCTGGCGGCGCTCACCGCGGCCGGGCGCATTGGCTGGACGGCGACGGCCTGTGGCGGGGTGGTGCACGCCGGCGTGACCGGTTCCTGGGCCGGGGTGCTCATCCTGGCCTTCCGCGACGGCCGGCTGGTGGAGGTCGGTACGGCCACCGCGCCGCCACGATCCCCCGCCGGCGCGATGGTCGGCATGTCCTTCGACGAGTTGGAGGACATCTACGGCCGGCGGGGTTCGCTGATCCGCAACGACGCCGGGGACGCCGAGGCTTACCTCGTACGGGTCGGCTCGCGGGTCGAGCTGTTCACCGGGCATCCGATCCGGCCGGGCGTGGGCTACTTCCAGGTCGGCCCGGCCAGCTTCGTCGAGCGGAACTTCCGGCAGGGCTCGACCTGCTGATCCGTGTCAGATCTCGGGGCGTCCGGCCCGTGCCGGGCGCCCCTCGTGCTGCCCGGCACGGCCACCCGTCCAGTGCATCTGTGAGTGACACGATGCTATTGGCGTAGACAACACTGTGTGCCACACAGTATGGTGTGACACATGGTTAGCGAGGACGTTCTACGGACGCACCTACAGGAGTTACGTCGAGGCACCGTCGTGGTGGCCAGCCTGGTCGCGTTGCGCCGACCGGACTACGGCTACGCACTGCTGCAACGGCTCACCGACCACGGCTTCCCGGTCGACGCCAACACGCTCTACCCGCTGCTGCGCCGCCTGGAGGACCAGGGGCTGCTGACCAGCGAGTGGAACACCGCGGAGAGCCGGCCGCGCAAGTTCTACCGGACCAGCGACGAGGGCGAGTCGATGCTGACCCGGCTCCTCGACGACCTCGCCGCCGTACAGACCTCCATCACCGGGCTGATTCAAGGAGCCGACCGATGAACACCCTGACCGACCGCTACCTCGCCGCCACCCTGCGCTCGGTGCCCACCCAGCGCCGGGACGAGATCGCCAGCGAGCTACGCGCCTCGATCGAGGACATGATCGAGGATCGGACCGGCAGCGGCCGGGACGCCCCCACCGCCGAGCGGGAGGTGCTCACCGAGCTGGGCAACCCGGACGAGTTGGCCGCCCGGTACGCCGATCGCCGGTTGCAGCTCATCGGCCCGACCTACTACCTGGTCTGGCTGCGCCTGCTGAAACTGCTGCTCAGCTTCATCCCGGCGCTCGTCGGCACGATCGTCGCCATCGTCAAGGTCGCCGAGGGAAGCGGTTTCGGCGCCATCGGGCCAGGTCTCGTCGTCGCCCTGCACGTGGGCGTGCACATCGGTTTCTGGCTCACCCTGACCTTTGCGATCATCGAGCGCTCCCAACCGGTCATGGACCTGCCGGACTGGACGGTCGACCAACTGCCCGACGTCCCGGCGCACCGCGACGTGTCCCTCGCCGACACCATCGCGTCGGTGGTCGTTCTGGTGGGCACGATCGGCTACCTACCGTTCCAGCACTACCGGTCCTGGGTACGCGACACCGACGGCGACAACATCCCGATCCTCGACCCGGCGCTGTGGTCCTTCTGGCTGCCGGCACTGATCGTCGTCCTGCTCGGCACCCTGGTGTTCGAGATCGTCAAGTACCGGATCGGGCAGTGGAACTGGGCGCTGTTCGGGACCAAGGCGCTGCTCAACCTCGCGTTCTCGGTGCCGCTGGTGTGGCTGGCTCTCTCCGACCGGCTGCTCAACGCGGACCTGGGCGAGCGGCTGAGCTGGCTGGCGGACGCGGACAACCGCAACCTCATCGGGGTCGCCATCGCGGTCGGCACGGCCGCGATCCTGGTCTGGGACCTGATCGACACCGCCCTGAAGACGCGCCGCCAGACGGCGTGAGTGACACCCGACACGACGGCCCGGCGCGCACCCCGCGCCGGGCCGTCGCCCGTCGGCAGGAGCTGGCGACGGCCCCGCCCGGTGGACGGACGCCGGGGGTTCCGTGGCATCGTTCCTGGATGAGCACGTCATCGCGAGAGGACTGGCGCCGACCCGGCCCGACGGCAGAGCAACGTCGGGTCGACCTCTGGCTCGGCCTGGGCGTGACCGCACTGGCCCTGGTGAGCCTCACCCTGGCCCGCAGCACCGGGGCGTTCCTGCTGGGTCCACCGCCGTCCGGGCCGGAGCAGCTGTTCTGGACCGTCGCGGTGACCCTGCCGCTGATCTGGCGGCGACGCTGGCCGGCCGCGACCCTGCTGATCATCTCGGTGGCTTTCATCGCCGCGCAGGCGCGCTCGGCCCCGGAGACCCAGTTCTCCTCGTGGGCCCTGTTCTGCGCCCTCTACACGGTGGGCGCCTGGGGACAGGACCGTCAGCGGTCCCGCAGGCTGCGGATCGGCGTGATCGCCACGATGTTCGCCTGGCTGGGGATCTACTACGCGGTGTCCATCGACCACATCCCGCCCGGCGCCTTCGCCGACGCCGTCGGGCCGGTGCCACCGGTGCTCGCCGCGATGGTCACCGGCGTCCTGGTCAACGTGCTGGTCTTCGGTTTCGCGTACTTCTTCGGCGAGACCGCCTGGGTCGCCGCGCGCCGCGAGCACGAGCTGCGGACCCAGGCCGAGGACCTGCGCCGGTCCCAGGCCGAGGCTCGGGAACGGGCGGTGCTCGGCGAACGGGTCCGGATCGCCCGGGAGCTGCACGACGTGGTCGCCCACCACGTGTCGGTCATGGGGGTGCAGGCGTCCGCCTGCCGCCGGGTCTTCGACCGCGACCCTGGCAAGGCCCGCACGGCCCTCACCGCCATCGAGCAGAGCGCCCGCACCGCCGTCGACGAGCTGCGTCGGATGCTCGGCGTGCTGCGGGCCCCCGCCAACGCCAACGCCGACGCCGAGCCGCCGGCGACCGGCGGCGTCGAACGGATCGGCGAGCTGGTCGAGCGGGCCCGAGCCGCGGGCCTGACGGCAACCCTCGGGGTGTACGGCGACGCGGTCGCGTTGCCCGAGTCGGTCTCGCAGGCGGCCTACCGGGTGACGCAGGAGGCGGTGACCAACACCCTGAAGCACGCCGGAGCGAACGTGTTGGACGTGCGGGTCCGGTACCTGGCCCGCGAGGTGGAGGTCGACGTGACCGACGACGGACGAGGTGGCCGCCAGGTCAACGCCCTCGGGCTGGGCCTGATCGGAATGCACGAACGGGTCAGCGCCCACGACGGCGACCTGGAGGCCGGGCCGCGCGCCGGTGGCGGTTGGCGGGTACGCGCCCGCTTCCCACTGCCGGCAGCGGCGGACCCGCCGGTGGGCGCGCAGCGGGCGCCGAGCGACGAGCAGCAGCCGGTCGTCGACACGGCGCGTTCGGCATGAGCGCCGCACCGACCGGCGAGCCGTCGGCCCCGGGTCCGACCGTCCGGGTGCTGCTCGCCGACGACCAGCACCTCGTCCGCACCGGCTTCCGGGTCATCCTCGAGGTGGAGGACGACATCGAGGTGGTCGGCGAGGCGGCCGACGGCGAACGGGCCGTCACCATGACCCGAGCCACCCGCCCGGACGTCGTACTCATGGACGTGGAGATGCCCGGGATGGACGGCCTGGAGGCCACCCGGCAGATCACCGCCGACGGGCCCGGTGGGCCGGCGGTGCTGATCCTCACGACCTTCGACCGGGACGACTATCTCTTCGCCGCGCTGCGGGCCGGTGCCAGTGGCTTCCTGCTGAAGAACGGCACGCCGGAGGAGCTGATCGAGGCGATTCGTGTGCTGGCCAGGGGCGACGGCCTGCTCGCCCCGGAGATCACCCGGCGGGTGATCTCCACGTTCGCCCGTCCCGGTGACCCGGCGGGCACCGCCCACCGGGGACCGGAGGCCGACGCCGCGCTGGCCGGGCTGACCCCGCGGGAACGGGAGGTGCTGGTGCTGCTCGCCGGCGGGTCGAGCAACGCGGAGATCGCCGCGAGCATGCACCTGGGCGAGGCGACGGTGAAGACGCACGTGAGTCGGGTGCTGGCCAAACTGGGCCTGCGCGACCGGGTCCAGGCGGTGGTGTTCGCGTACGAGAACGGGGTGGTCCGGCCCGGCGGGTGACCGCCATCCGTCGTAGGACGGACCCACCCGCTCAGTCCTCGGACGGACGGCGTGACACCGCATTCGATCTAGCGTGGATGCGTGACCAGAACGCTTCGCCTCGACGGCGTCGACCGCAGTTTCGGCGACCGGCAGGTGCTCAAGAACGTGTCCTTCGAGGTGGCCGCCGGCCGGATGACCGGCTTCGTCGGCGCCAACGGCGCCGGCAAGACCACCACCATGCGGATCATCCTGGGTGTGCTGTCCGCGGACGCCGGCGAGGTGAGCTGGGGTGGCAGGACGCTGACCCGGCAGGACCGCCAGCGCTTCGGTTACATGCCGGAGGAGCGCGGCCTCTACCCCAAGATGACCACCCGGGAGCAGGTGACCTACCTGGGCCGGCTGCACGGCCTGGACGCACCGGCGGCTCGGCGCGCCACCGACACCCTGCTGGAACGGGTCGGGCTCGGTGCGCGCGGCGACGACCTGCTGGAGACGCTGTCGCTGGGCAACCAGCAACGGGCCCAGATCGCCGCCGCGCTGGTGCACGACCCCGAGGTGCTGGTGCTCGACGAGCCGTTCTCCGGCCTCGATCCCCTCGCCGTCGACACCGTCGTCACCGTGCTGCGGGAACGCGCCTCGGCCGGAGCGCCGGTGCTCTTCTCCAGCCACCAGCTCGACGTCGTGGAGCGCCTCTGCGACGACCTGGTGATCATCGGCGACGGGGTGATCCGCGCCGCAGGCAGCCGGCAGCAACTGCGCGACTCGTACACCGTGCCCCGCTACGAGCTGGTGGTGGCCGGCGACGCCGGCTGGGTACGCGACCAGCCAGGGGTCACCCTGGTCGAACTGGACGGTGCTCGGGTCGTCTTCGACCTGCCGGCCGGCGCCGACGAACAGCCCGTGCTGCAGGCGGCCCTCGCCCGCGGCCCGGTCCGCGCCTTCCGCCCGGTCAGCCCCTCGCTCACCGAGATCTTCCGAGAGGTCACCCAGTGAACGTCACCCAGGCCACCCGGCTGGTCGCCGAACGCGAGATCCGCGTCAAACTCCGCGACCGCACCTTCCTGTTCGGCACCCTCTTCTTCCTGCTGATCGCGGCGGCGGGCACCATCCTGCCGCCGCTGCTCTCCGGCGGTCCGGACTCTGTGGCCGTCACCCAGGAGGCAGCCGGGCCGCTGCGGGACGCCGGACTCGACGTCCGCGTGGTCGCCGACGACCGGGCCGCCGAGCAGGCCGTCCGCGACGGTGACGTGGACGCGGCGGTGGTCTCCGGTCCGAAGGTTCTCGCGATGGACGAGTCCCCCACCGACGTGGTCCAGGCGCTGAGCACCTCGCCGCCGGTGCAGTTGCTTGACCCGGACGCGGTCGACCCGGTGGTGGCGTTCCTGGTGCCGTTCGTCTTCGCGTTCGTCTTCTTCATCACGTCGCAGACCTTCGGCCTGCAGATCGCGCAGAGCGTCACCGAGGAGAAGCAGACCCGCATCGTGGAGATCCTGGTCGCGGCGGTGCCGGTGCGGGCGTTGCTGGCCGGCAAGGTGGTGGCCGGCGGCATCCTGGCGTTCGCACAGATCGCGCTCATCGCCGTGGTGGCGGTGCTCGGCATGCAGATCGGCGACAGCGGCGGACTGCTCAGCCTGCTCGCGCCGGCGATCGGCTGGTTCGTGCCGTTCTTCCTGCTCGGTTTCGTGCTGCTCGCCGCGATGTGGGCGGCAGCCGGCGCGCTGGCCAACCGGCAGGAGGACATCGCCGCCGTGTCGACACCCGTGCAGTTCGCCGTCATGCTGCCGTTCTTCGCGGTGATCTTCCTGAACGACAACGCCACAGCGATGCGGGTGCTGTCGTACCTGCCGTTCTCGTCGCCGACGGCCATGCCCCTGCGGCTGTTCACCGGTGACGCGGCCACCTGGGAACCGATCGTCTCGCTGGTCATCCTGCTGGTCGCCGCCGGAGCGTTCGTGATCGCCGGGGCCCGGGTCTACGAGGGTTCACTCCTGCGCACCAACGGCCGGACCTCGCTGCGCGCCGCCTGGCGGGAGCGCGAGACGATCGGCTGAGTCGACGGTTCGCCCCACGCGGGCGCCGGTGTCCTGACGGATGCCGGCGCCCGCCGCCGTACGGCCCGGTTCCGAGTGCTCAGCGGGCGGGCGGCACCTGGTCCCAGCCGGTGGGCAGCGGGGGCACCGACCAGGCCGGATCGGGGTGCCATTGCGCCCACGCCGGGTCCCACCAACGCTCGCTCGCGTCGAGCAGCGCCGCGATCCGGTCACCCTCGGCCTGGATCGCGTCAGCCATCCCGGGGTAGCGCCCCTCGACGAGGCGCTGGGCGAACATCTCCACGTCCTTCCAGACGTACCGGTCGGCGTCCGCGCCCCACCACAGGTCCAGCTCGTGGTCGAGGGTGTCCACCCCGATCGGCGTACGACGCACCGGGTCCTGGAGGTTGAAGTACCAGCCGGCGAAGTCGCGCCCCGGCCCCGTCCAGAACACGTCGACCGAGTGCGCCTCGCCGGGGCGTTGCAGCATCAGCTTGCCGTGGCCGGACCAGGAGCGGTGCCCGGCGGTCTCCCACGGGTGCCGTCCGCAGGGAAAGACGCCGGTCTTCGGGAAGCCGAACTCGGCTCCCGGTGGAAGGTAGAGGGCGAGCAGGTCGGGCGAGTCCTGGACGCAGATCGTCGGGCAGGCGAACCAGACCTCGCCCCGCAGCACCTCACGGCGCACCACCGTGTCACCTGGCGCGAACCGGTCTGCCGCCACCTTCCCACCTCCACGTTCGACGCCATCGCCCGGTCCACCCGGCTTTGCGAAAGTCGGGGTGTCCCAGCGCGAGGGACACCCCGACCTCCGTGGTTCCGAGTGGACCGCTCTCAGGCGTCGACCGCCGCCATCACGTCGTCGCTGATGTCGAAGTTCGCGTAGACGTTCTGCACGTCGTCGCAGTCTTCCAGGACGTCGATCAGCTTGAAGATCTTGCGGGCGCCCTCTTCGTCCAGCGGGATGTTCATGCTGGGGATCAGCGAGGACTCCGCCGACTCGTACTCGATGCCGGCGTCCTGCAGCGCAGTCCGCACCGGGACCAGGTCGGTCGGCTCGGAGACCACCTCGTACGCCTCACCGAGGTCGTTGACCTCCTCGGCGCCGGCGTCGAGGACGGCCATCATCACGTCGTCCTCGCTGGTGCCCTCCTTGGGCACGATCACCACGCCCTTGCGGGAGAACATGTACGACACCGAGCCGGCGTCGGCGAGCGAGCCGCCGTTGCGGGTCAGCGCCGTCCGCACCTCGGTGGCCGCCCGGTTGCGGTTGTCGGTGAGGCACTCGATGAGCATGGCCACGCCGTTCGGGCCGTACCCCTCATACATGATCGTCTGCCAGTCGGCGCCGCCCGCTTCCAGGCCGGAGCCGCGCTTGACGGCGCGGTCGATGTTGTCGTTCGGCACCGAGCTCTTCTTCGCCTTCTGGATCGCGTCGAAGAGAGTCGGGTTGCCGGTGGGGTCGCCGCCGCCGATCCGCGCGGCCACCTCGACGTTCTTGATCAGCTTGGCGAACATCTTGCCGCGCTTGGCGTCGATGACGGCCTTCTTGTGCTTGGTCGTCGCCCACTTTGAGTGGCCGGACATCTTCTACCTCCGTTGCTACCCGCCGTCTGCATCGACCGCACCGCTCACGCCCCACTCCCGCCGGCGCACGCGGAGGTGCCGGTCAGCTCTGGCGGAAGCCTGGCGGGCAGATGGCCCTGCCGAATCTCCGCAATCCTACCGACGTCCCCCGGGTCGCTGTCATGCACCGCGCGCGGCGACTCCGTCCCGTCCCCCCAGACCGGGGCAGACGGGACGAAATCCGCGATGGGCTACGACCCCAACAGCGCACGATCTGCCGGCCGAAGCACCCGCGACCAGGTCACGATCTCGGCGAGCATCGTGGACAGCTCCGCTTCCCGACCGTCACCCGGCGCGAAGCGGCCGGCGGTCCGGTCACCAGGGTCGGCGCCGGTGAAGTCGAAGTCAGTGAAGATCGACAGCGCCACTCCGGTCGGCGCCACCACCGTCCGCACCTCGGTCAGAATCGCCCGCAGGTGATCGGCGGCCCGGGTGCCGCCCTGCACGCCGTAGCTCAGCACGCCGGCCACCTTGTCGGTCCACTCCGCGTACAGGAAGTCGATGCCGTTCTTGAGCGCTGCCGGTATCGAGCGGTTGTAGTCCGGGGTGACGAAGACGAAGGCGTCGCAGCCGTCCACCACCTCCGCCCACCGCCGGGTGTGCGGGTGCCGGTAGTCGCCGAACAGCGCCGGCACCGGCTCGTCCAACAGTGGTAATGCCTGTTCGGCGAGGTCCACCAGTGTGAAGACGGCGTCCCCGGCGCGTACCGCCTCGTGCCGCTCGGCCACCTCCATGACCCAACGGGCGACCGCCGCGCCGCGCCGACCCGGACGGGTGCTGCCCACGATCACACCGATCCGCAGCGGTCCTGTGCTCTGTGCGTTTCTCATGCCCCCGATCCTGCGAGCCACGCGGCGGTGGGGGGAGACCGCCGCGAGGATGGCCCTGCCAGGGCCACCCACCGGCCGACGCCGACTGCCAGACTGGCTCGGTGATGGACGGAGAGCTGGGCGCCTTCCTGCGCAGTCGCCGCGAGGCGCGGCGGCCGGCCGAGGTCGGCCTCCCCGAGGGCCCCCGCCGACGCACCCCCGGGCTGCGCCGGGCCGAGCTGGCGACGTTGGCGCAGGTCAGCGTGGAATACCTGACCCGACTGGAACAGGGCCGCGACACCCGACCATCGCCGGAGATCCTCGCCGCGCTCGCCGACGCGCTGCGCCTGGACAGCGCCGACCGCGAACACCTGCGGCAACTCGCCTCGGCTCAGCACGCCCGACAGCTCTGCTCGGGTGACCGGCCGACGGTGTCCCGCACCGTCCGGCCCACGGTCCGCGCGATGCTCGACGCGCTGCGCGACACCCCGGCGTACGTGCTCAACCGGCTCGGCGACGTGCTGGCCTGGAATGAGCCATTCGACGTGCTCGCCCGCCCGCTCGGGCTGCTGGACGGGTCGCGACCGAACCTGGTCTGGTTCGTGCTGACCGACGAGCGGGCCCGTGCGCACTATCCGCAGTGGTCGGCGCTGGCCGACCAGCAGGTCGCGGAGCTGCACCTGCTGCGCCGGGGCGATCCGGCCAGCGACGCCTTCGCCGAGCGGCTGGCCCGTACGGTGGGCGCGCCGTTCGTCGACCGTTGGCGGCAGCGACCGGTCACCGCCGCGCGTACCGGTCTGCTGACGGTGCGACATCCGGCGGCGGGGCTGTTGCGCCTCAACGTCGAGACCCTGGAGCTGGCCGATGCCGACCCGCAGCGCCTGGTGGTGCAGTTGCCCGCCGACGCCGCCACGGCCATCGCGCTCGACCAGCTGGCCGGCCGCCGCCCGGGGCAGCTCCGGGCGGTCGCCGGCTGAGCAACGGGGCACGCCGTCAGGAGGCGGCCCGCACCAGGTCCACGAAGTACGCGTGCACGCGCAGGTCACCGGTCAGCTCCGGGTGGAACGAGGTGGCCAGCAGGTTGCCCTGCCGGACGGCCACGATCCGGTCGGCGGCCGGGCCGTCGGTCACCGTCCCGATCACCTGGACGCCGGCACCGACCCGCTCGACCCAGGGCGCGCGGATGAACACCGCGTGGAACGGCTCCCCCGGCACCCCGGTGATCTCCACCGGCGCCTCGAACGAGTCGACCTGCCGGCCGAACGCGTTGCGCCGGACGGTCATGTCGATGCCGGCGAAGCCCCGCTGGTCCGGTCGGCCGTCCAACACCACCGTCGCCAGCATGATCATGCCCGCGCAGGATCCGTAGACCGGCATGCCGTCGGCGATCCGCTTGTCGATCGGCTCGCGCATCTCGAAGATGTCGGTGAGCTTGCTGATGGTGGTGGACTCGCCCCCGGGAATGACCAGGCCGTCGACCGCGTCCAGCTCGGTCGGACGCCGGACCGGGCGGGCGTCCGCGCCCGCCGCGACCAGTGCCGCGACGTGCTCGCGGACGTCCCCCTGGAGCGCGAGAACGCCGATCACGGGTGCCGTCACGTTCACACAGTTCCTCTCCGGTTCACGCCGCCCGAAGGAGCGCTCACCAGCCGCGCTCGGCCAGGCGGTGCGGCTGCGGGATCTCGTCGACGTTGATGCCGACCATCGCCTCGCCGAGACCCCGGGAAACCTTTGCCAGCACGTCCGGGTCGTCGTGGAAGGTGGTGGCCTTGACGATCGCGGCGGCCCGCTGGGCCGGGTTGCCGGCCTTGAAGATGCCGGAACCGACGAAGACGCCCTCCGCGCCGAGCTGCATCATCATCGCCGCGTCGGCCGGAGTGGCGATCCCGCCGGCGGTGAACAGCACCACCGGCAGCTTGCCGCTCTCGGCGACCTCCTTGACCAGGTCGTACGGGGCCTGCAGCTCCTTGGCCGCGACGTACAGCTCGTCGGTCGGCAGCGAGGACAGCCGGGCGATCTCCTGACGGATCTTCCGCATGTGGGTGGTGGCGTTGGAGACGTCACCGGTGCCGGCCTCACCCTTGGAGCGGATCATGGCCGCGCCCTCGGTGATCCGGCGCAGCGCCTCGCCCAGGTTGGTCGCGCCGCAGACGAAGGGCACCGTGAAGGCCCACTTGTCGATGTGGTTCGCGTAGTCCGCCGGGGTCAGCACCTCGGACTCGTCGACGTAGTCCACGCCGAGCGACTGGAGGATCCGCGCCTCGACGAAGTGACCGATGCGGGCCTTGGCCATCACCGGGATGGAGACCGCCTCGATGATCCCGTCGATCATGTCGGGGTCGCTCATCCGGGACACCCCGCCCTGCGCGCGGATGTCGGCGGGCACCCGCTCCAGGGCCATCACCGCGACGGCGCCGGCGTCCTCAGCGATCTTGGCCTGCTCGGCATTGACCACATCCATGATCACGCCGCCCTTGAGCATCTCGGCCATGCCACGCTTCACGCGGGCGGTGCCGACGACGGGGGCGGTACCGGTGTTCGAGACGGTGTTTTCGGGCACGGGTCATCGCTCCTTGGACGGGCTCCTGGGGGTGGCAGCGAAAATGCTACGCGCGGTTCAACGCCGCACCGACAGCCAATCAGACCCCCGGTGGCCTGCTCTGTGGCACCGATCACCGGCCCACCGGGTCAGCTCGCGGGCACGTCCGCAGGCACCGTCAGGGTCGGGTCGTCGATGTCGAAGTAGCGCGGCCACTCCCGACCCCGCCCCATCCGCAACAACCGCACCAGCGGCCGGCTGCGCGCCGAACGGGCGTCCCGCACCAGGTCGGTGTGCACCTGGCGGGACAGCGCGAGCCGGCGACTGGCGGCGATGACCGCCCCGCAGTCCGGATCGCCCTGATCCAACGGCACGGAACGCAGCTGCCGGGTCAGGTCGTTCTCCGCCGCCTCCCGCTCGTCCGGGCTGGCGTCCAGGGCGATGCGGGCCGCCGCGTACAGCTCCACGCCGAAGCGCCGCTCGGCCAGCACGGCCGCCGCGGCCGCCCGACGCAGCAGGTGAGCGTCGAGAGCCCGGGCCGCCAGCTCCGCGCGGCTCTGCAACCTCTCGACCCGGCCGGCGGTCCAGATGAGGTACGCCGCGACCAGCCCCACGACCACGCTCGCGGCCACCACCCACCACATGTGCGGCATCGTAGTGCTGCTCCGTTTCAGCTCCGAGTGGGTGCGGTCACGCCGGACAACCGGTCGCTGCCGCACCATCCGTCACACCGGTCAGCCCAGCCCCACCCATTCCTGGTCGATGACCCGCCCGTCGGTTGCTTCGATCGCCGCTGCGTATACCTCCAGAACGCGGCGAGCAACCACGGGCCAGTCGAAATTCGCCACGACCTGATCCCCGCAGGCGGTCAGTGCGGCCCGACCCGCCGGGTCGTCCAACAGCTCGGCCAGGGCGTCGCGCAGCCCCGCCGGGTCACCGGTGGGAAACAGCCGGCCAGCACGCCCACCGTCGAGCACCCGCCGGAACGCGTCCAGGTCGCTGGCGACGACCGTCGTGCCGGCCGCCAACGCCTCGGTGAGGATCATGCCGAAGGACTCGCCGCCGGTGTTCGGTGCCACGTAGAGGTGCACACTGCGCAGCATCCGCGCCTTGTCCGGTTCGGTGACCAGGCCGAGGAACGTGACGCGCTCGTGCAGGTCGGGCGGGAACTGGTCGTACAGGTCGTCGGGAGCACCCGGGCCGGCGACGAGCAGCCGTAGCCCCGGCCTGGTGGCGGCCAGCGCCACGAACGCGTCGCGCAGCACCGGGAAGCCCTTTCGCGCCTCGGTGAACCGGCCCAGGAAGCCCAGCGTGCCGCCGGAGCCCGGGGCACACTCACCCGGCCAGCCCGGCAACGGCTCGACGTCGGCGAACTTCGCCACCGCCACCCCGTTGGGGATCTCCACCGCGCCGCCGTCCATGTGCTCGACCTGCACCTTGCGGGCCAGCGCGCTGACCGCGATCCGGGCGGTGATCCGCTCCAACACGATCTGGAGCACACCCTGCGCCGCCGCCAACACCCGCGAACGGGTCATCGCGGTGTGGAACGTGGCCACCACCGGGCCGCGAGCGGAGAGCACGGCCAGCAGCGACAGGCTCAGCGTGAGCGGCTCATGCACGTGCAGCACGTCGAAGTCGCCATTGGTGATCCAACGCCGGACCCGGGCGGTCGAGACCGGGCCGAACGCGATCCGGGCCACCGATCCGTTGTACGGCAGCGGCATGGCACGGCCGGCGGACACCACGTACGCCGGCAGCGGCGAATCCTCGTCGGCCGGGGCGAGCACGCTGACCTCGTGGCCGAGCGCGATC
Organism: Micromonospora sp. A202; assembly: GCF_006715105.1. Taxonomy (NCBI): domain Bacteria; kingdom Bacillati; phylum Actinomycetota; class Actinomycetes; order Micromonosporales; family Micromonosporaceae; genus Micromonospora; species Micromonospora sp. A202. Next base: position 2,099,946 of record NZ_VFMP01000001.1, on the reverse strand, counting down.
AGCGCCTCGGCGAGGTCCATGACGTGGTTCTGCACCCCGCCGGGGACGTCGAAGGAGTACGGGCACACGATGCCGATCCGCATGCGTCAGCGCCCCCTGTCCGTGACCGTGGGACACCATCCCACCGCACCCACCACCCCCTCAGACCTGACCGGACGCCGACGAGGGCAGCTCTGTGCCGTCCCCCGTCCTCCGCTGGTCCAGCCACATCCGCTGCAACATGTGCCAGTCTTCCGGATGCCGGGCGATGCCCGCCGCCAGACGGTCGGCGATCAGCTGGGTCAGCGAACGGACCCGCTGGTCCAAAGGCCCCACCTCGGGTCCGGGGACCGGCAGCGGGCCCGCGAGCGACGCGCACGCGGCGTCCGGTTCGTACCACATCGAGGCCACGTAGAGCGGCGCTCCGGTGTGCAGCGCCAGCAGTGCGGGCCCGGCCGGCATCCGGGTCTTCCCGCCGAAGAAGTCCACCTCCACCCCGCGGGCGGAGAGGTCCCGGTCGGCCAGCAGCGGCACCACCGCACCGGCGCGTACCCGGTCCAGCAGCACGTCGAACGCCGGACGTGGCCCACCGTGCGTCGGCAGGATCTCCATCCCGAGGACCTCTCGGAAGGCCAGGAACCGCTTGTACACGCCCTCCGGCTTGAGCCGCTCCATGACGGTGGCGATCGGCCAACCGGTGGCCGCCACCCAGGCGCCCGCGGCGTCCCAGTTGCCGGCGTGCGGCAACGCCACCACCGCGCCCCGGCCAGCGGCCACGTCCGCGGCGAGCAACTCGGCGCCGTCGAGCCGGAAACCGGACAGGATCTGCGCGCGGCTCAGCGAGGGCAGCCGGAACGCCTCCATCCAGTACCGGGCGTACGAGCGCAACCCGCGCTTGACGAGATCGTCCAGCTCGGCGTCGGGCAGGTCCGGACCGACCACCCGGCGCAGGTTCGCGCGCAGTCGGGCCGTACCCCCACCGCCGGTGCGGTGGGCGCGGTCCGCGCCCGCCTGGAACGCCGCCGCCACCAACGGCCGAGGTAACGCGCGGACCACCCGCCAGCCGGCGACGTAGCCGAGCTCGGTGAGGTTCACGCGGCCCGGCCGCCGGTCGTCCGGCGCCGGGTCCCCGCCGCGCCGCTCACGCCTGACCGTCCGGCTGGAGCTGCTGGGCCTGACGGTAGACGTGCGCCATCCGCTGCCCCACCGTGAAGATCGACACTGCGGCGAGCAGCCAGAGCGCGATCTCCAGCGCCGGCTTCACGTTCAGGCCGGTGAGGATGCCGCCGACCCCGACGATCAGCAGCCGCTCGGTGCGCTCGGCGATGCCCACGTTGCAGGTCATGCCGAGCCCCTCGGCGCGAGCCTTCACGTAGGAGACCAGGCTGCCTGCGGCCAGGCAGACCAACGCGGCGGCCACCCCGGAGTAGTTGCCCTGCGTGGCCAGCCAGTACGCGACGGCGCCGAAGACGGCGCTGTCGGCGACCCGGTCCATGCTTGAGTCGAGGAACGCGCCGAACCTGGTGGAGCCGCCGCTCATTCGGGCCATCGTCCCGTCGAGCAGGTCGGTGAGCGCGAACAGGGTGACGATCAACGCGCCCGCGACCAGATGGCCTCGGGCACCGAAGCCGAGCGCGCCGACGAGCACACCAACGGTGCCCGCGACGGTGACGGCATTGGGGGTGACGCCGGCGCGCAGAAGGGCGCGGGCAATCGGCTCGACGACGCGGGTCATCCCCGCGCGGGCCGACACTTGGAAGATCTTCGCCATGGCGGTCCCCACGATAACGGTCGCCCCAGCTCCGCCGATACGGCCGGTCCCGCCGACGCGCCTGCGAGAGGCTTGTGCCTACCCGACGAGGGGTGTGAGATCGAGCCGGGAGGTGAGCCAGCTCACCCGTCCGCCCGTCCCGTTCCCGCTGTGCAGCAGACCACCGGAGGATATCGCCGCGCTCTCGCCCCGGGCCGCTTCCACCTCGCGCGGCGGTCGCCACCCACCACCGGCTGAGGGAGGTGCGCCCCATGGCGCAAAAGCATGAGAAGGGTTCCACCGGCGGCACGCCCGTGCTGACCGAGCCCGAGCGGGTCCGCAACGTGGTGCTCGTCGGGCACTCCGGAGCGGGCAAGACGACACTGGTCGAGGCGCTGCTCGCGGCCACCGGCACGATCGGCCGGGCCGGCAGCGTCGTCGACGGCACCACTGTCGGCGACCACGATCCCGCGGCCGTCCGCCAGCAGCGCTCGGTCAGCCTGTCCTGCGCGCCGCTGCTGCACAACCGCATCAAGGTCAACCTGCTGGACACCCCCGGGTACGCGGACTTCGTCGGCGAGCTGCGCGCCGGGCTGCGGGCCGCCGACGCAGCGCTCTTCGTCGTCTCGGCGGCCGGCGGCATGGACGCGGCCACCGTCGCGCTGTGGGAGGAGTGCGCGGCCGTCGACATGCCCCGCGCGGTCGCGGTGGCCCGACTGGACCAGCCCCGCGCCGACGTCGACGAGACGGTGGCGCTCTGCCAGCGCCTCTTCGGCGACAACGTGATGCCGCTCTACCTGCCGATGCTCGGCGACGACGGCGTGTCCACCGAGGGTCTGCTCGGCCTGATCACCCGCCGGGTCTTCGACTATTCCGCCGGGCTTCCCGCCGACGTCCGCGATCCCGACCCGGAGCACCAGCGGGCCATCGACGAGTCCCGCGACGAGCTGATCGAGGGGATCATCGCCGAAAGCGAGGACGAGACCCTCATGGACCGTTACCTCGACGGCGAGGAGATCAGCACCGAGGTGCTCATCGACGACCTGGAGAAGGCCGTCGCCCGGGGCCACTTCTACCCGGTGGTGCCGGTCTGCGCCGCGACCGGTGTCGGGCTGGACGTGCTGTTGGAGGTGCTGACCGCCGCGTTCCCGTCGCCGCTGGAGCACGAGTTGCCGGCGGTGACCGGCGTGGACGGCTCGCCGCGTCCGCCGCTGACCTGCGACCCGGCCGGGCCGCTCGTCGCGGAGGTCGTCAAGACCACCATCGACCGCCACGTCGGCCGGGTGTCGCTGGTCCGGGTGTTCTCCGGCACGCTGCGCCCCGACCAGACCATGCACGTCTCGGGCCACGGCATGGCCGAACGCGGGCACCCCGACCACGACGCCGACGAGCGGGTCGGGCACATCTTCACCCCGCTGGGCGCCACCCTGCGGGAGGTGCCGCTCTGCGTGGCCGGCGACATCTGCGCGATCACCAAGTCGGGCAGCGCCGAGACCGGCGACACCATCTCCGCCCGGGACGAACCGCTGCTGATCGCACCCTGGGAGATGCCGGAACCGCTGCTGCCGGTGGCGGTCGTCGCCCACAGCCGCGCCGACGAGGACGCCCTGGCCCGCAACCTCGCCCGCCTGGTCGCCGGCGATCCCACGCTGCGGCTGGAGCGCAACCCGGAGACCCACCAGTTGGTGCTCTGGTGCATGGGTGAGGCACACGCTGACGTGGTGCTCGACCGGCTGCGCGCCGGCGGCGTCGAACTGGACACCGAGCCGGTCAAGGTGTCACTGCGCGAGACGATGACCGCGCCCGCCAGGGGGCACGGCCGGCACGTCAAGCAGTCCGGTGGCCACGGCCAGTACGCGGTCTGCGACATCGAGGTCGAGCCCCTGCCCCCGGGCAGCGGTTTCGAGTTCGTCGACCGGGTCGTCGGCGGCGCGGTGCCGCACAACTACATCCCCTCGGTCGAGAAGGGTGTCCGCGCCCAGCTCGAACGTGGCCTGGTCGCCGGTCACCCGGTGGTGGACCTGCGGGTGACCCTGGTGGACGGCAAGGCGCACAGCGTCGACTCCTCCGACGCGGCCTTCCAGACCGCCGGTGCGCTGGCGTTGCGCGACGCCGCCGACCGTGGCCAGCCGGCGTTGCTGGAGCCGATCGACGAGGTCACCATCCGGGTGCCCGACGGCTCGGTGGGCCCCGTGATGGGTGACCTGTCCAGCCGGCGTGGCCGGGTGCTCGGCACCGAACCGGACCCGGACACCGAGGGCCGCACCCTCGTCCGCGCCGAGGTGCCGGCCACCGAGTTGCTGCGCTACGCCGTCGAGCTGCGCTCGATGACGGCTGGCACCGGCACCTTCCGCCGTCACTTCGTCCGGCACGACCCCATGCCCGCGCACCTGGCCGACCAGATCCGCAAGGAACACACCCCCTGACCATCGCCCCACCGAGCCCGCGAACCGCGAACCGCGAACCGCGAACCGCGAGGCACAACTCGTGCTCGACAGCGGCGGTTCGGCGGGTTGGCATGGCATGTCGCGCGCCCTGTAGAGCTGCCCCAGATGCGGGGCAGCTCTACAGGGTGCCGCACTCACAGGTGGGGTCGGCACCCAAGTCCAGGACGGAACGGCGGCACGGACCGGACAGGTATCCGGACGGATGCGCCGGACGGGTGCGGATGCCCCGCTCAGGGGTGGATGGTGGGGTGCGTGGGAGGGGGCCAGTGGGGGCGGTCGGCGTCGCGGAGGGCTGCGGTCCGCAGAGCGGCCAACTGGCGTTCCACCTCGACGAACTGGTCCGCCGGCAACGGGCCCCGGTGCAGGGCAGCGGCGTTCTCCTCGACCTGGGCGACCGTACGGCAGCCGGGGATCGGGATGGTGCGACCGCTGCGGGCCCAGATCCAGCCCAGCGCGCCCTGGGCGAGGGTGCGCCCGTCCGCGGTGAGCGCCGCACGGACCGCGCCGACCCGGCGCAGCCACTCGGGCGCGGGCCGACCACCACGGAACCACTCCAACCAGCCGGGGGCCAACCCGCGTACGTCGTCGCGGGGCAGGGTCGACCCGGACGAGTACTTGCCGGTGAGCAGACCCATCCCCAGCGGGCCCCGGTTGACGCTGGCCAGGTCGTACTTCTCGCAGACGGCGAGCAGTTCGGGAGCGTCCCGCAGCACCGACAGGGTGTGCTGCACGGCGGTGGCACCGGCGGCGGCCTGCCCGAAGGCGGTGGCCCGGTCGGGACGGTCGGTGCTCCACCCGTACGCCCGGATCAGGCCCTCGGTGACCAGGTCCTCGCAGGTGCCGATGAGCGCCTGCGCCCGCGGCACCGGCAGGTCGGCCAGGTGCAGCTGGTAGAGGTCGATCCGGTCAGTGCCCAACCGGCGCAGCGAGTCTGTGACGGCCCGGCGCAGGTACGCGGGCGACGCGTCCTCCCCGGTGGCCTGTCGGCTCGCCTCGTCGAAGGTGTAACCCCACTTGGTGGCGATCACGGCCTCGTCCCGGCGGCCGGCGAGCGCGCGGCCGAGCACCCGCTCGCTGTGCCCGGCGCCGTACGTGTCGGCGGTGTCGAAGAGGGTGATGCCCTCGTCGAGCGCCCGGCGTACCGCCCGCACGGACTCGTCGTCGTCGACCGCGCCCCAGCCCAGCGGTTGGGCCCCCTCCGCCCAGGGGCCGCCGATCGCCCAGCACCCCATGCCGAGGGCGCTGACCTCGATGCCGCTGCGTCCCAACGTCCGTGTCGTGACTGCCATCGGCCGATCGTGCCACCTTCGCCGGGTTGGGGCGTAGCAGATCCCGAGGCGGAATTGAGGATGCGCACCCACCGGTGGGGTGCGGCATGATCGACGCCATGCGACACGGCTGGTTGTGGACATCGGCGGTGTGATCATCGAGCCGTACGCCGCGCTGCTGCCGCGCGTACACCGGGTGGAGAGCTGGCTGGAGCTGACCCCGCTGCTGCGCGCCGGCTAGCCGGACCGGCGCGGCCCTCGCGCTCCGCCGGCGGTCAGGACGGCCAGGCGCGGGCCAGCAGGTCGCGGGTGTCACCGAGCAGTTGCGGCAGGACCTTGGTGCGGCCGATCACCGGCATGAAGTTCGCGTCACCGCCCCAGCGCGGCACCACGTGCTGGTGCAGGTGCGCGGCGATGCCGGCGCCGGCCACCCCGCCCTGGTTCATGCCCAGGTTGAAGCCGTGCGCGTTGCTCACCTTGCGGATCACCCGCATCGCGGTCTGGGTGTACGACGCCAGCTCGGTGGTCTCCGGCACGTCCAGGTCGGTGTAGTCGGCGACGTGCCGGTAGGGGCAGACGAGCAGGTGGCCTGGGTTGTACGGATAGAGGTTGAGCACCACGAAGACGTGCTCGCCGCGGGCCACCACCAGGCTCTCCTCCGGCGGCAGCTTGGGGGCCCGGCAGAACGGGCAGCCGGTCGGCTTCTCGTAGCCCTCGGCCGGGCGGTCCTCGCCGGAGATGTAGGTCATCCGGTGCGGCGTCCAGAGCCGCTCCAGACCGTCCGCCATGCCGTCGATGTCCGTGTGCCGTTCCGCCCCTGTCACGAGCCGATCCTACGGAGCCACCCAGGCGGGCCGCGACACCCGCTGTCGGGAAAACTCTTTGCTGCAAGTTCTTGACGGATCAATGCCTAAACCTGAAACTTTCTGCATCCAAGAACTTCCATGCATTGATGGAGGGCTCCATGATCCGACGGCTCGGCCGGCTCCTCGCCGCACTCGCCCTGACTGCCGCCACCACAGTGGCCGGCGTCACCCTCACCGCCGGCGCCGCACAGGCGGACGGTTGTTACACCTGGGGTCGCGCCCTGTCCCAGGGGATGTCCGGCGAAGACGTCCGGCAACTCCAGATCCGGGTCGCCGGCTACCCCGGCTATGGCGCCGTGCTCACCATCGATGGCGCGTTCGGCCCGGCCACCCGGTCCGCGGTCATCCGCTTCCAGCAGGCGTACGGGATGTCGGCGGACGGCGTCGCCGGCGCGCAGACGTTCAACCGCCTCTACGCCCTCCAGGACGACGACTGCACACCGGTCAACTTCAGCTACGCCGAGCTGAACAACTGCAACAGCACCTGGGCCGGCGGCGCGGTCTCGGCGAGCACCGCGCGGTTCAACGCGCTCGTGTCGATGTGGAAGCTCCAGGCCATGCGGCACGCCCTCGGGGACGTGAACATCGCGATCAGCAGCAGCTTCCGCAGCTACACCTGCAACAGCGCGGTTGGCGGCGCGTCGAACAGTCGACACCTCTACGGTGACGGGGTCGACCTGGTCGGGTCCCCGTCCTTCTGCCGGCTGGCCCAGCAGGCCCGCTACCACGGCTTCGGGCAGATCCTCGGCCCCGGCTACCCGGACCACAACGACCACACCCACGTGGCGGCGGTCGGCGGCTGGTCAGCACCGAACTGCGGCATCTGACCGCAGGCGCCGACTCCTGGCGCCGACCTCCGGGCGATGATCGCGCCCAAAAATGGAAGTAGTGGCCTCCCCACGCCGGGGAGGCCACTACTTCCTGGATCGAGCGCGATCTTGCGGCGGGCGGGCGGGCCGCGCGGCGGGCGCGCGGGTGGGCGGGCCGCGCGGCGGGCGCGCGGGCGGGCGGGCCGCGCGGCGGGCGTGCGGGCGGCGCTACTCCGCGGCGGCCGAAGGGCCGATGTTGGTACGCGAGCTGACCACGTCCAGCACGTGGGTCACCGCCTCGGCAACCGGCACCCCGTTGCGCTGCGAGCCGTCGCGGTAACGGAAGGAGACCGTGCCGGCGGCCACGTCGTCGTCACCGGCGATCACCATGAACGGGATCTTCTGCTGCTGCGCCGTACGGATCTTCTTCTGCATCCGGTCGTCACCCGCGTCCACCTGGGCCCGGATCCCCTCGGCGCGCAGCGCCGCGACGAAACCGTGCAGGTAGTCGGTGTGGTCCTCCCGGATCGGGATGCCCACCACCTGCACCGGCGCCAGCCAGGCCGGGAACGCGCCCGCGTAGTGCTCGGTGAGCACCCCGAAGAACCGCTCGATCGACCCGAACAACGCCCGGTGGATCATGACGGGCCGTTGGCGCGTGCCGTCGGCGGCCTGGTATTCCAACCCGAACCGCTCCGGCTGGTTGAAGTCGACCTGGATGGTGGACATCTGCCACGTCCGGCCGATCGCGTCCCGCGCCTGCACGGAGATCTTCGGCCCGTAGAACGCCGCGCCGCCCGGGTCGGGCACCAGGTCCAGACCCGAGGTCGCGGCGGCGGTCCGCAGCGCCTCGGTCGCCTCGGCCCAGTCCTCCTCGGCCCCGATGAACTTGGGCGAGTCGTCCCGCGTCGACAGCTCCAGGTAGAAGTCGTCCAGGCCGTAGTCGCGCAGCAGGTCCAGCACGAAGCTGAGCAGCGCGGACAGCTCCCCGGCCATCTGCTCACGGGTGCAGTAGATGTGCGAGTCGTCCTGGGTCAGGCCACGGACCCGGGTCAGGCCGTGCACGACGCCGGACTTCTCGTACCGGTAGACAGTGCCGAACTCGAACATCCGCAGCGGCAGCTCCCGGTACGACCGCCCGCGCGACCTGAAGATCAGGTTGTGCATCGGGCAGTTCATCGCCTTGAGGTAGTAGTCCGCGCCCTCCAGCTGCATGGGCGGGAACATGGTGTCCGCGTAGTACGGCAGGTGACCGGAGGTCTGGAACAGCTGCGCCTTGGAGATGTGCGGGGTGTTGACGAACTCGTACCCCGCCTGCTCGTGCCGCTGGCGGGAGTAGTGCTCCATCTCGCGGCGGATGATGCCGCCCTTGGGGTGGAAGACCGCCAGGCCGGAGCCGATCTCGTCGGGGAAGCTGAACAGGTCGAGGTCCGCGCCGAGCTTGCGGTGGTCGCGCCGGGCGGCCTCCTCCAACAGCTTCAGGTACGCCTTGAGCTCGTCGCGGGTCGGCCACGCCGTGCCGTACACCCGCTGCAACTGCGGGTTCTTCTCCGACCCACGCCAGTACGCGGCGGCCGAGCGCATCAGCTTGAACGCGCCGATCATGCGGGTGGTCGGCAGGTGCGGGCCCCGGCACAGGTCCGACCAGCAGACCTTGTCCTCCTTGGCGTCGAGGTTGTCGTAGATGGTCAGCTCGCCGCCGCCCACCTCCATCACCTCGTCGGTGTCCAGGCCCTCGCCCTTGACCTCGATCAACTCCAGCTTGAACGGCTCGTCGGCCAGCTCGGAGCGTGCCTCGTCCAGGCTGTCGAAGCGGCGGCGACGGAACCGCTGCCCGGACTTGATGATCTCCTGCATGCGCTTCTCGAGCTTGCTGAGGTCATCGGGCTGGAACGGCTTGTCGACGTCGAAGTCGTAGTAGAAGCCGTTCTCGATGGGCGGGCCGATGCCCAGCTTGGCCTCGGGGAAGATGTCCTGCACTGCCTGGGCGAGCACGTGTGCGGTGGAGTGGCGCAGCACGTTCAGCCCGTCGGGCGAGTCCAGACTGACCGGCTCGACGACGGTCTCCTCGGCCGGCGACCAGTCCAGGTCACGCAGCTGGCCCTGCGGGTCGCGGACCACGACGATCGCCTTGGGGCCGTTCGCGGGCAGTCCGGCCGCGGCCACCGCGTCGGCCGCCGTCGTCCCGGCGGCGACGACGACAGGGTCGGCCACGGCGGGGGTACGGGGTGCGGACACGGTGACTCCTCCAAGTGGTACGAAACGGTGCCGATCCTCGGCTCCTGCCGATGCTATCGGTCGCCCCACCCTCGACCGGGAAGGGCACCTTCCTCACGTCCGCGTTGAACCTTTCGCGCCTCGCAGCCGAACTACAGAGTGTGGCCGGAACCGGTGCCGGTCGCGCGGACACGGATGGGGGCACGAGATGGCGAGCACGTACGGCGGCGAGCGCCGACGGCGGATCACGGCGGTGACCGCGCTGACCGCCGCCGGGCTGCTGCTCTGGCCCGGCACGGCGCACGCGGTGGACGTGACGACCACCCCCACGGAGGCCCGGCAGGGCGACGCCGTACGCCTGGAGTTCAGCGTGCCGGAGGAGCGGGCCGGCACGAAGACCAACCAGATCGAGGTCCGGTTGCCGGCCGACGCGCCGATCGCCGAGGTCTACCCGATGTCGGTGAACGGCTGGGCGCCCCGGATCAGCTCCCGCACCCTGGACAAGCCGGTGGCCGGCATCCACTCGTCCGGCGTGAGCACGGTGACCACAGCGGTGACCTGGGTCCGGGTGGGCGAGAGCGATCCCGGCCCGGCCCGGCTGGCGCTGTCCATGGGGCCGATGCCGCAGGCGGAGCGGCTCACCTTCGAGGTGGTCCAGACGTACGCCGATGGCACGGTGGTCCGGTGGGCGGACGCCGCCGGCCCGCACCGGGCCCCGGCGCTCACCCTGCTGCCGGCGGCGCCCGGCGCGGCGGGCCAGGCCGCACACGGCGGGCACGGCGGTCCGGCGGCCGGTGCGCCAGCCGCTGCGGACAGCGGTGCCGACGCCCCGGCCACTGGGGCGGGCAGCGCGGGCGAGGAGTCCGGCGGCGCCGACGGGATGTTGGCCGCCGGCCTGCTGGCCGGCCTGGGCGGCGGCGCGGCGATCGGTTGGCTGGTCAGCCGGTGGCGCCGACGCGACCCGGGCGAGGCCACCGCACTGGCCGAGGTGACCGGCGGAGCGGACGAGGACCAGACCCCGACGCTCGCCGAGGTCACCGGCCGCACGGAAAATGACCAGACCCCGGCGGTTTCCACGTCATCTCGGTGATCCACTCGGCTTCCCTGAAACCGCGGCATCAACGTCGCACGGACACCCCGATTTACAGAAACCCGAGTCGATCATGACAAGGGCGGCCAGGCCGGCCGCCCGGACAGGCCGGGTGGTCAGGGCAGCCAGGTGGGTAGCGGCTCGCGGGCGGCCAGCCACGGCTCAGGCACGCCCCCGGGGGTGCCGACACCGGTGTACGCCGCCACCACCGCCCCGGCGATGGCGGACGTGGTGTCCACGTCCCCACCCGCCCGCACGCATGTCCGGATCGCCGTCGGATAGTCGTCGAGGTGGGTGGCGGCCACCCAGAGCGTGAACCCGACGGTGTCCTGCGCGGTCACCCGGGAGCCGTTGCCGAGCGCCGCCACCACCCGGGGCAGTGGCCGGCCGAGCAGCCCGGCCGCCCGGTTCACGCTCCGGTGCACCTCGGTGCCCGGATCGAGCGCGGCGGCGATCCCGGCGAGCAGCCGCTCCGGGGATGGCCGGTGCCCGTCGAGGCGGGCTCGGGCGGCCAACGAGGCGGCGACAGCGACCGCGACAGCCCCGGCGATGCCCTCGGGGTGCGCGTGCGTCACCTCGGCCGAGGAGCGGGCCTGGGCTGCGGCACGAGCGGTCGAGTCGGCGAAGTACGCGCCCAGCGGACCGACCCGCATGGCCGCGCCGTTGCCGCAGGAACCCTGACCGTCGAACGCGGAAGCGGCGGCCAGCGGCCACGGGGTGCCGGTGCGGATCAGCCGGAGGATCAGCGTCGCGCCGGCGCCGTAGCCCCGGCGCGGCTCGCAGCGCTCGGCGAAGGCCAGGGCCAGCCTGTCCCGGTCGATGCTGCCGGAGTCGGCGAGCTCGGCGAGGACCGAGCAGGCCATCTCGGTGTCGTCGGTCCACTCCCAGGGCGACGGCGGCAACGCCTGCGGGGTGAGATCCGCAGGTGCCGACCCCGGCAGGAAAAACTGAGCGCCGAGCGCGTCGCCGGTGGAGAGACCGGCGAGGCTGTCCCGGGCGAGCGCCAGGCGGGCATCGGCGAACAGGGTGAACGGCATCGTCGTACCAGCTTGCCCCCTCGCCAGGCACGTCGCAACGCGATCAACTTGCCAGGCCCAGTACGGTCTTGTCGTGGCCTCCGTGCTCCTGGTCGAAGACGATCACGTCGTACGCGGCGCGATGCTGCGGTCCCTCACCGACCGGGGGCATGCCGTGCACGCCGTGGGTACGGCGTTGGACGCGCTGCGCCGGGTCGCCGCGGAGACACCCGACCTGGTGGTGCTCGACCTGGGTCTGCCGGACCTGGACGGCTCGGACGCGCTGCGGATGCTGCGCGGCATCACCGACGTCCCGATCATCATCGCCACCGCCCGCGACGACGAGCAGTCGGTGGTCAAGCTGCTGCGTGCCGGCGCGGACGACTACATGGTCAAACCGTTCACCGGGGCGCACCTGGACGCGCGGATCACCACGGTGCTACGCCGGGCCGGGCGGGCCAGCCGGACGGTGCAACCCGCTGTGCACAGCGTCGGCGGGCTCAAGGTGGACGTGGGCGAACGCAGTGCCCAGCTCGACGGGGAGCCACTGGCGCTGACCCGCAAGGAATTTGACCTGCTGGCGTATCTCGCCGCGCGACCTGGGCGGGTAGTGTCCCGCCGGGAACTCTTGGAGGAGGTATGGCGGCAGCCATCGGTCGGCGAGGATCAGACCATCGACGTTCACCTGTACTGGCTCCGCAGAAAGATGGGCGAGTCCGCGGCGAAGCCGCGCTACCTGCGCACCGTGCGGGGGGTCGGGTTCCGGCTGGTGGCACCGGACTGAGGACGGCGCTGGCCCTGCTCACGGCCGGCATGTGCAGTCTCGTCGCGCTCGCGTTCCTGATCCCGCTCGGCCTCAGCCTGCGTGAGCAGAGCCGGGACGAGGCGATCGCCGACGCCGCCCGGCGCAGCGCGCTGGTGACCGGCGCGCTGGCGGTCAGCACCGACCCGACGGTCGTCGAGCGTGCCGTGGTGGCCAGCGCCGAGGGCGCCCAGACCCGGCCGGTGGTGCACGGGTTGGGTCTGGACGAATCCGCGGGCCGAGCCAGTGGCAGTGACCTGGACCGGGCCCGTGCCGACCGGCGGTCGCTGGTAGTGGACGTCGACGGCGGCGTGGTCCGGCTCGACCCGGTGGTCCTCGGTGACCGGACGGCCGTGGTCGAGGTGTTCCTCCCGGATTCGACGCTAGGCGAGGGTGCCGGCGGCACCTGGTTGCTGCTGTTCGCGGTCGGCGCGGCGATGGCCGGCGCGGCGGTGCTGGTTGTCGACCGGGTCGCCGCCCGCGCGGTGGACTCGACCCGAGGTCTGGTGAAGGCCGCACTGTCCATCGGCGACGGCGACCTGGGCGTACGGGTGGAGCCGACCGGTCCCCGCGAGCTGGCCGAGGCCGGGTACGCCTTCAACCGGATGGCGGACCGGCTCGACGCGGCCCGCACCGATGAGCGGGAGCTGGTGGCCGACCTGTCGCACCGTCTGCGTACCCCGTTGACGGTGCTGCGGTTGGACGCGGAGGCGTTGGAGTCCGACGACACCAGCGTGGGTTCGTTCAGCCCGGCGGAGCTGGACCGGCTCCGGGGCATCCGGCGGATCCGGCAGGCGATCGTCACCCTGGAGGGTGAGATCGACGTGCTGATCAAGACGACCCGCAAGTCGGTGGCGCACGAGGCCGGTCCGGCGATGTGCGACGTCAGCGAGGTGGTCCGGGACCGGATGGTGTTCTGGGCGGCCCTGGCCGGCGACCAGAACCGGCCGCACCGGGTGAACGGCGCGCAGTTGCGCATCCCGGCGCCGGTGCCGCGGGCCGAGCTGGCCGCCGCGCTGGACGCGGTCATCGGCAACGTCTTCCGTTACACGCCGCAGGGCACCGCGTTCGAGGTGGCCGTGTCCCGACGGGACGGTTACGTGGCGATCCGGATCGACGACGCTGGTCCCGGCATCACCAACCCGGACCGGGCGCTGCGCCGGGGCACCAGCGACCAGGGTTCGACGGGGCTGGGACTGGACATCGCCAAGCGGGTGGCGTTGCAGGCCAACGGGTCGGTGAGCATCGACCGCGCCCGGCTGGGCGGGGCCAGCGTAGTGATGCTGCTCGCCGACCCGGAGGCGACGCCCCGGCAGGTGAGCCGCTTCGGTCTGGTCGGCCGGATGGCCCGCGACGCCCGGGACACGAAGTCCAGCGGACGTCGCTGGCCCCGCCAGCGCCCCACCGACGAGTGACCGCAACGGCCCGGGTTGTGGGCCGGCGCAAGTCTTCCTTAGATCGCGGTTAACGATCGCGTGTGACCGGCTTCGGGCTGACAGGATCAGTGCACGAACCCACCAGTTTCACCGGTCGAGCGCACCACGCACCCCCGGCCGGTGAAGCCGCGCGCGCGGCGGGAGTCTCAGGTCCCCCCACACCCACGCTCCCGCCGCGCGCCCCGCTCCCCCGAACGGCCCAGCGGCTCAGCCGCGCTCCGGCCGCCCAGCTCAGCCGGCGGCGGCGAGGTACGCGTCGATCTCGGCGCTGATCCGCTGCTTGCCGGCGGGGTCGAGGAAGGACGCGGTCACCGCGTTGCGGGCCAGCCCGGCCAGACCCTCGCGACCGGCCCCGAGCAGACGGGCCGCCACCGCGTACTCGTCGTTGAGGGTCGTGCCGAACATCGGCGGGTCGTCGGAGTTGATGGTGACCAGCAGCCCGGCCTCGACCAGCTGGGGCAGCGGGTGCTCGTCGAGGCTGGCCACCGCCCGGGTCCGTACGTTGGACGTCGGGCAGATCTCCATCCCGATCTGCCGCTCGGCCAGGTGTGTGAGCAGCTCCGGGTCCTGTGCGGCGGAGATGCCGTGCCCGATGCGCTCGGCGCCCAGCTCGTTCAGCGCGTCCCAGATCGTCTGCGGCCCGGTGGTCTCCCCGGCGTGCGGCACCGAGCGCAGGCCGGCCGCGCGGGCCTGGTCGAAGTAGGGCCGGAACTGCGGTCGGGGTACGCCGATCTCGGGGCCACCCAGACCGAAGCTGACCAGCCCGTCCGGGCGTTCCTCCAGGGCGATGCGCAGCGTCTCCGCGGCGGAGGGCAGACCCGCCTCGCCGGGGATGTCGAAGCACCAGCGCAGTTCGAGGCCGAAGTCGGCCAGGGCGCGCCGGCGGGCGTCCTCGATCGCCTCGCAGAACGCCGGCGCGGGGATGCCCCGGCTCACGTGCGAGTACGGGGTGATGGTCAGCTCCGCGTACCGGACCTGTTGGCGTGCCAGCTCCCGGGCCACCTCGTGGGTGAGGATCCAGACGTCCTCCGGGTCGCGGATCAGGTCCACCACGCTCAGGTAGACCTCGATGAAGTGCGCGAAGTCGCGGAACTCGAAGTAGGCGGCGAGCGCCTCCGGGTCGGCCGGCACGGGGGTGCGTCCCTCGTGGCGGGCTGCCAGCTCGGCGACGATCCGGGGCGAGGCGGAACCGACGTGGTGCACGTGCAGCTCCACCTTGGGCAGGCCGGCGATGAAGGTGGGCAGGTCGGTCACGGGTTCTCCTGGGCATGGTCGCCGGTGCGGGCGACGACGAAGACGCGGCGGAACGGGAAGTACACCTGACCCTGCCGCACCGGGTACGCCGCGGTGAGCCGTACCCCCAGCTCGGCCCGGAAGGCCGACCAGCCGGCGGCGTCCAGCGCGGCCCGGACCGGGCGCAGCGCGGTGCCTTCCATCCAGGTCAGCACCGGGTGCGCGGCGGCGGGCCGAGCCGGCAGCAGGTGCACGTAGGTAGTCTCCCAGGCGTCCACGGCGCAGCCGGCGGCGGTCAGCAGCGCCGCGTAGTCGGCCGGGTCGTCGACCGGGTCCGCGCGCAGCAGCGGAGCGATCTCGGCCCGCCAGGCCAGCTGGTCGGCGACCTCGCGCAGAGCGCGGTGCGACGGGGCGGCGAAGTTGCCGGGGACCTGCATGGCCAGCCACGCCCCGGCGGGCAGCTCGCTGGCCCAGCGGCGCAGCAGCTCCTGGTGACCCTGCACCCACTGGAGCGCGGCGTTGCTGACGACCACGTCCTCGTCGCCGGTCGGATGCCAGTCGCGCAGGTCGGCGACCGCGAAGTCGACGGGAGTGCCGAGGGCGGCGGCCCGGTCGATCATCTCGGGTGAGGAGTCCAGGCCGAGCACCCGGCTGGTCGGCCAGCGCTGGGCGAGGGTGGCGGTGAGCTGGCCAGGGCCGCAGCCGAGGTCGACCACGGCCCGGGGCCGCTCGGCGGGGATCCGCGCGACGAGGTCGTGGAACGGCCGGGACCGCTCGTCGCCGAAGCGCAGATAGGTTGTCGGGTCCCACATCGCAGCCTCCCAAACCGTACGTCCGTCTTGTTTCAAGATACGGCTCGCGTGGCAGGCCGGCAACCCGATCACTAGGCTCGGGGCATGGAACAGCGCAGCTTCAACCGGCTTGGCCGGACCGTCGGCGCGGTCGGCCTGGGCGCCTGGCAGCTCGGCGCCGACTGGGGCACCGTCAGCGAGGGCGACGCGATGGCGGTGCTCGCCGCCGCCGTGGACTCCGGAGTCACCTTCCTCGACACCGCCGACGTGTACGGCGACGGTCGCAGCGAGCAGCTGATCGGCCGCTTCCTGCGCTCCCGACCCGACGCCGGGCTCACCGTCGCCACCAAGATGGGCCGCCGCGTCGAGCAGCGGCCGGAGGCGTACACCCTGGCCAACTTCCGGCAGTGGACCGACCGCTCCCGAGCCAACCTGGGCATGGACACGCTGGACCTCGTCCAGCTGCACTGCCCGCCCACCGCCGTGTTCTCCTCCGACGAGGTCTTCGACGGCCTCGACACCCTCGTCGCCGAGAAGGCCATCGCCGGGTACGGGGTCAGCGTCGAGACCTGCGACCAGGCCCTCACCGCGATCGCCCGGCCGGGCGTGGCGAGCGTCCAGATCATCATCAACGCGGTCCGCCACAAGCCGCTGGAGCGCGTCCTGCCGGCAGCCGCGGCGGCCGGCGTGGGCATCATCGCCCGGGTGCCACTGGCCAGCGGCCTGCTCTCCGGCCGGTACGACGAGCACACCGAGTTCGCCGCCGACGACCACCGCAACTTCAACCGCACCGGCGCGGCCTTCGACGTCGGCGAGACGTTCTCCGGCGTCGACTTCGCGCAGGGCCTCGCCGCCGTACGCCGGCTGGCGCCGCTGGTCGACGCGGACCGCACGATGGCGCAGTTCGCGTTGCGCTGGGTGCTCGACCAGGCGGGCGTCACCGTGGTCATCCCCGGTGCCCGCGACGCTGACCAGGCCCGGCGCAACGCCGCTGCGGCGGACCTGTCGTCGCTGAGCGACGACCAACTGGCAGCCGTACGCGAGACCTACGACGAGCTGATCCGCCCGCAGGTGCACGACCGGTGGTGACCCGCACGCCCGGGGTGCTCGCGTCGCGCCACCCGGCCGACCATGCTGGAGGGCGACGCACCGCCTCGGGTGTCGGAGAGGGGACGCGATGAGGGGCTGGCTCTCGCTCACCCTCGGCCTGCTGGCCGTCGTGATCGGTGCCGTGTGGACGGTGCAGGGCCTCGGCTATGTCAGCGGCAGCGTGATGACCGACGAGAAGATCTGGGCGGTGATAGGTCCGATCGTGGCACTGGTCGGGCTGGTGGTGCTCTGGCTCGGCCTACGCTCGCGCCGCCGACGCTGACCAACTGGCCCTGGTGGCCTGGCACGGAAAAGCCCCGCATCCCTGGAAGGGTGCGGGGCCTTTCAACGGCCCTGTGCCGGACCGTCCCACTGACCGGCGGGGGCCGGCCATCTCACTCAGATGGGACGGACCTGCTCAGCCTGCGGGCCCTTCTGACCCTGAGCGATCTCGAACTCCACCCGCTGGTTCTCCTCCAGCGAGCGGTAGCCGCTGGTCTGGATGGCCGAGAAGTGGACGAACACGTCAGCACCCCCACCATCGACGGTGATGAAGCCGAAGCCCTTGTCAGCGTTGAACCACTTCACGGTTCCCTGAGCCATGTGTATCTCCCTCTAAAAACTGGCGGCCGTGCACGCCGTCCGGCCGATTGGCCGTTTTCGAGCAGCGGTGCCTGAGGCGGCCCCACGAAGGAGACTTCTCTCAACCCACGCCATCTCGCAACAGCGGGGACCAGCAAATCACGGAGGTAAAAAGTCTGTCACGACCTCTCCGACGAATTTCTCCGACATGTGACCTGACGGATGCCTCGGTTCCGCTGGGCGGCGTCCGAAGCCATGCGAAAGCCCCCTTCCCATCGATGCGGGAAGGGGGCTGAAGTCGCTGTGTGGTCAGTCCGGCCAGCTGCCGGTCATCCGGCGGACGCCGACCGCGCCGCCCCGGTCCACAGCGGCCCGGACGACCGCGAAGATGGCCCCCTGCAACGCCGCCGCGGCCAGGATCTCGCCCCAGCCGCGATCCTCGTCGATGGCGTTGGGCGCCTCACCGTCGCCCGCGGTGACCTTCCAGACCTGCCGGAAGATCGCCCCGGCCACCGTGCCCGCGGCGATACCCAACAACACGCCGACCGGCCGGTACGCGACCCTGCCGATGTTTTTGCTCACCTACGCCTCCCCCGCACGATCATCAGCACCACCACGGTGGCCACCGCACCGGCGGCGATCGCCGCCCACGGCACCGGGTTGCGTCGCATCAACTCGCCCTTGTCGTGCGCCTGTGCGCGCACCAACTCGCCCTTCTCGTAGGCCTGTGCGCGGGCCATTTCGGCACCACGCACGGCCTGCCCGCGAACCCGGGCGACGGTCTGCGCCGCCTGCTCGCGCATCCGCTCCTTCGCCTGCTCGGCGGAAACCTTCAGGCGCGCCTTGACGTCGGCCTTGGCGGCCAGCGCCTCCATCGTCTCGCCCAACTCGACCCGGGTGCGGCGGATCTCCTCGCGGAGCGCCTCCGTGTCGCCGGTCCCGTTGCCGGTCATTGCCGCCCCCTGTCCTTCAGCGCGGCGGTGACGGTGTCCACGTCGGCCCGGAGGCTGCGGACCGTCGCCTCCGGCATCGGTGGGACCGCACGGCTGACCTGCTTCTTGCCCACCAGGGCAAGGATGCCGGCCACCAGGAAACAGGCGACCGCCACGATCAGCGCGGCGGCCCAGGCGGGCAACACCAGGTCGAGCAGCAGGATCGCCGTGACGACCAACGCGCCCAGGCCGTAGAACGCCAGTGCGCCGCCGCCGCCGAAGAGCCCGATGCCAATGCCCGCGTGCTTGCCCTTCTCGGTCAACTCCGCTCGGGCCAGCGCCAGTTCGTCCCGTACGAGACGGGAGACCTGCTCGGTGGCCCGCTGCACCAACTCGGCGGTGGAGGGCTCGCTCCCGTTCTGGGATGTGCGGGCGTTCGCCACGTCAGCCATGCTGTCCTCCTTTCCTCATCACCGCGCTGTATGCCCGGAGTCGCCGCCCGTCAATCCTAAAGCGCGCCGAGCAGCTCACCGTCCGCGTTGTCCGGACGCCGCGCCGAGGACCGGCGCACCGTCCCACCCTGATCACGCCAGAGACGTCCGGCAGCACATCCCCCACCCAAGCCCGACCAAACCTCTCGGAACGGACCACCAAACCCGGTCGCGCAGCGGTGATCATGAGGTTGACGTGGACAAACCGGGCACACCGTCCCGGCAAGTCCATGATCGCCACGGTCCTGCGGGCAGCACTCGGGCGGCGCGGCGCAACGGCCGGGCGCGGACGGGTCAGGGGCGGGTTTCTTCGGGGCCCACGAAGGCTTCACTGCGGGCGTCGCCGTCGTCGCTGCCACCGAAGACGCGAGCGTCGTCCGGTGCCTCGGTCTCCGACAGGCGGCGTGCCGGCCGCCTCGGCTGCACCCACTGCCAGGGCAGGTTGCTGCTGGAGTCGCCCAGCTCGGTGCGCATCCGGGGCATCGCGGTCGGGCGGTTGTCCCGGATCCAGGCCACCAGATGCTCACGGACCAGGCAGCGCAGGTCCCACAGGCTGCCCGCGTCGGCGGCGCTGACCAGCGCGCGCATTCGTACCATCCCGCCGGTGGCGTCGGTGACCTGAAGGACGCAGACCCGGCCGTCCCACAGCTCGGTGCCCTCGACCATGCGGCGAAGCTCCTCGCGCATCGTCTGCACCGGCACCGCCCAGTCCACGTCGAACTCGGCGGTGCCGAGCACCGCCGCCTCGGTCCGCGTCCAGTTCTGGAACGGCTTGCTGGTGAAGTACGAGGTGGGCAGGATCAACCGCCGGTCGTCCCAGATCTGCACGACCACGTAACTGAGGGTCAGCTCCTCGATCCGACCCCACTCCCCCTCGACGACAACCACGTCATCGAGCCGGACGGCGTCGCTGAACGCGAGCTGGAGGCCGGCGAACACGTTGCCGAGCAGGCTCTGGGCGGCGAGCGCGGCCACCACACCGACCACACCGGCCGAGGTCAGCACACCGGCGCCGATGCCCCGCACACTGGGGAACGTCATCAGCATCACGCCGATGGTCAGGATGACGATCACCGCGATGGTCAGCCGGCGCAGCATCACCACCTGGGTCCGAACCCGCCGGGCGTGCCGGTTGTCCGGCACGTCGACCCGGAACCGCGCCAGCGCGGTGTCCTCCACGACGACCAGCAGCGAGGCCACCAGCCAGGCCGCGGTGGCGATGACGGCGAGGATGAGCAGGTGCAGCAGCAGGCGACGCCAGCTCTCGCCGACCGCGTACCCGGTGCTGAAACGGACGGCGAACTGCACGGCGAGGACCGTCCCGGCGACCTGGAACGGGCGGTGCGCGTGGTCGGTCAGCTCGGTCATCAACAGCGAGCGACGGCCGAACCGCCGGGTCAGCCGGTGGACGACCTCGACCAGGAACAGGGCGACCGCCGCCGCGACGAGCGCGGCGACGGCCGTTTCGACATAGTTCTGCAAGGCTTCAGTGCTCCCCTTCGACCAGGCGTCGGGCACTCCGGGCAAAAGCCCAAGAGTGCCCGACGACCGTGGTATCGACCAGCTCAGACCTTGCGGTACCGGGACTGGAGGAAGCAGTAGACGCCGAAGGCGGCGATGCCCAGGGCGACCAGGGTCAGCAGGAAGGTGCCGTACGACTGCTCGCGCAGGGTGTGCAGCGCGGCGTCCAGACCACGGGCCTTCTCCGGGTCGTAGTTCACGGCCGCGACGATGACCAGCAGACCGGCGATGCCGTACGCGACGCCCTTGGCCACGTATCCGGCCATGCCGAGACGGCGGGCCAGTTGGCGGGTCTTCGGGCTCATCTCACCGGTCTTCAGGTGCTTCTCGAACTTCTTGAGGGCGCCGTAGATGACCAGGCCGACACCGATCGCGGCGAGCACCAGCCCGGCCAGGCCGACGAGCCAGCGACCACCGCTGGAGGTCATCAGCTTGCCGGTCAGCGCCTCCTGCTGGTCGGCGCTGTTCGACCCGGCGTCCTTGAAGACCTTGAACGCGGTCCAGGCGAAGTAGAGGTAGACGATGGTCCGGCCGGCCGAGGCGAGCCGTTCGATGACCTGCTCCTTGCCCCGCTCGGCGCGGTGCCCGACCGCCGCCTCCAGCGCCTGCCAGATCGCCATCGCGAGCAGGCCGACCGCGACGGCGATGACCAGGAACTTACCGAGGGGCTGTGCGGAGAGGGTACGCAGCGCGCCGGACTGGTCGCCGTCGTCGGACGACTTGTCGAAGGCGATCTGCAATGCCAGCCAGGCGAAGAGGAGGTGGACGATGCCGTAGCCGATGAAGCCGGCCCGGGCGAGGAGTTCCAGCCACCGGCTGTCCGCCGTACGGGAGGCGGTGGCTTCGGCGCTACGGGTAAGTGACATGGCGTCACAATCTCCGATTGCGAAGATTCTCAAACGTCGGCCACCGCCGCCCGCCCAGGTCAGCTGCCCGGGTTACGCGCTACGCGAATCTTGACCTGTTGGTCGGTCACGCTGTCCAGGGTCACCCCGAAACCCCCCGCCTCGGCGGCCTGCTGGCCGG
This sequence comes from Micromonospora sp. A202, assembly GCF_006715105.1. Classification (NCBI taxonomy): domain Bacteria; kingdom Bacillati; phylum Actinomycetota; class Actinomycetes; order Micromonosporales; family Micromonosporaceae; genus Micromonospora; species Micromonospora sp. A202. Next base: position 2,078,601 of record NZ_VFMP01000001.1, on the reverse strand, counting down.
TGGTGAGGGTGAGCTGTTCGCCGGCGACCTCGACGGTCACCTGGTCACCCTCGGCGCCGACCAGCTTGGCCTCGACGCCCAGGATGGTGGTCCTCGCGTCGACACCTCGATCGAAGGTGACGGTGCAGGCGTCCACCGAACAGTCTGTGGAGGCGCCCTGGGAGCTGCAGCCGGCGAGCACGGCGATGCCGAGCGCCAGACCGGCGAACAGACCGGCGGCGCGGCGGACGGTGGGCATGGGCATGGTGGCGGGTCGGTTCGTCACCTCGCCAAGAGTACGAGACGCCCGCGATGTCACAGTCGATCGGTGATCAGCCGGTGGCCGGACGGGGTCGCGGGAGCACCGGCTAGGGTCCGGGACATGCCGTTCGACATCGCCCGCACCCGGGCCGCGTACCCCGCCCTGACCGAGGGCTTCGTCCATTTCGACGGGGCCGGCGGCACCCAGACCGCCGCCGGTGTGATCGACGCGGTCGCCGACGCCATGCGCGCGGCGGTCGGCAACCGCAGCGCCGCCAACGTACCGGGCCGCCGGTCGTTGGAGCTGGTGGCCGAGGCCCGCTCGGCGGTGGCCGACCTGCTCGGCGCCGACCCGGCCGGGGTGGTGCTCGGCCCGAGTGCCACGGCGCTGACGTACACCCTGGCCCGCACGCTCGGCGCGACCTGGCGCCCGGGTGACGAGGTGGTGGTGTCCCGGCTCGACCACGACGCCAACATCCGGCCGTGGGTGCAGGCCGCCGAGGCGGCCGGTGCGACGGTGCGCTGGGCGGAGGTCGACCGGCACACCGGTGAGCTGCCCGCCGCCCAGTACGCCGACCTGGTCGGCGAGCGGACCCGGCTGGTCGCGGTGACCGCCGGCAGCAACGCCATCGGCACCATGCCGGACGTGCCGGCGATCGCCAAGATCGCGCACGCCGTCGGCGCACTCGTACACGTGGACGGGGTGCACTCGGTTCCGCACGGGCCGACCGACCTGACCTCACTCGGCGCCGACGTGCTGGTGACCAGCGCGTACAAGTGGTCCGGGCCGCACCTGGCGGCGATGGTGGCCGACCCGGCCCGCTGGACGGCGCTGCACCCGGCGAAGCTGGTGCCGTCCTCCGACGCGGTGCCGGACCGGTTCGAGTACGGCACCCCGAGTTTCCCGCTGCTGGCTGGGGTGACCGCGGCGGTCGATCACCTGGCCGGGCTGGACCCGGACGCGGTCGGGGACCGGCGGGCGCGGCTGCGGGCCGGTCTGGCCGCCGCCCAGGCGCACGAGGAGGCGCTGCTGGACCGGTTGCTCGCCGGGTTGGCGGAGCGGCCGGCGGTCACCGTGTACGGCTCGCCGGCCCGACGCTGCCCGACGGTGTCGTTCCGGGTCGCCGGGCTGTCGCCGGCGGCCACCCAGGAGGCGTTGGGCGCCGCCGGGTTCTGCCTGTCGGTCGGCGACTACTACGCCTACGAGTACTTCCAGATGATGGGTCTGCGGGACAGCGGCGGCGCGGTGCGGGCCAGCCTCTACCACTACAACACGGCCGACGAGGTGGACCGGTTGCTCGGCGAACTCGACGCGCTGACCGGCAGCGCGGGGAGAATGGCCGGATGAGCACCCTGGTCGAGGACAACCCGGCGAAGCACCGCTTCGAGATCCTGGTCGACGACGCGTTGGCCGGCTTCACCGCGTACGTGATGCGCGGGGAGGTCCTGGTCTTCACCCACACCGAGGTGGACCGGGGTTTCCAGGGCAAGGGCGTGGGCGGTGCGTTGATCCGGGGCACCCTGGACGAGGTCCGCGCCCGGGGTGGCACCGTGGTGCCGCAGTGCTCCTTCATGGCCGCGTTCATCGACAAGCACCCCGAGTACGCCGACCTGGTCGCCGACCTGCCGTAGGCGGGACGGTCGGCTCAGCGGGTGCCGGTCAGCACCTCGGCGGCGGCCCAGCCACTGACCCGGGTCGCGCCGTGGGTGGCCAGGTGCACCGACCCGGTCACCAGTTCCGGCACGCCCAGCTCGACCACCACCGCGTCGGGGCGGGCGGCCAGCGCGCGTTGCACGGCGGAGCGCATCCAGTCGTGCCGGTGCAGGTCGCGGACCACCAGGACCAGTGGGCGGGTGCCGGCCCCGGCGCCCGGATCGGCCGGCACGTCGGGCTCGGCGTAGCGGACCGTGCTGGTGCCAGGCAGCAGCTCGCCCAGTGGCGCACCGATGCCCCACGGGGTCTCCGCGCCGATGGCGATGTTGCGCAGCGGCTCGAACTCGACAACGTGCGCCGCGCGGGTCAACGGCAGCGTCCCGGCAGCGGCTCGTGCGGTGGTGACCCGAACGGCCCGGCGGGCGGCGACCAGCCCGACGTCGGCGGCGCCGCGCACTCCGGCCGGCCCGGCGGTGCGGGCGGCCATCGTCCACGCGGCGAGTTGCCCGACCCGCTTGGCGGCCTCGGCGAGTCGTTCCTCGGGCAGCTCGCCGGAGACGACCGCGGCCACGATGGCGTCGCGCAGCTCGCGCACCGCCTGCTCGTCGGCCCGTTCGCCACCGACGCAGATCGCGTCGGCTCCGGCGGCGAGGGCGCGAACCGTCGCCCCGGCGAAGCCGTAGCGATCGGCGACCGCGCGCATCTCCACCGCGTCGGTCACCACCACGCCGGAGAAGCCCATCTCGTCGCGGAGCAGCCCACCCAGGATGCGCTGACTCAGCGTGGCAGGCAGCTCCGGATCCAGAGCCGGCACCAGCAGGTGGCCGGTCATCACCGCCTGCACCCCGGCGGCCACGGCGGCCCGGAACGGGGCCAGCTCGCAGGCGTCCAGCCGGGCCCGGTCGGCGGTGATGCGGGGCAGGTCATGGTGTGAGTCGACGCGGGTGTCGCCGTGGCCGGGGAAGTGCTTGGCGCAGGCCGCGACACCGCCGGCCTGGAGGCCGCGTACCCAGGCGGCGGTGTGCCGGGCGACCAGCGCCGGGTCGGCGCCGAAGGACCGCACGCCGATCACCGGGTTCTCCGGGTTGGAGTTGACGTCGGCGTCCGGGGCGTAGTTGAGGGTGACCCCCGCGGCGGCCAGCTCGACGCCGAGGTCCCGGGCGACCGCCTCGGTCAGCGCCGGGTCGTCGACGGCGCCGAGGGCGAAGTTGCCGGGCCGGGTGCTGCCGTGCACCGACTCGAGTCGGGTGACGTCGCCGGCCTCCTCGTCGATCGCCACGATGACGTCCGGCCGCTCTGCGCGCAGCGTCGCGGTGAGTGCCGCCACCTGCGCGGGGTCGACGACGTTGCGGGCGAACAGCACCACCGCGCCGAGGCCCTCACCGAGCCAGCGACACACCCACGGCGGCGGGGTGGTGCCGACGAACCCGGGTTGCAGGACGGCGGAGGCGAGCGCCGGGAGGTGCCCGGCGGACCCGGTCACGCCGCCCCCTCAGGACGGTCTGTCTCCAGCACCGGCGTCGGTGCGCCCCCGTCAAACCACTGGTCGCGCTCGCTCATGCGGCCCCCGTACCCCATCTCTCGCGCGCCCTCGGCGCACCGCCACCGGCAGGCGGTCATGCCATGGTCACACCGGGCGATTCAATAGTCAATAAACCTTACAGTTGCCTGGCGGCCCGCTCCCCGGGAGAGTGCGGGGATGGACCCCGCCCTGCTGGCCGACGCGACGAGCCCGGCCGACATCCCCGGCGTACGCCTGCTCGGCCTGGTGGTCGGCGCGCTGCTGCTGCTCGCGGCGATCCGGGCGATGTTCGGTCGACGCTGAGCGCCGCACACCGATCCGGGCCCGGCGAGCCGTGTGTGGCCGACCGCGCCCGGGGTACGGCATTCCCCATCAGCAGATTCGCGCGCCGAAGGGGAAACGATGAAGATCGGATACTTTCTGTCCAGTGAGGAGTTCACGCCAGCCGAGCTGCTGGAGCAGGCGCGCGGTGCCGAACGGGCCGGCTTCGAGGCGCTGTGGATCTCCGACCACTACCACCCGTGGGTGGACGCGCAGGGCCAGAGCCCGTTCGTCTGGTCGATGATCGGCGCGCTCAGCCAGGTCTGCTCGCTCCCGGTGACCACCGCGGTGACCTGCCCGACCGTGCGGATCCACCCGGCCGTGATCGCGCAGGCGGCGGCGACCAGCGCGGTGCTGCACGGCGGGCGGTTCGTGCTCGGCGTCGGCACCGGCGAGGCGCTCAACGAGCACATCTTCGGTGACGCCTGGCCGCAGGCCGACGTCCGCCTGGAGATGCTGGAGGAGGCCGTCGAGGTGCTGCGCGCGCTGTGGGCCGGCGGCTTCGTCAGCCACCACGGCAAGCACTACACCGTCGAGCAGGCCCGGATCTACACGCTGCCCGACACTCCCCCGCCGATCTACGTCTCCGGCTTCGGGCCGAAGTCCATCGACCTGGCCGCCCGGATCGGCGACGGCTACGTGAGCACCATGCCCGACGGCGAGATGGTCCGGCGCTTCCGTGAGAACGGCGGCGGCGACAAGCCGTGCCAGGCCGGCTTCAAGGCGGCGTACGCGGACAGCGAGGACGAAGGCATGCGCATCGCGTACGAGCGCTGGCCGAACGCGGGGGTGCCGGGCGAGCTGTCCCAGGTGCTTCCCTCACCGCGCCACTTCGAGCAGGCCGCCGAGCTGGTCAGGCCGGAGATGGTCAGGGACGCGTTCGTCTGCGGCAACAGCGTCGACGCGCACCTGGAAATGATCGACAAGTACGCCAAGGCCGGCTTCGACGAGGTGTACGTGGCAAACACCGGCCCGCACTACCAGGGCCTGTTCGACCTGTACCAGCGTGAGGTCCTGCCCCGCCTGCGCTGAGCCCCGGATCAGACGAGCCGGCTACCCGATGCCCCGCCCATGATCGCCCGAATGAGTTTCGGCGGTCATGGGCCCGGGTACCTCCGGCCCTCGATGAAACTGTCCACGCATTCGATGACGTTGCGCCGCGCGGCCCGCAGCCTTTTCGGCTGGAAGGCGCTGAGGCCCAACCAGCTGGCCGCCATGCGCGCGGTCATGAAGCGACGTGACGCCCTGGTGGTGTTGCCCACCGGGGCCGGCAAGTCGGCGATCTACCAGATTCCGGCCAGCCTGATCCCCGGCCCCACAGTGGTGATCTCCCCACTGCTGGCCCTCCAGCAGGACCAGATCGCCTCCCTCAACGAGCGGCAACGCCCGGAGCTGCGAGCGGTGCGGATCAGCTCGAACGAGTCGCCCACCCAGCAGGCGGAGGCGATCACCGAGATCCGCGAGGGCCGGGCGGAGTTCCTGTTCATCACCCCGGAACAGCTCAGCAACCCGGACCGGATGGCCGAGGTCGCCGATCTGAAGCCGGCGCTGGTGGCGATCGACGAGGCGCACTGCATCTCGGCGTGGGGGCACGACTTCCGCCCCGACTACCTGGCGCTCGGGCACCTCATCGACGGCATCGGTCGGCCGCCGGTGGTCGCGCTGACCGCCACCGCCTCCCCACCGGTACGCGACGACATCATCGCCCGGCTGCGGCTGCGCGACCCGGAGGTCGTGGTCTCCGGGCTGGACCGGTCGAACCTGTTCCTCGAGGTCGCGCACTGCCCGACCGAGGACTACCGGTGGCGGCGACTGGTCGCGCTGCTGAGCGACGACGAGCGGCCGGGGATCATCTACGTCCCGACCCGCCGCGCCGCCGAGGAACTGGCCACCCGGTTGACCGACGCCGGCTTCCCGGCGCAGTTCTACCACGGTGGAATGGCGGCCGGCGCGCGTTCCGAGCTGCACGAGGCGTTCCTCGCCGACCAGGTTCCCATCATGGTGGCGACGTCGGCGTTCGGCATGGGCATCGACAAGCCGAACATCGCCTGGGTGGCGCACATGGCGCTGCCCGACTCACCGGACAGCTACTTCCAGGAGATCGGCCGGGCAGGTCGCGACGGGCAACCGGCCCGGGTGCTGCTGCTCTGGCAGGCCGAGGACGTGGGCCTGCAGCGGTTCTTCAGCGGCGGCCTGCCCGACGTCGACGAGCTGCGCGACCTGGCCGCGCTGCTGCGCCGCAAGCCGGCTACCAAGACCGAGCTGCGCGAGACCACCGGCCTCGGGCCGCGCAAGCTGGGCCAGTATCTCTCCCTGCTGGAGCAGATCGGCGCCGCCGAGCCGCGCGCACGGCAGCGCATCGGCGCTCCCCGCTACTCCCCCGCCCCGGCGGACGCCGCCGCGGCGGCACTGGCCGAGGCGGAACGCCAGCAGACGGTGACCCGGTCCCGCACCGACATGATGCGGGCCTTCGCCGAGACCACCGCCTGCCGGGGGCAGACGCTGCTGGCCTACTTCGGCGAGCAGATGACGCAGGTGTGCGGCCACTGCGACAACTGCCACAACGGCACCAGCGTGGCCGACCAGGGTGCGGTCGGGCCGTTCCCGGTGCACAGCCAGGTGCGTCACCCGGAGTGGGGGCGCGGCATGGTGCTCTCCTACGAGGAGGACAAGATGACGGTTCTCTTCGATGAGGTCGGGTACAAGACGTTGTCGGTGCGCGTGGTGTCCGAACAGGGCCTGTTGACCCTGGACTAGCCTGACCCGGGCTCCCGTTGTCGGGCCCGTTGATCGACCAAGCGAAGCACCGAGTGACTAAGCAGAGCAGGGCGGAAGGGGCATTGCCGTGATCGAGCAGCCGGCGTACACCGGTTTCGGTTTCTCCGACGGGGAGTGGGGGTTGCTGGTCGGCCTGCCGCAGTCGGTTCTGACCGCGGCGAGCGCCGCCGAGTCCGACGGCACCCGCCGGACCATGGCGGAGACCGCTGCCGGCCTGGAGACCATCGCCGCCGGCCGGGAGTCGGCCAGCCCGCTGGTCGCGGCCGTGGCCGGCGAGATCGTGACCCGGGTCGGTGACCCGGAGACCGGTGCGGAGCTGCCGGTCATCGCGCCCGCCGACCCGAAGGCCATGATCGACGACGTGCTGCTGCGCGCCGGCGAGGCCTCCGCGCTGCTGGCCGCCCGGGTCGACGAGGGCGAGGCCGGTGCGTACAAGCACTGGCTCGTGAAGATCGCCGAGCAGGTCGTGGGCGCCGCGTCCAGCGGTGGGCTGCTGGGCATCGGAGGCGAGTCCGTCAGCGACTCCGAGCGGCGCTTCCGCGACCGGCTCGCGCACGTGCTCAACGACTGACGCCCCCGAGCAGCCACCCTGGTGGCGCGACCGCCCGTGGTGCGCCACGTTGATCGACTCGGTTTGCTGGAAACCGTGGCATCCCCGCGTTCGGGACGCCCCGACTTCCGGGAAACCGAGTCGATCATTTGGGGCGGCTACGCCTCGGCCGACGCCGGCAGCGCGGTCGGCTTCGGGTCGCTCGGGAGGGCCGCGGTCGGGTCGGCCGGCTGGGCGCCGCGCAGCGTGACCAGCGCGGCGACCGCGCCCAGCACCATCGCCACCATGGCGGCGACCGCCGCGAGGTGCAACCCGTCGGTGAACGCGACCCGGGCGGCGTGCAGCACCGCGTCGGCCAGATCCGCCGGCAACTCCTGGGCCACCGCGAGCGCGCCGCCCAGGGTCTCCCGGGCAGCGTCACCGCTGTCGGCGGGCAACCCCGCCGGCAGGCCGTCGAGGATCTCGCGCCGGTAGACCGCCGCGCCCACGCTGCCGAGGATCGCCATTCCCAGCGCGCCGCCCAGCTCACTGCTGGACTCGGTCAGCGCCGACGCGACTCCGGCCTGCTCGGGCGGCGCCGCGCCGAGGACCAACTCAGTGACGAGCGACATCACCATCACCAGGCCGCCGGCGTAGACACTGGCGCCGACGAGCAGCAGCCACAGCGGCGACTCCGGCGTGACACGGGTCAGCACCGCGAAGCCGAGCACGGCGATCCCGAACCCCGCTCCGATCAGGTACGCCCGCTCGACGCGCTGGGCGAGCGCGGCGGCGGCCGGCGCCACACCGCCCACGGCCAGCGACGGCACCAGGCTCCACAGCGCCGCTCGCAGCGGGCTCAGGCCGAGCACCAGCTGGAGGTGCTGGGTGGTGAAGATGGCGAAGCCGACCAGCGCGAACATCGCCAGCAGGTTGACCGCGAGCGAGCCGGCGAAGCCGCGGCGGCGGAACAACGCGAGGTCGATCATCGGGTACGCCCGGGTCCGCTGCCGGTGCAGGAACAGCGCACCCATCAGCAGGCCGGCGACGATGGCGAGCAACCGCGCCGGGCTGAGGCCGTCGCGGGCCATCTCCTTGATGCCGTAGATCACCGGCAGCAGCGCGCCGAGGGACAGCGCGGCGCTGAACAGGTCGAACCGCCCGGTCGCCGGGTTGCGCGACTCCGGCACGAGGACCGGGGCGAGCAGGAGCAGCATCAGCATCGCCGGGATGTTGATCAGGAAGATCGAGCCCCACCAGAAGTGCTCCAGCAGGATGCCGCTGAGCACCGGGCCGAGCGCGATGCCGCCGGTGAGAGTGGCGGTCCAGATGCCGATGGCGGTGCCCCGCTGCTTGGCGTCGTGGAACAGGTTGCGCACCAGGGCGAGCGTGGACGGCATCAGGGTGGCCCCACCGATGCCGAGCACGGCGCGCGCGGCGATCAGCGTCGCGGCGCTGTCGGCGTACGCGGCCAGCAGCGACGCCGCCCCGAAAGCGGCGGCGCCGATCAGCAGGAGCCGGCGTCGGCCGATCCGGTCGCCCAGCGCACCCATGGTGATGAGCAGCCCGGCCAGCACGAAGCCGTAGATGTCGAAGATCCAGAGCTGCTGGGTGGCCGTGGGGCGCAGCTCCTCGCTGATGAACGGGACGGCGAAGTAGAGCACCGACACGTCCATCGAGACCAGGAGCAGCGGCAGCATCAGCACCGTGAACCCGATCCACTCCCGTCGGCCCGCCCGTGGTGCCGGTGTGGTCGTCGTCGCCATCATGAGCAGTCCCCCTTCTGCGTATGTCGTACGCTGTTATGCGTAGACCATACGCAGAACTAGGATGGCGAGGCAAGGAGGAAATGTGGCGGCACAGACGGACGACAGCGGGCCAGCGATCCCGGCCTCCATCGAGAGCGCCTGGGGGCTGCGGGAACGACCACCCAAGGGCCCCCGGCCGGGGATGAGCGTGCCCGCCATCGTGGACGCCGCCGTACGGGTGGCCGACGCCGACGGGCTGGCAGCCGTCTCGATGAGCCGGGTCGCCAAGGAGCTGGGCGCCGCCACCATGGCCCTCTACCGCTACGTCGGCTCGAAGGACGAGCTGCTGATGCTCATGGTGGACACCGGCTACGGCCCGTCGCCGGGACCGCCTCCGCCGGAGACCGACTGGCGCGCCGGCCTGACCCGGTGGGCCTGGGCCGAGCACAGGGTGCTGCGGCACCGCGCCTGGTTGCTGCACGTGCCGATCACCGGCCCGCCGATCACCCCGCAGCAGCTCGGCTGGATGGAGGACGGGCTGCGCTGCCTCGACAGCACCGCCCTCGGTGAGGGCGAGAAGATGTCCGTGCTGCTGCTGCTCACCGGGTACGTCCGCAACGAGGCCACCCTCACGTCCCAGATAGCCGAGGGCAGCAAGGCCGCCGGCGTCGCGCCCAGCGAGATGATGCCAGCGTACGGTCGGACGGTGGCCCGACTCATCGACCCGGCCCGCTTTCCGGCGCTGCACCGGGTGCTGACCGCCGGCGTGCTCACCCAGGACGACGACCCCGACGACGAGTTCGCCTTCGGCCTGGACCGGATCCTCGACGGCATCGAGGCCCTGATCCAGCGCCGAGCCAGCTGAGGGAACCGGATGCTGCCGAGAGACACCATCGACACCACGGTCCTGCCCCCGGGCGAGCGGTTCGGGATGTGGCTCGACCTCGTCGCGCGCACCTCCGCGCCGCTGCGCATCCAGTCCGCGCACGCCGACGACTTCGCCGCCCGCGCGGACTTCATCGAGCTGGGCCCGATCCAGCTGGTGGAATACCAGTACCCGTCGCTGGACGCCACCCGCACCCGCAAGCTGGTCCGCCAGTCCGACCCGGAGCTGTACATCCTCGCCTTCACCACCGGCGGCATCGGCACGTCCAGCCAGGACGGTCGCCGTAGCGAGATCCTGACCGGCGAGTTCACCTTCTACGACGGGTCCCGACCGCACGACGTCTGCCACCACGCGACCGAGCCGGAGCGGGACCAGGCGAGCTCGATCATCACGTTGATCCCGCACGCCGCGCTGCCGTTGCCGCCGCAGCGGATGGCCGCGCTCTACGGCGGTCGGATGTCCGGCAGCGAGGGGGTCGGGGCGCTGCTGGCGCAGTTCCTGTTGCAGGTGACGGGGCATCCCGAGCAGTACCATGCCGCCGACGCCAGCCGGCTCGGCACCGTGGGACTGGACCTGGCCACCACCATGCTCGGCCGGCACCTGGTCGCCGAGGACGCCGTGCCCACCGAGGTCCGCCGACGGGCGCTGCTCACCCAGGTGCAGGCGTACGTCCACCGGCACCTCGGTGACGCGACGCTCGGCCCACAGTTCCTCGCCGACGCCCACCACATCTCGGTGCGGTCGCTGCACCGGCTGTTCGAGGCCGAGCACAGCACCGTGGCGTCGTACGTCCGGGGCCTGCGACTGGCCCGGTGCCGGCGTGACCTGTCCGACCCGGCGCTGCGCAACCAACCCGTACAGACCATCGCGGCGCGTTGGGGGTTTTCCGACAAAGCTCATTTCAGCCGGGCGTTCCGGGCGGCATACGGGGTGAGCCCGCAGGAACACCGCGACGGCGGCTCGCATCCGGCGCGGATCGTCAACCGGCCGGCATCAACGGTCAACTCACTGCCGGCAGACTGACACCAGCGCGTCCACCGTTCGATCGGTGGGCCGCCAACGGGGGCCGTGGCGCGGCGCCCGCCGCGAAAACGCGGCGGGCGGCCGCCCGGTGCGCCCTCATGCCTGAGGCCCCGGTCCCGCCACCTCCCCCCAGGATCGTTGGCGGGGCCGGTCAGGTCTTCTCCAGCAGCTCCAGGACCACCCGCTCGGCCTCCTCGCGTGGCGCCTGCGGGTCCACCGACGCCACCACCCCGTCGTGGTACAGGTCGACGACCCGCGGATCCACGTAGGACGTCCGCGCCACCGTCGGGGTGTTGCCCAGCAGCTCGGCCACCTCGCGCATCACCGCGACCACCGCCTTGCGCCGGGCGGTGACCGAGCGGGCCGGGCCGACGGTCGCCAACTCGGTGGCGGCGAGCACTGTGGCGTGCCAGGTGCGGAAGTCCTTCGCGGTCATCTCCCCGCCACTGGCGTCACGCAGGTACCCGTTGACCTCGTCGCTGCGCACGTCGCGCCACTCCCGGCCGTCCCAGTAGCCGAACAGCCGGTCCGCCCACCGCCGACGACGACGCAGATTGACCAGCACCTGGCACAGCTCGGGGTCCTCGATCCGGCGTACCTGCTCGATGCCACCCTTCGCGGGGAACTCGAAGACCACGCAGCCGCGCCGGGACCGGGCATGCTCGGGACGCAGGGTGGACACCCCGTACGTCGGGTCGTCGCCGGCCGCGTACTGGTCGCTGCCGACCCGGAACATCCCCATGTCCAACAGTCGGGCCACCGTCGCCAGCACCCGGTCCCGGCCCAGCCCTCGACCGTCCAGGTCACGCCCCACCCGCTCGCGCAGCACCGGCAGCCGGCGTGCCACCTCCAGCATGTGGTCGAACTTCGCCTCGTCCTGCTTCTCCCGCCACCGAGGGTGGTAGACGTACTGCTTGCGCCCGGCCGCGTCGATCCCGATCGCCTGGATGTGCCCGTTCGCGTGCGGCGAGATCCAGACGTTCTGCCAGGCCGGAGGAATGACAAGCTCCCGCAGCCGGGCCAGGACCTCCGGGTCACGGACCGGATCGCCGGCCGGGTCGACGAAGGTCCAGCCCCGTCCGCGCCGACGCCGCCCGTACCCCGGTCCACCCGGGTCGCTACGCCGCAACCGCACCGGAGACACGCACCAGCCTCTCCACCTCAGCCACGGCGGCCAGCACCTCGCCGAGACGCAGGGCCGCCATCGTCGGGTGGCTTCCTACCCCGTCCCACCTGGGCCAATCCCCCTCGCCGACCCAGAGCACCCGGTGCCGGGGCCGGTCCGGCGGCGGCCCCCAGTGCGCCGGCGGCACCGGCCCGAAGAGCACGACCGAGGCGGTGCCGTACGCGGTGGCCAGGTGGGCGACCCCGGTGTCCCCGCTGACCACCAGCCGGGCGTGCGCCACCAGCGCGGCGAGCACGCCGAGGTCGGTGCGGCCGGCCAGCACGGCGTCGGACGGCAGGCCGGCCGCCTCGGCCACCCTCCCTGCCAGTGCCCGCTCGTCGGCCGAGCCGGTGAGCAGCACCCGGTGCCCCTGCTCGCTGAGCGCCCGGGCCAGCGCGGCGAACCGCTCGGCGGGCCACCGCTTGGCGGGGACCTTGCTGCCGGGATGCAGCACTGTCACACCCGTGGGCAACCCGGCCGCCCCGGGCCGGCGCAGGTCGAGATCGGCGCGGTCGGCCGCGATGTCGTACCAGGACAGCAGCCGGCACCACCGGTCCACCTCGTGCTCGTCCGCGGACCACCGCGGACCATCGGTGTGGCCAGCCTCCGGGTTGGCGAAGGCGAACAGCCGGCCGGGCCGGGTGGCCGCGAGCAGCCGATGCGACTGCGGGCCCCGCCCGTGCAGGTTGACCGCGACCTGCGGGGCCGCCCCGACCCGGATGGGCCGGTCCAGCCCGGCCGTGTCCACCAGCCGGTCGACGCCGCCGACCAGGTCGACCAGTGGGGCCAACCAGGCGGGCGCGGCGAGCGCCAGCTCCCGGGACGGGTACGCGGTCCGCAGCGCCCGCAGCGCGGGCACGGCGGTGAGCAGGTCGCCGACGCCGAGGGCGCGCAGCACGAGGATCACGGGTACGACGTCTCCTGCTCGGCGCAGACCACCAGCTCGCGAACCGCGCAGCCGGGCGGCTGGCTGAGCGCGAACATGACGGCGGCGGCGGTGTCGGCGGGATCGTTGAGGATCGCGTCCGGCCCCGGCTTGTACTGCGGGTCGCGCTCGTCGAAGAACGCGGTGCGCATCCCGCCCGGGATCAGCAGCGTGACACCGACCTGCCCGGCGAGCTCGGCGGCGAGGGCGCGGGTGAAGCCGACCACGCCGAACTTGGCCGCGCAGTACGCGGTCGCGTCGCTGACCGCCTTGACGCCCAGGGTGGAGGCGACAGTGACGATGCGTCCCCGGGACGTCAGCAGGAACGGCAGCGCGGCCCGGATCACCGCCGCCGTGGCCAGCAGGTCCACCGCGACGATCCGGTCCCAGGTCTCCCCCGGCACGTCGGCGAGTCGACCCGGCACGTCCGTACCGGCCGCGGTCACCACCGCGTCCAGGCCGCCGGCCTGCTCGGCGAGGTGCTGGGTGGCCACCTCGGCGGCCCGCGTGTCGGCCAGGTCGCACTCGGTCCAGGACACCCCGTCGGCCGGCGGCTGCCGGTCCAGCACGATCGGTCGGCCACCGGACGCGGCCACCGCCGCGACCACCGCCGCGCCGAGCCCGCTCGCGCCGCCGGTGACCAGGACGGTGGGCCCGGCTCCGGGCCGCGTGGCGGTCATCGGACCCGCTCCGCGAGCGTCCGGACGATCATGTCGGTGGTGGAACGACCGTCCAGATAGGGCACCACCACCGTGTTTCCGCCCCACCGGCGCAGAACCTCCGCCTCCGGCAGGGTGGCCGAGGCGTCACCGCCGCCGGTGGCGTAGTCGCCACCCTTGACCCAGACGTCGGGTCGTATCCAGGACAGCGCCGCGTCCGGGGTCGGCTCGTCGAAGACGAGGACCGCGTCGACACAGCTCAGAGCGGCCAGCAGCCGACTGCGGTCACCCTCGGACATCACCGGCCGCTCCGGGCCCTTCAACCCTGCCACGCTGGCGTCGGAGTTCAGGCAGACGATGAGGCAGTCGCCGAGTTGCCGGGCGGCCTCCAGGGTGGCCACGTGCCCGGCGTGCAGCAGGTCGAAGCAACCACCGGTCGCCACCACCGTGCCACCTGCGGCCCGTACCTCACCCAGGAGCGTGGCGACCGCCGCGACTCCGACCCGGTCCCCACCGGGGCTGACCAGAGCGGCGTTCGCAGGGCCACCCCTCGTTCGCGACTGCGCGGATCGCAACCCGGACTCCCTCCTCGCGTTCGCCGCCGGAAGCGCCGCGGCCACTCCTCCACCCGCCACGAACCGAGACGCCTCGGCGACCGCCGCCTGCACCGCCTCGGAGACCAGGGCGCCCTGAGCCAACGCGAGGCTGGCAGCGGCCGCGAAGCGGTCCCCAGCTCCGCAGGTGTCCCCCTCCGCGCTGCCGGGGGTCGGCACCACCAGCGGCGTCGACCCGGCGTGGCAGAGCAGCGCGCCGTCACCGCCCAGCGTCACCGCGACCGCGCCGGCCCGCCAGCGCCGGCGGAGCCCCTGCGCACCACGCGAAGCGGTGGCCAGCCGGGAGGCACCGGGCAGTGCGGGAACCAGCTCCCGCACCTCCGCCTCGTTCGGGGTGGCCAGGTGGACGCCGGGCACCGCCGCCGGACCGCGCGGATGCGGGTCCCACACCACCGGCGCGCGGGTCGCGGCCAACGCGTCACGCAGCGCGGGCTGCCGGGCCACCCCCCGGCCGTAGTCGCTGACCAGCACCGCCGACGCTCCGGCGATCACCCGCAGCACCTCGTCGGAGGGCTGACCCGGCTCCCCGGACGCGCCACCGCGGTCGTGGCGCAGCAGCACCCGGCCCCGAGCGCGTAGCCGGATCTTCTCCGGCGTCGCGCCGGAGAGAGCCAGGGGATACACCTGCACACCGGCGGCGGCGAGCAGCGTGCTCAGTCGGGCTCCGCCAGCGTCGTCGGCGAGCGCGGTCACCAGCACCACCTCGGCGCCCTGCGCGGCGGCGAACACCGCCGCCAGACCGGCGCCACCGGGTCGGTCGGTGGCCACGGTCTCGTCGAGCACCGGCACCGGGGAGTCCGGGCAGAGCCGGTTCACCACCCCTTCCACGTCCCGGTCGAGCAGGGTGTCGCCGAGCACCACCACGGGTCCTCTCACGCTTGCCTCCTCATCCTCACGCGTCGACCTGCTGTCCGGTCCCACCGTCGAGCACCACTTCGACCCCGGTACGCACCGACCGGGCCGGCGGAGCGGGCTCGGTCGGGTCGTGGTGGACCGCCGCCGGGTCGGCGACCGCGGCCAGGGCGGCGGGCAGCTCCTGTTCGAGGTACTCACACAGCAGGTGGCTGGTCACGAGGTGCAGCTCCTGGACGACCTGGGTGTCGGGGGACGCGACAGCCAGCACCTCGTCACAGGCGTCGGCGAGGGGATTGGGCGTCGCCCCGGTGAGCGCCCAGCTCGTCAGGCCGGCCTCCCGGGCGGCCAGCGCGGCGGTGATCAGGTTGGCGCTGCTGCCGCTGGTGCTCAGCAGCAGCAGGACGTCACCGGGACGACCATGTGCGCGCACCTGGCGGGCGTAGACGTCGGTGTAGCCGTAGTCGTTGGCGATGGCGGTGAGCGCGCTCGTCTCGGCGTGCAGCGCGATCGCGGACAACGGCTGCCGGTCGTGGTGCAGCTTGCCGACCAGCTCGGCGGTGAGGTGCTGCGCCTCGGCGGCACTACCGCCGTTGCCGGCGACCAGCAGACGACCCCCGCCGGCCAGCCGGTGGGCCAGGTCCGCACCCCAGCGGGCCAGCTGGGACTCACACCGCCGGTACGACGCCAGCGCCGCGGCGAGGTTCGTCAGGTGGGTGTCGAGCAGGCTTCCCGCCGGCATCAGGCCACCACCCGGGTGGGGCGACGCACGG
This sequence comes from Micromonospora sp. A202, assembly GCF_006715105.1. Lineage (NCBI taxonomy): Bacteria > Bacillati > Actinomycetota > Actinomycetes > Micromonosporales > Micromonosporaceae > Micromonospora > Micromonospora sp. A202. The sequence goes on along the minus strand of NZ_VFMP01000001.1, from coordinate 2,062,912 downwards.
CGGCCACCTCGCTGTAGACCTCGACCAGCCGCTCGGCGGTGGCCGCCCACGAGTACCGCGTCCGGGCCCGCTCGCGCGCCGCCGTCGCGTACGCGAAGCGCCTGATCCGGTCGTCGAGCAACCCCTGGATCGCGGCGGCCAGCGCCTGCGGGTCCCGCGCCGGCACGAGGTCACCGGTCGTCCCGTCGACGACGGTGTCCCGGATGCCGCCGACCGCGGTGCCGACAACCGGCACCCCACAGGCCATCGCCTCCAGCGGGGTCAACCCGAACGGCTCGTACCAGGGTGCGGCGACCAGCAGGTCCGCCGAGCGGTACCAGCGGCCCATCTCCTCCCGGGGCACCGCGCCGACCAGGTGCACCCGGTCGGCCACCCCGCACGACTCGGCCAGTGCCCGAAGCCGCCGGGCGTACGGGTCGGTCTCCAGCAGCCCTTCGGGCGGGCCGCCGACCACCACGCACTCGGCGTCCGGGACCAGGGCCATCGCACGGACCACGGTCTGGAAGCCCTTGCGTTCGACCAGTCGGCCCACGGTCAGGATCCGGGCCCGATTCGGCTCGCGGTCGGCGGCCGGTCCGAGCGGGGCGAACGTGGCGAGGTTGACTCCGGAGGGCACGACGGTCATCCGGGACCGGGGCACGCCCATCCGGACCAGTTCGCCCACCTCGTCACGGCACTGGGCGACGATCCGGTCCACCGAGCGGCCCAGCTCGCGCTCGTAGGACACCCGGCGGGCCGGGCTGGTGTCCTGCACGCCCTGGTAGCGGCGCTTCACAGTGCCCAACGCGTGGTACGTCTGCACCACCGGCACCCCGGTCTGCCGGCCAGCGGTCAACGCCGCCAGGCCGCTCATCCAGAAGTGCGCGTGGATCACCTCGGGCACCCAGTCCCCGCCCCGCCAGCGCTCGATCAGCCAGGCACTGAACTCCCGCATGTGCGGCAGCAGCGCGTCCTTGGCCACCGGCTCGGCCGGCCCGGCGGAGACGTGCACCACGTCGTACCCGTCCGGGCTGCGGACGGTCACCGGCAGGTCGGGCGCGTCCCGCCGGGTGTAGACCCGTACCTCGTGCCCGGCGGCGGCGAGCGCGGCGGACAGCTCCGCGACGTGCGTGTTCTGGCCGCCGGCGTCCTCCCCTCCGAGGACGGCGAGCGGGCTGGCGTGCTCCGAGATCATCGCGATCCGCATACTTCCTCCTCCAGCAGCCGGTCCCAGTCAGCGAGGAAACGGTCGAGGCCGTACCTGTCGCGTGCGGCCGTTCGCGCCGCCGCGCCGGCCTGGCGCGCGATCGCCGGTTCGGCGATGAACCGGCGGGCGGCGTCGAGCAGGGTGTCCGTCCGGGTGGCGAGGGCGCCCGCCTCCGGGGGTACCGCCATCACCGCCTCGGTGGTGGCGAGCGCGACGACCGGCATGCCGATCGCCATCGCCTCGATGAGGCTGAGCCCGAGCGAGGTCCACCGGCACAGGTGCAGGTACGCGCGCCGCCGGGCCAGTTCGGCGTGCATCCGGTGCTGAGGTACGTCGTCGTGGCTGGTGAGCCGGTCGGCGGGCAGCCCGAGGTGGTCGGCCAGGCCGGCGACGCCCATGCCGAAAACGTCCAGCGGCGCGATCTCGGCGAACTGGGCCAGCAGGTCGGTGCCGGTGACCCGTCCTCGCCGGATCGGCTCGTTGATCACCACGGCGAGCCGGTCGAGTTCGCCGGTGTAGGACACGGTGGGGGCGACGATGCCGTGGTCGACCACTGTGGTGCGGGTGGCGCCGGTGTCCCAGAAGATCTGGTTGAACCCGGTGACGTGGGCGATGAGCAGGTCGTCGCGGTCGGCCATGGGGTGCCGTGTGTTGGGCACGTCGCCCTTCGGGGTGTTGTGTTCGACGTAGATCGCCGGGATGTCGCGGCCGGGGCGGCGGCGCAGCCACGCCTCGGCCCGGTCGATCTCCTCTGGCCGTTGCAGAATGACCAGGTCGATGTCGGCGCCCGGCAGGTCCTCCGGGGCGACCTCGACCGCGCTGTCCGGCCAGGGGTAGGTCCGGGCCCGGCCGAGGCCGTAGGGGCCGCGGTCGGGTGTGGTGGGGATCAGGTAGCGATGGCTGCCGTGCACGAACGACGTGGTCCACGAGCCGTGCACGTGCCAGAGCAGGATGTTCATCGGCCGCCACCACCACTGACGGCGAGCATCCGCAGCGCGTCGACCACCTCGTCCGGGTCGATGCCACTGAGGCAGGGGTGCCCGGGGACCGGGCAGCTGGCGGCACGGGTGTCCCGGCAGGGCGCGGCGGCGTCGCCGAGCCGAACGGTGGGCACCCGGTAGGGCCCCCACTGACCGAACGGGACGGTCGGCGCGAAGAGACTCACCACCGGCACTCCGCTCGCGGCGGCCAGGTGCGCGGGCCCGGTGTTGCCGACCACTACCGCGCTGGCGTCCGCCACGATCCCGGCCAGCCCGGCCAGGTCGGTTCGCCCACCCAGGTCGGTGCCGCCGGCCGCCGCGACCCGGGCGGTGACGTCACGCTCGTCGGAGCTGCCGGTGACCAGCACCCGATGCCCGGCGGCGGTCAGCGCCCCGGCGATCCGGGTCGCCACCTCGGGCGGGCAGGCCCGGCTCGACGCGGCCGAGCCGGGGTGCAGCACCACGTACCCCGGGTCGCCGAGGTCGGCCGGGCGCGGCGGCACGGCGTCGCGTCGGAGCCGGAGCACAGGTTCGTCGCCGTCGGGCAGCCGGTGACCGGCGGCGGCGGCGAGGGAGAGGGCACGTTCCGGTTCGGGGACGCCCACCGGCACCCGGTGCCGGACGTCCAGCAGCGAGCCCGGGTAGTCGTCGCTGATCGCCGCGATCCGGCCGACACCCGCCATCCGCAGCAGCAGCGCCAGCGGCAGGGCGGACTGGTGGAACGAGGTGAACACCACCGCCTGGTCCGCGCCGATCGCGCTGAGGCGGGCGGTGAGGCTCCGCAGCGCCTCCGGGTCCACCGGCCCCGGCGTGGGGTCGATCCAGGGCAGCGGGTGCTCGATGATCTCGTCGACGCCGGGCAGCAGGTCGGCGGCGGCGCGGCCACGCGGCCCGCACAGCAGCACCACCCGCTGTGCCCCCGCCGCGACGGCACGGATCGCCGGCCCGGTGACCAGCACGTCCCCGGCCGAGTCCGACCGGACCACGAGCGCCGTGCGCACCGGGTCACCGGTCGGGGTCGCCGGTCGTACGGCCTGTTGGCGGCGCAGGATCTCGTCCACCGCCGCCGGCAGGTCGGTGGCCACCCACCCGGCGGCCGCGATCTCCTCCGGTCGGGTCACCGGGGTCGGCACCAGCACCCCTGCCGCCCCCGCGGCCAGGGCGGCACCGACGTCCCGCCCGATGTCGCCCACCAGCACACACCTGGACGCGGTGGTGCCCAGTTCCCCAGCGGCGGCGTACACAAGGCCGGGCGCCGGCTTGCGGCAGTCGCAGCCGTCGGCGTCGTCGTGCGGGCAGACCAGCCACGCGTCGAACCGACCCAGCAACTCCTCGATGCGGGCGTGCACCGCCCGCATCTGCTCCCCGGTGAAGTAGCCCCGGGCCAGCCCCGACTGGTTCGTCACCACCGCCAGGCGCAGCCCGGCTGCCCGCAGCCGGTCCAGCGCCGCCCGCGCCCCCGGCACCGGCCGCACCTTCTCCGGGTCGCCGTTGTACGGCACGTCCTCGATCAGGGTCCCGTCGCGGTCCAGCAGCACGGCGTCGTACAGGACGGGTCGAGGGCTTCCGACAGTCGTGCGACTGGACCCGGCGGAACCGGCGCGGTCAGCAGCGGCGTAAACCGGGGCTGACCTGCGCTGATACGGATCCTCCTGGTCCTGTCGCACAGCCGGCGGGTTCCCTGCGCCCCGAGGAGTAAACGTCGTCGCCGAGGGGTGGCCAGCGCCCAGCGGTGCCCCGCATCGGCCTTACCCGCCGCGTGGGAGAAGCTAACCCGCCGGCCGTTAGCCCCGCCGTAGCGCGGGTATGAAAGCCCAGTGGCGATTGTGGAGAAAGTAATCGACGCTCCCCCGCGGCAGGTGTTCGACGTGCTCGCCGACGGGTGGACGTACAGCGACTGGGTGGTCGGGACGACACACGTACGCGACGTGGACGACGCCTGGCCCCGGGTGGGCAGCCAACTGCACCACAAGGCCGGGCCGTGGCCGTTCTCCCTGCAGGACGCGTCGACGGTGCTGGTCTGCGAACCGCCGCACCGGCTCGTGCTGAAGGCCGGCCTCTGGCCGGCCGGGGAGGCGATCGTGGCCTTCACGCTGGAGCCGGTCGGCGAGAACGCCACCCGCATCCGGATCGGGGAGGACTTCGCCGCCGGCCCGCTGCGCTGGGTCCGCAACAAGGTCAACGATCTGGTGCTGCACCTGCGTAACCGGGAGACGCTGGACCGCCTCGCCGACATCGCCACCCGGCAGAAGGGGTCCCCGTGACCCAGACCGTGGTGGTGACCGGGGCGAGCGCCGGCGTCGGTCGGGCCGTCGCCCACGCGTACGCGGACCGGGGCGCCCGGCTGGCGCTGCTGGCGCGGGGCGAGGCGGGCCTTGCCGCCGCCGAGCGGGAGTGCCGGCTGCGGGGTGCGACCGACGTACGCGCGTACCGGGTCGACGTGGCCGACGCGGGCGCGGTGCAGCAGGCCGCCGACGACGTGGTGCACCGGTGGAGCGGCATCGACGTGTGGGTCAACAACGCCATGGCGTCGGTGTTCGCGCCGGCCTGGGAGATCCCGGCCCGCGAGTTCCGCCGGGTCACCGAGGTCACCTACCTGGGCACGGTGCACGGCACCCTGGCGGCGCTGCGGCACATGCGGGCGCACGGGCGGGGCACGATCGTGCAGGTGGGCTCCGCGTTGGCCTACCGGGGGATCCCGTTGCAGTCGGCGTACTGCGCGAGCAAGCACGCCGTCCAGGGTTTCAACGACTCGTTACGCGCCGAGCTGCTGCACGACTGCCCGGGGGTGAAGCTGTCGATGGTGCAGCTGCCCGCCGTCAACACGCCGCAGTTCTCCTGGGTCCGCACCCGGCTTCCCCGGCATCCGCAGCCGGTGCCGCCGATCTTCACGCCGGAGTTGGCCGCCCGGGCCATCCTGTGGGCCGCCGACCGTGGCACCAGGGAGCTGAACGTGGGCGGCCCGACGTGGCGGGCCCGGCTGGGCGACATCCTGTTCCCCGGCCTGCTGGACCGGAAGTTGGCCCGCGACGGTTACGACAGCCAGCAGACCGGGGAGAAGATCGACCCGGCCACCTGGCGGGACAATCTCGACCATCCCGGCGACGAGGACACGGACCGGGGCACCGCGGGCGTGTTCCACGACCGGGCGCGCGACCGCTCGGCCGCGCTCTGGGTGGGCACCCACAAACCGGCCCTGTCCGGTGTCGCGCTCGCCGCTGCGGGCCTGACCCTCGCGGCCGTGGCGCGTCGCTGGCGCTGACCGACCCTGGAAGCGCTGGCCGGCCCCCTCGGGCGCTGACCTGGCAACGCCGCGACCGGCGAATCCATTGGTGGACACGGCAGGACGGCGCATCGCAACGCCCGGACGGGGTGCCTCTTCAAACCGAATGTGACAACTGGATAGGCTCTGCGGTAAGCCCTGTCCGCGATCCGAGGATGTCCCGCATGATCGAGCCTGTGCAGCTGCCGTCGCCGTGGCAGGACGCACGTCTGACCGTCGTCGTGCCCACCTACAACGAGGCGGGCAACCTCCCCACGCTGGTGGAGCGACTTCTCGCACTGCCGCTGCCTGGTCTGCGCATCCTCGTCGCCGACGACAACTCCCCTGACGGCACCGGCGACGTGGCCGACAAGCTGGCCATCGAGCATCCGGACCGGATCGAGGTCGTGCACCGCGCCGGCAAGGAGGGCCTCGGCCGCGCGTACGTCGACGGGATGGGACGGGCGATCGAGGGCGGCGCCGAGTACGTGGCGCAGATGGACGCCGACCTCTCGCACCCGCCGGAGGCTCTGCCGGGCATGCTGGGCGCGCTGCTCTCCACCCAGGCCAGCGTGGTGATCGGTTCCCGCTACGTGCCCGGTGGCGAGCTGGACGAGAACTGGCCGTTGTACCGCCGGGCCCTCAGCGGCTGGGCGAACCTCTACGTGCACACCCTGCTGCGGGTGCGCATCCGGGACCTGACCGCTGGCTTCAAGGTCTGGCGTGCCGACGCGCTGCGCGACATCGGCCTGGACCGGGTGCAGTCCAACGGATACAGCTTCCAGGTGGAGATGCACTACCTCGCCACCAAGCTGGGGCACACCATCCTGGAGGTGCCGATCCGCTTCGAGGAGCGGCAGGAAGGCCTCTCCAAGATGACCACCGCGACCAAGGTGGAGAGCGCCCTGATGCCGTTCCGCCTGCGCAGCAAGCACCGCAACATCACCCGCTGACCCGCGGCACCCCCACCCCGCCTGTGGGCAGGGCCGGGCGGGGGGTTAGTCGGGATAGACGGCGCGGTGGGCCGTCGCGATGGCCGCGGCGTAGGCACGCCCGGTGAGGGCGCGGTCGCGGGCCAACGCCGCGCGGGCGGCGTTCGCACCGGGAGCGCCGTGCACGCCGCCGCCGGGATGCGCCGACGCGCTGGCCAGGAAGAGCCGGTCCACCGGAGTGTCCGCCCGGCCCAGGCCGGGGATCGGGCGCAGGAAGAGCTGTTGGTACGCGGCAGCGGTGCCACCGCCGAGGGTGCCGCCGACCAGGCTCGGATTTCCCTTCTCCAGGTCGGCCGGCCCGGCCACGTGCCGGCCGACGATGAGCTGCCGGAAGCCCGGGGCCGCCTCCTCCAGCACGTCCTCCATGCGCTGCACGTGCCCGGCGACGTCCTCGGCCCGCCAGTCCCGGCGGAACGGCAGATGGGTGTACGACCAGAGCGACTCGGTGCCCGGCGGGGAGTGGCTCGGGTCGGCCACGGACATCTGCCCGACCAGCAGAAACGGGTCCCGGGGCAGTTCACCTCGGGCCAGCTCGCCCGCGTAGTGGGTCAGCCCGTTCAGGTCCGCGCCAAGGTGCACGGTTCCGGCCCCGGCCAGCTGCTGGTTCGTCCAGGGCATCGGCGCGGACAGCGCCCAGTCGACCTTGAGTGTCGAACCGTCCCAGCGGAAGTGCGCCAAGTCCTCCACCAGCCGCGACGGCAACGCTGCCGCGCCGACGAGGTCGAGGTAGAGCGCTGGCGCCGGCACGTCGGCGAGCACGGCTCGGCGGGCCCGCCACAGCGTGCCGCCCCGCGTGCGTACGCCCATCGCCCGGCCCCGGGCGGTGAGCACCCGGTCGACGTGCGCGCCGTAGAGGATCGCGCCGCCGCGCTGTTGCAGCCGTGCCACCAGCGCGTTCGTGATCTGCTGGGCGCCGCCTGCGGGCACCGGCCAGCCGACCTGCTGGCCGAGCATGGCCAGCAACCAGCCGTACACCCCGGAGCCGGCCTCCTCCGGGGACAGGTCGGTGTGCAGGGCGCAGCCGGCCAGCAGGGCCGGCCCGCCGGGGCCGTCGAAGAGTTCGTCGCCGAGCTTGCGCACCGGCACCACGAGGCGCCGGGCCAGCCGCAGCGCGCCGGCGACGCGCAACTGACGCAGCAGACCGAGCCCTCCGCGGACCGGCGGGAACGGCGTGGTGATGGTCTCCAGCATCGGCTCGGCCACGTCGAGCCAGTCGGTGTACGCGTTGAGCCAGCGCTTGCCGTCACCCGGGGCGAACTGCTCCAGCGAGGCTGCCGTGACGTCCGGGTCCCGGTTGATCACGGCGGCCCGGCCGTCCGGCAGCAGGTGCGCCAGCACGTCGGGCGAGTGCCGCCAGGACAGCCCCTGCTGACCCAGGTCCAGGCCGGCGAGCACCGGTGAGGCGTACCCGAGGGGGTAGAAGGAGCTGTAGAGGTCGCTCAGATAGCCGGGCGCGGTCACCTCGGCGGAGCGGACCGCGCCGCCGGGTGCCTCGGTGGCCTCCAGCACCACCACCTCCCAGCCGGCGTCCGCCAGCAGGTTGGCCGCCACCAGGCCGTTGTGACCGGCACCGACGACGACGGCGTCCGCGCTCTGCGCGGCGGTGGTAGTCATCCGATCCGCCTACCCGGCGCGCAACCGGGCGAAACGCGTTTGCCTCGCCGAGGCCGGGGCATCCAAGGCCGCATGTACACGGTTGCGCAGTTGGTGGGTGGGGTGTGGGGCGCCGGCGGCGACGGCGGTGAGCTGGTGGTGCGTGACCCGGCGGACGACTCGCCGGTCAGCACCGTGCCGGTGGCCACCGCCGACGAGGTCGGCAAGGCGACCCAGGCGGCCCGCAACGTGGCGGCGCAGTGGGCGGCGACCGCGCCGGCCGAGCGGGCGGCCGCGCTGCACCGCGCCGCGGACGCGGTGGCGGCGGCGACCGAGGAGTTGGCGGCGGCGGTCACCGCGGAGATGGGCAAGCCGTTGGCGGACGCCCGCGGCGGCGTCGAGGCGGGCGTCGGCACCCTGCGACAGTACGCGGAGCTGGCCCCGCTGCGCGGCGGGCGGACGCTGAACGGCGAAGCCGACGCGCTGGACTTCCTCGCGCCGCAGCCGCGCGGTGTGGTCGCCGCGATCACTCCCTGGAACGACCCGGTGGCGGTGTCCTGTGGGCTGCTCGGCGCGGCCCTGGTGACCGGAAACGTGGTGCTGTACAAGCCGAGCGAACGGACGCCGGCGACGGGTTGGCTGCTGGCGCGTGCGCTGGACCAGGCGCTGCCGGCCGGTGTGCTGTCACTGCTCACCGGCGGCCCGGAGGTCGGTGCGGCACTGGCGGCGCAGGACGTCGACGTGGTGGCTCACGTCGGGTCCACCGCGACCGGGCGGGCGATCGCCGCCGCCGCGGCCCGCACCGGCGCCAAGGTGCTCCTGGAGAACGGGGGCAGCGACCCGTTGATCGTTGACGCGGGCGTCGACCCGGAGTGGGCGGCCGGTCAGGCCGCGATGGGCGCGTTCGCCAACGCCGGCCAGATCTGTGTGGCGGTGGAGCGGATCTACGTGCACCGGGAGGTGGCCGGGGACTTCGTGGCCGCGCTCGCGCGTCACGCCGAGGCGCTGCGCGTCGGGCCGGGTCGGGACCCGGGCACCGAGCTGGGCCCGCTGGTCGACCGACGGCACCGCGACCACGTGCACGGGCAGGTAGCGTCGGCGGTGGCGGCCGGCGCGCGGGCGCTGGTCGGCGGTGAGGTGCCGGACGGGCCGGGCGCGTTCTACCCGGCCACTGTGGTCACGGACTGCCGCCACGACATGCCGCTGGTGCGGGAGGAGACGTTCGGGCCGGTCGCGCCGGTGGTGGTCGTCGACTCGTTCGACGAGGCGCTGCGCTGCGCCGCGGACTCCCCGTACGGGCTGGCCGCCACGGTGCTGACCGCGTCGATGAGTCACGCGCAGCGGGCCTGGCGCGAGCTGCCGGTGGGCACGGTCAAGGTCAACGCGGTGTTCGGGGGCGCGCCGGGTGGCGCCGCGCATCCGCGCCGGGCCAGTGGGCAGGGCTTCGGGTACGGCCCGGAACTGCTGGACGAGTTCACCGCCACGAAGGCGGTGCACATCGAGGCTCCGGGCGGCGGGAACTGGTGAGAACGGCACGGACGGACGCAGGGGTGGTGTGTCCGCCCGTACCGTCGTCTGCTGCGGTCAGTCGCCGCGAGCCTTGCGGGTGGCCCGGTTGTTGGCCTTCTCGATGGCCTTGACCAGGTCCGGCTTGGTCATGCTGGACCGACCGGGTACGTCCAGTTTGCGGGCCACCGACATCAGGTGGTCCTTGGTGGCGTTGGCGTCCACCCCACCGGCGGTGGGTGCTCGCCGTTCCGGCCCGCCGCCGGCGGCCTGCTGGTCGCTCGGGCCCTTGCGGCCCTTCGGCTCCCAGTGGTCGCCCACCTTCTCGAACTGGTGCTTCACCGCGGCGAAGGCGGTGCGGTGCGACCGCTGCCCCTCGCCGTAGGTCTCCACCGCCGAGTCGTGCGTCTTCTCCCACGTGCGCTGCGCCTTCTCCGGGGAGCGCCGCAGCGTGCTGGGCAGGTCTTCGCGCCCGGGCATCTCGTCCTCCTCCGTGTCGACAGGGTCACCTTGACCGTTCCCCGGTGCCGCGGCGGCAAACCCTAGGCGCTACCGGCGGGTCGCCGGGTGAGTTTCTCGATTTCCCGATCCGGGTATCGGGGGCCAGGCCCGACCGGACGACCGGTCATCCGGTGGCCGGGGCGCAGGGAGCGGGCATGACGACCACGGAGCCCGGTACGACGCGCGACGGCGCACACGGCACGCGTGTGCCCCGCCGGATGCGGCAGCTGAGCTGGCGGACCTGGCGCGGGGTGCTGGTCCGCAGCGTGCAGAACTTCGTCAACGACAACTGCTCCGACTGGGCCGCCGCGCTGACCTACTACGGGGTCCTGGCGGTCTTTCCGTCCGCCATCGTGATCGTGGCCCTGGTCGGTCTGGTCTCCAGCGGCGAGCAGACCGTCGACACCGTCGTCGACCTGGCCAACCAGGTGGGCGCCGGGGCGGTGCTCAGCGACGACAAGGACGGCGTGGTCGGGGTGATCCGCACGGTGGTGCTCGACCAGAGCAACCCCAAGCTGCTGCTGAGCTTCGGCCTGCTCGGTGCGCTGTGGTCCGCGTCGGGTTTCATCGGCGCGTTCACCCGGGCCTCCAACGCCATCTACGGGGTGGACGAGGGCCGGCCGGTCTGGAAGCTGCGGCCGTTGCAGATCGGCCTGGCCGCCATCACCCTGGTGCTGCTGGCCGTGGTCGCCCTCGGCTTGATCGTCAGCGGGCCGGTCACCGACGCGGTCGGCGACCTGGTCAACGCCGGTGGTCTGGCCCGCACGGTATGGAGCGTGGCGAAGTGGCCGGTGCTCGCCATGATCATGATGGCGCTGCTGTCGCTGCTGTTCTGGATCGCCCCGAACGTGCGCCAGCCCCGGTTTCGCTGGCTCACCCCGGGTGGCGCGGTGGCGCTGGTCTCCTGGGCGGTGGCCACCTTCGGTTTCGGCCTCTACGTTGCCAACTTCGGCTCGTACAGCACCACCTACGGCAGCCTCGGGGCCGCCATCGCGTTCCTGGTCTGGCTCTACCTGTCCAACTCCGCGCTGATGCTGGGCGTGCAGATCAACGCCGAGGTGCAGCGCGGGCGGCAGTTGCAGGCCGGCGACCAGGACCCGGAGGAGCCGGTGCTGCCGCCCCGCAAGCCGGCCGAGGACTGAGCGGGTTCGGGACCGGTCGTCCGGTTCGGGGTCGGACCGTGGGCCCGTTCGTGGCCGGGTGCCGGTTTAGCGGGCGGGGTGCCGGGTAGCGCAGAAGGCATGGAGCGTGGCAACAGCAAGCACGGACCGAGGATCGACGAACAGATGAGCCAGGAGGTCAGCGGCCTCGTGCAGGGGCCGGGGACCGGTGGCTCTCGGGTCGATGAGGCGCGGGTCCCGGAACCGGCTGGCGAGGACCAGCCGGAGGTGACCACCGTGCCGGCCGGCGAGACGCGCACCGGCGCCCCGAAGGGGATGAGTTCCGCCGACGTCGAGCAGCGCAGCCGGCTCGGCCGGTTCATCTCGATGAGCGCACTGCCGGGCGATCGCCTGGTCCTCATCGCCAGCGCCCGGGAGAACGAGGCGCCCGACGACATCGTGGCGGCGCTGGAACGGCTGCCCGAGGGCACCGTTTACCAGACGGTCTCCGAGGTGTGGGCCGCGCTTGGCAACAAGAACGAGACGACTCGCTGGTGAGAAGGATCGCCCCCCGATCCGACCACTGGCGACTGAAGGAGGTTCTCTGATGAGTGGCGTAACCGAACATGTCGACGTTGCAGTGCCCGTACGCACCGCGTACGACCAGTGGACGCAGTTCGAGGAGTTCCCGCAGTTCATGGAGGGCGTGCAGGAGGTCCGGCAGCTCTCCGACACGATGACCCACTGGACGGTGGACATCGCCGGGGTGAAGCGTGAGTTCGACGCCGAGATCACCGAGCAGCTCCCCGACGAGCGGGTCGCCTGGCGCTCAACCGGTGGCACCCAGCAGGCCGGTGTGGTGACCTTCCACCGGCTCGACGAGGACAAGACCCGGGTCACCCTCCAGCTCGAGTTCGAGCCGCACGGGGTGGTCGAGCAGGCCGGTGACAAACTCGGCATCGTCGACCGGCGCGCCAAGGGCGACCTGGAGCGGTTCAAGACCTTCATCGAGCGGCGCGGTCAGGAGACCGGCGCCTGGCGTGGGTCGGTGGACCGCCCGCAGCCGTGACCGTGAGCAGTGACACCGATGGCCGCCAGAATCCTGGCGGCCATCGCCGTGTCCGAGCCTTGTCGCACGCCACCGTTTGCGATCATCGCGCCCGGGTACGGCTGAAGACATGACCGACGACAACATCAGGGTGTGGCGGGACGAGGAACGGCTTCCGTTGGAAGAGTTGGAGCAGGCCGTGGCCGGCTCCACCCTCGACGGGCAGGCTGACGACGTGACCGGCAACGACGCGGGGGAAGAGGCGACGTTCGGCCACGGGCCGGCAGCGGACGACCGTAAGGGACAGGCCCAGGGCAACAGCCGGGAGGACACCGATCCGGAGCGCCGCTACCGCCCGTCCACCACCGGGCGCACCGGCCCCGACGTCGGCTAACCCTCCGCTCCGGTCTGCGCGGGCACCGGGTGTGCGGCCGGCCGGCCGGTCGGGCGACGAGCGCCCCACTCGTACAGCACGATCAACGCCAGCGCGAGCACCAACAGGGCCGAGCCCAGCACCTGCACCGACGTGTTGCCGATCAGGACACCGAGGCCGGCCGGGACGAGCGCGGCGCCGATGCCGGACGCGCCGATCTGGAGCCCGATGGCCCGGTCCGCGTGCGCCGCGCCGACCCGGTCGGCGGTGGTGAGGGTGAGCAGCGGGAACACCGGCGCGGCGGCGAACCCGACCACGACCAGGCCGGCCACCGCCAGCACGGCCGGCCCGGGAACGGCGATCAGCAACGCGCCCACGGCCATCCCGGCCAGGCTGGCGCGTAACACCAGGCCGGCCCCCAACCGCTCGGCCACCACCCCCTGCACGACCCGGCCGATGAAGAGGCTGCCCCAGTACGCGGAGACGCAGCCGCCGGCCACCGCGGCGCTCAGCCCACGCCCCTCGGTGAGCAGCAGGAACGCCCAGAGGCCGGCGGACACCTCGATGGCCACGTACAGCGCGAAGGCGACCGTCCCCGACCAGACCGCCGGCATTCGCAGCGTCGCCCGGACCGGAAGCCGGACGACCGCCGGAATCTCGGCGGGTGTGGCGTCGGCCGCCTCCGTGCTGGCCGGTACGCGACGTTGCCAGGCTCGCACGGTGAGCGCGAAGGCGATAGCGAGGAGGATCTGGGCTCCGGCCACGATGCCGTAACCCCAGCGCCAGGCCAAGCCGCCGCTCAGCACCGCGGTCATGATCAGCGGACCGATCGCCACGCCCAGGCCGAAGAAGGCGTGCAGCCAGTTCATGTGGCGCGGCCCGAAGGCCCCGGCGGCGTACGCGTTGAGCCCGGAGTCGACCGCGCCGGACCCGAGACCGAGCAGCAGCGCACAGCCCACCAGCACGGCCAGCACGGGGCTCACGGAATAGCCGGTCAGCGCCAGGCTGGCCAGCACTGTGCTCCCGGCGAGCAGCGCGCCCACGCCGACCCGGGCCAGTGTGAACCCGGCAAGGACGCTGGAGGTGAGATAGCCCACTGTGCCGGCGGTCAACACCCACCCGACCGCTTCGGTCGGGACACCGAAGTCGCCCCGGATCGACGGCCAGGCGACGCCGAGCAGGCCGTCGGGCAGGCCGAGGCTGACGAACGCGAGGTAGGCCAGCAGGAGCAGCGAGGCATGGGGCCGTGGAGGCGTGGTGGACACGAGGCATCATCCTCCCGCAGGGGCACCTTAGCGCCGTGGGCACCCGAGCGCCCCCGGCGCAAAGAAGTCGTGTCCGGACGGTCGAGAAAGCGGACAGCTCATCCAGAATCGACCGATCGGAGGACGGCAACCCGGCGTGTTCGCGTAAGAATTTCGGGATGCATCAAGGCTCCGGAATCCTCTCCACGCGTCAGCGCCGGCTCGCCTGGCTCGGCTTCATGCTCGCCGCGCTGCAGGCACCCGTGTCCGCCTGGCTCGTCGCTGACGAGTCGTGGCTGTTCAGCCTCTGCGTCGCGCTGATGGTGGCCATCGTGATCATCGCTGACGACGCGGCGCGGCGACGCCCCGCCACCGGCGACTAGCCCTCGCTGACCGGTCGGGCCTCGTGCCCCGGCCGGCCCCGACTGCGGCGGCGCTCCTTCATCTCCGCCTCGTAGAGGTGGCGTCGCCCGCCCACCAGCTCGTCACGGGCCTGTTGGTCCACCTCGCGGAACAGCGCGTGGTAGCCGTCGTCGAAGTCCTCGACGATCTGGAACGTCCACCGCCCGGCGATGACGTTACGACCCCGCAACTCGGTGTCGATCCGCTCGGCGAGCTGCTGATGCCCGGCGGCGCGAAACTGCTCCACCGCGTCGTCGAGCATCAGGTCGGCGTGCCCGATCAACTGGTGCAGGGAGTACAGGTGCCCCCGGGCCCGCTCCACACACTCCAGCGCCTCGCTGAGCTTGCCGAGCGCGGCGACCGTCTCGTCGCTCACCCCCGGTGGCCGCTGGTGCTGCTCGTCCGGTCCGTCCACCTGCTGTCCCATCCGTGCCTCCGTGCCGTGTCGCGTCATCCGCGGGTGTTCTCCTGCTGCCCCGTCTGTGCCGGATCAACCCCCGCGGTCAGCACTGGTCACCCAGTGGCACAGCCGACATCCGCCGAGCGGCCGAGGTCGACCCGGTCACCCGTCGGTTAGCCTCGGTCACCATGCGTGTGCCGTTCAACCGGGTCGCCTCCCGGACCGCCGTCGACTCGGCGCGGTCCTCCCTGGCCGCCCTCACCGTCTCCATCGGCACTGTCGGGCTGACCGCCGCCGCGGCGCGACCGGGGCTGCTGGCCCTCGTCGACCAGCACGCGGCCGCCGTGCGGGACAGCCTCGACGGGGACCGTGAACCGCTGACCGCCGCGGCGCTCGCCGGCTATGCCGAGGGGGTCCGCGCGGCTGCCCTGGAGCACGGGTGGACGCCGCCGGGTGGGCCGGTCGACTGGAGCGAGCCGGAATGGCTGCTCACCCGACTGCTCGCGGTCTGCGCGCTGGCCCGCTCGCTCGACGGGGCCTGACGCGCGCGGGGAGGGCACCCCGCGTCGTACGCGGAACACCCTCCCACCGCCGTACCGTTACGAACCCTTACGAGCGATACTGCTGGGCTTCGTCCACCCGAGGCATCGCCTGGGTGCGGTCGCCCCCGCGGTCGGCCATCTGCCGCTCCACGTCGCTCCGTCCGGCCGCCGTGGCCTGACGCTGCTGCTGCACCGCCCGTGCCTCCTGGGCGGCCCGGTCCAGCCAGCCGTCCCAGCGCTTCTGCATCGGCTTCACGAGGCCGCCACCGACACCGACGATCAGGATGCCAGCCACAGTGGCGAGCACCGCGATCAGCACCGGAGTGGTCACCGTGGTGGCGATACCCACCTGGTTCAGCGCGGCGATCACGCCGAGAGCGATGATGAAGATCGCCGTCAGGTCGGCCAGGACCTTGCCGTACGAGAGCCCGCCCAGCGCCCCGGTGACCAGATCTCGGACAGCGTTGGCGATCGCAGCCGCCACCACCACGATGATGATCGCGACGAACGCACGTGGCAGCCAGGACACCACGCCGCTGATCAGGTCACTGATCGCGTTCGGCCCCCAGACTCCGAAGGCGAACTGCAGCGTGAACAGCAGTACGGCGTAGTACGCCAGTCTGGCCAGAATGTCGCTGGCGTCGTACTTCGTTCTCTCCAGGGCCCGTTTGATGCCGCCACGTTCGACGGCCTGGTCGAAGTGCACCCGTTCCAGCACCGTATCCACGATTTTGAGGACGGCTCTGGCGATGAGCCAGCCGACCACGAGGATGACGATGAAGGCCACTGCCTTCGGGATGAAGAGCAGCACCGACCTCCAGGTGTCGGCGATGGCATCGCCGATGTCGGCCTGCCGGACCGCGAGGGTTTTCAGCATGATGTCCCTCCTGTCGCATGGACTGCGCCGGGCGCATACCCGGCTACCGGTGCGGCAGTCCGCGCAGAGCGCCGCGTTTTTTACGACAAGCCGCCGAACAGGGGCCCTGAACTGCCCGAACGGCCACCGCGACCGGAGCCGCGACAGCCCACGGCCATGATCGGATGCCTTTTCCGGTCGGCCGACTAGGCTGCGGACATGCCAGGAACGGTCGGGCGAGTCCCCATGCCAGCAACCCCGGGCCCGGACGCACCCACCGGCTCCGGTGCGGCCGCTGCCGTGCTCGCCCACGACTGGGCCGGCACCCCGCTGGGCCCGCCCGAGAGTTGGGACATGGCGATCCGGGCCGCGGTCGAGCTGATCCTCACCTCGCCGATGCCGATGGCCCTCGCGTACGGCGACGACCTCGTGCTGCTCTACAACGCCGGCTACGCCGAGTTGCTGGGCAACAAGCATCCGAGCGCCCTCGGCCGTCCGGCAGCGGAGGTGTTCGCGGAGATCTGGGCGCTGCCCGGCGTCGGTGAGGTGATCGAACGCAGCTACCGGCAGGGCGTGCCGTTCCTGGAGAAGGAGTCCACCCTGCCGTTGGTTCGTGGGTATTCCCCGACGGTGGAGCAGGCGGTCTTCACCCGGGGCTACTCGCCGGTGCGCGACAGCGCCGGGCAGATCGTCGGCGTGTTGGCGGTCGCGGCCGAGACCACCCACGTCACCGAGCAGTTGCAGAGCCTCAGCGAGGTGGCTGCGGCGCTCGCCGGCACGCTCACCCTCGACGACGTGGCCCGGGTGGCGCTGCGCTACGCGATCACCACGTTCGACCCCGACCAGGTCTCGTTCGCGGTCGACGAGGGCGGCGGCGGTTGGCGCATGGTGCGCCGGGTCCGTGGCGAGTTGCTGGACGAGGCCGACGAGCGGCTTCCCCCGCTCTGGCGACGCGCTCCGGCGGACTGGTCGGCCCCGGTGGTGCAGGCGGCGCGTTCCGGCGGCCCGTCGTTCGTTCGGGACGGGCAACCGCTGCGGGAGACCGCTGTGGACCGCCACGACCAGAAGATCCGCTCGATGGCGGCCCTGCCCCTGGGCACCTCGGTGGTGCGCGGCGGGCTGGCGGTCGGCTACCAGGTCCCGCACACCTGGTCGCCTGCCGAGCGGGCACTGCTGGCCGCCTCGGCCGAGCTGATCGGCCAGGCCGCGGAGCGGGCCCGCCGCTTCGAGACCCAGCACGGCACGGCCCAGCTGTTGCAGCGCAGCATGTTGCCGGAGCACCTGCCAGACCTGCCCCGGCTGCGGATCGCGGCCCGTTACGACCCGGGGGTCGACGGCAACGCGGCCGGCGGCGACTTCTACGACGCGTTCCTGCTGCCCGACGGCACGCTGGGCGTGGTGCTGGGCGACGTCGCCGGGCACGACGTGCAGGCCGCCGCGCGGATGGGGCAGGTCCGGGCCGCGCTGCGCGCGCTGGCCCTGTCCGACCCGGCACCGGACGCGGTGCTGGCCGGGCTGGACCGGCTGGTGACCAGCCTGGGCGTGGAGGCCGGCACCCACGAGCTGTTCGTCACCGTCGTGTTCGGGGTGATCGACGCGGAGCGGCGGCAGCTGACCCTGGCCAGTGCCGGCCACCCCGCCCCGCTCATCCGCCGGGGCGACCCGGAGGGCCGCTCCCACGCCGAGTACGTGGACGTCCCCGCCGGGCCCCCACTCGGTCTGGGCGGCCGGCCGGGCACCACGACTGTCGAGTTCCGCCCGGGCGACACCCTGCTGCTGTTCAGCGACGGGGTGGTGGAACGTCGCCGGCAGAGCCTGACCGCCGGGCTGACCACCCTCAGTGACGCCGTCGCGAAGGCCGGCAGTGGCGACCCACGCGCCCTCTGCGCGGTGGCCACCGCCGCGGTTCCGGGCGGGACCGAGGACGACGTGGCCGTGCTGGCAGTCGAGCACGCGCTCAAGCCGAGTCGCTCGGCGAGCATGGAGGTGCCCGCGGAGCCGACCGCCCCCAGCCGGGTCCGGCACTGGATGACCGGCCAGCTCACCGAGTGGCAGGTGCCCGAGTCGGTGATCGGTGCGGCGGTGCTGTGCACCAGCGAGCTGACGACCAACGCGCTGCTGCACGCCGGCACCGCCGCCCGGGTGGAGATCGACCTCAGCCCCGAGCGGCTGCTGGTCTCGGTCGCCGATTCCGGCACCCGGGGCACCGTGACCCGGGCCCGCACCGACACGTTGAGCAGTCGTGGGCGCGGGCTCGGCCTGATCGAGGAGCTCAGCGACGCCTGGGGCACCGACCCGTCGGTCCGCGGCTCCACGGTCTGGTTCGAGATCCTCACGCCGCCAGCCGCGCATTCCCGAGAGCCCGAAGGGTAGGAGGACGCCCATGCGTACCGACGAGCCCGCCGGAGTCTTCTTCGACGTCGATGGCACCCTGGTAGACACCACCTATTTGCACACCGTGAGCTGGTGGGAGGCACTGCGGCAGACCGATCAGCCGGTGCCGATGGCGATGGTGCACCGGTCGATCGGGATGGGTTCCGACAAACTCCTGGATCACCTGCTCGGGCCAGAGCGGGACCGCGACGCCGACACGAAGCTGCGCGACGCGCACGACACCCTCTATGCCGAGTACTGGGAACGACTCACGCCGCTGCCCGGGGCGGCGGACCTGCTGCGCGCCTGCGCCGAGCGAGGGCTGCGGGTGGTGCTCGCCACCTCCGCCTCGGAGCCCGAGGTCGGCGCGCTCCGTCGGGCACTGGGCGTTGACGACGTGATCGACACGGTCACCTCCTCGGCGGACGCGAAGCAGAGCAAGCCCGCACCGGACATCCTGGTCGCCGCGTTGGAGCAGTCCGGGTTGGCCGCGGAGCGGGTGGTCTTCGTCGGCGACTCGGTGTGGGACGTCGTCGCGGCCGGCAAGTTGAACATCCCCTGCGTGGGGTTGACCTGCGGCGGCACCAGTCGGGGCGAGCTGGCCGGCGCCGGCGCGGTGGCGGTGTACGACGACCCGGCCGCCCTGCTGGGCGAGTTGGCGGACTCGCCGCTCACCCGACCCCGGTGAGGATCACTCGGGTTCACCCACCCGTCCGCGCATAGCGACCGGCCCTGCGGGGCATGGTCTGTCACCACCTGCCCGCGCCTCGCGGGTGCGGGCTGAAAGGTGGTGCCGTGGAGCCGGTAGATGTGGCGTTCGCGTTGGTGGGCCTCGGCGCTCTGCTCGCGGGCATCCTCCCGCGGGTGTTGGAGCAGCGTCCACTGTCCATGCCGATCGCCTTCCTCGCCCTCGGCATGCTGGTATTCCTGCTGCCGGTGGGGCTACCGACACCGGATCCGCTGGCCCACCCGGAGTTGACGACCCACCTCACCGAGATCGGGGTGATCGTCGCGCTGATGGGCGCCGGGCTCAAGATTGACCGGCCGTTGAGTTGGCGGCGGTGGTCGTCCACCTGGCGGCTGTTGGCGATCGCGATGCCACTGTGCATCGCGGCGGTGGCCCTGCTCGGCTGGTGGTGGGCGGGGCTGGTGCCGGCCGCCGCACTCCTGTTGGGTGCCGCGTTGGCCCCGACCGACCCGGTGCTCGCCGCCGACGTGCAGGTGGGCGAACCGACCGACGTGGAGGATTCCGAGGACGAGGTCCGCTTCGCGTTGACCTCCGAGGCCGGTCTCAACGACGGGCTGGCGTTTCCGTTCGTGTACGCCGCGATCGCCATCGCCTCGACGAGCCTCGCCCCGCGCGACTGGTTCGCCGAGTGGTTCGCGGTGGACGTGCTGTGGAAGGTGGGCGTCGGCGTCGGCGGTGGGCTTCTCATCGGTTGGCTGCTGGGCAAGTTGTTCTTCCGCGCGCCCAGCGAGCTGCGGCTGGCCCGGCACGCCGAGGGCTTCCTGGCGCTGGCCGCCACGTTCCTGGCGTACGGGCTGGTGGAGGTGGTCGGCGGGTACGGCTTCCTGGCGGTGTTCGTGGCCGCCCGGGCGATCCGGGCCGCCGAGCGGACCCACGAGTTCCACTCGGTGCTGCACGACTTCGCCGAGCAGGTCGAACGGCTGCTCACCCTCGTGCTGTTGCTGCTGCTCGGCGGCGCGATCGTGGGCGGTCTGCTGACCCCGCTGACCTGGCCGGCGGCCGCCGTCGGGCTGGCACTGGTGTTCCTGATCCGACCGCTGATCGGCTGGTTGTCGCTGCGCGGCGCGCCAGGACGGCCGGCCGAGCACTGGGTCATCTCGTTGTTCGGCATCCGCGGCGTCGGCTCGTTCTACTACCTCGCGTACGCCACCACGAAGGCCGACTTTCCACAGGCCGAGCTGCTCTGGGCAACCGTCGGGCTGGTGGTGCTCGTCTCCGTGGTGGTGCACGGCATCGCGGCGACTCCGGTCATGCAACTGCTGGACCGGGAGGGCGAGCGGACCTCCGACCCGGCCGAACGGCACACCGACGATCCACGGCCGGTCGCGGCGGCGGGGCACCCCTAGCCCTGCGTCAACGCCCCGGGCACGCCGCTCAGGTCAGGCGGGCGACCAGGGCACGGCCGAGGTCCCTGCCGGAGCGCCAGGCACTCTGCACCCGGGGCTTGCCGAACGCGTCGCCGGCCAGACCGATCCCGTCGGGGTCCAGGTGATAGGTGCCGCCGCCGGCGTCGCTGGTCGGCTTCGCGTACGTCCAGCGGTGCACGTGCACGTCGGCGGCCTGCTCGGGCAGTCCCAGCAGGTCCCGGACGGCCTGCTCGATAGCCGGGCCGGCCCCGGTGGGTTGGGTCAGATGCCCGGCGGCGAACTCCGGCACAGTGTGCGCGACGAGCACCGGCGCGCCGTCGCCGCGTCGGTCGCCGTCGTCGCAGACGAGGTTGAGGACCGGGTGGTCGTTGACGAACGCGCCCCGGAAGTCCGGCCAGCGGCGGGTCGGGAACCGCAGCACCGCAGCGAGCGTCGGCGACCAGCGTTGCGCCTGCACGAGCTGGGTGGCGGCCGTCAGGGCCGGGTCGAGCAGCAGGGCGGCCTGCGGGCCCGGCATGGCCAGGGCGACCGCCGCGCACGACTCGCCGTCCACTGTCGGCCCGGGCTCCACTGTGAGCACCAGCCTGTCGACGGTGACCGGCACCTCGCCGGCCAGGTGTTCGACCAGGGAGCGCAGCCCGCGCGGGGCGGCGAAGCGCATCGGCCCGGGCACCTCCTGGCGGCCGGCCCGGTCGTAGGCCTGGAACGTGTCGGTCCATTCGCGGACCAGCCCGGCGGCGCGCCACTGCTCGACCAGCTCGGCGAAGTCCGGGTCGCTGGCGGTGAAGTACGCCGCGCCGATGTCCGCGGGCCGGCCCTCGAAGCGTTTGCTGGCCATCCGGCCGCCACAGACGTGGCCTCGCTCCCGGACCTGCACCGGCACCCCGGCCCGGGTCAGCTCGACCGCACAGGCCACCCCGGCGATGCCCGCTCCGACCACCACCACTCGCGTTCGGTCCACGCTCATCCGGTGATCGTAGGTGGCGGCGGTGGCGCATGAACCACCGACGACGAGGGTACTGGCACACCTGTTCGAAGAAAGGATGATGACAATGACGGACCGCCGCAACGAGCAGGCTGACCAGAATGCCGCGATCAAGGACCCGGACGAATGGGTCACCGGTGACGAGCCGCCCACCGCGGCTCAGGAGTCCTACCTGAACACGCTGGCCCGCGAGGCCAACGCGGATCTTCCGGACGACCTGACCAAGGCCGAGGCGTCCAAGCGCATCGACGAGCTCCAGGCCGAGACGGGCCGGGGCCAGTAGTCACTGGTCGACTCCGCTTCCGCGACCATGGCGTGTCCGGGAGTCCTGGACACCGCGAGATCAGGGAAGCGGAGTCGATCACGCCCCGGGCCAGCACCGTGGCCGGCGGTCAGCCGCGGGTCAGCCGGTGCAGCTCCACCTCGGCCAGGCGGCCGGCACTGATGGTGGCACTGAGGTAGGTGGCGTGCGGTTGCGAGCGCCGGTCGGTGGGTGAGCCGGGGTTGAGCAGCCGCAGCCCGCCGGGCGCCTCGGTGTCCCAGGGAATGTGGGAGTGCCCGAAGACCAGGAGGTC
Organism: Micromonospora sp. A202; assembly: GCF_006715105.1. Taxonomy (NCBI): domain Bacteria; kingdom Bacillati; phylum Actinomycetota; class Actinomycetes; order Micromonosporales; family Micromonosporaceae; genus Micromonospora; species Micromonospora sp. A202. The sequence continues at coordinate 2,040,879 of NZ_VFMP01000001.1, read as the reverse complement.
GACATCGGGGAACAGGGCCGCACACCGCTTCTCGCGACCGGTCCGTGGCCCGGTCTCGTGCACCACTGCGACGCGCAGGCCGTCGAGTTCGACCCGGGCCACCTCCGGCAGCCGGGCGCGCAGCGCCGGCCCGTCGTTGTTGCCGTACACCCCGATCAGCCGGCGCGACCGCGCGGTCATCGCGTCCAGCAACGCCTCGTCCACCCAGTCACCGGCGTGCACGACCACGTCCGCCGCCTCGATCGCCGCCCAGAGCGGCCCGGGAAGGTCCCGGGCCCGCTTCGGTACGTGGGTGTCCGCCGTGAGCACCAACCGCATGCAGGCATTCTCCCCCGTGCCGCGGCCGCCCGCCCGGAGACGCGACTGCGTGAACGCATCGAAACTGGCCAAGCTTTGACGAAGTACGGGTCAGCGACGCGGCGGGGTGAAATGCGCCGGGGGCATCCCGCACTCGCGCAACGTCGGGTCCTGCTCGACGTCGGTGAGCACACCGGCGGCATTGATCAGGCCGATGTGTGAGAACGCCTGCGGGAAGTTGCCCAACTGCTCCCCGGTCTGCTGGTCGATCTGCTCGGCGAACAGGCCCAGGTCGTTGACCCGACCAGCCAGATCGCGGAACAACGCGTGCGCCCGGTCCCGCTCACCGGCCAACGCCAGGCAACTCACCAACCAGAACGAACAGATGACGAAGCCCGCCGGGTCACCGTCCCAGCGCCGCAGCAGGCCGTCGTGCGACAGCCGCCGCTCCACCGCGCGGACCGTCGAGCGCATCCGCGGGTCATCGGCCCGCAGAAAACCCACCAGCGGCATCACCAGCACCGACGCGTCCAGCTCGTCGGAATCGAAAATCCCGGTGTACGACTGGAGCCGGTCGCTCCACCCCCGCTCGAGGATCGCCGCGCGCACCTCGTCCCGGGCCGCCGTCCAGCGGGCCAGGTCCTGCGGGCCGCCGAGCTGGTCGCCGAAGCGGACCGCCCGGTCCAGTGCGACCCAGCACTCCACCTTCGAGGACACGTGGTGGTGTTGCACTCCACGCTCCTCCCACATCCCCGCGTCCGGCTGTTTCCAGTCCTGCTCGGCCTGATCGGCGAGCACCCGGAGCAGGTGGTAGACGTCCCTGTCGAACGGCTCCAGCTGGTCCCGCATCAGCCAGGCGGCGTCCATGGCCGCGCCGTAGATGTCGTTCTGCCGCTGCCGCCACGCGTCGTTGCCGGTCACCACCGGCGGGCTGTCGCGGTAACCGCCGAGCTGGTCCAGCCGATGCTCGGTGAGGTCCCGCTCCCCCAGGACCCCGTACATGATGGGCACCGGCTGGTCGCTGACCCGGCCCATCGCCCGGCCCAACCAGGCGAACTGCCGCCGCACCTCGTCGAAGCACGCCGACCGCCACAGCGCGCGCAGGGTGTGGCTGAAGTCGCGCACCCAGACGTAGCGGTAGTCGTAGTTGCGGTCCCCGCCGAGCTTCTCCGGCAGCGAGGTGGTCACCGAGGCCACCACCGCGCCGCTCGGCCGGTACGTCATGCCCTGCACCACCAGCCCGCTGCGCCGCACCTCCTCGGCGTAGAGGCCCTGGTAGTCGTGCTCGGCGGCCCAGGACCGCCAGCCGGCGACGGTGTCGGCGATCGTCTGGTCGGCGTCCGGCACCTCCGGCAGTGGGGCGTCGTAGGTCGGGGCGTACCCGAGTGTGAAGTTGTGGGTCGTGCCGGCGCGGACGGTGAACGTCGCTGCGGCATCGCCATCGTCGCCGCACGTCAACCGCACGCTGCCACGGAACGTGAGCCGCGCGGCCCCGGCGATGGCCTCGAGCATGTCCTCCCGCTCGACCAGGTACGCGATGGTGCGCCCGTACTCGAAGCGCGGCCGGTAGTGCACCCGCATCGGCACCGCACCGGAGAGTCCCTGCACGCTGCGGACCAGCACCTGTGGCGGGTGCATCCCGATGTCGTGACCTCGCGAGCCGGGCTCGAAGGCGAGCGCGTCGGTGAGCGCGACCTCTCCCTGCGCGGTGCGGAAGACGGTCCGCAGCACCAGGGTGTCCTCCAGGTAACTGCGTTCGACACTGAAGTCGGCCTCCGGTCGGATCGACCAGTGCCCCGCGTCGTCGTCGAGCAGCCGCCCGAACACCGACGGGGCGTCGAACCGGCCCGGGCACCACCAGTTCACCGAGCCCGCAGCGTCGACCAGCGCCGCGCTGCGGCCGTCGGCGAGGAACCCGTAGTCACTGATCTGTCCGCTCTCCACCTGACTGGCTACCCGGGCCGCCCGCGCACACTCCTCCCGTTCGGGCACGGCACTCACCGTGCTGGCTGGCGTTACCGCTCGGCATGGGCGGGAACCCGGGAAGCTGACGAGGGGGGATGCTCATGACGTCAGCTTCGGGGCCGACCGCCGCATGGCGGCCCGGCGCACAGGGTGGCGACCTGCTTCCAACCGGGCCGGCCGGCCGTTTGGCGACACCGGCCGGTGACGGTCACGGGCCGCAGGCCGGACCGCCAACCGTGACTATCGGCTCGTACCCGGACTATCCGGCCGCACAGCGGGTCGTCGACTATCTGGCCGACAACCGGTTCCCGGTGGAACACAGCGCCATCGTCGGCACCAACCTCACCCTGGTGGAGTCGGTGCTCGGGCGGATGACCACCGGCCGCGCCGGCCTGCTCGGCGCCGGCACCGGTGCCTGGTTCGGTCTCTTCATCGGCCTGCTGTTCGGCATCTTCACCGTCGGCAACTGGCTGGCAGTGATCCTTGTCGGGCTGGTCATCGGTGCGATCTGGGGCGCCGTGTTCGGCGCTGTCGCACACGCGATGACGGGCGGGCAGCGTGACTTCACCTCGGCCAGCTCACTGCGGGCCGGCCAGTACGCGGTGACGGTCGACGCGCAGTTCGCCGACCAGGCCCGCCAGTTGCTGGGCCGGATGCAGATGCCCAACCCGGCCGCGAACAACCGCTGAGCGACGATCGACCGGCCGTCCCGGCAGTACGCCGGGGCGGCCGTTCAGTCGTGGTACGTCAACTCGCCGGCGCGGATGTCGACCTCGACGCGGTTCTCCGGCGGTGCCAGTGGGCAGGCCCAGCGGTCGTCGTAGGCACAGCTCGGGTTGTAGAGGTAGTTGCCGTCCAGCCGGACGCGGTCGCCGGGCAGCAGCTCGACGCCTCGGCCGAAGGTCCCCTTCACCGTGTCGGTGAGGTAGCGGCCTCCCCCGTAGGTGTCCCGCCCGCAGGTGCCGTCCCGTAGCGGCACGAACAGGCCGCCGCCGTACGCCTCGATCCACCACAGGGTCAGCGGCCCCCACGGTGTCTCGGCCACCGCGACCCGTCGGTACGCGACCACCCCGTCCGGACCGCCGGTGTCGATCCGCAGCTCTCCGCTGGCCGCCCGCAGCGGCGCCTCCACCACGGCGTCGGGGTTGGGCGGGAAATAGCGCACCCCGGAGAAGCCGACCCGTTCCGCCGGTGGGATCGGGCTCTGCGGGTGGGTCGCGAAGAGTTCGTCGCGCCCCGCCCGGAACCCGGTCAGGTCGACGTCGGACAGGTACAGCCGGGCGACCCGCTCCCGCCAGTCGGCCAGCTCCAGATCATCCACGCCACCGAGCCTATGCCGTCACGCGGCGGCACTTCAGCGTGGCGGCCAGTTGGTCAGGACGGCGTCGAGGGCGTCCAACGTCCGGGACCACGAGTCGTCCGTCGGACGCGGGGTGTGCCGGAAGCCGCCGGTCTGCTCCAGGCTGACGAACCCGTGGAACGTGCTGTGCATCATCCGTACCGCGTCGGTCTGGTCCGGCTCGGAGAGCCGGTAGCCGCGCAGGATGGCCCGGGTCATCTCGGCGTGCCGGACACCGGCGCTCGCAGCGGCCGTCTCCGGGTCGAGGTCGATCTGCATCGCGGCGTACCGACCGGGGTGCTGCCTCGCGTAGTCCCGGTAGGCGTTGGCGAAGGCCACCAGCGCGTCCTTGCCGGCCCGGCCGGCGAGTGCGGTGGCTACCCGGTCGGCCAGCTCCGCCAGGGCCAGCAGGGCGATCCGGACCCGCAGGTCCCGCCCGTTCCTGATGTGGAAGTACAGGCTCGCGTCCTTGACCCCGAAGTGGCGTGCGAGCGCGGCAACGGTCACGTTCTCCACGCCCACCTCGTCGGCCAGGTCGGCCGCGACCAGGGTCAGGCGCTCGGCGGTAACCCCTGCACGTGCCATGCACCACACCCCAAACCTAGCTGCAATAATCGTTTGCCTAGGAGAGCTAGGGTACTACCTATGTTAGAGCCGACCGAATCCGCCATCCGCAAATCCTTCGTCAACTGCACCCAGGGTGAGGCGAAGCGGATGGCCGTACCGAACGATCTCGGGACGCGCCCCTGGGACGACCTCGACTTCTTCGGCTGGCGGGACCAGGCCGCACCGCAGCGGGCCTACCTGCTCGCCGAGTCCGACGGCAGGCTCGTCGGCGTGGCGCTGCGGGCGGCGACGCACCAGATCGGGCGCGTGCGGCGCAGCATGTGCTCGCTCTGCCTGACCACACACCTCGGCGACGGCGTCTCGTTGATGACCGCCCGTAAGGCCGGGCCGGGTGGGCGGCAGGGCGACTCCGTGGGCACGTACATGTGCTCCGACCTGGCCTGCTCGCTCTACGTGCGGAAGAAGAAGCACGCCGGGCCGCCGATGCCCGACCCGCTGCCCCTGCCGGAGAGGATCGACCACGTCCGGGCCGCCCTCGCGGCGTTCCTGCGCAAGGTCAACGAGTGATCTGAGGGTCGGTGGCCAAGCGGGCGTGCAGGTGCTCGTCGTAGCGGCGGCCGTCGCCGTAACGGTACGACTCGCGCAGCGTCCCCTCGGCCGCGTAGCCGGCCCGGTCCGCGACGCGGCAGGAGGCCGGGTTGGCGACCGCGTGGCACAGCTCCACCCGGTGCAGCCGGAGGTCGGTGAACGCCCAGTCGGTGAGCCGGACGACGGCCCGCACCGCAACCTGACGCCCTCGCGCCGCAGGCATCGTCCAGTAACCGATGGACGCGTCTCCGTCGCGGATGTGGTGCAGTGACACCGATCCCAGCAGTTCGCCGTCGGTCGCCGCGGTCACCGCCATCGAGACATGGCCACCGGTCGACCAGTCGGCCCGGCGGCGAACCCAGAGCAGCGCGACCTCGTCGTCGATCGGGTCGCCGCCCTGCGGGTTCCACTGGGCGATCGCCGGGTCGCGCAGGGCGTCGCGGACCGCCGGGGCGTCCTCGTCCCGCCAGGGGCGCAGCAACAGGTCGGCGGCGGTGAGTTGCACGTGTTCCACGAGCCCGGAGTCTGGCACATCACGTCACCATCGCGCCGCCGGTTTAGCGTCGACTTCGTTCAAAGCTGCACAACCGGTTGCCCGCATGGCCGAGAACGTGATCCAGGAGACGCGTTACGGCACTAGTTAAATTTTTAAGGAGTGCTATCGTCATTGCATGACCGAGAGCCTGGACAGCACCCGAGAGGCCGCCTGGCGCGCCTACATCGAGGCCAGCCAGCGTCTCTACACGCAGCTGGAAGAGGACCTGCGCGCCGAGAGCGATCTCAGCTTCGCCGACTACCACGTGCTGGTCCTGCTCTCGGAGGCACCGGGGCAGCGGCTGCGGATGGGTGAGCTGGCCAGCCGGCTCATCTTCTCGCCCAGCCGCCTGACCTACCAGATCTCCTCCATGCAGCGCCGGGGCATGGTCAGCAAGGAGCCCTGCCCGGACGACCGACGCGGCAGCGAGGCGGTCCTCACCGCCGCCGGGCTGCTCGCCCTGCGGGATGCCGCACCCCACCATCTGGCGTCGGTGCGCACCTACCTGATGGACGACCTCGACGACGCCGAGGTCGCCTGCCTCACCCGGGTCTTCGGCCGGATCGGTGACCGCCTGCGGGCGTCCCGGGCCGGTTCGACCACCCACGCCACGAGCTAGGAGCCCTCGATGCCCGCGATCACCGTTGACAACGTCCTCGTCCTTCCCCGCCTGCCCCGGCTGGAGGAGTCCACCACCTTCCGCCCGGTGCGCACGGTGACCACCGCGCCCACCGGCTTCGAGGGCGAGGGCTTCCCGGTCCGTCGCGCCTTCGCCGGGGTGTCGACCACCGACCTGGACCCGTTCATCCACCTCGACCAGATGGGCGAGGTCGACTACGCGCCGGGCGAGCCGAAGGGCACCCCCTGGCACCCGCACCGCGGCTTCGAGACCGTCACCTACATCATCGACGGGGTCTTCGACCACCAGGACTCGAACGGCGGCGGTGGCACCATCACCGACGGCGACACGCAGTGGATGACGGCGGGCAGCGGGCTGCTGCACATCGAGGCGCCGCCGGAGCACCTGGTCATGAGCGGCGGGCTGTTCCACGGCACCCAGCTCTGGGTCAACCTGCCCCGCTCGGCCAAGATGAACCCGCCCCGCTATCAGGACATCCGTGGTCGGGAGTCGGCGCTGCTCACCACGCCCGACGGCGGCGCACTGATCCGGGTCATCGCCGGCGAGGTCGCCGGGCACCGGGGCCCGGGGTCGACCTTCACCCCGATCACCATCACGCACGTCACGGTGCAGCCGGGGGCGCAGGTCGACCTGCCCTGGCAGCCCGACTTCAACGCCCTGGTGTACGTGCTGGGTGGTCGTGGCACGGTCGGCACCGACCGGCGGCCGGTGCGCACCGGCCAGCTCGCGGTGCACGGCCCGGGTGACGCGCTGCGGTTCAGCGCCGACACCACGCAGGACAGCAACACCCCCGCGCTGGACCTCTACATCATGGGCGGCCAGCCGATCCGGGAGCCGGTGGCACAGTACGGCCCGTTCGTGATGAACACCCGGGACGAGCTGCTCCAGGCATTCGAGGACTTCCAGGCCGGCCGGCTCGGCGTGATCCCCACCGAGCGACTGCCGCACACCGGCGGCCAGGGCACCCGGCCCTGACCCCGCGTCACCACTGAGATCGGCGCCGACGCCCCCGGTTCACCACGGGAGCGCCGGCGCCGCCTCAGGAGACCGCAAAAATCCCAGCGACGCCCAGAATCACCATCACCAACACCGCTACCAGCGCACCCCGCTCGCTCTCCACCGCCGGCTCGCGGTACTCGGTCACGGGATTCGTCGTGTCGCGGGGCATGGTGTGGCCTCCTCGGCTGTTGTCACGTCACTTCCGATGGCGTTGACCAGGGGCCGGTCTGCCGGCCCGGCATGCGGACCCGCGTCGGGGGTCCTACCGTGAGGACGTTGCCGACCTCCAGGGGGGCTGGACGTTGCCGTTGCAGGACTGGTTCCTCACCGCTGAGGAACGCGCCAACCCGGTGTCTGGGTTACCCGTCTGGACCAGGGGAAACCTCGCCGAGCCGTTGATTCACGGCGCCGCCTACTTCGACCGGCTGGTCGATGAGGTGGAGGCTCTGGGCCCCGGCGACCACCTGTTCTTCACCGACTGGCGGGGCGACCCGGACCAGCGGCTGCGACCGGACGGCCCGACCGTGGCCCAGCTCTTCGCCCAGGCCGCCCAACGCGGTGTGGTGGTCAAGGGGCTGATCTGGCGCTCACACCTCGACGTGCTGGCCTACAGCGAGGCGGAGAACCGCGACCTCAGCGAGACGATCTCGGCAGCCGGCGGCGAGGTGCTGCTCGACCAGCGGGTCCGGCGCGGCGGGTCGCACCACCAGAAGCTCGTGGTGCTGCGACATCAGGGCGCACCGGAACGGGACATCGCGTTCGCCGGCGGCATCGACCTGTGCCACAGCCGCCGCGACGACGCCGATCATCATGGCGACCCGCAGCCGGTGCAGATGTCCCCCCGCTACGGGCCCAACCCGCCCTGGCACGACGTGCAGCTCGCGGTGCGGGGTCCGGTGGTGGGCGCTCTGGACACCCTGTTCCGGGAACGCTGGACCGATCCGATGCCACTGGACTCGGAGAACCCGATGGCCTACCTGCGGGATCGGCTGCGCGGCGCCGACCTTCGCCCTGACCCGCTGCCCGAGCAACCGGCCGACCCGCCGCCCTGCGGTCCGCACCAGATCCAGGTGCTGCGCACCTACCCCGCCGTTCGCCCGCGTTACTCGTTCGCCCCCGACGGCGAGCGGACCGTGGCCCGGGGTTATACCAAGGCGGTACGCCGCGCCCGCCGGCTCATCTACCTGGAGGACCAGTACCTCTGGTCCGCCGAGGTCGCGGATCTGTTCGCGCACGCCCTGCGGGACAACCCGGAGCTGCACCTGGTGGCCGTGGTGCCCCGCCACCCGGACGTGGACGGCAGGCTGGCGCTGCCACCGAACATGGTCGGGCGGGAGCAGGCGCTGTCGCTGTGCGAACGGGCCGCACCGGACCGGGTGCACGTGTTCGACGTCGAGAACCACGCCGGCGACCCGGTTTACGTGCACGCGAAGGTGTGCGTCATCGACGACGTCTGGGCCAGCGTGGGCAGCGACAACTTCAACCGCCGGTCCTGGACGCACGACAGCGAGCTGTCCTGCGCGGTGCTCGACGACACCCGCGATCAGCGGGAGCCCACCGACCCGGCCGGACAGGGCGACGGTGCGCGGACCTTCGCCCGGGACCTGCGGCTGCGGCTCTGGCGCGAGCACCTGGACCGTGACCCGGCCGGCGCGGACGACGCCGACCTGCTCGACCCGGCGGACGCGGTCGCGGCTGTCACGGCCGCCGCCGACGCACTCCAGCGGTGGTACGACGACGGCCAGGTGGGCGAGCGACCGCCCGGACGGCTGCGCCCGCACCGCCCCGAGCGGCTGCCCTGGTTCACCCGGGCCTGGGCGTTGCCGGTGTACCGGCTGGTCTACGACCCGGACGGCAGGCCACTGCGGGCGAGGCTGGCCGGCACCTGGTGAACCGCTCGGGCCGGCTCCGGCGCCGTGGCGACGGTCGGGTGCACGCTCAGCCCACCGGGGTAGGCGAACGAGGAGCGCGGCGAGTAGTAGCCGAAGCCGATGGTCAGCGGGTTGTCCGGGCGGAGCGCGTACGTCGGGTGCCCCGGCTGGAGGAACTCCACCGACTCGATCTCGAATGGGGCGACCGGCTCGGCGATGAACGGGTAGACCGAGCTGAGGAGCTGGCCGTCCCGACGGGTGAAGTAGCGGTGGTGCCCACTGCTGATCGCGTGGCCGGTCTCCCCCACCCGGCACCGTGCCCGGATCAACGGCGTCCCGTCGGTCGTCGTCTCGGAGAGCAGCTCCTCACCGCTCACCTCGATCCGGGTGCGGCCGGCGAGCACCGGGGCACCGCGAGCGGCAGCGTACTCACGGACCAGGCGACTGGAGGCCACGTACTGCGTCCACCAGCCGCCCGGACTGAGGCCGTCGGGGGCGTCGACGCCCAGCAGTGAGACGCCGAGGTAGGTCAGCGTGTACGCGCCGAAGCCGGAGGTCTGGGTCTCGTCCTCGACGATGTACTGGTTGAGGAACACCTGGCGGTCGGGGCGGGGGCAGAGGCCGGGCGGGACCAGTGCGGCGACCGCGTCCGGATCCGCCGGCAGCCAGCTGAAGTAGAGCGTTCGACTGTTCACGACGAGCTGGGGAGCGGCTGGATCGAGCACGGTGCCTCCGAACCGGGTGTGTACACCGACGCTACGGCCGGTCCCACCGGCGGGACAAGGACGGATAGTCGACACTGCTGCCCCATTGTCGGATTTCATGTTGACCGCTCGGCGCGGACCGAGGGCCGTTCGATCGAAACCGAGGGATAACCGGGCGGCAAGGCATGGCCGGAAAATGGGTAAGGACCCTCACAGTCCTCTCAACTTCCGCCGCGTTCGCCCCTTTTGTGGTTCGACACACCTTAAGTACATCAGCCTTTCGGCTAGATTTCCGCGAGACGATCAGGTTAAGGTGGGTCCCGAACGGCCGATAGGAAGCTAAACCAAAGCGTCACACCTTTTTTGTCCGCGGACGAGGTGCAGGGAGGACCACCCATGACCGCTTCAACGATCACCGAGCAGCCGAACACCGCTGCCAAGGCGAGCACCAAGCTTGACCCGCGCGCCCTCACCGACAGTGCCGCCGACCTGCTCAACGCCATGGCCGCGCTGCCCGCCAACCACCCGTGGCGTGCCGCCCTGCGGGACCGCGCGATCGAGGCCTGGCTGCCGCTGGCCAACCACCTGGCCCACCGCTACAGCGGGCGTGGCGAGCCGACCGACGACCTGGCCCAGACCGCCGCGGTCGGCCTGATCAAGGCCATCGACAAGTTCGACCCCTCCCGCGGCGTCGACTTCGCCGGCTACGCGATCCCCACCATCATCGGCGAGCTCAAGCGGCACTTCCGGGACCGCACCTGGGACATCCGCGTGCCCCGCCGGCTCCAGGAGCTGCGTCTGGCCATCTCCGACGCCAACAGCTCGCTGCTGCAGACCCTCGGCCGCTCGCCGACGGTCGCCGACATCGCCGCCCACCTCAAGCTCACCGAGGAAGAGGTGCTGGAGGGCCTGGAGGGCGCCCGCGCGTACAACGCGGTATCGCTGTCCACCCCGACCGGCGACGGCGAGCGCGCGACCGAGCTGGGCGACATGCTCGGCGGCGAGGACAGCGAGTTCGAACTGGCCGAGCTGCGGGTCGCCCTCGGCCCTGCACTGGCCACCCTCGACGAGCGCGAGCAGAAGATCCTCACGCTGCGCTTCTACGGCAACCTGACCCAGTCGCAGATCGCCGACCAGATCGGCGTCTCGCAGATGCACGTCTCGCGACTGCTGACCCGGGCGCTGACCAAGCTGCGCGGTCAGCTCGACGGCACGTACTGATCAGTCCACGACAGGAGGGCCGGGTCCATCGGACCCGGCCCTCCTGTCGTGTCCGCATTGTCACGCGAGCGTGACAGCGCGGACCGGTCCGGTCAGCGGCTGACCGGCTCCCGCCACATCGGCCAGAACGGCGTGCCGTCGGGCACCCGGAACGGCTCCCCGGCCAGGTAGCCGTTCTTCGCGTACAGGTCCCGGCTGCGCGGGCTGCTCGCCTCCAGGTACGCCGGCATCGCGTTGGCGTCCAGCCAGGCGTGGTGGTGCCGCATCAACGCGGTGCCGAGCCCCTGACCCTGCCGGCCCGGCTGGGTCGCCAGGAAGGCCAGGTGGTGGTGCTCCGGATGCGGGTGGTGCGCGGCGAACAGCTCGTCGAGATGCTGGAACCGGTCGGTCCACTCGCCGCAGGCGGCAGCCAGCCGGGCGTCGTAGTCCACCGGCGGCGGAGCCGGCTCGCCGACCGACGGGAACCACACCGCGACGGCGGCCCGGTCCTCGGTGGCGTGGACGAAGCCGTGCCGCATGGCGTGCCCGACCAGGATCTCGAAGTCCCCGGCCAGCACGGCCTCCCGCTTGCTCGGGTCGGGCACCAGCCAGCGCGTCACCTCCAGGACGGTGAACGCCTCGGCGATCCGGCCGGCCACCAGGCTGGTCTCGTCGGGTCCGAGTTGCTCGATGACGATGCTCATCGGTTCACCTCCACGCTGGCCGGCACCTCTGGCTTGACCGCAGCGGCAGCGCTCGCCGCTCCGAGGCCGATCCGGGCGTACGTGTCCGGACGGCGACGGCGCAGCACCAGCGCCCAGTTGATGCCCAGGACGGCCACCACCGGGAACACGGCGGGCGCTAGCCAGCGCAGAGGGGAGTCCGGCGCGACGCCGAGCAGGTTGGCGAAGTTCGACACGGCCAGCCAGATGATCACGAAGAGCGCGAGGGTGGCCAGGACGGGTGCGATGACCCGCCGCCACAGCGTCTCGTCGCCGCCGGAACGGGCGAAGTAGGCGATCACCGCCACCGAGGTGGTGGCGATCAGCAGCAGCACGCCGAAGCCGCCGGTGGTGCCAACCCAGAAGAACAGCTTGACAACCGGATCCCAGCCGTTGGCCGCGTACAGCAGGATGACCAGTAGGCCGAACACGCTCTGCGCCACCGAGGCGGCCTGTGGCGCGCCGCTGCGCGGCGAGGTCCGTCCGAACACCGCAGGCAGCACCCGCTCCCGGCCGAGCGCGAACGCGTAGCGGGCCGTTGTGTTGTGGAAGGAGATCATCGCGGCCAGCACCGAGGTTAGGAAGAGCACCTGGCCGATGGTGACCGCGGTGTCACCGAGGTGCGCCGCGGCCAGGTTGAAGATCAGCCCAACGCTCTGCTCGCCGGCCTCGCTGACGATCTGATCCGGCCCGACGGCGACCGCCATGGTCCAGGACGACAGCGCGTACAGCGCGGCGACGATCACCACCGAGAGGTACGTGGCCAGCGGCACCGTCCGCTTCGGGTCCTTGCTCTCCTCGCTGAACACCACGGCGGACTCGAAGCCGACGAACCCGAGGACGGCCAGCACCAGCACCGCGCCGACCCCGGGCATGAAGAGGTTGTCCGGTGCGAACCCGGCGAAGCTGACCTCGCCGCCGGCCGGGTTGCCGAGCTGGCCCAGGTCGAAGATCAGGACGACCACGATCTCGGCGACCAGCAGCGCCGCCAGCACCCGGCCGTTGATGTCCACCCGCAGCAGGCCGAGTACGCCGACCAGTGCCCACGCCACCAGGGCGACGATCGACCAGTGCGGGTGCCCGCCGAAGATCCGGTCGAGCACCGGCTCGGCCGCCACGCCGATGGTGCCGTACAGCCCGACCTGGAGCGCGTTGTACGCGGTCAGCGCTACCCAGGCGGCAGCCACACCGGCCGGTCGGCCCAGACCCCGGGAGACGTAGGCGTAGAAGGCGCCGGCGTTCTCCACCCGACGGGACATCGCCACGTAGCCCACCGAGAACAGCGCGAGCACCGCGGCGACCAGCAGGAAGGCCAGCGGGATGCCGGTCACGCCGATGACGCCGTAGCCGGTGGTGACGACGCCGGCCACCACGGTCAACGGCGCGGCGGCGGAGAGCACGAAGAAGATCACCGAGGGGACGCCGAGGCGGCCCCGGGCGAGAGATTCGGAGACGTTGCTGGGTCGGTCGGCTGTCGATGTCGGTCGCATACGACTACTCCGGTTGTCGAGGGAGGGGTAGGGGGTTACCGGGGGGATCAGGGGAGGCCGCGCAGCACGGCGGCGCCGACGGCGGCCTCGGTGTGCCCGACGAGCTCCTTCAGGGGTGCCGGCAGCGCGGGGATGAGGACGTTCAGACGGTGGTGGGCGCGCGGGCCGGCGCTCCACAGCACCTCGCGGGTGAGCCCCGTCGCCACGACCAGGCCGAGTAGCAGAGCATCCGGCACGCTTGGCGGGTCCGGCCGTTCCAGCAGGGCCCGCAGCCGGGTGGCCGGCCAGGCCACCGCGTTGAGGTCGATCGGCAGGTAGCTGACCGAGGTACGCAGCAGTCGACGGCTCTCCTGGCGGCGCAGCACGCCGGCGCGGGCCAGCCGCTCCCCCACCGAGGTGGTCGCGCTCTGGGCCAGGAAGCTGAGCCAGATGCGCAGCTCCTGGTGCTGGGACTCGCCGATCAGCTGGTCGAGCACGGTGTGCGCCAGCGCGTCAGCCGGCGGACGACGGTCGATGACGGTGACCCGACCGTCGGAGACGGTGATGTGTCCATAGAGGAGCAGCTCACCGAGCAGCCCGGCGGCGAGCCCGAGCCCGGTCGCCGCCGGGTGCAGCTTGGCCTTGCCACGACTGTCGTTGTGTGCGATCAGGAAGAACTCGTCGGCGCTGAGCAACGGTCCTCCCGCACAGGTGTGTCCACAGTGATCGCGACCGGGAAAGGATGCACCGACTGCTACTGCAACGCAACTCCCAGATTTGAAAGTTGCACTCCGTGCAGGCGCGACCTGCGGATCTTGTTCTGTCAGACTCGGACGGTGACCGCCGTTCCCACCACCCGATCCGCCACCAGCCCGACCGTGCGCCGCCGACGCATCGCCAGGGAGCTTCGCCAGCTTCGGGAACGCGCGGGTATGACCCTCGACGTGGCGGCCCGTCAGCTCGACATGTCGAAGAGCAATCTCTCCCGCATCGAGACCGCCCAGATCGGCATCAAACCCCGCGACGTCCGGGCGGCACTCGCGCTCTACCAGGTGACCGGCTCCGACGCGGAGGCACTGATCGAGATCGCCCGAGGCGCACAGCAACGCGGCTGGTGGCAGAACTACAGCGACGTGCTGCCCGAGTGGTTCGAGTTCTACGTCGGGCTGGAGGCCGAGGCGGCGACGCTGCGCACGTACGAGGCCGAGTCGGTGCCCGGGCTGCTGCAGACCGAGGCGTACGCACGGGAGATCTTCCGGCGCACCGCTGGCGAGGACGGCCTGGAGCGCAAGATCGCCGCCCGGCTACGCCGACAGGAGGTGCTGCGTCACGAGGATCCGGTCCATCTCTCGGTGGTGCTCAACGAGGCGGTGCTGCTGCGCCCGGTCGGTGGCGCCGCTGTGATGGCCGAACAACTGGTCCACATGACGCGGATCGCACAATTACCCAACGTGACAATTCAGGTACTTCCATTCGCGGCTGGCGGCCATCCCGCGATGAGCACCCCGTACGTGATCCTCAACTTCGCCGATGCCGCCGACGCCTCAGTGGTTTACCTGGATAACCTCACGATGGGGCTGGCTCTGGAGGATGGCGATCATGTGCTCGGGTATAGCCTTCTGCACGAGGAGCTGTGCCGGATGGCGCTCGATCCGACGGCGTCGCTGACCCGTCTTGAGCATGCTTCTCGTAACTTTGCGTGACCGCTTCTGCGGCACGCCGACGCAGACGAGAGGTACCCCGGATGACGGCGCACGACCTGACCCGAGCGGACTGGCGCACCAGCACGCGCAGCAGTGGCAACGGCAACTGCGTGGAGGTCGCGACAGCCGACGGTCAGGTCGCCGTACGCGACAGCAAGGACCGCTCCGGCCCTGTGCTCGCCTTCGGGCCGTCGGCCTGGCGGGCCTTCGTGGGGGGCGTCGGCGAGGTCCGTCGGCGTTGAGGCACCCACGCCGGTGCGAGACTGGGCCGTGCTCTCCGACGTAACCCTGGACCTGCCGGTACGCCCGGTGCTGCCGGCGATGGTCGCGGCGCTCGACGCCGCCGGCGCCGGCGTGCTGGTGGCCCCGCCGGGCACCGGCAAGACCACCCTGGCGCCGCTGGCCGTGGCCGACCGGGTGACCGGCCGGGTGGTGATCGCCCAACCCCGTCGGGTGGCGGCCCGCGCCGCCGCCCGGCGCATGGCCGAGCTGCTCGGCGAGCGGGTGGGCGAGCGTGTCGGCTACGCGGTCCGCGGTGAGCGCAAGGTGGGCCGGGCCACCCGGATCGAGGTGGTCACCACCGGCCTGCTGGTCCGGCGGCTGCACCACGACCCGGAACTGCCGGGTACGGGCGCCGTGCTGCTCGACGAGTGCCACGAACGACAACTCGACGCCGACCTCGCGCTGGCCTTCACCGTCGAGGCGCGGGCCACCCTCCGGCCGGACCTGTGGCTGCTGGCGATGTCCGCCACCCCGGACACCGACCGGTTCGCCGCGCTGCTCGGCGGGTCCACCCCCGCCCCGGTGGTACGGGCCGATTCGGCGCTGTACCCGGTGCAGCGGATCTGGGCGCCGCCGGCGCGCCCGATCGCACCGTCCGGGGCCGGGCCGGTGGACCGGGCCCTGCTCGACCACGTGGCCGCCACCGTCCGGCGGGCGCTGTCCGAGCGCGACGGCGACATCCTGGTCTTCCTGCCCGGGGCCGGCGAGATAGCGGGGGTCACCGGCCGCTTGGCCGACCTGCGCGACACCGTGGCGCTGCTTCCGTTGCACGGCCGCCAACGCGGCGCCGAGCAGGACGCCGCCCTGCGTCCCGCTGACCGACGCCGGGTCGTGCTGGCCACCGCGCTGGCCGAGACCAGCCTGACCGTCCCGGGCGTACGGGTCGTGGTGGACGCGGGGCTGTCCCGGGTGCCGCGTATCGACCTGGCCCGCGGGCTGGGCGCTCTGGTCACCGTGCCGGTCTCCCGAGCCGCCGCCACCCAGCGGGCGGGCCGGGCCGGCCGGGAGGCCCCCGGGTACGTCTACCGGTGCTGGTCGGCGGCGACCCACGAGCGGCTGCCCGCCCGGGCCGAGCCGGAGATCGCCACCGCCGACCTGACCGGTTTCGCCTTGGAGCTGGCCGCCTGGGGTCGGCCCGACGGCCTCGGGCTCGCGCTGCCCGACGCCCCACCGGCCGCCGCGATGACGGTGGCCCGAGACACGCTGCACACCCTGGGCGCGGTCGACGTCGACGGCCGGATCACCGCGCGGGGGCGGGCGATCGCCGCCGCGGGTGCACACCCCCGGCTGGCCCGGGCGCTGCTCGACGGCGCCGGGCGGGTCGGCGCCGACCGGGCGGCCGAGGTGGTCGCCCTGCTCGCCGAGGAGAGCGCGGCGGGCCCCGGTGACGACCTGGTCGCCGGTTGGCGTCGACTGCGAACTGGTGTCGACGCGGGCGCGACAGCCCGGTGGCGCACCGAGGTACGACGGCTACGGGCCGCCCTGCCCGCCGGCGGCGCACCCGACGGCCGCACCGACTCCGTGGGCCGGGGTGGCTCGGGTGGGCTGAGCGACGATCTCGCCGCCGGGCTGCTCGTCGGTCTGGCGTACCCGGAACGGTTGGCCCGGGTGCGGCGACCGGGCGGTTCGGCGTACCTGATGACCGGCGGGACCGCCGCGGAGCTGGCGGTCGGTTCGGGGCTGGCCGGTGCCGACTGGCTGGCGGTGGCCGTCGCGGACCGCACCCCCGGCGCGCCGTCGGCGCGGATCCGCCGGGCCTCGCCGGTGGACGAGGCGACGGCCCGGGAGGCAGCCGGCCCGCTGCTGCGCACGAGTCGGGAGGTCGGCTGGTCCGACGGCGACGTGGTGGCCCGGGAGGTGACCCGGCTCGGCGCGATCGAGCTGGTGCAGCGGCGACTGGACCGACCGGACCGCGCGGAGGTGGCCGCGGCGTTGCTGACCGGCCTGCGTCAGGAGGGTCTGGGGCTGCTGCCCTGGACCCCGGCGGCCCGGGCGCTGCGGGAGCGGCTCGCGTTCCTCCGACACCATCTTGGCGTCCCGTGGCCGGACGTCAGCGACGAGGCGCTACTCGACGCCGCACCCACCTGGCTGGGACCGGAGTTGGCCGCCGCCCGGCGCCGCGCCGACCTGGCGCGGGCGGACGTGACGTCGGCGCTGCGCCGGCTGCTGCCCTGGGCGCAGGCCGCCCGCTTGGACGAGCTGGCCCCGGAGCGGATCGAGGTGCCGAGCGGTTCGCGGATCCGGGTGGACTACACCGACCCGACCGCGCCCGTGCTCGCGGTGAAACTTCAGGAGACGTTCGGCTGGTCGGTGGCGCCACGCGTCGGCGACGGGCGGGTGCCGGTGCTGCTGCACCTGCTCTCCCCCGCCGGCCGGCCGGTGGCGGTGACCGCCGACCTGCCGTCGTTCTGGCGCACCGGCTATCCGCAGGTCCGTTCCGAGTTGCGCGGGCGCTATCCCCGGCACCCGTGGCCGGAGGATCCGGGAACGGCGACGCCCACCCGCCGCGCTACACCACGGCGGCGCTGAGCGCCGGCCTATTCCTCCACGACGTCGGCCACCACGACGGTGACGTTGTCCGGTGCACCGGCGTGCAGTGCCAGATCGATCAGCTTGCCGACGCACTCCGACCGCTCCGGGTAACCGGTGAGCACCTCGGTGAGGGTGTCCGGACGGACGACGTTGGACAGACCGTCGCTGCACAGCAACCAGCGGTCGCCGGCCCGGGGCACCATCGTCGCGTACGACGGGGAGATCTCGTCGCCCTGCAACGCCTGGGTGACCACCGCCCGCCGCGGGTGGCTGCTGGCCTGGTCCGCGGTGATCACGCCCTGGTCCACCAGCATCTGGACGAACGTGTCGTCCCGGGTGACCTGCTTGAGCACGCCCTCGCGAAACAGGTAGGCCCGGGAGTCGCCGACGTGCGCGAGGGCCAGGCAGCTGCCGGTACGGGCGAAGAGCAGGGCGGTCAGCGTGGTGCCCATGCCCTGCCGCTCGGAGTCCTCGGCGACCGCCTGCCGGATCCGGGAGGTGGCCAGCGCGATGCCACCCTCCAGCGCGGCCACCAGCGCGTCCTCGGGAGTCTCCACATCCAGCGGGGCGACCGCGTCGATGGTGAGGGCGCTGGCCAGGTCACCGGCGGCCATCCCGCCCATGCCGTCGGCGACGGCGACGAGCCAGGTGCCGGCGTGCAGGGCGTCCTGGTTCCCGCTGCGGATCAGCCCACGGTCGCTCGTTCCCACGGAACGCAGCTTCAGGGTCATGGGAGGCAGCCTGCCAGGCGAAGGGCGCAGTTGTCTCTAGGAGATCAGGACGACGGCGCGTGGCGCGGCCAATCTCACGTCCGGATGGCGGCGCGTCGGCAGATGCCGGTCGGGCTGAGCGCCCTCGTCGGATGCTGAAACCCATCCAACCAGATCAATTGACATGGCGTACCGGCACTGGAAACATCGAGCCGATACCTGGGAGCGCTCCCAGGTTATTTCCGCCCCACCGTGCCATCACCAATGTCCCACTTTCCGTCCCGGAAGGACTCCCCGTGACGCCATCCCGACGCCGCCTCCTGCTGGCCGCGGCGACCACCCTGGCCCTCACCGGCGCGGGCGCCGGCGCGGCCCACGCCGACCCACCACCGGACGCCCCCGAGCAGATCGACAACGGCGACTTCAGCGCCGGAGTGAGCCCCTGGTTCTCGTTCGGCACCGGCCCCCTCGCGGTCACCGACGGCCGGCTCTGCACCACCGTCGCGGGTGGGCTGGCCAACCCCTGGGACGCCGGCATCGGCCAGGACGGGGTGCCGCTGATCGCGGGCGCCGAATACACCCTCGGCTTCGCCGTCTCCGCCACCCCGGGCGCCGCGGTCAAGGCCGTGCTGCAACTCGGCAGTGCCCCCTACACCACGTACGCGGCCGTGGACGCCAGCGCGACCGGCACCGCCCAGCGGGTCGAGCAGACCTTCACCGTCCCGGACGACAACCCGAACGCCCAACTGATCTTCCAGGTCGGCGGCTCCCCCGAGACGCAGACCATCTGCCTCGACGACGTCTCGCTGCGCGGCGGTGAGCCGCCCGAGCCGTACGAGCCGGACACGGGGCCACGGGTGCGGGTCAACCAGGTCGGCTACCTGCCGGGCGGCCCGAAGAACGCCACCGTCGTCACCGAGGCCACCGAGGCGCTGCCCTGGCAGCTTCGCTCGGCCGCCGGCGCCGTCGTGGCCAGCGGCAGCACCACCGCGCGTGGCGTCGACGCCGCCTCCGGGCAGAACGTGCAGACCGTCGACTTCTCCAGCTACCGCACCCCCGGCACCGGGCTCACGCTCACTGTGGACGGCGAGACCAGCCACCCGTTCGACATCTCCGGGACCCTCTACGACCAGCTGCGCTCCGACTCGCTGCAGTTCTTCTACGCCCAGCGCAGCGGCATCGCCATCGACGGCGACCTGATCGGCGACGAGTACGCCCGCCCCGCCGGCCACCTCGGCGTGGCACCCAACCAGGGCGACACCAACGTGCCCTGCCAGCCGGGCGTCTGCGACTACTCCCTGGACGTGCGCGGCGGCTGGTACGACGCGGGCGACCACGGCAAGTACGTGGTCAACGGCGGCATCGCCACCTACCAGCTGCTCAACACGTTCGAGCGGACCAGGACGGCGGCCACCGCGGCCGGCGGCGCCGCGCTGGGTGACAGCACCCTGCGCGTCCCCGAGCGCGGCAACGCCGTGCCGGACATCCTCGACGAGGCCCGCTGGGAGCTGGAGTTCCTGCTGCGCATGCAGGTGCCGGCCGGCAAGCCGCTCGCCGGCATGGTCCACCACAAGATCCACGACCAGAACTGGACCGGGCTGCCACTCGCCCCCCACGACGACCCGCAGCCGCGCGAGCTGCACCCGCCGTCCACCGCGGCCACCCTCAACCTGGCCGCCACCGCCGCCCAGTGCGCGCGGCTCTTCGCCCCCTACGACGCGGCGTTCGCCAGCCGCTGCGGCACTGCCGCGAAGACGGCCTACGCCGCGGCCAAGGCCCACCCCGCGGTGTACGCGAGCCCGACCGACGGCACCGGCGGCGGCGCGTACGACGACACCAACGTCACCGACGAGTTCTACTGGGCGGCGGCCGAGCTGTACCTCACCACCGGGGCGCAGACCTACCTGACCGACCTGACCGCGTCGCCGCATCACACCGGTGACGTGTTCGACCCGCGCGGCTTCGGCTGGCAGAGCGTTGCCGCGCTGGGCCGCCTCGACCTGGCCACAGTGCCGAACGGGCTGCCCGCCGCCGACCTGGCCCGCGTCCGCGCCTCGGTCACCGCCGCCGCCGACAGCTACCTCGCGGAGCTGCGCCGACAGGCGTACGGGTTGCCGATGCCCGGTGACGCCAACAGCTACTTCTGGGGCGGCAACAGCAACGTCATCAACAACGCCGTCGTGCTGGCCACCGCCTTCGACCTGACCCGCAACCCCGTCTACCGCGACGGCGCCGTACAGGCCATGGACTACATCCTCGGTCGCAACGCCCTGAACATCTCCTACGTCACCGGGTGGGGCGAGCACGCCGCGCAGAACCAGCACAGCCGGATCTTCGGCCACCAGCTCGACCCGAACCTGCCCCGACCGCCCGCCGGCTCCCTCGCCGGTGGCCCGAACGCCGCCCTCCAGGACCCGTTCGTGGCGCAACTGCTCGCCGGCTGCAAGCCGATGTTCTGCTACGTCGACGACATCAACTCGTACTCGACGAACGAGGTGGCGATCAACTGGAACTCGGCGCTGGCCTGGATCTCGTCGTTCCTGGCCGACCAGGGTGACGCGAGCGCGGTGCCGGCCACCACCTGCTCGGTGAACTACACCAACTACGGTGCCTGGCAGGGCGGCACCGGGTTCACCGCCCAGCTGACCATCCGCAACACCGGTGCCACGGCCGTCAACGGCTGGAGCGTGCGGTTCGCGTTCACCGGCGACCAGCGGGTCCGCGAGGCGTGGCTGGCGAAGGTCACCCAGGCCGGCTCGACGGTGACCGCGCGCAACGAGTCGCACAACGCCAAGATCGCACCCGGCGGCACTGTGACGTTCGGCTTCAACGCGACGACGGCCGGCGGCGCCAACCCCGCTCCCGGCCTGATCACGGTCAACGGCGGAGCCTGCAGCCTCCCCTGACCCACTGCTGGTGGCCGCCCTCCCCGGGCGGCCACCACGCTCGCATGATCACGCGGCCGGCGGGCTAACGCCGGCCGCGTTGTGCTTCGCGACCAGAGTGGGGAGTTCGTCCAGCGAGTCGATCCGGAACAGGCACCGTTCGGACACGGCCGGCATGTCGAGGATGTGCCCCCACGGCGAGCGCCGGATCAGGCACGTCTTCATCCCGGCCTCCTGAGCCGGGCGGGCGTCGTTGTCGGGTCGGTCGCCGACGTACAGAATCGACGACGCGTCACCGCCGCCCTCACGAACGACCCGCTCGAAGAAGGCCGGTGACGGCTTCGCCACCCCCCAACCGTGCGACGTCCCGATCAGGTCGACAGGCAGGTCGAGCGCCCGAAGGGTCGACTCGGCGTGCGCTGGCTGGTTGCCGGCCAGGCCCACCACCAGGCCCTGCTCCCGCAACGAGGTCAGGCACGGTCGTGCGTCCGGGTAGAGATCCTCTTCGCCGAACGACTCCGGCTGACCGGCGGCCGCGCGGCGCTCCAACTCGACCGCGAGATCGAAGTCCGGCCGGAAGGCCCGGAACGTCTCCTGATAGTCCAGGCCCCGGGCGATCACCGCACCGAAGACCGCCGAGAACGTGTGCCGTGGAACGCCGAGCCAGTCGGCCCAGGCGGCGAACTCGTGGGACTCGTCGAGAATCGTCCCACCGACATCGAAGAAAATCGCATTGATCACGTGCATCCCCCGTCGCTGTCGCGTTGTCGGTGGATCATAGGCAGAGGCCAACGCCGGCCACCAGGACTCCATGATCACTTGATGGTGAGCAGCTGGAACACCGCGACTTCCGCTACTGACCACCATGTGATCGAGGGCAGGCGGCGGTGTGCCGCTCCGCAGGAGCGTTCGGGGCGAGCGTGCCTCCGGCTGGCGCTGTCGAGCTGATGACGCAAACGATTCACCGGGCGCAGCAGCAAAGCCGATGGATCGGACGCGGCCCCGAGTGAGCCGTATGCCGCCGGCATCAGGACCGCTCCGTGCGCCCGGCCCGTGCCGACCGCGCGCTCCGAAGTTGTCGTACACCTGTTCTATTGTCGTTCTATGTTGGAGGAGTTGACGCAGGCGGAGACGGCGGTCGCCGACTGCCTCGACGCGCCGGCGTGGGCTCTTGCGGAGCACGACCTCGTCGCGGCACTCGACGCCGCGCACCGACTCGAGCAACGCCTGGCCGCGGTCAAGCTGACCCTCGTGCGGGAGCTGGACGGTCGAGGCACCGGGACCACGCAGGGCGCATCCTCGACGTGGTGTGGCTGCGGGACCGGCTGCGGCTCAGCGTCTCCGCCGCTCGCCGGCTGGTCGATCTCGCCGGCGCGTTGGACGCCGGAGCGCCAGGCGTGCGCGCTGCTCTGGCCAGCGGGGATATCAGCGTCGAGCAGGCCCGGGTCATCGGTGACACGGTCAGCACGGTGCACACGGCCGCCGGTGCCGAGGCGGCCGGGAAGGCGGTCGGCGTCCTGGTCGGGTGGGCCGGGCAGTTCGAGCCGACCCTGCTGCACAAGCTGGGCACCCGCATCCTCGATAACGTCGCCCCGGAGGTCGCCGACGCCGTCGCCCGTGCGGCGCTGGAGGCCGAGGCCCGCCGAGCCAGCCGGGATCGCCATGTCACGCTGTCCGAGTTGTCGGACGGCCGGCTGCGGCTGTCCGGCAGCCTGGACGCTGAGGCGGCCGGCCTGCTGCGCGCCGCGATCGACCCCCTGACCGCACGTCCGGTCCGGACGATCCGCGTTGTCCCGGGCAACGCCGGCACGACGCGCTCGCCGACCTCTGCCGGCTTGCCCTGCGCACCGGCGACTTGCCCGAGAACGGCGGCGACCCCGCCCAGCTCGTCGTCACCACAAGCTTCGAGACGTTGGCCCGGCAGCTCGACGCCGGCACTCTCGACACCGACCTTCGGCTCACCCCGGAGACGGTTCGCCGGCTCGCCTGCGACGCGGCGATCCTGCCCGCTGTCCTCGGCGGCGCCGGCCAGACGCTCGACGTGGGCAGGCAGCGTCGGCTCGTCAGCGGCCCCCTGCGACGCGCCCTGGTCCTGCGCGACCGCGGCTGCGCCTTCCCGGGCTGCGACCGCCCGCCCCGCTGGTGCGACGCCCACCACATCCACCACTGGGCCGACGGCGGCAGCACGAGCCTGACCAACCCCGTGCTGCTCTGCGCCCACCATCACCGACACGTCCACCGTGGCGAGTGGACCGTCCGGCTCGGCGGCGACGGTCGGCCCGAATTCGTCCCGCCGGCCTGGCTCGATCCCGACCGGCTCCCCCGCCGCAACCAGTACCACCGGCGAACGTGACCCATCACTGATCCGAACCCGGCGAACAAGCCTGCGCCGCCGAACAAGCCTGCCCGCCGAAAGGGCCGACGCCGCCGGCAAGCCTGCGCAGCACGAGCAGACGCGCAGCACGAGCAGACGCGCAGCACGAGCAGACGCGCAGCACGAGCAGACGCGCAGCACGAGCAGACGCGCAGCACGAGCAGACGCGCAGCACGAGCAGACGCGCAGCACGAGCAGACGCGCAGCACGAGCAGACGCGCAGCGCGAGCAGACGCGCAGCGCGAGCAGATCAAGAACCGGCAGGGGCTGTGACGGGCACCGCACTGTGCGGGGCATCGATGAGCAGGCGGCGGCTCTAGGGTCGGTGGATGGGCACCACGGCGGAGGTTCGCGGCCGTTGGCGGTCGCTGTCGCCGCTGCCGCCGCCCGGTCGGCTGCGCACCCTGTCGCTGGCCACCCTCGCCAACACGGTCGGCACCGGGCTGTGGGTGACGGGTGCGGCGCTCTTCCTCACCCGCGCCGTGGGGCTGACCCCGACCGAGGTGGGGCTCGGGCTCACTCTCGCCGGCCTGGTCGGGCTCACTGCCAGCGTGCCGCTCGGCGGGCTCGCCGACCGACGTGACCCGCGGAGCCTCCGCGCCGTCCTGCAACTGGCGCAGGCGGTTGTCGCCGCCACGTACCTGCTGGTCGGCTCTTTCCCGGTCTTTCTGCTGGTGGCCACACTGGACGCTCTGCTGATCTCCGGCAACCTCGCCGTCCGCGCCGCGCTGGTCGCGGCGGTGGGCGGCCCCGAGGGCCGGGTGCACGCCTTCGCCACCCTGCGGGCGGTGGCCAACCTGGGCGTGGCGCTCGGTGCGGGGCTGGCCGCGTTCGCACTGGTGGCGGACACCGGGTGGGCGTACCGACTGCTGGTGCTCGGCAACGTCGCCACCTATCTCGTCTCGGCGGCGCTGATCATGCGGCTCCCGGCGTACCCGCCGGCCCGGCGACCACTGCGGCAGAGAGCCGGCCGGGCGTTGCGCGACAAACCGTTCCTCGCGGTCGCCGGCGCCTCGGCGGTGCTCTCCGTGCACCATGTGGCGTTGACGCTGGTGCTGCCGCTGTGGGTGGTCGCGCACACCGATGCGCCTCCGGTGACGGTTTCCGCCCTCCTGCTGGTCAACACGCTGCTCACCGTGCTGCTCGCCGTACGGCTCAGCGGGAGCGCCCGGCACGCGGCGCCGGCGGCGACGACGATGCGCCGGGCGGGGTTGGTGCTCGCGGCCGGGATGCTGCTCTGGGCCGCGACCGCCGTCGTGCCCACCGCGGTGGCGATCGGCCTGCTGCTGGCGGCGACGGTGATCTACACCATGGGCGACCTGTGGCACGCCGGGGCCGGGGCGGCGCTGGCCTACGACCTCGCCGCCCCGGACGCCCTCGGCGCCTACCAGGGGGTCGACGGACTGCTCGCCGGGCTGGTCCGCGCTGCCGGCCCGGCCCTGCTGACCTGGTTGATCATCGACGGTGGCCCGGTCGGCTGGCTGGCGCTGGCGGGTTTGCTCGCGCTCACCGGCCTCGCCGTGCCGCCACTCACCCGCCGCGCCCTGGCCGACCGCGCCGATCGCGCTGACCGCACCGAACGCGCTGACCGGTCACCGCACCCGGGCTGACCGTCAGCCGATCTCCTCGTCGACGAAGCACCATCGCCAGGCCTCGCCCGGCTGCGCGGAGCGGATCACCGGGTGGCCGGTGGACGCGAAGTGCTTGCTCGCGTGCTGGTTCGGCGACGAGTCGCAGCAGCCGACCTGCCCGCAGCTCAGACAGGTGCGCAGGTGCACCCAGTAGGTCTCGCCGATGGCGACGCAGTCCTCGCACTCGTCGGGGGTGCGCGCCTCGGCGGCACCCGCCTCGGTCAGGTGCTGACAGCTCACTTCCCGGCCTCCCTCAGCAACGACTCCTCCAGGTCCAGGTCACGATAGGCCTGCACCAGCACCTCCTCAGGGATCCGACCGGAGTCCCGGGCAGCCCGGAACACATCCCGCTCGGCGTCGATCATCTCTTGTCGCAACCGACCGTACGCCTGCGACGGGGTCTCCCGCTCGGTGCCACCGAGCCGTTCCCAGGCCATGTTGGTGCGATCCTCCACCGCTCGGCGCAGCCGGTCCACCACCGCGTCAGGTGCGCTGTCGGCCAGCTCGTCGAGACGCTCCTGGGCAGCCCGGCTGGCCTGCTGCTGCACACCGGCCGCGGACAGGGCGTCCTGCACCGGGTCGTCCTGCGGCAGCTTCAACCGACGGGCGACCAGCGGCAGCGTGGCGCCCTGGCCGACCAGCGTGAAAACGATCACCGCGAAGGCCAGCCAGATGAGCAACGCCCGGGGGTACGGCTCACCGTCGGCCAGGGTCAGCGGCAGCGCGAGCGCGGCGGCCAGGGTCACCACGCCGCGCATCCCGGCCCAGCCGATGATGATCGGCAACTTCGGCGAGGGCCTGGGGTCGCGTTGGCGGACGCGAGGCACCAACCGGGCCAGGTAGGTGGCAGGAAAGAGCCAGATGAACCGGGTCAGGAAGACGGCGGCGAGCACCGCGAATGTGGTGATGACGAGCGAGCCGACCGGTTCGTCGAGGTCGTGCAGCACCTCCCGCAGCTGGAGCCCCACCAGCAGGAAGACCAGGCCCTCCAGCAGGAATCGGACCAGCCGCCAGAACGCGCCGATCTGCAACCGGGATGCCGCCGACAGCAACTGCGGCAGCTTGTGCCCGAGCACCAGACCGGTGACGACAACCGCGACGACACCGGAGGCGTGCAGGTGCTCGGCGGTGAACACCACCGCGAACGGGATGATCAACGACAGCGCGTTGTCCAGCAGAGGGTCGGTGATCCGGCGGTGCAGGAAACCGAAGACCAACGCGCCGAGCGCCCCGATCAGGATCCCGCCGCCGGTGGCCCGCAGCACCTCGACGGCGACCTCGGCCGTGCCGACCGCAGATCCGATGGTGGCCATCGTCGCGACCCGCAGCAGCACCAGCGCGGTGGCGTCGTTGACCAGGCTCTCCCCCTCCAGGATGGTGACGACCCGGCGGGGCAGGCCCACCCGCCGGGCCACTGCCGTGGCGGCCACGGCGTCCGGCGGGGCGACCACCGCGCCGAGGGCCAGGCAGATCGCGAACGGCAACTGCGGCAGCAGCAGGTGCAGCACCAGCCCGACCACGAAGGCGGTGAACAACACCAGGCCGACCGCGAGCAGCAGGATCGGCCGGATGTTGTTCTTGAACGCCGGCACCGAGGTCTCCAGCGCGGCCACGTAGAGCAGCGGCGGCAGGATGCCGATCAGCACCAGCTCGGGGTCGAGTTCCACCTGCGGGAAGCCCGGTACGAACGAGAGCGCCAGACCGAGCACGACCAGCACGATCGGCGCGAGCAGGCCGAGCCGGCGGGCCAGCGCGGCACCCAGGGTGGCGATCGCCAGGAAGACGACGACCGGAAACAGGCTTTCCATGGGGTACGAGCCTAGGGGTCCGTCGGTTGAGCCCTCGATCAGCCAGCCGGGCGCAACTTCGGCAGCACCTCCGCGCCGAACGCGTCGATGAAGCCGCGCTGCTCCTGCCCGACGTGGTGCAGGGCGATCTGGTCGAAGCCGAGTTCGACGTACTCTTCCAACCAGCCGACATGCCGACCCAGGTCCGCGGACACGTTGACCACCTCGGCGACCCGCTGCGCCGGCACGTCCGCCGAGACCGCGTCGAAGTGCTCGACGGTCTCCAGGTCCCAGCAGACCGGCGGGGCGAAGACGTTGCTGCGCCACTGGTCGTGGGCGATGGCCTCGGCCTGCGCCTGCTCAGACGCCCAGGAGACGTGCACCTGCAGGTGCAGTGGCCCGCGCCCACCGGCGTCCCGGTACGCGTCGATCATCTCGCGCAGGTGTGCCTTCGGCGCGTTCACGGTGATCAGCCCGTCCGCCCACTCGGCGCACCAGCGGGCGGTGGCCACGCTGACGGCGGCGCCGACCAACGCGGGCGGCTGCTCCGGGCGGGTCCACAGCCGGGCCCGGTCCACCCGGACCAGGCCGTCGTGGCTGACCTCCTCGCCGGCCAACAGCGCGCGGATCACGTCCACGCACTCGCGCAGCCGGGCGGCGCGTACGTCCTTGCGCGGCCACGGGTCGCCGGTGATGTGCTCGTTGCTGGCCTCGCCCGTGCCCAGCGCCGCCCAGAACCGGCCCGGGTACATCGCGCCGAGCGTGCCGATCGCCTGCGCGATGATCGCCGGGTGGTACCGCTGGCCGGGCGCGTTGACAACGCCGAACGGCATGCCGGTGGCCTGCAACGCGGAGCCCAGCCAGGACCAGGCGAAGCCGGACTCGCCCTGCCGGGCGCTCCACGGCGAGAAGTGGTCGGAGCACATGGCCGCGTCGAAGCCGGCCCGCTCGGCGTGCATCACCGCCTCCAACAGGGCGCGTGGACCGATCTGCTCATGCGAGGCGTGAAAACCGAACGACGTCATGGGCACACTTCCTACCCACGACGGCACCGGCTGACGCGTGCCGCGCCCCGAACTACTCGGCGTGCGCCCCGGCGCCGGCCGAGGCGGCGCCCTCACCCACCCAGACCGTCTTGGTGTTGCAGAACTCCCGCATGCCCAGCGCCGACAGCTCGCGCCCGTAGCCCGAGTTCTTCACACCACCGAACGGCAACTCCGGGTAGGACGTCGTCATGCCGTTGATGAAGACGTTGCCCGCGTCCAGGTCGGTGGCGAAGCGCTCCTGCTCGGTCGGGTCCCGCGTCCAGGCGTTCGAGCCGAGCCCGAAGCTGGTGCCGTTGGCGACCTCGATCGCCTCCTCGTACGAGGAGACCCGGAACAGGCCGGCGACCGGGCCGAAGACCTCCTCGGACCACATCCGCATCTGCGGGGTGAGGTCGGTGACCACTGTCGGCGGGTAGAACCAGCCGTCGCCGCTTGGCAAGTCGCCACCGCAGAGCACTGTCGCGCCGTTATCCACGGCGTCCTGGACCTGGGCGTGCACCTCGTCACGGCCCCGCTCGCTGGCCAGCGGCCCCACGTCGGTGTCCGGGTCCATCGGGTCGCCGACCCGCAGCGCGGCCATGTTCGCGGCGAACTTCTCCGCGAAGGCGTCGAACACGTCGGTGTGCACGATGAACCGCTTCGCGGCGATGCAGGACTGGCCGTTGTTCTGGCAGCGGGCCGTGGTGGCCACCTCGGCGGCCCGGTCCACGTCGGCCGAGGGCATCACGACGAAGGGGTCGCTGCCGCCGAGTTCGAGGACGGTCTTCTTGAGCTCCCGTCCGGCGATCTGGGCGATGGACCGGCCGGCCGGTTCGCTGCCGGTGAGCGTGGCGGCGCGCACCCGGGGGTCGCCGAGGATCCTCTCGACGGCCTCCGAGCCGACCAGCACTGTGGTGAAGGCCCCCTCGGGGAAGCCGGCCCGCCGAAACACGTCCTCCAGCAGCAGCGCGGTCTGCGGCACGTTCGAGGCGTGCTTGAGCAGGCCGGTGTTGCCGGCCATCAGTGCCGGCGCGGCGAAGCGCATCACCTGCCAGAGCGGGAAGTTCCACGGCATCACCGCGAGCACCACACCGATCGGCTGGTAGCGGATGAACGCCCGGGTCGCCTTCACGGCGTCGGCGTCGGCCGGCTCGTCGGCGAGGAACGCCGGGGCCTTGTCGGCGTAGAAGCGGGCGGCCGTGGCGCACTTCGTCACCTCGGCCTGCGCCGACACGTAGGTTTTGCCCATCTCCGTGGTCATGATCCGGGCAATCTCGTCGCGCTCGGCGTCGAGCAGGTCGGCGGCGGCGTTCATCCACTGGGCGCGCTGGTCGACGGTCGTCTCCCGCAACTGCTGGTACGCGAGGTCGGCGCGCTCGATGGCACCGTCGAGTTGCTCGGTGGACATCGCCTCATAGGTCTTGAGCACCTGGCCGGTGGCGGGGTTGGTGGTGGCGATGTGGGGCATCTCGTCCTCCTGTCACTCGAACAACGAGTGTCGTACGCCCGGCTCCTCGCGGCGGCGGGCGGCGCGGCGGCGCTGGATCACGACCAGGTCGACCACGGCGACCACGGCGAAGATCGCACAGACGACGCCCAGCCAGGCGATGCCGGCCCAGAATGCCAGCACCGCGAAGAGCACCATGATCACCAGCCCGAAGCTGGCGAGGGTGAGACGGAGGTTCAGCGCGCTGTTCGCGTGGCCGACCGTGCCACGGGCGCGCCGGGGCTGCGATCTCGTCATGCTCAGGGACCTACCCCCGATCGCCAGCGTTAACCGGCCTCGGACACCTCTGTCGGTCGCGGACGACCACCGACAGGTTCCGGCCGATGGCCCGCACGGGCGGGCGGCACCGGAGCGCGCCGGTGTGCTCGATTACATCCGTTCGCGTCGTGGCCCCTGCCAACCGCAGGATGGACGCATGTCATTGACCCTCGCCGTGCCGGTGACCGTCGCCATCGCCCGCCGTGTCGACCCGGCACGGTCCAGCGAGATGGTGGCGTGGATGCGGGCCGGCACCGCGCTGGCCGAGGCGTTCCCCGGGTTCCTCGGCGCCGGCTGGGTGCAGAGCGGCCCCGGTTCGCCGGAGTGGCACATGCTCTACCGCTTCGCCGACGCCGAGACGCTGCACCGGTGGGAGGAGTCGCCGCAGCGGCACTGGTGGCTCAGTTCGGCTCAGGGCATCGTCGAGCACACCCGGGTCGAGCGGCGTACCGGGATCGAGGGCTGGTTCGACCCTCCGCTTGAGCACTCGGTGGACCCGGTCGAGCCGGTCGGGCCGGCCACGCCTCCGAGGTGGAAGCAGGCGGTGACGATCTGGCTGGCGTTCTTTCCGCTGAGCCTCAGCGCCACCCTGCTGACCAGCCGTTTCCTCGACGCGGTGCCGCTGGCGGCGCGGGTGCTGCTGATGACCCTCTGCCTGACCCCGCTGATGACCTATCTCGTGCTGCCCCGGATCACCCGGGCGCTGCACTGGTGGCTGCACGGTCAGCCCGCGCCCTGGCGGGCCTTATAGCACCCCGCTGGCGCCAGCGTCGGCGCTCTGCCGCATACCCGACAGCACCTCCCCGGCAAACCACGTCCTACGCATAGAGTTACCGCGCTGTCGCTCTGTGCTGTGGGAGGGGATGTCATGCCTCGACGGGGAGTCACCGCCCTGGCCTGTCTCGCGGCGCTGGTGGCGCTGGCCTGCGAGGGCGGCACCTCCGCGACACCACGCCCCACCAGGAGCGCGCCGCCGTCGAGCGGCCCGGGCGGCATCGCCGCACTCGGAGACTCGATCACCACCGGCTTCGCCTCCTGCCTCGTGCTCACCTCATGCGAGCGCAACTCCTGGTCGACGGGGGACGGCCTGCGGGTGGAGAGCCACTACCGGCGACTGCTGGAACAGAATTCGGCGATCCGGGACCGGACGTACAACCACGCCCGTCCCGGCGCTCGCGCGGACGCGCTGGAGGGTCAGGCCCAGGCAGCGGTACGCGACCGCGCCGACTACGTCACCGTGCTGATCGGCGCCAACGACGTCTGCCGAGGCGGGGTGGACGCGATGACCCCGGTGGCGCAGTTCCGGGCCGACGTCGACCGGGGCCTACGGGTGCTGCGGACCGGCCGACCGAAGGCCCGGGTGCTGGTGGTGAGCATCCCCGACCTGTACCGGCTCTGGGAGGTCGGGCACGACGACGCCCGCGCCGTGCGGGCGTGGAGGCGGGGCATCTGCCCGTCCCTGCTGGCCGAGGCGACCTCGACCGCGCCCGCCGACCGGGCGCGCCGGGCCGCCGTCCGGGACCGGATCAACGCGTACAACACCGAGTTGGTGGCGGCCTGCCGGGCGTACGGCTCCCGCTGCCGGCACGACGGTGGCGCGGTGCACAAGGTCCGATTCACTCTGGACCTGCTCAACCCGCTGGACTGGTTCCACCCCAACGCCACCGGCCAGGGCCGGCTCGCCGAGGTCACCTGGCGCTCGTCCGGCCTGGCCAATTGACCAGGCTGGCCCGCTGACCAGGCTGCCGGCTGACCAGGCTGGCCCGCGGTCAGTGGCGGCGGGGCTCCGGGACGGCGACGCCGCGGGAGCGGTACAGGGCCCGGGATCGCTGCGCCAGGTCCTTCGTGGCGGACGAGTTGGCCCAGGTGCCGAGGACGATGGCCGCACCTGGGATGATCTTGGCGACCATCCGCTTGGCGGCCCGGACGCCGGCCATCTGGGCCAGCCGGACGCCGAGTTGCAGCATGACCCGGCCGAGCGGGCGCCGGCCGCCGGAGCCGAAGAGCGCGTCGGCGCGTTCCCGACCGGCGGCCACACCGAGGGCCAGCCGGGCGCTCTCGGCGACCTTGTGCACGCGCTGGAGCACCAACAGGTCGGTGGCCCGGTCGCCGTGCAGCGGGTCGACGTCGTACGCGGCGGCGATGTGCAGCACCATCCGCGCCTGGGTCCAGGCCAGCACGCCCACATCGATCACGGCCCCGGGCAGCCCTGCCGCTCCGGAGACGGCGCCGGACAGCCGGGCCAGGTTGACGAACTTGCGGGCCGCCTGGTCGGCAAGGACGTCGGCCGACACCCCGGGCTGTTCCGCTCGGGCCCGGACGACCCACTGCGCGGCCTCCGGCCCGAGCCGGCGCACCGCCTCAAGGGCCAGGTGCTCCGGGGCGTACTGCGGATCGTCGCGCATCCGGTCCCAGAGACGGGCCGGCGGACCCTCAGGGGCGTCCACCGGCCCGGTCGGCAGGCCGACGGACGGCTGGGGGGCAGGGGCGGCAGGTTGGCCGCCGATGGGTGGGGTGTCGGTCACCGGGTCTCCCGAGGGGTGGGAAAGGCGGACAGGGCGGCCGATGGAGCGGTCAGCGGCGGCGGTTGGAGAACCGGGCCGCCAGCCCCTTGAGCTTCTGCTGGTTGCCCGGCTTGGCCATCTCCCGACGGCCTCGCTCCACCAGCTGCTGCCCCTTCGGCGATCTCAGGAACATGGTGATTCGCTGCATCAGTGACATGGCGTCCTCCTGTCGATGGTCCCGCTGTCATGTGTACCCCTAACCCGCAACACATGTACCCAGGATGCGACAGCCTCAACCCTCACCGTCCACAGTGGGCGGTAGGTTACCGCCCCGTCGGCACGATGGCGTCGACGACCCGGGTGGCCCGCCACTCGTGCTGCTGGTAGTGCTCGGGGTACGCGGAGACCTGCACCGCCTGAGCGGCGTCGGTGAGCCGCATCCGCTGCCAGCCGGGCACCTGCTCCAGCGCGGCGAGGAACTGCCGGGTGGCGAACTCGGGGTCCATCAGCCGACCCACCGGGCCCCAACCGCTGCTCGAACGCTGCTGGAACAACCCGACCGAGTCGTGGTCCCAGCCGACGCCCTGGTGCGGGTAGTCCTGCGACTCGGGCAGCACGCCGCTGGCCACGTTGTAGAGGTTGCTCTCCTGCATGGCGGTGGCCACCGCGATCACCAGCCCACGCCGGGGCACCCCCATCTTGCGGCCGGCACGGACGATCGCCTCCGCGTTCTCCATCTGGTCCTCGTCCAGCCCGGCGACGGGCGCCGGGTCGGTCGGGCGAGCCGGGGCGGCCTTCCGGGCCGGCGCGCTGGTGTCCGGGTCGGCGGGGGTCGCCGCGGTGGACGGAACAGCGGCGGAGGTGCTCGGGGCAGCCACCCGGTCGAGGCCACGGGACGCGCTCTGCTGCTCGGCGCGCTGCGCCAACTCGGAGTTGGAGATCGCCCCCTCCCGCGTCGCCGCGTCGGCGGACTCGTCGCGGACCTGTGCGACGGCGGCCAGGCCGAGGCAGCACACCACGCCCGTCGCCAGCGCCACCTGCGCCCGGCGTCGACCGGTCAGGTCCCGGGCGTACGCCCGAAGCCGACTCGCGGTGGTTGTCCGTTCGGTTGAGGTGCCATCCTCCGTATCGGCAGTGGGGGTACTCGGGGCATACGGGTCGTCGAGGGTGCCGTCGTCACGCATCAACCGAGGCTAGGCAGGGGGAAACCCTGATCACGCACGGTGATCACGTGGCGCTTCCCACACATTCGGCCCGTCCTGGTGGACGACCTGGGCGGCTCGACCTGCCCGGGGAACGTACCTCGCGTTCCGGACCAACCAGGCGGCACACGCAGTCTGGCTCGGCCCGACACAGGCCGGGACATCCGACCGCGGCAGCCGACATGATCGACAAACTCGGCCTTTGGGCCGAACCGGGCTCGTCCGATCGG
The DNA here is from genome assembly GCF_006715105.1 of Micromonospora sp. A202. NCBI lineage: Bacteria > Bacillati > Actinomycetota > Actinomycetes > Micromonosporales > Micromonosporaceae > Micromonospora > Micromonospora sp. A202. Next base: position 2,007,353 of record NZ_VFMP01000001.1, on the reverse strand, counting down.
TCGACCGGACTCGCCTGGCGGCGTAAACAGATGATTAGTCCGATCGCTCCCACCCCCCGGGCGGCGGATCGCCCGAAGCAGGAATGCACCAGGATGGCGGGTACGTTGCCCGAACGGGTGCCCTCCGTCGCGTCGGCACTCCGCAGGCACATTTCAGGGAGGTCCGCACCGGTGCTCGACCCACATGAGCTCTATCAGCTCACCGACGATCTGCCCGACCTCGGGCAACCGGTCCTCATCCAGGCCCTCACCGGGTTCGTGGACGCCGGCAACGCCAGCCGGCTGGCGCGCGAGCAGCTGCTCACCTCGCTGGAGGGTCGGCCGATCGCCACCTTCGACGTCGACCAGCTCTTCGACTACCGGTCTCGACGACCGGTGATGACCTTCGTCGAGGACCACTGGGAGAGCATCGACGCTCCCAAGCTGGAGCTGCACCTGCTGCACGATGACGACGAAACGCCGTTCCTGCTGCTCACCGGCCCCGAGCCGGACCTGCAGTGGGAGCGGTTCGTGTCCGCCGTCGCGGGCCTCGCCGCCCGGTTGGACGTCCGGCTAACCGTCGGGCTCAACTCGATCCCGATGGCGGTGCCGCACACCCGGCCGACCGGCGTGACCGCGCACGCCACCCGCCCCGAGCTGATCGCCGGCTACGAGCCCTGGCTGCAACGCGTCCAGGTGCCCGGCAGTGTCGGCCACCTGCTGGAGTTCCGGCTCGGCCAGCAGGGCCGGGACGCGCTTGGCTTCGCCGCCCACGTGCCGCACTACGTGGCGCAGACCGAGTACCCGGCCGCCGCCGAGGTGCTGCTCACCTCGGTGTCCCGCAGCACCGGCCTGCTGCTGCCCGGTGACGGGCTGCGCTCGGCCGCCGAGGTGGTCCGGGTGGAGATCGACCGGCAGGTCGCCCAGACCGACGACGCCGCCGCCCTGGTCCAGGCCCTGGAGGAGCAGTACGACGCGTTCGCCCGGGGTCGGGGCGAGAAGAACCTGCTCGCCCAGGACGCCGGACCGCTGCCCACTGCCGACGAACTCGGCGCGGAACTGGAGCGGTTCCTGGCCGAACAGACCCGTCCCGGCGACACCCCGGGTAGCTGACCGGGCGTCGCGGGGGCGAATGCGGCAGGCTGGGGGCATGCGCCTGGCGACCTGGAACGTCAACTCGGTGAAGGCCCGCCTGCCCCGACTGCTGGAGTGGCTGGCCGACACCGGCCCCGACGTCGTCTGCCTACAGGAAACCAAGTGCCCGGACGGCGCCTTCCCCGCACCCGAGGTGGGCGAGCTCGGCTACACCGTGGCCAGCCACAGCGACGGCCGGTGGAACGGGGTCGCCATCCTGTCCCGGGTCGGGCTCGACGACGTCCGGGTCGGGTTCGCCGGTGAGCCCGGCTTTCCCGACCCGGAGGCCCGGGCCATCTCCGCCACGTGCGACGGGGTGCGGGTCTGGTCGGTGTACGTGCCCAACGGCCGGACGCCGGACGACCCGCACTACGCGTACAAGTTGGCCTGGTTCGCGGCACTGCGCGACGCGCTGGCCGCGGAGCTGGCCGGCGGGCTCCCGCTGGCGGTCTGCGGCGACTTCAACGTCGCCCCGACCGACGCCGACGTCTGGGACCCGGCGGTCTTCACCCACTCCACGCACGTCACCCCGGCCGAGCGGACGGCCCTCGCCGCGCTGCGTGACCTCGGCCTCAGCGATGTCGTGCCCACCCCGATGAAGGGACCACACCCCTTCACCTACTGGGACTACCGGGCCGGGATGTTCCACCAGAACAAGGGCATGAGAATCGACCTGGTGTACGCGTCCGCACCGTTCGCACGAGCGGTCCGCTCGGCGTACGTGGACCGGGAGGCCCGCAAGGGCAAGGGCCCGTCGGACCACGCGCCGATCGTGGTCGACGCGGACCTGGTCCCGGTGGTCGAGGCGTTCTGAGTGGCTAGGGTGGGCAGATGGCAGTCGTGAAGATCAACGCAATCGAGGTCCCTCCCGGCGGCGGCGCGGAGTTGGAGAAGCGGTTCGCCGCCCGAGCCGGCGCGGTGGAGAACTCCCCCGGCTTCCTCGGCTTCGAGCTGCTCCGGCCGGTCGCCGGCGAGACCCGCTACTTCGTCTACACCCGGTGGGAGACCGAGGAGGCCTATCAGGCCTGGGCCGCTGGCCCGTCCCGCGCCGCCCACGCCGCCGCGCCCGGTGAGAAGCCACGTCCCCCGGTCGCGACCGGCGCCAGCCTCCTGGAGTTCGAGGTGGCCCTGCACGTCCCGCAGCCCTAGGCGGCACGCCCCGCGCTTGATCCACTCGCGTTCAAGGAAATCGGGGTGTCCGACTCAGTCGGACACCCCTACTTCAAGGATCCCGTGTCGATCAAGCCCGCGGACAAAGGCCGTTTCGTAATCATCCGGGGTCTCCGGCGCGGCGCGATACCCCGACATCCTGAAAACCGAGTCGATCTGGCGGCAGTGCGCGCTCCGCGGCGGGCGGGCGTCGGCGCGCGACAGAAGGGCGTCGTCGGATCAGGACTTGCGGGAGGACTGCAGGGTGGCGAAGGCGATGACGTTGTCGGCGTAGCCGGTGCGTCCGCCGATGAACTGCCCGCCGCAGGTGATCAGCCGCAGGCCGGGGGGCCCGTCGTGACCGTAGATCCGTTCGGCGGGCAGTTGGTCCTTCGGGAAGTGCTCGACGGTGTCGACCCGGAACACCACCACCGACTCGTCCGCCCGGGCCACCTCGATCAGGTCGCCGGGGTGCAGTTTGCCCAGGTCGTAGAAGACCGACGGGCCGGTCTTGGTGTCCACGTGCCCGACGATCACCGCCGGGCCGGACTCGCCGGGTGTGGGCCCGCGGTCGTACCAGCCGGTCTCGTTGTGGCGTTCCAGAGGCGGTACGGCGATCGAGCCGTCCCGTGCCTGCCCGACGGGTGCCACCGGCGCCGCCACCTTGATCGCCGGGACCGTCAGGCGCACCGGGCGGCTGGCCGCCAACCCGACCGACTCACTACGGGCCGGCTGGTCGCCGCCGGCCGGGGCGAAGTCGAACGGGCCGACCGAGTGGCCCAGCCCTGCCCCGGTGGCGAAGACCCCGGCCAGCACCAGCACCACGGCCAGCGGCACGGACCAGGGGCTACGACGGGGAGGACGGCTACGCCGAGGCGTGACGGCGGTCGGCGGGCGAGCAGCCACCGCCGGGCGGTCGACAACCAGCGGGCGGTCGTCCCGCGGTAGGCGGTCGTCCTCCGGCCACGGGTCGTCCAGCGGTAGGCGGTCGTCCTCCGGCCAGCGATCGTCCCGCGAGCGGCGAGCACCGGGCGACGGGCGCGCACCGGGAGACGGGCGCGCACCCGGGGACGGGCCGGCACCCGAAGACGGACGCCCACCGGGAGACGGGCGCGGACCTGACGGCGAGCCGGAGGCGCCGGGCTGGCGGGGACCGGCCGGCGGCGACGGGGGGCGGAAGATCGCCATGGCAGGCTCAGCGCCGCGTAGCGCCGTGGACCGGGCGCGGCCGGCGCAGCGCCGTCACGGCGAGGATCAGGCCGGTTATGGTCAGCGCCGCGCCGCCGGGCAGCAGCAGCTTGCCGGTCATCCCGCCGGCGCCCCCGCCGAAGCCGGTGGCCGGGCCGCGACTGGGCTGGGACGGCACCTTCTTGACCACCTGGAGCATGGTCGAGGCAGTTTCGCCGTCGCGGCACTCCAACTTGACCCGGTAGTTGCCGGGGCGAGTGCGATCGCGCACCATCGGCGCGGCGGTCAGCACCCCGCGCTGCGGCTGCACGCCGACCGCGCCGAAGGCGTCGGAAACGACTGTCGCGCCCACCGAGTTGTCCCGACAACTGGCGCGGATGCCGACCAGGTAGCCGGGCTGCACCGTGCTGGGGCTCACCTCGACGAAGATGTCCACCGGCGATGGCTGGGACGTGCCACCCGGCGGGCCTTCGGGCTGCGGCGCGGGAGCGGCGAGAACCCGAGCAACGGGCGCAGGAGCGGCGAGCGCCGAGGCGACCGGTGCCGGAGCGGCTAGCGCGGGAGCGGCGGCCAGCAGGGGCCCGACGAGCACGGCCAGCACCGACAGGGTCACGCCGCCACGGGTCACTGTCACGATGCCCCCTCTCGACGCCGCGTCGGCCGTGTCGGGCAGCGGAGCACCCGACCTGCCGTACCAGTTGGATCCTCTCATTTCCGGTCGCACATCACACCCGATCCGTCGACGGCGTCGCGTACGCTCGGGTCGCTGTGACCGCCATCGACCATGACCCCGCCGTCCCGCCCACGAGCCGGACGATCCGCACGTTCCACCCCCGTCGGGGTCGGATGAGCGACCGGCAGACCGATGCGCTGGGCCGGCTCTGGCCCGCGTACGGCCTGGATGTGCCGGACGGACCGGTCGTGCCCGTCGACCTGGCCGACCTGTTCGGTCGCCGGGCGCCGGTGGTGCTGGAGATCGGCTCGGGCATGGGCGACAGCACCGCCGCGATGGCTGCCGCCGACCCGGATCGAGATTATCTGGCGGTCGAGGTGCACACGCCGGGAATCGCCAACCTGCTCGACCTGGTGGAGCGCGGTGGCCTGCGCAACGTACGGGTGGCGGAGGGCGACGCGTTGTCCCTGGTCAACGGCTTGCCCGAGGGCGTGCTGGACGCCGTGCACATCTTCTTTCCCGACCCGTGGCCGAAGACCCGCCACCACAAGCGGCGGATCATCCAGCCGGCGCACGTGGCGCTGCTGCGGTCCCGGCTGCGGCCCGGCGGCACGCTGCACTGCGCGACCGACTGGGCCGAGTACGCCGAGTCGATGCGGGAGACCCTGGAGGCGGACCCGGGGCTGGTGGACACGTACGGCGGCTTCGCGCCGCGTCCGGCGCACCGGCCGGTGACGAAGTTCGAGCGGCGGGCGATCACGGCCGGCCGGCCGGTCGCCGACCTGATCTACCGCCGACGGTGACGCGCCGGCCCGGCCCGGCGGCCCGGACCCGCCGCCCCGGACGGAGGTCCGGCGGACACCGGGTTGGCGTAGCGGGGCATGATCCAGGCACCATGGACAGGCTATGACGCTCACCGCCGCGCTTCCGAGAAGCGCCGACCCCGACACCCTCTTCGACTCGTTCGCCGGTTGGGCGAAGGAGCGCGGCCTCGACCTCTACCCCCATCAGGAGGAGGCGGTCATCGAGATCGTCTCCGGCGCCAACCTGATCATGAACACGCCGACCGGCTCAGGTAAGAGCCTGGTGGCCATCGCCGCGCACTTCGCGGCGCTCGCGGACAGCCGGACGACCTTCTACACCGCGCCGATCAAGGCGCTGGTGTCGGAGAAGTTCTTCGCGCTCTGCGAGGTCTTCGGCGCCGAGAACGTCGGCATGCTCACCGGCGACGCCAGCGTCAACGCCGATGCCCCGATCATCTGCTGCACGGCGGAGATCCTGGCGAACCTGGCGCTGCGCGAGGGTGTGAAGGCCGACGTCGGCCAGGTGGTCATGGACGAGTTCCACTTCTACGCCGAGCCCGACCGGGGTTGGGCGTGGCAGGTGCCGATCATCGAGCTGCCGCAGGCCCAGTTCATCCTGATGTCCGCCACTCTGGGGGACACCACCCGGTTCGTCGACGACCTGACGCGGCGCACCGGGCGGCCGACCGCCGTCGTGCGCTCGGCGGAGCGGCCGGTCCCGCTCATCTTCTCGTACGCGATGACGCCGCTACACGAGACGCTTGAGGAGCTGCTGGAGACCAAGCAGGCCCCGGTGTACGTGGTGCACTTCACCCAGGCCGCCGCACTGGAACGCGCCCAGGCGCTGACCAGCGTCAACGTCTGCACCCGCGCCGAGAAGGACATGATCGCCGAGGCGATCGGTGGTTTCCGGTTCACCGCCGGCTTCGGCAAGACGCTCTCCCGGCTGGTCCGGCACGGCATCGGCGTCCACCACGCCGGCATGCTGCCGAAGTACCGCCGACTGGTGGAGACCCTCGCCCAGGCCGGCCTACTCAAGGTCATCTGCGGCACCGACACCCTCGGCGTCGGCATCAACGTGCCGATCCGCACCGTGCTGTTCACCGGCCTGTCGAAGTACGACGGGGTCCGTACCCGCCTGCTCAAGAACCGGGAGTTCCACCAGATCGCCGGGCGGGCGGGCCGGGCCGGCTACGACACCATCGGCCGGGTCGTGGTGCAGGCTCCCGAGCACGTAATCGACAACGAGAAGGCCCTCGCCAAGGCCGGCGACGACCCGAAGAAGCGGCGCAAGGTGGTCCGCAAGAAGCCGCCGGAGGGCTCGATCGGCTGGGGCCAGCCCACCTTCGACCGGCTGGTCGACGCCGAGCCGGAGCCGCTGACCTCCAGCTTCCAGGTCAGCCACTCGATGCTGCTCAACGTCATCGGCCGGCCCGGGGACGCGTTCACCGCGATGCGGCACCTGCTCACCGACAATCACGAGGAGCCCGCCGCCCAGCGCCGGCACATCCGCCGGGCCATCGCGATCTACCGGGCGCTGCGCGCCGGTGGGGTGGTCGAGGAGCTGCCCGAGCCGGACGAGACCGGCCGGCGCATCCGGCTCACCGTCGACCTCCAGCTCGACTTCGCCCTCAACCAGCCGCTCTCGCCTCTGGCCCTGGCCACGATCGAGCTGCTCGACGCCGAGTCCCCGTCGTACGCGCTCGACGTGCTGAGCGTGGTCGAGTCGATCCTCGACGACCCCCGGCAGATCCTGTCCGCGCAGCAGTTCAAGGCCCGCGGCGAGGCGGTCGCCGCGATGAAGGCAGAGGGCATCGAGTACGAGGCCCGCCTCGAACTGCTCGACGAGGTGACCCACCCGAAGCCCCTCGCGGAGCTGCTGGAAGCCGCGTACGAGATGTACCGGCAGGGGCACCCCTGGGTCGCCGACCACCAGCTCTCCCCCAAGGCCGTCGTCCGCGACATGTACGAGCGGGCCATGACCTTCACCGAGTACGTGCAGTTCTACGGGCTGACCCGCTCGGAAGGCCTGGTCCTGCGCTACCTGGCCGACGCGTACAAGACGTTGCGGCAGACCGTGCCCGAGGACGCCAAGACCGAGGAGCTGATCGACCTCATCGAGTGGTTGGGCGAGCTGGTCCGCCAGGTCGACTCCAGCCTCATCGACGAGTGGGAGCGGCTGCGCAACCCGTCGGACGTGGCCGAGGTGGCCCTGGCGCACGCCGCGCTGACCGACCGGCCTCCGGCGGTGACGCGCAACGCGCGGGCGTTCCGGGTGCTGGTGCGCAACGCGCTGTTCCGCCGCGTCGAGCTGGCCGCGCTGCGCCGCTGGGACCTGCTCGCCGAGTTGGACGCCGAGGACGGCTGGGACTACGACGCGTGGGCCGACGCGCTCGCGCCGTACTTCGAGGAGTACGACTCGATCGGCGTCGGGCCGGACGCCCGAGGGCCGGCACTGCTCATGATCGAGCAGGGGCGGGAGCGGTGGACCGTCCGGCAGAGCTTCGACGACCCCAACGGCGACCACGACTGGGGCATCAGCGCAGAGATCGACCTGGTGGCCTCCGACGAGGTCGGCGCCGCGGTCGTCCGGATCACGGACGTCGGCCAGCTCTGACGCCCGCCATCACCCGGCCTGGGCGGCAGCCTTGATCCGGCGCACCGCCTCGACGGCACCCTCGTTCCAGGGGGTGCCGTGGCCGGGGAGGATCCACGTCGCCCGCAGGTCCTCGATGCGGGCCAGCGAGGCGAGCGCCAGGGCCGGGTCGTCGGTGAACGGCGCCGGCTGCGGGCCCGACCGGCCGGTCAGCACGTGTCGGGTGGTGAGCGCGTCGCCGACGAACACGGCGTCGGCGATCGGCACGTGCACGGCGATGCTGCCCGGCGAGTGGCCGGGCATCCCGATGACGCGCGGAGCGCCGGGCAGGTCGAGCACCTGACCGTCCCGCACGGTGATCACCTCGCTGAGGTACGTCGTGCGCAGCCCACCCTTGCGGCCCGCGTACATCAGGAAGCTGGCCACGGCACCCACCTTGAAGGTCCCGAAGGGCGCCTTGGACTTGACCTCGCCGCGGGCTCGGGCGGCGTCCGCCTCGTGCACGTAGACCGGTACGCCGTGGTCGCGCCGGAGCCGCTCGGCGAAGCCGATGTGGTCGGTGTCGCCGTGGGTGAGGATCAGACCTCGGACGTCGGCGAGCGAGCGACCCATGGCGGACAACTCCGCCAGCAGCTCCGGCCAGTGACCGGAGAGGCCGGCGTCCACGACGGTCACGCCGTCGTCGGTCTCGACGAGGTACGCGGCGACGATGTCGTTGCCGATGCGGTGCAGGTGCGGCCCGAGCTTCATGACTTCCTCCGAGGTGATGTCGTTCCCTGATAGCTACGATACATAGCCATGATGCCTAAGGGCCATAGCTATGATGGGTGACGAACGTCGCCCACCCCCGGAAGGAACACCCCATGCCGACTCCCGACCGGACGTCCCTCGCCGACATCGTCGCGGCCGCCCGCCAGATCCTGGAGTCCGAAGGGCTTCCGGGCCTGACCATGCAGGCGGTCGCCCAGCGGGTCGGCGTCCGCGCCCCCTCGCTGTACAAACGGGTCCGCAACCGTGACGACCTCATCCGGCTCGTCACCGAAGCAGCAGTGCACGACCTCGGCGAGCAGCTCGGCGCCGTCGCCGGCAGCGGCGATCCGGGCCGAGACCTCGCCGAGCTGGCCCACGCCTTCCGCGCGTTCGCCCACGCCCAACCCGCGGGCTACCACCTGATCTTCGCCACCGGCCCCGCAGACACCAGGCCCAGCCTCGACATCCTCACCCGGGCGAGCGCCCCCGCCCTGCGCCTCGCCGCGGAACTCGCCGGGCCCGAGCACGCCCTGTCGGCCGCGCGCATGTTCACCGCCTGGGCGAACGGCTTCATCAGCATGGAACTGGCGGGTGCCTTCAACCTCGGTGGCGACCTCGACGAGGCCTTCGCGTTCGGGATCGACCGCCTGACCGCCGCCCTGACGACCCTGGACACACCCCGCGCCGAGTGAGGGCCGGCCGGCAGCGCGGGTCCTCCGGAAACCGCGCATCTCCGGGTGTCCGGTCCACGTGAAGGTGGCACTAATCGTCGCGCGTGAGCAGTTGCGGTGCCAACTAGGTGCGGACGGCGGAAGCGTTTCCGTCCAGGTTTAGTTGGCACCTTCTGGCCGGCGGTGTGCAAAGAGGACCGCTCCTGGAAGGCTCTCGTCGAGGCCGAGCAGCATCTGGGCCTTGACCGTGAATCCGGCATCGCGCAGCCAGGTCGCCATCCGGTCCGGCTGACGGCGGTGCACGTAGACCTTCATCGGATGACCGCCGTAGCCTTCCGTCTTCAGCCGTGACTCATGTCCGACGTGAAAGCCGAGCAACAGAGGTCCATCGGGACGCAGCACCCGCCGAAAGTGGCTAAGAACCGCCGGGATCTCGTCGTCGGGGATGTGGATCAACGACCAGAAGGCGAGCAGGGCAGTGATCGAGGCGTCAGCGAGTTGTAGGTCCGTCATCGAACCCACCTCGAACCGAAGGTCGGGGTGCTCCCGCCGAGCGATGTCGATCATCGCGGGTGACAAATCGACGCCGAAGGCATCGACGCCCAGCTTATGCAGGTGGGCAGTGACATGGCCTGGTCCGCAGCCCACGTCCGCCACCGGGCCACCGCCGGCGGCGTGGACCAGATCGGCGAACAACGCCAACGCCGCGAGCAGATAGGGCTCCCCAGCCAAAGCCACCCGTGTGTAGTCGGAGTAACTGTCGGCGACCGTGTCGTAGGAGATCCGGATGTCTGCCAACCAGTCGTCCGCTCGCCTGCTCCGTGACCCAGAAGTGCCGCCGCCTTCCAACCGCGTTCCGGTATCCGTCATCGTTCGGCTCCTCCTCGTGAACTGGTGCGGACGCGTAGGTCTCGGAAGCCGCGCACGCTACCAGTTTCCAAGCCAACTTCGGTGAACCGAGCACCCACCTTCGAGGTTTGACACCGCCCTGGCCGTCACCAGCTACAGCGAGACAGACGCCAGATGTCGGAGACCGGAGACCAGTGCCAACACAATCCGGACGGCGCCATCACTGGTGCCAACAACCGTGGACGGTGCCAGGTTCAAGTGGACCGGACAACCGGACCCCGGATTCGCTGGGCGATGTCAGACCCGTCGATTAGAATGTATGTACTAATCGAGTTCCTGACCTGGGAGGACGCTCGTGACAGTGCCCGCCTCCACGCCCCTCACCCCCTACGCCACACTGCTCGGTTTCACCCGCTACGTCGACCGCACCGGCCCCACCAAGGCGACCTTCGTGGGCGGGCTGCGCAAGCAGCGCGCCAGCAGGTCCGGCTTCAACCCGCACGGCCAGTTCGTCAAGGCGCTCAAGGCCGACATCGCCTTCCACACCGGGGGCACGCACCTGACCGGCGTGGTCGACGTGGTCAAGCCACGCTGGCGCCCGCTCTACCAGGCGCTCGTCCCCGGCGCCACGGCCTGGCTGCACTCCCTCGGCGATCCGGCAGCCGTCGACCTCGCCCAGACCCGTGATGCCCTGGCGATGCTGGGTGACCTACCGGTCAAGATCAACCCCCATTTCGGCGTACGCCACGCCGACGGCCGCGCCGAAGCGGTCCGGCTGCACTTCGACGAGGCCCCACCGAGTGAGGAATCGGTGCTCGCCACCCTGCACCTGATGGCCCGACACATGGACGCGGTTCTCCCCCACGCAGAGCCGATCCTGGTCGACATCCGTCGCGGCCAGGCCCACCGCATGCCCGGCGACGCCAAGCCCGACCAGATCGAGCGCTGGCTGTCCGGCGAAGCCGCCGCGTTCCGCGCCATCTGGTCCACCGCCGCCTAAACCCCCACCCCCACCACACCCCCACCACACCAAACCTCCAACCCGCCCGCCGCGCTCTATCCGCCCAAGATCCGCGCAACTTCGGGGATGCTGCTGTCTCACGTCGTGAGGAGGCAGCAAGAACAGCGAAGTTGCGCGGATCTTGGTGTTCAGGACCAGCCCGGGGGTTATCCACAGGGGCTGCAGGCGCACACCTCTGCCGGTCAAGGTGTCGTCATGCCTGTTTCCCCACGACGGCCGGCGAGCCTCCAGGGGCGCGTCTTTCGCGGCTCCCGTGTCGTTGCCCAAGGCCTGCTCACCCGAACGGAGCTGCGCAGCAGGGCATGGCGCCCTCTGTTCCGGGACGTCTACGCGGATGCCCGACTGGAGGTCACCCATCGCACTCGTTGCGCCGCCGCGGTGCGCTGGGTGCTGCCACCGGGTGTGGTGATCGCTGGTCGCAGTGCGGCGGCGCTCTACGGCGCGGCACCGGTTGCCGACCACGAGCCCCTCGACGTGCTCGTGCCCGCCGCTCAGCGGTTCGGTCCCGTTTCGGGGCTCGTCGTGCACGCCAGCGAGATCGCCGCGACCGACGTCGCGATACGTCAGGGCATTCCGCTGACCACGCCGACTCGCACATGTTGGGACCTGGCCCAGTGGCTGCCGACCGAGGAGGCTGTCGCCATCGTGGACCGCCTCGCCAGCCAACGGCTGGTGGTGATCCCTGAGCTTCGCGCAGGCTCCCGGTCGAGAGCCGGCAACCGAGGCCAGAGACGGATGATGCGGGTAGCTGAGCTGGCCGACGCCGGCGCCGAATCAGCCCCGGAGTCACGGCTGCGGGTGCGGATCGTGCTCGCCGGGGTGCAGGCACCCGTGACCCAGTTCGTCGTCGAGCGAGACGGCAGGTTCGTGGCCCGCCTCGATCTTGCGTGGCCACATCTCAAGGTCGCCGTCGAGTACGACGGCTTGTGGCACGACGATCCCGAGCAGTTCCACCGGGACCGACGCCGCCTCAACCGCCTGCTCGGCGAGGACTGGATCGTCCTGCACGTCACCGCGAAACGGTTCCGCGAGGACTTCGACGGCTTCCTCGCCGAACTCCGTCAAGCCCTCCGGTCCCGCTCCCGCTGACCCCCCGGCCCCCACACCACACGAACACCCGCACCCCACCCCCACACCGACCCCCACACACGCCAAGATCCGCGCAGTTTCAGGGATCTTGCTGTCTCACCAGCTCGTGAGGCAGCACTTTCCCCGAAGTTGCGCGGATCTTGGGGTGGGCGCGCGCGGAGCGCGGGCTTGCGACGCGCGGGGCTTGCGACGCGCGGAGCGCGGGCCTGCGGTGCGCGGGCGCTGAGGGGTTGTCAGGCGGCGGGGAGGTACTTGGTCAGGTCGTCGAGGATCTTGTTGGCGGCACCGACGCCGATGCCCGTCATCCAGACCTCGTCGGAGACGGGGTACGCCTTGCCGGCCTTGACGGCGTTGAGGCCCTTCCAGAGGGTCCCGTCCGCGACCTTGGTCTGCTCGGCGGCGGCCTTGTCGCCGTACGCGGTCACGAAGATGACGTCACCGTCGACCTCGTTGACCCGCTCGGGGCTGACCAGGTCGAAGCGCTTGTCCTCCTTGTTGGCGAGCAACTGCCGCTCGGGGCGGCCCAGACCGGTGTCGCCGATGACGATGCCGGAGAACGAGTCCGGGCCGTACACCCGGATGTTGCCGGGCAGGAACCGCACGATCGACACCTTGCGGTAGGCGGCGTCGCCGAGGGTCGCACCGAAGTCCTTGGCCCGCTTCTCGTACGCGCCGAGCAGGTCCTTCGCCTGCTGCTCGCGGCCGAGCGCCTTGCCGTCCAGGAGGAAGTTCTCCTTCCAGGTGATGCCCACCTTGTCGGTGAACACGGTCGGCGCGATGGCGGCCAGCTCGTCGTAGAACTTCTCCTGGCGGAACTTGCTGCCGAGGATGAGGTCCGGCTTCAGGGCGTTGATGGCCTCCAGGTCGGGCTCGGTGAGCACCCCGACCTCCTTGATGCCGGCGAGCTTGTCCGCGCCGAAGTAGGTCGGCCAGCTCTTGGCTTCGCCGGCCGTGGCGGCGCCGACGGGCGTGACGCCCAGCGAGAGCGCGGTGTCGATCTTGTCGGTGTCGAGCACGACGACGCGCTTGGGCTCGGCCGGGACCTTGGTGGTGCCCATGACGTGGGTGATCTCCCGGGTCTCCCCGGTGGTGGAGCCGGCGACCGGGTCGCTCTCACCGCATGCGGTGAGGCCGACGCCGACGCCGAGGGCGACGGCCGCGGCGAGAGCGGCGACGAGACGACGCATCAGAGTCCTTTCGAAGGGTGCGAACCGGCGAGCGGGGTGGCCGCGTTGCCGGTGGTGGGTCGGGCGTCCGGTACGGACGCCGTCGACGAATCAGGGTCTCCCGCACCAGCGGACGCGACGGCACCGCCAGCGGACGCGGCGGAGTTGCCGCCGGTGTACGCGGGCACCACCAGCGGCGCGCCGGTCACCGGGCAGGGCACGACCACGCAGGCCAGCCCGAAGACGTCACGGACCAGGTCGGCGGTGAGGATCTCCCGGGGCGGCCCGGCGGCCACCACGGCACCGGCACGCATCGCGACCAGGTGGTCGGCGTAGCGGGCGGCCTGGTTCAGGTCGTGCAGCACGGCGACCACGGTGCGGCCCCGCTCGACGCGTAGCCGGTGCAGGAGGTCCAGCACCTCCACCTGGTGGGCCAGGTCGAGGAAGGTGGTCGGCTCGTCCAGCAGCAGGGCGTCGGTGTCCTGGGCGAGCGTCATGGCGATCCACACCCGCTGCCGCTGACCGCCGGAGAGGCTGTCCACCGGCCGGTCGGCCAGGTCGGTCACGTCGGCCAGGGTCATCGCCTGGTCGACGGCCGCGCCGTCCTCAGGCGACCACTGCCGCCACCAACGCTGGTAGGGCTGCCGGCCGCGCCCGACCAAATCAGCCACTGTGACGCCCTCGGGCACCAGCGGGCTCTGCGGCAGGACGCCGAGGCGACGGGCCACCTCCCGGGTCGGCAGCTCGCGGATCGCGGTGCCGTCCAGCAGCACCGTGCCCCGGCGCGGGGTGAGCAGCCGGGCCATGGTGCGCAGCAGGGTGGACTTGCCGCACGCGTTCGGGCCGACGATCACGGTGAACGCGTCGGTGGGCAGGTCCAGGTCGAGCCCGTCGAGCACGGTCCGCTCGTCGTAGCCGGCGACCAGGTCGCGGGTGGAGAGCATCACACGACTCCTTGAGGCGTCACGACGACCGCCGCCGTCCGCGCAGCAGCAGGAAGATCAGGTACGGGCCGCCGATGGCGGCGGTCAGCACACCGGCGGGCAGTTGGGTGGGTGCGAGCAGGCGTCGGCCGGCCAGGTCGGCCAGCACCAGCAGCAGCGCGCCGAGGAGCGCGGCGCAGACCAGCGGTGGCCGTTCGGCGCGTACCAGTCGACGGGCCACCTGGGGTGCGACCAGCGCGACGAAGTCGACGGCGCCGACCTGGGCGGTGACCATCGCGGCGACGAGGACGCCGGTGCCGGCCAGGCCGATCCGGCGGGCCACCGGGCGAAGCCCGACGCCGCGGGCGGTGTCGTCGTCCAGGGCGGTGCTGTTCAGCGCCCAGCCGGCCCAGGCCAGCACCGGCAGCAGCACCAGCAGGGTGCCGGCGATCCAGGCCGCCTCGGTCCAGCCCTTGCCGGCCAGGGTGCCGATCAGCCAGATCTGCGCGCGGAGGCCGTCGATCGGGTCGGCGGTGAGCATGACCACCTCGGTCAGCGCCCGGAAGCCGAAGGCGACCGCCACACCGGCGAGCACGAACCGCTGCGCGGCCAGCCCGTGCCGGGCGCCGAGGGCGAACAGCAGCACCGCCGCGAGCAGCCCGCCCACCAGCGCGGTGGGTGCCACCAGCACCGCGGCCGTGCCGCTGGTCAGGGCCACCGTCGCGGCGAGACCGGCGCCCTGGGTGATGCCGATGACGTCCGGGCTGGCGAGCGGGTTGCGGGCCACGCTCTGGATCAGGGTGCCGGCGATGCCGAAGGCGGCGCCGGCCGTCGCCGCCAGCACGACCCGCGGCAACCGAAGATCAAAGACGACGAGGTCGTACGGGGTGCCGGCGCCGGAGAGGGCGCGCAGCACGTCGGCCGGGGCGACGTACGGGGTGCCCAGCGAGAGGCTGAGCACGACGGCCAGCAGGAGCAGCACGGTCAGCACGGCGGCCACCAGCACCGCCCGGCGGCGGATGACCAGGCTGACCGGGCCGATCCGCAGCAGCGACCGACCGGGCAGTCGGGCAGAGCCACCCCCGGGTGACGCGGTGGGTGACAGGCCGGCCCGGGCGGGCGGACCCGAGGGGCGCTGGGTGGTGGTCACGCGGTCACCACCCGGGCGCGGCGGACCAGAACGGCCAGCAGCGGCGCTCCGATCAGCGCGGTGACGATCCCGGCCGGTATCTCGCCCGGTGGGGCGACGACCCGGCCGACGATGTCGGCACCGAGCAGCAGCGCGGGCCCGAGCAGGGCGGAGACGGCGAGGGTCCAGCGGTGGTCCGCGCCGACCAGGGCGCGGGCCAGGTGCGGCACGGCCAACCCGACGAAGGCGACCGGTCCGGCTGCGGCCACCGCCGCACCGGTCAGCAGCACGGCGGCGAGCCCACCGCCGAGGCGGACCAGGCCGATGCGGTGGCCGAGGCCCCGGGCCACGTCGTCGCCGAGGGCCAGCGCGTCCAGACCTCGGGCGACCAGGGTGGCAAGCACCAGCCCGGCGAGGACGAAGGGCAGCACCTGCCCGGCGACCGAGAGGTCCCGGCCGGCCAGGCCGCCGACCACCCAGAACCGGTACTCCTCGAAGGTGCGGGCGTCGATGCTGAGCAGCGCGTACACCCCGGAGGCCAGGCTGGCGTCGAGGGCCGCGCCGACCAGCGCGAGGGTGACCGGGCTGGCGCCCTCGCGGGCCCGGGTGGCGATGGCGAAGACCAGCAGCCCGGCGATGAGTGCCCCGGCGATGCCGAACCAGACGTACCCGGCGAGCGTGCTGATGCCGAAGACGGAGATGGCGAGCACCACGCCGAACGACGCGCCGGCGCTGATGCCGAGGATGCGGGGCTCGGCGAGGGGGTTGCGGGTGAGCGCCTGGAACAACACGCCAGCCACCGCGAGGGCGAGCCCGACGGTGAGGCCGAGCGCGGTGCGGGGCATCCGCAGCTCACGGACGATCGTGCTGGCGTCGCCGCCATCCGGTGCGACGAGAGCGTGCCAGACCTGGTCGATGCCGAGTTGCCGGCTGCCGAGCGCGAAGCTGGCCAGTACGGCGAGCAGCAGCACCAGCGCAGACCCGACGGTGACGGCCACCCGGCGGCCGGTGCGGGTGCCGGACCGGCTGGGGGCCTGGGTCGGCCGGGTGACGAGGGTGGTCACGAGTCTCCTGCACGTTCACGCTTAGGTTCGCCTTACGTTAGCCGCTCAGGTGAGGGCCGCCTAACTGGCGCTTATCGATCCGCGACCCGCTGAGCAGGGCAGACGCCCGCGCGACGGGGGCCGCGCACCTAGGGTGGGCTCATGCGATTCGACCAGCACACGGTCGTCCTCCTGGCCCGACCGTCCCACCCGCCGGAGCTGCCGCAGGACGCGATCGACCGGTTGCAGGAGGCGCACCTGGCCCACCAGGCGGGGCTCGTGGAGCAGGGGCTGGTGCTCGCGACCGGGCCCTTCCTGGACACCGACGACGACCAGCTGCGGGGCTTCGTCGTGCTCTCCATCACCCCGGAGGAGGCGCGTGACCTCTACGCCAACGACCCGGCCGTGCGGGCCGGACGGCTGGACGTGCGGGTGATGAGCTGGATGGTGCCGGAAGGCAACGTGCGGTTCGAGGGCGTGCCGATCCCCCGGTCGATGCTGGAGGCGGCGGCGGGCGACTGACTCAGCCGGGCAACGAACCGATCTCGACCACCCGCAGGGCGTCCAGCTCTCCGGTGATCACGCGCAGCGCCGGAAAGTAGTCGGCCAGCACCTGCCGGCAGTCGCCGCACGGCTCGTTGACGTCGCGGCCCCGGTCGGCGACCGTGACGATCGTCTCCAGCTCGGTCACACCCTGCGTGGCGGCCGTGCCGATCACCACGAGTTCGGCGCAGGACCCGCCGGTGGCGTGGTGGACGTTCACGCCCGTGAAGACCCGCCCGTCGGCGGTCCGGGCGGCCGACGCGACGGTGTGGTGCTGGCTGCGGCAGCGCAGCTTGGCGACCGCGGTGGCGGCCTGCACCAACGCACGGTCGGTGTCCCGCAGCTCCATCTCGGCCCCCAGCGCTCGACGTCGAGCGCCCACTCTAGGTGCCGTCCAGGGACGTCGACGGACCGGCCGCGCGGTAACCCAGGGGCGGTACGCCGCCGGGCTGCCTATCCTTGGGCACGACATGCAGAATCCAACCGCCTCCGTCGCGACCGACCCGGTTCGCGAGCTGCACCGCCGCCTGACCCCTCTGATGTTCCGCGACCAGCGCCGGCTCCAGCGGCGGCTGGACGGTGCCCGAAAGCTGCGCGACCCGCAGCGCCGGGAGGCGGCGCTGGCCGAGATCACGGCCGACCTGGTCCGGGCCGAGCAACGGCTCGCCAACCGCCGAGCGGCGGTGCCCGTGATCACGTACCCGGCGGGGTTGCCGGTCAGCGAGCGTAAGGACGACATCGCCGCCGCCATCCGGGATCACCAGGTGGTGATCGTGGCGGGCGAGACCGGCTCCGGCAAGACCACCCAGATCCCCAAGATCTGCCTGGAGCTGGGGCGCGGGGTGCACGGCCTGATCGGGCACACCCAGCCCCGACGGTTGGCCGCCCGCACGGTGGCCGACCGGATCGCCGACGAGCTGGGCACCGAGCTGGGTGACGTGGTCGGCTACAAGGTGCGCTTCACCGACCAGGTCAGCGAGCGCAGCCTGGTCAAGCTGATGACCGACGGCATCCTGCTGGCCGAGTTGCAGACCGACCGGATGCTGCGCCAGTACGACACGTTGATCATCGACGAGGCGCACGAGCGCAGCCTCAACATCGACTTCATCCTCGGGTACCTGCGGGAGCTGCTGCCCCGCCGACCCGACCTCAAGGTGATCATTACCTCGGCGACCATTGAGACCGACCGGTTCGCCCGGCACTTCGCCGGGCCACCAACGGCCGACGAGCCGGAGGGCGTGCCCGCGCCGGTGGTCGAGGTCTCCGGGCGCACCTATCCGGTGGAGGTGCGCTACCGGCCACTCGTCGAACTCGCCGAGGGCGAGGAGGACGGCGACGGCGACGAGGAGAACGTCCGCGACCAGATCCAGGCGATCGGCGACGCAGTCGAGGAGCTGGCCGCCGAGGGCCCCGGTGACATCCTGGTCTTCCTCAGCGGTGAGCGGGAGATCCGGGACACCGCCGACGCGCTGGGCAAGCTGGTGCAGAAGAAGCGCTCGCTGCTCGGCACCGAGATCCTGCCGCTGTACGCCCGGCTCTCCTCCGCCGAGCAGCACCGCGTCTTCGCCGCGCACAGTTCACGCCGGGTGGTGCTCGCCACCAACGTCGCGGAGACCTCGCTGACCGTGCCCGGCATCAAGTACGTGGTGGACCCGGGCACCGCCCGCATCTCCCGCTACTCCAGTCGTCTGAAGGTGCAGCGACTGCCGATCGAGCCGGTCTCCCAGGCGTCGGCCAACCAGCGCAAGGGCCGCTGCGGCCGCACCTCGGACGGCATCTGCATCCGCCTCTACGACGAACAGGACTTCGGATCTCGTCCCGAGTTCACCGACCCGGAGATCCTGCGCACCAACCTGGCGTCGGTCATCCTCCAGATGACGGCGATCGGGCTCGGCGACCTCGCCGCGTTCCCGTTCATCGACCCACCGGACAAGCGCAACATCACCGACGGCGTCAACCTGCTGCACGAGCTGGGCGCGTTGGACCCGACCGAGGCGGACCCGGCGAAGCGGCTCACCGCGCTGGGCCGGCGCCTGGCCCAGTTGCCGGTCGACCCGCGCCTGGCCCGGATGGTGGTCGAGGGCGAACGCAACGGCTGCGCCACCGAGGTGTTGGTGATCGCCGCCGCGCTCTCCATCCAAGACCCGCGCGAGCGGCCCGCGGAGAAGCAGGCCCAGGCCGACCAGGCGCACGCCCGGTTCGCCGACAAGGAGTCCGACTTCGTCGCCTACCTCAACCTGTGGCGCTACCTGCGCGAGCAGCAGCGGGAGCTGTCCTCCAGCGCGTTCCGCCGGATGTGCAAGGCGGAATACCTGAACTACCTGCGGATCCGCGAATGGCAGGACATCGTCAGCCAACTGCGTCAGGTGCTGCGTACCCCGTCCGAGGGCGACCGGCGCGGCGGGCGGCCGGCGAGCGACAGCGCCGACGGCGCGGACGCCGGCCGGGGTGAGGGCCGCCGTGGCGGCGCGGACCTGCCGGAGGAGATCGACACCCCGAAGGTCCACCAGTCGCTGCTGCCCGGCCTGCTGTCGCACATCGGGCTCAAGGACGCCCAGAAGCACGAGTACCTGGGTGCGCGGGGGGCGAAGTTCGCGCTCTTCCCCGGCTCGGCGCTGTTCAAGAAGCCGCCGCGCTGGGTGATGGCCGCCGAACTGGTGGAGACGTCCCGGCTGTGGGGGCGCATCGCCGGCCGGGTCGAGCCGGAGTGGGTCGAGCCGCTGGCGCAGCACCTGGTTAAGCGCAGCTACAGCGAGCCGCACTGGGAGAAGAAGCAGGCCGCGGTGATGGCCTACGAGAAGGTCACCCTGTACGGCGTCCCACTGGTCAGCTCCCGCAAGGTCAACTTCGGGCGGATCGACCCGACGCTGAGCCGGGAGCTGTTCATCCGACACGCCCTCGTCGAGGGCGACTGGCAGACCCACCACCAGTTCTGGGCGGACAACAAGCGGCTGCTCGCCGAGATCGAGGAGCTGGAGAGCCGGGCCCGTCGTCGGGACATCCTGGTCGACGATGAGACCATCTTCGGCTTCTACGACCAGCGGATCCCGGCCGACGTGTCCTCCGGGCGGCACTTCGACAGCTGGTGGAAGAAGACCCGCCGGGAGCAACCCGACCTGCTCACCTTCACCCGCGACTTGCTGATCAACGACGGGCGGCCGGGGGTGGACGAGGACGACTACCCGGACGAGTGGCAGACCCAGGGGGTGACGCTGCCGCTGACGTACCGCTTCGAGCCGGGCACGCCGACCGACGGCGTCACCGTCGACATCCCGCTGCCGCTGCTCAACCAGGTGCCGGCGGAGAGCTTCGACTGGCAGGTGCCGGGGCTGCGCGAGGAGACGGTGATCGCGCTGATCCGTACGCTGCCCAAGGCGGTACGCCGCAACTTCGTCCCGGTGCCGGACTACGCCCGCGCCGCCCTCGCTGCCATCACCCCGGGCGAGGAGCCGTTGCTGGACGCGCTCACCCGCCAGCTGCGCCGGATGACCGGCGTCACCGTCCCCCGCGACGCCTGGGAGCCGGGCAAGCTTCCCGCCCACCTGCGGGTCACCTTCCGGGTGCTCGACGCCGACGAGAAGCCGGTCGCCGAGGGCAAGGACCTGCCGGCCCTGCAACGTCAACTGCGCCAGGAGGTACGCCAGGTGGTGGCGGCCGCCGCGCCGGAGGTGGCCCGGACGGGGCTGCGCGAGTGGAGCATCGGCACGCTGCCCCGCAGCATCGAGCAGGTCCGCGCCGGCTACGCGGTCACCGCGTACCCGGCGCTGGTCGACGAGGGCGCCACGGTCGGGGTGAAGGTGTTCGACTCCCCCGCTGAGGCGGAGGCGTCGCACTGGGCTGGCACCCGCCGGCTGCTGCGGCTCACCGTGCCGTCCCCGGCGCGGTTCCTGCAGGGGCGGCTGAACAACGAGGCGAAGCTGGCGCTGAGCCGCAACCCGCACGGCGGCGTGCAGGAGCTGATCGAGGACGCGGCCGGCGCGGCCATCGACCGGCTGATCGGCGCGGCGGGCGGGCCGGCGTGGGACGCCGACGGGTTCGCGGCCCTGCGCGAGAAGGTCCGCGCCGACCTGGTCGACACCGTGGTCGAGGTGATGGACCGGGTACGCAAGGTCCTCGCCGCCGCGTACGCCGTGGAGCAACGCCTCGGCGCCACCCGCAACCTCGCCGTGGTGGCCGCGTTGGCCGACATCCGCGGCCAGCTTGCCGGGCTGGTGCACGCCGGGTTCATCACCGAGACCGGGTACGCGCGCCTGCCCGACCTGCTGCGCTACCTCACCGCCATCGAACGTCGGCTGGACCGCCTCGGTGGCAACCCGCAGCGGGACCGCCAGCAGCAGGACCGGATCGCGGCGGTGCAGAAGGAGTACGCGGACCTGCTCGCCGCCCTTCCGCCGGCCCGCCGGCAGGAGACCGCCGTCCGGCAGATCCGCTGGATGATCGAGGAGTTGCGGGTGAACGTCTTCGCCCAGGCGCTGGGCACCCCGTACCCCGTCTCGGAGCAACGGATCTACCGGGCGATGGACGAGGCCGAGGGTCGGTAGGACAGGTGGGGTGTGCACCCGCGGCGACGGATGCGGCCGCCGGCGGGGCCCGTCGGCGCTGCCCAGCGTCGCTCCAGGCCGGGCGCTTCCCAGGATGCGGTGCTGCCCCCGCGAACCGGGATCTGGTCGCGGGGGCAGCGGCGGGAAGGTGGTCAGGCGGTGCCGGTCAGAAAGTGGCCTTGACCCCAGCCGCCTTGCAGGCGGCGCTCAGGTCCTCGCCAACCTTCTCGAAGGTGGGGTTCGCGGCGGCGGTGCCGGGGTCGGCGGCTACCGCCACCTTTCCGGCCTCCGCGGCGAAGTCCCGCATCAGGCCGGCCACCTTGCTGTCACCCCCGGCAGTGGCAGCCGCGACCATCTTCTGCTCCAGGCCCTTCATGATCTCCTGGAAGACGGCCGGCTCGGGCTCCTTGCCACTCTGCATGGCAGTGAGGAAGGCGCCCTTCATCTCGTCTCCCGCGGACTTGGCGTTCTGGCAGAGCTCCTTGTCGCTCGCCCCGCCGGTGGCGCCCGTCGAGGAGGACGGCGCGGCGGCGGAAGGGGCCGTCGAGGTGTCAGGCGCGGACGCGGACGGCGCGGACGCGGACGGCGCGGACGCGGCCGTGCTGTCCCCCTCGCCACACCCAGCGAGGGCCAATAGCGCGGCCGAGACCACGACGGTGCAGGTAAGCCTAAAACGATTCACGGCAGGCACGTTAGCCTATGTTCCAGATCATGATCAATCCACACTCGACGGTCAGCAACGGGAGCCGGGCGCCACCAAGCGGCGACGCCCTGCCGTCGGTGCCGCCGCGTCGGTAGGTGCCACCACTCGCAGTCAGAGCGGGTCCACGCCGGGCGGCAGCTCACCCCGGTCGATCGCCGCCTGGATGTAGTCGAGCAGGATCCGCCGGAGTTCCCGACCCGCGTGGGTGGGCACGATGTCGCGGCGGCGGGCCACCGCGATGGTCCGCCGCACCCCGGGCGGAGCGAGGGGCGTGATCCGCACGCCGGGGCGACGGGCGAGCACGATGCCCGGCACCAGCGCGATGCCCAGCCCCGCCTCGACGAAGCTGAGGACGGCGTCCATCTCGCCGCCGTCCACCGCGAAGGTCGGTTCGAAGCCTGCCTCCCGACAGGCCTGGATGGTCGCGTCCCGCAGGTCGTAGCCCTCCCGGAACATGACCATCGGCTGGTCCCGCAGGTCGGTGATCCGCAGCTCCCCGGTCAGCGACGCGGTCGGCACCTCCCCCACCGAGGCCACCACCAGGCTCTCGCGCAGGATCGGATCGACTCGCAGCCCGGGGTCGGCGCCCTGGGCCGGCATGATGATGAGGGCCAGGTCGAGGTCGCCGCGGAGCAGGTCGCGCACCAGATCCTGGGAGCCACCCTCCTCGACCTTGAGGTCGACTGTGGGATGCGCGTCGCGAAACCGGCGCAGCACCGGTGGGGCGAGCGAGGTGGCCAGGCTCGGGGTGGCGCCGAGCCGGACCCGACCGCGGCGCAACCCCACCAGCTCCTGCACCTCGCGGGTGGCGGTGTCCACGTCGGCGAGGATCCGGGTGGCCAACGGCAGCAGCACCTCACCGGCGGCGGTGAGGGCGATGTTGCCCCGTACCCGCTCGAACAACGGCGCTCCGAGGTCGGTCTCCAGAGCGTGAATTTGCTTACTGAGAGAAGGCTGAGTGATGCCTACGAGATCGGCGGCTTGGGTGAAATGTCGTACTTCGGCCACCGCGACGAAGTACCGAAGCTGATGGAGCTGCATCTACATAGCCTACGGCTATCAACACTACGAGTTTGATGCATTGGACGACTGATCGAAGTGCTCCTAGCGTCGGTTGCGTGGTAATGACGAAAACTCGGTCGCCCATCCGCTCGAACGTCGGCCTCAAGGCCGTCATGGCGGTGACGGGCATCCTGCTGGCGCTGTTCCTGATCGCCCACATGCTCGGGAACCTCAAGGTGTTCACGGGGGAAACCTCGTTCGACCACTACGCGCACTGGCTGCGCGACATCGGCAAGCCGCTGCTGCCCGGCGTCTGGTTCCTCTGGATCCTGCGCACCGTGCTGGTGGTCGCGGTCGTCGCCCACATCGTCGCCGCCACCGTGCTGGCCATGCGGGCCCGCGCCGCCCGCCCGGTCAAGTACGCCCACCGCAAGAAGGTCAACGGCAGCTACGCGGCCCGCACGATGCGCTGGGGTGGAGTGATCATCCTGCTCTTCGTGATCTACCACATCCTGGACCTGACCACCGGCACGCTGAACCCGGTCGGCGACGCCAGCAAGCCGTACGGCAACGTCGTCGCCGACTTCGCGCCCGAGCGCTGGTACGTCACGCTCTTCTACACGCTCGCCATCGTCGCGGTGGGCTTCCACCTGCGCCATGGCGCGTTCAGCGCGTTCCGCAGCCTCGGCCAGCAGACGCCGCGTGGCGAGCGTCGGGCGCGTACCGCAGCTCTGGTCTTCGCCGTGCTGCTCTGCGCCGGGTACCTGGTGGTCCCGTTCGCCGTACTCACCGGATTGGTGTCCTGACATGGAACTCTTCACCGAGGGCGACCCGATCGCCGACACCAAGGCTCCCGCCGGCCCGGTCGAGAAGCGCTGGGAGACCCGCCGCTTCGAGGCCAAGCTGGTCAACCCCGCCAACCGCCGCAAGATGACGGTGATCGTGGTCGGCACCGGCCTCGCCGGTGGCTCGGCCGCAGCGACCCTGGCCGAGCAGGGCTACCACGTCAAGTCCTACTGCTACCAGGACAGCCCGCGCCGGGCGCACTCCATCGCGGCACAGGGCGGCATCAACGCGGCGAAGAACTACCGCAACGACGGCGACTCCGTACACCGGCTGTTCTACGACACCGTCAAGGGCGGCGACTTCCGCTCCCGCGAGTCGAACGTGCACCGGCTCGCCGAGGTCTCCGTCAACATCATCGACCAGTGCGTCGCCCAGGGCGTGCCGTTCGCCCGCGAGTACGGCGGCCTGCTGGACACCCGCTCCTTCGGCGGCGCCCAGGTGCAGCGCACCTTCTACGCCCGGGGCCAGACGGGTCAGCAGCTGCTGCTCGGCGCGTACCAGGCGCTCGAACGGCAGATCGGCCTGGGCAACGTCGAGATGAACACCCGGCACGAGATGCTGGAGCTGGTCCTCGTCGACGACAAGGCCCGCGGCATCGTCGTCCGGGACATGGTCACCGGCGAGATCAGCACCGAGATGGCCGACGCCGTCGTGCTCGCCTCCGGCGGCTACGGCAACGTCTTCTACCTCTCCACCAACGCCAAGGGCTGCAACGTCACCGCCACCTGGCGGGCGCACCGCAAGGGCGCGTACTTCGCCAACCCCTGCTACACGCAGATCCACCCGACCTGCATCCCGGTCTCCGGCGACCACCAGTCGAAGCTGACCCTGATGAGCGAGTCGCTGCGCAACGACGGCCGGGTCTGGGTGCCGAAGACCAAGGGTGACGACCGCAGCCCCAAGGACATCGGAGAGGACGAGCGGGACTACTACCTGGAGCGGATCTACCCCTCCTTCGGCAACCTGGTCCCCCGCGACATCGCCTCCCGCGCCGCGAAGAACGTCTGCGACGAGGGCCGGGGCGTCGGACCGACCAAGCTCGGCGTCTACCTCGACTTCGCCGACGCGATCAACCGGCTGGGCCGCAAGGCCATCGAGGCCAAGTACGGCAACCTCTTCGAGATGTACGAGCGGATCACCGGCGAGGACCCGTACGAGGTGCCGATGCGGATCTACCCCGCCGTGCACTACACGATGGGTGGCCTGTGGGTCGACTACGACCTCCAGTCGAACATCCCCGGCCTGTTCGTGATCGGTGAGGCCAACTTCTCCGACCACGGCGCGAACCGGCTCGGCGCCTCGGCGCTGATGCAGGGCCTCGCCGACGGCTACTTCGTGCTGCCCACCACCATCGCCAACTACCTGGCCTCCGGCCCGCTGGAGAAGGTCGACGCCAGCCACCCGGCGGCGGTCGAGGCCCGCACCGACGTCGAGGACCGGGTCCAGCGGCTGCTCGCGGTCAACGGTGACCGGACCGTGGACTCGTTCCACCGGGAACTGGGCCAGATCATGTGGGAACACTGCGGCATGGAACGCAGCGAGGCCGGCCTGCGCAAGGCGATCGACGAGATCCGCGGCCTGCGCGAGCAGTTCTGGCAGCGGGTCAAGGTGTCCGGCACCGGCGAGGAACTCAACCAGTCGCTGGAGAAGGCCGGCCGGGTGGCCGACTTCTTCGAACTGGCCGAGCTGATGTGCATCGACGCCCTGCACCGTGAGGAGTCCTGCGGCGGCCACTTCCGGGCCGAGCACCAGACGCCCGACGGTGAGGCGCAGCGCGACGACGACCGGTTCGCGTACGTGGCGGCCTGGGAGTTCACCGCCGACGGCGAGCCCTCGGTGCTGCACAAGGAAGACCTGAAGTTCGAATACGTCCACCCCACGCAGCGGAGTTACAAGTGAACCTGACCCTGCGCATCTGGCGCCAGAAGGGCCCTGAGGACAAGGGTCGGATGGTGACCTACCCGGTCGACGACGTGTCCCCGGACATGTCGTTCCTGGAAATGCTCGACGTGCTCAACGAGCGGCTGATCCTCGCCGGCGAAGACCCGGTGGCGTTCGACCACGACTGCCGCGAAGGCATCTGCGGCATGTGCGGCCTGATGATCAACGGCGACGCGCACGGGCCGCAGCGCGGCACCACCGCCTGCCAGCTGCACATGCGCCAGTTCACCGACGGCGAGACGATCGACATCGAGCCGTGGCGGGCCAGCGCCTTCCCGGTCATCAAGGACCTGGTGGTCAACCGGAGCGCCTTCGACAAGATCATCGCGGCCGGTGGCTACGTCACCGCGCCGACCGGCAGCGCGCCCGAGGCGCACTCCACCCCGGTCGCCAAGGCCAACGCCGACGCCGCCTTCGAATCGGCGGCCTGCATCGGCTGCGGCGCGTGCGTGGCAGCCTGCCCGAACGGCTCGGGCATGCTCTTCACCGCCGCCAAGCTCACCCAACTCTCTCTGCTGCCGCAGGGCCAGCCGGAGCGGTACACCCGGGTGATCGGCATGGTCGACGCGCACGACGAGGCCGGCTTCGGCGGCTGCACCAACGCTGGCGAATGCACCCCGGCCTGCCCGAAGGGCATCCCGCTGAACACCATCGGCCGACTCAACCGCGACTACCTCGCGGCCACCGCGAAGGGCGCCGGCAACACCCCCGGTTCCTGAGGCCACCGCACGACGCCGGACCGCCGTACCCCTGCGCTGTTTTCGGGGGGTACGGCGGTTCGGCGTTCGGCCTTGGCTCGGCGTGCGGTTTCTGGCTCGGCGTTCGGTCTTTGGTTCGGCGTTCGGTTTGTGGTTGCGGTGGGGCTGGGGCGACCGCACCCACCCACTGGCAGGCAGAACCGAGAACAACCCGGACATCGGAGAGCGCAGCAGGTTCAAGTGCCCGAGCCCGGGTAGCAGTCTTTCGAGACCGCGTGAGAAGGGACGAGGGACATGAAGGCACTGACCTGGCAGGGCAAGCGGGACGTACGGGTCGAGGAGGTGCCGGACCCTCGGATCGAGGAGCCGACCGACGCGATCGTGAAGATCACCTCGACTGCGATCTGCGGCTCTGACCTGCACCTGTACGAGGTTCTCGGGCCGTACCTGAAGCCGGGTGACGTCCTGGGCCACGAGCCGATGGGGATCGTCCAGGAGGTCGGGTCGGGCGTGACCGGGCTCCAGCCCGGCGACCGGGTGGTGATCCCGTTCAACATCTCCTGCGGGAGTTGCTGGATGTGCCAGCGGCAGCTCTACGCGCAGTGCGAGACCACCCAGGTCACCAGCGAGGGCAAGGGCGCGGCGCTGTTCGGTTACACCTCGCTCTACGGTTCGGTGCCGGGCGGGCAGGCCGAGTACCTGCGCGTCCCGCAGGCCCACTTCGGGCCGATCAAGATCCCGGAGACCGGCCCTGACGAGCGTTACCTCTACCTGTCCGACATTCTGCCGACCGCCTGGCAGGCGGTGAAGTACGCGGACACCCCTCCGGGCGGCACCCTGGCCGTCTTCGGGCTGGGGCCGGTCGGGCAGTTCTGCGCGCGGATCGGCCGCCACCTCGGCGCGGGCCGGGTGATTGGGTTGGACCTGGTGCCGGAGCGGCTGGAGCTGGCCCGCCGGCACGGCATCGAGGTGCTCGACGTGAGTGAGCTGTCCGACGTGCCGGGCGCGCTGATCGACCTGGTCGACGGCCGCGGCCCGGACGCGGTGATCGACGCGGTCGGGATGGAGGCGCACGGTTCTCCGGCGGGGAAGTTGGCTCAGACCGCCGCCGGGCTGTTGCCGGACAAGCTGGCCCAGACGATGACCGACCGGGCGGGCGTGGACCGGCTGTCCGTCCTGCACGCCGCGCTCAAGGCGGTTCGCCGTGGCGGCACCGTGTCGCTGTCCGGCGTGTACGGCGGCGAGGCGGACCCGATGCCGCTGATGGAGATGTTCGACCGGGGCATCCAGCTGCGGATGGGGCAGTGCCACGTGCGCCGGTGGACCGACGACATCCTGCCTCTGCTCTCCGGCGACGACGACCCGCTGGGTGTGGAGGACCTGCGCACCCACCGGATGCCGCTGGCCCAGGCGCCGCAGGCGTACGAGATGTTCCAGAAGAAGGAGGACGGCTGCATCAAGGTCGTGCTCGAACCATGAGTGCGAGGAGTGAGCCGGGGTTGCGAGCCCCGCAGTCACGAATGCAGCCGGTGCCGTGAGCCGAGTGGTCGTGATCGTGGGCGCGAGCAGCGGGATCGGCCGGGCGACGGCCCGGGAGTTCGCCGAACGCGGCGACCGTCTGGTCCTCGCCGCTCGCGCCACCACGACCCTGGCCGAGGTACGCGCGGAGTGCGCCGACGTCGACGTGTTGACCGTGCCGACCGACGTCACCGAGCCGGGCGCGCTGGACGCGCTCGCCGACGCGGCGATCGAGCGGTTCGGTCGCATCGACGTCTGGGTGCACACGGCGGCGGTGATGGCCTACGGTCGCTTCGACGAGCTGCCCGGGCGGGTCTTCGACCAGGTGGTACGGACCGACCTGCTCGGCGCTGCCGGCTCGGTGCGGGTGGCGCTGCGGCACTTCCGGGCCGCCGGGGCCGGCACTGTCGTCCTCACCGGCTCGGTGCTCGGCCACATCACCGCCCCGAACATGAGCGCGTACGTGGCGAGCAAGTGGGGTTTGCAGGGTCTGGTCCGCACCGTGCAGCAGGAGTTGCGCGACAGCCCGGAGATCCGGCTGTGTCTGGTCAACCCGGGCAGCGTGGACACACCGGTGTACCAGCAGGCGGCCAACTACCTGGGCCGGGTCGGGCGACCTCCGCCGCCGGTCGCCAGCCCGCATCGGGTGGCCCGGGCCATCGTGAACTGTGTGGACCGTCCCCGTCCGGAGGTGTCCGTGGGCCGACTCAACGTGGTGATGCGGGTCGGGTTCACCGTGCTGCCGGGCGTCTACGACATCCTCGTCGGGCCGTTGATGCGGCTGGCCGGCCTGAGTGGACGGCCGGTCGCCGCGAACGACGGCTCGGTCTTCGCCCCGAACCCGGCCGGTGAGGCGGTACGCGGCGGTCACCTGCCCGACCTGCGGCAACTCGTGTCCGGGCCGGCGAGCGCAGTCGGAGCGGCGGTGCGCCGACGATTCGGCTGACCTGTTCGGAGTTGTTCGGGACTGTTCGGGGGGCATTGTGGATCGATCAACTCGCCTAGGGTGGTGGGCCAGCAAGCGCTCTGGCGCACCACGATGGGGGAGACGATCGACCATGCGACTGAACCGCAGAACGGCACTCGGGTTGGGCACGGTGGCCACCGCCGGCACGGTGCTGGGCGCCGCCCCCTCGGCGAGCGCCGCCGAGAGCACCGAGGTCACCCCGACCACCCCGGCGCGGGCAGCCCGCCGGGTGGCCGCCGTCTTCGCCAAGCACAGCGTTGAGGCCGGCGGCAACTGGCAGGCGTACGTCAGCGTCGCCGACCCGGCCGGCACGCCGGTGGTCGCGGTGGAGGCCGACGCGGACCGACGGATCGAGGCGTACAGCGTCAACAAGATCGCGGTCGCCACGGCGGTGCTCGACAAGGTCGACCGGGGGCTGCTCACCCTGGACCAGCAGGTCGAGGTGAGCGCGGCGATCGTCGTGCCGGGCGGTGACGGCATCTTCAGCCTGGACGGCGCGTACCCGAGCATGGTGACCCTCGGTCACGTCCTGGCCAATCTGCTGACCGTCTCGGACGACACGGCGGTGCGGCTGTGCGGGCTGGTCGCCCCGGCTGCCGAGATCAACTCCATCCTGGTCGTCAAGGGTTTCCCGAACACCCAGGTTCAGCCGGTGGCCAACCCGAACCGGTTCTTCCTCGGCACCAGCACCCCGCGCGAGACGCACGACCTGCTGCGCGCCCTGGTCGGCGGCACGCTGCTCTCCCCCGCCTCGACCACGTACCTGTTGGGTCTCCTGCGTTCCCCGGTGGCCTTCACCGACGGCATCCGGCGCACCATGTCCTCGGACGAGCGGGCCCGGATCGCCACCAAGGCCGGCTGGTACGCCGACGCCCGGCACGAGGCCGGCGTGATCTTCGACCGCTCCGGTGCGGCCGTGCTCACGTACGCTCTCTTCGCCGATGGGCAGGCCAACCCGGAGGACTTCGGCGCCACCCACCCGGCGGTCCAGGCCCGGGCAGCCATGGGCCCGAAGTTCCTGGCCGCGGTGGACCGGATCGCGGGCGTGGGCCGGACGTTCCGGATCACCGCTCGGCGCCCCAGCAACGGCGGCTAGGTCACCCGCTGAGCCCGTCCCGGGTCGGTCGCCGCTGGCGGCGATCGACCCGGCGTGGCGACCGCCGAGGCACGGACCGGTCCGGGTGACTACCGTGTAGGGCGGACACGTCGGAGGGACGGCAATGGCACGAGCGCAAAGCACGGACGTCGAACGGTCGCTCGGGCGGCGGATGCGGGGCGCGGCCGGGCTGGCGGCGCTGGCCGGGCTGGCCTGGGTCGCCCGGGATGTGCCGGCGGCGCTCGGCGGCCGACTCAGCGGGGCCCGGGCCGAACGGGCGGCCCGCTCGCCCCAGTTCCGCGAGGGCACCTTCCACAACCAGGCCGGCACCCGCACAATGGTCGCCGAGCCGGGCCGCAACCTGGTCCGCGAGCTGCTCTTCGGCAAGCAGAAGCGACGCCCGACCGCACCCGTGCCGCTGCTGCGCTCCAGCGCACCCCACACCGTCGACACCGCCGACGAGCTGAACATCGTCTGGTACGGCCACGCCTCGACGTTGATCGAGATCGAGGGCCGGCGGGTGCTGCTCGACCCGGTGTGGAGCGAGCGGTGTTCCCCCTCCGGGCTGGTCGGTCCTCGCCGGCTGCACGAACCACCGGTACGCCTCGACGAGCTGCCGCCGCTGGACGCCATCCTGATCTCGCACGACCACTACGACCACCTCGACATGCCGACCGTGCGGGCGCTGCTGGCCGGGCAGTCCGCGCCGTTCCTGGTGCCGCTCGGCGTGGGCGCGCACCTGGACCGCTGGGGCGTACCCGCCGAGCGGATCATCGAGTTGGACTGGTCCGAGTCCCACCGGGTCGCCGGGCTGGAGATCACCGCCACCGCCGCCCAGCACTTCTCCGGGCGAGGGCTGCGCCGCGACGGCACGCTCTGGAGTTCGTGGGTGGTCGCCGGGGCGCGCCGCAAGGTCTTCTACACCGGCGACTCCGGTTACTTCGACGGGTACGCGGC
The DNA here is from genome assembly GCF_006715105.1 of Micromonospora sp. A202. Lineage (NCBI taxonomy): Bacteria > Bacillati > Actinomycetota > Actinomycetes > Micromonosporales > Micromonosporaceae > Micromonospora > Micromonospora sp. A202. Next base: position 1,976,378 of record NZ_VFMP01000001.1, on the reverse strand, counting down.
GATCGGCGCCGAGCACGGGCCGTTCGACGTGACGCTGATGCAGATCGGCGCGTACGACCGGGCCTGGCCGACGATCCACATGTTCCCCGAGGAGGCGGTCGACGCCCACCTCGACCTGCGTGGCGGGCTGTTCGTCCCGGTGCACTGGGCGACGTTCAACCTGGCCCTGCACGACTGGTCCGAGCCGGTGGACCGGCTGTGGGCCGAGGCGAAGGCCCGCGACGTGCGACTCGCCGTGCCCCGCCCAGGCGAGCGGGTGGTGGTCGACGAGCCGCCCGCCGTCGACGGCTGGTGGCAGTCGGTCGCCTGAGCCGGGTCAGAGCACGAAGGCGTCGGTCCAGAGCGCGCCGGAGCGGCCGGAGAGCGCATCCAGCATGGCCACCGCCTGACCGTCGGTGAGCTGCGCGACGAAGTCCACGATGGCCCGCCCCCGGGCGCGGCCGATCCGGTCCGGGATCCGCGGGTGCAGTTCCGCCTCGGCCAGCTCGACCAGGTCGTGCAGCCGGCGGGGCAGTCGCGACTCCTCCTCCGGGTCGAGCAGCCACTCCCAGAGCGCCTCGACCAGGGTGCCCAGCAGCCGGGCCTGGCCGCGCTGGTGCAGGGCGAGATCCGGTCGGGCCAGCACGAACCGGTGGTGGACGAACTTGAGCACCTGCACCTCGTGCCACTGCGCGCAGCCCAGCAGCACGTGACCGGAGCGCACCGACGGCTGGTCGGTCACCGTGATCGCCTCGACGAAACGGGTGGACCAGCGGGCGGAGAACCGCGCCACGTACTGCTCGGCCTCGATCGAGCCGTCGAACGGCATCGCCAGCAGCCCGTCGACCAACTCCTCGCGGACGTGCTCGACAGCGGCGGCGAACGCGTCGTCGTCGGCGATCCAGGCGTCCTTGCGGTGCAACTGCCGACGCAACCGCTCGATCGCCGCCCCCGGACGCCGGGCCGCGGTGGCCAGCGCCGCGTCGGTGATCGCCCGGAAGTGCCCGCTCTCGCGCTGCCACGCCATCAACTCGGCGGACACCGACCCCTGTTGGAGCACACCGACCCGGTAGAAGTCCTCCACGTCATGGATGGCGTACGCGATGTCGTCGGCGGTGTCCATCACCGACGCCTCCACGGTCTGCTGCCAGTCCGGGATGCGGCCGGCGAACGGCTCCCGGGCCTGCCGCAGGTCGTCGAGTTCGGTCCGGTACGCGCCGAACTTCGACGAGCCGCTCTCCGGGTCGTCCGGCGGAGGGGTGGCCCCGCGCGGCGGTGGGTCCATCGTGCGCGGGTGCGGGTCGGGGTGGTCCAGCCGGGTCCACGGGTACTTCAGCATCGCCGCGCGGACGGCGGCGGTCAGGTCCAGCCCGGTGGTGGCCGCGCCGCGGATCTCGGTGCTGGTGACGATCCGGTACGACTGGGCGTTGCCCTCGAACCCGTCGGCGAGGCCGAGGCGCTGGCGAGCCAGCCGGTCCAGCACCCGCTCCCCCAGGTGCCCGAACGGCGGGTGGCCGAGGTCGTGTGCGAGCGCAGCGGCCTCCACCACGTCGGGGTCGCAGCCGCCGAGCTTGTCCAGCAGGTCACGCCACCGCTCGTCGGCGTTCAACCGCTCGGCGACCGCCCGAGCCACCTGGGCGACCTTGAGGCTGTGGGTGAGCCGGTTGTGCACCAGCAGCCCGGAGCCGACCGGGCTGATCACCTGGGTGACACCGCCGAGGCGGGCGAAGAACGGCGAGCCGACGATCCGGTCCCGGTCGGCGCGGAACGGGTTGGCCGTCAGGTCGCCGAGGGCACGGGCGCTGCCGCCGAAGAGCCGCCGGGCGCGCGGCTCCGCAGGTGTTTCCATGATCGCCACGCTAGCGCAGGGCCGCTGACACCGCCGCCGGTCACCCCGGCCGGGCGCGGCGACAGCGTCGGGGGCCGCCCGGCAGAATGCAGGCGGTACCCGCTCTTTGAAGGCGGATCGAGTCGAAGGCGGATCGAGATCGTGACCCAGTCTGTTCATCAGCGGATCGCCGACGAGCTCGGCGTGGCCGAGCGTCAGGTGCGGGCGGCCGTGGAGCTGCTCGACGGCGGCGCCACAGTGCCGTTCATCGCCCGTTACCGCAAGGAGGCCACCGGCCTGCTCGACGACACCCAGCTGCGCACCCTGGAGGAGCGGCTGCGCTACCTGCGCGAGCTGGACGAGCGGCGGGCCGCCGTGCTGGAGTCGATCCGCGGTCAGGGCAAGCTCGACGAGGCCCTGGAAGCGCAGATCATGGCCGCCGACTCGAAGTCCCGGCTGGAGGACATCTACCTGCCGTACAAGCCGAAGCGGCGGACCCGGGCGCAGATCGCCCGCGAGGCCGGGTTGGCGCCGTTGGCCGAGACGCTGCTGGCCGACCCGACCCAGGACCCACGGGCCACCGCCGCCGGGTTCGTCGATGCGGAGAAGGGCATCGCCGACGCCGCCGCCGCGCTGGAGGGCGCGCGGGCGATCCTCATCGAGACCTTCGCGGAGGACGCCGACCTGATCGGCACGCTGCGCGAGCAGATGTGGTCGCGAGGGCGCCTGGCTTCCCGGGTACGCGAGGGGCAGGAGACCACGGGCGCCAAGTTCTCCGACTACTTCGACTTCTCCGAGCCGTACCCGAAGCTGCCCTCGCACCGGATCCTGGCCATGTTCCGGGGCGAGAAGGAGGGCGTGCTCGACCTGACCATGGAACCGGAGGAGGCCGGCGAGTCCGACGCCGCGCCGACCGGCCCGACCCGTTACGAGGCGGCCATCGCCGGCCGGTTCGGGGTCTCCGACGCCGGTCGCCCGGCCGACCGCTGGTTGACCGACACGGTCCGCTGGGCCTGGCGTACCCGGATCCTCATCCACCTCGGCGCGGACCTGCGGATGCGGCTGTGGCAGGCGGCCGAGGAGGAGGCGGTGCGGGTCTTCGCGACCAACCTGCGCGACCTGCTGCTGGCCGCGCCGGCCGGCACCCGGCCCACGATGGGCCTGGACCCGGGCCTGCGGACCGGCGTGAAGGTGGCCGTGGTGGACGCCACCGGCAAGGTGCTCGCCACCGACACGATCTATCCGCACGAGCCACGCCGGCAGTGGGACGCGTCGGTCGAGACCCTCGCCCGGCTGGCCGGGGCACACGGGGTGGAGTTGGTCGCGATCGGCAACGGCACCGCCTCGCGGGAGACCGACAAGCTGGCCGGCGACCTGATCAAGCGGCACCCGCAGCTGAACCTGACGAAGGTGATGGTCTCCGAGGCCGGCGCGTCGGTCTACTCCGCCTCCGCGTACGCCTCGCAGGAGCTGCCCGGGATGGACGTGTCGCTGCGTGGCGCGGTCTCCATCGCCCGACGACTCCAGGACCCGCTCGCCGAGCTGGTCAAGATCGACCCCCGGTCGATCGGGGTCGGCCAGTACCAGCACGACCTGTCCGAGGTGAAGTTGTCCCGGTCGCTGGACGCGGTGGTGGAGGACTGCGTCAACGCGGTCGGGGTGGACGTCAACACCGCCTCGGCGCCGCTGCTGACGCGGGTCTCCGGGATCGGCGCCGGGCTGGCCGAGAACATCGTGCTGCACCGGGATGCCAACGGGCCGTTCCGGTCGCGTACCGAGCTGAAGAAGGTGGCGCGACTCGGTCCGAAGGCGTTCGAGCAGTGCGCTGGCTTCCTGCGCATCCCCGACGGCGACGACCCACTGGATTCCTCCAGCGTGCACCCCGAGGCGTACCCGGTGGTGCGCCGGATCCTCTCCACCACCGGTCAGGACCTGCGCTCGGTGATCGGTAAGAGCACCATCCTGCGGGGGCTGCGGGCCACCGACTTCGTCGACGATCGGTTCGGTCTGCCCACCGTCACCGACATCCTCGCCGAGCTGGAGAAGCCGGGCCGGGATCCTCGGCCGGAGTTCCGCACCGCCACCTTCGTCGAAGGGGTGGAGAAGATCGGCGACCTGACGCCGGGCATGGTGCTCGAAGGCGTGGTCACCAACGTGGCCGCGTTCGGCGCGTTCGTCGACGTCGGGGTGCACCAGGACGGTCTCGTGCACGTCTCGGCGCTGTCCCGGACCTTCGTGAAGGACCCCCGCGACGTGGTGAAGTCCGGTGACGTGGTCAAGGTCAGGGTGCTCGACGTGGACGTACCCCGTAAGCGCATCTCGCTGACCCTGCGCTTGGAGGACGAGCCGGGAGCCGCCGGTGGCGGTGGTCGGACGAGCCAGGAGGGGCGTGGCGGCCCGGCGCAGCGCGGGCCGCAGGGTGGGCCTGCCGGTCAGGGTGGTCGCGGCGCCCAGGGTTCCCGGGGCGGGCAGGGTGGCGGGCAGGGTGGTCGTGGCGCGCAGGGTGGCCGCGGCGGGCAGGGTGGCGGGCAGGGTGGCCGCGGCGGGCAGCAGCGGCAGGGTGCGCCGGCGCCGGCCAATGACGCGATGGCGGAGGCCCTGCGCCGCGCCGGCCTGGCCTGATCAACCAGCGGGGCGCGCAGCCCTCGCTCGACAAGCTCGGGATGCCGCCCACGCGGGCGGCATCCCGAGCACCCAAGATTCTGTCGACCTCGATCGCCGGCCTGCCCGGTGCTCCACGGCACGGCACGGGTCCTCACGGAGACCTGTCGAGCTGCCCCACTCGTGGGGCGAGTCCGTGTGGCCGCGGTCCAGATCTGGGGCAGCTCGACAGGGGCCGCCTGCATCGGGCTCCCAGAATCCGCATGCGCCGTCGGAGTGAGGGAGCCACGGAGGAAGGATGCGGACCCCGGGGGAAATCGGCTCGCCTGGCAGCGCAGCGATGCGTGATGATCTCGCGGTGAAGATGCACGCCGATCAGCTCGACGTCAGCGCCGAGGTGGTGGCCGCCCTGGTCGCCGAGCAGTTTCCCGAGTGGCGGGCCCTCCCCGTTCGTCCGCTCCCCTCGACCGGCACGGTGAACGCCCTCTTCCGGCTCGGTGCGGAGATCGTCCTCCGGTTTCCCCTGCAACCGACGGCTGGCGCCGAGCTGCGGGCCGAGCTGCTGCGGGAGCAGGAGCACGCTCGGCTACTTGGCCGGCACCTGCCGATCGCGGTGCCCGAACCGCTCGGCCTCGGCGAGCCGGGCGAGGGGTACCCGGGGCCGTGGACGGCGTACCGCTGGATCCCCGGAGAGACGATCCACCCCGGCCGCTTCGGCGACCTGGACGCCTTCGCCCGGGACCTGGCCGGCGTCGTCACCGCCCTGCACGCCATCGACACCGGTGGCCGGACCTGGTCCGGGTCCGGCCGGGGCGGCCCGCTGGCCAACCAGGACGGCGGAGTGCGGTCGGCCCTGGCCAGCAGCGTCCAGCTCACCGACACCGCTCGGCTCGCCGAGGTGTGGGACCGCTGCCGGGCCGTCCCGCGGTATCAGGTGGCCGACGTGTGGATCCACGCCGACCTGATGCCGGGCAACCTGCTGGTTCGCGACGGCCGGCTGGCCGCGGTCATCGACCTGGGCGCCGTCGACGTGGGCGACCCGGCGGTGGACCTGATGCCGGCGTGGAACCTGTTCGACGCCAGGTCGCGGGAGACGTACCGGCGGGCGCTCGGCGTGGACGATGCGACGTGGGAGCGCGGGCGCGGATGGGCGCTGGAGCAGGCGATCAACGCGCTGCCGTACTACGTCGAGACCAACCTGGTGATGGCCGCCATCGCTCGGCGCACCCTGCGGGCCGTCCTCGACTGAGCCGCGTCGCGTACCGTCGGCGTCGTGATTGAGCCGGACGGCCGGACGTGGCGGGATCAGCGGCAGCAGGCGGTACGGGCGCACGCCGACGCGGACGCGCGGCGGCGGGCCGCCGAGCAGGCCGAGGCGGCGAAGCTGGTGGCCTGGTTCGTGGCCGAGGCGACCCGGCGGGGGCTGCGCACCACCCGGCTGGTCGCCCGGGGTTACGACGGGCGCGGGCGCTACCGGACCAGGCTGACCGGCTGGTACGTCGACCGGGCCGAGACCCGGGCGGTGGACGTGGACGGCCGGTTCCACCTGCTGACCGTGCCGGGCGGTCTGCGGGCCCGGCTGTTCGGCGTCGACCCGGAGCCCAGCCCGGCGCCGTTGGTGGTCGGGGCCGGTGGCCGCGACGGTGAGTCCATCCCGTTGCGGACGCTGCTCACCCGGTTGCTAGACGGCGGCGCCGGCGAGCCAGACCCCACCACCAGACCTGCTGCACCACGAGGGTGAGCAGCCCGGCGAGGACGATCGCAGCCAGGTTGATCACCAGTTGGAGGGCCGAGCCGCCCGCTTCGTCCCACGCTCCGTAGGCGGCGGCCACCGCCACGTTCGCTGCGGCCGGGACCGTGGTCACCGAGATCAGCACCCCGACCAGGCTGCCGGACTTCTTCGACGTCAACGAGAGCATCCCGGCCACACCGGCGAGTAGACCGACCACCCAGGACAGCGCGTCCGGCCGCCAGATGAAGTCGGTGAGCGGGCGTTCGGCGAGCAGCATCTCCCGACTGACCAGGCCAACTGCGGTCAGCGCCCAGGTGCTCAGCACTGTCGCCACCATGGCCGCCAGGAACCCGACCACGAGAGCCTGCACCGAGCGGCCGATCACCCCGAGCTGGCGGCGCAGCAACGCCACGCACAGCGCGGCGAGGGGACCGAACTCCGGACCGACCACCATCGCCCCGACGATGAGAATCGGCTGGTCCAGCAGCACCCCGATGCCGGCGATCATGGTGGCCACCACGATCAGCACGAGGTAGGTGCCGGACAGTTCCGTCTGCTCGCCGGTCTTCGCGGCGATCTCGTCCCAGACGACCGCGTCCGCGCCACTGCCTGGTGCGTCCTCCGCCGCCCGGTCGGCCGCATCGGAGATGGTCAGCTCGACGTCGTCGGCGGCGATGCCGCCGCTGGTGTCCACGCCGATCCGCCGCAACTCCCGCAGCACGCGGTCGGCGCTCTCCCGCACCACGTCGCAGAGGATGAGATCACCCGGTGGTTGCCGGGCGGCACCAGGCAGCACGGCGAGGTGAGTCACCCCCGCCTCCGCGGAGAGCAGGTCGACGACCTCCGTCGACAGGTCCACCGGGGCGATCACCCTCAGGTGCAGCACGCCATCCCCCTCGCCCGACCGGCCAGTTCTTCCCTCGCCTGACTGGCCGACGCGACTCTACCGCCCGGCCTGTCGACGCCTGGAGCTGCACAAGGCCGCCGATCTGGCCGTGTCCGACTGCGGGGTTTCGGGGTTGATCGGGGGAATGCGGACTGACTGTCGCTATTCGGTGACACCGCGTCATGTGTACCCGATATGACAAATGAGTACGTTTTGTGTAAATCATGTGGGAGGTCACACCGTGCCGGTGCCTGATGGTCTCGTGGACGCCGATCTGTCACTGTCCCGGAGCAGCCCGAAGCGGGGCAAGCGAGTCGCCGACGTCGTCGTGGCGGCGGTCCTTCTCATCCTGGTCACGCCGTTGCTGATCGTGGTGGCGGCTCTGGTCGCGATGCGTCTCGGTCGCCCGGTGCTCTTCCGCCAGTGCCGCGCCGGACTGCACGGACAACCTTTCGAGCTGGTCAAGTTCCGCACCATGCGACCACCCAACCTGAACCTCGGCCTGGTCGGAGACCGCGATCGACTCACCCCACTCGGGCGTTGGCTGCGCGCCACCAGTCTGGACGAGCTGCCCACGCTCTGGAACGTGCTGCGCGGCGACATGAGCCTGGTCGGCCCGCGCCCGCTGCTGCCCGAATACCTCAGCCGCTACTCCCCCCGCCAGGCCCGACGGCACGAGGTCCGGCCCGGCGTCACGGGGTTGGCCCAGGTGCGGGGGCGCAACAGCTTGAGCTGGGAGGAGAAGCTGGAATTCGACGTGCAGTACGTGGAGAGCCACAACCTCCGGGTGGATTTGTCGATTCTCGCCGCGACCGTGCGGACCGTGCTGCGCCGCGAGGGAATCAACGCGGCCGGGTCCGCGACCGCGCCGGAGTTCCTCGGTACGCCGCCCCGCCGTCCGGCACCTCCGCAGCGCGACCGGACACCGGCGTGACGACCCCCTGGGGAGCCGGCCGATGAACCAGACGATCCACCTGTCCCCGCCCGACGTCGGCCCTCTCGAAGAGTCGTACCTGGTCGCGGCCCTGCGTTCCGGCTGGGTGGCGCCGGCCGGCCCGGACCTGCAGGCCTTCGAGCACGACATCGCCGAGCGGGTCGGCACCCGCGGAGCCGTCGCGGTCAGCTCCGGCACCGCCGCCCTGCACCTGGCTCTACTCGGCGTCGGCGTGACGCCTGACGACGTGGTCATCGTGCCCACGCTCACCTTCGTCGCCACCGCCAACGCGGTCCACTACATCGGCGCGCGTCCGGTCTTCGTGGACTGCGACCCCAGGACCGGCAACCTCGACGTCGATCTCACCGCCGACCTGCTGCGTCGGCTGCGATCGCGCGGCGAGCGGGTTGGCGCGATCGTCCCGGTGGACATGTTCGGCAGCTGCGTCGACTACCACTCGCTGGTCCCGGTCTGCGACGAGGCCGAGGTCCCCCTTGTGGAGGACGCCGCGGAGGCGCTCGGGGCGAGCCACCGGGGGCAGCCCGCCGGCTCCTTCGGGCACGCCGGCGTGCTGTCTTTCAACGGCAACAAGATCATGACCACCTCCGGCGGCGGGATGCTGGTGAGCGACGACGTCGCACTTCTCGACCGGGCCCGCCACCTCTCCACCCAGGCCCGCGAACCAGCGCGACACTACGAGCACCGGGAGACCGGCTACAACTACCGGCTCAGCAACCTCCTCGCGGCGCTCGGCCGGGCCCAGTTGCTCCGGCTGGACGAGATGATCGCGCGACGCCGCCAACTACGCGACCACTACGCCAAGCTCTTCGCCCCGGTGCCGGGCGTCCAACTCCTCGGCGCCGAGGACACCGAGTCGAACTGCTGGCTCACCGTCATCACCGTCGAGCGGGAGCGGTGTGGTTGGCAGGCCGACGACCTGGCGGCCCATCTGGCCGAGCGGGACATCGAGACCCGGCCAGTGTGGAAGCCGATGCACCTTCAGCCCATGCACGCCGGCGCGGAGAGCCTGCTCAGCGGTGCGGCGGAGCGGCTCTTCGCCGACGGGCTCACCCTGCCCAGCGGGAGCGCCCTGACCGAGCCGCAGATCGCACGGGTGCTGGCCGCGATCGACGAGTTCCTGGCCGCTCGAACGGGAGGGCCCGCCGCGTGACAACGGGACTGGTGGTGGTCGGCTGCGGCGGCCACGGCCGGGAGGTGCTGACCATCGCCCGGGCTGTCAACGAGGCCGCCAGCCGACCGATCTGGCAACTGCTGGGCGTTGTCGACGACCGACCCAGCGAAGAGAACCTGAAACGGTTGCAGCGACTCGACGTGCCGTACCTCGGGGACGTGGCCTGGCTGCGCGACGCGCCCTCGGCCACCCGACACCTCATCGGCATCGGCGATCCCCGGATCCGCCGCGCCATCGGCGGCCGCATCGACGGGTACGACACCGAGGCCGCGAGTCTCGTCCACCCGGACGCCACCATCGGGCCGGACACCGAGTACGGGCCGGGTTTCGTGGCCTTCGCGGGAGCCAGGGTCACCACGAACGTCACCCTCGGCCGGCACGTCCATCTCAACCAGAACGCCACCGTCGGACACGACAGCCGCCTCGCGGACTACGTCTCGGTCAACCCGCTCGCCGCCGTGTCCGGTGACTGCCACCTGGGCGAGGGCGTGCTGATCGGGACCACCGCCGCGGTGCTCCAGGGCCTGCGGATCGGACGGGACAGCACGGTCGGGGCCGGTGCCTGCGTCGTCCGGGACGTACCCGATCAGGTGACGGTCAAGGGCGTTCCGGCCCGCTGAAGGCACCTGACCCACAGCCTATTCAGCTCACAAACACCGAAAGCGCCCAATAACGCCGCTTTGGCATGTAACAAGAACAAAGAGCCTAGAGGCTCCTTCCGTCGTGTGGGCGGAAGGAGCGTGCGACGGGACAGGGAGCCAGCACATGCCGCAGGACACCGAGAACACGCAGCACGCGGACCGGCAGGCGCGGCGGGCCAGGGCCCGTCAGCGCACGGCCGGGTTCCTCGCCACCGACACCACCGCCTGGGTCGGTGGATTCGTCACGGCCGCGTGGACCCGGTTCGAGTTCCAGCCGCCCCCGGGACAACTGGGACGGGCAGCAGCGGTCGGCGTCGTGGCGGCGGTCGTACACGTGGCGGTGGCGGCGCTACGCCGGCTCTACTCCGGACGACACCCGCTGGGCAGTCTGCAGGAGGTTCAGGGCGTCGCCGGGACCGCCATCACGACGGGGGGCATCGTGCTGCTCGCCCTGCTGCCGTCCGGCGAGCGACCGGTTCCGGCGAGCACCCCGCTGGTCGGCGGCGCGCTGGCCCTGCTCTTCATGCTCGGGGCCCGGTTCGCGTACCGGCACCGCCGCGATCTCGCCATGCGGCCGGACGTCCGGTCGTCGACGCCCGTGCTGCTGTTCGGGATGGGTGACGCCGGCCAGGGCCTGCTGCGCGCGATGCTCAGCGACCCGCGCGGCCGGTACCTGCCGGTCGGCGCGCTCGACGACGACCCCGACAAGCGCGACCTGCGCATCGGCGGGGTGCGCGTGCTGGGTGGACGGCAGGACGTCGGCACCTCGGTCCGGCGTACCGGAGCCACCACCGTGATCTTCTCGGTGGCCAACGCGGACGCCGCGTTGATCCGCCAGATCCGCGAGGCCACCCTGGAGGCCGGAGCGGTCTTCAAGGTGCTGCCGCCGGTGCGGGACCTGGTCGACCACCGGATCACCGTCACCGACGTCCGGGACGTGCAGGTAAGCGATCTGCTCGGCCGACGGCAGGTGGTCGGCGACCTGCCGTTGAGCACCAACAGCCTGACCGGCCGGCGGATCCTGGTCACCGGCGCCGGCGGGTCGATCGGCTCCGAGCTGTGCCGTCAGGTGATGAAGGCCAACCCGGGCGAACTGATGATGCTCGACCGGGACGAGTCGGCCCTGCACAGTCTTCAGATGTCGCTCGCCGGGCGGGCCATGCTGGACGGGCCTGAGCTGATCCTCGCCGACCTTCGCGACGACGAGGGAATTCGGCGGATCATCCGGGAACGCCGGCCGGAGATCATTTTCCACGCGGCGGCGCTCAAGCACCTGACGCTGCTGCAGCGGCACCCGGGCGAGGCGATCAAGACCAACGTCTGGGGCACCCTGTCGGTGCTGGACGCCTGCCAGGACGTGGCGAAGTTCGTCAACATCTCCACGGACAAGGCCGCAGATCCGATCAGCGTCCTCGGCTACTCGAAGCGGATCACCGAGCGGTTGACCGCACACGCCGCGTCCCGGTTCCCCGGCACGTTCCTCAGCGTCCGGTTCGGCAACGTGCTGAGCAGTCGCGGCTCGGTGGTGACGGCCTTCCAACGGCAGATCGAGACCGGCAAGCCGCTGACCGTCACCCACCCGGACGTCACCCGCTACCTGATGACCCTGCAGGAGGCCGTCCACCTGGTGCTTCAGGCCGCCGAGATCGGCCGGGACGGGGAGGCGCTGGTGCTCGACATGGGCGACCCGGTGCGGATTGTCGACCTGGCACGCCAGATGGCCGACCAGGCGTCCAGTTCCGTGCCCATCGTCTACACCGGTCTGCGGCCCGGCGAGAAGCTGCACGAGGATCTGCTCGGGACCGGCGAGGTAGACACCCGACCGCTGCACCCCCTGGTGTCCCACGTGGCCGTGCCGCCGCTCGACCCGATGGAGGTCAGCGGGCTCGACCCGTACGAGGACGCGGCGAAGGTCGTCGAGCACCTCGCACTGCTCTGCACCCAGCCGACCGACCCGGTGGTGGAGGGTCCTCTGGGCGTACCACTGCAGTCGCGCTGATCGCGCGACTGGGCTGGCGCATCAGGGCCGGTGACCGCGGGGGTGCGGTCGCCGGCCCTGATGGCGTCCCGGTCTCAGCGGCGGATGCCCGCCCAGTCGTGGTGCCGGCGGACCGTGGAGAGGATGAAGTCGACCACCCGCCGGGAGGTGTCCGGCACCTGGTAGTCGGCCGGGCAGGGCACCCCCCGTGCCGCGACCTGGGCGACGGTGACCCCGATGGCCTCGACCACGCCCTCCGGGTCGAGACCGGTCATGATGATTCCGCCCGCGTCGAGTGCCTCCGGACGTTCCATCGAGTCGCGCAGGGTGACCGCCGGGAAGCCGAGGATCGCCGCCTCCTCACTGATGGTGCCGCTGTCGGAGAGGGTGCACCGGGCCTGGCTCTGCAGGCGTACGTAGTCGAACAGACCGAACGGCTCGTGGAAGGTGATGCCGTCGGCGCTGAGGTCGACGTCGGTCAGGGCCTCCAGCCGCTTTCGCGTGCGGGGGTGGGTGGAGACGAGCACCGGCAGCCCCCAGGTCTGCCGTACGGCGCGGAGGCAGTCGAGCAGCCGACGCAGCCGGGCCGGCTGGTCGACGTTCTCCTCCCGGTGGGCGCTGACCACGAAGTAGCCGTCGGGTTCGAGGCCGAGCTGGCGCAGAATTCCGGAACCTGCGATGTCCGCGGCGTAGTGGTCCAGCACCTCACGCATGGGCGAGCCGGTGTGCAGGATGCGGCGCGGGTGAAGCCCTTCGGCGAGCAGGTTGCGCCGGGCGTGCTCGCTGTAGACCAGGTTGAAGTCGGCGATGTGGTCGACGAGACGCCTGTTGGTCTCCTCCGGGACGTTGAGGTCGAAGCAACGGTTGCCGGCCTCCATGTGATAGACGGGCACTCGCATCCGCCGTGCCATCAGGGCGGCGATGCTGCTGTTGGTGTCGCCGAGGACCAGGAGCGCGTCCGGCCTCAGCTCGGTGATGGCCGTCTCCATGCCGGTCAGCACGCCGCCCAGAACCCGTCCCAGCGAGGACGTGTCCACCCGCAGCGACCGGTCCGGCTCCCGCAGCCCCAACTCCTTGAAGAAGACGTCGGAGAGGGTCGCGTCCCAGTTCTGCCCGGTGTGGACCAGCACGTGCTCCACGGTCTCGTCGAGCGCGGTCATGATCCGGGACAGCCGGATGATCTCTGGTCGGGTCCCTACCACGGTCATCACCCGTGTCATGTGTCCACCCTTCGCCGATGACTGCGCCGGACTCCGTCTCGGGCCGGCAATTCGATCGTTGGACAAACGAGTCGAGATAGCCGGTGGTAGCGGCATTTTTAACGAAGATTAGTCGCTTACCAAATTTGTCAGTGGTTATCCTGCTTCCCGGGTCATTGGTCTGCTTAGGACGGTATGGTCCGGATCTATGAAAACTGCGAACTCCCCTGAAATGGCGGAGAGGGCTGGAGGAGAAGTGATTTCCTCGCTTTCGGACCGACGTTTCCTGATCACCGGCGGGACTGGCTCCTTCGGCCAGACCATGGTCCGTCGCCTGCTCGACGCCGGGGCCGCCGAGGTGCGGGTACTCAGCCGCGACGAGTCGAAGCAGGACGCGATGCGGCACCGCATCCGCGACGACCGCGTCCGCTACTACGTCGGCGACGTACGCGATTACGACTCCGTGGCCAAGGCCAGCCGGGACACCGAATTCGTCTTCCACGCCGCTGCTCTCAAGCAGGTCCCCTCCTGTGAGTTCTTTCCACTGGAGGCGCTGCGGACCAACGTGTTGGGCAGCGCCAACGTCGTGGACGCGTGCGAGCGCAACGGCGTCGAAGCTCTGGTGCTGTTGAGCACCGACAAGGCGGTCTACCCGGTCAACGCGATGGGCATGACGAAGGCGCTCATGGAGAAGGTGGCGCAGGCTCACGCGCGCAACAACCCTGCCGCCCGGACCCGCGTCTGCTGTGTGCGCTACGGCAACGTCATGTACTCGCGGGGTTCGGTGATCCCGCTATTCATCGACCAGATCCGCAAGGGGACACCGCTGACGGTGACCGAGCCGACGATGACCCGCTTCCTGATGTCGCTGGAAGAGTCGGTGGACCTGGTGGAGCACGCCTTCCGGCACGGCCAGCCCGGCGACATCTTCATCCGTAAGGCAGACGCCTGCACCATCGGCGACCTGGCGACGGCGCTGTGCAACCTGTTCGGGGTCCCCGTCAAGATGAACGTCCTCGGGATCCGGCACGGCGAGAAGCTCTACGAGACCCTCGCCAGCCGCGAGGACCTGTCCCGCGCCGAGGACTTCGGGGAGTTCCTCCGGGTGCCGGTGGACAGCCGGGACCTCAACTACGCCCTCTACTTCGAGGAGGGCAGCGTCGACCGGGGCACCCAGGACTTCAACTCGCACAACACCCGGCGTCTCGTCGTTCCGGAGATCGAGTCGCTGCTCCTGAACCTGCCGGAGGTGCGGGCGCACCTCGACGCCGTCGCGGCGTGAGCGCCCCGGCCAGAAATGGCGGACGGCCGGACCGGGTCGCACTGGTCAGTCAGTGGTTCCCCCCGGAACCGGCGCCCTTCGCCGAAGGCATCAGCGACTCGCTGCGCCGACAAGGCTTCGACGTCGACGTGCTCACCGGGGTGCCGAACTATCCGAAGGGCGTCGTGTACGACGGATACTCGGCCCGCCGACGGACCGTCGAGCTGCGCAACGGCTCCCGGGTCGTCCGTACGCCTTTGCACCCGAGCCACGACCGGTCCGCGGTCGGCCGGGCCGCCAACTACCTGAGCTGGGCGGCGTCCTCGTCCCTGCTCGGCGCGTCCGTGCTGCGCAACGCCGACGTCGCTCTGGTCTACTCCTCGCCGGTCACCGCCACGGCCGCGGCCATGACGGCACGGCGACGCTGGGGCACCCCGTACGTGACCATGGTGCTGGACCTCTGGCCGGACTCCATCTTCGCCACCGGCTTCCTCACCGACGGGGTGGCCCGCCGGCTCGCGGAGGCGAGCCTCGGCTGGTTCACGGACCGGACGTACCGCTGGGCCGATCACGTCACGGTCCCGGCGCCCGGCCTGCGGGACACGATCATCGCCCGGGGCGTCCCGGCCGAGAAGGTCTCGGTGGTCTACAACTGGGCCGACGAGAAGGTCATGCAGCCGACCGAACCGGAGCCCGGCCTACGCGCCCGGCTCGGCCTGCGCGACGACGACTTCGTGCTGATGTACGCGGGCAACCACGGCCCGGCGCAGCGACTCGACACCGTGATCGACGCCGTGGCCCGGCTGCACGACCTGCCGGACGTCCACCTGGTCCTGGTCGGCGACGGGGTGGAGAAGGACGCGTTGATCGTGCAGGCGGCGCGGAGCCGACCCGGTCACGTCCACTTCCTCGACCAGGTCCCGCCGGACCGCTTGGCGGCCCGGATGGCAGCCGCCGACCTGCACCTCGTGTCCCTGGCGAACGATCCGCTGTTCAGCATCACCCTGCCCAGCAAGGTCCAGTCGATCCTGGCCTGTGGCCAACCCGTGCTCGCCTGCGCGCCCGGCGACGCCGCCCGGGTCGTCCGGCACGCCGGCGCCGGCTTCGACGCCCGACCGGAGGACCCGGCAAGCCTGGCCGGGGTCATCCGGCAGGCCAGGCAGACACCGCGGTCGCGGCTGCGGGCGATGGGGCGGGCGGGCCGGCACCACTACCTGACCCACATGAGTCAGGCGACCAACGTGCAGGTCCTCGCCGACCTGCTCACCGAAGCGGCACGGCGGGCCAGGAGCGGCACCCGCCGGGACAGGGAGTCACGATGACCCGACGCGTCCTCGTCCTCGGAGCGACCGGGATGCTGGGCCACGCACTCGTCCGGGAGCTGAGTGAGGATCCGGGGCTTGACGTGTACGGCGCCGCGCGGAGCATGGAGGGCCGCGCGCACCTCTTCTCGCCCGAGCTGCTCGCCCGGATCACCCCCGCCCTCGACGTCAGCCGGTTCGACCAGGTGCGACAGGTGATCGACGACATCCGCCCGGACGTCGTCGTCAACTGTGTCGGCGTGATCAAGCAGCGCCCGGATGTCCAGGATGCCGTCCACACTGTGATGCTCAATGCGCTCTTCCCGCACCTGCTGGCCGACGCCTGCGCTCAACTCGGCAACCGGCTCGTGCACGTCAGCACCGACTGCGTGTTTTCTGGCAGGCGCGGTGGCTACCTGGAGGACGACCTGCCGGACCCACCCGACCTCTACGGGCAGTCCAAGTTGCTGGGCGAGACCAGGTCGGCTCCCGCGCTCACCCTGCGCACCTCGATCATCGGGCACGAGTTGACCACGAACCGGTCGCTGCTGGACTGGTTCCTCTCCCAACAGGGTCTGGTGCGCGGGTTCACCAGGGCGATCTACAGCGGAGTGACAACCGTCGAGTTCGCCCGACTGCTGCGCGAGGTCATCCTGCCCCGCGAGGACCTGACCGGGCTGTACCACCTCGCCGCGGAGCCCATCTCGAAGTACGACCTCCTCCGGCTGGTCGCCGACGTGTACGGCTGGCGGGGCGAGTTGCTGCCGGACGTCGACTTCGTGATCGACCGGTCGATGCGCGCCGACGCGTTGGCGCAGGCCACCGGTTACCGGCCGCCGGCATGGCCGGACATGATCCGGCTGATGCACGACGCGCGAGCCAGGTGGAGCATCCCCGAGGCACTGGCGAGCCGACAGACCGCGCCGGTCTGACCGCACGTACACCAGGGGTCGGCTGCCGGCCGGCCTCTCCGCTGACACATCTGCGCGACAACGACGGACCGGTGGGGCCACTCTCCTCGCCCCATCCCCGCAGTCGACCAGGACCACCAGCCGACGCCGATCCAGGCCGGCAGGAGCCGAAGGACATCACGTGGTAGAACGCCTTGGCCTCGTCGCCCTCGTCGTCGGGGCAGTCTGTCTCACGGCGGTCACGACCGCCTTCGCCCTGGACGAACCGATGATCGCCGCCGGTGTGGCGCTCCTGATCGCCGCGCTCTATCTCACGCGGCGCCTCGACGCTTTCCGACGGATCCTGGCCGTGGCGACGATCCTGCTGGTCTGCGCCTCGTCCAACATGCCGTCGCTGGTCACCTTCAGCTTCTACGCGCGGTACCTCGCGGTCGGCTGCCTGATCGTCTGCGCGTTGAACGGGCGGGACAGCCGGATCCGGCCAGCCGACAACTGGACGCGCCTGTTCATCGCCGCGCTCTGGGCGACCGCGGGGCTGGCCACGCTGAGCAGCGTGTGGTCGATCGCCCCGTTGCACACCCTCCAGCAGGGCGTCGCGCTGCTGCTCCTCGCCGCGCTCGCCCACGTGTTGCTGCGCCGCCGGTGGGCCGACACAGCGGCCGTGGCCACCGACCTGCACGTGGTCTACGCGGTGCTCAGCCTGTCGCTCGTTGTCAGTCTCGGCTACGGGATCGCCGGTCGCGCGTCGGCCACCTCATTCAACGACCGTTTCCAGGGTCTGTACGCCAACCCGAACATGCTGAGCATCATCTGTGCCCTGACGATTCCGCTCGGCTGGGCGCTCTACCAGCAGTCGCGCAAGCGGGCACAGTTGCTCGGCGTCGTGCCGGCGCTCATCGCCGTCCCGCTCACCGAGTCCCGCACCGCGTTGATCGCCGTCGTCGTCGGCGGCCTCTGGGTGGTGCTCCGGCACGGTGCCGGGCCGATGGCACGCCTGCTGGTGGTAGCGGTCGGGGGCCTGGGGTTGGCGTACCTGTTCGGCATGGTCCCCAGCGTCGTGGGTTCGACCTGGGCGCAGACCTTCGCCGCCCGGTTCACCGACCCGGACAACGGCGATCTCTCCAACGGACGCACCCAGACCTGGCAGGCGGCCTACGAGCTGTGGCAGAGCCGTCCGACGCTGGGCTTCGGCTACGCGTCGGGAATCCACCTGTTCGAACAGACCCGTCAGAACGGCTTCTTCGACGTCAGCGTCAACCTGGTGCACAACAGCTACCTTCAGTGGCTGCTGGAGCTGGGGGTCATCGGCGTCGCCCCGCTGCTCCTGCTCCTGCTCGCCGCGATGCGGGCGGTACTGCTGGCCCCCATCGGCGCACTCAACTCGGGTCTGGTCTGGCTCATCGTCACCGGTCTGCTGATCCAGGTCACCGAGTCAACGATGTTCGGCATGGGTCAGCCCTACCCGTACGTGTTCTGGCTGGCCGTGGCCGGCGTCCTGGTGAAGACCCGCTCGGGGCGCCACTTCTCCGGGGTTCCCGCCGCCGTGTACATCTCGGGACGTGCCAACGGCGGACCGTACCCGCACAGCTCGACGGGTCGGCGGCAGCCGGCCGGTGCGCACGGTTCGGCCCGGCGGGAACGGGTGCCCGTGCGGTAACGCCCGACCAGGAATGCCGGACGGCCGCCCCACCGGGGCGGCCGTCGGTCGGTTCGGAACCCGCGCGTCAGTTCGCCGCATCCGTGGGGTCGAGGAAGGCCGTCACCCGTGCCCGCCAGGCCCGGTGGTCGAAGGACTCGCGGGCCGTCCTGCGGGCCGCTCGGCTCATCGCCGCCCAGTCCTCGTCCCGCAGGCGCAACGCCCGCTCGATGCCGCGCTGGACGTCCTCCGGACCGTTGCCGTCGAGCACGAGGCTTTCCACCCCGTCCCGCACGTACGCGGCGAGGTCGCTGGTGTAGTTGAGCATCACCGGACATCCGGCGGAGAGGCTCTCCGGCACCTTGGACGGGAAGCCGTTGGCGGCGTATCCCCCGGTGGGGCGCACCAACAGCGAGAAGTGCGCCTCGGACAGCAGAGTGAGCACCGTGTCGCGAGGCACCCGGCCGAGGAACGTCACCTCGGCCGACACCGAGTCCAGCACCGAGACGTCCAGGTCGGACAGCGCGGCGGCGTCCTGGCGGGTGACCCCGGCGATGGTGAGGCGTACCCGTGCCTGGTCCTGCGGTGACAGTCGGCTGATCCCGCGGAGGATGACGTTGAGCATGTCCTTACGGCCGGGCGTTCCTGCGTACAGCAACCGCAGCCCACCGGTCAGCGACGACGGCCGCGGCTCGGCGAACTCGTCGCAGTCCACCTGCGGCGGCACCACCAGCACGTCGAGGCCACGCCGTTCGAAATAGCCGCCGAGGGTGGTCGACACCGCGATGGCCCGGTGGACGAGGCGGGTGGCCAGGAAGGTGGACCAGCGGTGCCGAACGAAGTACGGGGCCAGCCAGCCGCGCCGGAACTGGCGACGGTCGTGCCGCTCGCTCGCGTCCACCACCACCGGGCAGCGCAGCGCGAACCGCAGCACCGCCCAGTTGCCCAGGGTCATCATGGCCATCGGCAACAGCACCACCGAGACGTCACCGCGCACCACACCCCGACGGCGCATCGCCCGCACCACCCGGACCGGACGGGTGAGGCGGGCCGACATCCGGGTGACACGGTTCCCGCCCGAGGTCCGCAGCGTGATCAGCTCGATGCCGGCGACCTCGTCGCGCTGCGGTGGCACGGACCCGTCGGACGGCCAGTCGTTGACCACCAGGGTGTGGGTGCCGTGCGGCGCCGCACACCGGGCGAGTTGCAGCAACCGGTTGGAGGTGGCGTCACCGTACGGAAAGCGGTAGTGGCCGATCAGGAGCGGACGTGGCTGCTCCGTCCGCCGCGCCGGGCCGTCGAGCCTCCCGTGGTCGGTGCCGAGCACCGTCGTCTGGTCGTTCATCTGTCTCACCGTTCCGAAGCGGCGGGCAGCCGACTTCTGTTCTTGACAACGGGTACGGACGGCGGGCCTTCGGGCAGCCGCCGCCGGTAGATCGCCAGGTGCGTCTCGACTGCCGCCTCGATCGCGAAGGGGCTCGACTGGAAGCGTCTGCCGGCCGTGTCGGGATCGGTCGCCATGGTGTGGCCGGCGGCGCTCGCCACCGCCGCCGCCCACACCGCCGGCGCCGCGTCGGTGTCGACGATGGTGACTCCGGGCAGGTGCTCGTCGATGAAGCGCACACCGGGCAGGTCGGCGGCGACAGTGCCGATCCCCAGGGCGATGGGTTCCAGCACACCGCCCGGCAGGCCTTCCAGGCAGGACGGGTGTACGACAACGTCGGCCTGGCGGAGCAGGCCGCCCACGTCGTCGCGTGGGCCGAGCAGGTGTACCCGGTCGGCGACGCCGTGTTCAGCGGCGGCGGCTCGCACGCGGGCCTCGTCGTTGTCGTCCGAGGGGCCGATGAGGACGACGTGGGCGTCGACGCCCTGATCGCGCAGACCGGCCAGGATCGGTGGCAGGAGCCAGCGCCGCTTCTCCGGCGAGGCCCGGCCCACACTCACGCAGAGCAGGTCGTCCGGGCCGGCCCCGGTCAGGGCCCGGAGGTGCTGGCCGGTCGGCCGGTGGAGCCGGTCGAGGTCCAGACCGTTGAGCACTACCTGACACCGCGGGTCGTCGCGCCAGGCCCGGTGATAGCCACAGGTGAGAGCGCTGGGCGAGACGCCCAGGATGTCCGTGGCCGACGCTCGCAGGAGCTGTCTCCAGACCCACCGCTGCGCCCGCCGACGCAGGTTGCGGTGCTGGTTGTCGTCACCCCGGAAGTGGGCGACCCGGGTCGGTACGCGGCCGAGCAGCGCGAGGCAGAGAAGCACGCCGGAGAAGTTCGCGCAGTCCACGTGCACCACGTCCGGGCGCAGCCGCCGCAGCAGCCGGAGGAAGCGCAGCGGGAACCGGGCGTCGAGCGGGATCGGGATGACCGACCCACCGTGTCGGACGGCCGCCTCGGCCAGGGGCCCGGGCCCGATCCGGCCGCTGAGCGTCACGAAGTGGACCTCAGTCCCGGCGGCTGCGAGACGGGGCAGCAACTCGGCGGTCCGCATCTCCGTACCCCCGAAGTTCAGCTCGCCGAGGACCCGCAGCACCCGGCACCGGCCGTCGTCGCTCCGACTCCCCGGGCCGACGCCGACGTCGGCGCTGCCGAACACGTCCTCGGACATTTCGTCTCCTTGTTCTTCCGTCCGGCTGCTCGTCACGGGCGGACCGCCCGGGCAACGGCTGCCGCCGACCTGTCGACCTGGCGGCCCGGCCGCTCCCGATCCAGTCCCAGCAGCCGAGTGAAGTACGCGCCCCGCTCGAACGCGTCCGGTTCCGGGACCACCGTCCGGTCGATCTCGTCGAGCGCGTCAGCGAGGCTCGCCACGTCCGCAGTGCGGTACGGGGTCAGGGCGCTGCCCGCGACCTCGCGGGACTGCGCGCTGTCCGGTGCCAGCACCGGCAGGCCGTAGACGCGTGCCTCGGCCAGCGGGTAGCCGAAGGACTCCACCAGGCACGGGAAGAAGACGGCCGTCGTCCGGCGCCAGTGTTCGGAGAGTTCGTGGTGCGGCAGCTGCCCCAGCAGATCCAGTCGCGGATGCCGGGCCAGGTCATCCGGCAGATCGTGGGGGTGCGCGGTCATCCGTACCCGAGCCGGGTGCTGGCGTCGGTCCAGCGCGGCGAGCAGCACGCGGAGTTCCGCTACCACGTTCTTGAACGGTGACGGCACGACCGGGACGAGGATCGACACCTCGTCCGTTGGCACCCGGGGGCCGACCGGGCTGACCGGGTTCGCGAGCACCAGCAGCCGGTCGCGTACCGCCGGCACCCGATCGGCAACCCGTTGCGCCATGGCCGAGCACGGAACGGCGATCACGTCGGCCCGATGCAGCATCCGCCGGACCACAGGAATCTGGGCCCGCAGCGACCGGGGTTGCAGCGTCAACAGCCGCCCCTCGCTGGGTGCCAGGAAATGCAGGGCGTTGTGCACCAGCACCCGCCGCTCGGTGCCGCGCCAGGCGAACGAGACGTTGTTCAGCGAGACGAGCACGGGGGCGCCTGCGGCGACGACCTCGCGCCGCACCAGCCACGACGGCGTGAGGTGGCGGTCCCGTCCGATGACCCGGATCGGGACGGCGCCATCGGCGAGGAAGGCGTCGAGTTCGGTCTTGAGACGCCCGGCACCGCCGCCCGCCCCGCCCGCGGCGTCGATGACGATCTGCGCCTGTTTCATCGAAGGACTCCCCTAGCTGTTGAAGAGGACGGGCCGGCTGACGATCCCTGCCGGCCCCGGACGGCGGACGGTCACACCGCCACCTCGGACCCGCTGCGCGTGGTGACACGGTCCGAAGTGGCCAGTGCGCGCCGGTAACCGGCGATGGCGGCGGGCCAGATGGTGAGCAGGTAGGCCAGGCACCCGGCCAGCGGCAGGCCCACCAGCCCGAACTCCCGCAGCCCTGCGAGCTTCAGCGCCGTCGCGAGCAGCAGGAAGGCCGCCCAGCCGACGAACTGCGGGCGGAGGAGGCCGATGCTGTTCTGTACGAGAAGCAGCGGGGAGGCGACCGCGACCAGGAACGACCAGAGCGCAAGCCCGGCCAGGACGGCGACCGGCACCACCGCCGTGTCGACCCCGCCGACCCACAGGTCGAGCAGCCGATGACCGAGAACGACCAGCGCGAGCCCGGCCGTCCCCACGATCAGGCCGTTGAGCAGCACCATCCGTCGGGTGGTCCGGCGTACCCAGGCGGTGTCGCCGCGGGCGAGGGCGGCCCCGTTTGCCGGCCAGACCGTCATCCCGACCAACGCGACGAACAGTGACAGGACGCCGAAGAGCTTCCCGACGACCGCGTAGTACGCGGCGACGCTGAGGCCGAGGACGTGTGCGATCAGCGGGCTGTCCACGTTCAGCGCGATCGACGACATCGCCGAGAGCGCGAAGAATTGAAGGCCCAGCCGGAGCAGACCCACCGCCGTGGCCCGGTGCACCAGCCCGGGTCGCGGTCGTGCGGTGGACTCCTGCCGCCAGAAGTAGACGACGGTGTTGATCAGGTTGGTCAGCGGGACGCCCAGCACGGCGCAGGCGATCACCGTCAGCGGGCTACTCCCGGCGGCGATCGCGGCTAGCACGGCCACCATCGAGGACAGGGCACCGGCCGCCTGCCACGCGTTGCTCTGGATGACCTGCGCGCGAGCGTACTGGACCCGCTGGATCAGGGAGAGCGGAACGTTGATCGCGAAGGCCCCGAAGCAGAGCAGGGCCAGGGCCGACGCCTCCGCGGCGATGGCGGGGTCGGTGACGCCGAACATCCGGGACCAGGGCACCACGGGTTCGATCAGGACGAGTCCGGCCAGCAGGGCCAACGCGACCACACCGAGCGTGGCGTACGCGCTGGAAATCTCCCGCGCCCGCTGGCGGGGGTCGTCAGCGAGAAGACTGAGCCGGGTGAGCAGGCCGTTGCCGAGCCCCAGGTCGGCGAACCAGGCCATCCCGGTGAGCGCGGTGATCGCCATCCACAGGCCGTAGCGCTGGTCGCCGAGGTACCGGAAGCAGGCCGGGGTGATGACCAGCGGCGCGGCGAGACCGACCCCCTTGGCGACCAGGGAGGTGGCGATGTCGACGCTGAGTCTGCGATCGCGTCCCGCTGGCAGGAGCCGCGACAGGCCGCGTCGGGATTGGACCTTCGGCGCGGCCGGTGCGCCGGGGTCCTGGGGTGGGAGGGGCGGGTCGGCGGTGAGTTGGGCCCGCTCTGCCCTGCTCGTTGACTTCTGGGTCACCGCTGTGCGGCGTGTTCGACGTGCAACAGCCCGGCCATCCACTCGATCGTCGCCCGGAGCCCGACGGTCCGGTCGGTCGGCACGACGTCCGGGAACAGCGCCCGCAGCGTGGTGTTGTCGGCCAACGAGTGGGGGACATCCCCGACGCGGGGCGGCGCGTACTCGCGGGCGATCGGGCGGTCCAACAACTCGGTGAGTTCGTCCAGCACCTGCAGCAGACTCGCCCGCGCGCCGAAGGCAAGGTTGACCGGGTGTGGGTGGTGCACGCGCCGACGGAGTGCGTCGAGAATGACCTCGCACACGGTGCCGACGAAGGTGAAGTCGCGGGACTGGGTGCCATCGCCGTGCAGCACCACGGGCTCCCCCCGCAGGGCGCCGTGGACGAACCGGGGGATGACCGCGGCGTAGGCATGGTCATGCCGCTGCCCCGGGCCGAACACGTTGAAGAACCGGAACGCCAGTGTCGGCAGACCGAACGATGCCTGGTGGGCGAGCGCGTACGCCTCGGTGGCGAGCTTGCTGGCGGCGTAGGGGCTCATCGGCCGGGTCCAGGTGAGCTCCTCCTTCGGCAGCGCGGGGTTCATCCCGTAGACCGAGGAGGAGGAGGCGACCAGGACGTGGCCGACGTCGTGCCGTCGCGCCGCCTCGAGGACCATGAGCGTGCCTGTCGCGTTCGCGTGGTGGGAGGCGAGCGGGTCGCTCAGCGAACGGGGCACGCTGGGCAGCGCCGCCAGGTGGACGACGGCCTCCCGCCCGGCCATCGCGGCGTCCAGCGCACCGGGATCCAGGATCGACCCCTCGACGAAGTCGACATCCAGCCCGTCGAGGTTGCCCCGCAGTCCGACCGACAGGTCGTCGAGGATGGCCACCTCCTTCACCGCAGGATCGACCAACGCGGCGCGGGCCAGGTTCGAACCGATGAAACCGGCCCCGCCAGTGATCAGAATGCGCATGAACAACCTCTCGGGGGTATGGACCGACCACCTGTACATCGAGCGAGGCAGCGTGCAGTAACGGGAAGCCCGCAACGTAGAGGGGCAAATCCGGCTAGACGGCGCAACTGACGCAAGCACCAACACGAACGGGAGCGGAGCTCATCCTTTCGTCGATGGCAGCGGTCACGAGGCGGGGCGAGGATGAGTGCCAGAGGTGTTAACCATGATCGATCTGACTGTGTACCGGGGCGGCAACACACTCTCCATCCGGTCCCGGTTCGACAACACTCGCGACGTGATGATGCCGGTGAATCTGGCGTACCCTCCCGCCACCATGGTCGGCCTGTGGCACGCTGGCCTCCCGCAGGTCATGCTCGTACCGACGACCGCGACCGACGCCCAGGTCTGGCCGGTCGTGCCCTCGACCATCGGCACGAAGATCCACGACACGTCGGACGACAACTGTCCGGTCAACACCGGCTGGTCGTACGTCGGCGGCAACCACGGCTACAGCGTCGGCAACCGGATCGCCCTGGCCAACCACGGCAAGACGACGGCCGACGTGGGCTCGCGGTGGACCGACGGGACGCACGTCTACACCCTGTTGGCGATCATCGACGGCGGCAACCTGTTGTTCGGTAACCCGTACACGGTCATCGACGGCATCGCCCGGGGCGTGATGACCCCACCGTCAGCGCCGCTCACCCACCTGTCGGGTGCGTCCCACGCGGCCACGGTGCCGATCCAGGACATCCTCATTCCGGCCGTGCAGATTCTCCCCGCCACCCACTCCCGCACGGTGACCGTCGAGCTGGACGGGCGGCCGGTCCCCGACGGCACGTCGACGGGGCAGGCGTTGACGATCGAGGAGTCGTACACCATCTCGTCGTACCAAGGAATGATCGACACTGCGCAGGCGAACATCGGCACACCGGTCTCCACGATCATGCCGCAGGTGCCCTCGCTGTGCCACGTCGCCAATATCTACCGCTGGTCGCGGGGCACGCTGATCGTCGCCCAGCGGGTGACCGCTCTGCAGAAGTTCACTCTGAACATGGGTGTCACCCAGTGCTTCCCGCTGACCGCGCCGACGGGCGGCACCCGCAGGCAGTTCATGCCGAACGTGGGGGTCGCTGGCACCCTGGACTGGTCGGGTTGGGCAGATATCAACACGCTTCCCGCGCTCACCGATATCACCCCGGCGACCCTGAAGAACCCGCTGATGCCGGCGAGCAGCATGACCCAGTGGGCGGTCGACGCAAATGGCATCCCACAGTGGGGCATCACCGTCGGCCTGCTGCCAATCGGTGACGGGCATCCCCAGATCCGGGTCAGGTACACCACTGCGAAGGGCTGGTTCATCAGCTCCAGCTTCAAGAAGAACTACCCGCAGCTGGTGTGGGGGCGCACTCTCGAACCCGGGGAGTCGGCGGCCGGCACCGCCTACCGCCGGTACCTGGCCCCACCCATGACCGCCACCGAGATCACGGTGTCGGACGGTACCCACGACTTCGTCATGATCGAACGGGTCGGTGCGGTCAAGGGCGCTCGAATGCTGGCGACAGAGTTGCTGAACCGGAAGCTCGTTCCGGCCGGGCCGACGAACCTCCGGGTCCCGGACCGGATCACCGCCGACGGGATCCCGTACGAGGTGTCGACGTCCCCCGGGTACGGCATGTGGCGCGCGGAGCCGGACCGGCCACGCATGGAGGCCCTGCCGGGGGCGACGGACGGGGTGGGTAGCTACTTTCTGCCCGTGGCCGGCGCGACCCTCAGCACCACCTACACCGGCACCTACCAGCGCCTCCTGCTGCATCCGATGTACCTGGCCGACGCCACCCCGGTCGACCGGGTGTGCATCGAGGTGACGGGAGCGGGCACGGGTGTCCTGCGGCACGGCGTGTACAGCCACGACCCGACGACCGGCCGACCTGTGCTCGTTCGCCCGATCGCCGACTTCGGCACACTCGACGTCACGTCCACAGGGGTGAAGGAATCTGTTCTGGCCGCCCCGGTGGTCCTACCAGTCGGCTGGCACTGGTACGGACACGTGTGGCAGGCAGGCCCCACCACCCCGCCCACGTTGCGGACCATTGCCACCGCCAGCGCCGCAACGCTGAACATCGGTACCAGCTCGGCGGCCATGACCGGCGATCGGTTCGGCTACGAGTCGACCGGAGTGACCGGCGCACTGGGGACGATCACGATCGACGGCGTTCACCAACTGCCCCCGCCCCGGGTCGCCTACCGGCGGGCCTAGGGCGCGTCGCAAAGCCCGGGCTGGTGGGACGTCGGCAGCGTCAGACCGTCGTGACCCCGTAGATCTTCTTGATCGCCTCGTGCTTCGCCTGGACGGCGAGATGGCCGATGCCCAGCGACTTGGCCTGCAACTGCTTCAGGTACTCGTCGGTGGTGCGCAGCGGGCGAGCCGGCACTCCGGCCGCCACTGTGTTGTCCGGGATGTCGCGGGTGACGATCGACCCCGCCCCGATCACGCACCTGTTACCGATGTTGACCCCAGCCAGGATCATCGACCGCATGCCGATGTAGACGTCGTTGCCGATGGTGATCGGGGCGGTCCAGTCCAGCTCGGGATGGTCCTTGCGCAGGATCAGAGTGCCCCCGTCGTGGGTCACGAACTGGACCCCGGCGGTGATGTAGACGTTGTCCCCCATGGTGATCAACCAGGGCTCGGACCCGAACATCGCACGGTTCACCGCGTAGAACTTGACCCGGCCGTTCAGCTTCACACCAAGTGACCGGGCGAACGCCTCCGGATCACGGGAGCCGGCGAGGTGGTCCTGGACCCTGCGGATCATCGTGCGAACGCGACTGGGCACCTGTCGACCTCACTTACTGAGCAATCGGCGGAGAACATGGCACAACGTGACCGGACCAACAACCTCCGTAACGATCCCGTCGAGCCGAGGTGACGCAACACCTGAGCGCCGCTCCGCTCCGGACCGACCACGGTCGCCGCCGTGCACCTGCGGGTACACCCTCGGCGTGCCAGCGCACCTTCCGGTGTACGCCGGGTGCGGTCGCCGCCGATGTGATGAGCTGTATGGGTGTCGGGGCTGGGACTTGTGCTGCACCCCACCCGGGATGTCACCGAGGTGGTCGGGATCATCGAACGGTGGGCGACGCGCCACCGCAAGACGCTGATCGTGCGCGAGGAGGACCGGCACCGGGTGCCGTCCTGCGTCGAACCGGTGCCGGCGGACGAGGTCGCCGCCCGGGCCGACGCGTTGATCAGCGTCGGCGGCGACGGCACCATGCTGGGTGCGCTGCGCTCCGCGATCCGCGACCCGAAGCCGGTGCTCGGCGTACACCTGGGTCATCTGGGGTTTCTCGTCGAGATCGAGCCGCCGGAGCTGCCCGACGCGCTGAGCCGGCTGCTGTCGAAGGACTTCACCATCGAGTCGCACGCCTGCCTGGCGTGCGACGTGTGCGGTGACGACGTCGTGGCGTTCAACGACATCGCGCTGGTGCGCCAGCCCGGGTCCGGCTTCGTCAGCGTCACCCTCGCCATCGACGGTCAGCAGTACGGCTACTACCGCAGTGACGCCGTGGTGGTCAGCACCCCGGTCGGCTCGACGGCCTACAGCTACGCCGCCGGTGGTCCACTGATCTCCCCCGCCGCCGACTCGGTGGTGATCACACCGTCGGCGCCCATGGCCGGCATTTCCCGGTCGGTGGTGCTCTCGGCGGACGAAAAGATCCGGCTGGAGATCCGACCCGACTCGTCGCCGGTCGTGGTGGAGATGGACGGGTTGGTGTTCCGCGACGCGGCGACGGATGGGGCCGTGGACATCACGTACCGCCGCAACGCCGGCCTGGTGGTCCGTTTCGACCCGCTGCGCTACCAGGAGCGCAACCAGCTGAAGATGACCCTGCTCGACCTGCCGTTCCTCCCCGAACAGCTCCGCGAGCTGCTCCCCGAGGAACTACGCCGACGCAGCCAACAAGAAATCCCCCCGCCCTGCTAACCCACCCAACCCCTTTACCCGGGTGACGGGGTTAGGCGGTTAGGGCTTGGTCTACCAGGGCTTTGGCTTCTTCCTGGATCTTCTTGAGGTGGTCGGGGCCCTGGAAGGACTCGGCGTAGATCTTGTAGACGTCCTCGGTGCCGGACGGGCGCGCGGCGAACCAGCCGGACTTCGTGCTGACCTTGAGGCCGCCGATCGGGGCGTTGTTGCCGGGGGCGGTGGTCAGCGTCGCGGTGATCGGCTCGCCGGCAAGCTCGGTGGCGGTGACCTGGTCCGGCGAGAGCTTGCCGAGCACGGCCTTCTGCTCCCGGGTGGCCGGGGCGTCGATCCGGGCGTACGAGGGCGCGCCGAACCTCTCGGCCAGCTCCGCCCAGTGCTCACTCGGGCTGCGCCCGGTGGTGGCCAGGATCTCGGAGGCGAGCAGGCAGAGCAGCAGGCCGTCCTTGTCGGTGGTCCAGGTGGAACCGTCTCGGCGCAGGAACGACGCCCCCGCGCTCTCCTCACCGCCGAAGCCGACCGCGCCGTCGAGCAGGCCGGGCACGAACCACTTGAAGCCGACCGGCACCTCCAGCAGCGGCCGACCCAGGTCCGCGGCGACCCGGTCGATCATCGACGAGGAGACCAGCGTCTTGCCCACCGCGGCGTCCGGACCCCATTCGGTACGGGTACGGAACAGGTGACCGATCGCCACCGCCAGGTAGTGGTTGGGGTTCATCAGGCCGGCGTCCGGGGTGACGATGCCGTGCCGGTCGGCGTCCGCGTCGTTGCCGGTGGAGATCTGGTAGTCGGCGCGAGCGGCGATCAGCGACGCCATCGCGTTCGGCGAGGAGCAGTCCATCCGGATCTTGCCGTCGCCGTCCAGGGTCATGAACCGCCAGGTCGGGTCGACCGTCGGGTTGACCACGGTCAGGTCCAGGCGGTGCCGCTCGGCGATCTCACCCCAGTACGCCACGCTGGCCCCGCCCAGTGGGTCCGCGCCGATCCGGATCCCGGCATCGCGGATGGCGTCGATGTCGATCGCCGACGGCAGGTCGTCGACGTAGTGGGCGAGGAAGTCGTACTCCCCGGTGGTGTCGGCGGCCCGGGCACGCGCGTAGGTGATCCGGCGGACCTCCTTGAGCCCGGCGGCGAGGATGGCGTTGGCCCGGTCCTGGATCCACCGGGTGACGTCGGTGTCGGCCGGCCCGCCGTTGGTGGGGTTGTACTTGAAACCGCCGTCGTCGGGCGGGTTGTGCGACGGGGTGATGACGATGCCGTCGGCGAGCCCGCTGGTGCGACCCCGGTTGTGGGTGAGGATCGCGTGCGACAGCGCCGGCGTGGGGGTGTAGCCGTCGCGGCTGTCCACCAGCACGGTGACCCCGTTGGCGGCGAGCACCTCCAGGGCGTCCACCGCGGCCGGCGCGGAGAGCGCGTGGGTGTCGCGGGCGAGGAAGAGCGGCCCGTCCAGGCCCTGCTCCCGCCGGTAGTCGCACAGCGCCTGGGTGACCGCGAGAATGTGGTCGGAGTTGAACGCGTTGCGCAGGCTGGAGCCGCGGTGCCCGGAGGTGCCGAAGGAGACCTGTTGCGCCGGGTCCGTGGGATCCGGATGCTCGGCGTAGTAGGCGGTCACCAGGCGCGGCACGTCGACCAGGTCGGCGGGCTCGGCGGGCTGGCCGGCACGGGGGTGGGTCACTGCGGGATCCTCCTCGGGGAGTACGGGTCGGTCACGGCTCGACCTTCTGGCCCTTGCCGATCACCACGATGCCGTTGTCGGAGACGGTGTAGCGCTGCCGATCCTTCTCCAGGTCGACGCCGATCTCGGCGCCCTCCGGGACGAACACGTTCTTGTCCAGGATCGCCCGCCGGACCACCGCGTGCCGGCCGATCTCCACACCCTCCATCAGCACCGAGCCCTCGACGTGCGCCCACGAGTGCACCCGCACCTTCGGCGAGACGATCGAGTTTTCCACCAGCGAACCGGAGATCACCACGCCCGGGGAGACCATCGAGCCGACCGCCCGGCCGACCCGCTCACCCCACTGGTGGACGAATTTCGCCGGCGGCCACGGCGGCTGCTCGGTGTAGATCGGCCAGTCGAAGTTGTACATGTTGAACACGGGGTGCACGTTGATCAGATCCATGTGGGCGTCGTAGAAGGAGTCGAGCGTCCCCACGTCGCGCCAGTAGCCGCGGTCCCGGTCGGTGCTGCCCGGCACCTCGTTGTCGCGGAAGTCGTAGACATTGGCCTCGCCCCGCTCGACGAGCATCGGGATGATGCTGCCGCCCATGTCGTGCTTGCTGGTCTTGTCTTCGGCGTCGCGCTCGACCGCCTCGCAGAGCGCCCGGGTGGTGAACACGTAGTTGCCCATCGAGGCGTAGATCTCGTTCGGCGCGTCGGGCAGACCGACCGCGTCGGTGGGCTTCTCGCGGAACGCCCGGATCCGCTTGCCGTCCTCGCCGACCTCGATGACGCCGAACTGGTCGGCCATCGACAGCGGCTGGCGGATGCCGGCGACGGTCACCGCGGCGCCGGAGGCGATGTGGTCCTCGACCATCTGCCGGGGGTCCATCCGGTAGATGTGGTCGGCGCCGAAGACGATCACGTAGTCAGGCTGCTCGTCGTTGATGAGGTTGAAGCTCTGGTAGATGGCATCGGCCGAGCCGGCGAACCACCACGGGCCGCGACGCTGCTGCGCGGGCACCGGTGTGACGTAGTTGCCGAGCAGCGTGGACATCCGCCAGGTCTTGGTGATGTGTCGGTCGAGGGAGTGGGACTTGTACTGGGTCAGCACGACGATCTTGAGATAGCCGGCGTTGGCCAGGTTGGAGAGGACGAAGTCGACCATGCGGTACATCCCGCCGAACGGGACGGCCGGCTTGGCCCGATCCGTGGTGAGTGGCATCAGGCGCTTGCCCTCACCACCCGCCAGGACGATCGCGAGCACCTTGGCAGCCATGCCCCGACGCTATCCACCCTCGCCCCACTTCACCACTCGTACGGGGAGTCTTCTGCACTAGGGTGCGGGGTCATGACGGAACCCACCCCGCTGCGCGTCGATCTGCTCACCCGCGAGTACCCGCCGGAGGTCTATGGCGGTGCCGGGGTGCACGTCGAGTACCTGGCCCGGGAGTTGCGCCGCCTCACCGACGTCCGCGTGCACTGCTTCGGTCTGCCGCGTAGCGAGCCGGGCGTCACCGCGTACGCCGAACCGCCCGGCCTGACCGGCGCGAACGCCGCGCTGCGCACGATGGGCGTGGATCTGGAGATGGCCGCCGGCGCGGCCGGCACCGACGTGGTGCACAGCCACACCTGGTACACGAACATGGCCGGCCACACCGCGAAGCTGCTGCACGGGGTGCCGCACGTGGTGACCGCGCACAGCCTGGAGCCGCTGCGGCCGTGGAAGGCCGAGCAGCTCGGCGGCGGTTACGCGCTCTCGTCCTGGATCGAGCGCACCGCCATGGAGGCCGCCGACGCCGTGATCGCGGTCAGTGGGGGGATGCGCAACGACGTGCTGACCGCCTACCCGCAGATCGACCCGTCCCGGGTCCGGGTGGTCTACAACGGCATCGACACCATCCAGTACGCCCCGGACTCCGGCACCGACGTGCTGGACCGGCTCGGTGTCGACCCGTCCCGACCCAGCGTGGTCTACGTGGGCAGGATCACCCGGCAGAAGGGGCTGCCCTACCTGCTGCGGGCCGCCCGGGAGCTGCCGGCGGACACCCAGCTCGTGCTCCTCGCCGGCGCGCCGGACACGGCCGAGATCGCCGCCGAGGTGGAGGAGTTGGTCGCCGAGTTGCGGGCCAACCGCTCCGGCGTGGTCTGGGTGGCGGAGATGCTGCCCAAGCCGGAGGTGATCCAGGTGCTCACGCACGCCACCGTCTTCGCCTGCCCGTCGATCTACGAGCCGATGGGCATCGTCAATCTGGAGGCGATGGCCTGCGAGACGGCGGTGGTGGCGACCGCGACGGGCGGCATTCCCGAGGTCGTGTCCGACGGCGAGACGGGCCTGCTGGTGCCGATCGAGCAGGTCACCGACGGGTCGGGGACCCCGTTGGAGCCGGAGAAGTTCGTCGCCGACCTGGCGTCGGCGATCAACACGCTGCTCGCCGACCCGGCGCGTACCGCCCGGTTCGGTCAGGCCGGTCGGCGGCGCGCCGTGGAGCACTTCTCCTGGGACGCCATCGCCCGGCAGACGCTCGACATCTACCGCTCGCTGCTGGTGAAGGCGGTCTGACGGAGAACGCCGCTGGACCGGCCGCCTAGAGCAGGCTGCCCAGCCACAGGCCGAGCGCGGCCACCACGAGGCTGGCGCAGAGACTGCCGAGCACGTTGAAGGCCTCGACGGCGGCGTTCTTGCGCAGCAGTCCCAGGGAGTGCCATTCCTCGGTGGAGAATGTGGTGTACGCGCCGAGGAAGCCGACGCCGACGATCGTGGCGAAGTCCTGTGCGCCGACGGCGGTGTGTTTCACCGCGTAGCCGGTGACGATGCCGAGCACGAAGGCACCGGAGACATTGATCAGGAAGGTGCTCGCCGGGAAGGCCCTGCTGGGCCCGTTGACCCGCGCGCTCCACCACGGCTTCACCAGCGCGTCCACCCCGGCCCGGGACAGCGCACCCAGCCCGCCGGCCAGGAACACTCCGATGCCCACCCACATCACGCACCCCTTCCCGCCGGGTGCCCCACCCGCAGTTCCGCCAGACGGGCGCCGAGCGCCGCCGCGATCACGCCACCGACGATGGACACCACGAGGTAGACGATGCCGATCCCACTGCGCCGCGCCCCGATCAGTTGGTCAGCCTCGACGATGAAGTGCGACCAGGTCGTGAACCCGCCGATGAGTCCGGTCGACAGAAACGGCTTGCCCCACGGGCCGGGCAGCCGGTGTGCCGCGAGCAGCGTCATCACGGCGCCGAGAGCGAAGGCGCCCACCATGTTGATCACGAAGGTGACCCAGGGGAAGTCAGGTGGCGTGGATGGCGCGAGGCCGAGCCCCAGCAGGTACCGCAGGGTGGCGCCGATGCCACCGCCGACGACGATCGCGAGGATTGTCATTCGCCCATTCACTCACCGTCGTCCTCCACCGACGCCCGGGCTGGGCGGCCCTCACCCGTACGGTCGACACCCCCGCCCTGTCGTCCCGACGCCGTTCGACGCCGGTCAGATCGCCGTTCCGGGCGGAGACTTGAGCAGGGACGTCGCCTGAGCGGGATTACCACCGTGCCCGTTGCGGAGCGCGCTGGCCGCGATGCGGATGAGGTCGATGTTGACCCCGGCGGCGCCACTGGGGTCGTCCACCTTCAGTTTCACGTCGAGGCTCACCACCGTTTCGCCCCAGCCCTGCGCCTCGATGTTGAGGTGCGCCACCTTCTGTGACCGCAGGTGCGGCAGGTACCCGAGCGGAGCCATTTCGACCTTGTCGGCGTCCGGCAGGGCGTTGAGCTTGGACTGCTTCTTCGTGTTGGGGTTCTCGACCAGGTTGCGGAAGTCCTCGGTGCCGCCCAGATTGACCTGGTAGGAGCTGACCAGCGTGAGGCCCCGCTCCTGAAGCAGCCGCAGCAGTGCGTTGTGCACCACCGAGGTGCCGAACTGGCTGGCGAGGTCGTCTCCGAGCAGCGGCAGACCGGCCGCCTCGAACCTGCTCATCACCTGCGGATCGCGGGCGATCGGGTCGGCGGTGGTGTTGATGAAGGCGACGCCCGCGCTGCACGCCGCCTCGGCGTACGCCCGGGCGATCTCCGGTCGGCCGCTCGGCGCCGAGTAGAGCAGCACCTCCGCCCCGGCCAGCGCCGCCGCCACCCGGCCCACGCCGGTCGCGTCGACAAGCCCCTCGGTGACGGGGACACCTGCCTCAGGCAGGTCGCAGTCGAGCCGGGGGAAATTGTTGGGCGGCAGGAAGATCGCCTCGGTCAGGTCCCTCCCGATCTTCTCCGGGGAGGTGGCGAAGGCCGCAACGAACTCGATGTCGCCCACTGCGAGCCCGTCGACGGTCGGCCTGCGGACACCCACCAGACTGCCGTTGTGGCGGTGGAGCGCGATTCCCTGCACCAGCGCCGAGGTGTTGTTGCCGACACCCACAACCGCGACTTTCACCCGCTCGATCATGGCCGGAGGCTACGTCACCTCCGCGCACGCGGCGGCCCTCGCCCGACCCAGATCCACTCAGCTTTCAGGAAACCGCCGTGTCCGGGTCGCCTCGATACCGCGCTTTCAACGAACGCGTGTGGATCTTGATGTTTCCCGGGCACTGCCTCGCGACGGCCCAGGGACGGTCAGCCGTCCGGTGTGATCAGCGTCAGGGTCGGAAAGTACGTGCGGTATCGCGACCCGTCACGGGTCAGCAGGTTGTACCGGCACACCGCCGCGTGCGCCCCAATATAGAAGTCGGCCAGCGGCGACCGCTTCGCGCCGCCCAGGTTCCGGTACCGCGCATAGGCTTTACCCGCGAGGAAGCCCGCCAGGTACGGAAGCTCCTCGCGCAGGAGATCCCCCGCCGGCAACGCCTCGTCAAGCTCTTCGACCCGGTCAAAACGGACCGACACCTCGGCGTACACAATGGGATTGATCACCAGGTTGCCCGCGTCGCGGGCCTCGGCCAGGACGGCTCCGGACCACTCCGCCCACTTGGGGTCATCGGTCAGGATGTCCAGCAGGACGTTGGTGTCGACCAGGGTCGTCACCGCGTCGGGCGGACGTGGTGGCACTGCGCGGATCCGGTCACTCGCCACGCAACATCTCCATCAGCTCCTCGGTGGACATGTGCTCGGTCTCCTTGGCGCTGCCCCGGCCCCGCATGTGGCCGACGAGGCGCTGGCCCCGGGTCTCGGCACCGTGGACTCGGACGATGCGGAGGGCGCCGCCCTCCTCGACCACATCGACCTCGTCGCCTTCATGCAGGTTGTACTGGGCCCGCAGCGCCGCCGGAATGGTGACCTGGCCCTTGCTATTCAACCGCATACCCGACCCCCTGTCACGTGTCACATATGATACGTGACACTGAGCTCGACGCACCACACATGATGCGTAGGCGCCCCTCGGTAACGCGCCCACCAAGTCACAGAAGAGCGGGGCGGGTCAAGGTGCACAAGGCAAGGGCTTGTTCGAGGCACCGAACCCGCCCGCCTGAGTCCGCTCACACCACGCGCACCACGAAGATCCGGACAACTTCCGGGAAACTGCTGTGTCAGCAGGCGTTGAGGCAGCAGTTTCCCTGAAAGTGCGCGAATCCCGACGTGAGCGCACGGATCGTGACTCGCGCCGCGAGGGCAGGGAGGGACAGGCGTGCTTGGCCGCGCGCGAACGGATCTCGCGCAGTAGGTTGGCGGGGTGACTGGACGGTTCCCGATCGAAGACGTCTCCCCCGTCGTCTCGTGCGGGCGGTACCCGGCCAAGGCGGTGGTCGACGAGCCGGTCCCGGTGTCGGCCCGCGCCTACCGGGAGGGGCACGACGCGCTCGGCTGCAACGTGGTCTGGACAGGTCCGGACGGCGAAGCCCGGCCGTTCACCCGGATGCGCCCCGGCGAGCCCGGCCAGGACCGCTGGCACGCCACGATTCGCCCGGATGCCGTCGGCTCCTGGACCTTCTCCGTCGAGGCGTTCCAGGACCCGTACCTGACCTGGCAGAACGCGGTGACCAAGAAGATCGCCGCCGGGCAGGGGCCGGAGGACCTGGCCAACGACCTGGCCGAGGGCGCTCGTGTGCTCGCCGCCGCCCGGGACCTCGTCCCGGCCGCCGACCGGCCCCGGGTCGCCGATGCCCTCACCGCGCTGGTCGAGACCGACCTGCCGCTGCCGCAGCGGGTCGACCCGGCGCTGGCGCTGGCCGACCTGCTCTGGGAGCACCCGGTGCGGGAGTTGGTGACCGCCGGTGACACGTACACCATCTGGGTTGACCGCAAGCGGGCGCTCTTCTCGGCGTGGTACGAGTTCTTCCCCCGCTCCGAGGGGGCGGTGGGTGGCCGCTCCGGCACCTTCGCCACCGCCACCGACCGGCTGCCGGGCGTGGCCGCGATGGGCTTCGACGTGCTCTACCTGCCGCCGATCCACCCGATCGGCCGGGTCAACCGCAAGGGCCGCAACAACGCGCTCACCGCCGGGCCGGCCGACGTGGGCTCACCGTGGGCGATCGGCGCCGCCGAGGGCGGCCACGACACCATCCACCCCGACCTGGGTACGCCCGCGGACTTCCGCGCCTTCATCGAGGCGGCGGCGGCGCAGGGCCTGGAGGTCGCGATGGACCTGGCGTTGCAGTGCGCGCCGGACCACCCGTGGGTCACCGAGCACCCGGAGTGGTTCACCACCCGGGCCGACGGCAGCATCGCGTACGCGGAGAACCCGCCGAAGAAATACCAGGACATCTACCCGGTCAACTTCGACAACGACCCGGAGGGCATCCGGGCCGAGGTGCTGCGGGTCGTGCTGCACTGGGTCGGCGAGGGCATCCGGATCTTCCGGGTGGACAACCCGCACACCAAGCCGTTCGACTTCTGGCACTGGCTGATCGCCGAGGTGAAGAGTGTCGACCCCGACGTGCTGTTCCTGGCCGAGGCGTTCACCCGACCGGCCATCATGCACGGCCTCGGCAAGATCGGCTTCACGCAGTCGTACACCTATTTCACCTGGCGCACGACGGCCGCCGAGATGCGGGAGTACTGCGAGGAACTGGTCGAGTCGGCCGACCACATGCGGCCGAACTTCTGGCCGAACACACCGGACATCCTGCACGAGTCGTTGCAGCACGGCGGGCCGCCGATGTTCAAGATCCGGGCGGTGCTGGCCGCGCTGCTCTCCCCGTCCTGGGGCATGTACGCCGGTTTCGAGCTGTTCGAGCACGTGGCCCGGCCGGGCGCCGAGGAATACCTGGACAACGAGAAGTACGAGCTGCGGCCCCGGGACTGGGCCGGCGCCGAGGCGCAGGGCCGTTCGCTGGCACCGTTCCTCACCACCCTCAACCGGGTACGCCGTGACAACCCGGCCCTGCACCAGCTCCGCAACCTGCGCTTCCACGAGATCGACAACCCGGCGTTGCTCTGCTGGTCGAAGCACGACCCGGAGACCGGCAACACTGTCATCGTGATCTGCTCGTTCGACTCGCGCGAGGTGCAGTGGGGCAACACCACCCTCGACATGCCGGCGCTGGGCTTCGACTGGCACGAGCGGTTCACAGTGCACGACGAGCTGACCGGCACCAGCTACGACTGGGGTCAACGCAACGCGGTGCGGCTCGACCCGTACCTGCAACCGGCGCACGTGCTGACCGTGCGTCGGCCAGCCCCGCCGACCGAGCCGCAGCCGGTGGGCGCCGAGTCGGCGGACCTCACCGTCGCCGAGGTGCCGGACGACCTGTCCGGCGGCACCGCACCGACAGCTCCCGCGCCGACAACTCCTGCGCCGACAGCTCCCGTTCCGACTCCGCCCCGCCGGTCGGGCCCGGTACCGACCCCGCCGCGCCGATCGGCGACCCGCCCGCCCGCCTCCGCACCGACCGACGCCGCCCCGAAGGACGCCCGATGGACCAGCTGATCTCCGGCGCGACGCACGACCCGCACGCGTTGCTCGGCGCGCACCCCGCCGACTCCTCGACGACGATCCGCACGATGCGCCGGGGCGCCGGCGACGTGGTGTTGCTCGTCGGCGACGAGCGACACCCGATGAAGCGGGTGCACGACGTGGGCGTCTTCGAGACCCAGGTCGAGGGCACAGTGCTCGACTACCGGGTGGAGGTCGACGGCACCGCGCACGACGACCCGTACCGCTATCCGCCGACGCTCGGCGAGCTGGACCTGCACCTGATCGGCGAGGGCCGGCACGAGCGACTGTGGGACGCCCTGGGCGCACGGGTCTTCGACGAGGGCGTGGCTTTCAGCGTGTGGGCGCCCAACGCCGGCGGGGTCCGGGTGGTCGGCGACTTCACCGGCTGGGGGCCCGACGACGGCTGGTCGATGCGCTCGCTCGGCTCCAGCGGCGTGTGGGAACTGTTCGTCCCCAACGCCCGGGTCGGAGCCCGCTACAAGTACCGGGTGCTGGGCGCCGACGGGCAGTGGCGGGACAAGGCCGACCCCCTGGCCGCGTACGCGGAGGTGCCCCCGGCCACCGCCTCGGTGGTGCACCACTCGACGTACCGGTGGAACGACGCGGACTGGCTGGCCCGACGGGCCGAGCGGCAGCCGCACCAGGAGCCGATGAGCGTCTACGAGGTGCATCTCGGTTCGTGGCGACCCGGGCTGAGCTACCGCGAGCTGGCCGACCAGCTCACCGCGTACGTCACCGAGTTGGGCTTCACGCACGTGGAGTTCCTGCCGGTGATGGAGCACCCGTTCGGCGGCTCCTGGGGTTACCAGGTCACCGGCTACTACGCGCCGACCTCCCGCTTCGGTGACCCGGACGAGTTCCGGCACCTGGTCGACCGGCTGCACGCCGCGGGCATCGGCGTGATCCTGGACTGGGTGCCCGCGCACTTCCCCAAGGACGAGTGGGCCCTCGGGCGCTTCGACGGCACGCCGCTCTACGAGCACCCCGATCCGCGCCGTGGCGAACACCCCGACTGGGGTACGTACGTCTTCGACTTCGGCCGCAACGAGGTGCGCAACTTCCTGGTCGCCAACGCGCTCTACTGGTGCGACCAGTTCCACGTCGACGGGCTGCGGGTGGACGCCGTCGCCTCGATGCTCTACCTGGACTACTCCCGCAAGCCCGGCGAGTGGACCCCCAACAAGTACGGCGGCCGGGAGAACCTGGAAGCCCTCGCGCTCATGCAGGAGGTGAACGCGACCGTCTACAAGCACCACGCCGGGGTCGTCATGATCGCCGAGGAGTCCACCGCCTGGCCGGGTGTCACCAGCTCCACGGCCGAGGGCGGGCTGGGCTTCGGGTTCAAGTGGAACATGGGCTGGATGCACGACACCCTGCTCTACACCTCGAAGGACCCGATCTACCGCCAGCACCACCACCACCAGCTCACCTTCTCCCTGGCGTACGCCTGGAGCGAGAACTACGTGCTGCCGATCAGCCACGACGAGGTGGTGCACGGCAAGGGCTCGCTGGCCGGCAAGATGCCCGGCGACACCTGGCAGCGGCTGGCGAACGTGCGGGCGCTGTTGGCGTACATGTGGGCGCACCCGGGCAAGCAGCTGCTCTTCATGGGCTCGGAGCTGGCCGACGACAGGGAGTGGAGCGAGGAGCGCGGCCTCGACTGGTACCTGCTGCACGACCCGGCCCGCGCCGGTGTGCAGCGCCTCGTCGCTGACCTCAACCGCGTTTACCGGGACACTCCGGCGCTCTGGGCACAGGACACCGAGCCGGCCGGGTTCCGGTGGATCGCCGGCGACGACGTCGCCAACAACACCGTGTCGTTCGTCCGGATCGCCCCGGACGGCTCGACCCTGGTCTGCGTGGCGAACTTCTCCGCCCAGCCGCTGCACGACTACCGGATCGGGTTGCCGGCCGGCGGGACGTGGCAGGAGGTGCTCAACACCGACGCGCACCACTACGGCGGGTCGGGGGTGGGCAACCTGGGCGAGGTACGCGCCGAGGACGTGCCGTGGCACGGCATGGTCGCCTCCGCGGCCCTCCAGGTGCCACCGCTCGGTGCCGTCTGGCTCCGCCAGGGCTGAGCCAGGGTCACCTCGACTGGCTGCTCCGCCAGTGCCTCAGGTGCTCGTTCAGGTCGGCGATGGCCCGGGGTGGGCAATACGCCGTTCCCCCGAAACGTCGAGACGCCCCGGGGGAACGGCGCGGCTCAGAGCCGGGTGATCCGGACGGCGTCGGCTACGACGTACCCCTGGGTGCTGGTCCAGCGGCTGACCCCGACGACCTGGCGTGTCCCCGCGGCGAAGTCGTAGGTGCCCAGCACCCGCCACTGCCCGCCGCCGCTGCGCTGGTCGACGGAGGCCGTCACGGTTCCGTTCGCGGTGGCCACCAGGTGCGGCGTGGCGCTGTTGTAGCCGGGGTCCGCCGGGTACCAGACCTCGACCCGGTACGAGCCGGCAGCGGGCAGCGTCGCGCTGAACCAGGCCGGGTCGCTGACCGCCTGCGGCTCGGCGAATCGGTAGTTCGTGCCGTATCGCGTGGTGAGGTACGACGACGTGCCCCAGGTGGTGGCGGCGGTGAAGCCACCAGTGGTGGTGTTGTCGACGATCACGCTGAACGTGCCGCCGGTGCCGGTGACGACCCGCGCGTTGCTGGCCGGGCTCTCGTGGTGCAGCCGGTCCAGGGCGGTCACCAGGTACCGGTAGGTCGAGCCCGCCGCGGCGGTGGCGTCGGTGAACGTCCCGGTGCTGCCAGACGCGCGCACCGTGCCGAGCAGGTTGCGGGCGTCGGCCAGGTCGCAGGGGTCGACCGCGCCGTCACCGGGCAGTCGGTACACGGCGTACTCGGCGGTGCTTCCGGTGCCGCCACGCTGCCAGTTCACTGTCACACCGCCGGTGCCGCGTACCGCCGAGGTGAGGTTCGGCGCGGCGGGCGCTGAGCCACCCACGCCGGCCGGTGCCAGGGCGGGCCTGCGGTAGTGGTCGGTCGCCACCCGGGAGACGGCGCCGATGCGGTCGGCGCGTACGTCCTTGGCGCTGAAGTGGATGTCGCCGAGGATCCGGGGGTAGGTGCGGTTGAGGGTCAGGTGGTCGGTCAGTTCGGTCGGGTCCTGCCAGGCGGCGTCCTGCCCCGATGCCCCGGCGCGGTAGGTGGCCTGCCCGACGAGCAACTGCACGTTGGTGCCGGTGACGGTCTCCGACCACCAGCGGACCAGTTCCGCGTAGTCGGCTGCGGGGTGGCCGATCTGCCAGTAGATCTGCGGGGCGATGTAGTCGATCCAGCCCTGCTTCACCCAGCGTCGGGTGTCGGCGTAGATGGCGTCGTACGACTGGAGGCCGGTGGTGCGCGAGCCGAGCGGGTCGGTGCCGGCGTTGCGCCAGATGCCGAACGGGCTCACGCCGAGCTTCACCCACGGCTTCGCCGCACGGATCCTGGCACTCATCTCCTGCACCAGCAGGTTGACGTTGTTGCGCCGCCAGTCGGCGACGGTGCTGAAGCCGGCGCCGTACTGGGCGTACGTGGCCTGGTCGGGGAAGCCCCCACCACTGCCCGGGTACGGGTAGAAGTAGTCGTCCCAGTGCACCGCGTCGATGTCGTAGCGGCTGACGGCGTCCATCATGGCGGTCTGCACGAAGGCCCGGACGGCGGGGATGCCGGGGTTGTAGTAGAGCTGACCGTTGTAGGCGACGGCCCAGCCCGGGTTCCTGCGGGCCGGGTGGTTGGCGGCCAGTTTGGTGAGGTCGGTGTGGGTCGCGACCCGGTACGGGTTGAACCAGGCGTGGAACTCCAGGTTGCGGGCGTGCGCCTCGGCCACCATGAAGGCCAGCGGGTCGTAGCCGGGGTTGCCGCCCTGGGTTCCGGTGAGCCACTGCGACCACGGCTCGTACGTCGAGGGCCAGAACGCGTCGGCGGCGGGGCGGATCTGCACGACGACGGCGTTCATCCGACGCTGTTTGGCCAGGTCGAGCCAACCCCGGTACTCCGCCTGCTGGGCGGCGGCGGTGAGCCCGGTGCGGCTGGGCCAGTCGATGTTGGCCACGCTGGCGATCCACATGCCCCGGAACTGCCGTTTCGGGGTGGCCGGATCGGTCACGCAGGCTGCCTGGGCGGCCACCGGCACGGTGTCCTGGGGGGTGGCGGGGGCTGCCGCGCCGAGCATCAGCGCCGCTACCAGTGCCAGACCTGGAAAATATCGATAGCAGTCTCTGGGCATGAAAGGATTTTCAACGTTGCCCGACTGTTGTGCAAGTAATCTTCACGACGGCGAGGTCGGGCGGTCAGACCAGCCCGGCGTCGCGCAACAGCTTCCACAGCCCCGCGCCGTCGGGTGCGGAAAGCCACTTCTGCCCCACCGGTCCCGCCGACGACGAGCCGGCCGGTGCAGGCAGGCTACCGGCCAGCACCGACTGCGTCGGCGAGAGCCGACGGATCGCCACCCCGGCGACGTTCTCCGGGTGGGCGGCGGCGAACTCGCGGTAGATCTCCTGGTCGTGCTGCCCGTCGTCGCCGACCAGCAGCCACTTCACGTCAGGAAACTCCTTGGCCATCCGGGCCAGGGTGACCCGCTTGTGCTCCCGCCCGCTGCGGAACCACCGGTCGGCGGTCGGCCCCCAGTCCGTCAACAGCAGCGGCCCGGCCGGGTAGAGGTGCCGGGACAGGAACCGGGTCAGAGTCGGTGCCACGTTCCACGCGCCCGTCGAGAGGTAGAAGACAGGGGCGCCGGGGTGTCCGGTGACGAGCCGCTCGTAGAGCACGGCCATGCCGGGCACGGCGTTACGAGCGTGCTCATCGAGCACGAACGTGTTCCACGCGGCGAGCAGCGGTCGGGGCAGCGCGGTCACCATCACCGTGTCGTCGATGTCGGAGATGATGCCGAACTTGACCTCCGGGTCGAGGATGCGCACCGGCGCGTCGACCGGCTCGGCGTCCGGCACGCTGAGCCGGACGGTGCCCCAGCCAGGTGGCAGGTCGGCCTCGACCAGGGTGTCGACGAAGCCGCTGCGGTCGGCCTGCGTCTCGTGCCGCACCCCGCCGGCCTCGATGGTCACTGTGACGTGCTTGTTGGGCAGAGTGGTGAAGCTGCGCCAGCCGCGGACCTTGTCCAGCCGACCCCGCTGGCGGGTGTCCGGACGGCCCAGCAGGACCCGGCACATCACCCGCACCCAGCCCGGCGCGCCATAGCCGGTGTACGCGACGATGTTGACCCGCCACCCTGTGCGCCGCAGCCGACGCTGGACGAGCTCGTGGACGGCGTCCTCGATCCGCGCAGCTCGGTGCAGGTTCGGAACGGCCAACTGGCCGGCGGGAGTGGGTGGCACCCGCCAACCCTGCCACACGTCGTCAGCCACGGCCACGTGAGCCGTGCCGGCTGCGCCGATCCACCCCGGCGACCCCGCCGAACGTGAAACACTCCGTCCGGACGGCGACGGGGGCGTGGTCGTGTCAGATCTGGAGCAGCACCGTGGGCGATGGCGCCCGCGACTCGACCGGCCGGCGCTCGTCGCGCTGCTGTTCGGGCTGGCCGGTGTCGTCTACCGGCTGGTCCTGACCCTGTTCACGGTGCCGGTGTCGAACAGCGACGAGGCAACCTTTGGTCTCGCCGCGCTGCACATCGGGCAGGGCCGGGAACGCCCGGTCTTCCTCTACGGCCAGCACTACATGGGGATGCTGGAGTCGTACCTGGCCGCTCCCCTGCTGGCGGTGGCCGGGCCGAGCTGGCCGGTGCTGCGGCTGCCGATGCTCGCGCTGTACGCGCTGTTCCTCTACCTGATCCACCGGCTGACCCGCCGGCTGTGCACACCCTGGTTCGCCACCTTCGTCGTGGGCCTGCTCGCACTCGGCGGGGAGAGGGTGGTGCGCGACCAGATCACGGTGGTCGGTGGCCGGCCCGAGGTGAAGCCGGCGGTGCTGCTGATGCTGCTGATCACCGTGGGGTTGGCCGCCGGCACGGTTCGCCGCCGA
The DNA here is from genome assembly GCF_006715105.1 of Micromonospora sp. A202. Lineage (NCBI taxonomy): Bacteria > Bacillati > Actinomycetota > Actinomycetes > Micromonosporales > Micromonosporaceae > Micromonospora > Micromonospora sp. A202. The sequence continues at coordinate 1,932,714 of NZ_VFMP01000001.1, read as the reverse complement.
CGGCTCGCGGTCGCGGTGTTCGGCCTGCTCGTCGGGTTGGCCGTCTGGTCGGACTGGCTGATCCTGCCGTACCTGGCGGTGGCCGGGCTCGCCCTGGTGTGGGCGGTGCGGCGGGAACTGCTGGGCTGGTCCGGCCTGCTGCTGGTGGTGGGGGCCGTCGTCGGGGTGGCGCCGATGATTCTCGACAACCTGCGGGCCGGGCCCGGTGAGGACTCGCTGTCGGTGTTCCGCGAGGTCAGCACCAAGGCCGGGCCGACGCCGCCGTGGTCGGACCGGATCCGGGGCGGCCTGCTGGAGGGGGTGCCGCTGGCGCACGGGCTCTGCCCGGTGGGCGGCTGCGGCCGGTGGCAACAGTGGTTCGGCGTGTTGTATCCGGTGCTGCTGGTGGTCGGTGCGGTGCTCGCGGTGCTCGCGTACCGTCGCGCGGCTGCGGCACCGCGCGGGGAGCGGGTCGGGCCCGTCGTGCAGCTCGCGCTGGTCGCCGGTGCCGCGTTGACCCTGCTGTCGTACGTGCGCAGCCCGCTCGCCGCGACCAGCCCGCTGGACAACGCCCGGTACCTGTCGGTGCTGCAACTGTCGCTGCCGGCGGTGCTCTGGCCGCTGTGGGTGGCGGCGGTGGCCTGCTGGCGGGGCACGGTCGGGGCGCTCGGCCGGCTCACCGGCGCGCTGTCCACAGCCGTGCTGGCCGCGCTGACCGCGACCACGGTGGTGATCACCGTGCTCTTCGCGGCCACCGGCACCGGCGCCTCGCGGACCGAGGAGCGCGGGGCCCGGGAGTTGGCCGCCGCGCTGCGCGCTGACGGACCCCACGAGGTGTACGGGGACTACTGGACCTGCAACCGGTTGATCTTCAACACGGATGAGACGGTGGTCTGCGGGGTGCTCGACGGCGACCTGTCCCCCGGGCAGAACCGCTACCGGCCGTACTGGCGGCAGGTCGGGCGGGCCGAACGACCGGGGTACGTGGTGGAGGTCGACTCGCCGATGGATCGGCGGCTGCGCCGGCTGCTCGCCGACCGTGCCGACACCGCACTCGTGCGCGAGGTCGGCGGCTATCGCGTGTACCACCCCGACACCCCGGTACGACCCTGGCGGTAGCGACGGGTCGTACGCTGGCCGGGCCGGCGCGTGGGCGCCGCGTTGCGCCCGTCGAGGAGAACCATGCTCATCCTGCTGCCGCCCTCGGAGGGGAAGGCCGACGCCGGCACCGGGCGGCGCTGGGCCCCGGACCGGGTCTCGTTGCCCGAGCTGAACCCGGCCCGTGAGCGGGTGCTGGACGCCCTGGTGGCGCTCTGCGCCGGACCGGACGAGGAGGCCGCGCGGGCCGCGCTCGGCCTCAGCGACGGCCAACGGGGCGAGCTGCGGCGCAACGCCCGGCTGCGGGAGGCGGCCACCGCGCCCGCCGAGCGGCTCTACACCGGGGTGCTCTACGAGGCGTTGGACCTGGCCTCGCTGCCGGTTGCGGCGCAGCGGGCGGCCCGCCGGTCGATCATGATCAGTTCCGGGCTGTGGGGCGCGGTCCGGCTGGCCGACCGGATCCCCCCGTACCGCTGCCCCATCGGCGCTCGCCTGCCGGGCGTCGGGGCGTTGTCCGCGTACTGGCGTCGGGAGCTGACGCCGGTGCTGGACGCCGCCGCCGGTAAGGGCCCGGTGCTGGACCTGCGCTCCGGCGCGTACGCGGCCACCTGGACGCCGCGCGGGGCGCTGGCCGAGCGGACCGTCACCGTGCGGGTGCTGCACGAGCGGGAGGTGGACGGCGTACCGGTCCGGTCGGTGGTGAGCCACTTCAACAAGGCGACCAAGGGGCGGCTGGTCCGCGACCTGCTCGTCGCCGGCGCCCGACCGCGCACCGCCGACGAGCTGGTCGGCACGCTGGGCGAGCTGAAGCACACCGTCGTGGAGCAGACCACCGCGCCCGGCCGGGTACGGCAGGTCGATCTGGTGGTCACCGACCTCTAGCAGTTCCGGCAGCCGCAAGATTTGCTCAAGGCTGGGCCGGAGGAGTTCCGTAACGGCGACGCAGGGACCACGGTAGGGGAACCCAGACTCCGGCAAGGGAGCCTTCGTTGACCCTCGAACCCGCCCTGCTCGACCGACCCCGGTCCCCGGCGCCGTCCTCTCCGTTGGACTGGCTGACCCTGGGCGACGCGTTCGAGGCTGCCTGCCTGCTGCGCTGCACACCGCCGCCGACCGCCGCCCGGCCGAGCGCGGCACGCCTGGCGCACGCGCCCGGGGTGGAGTTCAACCGGGAGGACGCCGCACAACGCACCCGGCAACTGCTCGCCCGGCTGGACATCCCGGTGACCCACGAGGTCGTCGTGGGCGGTCTGCGCCGCCGCTACGAGCTGCACCGGCTCTGGGTGCCGCAGGAGCACCGGGAGGCGTACACCCGGGTGTTGGACGCAGGCTGGTGGCAGGGGCGGCGTGAGCTGCTCGGCGGGCCGCTGCCCGGTGCCTCGCCGGCCCGCCGGCGGTTGGTGAGCCGGCTCGCGGCGGCGGCCTGGCGCTCGGCGCTGCTGGCCGCCGGGCGGCACGTCCGCCGGCACATCCTCGGCGTGCGACTCACCGACCGGGAGCTGGCCGCGGTGCTGATCCGCAGCGCTGCCGTGCTCGACGTGCCGGCCCGGCTGCGCCCCGGCACCGGTTGCTTCCTGGTCAGCGTCGCCGACGGCCCGGACCGGGCGCGGATCCTGAGCAGCGCGGCGTTGGAACCAGCGCGCGGGGCGGTGGCGACCCGGAGCGGGGTCGCGACGCCGACACGCAGCCCGGCCTGCTGATCGAGGTTCGGCCACACCCGCCCGGCGCGGCACGGCAGTGGGGTTGCGCGCGCCCGGGCGACGGCGCACAGTGCACCGCGTGAGTCGTACCTCGTCCCGCCGGCCCGGCCGCCACCGCGCGGGGCCGGCCGCCCTGTTGACGGTGCTGCTGACCGCGACCCTGGCCGCCGCCGGCTGCCGGGACGCGCCAACCGCGCCGACGACGATCCGGATCGCCACCGGCAGCCCCACCGCCGTCTACTACGCGTTCGGGCAGTCCCTGGCCGCCATCCTCAACCGGGAACTGCCCAACGTGCGGGCCAGCGTGGTGATCACCGCCGCCTCGGCGGAGAACGTCCAACTGGTCGGGTCCGGCGCAGCCGAGCTGGGTTTCACCCAGGCCGACGTGCTGCCCACCAGCACGGCGGAAAGCCCCGCGGTCGAGGCCATCGCCCGGGTGTACGACGACCAACTGCACCTGGTCACCACCGGCGGCGGCCCGGTCCGCACGGTCGCCGACCTGCAGGGCCGCCGAGTCTCCGTGGGCGCATCCGGCTCGGGCACCGAGATCACCGCGACCCGGCTGCTGGAGGTCGCCCGCCTGGGTGGTGACGAGGTGCGCAGGGAACGGCTCGGGCTGGACGAATCGGTGGCGGCACTGCGGTCCGGCCGGATCGACGCGTTCTTCTTCTCCGGCGGGTTGCCGGTGCGGGGCATCGAGGAGCTGGCCTGGCGCAGCGCCACCCGGATCGTCGACCTCAGCGAATGGACCGAGCCGCTGCGTTCCCGCTACGGGCAGGTCTACGTCTCCCGGGACATCCCCCGCTCGGTGTACGGGGTGGACGCGGTGACCACGGTGGCCGACCCGAACTACCTGATCGTGCAGGCCAACCTGCCGGAGCGGTTGGTTCGGGAGGTGACCAGGCTGTTGATGGAGCGCCGGGCCGAACTGGCCGCCGCGCACCCGGCGGCGGGCCGGATGAGCCCCCGCTCGGCGATCGTCACCGCGCCGCTGCCGCTGCACCCCGGGGCCGCCGCCTGGTACCGCGCGGCCAAACCCTGACGGCAGGCGTCACCGCGCCGGGGCGGGCCGCAGGTCGGCGGGCACCTCCTCGTCCGCAGGCTCCACCGACGGGTCGGCTTCCGGCGCCGGGAACCACAGGGCGGCGACCAACCCGCGCGACTCCCCCAGGCGCATGGTGAGCCGCCCGTCGGACGCGTCCACCAACACCGCGGCAATGGTCAGGCCCAGCCCCGCACCGTCCACGTTCTGCGCGTCCGGGGCCCGCCAGAACCGCTCGGTCGCCTGGCCGAGCTGACTCTCGGTCATTCCCGGGCCGGAGTCGCGCACCTCCAGGGCCACCCCGTCGTCGCGGCGGGCCACCGTCACCGTCACCGCCCCGCCAGCCCCGCTGAACTTCACCGCGTTGTCGATCAGCGCGTCCAGCGCCTGGTCGACGGCGGTCGGCACCGTCCGGGCGTACGCCGGGGCGTCGGTGGTGGCCAACCGCAACGCGACCGAACGGTGCCGGGCCAGCGGCGCCCACGCGGTAACGCGAGACGCGGCCACCGCGGCGGCGTCCACGGTGACCCGCTCGTTCTCCTCCCGTTCGGCCCGGGCGAGGGTGAGCAGCGCGTCGAGCACCAACGCCAGCCGGTCGGTCTCCTCCAGTGCCAACTGGTGCTCGGACCGGCCGTCCGGGTCGGTGAGGCTGGGGCCCAGCTCCTCCACCCGCAGCCGCAGCGCGGTGAGCGGGTTGCGCAGTTGGTGGCTGGCGTGCGCAACGAAGGCACGCTGCCGGTCCATCACGTCGGAGACCACGTCGGCCATGTGGTTGAAGCTGGCCGCGAGACGGCGTAGCTCCGGCGGGCCCAGACGGTGCTGCACCCGGGCGCCCCGGTCGCCCTCGGCGATCTCGTGGGTGACCGCGTCCAGCTCGGTGACCGGGCGCAGCACCCAACCGGCCAACCCGAACGCGGTGAGCACGCAGGCCAGCACGACGAGCAGACCAGCCAGGGCAAGCAGCAACCACCACGAGGTGACAGCTCGGCGGATCGGGCCGGACGGGGTCACGATCACCACCGCGCCGAGCACCTCACCGCCGTCGTTGATCGGCACCGCCACCGCCACCGGGTCGGTCGTCCAGGGCCAGACCGACTCGGGCGCGCTGGTCTGCTGCCCGGACAGGGCGATGTCCAGGACCGTCGCGGTCACCGGGCCGGGCCGGTACCTCGGCGACGAGACCGGGGTGCTGCGGTCCCGGTCGACGATCGCGGCGCCGATCGCGTACAGGTTGTCGTAACTGGTCAGCTCCGACTCGATCGGGCCCGGCCCGCCGTCGCGTAACGCCGGCCCGGCCAGTGAGGCGAACCGGGTGGCGTCGGCGAGCCGGTCGGCGCGGACCCGCTCCGTCTCGCGGCTGGCCATGGTCGCGGCCAGCGGTGTCTCCAACGCGATGAGGACCAGCACCATCAGCAGCAGATAGCTGATCACCAGACGGCGGCGCACGTCAGCCCCTCACGCGTCGCGCAGTCGGTAACCGACACCGCGCACGGTCTCCACCAGACGGGCATCACCGAGCTTGCCGCGCAACGACCCCACGTGCACCTCGACCGTGTGCCGGTCAGCCCAGGTGGTGCCCCAGGCGTCGAGCAGGATCCGATCGCGCGGCACCGCCACGCCGGGCTGGCGGGCCAGCGAGAGCAGCACGTCGAACTCCTTGCGGGTCAACGTGACGTCGCGGCCGTCCACGGTCACCGTTCGGGCGGGCACGTCGATGCGCACCGACCCGGCCTCGATGAGGTGCCGCTGCGGCGCGGCGTTCGCGGCCCGGCGCAGCACCGCCTCGATCCGTGCCTGCAACTCCACCATCGAGAACGGCTTGACGACGTAGTCGTCCGCGCCGAGGCGCAGCCCCAGCACCCGATCGCGTTCCTCACCCCGCGCGGTCACCGCGATGATGCCGAGCTGACTGCTGCGCCGACGCAGCTCCCGGCACAGGTCGGTGCCGTCCCCGTCGGGCAGGGTCAGGTCGAGCAGCACCAGGTCGCACGGGGCGGCGGAGAGGGCGGCGGCGACGGTGCCCGCGTGCTCGACCTCGTATCCGCGGCGCGTCAGGGCGGAGGAGAGCGCAGCGGCGACCCGGCGGTCGTCCTCCACCAGCAGGATCCGCACCCGTGCCCCCGTCCGTCGCAGCGCCGTTCTGCGAATGGTGGCAGAAGCGTGCGCGGAACGGGAGGCCGGATACCGCGATGTGCGAGCTAGAGGCCGAAGACGTCGTCGGCGGTGGCGTCCCGGACGCCGTCGGTGAAGCCGCGAAAGCCCGGGTCCTCGTGACTGGCCGGCACGCTGGTGACGTTGACGCCGCTGGCCTGGGTCACCGCGTCGACCAGGGGCGGGTAGTCGATCTCGGCATCCTGGAAGGCGTCGTCGTCCGCCTCGGCTAGGTTGATCACGTGCTGGACGTCGTCGGACGGAGTGTCCGGATCCTCGGCCCACTCGCCGCCCGCCCGGTAGCACTCGTCGTACAGCGCGCGCTGGCTGTCGGTCCAGTCGTCGTCGTAGCTCTGCATTGCCCATCCCCTCCGCGGCCCTTGACCTGAGCATGCCCGGCGGGGGGCAACGGGCGCGGCGGTACCGGCGAAAACCGGGCCAGCACCCCGACGGCACCCCCGTAGGCTGCCGAGGTGATCTACAAACTGCTGTCGAACACGGAATGGGACGATGCCCTCGCCGCCGGCGCCTTCTCCGGCTCCGCCGTGGACCGGAAGGACGGGTTCATCCACCTCTCCGGCGCGGACCAGGTGGTGGAGACGGCGCGGCGGCACTTCGCCGGCGCGACCGGGTTGACCCTGCTCAGCGTGGCCGAAGAGCGGTTGGGCGACACGCTGCGCTGGGAGCCGTCGCGCGGCGGGCAGCTCTTCCCACATGTGTACGGTCCGCTGCCGGTCGCGGCGGTGGTGGCGGCGCAGGCGTTGCCGGCGGACACCCCGGCCGCCGAGGCGGTGGCGGCGCTGCTCGGCTGAGCGGTCGATATGCTACGCCGAGTCCCGCGCCCCCACGACACGCTCCGTGCCCGGGGCAGCGTGGCAGCCCCGATCCGCGCGCCCGGTGCCCGGTCTCCGGCCCGAGGCGGCGCGGGTCACCGACGGCGCCCGGCGCGCCCTGCGACCCATGCGAGTTGAAGGATGACTGACAGCACCTCACCGACCCCCTCGGTCTTCGTCCACCCCACCGCCGACGTCGAGGACGGCGCCCAGGTCGGCGACGGCACCAAGGTCTGGCACCTGGCCCACATCCGATCGTCGGCCCAGGTGGGCGCGGGCTGCGTGATCGGGCGCAACGTGTATGTCGACGCCACCGTGACGGTCGGCGACCGCGTGAAGATCCAGAACAACGTCTCCGTCTACCAGGGTGTGACGCTGGAGGACGAGGTCTTCGTCGGCCCGTGTGCGGTCTTCACCAACGACTTCCGGCCGAGGGCGCAGAATCCGGACTGGACGATCACGCCGACCCTGGTCCGGCGGGGCGCCTCGATCGGCGCGAACGCCACACTGGTCTGCGGCATCGAGGTCGGCGAGTACGCGATGATCGCCGCTGGCTCGGTCGTCACTCGAGACGTGGCGCCGTACCAGCTGGTGGCTGGCAACCCGGCCCGGCCGAAGGGCTGGGTCGACGAGAAGGGCGAGGTCGTCTCCCGGGACGTGGCGAACCCGCCGCGTCGGGATTGACCGTCACCGGTTGCCGGTGAGCGGATCGCCGCTCACCGGCAACCGGGCGCAGTTCAGGCGCAGAGACGCTCGATCTCCGCGCGGAAACGATCCATCGGGTTCGGCTCGTCCGGGCCGAGCAGGTACTCCTTCAGCTCACGCCGAGCTGCGGTCATCGGGTCGTCGCCAGCTTGGGCGAGGTCGAGGATCTTCCCCAGCTCCCCGCAGTCGGCGGAGAGCAGGTACGCCGCCCGGGACGTGGGGTACGAGCTACGGAATTCGTCCTCCGGCAGGCTCGCCGGGTTGGCCACCACGTACGGCCGTTGGCTCTGCACGAAGTCGGAGACCACACTGGACACGTCGCTGATCAGCAGGTCGGTGACGTTGAAGCAGTCGAACAGGGCCGGCACCCGGCCGGTGACGACCAGGTGGGCGTCGCCGTCCAGCGAGTTCACGTCCACCTCGCCGCCAGCGGCCCGGATCAGGTTGATGATCCGGTCGTTGGCCGCCCGGGCCTTGTTCCAGCGGGTGCCGGTCAGCGGGTGCGGCTTGTAGATCAGGCGCACGTTCGCGGCGAGCACGCCCGACACGATCCGCTCCCCCATCGCCACCAGCGACGTGTGGTGCGGGTCGTCGTCCAGCCACCCCTCCCAGGTGGGGGCGTACAGCACGGTGAACCGACGGTCGGTCGGGCCGGAGCCGAAGGTCGGCACCCCGGACAACTGCGGCCGGCCCACCTCGACGATGTCCTGGTCGAGCACGCCCACCCCGGCCTGCGCGTACCGCTCCCGCCCGGCTCGACCGGCCACCCACACCTCGTCGTACACCTTGCTGTAGGGATTGACGCTGGCCTGCTTGTCGCTGTCGCCGTGCCCGACGAAGACGTGTCGGACGCCCGGCTCGCGGATCATGTGGATGTTGGCGCCCACGTTCGCCGCGTAGAGCGCCACCCGGACGGGGCTGAAGTCGAGGTTCATGAAGTCGACCCCGGCGGGCACGCAGATCACCGGCAGCCGGGTGTCGGCCAGCGCCTCGAAGGCGTCCTCGGCGCGCAGCAGCACGACCGCGCGGCGGCCCGCCGCCTCCACCGGGGCGAGCCACATGTTGGCCTGGTAGACGTCCTTGCCGGGGCCGGCGAAGTAGAGCGCCACCTCCGGACGCTCCCGGGCCAGCCAGTCGTTCACGGCGGGCAGCACCCCGGGGGTACGGCCGCGCCCACGCAGCAGGGTGAAAGCCAGCACGGCCGCGGCGACGAGCCCGATGGCCAGGGTGACCAGACCGGTCACCAGCACGGGCGTGGTCCGGTCGACCAACGCGGCCGCCACGGCCGCCGGCGGCAGCAGGAAGTTGAGCACCGGCATCCGCAGGCCCACGACGCGTTCGGCCCAGGCCGGCGGGATCGGCACCCGGCGTACCGCGCCGAAATCGATGTTGCGGGTGAACGCCGGCGTCGCGGCCCGGCCCTCGACGACCCGGTTCAACGCTGTGGTGCCGACGGCCACGGCCCAGAGCGCGGCCGGCAGCAGCATGATCCCGATCGTGGCGGCCACCCCGGGGCGGACGGTGCTGACGATCAGCAGGATTACCGAGAGGTCGCGGACGAGCCACCGCCAGACCGGCTCGATACCGGCCTTCTCCAGCAGCACGGCTGTGGCGGCGAACCGGTTGGCGAGGGCGAACTCACCCGCTGTCGCGATTAACGCGGCGACCACGAACGGAATCACCCAGCCCAGGACGCCGGCCAGAACCATGATCCCGTAGCCCAGCAGGGTCACGCCGGCGACGGCGACACCCTGTTGGCTCCGTATTCTGCTGAACAACGACACACTCCCTGTCTGCTCGCCGGTGTTGGCGCGTTCGATACCGGCCGCCGCGACCTTTAACGGGGCAAGTAACACAAGTATCGCCGGGGTGTCTCGTGGGTGAACGGGCAGGAGAGGCGACTCACAGCGTCGTGCGCGGGGACGCACAACGGGCCCCGGCCGCGGAACGGACGGGGCCCGGAGCGGACGGGTGGGATCAGCCGCCGATGACCACCCGGCGGATGCCGGCCCAGCGGGCCGGATCGGTGACCCGCCGACCGTCCACCAGAACGGTCACGCCCGGCAGGTCGGCCGGGGCGAGGCTGCGGTACTCCGCGTGGTCGGCCTGGATGACCGCGGCACCGAGCGGCTCACCGTCGTACGCCGGCAGGCCGTGCGCCACCAACTCCTCGTTGGTGTACATCGGGTCCGAGACGTACGGCTTGGCGCCCCGCTGGCGCAGCGCCTCGACGGTCGGGAAGACGCCGGAGAAGGCGGTCTCCTTGACCCCACCCCGATAGGCCGCCCCCAGCACCAGCACGCCCACGTCGGTCAGGTCCCCGTACGCGGCGGCGAGCAGGTCGACCGCGTACTCCGGCATGGCCGCGTTGGCCTCGCGGGCCGAGCGGACGACGGTGGCGGCCGGGTCGTTCCAGAGGTACATCCGCGGGTAGATCGGGATGCAGTGCCCACCGACGGCGATGCCCGGCGAGTGGATGTGGCTGTACGGCTGGGTGTTGCACGCCTCGATGACCTTGGTGACGTCGACGCCCACGGTGTCGGCGAAGCGGGCGAACTGGTTCGCCAGGCCGATGTTGACGTCCCGGTAGGTCGTCTCGGCCAGCTTGGCCAGCTCGGACGCCTCGGCCGAACCAAGGTCCCACACGCCGTTGGGCCGGTCCAGGTCGGGCCGCTCGTCGAAGTCGAGGACCGCCTCGTAGAAGCGCACGCCGTGCGCGGCGGACGCCTCGTCGATGCCACCGACCAGCTTCGGGTAGCGGCGCAGGTCGGCGAAGACCCGCCCGGTGAGCACCCGCTCCGGGCTGAAGACCAGGTGGAAGTCCGTTCCGGCGGTGAGGCCGGAGCCTTCCTGGAGCATCGACGCCCAACGGCTACGGGTGGTGCCGACCGGCAGGGTGGTCTCGTAACTCACCAGGGTGCCCGGCTTGAGGCCGCGGGCGATGGCCCGGGTGGCGTCGTCCATCCAACCGAAGTCCGGTACGCCCTCGGCGTCCACGAAGAGCGGCACCACCACGACGACGGCCTCGGAGTCGGCGACCGCGGCGGCGGTGTCGGTGGTGGCCGACAGCAGCCCGGCGGCCACCACCTCCTTCAGCTTCACGTCCAGGTCGGCCTCGCCGGGGAACGGCACGGCACCATCGTTGACGAGCTGGACGACCCGCTCGGAAACGTCGGCACCGATCACCCGGTGCCCCTTCGAGGCGAACTGCACGGCGAGCGGAAGGCCGATCTTTCCGAGCGCGACGACGCAGATGTTCATGAAACTACTTTCCTCCAGAGGGCCAGATTCGGCGCAGACGGGCAAGGAACCGACCGGTGGTCACCGGCGTGATCGCGACGATCACCTGGCCCTTGTGGTTCGTGGTCGGCGTGACGAGGTGCAACCGGACGCCGTGGCGGGTGAGCAGGCGGGGCGCGCCGACCCGGCGGTCGGTCCGCAACGGCGCGGAACCGACCCCGACCGGGGTGCTCACCTCGGCCCGTACCGTCTCCCGTCCGCCGTTGAGCGGCACGGCCGCGAGCAGCCGGTCCACCGCGAAGACCGTCCGTACGACGGTACCGGGCGCACCGGTGGTGACGGATGTCACGCCGACCACCTCCCCGGCACTGACCCGGAGTGCCTCGGCGGGCAGGTCGGCCAGCTCCGCCCAGCGGCTCTGCGCGGTGACCACCAGGGATCGGGCGCCTGCGGCGTCCCGCCCCCAGGCCAGCCGGGTCGCGGTGAGCATGGCCAGCACCTTCGCGGAGCCGTCGGTCACGTCGTACCACTCGTCCGGGTAGCCGAGCGACTGGTCACGGAAGCCGACATAGTGGGCGTACCAGCGGCCATCCTCGATGCTGATCTCGGGTGGCGTCCGCTCGGCCTGCTGCCGGATCAGCTCACGCAACCGACCCAGCGTGGCGTCGCGGGCGACTACCAGCCGCAGCCGCAGGTCGGGGGCCAACCTTGCCAGGATGTCGTCGGTGAGGTACCCCTCGACCAACTTGCGGATCCGGTCGTGGACGCGCTCCTGGACGTCGGCGCCGAGGTCGAGCAGCTCCGTCTGGAGGAGCTTCGCCACCTCCCAGCTGAAGTGACGCAGCAGGACCGCGTCCCGCCGCGGCCCGGGCTCGATCAGGCCGGCGACGAAGCCGACCAACTCCTCGGCGCAGCGCAGCCGCTCCTCGAAGCGGCTGGCGTAGGTGATGTTCTGCGCGTTGTGCCGCTTGACCGCGTAGTAGTACTCGTAGTCGGCGAGGACGGAGACCTTGTTCGCGCGGACGCAGGCCTCCAGTGTGAACGGCTGGTCGCTGCCCATCGGCATGTCGGTACGAAAGCGCAGCCCGTGCCGTTCGATCAGGTCCCGCCGGAACAGCTTGGTGTTCGACAGCGACCAGGGCAGTGCACTGTCGACGAGATCGACCTGCTCCCGGGTTTCCGCGTAGACGGCCTGGTGCACGTAGCGCTTGTTGGTGCCGACCATTCGCCCGAGCACCACGTCAGAGCCCCACCGGTCGGCGGCGTCCACCAGGCGTTCCAGGGCCTCCGGGCCGAGATGATCGTCGGAGCCGATGAAGAAGACGTACCGGCCGCGGGCGTGGTCCAGGGCGCGGTTGCTTGGCACCGCCGGGCCGCCGGAGTTTGCCTGGCGCAGCACCCGGACCGTATCCGGGTACCGCTTCGCGTAGCGGTCCAGCTCCGCGCCGCTGCGGTCGGTGGAGCCGTCGTCGACCGCGACGACTTCGAGCCGGTCCAGCCCGATGGTCTGCCCGACCAGCGAATCCAGGCAGGCGGTCAGGTACGGCATGGTGTTGTAGACGGCAACCACCACCGTCACGTCGGGTTGGCTCACGCCCCGACCTCCACCACTGTCTGCTCGGCGCCGGTGGAGGTGTCGCGGGCGGACATCGGGCGCGGAGGCGCGGCGGGCAACAGCCGGGAGTAGACGTCGTCCAGCACCTCTGCCTGCGCCTCCCAGGTCCAGCCGGCCAGCAACCCGGGCCGGTCGTACGCGGCACGGTAGCGCGCTGGGTCGGCGAGCACCGCGGTGACCGCCCGGACGAAGTCGGCAACGTCCTCGGCCTCGAACACCTCACCCTGGCCGGTCTCGCGGACAGTCTCCGCCATCGTCCGCACATCGGAGACGACCAGCGGCAGCCGGGCGTGTGAATACTCGAAGAACTTCGTGATCAGGGCGATCTCGTGATTCGGCCAGTGCTGGATCGGGATCACCCCGACCTGCGCGCCGGACAGGAACGGCACCACCTGGTGATGCGGAACGTACGGCAGCAGGTGGACCCGCCCGGCCACCCCGAGCTCCTCGGCGCGGCGGAGGAGGCCCTTGACGTACGCCGACTGGGGCTTGTTGGTCACGAAGGCGACGTGCGCCTCGGGCAGCTGCGGCAGCGCCTCGACCATCACCCCGAGCCCGCGCTTGGCCGCAGCCACCCCGCTGTAGACCAGCAGCGGCGTGACCGGGCCGATCCCGCAGAGCGCCCGGATGTCCGGTACCGGCTCGGCGGAGCCCGCCGGCTGCGTCTCCAGCGTCGGCGCGTTGAGCACCACCGCGGGGCGCTCCGCCAGCCCGTGTTCGCGCTGCAGCAGATCGGCCAGTCCGCCGGAGACGGTCATCGCGGCGTCCGCGTGCGGCACGTACTCCCGCTCGTGCGCGACGTTCCCCGGCAGCCACCGGGCGTTGTCACGCCACGGCTGCACGCCGGGCAGGTATTCGTGGGCGTCCCACACAAGTGCGATCCGCCGGCCCTTGGTGGCAGCACGGATCTTGGCGCGGGCCCCGACGCCGATCATCCGGAAGTCGTTGGCGTGGATGAGGTCCGGTGCCATCTCGTCGACCACCGGGCCGTAGGCCAGCTCGTAGTCCCACAGGCCCGGCTCAAGGCGACGCCACGCGCCGCCGCCGCGCAGCCGCTGCCAGAAGAGCGTGTACGCCCGGTCCCAGGGGCTGGTCAGCTTGCGGCCACGACGGGCGCGGCTCAGCTCCCGGTTGCGCAGCGACACCCAGAGACGGACCAGGGTCGAGAACTTCTCCTCGAACCGCAGCGTCGGCCAGGCCAGCGACGGGACACGACCGCCGTCGCGGGCGGCCAGCGTCAGGGCGGCGCGGCGGACCTGCAGGTCGGCACGCCAGGCCTTCACGGCCTGGGCACGATGGGCGCCGATCCCGCTCGGCGGGTAGGCAAGCGGCGCGCGCAGCAGTGCGCGTCGGAATTCGTGTCGGCGCTTGGCCAGCGGCTCGGGCATCGGGATCAGCCGAACCTCGGCGTCACCGAGGCGCCAGCTCTGCGGCTGCCCCCCGGCCGGCGCACGCCCGAGCAGGACGACGTCCCAGCCGGCGTCGGCGGCGGACCGAGCCGCCTTCTGTACCCGCGAGTCGCCGATGACCCCGTTGTCCACCAGCATGACGACCCGTCCCCGGGTGGACACCGCTGCGGTCGTGCCGTCAGATCCCATTCCTGCCCGTTTCCGTGTCAGCCAGCACCGCGCCCGCGGGACCCGAGCGAGTCTACGACAAGTCAGGCGTCGGACCCGCCCCGCGAGGCGTTCGGTGTCCCCACCGAAGCCAGGTCGGTTGCTAACCTGCATCCTGGTCGAAGACCGGTGACCGCCGTGCCGCGCGGCGGCCATTCCGGGGGTGGCGCCGGATCCCGTCCGCGCCCGACCGATCACCCCGCCTCAGCGTAGACAGGACGAAAATGGACGTGGTGACGACCGGCGAGCGCCGCCCGTCGACAACGGAACCAAGCCCTGCCGAGACGCCGGCACCCCGGGAGGGGGCCGTGCTCCGGATCCGCGCCGCCTTCCAACTGGCCCTGCCGGCCCTGGTCGCGTACGCGGCGACCCGCGTGGTCGGCGGAGTCACGCTCTATATCTGGGCCCGCGCCACCAACCGCAGCCCGGAGAGCCTGCTCACCCGGTTCGACGGCACCTACTACCTGTTGATTGCCCAACACGGCTACGACGGGTACGAAAAGCTGCAGAGCAACATGGCTTTCTTCCCGCTCTACCCCGGCGTTCTGGCTCTGCTGGAACCACTCAGCCCGTTCGACCACCGCAAGACCGCCCTCGTCGTGGCCTGGGCTGCGGCGCTCGCCGCCGCCTGGGGGCTGTTCGCCGTCGGCAACCTGCTGCACAGTCGGCGGGTCGGGATCCTGCTCGCGGCGCTCTGGGGAGTGCTTCCGCACAGCATCGTCGAGTCGATGTCGTACAGCGAAGGCCTGTTCACGGCCCTCGCGGCCTGGACGCTCTACGCGCTGCTGCGCGATCGCTGGCTCACCGCGGGCGTGCTCTGCCTGCTCGCCGGCCTCACCCGTCCCACTGGGTCGTCGCTGATCGCCGTCGTCGGGCTGGCCGCCCTCATCGCCGTCATCAAGCGGCGCCACGGCTGGCGCCCCTGGGTCGCCATGATCCTGGCACCCCTCGGCTGGCTGGGCTACCTGGCCTGGGTCGGCGCGGAGACCGGCCGGCCCGACGGGTGGTTCCACATCCAGGACGCCGGGTGGGGCACCACCTTCGACTTTGGTGTCGACACTCTGCAGGTGGGTCAGACGGTGCTGAGCAAGGCGTCGGCGCTGGAGTTCTACATGGTGACGCTGATAGCGGGCCTGGCGATCCTGCTCTTCGTGCTGAGCGTGCTCGACAGGCAGCCTTGGCAACTGCTGCTCTACAGCGGCCTGCTGCTGATAACCACGCTCGGCGCGGCCGGCTACTACCACTCCAAGGCCCGGTTCCTACTCCCGGCGTTTCCGCTGCTGATCCCGCCAGCGGTGGCGTTGGCCCGGGCCGGCTGGGCCCGCGCGGCCGCCGTGATCACCGCCATGATGATCATGTCCGCCTACTTCGGCGGCTACCTGCTCCTGGTGTGGCGCTCCTCGCCCTAGCCTGACGCGTCCCCGGTCAGACGGTCCGCCCGCGGGCACCGGCACGTCGGTGCCGATGCCGCGCTCGGTGCGGGCCCGGCATCGGACGGCGGCCCCGAGAGACGAGGTATCGGACAAAATCCGCTAGGGTTGGCCGCTGTGTTCCCGCCACCGCCTGCTTCTTCCCGGTGGGCCGACCGGCCCGAGCACGCTGTGTCGTGCGGTCGACACCGGCTTTCGAGGCGGCGAGCGCGTGCGTCGTCGCGCGCTGCGCGAAGCACTACTATTCCAGGTGCCGTCGCCCGCCAGCCGGATACTGCGGCATGGGCGGGCGCAGCCACCGCCGTGGTCGTCCCCGGTGCCCACCCGGGTCCGGCGCCACACAGCTCCATAGCTCGACCGGCCGGGGCACCCCGACCGATCGAGGTGAACGGCGCCGACCCGCGCCCCGGGTGGCAACCGCCCGTTCATCGTCCCCGTCGCAGACCCCCGAGGAGTCAGGTAGTGAAGGTCGTCAGCATCGTCGGCGCCCGTCCGCAGTTGGTGAAGCTGGCACCGATCGCCGCGGCGTTCGCGGCGGAGGGCTGTGAGCATGTGATCGTGCACACCGGCCAGCACTACAACGCGGACCTGTCCGACGTGTTCTTCTCCGGCCTCGGCATCCCCGACCCGGACGTGCACCTGGGCATCGGCTCCGGCAGCCACGGTGTGCAGACGGGCCGGACGCTTGCCGCGCTCGACCCGGTGCTCGCCGCCGAACGGCCGGACTGGGTCCTGGTTTACGGCGATACCAACTCGACCCTGGCCGGCACCCTGTCGGCGGTCAAGCAGCACCTA
This sequence comes from Micromonospora sp. A202, assembly GCF_006715105.1. NCBI lineage: Bacteria > Bacillati > Actinomycetota > Actinomycetes > Micromonosporales > Micromonosporaceae > Micromonospora > Micromonospora sp. A202. The sequence continues at coordinate 1,916,510 of NZ_VFMP01000001.1, read as the reverse complement.
CCGGTAGCCCACCTCGAGGCCGGACTGCGCTCGTTCAACCGCCGGATGCCCGAGGAACACAACCGGGTGCTCACCGACCACTCCGCGGATCTGCTGCTCGCCCCCACCGAGGAGGCGATGCGGCACCTGGCGTCGGAGGGTCTGGCGCCCCGATCGGTCCTGGTCGGGGACGTGATGGTGGACGTCTGCCTGCGGGTCCGGGACGACGTGACGCGCGAGGGTCAGCCCCGGCCGCCGCTGCCCGAAGGGATCGACCCGGAGCAGCCGTACCTGCTGGCCACCCTGCACCGCGCCGAGAACACCGACGACCCGCAGCGGCTCGCCGCGCTGCTCGACGCGCTGGCCGACCTGCCGGTGCCGGTGGCGCTGCTCGCCCACCCGCGGCTGGTGATCCGCGCCGAGGAGCACGGCCTGAAGCTTTCCCGGGGCTCACTGCACGCCGGCCGGCCACTGCCGTACGGCGCCATGGTCGCCGCGGTGCTCGGCTCCGTCGGGGTGGTCACCGACTCGGGTGGCCTGCAGAAGGAGGCCTACCTGCTGGACCGCCCCTGCACGACGCTGCGCACCGAGACGGAGTGGGTGGAGACCCTCGAAGGCGGCTGGAACGCACTGGTCCCCGACCCGCGCGAACTGGGTGCGCAGTGGACGACCACCGCGACCCGCCCGGCCCCGCAAGCCCTGCGCGGCACCCCGTACGGCGACGGCCGGGCCGCCCACCGGGTCGCCGAGACGCTGCGGCGTCACCTGGCATGATGGCGCATCTCCTCCTCACGATCGGGTACCTGCGATGAGCAATCGAGTTGCACCCCTTCCCCGGTCTGGCGGCGGGCGGCGACCGCACGCCATCTACCTGGCGATCGGGTTCCCGCCCGCGGCGAAGAGCAGCGCATACCGATTGCGCGAGACGGCGAATCAGTTCGTCGCCATGGGCTGGGACATCACCGTCATCACCATCTGCCAGGATGCCTGGGAGCGCGAGTACGGCCTCGACCACACCCTCTCCGAGAAGGTCGACCCCCGGGTCAAGGTGATCGAGCTGCCACTGATCCGGGAGGACCTGGAGACCGACATCCGCGCCTTCTCCGAAGCACGGTCGATCGACCCGGCGGGGTGGATCAGCCGGCTCCGCAAGCGCGAGCAGAAGATCTTCCCTGAGCCGGTCTTCGGCGGCTGGCGCTACGAGTTGGAGAAGGCGGTGATCCAGCAGCACCGCAAGCACCCCGCGGACCTGCTGATCTCCTCCTGCGCCCCCTACGTGAACCTCGCGGCGACCTGGAAGCTGTGGGAGGAGTACAGGGTTCCCTACGCGGTCGACTTCCGGGACGGCTGGTCGCTGGACGTGATCGGTGGAGGCGAGGCCTTCACTCGCGACTCGGTCTCCGGGCGTTGGGAGTCCAAGGTCCTCGAGCACGCACGTGCGGTCTGGTGCGTGAACGACCCCATCGCCGGCTTCTACCGTGAGCGTTACCCGCACCTGGCCGACCGGGTACACGTCGTGCGCAATGGCTACGACGAGGACAGCCTCCCCGATGTCGGCGGCCGCTCACCGGATCCGGCCGCGGGGCTGACCTTCGGCTACCTCGGCTCGGTCAACTTCACCCCGGCCTTCCTGGAGTCGGTGCTCGACGGGTGGCGGATCGCACGGCGCAACGATCCGGTCCTGGCCCGCTCCCGATTCGAGGTGCGCGGCCACATCGGCGCTGGCGCGATGCGGGAGGCCAACCGGCACATGGACCTGCTCAAAGAGGCTGCCGTCGACAACGTCAGCTTCGGCGGGCCGGTACCGAAGGCGGACCTGGCGGCGACGTACGGCTCCTGGGACGCCCTGGTGCTGATGCTGGTAGGCGGGCGCTTCGTCACCTCCGGCAAGGTGTACGAGTTCATGGCCACCGGGCTGCCGGTGCTCTCCGCCCACGACGTCGACCACGACGCAGCGAACATCCTTGCCGGGCATCCACTCTGGACGGGCGCGGTGGGTCTGGACCCGCACCGGCTGGCGGACTCCTTCTCGGAGGCAGCGCGAATGGCCCTGAAGGCCACCGACGAGGATCGGGCCATCGCACGCCAGCTCGCTCGCCGGTTCGCCCGGCCCGCCGTGCTCGCCCCGGCCGTGCGACACCTCACCGAACTCGTGCGGCCGAGCTCGGCCGGCGTTCCCGCCCCGGCCGCGACCGCTTCGACTGGAGATGTCCAACCATGACCACCGTGCTCATCGTGGCCACCGCCGCGCCGAAGCAGCCGGCCGTCCTAGTCGAGGCGCTGGAGCGCTTCCGCAGCAAGGGTGCCACCGTCACGCTGGCCTGCTTCTTCGACAGCGAGGAGTTGGGGATCGACCCGGCGCTGGCGGAGATCCGCACCTTCGCCATACCTGGCGAGAAGCGGGACGCCCGCTTCCGCAAGGCCCTCGGGCGGGCACCGGCCAATCGGAAGATCTGGCTGCACGCTCGACGCAGCACCTGGCTGCGGCAGCAGTACCGCCGGGCCGACCTGCTTGTCGCTCTCGACGCTCGCGCGGTGCACACGGTCTGGGAGATGGCGCAGCGCAACACCCGGGCCGGTGCCTACTACGGGCTCGTGCCCGCACAGAAGGCCCTCGCCGCCGACCGGAGCGAGTCGGTCGGGAAGCGGCTGGAGCGCCAGGTCGCCGCCGCTGCCGGCATCGGCGCGCGCGGGGCCCGCAGCGCAGCGGAGCAGACCATCCGGACCACCTTCCAGAAGGCCACCGGCCAGCGGGTGATGAGCAACCCGGCGGGCGCCTGGCTCTGGACCCGGGCCGTGGCGGCGCCTCGCGTCCCGGACCGGCTCCGCAGCAAGCTCGCCGTCCGCCTGCACGACAGCGCGGTCCGGGCCGGCCGGCCGGCCGCCGGCACCCGGGCCGCTTCCGCAGCCGTACACCGGATCAACAGCCTCGCCACCCGCGCCGACATGCTGACGAAGGCTGCGAAGACGGAGCTGACGCTCGGCCACCAGCCGAGCGGCCTGCACGACGCGATCCGGGCCCAGCTCGCGTTGGCGGACGACCTGTTGCCCCGAGACACCAAGAAGGCCGCGGCGGCCGTCTCCATGGCGTGGAGCCTGTCATCCAACCGGGTCTTGCACTTCGATCGACTCACCTCGCCGATGAGCACGGATCCGGGAGCCTTCGTGGCACCGTTCCGGGAGAGCACCGCAGCGCGAAAGCTGTCCCAGCCGCGCGGTCGGCTCACCCCGGCAGCCCCTGCGCCGACCGACCGGCCGCTGCGCCTGCTGGTGACGACGTTGATCAACGACAACTTCCTGTCGGAGATTCTGGAGCGCTACCGGGCCATGCCGAACGTGGAGGTCCGTTTCCTGGACCTCTACGAGGACGAGGTGACTCGCCCGCTCGCGCTCAGCGGCAGCACCGTCATGGAACACTTGCTGGCAGGTGACTCGTCTTACGGCGCCAAGGTCGAAGAGTGGCTCCGACCACACCTCGACTGGGCTGACACCATTTTCGTCGACTGGTGTCAAGCCACCGCGGCGCTCTTCACCCTGCACGACCCGGGCAGCACCCGGATCATCGTCCGGCTGCACAGCTTCGAGGCGTTCAACTTCTGGCCACACCTTGTGGATTTCTCCCGGGTCGACGACGTCGTCTTCGTCTCCGACCACCTGCGCGACCTCTCCACCGCCGTGCTGCCGCAGCTCACCGACACGGGTGGGCCCCGCCTCTGGGTCATCGACAACGCGATGGACCTGCAACGCTACCCACGGTCAAAGCCAGCCGACGCCCGGTTCAACCTCGGCATGGTCGGGTTCAGCTCGGTGGCCAAGGACCCGCGGTGGACTATCGAGGTGCTACGGAAGCTGCGCGAACGGGACGAGCGGTACCGGCTGACGCTCATCGGCAGCAACTTCAACGACCGGACCAGCAAGCCCGCCAAGGACTACGGCAAGCTGCTCAAGCAGGACCTGGCGGAACTGGAGCCGCTGGGGGCGGTGCGGCGCTACGGGCAGACCGACGACGTCCCGGCCGCACTGCAGGAGGTCGGCGTCATCGTGAGTTCCTCGGTACGCGAGAGTTTCCACTGCGGCCTGGTGGAGGGCGCAGCGAGCGGGGCAGTGCCGGTGGTGCGTGACTGGCCGTTCTTCGCCGGCAAGCCGCACGGCGCCCGAACCCTCTTCCCGGCCGACTGGGTGGTCGAGAGTCCGGCTGAGGCGGCGGAGCGGATATTCGCCGCCACCGCCACCGAGGAGCAGTGGCGGGAGACCGGCCAGGCCGCGGCGGAACACGCGCTGAAGACCTGGGACTGGAGCGTCACCCAGTCCGGCTTCGACCGGCTGCTGCTCGACGACTAAGCCTCCGACGAGGCGGAACAGCAGGTACGCAAAGGGGGCTTGGCCGACTGGCCAAGCCCCCTTTCGGTCAGCTCACGGGCAGTGAGGAGCGGTGCGCCACGGGCGCCGGGGTGGTCGTGCGCTGCGCCGGGGCCTTCGGGCGGTCCGGCAGCAGGCGGGTGTAGACCTCGTCCATCACCCGGGCCTGCGCCTCCCAGGTCCACTGGTCGAGCACACCCGGCCGGTCGTACGCCGCCCGGTACCGCTGCGGGTCGGCCAGCACCTCCCGCACGGCACGCAGGTAGTCGTCCAGATCCTCGGCCCGGAAGACCTCGCCCTGGCCGTTGGCCCGCGTCGCCTCGGCCATGGTCTTGACGTCGCTGACGACCATCGGCAGCCGGCCGTGCGCGTACTCGAAGAACTTGGTGATCAGCGCCAACTCGTGGTTGGGCTTGTGGTGGATCGGGATGACGCCGAGGTCGGCCGGGGCCACGAATGCGGAGACCTGCCAGTGCGGCACGTACGGCAGCAAGTGCACTCGGTCGGCCACCCCCAACTCGGCGGCGAGTTCCTCCAGCTCGTACATGATCGGGACCTTGCCGTTAGGGTGCACCGACACGAGCGCGACATGCGCGTCGGGCATCCGGGTCAGGCCTCGGATCATGATGTCGACCCCGCGGGACGGGTTGATGCCGCCGCAGTAGACCAGCAGGGGCGTTCCCGCGTCGATTCCGCACAGCGCCCGGATGTCGGGAATTGGCAGCGCCCGCTGCTCGAGGGTGAGCTCAGCGGGCGGGGCGTTCAACACGACCGCCGGCTGCTCGGGCAGGTCGTGCGTTTCCCGAAGCAGGTCGGCCAGGGTCGAGGAGACGGTCATGACGCCGTCGGCGTACGGGGCGTGCTCGCGGACGTAGGCAATCTGAGCCGGCAGCCAGCGGAGATTCTTGGGCCGACCGATGATGCCGGGCACGAACTCGTGCGCGTCCCAGACCAACTTCACGTCCCGCCCGGCAGCGCGGGCGCGCATCATCGCGCGCGCACCCACGCCGAGCATCCGGAAGTCGTGCGCGTGGATCAGATCCGGCTGCAGCTCGTCCACAACGGACCCGAAGGCCAGTTCGAAGTCCCACAGCTCCGGGTCCAGGCGGCGCCACGCCCGGTCGCCGTGCAGGCGCTGCCAGAGCCGCAGCGCGGCCCGGTCCAGCAGGGCGTTCGGGTCCTGCTGGCGCTCCTGGAGGCGCTGCAGCTCACGGGTCCGAAGCTTGACCCACCGGAACTTCGCCTTGTTGACGATGTACGGCGCGGCCAGGCGGGCCTTGCCGGTCAACTCCGCCCAGCGCGGCCCGCCCGCGCGACGGGCGACCTCGATCTCGGCCAGCCGGAAGTCGAGGTCGTTGCGCCGCGCCTTGAGCACGTTCAGGTTCCGCTTCGCGGTAAGTCCCGGCTTGTACGCCAGCGGGCGGCGCAGCAGCGCGCGGCGATGGGCGATCGGATGTGGAATCCGCCGCGCCACCCGGATCAGGCGGACCTCGGCGTCGCCGATCCGCCAGGTCTCCTCGGGGTTGCCGCCCTTGAGGATGCCGACGAGGATCACCTCCCAGCCGGCGTCGGCGGCCGACCGGGCGGCCTTCTGCACGCGGGAGTCACCGTGGACCCCGTTGTCGACAAGCATCACCACCCGTCCCCGGGTCGGCCGGGCGTCGGTATCCGGGACAGCTTGCATCGGGTGCCTTCTCCTTGTTCAAGGTCCTGCACGGGCGCGGATCAGCGGTCGCCGGTGCGACGACCGGCGCCGATCACCGGAGGAAAGCGTCGAAGACCTGCGCGGTGCGCCGGCCGTCGTGGTGTTCACGGACATAACGGAGACCCTCCGCGGCGAGGGCTGTCGCCCCGGCACGGTCGTCGAGCAACGACTCGATCGTCTTGACGAGCGTGGTGGGCGTGGCGTTCGCGATCGGCGGCTGGACGCCGGCCGCGCGGTGCGCGCTCTCGCTGAGATACGCCACCACCACCTTGCCGGCGGCCATCCCCTCACAGGAGAACGTGCCGTAGCTGCCGATCACGAGTTGGTCGACGATGATGTCAGCGTCGTGCACCTGCCGGCGCATCTCGCTATAGGGCAGTCCCTCCACCAGCCGTAGCTCGATCCGCCTCTGGTCGTGCAGCTCCTGCAACCGGGGCAGTAGCCGGTCGGTGCCCTTGGTCCAGCGATTCGACGGTGCGTGCAGCACCACCGGCCGGGCGCGCTCCAGCACCGGGCGGTCGCAGGCCCAGCCGTCCACGTCGACGATCAGCGGCGCCCAGGTGGCGAACGGCACGTCGTCCAGCAGGTCGGGGGTGGTCACGAAGAACGGCAGGCCGCTCTCCTCTGCGGTGCGCCGGTTCCGCTCGGCCACCACGGTGAGCCGCTCGCGCAGTTCGGAGTCCGCGTCCCGGAACGCGGACTCGGCGTGCCGCTCCAGGTGCGCGCCCGGATGGCGGATCTCGCTGCCGTGCGCCAGCAACGCGACCTTGAGCCGGGCCCGGCGCAGCGCGGGCAGGTCTGCGGAGATGTCGTCGCCGTTGCCCCGGCCGAGCACCGGGCGGAACGCGTCCACGATCAGGTGCGTGTACCAGCCGAGCACCCGGAGGGCCTGCTCCGCCTGCACGTCGAGCCTGTGTTCGCCCGGGTAGTTCAGGTAGCGGTCGGCCGGGTAGCGATAGGTGGCCGGCGGCTTGGCCATCACCAGTTCGATGCCGACGTCCGCCCGCGCGGCGGTGATCGCCACCGCCAGGGCGGAGAGTTGCCCGGCGTAGTTGGCCGTGCCCAGCCCCAACCGGACGGGACCGGCGCCGAGCGCCCGCCAGGGACCCGGGGTGCCAGCCTCGATCGGCGCGACCGGCAGCTCGTCCGGTGCGGGCGGCGCGTCCCCGCGCTGCCAGGCCCGCTCCACCGCCTTCGCAAAGGAGGGCAGCGAACCGGGCGCGAAGAAGTCTCCGGCCCGGTGCCGGGCCAGGTGCTCGCGGGCCGCCCGGCTGTCCGCCGCGACGACGCGCAGCCCGGCGGCGAGGTAGGTGTCGAGCAGCGCGAGACCGGCGTCCGGCTCGAACCCGAACACGGCCACGTCCGCCGAGGCGAGGAACGCTGCGGTCATCGTGTTCGGGCGCGGCACCTCGTGGATCCGCCGCCGGGCCTTGCCGGCCCGGCGGATCAGGTCCTCGGTGGCCGCCCGCTCCGCCTCGCCGCGGACCAGCGCCAGGTGGAACTCGGGCAACCGGGCCATGGCGCGTACCACGCCGGCCAGCGCCCGGTCGCCTGCGACCCCGCCCGCGTGCACCAGCAGCGGCGTACCAGCGGGAAGCTCACAGAGCTCGCGTACCGAAGGGGTCTCCCAGGGCCGCGTGCCCACGGCGGCACGGCGGAGCGCGATACGCAAACGCCGCGGAACGCGCCGCCGCACCGCCGAGACCACCCGCCGAGCCGGCGCCGGGCTCATCGCAGTGCAGGCTCCGCGTCGCTGCCGCCGGGCACGACCGACAGGACCTTGCCGTCGGAGGCCGACTCCAGCAGCGCCGCCGCGACCTCCACGGTACGCAGACCCTGCCGCAGGGTGACGATGTCGCTCTCCTTGCCCTCGACCGCGTCACGGAACCGCTCGTGCTCGACGAGCAGTGGCTCCCGCTTCGGAATGGCGTAGCGGACCATGTCGCCCTCGGCCACGCCCCGGAACGCGCGCAGCGCCTCCCACTCGGTGTCGATGGCAGCGTTGGCGTAGAAGGTGAGGTCGGCGGTGAGCGTGTCGGCGACGAAGCAGCCCTTGTCACCGGTGATCACGGTGGACCGCTCCTTGAGCGGGCTCAGCCAGTTGACCAGGTGGTTGACCATCGTGCCGTCGGCGAGTTGGCCGACAACGGCGACCATGTCCTCGTGCAGCCGGCCACTACGGGAGACCGTTCGAGCCGAGACCGATGCGTATTCCTGACCGGTCACCCACGCGGTGAGATCAATGTCGTGGGTGGCCAGGTCCATCACCACGCCGACGTCGGCGATCCGGTGCGGGAACGGGCCCTGACGCCGGGTGACGACCTGGAAGACCTCGCCCAGTTCACCGGCCTCCAGCCGGATACGCAGGCTCTGCAGCGCCGGGTTGTAGCGCTCGATGTGACCGACGCCGGCGACCAGACCCGCGGACTCGAACGCCTCGACCAGCCGGGTGGCCGTCTCGACGGACTGGGCCAGCGGCTTCTCGATCAGCGCGCACACCCCGTTGGCTGCCAACTCCAGGCCGACCCGTTCGTGCAGCGCGGTCGGACAGGCGACCACCGCGTAGTCGATGCCCATCGCCAGCAGGTCACCGAGCTCCGGGACCACCGGGGCCCGCAGGGTGCCGGTGGTGTCGCCGGCCGGGTCGACGACGGCGACCAGTTCGACGCCGTCCAGGTTGGAGAGAACCCGGGCGTGATTGCGACCCATCGCACCGAGGCCGATCAGGCCGGCGCGCAGCTTGCCCCGCTCGTTCATCGGGCACCCCCGGCGAGGTTCGCACCCTCGGCGATCCGGTCGAGCTCGACCTGGGTCAGCGACGGGTGCACCGGCAGCGAGATCACCTCGGCGGCGGCCCGCTCGGTCTCCGGCAGCTCCCACGGGCCGGGCTTGCCGTCCTCGGTGAGGTAGGGCTTGAGCCGGTGGATCGGCGTCGGGTAATAGACGGCGTTGCCGATACCCAGCTCGGTCAGGCGCTGCTGGGTGGCGTCCCGGTCGCCCCGCACCCGCACCGTGTACTGGTGGTAGACGTGCCGGGCGCCGTCGGCCACCGGCGGGGTGACCAGGCTGGTGATGGTGGAGTCGAGGAACTTTGCGTTCGCGCGACGCTGCTCGGTCCACTCGCCGAGCTGGGTCAGCTGCACCCGACCGATGGCCGCCGCCACGTCGGTCATCCGCATGTTGGCGCCCACGATCTCGTTGGCGTAGCGCTGCTCCATGCCCTGGTTGCGCAGCAGCCGTAGGGTGCGGGCGAGCCCGGCATCCCCGGTGCTGATCATGCCGCCCTCCAGGGAGTGCATGTTCTTGGTGGGGTAGAAGCTGAAGCAGCCGGCGGTGCCGAAGGCGCCGACCGGGGTGCCGTGCAGGCCGGCCCCGTGTGCCTGGGCGGCATCCTCGACGACGGCGAGGTCGTGCCGCTCGGCGATCGCCATGATCCTGTCCATCGCGGCGGGGTGGCCGTAGAGGTGCACCGGCATGATCGCGACGGTGCGCGGGGTGATCGCCGCGGCGACCGCCTCCGGGTCGACGCAGAAGTTGCCCGCCTCGATGTCGACGAAGACCGGCTCAGCACCCACCAGCCGGACGGCGTTGGCGCTGGCCGCGAAGGAGAACGAGGGCACGATGACCTCGTCGCCGGGGCCGAACCCGAGCGCCATCAGGGTCAGCTGGAGCGCCGAGGTGCCGGAGTTGACGGCGACGCAGTGCCGACCGTCGACGAGCTCGCCGAACTCCTCCTCGAACGCCGCCACCTCGGGCCCCTGCACCACCTTTCCGCTGCGCAGCACCCGCACAGCCGCCTCGATCTCAGCTTCACCGATGATCGGACGTGCCGGTGGGATGAAGTCTGGGTTCTGCCCAGCCATGGGGGATCCTCCTGGGTCTAGACGGTGCAGGCGGGGGTTCGGTTGGCGATACTAGCCCGTTGAAATCTGCGGCGACTCGTACGGGCGCAGGTTCACGCGCGGCCTGGTCGGGTGGGGGCTCGGTCACTGGGCCGGCATTCTGGGGGCCTGACTCTCCACCAAACCAGCACATGTTATCCGCAACGCGGCCACGATCGCGTTAGCCATGTTCGTCAGCTCGGTGGTGTCCAGCGGCGAGCGGGAGATCGCGAGCCGCCAGTAGATCGGGCCGACGATCAGATCGATCGCCGCCGACGGGTCGGTGCCGGCCGGCAACTCTCCCCGGTCGACCGCCTGGCCGACGACCATGTCCCCGATCCGGACCTGGTAGTCGCGCAGCGCCCGCTGGAGAGTCTCCGCGATCTGCGGGTTGCGCGCCGCCTCGGCCAGCAGGTCCGGAATGATCTGCGAGGCCAGCGGGTGGCCAAGGGCCCCCGAGGCGACCATGAGCAGCAGCTGGACGTCGCCCTGCAGGCTGCCGGTGTCGAGCAGCGGCAACTTCTTCCCGGCGACCGCGCTCACCATGTCGAGCACCAGCTCCAGCTTCGAACGCCACCGCCGATAGATCGCCGTCTTGCTGACACCGGCCCGTCGGGCGACCGCCTCCACGGAGAACCGGCCGTAGCCGGTCTGCGCCAGTTCCTGCATGACGGCTCGGCGGATGGCCGTGGTGATGTCGTCGCGAAGAACGGCCGCACCGGCGGGAGCACGCCTCTTCTCGGTCGTCACGTGGGAGAATGTAGCGCAACGACGCTACGGTTGCGTCCCGACGTGTTTTCCACTACCTTCCACGCAGCAGCGGAGCGGCCTCCCCATACCGGCCACGCTAGATTTCATCGCCGCGAAGCATTCTCATTGCTCCCCATCAGCACGAAAGATCGGAGCGCCTCACCATGGCCAACACCGCGGTGGCCGACCTCGAATCCGGGCTGACCCGCGCCCAACTCGCGCAGCGGTACGGGCTCAAGGTCGCCGGGGAACCTCCGTCCCTGGGCGCGTACGCCCGCCAACTGTGGGCGTATCGACACTTCATGTCCGCATACTCGCGGGCGAAGGTCGCGTCGTCGTTCAGCAACACGCAACTCGGCCAACTGTGGCAGGTGCTGACCCCGCTCACCAACGCGGCGGTCTACTACCTGATCTTCGGCGTGATCGTGGCGCAGGACCGGCACGTGCCGAACTTCATCGCCTACCTCTGCACCGGCATCTTCATCTTCACGTTCACCCAGAGCGCCGCGCTGCAGGGCACCAGCGCGATCACGGGTAACCTGGGGTTGATTCGAGCGCTGCACTTCCCGCGCGCTGCCCTGCCGATCACTGTCACCCTGGTGCAGTTCCAGCAGCTGCTCATGTCGATGTTGGTGCTGGCCGCGATCGTGCTGGCCACCGGGGAGCCGATCACCTTCCGCTGGCTGCTGATCGCGCCAACGCTCCTACTCCAGTCGATCTTCAACATCGGGCTGACCATGATCATGGCCCGGATCGGCTCGAAGGTCACCGACCTGAAGCAGGTCATGCCGTTCGTGATGCGGGCCTGGCTCTACGGCTCCGGCGTGCTCTACAGCGTCACGCTCTTCGCGGAACGGCTTCCCGGTTGGGCGGCGACCGCGCTGGAGTCCAACCCGATCCTGGTCTACATCGAGCTGGCCCGGTATTCACTGCTCGAATCGGCGTACCCCGACCACATCGCGTCCTCGCCGACTCGGCTGTGGCTCCTCGCTGCGGCCTGGGCAGCGGCCGTCGGCTTGGGCGGGTTCGTTTACTTCTGGCGCGGAGAGAAGGAGTACGGCCGTGGCTGAGCAGACCCTGCCTGCGGTGGACGCTGTGGTGGACACGGGGCGCGTACCCACCGTCGTGGTGGACGACGTGCATGTGATCTACAAGATCCACAAGGGCGCCACCGGTACCACCAGTCCGGTCTCCGCCCTCAAGCGGATCGTGTCCCGCACGAACGCACCGAACATCCGCGAGGTGCACGCGGTCAAGGGCGTGAGCTTCACCGCGTACCAGGGTGAGGCCATCGGGCTGATCGGCAGCAACGGCTCCGGCAAGTCGACCCTGCTGCGGACCATCGCCGGCCTGCTCCCACCGGCCCGGGGCGCGGTCTACACGCTCGGCCAGCCCTCGCTGCTCGGCGTGAACGCGGCCCTGCTCAACGACCTCTCCGGCGAGCGCAACGTGGTGCTCGGCTGCCTGGCCATGGGCATGCCTCCCGAGGAGGTGAAGCGGCTGGCTCCGGAGATCATCGAGTTCTCCGGGATCAACGAACGGGGCGACTTCGCCTCGTTGCCGATGCGCACCTACTCCTCCGGCATGGGCGCCCGGCTGCGCTTCGCCATCTCCTCGGCGAAGAAGCACGACGTGCTGCTCATCGACGAGGCGCTCGCCACCGGTGACCGCAAGTTCCGGGGCCGCAGCGAACAGCGGGTCCGCGAACTGCGCGACAGCGCCGGCACCGTCTTCCTGGTGAGCCACTCAATCGGCTCGATCCGGGACACCTGCGAGCGGACCATCTGGCTGGAGAGTGGCGTCCTGAAGATGGACGGCCCGACCGACGAGGTGTGCAACGCCTACGAAGGCAAGTAGACAGGTCGACGACCGCATCGGCCGGGCGCACGCTTGCCCGGTCGGTGCGGTCAGTCGTAGGCGCTAAGGTTTCCTGGGCGCCGACCACAGTTCATATCTCGTCATCGACGCACAAAACACCCTTTTGGTGGAAGCGAGGACCGGCAGAATGATCCAGGATCACAGCCCCGCACTGGGTGCCACGCCGGCGAGCCCGGCACTCTGGCGCCCCTCGCGGACAGTGGCCGTGATCCTCGCCGGGGGTACGGGGACGCGACTCGGGCTCGGCATCCCCAAGCAGCTGCTGAAGATCGCCGGCAAGCCGATCATCGAGCACACCCTGGCCATCTTCGAGGCCGCCCCGGAGATCGACGAGATCATCGTGCTGATGGCGACCGGGCACGTCCCCGACGCCCAGCAGATCGTCGACAAGGCCGGCTTCCGCAAGGTGACCAAGGTGATCGAGGGTGGCGACACCCGCAACGCCACCACCCGCATCGCGCTCGACGCGGTCGGCGAGGGCGACGTCAACATCCTCTTCCACGACGCGGTGCGGCCCCTGGTCAGCGGTCGGATCGTCCGCGAGTGCGTGAACGCGCTCTGGAGCTACTCCGCGGTCGACGTGGCCATCCCGTCGGCGGACACGATCATCCAGGTCGACGAGAACGACTGCATCACCGACATTCCGGTCCGCTCCGCGCTGCGCCGCGGCCAGACCCCCCAGGCGTTCCGCTCCCCCACCATCCGCGAGGCGTACCGGATCGCCGAGGGCGACCCGAACTTCGCCGCCACCGACGACTGCGGTGTGGTGCTGCGCTACCTGCCCGGCACGCCGATCAAGGTTATCGACGGTTCGGACGAGAACATCAAGGTCACCCACCCGGTCGACGTGCACCTGGCGGACAAGCTCTTCCAGCTCGCCGCGGCGCAGGCGCCCCGGCTGACCGACCACCGCAGCTACAGCGAGGAGCTGATCGGCCGCACCATCGTCGTGTTCGGCGGCAGCTACGGCATCGGCCACGAGCTGACCGAGCTGGCCCGTCGCTACGGTGCCCAGGTCTTCCCGTTCAGCCGTTCCACAACCGGCACCCACGTGGAGCGGGCCGGGGACGTCGAGGCCGCGCTGAAGACCGCCTTCGAGGCCACCGGCCGGATCGACCACGTGGTGGTGACCGCCGGCATCCTGGAGAGGGGCGCCCTCGCCGAGATGGACGAGGAGACGATGGACCGGCTGCTCCAGGTCAACTTCGTCGGCCCGGTGACCATCGCCCGCCAGGCCCTTCCGTATCTGCAGCAGACCAAGGGCCAGCTGCTGCTCTACACGTCCAGCTCCTACACCCGGGGACGAGCCCGCTACGCGCTCTACTCGGCCACCAAGGCCGCCCTGGTCAACCTCACCCAGGCGCTCGCCGACGAATGGGCCGACGTCGGCGTACGCGTCAACTGCATCAACCCGGAGCGGACCGCCACCCCGATGCGGACGCGGGCCTTCGGCGAGGAGCCGGAGCACACCCTGCTCGCCGCGGAGGCCGTCGCCCGGTCGTCGCTGGACGTGCTGATCTCGGAGCTCACCGGGCAGGTCATCGACGTACGCCGGGCGCCGGGCGAAGCGACGCAGGCCGTGCCGGCCCAGAAGCCGCGGGTAGCCGACGAGACCAATGTCGCCTCGGCGACCGTCGGCTGACGGCCGAGCACTGCTGACCGGGACGATGGTGAACGGAGCGACATGCGTGGTGACCTGGTCCGGAAACTGATCGCACGGTGCCTGAGCATCGGGCTGGCCGTGCTGGCCTTCCTGGTCGTGGCGCTGACCGGGGCGACCGGTTGGGGGCTGGCGCTGGCGGTGGCCGCCATCGTCGCCACCGCCGCTGAGCGACGGATCCGCCAGGGCGCGGACACCGCCGCCGAGACGACACTGATCGCCGCCGCCGTCCTGGTCGGCTACGCCCGACGGCTGGACGGTGGGTTCGACCCCGCGCTGGCCGCCACCGCGCTGGTGCTGCTCGGGCTGGTGCTGTTGGTGGGCCCGCTGCGGCACGCCGGCAACCTGGAGATCCGGGCGGCCAACCTGCCGGGGCGGTCCTGGACGGCGCCGGTCGCCACGCACCTCGGCGACGCACTGCTCGGGCTTCTCGCCGTGGTGGCGCTGGCCGCCGCAGCAACCATGTCGGCCCTGGTCGCCCTCGCGGCGGCCCTGCTGGTCGGCGCCGGCGCCGGCACAATCGCGCTGGATCTGGCCCGGCGCCGGTTCCGGCCACCGGCCGGCGGCGGGGCGGTGAGCCGGGCGCTGCGCCGGCACCAGCCGGAGTTCCTGCTCTACTTCTCCGCGCCTCCCGGCTCGGAGTACCAGGTCACCATGTGGCTGCCGTATCTGGAGCGGATTGGCCGGCCGTTCATGGTCGTGCTGAGGGAGCCGGAGTTCCTGGCCCCGATCGCCGCGGCCACCGATGCGCCAGTGGTCTACTGCCCCACCCTGAGGGCGATGGACGAGGTGCTGGTGCCGAGCCTCCGGGCG
Organism: Micromonospora sp. A202; assembly: GCF_006715105.1. Lineage (NCBI taxonomy): Bacteria > Bacillati > Actinomycetota > Actinomycetes > Micromonosporales > Micromonosporaceae > Micromonospora > Micromonospora sp. A202. The sequence continues at coordinate 1,901,485 of NZ_VFMP01000001.1, read as the reverse complement.
GCGTTCTACGTCAACCACGGTGCGAAGAACAGCCACTGCATCCGTTTCACCCAGCTCACCCACGTCCAGCTGCACCACGGCGACAGCGACAAGGCGCCGAGCGCCAACCCGGTGTCGGGGATCTTCGACCGGATCTTCGTGGCCGGCCCGGCGGCAATCGACCGGTACGCCCGGGCCGGGGTGCAGATCCCTGCGGAGAAGTTCGTGGTAGTAGGCCGCCCGCAGGTCGAGTCGATGAACGTACGCCCGGAGCCCCTAGCTGCCGAGGCACCCCGCACGGTCCTCTACACCCCGACCTGGACGGGACACCACGCGGACGCGGACTACTGCTCGCTGCCGGTGGCCGAACCGATGCTGCGCAAGCTGCTCGACCGGGGCGTAACGGTCATCCTGCGCGCCCACCCGTACACCACGCAGAACCCGACATCGGCACGGCAGCTGGGTCGGCTGACCGAGCTGCTCGCGGCGGACCGGGCGCGGACTGGCCGGCCACACGTCTGGGGCGCCGCCGGCCGCGACCTGAGCCTGGTGGATTGCGTGAACCGCTCCGACGCGCTGATCTCCGACGTCTCCGGGGTCATCTCGGACTACCTCTACTCCGGCAAGCCCTTCGCGGTGACCGACATGGGCGGCGAGGGTGACCGGTTCACCGAGCGGTTCCCGCTGGCCGGCGCGGGCTACGTGCTGCACCGGGACATGACGAACCTGGATGATGTGCTGGGCCGGCTGCTCGGCGCCGATCCGATGGCACCGGAGCGCTGGGCGACCCGGCGGCGCTACCTCGGTGACTTCCCCGCCGAGTCGTACGCCGACGCGTTCCTGGACGCCGCCAGGCGCGAGCTGGAACCGGGCTGGAGCCCGCCGTCGCCCGGGCGGCCGGTCGAGCCGGACCGGGTGGCGGCCTCCCCCACCACCTGAGCCGGCGGGCCGCCGGGGGCGGCCCGGCCCCGGTCACCCCCGGTGGTCCGGGGAGAGCAGCCTGGGCGGGCCGCCCGCTAAACCGCTTGGCCAGCTGGGGAACGGTTGGACGGGTACGGTCCGAGGCGTCAGCTGTGGCGTGCCCTAAAATCGCGGGGCCGGAGGTGCTCGATGCGCACCGCCAATCCCGGCCGGTCCGGGGTGTTCCGGGCGGACGTCGCCACGGACGAGAGGTGGAGCTAGTGATGCACCAGCGGATCCTCATGCGGGCCAAGAAGGGCCCCTTCGACGTCTACGCGCCGGAGGAGACCTTCGAACGCAACTGGATCGGCGACAACAACGGGAACCTGGTCTTCAGCCACGCAGCCCACAAGCTGCTCCGCACAACGACGGCGCAGATCACCTCCACCGAGTTCAAGATCGACCTGCGCGACGCCGACAAGATCAACGAGCAGTACGACGTGTACGTCATCCCGCTCGCCAACGCCTTCCGGCGCAGCTACGCGCATCGCGTGGCGGCCATGACCAAGCTGATCGAGCGGCTCAAGATCCCGGTGGTGGTTCTCGGGGTGGGCGTGCAGACCAACGTCGCCGGCGACCGGGAATACCTGCGCCCGATCGACGACGTGGTGAGCCGCTTCGTCCGGGCCGTGCTGGAGCGCTCGCACAGCATCGGGGTTCGGGGCGAGATCACCGAGAGCTACCTGCGCACCCTGGGCTTCTCCGCGGTCGACGTGATCGGCTGCCCGTCGATGTTCCTGCACGGTGACAGCCTGCGGGTGGAGAAGCGCAAGGAGTTCCTGACCCCGCACGACCGGGTCGCGCTGACCATCTCGCCGTACGTGAAGTCGATGGCGGAGGTGGTCTCCAGCCACCACCAGCGCTACCCGAACCTGCGCTACCTCCCGCAGGACCTGAAGACCCTCGGCACGCTGCTCTACGGCGACGCTCCCGCGGACCGAGGGAAAACCAGCGTGATCCCCGTCCACACCTCGCACCCCCTGTTCACGGAGGACAAGGTGCGCATGTTCGTGGACCCGTGGACCTGGATGGAGTACCTGTCCGGGTTCGACTTCGCCTTCGGTACCCGCATCCACGGCACCATCACCGCGCTGGTGGCCGGCACGCCGGGCTACCTCTTCGCGCACGACTCGCGCACGCTCGAGCTGGCCCGGTACTTCGACATCCCGCACCGGGTGATGGCGGACGTGCCGGCCGATGTCGACGCCGCCGACCTCTACGCGGAGGCCGACTACACGGCGCTAAACAACGGGCACAAGGCCCGCTTCGAGACCATGCTCGCCTTCCTCGCCAAGCACGACCTGGGGCACGCCTTCGCCGATGGCGACAGCGCCACCCGCTTCGACGAGCAGGTCCGCGCCACCACCTTCCCACCCGCCGTCCGCCCGGCCGGCGCCACCGGCTCCGATGTGCTGCTGGAACGGGTGCAGTGGCTGCGCGACCACAACCGAAGGCTGCTGACCGAGGTCGAGACCCTCGAGCAGCAAGAGCTGAGGACCCGGGTCAGGCAGGAGGTCGGCGGCCGGGTGCGACGCTTGTTGAATCGTTGACCCGCCGTGATCCTGCGGGCCGATCGCCGCGTGCGGCCGCCGGCCGGCCGGTGGCCTAGTATCGCGGGGCCTGGAGGTGACAGATGTGCCGCCTCCCGGGACACTGCCGGGCGATCTCCGGGGTCGGACGCCACCGCCGCCGGTCGAGAGGTGGAGCCACCGATGCATAAGCGGATCCTGCTGCGCGCCCGCAAGGGCCCGTTCGACGTCCTCAGCGCCGAGGAGACGTACGAGCGGGACTGGATCGGTAAGAACACCGGCAATCTGGTCTTCAGCCACGCCGCGCACAAGCTGCTGGCCACCTCCACGGCCGAGATCACCGCGTCGCGCTTCCGGGCGGACCCACGCGACGCCGACGAGATCAACGAGAAGTACGACGTCTTCGTGATACCACTGGCCAACGCGTTCCGTCATGACTACGCGAAGCGGCTGACGTCGATGGCCCGGCTGATCGAACGGCTGAAGATCCCGGTGGTGGTACTCGGGGTCGGGGCGCAGACCGACGTGGACGGCGACCTGGAGCAGCTCCGCCCGATCGACGAGCCGGTCAGCGCGTTCTGCCGGGCGGTGCTCGACCACTCGCACAGCATCGGCGTACGCGGCGAGATCACCGAGAACTACCTGCGCAAGCTGGGTTTCTCGGCTGTCGAGCAGATCGGCTGCCCGTCGATGTTCCTACACGGCGACAGCCTGCGCATCGAGAAGACGAAGGCGACCCTGGGCATCGACGACCGGCTCGCGTTCGTCATCTCGCCGTACGTCAAGGCGCTGGCCCCCCTCATCCTGCACCACCACCAGCGCTACCCGAACCTGCGCTACGTGGCACAGGACCTCTACACCCTCGGCACCCTGCTCTACGGCGACGCGCCGAAGCTGCGCGGCAAGACCGCCGACATGCCGATCCACACCTCGCACCCGCTCTTCGTCGAGGACAAGGTGCGGATGTTCATGGACCCGTGGCCCTGGATGGACTATCTCTCCGGGTTCGACTTCGCCTTCGGCACCCGGATCCACGGCACCATCACGGCGCTGATCTCGGGCATCCCCGGCTATCTGCTGGCGCACGACTCGCGCACCCTGGAGCTGGCCCGATACTTCGACATCCCGCACCGGTTGTTGCGCGATGCGCCGGCCGACGTTGACGCTGCCCAACTCTATGCGGAAGCCGACTACACGGCCCTGAACGAGGGCCACAAGGAGCGCTTCGCGCGGATCACCGCGTTCCTCGCCAAGCACGACCTCGGCCTCTCGTTCGCCGATGGAGACAGCGCCACCCGCTTCGACGAGCAGGTCCGCCAGACCGTCTACCCACCTGCGGTCCGGCCGGTCTCCTCCTACTCTCCCGAGGAGTTGCTGACGCGCATCCAGTGGCTGCGGGACGAAACCCGGACGCTCCAGACAGAGGTCAATACCCTCCACGCGCGGTCACTGCGCGGGCGGGTCAAGCAGGCCGTCGCCGGCCGGGTCCGCCGGATGCTCGGAGCCAGGTGACCAGCCACCGCGTCCGCTTCATCCAGCTCACCCGCGTCGGTACGGGTCGAGCAGCGCCAGCACGGCAGCCGGGTCCTCCACGTGTGCGTTGTGGCCGAGACCGGGCAGCGTGACGACCGGTACGCCGTACGCCTTGAGCTGCTCGTCGGTGACCAGCGAGTCGTGTTCCCCGCGGGCCAGCACCACCGGCACGTCGGTCGCCGCCAGCAACGGGACCAGGTCGGGCTCGCCGACGCCGAAGGCTGTCGAGTCCATGGCGAGGCGCCACCGGCCGTCGACCTGACGCAACCCGGCGTCCACCACCGGATGATCCGGCGGGACCAGGCCGACCAACCCGGAGACGCGCAGGTAGCGGCGGGCGGCCTCGGTGCGACTGGCGAACCAGCTCACCGGGCGCGCGGCGAGCTCGGCCGCGCGGGTCAGCTCGTCGGGTGACCAGACCGCCTTGATGCCCAGCCCGACCACCGCGTCCACCGGCATCCCGGCGGCGCGGGCGGCCAACGCCAGGCCGACCACCCCGCCCAGCGAGTGCCCGAGCACGACGATCCGGTCGTCGGCGACCAGGCCGTGGGCGATCCGCTCGGCGAACCCATCAAAGGAGTACGACGGCAGCGGGGCCGACCAGCCGTGACCGGCAAGGTCCGGTGCCAGCCACCGCCCGGGCCAGTGCTGCTCCAGCAGTGGGGCCGAGGGCAGCCAGACGTCCCCGGTCGCCCCCATCCCGTGCAGCAGCAACAGGATCGGCCCACGGCCTGCCCGGCCACCTGATTCATCCACCACGGCCGCAGTCTCCCACGGTTCGCGACCAGGTACGAGGGTCGTCGATGCGGCGCAGGCCTGACCGCTCGGTGAAGACGCCGCGGGCGCCGGCCCTTGTGGGGGACGGCGCCCGAAGCGGTCAACGTGCCTGGGTCAGGCGGAGTAGCCCCGGCTGGCGATCCAGTTGGCCAGGTCGATCGTGGTGATCCAGTACGACGCGTCGGCCGGGTTCGCCGAGTCGGCGATCCGCACGGTCCGGCCGTTGTCCTTGTAACCCACGACGGCGATGTAGTGACCGCCACCGTAGGAGTGCCAGCCGCCGTTGGTGTCGGTGGCGTCACCGACGACGTTGGCGACCACGCCACGGCCGTCGGTGATGGCCTTGACGACGTCGGCCTGGAGCTGGTCCATCTGGGCCGGGCTGGGCGCGCCGGCGAACATCCGGGTCCGGTACGGAGAGCCCTTCACCTCGGCGTTGAGCACCCGAGTGGTGTCCAGGGCCGAGTTGGTGCCCATCTCGCTGGTGCCCAGCTCGGCGCCGAGTTCGTTCTGGGTGCGGTCGATGCCGGCGGCGCTGAGCGCGTTACGGGTGGCTGCCGGGCCGCAGTTGTAGTACGTGTTCTGCGCCTCGTAGTCGTAGTCGAGCACCTTCGTCGCGGGCGGCTTCGGCCGCTCCGGCTTACGGGTCAGGTCGGGATTGCTGCTGGCCTTGGCCGTGGGTGACGCGGCGGTGGTGGTCGGGGCTGCGGTGGTCGGCGCGGCACTGGCCGACGGGGACGCCTCGCGCACCTCGCCGCGGGAGGCGGCGACGTCGCTGCGCATCTCGGCGACAGTGGTCGCGGTGCGCTGGCCGGCCGGCGCGTCGTCGGCGGTGGTGAGCAGGGCGCCGGTGGTGGTGGCGATGGCGAGGGCCGCGGCGGAGGCGGCAACGATCTGGTACGGACGCTCGGTGGTGAGGCGGCGGAGCTGACGCTTCAGGGTGTGCTTCACGGGGTCCTCCACGGATCGGGGGGAGAGCGGCACACCGGGGCCGGACCGGCATCCGGGCAGGCGCCAGCGCGCGGACGATGGTCCGCGGATGGTGAACCGCTCAGGGGAACGCCCGGCGCGGCCGGGCGGTTAGGCGATGACCCGGGGGGGTCAGCTCACCGTCACTGGACGAATGAGCGGGGGCACCGCTACGCCGTGGAGGCGAAGGAACAACCGAGGGGTGGAAAGGTGCTGCACGAGGATGGAACTCCTTCCGACACCGCCTACCGGGTTAGCTGACGGATTCGGGCGGGAAGATCGCCCTACCGCGGGCCATGGCTCGCGGATTCACCCCGGACTTACTGATGGGTCCCCGGTTCGTTCATCACGATTGAGCGGGTCGGCGCGGCGTCGCCTCTTGCGATCGGTTACCGCACCGGACAGGACGACAGTACTGGCCGGCTCTCACCCTGCCAAGCCGGGTTCACCTGTGTAAACCCCAATCGGCGCGACAATTTCTGCGCGTATTGCCGCTGACGTGACTCGATGGGACAAGCGGTTACGGTGACGCCAACGGGCGACAACCGGACAGGTCGCCGATAATGCGGCCACAATCACGGGGACAATCGAGCCAATCGTGCCCGACGCCCGATTCGCCATAGACATGACCGGGCTCACATAACGGATCGGGCTCAACCCGCGCGAGCCGGGCGCCAACGTGCCACGAGGGCGGGACGGAACACCCGGGTAGCCGCCCGGCGGGCGGGTACCGGGTTCGGCCGCCGCCGGGCCGCTGCCGCGTACGCCTCCTCGGCGAGAGTGCGGGCCGACTCGGCGGCCAGTTCCGCGTCCCGCCAGGCGGCCCGCTCCCGGGTGGCTGCGGCCTGGTAGTCGGCCAGCCTCGCGTCCCGGATCGCCCGGCTCAGCAGCACCTCCTGCTCGACCGGGTGCCGCCGGGAATCCCAACCGTGCCGGTGCCCGAACACGTCGCCGAACTGCGCCATGGTCAGGTCGCCCCGCCAGTGCGCCGCCGCCGCCGCGCGATGCAGGTAGCGCTCCCGGGAGGCGTACTCGGCGGGGGTGCGGGGGGTATGCGGGGTGGGCAGCGCCCCGGCTCCCGCGAAGCGACGCGCGGCCACGTCCGCCTCGTCGTACCTGCCCCAGGCCCGCTCCACCTGCTCCTGAGCGGTCAGCCAGGAAGCCCGTCGCCGCCGGGCGTTCTGCCCCGCGCCGGCCGCGGCGACGGCCACTTCCTCGGCGTACCGGCGCAGGTCGACGGCCTCGGCCTCAGCCAACTCCCGGGCGGTAGGCGCCGCCGGGGCCGGGTCGTCCGTTGGCCGGTCCCGCTCGGGGCGGGCGGCCAGCACGATGAGTACGCCCAGTGCCAGCAGGAACAGGGCTGACCAGATGGCGGCGGCCTGCGGCACCTCGGTCACGAACTGGTAGAAGACGACGGTCTCCATGGTCGGCACCTCGGGGAGAGAACAATGCGGTGGGAGCCCCACCGGCCACCGGGCCACGGTGGGCCACGGATCGGCGAGGTGCGGGACGGGTGGATCGACAGGGCGCGGCGACGGGACGCTCGTCCCGGTGGATCAGCGCCCGGGTGGAGCCCGGGGCGCCCAGCTCCTCGGACCATCCACGAGGGGCAGCCGTTCAGACCCGGCCGCGCACACCAGCGGCACTCCGGCCACCACGATGACGCCCCGGCCGCGCAGGGCCGGGTGCGAGTCGACTGAGCAGACCGGGAAGGCCTTCTCGGCGGCTCCCTCAGCGACCGCTGGGGCCGCGTGCACGGTCGGCGTTGGCGCGGCGGTCGGCGTTGGCGCGGCGGCCGAGGCCGGGCCTGCGCCAAGCGCCAGGGCCGCGACGACGGCGAGGCTGGTCAGCACCCGTGTCGCCCAGCGCGCCACCCACCACAGGGGACAGGTGAACGCGACCGGAAGCACGCCCCGACGCTACCGTCACGCCGGCCCGGGCGCATCGACCACGGGCGTGTCGGCGTACGCCGCGCCGACCGCGCTGACCAGTGCGGACGCCTCAGCGCGACTCGGCGTACGTCGATCGGCCGCTGGCCTGCTCGACGTCGCCGACGGCGGCTTCGCCGGCCTGGGCCTGGGTCCCGACGCCATCGGCGGTGCGGTCTTCGCGGCCGTTGACTTCAATGCTGGCGGTGCGTTGCTGAGGGACGGCCACCTGGCGGGCCGGGCGGCGTGGAGCGAGCCGGCGCATCATCGGGGTCTCGACGAAGCGGTGCAGCAGCCCGGCGAGGACCAGGTTCACCAGTAGGAAGCCGAGCACCGCGACGGGGCCACGCCAGCCCTGGAAGCCGGTCCCCCAGTCACCGCTCCAGCGCAGCACGCTCGTCATCACCAGCACGTGCACCAGGTAGAAGGCGAAGGAGACCTCGCCGAGCCAGACCACCGGTCGGGACCGCCACGGGGAACGCTTACCTCGGACGTCCGCGTCCGCGGCGGCAGTGATCACCAGCAGATACGCCACCGCGAGCAGCGTGGTCCACAGCTCGGCGCGAATCCATTCTGCCGCTGCCACCCAGGTGGCCAGGAAGATCACGCTGGCTGCGGTCAGCCCCGGGCCCCGCCAGAGGCCACGGCGCATCAGCTCGGCCGCCACCGCGCCCATCCAGAACTCCAGCGACCGTACGGGCGGGAAGATCTGCGTGAACCACCAGCGGCTCGCCTCCGGCACCAGGTGCTGGGCCGGCCAGAGCGCGAGGATCAGCAGAGGTAGCGCGACGATCAGCACCCAGAGCAGCTTCGGCCGGGCCCGGCGCAGCAGCGGCAGCGCCAACGGCAGGCAGAGGTAGAAGAAGAACTCGCAGGAGAGCGACCAGCTCACGGTGTTGATGCTGTAGAACCAGCCCGGTCGGGGATCCCAGGCCTGCAACAACAGCAGGTTCTCCAGCGCGACCGCCGGCAGGACCGGGTCGGCGAACCACCAGGCGACCAGCAGCGCCACCCCCCACAGCACCAGGTGATTCGGATAGATCTTGGCGACCCGTCGCCGCCAGAAGGTGCGCCGGGAGTCGCCTACGCGGGCCGACCAGACCAGCACGAAACCGCTCAGGATGAAGAAGAACTGCACCCCGGACAGGCCGAGGGTGAACAGCGCGTCGACCACGGCCTTGTAGTCCGGCTCGGCGATGATCCGCATGGTGCCCGCGTGGAATCCGAAGACCAGCAACGCGGCGATCCAGCGCAGCCCGGTCAGCGAGGGCAGCCGGGCCGGCGCGGGGGTGGGCCGGGCAGCCGTCTCCGCGGCGGCGCTCGTCATGCTGGGATCCCGACGCTCGGCAAGGTCACCAGCACGTGCGTGTCCTCCTCGGTACGACGTCGGACGGCGCGACGGCGACGCCCGCGACGGCCCAGCAGGGGCCGTACCCGGGGCACCCTACCCGGGGCACTCCCGGGTGAACCGGACGCGTTCCACCCCCGCCAACGCGGAATGGGTAGGCACAGGCTGCCCTGGTGGCGGACCGGACCATCCGTGGGCGTTAACCTTTTTCCGGGCGGGAGTTCAGAGATTCCACCAACGTCGGCAGATCATCCGGCCGGTCCCGCCCACCACCTCGCTACCGAAACTGATCACCGAAGCTGACTTGGTGGTCAGCGCCGCAGGCACGTCCCCTGGGAACTCTGCTGCCTCGGCGCACCCGCCGCGTTGGTCTGCGTGGTCGACAACCAGAGCGACTCGTACACCCGGCTGGTGCGGGTGTTCGACGCCGTACGCCCGCCGGCGTAGGCGACTGACGCTGTCGCACGCGAGCGACGCCGCGCCCGCCACGGTCACGCTCGATCCTGGAAATAGTCCCCTCGATCGCACGGGCACTACATCCAGGATCGAGCACGATCTTGAGGGATCCGCGTGGCACAGGCATAGCACGGGTGTACGAAAGGACTGCTAGGGTGGCCGCATGATGCAGGCCGCCTACCAGCCGTCGATGCTCGACCTCGCCGACGCCGAGCCGACCCTGGGGCCACTGCCCGGTCAGATCCGACGACACCAGCTCAGCCGGGGCGCCTGGGTCGACCACCTCCCGGGCTGGGTGCGCGGCTCCGACGCCGTCCTCGACACCCTGCTCACCGAGGTGCCCTGGCGTGCCGAGCGGCGCACCATGTACGACACCGAGGTCGACGTGCCCCGCCTGCTCTGCTGGTATGGCGGCGACCGGCAACTCCCCCACCCCGTGCTCACCACGGCACGGGCGGAGCTGACCCGGCACTACGCGCCCGAGCTGGGCGAGCCCTTCGTCACCGCCGGCCTGTGCCTCTACCGTTCCGGACGGGACAGCGTCGCCTGGCACGGCGACACCATCGGCCGGTCAGCACACACCGACACCATCGTCGCGATCGTCTCCTTCGGAGCACCCCGACCGCTGCTGCTGCGCCCACGTGGCGGCGGCGGCAGCCTGCGCTTCCCGGTGGGCCACGGCGATCTGATCGTGATGGGCGGCTCCTGCCAACGCACCTGGGAACATGCCATCCCGAAAACGGCCCGCCCCGTCGGCCCCCGGGTCAGCGTGCAGTTCCGCCCCGTCAACGTCGCCTGACGTTGGCGGCGCCACCCCGGCCTGCCCTACAGCAGGCCGGCGAGTCTGTATAGGACCAGCGACCCAGCGACGGCGACGTTCAGGCTCTGGCCGTGCCCGACCATGGGAATCTCCACGGCCGCGTCCAGGTAGTCGAGTGCCTCGGGCGGGATGCCTGTCGACTCGTGCCCGAGCAGCACCACGGTGCGCCCCCGAGCGGCGGGCAGGTCACCGAGTCTGACGGCCTCGTCGGCCAACTCCACCCCGAGAATCCGGGAGCCGGCGGCCCGTTCGGCGGCCAGCCACCGCAGCGGGCTGCCGACCCGGTGGACACAGCCCGGCCGGCGCAGGGTGTTGCCCCGGGCCAGAGCCTCGTCCACCCACCGGAACGGCGGCACGGCCAGGCAGGCACCGACCGCGTCACAGGTGCGCAGCAGGGTGCCCAGGTTCGCGCCGTGCAGCGGCCAGAGCGGGGCGGCGATCAGATGACCCCAGCAGCGATGCTGGCGGGGTCGGCGGGCGGCACGCAGCTCACGCCTTGGCCGGACCCGGATGGCGGCGCTCACGCCGCGCCGGCGACTCCGCCGGACAGAAGAAAGATCATGTGAGAGGTGCTTGGCGGCGCACCCAGGCCATCACCGACAACAAGAACCCTCACCATACCCCGCGCGCGGACCGCGTTCAGACACCAAAATCCGCGCAACTTCAGGGAAAGCGCTGCCTGCGGCATGTCCGAGGCAGCAACTCCCCCGAAGTTGCGCGGATCTTGAGGTCGGGACACCCCGCACGCCCCGGGGGGCGGCGGGGTTGGTGGGTCAGTCCCGTTCGATGAGGTGGCCTACCACCGTTGGGCCGAGCATCACCGCGAAGCCACTGCCGTCGCGGCGGGGGTCCGCCGCCGGCAGCTCCACCGGATCGCCGGTGCCGGTCGCACCGACCGGGCGCGGCCCCACCCAGGCAACCGCCACGTCCGTCTCACCCTTGAGGAAGCGGTGCGCGCGCACGCCGCCGGTCGCCCGGCCCTTCGCGGGGTACGACTTGAACGGCGTCACCTTGACCGTCGCCCCGGTGGAGGTGACCACCATCGGCTCGCCGTGCCCCGGGTCGTCGGTGCGGACCGCGCCGAAGAACGTCACCCGCGCCCCGGCCGGCAGGTTGATGCCGGCCATCCCGCCGCCCTTGAGGCCCTGCGGACGGACCAGCCCGGCGGGGAAGCGCAACAGCGACGCCTCCGACGTGACGAACGTGAGCGATTCGGTGCCGTCGGTCAGCCAGGTCGCCCCGACCACCTCGTCACCGTCGCGCAGACCGATCACCTCGAACTCGTCGGAGCGCACCGGCCACTCCGGAGCGCAGATCTTCACCACGCCCTGTCGGGTGCCCAGCGCCAGCCCCGGCGAGCCCTCCGCCTGTCCACCCAGGGGGGCCAGGCCGACGACGCTCTCCCCCGCCTCCAACGGCACCACCTCGGCCGCGGACATCCCGCCTCGCAGCGACACCGTGCCGGCCTGCTCCGGCAACACCGGCAGCGGCAGGACGTCGACCTTGAAGGCCCGGCCAGCACTGGTCAACAGCAGCACCCGACCACGGGCGGTGGAGTGCGCAATGGCGCGTACGGTGTCGTGCTTGACCCGGCCGTTGCGTCGGCGCCCCTCGGAGCTCTCCTCCGACTCGGCCGCGGTCCGGGCAACCAGCCCGGTCGCGGAGAGGATCACCTGGCACGGGTCGTCGGCGACCTCCAGCGGCCCGGCCGGCACGGACGCGGCCAGCACCTCCTTGAGGTCACCGTCGACAAGCGTCGTACGCCGTTCGGTGCCGAACTGCTTGACCACGGCGGCCAGCTCGTCGGAGACCAGCTTCTTGAGCACCCGCTCGTCGTCGAGGATCTTGCTCAGCTCGGCGATCTCGGCGCGCAGCCGCTCCTGCTCGGCCTCCAGCTCGATCCGGTCGAACTTCGTCAACCGGCGCAGCGGAGTGTCCAGAATGTAGGTGGCCTGGATGTCGGACAGGCCGAACCGGCTCATCAGCCCGTCCTTCGCGGCCTGCGCGTCGTCACTGCCCCGGATCAGCCGGACCACCTCGTCGATGTCCAGCAGGGCGATCAGCAGACCGTCGACCAGGTGCAGCCGCTCCTGCCGCTTGCGCCGACGGTACGAGGTGCGCCGGGTGACCACCTCGTAGCGGTGGGCCAGGAAGACCTCCAGCAGCGCCTTCAACCCCAGCGTGCGCGGCTGACCGCCGTCCAGGACCAGGTTGTTGACGCCGAACGACTGCTCCAGCGGGGTCAACCGGTAGAGGTCGGCGAGCAGCGCCTGCGGGTTGACGCCCACCTTGCACTCCACGACGAGGCGGGTGCCGCTCTCCCGGTCGGTGAGGTCCTTGACGTCGGCGATGCCGGTCAGCCGCTTGGTCTTGGTGACCTCGTTGGTGATGGCCGCGATGACCTTCTCCGCACCGACGCCGTAGGGAAGCTCGACCACGGTGATCGCCTGGCGACCCCGGCTGCCCTCGATCGGGCCGATTTCCACCTTGCCGCGCATCCGCACCACGCCGCGCCCGGTCTCGTACGCCCGGCGCACCTCGTCCAAGCCGAGCAGCACCCCACCGGTGGGCAGGTCGGGGCCGGGGACGAACTCCATGAGTTTGTCCAGAGTGGCGTCCGGGTGGTTGATCAGCCAGCGGGCCGCCTGGACGACCTCGCCCAGGTTGTGCGGGATCATGTTGGTGGCCATCCCGACCGCGATCCCGGACGCGCCGTTGACCAGCAGGTTGGGAAATGCGGCCGGCAGCACTGTCGGCTGGGTCAGCGACCCGTCGTAGTTGGGCTCGACGTCGACGGTGTCCTCGCCCAGCTCACCGACGAGCAGCATGGCCTCACGGGACATTCGTGCTTCGGTGTAACGCGAGGCAGCCGGGCCATCGTCTGGAGATCCAAAGTTTCCATGCCCGTCGATGAGGGGCACGTTGAGCGAGAAGTCCTGTGCGAGGCGAACCATCGCGTCGTAGATCGCCGTGTCGCCGTGTGGATGGTACTTTCCCATGCAGTTGTGGACGACGTAGCCCTCGGCAACGAAGGCGTGCTCGTCGCTGCCGACCTGAATGTCGTAGGTGACGTCGGGCGACACCGGCTCCACCGAGGTGACCCGTAGGAAGGATCCACCGACCAACGCGTCCAGCCGAGAAGCGAGCGGTGAACCGAGGCGGTGGAGTTTGCGGATCCAGCCGTCTCGTACCGCACGCTCTAATTGGAAAGATCGTTCAGCGAGCGGGACGCCATTGCGGTCCTTGCCATATCGCACCTTCGGTCCGCCGCTAGCCGAGAGGGAGTCGCGGAACGCTTGGCCATCCCGGTCCCGAAACCACCCGCCGCCCTGGTGCGCGGCCGTGAACGCGGCCATGACCGGGGCGTACGGCAGCCGGTCATTGCCCTGCTTGCCGCCGTACTGGTAGTCGATCTCGGCGACCCGTTGCAAGTCGTCGTGCTTGTAACCGATCCGCACCCACGGCAGCAGAAGACGGGCGAGATCCGAGGCGTCCCGGCCGCTGACCGACAGGCCATGAAGAGGGTGTTCCTGTGAGCCACGACCGCTGGTCCAATGGTGCCCATGTAGCCCCAGGTCGGCAAGCATGGCGTAAATCTGCCGCACCAGCACCTCGCTGGTACTGACGAAGACAACCTCCCGAAAACGCTTACGAATGTAGCCGTCTCCATCGAAGAAGCCGGCGAGAAATGGCACCCAGGCCGACCGGTCGCGAATGATGTCGGCGGGCACGCACTTGTCGCGGCTGAGCGGCCGCGTGGCCTCTAGCAGTCCTTCGTGTCGGCTGAAGGTAAGAATGTGCTGGTCGCGATGCAGCGGATTCTCGGCCTCACGCTTTCCTCGGGAAACGTTCAGCCCACTGGCGATGGCCCAACCATGGGCGACATCGAGCGGCTCAATGTCACACATGTGGATCCGGACCCGACCGTCCGCCGCGCGAGATCGGTGCACTGGGAAGCCCTCGGCTACCAGCAGCCCGCGCACATAGTCGTAGATGTCGCCGGTCGGTGTTGACACCACATTTCGGCGGCTGCCGTACGCCAACGCCAGTCGCCCCGGGAGGTCCCGAGCCTCCACCCATTGAACCGAAAGGTCATCGGCGACCACGCGGAAGCGTTGGCCCGGCGTGACGAGCATCGTGTGCCCGTTGCTCCAGGTCACGCGCACGAGGTCGGACACTGGATTCTGATAGACAGCGGTCACCGGCACTGGTGCGCCAGCACCATCCAGAACGAGGTCACCGACCTCGATCTCCTCGATGGTCCGAAGGCCAGCGGGCGTCGAGACGAGTGTGCCGGCGACGAAGCAGTCACCCACAATTCGGGCAGACTTCACATGCCCGCGATCCGGGCGGTAGCCCTGCTCGTACATCGACCAGAGGATGCGCCGGTGCACGGGCTTGAGGCCGTCGCGCGCGTCGGGCAGCGCGCGGGAGTGGATGACCGAGAACGCGTACTCCAGGTAGGAGTCGGACACCTCGGTGACCAGCGGGTTGTCGAAGACCCGCGCGCCGGCCTGGTCGAACGAGGAGAGGTCGACCTTGTTTTCCTTACGGCGTGCCATGACTCAGCTCTCCATCGGAACGAAAAAGGCGCTCATGCGTCGATCGCATCCCGGTCGACGCGGTCGGCGGAGTCGATCAGCCAGTTGCGGCGCGGCTCGACCTTCTCGCCCATCAGCAGTTCGAGGATCCGCTCGGCGGCGTCGACGTCGTCGAGGGTAATCCGGCGTACGGCGCGGGTGGCCGGGTTCATCGTGGTGTCCCACAACTCGTCGGCGTCCATCTCACCGAGACCCTTGAAGCGCGGGATGGGCGTGACGATCTGCTTGCCGGCCTTCTCCAGCTTGCGGACCGTCGTCTCCATCTCGGCCTGGGTGTAGGTGTAGACAGTCTGCGGGCTGCGCCCCTTGGTGGTGATCTTGTGCAGGGGTGGCATCGCCGCGTAGAGCCGACCGGCCTCGATCAACGGGCGCATGTACCGGGCGAAGAGGGTGATCAGCAGCGTGCGGATGTGCGCGCCGTCCACGTCGGCGTCGGCCATGATCAGCACCCGGCCGTAGCGCAGTGCGGAGAGGTCGAACGTGCGCCCCGAGCCCGCGCCGAGGACCTGGACGATCGCCGCGCACTCGGCATTGTCCAGAACCTGCTGGAGGTTGGCCTTCTGCACGTTGAGGATCTTGCCGCGGATCGGCAGCAGCGCCTGGTATTCCGAGGATCGGGCCATGCGACTCGTCCCGAGTGCGCTGTCACCCTCCACGATGAACAGCTCACTGCGGTCGATGCCGGTGGCCCGGCAGTCGACCAGCTTCGGCGGCATGGACGCGCCCTCCAGGGCGGTCTTGCGCCGGGCGGCGTCCTTCTGCTGCTTCTGGGTGAGCCGCACCCGGGCCGCGTCGACGATCTTCTGGAGGACCGTGCGGGCCTCGGCCTTGGTGCGCCGGTCGTCCAGCCAGGCCTTGACGTGCGCGTCGACCTGCGTCTGGATGACCTTGGTGATGCCGGTGGTGGAGAGCTCGTCCTTGGTCTGCGAGGTGAACTGCGGCTCGGGGATCCGCACGTGCACCACCGCGGTCATCCCCTCCAGGACGTCGTCGAGGGTGGGCGGCTCCTCCTTGGCCTTGAGCAGGCCGCGGGTGTTACGGATCGCGTCGGCGAGGCTGCGGACGAGGGCCCGCTCGAAGCCCTTGCGGTGGGTGCCGCCGTGGGCGTTGCGGATGGTGTTGGTGAAGCACTCGACGGTGCGCTCGTAGCCGGTGCCCCACCGGAACGCCACCTCGACCTCGGCGCGCCGCTGCACGTTGGACTGCATGACGCCGTTGGCGTCGGCGGCGTTCTCCCGGTAGGTCCCCTCGCCGTTGACCAGCAGGGTGCCGGAGACCGGCCGGTCGCCGGCCGGGGCGAGGAACTCCACCATGTCGCTGAGCCCGTTGGGGTAGTGGAACCGCTCCTCGGCGGGTGCCTCGCCGGTCAGGTTGCGCAGCAGGTAGGTCACGCCGGGGACCAGGAAGGCGGTGTTGCGCAGCTTGGTGCGGACCGCCTCGACGTCGAGCGCGGCGCCGGTCTCGAAGTAGCGGGCGTCGTGCCACCAGCGGATCGACGTGCCGGTGCGCTGGCCGCGCTTGACCGCGCCGACGACCTGGAGCCCGGGGCCGGCGGTGAAGGGCGCGTCCGGCCCGTCGCCGTCGAAGATGCCCGGGACGCCGTGCCGGAAGGACATCGCGTGGATCTTTCCGGCCCGGCGGACGGTCACGTCGAACCGGCGGGACAGCGCGTTTACCGCTGAGGCGCCGACGCCGTGCAGGCCGCCGGAGGTCTTGTAGCCGGAGCCGCCGAACTTGCCGCCGGCGTGCAGCCGGGTGAGCACCAGCTCGACGCCGGAGATGCCGGATTTGGCGTGAACGTCGGTGGGGATGCCCCGGCCGTCGTCGTCGACCTGCACAGAGCCGTCGGCGTGCAGGATCACCTCGACGGTGCTGGCGTGGCCGGCGACACCCTCGTCGGTGGAGTTGTCGAGGATCTCGTTGACGAGGTGACCCACGCCACGGCTGTCGGTGGAACCGATGTACATGCCGGGCCGCTTGCGGACAGCGTCCAGCCCCTCAAGGTGGGTGAGGTCATCGGCCCCGTACAGGGTGTCAGGCTCTGCGGTCAACTGGTCGTACTCCCCGGTCTCGGCGGTGTGCAGCCGGTCACCGGCGACATCAGCCGGCGTGGCGCGCCGCAGCGAGCCTAGCCCGAGGCTAGGACAACTCCCGGAGGGCCCGCGCGACCCGCCGCGCGGGAGCCTCCGGACGTGAGCGAGGGAACAGCCTGCGGGTGATCACGGGACCACGCAGAGGCACCGGCGTCGGTACGCTCTCATGATCGCGGCTGGTCGGGGGCGTTCGTCGGGAGGCGACCGGGATGGACGAGACGACACGTGACGCCCTGCGACGCTCCCTCGGCACCCGCGCCCGGCGGTGGCTGCTCGTGGGCACCCTGCTGGCGGGTGTGCTGTGCGGGGTGGCGCTGGTGGCGGCGGCAACTCCCGCCGACCGGACGTTCGCGGCGCTCTCGGAGACGGTCCAGAGCCTGATGTCGGTCGTGACGCCGCTCTTCGGCATCCTGCTGGTGCGC
Source organism: Micromonospora sp. A202 (assembly GCF_006715105.1). Classification (NCBI taxonomy): domain Bacteria; kingdom Bacillati; phylum Actinomycetota; class Actinomycetes; order Micromonosporales; family Micromonosporaceae; genus Micromonospora; species Micromonospora sp. A202. Next base: position 1,884,070 of record NZ_VFMP01000001.1, on the reverse strand, counting down.
GACCTACGACGGGCGCCCGGCTCCGCCCCGGTCCTGCCCAGCGTGCTCGCGGTGGGGCTGCCGGCCGTGGTCATCGGTGTCGTCGGGGTGCTGATCTGCGCGGCGACGTTGGCGCTCTCCCCGGCCGAGGTCGCCGACGAGCCGTGGCGGCACGCCGGCACGGTCGCTGTGGGCAGCGTGCTGGCGCAGGTCGTCGCCGGCCTGGTCGGCACCGGGTTGGGTCTGCTGCTGCGGTCGACGGTGGTCGCGTTCCTCGCCACGATCGTCCTGCCGCTGGGCCTGTTCGGGCTGTTGGGCGCCGTGGACGCCCTGCGTCCGGCTCAGCAGTGGCTCACCCCGCTCGGCAGTGTCCGCAACCTGCTCTCGGGGGACATGACAGTGCTGCGGTGGGCGCAGTGGTTGTGCGTACTGCTGCTCTGGGGTGTCGGTCTGAACGCCGTCGGCGCGGCCGTGCTCAAGCGCGGCGGCGATCTGAGCGGCAGGTAGCCCGGCGAAGGCCGGCGTGGTCGACGGCCACTGTCATCCGGAAGTGCTGGTCCGCCTCGGCGAAGCGCACGGTACGTCTACGCGCGCATGTCTTTCATCGAACGATTCTGTTACGGGCCATTGACGCCCGTCGCACAGGGGTGATCTGATCTCGCTCTCAGAGAATCTTTCATCTTTCGATGGATGGGGGCCCCATGCCCAGGTTCCGCCGTACCGCGCTTGCCGCGGGACTAACGATCGCCATGGCCGCGCTGTCGACAGCCGTCGCGCTGCCCGCACCCGCGTCCGCCGCGCTGCCCACCGCCGCGGTGGCACTCGGGGACAGCTTCATCAGCGGCGAGGGCGCCGGGGCGTACGGCCCGGTGGTCGACGTCAACGGGGTCGCCCAGGGCTTCCCCGGTTGGACAGCGGCCAACAACAACGCGTTCTTCTGCCACCGGTCGGCGAACGCCTCGCTCAACAAGGCCAACCTGCCGGGCATCCAGAACCGGTTCAACCTGGCCTGCTCCGGCGGCCAGCCACGCGACATCGCCACCGCCTCCGCCGCCCGGGAGAAGGGCCGCACGGTGGCCGCGCAGATCGACCAGCTCCGCGCCGTCGCGCAGACCCAGGACATCGACCTGGTGCTGATCGGCCTGGGCTCCAACAACAGCTCGTTCACGTTCGGCAGCGTCGCGGAGAAGTGCGCCAACCGGTTCATCGCCGACGCGTGGACCGGCTGGTGGGAGTTCTGGGCGTACCTGGGTGGCCCGGTGGAGCAGAAGCCGTGCAGCGACGCCGACCTGGCCACCGCAGCGCAGATCAGCGCCGCGACCGCGGAGACCACCGCCGCCGTACGCCAGCTGCTGACCACCCTCGACCAGGTGGACGCGGACGGACAGCACCGGGTGGTGTTCCAGGACTACACGAACCCGTTGCCGCTGGACCTGAACCCGCAGTTCCACGAGGAGGACAGCCGGGACGACACCCGCGACAAGTTCCGCGACCTGGGTGCCGAGCGGTATGCGGCCGGTTGCCCGATCCACCGGGCCAGCCTGGCCCCCGGGCACCGCTTCTCGCAGGCTCTGGGCACCATCGTGAAGTCCACCCGGGACACTCTGGCCGCCGAGTTCCCCGGCGACGACCTGGTGTACCTGAACGTGCAGCAGGCCTTCAACGGCGCCCGGCTCTGTGAGCAGACGAGCAGCCCGACGGGCTCGCTCGCCACGCCGATCCGGCTCCAGGACGGCGCGACCGGCACCTTCGTCACCAGCCTCGCCGGCAAGGACAAGATCGCCATCCAGCGGATCGCCAACACCTGCGTCAGCTACTTCCAGACCTGCCAGGAGTCGTGGCACCCGAACGCGACCGGGCACCAGGTGCTCGGCCAGTGCCTGAGCGGCGCGGCCTCCACCAGCGCCCGGTCGGTGGCCTGCGTCCGCGCCGGCAACGGGACGATCTCCGTCTCCTGACCGCTCGCCATCCCGGAGGCCCCGCCGATCGGCGGGGCCTCCGTCGTGTCCGACCACCTGCGGCTACCCGCCGGTAACGTCAGGCCGTAGGCTGGGCCGGTGAACGGGGACCCGGAGTACGCGCAGGAGTTCGTCGAGGTCGACGGTGGTCGGCTGGGTGTGCAGATCTATCCGGAGCCGACCGGTGTGACGGATGCGCCGGTGGCCGTGATCTGGCCCGCGATGGGCGTCCGCGCCCGTTACTACCGGCCCTTCGCCGCCGAGCTGCGCGCCGCCGGGCTGGCCGTGGTCGTCGCCGACCTGCGTGGCACCGGGGCGAGCACCCCCACGCCGAGCCGGGCCGACCGGTACGGCTACCCGGAGCTGGCCGCCGACGTCGGCGCCGTGCTGGCCGCGCTCAAGCCACGACTGGACGGGCGCACCCGGTTGCTGGTCGGGCACTCGCTCGGTGGGCAGGCCGCCCTGCTGCACCTCGCCCTGCACGGCGGCGACGAGGTGGACGGGCTGGCGCTGATCGCTGTCGGCATCCCGTACTGGCGAAACTATCCGGGTCGGCGCGGCCTCGGCGTGCTGCCGTACATCCAGGGGATCGCCGCCACCACGGCGCTGCTCGGCGTGTGGCCGGGCTGGGGGTTCGGCGGCCGCCAGGCGCGCGGCGTGATCCGCGACTGGGCGTACACCGCGCGCACCGGCCGGTTCCCCCGGCTCAACGGCACGGACACCGAGGCGGCGGTACGCGCGGTGCGGACACCGGTGCTGGCCGTCAGTGTGGACGACGACCAGTTCACCCCGCACGAGACCGTGGACAACCTCTGCGGGAAGCTCGCCGCGGCCCCGGTGACCCGGGAGCGCTACACAGTGGACCAGGCCGGCGCGCCGCTGGACCACTTCACCTGGGTCCGCGCGGGCGCACCGCTGGCGCGGCGGGTCGCCGAGTTCGCCGGCGACCTGCCGCCACGCTGAGTCGTACCGGCCGGTCGCCGTGCGGCGGCCCGGCCGGCCGACTCACTCGTCCCGCTCCAGCGGCACCAACTCATCGTCGCGCTCCACCTGGATCGCCGCGTGATCCTTGCGCGGCGCGACCTCTGCGGTGTTCTTGTGCGGGTCGTTGTCCGGGTGCATGAGCACAGCGTCTGTCTTGGGGGTCTTCTCCCGGCTCTCGTCTGGCTGCGACATCGCGTTCCCCTCTCGTCGGCGTCGCTCGGGATCTACCCACCAACGCGCGGACGACTCCTGCTTGCGGCGATACGGCCCAGCGGCGCACGCAACGTCCCCTGACTGCCCGGTACGGCCTGGATCGGCCCGGACGGGGCGGGGTTAGCCGCCCGACCGGCGGGTAAGCCGCAGCGCCCGACACGGCGGAAGGGGATCACATGTCCGAACGGCATACGGCACTGCGCTCGATGCACGATCTGGGCCTCGCGGCCTGGTTTGGCGGCTCCCTCATGGGTGCCTTCGGCGTCAACGGCGCAGCGGCGAAAATCAGCGACTCGACCCAGCGACTCCCGGTCGCCTCGGCGGGATGGTCCAGGTGGACCCCCGTCAACGCGGCGGCGATCGGCGCACACCTGGCCGGTGCGGTGGGCGAGCTGGTGACGGAGAGCCCACGGGTGGCGGCCCAGGCCGGCGTCGGCCGGGCGAGCGCCATCAAGACCGCTTTGACGATCGGCGCGCTCGCGGTGACCGGTTACAGCCGGTTGCTCGGCATGCGGTTGGAGAAGGCCGGCGGCCCGTCGGTGAGCGGCGCCACGGAACCGAACCACCAGACTCCGGCCAGTGTGGCCTCCTCGCAGCGGCAGATGAAGCTGCTCCAGTGGGCCATTCCGGCACTGACCGGGACCCTGGTGGTGGTCACCGCGTACATGGGCGAGCAGCAGAAGCCCGGGCAGGTGTTCCGGGGGATGCTCGGCCGGGGCGGCGGGATGAAGAGCGCCTCGAAGACCATGATCAAGATGGCGGGGATGAGCAACGGCAAGCGGCCGATGGCGATGGCCGGACGCTGAACGTCGGGCCGGCCGGCGTCCCGCCGCCACCTCGACGGCGGGGCGCTGGCTGGCCCTACGCAGGCTCATCGACGCGCCGCGCAGGCCAGGTGGCGACGACGGTGGGCGGGGACGGCACACCGTCCGCCGGTAGCGGCGGACCGAGGAGCGGGGTGGCCATGGCGGCGTACGAGGCACGCAGCGGCGACAACGACCGGCAGGAGCCGGAGGCGGTGAAGCCATGGGGCACCAGCGACGGCTTCGACGCCGACGCGCCCTGGGGCACGGATGAGGATTCACCGATGGACGAGGGCAGCGAGGAGACCGCGGTGCCCGAGGGACGGCGCGGAGAGCGACGCGCGGGTGCCCCGGCGGGGCCGTCCGACCCGGCGGGACGGCACGGCTTCGGTTCGGTGGAGCCGACCCGTACGACGATGGCCGGTCCGGGTGCCCCACCCGACCCGGCGCCCAGCGGCCGGACCTTCCCCGACGACGCGGACATCGGCGAGTCGACGCAGGACGCGTTCCGTGCCCGGGGCCGGCGCTCCTGACCCGAACGCCGGCCATCCCGACCGTCAACCGGTGGGCGACGCCGCCCGGGCCGGGACAGCCTGATCGGCGATCATCGTCTCGGCGAGCAGTTGCGCCAGCCGGGTGGCGTCGCGTTGGGACTGCCCGGCGCAGCAGTTGTTGAACAGCACGTGCAGGTCGTCGGCCTCGGTGGCCAGCTCGGCCAGCAGACCGGCCCAGTGCCGAAGCTCGTCCTCGGCGTACGCGTACCGGAACTTCTCCTGCTTGTCGCCGTCCCGCCAGGCCGCACTGTGGCCGTGGAACCGGACGATCGCCGGCTCCGCCGTCGTGGTGAGGATCGGTGGCACCGACGACGGATGCCCCTGCGGCATGTCGACGCAGACCAGGGACAGGTCGTGCGCGCGCAGCAGGTCCAGCGTGTCCGCCGCGGCCGGACCGTCGAACCAGGACCGGTGCCGCAACTCCACGCCGACCCGCCACGGCCGGCAGCGCTGCGCCAGCTCGACGATCCGGCGTTCAGCCGCGACGCCGCGGGCCAGCCACGGTGGGAACTGCAACAGCACCACACCCAGCTTGCCGGCCGCCGCCATCGGGTCGAGGGCCGCGCGAAACCGTGTCCACAACTCGTCGTACGCCTCCGGCGGCAGGTCCCGGCGGCGGATCCGGCTCGGTCCGCCCGCCGGGCGCAGGTCCCGGGGCAGCGCGGCGACCGGCGTCGGGTGGCCGGTGAAGAGGCTGAACGCCTTGACGTCGAAGGTGAAGTCGTCCGGGGTGGCGTCGACCCAGCCCTGCGTGGTCTCGGGCACCGGGACGGCGTAGTAGGACGTGTCCACCTCGACCAACGGGAACCGGCCGGCGTAGAAGCCCAGTCGACGGGCCGGTGTGTTGGCCGAGCGCGGGTACCACCCGGAGCGCAGCAGAGACTGGTCCGCCCAGGACGACGTGCCCACCTTGATTACACCCATGTCATTCAGTGGACGGCCGCCGGCGCGGATCGGCAACCGCTGGCGGGTCGCGCGTCGCCCCGGTGTCGCGCCCGGGAAGTGTCGGTGCCTCGTCCTACGGTGACACCGGATCAGATTTCGGGTGTCGAGGGCACAGCGACGAAGGGTGGCGGCATGACCAGCACGGAGCAGCTCACCGGTGAGCGGGCCGACCTGTTGCAGAGTCTGCGCAGGCACCGCGGTTTCCTCCTGCAGACCGTCGACGGGCTCACCGACGAGCAGGCGGCCACCTGTCCCACGGTCAGCGCGCTCAGCCTCGGTGGCCTCGTCAAGCACGTTGCCGGCATCGAGCACCGCTGGATGCTCTTCGCCGTGGGCGGCGCGGAGGCGATGGAGCGCGAGGCCATCGACTGGGTCGGTCAGTTCCGGATGGAGCCGGGCGAGACCCTGGCCGGGCTCGTCGAGCGATTCCAGGAGGTGGCTGCCCAGACCGACGAGCTGGTCGCCACCCTCGACCTGGACGCGGCACACCCGCTGCCGCAGGCGCCGTGGTTCGAGCCGGGTGCGAGTTGGACGGTTCGTCGGGTGCTGCTGCACCTGATCGCCGAGACGTCCCAGCACGCCGGGCACGCCGACATCCTGCGGGAGTCGATCGACGGCGCCAGGACCATGGGCTGACCGGGGCGCCGCTGAGCGTCGACGGCGGCCGGTCTCAGCGCTCCCGTGGGCGGGCCCTGTGCGCGGTGCTCCGGTCCCTCGCGTAGGCGTCGGAGTGACCCCAACGACCGGGGATGTCGAGCAGGTCCAACCGACCGAAGCCGGCCGGCACCGCCGGGTTCACCAGCAGGTCGTCGCCGGTGGGTCGCAGCCCGAGCATGGTGCTCAGCAGCATCAGCAGCGCACCCGACGACCACGCCTGCGGGCGCCCGGCCGCCGGCAACTGGACGGGATACTTCGTCAGCCGGCGCTCGTGGCCGGCGATCATCTCCGGCACCGCCCCACCGAGGGTCTGCGCCATGTCGAAGATGGCGGCCGCGATGGTGGCTGCCTGGGTGTCGAAGCCGTAGCGGCGCAGCCCGGCGGCGATCAGGGCGTTGTCCGCCGGCCACACGGCGCCCAGATGGGAGCCCATCGGGTTGTACGACCGCTGCCCGGTGGCGAAGGTGCGCACCCCCCAACCGCCGAACAACCGCGACCCGACCAGGTGCCCGGCGACAGCCTCGGCGCGGTCGTCCGGGACGATCCCGCTCCACAGCAGATGCCCGATGTTGGATGACAGCGCGTCGGCCGGCTCGCCGTACGGGTCGAGGGCCAACGCGTAATACTCCTGGTGCGGCAGCCAGAAGTCCCGGTTGAAGCGCTCCTTCAGCGCCGCGGCTTCCCGCTCCAGACGGTCGGCGTACGCGGGGTCGCCCCAGAACTCCCGGGCCAGCCGGGCGCCGCGCATCTTCGCGTCGTAGACGTAGCCCTGCACCTCGCAGGTGGCGCGGGGAAAGGCGGGTTGCCGGCCGTTCGCGTCGGTGATCGACTCCGGGGAGTCCTTCCAGACCTGGTTGATCGCACCGTACCGCTCGTTGCGACGCTGGTAGCGCACGTAGCCGTCCCCGGTCAGGTCGCCGTACTCGTCGACCCAGTCCAACGCCATCCGGGCCGGGTGGCGCAGCTCGCGGACGAGGTCCGCGTCACCGGACCAGCGCTCGTACTCGTCGAGCAGGACGACGAAGAGCGGGGTGGTGTCCGCCGAGCCGTAGTACAGCGCGTTCGCCCGGTCGCCGAACGCTCCGGACTCGCCGTAGCGCAGATGGGCCAGGATTTTGCCCGGTTCCTCGTCGATGTCGTCGTCGAGCTGACCGCCCTGCATGAGCGCCAGCATGCGCAGCGTCGCGGGGGCCAGTTCGGGGGTGAACGCCATCGTCTGGAGGCTGGTGATGATGCTGTGCCGTCCGCACAGCCACATCGTCCACGGCAGACCCGCGACGGGCACCCGATCGTCGTACGACAGCGGCCTGTACCGCAGCGCCGCCAGGTCGGCCAGGCTGCCCCGGTACATCTCCTCCAGCCCGCGGCGCTCGGCCACCAGCTGCGGCGCCCGGTCCATCCAGTCCGCCAGGTCCTCGCGCATCCCGGTCCGCACGGCCCACTGGTGCGACTTGAGGTGGGCGCGCATGTCCTGGCCGTCCTCGCCGCCCATGGTCATGGCGACGTGCAGGTCCGTCTCCCACTGCCCCTCGGCGTCGATCCGGATCCGGAACGTCATTCCCCCCTCGTCCACCTCGACGGGAAGGGTGCTTCGCACTGTGGTCTGGCGGACGAACCGGTCCCGCTGATAGCGCAGCACGAGCTGGCTGTTCGCCGAGTCGGCGGTGGCCTCGACGGTCCGCTGCCGGAGCCCGAGCTCGGCGATGTCGGAGAAGTCGCTGCCCATCTCCATCCGTACGGTGAACTCGGCGGGCTGCGCCGAGTGGTTCAGCACGGTGATCTTCTCGTGGAAACAGTCGTGGATCGACCGGTGCCGGATGATCGAGACGTCGGCGTCGACGTAGTGACTCGCCGCGCCGGGCACCAGGAAGAACCGGGTCTCGAAGTACGTCATGTCGTCGCGGGAGAGCGCGTTGATCCGCTCGCCGTCGATCCTGAGCACCCAGTGGGACAGGAAGCGGGTGTCGAACGCGAAGAGACCGACCGGCTGCTGCGGGTCGACCTCCATGTCGCCCTGAGCGTCGCTGTTGGCGAACACGCTGCCGGCGATCACGTGGAGCAGTTCCTGCCTCACCGCCCGGCCTCCCGGGTGGCCACCGCGTCCCGCTCCGGTGCCCGGCGCGCCAACGCGGCCCGGCCGAGCTCCCGCGGATGGCGGGCGCCGGTCGGCCCCGGGAAGATCCGCCGCAGCAGCATCAACAGTTGGATGTTGCCCTGCACGCTCAGCTCGTTGCGCAGCAGAGCCGCGCCCGGATGCAGCTCACCGTTGACCATCTGGTCGACGACCGACCGGTGCGCCCGGACCACCAGCTCGGCGTCGTCGGCGGAGCGGGCCACGTTGACGTGCTGGTCGGAGATGGTCAGATACCAGTGGTCCGTGCAGCCGTCGGCGCGTACGTCCAGCCGCAGTGTGCCCGCTGTCGTTTCCGGCAGGTCGGGGCGCCGGCCGGAATCCAGCTGTCGCAGGTACTGCTCCGCCGTCGTACGCATCAGGTTCCCCTCCCCACGGTTCTCCGCAGGATCACCGGCGCCGGGGTGACGCCGGTTCACCCGCATCGGATGAGGGCCACCGAGCTTGCGCCCGCGTCGGCCCGTTTGCGCGGCGGCAGAGCGGGCAGCCACCGGTCCAGCCGAGAGTCAGGACGGACGGGAGCATCGGATGCGCGCGCTGCGGTTGCGGGAGTGGAAGTCGGAACCGGAGTTGGTCGAGGTCCCCGACCCGACGCCCGGGCCGGGTCAGGTGGTGGTCCGGATCGGCGGTGCCGGCGCCTGCCATTCCGACCTGCACCTGATGGACGACTTCGAGCCGGGCGCCATGCCCTGGAACCCACCGTTCACCCTCGGCCATGAGAACGCGGGTTGGGTGCACACCCTCGGTGACGGCGTGACCGGGCTGTCCGTCGGGCAACCGGTAGCCGTCTTCGGCGCGTGGGGTTGTGGCACCTGCGCCCGGTGCCGGGTCGGCGTCGACCCGTACTGCGAGAACCCTGCCGGTGCACCGGTGCCGAGCGGGGGTGGCGGGCTCGGACTGGACGGCGGCATGGCCGAGTTCGAGTTGGTCCCGGACGCCCGGCACGTCGTACCCCTTCCCGAAGGGCTGGATCCGGTGGACGCCGCGCCGCTGACCGACGCGGGCCTCACCCCGTACCACGCCGTCCGGCGGTCCTGGGCGAAGCTGCCGCCGGGCAGCACGGCAGTGGTCATCGGGGTCGGCGGGCTGGGGCATGTGGGCGTGCAGATCCTCAAGGCCACCACAGCCGCGCGGGTCATCGCGGTGGACACCCGCGCCGAGGCGCTGCGGCTGGCCGAGGAGTGCGGCGCCGACCGCACCGTGATGTCGGGTCCGACCGCCGCCGAGGAGATCCGCGAGGCAACCGGCGGTCGGGGTGCCGACGTGGTGCTGGACTTCGTCGGTGCGGACGCCACCATGGCGCTCGGTGTGGCGGCGGCCCGCACCGTGGGTGACCTGACCATCGTGGGCATCGGAGGGGGCACCGTGGCGGTGTCGTTCTTCTCCGTGCCTTACGAGGTGAGCATCGCGACCACCTACTGGGGCAGTCGCCCGGAGCTGGTCGAGGTGCTCGATCTGGGTGCCCGTGGCCTGATCCGGCCGAGGACCACCACCTTCGCCCTGGACGACGCCCTCGACGCGTACCGGCAGATGCGCGACGGCACACTGGACGGCCGGGCGGTGATCGTACCCTGAGCCCGGCGGACCCAGGTCAGCCGGCCTTGATCAGGCCGCGTACGTAGGCGGCCTGGCCCACGTGTTGCAGGTCGTCCTCGGCGATGCTGACCAGTCGGACGCCGAGGGTGACCGGCGGGTCCCACGCCTCGTCGACCACCCGGTCCAGGTCCGCCGGGCGCAGGCCGGCCACGAACGATCCGGTACGCGACGCGACCGCCTCGTAGTAGTCGATCAGCGCCTGTGCGCTCTCCGGTCGCACCGCGGCGACCTGCCCGGGCGAGTGCCCGTAGCCGGTGTTGTCGGGGTCGGCGGTGAGGCCGAACCGGCCCGCCCAGTCGCCGCTCACCCAGATCTGCTCGGCGTCGAGCAGGTCGGCGACGTGGTGGTCCTGCACCCGGGTGAGGTGCCAGACCAGCCAACCGATCGAGTTGGTGTCCGGCCCGGGCTCGTGGCGCAGTTGCTCCGGGCTGAGCCCGTCGACCGCCGCGCGGACGAGGTCGGGCAGCCGGTCGTACGTCTCGGTCAGCAGGTCACTCACGTCCACCGGGCACGCCTCCTGGTCGGTTTCGCACCAGGTACCGCCGGAGGCGGGTGCTCAAACCTCGGCCGCTACGGTGATCGAATGGTCGCGGCGTTGGAGTTGTATCTGGACCCGGACGCCAGCCGCCGCATCCGGGTGCTGTGGGACGCGCTGGAGGCCGAGGGCGTGCAGAGCATGCGTTCGCTGCTGGAGCGGCGTCACCGACCGCACGTCTCTCTCGCGGTGGCGCCCCGCTTCGACCCGGAGCAGGTCGCCGAGGCGCTGCGCGGGACTGTGGTCGCGGCCCCGCTGCGCCTCGACTTCCAACACGCCGGCCAGTTCGTCGGTCGGGTGCTCTGGCTCGGCCCGGCGCCCACCCCGGAGCTGCTGGCCCACCAACGCCTGGTGTCCGACCGGCTCACCGCCGCCGGCATCCCGCTGGCCGAGCACTACCAGCCGGGTCGCTGGGTGCCGCACTGCACGCTCTCCATGCGGGTGCCGAACGCGCTGATGGCCGCCGCGGTGCGGCGCTGTCTGGAGGTGTTGCCGCTGGCCGCGACCGTGGTCGGCGCGGCGCTCACCGACCACGCGCGCGGCATCGCCCATCCACTGCCCTGAGCACTGTCCAGGGTCTGCCCCCTGACGGGCGCGGGAGGCACCCACAAAATGTCCGGTTTGGCGGGCGACAGTCGGGAAACTGAAAACAAGCGGTGGTGACGCGGCCCGACGTGGGATGGTTCGACATGGATGCCGTACCGGTGGTGACCTGCCCGAGCGCGGGTGGCCCGGCCGGTGGCGCGGGCGCACCCCGTGTCGCCGAGGCGGCTTCGACGAGGAGAGGCAGTGCCTATGCAGGCTCAGCGCAGGCCACCGCGCGCGGAGCGGAGCCAGACCCGGGACGACCGGACCGGGGGCGGAATGACCGGGGCGGCCACGCCACTGACGATCTGGGCCGCCGCCGTGCTGCTCGGCCGGATCAGTGCCGGCGACGACGACGTCGAGGACGAACGGCACATCCTGCGCGGCATCGAGTGATCCCGGCCGCGCGGCTCACAGCCAGCCGCGCCGCTTGAAGATCAGGTAGAGAGTGCCGCAGACCAACAGCATCAGCAACAACGCGAACAGGTAGCCGAAGCGCCAGTTCAACTCCGGCATGTGGACGAAGTTCATCCCGTACACGGTGCCGATGAGCGTGGGAGCGAACAGGATCGCCGCCCAGGACGAAACCTTCTTCAGCTCCTCGTTCTGCGCGTAGCTGGCCGCGGTGAGGCTGCGCATCTCCTCGTTCTGCTGCTGCGAGACGAGCGTGGCGTTGACGGTGAGGATGTTCTGCAACAGGTGCCGGAACCCGTCCACCCGCTCCACGACCTGGGTCAGGTGGTCGGTGACGTCGCGCAGGTAGCGGCGCAGCTCCTCGTCCTCGCTGCCGCTGCCGGCGCCGTCGGCCAGCGCGTCGAGCACCGTGAGCAGGGGGCGGGCGGCCCGCTGAAACTGGATGACCTCGCGGCTGAGGCCGTAGATGCGCCGGCTCGCGTTCGGGTCGCCACCGAACACCTCGGTCTCGATCTCGTCGATGTCGTTCTCCAGCCCGGCCACCACCGGCGCGTACCCGTCGACGACCTGGTCGAGGATCGCGTACAGCACCGCCTCCGGGCCCCGGGCGAGCATGTGCGCCTCGGTCTCCAACCGCCGCCGCACCGCGGCCAGGTCCGGTGCCTCACCGTGCCGGACGGTGACCACGAAGCCCGGCCCGATGAACAGGTGCAGCTCGGAGAACTCGACCTCCTCGCGCAGGTCGTCGTAGCGGGCGGCGCGCAGCACCACGAACAGGGTCTCCCCGTACCGTTCCAGCTTGGGACGCTGGTGGGCGTTGATCGCGTCCTCGACCGCCAGGTCGTGCAACCGGAACTCCCGGGCCAGCGAGGTGATCTGCTCGATGTCGGGCCGGTACAGACCGATCCAGGCCATCGCGCCGTCCTGCTCCTGCAGGCAGCGGTACGTCTCGGCGAGGCCGGACGGCGAGGCGAACCGGTGGCCTCGGATGTAGACCGCGCTGTCCACCAGACCGCTGGGGGGCGGAGTGGCCGACTCCGTGGACGGCGGCACGCCGACCCTGGTCTCGTACTCGTCGAGTTGGCGACCGAAGCCACCACCCGGGCGGAAGCGACGGCCACCGACCATGCCCTGTCCCCTCCCCCGGCGACGCCCGGCACGGCGCACGCCCGCCGACCCGGGGGCGCTGCTTCCCCCCTGCCCCGGGCCCGAAACCCGCTGCGGCGGCCGCTGACTTCCGCGCACCGGCGGACGGGCGCCGTAGCGCGGGCGGATACTCACGGTGACCATGGGCGGGATGACGGGGGACGCGCCGGTGGAGGTCGACAGACGCGCGGGCCGGCTGCGCAGGTGGCTGCTCGGCACCGGCTCGGAGCAGCCCGTGCAGCACCCGGGGCCGCACGGGCGACCGCCGGAGCACCGGCACCACCCGTGGTGGAGGGTGATGTGCCTGACCGGCGTCGACTACTTCTCGACGCTCGGCTACCAGCCGGGCATCGCGGCGCTGGCCGCCGGAGCGCTCTCACCGGTGGCGACCCTGGTGCTGGTGCTGGTGACACTGCTGGGCGCGCTGCCGGTCTACCGGCGGGTGGCGGTGGAGAGCCCACACGGTGAGGGTTCCATCGCGATGCTCGTACGCCTGCTGAGCTACTGGCCGGGCAAGTTGCTGGTGCTGGTGCTGCTCGGTTTCGCGGCCACCGACTTCATCATCACCATCACCCTCTCGGCGGCCGACGCGACAGCGCACATCGACGAGAACCCGTTCTGGCCCAGCGGGCTCAAGGGACACGAGGTGCTGGTCACGCTGGTGCTCGTGTCGCTGCTGGGCGCGGTGTTCCTCAAGGGATTCACCGAGGCCATCGGGATCGCCGTCGTCCTGGTCGCGCTCTACCTGGGGCTGAACGCGGTGGTGATGGTCGACTCGTTGTGGCGGGTGGTGACGCACCCGAGCGCCGTCGAGGACTGGACGACCACGCTGAGCACCGGGCACGGCGATCCCTGGATGGTGGTCGGGCTGTCGTTGCTGGTCTTCCCGAAACTGGCGTTGGGGCTGTCCGGTTTCGAGACCGGGGTGGCCGTCATGCCGAGCGTACGAGGCGACCCGCAGGACTCCGAGGCTCGCCCGCTGGGCCGGATCCGCGGCGCGCGCCGGCTGCTCACCACCGCCGCAGTGATCATGAGCGTCTTCCTGATCACCAGCAGCGTGACGACCACCGTCCTGATCCCGCCGGAGGCCTTCCAGCCGGGTGGGCCGGCGAACGGCCGGGCGCTGGCCTACCTGGCGCACGAGCACCTCGGGGAGGTGTTCGGCACCGTCTACGACCTGTCCACCATCGGGATCCTCTGGTTCGCGGGGGCGTCGGCGATGGCCGGTCTGCTCAACCTCGTACCCCGGTATTTGCCGCGCTACGGCATGGCACCCACCTGGGCGCGTGCGGTCCGGCCGCTGGTGCTGGTCTTCACCGCGGTGGCGTTCCTGATCACGATCCTCTTCGAGGCTAGCGTGGACGCGCAGGGCGGCGCGTACGCCACCGGGGTCCTGGTGTTGATCACGTCGGCGGCGACGGCGGTGACGCTCGCGGCAAGACGGCGACGGCAGCACGGCCGCACCATCGCGTTCGGAACCATCGCGGTGATCTTCATCTACACCACGGTGGCGAACGTGGTGGAACGCCCCGACGGCGTCAAGATCGCGGCCTGCTTCATCAGCGCGATCATCGTGGTCTCGGTGCTCTCCCGGTTGTCCCGGGCCTACGAGCTGCGGGTCAGCCAGGTCGAGCTGGACCCGGTCGCGACCCGGATGATCGACGAGCGCACCGGGCGGAGGATCCGCCTCATCGCGCACGAACCCGACCACCGGGACGTGGCGGAGTACCGCGCCAAGCTGGCACAGACCATGGCGGACAACGACTTCCCCGACGACAGCGACGTCATCTTCGTCGAAGTGCACGTCACCGACCCCTCGGACTTCGAAACCGAGCTGCTGGTCCGCGGCAGCATGGCGGACCACCGCTTTCCGGTGCTCAGCCTGGCCAGCTCCTCGGTGCCCACCGCGCTCGCCGCCCTGCTGCTAAAGATCCGCGACCGGAGCCGGCGACGCCCACACATCTACTTCGAGTGGAGCGAGGGCAGCCCGGGCCGCAACATCCTGCGCTACCTGGCGTTCGGGCAGGGTGCGATCGCCTCGGTCACCCGGGAGATCCTGCGCCGCCAGGAGCCCGACCCGCGCCGCCGGCCGCACGTACACGCCGGCTGACCTGCGGGGCCGGGCACCCCGTCGCGCGCGGTGAGCGTGGTCATAACGACTGGACGACCCACCGGTGCCTGCTGCTAGCCTCGGCCCAGGTCATGAGCGCCAGCGCGAAGCCCCGGCTCGCTGGCCGGCAACCCTCCTCCGCGGTGGGGTGCCCCGGGTGAAGACCAGGCACCGGCACGACGTCGGTGCAAGCGTGGCCTGGCACCCAGGTCAGCACAGACCCGGGAGAACCATGCGCATCCTCAGCACCGCCCCACCGACCGACGTCGCGGAACTCCGCGCCGGTTGGCCCTCGCCGGCACTGACCCGGCGACGGCACGTGGACATGATGCGAATGTGCAGCGCCGCCTGTCGCGGCACCACGCACTAGAGCCGCCTGTCGCGGCATGACGCACTAGCGCAGCACTTCTCCCGAACCCTCTCCCTCACCGGTACGCCCATCGGGCGCACCGTCGGCGACGCACACCCGTGCGTGCCGAGACACGACCTCTCGGAGACACCCGTGCGACTTCTTCCTGCCCTGGCCCGTGCCGCAGCCCTCGGCGCGGCCACCATCCTGGCCGCCACCGCGCTCACCGCCTGCGGCGACGACAGCTCGTCCGACGCCACCGCCAACCCGTACGGCCTGGCTCAGCCGGGCGTGCTGCGGGCCGGCACCCTGACCGACGCCCCGCCGAACGTCTTCCTCAAGGACGGGAAGTTCACCGGCTTCGACAACGACCTGTTGACCGCCGTGGCCGGCAAGCTCGGCCTCACCGTGGAGTTCGTCGGCACCGACTTCTCCGCGTTGCTCTCCCAGGTCAACAACCGCAAGTTCGACGTCGGCAGCTCCTCGATCACCATCACCGAGGCGCGGAAGAAGACAGTCGACTTCGGCAACGGCTACGACTTCGGCTACTTCGGCCTGGACGTCCCGGCCGGCTCCCCGATCACCGGCTTCGACCAGCTCGCCGGCAAGCGGGTCGTGGTGGTGCAGGGCACCGTCCAGGACGACTACGCCACCGGCAAGCAGCTCGACCCGGTGCGGGTGCCGGACTACAACGGTGCGCTCAACCAGCTCAAGGCCGGCACCGCCGACGCGTGGATCGCCCCGGCCGAGATCGGCGAGAAGTCGGCCGCCGACAGCAACGGCAAGATCACCGTGGCTGCCAAGCAGCTCAGCCCGACGCCTACCGCGTACGCCGTCGCCAAGGGCAGCGACAAGCTGCGCGAGGCGCTGAACAAGGGCCTCGACGAGGTCATCGCGGACGGCACGTGGAGCCGGTTGCAGGCGCAGTACTACCCGGGCCGGCCGATCCCGGCGGACTTCACGCCGGGCAGCGGCACCGTGGCGGCACCGTCCGCGTCGGTTGCGCCGTCGGCGTCCACGTCCGTTGCGCCGTCGGCGTCCGGGTCCGTTGCGCCGTCGGCGTCCGGGTCCGTTGCGCCGTCGGCGTCCGGGTCCGTTGCGCCGTCGGCGTCCACGTCGACCGCGTCCTGAACCGGTGACGAGCGAGCAGGGCGGTAGGAGAGGCAACCGATGGATCCGTTGAGCACCCTGTGGGAAACCTTCTTCGACTGGGACGCGATGGGCGAGGCGCTGCCCGAGATGCTGACCGTCGGGCTGCCCAACACGCTGATCCTGGCGGTCTCCGCCGCCCTGCTCGGCTCGGTGCTGGGCCTGCTGCTGGCCGTCGCCGGAATCTCCCGCAGCCGATGGCTGCGCTGGCCGGCGCGGGTCTACACCGACGTGTTCCGTGGCCTGCCGGCCGCGGCCACGATCCTGCTGATCGGCGTCGGGCTGGCCCCGCTGGGCATGCAGGTCTGGGGACCGGATCCCTACCCGCTGGGGATCCTGGCGCTGTCGCTCATCGCCGCCGCGTACATCGGGGAGATCTTCCGCTCCGGCATCCAGTCGGTGGAGGCCGCCCAGTTGGAGGGTGCCCGTGCTCTCGGCTTCTCCTGGTCCGACTCGATGCGGCTGGTGATCATCCCGCAGGGCATCCGGCGGGTGCTGCCGGCCTGGGTCAACCAGCTCATCGCGCTGATCAAGGACTCCAGTCTGGTCTACTTCCTCGGCCTGGTGGCCAGCCAGCGGGAGCTGTTCCGGATCGGGCAGGACTACGCGGCCACCACCGGCAACGAGTCGGCGCTCCTGCTGGCAGGGGTGTTCTACCTGGCGCTGACCGTCCCGCTGACGCACGTCGTCAACTGGATCGACCGACGGCTGCGCAACGGTCGGCCGGTCGCCGCGCCGACAGACGAGGACGACGAAGACACCACCCCGGCGTACGCCCCGACCGAAGGAGACCGGCGATGAGCACCGACACGACCACCTCGGTCAGCCTCGACGTCCGCGACGTGCACCTCGCCTTCGGACCGAACCGGGTGCTGCGCGGCGTCGACCTCACGGTGCCGCGCGGAGCCACGGCCTGCGTGATCGGCCCGTCCGGGTCGGGCAAGTCCACACTGCTGCGCACCATCAACCGGCTGATCGAGCCGGACCGTGGCGACGTGCTGCTGGACGGACGCAGCGTGCTGGCCGACGACCCGGACGCGCTGCGGCAGCGGGTCGGCATGGTGTTCCAGCAATTCAACCTCTTCCCGCACATGAGCGTGCTGCGCAACGTCACCCTCGCGCTGCGCCGGCTCCGCAAGCTCGGCGAGGATGAGGCGGAGTCCGTGGCACGGGCCCAGTTGGAGCTGGTGGGGTTGGCCGGCAAGGCCAACTCCCGACCCGCTCAGCTCTCCGGCGGTCAGCAGCAGCGGGTCGCGATCGCCCGGGCGCTGGCACTTCGACCCGAGGTGATGCTCTTCGACGAGGCCACCTCCGCGCTCGACCCGGAGCTGGTCAAGGGCGTCCTCGCGGTGATGGCCGACCTGTCCGCCGCTGGCATGACCATGGTGGTGGTCACCCACGAGATGGGCTTCGCCCGGCAGGTCGCCGACACCGTGGCCTTCATGGACCGGGGCGTGGTGCTGGAGGCCGGTCCGCCCGGGCAGGTCTTCGAGCGGGCCGAGCATCCTCGGCTGCGCCGCTTCCTCGCCCAGGTGCTCTGAGCCGACCGGGAGCAGGGGCGCAGGTCCTCACTCGTTGGGCCCGCGACCCAGCAGCCGGATCTCCTCGTTGTCCAGCGCGGCCTGGAGCTCCTGAAGCACGAGATCGTCGATCTCCCGGTTGTCCCGCAGTCGGGTGACCTCCCGACGCTTGTGGGCGAGGACCCCGAGGCGCAGCCTGCGTTCCAGCCGGCGCTCCTCGGCCGTGCTCCCGCCACTCTCGCTGAGGTCCGCCAGATGCCGCTGGTACTCGGCTTCCAACCTCTGCACCGCCTCCTGCTGGGCGCCGATCTCGGCGGCGACCCGGGGAAGAGCCGCTAGGCCCACCTCCGTGGCCCGCCGCCGGGCGTTGCGGGTCTCGTCGACGCGTTCCGGGTCGCCGGTCAGCCGGGCCCAGCGCACCACCAGCGGCAGGGTGGTGCCCTGAATGAGCATGATCAGCACGATCACCAGCGCGGTGACGAAGATGATCAGGTCTCGTTCGACCACCGGTCGACCGGAGGCCGTCATCGTCGGGACGGCCAGGGCCGCGGCGAGCGACACGGCGCCCCGGAAACCGGCCCAGCCGGCAACTGTTCCCACCCGCCAGCTCGACGGCCCCTGGCTCGGGTCGAGGATCCGGCGGCGCCGCAGCTTCGCGACCTGCGCGGTCAGGTAGACGAATGCCAGGCGGGTGCCGACGACGACCAGGGTGACCATCACCACGATCAGCAGAGCCCGCTGGGCCGAGGTGCTGGTGATGCCCCGGACCGCGCGAGGAATCTGCGTGCCGAGCAGGACGAACAGACCGCCGTTGATCAGGAACGTGGACAGGTCCCAGAACGCGTACGCCAGCACCCGGGACCGGGCGCGGATCACCCGGGGGCCGGCATAGGCCAGCACCAGGCCGGCGACCACCACCGCCAGCACACCGCTGGCGTGCACCGAGTCGGCGAGCAGGAAGGCGCCGAACGGTGTCAGCACGCTGAGCGCGCCCTCGCGCAGCGGATCGTCGAGCCGTTTGCGGATCAGCACCACGGCGGCCCCCACCAGCAGACCGGCGACCACCCCACCGACGCTGGCACCGACGAACTCCTCGCCGATGCCCAGCACGCCCGGCTCCGCGCTCTGGCTGAGCAGACCCACGGCCACGGCGAAGACCACCAGCGCGGTGCCGTCGTTGATCAGGCTCTCCGCGTGCAGGGTGGTGAGAAGCTTCCGGGGCAGCCGTTTGGCGAGACCGGTGACCGCCGCCGCGTCGGTCGGGGCGAGGACCGCGCCGAGCACCCAGGCGGCGGCGGGATTCACCCCGAACGCCTGCGCGGTCAACGACACCGTGACCATGGTGAGCACCACCAGGACCACGGCCAGCAGCCCGATCACCGGCAGGTTGGCCCGGATCTCGCGCAGGCTGATGGTGAGGCTCTCCCGGTACAGGATCGCCGGCAGGAAGATCAGCAGCACCAGGTCGGGTTCCAGGGTCACCTCGGACAGCGGCGGCGTCAGGCCGAGCAGCACCCCGAACGCGATGAGCAGGACCGGCGGGGCGACCCGGTACCGACCGCCGAGGGTGGTGCCGATCAGGACGGTCGCGCCGAGCACCACGATCAGGACGAGCACCTCCACGGCGTACCCCCTTGATCGACGGCCGACGGTGGACGCGCCGGTGGTTCCATCTGACCGCACCCGCCGCGGGGTTCCGACGCGAATCGGCAAGTCGCCGCCGGCAGCGGGCGGCGGTCAGGGCGCGGGGGTGACGGCGCGGGCCCGGGCGGTCAGGGCGCCGGCGTGACTGCGCGGGCCCGGGCGGTGACCGCGCGGGCGGCGCGGCGGTGCGCGGCCGCTTCCTCGTCGCGGCCCAGCGCGTCGGCCAGGGCGGCGAGGTGCCCGGCCACCGGGCCGACGGTGAGCACCCCACTGCCGGCGGCCAGTTCATCCGCCGCCGGGAGCAGCTCGACGTAGACCCGTTCCATCGTGACCCGGTCCCCGAGGGCATGCGCCGCCTGGCCGACGAGGCAGAGCCGCGCCTCCCGCAGCAGATCGTGCGGCCCGTCCGGAAGGGTCCGCAGGGCCGCCTCGGCAGCGTCCCGGTCACCGTCGGCGAGCAGCAGCAACGGCCGCACCCACGGCTCGTGCGGCCCCCAGTCCAGATCCGCCCACCCGGCACCGCCGGGCCCCTCCGCCCACCCGGCGCCGCCGGGCCCGTCCGCCCAGCCCGCGCCGCCGGGCCCGTCCGCCCAGCCCGCGCCGCCGGGCCCGTCCGCCCAGCCGGCGCCGCCGGGCCCGTCCGCCCAGCCCGCGCCGTCGGGTCCGGGGATCGGCTGGTCCGGACCGGCGTGCGGCCGGTCACCGCCGACGGCCTCGGCGAGCCGCAGGCCGAGCAGGGCGAGCGGGAGCAACCCGCGGGTCAGGCCCGGCATGCCGTCGGCGCTCAGCCGGTCGGCAGCCAACCGGTACGCGTCCGCCGCCGCGGCCGGGTCGCCGTCCAGAGCCAGGCGCAGTGCCGCGTACCAGCTGGTGAAGACGCCGACCAGCGGCAGCTCGTACCGTTCGGCGAGGCGGTCGGCGGCGCGGGCGTGCGCATCGGCAGCGGGCCGGTCGGCCAGCGCGCAGTGTGCCTGGACCAGGACGAGGTGACCGAGCACCTCGAAGGTAACCAGCCGGTGCCGGGCCGCCAGGTCGACCAGTTCGGCGCCGATCCGGGCCCGGTCGGCGGCCAGGCCGACGCGGTCGAAGGAGTGCATGAAGCGGGCGTTGAGCGCGAAGGCCAGCAGCCCCGGGTCACCGACGGTCCGGGCGATCGTCTCGGCCTCGTGCGCCGCACGGCGGCCCCGGTCGGTGGTGGCGCCGCGCAGCTCCAGCGCGAGGGTGCTCAGCAGCCGGCTGCGCCGAGCCGAACCGGTCGGGCCGAGAGCGGTCAGGGCGTGCTCGGCAGCGCGGACGATGTGCCCGGAGAGCAGGTCGTCGTCGTTGCGCGTCCAGATAGCGGGCACGTCGAAGCCGGCCAGCACCTCCTCGATCAGGAGTGGATCGCCGACGGACTCGGCGGCGGTGATCGCCTCGGCACGCCGTCGCCGTGCCTCGGCCAGCCGGCCCGTCACGGCCAGCGCGCGTCCCAGACCGAGCAACGCCGTCAACCGCTCGCGCTGCTCGCCGGCACCAGCGCGGTCGTACGCCTCGATCGTCTGCCCCCAGAGGCGGGCGGCCTCGTGCGGGTTACCGCCCCGTTCGGCCTGCTCGGCGGCTGTGCGGGCGTACGCCGCAGCACGACCGGCGGCGACCGGTCCGCCTGCGCGGAGCAGGTGGTGCGCGAGCGCGGCCGGCTCCACGGGCTCCCGTTGTCGCAGCACCTCCGCGACGGCCGCGTGCCAGGCGGCGCGGCGCGGCGTGGACAGATCGGCGTAGAGCGTGTCGCGGACCAGGATGTGGGTGAAGCGCAGCCGCCCGTCGGGCTCCCGCTCGGTGAGGAAGCCGGCCTGAAGGGCGCGGTCGACGGCGTCCAGCACGGCGGTGGGGTCACCGGCCAGCGCACCGAGCACCTCCGGGTCGAGGTCCCGGCCGAGCACGGCTGCCTGCCGCAGCACCGTACGCGTCGGCGTGGGTAGCTGCGCCAACCGGTGCCGGATCACGTCGCGCACCCCGGGCGGCACCGCGGCCAGCGCGGCCTCCCCCTCGCTCGCGTACAACTGGGCCAGTTCCCGGACGAAGAACGGGTTGCCGCCGCTGCGATCGTGGATCAACCGGGCGGTGGCCGGGTCCAGTGCCGCACCGACGACGGCTCGGGCCAACTCGTCGGTCGCCGACACGGGCAGGCCGGCGAGATACTCCCGGATCGGCTCCAGCCCGGCGGCGCGGGCCAGGGCGGCGGTCAGCTCGGGGCTGATCTCGGTGGCTCGGTAGGTGCCGAGGATCAAGACCGGCCCGGTGGCCGGCTGCGGGCCGGTGAGCAGGGCGGTCAACAGGTCCAGGGTGTCGCCGTCGGCGCGGTGCAGGTCGTCGAGGACCAGCAGCACCGGCCCGCGGTCGGCGACCGCCGAGACCAGTGACGCCACCGCACGGTGTCGGCGAAAGCGCGTCCCGGCGGGATCACCCGAGCCATCGTCGGCAACAAGGCCATCGGCCGGTCCGGCGAGCGCGTCGGTGATCTGGGTCCACGGCCAGGCCGGCGGCGCGCCCTCGTACTCCGGGCTGCGTCCCCATGCCGTGGTCCAGCCCTCGGCGGCGAGCCGCTCGGTGAGGGTCTCGGCCATCGCGGTCTTGCCGGCCCCCGGGTCGCCGCTGAGCAGCGCGAGGGTGGGTTCGCGGCGGCGGGACGCGGCCTCGGCGGCCTGCCGCAGGCGATCCAGCTCGGTGTCCCGACCGACGAACGGGCGCTGCCGCGCCGGACCCGGTTCGACGGCTCGCACGGGGCTGGGGGTGGCGGCGTCGTCGAGGGCCGGGGTGAGGTGCGGCGCCTGGGCCAGGATGTCGGCTTCCAACCGGCGCAGCTCGGGCCCGGGGTCCACGCCCAGTTCGGTCACCAGGACGTGTCGCGCCTCGCGCAGCGCGGCCAGCGCATCGCCCTGTCGCCCGGCGCGGTAGCGGGCCACCGCGAGCAACCGCCAGGCATCCTCGCGCAGCGGATAGCTGGCCAGGTGGGCCGGCAGGTCGGCGGCGGCCTCGTCGGGCCGACCCAGTGCCAGCAGCACCTCCGCGCGCCGCTCGACGGCCAGCATCCGCAACTCGTCCAGCCGGTTGATCTCGGCGACCGCCCAGGGCTCGTTGGCG
The DNA here is from genome assembly GCF_006715105.1 of Micromonospora sp. A202. Classification (NCBI taxonomy): domain Bacteria; kingdom Bacillati; phylum Actinomycetota; class Actinomycetes; order Micromonosporales; family Micromonosporaceae; genus Micromonospora; species Micromonospora sp. A202. Next base: position 1,861,678 of record NZ_VFMP01000001.1, on the reverse strand, counting down.
CAGTCCGCGTACGCGGGCCCGCGCCAGAGCCGCATTGCCCCGTCGAGCGTCACCAGGGCCGGCGCGGGACGTCCCGCCGCCAGCAACCGGCCCGCCTCGCCGACGGCCGCCTCGAACTGTCCGGCGTCCACCGCGTCCGGGGCGGCCCGCAGCACGTACCCGGGTGGCTCGGTGACCAGGATCCGGGGCGGCTGCCGGGGTGGTCGGTCGGGCTCCAGGGCCCGGCGCAGGTCGGCGACGAAGGTGCGGATGGCGCCCACCGCGCCGTCGGTTGCGACCTCCCACAGGTCGTCGACGAGACGTTCCACCGGCACCACCCGCCCGTGGGCGATCAGCAGCCGCGCCAGCACCAGGCGCTGCCGGTGCCCGCGCAGCGGGGCCGGGCCACGCGCGGTCACGGCGGTCACCGGCCCGAGGACGCCGAAGGTCACCGCGTCCGGTGCCGTCGGTTGCCTGGTCATGGCATCAATCTAGGCGCGCCGGGCGGACCGCACTGACTCGGCACTGATCGCCCGCTGATCACCACCGCGCAGGCTCGACCAGGTACGACGGCGAGGGCCACCGCCCCTGCCGGCACCGCTCACCAGGAAGGTTTCCCGTGGACCCCAGGATCAACGGATTCGACTACCGCCGTGTGACAGTCGCCGACGGTGTGACGCTCAACGTCGCCGTGGGCGGCTCCGGGCCGGCGATCGTGCTGCTGCACGGCTTTCCGCAGACCCACCTCATGTGGCGGCACGTCGCGGCCGACCTGGCCGCCGACCACACGGTCATCTGCCCCGACCTGCGGGGTTACGGCGACAGCGACAAGCCCCTCGACCCCGACGGCGACGGGTACGCCAAGCGCACCCTCGCCGCCGACGTCGTGGCGCTGGCTGCCGCGCTCGGCCACCAACGGTTCGCGTTGGCCGGCCACGACCGTGGTGCCCTGGTCGCGTTCCGCGCCGGTCTCGACCACCCGGAGGTGATCAGCCATCTCGCGCTGCTCGACGTGGTGCCCACCCTCGACACGTGGGAGGTGCTGCACGGCACCTCCGCCGCCGTCGCGTTCCACCTGTACCTGATGGCACAGCCGCCCGGTCTGCCGGAAGCGCTGATCGGCGGCAGCCCGGACGCCTTCTTCGGCCATTTCCTGGACGTCTGGACCCGTGATCGGGAGGTGATGCCGGCGGACGTCCGGGCGGAGTACCTGCGCGCGTCCCGGGAGGCGGTCACCTCGATCGTCGCCGACTACCGGGCGTCGGCCGGGATCGACGTCGCCCACGACACCGCCGACCGGGAGGCCGGCAACCAGCTGCGGGTGCCGGTGACCGTGCTCCAGCAGGACTGGGGTGCCGCGCTGGGCTACGACGCGGCCGCGGTGTGGCGCGCCTGGGCTCCGGATCTGGAGCATCGGACGGTCACCTGCGGGCACTTCATGGCGGAGGAGGCACCCGCCGAGGTGGTCCGGGCACTGCGGGCCCTGCTCGCCCGCTGACCCGATCGGCGACCCGATCGCACCATTGTCACCCTCGGCAAGATATCCGACACTCTTCGTCACCGAGGTGATGGTGCGGTCGGGTCGCCGCGCTCCGAGCGACCCGACACACTCGAATCCGGCACGAAATGGGCTCTGAGCTGCGGTAACACGACGTTGCACCTGGTGGACGACAACCGGTCATCGGTGCTACACAGGCAGATATCGGCAGCCAACGACGGCGAGTCGCAGCTTTCTCGCTCAACGACCGTCCACAGGCAGCGCACCAACGGGCCACGCCGCACGGAACCGCCGCTCCACAGTCGCGACCCACCGAACGGCACCGGCCCACCGGCCGCTGCTGGACGCCGGTCCTCGACCAAGGAGTTGCCGTGGGAAACCTCCGTATCCGATCCCGCCACCAGCCGTACGAGATCGCTGTCCTGGCCGCGGCACCCGTCTGTGGCGTGCTGATGATGACCCTCGAGGTCCGGCCGACCTCCGTGCAGACGGCCATGCCGGTGCCCATCCAGGTCGCCTGGGAGCTGGGTCTCATCGCGGTGGGTGTGGGCGGGCTGCTGGGCATCGTGTGGCCCGGCCGGCTCTCCACCGGGCTGGGAATCGAACTCGCGTCCGTGCTGGTGCTCGGCACGATCACCGGCATGTACGCGGTGTCCGTGGTGGCCATGTCGGGCCGCCAGTCCATCGTCGCGACGTCGTTCGTCGTCGCGGTGACGATCGGGTCGCTCTGGCGGGCGGCGCAGATCGCCGTCGACCTGCGAAGGCTGGCCCAGGCATGCGAGCTGGTGAGCTACGAACAGTTGCAGGCGGGTGTCACGTGATGACTTCTCCGGCGCCGGCCGCACCGCACTGGGTGCAGATGGTGCTCAGTGTGCTCGGCATCCTCGGCGGCGGCACCGGCCTGGCCGCGATCGCCACCGTGGTGGTGCAACGGGGCAAGTTCAAGGCCGATGCCGCCGACACCCTCACCGAGGCCGCCCTCACCCTGGTGCAGCCGTTGCAGACCCGGATCACCCAGTTGGAGGGTGAGGCGCTGAACGCCCGCTCCGAGCTCAACGTGCTCCGCGAGCAGGTCAACCAGTTGCAGTTCCTGGTCCGGATCCTCAACCGGACGCTGGACCGCTGGCGGGCCGCGATCCGTGCGCCGGATGCCACATTGCGAAAGGTCCGAGCGACGGTGGCGGAGACCGACAGGTCGACCGAGGACGGTTGACCGGCACGCGGTCGGGAAGCCTCAGTGACGGAGGCGTCGGGCGAGCTCGCTCATCGCCGCCCGGAAGTCGGGATCGGACTCGCCCGGATGGTGCCCCCGCACCGGTGGCGGACGGCGCTCCCCCGGAGGAGGCAGCAGGCCCTGTGGATCCCGTAACCGCCGGTCGACCCGGCCGGCCGGGTCGGCGGGGTCCGGGGGCGGATCGCCGGGCCGGTGTGGGGCGAAGATCCAACCACCGACGGGGTCGGTGTCCCGCCACAGGTTGAGCCACCGCCACTCGACACGGTCCCCCACCGCGCGGAGCACCGTCTCGTTGAGATAGGCCGGAAAGAGCCGGGCGTACAGGCGGTCCAGCGGCGACCCGTAGGTGAGCAGGACGACGCGCTGGCGTACCCGCGGGGGCAGCCGCAGCACCGCGAGAGCGAGCAGCACCGACCCGTGGCTGTGCCCGCAGAGCAGCACCCCGTCGTGCCGCTCGGTCAGGTGGGTGATCCGGTCGGCCAGCTCCGGCACCGCACGGTCGGCGTAGCTCGGCGGTGCGAACGGGTGCGCGGCCCGGGGCCAGAAGGTACCCAGGTCCCACAGGATGCCGACGTGCCGGCGGAACCACGCCGTGCGGTAGGCGAACACGCCTCCGAGGATCAGGGCCACCAGCACCGCGGCGACGAGATAACTGCCCAGGGCGAGCCCCATGCCGACGGCCCCGGCTGGCAGCCCGAGGACACGCCACGCCAGTTGGTCCGGTGCCAGGTCGGTCAGCCTCAACAGGCTCGTGGCCAGACCGATCACCGAGAGGGCCGCGTACGTGATCGCGAGGAGTCCCAGCCACTCGACGAACCGCGCGCGGGCGACCGCCCTCGTCACCTGTCGCAGCCGCTCGGCGCCCTCCGGCCCCACCGCCGGGAAGTCGCGGGCGGTGATCGCCGCCGCCGCCCGCCACCGGCGGCGTCGCGACAGGAGGGTCAGCCCACCGCACAACACCACGCCCGCGATGACGTGCACGAAGAAGGCCAACAGCGTCCACTGGTACGGCAGCGGCGGCCCACCGTCACCGCGGTAGCCGCCGAGCAGGTTGCCGCTCTGGTAGACGAGGTTGGCGGCGAACGCGCTGCCGAGGCCGACCGCGATGGCCGCGACCACCGCCGCACCCAGCCCCCGCGGCAGCGCGTTGCGGCGGCCTCCCCGGCCCTGGTGCCACAGCACCAGCCCGCTCAGCGCCACCAGCAGCGTCATCTGCGTGAGCAGCGCCCAGTTCACGACCTCGTCGTAGCCCGGCAGCCCGTCCGACGACGGCCAGGGGCGCTCATCGAGGGCGACGGCGACGAGGGTGGCCACGCTCAGAGCAACGGCCACCGCGCCCACCGTGCTGGCGGTCCGGGTGACCATCCGCATGGTCGCCGCCCGGTCCAGCAGGCCGGGGACGGCGAGCAGAACGGCGCAGACCGGCAGCACCGCCGCGCTGAACGTCAGCAGCACCGTCGTCGAGGCCGTCGCACCGCCGGCGGTCCGGGCCACGAGCAGCATCAGGTTGAGCACCGCGAGCGCGGCGGCGACGTGGACCGCGCGCAGCCGTCCCACCATCGGCTCGACGGCCCACAACGGGTTGCCGGCCGGACGGGGCCGACGGGTGCCCAGCAGCCGGAGGAAGGCGACGGCAGCGATCGGCAGCAGTGCGAGCACCGCCAACCGCGGCCCGACCTCCCGTCCGTCCAACCCCGCCATGGTGTCGAAGGGACCACGGCACCGGGCCGCGCCCAGACACCGCCAGGCGAGCAGGTCGAGGGCCACCCCGCCGATGGACACCACGTACAACACCGTGAGGTTCAGGGCGAGGAGCCGGCACAGCACGGTGACCCCGGCGCCGCTGCGACGGTCGGTCGGCCGCATCCAGACCGCCACGTTGCTGAGCATGAACGGCAACAGGAAGACCAGCGAGAGCGTCCGGGCCACGGTGCCCGAGGGCAGGTCACCCCACCGGTACGCCTCCAGCGTCACACCGTCGGGCTCGGCGTCCTCCGATTCGGCGGCGCGGTGGAAACCACCGCTGTCGTCACCCGCGACCTGCCGGACGTGCGCCCGACCGAGGACCTGCTCCGGTCGCGCCCCCGACACGCCGTGGACCCGCAACTCCACGACGTCGTGCCGACCGGGCCGCTGCTGGTGCGGCGTGTCATCCATCGGCGCGTCGTACTCAGCGGCCGGTGGTGCCGACGCGATGAGAGATCAGGTCCGACGCGACATTCCAGAGCCGTTCGGCGTTACCCGGGTCGACGGCGTACGCCGCCACACCGGTGTAGTCCGCAGGGCGCTCGGTGACGACCGCCGCCTCGGCGCAGTCCTCGAAGTAGCGACCGCCCACGCCGTCCAGCAACGGGGACGCGGCGAGCAGCACCGAGGTGGCGGCACCCTGCTGCGGGGTCTTCTGCCGTTCCTTGGGCGTACGCAGCCCGCCGGTGTGCTTCTGCAACCCGGTGGCGATCGCGCCCGGGTTGAGCGCGTTGGCGTGGATGCCCTCGCCGGACCAGCGGCGGGTCGCCTCGACCGCGAGCAACGCCTCGGCGCTCTTGGACTGCCCGTACGCGAGCAGCGGGTCGTAGGGCCGGAACGCGAAGTGCAGGTCGTCGAAGATCACCGGGGAGAAGAGGTTCCCGCTGGAGCTGACCGACACCACCCGGGCGCCACCGGCCGCGGCGAGGGCGTCGTGCAGGCCCACGGTCAGGGCGAAGTGCCCAATGAAGTTGGTGGCGAACTGCATCTCCCAGCCCTCGGCGGTGCGCTCCAACTCGGGCAGCGCCATGATCCCCGCGTTGTTGACCAGGATGTGCAGGGGCTGGTCCCAGCCGGCGACGAACCGGCGTACCGAGTCCTGGTCGGCCAGGTCCAGCTCGCGGGCGCTGACCCGGTCCGCACCGATGCTGGCGGCGATGTCGGCGGCGGCCTGCTCGCCGGCGGCGACCCGGCGTACCCCGAGCACCACCTCGGCGCCGGCGGCGGCGAGCGAACGGGCCGTCTCGACGCCGATGCCGGCGGCGCCTCCGGTGATGACGGCCCGCTTGCCGGTCAGGTCGACACCGGCGAGGACCTCGTCGGCGGTCGAGGCGAAACCGAAGGGAGTGTTGATCCGAGTTGTCATTGCTGTCCCGTCTCTCGATCACGCTTACCCCGACACTGTCACCCAGGCGGCCGGTGCCAGCCGGATCCCTGCTTTTCCTGGGACTGGCAGGACCAGGATGGGCACCGGTGACGGCTCCTACGATGAGCGGGTGAGCACAGCCGGCCCGCTGGGCGAATACCTGCGTGCCCGGCCCGAGCTGATCAGGCCGCCCGCTCGGTGACCACCACCGAGATCCCGTCGAGGACGCGTTGCAGACCGAACTCGAAGGCGTACTCCGGGCCGTACGCGGCACCGTGCTGCTGACCGGCCGCGGTGCCGACGCGGGAGGCGATCGGATAGCTGCCGGCCGTCATGAACGTCTCCAGCCAGGGCGCGTGCGACTGCCACCACTGGCCGTCGGTCATGCCGGACTGGCGCTCCAGGTCGACCACCTCGGAGGCGGCCCGCGCCGCGCTCTTCACGTGGCCGAGGACGAGCGTGAGCACCGCGTCCATCTCGACGTCGCTGAGACCGATGTCGACGACCGCGCCGAGCTCGTAGTCGTACTTGGCCAGCAGGTGCGGGCCGAGCACCGGTCGGGTCGTCTCGGCCCGCAGCATCCAGGGATGCCGCTGGTAGAGCGCCAGGTTGTCGCGGGCGATCCGCTCCAGCCGGGCCCGCCAGTCACCCTCGACAGCGGGTCGCGGCATCTCGCCGTACGCGGTGTCGACCATGACGTCCACGAGTTCGGCCTTGCCCGGCACGTACGTGTAGACCGACATGGTGCCGACGCCCAGCGCCTCGCCGACGCGTCGCATGGTCAACGCGTCGAGACCCTCCGCGTCGGCGATGTCGATCGCGGCCCGGACGATCCGGTCGACGCTGAGGCCGGGCCCGGCGCTGCGGCTGGTCGGCTCCCGGGTGCGCCAGAGGATGGCCAGGCTGCGGGCCGGGTCCGCGGTCGCCTTGCGCTCACTCGCCATGGTGCCGCCATCCTAACAACGCGGGCGTACGACGTACGCCGCGCGGCTGGCCGCACCCCGGCCCTGCCGGCGGTCACTCGGCCGCCGGGGGCACCGACCGCAACCAGCGGTAACCCGCGCCGAGCGTGGCCGCGAAGGCGATCACCACGGCGTACGACCAGGCGTCCCCGCCCGCGCTCAGATCACCGAAGCGGTTAGCCAGGAAGCCGACGAAGGTCGCCATGCCCAGCCCGGTCACCGCGACGACCGCGCGAAGATCGGCCACCACCGCCGCGTACGCCCCGGCGAAAACAGACATGACCAGCGTCCGAGCGGGCAGCTCGGCCGGGGAGAACAGCGCCCCGGCGAGCAGCGCGGCGCCGATCAGCACCGTCCAACCGATCGCCACGCTCACCCCGGTCGGGGTCGACCCGCCGACCATGGCGGTCTTCTGCTCCTGATCGACAACCACAGCACGCCTCCGGCGAGGGCGGAGACCCGTACTTCGGGCCCGCCGAAGGCAATGGCACCGCGACGGGGCGGCGCCGGCCAGGGCTTTCACGCTTCCGCTACGCCGATCGGCGCGATCGTGACGCCGCTTTGACGCGCAACGGCCAGCGCGACCGGGTGAGCTGGCCTCGCGGTCCTCGGACAGCGCCGCACGGCCGTTCGGGGTAGTGCTGCGCATACCTCGGAAGTGGATCTGGACGGCTGGGGCGCGCAGCCGTCCCCGATTAGCGTCTCTGGCATGACCCCGGAAAGCCCTTCTCACCTGGCCAAGGCGCTGCATTGCCGCGACTGGCTGGTCTCCGCCTGGCCATGGCGGGCGCTGGCCTACCTGGTCAGCACACTGCCGATCGCGGGCGTGCTCGCCGTCGGGCTGCTCGTCATCGGCGCGCCCCTCTTCGCCGCCCTCAACGCGCTGCTGCTGCACGGCCGGCCGCCAAGCATCCCCCTCATGCTGTTCCTGGCGGTCGGCAGTCTCACCCTGCTGGCGCTGGCGCCGCTCATGAGCTTCCCGGTGGCCGTCATCGAGCGGTGGCGGCTGGGGCTTGTCGACGGCCGCCCACTGCCCACGTCACCGTGGCCCGGCCTGGCCGCCCGTTACCGCAGCGCCGCCGGGTGGCGGGAGGCGGCGTACCTGTTCTGGCTCGGCGGGGTCGCCCCGGTCGCGTACTGGGTGTTCCTGGTGGTGGTGCTGCTCGACCTCGGGATGATCACCAGCCCCTGGCTGGCCGGCGACTCCAACCAGCCCGTCGTGATCTGGCAGCCGATCGACACCACCGGCGAAGCCATCCCGTACGCGATCGTGGGCGTGCTGCTGATCCCGGTGCTGTGGTACGCCGTCGGTCTGCTGGCCGCCGCCCAGGCCGCCGTGGCCCGGTGGGCGCTGGCCCCGCCGGTCGACGCCGCGGCGCTGCGCGAGGTCGCCCGGTCCCGCACCCGGCTGGTCGGCGCGTACGAGGCCGAACGCCGCCGGATCGAACGGGACCTGCACGACGGCGCACAGCCGCGCCTGACCAGCCTCACCCTCCAGCTCGGCCTGGCCCGACTGGACGTACCCGAGGACTCCCCCGCCGCCCGGCCGCTCGCCGTGGCGCACGAGCAGGCCCGGGGCCTGATGGTGATGCTGCGCCAGTTGGTGCACGGCATCCGGCCGCAGAGCCTCACCAATCTCGGCCTGGCCGGCGCCGTACGCGAGTTGGCCGACGCGGCCACCGTCGCGGTCACCGTCCGCGCCGACCTCGACGACGAGCTACCGGAGATCGTCCAGACCACCGCGTACTTCGTGGTGTCCGAGGCTATCGGCAACGTGGTCCGGCATGCCGGCGCGACCAGCGCGGACGTCCGTCTCACCCGGGCCGGTGGCGACCTCGTGGTCGAGGTGTCCGACAACGGCCGGGGCGGTGCCGACCCGACCCGGGGTACGGGCCTCACCGGTCTCGCAGACCGGGTCGCTGCAGTGGACGGACGGCTGTTGCTGTCCAGCCCGCCCGGCGGGCCTACCCTGGTCCGGGTGGAGCTGCCGTGCCGTCGCTGACCCGGGTGGTGCTCGCCGAGGACGAGGTGCTGCTGCGGGAGGGCCTGGTCGCGCTGCTGACCCGCTTCGACTTCACGGTCTGCGCCGCGGTCGGCTCCGCGCCGGACCTGCTCGACGCCGCCCGCGAGCATGAACCGGACCTGGTGCTGACCGACATCCGGATGCCGCCCGGCCGCCGTGACGACGGGCTGCGCGCAGCCGTCGCGTTGCGTGCCGAGCGACCCCACCTGCCGGTCGTGGTGCTCAGCCAGTACGTGCAGACCGGGTACGCGGCGGCGCTGCTGGACAGCGGAGACGGCCAACGGGTGGGGTACCTGCTCAAAGACCGGGTGGCCGAGGTCACCGAGTTCGTCGACACGCTGCGCCGGGTCACGGCCGGTGGCACCGCCATCGACCCGGATGTGGTCCGGCAACTGCTGCACCGCCCCCGCGATCCGCTCGCCGCGCTGTCCGCCCGGGAGCGCGAGGTGCTGGCGCTGCTGGCCGAGGGCCGGTCGAACGCCTCGATCGCCCTCCGGCTGCACGTCACCGAGGCGGCGGTCGGCAAGCACGTCGGCAACATCCTGTTGAAGCTCGACCTGCCACCGAGCGACGACACCAACCGTCGGGTGCTGGCGGTGCTCACCTACCTGCGGGCCGACCCGGCGAGCTGACCAGCGTCGGGCCGAGATCGGGTCGGGCCGCTCGGGGCGATAGGTTTTCCTCAGCGGTACCGCCGCCACGTCGGGCGCGGACCAGGGAGATGGGGGCACGGCATGGCGGAGGCGCTGCGGGTTGGCCTGCTGGGGTACGGGCTGGCGGGCCGGGTGTTCCACGCACCGCTGATCGCCGCGACGCCCGGGCTGCGGCTCGACGCCATCGTGACCCGCGACCCGCAGCGGCGCGAGCAGGCCCGGCAGCACTTCCCGGACGCCCGCCTGGTCGACGACGCCGACGAGTTCTGGCGTACGCCGGACGCTCTGGACCTGGTCGTGGTGGCCACGCCGAACCGGCTGCACGTGCCGATGGCACGGGCGGCGCTCGCAGCCGGCCTGCCGGTCGTCGTCGACAAGCCGTTGGCCGCGACTGCTGCCGAGGGTCGCACGTTGGTCGACGAGGCGACCGAGCGTGGGGTGCCGCTGACGGTGTTCCAGAACCGGCGTTGGGACGGCGACTTCCTGACCGCCCGCCGCCTCGTTGAGCAGGGCGAGTTGGGGCGGGTGCTGCGCTTCGAGTCCCGGTTCGAGCGGTTCCGTCCGACGATCAAGCCGGGCTGGCGGGAGCTTGCCAGTCCCGAGGAGGCCGGCGGCGCACTCTTCGACCTCGGCGCCCACCTCGTCGATCAGGCGGTGCAGCTCTTCGGCCGGGTCGACCGCGTCTACGCGGAGGTGGACCGTCGCCGCGGGGGCGCAGCTGTCGACGACGATGCCTTCGTGGCGCTGACCCACGCCAACGGGGTCCACTCGCACCTGTGGATGGGCGCGGTCACCGCTCAACTCGGCCCCCGCCTGCGCGTGCTGGGCGACCGGGCCGGCTACACGACGTACGGGCTGGACGTGCAGGAAGCGGCGCTGCACGACGGCGGCCGGCCGGACCAGCCGGGCTGGGGCGAGGTCCCGCCGGAGCGGTACGGCAAGCTCGGTGTCGACGGTGACCTGCGACCGGTGCCGACGGAACCCGGTGCGTACCAGAGCTTCTACGCGCAGGTGGCGACGGCGCTGCGCGACGGCGCGCCGATGCCGGTGGACCCACGGGACTCGGTCGCCACGGTCGAGCTGATCGAGCTGGCCCACCGGTCCGCGGTCGAAGGCGCGGTGCTGCCGGTCCCCACCGTCTGAGCTTGTCGTAACCGGCACCTGTCCGGTCGGACGGTCCTGAAGCGCTCGAAAACCAGTGGATCTGCGCCGCTGGGCGCCGTTACCGTGCGCGGAACCAGGTCGTCTAGGCAAGGACGTGCCGTTGTACACCCTGTGAGACATCCCAAGCGCTGATCTGTCGCGCGTCGCGCCGTGTGCGCCGCGCTCCTTTTTGCTGCGGACCTCTCACTGAAACCGGTGTACCTCTGTGCTCAGAAACTGGGCCGTCGTGCCCACCTGCCTGCCACTCATCGACCGCCGTTGCCGCTCGTGCGCGTCCGAACGCCTCCGGCCAAGCGGAAAATTCCGAGTCAACGCCAACCACAAACTCATCGACGTCTGGCTCCTCGCGCTCTGCACCGCCTGCGGGGAGACAGCAAAGCTCACCGTCCTGGAGCGAATGACCGTTCGCACCATCCCACCGGAGTTGCTGGAGCGGCTGCACAACAACGACCCTGGGCTGACAGCCGAACTGCTCCAGGATCCGGACGTGCAGCACGCCAACCGCATCGCCCTCGACTGGACTGGCGCCTGGCGCCTCGACACCGGCGGATCGGATCACCCGGACGGCGAGACGATCGACGTCTCGGTCCGCTTCGCGGCGCGGATCCCGGTCCGACCAGTACGACTGATCGCTGAAGGTTGCGGTCTTACCCGAGGCGAGGTCGAAAGACTGATCGTCCAGGGGAAGCTCGTTTCGGCGGTCCGGTTGAACGGCAAGCTCTCCGGCGACTTCACGTTCACCCTCAAGCACTGACCGCTTTTCCCTACGACCACGGGCCTGTCCGGCATCTTCCGCCGGGCAGGCCCGTGGGCGTTCCACCCGCGCACCGCCGACGGCACGTCACCCGATTTGCCCGCCTTGGGTTGCCCGGCAAGTGGTCGATCGACTCGGTTTTCATGAAGTCGCGGTGTCAGACCGCCTGCGATACCCCGATTTTCAAGGAAGCCGAGTCGATCATTGCCTGCGAGCCGGTGGCCTGACGGGCGGACGGCCCGACCGGCGGACGGCCCGACGGGCGGTGCCGGGTCGGTCGGGAGCGCACGTGTCGGGTTCACGGACGGTCGTCCGGCTCAGGTGCCCGGGTCCTGCTCGGAGGGGGCGTCGTCCGGCACCCGGGCGTCGTCGTCGGTCAGTGCGTCGTCCGACGGCTTGGCATCGTCGCCGAGCCGACGCTCGGCCTCCCGGACCTCCTTGTCGAGCCTGGGGTTCTCCTCGTCGGGACCGTGCGACATGGCGACCTCCATCGGGCGCGACCGGGAACCTCCGACACCCTCGACCGGGCGCCTCCGAGCACCCGCTATCGGGGACCTCCGAGTACCCGGCCTGACGGCGGGGACACCGGTACACAGACGCCACTGCGCATCAAACCGATCGAGAAGACCCACCGTCCTCGGCGACCGCGGCCCTCAGGAAATAGGCGGCTGCCTCGATCGGGACGGTCGCAACGTGACTGTGTGCCGGCACCTGCGGCAAACGTCGCGCAGGTCATGTCGCAGAAGCGGTGAAGACGTCGTTGGCGGCCGACCGCAGCGGAGTTGGCTGGATCCCGAGCACCGGACCACTGCGTGCCGAGCACCGGACCACTGCAGGCCGAACGCCGGGCCGCTGGGTACCGAGCACCGGGCCGGCCGGCGAGCGCGCCGGGCTGGAGCCCAGGAGCGTTGCCGGCCCGGCCCGGAGCCGGATCAGCGCTGCTTTAGCTCGCGCCAGGAAGGGTGGGTGCCGCGCCACGCGTCGGCGAGGATGGCCGCCGAGGCCCGGCTTGGGCACTGCTGCACCCGCTCACGACCCGACGCCCCACCGATCTGGGCGCGGACCTCCCAACCCTGCCCGTCAGTACGGATATACACGTCCCGGCGCCCGCGCGGGGTCGTGTCTCCGTTCCACCAATGCTCCTCGACCTTCATTCGCCGACCGTATAGCAATTTTTGCGTCGAGGGTACGGCGCAGGCTGGTGGATACCAGGGCGATAGCCATAATTCAGGCGTACTTCGACCGATCTGGTGACAGGGAGGAACCGCGAGGGCGGATCCTCCCCGCCCTGAGTGGCGGATCAGGCGGATCTGAGATATCGCTGAGTACACCGGTCAGGGCGCTTGCCGACCCTCCCTGTCCCGACGGGCCGGGTGCGGCAAACGGCCCTCGCCTGTGATGTGAACATCACAGGGAGTGATCGACGGCGGTGCTCATCCCTGGGTGGTGAGCAGGTAGTCGTCGGCTTCCGGGCTCCAGCGCAGATCGACCACTCCCCCGGTCGCGGCGGCCTTGCAGAACTGGAGGAAGCTGCGGTAGCCGAGCTTCTTCTCGCTGAAGTCGGGGCGGGCCCGGCGAAGCTGGTTCTTCAACCCGGACAGCGCCACCGGGTTGCCGCTGCTGCCCAGCTCGGCCACCACACCGCGGAGCAACCCGAAGGCCACCTCCCGGTCGCCGTGTTCGGGCAGCGAGACCTCGGGGTCACCCTTCGCGGGGCCCTCGGCCAGCTCAATCACGGTCTGCTCGGCGAGGTGCCGCAGCAGTTCCCCAAAGGTGCGGAAGCCGTAGTCGGACTCACTGAACGTCGGGTCCTTGCGCAGCAGGGTGCGCTTGAGCCGGGAGGCGGTGACGTCGCCGTTGGCGCTGCCCTGCAACCCGGCCACGGTCTGGGCGACCAGCACGGCGAGTGCGTCGACGTCCCGTCCCGGCTCTTCGCCGGCGGGTCGACGGTCCACCTCGGGCTCGCGCTCCCGTTCGAGCTCCTGCTCCGGCTCGGGCGGGCGCTGGTCCGTGCCGGCCGGCCGGCTGGAACGGCCCCGCCGGCTGCGGGTCGGCGGGATGTCCACACCCTCCAGCCGGTCGTAGTAGAGGAACTCGTCGCAGGCCGGTGGGAGCAGTGCCGACGTGGAGCCCTCGACCCCGACACCGATGACCCGCTTGTTCAGCTCGCGGAGCTTGTGCACCAGCGGGGTGAAGTCGCTGTCGCCACTGCAGATCACGAACGTCGAGATGTAGTCGCGCTCGAAGGCCAGCTCGATCGCGTCGACGGCCATCTTGATGTCCGCGGCGTTCTTACGGGACGCGCCCATCCGTTGCGGGATCTCGATCAGCTCGACGTGCGACCGGGTGAGCATCCGGCGGTCCTCGTCGAAGTACGACCAGTCGGCGTACGCACGGCGGACCACGACGCGGCCTCGTTCGGCCAGCGCGTCGGCGATGGGCCGGAAGTCGAAGTCCGCGCCGCCACGGTTGTCGCGTGCGCCCAACGCGAGGTTTTCGTAGTCGAGGAAAAGGGCGATCCGGTCTTCTTGATCCACGGGGGCCAGCCTACGCCCGGCGTGAGCTGGGCGGGGCAGGCGACGCGCGACACCTCAACTCGACGACCGTCCATTTCTTGCGGTCTGGTAGCCCGCTATTTTCATTGTTCGATAGACGTCTTGCAGTGCGATGTGTGGTGCTGCATCATGACGATCAATGTCGGGCGTCGGGGGAACGCCGGGCGGACCTCCACCACCACCCACCCAGGAGGGTCACCGATGTTTCGCAGCCTCATGCCGGCGCGGGGACGCCCCGGCCGGCCCGGCGGCACCGCTGTCGCGCTCGCGGCCGGCCTCGCCGTACTGGTCGCCGGGCCCACAGTGGCCACCGCCAGTCCATCCGCGTCCGCCGGCGCCCAGCCGGTCGTCACCCGGGCCGCTCTCGACCCGGCGTTGGTCGCCGGGCGCGGCGCGGAGGTCGACTTCGTCGAGCAGGAGGCGGAGAACGCCCGCACCACCGGCGAGGTCATCGGCCCCGACCGGTCCGCCTACACCCTGCCCGCGGAGGCCTCCGGCCGCCGGGCGGTCCGGCTCACACCCGGCGAGTACGTGGAGTTCGTCCTGCCCAGCGCGGCCAACGGGATCACCGTGCGGTACAGCATCCCGGACGCGCCGCAGGGCGGCGGTATCACCGCTCCGTTGCGGGTCGCGGTCAACGGCAAGCACGTGCGCACCATGACGCTCACGTCGCAGTACTCGTGGCTCTACAACCAGTACCCGTTCACCAACGACCCACAGGCCGGGCTGCTGCACCCGGACTGGTGGATCACCGAGTGCCAGTGCGTGCCGTCGGCCACCACGCCGGCCCCGAGCATCAGCACGCCGTTCCGGCCCGGCCAGTTCTACGACGAGCAGCGGCTCCTGCTCGGCCGCACCTACCGAGCCGGCGACAAGATCCGGCTCACCGCGCCGCCCGGCAGCGCCGCCGCCTGGACCGTCATCGACCTGCTCGACTCCGAGTTGGTCGCGCCGCCGCACGTCCGGCTGCTCGCGGCGAACGTGCTGGCCTTCGGGGCCGATCCCACCGGCCGGCGGGACTCCGCCGACGCGCTGGACCGGGCCATCGCCTTCGCCAGGCGCACCCACCTCAAGGTCTACATCCCGCCAGGCACCTACCAGGTCAACCGGCACATCACCGTCGACGACGTGACCATCGAGGGCGCCGGCAACTGGCACACCATCATCAAGGGCCGTGAGGTCGCCCTGCCGACCCCCGCACCGGACGGCTCGGTGCACACCGGCGTCGGGTTCTACGGCCGCGACGCCGCCGACGGCGGCAGCCGCAACGTCCACCTCTCCGGCTTCGCGATCGAGGGAGACGTCCGGGAACGCATCGACACCGACCAGGTCAACGCGATCGGTGGCGCGATGAGCGACTCGACCATCGACGGGCTCTACCTGCACCACACCAAGGTGGGCGTGTGGTTCGACGGGCCGATGCGCAACGTCCGGGTCACCAACAACATCATCGTCGACCAGATCGCCGACGCGCTCAACTTCCACACTGGTGTGACCGACTCCGTCGTGGCCCACAACTTCGTCCGCAACACCGGCGACGACGGCCTGGCGATGTGGTCGGAGAAGACGGCGAACGCGCGCAACACGTTCGACCACAACACCGTGCAGTCACCGACGCTGGCCAACGGCATCGCCATCTACGGCGGCACGGACACCACCGTCTCGCACAACCTCGTCGCCGACCCGGTCCGCGAGGGCAGCGCCATCCACGCGGGTTCCCGCTTCGGCGCGGAGCCGTTCACCGGGCACCTGCGGTTCACCAACAACACCACCGCCCGCGCCGGCACGTACGAGCTGAACTGGAACATCGGGCTGGGCGCGATCTGGATCTTCGCCCTGGACCGGAGCATCGACGCGGACGTCCAGGTGACCGGTGACGCATACCTCGACAGCACGTACAACGCGATCATGCTGGTCAGCGACTGGCCGGTGAAGGACCTCTACTCGATCAGCAACGTGCGGTTCCGGAACGTTCGGGTCGACGGCACCGGCACCTCGGTCCTCAGCGCCCGCACGGCGGGGTCCGCCTCGTTCACCAACGTGGACGCCCGCAACGTGGGCGCTGTCGGCGTCAACAACTGCGGTTCGTTCCACTTCACCCCGGCCGGTTCGGAGTTCACACTGACCGACCTCGGCGGCAACGACGGCGGTTGGCTCGCCCCGTGGCTGCTGCCCAACACCATCACCTGCGACGACCGGCCATCCGTGTCGCCGCCCCCGCCTCCGACGCAGTGGTGAACCCGGTGGGCGGTCCGACTCGTCGGGCCGCCCACCGCACGCTCACCGCGTTCTGGCGTACGCCAGCGGCACGCTCGTCGGCTGCCCGTTCCAACTGCCGAGCAGGGTGGGCCCGGTGGCGTCGCCAGCGCCCGGCCGACGGACGACAACCAGGTCGGCCGAGTCGGTGACGATGGTGGTGTTGTCCTCGTCGACCACCTGACGCACGGCGCCGACCGGCGCCACGTCAGCGTCCCCGGCGCCGCTGACGGCGATCGTCACGGTCGGCTCACGCACCTCACGCCGACCGTCCACCTCGAAGTACTGCTCAGCCTGGCCACCACCGGCGAGGATCGCGTGGGCGAGCGCGGCGGCGTAGACCCGGTCCGCGCAGCCGTCGTACACCCAGCGCGTGCCGAGCACCGAGTGCTCGGTGGTGCCGACCAGCCAGTCGTCGGCACCGTCGAGGGGCGCGGCGCGGTAGGTGAGCGGGACCTGGTGGACCGGCCCGTCGGCGGTGCCGACCAGCATCGTCTCGATGCCGACCTCGTCGGCCGGGTCGTCGAAGCGGTACGCGCCCCGACTCACCACATCGGCGCCGGTCAGACCGCCGGTGACGCCGGCCAGTTCGCCAGCGACGTCGGTCGGCCCGAGGAACCAGGGTTGGCTGGGCAGCCAGGCCGCCAGCAGGTCGAGCTTCGTGGGGCGCAGCGTGGCCCGGTGCAGCAGTGCCATGACCGCAGCCTAGGTCAGAGGCCGGCGCAGGGTTTGCCGTCCACCGTGCAGGTCTCCGGTTCCCGGGCCTTCGGCCGGTTGTCGCGTACGTCGAAGCGGAACGTCTGCGACCCACCGGCGGGCACGGCCGCCCCGGTGAAGGTGACCGACCGCCCGTTCTGTCGCCAGTCCGCGCCGTCGACGTCGTCCACGGTGCTGCCATCGGCGAGGCTGACCACCACCACCCAGCCGTCCACGGCGGTGGCGGCGGGGTTGCCGAGCACCACTTCGCCGGTGTAGCCGAACAGGCGGCTGGAGTCGGTGTCGTAGCTGGCCGTCAGCGGCGGTGGGGGCGGCGGCGCCGACGTGAGGGTGGGCGAGGGCTTCGCCGACGGGCTCCGGCTCGGACGGGCGGTCGGCGACGCGGCCGTTCGCGAGGGGCGTACCGAGGTCGTCGGCCGCGGCGTGGCGGCGACCTCGACGGGGGTCGCGGACGGCGACGGCGACGGGGCCGCGGGCGGCGCGGCGCGCTGCTCCGATTCGGCCGGAAGCGCCACCCACGCCGCCACCCCTCCGACGGCCACCACCCCGACCAGCGCGGCGGCCACCTGCCGGCGACGGCGACGGGCACGGGAGGGCCCACCGGACACGCCGACCAACGGCAGTTCCGCCGTCATCCCGCCGTCGCCGCGGCGCAGATCGACCTGCTGGAAGGCGAGCCAGTCGAGGATCGCCGGCAACCGTACGGTCAGCGCCTGCCGGAGTTGCTGCTCGCGTGGATCGTGCTGTTCGGCGGACCACGCGCCGTGTGTGGTGACCTCCCGCATCTCCAGCCGACAGCCCTGCCGGGTGGCGGTGACCGCACAGGTCAGCTCGCTGAGCCGGCCGGCCTCGTCACAGGCCAGCACGAGGAGTTCCGGCTCCCGCCGCTCGGTCACCTCGACCTCGACGTTGGCCCCGAAGCCGGGCAACCCGGCCGTGTGCAGCACCAGCCGGTCCGGTACGCCCTCCACCGTCTCGGCGTCGGCGAACCACCGGCCGAGCAGCTGCCGATCGGTCAGTGCGAGCCAGACCCGGTCGGGTGGGTGGGACAGCTCGACCTGCGCACCGATCTCGATCACGGCGAGACTCTAACGGGTCTCCGGCCCGCCCGCCCCGGCCCGGCACAGCCGGTTGCCGGGGTCCTGGTCATCCCCAGCGGGTCGACCGCTCGATCGCTGCGGCGAGCGCCGCCCGCGCCCCGGCGCTCACCTCGGTGACCACCTCGGCCGCCGGCAGGTCCCTGGCCAGCGGGTGCGCCTGCCCGGCCCACAGGTTGGCGACCGACGCGTCCCCGTCGCGGCGGGCGGCGGCGAGCAGCGGACGCGTCAGGTGCAGCACCTGGGGGTACCCGGTCGGCGCTGCCGCGTCGTGCTGACGCAGGAAGTCGTTGGCCACGCCACGGGCCCGCTTGCCGGTGAACGACCGGGTCAACGCGGTCGGCGCGGCACCGGCCACCGCCGCCCGGTGCATCGGCGAGCTGCCCGCCTCCGGGCAGCGCAGGAACGCCGTACCGAGCTGCGCGGCGGCGGCGCCGGCAGCCAGCACGGCGGCCACCGCGGGGCCGTCGACGATGCCGCCCGCCGCCACCAGCGGCAGGTCGCACCCAGCGGCGGCCAGGCGGAGCAACGGCAGCAGCGCGTAGTCGTCGTCGTCCGGCAGGCCGCCACGATGCCCACCGGCCTCGGTGCCCTGCACCACCACCGCGTCCACCCCCAGGTCCGCGGCGGCCGTCGCGGCGTCCGGGCGGGTGACCGTGGCCCACACCTCGGTGCCCCGCTCGCGCAGGGCGGCCACCACCGCCCGATCGGGCAGCCCGAACACGAAGGACACGACCGGGACCGGGTCCGCGAGCAGCACGGCCAGCTTTTCCGGGTACGCGTCGTCGCCGCCCACCGGTGCGCCCAGGCTCACCCCGCGCTCGGCGGCCAGCGGGGCGAGCCGTTGCGCGTACGCCTGGATGGCGGCCTCGTCGACGCCGCCGGGGTCGGGCAGGAAGAGGTTGACGCCGAACGGCCGGTCGGTGCGCGCACGGACCTCGGCGACGTCGGCGACCAGCCGACCGGTGTCGATCATCCCGGCGGCCAGGAAGCCCAGCCCACCGGCCGCGGAGACGGCTGCCGCGAGCGCCGGCGTGGACGGGCCGCCGGCCATCGGGGCGGCGACGATCGGGTGACGCAACGTGGACAGCACGGACATGGACCCATCCTGCCGCACCGATCCGCCCAGTCACTGACGCGCGGTGTACCTCCATCGCAGCACACCGGCCAGTGCCAGCAGGCCCAGCAGGGTCCCGCCTCCGGCCATCAGCAGCCAGGTCCGGCCACCCAGGCCGATGGTGTCCTCGGCGATCGGACGGACAGCGGTGGGCAACACCGGGGCGGCGGACCCCGTCGGGTGTGCGGCGGTGACCGGCCCGTCGGTGGCCGGGTAACGCAGGATCGTCGGGCGGGTCCCCGGCGGCTGGTCGGCGGATTCGGAGACGGTGAGCAACGCCGCGCCGTCGCGACTGTAGGTGATCGACTCGCCCTGGGGTTCGTCCGGCAACGGGGTGATCCGCGGGGTGCCGGAGGTCAACGCCTTGACCACGTCGCCGTCGGGCACGTCGTACTCGAAGGCGTCGGCGTAGCTGCGCAGCACCACCCGACGCCCGTCCGGCGCGTTCGCCGCGCCGGTGACCACGCCCCGCCCGATGAACGAGAACGGGTTGCTGGTGTCGGTCATCGGCAGGGACACCTGGCCGGCCGGGACCAGCGGTGTCGTCGCGCCCGGCCGCAGCGCGGTGCTCGGCGCGTACAGGAAGACCGTGCCGCTGCCGCCCTTGGTGACGATCAGGGGCTGGCCGTCCGAGTCGAGCAGCAACGCCTCGGCGTCGTGCGGGCGGTCCGGGTACGCCATCCGGTGCAGCACCGGCTTGTCCTTCCCAGGCGCGAGCCGCCACACCGCGACGCTGGTGCGGGAGCGGTCGTTGTCGCCGATGTCGGCGACCCAGACGGTGCCGTCCCGGCCGATGGCCAGGTCCTCGGTGTCGCGGGGCTGGGACGGGTAGGACACCGTGCGGACCACCGCGCAGCGCTGGTCGAGGAAGAAGATCCGGCGGCGGGCCTCGTCATCGGCGCCGTCGTTGACCACCACGTACCCGTCGTCGGTGGCGACCATCCCGGAGATCTCCTTGAGCCGGTCGTCGCGTATCTGGCACACCGGCGCACCGGCCGCCGCCGCGCCCGCCGCCCCTGGCGTGAGCAGCACGGCAGGTGTCACCACGCCGGTGAGCAGGGCCGCCAGCACCGCCCCGACACGGGCACGTCGCCCCCACCTCAACCGCCCGCGTACCCGCATCGCCCACCCTCCTCGTCGCGGCCGTGACCCGGCCACCCGCCCATCCTGGCCGATCCCGGCCACCGGCGGCGGTCATCGGGGGTACGCGCCCGCACCCCTGGTGGATGTAGTGGCGCCCCGCCTCATTCTGGAGACCCCGGTCGGCTGACCGCCACGGGCCGCGACCGCGCGCCGGTGACAGGCCGCCCAGGGCCGGTCCCACCGGGGTACGGCGTGGGACCGGCCGGGCGTCCGTTACCGGGTGGACCAGCGCTGCGCTCCGGTGCCGTTGCAGGTCAGGAGCTGCGTGGTCGTGCCGTTGGCCGTGCCGGCGGAGGTCACGCTCACGCACTTGCCGGCGGAGGTGAGCACGATCGTCCCGTCCGTGCGGAAGGTGAAGCGCTGCGCGGAGGTGCCGTTGCACGTCCAGATCTGCACCCGGGTGCCGTCGGCGCTGGCTCCGCCGTTCACGTCCAGGCACCGGTCGCCGTAGACGCGCAGTTCCCCGGCGGCGGTACGGGTCCAGCGTTGGTTGGTGTTGCCGTGGCAGTCCCAGATGATGGTGGCGGCACCGGCGGTGGTGCTGGCGCCGGAGACGTCCAGGCAACGCCCGGAGGTGGGATTGACCAGGCCGACCGGGGTGCCCACCGGCGGCCCGCCCGCCGGGACCAGGCTGTCGGGCACCGAACGCAGCGCGTCGTACCAGCGGGCCGCCATCTTGTCGTACCCGCCGGCGTTGGGGTGGACGCCGTCCGCGAGGTCCGCGGTGGTGAGCGCGGCGTGCATGTCGACCAGGTGCACCTTGCTGCCCTTCTGCGCCACGATGCCGGGGATCGCCGCGTTGTACGCCTGCACCCGGGCCTCCCGGTTCGGGTCGGACTCCGGTGTGATGGTGGCGACGAAGATGTCCGCACCCGGGGCCGTCGACCTGATCTTGTCGATGAGACCGGAGAGGCGTGCCGGCGCGTTGGCCACGTCGTAGTTCTGGTTCACGTCGTTCGTGCCGATGTGCAGCAGCACGGTGCGTGGGTCGGTGGCCCGTAACCAGGTGACGATGTTGGCGTCGAGCTGGTCGATGCGCCAGCCCGAGTGACCCTCGTGGTCGTGGTCACCGAGGCTGGCCGGCCCGTTGAACCCCGAGCCGACGAAGTCGACCGTGTAACCGCCGCCGGCCAGGCGCTGCCACAGGTTGATCCGGTATCCGCCGGGCACGTTGTACCCGTCGGTGATCGAGTCACCGAGTGGCATCACGCGTACGCCGCCGTTCGACTCGGCCTGGGCGGGTGCGACCTGGACCAGTGCCAGCACGGCACCGAGGACGAGCCCGAAGCCGCCGGCAGCGGCCCGTCGTGCGTTCCATCGCATGGGTGTTCCCTCTCCTCGCAGGTGGTCCGGGACCTCGGTGGGGTGCGGTCCGCCGAGAACCAGCGACGCCCCGACACATCCATTGATGCTTGACGATTGCTGGGGTGCCCAGGACCGGGAACGGCACGGACGCGAGCCGAACGCCGCGCTGGCTGCGCCGAACGGTCCCCAGGCCAGTCCCGGCTGACTGACGAGGCACCTGCGAGCAGGCGTGCCAGCGGCAGCGGCGGGTAGGCAGCAGCCCGGCGGCATGTCGACACCCGCCGGTCAGGAGGCTCCGATGAGCACGTACCGGGATGATCAGGGCGACACCTTTCCGCCCCCGGAGGCGGATGCCCAAGAGCAGCGGCAGAACGCCGTCGACTACGGGCCGCCGGACCGGGTGTCGGGTGACGTCGACCCGGAAGCGTCCGAGGCGGATCTGGCCGAGCAGGGCGCCCTCCCGGCGGGCACGCTCGAGGAGGCGACGTCGCTGCCGGCCGACGCCAACCCGGCCGACGCCCTCGAACAGCGCCAGGAAATCCCCACCCGCGACGAGGGCCGTCGCACCTGACCACGCACGCCGCCGGCCCGGCCATCCAAGCCGGGGCAGGGTCGCCAACGAGTGTGATGCCTCTGAGTCATAAAGATGACTCACAGGCATCACGCTCGTGCGGACGTCGCCGCCCGGACGCTCGGCTCCACCGGCCCCGCCCGACCAGCCTGACCAGCCTGACCAGCCGGCCTCAACCAGCCAGCCGGCCTCAGCCAGCGACGACCTGCCAGAGCAGGAAGGCGTTGAGCGCTACGACCAGCACCGCCACCAGGGACGCGGCGGCGGTGGTGAGCGGGTGGTTGACCAGGTTGCCCATCAGGTCGCGTCGGCGGGTGAAGGCGACCACCGGGATCAGCGCGAACGGGATGCCGAAACTCAGGATCACCTGGGACAGCACCAGCGCCTGGGTCGGGTCGAGACCGATGGCGAGCACGGCCAGGGCGGGCAGCAGGGTGACCAGGCGGCGCAGCAGCAGCGGGACCCGCCGCCGCAGGAAGCCCTGCATGATCACCTCGCCGGCGTAGGTGCCGACGCTGGTGGAGGCGAGCCCGGACACCAGCAGGGCGATGGCGAAGCCGAACGCCGCGGCGGTGCCGATGGTCTGGCCGAGGCCGGCGTGCACGCCCTCCAGGCTGTCCGCGCCGACCGGACCACCGCCGCGGAAGCTCGCGGCGGCGATCAGCAGCATGGCGAGGTTGACCGCGCCGGCGGCCGTCAGCGCGAGCAGCACGTCGGCGCGCTGGCCACGGAACAGGATCCGGCGCTCGGTGTCGTCGGTGGCGGGGATGCGGTCGCGGGTCAGCGCGGAGTGCACGTAGATGACGTGCGGCATGACGGTGGCGCCGAGAATGCCGGCGGCCAGCAGCACGCTGTCGGTGCCCTGGAGCCGGGGCACCAGGCCGGCCACTGCCGATCCCGGATCGGAGTTGGCCGCGAGCAGGTTCGCCGCGAACGCCAGGACGATGACACCGAGTCCCACCGCGATGGCGATCTCGAAGGCGCGGAATCCGCGCGACCGCAGCGCGAGCACGGCGAACGCGAGGGTGCCGATGATGAGCCCGCCGGGCAGCAGTGGGATGCCGAAGAGCAGGTACAGGGCTACCGCGCCGCCGATCACCTCGGCCAGGTCGGTGGCCATGGCGACCAACTCGGCCTGCACCCACATCACCCGGTTCACCGGCCGGGGCAGCCGCTCCCGGCACAACTCGGGCAGGCTGCGCCCGGTGGCCAGACCCAGCTTCGCGGTGAGTGTCTGCACCAGCATCGCCATCAGGTTGGCTACGACCACGACCCAGACCAGCAGATAGCCGTAGCGGGCGCCGGCGGCGGAGTTGGTGGCGAAGTTGCCCGGGTCGACGTATGCCACGGCGGCGACGAACGCGGGGCCGAGCAGGATCAACCGGCCGCGTACCCGCCCACGTGCGCGGGCCACCTGTAGTGGAGTCGCCCTCGACGTCGTCAGTTCGTTGGTGACCATCGCACACCTCCCCGTAGACACGGATTGCTGCCGGTCCTTTCCCCTCGGGCTGACCCGTCGGTGCCAACCTCTGGCCTGCCGGTGCCACCGCCGTCGACACGCGGGGACACCGGCTGTGACGCGCCGTGCCGGAGCAGACACGCCGCCTCGGCCTTGACAGCGCCCCGGCCGCAGATGAAGCTGTCTATTAGTCCTACTGTCGTAGGACAACAGGAAGGATCATCGCGAGTGATCGAGTTCGTACTGGACAGCCGGTCGAAGGTGAACACCTACATGCAGCTCGTGCAGCAGGTGAAACAGGCTCTGCGGGTCGGCCTGCTGACGCCGGGCGACCAGTTGCCGAAGGTTCGGGACGTCGCGCAATCCCTGGCGATCAACCCGAACACGGTGCTGAAGGCGTACCGGGAATTGGAGATCGAAGGTCTGGTCGGCGGCCGACCCGGGGTGGGCACGTTCGTCCAGCGCACCCTGGCCGGCGCCTCCCTGCCCAACCAGGCCGAGCTACGCGACGACCTGGTCGCCTGGCTGGACCGGGCGCAGGCCGCCGGCCTCACGGCCGAGGACGTCATCGCCCTGGTGGAGACCACCCTGCGCGCCACCCTCACCGACGACGTCCCGCGCAAGGAGCACGCATGAGCGGAACGAGAGGACAGAGAATGGACATGGTCTTGGAAGCCGACCGGCTGGGCAAGCGGTACGGCAGCACCTGGGCGTTGCGGGACTGCTCGCTGCACCTGCCGGCCGGTCGGATCGCCGCGCTGGTCGGCCCGAACGGCGCGGGCAAGAGCACCCTGCTGCACCTGGCCGTCGGCCTGCTCAGGCCCGACGCGGGCGCGGTCCGGGTCTTCGGCAGATCCCCGTACGGCGACACGGAGGGCCTGGCCGACATCGGGTTCGTCGCCCAGGACACCCCGCTGTACCGGGACTTCACCGCCGCCGAACTGGTCATCGCCGGCGGCAAGCTGAACAAGCGGTGGGACGCCGCGTTGGCCCGCCAGCGGCTGGCGCAGCTCGGCATCCCACCGGATCGACCGGTCGGCAAACTCTCCGGCGGCCAACGGGCCCAGGTGGCGCTCGCCCTCGCGCTGGCCAAGCAGCCCCGGCTGCTGCTGCTCGACGAGCCGGTGGCCAGCCTCGACCCCCTGGCCCGGCGGGAGTTCCTCCAGTCGTTGATGGGCAGCGTGGCGGACTCCGGCACCACCGTCCTGCTCTCGTCGCACCTGCTGGCCGACCTGGAACGAGTCTGCGACTACCTGATCGTGCTCAACTCGGCCCAGGTGCAGCTCACCGGCACGGTCGACGACCTGGTCGCCGGGCACCGGCACCTGGTCGGCCCTCGGCACGACGGCGGCGTCATCGGGGGCGTCGCCGCCGTGGTCCGGGCCAGCCACACCGACCGGCAGTCCACTCTGCTGGTCCGCACCGACGGCCCGGTCACCGACCCGGCCTGGACGGTCCGCGAGGTCAGCCTGGAGGACGTCGTGCTGGCCTACCTGGCCGACGGCACCACGCAGACCAGTCACAGCGAGTGGGGAGTGGCAGCATGATCTGGCTGACCTGGCGGCAACACCGCAAGCAGGCGTTCTACACCCTGCTGGGGCTCGCGGCGCTCGCCGCTCTGCTGGTGCCGATCGGCCTGGCGATGCGGCACACCTTCGCCGACCTCGGGCTGACGGACTGCGCACGCCAGCTCGCCGACACCAATGTGGCGACGGCGACCCGGGAGGCCTGCGACGCGGGCTTCCGGCGTTTCGGCAACCAGTACGGCAGCCTCAACCTGGTGGCCGTGCTGTTGATCACCCTGCCGGCGCTGGTCGGCCTGTTCTGGGGTGCCCCGCTGGTCGCCCGCGAGGTGGAGCACGGCACGCACCGGTTCGTCTGGACCCAGGGCGTCGGCCGCACCCGCTGGGCTCTGGTGAAGTTCGGGCTGGTGAGCGCGGCCGTGGTGATCCTCGCGGCGGTCTACGGGCTGGGCATGTCGTGGTGGGTCGACCCGCTCACCCAGGCCGCGTATGAGGGCCGATTCGGCATGATCGTCTTCGACCTGCAGGGCATCGTCCCGATCGGGTACACGCTGTTCGCCGTGGCGCTGGGCGTCTTCGCCGGCACCGTGTGGAAGCGGATGCTGCCCGCCATGGGCATCACCCTCGCCGGGTTCATCGGCGTACGGGCGGCGGTCGAGCTCCTGGCCCGACGGCACTACCAGCCGGCCCGCACCCAGACCTTCCCGATCGAGGGAGAAGGGCCACCGGAGATGAGCCGGGGAGACTGGATCCTCGCCCAGGGCGTCCGGAACCCCGACGGCACGATGATCGCCGAGGGCGGCCGGATCCAGTGCCCGCCGGGTGGCAAGGGGCCGGAGGGTCGAATGTGCGGTGCGGAACTGGGACTTGAGCCGGGCGCGTACAACTGGCAGTTGTACCAACCGGCGGACCGGTTCTGGCTGTTCCAGGGCATCGAGACGGGCGTATTCGTCGCTCTCGCCCTGCTGCTGCTCTATCTCGCGGTGCGCCGGATCCGCCGGATCGCGTAGCCGGGCGACGGGTGCTCGTCGGGGGGCGGGGGCCTCGACGAGCACCCGTCAGCACAGTCGGATTCCGGCCCGTCGCCAACGGACCGCGCCCCCGGTGGGTCGACCACCGGGGGCGCATTCGTCGAGCGGGTCAGCCGGCCAGTCGCCGGTAGCGGGCGACCGAGAGCGGCAGGAAGACCGCGACCAGGACGACCGGCCAGAGCACCGCCAGCCACGGGTAGTGCTGCGCCGCCCACGAGTCACCGCCCCAACCGGGGTTGCCGAACAGCTCGCGGGTCGCGCCGACGGTTGCCGACAGCGGGTTCCAGGCGGCCACCGCACCGAGCCACGCGGGCATGGTGGACGGTGCGACGAACGCGTTGGAGAGGAAGCCGAGCGGAAACTCCAGGGTCTGTACGGCCACCACGGCCGTCTGCCCGCGGGTGACCAGGCCGAGGAAGATGCCGACCCAGATCAGGGCGAAGCGCAGCAGCAGGATCAGTCCCACCGCCGTGAGCGTGGCACCGGCCCCGCCGTGCGCACGCCACCCGATGGCGAGACCGGTCAACAGCAGGACCGCGAGGGTGACCAGGGCGAACAGCATGTCGGCCACGGCCCGGGCCACCAGCGGGGCCAGCGGCGAGACGGGCATCGACCGGAGCCGGTCGGTCACCCCGCGCTCCAGGTCCTCGGCGACGGCGATCGTGGTGAGGCTGATGCCGAACACCATGGTCATCACGTACATGCCGGGCATCAGGAACTCCCGGTAACTGCCACCGCCAGGCACCTGCAACGCGCCGCCGAACAGGTAGGCGAACATCAGCACGATCAGGATGTTGAAGCCGAGCGAGGCGATCAGCGGGCCGGGATCACGTCGCCACCGGGCCAGGCCGCGCCAGATCAGGGTGCCGCTGTCGATCAGGAGGGCGGGCCGGCCGGGGGTCAGGTCCACCGTCGGGGCCGGCATGCTCGTCGCGCTCATGCCGCCACCTCCTCGGCGGTCCGGGTCCGGTGCCCGGTGAGGTGCAGGAACACATCGTCCAGGGTGGGACGGCGCAGCGCGACGTCCGCCACCGGGACGTTCCCGGCGTCGAGCGCCCGCAACACGTCGACGAGCGCGCCGGCCTGGTGACCGACCCGGACGCTGACCATCCGCCGGTCCACGTCGACCGTCGGCTCGCGGTCGGCCACCCGGCGCACCTGGGCGACGGCGGTGGCGAGGTCGGTCGGGTCCGCGACGACCACCTCGATCCGATCGCCGCCGAGCTCGGTCTTGAGGTCGTCCGGAGTGCCCTCGGCGATCACCCGGCCGGCCTCGACCACCGAGATCCGGTCGGCGAGCTGGTCGGCCTCGTCCAGGTGCTGGGTGGTGAGCAGCACTGTGGTGCCGGTGCGCACCAACTCCCGGACCGACTCCCACACCTCGTTGCGGCCACGCGGGTCCAGCCCGGTGGTGGGTTCGTCGAGGAAGAGGACCGCGGGAGCCAGGATCATGCCGGCGGCCAGGTCGAGTCGACGGCGCATGCCCCCCGAGTACGTGCTGACCGGCTGCTCGGACGCGTCGGCGAGACCGAAGCGTTCCAGCAGTTCGTCCGCCCGCTGCCGGGCCCGGCGGCGACCGAGGTGGAACAGCCGGCCGAAGAGCACCAGGTTCTGCCGGCCGCTCAGCGCCTCGTCGAGGGCGGGATTCTGCCCCACCAGCCCAATGCGGTAGCGGACCTGGTCGGGTTGGCGGGCCACGTCGTACCCGGCGACCTCGGCACGGCCCTCGTCCAGCCGCAGCAGTGTGGACAGGATCCGTACCGAGGTGGTCTTGCCGGCCCCGTTTGGGCCGAGCAGGCCGCACACCGTGCCCTGCCGCACCCGCAGGTCGAAGCCGTCCAGCGCATAGCGGTCCCGATATCGCTTACGCAGCCCGTCCGCCACTATCGCGTCGTCTCTCGTCGTCACAGCGCTCCCCTCCGCAGGCGTCAAACCGCCGTTACCGTACAACATACGGTAGGGAATACGGGAACCCTGCCTCGATTAGGTTCGGCAGATGACGATCTCCTTGGACGGTCGGCGGTTCCGGGCCGTGGCGGACGTGGTGGCCGGCGAGGTGGGCACGCAGACCGTGTTCGCGTACCACGAACGGGCCGGCGAGGTGTGGGCCGAGTACGCCGGCGGGTCCATCCGACGTGGCCACCTGGTCGGCACCCGTACCGGCAACCGACTGGACTTCCGGTACGTCCAGCTCAACACCGACGGTCAGACGTCCTCGGGGCGCTGCGTCTCGGAGGTGTCGGTGCTGCCCGACGGTCGGGTCCGGCTGCACGAGACCTGGTCGTGGGAGTCCCGGCCGGGCAACGGCAGCAGCATGGTGGAGGAGGTGCCGGCTCCCTGACGGTTCACCGACGGGGCAGTCGCGGCTACGCGGGCTCGGTGCTCGCGGCCTGACCGACGACACCGACGTTGAGCGGGTCGGCCAGGAGCTTGTCGAACGCCAACTCGGCGGCGCCGATCAGGACGGCGTCGCGGCCGAGGGCCGCCGCGCGCAGCCGCAGGTGCTCGCGGGAGGCCGGCAGCGGCATGGTGTCCAGTCGATCGCGTACCACTTCGGCACCCGCGGTGAAGATGTCGCGGAGAGTTCCACCGAACACCACGGCGTCCGGGTTGACCACGTTGACCAGGTTGGCCACACCGAAGCCGAGCCAGTCGGCGACCTGCTCGACTGCCTCCCGGGCGGTCCGGTCCCCTTCGGCGGCCGCGCGCAGCACCTCGGCCACCGCCCCGCGGTCACTCGGGTCCAGGCCCGCGTGCCGCAGCAACGCGGCTTCGGAGATCTCGGTCTCCCAGCAGCCGCGTGAGCCGCAGCCGCAGGGCAGACCGTTCGGGTTGACCACCATGTGGCCGACCTTGCCGCTGTGGCCACGGTGGCCGATGATCAGTCGACCGCCGACGATGATGCCTGCACTGATGCCCCGGTCGCCGTGCAGGTAGATGACGTCGTCGATGCCCACCGCCACGCCCCGCACGTGCTCGGCCAGGCCGGCGATGTCGGCCAGGTCACCGGCCACGAAACCCGGGCCGGCGCGGAACTCCGCTGCCAGCGCGGTGCCGAGCGTCTCGTCCACGCCGGCGATCCGGATCCTGCCGTCCGGCTCCCGGGTGGTGTCGGTGACCGCGACCGCGCCGCCGACCAGCAACGCGTCGGGGGCCACGGAGCGTTCCATGTCACGGACCAGGTCGGCGAGAGGCCCGACGGCGTCGATCGCCGACATGCCACCGGGTCGAGGGATCTCTCGCAGATCGAGGATCTGCCCACCGAGACCGACCCGGGCGGCGCGCAGCCGGTCGGCGTCGATGCTCAGGGCGTGTGCGTAGACCCGGTCGGAGCGGGGGCTGACCACCAGCGAGGGCCTGCCGGCGCGGCGGGCGGTGGTGGGTGCCTCCTCGGTGACCAGTCCGCTGGCCACTAGATCGGCAGCGAGGGCGCCGATGGTGCTGCGATTGAGGCCGAGCCGACCGGTGAGCTCGGCCCGGGACGTCGGCCCGTGCAGGTGCACGTAGCGCAGCACGGCGCCGAGGTTCTGTCGCCGGATCTCCTCCTGGCTGGCGCCGGGGACGGACGGCAGCGGGGAGTCGGTGTTGCGGCCGACGCCGGCTGGCCTGGACCGGACGGGTGACGCCACGGTCAGACCTCCTTCCGGGTCGGTGCCGGGTGGTGCGGGGCTGTCAGGACGACGATGGGTCCCGGAAGAGGAGATCCGGGACCCATCGGCGTTGCTGCCTACCGTGCGGTGATTACTTGGTGAGCGGCGCGAGCTTCGGGTCGCTGGCGTACGCCTCAGCCGCGTTCGCCTTGGTGACGGCGACCGGCGGGAGCAGGTACGTGTCGACGACCTTGCTGCCGTTGTTGTAGGACTTGGTGTCGTTCACCTGCGGGGCGTTACCGGCCTGGAGAGCCTTGACCATGTTGATGGTCTCCTTCACCAGGTTGCGGGTGTCCTTGTTGATCGTCATGTACTGCTCGCCAGCGACGATCGACTTGACCGACTCAACCTCGGAGTCCTGACCGGTGACGACCGGGGTCGGCTTGCCAGCACCCTTGACCGAGGTCAGGATGGCGCGGGCCAGCGTGTCGTTCGGGGAGAGGACGCCGTCCAGCTCCTTGTTGCCGTAGGTCGAGGTCAGCAGCTGGTCCATGCGGGCCTGCGCACCCTCGGCCTTCCAGCCCTGGATGGCGGTCTGCTTGACGTCCTTCTGACCCGAGGCGACGACCACGTTGCCCTTGTCGATCTCCGGCTTGAGCACGTCCATCGCGCCGTTGAAGAAGACACCGGCGTTGTTGTCGTCCGGCGAGCCGGAGAACAGCTCGATGTTGTACGGGCCGTTCGGCTTCTTGGCCTTCATGCCTTCCAGCAGGGCCTGGCCCTGGAGCTGGCCGACCTTGAAGTTGTCGAACGCGACGTAGTAGTCGAGGTCCGGGGTGTTGGTGATCAGCCGGTCGTAGGCGATGACCTTCACGCCGGCCGTGTGGGCCGCCGCGACCTGGGTCGACAGCTGCGCGGCGTCGGTCGCGCCGATGACGATGACCTTGGCACCCTTGGTGACCATGGCGGTGATCTGAGCCTGCTGGTCGGCAACAGTGGTCGACGCGCCGGCGTACTGCACGTCACCCTGGAAGCCGGCCTCCTTGAGGCCGTTGGTGAACAGGTCACCGGCGAGGACCCAGTTCTCCGAGGTCTTGGCCGGGAGGGCCACGCCGATCAGCGAGTTCGCCGCGAAGCCCTTGGCGGCCTCGCCGCCGGAGTCGCTGTCGCCGTCACGGCCGGAGCCGCAGCCGGCGAGGGCCAGCATGGCGGCGGCGCTGATGGCCACCACCGACGTGCCGAAGAATTTACGCATGGTGAGGACTTGCCTTTCTAGATGGTGAGGCGGGTGGAGAGGTCGGTGGCCGTCAGCCGGACACCGCTGCCTTGGCGGGCTCGCGCTCCGCGTCCGGCGGTGAGGCGGGTGGGGCGGAGTCGTCGCGGCGGAAGGGCCGCATCAGGCTCCCGACGATCGAGAAGCGCCCCTGGCTCTTGTTGTAGACGTCGATCGCGACTGCCAGCAGCAGGACCAGGCCCTTGATGATCTGGACGCGGTCGGTGCCGACACCCATGAGCTGGAGGCCGTTGTTGAGCACGGCCATGACCAGACCACCGACGATGGAACCGCTGATGGTGCCGATACCGCCGGCGACTGCCGCGCCACCGATGAAGACCGCGGCGATGGCGTCCAGCTCCCAGCCGTTGCCGTCCTGCGGACCGGAGGCCGCCGAACGGGCCACGAAGATCATGCCGGCCAGTGCGGCCAGGACGGACATGTTCATCATGACGAAGAAGTTGACCCGCTTGAGCTTCACACCGGACAGCTCGGCCGCCCGGGAGTTGCCGCCCACCGCGTAGATGTGCCGGCCACCGGCAGTGTTGCGGGTGTAGAAGGAGTACGCGATCACCAGGACCAGCAGGATGATGCCGGAGATCGGGAAGCTGGTGCCGACGCGACCGCTGGCGAAGCGCAGCGCCGCGAAGGCGATCACGCCCACCATGATGGCCATCCGCAGGATGGAGATCCACATCGGCGCCGGGTCGGCGTCCATCGCCCGTCGGGTCTTGCGGGCCTGGATCTCGCGCCACACCACCGCCACCGCCGCGATCAGACCGAGCAGCAGCGTGGCGTTGTTGTAGCCGGTGTTCGGACCGAACTCCGGCAGGAAGCCGGAGCCGATCTCCCGGAAGCCCTCCGGCACCGGGACGGTGCTCGCGTTACCGATGAACTGGTTGCCGCCGCGGAACAGCAGCATGCCCGCCAGGGTGACGATGAACGCCGGCACCCCGATGTAGGCCACCCAGAAACCCTGCCAGGCGCCGATCAACGCGCCGATCGCGAGGCCGAACAGGATGGCGGCGGGCCAGGGCAGGTCCCACTCGGTCATCGACTTGGCGACCAGGATGCCCGCGAAGGCGGCGACGGAGCCGACCGACAGGTCGATGTGCCCGGCGACGATCACCATGAGCATGCCGATGGCCAGAATCAGAATGTACGAGTTCTGCTGGAACAGCGCGATCAGGTTGTCCGACCGCAGGGTGAGGCCATCGGTCAGGATCTGGAACAGGACGACGATCGCCACCAGGGTGAAGATCATTCCGAACTGTCGAGCGTTGGAGGTGGTGCCTCCGAACAGGTTCTTCTGAAGGTCCTTCAATCGGCTCATCGTGTGGCCATCTTCTTCGTCGAGGTCATCTGCTTCATGAGGTTTTCCGGGGTGGCGTCCGCCCGGGCGATCTCGCCCGTGATGGCACCTTCGAACACGGTGTAGATGCGGTCGCACAGCCCGATCAGCTCAGGCAGCTCCGAGGAGATGACGATGACGCCCTTCCCCTGGTCGGCGAGCCGCTGGATGATGCCGTAGATCTCGTACTTGGCACCCACGTCGATGCCGCGTGTCGGCTCGTCGAGGATCAGCAGGTCCGGGTCGGTGAACATCCACTTCGCCAGGACGACCTTCTGCTGGTTGCCGCCGGAGAGCTTGGAGACGCTCTCGTCGACCGTCGGGGCCTTGGTCCGCAACTCCTTGCGGTACGACTCGGCCGCCTGGTATTCCTCGACCTCGCTCAGGACGCCGCGGTGCGAAATCTTGGACAGCTTGGCCGCCACCGTCGAGGCCTTGATGTCGTCGAGCAGGTTGAGGCCGATCGCCTTGCGGTCCTCGCTGACGTACGCGAGCCCGTTGTCGATCGCGTCCGCGACCGACTTCAGGACGATCTCCTTGCCGTCCTTGATGATGGTGCCCGACTCGAACACCCCGTACGAGCGGCCGAAGATGCTCATCGCGAGTTCGGTACGGCCCGCGCCCATCAGACCGGCGAAGCCGACGATCTCGCCGCGACGCACCACGAAGCTCTCGTTCTTGCAGACCTGCCGGTCGGCGGAGATCGGGTGCCGCACGTTCCAGTTGCGAACCTCGAAGAAGACCTCGCCGATCTTCGGCGTGTGGTCCGGGAACCGGCTGCTCAGCTCTCGGCCGACCATGCCCCGCACGATCCGGTCCTCGTCGACCCCGTCCGCCTTGACGTCGAGGGTCTCCACGGTCCGGCCGTCGCGCAGGATGGTGATCTGGTCGGCGATCGCCTCGATCTCGTTGAGCTTGTGCGAGATCATGATCGAGGTGATGCCGCGGGAGCGGAACCCACGCAGCAGGTCCAGCAGGTGCTTGGAGTCGGCCTCGTTCAGCGCCGCGGTGGGCTCGTCCAGGATGAGCAGCTTCACGTCCTTGGCGAACGCCTTGGCGATCTCCACGAGCTGCTGCTTGCCGACCCCGATGTCCTTGATCAGGGTGTCCGGGTCCTCTTGCAGACCGACCCGGGCCATCAGGTCCAGCGCCATCCGGTTCGCGGCCTTCCAGTCGATCGCGCCCCGCTTGCGCGGTTCGTTGCCGAGGAAGATGTTCTCGGCGATCGACATTCCGGGAATGAGCGCGAGCTCCTGGTGGATGATCACGATGCCGGCGTTCTCACTGGCCCGGATGTCGGAGAACTTGCTCTCCGACCCCTGGTAGATGATCTGGCCGTCGTAGGTGCCGTGCGGGTAGACCCCGCTGAGCACCTTCATCAGGGTGGACTTGCCCGCGCCATTCTCGCCGCAGATGGCATGGATCTCGCCGGCGCGAACCACCAGGTTGACGTCGGAGAGGGCCTTGACTCCAGGGAACTCCTTGGTGATGGAGCGCATCTCAAGGAGGATGGGCACGTCGCTCATCGCTCGTACCACCTCGCCAACGTCATCGGTTGCCTCCGGAAGGTTGAACCTTCACTTGGTTTTGTTGTTGACGGCAACGTATTGCGGCCAGAGGGTCATCCGCAAGGCGAGGGCCTGTTGAAAATGTAACAATCCGGCAATATAGACGTCACACTGTCTTCGCCAGTCACAGCCGCCCCCGCAGTCACTCCGGGCACCCTCGCGTGCCGGTGGCAACGTTGTCAAATGGCAGCGACGCCGCCGTTGGCCCCAGCCGCCCTTGACAAGCCCCCCACCAGGGGTGATCCACAGCGGGCGGACAAACAACGACGCATCCGCGCGCCCGCCACCATCGAAAGATCTTGATCGGACCGCGACGCCGACGCCCCCTCGGGGACGCCACGGCGGCCCTCGACCAACGGTGTGACCCACGCCTCTGCGGATGACACGGATCGACGATGGTCGCCGTGACATGCCCGCCACCAGGAGAGGGGTCCGCACCTTAACGCCCATTAAGGCCGATTCGCGGCCGTCGGCATCGGCGATCCGACCGGTCAGCTCGGGCGCAGCACCGCCTTGATCACGCCGTTCTCTCGGCGGTCGAAGCTGCGATAGAAAGCGGGAGCGTCGTCAAGGGTGCCGCGGTGGGTGACGATCATGCTGGGCCGCGCTCGGCCCGCGACGACCAGGTTCCGCAGCAGCACGGTGTAGCGGCGGTCGTGGGTGCGACCGAACCGGACCGCCACTCCCTTGCTGAACAGCGCTCCCCACGGCGCGACCAGGTTCTCGTGGTCGTCCGCGCCAGGGCCGGGGTGGGGGTCCCGGTCCGGGTACACACCGGCGACCGCGATCGCGCCAGCGGCATTGACCAGTCGGGCCGCGTCGGCGATGACCTGGTTCGGACGCTCCCGCTCGGGGTGCTCCCGGTCACGGGCCTGAAACCCGACCGCGTCGATGACCTTGTCCACCCCGCCCAGCTTCTCCTCGCCGAGCGGCAGCCCGGTCCGGGCCCGGTCGGCGCGGATCTGCTCGACCGGGTCGCCCCGGCGGAAGTCGATCGGCGCGGCGCCCATCTCGCCGGCCTTGTCGAGCCGGGCGTCGACACCGTCGACGCAGTACACGACCCGGGCACCCCGGAGCAGCGCCGAGTACGCGCTCAGCAGACCGATGGTGCCGGCGCCGAAAACGGCCACCGTGTCACCCGGCTCGACCCCGGCGAGGGTGGCCGCGGCGTGCCACCCGGTGACGAACGCGTCGGCGAGCAGCACGAAGTCGTCCTCGTAGGAGTCTCCCGGCTCCCCGGGCACGGGTACGCAGTTGGCGTCGGCCCACGGCACGCGCAGCAGGTCGGCCTGCGCGCCCCGGTACGGACCCATTCCGGCGTAGCCGTACGCCGCGCCCGGCCCCTCGGCCCGCGCCCGCAGACAGGCTGCCGAGAGCCCTCGCCCGCACGTCATCGCCCGGTGGTCCTCGATCACCGTGCCGACTCTCGTGCTGTCCGGCGCCGACACGTGGGAGCCGATGCCCACGACGACGCACACCCTCGCGGCCACGATTCCGGCCGCGCGCCACGTCGTCTGGCCGGGCCAGTCACACTTCGCGACGATGACAGCACCAGCTCTGGTCGCCGACGCCCTGCGGCAGTTCTTCGCCGAGATCTCGGCGGCCCAGCCGAGCCGAGACCCTGACGCCGACGTGACGGCGACCGGTGACCCACCCACCGGCGCGAGGTGGTGGGCCATCACCATCGACTGAGCTGGCGGGGCCGGCACGGTCCACACCGGACGTAGCATCGGCGAGGCACGATATTCAGGCGGACCACCCACCGACCGGATCGGGCACCCGACATGACGACCGAGCAGACCACGTCTCCCCCGCGTACCGGCCTCGGCATCACGGCCACCGGTGTGGGCCGCACCGTCCCAGGCGGCCGCCGCATTCTCGACGACATCTCGCTGACCATCCAGCCCGGCGAGGTCGTCGCCGTCATCGGCGCGAGCGGCGCCGGCAAGACCACCCTGTTGGAGACGCTCGCCCGGGTTCGGCTGCCGACGACCGGCACCGTGGCACACGACGGCGCAGACGAGGTCCACGCGATCGGCTTCGTGCCCCAGGACGACATCATCCACCGCGAGCTGCCACTGGCCCGGACCCTGCGGTACGCGGCCCGGCTACGCCTCCCATCCGGGACCGGGCCGACCGAGATCAGCGACCGGGTGGCCGAGGTGCTGGCCGAACTGCGGCTCGCCGAGCGGGCCGCGGTGCCGGTGGGCAGGCTCAGCGGCGGTGAGCGCAAGCGCGCCAGCATCGCCGTCGAGCTGCTCGACCGGCCCGGGGTGTTCTTCCTGGACGAGCCCACCTCCGGGCTGGACCCGGCGATCGCCGTGGAGTTGCTCCGGGTGCTGCGCACCCTCGCCGACGTGGGGACCACAGTCGTGCTCACCACCCACCAGATCACCGACGTGGACCACTGCGACCGGGTCGTGGTGCTGACCCGCCAGGGCCGCCTGGCGTTCACCGGCACACCTTCCGCCGCCCGGGAGTTCTTCGGCCTGCGGTCCCTCGCGGAGGTGCACCTGCGCCTCGACGAGGAAACCGACCCGGCCGCCTGGCCCGACCGTTTCGCCGCTCAGCGCGACGCCGGCCCGCCGGCCCGCGCGACCGACCACTGCGACGTTTCCGCGCCAGCGCCCCGACGGGTCGGCCGGTTGCGTCAGTGGGCCGTCCTCACCACGCGCAACGCGGAGATCGTCGTCCGCAACCGGCTGACCCTGGCGATCCTGCTCGGCTCGCCGCTGATGGTGCTCGGCATGTTCGCGCTGCTGTTCCGGCCAGGTGCGTTCGACCCGACCCGGCCGAGCCCGACGGTGACCGTGATGATCCTGTTCTGGATCGCGTTCGGCGGCTTCTTCTTCGGGCTGACCTACGGGCTGCTGCAGATCTGCACCGAGTTGCCGATCCTGCGCCGTGAGCGGCTGGCGGGCGTCCGGCTGGTGCCGTACCTGATGGGGAAGGTCGCGGTGCTGCTTCCGCTGTTGGCCCTGGTGGACCTGGCCCTGCTCGGGGTGTTGCGCGGCATCGACCGGCTGCCACCGGTCGACGGCCGCAACTTCGCCGCCCTGTACGCGACCCTGCTGCTCTCCTCGGCGGCGGCGCTCGCCCTCGGCCTGCTGTGCTCCGCGGCCGTCTCCGACGCGGCCCAGGCGACGCTCATGCTGCCGATGCTCTGCTTCCCGCAGGTGCTGTTCGTCGGCGCGATCCTGCCGGTGCCCGCCATGGCGACCGGCGGTCAGTGGCTCAGCTACGCGATGTCGAACCGGTGGGCGTTCGAGGCCCTCGGGCACACCGCCGGGGTGGAGCAGCTCTGGCGGGACGGTGGTTCCCCGCTCGGCCCGCCGCTGCTCGCCACGTACGGTGACAGCTTCTCCCGGCCGGTGTGGGTCAACTGGCTGGTGCTCGGCGGTTTCGTGCTGCTCTTCCTGTGCGCCACCTGGGCGGTGCTGGCACGACGGGGCTCCCGTGGAACGACCTGAGCCGCCGCGCACCTCCCCGACCGCCTGGCCGGGATATGCCGCCACCGGGCGGATCGACGAGCTGCGCGCCACCGAGTACCGCCACCTGGACACGGACGGGCAGGTGTATCTCGACTACGCCGGGGCCGGGGTGGCGGCACAGGCCCAGGTACGCCAACACCACGATCGGCTGCTCGCCGGGCTGTACAGCAATCCCCACTCGGAGAACCCCACCAGCGCGGCGGCAGGTTCCCTGGTGGACTCGGCCCGACGCGCGGTGCTCGACTTCTTCCACGCCGACCCGGCCGAGTACGCGGTCGTCTTCACCCCGAACGCCAGCGGCGCCTGCCGGCTGGTCGGCGAGGCGTACGACTTCGGCCGGGCCTCGCCGCTGGTGCTGACCTGGGACAACCACAACTCCGTCAACGGCATCCGGGAGTACGCCCGGGCAGCCGGCGGGGCCGTGCGTTACGTACCGCTGAGCGGGCCGGAGTTGCGGGTCGCCGAATCGGATCTGACCAGGGTGCTCGACGCTGGTCCGCGCGGGCTGGCCGGACGGTGGGGCCGTCCGGGCCGCCGGGGGTTGTTGGCCTATCCGGCGCAGAGCAACTTCTCCGGCGTGCAGCACCCGCTGAGCTGGGTGGAGTTGGCCCACCAGCACGGGTACGACGTGCTGCTCGACGCCGCCGCCTTCGCGCCGACGAACCGGTTGGACCTCAGCGTCGTCCGGCCGGATTTCGTGTGTCTGAGCTGGTACAAGCTCTTCGGCTATCCCACCGGGGTCGGCGCGCTGCTGGCCCGGCGCGACGCGCTGGCCCGGCTGCGCCGGCCGTGGTTCGCCGGCGGCACGATCCGCGCGGTCAGCGTGCAGGGCGACTGGCACCGGTCGATGGATGACGAGTCGGCGTTCGAGGACGGCACGCTCAACTTCCTGAGCATCCCGGACGTGGAGTTCGGGTTGCGCTGGCTCGACTCGATCGGCGTCGATCTCGTGCACACCCGCGTCGGCCTGCTCACCGAATGGTTGTTGGAGCGGCTGGTCACCCTGCGGCACGACACCGGTGGGCCGCTGGTCCAGGTGTACGGGCCGACGACGGGTGCGGCGCGCGGCGCGACGGTGACCTTCAACCTCCGCCATCCGGACGGCACGCTGGTCGACGAGCGGTTGGTCGCACGGGAAGCCGCAGCGGCCGGCTTTTCCCTGCGTACCGGCTGTTTCTGCAACCCGGGCGCGGGTGAGGGCGCGTTCGGCATCAGGAGGGAGTCGCTGCGGCGGCGGTTGTTGGCGCGGGTCGACACGATCGACCAGTATCTCGCCACGTTGCGGTTGCCGACGGGCGGCGCGGTCCGCGTCTCGTTCGGACTGGCCTCCACCGCGACCGACGCGGAACGCTTCGTCGCCTTCGTCCAGTCGACCTGGCTGAACCGTGAGGTCGGCGTCGAGGCTGCTCTGCCGCCCCGGCTGCGGTGTTGACCTGACCGACCGCGCGCTAGCTGACCTGGGCCACGGGCGCCGGGCGGTGCTTGATCTCCTCCATGAACGGGAACTGGGCGGTGAGCTCGGCGATCGTCATCCCGGCATGCCAGGCCGCCGCCACCTTGGCGACCTGCAACAGGTCCATGACGTCGCCGCGCGCGAGGACTTCGCCCGAGACCCGCAGATCGATCATGAAGTATCGGGCCTGCGAACCCAGCTTCACGCAGACCACGCCCTGCTCGGAGTGCAGCTCGGCGCAGGTGAACCGGCTCCGCCCCTGCTCGGGGGCGGTGACCCGGCCGAGATCGAGCCCATGACCGGCAGCGGTTTCGATGAGCGCGGGGGCCAGGCCACCCCGCTCGACCAGATCCGGGTAGAGGCGCACACCCAGCGCCGTCGACGCGTCGCTCATGACTGACTCCCACTTCCTTGTGACAGAGACCAGCAGCGCGCAGGTTACGGGGAGGTTTCCCGCTCGCCTCGCCATCCTGTCCCGGGTGGACGCCTCACGGCAATAGGAAGGGTCGATTCGACCGCTATCGAGTAGTACTCGATCGTGGCGACCTGCTTCGATGCGGCGGCTGCCGTCCACCTCGGAGACATCGATCGACCTGGTGATCCTGTCGCCCACCGGCACTCCACCGATCACTGCGCAGCATCGGGCGGTAACGGACGGTTGGCATATTGGAAACAGTCTTGACAGAAGATAATGATATCGACATGCTTCATTCTAGAGAGCGCTCTCCGTCTCTCCGGCACGCAGCCTCCGCCACCCCCCTCGCTGAGGAGCCTCCCGTGTTCACAGCCCGCCCCAGACTCCGTTTCCGCCCACTCGTACTCATGGCGGCCGCCCTCGTCGCGACCGCCGCGGCGCTCGTCGTCCCGCCGCATCCCGACCGGGCCGAGGCCGCCATCGGCCCGATCAGCTGGCAGGACGAGTTCAACTCCCCCGCCGGCACGCCTGTCGACCAGAACAAGTGGCGGTTCGACATCGGCGGCAGCGGTTGGGGCAACAACGAGCGGCAGTACTACACGAACAGCACCAGCAACGCCGTCCACGACGGCCAGGGCAACCTCGTCATCACGGCCCGCCGGGACAACCCCGGCAACTACCAGTGCCACTACGGGCGCTGTGAATACACGTCCGCCCGACTCCTGTCGGCAGCCACCTTCACCCAGACGTACGGTCGGTTCGAGGCGCGGATCAAGATCCCGCGCGGTCAGGGCATCTGGCCCGCGTTCTGGATGCTCGGCACCGGCGGCGGCTGGCCCGACGCAGGCGAGATCGACATCATGGAGAACATCGGCCGGGAGCCCAACACCGTGTACGGCACGGTGCACGGACCCGGCTACTCGGGCGGCGGCGGCATCACCGGCAGCCGCACCGTCGGGGCACCGCTCGCCGACGACTTCCACACCTACCGGGTCGACTGGGAGCCGAACGTGATCACCTGGTACCTGGACGGGGTGCAGTACCACCGGGTCGACCCCGCCCGACTCGGCGGCAACCGCTGGGCGTTCGACCACCCCTTCTTCATGATCCTCAACGTGGCGGTCGGCGGTAACTGGCCCGGCTACCCGGACGGCTCCACGCAGTTCCCGCAGCAGATGCTCGTCGACTACGTCCGGGTGTCCAGCTACACCTCCGACGGTGGCGGCAACCCGACTCCCGGCACCAGCCGGATCCGCGGGGCGCAGAGCGGCCGCTGCATCGACATCCCCAGCGCCAACCCGGTCGACGGCGCGAAGCTCCAGATCTGGGACTGCAACACCACCGCCGCGCAGGCCTGGACCTTCGCCTCGGACGGGACCATCCGCGCGATGGGCAAGTGCATGGACCCCGCCTGGGCCGGCACCGCCAACGGCACCGAGGTCAACCTGGTCACGTGCAACGGCAATCCCGCGCAGCGCTTCACCCTCAACGCGGCCGGCGACCTGGTCAACCTCAACGCCAACAAGTGCGTGGACGTGCGGGAAGCCAACCCCAACAACGGCGGCAAGCTGCACCTCTGGGACTGCCTCGGCGCCGCCAACCAGAAGTGGTCTCGCGTCTGACGACACCAGCACCGACGAGTGGGCCGTCCGAGCACAGCTTCGGGCGGCCCGCCGCCGTGCGGGCCCCAACCCGGGCGACTCCGGATTCAGCCGATGGCGCGGCAGGGTGTCTCCTGCCCGCTATGTTCGGATTAATCCAGATATTCGGCCGCTCCGGGAGTGAACTCATGTCGCACCACCTCGACACCCCCCTCGCCGCCCAGGGCGGCCAGCTCTACATCGACGACCTGTACGTCTTCGACGGCAACCGCGCCACGGTGTTCGTGATGGACGTCAACAGCTCGGTGACCAAGGCTGACATCAAGCGCGGCTTCCACGCCGAGGGCCGTTACGAGATCAAGATCCACGTCAACGGCGCCGAGATGGAGGATCTGACCTACCGGTTCGCCTTCGGCGAGCTCGACGGTGACAACAGGCAGACCTTCCAGCTGTACGAGCTGACCGGGGCGGACGCCCGCGACGACGCCGCGATGGGCACTCCCGTCGCGGAGGGGCGCACCGGCGAGGTGACGACCGGCGGCAACGTCCGGATCTGGGCCGGGCGGATCGCCGACCCGTTCTTCATCGATCTCGACGAACTCGCCACCATCAACGGCGCGGTGAAGGACGGGTCGATGGTGGACCGCTCAGCGTGGCGCGTCGACCAAGCCAAGAACAGCTTCGCGGGCACGACAGTGGAGTCGATAGTCCTTGAGGTCTCCCATGACGAGCCGTTGCTGCGCGACGGCACCGAGATCGGCGTGTGGTGTCGCACGCTGCTGGCCACCGATGCCGGTGGCTGGCGCCAGATCAACCGCGCCGGCCACCCCATGATGTGGCCGATCTTCTGGCCGCACGACACCGACTTCTCAAATCCCGCCAACTTCCGCCACCCCAGTCAAGACCTCACCGAGGACGGCGAGGAGATCGCCAACGCGGTCGCGGGTGTCGTCGCGGCGAACGGCACCGCACCGGACCCCCAGGCGTACGGCTGGAGCGTCGCCCGACAGCTCTACCCCGACATGCTGTCGTACAAGGTCGGCACGGCCGCGAACTTCGGCTTCGCGATCCGCAACGGGCGCACCATGGCGGACAACGCGCCCGAGGTGATGTTCTCCCTGGTCCTCAACACCGGCACCACCTCCGGGCTCACCCCGGAGGTCACCAAGTCGGCCCGTGCCGCCTCCTTCCCCTACGTGGTCCCGGCCTGACGGAGATCCGCGAGCCGCACACGAGCCGTCGCTTACCGAGAAGTCGGGGTATCCGGAACGTTCGGATGCCCCGACTTTCGCTGAGAACGAGTGGATCGTCCACCCCGCTCGGACATCGACTCCGCCTGCCAGAGTGACCCTGCGGCATTCAGTCCCTTATGGGGCATTTGCGTAGTTACGCTCGAACTGCTTCCCATGGTCATTCAGGACAGAAGGAGACTCGATGCGTAGAAAGTTTCTCGCGGGCTTGGCCGGCGTTGCCGCCGTTGTCGCGCTCGCCGGGCCGGCCGCCGCGGACACGACGGGCGACACGATCGTGACCCTCACCGTCGACGCGGCCGGCGGCCTGTCGATCACGGTGCCGGCGACCGCGAACATCGGCAACGGGGTGGAGGGCACGACCATCTCCGGTCAACTCGGCCCGGTCACCGTGCTGGACCAGCGTGGAGCGCTCACCCCCAACTGGACCGCCAACGTCACCTCCACCGACTTCGTCACCGGCGGCGGCAGCTCCGGGGAGACGATCCCCAACATCAACGTCCTGTACTGGTCCGGCCCCGCCACGGCGACCGCCGGCGGCGGCACCTTCACGCCGGGTCAGCCCACCGCCGCCCAGCAGGTGATCGTCAACGTTCCACGGACGGCGATGAGCCACACCGGTGGCACGGGAAACAACTTCGCCACCTGGAACCCCACACTGGTGGTGAACGTGCCCGTCGGCACCGTCCAGGGTGTCTACACGGGGACGGTGACACATTCGGTCTTCTGACCCGCTCGGCCGGCTGGTGCTGCTGGCCTCGGTCGCCCTCGTGGCGCTCGGGGTTTCGGCGGCACCAGCCGCTGCCGTGCGGGAGCAGCGACAGGAGCCCGCCGAGGACGCCGCGATCAGCATCCGCATGCTGGACATCCCCGCCAGCAGGGTGCAGGATCCCCGGGCCCAGGTCTACATAGTGGATCACCTGAAGCCCGGGGCGACGATCAACCGTCGGGTCGAGGTGGAGAACAACTCTGGCGAGTCACAGAAGATTGACTTCTATTCCGGGGCGGCGTCGGTCGAAAACAACGCCTTCACCGTTCCCGAGGGACGCGCGGGCAACGAACTCAGCGGTTGGATCCGGCTGAAGACCTCCGGGATCGAGCTCGACCCGGGCGAGCGACGGCCGGTCGAGGTCGGGATCGCCGTGCCGAGGAAGGCGTCGAAGGGTGAGCGGTACGGGGCGATCTGGGCCCAGGTCACCAGCGCGAAGGAGCGCACCGGCAACATCACCCAGATCCACCGGGTGGGCATCCGGGTCTACCTCGACATCGGTCCGGGTGGCGAGCCGCCGACGGACTTCCGCATCGACGGGCTGGCCGCGGAACCCGGACCCGGCGAGTTTGCAATGATCACCGCGAAGGTCACCAACACCGGCGAGCGCGCGCTGGACATGACCGGCACCCTGTCGCTGACCAGGGCGGCGGTCCAGGCCGGCCCGTTCAAGGTGACCAACGGCGTGACGATCCTGCCCGGCCAGAGCGGCCAGGTCCAGATCGAGGTCAACCAGGCCCTGCCCGCGGGGTCCTGGGACGTGCACGCGAAACTGGTCAGCGGCATCGTCGAACGCACCGCGACCGGGAAGATCAGCCTGCCCGTCGCGGCGCCGATGGTGGTCGCGAACTCCGCCGGGCCGAACTGGTTGGTCTACGCGGTCGGCGGGATCGCCCTGTCGGTGCTCGTCACCCTTGCCGGCTGGTATCTCGTCCGCCGACAACGCACCCGGCTCGCCTGACCTCCGGTCCACACAGACTGCCCGGCCGTTTCCCGAGGAACGGCCGGGCAGTGGTGTTTCTCAGGGCCTAGCCCTGGCGCCGCGGTATCTAGATGACCGAGTGCGTCACGACCGCCGCGTAGTCGCCGACCACCACCCCCGGCGGGAGCGTCACCCAGAGGGTCGGGCTCCAGGTGGCGGAGTTCGGGCCGCCGGTCTGGCCGGACCACCTGCCAGCCGTACGCGTGGTGTCCAGCACCGCTCCGGCCTGCGGGACGAAGGTGCCGACGCCGGTGGTGGTCAGCGCCGCACCGGAGGCGTACGTGATGCTGCTGCTCGGGATCGTCTCGCCGGCCGAGCCGGAGCCCGTGGTGAAGTTCGTGCTGGAGACGACGCT
The DNA here is from genome assembly GCF_006715105.1 of Micromonospora sp. A202. Taxonomy (NCBI): domain Bacteria; kingdom Bacillati; phylum Actinomycetota; class Actinomycetes; order Micromonosporales; family Micromonosporaceae; genus Micromonospora; species Micromonospora sp. A202. The sequence goes on along the minus strand of NZ_VFMP01000001.1, from coordinate 1,817,427 downwards.
GACCCAGTTTCCGGAGAACGGCCCGCGATCGTCGGTCACGGTCACCGGGCCGAGTTGGCCCGAGACGCCGGTCGTGCCCGCGCTGGCGGTGCCGAGCGGGGAGATCGCCGGGACGCTGATGGAGAGCCCACCGAGCGGGCTGATGACCAGTTCGACTCCTCGGGTCGCCGACTGGTCGAACGAGTCGGTCACCCGGACGGTGAACGGAAATGTTCCGGACACGGTGGGCGTACCGGAGAGCAGACCGGTGACCGGGTCGAGGGTCAGCCCGGCGGGCAGGCTCCCGGCGCTCACCGCCCAGGCGAAGGGACCCGTCCCGCCGGTCACCGTCAGCTGGTACTGGTACGGGTCGTACGCCCTGCCGGGCGGTGGTGGTGCGAAGGTCAACGTCGGTGCCGCGTTAACCGTGACCGACCCGGAGGCGGTCGACTGTGGACCGGTCCCGGCGGCGTTGGTCGCGGCCACCCGGAAGGTGTACGTGGCGCCAGCGGTCAGCACGGTGACGATCCGGGTCGTGGCGGTCCCGCTGAAGGTCTGAGGTGTCTGCGCCACGTCGCCGAGGTAGGGCGTCACTGTGTAGCCGGTGATCGGCGAGCCCCCGTTGGCCGGGGCGGTCCAGGTCAGCGTGGCGGCGTTGGTCCCCGCCGTGGCCGAGGTGATCGTCGGTGCTCCCGGCAGCGTGTACGGGACCACGGCCGCCGAGGCCGGGCTGGCCGTGCTGGTGCCGTACGCGTTCACCGCCGCCACCCGGAAGGCGTACGAGGCGCCAGGGGTCAGTCCCGTCAACGTGCGGCTTGTGGTGGAGGCGTCGAAGGAGAGGACCGGTTGGACGATCCCGTCGCGGATCGGGGTGATCAGGTAGCCGGTGATCGGGCTGCCGTTGTCCGGCGGCGCGGTCCAGTTCACTGTGGCGCTGGTGACGCCCGCTGCGGCGGTCGGTGTGGTCGGGGTGCCCGGCGCGGACGCGTAGACGTAACTCGCCGATCCCGCCGAGCCTCGGGTGACGACGCTGACCGTGACCGTCGCCGGGCTGGACCGGGCGGGCATGGAGGAGATGCCGAGGGTGCCGCCCGGGTTCACTGTGAAGCAGCCGGCGGCCGGGCCGGAGGTGCACGGCAACAGCAGCACCGACGTGCCTGCCTGCTGTTCGGCGGCCGTACCGATGGTGATCGCTGTCGCTCCGGTGAGGTTGCTGCCGCCCACTGTGACCGCGATTCCCCCGGAGACCGAGCTCTGGTCCGGGGTGACGGTGACGCCACGGGGTGCGGTGGCTGGCGCGACGGGTGTGGTGACTGTGGAGAAACCGGGGTTCGCGTCGATCGAGGACGAGGTCGCCACCGTCGTGGTCTGGATCAGCGACGGCGTCACCGCTGCGCCGGTGACGGTTGCCGCGACCGTGATCGGCGGCAGCGAGGTGTCACCGGCGAACGGGCCGTTGCTGTTGGTGCAGCTGATGGTCTGCCCGGACGGGGCGCCGCAGACCCAGCCGGAGCCGTACGCGCCGCGCGGCAGGACACCGGTGGGCACGGTCTGGGTGACAGTGATCGGCGACGTCTCGGTGGCCCCGGCGTCGACCCCTGCGGTGATCGAGTAGGTGACCGGGTCGCCGGGCTGCGGGTTGGCTCCGACCGCGCTGGTCTGTGACACGTTCAGGTCCGGTACCGGGTTGAAGCTGACCGCCCGTGCGTTGTCGACCTCGTGGAAGTCGGTGACCGAGCCGGTCGAGGCGACCCATCCGAAGGCGAGTTGCCGGGGGTAGCCGCTGGCGTTCAGCCAGGTCGGCGACGGGTACAGGCTCGGCGACACGACCGGGAGGCTGCCGGCCAAGGTCCGCGCCGACCCGCCGACCGGGGTGAACCTGACCCGGTACTGACCGGACGGAACGGTGATGCCGGTGTCCGTGGTGAACGGGGACGAGGTGGTGTTGGCGACCACCTCGACCGGCACCACCGAGGCGGCCCGGGTGGCGGCCCGCAACGCCAGTGCGGCCGAGGAGGTGCTGGTGGCGGTGCTGTTGATCGCGCAGTAGCCGACGCTGTTGCGGCCCGGTCCGCGCACCACGACCTGGCCGGGGACCCGACCGTTGGTGGTCGAGATGTACGGCGGGTTCGTGCACCCGGTCCCCTGGTACGTGCTGTTGCTGAAGTTGCCGAAGACGTCCAGCCCAATGCCGAGGTAACCGTTGGAGAGACCCACCGAGGCGCCGTTGAACGCTGCCGAGTAGCCCAGTGACCCGCCCGGCTGGCCGAGGGTGGACGGGGGTCTCGGGTTGGCCGGGTCGACAGCGGCCAACACGAACGCGAGGCCGTCCGCGCCCGGGTTGTTGCCGCCGTACTGGTAGGTGTTGAAGGTGAGGTGCAGGCCCTGTGAGGTCGGCACGCTCACCGCACCGACCACCCCACCCTGGCGGGTGACGGTGGCGGGGGTGAGGCGCAGCTTGCCCGCGCCCTGGGGGTCGGTGGAGGTGAGGCAGCTGAGCAGGGGTCCGGTGGTCGAGTTGCCCGCCGCGCTGAGACAGGCGGCGTTGGTCGCGGAGGCGCCGGGCACACCTGGCACCGCCACAGCGCCGAGGCCGTTCGCTGTGTTGTTGTGAAACGGCTGGTCGAACAGGACGGACCCGGCCGCCCACGCCGGTTGCGGCGCGAACGCGAGGACCCCCGCGATCACGACGACGACCAGCGCCGCGGTGCTGGTCGGACGACGCCGGCCCCAAAACGACATGCCCACTCCCAGCTTTCACTCCAGTCCCGTTCTGGACTATATCCCCCCAAAACGTCCACATTCCCCGTACGACGGAGATGGCCGGACGGCCCAGCCGGCCACCAACAGGCCGCGAAAGCCAACTGACCTCCCCGGCGATGCCGAGGAGGTCAGTGGACGAAAAACGAGCTGTGTCAGCCCTCGATGTCACGGGGGTCACGACTGCGGGGGTAGGTGTTCTTCTCCCCGATCGTGCCGTCCTGCTTCTTGATCACGTGTTCGACGCCACGGTCGGCGGCCATCTCGCGGCCCTGGGCCTGCGCGTCGGCCTTCACGTCATGCGTGCTGCTGGCCCGCTCGTTGCCCTCCGGCTTGTTCTTCCACTGCCCGTCCTCTTGGTAGGTCTCGACGTCACCCTTGGCCATGGCCGGCTCCCTCCCTGCGTCTGAATGTCTCCCGAACCAGTGCCCCCAGGCACACCGGGGCAAACTGCCGTCCTCAGGAGACGGCCGCAGGGCAGTTGTTGCTCGTCCGCCTGACCGTGTATTCGCGGTCGTCGGTGGTGATGGTCGACGGCTCCCCGTCGAAGTGGGTCTCCACCTTGTCCCAGCCGCGTCGCTGCTCATAGTGCAGGTGCGGCGCGCCGGAGTTGCCGGTGCTGCCGAGCCGCCCGATCTGCTCACCCTGGGCGACCTTCTGACCGACCTCGACCAGCGGTGGTTCGAGCATGTGCAGGTACTGCGTCTCCCACTTGCCGCCGTGGTCGATCTTCACCCAGTAACCGCCACCCCGCCCCCGTGGGCCGTCGGGGTTGTCCGGGGTACGGCCACCGAGCGAGCCGTTGATGCCCGCCACCGTGACCGTGCCGGCGTACGACGCGAGCACCGGCCGCCCCCACGCCTCGCCCTCGGTGGGGAACAGGTCGACGTCGTAGTCGTCGTGGCCGGGGTAGGTGCCCAGTTGCCACGTCTCGCCGCAGCTGACCGGCATCTGGAAGAGCGGGCGAGGACCCGCCGGTCGCAGCATCGGCACCACGACCAGCGCGACGCCGAGAACGGCCGCCACCGCGACGAGCGCAAGGAGAACCCGGACGGTGCGGTTTCGAGGGCGGCGGTGGGTGCGGGCTGTGTCGGGGCGGCCGGTCGTCACCGGCCCGAGCATGGCAGACGCCGGCAACGCTTCCGCTCCCGGCCGCCCGACCGAAGGAGACATTGCACTCGCATCGTGAACGGGGTACGGTCGGATGCAATGCAGTCGTATTGCAACGAGAGTGGGCCCCATGCACGTGATCGCTCTGTCCGAGGCGACCACCCAGATGCTCGACCTGGTCGGGGGCAAGGCCGCCGGGTTGGGTGAGCTGATCCGGCGCGGTGAACGGGTCCCCGAGGGCTTCTGCGTCACCGCCGAGGCCCACCGACTCGGCGTCATCCCGACGGCCGAGGTCGTCGCCGCCTACGAGCGGCTCGGGGCGGGCCCGGTGGCGGTGCGCTCCAGCGCCACCGCGGAGGACCTGCCCGACGCCAGCTTCGCCGGGCAGCAGGACACCGTCCTCAACGTCACGGGCACCGCCGAGCTGATCGCCGCCATCGAGACCTGCTGGGATTCGCTGCACAGCGACCGGGCGACCGCCTACCGCGACGCCCGCCAGATCGATCATCAGACGGTGCGGATGGCCGTCGTCGTGCAACGCATGATCACGCCCACGGTGGCGGGGGTGCTGTTCACCGCGAACCCGCTGACCGGGCGTCGCGACGAGATGGCGGTCGACGCCGCTGCCGGCCTCGGGACGACCGTGGTGGACGGCGCGGCGACCGTCGACCACTACGTCCTCGACGGCTTCCCACGCGACGACACGGGATGCCTGACCTCCGCACACCTGGCCGAGCTGCGGGCCACTGGCGAGCGGTTGCAGGCCCACTTCGGCTCCCCCCAGGACGTGGAGTGGGCGATCGACGCCGACGACGTCCTGTGGCTCCTGCAGTCCCGGCCGATATCCAGCCTGTTCCCCCTCCCACCACGGACCGGGGAGCCCCTCCCCCGGGTCTACCTGGAGTTCGGTCACGTCCAGGGCATGCTGCAACCGGTCACCCCGATGGGCATGTCGACACTGCGGACGCAGATCGCCGCGATGCTCGCCGCGCTCGGCGTGCGGGTCGACATCGTCGACATCGGTGGCCGGCTCTACGGCGACCTGAGCGACCTGGCGCGAGACAGGTCGTCCCGCAGGCGACTGGTGAAGCTCCTAGCGGTCGACTTCGGGCCGCGCGCCCAGGCGGTGATGCAGCACGTGCTGGCGGACCCCCGGTTCGCCCCAACCAGAGGCGTGGCCGGGCGCGGTGGGGCACAGGGTGCCGCGTCGCTGGGGACGGCCGGCCGCGCGGTGGTGGGGATTCTGCGGGCTCTGGCCCGCCCGGAGGCAGCACGGACCCGCATGTTCGAGGCGATCGAGCAGATGAGGGTACGGTCGGCCGCCCCCGCCGACCTGCGGACCGCCGCCGACCGGTTGCGCTTCGTGCAGGCGCAGGACTCCGACGACAGCGCCGACGCCATCATGTGGCCGATCGTGGCAGGGATGCTCGCCGCCGCGCTGCCGACCGCGCTGCTCAAGGGCGTCGCCGCCCCGGACGAGATCCACACCGTGCTGGGTGGCATGCCGCACAACGTCACCATCGAGATGGACCTGGCCCTGTGGCGGCTCGCCCAGGGCGCGGGCGACCACCGTCAGCTCCTCCTCGACACCCCGCCGGCCGAGCTGGCCGCGCGCCATCTGCGCGGAACGCTGCCCGACATCGGCATGACCACCTTCCTCGACGTCTACGGTCACCGGGGCGTCGCCGAAGTCGACGTCGGCGTGCCGCGCTGGGCGGAGGACCCCACGCCGGTGTTCGCCGCGGTCGCCAACTACCTGCGGGTTACCGATCCGCGGCAGAGCCCCGACCAGCGCTTCCAGCGGGCCGCCGGCACAGCGGAGGCGTCGCTGACGGCAATGGTCGCGCGAGCCCGCCGTCGGCGCCCGGTGCGGGGCCGCATCGCCGGCTTCCTGCTGCGCCGGGCGCGGTCGTTGGCCGGCCTGCGCGAGGCCGGCAAGTTCGCCGGGCTGTACCCGCTGCGCGAGACGCGCCGCCAACTGCTGCTCATCGGCGCCGACCTGCACGGCTCGGGGTTACTGGACCAGCCCGACGACATCATGTTCCTGACCCTCGACGAGGTGCACGCCGCCGTACACCAGGGTGTGGATCCGCGCGGGACCGTCACCGCCCGACGGGCGGTGCACCGCCGGGAGCTGCGTCGCAGGACGGTGCCGGTGGCGCTGCTCTCCGACGGCACGGACGTGGAGACCCTGCTGCCGGCGCGGCCCGTCAGCGACGGGACGCTCGCCGGCGTGGGCGCGTCGGCGGGCCGGGTGACCGGCCCGGCCCGGGTCGTCCACGATCCGGGCACCGCCCACATCGAGCCCGGCGACGTCCTGGTCGCCGCGACCACTGACCCCGGCTGGACCCCGCTGTTCCTCACGGCCGCTGCGCTGGTCACCGAGACCGGCGCGATCATGGCGCACGGTCCGACGGTGGCCCGCGAGTACGGCATTCCCGCCGTCATCTGCGTACCGGACGCCACCCGGACGATCTCCACGGGACAGCTCGTCACCGTGGACGGTGGCGCCGGCACCATCACGGTCCACTGACCGTCGGCTCCTACCGAGAAGGACGACCATGACCGACACGACGGCACCGACCAGGGCGCGGGTGGGCCCGCTGCTGCGCCGGGCGGCCCAGGCCGAGGCCGCGACCTGGCGCAGCCTGTACGTCTGGGCCCGGCGCCGCCCCCTGCCCCTGGAGCCCGGCGACGAGCCGTTCGGCTACCTCGGCGTGGTCAAGCCGATCCTGGGCATCTTCATCGGCCTGTCGGTCGTGGAGATCCCCATCTTCGATGTCGTCGTCACCCACGTGGTGCCGTGGCGGCCCGCCCGCTGGATCGTGCTCGGCCTCGGCATCTGGGGTCTGCTCTGGATGATCGGGCTGTTCGCCAGCATGACGATCCACCCGCACATCGTGGGCGACCGGGGTCTGCGGGTACGGCTCAGCTCGGGCATCGACATCTTCATCCCGTGGACCGACGTCGAGGCCCTGCGCAAGCGTCACCGCTCGCTGCCGTCGAGCAGGTCGGTGCAGGTCGAGCAGGAAGGCGACCATCGGGTGGTGTCCGTCTCCGTCGGCAGCCAGACGAGCATCGACGTCCTGCTGCGCCGGCCGTTGGCCTTCGACCTGGCGAAGACCGGGTCCACGCCCGTGGACGAGCTGCGGCTGTACGCCGACGACCCGGACGGCCTCCTGCGCAGCGCGCGCGGCGCCCCCGCGAGCACCACCGTCAGCCGGTGACCGCCGCCGCGCCAGCGGGGTGTCCGGGTCACCCACTGTGAAACGATCGAGGCCATGCCCAAGAAGGTCGATCACCAGGAGCGACGCACCCTCATCGCGGACGCGCTGATGCGGGTCGCCGCGGATCAGGGCCTGGAGGCCGTCAGCCTCCGTCACGTTGCTGCCGAGGCCGGCGTGTCCGCGGGCATGGTCCAGCACTACTTCCGGACCAAGGACGAGATGATGGCGTTCGCGATGGCGGTGGTCCGCGAACGTGGCCAGATCCGGGTCGCCGAGGCCCTGGCGCGCCTGGGCGAGAATCCCGCCCCCCGGCTGCTGCTGCGCACGATGATCGCCGCGCTGTTGCCGCTCGACGACCGGACCCGTGACGACGGGCGGGTGGCGCTGGCCTTCCTCGCCTACACAGCGGTACGACCGGCGTCCGCGACCGGTCTGCGCGCCGACACCATGCAGCTGACCAGTTTCATCGCCAGCGTCCTGCCCACCGGCGACGCCGCCGAGGCGGCCGGCCTGCTCGCGCTGATGGAGGGGCTGGGCCTCTACCTGCTGGGCGGGCAGTACACCGCCGAGCAGGCGCTGGACGCGCTGGACGCCCAACTGGACCTGCTCTTCGGCTCGTCGGCGGCCGCCTGAGCGGTCGCGGTCGTAGGTGTGCCCTCAGCAGCGCGGCACGTTCGGGATGTACCCGTCGTAGCCGGTCAGCACGAAGGCGTCGGAGACGTAGCGGTTGGTGCCGATCCGGTTCCAGACGGAGGTCGTGCCGTACGGGCCGGTGACCGTGCTGCCGACGGCCTGGCAGTAGACGGAGACGGTGGCGCCGTCGACGACCGAGCCGACGACCGGATAGCTGGCACCGGGGCCGGAGCGCACGTTGAGGCTGGACGCCTCGGTGTTCACCGTGCCGGAGCCGATGCCGGTGACCCCGTTCACCAACTGCATGTAGTAGGTCCAGTTCCAGTTCGGGCCCGGGTCGGTGTGGGTGGCACCGGGCACCTCACGGTGGGCGATGATGTGCGCCCGGTCCCTGGGTATGCCGTACTTCGTGGTGAGGCTCCGGGTGAGCGCGGCCGAGGCGCGGTACATCGCGTCGGTGAACCAGGCGGGGTTGTCGACGAACCCCTCGTGCTCGATGCCGATCGACTCGGTGTTGTAGGTCCAGTTGCCGGCGTGCCAGGCGATGTCCTTCTCCCGCACCGACTGGGTGACCGCCCCGTCGGAGGAGCGGAAGGTGTAGTGCGCGCTGGCCTGGGCGGCCGGGTTCTGGAACCAGCTGACAGCGCCGGCGTACGAGCCCTGCGTCATGTGGATGACGATGCGGGTGACCGGGTGGCTGCCCGGTCGACTGGCCACTGTGTAGTTGCTCGTGCTGGCCGGCGCCCACGCGGCCGGCCCGTAGTCGGTGCTGAGGGTGCCGATCCCGCCGAGCACGGCGGCCCGCTCCAGGCCACCTCGGTGGGGCGCGACCGGCCGCCCTGCCACCGCCTCGCCGCGCCCGGTGAAACCGGCACGCAGCAGGTCGTAGACGGTGTCCGCGTAGAGCCGCGCGACCGACGGCTCGCTGGCGCCGCCGTACCGGGCGACCGGTCCGAACCAACCGTTCACGTCGTCGCGCGCGGCGGCGGTGAGGCCCGCCTGATCGGCGTACGAGCGCAGGACGGCAGCCGCCCCGAGCACGTTCGCTGTGGGTTCGGTACGCAGCGCGGCTGGGCTGAGCCGGGTGAGCGCGGCAGCCTCGTCCAGGGTGCGCACCCCGGGGTTGCTCGCCAGGTGCATCAGCCCGTGGCCACCCGCCGCGCTCGGTGTGCTGGCGTGCATCTCCAGCCGCGACTCGGCGTAGCCCAGCGCCACCAGGAGGTCGCGCGGAACGTCGTACCGCGCGGCGGCGGTGTCGAACGCGACGGCCAGCGGGGCGGCCGTCACTGGCGTGCCGGCGGGATCCGCGACGGCCGGTGACGCGACCGCGACGACTCCGGTCAGGGCGGTGGTCAGGGCGAGCAGGAACCGGCCTCGGTGGAAGCTTCGAACGGGCATCAGCTCTCCTTGCGGTGACTGAGGTTGGCGGCCGGTCAGCCGCCAACCTCGGTGGTCGAACTCGTCAGCACCAGCCGTTGATCGGACCGTTCACACCGGTCGACAGGTAGGCGTCGGAAACCCAACTGCCGTCGCTCAACCGGTTCCAGAGCGCCGTGGTGCCGTACCGCCCGGTGTGGGAGGTGCCGTTGGCGGAGCAGGAGATGGTGACGGTGGCGCCGTCGGCGACCGAGCCGAGCGAGCCGTAGCCGGTTCCCGGCCCGGCACGTCGGGTGAGCACCCCGCCGCCGTTCGCGTCGACCACCCCCTGGTTGAAGCCGAGCGCGCCGTAGTTGTAGAGGCCCGCGCCGGCACCGGCCCAGGCCGACCCGTGCCGCGCCCCGCCCTGGTAGGCGGCGGCGCCGTTGGCCAGCACCCACTTGCCGATGTCGTGGCCGGCGATCGGCACGTACGCGCTGTTCTGCCGGAGCCCGAAGTGGACGTGGCGGCCGTAGGCCGCGCCGCCGCAGGTAACGTCGGTGCCGGTGTTGCCGAGGACCGCGCCCTGGCCGACACCGGCGCCGTTGACGGAGATGCTGTTCCACAGGTGGTAGTAGTCGGTCGAGTAGCCCCGGTCGTGGATGACCCGGATCCACCCCTGACACATCGTGTACGCCGTTCCGGCCCGGGCCGCGCGGACCACCTGGTCGCCGCCGGCCAGGTCGACCGAGCTGTACGGCGACTCGCTTCCGCCCCAGCCGTGCGGGCCGCTGGTGAGCGTCCACGTCTGGCCGACGCCGAACGGCAGGGCCATCCCGGTCCGGTAGTCGCCACCCGCGTACATCGGGGCCGGCGTGGTGGTGAGCACGCTCCTCTCCTGACCCGTCATGAGGGGCGACTCGGCGGCCAGTTCGCCGAAGGCGGCCTCTCCGTCGAAGGCGATCCGCCACCCGGCGGACTCGGACCGGGCGAGGAAGATCGACCCGGTCGGGTGGGCGTCCTCCTGTCGGGGCGCGAGAGCGACAGCGGTGCCGAACGCCCAGCGGCCGCTGGTGCGGCTGACGGTGATCCGGGTTTCCGGTCGCGCGTCGGCCGTGGACAGCTGGGAGGAGCCGAGCAGCTTGGCGGTCACCGCTGCGGTGAGCGCGGGGGTGACGGCCGCAGCCGAGGCGCTGGGCGCCGCCCCGATCAGGCTCGTGACCATCAACAGGGCCGCGGCTGTGCCGCCGACCAGTCGTCGACCGTGTCTCATCGTGGCCTCACTCTCGGATGGGTTTTCGGGCCGCCGGTTTCCGCCACGGGTGCCTCCTTCCGGATGACAACCCAGAGACAACCGTCGATATTGACGCTGATTGTTATGTAGCAAATCGTCGAAGTCAACGCACCCATCGAAGGTTTTCTACATCCCTGGATTCGCGCCCGTGCGGGCCGGTTTGGCGCACTGCACGGCCCGTGCACGAGGATTGCGCGATCCGGTCGGGCGTGGCACTGTGCGGAACGCCGATACCGGAGGGGGCGAGCGCAGATGTTGACTCTTCAACGGGTATTGGTCGGCTACGGCGACGCGCCGGCCGTCCTCCGGGACGTGTCGGTGACGGTCCGTCCGGGTCGGGTGCTGGCGTTGACCGGTTCGTCGGGTGCCGGCAAGACCACCCTGCTCAACGCGATGGCCGGGCTGCTGCGCCCACGAGACGGCACAGTGACTGTCGACGGGCAGGCGCTCCGCGACCGTGATCACGCGGTTGCGCAGCGGATCGTCCTCGTCCCGCAGGACAACGGTCTGGCCCCGATCCTGACCGCGACCGAAAACCTCCAGGTGGCACTGGTCGCCGGGGGTGCGGCAGCGCCGGAGGCCCGCCAGCAGACCGCAGCGATGTTGGATCGGCTGGGTCTCGCCGGCCAGGCCGACCAGTTGGTCGAGGAACTGTCCGGCGGCCAACAGCAGCGCACGGCCATCGCTCGCGGTCTCGCGCTGCGCGGCGGCGTGCTGCTGGCCGACGAGGTGACCAGCGAACTGGACGCTGGCAATCGGCAGCGGGTTCTTGATCTGCTGCACGACGAGGCACGCCGGGGTGCCGCCGTCGTGTTCGCCACCCACGACCCGGAGGTGGCCGCGGCCTGCGAAGCGGAGCTGCACCTCGTCGAGGGTCGGGCGGAGATCCTGCGCGACTGAGGCCCCGAATAACCGGCAGGTCTCAGTCCACCCGCACGGGGCAGCGGGCCGGCGGCGGAGTCAATACCGTTGGCGTTGATGCTGACCGTCATCTGGCGCGCGATCGCGGCCCGCCGTGCACAGGCCATGGCCGTGCTGCTGCTCGCGGTGCTCGCCAGCGCCGCCGCAGCGGCCGCACCGACCTACGTCGCCGCGGCCGGGCAGGCCCTGTGGCGCTACGAACTGTCCACCGCGCAGCCGAACGAGCTTCGGATGCGACTCGCCGATCCCGTCGAATATCCGGGGATGCCCGGCGATCCCACCAGGACGGTGTTCGCCGGCAAGGTCCGGCAGTTGACGCCGGCCGGTTTCGACGTCGTCCTGGGCGCCCAGAGTGGCGGTGTCGCCGCCGGTCGTGCCGGCACGGTGACCTCGAACCTGACCTATCGGGCGGGGGTCTGCGAACGCGTCACCATGACCGGCGCATGCCCCCGGGCCACATCGAGGGGTCAGCTCCCCGAGGTCATGGTCAGCACGCACACCGCGGCGCGGCTCGGTGTCGCCGTCGGGGATCAGTTCACGTTCGGCGCGGTGCCGGTGCGGGTGACCGGCATCTACCAGCCGCTGGACGTGAAGGACCCCTTCTGGCTTGGCGAGGAGTTCATCCGGCCACCCCCGGCGGACTCGACCAGCACGTCGATTCCGGGCAGCGCCGAGGACGCCATCTTCAGCGCCGAGTCCTCGCCCCTCGTCGACGAGCAGGTGATCCTTTTCCGGTCGACGGCCGATCTCTACGCCACCGAGCAGTTGCTGGACAACCGATCGATAGAGGGCCTGCAGGCGGCGATCGCCGTGGTGCAGCGCGACGGGGAGCGTGAGGGTTTCGGCGCCGGCACCACCCTGCCCAGTCTGTTGGACCGCGTCACGCTGCAACGCGGGCAACTGGCCGACGGCGTGACGCTGGGCGCGGGGCTGCTCGTCCTGCTCTGCTGGCTGGTCCTCTTCGTCGCTGTTGCGTCGGCGGCCGACCAGCGGCGACCGGAGCAGGGCCTGCTCCTGCTCCGTGGGGTGCAGCGCCGCCGACTGTGGGCGCTGGCGATCGGCGAGCACGCCGTGCCCGTGCTGGTCGCGATTCCCCTCGGCTGCCTGGCCGGTCTGGCCGCTGCCCAACTGCTCGCCGCGCACACCCTGCCGACCCACGCCGACGTCGCGGTGGACGCGACCACGATCGGATTCGCCACCATCGGCGCCGTCGGCGCACTCGCCGCGGTGCTGCTGGCCCAGGCTCGGATGATGTCCGCGCCGGTCGTCGACCTGCTGCGCCGGGTGCCGGCACGGGTACGAGGATGGCGGGCGACCATCGGTGACGTCGTCGCGGTGTCCATCGCTGTAGCCGCCGTGGTGCAGTTACGCTCCGGCGGCTCGCCCAGCGGCCTCGCGCTGGTGGCGCCGGTCGCCGGAGCGCTCGCCGCAGGTGTGCTGCTGGCGCGGGTCGCGATGATCGCCGGAGCCGCGGTGGGTGCGCAGCTGCTCCTGCGCGGCCGGACGGCGGTCGGCCTCGCCCTGGTGCAGGTGGCCCGGCAACCGCGGTTCCGACCCCTGATCGCCCTGCTCACCGTTGTCGTCGCAATGCTCGCCTTCACCGTCGCGACGAGTGAGGTCGCCTCGGCTGCCTACCGCGACCGGGCGGCGGTCGAGGTCGGTGCGCCCCGCGTCGTCGAGGTCGACGCGACCTCCCGTTCACACCTGTTGACAGCCGTGCGGGCGGTCGATCCCGAGGGCACATTCGCGATGGCCGCCGTGGTGTCGGGTTCGCCTGACGTGGCCGGCACGCCGCTGTTGGCCGTGGACTCCGACCGGCTGGCGACGGTGGCCGCGCCGCATCCGTCCTACGGCGTGTCCCTGGCGGACGTCGCACGACAGATCCGCCCAGCCGCACCGGGGGCACCCGTGCCGCTGCGAGGCCGACAGCTCACCGTGGCGATCTCCGCCGACTTCGACGCCGAGGTCTTCGACGGGAACCGGGTCCGCCTCGCGATCACGATCTCCGGGCGGAACGGCACCCGGGTGGTCCTCCCCCGCGACGACATCCAGCCCGGCCAGAATGATTACGTCCTCCAGGTGCCCGAGTGCGCGCAGGAGTGCCGGCTCGTCAAGATCGAAATCGACGCTCCCGTGGTGCCCCGGCCACTCAGGGTCCAGTTCGAGGAGCTGCGCACCGCCGAAGCCGACGGCGGAGGCGAGACTGTCGTGCTGACGGGCGCGCAACTCGCCGATCTGCAACGGTGGCGGCTGCTCGATCCGAACGACACGTATCTCAACGCCGCGAGCGGGACCAAGGCGGGGCTGGTCCTCGATATCTCCGAAGCCTACCGGGCAAGGCCGGCCGGCGTCCGTGTCGTCGATGCGCCGTTCCCGCTGCCCGTCTACCTGACCCGGTCGAAGGGGACGGGGCTCGGCGGGTCTCATCCGTACGACGGTGTCGACGGGACACCGACCAACGGGTCGGTTCGAGGCCTGGCCGACCGCCTGCCGCGACTCGGTGGCTCCGGCCTCATCGTCGACCTGGAGTACGCGGACCGACTCGCCGTCTCCAGTCAGAACGGCAACGAGGAGGTCTGGTTGGCGCAGTCGGCTCCCGCCGACGTCCTCGACCGGCTTCGCGCACAGGGTCTGGTCGTGCGAGGTGAGAAGACGATCACCCGCGTACGAGAGGACTTCGATCGGCAGGGAGCGGCGTTGGCGCTGCGCTTCAACGTGTTCGCCGCGCTGGCCGGGGTGCTGATCGGGGCGGCCGGCATGGTGGCGACGGCCTCCGCCGAGCAGCGCACCCGGGTGGCCATGCTGGTGGCCCTCCGTCGGCAGGGGTTGCCACCACGCGCTGTGCGTGGCGGTTACGGGTGGCCGGTCGTGTTCGCGGTGGGATCGGGTGCTCTCGTCACCCTGGTGATCTGGCTCCTCACCCGGCGCGGGCAGCGTCTGTTCAGTGACGGCCGCTCACCAGTCCCGTTACCCGACTGGCCGGACGTCGGCCGGCTGCTGTTGTTCGCGGTGCCGGCCGTCATCCTGTTCGCCCTCACGGCGGTCGTGCTCGGTCGGATCGTCGCCGCCTCGGTGCGCCGCCGGAGCGGTCGATGACCGCCGCGCGGCAGGACGAGCCGGTGACCGCCGCACAGCCAGCCGGGGGTGTCGCGGTCACCTGCCACCGGCTGATCCACATCTACCCCACCGCCACCGGTGACGTCGTCGCGCTCTCCGGCGTGGACCTCAACATCGCAGCCGGCGAGATGCTGGCGCTGGTGGGTCCGTCCGGCTCCGGCAAGTCCACGTTGGTGGCCATCCTCGGTGGGCTCATGCAACCCTCCGCCGGGCGGGTCTACGTGGGCGACCACGAGCTGTCCCGACTCTCCTCCAAGGGCCTGGCCGCCCTGCGCGGGGCCACGGTCGGCACCGTGCTCCAGGGCGCCGAACGCAACCTGCTGCCGTACCTGTCGCTGTCGCGCAACATCTGGTTGGCGCAGCGACCCGCGGCGCGCCTCGCCGGACGCCGGCTCGACCCACCGGAGGCGATCCTGGACCTGGTCGGTCTCGCCGGTGCCGGCGCACGGCGGGTGAGCGACCTGACCCCGGGGCAGCGCCAGCGGGCCGCTCTGGCGCAGGGGCTCGCCGCCGGGCCCGGCCTGCTCCTGGTCGACGAGCCGACCAGTCAGCTCGACGTGGCCGGTCGCGACGACGTGCTCGCGGCGCTGGCCACCGTCAACGCGGAGCGGGGCACCACGGTGGTCGTGGTGACCCACGACGGCGAGGTGGGCGCCCAACTCGGCCGAGCGGTCACCATCCGCGACGGCCGGGTCGGCGCCGAGGGGCGTAACGGCCGGGACTTCGCCGTGGTGGCCGGTGACGGGACGATCCAGCTGCCGCCCGAGACGTCGGCGGCCTTCCCTGCCGGAACATTGTTCGAGGTCGACCACAACGATGAGTCGATCACGCTGCGCGCCGTGGCCACCCCCTCGTCCCTCGGCGGAGACGACGGGGTGGCCAGCGCCAGCGGCGAGCCTGACAACGCCGTCTGAACCTGGTCGAACGCGTTGCCGTCGTTGTCGTCGGTGCAGCACGTTCCGTCAGCTGAGTGGGGACGGCGACTCGGCCCCGGGGATCACCAGCTTCGGTGCCCCTGACCCGTCGGCCGGGACGCTCCACACGTCCGGGCGGCCGTCGCTCTCCCGCAGCGTGTAGGCAAGCGTGGCGCTGTCGAGCCAGGCTGCCTGGTCGTCGACGCTGGTCGTCTCGGCCGTCGCGGTGACCCGCATGGTCGCCAGGTCGAGGACCGAGAGACGCCAACCCTTCGCCGGGTCGGCGTCGATCGCCTCCTTGAACGCGAGCCGGGTGCCGTCCGGTGACAGCGACGGGCACTCGACGTTCTCCTTCAGCGTCTCGACCGTACGGGCCGCGAGGTCACCCCGCACGAGATACCTCCTGCCCCCGGTCGACATGGTCGCGTAGAAGCGGTTGTCGTCGGCGGTGAAGGTGACACCCCAGTAGTTCACGTCCGGGTGGCGGTAGCTCCGGCCGTCCCGGGTGATCGCGAACTCCTCGAGCGAGGCCACAGTGGCGCCGGTGGTGGTGTCGAGGATGCCGGTGCGGGTGGAGAAGCCACTGGAGGTGTAGGAGTCGCCACCGACGAACGTCGTCCAGGAGACCATCCGGCCGGAGGCCGAGACCCGGGCCCGGTTCGGCAGGCCCGGCACGCTGATCGCCCGCGTCTCGCGCAGCGCCGCGTCGAGCACGACCATCTGGTACGACCACGCGGTCTCCGGCTTCAGGCAGACACCGGTGCCGGCGGCGGCGTACACCCGGAGGCATTCCAGGCCCGAGACCGTACGCGACCCGGCGGGGTCGGCCGTCGCGACGGTGGACACGTACCGGTCGGTGATCGCCAACAGGCGCGGGCCGGGTGTCAGGGTGACCGCCTGGTCGCCGGCGGCGGGAGGCGGCGGCGGGGCCGGTTCCGCCGCCATGGCCACATAGCCGGCCGCCACACTGCCCAGCAGCAAGGCCGAGGCGACCACCACGCCGATCTTGGCTCGGGTCGACATCACGGTCATCGGGGCACCTTCCGGGTGATCAGGCGGGACGGGGAGGCCAGCAGGAGGAGCGTGCCGACCAGGACCCCGGCGACGGCGATGGCCGCCGCGCGGATCGCGTTCTCCGGTCCCCACGACTGCCAGGCGAGACCGAACAGGACGGAGGAGACGAGGTACGCCAGGGCCTGCCCGGTCTGCACGAGCGCGATACCTGTGGTCCGCAGCCGCGCCGGCAGCACCGGGCCGGCGAGCGCGATGAGCACGCCGTCGGTGGCCGCGTAGAACGCGCCGTACAGGGCCAGCGTCAGCGCGATCAGGGGCCAACCGTCGACCGGACCGGCCAGCAGCAGGTACGTCGCGCCGAGGGCGGCGTAGCCGCCGATCACCACGGGCAGGCGGCCGATCCGGTCGGCGAGTACGCCGAGCGGGGCGGCGAGCAGCAGGTAGGCCAGGCTGGTCCCCACCGCGAGCAGTGGAAACCAGCGCAGACCGAGGTCTTCCCGGCGTTGCAGCAACAGGTAGACGAAGCCGTCGCCGATGGTGGCCAACCCGAGCATCGCCGCAGCCAGCACCAGTCGGCGGGCGGGCCCGCCACGCAGCAGACCGAACGCCTCGCGCACGGAGACCGTCGGGTCGCTCGGCTGCTCGGTCCGGTCGCTCGGCTGCTCCGTCGGCTCGCCGGCCGGACGCTCGCGGACGAAGAGCACGAGCACGACCACGGCCAGGGCGGCGATGCAGAAGCTTGTGACGAAGACCGCGTCGTAGGACTGCCCGACGACCAGCAGGACCGCGAACGCGGCGAGCGGCCCGAGGAACGCCCCGAAGCTGTCCATCGCCCGGTGCACCCCGAACGCCCGACCCAGCGCCTCGGGTGGGCTGGAGAGCGTGATCAGCGCGTCGCGCGGCGCGCTGCGTACACCCTTACCGAGCCGGTCGACGGCGATGACGGCGCCGATCGCCGGTATCGACCGGCCGGCGAGCAGCAGACCGAGCTTCGCGACCGCCGAGAGCGTGTAGCCGATGCCGGCGATCAGCTTGCGCCGCCGGAACCGGTCGGCGGCGAAGCCACCGACGACCCGCAGCAGGGCGGTGGCGCCGGTGTGGACGCCGTCGAGCACGCCGAAGGCCACCGGGCTGAGTTGCAGGCCCAGCACCAGATAGAGGGGCAGGACGGCGGCCACCATCTCGGCCGAGATGTCGGTGATCAGGCTGACCGTGCCGAGTGCGACGACGTTGCCGCTGACCAACGCGAACCGCCGGCGCCGTGGTCCGGGTCCGGGTCCGGGTCCGGGTTCCTCGGCGGCCGGCCGGGAGACGGTCGACAGGTACACGAGCATCTCCTCGGGTCGACGACTGACGGTCAGCCATCGTGGCGACCGGGTCGGAGGGGCCGCAAGGGACGGTGGGCGTCTCGCAGACATGCGACGGATGAACAGGTGACAAACATCGAGAAGTTTCGCTGTTTGAGCGTACTGTTCATCTGGCGGCAGTGCGTCGGTTCATCGGCCTTCCTACATTCCTTGCGCTCTCCACCCGCAGAGAAGGGGTCCTGGATGGACACTCGATTCGCCCGCCCACCGCTGACGCTGGCAACGGCCGCGGTGCTCGTCGTCGCCAGCGCCGCCGTCGTCCTCACCGGCTCGGTCGCGGCGTCGGCGGCCAGCGTGACGTTCACGCCGGTCGCCGACACCTACGTCCAGAGCGACACGGCCTCCACCAGCTACGGCACGTCAACGCAGATCGTGGTCGACAACTCGCCGGTGCGGCGCTCGTTCCTGCGCTTCACGGTGAGCGGCGTCAGCGGCACGGTGACCGGCGCCAAGCTGCGACTGCGCACGATCAGTGGCAACAGCGGCAGCGACGCCGGTGGCACGTTCCGCCGCATGTCCAACACGACGTGGTCCGAGACCGGCACCACCTGGAACAACCAGCCGACCATCGACGGGGCCACGCTCGGCACGGTCGGCGCGGTCAGCGGCAACACCTGGTACGAGGTCGACGTCACGGCGGCGGTCACCGGCAACGGCACGTACAGCTTCGGTGCGACCTCCTCCAGCGGCGACGGCGCCTACTACGACACCCGCGAGAGCGGGGCCGACGCCCCGCAGCTGGTGGTCACCACCGGGACCACGCCACCCCCGTCCGGGGACCCGGTGTTCGTCGGTGCCGGCGACATCGCCGACTCGGGTTCCGGCGACAGCGCCACCGCGACGCTGCTCGACAACATCCAGGGGACGGTCTTCACCACCGGCGACAACGTCTACGACAGCGGCACCGCGTCGCAGTTCAGCAGCTACTACGAGCCCACCTGGGGTCGACACAAGACGCGCACCCGCCCGTCGCCGGGCAACCACGACTACAACACGTCGGGAGCGACCGGCTACTACAACTACTTCGGTACGTCCGCCGGCCCGAGCGGCCGTGGCTACTACTCATTCGACCTCGGCAACTGGCACATCGTGTCGCTCAACTCGAACATCAGCATGTCGGCCGGCTCAACCCAGGAGCAGTGGCTGCGCGCGGACCTGGCCGCCAGCAGCAAGCCGTGCACGCTCGCGTACTGGCACCACCCGCTGTTCACGTCCAGCTCCAACCACGCGCCGTCGACGTCGACGCGTCCGCTGTACCAGGCGCTCTACGACCACAACGCCGACGTCGTGGTGTGGGGGCACAACCACGTGTACGAACGGTTCGCCCCGATGAACCCCTCCGGCGGCGCAGACGCCAGCCGGGGCATGCGCAGCTTCGTCGCCGGGATGGGCGGTGCGAGCCACTACGGCTTCGGCACCATCCAGCCCAACAGCGAGGCGCGCAACAGCTCGGCGTGGGGTGTCCTGAAGTTCACCCTGCACTCCGGCAGCTACGACTGGCAGTTCGTGCCGGTGGCCGGGCAGACCTACAACGACAGCGGCACCGGCAACTGTCACTGACCGCGTGATCCCGCTGCGTCGTCCGCGGCGCAGCGGGATCGTCTCGCGCTCGACCCTGCGGCGCTTCGGTGTCGCTTCCCTGGCAGGCCCTGGGTGTGTCCGGCTCCTGTCGAGCTGCCCCGGATATGGGGCAGCTCTACAGGACCACCGACAGATGGGGTGCACCCTGCGGGGCGGCTCAGGCATCGGCGCGGGAAGCCCTCAACCAGCGTGCCGGGCGCCGGCGCGGGGCCGAGGCGGGCACGGTGTGCCTACCGACCACCCATTGACGCGTGGCCCCTGTCCGCAGAGGCGGGCAGGGGCCACGGTCGTGCTGTTGCGACGTCAGCGGGCCGTGCCGGCCCGGCGCTTGTTGTAGACGTCGAAGGCGACGGCGACGAGCAGGACGAGACCCTTCACCACCGACTGGGTCGACTGGTCGATACCCATCAGCTGCATGCCGTTGCTCATCACCGCCATGATCAGACCACCGACCATCGCGCCCACGACGGTGCCGACACCACCAGTGACCGCCGCACCGCCGATGAAGGCCGCGGCGATCGCGTCCAGCTCGAACATGTTGCCGGCGGCGGGCTGGGCGCCGTTCGACCGCGACGAGTAGATGACGCCGGCCACCGCAGCCAGGAAGCCCATGTTGACGAACATCCAGAAGTTGACGGTCCGGACCTTCACGCCGGACAGCGCCGCCGCCGACAGGTTGCCGCCGATCGCGTACACCTGGCGGCCGAAGACGGTACGCCGGGTGAGCAGGCCGTAGACCAGCACGAGGACCGCGAGGATGATCAGCACGATCGGCAGGCCACGGGCGTGCGCCAGCTGCCAGGCGAAGTACATGATGACCGCGCCGACCACGACGACCCGGGCGACGAACAGCGGGAACGACTCGACGGGCTGCTGGTAGCGGATCCGCGCCACGCGGGTGCGGAAGCCGCTCACCGCGTAACCGGCCACCGCGACGGCACCGATCAGCAGCGTGAAGGCGTCAAAACCGTTTCCGCCGAGCAGGCCGTTGAGGAAGCCCGCCGCGACCTGCTGGTATTCCGACGGGAACGGCGACAGCGAGATGTTGTCGAGCACCCGCAGGGTGAGGCCCCGGAACAGCAGCATGCCGGCCAGGGTCACGATGAACGCCGGGATGCCGGCGTACGCCACCCAGAAGCCGTGCCAGGCACCGACCGCGACACCGACGGCGAGCGCGGCGAGGACGCCCACCCACCAGGGATAGCCCTGTTGAATCACCAGGACGGCGGACACCGCTCCGGTCAGCGCGACGACCGATCCGACCGACAGGTCGATGTGCCCGCCGATGATCAGGATGACCATCCCGATCGCCAGCACCAGGATGTACGAGTACTGGAGAACGATGTTCGTGATGTTGCCCGGGCTCAGCAGCACCCCGTCGGTCAGGATCGCGAAGAGCCCGACGATGACGACCAGCGCGACGTAGATCCCGCTCTGCCGCAGGTTGTTCAACACCAGCGCCCGCAGGTCGCTCGTCCCGCTGTGCAGGGCGGCGGCGGGCGTGCTGTCCGGGGGCGTCGGGCGCTCCGTCGAAGGGGTCTTGATGCTGGTCATCCGACGAGCTCCTTGTCCTTGGTCATCAGCTCCATGAGACTCTCCTGAGTCGCCTCGGCCACCGGCATCTCACCGGTGATCCGGCCGGCGGCGAGGGTGTAGATGCGGTCGCACATCCCGAGCAGCTCCGGCAGCTCGGAGGAGATGACGATCACCGCCTTACCGGCGGCCACCAGCCGGTTGATGATCGTGTAGATCTCGAACTTGGCGCCGACGTCGATCCCTCGGGTGGGTTCGTCGAGGATCAGCACGTCCGGGTCGGTGAACAGCCACTTCGACAGCACGACCTTCTGCTGGTTGCCGCCGGAGAGCTTGCCCACCACCGCCATGACGCTCGGCGTCCGGATGTTCATCTCCTTGCGGCTCGCCTCGGCAACCTTGATCTCCTCGTTGCCGTTCACCCAGCCCAGGCGGGACAGCCGGTCCAACGCGGCGGCGGACACGTTGCGCCGCACGTCGTCGATGAGGTTGAGGCCGTACCGCTTGCGGTCCTCGGTGACGTACGCGATGCCGTTGTCGATCGCCTCGGCGACGGTACGCGCGTGCACCTCGCGCCCGCGCACGAACAGCCGGCCACTGATGTCACGCCCGTACGAGCGACCGAACACGCTCATCGCCAGCTCGGTCCGCCCGGCGCCCATCAGGCCCGCGATGCCGACGACCTCGCCGGCGCGCACGGACAGGCCGACGCCCTCGACGACCTTCCGGTCCTGGACCGGGTGCCGCACCGTCCAGTCCTCGATCCGGAGGACCTCCTCGCCGGGGGACGACTCTCGGTCGGGGTAGAAGCTGTCCAGGTCGCGCCCGACCATCCCCCGGATGATGCGCTGCTGGGTCACCTCGTCGGACTTCATGTCCAGGGTCTCCACGGCGCGCCCGTCCCGGATGACGGTGGTCGAGTCGGCGATGGCGGTGATCTCGTTGAGCTTGTGCGAGATCATGATGCAGGTGATGCCCTGCTCCTTGAGGGCCCGCAACAGGTCGAGCAGGTGCGCCGAGTCGATGTCGTTGAGTGCGGCCGTCGGCTCGTCGAGGATGAGCAGGCGCACCTTCTTCGACAGCGCCTTGGCGATCTCCACCAGTTGCTGCTTGCCGACGCCGAGCTGGATGACGGGGGTGACCGGGTTCTCGTGCAGCCCGACGGACGCCAGCAGCTTCGCCGCTTCGGCGTTGGCGAAGTTCCAGTCGATGAGCCCGCTGCGGCCACGCCGCTCGTTGCCGAGGAAGATGTTCTCCGCGATCGACAGGTACGGCACCAGGGCGAGCTCCTGGTGGATGATGACGATGCCGTTGGCCTCGCTGTCGCGAATGCCCCGGAACTGCATCGGTTTGCCGTCGAAGAGGATCTCACCGTCGTACGAGCCGGACGGGTGGACGCCGGACAGCACCTTCATCAGGGTGGACTTGCCGGCGCCGTTCTCCCCGCAGATGGCGTGGATCTCCCCGCGACGCACCGCGAGGGTGACGTCCTCCAGCGCGGTCACGCCGGGGAAGGTCTTGGTGATGCGGCGCATCTCCAGGATGGTGTCGTCCATGGTCACTGTCCTCTGTCAGGTCGGACGCGGTACACCACAGCGTCGGGCCCGGCGATGATCGCCGGGCCCGACGGGTGGCTTACTTCTTGGCCTGACCGGCGGCGACCTCTTCCGCCGTCCAGTAGCCGGAGTCGATCAGGGTCGCCTTGATGTCGTCCTTGTAGACGGTCGCGATCGGCAGCAGGTACGCCGGGACGACCTTGACACCGTTGTTGTACGTCTCCGAGTCGTTGGCCTGCGGCTGCTTCTTCTGCAGGAACGCCTCGGCGGCGTTGACGGCCTGGTCGGCCAGCAGGCGGGTGTCCTTGAAGACCGTGGAGCTCTGCACGCCGTCGTTGATCAGCTTGATCGAGGCGATCTCCGCGTCCTGGCCGGTCACCACCGGGAGCTTCTTCGCGCCGCTGCCGTAGCCGGCGTTCTGCAGGGCGGTGATGATGCCGCGGGAGATGCCGTCGTACGGCGACAGCACCCCGTCGACCTTCGAGCCGTCGTTGTAGCTGGAGGTGAGCAGGTTCTCCATCCGCTTCTGCGCCGTCTCCTGCTGCCACCGCAGGATGGCGACCTGCTCGGGGGTGGTCTGCTTGGACTTGACGACCAGCGTGCCGTTCTCGATGAACGGCTTCAGCGTGTCCATCGCTCCGCCGAAGAAGTACTGGGTGTTGTTGTCATCCAGCGACCCGGCGAAGAGCTCGACGTTCAGCGGCCCCTTGGCCGTGCCCTTCGAGCCGTCCTTGTTCAGCAGGCCGAGGCCGACGAGCAGTGCGGTGCCCTGGGCGACGCCAACCTTGTAGTTGTCGAAGCTGACGTAGAAGTCGACGTCCTTGCTGCCGCGGATCAGCCGGTCGTAGGAGATGACCGGGATCTTCGCGGACGCGGCGGCCTGCAGCTGGCTGCTGAGCGCGGTGCCGTCGATCGCCGCGATGACCAGAACGTCCGCGCCGCGGGTGATCATCTGGTCGACCTGCTGCGACTGCGTGGGGATGTCGTCACCGGCGTACTGGAGGTCGACCTTGTAGCCCTTGGCCTCAAGCTTCGACTTCACCGCGTTGCCGTCGGCGATCCACCGCTCCGAGGTCTGGGTCGGCATGGACACGCCGATGGTCAGGTCGCTGGGCTTGTCACCCCCGCTGCTGCCGTTACTGCCCGCACCCTCGCCACTGCACGCCGCCAGGCTCAGCGCCAGTGCCGCGCTGCCCAGAGCAACCAGGAATTTCCTGCCCACGGGCTTCTCCTCTCTGGACTCCCCGCGACTGCCGGGGCCAACTGTCATCTTTCGGGTAGTGTTAGCGCTCACAAAGTTCACGTCAACACCAGAGTCGAAATACCGGTGTCACGGTCTCGTAACGGAGCATCCAGGCGAGCGTAGTCATGCGGTCGGTCAGCGGGAAGTGGTTGACGCGACGACTCACCGTCATCGGCGCGACCCCACACAGAGCGGTGCCCGCCGACGACGACTGTCGTCAGCGGGCACCGGCACTTCCGAGGATCAGGTGGGTTGCCCCGACCTGGTCGGTCGGCGGACCCGATCGGCTATCGCCGCGTCCACCGCTGGTTCGCCGCCCCGGTGCAGGTCCAGAGAAGCACTGTGGTGCCGTTGGCCGTGGCGTTGTTGTTGACGTCCAGGCAGAGCCCGGACTGGGCGCCGCTGATCGTTCCGTTGGCGTTGATCGCCCACCGCTGGTTGGCTCCCCCGTTGCAGTCCCAGATCTGCACCTTGGTGCCGGCAATGGCGTTGAGGGGTGCGTCCAGGCACTTGCCGAGAGCCTGGAGGGTCTGCCCGTTGAGGGTCCAGTTCTGGTTGGCGGCGCCGTTGCAGTCCCAGATCACCGGCTGGGTGCCGTTGGTGGTGTTGCTCTGCGGAACGTCCAGGCAGCGGCCGGAGGCGGCGCTCGCGAACGCGCCCGACGTGGTCGGCGGCGGAGTGGTCGTCCCACCACCGCTGACCCGGAACACCACGGTGCCGTGCGCGGGGACGCTGGCACTGATCGTCCCGCTGCTGGAGCTGGTGCCACCCGTCCACGCGTCCACCAGCGTGAACGACGAGCCGGACTTGCCGACGGCCGCGGCCGTGGTCGAGATCGTCGTCGTCGAGCCGCCCTGGTTGAACAGGGCGACGGCGACGTCACCGTTGGCGAGGGGCTTGGCCAGCACCCGACGGGTGCCGTCGAAGGACACCTGGGTCCCCTGCAGCCCGAGCGAGTCCTGGTTGATCGCGATCAGGTTGGCGTTCTTGAGGATGGTCTGCGTCGCGGTGTTCATGTTCCGCACGTCGTTCCCGGCGATCAGCGGAGACGCCATGATCGCCCACATCGCGAAGTGGCTGCGCATCTCCGTGTCGTTCATGCCACCTCGGCCGACCTCCATCATGTCCGGGTCGTTGAACCCACCCGGCCTCGCGTAGGACGCCAGCGGGACGGTCACGTTGATGATGTTCTGGATGCCCATCGGGTAGCCGTTGCTCTGACCGGTGTCCCACGCGTTGGTGATGTCCTCGGTGGTTCGCCACATGTTCGCCACGTCGCCCCAGTTGCGCTGCGGGCCGGTCTTGGCGTGGATGCTGTTCGGGTTGATGCTGTAGACGATCGGTCGGCCGGTCGCGGCCAGCGCGTCACGCATCTTGGCGAAGGTGGTCACCTGGTCGTTGATGCTGCCCTCCGGCGAGCACCAGTCGTACTTGAGGAAGTCGACGCCCCAGGCGGCGAACTGGCGCGCGTCCTGCACCTCGTGGCCCCGGCTGCCGGTCGCGCCGGGGTAGGCGCCGAAGTACTGCGCGCAGGTCTTGTCGACCGGCACCTGGTACAGGCCGAACTTCAGGTTCCGGGCGTGCAGGTAGTCGCCGAGCGCCTTCATCCCGCTGGGGAACCGGCTGGGGTCGCCCTGGATGTTGCCGGAGCTGTCCCGGTTGGGGTTGAACCAGCAGTCGTCGACCACGACGTAGTTGTAGCCGAGGTCCCGCATACCGTTGCTGACGATCGCATCCGCCGTCTGCCGGATCAGCGCCTCGTTGATGTTGCAGCCGAACGAGTTCCACGAATTCCAACCCATGGGGGGAGTACGCGCCACCCCGTTGTCCAGTGCCTGCGCCGCGGGGGCGCGCAGGCCGACCAGAGCGCCGGCGAGCAGCACTCCGGCCGCCAGTACGCTCCCCCAGCGACGACCTCGGGTGATGCGGTTCATCGAGCCTCCTTGTCGGTGGCGCCCGCCCCTGACTACGATCTTGGGTCGCTGGGCCTATTGCTGGACGCCAATATTGTTAGCGTTAACAGAGACGCCCATCATGTTACGGCGACATTTCATGAGGTTCAATACCTTGCCCTCGGTGCATTGCCGAGCATCGATAGGGGCCCTCTACGGCAATCCAACCGCGTCCGTCGACGGGCGAGCGTCAGCGACGCGGTGGCGCGACGCTCTCGCGGGAGACCAGTGTCGGGGCGACGGTCTGCCGTAGTGCCCCGCTGGTGCCCGACTCGATCTGGCTCAGCAGCATCTGCAGGCTCGCCCGCGCCACCGCGTCGAAGTCCGGGCGAACGGTGGTCAGCGGTGGAATGAAGTACGCCGCCTCCGGCACGTCGTCGAAGCCGACGACGCTGATGTCGTCCGGCACCCGCTTGCCGAACTCGTGCAACGCCCGCAGCACGCCCAGCGCGAGATGGTCGTTGGCGGTGAAGACCGCCGTGACCTCCGGCATCCGCGCCAACATCTGCCCACACCGGTAACCCGAGGCCGCGGACCAGTCCCCCGGCATCAGCGGTGGCGGAACCAGCCCGGCGGCCAGCAGAGCCTCCCGCCAGCCGTCGATCCGACCGACGCTGTCGAACCAGTCGGACGGGCCCGAGACGTGCCAGACGGTGCGGTGCCCCGCGTCGAGCAGATGTTGCGTCGCCGCCCGGGCACCCGCTACCTGGTCGACAGTCACCAGTGGCACCGGTCGGCTCGGGTCACCGTCGACCGTGACCAGCGGGACATCCTTCGGCAGGCGTTCCAGCGCCTCACCGGCCGACTCGACCGGCGCGATGACCACGATGCCGGCGACGCGGTGCGACAGGTGCCGCTCGACGGCCGCCGAGATGGACCGGTGGTCCAGGTTGCGGACGCTGCCGACACTGACCGCGAAACCCTCTTCGGCGGCCGTCTGCTCCAACGCCGCCAGCAGTGACGCCGGACCGTAGAGCGTCGTGTTCTGTGCGACCACGCCGATGACCTGCGATCGACCGGTCACCAGCGCGCGTGCCGCGCCGTTCGGACGGTAGCCGAGTTCGGCGATCGCCGCGCGCACCCGGAGCCGGGTCTGCTCACGGACGTTGGGATGCCCGTTGAGCACCCGCGACACCGTCTGATGGGAGACACCGGCGAGACGAGCAACGTCCGTCATCGCGGGACCGTGGACGGCCATTTCGCTCCCCCCGCTACGTCTCCGGCCCGCAGCCCGTCGACGTCGACTGGAGCGGCCCGGCCCGATCCCCCTCGCTCAGTCACCACGCCGGTGCTGAATCCCAGGTGACCAGCGCTGGATCGCCGACAGTCTACGCCAGCCACCGCCCCGAACACGGGACGGCGGTAGGGGGTCCGCGCAACGCGCCAGAGCCGCGCAACGCATTCCCCCACCTGGAGTACGCGGCCAAGCGGCGTACTCCGTCGTTGCCAGACGCCACGCCGGCCCGCCCTACGCTCCCTGGACAGAGCGTGGAGCAGGCCGGCGACGGCATCACGCGGTGGCGCGGTGGCGCGGGCTCGACGGGCACGTGCGCGCCCACGCCACCGGATCAGACCGATCCTGTTGTGACTGGTGTCACGGCGTCGTCAGGTCGAATCGGCGCACGGTGACAGCGCCACCGAGCGCCTGGGTCGCGTGGTTGAAGATGGCGAACCGGTAGCCCATGAAGAACTGCCAGTTGTTCGCCAGGGTGAGCGCGTTGCCGAACGAGGTGAAGTTGACCCCGTCCGTGCTGTACGAGAAACGCGCCTGCCGGCCCGACCCCGGTCTGATGTCGGCGTTGGCCCGCAACCAGATCCGGCCACCGGAGACAGCGGTGCTCGCCACCTCGCTGCCGGTGCTGGTGGTGTTCCAACTGCCGTCCATCGTCAGGCCGTTCTGCATGACCAGACGTGTCGACCCGTTGTCCCGTCGGACCCCGATCCAGGCCGACGAGTTACGCAGCACCGCCAAACCGGTCCGGTCACCGTCGCGCATCGTGGAGTAGTCCAACTCGATCGTCGCGGTCGAGGTGGGGCCCTGGATGCGGTGGGTCAGCGTGTTGCGCGCCTTGTACAGGTCGCCGGTGACCGTGGCGGTCTGCAGGTTCAGCCCGTTGTTGACCGCCCACTTGCTGTTGTCCGGGTTGTGGTTCCACTCCCACTGCGGGCCGAGGGTGGTGCCGGCGAACGTGTCGGTGCCGGTCAGCGGTTTGACCGCACGTGGCGGCGCGGGCAGGTTCGGCTTCGGGTACGAGGTGCCCCAGGTGCCGTTGACCGTCTGCAGCACCGGCCAGCCGTCGCCGGTCCAGGTGATCGGGGCCATCGCCGGCATCCGACCACCGGGGTACGCGTCGACGAAGGACATGTAGTACCAGTCGCCGTTCTGGGTCTGCACCAGCCCACCCTGGTGCGGCACACCGCCACCGGAGATCGGGCCGGGCAGGTTGAGCAGCACCTGACGCTGCTCGTACGGGCCGAACGGGCCGTTGGTCGACTTCAGCACGTACTGGCCGTTGGCCGGGCGGGTGAGCCAGATGTAGTAGGCGCCGTTGCGCTTGTAGAACCGGGCGCCCTCCAGCGTGCCGATGCTCGACGGCGTGGTGTAGACCTGCTGGGCGCGAACCTGCGACTTCCCGTCCGCGGACAACTGCGCCACGCTGATGGTGCCGTTGCCGTACGCCACGTACATGGTGTCGTTGTCGTCGATCAGCATGCCGGCGTCGTAGTAGCAGTTCGGGATGGTGGTGTGCTTGCTCCACGCGCCGTCGACGGCGGACGCGGTGTAGATGTGGGTCTGCGCGAAGTCGATGCACCCGGCCCAGTAGTACGTCCGGTTGCTCGGCCGGTAGTTCAACGTCGACGCCCAGATCCCGTCGACGTACGCGTTACCGCCGCTCATGTCGTACTTCGAGCCGAAGTCGAGCCGGGGCACCGAGTGACCGGCGAACTCCCAGTTCACCAGGTCGTACGAGCGCAGCACCGGCGCTCCCGGCGAGTAGTGCATGGTGGACGCCGACATGTAGTAGGCGTTGTCGACCCGGATGATGTCGACGTCGGCGAAGTCCTGCCAGACCACCGGGTTCGAGTACGTGCCGTTCGACGGCGGTGGCGTCGTGGGGTCGGTCCCGCCGTCGACGCGGACGAGCTGCCACTGCTGGTTGGCGCCGTTCCAGTCGTCGTACTGCACGATGTTGCCGCCGTCGGCGGTCGAGGCGCCCTGCACCTCCATCGCCTTGTTGCTGTTGCGGTTGATCAACCGCACGTACCCGCCGTCCGAGTCTGCCAGCCGAAACTGCTGGTTGGTGCCGTTGTTGTCGGTCCACTGCACGACGCTGGCGCCGTTGGCGGTCGAGCGGCCGGAGACGTCCAGCACCTTGCCCGACAACCTCGACTTGAGTCGGTAGTAGCCGCCTCCGGAGTCGACGAACTGCCACTGCTGCTGGTTGCCGTTGTTGCGCGTCCACTGCGTGATCCGCGCGCCGTCGTTCGTCGCCAGGTTGTACACGTCCACGGCCTTGCCGCTGTTGCGGTTCACCAACACGTACCAGGCGCTGGTGTCGACGGTGGCCGCTGACGCGGGCGACGAGGCGACGGCTACGGCCGCGCCACCGACCACCAGTGTCATAGCGGCGATGGCCAGTCTCGACAGCCACCCGCGCCGACGTGGCGCACCTCGGGGAACCCGACCGATGGAAAGCATGATCCTCCTCTGCTGACGCGAACCGAGCGGTCTGGGTCGGCGTCCGCGGCACCGGGCGGGGCACCGAGTTGACCCGCGTCCGACCTTGTGATCGCTAACACCGCCAGCCCGACCGTCGCGGCGACGAGGTGCCGCATCCGAGGGGGTGCAACGCGCACATGGCCGGACAGTCAAGACATCGACCATCTTGGCTATAGACTGTGAGCGATAAC
This sequence comes from Micromonospora sp. A202, assembly GCF_006715105.1. Lineage (NCBI taxonomy): Bacteria > Bacillati > Actinomycetota > Actinomycetes > Micromonosporales > Micromonosporaceae > Micromonospora > Micromonospora sp. A202. The sequence continues at coordinate 1,787,958 of NZ_VFMP01000001.1, read as the reverse complement.
ATGCTGTTAGTCAAGACGTAACACAGTCGGCCCGCGTTCCTGCCAGGACCACGCGCGAACGGGTGGCCACCCCGGCCCGCAGGCAGGGATGGACCACCCGTTTCCGGACGCTCCGAGCGAATGGGTCAGAAGCCGCGCGCCAACCGGTAGTAGGCCTGGTTCCAGCGGATCTCGTCGGCGAAGCGGCGGGGCTGGGTGTCGGCGTCGATGACGACCAGTTCCGTGCGGCTCATCTCGGCCAGGTCGTGCAACTCCTCCACCCCCACCGCCTGCGACAGAACGGTGTGGTGCGGCGCGCCCGCGGTGATCCACGACTCCGCCGACACCGGCAGGTCCGGTCGCGGACGCCAGACCGCGCGGGCCACCGGCAGCCGGCGCAGCGGCTGCGGCGGGGTGACCACGTCGATCTCGTTGGCGACGAGCCGGAACCGCTCGCCCATGTCGGCGAGCCCGAGCACCACCGCCGGGCCGGGCGCGGCGTCGAAGACCAGCCGGACCGGGTCCTCCCGACCGCCGATGCTCAGGGGGTGGATCTCCACGTTGGGAACATCGGAGGCGATGGTCGGACAGACCTCCAGCATGTGGGCGCCGAGCACCAGCTCCTCGCCCGGGGTGAGGTCGTAGGTGTAGTCCTCCATGAACGACGTGCCGCCGTCCACGCCCACCGACATCGCCTTGAGCGTGTGCACCAGGACCGACGTCTTCCAGTCGCCCTCGCCACCGAAGCCGTAGCCGTCGGCCATGAGCCGCTGCACGGCGATGCCCGGCAGCTGACGCAGGCCCCCGAGGTCCTCGAAGTTCGTGGTGAAGGCCCGGAACCCGCCCGCGTCCAGGAACGTGCGCATGCCCAGCTCCAGGCGGGCCGCGTACCGCAACGAGTCGTGCCGATCGCCGCCGGGCAGCAGGTCGCCGCCGATGCGGTAGGTGTCCTGGTACTCCTTGACCAGGTCGTCCACCTGCGCGTCGGTGACCTGGCCGACCACCTCGACCAGGTCGTTGACGCCGTAGGTGTTGACCGAGACCCCGAACCGCAGCTCCGCCTCGACCTTGTCGCCCTCGGTCACCGCGACGTCGCGCATGTTGTCACCGAAGCGGGCCAGGCGCAGCGACCGCATCGCCGACCAGCCGAGCGCGGCACGTGCCCACGCCCCGACCCGGGCGGTGACCCGCGGGTCGCTGACGTGCCCGGCCACCGTCTTGCGGGCCACACCGAGACGGGTCTGGATGTACCCGAACTCCCGGTCGCCGTGGGCGGCCTGGTTCAGGTTCATGAAGTCCATGTCGATGTCGTTCCAGGGCAGCAGCACGTTGGCCTGGGTGTGCAGGTGCAGCAACGGCGTCTGCAACGCGTCCAGACCGGAGATCCACATCTTCGCCGGAGAGAAGGTGTGCATCCAGGCGATGACCCCGACGGCACCCTGGGCGGCGGCGTCCCGGCAGACCTGCAGGATCTCACTGCTGTTGGTCAGGACGGGCTTCCAGACCACGCGGGCGGGAATCTGCGGCGAGTCGTCGAGCGCGGCCGCGATCTGGCGGGACTGCTCGGCGACCTGCCGGAGCGTCTCCTCGCCGTACATGCCTTGGCTGCCGGTGAGGAACCAGATCTCGGGTTGGGTTTGTGGTGCCATGGGGTTGCCTTCCGCGAGAGGAACTGTCACTTGTAACGGATTCCGATGAGGCGCTGGAGGAGGATGAACGCGAAGAGCAGACCGCCGATCACGATCTTCGTCCACCAGGAGTTGAGGCTCCCATCGAAGGTGATGAGGGTCTGGATCACGCCCAGCACCAGGACGCCGAGCACCGTGCCGAACACGTAACCCGAGCCGCCGGTGAGCACCGTGCCTCCGATGACGACGGCGGCGATGACGTCCAGCTCCATCCCGACGGCGATCAACGGCGCGCCGGAGAGGGTGTAGAAGGACAGCAGGATCCCGCCGATCGCGGAGCACAGACCGCTGATGGTGTAGACGGCGATCCTGGTCCGCCCCACCGGCAGACCCATCAGCAGGGCCGACTGGGGGTTGCCGCCGATGGCGTACACGTTGCGTCCCAGCCGGGTGTAGGCCAGCACGTACGCGGCGACGGCGACCACGACGAAGGCGATCAGCACGCTGATCGAGACGAAGTTGCCCCGGGGATCACCGATCCGTTCCTGCGACATCCTGGTCCAGAACCCGTCGGTGATCGGGATGGACGAGCCGGAGATGAACGTGCACATCCCCCGGGCGAAGAACATCCCCGCGAGGGTGACGATGAACGGCTGGATGTCGAAGAAGTGGATGGCGCAGCCCATCAGCAGACCGAGCGTCGGCCCGATGAGCAGGGCGATGACGAGCACCAGCGCCGCCGGTAGGCCTTCCTGGAGCAGCCAGGCCGACACCATCGCCGTCATCGCCACGACGGACCCGACCGACAGGTCGATGCCGCCGGTGAGGATCACGAAGGTCATCCCGATCGCGACCACGAGCAGGAAACCATTGTCGATGAAGACGTTGAAGATGACCTGCACGTTGGAGAACGCCTGGTACTGGGACACCCCGATGCCGTACATCACCAGCAGGAGGACGAGCGTGGCCAGGACCGGTATCTGCCGCCTCGGCAGCCGGAACCGGGCACGACCAGCGGTGAGCGATCCAGTGGTCATGCCGGTACCTGCTCCTTCGGCTTGTCGGCGATGGTGGTGGGCTTCGGCGCGCTGCGCCTGCGGCGGGCGAACCGGGCCCGGAAGGCCGGCGCCTGGATGAGGCAGACGGCGATGACGACGACCGCTTTGAACAGCAGCGAGGTCTGCGGTGAGATGTCCATGGCGTACACCGTGGTGGTCAGCGTCTGGATGATCAGCGCGCCGATGATCGTGCCGCTGAGGAAGAACCGGCCACCGGCGAGGGACGTACCGCCGATGACGACGGCGAGGATGGCGTCCAGCTCCACCCAGAGGCCGACCGCGTTGCCGTCGGCACTGGAGACGTTGGCCGTCATCATGAAACCGGCGATCGCGGCACAGACGGCGCTGAGCACGTACGCGAGGAAGATGACCCGGCCGGAGCGGATGCCTGCCAACCGGCTCGCCTCGGCGTTGCCACCCACCGACTCGACGATCATGCCGAGTGCGGTGCGCCGCGTGAACGCGGCGACGAGCAGTGCCGCGGCGAGGGCGATGAAGATGGCCAGCGGCAGGGTGAACAGGTGGCCAAGCCCGATCGCCCGGAACGGCTCGGAGTTGATGGTGATGATCTGACCCTGGGTGATCAGCTGGGCGAGGCCCCGGCCGGCCACCATCAGGATCAGGGTGGCGATGATCGGTTGGATCCCGATCACGGCCACCAGCACGCCGTTCCAGGCGCCCAGCACGAGCGCGACGCCCAACGCCATCGCGAGGGCGGTCAGCACCACGACAAGGCTGTTCTGGTCGGACTGCTTGCTGATGTACATGCAGGCGATCGCGCCGCTGATCGCACACACCGACCCCACCGACAGGTCGATGCCGCCGGTGGAGATGACCAGGGTCATCCCCAGCGCGACGAGGATCAGTGGTGCGCTCAGCCGCAGGATGTCGATCGGCGAGCCGTACAGGTGCCCGTCCTTGAGCTCGATCGACAGGAACCCGGGCCGGTAGATCGTGTTCGCGGCGAGCATGACGACCAGCACGGCGACGGGCCAGAACAACCGGTGACCGGTCACCGCCCGGTAGCGGCCCATGGTGGCGTTCATCGGTCTGCCTCCTCCCGGTGGGACCCACTGGCGATCGTCTGCATGATGCGGTCCGCGTCCAGGGTGTCGTCGTTGGCGAGCTGCGCGACCATCTGCCGGTCCCGCATCACGGCCACCTTGTGGCTGAGGCGCAGCACCTCCTCCAGCTCGGCGGAGATGAACAGCACCGCCATGCCGCCGTCGGACAACTGGGTCACGAGCTTCTGGATCTCGGTCTTCGCGCCGATGTCGATGCCCCGGGTCGGTTCGTCGAGGATCAACAGTCGCGGCTCGGTGATCAGCCACCGGGCCAGGAGCACCTTCTGCTGGTTGCCACCGGAGAGGTTGCGGACCGGCACCTCCGGGTCCGCCGGCCGGATGTTGAGTGCCTTGACGTACTTGTCGACCAGCTCGTCCTGGCGGCGACGCGGGATGGGCCGCAACCAGCCACGGGCGGCCTGCATGGCGAGGATCATGTTCTCGCGGACCGACAGGTCGGCGACGATGCCCTCCGCGCGACGGTTCTCCGAACAGAAGCCGATGCCATGGTCGATGGCCTGGGCGGGGGTGCGCAGGCTGCTCGCCGTGCCGTCCACCGCGACCTGACCGCCGTCGGTCCGGTCGGCGCCGAACAACAGCCGCGCCACCTCGGTACGCCCGGAGCCCAGCAGGCCGGCCAGGCCCACCACCTCCCCGGCGTGGATGGTGAGGCTGAACGGCTTGACCGCCCCCGCCCGGCCGAAGTTCGACACCGCCACCAGTGGGGTGCCCTCCTCCAGCGCGGCCAGGTCCCGGCGGGAGTGCTCCTCGATGCCTTCGAGGACGTCGAGTTCCTTGCCGATCATCTTCTCGACCAGGGAGAGCTGAGGCAGCTCGGTGGTCAGGTACTCGCCGACGAGCCCACCGTTGCGCAACACCGTGATGCGGTCGGCGATCTCGTAGACCTGGTCGAGGAAGTGGGTCACGAAGAGGATCGCGATGCCCTCGTCACGCAGGTGCCGCATGATGCGGAACAGCTGGGCCACCTCGCCGGCGTCCAGGCTGGACGTCGGCTCGTCCAGGATCAGCACCCGAGCCTTGATGTCGATCGCGCGGGCGATGGCGACCATCTGCTGGATAGCCAGGGAGTACGAGCCGAGCGGCGCACTGACGTCGAGGTCGAGGTCGAGGAGGGCAAGCAGCGCCCGGGCCCGGCGGCGAACCTCCCCCCAGTGCACGGCGCCGAGGCGCCGGGGCTCGCGGCCGATGAAGATGTTCTCCGCCACCGAGAGATTGGTGCAGAGGTTCACCTCCTGGAAGACCGTGCTCACCCCGGCGGCGGTCGCCTGCATCGGCCCGCTGAAGGAGACCGGCTCGCCGTCGAGGGTGATGGTGCCCTCGTCGGTGTCGTAGACACCGGTCAGCACCTTGATGAGGGTCGACTTGCCGGCGCCGTTCTCGCCCATCAGGGCGTGCACCTCGCCGGGAAAGAGCCGGAAGTTGACGTCGTGGAGTGCGCGCACCCCGGGGAAGGACTTGCTGATCCCGGTCATCGTCAGGACCGGACGGCTATCCGTCATCCCATCAGACCTCTTCTGGGTTGTCGACACGGAAGGGCCGCCACCGCCCCGTGCGCCCGCCCGGTCGTCCCTGGGGATCGTCCGGGCGGGCGTGCTGCGGAATGGTCGCGGGCCATACCCGGTCCGTTGCGGGTAGGGGGACGACGCGGCGGGGCCGCCACGCGAGCGCGGCGACCCCGGCGTCGGTCAGTACTTGCGGTTGGGCAGTGCTTCCTTGGCCTGCTCCTGGGTGAAGGTGGTCTCCTCGGTCTCGATCCGAGGCGCCACCTGCTCGCCAGCGTGCACCTTCTTGGCCAGGTCCATCAGCTGCGGGCCGAGCAGCGGGCTGCATTCCGCGATGAAGTTGAACTTCCCGTCGGCGAGAGCCTGCATGCCGTCCTTGACAGCGTCGACAGTGATGATGGTGATGTCCTTGCCGGGCACCTTGCCGGCAGCGGTGATCGCCTCGAGTGCGCCCAGGCCCATGTCGTCGTTGTGCGCGAACAACACGTCGATCTTCGGGTTGGCCTTGAGGAACTGCTCCATGACCTGCTTGCCGCCCGCGCGGGTGAAGTCACCCGGCTGGGAGGCGATGACCTTCAGGTTCGGGTTGGCGGCGATGGCCTCGGCGAAGCCCTTCTTGCGGTCGTTCGCCGGCGCCGCGCCGGTGTTGCCCTGCAACTCGACGATGTTCACCGGGCCCGAGGCGGTCTTCTTCTGCTCGACCAGCCACTCACCCGCGAGCCGGCCCTCCTTGACGAAGTCCGAGCCGAGGAAGGTCTTGTACAGGCTCTTGTCGGCCGAGTCCACCGAGCGGTCGGTCAGGATGACCGGGATGTCGGCGTCCTTGGCCTCCTTGAGCACGGTGTCCCACCCGGACTCCACCACCGGCGAGAAGGCGATCACGTCGACCTTCTGCTGGATGTAGTTGCGGATCGCCTTGATCTGGTTTTCCTGCTTCTGCTGAGCGTCGTCGAACTTCAGCTCGATCCCGGCCGCAGCGGCGGCATCCTTGATCGAGGTGGTGTTCGCGGTACGCCAGCCGCTCTCCGCACCGACCTGGGAGAAGCCCATCGTGATCTTGCCGTCGTCCTTGGAACCGCCGCCGCCGGTGTCGCTGTTGCCGCAGGCCGCCACGCCGCCGACGAGCAGCACGCTGGCGAGGACCGCGGCAGCGCGCCACGGAGCGGACTGCGTTCGCATCTTTCTCATCGGATCTCCTTGGCTCATGTGGTGGGAAACCGCGCCAACCGCCGAGGTGCGAAAGAGCGGCGTACGCGGGTGGTGCGTACTGGTGCGTGCTGGTGCGTCGGTGGTGCTTCGGTGGTGCAGACCAGCGGGCTTCGACCTGGCCGAATGGTCAGGAACCCGCGGGTGCGACTGGTTGTTGACCGTAGACGTTCTGGTAACGGTCATAAAGAGCATCGATGTCTGCCTGCGCCATCGGCACCGGCTGCCCCAGTGCGCGGGCCAGATGCGCGGTACGGGCCACGTCCTCGCACATGACCGCAGCCTTGACCGCGGCGCGGGCGTCGCGCCCGATGGTGAAGACGCCGTGGTTCTGCATCAGCACCGCAGGCGAGCGGTGACCGGCCAGCGTAGCGACGATGCCCTTGCCGATGTCGTCACCGCCGATCAGAGCGAACGGGCCGATCGGGATCTCCCCGCCGAACTCGTCGGCCTGGGCGGTGAGGTGGCACGGGATCGCCTCGCCGCAGGCGGCCCAGGCGGTGGCGTACGAGCTGTGCGTGTGCACGACCCCACCGACCTCGGGCATGGCCCGGTAGACGTAGGCGTGCGCGGCGGTGTCACTGGACGGGGTGAAGTCGCCCTCGACGAGAGCACCGTCGAGGTCACACACCACCATGTTGTCGGCGGTGAGGTCGTCGTAGCTGACGCCGCTCGGCTTGATCACCAGGAGGTCCTGGCCGGGAACCCGCGCGGAGACGTTGCCGGACGTCCAGGCGACCAGGCCGTACCGGGTCAGCTCGGAGTGCAGGCGTGCGACGGTCTCGCGCAGCTCACGGATCTGTCGGGTCACCTCAGTGCTCATGCGACCACCTCCAACGCGGCCTCGGGTGCGGCCGCAGCGGTTCCGGCTGCCGCGTTGCGGATTGCCCGCAGGCGCAGCATGACGTCGTTGCCGCCGCGACCGAAGTGGTCGTGCAGCGTCCGGTACTCGGCGTAGAGGGCGTCGTAGGCACGCGCCCGCTCGGGATCCGGTCGGTACACGGCCTCGTGCACCCGACCCATCGCCTGCGACGCCTCGTGGACCGTGGGGAACTCGCCAGCTGCCACGGCGGCGTGGATCGCCGATCCCAGCGCCGGCCCCTGCGTCGAGGCGATGATGTTCAGTGGCCGCTTGGTCACGTCGGCGTAGATCTGCATCAGCAGCGCGTTGTTGGTGAGGCCGCCGGCGATCACGAGGTCGTTCACCGCGACTCCGGCCTCGACGAACGCCTCGATGATCATCCGAGTGCCGTACGCGGTGGATTCCAGCAGCGCCCGGTAGATGTCCTGCGGCCGGGTGGCCAGGGTCATTCCGACGATCATCCCGCTGAGGTCGTGGTTGACCAGCAGTGAACGGTTGCCGTTCCACCAGTCCAGGGCGATCAGACCGTGCGCGCCGACCGGCTGGCTCGCGGCCAGCTCGGTGAGGCGTTCGTGCGAGTCGACGCCGGCCGGAGCCGCGTGCTCGACGAACCAGCCGAAGATGTCGCCGACACCGCTCTGCCCGGCCTCGTAACCCCACGCGCCGGGGCTGATGCCGCCGTCCACGACACCGCACATACCGGCCACCTCGGCGACCTGGGCGCCGTTGACCACGTGACAGGTCGAGGTGCCCATGATGGCGACGAGCCGGCCGGGCTCCACGGCCTGCGCGGACGCCGCGGTGACGTGCGCGTCGACGTTGCCGACGGCGACCGCGATCCCCTCCGGCAGGCCGGTCCAGGCGGCGGCGCGCGCGGTGAGCGAGCCGGCCCGGGCGCCCAGGGGCAGCAACGGACCGTCCAGCTTGGTCACGAAGTCGCCGAACCCGGGATTGAGCGCGGTCAGGAAGTCCTCACTGGGGTACTGACCGTCCTGGAGGATTCCCTTGTAACCGGCCGTGCAGACGTTGCGGGTCTCGGTGCCGCAGAGCTGCCAGACGATCCAGTCGGCCGCCTCGATGAACCGCTCGGCGCGGTGGTAGACCTCGGGGTCCTCCTCCAGCATCTGGAGCCCCTTGGCGTACTGCCACTCGGCGGAGATCTTGCCGCCGTACCGGCCGATCCACGGCTCGGCCCGCTCGTGGGCCAGCGCGTTGATCCGGTCGGCGTGCGTCTGCGCCGCGTGGTGCTTCCACAGCTTGACCCAGGCGTGCGGCCGGTCGCGCAGCTCGGGATCCTCGCAGAGCGGGATGCCGTCGGCGGTCGTCGGCAGCACCGTGCAGGCGGTGAAGTCGATGCCGATGCCGACGATCGCGGCCGGATCCACCCCTGCGGCGGACACCGCCGCCGGGACGGCGTACCGCAACACGTCGCGGTAGTCCTCCGGGTTCTGCAGGGCCCAGTCCGGGGGAAGCGGTCGACCTCCCGGAAGCGCCGTGCTGATCACTGCGTCGCCGTACTCGTGCACCGCGGTCCCCAACTCGGCACCATCACCGACACGGACCACCAGAGCGCGCCCGGACAGGGTGCCGTAGTCGACACCGACGACATAGCGGTCGCCTGCTCCGTCCACACGGTTCATGTTCACCTCCACCGTTAACGGGGATAGTGTTAACGCTCACATCCAGCCTCGTCAAGACATCTACCCGCAACAGCTCCGTAACGGAACGCCGAAGGTGGGCCGACTCGGGAGGGTCGATAACGGACCGGCGCAAAAGGCGCGAATCCGGTGCCGGGCCTTTCCTCTGCACTCCGGGTGGGGTTGCCGCGCGGACCGGTCGACGCCCGGCTGCCTCTCGGCGGACCGGACGACAAGGTCCCACCCTCCACCACCACGAGACGGCCGTCCGACGGCGACCGCGTGCCGCTCGCCGATGATGTTGGCGATAACATCATCGAGGCCTCACGATCTCTTGATCAGATCTACGGAACCGGAGCCGACGGTCGCGCGGGCTCATCGGCGAGCGCCCCGGCGGGCGACCGGCGCATCTCATGATCGGACAACCGGCGGGTGTTATCGATAACATTCGACGTTTCAGCGGTGGCTGCGTCGGTCGCGTGCCCTCGGGTCGGACGGACGCTCAAGGGCGGCCTCCCCCGCCCGGCGCCGTGGCGCGACGCGGGCAGTGGCGTGGCCACGTCGTGCGGCCTGGTAGATCCACTCGCGTTATTGAAATCGGGGGGTCCGCGGCGCGGCGACAGGCCGAATGCATGAAACCCGAGTCGGTCAAGCCTTCGCGACGCCGCCAGCCCTGCACCACCTCGACCCCGTCCCGCGCGACGTGGACAGCCGGCGGCTCGGCCCAGTGGGCCGAGCCGCCGGCTGTCCGTCGCGATGGCGGGGACATCGGGCGCCGGTCAGGATCAGGTCGCTCGACTGCGGTTGTACAGGGTCTTGGCCCAGAGGAAGGAGAGCGCGCTGATGACGACGCACCAGATCACCGCGATGATCCCGTTGGCACCGATCCCGGTGCCGAGGAGCAGGCCGCGGAGGGTTTCCATGACGGGCGTGAAGGGCTGGTAGTCGGCGAACCATCGGACCGCTGTGGGCATGGAGTCGGTGGGGACGAACCCGCTGCCGAGGAACGGCAGGAGGATCAGTGGCATGGGCAGGTTGCTGGCCGTCTCGACACTGTCGCTGACCAGGCCGAGGGCGACCGACAGCCAGGCCAGCGCAAAGGTGATCATGGAGAGGACGCCGATGGCGGCGAGCCACTCGACCGGGTTGGCCGTGGGCCGGAACCCGACGAGCAGCGCCACACCGGTGACGGCCGCGAGGCTGAGCAGGGTCTGGACCAGGCTGCCCAGGACGTGTCCGGTGAGGACCGACGGTCGGAAGATCGCCATCGTTCGGAACCGGGCGATGATGCCCTCGGTCATGTCCATCGCGACCGAGATGGCGGTGCCCTGCGCCGCGCTGGCCACGGTGATGAGCAGGATGCCCGGCGTGACGTAGTTGGCGTACTGGGAACGGTCGCCGGTCGGCCCGAGGCCGGCGCCGAGCGTGCCACCGAAGACGTAGACGAAGAGCAGCAGGGTGATGACCGGGACGCCGACGAGCAGCAGGGTCATCGACGGGTAGCGCCGCATGTGCAGGAGGTTGCGCCGCAGCATCGTGCTCGAGTCACGGACGGCGAGGGAGAGGGTGCTCATCGCGCTGGAGCCCTTTCGTGGTCGGGGCGGCCGGCGCGGGTGTCCGGCTGGCCGGTGAGGGTGAGGAAGACGTCGTCGAGATCGGGGGTGTGCACGGAGAGCCCGGCCACGGTGATGGAGGCGCGATCGAGCTGGTCGAGCAGGGACCGCAGCGTGCCGACCCCGCCGTCACTCGGCACCTGGAGGGTGAGCGCGGCGTCGTCGCGGGTGGCGGCGGCGAACGCGCGGGCCGCCGAATCGAGCCCTTCCTGATCGGCGAACTGGAGTACGACGTGGCCACCCGGGATGAGCCGCTTGAGTTCGCGCGGCGTGCCCTCGGCGATCAGCCGGCCGTGGTCGAGGAAGGCGACGCGGTCGGCGAGATGGTCGGCCTCCTCCAGGTACTGCGTGGTGAGCAGGATGGTGACGCCCTCGGCGACGAGGTTGCGGATGATCTGCCACATGGCCCGGCGGCTGCGCGGGTCGAGGCCGGTGGTCGGCTCGTCGAGGAAGATGACGCGGGGCTCACCGACCAGGGTCATCGCAAGGTCGAGCCGTCGGCGCATGCCGCCGGAGTACGTCGACACCGGTTTGCCCGCCGCCTCCACCAGGTCGAACTGGTCGAGCAGGTCGGCGATCCGTCGCCGGCCGGCCGCCTTGCCCAGGTGACACAGGTCGGCCATCAGGTTCAGGTTCTCCCGCCCGGTGAGCAGGTTGTCGACGGCGGAGAACTGGCCGGTGACGCCGATCAGTTCGCGTACGGCGTTGGGCTCTCGGGCCAGGTCGTGGCCGAAGACGCGGGCGTGGCCGCCGTCGGCGTTGATCAGCGTGGAGAGGATCTGCACGGTGGTGGTCTTGCCGGCACCGTTGGGGCCGAGCAACGCGAAGATCGTTCCCTCGGTGATCATGAGGTCGATGCCGTCCAGCACGACCTTGTCGCCGTAGGACTTCCGCAGGTCGGTGGCGACGATTGCGGGTTTCGTGGAGCTGGTCATGGTCTCCTCTTTGCGGTCTGTGTGGCAGCGGATCAGGCGCGGCGGATCATGATGTCGCCGTAGGCGGTGTTCGCCCGGACCTCGACCGTCTCGTCGGTCTGCGCCGGGCTGTCGGCGGTTTCCAGGGCGTTGTGTACGCGGCCGTGCTTGGAGCTGACGTCGAGCCAGGCGGCGGTCCCCCGACGGATGCCGACCTCGATGGCCCCGTACGAGGTGTTCAGGTCGATCGATCCCCGTGCGACCTCGCCCAGCCGGAGGTTGCCGTAGGCGGTGCGTGCCGTCACCGAGGCCGTCGACGTGTCGAGGGTGATGTCGCCGTACGCGGTGTTGACCCGGACGTCGCCGCCGCTACGGCCGATCCAGCAGTCGCCGGAGGAGTTCTTGATCTCGGCGGTGCCGTCGACCGCACCGATGCGCACCTTGCCGGACGAAGCCTTCACCCGGGCGTCACCGGCGACGCGCTCCACGGCGACCTCACCGTGGCTGCTGTCGATGTCCAGCGGGCCGGTCTCGTCGAGCCGGATCCCACTTCCGGTCTTGATCCGGCACTCGCCGAGCCGGCCCTCGCAGCGGAATGCCGCCCACGACGACTCGGCCTGCACCCGCGACCCGGTCGGCAACTCGATCAGGACGTCGACCGACGGGCCGGGGCCGAAGCCGTAGCGGCGCCAACTCTTCGACACCCTGATCAGCAGTTTTCCGGCGGCGTACTCGACGGTGCACTGTTCGGCGGTGCTCACGTCGGCCCTGCTCGACGGGTCGCGGGGCCGCACCGTCACCACAGTGTCGGTGCGGTCGGTCGCGCTGATCCAGACATCCCCGACGGGCAACTCGATCTGGACGGAGATGGGCTCTGGCGTTTCGAAAACAGGCATGGTGGTCTCCCGAAAGGTGGTCGGTGAATGTCGCCGCTGGTCAGCGGCGCGAAAACAAAGGGGTACGGAGGGTCAGCGGGCCCAGCCGGTGAAGTGCTGCCCGGAGCGCGGCTCCACCCGCCGGGGTGGACGACGTTCGGTGTCGCCCGCCCCGATGGCACCGGCGACGGCTCGCACCAGCCAGGCGTTGACCGACAGCCCGGCTCGCCCGGCGGCCTCCTCGACGCTGGCCTTCAGGTGGTCGGGGAGCCGGAGGTTGATCCGTGAGGTGCCGCCGTCGTCGCCGTCCGGTGGGAGCACCGGCGCAGGGGGTGCCTGCGGCCCGGTGGCCTCGCTCGGCTCGTCGAGCGGCGGGCTGGCCGGGGTGACCACGAAGTCAGGTTCGCGCCCACGCAGCCGGACGTGCACCGAGCCCGGTGCCAGCTCGCGGGTGATCTCGTCGGCTGCGTCGGACAGCGCCTCCAGCAGGGTGAGTCGGGTAGCGGCCTCCAGTTGGGCGAAGAGCCGCTCGGCCAGCGCGCGGCCGTCCGCGTCGACGCCCTCCGCAGCCACGGCGAACTCGTCACGCAGGTTCTCGACGTATGACCTCAGCTCCATGGCACCATCATGGCACCATTTTGGCTCAACATGCAACACCCATGGCTCAAGGTGATGCCATTGGCTCCGTCACGGTCCGGCCGGCAGGCGCTCAGAGGCCACCGAACGAGCGCCTGACCAGGCGATTCGCGTCTTCCTGGCTCAGTCCTATGGCCACCAGAAGGTCGCTGACCGTCGTACGAACCTGCGCCACCACCACCGCACCGGAGAAGCCGACGCCCTCCCGGTAGGCGTGACCGGCCGTCTCGACCGCCAACAGGGCCTGCTTGCGCGCCCGGTCCGGCTCGTCACCCGCGGCGAACTGCCGCTTGAGCAGCCGGACGGCCTCGGCGAGATCGGCCACCGCCCTCGGCAGCGGCTCCGGGACCGGTTCGCGGTCCTCGATCAGCGTCACCGACCGACGGATCAACGTTCCGCTGTTGCGCATCGCCCGGTCGATCGGCTCCGCCGCCTGCGCATAGCGGCCCACCGGCCCCCGTCGCTGGTGCCAGTGCACCGGTGACAGGGTGCTGGCCTCCCGGGCGCCCTGGGTCGCCTCGACGAACGCCTTCAGCGGGCCCTTGTTCTGCCGCAGCTCGCTGCGGGCGGTACGCGCGCGAGCGGCATCACGCTCGGCCAGCGCGTCGGCGGTGGCGTCGAGCTGGGCGGCCAGGAGATCCAATGCCGGGCGCGCGGCCCGGTTGAGCACCCGCAGCGGGTTCAGCGGCAGCAGCACGGCGGTGACCAGCAGCGCCACCCCTCCCCCGACGAGCGCGTCCACGAACCGGGGAACCTCCAGGTCGCGGATCGACGGGCTGAGCGTGGCGATGAGCACCGCCGTCGCGCCAGCCTGGATCACCACCGCGGCACTGCCCGCGAGGAACAACGCGACCATGATCGCCAGCACGACGATCAGGGCGAGTTGCCACCAGCCGGTGCCGATCACCAGGAGCAGCAGATCGCCGATCAGCACCCCGACGGTGACGCCGAGGATCAGCTCGACGGTGCGACGCAGCCGTTGACCGACGGACGCGGCGAGGGTCGAGACGGCGGAGATCGGCGCGAACACCGGCTGCGACACGTGCAGCAGCTCGTGCGCCACGAACCAGGACAGCGCCGCAGCCAGCCCGGCCTGCAGGGCGAGGCCGCCGACGGCGCGTACCCGGCGGAACCGCTCCCGCACCGTGTCCAGCGCACGGTCCAGCAGCCGGGCCGCGGTGTTCGCCAGGCCGCCGTGGGCGGTGTCCCCGGCACGTGCCGGAACGCCACCGTCCGCTCCGCGCCGACCGGCAGCGACCATGGCCGCACCTACCCCACCCTGGTCGGATCAATCCCCTCCCCCGCCGATCGATCGGCGCCAGCGAGCAGGCGCGCGACGGCCGGGCCGACGGTAGGCTCCACGACCGTGACGTTCGCTCGGCTGATCGACGAGCACCGCGACGAGCTGACCGCCCACTGCTACCGGATGCTCGGTTCCTTCCACGACGCCGAGGACGCGGTGCAGGAGACGCTGACGCGGGCCTGGCAGAACCAGCACCGGTACGAGGATCGCGGCACTCTGCGAGCCTGGCTCTACAAGATCGCCACCAACCGGTGCCTGAGCATGATCGAGGGCCGGGGTCGCCGCCGGGAGCTGCCGACCGACCTGACCCCGGGCGCCGCCGCCGTGGCCGAGACGGCCTGGCTCGGACCGTACCCGGACCGACGCTCCTTGCCTCCGGAACAGCGGGACCCGGCGCAGCGGGTGATCGACAGCGAGCACCTGGAGCTCGCCTTCGTCGCGTCGCTGCAACACCTGCCCGGCCGACAGCGGGCCGTGCTGCTGCTGCGGGAGGTGCTCGGCTACCCCGCCGCCGAGGTGGCCGACCTGCTCGGCACCTCCACCCCGGCGGTCAACAGCGCCCTGCAACGGGCCCGACGGGTCGTGGACGCGCTGCGCCCGGCCGAGAGCCAGCAGGCGGAGCTGAGCAGCCTCGGCGACGACACCGTGCGCGAACTGGCACGGCGGTACGTGACCGCGTGGGAGCGCGGCGACGTCGAGGCCATCCTGGCGATGCTCACCGACGACGCCCGGTACTCGATGCCGCCGCTGCCCCGGTGGTACGAGGGCCGCGACGCCATCCGAGAGTTCCTGCTGGACGGCCCGTTGGCGGTGCGGTGGCGGTTCGTCCCGACGTACGCGAACGGGCAGCTCGCCTTCGGGACGTACCTCTGGAACCCGGAAGCGTCGGTCTTCACGGCGGCGGCGCTGGACGTCGTCGCGCTGCGCGGCGACCGGATCGCCGAGGTGGTGTCGTTCCTGACCCCGGAGACCCTGCCCATGTGCGGTCTGCCGACCCACCTGGATCAGGCTGAGCAGATCCGGTCGGCACACGGCGATGAGTTTGTCGCTCCGCGCGGGTTGTAGAGGTGAGAGCAACCCGACGCACGAGGGAGCACCATGGCCGACGACGAGACACAGATCCGCGAGCTGATCGAGCGGTGGGTGCAGGCGGTCCATGCCGGTGACCTGCCCGGCGTCCTCGCCCGCCACTCCGCGGACATCGTCATGTACGACGTACCCCCGCCGCATGAGGGGGTCCGGGGCATCGAGGCGTACGAGCGGACCTGGCCCGACTTCTTCCGGTGGCAGGCGTCGGGGGCCGTCTTCGAGCTGACCAGCCTCGACATCACCGCCGGCGACACCCTCGCCTACGCCAACGCGCTGCTGCGCTGCGGCACCCCCGAGGACCTCGCCAGGCGGCCCGAGCTCCTGCTGCGCCTGACTCTCGGGCTGCGCAAGGAGAACGGCTCGTGGGTCGTGGCGCACGAGCACCACTCGTTCGCCGACGACAGCGGCGCCGACGACCGCGAGACCTCCGAGCGGGAGGTGTGGTCACTGCACGAGCGCTGGTACGAGGCCACCGAGGCGAAGGATCTCGACGGGATCATGGAGCCCGTCGCCGCGACGGTCGTGTCGTACGAGCACGAACTGCCGCTGGAGTACGTCGGCCGCGACGAGGTTCGCGAGGTCTGCGCCAACGGCCTCGACGCCAGCACCGGCATCGTCACCTGGACCGTTCCGGACCTGGCGGTCATCGCCCGCGACGACCTGGCCGTGTCGTGGGGCCTCAACCGGATGACCGCGCAGCAGCCGGACGGCACCACGATCGTGAGCTGGTCGCGGGGCACCCGCGTCTTCCAGCGGGCCGGTCGGGGCTGGGAGATGATCCACCAGCACGTGTCGTTCCCCTTCGACCCGGGCACCGGGCAGGCGAGGACGGACCTGACACCCGACCGGGAGCACTGAGCCTCGCCAACGGTCACCAACCCGCTCCCGTCAGCTCGTGCGGTTGAGGCCGTCCGCATCGGGTAGACGGGGCTGCCGAGCGCCTCGGGGGGTCGTCGCATGGATCAGCGCGGTTGAGGGGGTCGGACATCCCCCGCGATGTCGTGGAGCTGCGGGTGCACGGCGTCTCGGGCGCGAGCGCCGCACAGGTGCTCGACCTTCAGCAGACGGCGCAGGTCGCGGGTGACCGCAGCGGTGGCTTCTACCGGCCGCGGTCCCGGTGCGAGGACAGCACCGGCGCGCACGGAGTGACGCTGGAGGCGTACCGCTGGGGTGATCTGCCGTCCGGGACCGTGGCCCGCACCCTGGCGGTGGTCTTCCTGCTGCCCTTCATGCTGGTCAACGTCGCGATCTGGATGCGCCCGGCGAACCCTGGCTCCGAGGCGGTGGTCAAGTCGCTGTGCCGGCTGCTGGCGCTCACGCTCACCGTGCTGTACGTGCTCGCCATCGCCGGCGTCGCAGTGGATCTGGTCGGCTGGAAATGCCTCTCCTCGCCGCGCTGCCTGGCCGGGCGCAGCTGGTTGTCCTGGCTGAGCGGACGACCGGTCGGACTGCGACTGGCGGTGCTCGCGCTGGTCCCGGCCGCCGCGATCGGCCTGATCTGGCGGATCAGCAACCGCCCGGGTCGGACGTTCGAGGCGTTTCGCGCACCCGATCGGGAGTTCTCGGGGTCGCGGCTCGGCACCGTCGGGCAGTGGGACGCCGAGCCGCTGGTGGGCCGGCTGCGCTCCATCCATGTCGCCGCCGCGTTCGCGACGCTGGACCTCACCCTGCTCCTGGCCCGGGCCGCGAGCGGCGCCACGGCGATCACGATCACGCTGACGGTCGTCACCGCAGTGGTACTGGTGGTCTGCGCGGTGCTGCTCTGCACGCCACCGTTGATCGACCGGGCCGCCGGGGACCCGCGGCTCGACCGGGTCACCCGTACTCTGCGGACCGTCGCCGTCGTCCTGACCGTCGTCGTCCTGGCTCACCTGGCGACCGGTCCACCGCAGTGGCACGAGGGGCACGGACTACCCGGCTACGAGACGCACCTGGCCGGGTTGTTCGTCGCACAGACGGCGCTGCTGGCCGCTCTGGGCGTGGTGCTGCTCTGCCGCCGGAATCGCGGCGCCACCCCGCTGTTCGGGCTGGGCGCCCTCGTGGTCGCGGCCACCGGGATCAGCCTGGCGGTGGCGTACTCAGCGGAGTTGGTCTACCGGGTGGCGGACTTCCTCGATCGCGACGTGCCGACCGGGGAGGGCATCGCGACCGGTCCGCCTCGGGCGTACACCTGGGCGATCTACGGCTTCTTCCGGGCGCTGCTGGCCACCGTGATCGTCGCCGGCCTCGTCATCGTGCTCTCCCGGCGCAGTCGGCGCCGATCCGCGGCGGCGATCGTCGCCCACGACTACCCGGACGCCCCGGCCGAGGCCGGGCCGCGACTGCGGCAGGTCCGGGACGCGATCGCCCGGGCTCGCTTCACCGAGAAACTGGTGCCGCTGGCCGTGCTCTACGGCTGTCTCACCGGACTCGCCACGGCAACCACCACCGTCGGCCTGCTGGGGCAGTTCCCGGACGACGTCATCGAGCGGAACGTCGGTCTGCCCGCGGACTCGGTCATCTTCGGCATCGCGTTCGGCAGCTGGGTGATCGCGGCGATCATCCTCGGCCTGCTCGTCGGGGGCATCTTCGCCTACCGGACCGTGCCGTTCCGTCGGCACATCGGTGTCCTCTGGGACCTCGGCACCTTCTGGCCTCGGGCCGCCCACCCGTTCGCGCCGCCCTGCTATTCCGAGCGGGCCGTGCCGGAGCTGGCCCGCCGCATCACGTACCTCGTCGGGCGCGGCGACGCGGTGCTGCTCACCGGGCACAGCCACGGCTCGGTCCTGCTCGCCGCGACGGTGCTCCAGTTGCCGCCGCACGTCGGCGGTCGGGTCGCTCTGCTCACCCACGGGTCACCGCTGCGCCGCCTCTACGCGCGGCTCTTCCCCGCGTACGTCGACGACGCGGCGCTGCACGAGATCGGCCACCGGGTCGGTTGGCGGTGGGTGAACCTGTGGAGTGACGCCGACCCCATCGGCGGCTGGATCTTCTCCGCTCACCGGCCGCACGCGCCGGCCTGCGCCAGCGGCCCGGCCGCCACGGTGGATCGCCGGTATCGCGACCCTCGCGACGTGGTGACGCCGCCCAGCGACAGCGTCCCCCCACCCATCCAGGGACACTGGCCGGGCGAGTCCGACCAGCACTTCACCGAGGTGGTCCGGGAGTTGGTGCAGCGTCTCGGGCGAGCCGATCCGCCAGACACCCCGACGTAGCGTCAGCGACCGCCGGCCGTCCGGGCGCGCCAGTCGTCGAGACGCGTACCGGCGATGCGGGCGCCGTCGGTGGAAACGAGGGAGCGTTCGCCCAGCTTGGCGCCGAAGTAGCGGGCGTCGGGGTCGGCCACCACCGAACGAGGGTCCTGCCGGGCGGCGAGCATCGACCGGCCCAGTTCGTCGAGACGGAACTGCTCCGGGCCGGCGACCTCGACCACGGCGTTCGTCGGCGCTGCGACCACGGCCTCGGCCACCGCGGCCGCGACGTCGTCCGCGGCCATCGGCTGGATGAGCACCGGCGCGAGGTGCACGGTGTCATCGTCCGTGCCGGCGTCGATGATGCCCTGGAGGAACTCGAAGAACTGGGTGGCGTGCACGATCGAGTACGGGGTTCCGGACGCGACGATGAGCTTCTCCTGGGCGACCTTCGCCCGCATGTAACCGCTGTCCGGGATCCGGTCACAACCGACGATGGAGAGCGCGACGTAGTGGCCCACCCCTGCGTCCGACGCGGCGGCGAGGAGCGTCCGGGTGGACGTCTCGAAGAACTCCAGCACGGCCTTGTCCTCGAACGACGGCGAGCTCGACACGTCCACGACGACCTCGGCGCCGGTGAGCACGTCGGCGACTCCCTCGCCGGTCAGTGTGTTCACGCCGGTCTTCGGCGAAGCCGGCACCGCCTCGTGGCCCTGTCCGGCGAGGCTGTCCACGAGCTTGGAACCGATGAGGCCGCTGCCTCCGATGACGACGATCTTCATGGCCGTACCACGTCCTGTCTGCACCTGGTCGAATCGTGCTGCCAACCAGTAAGACGGAAAGCGTGCGCCGATGCAGGACAATCGCGGGAGAACTGTTCCACCCGCTTCCCGGAGGTCGACGTGGCTACGGTGTCCCACCCGGTGTTCGCCCGGGTCTACGAGCGGCTCAGCGTCGCCATGGACCGTGCCGGCACGGCGGAGTTCCGGCGGGACCTGGTCGCCGGTCTGTCCGGCCGGGTGATCGAGGTCGGCGCGGGCAACGGGCGGATGTTCTCCCACTACCCGCCGGGGGTGAGCGAGGTCGTCGCGGTCGAGCCGGAACGCCGGCTACGGGCCGCCGCCGAGCGCGCGGCACCGACCGCGCCGGTTCCGATCACTGTCGTCGACGGCCTGGCCGAGAGCCTGCCGGCACGCGACGGCGAGTTCGACGCGGCGGTGGTCGCGTTGGTGTTGTGCACCGTGCCCGATCAGGCGAGCGCGCTGGCCGAGATCGGCCGGACGCTACGCCCCGGTGGCGAGTTGCGGTTCTTCGAGCACGTCGCCGCGGACGAGGCCAGCAGGCTGCACCGGACCCAGCGGCTGCTCGACGCGACACTGTGGCCGAAGCTGTTCGCCGGCTGCCACACCGGCCGGGACACCATCGCCGCGATCACGGACGCAGGGTTCGTGATCGAGGAGCTGCGCCGGTTCCATTTTCCGGCTGGCAGCAACAGCCCGTCCTCGCCCTGCGTACACGGGCGCGCGACCTGGCCGGCGGCCCGATAGTGGAGGCGGCCGACCCGCTGCCCTGAGATCGGGCGGCGCGAGGTCGAACCGGCGCGGGTCGTCGTGGCAGTGGGCCGGGGCGCAAACGCGAGACCGTCGAACGCGAACGTGAGGTCCAATCCTATTTGTACGGACGACTGCGGTCGATTATTCCGTTTTGCGGGCATTCACTCGGTGTGCGTGATGTGGTGGTCAGCGCCGCTTGTCGGCGCCATATCGGCCGTAACGCGCGCAGGACACGGCTCACGAGACGCGTTCCCGCGAGTAGTACCCACGGAGGATGTTCTGTGACAGTGAAACCGAGACTCGGCCTACGGCGGCGGGTGGTGTTGCCGGCGCTCGCGGCCGGAACCGCCGCTACAGTGGCGGCGAGCCTACTGCTCTTCAGCTCGACTGCCGCCAGCGCGCAGGAAGCGCCGGTGAACCTCGGGACGGCGGCGAACTTCTCCGTCCTGGCCGGGGCCGAGCCCACCAACACCGGCGCCAGCTTCCTGGCGCAGAGCCTCGGGCGGTTCCCAGGAAACACCGCGGCCGGCTTCGAAACGGCGACCATCGGTGGCGAGATCCACCTCGGCGACGCGGTCGCTCTCCAAGCCCAGAGCGACCTGACCATCGCCTTCAACGACGCCGCCGGTCGGACCCCGTTCACCAACCTGCCCGCAGAACTCGGCGGCAACACGCTCAACGAAGGGGTCTATCGGATCGGGGCGGCCCAGCTCACCGGACCGTTGACCCTCAACGGGCAGGGCGACCCCTCGGCCGTGTTCATCTTCCAGGTCGACTCCTCGTTGACGACGGCGTCGAACAGCAGCGTCGTGCTGATCAACGGGGCTTCGGCCTGCAACGTGTTCTGGAAGATCGGCAGTTCGGCGACGATCGGCACGGGGACGACCTTCGTCGGCACCATCATGGCGCAGGCGGCGATCACGATGGCCACGGGCGCGACCCTCCAGGGCCGCGCGCTGGCACGAACCGAGGCGGTCACCCTCGACAACAACGTCATCACCGCACCGGTGTGTGCGGGACCGACCGGTCCGCCCGGACCCACCGGCCCCGCCGGCCCGTCCGGCCCGCCCGGCAGCCCCGGCGCACCCGGCAGCCCCGGCGCACCCGGCAGCCCCGGCGCACCCGGTAGCCCAGGAGCACCCGGCAGCCCCGGTGCACCGGGAACGCCTGGCAGCCCTGGAGCACCCGGAGCGCCGGGCAGCCCCGGAGCCCCCGGCAGCCCCGGAGCGCCTGGCAGCCCCGGAGCGCCTGGTAGCCCTGGTGGCAAGGGCCCCATCCTGCCGGTGACCGGCGGCAGTGTGGTCCCGGCCATGACGGGCATCGGAAGTGTGATGGTCGTGCTGGGCGCGTTCGCGTTCTTCCTCGCGCGGCGTCGACGTCAGGAGTCCTGATCGGTGGTCCGGCCGGTGAACTGCCGGCCGGACCACTCCAGGCACTGTCATCCCGTTCGTCGTCGGCCCACTCCCGATCAGGGGTGGGCCGACGACGGGTGTGGCGGTGCCCGCGAGCATGTCAGGCAGGGTTCGGGTCGACACCCCGGCGGGGCAGGCCGGCCAGCCAGTCGTCCAGTTCCGCCGGGGAGCGCAGCAACACCACGGGCGGCACGGAAGCGTCGCTCCGCCAGGCCCGCATCCGCCGTCGCGTCCGACCGAACGCGGTGGCGTGCCACAGCAGGATCGAGTCCCCGGACAGCACACTGCCCAACGACTCACGGTTGCCGTTGCAGATCTCCTCACCCGTCACCACCCGACGTACGGTGCGCCGCAGCAGCTGCCAGAACGAGCGCCACCGTGGATAGTCCAGGCCGACCACCAGGTCGGCACGGGCCAGCGGAACGTCCCGCCAGCCGTGGTACGCCCCGTCGATGATCCAGCGGTCCCGTCGGCAGACTTCCTCGATCCTGCTGCGCTGCTGGGCGACCGGCACCTCGACCCAGCCCGGCTGCCAGACCAGGTCGTCCACCGGATACCAGGGCAGCCCTAGGTGGTCGGCCAGCCGTGCGGCGAGGGTGGACTTGCCGGAGCCGTACACGCCGTAGATCAGGATGCGACGCGGTGCGCTCATCGCGGCAGCGTACGACGCGAAGGAAAATCGTTTGTCGTACCCGGTGCGCTCGGCGAGAGTGGCGTCCATGACGTACTGACGGACTCCCTCCCCGCTCCGCCCCCGGTGACGCCTCCCGGCGGTGTGACGTCGTCCGTTTCCACCTTCTCAGCGAGAAGTGAGTACCCCTTGTCTGAGCACCACCCCCCTCGGATTTCCACACCCTCCCCCACCTGTGCCTCCGTCGCGGTGTTCGCGTCGGCCGCGAGTTGGATCGAGTCCGCTGCGCTCGCGCAGTGTCAGCAGGTGGCCGCCCTCGACGGCATGGTCCACGTTGCCGCGATGCCGGACCTGCACCCGGGCAAGGGCGCCCCCATCGGCGCGGCCATGGCGTCGACGGTGCTGTACCCGTTCCTGGTCGGATCGGACATCGGCTGCGGCATCGCCGTGTTCCCCATCAAGCTCAAGCGGGCCGTACCGGAGCGGCTGGCCTCCCGGTTCCCCGACCTCGACCACGCCCTGGACCCGGAGCGGGACGCCGACGACCCGGCCTGGGCCGTCGTTCAGGGCGACGTCCCGGCCGGTCACCTCGATGGCCTGGGGACCGTCGGCCGAGGCAACCACTTCGTCGAGCTGGCCCGCGTCGGCGCCGTTTTCGACCCGGGTCACGCGAGTCGGCTCGGGCTCGACGCCGGCGATCTCGTGCTGGTCGTACACAGTGGTTCGCGCGGTCTGGGCGAGCGGATCCTGCGGGCGCACACCGAGGCCCACGGCGCCGGTGCCGCCCCCGACCCCGCCGCCTACCTGGCGCGGCACGACGACGCTGTGCGCTGGGGTTCGCTCAACCGCCGGGTGCTGGCGGCCCGGGTCGCGTACGCGTTGGGGGCCGAGCCCACCGACCCGATCGTCGACCAGTGCCACAACCTGGTCGAGATCCGCGACGGGGTGTACCTGCATCGCAAGGGCGCGGCGCCGGGTGACGGCCGCGACGTCCTCGTCGCCGGGACGCGGGGGACGGCGTCCTATCTGGTGGCCGCCCACGCAGGGCCGGAGGCCAACCACTCCGTGGCGCACGGCGCCGGCCGCAAGATGTCACGCGCCGACGCGCTGCGCCGGGGCCGCGCCAAGCACACGGTGGAGGAGCTGCGCCGCACACCGGTGGGCTCGCTGGTGGTGTGCGGCGACCGTCAACTGCTCTTCGAGGAGGCGCCCACCGCCTACAAGCGCATCGAGCAGGTGATCGCCGACCTCGTCGAGCACCAGCTGGCCACGCCGGTGGTCACCACGATTCCCCTGGTCACCTACAAGACGCCCGACCTCGGGTCCACGGCGCGGTCCGACCGGCGGGGCCACCGCGGCAGGCGAGGCGGGTCGTGAGCACGCTCCTGCTGCTGTCCGCCGGACGCGGGCCGCAGGAATGCGCCTGGGCGCTGGCCCAGCTCCTGCACCGCCTCAACGCCGACGGCAGCCGGCGAGGTCTGACCATCCGGCAGGTCAAGGCCGTGCCCGGTGACCGGGCCGGCACCTACCGGTCGGTGCTCATCGAGATCTCCGGCGCCGACGCGGAGACGTTCGCCGGGTCGTGGACCGGGACACTCTGCTGGCAGGCCCCCAGCCCTTACCGGACGAGCGTCGGTCGGAAGAACTGGTACGTCACCGCCCAGCCGCCCCGCCTCGACGCCGCGCCGACGACGTTCTCGGAGGCGGACGTCGACATCGTCGCCTGTCGCACCGGCGGGCCCGGCGGTCAGCACCGCAACAAGGCCAGCACGGCGGTGCGGGCGACGCACCGTCCGTCGGGCATCGTCGTGGTGGTGGACGAGGAGCGGCAGTTCAGCCTCAACCGTCGGATCGCCCTGCAACTGCTGCGGGACCGCATCGAGCAGGGCGACGAGACAGCGCGGCGTGCCGTCACGACCGCGCGGTGGCGCATCCACGACGAACTGGTACGCGGCGACCCCGTGCGGGTGGAACGTCCGGAGCCGCAGCGTCCGGGCAGCCGAGGCTGACGCGCCGGTCAGACCTCCAGCACCGCGTCCGCGAATGCCTGCGGCGCCTCCTGCGGCAGGTTGTGCCCGACACCGCCGCCGATGGTCCGGTGCTCGTAGCGCCCGGAGAACTGCTTGCCGTAGACGCTGGGCTCCAGGTGCGGTGCGCCGTTGGCATCCCCCTCCAGGGAGATGCTGGGCACGGTGATCCTCGGTTTCGCGGCCAGGCGCTTCTCCACCTCGTCGTACTGCGGCTCGCCGGCGGCGAGGGCCAGTCGCCACCGGTAGTTGTGGATGACGATGTCGACGTGGTCGGGGTTGTCGAGCGCCGCCGCGCTGCGGTCGAACATCGCGTCGTCGAACATCCACTGGGGGGACGCGGTGTGCCAGATCAGCCTGGCGAAGTCGCGCCGGTTCCTGGCGTACCCTTCCCGGCCGCGCTCAGTGGCGAAGTAGTACTGGTACCACCACGCCAGTTCCGCCTTCGGCGGCAGCGGCACCTTGCCCGATTCCTGGCCGTCGATCAGGTAGCCGCTCACCGAGACCAGACCCCGGCAGCGCTCGGGCCACAGCGCGGCCACGACGTCCGCCGTACGCGCACCCCAGTCGAACCCGGCCAGCTTCGCGGTGTCGATGTGCAGGGCGTCCATGAGGGCGATGAGATCGAGCCCCATGGCCGCCGGTTCGCCGTTGCGCATGGTGTCGTCGGAGAGGAAGCGGGTGGTGCCGTAGCCCCGCAGGTACGGGACGACGACCCGGTGGCCGGCGTTGGTGAGCAGCGGTACGACGTCGACGAAGCTGTGGATGTCGTACGGCCAGCCGTGCAGGAGGATCACCGCGGGCCCGTCCGGCGGCCCGGCGTCCACGTAGCCCACGTTCAGGACCCCGGCGTCGACCTGTTTCACCTCGGCGAACGACCCCGCACCGGCCACCGCGATCGACCTCTCCCCGCGTCCCGAACTGCTCCGACCTGCTGGCCCTGCCGAATGTAGGGGCCGGTGACGGACCTGATGGCGCTTTGCGGCAAGGACCGCTGCACGGACGCCGAGCTGGGTAGGATGCCGGCCCGAAGTCAGCCGGACGTCTGCCACGAACGCGGGACGCGAACCGGACGACGGTGGAGGTCGTGGGGCCGTCGGGGGATGACCGTAGGGTGAGTGCATGGCTGAGCGACCTCTGACCCTGATGGCGGTGCACGCCCACCCCGACGACGAGGCGACGAGCACCGGTGGCGTGCTGGCCCGCTACGCCGCGGAGGGCATCACGACGGTGCTGGTGACCTGCACCGACGGGCGGTGCGGCGACGGCCCCGGCGGGGTCAAGCCGGGCGACCCGGGGCACGACCCGGCCGCTGTCGTGGCGATGCGCCAGGCCGAGCTGGAGGCCAGCTGTGCGGTGCTGAAGGTGAGCCGCCTGGAGACCCTCGGTTACGCCGACTCGGGGATGATGGGCTGGCCGACCAACGACCAGCCCGGCGCGTTCTGGACGACGCCGGTCGCGGAGGCCGCGGGTCGGCTCGCGGAGCTGATCCGGCAGCACCAGCCGGACGTCATCGTCACGTACGACGAGAACGGTTTCTACGGCCACCCGGACCACATCCAGGCGCACCGGATCACCATGGCCGCCGTTGAGATGACCGACAGCCCGGCGAAGGTCTACTGGACCACCGTGCCGCGTACGGCGTTCGAGCAGTTCGGCCGGATCATGCAGGAGCTCGGCGTGGAGTGGTCCGAGCCGGACCCGGCGGCGGAGCCGATGCCGCAGCTCGGCCTGCCCGACGACGAGATCAGCACCTGGGTCGACACGAGCAGCTATGGCGGGCAGAAGTTCGACGCGCTGGCCACCCACGCCAGTCAGACCGAGAACATCTTCTTCCTGCAACTGGGCCGCGAGCGGTTCACCGAGCTGATGGGTGTCGAGACGTTCGTGCGGGTCCGGGACCGGACCGGCGCGCCCACCCCCGAGGACGACCTCTTCGCCGGTCTGCGCTGACTGCGCGGGTCAGCTTCCGTAACGCCACCAGGCATCGTCGGCCACCCTGTCGACGTTGCCTGTCAGCGCGGTAGCAGAACGTCCCTGACATCCGAAAGTTTCGCGAGGCCGTCAAGCGACCCCGCGCAGGTCATATGACGAATTTCCGGAAGTTTTCAGCGTTGACGCCCGGACATAGACGGCCTTAACGTTTCGAGCAGGTTTCCGGTCACCGGCCGGAACTACCGGCCCCTCGCCCGGACCAGGGCGCTCGATTCCGAACCCCGCTCCCCACCCGCCCACACCGGACCCGCACCTTCTTGATCGACAATTGTCGATCAAGGGTCTGGAAAGGAAGGCACATGAAGCTGAGACAGTGGACGACCGTCGCCGTGGTCGCCGTCGCGACCGTCGCGGCGTTGAACACGGTGCCGGCCACCGCGAGCCGGCCCTACGACCCCACGGCGCAGAGCCTCGGCGCCCTCGGTCTGCGCCACGGCCTCCACGTCGGCACCGCGGTCAACATGGATGCCCTCAACGACGCCGGTGACCCGCAGTACCGCGCGCTGGCCTCCTCCGAGTTCACCTCGGTCACCGCCGAGAACGTGATGAAGTGGGAGGTCCTGGAGCCCACCCGCGGCACCTACAACTGGGCGGCGGCCGACCAGCTGGTCGAGTTCGCCAAGCGCAACCGGCAGAGCGTGCGCGGCCACGTGCTGGTCTGGCACAACCAACTGCCCGCCTGGCTGACCGCCGGTGTCGCCGACGGCTCCATCAGCAAGCAGGAGCTGCGCGAGATTCTGCGCAAGCACATCACCACCGTCGTCAACCGTTACAAGGGCAAGATCTGGCAGTGGGACGTGGTCAACGAGGCGGTCAGCGACCCGTGGGACACCCCGTCGACCCTGCACTACAAGGGCTTCTGGGCGCAGAACCTCGGGCCCGGCTACATCGCCGACTCGTTCCGCTGGGCGCGGGCCGCCGACCCGAAGGCCCTGCTGTTCTACAACGACTACAACATCGAGGCGTTCGGCTCCGGCAACCCGGCGGACGACAAGACCCAGTTCGTCTACGACATGACCAAGGGGCTGCGCGCACAGGGTGTCCCGATCGACGGCGTCGGCTCCCAGGGCCACCTGGGCACGCAGTACGGCAACTTCGACACCCTTCAGGTGACCGCCGCGCTGAAGAAGTTCAGCGGGCTCGGCGTCGCCACCGCCTTCACCGAGGTCGACGTCCGCAGTCAGATGACGGCAGGTGTCCAGGCCGGCAACTCGGAGGAGATCAACCCTCGGCTCCAGGCGTCGGCCGCCAACTTCAGCGTGCTGATGAAGGCGTGCCTCGCGGTGCGCAGCTGCCTGTCGTACACGGTCTGGGGTTTCAGCGACAGGTACTCCTGGGTGCCGGACTGGTTCGACGACCCGCCGGAGGGCCTGGCCACGATCTACGACGAGAACTACCAACCCAAGCGGGCGTACCAGGAACTGAAGTCGGACCTGATCCTCGCTGGACCGCCGTACGTCCTGCCGCGCATCACGCCCAGGCCCCGCCGCTGACCCGCGGACCCGGCTGATCCGACGGCACGTATGCCGGCGTAGGGCCGTGTGGGGCGCGGCGGAGCCCCACACGGCCCTTACGTCACCCGGACGTCGAGGTTCGACTCACGTTCGGACGTACCGGGCGGCCATCCGGACGCCATCGGAGGACTGGTGCCGGTTCTACCGGCTTATTGATGGTGTTGGTGTCACTATGGCAGGCGTGGGAACTGCGAAAACTGCCATGCCTGCGATCTCGCCGCTCACCGGCGACCCGATCAAGCGGGCCGATGCCGAGCGGCTTGCGGGGGTGCTGAAGGCCTTCGCCGATCCGGCGCGACTCCGGCTGCTCAGCCTGATCCAGTCCGCCCCGGAGGGTGAAGCGTCCGTCAGCGACCTCACCGCGGCGCTCAACCTCTCCCAGCCGACAGTGAGTCATCACCTGCGGATCCTCACCGAGGCGGGCCTACTCGAGCGGGACAAGCGCGGGGTCTGGGCGTACTACCGCCTGGTGCCCGCCGCGATCGCGCAGATCGCCGATCTGCTGACGCCGCCTCGAAAGCGGGCCACGAAGAAGGCCCGCTGACCCGGCGGCTGCCCCGTCACATCCGCTCCAGGGTGCGGATGCCGAGCAGGTGCAGCCCCTGCCGCAGGGTCCGGGCCGTCAGCTCGGCCAACAGCAGCCGACTCTCCCGCAGCTCGTCCGGCGCGCGCAACACCGGGCAGCGCTCGTAGAACGCGTTGAACGCGGTCGCGAGCCGATGCAGGTAACCGGCGAGCTGGTGGAAGTCGAGGCTCCGCTCCACCTCGGTGACCACCGCGCCGAAGCCGAGCAACTCGACAGTCAGCGCCCGCTCCGCCGGCTGCGCGAGCACGATGGGGGCGTCCCTCCGCGCCTCCGTGCCGGCACGCCGGAACACCGACCGGATACGGGCGTACGCGTACTGGAGGTAGGGCGCGGTGTTGCCGTCCAGGGAGAGCATCCGCTCCCAGTCCAGCACGTAGTCCTTCCTCCGATCGGTAGACAGGTCGGCGTACTTGACGGCGCCGATACCGACGGCCCGCCCGATCTCGGCAGCGGCCTCGGCGTCCAGGTCCGGGTTCCTGCTCCGGGCCAGGTCGGTGGCGCGGCCGACAGCCTCCTCCAGCAGCCCGACCAGCTTCACCGACTCGCCGGTCCGGCTGCGCAGCATCCGCCCGTCGGCGCCGAGGATCGACCCGAAGCCCAGATGCTCGGCCCGGACCGGCGGGCACAGCCAACCGGCCGCCTGGGCGACGGCGAACACCATCGCGAAGTGCTGCCGCTGCGGTAACCCGACCACGTACAACAACCGGGTCGCTCCCAGCTCACCGGTGCGCTGCCGCAGCGCGGCCAGGTCGGTGGCCGGATAGCCGTACCCACCGTCGCTCTTACGCACGATCAGCGGCAACGCCTCGCCGTCCCGGCCGGTGAACCCGGGTGGGAAGACGCAGTCGGCCCCGCCGCTGGAAACCAGCAGCCCCAACCGGTCCAGGTCGTCGACGATGCCCGGAAGCAGGTTGTTGTAGGCGCTCTCGCCCCGAAAATCGTCCTCGGACAACGTCACGTCGAGCAGGTCGTACACGGTCAGGAAGTACCGCTCGGACTGCTCCACCAGCAGCCGCCACAACCGCAGCGTCCGCTCGTCGCCGCCCTGCAACGCGACCACCCGCAGCCGCGACCGTTCCCGGAACGCCTCGTCGGCGTCGAACTTCACCCGGGCCGCCCGGTAGAAGCCGTCCAGGTCGCCCATCGACAACTCGTGCGCCGCTTCGGCTTCACCGAGGTCGGCGAGGTGCGCGATCAGCATCCCGAACGGTGTCCCCCAGTCACCCAGGTGGTTGACCCGCACCACCCGGTGCCCGAGCCAGTCCAGCAGCCGCACCGCCGCGTCGCCGATGACCGTCGAGCGCAGATGCCCGACGTGCATCTCCTTCGCCACGTTCGGCGCCGAATAGTCGACCACCACGGTCTGCGGTGCTGCCGCCAGCGGCACGCCGAGCCGGGCGTCGGCTGCCAGCCCGGCGACCAGGTCGGCCAGTGCCCGGTCGGCGATGGTGAGGTTGAGGAAACCCGGCCCGGAAACCTCCGCCGACACGCAGACGTCATCGAGCACCGCGTGCTCCAGCACCGCGGCGGCGATGTCGCGCGGCGGGCGGCCGAGCCGCCGGGCCAGCGCCAGCGGCGCGTCGGACTGGAAGTCCGCGCGCGGAGACCGCCGCACGAGCGGGTCGACAGGGGCGCCGGCCACCGCCGCGAACGCCGGCGCCAGCCGGTCGGACAACAGCTTTTCAAGATCCATGAGTACGCCGATCTCACTCGTACCCGCGCCGTCACGCGAGTCGTTGAAAGGGGAGATGCGGGCGGACCGAGGACGACCAGCGGATGACCGGCGGCTCGATCCGCCGGTCGCAGGAAACAGGTCAGCGCGGGCGGGCGACGGATCGCCGGCGTCGCCGCGCACCGACCAGGACGTCACACGACGGTCCGGTGCGGTGGGCGCTCACGCTGGTCATGCGGGGCAGCCTAACGGCCCGACAACAGTGGCGGCACCCCGTTTCCCGGGGCCGGTCCGGCCTCCGCCCACTGTCGTTTCGGACGACTCGTCGCAGGGAACTGCGTCGGAGAACAGACAAGGGGTGACCATGAGCCGACACGTGACACCGCCGACCTCCCGTACGCGAAGTCTGCTTGTGCTGGTCCCGCTGCTCGGCAGCATCGCACTCGCAAGTGCCTGCACCACGGCTGAGGACTCGCCCGACGCGACCCCGTCGAGCGCGGCGCCGACGACCGCGGGCGCGGCAACGAACCCGAGCGACCCGCCATCGTCGAGTGCGAGCGCTCCGGCGACCATCCCGACGTCAGCCTTCGTCGAGCTGCCCACCGAACTGCGGAAGTCCCCCCGACGGACGACGCCCGTCGAGGAGGCCCTGCCGAAGCTGTGCGCCAACGAGTTCGGCACCGGAGGTCGACAGGTCACCGCCAGCGCCGCGATGACCGTCACCTACAAGAAGGCCGGCGAACCGGAGACCAACGTGCCGCAGGGGATGATCCACCAGACCATCTTCACCTTTGAGGGCGACGGCGCCTCGGCGTACATGGCGCGCCTGCGCACCGCCGTGCAGGCGTGCCCCTCCTACGACCACTTCGGGAGCCCCGGCACCGTGAAGAGCCGGGCCCTGTCCGGCGTTGGCGACGAGGCGCTGCTGCTGGACCGGACGTGGGCCGGGACGAACCTGAACGGAGACCGCACCGGCGGCAGCTCGTCCAGCCAAATCGCCGTAGCGCGCGTCGACACCACGGTGACGGTCTTCGACGACCAGGGGTGGGAGGGCACCAACGGCGACCCCGCTATGGTGGACCGGGTCCTCCGCGACGGCGTACGCACCATCGACGCCTGGCAGCGGTAGGAGCCGGGCCGGGGACAACTGCGGCGGTACGTGTTCGCCCGCGCGTACATCCCCGGTGGTAGGCCCATCGACATCCTCGGCATGACGACTCACGTGCACTCCGGTTCATACGCTGCGGCGGTAACCGTCGTGGGACCGAAGGGAAACGTGATGTCGATCCGTCGCCTGCTCACCGCCGCCGTTGCCGGCGCTACCGGGGCAATCGCCCTGGCCGCCCCGGCAGCCGCGCACTCCTCCGTCCAGCCGACCGCCGCCACCGCCATGAGCTCCGGGCGGCTCGGCGCCAGCGTGGGCGTACTGCTGGGGTTGGTCGGTGCGGTCATCGGCGGGCTGGCCCTGGCCCGCCCCGCCGGTCGCCTCGGCACCGGCTCCGGGCTGCTCGGCGCCGTCCTGGCCCTGGCGGCGGGCCTGCTCGGTCTGGCGCTCGGAGGGCTGGTGGTGGCCACCTCCGACAGCGGCATCGGCACCGGCAACGGGCGGGGCGGCGCCTACCTCGCCGTGGCGGTCGGCCTGGTCGGCGTGGTCCTCGGTGGGCTGGCGCTGGCCCGCGCCCGCCGCACCGGCCGGCTGGCCGGCTGAGAGTGGCTCAGGATCGGGTGAGCCAGCCGGGAACGGTCAGACCCGACTCATAGGCGAGGATCACCAGCTGGGCTCTGTCCCGCACCTGCGCCTTGGTCATGATCCGGCTGACATGCGTCTTGGCGGTGGCCGGGCTCAGCACCAGTCGCGCGGCGATCTCGTCGTTGGACAGGCCCGCGGCGACGAGTGTCAGCACCTCACGCTCCCGCTCGGTGAGCACGCTCAGTCGCGGCCCGGGGTCCGGATGCCGGACCCGGGCCGCGAACTCGGCGATCAGTCGACGGGTGATCGCCGGCGCGATCAGCGCGTCACCGCGGGCGACCACCCGCACCGCGTGGATCAGCTCCGCCGGCTCGGTGTCCTTGACCAGGAAGCCGCTCGCGCCGGCTCGCAACGCCCCGTAGACGTACTCGTCCAGGTCGAACGTGGTCAGGATGATGACGCGGGCATCGGTGCGCGCGACGATCTGCCCCGTGGCGGCGAGGCCGTCCAGCACGGGCATCCGGATGTCGATGAGGACGACGTCCGGCCGCAGCCGCACGGCGAGCCGCACCGCCTCCGCCCCGTCGGCGGCCTCACCGACCACCTCGATGCCGTCCTCACCGTCCAGGATGGAGCGGAAACCGGCGCGGACCAGGGTCTGGTCGTCGACGAGCAGCAGCCGGATCACGCCCGCTCCCCCACCGGCGTCGGGTCGGGCCGCAGCGGCAGGCGGGCGCGGACCCGAAAGCCGCCGTCCGGCCGCGTGCCCGCGGTCAGCGACCCGCCCAGCGCCCGGGCCCGTTCGCGCATGCCGAGGATCCCACTGCCGGGCGCGCCCGGTGCGCCGGTGCCGTCGTCCTCCACCTCCACCAGCACGTCGTCGCGGTCGGGTCGGACGCGGACCACGGCGTTGGTGGCGCCTGCGTGCCGGGCCACGTTGGTGAGTGCCTCCTGGACGATCCGGTAGACCGCCAGGTCGACCTCCGGCGGCAGCGCCGGGATCTCCGCGAACTCGGTGCGGATCTCCAGCTCGGAACGCCCCGCCGTGGTGATCAGGTCGTCGAGGCGGTTGAGGCCCGGCGCGGGCACGATCGGCGCCTCACCCTCCTGCCGCAGCACGCCCAGCGTCGCCCGCAACTCGCGCAGTGTCTCCTTGCTGGTCTCCTTGATCGCGGTGAGCGCCTGCTCGGACCGGGCGGGGTCCGGTCGGTGCAACGCGGCACTGGCCTGCACGTTGATCAGCGAGAGATGGTGGCCGAGCACGTCGTGCAGCTCGCGGGCGATGCGCAACCGCTCCTCGGTGGCCCGTCGCCGGGCCTCCTCCTCCAGCCTCAGCTCGGCGGCAACCGCCCGGGCCTGCGCCTCGGCGAGGTAGGCCCGGCGGTTTCGGGTCACCCCGACGATGACCGCGACGAGCCAACCGGCGTGCAGCAGCGTCGCACCGTTCCTGGTGTCCGGGGAACGGTTGCCGCTGTCGGCGACGGCGAAGGCGATCACCGAGGCGAGGCCGAGCCCGATGGCGACCCGGAGATGGCCCTCGTCGACAACGGTGTAGAGCGCCACGACGAACACCAACATGATCGGGCCGGTCTTGTGCAACAACGCCCCGTACGCGCCGACGGCGACCAACGCCACCACGCCCACCGGCACCGGGTGGCGGCGGCGGACGTACAGCGCACCGGAGGAGGCCAGCACCGCCAGCAGCGCCGCCGACTCGGCTGCGGTGTCGATGCCGCGCGACTGCACCACCAGGCCGACGAGGGCCACCAGCCCGACGCCGAGCACCAGGCCCGCGTCCGCCGCCCGGCCACGCCACCGCGACCCTGACATAGGCCGAAGCCTAACCTCCGGCGTACAGGCGGGAGTACGCCCGAACCGTCGGACATGGCCGGCGCTCGTGCCCCCTCTTCCCCGTGTCGTTGCTCAGTGGTTGGTCGCGGTGCTCTGGTTCGGAAGCTGAGGCTCCCTGGTCAGGTTGGCGTCGTAGCCGGCGGCCTGGAGGGCGAACAGTTCGGCGTACCGACCGCCGGTGGCGACCAGCTCGTCGTGGGTGCCGGCCTCGGCCAGTCGGCCGTGGTGCAGGACGAAGATCCGGTCGGCGTGGCGGACGTTCGCGAGCCGGTGCGTGATGAGGATCGTGGTGGCCCGGCCTCGACGGTCGCGGATGGCCTGGAACAACGCGTCCTCGGCTCGGGGGTCGAGAGCGGAGGACGGCTCGTCCATGATCAGCAGTTCGGCGTCGCGCAGGAACCCGCGGGCCGCGGTGATGCGCTGCCACTGACCGCCGGACAGATCCTGACCTCTCGCGAAGGTACGGTCGAGCAGCGTCTCGTACCCGTGCGGAAGCTCGTTGATCATGTCGTGGGCGACCGCGCGGGCGGCGGCGGCCTCGATGAGGTCCTGCCGGGCCTCGGTGTCGACGTCGCCGATGGCGATGTTCGTCGCCGCGGTGAACGGCCACTTGTGGTATTCCTGCGTCACCACAGCGATTCGGGCCCGCAGCCCGGCGACGTTCCACTCCGACAACTGTCGGCCGTTCCATTCGATGCTGCCCTCGGAGGGGGCCCGGAGGCCGGCGATCATCGCGGCGAGGGTCGTCTTGCCCGAGCCGTTCTCCCCGACGAACGCGACCGTCTGGCCGGCGGTGATCGTCAATGTGACGTCGTCCACGGCGGGGGTGTCCCGGTCCGGGTAGCGCAGGCTCACCCTGCTGACGGTCAACTCCCGCAACCGTTCCGGACCGGCGGCGGCGGGTCGTGTCGCGTCCGGCAGGTAGGCGTCGGCGCGGGTCATGAAGCCGGTGTAGTCGCCGAAATGCTGGCCCTCGGTGTAGACGTGGTCCACCTGAAAGGTGGCGATGGCCAGGGACCGCTGCGCGGACTGCACCGCGATGACGCAGGTCGCGGCGGCGGCGAGCGGGATCTGCCCGTCCAGGAGCAGCAGGCCGAGCAGTGCGTAGACGGTGCCCGTGGCGAGACCGCCGATCATCGCCCCGACCGTGGTGGTCGTGGTGACCCGACGGGCCAGGGCGAGTTGGATGTCGGTCTCCACCTGCATCACCCGGTCGTACTGATCGAGCAGGAACCCGCGCAGCCCGTACGAGCGCAGTTCCGGGGCGGAGGCCCGTTCGGCCATCAGCTTGTGCAGCAGCCACAGTCGACGTCTGCGCACGGACCCGGCGGTGTACGTCTGGTAGCGCAGGTGCCCGGCCCGCAACGACGCCCACGCGTTGGGCACCGTGGCCACCAGCAGTGCCAGCAGCAGCAGTGGGTGGATGATGACGACGGCGGCCGCCACGGCGAGCAGCCCGGCCAGCCCGGCGAGCAGGTTCATCGACGCCTGCACCAGCCCGATCGTCGACTCGGTGCCCCGGGAGGCCCGCTCCATGTCGTCGGCGAACGCGTCGGCGTCGAACGCCTCCAGGCGTACCGCGGTGGACACCTCGAACAGACCCCGTTCCACCTCGCGGCTCACCCGCGGCGTCAAACCGTTCTGCGCGTACCCCGTGGCGATGCCCATCCCCGCGCGCAGCGCGACCGCCGCCGCCAGCACGGCCAGGGCGGGCATCGCCGCCCGCACCTTGTCCGCGGTCGGCCCGCCGGCGAACAACTCCACCAGCACCCGCTGCGTGGCCAACAGGCCGAAGGCGGCCATCACCCCCGCGCCGACCGTCGCCGCGGCCACCACGCCGGTACGCAGTCGGTCGGCGCGCCAGCTGATGCCCAGGGCTGTCCGTACGAGCCTGGGCAGCTCGGCGAAGACGGCGAAGACACCGGCCTCGGCTCGCGCCCGCACCCCCGTCTCCCACCACATCTCCCGCAGCTCTGGCAACACCGACTCGGTGCGCCCGGGACCCGGGTGGCCTGACCGGGTGCGGTGGGGCTCTGCGGCGGCGGTCTCGATCATGGTCGTACCTCCCGGGGCGGCGCACCGTCGCCGTCTCAGCCAGGGCAGGCGGATTGGCGGGTTCCTGGAGGATTGGACCACCCAGACATAGCCGTTAGCAATTGCCTGATCACTCGCAGTCATGAATGAACGGATGGTTGGCGGAAGGTCGCAGCACGCTCGCGCAACTCGCCAGCTGACCGCAGCGTCCCTGCTGATCAGCCCTTGCCCACGACGTCGAGGCGCGCTCGCAGCGCCGCGGCGATCTCGCCCGCCGCGACGATCTGATCCGGTGTGAGGGCGTCCACGAAGAGCTCACGGATGGCGCGCAGATGCGGATAGGTGGCCCCGGCGAACGCGTCGGCTCCGACCTTGGTGAGCAGCACCTCGGCTCCCCGGGGCACGGTGGCGCACTCCTGGCGCCGGATCAGGCCCCGTCGCTCCATCCGCCCCAGGTGGTGGGAGAGGCGGCTCCGCTCCCAGCCGATGTGTGACGCGAGTTCGGAGGACCGCATCGCCTGGCCCTGCGCCTCGCTGAGAGCGAGCAGCACGGCGTAGTCCCCCGTCGACAACGCGGAGTCGCCCTGTAGGCGGGACTCCAGGCGCGAACTCAGCGCTGCCGTCGTCTCGATGAAGTCCCGCCAGATGCGTAGCTCCTCGGCGGTCGGGAGCTGGCGTCCTCCCCGCCGGCCGGGTGTGGTGTCCGTCATGTCATTCTCCCGGGAATTGACGTGTCAATCGCCAAGTTAGCATGATTGACACGTCAACCGGCAGGAGGAGACGATGGCAGCAACAGGCTTCGAGCTGGGGCTCAACTCGTTCGGGGAGGTGGCCACCGACGGCGGCCGCGTCCTGAGCGACGCCGAGACCGTCCGGCTCCTCGTCAACGAGGCGCGACTCGCCGAGTCGGTCGGGCTCGACGTGTTCAGCGTCGGCGAGCACTACCGGGAAGGCCACAACGACTCGGCGACACCCGTCCTGCTCGCGGCGGCCGCGACGGCCACCGAGAGGATTCGCCTCGGCACCTCGGTCACGGTGCTCAGCACGAACGACCCGGTACGCCTGTACCACGAGTTCGCGACCCTCGACGCGGTGTCGAACGGGCGCGCCCAGATGGTTCTCGGACGCGCGTCGGCCACCGAGTCGTTCCCGCTGTTCGGCTACGACCTGACCGACTACGAGCGGTTGTTCGAGGAGAAGCTGGACCTCTTCCTGCGGCTTCAACGGGACGAGCCGGTCACCTGGTCCGGCACCGTGCGAAGTGCCCTGGTCGAGCAGCGCCTGCACCACGGATGCAGCCGGGTGGCATCCCGACGTGGATCGGCGTCGGGGGAAGCCCGAACTCGGTGATCCGCGCCGCCCGGCACGGACTCCCACTGATGCTCGCGATCATCGGCGGGCGACCCCAGCGGTTCGCCGGCCACGTCGAGCTCTACACCAAGGCGCTCGAACAGTTCGGGCATACCCCGCAGCCAATCGGGCAGCACTCTCTCGGCCTTGTCGCAGACACCGACGAGGAGGCGGTGGAGACGTGGTGGCGATACTGGCAGCCGGTGGTGGCCGCGCTGGCCGAGGAACGCGGCTTCTACAAACCCGACCGCGCGCGCTACGAGGCCGAAATCGACCACGGCGCGCTCTTCGTCGGGTCACCCGAGACGGTGGCGCAGAAGATCGCCACCGTCGCCCGCGACCTGCGACTGAGCCGCTTCGACCTGAAGTACGACATCATGCACCTGCCCCGCGAGGCACGCGCGCGCACCATCGAACTGCTGGGCAGTGAGGTCGCGCCGCGGGTCCGGGAGCTGCTGGCGAAGGAGCCCACCCATGTCTGATCTGTTGTTCGGCCTCGACACGTTCGGCGACGTACCGGAGGACGACTCCGGCAAGCTCGTCTCCCACGCCGCCGCGATCCGGCAGGTCGTCGACGAGGCGGTGCTCGCCGACCAGCTCGGCGTCGACGTCATCGCCCTGGGCGAGCACCACCGGCCGGAGTACTCGGTGTCGACGCCGGAGACGGTGCTGGCCGGCATCGCCACCCGTACGTCGCGGATCCGGCTGGCCTCCGGCGTGACGGTGCTGAGCTCCGACGACCCGGTCCGGGTGTTCCAGCGCTTCGCCACCGTCGACGCGCTGTCCCACGGCCGGGCCGAGGTGATCCTCGGTCGCGGGTCGTTCACGGAGTCGTTCCCCCTCTTCGGCTACGACCTGCGTGACTACGACACGCTGTTCGAGGAGAAGATCGAGCTGTTCGTGAAGTTGCTGGACGAGAAGCCGGTCAGCTGGAGCGGCACCCTGCGTGCGCCCCTGGAGAACGCCGACGTCTTCCCCAAGACGGAGTCCGGTCACCTGAGCACCTGGGTCGGCGTCGGTGGCTCGCCGCAGTCGGTCGTCCGCACCGCCCAGTACGGCCTTCCGCTCATGCTCGCCATCATCGGTGGCGCGCCCGAGCGCTTCGCGCCCTACATCGACCTGTACCGCCGGGCGGCCGATCAACTCGGCACGACGGCGCACCCGGTCGGAATGCACTCGCCGGGCTTCATCGCCGACACCGACGAGGAGGCCAAGGAGGTGTACTGGCCGCACTACCGCGTGATGCGCAACCGCATCGGCGCGCTGCGGGGCTGGCCACCGATCCGCCGCCAGG
Source organism: Micromonospora sp. A202 (assembly GCF_006715105.1). NCBI lineage: Bacteria > Bacillati > Actinomycetota > Actinomycetes > Micromonosporales > Micromonosporaceae > Micromonospora > Micromonospora sp. A202. The sequence goes on along the minus strand of NZ_VFMP01000001.1, from coordinate 1,749,792 downwards.
AGTTCGACTCCGAGGTGGAGAACGGCTCGCTCTACATCGGCTCCCCGGAGACCGTGGCCCGCCGGATGGCCCGCGCGATCCGCAGCCTCGGCGTCGGCCGGTTCGACCTCATCTACTCGGCCGGGGCGCAACCGGTGAGTGCCCGGATGCGCGCCGTGGAACTGTACGGATCCAAGGTGATCCCCATGGTTCGCGACATCCTGGCGAGCTGACCAGCGCACGCGTTTCGTACCGGAAGGACGACATGTTCGACAACGACCGGAGCCGGCTGGTGACCCTCGGCATTCTCGGGGCCGGCAAGGTGGGCACTGTGCTCGCCCGTCTCGCCGTCGCCGCCGGCTACCGGGTCCTGGTCGCCGGCTCCGGCGACCCCGCGAAGATCGCCCTCACCGTCGAGGTGCTCGCGCCGGGGGCGGTTGCCACCACCGCGGTTGACGCGGCAGCGGACGCCGACATCGTCATCCTCGCCCTCCCGCTGGGCAAGTACCGCAGCGTTCCCGTCGACGCACTGCGCGGCAAGCTCGTCGTCGATGCCATGAACTACTGGTGGGAGATCGACGGTATCCGCGCGGACCTCACCGATCCGCACACCTCGTCGAGCGAGATCGTCCAGGCCTTCCTGTCCGACTCGCGCGTCGTCAAGGCCTTCAACCACATGGGCTACCACGACCTTGAGGATGAGGCGCGGCCGGCGGGGACGACCGGCCGCAAGGCCATCGCGGTCGCGGGCGACGACACCACCGCCGTCACGGCGGTCGCCTCCCTTGTGGACGCGCTCGGCTTCGATCCGGTTGTCGCGGGCCCCCTGGCCGAGGGGGTACGGCTCGAACCGGGCAGCGAGATGTTCGGCGCGAACGTCAGCGCCGACGAGGTACGCGCCATGCTCGACCGTTTTCCCGAGTCGGAGCGCGGACGGACCATCGCGGCAGCCCGAGAGGCGTCGTAGTCGACAGTGGCGTCGCCCCTCAGACATTGTGCGCTGGGGCGTACCGGACGTCGGTCGACGCCTGACCGGCGACCAGCGGTCACCGGCCCTCAGCGCTGGTCGCGCGCGAAGGCCGCCCGTGGTTGGAGGCCCTGACCCGCCGCGTACTCCGCGTCGAAGGCGGCGCGGCCGAGCGCCTCGATCGCGGTGGTGCGCATCGTGGCGAGGTCGGCCGCGTCGTCCGGGTCCGGCACCTGGCCCAGCGCCGTGAACGCGGCGTCCGCGACACCGATCATCAGCGCCGCCCGCGCGTGATCGCCCTCGGCCGTCGCGAGCGCGGCGCCCGCGACGCAGACGTACGGCACGAAGTCCGCCCAGTCGTTGGCGAACACCCGCTCGCGGTTCTCGGCGAACAGTGCCCTCGCCGTTTCGAGATTGCCCAGCCCCAGTTCACAGAACGCAAGGTTGTGGAACTCGGAGTTGACCATCATCGGCCGGCCCAGCGACTCGTTGAGCGCGATGCTCTCCCGGTACAGGTCCCGAGCCCGCAGGAGATCGCCGGACATGCGCGCCACGCCGGCCAGCACGTGCCTCGGCCGTTCCTCCAGGCTGCGGTCGCCGGAGCGCAGCGCCACCTCCAGAGCTTCCCGGGCCCGCGCTTCGCCGCCCACCAGGTCGCCGCCGCGGATCGCCACCCGGGCCAGGCTGTAGCGGGCCTCCACCTCACCCGCCGGGTCACCGGCCGCCTGGGCCCGCTCGATCTCGGCCTCACTCATCCGCACCACGGCATCGGTTTCACCACGCCGAAAGGCCGAACGCACGCTCTCACTGAAGGTCACGAAGCCTCTCCTCCACCCATGTGTCCGAATCACCGCCCGGACGCCCTGACGGTGCCTGCCGCCCCGCCGTCCCGAGCTCGCGTCCGTCCGAGCGGCGAAAACCGATCAGGAATCGAGAAGCCCGACGGGCACGACCCGGCCTAGCCTTTTCCCAGGTCACCGGCAGCGCGCCTGACCTGACCAACGAGAGGGAGCCTAGATATGTCCGCGAAGACCTCCACGACCACCTCCGACGGCTTCAGCGCCGACGAGCGGGCCGCGATGAAGGAGCGCGCCGCCGAGCTGCGCGCCGAGGGCAAGAAGGGCGCCAAGAAGGCCGACGGGCTGCAGGCGATCCTCGACCGGATCGCGCAGATGGAGCCGGACGACCGCGCGCTCGCCGAGCGCGTGCACGTGACGGTGACCGCCGCCGCCCCGGACCTGACGCCCAAGACCTGGTACGGGATGCCCGCCTACGCGAACGCGGACGGCAAGATCGTCGTCTTCTTCCAGGACTCCGGCAAGTTCAACTACCGGTACTCGACTGTGGGCTTCCAGGACGCGGCCAACCTCGACGACGGAGACCTGTGGCCGGTGGCGTACGCGTTGCAGAAGTGGAGCCCCGCGGTGGAGAAGAAGGTCACCGAGCTGGTGAAGGCAGCGGTCTCCTGACCTACGCCCCGCTGCGTCCGCCCATCGGCACGGGCGCCGTCCGGCCCTCGCTGACCGGACGGCGGTGACGTGGACGATGATCGGGGTTCGGAGGCTGAGGGAGGCAGGCAGTGCGAACGATGTGGCACAGGCCGACAGCGGTGGGACGGGTCGCCCGGTGACGGGCCGGGCCGGTGAGGTGTTCGACACCACTCGGGCGGTGTCCGACATCGAGACGTTGCTCGCCGCGGATCTGCCCACCAGCGGCGCGACGGTCAGCGAGGGTGACCCGGCCACCGGGGAGTGGACCGGCACCCGGGGCGCGGGTTTTCGGATCATCCCGCTGTGGGAGAGCGAAGCCCTCACGGGCGTGTACGGCGCCGACTGGAACCAGGCCGAGGATGCCGCCGAGGCGAACCTGGCTCTCGTCGTCCGGGAGTCGGACCATCGGTGGGGCCCGCATCGCAAGGTCTCCATGCGCGTGCCGCTGTTTCGGCACCAGGCCCGCGCACCCCTGCCGGCGCTGTTCCAGGCCCTTGGCGACCTGGACTGCTTCGGCGACCTGACGGTCTGGGGGCCCACGGCGACCGGAGGCCGATGGATCGCGGTCTCGGTCAACCAGTGTGACGGCGACGCCCCAATGATCATGACTGCGGTCGTCAGTCATGCCCCGATCACCGAACCGGCGGAGTGACCGATGTCCACCAAAGACCATGCGCTGGCCATCGAGGCGGCGGAGGCCGGAGCCGCGGTGGTCCGTTCGCAGTACGGATCCTCGCTGACGCGCTTCGCGAAGGTCGGCACCGACTTCGCCACCACCGCCGACATCGAGGCGGAGAAGGCCATCCTCGACGTCCTGGGGGCGGCACGTCCGGACGACGGCCTGCTGGGCGAGGAGAGCGGACGCACGGGCACCGGCGGAAACGGACGTACCTGGCTGGTCGACCCGTTGTGCGGCACGCTGAACTACAGCGCGCGGACGATGCTGGTCTCGGTCAACGTCGCTCTACGCACCGGCACACACCTCGCCGTGGCCGCCTCGGCGGACCCGTTCAGCGAGGAGGTTTTCTGGACCGACGGCGTCGCCTCGTACGTCCGACGCGCAGGGACGGACCAACGACTCGTGCCGTCGGCCGAGTCGACGCTGGTCGACGTCAATCTTGATCCACCGTTTCCTCACCGGGACGTGTTCCTGGCCGCCCGGATGCTCGCCGACGACGGCTTCATCGCACAGTTCCGCCCACGTGTGGTCTCCAGCACCCTGGCCGTGGCCTGGGTGGCTGCCGGCCGCCGCGCCGCCTACGTGACGGACGGCCGCGACCTGCGCCAGAGCGTCCACTTCGCGGCCGGCATCGCCCTCTGCGAGGCGGCCGGTTGTGTGGTCACCGGGATCGACGGCCGGCCGTTGCACGCCGGCGGCGAAGGCCTCGTCGCCGCCGCGGACAAGCAGACACATGCCGCTCTGCTGGCTCTCATCCGCAGACAGCGCACCGAAAGGGACTGAAGGCCGAGGCCTGGGCCCGGCAGCTTGACATGAACCGTGGTTCAGGTTCTAGCGTCGGTGGTGGATCACGTTGACGGCCGGAAGGCGGACGAGCTGTTTCGCCGGACGTCCGTCACCCCAGCACTGCTGTCGGAGGAAATCTGATGTACCTGCCACGCCTTCTGCGCCCGCGCACCGTCGCGAGCGCACACTGCGACCTGCCCTGCGGCGTCTACGACCCGGCGCAGGCCCGCATCGAGGCCGAGTCGATCAAGGCGATCTCCGAGAAGTACCAGGCCAGCGACGACCCCGAGTTCCGCACCCGATCGCTGCTCATCAAGGAACAGCGGGCCGAGCTGGTCAAGCACCACCTCTGGGTCCTGTGGACCGACTACTTCAAGGCGCCGCACTTCGAGAAGTACCCCGAGCTGCACAGCCTCTTCAACGAGGCCACCAAGCTGGCCGGCGCCGGTGGCGCGAAGGGCGCCGCTGACCCGGCGGTCGCGGACCGGCTCCTCGGGAAGATCGAGGAGATCTCGAAGATCTTCTGGGAGACCAAGCAGAGCTGAACCGACCGGGACCGGGTGGCCAGGCCACCCGGTCCGGCGTATCACCTTTCAGGAGGACCGCATGACGTCGCGCACACACCTCGTCGAAGAGCTGATGAGCCGCTTTCCGCAGGTGCCACGAGAGGCGGTCCTCAAGGAGGATCTGCTGCGCGGCGGGCTCGCCTTCGACGACGCGGCGCTGACCGACAACGAGAGCGGGACGGTCAAGCCGAAGTCATACTTCATCTTCTCCTTCGATCATCGGACGCTGCCGGAGTTGGGGACGGCCGCGCTGCGTCGGCCGCCCGAGGAGATCGTGCTCACCGGGGGTCCGTACGAGCTACATCGTACCGTCGTGTCGGTCCGCATCAACCCGAGCTCGCCGTACCGGGTCGGGACCGACGGCGACGGTCGACTGCGGCTGTTCCTGGACGGACGGCCGATCGCCGATGTCGGGCTGCCGCCCATGCCGGCCTACTACCGCCACACGCTCGCCAACGGCAAGTCGGTGATGGAGGTCGCCCCGACGATCCAGTGGGGCTATCTCATCTACCTGACCGCGTTCCGGGTCTGCCAGTACTTCGGCGCCAAGGAGGAGTGCCAGTACTGCGACATCAACCACAACTGGCGCCAGCACAAGCAGGCGGGTCGGCCCTACACCGGTGTCAAGCCCGTGGACGAGGTGCTGGAGGCCCTGGAGATCATCGACCGGTACGACACCGACCGCGCCTCGCAGGCGTACACGCTGACCGGCGGGAGCATCACCTCGCAGGTCGACGGGCTGGCTGAGGCGGACTTCTACGGCCGGTACGCGCAGGCGATCGAGGAACGGTTTCCCGGGCGGTGGATCGGCAAGGTCGTCGCCCAGGCGCTGCCCCGAGCCGACGTGCAGCGCTTCCACGACTACGGGATCCGCATCTACCACCCCAACTACGAGGTGTGGGACAAGCGGCTGTTCGAGTTGTACTGCCCGGGCAAGGAGCGCTACGTCGGCCGGGAGGAGTGGCACCGCCGCATCCTCGACTCCGCCGAGGTCTTCGGGCCGGGCAACGTGATCCCGAACTTCGTGGCGGGCATCGAGATGGCGGCCCCGCACGGTTTCGCGAGCGTGAGCGAGGCGATCGACTCCACCGCCACGGGGCTCGAATACTTCATGTCGCGTGGGATCACGCCGAGGTTCACCACCTGGTGCCCGGAGCCCACCACGCCGCTCGGCCGAGCCAACCCCGAGGGTGCACCGCTCGAATATCACGTCCGCCTGCTGGAGGTCTACCGGGCGACGATGGACGCCAACGGCCTGTCCAGCCCACCCGGATACGGCCCGGCCGGACCGGGCCGGGCCGTATTCTCGGGTCAGTTCCTTCATGGACACCCTGCCGGCCACGCCCTCGTGACGGGTGCCCGTGGCACGGTCACGCCGCGACGGCTGCCTGGCCCACCGGGAACCGCACGCCGGTGAGGTCTTCCGAGACGGCCCAGAGGCGTTGCTGCACTGTCACGTCGTAGGACTCGGGGCTGGACGTGACCAGCCTCGGGTGGCCGCGCACCTCGCCCAGGCCGCCGGGGCCGTAGTACTGCCCGCCGAGGACGGACGGGTCGGTGGCGGCCCGCAGGGTGGGTAGCGCGCCCGCCGTCGCGGGCTGCGTGATCACCGGGGCGAGCCAGGTGACCGGCCGGCGGACGACCGACGGGGTGTTGCGGGCCAGTTCGGTGTTGGAGACGCCGGGGTGTGCGGCCACCGCGACGGTGGTGCCGTGTGCGGCGAGCCGACGCTGCAACTCGTAGGTGAACATCAGGTTGGCGAGCTTCGACTGGCCGTAGGCGGCAGCCCGGCCGTAGGACCGTTCCCACTGCAGGTCGTCGAAGTGGATGGCTGCGCGGATGCGGTGGCCGGTGCTGCTGATGGTGACCACCCGGGAGCCGGGCACGGGCAGCAGCAGGTCGAGCAGCAGGCCGGTGAGGGCGAAGTGGCCCAGGTGGTTGGTGCCGAACTGCATCTCGAAGCCGTCGCGGGTGGTCTGCTTCGGGGTGTACATCACGCCGGCGTTGTTGATGAGCAGGTCGATCCTCGGGTGGGCGGCGCGAAGGCCGTCCGCGGCGGCGCGTACCGACTCCAGCGAGGTCAGATCCAGCTCCCGTACGGAGACGTCGCCGTTCATCCGGGCAGCGGCCAGCTTGCCCTTCTCGGCGTCGCGCACGGCCAGGACGACTGAGGCCCCGCGCTCGGCGAGCAGCCGGGCGGTCTCGAAGCCGAGTCCGGTGTTGGCGCCGGTGACCACGGCCACCCGGCCGTCCTGGCGCGGAATCTGCTGCTCGGTCCACTTCATTTGGGCTCCCCAATGTACCGCCGGTAACTTATGCTCGAACGGTAATGTACCGCCGGTACGATGTCAAGGGACCGCCGGTACCTAAGCTAGGGTTGACGTCATGACGTTCCAGCGGGCGCGCAGCGAGGAGCAGCGTGAGATCCGGCGCCGGGCGATCCTGGAGACCACTTCGGCGATGCTCGACGAGATGCCGGTCGCCGAGGTGACCCTGAACGAGCTGAGCCGGCGGGTCGGCCTGGCCAAGACGGCGGTGCTGCGCTATTTCGAGTCCCGCGAGGCGGTGCTGCTCGACCTGATGGACGACCGGACGACGACCTGGCTGGCCGAGCTTGACCAGGAGTTGGCCCACGGCGTCGACCTGGGCCGGTCCGCGTTGGAACGGGCGGAGCAGGTGGCCGACGTGCTCAGTCGGTCGCTCGCCGCCCAGACCGTGCTCTGTGATCTCTATGGCGCGCAGGGCGGGGTGCTTGAGCACAACGTGTCGGTCGAGGTGGTCCGCCGACACAAGCGGGCCTCGCTGGGCAACCTCGCGGTGATGGCCGACCTGGTCCGGCGGCACCTGCCCGAGGTCGGCGACCGCGCCGAGCTGTTCTGCCTGAACGCCCTGCTGGTGGGTGGCGCGCTGTCCGCCTACACCTCGCCACCGCCGAGCCTGCTCGCCGTCTACGAGTCCGAGCCGGCGCTCGCGGTCCACCAGGTCGACCTGCGGACAGCCCTGCGGGTCGCGATCATTACGTCGCTCGTGGGCATGCTGCCGCGCTCCTGAGTCCGGAGCGCGGCAGCGCCCGCGATCAGAAACCGCCCTAGCTGGCGTACGTCTCGAACTCGCCGACCCGCGGCGTACCGCTGGAGCTGTTGATCTTGAAGGTGATCTTGCTCAACGACGTAGCGGAGAAGCTGATGGAGCCCGCCCCGCTGCCCGAGGCCAGGACGGCCCCGGTGTCGTGGTTGACCAGCTGCCAGGACCCGATGGAGCCCTGGGTTCCCGACGGCTCACGAATGATCACTCGGGAAACCCGGGTGGCCGAGCCCCACTTGATCGAGATGGAGCCGGTCGAGCCGGCCGGTGACCAGTAGCTGCTGATGTTGCCGTCGCGCACGTTGCCGTAGCTCGTTCCGCTGGCCTTGCTGGAGCCGTCGGCACTGGCACCCAGGCTGAGGTTGGTCCCACTGGGCGGAGGCGTGGTGGGTGGGGGCGTGGTGGGTGGGGGCGTGGTCGGCGGAGGCGTGGTCGGCGGAGGGGTCTGCGGTGAGCAACTGCCGTTCGACACCCGCAGACCCGTGTTGGCGCCCACCGTCTGCCGAACGATGTCCGGCACGCAGCTCGCGCCGTCGAGGCTGTACGGGTACGGGATGCTGACAGTGGTGGTGGACGTCAGGTTGGGGCCGGCGGGGTAGTTCTCGCTGCCGGTGCCAGACCAGGTCACGTTGTCGAGGATGTTGCCGCTGACCTGCCAGAAGCCGCGCTCGTTGGTGTAGAAGGTGCCGAGGACGTCCTTCGAGTCACGGAAGTAGTTGTTCTCCACCTTGGCCTTGGCGCCGGCTCGGGAGTTGATGCCGGACTCGTGCAGGCTCACGTAGTGGTTGTTGTAGATGTGGGCCGTGCCGCCGCGCAGCAACGGCGTACGGGAGTCGATGTTCTCGTACAGGTTGTGGTGATAGGTGATGAAGCCGTTCGAGAGGTCGCTCTCGCTGGAGCCGACGAGGCCGCCGCGACCGGAGTTGCGCAGGATGCTGTAGGACAGGGTCACGTACTGCGTGTTGTCCTTCATGTCGAAGAGGCCGTCGTACCCCTCGGACTCCCCGCCCGACGCCTCCAGGGTGACGTGGTCGACCCAGACGTTGCGGACCGTGCTCTCCATGCCGATGGCGTCTCCACCGTTGGAGGTGGGTGAGCCGGACTTCTTGACGTTCCGGATGGTCACGTTCTGGATGATGATGTTGCTGGAGTCGCGGATGTGGATGCCCAGCTGGTCGAAGACGGCTCCGCTGCCGACCCCGATGATGGTGACGTTGCTGATCTGCTTGAACTCGATCACGCCCGCCGCGGTGTTGCAGCTCGACCCCGACACCTTGGTGGTGTTGCCGTGGTTGATGGTCCCGGTGACCTCGATGGTGATCGGGGTGCTGCTGCTGGCCCGGCCGCACAGCGCCGCGTGGATCGCCGTGCCGGTCGTGGCCCGCACCGTCTGCCCACCCGCTCCGCCGGTGGTCCCGCCGTTCTGGGTGGCGTAGCCGGTGGCGCTGCCGACCGCCGCCGACGCCTGAGGGGTCGGCATGGCAACCACGACCGCGATCCCCACGGCTGCCGTGGCCAGCGCTGCCGGTAGTCGTCCCGAAACTGCTCGTCTCATCTCGCCTCACTTCGCATTCGTCTGGTCTTTGCCGACGCAACGCGACGGCCGTCGCGACCGGCCGGAACCTCGCGTCTCAGAAATTGGCGGTAGTAAATCGCCAGGCTGTCCTCGACATCCCCTTGCCCCTGGTGAACGCAGTGGGCGTCGCGCAATCGGCACCCACTGCTGGCATCGCCCTAAATGCGATCACCCGGGCTCATGAATGAAACATCGATGTGACGCAATCGTAGGAAAGCGGTTTCCCTCAAGGCAAGGGTTAGCGCTTGCAGGTTTGTTGCAGTGGTCGACGGGGAGCCCTCGTCGTTGTTCTCCACCGACGCCACCAGCAGCGCTGAGCGTGGTCGAGGAGCCGTAACCGCGCAGGCCCGGGCGGGGCGATGTCGCCCCGCCCGGACCTGTTGACGCACGCCGCAGTCTCAGCTGCGCAGCTGCCACTGCTGGTTGGTGCCGCCGTTGCAGGACCAGAGGATCAACTTCGTACCGTTCGCCGTTCCGGCGCCGTTCGCGTCGAGGCACAGGCCCGACTGCACGCCGGTGATCGTGCCGTTGGCGTTGACGTTCCACTGCTGGTTGGCCTGGCCGTTGCAGTCCCAGATCACCACCGTGGTGCCGTTGGTGGTCCCCTGGCCGGAGGCGTCCAGGCACTTGGTGCCGTAGACCATGAGCTGCCGGCTGGCGGTGTGGGTCCACCGCTGGTTGGTGGCCGAGCTGATGCAGTCCCAGATCTGGGCCTGCGTGCCGTTGGTCGTGCTGGAGTTGCCGATCTCGGCGCACCGGCCCGACTGGACGCCCACGACCTGCACGTTCTGCGGGTTGGTGCTGCCGCCGCTCTGCACGCCGGCCGCGTTGATCACCGTCTGCGCGCCCGACGGCCAACTGCCGTTGCTGACCGTGACGTTGCCGTTGACGACGTTGCCGCGATCGCCGTTGGTCACGTTCGTGGAGTTGTTCGTCGACCAGTTGTTGGTGACGGTGAAGTTGCCCATGTTCTCCGCGTACCAGTAGTTGGCGGTGGCCCAGGTGCCGGTGGAGGAGAACACGTTGTTGCGGGCGGTGTAGTAGCGGGAACCCTCGTCGAAGTAGAGCCCGAACCAGCCGTTGGTCCGCAGGCAGTAGTTCTCGTTGATGGTGCCGCCCGGGTTCGCCGACAGGGTGTAGATGCACCCGCCGTCGGTCATCTGCTGCATCACGTCGTGGACGTAGTTGCCGATGACCTGGTTGTTGGCCGCGGTGGTCGCCGTGGTGTAGCGCGGCTGGTAGTTGTACAGGCCCCGGTTCGCGTAGTGCTGGCTACCGCCGGCGTCGTTGGCGCCCCAGCCGTAGCCGACCGACAGACCGGTGTACGGCATGTTGTAGACCTCGTTGTGCGAGATCAGCGACGTGTTCACGTAGGTGGTCAGGATCGAGACGACCCCCCGGTACTCCAGGCCGAGATCGTGCACCCGGTTGTTGCTCACGGTGATGTTGCGGTTGACCATCCGCTGGTCGCCGGGGTGGTGCGCGTCGGCGCGTACGCCGCCGACCACGATGCCGCCCGCGGAGTTCCGGGCGATCTCGGATCGGGTGACGGTGATGTTGCTGGCGCCCAGGCCGACACCGCTGGCGTGGGCGTTGGCGTCGTTACCGATGCCGATGGCCGTCTGCCCGAGGTTGACGAACTGCGAGTCGCTGAAGGTGATGGTGTTGGCCGCCGACACCTGCACGGCGGCGGGCATCTGGTTCCAGTTCGGCCGGGTGGCCTCGAACTGGGGGCAGCCGGCCTGGCAGGAGGTCAACGCGTCGGACGGACGCGCCCAGGTGCCGGTGATGTGCGCGCCGGTCTGCTGGTCGGCGAAGCCGTTGCTGCTGCTGGGGCCGAGCCAACTGGTGCCCGTGAAGGTGATGCCGCTGAACGAGATGTGGTGCGCGGGCGCGTCGTAGGTGCCACCGACGTTCACCAGGGACTGGAGTTGCGGCAACTCCACGCTGACGGAGCTCATGTTCTGCCCGGCGAGCGGGATGTAGTTGAGCTGACCGTTGCCCGGGTTGAGATACCACTCCCCCGGTGAGTCCAGGAACTCGTACGCGTTGGTCAGGTAGAAGGGACCGGCGCGGTGCGGGCTGGAGAGGGTGTCGAACCCGAATGTGTTGTTGTTCCACGCGGGCTGCTGCATCGTGAGGAAGTTGCCGCTGATGCTCTGCACCGGCGAGTACCGGTCGGTGAACGAGCCAACGCTCTCCACCTCGACCCGGTTCTGGTTGCCGAGGTTGTTGAGATAGTTGAGAGCGCTGTTGCTGAACCGCATGCCGGCCGTGGTGAACGTGAAGTCGGAGCGGTTCACGGCGGTGCGCGCCCGCGTGGCGACGGCCCCGTTGACGTAGAGCTGGCGGGAGTCGAGGCCCGCGCCGACGTTGGCACGCCAGATGTTCCTGCCGGAGTCGACCTGCGACCAACCGGTGACGGCCCGGGCACCGGTGATCGTCGGACGGGCGGACGGCGCCGCCCGCCAGATCACCTGGTAGCCGTTGTTGCCGGAGTCGGCAGCGGTCAGGCGCATCGGCGACGAGAGCCGGTACACGCCATCGGCCAACTGCACGACGATGTCACCGGACATCGTGGCGTTGCTCGCCCGGACCGCGGCCTGGGCGGCGGTCAGCGAGCACGGTTGGCTGGCCGAGCAACTGGTGCCGGTGCCAGCGGGCGACGCGTAGAGGGTGGTGGTGGCAGCGGAGGCCGGGGACGCCGAGGCGGCCACCACGACCAGCGCGGTCAACGCTGTCGCGGCGGCGCCGGCCAGCATTCGGCGCAGCGGCGGAAGGGACGAGGACACGGGACGGTGCTCCTGACATGACAAAGGGATGGGGGTGGCGGATCGCCTCAACGAGCGCGGGGTTGGCGCGCGGCGCCGGTCAGCCGAGGATCTCCCGGAGATAGCGCAGGCCGTCCGTGGCGAGGCGGTCCTGTGAGGGGGCCAACGGGCGCCAGATCGCCGCGGCGGTGGCGATGGTCTCGTTCTCCGCCGTGAACGACTCGATGCAGATCGCGCCCTGGTAGCCGGTGTCCCGCAGGACCGTGAAGAAACGGGGCCAGTCGAAGTGGTCGGCACCGGGAGCACCCCGGTTGGTGCCGCTGACCTGGACGTGCTTGATGTGCGGGCCAGCGACCGCGAGGGCCGCGTAGGGGTCGGCCTCCTCGATGTTCATGTGATACGTGTCGATCATGATGCCGACGCTCGGCGGTAGGCCGTCGATCAGCTCGACCGTCTGCTCGATCGTGTTGACGACGCTCGTCTCGTAGCGGTTCAACGCCTCGACGCCGATGCTCACCCCGCACTCGTCCGCCCGCTCGGCCACCGGCGCCAGGGCCCGCCGGAAGTCGGCGTAGCAGGCGGCGCGAGCCGTCGGTGACATCCGCCAGGTGCGGCCGACCGAGGCGTACACCGGGCCGCCGACGCACGGGGCGCCGACGGCCGCGGCGCTCGCCACGCATCCCATGAGGTACGCCACTGTCGACTCCACGACGGCCGGTGCGGCGTCCACCAGGTCCCGTCCCGGCGGGGTGACCGCGCACACCCCGGCGGCGGCGAGGCCGTGCGCGGCCAGCAGCTCCCGGGTACGGACCGGGTCCCAGTCACCGGGCTGCTCGATCGGCAACTCGACGGCGTCGAAGCCGAACTCGGCGATCCGTGGGATCAGCTCGGCCAGGGCCTCGTCGTCGACCGGCGAGGCCCACACCCAGGGGTTGACACCGATGGCGTACACCGGAACCTACTTCCAGCGCTGCGGGTAACCGGGCAGGTCGGTGCAGCCGCACATCGCGTAGTGCAGCGGCGGCATGCTCGGATCGAGGTACCGGTCCAGGTTGTCCTGGGTGACGGTCGGCTGCGGCAGCTTCCACGGGTTGGAGACCTGCTCGCCGTCGAGGATCCGCAGCGCGGCGATGATCGGCGTACGCCACTGGTAGGTCGGGTAGGTCGGCGCGATGGCGGTGAGCTGCTTGTCCTTCCAGATCTTCAGGAAGTCGAGCTGGTCCTCACCGTTCATTGGCGGAACGGGCTTGCCCGCGTCCTGGAACGCCTCGACCGCCGCGACGGCAACCGCTCCGGCGTCCATCCAGACGCCGTCGATCGTCCCGTATCGCTGGATGTAGTCGTCCACGATCTTCTTGGTCTTGGCCGGGTCACCGTCGGTGAACTCGACACCCACGACGTCGACCTTCGCCTTGTCGAACGCCACCTTCGCCGCCGACCATCGGGTTTCCAGGACATCGACGCCAGGCAGGATCCGCAGGGCGAGGACCTTGCCGCCGGGCTTCATCTTCTGACTGACGAACTCGGCGCCGACGTGACCGAACCCGTAACCGCCGATGGGGTTGATGAAGGTCACCGGGCACTTCGTGTTGACGCCACGGTCGAAGACGATGACCGGCAGACCCGCCTGGCAGGCCGCCTCGACGGCCGGGGTGAGCGTGGCGGTGGTGTTGGGCGAGACGATGAGCGCGTCGCAGTCCTTGCCGAGCAGGTCGTTGATGTCCGCGATCTGCTTCTGGTCCTTGCCTTCGGCGTCGACGTGCACGAACTCCTTGATGCGGCTCTTCTGTGCCTCGACCTCGGCCTGCATGGTCTTGAACCCGACCTGCCGCCACGGGTTGTTCAGGGCCGCGTTGGAGAAGCAGATCTTGTGCGGGCCCTTCTTCTTGAACTTGGCGGTGTCCACCATCGTCGGGTTGAGCACCTGCTCCCACGGCTTGTCGGCCGGGCCCGTGGCGGCGGCGTCGAGCAGCGCGAGCTCCGCGTCGTAATCGGCCTGCACGAAGAACTTCGACTGGTCCCCGGTGCCCGAACCGGCGGCGGGGGCACTGCCCGAGGGGCCGGCGGCCGGCTCGTCGGTGGAACAGGCGGTGACGGACAGCAGGGTGACAGCGGCCAGCGCCGCCATGAAACGTCGCACTATGGTTCCCCTTTATCTCGACGAAGAACGAGTTGCGGAGACCGCCACGGCGAGCAGGATGATCCCGCCCTGGACGGCCGACCTGAGGGCGCCGGAGACGCCGTAGAAATTCATGAGGGCGAAGAGCAGTTCGAGGGTCAGCGCCCCGAGCATCGCGCCGACGACCGCGCCGCGACCCCCGCCCAGAGCGACGCCACCGAGGACGACCGCGGTGATGGCACCGAACTCCAGGCCCGCTCCGGCCTGGAACGAGACGCCGCTGTAGCCGCCCAGCAGGATCGCCGCCACGGCCGCCGCGAGCCCGCTGAGGATGAAGGCGATGGTCCGGGTACGCCAGACGCGTACGCCGCTCAACTCGGCGGTGCGCGGATTGTCGCCGACGGCGACCAGCGTCCGGCCGAAGTCGGACCGCATCAGCAGCACGGCCAACACCGCCAGGACCAACAGGACCAGCAGCGCGTACGGCATACGGCCGAGCACCGGCACGTCCTCGAAGGCGCGCCGGCCGAACCGCCGGAACTCCTCGGAGAGCCCACCCTTCGGGGCACCGTCGGACCACAGGTAGACCGCCCCGACCAGGATCAGGAACATGCCGAGGGTGGTGATGAACGACGGCACCCGCAGCCGGGTGGTGATGAGGCCGTTGACCAGCCCGACGAGTGCTCCGAAGGCGAGCAGGAGCAGCACCACCGGCCAGGTACGCGCCGGGTCTCCGTCGATCAGCCGGGCGGCGACGACCACCTGCGCCGTGACCAGGGAACCGACCGAGAGGTCGAACTCACCGGAGACGATCACGAAGTACTGACCGGCGGCGAGCAGGATGATCGGCGCCGAACGACCGAGGAAGGACATCAGCGACGGCGGGGACAGGAAGTCGGGCTGCCGGATGCCGACGAGCACCAGCAGCACCGCGAGGATCGCGAGGATCGGCAGGACACCACCGGGGCGCACCCGCGGCAGACGCAGCGGCAGCGAACGGGGCTGGACGGTCTGCACGGTCAGGCTGCCTTTCGCATGGCCCTGCGGGCGTAGACGGCGACCGCGGCGATGATGATGACGCCCCGAATCACCTGCTTGAAGAAGGCATCCACCTCGAGCTGGTTGAAGATGGCGTCGATGCTGGCGAGCAGCAGCACCCCACCGACGGTGCCGATGACACCGCCGCGCCCGCCGGCGAGGGCGGTCCCGCCGATCACCACGGCGGCGATCGACTCCAGGTCGTAGAGACCCTCGGTGCCTACCCGGGGAGCGCCCGAACCGAGCCGACTGGCCAGGTAGATACCGGCGAGCCCGGCACACATCGAGCAGAGCACGTGGGCGGTGACCAGGATCCGGTCGTTGCGGACACCCGAGAGCCGGGCCACCTCCGGGTCGCCGCCGACGGCGACCAGGTGATGGCCGAAGCGGGTCCGCGAGAGCGCGAACCAGGCTGCCGCGGTCACGGCGATCAGCAACAGGAACGACAGTGGCACCGGGCCGACGCGCTGATAGCCGAGAGACTGCACGAGCGTGGGCGAGGTCGTGCCGGCCGGGCCGTCGTAGCCGTTGTCGAGGTAACCCTTGAGCAGCAGCCCGACGCCGAGGGTCGCGATGAACGCGTTGACCCGGAACTTGGTGACGAGGAGCCCGTTGAGCAGCCCGACACCGGCGCTGACGGCGAGCGCCAGGCCGATCGCCGGCACCAACGCGCCGTCGCTGCCGTTCATCGTCTCGGCCGCGACGAGGGTGCTGAGGCTGATCACGTACGCCACCGACAGGTCGAGCGAGCCACCCAGGATGACCAGGGTCTGTCCGACGGCGACGAGCCCGAGGCCGGCGGCGACGTGCAGCAGACTCACCGTGGTGGACTGGTTGAACAGCTGACCGCCGTCGACGAGGACGACCAGCCAGCCGATCGCGAGGGTGAGGGTCAGGGCCACGAAGACGCCCGGTACGGGACGGCGGGCCGGAAGGAGCGACAGGGCGCTCATGCAGCTGCCTCCCGCGCGGTCCCGACCGCCAACGCGACGACGTCCTCCTCGGACGCGCCGGCGGGCAACTCGCCCACGATGCGGCCGTCGCGCAGGACGACGATCCGGTCACTCATTCCCAGCAGCTCCGGTAGGTCGGACGAGATCATCAGCACGGCCGCGCCGTCGCGGGCGAGACGACGGACGAGATCGTGGATGGCGGACTTCGCGCCCACGTCGATGCCCCGGGTCGGCTCGTCGAAGAGCAGGATCCGCGGGTTGAGCGCGAGCCATCGGGCCAGCACGACCTTCTGCTGGTTGCCCCCGGACAGAAAGCGGATCTCCTGGTCGTCGCCGGCGCCACGGACCTCCACGGCGGCGAGCAGCTCGCGGGCGCGGACGGTGCGGGCGGCGTGGCCGGAGCGGATGGCGAACACGGCCCGGCTGGCGAGCAGCGTGTTGTCGAGGACCGACTGTCGGGGGACGATCCCCTCGCCCTTGCGGTCCTCGGTGACGTAGGCGATGCCGGCCCGCATCGCGGTGCGTGGCGAGCGCAGCCGCACCGGCCTGCCGTCGAGCGTGACCTCGCCGGTCGTGAACGGCGACACCCCGAAGAGCGCGCGGGCGAGCGCCGAACGCCCGGAGCCCTGCAGGCCGCCGACGCCGAGCACCTCGCCGGCACGCAACTCGAGGTTGACGCCGCGCAGCTTCCGGTTTCCCGCGTCGCGGACGGTGACCCGCACCGGGCCCAGGTCGTCGGGGCTGGCCCGGTCGGGGTAGTAGCTGGAGAGCTCGCGGCCGACCATGTGCCGCACCAACTGGTCGGCGGTGGTGTCGGCCGTGTCCACTGTGGTCACGCGGCGGCCGTCCTTCAGGACGGTGATCCGACTGGACAGGTCGAAGACCTCGGCGAGCCGGTGCGAGACGTACAGCAGGCCGATGCCCCTCTCCTGAAGTCGGCGCACCAACCCGTAGAGCAGCTCGACCTCGTGGTCCGCCAGCGAGGCGGTCGGCTCGTCCATGATGAGCAGCCGCGCGTCCAGGGCGAGCGCCTTGGCGATCTCGACGACCTGCTGCTGCGCGACACCGAGCTGCCCCACCCGGGCGTCCGCCGGCAACGTGGTCTCCCCGATCGAGGCGAGCAGCCGCGTGGTGCGGTCGAGCATCGCCCGGCGGTCGACCAACCCGCGGCGGACCGGCTCGTGGCCGAGGTAGACGTTCTCGGCGACGGTGCGCTCCGGGAGCAGGTTGAACTCCTGGTGGATGATGCCGACGCCGGCCCGTTGCGCGTCGCGCGGGCCACGGAACACCCGGGGTTCCCCGGCGAACTCGACAGTGCCATCGTCCGGCGAGTATCCGCCCGAGACGATCTTCATGAGGGTCGACTTCCCTGCGCCGTTCTCACCGACGACGGCGTGGACCTCGCCTGGCGCCACATCGAGGTCGACTTCGCCGAGAACTCGTACTCCGAGGAAGGACTTGCCGATACCCCGAAGGGTGAGCAGCGGCACCGGCCGCGAGTCTGACATCCCGAGTGCCCTCACAGACAGTAGTTATCGACAGCGTTCGATGCCACACTACGGCGACTTTGAAGCGCTGGACATCAAACTTTCGTAGGAACGGAGGCGGCTTACGTTCGCGTGTTGCAAACATTCTCTTGACATCCGCGAAACATCACACGTATGAAGATAGATGTTTGGATGCGGGTCCGCAATCCTCGATCTAGACCGACTGGCAGGCCGGTCCATGATCGACAGCGGAACCGCAGCCAGGGAGCCGCTCACGGCCGTCGTCCACCGGGCAGGACATCGGATGTTACCCTCGTTGATTGACACCCATCGATCTCTAGCTCATCCTGACCTCGTGGGCCACGGGACGACAACCACGGCCATCATCACGCTGTGTGACGTCCTGCCGGTCTGACTGCCGTTTCGGCGAACGGCACGAGGACAGCCCAGCGCGCGCTCGTGCCCGCCCAGGCGTCCAGGCAGAACCTGACGCACCGAAGGGCCCGGATCGCACCCCACCACCGCACAACCTAGGAGACGGCATGCGTCGCAATACATTGATCATCGCGGTGATCGCCGGCCTGTTACTGTCGCTCGGACTCGCCCCACCCGCATCGGCGGCCCCGGCCTTCCGTGCCCTGCTGTTCACCAAGACCGCCGGCTACCGGCACGACTCGATCCCCGCCGGAATCGCCATGTTCCAGCAGCAGGCGGCGGCGAACAACTTCGAGCTGGTAGCGACCGAGGACTCCAGCGTCTTCACCGCCAGCAACCTGGCGACCTTCGACGTCATCATCATGTTCCAGACCTCCGGCATGGTCTGGACCTCGGCGGCGCAGCGCCAGGCGGTGGAGGGCTACCTCGCCAGCGGCAAGGGCATCGTCGGCGTCCACAACGCCACCGACATGGGCATCGAGTCGGAGTACCCCTGGTGGGACCAGACCATCAACGGCGGCGCCCACATGCCCGAACACTCCCCCGGCGTGCTGCCCGGCACCGCCATCGTCGCCGACAAGCAGCACCCGTCGACGGCCGGTCTGCCGGATCGCTGGAACCGCAGCGAGGAGTGGTACAACTTCGACACCAACCCGCGCGGCAACGTGCACGTCCTGGTGACCGCCGACGAGCGCACGTACACCCCGGGGTCCCGGGCAATGGGCCCGGACCACCCGATCTCCTGGTGCCGCAACGCCGGTGGTGGGCGGGTGTGGGCCACCGCGATGGGCCACGCGATCGCCTCGTACAGCGAGACGAACTTCCGCAACCACGTCCTCGGTGGCGTCCGGTGGGCCGCCGGCAGCGTCGCCGGCGACTGCGGCGGCACCGTCTGGGGCAACTTCGAGAAGCGCACCCTCGACGACAACACCGTCGACCCGATGGCGATGGCAGTGGCCCCCGACGGGCGGGTGCTCTACGCCCAACGCGGCGGGCAACTGAAGATCTTCAAGCCCTCCACCAACAGCACGGTCACCGCCGGCACGCTGAGCGTCTACACCGGCGGCGAGGACGGTCTCACCGGCATGGCGCTGGACCCGAACTTCGCCACCAACGGGTACGTGTACCTGTACCACTCGCCGGCGAGCAGCACGACCGACGTCAACCGCGTCTCCCGCTACACGCTCTCCGGCGACACGTTGAACATGTCCAGCGGTGTGACGATCATCGACATCCCGGCCTACCGTGACCGGACGTTCCCGGAGCCCGGCCACACCGGCGGGTACATCGAGTTCGGTCCGGACGGCAATCTCTACATCGGCACCGGCGACGACACGCCGCCGAACCTCGACCCCAACTGGCAGGGCTACGCCCCGCTGGACTGGCGGTCGGGCAAGTCCAACCTCGACGCCGCCAGGACCGCCGGCAACACCAACGACCTGCGCGGCAAGCTGCTGCGCATCCGCCCCGGTGCCAGCGGCAGCTACACCATCCCGACCGGCAACCTCTACCCGCAGGGCACCGCGCAGACCAAGCCGGAAATCTACGCGATGGGCTTCCGCAACCCGTTCCGCTTCTCGATCGACCCCGCCAACGGCTGGGTCTACCTGGCCGACTACGGGCCGGACCGCAACCCGCCCACCACCAACCGCGGCCCCGAGGGCCTGGTCGAGCTCAACGTGATCAAGACGCCCGGCAACTACGGGTGGCCGTTCTGCCACGGCGACAACCAGCCCTACGCGCCGTTCAACCCGGACACCGGCGTCGTCGGCTCGAAGTTCAACTGCTCGGCACCGGTCAACAACTCACCCAACAACACCGGCCTGACCAGCCTGAAGCCGGTCGTCGCACCCAACATGTGGTACGGCTACGGCACCTCGCCGACCTTCCCGGAGCTCGGCTCCGGCGGCTCCGCGCCGATGGGCGGGCCGGTCTACCGGTACGACCCCGCGAACCCGTCCGCGACGAAGTTCCCGCCCTACTACGACGGCGTCCACTTCTTCTACGAGTGGTCGCGCAGCTACATCAAGGAGGTGCACTTCGACTCCGCCTCGGCGGTGACCCGCACCAACCCGTTCCTGCCCACGGCCCGGTTCAACAAGCCGATGGACATGGAGTTCGGCAAGGACGGCTCGCTCTACCTGCTGGAGTGGGGCACCAACTTCGGTGGCGGCAACAGCGACTCCGGGCTCTACCGGGTTGACTACGTCCAGGGCGGCCGGTCGCCGATCGCCAAGGCCACCGGCACACCCACCAGTGGCACCGCCCCGCTCACCGTGCAGTTCAGCAGCGCGGGCACGACCGACCCGGACCCCGGCAACACGCTGAGCTACCAGTGGACGTTCGGCGACGGCACCAGCTCCACGGCCGCGAACCCGTCGAAGGTGTACACCGCCAACGGCAACTACACAGCGCAGTTGAAGGTCACCGACAACACCGGTAAGACGGGCTTCGCCAACGTCCAGATCACCGTCGGCAACAGCGCCCCGGTGGTCACCATCACCACACCATCCAACGGCGGCATGCTCACCTTCGGTGACAAGGTGTCGTACCAGATCACCGTGACCGACCCGGACGGCGGCACTGTCGACTGCTCGAAGGTGGTCCTTAACCCCGCGCTCGGTCACGACGACCACGCGCACGAGACCACCGAGTATCCGGGCTGCTCGGGCACCATCTCCACCGACCTGCTCGGTGGTCACCCGGACGGCGCCAACCTGTTCTACGTGCTGAACGCTCGCTACACCGACAGCGGCGGTGCGGGGGGCGCGGCTCCGCTCACCGGTACCGCGCAGGCGATTCTCCAGCCGAAGCACAAGCAGTCCGAGTACTTCAGCAGCCAGTCCGGCATCCGGGTCGTCGACCAGGCGGCGGCGGAGAGCACCAAGCGCGTCGGTGACATCTCCACCAACGACTGGATCGCGTTCAGCCCGATGAGCCTGTCGGGTATCTCGACGGTCAGCTACCGGCTGTCGTCGCCATCCGGTGGCGGCACGATCGAGCTGCGCGCCGGCTCACCCACCGGGACGTTGCTGGCCACGACTCCGGTGCCCAGCACCGGTGGTTGGGACAACTACCAGTCCACGACTCCGGTGAGCGTCGCCGCGCTCAGCGGGACACAGACGCTCTACATGGTGTTCAAGAACAGCAGCAACTCGTTCGATCTGGACTCGCACACCTTCGGCGGCAACGGCGTCGGAACACCCGGCACCGGTGGTGGCCTGGCGGGCAAGACCTGGACGGTCACGGCGCAGCACAGCAACAAGCTGATGGACGTCAGCGGTGTCTCCACCGCCGACGGCGCACAGATCACCCAGTGGGCGGCCACCGGGGGCAACAACCAGAAGTGGCAGGCCGTCGACGCCGGTAGCGGTGCGGTCTACCTCAAGGCCCTGCACAGCGGCAAGTGCGTCGAGGTGGTCGGCAGCTCCACGGCGGCGGGTGCCTTCCTCCAGCAGGCCACCTGCAACAACGGCAACCAGCAGAAGTTCACCGCGACCGCGACGGGAACCTCCGGCGTGTACACGGTGCGGAACGTCCTGAGCGGGCTCTGCGTGGACGTCAACGGCGCCGCCACCACCGACGGCGCCCGACTGTTGCAGTGGACCTGCCACAGTGCGGCCAACCAGCAGTGGCGGTTCACCGCGGTGTGACCCGCGGCTGTCGCCGTAGCGAATGACGTCCCGGTCGGGACCGGTATCCGATGAGCGGAGCCGGTCCCGGCCGGGACGTCGTCGTCAGGCTGAGAGGGAGGGCGTCGCCCTAGTGCGCCGTGGCGAGCAGCCCCGCCGCCGCCAGCGCGTCCCAGAGTTCCTCCGCCACGACGGCCTCCGAGCGTCGCACCGCCTCGGCGACCTGGGAGGCGTTGCGCACACCGACCACCGTCGACACCACCGCGGGATGCCGGCGGACGAAGGCCAGTGCCGCCTGCGGCAGGGTGACGCCGTACGTCTCGCAGACCGTCGCGATCCGCCGCGCCCGCTCGATCAACTCTGCCGGTGCCTGCTGGTAGTTGTAGACGGCGTCAGCCTGCGGCCGGTCCCGCGACAGCAGCCCTGAGTTGTAGACGCCCGCGATGACCACGCCCACCCCGCGACTCTGGGCGGCGGGCAGCAGGTCATCGGCCGCGCCCTGCTCCAGCAGGGTGTACCGCCCGGCGCACATCATCACGTCGACGTCGGCTTCCCGCACGAACCGGGCCAGCATCTCCGACTGGTTCATGCCGGCGCCGATGGCACCCACCACGCCCTGGTCACGCAGCTCGGCCAGGGCCGGCACGGCTTCACTGGCGGCCCACTCCCAGTGGTCGTCCGGGTCATGGAGGTAGACGATGTCGATCCGGTCCAGCCCGGTGCGATCCAGGCTGGCCTCGATCGAGCGAAGGACGCCGTCGCGGCTGAAATCCCACACCCGCCGGTGGCTCATGGGGACATCGAACCCGTCGGAGTCCCGCAGGTGGGCGTCCTGCGGCGACGGCACCAGCAGTCGCCCGACCTTCGTCGACACGACGTACTCGTCGCGCGGGCGGTGCCGCAACGCGGCGCCGAGTCGGCGCTCGGACAGACCGAGCCCGTAGTGCGGCGCGGTGTCGTAGTACCGGACGCCCGCCTCCCACGCGGTGTCGACCGCCGACGCGAACTCCTCGTCCGTCGTGGCCCGGTACAGGTTGCCACCCTGGGCCGCACCGAAGCCCAGCTCGGTGAGACGCACCTCCGGGCGACGCGGCAGTGCTCGCACCCTCATGACGCCTCCAACCGATAGACGCGGCGCGCCGTGTCCCCCCAGAGCAGCGCCTGGTCGGCCTCGTCGTGGTCGCCCAGCAACTCCGCCAGCGCCTCGACCCATCGCGGGTACGAGCTGGCGAGCAGACAGACCGGCCAGTCCGAGCCGTACATCAGTCGGTCCGGTCCGAACGTGTCGAGCGCGCCCTCGACGGCCGGTCGGAGGTCTTCCGTCGTCCAGGGTGACCGTTCCACTTCCGTCACCAGACCGGAGAGCTTCGCCGTGGTGTTGGGCGAGGCCGCCAACGCCCGCAGACCGCGAGTCCACTCGGTCATCTCCGGACGGCCCAACGCGGGCTTGCCCAGATGGTCGAGCACGAAGCGCACCTCCGGCAGGTCGTGCGCCAGGCGTGCGGCCATGGGCAGCTGGTGTTGGCGGACCAGCAGGTCGAAGACCAGGCCGGCCGCGCCGACCGCCGCGATCCCCCGGCGGACGTCCGGGCGGTCCAGGTACGCCGGGTCGGTCTCGCTCTGCACGAGGTGGCGGATGCCGACGAGGCGTTCCCCGCCCGGTGCGGCCCGCAGGCGTTCGAGGCGCTGGGCGACGTCGTCGGCGGTCAGGTCCACCCAGCCGACGACACCACGGACGAGGGTGTCCCCGGCCGCGACGGCCAGCAGGTCCACCGTCTCCGCCTCCGAGGCGATGGACTGCACCACCACGGTCGCGGTGACCCCGGCGGCCCGGGCCACCGGCGCGAGATCCGCGGGTTCGAAGTCGGCGTCGATGGCCGCCATGGTCACCGGGTCGATCCACGGCTGAGGGTGCCGTGCGCGGACCCAGAGGTGGTGGTGCGCGTCGACGATCCCGGCTCGTCCGGGCACCTCTGCGTCTGTCATCGGCCCAGCCAGCCGCCGTCGACGGGCAGGACGATTCCGTTGACGTAGTCGGATGCCGCCGACGCCAGGAACACCGCGGCGCCACCGAGATCGTCGGCCCGGCCCCACCGACCCGCCGGGATCCGGGTGAGGATCGCCGGGGCACGGTCGGGGTCGTCGCGCAGCGCCTGAGTGTTGTCGGTGGCGATGTAGCCGGGGGCGATGGCGTTGACGTTCACCCCGTGGGCCGCCCACTCGTTCGCCAGCGCCTTGGTCAGACCGGCCACCCCCGACTTGGACGCGGCGTAGCCGGGGACGGTGATGCCACCCTGGAAACTCAGCAGCGACGCCGTGAAGATGATCTTCCCTCGGCCCCGCTCGACCATCGTCCGGCCGATCTCCCGGCTCAGGACGAACTGGCTGCTGAGGTTCACCTCGATCACGTGGTCCCACATCTCGTCCGGGTGCTCCGCGGCCGGAGTACGGGCGATCGTGCCGCCGTTGTTCACCAGGATGTCGATCGGCCCGAGAGCGGTGATGTCCCGGGCCAGCCGGTGCACGGCCGCGCGGTCACCGAGGTCGGCCCGCAGCGCGGTGAACCCGCGGCCTGCGGCCTGCACCCGGCGTTCCACCTCGCTGCCGGTCGCTTCGAGCTGGGCGGAGACCCCGACGATGTCGGCACCGGCCAGGGCCAGGGCCTCGGCCATGGCGAGGCCGATGCCGCGCCGTGCCCCGGTCACGACGGCGGTCCGTCCGGACAGGTCGAACAGGGCGGTCACTGGTCGCCCTCCCGCAGGTCGAGCAGCACCTTCATGACGCCGCCACCTTCCAGGGCCGTGAAGGCGTCGGCGACCGCCTGGACCGGTTCGACACGGGAGATGAGCTGTCGCGCCGGGATCGCGCCCGAGGCGACCAACCGGATCGCCTCCACCATGTCGTCGCGCTGGTACAGCCGGGCACCCAGGAGTTCCAGCTCGCGCCAGAAGAACCGGTGCAGGTTCACCTCGCGAGGCTTGGGGTGGATCGCCACCATCACCAGCCGGCCCCGGGTGGTGAGGACGTCGACCGCCGTGGTGACGCCGGCCGCGGAGCCGGACACCTCGAAGGCGATGTCGGCGCCCGCGCCGTCGGTGCGGTCGTTGACCAGTGCCACGACATCGGTCGATCCCGGGTCGACGGCCTCGATCCCGATCCCGCCCGCCACCTCGCGGCGGAACGGGTCCGGCTCGACGAGGAGCACCCGTGCGCCGCGGCTCTGCGCGACGGTGGCGATGAGGACACCTACCGGCCCACCGCCGACCACGACCACCTGGTCGTCGGCGGTCACGTTCCCCCGTCGGACGTCGTGCACGGCGACCGCGACCGGCTCGACGAGCGCCGCGTGGTCGAGCGGCAACTCCTCGGGCAGCGGCAGGACCAGCTCCACCGGCACGTTCCAGGAGGACTGCATGGCGCCCGGTGAGTCGATACCGAGGAAGTTCATGGCGTGGCAGACGTGGGAGTTGCCGCGCTCGCAGGCGGCGCACTGCCCGCACGGCCGGGTCGGCATCACGGTGACGGCCTGGCCGACGCTCCAGCCGTCGACGTCCTCGCCGAGGGCCGCGATCCGCCCGGACATCTCGTGGCCGATGATCGCGGAGTCACCGACCCGGGCGTCCATGTCCCCGTGGTAGATGTGCAGGTCCGTGCCGCAGATTCCGGTGTAGGCCACCTCGATCCGCACCTGGCCGCGATCGGGTGGCACCGGTTCGCGTTCTTCGATTCCGAGGTGACGCGCCCCCCGGTAGACGACTGCCTTCATCGATCCTCCGTCTCGACGGTCGGTACGTCGGTCGTGCCGACCGGCATGGTCGTGGGTGCACCGCCGTGGCGGTGCACCCACGCTCCCTTTGATGTGGTGGTCAGCTCAGTGCCGCGCGGTGGGTGCCACGTCGTTGTGCGAGTTCAGCGACACGACGGGCACCTGGCGGCCGGGGACGATGCCGTCGACCCCGGCCAGCAGCCGACGCCCGGCGCACTCCGGCCGGACGTTGGGGCTGTCGGCCGTCTGCGGCTGCGGACGGCGGTTGGCGGCCCGGATCAGCTCCTCGTCGACCCGGACACCCAGCCCGGGTGAGTCGCCGAGGACGAAGGCACCGTCCTCGACGTGCAGGTCGATGGAGACCCCGACCGGTCGGTGCAGGTCCTGCAGCTCGCTGGTCAGATGGTTCGGCACCGAGGTCGCGGCGTGCAGCAGCCCGATCGGGCTGTTGCCGATCGGGCTGACCGGCAGGTCGTGGGCGTGCGCCAGGGCGGACGCCCGCAGGAAGTGGGTGACCCCCCAGACGGCGGCCATCTGGACGACGTCGACCGCGCCGGCGGCGATCAGCGGGCGGTACTGTTCGAGCCCGGTGAGGTTTTCCCCGGTGGCGACCGACGCGCGCACTCCTCTGCTCACCGCGGCGTTGCCCTCGGCGTCCCAGCGTCGGACGGGCTCCTCGATCCAGATGAGGTCCAGGCTGCGTTCGAGTTCGCAGACGTGCCGAACGGCCTGCTTGCGGGTCCATGCCTCGTTCACGTCGAGCATCAGACCCGGCCGCCGGCCGTGGCCGGCCTCGGTCAGGACGTCCCGGACGAGGCAGAGCCGGTGCCGGTCGCGCTCGATGTCGAGGCCACCCTTGAGCTTGGCGGCCCGCAGGCCGTGGCTGGCGTAGACCTCGTACTCGGAGACGAGCTCGTCGTCGGTCAGCCCGATGTCCAGGCCGGACGCGTAGGCGGGAACGCGCCGGTCACGTCCGCCCAGCAGCCGCCACAACGGCTCACCGGCGGCCTGCGCCTTGATGTCCCAGAGTGCGGTGTCGAGAGCGCCGATGGTGCCGAACACCGGGCCCGCGTGGCCCGCCTTGAACGTGTGCCGCAACATGCGGTCGTAGAGGGTCGTCACCGCGCGCGGGTCCTCGCCCTCGATGGCGGCGAAGACCCGCTCGATCTCGACGTGCGGCCCGAGGCCGACGCCCGAGATGCCCTCGTCGGTGTCGACGACGACGATCGAGACCGGGACCACCCCGTCGGCGAAGACGCCGTTGGCATCGCCGACCGGCCGCCCCCATTCCTGGACCGTGGTGAGCGTCCGATATCCCGTGATGCGCATGTCAACCCTTCGTGGAACCGGCGGCTACACCGTCGGCAATTTGGCGCTGGAGGAACAGGTAGACCAACAGGACGGGTATCGCGGCGATCAGCACCCCGGAGGCGAAGGTGGGGATGTTGTCGGAGTACTGCCCGCGCAGCGAGGTCACCCCGATCATCAGCGTCCGGTGTTCGGCCGACGGCATCATCACCAGTGCCATGAGGACGTCGTTCCAGCAGAACAGGGCGTTGAGGATGCCGACCGACAGCAGCGCCGGGGTGCCCAGGGGCAGCATGATCCGGCGGTACACGCCGTACACGGTGTTGCCGTCGATCCGGGCCGCGTCGACGATCTCCGACGGGATGCCCTTGTAGTAGCTCGTCATCAGGAAGACGGTGAAGGGCAGGAACTGGGCCACGTAGACCAGGATCAGGCCCGGGTACGTGTCGATGAGCGCGGTGTCGGCCATGATCCGGGCGAGCGGCACCATGATCACCTGGAACGGGATGAAGAGCCCCGCGAGGCAGCCCAGGAACAACGCCGACGAGCCGCGGAACCGCAACTGGCTCAGGGCGAAGCCGGCCATCGACCCGAGCAGCAACAGCAGGAGCACCGACGCCGTCACCACGAACAGCGAGTTGACGAAGTAGCGGCCCATGCCGACGCTGTTCCACGCCGTGCTGATGTTCTCCCAACGCAGAGCGTCGGTCAGGGAGAACCGGTCGAGGATGTAGTCACGGCGCGTCTTCATCGCGACGTTGGCGGTGAACAGCAGGGGGTAGATCGTCGCCAGGGCGAGCAACGACATGGGGATGGCGATCAGCCACCAGCCCAGGCGGAGGCGAGACATCAATCCTCCTTTCCGGATCGTTCGAGCAGCTTGATCTGCAACAGCCCCACCACGAGCATGATCATGAAGAGGATCGTCGACGCGGCCGACGCGAGAGCGGGACGGTTCATCTGGCCCTGCTGCTTCCAGATGTAGAACTCCGGCAGGTACGTCGACCCCTCCGGACCGCCGCTGGTCATGACGTAGAGCAGCCCGAACATCGAGGTCAGCATCCCGATCATCGTGGTCACGAAGACGAACTGGATGGTGCGCGAGAGGCTCGGGACGATCACGTGCCAGACCACCTGGCGCAGCGACGCCCCGTCCACGCGGGCGGCGTCCAGCAGCGCGGGGTCCAGCGTGGCGAACCCGGCGAGGAACACCACCAGGGCCATGCCGAAGGTGGCCCAGATGTGCACGCCGACCACCATGAACATCGCGATGCCCGGGTCACCGAGCCAGTCGATCGGATCGACACCGACCGAGGAGAGGACGGCGTTGAGGGGGCCGTCGAAGGCGAGCAGCAGGTTGAAGATCGCACCGACGATGACCGGTGAGAGCACCGCGGGAAAGAAGTAGACGCTGCGGTAGAAGCGGTGACCGGGCACCCGCAGGTAGATGAACGTCGCGAGCAGACCGGGGATCGCCACCGCCACCGGCAGCAGCAGCACCAGCAGCCCGACGTTCTTCAGCGCGGTCTGGAACAGCGGGTCGGCGAAGAGCTCCCGATAGTTGCCGAAACCGACGGCCGTCCCGTTCTGCGCACCGTCGCCGGTGAAGGAGAAGTTGACCCCGAGGATCAGCGGGTAGAGCCGCAGCAGCACGATGATCAGGACGGCTGGGGCGACCAGGATGTAGGGGGCGAAGCGTTCCGCGCGCAGCCCGCCCCGGTCGGGACGGGGGCGTACGCCACCCCGGTGCGCGGCGGGGGTGCCCGCCGCCCCGCCGGCCCGTCCGGCCGGAGCCAGACGGACCGACGGTTGCGTGTTTCCGATTGGCACGAGGTCAGCCCGCCTGGTCGGAAGCGGCCAACTGCTTCACCACCTCGTCGACGGTGATCGAACCGCTGAGCAGTTGCTGGGAGAGGCGGCCCATCAGGTCGAGCGTCTTCGAGGAGAGCGCGACGTGCAGCGCGGCCTTGCCGCTCTTCAGTTCGCTGACGATCGTGGAGACCGCCGGCCCACCCTGCGACACGTCGATGGTGGTGTCGGCGGCGATCGCGCCGGCGTCGGCGTAGAACGCCTTCAGCGCGTCGGCCGAACTCAGGGAGCGCACCAGGTCCGCGGCCACCTTCGGGTCCTTCGTCCACTTGGCGACGGCGTAGCCGATGCCACCGTCGTACGGGAGGCTCGGGGTGGTGCCGGCGGTGACGACCGGGGCCTTCATGACGCCGAGCTTCTCCGGGGTGAGGAACTCGTTGAAGTCCTGCCAGTGCCCCACATCCGACATCAGACCCATGACGTGCGCGGCCTTGCCGGACTGGAAGAGCGCGAAGGAGTCGTTGAACATGGCGGTCGAGTTGGCCCCGTCGCTGTTCATCTTCTTCTCACCGGTCTCCTTCCAGAGCTGGAAGACCCGCTTGACGTTTGCCGAGTTCCAGTCGCGCTTGCCGGTGATCCAGGCGTCGTACTCCGCGGCGGTGAGGGTGGTCGAGCCCATGGTGGAGAGCCAGAACTGGATGCCGACGCCCTCCTTGTTGCCGAGGGCGAAGCACTTGGAGCCGGCCTTGGCGATGGCAGCGCAGTCGGCGACGAACTTGTCCCACGTGGTGGCCGGGCTCGCCGGGTCGAGGTTCGCCTTCTGGTAGACCGCCTTGTTGTAGTAGATGGGGTAGCCCTGCAGCGTCACCGGGGCGGCGTAGGTCTTGCCGTCCTTGCCGAACGCCTCCCAGCCGGCCAACCGCTGCTTGTCCTCGGCCACGTAGTCGTCGAGCGGCACCAGCGCGTCCACCCGGTCGCGGATCTGGCCACCGCCGTTGAACAGCATGACGTCCGGCCCCTTGCCGGACTGGATGGCCGCACCGAGCAGCGTGTAGTACTGGTCGAAGGGCTGCGCGACGAACTCGACGGTGACGTTGGCGTGCTTCTTCTTGAAGTCGGCCTTCGCCTTGTCCAGGTACGACTTCGCGAACGGCTCGCCGGACTTCCAGTCCCACACCACCAACTTGTTGTCCGAACCGCCGCTGGACTTGCCCGAATCGCTGGCACTGCCACAGCCGGCCAAGGCCAGTCCCACAACGAGGACGGCCGACCACATTGCGCGCTGTCTCATCAGTTGTCACCTCTGAACGTGGGGTGGCCGACGGGCAGGCCGCCATGCCATTGTTGATCGGAAAGTAACTCGTATGACGTGTGACGTCAATAGTCGGCCGTAGACTGATGTCGACGTCGTGCCACGGCGAGCCATTCGGAGGGGGACATGACGCCAGCGCAGGAGACAGCCCTGAACAATCCGGGGACCCCGGAGTGGGTGCGTCGACCGACCAACCTCGCCAGGGCGGTCACCGCCGAACTCGTGCAGCGCATCGTCCGTGGCGTCCACCCGTCCGGGACGTCCCTGCCACCCGAACCGGTCCTCTGCGACACCTTCTCCGTGAGCCGGACCGTCGTCCGGGAAGCCGTCAAGATCCTTCAGGAGAAGGGGTTGGTGCAGGTCCGCCAGGGTGCCGGCACCATGGTCACCCCACCGTCACACTGGGACATGCTCGACGAGCTCGTCCTCGCGGCCACCATCGCCGAGGACGACAGCCTCGCCATTCTGGACGACCTCGTCGTCACCCGGCGGGTGCTGGAGTCCGACATGGCGAACGTCGCCGCCCGCCTCGCCGACGCCGAGACTGTCGACCGGCTGCGCGCCATGGTGGACCGGATGGACGAGCTCGTCGACGACCACGTCACGTACCACGACCATGACCGGGCCTTCCACGACACGATCATGCAGGCATCCGGGAACCGCATCGCCCGCGGCGTCGTGCGGGCACTGGAAAGCCAGGTCATCAACACCGCCCGCTACATGGGCCGCACCGAACGCTCGCTGTGCGTGGCATCCAACAAGGGCCACCGACGCATCTACGAGCGCATCGCCGCCCACGACTCCGAGGGCGCCGCCCAGGCGATGTTCACCCACATCACCGAGGCCTGGCTGGTCCGCCGCAGCGGCTCGGGCAAGCCGGTACGTCTTCAACGCTGAAGGGCGGCAGCTCCAACGCTGAGGGCGGTGGCGCCTGCTCCCGCGGTCTCGGAGCAGGCGCCACCGCCGATGTCAGCGCCGGCCTCGCCGGCGACCGGGATCAGGAGAACTGCGCGAAGAACCTCCAGATCTCACCCTTGGTCCAGGTCGTGATGCCGCTCTCGGCGTAGGTGCCGTCCACCGGACCGGGCATGTGACCGTTGTCGTACGCCGCCCACTGCACCGGGTAACCGGACCGGCAGCCCGAGTAGGTGGTCGTGATGTGGGTGCGGCTGCCCGCGCCCGGCTCGGGCGGGTTCTGCGCGGTGCACCCGTTGTTGCGGACGAACGTGTCCCGCAACGACCGCCCCTGGGAGATGCTCAGGACGTTGTCCGAGATGCCGTGCAATCCGAAGTACGCGATGGGCTGCGTGCCGCCGCTGCAGCCGCTGATCTGCCCGCCGGAGATGACCGCGACGGCCCGGAAGACGGTGGGCCGCGCGCAGGCGATGGCGTAGCTCATGCCGCCGCCCCAGCTGAAGCCGAGGGCGAAGCGCTGCCTCGGGTTGATGCAGAGGCTGCTCTCGATCCGGGCGATCATGTCATCGACGAAGGTGATGTCCTCACCGCCGGCGTTGCCCCAGCCGTTGCCGAACCCCTGGGGCGCGACCAGGATCGCGCTGTTGTTCGACTGCTCCTGCTGCCCGTAGTAGGACCACGGGGTCCCGCTCGTGCCGCCGGAGGAGATCTCCTGCATGGTGCCGCCTCGCCAGTGGAACGCGAAGATCAGCCGGTACGGGTTGCTGTTGTTGTAGTTCGCGGGCACCCGCAGGATAAAGGTGCGGCTCTTGCCGTTGGTCTGGATGGTGTGCGTGCCACTGGAGAGCGTCGGCGCCTTGCCGCACCCGCTGCCGCCTGTCGGCGGCGGGTTGCCGCTGTCCGTGGGGACGAGTTGCCACTGCTGGTTGGCGCCACCCCAGTCGGCGTACTGCACGATGTTGCCACCGTCGGCGGTGGACGCTCCCTGCACCTCGACGGCCTTGCCGCTGTGCCGGCTGATCAGCCGCACGTGGCCGCCGTCGGAGTCGGCCAGCCGGAACTGCTGGTTGGTCCCGTTGAGGTCGGACCACTGCACGATCGCTCCGCCGTCGGCGGTCGAGAAGTTGCTGACGTCGAGGACCTTGCCTGAGTGCCGGGACTTCAGCCGGTAGAAGCCTCCCCCGGAGTCCACGAACTGCCATTGCTGGTTCGCGCCGTTGTTCCGGGTCCACTGGCTGATCCGTGCGCCGTCGTTGGTGGCCGAGCCGTACAGGTCCAACGCCTTGCCGCTGTTGCGATTGACCAGGACGTACCAGGCGTTGGTGTCCACGGTCGCCGCAGAGGCGGGGGACGCGTTGACCGCCACGAGCGTGCTGGCCGCCATGACCGCGGCCGCCGCTGCGGCCAAGCCTGACCGCCAGCGACGTCTCCGTGGAGAGGCGGGACGAGCCTCACCGATGGCCTTCATGGTCCACTCCTTCGATCGGGGTCATCCACGAGCAGAACGCACGCGGGTGCCCTGGCGTGCGTGCCGACGTCTGGTGGTGGCGTCAGCACGTCTGGGGGGATGAGTGCGGGCGAGATGCGGCGGTCACTATCCGATGCGGACCAGCTGCCACTGCTGGTTGCTGCCACCCCAGTCGGCGTACTGGACGATGTTGCCGCCGTCGGCGGTGGACGCGCCCTGCACCTCGACGGCCTTGCCGCTGTTGCGGTTGATCACACGCACGTAGCCATCGGATGACTGGGCGAGCCGGAACTGCTGGTTGGTGCCGTTGCCGTCGCTCCACTGCACGATCGCCGCACCGTCGGCGGTGGAGAAGTTGTAGACGTCGAGCACCTTGCTGGAGTTCCGCGACTTCAGCCGGTAGTAGCCGCCGCCCGAGTCGACGAACTGCCACTGCTGGTTCACGCCGTTGTTGCGCGTCCACTGGCTGATTCGCGCCCCGTCAGTGGTCGCGTTGGCGTACACGTCCAGGGCCTTGCCGCTGTTGCGATTCAGCAGGACGTACCAGGCACTGGTGTCCACCCCGGAGCCCGGCGGAGGCGTGGTCGGCGGGGTCGAGCCGGAGTTGAGCGCGTCCAGGACGGCCGTGTACGCGGCCTTCTTGTTGCCGTTGCAGTCGAACAGCAGGGCGTTGTCCGAACCCCGCCACGAGTCACAGTCCCGCACACCCCAAGTCGTGATGCCGGTGCAGCGCGAGACGGCCAGGCAGGCTCGGGTGACCGCACCGAAGATGCTGGCCTGGTTGCCGCCGGTCATCACGTCCAGCTCGGTGATCTGCACGTCCACACCGAGGTCGGCGAAACGCTGCAGATTCGCCTGGTAGTCACCGGCCAACGACGTGCCCAGGTGCGACTGGAAACCCACACAATCGATCGGCACACCACGGGACTTGAAGTCCCGCACCATGTTGTAGATCCCCGTCGACTTCGCGTTGATCCCATCGGTGTTGTAGTCGTTGTAACACAACTTCGCACCCGGATCCGCCGCCCGCGCCGCCCGGAACGCCGCCTCGATCCAGTCGTTACCGGTGCGCTGCAGGTTCGAATCACGACGCCCACCACCGCCACCGTCGGCGAACGCCTCGTTCACCACATCCCACGAGTGGATCTTGCCCCGGAAATGCGTCGTCACTTGCGTCACATGGTTGATCGCCGCGTTCCGCAACGCGCTACCCGACATCCCCTGCGCCCAGCCCGGCTGCTGCTGATACCACAACAGCGCGTGACCCCGCACGCTCATGCCGTTGGCCTGCGCGTGACTGACCAACCGATCACCACCGCCGTAGTTGAACTGGCCCTGCTGCGGCTCGGTGGCGTCCCACTTCATCTCGTTCTCGGCCACGACACTGTTGAACTCACGGTTCAGGATGGTCGTGTACGCGCTGGTGGAGAGCTTGCCCGTCGCGACGGCCGCACCGAAATAGCGGCCCTTCTCCGCCGCCGCGGCCTTCAGGGTCGTGCCGGCGGCGGCTGCGGGATTCAGCGCCACGGTCATACCGGTGGTGAGGGCGACGGCGAGGGTCGCCGCCGCCAGCATCTTTCTCATGGGCTTCATGTCGTTCCTTTTCAGTGGTTGCATCGGTGGTGGTGATGTGCCACTTCACTCGGGACAGATGGCCGAGCCGGCCATCCTGGCCACCAGGCGTCGGCGCGCCCGGTCCGAGAGGACTGCCGGCACCTGCCGGGTCCCGAGGTGACGTCCGCATGCCCTGGGGACGTCGCGATCGGAGGTACGACCCGTGCGGCTCGCCCGGTGAGCCACCACAACGATCGACCTCTATATCGAGAGTGAGCGATAACATGTCGTTCGTCAAGACGTAACGAGCCGTTCACGCCCATCTCCCGGACCGCCGCGTTTCGCCCGGTACCAACGGGCCCGCAGCAGCCGTGGTCAGCAGCCACGCGAGCCGCAGCGCCGCGCCGCCGGAGTGCTGCCGTACGGCAACGCTGTTATCGCTCACAGTCGTCAGCCGAGGACGACCGTCGACTTCTCGCGGTTCACGGGCAACCGGTGGCCGGGCCGCCCGGGGCCGGCTGCGCCGGGTCCGCGTCGACCCGCAGTCCGGCGAGGATGTCGGCGGTGGTGTGCGCCTCGATGCCGGGCTGGGCGGCATCGGTGAAACGGGCGACGACGGCCCGTACGTGTCGTTCGGCGGGTGCGGCGAGGCCGTCGTAGACGGCCGCGAACAACTCGCGGGCCGGCCGCCTGAGCCATCCGTCCGGAAGGAGTTCCACGGGCAGTTGCGGGTCGAGGACGGGAAAACGGCGGAAGGTGTCCATGATCTCGGTACGGGCCCGCACAGCGGCGGCTCCGTCGACCGCCCCGGACGTCACCGGGGGCAACAGTGGCGTCCAGCGCCTGAGGAACTCCTCGTAGCTGCGACTGATCGCCTCGACGTCCCAGGCCTCGATCGGGGCACGGTGACCGGCCAAGTCGAGCGCGACCTGCCGTCCGCGAAACACCGTGACAGCACCGTGGGTGAGCTGGTCGAGCTGTGCCCGAGCGGGAGCGGTCAGTTCGCGGGGCGAGATCCACAACCCGTCGTACAACGGCGCGTATCCGAGCCAGCGGAGCTGGGCGCGCAGGGCCCGTCGCTGCGTGCTCAGGCCCTGGGGCAGCGAGAAGGCGACGACCGTCCAGCACCCGTCCCACAGTGCCGCGGCCGTGGTGGAGGTGATGATCCAGTGGCCGCCGGCGGAGAGGTTGGCGGCGGCCGCCCGGCTGAGCCGGTAGGAACTGCGCCGCCCCAGCCGACTGCCCTCCAGGACGCCACGACGGGCCAGCCGGCTGATCGCGGTACGCGCCCCGGCCGTGGTCACGCCGGTCTCGGCGAGCAGCTCCACGATGGCGGCGGACGGGAGGGCAGCCCTGGTCCGCAGCGTGTAGTCCGCCAGCAGGGTCACCGCGACGCCCTGGGGTGAGTTGCCCACCTGCCGCCGGGGCAGTCGGAGTGGCTGGTCTCCGTCGTCCGGATATATCTCGTCGATGTCGAACGGGCTTGCCACAGGCGCTCCGTGCTCCTCAGGGACGGTGTGACGACTGTAGACGGACCGCCGCCGAGCCGGGTCGCGGTAGCCGCCCTCGATAGAGAAGCTTCGATTGACACTTGTCGGTCCCCGGGGAACACTAATTGCCACACGATGCCGTCCGGAGCCGGGCAGGGCGAGTCACAGACAGCGGGCATCGCGCGATCACCCGCGGGAGCCGGGCGTCCCCGCCAGCGGACCGCGCAGCCAATCCCAGCCTGCACAGGCAACCGAAGGAGTCGTTCGTTGAGAACCAGAAGGAAACTGCTACTCGCCCTCGCCATGACACTGGTGGCTGCCGGCCTGGTGGTCCCCGCGATCCGACCCGCGTACGCGGCGTCGCTGACCGAGGTGACCAGCTTCGGCGACAACCCGGGCCGGATGCGAATGCACGTCTACGTGCCGGACAACCGCCCGGCCAGGCCGGCCACCGTGGTGGCCATGCACGGCTGCGGCGGGTCGGGCCCCGGCTTCTATTCCGGCAGCGAGTTCGCCAGCCTCGCCGACCGGTACGGGTTCATCGTGATCTACCCGTCCGCGACCCAGCAGGCCGGCTTCGGCAACTGCTTCGACGTCTGGTCGGACACTGCCAAGCGCCGCGGCGGTGGCAGCGACCCGGTGTCGATCGTCTCGATGGTCCGGCACGTCCAACAGCAGTACGCCGCCGACCCGGACCGCGTCTACGCCACCGGCAGCTCGTCCGGCGGCATGATGACCAACCACATGCTCGCCCTCTATCCCGACCTGTTCAAGGCCGGCGCGGCGTTCATGGGGGTGCCGTACAACTGCTTCGCCAACGCGGCGGACTTCCCGCCCACCAGCAGTCAGTGCACCGGCGGTGCCATGAACCGGACCCCGCAGCAGTGGGGTGACGCGGTGCGCCAGGCGTACCCCGGCTATTCCGGCCCCCGCCCGCGCGTGCAGCTGTGGCACGGCACCAACGACACCCTCGTGCCGTACTCGTTGTTGACCGAGACGATCGAGCAGTGGACCAACGTGTTCGGGCTGAGCCAGACACCGACCTCCACCGACACTCCCCAGGCCAACTGGAACCGGCGGAGGTACGCCGACACCAGCGGCACCGTCCAGGTCGAGGCGTACAGCATCCAGGGCGCCGGGCACAGCCTGCCCTCCAGCGGCATGGCCGCGTCCGCCATCCAGTTCTTCGGCCTGACCAACCCGACGACGCCACCCCCGACCACCCCGCCCCCGACGACGCCGCCGCCGCCGCCGACCACACCGCCGCCGGCTCCCGGCACCTGCGGTGTGACAGTCGCCATCAACGCCTGGAACACCGGCCTGACCGAGAACATCACCGTCACCAACACCGGCACCACCGCCGTCAACGGCTGGTCCCTGGTCTTCACCCTGCCCTCCGGGCAGACCATCACCTCAGGTTGGAACGCCTCCTACTCCCCGAGCTCCGGGCAGGTGACTGCCAAGAACGTCGCCTACAACGCCGGCATCCCCGCCAACGGGTCGGTGACTATCGGCTTCCAGGCCACGCACTCTGGTAACACCGCCAAGCCCAGCGCGGTCACCCTCAACGGCGCGTCCTGCGCGGTCTCCTGACACCAGCCGACGCCCGACGAGTCCGTGCGCCGGTCACCACTCAGGTGGTGACCGGCGCACGGGTCGTTCCGGCATGGTCAGCGGTAACCCGCGGTCACCACGTTGGCCTGCACGGCGTTCTCGGTGGCGTCGGACGGATAGCCGGCGACCATGGCCCCCTCGTAGAAGGTGCCGGCGCTCAGGTTCGCGCCGCCGTCGGGCTTGCAGCAGTCACCGCCACTGCCCAGGATGATCGCGCCCTGCTTCCTCATCGGGCTGTATCCCGGCGGGAGCGAGCCGTCCCAGAGCGTGTAGAGGCTGCCGGACTGAGCGTTGCTGCCCTTGATGGCAAAGCGGCTCACGCCGTTGTTCTTGAGTGTCGCGGTCACGAACTTGCTGGTGAAGGCGCGCTGGTTCGGGTTCCAGGAGCTGCTTCCGCCGGGGAACAGACCCCACTCCAGGTCGGCCTGCACCCAGGGGCCACTGCCCGAGCAGCCGCCGAACCAGCACTGCGTACCGAAGTTGATGGCGTCCATCGCCCCGGCGGCGTCGGCCTTCCTCGTCGTCTCGCTGTTGCCGTAGTCGAAACAGCAGCCGCTGTTGACGTGCGTGCCGCTGGTCACCATGTACATGCCCTCGGGAGCCGCGCCGGTGGGCACCCCGGTCAGGTGGCCGTCGCGCCAGTAGCTGTTGCCGGGGTTAATGTAGAGCGAGTACGCCTTGGCGCCGCCCACCGTCAGGGACTCCGACGTCGCGGTCGCCGGCCTGCTCTGCGGTGACCCCGGAACCACGCTCGACCCCTGATACCAGAGGTCGTTGCCGCGCCCGGACTGGTCGAAGACGACAGTGATCACGCAGGTCGTGCCGGAGCAGAACGAGTCCTGGGTCGCCGCGTTGGCGGTGCCACCCGTACCCGTGAGCCCGATGTTGCGGGTCGTGTTGTCCGACGAACGCCGGACCTGGTAGAGGTTGCCGGCGTACGCCTCGTAGAGCGCCCGCGTCGTGCTGTGCGCCGCGATGCACGGGGTGCCGCCGGAGGCGTAGATGTCGCACGGGCGTGAACCGGTCGGCGGGTTGGTCGGAGGCGGAGTCGTCGGCGAGGCCCACTGCTGGTTGGTGCCGCCGTTGCAGGCCCAGAGGATGATCTTCGTGCCGTTCGCGGTGGCGGCGCCGTTGGCGTCGAGGCACAGCCCGGACTGCACGCCGGTGACGGTGCCGTTGCTGTTGACGTTCCACTGCTGGTTGTTCTGGCCGTTGCAGTCCCAGATGATCGCCTGGGTGCCGTTGGTGGTGCCTCGGCCGGAGGCGTCCAGGCACTTGTTGCCGTACACCTGGAGTTGTCTGGTCGACGTCCAGGTCCAGGTCTGGCCGGCAGCGCCGTTGCAGTCCCACAGTTGCGTCTGGGTGCCGTTGGTGGTGCTGGAGTTGGGCACTTCGAGGCAGCGGCCGGACGCCGTACCGATGATCGGGGTGCTCTGCCCCGGCTCGATGGCTGCCGCCAGCGGTGCCGCAGCGGCTGCCTCGGCGGTCGGCGAGGGGGCGCCGGGGGTGGCGCCGATGCCGACGAGAACGCCGACCAGCGCGCCGGCCAGGGCGGTCAGGCGTCGGGCGCGATGGCGCCTCGGGATGAGTTCGGGGGCTTTACCTGGCCCACCGGGGGACGGGGTTCGCACGAGGTTGCTCCTCGGAGTCGTGAGGGCGTGGGGGATTGTCGACGCGCCAGGGCGGTGGTCACGGCGGCGGTGATGGCGAATCGATTCGCAGCGAATCGTATGACCTTTGTTGAATTCATGTCAATAAATGTGCGTCTCTGGCGAGGCGCTGGCCGGTGGGCGGACAGCCAGCGCCTCACCTCCCCCGAGACGCCTACCGGCCCAGGACCCGCCACGTCTGGTTCAGCGGGTTGCCCTGGCCGGCTCCGATGCAGGTCCACTGGTGGACCGGCGCCCGCGCCGCCGTGGAAACCGTGCTGACGTCGACGCACTTGCCGCTGTGCCGGGCGACGAGTTGGTAGTCGTGCGAGTCGTTGCCCGAGTAGGTCACCTTGCGCAGGGTGAACTGCTGGTTGGTGCCGTTCAGGCAGGTCCACTGGTGCACGGCCGCGCCGTCGGCGGTGGACACGCCACTGACGTCGAGGCACTTGCCGCTCTGCTGGTTGACCACCGTGTAGGTGTTGGCCACCCCGGCGACCGGGCGGAAGTTCCAGAGCTGCTGATCACCGCCCTCGCAGTAGAACTGCTGCTGGACCGTGCCGTCGGCGGTGCTCAGGTTGGGGTTGTCCAGGCACTGCTGCGAGTGCTGGGCCACCGCCACCGACTGGAAGCCGCCGTCCATAGGCGGCAGCAGGGTGACCGTGTAGGTGTCGGTCTGGTTGGCGTACGGCACTGTCACTGTGACGTTGTTGTTGGAGACGCCGACCACGCTGTTCGAGACGGTGATCGGCCCCTGCACGGCGCCGCCGCCGTTGTGGGGAATGCGCTGGGTGAGGACCCGGACCTGGTTGTTCTGCACGATGCCGCTGGTGGCGTCCAGGCGTTGCAGGTTGACTGTCAGGTTCCCGGTGGTACGACCACCACCGACCAGCACCTTCGCCGCGCCGGTCGCCCTGGTGGCGTACGCGTCGTAGGACTGGCTGGGGGTCACCGCGACGATCTGCCCGGCCTGGGAGGCGTAGTAGCGGTAGGCCCACCACTCGCCCCTGGGCTGGTGCTGACCGGCCGAGTTGCGGATCAGCAGGTTGCCGAGGTCGTTGTGCAGGCTGCCGCCGCTGGCCCAGTTCGCCCGGAGGCCGTCCGCCCGGGCCCGCTCCAGGCGCGCGATGTACCAGGCGCCGTCGGCCGGGTTCTGCTCGTCGGGGGCGCCGTACTCGTTGATCTGGTACGGCCGCGGGTGGGCGATGCCGCGCGGGTCGAGGGTGGCGTTGGCGGCGGCGACGTTGGCGACCGGGTCACCCGGCAGCGAATGCCAGCTGATGATGTCCGGCACCGTGTTGGTCGAGCGGACGAAGTCCAGGTACTGGTTCCAGAAGGTGTGCGTCGTCGACGGCACGCAGGCGCAGCTCGGCCCGACGATGAGCTGGCTGGGGAACTCCGCTCGGATGCGCTGGTAGGTGCGGCGCCACAGTTCGAGGTACTGCGAGATCGGGCGGTTCCAGAAGATGGTGATGTTGGGTTCGTTCCAGATGTCCCACTGCACGGACAGCCCGGACGCCCGGACGTCGCTGATGAGTCGGGTCAGGAAGTTGTCGTAGTCGGTCCAGTTGCCGTTGTCGCCAGGGAAGCGGGAGATACCGGCACCGTCGGCGCCCCAGAGGTCGTGCGGCAGGATGATGAACTTCCCACCGAGGGCCGTGGTCCGATGGGCCTGGGCGACTGTGGAGTTCCACCGCCGGTCGTAGGTGCCACCGACCCAGCCGCTGCCGGGAAGCTGTGCGCCACCGGCGCGCATGTACTGGAACTTGACGTCTCGGTAGAAGTGGTCGGCCGGGCCGCTGGCGTTCTCGGTCATGCCGTAGATCCAGCCGGACGCACGGTAGGTCGGCGTGCCGCTGGTCGTGGAGAAGTCGACGCTGATCGACTCGTTCGCTGCCTGGGCCGGGGACGGGACGACGGTTACGGCGGCAGCGGCGGCGAGCAGGCCGACCACGAGTCGGGCGACGAGCGCACGGGCTCGGCCTGACCTGCCGCAGGACGGGGTTTTCACGGGCGGCTCCTTGGTGGGGCGCGGGGGACGCTCTCCGGAGGCAGCACTTGCGAATCGATTCGCACGGATCGTAGGACCGGGGACTGATCTGTGTCAATGAAGTGAAGACCCGATGAAGCTGGCGTTTCCGCCCAGGTCCCCGATGGGCTGGCCGATCCCTTGACCCGCAGGTGTGGACAGACCTATCTTCGGGCGAACCGATTCGGCGAATCGGTTCGCCTCATGGTCGGACTGGGTCCGACCCGCGACGGTCACCCGCACACCCCACCTGACGATCGACTTGAAGTGAGGCAACACATGACAGGACTCAGTCGTCGGCGGCGCCTGGCCGCCGTTGTCGTGATGGCGCTCGCCGCAGCGGCGGGCAGCGCCTGCTCGTCGTCCACCGACGACCCCGCCGAAGGCGGCGCCTACGTCGTCTGGGACCCGTACCCGCAGTTCGCCGACGACTCCGACTGGGTCACGCTGCTCAAGAAGTGCGGCACCTCCGCCGGGGCGACGATCGAGCGGACCGGCTACGACACCACCGACCTGACCAACAAGGCGCTGCTCGCCGCCCAGCAGGGCAACTCGCCGGACGTGCTGATCGTGGACAACCCGGTGATCTCGACACTGGCCGAGGCCGGCGCCCTCACCACCACCGACGACAACAAGCTGGACGTCTCGGCCATGGAGAAGAACCTGCTCGGCGCCGGCCAGAGCGAGGGCAGGACGTACGGAGTGCCGATCGGGGCGAACACACTTGCCCTCTACTACAACAAGGATCTGCTGACCGCCGCCGACGTCGACCCGGCCACGATCAAGGACTGGACGTCCCTGACCGCGGCGCTGACCACGGTCAAGGCCAAGGGAAAGAAGGGCATCACGTTCTCGGCCATCGGCACCGAGGAGGGCAGCTTCCAGTTCCTGCCCTGGTTCTGGGGATCGGGAGCCCAACTGACCACTCTGGACTCGCCGCAGGCGGTGTCCGCGCTGACGCTCTGGGCGGACTGGCTCAAGCAGGGCCACGCCCCCAACTCCGTCATCAACAACACCCAGACCACGAGTTGGCAGGAGTTCGCCACCGGCGACTACGCGTTCGCCGAGAACGGCACCTGGCAGCTGGCCAACGCGGAGAAGCTCGGTTTCTCGTACGGCACCATCGCGATCCCGGCCAGCGCGGGTGGCCCGGCCCCCGCGCCCACCGGCGGTGAGTTCGTCTCCATCCCGGTGCAGAAGAACACCGGTCGGTACGACACGTCGCAGAAGCTCGTCGCCTGCCTGACCAACGCCGACAACCTCCTCACCACCGACACCACGCTCTCCTACGTCGCGCCCGTCGCCGCCGTCCAGGATCGACAGGCCACCGCCGACCCCAAGCTCAAGGTGTGGGTCGAGGCGGTCCGAGCGGCCAAAGGCCGCACCGGCGACAACCTCGGCACGAAGTATCCGAAGATCTCCGAATCGCTGTGGACCGCGGTGCAGGCGGCGCTCAGCGGCGGGAAGTCGCCGCGCGAGGCGCTGACCGCCGCGCAGGCCGCCGCCACGACCAGGTAAGCACGCCGAACCGACACCATGCCCCCGATGACACAGAGCTCCACCACCGCACGAGACCAGGGTGGGGCGGCGAAGGCCACCCCACCCGGGCCTCCCCCGTCCCGTGCCCGCCGGCGCAGCCGATGGCCGGCATGGGGCTTCCTGGCACCCGTCACCATCTACCTGTTGGCCTTCTACGCCTACCCGCTCTACCGCAACGTCGAGCTCAGCCTGCGCGAGTACACCGTCCGCTCGTTCGTGCAGGGCGGCGCACCCTTCGCCGGCCTGGACAACTACCGGACCGTGCTGACCGACCCGGCCTTCGGGCCGACGCTGACGCACACAGTGGTCTTCACCGCCGCGTCGCTCGCCTTCCAGTTCACCATCGGCATGGCCCTGGCCCTCTTCTTCCACCAGCACTTCCCGCTGTCGCGCACGCTGCGGGCGCTGATCCTCGTACCGTGGCTGCTGCCACTGATCGTGTCGGCGTCGACCTGGTCGTGGCTGCTCAACAGCGACTCGGGGCTGGTCAACGCCGCGCTCGGTGTCGTCGGCATCAACCCGGTCAACTGGCTCACCTCGCCGGGCTGGTCGCTTACCTCGGTGATCATCGCGAACATCTGGATCGGCATCCCGTTCAACCTGGTGGTGCTCTACAGCGGCCTACAGGCGATCCCCACCGAGATGTACGAGGCGTCGGCGCTCGACGGCGCGACGGGATGGCAGCGGTTCTGGTCGATCACCTTCCCGTTGCTGCGCCCCGTCTCCGCGATCACGCTGTTGCTGGGGTTGATCTACACACTGAAGGTCTTCGACATCGTCTGGATCATGACCAGAGGCGGGCCGACCGGCTCCTCGGCCACGCTCGCGACCTGGTCGTACCGCCTCGGCTTCGGCAACCTCCTGCCCGAGTTCGGCCCGGGCGCGGCCGTCGGCAACCTGCTCATCGTGATGGCCCTGATCGCCGGGCTCGTCTACATCTGGATCGAGCGAAGGCAGCACCTACGATGACCACATCAACGCCTCGGGCCTGGTGGAAGACCGGTGTCGGTCTGGTGCTGACCGGGCTAATGCTCTTCCCCGTCTACTGGATGATCAACGTGTCGTTCACCCGGGACCGGGACATGCGGGCCAGTCCCCCGCACCTGATCCCGACCAACGGCACGTTGGACGGCTACCGGGCGGTGCTCGACCAGCAACTGCCGTACCTCGGGACCAGCTTCCTGGTCGGCCTCGGCACTGTGGTGCTGACCGTGGCGCTGGCCGCTCCCGCCGGGTACGCGCTGGCGAAGCTCCGGCCGCCCGGCGGCCCGGCGCTGAGCTTCGTGCTGCTGATCGCGCAGATGATCCCGGGGATCATCATGGCGATGGGCTTCTACGCCATCTATCTCACCCTCGGCATCCTCAACACGCTGCCCGGCCTGATCCTGGCCGACACGACACTCGCGGTGCCGTTCGGCGTACTGATCTTCACGGCCTTCATGTCCGGAATTCCCGACGAGCTGCTCCAGGCGGCCGTGGTCGACGGCGCTGGCCGGCTGCGGACCTTCTGGTCGGTCGTGCTGCCGGTGAGCCGCAACTCGATCGTCACGGTGTCGCTGTTCGCGTTCCTGTGGTCCTGGTCGGACTTCATCTTCGCCTCGACCCTCGCCGGCGGCGGCGACCACCAGCCGATCACCCTCGGCATCTACCACTACATCGGCAACAACAACCAGCAGTGGAACGCCATCATGGCCACCGCCGTCGTCGCCTCCATCCCGGCGGCCGCGCTGCTGATCCTGGCCCAGCGGTACGTCTCGATGGGCGTGACCGCCGGCGCCGTCAAGGACTGACCACCCACGCGGTCGAGGATTCACCACCCGCACCACAGAAAGGCACCCGCCACCCATGACCGTCGCCCCGTCCGGTCCGGAGTTCGCAATCCAGGACATCCCGTTCAGCTACCGCGGTTCCTGGTTCAACATCTCCCCGGTGGTAGCCGAGA
Source organism: Micromonospora sp. A202 (assembly GCF_006715105.1). Classification (NCBI taxonomy): domain Bacteria; kingdom Bacillati; phylum Actinomycetota; class Actinomycetes; order Micromonosporales; family Micromonosporaceae; genus Micromonospora; species Micromonospora sp. A202. The sequence continues at coordinate 1,705,835 of NZ_VFMP01000001.1, read as the reverse complement.
AGACGTACGCCGAGGACCTGCACCTGGTCTCCCACCAGACGGGGATGCATCCGGTGCTGCGCCTGTCCCCCACGGTCGCCGGCACCACTGTCGTCGCCACACCCGCGCTGCTGACCTGGCGTGACGGCACCGGTCGGATCGAGGCCGTCTACGACGGACCGGACACCCTGCGGATCCGGGGCCGAGGGCTCGGTCTGCGGGTGGCCGCCGCCGCGCGCACCCTCACACCGTTCAGCGGCACCTACCTGTACCTGGACCCGCTCGACGGGTCACACGTGTTCACCTCGTACGAGACGGGTCGCCGCTACCGGGTCACGGTGCTCTCGGGCACTCTCGCGCGGACCGACGGCGCGGAGGCGCTCGGCACCGCCGACCGCTCACTGGACCTGCCGGGCGACCAGCCCTGGGAGATCGCGGTCGAGGAGTTCGCCACCGCCCGCCGCCCGTACGCCGGATCGGTCACCTTCGAGCAGTTGCGCCGGGACCGGACCGCTGAGTTCACCGCGTTCGTCGACGCGATCGCGCCGTGGCGCGGTGCGGAGACCCCGGCCGCCGAGCTGGCCGCGTACGTCCTGTGGTCAGCCACCGTCGCCCCGGCGGGCTTCGTCACCCGACCGGCGGTCCTGATGTCCAAGCACTGGATGGACAAGGTCTGGAGCTGGGACCACTGCTTCAACGCGATCGCCCTGGCCGCCGGTGCGCCGGAGCTGGCCTGGCACCAGTTCCATCTGCCCTTCGACCACCAGGACGAGGCCGGCGCGCTGCCCGACTCGGTCACCCACTCCGAGGTCCTGCACAACTACGTCAAGCCCCCCATCCACGGCTGGGCCCTGCGACACCTGCGCCGACGACTTCCCCAGCCACCGGACCGGGCGGCGCTGGCGCAGACATACGACCGGCTTGCCCGCTGGACCCGCTTCTGGCTCGACGCCCGTCGAGCCCCCGGCCAGGACCTGCCCCACTACCAGCACGGCAATGACAGCGGCTGGGACAACGCGACCACCTTCGACGCCGGCCGGGTCCTCCAGACGGCCGACCTCGCCGCGTTCCTGGTCTCGCAGCTCCGCTGCCTCGCGGACCTCGCCACCGAGCTGGGCGAGCCGGCCGAGCCGTGGTCCCGGGAGGCCGACCGGATCTGCGCGGCCCTGCTACGGGACCTGTGGGACGGCGAACGCTTCACCGCCCGCAGCCCCCGCACCGGCCGACGGAGGGCCAGCCGCAGCCTGCTCGACCTGATGCCCATCGCGCTCGGGGCCGACCTGCCGGCACCGGTCGCGGCAGCGCTGGCGCGGGGCGTCGAAACCCACCTGACCACCCACGGGCTGGCCACCGAACCGACGGATTCGGCTCACTACGTCGCCGACGGCTACTGGCGCGGGCCAATCTGGGCGCCCGCCACCGTTCTGGTCGAGGACGGTCTGCGGCGGGCCGGCCAGAGCCGGATGGCCGACGACATCAGTCGACGATTCCTCGCCCTGTGTGAGAAGTCCGGGTTCGCGGAGAACTTCGACGCCGAGACCGGAGCCGGGCTGCGCGACCGCGCCTACACCTGGACCGCCAGCAGCTATCTCATCCTCGCCGCCGCGCAGGAGCAACGGCGGGCAACGGGAGGCTAGGGCGGGATCAGCGGGCCCGGACCGGGCCGGTGCTGGAGCGCAACGAGATGGGCGGGCTGTATAGCCGGTGTCGTGGCACGGCCCCGCGCTCGGCGATGTTCTCCAGAAGCAGCGACACCGCCTCGGCGCCCATCTCGACCATCGGCACGTCGGCAGCGGTCAACGGTGGGCGGAAATCCTCCGCCCAGTGCTGGGCAGCGACGCCGGTGACGGAGAAGTCGCCGGGCACGGACAACCCGGCGCCGGTCAACGCGCGCTGCATTCCGGGCAGCGCTGCCTCGTTGATGGTGGCCACCGCCGTGACGGCCGGGTGCGTCACGAGCAGCTGCTCGACGCACGCCTCGCCGGAGGCCGTGTCGTCGCCGCAGCAGACCTCCACACCGGTCAGGCCTCGTTCCTCGGCAGCCGCCCGGAACCCGGCCAGCGCCCGATGGCTGGGGCCGTAACCCGCGGCGACCAGCTCGGCGGAGCGGTTCACGAGGGCCACCTGCCGGTGCCCCAGATCGGCCAGGTGGTGCACGCACCGGGCGATCAACCCGGCGTAGTCGATGTCGATCCAGCTCATGCCGTGTGGTTCGGCCGTCCGCCCGATCGTGACGAACGGCAGGCCGGCCTTCGTCAGCCGAGTTACCCGCTCGTCCTCCAGGCGTATCTCCATGAGCACCACGCCGTCGACCCGACGCCCGGTGACGATCCGCTCGAACGACCGGTCGTGGTCGCCACCGGACGGCGACAGCAGCACATCGAGGTCGTGGCGAGCGGCCGCCTCGACGACGCTGGCGACGAAGCCCAACTGCATGTCGGTCAACCGTTGGCTCGCCGGAGGGATCACCAGCCCGAGGGTGCGGGTGCGGCCCTCCTTCAACGCGCGGGCGCTGGCGTTCGGCCGATAGTCCAGCTCGTCGATGACCGCCTGGATCCGTTGCCGGGTCGCCTCCGACACCGTCCGTTTTCCGCTCAGCACGTAGGACACGGTGCTGCGGGAAACCCCGGCCCGGCGAGCGATCTCCCCGATGTTCATAGACCGCCCTCGAATCGAATCTTGCCCCGACACGGGACGCACCAGGCTGCGCTGACGAGCATATCCACCGGACGCTCGACAACCGTGCCGGCTCTGCGAGGTGTGCGGAGCCGGCACGAGCGACGACCCGTTCGAGCGTCAGCGGGTGCTGCCTGACGTCGATGCCGCACCGCGGGCCTGACTGGCCCCTCCTGAGCGCTTGAGCATGTACGACCCGCCGGCAACGAAGACGACGCCGAGGACGATCCCGACGAGATTGCCCTCGGCCAGACTGGAGAAGACCGCCAGAATGCCGATGATGACTGCCACTCCGCCGAGAAATCGCATGAAGTAGCCGCCGACAGACTTGACCCGTTCATTCGTCATGGTCTTTCTGTGCCCGGCATGCCAGTCCGACAAACGGGCGGGGGCAGCCAACGCCGAGGGCGGACCCACCCGCTCCGGTGGGCCGTATAGTGCCCGGGTGGACAGGGACAAGGTCCGGCAGGCATACGCGTCCGTCTCGGAGCTGTACATCGGGCTGTTCGGCAGCCGCGAGCAGGTGAACCCGGCCGACCTCTCGTTCATCGGCCGGCATCTGGGGACTCGGGCGGGCAGGGTGCTCGATCTGGGGTGTGGCCCCGGCCATCTCACCGGTTACCTGCGTTCGCTGGGCGTCGACGCGGCGGGGATCGACCTGGTAACCGAGTTCCTCGCCCACGCGCGGGCCGCCCACCCGGACGTCGAGTTCCAGCTCGGGTCGCTGGAGAACCTCGACGTCGCCAGCGGCTCCCTCGACGGCATCCTCGCGTGGTACTCGACGATCCATCTGCCGCCGCAGGAGCTGGACGGCGTCCTCAACGAGTTCCGGCGAGCGATCGCCTCGGCCGGGACGGTGGTGCTGGGCGTGTTCGTCGCCGACGAGGTCGGCGCCTTCGACCACAAGGTGGTCACCGCCTACCGCTGGCCCCTGGACGAGATCTCCGAGCGACTCAGCCGGGCCGGCTTCAAGGAGGTCGAGCGCCTGGAGCGACCGCGAGAAGGCGACCAGCGACCGCATGCCGCCATCGCGGCGATCGCGGTGTGAAGGTCGAGCCCTTCGTGCTCAGCCGTGCAAGGGCGGGGAGGCCCCTGCGTCACGCCATCTCATTGAGGTGCCGCAGCAGGCGATGCGGCAGAGCTGTGGTGCGCCGGCCTGACGCAGAACTCGTTGCCGTCCGGGTCCGCCAGCACGACTGCGCCGTCCTGAGCGACATCGAGTCGGGTGGCGCCTAACGAGACCAGCTCGTCGACCGTCGCCTGCTGGTCCCCAGCGGCCGGGACCAGTTCGAAACGCTGCCGGTTCGGCTCGGTTCTCGGGGCCACCGGCGAGCCCGCCCATGCGATCTTGGTGCCGCCGCGTGGTGACTGGATCGCGGTCTCCTCGTCCTGGTCCCACACCAGCGGCCAGCCCAGCACGTTGCTCCAGAACAGGCCGACGTCCCGGGTGCCGTCGCAGGTAAGCTCACCGAGGAAGCCGCATCCGGCGAGGTAGGCGTTGCCCGGCTCGATCACGCAGAACGCGTAGCCCGCGGGGTCGACCAGGACGACGTGCCTCTCCTCGGGTCGTTGCCCAACGTCGAGGTGGCGGCCACCCAGCTTCAACGCCGCCGCCACCGTGTGCTGCTGCTCGTCGAGATCAGCGCTGGTCAGGTGCAGGTGCATGCGGTTCGCGCCGAGCTGACCAGCGCGGCCCGGAACGAACCGAAGAGCAAGCTGGGCGTCCTCGCCCGGCAGGAGCGCACCGACGGCGTCCTCGAAGACCTCCCGGCCGAGCAGAGCGGACCAGAACTGGGCCGCACGAGCCGGGTCGTCCGCCTCGACGGTCACTGCCAGCAGTCGCGAACGCATCACCAGACCCTAGACACCGCCCAGGCAGGGCGACAAAGGCATTAACGTCCTGGTGCGCGTACCGGAGGAGGGCTTGCTCTCCGCCGCGCAGCACCGCGCCGCGCAGCACCGCGCCGCGACATCGCACACGGCGGGCAGGCGGCAGTTTGTTACTGCCGGCCACCGGCCGCGACGACGACCCGCCCCTCACGTCAGTTGGTGATCACCGGCCAGGCGTAGGCGAGCAGGGCGCACGCCGCACCCAGAAGCGCGAGTGAGACGCCCCGGGTGGGCAGGGGCAGGGCAGCGAGCACGATGAGAATGACGGCGACGATGTAAAGAAATGCCTGGATCGACATGGGGCTCTCCTCGATCATGGGGATTGATGGCGGCTGACTGTAACCCCCGGAGAGCCACCGCGCTCAGTCGTATCATTTCGGCCGTGACCTCTGCGCTCGGGAACCTCTCTGCCCAGCAGCGGGCGTTGGTGGACCGGTGGCTGCCGAACGCGATCGTCGAGAGAGACCACAGTTGGGGCCTGACGACGACCACCGTCGTCGAAATGACCCACGCCGGGTCACGATTCATCGTCAAAGCCGCCGGCCCTGACGACCACCACATCCAACGAGAACTCCATGCCCACCTCAACTGGTTGCACCCCTGGACCAGCCGGGGACGCGCGCCTGCCCTGGTGCACGGCAGCGCGGACGCGAAGGTCCTCGTCACCCGGTACCTGCCCGGTGAGCTGGTGCTGGGCAGCGCGCACGCCGACGACCCCGCCGTGTATCGGCAGGCGGGCGAGTTGCTGGCCCTGCTGCACGCGCAGAGTGTCGTCGTGGACGACGACTACGAGAGGCGCGAGAACGAGAAGTCACTGGCGTGGCTGCGCCAACCACACCGGATCGCCGCGGCCACCGCGGAGCGCCTACGAGCCGAGATCGGGACCTGGTCGACACCACCCGCGACCCTGGTGCCCACCCATGGGGACTGGCAGCCCCGAAACTGGATTGTCCACCACGACGTCGTGGGCATCATCGACTTCGGCCGTGCGGCAATGCGTCCCGCGTCCACGGATTTCGCCCGGCTCGCCGTCCAGGACTTCAACCGCAACCCGAACCTCGAACCGGCGTTCCTCGACGGGTACGGGCCGGATCCGCGCGATGCGGGTGCATGGCACCGTGACCGGGTCCGCGCGGCGATAGGCACGGCCGTCTGGGCCCACCGCGTGGGCGACGAACCATTCGAAGCGCAGGGCCATCGAATGATCGCGGAAGCGCTCTCGTCCTCCCGGGCATGACGACAACCCGTGCTGTCCCTGCCGTACCAGCGGTGATCGGGCAGCATGGTCGTCATGAGTTCGGTTGTCATGCTCCGGCGCTACCCGCTCAAGAGCGCTCAAGGCGAGGCACTCACGGCGGTCGAGGTCGAGCCGACCGGTCTGCGCGGCGATCGGGCGTGGGCCTGCATCGATCGCCTGGACGGGACGGTGGGCAGCGCAAAACATCCACGACGATGGGGTCGCCTGTGCGGTGTCGCCGCCACGACACACGTCGACGGCGCCGAGACGACGGTGACGCTGAACGTCGACGGCACCTCCCTGCGAGCCGGCAGCGCTGCGGCAGATGCCGCACTGAGCAGGCACCTGGGCCGCCCGGTGCGGCTGAGCCGGGAGCTGCCGCCTGACGCGCGGCTGCACCGGACGTTGCCCGACGAGGTCGGCATGGTGCCGGACTGGATGAGCGGCACCCGGCCCGGCCAGGAAACCATCACGACGATCGCGGGCACCGAACGGGTCGGCCGGTTCGTCGATTTCGGCGCCGTCCACATCGTGACCACCGGTGCGCTGGATCTGCTGGGCCAGCGCACCGGAGGCGCCAGTGTGGCCGCGGCGCGCTTTCGACCGAACCTGGTCATCGACGCACCCGGTGACCCGGAACCGGGGCAGGAGCTACGTCTGGGCGACGTCGTGCTCCGGGTTACCCTGCCCACCCCGAGGTGCGTCATTCCCGGCCTGCCCCAGGCCGACCTGCCGGCGGACCGCTCGGTGCTGAGCGCCCTGGCTCGGCACTACCGCGTCCCGGTCGCCGGGCTCGGGCACGCCGCCTGCTTCGGGACGTACGCCGATGTCGTCCAACCAGGCCGACTCCGCCTGGGGCAGCGCGTCCGCTAGGACCCCGTTCGATCCGTGGACGGCCGGTGGCCTCCGTGGGACGCGAGCAGCGCCTCCGCCACGATCTCAGCGTCGGCCTCTGCGACGTCGGCCGGATACTCCGGCAGCAGGTCGTCCCAGACGGGCAGCCACGACCCAAAGAACTGGGCCTGCCCTTCGGGCCGGGCGAAGAACCAGATGTGCAGGTGGGCGCCACCATCGCCGATGCGATACAGGTGAGCCCGCGAGATGTGCGGCAGCGCCTGCATGTGGCGAACGATGCGGGTGCCCAACAGCCCCAGTTCGGCGGCCAGCTCGTCCGGCAGGTCCGCCATGTCGTAGTGGTCACGCGGATGCAGCATGAGTACGAGCGGGACGCCCACGCCCGAGATCCGGGCCAGTCGCCAGTGGTCGTTCCACCAGATGCCCTTGTCCCGGTCGCGGCACGCGTCACAGTCCGACGGGTCCTCACCGTGGCGCGGGAGCTCCGGGAGCACCGGCGGGCGCAGGGGCGTTACGCGCAACCCGTCCGGCTCGAAGGGACTGATCTCCCAGCCCGTCATCCGTGCCAACGGAAGCCGACGCTCGCTGTCCGCGGCGGCGATTGCGTGGTCGTAGAACTCGTCCGGTCGCAAAGCCATGCGGCGAAGACTAGCCCGGGAGGAATCCCCGTGATCGACAGGCTCTCAGGACGGTCACGACACGCCACCCGGCGTCGTCACGTCCGACGGTCGTGGCCTTCCGCCAAGGACCTGATGTGCGCTGCCCGCTGCCTCAGCAGGCGTCGCAGATACGGCGCGACCAGCACCCGGACGCCCACCGCTCCCAGCGGCCCCCAGGGTGCGCTCATCGTCACGCGGTCGGTCATCCGCGTCCCACCGCCGTCGAGGCCCTGGAAGTGGTGCTCATGACGGAAGGCGCTGAAAGGACCCCGTGTCTGCTCGTCAACGAAGCGGTGGGGCCGTTCATAGACGGTGATCCGGCTGGTCATGCACCAGCGCAGACCCAGATGGCGAGCGCGGAAGGTGACCTCGTCCCCGAGCGTGAGGAGACGACGTCCGGTGCTGGTGGTGGCCGTCTCCTGGCTGCCGCGCAGGGACGCGGCGTGCACGTCCACATCGAGTTCCAGGTCGAACACCACGTCCGGGGCAGCGTCGATGACGGACACGATCTCGATCAACACCGGCACGTCGGCAGCTTAGAGCAACGTGGTGAGCGTTTCCCCCGGCCGCTCGTGACGCCCGGTCGGCGGCACGAGCGCATACCTGGCGCAAACCGGCCTTGAGGATCGGAACCGTCTGCGACGATGTGAACGCCAGGGGCGTGGATCGGCAGTGCGTGGAATTTCCGCGAGGGACGTGCAGATAAAGGCAACGGTTTACCAGAACTTCGCTGCCGTGATGACGGCAGGACCAAAGTTCTGCTGCACCCCGACGGTCGACACTGGAAAGCACTCGCTTCTCAGGACGTGCTGATCGGCGTGCCCCACTGCCGTCCGCCGCCGCGGTCGTCGAGCCGGGCGCTGCAAGGGTTCATGGCCTACTCCCCAGCTGGCGTTGGTGACGACGGACGGCGACGAGCCCGGCTAGCGGTGAGGAGCAGCGATGACCCACAGTGAAGAGCACCGCCCGCAGATCGTCGTCGGGCTGGTGGCGACCCCGCCGGATCATCCGGCCCGGGTGGCCGCGCGGCTCACCGCCGAGCTGGCCGGCGGGCTCCGCGAGCGGGTGAACGCGGACGTGCGGTGGACTGTCCGGGAAGGCTGGGGCGAGGTGGCGCCGCGCCGCGACGGTGGTGTCGAGGCGCTGCTCGACGATCTTGCTCGGCGGCGTGCCGAAGACCAGTGGGACGTCGCAATCTGCCTGACCGACCTGCCGCTGCATGTCGAGCGGGCGCCGCTGGTCGCGCAGACCTCCGCTCGGCGGCGAGTCGCGGTGGTGTCCCTGCCCGCGCTGGGACTGAATCAGCTACGAGCGGCCCGCGCGGCCGTTCCGAATCTGGTGAGCCGGCTGCTGAGCGATGCTTCGGACCAGCGGGTGCCGCAGGCCGGCTGGGCACCGCCCGAGATGGCGAGCAGGGTTCCCGCCATCCACCGGATGGTCGGCGAGGCCGACGCCGGGGAACGAAGCTACGTCGCCTCGCGGTTCATCGGCCGGGTGCGGCTGTTGACCGGCATGGTCCGAGCCAACCGCCCGGGGCGAGCCCTGCTGGGCCTGTCCAAGCTGCTGGTCGGCGCGTTCGGCACGGCCGCGTTCGCGCTCACCACGGACACCATTTGGCAGATGGGCGATGCCCTCGGCGGACTCCGGCTCGCGGTGATCATGCTTCTCGGGCTGTCGGCGTTGGTGACCTGGCTGATCGTCGCGCACAACCTGTGGGAGAAACCGGACCGGGAGACACCGGCTGAGCTGTCACGGCTGTTCAACCTGGGTACGATCCTCACCCTCGCTCTGGCGACGGGGCTGTCCTACGTGGTGCTGTTCGCTGGAACGGTGCTCGTCGGGGCGCTGCTGATCGACACATCGGTGCTGGAACAGGTCTTGCAGCGGCCAGTCAACGTCACCGACTATCTGACGCTCGCCTGGATCACCAGCTCGCTGGCCACCGTCGGCGGCGCGATCGGCTCGGGGCTGGAGAACGAGGAAACAGTCCGGGCTGCCGCTTACGGCTACCACCCCGAACCCGATGGCTGGCGGGACGAGAAAGACGGGCAACCCCACAGTAGGAGGTGAGTGGGCGCGTGGTCTGCGGGTCAGGGCTGGTACTGACTGCGCGTGCGCGGCAGCCACTGGGGATGATGGTCGCGCAGGTACGCGACGAGCCCCTCGCGCAGGTCGCAGCGCAGGTCCCAGGCGCTGGCGCCGTCGGCGGCCGAGGCCTGCACCTGGATGACCGCCGTCTGAGGGGTGGAGTCGACCATCTGGAGCACCCACTGGCTGCGATCCCACAACGGTGAGGACTCGACCAGCCGGCGCGCCTCGCGGCGCAGGTCGTCCAGGTCGGCGGTGTGGTCGACATGGATCTGGATTTTGCCGACGACCCGGGACACGTTCCGGGTCCAGTTCTGGAACGGCCGCTCGGTAAAATACGTGGTTGGCAGAATGAGCGTCCGCTCGTCCCAGAGCCGGATCACCACGTTGGTCAGCTTCACCTCTTCGACTCGGCCCCATTCGCCGTCCACCACCAGCACGTCGTCGACATGCAGACCGTCGGCGAAGGCGACCTGGATGCCGGCGAACGCGTTGCCGAGCGCGGTTCGGGCGGAGAGGCCGATCAGTGCGCCGACCACTCCTGCCGACGTCAGCACGGAGATACCGAAGAGGCGTACCGGCCGGAAGGTGATCAGGATCAGGCCGATCGCGACGATCGTGACCACGGCGACGGTGAGCCGCCGCACGGGGCGGATCTGCGTCCGAGCCCGCCGGACCCGCCGGCTGGTGGCCACATCGCCGGGCAGTCGGCTGAACGCGAGCGCCTCGGCGACGTGCAACGCCTTGATCACCAGCCAGGCCCCGGCCACGATCAAAGCCACCAGGACCACGTGCCGCAGATGACGTTGCCACCCGGCCGGTCCCAACGGCAGCGCGTAGTGCAACGCCGCGGCCAATAGGACGGCTGCCGCCGGGCGGCGGCAGGCTTGCCGCAGCGGCTCCAGCAACCACCGGTAACGGCCACGGGCTACGCGGCGGACCAGCAGGCCAAAGATCAGGTCCACGATCACTACCGCCGCCAGCGCGACCACTACGATCATCGCGGTACGCATCAGAGGACGTTCACCGCAATCCCGATGCCAGCTTCCCCCGGCTCCCTGCCCTGTCCACGTGCCCAGGGTGCCATCCGGTCCGATCGTGGGCAGCCAACATCGACAACCATTGGTGAACCGCATGCCGGATCCCCGGGTCGGTCGTCGTCGGTGACTGTGCAGGACGTGTCACACCCTGCGCCTGGTTTCCCGAGATCCATGAGATGCCGGTGAGTAGGCCCACGCAGTAACGGACAACGACAGACCCGGTTGCGGAATGGGCCCTGATCATGGCCTCAAGCGACGCAGAACTCGTTGCCCTCGGGGTCGAGCATGACGACGTGCCCGAGGACATCGCCGTGCCACTCCTCGCGGACCACCGTCGCACCGGCGGCGACCAGATCGGGCACTTTCTGCCGGATCAACAGGGTGCGCTCGGCCATGTCACCGGCGCCCGGACCGGCGACTCGGATGTCGATGTGCATGCGATTCTTGGCAGACTTGCCCTCGGGCACCTTGAGAAACGCAATGGCGGGGCCCCGGCCGTCCGGGTCGACGATGGACGCGTTGTCGGGCTCGTCAAAGCCGGGCTCATTGACATAGCCGAGGGCCAACGCCCAGAAAGCAGCGATCCGCTGGGGATCGTCGGCATCACATCCCAGGGTCCAAAGAGTGCCCACCGCGCCAACGTACCCTGTTGCTCCCAGCAGGCACGGCCAGCGCAGTCCGACCAGTCGGAACGAACACCTAGCGCGTGGTGGCGCGGGCGGCGGTGTCGATGAGGTCTGCGACCGGGCCGGGTTGAGAGACCGCCACGGCGTGGGACGCCTCAATCTCAACCGTCGTGGAGCCGGCCCGCTTGGCCAGGAAGCGCTGGAGGTCCGGCGGAATCCCCATGTCCTGGGTGGTGATCAGGGTCCAGGACGGGATCGTCTTCCAGGCGGCCCTGGTCACGCTCTCCGTCTGGGCGGCCTCGGTGGGCGGCCGCTGCGTCACCGCCATCAGCTCAGCGGTGTCGGGGTCGACGTCGGCGGCGAAAACCGCAGGGAATTTCTCCTGATAGATGTACTGCTCCATGGACGTGCCGCCCTCGTCGAGGGGGTACGGCACCATCTTGACGGAAGTGAGGAGCGCGCTTCCCGGGAACTTCGTGACCAGGTCGGCCACGCTCTCGCCGACGTCCGGGCTCACGCTGGCGACGTACACCAGAGCCTTGACGTTGGAGGCACCATCGGCAGCCTCGGTCATCACTGATCCGCCGTATGAATGAGCGGCCATCACGACCCGGCCGGACACGGTGTCTACGACAGATCGAACGTACGCCGCGTCCTTGTGCACACCGCGGAGCGGGTTCGCGACGGCGATGACCGGATAGCCCCGACCCTTGAGGTGAGCGATCACTCCGTTCCAACTCGACGAGTCGGCGAATGCGCCATGAACAAGCACGATGGTGGGCATCCCAGCGTCCTGGGCGGACATGTCAGATGCAGCGTTCATCGCGGCATTCCTTCCGAGCTGGCGGCCGTCGTACCGGCCCGCAGTTTCGGCTGTGGGAACGGTGCAGCACCCAGTATTCAAGGCGGCTCAGACCTCTGTCAGCGAGATCTGGAATGCCAGCTGTACAACTCGACGACGCGGGGCGAGCGCTTGGTTGCACCGTCACCGGCCGTATGTCTCCAGCAGCCGTAGCCAGACCTCGCTGACGGTCGGGTATGCCGGAACCGCGTGCCACAGCCGGTCCAGCGGAACCTCGCCGACGACGGCGATGGTCGCGGCATGGATCAGTTCCGCGACGTCCGGGCCGGCGAGGGTGAAGCCGATGATCACCTTTCGATCCTCGTCGACGACCATTCGGGCGTGCCCCTTGTAGCCATCGGCGTGCAGGGACGATCCGGCGACAGAGCCCAGGTCGTAATCCACGACCCGGATCCGCAGTCCGGCCGCCGCAGCCGCAGCTGCGGTCAGCCCGACCGACGCGACCTCCGGATCGGTGAAGATCACCTGCGGCACCGCACGCTCATCAGCCGTCACCGCATGACGGCCCCACTGACCGTCCTCGACCTTCTCACCCCTCGCCCGGGCCACGATCACGTCGCCCGCCGCGCGCGCCTGATACTTGCCCTGATGGGTCAGCAGCATTCGCCGGTTCACATCACCGGCGGCGTACAACCATCCCCCGCCGCCGACGACGCGCAGCGTGTCGTCGACCGCCAGCCAGACACCCGGCGCCCGCCCAACGTTCTCCAGTCCGATGTCCTGGGTGTTCGGGATACGACCGACTGCCACCAGCACCTCGTCGGCTTCAACCTGCTCACCGTCGGCCGTATCGACGTGGACGGTTCCGCTGTCGTCGCGGCTGACGGAGACGGCATTCGCGCCGAGGCGTACCGACACACCGGCCTCGCGCAACGACTCCGTGACCAACTCCCCCGCGAACGGCTCTGCCGACGGCAGCACACCGTCACGGGCCAGCACCGTCACCGAAGATCCCAGGGCGCCGAACGCGGTCGCCATCTCAGCCGCCACCACACCACCACCGATGATCGCGAGCCGGCGGGGCACCGAGGCGGCCGAGGCGGCCTCGCGACTGGACCACGGCGCCGCCTCCCGCAGGCCTGGAATATCCGGCAGCAGAGCGCTACTCCCGGTCGCGACGACCACCGCGTGCCGCGCGGTCAGCGTGACCGTCACGCCGTCGACCCCCGTCACCTGGACGACCCGAGTCGAACGGATTCGCCCCTGCCCGCGGTGCAGCGCGATCCCCGCCGACTCAAGCCAGGACACCTGCCCGTCGTCCTTCCACTGCGACGCGAAGGAGTCCCGGCGTCCGAGCACCGCTGCGGCGTCCAGGCGTCCCGTCACCGCTTCCCGCGCACCCGGCAGTTGGCGAGCCGCCCGCAACGCGGACGCGCTACGCAGCAACGCCTTGGTCGGCATGCAGGCCCAGTACGAGCACTCCCCGCCGACCAACTCCCGCTCGACGATGGCGGCGGTCAGGCCGCCCTGCACGACCCGGTCAGCGACGTTCTCCCCAACCGGACCGGCACCGATCACGACGACGTCGTACTCGAAGGCGGTCATGTCAGTTGCCCTTCGCGGCACGGCCGAGACGGACGGCCGCGATGAGGAAGAAGATGGCACCGGGGATGGCGTAGCCAGCCGCGTTGGTCAGCGACGGGTCAGCCGCGGACGCACCGGCGATGAAGGACCCACCAGCCAGAACCGAGATACCGCCACTGATGATCATCGGCCACTGGCCACCCATCTTTCGACGAGTGACACCCACAATCAACTGGACCAGTCCGGCCACGATCGCCCAGGCGCCCCACACCCGCAGAACGGCGGGGATGCCGGACGCGCTGGCGACGCCCACGCCGACGGCGGTTATCAGGCTGACCGCGATGTTCACGTACAGCAGGGCCGGCGAGCCGGCGAGCCGCGTCGAACGAAGGTCGTAGATGGCGGCGCCCACATCGAACAGCGGGTAGAGCACGAAGAGTGCCACCGTGAGCGGGCCGATCTCCCTGGCGGTGGCGATAGTCACGAGTGCCCACGCGATGGCGAACGCGAAGCGGGTGAAGTACAGCCGCCGCAAGGCGGAGGCGGGCTGGAAGATCCCGGGGGAAGCGGCAATGGTGGTCACGGTGACCCTTTCGGCGAAGGCTCGACGAGAACGAACGTTCTGTCGCGTCTCAAGCATGACGAGCCCCCGCCCGCCTGTCAAGACAGACCGTTCTACCCACTAATCCGCCGGGGGTCGCCACCACAAACCTTCGGCTGCGCGACGTGTTAGACCGAACGTTCTATCGCTAAGATGGTGGGATGCTCCGCACCGAACCCGGCACGCGGCCTTCTGAGGCGCGGCTCCGGCTCCTCACCACGGCCACCAGGATCTTCTACGCCGAGGGCATCCACGCCGTGGGCGTTGACCGGATCATTGCTGAGGCGAAAGTGACCCGGGCCACCTTCTACCGGCACTTCCCCAGCAAGGACGACCTCATTCTGGCGTACCTGCGGGAGATCCACCGCATGGAGCGCGGCACGGTCGAGGCGGCCATCGCCGCCGACTCCGCGCCGGTCGACCGCCTCCTGGCCGTTGCTGGCTCCATCGCTGGAAACCTCCAGTCCCCCGGGTTCCGCGGATGCGCCTTCCTGAACGCAGCGGCCGAGTATCCCGACACCGACCATCCCGTACACCAGGAGATCATCGCCCACCGGCAATGGTTCCTGGACACGCTCACCACGCAGATGGCGCAGGTCCACGAGGAAACGGCGGATGCCGCCGCACGCCACTTCGTCATGCTCCGCGACGGCGCCATGGCGGCCGGGTGCCTTTTCGACCCCGCATTGGTGTCCGAGACCTTCCTCAGCGGGGTCGAAGGACTGCTCCGGATCAATACCGAGCGCCAGTCGGCCGAGTCCGCGCCTTAGTACGCCTGGTTGGTGCAAAGAGTCGCGCGGTCACGCCTCGGAGTCACGCTCGCTAGATGCCTCTCGCCCGATCGGCGAAGCGGAACCCTCCAGTGGTCGTCCCCGGCTCCGCAGGCTGTCGAGTAGCGCGACCAGGACCAGCACTGCGGCCACCACGCTCAACCCGACCATCGGTGCCCAGCGGGCCAATGCCGGCGTGAACAGCAGCAGGGCCAGCACTCCGGCCACCCGGGAAGGCGAAACCCGGCCAAAGATCTCGTACTCCAGCCGCATACGGGCGACAAGGAAGAGCATCGGACCGCCCACCACGAACAGAAGCCAACCGGGCCGCGGCGACCCGAACGGATTGTGGATCACCAGCTCGTAGCCGACCGAGGTGACGAGCACGCTGAACACGATCAGCAGATGCGTCCGTTCCGACGACGCGCCCAGCCGGCCGGGCATGGCCGACCGTTCCAACGCCTCGGCCAACAGCAAGCCGGCGCGGTGGAAGTAGATCCGCCAGATCAGCGCGCTGATGGCGAACGCGACCGCGAAGGCGGCCGCCCGCACCGCGGAGTAGTCCGTCCCGCTGAAGACCACGCCGATGACCAGAATCGACTCACCGAGTGCGATGAGAAACATCTGCTGGTAACGGTCGGCGAGATGCGTGCCGGCGATCCGCCAGCGGCCCACCTCTGAGGCCCCGAGCCACGGCAACGGCCAACCCAGGGCCCAGGCGACGTAGTCGACAGTAAGGGCGGCAGCCCACAGCGGCAGGCGAAGTCGATCCGGCCCCAATGCGCCGGCCAGCCACAGTGGCGCACTCGCCGAAGCCCACACGGCAAGCCGAAACGGCACCAGTCGTCGCGGATGGCCACGCAGCGCGGCCGCGATCACCAGCGGCCGCACCACCATCACCATCAGGTACGCGACCGCGAACGGCAGCGCCCGTTCCTCCATGGCCCGGGGCAACGCCACCGCCATGACCAGGCCGGCGAACATGGTGCCGACCACGACGGCCTGGATGATCGGTCGCTCTGGCTCGTAGCGACTGGTGATCCAGGCTGTGTGCGACCAGATCAGCCAGAGGGCCAAGAAGAGCAGCAGCGTACGACCGAACCCCTCGACGAGGGCCCAACCGGTGTCATCGCTCAGGCCGGCGAATCGTTGCGAGACCCGGGTGAGGGCCACTACGAAGGCCAGATCGAAGAAGAGTTCGAGGAAGGTCGCGCGGCCCGAACTCGTCGGAGGGCGCAGCAGTGCGGCGCCGCGTTCCGCCGCCATCGTCCGCCCCCGTCCTCCCCTTGTCGCACCAACGATCCGGCCGACAGAAGAGTTGCGTCCGGGTCCGCCCGCACCAGATAGAGCGGGCGAGCCCCTCCTGATCCAGCTGAGCTGTCAGGTCGGGCACCGTGTTGATCTATACCCCGGATGGCTCCTCGTTACGGTGGAGCCATCGGACGAGAGCGCGTTCGATGTGTCCTCGTTGCCGCATCCATCGGACCAACAGGGCGACGCCGAGTGACAGGACCAGGCCCGCCCACTTGGGTGCACCGGCTTTCCACACGAGCCAGCCAGCGAGCCCGGCGACCATGAGCAGAACCGACTCCGCCCTTTCGGGGGTCACCCACCTAACCAGCCTTGTGCGAGTCACGAGCACACCGAAGCACATCTGCGGTCCGGTCGCCTCGATCGATCAGGTGAGGAGGAACACCGGAGGTACGACACAACCGTTCCGCCCTAATTCACTGCCGGCAAGGTAACAGCACAGTGGGACATCACCCCTCGTCTGCTCGCCGAGTGCCGCAGCGCAGCGGCATGAGCGGATACCGGCTGGCGAGACGTGTGTTCAGTGGGCCATGGTTTGGGCGTGATCGTCATTCAGCGGGTACGCGTGCGATGGAGCGCGGCTGGGCGCGGCGCTCCACAGGCCAACGCCCGTCGAGGGCTCAACCGCCCAGTGGCACTCCCGGCGCCACTCTCAGAAGGCCACGTCGTAGTCCACGACGTCCTGGCCGATGAGGCCGGCGGCTACGTACGTCGTAGCGACGTACTGACCGGTGACGTGAGCATCGCCCGCAACCTCAATCTGTGGCTCACCTCCGAAGACGGCCCGGCGGTGACCGTCGAGCGCCTGCCCGGCGCGGCGGCGTTCCCCCCACCGGGAGTGTCGGCCCGCCTGTTCACCCTCGCCCACGGACAGGTCGGCCGGTATCGAGCCAATTTCCGGTTCCGGTTCACCCAGTGCGCGTGCGACCCCAGCTGGTACTACGAGGACTGGGTGGTTCATGTCAGCAACGGCCGTGTCGCACACGACCGCTTCCTGCACGGCGAACCGGACCTCGATGTCGACAGCCGCGTCCACCTGTATGGCGGCCCTGCGCGCCGAGGTAACCGCTGACAACCGGCGATTAGGGTCAGGCGGTCGGTTGCCTCTGTTTGATGAGGTGGACGCTGCCATCCGGGGTGTCGTCAGCGTAGGTGAGGGCGTAGCCGGCGCGTTCGTACATCTTGATGTTGCTCGTGCTGCGGTGGCCGGTGAACAGCTCGTAGTGCGTGGTTTCCTCGGGGGCCTGCTGTTCGGCGTATGAGAGAAGCCAGGAGCCGATGCCGTTTCCGGCCTGGTCGGGAGCCACCATGAGGCGACCGACCAACCACCCACGGCCGCGTGCCTGGGCTCGGACCGCTGCGACGAGGCGTCCGTGTCGACGTACGCACCACAGCTGCCATGTCGACGTCGATTCGCGCAGTTCGTCGAGGGTTTCCCGGAGCGGCGACAGGTCGAGCGTGTCGTTCGCGAGGGCCTCCTGCACCCAGCAGCACCGCTGGAGGACGAGCAGCTCGGCGAGGTCGTCCGGCTGGGCGATGGTCAGCCGTAGTCCTTCGACCGGCCCGGGCACGCTGGTGACGTCACTGTCCGGTTCGGTGCGCAGGGGCCGCATCGCCGAGGCCACCCGGGTCAACTCAAGCAGCACCCTGCGAGCCGTGTCGTCGAGTCCCGCGGAACGGAGAACCTGCCCGTCCTGGGTGTTGTCGGCGATGCGGAGGGCGACGGTGGCGCCGATGGGCATCATCTTCAAGGTGGTGACGACCTGCTTCGTCATCTGCACCGACCGGGTGCCGGCCGAGGTGTTGCCGTAGCTGACGAATCCCACCGGCTTCCACGCCCACTCGTGGTAGAGGAAGTCCAGAGCGTTCTTCAACACCGCTGGCATGCCGTAGTTGTACTCGGGTGTCACCACCACGAATGCGTCAGCTGCGGCAACCCGCTGGCTCCATGCGCGAGTGTGCTCGTGGACGTAGATGCCGCTGGAGGGATGCTCGGGCTCGTCGAGGAGCGGCAGCTCGATGTCGGCCAGGTCCGCGACGTCGAGAGTGATCCGGGCCGCCGCGGCTGTCGGGAGGGCCGCCTGGACGAACCAGTCGGCGATTGCTGGTCCCAGCCGTCCGGGGCGGGTGCTCGCGACGATGACCAGGACGTTCAGTTGGGCAGTCTGCGCTTTCAATGACATGTCAACGAACATAACCGAGCTTTCGATGACGTGTCAACGAGATGTAGGGTGACCGCGTGGACACTGCCTGGTTGAGCGAGGACGAGGAACACGCCTGGCGCGCTTTCCGGCGCCTGCTGACGACGCTGCCGGCGCGGCTCAACCGGGACCTGGCCCGCGACTCAGGGCTGTCGCCGGCCGACTACGAGGTGCTGAGCACGCTGTCGGAGAAGCCGAACCGCCGGTGGGCGCTCAAGGACCTCGCCCACAAGATGGAGTGGTCGCGTAGCCGACTGTCCCACCACGCGACCCGAATGGAGGCGCGCGGACTCATCGACAAGGAGCCCGACCTACAGGACGCGCGGGGCTGCATCCTGCACCTGACCGACGACGGCTTCAGGGTGCTGGATGAAGCTGCCCCACACCATGTCGTTTCCGTACGCGCGCGCTTCCTCAATCATCTAAGTCCCGACGAGCTCGAGGTGCTGCGCAAACTCTCTACCCGGATCTCCGACCTGCCTGACTGACGGCACGAGAGATCGGACGAACGACGACACCGCCAGCGGCCGCGCGGACTCGTCAGTCGGCGGCGATCTGCTCGACGGATTGCGCGGCGATGGCGAGCAGCGCGGAATCTCCGGATCGGGTGTACGTGTCGCTCAAGGCATCAATGAACTTGATCGCGTGCGCGTCTCCGCTGTCTGTTGCGCGGCGCATGACCTCATCGAGGCTCAGGTTGGTGCCGGCGGACGGGGCGGGCCGCGCCTCGGCCGGGGCGTAAGCGGCAGTAACGGCAGCTGTTGCCGCCCAGGCGGCGGCGAGGCTCGGCACCCAGAGCGCCTGCGGCAGAGCCGGCAACGCACGCAGGACCGCGTTCGGCGCGGTCGCGGCGTGGACGAGCATGACACGGCTCGCGTACCCGTGGGTGCCGTGCCGGACCACCGCGGCGTCGACGATCCCCGCGAGCCGTGTCGGCACGTCGTCCGTGTTGTTTCCGGGCACCGCGCCGGCTGCGGAAGGCCACCGGCTCAGGTCGGCCAGTTGGGCGAGGCGGGCTCGAATGCCGGACCGCTGGTCGGGTACGCGGGGTACCGCGTCGAGCGCGGACCGGGCGTCGGTTGTCGGGTACGGCCCGGCGCCAGGTGGCGCGAGGGGCTGCCACCGGGCGGCCCAGTAGGCCAGCCCCTGACCGAGCTCGGCGACGCGCGGCTTGGTCTCCTCGTCAAGCAACGCGCGTACGGCGTGGCCGACCCGGATGACGCCGTGGGTCGCGCCGGCGGCTATGCCAGGTAGCAGGCGCGGCCACCACCGGACCAACACCTCCCGCCAAGGTTCGCCGGCCAACTCGCGGTCGAAATAGTTCAGCCAGTCTCCGGTACGAACCGGGTCGCCGAGCGGGTCGCGCCACTCGTCACCTGGGATGGGCCGAATACCCCGTGGCCGCTCTTCCAGCCTGTCCGCGTAACCATCAATCCATCGGTGCACTGCCTGCTCGTGGCCGCGGTAGGCCAGGGCAAGTGGTCAGGTGGCTCCCGGGTCGAGTGTCTGGAAGGGCCGGCGGTGCG
This sequence comes from Micromonospora sp. A202, assembly GCF_006715105.1. Lineage (NCBI taxonomy): Bacteria > Bacillati > Actinomycetota > Actinomycetes > Micromonosporales > Micromonosporaceae > Micromonospora > Micromonospora sp. A202. Next base: position 1,685,990 of record NZ_VFMP01000001.1, on the reverse strand, counting down.
CGGCCCAGGTGACGGCGAGAGTCGTGGTGAGCCCGGTGGCCAGGAAGACGAGCCCGAGAACGAGCCACCCCGGACCGGACCAGACCATAACCAGGGTGGTCAGGGCGGCCGGCCCGACGGCACGGGCCAGCGGGACGCCGCTGGAATACACGCCCTGCCACTGCCCGGGGCGGGTTGGATCGGCCAACGCGAATCCGACGCACCACGAACCGGCGGCCAGTCGCAGCTCGCCAGCCACCTGCACAGCCACGGCGGCGAGGAGGAGACCCGTGGTGACGGCAGGGTCGGTGGTGGCGGTCGCCGTCCAGAAGAGCACGCAGGCTACGCAGAGCGCGAGGCCGGCGAGGCGGATCGCCCGGGTCGCCTCGGCCAGGGTGGTCACCCGTCGGGCCGTCCGGCGCTGCCAGCCGAGGACGCCGAGGGTGTTGACGACGAAGACCGCCGCCACGATCCAGGACGGCGCCGCCGTGCGGCTGGTCAGGTAGAGGGGCAGCAACACGCTGAGCATCGGCATGTACAGGTACAGCACCGCGTTGAGCGCTGCTACCACGACATAGCGGGTGTCCCGCGGGGCGTCCCATCCGTGGCCCGTCCGTACGGGGGCCCGTGCGGCGGGCGGCAGCCGGGTGAGCATGATCGCGCTCACGACAAAGAGCGCCGCGTCACCGACCAGGGCGGCGCGGTAGACGGTGGGGGTACCGGCGAAGAGCGCCAGCCCTCCGGCAGCGGCGCCGAACCCGATGCCGGCGTTGACGGCGGTCTGGATACCTGCTCGCACCGCGACCAGTTCGGTGGACGGCACCAGGGAGACCAGCAGGGCCTGCCGGGTCGCGCCGGCCCCGCTCTGGGCGATCGCGTACGCGACGCAGGCGGACGAGGCCAACCAGGGTGTCGGTGCCGACGCCAAGGTCAGCAGGGCGGCCGCGGTGGCCGCGGACAGCAGGATGGTCACCCGCCGCAGTCCGATCCGGTCGCCCAATGCTCCGAGGGGATGGGTGAGGAGGAAGCCGGCCCCCCACGCGACGGTCAGCAGGCCGCCGACCTGCGCCGGTCTCAGGTGGCCGACCTGCACCAGGTAGACGACGAACATCACGTAGAAGCAGCCGTCGCCCACGGCGGTGACGAGCTGTGCCCGGATGAGGGTGGTGGTTGGCCGCCGGTGAGGGACCGCGGTGAGCGCGGCCGGGCTAGGCGAAGCTGAGGCCATCGGAGCGGGCCCGCTTGAGTTCGGAGAAGGCCCGGCAGCCGGTGAGCAGGCGGGCGCCGTCGAAGACCCGCAGGGCCTCCTCGCCGCGGGGGATGGAGGTCAGCACGGGGCCGAAGAAGGCGACGCCGTCGATCACGACGGTCGGGGTACCGAGGTCTTCGCCGACGAGTTGCCGGGCCTTGGCGGTGCTGGCGCGCATCTGCGGGTCGAGGTTGCTGCGGTGGGCTGCGTCGGCGAGGTCGGCGGGCAGGCCTGCCTCGGCCAGGGCCGCCGGGACGACGGTGGCGAAGTCCTTGTCGCCCTCGTCGTGGATGCGGCGGCCGAGCGCCGGGTAGAGGCGGGCGAGGGCCGCCGGGCTGTGGTGCACCGCCGCTGCCACGCATACCCGCGCCGGCCCCCACGCGCGGTCGTTGAAGGCGCGGTACCAGGGCTCCAGCTCGCGGTCTTCGTTGAGGACCGAAAGGCTCATCACCTCGAACCGCAGGTCGATCGGACGCAGCCTCCCCACTTCCATGAGCCATCGGGAGGTGATCCAGGCGAACGGGCAGGACGGGTCCACGTAGGCCGTGACCATCGGGACCGACGTACGATCAGATTTATCTTCCACGGAAGGAAATTTACCTTCCGTGGAAGGTAAGATGCAAGCATGAATGAGGACCGCGTCGGCAGCATCGTCGACCAGTGGCGTCGTGAACGTCCCGAGCTCGACCCCGACCCATTGCTGATCATCGGGCGGATCCAGTGGCTGGCCGAGGTGCTCGACGCGGCCCTACGGCCGCCGTTCGCCGAGGCGGATCTGGGAAACGGCGAGTTCGACGTGCTGGCGGCACTGCGCCGGGAAGGCCCGCCGTACACGCTCACGGCCGGGCAGTTGAGCCAACGGATGCTCGTCACCACCGGGGCGGTGACCAAGCGAGTCGACCGGCTCATCGCCCGGGGCCTCGTGTCGCGTTCGGTCTCCGACAGCGACGCTCGAGGCCGAGTGGTGGGACTGACCCCGGCCGGCGCGGCGTTGACCGACCGCCTCATCGAGCAGCACCTGGCCAACGAGGCGGCCATTCTCCGCGAGCTGCCCGACGCCGACCGCAGGGAGCTCGAGCGCCTGCTGGCGACGTTGACCCGGATCGTTGGTTCCTGAGTTTTCGACACGCCGCCCGCTGGCCGGACCAAGAAGTCCCACCCTCGATGCGACGCGGCCGGTCTCCCCTCAGGTGTTGGATAGCTTGTGTTGCCCTGTGTGGCCGGGCGGACATCGGAGACAAGAAAGGCGCACCAGGTCACCCGTTCTTGGCTCCTGAAGCCTGCGACAATCGACTTTGAACGAGGAATTGGGATGAACTTCCTGCGACATGTCAACGACCTGCTGGCCTTTCTTCTTGAACTTGCAGCACTGGCCGTTCTCGGCTACTGGGGCCTCAAGACTGACTCGGCCGTCCCGGTCAAGGTCGCGCTCGCCGTCGGAGCGCCCCTGTTGGCGGCGATCACATGGGGGCTGTTTGCATCACCCAAGGCGACAATTGCATTGCCACTCATTGGCGTGCTCGTGGTAAAAGCGCTCGTGTTCGGTTCGGCCGCGCTGGCGCTGCATGCGCTCGGAAATCGCGCGCTCGCTACTTCGTTCGCAGTAATTGTCGTAATCAACATTGCCATTGCACTGACTGTCAAGTCGGTCGGCGACAGGTAAGTCGCTGATACTGCAACGTCCTTTGGCTTTGCGTTGGGCGTGGCGCGGGCATGAAGACGGCCACCGCGTGATCATCGATGGTTTGTGAGGACAACCGAAGATCGTGCGGTGGCCGTGTGCCACAGCACAAACCCCGCCGGGTGGCGTCTCGTCCCAGACGGGGCGGTGACGCGTTCCGCTGACCGGTTCCTGCGGGCGGAGCCCGTCGTTCTGCCGGGCAGCTCGTGGAAGGGCTGCTGTCGGGCGTGGACGGCTGGAGCTGCCACGGGACTGCGTAGCTTCTCCGTGTTTGACGTGGGCGTGGTCGGGTTGTCACGACGAGGCGCGACTGGCCGGGAGGTTGCCTCTGACCAGAGTGAGGCACAACGTCAGCGACGGGCGGCCCGGCTCGGCCGGTTGGCGGGCAGCAGTGCGAGGGCGGCCTGCTTGGCGTGGTGGCCAGCACCGGTCCGGTCGTGGTGGGCGGCGATCAGGGTTGCGCCCTCGACCAACAGGAGCAATTGTCGCCCGAGCGCGTCGGGGTCGGCTGCGCCAGCGCGCTCAGCGATCGCGGCCAGCAGGCCGAGGCGGCGCTCCAGATGGCGGGCGGTGACCGTCTGTACCGCCTCGACCTGGTGTTGAGCGGCGGCGTTCTGCATCGCGCAGCCACGGAAGGTCGGTTCCTCGTACCACCGTTGAAGTTCGTCGAAGACGGCGGCGAGCTGCTCGCGGGGATCGTCCCCGGCTGCGGCTGCGGCCCCGGCGATCCAGGCCGTCACCCGCTCGCTGCGGGCCTCCAGCACCGCCTGGATGAGACCGTCCTTGGTGCCGAAGTATCGGTAGACGGTTTCCTTCGACACGCCGATCCTGGCGCACAGTTCGGCGACGCCGATGCCGTCGAGGCCCCGCTCGTACAGCAGTGGGGCGGCGGCCTCGATGATGCCGGCGCGGGTGCGCTCCGGGTCGATCGTCGAACCTTTGGGAACTGGCATAACAGAGATGGTACCGACCGGTTCCTTCTACTGCTACCATCGCCGGGTTCGTACCGATCGGTTCGATGACGTGGAGGGCTCATGACGTCGACAGCGCCCGCGAGTGTGTGGCGCGCCGCACGGCTGGCCCTGGGCACCGCCGCCGCGCTCGGCTTGGCACGCTTCGCCTACGGGATGCTGCTGCCGGCCATGCGCGACGACCTGAACTGGACGCTGGCCGCTGCCGGCGGAATGGGGACAGCGAACGGGCTCGGCTATCTGCTGGGCGCGCTGCTGACGAACGGGCTGGTACGCCGAGTCGGTGCCGCCATCGCGTTCCGCGCTGGCATGGCGCTGACCGCCGCGTCGCTGGTGGCGACCGCGGTCAGCGGCGACTACCTTGTGCTGCTGGCTCTCCGAACGCTGTCCGGCGCGGCCGGAGCGGTGGTGTTCGTCGCAGGCAGTGTGATCGCGTCCCGCCTCGCCGCAGACGCCGCCTCGGCTACTCCCCTCACCGTCTACTTCGCCGGCGCTGGGCTGGGCATCGTGGTCAGTGGCTTGGCCATACCCCTGCTCGGCGCGCACTGGCGGCTCGCCTGGGTGGCTCTGGGTGCTGCCGCCGCCGTAGCGACCGGGGTGAGCTGGACCGTGGTCAGTTGCGACGGTGCCCGGCGGCTTGAGGTCGGCCGCGCCCGGCTTCGGCCACTCCTGCCCGCAGCCCTGGCTTACCTGCTGTTCGCCGCCGGCTACATCACCTACATCACCTTTCTCTCCGCCTATCTGGTCGAACGGCACAGCTCCGTGTTGCAGGTGATGCTCACCTGGTCGGTGCTCGGAACGGCAGTGGCGGTGGCGCCCGCCGTCTGGACTCGCCCGATCGCCAGGTGGCCCGGCACCCGCGCCCTGGCCATCCTGCTGACCGTCCTGAGCGGCGGAGCGGCACTGGCGCTGACGTCATCCGCGACACCGGTCGTCCTGGTCTCCGCGCTCATTTATGGGGGGACCTTCATGGGCGTGCCGGCCGCGGTCACCGCCCTCATCAGGGCTCACACTCCGACCGCTGACTGGACCGCCACGCTCGCCGTCTTCACCGCCGTGTTCGCCGCCGGTCAGACCGCTGGTCCGTGGCTCGCCGGTCTGGTCGCCGACCACACCTCCACCGCCGCCACACTCGGGTGGACCGCTGTCCTGTGCGCCGCCGCAGCGTTGAGCGCCCTCCTCGGACAACTCACCACAGTGGACACAATCCTGAGAACCAACCGAAGGAGCAAGCCCGATGTCAAACTTCCTACTCGTCCCAGGGATGTGCCACGGAGGCTGGTGCTTCGAGCACGTCACCCGGCGGCTGCGCGACCTGGGACACACCGTCCACCCGCTGACGTTGACCGGCGTGAGTGAACGCAGCCACCTGCTGCACGGCACGGTCAACCTCGACACGCACATCCAGGACGTCGTCGCCCTTCTCGAAGGCGAGAACCTACACGACACGGTGCTGGTCGGGCACAGCTACGGCGGGATGGTCATCACCGGCGCCGCCGACCGGGCACCGGACCGGATCGACTCGCTGGTTTACCTGGACGCCGTGGTACCCGCCGACGGCGACTCTTGCTGGTCACTGGTGTCCGACCAGGAGCGGAGGTGGTATCTGGAGGTGGACGAGACCGGCTGCGCATCCCGAGCACTGCCGTTCTTCGACGTCCGGGCGACGCCGCACCCGATCGCCTCGGTGCTCCAGCCACTCCGACTCACCGGCGACCCGGGACAAATCCGCCGCCGGGACTACGTCTACGCCGCCGGGTGGGCCGACCAGTCCCCGTTCACCACGACCTACGAGAAGCTCCGCGCGGAGCCAGGCTGGACCACCCATGCTCTCGCCGGTGGACACAATCTCATGCGTGACACCCCGGAGGAGCTGACGACGATCTTGGTCGACGTTGCCGCGTCCCGCTGAGCACGCCCGGTGGCCCACTGCGGAAGGTCCGTCACCGATCCTCCCGCCCGGAGTGGGCCACCGGGCCCACCTGCCACGGCCCCCATACCGCCGCTCCGCGCCTCGGCGGTCGTCGGCCGGGCACGACGAACCCGCCCTGGTGGGAGTGTCAGACCGTCAGGTCGCCGCGTACGAGCGCCTTCGCGACGACGGTCCGCAGGATGTCGTTCGTGCCCTCGCCGATGCTCATCAGGATCGAGTCCCGGTAGAGGCGCTCGACCTCGAACTCGGTGGAGTAGCCGTAGCCGCCGTGCACCTTCATCGCGTCGATCGCGGCCTCGAGGGCCACCTCCGAGCAGAACACCTTGGCCATCCCGGTCTGGCCGTCGGCGCGACCGCGCCGGACCGCGTCGGCCGCCCAGTACGCCATCAGGCGGGCGGCCTGGAGCTGGATCGCGATGGTGGCGAGCTTGAGCTGGATCGCCTGGAACTCGGCGATGTGCTTGCCGAACGCCTTGCGCTGCTGGGCGTACGCCAGCGCCTCGTCGTGGGCGCGCTGCGCGATGCCGACCGACCGCGCGGCGATGTTGACCCGGCCCCACTCCAGGGCGGACAACGCCTGCTTGAGGCCGACGCCCTCGACGCCACCGAGCAACCGGTCCTTCGGTACCCGCACGTTGTCGAGGAGGATCTCGCAGGACTCGGTGCCCTTGTAGCCGAGCTTCGGGATGTCCCGCAGGACCTGGAAGCCGTCCAGCGTCGCGTCGACGAGCAGCACGCTCATGCCGGTGTGCGCGGGCGTGGCGTGCGGGTCGGTCTTGACCAGCACCGGCAGCGGGTCAGCGTACCGCGCGTTGGTGATCCACATTTTGGTGCCGTTGACGACGTAGTGGTCGCCGTCGAGACGGGCGGTGGTGCGGATGCCCTGCAGGTCGGTGCCGGCGTCCGGCTCGGTGAGGCCGATGCCGCTCCGCCGGGCGCCGGTGGCGAGGCCGGGCAGGTAGGCCTGCTTCTGCTCCTCGGTGCCGTGTATGGCGATCATCCGGCAGGCCAGGGAGTGGCTGCCGAGGATGCCGGCGATGCCCATCCAGCCGCGGGCGAGTTCCTCGAACACCAGCGCGAACGAGACCGGGTCGAGGTCGAGGCCGCCGTACTGTTCCGGCACGGTGATGCCGAACAGCCCCATCTCGGCCATCCCCCGCACGATCTCCGTCGGGTACCGCCCGGTCTGCTCCCACTCCCGCGCGACCGGGATGATCTCCCGGTCGACGAACGTGCGGAGCAGGGCGCGGAAGTCCTGCTGCTCCTCGGTGAGCGTGAAGTCCATGGGTAGCCTCCGTCAGCGGTGGAAGACCGGCAGCGCCCGGCCGTCGTCGAGGTCGAGCCAACCGACACGGACCGGGTCACCGATCCGCCAGTCCTGCCCTTCGAGGGTGGACAGCACGAGTGGTCCCTCGGTGAGCCGGACCCGGGCGATCGTGTACGGCACGGCAGCCCCCGGCACGGGTGCCCGGTGCACCACCGTGAACGTGTCCACGACGCCGTGGCCGGACGCCTCGACGAACCCGAGACCCACCATCGACGAGCAGGCGGTGCACAGCGCACGCGGCGGATGCTGGACGTGCCCGCAGGACCCGCAGGTCTGCAGCGTGTAGCGGTGCTCCCGGGTGGCGTCCCACCAGCCGGCCGTCACGTCGTCGGGTGGCGGCACGTGCATCACCGCACCCCCAGCACGACCGTCGCGTGCGTGGACAGGATCCCGCCGGTGCCGTGCGCCACGGCCACCCTGGCGTCGGGCACCTGCCGGGCTCCCGCCTCGCCGCGCAGTTGGCGGACCGCCTCCACCAGCAGCAGCACCCCGTACTGACCGGGATGGCAGTACGACAGGCCACCGCCGGAGGTGTCCAGCGCCAACTCACCGCCGGGACGGATCCGGCCGCCCTGGATGAAGTCGAGCACCTCCCCCGGTCCGCAGAAGCCCAGTGCCTCGATGCTGAGCGCGGCCGTGATGGTGAACGAGTCGTACACCTCCAGCACGTCCACGTCAGCCGGTGTGATGCCAGCCCGGGCGAACGCCTCGCGGCCGGACTCGCGCGCGCCGGTGACCGTCAGGTCCTCGACAGCGGTCATCGACGTGTTCGTCGACCGTTCGCCGTACCCGAGGACCCGTACCGGCGGGTGCCGCAGGTCGCGGGCCCGGTCGAGCGTGGTGAGCACGACCGCCCCGCCGCCGTCGGTCACCAGGCAGCAGTCGGCGACGGTCAGCGGGCTGGAGACCATCGGCGCGGCGAGCACGTCGTCGACGGTCAGCGGCCCGGCGCCGTAGCGGAACGCGGCCGGGTTGAGCAGCGCCCACTCCCTGGCGGCGACCGCGATCTCGGCCAGCTTCTCCCGCGTGCCGCCGTACCGGTGAAAGTACTGCTGCGCCGCCATCGCGTAGTACGACAGCGGGTACAACGGGCCGTACGGCGCCTCGAACTGGGCCTCCGGGATGTGCTCCTCGACGACCCCGCCGAGACTGCGCGAGCGCGCGGAGCGCTGGTTCGACGCGAAGCTGATGACCACTGTGGACGACTGGCCGGCTTCGATGGCCTGGGTGGCGCGGGCGACCATCATCTCGGCGGCCGACCCGCCGACGAACGTCGAGTCGACCCAGCGGGGCTGCTGCCCGAGATACTCGGCGAGCTGTGTGGTGGAGAAACGGGACACTCCGGTGGTGGCCAGTCCGTCGACGTCGGCGAGGGTCAGCCCAGCGTCGGCGAGCGCCCGGGTGACGGCCTGGGTCTGAAGCGTGAGCGTGGACTTCCCGGTGCTGCCGAGGTCGCACTCGGCCGCGCCCACGATCGCCACGCCGGTCACTGCGCGCCCGGCCCGTCGGCCGTGCCCAGCAGGACCGTCGCGTGGGCAGGGCGGGCGGCGGGCCGTTGCGGGCCGTACTCGCTGGCCAGGATCGTGGCGGAGAGTTCGACCCGGACGCGGTCGGCGCCGACCTCGACCACTGTCGCCTCGCACCGCACGGTCTCACCGGCGAACATCAGGTTCCGGAACGTGAACGACAGCTCGTGCACGAAGCAGCGCGGACCGAGCGCGTCCTGCAGCAGCTCGACGAAGAGCGCCCCGAACACCTGCCCGTCCACGACCGGGCCCGGGACCCGCGCGGCGGCCACGAACTCGCTGTCGAAGTGCAGGCGGTACCAGTCCCAGGTGGCGCCGGCGTAGGCGACCATGTCGGTGAGCGTGATGGTGCGCTCCAGCGTGGGCAGCGCAGCCCCGACGTTCGGTGGCACCGGAGGTGTCATGCGGCACCGTCCAGGCCGACCAGGATGATCGTCTCCTCGTTGACGGCGAGCAGTTCGCCGTCCTGGTTGGTGTACGTCGCGCGCGAGGAGACCACGAGCATGTCCGCGCCGGTGCGGGTCCGCTTCTCGGTCAGGTCGTGGATCTCCCAGCTCGCGGTGATGACGTCGTCGGGGCGTACCCGGCGGTGGAACGTGTAGCTGTTGCCGCCGCGGACCTGGCGGGTACCGGGGAGGTCGAGGTGCCAGGAGTGCCCGGCATAGCCGTCGCTGTCCATCGGGAGGTTCGCGTACTGGTTGGTCTCGCAGATGAGCGTCGGTGGGGCGGTCACGCCCGGCAGGCCCTGCGCGCGGGCGAACTCGGGGTCGGAGTAGAGCGGGTTGTCGTCGCCGACGGCCATACCGAAGTACCGGCCGGCCGCGGCGCCGAGCGGTTCCGGCGCGGTGTAGACCTTCCTCGTGCCCAGCAGTGCACGCAGGTCGTCGGTCAGCAGGCTCATGCCCTCTCCTCCGCCACGCCGCGCGGCGCTGATACCGGGTACAGCGCCGTCGGGAACACCTCGAGCAGGAACTCGGGACGCAGCAGGGCCTTGCAGATCGCTCCGGTCGACGCCGGCCAGGGCGGGCTGAGCAGCCGTTCCCGCACGCCGGCCACGCCCCGGTACGCCGACAGCGCGGACTCGACGCAGTATTCGGTCGTCTCCAGCAGGTGCTCCGGTCCGAGGCCGGCGTGGCGCAGCAGGTGCAGGATCGCGCCGTACGTCGCCTCGGCCTGCGCCACGATGTCGTCGGGGTGCAGGGCCTGCTGCGTCTGCATGTCCAGCGCCGCGAACCCGGACATGTACAGGGTCCGGCCGGCCCTGACCCCAGGGGCGTAGGTGAGCGTGTCGTAGCGGGACCAGCCGGGGTTGACCAGTTCCAGGGGGTGCCGGGAGGCGGTCACGTCGATCGCGACGAGCGCGTCCGGGTGGTGCAGCCGGCTCATCAGGATGCCGCCCGCGCCCGGGTAGACGCCGGCGCCGCCGAGGCGTTCCCGCCGCACGCGGTGCGTCCGGCGGTACACGTCGCGGGTCTCCGGCGTCGAGTAGTCGTAGGTCGTGACGACCGCGTCGAGGGACAGCCCGACCGCCGTGAGCAGGTCGCCCGCCCGGTCGAGGCAGTAGGCGTACTGCGCGGCGAAGTCCCCCGGGTGGACCACGGCGCCGGTGGCGTCGACCGGGACCATCGTCGGTAGGTACACCGCGCCGTCGTGGCCGGCCCGCACGGTGGAGGCCTGCCAGGTGCCGGCTGGCCGGGGCTCGCTGGCGGCCAGCACCTCGCCGCCGCCGCGGACCGCGTGCAGCTCGACCTCCAGCAGCGCGGTACGCCGCACGAGCCGCTCGACGACGACCGTCCGCAGCACGGGCTCGTGGTCGCCGAAGACCTCCCGCCGGACCGCCGCGGCCGCCTGGTACTCGGCGAGCCCGGCGACCGTCACGTTCTCGGTGACCCGGGTGACGTCCTGCGGCCCGAACCCGGCGGCCGCCAGGATCGTCAGCACCTTCTCGTACGCGGTGCGCGCCTGCGCCGCCATGTCCCCGGTGACCGTCATCCTGCCGACGGCCTCGTCGAACGCGGCGGAGGTGTGGCCGGAGGTCCAGGCCGCGTCGCCCTCGGCGAGGCCGAGGCAGAACGTGAAGCCGTCGTACGGGAACCAGCGGAAGGAGGGCGGTTTGATGGCGTGTGGTGTCACGGGCGGTCCCTGCCTGTACCGGCGGCGGCCAGCGCCGCCATGAGCGGTTCGATGGCGTCCAGCTCGTCGAGACGGGACAGCAGGTCGACGACGTCTGTGGTGTCGCCACCGGCGTTGCCGTGGAACTTCGCGACGAGCTGCTCGTCGGTCAGCGGGTTGTCCGGGCCGCCCGCGCTGCGTGGCACGCTGCCGGGAACGGCCGAGCCGTCGACGAGCGTGATGCGGGCGGTGCCGGGCGCGTCGGCTGCGGGGCCGCCGGTGGGGGCAACGTGCCAACGCACCAGCCGGGCAACGCGTTCCACCTCGGGTCGGCCGAGCGAGTCCGGCTCGTACGTTGCGGTGGTCAGGTCACCGTCGACGACGGCGGCGGCGATGCTCCACGGCAACGAGAACTTCGCCGCGTACGGCGACGCCGGTCGCGCCAGGTCCCGCCGTGTGTCGCAGACCGTGGGCACCGAGTCGGGGTGCACGTCGACGTCGATCGCGGCGACGTCGCCGGAACGGACACCGCCGCGGCGCACCGCGTCGCGGACCGCGTCGATCGCGGCGTGGGAGAGTTGGCACGCCGGGTACGGCTTGATGCCGATCCGGGTGGTCTCCCAGCGTGTGCCGAGGCCGGCGGTGATGGACGCGAGGTCGACCGCGCCGGCGGCCAGTGCGTCGTAGACACCGTGCGGGCCGTCGAGGACGTTCGCGGGGCCGCCGGCCCCGGCCGCGGCCAGCCGGGCGGCGAGGATGCCGGCGTGCCCGGCGAATCCCGGGTGCAGCTGCTTCGTCGAGGCTCCACTGTGCAGGAACGCCAGGAGCCCGCCGGCCTGGCTCCCGGCGATGCCGAGCGCGTCGGTCGTCCGCGCGGCGTCGAGGCCGAGCAGCCGGGACGCGACGATCGCCGAGGAGAACACACCGGCCACCATCGTGGCGTGCAGCCCGCGGGCGTGGAAGCCGTGCGACGCGGCGGCGGCGACCCGGCACACGGTTTCGTAGCCGACGACGGCGGCCTCGAGCACGGCCCGGCCGGGCGCGCCGACCTGCTCGCCGACGGCGAACGCGGCCGGCAGCACCACGGCTGTGGCGTGCACGAGGCCGCCGGCGTGGGTGTCGTCGAAGTCCAGTGCGTGCACGAGGGTGCCGTTGGCGAGCGCGGCGGCCGGCGCACCGACCCGGCCCCGCGACCCGATGATCGTCGCCTCCGGCGGCCCGCCGAGTCCCCGGGCGACGACGACGGCCGGTATCGACGACCGCCCACCGGGCTCGCCCGTCATCGGGCTGGCGCGCAGCCCACCCAGCGCCGTTCCGACCCCGTCGAGCAGGTGCCGCAGCGCTGCGGCCCGGACCGCGGCCGGCACTTCGACGTGGCCCGTGCCCCACTCGGCAAGCTCCTCGGCGATCATCGTGACGTGGCTGTGGTGTCGAGGCTGTCGGGGGTGTTCGCGCCGTGTGCCGGCTCGGCATCGCCGAACGCGCCGGCCGCCCGCAGCGCCACCACCTGCTGCGCGTCCAGGCCCAGGATCTCCTCGGTGACGAGTGCGAGGTCCTCGTTGCGCTGCGGTGCCCGGCGGTAGGTGGGCGTCTCGTCGCCGACCCGCACCGGGGACGCGAGCTGCCGTACTTCGCCGTAGCGGGGGTGGTCGGTGGTGACCACGAGGTTCCGGGCGGCGGTGTGCTCGTCCGCCAGGGCCGCGCCGACGTCGTTGATCGGGCCGCACGGAATCGACCCGGCGTAGAGCTGCGTGAGCCAGTCGTCGACGGTCTTCTGCCGGAAGATCGCCTCCAACCGGGGCACCAGGTCGGCGCTCTGCTCCCGCCGGCTGGCGAAGGTCGCGTACGGCGAGCCGGCCTCGGCCCACTCCGGGTGGCCGACGATCTGGCACAGCCGGGCCCAGAACTTCTCCTTCGCGCAGCCGACGACCATCCAGCCGTCCTTGGCCTCGAACGCCTGGAACGGCACGAGCGACGGGTGGGCCGAGTGGTGTGTGCGGACCGGCTGGAACCCGGCGTTCAGGTGCCACGTCGCGGGATAGGTCAGCATCGACACCGCGGTGTCGTAGAGGCTGACGTCGCAGTCCATCCCGACGCCGTCGCGGCGGGCGGCGTGCACCCCGGCCAGCAGCGAGATCGCGGCCACGAAGCCGCCCGAGTAGTCCACCAGTGACAGTCCGGACTTGGTGGGCGGTCCGTCCGGCTCACCGGTCAGCTCCATCCAGCCGGCGAGACCCTGCAACACGTAGTCGTAGCCGGGTTCCTGCTTGCGCGGCCCGGTCATCCCGAACCCGGTCAGCGACACGCACACGATGCGCGGGTTGAGATGCTTGAGGTCGTCGTACCGGATGCGCAGCTTCTCCGGCACGTCCCCGCGCAGGTTGGAGTAGACGACGTCGGAGACCGCGACGAGTTGTTCGAAGACGCCGCGCCCGGCGGCGGTAGCCAGATCGAGAGAGACGCTGCGCTTGTTGCGGTTGAACGTCTCGAAGAAGAGCGAGTCCTCGTCCTCGGCGTACGGCGGCACGTACCGGCCGACGTCGCCGCCGGCCCGCGGGTCCTCGATCTTGATGACCTGGGCGCCGAGGTCGGCCAGGTGCACGCTGCCGAACGGCCCGGCGCCGTACTGCTCGACCGCGATGATGCGCAGGTCCTCCAGCGGTCTCACGTGGTCGCTCCCGTCAGCTCACCGATCAGCGCGATGATCTCGTCCTGGGCCGCGCGGATCTCGACGGCCGGCAGCCCGTGGGTCGGCGGGCTCAGCTTCACGGTGTCGGCGATGCCGTCATAGGCCGCGATCCGGGCGGCGACGTCGTCGCGGGTGCCGGCCATGGTGAGCGCGTCGACCATCCGGTCGCTGACGCTGCCCGCGAGGTGGTCCGCGCCGGCACCGGCCCGGAACGCGTCGATGACGACCTGCTGGTCCTCGGCGAGGCCGTGGAACGCGAAGAAGTCGGCGTAGGTGCGGACCGTGGCGTAGAAGCCGACCACACCGGCGGCGCGGCGGCGCGCGAGCGCAGGGTCGGCGGCCACCGAGCAGCACGCGGAGACGACGACGTCGACGTCGTGGCGCGTCTTGCCGTCCGCGCGGTCGATGCCGAGCGTGAGGTCGGGCAGGATGTGCTCCCGCAGGTATCCCGGTGAGCACAGCTCGTGGCTGATCCAGCCGTCGCCGATCTCGCCGGCCAGCCGGGTCATCAGCGGGCCCATCGCGGCCAGGTACACCGGGATCGGCCGCTCCGGAACGGCGTACGGCCGCTCGTAACCGCGGATGTGCATCGGCTCGAACTCGCCGTCGGCACGGATCTCGGCGCCGGTGGTGCAGGCGTCCCAGAACAGCCGGATGTTGTAGACCGTCTCGCGCAGGTGACCGACCGGCTTGCCGAACGGCACGTTGTGCCATTGCTCGTTGAGCCGCCGCACTCCGGAGCCGAGGCCGATCACGAACCGGCCACCGGACAGCTCGTCCAGGTCGAGCGCCTCCAGCGCGGTGATCATCGGGCTGCGGGTGAACGCCAGAACGATCGAGGTGCCGATCCGTGCGGTCGACGTCGCCCCGGCCAGGGCCGCGGCGGTGCCGGTCGCGCTCCGGTGCAGCTCCGAGGCCCACAGCACCTCGGCGCCCGCGCGTTCCGCCCGGCGCCCGGCATCGGCCAGCTCCGCTAGCGTCTCCCCCCACGGCTGGTACGTGAGCCTCATGCCGTTTCCTTGCTGTCGCCGTCGAGGGAGAGTGGGGACTTCCCCACCGGGAAGAGGTTTTCCAGCTGTTCGGCGCCCCGGCGGTACACGTAGAACGTGCGCTTGAAGGAGCAGACCTCGTCGCCATGCTGGTTCAGCGTGCGGGTGCGCACCGTGACGATGCCGGCATGCGGGCGGGACGCGGACTCGCGCTTCTCCAGCACAAGTGACTCGCTGTAGAGCGTGTCACCGGCGAACACCGGGTGGGTCATCCGGATCTCGTCCCAGCCGAGGTTCGCGAACGCGTTCTGGGTCAGGTCGGTGACGCTCTGCCCGACCGCGATGGCCACCGTGAGCGTCGACACCACGAGCGGCTTGCCGAACTCCGACCGTGCGGCGTACTCGGCGTTGAAGTGCATCTCGTTGGTGTTCATGGTCAGCAGCGTGAACCAGGTGTTGTCGGTCTCCGTGACTGTGCGTCCCAGCGGATGCTGGTAGACGTCTCCGATCTCGAAGTCCTCGAAGAACCGCCCGGTCCAGCCTTGCTTGAGCCCCATCAGTCACTCTCCTTCTGACAACGCGCGAGGTACCCGTCGCGGATCATCCGCTTGAGGATCTTGCCGCTCGGGTTGCGCGGCAACGCGTCGACGACGTGCCACTCGCGGGGCACCTTGTAGCGCGCCACGTGCTGCCGGACGTGGCCCTCCAAGGCTCCGACGTCGATCCGCGTCCCCGGGCGGCCCACCACGAACGCGGCGATGCGCTCGCCGTACACCTCGTCGGGCACGCCGATGACGGCGACCTCGTCGACCGGCTGGTGGCGGGCGATGACCTCCTCGATCTCGCGCGGGAAGATGTTGACCCCGCCCGCGATGATCATGTCGTTCTTCCGGTCGAAGATGGTGATGAAGCCCTCCTCGTCGCGCACGGCCACGTCGCCGACGGAGAAGAACCCGTCGGCGTCGTATCCGGCCCGGGTGGCCTCCTCGTCGTCGAGGTACCCGGCCAGCAGCAGCGGCGAGCGGGCGAACAGCTCGCCGGGCTCACCCGGCCCGACCTCGTTGCCGTCGTCGTCCTTGAGCCGGATCTCGTTCCAGAACCAGGGATGCCCGACGCTGCCGGCCCGTTCCAGGGCGAACTCGGGGCGCAGGTTGGTGACGATGGAGCACTCGGTCGAGCCGTACAGCTCGTGCACGTCGACGCCGGGGAACGCGGCGATCACCCACTCCTTCAGCGCGACCGGCAACGCGGCGGCGTTGAAGTAGAGCGTCCGCAGCGCCGACAGGTCGTACCGGGCGGCCGGCTCCTCGCAGAACCGGCGGAGGTGCTGGGCGTGCGTGGGCACCAGGAACACCGTGGAGGCGCGACTGGAGGCCATCAGGTCCAACAGCCGCTCCGGATCCCAGGTCGGCAGCACGCTGCACGAGCCGCCGAGCATCGGGGCGGTGTAGGCGAACGCGAACCCCGCGCCGTGGTACATCGGTGCGACGGCGATCGTGCTGCGGTTGGGGCCGAGCCCGTAGTCCAGCCCGACTCCGAACGCGGTGAGGACCCGTCCGCGGTGGGTCAGCAGGACGCCCTTGGGCCGCCCGGTCGTGCCGGACGTGTAGGTGATGCAGAACGGGTCGAGTTCATCGACGGGGATCTGCGGATCGACCGCGCGGCCCTGTCCCAGGAACGTCTCGTACCGCTGGCCGACCTCGCCGGCGAAGCTGAGCACGAGCGGCAGGTCGTCGAGCAGGCCGTCGACGTTGCCGGCCAGCTCGTCGGCCAGGAGGATCCCCCTCGCCCGGGAGTGGGCGAGGATGTAGGCGTTGTCCGAGCTGTTGTTCTTCGTGTTCAACGGCACGGTCGGGATGCCGGCCTTGGCCATCGCCGCCGATATCTCGAAGTACTCGTAGCGGTTGTTGCTCAGCACCGCGATCCGCTCACCGGGGGCGATGCCGTGCGCGAGCGTCGCGGACGCGAGCCGGTTGGAGCGCTCGTCGAGCGCGCCGAACGTCACGGCGTGGTCGCCGTCCACGACCGCGACCCGGCCCGGCGTGGCCCGGCCGAACTCGCGGATCCCGGCGGCCATGTTGAGCTGCACACCCTTCACCCGGTGCCGTCCTTCCCTGAGTCATCGATGTGCATGACGGCCCGGTCAGAGTCCGTAGCGGGCGAGGACGTCCCGCTTGCCGGGGATCAGGACCTTGCGGGTCATCCGGCCGGTGGTGAGCCACGCGATCGCGTCGCCGTTCCTGGTGCTGGTCAGCATTCGTTCGACCAGGTACGGCGCGACGTCGTCGACGTGGTCGCAGAGGATGTTCAGCCACCTGCGCTGCCGCGCCACCTGCTCCGGCGCGGCGGCGGCTTCGCGCAGCCACCCCTCGGTGATGAGGATGCCGGGGCGGATCTGGCCGATCCGCACGCCGGTGCCGGTGACCTCCTTGGCCAGTGCCCGGGTGAACGAGTCCAGACCACGCTTGGTGGCCGCGTAGACCCCCATGCCGGGGCGGATCCGGCCGTCGCTGCCCCCGCCGAGCACGTTGAAGACCTGGCCGCCGCCGGCGGTGAGCATGCCGCGGACGGCGACCTGCGACCCGTACACGGTGCCGAGCATGTTCGTGGTGACCATCGTCCGGACGTCCTCCGGCGCGGTGTCGACGATCGGCCGGGTGGTGTTGGCGACGCCGGCGTTGTTGATCCACAGGTCGACACCGCCCATCGCGTCGACCGCGGCGCTCCACATCCGCTCGACCTGCTCGGCGTCGGTGACGTCCACGGCGAACCCGTGGACCGTCGCTGCCGTGAGGGCCTGTGGGCGCAGCCGTGCGACGGCGTCGTCCACGGCCGTCCGCGAGCGCCCGGAGACGACGACGGAGTGGCCCCGCGAGAGCAGCTCGCGGGCGAGCGCGAAGCCGATCCCCCTGGTGCTGCCGGTGATGACTGCCTTACGCATGACTGCTCCTGCCCACTCAAGTCGGGAGAACGGGTCCGGTCAGTGGCCGGCCAACCGGGCGACCGCGTCGGCCAGCGGCACCACGTCGGCATACTTGGCGTCGAGGTCGAAGAGGTTGGCCTCGTGCGGGCCGGGATCGCGGTCGGCGCACGCCTCGCGCACCACCATCGGGCGAAACCCGTGTTGCAGGGCGTCCACCGCCGACGCCCGGACGCAGCCGCTGGTGGAGAAGCCGCCGAGCACCACCGTGTCGACGCCGGCCGCGGTGAGCCAGGCGGCCAGGGCGGTTCCGGCGAAGGCGCTGGCGTAGTGCTTGTAAACGATGTGATCGCCCGGGGCGGGCGTGACCTGGGTCGGGAAGTCGCCGAGTGGGTTGCCTGCGGCGAACGCGGACAGCGCCGGCACCTTCGCGGCGAACAGGGGTGCCTCGGCGCAGGACTCGTCGGCGTACCGCACCGCGGTGAAAACCACCGGAACCCGGGCCGCGCGGGCCGCCGCCACCAGCGCGGCCATCGCGGCCAGCGCGGCCTCCGCGGTGGCCAGGAACAGCGGCGACGAGGGTACGGCGTACGCGGCGACGGGGTCGACCAGCACGAGCGCGGGCCGGGTGCCCCAGCCGAGCCGGCGGGCGAACCCGGCACCGGCGTAGTCGGCATCGAGCCTGCCGCCGCGCGCGGTGCCGCCGGGGGTGGCGGACAGCTCGGCACCATTCATTCGACGCATCGTATGCGCTGGATACACCGTTTCGCTAGGGGGAACATTGCAGGGCTTGCCGTGCCCGTGGAAACAGTGTTTCCATTGCAGCCATGCTGGTCCCGGACGGCGCCGATCTCACCATCGCCGGCTGCCTGACGCCCTGCACCTCCGGCTGGGGGCGCCGCCCGCAAACGCCGCCGGGAAGACCCTGAAACGCGAAGTGAGGAGCAGCGGGTGCGAGCGCACGTCGAACTGATTCACGAGAATGACTACATCTGGCACGTCGGGGAGCTGCCGCACGGCGAGGGCGGGGTCCACGAACGCCGGCTCTCCACAGACGAGGAGGACGGATCGTCCTCGCTGGCGTTGCGGTTCGACAGCGACTGGGGGCGCGGGCCCGGTGTGCCGCACGCCGACACCGAGTTCTTCGTGCGGTCCGGCTCGCTGATCTACGGCGGTCAGGAGATCGGCCCGGGCGGCTACCTTCAGGTGCCCCGGGGCGTGCCGATGGACTGGATCAAGATCCGCGAGGGCTCGTCGGTGCTGCACTGGCGCGAGTACGGCGACTGCGGTTTCGACGTCGGGAAAGCACAGTGGAGCCCGGCCTCAGCGCGGTGGGAGTCCGCCGTCGGCGAGGTGACGGCGGTGGATTCCAACGACATGGAGTGGACCGCCGCCCCGACGGTTGGGCCGATCACCCCGCTCTACATCAAGCTCCTGCACCGCGACCCGGTGACCAACTTCTACACCCGCCTGATCCGGGCCCACAAGGGCTGGAGCGACCACCGGCTGGCCCACCACCCCTGCTACGAGGAGTTCTACACGCTCGGCGGGAAGATGGCGTACAACTTCGGCGACATCGACGAGGGCACCTACTGCTTCCGGCCGGCCGGGGTGAAGCACGGCCACTTCGTCGCCGAGACCGACATCGACTGGATCATCCGGTCGGACGGCGAGCTGATCAACTGGTACACCACCGACGAGTGGGTCAAGTGGGGCGGCACGGCGACCAACTACCACGAGCACGACGAGGCGCCGGTCATCTCCACCCTGCCGGTGCGGTCCCGTTCGCGCGGCCCCTGGTCCGGCGACGGGATGTGATGGCGACGGGGTGTGCCGCGGCCACGACCACCGCCGCGTCACACCCCGGTCACCCGCAGCCGCGCGTGCCGGCGAGTGCCCGGCTCCCGGGCGGGCGTCTACACGGCCAGGGCGAGCAGGCGCCGGGCGGAGCGGACCACCGCCTCGTCCACCAGCCGGCCCTGTGCGTCGAGGCAGACTCCCACGCCGTCGCGGACCGCCGCGTCGAAGCGGGCCACCAGGTCCGCCGCCGTCGCCACCTCGTCGGGTGCAGGGGTGAACACCTCGTTCACCACCGCGACCTGCGCAGGGTGGATACAGGCCCGGCCGACGAAGCCGAGCCGCCGCAGCGCCATCGTCGACTCGCGCAGCGCGACCAGGTCCCGGAAGTCGGTGCTGACCGGCCCCACCGGAGGCTCGATGCCGACCGCCGCGCTGGCCAGCACCACCTGCGAGCGGACGAAGAGCAGTTCCCGCTCGTCCGGCCCGAGCGTGACACCGAGGTCGGCGCGCAGGTCCGCCTCGCCGAGTTGCAGCCGCCGTACCCGGGGTGCGCGGGCGATGTCGAGGGCCGCGACCACGGCCGCCGCCGACTCCAGCAGCGGCACCACGGGGGTCGTGCCCACCGGCGACCCGGCCGCCGACTCGGCCGCGCCGAGCACCTCATCCAGGGCGACCAGTTCGGCGGCGGACTCGGCCTTCGCCACACAGAGCCCCGCGAGCCCCGGCCCCACGACGGTCGCCGCGTCGACGTGGCCCAACCGGCCCGGGTTGATCCGCACCCACCAGGCGACCCCGGGTGGTGCGGAGCGCAGGAAGGCGGCGACCGCCGAGCGGGCGGCGTCCTTGCCGGCCTGCGGCACCGCGTCCTCCAGGTCGACGATCACCGCATCCGCGCCGCGCCTCGCCGCCTTGGCCAGCTTGTCGGGCGCGTCCCCGGGCACGTACAGGTACGACCTCAACGGCTTCGCGCCCTTCCGTTCCACGATGCTCCGGCCATGCGGCCATTGTTTCGGCTACGGATACAGTGTTTCCGTTAGTGGTCGAGACGTCAAGGAGGCCCCATGGGACCGCACCCGCACGGCTGGTGGATTCTGCTGCACATCGTGCTCTTCGTCTTCTGGCTGGGCGGGGATCTCGGGGTCTTCTGGTCGAGCCGGTTCGTCCTCAAGCCCGACCTCACTCCGGCCGCCCGGGCCACCGCGCTGAAGATCATGGGCGGGCTCGACCTGGGGCCCAAGATCTGCCTGGTTCTCTTCCTGCCCAGCGGCGTCACGCTGATGGCGCTGGACCCGCACGGCGCGCAGGTCTTCGGGATCAACCCGTTCGGCCGGCCGATCGTCGCACTGGTCTGGGTGTTCGCGGCGGCGTGGCTGGCCGCCACGATCTCCGACCACCACCGCCCAGGCCACCGTCGGTGGGTACGCCGGGCGGACTGGACGGTCCGGACCGTGCTGATCGCCGGCCTGGCCGGGACCGCGCTCTACACGCTCTTCGCCGCCGCACCGTTCGGGGTGGACACCAACCCGAGGTGGCTGGGCGGCAAGATCCTGCTCTACAGCATCGCGATCGCCTGCGGACTGGGCATCCGGCTCACCCTGCGCCCGTTCGGGCCGGCCTTCGGCGCGCTGATGACGACAGGCTCCACGCCGGAGGTGGAGCACGCGATGCGGCGGGCGATCGACGGCTGCCTGCCCTACGTGTGGGGCATCTGGGGCAGCGTGCTGGCGGCCGCGGCGCTCGGCGTGCTGAAGCCGCTCGCGGCGCTGTGACCCGGGCAGGTCGGTCAGGCGCCGCTGTAGCCGAGCTGAGCGGAGATCCGGCCGGTCGCCTTCAGCAGCGACTTCGACAGCTCGGGCGAGTCCGGCTTGAACCGCCCCACCGGCCCGGCCACGCTGACGACCGCCACCACGTGCCCGTCGTGGTCGTAGACCGGTGCGGCGATCGACGTCGCGCCGGGCTGGCGTTCGCCGCGCGAGGTGGCGTAGCCGCGCTTACGGATGGCGGCCAACTCCTTGCGCAGCTTCGCCGGGTCGGTGATGGTGCGGTCGGTGATCTCGTCGAGCCGGTGCCGTTCCAGGTAGACGTCGAGCTCGTCGTCGTCGACGAAGGCCAGGAACGCCTTGGACGAGCTGCCGGCGTGCAGCGGGTACGGGATGCCGATGTTGACGTCCAGCCGCAGCTCCTGCTCGGGCACCACCTGGTCGACGTACAGCCGGGTGTCGCCCCGGCGCAGCGAGAGCGTGGCGGTCTCGCCCGTCTCGGCCGCCAGCCCGCGCAGCTCCGGGCCGGCCATCGCGCGTAGGTCGGTGCGGGCCAGGTAGGCCCGGCCGAGCGTGACGGCCGCGTGGCCCAGCGCGTAGCGACGGGTGCTCGGGTCGACGGTGATCAGCTCCCGGCTGCGCAGCGCCGTGAGGATACGGTGCACGGCGGCCTTGGTAAGGTCCAACGCGGTCGCGATCTCGGTGACGCCCAGGTCCGGGCGCCCACTGCGCCCGAAGTAGAGCAGCACGTCCATCGCCCGCTCGACCGCCGCGATCGAGCGGGACTGGCCTTCGCCGTCCTCCGCGGCCGGTGCCTTCGCCTCCGATGTCCGACTGGGCATGGTTGGGCCTCCACAGCGCTGTTCGTGCGTCCGTCTCCAGAGCAGTGTAGGGCGCTCGATTTCACCTAGCGAAACACCGTGTCCTGAGCGGGTCACCGATTTTCGGCGGCGAGGCGCCCGGACCGATCGGCGGTTGACACGGGCCACCACCCCTCGTTACGTTTCTGGTAACGACGTTTCCTCATGCGAAACGGAGAACCTGCCAGTGTCGGTCGACAGCATCACGTTCCGCTCGGCCCTCGCCCAGTGGCCCAGTGGCGTCGGTGTCGTGACCACGGTCATCGACGGCCAGCGGCACGGCATGACCGCGAGCTCGTTCTCGTCGGTCAGCCTCAACCCGCCGCTGGTCTCCGTCTGCCTGGGCGTCCACCTTCCCAGCCACGCCCTGGTGGAGCGGGCCGGCGTCTTCGCGATCAGCTTTCTCGGCAAGGGCCAGGCCGGCATCGGCCAGCGCTTCGCCGGCATGCGTCCCGAGGTCACCGACCGCTTCGCCGGGCTGGACTGGGCGCACGCCGAGACCGGCTGCCCGGTCCTGGCCAACGCGACCGCCTGGCTGGACTGCCGGGTCGTGCACGCCTATCCCGGCGGCGACCACACGATCTTCGTCGCCGAGGTGCTCGCGGCCAGCACCCCCCGGGTCGGCGCCCCGCTGCTGTTCCACTCCAGCGCGTGGAGTCAGCTCGCCGACCCGCTGCCGGAGAAGATCGACATCGCGATCGGGGGCCGACTCTCCCGCCTGCGCGCGAACACCCTGTTGACGGCCGGCTTCACGGTGCGGGCAACCCCCGGCCCGATGATCGCCGACGCCTTCCGGCCCGGCGGCGAGGATGCCACCCTCGCCGAGCTGGACCAGTTGCTGCGTGCCGGGCACACCGCCGTCACCCTGGTCGAGGAGGCCGACGCCAGCCCGGTGCAGGTGCGGGCCGTGCTCGCCGACGCCACGGTACGCGCCCGCCGCGCCTCACTCCGGGTGCGGCTGCGGCCCCAGCGCGGGCTCGGCCTGGTCAACGCCATGGTCGCGATGAAGAGCGGCGTCACCGGCTTCGACACCACCCTCAGCGGTCGAGCGAGCGCCCTGCGCACCCGCGACCTGGTCTTTCTCGCCCGGCAACTCGGGGTGTCCTGTCCCCGGCTCCCCGCCAACAAACCAGAGGAGTGACCCACATGTCCACCGGCGGACGGCTCATCGACGACCTCACCCCGGCCGAGCAGGATCGCGCGGCCCGAGTGGAGAAGGTGCTGCCCGCGCTGCGGGCCGCCGCCGCGCAGGCCGACGCCGACGGGGTGTTCCCCGCCGCGCACGTCGCGCTGCTGCGCGATGCCGGGCTGCTCGGCCTGGTGGTTCCGCAGGAGTACGGCGGTCTCGGCGGCGGCCTGCGTGACCTCGCCGCCGCCACCTTCGCCATGGGCAGCGCGTGCCCGTCGACGGCCTTGGCCTTCTTCTTCCACAACACCAGCGCCTCCCGTGGTCTGCTGCCGCTGGAGGCCATCGAGCGCGGCCTCTTCGACGACGCCGACGTCCCCGCCGTGCAGGCCTTCGCCGAGAAGGTGCTGACCCGGATGGCTGGTGGGGTGTGGCTGGCCAACTTCGCCAGCGAGGCGGTGAAGAGTTCGTCGGCCAACATCGCCATCTCCACCACCGCCACGCCGGCGAGCCGCGACGGCGTCGACGGCTGGTCGCTCACCGGCGAGAAGTCGTTCGGCTGCGCCACCGGCGTCGCCGACACCTACCTGGTCACCGCCCGACTCGCCGGGCACGAGACGGCGGACGGGCTGGCCCTGTTCCTGGTCCCCCGCGATGCCGCCGGGGTCGCCTCACGGCCGGCCTGGGACGGCATCGGCATGCGCGGCTCGGCCAACCACGGCATCCGGCTCGACGACGTCTTCATTCCGGCCGACGAGGCGCTCACCGTGCCCGGCGCTTTCGTGAAGATGTTGCAGTGCAGTCGGGGCAGCTTCGTCGGCAACCAGCTGGCCATCACGGCGGTCTACGTCGGTGCGGCGCAGAGTGTCTACGACGACACGCTGACCAGCCTCACCCAGAAGACCTTCGCCGACACCGGTCGGCCGATTGCGGAGAGCCCCATGCACCAGGTGATCATCGGCAACATGACGGAACGGTTGGAGACGGCGTACCTCTGGCTGCGCCGCCAGTTGCTGCTGGAGACCAGTGAGCCGCCGCTGCGCCCGCACGCCGAGGTCTACCGGCAGTGGCGGTTGGCCAAGGGCTCGATCTGCGAGGCGTGCTTCGACGTGGCGGTCGGCGCGCTCAAGGCGTCCGGCACGTCCGGCGCCACCATGAACGGGTCCGTCGGCCGGGCGCTGCGCGATCTGGCGATGGGACTGGTGATGACGTTCCCGCCGGAGCGCGGCCGGTTGGAGGCGGCCAGTTCGGTGACCAGCGACCGGTCCAACGACCTGTTCGCGGCGGTGGCCGGGTGACCCAGCCGGACCTGCCCGATCTCGCCGACCTGGTCGACGGGGTCTGGACGCCCAGCGACGCACCGCTCGGGTTCGACCTGGAGGATCCGGCGACCGGTGCGGTGCGGCGGCCCGCTGCCGGCACGCCGTCGCACCGGATCGAGGCCGCCGTCGCCGCCGCATCGGCGGCGCACGAGGCCGGGAGCTGGGCCGCGCTACCGGCCCGTGATCGCGCCGACGTACTGGACGCCGTCGCCGAGGCGGTCGAGGGCGTCGCGGCCGAGATCTGCGCGCTGGAGTCGGCGACCACCGGCGTGCCGATCCGGCAGACCATACCGCTGGGCGTGATCCTCGGCGGCTCGTTCCGGCTGGCCGCCGCCCAGCTACGGCAGGGCCCGCAGAGCCAGGAGTTCCAGCGCGAGGACGGCCGGATCGCGTACGCCGAACGACTGCCCTGGGGTCCGGCCGCCTGTGTGGTGCCGTGGAACGCGCCCGCGCCGATGGCCGCGCACAAGGTCGCGAACGCGCTCGCCGCGGGCTGCCCCACGATCCTCAAGCCCAGCGAGTACGCCCCGCACGGCAGCCAACGGCTCGCCGCCGTCGTCGGGGCCACGCTCGCCGCCTCCGGCGTGCCGGCCGGGGTGTTCCAGCTCGTGCACGGCGGGGCCGAGGCCGGTGCGGCAGTGGTCGGCGATCCCCGGATCCGGGCGGTCTCCTTCACCGGCGGGCTCGCCGCCGGGCGGGCGGTCGCGGCAGCCTGCGCCTACGACATCAAGCCCGTGCAGCTCGAGCTCGGCGGCAACAACCCGCTGGTCGTGCTCCCCGACGCCGACGTCGCCGATGTCGCCCGGGCCGCGGTCGACCTGCTCAGCACCCTCAACGGGCAGTGGTGCCGGGCGCTGGGTCGGCTGATCGTGCCCGCCGACCGGCACGACGAGATAGTCGCCGCGATCGCCGACCGGCTCGCCGGCCTGGTCGCCGGCGCGCCGTTGGACCCCGCGACCGACCTCGGTCCGCTGGTGCACTCCCGGCACCTGGCCCGGGTGGTGGCCGCCCGCGACGACCTGCTGGCCCACGGCGGGACCGCTGTCACCGGCACCACGCTGCCGGCGGCCGGGCCGCTGGCCGGCGGGAACTTCCTCGCCCCGACGCTGGTCACCGGCGTCGCCGCCGCGCACACCGGCGACGAGATCTTCGGGCCCGTGGCAGCGGTGCACCCGTACGCCACCGTCGACGAGGCGGTGGCGCTGGCCAACGGCACGTCGTACGGGCTGGAGGCGTACGTGCTCGGCGCGGACGAGGAGGCCGCGCTGGCCGTGGCCCGCCGGATCCGGGCCGGTGAGGTCAAGGTCAACGGCTCCTCGGTGCTCAGCCTGCACCTGTTCAGCCCGCGCCCGGCGTTCGGGCTGTCCGGGTACGGCGAGGAGGGCACCGCCGAGACCCTGCGGTTCTTCACCAACCCGCGGGTCGTCGGCGTCGAGGGCGGCTTCGCGCTGCACGGCCGGTCATGACCCCGGGCGAGACCGCCCCGGCGCAGGCTCCGCCCCCGCCCACGGCCGGCGGCGCGGCAACCGCACGCCCGGCCGACGTGCTGCGGGCGCTGCTGGGCGGCGCCTCGCCGGTGCACGCCCCCGGCGTACACGACCCGCTCACCGCCGCGCTGGCCGCCGGGGCCGGGCACCGCGTCGTGCACCTGTCCGGTGCGGTCTGCGCCGCGGTCGAGCTGGGCCTTCCCGATCTGGGATACCTGCACGGCACACACGTCGCGGAGCGGGCCGCCCGGCTCGTCCCGGCGCT
Organism: Micromonospora sp. A202; assembly: GCF_006715105.1. Classification (NCBI taxonomy): domain Bacteria; kingdom Bacillati; phylum Actinomycetota; class Actinomycetes; order Micromonosporales; family Micromonosporaceae; genus Micromonospora; species Micromonospora sp. A202. The sequence goes on along the minus strand of NZ_VFMP01000001.1, from coordinate 1,659,994 downwards.
GGCCGGCGTGCCGCTGATCGCCGACGCGGACACCGGCTACGGCAATCCGCTGCACGCGGTCTGGACCGCCCAGCGGTACGCGGCGGCCGGCGTCGCCGGGCTGCACCTGGAGGACCAGGTCAGCCCGAAGCGCTGCGGCCACCTGGACGGCAAGGAGCTGTTGGACATCGCAGGTGCGACGGCGAAGATCCGGGCGATCGCCGAGGCGGGCACCGGCCTGGTGCTGATCGCCCGCACCGACGCCTACTCGGTGGCCGGCCTCGACGAGGCGATCGAGCGGGCCGGCCGGTTCGCCGACGCCGGCGCCGACGCGGTCTTCCTGGAGGGTGTGGACACCGCCGAGGAGTTGGCGGCGGTGCGTACCGCGCTGCCCGGCGTACCCCTGGTGGTGAATCGCTCGGAGGCGGCTGGTGTGCGCGCCTTCCCGCCCGACGACGCGCTCGGCGCGCTCGGGGTCCGGGTCGTGCTGCACCCGGTCGCGCCGATGCTGGCCGCGCTGCGCGCGGCTGCCGCCGCCTATGCCGCGATCGGCCGGCACGGTCACGCCGACGCGGTGCCCCGGCTCGCCTGGTCGTCGTTCACCGCGCTGGTCGGCCAGGACGATGCGCTGACTCTCGATCGGAGGTACGCCTGATGCACGTGCTGATCGCCGGAGCGGGGCCGGTCGGGCTGACCGCGGCGCTCGCGCTGGCCCGCCGGGGGTGCGAGGTGACAGTGCTGGAGGCCGGTGACGACCTCGCCGCCGAGTCCCGTGCCTCCACGTTCCACCCGCCGACGCTGGAGATGCTCGACGCGTTGGGGGTCGGCGCGGACCTGTTGGCGCGCGGGCTGGTGGCGCCGACGTTCGCCTACCGGGATCGCCGGGAGGGACTGATCGCGGAGCTGGACCTCTCGGTGCTCGCCGAGGACACCCCGTTCCCGTACCGGGTGCAGTGCGAGCAGTCCAAGCTGTGCGTGATCCTGCTGGCGCACCTGGCCGGGCAGCCGACGGCCCGGGTCCGCTTCGGTTGGCCGGTCGACTCGGTACGACAGGGCGCGGATCAGGCCGACGGCGGTGTGGTCGCGGTCGCCGAGGACGGCCGGGAGGTGTCCGGCGACTGGCTGATCGCGGCCGACGGCGCCAGTTCGGCGGTACGGCGGGCGTTGGAGTTGCCGTTCGACGGGATCACCTACCCCGAACGGTTCCTGGTGGCCTCCACCGACGAGGACCTGCCGGCGCTGCTCGGCCCGCTGGCGTACGTCAACTACGTCTTCGACCCGGTCGAGTGGTCGGTGCTGCTGCGCACGCCGGACCACTGGCGGGTGCTGCTGCCCACCCCCGAGGACACCCCTGACGCGCACGAGCTGGACCGGCTCGACGGGCGGCTGCGGGCGATCGCCGATCCGGGCCGGCCGTGGCGGGTGGCGCACGCCAGTTTGTACCGGGTGCACCAGCGGGTCGCCGCGACGTTCCGGCAGGGGCGGGTGCTGCTGGCCGGCGACGCCGCGCACGTCAACAACCCGCTCGGTGGGCTGGGCATGAACTCGGGCATCCACGACGCGGTCGCCTACGCGCAGGTGCTGGCCTCGGGCCGCCCGGCACCGGACGGCGGGGAGCTGGACCGGGCGGTGACGGCGGTGGCCGACGAGCGGCGCCGGATCGCCCTGACCTACGTGCAGGAGGTCTCCGACCAGAACTACCGCCGGATGCGGGCCGCCGATCCGCAGTTACGGTCCGCGCAGCTGGCCGGCCTGCGCGCGCTGGCCGAGGATCCGGCGGCGGCCCGGGCGTACCTGCTGCGCAGCTCCATGATCGCCTCGCTGCGCCCCGACGCCGGGCAGCCGGCGGTCCGGGCATGACGACACCTGGCGACGGCCCGCGCGGCGCGGTGATCGAGCGGGAGAACCCGTCCAGGACCAGCGAGCTGGTCGGCACTGTCGGTGTCAGCGGGCCCGAGCGGGTGGACGCCCTGGTCCGCCGGGCCGACGCCGCGCAGCGCAGCTGGGCGGCCACCGGCATCGCGCGGCGGCTCGCTGCGCTGGCCGCTGGCGCCGACGCGATCGCCGGGCGGCTCGAACCGTTGGCCGAGCTGCTGGCCCGGGAGTCGGGCAAGGTGCTCGCCGACTGCCGCGGCGAGGTCAGGTTCGCCGGCACGTACCTGCGCTGGGTCGTCGAGCACGCCCCGGCGGCGTACGCGGATCGGGAGATCGACGACGCGGCCGGTCGGCTGCTGCGGCTGCCCCGGCCGTACGGTGTGGTCGCCGCGATCACGCCGTGGAACGCGCCGATCATCCTCACCCTGCTCAAGGTGGCCCCGGCCCTCGCCGCCGGCAACGCGGTGGTGGTCAAGCCCTCACCGCTGGCCCCGCTGGCGGTCTCGGAGGTGCTGCGCCTGCTCGCCGGGGCGCTGCCCGACGGGACGCTGGCGGTCGTCCACGGCGACGCCGCCGCCGGTGCGGCGTTGGTCGGGCACCCGCTGGTGCGCAAGGTGGCGTTCACCGGCGGCGGCGTGGCGGCCCGGCAGGTGGCGGCGACCGCGGCCACCCAGACCACACCGGTAGTGCTGGAGCTGGGCGGCAACGACGCGGCGATCTTCCTGCCGGACGCCGACCTGGGCACCGAGCCGATGCGCCGGCTGGTCCTGGCGAGTTTCGCCACCAGCGGCCAGGTGTGCATGGCCGCCAAGCGCCTGTATGTGCACCGCGACCGCCGCGACGAGTTCGTGGCGGCGTACCGGGCCGCCGCGGCGGAGGTGCTGCGCGTCGGTGACGCGCTCACGCCGGGGGTGAGCATGGGCCCGGTCATCTCGGCCGGTGCCGTCGCCCGGGTCGAGCGGATCGTCGCGGCGGCCGTCGCCCGGGGTGCCACGGCGCTGCCGCTGGGCACTGTCGACGGTGGCACCGACCTGGCCGGCGGGTACTTCGTGGCCCCGACGCTCGTGCTGGACGCACCGGACGACGCCGAGGTGATCACCGGGGAGCAGTTCGGGCCGACGGTGCCGCTGCTGCTCTACGACGACGAGGAGGAACTGCTGGCCCGGGTCAACGCCGACGAACTGGGCCTTGGCGGCTCGGTCTGGTCGGCCGACGAGGAGCGGGCGTTCGTGCTGGCCCGTCGGGTCGAGGCGGGCTTCGTCTTCGTCAACACGCACAACCGCACCGGGCTGTCGCTGCGGGCGCCGTTCGGTGGGGTGAAGCGCTCCGGATACGGCCGTGAGTATGCCGAGGAGGGTCTGGCCGAGTACGCGCAGACCTGCGTCGTGCACGCGCCCGGCCCGTTCCGGCCAGGTGGCGCCGGGCTGCCCGCCAACGCGTACCCGGGCTGAGGCCGGGCCGCGTCGGTCGAGCGCTGCCGTCAGTAGTCGACGACGACGCGGGCCGCGAGGCGCGGCTTGAGCCAGCCCGCCACCTCCAGGTGGGCGGGGTGGGACTGGTAGGCGCGCAACGCGTCCACGTCGGTGTGTGTGCTGATCATGCACAGGTCGTAGGAGACCGGGGTCCGCAGCGTGTCCAGGGCGACGGTCAGCGTCGCGATCTCATCAATTGAGCTGGCCAGACCTTCCAGCAGCGACCTCGCCTTGGCAGCATCGGCCGCATCGTCGAACTTCATGAGTACCACGTGCGTAAACACCTGTTCTTCCCCCTGTTCCCCGGCGTCGCCCGAGTGTATGTTCTGGAAACAGCGTTTCGCCAGGGGAACCGGAGCGGGAATGACCATCAGGGTTGCCGCCATACAGTTCGAGGCCGGCCAGGACATCGGGGCCAATCTGGCCACCTGCCTGCGCCTGGTCACCGACGCCGCCCGACAGGGCGCACAGCTCGTGGTGCTACCCGAGTTCTGCAACCATCTGGCCTGGTACACCGACCGCGCCCAGGCGCACGCCCTGGCCACCCGGCCGGGCGACGATTTCCTCACCGCGATCTCCGCGAGCGCCGCCGAGCATCGGATGTATATCAAGATCAATGTCACGCACGCCTATCCCGACGGACGCACCGGCGGCACCAACTTCCTCTTCGGTCCGGACGGGGCGCTGCTCGGCAGCTGCGACAAGCAGGTCCTGATGGGTGCCGAGAACGACCACCTCGACCCGGCGACCGAGGTCGGACCGGTGCTCGACACCCCGATCGGCCGGCTCGGCATGTACGCCTGCATGGAGGGCGTCATTCCCGAGACCACCCGCGGGCTCACGCTGCGCGGCGCGCAGGTGCTGCTCAACAGCCTGAACTCGTTCGCCACCGATGAGGCCGCGCTGCACATTCCGGTGCGGGCCGCGGAGAACCGGGCCTGGGTGATCGCCGCCAACAAGGTCGGCCCGCTGCTGCCCGCCGAGCATCTGCCGGCCATGAGCCGCGGCCTGGGCGTGCCGGAGCAGTGGCTGCACGGGGCCGGCGAGTCGCAGATCGTCGCACCGGACGGCACGGTGCTGGCCAAGGGGCCGCGTACCGGTGAGGCCGTCGTCATCGCCGACATCGCTCCGGAGCGCGCCGACGACAAGCACCGCCCGGACGGCAGCGACATCCTCGCGGCCCGCCGGCCGGAGCTCTACGGCCCGCTCGGGGACGCGCCGACCGGCCGCCGTCGGCCGCCCAGCGCGTCGAGCCTGCCGGTCGCCGTGGTCCGCCCTCGGGACCCGGGCGAGGCGGCCGACCTGCTCGCCAAGGCGGTCGCCGAAGGCGCGCTGCTCGCCGTGCTCGCCGAGAACGCCCTCGGCACGCACGTCGGGCCGGCCGAGGTGGCCGCGACGCTGGCACCGGCACTGCGTGGCACCAACGGGTACGCGGTGGCCACCGCCCGCACCGCCGACGGCCCGGTCGGGCTGCTCATCGGCCCGGATGGCGTGCTCGGCGAGCAGCCACAACTGCATCGGGCCGGCGCGGCCCGCGACGCCGCACGGCCCGGAGGCGCGCTGCGCACCTTCGACCTGCCCTGGGGGCGGCTGGCGATCGTGGTCGGCGACGACGCGATCTTCCCGGAGACGTTCCGGCTTGCCGCGCTCGCCGACGCCGATGTGGTCGCCGTGCCGTTCACCCCGCGCGAGCCCTGGGAGCTGGCGCTGGGGCTGCCGGAGCGGGCCGCGGAGAACCGGCTCAACGTGATCGCCGCCGGGCCGCTCGGCACCGGCGCCGCGGTCTTCGCCCTCAGCGCCGACTTCACCCTCTGGACCACCTGGGCCGGGCCGTTCACCGGCCGGATCAGCAGCCCACTGCGCACCGACATCGCCGCCGACCGGTCCGTCACGCATGCCGTCGTGGCGCCGGCGCAGGCGGCGAACAGGCTCGTCTCCCGCCGCACCGACCTCGTCGACGGCCGCCCGTGGCGGCTCGTCGAGGCCCTTACCGAAAGGCGCTGACCGTGGCCGACACCTTGAAACACGTCGAGGAGATGCTCGACGACTCCCCCACTGTCGACGTCCACGAGACGTTCCACCGGTACCAGGCACTCCTGAATGAGCTGAAGGCCAAGATCACCGCACGGTTCGCGCTGACCCGCGACCCGTCCACCGAGGCGCTGGAAAACTACGGGGACTACCCGAACGGACCGGGCGGCTCGCTCGCCGCGTACACCGGGCCCGAGGTCGACTGGCTCGTGCACTCCTGGCTGGGCAACCCGGGTGCCAGCTTCGCCAACCTGCACCTGACGTGCTGGCTGGGCCCGCAGGTCAGGGTGCCGCACCTGGGATTAGCCCTGCTGGTCTGGCCCGGCGGCTGGTTCTACGTCGACTCGGTGCCCCGGGTCAACATGGTCGAGGACGGCGACTACTACGACAGGTACTACGAGCCGGCCAACGAAGAGTGGCTGCAACTGCGCAACGACCCGGCGTTCGACTACTTCGTCAGCCGGGCCGGGTTCATCCGGGCCAGCCTGTCACCGACGGCATACTGCTACTCCTTCGACCGCAGCCCGGAGAACATCGAGAAGGTCAGCCAGGTGACCCACGCCCACGTCGACCGCTGGCTGCGCTGGGTCGACGAGGCCGAGCCGGTGCCGGCCGAGGAGCGGGCCGCGCTCGCCGAGACCGATCTGCGGATCCGCCGCAATATCGCCGACCGCGACCCGGCGAACGTGATGGGCGTGCGCTACTTCGGCGAGGAGACCACCAACCAGCTCGTCCGCGCGCTCTGGGGCGGCGACCGCGAACTCCCCCGGCCGTCGGCATGAGCGGTGGGCAGGAAGGCGGTGTCCGGTCGGTCTGGTGGGCCGTACGCGTCCCCGGCGCGCCGGCACCGTTCGACACCGCGCACCTGCGGGTCTATTACCCGGCCCGGCCCACCGGCTCGGACGCCGAGCGGCTCAGCGGGGTCCTCGCGGCCGATCCGGCCGGTGCCCCGTACCCGGTGGCCCTGCTGGTCTCCGGCGTCAACGTCGGGCAGGACGCCTACCGCTGGCTGGCGATGGAACTGGCCGCCCGGGGCGTCGTCGCGGTGACCTACGACTGGGTCGGAGTGCTCTTCGCCGGCCTGCACGGGATCACTCCCGGCGTCGACCTGGACGCGGCCCGGCCGGACGGCTACGGCAGCCGACCGACCAGCCCGTCGCTGCGCCCGGTGCTCGACGCGCTGGCGCAGCTCACCGGGCCGCTCGACGGGTTGCTCGACCTCGACCGGGTGGCGCTGGTGGGTCACTCGGCCGGCGGTACGGTCGCGCTGCAGTCGGCGCGGTTCCTGCCCGAGGTCCATGCGGTGGCCAGCTACGGGGCGCACACCATGGTGGCGACCATGCTCGGTTGGCCGGCCGGCACCGTGCTGCCGGCCCAGGTGGACTGCCCGGTCATGCTGCTCGCCGGCACCCACGACGGCGTGATCAACGGCTCGGCCGACCGGTACGGCGAGGACAAGGCCACCCGCGCCGACCCGATCACCCGCACCTTCGACGAGGCGCTGCCCGACGCGGGCGGCACCAACCTGCTGGTGCGGCTGGCCGGCGCCAACCACTTCAGCATCGTGCACCCGCTCGATCCCACCTCGGCGCGCGCCTTCCTCGACGCGGAGGCGACCGCCGAGCCGGAAGCCACCCGCGCGCTCCTGGTCGACCTGCTGTCCGGGTTCCTCGCCGTCCACCTTCGCGGCGAACCGGCCGACGGCTTCGACCGATTGCTGGCACAGCTCGGCACCACCTCTTCGATCGCCTCGTTCCGTCGGAGGTAAGCCACCATGCTCAAGAACTTCTGGTACGCGGTCGAGTTCTCCGACCGGGTCACCACCAAGCCGGCCCGGATCACCGTGCTCGGCCAGTACCTGGCCCTCTACCGCACCCCGCGCGGGCGCGTGGTGGCTCTGTCCGACCTGTGCGTGCACCGGGGCGCGGCGCTCTCCGGCGGCTCGACGGCCGGCGAGAACATCGTCTGCCCGTATCACGGCTGGGAGTTCGAGCCGGGTGGGGCGTGCACGAAGATCCCGGCGAACCAGCCCGGCCGGGGCATCCCGAACAAGGCCCGGGTCGACTCGTACCCCGTGCAGGAGCGCTACGGCTTCGTCTGGGTCTTCATGGGCGACCTGCCCGAGGCCGAGCGACCGCCGATCCCGGTCTGGCCGGAGTTCGACAACCTGGTGGAGAACGGCGGCAAGTTCCGCGCGGTGACCGGCGAGTTCCTGTGGAAGGCCAACTACGAGCGGATCCTGGAGAACGGCTGCGACATCGCGCACGCGCCCTTCGTGCACGGCGGCGCATTCGGCAACCCGCAGAAGCCCGAGGTTCCCGAGTACGAGCTCGAAATCCCCGACGAGTGGTCGGCGTTCGCCACGGTCAGCCTGCACCCGCCGCGCTCCAAGGGCCTCTGGTCGCTGGTCAACCGCGACAACGCGGACCTGGCCAACCGCCCGCCGGTGGTCACCTCGGCCGGTTGGATGCTGCCCAACATGATCAAGCTCCACGTCCGGCTGTCGATCGGTGAGCTGATCATCTACGACACCAACATTCCGGTGGACGAGACGACCACGCTGGTCAAGTGGGTCGCACTGCGCACCTTCTTCACCGGGGCGTGGGCCAACCGCAACGCCGTGCAGCGCGTCCTCAAGATCTTCTACCAGGACGCCGAGGTGGTGAACAACGTCCGCCCCGAGTTGCTTCCGTTCGACCTCGGCGCGGAACTGCACGTCAAGAGCGACCTCATCGCGGTGCACTACCGGCGACGCCGCCAGGAGCTGGCCGAACGAGGCTGGATGCTCTCCGACGCCGACCGGATCACGGGCGACGTGCCGCGCCGGGAGGCGACAGTCATCCCCTCGCCGGCCCGCCGGGAGAACCCGGAGCTGGCCCGCGCCTGGGTGCACAAGGCCAAGGGCGACCACCCGACCGTGGCGGAGGCGCAGCGGATCGGGCTCAAGCGCATCACCGAGGAAGAGGGCGCCGACGCCGCCGCAGGAGCCGAGGCGCAGGCGAGCCCGACCAGCAGCGCGACGACGAAGGAGCAGGCATGAGTCTCCCGCTGGAACTCTGCGAGAACGCGGTGGCCCACCTGACCGCCCGACACCCGCTCACCGCGGTCATCGACGAGCCGCTGAGCAGCCCGATGTCGCCCGACCCGGTGGGTGCGCTGCGGGTCTGGCAGGGCGCACCCGGTCAGCCGGTGGCCAAGGTGGTCTACGTCGGGCTGGTCGTTCCGATGATCCGCCTCGACAGCCACATGGTCTTCGCCTTCACCGCCGCCGACAGCGCGGTCCCGCACTTCACCCTGGACTCGGTGTACGGCGGCGACTACTACGCCTACCACCTCGACCTGATTCCCCGGGCCGAGCTGAGCAGCCACCTGCCCTACCTGGACGCGGCGTACCAGCCGCTCACCCCGGTCTTCACCGAGGCCAGCGCGATGGACGGGCTGAGCCGGGCCGACATCGGGCCGCGCCAGCACGCGCTGATGTCGCCGTGGATGCTGGTCAGCCGGGCCACCGAGGAGGCGTTCCGGAAGATCGGAGCCGCCGTCTCCGCGTACGCCGAGCACTGGTCCGCGCTGGTCACCGACGGCCTACCGGCCGACGTCGTGGCCGGCCTGGCCGACACCGACCTGGCCGCCCGGGACACTGCCGTGCGGGTCAACCTGTTCAGTCCCGACGTCGACCCGGTCTGGGCCCGGGTCACCCGGCTGATCGGCGAGCCGGCGACCGACCGGATCCGGGCGGAGCTGATCGGCAATGGGTGAACCGACCGCACCGGCGGCGGCTGAACCGAGCGAGTGGCAGCAGCGGATCGCCGGCGAGTGGCACGGCCGGCCGTCGCTGTTCACCGCCACCGGTGTGTGGCAGGGCTTCGAGAAGATCCGCCGCTCGTCGGTCTTCGCCGACGGCGTCACCACGTACTTCATGGACGGCGGGCTGGTCGGCGGGGGCGAGCTGGCCGGGCGCTACCGGCTGGGCGCGCCGTTCGCCTTCGGCGTCATCGACTCCGACGCCGACCGGGTCTACACCGGCCCCGACTTCTTCGGCACCGGCCAGCCGTACGGCTCCTTTGTAGACTCGCACTACTACGGCCCCGGCTGGCAGGTCGACCTGAACACCTGGAATCAGGTGCTGCCCGACGGCGAGACCCAGGTCTACTCGTCGATGCTCTACCAGGGCTGGACGGTGGTGGGCTGCTTCAACGGCGTCTACACCCGAAGCTTCGACCACGACACCAACCCGGACACCCGCGAACGGGTGGCGGGGTTCCTGTCCGCCGAGGAGCGGCGCGGTCCGGTGCCGTACATCCTGCCGACCAAGCAGGCCGGCGCGTTCACCGGCAGCTGCGAGCTGTGGGGCGCCGACCAGCAACTGCGCGGCGAGGTCGCGGTGCGCCTCGACCTGGAGCCGATCGATCTGCTGCGCACCCGGCGGGTGGTCAGCTGGGCCGGTGCTGGCCTGGACCGGCGGTACGTGGTCGAGCAGCGCCGCGACGGTGACCGGCTGTTCTTCGAGGGCCCCGACGCCTGGGGCAACGCGCAGGGCTTCGGCCGGGCCAGCTACCCGTCCTGGCACTTTCACGCTGACGGCGGCGACGTGTGGAAGGTCAAGGGCCGCGAGTTCGCCATCGACGCCGAACCGGGCATGTCCGCCGGCGGGCGCCTCGCCGTGGTGTACGAGCTGTTCCGGGGCAACGTGCTGGACAGCGTCCTGCACGGCCTGCTCGCCTGGGAGCCGACCGAATGACCGCGGTGGTGGTGACCGGCGGCACCCGCGGGATCGGTGCCGGCCTGGTACGCGCGCTGCTGGCCCGCGGCGCCCGGGTCGCGTTCTGCGGACGCAACGCGGAGTCGGTGGCAACTGCGCTCGCCACACTGCGTTCCGAAGCCTCCGTGCCGGCCGGAGCCGAGGTGCTCGGGGTACGTGCGGACGTCACCGACCGCGCCGACGTGTCCGTGCTCTGGTCGACGGCCGCCGAGGCGTTCGGCGGGGTCGACATCTGGATCAACAACGCGGGCACGAACCATGCCCGCCGCCCACTGTGGGAGCTGCCGCCGGCAGAGCTGGACGGAGTGCTCGCGGCGAACCTCGGCGGGGTGGCCCGGGCCAGCGCGGTGGTGCTCGCCGCGATGATCGAGCAGGGCCGCGGCGCGCTGTGGAACATGGAGGGCTTCGGCTCCAACGGCCAGGCCCGGCCGGGGCTGACCGGGTACGGGGCATCGAAGCGCGCGGTCACCTACCTGACCGACGGGCTGGCCAAGGAGCTCGCCGCAGCCGGGGTCGCCGACCGGGTCACCGTGCACCACCTCTCCCCCGGCATCGTCGTGACCGACCTGCTCACCCACGACTACCCGCCGGACGAGCTGGCGAAGGCCAAGAAGGTCTTCAACATCCTCGGTGACCGGGTCGAGACGGTCACCCCGTGGCTGGCCGACCGGGTCCTCGCCGGGGGCCGCAACGGCAGCCGGGCCGCCTGGCTGACCAGCCGCAAGGCCGCCGCTCGGTTCGCCGTCGCCGCCTTCCGCAAGCGCGACCTCTTCGGCGAGCCCGTCGGCGGGCCCGCGGTGACCCGGCGCGGGCACCTGTCGTGAACGGCAGCGACTACACAGTCGTCCTCGCGCTGGAGGACTTCGTGCCGACCGGCCTGGCGCTGGTCGGGTTCTGGATCCTGGCCAGCGTGGCCGCCCGGGTCGTGCCGCGGGTGGGCCCGGTCGCCCGCGTCAGCGCCGTCCTGATCGGCCTCGGCGGCCTGGCCAAGTCGACCTGGAAGTTGCTGCTGGCCGGATTCTCGATCGACCTGCCCTGGCTGGAGGCGGCGCTGTTCCCGCTGATGGCGGTCGGCGCGGTCGGGCTGATCTGGGGCCTGGCGAGCGCGCTGCGCGGGCGTAGCGTGCCGTGGTGGCCGTTCGCCGCCGTGCTGGCCGTGACCGCCGGCGTGGCTGCCGCGTACGCCATCTTCGCCCCCATCTTCGCCCTCGCCACCACGGGCGTGACCACCGTCAGCGTCCTGGCCGCGATCATCGCCGGCCGGCGGCGTGCCTGGGGCGCGGTGGCGCTCTACGTCGCCGGGCTGGCCTGCGTGCTGCTGCTGGTGCCGCTGCGCAACCACCCGGATCACGAAACCCTGGCCATGCAGTGGGTGGAGCAGGGCACCAACACCCTCGGACAGGCGGCGCTGCTGGCCGCGGCGTGGCTGACCGTGCGCGCTCACCGCCGGGCCTCGACCACGTCCCACCCGACCCCCGCCCAGGAAGGAGCCGTCCGCTCATGACCGACGCGCTCGGCTGGCGCCGCAAGTTCGGCGTCATCGCCCCGTCGACCAACACCATCGTGGAGCCGGACTTCTACCGGATGACAGTGCCCGGGGTGACCGCGCACTTCTCCCGGATCCACATCCGCGACCAGGACCTCTCCAGCGACGGCAACTTCGAGAACCTCCTGACCCAGATCCGCGACGAGATCGGCGGGGCCTGCGAGCGGGTGCTGACCTGCGAGCCCGACTACATGGTGATGGGCATGTCCGCCGAGACGTTCTGGGGCGGCGTCGAGGGCAACCGGCAGTTCGTCGCCCAGATCAAGGCGATCACCGGGCTGGAGGTGGCAACCGGCGCGGAGGCGTGTGAGCGGGCACTGCGCCTCTACGGCGCACGCCGCATCGGCGTGGTCACACCGTACCAACCGATCGGCGACACGAACGTCGTGCAGTTCTTCTCCGAGATCGGCTTCGAGGTGGCCGCGATCGAGGGGCTCAAGTGCCCGACCGCGGTCTCCATCGCCCACGTTCCGGAGGACGAGTTGCGCCGAGCGCTGCTGGCCGTGGACGGCCCGGACGTGGACGCCCTGGTCCAGTGCGGCACCAACCTGTCGATGGTCGGGCTGGCCGACGAGGCCGAACGCTGGCTCGGCAAGCCGGTGATCGCCATCAACGCGGCGACCTGGTGGATGGCGCTGCGCGAGAACGGGATCACCGACAAGGTGTACGGCGCCGGTTCCCTGCTGCGCGAGTACTGACACGGCGCTGTCGGCAAACGCAAGCGGCGCGGGCCGGGGCAGCATCCCCGGCCCGCGCCGTTCGCCGGTTCAGCTGCGCAGCAGACGGCGACGCCTCGGCAGCACCACGACCAGACCGACACCGAGCAGGAGCGCCGCGCTCGACCAGAGCAGGATCAGCGTCGTCACGCCCCCCTCGCCCGTGGTCGGCAGCGACCCACCACCGTCGCCGTTGCCACCGCTACCGCCTTCGCCCTCGTCGTCGGTCGCGGCCCGCGACTTCACCGTGAACTTGGCGACGATCGACGTCTCCTTCGGGCCGGTGACCGGGTCGGCGCCGGCGTTGCACTCGGTGTCGACCTGCGGGTGATCGAAGACGACGTTGGTGACCGTCAGACTGACCAGGCCCGCCTGCGAGGTGGTGTAGGTCCCGGTCAGCGCCGCGCCGGGCAGGATCGCGTTGGCGTCGATCGCGCCGTACGCCGGGCCCGTCAGGTTGACCGTGCCGCTGCCCACCCCGCCGACCTTGACGGTCGCCTTGGGCACCAGGTCACCGGCGCCGACAGGCACCGGTCCGCTCTTCGGGCCGGCTGAGAACTTCAGGCTCACCGTCACCTTGGCACCCCGACCGGGGTTGCTGGGCGACATGCTCAGCGTGTGCGTGGCGGTCCACGTCGAGAGGCTGCTCAGCGTCTTGCAGTTCAGCTTCACGCTTTTCGGGCCGAAGGGTTGGGCCGGCGTGTCGACCTCGTCGGTTGCCGTCGGCGGCGGGTCGTCCGTCGCGGACGGTAGGAGCGACGGCGACGGTTTCGCGGAGGGCGGCGGCGTTGCGGAGGCGGACGGGCTCGGCGGTGGGGTCGCGGTGCCGGTACCGCCGACGGTGAAGCTCTCCACGATGGAGGTCGGCACCGGTGCGGCCTTGTGGTCGCGGTCGCCGGCCGCCGAGCAGTGCGTCGTGGCCGAGGCGTTGGCGAAGGTGACCCGGCCGACGGTGAGCGTCGCCGCCCCGGCGGCGGCGGCGAAGTAGGTGCCGGTCGCGGTGATCGGGCCGAGCGGTTCCGTCGGGGCGACGGCCCGCGCGGGGTACGAGGACATCCGCAGCGTCGCGCTGCCGGAGAGCGAGCCGCCCAGGGCCAGCGTGACGTTCACCGGAACGTCACCGGCGTTCAGCCCCACCGGCCCATTGTCGGGGCCGGTGGGCGCGGTGAGTGTGACAGTCACCGTGTCGCCGACCTTCGGCTCGGCCGGCGACTGGGTCAGGGTGAAGGTGTCCTGCCAGACCGTCGGCGAGCTGCCGGTACCGGCGTCGTTGAAGTAGAGCCGGCAGCCCAGCGTCGCGGCCGTGGGACCGATCGCCGCGGCCGGTGGCGCCGCCAGGACGGGGGCCGCCGCTGGGATCGTCAGCAGCAGCGGCGCCAGGACGAGCGCGGGCGCTGCCATCCGGACGGGGAAACGACGTCGGGTCATGAGGACCTCCGGTTCCGGTAGGGCATCAGCACGAGCAGGCCGATGCAGAGCAACAGCAGGCCGGAGCCGACCAGCACGGTGACGGCGTACCGGTCCGGGCCGGCGTTCACCCGGTTGGCGTTGACCAGCGTCGGGGCCGATGTGCCGGCGGCGCCCCCCGGCCCGGTCGGGGGTGAGGTGGTGGCGGCCGGCGTGGCCGAGGGTGCCGCCGGCGCGGCTGGGGTCGCGGACGGGGTTGCCGGTGCGGGCTTCTGCGCCGGCTTCTTGCCGAACGTCAACGTCACCGAGACCTTGTTGGCCTCGACCTGGTCGGCGTTGCCGCTCGTGGGCAGGATCTGCGCCGCGACCACGCACTCGCGCTTGGTGCAGTCGAACGCGCCGAACTTCTGGGCCAGCTTCAGGGTGACCGTGGGCAGCTTCCCGCTGCCGTCGGCGTTGACGAACGCGGCGCCGCCGGACAGATTGCAGTCGGTCGGGCCCTTGAAGCCGGCGACGCACTGACCGACGGCGATCTGCTTCAGGTTCGGGGCGAAACCCGAACCGTTGACGATGACCTGCTGCTTGTCCGTCAGCCCGGTGGTCACGCTGACGGTGAGGGCCGGCGCGGCGAACGCGGCCGGGGGTGCCGCCACGACGGCGAGGCCACTGCTGGTGGCGAGCAGGGCGGCGAGCGTGAGCGCCCGGCGGCGGAAGGTTCGCACGGCGATCTCCTGACAGGTTCGGCGCAGGCCGGCACGGGCACGTGGCGGGGCGACGCGGAGCGGGCTCACGACGGCACCGTCGTACGTTGAGCGGGCACGCCGGAGCGGTTGACGGCGGCGTGGTCGGTACCGAGGTAGGAGCGGACCACGTCGGGGTGGGCGCGGACCTCCTGCGGGGTGCCGTCGGCGATGACCCGGCCGCCGTCCATCGCGACCAGTCGGTCGGCGAGCCGGGCGAGCAGCGGCAGGTCGTGCTCGATGATGACCATGGTGACCCCGAGTTCGTCGTGGATCCGGCGCAGCACCTCGCCCAGCGCGACGCCGTCGGTCTGGGACACTCCCGATGAGGGCTCGTCGAGCAGCAGCAGTGCTGGCTCCAGCGCCAGCAGGCAGGTGATCTCGACGATCCGGCGGGTGCCGGTGGACAGTTCCCCGACCAACCGATCGGCGAGCGGGGCCAGGCCCATCAGCGTGACGAGTTCCTCGGCCCGGTGGCGCTTGGCCTGGTCCGGCCCGGTGGCACCAAGAGCCGCGGCGACGAGGCTGGTCGGTGCGGTGCGTTCACCGGCCACCATGACGGTCTCCAGCACCGTCATGGTGGCGAAGAGCCGGGCGTCCTGGAACGAGCGCACCAGCCCGAGGCCGGCCCGCCGCTGCGGCGACAGCCCGGTGACCGGGCGGCCGGCGAACAGGACCGCGCCCCGGTCGGGGCGGGTGAAGCCGGCGATGATTTCGAACAGGGTGGTCTTACCGGCGCCGTTCGGGCCGATGATGCCGACCACCTCGCCGGCGGCGACGTCCAGGCTGGCCCCGGCGACGGCCCGCACGCCGCCGAAGGATCGGGCCACCTCCCGCACCGAGAGCAGCGGCTCGCCGGTCGCCGCCGGTCGCAGCGGGACGGTGCGTGGCGGCAGCGTGATCGGGCCACCGCCGCTGGCGGCCTGCGCCGACCCGCCCATCTCCTCGGTGGCGGACGGCGTCGGTGCGTCGCGCCCGCGGGCGATCAGCGCGGCGATCCGGTCACGCAGCCACAGCACCGGCCCGCCGAGTCCGGCCGGCAGCGCGATCACCACGACCAGCCAGACCAGGGTCAGCGCGGCCTGGCCGATGATGTCCAGTTCCAGGAATCCGGGTACGCCGACGATCAGGAACGCCCCGAGCAGCGGGCCGCCCAGCAGCGTGATCCCGCCGACCACCACTGTGGCGACGACGTCGATGCTGGCCGACGCGGGGAACGTGTTCACGGTGAGCTGGCTCTGCCCGTGGCCGATCACCGCCCCGCCGAGACCGGCGAGCGCGCCCGCGACCGCGTACGCCTGCAGGACCCGCACCGGCACCGCGACGGTGAACGCGCGGGCGGCGTCGGCGTTGTCGCGCAGCGCCACCAGGATCCGCCCGAAGGCACCGGCGCGCAGGTTGGCGGTGACCCACAGGCCCAGCAGCAGCACCACCAGCGCGAACAGGTAGTAGTCGGTGGCCAGGTCGAAGGTGTGGCCGAGGATGCGCGGCTTGGGCACCTGCGCGCCATCGCCGAGCAGCCAACCCTGCCGCAGCAGGAACGTGCTGGTGGCCAGCGCGAAGGCGAGCGTGGTGACGGCGAGGGCGAGCCCGCGCAGGCGCAGCGCCGGCACGCCGACCGCGACTGCGGCCAGCGCCGCCGCCGCGCAGCCGGCGAGGATCCCCAGGAACAGGTTGCCGGTCCGCACGGAGACCTGCACCGACACCGCGGCGCCGATGCCGGCGAACGCGAACTGGCCCAGGGACAGCTCGCCGGCCACACCGGTGACCAGCCCGATCGACAGGCCCACCAGGGTGAAGCCGATGATCGCGATGAGCACCGAGGCGGTCTCATTGCTGATCACGAAGGCCAGCACGGCGGCGACGGCAAAGCCCACCCCGGCGACGACCCGGCCCAGGTTGCGCAGCAGCCAGATCCGCTGGTAGGCGGCGGGCAGCGGCGGCGCACCGATCCGGCCCCAGCCGCCGTCCTCGCCGTCGCGGCGCGCGCGGACCGGCTGGGCCAGCAGCGCGACCAGGATGACCGCGACCAGGGCCAGCTCGACGAGGCCGCCGCTGGACTGACCGGACAGCAGGATCTGCTCGCCCACCCCGATGCCCAGCGAGGCGCCGAACGCGATCGGGATGGAGGAGAACCGGGCGATCACCGCGCCGGCGAGGCCCCGCACCAGCAGGGCCGGGCCGAGCGACTCAATCGACTGGGTGCCCTGGGTGGGCGCCATGAGGATCGCCGAGAAGGCGGCCACGGCACCGGCGATCGACCAGGCGAGGGTCGCCATCCGGGCCGCGGTGACGCCGTTGAGGGTGGCCGCGTCGGGGGCGTCGGCGGCGGCCCGGATCGCCAGCCCGAACCGGCTGCGCTTGAGAAACATGGCGAGCCCGACCAGCAGCACCGGAGTGAGCAGCAGCATCGCGGTGAACGCCGGGCCGACCGGGGTGTTGCCGATGGTGAACGACGGCATGCCGGGCGGCGCCGGGAACGCCGGGCCGCTGGCCCCCGAGCTGTTCACCAGCAAGGCGAGCACGAGCACGAACTGGGACAGCCCGAGGGTGGCGATCATGCCGATCACCCGGGGCCGGTGCCGCAGCCGGCGGACCACGCTCAGCTCGATCGCGCCGGAGACCGCGGCGGCGGCGAGCATCCCGACCGGCAGGGCGAGCCAGTACGGCAGCACCCCGTCACCGACCAGCCGGCCGAGCACGGCGGCGCCGAACACCCCGACCGCGCCGTGTGCGAAGTTGACGAACCGGCTGGACCGGTAGACCAGCACCAGCCCGACCGCCAGCAGCCCGTACGTGAGGCCGGTGAACAGGCCCAGCACGATGCGGTCCGGGCCGACGTCGAAACCGCCGATCATCGGATCACCGCCCCGTCCACCGGGGTGGCCTCCGACGTGGGCGCGGCGTGCGCCTGGGGCGCGGGCTCGGCGGCGTGCGCCTGGGGCGCGGGCTCGGTGTCCTCGGCTGGCGCGTGGCCGCCGAGCATCAGGGCCCGGACCAGGTCCGGCTGACCGGCCAGCTCGCCTGCGGTGTGCTCGGCGACCATCGCACCCTTCTCCATGAAGTAGATCCGGTCGGCCAGCGACAGCGCCACATTGACGGACTGCTCCACCACCAGCACCGAGGTGCCCAGCGCGTTGAGTCGGCGCAGCATCTCCAGCAGGCCGCCGACGACGACCGGGGCCAGGCCGAGCGACAACTCGTCGACCAGCAGCATCCGGGGGCGCTGGATCAGCGTCTTGGCGAGCACGAGCAGTTGCCGCTCACCGCCCGACAGGGTGGCGGCGACCTGGTCGCGCCGCTCGTAGAGGCGGGGAAAGACGGCGAACGACGCGTCGACCCCCCGGTGCACCGCGTCGCTGCGCCGGCCCAGCGCGTAGCCGTGCATGCGCAGGTTCTCGGTGACGGTGAGCGAGCCGAACACCGCCTGACCGACCACGGTGGACAGACCGAGCTCGATCCGGCGGGGCGCGGTCAGCGCGGTCACGTCGACCCCGCCGAGACGGACCACCCCGGCGGCGGGGCGGTGCAGGCCGGAGAGCACCCGCAGGAACGTGGTCTTGCCGACCCCGTTCGGGCCGCAGATCGCCACCATCTCGCCGTCGCCGACGCGTACGGCCGCGTCGTAGAGCACCTGGACCGGACCGTACGCCGCGTCGATGCCGGAGCAGGAGAGAGCGGCCGGACGTGCCCCGCTGTGCCGTAGCCGGGCGACCTCCGCCTCGTCGGCGAGCACCCGGGCCAACCGTTCGGCGTCAGCGGCGGCGGTGCGCCGGAGCCGTCGGGCGTAGCCGGCGCCGACCAGCACCGCCGCCGCGGCCACCGCCAACGCCGGACCGGCGCCGTACCGGGTGTTGAGCAGGGCGAGCAGGCCGGCGCCGCCCAGGCCACCGGCCAGGGACAGCACCGATGTCGCCGCCACGAACGCGGGGCGGGCGTCGGGGTGGAGCACCTCGGCGGCGATGCGTTCGCCCGAGACGGCGAGCGCGACCAGCGCACCGACAGCGACGGCCAGGCCGGATGCGAACAGCACGACGCCGACCGTGGCCCCGACGGACAGGGCACCGGCGGCGACGAGCAACCCGGCCGGGGCTGCGGCGACCGCGAGGCGCAGCGCCCGCTCGCCGCGCAGGAGCACCGCAAGCGCGGCCCCGGCGAGCAACGCGTCGCCGATGACTCCGACGGCGCCGCGCGGACCGAGGCCGAACCCGGTGCGCAGCACGTCGACGGCGAAGATCAGCGCGCCGGGCACGATCATGCCGAGGCCGGCCTGGGCCAGGACGGCGGTACGCGCGGTGGGTGGGCGGGTGGCGTTGTCGAACAGGGTGCGTAGCGCCGGCGGCCAGCCGGCATCGCCCGGCAGTTGCGCGGCGGTCGCCCCGGCCAGCACGCCGAGCGCCGCGAGGACGCCCGCCGCCGCCCAGTGGTACCCGGATCCGCCGCCGGTGCCGCTGGCGAGCAGCGCGGCCAGGCCGAGCCCGTTCAGCAGCCCCACGTGCCAGTACCGCAGGGCGGCCGTCGTGGCGGCGATCGCGCGGCCGGACACCACCAGGACCGCCCAGGGCAGCCCGAGCGCGGTGAGCGCGAACAGCCCCGGCACCGGGGCGGCGACGTTCACCACCAGCAGCAGCGCGGCCCCCAGCCCGGCGCCGGCGAGCAGCGCGGCGCGTACCGAATGGCGGTGCGGTACCCGCTGCACGACCGCGACGGTCGCGGCCGCGCCGACCACCGCGGCGGCGATCACCGCGGTCAGCACGCTGGTCAGGTCGACATCGAAACCCCGGGCGAGTCCCGCGGCGCCGAGCAGCGGCACCCCGGTCAGCAAGCCGCTGGCCGTACCCGCTCCCCAGCCCGCGCTGCGGGAACGCCATGCCCTCGCACCGTCGCGGGCGGTGCCCGGCGGGACGCTCCGGCGGGTGTTGTCATCGGGTCGCAAAGGACACGTCCTCCCCGCGGTAGGTGAAGCAGGCGCAGCCGCTGTCGTAGCCGAACGCCCGGTAGCCGTTCGAGGCGGCGAACCGGTCCGGGCCGAGCCGCCCGGAGAATCCGGTGGCCGGCTGGAACTGCGTGTCGAGCCTGCCCACGGCCGCCAGCCACCGGTGCGCGTTGAGGTCCGCGCCGAGGTCCTTCGCGCCGGTCTGCAGCAGCAGGACCGCGTCGCAGTACGGGAAGGCCACGCGGGCGTTCTCGCGGGTGCCGAACGACTCCCCCGCTGCGGCGAAGATGCCCAAGCAGGCTCGTTCGGGGTCGGTGGCGGGGAAGGCGTACTCCCGGTCGGCGACGTCCTGGCTGGGGTTGAAGCCGATGCCCACCGCCCCGGTCAGTGCCTCGCGCGGAATGATGTCCGGGTTTCCGATCAGGAAGCTGGGATTGTCGTAGCTGGAGATGCCGTACCGGGCGGTGAAGCCCTGCGCGGAGGCGGAGGTGAGGAAGAAGGAGGCCAGCCGGGTCCCGCCGAGGAAGAAGACCCGCTCGACGCGCTTGGCCCGCAGGTCGACGGCGGCCTGGTTGAGCCCCGTGTTGAGGGTGCCCAGGTCCGTGGAGTCGATCCAGGCCACGGTCGGGGTGATTTCCCGCTGCTTCAGGTACGGCACCACGTGCTGCTCGTACATCGCGCGGTTGGCCGGTGCGTCGACCGCGACGATGCCCGCCTGCCGGGCACCGTCGAAGAAGCCCTGCGCGGCCAGCGCCGGCAGGTACGCGCGCACGAAGTCGTCGTACGCGGGATAGGCCGGGGCGAACAGGTATGGCGCGAGGCGCTCGTTCGTCGCCTGGTCGATGGTGATCAGGGTGGCGTCGAGCACCAGGGTGTGCCGCTGTGCGTAGCAGGGGCGGGCGTTGGCCTGCAACTGGCCGGTGAGCACGACCGCGAACGCGCGGTCGTCCTGGGTGATCTGGTTGCAGAGCTTCTCCTCGGCGGCCGGTGAGTCGTCGCTCGCCTCGTAGTTGCGGAAGACCGCTCGCATCCGCCGGCCGGCGATGCCGCCGTTGGCGTTGACGTGGCTTTCCAGCGCCCGCATCTGGCGTACCGGGTCGCCGGCCGAGGCGGTGTTGAACCCGGTCAGGTTCGCCGTCCTGGTGAGGTCGGTCCCGACGAACACGACGGTGACCGCGTCGGCGGTGACGCCGGGTCCGACGCCGGTGCCGTCGGCGCCGCCCACTCCGGGCAGCACCGCGCCGCAGCCGACGAAGGCGAGCAGCGCGGCGACGGTGGCTACGGCCGCCCGTACCGTCAGGGCCCGGTCCCAGCCGGTGGTGTGGGTGCCAGGGTCGCGACTCATCGAGGGCTCCCGAGGTAGGTGTCGAGCGCGGCCAGATCGATCACGGCGGCGGCGCCCTGGTTGCCGGCGCGTGCTCCGGCCGGCGTGGCCGCGCCTGGGCGGGCGGCGAGCACCGCGTCGAGGGCGGCGAGGTCGATGACCGCGGTGCCGGCGGCCTCGGTGCCGGATGCGCTCGGCAGTCCGGTGTCGCCGAGCAGGTCCCGCAGCGCGGCGACGCTCAGGTGGGCGTTGGCCCGTCGACGTAGCCGGCCGACGCCGGGAGCGTCGTCGAAGACGAGGTACGCCCCGAGTGAGCCGACCCGCACGACGGACGGCAGCAGCGTCCCGGTCGGTGCGGTGGCCATCGCGGGCAGCGGCGGGCGGTCGCGGCGGTTGGCGATGCGGCGGGCGATGCCCACGATGATCAGCGTCCCGCCGAGCAGGTGCACCAGGAACAGGCCCCACGGGTACGTCCGGAGCGTCGTCTCGGCCGGGCCGAACCCGCCCAGGTCGGCCTGCACGGTGTACCGGCCGAACGCGGCGAACGGGGTGGTGACGGGTATCCGGTAGGTGCGTGTCTCGCCCGGCCGGATGCTGCCGGTGCCGGGCGTGCTGACCCGGTCGCCGCCGCCTTCCCGGCCGATCCGGACGTTGAGGGGCGGGTTCGGAAGCGGGTGCGGCCCGGGGTTGTGCACTGTATAGACGAGGGTCCGGGTCGCGGCGGCGCCGAAGAGGCTCCGCCAGCCCGGTCGGCCGGCGATCCTCGCCTCGACCAGGTCGAGGCGGACCGGGGCGGCCGAGACGGTGGGGGTCTCCCCCATGGTGTGCCCGGTGAGTTCCAGCGGCGCGTCGACCTGGCCGCGCGCGGTGCCGCCGACGAGCGTGGCGTGCACGACGCACGGGCAGGGCACCGGCGGGGTGCCGAGCACGAGTTGCACCGCGAAGGTGCCGTCCGGGCGCACCGGAACAGCCAGGGCGGCACGTGTGTCGCAGGAGGCCGAACCGCCGATGGCGAGTTGCCCGCAGGTGACGAGCTGGACCAGTGTGCCGCCGGGCCAGCCGGTGCCGTTCACCCCGAGCCGGTCGCCCGGTGCCGCCGCCGGGGCGGCGAGGGTCAGTCCCTCGGCTGCCCACGCCGGCCCGGTGGGCAGTGCCAGCCCGATGACCAGCCCGCACACGACGGCGGTCAGGGTGCGTCCGATCCTCGTCATCCGACCTCCGCGTGCGCGCGGACGCGTGAGACGCCCCGGGGGCGGGCCACCTGGGCGCGGCGGCGCCTGCGCCAGGCCACGACTGCGGCGGCGATCAGCGCGGCGAATGCGGCGACGCCGGTCCAGGAGACGACGACGGTACGGGTGGTCCGCACCGTGAGCACGCCGCCGTCGGCCTTCGCCGTCACGGTGGCGGTGACGACGTCGACCGGCCACAGCCCGGTGAACCGGGTACGCATCCGCGACTCGGCGCCCGGGACCAGGTCGAGCTGTGGGGTGGCGCCACGCTGGTGGATCCGGTGGCCGAACATGCCGGAGGCGGTGACCGTGATGGTGGGGGCGAGGCGCAGGTTGCCGGTGTTGGCCAGGGTGTATTCCAGGGCACCGTCGACCGGCGTGGGCAGCCAGGGCGTCGGGTGCGTCAGGTCCAGGTCGGCGAGGTTGAGCCCGGGCATCTCCGGCCCGGCCACCCGCAGGTAGATGCGGGCGCCGACGGCCCGCTGCACCGCGACGGCGACGCCGTTCTGCTCGCTCCGACCGCCCGGAACGGACTCCATCGCGACGATGCCGCCGATGTGGTCGCCGGGGCTGGCGTTCGTCGGGATGGTGATGGTGAACGGGATGTCGGCCTGCGCCTTGGGTGGGAGCACCACGGTGCCGGCGCCGACCACCGTCCATACCCCGATGTCCGACTGCTTCTCGGTGAGCTGGCGCAGCGCGAATCCGCCGTCGCGGGCGGTGTTGTAGGCGTCCGCGCCGTACACGGTGAAGGTGCGCTCGGTGTCGGTGCGGTTGATCACCCGCACGGAGTCGGTGAGGGTCCGGCCGGCGGGTGACTCGAGGAAGAAGTAGAGCCGGGGGGTGGGTCCGGCGTTGGCCGGCGGGGTGGGCACGACGGCCCACTCGCCGTTGTCCGCAGCGGCGGCCGGCCTGATCGGGACGACGGTCAGCGTGACAGCGGCGACTGCGGCGGCGAGGGCTGCCGCACCGGTGCGGAGGCGGCGTGGCCAGAGGGGGTGACGCACGCGGTTCCACCCTTCGACTGGTCGGTGTGGGGGCGGCCGGCTCGCACCGACCGCCCTCACCTCGATGCGGTCCTCAGCTCAGGGTGAGCGTGAGGGTCGCGGCGTAGGTGCCGGCGAGCTGGTTCGCCGGCACGGAGAGGGTCAGCCCGGCCGAGGCGTCGAAGCTGCCGCCCGTACCGGTGGCGCTGGTCGGTGCGGAGCAGAGCGTCGCCGCGTCGACAGTGCCCGGGGTGCCGGCCACCGCGGTGACCGCGTTGGTCGCGCCCGCGGTGTCGACGCAGGCCGGCGTCCAGGACAGGTTGCTCTTGGCGATGGTTCCGCCCGGGGTGCCGGTGAAGTCGGTGACCGTGCCGACGAGGCTCCACCCGAAGGTGCTGCCCCGGTGGTCGGTAACCGTGACGGTCGACAGGTTGCCCGTCGCCGTCTGCACGCTGCCGCCGACGGTGACGCCGGAGAACGGGATGTTGCCGGTGCCGGCGGCGCGAGCCATCGACAGGTTTCCGGCGGTCACGGTCTCCGACAGGTTGTACGACAGGGTGCAGTTGCCGGTCGTGGCCGAGCCGGTCTTGGCGGTGCACGAGTCAGCCGACCCGGTCCACGCGGAGATCGCGAACAGGGCGCCGGACTGCGCGCCGATGTACGCGGTGGCGCTGTCCGTGACGGTGAAGGTGGCGTTGATCCCACCGGTGGCGCCGGCCGTGGCCGTCGTTGCCGGGTCGCTCGTCGCGGGCGGCGGCGGGGCGCCGGTGAGCGCCTTGTAACCGCCGATCGTGACCGTGCTGCCCGGGTTCCAGTTGGTGCCGGTGACCGTCACCACGGTGCCGGAGCCGCCACCGCTGGGGGTGATCGCGATGCCCGGCGAGCCGAGAATCGTGATCGGGACGGAGACCGTGTTGGTCCCGTCCGAGACCGCCACGGTACGTGCTCCCGTGGTGGCGCCGCTGGGCACCGTGAGCGTGCCGGTGCCGGCGCCGGCGGCGTCGGTCGTGCCCGTGCCGGAGCCTTCGGCCGTTCCGGTGCCGTCGGCCGCGCGCAGTGTTGCGGTCAGGGCGGTGGACGGTGCGAGCCCGGTCACCGCGTAGTTGATGACGTTGCCGGCCCGGGCAGCCCCGGTCACGGTCTGGCCGGTCACCGAGGTGACCGAGACCGTGCCGCCGAAGACGGTGAAGCTCTCCACGATGGAGGTCGGGACCGGTGCTGCCTTGTGGTCCCGGTCGCCAGCGGCGGAGCAGTACGTCTTGGCGATCGGGTTGTTGAGGATCACCCGGTTGACGGTGAGCGTCGCGGCTCCGGTCGCTCCGGCCACATAGGTGCCGGTGGCGGTGATCGGGCCGGTGGGGGTGTTGCCGGGGATAGGACCGGCGGGGTAGTTGGTCTGCTGGAGGGTGACCGGGCCGCTCTGCGAGCCACCCAGCGCCGCCTCCACGACGATCGGCACGTCACCGGGGTTGATCGCGACCGGGCCGTTGTTCGGACCGGCCGCCGCGGTGAAGGTCACCGTCACGGTCTGACCCGGGCTCGGCGTCGCCGGCGTCTGAGTGAGCCCGAACGAGTCGGCCCAGTTCGTCGGCGAGCTGCCGGTACCGGCGTCGTTGAAGTACAGCCGGCATCCCAGGTTGCCCGGGGTGGGGCCGTACGCCTGCGCGGGGGACACGCAGACCGCGGTCGCGGCGGCGACCAACGCCGCTACGCCCACCGCTGTTGCCGTAGTTCTGAGCAATCCCATTGCGGTCCCGCTCTCCTTCCTGTGGGGAACGGTGCACCCCTGGCTGCCGTTTCGCTAGTGGAAACAGCAGTTTCCAAAATTGGATAGGTTCATAAAGGCAGCCGGCCGACCCTCCTGTCAATAGCCCGACAGGCGATTTGACGCCGGCCGATGTGATCGATTCCCCGGGCCAGCGCAGCGCCGACGGGCGGGTTCGGCGGCACGGCCTTGGCAGGCGGCCCGAGATGGGGCAGAGTGTGGAAACAGCGTTTCCATGAGGAGGTCCAGGTGCGTTACGTGATCATCGGGTGCGGCAATGTCGGCATGGAGCTGGCCCGTCGCTGGGTCTCGGCCGGCCACCAGGTGATCGGCACGACCACCTCCCCCGACCGGGTGCCCGAGCTGGCCCCCGTCTGCACCGAGGTGGCGGTCCTCCGTGGCAGCGACCGTCCCGCCGTCGAGCGGGTCACCCGCGACGTCGACGCGGTCGTGCTCACCGTGAGCCCGCGCATCGCCCGAGCCTTCGACGCCGACCAGCGCATCGCCGAGTACGCCGACACGCTCACCGCGTCCGCGCGCACCGCCGCCGCCGTGCATCCCCGGGTGGTCTTCACCAGTTCGGTGTCGGTCTACGGTGCCGGCCATGGCGCGCTGGTCGACGAGGCAACCCCCGTCACCGACGACCCGGACGCCTCCCCCCGCAACTTCGCCGCCGCCGAGGCCGCCGTGCTGGCCGCCCCGCGCGGCGCCGCGCTGCGGATCCCCGACGTGTACGGGCATCCGCGCGACCTCGACTATCCGACCCGGGTGAAGCTGGCCCACGAGATGCTCGGCGGCAGCGTGCCGTTCTCGGCCGAGGCCCTGCACTACCGCATCGACTACCGCGACGCCGCCGCCGCGCTCGACTTCGTGGTGACCCGCGACCTCACGGGCGTGTTCAACGCGGTACCGGACGCGGTCGTGCCGCAGACCAACCAGGCCGTCCTCGACGAGCTCTGCGCCGCCGGGGGCTGGCCCGCGCTGACCTACCGGGGCGAGATCAGGACCCCGTTCGTGCCGATCAGCTCCGGCAAGCTGCGCGCGGAGGGCTTCGCCTTCGCACACTGACTCGGCCCGGAAGCTCTGTCCGCTGTGGACGGGCCGGCCGAGACCGGCTCAGCCGGCGGTCCCCGCGAGCCGACGCCCGACCAGCCGACCGAAGGCCATGGCCGGCGTCAGGCACATGCCGGAGCAGAACGCGTTGCCATTGACAGCGGCGGAGCCGATCACCTCACCGACGGCGTACAGACCGGGGACCGTCGTGCCGTCCGCACGGCGGACCCGCAGCAGCTCGTCCACGTCCAGGCCGGCGAACGTGATCAGGGTGACCGGATGGTTCTCCAGCGCGTAGAACGGCGGCTCGACGATCGGCGCCGGCAGGTACGTTCGGCCGAAGTCGGCATCCCGGCCGTCGGCGACGAAACCGTTGTAGCGGGCCACAGTGGCCGACAGCCCCGCCGGGTCGATGCCGGCCAGCCCAGCGAGCTCCGCCAGCCCGGACGCCCGGTGCACGCCGCGGCGCCGGCCGCACTGGGCGTCCAGCTCGGCCGCGCTCCAGCCGTGCACCATCGGGTACGACTCGCGTAGGGCATGGGCGTCGAAGACCGTCCAGAAGGTCATCCGGTCGACAGTGGTCAGCACCCGCTCCTTGTGGTCGATGCTGGGCTCATCCTCGGCGATCCAGCGACTTCCGGCGCGGTCGACGTAGATCTCCCAGGGCGGCCGCTCCGGCGCCACCAGGTGCGGCCGGTGCCCCCAGTCGACCCGAAGGTCGCCGTCGACCGGGGGCAGCCCGCCGAAGGTGGGGATGTAGCGGCCCAGGCCCTGCAGGCTGGCACCGACCGACCGGCCCATGAGCAGGCCGTCGCCGGTCGAGGTGGGTGCCGCCGAGGTGGTCAGCGGCGCGCCCTCCAGCTCGGCGAACAGCTCCGGCGCGTACCCGAATCCGCCGGTGGCGAGCACGACGGCGGGTGCCCGCCACCGCGCGCCGTCGGCGGTGGCCACCCCGACCACCGCGCCGCCCTCGGTCAGCAGCTCGGTGACGCGCACTTCGCAGCGCAGGTCGATGCGGCCGGCGGCCCGATGCGCGTCGAGCATCGGGCGCAGCACGGCCAGAATGGCCGGACCGCCGGGGACGGTGGTGGCGTGGACGGTCCGCGGCGTGCGGTACGGCTCGTGCCCGTACACGATGCGGGGCGTACCCGGATCGACGGTGAGCCCGGCGGCGAGCAGCCACTCCAGGACCGCCGGCTGTTCGCGCAGCGTCAGCCGGGTCAGGTCGGCCCGGGCGGCGCCCCGGCTGATCCGCCAGACGTCGTCGAAGTGCCGCTCGGGGTCGTCGCTGATGCCCCGCTCATGCTGCAGCGAGAAGCCGCCGGCGGACAGGTGCCCGCCCGAGTACGGAAGGGCGCCCCCAACGTCCGGCGCCTTCTCCAACAGCAGGACGGTGCCGCCCGCGTCGGCGGCGGCGATGGCACAGGCCAGGCCACCCGGCCCTGCGCCCACAACGATCATGGTCGGCACACCCACCTCCGGCACTCCCGTTGCGTTTCCCTGGAAGTGACAGTGTTTCCATAAATTCGGACACCGTCAAACGTCCTGCGGGGTGCGGCTGGGGTTCTCAGCCCACCGGGTGGTTGGGGATCCTCGATCGGACGGCCAGGCCGTACAGGCAGGCCAGCCCGGCCAGGATGCCGAACAGGACGAACGGGCCGGCGGGGCGCCAGTTGTCGTACAGGGTGCCACCGGCGGCGAACGCGATCATGATGCCGATGCCGCCGCTGAGCGCGAACGTTCCGATGACCGAGCCCCGGGTACGGCTGGGAGCCTGTTCGGCGATCAGCACCTGACTGGAGATGACGGCGCTGACCTGGCCGAGCCCGATCAGCGCGGCGACGGCGTAGCCGAGCGGGCTGAACGGGTCCCCGACGAAGATCGTGGCGGTGTAGCCGAGGGCGGCGGTCCCCAGGGAGATCAGCACCGCGTCGGTGCGGGACAGCCGGTCGGCGATGATGCCGATGGCCGGTGCCCCGATCAACGCGATGCCGTTGGCCACTCCCAGCAACAGACCTGCCTTGGCCAGCGCCTCGGCCTCGCTGAGCCCGAGGTGCTGGGTGCCGTACTGCTGTGCCCAGAGGGTGAGGTAGGCGCCGACGAGCGCCAGGTCAGCTCGGGCGACGAAGGCGCTGAGGTAGGCGAAGGAGACGCCGGGGCGCCGGATCTCGGCGACGCCCTCGCGCAGCAGCCTCGGGATCGGGATGTGCTCGGAGTGCGTTGTCGCCAGCCCGCCCCGGAGGGTGAGCCGCATCAGGATCGCGGTGAGCAGGGCCAGCCCGCCGACGATGAGGTAGGTCGCCCGCAGGGCGGCGATCGTGTCCATCCCCATGCCCTCGAAGATGTCGGGCAGTTTGATCAGCACGAAGAACGTGACGAGCGCGCCGAGACCGTTGCAGAAGCCGAGGATGCCGTTGGCCCTGCCGCGGGTGGTGTCCTGGACGTAGTCGGCGACCACTGCCGTGAGCATCACGGTGACCATCGCCACGCCGACGGCGGCGACACCCCGGGCCAGGTAGTAGGGCAGGACCGAGCCGACGAACGGTGCCATGCCGACGCCGAGGCCAAGCAGAATGTAGCCGCCGACCACGATCGGGCGACGTCCGAGGCGGTCGGACCAGGCACCGGCCAGGCCGACCGCCGCGATCAGGACGATTTCGCTGATCAGCCCAGCGGTGCCCACGATCGAACCCTGCTCCCCCTTGGGCACACCGAGGATGGAGGTGAGTAGCGCCGTCTGCGCGGCCGGGATGAACGTGAACGTCATGATCGACGTCAGCGCCAGCCAGTAGTACCCGCTGATGTTGGTCCGGGTCGTGCCCGGTGCGAGCTGGAGTGGGCCGAACGTGGTGGTCTGCTCGCCGACCTCCGGCGCGGCGGCGGTGTCTTCCTGGCTGCGATGCACGCTGGTCCCCTGCCCTGTGATGGCATGAATGGAAACGCTGTTTCCACACACTAGCGGGTCAGGGTCCGGACGTGATGGCGTCGGTGCGGCGCATTTCTCGCCGCCCGGTCCCCGTCCGGCGCGGTCGACCCGCCCTCGGTTGCGCGACCGGCGGGCTCAGGAGGCCGACGACGCCGCAGGCGTTGTGCGAACGGAAAGCGGGTCAACGGCCGGAAGCGGTTCATCGTCACCGGCACCCTCCGGCTGCTGGTCACGGTCTGAGCCCTGGCCGCGTCCTGGCAGGACCGCGACAGCGCCAAGGGCGCACTGCTCCTGGAAGAGCAGGTCTGGGATGTCGTCGTACGGGTTGTCCCGCCCCGCCAGCGTGAACTCCCGCCGCAGCTTGCGTTTGGCGGTCAGGTACGCCACGAAGCAGCCGGCCCACGGATCAGCCAGGAACACGCTCCGGTCGATGCTGGCCGCGAACCCGGCCCGCGCGACGATCGCCAGTTGCCGCTTGGTCTGCTCGACCGCCAGCCGGTCGGCCTTCGCTGAGAGTCGCTGCGTCACCCGGAACCGCCTGTTGTACTGCCGCTTCGACAGTTCGATCCCCACCGTGGCACGGGCCTCGCGGTTCAACCGGTCCCGCAGAAAGTCCAACCGCATCGGATAGACGGCGCCCAGCGATTCGCTCAGACGGGCCGAGAAATCGAGCAGTGAAGCCGGGTCCTACGGGTCGACGCCGCCGTGCTGAAGCTCGAACAACCGCACTGCCGCCTCGACCTGACGAGCAGCACCGACCGGCCGCGCGAAGTCCGTCGACATGGAACTCCACCGTTCCACCGCCCCACGGCACGAGTCACCCGCCCCAACGTCATCCGCTCGCGAAGCCCCAACTGGCCACCGACGACCCGCAGCACCAGATGCGCGACCTCTTCCGGCCGATGCCGCTCATCCAGCGACGTGTGCAGCGCGACCAGAGCATCCTCCGCAGACGCCTTGGCGATTGACATGACGGGCATCCTGACAGGCACGACAAGACTGAATCAATCCGATTCACCACTGCGCCCTGGCACCACACCCGGGCGTGCTCAACGTCGTTGACATGATGGACTGGTGACCGAACCGGTGTTTCGATACCACCCTGATCCCTTGGCCACCGGCTCGGCGGTGCGCATTCAGCACGAATGCAGCGTCTGCGGTCAACTTCGGCAAACTCGATACCGGGGACCGGTTTACGGCAGACAGCCCGAGAGCCTCTGCCTGCACTGTATTTACTCCGGGGCGGCCTCCAGGGCACTCAGCGTCGCCGCCGCCGCCACCGATGGCAGCGACATCCTGGAGATGCCTGCCGAGTTCAGCGACGCGGTCGACGTGCCTGACGACGTGCCGCATCACGTCATCGAGGAGATCACTCGCCGGACTCCGGGCTTCACCGGTTGGCAGCAAGAGTCATGGCTCTACCACTGCGGTGACGGCGCGGCATTCCTCGGCCCAGCTGGCTACCGCGATGTCGAACCTCATCCGGACGCCCTGAACATGCTTCGCGCGAGCCACCGGCAACTCGGCTGGTCACCCGAGGAAACCGAACAGTTCCTACACCGGCTCGACCGCAACGGTGAGCCCACCGCGTATCTGTTCCAATGCCTGCATTGCCGGACCCACCTCGCGTCCTGGGACATCGGTTAACTGCGCCTTATCGCCGATACGCAGACGCACTCTCGTCGACATGAGCGGAAGCCGCCCTACCGCCTCTGCGGTGGCACCAACGCTGACGCCTTTGGAATCGCCGAAGAGGTCACCGTCCAGGAAGCCCTGCTCACAGGCTCGCCGGTGGGATTTGGGTCCCAGCTCACGGGACCCCTACCGACGCCACCGCGACGACAGTTCGGCGTTGGTGAGCACTTCGGGCGCGGAGACCACTTCGCCAACCTGCACCCAATCTGCTCCCAGCTGCAAGGCCAGGCCAACCAACGACCCCTTACCGCCTTGACCTGCGCACACTCCCCAGCTAGGCGACATAGAGAGTTGCCGACCGCTGTGCAGAACAGCGGAGCACTCCGCGGTGAACCAGGACGCCGCACGGACTCTGACCTGTGGCAACGTGGAGCCGCAGGATGGGGTGGGTGCAGTTGAGCGCCGTTCGATGCCGTGCACACATTTCAAGGCCGTTCAGGGCACCCCGCTGCTCCCAACCTGCTCCCCTAGGCCGGGCTCGCGCCTGGCCGCCGACCGCCTACCGATCGTGAGCGGCCGGCCCAGTGCATTGGTTGGCACCAGCACTGGCTCCCGCAGCCGCAACGGTCGATCGGCGAGCACGCTCACGATCGCCGCGCCTTGCCAGCGGCTACTTGTGCGGGCCTTGGTCGGCGTACGGCGTCGGCTCGACGTGAGCCGGTGATGGCCTGTCGGTGCGTCGGCCTTTCAAAACGGGGCGGGGCGCGCCAATAGTGGACGTTGGCTCGCCCCGCTGCGTTTCGGTTCGCCGCGCTCAGGGATGTCTGGCGACGGGCAGCGGGCCAGTGCTGCGGACGACGTCGCGGTAGACCGCGAGGGCGGGCTTGGGTCGGTAGGTGTCGGTGACGATGCCGAGTGTCCCGGTGGGTTCCGTGGAGCTGCTGTCGGCGTCCCTGAGGCTGAACAGTTCGTAGTGGGTGATGTTCAGAGGTTCTTGTTCGGTGATGATGACGCCGAGCATGTCCGACAGTGAGTCGCACTGTGCCTGCTCGGTGCGCGGTGACCCGCTCGGGGTGCCGTTCTCCACAATGTGGATGGGGGTGTGGGGCGGGATGTGCGCGCGGGGCAGCGACCCGCCCCGCAAGTGGTGCAGGGCGTGGGTGGTGAGGGAGGCGGTGTCTCCCGGGTTGCCCCGTGGGGCGACGGGTGAGAAGGCGTCGGGGTACAGGCCCAGGCCGACGTAGTCGACGTGGGCCGCGAAGTCCTGGTACGGGATCGAGGAGAGGTACGACCAGAACTGGTCGTCGCCGCCCAACCATTCCGGTGGTTCGGCGACGGAGAAGCCGGTCCGCACGTGCTGGAGACCCCGCCGGTCCAGTGCGGACCGTGCGTGCGGGATGCCGAGGACCAGGGCCTCGAGCACGCCGGGTGCGCTTCCGTCGATGAGCGGGATGGGGAAGTTCGGCTCAAGCGTCACCTGAAGATACCGCGTCAGGTGACCGTAACGGTCGATGACGGTGTCGAGGAAGGCCAGCCATCCGGCGAGGTCGGCGGCCCGGGGGATGTAGCTGACCACGAGGTCCAGCTCGCGGTTTCCGTCGACGTACCACTCGTCGGGCATCGTGAGGTGCGCGAGTTCGTGTTCGGCGCCGAGCGAGGTGACGACGTCCGGCGGTGCTGGGTCGCCGAGGAAGTGCACGTACTCACGGATGACGAAGGAGCGACCGTTCGAGAGGTCGTCGACGAGGTGGCGGATCGCGGCGACATCGGGTGGGTGGGAGCAGACTGTGCCGGCCCGCCCGCCCGGATAGATACCGAACTTCACGCTTCCGCACTCCCGTATTGGTCGGTTTGCTGGGTTGGCCAGCCGATCTCGCGCGCGCAGATCCGCCGCACCAGAGTCCTGATCCAGGTGGCTTCGGTGGCGACGATGGTGCGCCAGTAGGCGACTTCGAGCATGTGCACTTCGAGTACGTCACCGTCGGGCAGCCCCGAAAGGGCAGCCAGTTCTTGGTCGAGCCGGTCGGCGCGACCGTCCAGGATGCACGCCGCCTGGTCGAGCGGAAGGATTGCGACGTAGGCGACCGCCATGACGAAGTTCACGGACGCGGCCGGGGTGTCGCGTACCCCAGCCTCGACCTTGTGGCGAAAGTCGGCGAGACCTGCGGCAGTCAACACGTAGGCCGTACGTGGCGGCCGATTCCCCACTCGCTCGGGCGGCCCGGAGGAGACCAAGCCTGCCTTCTCGAGAGCCTTCAGCAGGGACGTAACCGTGCTGCGGGTTACCGATAGGTGTCCGTATCGCTCGCGTAGGCGTGTCGTGATGTCGTAGCCATGCGCCGGCTGCTCGACGAGGAGTCCGAGGATCGGCAACACCAGGCTGTTCCGTGACGCGTCCAAGGGCACCCAGGCAACCTATAGGCGTATACGTCTAACCGCAAGACGGAGCCGGAGACCCCAGACAATGGTCAGGTTGCGCATCGCTGCCGCACGGTCCCGGCTAGACGCCCGCACATCGGCAGTCCAGATGAAGGCACTCGCGATCCGATTAAGGGTCCTTGACGAGCACTCCGCAGCCCGTACGAGGCGAAGCTGCAGACCGTAACGCTGCGATCTGACCAGCTCCCGCGCGTACGCCACCAGCCTGGCCGAGAACTACGTGGGCCTGCCCCTCAGCTGACCTCGGCGCCGGATCGGCGGCGACCCTCTATTGCTACTCATCGATTCGTGGTAGAAATCTTTCGCACTGGCCGTTCCCAGGCAAGAATTTCTTCAGATGGAGGCAACGTGAGAGTCACTGCCGGGTGGCTGGCGAGTCTCATCCTTGCCGCAGCAATCGTGGCGCCCGCCGAGTCGATTGCTGTGGCCGCGACACCCACACAAGCATCGACCGCAGTGACCCCGCTGGCCACCGGCCCGCAACCCGGCACCTTCACCGGCCGGGGATTCGACACCTGCGCCGCTCCGTCACAGACCACGATGAACGCGTGGCGGGCCAGTTCGCCCTACGGCGCGGTCGGCATCTACATCAGCGGGGCGAGCCGCTCCTGTTCCCAGCCCAACCTCACCGCAAGCTGGGTGGCCAACCAGACCAGCAACGGATGGCGCCTGATCCCCATCGAACTGGGTTACCAGGCACCGTGCGGCACCCGCACACCGAAGATGTCCGCCAATCCCACCACCGCCCGGTCGCAAGGCGGCTCCGCGGCCAACAGCGCCGCGAATGCCGCCCAGGCACTGGGCATCGGCACTGCGAGCACCATCTACAACGACATCGAGCAGTACCCGTCGAACGCGTCGTGCCGGGCCGCCGTGCTGTCGTTCCTGTCCGGTTGGACCGAGCAGTTGCACGTAAGGGGCTACCTCGCCGGCATGTACTCCAGCGGTTCGTCCGGCATCAAGGACGTCTGCGAGGCGTACGACAACCCGAGCTACACGCGACTCGACCAGATCTGGATCGCCTGGTGGAACGGGGTGGCTGACACGGATGCCGGAAGTTACTGCGCCGATGCCTACTACGCAAACCAGCAGCGCTTGCACCAGTACGCCGGGGAGGTCACCGAGACGTGGGGTGGCGTCACGATGAAGATCGACCGCAACTACCTCGACGTGAGGGTTACGCAGACCCCGCCGCCGCAGCAGTGGACCACGACCATCGACAACAGCGCCTCGGGCGGGTTCACCGCGAGCACTGCATGGGGCACGTCGGCCTACTCCGGCCAACGGTTCGGCACCGACTACCGGTTTGCCAGTCCGGTGTCGTCCAGCGACGTCGCCTGGTTCCGGTCGACCATCCCGGCGACCGGAAGCTATGAGATCTCAGTTTGGTACCCGGCCGACGCGGGCTACAACAACCAGACGCCATACCTTGTGGAGACCACCACAGGCAGCAGGTCCGTCTCCGTCAATCAGCGGGTCAACGGCGGTAGGTGGGTCTCGATCGGCGTGTTCACCCTGGCTGCGGGCATGGGCAACAAGGTCGGCGTGAGTCGCTGGACCAGCGGCACCGGACTAGTGGTCGCCGACGCGGTGCGGATCACCCGGGTCTGAGCCCGCTCCCGTCGGCCAGGTTCCTGCCGATTCCCCGGGCACCGAAGTCGGCCTTCTTGAGGGTCCGGGACGCGACGATCTTCGGGTGGCCCGCCTCCGCAGTAGACAGGTTGGAGCCGGCGGTTCGTACCCGACAGGCCCACCGGAGAAAAGACCCGGGATCGGGGTCGCCGGAAAACCTCTCGATTCGAGCGACGGGGATCGACCACAATGGCAGCGTGGAACGCGAGCGCCTGGTGAAGTTGAGCAAACGGATGTCGAAGGCACTCCGGCACGATCCCGACCGGGCCGGCCTGGTGCTCGATCCGGCCGGTTGGACTCCCGTCGACGCTCTGCTCGCCGCCCTACGGATCGAGCGGGCCGAGCTGGACGCGGTCGTCGCCGGCAACGACAAGCAGCGGTTCGCTGTCGAGCGCGGCACCGACGGGGTGCTGCGGATCCGGGCCAACCAGGGCCACTCAGTCCCGGTGGACCTCGGGCTGCCCCCGGTCACCCCACCGGACCGGCTCTATCACGGCACCAGCGCCGGTGCGCTGGAGTCGATCCGGGCCGCCGGCCTGCACCGCGGCGGCCGGCACCACGTCCATCTCTCCGCCGAAACAGAGACCGCCCACCGGGTCGGCGCCCGACGCGCCGGTCGGGTCGTGATCCTCACCATCGACGCGGCGGCGATGGCCGCCGACGGACACGTGTTCCACCGCAGCGCCAACGGCGTCTGGCTCACCAACGCGGTCCCTGCCAGCTATCTGCTCGACTGAGCCCTGGCCAGGCCCGCACCGCTGTTTCCGGCGAGGTGCGCGCGGATCTCAACCCGGCCAACCTCATCGTGACACCACCACTCGGCCTTCGCATCGTGGACTGGGCGTGGGCAACCAAGGCCACCCACGGGTCGAACTCGCGTTGCTCGTCTCATGGCTGATCGGCAGCGGCCACAGCGCCGAGCAGGCAGAAGAGTGGATAGCGCAGCTTCCCGGATGGACCGCGACTGACCAACAGGTCTTGGACGACTTCGCGTCAAAGAACGCGACGAAGTGGGCCGCCAAGTCCCGGCAGAACACCGAGTGCTGGGTACGCGACCTCGCAATGCGGACCGGCGAGTGGGCGGATCACCGGACCGACGGCCATCAGGCAGCCCGTGAGCCGCAGCGCGGGGGCACCCTCTCGTGATGTGGGCGCCGGTAGCGGTAGGACTCCTCAACCAGCCCGCAGGCCCCGCTCGGGACCGCAAATCAGGTCACTCAGCCGGGCTGGTCCGTGGCGGCCCCGAACCGAGAACCAGCCCCGCTGCTCCCGATCTGCTCCCAAGCACCGACTCTGACCTGCGGCAACGTGGAGCCGCAGGCAGGGGTGGATGCGGTTGAGCGTCGTTTGATGCCGTTGGATGCAGTTCAGGGCCGTTCAGGGCGCCCCGCTGCTCCCATCCTGCTCCCCCTAAACCGGACTCGCACCAGCCGCCGACCGACAGTGAACTGCCGGCCCAGTGCTTTGGTTGGCACCAGCGCTGGTTCCCGCAGCCGCATCGCCCGATCGGGGAGCACGGCCCCCGATCGACGCGCCTTGTCAGCGACACTTCAGTGTTCTTGATCTTGAGGGAGCTCGACTGGCGTCAGGACTCATGAAAAACGGCGTCCGCTCGCGCTGCTCGTAGGTCTGCGGGGTCGGTTCTGGTGGGCTGGCGGTTTCGGGTTGCGCCGCTTGGTCCGGTCAGCTGCAAGGTTCGCGGGTGACGGCCTGTTTCGTGGGCTGGCGCCGGGGTGGACCGGGTTGCTGAGGCCCGGACGCTCGTGGCCGACCACGCCCGAACGCCGGAACTGGCTGACGCGGAGCGGGTCTTCCTCGCCGGCACGTTGGACCGCATGCGCCGAGCGGTCAGCGAGAGCGGCCGGCCCGAGCAGCTCCTGCACGACGACTGCTGGGGCTTGTGCCTGTGCCCTAATCCCGTGTACCGGCTGAGGCGCGACAGCATGGTCAGCTACGAACAGCGTCCGGCCGAGATCCGTCACCGCCCATAAAAACCCCGCCGTTCGAGAGCAGAGCGAGGACGACGCGCCCGCGCAACAAGAAGAGATTTTGTTCAGTTAGGCGATCGATAGTTGGAACCGAGGGCGGCCGGGTCAGTGGAGGCGTACCCGTCGGGCGAGTTCCGCCCGGAGGTGGTCGATGCCGGCGCCGGTGCGGGCGGAGACCGCGACGGCGTCCGGGTGGACCCGGCAGAGCGCGTCCACCCACTCCGGCGGCGCCACGTCGATCTTGTTGAGGACCAGGAGCTCGGGAACGTCGCGCGCGCCGATCTCGTGCAGCACGCCGTGCACGGTGGTGATCTGATCCAGCGCGTCGGGGGCGGAGGCGTCGACGACGTGCACTGCGAGGTCGCTGCGGGTGACCTCCTCCAGCGTCGAGCGGAACGCGTCGACGAGTTGGTGGGGCAGGTGTCGGACGAAGCCCACCGTGTCCGTGACGGTGTAGGTCAAATCGCCGGTGCTGATCCGACGGACGGTCGGGTCCAGGGTCGCGAACAGCACGTCCTGGACCTGGGCGTCGGCACCGGTCAGCCGGTTGAGCAGCGCCGATTTGCCGGCGTTGGTGTAGCCGGTGATCGACACCGAGGGCACCTGGTTACGGGCGCGGCGGGTGCGCGTGCGCTCGCGCCGTCGTGCGAGTTCGGAGGCGTTGCGGCGTAGTCGGGTGGCGCGCTGGCGCAGGGTGCGGCGCTGGGTTTCCAGCCGCATCTCACCGGGACCCCGGACACCCATGCCGGCGCCGCCGGCCGTCCGGCCGCCGCCGACGCGGGACATCGTGCGACCCCCGCCGCGCAGACGGGGCAACTGGTAGGCGATCTGCGCGAGTTCCACCTGTACGCGACCCTCGCTGGTCCGGGCGTGCTCGGCGAAGATGTCGAGGATCAGGGCGGTGCGATCAACCACCCGTACGCCGACGCGTTCCTCCAGGTTGCGTACCTGACCGGGGGTCAGTTCGCCGTCGGCGATCACCAGGTCGGCGTGTGCGCTTTCGGCCAGCGCGGCCAGTTCGTCGACCTTGCCGGAGCCGACGTAGGTCGCCGGGTCGGGGTTTGGCCGGCTCTGCACCACCTCGTCGGCGACGGTCAGGCCGTCGGTGGCGGCGAGCCGGCGCAGCTCGGTCAGCGAGGTCTGCGAGCCGGGACCGCTGTCGGCTGCGCCGTCGTCACGTACCGCCACCAGAACCGCCGTCGGGCGTTCGCCCTGGCCACCGGTGTCCGGCCCCAGCAACCACGATCCGGCCATGGTCCCACCTCACCTCGTCTCGGGTGCGTGTCACCTACCCCCGCCGGAAGCGACCATGCCGGCCACCCGCTCCCAGCCCGGCTGGTCGGCTGCCCCGCGATCGCCGCGTCGGCCCTTGGTGGCACCGGCACCAGTCCCCCGCGCACGCGGCGTACGCCTCCGGCAGCGAGATGGTCTCAAGACCGGGCCCGACAACGGGCCGGGGCAGACAGCACCGCCGCCGCCCTGCGCGCTCAGAGAGCGGTGCCGTCTCCGGCAGAGCCTGAGACCGTCATGACTGCCGGTGTTGGAGTGCGCCACCGCCGTGGCATGAGGTTTCGGGAGTGCACGACGTCCGGGTGGGTAGGACTACCGGAAGACGCGTGCGTACGCGCCCTGAGGGGAAGGAGAGCACATGGCTACCGGAGAAACCGGCTTCGACGACGTGACGTTCGACCTCATCTCCGTGCAGTACCACTCGCTCAAAGCGGGGCACGACTACGGGCAATACGTCCGCGACGCCAAGAACGCCGGCCAAGACGAGATCGCGTCGTTCTTCGAGCAGGTCATGGCGGAGGACTCGGCGCGTGCCCGCAAGTGCCACGAGTTCCTGGCCCGCCTCGGCGGCACGGACAACACCAGCCCGCAGAACGGCTGAACCACCGGCGTCTCCGCAGGCTCAGATAGCGCCGAGACTGCGGAGACGCCATTCACGCGGACCGAGTCGGACAGTACGCTGATTGATCCCCAGCTCACGCCCTGGGCGACGGTTGTGCTCGCTGGGTTGCGGCACGCCTACAGACGTGGCCCTAGGCGAACCGAGACGCCGGCCGGCGCCAGCCACCCCGGAAGCAGCAACGCCTGACCACTTCGACCCCTACTGGGAGGTCACGCCGCACCGCTCGACCGCATCACCGCAGGTCAGGTCCTCGCCCCTGTCCGGCGTCGGTGAGCACTTCGGTCGCGGTGACCTCTTCGCCAACCCGCACCCAATCTGCTCCCAGTTGCAAGGCCAGGCCAGCCAATGGCTCCTTACCGCCTTGACCTGCGCACACTCCCCACCAGGCGACACACATCGTCGCCTACTGCATCTCAGAATTGCGGAGCACTCCGCGGTGAAACAGGACGCCGCGCCGCCCCTGACCTGCGGCGACGTGGAGCCGCAGGTAGGGATGGGTGCAGTTGAGCGCCGTTCGACGCCGTTGGGTGCAGTTCAAGGCCGATCAAGGCACCCTGTTGCTCCCAGTCCGCTCCCCCTATCCGGGCCCGGCACCGCCCCCTTGTAAGTCACAGGCAGCACCAGCAATACAGATCCTCGCCCGCGTCTCGCGCGCGCTGAGCAAGGGCGGCGACCTTCTCGATGACGGGCAGCATCTCGTCGTCCGACAAAGGACCGCTCCACGCCAGATCCTCGATCCGCCCCCATTGCGCCGACAACTCCAGCACCTGTGTGTTGCTGATAGAGGCGAGGGTGTCCCGCGCGGTCCGGTGGAGCGACATCAGCCATGGCCCGTCCTGCTCGTCCCCGCTCCACAACAACTCAAGGCCGACCAGGCTCACATCCCAGTCGACCTGTCGAACGAGGCTGACAAGCTTGCCGAGGGTCACCGTCGGCTCGATGCCCTTCAGATCAACCGCATCCACAGCTATGCCGCCGCGGCTGACAGCGAACGGCCCGCCCTCGAAATCCTTCATCAACCTGACAGCCGCAGCGTCGTCCTTGGCCCGGAAGTAGTCGTACAGCACACCCATGGCACGCACTCCACCACACGGATACGACAGTGGTTTCCCCCACCAGGGGCACGTCAGGTTGCAGGTCCAGCGCCTCGGTTGGTGGCCGTGCGCTTCGACATCTCGACCGGCGAGTTCCTGACCGGCGCGCCCACTCAAACCGCTGGCTGGTACAGCTTCCAGCAGTACCGGGACCAGATTCTGCGCGGCAACTGACACTTGCAAGTCCGGCTCGCGTTGCGCCGGTCAGATGCTCACGTCACAACGGCGGTAAGCGCCTCGTGGTGCCCGAATCGTGGCATGTGTGGGCCCGCGGACAGCCGCCAAGGGTCTGATCATCTTCGGAGCCCAGTCCCGGCTACGAGGGTTTGGTGTAGGTGATCAGCTCCAGCAGGGAACCGTCCGGATCCCGGAAATAGACACTCACGCCACGCCCACCTCCACCGCTGCGGATAACCGGCCCTGCCTCTAGTTCGATGCGATGGTGTTGAAGATGAGCGACCGTGTCCTCGGTGGTGCCGGGCCAAACGAAGCATAGGTCGCTGCCGCCTGGCGTGACGGGCGGCCGTGCCACCAGCTTTCCGACATCCAGGCCCGGCCCGTGGACGTTGAGCTGTTGGTCGCCGAACCGGTAGGCCACGTGACCGTCGGGATGGTCGACCACTTCCGCGCCCAGGACGTCTCGATAAAAGGCCGTAGAGCGTTCCCAGTTGCTGACCGCGATCACGCAGTGGTCGAGCCTGATCTTCGCGTTAGCCATGCCCGGACCTTACGGTGTGAGCGGGTGAACGGACGCCAGCATTCCGCAACTCGGCATGTGCGGACCCCGCCCTACCGCCTCTGCGGGGCACCGACTCTGACGCCTTCGGTGCCGCCGAAGAGGTGGCCGATCAGCGCCGGTGCAGCGAAGTTCGTCCCGTCCACTCCGGTGAGCCAGATCTCGCCGCTCCCGCGCCCAACATCGGGAGCGTCGTAGAGCCGAATGTCGGCCCGAATCACGCGCGGAGGCTCCACCGCTGCCTCGCAGAACTGGCAGTAGTGGTACCCACGCATGAGCCGTACCGGTTTAGCGCCGAGCCTCACCAAGCGATCTCGAACGTCTCGCGGGCAGGCTCCTGCAGTAAAGGGCATGCGCGAATCCAGCCAACCAATGGCAATGGCGTCCGGGGCGCCCGGGTCGTAGTCATAGGGCGCCAGGTCCGGGATGTACGCCACGCGTCGATCATCGCAGTCAGGCGCGGGCCGTGCGAACAACAAAACGACGGTGCGGGCCGCCTCTGGGCGGCC
Source organism: Micromonospora sp. A202 (assembly GCF_006715105.1). NCBI lineage: Bacteria > Bacillati > Actinomycetota > Actinomycetes > Micromonosporales > Micromonosporaceae > Micromonospora > Micromonospora sp. A202. Next base: position 1,619,302 of record NZ_VFMP01000001.1, on the reverse strand, counting down.
CGCACCGTTATCGAACGCCGGGCGCGATACGCCCGTCTGCCGGAATGCTGGCGGGTGGGAGTTTCTGGCCTACAGGTCGGCCTTCGTCACGCGGGAAGATTCGTACGTCGTGGAAGCCTGGGGGAGGCCCGGCACGGTGGAGATGTCCTTGACCAGCATGCCGGTCGTGGCGTCGATGGTCAGCACCTCGCTGCCCTCGCCGCCGAACGCCTCGGGGCCGGCGGTGATCGTCAGCGTGGCCTTGCCGTGGGTGGTCGAGTTCTTGACGCTGACCGCGGAGATGGTGGACAGCAGACGCAGCACGCCGGCCCGGACCTGCGTGTTGCCGTCGCCAGCGGACAGCGCTTGGGTGCTGTAGGTCCACAGGGCGTTGTCGAAGTGCCGCTGAACGGCCTGGGGGCTGTACGGCTTCGGCTTGGCGTTGCCGCCCTTCTGCTTGATGATCACCTGGGCGGCCGCCTGCTGCTTGTCCCATACCGCCTTCTGCGCTGTGGGGTCGAGGCCCACCAGCGGATCCTTGGCTGCCTTGAGCATCTGGGTCCGGCCGTCGGCCGGGCTGCTGTCCGCCGCGGCGACGGCTGCCTTGAGGAGCGGAGCGTAGCCGCCGTCCGTCATCTGGTCCTGGTGACGGGCGATCGCACGCTTGATGTCCTTCACGCTGTTGCCCGTATAGATCGCGTGACCGTCGGTGTACAGCGTGTAGACGACCTGCATGGTCTTGGTGCCGTGGACCTGCGTCGCCTTCACCAGCCACGCGTCGCCCGCCGACGGGGTGACCGTCTTGATGGACCCGGCCAGGGTCATCAGCGGCGCGCGCTCTGCGGACCCGTCGACGGTGGTCGAGCCCGAGGTGGCGGCTGACGAATCCTTGCCGGCCTCGATGCCCCCGGTCGCTGGCGAGTTGAGCACCACAGCGACGACTGCCGCCGCGGCGGCAACCCCCACCCCGGCGCCGATGCCCAATCGGCCCGCGATACCGATCCGGCGGCGGCGCTGAATCGCCGGGCTGGATTCGTTGTCCCGCGTGGTTGTCGTCGTTTCCATGGTTGAAGTCGCCTCCATAGTCGTGTCTTCCGCTGATATCGCGCCCAACAGCCGCACGGTTCCGGGGTCGGCCATAGCCGCCCGCAGCACCGCCCGCGCCCGCTGATACGCCTCCGGGCGTAGTGGTTCTGCGCTGCCCAACGCACCGACCAGATCGAGCTCGTCGGTCATCGGTGTCTCTCCTTCGTGCTGTTGCGGTCCTTCAGAAGCGCAGACACCCCCGGGGCGTCGCGCACTGCCGTCCTGGCCTGGCTCAGCAGCCGCCGCGCGGTGCCCGCTGGTATGCCGAGTGCCCGCGCGGCGTCGGCTGCGGTCAGGTCCTCCCAGGCGACGAGCCTCAGGACCTCCCGCTCGTCGGGTTTGAGCCGCGTCAGGGCCGACCGCAGCACCGCCCGGGCGTCCATGCCGAGGTCCACCGCCGACCACGGATCCCATCCAGTAGCCACGTCCGGTACATCCGCGACCAGGTCCTCGGCCGGCCGGGACCGCCAGTAGCGCCGCAAGCGATTCAATGCCACCCCGTACAGCCACGGCCGCGCATCGTCGTACGACCGGTCGTACGATCGCCGCGACTCGAACGCCGCAACCCAAACCTCGCCCAGGAGGTCCTCAGCCGCATCCCGCCCCGCCCGGCGAACGAGGTACGAACCGACGGCGGCCTCATGACGCTCGACCACCTCCACGAAGGCGTCGACATCGCCATCCAGCGACCGGCCTATCAAATCCGCATCCGAATCCATGGCCCTCCTCGGCAAAATCCGCGCTTCACCCTGACATTGCCGATCAGGCGGAGAAGTGTTCAGGCGCCGAGGTCCGACGGCAAGCGGTCGCCCAATAGCGACCTCTCGTTCGGTCAGCACCTGCCACCCGTGGTCAAAGCGTTGCCAACGGCTTGCGGGCGTCGTCGGCCAGCTTCTTCGAGTCGCCGACCTTGACCGGTGCGGAAGGTGCGCCCGGTGGCGGGCATCTCGTCGACGAGCCGAAGGCGGTAGAGCATGTCGGCCGAGCGCCGTGTGGAGCGGCGCTGCCGGAACAGCATCTCGCGCTAGCCGGAGGTGACGAACACCCGTGACGCGTCCCGCTTACGGCGCCATTAAGCCGGCATGAATCGCAGCATCAGGAACGTTGCGATCTCGGCGTCGGACAGGCGCAGGAGACGTGGTAGCTGTTGAGCGCCCCGTCTTTGACGTAGCCGTTCATTTGGGATCGGAGCTGACTGGCGTTGGTGTTGTCCGCTGAGCTGGGGCCCGGGCGCGCGCCGAACGCCGGTCAGAGCAGTGTCAGCTCGAAGCACCCCCACCCGTCGCCCGCCTGCGCGACGAGCTTCCACGTTCCGGCGGCCGGCAACGGGATGCCGCTCGGGTACATCGCCTGCCCGGCGTCGTTGGTCGCCAGCGAGCCGGCGCTGTAGGTCTCGGTGCGGCCGCCGGAGGTCGCGGTCACGGTGAGCGCGGCGTTGAGCTGGGGGCGGGCCGGCAGCCAGAACAGCTTGCCCAGGTCGGGGCCGAGGTCAGGATGCCATTGCCGGCGGTACTCCACAAAGTCCCCGGCGATGAAGTCGCCCGAGCGCACCAGCGTGGCGTCGCCGGGCACCGCGACGCACTCGCGCCGGGCGCTGCCGGGCAGGCTCTGCTGGAAGGCCGGCACCGGCGGCGACGCGGCCGGCGACGACGGCACCGGCGCCGACCCGGCCGGCGAGGCCGGGCCGGCGGCGGGCGGGGCTGGTGCAGTACACCCGCAGAGCACCAGTGCCACGACGAACAGCGGGATTGCTCGCACAGCGTTGCCTCTCTCCTCAGGCGGCTGGGGTCCAGATCGAGACCCGGCCGCTCCAACAGGCTATGAGCGTCGCGGTCGTGATGCATTGCGTCGGCGGGGAGGCGGCGGGGCGAATCGCCGGGTTATCGTGTCCGGCGAGGATTGATCTGGTGAATGCTCACCCGTCGTACCCCGGTGGGCCGTCCGGATCCGGGCGCGCGTCTGACTAAATCAGCATCGGGAGCGATGCGGCGGCCGTCGAGCAAGGACCAGCACTCCGCCGTCCACGAGGCGCTCGCCGTCGAACATCCGTGCGGCCTGGACGGCGTGCTTCGTCATCGTCATCACCCAGTCTCACCCTGCGCGGCCACAGCCGCCACCGACGCCTCCTCGTCCTCCGGCGACAGCCGGTCGTGGCCCGACCAGCGCACCGCGACTGGGTGGCCGGCCTCCCTCGCCAGGGTGATCCCCGCTCCCTCCGGCGGGTCAGCGGTGGGCACCCAGGCGCAGCATAGAAGCCACCTCCCGAACCCGGGAGGTGGCCTTTGACCTGCGAGAACTCAGAGTGGGGGATGCTGGTTGCGGCTCTCGCGGTTCGTCAGGAGCCGGGTTCGAGCGTCCATTGGCTGGTCCACCAACCGGAGGGCGCGACGCCGTACTGGACGCTGCCGGTCATGTTCTCGGTATGAGCGTAGGTGCCCTTCCAACGGTTCTTCAGGCGTAGGTGACCGTCGACGGACTCCTGGCTCCACTGCGCCGACCAGTAGGTGCCGGGCACCGTCCCGGTCTGCACGGTGCCGGTCTGGTTCTCCACGTGGAGGTAGTTGCCGGTGGCGCGGTTCTTGAGCCGGACGTAGCCGTCAACGTTCTCGACGGCCCACTGAGCGGACTGATCGGTGCCGGAAGCGGCGACGTACTTGGCGGTGCCCCTGCCGTCGTCCTTGACGTACTGGCCGGTCTGCCGGTTCTTCAGCCGCTGATAGGACACCGGGTAGCCGCCGTCCTTCTTGTAGACGCGCAGGTAGTCGACGCTCCAGGTCTTGGGCCAGACGTCGTTGTGCCGACCGGAGCCGGCGTCGGTGTAGATGCCCATGATGAGCCCCATTGGCATGTTCGGGGCGTCGTTGATCGTCCGGTAGAGCTGGCCGTCGTAGTAGAACTTGATGTCGGTGGGCGTCCACTCCATGCCGTACGTGTGGAACTCGGTGGTCGGCGACCCGCTGGGAACGGGGGCGATCGACGCGTACGAGTTGGAGAGGAAGTTCGGGTCGCCCCAGCCGTGGGCGGCGATCCGCCAGTTGTTCGGCTCGTTGAAGAACGTCTCGACCATGTCGACCTCGGGGTTGCGCGAGGCGCTGGAGGTGTCCCCGGTGCCGACCAGCCAGAGCGCCTGGTGGCCGCCTCCGCCGACGTTCGACTTCTTGGCGCGCATCTCCACGTAGCCGTACTGGAACGTGTAGCCGTTGAAGTCGGGCTCGTGGTGGTTCAACGGCATCGAGGCGTTGAACTTGTGCCAGTAGTCCTTGTTGTAGGTCTGGAACGAGGAGATCTTGACCGTGCCGTCGTACTGCGGATTCCACGCCGGGGTGTCGGCGTCGAGCCGCTGGGTGAGCACCCCGTCGGCGATGGTGTAGCGCGCCTTGGCACCCAGCTCCCGGTTGGCCGGTGAGGTCCAGTGCGGCAGGTAGTAGGGCAGCCAGCGATTCGTGTTGAGGGTGTTGACGTCGAACTCTTCGGCGAAGTCGATGGTGTAGCCCGGCTTGGCGAGCGGGCTGGGAGGGGTGTCGCCGGCCTGGGCCGGCGGCGCGGTGACGACACCGGCGAGGGTGACACCGAGGATCATCGAACCGGCGGCGGCTAGAACTCTTCGAAAGCGATGCGCCATGAGGCACTCCCGGGGAAACGAAAGAAAAGTTCTTTCGGAATATGCCGGTGAGCCCTACCGCTGTCAAGAGCCATCGGTGAAGAGCTCTGCGCGGACCGCGTCCCGGGCGGTCTCGACCGCGCCGATGGCCACCGCGTCGTCTCCCAGCGCGGAGATCGCCAGAACTGGCAACTCGTACAGAATCTCGGCGAGGTGGCGCCGTACCGGCTTCATCACCGTCTCACCCGCGCGCGCGATGCCGCCGCCCACCACGACCAACTGCGGGTCCATGGCGAGAACCATGGCGCCCACTCCTTCGGCGAGTGCCCGCGCGTAGTCGTCGACGGCCTCGACAGCGCGCTTGTCCCCCCGCCTGGCCTGCGCGAAGACCCACTCGCGGGAGTTCATGCCGGGAGCGACCCCCGCGTCGGAGAGTAGCTTGCGGGGTGCCACCTCCCAGCCCAGGCCCGGGTGCCGGCCGATCTCGCCGGCAGCCCCCCGGCCGCCGCCGAACGGCCTGCCGTCCACCAGCACGCCGACGCCGAGGCGGTGCCCGGCATGCACGTACAGGACGTGGTCGACCCCCTGCGCGGCACCGACCCGGTGCTCGGCCAGGACCGCGAGGTTGGCGTCCTTGACGGCGCTCACCGGGCAGTCCAGACGGGCGGTGAGCTCCTTGGCCAACGCCGTGCCGGTCCAGTCCGGAATGGCCACGCTCAGCCGCACGACACCGTCGGCAATGATGCCCGGGGAGCCGGCACAGGCCGCCCACAACCGCGGCGCGTCGGCCGGCATCGTCCGTCGCAGCAGGTTGACAGCGGCGTCGATGCGCTCGGCCGGGTCCAGGTCCGGGTGGATGGCGGCCCGAGCGGCCGCCACCTGCGCGCCGGCGAGGTCGGCGATCCGCACCGACACCGCGTGCGCCCCGATGTCGAGGCCGGCCACGATGCCCGCGTCCGCGGCGAAGCGGTACCGCTGGGCGGGTCGCCCTCCGGTCGGGGCGTTGTCGAAGCCGTCCAGGACCAGGAGTCGAGACTCCACCAGCGAGGTCAGGATGCCCTGCACGGTAGGGCGGGACAGCCCGGTCTCGCGGGCGACACCGCTGATGGTCAGCGACGGCCCCTCGTAGAGAAGCCGCAGCACACGACGCGTGTTCAGGTGCCGTAAGGCGCTCTGACCCCCGCCTGGAAGAGCATCACCTACGGTCATTCGCTGCCCCTTGACGTGCGTTCGTAGACGGCTCACTATAGCGAACGCAAGTTTCCTTCGGAACTACTCCTGCCCAGGGAGACCCCCATGAAGTCCATGCCATCGGTGAAGAGTGCGCTCAGCGCGGCCGCCGTGCTTCTCGCGCTCGGAGCGTGCGCACCCGGCAGCTCATCCAGCGATGAACCGGCCGCCGACGCGAACGCGGCCGTCCAGACCGGCGTTCCGTCCGGACAGGTGGAACTCAACCTGATCGCCACCCCCGAGTCGGGTGCCGCCATGAAGGACATCATCCCGGCATTCCAGGCCAAGCACCCCAACGTCAAAATCAACTACGTCGACACCACGTACGATGACTACAACAAGTCGCTCAACCTCGCCCTGTCCAGCGACACCTCGCCCGACATCGTGCTGCTCAACGCGGTGGGCACCACGGTCAAGGACCAGCTGATCCTCAACCTTCAGCCCTATGCCAAGGCGTACGGCTGGGAGTCGGCGTACCCGGCCGGACAGCTCAACCAGTGGCGGATCGCCAAGGACGGCACCACCCTCGGTTCGGGCGACCTGTACGCGGCACCCGCGTCCTTCTCCCAGGTCGGGCTCTACTACAACAAGGCCAAGTTGAAGAAGCTCGGCATCGCCGCGGCTCCGGCCTCACTGGAGGACCTCGAGGCCGCTCTGGCCAAGGCCAAGGCCGGCGGTGAGACCCCGCTGCAACTCGGCAACAAGGAGGGTCACGCCTCCTTCCCGATCCAGCTCATCGGTCAGTCCACAGACCGCCCGGCCGCGTACGCCAAGTGGGTCTTCGGAGAGGGCGGGTCCACCTTCGACACCGCCGGGAACGCCAAGGGCGCCCAGAGCATCACCGACTGGGGTACGAAGGGCTACTACTCCAAGGACGCCAACGGCATCGACCTCCAAGGCGCGGTGGACAAGTTCACCAAGGGCGACGGCGTCTTCTTCGTGGACGGTTCCTGGGACTCGAAGAAGATCGGCGACGCGCTGCGCGGCGACGCGGGCTTCGTGCCCTTCCCCGGCCCCAAGGCCACCGCCATCGGCACGTCGGTCGCGTACGGGATCTCGCGGAAGTCGAAGAACGCGCAGGCCGCCGCCGCCTTCCTGGACTTCCTGCGCGGCCCGGAGGCGGCCAAGGCCTCGTTCGCGCAGGGCTTCCTGCCCTCCGACACCTCGACGGTGACCGCCGAGCCCGGCACCATCTCCGCCGACCTGATCGCCGCGTGGAACAAGGTCAACGCCGATGACGGGCTCATCGGGTTCAACAACAACGCCACCGCGACCATGAACGACACGCTGGTCGCCGAGACCCAGAAGCTGATCGCGGGCAAGGTCGACGCCGCCACGTTCATCCGAGCCGTCCAGTCCGACTGGGCCAAGACGCATGGCTGACAGCCTCGCGAATCGCGCGACCGTCCGGGACCGTACCGTCGTTGCATCCGCGACGTCGGTGCGGGCCCGGCGCTCGCGGGCACGACACGTACCGCTGCTCTACACCGCACCGGCGCTGCTCTTCTACGCGGCCTTCGTGATCGCGCCATGGCTACACAGCCTGTGGATCTCGTTCTGGGACTGGAACGGGATCGGCGTCGCCACCTGGGCCGGGCTCGACAACTACCGGGAGATCCTCGCCGACCCGGCGCTGCGGCTCTCCCTGGTCCACGCCTTCGGGCTGATCCTCTTCTACTCGGTCATCCCGATCTGTTTCGGCCTGGTGCTGGCGTCGCTGGTCGCGAACGTGCCCTGGAAGGGCATGCCGTTTGTCCGTACCGTGATATTCCTGCCGCAGATCCTTCCACTGGTAGCGGTCGGCAGCGTGTGGAAGCTGTTCTTCGACGATGACGGACCGTTCAACGCGCTGCTGCGCGCGGTCGGCCTGTCCGACGTCACCCGGGCCTGGCTGGGTGACTTCACCTGGGCCTACCCGGCGGTCGGAGTCGTCGGGACCTGGGTCTCGACCGGGCTCTGTTTCCTGCTGCTGTACTCCGGAATCGGCAAGATCGATCCGGCCCTGTACGAAGCCGCCCGGCTCGACGGCGCCGGCGCGATTCACGAGTTCTGGCACGTCACCGTGCCGGGTCTGCGCCGGGAAATGTCGGTGGCGGCGACCGTCACCGTGATCGCCGCCCTGGCCAGCTTCGACGTCGTCTACGTGATGACCGGCGGCGGCCCCGGCGAGTCGACCATGGTGCCCGGTGTCGCCATCTACCGGCTGACCTTCACCGCAGGGCAGGTCGGCACCGCCTGTGCGCTCGCCGTCGTCCTGTCCCTGTTGACCTGCGCGGTCATGTTCGCCCTGAACCGCCTCACCCGGGAGAAGCCATGATCCGGTCGCTGACCCGGTTGTCGCTGCTGGCTGCCACAGCCTCGGTGCTCGTTCCCTTCTACGCGATCCTCGCCGCGTCGCTGCAACCACAGGACAATCTCAGCCCGGGCCTCGCGTGGCCGTCGGATCCGCAGTGGCACAACTACGTCGACGCCTGGTCGACCGGCGGGTTCGCGGACCTCATGCGGTCCAGTCTGATCATCGCGCTCGGCGTCGTACCCCTCGCATTGGTGCTCGCGACGCTCGCCGGATACGGGCTGGCGATGATGCGGCTCGCCGTCCGGGGGCCGATCTTCGCGTTGCTCATGCTAGGTCTGGCCCTGCCGTACGAGTCGATCGTCATCCCGCTCTACTACGACCTCAAGTCGATCGGTCTCCTCAACACCTACTGGGCGGTCATCCTGCCGCTCATCGGGGCGTTCATGCCGTTCGGGGTGTTCTGGATGCGCAGTCACTTCGAGTCGCTGCCCCCGGAGCTCATCGAGGCCGCCGAGATGGACGGCGCGTCCAGCAGGCAGATCCTGCGCCGGGTCCTGCTGCCCACCGCCCGGCCGGCGCTCACCACTCTCGGCCTTCTCTACTTCATGTGGGCGTGGAACCAGTTCCTGCTCGCGCTGATCCTCATCCAGGACCCGGCGATGCGCACGGCGCCGTCCGGGCTCGGCAAGTTCATCCAGGCCTACGGCCGCAACATCCCGCTGCTCAGCGCCGGAACGATCATCGTCATCGTGCCCGTGGTCATCCTCTACCTCTTCTTCCAGCGCCACTTCGTCAAAGGCATCCTTTCCGGCGCCATCAAATAGGAGACACCTGATGTCCATCACTCTGGCAATCGTCGGTGCCGGAGCGCGAGGCGCTGCCTACGCGCGGCTCGCCGTCGCCACCTCCAAAGCCACCATCGCAGCTGTCGCCGATCCCGACCCCGCCCGCCGCAGCACACTGGCCGATGAATTCGACGTACCCGCGGAGCGCCGGTTCGCCTCGTGGGAAGAGCTCGCCGCACAGCCCCGGCTCGCCGACGCAGTGATCGTCGCGACCCCCGATCGCGCGCACGTCGAGCCGGTGGTGGCCTTCGCCGAACGCGGCTACGCGATCCTGCTGGAGAAGCCGATGGCGCCGCTGCCCGAGCAGGCGGAACGCATCGTCGCCGCAGCCGTCGACAACGACGTCCTCCTCGCCGTCTGTCACGTACTCCGGTACACGCCCTACTCCCGGACGCTCAAGCGACTCGTAGACTCCGGGCGGATCGGTGCAATCGTCAGTATCGATCACCTGGAACCGGTCGGCTGGTGGCACCACGCCCACAGCTACGTGCGCGGCAACTGGGCGGTGGAGGCCGAGTCGTCCTCGATGCTGCTGGCCAAGTCGTGCCACGACATCGACTGGCTCGGCCATCTCATCGGCCGACCCGTCCGCCGGGTCTCCTCCTTCGGCGGCCTCGCCCACTTCCGGCCGGAGAACCGCCCGGCCGGAGCGGCCGGGCGCTGCGTCGACTGCCCGGTCGAACGGTCGTGTGCCTACTCCGCGATCCGGATCTACGAGCGTTTCCTCGGCGACCCCGTCCACGAGGCATGGCCGTTGAGCGTCCTCACCGACGATGTCAGCGCCGACGGCGTCCGCAAGGCCCTGGAGGACGGCCCGTACGGCGCCTGCGTCTACACAGGACGCAACGACGTCGTCGATCACCAGGTGGTCAGCCTCGAATATGAGGGAGGCGTCACCGTCGCCTTCACCATGACGGCGTTCACCGCGCTCGACTTCCGCAAGACCCGGATCTTCGGCACGATCGGCAGCATCGAGGGCGACGGCCGTAGCCTGCACGTCCACGAGTTCCTCACCGACACCGTCGAGACCATCGACCTGGATCCCGACGGCGACGCCTCGGCCGCCGACGGGCACGGTGGCGCCGACGCGGCACTCATCGAGGCGTTCATCGCGGCGGTCGCCACCGGGGACCGCTCACTGGTCACCTCCGGGCCCGAGGAAAGCATCTCCTCGCACCGGGTCGTGTGGGCGGCGGAGCGGTCCCGCGCCACCGGCAGCATCATCGAGCTCAGCCCCGCCACGCCGAGGTAGGCGCACTGGCGCACTGCCAAACCTGGTGGGCGATGCGGGAATCGAACCAGCTAACCACGTTATGGACTCGCGTCAGGCCCATGGGATCGGGCCTGACGCGAGGTCCCACCGTGGAACCGCGTACCTCAATAGCGTCGGCGGTGGGCAGGCGCGCCACGGCCATGCGGCAGATCCGGCTGTTCGGTCGCGTGGGATTTCGCGCTACCCAATGGACCTGTGCAACGAAGTACCTGAACTGCTTTCGCCCAAGGACATCGCGCAGGGCACAACCCGGCTACTCGCTGACCGCGGCTACGAGCAGGTCGCCTATGAGGACGAGATCCTGGCCAGGATGCCCACACCGGTCGAGGCGAAGATGCTCGACCTGTCGGCCGGCACACCCGTGCTGCTGTACATCCGCACCGGCTTCTCCGCCGACCGCGCCGTGCGCTGTGGTACCCGGAGGACGACCCAGCCGACGCGCTCTACGCGGCGAAAATGATGATCCCGCTCCAACGCTCCGGAGCGAATCTGGGCGGCGAAATGCTCAACTGGGCCGGCGGTCGGGCCTACGAGGCCGGGCTGACCCGATTGCGCCTCGACGCCTGGACGACGAACACCCGGCTGCACGCCTACTACCAGGGACAAGGCTTCCGACACGTCCGCACCGTCGAAACCAGGGTCTCCGGCGCCTGCTTCGAACGCCCCGCGCAGCCGTACACAGACGGACGACTCAAGACCGAATCGGCCTGACGTACTCGCGCCGACAGAGGCCCCGACACACCAACGCAGGCGGACAGCGGTACTACGGCCGCCATCGACCGCAGTACGGGTCGGGTGACGATGAACGCCTTCCCCCAGACCGCGCAGCCCAACCTATTCAGCGACGATGAAGGACCCAGAACATGGCGTCGATCGTCCGCGTCGGCGTCCTCATTGGGCAGCCCTACCTACCTGTCCCCGGACGTGCCACACGACGGGTCAATGACTGACAGCTGCTGATCATGACCATCGCCGCTGCTCCCCATCTGCTGGACGGACTGTTCCCTGACCTGCTGCGACCTGGTCGGCGCGCTGGTCACGGTTGCTCCTGGGCTCACGTCGTTGATGGCTGGTTGCCGACGTTTCACAGTGCCTTGTGCCCCGTGTGTGCCCCGGCTGCCGCCGGTGGATCCACGGCCGGTCTAGCATCCCGACGTGGACATGGACCCTGATGACAGCCACTTGAGTACCGAGGACCTGGAGTCCGTCCGGGCCGCCAGCTCGGCGCTCCATCAGCAAGGGTGGCGCAAGGAGTTCACGATCGAGGAGATGATCGGCAAATGGGCGTGGCTCGTCGCCCAGGTTGAGCGGGGCTACTCCGACCTCGTTTATGAGTACACAAATGATCTCTACTGCAGAGACTGGCTAGCTAAGGCGTGGCCCCAGGTGACTCACCCCGTCCGGTCATGCTGGCACTCGATGCTGCAACCGCTGGACGAGCGTTTCCGAGCCGCCACGATTGAGGATGGCGGCCTCGCAGTAAGCCGCTACCACCAGATCACTCCCGGAATGGGCTGGTGGTGGCATCGGCGGCCCAAGAAGCTCGTCGGCGATCTGGCCGACGCTCTGGGCAAGGCTGAAGAGACTCCTTGACCCCCAGGCAGCCAACACGAATCGTTGACCTGCTGTTCCACGGGCGCTGAGCGGCCGGATGAATCCTCCGGTGTCCATGCTCGTCCGTCGGCGCCAACAGTCCACCGACGTCCGTGGTCGTTCGTGACTGCATGCCTTGGTTGTCACTCATTTCGTCACTCACCACCGGGTGGGTGTTCGCGTCACAGGCGTGCATGGTCAGCCGTCGCCCTCATCACCCTCGTCGTCCCCGTAGACGTCCAGCCATAGACCACCCGGCAACTTGAGCAACCGATGGAGAAGGTCACGGTCAAGCTCCACGGCATGTTCTGCAGCGTGGGAGCCGAGGAAACAAAACCAATTCGCCCAGTAGCCCCCATCGATGAGCTGCCATAGCCGGTCCGCCACCGGCTCCAAAATGTCGAGCAAGCTTCCCAACTGCTCGGCAAGCTCGACGTCGCTCTCGGGCCTCTCCGCACTGCTGAGCAACCAGCCGCACTCCTCATGCCGAGTCGCACTGGGCTTGACCCGTTTCGACGGACAGGGTCGTTGTGTTGATCTTAGTTAGGCGGCTTGGTCGATCGGTAGCGGTTGTGAGCTGGTGGCCTCGAAGGCCGCAGGGCTGAGGTAGTCGAGGGTTGAGTGTCGGCGGCGGGTGTTGTACCAGCCCTCGATGTATTCGAATATGGCCTGGCGGGCGGCTTGATGGGTGGGCCAGGCCTGGCGGTGCAGGAGTTCGGTTTTGATGGTGGCGAAGAACGATTCGGCGACTGCGTTGTCCCAGCACTGTCCGCGCCGTCCGACGGACAGGCGGATGTCGTGACGGTGTGCGAGGCGGGCGTGCTGGGCGCTGAGGTATTGCGTGCCGCGGTCGGAATGAAACACCAGCCCGGGCTCGGGTCGGCGGCGTGCGAGAGCGTCGGCGAGGGCGGCGTCGACCAGGTCGGTCTTGAGGTTGTCGGCCACGGCCCAGCCGACGACCCGGCGTGATGCGAGATCGATGACGGTGGCCAGGTAGAGCCAGCCCTGCCAGGTGTTGATGTAGGTGATGTCGCCGCACCAGCGGGTATCGATTACGCCGGGATCAACACGGAAGTCGCGGCCGACCAGGTCAGGTCGGAGCCCGGCGGCCCGATCCGGGATTGTGGTCGTGCGCCAGCGGCGTGGGCTCTTGCCGGCGAGTCCGGCGGTGCGCATTAGCCGGGCGACGCGTTTACGGCCGTGCCGTAGCCCCTGTTCGGTGAGGTCAGCGTGGATCCGCGGCGCCCCGTAGGTGCCCTTGGACCGTTCGTGCAGCACGGTGATCTTGTCGGTGAGCTGCGCATCGACCCGCTCGCGCTGCGACTGGGTGCCGGCTTTCTGCTGGTAGTAGGCGGATCGGGAGACCTCGAGCAGTTCGCAGGCACGTTTGACGTTGTGCTTGCCGGCCTGCTCCGCGGCGATGAACGGGAAGACGTTCACCGGGTCTCCTTCGCGAAGAAAGCCGTCGCCCGTTTGAGCACATCGACGTCTTCGCGCAGCCTGCGGTTCTCTTTGCGCAGCTGTGCGAGTTCGGCCCGTTCGTCGGTGGTCAGCCCGTCGGCGCGGACGCCGGTGTCGAGTTCGGCCTGCTTGACCCACTCACGCACCGCCGTCTCGGTCAGATCAAAATCCTGGCTGACCTGCCGAAGCGTGCGGTCACCACGCTGGCACAACTCGACGATCTCGGCCTTGAACTCCGGCGTGAACGAACGCCGAGGCCGCGGCCGCTTCTTCCCCATGCTCTCCATGATGATGGACATCCTCCCGGAGACCCCAGGTCCCCTGATCTCGGATGTCCGTCAAAACGGGGCAGGCCCACACTTCGGGAGCCGACCGGTGTGCCCGCCTCGAACACGTCGCTCGGTTGAATGCCCAGGAGTTGCGTCACATGCGCAGCGGTACGCTCCCCGCCACCACGAAGGCGGAACGTCGCCATGGTCCTCATGCATCTCAGTGTGCTCGGTCGTGGCCCGGCAACCGTGCCCCAACGTCGTCGGCCGACGCCGACCCCTTGACCCCCAGGCAACCAACAGGGATCGTTGACCTGCTGTTTCACAGGCGCTGAACTGCCGGATGAGTCCTCCGGTGTCCATGCTCGTCCGTCAGCATCCAACCCGATCGTCACCCGGTTAGTCACTCACGCGTCGCGCCTGCAGCTCTGCTCCCTCACCTCTGCCGCGCAACTGAGCAACGACCTCGCCAGTGCCTCCGCCCGGTCCGCCGACAACCACAATGAGCCGTGCGGCACGTCGTCATCGGGACCGGCCAACCCTTCCGTCAGAGTCTCCGCTGGAACTTCGACGTCAAGCCGAACGAAATGATGCCCCCTGCTGTAGTCGACAAAGGCATCCAGGTATAGGGCATCATCAAAGGTCACCGCCGTATGCTGCCACGACAGCGATCCCCACCTCACCCCCTCAGCCTCGACCGCTTCGTCCCGAAGGAACTACCAGCCGGCTATGAGCTGCGCCAGTCGCTGGGCTGAGCTATCTGAACCGTCCACCGCAGTCCACGGACGTCCGGCCTTGCCCGCGCCCGTCGTCACCCAGTTGGCCACCCAGCCCGAGTATCAGACGTTGAAGCGGAACTAAGAGCCGCTACTCCGCCACCAGCGGCGACGACGCTCAACACCTGCTCACACGGCATTCCGGGTTGCCAGTGTTGATCGCTGCTTGAGGGCGTTTCGCGTCATCTTGTGCCCCCTATGTGCCCCGGCACTGCCGGGAGGCTCTTTGCCCGCGTCTGACCTTGGGTCCTGGCGGCTGAGGTGTAACGCCTCAGGCCTTAGGTCGGTAACCTCGCGCCGTGACGTCTGCTGATCAAAAAGGCTGGTCGTTCGCCACGGCACGGGTCCCGGCCCAGTTCGGCGCTGCGATCCAGCCGCTCACACCCGGTGTGCAGCACGCTTGGGGCGACGGGGAAACCCTGTGCGGCCTCGTCGAGGAACAGATCGAGTTGTATCGGCACCTCTTCGACCGTGAGGACGCCTCGGCCTGCCCCGCCTGCCGACAGCAGGCCGTCGCCGCCCCGACCCGATCCTGCGGACAGGAACGCCTGCACGACCGGGTCCTAGCGGCTGCGGCGGGACCAATGCGCGAGGAACTGCTCGACGCCCTGCGCCGAGGTGCCGAGATCAAGCTATGGATCAACGGCCCCGCCGCCAGCCTGGCCAAGCACTACGCCGAGCTGGACCGAATCGTCGAAGGCAGCCCCGCCCTGATCGCGGCGCTTAGCGTCAACGGATCGGTCGGGCTTGCCAGGGTCGAGCACGGACCGTGGCAGTTCATCGTCGTCCTGCCCGACCACCGACCTCCCCTGATCGCTCGCGCAACGACCGACCGGTAGGCACCGGCCGCCACCGCCGGACAGCAGGCGGCACAGCAGACGCCGTCGAACTCGCCATCCCGTCTGCCATCGACCCGCCTGCACGGGGAGCGGGCCGCCGCCCGGCCCGCCACGTCAAGCGGACCTTGACGCAGGTTCGGACGCTGGCGGGTCGGGCGGCGGTCTGCTCGGCTCGCCCAGGTCGATGGCGGGCGGGATGGCCTACCGCAACCACCCACGGACCGTGACCCGCCGGCGGAGCCCCGGCCATCCTGGAGCCGGAGCGCCCCCGCCGGAGGCGCAGTAGCCGCAACCCGCGACTGCCGCCAGCTCGCCGACGCGGCCGGCGTGCGCTCCCCTGCGCCGCGCGGGCTCGTGGCCGCGCGGCCCGGCCGGCTGCCGGCCCACCTCTCACCCCGCCGGTGACGCCTACCAGGTCGTCCGCTGCGGCCTGACCGGCGGCAAGGGCGTACCCGACTCGGTCGGCCGGCACCCGGTCGTCTTCGCCACCTTCACCGCCCCGTCCTTTGGCGCGGTCCACCATCGGCAGGTCGCCCGCCACACCTGCGCTACCCGACAGCGCTGCGACTGCCGGCCCGCTCCCTGCCGCGCCCAAGGTGCCGCCGGCAACTGCCAGCACGGGCAGCCCGCGGCGTGCTTCGCCCGCCACGACGCCGACGATCCGCGGCTCGGGCAGCCGTTGTGCCTGGACTGTTACGACCACCAGCACCAGGCCGTCTGGAACTACTTCTCCGGCAAATCGTGGCGGCGCACCAAGCAGGCCATCGAACGTCACCTCGCCGCCCTCTGCCGCCGACGCGACATCCCCTTCGTCCAGGTTGTCACCGGCTCCGGCAAGGTGCGCCGGTTGCCGCCGGTGCGGGTATCGCACGGCAAGGTCGCCGAGATGCAGAGAAGGGTGGCCGTGCACTTCCACGCCCTGCTACGCCTCGACGGTGTCGGCCCTGACCCGGATGCTCTCGTCCCGCCGCCGGTCGGCATCACCATCGACGATCTGGACGCCGCAGTCCATACCGCCGCCCGGCAGATCGTCGTCACCACACCTCCGCATCTCGACCGGCCGCAGGGCTGGGTGGTGGCCTGGGGCGAGCAGGTCGACGTGCGACGGATCAACGCCGCCGACGGCGAGTTGACCGATGGCAAGGTGGCCGCCTACCTGGCCAAGTACGCCACCAAGGCCACCGAATCCACCGGACGCTCCTTCGTCCGGCTCACCCCGGCCACGATCGACGACTACGCCGACCCGGAAGGCGACCACCTCGCCCGCCTCATCGACGCCTGCTGGCACCTCGGACGGCCCACCGGCACCGACACCGCCAGCGGCGCCACAACGGCGGACGACCGTCAAGACAGCCTTGACACCCAACCGAACGCCTACGCCAGACTGCGCCGCTGGGCGCACATGCTCGGTCTCGGCGGCCACTTCCTTACCAAGGCACGCCGCTACTCGGTCACCTTCGGCCTACTCCGCGACACCCGCGCCATCACCGCCGCGAGGAGAACGACGACAACCCCGGCACCGTCACCGTCGGCATCCTTACCTACGCCGGCTCCGGGTGGCTCAGCGAAGGCGACGCACTCCTGGCCAACACCGTCGCCGCGCAGCGCCGGCAGGCCAGACGCATCGGCCGGGAAGAACTTGCCCACGAAGCCTGGCTCACCGTGGCCGCCGCATGACCCACGATCTCCGCCCCCGCTGGTACTCCCCTGCCGAGGTCGCCGTCCTGCTCGGCTTCGGCATCTCCAAGGTCAAGATGAAGATCGCTACCGGCGAGCTGCGCTCTATCAAGGACGGCAAGTACCGCCGCATCCTCCCGGAGTGGGTCGACGACTACATCCGCGAACAGGTCGAGCGCCAGGAGGCCGCCTGATGCCCGGACGCACACGAGCTAACGGCGAGGGCTCCATCTTCCCCTACCGCAACGGCTTCGCCGCATACGTCTGGGTCACCAAGCCGGACGGCAGGCGCACCCGGAAGTACGTCTACGGCAAGACCCGCGAAGCTGTGCACGACAAGTGGATCAAGTTGCACCAGCAGGCCAAGGCCGGGCCAGTGGCGACGAGCGTTCCGACGGTCGACAGCTTCCTCACCTACTGGCTCAACGAAATCATCCAACCGAACCGCGCGCCCCTGACCTACGCCACCTACGAGACGTTCGTTCGCCGCTACATCTCCCCCGGCCTCGGAGCAAAGCGGCTGGACCGGCTTCAGTCGCGGGACGTGCAGACCTGGATCAACCAGGTGGCCCGCACCTGCCAGTGCTGCGCCCAGGGCAAGGACGCCGCACGGCCCAAGGAGAAACGCCACTGCTGCGCGGTCGGCCGCTGTTGTCAGGCCGTCCCGTCGACGCGCACGGTCAGCGACATCCGGGCCGCACTGCGGGCTGCCCTCACTCACGCCCAAGCCGAAGACCTCATCTCCAAGAACCCGGCCGTGGCGGTCACCCTGGCAACCGTCCGTCGTCGACGAGGCAAGTCGTGGTCGAGCGACGAGGCGCGCAGGTTTCTCGAATCGGCCCGCGCAGACGAGGACCCGCTCTACGCCGCCTACGCCCTGGTCCTCGTGACCGGCCTGCGCAAGGGCGAGGCTCTGGGACTGACGTGGGAGGACGTCGACCTCAACGCTGGGGAGCTGGCGATCGGTCGTCAACTGCAACGCGTGCGCGGGCAACTTCTGCACAGAGACACCAAGACCCAGGCTTCGGACGCCACACTCCCCCTTCCCGACATCTGCCTGACCGCACTTAAGCTGCGGCGCGATCAACGCAACGAGACAGAAGCATCCGCAGGCAACGCATGGCACGAGAACGGCCTGGCATCCACCACGCGCTATGGCACACCCATCGAGCCGCGCAACTTCCAGCGCTCCTGGCAAGCCCGGTGCGACAAAGCAAAGGTCCGCCCGATCACCGTCCACGACGCACGCCGCACCTGCGCCACGTTGCTAGCAGACCTGGACGTCCACCCGCGAGTCGCCATGCAGGTGCTCCGGCATGCCCGCTTCTCGGTGACGATGGAGATCTACACCCAGGTCTCGTCTAAGGCGACCCGCGACGCACTCAAGCGGCTCGGCGATTCTCTCGGCCGCTGACCCACCAGTCGGCCAAGCCGGGCAGCGGTGACGCTGGTGCTCCTTCAACTCTCGCTAGCGTTGCCGGCTGGCAGGTCGAGATAGGCCAGCAGCCTCAGAACACCGGCCAGGTGTTGCAGGTCGTGCCAGAGCACCGGCACGTGATCTGCCGGACGGCGCAGCAGTGCATGTAGCTCTGCCACGTCGTCACTGCACTGCCCGACGTCGATCCCCGATTCCGGAAGGTCTCTCAGGTCGAACGCGGTCGCCAGGTCGACGTTCCAGTAGAGATCGACACCGACGCCCGAAAGATCGATCTCCGCGCCGAACCGCTCCTCCACCATGTCCAGCAGCACGCCGAACACCTGGCGAAGGTCTTCAACATTCAGCACGTCCGTCACGTTCACCACCCTCCCGGCTGCACCACACACAGACCCAACGACCGTGGTTGCTGTACTTAGCTGCTGTACTTAGCTGCTGTACAGGCAGCAAAAAGGCCACCCCCAATGACTGGGAATGACCTTTGACTGCACGAACTGAGAGTGGGCGATGCTGGTATCGAACCAGCGACCTCTTCGGTGTGAACGAAGCGCTCTCCCACTGAGCTAATCGCCCTCAGCGCCACTGACTCTACCCGATCGTGGAACCGGACCGGAAATCCGGGGTCAGTGCGTCGCGAGGTAGTGCATCGCCTCGGCCACCACGTCGATGCCGAGGCTGTACTTGAGGGACAGCCAGACCACGGCGCCCACGAAAACGAGGCCGACGGAGCCGAGCACGATTCGCACCATCAGTGACTGTCTGGTCACCCACTGTGTCCATCCGTGGACATGTCGGCGGGTGAAGCCGAGCAGCCGGCGCGCCCAGTGGTATTCGACGGCCCAGATGCCCAGCCCGGCGATCACCAGCAGCCAGCCTGGACCGGGCAGGGGAATGAGAGCGATGCCGATGGTCACCACGAGCGCCCCGGCGATCGAGATGAAGATCTTGAGTGCGATCCGGCCGGTGGGGTTGGCCCGGATGAGATCGAGAGTCACCCTGATCCGCTCCCGCCAGCGGGGGCGGCGTGGCGGGTCCTGCACGACGGTGCTGCCACCGCCGGTGCCAACAGCTGACCGGTCCGCGCCTCGGCCGTTCGGATGATCGGCATCGGGCGCCGGCCGACCGGCCCGTTCGGGCTGCTCCATCGGCACTGCGTACCCCCGCTGTTCGGCTGCTCGGACCGCGACGTTCGGCGGGCCGGGAGCCGCCGACGGATCCATAGAGGATCTCTTCGTCACCATTTCACCCCCCAGTGTCGCTCGGGCCCGTCACTGCAACGGCCGACTGGACGTTACCGGAGTAAGTCGACGACTGAACCACCCGATGCCGGGCGGGATCACGCACTGGGCAGAACCGGAAATTCTACGCGAATCCTCGTATTCACGCGGCCTTTCCGTCCCCCTTCCCACCACTGGGTGAAGTCAGCGTATGGCGGAGCGTAGCCAGGAGTAGCACCTGAGTATGGGAAAAGCGGGACACGCGCGTTCCGCAGCGGTGCCGGGGGGAGAACGTCCATGAGTGTCATCCGACCGACGACCGTAGAGGTCGAGACGTCGCTAAGGCTCGTCGCACCTGACGCCACCGCCTTGCCGGTGCGTGCCAGTCTGCGTTACGACCCTGCTGACCCGTATGCGGTCCATGTCCTGTTCCACGCCGAATCTGCCGGCGGCGAGGCGGTGAGCTGGTCCTTTGCCCGCGAACTGCTGGTCACCGGCCTGGACGAGCCAGCCGGCATCGGGGATGTGCGGGTCTGGCCCTGGGCCACACCGCGCGGTGACTTCGTCGCGCTGGCCCTCTCGTCACCGGACGGCAACGCCCTCTTCGAGGTGCCGCGCAGCGTCCTGGTGCGTTTCCTTCGACGGACGTACGTCGTCGTCCCGCGCGGCCGTGAGGCCGAGCACCTGGACGTCGACACGGCGGTGAACCGGCTGCTCGCCGGTCGCTGAGCACCGCCCGAACGGGCAACACCGGCCACACCGGGGCCGCGCGGATCTGCCGAGTCCGCGCGGCCCCGGCACACACCGAAGGTGTACGCGGGCAGCCCGACCCGGGTCAGCCGGTGCTCAGCCGTGCGTGGTGATGCCGCCGTCGACGGGGATGACCGCGCCGGTGAGGTACGCGCCGGCGCGCGACGACAGGTAGATGGCGGTGCCGGCCATGTCCTCGGGGCGGCCGATCCGGCCCAGCGGCACCTGCTGCTCGATGGCGGCCCGGCTCTCCGGGTCGTCCAGTGCGAACGCCATCATCTTGCTCTCGAACGGGCCGGGCGCGATCGCGTTGACGGTGATCTGCTCGCTGGCCAGTTGGTGGGCCAGGCTGCGGGTGAGCATGTGCACTGCCGCCTTCGTGGCCGAGTACGCGTACACCTCCATCCACGGCACCCGGATGCCGTCGATCGACCCGATGTTGATCACGCGGGCCGGGTCGTCGGCGCTGGCGGCGGCGCGTAGCGCCGGCAGCAGCGCGGTGGTGAGCCGGAAGACGGCCTTGACGTTGACCGCCCAGAGCTTGTCGAACGCCGCCTCCGGGTAGCCCTCCAACGGCGCGCCCCAGGTGGCGCCGGCGTTGTTGACCAGCACGTCGAGGCGACCGAAGCGCTCGCGTACGGCGGCGGCCAGCGCCTCGGCGCCGCTGTCGTCGCCCAGGTCGGCGGGGATGGCCTCGCAGCGGCCCTCGGCGGAGAGTTCCTTGGCGACCGCCTCACAGACGTCCGCCTTGCGGGACGAGATGATCACATGGGCGCCGGCCCGGACGAACCCCTGGGCGATCATCAGACCGATCCCCCGCGAACCACCGGTGACCAGGACCGTCTTGCCTTCGACCGAGAACAGCTGCGTCATGCCCATCCCATCGCGAGTCGGCGGAGGCCGCCGGCCGGGTAGGCGGCCGGCGGTGCGCCGGGCGGACCGCGGACCGGACGGCGCTACCGCCGGGTAACGTAGCCCGGCCACGAGGATCGCGACAAGCCCGCATCGACGCGCCGACTTCGCTGTGCGCGTCGATCGGGATGCGGTGACCTGCGGTTCGGGCTACCGTCGCAGGCGATGGTCTCCACCGGTCCCTCCCCCGCGCCACCGATCGGAACGGCGTCACCCGTCCCCGACGAGATAGCCACGTTCGCGTTGGCCGACCTCTCCCCTGACCCGCGCTGGCGTCGGCCCGTGATCGTCGAGCGGGAGCTGCTGATCCTCACCACGCGTGGGCACGGCGACGCCGAACCCGACTTTCACCCGTTGCCCTGTCGGCCCGGCACGCTGCTGCGGGTCCGCGCCGGCCAGGTGCTGCGCTGCTCCGGTCCGCAGTTCGACGCGACAGTGGTCGCCTGGGACCCGGAGGCGCTGCGCGGCTTCGACGTCGACCTGGACACACCGGTGACCTGGCGGCAGTTGGCCGGCGAGGACGAGGACGCGGTGATCACCGAGGTGAGCCAACTGGTGGTGGACTGCCAGCGGCACCCCGACACCGTCGCCGCCCGCGCGCTGCTCCGCCACCAACTGGCCGTGCTGCTGCTGCGGCTGGCCCTGGGCAGTGCCGACCGGTCGACGCCCCGCCCCGAGGACGAGACGTTCCACCGGTTCTGCCGGGAGGTGGAGCACAGCTACGCGCACACCCGCCGGGTGGAGGATTACGCGGCTGAGCTCCGCTGCTCGGTGCGGACCCTGACCCGGGCCTGCCTGGCCGTCACCGGTCGCAGCGCCAAGCAGGTCATCGACGAGCGCGTCGCGTTGCAGGCCGGCCGACTCCTCGCCGCGACCGACCAGCCGATCGCCCAGATCGGCCGGCACCTCGGCTTCTCCGAGCCCACGAACTTCGGTCGCTTCTTCACCCGGGAGGTCGGCGTCAGCCCCGGTGCGTTCCGGGCCGCGCGCGACCAACCGGCCGCCCGGGTGATCCGGCCCCGACCGCCGGCCGAGCCGACGGGCGCCAACGGCGGCGGTTTCCCCGTCGGCGGATCGGCCAACGGTTCTCACACCACGCGACCCGGGTCGCCCACCACACCGGCCAACGGCACCGGGCGGGCATGATGACACTGTGCAGATCTCCGCGCGCGGCGACTACGCGGTACGGGCAGCGCTGAGCCTCGCCACCGCGTACCCCTCGCTGCTGTCCACCCAGGCCATCGCCGCCGAGCAGGACATGCCTCGCAAGTTCCTGGAGGCGGTCCTGGCGGATCTGCGCCGGGCCGGCATCGTGCGCGCCCAGCGCGGCGCCGAGGGCGGCTACACGCTGGCCCGACCGCCGCGCGAGGTGACCGTCGGCGCGGTGCTACGGGCCGTCGAGGGCCCGCTCGCCGGCGTACGCGGGCTGCGCCCCGAGGAGACCCGGTACGAGGGTTCGGCGGAGAACCTGCCCGGCCTGTGGGTGGCGGTGCGCGCCGCCGTGCGCCGGGTCGTCGACGAGGTGAGCCTCGCCGAGATCGTCAGCGGTCGGCTGCCCGCCCACGTCCGCAAGCTCACCGCGTTGCCCGACGCCTGGGAGCCGCGCTGACGCCAACCGGCGGCCCTGTCCGCAAGCCCTCAGCGCCTCAACGCCTCAGGCCTCAGCGCCTCAACGCCTCAGCGCCTCAGCGGCCGAAGAGCTTGTGCAGCCAGGCGAGCTGTTCGAGCTGGTGGTGCGCCTCGCCACCTTCGTGGTCGTTGAACTCGTACACGCGCACCTCCTTGTCACCGCCGTAGCGGTGGTAGGCGGCGAAGCAGGTCGAGGGCGGGCAGATCTGGTCCATCATCGCGATGGAGAACAGCGCGGGCGCTGTCGCGCCGGGTGCGAGCACGGCGGCGTCGACGTACGACAACGTACGGAATACCTGGCTGCTCTGACCCCGGTGAAGCGCGAGATATCCGGCGACCTCGCCGTAGGGACCCTGACCGGCGACCTGGACGGCGCGCGGGAAGTCACACAGGAAGGGCACGTCGGGCATGGCGGCCGCCACCTCCGGGAACAGCGCGGCCACCGTCAGCGAGAGGCCACCGCCCTGGCTGATGCCGGTGACGACGACCCGGTCGGGGTCGACGGCGGGATGCTCCCGGGCAGCCTGGGCGAACCGGACCGCGTCGGTGATCAGCCTGCGGTAGTAGAAGTCCTCCGGGCTGGTGACCCCCCGGGTGAGGAAACCCGGAACACTGCCCGCCGGATAGCGGTGCGGGTCGGCGGTGTCGCCGGGCGCGGCACTCCAGCCCTGACCCCGGGTGTCCATGATGAGGTGCGCGAAGCCCGCCGAGGCCCAGAACAGTTTCTCGTGTGGCAGGCCACGACCACGGCCGTACCCGAGATACTCGACCACGCAGGGCAACGGCCCGGTGGCATTCGTCGGCAGGTGCAGCCAGCCGTGCACCGGCTCGCCGCCGTAGCCAGCGACGGTGACCGACCAGGTGCGGATCTGGGTGAGACCGGTGTCGACGGGCTCGTACGTCGCCTCCGCTGGTTCGTCGACGCGAAGTGTCCGCTCCCAGAAGGCGTCCAGGTCCTCCGGAACAGCCAGATCGGGTCGGTACGCCCAGCATTCGGCGAGGGTGAGATCGCTCAAAGCCACAGCTTGGCCTCCGTCGCAGCAGGGTTGGCGTTCGCCATCGCCGACGCGAACCAGCCGGTGATGGTGCTGGGGTGGGTGATCGCGGTGCCCACCACCACCGCCCACGCCCCGGCCCGCAGCGCCTGCGCCGCCTGGGCCGGGGTGTGGATCCGACCCTCCGCGATCACCGGCACGTCGATCGCGGTGGCGAGCTGAGCAACCAGGTCCAGGTCGGGGCCGGGCTGCTTGCTGGTGTACGCGGTGTAGCCGGAAAGGGTGGTGCCGACCAGATCGGCGCCCGCCGCCGCGGCGGCGATGCCCTCGCCGAGCGTGGAGCAGTCGGCCATCACCAGAGCCCCGGTCAGTTCGTGGACGGCGGCGATGGTGTCAGCGAGGGTTCGGCCGTCGGGCCGGGGCCGTGCGGTGCCGTCGAGCGCGACGACGTGCGCGCCCGCCCGTGCCACGGCCAGCGCGTGCTCCAGCGTGGGGGTGATGAAGACGTCGTCGTCGCCGTCCTTCCACAGCCCGATGAGCGGGAGGTCGACCGCCTCCCGGATGGCCGCGATGTCCGCCACACCCTGGGCGCGGATGCCGGCGGCACCGCCCTTGGCGGCGGCGAGGGCGACCCGGCGCATCGTGTCCGGGGTGCGCATCGGCTCACCGGGGTACGCCTGGCAGGAGACGACGAGGCGGTGACGGAGATGCGCGATCAGCTTGTTCATTCGGTGCCCTCCCAGGCGAGTGACGCGGCGCCGAGCAGTGGGGCGTCCGATCCGAGGGTCGAGGCCAGCACGGGCACGTCGACCAGGCTGGGCAACGTCTCCCGCCGCACGGCGTCCCGAAGTGCCTGCCACCAGAGGTCACCGAGGCCGGCGACCCCGCCGCCGATGACGACGGCAGCGGGATCGAGCATGTTGACCAGTCCGCCGACAGCCGAGCCCACGGCAGCCCCGCCCAGCAGGACCACCTCCCGGGCCGTCGCGTCGCCGTCGGCTGCGCGCGCGGCCACCGACCGCAGGTCGTCGACCGGTTGGCCGGTACGCCGCGCGTACTCCTGGGCGAGGCCGGGCCCGGACGCGATCGCCTCCAGGTGTCCCTGCCCGCCGCAGGTGCAGGGCAACTGCCCGGCGTACGGCGACGGCTGGTGGCCGGCGTGCCCGGCCGCGGAGTGGGCGCCGGCCAGCACGGTGCCGTCGACGACGAACGAGGCGCCGATGCCGGTGCCGACCGCGAGAAAGAGCGTCGTCTGGTGGCCGGCGGCCACCCCGTGGCGCGTCTCGCCGAGGGCGTGCGCGTGCACGTCGTTGATCACCGCGACGGGCAGGTCCAGCAGCTCGCGCAGTCGTCGTCGCAGATCCGTGCCGGCCCAACCGGCCAGGGCGTCGGTGGCCGAGAGCACCAGGCCCGTCCGGTGGTCGATCACTCCGGCACTACCGACTCCGACGGCACGGACGCGTGTCCCCGTCGCCCTAGCCCGCAACCGATCGACGAGATCGGCCGCGGTGTCGAGGATGGCGGTCGCCCCGGCCCGACCAGGGGTGGGGGCCGTGGCCCGGTGGACGACCTCGCCCTGCCTCGTGACGAGGGCGGCAGCCGTCTTGGTGCCCCCGATGTCGAGCGCGGCTACCGCCTCGTCGACGACCGGGGGCTTGCGCACCTTGGACATGGCTAGAGCAGCCCCGCCAGTTCCAGCTGGGCACGAACCCGCGCCGTTTCGTCGGCGTCGAGCGGCCGCATCGGAAGTGACACGGTGTTGCTGTCGATGACGCCGAGCAGGGCCAGGGCGGTCTTGAACGCGCCCACGCCCCGGGTCGCCCCCGCCGCCGTCGCCGGGTCGGCCGCGTCGACGATCCGGAACAACCGGGTCAGTCGGTCCTGCTCCACGCGGGCGGTGTCCCAGTCGCCGTTCACGCACGCCCGGTGCAGTCGCACGTAGCCCGCCGGGTCCACGTTGGCCAGGCCGGGAACCGAGCCGGAGGCGCCCGCGAGCATCATCGCGTCGACCACCACCTCGTGCCCGGTCAACAGGCTGAAACCGGCGTCCGGCGCGCGTTCCGTGATCGCCAGCACCAGCTGACGGAAGGCGACGTCGTCGCCACTGGAGTCCTTGACACCCGCGAGGACGCCTTCCACCGCCAGCTGGCTCAGCAGACCCGGGGAGAGCTTGGTGTGCACGCAGACGGGAATGTCGTACGCCAGCAGGGGAAGCTCGACCGACGCGGCGAGCGACCGGAAGTGACGCTCGACCTCGTACGGGCCGACGATGGCGTAGAAGGGTGCCGTGGCCACCAGGCCGTCGACGCCCAGGCGCGTCGACGCGTCGGCCCGGTCGAGGACCCGGCGCGTGGTCGGCTCGATGCAGCCGGCGATGACCGGTACGGCGCCCGCGACGGTCTTCACGACGACCTCGAGAGCCTGGTCCCGCTGGCTGTCGGTGAGGAAGACGGTCTCGCCGGAGCTGCCGAGGGCGAAGATGCCGTCGACGCCTGCGCTGAGCATCCGCTCGATGATCCGCTCCAGGGAGGCGACGTCGACCGCACCCTCCTCGGTCAAAGGGGTGACGACCGGCGGCACGACTCCGGCGAACCGCGGGGCAGGGGTGGTCACGCTGTCTCCTCGAGATGTAGGGGGGTGGTGCGGCCGGTCGCTGCTCTGGCGAGCTCGACCAGCTCCGTGTTGCTGGATCCAGCGGGTACGGGGTGGTAACACCGGAACTCGTGGGAGCCGGCGCCACCGTCGCCCGACCGGACCGGCGGCATCTCGATGGCGCAGCCGTCGGTCGCCTTCCAGCACCGGGTGCGGAACGGGCATCCGGTCGGCGGCTTGGTGGCGAGCGGGACGGGGCCGACGAGCGGGATGGGATCCAGGGGCGAGAGCAGACCCGGCGTGGCCGAGAAGAGCGCCCGCGTGTACGGGTGCTGCGCGACCTCGGGAAGCCCGGCGGCGGGTGTCTGCTCCACGATCCGGCCGAGGTACATGGTGACCACGCGGTCACTGATCCGCTTGACCGTCTGGATGTCGTGCGAGACGAAGACCATCGCCAGGTTCAGACGCTCCTTGAGGTCCAGGAGCAGGTTGAGGATCTGCGCCCGCACCGACACGTCGAGGGCGCTGGTGGGCTCGTCGGCGATGACCAGGCCCGGCTCCAGGGCGAGGGCACGCGCGATGGACACCCGCTGGCGTTGGCCACCGGAGAGCTGGCTCGGCAGGACGTCGGCGACCGACCGGGGCAGCCCCACCAGGGCCATCAGCTCGTTGACCCGCTCCTCACGCTGCTTGCGGGTGCCACGGCGGTGCACGTCGAGCGGATCGCGCAGGATGTCGCGGACCGGCATGCGCCGGTTCAGCGACGTGGCCGGATCCTGGAAGATCATGCCGACGCCGGCACCGATGTGCTGCCGTCGTTCCGACGCGTTCATCGACCAGACTTCCTTGCCGGCGAAGGCGACAGTGCCGCTCGTCGGTCGCTGGAGGCCCACCAGCACCTTGGCCATCGTGGACTTGCCGCAGCCGGACTCACCGACGACCCCGATGGTCTCGCCGGTACGCACGGTCAGGTCCGCGCCGGTGAGGGCGTACACCCGCTCGCGGCCGAACAGGCCGCCACCGCGGGTGCGGTGAACCACGTGCACGTCGCGTAGCTCGACGATCGAGTCGCGCGGGGATGTCGCACTCATCGGGCCAGCTCCTCTTCCCTGACGGTCACGGCCGGGTGGTGACAGGCGTACCGGTGGTTGGAGTCGCCCTCCAGGCGGGGCGTCTCCGTCCGGCAGACCTCGGTCGCCATGGGGCAGCGATCAGCGAACCGGCATCCCGCCGGGAAGTCGGCCGGCGACGGCACCACGCCACGGATCTGGGTGAGCCGTTCCGCACCGGCCTCAAGGGAGAGGACGGAGCCGAGGAGACCCCGGGCGTAGTGGTGTGCCGGCGCGCCGACCACGTCGGCGGTGACGCCGCTCTCGATGATCTGCCCGCCGTACATCACCACGACGCGGTCCGCGACGTCGCTGACCAGCGCCAGGTCGTGGCTGACCAGGATCAACGCGAAGCCCAACTGGCCGCGCAGCCGCAGCAGCAGCTCCATGACCTGCGCCTGGACGGTGACGTCGAGCGCGGTGGTCGGCTCGTCGGCGATGATCAGGCGCGGGTCTCGGGACAGCGCCATGGCGATCACCACGCGCTGCCGCTGCCCGCCGGACAGCTCATGCGGGTACGCGGACAGGGTGCGCCGTGCGTCCAGGCCCACCAGGTCCATCAGCTCCTCAGCCGACCGGGTGCCGCCTCGGCTGATCATCTGGGCGAGCTGGGGGCCGACGCGCAGTGAGGGGTTCAACGCCGAGAGGGCGTCCTGGTAGACCATCGCGATCTCGCGGCCCATCAGGGCACGACGTCGTTTGGTGCTCATCGTCAGCAGGTCGGTGCCCGCGAAGCGGACCTCGCCTCGGACCCGTGCGCCCTGCGGCAGCAGGCCCATCACGGCGAGCGAGGTCAGGGACTTGCCCGAGCCGGACTCTCCCACCAGGCCCATCACCTCGCCGGGGCGGACGTCGAAGGTCAGGTCGTCGACGATGTCGACGCCCCGGTGGCGCCCCTCGAACCCGATGGACAGGTTCCGGACCTCCAGGACGGGCTCACCCTGCGGGAGCGGACGGGCCCGCTCGCGCAGCCGCTGCGCTGCCTCGGCCAGGCCGGGCAGCTGCACCACCTCACCGGAGCCGGGCTGCGCCTCCTCCTGCGCGTCGCCGACCTTCGTCGCGGTGGCACGCCGCGCCGCCGGGGCGGCCCAGGCGTCGGACATCCCCTCGGAGAGCACGTTCAGGGCGAGCACGGTCAGCAGGATCAGCAGGCCGGGGAAGAACGTGGCCCACCAGCCACCGATCTGCACCATCTCCTTGCCGAAGGCGATCACCGAACCCCACGAGGACGCCGCCTCCTGGGGCGCGAGCCCGCCACCGATGAAGGAGAGGGACGCCTCGAACACGATCGCGTCGGCCACCATGACGGTGACGAAGACGAGGATCGGGGCGGCGCAGTTGCGCAGGATGTGCCGCCAGAGGATGTGCGGCCGTCGGGCACCGATGATCCGTTCGGCCGCGACGTAGTCCTCCCGGTACTGCGAGAGCACGTTGGCGCGCACGATGCGCGCGATCGAGGGCACGAAGACGAACCCGATCGCGACCACGAGGACCACGAGGCTGTTCTTGCCGAAGGAGATGATCAGCAGGGCGGAGAGCACGATGGCGGGGAATGCCATGACGACGTCGAGGCACCGCATCACCACCTCGTCGATCGCGGGCCGGCTGGTTCCCGCCAGCGCGCCCAGAATCGCGCCGACCACCAGGGCGATGCCGGCGCTGCCGAAGCCCACGATCAACGAGCGGCGGGTGCCGGCGACCAGCCGTGAGAACACGTCGCGTCCGAGCTTGTCCAGGCCGAACCAGTAGTCGCCGTTCGGGCCGGTCAGCGCGGCACCGAGCCCGGCCTGCGCGGGGTCGTGCCGCAGGAGCAGCGGCGCGAAGATGCCCACCACGACGATGAGCAGGACGAAGCTCAGTGCGATCCGGGCCGTGATGCTGAGCCGTTTGAAGGCGATGCCGGGAGCCGACAGCCGGGCGGTGAGTGTTCGACGCATCAGTGGGCTCCGCGCAGTCGAGGGTTGGCGAAGAGGTAGAGGATGTCGACCACCAGGTTCACGACGACGAAGCAGATGGCGATCGTCAGCACGGTTCCCTGCGCGAGGGCGGTGTCGTTCTGCTGCACCGCGCTCATGATCTGGGTGCCCATGCCGGGCAGCGAGAAGATGGCCTCGATGACGACAGTGCCGCCCAGCAGGTAGCCGATCCGCAGGCCCAGCACGGTGAGCGGGTTGACGAGCGCGTTGCGCAGCACGTTGCGGCCGACCACCACGCGGGGCGGCAGCCCGGCGCCGATGGCGGTGCGCACGTAGTCCTTGTCGAGTTCCTCGACCATCGACGTCCGCACGATTCTGGCCAGTGAGCAGCCGACCGGGACGGCGAGAGCGAGCGCCGGCATGGCGAGCGACTGGAGCCAGAGCGAGAACGAGTCACCGGGGTTGACGTACCCGCCGGTCGGGAAGACGGGGCGGCGGACCGAGAACTCCTGGATGAGCAGGAGGGCCAGCCAGAACGACGGCATGGCAATACCGGCCATCGAGACGAACCGGATGACCTGGTCGGGCCAGCGATCGCGGTACAGCGCCGCGGGGATGCCGAGGGCCAACGCGATGATCAGCGCGCCGACGATGCCGAGGGCCGTCAGCTGGATCGTCAGCGGCAGCGCGGTGGCGATCTTGTCGGCGACCGGGACGGACGGCGGGAAGGTCATGCCCAGATCGCCCCGGAGCAGGTCGCCCAGGAAGTGCAGGTACCGCAGGGGCAGCGGGTCGTCGAGGCCGTTGGCGGCCTTGAACGCGGCCACCTGCGCGGCGGTTGCCTGGTCGCCGAGGACGGACAACGCGGGATCGATCGGGGAGAACTGCATGATCACGAAGACGAAGATCGTGATGCCCAGCACCAGGGGTATCAGGGTCAGGAGTCGTCGCGTGACCAGGCTCAGAACGCTCAGCATGGTGTCTTTCTTTCGTCGAGGGCCGCCGGGACGTCCCGCCCAGCCCAAGGGACAGGGCTGGGCGGGACGCTAGGGGCCGGGGTCCGGGCCCCCGAAGCGGGCTCAGCCCTTTCGGCTGCTGCCCAGGAAGTACAGGCCGGTGGTCGCCGCGCCCGAGAAGTCGCTGAGCTTCGCGGGGTCGTACGCGGTGACGACCTTGGTGTGCAGGATCGGGTACAGGGGGACCTCGTCGGCCACCTTGTCCAGAGCCTGCTTCCACAGGGCCTTGCGGGCCGCCTCGTCGGAGGTCTGCGCGGCTTTGTCGAGCAGGTCGGCCATGGCCTTGCGGTCGGTGGCGTTCCACCGGTAGCGCAGGCCCGGCCAGGTCTCGCCGTAGAAGAACCAGCGCATCAGCAGGTCGGTGTCGACGCCGAAGACGCTGGGGTCTCCGGTGGCCATCAGGACCCGGAAGGTGTCCTTCGGAACGATGTCACCGTAGATGGCCGAGGACGGCACGGTGTTGAGGGTGGCGGTGACGCCGATCTTCTTCCACTGCTCGATGACCAGCGGGGCGACATCCTTCACGGCGGAGTTGTCCGTGGTGTCGAGCTGGAACTTCAGGTTCGAGACGCCGGCCTCCTGGAGCAGGCTCTTGGCCTTTTCCAGGTTGTAGTCGTAGACGGTGGCGGCCTTCTGGTAGTCCTTGTTGCCCTCGTCCAGGTAGCTCGTCGCCGCCGTGCCGTAACCGTTGAGCGCGGTCTTGATGACCTCGTCCTTGTTGATCGCGTAGTGCAGGGCCTGGCGCACCCGCTTGTCGTTGAACGGCGCCGCAGACGAGTTGAACATGAGGAAGACCTGGTTGAAGGCCTGCTTCACGTCGACCGTGTACTTGTCCTTGAGCGAGTCGACGTTCAGGTACGGCACCGACTCGATGGCCTGGACCCGGCCGCCCTGCAGGTCCGACACCCGCGCGGAGGCCTCGGAGGTGGTGTTCCAGGTCATCGTCTCGACCTTGGCCGGACGGGGCCCGCTGTAGTTCGGGTTCTTGCTGAGCTTGATACCCGACTCCTTGGACGCGCTGTCCATCTTGAAGGGGCCGGAGCCGATCGGTGCCGTGTCGAAGGCCTTCGACGCGGCCGCGTCCGCGGTCTTCGCCTTCGGCAGGATCTTGATGACCGAGATCCGCTCGGAGAACAGGGCGAACGGGTACTTCAGCTTGAACTCGGCGGTCGTCGCGTCCTTGGCGGTCACCGAGTCGATGAACGACACGAAGCCCTGCATCAGCGGCGGGGCCTTGGGGTCCGCCGGCTTGAGGACCCGGGTGAAGGACCAGGCGACGTCCTCGGCGGTGACCGGGGTGCCGTCGGAGAACTTCGCGCCGTCACGCACCGCGACGGTGTAGGTGAGCCCGTCGGCGCTGGCCACCGGGTCTTCCTTGGCGAGAGCACGGTAGGGTTCCCGCGTGACCGGGTCTAGATCGATCAGACCCTCGAAGATGTGCTGGTTGACCGCGGTCGCCACCGCCGACGAGGCGTTACCCGGGTCGAACCCGCTGGAGAGGGTGAACGCCAGGGTGGTCTCGATGGAGGTCTTCCCCCCGCCTCCCTCGACGGCGTTGGTCGAAGCCGGCCCGCCGCTGCACGCGACCAGTCCGAGAGCGAGGGTTGCCGCAGTGGAAGCGACGGCCAGCGAGCGGAGCCGACGCTGGGGGACGCGCCAACTCCCCGATGGCTTAACGGTGGTGCTCACGTAGCTGCCTCCATAGGCTCTTCATGCGCTCGCGTGACGCTCGCGCTGAGGGATTCGAAGATAATGGGGTCTGACGTCTGACATCTGATGCCGATAGGGTGAGCGTGTCAGATTCGTGAGGGAAGGGCAAGTGCCAGATGACGACCATTGACGCCACTCCGCTACGCGGTGCGGAGCGCCCAGGTCCCCGCCGGCAGGAAGTCGCGACCAAGATCAAGGAGTACATCCTCCGCAACCGCCTCAAGCCGGGAAACATCCTGCCCACCGAGGCGGAGCTCTGCGAGGCGGTCGGCGCCAGCCGGTCCAGCGTGCGCGAGGCGGTCAAGATCCTCTCCGCCCTCGACATCGTCGAGGTGCGGCACGGTCACGGCACGTTCGTCGGCCGCATGTCCCTCGCCGCCCTCGTGGAGGGCCTGACCTTCCGCGGCCTCCTGAGCGGCGAGGAAGATCACCACGTGCTGGGGCAGGTCGTCGATGTCCGCCAGACCCTCGAGCAGGGGCTCGCAGCCCAGGTCATCGCCGTCCTCGACGGCGAGCACCGGGTGGCCCTCTCCGCGCTCGTCGACGAGATGGAGAGCCTGGCAGGCCAGGGGAAGGACTTCCTCGACGTCGACCGGGCCTTCCACGTGAAGTTGCTGGAGCCCCTCGGCAACGACCTGATCCTCCAGTTGACCGAGGCGTTCTGGCAGGTCCAGGCCATCGTCGCTCCCACGCTGCGCACCGAGCCGGAGGACCGGCTGATCACCGCCCACCGTCACCGGGCAATCGTGGACGCGATCGCGGCCGGCAACGTGGCCGGCCTGCAAGCCGCCATCGCCGACCACTACGCGCCCATCCGGGCGAGCATCGCCCGCGTCGTGCCGGCCTGAATCGACACCGCCATCGCCGTACGACTCGCAAGCCGGTCAGCGGCCATGGTCGGTCACAGTGCTCTGCGGAGCCACTCCTCGACGCCGGCGATGTGCACTGTCGCCCAGGAACGCGCAAGGTCGGCGTGCCCGATCGTGATCGCGTCGACAATCGCCTGATGCTGCTCCCGGGTCCGGCTGATGACGCCCTGCTGGGTGACACCGCGCCAGATGCGGGCCCGGGTGGTGGGCCCGGAGAGCCCGTCGAGCAGCGAGCACAGCACCGTGTTTCCGGAGCCGACGGCGATCAGGCGGTGGAACTGCAGATCGTTGGCGACCAGGGCCTCCACGTCGTCGGTGTCGCCGAGGCTGTCGAGCACGGCCTGGAGGCCGGCGACGTCCTCGGCGGCCATCCGCTGCGCGGCCAGCGCCGTGGCGGCCGGCTCAAGGATGCGCCGCACCTCAAGGAACTCCAGCACTGTGTCGTCGCGGTGGAAGTCCACGACGAAATTGAGCATGTCGAGCAGCAACTGTGGGGCAAGGCTGGTGACGTAGGTGCCGTCACCCTGGCGGACATCCAGGATGCGGATGATGGACAGGGCCTTCACCGCTTCACGCAGGGAGTTGCGGGACAGACCGAGCCGCCGGGCCAGGTCCGCCTCCTTCGGCAGTCGATCGCCCGGGCCGAGCTCGCCCGACGTGATCATCATCTTGATCTTGCCGATCGCCTCGTCGGTGAGAGCCATCGCCGCCTCCGCACATGTTCGGGGTTGGACCCGTTCCCATGATCGCCGGGTCAGACGGCCAGCCGGTAGACCCGCGCGGCGGTGCCTCCGAAGATCGCGTGTGAGGCCGCCTCGGACAGCGCCGGCAACACCTGGTGCAGCGCGGCCCGCACCCGGCCGTAGCTGCCCGCGAGCAGGCACAGTGGCCAGTCGGAACCGAACATCAAACGATCCGGCCCGAAACGATCGAGCGCCTCGCGGACGAACGGTCGCAGGTCGTCGGCCCGCCACGAGACCCAGTCGGCCTCCGTCACCAGGCCGGACATCTTGGCCGTGACGTTGGGCTGCTCGGCCAGCGCCGCGAATGGCCCGCGCCACCGGGCCAGTCCGGTCGCACCCGCCCGGATCTCCGGCTTGCCAAGATGATCGAGGACGAAGCGGACGTGCGGCAGCGCCGCGGCTGCCCGCGCCGCGGCGGGCAGCTGGTCCACCCGGACCAACAGGTCGAAGGCCAGCCCGGCTGCCGCAACGACACGGAGGCCATGGCGCACGTCCGGGCGGTCCAGATGGTCCGGATCCGGCTCGGCCTGGATCTGGGCGCGGACACCGACCACCCGATCGCCACCGGAGCGCCGGAGGTGTCTGGCGATGCGGGCCTCCAAGCCGGGGCCGGTCAGGTCAGCCCACAGCACCACACCGGCGATCTGCGGCGCCTCGGTCGCCCACCGGAGCAGGTCCTCCGACTCCGCCTCGTCGCATCGCCCACTCTCCACGAGGATGGAGCGATCGACCTCGGCCGCGCGCAGTTGCGCCTGCCACTGGGCCACTGTGAACGGACGCCGGACCGACCGCATCCGGTCGTCGTCGAGCCAGGCGCAGGCGGGCGGTTTCCCCCAGAGGTGATGGTGCGCGTCGACAGTCAGCACGCAGGCCCCACCGCGGCTGACGCCGCGGGGCTGGCCACGTCCGCACCGCGATGCCGTGATCGCAGAAGCTTCACCAACACCACCCCGCATACATCGGATGTCTCCGGGTTTGAGAGCTCGGACATCTGATGTCTAACAGCTGTCGATGGTTCAGGCAATAGGCCGAGATGGGCTGGCGATCCACCATTCAGGTCGCGATCTTCATCGCAGGCAACCTCACCAGGGTTTCCAGTTCGGCCCATTGACAAAAATATACATCCCACGTTAACTCCCATGGCATAGAGGAGGCCCTATGCCTGTCATCGGCCGTACCCAGACGATCCTGCGAGCCGCAGCAGCGGCTCTTCTCGTGGCCGCGGCCCTGACCGCCGCGTCCGCGAACTCCGCTCCGGCCGAAGCAGCCGCCGACCCCGGGCTGGCGCTCTGGTACGACGAGCCCGCCGCCAACTGGGAGAGCAACGCGCTTCCGCTGGGCAACGGTGCGCTCGGCGCCATGGTCTTCGGTGGCATCCAGACCGAACGCCTGCAACTCAACGAGAAGACACTGTGGACGGGCGGTCCCGGCACCAGCGGCTACAACCACGGCAACTGGACGTCACCACGGCCCGGAGCCCTGACCGGCGTGCAGGCTCAGATCGACCGGGACACACGGATGGCACCTGGCGCGGTCGCCACGGCACTCGGCCAGCCGGCGACCGGATTCGGCTCGTACCAGAACCTCGCCGACATGTACCTCGACATGACCGGCACCCCGGCGACCGTGAGCGACTATCGGCGCGAGCTGGATCTCGCCGAGGCCACCGCTCGCGTCGGGTACTCCTACGGCGGGGTGTCCTACCAGCGCGAGTACTTCGCCAGCCACCCCCGCAACGTGATCGTCACCCGGCTGTCGGCCAGCCAGGCCGGCAAGGTCTCCTTCGTCCTGCGTACCGCCTCGGCCCAGCCCGGCAGCACCGTCACGGTGGCGAACGGCCGGATCACCGTGCGGGGCGCGCTGCCCGGCAACGGGCTGACCCACGAGACCCAGTACCGGGTGGTGACCACCGGTGGCACCCGGACCGACGGCACCGACCGGATCACCGTCACCGGCGCCGACTCGGCGTTCATCGTGCTGTCCGCCGCGACGTCGTACGCCGACACCTACCCCAGCTATCGCGGCGCCGACCCCCACGCCCAGGTCACCCAGGCGGTCGACGGCGCGGCGGCCTCGACGGTGGCGGCGCTGCGCGCGGCCCACCTCGCCGACTACAAGAGTCTCTTCGACCGCGTCCGGCTCAACGTGGGCGGGCAGATGCCGAACGTTCCCACCGACGAGCTGCGGTCGGCCTACACCGGTGCCGCTGGGCGAGCCCAGGACCGCGCGCTGGAGTCGTTGTACTTCTCCTTCGGCCGGTACCTGCTCATCTCGTCCTCCCGCGGCGGCTCCCTGCCAGCCAACCTGCAGGGCATCTGGAACAACTCCAACACCCCGCCCTGGCAGGCCGACTACCACACCAACATCAACGTCCAGATGAACTACTGGCCGGCGGAGACCACGAACCTGACCGAGACCGCCACGCCGCTGTTCGACTTCATCGACGCCCTGCGCGCGCCAGGCCGGGTCACCGCGCAGAACATCTACGGTACGAGCGGCTGGGTCACGCACCTCAGCACCAACCCGTACGGCTTCACCGGCGTCCAGGACTGGGCCACCGCCTTCTGGTTCCCGGAGGCGGCCGCGTGGTTGTGCCAGCACCTCTACGAGCACTACCGCTTCACCCGCGACACGACGTTCCTCCGCGACCAGGCGTACCCGGCGATGAAGGAGGCCGCGGAGTTCTGGCGGGCCAACCTGCACGTCGATCCGCGCGACGGCAGGCTGGTCGTCTCGCCCAGCTACTCACCCGAGCAGGGTGACTTCTCGGCCGGCGCGTCGATGAGCGAGCAGATCGTGTGGGACCTGCTCACCAACACCATCGAGGCGAGCGCCACGCTCGGCGTCGACGCCACTCTGCGCGGGCAGTGGCAGACCACGCTGAACAAGCTCGACCCCGGCCTGCGGGTCGGCTCCTGGGGTCAGTTGCAGGAGTGGAAGGCGGACTGGGACAGCCCGACCAACGACCACCGGCACGTCTCGCACCTGTACGCCCTGCACCCGGGGCGGCAGATATCACCGTCGACCACCCCCGCTCTCGCCAACGCCGCCCGCGTCTCCCTCACGGCGCGAGGCGACGGCGGCACCGGCTGGAGCAAGGCCTGGAAAATCAACTTCTGGGCCCGGCTGCTCGACGGCGACCACGCCCACAAGATGCTCAGCGAGCAGCTCAAGAGCAGCACCCTCGCCAACCTGTTCGACACCCACCCGCCGTTCCAGATCGACGGCAACTTCGGGGCCACCGCCGGAATGGCGGAAATGCTGCTGCAGAGCCAGAACGGCGTCGTCGACGTGCTGCCCGCCGTGCCGGCGGCCTGGCCCACCGGCTCGGTCAGCGGTCTGCGGGCCCGCGGGAACGTCACTGTGGACACCGAGTGGCGCAACCGGCTGGCCAGCCGGATCACGCTGACCGCAGGCAACAGCGGCTCCCTCACCGTACGGAATCCGATGCTGGCCACCGCGTCGCTGGTGGACCTGACCACGAACCAGGCCGTGCCGGTGAACCGGACGGGTGACCGGGTGACGTTCACGGCCGAAGCCGGGCACCGCTACCAGGCGGTCTCCGACGCCGCGACCGGCACGATCGCCGGGGTGGCCAGCGGACGTTGTGTCGACGTACCCGGCGCCGCCACCACCGACGGCACCGCCCTGATCCTCTGGGACTGCACCGCAGCGACCAACCAGATCTGGACCCGCCAAGCCGACAACACCATCCGCAACCGCGGCAAATGCCTCGCCCCCGCCAGCACCACAGCCGGCGCCGCCGCCACCATCACCACCTGCGGCACCGCCACCAACCAACGCTGGACCTACGACACCACCACCAAAACCCTGCGCAACCAGGCCACCGGCACCTGCCTCGACGCCAACGGCGGTGCCACCGCCAACAACACCAGACTCATCCTCTGGCCCTGCACCACCGCCACCAACCAGCAGTGGCTGGTGTGACGCCGGCCCTCACCGCCGGCTGGCCGTACCCGTAGGTCACCTCACCTCTGCGCCACCCCTCCCTGACCCGTTCCCGGAGAGGACACCCCCATGACCCGCACCCTGCGCCGCCGCGCGCGCGCAAGCGGCGCATCACTGGCCGCCCTGGCCCTGCTCGCCACCTGCCTGGTCCAGCTCACCCCACGGGCGGCACCGGCCGCCGCGGCCCCGGGGGACGGCACGATCGCCGGGGTGGCCAGCGGACGTTGTGTCGACGTACCCGGCGCCGCCACCACCGACGGCACCGCCCTGATCCTCTGGGACTGCACCGGCGCGACCAACCAGATCTGGACCCGCCAAGCCGACAACACCATCCGCAGCCGCGGCAAATGCCTCGCCCCCGCCAGCACCACAGCCGGCGCCGCCGCCACCATCACCACCTGCGGCACCGCCACCAACCAACGCTGGACCTACGACACCACCGCCAAAACCCTGCGCAACCAGGCCACCGGCACCTGCCTCGACGCCAACGGCGGTGCCACCGCCAACAACACCAGAGTCATCCTCTGGCCCTGCGCCACCGCCACCAACCAGCAGTGGCGCGTCGCGGCGGCTGACTATCAACCGCTGCTTGAGGTCGGCTTCAGCGGCACGTTCACCTCCACCACCGGCTACACCCCCTCGACCGGGGAACTGGTCGACGGGCAGCTCACCCGGCTGGCCGGCAGTGAGGTGATCAGCGGTACGACCGTCACGCTCACCGGAGGGGGCACCGGCATCGGGTTCACCCCACGGATCCCGGTGACCAGCGCGAAGTACGTCAACAGGAGCCTGCTGGCCGAGGCGGTCGTACGCCGACAGAGCGGTGCCACGATCACCTTCGACACGCTGCTGAGCCTCGCCGGCGGCGGCTACTACCGCTACGCGAGCGGCTCCCAGACCACTACCGAGTTCGGCATGTACGGGCCGGACGCGCCGTACCACGACACCCGGCAGAGCGGGCCGAACCTGGCCGACACGCAGGACACCCACGTGGCGTTGGCCTACGAGTACGTGAGTGACACCGCGGCACGGCTCGTCGCGTACGTCAACGGCTGCCAGGTGGGCACCACAGTCACCACACCGGTGGCGGCGGCCAACGCGTCGCAGGGTCTGCTGGCCTTCGGCAACGACGCCGGCGCTCGCAACCGCGGCTGGCACGGCACGCTGGACGCCATCGCCCTCGCGTCGATGACCGGCGCCGCCGGTCCGGCCGACTTCCAACTCGACGCGCCGGTCTGTGGTGGCACCCCGCCGCCCCCCGGCTGCGCGGGCGATCCCGGCAGCAGCGGCCCGGTCACGTCGGCCACCGTCATCACCGTCGACCGGTGCGACACCCTCGACCGGATCCGGCAGAAGGCAGCCCAGGTCACGCCGTCAGCCGCCCAACTGGCCTGGCAACAACGCGAGTTGACGGCGTTCCTGCACTACGGCATGAACACCTTCACCGACGTCGAATGGGGCAGCGGAAACGAGGACCCGGCCCAGTTCAACCCCACTGTGGTGAACCCAACGCAGTGGATCGACGTACTCAAGCGCAACGGTTTCAAGCAGGTCATCCTCACCGTCAAGCACCACGACGGGTTCCTGCTCTACCCGTCGCGATACAGCACCCACTCGGTGCGCAGCAGCCCCTGGTGGGGCCGGACCAGCCAGAGCGACATCCTTCGCGCCACAGTCGACGCGGCCCGCTCGGCGGGTCTCGCCGTGGGCTTCTACCTCTCCCCCGCCGACGGCGCGGAGATCCCCGGCCGGCGCGGCGGCGACCGGTTCGGCAACGGCAGTGCCAAGCGGAGCATCACCATCCCGACGCTCGTCGCCGGGGACACCCGCGCCCCCACGCAGACGTACACGTACCAGGCCGACGACTACAACGCCTACTTCCTCAACCAACTCTACGAGCTGCTCACCGAGTACGGGCCGATGGCCGAGGTGTGGTTCGACGGCGCCAACCCGTACACCGCGTACCCGCAGCCGTACCAGGTCGGTGACTGGTACCGGCTGATCCGGGCCCTGCAACCAGGCGCCACGATCGCGATCAACGGCCCGGACGTGCGCTGGGTCGGCTCCGAGTCCGGGGCGTTCCGGGCCGACGAGTGGAGCGCACTGCCGTTCAAGGGCGCCGATCCCGGCGCGTTGAACCGTGACGACGACATGCTCAGTGGCGCCGCGTCGGGTGACCTGGGATCCAGCGCGCTGATCGGACGCAACCTGGGGACTGTCACGTACCTGTCCTGGTATCCGGCCGAGGCGGACGTGTCCATCCGACCCGGCTGGTTCTGGCACGCCGGCCAGAACGGCTCGGTCAAGCAGCCGGCCGCGCTGATGCAGCTCTACGAGAACGCGGTGGGCCGCAACGCCAACCTGCTGCTCAACGTCCCGCCGAACCGGGCCGGCGTGATCGACGCGCCGGACGTCACCGCCCTCGACGGGTTCGGCACCGCCCAACGCTCGCGGTACGGCCGGGAGCTGTTCGCCACGGCGGGTGCGACCGGCACCCACGCCGCCCTCACCGACACGGCCCTGGGCACGTACTGGTCGCCCTCGGGTGGTGCCACCACCGGAGCTGTCGAACTGACCGCCTGCCGGGCCCGCACGTTCGACCGGCTCCTGTTGCAGGAGTCGGTCGGCAACGGCCAGCGCATCGAGGCGTTCGCCGTGGACGCCTGGATCAACGGTGGCTGGCAACAGGTCGCCGCCGCCGGAACGGTCGGACACAAGCGGATCGTGCCGCTGACCGCCGCCGTGAACAGCGACCGGCTGCGGCTGCGGGTCACCGCCGCGCGTGGTGTCCCGCAGGTCGCGACTCTCACCGCGTACGCCACCGACAGCACCGCCAACCCGGCGTCCTGCTGATTTCCCAGCCTTTTGAGAGGAGTGAACAATGCGTCTTCGACGTATCAGTGTCACCGGCGCGGTGGGGGTACTCGCCGCCGCACTGTTGACAGTGCCGGCCACGCCGGCCTCGGCCGTACCGGGTGATCTGCAGGTGATCCCGGCGCTGAAGCAGTGGACGGCGGGCACCGGCAGTTACACCTTCGGCACCACGACCCGGATCGTGGTCGATCCCGCCTACACCGCCCAGCTCAACGACGACGCTGCCACCTTCGCCGCGGACCTGCGGGACCTGACCGGCCGCACCATCCCGGTCACCACCGGCACGGCCGCCACCGGCGACATCCGGCTGACCCTGGGCGGCAGCCAACCCGCCGAGGGCTACACGATGACTGTCGGGTCGAGCATCGCCATCCAGGGCTCAACCGACGCTGGCGCCTTCTACGGCACCCGGACGGTGCTGCAACTGCTCAAGCAGTCCAGCACGGTCCCGGCGGGCACGACCACCGACGCCCCGACCAAGTCCGAACGCGGCATGATGGTCGACGTTGGTCGCAAGTACTTCACCGTCGACTGGCTCCGTCGGCACGTCAAGGAGCTCGCCTACCTGAAGATGAACCGGTTGCACCTGCACCTGTCCGACACGTTCGGATTCCGGCTGGAGAGCACCACCCACCCGGAGGTGGTGTCGGAGCAGTTCTACACCAAACAGCAGATCCGCGACCTCATCGCCCTGGCGGCCCAGTACCACATCGAGGTCATCCCCGAGATCGACATGCCGGGCCACATGAACGCCATTCTGGCCGACCACCCGGACCTGCAACTCACCGACACCAACGGCAACCGCAACCCCTACTACCTCGACCTGTCCAAGCCGGGTGCCTACACCCTCGCTCGGGACCTCATCACCGAGTTCCTGCCGCTGTTTCCCGGCCGGTACTGGCACATCGGCGCGGACGAGTACATCGGCAACTACGCGGCCTACCCGCAGCTGCTGACCTACGCACGCGCGACCTACGGGGCGAACGCCACAGCGAAGGACGCCTACTACGGCTTCATCAACTGGGCCAACGACATCGTCCGCGCCGGCGGCAAGACCACCCGCATGTGGAACGACGGCATCGGCACCGACGGCACCATCCGGCCGGCGTCCAACATCCACGTCGAGGTCTGGTACAACTACGGCATCACCCCGCAGGCCCTGCTGGACCGTGGGCACACCATCTCCAACCAGGCGTGGGATCCGACCTACTACGTTCCCGCCATCAGCAAGCCGAACGTGACGTGGGCCTACGAGACCTGGACCCCGGACCGGTTCCAGGGCAACACCACCGTCGGCGACACGTCCCGCAACCTCGGCACTGTGCTGCACATCTGGTGTGACTACCCGGACGCGGAGACCGAGGACCAGATCGCGGCGGGCATCCGGACCATCCTGCGTGTGATCGCCCAGCAGACCTGGGGGTCACCGAAGCCGGTCGCCACGTACACCGCCTTCGGGGCGATCATCGACCGCATCGGCCGGGCTCCCGGCGGCCCGGCGGTGGCGACCAGCAACCTGGCGACCAACCGCCCGGTGACCGCGTCGTCGACCGAGACGGCCAGCTTCCCGGCCACGGCCGCGGTGGACGGCGACATCAGCACCCGCTGGTCCTCGGCCTACACCGACCCGAGCTGGATCCAGGTCGACCTCGGCAGCAGTCAGGAGTTGTCCCGCGTCGCACTGCGCTGGGAGGCCGCCTACGCCCGGGCGTACCAGATCCAGACGTCCACCAACGGCACCACCTGGAGCACCGCGGTGACCGTCACCGCCGGGGACGGCGGCACCGACGAGCACCTCGTCAACACCACCGCCCGGTACGTCCGCATGCAGGGCACCGCGCGCGCCACCACCTTCGGCTACTCCCTCTGGGAGTTCGAGGTCTACGGCCCGAAGAAGGGCGTCATCACCGGCGCTGCCAGCGGCCGTTGCGTCGACATCCCCGGCAGCAACACCACCGACGGCACCGCGGTCAACCTCTGGGACTGCAACAGCGGCGCCAACCAGACGTGGACCCACCGCAACGACGGCACCCTCACCGCGCTGGGCAAGTGCCTGTGGCCGGCGAACGGGAGCCTCACCGACGGCACCACGATCGTGATCGGCACCTGCACCACCGCCACGACCCAGCGGTGGACCTACGACACCGCCACGAGCACCTACCGCACCGGCGGCAAGTGTCTCGACGCCAACGGCGGCGCGACCGCCAACGGCACCCGCCTCATCCTCTGGCCCTGCACCAACGGCGCCAACCAGCGCTGGAGCACCCCCACCGCCTGAACCACCGATGGAGGCACGATGCAGCACGCCATCCCCCCGCCATTCTCATCGGCAGCACGGCCCCGGCGACTCGTCGTGCCCACCATCGTTCTGGCGTTGATCGCCGCTGCCGTCGCCACGGTCGGGGGCCATCCGGCCCCGGCCGGGGCGGCGGTCCCAGCCGACCCGACCTACACCGATGCCGCCGGCCTGGTCTTCCCCGGCCCCCAACCGGGCGCGGCCACGGCGTCGCTGTCCGGCGGC
This sequence comes from Micromonospora sp. A202, assembly GCF_006715105.1. Taxonomy (NCBI): domain Bacteria; kingdom Bacillati; phylum Actinomycetota; class Actinomycetes; order Micromonosporales; family Micromonosporaceae; genus Micromonospora; species Micromonospora sp. A202. Next base: position 1,576,120 of record NZ_VFMP01000001.1, on the reverse strand, counting down.
ACCTTCACCCTGGCCAACGCGGCGCTGTCGACAACGTGGAGCGTGCTCGGCAGCACGGTGTCGCTGACCCGGTTCGACAACCGGGCAGCGAACACCACGGTGCCGATGAGCCTCCGTGGGCTCTTCACCCTCACCCTCACAGACGGCAGCACCATCACGACAGCGAACACGACGGTCTCAGCCGGCCCGGTGGTCAGCGACCTGCCGGCGAACGCGGTGTCGGCACGGCTCGCGGAACGTTTCGCCGGCAAGGCGGTCACCACCACCTTCCGGTACGGCAGCGGGGCGCGGACCCTCGACGTGCAGTGGCAGGTACGGCTGCGCGGCGGTGCCAACTCCGTGCAGCACAGCTTCACCGTGCGCTCGGTGGCCGGCACGTTCGACGTGACGTCGCTGCGCCTGGTGGAGCTCAACCTGGCGAACGCACGGGTGCGTGGCAACGACGACGGCAGCCCGGTGGTGCACGGCGCGGCCGGTGGCGAGACGGTGTTCGTCGGCATCGAGAACCCGATGGCGAAGGCCACAGTGACCGGGTCGACCGTCGAAATCGCGGTGCCCCGTGCCGGGGATCTCACCGCGGGCGCTTCGTGGGTGTACACCGCCTCCACCGGTGTCTCGCCCGCCGGGCAGCTACGCCGCTCGTTCCAGTACTACCTGCAACGCGAACGCGCTCACGACCGCCGGACGTTCCTGCACTACCAGAGCTGGCTGGACCTCAAGCCACCCGGCGAGGTCATCAACAGCGCCGAGCTGACCCGGGCCGTCAACCTGTTCGGCACCCAGCTGCGCAACCGCGGCGCCACCATCGACAGCTTCTGGGTCGACGACGGCTGGGACTATCTGCGTTCACCACGGGTCGACGAGACGAACCTGAACGTCTGGTCGTTCGACCCGACCCAGTTCCCCACCGGTTTCGCACCGCAGAAGGCCGCGGCCGCGCAGTACGGCGCATCGATGTCGGTGTGGATGTCGCCGTTCGGCGGGTACGGCACCAGCGCCGCCACCCGGCAGGCCATCAACGCGAGCAAGCCGGCCGACCAGCGGCTGGAGACCCACAGCGGCGGTCAGTTCAAACTCGGCGGCAGCCGCTACTACGACCGGTTCCGGTCGGTCGCCTTCGACATGATGGACAACCAGGGGGTACGCGGCTTCAAGCTCGACGGAATCGGCGGCGGGCTCTACCAGTCCGGCCCGAACGCGAGTTACATCGCCGACTACGAGGCGCTGCTCGGGCTGACGGGGGATCTGCGGGCGCACCAGAAGGACGTGTTCGTCAACGCCACAGTCGGCACCTGGGGCTCGCCCTACTGGTTGTGGTACGCCGACTCCATCTGGCGCGACGGGCACGACGCGTCGCTGACCGGTGCGGGCAGCGCACAACAGCGCTACGTCAACTATCGCGACTCGGAGACGTTCCGCAACGTCGCCACCCAGAACCCGCTGTTCCCGATCCCGAGCCTGATGAACCACGGGGTGCTCTTCTCCGACCGCACACCACAGTTCACCGCCGACTACGACCTGACCAAGGCCAGCGTGCAGGCGGAGGTGTCGCAGGACATCCGCGCCTACTTCGCGCTCGGCCTGAGCCTGCAGGAGCTGTACGTGCGCAACACGCTCGTCGACGCCACCAGGCCGGGCGCGGCCTGGTTCTGGGACACCGTGGCGGCCAACGCCAAGTGGGCCCGCGCCAACCAGGGACTGCTCAGCGACGTGCACTGGGTCGGCGGTGATCCGGCGGTGGGCGCCGTCTACGGCACGGCCGCCTGGAACTCCTCGGCCGGGGCGTCCAGAGGCATGCTGATGCTGCGTAACCCGTCGGCGTCCGCGCAGAGCTTCACGGTCAACCCGCAGACGGTCTTCGAGCTGCCCGGCGGGACCCACCAGCGGTACAGGTTCACCGAACGCGACGGACGCCGATCCAGCTTCGTGTCCGGTCCCGCCGCACCGGTGAGCATCACGCTGGCGCCGTTCGAGGTGGCCGTCTTCCAGGCCGCACCGACGGACGAGGCGATCGGCGGCGGAGACAGCCCACAGCTGTCGCGCGTCCGCTGGACCGCGACGGCGGACAGCGTCGAGACGGTCGGCGAGAACGGCGCCGCCGCCAATGCCATCGACGGCAACCCCGCCACCATCTGGCACACCCGCTACGTCGGCGCTGTCGCCGCCATGCCGCACCAGATCACCATCGACCTCGGCGGCACCTTCCGCATCGACAGACTCGACTACCTGCCACGCCAGGACGGTGGCACCAACGGCACCATCGCCGACTACCAGATCCAGACCAGCACCGACGGCACCACCTGGACCCAGATCGCCGCCGGCACCTTCGGCTCCGGCAGCACAGTGAAGTCGGCGGTCTTCGCGCCCACCACGGCCCGGCACGTACGCCTGCGCACCACCCGCGCCGCCAACGGCGCCGGGTACGCCTCCGCCGCCGAGATCAACCTGTACGGCTCGACGGCCTGACCGGTCTCTCTGCCGTTCCGGGGCGACGCTGGTGTCGCCCCGGAACGGCAGGATCGACGGCAGTCCGCCCTATCGGGCGAGAACATGGGCGAGGACCGCCACGCCGCCCGTCACGACCAGCGCGCTGCCGGCGGCCAGCAGTGCGGCACCCTCCGGCTGACCCAGGTGGGTGGGCAGTCGGACGGTCCGATACCGACGCCGCGCCAGGACGGCAACCACGACGGCGAGCGGAGCGCAGGCCAGCACAAGTCCCGCCGCGAAGGGATGACGCGGCACCAGTTCCCGTCCGACGGCCACCAGCACGGTGGCCGTCGCCAACGCCGTACGAAGCCACGCCAGCAGGGTGCGTTCGGCCTGTGCTCCTCGGTCGGCGAGCCGTGGTGGCTCCGTCACATCAGCACCACGACATCAGATCAGCACCGACATCAGATCAGCACCACGACGAGGATGGTCAGGCCGGCCACGACCACCCCCGCCGCCGCCATGACCGCGACGGGAGTGGACGGCAACGGCAGTTGGAGCCGCAGCGCCCGTTCGTTGCGGCTCCAACGAGGGAACGCCTCGACGGCCACCCCGACGGCGAGCACCGCCAGCACGGCCGCCGCCCACTGCGAGCCTTCCGCGCCGAAGGCCTTGACCGCCGCGGCGGCCACCATGAGGCCCAGCGCGGTCCGCAGCCACGCGAGGAAGGTGCGCTCGTTGGCGAGGGTGAACCGGGGGTCCGGCTCTGTGCCGACCCCGTAGACGCGGCGTGGCCAGCGACGGTCGGGGCGGCCCGGGCCGGCCGGCGCGGGAGGTGCCTCGTCCGTCACCCGCTGACCGGTGCCGGAGGCTGCCACGGGAGGTCGCCACACTCCCGCTGGACGCGGGCGAGTTCCTCGACGAGCGCCGCCCTGATCCTCGCGTACGCCGGGTCGTCGTAGACGCTGCGCATCTCCCACGGGTCGGCGCGCAGGTCGAACAGCTCCCACTCCGGCTCCTGCGCCGTGGCGGAGGTGCCGGGCAGACCCAGCCCGTCGGCGTAGTAGTAGACCAGTTTGTGGTCGTGGGTGCGTACGCCGTAGTGCGCCCACACGTGGTGCTCGTCGTCGTCGTGTTCCCAGTAGCGGTAGTACACCGACTGCCGCCAGTCGTCGACGTCCTCACCGCGCAGCAGCGGTCGCAGTGAGCGTCCCTGCATGCGGGAGTCGGCCGGCACGTCGGCGTAGTCGAGGAACGTCTGGGCGAAGTCGACGTTCATGGCGAGCGCGTTGGTGGTGGAGCCGGCCGGGATCTCCGCCGGGTAGCGGATCAGGAACGGCATCCGCAGCGACTCCTCGTACATGAACCGCTTGTCGTACCAGCCGTGGTCACCGAGGAAGAAGCCCTGGTCGGACGTGTAGACGACGATGGTGTCGTCGGTCAGCCCGTGCTCGTCGAGATAGTCGAGCAGGCGGCCGACGTTGTCGTCGACGCTGGCGACGCAGCGCAGATAGTCCTTGATGTAGCGCTGGTAGGTCCAGAGGGCGGCCTCGTCGGGGTCCAGGTGTGGTGGCAGCATCTCCTTGATGTCGTTGGCGGTCAGGTCCCGGTCCACCCGCATCCGGGCGGCCCGGGCGGCGGCGGCGTGCCCCGAGTGGTCGTCGTCGAACGAGCCCGGCACGGCCACGTCGTCGACGTACATGTCGCGGTGCTTGTCGTCGGGCTCCCAGTTGCGGTGTGGCGCCTTGTGGTGCACCAGCAGGCAGAAGGGTTGTTGCGGGTCGCGCTGGTCGAGCCAGTCGACGGCCAGGTCGGTGATGATGTTCGTGCAGTAGCCGGGACGGACCTGCTCGGTGCCGTCCATACCGATGAAGACGGGATCGCGGTACCGCCCCTGGCCGGGCACGACCTCCCAGTAGTCGAACCCCCGGGGGTCGTGCTCCGGGCCGTGTCCGAGGTGCCACTTACCGACCAGGGCGGTCTGGTAGCCGGCGCGGCGCAGCAGCTCCGGGAAGACGAGCTGCCTGTTGTCGAACTCGGTCGACAACGTCTGCACGCCGTTGACGTGGTTGTAGGTGCCGGTGAGGATGGTGGCCCGGCTGGGCGCGCACAGCGAGTTGGTGCAGAAGCAGTTCTCCAGGAGAGCACCGCCGGCCGCGATGCGGTCGATGTGCGGCGTCTCGTTGATCTTGCTTCCGTAGGCGCCCACCGCGTGCGCGGCGTGGTCGTCGGCCATGATGAAGACGATGTTGGGCCGCACGTGCTGATCCTTTCTCACGCGACCCGCCTCAGGACGCGTACGCGGCGGCGTCGTAGTAGGTGTTCGGGTCGACAGCGTTCGGCAGCTTCCCCAGGTCCTTGAAGAGGCCGTTGAGGCCGGTGAGCCAACCCGCGACGGTGCCGTCGGTGGACTTGGCGGCGAGCTCGGCGGACGGCAGGAACCGGGCGTTGGCGGCTTCGGCGCGCAGTTGGTCGATCGGGGCCGACTTGAGGAACTTCGCGGTGACCTCGACAGCGCGGTCCAGGTTGGCGGCCCGCTCGTCGTTGGCGGCACGCAGCACCGCGAGCACCTTCTTCACCAGTTCCGGCTTGCCGGTCACCACGTCGTTGCGGCCCACGTAGGCGGACGGGAAGCTGATGGCCGGGTAGAAGTCGTCGTTCTTGGCCAGCTCGGTCAGCTTCGGCACCCGCTTACTGATGGTGCCGATGAGCGGGTACCAGATGCCGGCCGCGTCGATCTGGCCCGACCCGAACGCGGTGACGACAGTGCTCGGGTCCATCGCGACCTTCTGGACGTCGTCGATGGAGAGGCCGGCGCTCCGCAGGGCCAGCCGCACGATCATGTCGCCGGAGGTGCCTTCCGGCACGCCGACCTTCTTGCCCTTGAGCGCGGCCATGGAGGTGATGCCCGGCTGGGCGATGACCCGGTCGGCGAAACCGAGCGAGTTGATGGCGATGACCCGGGCCTTGCCGGAGGCCGGCAGCCACATCGCGCCCGGGCCCAGGTAGCCGAAGTCGAGGTCGCCAGCGCCGAGCGCCTGCACCTGCAGGGGGCCGTTGGTGAAGACCTTGAGGTCCGGCTTGAGACCGTGTTCGGCCCACAGTTTCCTGTCGTCGGCGATCGCCATGAGGCTCGCGCCGGTGAAGTCGGCGATGTAGCCCAGCTTCACCGGCTCGCTGCCGGAGCCGCCGGATCCGGACTGGTCGTCGTCGCCGCAGGCGGCGAGGGCTGCGGCGGTGCCGAGGCCGGCGATGCCGGAGAGCAGGGATCGACGGGAGAGAGAGCTCATTGCGATGCACCTTCCTGAGGGGTCTGGTGGTAGACGGCGCGCCAGACCCGATTGCGGATCCGGGAGAATTCCGGTGACAGGCGAACGGCTTCGGTGCGTGGGTACGGCAGGTCGACGTCGATGACCTCGTGCACCCGGCCGGGCCGGGCAGCCATGACGACGACCCGGTTGGCGAGGTAGACGGCCTCGTCGACGTCGTGGGTGATGAACATGACGGTGCGTCGCTCGGAGCCCCAGGTGGCCAGCAGCTGATCCTGCATCTGCACCCGGGTGAGGGCGTCCAGGGCGCCGAAGGGTTCGTCCATGAGCAGGACGCCGGGGTCGACGGCGTACGCGCGGGCGATGGCGCACCGCTGCCGCATACCGCCGGACAGCATCCGGGGCAGCGCGTCGGCGAAGTCGGTGAGGCCCACCAGGTCGATGAAGTGCTGCGCCCGTCGCCGCCGCTCGGCCCGCCCGACCTTGGCGATCTGGAGACCGAACTCGACGTTCTGGCGCACGGTCAGCCAGGGGAACAGCGCGTACTGCTGGAAGATGACGCCGCGTTCCGGGCCGGGCCCACGCACCGGTCGCGAGTCGACGAGCACCTCACCGCCGGTGGGTTCGACCAGGCCGGCCGCGATGTTCAGCAGTGTCGACTTGCCGCAGCCGGACGGGCCGACCACTGTGACGAACTCGCAGTCGGCGATGTCCAGGTCGACGTTCTGCAGCGCGTGGAACGGTTTGCCGCCCACCTCGAACGTGCGGCTGGTGGAGCGGAAGGAGATTTTCTCGGTCATCGACGTTCCTGCCATCCGGTGAGGCGCTTCTCCGCGGTGAGCAGGAGCCGGTCCATGATCAGGCCGAGCACACCGATGGTGATCAGGCCGACGAAGATGCTCGGCAGGTCGTAGTAGATCTGCGCCTGCTGCATGCGGTAGCCGAGGCCCTCCTGCGCGGCGATCAGCTCGGCGGCCACCAGGGTCGCCCACGCCGCGCCGAGGCCGACGCGCATGCCGACCAGGATGAACGGGGTGGACGCGGGGACGATGACCCGGCGGAACACCACGGCGTCGTTCGCGCCGAGCACCCGGGCTGCGTTGATCATGGTGCGTTCGACGCTCACCACGCCCTGGAACGTCGACACGACGCAGGACAGGAACGCGGCCAGGAAGATGACGAAGATCTTCGGCGTCTCCCCGATGCCCATGAGCAGGATGGCCAACGGGATGACGGCCAGGGGCGGGATCGTGCGGAAGAACTGCACGTAGGGCTCGATCAGGCCACGTGCCGTCCGGTACCACCCCATCAGGAAGCCGACCGGAATCGCGAGGGCGGTGCCGAGCGCGAATCCGATGAGCACCCGGCGCAGGCTGGCGAGGCTGTCGTCGAGCAGGGTGCCGTCCATGGCGAGTTCACCGGCGCGGACGGCGACCGCCTGCGGCCCGGGAAGGCCCGACACCCCGACCCGCGCGAGCACGGTCCAGATGCCGATGCCGAGCACGACGGCGATCACGTTCCACGCCAGCAGTGGTACGGCGCGGCGTGGTGGCGACGCCGTGCGGGTGGTCTCCGACCCGCGGGTCCGGGGCGGTTGAACGTCTATCGGCACGGTGGCCCTCCGTAGCCCAGGTCGGATTGGAGCGCGCCTTCCGGGTGGGCGGCGCTCAAGGTAAGGGAATCTTTGGTGACCGGACTAATCATGTCAACCCTTCGGACTAAAATTGCCGAGCTGGCAGCACTGCCTCGATTCATAAGACATCCGATGTCTGGTGACCAGCAACCCTAGGGTGACGGCGCTGCCGTGACAACGCCCCCCCCCCCCCCCCCCCGCCGTGGGCGCCGGATATTGTGCGACGCATTGACTAAATTGACGACTCTCGTCAGACTGCGGCGTACCGAGCCACCCCAGCCGCCCGACGCTCCGGGCGACGGCCCAAGGAGTCCCATGTCGATTCCACGCTCCCGCCACAGCACCGGATCGGGACGCCGGCGCACCGCCGCCCCCCTCGCCCTGCTGATCGCCGCGACGCTCGTCGCGCCGGTCACCTCCGGCACGCCGGCCGCGGCCGCCGCCGCGCCGGTGAACCTGGCCCGGACCGGCACCGCCACCGCGTCGAGCGTCGAGCTCGACCGGGCCGACTTCGTCGCCGCCCACGTCAACGACGGCGACCGCAACACCCGGTGGTCGTCGAAGTACCAGGACGCCAACTGGGTGCAGGTACGGCTGGCGACCCCTGCCACTGTCGACCACGTCGTGCTCGCCTGGCCCAACGCGTGCGCCCGTGACTTCACACTGCAGACCTCGACCAACGGCACCACCTGGACGGACGTCGCCCGCGTCCAACGCGACACCTGCCCCCGGACGGACGTCATCGCGGTGAACTCGGCGCAGCCCGTGTCCCACGTGCGCATGCAGGGGCACCAGCGGTGGGCGGGTTACGGCTACTCCATCTCCGAATTCGAGATCTGGAACGAGACGGCGCCCGCACCCGCGCCCTCGCTGGGCCTGCTGCCCAAACCCGTGTCGATGACGGAGAACGGCGGCACGCCGTACACGCTGAACCGGAACACGCCCATCGTCGCGGTCGGGGCGCAAGCGACAGCGCCCGCGACCTACCTCGCCGGCCTGCTACGACCGGCCACCGGGTACGGCCTGCCGGTGGTCACCCAGAGCAGCGCGCCCGCGCCCATCGTCGTCGAGGTCGGCGCCGGCAAGGGCCCCGCCGGGCAGGCAGCCGAGGGGTACCGGCTCGTCGTCACGACCACGAAGGTCCAGATCAGCGCCGACACGGCGAACGGCGCACTCAACGGGGTGCAGACGCTGCGCCAACTCCTCCCCCAGTGGGTGGAGTCCGACACCGTCGTCGACGCCACGTGGACCGTGCCGGCGGTGACGATCTCCGACTACCCACGCTTCGCCCACCGCGGGATGATGCTCGACGTCGCTCGCAGCTTCTACCCGATGAACGAGATCAAGGCGTACATCGACGGCGCCGCCCAATACAAGATCAATCGTCTGCACCTGCACCTGACCGACGACCAGGGCTGGCGGATCGCCCTCGACAACCCGGCGAGCAACCCGGCGGGCATCGACTACGGTCTGCTCACCACGGTCAGTGGCCGTACCGCCATGACCTACAACGACAGCGGCCAGCTGATGGGCACCGAGCTGGGTGTCACCGGCTTCTACACCATGGCCGACTACGCCGAGATCGTGCGCTACGCCGGTGTGAACGGCATGACGGTCATCCCGGAGATCGACATGCCGGGGCACACCAACGCCGCGCTGCACGCCATCCCCCAGCTGAACACCACCGGCGCCCAGCCGAAACCGGCCGCCGGACAGCGGACCGCCCCGGCCAACGGCACCGGCAACGTCGGCTACTCGACGTTCGACTCGGCCAGCACGACGACGTACGAGTTCGTCACTCAGGTCCTGACCCAGATCGCCGCCATGACGCCGGGGCCGTACCTGCACATCGGCGGCGACGAGGCCCACGTGACCAACCACGCGAACTACACCATGATGGTGAACGCCTTCACCTCGACTGTCGCCTCGCTCGGTAAGACGGTGGTCGGCTGGAACGAGTACGCCGGCACGACGCTGCCCCAGAACAGGGCCGTCGTGCAGTACTGGAACGGCGACCGCACCGCGGTGGCCAACGCGGTGACCGGCCGCGGCGCCCAGGTCGTCCTCTCCCCCGCCCCCCACACGTACGTGCCGCAGAAGCAGGACTCCCGTCAGCCGCTCGGTGGCACCTGGGCGTGCGGCGGACCGTGCGGGCTGGACCGGCACTACAACTGGGACCCCGGCACCTTCATCCCGAACATCGCCGAGACCAGCGTGCTCGGGGTCGAATCGGCGCTCTGGGGCGAGTTCATCCGCCGCATCGGTCAGGCGCAGTACTACAGCTTCCCGCGCCTCGTCGCCACCGCCGAGGTCGGATGGACGCCGCAGGCGCAGCGCAGCTACGCCGACTTCACCACCCGCCTGTCGGTGGCCGGGGGCCGGTTGACGGTCCAGGGCGTCAACTTCTTCCCCACCGCGGACGTGGCGTGGCGCAAGCAGGCGATCGGTCGTCCGGCCACCGCGGTCGTCGGCGCACCGGCCGGCGCCACCTGGACGGTCACCGCCCCCGGACTCCGGTCCGCCGACCTGGCCACCACGGTCACCTGGAGCGACGGGCGGGTGGAGGCGCTCACACCGACCGCCACGCGCGACCCGAGCATCCCCGCGATGCAGATCAACAGCGCGTTCACCGTGGTGTCCCGACGCACGTTCGGCGCACCGGGCACGTACACCGGGAGACTGTCGGCGCGCTCGGCCGGGGCTTCCCCCGTCGAGGCGGCGCTGACCGTCACGGTCCGAGCACCCTGACCACCGGCCGGTGCCGTCACCTCGCGCTGGTGACGGCGCCGGTCACCGCGCCCGTACGCTGCCGCAACGACATTGGAAACGAGGCATCGGTCATGATGGTCCGGTGATCGAACGCCCGGATGCCATGCAGCGTGTGCGGCTGGCACACACCGAGGTCCTGCTGGCTCAGCTCCGCAGCGCCGGCCCGCTCAGCCGGGCCGAGCTCATCCGGCTGACCGGGCTCTCGCGTACCACGCTGTTCGACATCATCGGCGACCTCATCGCCCGCGGGGTGGTCGTCGAGCGCGAGCCCGCGCTGTCCGGCCACCGGGGCCGGGGACGGCCGTCCACGACCGTCAGCCTCAACCCGTCCGCCGGCCGGATCGTCGGCATCGACCTCGGCCGGGCGACGATCACCGTCATCGTCGCCACCCTGGGCCACGACATCCTGGCCCGGGGCAGCCGCCCCATCACGCTGACGGCGGGGCCGGCCCGACGAGCCAACGCCGCGATCAAGCTGATCGACGACCTCGTGCAGCAGCACGACATCGACCTGCGGGCCCTGGAGGCGATCGGCCTCGGCCTGCCCGGCCTGGTGGCGGGTCGGAGCCGTTCGGCCGGCGACAGCGGCAGCAGCCCCTCGGTGGCCGCGAAGCAGGTCAGCACCCGAATTCAGGACCGGTACGGCGTAGCCGTCGTCACCGACAACAACTCCCGACTGGCCGCGCTGGCCGAAGGCACCTGGGGGGCGACCCGTGACGTACGGGACGCCATCTACGTCCGGTGGAGTGACGGCGTGGGCGGCGGGCTCATCGTCGACGGCCGGCTCGCCCGAGGCGCGCACGGCGCGGCCGGCGAGATCGGTCACGTCAGCGTCGAGCCCGACGGCGACCCCTGTCCGTGCGGTGGCCGCGGCTGCCTTGAGCTGCTGATCCGCCCGTCGGCGCTGATCGAGCAGTGCGCCCGGCGCGGTGTCACAGTCGCGGATCCGGCCGATCTGGTCGCGCGGGCAATCGCCGGCGAGCCGATCGTCTCCGACGTGGTGCGGCACGCCGCGACGCTGCTCGGCCGAGTCCTGTCGGGAATGGTGGTGCAGTTGGACCCGGGCAAGGTGGCCATCGGTGGGACCCTCGCCCATGCCGGCGAAACGGTGCTCGAACCGGTCCGGACGGCCATCGGTCAGCTGGCGATCCCCGGACACACCCGCCGCCTGGACGTCGTGACGGCCCAGTTCGGCGACGAGGGCGGCGCCCTGGGCGCCGTCGCGGCAGCCCTGCGGCTCAACATGTCCGAGCCCCTGCCGGCCCTCCCCACGGCATAGGAGCAGCGCACGGCCCGGCAACGCGGCACAGGAGCAGCGCACGGCCCGGCAGCGCGGGACAGGACCAGCGCACGACCCGGCAGCGCGGCGGCTGGCTACGGTGCCGCGGGCAGGAGCGTGAGCAGTCGTTCGACAACCCCGGTCACCGCGCTGCGTCCTGCTGCGAGGTAGCGGCGCGGGTCCCGGGACTGCGGCAGGGCCTCACGGACCGCATCGGTGAACGCCACGTTGAGGGCCGTACCGACGTTGATCTTCACCATGCCATGACCGACCGCGGCGCGGATCTGGTCCAGCGGTACCCCGGAGGAACCGTGCAGGACCAGAGGCACGGGTACGGCTTCGCGGATGGCGGCCACCAGGTCGAGATCCAACGAGGCGGTGCGGTCGGCCATCGCGTGCGAGCTGCCCACCGCGACGGCGAGAGCGTCGACGCCGGTCTCGGCCACGTACCGGGCGGCCTCGGACGGGTCGGTGCGGACGCCGGCGGTGTGGGCGCTCGCCGGAGCGTCCGGCTTACCGCCGACGTAGCCGAGTTCGGCCTCCACCCACAGCCGGCGGTCGTGCGCCCACTCGGTCGCCTTGCGGGTGGTCGCCACGTTGGCGGCGTACGCCAGCGCGGACGCGTCGACCATCACGGAGCTGAAGCCCGAGTCGGGAGCCTGCTCCAGCAGACTGATGTCGTCGACGTGGTCCAGGTGCAGCGACAGGGTCGCGCTGGACCTCCAGGCGACCTCGGCCGTCGCCGCGGCGATGGCCGACAGGCCCGAGTGGTAGCGCGCAGCGTTCTGGCTGATCTGCAGGATCGCCGGCCGGCCGGCACGCTCCGCCGCGGCGGCGATCGCCTGGGCGTACTCGATCGTGATCACGTTGAAGGCGAGTACGCCGGTGCCGGCGGCTCGGGCCGCCGCCACCAGGTCGGCGGTGGGCACGAGGGTCATCAGTGGTCCTCAGGCAACCGGCGCGGTCAGGACGACGGACCGGGTGAGCAGCCGGGGCTGGTCCGGGTGCAGGCCGCGGCGGTTCGCGAGCTCGACCGCGAGCCGCTGCGCGGTGGTGAGGTGCGCCATGGCGTCGACGTCCTCGTGCACGACGATCGCGCCCGTGGCGGCCAGATCATCGCGGAGGCCGGGGACCACCGGCCCGAAGATCCAGACCACGGACCGGTGGTCCACCACGCTGATCGGGCCGTGCCGGAACTCCATCGCCGGGTACGACTCGGCCCACATCTGTGCGGCCTCCCGCAGCTTGAGGGCCGCCTCGTGCGCCAACCCCACGGTCCAGCCGGTGCCGAGGAAGGTGAACTGGCTCCGACCGACGACGTCCGGGTCGACCGGCGTGTTCAGCTGGGCGCGCGCCTGTTCGATCGGCTCGGTCAGGTCCTCTCCGAGGCCGGCGCGCCAAGCGGCGAGCGCGGTCGTGGCGAAGCGGGTCTGCACCACTGACTGTTCGTCGGCGAAGTCGAGGACGACGCAGTCACTCACGAGCCGGCTCACCGGCCGGTCGGCATCGGTCGTGATCACGGTCGAGCGGCTGCCGCGCGGCAGCTGCTCAAGGAGCCGGATCACCTCGGTGGTGGTGCCGGAGCGGGTGATGGCGACGACGCGGTCGTACCGCCGCCCGGAGGGAAACTCCGAGGCGGCGAAGGCGTCGGTCTCCCCCTGGCCCGCCGACTCGCGCAGCGTCGCGAAACTCTGCGCCATGAAGTACGACGTGCCGCAGCCGACGACGGCGACGCGCTCACCGGGCTGGGGCAGCGCCCGCGCCACGCCCGGCTGGGCGACCAGGTCCGCGGCGCGACGCCACGTCTCGGGTTGGGAGGCTATCTCGGAGGCGACGTGCGACACGGTTCCTGCTCTCTGTCGGTGCGGTGTTCTTCCAGCTTTTCCACTGTGGTTCCGGGCAGCAGCCGGGAAGCCACGTCCTCGTCGTACTCGCCCGCCCACGGGCAGGCGACGGCTGCCGCCGAGACGGCCGCGCCCTGGGCGAGGACGTCCCGCCAGGGCGCGCGGGTGAGGAGCCCGTACGCGAGCACGGCCGCGAGGGCATCGCCCGCGCCGGTCGGGTTGCCGGACACCCGTTCGGGCGCACGGACGCTGTAGGCGGCCCCGCCGGTGACCGCCACGAATCCGTCCGCGCCGCGGGACACCACGCCGGCGGTGGCGCCGCTTCGAACGAGCCGGTGCGCCACCGCCACGGCGTCCTCGCGGGTGCGTACCGAGCGGCCGAGCAGGTCGGCCGCCTCGTGGGCGTTCGGTTTCGCCAACGCCGGTCCAGCGGCCAGGGCATGCCGCAGTGCGGGGCCGTCGGCGTCCACGATGGTCTCGGCCCCGGCGGCTCGCGCGATGGTGACGAGATCGGCGTACGCGGTCTCGGGTACGCCCGGCGGCCGGCTGCCGGACAGCACCACCACCCGTGCGGCCCGCACCCGCTCGGCGAACGCGTCCCGGAACGCCGCCCACTGCGCCTCGGTGACGTGCGGGCCAGGTTCGTTGAGGACGGTCGCCGTGCCCTGCGCGAGGACGGTCACCGTCCGACGGGTCTCCGCGCCGAGGCGGGTGAACTGCGCCGGCACGCCGGCCGCCGCCAGTTCCGCTTCGATGTGCTCGCCGGAGGCACCGCCGAGCAGACCCAGGACCACTGCCTCGGCGCCCAGTTGACGCAGCACCCGGGCGACGTTCAGGCCCTTGCCCCCGGCACGGGCGACCACGCCGGTGACCCGGTGCGACGTGTCCGGGACCAGCTCGGGAACGGTGTAGGTGATGTCCAGGGCCGGATTGAGCGCCACCGAGATGATCAGGTCGCCCCGACCCCGGACCCGCGGCGGGTCTTCGATCGTCATCTGGCCGCCTCCTCCGGCGGATGCCGGCTACACGAGCACGCATGATCTTTCGTGACATCCGAGCGCCTGTATCAATCAGGATGTTGCAGACCCTAGGATCTGCGCCTACTGCCGTCAAGGTCTCCCAACCGGCTTGGACCTGGTGCACGCCGTTGGGCCATCCCACAGGCACGAGGATCAGCGAGGGGTGGCGAGGCGTCGGAGCAGGTTGGTGAGCTGCCACGCGGACGACACGGATATTGCAGAAAGTTGCACAGATCTCACACCTCAGACGCCCGCACGGACGGCCCACCCCGGCGTCGGGAGCCCTTGACGACTATCGATAAGGCTCGTAAGTTCGTCCGACATCTGACGTAGGACAATTCCCCCGCTGTCCGAAGGACAACCATGACCACAGGAATCCCGCCGCGCGGTCGCTGTGGCGGGTGCCGCCGGTGCCCTCGCCGCCGTCGCGCCGCCCGGCCGGGCCGACGCCGCGATCGTTTCGACGTCCCTCCCGGTCCTCGGCGTCACCGACGACTGGAACGCCGTCCTCGCCCGCACGCCCCAGGTGCAGCTCACACCCGGTGCCACGTACACCCTTACCGCTTCTGTCGCGCTGCCCGATCGCTGCGTCATCGTCGGCAACGGCGCGACGGTCACCGTCGCCAACGATCAGACCGGCGCCCTGTCCATCGCGGGTCGCAGCAGTGTCACCATCAGCGGAGTCCACTTCCTCGGACGCCAGGCCAGCCCGGTCGACTCAGCACCGCAGTTCGCGCACGTCGGCATACGGATCAGCCGCAGCACCGGCGTCCGGATCCTGGACTGCGACTTCACGAACTGGCGCGGTGCCGGCCTGGCGGTCACCGGGTCGACGGCGGACGACTACTTCGGCTACCGGCTCAAGGTGAGCGGCAACGCCTTCCACCGCTGCTACTTCGGTGTCTCGATGGCGGACTGTCCTAGTCCCGTCTTCGGTCCCGGTTCTGGCCGTGGCCCGTCGGACAGGGCGGCAACCCTGTCCGACGGACCGCGCGGGGATCAGCTCCCCGACGCCGCCGCGGTTCCGGTGATCGCCAGGTCGGCCATCGTCGTCCACGGACCCCGGGCGCCAGCCTCGCTCAGTGCCCGCAGCCGCACGTACCGGCCGCTGCGGAAAGCGCCGAACGGCACCACCTTCTGCGTCGACGTGTCGGCGAACGTCCCCGACGCCACCGGGGTGCCCCAGTTGCTCGGGCTGTCCGAGACGTACACCTCGTAGCGGCCGATCCGGCCGTTCACTCCCCCGTCCTGCCGTGGCAGGTACCGCAGTCCATCCATCCGGTACGTGGCACCCAGATCGATCTGGATCTCGTGCGGCAGGGGTGCGGCCGTCGACGACCAGGCGGTGTGCCAGAAGGTGGCCGGGTTATTGTCGAAGGCGTTGGTGGCAGCGCCGTTCTCCGCGCTGGTCTCCTCGCTGTCGGCGTACACGAGGCGCCAGCCGTCCCTCGGGATCGGCGGCGGCGTCGTACTGGTGCCGGCGACCGGCAGCACGGCGCCGTCGATCCGGGTCTGGAACGCGGTGTTCCGCGCACCGGCCTTGATCCACAGAACTCCGTCCGCGTAGAACCATCCGCTGCTGGCCGAGTCGTAGGCGGCGCGCGTGCTCAGCGGCGGCAGCGTCCGGCCGGCGACCGTGACCGCCTGCGGAGCACCCGCCAGGTGCACGCTGAACTCGTAGGACCGCGACGACGGCTTACCGGCGTACGTGCCGGTGGAGGCGCCCACGTCCACGGTGACCGTTCCGGTGCCGGACGCCGGGGCCGTCATCTGGACCTGCTGGGTGGCATAGGCCCCGTTCCGGTAGGCGCGGGTGATGCCGTCGTCCTCGTAGAGCGTGAAGCTCGACGCGCCGCGCGGATACAGGTCGTAGGTGAGTGTGGAGACCGGTTTCTCGCCGGTGTAATTCATCTGCGGCCACATCGGCACGATGGAACCGCCCTTGACGAACAGGGGCAGCCGGTCGAGCGGTGCGGCGTACCCGTTCAGCGTGAGTGGCCCCTGGTACACCCGCCCGGTCCAGTAGTCGGTCCAGGTGCCGGCCGGCAGGTAGATGCCGTCGCGCAACTCGGTGTCGGAGACCACCGGCGCCACGAGGAAGGCGTCGCCCGCCATGAACTCCCCGGCGGTGGCGTTGCCGTGGGCGACCGGGTCGTTGGGATATTCCAGCACCAGGGCCCGGGTCGCCGGCACGCCGGTCACGCTGGCCACGCGACTCATCGTGTAGTGGTACGGCATCAGCCGCATCTTGAGCTGGAGGTACCTGCGGTTGATCGACAGGTACGGCTCGGCATAGCGCCATGGCTGCTTGTCCTGGTAGCCGGGCGCCGGGTTGGTCGCGCCCCAGCCGGACATCGTCATGAAGGCCGGCGTGAACGACTTCCACTGCAGGTCCCGCACGTAGGTGTTCGGGCTGCCACCGAAGATTCCGTCGACGTCGCCGGTGGCGTAGTTGAAGCCGGACAGCCCCGCGCCGGCTACGGCCGGCACGGTCCACCGCATGTCGTCCCACCGGCCGTACGTGTCACCGGTCCAGACAACGGCGTTGCGCTGGCTACCGGCCCAGCCGTCGACGGTCCACACGTAGCGGCGCGCGTCGGAGTTCCGCTCGATGCCGTCCACAGCCTGTTGCACACCACGGAACGCGTCGCGGTAACCGCCGCCCACCCAGGCGACGTCGGTCTTCACGCCGCGCGAGCCGGCGGTGCCGACCTCCGAGTCGATGGACCCGAGCCCGGTGGATGTCCACAGACCGGTCTGGAAGCCGAGTGCCTTGGCGCCCGCCACTGTCGACGGCAGGTCGGTGTAGCCGCAGCCGTACCCGTCGTTGGGCAGGAGCCACCCGGACGGCATGTTCCTGGCCCGGGCTTCCCGCGCGTACGCCAGCACGTCGGGAGTTCGCTGGTGCCCGGCCCGGTTGTGGTCGCCCTGGTAGGTGGGGTTGGACGCGTTGAAGCAGTCCGCGTTGCCGAGTTCGAGGCCCCACATCGGGCTCAGGAACGGCTTGCCGGTCACGTCGGTGTACGCGCCGAGCACCGCCTTGAGCGAATCACCCACGAAGTAGTACGCGTCGAAGCGTTCCTCGTTGTGGGTGGTGGTCACCGGTGCGGTGAAGCCGTAGGAGCCGGCTGCCCAGGTGTTGCGCAGGACGCCGTAGCCGTTGGTGGACAGGTAGAAGGGCGCCGGGCTGGCGTTCGTGTTCTCCCGCCACTGGTTGTCCACGGCGATGGGCACCGTCTTGTCGCGGAGCGCCCACTCGCCCAGCCGCAGGCCGGTGCCGTAGAACTGCTCGTCCGCGTCGCGTACCAGCCGCTGCGTGGTCCGGCCGGCGGACCAGTCCAGCGGTTGTGCCTCTCGCCAGACCGGCCGCCCGTCCGGGCGGAGGACCTGCATGGTCAGGGGGTTCTTGTTGATCCGGATGACCACCGCCGCGGTGGTGATGCGGAAGGCGGTGCCGTCGTCGGTCACCGTGCTGGCGACCCCGCCGAAGTCGGTCCGTACGGTGATCTCGTTCGCCGCCGGTTCGGTGAATGTGCCGTTGGGTGCCGCCCAGACGCGGAAGATGTCCGCGCGTGTCAGCGTCACCCGGATGCGGGCGGCCGTGTTGGTGGCGATGGTGTACGTGTTCCCGGCCCGCGTGAGGCCGGTGGCGCTTCCCGGTGTGCCGGCATGAGCGGGTACGGCTTGCAGCATCGCGGCGAGCAGGATGAGGGCCACGACGGCGGCCCGGACGGCGGTGCGGGGGCGACGGAACGCGGGCAGCGATGACCAGATCATCGTTTTCTCCCGGTGTGGTGAGGGGTCGACGCGGCTCCAGACATTCACGAGGGCCGATAAGCAGGGATGCTGCACCCACTTGACTCAAGATGCAAGAAATCGGCGACGATTTCGCATCGAGTTCCATCTTTGCCGTCGAGAGACGCGCGTCAGACCCGCACCACCTTCACCCCGGCCTGCTCGACGAGGCTCACCTGCTCCGGATCCGCCGCCCTGTCCGTGATCAGGGTGTCGATGTTGCCCAACGGACAGATCCGGTTGAAGCTCCGGCGGCCCAGCTTCGAGGCGTCCGCCACGACGATCGTCCGCGCGGCGCTGGTCACCATGACGTGGTTGACCGCCGCCTCGCCGTCGTTGTGCGCGCTGGCGCCGTGCTGGTGGTCGATCGCATCCACCCCCAACACGACCACGTCCAGCGCCACGGACGCGAGCATCGTCTCCGCGATTCGGCCGACCAGCTCGTACGACTGCGGGCGGGCCGTCCCACCGGTGAGCACCACCCGGATGTGCGGCCGCACGATGAGTTCGTGGGCGATGTTCAGCGCGTTGGTCACCACCGTGTTCGCCGTCGTCTGCCCGTTCGGGTCGGTGCGCAGCGCGAGAGCCCGGCCCACCTCGGTCGTCGTGGTGCCCCCGTTGAGTCCCACCGTGCTCCCCGGCGGAATCAGTGCGACGGCTGCCGCGGCGATGCGCTGCTTCTCCGATGCCTGCCGGACCGCCTTGTATCGCAGCGGCAGGTCGTAGGACACGTTCGTGACGACCACGCCGCCCCGGGTACGCGTCACCAACTGCTGCGTGGCGAGCTCGTCGAAGTCACGTCGGACGGTCGCCGTGCTCACGCCCAGCTCGCGGGCGGTGGACTCGATGTCGAGCTGACCCTCGACCGCGACCATCTCCAGGAGCCGGTGCCACCGCTCGCGCTGGTTCACGTCTCACTCCGGTCGCTCGGCCCGCCCATGCGCCCATCCTTGCATCCCTGATGCAAAGTTCCGTACCGCACCACGGCGGAGCGGGCCCGGGAGCGCGGGGTGGACATCACGCGTCGGCGAGCCAGTGCCGGTGAGGGCCGGTAGGTGACCTCTGCGGTCGCCGCACCGCAGCCGGTCGCCTGCCCGGCCCTCACCGTCCCGGCCGAACCGCTGGTCCGGCCGGTGTCATGTGGCCCGGGGCATCAGCTCGGGGTGAGCCGCCACTGCTGGGAGGCGCTGCCGGTGTCGCTCTGCTGCACGATGGCGGCACCGTTGGTGGTGGCCCCGCCGGCCACGGCGAGGACCTTGCCGGTCTGCACGTTGACGAGTTTCACGAAGTCGCCGGTGGCGGTGACGACCCGCCACTGCTGGTTGCCGCCGCCGGTCGCGCTCCACTGGATGACCCGCGCCCCCTCAGCCGTGGAGCCGGCCTCGACGTCCGCCAGCAGTCCGGAGTTGACGCTGGTCATCGTGGTGACGCCACCCACCGCGCCAGCCATCAACCACGCCTGGTTGGTCCCGCCGTTGGGGGTCCACTGGATCAACTGCACGCCGGTGACCCGGGACAGGTCCGGCACGTCGAGGGCCTTGCCGCTGGCCCGGTTGACCACCGTGTGGCGGACGGCGCCCGACTGGCCGCTCAATGTTGCCTCGAAGGAGATCGGCTGCGCCTGCACCTGGTGCAGGTCGAAGACGACGATCTCGTTGGCCCCCACCCGCAGCCACGGCGCCGGGCAGTAGAGCCGCTGCTGTGGCCCCACCTTCCAGTAGCGGCCGAGGTTACGACCATTGACCCAGACCACACCCTTGGTCCACCGGGACATGTCGAGGTACGTGTCGCCGGTCTGGGCGAGATTCACCGTGGCCTTGAAGAAGATGCCGGGCCGCGAGCTGTTGGTGATCACCGGACGGAGGCCGGCCACGAACGCCTCGTCGCCGGGGAGCAGGTGGGTCTGCCAGTTGGTCAGCGTGCCGGTCAGGGTGCCCGCGTCGACGAGCGACACCCGTTCCGTGATGCCCTTGCGGTCGACCAGGGCCTGACCGAAGTTGTTGCGGCCCATGCCCTCCACCAGGATGTCGAGCGTGGGACTGCCACTGGCCGAGGTCTTCAACGCCAGCGGCGCGTCCTGCACGGTCACCCCGAGCGGGGTCGTGTAGGCCGCCGGGAGGTTGCTTCGGGACAGACCGCCCTGGTAGACGCCGTCGAGGAACACCGTCGCGTAGTCGCGCACCGACCTGATGTCCAGCGTCGCCCGGGTGTAGCCGGGCAGGACCCGGCGGTACAGCATGAAGCCGGAGTTCTGGCCGTACATCTCCATCGGTTGGGGGTTCGTCTGCGTCGACAGCGCGGCGGGCAGGTTGTCCCACAGCGAGGCGTACGGCGTCGGCACCACCGCCTGACCGCCGGTACGCACGATGGTGGGGTTCGGCGCGGGCACGGCCGGCAGCGTCACCCCGAGGGCCGTGCCGATGATCTCGCGGTAGGTGGGGTACAGCCGCGACGGGCCGCCCTGTTCGTTGATCGGCGCGCCGTAGTCGTAGCTGGTGATGTCCGCCTGGTAGCCGGTCCCGTTGTCGGCGGCGTTCGCGCCCGCGGAGTACCCGAAGTTCGTCCCGCCGTGGATCATGTAGAGGTTGAACGACAGCCTGCCGGCCATCAGGCCCCGCAGCTGGATGGAGATGTCGGTGTTCGACCCGGCGAAGCCACCGTCGCTCCAGTGCGTCAACCAGCCCGTGTAGAGCTCGCCGGACATGGCCGGGACGGTCGGGAAGGACTGCCGGGCCGCGGCGATGGCCGCCGCGTCACCACCGCTGAGTGCGATCGCACCGCCGGCCACGACCGTTCGGTTGCCCTGCACCTGGCCGAGCCCGTCCTCGGTGTAGAACGGCCCGGTGATCCCGGCGGCCAGCCACAGTTGCCGCAGTTCCTCGAGATAGACGGCGTCGCTGCCGTACGACCCGTACTCGTTCTCGATCTGGACCATCAGGATCGGCCCACCGTTGGCCACCATGAGCGGCCTGACCTGCGCGGCGAGCGCGTTGACGTAGCGCATGACGGCCGCCATGTAGTTGAGGTCGGAGGCGGTGCGCACTCGCAACCTGATGTTCGGGTTGCGCAGCAGGTACGGCGGCAGGCCACCGAGGTCCCACTCGGCGCAGACGTAGGGGCCGGGACGCAGCAGCACGTACATGCCCTCGGCCTGACACAGCCGGATGAAGCCGGCGATGTCCCTCCGGTCGGTGGTGAAGTCGAAGACGCCCGGCCGTTCCTCGATGTGGTTCCACATCACGTAGATGGCGATCGTGTTCATGCCCATCGCCTTGGCCATCTGGATCCGGTGACGCCAGTACTGCACAGGGATGCGGGACGGGTGCATCTCCCCGCTGCGGATCTGGAACGGCTGACCGTTGAGCAGGAAGTTGCTGCCATCGGCGGAGAACCCGAAGACCTGCGCCGCGGCCGCAGCACCGGCCGGGCCGCCCGACGCCAGCATCGCCGCGAACGGACTGAGCACACCCAGGGTGAGGAGTTGGCGCCGTTGCATGGTGTCTCCTTCGGACAGGCATCGTTGGCACGCCGGCGGCGGCCGAGGGCCGGACGGGCCGGGTTGCCAGCGTGTCGACAATGATCGATGTAGAGCGAGCCTGCCAGACGATGCAACATGATGTAAATATCTAAGCTCGTTTTGCATCTTCGATCATCTGCGTCCGCGATCGAGCCCGCACGCCCGCATTTGGTAGCCGCCACGGGTACCCGAGCGTCGATCTATTGACGACCCGCCCGGCGCCCCTTAGCGTCTTGGACGTCAGATATCCGACGTCTTATGGCTAACTTCTCCGTTCCTCACCCCCGTCCCCGGAAGGACATCCCCCGTGTCTCCTGTCCGAGTACTGACGCGCCGAGTGACGGCGGTCGTGGTCGCCGTCCTCGGCGTGGCCGCGATCCTGCCCGCCACGCCAGCTCACGCCGCCCCCGCCGGTGTGAGCGCGACCGCCAGCGCCGACTGCACGACCGGCCGGCTCAACCTGCGGCTCACCAACGGCAGCACCACCTCGCAGACCTTCACCGTCACCTGGCCGGGCCGCACCAACTCCCCCTGGACCCGCACGGTTGCCGCCGGCAGCAGCAGTAACGAGCTGTACTGGACCCTGCCGGCGGGCACGGCGTACACGCTGCGCACGACCACGCCGACCGGACTGGACGACACCTCCGCCGGCATCTTCCACTGCGGCACCGGCATGTCCGCGGTCGCCAGCTACGACTGCACGGCAGGCCGGCTCCAGCTCGCGGTGGAGAACCGCACCACCACCGCCCGGGACTTCACAGTCGCCTGGCCCGGGCGCACCGGATCCCCGTGGACGCGCACCATCGCCGCCGGCGGGAACTACCTGCACTACTGGACGGTCGGCGCCGGTACCGCGTACACCCTGCGGGTCACCGCCCCCGGTTTCGACAGCACCCTGCGGGGAACCGCCGGGTGCGGCCTGGCCGCCGGCACCCCGCAGATGAACGCCACGACGGTCATCAGCACGCAGTCCGTCATCCGCAACCTCAACGGGCCCAACGGCCGCTACGACGGCACCTCCGCCTCGGTCCGCATCCCGGGCATGGCCGTCACCAACAACGGCACCGTCATCGCCGTCGCAGACGCCCGGATCAACGGCTCGTACGACCTGGGTGGCGGCACCAACAACATCCAGATCGCCATGACCCGCAGCACCGACGGCGGTCGCACCTTCGACCAGCCGCGCATCATCCACGCCCCCGCCACCACGAGCGAGGGAGCGGGCGACCCCAGCCTGCTGGTGGACCGCAAGACCGGCGTCGTCTACTGCTTCTACACCTACTCCCCCAAGCCGGGCATCAGCTTCTGGTCCGGCTCATCCGGTCTCAACACCGCGAACGACCCGAACAGCCTGCACCTGCAATACATCACCAGCAGGGACAACGGCGCCACCTGGAGTGCTCCGGTCGAGCTGAACCCGACCATCAAGGTACCGACGTGGCAGCAGGCGTTCTTCTCCTCCGGTCACGGCATCCAGAGCAGCACCGGGCGCCTGATCCAGCCGTTCGTCTACCGGGACGGCGCGGGTCTCACCCAGACCGGAAACATCTACAGCGACGACAACGGCGCGACGTGGCAGCGCGGTGGACCCGCCGGCGGCAACATCAACGAGAGCAAGGCGATCGAGCGTGGCACCGGGGCGATCGTGCAGAACATGCGGCACAACAGCACCCGTAGCCGGTTCTACTCCACCTCCACCGACGGCGGCGCGACGTTCGGCCCGGCCACGGCCAGCGCCCTGCTGACCGATCCGCTCTGCAACGCCGACGAGATCTCCTACCTGCGTCCGTCGGAGCTGGGCACGAACGGCGCGCCGGTGCGGACCCGTACCGCGCTGTTCAGCAACAACGCGGCCCCGGCCGCGCGCAACGACCTCACCGTCCGGCTGTCCACTGACGACGGTGCCAGCTGGCCGGCGCGGGCACTGGTCAAGCCCGGCGGTGCGGGCTACTCCACGATGGCCGTGCTGAACGACGGCACGATCGGCAACCTGTACGAGGTGGGCAACACCGGAGGCATCTTCTTCGCCCGCTTCACAGTGGACTGGGTCAAGGGCGCCTGATCCGCGAAACTCCCGTCCCCGGTGCCGGCACCACGCCGACACCGGGGACGGCTCTTTTCCCCGGCCACCGCTCAGCCGGCATCGTCGAGGGTGCGGATCACCTCACCGGTGTCCAGCCGGGGCAGACGTTCGTGCGAGGTCTCGGGGCCGGGATGCCCGAGATTGAGCAGGAGCAGCACTTCGTGGCAACCGTCGGGGAAGAACTCCCGCCGCACGCCTGCGGCGTCGAAGCCCGCCATCGGCCCGGCGGCGAGACCCGCCGCGCGGACACCGACGATCAGGTAGCCGATCTGCAGGGTGGCGTTGAACCGGGCCTGCTCGACCCGCGCCGCCCGGTCGGCCAGCCAGTGCCGCGCCTGCGGACGGTGCGGATACAGCTCGGGCAGCCGCTGGTGGAAGTCCACGTCGGCGGCGAGGACCGCTGTCAACGGAGCGGCGGCCGTCTTGGCCCGGTTGCTGCTGGAGACGTACGGCAGCAGTCGGGCGCGCGCCGCCGGTGAGCGGAGCAGCAGCACCCGCAGGGGCTGGCCGTTGTAGGCGGTCGGCCCGTACCGGATCAGGTCGTGGATCGCCGCGATCTGGGCGTCGGTGACCGGCTCGTCGGTGAACGTGCTGGCCGTGTGGGCCGCCCGGAACAGCAGGTCCTGGGCGGCCCGGTCCAACGCGAGCAGGTCCGGCGTGGTCGGTGCGCTCACACCTCGACCGCCGTGGTGTAGCGGCCCTGGTGGTGCACCAGCGGTGCGCCGTTCCCGCCGTCGCCCAACGCGAGCGGCTCGGCGATCACCAGCGTGTGGTCGCCGGCCGGCACCCGGTGCACCACCCGGCAGAGCAGCCGGGCCAGCACTCCGGTCAGCAACGGCACCCCGAAGGGCCCGGGCGTCCAGTCCGGGTACGCGGCGAACCTGTCGATGCCGCTGGTGGCGAAGACGGCGGCGGCATCCCGTTGCCCGGCGGCCAGCAGGTGCACCGCGACGTGCTCGGCTCGGGCCAGCACCGGCCAGCTCGACGACGCCGTCCCGAGGCAGAACGAGACGAGCGGCGGATCCAGCGACACCGAGGTGAACGACGTGGCGGTGAACCCCGCCCGGACCGGTGCGCCATTCCCACCCAGGCAGGCGGGGTCGTTGGCGCGGGCAACAGCGGTGACCACTGTGACGCTGGTGGCCTGCCGACGCAGCAGGGCACGGAACAGGTCCCGGCTCACCGGCCGCAGCTCGGCGGCGTCCGTCGTCGGACGCTCGACCGTGGTCACGCCGACACCAGGGTGACGCGCCTCGCGTGCCGGACCAGATCGACGTGCACACGAGCGGTGAGGAGAAGCTCATCCCCCTGCGACATGACCTCATGTTGCCGGGCACGGGATCGAGCGGTCAACGGTCTTCCAGCAGATGAGATTTTCGGCGCTGCCGATGTTACGGAGTGCCCTCAACAGCGTTTACCGTGCCGCAACACCTATCTGTTGGATAGAGATTCGGGTACGCGGCGGAGCACTGTCGAGGACGGACATTGAGAGGGTTTCAAAAGTTGTCGGTTCGGGCATGTTCGATCTCGACACGGCAGGGAACGGTGACGAGGGGAGACCTCCGATGGGCCTCATGTTTCGCAAGCGCAAGAAGTACGGTCCGATCATCCTGAACTTCACCGAGAACGGCTTCTCCTCGTGGAGCATCAAGATCGGCCGCTGGTCCTGGAACTCGAAGGCCAAGGCGCACCGGGTCGACCTGCCGGGTCCGCTGTCCTGGAAGCAGGACAAGTCCCGGTCGTAATCATCCCGGGAGTCGAGCGGGGTGCCGGTGATTCACCGGCACCCCGCTCGGCGTCTGCGGGGGTGCGGAATGCTCAGCGCGCCAGGGCGATGATCTCGTCACCGGCCAGCTTGCCGGCCTCGCGGTCGCGCCGCACCTCACCCGCGTCGAGCAGGTCGGCGAGCGCCCGGTTGGCGTCGACGGCACGGTAGACGGTCGCGGTGAGGGTGTGCCGGCGCAGTTCGGTGACCGGCCGCGACCCGCCCTCGCGCAGCTCGGCCAGCAGCTCGCGGATCAGTGGTTCGAGGTCGGGATCGCCGGCCACGTCGACAGTCGCGCCCATCGGGTCGGCCGGGTCGCGGTAACGCACGTCGAGATCCGCGCCGATCGCCCAGAGCGCGTCGCGGACCGCCTCCAGGCTCCGGTCGGAGCGGCTGCCGAATGCGATCACGCCGGCCCCGTCGCCGTCCGGCAGCACCGGCGCCACCTCGGCGACCAGGGGGAAGCCGGCGGAGACGAGCGCGTCACGGGCGCTGTCGCCGGTGTGCAGCAGCAACTCTCCGGTGCGACCGTTGGTCGCGGCGGTGAGCAGTTTCGGCGTCACGGCGCCGGGCAGGTCCACGAAGGAGAACAGCGGGGCGCCAGCGGCCCCGGCGGCCTTCACGGCGACCGGAAGCCGGTATGGGTCACCGGGCAGCAGGTGCACGGTGACCTCGGCGGGCAGCTCCGCCTCGATCGGGCCGAGTCGGGCCGGCAGGTCGGCGGCGCCGTCGGCCAGCACCAGCACCGTCACCTGCCGGCCGCGCACCTGGTCACCGTGCGCGGCGACCAGGCGCAGCGCGGCCTCCGCGCTGCCCGCGGTCGTGCCCGCGAGTGCGACGGTGGCCCGCCGGGAACGGTGCAGGGCCGCGGGCAGCCAGGTCGTCAACTGGCGGACCAGCAGCTCGCGGAGGAAATCAGTGGTCCGGTCGGTCGGCATCGGTCCGTTCTACCGTACGACCGATCAGGCCGGGACGGAGATCCCCACTCCGCCCCTGGTCTGCCCGCCGTAGCGCTGCCGCTCGGCGTCCAGGTCGAGCCGACCGATCTGCTTGCGGGCGGCCAGCGCGCTGTCGTCGAGCAGGTCGGCGGGGATCAGCCAGACGATCTCGAACTCCAGACCGTCCGGGTCCTTGCCGTAGAGGCTCTTGGTCGTGCCGTGGTCGGAGGTACCGGCCAGTGCGCCGGCGGCGGCGAGTCGCTCGGCGGTGGCGGCCAACTCGTCGAGAGTGTCCACCTCCCAGGCGAGGTGGTAGAGGCCGACGGTGGCCCGACCGGCGGTCGACCGCCCGGCGGCGGCACCGATCTCGAACAGGCCGAGGTCGTGGTCGTTGGTGGAGTCGGGGGCCTGGAGGAAGGTGGCACCCCGGAAGCCGTCCGGGGTCATCGCCACCGGGCGGAAGCCCAGCACGTCGCTGTAGAACGCGACACTGCGGGCGAGGTCACTGACGTAGAGGACCGCGTGGTTGAGCCGGTGGATACCCATGACCCGAGACTAGCGCGGTTTGGTTGAACGTTCAACTACAGGGGATATGATGGCTGTCATGACCCGCTGGCTGGACCCCGACGAGCAACGCACCTGGCGCGCGTACCTCACCGCCTCCCGGGTGCTGATGGACACGCTCGACCGCGAGCTGCAACGCGAGGCGGGCATGCCGCACGCGTACTACGAGATCCTGGTCCAACTCTCCGAGGCCCCCGGCCGCCAACTGCGGATGAGCGAGCTGGCCCAGGCCGCCGGCTCGTCGCGCAGCCGGCTGTCGCACGCCGTGGCCCGGCTGGAGGCCGCCGGCTGGGTGCGCCGCGAGGAGTGCCCCACCGACCGACGAGGGCAGATCGCGGTGCTCACCGACGAGGGTTTCGCCACCCTCGCGGCCGCCGCGCCCGGCCACGTCGAGGGGGTACGACGGCACCTGTTCGACGCGTTGAGCCCCGCCCAGGTCGACCAGCTGCGCCGGATCAGCGAGACGTTGGCCGAGCACCTGACCGGATCCTGACCAATCGACACCGGCGCGGGTCTTGTACTTACCGTCGTCGGATGAGCACGATGGGGCGTGTCTTCCGGCTTCGGCGAACTGACTGATCAGGCGCACCACCTCGTGTCGGCCGGTGATCTGGCCGGCGCGCAGCAGTTGCTCTCCGACGCGCTCACCGACGCCGACCCCCGCCCGGCCAACGCCACCGGAGAGCTGGCCGAGGCGGCCAGCCTCCAGGCCCGGGTGCTGGTGGCTCTCGGTGAGCCGCACTCGGCCCGGGGATGGGCCGCGTTCGCGTACGCGGCCACCACCCGACTGCACGGCCGCTCCGACCCGCGCACCGTGGCCGCCGCGGCGACCCTGGCCGCGGTGCTGCACCGGGTCGGCAGCCATTCGAGGGCCGCCCGGCTCTACCAGGAAGTCATCATCGAGCTGACCGCACAGGACGGTCCGGAGTCGCTGCGGGTGCTCGCGGCGCACGCCGACCTGGCCACCGTCGAGTACGCCCGCGGGCAGTGCACGGTGGCCCGTGACCGGCTCCAGGATGCCTGGGAGCTGCACCGCGAGGTGTACGGCGACGGGCACCCCAGCGGCATCAAGATGCTGGCGCGGCTCGGGGCGATGCAGCGGGACTGCGGGCAGTTCGCCGAGGCGCACGACAACCTGGCGCTGGCCCGCGAGCTGTGCCGGCAGCACCTGCCCGCCGACGACCCGCTGGCGGCACAGGTGGCGACGCTGGCCCGGGCGGCGGCCAACCCCGACCATGCCTGCGCCGACGACCCGCCCACGGCCCGGGACACGCCGGTGGTGCCGGCCGCCCGTGTCCCTCCGCACCACGACGGCCCGGCCGACTCCGACTACCACCCGCCCGCGCCTCCCCCGCACCACACCGGGGCGGCGGCGGGCGGCGGATCCGTTCCGAGCCCCCGGGTGCCCGCCGACGAACCGGTCGGGCCGGCGGGCACCAGATGGCCACCGGAGCCGACGAGCGAACCCTCGTCGTACACCACCGACACCCCGGTGCCCCCGTCCGTGGTCGGGCTGGCCGGCGGCACGGAGGAGCAGTCCGGGGTTTACAGGCTGCGCCGGGCCGACGCGCACCCGCCGTCCGACCCGTACGAGCCGTCCGACCCGTACGCGCCACTTGAGCCGTACACACCGTCCCGGCTGCTGCCGGTGCCCGTGCACCGGGTGCCGTCGGCGCAGCGCAAGCGGCTGGTGCCGGTGCTGGTAGCCGGCGTGGTCGTGGTCCTGCTCGGCGCGGCCGCCGTGATCGCCGGGGTGGCCCAGGTCGACGGCGACGACGAGCCGGCCCCGCCCCCGGCGAGCGGCTCCCCCAGCGCCACCTCACCGGCCAGCACCGCCTCACCGGCCAGCACCGCGCCCGCCTCCACCGGCACCCTGCCGCCGTCGATTGGCCCCGCGGCACCGCCCGGCAGCCCGCCCGGCGCGGTGACGCTGCGCGACAGCCGGGACAGCATCGCGCTGAACTGGACCTACCCTGCCGGCAGCGAGGGCCCGGTGGTCATCGCGGGTGGTCGGACCGGCCAGGACCGCAACGTCTTCGCGACGCTGCCCGCCGGCACCACCAGCTACGTCATCTACGCGCTCAACCGCACCAACGACTACTGCTTCACGGTCGCCGTCGTCTGGTCCACCGACACCGTCGCCAGCTCCGAGCAGGTCTGCACCCGCCGCCGCTGACCCGCCAGGCACGCCCCGCCGAACACGCCCTCGCCGGCCAAGCCCCGCCGGCCCCGCCCTGCCGACCTCACTCAGCGTGGCTTGCCCACTGACGAGCCCGCCGTGACATTGCGTTACCTCCGGCGCACCCAGCCAGACATCCCACCCCGCCTTTGCTCTGCTTACCTCGATGCACCACTGCGGACGAGCAGCTGAGACGTCACGGCAGCCGCTTCGGCAGGCATCGGCGAGGTATCACGCTATGTAGCTGTCGCGTCCGCGGGTGCAGAGCAAAGGGGTCATCGGTGGGTGGGTGGGGCAGGCTCGCCGTCACGGACCGTCAATCTGTGGCTCACGGCCGTCCTCGCCCGGAAACGCCGGCAGCAGCAGACAAACTCGCAGCCCGCACTGCTCCGGCGCGTCGGTCAGGCTGATGCTGCCGCCCGCACGTCGCACCAACTCCCGGACGATGGCCAGCCCCAGGCCGGCGCCCCCGTCGTCGCGGGCCCGTCCGTCATCCAGCCGGGTGAACCGATCAAAGACCCGCTCCCGGTCCGCGACCGGGATCCCCGGGCCGTCGTCGGTCACCGTCACCAGGTGGTACGCCCCGGAGCCAGGCCCGTCCGTCGACGCCGCCTCGGCGGCGAGCACCACACTGCCGTACGCGTGCCGGACCGCGTTGTCGACCAGGTTGGCCAGCACGCGCCGCAGCTCGTCGGCGTTGCCGGTCGTCCAGAGCGGGCCCGGCGGCGGCGTCAACCGAACCGGCGGCGACGGGTAACGGGCGGCGACCTCGGCCAGCAGCGCGCCCAGCTCCACCGGGCCGACGCCCCGGGTCGGCGGCGCTTCGTCCAGGCGGGCCAGCAGCAGGAGGTCGTCGACCAGCCGGCTCAGTCGCTCGGTGTCGGTGAGCAGGTTGGTGGTGACGGCCGTCCAGTCCGTCCGGTCGGCGAGACGCTGGGCCACCTCCAGCTCGGTCCGGATGTTGGTCAACGGACTGCGCAGCTCGTGTGCGGCGTCGGAGACGAACGCCCGCTGGCGGATCCGGGCCGATTCCAGCCGGTCAAGCATGCCGTTGAGGGTGACCGCCAACCGGTGGATCTCGTCGGCCGACGCGGGCACCGGCAACCGGCCGGCGCCGGCCCGCCCGGTGATCTCCTCGGCGCCTCGGCGGAGCGCCTCGACCGGGCGCAGGGTCGCGCCCACCACCCGCCACGCCACGGCGGCCAGCACGGCCACCAGCAGGGGGAACGCCACCAGCAGGATGGTCCGGACGACGTGCGCGCTGTGCCGCACGTCGGCCATCGAGCGGGCGACCAGCACGGTGAGCGGGTCGGCCGCGGTGCCGGCGGGCACGGTGACCACCCGGACCGGACCGGCGAGCCCGACCCGCTCGGCCGGCACGTCCAGGCGCTGGCGGCGGTCCCGGTCCAGCCGCTCCGGGCGGACCATCGGCACCAGCCGGTCGGCATCGATCGAGGCGGCCCTGATCCGCCCCTGCGCGTCGACGACCTGGACGCGCACCTGGCCACCGGCCACCGGCAGCGGGTCGGGCAGCGCGTCCTCGGCGGCGAGCAGGGCGACCGCGTCGGCGGTCCGGAACGCCTCGGTGTCGACCGTCCGCTGGAGCACGAAGCCGAGCGCGCCGAGCAGCACCACCCCGCCCAGGGCGAGCCCGATGGTGAGGCCGAACACTCCGAGCGCCATGAGCCGCCCCCGCAGCCCGAGCACCGGCATCCAGCCGAGCCACGCCCGGCGGGCACCCGCCGGGGCTTCGGCGGTCACGTCGCCAGCCGGTAACCGGCGCCCCGGACCGTCTCCAGCCGGTCGCGGCCGAGCTTGCGGCGCAGGTAACCGACATACACCTCGACGGCGTTCGGCGCGGTCTCCACGCTCGCGTCCCAGACGTGGTCCAGCAGCTCGGTCTTGGAGACGACCTGGCCGGGCCGGCGCATCAGGTAGTCCAGCAGCGCGAACTCCCGCGCGGTCAGGGTCACCTCGTCGTCGGCCCGGGTCACCCGTCGGCGAGCCGGGTCCAGTCGCAGGTCACCGACCGCCAGCACCGCCGGGCGTTCCGGCGCGCCCCGGCGCAGCAGCGCCCGCAACCGGGCCAGCAGCACCACGTACGAGAAGGGTTTCGTCAGGTAGTCGTCGGCCCCGCAGTCGAGGCCGTCGGCCTGGTCGTACTCGCCGTCCTTGGCGGAGAGCATCAGCACCGGCAACCAGTGCTGCTCGGCCCGCAGCCGCCGGACCAGCTCGTAGCCGGAGAGGCCGGGCAGCATCACGTCGAGGATCATGGCGTCGTACCCGCCGTGCCGGGCCGCGTCCAGGCCGGCCGGACCGGTCCCCGCCACATCCACCGCGAACCCCTCCGCCTGGAGGCCGCGTTGCAGGGCGGCCGCCAACCGGGCTTCGTCCTCCACCACCAGCAAGCGCACGGTCCAAGGGTGCCACCCGGGTCAAACGTGCTGGTCCGGCGTCCTCAGCACACTCACAGGGCACAGGGGGGAGGATGTGCGGAGGAGGTGTCACCATGTCCGTTCTGAGAAGCCGTCCCGTCCTTCGTTGGCTGGTCCCGGCCGCGGCTGCCGTCGCCGTCATCGGCGGGGGCGCGGCGATCGGCACGTTCGCCGCCGAGGCGGAGCCGAGCCTGCCACCGCGTACCGCGGCCCAGCTTCTGGTCGATCTGCAGACCTCCCGGCTGGAGGGGTTGTCCGGGACCGTCGTGCAGCGCGCCGATCTCGGCCTGCCGCCACTCGTCGGGCTGGTCTCCGGCAACGAGCTGACCACCATGCTGACCGGCACGCACACCCTGCGGGTCTGGTATTCCGGCCCGGATCAGCAGCGGGTCGCGCTGCTGGACACCCTGGGCGAGCAGGACGTGATCCGCAACGGCCGGGACGTCTGGACCTGGCAGAGTCGCAGCAACACCGCCAAGCACCTCACCCTGGGCGGCGACGCCGGCGCCGGAAAGCCGGTCCCCGACGCGGCGGCGACCATGCCGGCCACCCCGCAGCAGGCCGCCGACCTGGCGTTGGGCGCAATCGACCCGAGCACCGAGGTCAGCGTCGGCCGGTCGGCCACGGTCGCCGGCCAGGACGCCTACGAGTTGGTGCTCCAGCCGCGCGACAAGGACTCACTGGTGCACCAGTTGCGGATCGCCATCGACGCCAAGCAGCACGTGCCGCTGCGCTTCGAGGTGCTCGCGAAGGGCAGCGACCGGCCGGCGTTCGAGATGGCCTTCACCCAGGTCGACTACCGCCGCCCGGACGCCGACCAGTTCACGTTCAACCCGCCGCCCGGTGTGACGGTCACCGAGGAGAAGGCGGAGCGGCAGGCCGCCGGCCCGGGTGCCGGCAAGCCTGGCCACGCCGCACCCTCGGGTGACCCGCAGGTGCGTACGGTGGGCGCCGGCTGGACGACCGTGCTGGTCGGCCGCCTCGACGGGCTGGAAGGCGGCCCGAAGACCTCCGCGAAGCCGGCTACGCCACCCGCCGGCTCGCCGGACGTGGACATGTCGAAGCTGCTCGGTGGGCTGCCGGCGGTCAGTGGTGACTGGGGCAGCGGTCGGCTCTTCAGCAGCAAGCTGTTCAGCGTGCTGCTCACCGATGACGGCCGCGTCCTCGCCGGAGCCGTCACGCCGGAGCGGCTCTACCAGGCCGCGCGCGGCTGATCCACGCGGTGTTCGCGCCGGGTCGACCTGACGGTCGGCCCGGCGCTTCGCTGCGGTGGACGCCCGGTCAGCGGGCGGAGGTCACGCCGAGTGCCGTGAGGTAGGCGTCGGCGAGGACCGCGTGGCCGGGCAGGTGCGGGTGGACCCGGTCGTCGGCCCAGCGCGTCGCCGGGCTCACCGCCAGCACCCGGTCGAACGCCGCCTGGTTGGCCACGTGCACCGCATCGAACTCGGTGGCCAGCCCCGCCACGACCGCCGCGTACCGGTCGGTGTCGGCGCGTTGCGGGACGCTGCGGTCCGCCTCGATGAAGAACGGGTCACCGAGGATCAGTCGGCAGCCGGTGGCGGCGACCGCCCGCCGAAGCAGGTCACGCAGGGTGCGCTCGTACTCCTCGATGCCGACTGCCTCATCCGGCCGGTCGCCGTAGTGCCGCCAGATGTCGTTGATGCCGACCAGCACCGCGAGCCAGTCGGGGCGCTCGCCGATGGCGTCGTCGTCCCAGCGGGCGGCCAGGTCCCGGACCGTGTCGCCGCCCACACCCCGGTTGACCCACTCCAACTCCAACTCGGGGTGCCGTGCGTCGACCAGGGCGCGCACGAGGCTCACGTATCCGCTGCCGTAGGGCGCGGCGACGTCGCGTCGACCACAATCGGTGATGCTGTCCCCGATGAAGACCACCCGTTGCCCGGTCCGCAGGATCATCCGCCGCCACCTCGCGATCACCGGCGCGCCGACCCGTCCGGCTTGGTGAGAGCCGACGCAACGCGCTATCTTCAACAGTTCGAGGACACAAAAAAGAACGGCTAAAAGCCGTTCCTGCAAAGGATTCTAATCTTTAGGGAGACGGCTTGTCAAGGCACTCCGGCGGTTCCGGCGAATTGCCGCTCGACGACGAGATCGGTCGCGAGCAGGAGTACGTCTCGATGCTCTACGACCGGCTGGACGGGCTGCGTGAGCAGGCCGCCCACCGGCTCACCGCCGAGCTGCGCAACACCGGCGGCACACTCCAGGACCGCTCGCAGCGCGACAGCTCGGTAGCGATGTACGCCGATCAGGTCGAGCAGTTCTCCGCCGTGGAGAATGGGCTCTGCTTTGGCCGCCTCGACGGTGACGACGACTCCAGCCGCTACATCGGCCGGATCGGCATCTTCGACACCAGCGGTGACTACGACCCGCTGCTGATGGACTGGCGGGCTCCGGCAGCGCGCCCGTTCTACCTCGCCACCGCCGCCAACCCGCAGGGCGTACGCCGGCGCCGGCACCTGCGCACCCGGCAGCGCAAGGTCACCGGCCTGAACGACGAGGTGCTCGACATCGACACCGCCGCGCCCGGCGGCCACGAGGAGCTGACCGGCGAGGCATCCCTGCTCGCCGCGCTCAACGCGGGCCGGACCGGCCGGATGCGCGACATTGTCGAGACCATCCAGGCCGAACAGGACCAGATCATCCGTGCGGAGCTGCCGGGCGTCATGGTGGTCCAGGGCGGCCCCGGCACCGGCAAGACCGCTGTCGCGTTGCACCGGGCGGCGTACCTGCTCTACACCCACCGACGCGAACTCTCCAGCCGGGGCGTGCTGCTGGTCGGGCCGAACGCGACCTTCCTGCGCTACATCTCCCAGGTACTGCCGACGCTGGCGGAGACCGGCGTGCTGCTGCGTACCCAGGCTGATCTCTTCCCGGGCGTGAGCGCCCAACGGACCGAACCGGCCGAGACCGCGGCGCTGAAGGGCCGGGCGGTGCTCGCCGAGGTCCTGGCCCTGGCCGTGCGGGACCGGCAGTGGGTGCCGGACGAGCCGCTGGAGATCGAGGTCGAGCGGGAGACGCTGACCCTCGACCCGGAGATCGTGCGGGCCGCCCGGGACCGGGTACGCCGCGTCGACCGGCCGCACAACCTGGCCCGCGCGCTGTTCGACGTGGAGATCGTGCACGCCATCGCCGACCAGGTGGCCGAGCGGATCGGCGCAGACCCGCTGGGCGGGGACAACCTGCTCGACGAGGCGGACCGGGCCGAGATCCGCCGCGAGCTGCGCGAGGAGACGGAGATCCAGGCCGCCCTGGACCGGCTGTGGCCGGTGCTCACCCCGCAGCGGCTGCTCGCCGACCTGTATGCCGACCCGGAGCGCATCGCCGCCGCCACGCCGATGCTGACCGAGGACGAGCGGGCGCTGCTGCGGCGGGAGCCGGGTGGGTGGACGCCGGCCGACGTGCCACTGCTCGACGAAGCCGCCGAACTGCTCGGCGAAGACGAACGGGCCGCGGCGGCCCGGCGGGACCGCATCCGGATGATGGAACGGGAGTACGCCGAGGGCGTGCTGGAGATCGCCCGGGGTTCCCGCTCGATCGACGTCGAGGACGAGGCCGAGGGCGGTGAGATCCTCGGCGTCACCGACCTGATCGACGCGGACCGGCTGCTGGAGCGGCAGGAGGAGGCCGACCGCCTCACCACCGCGCAGCGGGCCGCCGCCGACCGGACGTGGGCGTTCGGCCACGTCATCGTGGACGAGGCACAGGAGCTCTCGCCGATGGCGTGGCGGCTGCTGATGCGCCGCTGCCCGAGCCGGTCGATGACGATCGTCGGGGACGTCGCACAGACTGGCGCGCTCAGCGGCACGCCCTCCTGGGCTGACGCCCTGGCCCCGTACGTCGCCCAGCGGTGGCGGCTGACCGAGTTGACGGTCAGCTACCGCACCCCGGCCGAGATCATGGCGGTCGCCGCCGAGGTGCTGGCGGAGATCGACCCGGCGCTGCGTCCGCCGCGCTCGGTGCGGGAGAGCGGCGTACCCCCGTGGGACCGCGCGGTGCCCGACGAGCGGTTGGCGGCGGAACTGGTCGCCGAAGCCGCCCGCGAGGCGGCCCGGTTGACCGAGGGTCGGCTCGGCGTGCTGGTGCCGGCCGGCCGGGTGGGTGAGTTGGGCGCGGCCGTGACAGCGGCCCTGCCGGAGGCCGCCGTGGGCGAGCACCCGGAGCTGGAGAGCCGGGTCGTGGTGCTGACCGTGGCGCAGGCCAAGGGGTTGGAGTTCGACTCGGTGCTGGTCGTCGACCCGGACCGGATGGTGGCCGAGTCGCCGCGTGGGCGCAGCGACCTGTACGTCGCGCTCACCCGAGCCACCCAACGCCTGGGCATCCTGCGCCCCACAAGCTGATCCCGCACGGCCTCCGGCCGACCCCTGCGTCGATCATGAGGTTGGCGTGGACTGTGATCTCGGACAGCCACGCCAACCTCATGATCACGGTGGGGTTCCGCTCTAGTCGCCGGCGTGATCCTGGGTGGACTTGGCGGGTCCGGTCGCGGACGTGGACTGGTCGCTGGTGCTCCCGCCCATCGGGGTGCTCAGACCGCCGGTGGTGGCGTCGCCGGTCGTGGTCGGTGCGACCTTGCCCCTGTGTCGCTCCGGCTGCCGGGCCACCCTGCGTACGCTCGCCGGACCGGCGGTGCCACCGGTGGTGGTCACCGCGCCCTGCCCGCCGACCGGGCCGCCGTCGCGCAGCACCTGCGGATCGATCCGTTCGTGCGCCGGGTCGAGCGGGTCTTCGCGCTGAATCTCGCTCAGCACATCGGTGCGGGGCACCGTCACCTCTTCGACGGCTCCCTTGCCGTACACGCCTCCGGCGATCCGATCCTCGGCCTGGCGGGCGGCGTCCTGCCGCATGTCGTCCTCACGCACGATCATCACCTCGCAGAAGCTGTGGAACTGACTGCGTGCCCGGCCACCCGCCGACCAAACCCGGCGTGACCGGGAGGTCGTCCACGGCGGTTCACCGTCGCGCCGCCCACTGGCCGCCTGCCCGCAGTCCGAGATGTCCATGCTGTCCGGCGACCGGTGGGAGATGCCCGCCGGCAGAGGGGATGACAGCGTGCGCACAGTACGCCGTACCGCCGTCGCGGCCCTGGTGGCCGCGACGGTGACGACCGGGTTCGCGGTGCCCGCCCAGGCGAAACCGCGACCGGACCGGACATTCGACGTGCAGGCCCACCGGGGCGGCCTCGGGCTGCGGGTGGAGAACACCCTCGCCTCCTTCGGCAACGCCCTCCAGCTCGGGGTGACCACCCTCGAACTGGACGTGCAGATCACCGAGGACGGTCAGGCCGTCGTCACCCACGACCGGAAGATCAGTGGCGCCAAGTGCGTCGACACCGCCGCGGTGACGCCCGGCGACCCGGAGTTCCCGTACGTCGGGAAGTACGTCAACACGCTCACCGTGGCCCAGGTGCGCTCGCTGGACTGCGGCTCGAAGACCCTGCCGGACAAGCCCGGCCAGCTCGCCGTCCCGGGTGCCCGGATGCCGTTGCTGCGTGAGGTCTTCGCACTCGTCAACCGCTACCGGGCGAAGGACGTGAAGCTCAACGTCGAGACCAAGGTGGAGGCGGGCGCACCGACCGAGACCGCGCCCCGCGACCAGTTCGTCCGGGTCACCGCAGCCGAGATCCGCGCCGCCGGGCTGCTCAAGCAGGTCACCATCCAGAGCTTCGACTGGGGCGCGCTGATGCGCATGCGCCAGGTCGAACCGAAGTTGCCGCTGGTCGCCCTGACCAACTACGACTTCCTCCAGACCGGACAGCCGGGCGCCTCGCCGTGGCTGGGCGGGCTGGACATCGACGACTTCGGCGGCGACCCGATCAGGGCGATCCGCAGCTTCGGCGCGAGTGCCTTCTCACCGGTGCACGGCTTCCCGCAGAACGGCACTGTCACCGACCCGGGCTACCAGCCGTACGTCACCAGGGAGATGGTCGCCCAGGCGCACCGCTACGGGATCAAGGTGATCCCGTGGACCGTCGACGACGTGCCGACCATGGCGAAGCTGATCGACGACGGCGTGGACGGCATGATCACCGACTACCCGGACCGGTTGCGTGGCCTGCTGGCGCAGCGCGGCTACCGGCTGCCGAAGGCGTACACGGCGCCGTTCGACATCCAGGCGCACCGCGGCGGTCGGGCCACCCGGCCGGAGAACACCCTGCCGGCCTTCTCGAACGCGTTGTCCAACCGGGCCATCTCCACGCTGGAGCTGGACACCGGCGTGACCGCCGACGGCAGGCTCGTGGTGCTGCACGACCGCACCGTCAACGGGTCGCACTGCGTCGACACGGCCCCGCTGCGCCCCGGAGACCGGAAATTCCCGTACGTCGGCAAGCCGGTGCACGAACTGACCCTGGCGCAGCTCAAGACCGTCGACTGCGGCACGAGGACGCTGCCCGAGCTGCCCGCGCAGGTGCCCGCACCGGGTGCCCGGATCCCGACCCTGGACGAGGTCTTCGCCCTGGTGAAGGCGAGTGGTCGCACCGACATCGGAATGAACATCGAGACGAAGATCAGCCCGGTGGTGAACGACACCGAGCCGTACCGCAGCTTCACCCGCAAGCTCGTCGACGCCATCCAGCGCGCCGGCTTCACCGACCGGGCCACCATCCAGTCGTTCGACTGGCGCACCATCACGTACGCGCGGCAGCTCGACCGGCGGATCGGTACTGTCGCGCTGGTCTGGCAGTACGGCCCGGCCGAGTGCACGTCCCTCGCCGACGAGTGCTCGTTGCAGGCGGTGTACGGGAACCCGTCGGTGAAGAGCCCGTGGACCGGTGGACTGGACTGGTGGAAGCACCCGGACCTGGGCAAGCTGACCCGGGCCGCCGGTGCGGGCACGGTCTCGGCCAACTGGCAGGTGCACGACCCCAAGCAGGACACTGTCGCCTCGGCGGACTGGTACCTGCGGCAGAACCCGG
Organism: Micromonospora sp. A202; assembly: GCF_006715105.1. Lineage (NCBI taxonomy): Bacteria > Bacillati > Actinomycetota > Actinomycetes > Micromonosporales > Micromonosporaceae > Micromonospora > Micromonospora sp. A202. The sequence goes on along the minus strand of NZ_VFMP01000001.1, from coordinate 1,537,670 downwards.
CGTACTTCCACGGACCGGACGTCCGGACCCTCCAGACGCGGGACGACCTGAAGGTGATCCCGTACACCGTTGATGACGCCGCGGTCATGCAGCGGGTGATCGACCTCGGTGTCGACGGCATCATCACCGACGACCCGGACCTGTTGGTGAGCGTCGCGATCCGCAACGGCCTGCGCTGACACGCAGGCCCACCTGATCGCCGGCCGGATTTTTCCGGCCGGCGATCGGTGTTACCTGCTCACCGGCCTCGGGTAGTCGGGGGTTGTCCCCGCCACGAAAGCGAACCGTGCCGTGGCCGAAACGCGGTAGCGGGGCGAGGGAATGCAGGTACGACTCATCGCATCCTGAGGAGGACCAGATGAGCACGCAGGCTGCTTCCACCCGGCCGATGAACCGGCCGATGAACGACCCGCAGAACCCCGCCTCGACGCGGGACATGCCCACCCAGCAGATGCCGGTCATGCGCGACGGGCATCGCAACGACATGCAGGCACCTGGTACGGAGACCAAGCAGGCGTTCAAGACCACCGAGTTCTGGATCTACCTGATCGCGGTGGCCGCCGTACTGGGCGCGTCGCAGGTCGTCGGAAAGAACTCCGCCGGGGTGGACATCTTCCGGGCCGACAACGCCTGGTTCCTGATCACCCTGCTGACGCTCGGCTACCTCGGTAGCCGGGGCCTGGCCAAGGCCGGCAGCAACTGGCGCAGCAGCGAGGAGCGCAAGGCCCGCCACTAAGCGGGTAGCGCGAGCACAGCGCACGATGGCCTCCGGGAGTACCTCCCGGAGGCCATCGTCGTGTCTGGACGACTACTCGTCGCCGCCGAAGTCGCCGCCGAAGTCACCCTCGAACGCATCCTCGATCATCTCGCCGGCGATCATGCCGCCCGCGACGCCGAGTGCCGCACCGGCCACCATGCCGCCCATCCCGTGCCCCCGGCTGTGACCGTGGCTCGGGCCGTACTGGGAGCGGAGGCTGCCGTAGCGGGAGGTGGTCTCGCGCAGCCAGCCGTCGACGACCTGCGCCCAGTCCACCCGGTCGGCGTCGGTGTGCGACACCTGGTAGCGGCCGAAGGCGTCGTGCCCGGCGCTGAGGAACCCGCCGCGCTTGTCGCACTCCAGGATGACCTCCACGCCGCGCTGACTGGTCACGAAGGTCAGCTCGGCCTCCCTGATCGTGCTCGCGTACTGCGGGGAGGCGAAGAACTCGATCTCCTGGTAGAACGGCAACGTCTGCTGGACACCACGGATGTGGCCCCGCTCCAGGTCGGCGTGCTTGAACCGGAAGCCGAGCCGCTGGAACGCCTCCAGGATCCGCTCGTGCACCGGCAACGGGTGCACGGCCACCTGGTCCAGGTCGCTCTTGTCGACGGCGCGGGCGATCGCCAGTTCGGTGCGCAGGCCCATCGTCATCCCGCGCAGGCGCTGGCCGTACACGTCGGTGATCGGGGTCTCCCACGGCACCGGCAGTTGGAACGGGATGGAGAGCTGCTGTTTCGGGGCGAGCTTGAGCGCACCGCTGACCGCCATCCGGTGGAACTCCATCGTGCCCGCGTACTCGGTGTCGTGTCCTTCGACCTCGACCCGGGTGACCAGCCCGATGACCACCTGCTCGATGGCTGCCTCGGCGTCGCCGCCGACGAGGTTGACCTGCCCGTCGAGGGTCAGGCCGGGCCGGGTGTTGGGGTTGGTCAGCACGGTGTCCACACTGGGACCGCCGACACCGAACGCGCTCAACATCTTCTTGAAGACCATCGAAACTCCTGTGCGACGCCGACCGCTCCAGGCTGGAGTCGGACGTTGACTCGAACGGCACCCTATCCAGCACCCCTGTGAGGTGGCTGTGAAGCGCGGGGCCCCTCGCGGCGTCCGCTGCCCGGATGACCCTGCCTGCGCGCCGCCTAGTCGGGTTCCACGATCACCAGCTCGCCGACCTGCTCGCCGATCGCGGCACGCGCCTCCGCCGGCAGGCCGCGGTCGGTGATCAGCACGTCGGCGGCCTCCAGCGGGGCGATGGTGGCGATACCGATGATCTCCCACTTGGTGTGGTCGGCGAGCACCACGAGCCGACGCGCCGCGCCGATCAGGCAGCGGTTGACACCGGCCTCCAGCAGGTTCGGCGTGGTGAGCCCGGTGCGAGGGCTGAGCCCGTGCACACCGAGGAAGAGCAGGTCGACGTTGAGCGCGCTGATCGCCGCCTCGGCCACCGGCCCGGTCAACGCGTCCGACGGGGTGCGGATGCCACCGGTCAACACGACGGTCTGGTCGGCGCGCGGGTTCTGGTAGAGCGCGTCGGCCACCGGGATGGAGTTGGTCACCACTGTCAGCCCGCGTACGTCGGAGAGCAGGGTGGCCAGCGCGGCGGTGGTGGTGCCGGCGGAGAGCGCGATGGCCATCCCCGGCTCCACCATTCTTGCCGCGCGCTCGGCGATGGCCCGCTTCTCCGCCTGCTGGCGGATCGACTTCGCCGCGAAGCCTGGCTCCTCGGCCGAACCCGGCCCGGCGAGCGTCGCCCCGCCGTGCACCTTGTCCACCAGACCGCGCTCGGCCAGCGCCTCCAGGTCGCGCCGGATCGTCATGTCGGAGACACCGAACCGGCTGACCAGGTGGCTGACGCGCACGCCGCCGCGTTGGCGGATCAGATCGAGGATGGCGGTCTGCCGCTGCTGGGCGAGCATCTGGGGAACCTCCTTCGTGCCGTGGCTGTCGCCGGGGTCAGGCCGGGTCGTCGGCCCGATCCTCCCGGACGACCGCCACCTCACCGGCCGGCAGGGTCAGCTCACCGGCGCAGTGCGCCCCGGTCAGCAACTCCGTGCCGCGCACCGGGAGCCGCACCTCGGCATCGGTGTGGTTGATGACGAACAGCCAGCTCCGGTCGCCGTCGCGTCGACGGACAACCTCCACACCGGACGGTGCCGACGCGGCCGGGCGGACACCTGCCTCGTCGACGAGTCGGGCGACCAACCGGTCGGTGGCCGGCTCGTCCAGCCGGGTGCCGACGTACCACGCGGCGCCGTCGCCGACCCGGTGGCGGGTCAGCGCCGGCACACCCGGCAAGGGCCCATCGGTGTACGACGCCAGCACCTCGGCGCCCTCGGGGTGCAGCCACTCGGTCCACACGTCCGCGGTGCTCCCGTCGTCGAGCCGGACCTGTTCGCCCTCCCGCAGGGGGAAGAACTCCTCGGTCCGTACGCCGAGCAGCTCACGGAACGCGCCCGGGTAACCGCCCAGCCGGATGTGATCGTTCGCGTCGACGATGCCGCTGAAGTAGGTGACGGCGGCGGTGCCACCGCCCTCGACGTAGCGGTGCAGCGCCTCGACGTCGGCGTCCCGCACCAGGTAGAGGGTCGGTGCCAGGACCAGTCGGTAGCCGCTGAGGTCCGCCGACGGGTGCACGATTTCGGCGGTCACGCCGGCCCGCCACAGCGCCCCGTGGAGGGCGCCCAGCCGGTCGGCGTAGGTGACGTCGGCGCTGGGGTGCGAATCCAACTCGACCGCCCACCACGCGTCCCAGTCGAACAGGATCGCCACCTCGGCGTCCACCCGACTGCCGCGCACCTCGGCCAGCGCCTTCAGGTCCGCGCCGAGCTGGCAGACCTCGCGGAACACCTTGGTGTCCGGCCCGGCGTGCGGCACCAGCGCGGAGTGGAACTTCTCGGCGCCGGCCCGGGAGGCGCGCCACTGGAAGAACAGCACGCCGTCCGCGCCCCGGGCGACGTGCGCCAGGCTGTTGCGGCGCAGCTGTCCGGGAAGTTTGGCCACGTTGCGCGGCTGCCAGTTGACCGCGCTGGTGGAGTGCTCCATGAGCAGCCACGGGTCGCCGCCGGCGACGCCCCGGGTGTGGTCGGCGGCGAGCGCCAGCCCGAGATGTCCCTGCGGGTCGGCGGCGGTCAGGTAGTGGTCGTTGGAGACGAGGTCCACATCGTCGGCCCAGGAGTGGTAGTCCATGTGCTTGACGCCCATGCCGATCATGAAGTTGGTGGTGACCGGCTGCTGGACCAACGTCCGCAGCACCTCCCGTTCGGCGCGCAGCTGGGCGCGCTGCTCGTCGGAGGAGAAGCGCAGGAAGTCGAGTTGCTGCGTGGGGTTGGCGAAGGTCGGCGCGGTACGCGGCGGGTTGATCTCGGCCCAGTCGCCGTAGCGTTGGCTCCAGAAGGCGGTGCCCCAGGCGTCGTTGAGCTGGTCCAGGTCGCCGTAGCGCGCCCGCAGCCAGCCGCGGAACGCCTCGGCGCTGACGTCGCAGTAGCAGTGCACGTTGTGGCAGCCCAACTCGTTGGAGATGTGCCACATCACCACGGCCGGATGCTCGGCGTACCGGCCGGCGACCGCTCGCACCAGCTCCAGCGACCGCTCCCGGAACACCGGCGAGCTGGGGCAGTACGCCTGTCGTCCGCCGGGCCAGAGGATCGCGCCGTCGGCGCGGCGGGGCAACGTCTCCGGGTGGGCGCGGGCCAGCCACGGCGGTGGGCTGGCGGTGGCGGTGGCGAGGTCGACCTGGATGCCGCCGTCGTGCAGCAGGTCCAGCACCCGGTCCAACCATCCGAACTCGAACCGGCCCGGTGTGGGCTCCAGCAGGGCCCAGGAGAAGATGCCGACCGAGACCAGGTTGACCCCGGCCCGGCGCATCAGCTCGATGTCCTCGGACCAGGTCTGCTGGGGCCACTGCTCGGGGTTGTAGTCGCCGCCGAAATAGATGCCGTCACCCTGCCATCGCCGCATGAGAGCTGAGGGTGCCCCGGCCCGGACACGCAAGTCAACAGGTTCCAACATGGATTTTTTTCCAACGTTTACCTCGTAACGGCCATGTCACAACTGGGTTAGCGGAGGCGGAACGCCCTCTTGACAGCGCCCGTCGGAGCGGTACTTTGAGCCCCCAATGGCCGTTCGTGTTCGTCAATGTGGGTTCTCGGTGAATCCCGCTCGCTGACCACGACGGCCGCTCTGCCTTCACCACCCTGATGACCCTTGGGCGTAGCACCTCTTCACCCGCAGGAGGCACAGATGTCCCGTCCCCAATCCCAAGCCGAGTACCTGGCTCGGCTCGTACCACCCTCGGTCGCAGGCCTCAACCGACGCTCGCTGCTGGCCGGCGCTGCCGGCACCGGCGCGCTGCTCGGCACCGGCCTGCTCGCCGGCTGCGGCGACGACTCCGGTTCCGGGTCGGACTCGAAGGACGTGTCAGTCGGCTCGAACCAGTCCGACCCAAAGCCCAAGGACGTCACCGCCAAGGTCATGGACGGGTTCAAGACCGCGTCCGGCATCACGCCAGCGATCAACACGGTCGACCACAACACGTACCAGGAAAACATCAACAACTACCTGCAGGGCAAGCCGGACGACGTCTACATGTGGTTCGCCGGCTACCGCATGCGCTTCTTCGCCGCCAAGGGCCTGGCCAGCGACATCAGCGACGTGTGGGGCAAGCTCTCCGGCTTTTCCGACGCATTCAAGAAGGCGTCCACGGGGGACGACGACAAGCAGTACTTCGTGCCCTCGTCGTACTACCCGTGGGCGATGTTCTACCGCAAGTCGGTGTGGCAGCAGTACGGCTACCAGGTGCCCACGACCCTGGACCAGCTCACCGCGCTCAGCGCGCAGATGAAGAGGGACGGCCTCACCCCGATCGCGTTCGCCGACAAGGACGGCTGGCCGGCGATGGGCACCTTCGACATCCTCAACCTGCGGATCAACGGCTACCAGTTCCACATCGACCTGATGGCCGGCAAGGAGGCCTGGACCTCCGACAAGGTCAAGAAGGTCTTCGACACCTGGGCCGGTCTGCTCCCCCTGCACCAGCCGGACAGCCTCGGCCGCACCTGGCAGGAGGCGGCGCAGTCGCTTCAGCAGAAGAAGAGCGGCATGTACCTGCTCGGTCTCTTCGTCGGCCAGCAGTTCAGCAACGAGGAGCAGAGCGACCTCGACTTCTTCACCTTCCCGGAGATCGACCCGGCGATCGGGGCCAAGGCGCTGGACGCGCCGATCGACGGCTACATGATGGCCCGCAAGCCCAAGAACGAGGCCAACGCCAGGAAGCTGCTGGAGTACGTGGGCGGCAAGGACGCTGCCAACATCACGGTGAAGAACGACCCGGCCACCCTCGTCGCCAACAGCAGCGCCGACGTCAGCGGCTACACCGCGTTGCAGAAGAAGGCCGCCGAGCTGGTCGGCTCGGCCACCGAGATCGCCCAGTTCCTCGACCGCGACACCCGGCCGGACTTCGCCTCGACGGTGATCATCCCGGCGATCCAGCAGTTCATCAAGAACCCCAAGGACATCAGCGGGCTCACCTCGTCCATCGAGAACCAGAAAAAGTCGATCTTCACTGACTGACGGCGGAAAGGGGAGGACATCGTGTCCGACCTGCCCCTGATCCAAGCGGATCGCGCCGTGCCGCCGCCGGCCGCGACCACCTCCACGGGTGGTCGTGGCCGTCGTCGGCGGCTACGGCTCCTGTCCCGCACCGACCGCGTGGTCATCACGCTGATGGTGCTCGTCCCGCTGCTGCTCGTCACCGCGTTCGTCTGGCTGCCGGCGGCGGCCACCGTGCTGCTCTCCGGCACCAACTGGGACGGCATCGGCCCCCTCAACGAAATCGAGTTCATCGGCGCCCGCAACTACAGCGACGTGGTGAACAACTATCCGCCGTTCGTGCCGGCGGTCCAGCACAACCTGCTGTGGTTGGCGGTCCTGTTCGTGATCGCCACCCCGTTCGGCATGTTCCTGGCCGTCCTGCTCGACAAGGAGCTGAAAGGCAGCCGCTTCTACCAGACCGCGCTCTACCTGCCGGTGGTGCTCTCGCTGGCGCTCATCGGCTTCGTCTGGCAGCTGCTGTACTCCCGCGACCAGGGCCTGATCAACGCGGTGTTCGGCAGCAACGTCGACTGGTACGGCGACTCCAGCGTCAACATCTGGGCGGTCATGGTCGCCTCCGGCTGGCGGCACGTCGGGTACATCATGCTGCTCTACCTGGCCGGGCTGAAGGGCGTCGACCCGTCGTTGCGGGAGGCCGCGGCGGTCGACGGCGCCTCGGAGAGCCGCACCTTCTTCCGGGTCGTCTTCCCGGTGCTGCGGCCGATCAACATCATCGTGCTGGTGGTGACGGTGATCGAGTCGCTGCGAGCGTTCGACCTGGTCTGGGTGGTCAACAAGGGTCGCAACGGGTTGGAGCTGATCTCGGCGCTGGTCACCCAGAACGTGGTGGGTGAGGCGAGCCGGATCGGGTTCGGCTCGGCGCTGGCGACGATCATGCTGATCGTCTCGCTGGTCTTCATCACCATCTACCTGGCGACCGTGATGAGGGAGAACCGGGAATGAGCACCGCGACCGTCACCCGGCCCACCGAGGGCGAGCCCGAGGCGCCGGCGCGCCGCCGCAAGCTGACCCCGCTGCGGCTGTTGCTGCACGGCTTCCTCATCGTCGTCGCGCTGGTCTGGCTCTTCCCGATCGCCTGGGCGGTGCTGACCTCGCTGCGCTCGTACGACTACACCGCCGCCAACGGCTACGTCTCGTTCGGCGGCTGGACCTTCGACAACTACGTCACCGCCTGGCAGACGGCGGAGTTCGGCCAGCACTTCCTCAACTCGGTCTACATCACCGTGCCGGCCGTGCTGCTGACCCTCTTCCTCGCCTCCTGCGTGGCGTTCGTGATCGCCCGGTTCAGTTGGAAGCTCAACATCGTGCTGCTCGGGGTGTTCACCGCAGCCAACCTGCTGCCCCAGCAGGCGCTGCTCATCCCACTGTTCCGGGTGTTCACCGAGGTGCCACTGCCGGAGTTCATGAGCGACTCGGAGCTGCTGTACGACAGCTACTGGGGCCTGATCCTGATCAACGTCGCCTTCCAGTGTGGATTCTGCGTCTTCGTGCTCAGCAACTACATGAAGGCGCTACCGCGCGACCTGTACGAGGCGGCGATGGTCGACGGGGCGAGCATCTGGCGGCAGTACTGGCAGGTCACCATGCCGCTGTGCCGGCCGGCCCTGGCCGCGCTGGCGACCCTGGAGGTGACCTGGATCTACAACGAGTTCTTCTGGGCCACCGTCCTGATGCGCACCGGCGACAAGTTCCCGGTGACCAGCTCGCTGAACAACCTGCGCGGCGAGTTCTTCACCGACAACAACCTGGTCTCGGCGGGCAGCGTGCTCGTCGCGATCCCCACCCTGGTGATCTTCTTTATGCTCCAGCGGCACTTCGTCCGGGGCCTGACCTTGGGAGCCTCAAAGGGATGACGATCCTGCACCTGCGCCGCACGCGGACCAGCCTGGTGCTCGACGCCCGCGGCCCGGGGCTGCCCCGGGTCGTGCACTGGGGCGGCGACGTCGGCGACCTCGACGACGACGGCCTGCGCCAGCTCGTGGACGCGACAGTGCCGCCGGTGGTGCCGAGCAGTTTCGACGAGCCGCCCGTGCTGTCGCTGCTGCCGGAAGCGAGTGCGGGCTGGAGTGGCCGCCCGGGGCTGGCCGGGCACCGCGACGGACGGGACTGGTCCACCTCCTTCCGCCTCGACGGGTTGGACGTGCGCGACGACGGGCCCGGAGCGGCGCTGCTGACCGTGCGGGCGTCGGACCCGGCCGCCGGGCTGACCCTGACCAACGAGATCATGCTCGACCCGCACGGCCTGCTGACCGTCCGGCACCGGCTGCGCAACGACGGCGACACGGCCTACGAGCTACGGGAGCTGACCCCGGTGCTGCCAGTGCCGGCGGTCGCCACCGAGCTGCTCGACCTGACCGGCCGGTGGTGCCGGGAGCGGTCCCCGCAGCGGCACCGGTGGCAGCAGGGCGCCTGGGTGCGCGAGGGTCGACACGGTCGCACCGGTCACGACGCCACACTGCTGCTGGTGGCGGGCACCGCCGGGTTCGGCTTCGGCCACGGCGAGGTGTGGGGTGTGCACACCGCGTGGAGCGGCGACCACGTCACCTTCGCCGAGCGCCGGCCCACCGGCGAGTCGACCCTCGGTGGCGGCGAGCTGCTCACCCCCGGTGAGATCCGGCTCGGCCCCGGCGAGTCGTACGAGTCTCCGTTGCTCTACGCGGTCTGGTCCGACGCCGGGCTGGACGGGCTCAGCGACGTGCTGCACACGCACCTGCGGGCCCGGCCCGGGCACCCGCGCTCCCCCCGCCCGGTGACCCTCAACGTCTGGGAGGCGGTCTACTTCGACCACGACCTGGACCGGCTGCGGGCCCTCGCCGACCGGGCCGCGCAGATCGGCGTGGAGCGGTTCGTGCTCGACGACGGATGGTTCCGCGGTCGGCGCGACGACACCGCCGGCCTCGGCGACTGGTACGTCGACGAGGGCGTCTGGCCCGACGGCCTGCAACCGCTCATCGACCACGTGACCGGCCGGGGTCTGCAGTTCGGTCTCTGGGTGGAGCCGGAGATGGTCAACCCCGACTCCGACCTGTTCCGCGCGCACTCCGACTGGCTGCTGGCCGTACCGGGGCGACTGCCGCCGTCCTGGCGCAACCAGCAGGTGCTCGACCTGGGCCGCCCGGAGGCGTACGACCACGTGCGGGACCGGCTCCACGCGCTGCTCACCGAACACCCCGGCATCAGCTATCTCAAGTGGGACCAGAACCGGGACCTCACCGAGGCCGGGCACCACGGCCACCCGGGGGTGCACGGGCAGACCCTTGCGGTCTACCGGCTCTTCGACGAGTTGCGCAGCCTCCACCCGGATCTGGAGATCGAGAGCTGTTCGTCCGGCGGGGCGCGGGTGGACCTGGCCATCCTGGCGCGCACCGACCGGGTCTGGGCCAGTGACTGCAACGACGCCCTGGAACGGCTCAGCATCCAGCGCTGGACCGGCCTGCTGCTGCCGCCGGAGCTGATCGGCACGCACATCGGCCCGCAACGCTCGCACACCACCAACCGCGTGCACGACCTCGGTTTCCGGGCGGCCACCGCACTCTTCGGCCACCACGGCATCGAGTGGGACATCGCCTCGATCAGCACCGACGAGCAGACCGAACTGGCTGCCTGGGTGGCACTGCACAAGCGGTTGCGCCCGCTGCTGCACGCCGGCCGGGTGGTCCGGGTCGACCACCCCGACCCGGCCGTCTGGGCGCACGGCGTCATCGACCACGACGGCACCCGAGCGGTGTACGCGGTGGCGCGGCTGGCCACCTCCGCGACGCCGCACCCCGGCCCCGTCCGGCTGCCGGGCCTGGACCCGGACCGCCGTTACCGGGTGCGGCCGGCATCCGGCATGCCGGCGCCGGCGGCCATCGACCGGTCCGCACCGGGCCGGCTCGCGGGCGGCGTCGTCCTGAGCGGGGCGGCACTGGCCCGGATGGGTGTCCAACTGCCCGCGCTGCACCCGGAGCAGAGCCTGGTGCTGGAGGTCGACGCCGTCGACTGAAAGGATTCTGGAGATTCTTCGGGCGGGGTGTCGAGAACGGCGCTGGCTGCTTCTACCTCAGGGTGAGAGCACCGAGGATGGTGCGCAGCTGTGAGGAGCAAACCATGAAGTACATGCTGCTGATGCAGTTCAGCGCCGCCGGGACCGACTTCCCGAGCATCGACACCTGGACCCCGGCGGAGGTCCAGGCGCACATCGCGTTCATGGGCGAGGTCAACGAGAAGCTCACCGCCGCTGGGGAGTGGGTCGACGGGCAGGGCCTCGGCGGCCCGCAGCAGGCCCGGATCGTCCGCGCCGGGGAGGGCGGCGCGCCGGTGGTCACCGAGGGGCCGTTCGCCGAGACGAAGGAGTTCCTCGCCGGCTTCTGGATCGTGGACTGCGACAGCCCGCAGCGGGCGGTGGAGCTGGCCGCGCACATCTCCACCGCGCCCGGCCCCGGCGGACGGCCGCTGAACATGCCGATCGAGGTGCACCCGGTGATGTCCGCCCCACCGCAGGAGCTGTGAACGCTGGCCACCGATCCCCACGTCGAGGACCTGCTGCGCGAGCTGGCGCCGCAGGTCCTCGGCGTGCTCGCCCGCCGTTTCGGTGACTTCGCCATCGCCGAGGACGCGGTGCAGGAGGCCCTGCTGGCCGCCGCGACCCAGTGGCCGGTCGATGGGCTGCCGGCGAATCCGCGCGGCTGGCTGATCCAGGTCGGTTACCGCCGGATGATCGAGCTGATCCGGGGCGAGCAGGCCCGGCGCCGACGGGAGGACCTCGTCGCCCGTCGGGACCCGGACGACCAGCGGTACGCACCCGCCGCGGACGACGAGTTGACCGCCGAGCGGGACGACACCCTGGTCCTGCTCTTCCTCTGCTGCCACCCGGCGCTCGCCCCGACGTCGGCCGTGGCGCTGACCCTGCGCGCCGTCGGCGGACTGAGCACCGCCGAGATCGCCCGCGCGTTCCTGGTGCCCGAGGCGACCATGGCCCAGCGGATCAGCCGTGCCAAGCAGCGCATCCGCGCGTCCGGGCTGTCGTTCCGGATGCCCGAGCCGGAGGAGCGGTCCGACCGGCTGGCAGCCGTACGGCAGGTGCTCTACCTGGTCTTCACCGAGGGGCACACCAGCACCACCGGCCCGGACCTGCGCCGGATCGACCTCGCGGCCGAGGCGATCCGGCTGACCCGCGCACTGCACGCGTTGCTGCCCGACGACAGCGAGTCGGCCGGTCTACTGGCGTTGATGCTGCTCACCGAGGCGCGCGGCCCGGCACGGACCGGGCCGTCCGGCGAGCTGATCTCACTGGCCGACCAGGACCGCGGCCGCTGGGACGCGACGGCGATCGCCGAGGGCGTCGCCCTCGTCACCCGGGCGTTGCCGCGTGGGCCGGTCGGCCCGTACCAGGTGCAGGCCGCCATCGCCGCCCTGCACGACGAGGCAACGAGCACCGAGCAGACCGACTGGCCGCAGATCCTGGCGCTCTACAAGGTGCTGGAAAGGCTCGTCTGCAGCCCGGTGGTGGCACTCAACCGGGCCGTGGCAACGGCCATGGTGCACGGGCCGGCAGCGGGCCTCGCCGCCCTCGACGCCCTGGCCGACGACCCCAGGTTGGCCGGGCACCACCGGCTGCCCGCCGCCCGCGCCCACCTGCACGAGATGGCCGGTGACCGCGAGCAGGCGATCGTCGACTACCGGGCCGCCGCCGCGCGGACGAGCAGCCTGCCCGAGCAGCGCTATCTCACCATGCGAGCGGCCCGGCTCGCCGCCGAGTCCGTCGATCTCGCGTAACGACAGGGATCAACTCGTCCCGCGCGGCGTGATCCAGGCAGCTTCACCCGCCACAGTGGGCAATCTTGGACAGTTTCCGTTAGCGCGGAACGGAAAGTGTCCAAGATCTACCCTGCCAGCCCTGCCCCCAGCCCCGTCGTGACCCCAGCGCGAGGAAACGACCCAGGGCGGCGGCGCGACCGACGACGGCGCAGCCCGCAGCGGTGGGCGGCGGGGATGCCACACGGACGCCACGCGACGGGTTGGCTGGACATCAACCTGAGGTGGGGCGGGTCGGCGGGGCAAGGACAGCGCCGGCACTAGCCTGGGCGACGACGGGTTCATCTACCACGAAGGACCAAGGGGACGCATGGCGTACGTGCTGCTGGGGATTGCCATTCTCGCCGAGGTGGTGGCGACCAGCCTGATCAAGAGCACCGCCGGGTTCAGTCGGCTCTGGCCGACGGTGGCGTGTCTCGGCGGCTACGCGCTGGCGTTCCTCCTGCTGGCCCAGGCCGTCAAGGAGATCCCGGTGGGCGTCGCGTACGCCCTCTGGTCGGGTCTGGGCACCGCGGCCATCGTGGCGATCGGGGCGGTGTTCCTGGGTGAGTCGGTGGGGCTCGCCAAGCTCACCGGCATCGCGCTGATCATCGCCGGGGTGGTCATCGTGAACCTGACCGGGGAGCACTGACCAGGACGGTTCCCGGTGGCCGGGTCCGACGCGGACCCAGCCACCGGTGCGACGGTCAGCTCGCCGTGCAGCTCACCGCCGGCAGACCGTTGGTGCCAGTCCAGCCGCCGATGAATCCGAAGGTGGTGCTGGCACCGGCGGCCAGTCGGCCGTTGTAGTCCACGTTGCGGGCGGTCACGGTGGCCCCGCTGCTGGTCACTGTCGCGCTCCAGGTCTGGCTGACGCTCTGGCCGTTGGCGAACGTCCACCGGGTGGTCCAGCCCGTGATCGCGGCGCTGCCGGCGGTCACCCGCACCTCACCCTGGAAGCCGCCCTGCCACTGGCCGGTCACCGTGTAGGTCGCCGTGCAGCCACCCGCAGGTGGAGGCGTGGTCGGGGGCGGCGTGGTCGGCGGAGGCGTCGTGGGCGGCGGGGTGGTCGGCGGCAAACTGCTGAAGACGCTCGCCTCCCGGGCCGTCTGCCGGATGCCGTTGGCGCCGTTGAAGAGCCGCTGACCCCACGTGGTCAGGTTGGCCGGGTTGAACGAGGTGGCCAGGTCGAGATATTCCACGCCGCCGCCGTTGCCACTCCACGACCAACCGAGCCAGCCGATCCCGTTCGCCTGGCTGTAGGCGAGGATGGTGTCCTCGTCCGGGTCCCCGTCGGAGTGGTTGAAGCCGAACTCACCGACCACGATGGGCAGCCCCGCCGAACGGAAACGGCCCAGATAGTCGCTGATCTCCGCGGCGGTGTCGAAGACCCCGTACATGTGGATGGAGAAGACGGTGTTGCGGGCCGGGTCCGCGGCGAAGACCGACGCGGCGTTGTCGCGCATGGTGAACGACCAGTCCTGTCCCCAGTTCGGGGCGTCCACCATGATCGTGTGGGTCAGCCCACCGGCACGCAGACGCTTGATCGCGTTGGCGTTGTCGGTGGCCCAGGAGGCGTAGTTCTGATTGCCGTACGGCTCGTTGCCGATGTTGACGATCACGAATCTTTCCTGGCCGGCGAGGACGTCGGCGAGACTGAGCCAGTAGTCGACCGCGCGGTCGAGAGTGATGGCGCCGCTCTGTTCGCCGTACCCGGTGGTGTCGTGCACCTCCAGCACGCAGATCAACCGGTTGCCCTTGCACGTCGAGATGACGTTGGCGACGTCGGCGTTGGTGTTGCGCGTCCACCGGTCGCCGCTGGAGAGCACCACCCGAACGGTGTTCGCGCCGAGCGCCTTGACGTCGGCGAACGAGCTGGTCTGCTGCGGATACCAGGTGTGGGCGTGGTTGACGCCGCGCATGACGAATTCGGTGCCGTTGGCGTCGTACAACCTGCCGTTCGCGACGGAGAAACCAGCCGCGGCGTGCGCCGGCTGGCCGAATGCCAGCACGGCGACGAGCAACGCGAGCAGGGCCGCCGCGACGGCGGAGAGTCGAGTCTTCATGGCCTTCCTCAGGGAGGACCCCCGGTGCCCGACAGGGGTGGGACGTGACAGGGGAAGGCGGCTGCAGCCCGGCAGCCGCGCCCGGATCCCGGCGCGCACGCATCAGCGTAGGACGATGGCTTGGCCACCGCAACCGGTTCAGTTGGCAGGCTCCGAGCCCAGACAGCCGCAACGGCCCACGCGAACGCGGGCCGTCACGGGGCGATCATCCCCACCACAGGATGTGCGCCACAGCCGGCTCTTAACCGGTTAAGAGCGACGGTAGGCAGGTCGCCGCGATCCGTCAAGCAGCACCGGCGTCGAACCGGACGGGAGGGTTGACGGCCGCCGACCTGGGTATCCCGGGAACGATCCGTCGGTGAAAGGGGATACAGGATGGTCAGCGTCGGTTACACCCTGATGGGCGAGCAGGCCGGTCCCAAGCAACTGGTGGACCACGCGGTACGCGCCGAGGCCGCCGGCTTCGACCAGCTCGTGATGTCCGACCACTACTACCCCTGGCTGGATTCGCAGGGCCACTCGCCGTACGCCTGGTCGGTCCTCGGCGCGGTCGCCCACGCCACCTCCCGCGCGGAGCTGATGTCCTTCGTGACCTGCCCGATCCGCCGCTACCACCCGGCCGTCGTGGCGCAGAAGGCCAGCACGATCGGCGCGCTCTCCGACGGCCGGTTCACCCTCGGCCTCGGTGCGGGCGAGAACCTGAACGAGCACGTGGTCGGCGGGTGGCCGCACGTGCAGCAACGCCACGAGATGTTCGAGGAGGCGTTGCAGATCATCCGGCCGTTGCTGAACGGGGAGACGCTGACCTTCTCCGGCAACCACTTCGACGTGCCCGACGCCTACATCTGGGACCGGCCGGAGCGGCCGGTGCCGATGGCCGTCGCCGCGTCCGGTCGACAGTCCGCGACGCTGGCCGCCGAGTACGGCAACGGCATCATCTCCACCGAACCCGACCGGCACATCATCGAGATGTACGACGACGCCGGCGGCGCCGGTCAGCCCCGCTACGGACAGGTGGCCATCTGCTACGGCCCCGACGAGGCGGAGTGTCGCAAGATCGTGCACGACCAGTTCCGCTGGTTCGGGATGGGTTGGAAGGTCAACGCCGACCTGCCCGGGCCGGACTCCTTCGCCGCCGCCACCCAGTTCGTCCGGGAGGAGGACGTCGCCGAGGGCGTCTCCTGCGGCCCGGACGTGGACGCGCACGTGGAGGCGTTCCGCAAGTTCGTCGACGCCGGCTTCACCCACGTGGCGATCATCCAGGTCGGTGGGGAGACCCAGCCGATGTTCCTGGACTGGGCACAGGAGCAACTGCTGCCCCGGTTGCGCGAGCTGTGAACCCGACCGGTGAGTCGGAGGAGTCGGCCCGTCTGACGCCCGCCGGCCGGTTCGGCCCCGCCGAGTTGCGGCTCGCCATGGCCGCTCCCCGGTCGGCCGCCGGGCTGACCAGCGAGTGGCGGCTCGTCGACGGACTGCGCACCCACACCCGGCGCGGGGCCGACCCGGGCACCGGGGCGCCTCCCGTGGTGCTGCTGCACGGCCTGGCGGTCTCGCACCGGTACCTCACCGCGCTGGCCGTCGCGCTCTCCCCCACCCACCCGGTGTACGTGCCGGACCTGCCCGGCTTCGGGCTGAGCCAGCACCCCCGGGGCGCGTACGACGTGGCCGCTCACGCCGAGCACGTGGCCGCCTGGCTGGCCGCGTACCGGTTGCCGCCGGTCTGCCTGCTCGGTCACTCGTTCGGCGCGGAGGTGGCCGCCGCGCTCGCCGCGAACCACCCGGACGCGGTACGCGCTCTGGTGTTGGCCGGACCGACCACTGACCCGTCCGCGCGGTCCCGCACGGCCCAGTTCGGCCGCTGGCTGGTGGACGGCCTGCACGAAGCGCCGTTGCAGGCGCCGATCCTGGTCCGGGACGTCTGGAACGCCCGGCCCTGGCGGGTCTTCGCGACGCTGTCGCACTCGGTGCACAACACGATCGAGGCGGACCTCGTCCGCGTCACCGCGCCCACCCTCGTCGTGACCGGTGAGCGCGACCCGGTCGTACCGGCGCCGTGGCGGGACGAGGCGGCCCGGCTGGTGCCGGACGCCGACCTGGTAGTCGTCCCCGGCGCCGCGCACAACGTGGTCACGACGGCCCCGACGCAGGTGGCGGACGCGTGCCGCCGCCTGCTCGCCCCTCATCCCGCACTCCTGGACAGGTGACGCTCATGCGCTTCGGCAACGTGGAGATCCGCCCGCTCGGCGGTGGCCTCGGCTGCCTCCTGATGATCCTCTTCTCGATCCTCGCCTCGGTGGTGCTCACCGTCCTGTTCAACCTGGTGCTCTGAGGCGTCCGCGCCTCGGCGCTGCCACTGTCAGCGGCGTCGCTCGGCGCGTGACGGTCAGCGCCGCAGGCCCAGGGTGCTGAGCACCTCCCGGTAGGCCAACCGGGCCGGGTCGAGTACCGCGCGGCGGATCCAGCGGGCCACCGGTACGACGGTGGCCCGCCAGGCCACCCCGAGCCCGCGCGCCACCGGCACGACAGTCATTGACCAGACCCACCGGACACCCCGCACCAGCGGGAGCACCGTGTGCCGCCACACCCAGCGCAGCCCACGCCCGAGCGGGCGCAGCAGCAGGCGGTGGAGCAGCCGCAGCACCCGTCCGGCCGCCCGCCACGCGCCGACCACCGCGGCGACGACCAGCCGGCCGAAGCCCATGACGACCCACCAGATCGCCCGGACCAACCCGACGAGCGCGGCGCGCACCGCCCCGGCGAGCACGCCGATGCCCCGCCACAGCAGCCGGCCGACGGGGGTGAGCGCCGCGCCCAGCCAGCGCAGCGGCGGCAGGACCAGTCGTTCGACAAGCCAGACCAGCGGCGCCCAGACCAGCGCGCCGGCAACCCAGGCGATGCCGTACGCCAGCCACACCAGCGGTTGCCAGATCAGGGTGCGGGCGCACCAGACCAGCGGGACCCAGAGGAGTCGGTGCAGCGCCCAGGACAGCGGGGACAGCAGCCACCGGTGCAGGAACCGGCCGACGGGGCTGAGCAGGCTCCGGTACACCAGCCGGCCGGCAGCCGCGATCAACTCCCAGAGCAGGCGTACCGGCAGCACCACGACCAGCGCCACACCCCGCGCGACGGCCGCGACGAGCGGGAGCGCGACGGCGGCCGGCTCTGCCGTGTCCACAGCCGACGGTGTCGGACGCACCACCGTTGGTGCGCCACGGTTTTCGCTCGACGGCCCCGGCAGCGGCGAGTGGGCGATGGGACGGTCGGTCACGGTGGGCACGGTAACCGGTCCGTGCCAGGCCTCAGGTGTCGGTTGCGGCCGGGCCGAGGTCGAGCGTGGTCAGCAACGGGTAGTGGTCCGAGGCGGTGTCCGCCGTCGCGCCCCGGATCACCCGGCACTCCCCCGCCCGCTGCGCCACCGCCCGGGTGCCGAGCAGGTAGTCCAGCCGCATCCCGGCGAACTCGGCCCCGCCGAACCGGGTCGGAACGGTGCGGCCGTCAGCCTCCGGCGCTCCGACGTTGCACGACGGCCACAGGTCGACCAGGTCGGCTGCGAGCAGCCGGGCGATCGCGCGGGTGTCCACGGCGCCACCGCGCCGGCGCAGGTGCCGCCGCCGGTAGAGGGCGGCCATGCCGGCCAGTTGAGCGGTGTGGTCGACAGTCGGGTCGAGCGAGTTGAGGTCACCGGCGATCAGGGCCAACTGCCCGGGAGTACGCCGCAGCGCGGCGACCAGCCAGTCGACCTCCATCCGCCGCCGTCCCCCCGAATACGGGTAGAGGTGCGTGCCGAACATTGTGAACGGGCCGGCGGAGGTGGCCACCACGACCCGGGCCGCGCCGTGGTGGAACGGCCGGCGCAGCGTCCCCGCGTCGACGACCTGGTACGGAGGCCGGACCAGGACCGCCACCGGCTGCCCGAAGCAGGACCAGGCCAGGTGGGGTGTCATCCCCACCCGGCCCGCCACTGTGGCCATCAGCCCGTCACGGTCGAAGCCGCGCAGCTCCTGGAGGGCCAGCACATCAGGTGCCTGCTCGTTGACGACCTGAACCACCTGATCCAGCCGGTCGGGGCCGCCACGATCACGACCGCCGGTGCGGATGTTCCACGTCATCACCCGCAGCACGGCGGCGCTCAGTCCGCTCGGCCGGCCCGCGCCAGCTCGTCGTCGAGGGTGTCCACGTCCTCCGACTCGATGGCCGGCTGGTTGCCTTCCAACAGGTCGGCGTTGGGGCGGACCACGAGGTAGAGCAGCCCGATCCAGAGCGCGGAGAGCAGGATCGCGCCCATGAAGTCGGTGGGGTGGTGCATCCCCCGGTACATCCGGGAGGTGGCCACCCCGACCGGCATGATCACGGCCACCGCCACGAAGATCCAACGCCACCACCGGTCGGTACGCGGGAACACGATGAGGGTGATCGCCAGCCAGACGCAGATCGTGGCCGCGATGTGCCCGGACGGGAACGACGAGGTGGGCATCTGCCCGTCGAGGTTCTCCACGGCCGGGCGGGGCCGGTCGACCGCCCGCGCCGACGCGAGGAACAGGGTCAGCTCGCCCACCATCGCCAGCGCCACGAACAGCACCGGCCGCCAGCGCCGCCACACCGCCAGCACCAGCGGGCAGAACACCAGCGAGATCAGCAGGATCGCGTGGGTGTCACCGAACTTGCTCCACCACCAGCTCACCTCGGTCAGCACGTCGGTGTGCCGCTCGGCGAACCAGCGCGGCACGTCGGTGTCGAGGGTGTCGAAGAAGGTGCCCTTGGCGTGGTAGCTGACGTACGTGCCGAAGCCGTACAACGCCCCGAACACGAGCACCCAGCAGACCAGCAGCTCGGCCACCGCCGAGCGGGGGTGGGCCAGCACGTGCTCCTCGTCGGGGGCGGCGGCGATGTCGTGCCCCGCCTCCGGCTCCAGGCCCTCGCTCAACGGCGGCACCGGTCGCCCGCGCTCGCGCCGCCACAGCTGGAAGGCGTACGCGGTGACGCCCAGCCAGGCGGCGCCGAGCAGCCAGCCGGCCAGCACGTCGGAGATGAAGTGCACGCCCAGCGCGATCCGGGTCAGACCGATCAGCGCCACCAGCACGCCGACCGCGACGATCACCGGCTTGCGCCAGCGCGGCGCCATCGCCGGAAGGAACACCAGCAGCAGGGCCCCGTACGCGACGAACGAGCCGAGCGCGTGCCCGCTTGGGAAGCTGTTGCCCGGGGCGCTGGCGATCGGCACGTCCACGACCGGACGGAGCCGGCCGACCAGCGTCTTCAGCGACGGGTCGAGGATCAGACCACCGACCCCGGTGATGATCAGATAGACGGCCAGTCGGGGCTGGCGCCGGATCAGCAGCCCGACCACGGCGATGGTGACCAGCCAGATGAGGATCGGTCGGCCGCCCAGGTCGGTCACCGCCTGCAGGACGGTGACGAGTGCGTGGTGCGGGGCGATGAGCCCGTTGAACCATTCGGCGACGGCGTGGTCGGCGTCCTGCAGAGGACTCCACCGCACCCGGACGAGCATCAACAGCAGCCCGAAGGCCACCCCGGCGCCGGTGACGGCCACCAGGCCGGCGATGCTCCGTTCGGCGAAATGACCGATCGGACGCCGTGCCACCTCTTTGACCGCGGTCACCCCGCACCTCCCTTGTTGTCTGGCGAGGCGCTTTACCCGATCTGCGTCACGCGTACACGCCGGGCAGCTAGAGCTGTGTCCACTAACGTTGGCCGGGTTGTGTCAGACCCTCGTGGTTGGCTTCGGGTATGCCCAGACGTAGGGATTCGGGGGCGCCGCGGGTGGTGTGCCGCACCGCCCGGGTCGGCCTGCGTCTGACCCGGGCGCAGCGGCAACGCTGCTTCGGTCTGCTCCGCGCGGCCGGGGATCTTTGGGCGTGTGTATTGGAATACAACAGCTGGCGGCATCGTCGTCAAGATCGGCCGGTCGCGGGTTATCAGGAGTTGTGTCGACTGCTCGCCGCGTCTGGTCCGGGCACGTTCGGTGAGCTCGACTCGACCGGCGCCCGGTCGGTGTTGCGTCGCTATTCTGATGCGTGGTTCAGCGCTGCCGCCCGCCGTAGGGCGGGGCATGGTGAGGTGCGGTATCCGCGGCGGCGACGGTCGTTGATGCCGGTCCGCTGGTATCACGGCACGTTCGGTCTGAGTGAACGGCGGCTGCGGTTGCCGACCTCGCTCGGGAGCCCGCCGCTGGTGGTGCGCCTGGACCGGGCGGTTCCCTACCCCCGTGATGCGGTGCGGTCAGTGACGCTGGTGTTCGATCAGGGGCGGTTGTGGGTCGAGGTCACCGCGGAGCTTCCGGTCGCGACCTACGCTGCGGGTCAGGAGCCGCAGCGGGGGCGGGTCGCCGGGGTCGACCTGGGCATCATTCACCCGTACGCGGTGGCAGCCGGTGATGGGCAGATGTTGCTGGTGTCCGGGCGGGCGATCCGCGCCGAGCACCGTCAGCACCTGGCCGACACGAAAGGCCGCCGCCGGGCGACCGCCGCCCGTGCGCCGAAGAGGGGCCAGCGGGGTTCGCGGCGGTGGCGCAAGACCCGCCGGCGGGCTCGGCTGATGGAGGGGCGGCATCGGCGTCGGGTACGGCAGGCCGGGCACGAGGCCGCGAAGACCGTGATCGACTGGGCAGTGCAGCACCGGGTCGGGACGCTGACCGTCGGTGACCCGCGTGGTGTCCTCGATCTGCCGGCGGGTCGGCGGCACAACCTGCGGTTGCGGCAGTGGCAACTCGGCCGGGCGATCGCGGTCCTGAAGGACAAGGCGGAGCTGGTCGGGATCACCGTGTATCTGGTCGATGAGCGGGGTACGTCGTCGACCTGCCCGGTGTGCCAGCGCAGAGTGGTCAAGCCCCGCGGGCGGACCATGATGTGCAGGAGTTGCGGGTTCGTCGGGCATCGTGATGTTGCCGCGGCGTTCACCATCGCCACCCGGGCCCCGGGCGGCGTCACCACCACCGCACCCGACATGGGTGCGGTCATCACGCACCGTCGAGCAGGCCGACACCTTCCCGGTGCCGGGCTGTCCCGGCGTGACCCACGCCGCCCACCAGCGGTGTCAGGGTCGGTTGGCCGGCTGAGGCCCGCCCCACTACCGGTGGGGAGTCGCTCGCTCCGACAACGTCTGGGCGAGGAACCACAACACCACCGACAACCCGGTGAACGTTAGTGGTCACAGCACTAGAGCGCGGTCATGTCCCCGGTGTCGACCAGCTCGGCCCGGTCCGCCTCGGGCTCCCACAGGTCCGGTTGGGCGGGCTCCCGCACACCGATGCGCAGCGCCTCCAACTGGGCGGCGAAGGCCAGCCCTCCGAAGAGGGCCATCCCGGTCAGGTTGGCCCAGAGCAGCAACGCCATCATGCCGGTCAACGCACCGTAGGTCTGCCCGAAATCGTCACTGAACCGCACGTACGCGGCGAGCAGCAGGCTGGCCAGCCACCACAGAGCCGTGGCGATGCCAGCGCCGAAGAACAGCCAGGAGAGGCCGGGCTGGTTGCGGCGTGGCGCCTGCCGGAACAGCACGGCAACGGCGAGGATGGTCAGCCCGAGGCTCAGCGGGAAGCGGACCACGTTCCAGACGCCGGTGGCGACCTCACCCCACTCGTAGTGCTCACGTACCGAGTCGCCAATCGCGCCGCCGCCGACCAGGATCAGGAAGCCGGCGAGCGCGGGCAGACCGGCGGTGACGGCCAGCACGGCGGCGCGGAGGTATTTCCGCAGCGCCGGGCGGTCCCGTTCGACCCCGTAGATGCGGTTGGCGCCCCGCTCGATCTGGGCCATCGTGGTGGTCAGGGCGAACAGGCCGGTGAGCAGACCGAGGGTGAGTGCCAGCTCCCCGGCGTCCTCCACCCTTTCGCCCTCACCGAGCAGCTCGCCGACCATCTGCGCGCTCTGGCCGGGGGTGACCGCCAGGACGGTGTCGGCGACAACCTGGCCGCCCTCCTGGACACCCAGCTCGCTGATCAGGCCGGTGAGGGCGATCAGGAAGGGAACCACGGCGAGGCACAGCTGCAGCGCGAAGGCCCGGGAGTGGCTGAACCCGTCGCCGTAGCGGAAGCGGATGAAGGCGTCGCGCAGCAGGTGCCAGCCGCCCTCGCGACGCAGTGTGTGCCAGGCGTCGTCGGCGGACAGCTCCTCGTCGGCCATCAGCCGGGTCTCCGGCACGATCCGGGTGCTACTCACGGCGCGCTTCCTCGATCAGCTGCTCGCCCCGCTCCCCTGCGCCCTGCGCGTCGACGGCCAGGTCGGGGGCGTCCTCGGGCTGGGGGACGCAGAGCCAGAGCGCCTGGGGGCGAACCTCGGCGTGCAGCCGCCGACCCGGGGAGATGAGGTCGCCGTCCAGCTCCCGGGGCTGCGCGCGGTTGCTGGTGACCACGACGCGCCGACCCCGGAAGACCTCCATCCGCGGCACCTGGCCGCTGCGGCGGATCACCGCCCAGCCGAGCGCGAGCCAGTGACGCAGGCTGCGCGGGGTGAGCACTGCGACGTCCAGCCAGCCGTCGTCCGGCTCTGCCTCGGTGAGCAGGCGGACCCCACCCTGGAGTCGACCCACGTTGGCGATCAGGACCGAGCGGGCCCGGCGGCGCAGCGGAGGGCGGTCGTCGATGCGGATCTGCACCCGCATCGGCCGGTCCCGCAGGTGCCGGGCGGCACCCACCACGTACGCGGGCCAGCCGATGCGGGCCTTGGTGGTCTCGTTGGTGGCCTCGAGCATCTGGGCGTCGAAGCCCATGCCGGCCATCACGGTGAAGTATTTGTCCTCGACCGCGCCCACGTCGAGCAGCCGTCGGCCCCGCTCGACGGCGACCTGCAACCCGGCGGCCAGGTCGGTGGAGAGGCCCAGGTTGGCGGCGAGCAGGTTGCCGGTGCCCTGCGGCAGAACGGCGAGAGCCACGTCGGTGCCGACCAGACCGCTGACGCAGGACATCACGGTGCCGTCGCCACCGCAGGCGAAGACCAGGTCGACACCGTCCTTGACGGCCTGCTCGGTCTGACCGCGGCCCGGGTCGTCGACTGTCGTCTCGAACCACTGCGGCGCGGGCCAGCCGGCCGCCGCCAGGGCGTCATCGACGGTGCGGCGCAACTCGTCGAGATCGTCGACCTTCACGGGGTTGACCACCACGGCGGAGCGCAGCCCGCCGTCGCCGCCCGAGGGCCGCCTGTCCTGTCCAGGATCCACGGCGTCAGTGTGCAGCACCCGGACGGCTTCAGCGACCCGGTGACCGGCCCGCGTCGGAAGTGCCACAGACAGGTTTCAACGCGACCGCCCCCGTCAGGCGGCCGCCCGGAGCGCGGCCTCCACCCGGCGGCGCAGATCGTCGAGGTCAACTCCGGCTTCGGTGAGCACCAGAGCGCCCAGCCCGTGGCCCTCCCGGAGCACCCCGAGCAGGATGTGCTCGGTGCCGATGTGGCGGTGGCGCAGCCGCAGGGCCTCGCGTAGGGACAGCTCCAGCACCTTCTTGGACCGGGGTGAGAACGGGCCGCCGAGGAACCGCTTGCGCCCCCAGCGACGACGCGGCGCCGGCACGGCCTCGCGCAGCGCGTCCGGGCCGAAGGACTGCTCGATGCGGGCCACGATCGCGGCCAGGTCGATGCCGATCTCCCGCAGGGCCGCCGCGTCCGCGTCGCCGAGGCCCGCGCCGCCGGTGACGGTGTGCCGGCGGACGCGCTCGCGCAGGTCGTCGGCGCGCACTCCCGCGTCGGCGAGCACCCGGCTGGCCAGGCCCGCGTCGTCGGCGAGCAGGGCGAGCAGCAGGTGCTCGGTGCCGACCGGCCGTTGGCCCTCGACCCGTGCCTCCTCCAGCGCCCGGCGCACCACGTCGCGCGCCCGGTCGGTGAACCGTTCGAACATCACGCCTCCCAGGATTGGTTGACCGCCGGTCGCCCGGCGTGCTTCTTGTGCACCGCCTGCCGGCTGACCTCGAGCGCGTCGGCGATCTCCTGCCAGGACCAGCCCTGTCGACGGGCGTTGTCCACCTGGACCACCTCAAGCCGCTCGAGCAGCCGACGCAGCGCGCGGACGGCGCGCAGCCCGACCCGGGGGTCGGTGCTGCCGGCTGCCGCCGCGAGTTCTGTCGCCTGACTCATGCCGTCAACATACGTTGACAGCGCCATCGTCGTCAACCCTGGTTGACGGACGACGGTGACGTAACGAGAACCGCCCCGCCGCCGAACCCATCCGACTAGCCTCGGTCAGGACAGGCTGGTCGTGCCGGGCGCGACGCCCGGGAGGTGATATCGGATGGCCGCACCCGCCGACGCACCGGTGCTGGTCGGCCTCGGGTCGGACCTCGACCTTCCGGTCGTCGCACAGGCCGCGCAGGAGGCCGCCGGGCACGGCCGGCCACTGCACCTGCTGCACACCTTCGACTGGCAGGCTGCCTTCGCGGCGGACACCGTCGCCGCGCCCCGCGACCGGGCCGAGCAACTGATCACACAGGCGGCCCAACTCGCCCACCAGACCGAGCCGGGGCTGACCGTTGGCGCTGAGATCGTCGAGAGCGCCCTGCTGCCCACCCTCATCCGGCGGTCCGAGACGGCATTCCTGCTCGCGGTCGGTGACAGTGGCATGGCCGGCAGCGGCCAGTGCATCCCGGCCGAGACGTCTGCCGTGCAGCTGGCCGCGCGGGCCGGCTGCCCGCTGATGGTCGTCCGCCGCGAACCGCCCCCGCAGGGGCCGGTGCTGGTCGGCGTGGACGGCTCACCCAGCTCACATCTGGCCCTGCAGTGGGCCGTGGAGTGCGCGGCCCGCAGGGACGCCCGACTGCTGGCCCTGCGGGTGGTGGAGTACGACGAGGACACCGACGCGGTCGCCGAGCAGCTCAGCGAGGCGCTCGATCGGCACACCGATCTCCACGGCTCGGTGCCCACCGAGTGCCGCGTCGTCCGGGGCGATCCCGCCGAGGTGCTGATCGACATGTCCCGCTCGGCACAGGTGGCGGTGGTCGCCGCCCGTGGCGACGAGCCAGGCCGAGCCATGCTGGGCGCGGTCGCCCAGTCCCTGCTCTACCACTCCCCGGCCCCGGTGGTCGTCGTCCGCGGCCTGGCCGAGAAGCCGCTCACCGGGCACACTGCCCGCCCGGCCCGGGACCAACGGCCCTGACCACCGGCGACCGCAGCGACGAGACTGGACGCCGGACGCCCACCCGACCCGCGAGAGGCTTACGCAGCATGGACTCCGCTGTTGACCTGCACGGCCCTCTGACCGAAGACGAACTGCGTCGGCTGGACGCCTACTGGCGCGCCGCGAACTACCTCACCGTCGGGCAGATCTACCTGCTGGACAACCCGCTGCTGCGGGAGCCGTTGACAGTCGACGACATCAAGCCGCGGCTGCTCGGCCACTGGGGCACCAGCCCCGGCCTCAACCTGATCTACGCCCACCTCAACCGGGTGATCGTCGCCCACGACGTCAACGCCATGCTGGTCACCGGCCCCGGCCACGGCGGTCCGGCCATCGTGGCCAACACCTGGCTCGAGGGCACCTGGTCCGAGCGCTACCACGACGTGGCGCGCGACGAGGCCGGGATGTCCAAGCTGTTCCGCCAGTTCTCCTTCCCCGGCGGCATCCCCAGCCACGTGGCGGCGGACGTGCCGGGCTCGATCCACGAGGGCGGTGAGCTGGGGTACGCGCTGAGCCACGCCTACGGCGCCGCGTTCGACCACCCGGACCTCGTGGTGGCCTGCGTGATCGGCGACGGTGAGGCGGAGACCGGGCCACTGGCCGGCAGCTGGCTCTCCAACGTGTTCCTCAACCCGGCACGCGACGGCGCGGTGCTGCCCATCCTGCACCTCAACGGCTACAAGATCGCCAACCCGACCGTGCTGTCCCGGATCCCCGAGGCCGACCTGCTCGACCTCATGCGCGGCTCGGGCTACCAGCCGTACGTGGTGGCTGGCGACGACCCGGCGCAGGTGCATGGCACGCTCGCCGCGACGATGGACCGGGCACTGGACGAGATCGCCGAGATCCAGCGGCGGGCCCGCTCCGGTGGAGTCGTCGAACGTCCCCGCTGGCCGATGATCATCCTGCGGACGCCGAAGGGCTGGACCGGTCCCGCCGAGGTCGACGGCATCCAGGTGGAGGGCACCTACCGTGCCCACCAGGTGCCGCTGTCGGGCGTACGCGACAACCCGGCGCACCTGGCCGAGCTGGAGCAGTGGCTGCGCAGCTACCGGCCGGAGGAGCTGTTCGACGCCACCGGCGCACCGGTCGACGAGTTGCGGACGCTGCCGCCGCGCGGTGACCGGCGGATGAGCGCCAACCCGGTCACCAACGGCGGTCTGGTGCTGCGTGACCTGGCCCTGCCCGACTTCCGCGACTACGGCGTGGAGGTCCCCGAGCCGGGCACGCCGATGGCCGGCGCGACCGGCGTGCTGGGTCCGTGGATCCGCGACGTGATCAGCGCCAACCCGCAGACGTTTCGGCTGTTCGGCCCGGACGAGGTCGCCTCCAACCGGCTGGGTGCCGCCTTCGAGGTGACCGACCGGGCGTGGGTTGCCGCCACCGTGCCCGGCGACGACCACCTCTCGCCCGACGGCCGGGTCATGGAGGTGCTCTCCGAGCACCTGTGCCAGGGCTGGTTGGAGGGTTATCTCCTGACCGGCCGGCACGGCGTGTTCACCAGCTACGAGGCGTTCATCCACATCGTCGACTCGATGCTCAACCAGCACGCCAAGTGGCTGAAGGTGACCCGGGCCATCCCCTGGCGGCAGCCGCTCGCCTCGCTGAACTACCTGCTGTCCAGCCATGTCTGGCGGCAGGACCACAACGGCTTCTCGCACCAGGACCCGGGCTTCATCGACCACGTGGTCAACAAGAAGGCCGAGGTGGTCCGGGTCTACCTGCCGCCGGACGCCAACACCCTGTTGGCCACGATGGACCACTGTCTACGCAGCCGGCACTACATCAACGTGGTGGTGGCCGGCAAGCAGCCGTCGCCGAACTGGCTGACGATGACCGAGGCGATCCAGCACACCCGCCGCGGCCTGGGCATCTGGGACTGGGCCAGCAACGACGACGGCAGCGAGCCGGACGTGGTGCTCGCCTGCTGCGGGGACGTGCCCACCCTGGAGACGCTGGCCGCCGCCGAACTGCTGCGCCAGCACCTGCCGGAGCTGAAGGTGCGACTGGTCAACGTCGTCGACCTGATGCGACTCCAGCCGGACACCGAACACCCGCACGGCCTGCCGGACAAGGAATTCGACACCATCTTCACCCCGGACCGGCCGATCATCTTCGCGTACCACGGTTACCCGTGGCTGATCCACCGACTCACCTACCGGCGTACCAACCACGACAACCTGCACGTGCGCGGCTACAAGGAGGAGGGCACCACCACCACACCGTTCGACATGGTGATGCTCAACGACCTGGACCGCTTCCACCTGGTCATCGACGTCATCGACCGGGTGCCCGGGTTGGGCGCCCGGGCCGCGCACCTGCGCCAACGGATGGTCGACGCCCGGCAGGCGGCCCGCGACTACACCCGCCAGTACGGCGAGGACGACCCGCAGGTCGCCGAGTGGCGCTGGGTCCGCGAAACCGACCCGACCAACCCCTGAAGGAGAACGACGTGCGCGACGCGGAGATCCTGGTCGGCTACGACGGCTCCACCGACGCCTCGGTGGCTCTCGACTGGGCGCTGGAGGAGGCGCGGCACAGCGGCCAACCGGTGCGGCTGGCGTACGTCTTCGAGTGGTTGACCGTGGCCAGCTGGGTCGGCCCCGGCGTGGCGCCCGGGGTCTGGCCGGACGACACCGCCCGCCGGCAGGTCGACGAGCTGGTCCGCAAGGCGGCGGCCGACGCCGCCGCCGCGAACCCCGGCCTGCGGATCACCGGCGAGGTGTACGACGGGCCGCCCGCCCTGGTGCTGCAGGAACGCTCAGCCGAGGCGGGCATGCTGGTGCTCGGCAGCCGAGGCCACGGTGGCTTCGGTGGTCTGCTGGCCGGGTCGACGGCGATCTCGGTCGCCGCGCATGCCCACTGCCCGGTCGTCGTGGTCCGGGATGGGGCTGGCAGCGCTCCGGCCGACGCGTCGACCGGCCGGGTGGCCGTCGGTGTGGACGGCTCGGGACCGTCGCTGGTGGCGCTCGGCTTCGCGGCCGAACGGGCGGCGCAGCGCCAGGTGCCGCTGCGCGTCCTGCACGCCTGGACACCGGGCCCCGGCGGGGCGGCCGGCGTGCCCGACGAGCAGGCCGCTGTGGAGCAGGCGCTGGAGCCGTGGCGGCGGACGTTCCCCGATCTGGCCGTGACTGTCGACCTGGTCCCGACCAGCCCGGCGGCGATGCTGATCGAGGCGAGTCGCGACGCGCGGCTGGTGGTGGTCGGCAGCCGCGGCCGGGGCGGGCTCGCGGGGATGCTGCTCGGCTCGGTCAGCCAGCAGGTGATCCAGCACGCCGGCTGCCCGGTCGCCGTCGTCCGGGAGCGCTGACCCGAGCGTCAGGCGATGAGCGTCCGGCGCCGGGTGCTGGCGCGACAGCCTCAGCGGGTGGGCAGCGGAGCGAAGCGCAGGCTGCCCAGTCAACGCGGGCTTCGGCGTGCCGCTGATTCGTGAGCGATCGCAGTGCTGAAAACGCGAACGGATGTGGAACGGCTCAGAACTCGCGTCGAACGGGCGACGAGTGCTGGCTTACTCGCACGGCGAGTCGCTACCGGCCGGCCGGGTGGGCCCTCAACGCGAGAGCCCACCCGGCCCGTGGCCGAGTCTTCTAGAAACCCACCGACCTTATTCGCCGATTCCGCAGACGACGCTTTGACGGCAAAGCGATGAGACGTTCAGGCAGCCGGCCGAAATTCAACCTCTACCAACCACGCCTTGACTACAACATCGAACCCTTTCGAACTTACTACCAGAGTTGCCTGCCCCGAAGCGTCGAGGGCCAGATCGACTGCAGATTTTGCGGCAGCAGCGTTCGATTGGTCGTCGAACGGCCACACCAGCGGTAGACGCACACCTGCGATCAGTTCCCAAATTCGCGGCTCGACTGACTCCTTTGGCAGGGCGGAGAGCAGATACAACCTGTCGCTGACGTCCTCGCTGCTGGCGTCGTCAGCGAAAATTTTGAACTTCCACAGCCCATCTCCGGCGGACAGTCGCGCGATGCCCTCAATCGGACCATCACGCCAGTCTGTGATGACCACCGCTTGCAGCCTCAGCAACCCGCGTTGGGCTGCTGTTAAAAGTTCGTCGATCCCGGTCACCGCCGTCTACCAAAAAGCACGTTGAATCCCCTCGCGACACTGGAGTCTACGGGTTTCGGAAGCTCCAGCGTATGGTGCGTTGAGTCGCTCCTCGTCGGCGTGTACCTCAGGCTGAAGCCAGCCTCTTCGATCTCCGTTCGTGTAGCCGTGCTCGCGCCTTCTGCCGTACGAGTTGTCACCGAAACGCCGTGACCAAACCTGCCGCTAGCTTCCGCAGCAGCGGCCGATCGTTCAAGGCGCCCCGTACTTTCCCAACTGGTGCCGAGTCTGGTAAAGCTCTGATCCGCGCTACATGTGCACGCCGTGCCAAACTCCTGCCCAGGTCCGCAATTGTGGACAAGGACCGGAGTAGTGCCGGCCACCACATAGTACGTGTGGATGTCGGCGACCGTCAGGTCGTGCATCGCCTCCAGGCCCGCGTACGACCGGACGGCCTGGACGGTTACCGCTTTGCCATCCAGAGCCCGCAGCGACTCGCCGACCTGCACATCGGCGGCGTCGATCCAGTCCTTCCGGTCCTCGCTCCAGAACGGGTGGTGCTGCGTGGTCTTGATGACGGAAGGCTCTGCGCCGGCCACCACGACCGTCAGGTCCGTCAGGTCCGCATCCTCGTTGCGGTGAGTGCGGGTGACCTCACGAGCCGCGGTCTCGCCGGTCTCCGGGTCGGTGGCGAGGACCTGGTCGCCTTCTTGCAGCTCCTCAATGGCTTTGTAACCACCGCTGGCCAGCACGACCTTCGTCCCCGGCGCAAAGCTGTGCCGTTTGACCAGGCAACTCTCGGCAGCCTCTAGGACATCGTCGGCCCATTTCGTGTCCTGAGACCATTTCACCAGGGCCTTCGCGGCTTTGCCGAGGACCTTGGCCATCGGCTTGGCCTTGCGAATGACCTGGGCGGCCTTACCCCAGGGCAGCATGCCGGCAAGCGAGTAGACGCAGGCCATCAGGTCGCCGTGGATGCAGTCCAGGATGTCGTTGATGCCGAAGAACTCGAGCAGAAGCTGACCACCGGCTTTGATGATGATCGAGATGGCGTTCTGCTTCTTGACCTCCTTGGCCCGCTTGACCTCCTCGTCGGTAGGGCCACCGTTCTTGCCGCCGCCCTTGCCGCCCTTGTCGCCACCGCCGCCGTTGCCGCCACCAGCCTCATGCGCGGCGTGGGCCTCTGCCCAGTCGTCATCGCCGCAACTGCCGCCGCAGCCGTCGTTGTCGCCCGCGACCTCGACGTAGTTGCCGTACATGTCCTCGTAGTCGGCGCCCGGGCCGCAGGCGTCGTCGGAGCAGGCCCGGAGGCCGCTCGGGTCGGAGAACGTGATCGGGCTGTTGTTGCTGTAGGCGTAGGCGTTCCACTGCTGCGGGTCGGCCAGGTCCTGCACCGGGTCAACCGAGATGAACCGCCCGAGACCGGTGTCGTACTGCCGGGCCCCGATGTTGGTCAGGCCGGTCGGGTCCTTGTCGCCTCCGACGAAGCCCTTGTTGTTGGTCCACTGCGGCTGGCTGCCGCGAGGATCGCCGTACGGGGTCTGGCGGCGTACGGTGACCGCCTGCGACGCCGCGTTGATGCCGGTCTGCTGGGTGCCCTGATGGTCGGAGTAGAGCCAGGTCAGCGCGCTCGGCGTACGGTTGGCGACCATCTTGCCGGCAAAGCTGTAGTAGCGGGTGCCGGTGAGGACGGAGTTGTTGTCCCGCCGGATCTCCTGCCCCGGCAGGTAGAGCGTGCTGCCGGTGGCGTCACGCCGGATCAGGCGTGCGCCGTCGGCGCCGTAGATGTTGGTCTCGACGGTCTGGCCGCCGACCTTCACCGTGGCGAGCTTGCCCTCGGCGTTCCACGTGAGGGTCTGCGAGTTCGCCGCCGTCGCGCAGTTGTTCGCGGTGGTGGCCGCCGGCCGGCAGGTCATGTTGCCGACGTTGTCGTAGGCGTACTGGGTGGTGACGGCGGCTTGGCCGGGCGCCTCCGTGGCGACCGAGGTGACGGCGTGTGGCCGTACAACGTTCTTGCCGCTGGCCGGCGTCGTGTAGTCGCGCTTGGTGTCGCCCGCCGCGGTGTGCACCTTCTCCGTGCTGCGGTTGCCGACCGCGTCGAGGGTCCACTCGTGCCAGTACGGTGCCGGCCCACCCAGGTTGAGCACGCTCGGATCCGCCGCGCAGTCCACACCCGTCTTGGGCGTCCAGGCGTTGGTCATCCGACGCAGGTCGTCGTAGCGGAAGCACTGGGTGTCCGCCGTACCGACCTGCGGGGTGTCCTTGATCCAGAGGATGTTGCCGATGGCGTCACGCTTGTAGTTGGCGTCCACCACCGTGCCGGCGCCGGTCTCCGGCTTGACCGTCATCCGGTCGACACGCCGGGTGGTCAGGTCGTAGTAGGTGTTGTCCTCGACGTACACGCCGCCGTCGGTCTTGCGGGTGGTGAGTGTCGGCTCGCCGTACTGGGTGTACTGCTGGCCAATCACGTAACGTCCCACGTTGATCAGGTTCGTGGCCAACTCCGTGGGCAGGCCGGTCGTCGAGTCGTACTTCGTCTCCACCTTCTCGGGGGTCAGACCGCCGCCACCGGGATAGGTGATCGACGTCGGGCTGCCGTCGTACGGGGAGTATTCGTAGGCGTAGGACCAGGTGCCCGCGAGGCTCTGGGCCTCGTTGGTGGGGATGACGTAGTTCGCGCCGTCCGGCTGGTAGCGGTCGGTGAAGTCCTTCACCTGCCACTTGTAGGCGTTGGCCGATCCTGCGGACTCGTACCGGATGCTCTCGGTCAGTTGACCGCGGACCGTCTTGCCGCTGTAGAGCTTGTCGTACTTCCACTCGGCCATCTTGTTGCCAGCCGCGATGCTGTTGGCGTAGAGGCCCTTGCGCCGCCCCATGGCGTCGTAATCGTTCACCAGGACGTTGTTGGCGGCGTCGGTGGTCTTCTCCACCTGGTCGTACTGGTTGTACGACGTCGTGGTGGTGCCCTTGTCCGGGTCCTTCGCGCTGATCTGGCGACCCTTGACGTCGTACGTGTGAAGGCACCGCTGCCGTAGCCCTGGATGCCCTCCAGCTTTCCGTTGACATAGAGCCGGACCTCGCGCCGGGACGCGTCGTAGACGGCGACCAGATGCGTCCACCGGGCCCAGTCGTCTTCCGTCAGGACCCGCGACGTCATCGGGACCTCCACGGTCTGGCCCGAGATGACGTCGTCGTCGGCACCGAAGACGCTGAGACACCACCGGTACTCGGTCGAGCTGCCCACCGTGAAGGCCCGCTGGCCGAGGTAGAAGGCCGACTGTTGACTGCCGGCCTGGCTGACGGCGGTCATGGTGCCCAACGCCTCCGCGTCGGGTCGCACCCAGACCGACACGCTGAAGGACTGATCGGTACGCAGCACACGGCCGTCCTGCCAGACCGGGTTCTGCGGCTCAGCGAGATTGTCCTGGGAGCGCCCATACTCCGTCGTCTGCTGGGCGGGATCCTCGATGCTCTGCCGGTCCAGCGCCAGGAACTTGTCATCGGACAGCGAGCCGAAGTCGACGCCCCGGGTCAGCGCCAGTCGGCGGCCGAACTGGCCGTCCTCCGGCGCGCTGCACAGCGTGGGGTCGGACGACTCCTCGTAGCAGGCCATGCCGCTGGCGAAGCTCCAGTCGCCCACTTTGATCGCCGCGAGCATCCCCGGCTCGTCGAAGCCACCGGAATTCGGGTCCTCGGCGAGCTGACCGGTGAAGTCGTGCGCGACCAGGACCCGGTCATAGACCTGCACGTCGGCCAGGTTGCCCTTGAACCAGTTGATCGAAGAGCCCGCGGCCCACCCGCGGCCAACGGTGAAGATGCCGCCCGCGCTCCAGGCCGTCGCGGTCCGGTCGACCTCGCCGGTAAGCGTGCCGTTGACGTACAGCCGGACCTTTCCGGC
The DNA here is from genome assembly GCF_006715105.1 of Micromonospora sp. A202. Taxonomy (NCBI): domain Bacteria; kingdom Bacillati; phylum Actinomycetota; class Actinomycetes; order Micromonosporales; family Micromonosporaceae; genus Micromonospora; species Micromonospora sp. A202. Next base: position 1,504,384 of record NZ_VFMP01000001.1, on the reverse strand, counting down.
GGTCTTGTCGTAGACGCCGGCGAGGTGCGTCCACCGACCGACGTCCGCGGCGGTCAGGGCGGCACTGACCGCGGGTCGGCTGGTGCTGGTGGTCAGGTCGGTGTCCTTCATCATGAACGACCAGCGGGGCGTCGCCGGGGAGCCCTCCAGTCGGGTCCCCAACTGGAACCCCGTGGTGCTGGTGCCCGCCTGCGCGGCGACGACCATGTCGCTCGTGGTCGGGAGCACCCCCAGTCGCACCCATCCCGCCACGCTGAACGACCTGGTGGTGTCCAGTACCGGTCCGGCCGTCGCCAGGGCCGACGAGGTGCCGTTGAACGAGGCGGTCTCACCGCGGATCATCCGCAGGTCCCCCGTCCAGGAGACGCTCCCCGAGGACAACGGGGTGCGGCCCGACGGCGGGGACTGCTGCATGTCGTCGAGCGCGTTCGCCGCCGTGACGCCGGGGTACGTCTCCAGACCCCAGCGGGCGACAGGCGGCGCCGGACGCGCGGCGATGAACTCCTGCGAACCCCGGCCGACGTTGCCGGCGCCGTCGGTGGCCGAGATGTAAAGGGTGTTCAAACCGTACTTCGGCACCACGAGTGAGGTGACCGCCTGCATCACGGGCACCCGGACGCCCAGTGGGTCCTGCCAGATGCCGCTGGTCGCCGCGATCTGCGTGGTGGCCGGGCTGACCCAGCCGTACGCGAACTTCGTCACCGTGAGGTCGGTGGACCGGATCGTGAAGGTGGCCGTGCTGCCCGGCACCGTCGACCCTCCGGTCAGCGTCGCGGTCACCGGTGGGACCTGGGTGTCCGCCAGGAACGTGCACCAGTCGGACCAGACGCTGGTCTGGCTGTACGGAGCGGGGTCGGTGGCCCTGGCACCCGATGTCACTGACTCCCTGTGCGGCGAGCACCGCGGCCTCCCGGGCCGGGTCCAGCCCGATCGAGCTGTGCAGCGGTCGTCCGGCGCGGGAGGGCACGGTGCCGACCTCGCGTAGCCACCGCCAGGTGTCGTCGACAGTCTCGGCCACCGGCCGGCAGGTCAACCCGGCGGCGAGAGCGCGGGTCACGTCCCGCTCCAGCAGCCCCCGGTACGGGTGACCGGTCGGCAGCCAGATCGGCAGCTCGTTCCACGCCTGCACACCGGCGGCGAGAACCGTCGCCGGATCGGAGCTGGTCGGCCTAGCCGACCACGCCCGGCAGCGGCCGGCCGCGCTGTCCGGCGGCCAGCAGCGGCGGGTGGCGATCGCCCGCGCGCTGGCCGCCTCGCCCCAGCTTCTGCTCGCCGACGAGCCCACCGACGCCCCGCTCACCGTAACGCCCCGGCTGCTGCTGCAGGACGCCAGCGGCCTGATCCAGCACGCCAAACTGCCCGGTGGCGGTGGTCCGGGAACGCTGACCTCCGCCGACCTGGAGCGCGGTGTCGAGGGTTTCGGACCGACCTCGGCGGGCGGACCGGCCCGCCGAGGTCGGGACCTGTGGCCCTGCGGTGACACCACCGGTGTGCACATGATGGTGCGGCAACCCCCGCACCACAGCCGTGTCGTGAGGCACGATGAGCAGAGACGGAAAGGTCGTGACCATGAGTCAGGAGAACCAGCTGACCACCGCGCTGGCGGAGGCCGCCGCCACCGCCGGCCACGCCCCCTCGGTGCACAACACCCAGCCGTGGCGTTGGCGGGTGCTGCCCGACGCGCTGGAGCTGCGCTCGGTCGCCGACCGGCAGCTCGCCGCCTCCGACCCGGAGGGCCGGCTGCTCGCGATCAGCTGTGGCACCGCCCTGCACCACGCACGGCTCGCGCTGGCGGCCGAGGGGTGGCGCGCCGTGGTGGAGCGACTGCCCGACCCGGGCGACAGCGAGCTGCTGGCCCGACTGACCGACCTGAGCCAGACAAAGGCGGACCCGGACGCCATGCACATGGTGCAGTGCATGCAGGTCCGGCACACCGACCGGCGGCCGGTCAGCGACGAGCCGGTGCCGTCCACGGCGATCGAGCAGATCACCCGGGCGGTCAACGCGGAGGGCTGCCGGTTGCAGATCCTCGACCGCGACCAGGTGCTGGAGCTGGCCGCGACCGCCAGTCACGCCGACACGATCGAGGCCGAGGACCCGGAGCTGCGCGCAGAGCTGCGTTACTGGACCAGCCGCGCCGGCGAGGGCACCGGCCTGCCGGCGGAGGTGCTGCCCGAGCAGCCGCCGCAGACCACAGTGCCGGGTCGCGACTTCGGCCGCCCCGGCAGCCTGCCCGTGAGTCCCGGCCACGACCGCATGGCGGTGTACGCGATCCTGCACGGCGACGAGGACGAGCGGGACAGCTGGTTGCGTGCCGGGGAGGCGCTGTCCGCCGGTTGGCTGACCGCCACTCGGCTCGGCGTGTCGGTGGTGCCGCTCAGCGCCGCGGTGGAGGTGCCGGGCACCCGGCAGACCCTGCGGCAGATGCTCTCCGTGATCGGCTACCCGTACATCGTGCTGCGGTTGGGCATCGCGGACCCGGCACACTCGGGCCCACCGCACACGCCGCGACTGACCGCCGCGCAGGTGGTCGACACCTCCGCGGTGCGCGGCGGGCAGGGCTGACGGGACGGTCAGCCGGCGAGCACCGCGGCCTCCCGGGCCGGGTCCAGCCCGATCGAGCTGTGCAGCGGTCGCCCGGCGCGGGAGGGCACGGTGCCGACCTCGCGTAGCCACCGCCAGGTGTCGTCGACAGTCTCGGTCACCGGCCGGCAGGTCAACCCGGCGGCGAGAGCGCGGGTCACGTCCCGCTCCAGCAGCCCCCGGTAGGGGTGACCGGTCGGCAGCCAGATCGGCAGCTCGTTCCACGCCTGCACACCGGCGGCGAGGATCGTCGCCGGATCGGTCCAGCGCAGCCGGGCGTCGGCACCGGTGGTAGCCACGCACGCGTCGAGCAGCTCACCCATCGTGGTCTGCCCGGGACGACCGGTCGCGTTGAACGTGCCGCCCAACCGTCGGGCGCCCGCGTCCAACATCCACGCCGCCAGATCGCGAACGTCGACGTACTGCACCGGCAGGTCGACCGGCCCGGGCGCGAGCACGTCGCCGCCGCGCTCGACGCGACGCAACCACCAGGGCAACCGGCCGATGTCCTCCCCCGGGCCCAGGATCAACCCGGCCCGGGCGACCAGCGCGCGGTCGCCGAAGACCTCCCGCACGGCACGCTCGGCACCGGACTTGAGCTGCGGGTAGTCGCCGTCGACGGCGCCCGGGTCGGCGTCCACCACCGGGGAGTCCTCGCTCAACCCCGTGGTGGACGGGTCGGTGTAGACCGACCCGCTGGACACGTACACGAAGTGGCCGATCGCGTCGACCAGGACGCGGGCGGCGTTGCGGGCCGCGCGCGGCGCGCCGTCCCAGGTGTCCACCACCAGGTCCCACTCGCCGCCCGCCAGCGAAGCCAGACCGTCCGGCGCGGTGCGGTCACCCCGCAACCGGTGTACGCCCGGGGGCACCGAGCCGTGCAGACCTCTGTTGAACACGGTCACCGACCAACCCCGCCGCACGGCCTCGGTGACCGTCGCCCCGCCCACGAAACCCGTACCACCCAGCACCAGAAGCCTCATGCGCCCCACAGTGCCGGCGCGGCCCGGCGGGCGGCATCCCGTTTCACCGGTAGCGGATCTGCCCGTGGCAGAACCACCGGGCACGGTGCGGTCCGAAGAGGGACTACCAGGGGGGTGGTGAACGGAAACGGCTCGTCACCGGGTCTTCCGGTAACGAGCCGTCGCATCTCTGGTGGGCGATACTGGGTTTGAACCAGTGACCTCTTCCGTGTCAAGGAAGCGCGCTCCCACTGCGCCAATCGCCCGTGGTGACCACCCGAACCGGCAGCCAGGCCCGTGGGGCGGATCGCGAGCGGACGACGGGATTCGAACCCGCGACCCTCACCTTGGCAAGGTGATGCGCTACCAGCTGCGCTACGTCCGCACGTCCCCGACAACCGCCGGCGACAGGTGAACTCTACCTGATGCCAAGATCGCTTGGCGCGGCCCCCTGGGCGGTTGCGGTTGCACTGGTCGGCAGCGGGGTATTGAGGAATCTCGACAGCACACCACACCCCCTTAAGGAGGCTGTCGTGGGTATCGGCACCAGCATCTTCCTCATCGCGCTCGGCGCGATCCTCACCTTCGCGCTGGATGCGAGCGTCGGCGGCATCGACCTGGACGTGGTCGGCTGGATCCTGATGGGAGCCGGCGTGCTCGGCCTGATCATGACCACGCTGATCTTCAGTCGCCGCCGCCAGGTCGTCACCACCACCGAGCAGCCGGTGGAGTACCGCCAGGTCGAGGAGCGGCGGGACATCGCACCTCCGCTGTGAGGGCTCAGCGTCACGGGCCGGCCGCCTCGATCGAGGTGGTCGGCCCGTGCGCGCGACACCCCACTCAGTCCAGGCAGGTGAGCGCGACCTCGGCGTAGCGCGTCAGCGCCGCCCGGTAGGTCGTAGAGCGCCGACTCCAGGGACTGCGTCGGCGACCCGCTGGTCCTGGTGTGCGCGCTCCATCGACGCGCCGACGATGAGACCTGGTCGTCCTCGGCGCCGAAACCACCGCCCTGGCCTCGTTCGTGCCGGCCTGTCCCCGGGTGTCCGGAATCCCGGCGGAGGGCGTGGCCGCGGCGATCGAACGGGAGATTTTGAGCCAGCCTGATCCGCTCGACTTCGCACAGAACGTGGTGTGCGGGCGAAGCGGAGAGCGCGTGGTCAGCGAACCCGAACGGGTCACGGGGTGCGGAAACCATTGACTACGGGGTTCAGACAGCGTTGTCTTTCACTGGCCCTGGGGAGGTACAACAGTGATCGATGATGTGTCCCTCGTATTCTGCGTGACCGCCGACGTGTCGGTGCGCGAGCGGATGGTGCGGCGCCTGAACGGCCTCGGCACCCTGGTGATCTGCACCGACCTCGCGGAGTTGCAGGCGATGATCGGCCCGCCGGCCAGCAGCCGGCCGGCGCGGCTCTCCACCTCCGCGACCGTTCCCACTCCCGCCGCAGCCGCTCCCGCCGTCACCGCCGGCCGGACCAGTCTCGGTGACCTCACGATCGACCCGCTCGGCCATCTGGTGACGTGGCGTGGACAACCGCTGGCCCTGACCCGACTCGAGCGTCGCCTGCTCACCCAGCTCGCCACCGCACCGCTCGGAGTCTGGACGTACGAGAGACTCTTCGAGTCGGTCTGGGGCTGCGCGTACCTCGGCGACACGTCGATCCTGCACTCGGCCGTCAAGCGGTTACGCCGCAAACTGCGCGCCGCCGACGACACCCTGCGCGTGCACACCGTTCGCGGGATCGGTTACCGGCTCAGCGTCGGATGAGCCCCAGGGATAAGCAGAACGGCTCGTCACCGGGCTTTCGGTGACGAGCCGTTCTCTGTGGTGGGCGATACTGGGTTTGAACCAGTGACCTCTTCCGTGTCAAGGAAGCGCGCTCCCACTGCGCCAATCGCCCGTGCTTGTTGCCGAGGTGGGGACGGGATTTGAACCCGCGTAGACGGCTTTGCAGGCCGTTGCCTCGCCTCTCGGCCACCCCACCGAGGTTGCCCCCGTCATGCGTGGCGGCAGCTCCGAGCGGACGACGGGATTCGAACCCGCGACCCTCACCTTGGCAAGGTGATGCGCTACCAGCTGCGCTACGTCCGCACGCCCCCGAACGTTCCCGGGTGACGGATGAGAACTTTAGCCGAGCCGGTGAACGACTGCCAACTCGGGGTCGCCTCGGCGCGTCCCGCCCTCGGCGCGGGTGGAATCAGCACCCTCCCGCAGGGCTTCCTAGGGGGCTGGCCTGATGCTGCCATTCGTTGCGGACGGTCACCCTCCGAAACCATTAGGCAATCATCGTCATCATCATGTCGCAGGTCGCGAGAAGGGTGTACGCGCGCATCAGCTCGTGCCGGCGGACCTCGACGGACACTCCTTGAAGAACGACCGACGAGGGCCTGAGAAAGTGTCCGGCTTCCGACTGTGGCAGCGCGGATCAGGGCGTGGTGGTAACTGTTCGTGTTCACTCGGATGGGTTACGGTAACGGTCGTGACGAGACGTGCGGCCGAGATCCGCCTGGATGCCCTGCTGCGCACCGCCTGTGACGTGATCGTGGAGCGCGGGCTGGCCAATACCCGAACGGCGGATGTGGCGCAGGCCGCCGGCGTGAGTCAGGCACTGGTTTTCTACCACTTCGCCACCAAGGAACGGTTGCTCTCACAGGCCTTCGCGTACGCGGTCGAGCAGGATCTCGCCCGACTGGACGTGGTGACCCGGTCCTCGGCCCCACCGCTGACCAAGCTCCGCCGGATCCTCAAGCTCTACACCCCGGCCGGCCGTGGTGCCTCGTGGTCGATGTGGATCGACGGCTGGTCCGAGTCGCTGCGTACGCCGGAGTTGGAGAAGGTCTCCCGCCGACTCGACCTGCGCTGGCGTCAGGACCTGGCGGCGGTGATCTCGGCGGGCGTGGCCGACGGCACCTTCCAGTGCGCCGACCCGGACGGGGCCGCCTGGCGGATCAGCGCGGTCATGGACGGCCTCGCCGTCCAACTCGCCGTGCACGACCGGGTGATCTCCCGCCGGCAGTTCGGCGAGTGGGTCCGGCTGGTCACCGCCCGGGAGCTCGGCCTCGACCCCACCGACCTGGACTGAGCCGGGCGGCCAGCGCAATCACCCACACCAGGCCGGGCAAAACGGCTCGGCCCGCCCCGTGGACCGGAACAATCGGCAGCATGGATCTGCTGGAGGCGTACCGCCGGAGCCTGGCCGAGTTCGTCGACCGGGTGGACCAGGTCGAGCCCGGCCAGTGGTCCGACCCGACACCCTGCTCGGACTGGGACGTGCGCACGCTGGTCAACCACGTGGTGAACGAGGACCGGTGGAGCGTTCCGCTGCTGGCCGGCCGGACCATCGAGGAGGTCGGCGACCGACTCGACGGTGACCAGCTCGGCGCCGACCCGATCACGGCGGCGCGGGAGGCGGCCGCGCAGGCCGAGATCGCCGCCACCCATCCCGGCACGATCGACCGCACCGTGCACCTCTCCGGTGGCGACACCCCTGCCGCGGAATACCTCCAGCAACTCCTCGCCGAGCACCTCATCCACGGCTGGGACGTGGCGGTGGCGATCGGCGTACAGCCTCGGCTCGACCCGGACGCCGTGCGCGTGGCCGCACGGTGGTTCGCCAACGAGATCGACGACTACCGGCGCAACAACCTGGTCCGGACCGGGGTGCGGGTGCCCGACGACGCCGACGAGCAGGACCACCTCCTGGCCGCCTTCGGCCGCGACCCCGACTGGGCGCCGAGCGACTGACCCCTCCCGCGGCGTCACGCTCCGGCGATGGACGCCCCGTGTGCCGTCGCCGCCGTTGGGACGAGCACCCCCATACATCACCCGCCGCCACAGCGGCGGCACCAGCTCGACGGCCGCCACCGTAGGTGGTGGCCGTCGTCGTGCGCGACGTGGAATGCCCGTAGCCGGTCGTCGCCGATCAGCATGTCGATCACCGGAACCCGGGCGAAGACTTCGAACTCCTGGCCCGTGGGCGCCCCCAGCCCTTGCCGCCATCACGATCGACTGATATCCACAGATGCACATGCGTCATCGCGCACTGACGGTCGGCGATTCGCCGGCCATCCCGCTCCCACGAGGAGGTCCCGTGCCACAACCGGAGTGGTTACCCCCGATGAGCCGGCGTCGACGCCGGCTCATCGCCGTCCTGGCAACGACGGCGACGGTCGCCGCGCTGCTCCCCACCGGCGTAAGCACCGCGGCCCCCACCGGCAACGCGGCGTCCGCCGCGCGCAGTTCCGGACCGTTCGCAGAGGGCCACGAGCCCGCAGACGTCGACAACCGCACCGGTACGGCGGCACCCGACGCCCGCCAGCGCGGCCTGGCCCGCGCCGCCGACCCCGACGTCCGGTGGAACCGACTCGGCACCCCGCAGGCGCTCGGCCCCGGTCGTACCCCTCTCGCCACCGGGCTGCCCGCCGACCCGGAGGCCGCCGCACGCGCCTACCTGACCGCCAACCGCGACCTGTTCGGGCTGGACGCCGCCTCGGTGGCCGCCATGGAACGCGTGCTGGTCCGGCCGATCGGCAGCGGTGCCGTGGTCACCCTCCGGCAACGGTTCGGCGACCTGCCCGCCGGGCCGGACGGCCTCGTCACCCTCGCGGTCGCCAAGGGCACGGTGCTCTCGGCCAGCTCCTCGCTGGCCCGCAACACCGGAACACCGGCACCCGCGACCCGCACCGCCGAGCAGGCGTACGCCGCCGCGCTCGCCGACGCCAAGCTGACCCCCGGCGCGGTGGCCAGTCACACCATCCGGTCGGTGGCCGTACCCACCCCGCTGGACGGGCCACGGGCCGCCTACGAGGTGACCATGATCGGCGCGGACACCGAGCACCCGGCCGCGTTCACCACCTACGTGGACGGCAGCACCGGGCAGGTGCTGGTCCGCGAGGACCTTGTCGACTTCGACTCCGACAACCCGAGTTGGGCGGTCTTCCCGGCAACCCCGCCCCGCGACCTCGGCCCCGGGCAGGACCCCCGGGTGCGCTGGTGCGGCGACCCGGCACCCGGCTGCCAGGCCGCCTGGCGCGACCCGGCCACCGGCCAGCCGTGGGACGTCGACGCGGCCACCGGCACGCCGACCTTCACCTCGCGCGGCAACTCGGCCAACACGGTGCTCTCCTGGGGTGCCGGCACCCCCGTCGTCCCGGCGCCCACCAGCCCGGACCGTCGCTACGAATACCCCTTCACCGACCAGTGGCACCAGTCGAAGTGCAACCCGGAGGTGTTCACCTCCGCCCAACGCAACGACGCCGACGCGTCGATCGCCAACCTGTTCGCCATGCACAACCGGATGCACGACTGGTCCTACCAGTTGGGCTTCACCGAGTCGGCGTGGAACCTCCAGGCGGTCAACCTCACCCCGGCCGGGCTGGGCGGTGACGCCGAGCAGGGCCGTGCCCAGCAGGGCGCGCTGACCGGCAACCGGAACAACGCCAACCAGGGCACCCCGCGAGACGGGCTACCGCCGACCACCAACATGTACCTGTGGCAGCCGCAGGCGGGCGGGCCGTACCCGCCGTGTGTGGACGGCGACTACGACATGACGGTGATCGGCCACGAATACACCCACGCGATCACCAACCGGATGATCGCCGGCCCGGACAGCGGGATCAGCGGCCACCAGGGCGGGGCGATGGGTGAGTCGTGGGGCGACCTGCTCGCCGCCGAGTACCTCTTCCAGCACGGGCTGCGCGCGCCCGGCGAGACGCCCTTCATCACCGGCGGCTACGTCACCGGCAACCTGGTCAGCGGCATTCGCAACTACGACCTCAGCCGCAGCCCGCTCAACTACTCCGACATCGGCTACAACACCGGCGGTCCGGCCGTGCACGCCGACGGGGAGATCTGGGGCGCCACCAACTTCCGGGTCCGCTCCGCGCTGGTCAAGCGGTACGGCCTCGGCACCCCGCAGCGGCAGCTCGACTGCGCACAGGGGAAGGTCACCGCCGACCAGTGCCCGGGCAACCGGCGCTGGTCGCAACTGGTGTTCGACTCGTTCCTGCTCCAGGCCGCCAGCCAGGTCAGCATGCTCGACATGCGGGACAACATGCTCACCGCCGACCTGCTCCGCTTCGGTGGTGCCAACCAGGACCTGATCTGGGCCGAGTTCGCCCGCTCCGGGATGGGCCGGGACGCCGCAACCAACGGCGCCACCGACACCGACCCGACGCCGAGCTTCGCCTCGCCGCGTGGTGGCAACGCCACGCTGACCCTCCGTCCACGCGGGGACAGCGCCGACGCGCCGATCCGGGTGTACGTCGGGACGTACGAGGCGCGGGCGACGCCGATCGCTGACACCGACCCGGCGACGCCGATCCCGGACACCGTGGAGATGGTGGCCGGCACGTACGACCTGCTGGCCGTCGCGCCCGGCTTCGGGCACCAGCGGCTCAGCGTGGTCGCCCGGGCCGGTCAGGACGGGTACGTGGACCTGCGGATGAGCCGTAACCTGGCGTCCACCGCGTCCGGGGCGACGATCACCGGCGACGGGGTCAACCTGGACCGGGTCGCCGACGACACCGAGGCGACGAACTGGGCCTCCCTGGACGGGGTGGCCGGCCGGCAGCTCACCGTGGCGCTGCCCGGGGGCGCCCCGCAGACCGTCAAGCGGGTGAACGTCAGCGCGATGCTGCGCCCGGCGATCGCCGGCGACGCCGACACCGGCAGTCAGAACGCGCTCAGCGCGATGCGCTCGTTCGCGGTGTCCGCCTGCAACGCGACGACCACCGACTGCGCCGACCCGGCGCGGTGGCAGCGCATCTACACCAGCGCGGGCGACGCGTTCCCCGGCGGGGCGTACCGGGCGTACAGCCGGGACATCAACCTCCGGACGTTCGCGGTGCCCAGCACCGTCGCCACCCACCTGCGACTGGAGGTGCTGGCGAGCCAGTGCACCGGTGGCCCGCACTACGCGGGCGAGCAGGACGACGACCCGGCCACCACGACGGACTGCGCGACGGCCAGTCCGGCCCGATCGCAGGTCAGGATCGCCGAGTTCCAGGCGTTCTCCAACTGAGAAACCGTGGGGGTCGGCGGCAGGTCCGCCGGCCCCCACGGCCCTGAGGTCAGCGGCGGGCCGGTCGCCAACGGTCGGCGGTGGCGGGCCGCTCCCAGCGCCGGTCCACCGGTGGGACGTCGGGCTCCGCAGGATCTCCGCCGGCGGCCCGGGTCAGGTGCCGTAGCCGCAGCAGCAACCCCATTCCGAGGAAGAGCAGCAGCCCGCCGAGCAGGAACGCGGCCTGCACCACCCCGAACCCGCCGGTCTGCGAGACCGGGCGTCCGGGCGCCGGTGGCGCGGCGTCGACCGGGTAGTCCCCCACCGGCTCATCCACGGACGTGCTCTCCTCCTCGGCCGGCGCGCTCGGTGTCTCGCTGGGCTCCGACGGGGTGGCGGTCGGCTTCGGCGTGCTGGTCGGGGTGCCACCCGGACCCACCACCGAGCGGGTGGCCGTCTGTCGGGCCAGCAGGCGCGCGTTGGCGTCGTACGCCTCGGCGGCGAGAGTGACCCGCCCCTGGGTGACGTCCTCGGCGAAGGCCACCCGGTAGCGGGCGGTGACCGTGCGCCCCGGGCAGAGCGTGCCCGGGTCGAGCTGCCGGTCGGTCAACCGGGCCACGTCACCGTCGGTCTGAATCTGCAGCGGGAAGTCACCGGTCTCCTCCACCCGGTCCATCTTCACCTGGTCGAGCCGGAGGCCCTGCACGCTCAGCACCATCGACCAGCGCACCTTCACGCAGCCCCCGCGCCGGTCCGTCCGGGAGACGACGGCGGACACCGTGCGCACCTGCTCGCCGGCGGTGAACCGGGCCGGCAGCCCACTCAGTTCGGTGCTGAACGCCGCCTGCGCCGGTGCGGCCAATGCCAGCTCCACCCCGCTCAGACAGGCCAGCACCACCCCTACCCGCACCGCATTCCGCCACACCGTCACCACCGCCGCCCTCCGTTCGGTCGTCTCCACTGAGCAACGCTAGGAGCGGCCCCCCGGCCGGACCAGACGGGTGTGTTCGCACCGACCGGCAAGGACGGGGTGGGTTTTCACCGACGGTGGTGAACCGGTCACCGCTCCCCCGCGACACGCCGGACACCGGGCCGCTGGGACAATCGGCGACGTGTCCGAGCTCTCCAGCACGTTCGTCCGGCTGCACGCCCGGCTGGCCCCGGTCCCGTTCGTCCCCGAGGTGCGGCTGCACCAGGCGGACGAACCGATCGGCCTGTGGGAGCTGACCGAGGGCGAGTTCTCCACCGACCGGCCGCCGCCGTTCTGGGCGTTCGCCTGGGCCGGCGGGCAGGCGCTCGCCCGCTACGTGACCGACCACCCGGAGCTGGTCGCCGGCCGCCGGGTGCTCGACCTCGCCTCCGGCTCCGGCCTGGTGGCCATCGCCGCCGCCCGCGCCGGCGCGGCGTCGGTGCGAGCCGTCGAGGTGGACGAACTGGCGGTGGCGGCGGTCGCCCTCAACGCGGAAGCCAACGGGGTACGCGTCGACGCCGAGTTCGGCGACATCCTCGACGGCGACGCCGGGGACGCCGAGGTGGTGCTCGCCGGTGACGTCTTCTACAGCGACGCGATGGCCCGCCGGGTGCTGCGGTTCCTGCTGCGCGCCACCCGGGCCGGCGCACCGGCGCTGGTCGGTGACCCCGGCCGGGCGTTCCTGCCCCGGGACCGCTTCGACGAGCTAGCGGCGTACGACGTGCCGGTGCCGGAGGCTCTGGAGAGCGTGCGGGTGAAGCGCACCACCGTCTGGAGGTTGCGCGCCGGGCTGCCGGGAGCCCCCGGCTAGCGTGTCCGGGTGCTGTTCCGCAGCTGGGCGCAGGTGACCGACCCCGCATGGCCGGACGTGGCCCGGGTGCCGGACCACGTCGGCGGCACGCACCTGGTCGTCACCCGGCACGCGCTGGTCCGTCAGGTCCTCGCCGACCCGGTCACCTATCGGCCGGACAACGCGCTGGACGCGGTGACGCCGATGCCGGTGACCGCGCTGCGGGTGCTGGCCGGGCACCGGTTCCGGCTGCCGCCGACCCTCGCCAACAACTCGGGTGCGAGCCACCCGCAGATCCGGGCGATCGTAGCGGACGCGCTGCACCCCGCCCGGGTCGCCGCGCAGCGGCCCTGGCTGACCGCGCTGGTCCGGGACCGGGTCGCTCGGCTCGGCGCGGCCCTCGACGCTGGCGAACCGGTCGACCTGTACGCGGACCTCGCCGCCGACCTGCCGCTGCTGGTGCTGGCCCGGCTGGTGGAGCTGCCGGACGCCCCGGTCGGCGCGGTCAAGGAGTTCGCCCGTGCCGCGTTGGAGTTGTTCTGGGCCCCGCTGGACGTCGACCGGCAGGTGACGCTCGCCGCCGAGGTGGGGCGGTTCCACCACGTACTGCGCGACTTCGCGACCACCGGCGGCGGGTTGGCCGCCGAGCTGCGCGCGGCCGGGCACCCGCCGGACGTGGTGGTGGGCGCGCTCTTCTTCCTGCTGGTCGCCGGGCAGGAGACCACCTCGCAGTTCCTCACCCTGCTGCTGCACCGGCTGGCCGGCGAGCCCGCGGTCCGGGCCGGCCTGCGCACCGGCGAGGTCGCGGTGGCCGACGTGGTGGAGGAGGGGCTGCGGCTGGAGCCTCCGATCGTCACCTGGCGGCGGGCGGCGGCGACGGACAGCACGCTGGGTGGCACGGCGGTGCCGGCCGGCAGCAGCCTCGTGCTGTGGCTGGGTCGCGCCGGCCGGGACCCGGCTGTCGTGCAGTCCCCCGACGAGTTCCGCCCCGGTCAGCGCGGGTCGCGCCGGCACCTGGCATTCGGGGCGGGCGCGCACCGCTGCGTCGGCGACGTGCTGGCCCGCATGGAGGCGGCAGTGGTGGTGGCCGAGGCAGCGCCGCTGCTGGACGGGGTGCGGGTGGTACGTCCGCCCTGGTGCCCGGACAATCTCACCTTCCGGATGCCCGACGCCTTCGTCGTCCGGCGCTCGTCGGGGGCACCGGCCTGAGGAGATCCTGATCTCTGTTCGGTAGGTTTCCGGGCGTGTCAGCGACCCCTGCGCGTCGGATCCTCGCCGTCGTAACACTTCTGGCCCTGCTGGTGCTGAGTGCCTGCACAGCCGGACCGGCGTTGCACGTCCGACGGATCGCCACGGACCAGCCGGCCCTGTCCGCCTCGCCTGCCGCGCCGTCGACGTCGACCTCGCCGTCTCCGACGACGAAGCCCGCGCCCGGGAGCCTTGACTGGTACGTGTCCCAAGTGCCGACCTTCCCCGAGGCGCCGCCGCCGCAACCGGTGCCGCTGCCCGAGACCGGCGCGGCCCAGTTCTGGCACCGCCTGCCGACCGATCAGAGGGTCGCCTTCATCACCATCGACGACGGTGGGCTGGCCCGTCCGCCCGAGGTGGCCGAATTCATCTGGCGGGCGCACATCCCGGTCACGATGTTCCTGAACTCACCGGCCGCCGAGGAGCACGACGTCTACTTCCGGCAGATCATCGTGGCGGGCGGGGTCGTCGAGAACCACACCATCACGCACAACTCGCTGGCCGGCCGGTCGTACGACCGCCAGAGGCACGAGATCTGCGGTGCCGCGGACAAGCTGGAGGCGCTGTTCGGCAAGCGACCGACGCTGTTCCGGCCACCGTTCGGCGAGCACGACACCACCACGTTGAGGGCCGCGCACGACTGCGGCGCGAAGGCGGTCTTCCACTGGACCGAGACCGTGCACGAGGGCAAGGTGCGCTACCAGACCCCGGAGAGGCTCGTCCAGCCCGGCGACGTGCTGCTCATGCACTTCCGGCCGGCGCTGATGGACGACCTGCTCGCGGCGCTGAAGGCGATCCACCGGGCCGGGCTGACACCGGCCCTGCTGGAGGACTACGTCCGCTGACCGACCCGGCCGCGACCTGACGAAAGTCAGGGTCCGGTGCTGCCGTTCGGGCGCGGTGCGGCAGGGGGCCGCGCGCCTAGCGTCAGCGCATGATCACATTACGTGGGTTGACGAAACGGTTCGGGGCGACCGTCGCGGTCGACGCCTTGACCGTCGACATCGCGCCCGGCCGGGTCACCGGGTTCCTCGGCCCCAACGGCGCCGGCAAGTCCACCACCATGCGGATGATCCTCGGGCTGGACCGTCCCAGCGCCGGGCAGGCCCTCATTGGCGGGCGCGCGTACCGGGAGTTGCGCCGGCCGCTGCACGAGGTCGGGGCGCTGCTCGACGCCCGCGCCATCCACCCGGCCCGCTCCGGCCGGGCACACCTGCTGGCCATCGCCCGCAGCAACGGCATCCCCACCCGCCGGGTGGACGAGGTGCTCGACACCGTCGGACTGGACGCGCGGGCCGCCAGGAAACCGGGACGGACCCTCTCCCTCGGCATGGGCCAGCGGCTCGGCATCGCCGGCGCGCTGCTCGGCGACCCTCCGGTGCTGATGTTCGACGAGCCGGTGAACGGCCTCGACCCGGACGGGGTGCGCTGGGTGCGGCAGCTCATGCGCTCGCTGGCCGACCAGGGACGGACCGTCTTCGTCTCCAGCCACCTGATGAGCGAGATGCAGCTCACCGCCGACCAGCTCGTGGTGATCGGCCGGGGACGACTGCTCGCCGACGCCCCGACCGACGAGGTGATCGCCGGCAGCGCGGTCGCGATCCGGGTCCGCAGCCCGCACCCGGACGGCCTCGCCGCCCTGGCCGCGCGCCTCACCGCCGCCGGCGCGACAGTGCAGGCGGCCGACCGCAACGAGCTGACCGTCACCGGCGCCACCGCCGACCGCATCGGGGACCTGGCACACGAGCTGGGCGTACGACTGCACGAGCTGAGCCCGCACGGCGCGTCGCTGGAGCAGGCGTTCATGGAACTGACCGCCGACAGCGTCGAGTACGCGGGCGGAACGACCGGAGGTGGGGCGCGATGAGCACCAGGACCCGTGGTGGGGCGGTGGCCGCCGAGTGGACCAAGCTCTCCTCGGTGCCGAGCACCTGGTGGACGGCGCTGGCCGGGCTGCTGGTGATGGCCGCGAGCGCCGGTCAGCTGGCCATCTACGCCGCCAACGACAACACCAACGACGACCCGACCGACGACCGGGGAATCGTCACCGTCGGCAGCGTGCTGATCGACTCGGTCGAGTTGACCCAGTACGTGGTGCTGGCGCTCGGCCTGCTGGCGATCACCGCCGAGTTCACCAGTGGCACCATCCGGACCACGCTCCAGTGCACCCCGTCGCGTGGCCGCGTACTGCTGGCCAAGGCCGCCGTCGCCGGCACCGTCACCTTCGCCCTCGGTCTGCTGCTCGGCGGCGTCGGCGCCCTGGTGGCCCGACCGGTGCTCGGCAAGTGGGGCAGCGCCCCGGTGGCCGGCACGATCGGCGACATCGTGGCGGTGGCCGCCTACCTGGCGCTCATCGGCGTGCTCGCCCTGGGCCTCGGCGCCGCGCTGCGCAACGCGGTACTCACGATCACCGTGCTCCTCGCCACCCTGATGATCGTGCCGTTGTCGCTTCAGGAGCCGGACATCGACGTGCTGAACCGGATCGCCGACGTGTTCCCCGGCGTGGCCGGAGCGCACTTCCTGGCCGGCGACACCGAGCCGTACCCCAGCCTCGTCGGGCTGCTGCTGCTCGCCGGCTGGGCGGGGGCCGCGCTCCTGCTGGGCCGGGCCGCGCTGCGCCGCCGCGACGCGTGACGCCGGCGGCTGAGCGGGGGCCGCGCCGCCCCCGCTCAGCCGTCGACCAGCCCCGCCTCGTACGCGAGGATCGCCGCCTGCACCCGGTTGCGCACGTCGAGCCGGGTGAAGATGCTGGTCAGGTAGCTCTTCACGGTGCCCTCCACCAGGTGCAGCCGGCGGGCGATCTCGGCGTTGGACAACCCCGCCCCGACCAGGGCCAGCACCTCCCGTTCCCGCTCGGTCAGCCCTGCCGTACGGTCCCGTGCGGCGGGCCGGCGGGCCAACCGCCCGGCGCCCAGCTCGATCACCCGGCGGGCCACCTGCGGCGACAGGTACGCACCACCGTCGGCGACGGCGTGCACGCCCGCGATCAGCTCACGTGGGTCGCCGGCCTTGAGCAGGAACCCGTTGGCGCCGTGCCCCAGCGCACGGGCCACGTGGTCGTCCTCGCCGAACGTGGTCAGCATGATTGTCGCGGTCTCCGGCACGACCCGGCGGATCTCGGCGGCGGCGGCCAGCCCGTCCATCCGCGGCATCCGGATGTCCAGCAGCGCGACCCGAGGTCGGTGCGCACGGACCAGCTCCACCGCCGCGTGCCCGTCGCCGGCCTCGGCGACCACCTCGATGCCGGGATCGGTGGCGAGGATGGCCCGGACGCCCGCCCGAATCATCGCTTCGTCGTCGGCCAGGACGACCCGGACCGGCGCTGCCCCGGTCGTGTCGGTGTTCACTACGCGATCCACTCCTTGCTGACCAGCCGGCCGTCGGTGAAACACAGCCGCCAGGTCGGCTGCGCGAGGGGAAAGTTGCCGTCGGTGTAGTACTCGCAGTCCGCCCGGTCGGCCGGCGTGGGGCGTTCCAGCTGCCGCCGGGGCAGCCCGGCCAGCTCCGACCGGGCCGCGCCGACCCGCATCTGGTCGAAGGTGGCCCGGTCCAGGACCGTCCCGGCGGTAGCCACCGGGTAGTAGACGAGGGAGAGCACGAGGGCGAAGCCGACCGGTGCCGCGAGCGCCACCAGGAGGCTGCGGCGCACCCGTCGGCGGGCGTCCTGCAGCCGCCGCTCGGCGTCCACCGGCCGCTCCACCGGGCCGGGCTGGTCGCCGCCCTCGATCGCCTCCACCGGCGGCGCGCTTGCCGGCAACACCGCCCGTACCACGAAGCCGCCCTCGGTACGCGGGCCGGCGTGCAGCGTCCCACCGGAGAGACGGACCCGTTCGGCGAGGGCGAGCAGCCCGCTGCCCTGCGACGGTGGGGCGGGCAGCGGCCCCGCCGGCGCGGCGCCGTTGACGACGGCGACCTCGACCCGGTCAGCGTCCCGGGTCAGGCTCACCTCCACCGGGGCACCCGGTGCGTAGCGGGCGGCGTTGGTCAGCGCCTCACGGACGATCCGGTGGGCCGCGTGACCGGTCATCGCCGGCAACTCCGCGACCGCCGGGGCGGCCTCCATGCGTACCGCCATGCCGGCCTCCCGGGCACCCTCGACCAGATCGGCGACGGTCTCCCCGCTCGGACGCACCGACGCGCCGCCCTCCTCCCGGAGCACCCCGATGATCTCGTGCAGTCGCTCGGTGGCGGCGGAGACGCTGGACCGCAGCTCCCCCGCGGCGGCCCGGTGCCGGTCGTCCAGGTCGGCGGCGACCTCCAGGGCGGCGGCCCGCAACGCGATCAGGCTGAGGTCGTGACCGAGCGAGTCGTGCATCTCCCCGGCGATCCGGGCCCGTTCCCGCAGCCGGATCCGCTCGGCGGCACCACGCTCCTCGCGGGTCAGCGCCTCCACGTGCCGTCGACCGGCGTCGGCCAACTCCTGCTGCTGACGGCGGTACCGCCCGACCAACCAGGGGAACACCGCGGCGAAGAGCAGCACCGAGGCGAGCAGGAACCAGGTGGCCGGGCCGGTGCCGAGCACGCCCAGGTTGAGCGCCGTGCCGCCCGCCGCGATCAACACGAAGATCCCGGCCGCCCGGCCCGCGGACGCGCTGCGCCGCCCGGCGAGATAGCTGAAGACCGGGATCGCGAACACGAAGTTGCCGTCGACGACCGACCCGAGCACCACCAGCACGAGGGCCGCCAACGGTGCGCGCCGATTTGCCAGCACCGCCGCCACGCCGAGCAGCACCAACTTGCCGACCACCAGCGGCAACGCGTACCGCGGATAGGGCGGGCTGAACCCGGCATAGCCGACCGGGGCGGCCACCACCGCCCAGAGCAGCACGTCCCGCAGCAGCCGACGCCACCGGTTCGACCAACCCGGCGGCGAGAAGTCGAAAATCGGCACGGCGGTCAGGCTACCCACGTCCGACCTGGGCGGACACCGACGAAAGTCAGGTGTTCAGCCGCTCTCCTCGGCCCACACCCGCCAGTCGTCGAGCACGCCGTGCAGGGCCGGGGTGAGCCAACCCGGCGCGGACCGCCGGAACACCCCAGGGTCCATCGCACCGGCGCCGTCGGGCAACGCGCCGAGCAGGTTCGGCACCAGGTCGGTGAGGTTCGTCCAGTGCACCAGCTCCGGTCTGGTCGGCCAGGCGCCGATCACCACGCCGGCCGGCACGGCACGCCGGTCGAGTGCCTCCAGGGTCAGCGCGGTGTGGTTGAGCGTGCCCAACCCGGCGCGGGCGACCACCACCGCGGGTACGCCGAGCGACACCGCCAGGTCGGCCATCGTCCACGGCTCGCCCGACGGGCGCAGCCCCATCGGCACCAGCAACCCACCCGCGCCCTCGATCAACACAAGGTCGTGCTTGTCCGCCTCGGCGCGGACGGCGTCCACCACCGCGTACAACTCCAGCGGCGGCAGATCCGCCACCCGGGCGGCGGCCAACGGGGCGAGCGGATCGGGATAACTGGCCAGGGTCCGGCCGGTCAGCGGGGCAGCCAACCGGTTGACCGCGTCCACGTCGCCGGGCTCACCGCTGGCCGTACCGGTCTGGCCCGGCTTGACCACCGCCACCCGCAACCCGGCGGCCTGCGCGGCGGCCGCGATCGCCGCGGTCACCACGGTCTTACCGACCTCGGTGTCAGTCCCGGTAACCAGAACCGGGCCCTCCCACGCGGTCATGGGGCAGTTTCCACGATGACGTCCACAGCCCGCTCGAACGCCGCCCGGGGCACCCCCGCGCTGATCGTGAGCCGCAGGCGGGAGCGGCTGTCCGGGGTGGACGGCGGCCGGAAGCAGCCCACCGCGACGCCCCGGTCCCGGCAGTCGGCGGCCCAGGTGGTCGCCGCCTCCGGCCCGGGGGCCGTCACCGAGATCACCGCCGCGTCCGGCGCGGAGACGGTCAGCCCGGCCGCACGCAGCCGGTCGACCGCCAACCCCACCCGGTCGGACAGCTCCGCGCGCAGGTCGTCGCCAGCCCGGACCAGCCCCAGCGCGGCGTGCACACCGGCGGCGACCGCCGGCGGCAGGGCCGTGTCGAAGATGAACGTACGCCCGGTCTCGACCAGGTGCCTGACGAACTCGGCCGGGCCGGCCACCAGCCCACCCGCGCCGCCGAGCGCCTTGGACAGGGTGGCGGTGACCACCACGTCCGGCTCACCGGACAGCTTCGCGGCGGCCACCCCGCCCGCGCCGGCCGGACCGATCACGCCCAGCGCGTGCGCGTCGTCGACCAGCAGCAGCGCACCGTGCCGGCGGGCCACCGCGTGCAGCCGGGCCAGCGGGGCGAGGTCACCGTCGACCGAGAAGACCGACTCGGTCACCACCACCGCCGGGCGACCCGGAGCGGCCGCGAGTGCGGCAGCCACCGCGTTCACGTCGGCGTGCGGGGTGACCACCGTCTCCGCACCGGAGATCCGGCAGCCGTCGATCAGGGACGCGTGGTTGTGCGCGTCGGAGACGAGCAGCGTCCGAGGTTGGACGAGTGCCCGCAGCGCGCCGATGTTGGCCAGGTAGCCCGAGGAGAAGACGAGGGCCCGGTCGGTGCCCAGCCACTGCGCCAGCTCGTCCTCCAACGCCTGGTGCGCGTCGGTGGAGCCACGCACCAGGCGCGACCCGGTCGCCCCCAGCCCGTACGCCGACAGCGCAGCCGCGGCAGCGGCCGTGACCTGCGGATGGGTGGCCAGACCGAGGTAGTCGTTGCCGGCCAGATCGGTCATCTGATCGTCGGCGGGACGCGGATTGAGTCGCCGGGTCAACCCGGCCTTCGCCCGCAACTCCGCGCGGCGGTCGAGCGCCGCCAGCCAGTCCGCCACGTCACCCCTTCACCGCCGTCCGCGCCGGTCAGCCCGACACCCGCCGGGCGAAATTACCACCCGCCGCCGACGCCCGGCGGATCCACTCGCTGCGAGGCATCGACGGCTGTTAGGTCATTCCGGCTGATCGGGGCGCCTTGTAAGGTACGAGCCATGCCAGCGATCCTCGACCAGGCCCGGACCCAGGTCCTCGGTGACGGTGTCGGCCTCGACCAGGCCGGCATCCTCGCCGTGCTGAACCTGCCCGACGAGCACCTGCCCGCCGCTCTGCAGCTCGCCCACGACGTGCGGATGCGCTGGTGCGGCCCGGAGGTCGAGGTCGAGGGGATCGTCTCGCTGAAGACCGGCGGCTGCCCGGAGGACTGCCACTTCTGCTCCCAGTCCGGCCTGTTCACCTCTCCGGTGCGCTCGGTCTACCTGGACATCCCGTCGCTGGTCGAGGCGGCGAAGCAGACCGCCAAGACCGGGGCGACCGAGTTCTGCATCGTCGCGGCGGTGCGCGGCCCGGACGCCCGGCTCATGAAGCAGATGCGCGAGGGCGTCGCCGCCATCAGGGCGGAGGTCGACATCCAGGTCGCCGCGTCGCTGGGCATGCTCACCCAGGAGCAGGTCGACGACCTGGTCGACATGGGCGTGCACCGCTACAACCACAATCTGGAAACCTGCAGGTCGTACTTCCCCAACGTGGTCACCACGCACTCCTGGGAGGAGCGCTGGGAGACGCTGCGGATGGTCCGCGACTCCGGCATGGAGGTGTGCTGCGGCGGCATCCTCGGCCTCGGCGAGACCGTCGAGCAGCGGGCCGAGTTCGCCGCGCAGCTCGCCGAGCTGGCCCCGCACGAGGTGCCGCTCAACTTCCTCAACCCGCGCCCCGGCACCCCGCTCGGCGACCGCCCGGTGGTGGAGGGCAAGGACGCGCTGCGGGCCATCGCCGCGTTCCGGCTGGCCATGCCGCGCACCATCCTGCGGTACGCGGGCGGCCGGGAGATCACCCTCGGTGACCTGGGCACCCGTGACGGTCTGCTCGGCGGCATCAACGCGGTGATCGTCGGCAACTACCTGACCACGCTGGGTCGACCGGCGACCGCCGACCTGGATCTGCTGGCCGAGCTGAAGATGCCGGTCAAGGCGCTCTCCGACACGCTGTGACGACCGTGACGACGACGGAGCTGTGGTGCGACCGGTGCGGTGAGTCGGCGACGGCCACCGCCCACGCGGCCTGCGCGTCGGCTCGCGAGTTGGAGCCGCCCCGGTTCTGTCCCCGGTGCCGACGCCGGATGAAGGTGCAGGTGCTGCCGGTGGGTTGGTCGGCGGTCTGCGTCGAGCACGGCGAAGTTCGGGGCTGAGCCGGTGCTGCGCGGGCGGGCGGTTGTCCTGCGACCGGCGACGGCCGCGGACGTGGAGGCCCTCGTCGCGATCCGGGCCGACCCGGAGGTCCGCCGGTGGTGGCGGGGCGGCGACGACCTGACCGGTTCGGTCCGCGCCGACCTCGGCGACGACGACCTGCACGTGTACGCGATCGAGCACGACGGCCGCGTGATCGGCGCCATCCAGTGGTACGCCGAGGCGGACCCGGACTACCGCCACGCCAGCCTGGACGTCTTCCTCGAACCGGCGGCCCGCGGTGCCGGCCTGGGCGGGGACGCGATCCGCACCCTGGCCCGGCACCTCATCGACGAGTACGGCCACCACCGCTTCACGATCGACCCGGCGGCGGCGAACAGCGCCGCGATCCGCGCGTACGCGAAGGTGGGTTTCCGCCCGGTGGGGGTGCTGCGCCGCTACGAGCGTGGCGAGGACGGCCGCTGGCACGACGGTCTGCTGATGGACCTGCTCGCCGACGACCTGGTGGAGTGAACGGGCACCTCAACCGGCCCAGCAGAGGTGCCCGTTGGGGAGTCGACGGGCGCCCTCGGCGGGCTGGTGCGGGCTGAGCCGCCCCTCCGGCATGAGGTGCGCCACCGGCGTTCCGCGACCGAGCGCCGCGACGTCGGCGATCAGCCGGCGGTGGCAGCGCCACCAGAGGCTCTCGCTGCACATGACAGCGGTGGTGCGTTCGGCCGCTTCGGCCAGCACCCCGGTCAGCGCCGTGTCGAAGTCCTGCGTCCGGGTGTAGGCGGCGTATGCCCGGAACGCCGCGACCTTCCACCAGGTGTCCGGCTCGGGCTCCCCGGCCGGGACGTGCCGGCGGCCGCCCAGGTGCGGCTCCCAGCGGTAGTCGATGCCGTACTCGGGCAACCACCGCTCAAGCTCCTCGCGGTGCACGTCGGGGTTGGTGCGGCTGGCCGGGTAGCGTCGCACGTCCACCAGCAGCGCCACCCCGGCCCCGGTCAGCAGCTCTCCCAGCCGCACCCGGTCGGCTGTGCCGTGTCCAACGGTCAACAACTCCCGCACATGGCTGACTTGCCCGGAATCCCTCTCGGTTATCCCCGGTCCGGGGCGAGATCTTGGACAGTTGTCGTTCCGGCGGCCGAACGACAACTGTCCAAGATCTCGTTATGACCCGGCTCAGGCGAGCGTGCAGGTGGCGTTGTTGACGGTGAAGGCCGTCGGCTTCGGGTTGGTGCCGGTGTGGGCGCCGTTGAAGCCGAAGCTCACCGACGCGCCCGGCGCGAGCGTGCCGTTGTAGGACAGGTTCGTCGCGGTGACCGCCGCGCCGGTCTGGCTGACCGTCGCCGACCAGCCCTGACTGACGGTCTGCCCACCCGGGAAGCCGAACCGCAGCGTCCAGCCGTTGATCGCGGTGGTGCCGGTGTTGGTGATCGTCACCGTGGCGGTGAAGCCGGTGCTCCAGTCGGTGGTGACGTACCCCACCTTGCAGGCGCCGCCGACCGGCGGGGGCGCGGTGGTCACCGCGACCGGCGCGGACGCCGCGGAGGTGTTGCCGGCCGCGTCCACGGCCACCACGTAGAACTGGTAGGCCGTCGATGCGGTCAGCCCGGACAGCGCCACAGTGGTGCCGGTCGGCGAGCCGACCAACGCGTCGGTGGCGCCGGCCTCGCGGTAGACCCGGTAACCGATGACGCCGACGTTGTCGGTCGACGGGGTCCAGGCCAGGGTGAGCCCGGTGGCGGTGACCGCCGAGGCGACCGGAGTGCCGGGCGTGCTCGGCGCTGTGGTGTCGGCGGTGCCGGCCGGTGGCGTGGTCACGCTGAGCTTCGGAGAGGCGGCCGACTCGTTGCCAGCGCCGTCGCGGGCCACGATGGTGTACTCGAACGTCCGCTCCGGCAGCAACGTCGTGATGGTGATCGAGTTCTCGGTGACCCGCCGGGTCGCCACCACGTCGTTGCCGACCATGAACTCGCGGACGTCGTAGCCGGCCAGCCCGCTGCCGCCGCTGTCCGTGGACGGCGCCCAGGTCAGGGTGACAGTGCGGGGGCCGAGGTTGGACGCCACCGGGGTGCCCGGGACGGTCGGCTTGGTGGTGTCCGGCACGACCGGGCCCGGCTCCTCGCCCCAGACGCGGGTGGAGCCGGAATAGAGCGGCACCTTCCGGTTGGGCCCGGCGGTGGCCTGGTACGACGGGTCGTTGGTGGGGTCCCAGGTGCCACCCTCCGGCACACCGATCTTGAACTGGACCTCCATCCGGTGCTGCGACTGCCCGGCCGGGGCGATGGTGTGCCCGGTGCAGTCCACCTCGACGTACCAGATGTCACCGCTGAACTGCTTGGCCGTCGTCGGGGACGGGCAGCCCTGGGTGTAGCCGGCGGTGACCTGCACCGGGCCGGTGCCGTCGGGCCGGAAGTAGTACCGGAACCGGCCGTCGGTCAGGGCCCGGGCCGGGAACGCCGACTTGTTGTAGACCATCACCTTGAGCCCGGTGGCCCGCGGTTCGGCCTGCGTCACAGTGGTCTCCACTGTCAGCTCGTCGATGTCCGGCGTCTCGGCGACCGGGAAGTTGGCGAGCGGCGTGCCGCCGTACTCGGACACCAGCCGGACCAGCGCGGAGGTGAAGCCGGCGTTGTAGTCGGTGGCCACCTCGTTCATCACGTAGTCCGACCGGCTGTCGCTGTACGCGTCGTTGGCCGAGGACGGGCCGCCGACCAGCGCGCCGTAGAGGGTGTGCCGGGTCTCGACGGGCACGGTCTGGCTGTCCCACCAGGAACCGTGGGCGGTGCGGTGGTGCGGGTTGCGCGGCGAGTTGGCGCCGAACCCGATGACGTAGCTGGAGTTGCGCGGGTTGTCGCCCAGCGCGTAGTTGATCTGCCGGACGGCGAAGTCGTGGTAGCGCGCCTTACGGGTGGTGTCGGTGGTCTTGTCGCTGTAGACCAGCGCGGCGAAGGAGGTGTTGGCCGCGTAGCGCAACGCACCCCAGGAGTCGAGCACCGCCATCCCACCGGGTGAATACGGCACCCGCTGCCCGTCCACCCCGACGGTCCAGTAGTCCAACCAGCGGTTGGCGTCGTCGACGTACTTCTGCTTGCCGGTCAGGTTGGCCAGCAGCACGTACGCCCCGAACTGCTTGTTGTCCCAGGCGATCGTCCACTTGTAGGAGCGGGTGGTGGACTGGTTCTCGGTGCCGAGCTTGTCGTACTCACTCTCGGCCTTGGCCAGGTAGCTGGCCTCGCCGGTGGCCCGGTGCAGCCAGATCGCCGCCCAGACCAGCTCGTCCTGCCAGCCGCTCCACGAGCGGTAGAAGCTGGTCGCATCGGTGATGCACTCGTGGTAGGACTTCCGCACCGTGTCGGCGAAGGTGTAGAGCTGCCGGGCGTGCCCGAGCAGCCGGTCGGCGTAGGCCGCGTCGGTGGGACGGAAGACCATTGAGGACGCGGCCATCGCGGCCGCCGTCTCCCCCGCCAGGTCCGCGCCGCCACAGCTCGCATCGATCTTGTACGCGGGCCGCGCCATAGCCATCACCTCGGCCGGACCCCACCACTTGTGGTCGTCGTCGCCCTTACCAACCTGTCCATAGAGGACGTTGGCGGACGGGTGCGCCTTGATGAAGTAGTCGTTGACGAAGCGCAGGTTGTTGAGCAGGTGCGGCAGTTGGCCGGACGTGGTGTAGCCGCTGCGGTACTCCACAGCGCCCCAGGCGAGCATGGTGGCGCTGAACGCCATCGGGAAGCCGAACTTCACGTGGTCACCCGCGTCGTACCAGCCGCCGGTGAGGTCCAGCCCAGCGTCGGCGCCGTCGGTGAGCGCGCTGTCGCCGCGCCAGGAGACCCGGTTCCAGTCGGGCAGCCGCCCGGACTGCTGCGCCTCGTAGAAGAGCAGCGACTTCTGCAGCACCTCGGCGTAGTTGTAGGCCGCTGGCGCGGCGGAGGCGGGCGACGACGTCGGCCCGGCGACCGCGAGGGCGAGACCCGTGAGCAGGGCGACGCCAGCGGCCAGCAACCGCCGCGGCCAGGGCTGGTCGACGACCGGTCGCCGAGATCGGAAGCGGAACCGCTGCGGTCGGTGCATGGCGGGCTCCTGTCGGTGGGCGCCGCCGGTCAGCACCGACCTGGACGCGGGACGGTGTCGGGTGGTGCGGGCTGCCGGCGGCTGTGGTGGTGGAACCGGAAGCGCGGGAGCGCTCCCATGGATAAGCGACAATGTAATGCGCTCGTCACTGCTTTGTGAAGAGGCACCCGGGCCCACCCCGTCGCCGCGACCGCGACCTGCGTCAAGACCCGCGCCAGAAGACCCCTAAAACCATCTCACATCATCGATTATGTTCGATTGAGCGAGTCGCATCGCCGCTGCTCAGGCCAGTTGTCGCCGGGCCGGCAACGGGGCCGTTCGAGCGTCGCGACCCCTGTCAGACAAACGTACTGTTGCCGACCCGCTACCCGCCGCGAGACAGTACGGCTCATCAGCGGTGTCATCGACGCCGCCGCTCCCCGGTCGACCCTGAGGAGAAGCGATGGCACTACGACTCGCCGACGGCACCGCCTGGTCCGACGTCCTGGCCCGCGCGGTGGCCGCCACCGGAGAAGCGTTCGGCGCCGAAGTGGACGGCGTCACCACCCTGCAGAACCTGGTCGAGGGCGAATGGCGGGCCACCGGTCAGCCCGCCCCCGTCCGCACCCCGGTGGACAACACCGTCGTCATCAACCTGCGCCGGCTCGACGCCGACACCGCCCGCGCCGCGGTCCTGCACGCCGCCGCCGAGCACCGGACCTGGGCCCGGACCCCGCTCGCCGACCGCAAGGCCCGCGTCGCCGACGCACTGGACTCGCTCACCGCCCACCGCGACCTGCTCGCCATGCTGCTGGTCTGGGAGATCGGCAAGCCCTGGCGGCTCGCCTGCGCCGACGTGGACCGCGCGCTCGACGGCGTCCGCTGGTACGCGGACGAGATCGACCGGATGCTCGCCAGCGGTCGCGAGCCGCTGCCCGGCCCGGTCAGCAACATCGCGTCGTGGAACTACCCGATGAGCGTCCTCGTGCACGCCGAGCTGGTGCAGTTGCTGGCCGGCAACGCGGTCATCGCCAAGACCCCGTCCCAGGGCGGCGCCGTCTGCCTGACCGTCGCACACGCGCTGATGCGCCGCGCCGGCCTACCCGCGACCCTCGTCAGCGGCGGTGGCGAGGAGTTGTCCGAGGTGCTGGTTCGCGCACCCGAGATCGGTGCCGTCGCGTTCGTCGGCGGACGCTCCAACGGCGGCAAGGTCGCGGCCGCGCTGCTCGACACCGACAAGCGGCACTTCATCGAGCAGGAGGGCCTCAACGCCTGGGGCATCTGGAACTTCTCCCACTGGGACCTGCTCGCCGCCCATCTGAAGAAGGGCTTCGAGTACGGCAAGCAGCGCTGTACCGCGTACCCCCGGTTCGTGGTGCAACGTGACCTGGTCGACGAGTTCCTCGACATGTACCTGCCAGTCGTCCGCTCGGTGCGCTTCGGTCACCCGCTCGCCGTCGGCGACGACTGGGCCGCGGGAGACCCGCTGCCCGAGCTGGACTTCGGGCCGCTGATCAGCGCGGCCAAGGCCGACGAGCTGCACCGCAAGGTCGACGAGGCGGTTCGCGGTGGAGCGGTGCCGCTGCACAGGGGCAAGCTCACCGGCGCGCCGTTCCTGCCCGGGCAGGACACCTCGGCGTACGTGGCGCCGTCGGTGCTGCTCGCCCCGCCCGGCCGGTCCCGGCTGATGCACGCCGAGCCGTTCGGGCCGGTCGACACGATCGTCGTGGTGGACACCACCGACGAGCTGCTGGCCGCGATGAACGCCTCCAACGGGGCACTGGTCGCCTCCCTGGCCTGCGACGACACCGACGAGGCCAGCAAGCTCGCGGTGGACCTCCAGGCGTTCAAGGTGGGCATCAACAAGCCGCGCTCACGGGGTGACCGGGACGAGCCGTTCGGCGGCCGGGGTGCCTCCTGGAAGGGCGCGTTCGTCGGCGGCGACCTGCTGGTGCAGGCGGTCACAGTGGGCGGCGACAGCCGTCTCTACGGCAACTTCCCCGACTACAACAGCTACCCCGCCACCTGAGGTCGGCGCCGGCCCCCTGTCGACGCCCGGCGCGTGTGACAGGGGGCCGGCGGCGTACCGTCGCGAGATGGCGACGATCGAGCAGCTTTCCCTGGGTGTGTCCGACGCCGAACGGGCGGCGAGGTTCTGGGCCGCGGCCCTCGACTACCGTCGCCGGGCACCGCGATTCGACGGCGACGAGTGGATCGTGTTGGAGCCCCAGCCGGGCGCGCCGGGCATGGCGATCGCGATGGACCTGAGCGAAAGCCCGGTGCAGGATTTTCCCCGCCTCCACCTGGACCTGGACGCCGGCGAGCGCAGCCTCGACGAGGAACTCGACAGGTTGCTCGCGCTCGGCGCCAAACGGGTGGACTGGCGGCACTACCCCACCGACCCGCACCCGACCGAACCCCCGTACGTCGTGCTCGCCGACCCGGAGGGCAACCGGTTCTGCGTGTCCGGCCGCCGGGAACGCCCCGCGCGGTGACAGGGCCCGCCCTACGAACCAGGCGTCGAGAGGGTGCCCTTCCGGTCCGCGGCGAGCGGGACGGTGAGGGTGAGCAGGGTGCCGTCGCGCTCCGCCGAGCTGGACCGGTTCAGCCGGCGCAGCGTCCGCAGCATCGGGGCGTTGTCGGCCTGGACGTGCAGCACCAGCGCCGCGTACCCGGATCGGTCGGCATGCTGGGCCAGCCGGCGCAGCAGCGCTGAGCCGAGCCCTCGCCGCTGCCAGTCGTCGCGCACCAGCAGCGCCACCTCGGCCTCGTCACCCTCGCCGAGCAGGTTCGCCAGGGCGACCACCGACTCCGCCTCGCCGTCGGCGCCGGTGGCCGTGGCCACCAGGGTCAGCCCTCGGCTCGGCTCCAGCAGCCGACGCAGCCGGGCCGGCTGCGGCAACGCCGCCCCGCCCAGGTAACGCCGGTGCCGGCTGCGCGGCGAGCACGCCTCGTGCAGCTCCACGACGCCGGACAGATCGTCAGCGCAGGCGGGCCGCACGGCAACCTCGGCACCGTCGGGCAGCACCAGGGTGATCTGCTCGGCGGCCCGACGGACCACCGTGGCGGCCAGCTCGACCAGGGCCTGCGCCCGGGCGTACTCCGCCGGGGTGAAGGCGGGCGCGACCCGACGCAGCGAGAACGAACCACCTGCCGGGTCGGCCAGCAGCATGGTGGCGCCGGTGATCCCCCGTTCGACGCCGGTCGACGCGGGTCGCCAGCTGACCGAGTCGGCACCGAGCAGGGTGCGCAGCGCCGCGCCCGTCGCGTCCGGGTCACGCACCAGCCGGTTGGCCAGCCCGAGCACCCGGGTGGGCTGGTCGGCCAGGCCGCGCGCCTCGCTGCGCGCCACCCAGCAGTCCCGGCCCCGACCCCGCTCGACGGCGGCGATCAGCCCGGCCTCGTCCAGCGCGTCCGGCGCGTCGACCAGGAAGTCGTCCACCGCGCCCTGCTCGGTGGGCTGCACCTGCACGGTGAGGATGTTGACCCCGCGCAACGCAAGGCTCGCCGTGAGCACCGACAGGTAACCCGGCCGGTCGTCCACGGTGGCCCTGATCCGCCACAACGTCATGGTTGGCTCCCTTCCCCACCTCAGAGCCTCGCCCTCGCCTGTTGCCGCCCGGTTGCTCAGCGGTGTCGGCCCGGGAACTCCTCGGGCCGATCAGGGGCCGGCGACCACCGGCGGCGCGCCGACCAGGTCGAGCCGGTCACCGAGGATCACCGCGCAGGCCCGGACGAGCTGGGTGAGGCGATCCACCTCGGTGCTGTGGAACGCGGCGGCGGAGAGGGTCTCGCTGTGCTCGCGGGCCACCACCAGCACCAGGCCCGCCCGTCCGAACGGCGCGACCGCGTGGTGCGTGCCGTCGGGCGTGGTCATCGACCGGCCGCGCAGCGGGGTCACCTCCGGCAACCGCAGGGGTACGGGTGCACGCCAGCTCGCGTGCCCCACTGTCGCCCCGCCGCCCCCGGTCCGCGAGGCCCAGTCGACAGGCACCACGGCGGCGACGGCCCAGTCGGCTGCCAGCAGCCCGGGAACCGCGTCGACCAGGGTGGCGAGCCCGTCGGCCGGGTTGGCCGCGACCTGCGCCAGCAGCTCCGCGTCCTGCCCGGTGGTGGTGGGCGCGCCGATCGCCCGCCACACGCCGTCCACCCGCACGCCGGGGATCGCCGCGAGACCGGCCAGCAGCCGCTCCACCCGCGCCGCGCCCGGCCAGACCACTGTGAAGTCGTCCACCGCGCGCCCGCCGAGGCGTTCGAGGACCACCACCTGGACGATGTCCGCGCCGGAGACGCCCAGCGTGCGGGCGACCTGGCCGAGCGTGCCTGGACGGTCCGGCAGGGTGACCCGAACTCGCAGCAACATGTCTGTCCCTCCGCTCGGCGGGCCGGCAGAGTGCGACCGGCAGGCTGGCCCCAGCCTGGTCGTTGACCATTTCGTCCCTGTTGCAAAGGCATGTCCCGAGCGGAAAATCTCATATTGACAACGTGAACCGGCTGCCATCAACTAGTCGGATGAGTGATCCGGCCATCGATGCGTTGCGGCCGGAGGCCGTCCCAGGCTCCCCCACCGGGCTCGCCCTGGACCGACTCGCCGACTATCTGGCTCAGCACCGACCCGAGTTGGCCGTCGGGCCACTGCGCGCCAACCTGATCGCGGGCGGCAAGTCCAACCTCACCTACCTGCTGCGCCTCGGCGACCGTGAGGTCGTGCTGCGCCGCCCGCCGCTGGGGCACGTGCTGGCGACCGCGCACGACATGGCCCGGGAGTTCCGGGTCATCTCGGCGCTGGCCCCGACCGAGGTGCCGGTGCCCGGCGCGCTGCTGCTCTGCACCGACCCGGAGGTGATCGGCGCGCCGTTCTACCTCATGGAGCGGATGCCCGGTGAGGTGTTCCGCACCCGCGCACAGACCGACCCGCTGGGCGACGAGCGACGCCGCGCCCTCGCCATGGCAATGATGGACACTCTCGCCGCGCTGCACAGCGTCGAGCCGTCCTCGGTGGGGCTGAGCGACTTCGGCCGCCCGGAGGGCTACCTGGCCCGGCAGGTCCGCCGCTGGGGCGGGCAGCTCGACCGCTCGCGCAGCCGTGATCTGCCCGGCATCGACGAGCTGCGTGACCTGCTGGCGGCCACCGCCCCGGAGGGCGCGAACGCCGGCCGGATCGTGCACGGCGACTACCGACTGGACAATCTTCTCGCCTCGGCCGACCCGGTGGCCGTGCACGCCGTCCTCGACTGGGAGATGGCCACCCTCGGCGACCCCCTCGCCGATCTGGGGCTGCTCCTGACCTACTGGGACGTGCTCGGTGGCAGCGACACGGCCGACGGCAACCCGGTCGCCGACGGGCTCGGGCCGCGCGCCGGCTTCCCCACCGGCGCCGAGCTGATCGACCGGTACGCGGGGCGCAGCGACGTGGACGTCGGGCCGCTGCACTGGCACGTGGCACTCGGCTGTTTCAAGCTCGCGGTCATCTGCGAGGGCATCCACTACCGCCACACGCTCGGGCAGACGCTCGGCGAGGGCTTCGACCGGATCGGCGAGATGGTGGCACCGCTGGTCGCACACGGGCTGACCACCGCCAGGGAGCGCTGATGGACTTCTCATACGACAGCCGGACCGAGGAACTACGCGGCGAGCTGACCCGATTCCTGACCGAGCACGTCTACCCGGCCGAGGCCGTGCACGCCGAGCAGGTCGCCACCGGTGACCCGTGGTCGCGTACCCCCGTGTTGGCCGAGCTGAAGGCGGAGGCCCGCAAACGCGGCCTGTGGAACCTGTTCCTCCCCGACCCGCGCTACGGCGCCGGCCTGACCAACCTCCAGTACGCGCCGCTGGCCGAGTTGACCGGGCGCAGCCCGCACCTGGCGCCGGAGGCGGTCAACTGCGCGGCACCGGACACCGGCAACATGGAACTGCTGGCCGAGTTCGGCTCGGAAGCGCAGCAGAAGCGCTGGCTGATGCCGCTGCTGGAGGGCGAGATCCGTTCCGCGTTCTGCATGACCGAGCCGGACGTGGCATCCTCCGACGCCACCAACATCGCCACCCGGATCATCCGCGACGGCGACGAGTACGTGATCAACGGGCGCAAGTGGTGGTCGTCCGGCGCGATGGACCCGCGCTGCGAGATCTTCATCGTGATGGGCAAGACCGACCCGGACGCCGACCGGCACCGCCAGCAGAGCATGGTGCTGGTCCCCCGGGACACCCCCGGGGTGAACGTCCGTCGGGGCATGAGCGTCTTCGGCTACACCGACGGCTCACACGGTGGGCACGCCGAGATCGACTTCATCGATGTCCGGGTGCCCGCGGAGAACCTGATCGGCGCCGAGGGCACCGGCTTCGCCATCGCCCAGGCCCGGCTGGGTCCCGGCCGGATCCACCACTGCATGCGATTGATCGGAATGGCTGAGCGGGCATTGGAACTGCTCTGCAAGCGGGCGCTCGAGCGGGTCGCGTTCGGCCGACCGCTGGCCGAGCAGGGCGTGGTCCGGGAGTGGATCGCCGAGTCACGGGTGCGCATCGAGCAGGCCCGGTTGCTGGTGCTCAAGACGGCCTGGCTGATGGACACCGTCGGCAACAAGGGCGCGCACACCGAGATCCAGGCCATCAAGATCGGCACCCCGGCGATGGCGGAGTGGGTGATCGACAAGGCCATCCAGGGGTACGGCGGCGCCGGCGTCAGCCAGGACACGCCACTGGCTGCCCTGTGGGCGCAGACCCGCACCCTGCGCCTGGCCGACGGCCCCGACGAGGTCCACCGCAACTCCCTCGCCAAGCGGGAACTCCGCCGCTGGGCCCCGTAACCCGCACAGCGCCGCCCCGCGGTGGGGGTCAGGCGCTGGCGCGGTGGACCAGCTGGGTGTCCAGGAGGATATGCGGGGCCGGGAGGTCGTCGCCGCGGATGCGGGCGACCAGCAGGCGGGCCATCTGTCGACCCATCTCCTCCACCGGCTGGAAGACGGTGGTCAGCGGCGGCTCGGCCTGTTTGGCGATCGTGGCGTCGTCGAAGCCGATCACCGCGACGTCCTCGGGCACGCGCCGGCCGGCCTCGCGCAGGGTACGCAGCGCGCCGAACGCCATGAGGTCGGACGCCACGAAGACCGCGTCCAGGTCCGGGCAGGAGTCCAGTAGCCGGCGCATGGCGGCCGCGCCGCTGCCCTCGCTGAAGTCGCCGTACGCGATCAGGTCGGGGTTGACGCCGCCCCCGGTGGCCTTGACCGCCTCGGTGTAGCCGGCCAGGCGGGCCAGGCCGGCGCCCATGTCCTGTGGCCCGGCGATGGTGCCGATGCGTCGGCGCCCCAACCCGGTCAGGTATTCCACCGCCTGCCGAGCCCCGCCAACGTTGTCCACGTCGACGAACCAGGCCGGTTGGGCGCCGGGTTGCAGCATCCGGGCGGGCCGACCGCCGAGCACGGCGGGCAGGCCGCGCTCCTCCAGCAGGGTCGGCAGCGGGTCGGAGTCGTGCAACGACAGCAGCAGCACCCCGTCGACGTGCTGGTTGGTCAGGTGGTGCTCGACCCGCTCCCGCTCGACCGGCGACTGCGCCATGGCCAGCCAGAGCTGCATCGGCGTCTCCAGCAGCGCGGAGCTGATGCCCCGCACGATCGAGGCGAAGAACGGCTCGGTGAAGACCCGCTCGCCGGACTCGGACACCACCAGGGCGACGGAGTCGGTGCGCTGGGTGACGAGCGCACGGGCAGCCCGGTTCGGCACGTACCCCAGCTCGGCGATGGCCTGCTGGACCGCGGCCCGTGCCTCCGGGCTGACCTGGGGCGAGCCGTTGACCACGCGGGAGACCGTGCCCCGGCCGACGCCGGCACGCGCCGCGACCGCGTCGAGGGTCGGGCGCCCGAGCGACCGGGTGCGCTGCGTTGTCATCGTCTGCTCCTCCGACGGCGGACGGACCCGGCGCCACCTGCGGGAGGTGGACGCCAGGACCGTCCTGATGGCTGGCCCGAGCCTATTGTGCGGCCAGACCGTTGCGCCGGATCACCGAGGCGTACCACTTGGCGCTGGACTTGGGGGTGCGGGCCTGGCTGTCGTAGTCGACGTGGATCATGCCGAACCGCTTGGTGTAACCCCAGGCCCATTCGAAATTATCCATCAACGACCAGGCAAAGTATCCCCGCAGGGGAACTCCGTCGTTGATCGCCTCGTGCGCGGCGCGCAGATGCGCGTCGAAGTAGGCCAGCCGGTCGACGTCGTCGACCTGCCCGTCGACCACCGAGTCGACGAACGCGGACCCGTTCTCGGTGACGTAGAGCGGCAGGTCGGTGTAGTCGTGCACCCGCCGCAGCGTCTCGGTCAGGCCCGGGGCGTCGATCTCCCAGCCCATGTCGGTGACCGGGACGCCCCGGGTGACGAACCGTACGTCCTCGCTGCCCGGCCAGCACGAGGGAGCACTGTCGGTCGCGACACCCTCGGTCGGTGCGGCGACCACGTGCCGGCTGTAGTAGTTGACCCCGACCAGGTCCAGCGGCGTGGAGATGGTCGCCAGGTCGCCGTCGCGCACGTGGCCGAAGTCGGTCACCGTGCGCAGGTCGGCCACGAGGTCCTCCGGGTACGACCCGCGCAGCAGCGGGTCCAGGAAGAACCGGTTGGCCAGCCCGTCGATCCGCCGGGCGGCGTCGGAGTCAGCAGGGGTGTCGCTGGCCGGGTCGACCGGGTAGAGGTTGACGGTCACGCCCACCTCGGCGGTCGGCCGGGCAGCCCGCAACGCCTGCACGGACAGGCCGTGACCGAGCATCAGGTGGTGCCCGGCGCGAACCGCGTCCGCCCCGTTGGTGCGGCCGGGGGCGTGCACACCGGAGCCGTAGCCGAGGAACGCGGAGCACCACGGCTCGTTCAGCGTAGTCCAGTAACGCACCCGGTCACCGAGCGCGTCGGCCAGCAGCGTCGTGTAGTCGGCGAAGCGGGCCGCGGTGTCCCGGGCCGGCCAGCCGCCGGCGTCTTCCAGCGGCTGCGGCAGGTCCCAGTGGTACAGGGTGAGCCACGGCTCGATGCCGTTGGCCAACAGTTCGTCGACCAGCCGCCGGTAGAAGTCCAGGCCCTGCGGGTTGGCCGCGCCCGTTCCGCCGGGCTGCACCCGGGGCCAGGAGACCGAGAAACGGTACGACTTGAGGCCGAGCTCCGCCATCAGCGCGACGTCGTCGCCGAGCCGGTGGTAGTGGTCGCACGCGACGTCCCCGGTGTGCCCGGCGACGACCCGACCCTCGGTGTGGCTGAAGGTGTCCCAGATCGACGGGGTGCGACCGTCCACGGCCGCCGCCCCCTCGATCTGGTACGCCGCAGTCGCGGCCCCCCAGAGGAATCCGGGTGGAAAGGTCAGCCCGGGGCGCTCGTCGAGGACGTCGACGGCGGGTGGGCTGGCGGGGTTGCTCACGACTTGACGGCACCTTCCATGATCCCGCCGATGATCTGGCGGCCGAACACGAGAAAGACGAGCACGAGGGGGATGGTGCCGATCGCCGTGGCGGCGAACACCTGGGAGTAGTCGGTGTAGTAGGCGTACGAGAGGAAGGAGAGCGAGACCTGGAGGGTCGGGTTCTCCGGGGTGAGGATGGCGTACGGCCAGATGAACGAGTTCCAGGTCTCCATGAAGGTCAGCAGACCGAGCACGCCGGCGGCGGGACGTAGCGCGGGCAGCACGATGCTCCAGTAGATCCGGAACGTGCTCGCCCCGTCGACGCGGCCGGCCTCGATCAGCTCGTCGGAGATGGCCTGGCTGGCGTACTGCCGCATCATGAACACGCCGAAGGCGCTGACCAGGAACGGCACGGTGACCGCGTAGAGGGTGTCGTACCACCCCAGGTCCTGCATCATGGACCAGAGCGGGATGAGGCCCATCTGGGTCGGGATCATCATGGTGACGATGATCGCCAGCAGAAGAGCGTTGCTGCCCCGGAACTTCAGCTTGGCGAAGGCGAACCCGGCCAGCGAACCGGTGAGCACCACCGACAGGGTGACCACCGAGGAGACGATGATCGAGTTCATCATGCCGGTGAGGAAGTTGGCGGCGTCGTTGTCGAGCACCCGCCCGAAGTTGTCACCGAACGCCCCGCCCGGGGTGAGCGGCGGCGGCACGTCGTTGATGTTGTCCAGGCTGCGACTGCCGATCACCAGCATGTAGTAGAACGGGTAGATCGACAGCAGTGCCGCCAGGATGAGCGCCACGTAGGTCAGCGGGCTGGTGCGCCACAGGCGCTGGGAAGCCGAGATCATCGATCTCTCCTCACTTCGCCGAGCGGCGGACGAGTAGGAAATTGAACAGCGACACCACGACGATGATCATGAAGATGGCCCAGGCGACCGCGGCTCCGTAGCCGGCGGTGTTCAGGTTCGCGATGCCCATCTCGTACATGTACATGGCCAGCGTCTGGAACTCCCGCTGGCTGCCGCCGAGAATGTTGCCGTTGGCGAAGAGCAGCGGCTCGGTGAAGAGCTGCATGCCGCCGATCGTGGACAGGATGACCACGAAGGTGAAGGTGGGCTTGAGCATGGGCAGGGTGATCTGCCAGAACTGCCGCCACGGGCCGGCGCCGTCGATCTCCGCAGCCTCGTAGAGGTCCTTCGGGATCGCCTGCATGCCGGCGAGCAGGATCAGGGTGTTGTAACCGGTCCACCGCCAGTTGACCATCGATGAGATGGCGAACCACGAGCTCCACCGCTGCCCGTCCCAGTCGACCGGGTCGACACCGACGAAACTGAGCAGCCAGTTGAACAGGCCGAACTCTCGCTGGAACAGCATCCCGAAGACGATCGCGACCGCGGCCACCGACACCACGTTCGGCATGAAGATGGCCATCCGGAAGAAGGTCTTGGCGCGCAGGAAGGTCCGGTTGAGCAGGTTCGCCAGGAAGAGGGCGAGCAACAGCTGCGGGATGGTCGACATGGCGAAGATGCCGAACGTGTTGACCAGCGCGTTCCAGAAGTACTCGTCGGAGAACAGCCGGGTGTAGTTGTCGAAGCCGATGAACGAGTGATCGCCGATCATGTCCCAGTCGTGCAGAGACATCCAGGCGGTACGCACCATCGGATACAGCCCGAACGCGCCGAAGATCAGGAAG
Organism: Micromonospora sp. A202; assembly: GCF_006715105.1. NCBI lineage: Bacteria > Bacillati > Actinomycetota > Actinomycetes > Micromonosporales > Micromonosporaceae > Micromonospora > Micromonospora sp. A202. Next base: position 1,467,578 of record NZ_VFMP01000001.1, on the reverse strand, counting down.
AACGGGGCGATGTAGAGGTACGGCGAGTACTTGACATCGAGGCGGTTGAGTAGCCTTCCCCGGCGCTGCCGGGAAGGGAGATCGGGAGAAGGCGGTGCTGCTGGCGACGGCGGTGCCGTCGTGGCCGACAGGCTCATGCGAATTTCCTTTTCCGGCGAGGCCCGGGGGCCCTCGCGCAGGGCGCTACGCGGAGGGGACCGGCCGGTGGCGTCCGGGAAGCCCCGAACGCCACCGGCAGGGAATCACTCAGAAGGCACCCTGAGTCTTGGCGTCCTTCGTGAACTGCTCCCAGGCCTTCGCCTTGTCGGCCTGCCCGCTCTCGAACGCCCGCAGGGCCGGCTCGAGTGCGTTCTCCTTGATCGCCTGGTGCTTCGGGCCCAGGTGGGTCGGCTGGATCTTGGCGACGCTCTCCCCGAAGATCTTGCCGGTCGGCGCGTTGCTGAAGTACTCGTTGGTGTAGCTGATGAACGCGTCGTTCTTCAGCGCCTCCAGGTTGGTGGGCAGCGGGCCCTTGGCCTTGAAGGCCTCCACCTGGCTCTTCGCGTTGGTCAGGTACTCGGCGAGCTTCGCCGCCTCCTTCGGGTACTTGCTCTGCGCCGGAACCGCGAGCCACGAGCCGCCCCAGTTACCGCCGCCGCCCGGCACCGACGCCACGTCCCACTTGCCCTTGTTGGCCGGACCGGAGTTCTCCGTGACGATGCCGAGCATCCAGGACGGGCAGAAGGTCGCCGCGAAGGTGCCCTGCTTGAAGCCACCGGACCACTCCGGCGACCAGGTCTGCGCCTTGGCGGAGATGTCCGCCATCGAGGTGGCGGTGTCCCAGGCGTTCTTCACCGCGGGGCTGGTGTCCGCGATGATGTTGTCTTCCTTGTCGTAGAACAGGTCACCGTTGCCCTGGAACATCACGCCGTTGGAGACGGCGGTGATCGAGTCGATGAACGCCTTGCCGCCGCTGCCCTGCTTGTACTTCCGGCCGGCCTCGTGGAAGCCGTTCCAGTCCGACCAGAGCGCCGACACCTGGTCGCGCTCGGTGGGCAGGCCGGCAGCCTGGAACAGGTCCTTGCGGTAGCAGACGGCGAGACTGCCGACGTCGGTCGGCAGGCCGATCAGCCGGCCGTCGGGCGCCTTGCCCAGCTCCCACTTCCAGGGCAGGTATTCCTTGGAGTGGTCCGAGACCAGCGGCGCGAGGTCGGACCAGTTGCGCGCGTTGGGCTTGAACTCGTTGAGGATGCCCTCTTCCAGGGCGGTGACGTCCGCCGCACCCTTGCCGGTGGCCAGGTAGCGGACCAGCTTCGGCCGGTACTCGGCGAGCTGCGCGGTCTTGCGCAGCTCGACCTTGATGCCGGTGTCCTTCTCGTACTGCTTGACGAGCTCGTCGTAGCCCATCTCGCCGAAGGTGTCGACGACCAGCTTGGCTGGCTTCTCGCCGGCCGCCGGCTTGTCGTCGTCGTTGCCGCAGGCTGCGAGACCGCCGATAGCGGTGATCGCGGCCAGGGCAGCGGCCGCCAGGCGGGTACGCCGCGTGGTGACACTCATTCGCTGACCCCTCTTTCCGGTGGTGAGGCTGGATGTGTCGTGGTGGGGTGCTCATCACGCCTGGCCGGGGATGCGTCAGTGACCCATGCCACCCTCGGGAGCGCTCCCATGAGATTGCCGACAGGTAACGGGAGTGTCAATAGGGCGATGGGAGCGTTCCCAGATCGTTACCGCTCAGCTCACCTGGTAACTCCGCCTCGCAACTCCGCCTCGGACCGGCGGAGCTTCAGCAGAAGCGGCGGAGCAGGGTGGTGGTCTGGTCCGGGTCGAAGCGGGACGGGTCGAAGGAAGAGCCTGCCCATTCGTGCAACAACCCGTGGCCAGGGCTGACGAGGTCGGCCGGGTCGGCCGGGACGGTCGGGTCGTCCAGGAGCACCTGGTAGCCCAGCGGCCCGCCGACGCCCTCGGGCGGGCACGCCCGCTCACCGTCCAGGCAGACCGGGTACCGCTCGTCGGGGTCGGCGGTCAGCGCGTCCTCCACGACCAGGTCGTGCTCCCACCAGTCACCGAAGTCGTACGTGTAGGAGAACCGGCTGCCCTTGCCGAGCACCGCGTCCAGCCGCACGTCCAGCTCGTCGTGCAGCGCCAACTCGCCGTCCGGGTCGGGGTCGCCGTACTGCACGGCGTCGATCTCGAACGAGTGCAGGTGGCAGTCCCGCCAACCCATCGCGTGCTGCACCACCCGGTGCAGCCGGTCCAGCGTGTAGCCGGCCGGCACGAGCACCCGGCGCCACACCGGCGGGCGGACGCCGGCGAGGGACATCTTCAGCTGGAAGATCTGACGCGGCATGCTGTCCTGTCCTCCCGCGGCTTAGGCTGCGAGCATGATCTGCCGAGCGTGCCGGGCCCGGCGACACGACGACTGCCCGGGCCGGAACTGGTGCGACTGCCAGCACCGTACCGCCGAACCGACCCCTCCCGTCACTGGTCCGGCCGGCGAATGAGCGTCGGAATTCCGATCCGACGGCTCTGGCCCGAGCCTTCGACGCAACAACTCGACGACGCCGCGCTGACCACGCTCTACGGCCGCGCCGACCAGCCCCGACTCCGGGTCAACTTCGTCGCCAGCCTGGACGGCGCGGTCACCCTGGACGGCTATTCCGCAGGGCTATCCGGCCAGCCGGACAAGCGGGTGTTCGGCGTGCTGCGGATGGTCTGCGACGCGCTGGTGGTGGCCGCCGGCACGCTGCGCCACGAGGGATACCGGGCGGTCCGCCTCGACGAGCGCCGCCGCGCCTGGCGACGCGAGCACGGGCTGGCCGAGTATCCGACGCTGGTGGTCGTCTCCGGTTCGCTCGACCTCGATCCGGCGCAGGCTGCCTTCGCCGACGCGCCGACCCGTCCGATCGTGCTCACCCACGCCGACGCCGAGCCACCGCCCGGCCTGACGGACGTCGCCGACCTGCTGCGCTGCGGCATCGGGCGGGTCGACCTGGCCGCCGGCCTCGCCGAGCTGCACCGACGCGGGCTCACCCAACTGCTCTGTGAGGGCGGCCCGCACCTGTTCGGCGCGCTCACCGCCGCCGACCTGGTGGACGAGCTGTGCCTCACCGTCGCGCCGCTGCTCGCCGGGCCCGGCCCGGGCCGGATCACCGCCGGCGAGGCCGCACCGCCCCGGCACCTGCCACTGCGGCACGTGCTGGCCGCCGAGGACGGCGTCCTCCTGCTCCGCCACGTCCGTCCGTGAAATCTCAGTCGATGAGCACCGCCCCGGGAGCCCACGGGATCTGGTATCGCCGGCCGTCCTCGGTGCTCGCCCAGACCTGCACCTCTTCGTACGGCTCGGCGGCGACCACCTCGACCACCGCGCCCCGCGGCGCCGCACCGAGCGGATGCAGCACGCCGTTGGCGACGACCTCGACGGTACGCCCCTGAGGCACCTGGACCAGGACGTAGAGCCGGCCGCCGGAGCGACGGGCCACGGCAACGCCCAGCCCACCGCCGGCGGATCGGACAGCCGCGCAGACCACATCACCGTCGACGCAGGCCAGGTCGTACGAGAGGTGGTCGAGCAACCGGCGCGGTTCGCCCACGTCCGGGGCGGTCAGGACCTCGACCGCCTGTCCCCCGGCGGCACGCTCCTCGGCGCGTGGTTCGCGCCGGATCAGCACGAGCGTCTCCGTACCGACCCGGCCGACCGCCACGACCTGCGCCTGCGTCACCGGTCGACCGTCGGGACCGACGATCCCGACCGGAACCTCGGCAGCGGCGATCGGCCCGGTGCCCCCGCCCTCGCTGCCGGCCGGCCCCAGTTGCGGGAGCAGCAGTGCCCCGGCGGCGACCACCATGGCCACCGTGCCACCCGACAGCAGCAGACGCCGACGGCGACGCGCCCGGCTTCTCGTGACGACCCGTTGCGCGAGACCGGGTGGCAGCTCCACGGTCGCGACGGCGTGGTCGAGCAGGGCGGCCACCTCGTTGTCACGCATGGTTCTCCTCCGCGAGGTCTAGGTCGAGTGGGGGAACACCGGCCGCCTCCAGTCGGGCCCGTAGGCGGTGCAGGCCACGGGAAGCCTGGCTCTTCACCGAGCCCACAGAACATTCCAGTTCGGCAGCAGCCTCCGCCTCGGAGAAGCCGAGCCAGTACCGGACCACCACCACCGCCCGCATCCGCGGTGGAAGCTCCCGCAGTGCCGCCAGCAGCAACTCCCGGTCGTCGACCCGGGTAGTCTCATCCTGCTGCGGCACCGCGTCCGGAAGGCCGGCGACCCGACGTCGGTTCCACGGAGAGCGCCACCGGCTGACCAACCGGTTCGTCATGGCACGACGCAGGTAGGCCTCCGGTTGCCGTTGCCGGACCACGGGCCAGCGCGGATACGCCTGCTCCAGCACCTCCTGCAGCAGGTCCTCGGCGTCCGCCCGCTGCCCGGTGATCAGTACGGCGAAGCGGAGCAGTCGCGGGCCGCTCGTCGCGACGAAAGCGCCGAAGTCGTCATTCATACGTGCTCCATGCCTAGGTAACGCGACCGGTGCCTCGGGGGTTGAGTCCGGACCTCGCGCGGTGACACGCCTACACGACTCCCGCCCACCTCATGCGCTCGGTCGAGCACCCAGCGTCATGAGTGTGACGGCGCATGGTGTCGTCCGCCGCGTCGCGTGGCGACCTGTCGTACTCCTCGGGCAGGATGCACCTCATGGTTCCCGACCGTGTTGCCCGACCGACCCGAGTCGCCCGATGACCGACGCCGAGCTCGACAGCCCGGGCGAGGTGGTCGGGCGGGTGCTGGGCACCGCTGACGCCACCCCGTTGCAGTTCTGGACGGCCGTGGCACCCGGCAGCTATCTCCAGCTCGACGACGTCGTGGTCACCCGACGGGAGCTGCCGGACCGGGAGCCGGTGACGATCGCCGGCGTGGTCACCCAGGTCCGCGCTCGACACGAGGGCGCCCAGTTCGAGTCCGACGTGTTCGCCATCGCCGACGGCACGCTGCCCGCGCAGGTGCAGGAGGCCGCCGAGGTCACCACCACCCGGGTCGATCCGGAGCTGTACGTGCCGCCGACCCCCGGCGCGGTGGTGCACCGGGCCGAGGGCGACGCCCGGGCGCGCGCGCTGCACTTCGACCGGATGGAACGGCGCATCCCGATGGGGATGGGTCGGGACGGCGTCCCGGTCTATCTCAACGCCGACTTCCTCGACGGCAGCCGCGGCGCACACGTCTCGATCTCCGGCATCTCCGGGGTGGCCACCAAGACCAGCTTCGCCACCTTCCTGCTCTACTCGGTGTTCCGCTCCGGGGTGCTGGGCGGCGACGCGGTCAACGCCAAGGCGCTGATCTTCAACGTCAAGGGTGAGGACCTGCTCTTCCTGGACCATCCCAACACCCGCCTCGACGATCCCACCCGTGCGGCCTACGCGAAGCTCGGCCTCAGTGCCGGCGCCTTCCCCGACGTGCGGGTCTACGCCCCGCCCCGGGTCGGTGACGCGGCCGGCACGCCGGATGTGAGCAGCCGGCTCACCGGGGTGGACTCGTTCTACTGGACGCTGGACGAGTTCTGCGCCGACCGTCTCCTGCCGTACGTCTTCGCCGACGCCGACGACGAGCGCCAGCAGTACACGATGGTGGTCCACTCGGTGGCCGCGCACCTGGCCCGCTACGCCCAGCCGGCCGACGGCGGGGTGAGCATCGACGGGGTCCGGCTCGGCTCCTACGGCGACCTGGTCGACCACATCGTCGACCAGCTCAACGACGACGAGACCCGCTCCGACTGGGCGGGCAGCGCGGTCGGCCTGGGCACCGTCAACGCGTTCGCCCGGCGGTTGATCGGCAGCAAGAAGGACCTGGCCCGGCTGATCCGTGGCGACCTCGCCACCCGTCGCCCGCACTCGATCAACACCAGCGAGTCCGCGCAGGTCACCGTCGTCGACCTGCACAACCTTCCGGACCGCGCCCAGCGGTTCGTGGTGGGTGTGACGCTGAAGAGCGAGTTCGAGCGCAAGGAGAAGTCCGGCACCGCCAAGCCGTTGCTCTTCGTCGTGCTCGACGAGCTCAACAAGTACGCCCCCCGAGAGGGCTCCTCGCCGATCAAGGAGGTGCTGCTCGACATCGCCGAGCGGGGCCGCTCGCTCGGGGTGATCCTGATCGGCGCGCAGCAGACGGCGAGCGAGGTGGAGCGGCGCATCGTCACCAACTCAGCGATCCGGGTGGTCGGCCGGCTCGACCCGGCCGAGGCGTCCCGCCCGGAATACGGCTTCCTCCCGCCCGCACAGCGCCAGCGGGCGCTACTGGCCAAGCCGGGCACCATGTTCGTCAACCAGCCGGACATCCCGGTGCCGCTCTGTCTGGAGTTCCCCTTCCCGGCCTGGGCCACCCGGGTCTCCGAGGCGGGCCGGGCACCATCGGAGACGCTGCGCTCGATCACCCAGTCCGCCGACCCGTTCGCCGTGGTGGGCTCCGGCGGCGGCAGCACCGACGACGACATCCCGTTCTAGGCAGGGGCCAGCCACAGCAATGAAGATCCTGCACACCTCCGACTGGCACGTGGGAAAGGTGCTCAAGGGGCAGTCCCGGGCCGAGGAACACAAGGCCGTGCTGGCCGGGGTGATCGACATCGCCCGTGCCGAGCAGCCGGATCTGGTGATCGTCGCCGGTGACCTCTACGACACCGCCGCGCCCACCTCGGAGGCGACCCGTCTGGTCACCCGGGCGCTGACCGCGCTGCGTCGCACCGGCGCGGACGTGGTGGCGATCGGCGGCAACCACGACAACGGCCCGGCGCTGGACGCGCTGCGGCCGTGGGCCGATGCCGCCGGCATCACGCTGCGCGGCGGGGTGCGGGAAAATCCGGACGAGCACGTCATCGACGGCACCACCGCCGGCGGCGAGCGGTGGCAGCTGGCCGCGCTGCCGTTCCTGTCCCAGCGGTACGCGGTGCGCGCGCTGGAGATGTACGAGCTGACCGCGGCGGAGACCAACCAGACGTACGCCGACCACCTGGGCCGGGTGCTCGGGCGACTGACCGAGGGGTTCACCGAACCGGACCGGGTGCACCTGGTCACCGCGCACGTCACGGTGACCGGCGCGACCACCGGTGGCGGCGAACGCGACGCGCACACGGTGCTGGGCTACGCCGTCCCGGCCACCGTCTTCCCGGCCACCGCGCACTATGTGGCGCTGGGCCACCTGCACCGGGCGCAGCGGGTCATCGGCCCCTGCCCGGTGCGCTACAGCGGCAGCCCGCTCGCTGTCGACTTCGGTGAGCAGGAGAACGTCCCCTCGGTGACGATTGTCGAGGTGACGGCCAGCACCGCCGCCCGAGTGCGGGAGGTGCCGGTGACGGCGGCGAGCGCGCTGCGGACGGTGCGGGGCACCCTGGCCCAGCTCGCCGAGATCGAGGCACCGGACGCCTGGCTGCGGGTGTACGTGCGGGAGCAACCCCGCGCCGGCCTGCGCGAGGAGGTGCAGGAGCTGCTGCCCCGGGCGCTGGAGATCCGCATCGACCCGGAGCTGCTGGCAGCGCCGGGCAGCGGTGCCCGCATCGCGCAGCGCTCGGGGCGTTCGCCGCGGGAGTTGTTCGCCGACTACCTGGACAGCCGGGGCCACGCCGACGAGGGCGTGCAGGAACTCTTCGACGAGCTCTTCGAGGAGGTCGAGCACTGATGCGTCCGATGCGCTTGGACATGGCCGGGTTCACGGTCTTCCGGGACGACACCACAGTCGACTTCACCGACGCCGACTTCTTCGCCCTGATCGGCCCGACCGGTTCGGGCAAGTCCACAGTGCTGGACGCCATCTGCTTCGCGCTCTACGGCATGGTCCCCCGCTGGGGTGGCGCCCGGGGGCTGGCGAACGCGCTCGCGCCGTCGGCGACCGAGGCCCGGGTGCGGCTGGTCTTCGAGTCCGGCGGGGCCCGCTACGTGGCGACCCGGGTGGTCCGGCGGGACGGCCGGGGCAATGTGAAGACCGCGAACGCCGGGTTGCAGCTGATGCCAGCCGGCTTCGACGTGACCAAACTGGACACCGGGTTGAGTCCGGACGACCTCGGTGAGGTGGTGGCCGGCACCCCCGCCGAGATGGAGCAGGCGGTGCTGGAGGCGGTGGGGCTGCCGTACGAGCAGTTCACCAGCTGTGTGGTGCTGCCGCAGGGGCAGTTCGCCGATTTCCTGCACGCCAAGCCGGCGACGCGGCAGCAGATCCTGGTCAACCTGCTGGGCCTCGGCGTCTACGAGGACGTGCAGAAGAAGGCGACGGCGCGTGCCGCGCAGGCGGACGCCCGACTCGACGCGGTCGACCAGGTGCTCGCCGGGCTCACCGGCGTGGACGACGAGGCGTTGGCTGAGGCCGAAGCCCGGGTCGAGCGGATGGCCGAGCTGGCGGCGGCGGTGACGGCCGCGGTGCCGGAGCTGGCGGCGGCCCGGACCACCGCGCGCGAGGCGGCGGCGGCGCTGACCGCTCTCGACGACGAGCTGTCCGTGCTGACCGGGATCCGCGCGCCGCGCGGGGTGGCCGAGGTGGCACGCGCGGTCACTGCGGCGCGGGCCGACGCCGAGGCCGCGGCGACGGGCGTGTCGTTGGCCGAGGAGAGCGAGGAGAAGCTGCGCGGGGAGCTGGCCGGCGCTGGCGACGAGAGCGCGGCGCGGCTGCTGCTGCGGGCGTACGACGATCGGGACCGGCTGTCCGCTGAGGCCGACACGGTCCGGGCGGCGGTGCGCGCGGCGAGCGACGAGCATGCCACGGCGGTGGCCGCGCTGGCGGTGGCCCGCGCGGAGGCCGAGCAGGCCGAGGTCGACCTGGAGGCGGCCTTCCGGGCGCACGAGGAGGCGAAGGCCACCGACCTGGCGGTCAGTCTGCGGGTGCACCTGCATGCCGGCGCGCCCTGCCCGGTCTGTGAGCAGCCGGTGGCGCAGGTGCCGGCGGTGCCGGCCGATTCGGCGGTGGCGGCCGCGACGGCGGCGGGCAAGGCGGCGCGGGCCGCGACCAAGGCCGCGCAGACCGCGGTGCGGCAGCGGGACGAGGCGGCGCGTGACCTGGAGCGCCTGCTGGTGCAGGCGCGGGCCCGGCAGGAGCAGGTGGACTCCCGGCTGGCCGAGCTGGACGGGCAGCTCGCCGGGGCGGCGGAGCCGGCCGTGTTGCGCCGGGAGTTGGCCGAGCACGCCCGGTTGCGGCGCGCCCTGGAGGAGGCGGCGACAGCGGTGCGGGCGGGCCGCGAGGCCGCACGTCAGGCCCGGGCCGGGGTGGATGCCGCCGAGGAGCGGCTGCGGGCGGCCTGGCGGGCCTTCGACACGTCCCGCGACGGGTTGGCGCGGTTCGGCCCGCCGGCGACCGATCGGGACGATGTGGCCGCCGCGTGGGCCGCGTTGACCGGTTGGGCGACGACCGAGGCCGACCGCCGCCGCGAAGATCGGGCGAGCCGGGCGGTCGCCGTCGCCGAGGCCGAGTCGGTGGCTGACGCGGTGCGGCGGCGCATCGCCGGCATCTTCGCCGACGCCGACGTGCCGGTCGGCGAGGACCCGGTGCACGCCGCGACCGTCGCGGTGGAGCGGGCCGACGCCGACCTCCGCCGGCTGCGGGAGCGCCGGGAGCAGGCCGGGACGCTGCGCGAGCAGCGTGCCGGGCACGAGCGGGAGGCGCAGGTGGCGCGGGCGCTCGCCGGGCACCTGCGGGCCAACAACTTCGAGCGGTGGTTGCTGGCGGAGGCCTTGGACCTGCTGGTCGACGGCGCGTCGGGGATCCTGCGGGAGCTGTCCTCCGGCCAGTACGAGCTGGTGCACGACAAGGGCGAGTTCGTGGTGGTCGACCACCACGACGCGGGGCTGCGCCGGGGCGTTCGCACCCTCTCCGGGGGTGAGACGTTCCAGGCGTCGTTGGCGCTGGCCCTGGCGCTCTCCGAGCAGCTTGCCGGGATGTCGACCACGGCGGCCAGCTTGGAGTCGATCGTCCTGGACGAGGGCTTCGGCACGCTCGACGCGGCCACCCTGGACACGGTGGCCGCCACCCTGGAAAACCTGGCCGCCCGGGGTGACCGGATGGTCGGCGTGGTCACCCACGTCCCGGCGCTGGCCGAGCGGATCCCGGTCCGGTTCGAGGTGCGCAAGGACGCGCGTTCGGCGCGCATAGAGCGGACGGGCCGGTGAGCGCGAGGAGTGCAGCGCAGCGGAGCCCCGCAGTCGCGAACGAAGGGCCAGCTCGGTGAGCGACGCCGCGTTCTTCGTCGACTCGTGGGATCCGGCGTACGGGGCGTCGTTCGAGGCGTCCGCTGCCGGGCCGGCCGCGCCGAGCAGCGCGCAGGTCGACGCGGACGCCGAGGTGCCCGCTGTCGACTGGCGGGCGATCGGGGTACGGGCGGGGGTGCGGGCGCCCGACGTGGTGCTGCTGGTCGACGGGGTTCGCCGGATCGACGCGAGCATCTGGACGGCCGAGACCGACGGCGTGTCGTTTCCCGGGTTGGCCGCCTCGTACGCGGCCGGGGTGGTCCGGTGCGACCTGGGCCGGGGTGCGGCGCAGTTGGCCGGCACCCGGGTAGGCCGGGGTCTGTTCACCGCGAGCCCGTCGGCGCAGGACGTGGTGGCGGGTGCGATCCGCTATCCGGTGCACCGGGTGGGTGGCACCGGTGAGCTGGCGAAGTTGCCGGCCGCGGTGCAGGGCCCGCTGACCGCGCTGGAGGTGGCGGTGTCCGACGCCGCCCGGGTCGACGGTGACCTGCTGGTGGTGGACGGCCCGTTGCGGAGTCGCCGGCAGTTGCCGCGCACCCTGGGTTACATCAAGACGCAGCACAGCCAGTACCTGGATGCCCGACTGACCGCGGTGGTGACCGGTATGGCGTCGGGTGAGCGCTCACCGGTGTTCCGGCTCGGCACCGCCTGGGGTGGCTGGTCGTGGTATCTGCGGTTGCCGGTGGCGGTCGGCGCGCCGTGGGCGGGCATCGTCCGGGTGGAGTGCTCGGCTGATCTGCCCGTCGAGGCGGCGATCGAGCTGGCCGACCTGTCGCTGGTCACCCTGCCGCGTTTCGCCTCCACCCCGTACAAGGATCCCCGCGCCCCACAGAACCTGATCCCGATCGCCGGTCTGGAACGCCGACTGCGTGCCCTGCTCGGCGACTCCCGACTGCTGCACCGCGCGTTGACCGCCGCGGCTCGCGCCGCGCGGTAGACGGGCGCTGATCACGATGGGACGTAAACGGGCGGCTGACCGGGTGGTCGAGCAGGTCGACACCGGGCAGGCCGAGCTCGTTCCGGATCCGGACCGGGCGGGCTCGTGGACCCTGCTGCTGGACGGCGCGCCGCAGTCGCACGTCGACCTGACCGACCCCACCCACCTGGAATTCGAGTACGTGCGACGGCTGGCCGCCGCGCTGGACCTGATCGCGCCCGCCGGTGAGCCGCTGCGGGTGCTGCATCTGGGCGGTGGGGCCCTGACCCTTCCCCGGTACGTCTCCGCAACCCGTCCCGGGTCCACCCAGCGGGTGTCCGAGGTGGACGGCGCGTTGGTGGAGCTGGTCCGTCGGGCGTTGCCGTGGCCGTCCGACACCCGGCTGCGGGTGCGGGTGGAGGACGCGCGGGCGGTGTTGACATCCACCCGCGACGCCAGCTACGACGTGGTGGTCGCCGACGTGTTCGCCGGTGCCCGTACCCCGGCTCATCTCACGTCCGTGGAGTACGCGGCGGAGGTGGCTCGGGTGCTGCGCCCCGCGGGTTGGTATCTGGCGAACCTGGCCGACGGCCCACCGCTGCGGCACGCCCGCGCGCAGGTCGCCACGGTCCGCTCGGTGCTGCCGCAGGCCTGTCTGGTGGGCGACGCGTCGGTGTTGCGTGGCCGCCGGTACGGCAATCTGGTGCTGGTCGCCGGGCGGGTCACACCGCCGGTGCCGGAGCTGACCCGGCGCGCCGCCGGTGACTGGTTTCCGGGTCGGGTGGTGGCCGGCGACGACCTGGACCGCTTCGCCGGTGGGTCCCAGATCGTCCGGGACGCCGACGCGACCGGCTCCGATCCCCCGCCTCCCGGGCTGTTCTCGGTCCGCCGCTGACGGTCCACCCGACACCGGCGCAGAACTTTTTCTCGCGGTTTGTTGATCCGTTCGGGGCGCTGGCGCGTACCACCGGGCGGCCCACCTCGTGGGCCGGCGTTGGTGACGGACATCCCGGAGGTCTGCATGCATGCGGTGGCGGCCGGTTGGCATGGCGACGCGGTACGCGCGGACTGGTTGTCGGCGCGGTCCTCGTCGCGGCCGACGCCCCCTGCTCGGGGGGTCGACGCGCACGCGACGTCTCGCCAGAATGGTCCGGTGACGCCGCGACCGGCGCCCGGGCGCCATCAGGCGACGACAACCGAGGCCAGCCATTCCGACCAGTTGATCCGTCAGCTCTACGCCGAGCACGCCGGTCCGCTGCTGATGTTCGTGATGCGTCTCACCGGGGGGGATCGGCAGCGTGCGGAGGACATCGTCCAGGAGACGCTGCTGCGGGCCTGGCGCAACGCGCACCGCCTCGGCACGCAGGGGCAGGGCTCGCTGCGGCCGTGGCTCGTCACGGTGGCCCGTCGGATCGCCATCGACGAGCACCGCAGCCAGGAGGCCCGGCCACCTGAGACGTACGACCGGGACCTCACCGCGTTCGCCGAGGCGGACAGCACCGACCGGGTGTTGCGCACGATGACGGTGGCGGACGCGCTGCGTACGCTCAGTCAGTCGCACCGGGAAATTCTGATCTCGACGTACTTCCGGGGGCGCACGGTCCCGGAGGCGGCCGAGGAGTTGGGGCTGCCGCTCGGCACCGCCAAGTCGAGGGTCTACTACGCGCTGCGCGCGCTGCGCACGGCTCTGCAGGAGCGGGGGGTGACAGAATGAGCCGGCCGGACCACATGGACGTCGCGGCGTACGCGCTCGGTGTGCTCGACGAGCAGGATACCGAGCGGTTCGAGGAGCATCTCGCGACCTGCTGGGCGTGTGCGGCGGAGTTGGAGACGATGGTGCCGGTGGTCGGGCTGCTCTCCGACATCGACGGCGAGACGATGATGGCGCTGGAGCAGACGGCGACCGATCCGGCGTTGTTGAACCGGACGCTGGGCGCGGTCCGGGCCGATCGTCGGCGTACCCGATTCCGGCAGATGTTGGCGACGGCCGCCGCGGTGGTGGTCTTCGGCGGACTGAGCGGGTACGGGTTCGTCAGCGTGACCGACAGCGGCTCGACTCCGGTCGCCGGCCCGACGTCGAACGCACCGATCGACCCGCAGACCAGCGGGCCGACTGCTCCGCCGAGCGGCCCTGGTGTGGGCGGCACGGAGGAGGAGGGCGACCAGGTCGACGCGACCGACCCGACCACGGGCGTGCAGACGACAGTGTTCCTGGTCAAGCGGGAGTACGGCACCCGGATCAATTTCAGCCTGCGGAAGCTGCCCGGCCCGCGCGTCTGTCGGCTGGTGGTGGTGCGCAAGAACGCCGACCCCGAGGTGATTTCGACCTGGTCGGTGCCGGAGGGTGGTTACGGCACCAGCACCCGCCCGCAGGGTCTTGAGTTGAGTGCCTCGACGTCTGCTCTGGTGAGTGAGATCAAACAGCTCCAGGTGCAGTCGATCGATGCCAATGGTGTGGCGAGTCCGCTGGTCACGGTCCCCCTGTAGTCGCGCGTACGCTTCGGCGCCGGTCATTGTCACAATGACCGGCGTCGATCTGTCGTTGTGGGGATTTCTCCCCTGCGGGGGCGTACGTATCGCTGCCCCGATCGGTTCAATCAAAGAACGTGAAATTGACCACTGTTACTACTTCAACCTTGACAGCCCACTTCCCGTACCTATGGGTGAACTGCCAAGAATGAGGAGGGCACGTGGCACAGATGAAGCGGACCGTCATCGTCGCGAGCGCGATGGTCGCACTAACGGCCTGCGCTCCCGCAGGTTACGACGGAGCGAACTCGAGCGCGGCCGAGCCGGTCGCCGTCGCCGCGGCCGAGCCCACCGCGTCGGTTGTACCCGAGGCGTCGGCGTCCGCGGAGGCGCCCGCCGCCGACGCGCCGCCCGCGAACGTGGACCTGACCGAGAAGTTGGTCGGCAAGAGCGTCGCCCGGATGGGCAAGGTGGTCACCGACCAGGACGGTTGGATCCTGTACCGCTTCGACAAGGACACCGCCGACCCGCCGTCGTCGAACTGCGTCGACAAGTGCGCCGAGGTGTGGCCTCCGGCGCTGACCGACGGCAACCCGCAGCTCACCGGCGTCTCCGACGACAAGGTCAGCAGCGTGACCCGCCAGGACGGCACCCGTCAGCTCACCGTCGGCGGCTGGCCCGTGTACCGCTACATCGGCGACAAGAAGCCCGGCCAGTGGAAGGGCCAGGCTGTTGGTGGCACCTGGTTCGTGGTCCAGCCGGACGGCAAGAAGAACCTCAGCTGCCTGCCCACCTCCACGCCGAAGGCGGTCGCACCTCCCGCGGACAGCGGCTCGAACGACGCCGGCGGCTCGGGCTACTCGTACTGAGCCCGTTCGTCACAAGGGCACGGTGGTCGGTCGTCGCCGGGGAGGGCGCGACCGGCCACCGTCGTGTCCGGAGGTTCAGCGGCACCGTCACCGCCACGCGGCGGTGGACAGCCGGAGGTTGCGCTCACTCCCTCGTTCGAACTGGCTGGCGATGGGGAAGTAGGCACCGAGGAACGCCTCGAGGATCCTTGCCTGATCCTCCGCCGGCACGTCGCCGTCGTGGTAGTCGTTCAGGCAGAACACGTCGAACGCCCGGCTGGCCAGCAGGCTGTCCAGCCGCGGCAGGTGAGCGGCCAGGCCGACGTTGGCAAAGGTGCAACGGACCGACCCCGCCGTCGTCCGTCCGCTCATCAGCCCGAAGTGGTGCGCGAGGGACGAGAGCATGGACACGTCGTCGGTCGACCGGAGCCGGTTGGCCGCCGTCTGTCGGACCGCCTCCGGGAATGCCGCCTCGACCTCGTAGAGGGTGCTGCGCCGATGTGCGTGCGGCGCGTGCAGGAACGCGTGGATCAGCGTCTTGCCGAAGGCCTCCTCCAGCAGCCGGCGATTGTTCTTGCCGGCCACCGCGAACGCCTCGTCGTCGAGATTGGGGGACGTGAGCGGGATCTGTGTGGGGCTACGGAACGACTTGGGGAGCCCACCCGGGTTGAAGAACATGTCGGGGCCGAACAGGCGACCAAAGAAGACGTCGTCGTTGAGGTAGACGAAGTGCTCGGACAACCCCTCGATGTGGTGCAGCTGAGTTTCGATGGCGTGGGAGTTGTACGTCGGCAGCACCCCCGGGTCGCTGAAGATCTCCCGGTGGTCGACGATCCGGACCTTGGGATGCGTGGTGTCGAGCCACTCCGGCACCTGGCCGTCGGTGACGATCCAGATCCGGTTCGCCCACGGTGCGAAGAGGTCGACCGACCTCAGCGAATACCTCAGCTCGTCCCGGCTGCGGAAACGTGCGGCGCCCTGCAGCGAATCATGCTCGGCGTACCCGATCCCCAGAGCCTGCGCCCGACGGCGCGCCCAGGCCGGGTCCGCTCCGTCCACCCAGGTGTAGACGAGATCGATGGGGAAGGTGATCTCGTCAGCGAGCCGTCGCGTGAACGGATCGACGGATCGGTAACTCTGCCCGCCCACGGTCACCACGGCGGGGGTGAGGGATTCGGCTGCCAACCGGTCCCCCACCAGGGTCCGGGATGGGCCGCAGAGGTCCGTTCCCTCCTCGGCGGTGTGCCAGAACTCCACGGCACACCCGTAGATGGTGCCCATCCGCAGCGTCTGCGACAGGGTCATTGCGGGTTCGAAGACTCGCAGCCACGAGGCTGTGGCCATCGCGGTGACCCCTGGTGTGGCTGCGGCCGGCCAGACCCCCATCGTGCGGTTCCGCTGGTCAAAGGCCTCCACGTAGACCGGGCGACCGGCGTATCGACGGGCGAGGGCGGCCACGACGGACTGTCGGGCCTCCTCGCGAACGGCCACCCGGAAGGTCGGCGACATCTGTCGGACGAGGAAGTAGTCGATGCCCGCGGTGTCGAGACTGTCCACCGTCAGGTCGAGGTTGTCCCGCGCGACCTCGTACGGCGTGGAGTCCCGCAGGCGCGTCAACTGCCCCCGAGTCCAGATCAGGTCCTCGCGTCCGGCCTCGACTCCAGCAGCCCATGCCTCGACATCGACAGTGCCCACGCTGCGGGCGGCGGCTTTGCTCGGCACCACGTTGGGTGCCGCCCTGCGGGCCTGGTTGGCCGCAACCGCGGCGAATCGCCGTTCCGTCCATCCAGGACCGTCACGGTCGGCGAGCAGGTCGGTGAAGAGCTGTTCCCACTGCGGCATCACCCGGTCGACCGAGAAGCGCTCCACATCGCGCAAGGCGGCGTGCCCCATCGTGTGCCGCAGCCCATCGTCCTCGATGAGCTTGCGCAGTGCGGCGGCGAGTTCATCGATGTTGTCGGGAGCGACCAGGAATCCGGTTTCGCCATCCTCGATCACCTCACGCGGCCCATTGGGACAGTCGTACGCCACCACCGGGACGGCAGCGCTCATCGCCTCGATCAGGGTGAGACCGAAGGACTCGACGCGGGACGTCACCATCGCGACCGACGCCTTGGCCCACTCGTCCTCGATGCTCTCCGTCGGACCGAGCAGTTGGACCTGATTGCCGAGTTTGAGGCCGGCTATGCGCTCCTCCAGCCGCGCCCGTGAACCGCCCCCGAAGATGCGCAGCCGCCAGTCGGGGTGGTCCGGGGCGATCTGGGCGAAGGCGGCGATCGCGTGCTCGAACTGCTTCTCAGGGCTCAACCGACCCGCCATGACCACGCTGCGGGTCTCCCGGGTCGACCGCGGCCGGTAGCCCTCCTCGATCGGGTTGGGCAGCACGACCAGCCGGGGAGCAGCGTCTCCCAGAAGGTCGGCGAACCAGTCCCGGGTGGGTTGGGAGAGCAGCGCGATCGCGTCGGCCCGGGCTGCGAAGAGCCCGAAAGGCTCACCGGAGGAACCCCGCAGCTCGGCGACACGGTGCTCCTGCGCGACGATCACCACGCGTCGGGGCAATAGCTTCGCGGCGACGGCGAGCAACGCGGGAGTGGTGGTGACCACCACGTCGGCGTCGTTCTCGCCAAGTACGCGTTCGAGTTCGAGGTCGGACAGCGCGGAGAACGCGCCCTCCCAGTGTCGCTGCACCAACGTGCTGGGCTCGGCGGCGAGCGTCTCGGCGACGGCGTCGGGCATCCCGCCCCGCACTGGCCGGACCACACCCTCACGGGTGTCGAGAAGGTGCACCAGCCGAACCGCGGGATCCACCTCGAAGGGCATCTCGTCGCGGGTGCGGAGGACTCCGACGATCTCCACCTCGTGCCGACGGGCCAGCCAGTTCGCCTGCCGTAGGACGGTGCGTTCCGTGCCACCGATGGCATCGGCCCAGGTGAGCAGATAGGTGATCTTCATGAGTTGCCGTCCGTCGGGCGGGATTGGATGGGCAGGCAGGCCAGGGCGAGGCTGCCTGCCGGGGTGAAGTAGGGGCGGACGCGGACTGAACGGCCGGGCGCGGCCCAGACGATCGCCGCCGGCGGCCGGAGGGACTTCTTGGGGTTGGTGAGATCGTGCAGCACCGTGCCGACGCGCAGCCGGCGGGACTCGGCGTGCAGCCGGACGTCGAAGATCCGCTCTCGAACGTGCCTGGCCTCCGTCATCGCCGACAGCGGCAGGCTGAACCGCAGCAGGTCGGGGCCGACCAGTTCACCCTGGACCCGGAGAGACTCGCCGCCACCGCGCGGCTCCAGCCCCACCTCCACCGGCCCGTCGGCCCGCCAACCGAACGTCCGCACCTGGAGGCTCGCCCCGGTCCAGTCCAGGCGGACGTCGGTGAGTTCGGCCAACGCCCCGGGAGCCGTGACGGCGAGCGCGAGTCGGCCAGCTTGGTCGGTCACCGGCCGGTACCGGTATCCCGAGTCGGGACAGGGCGGGGCAGACACGGTGGGGCCGGCAGCTCGTTCGGTCGCGCCTCCGACCACCCGGACGGGGTCTCCCCCACCCGTCTCGCTGACCAGGCGGCACTCCACCCGCCACGAGCCACCCGAGGGTAGGTCCAGGCCGCCCGGCCGAGCGCAGAGCAGGACGGCGGCGGACACGGCCAGACCGTCACCGGCGTGACGCAGGTCAGCGGGCACGGTGAGCCGCGTACTCCCACGGACGAGGTGCAGCTCGGCACCGACGACGTCGGCGGCGAGCGCGGGCGGCACCTCGAGGTCCAGGTTGAGGGTGTGCCCGTCGAGCACACCCACGAAGCGGGCCTGGATCGACGATCCGGCCGGCAGCGCGGCCCGAAAGAGCCGCCGGGGGGCCGGTGCCCGCATCGTGCCCTTCAGCTGCGCCACCTGCCGGCCCAGTTGCCGGTCGGCCCGGCGCAGGGCGACCCGCAGCCGGGGCCAGCGCCGCAGCGCGTCGGACGCCAGATCGCGTAGGTGCGCCCCGTCCATGCCTGTCCCGCTCATGCCCGTCTCCGCCCGTTCTCTACGGCCGTCCAATCACCGAACTGTTCGCCACTGCCCGCCCGCCGCTGCCTGGCCGTCCAGAGCCGTCCATCCACCCCGACGGCACCAGCCACAACTCGTCCGCCGGCGTCCACCGCCACCGCCGGGGAGCCGACGAAGAGGACACCGGAGGTGGACCACGCTGTGGACACCCCCCGCCCCGCCGGCTGCCAGGACAGGCTGGTCGTACCGGTGTCATCGCGTTTCACCAGGACCGTACCGCCCGGATCTCGTGGCACCGCCGCCGCGGCTACCGGTCCGAAGCCGCCCCGGCCGTCGAGGCTCGCCGGGTTGACCGGCCAGCCACCGCCGACCCGCTGCCGCAGGGCCAGCACCCGACCGCTCTCCGCCTCGCGGAACACCAGCAGCAGCCGGCCGCCGGGCTCCTTCACCACTGTCAGCGGACCCGCCGGAGCCGGAACGGACAGCATCGATGGCCGTTCGAACGGCCCGTCGACAGTGGCCTGGCGCCAATGCAGCACCGCTTTGTGGGTTCCCGCGAACAGCTCGATGCGACCGTCGGCCGCGCTAGTAACCGCGAGCCCCTCCTGCACGACACTGCCGCCGAGGTCACCCCAGGGGCCCCAGGTGTCCGGGCCGGTCTGCGCGCGTCTGCTCACGCCGCGCCCGAAGTTTCGGACGAACACCTGTACTCGACCGTCGGCGCCGACAGCGGCAACCGGCATGCCCATCTCCAGCCGCCGAACCTCCGCGTCGACCGCGCCGTCCGCCGGGTTGCCCAGGTCCACCCAGGGCCCGAACGGTCCGCCCGGTTCCGACTCCACAGCGGTCACCAGGACGCGCCGGTGTCCCTCCCGCGCCAGGTCCAGCACCTGCCGGACACCGAAGAGGTGGATCCGAGCGTCGGCACCCACAAGCGCGTACAGATGCGGCACCAGCCCTGCCCCGTCGACCAGATCGGGCCCACTCCATTTCCCGCTGCCGGCTCGGGTCTCCCGCCACACCGATGCCTGGTCCCCGAGAACCCCGAACGCGGCGAGCCGCCCGTCGGCCTGTCGGAGCAGCCAGGAGCCGCTCCCGGGATAGCGGGGATGGGTGCTCTGCCCGTAACCGGGCACGTGGCCCTGATCGCCGACCTGGTAGTCGCCGCAACCCACCGGGTCCCCGCAGTCCCGGGGGACGCCTCCGTAGATGTCCAGCAGCGCCTTCTTAGCGGCGAACGCCTCCTGCCCAAGGTTCCGCGGCCAGTGCCGGTTGTAGTAGCCCCGGTAGCTCTCGCGTAGGACCGGCCGCCCGCCGGCCTGTTCGTAGCGTCGTACCGCCTCAAGGGCAAAGTACGCGCTGGCCGTGTGCGTGAGGTGGTCGGAGTAGGCGATCTCCCCGCTGGCGGCGTCGTAGGTCTTGTGGTCCGGATCGGGGTCGAGCAACCGCACGACGGTCGGCTCGACCTCCCGCAGCAGCGCCGTCAGCGCGGTGAGCAGTTGCTCGCGGTCGTACTCGCCGACAGCCCCCAACGGGCTGCCCGTCGGCCGCAGGGCCGGCAGCGCTGGCAGGCTCCCCTCCCACAACGCGCTGAGCCACCGGGGCGGCTCGTCCGCGACGGCGTCCTGCGTCCTCAGATTGAAGAAGACCAGGCGCACTGCGGGCGCGCCGACCAGGGTGGCGATCTCCACCGGCACGCCGCCCGCCAGCACCTGAGCGACCCGCGACCAGGCGGCCCTCCGGTCGCCGAGAGCCATCTGTGCGTACGCCGCCCGGATGCCGTTCTGGCGAGCTGCGGCGTAACCGGCGAAATCAACCGGAACGGCACGGCGATCGGGGTGGTTCTGGGGAGCGTTGCGGCCGTCCGACTCACTAGCGGCGAGATAGACCGCGGTGACCGGGGAACCGCTGTCGATCGCATGCTGCACGGCGGGGTTGAGGAAGAAGAGGTCGTCGTCGGGGTGCGCGACGACCTGGAGATAAGCCGCGAGGTGACGCGTCGACGTGGGATTGGCCCTGCCGACACCGTGTCTCAACCAGAACATGGCGTCACCCCCGGTCTGGGACAGCGACGACGGGTCGCCGAGCGATGGCGTGCAACGAGGGCGGCAACCATGTCAGGCCTTCTCCCACGGGCTGGGCACCGGGAAGTAGGTGTCGAGAAAGGGTGTGAGGACCGCGAGCTGGGCGGCCAGGTCCTCCTCGGACGAGAAGGCGTCGTTCAGACAGAAGACGTGCCGGTCCCGCCGGGCCAGCAGGTGCGCGAGTCGCGCGGGAGTGTCGGGGTGGGACAACTCGGCGATGGTGTATTCCAGCTCGCCCGGCGTGGCCCGACCGGTGTGGAACGCATAGTAGTGGTGCAGCGACGAGGCGACCGAGATGTCCGTCAGGCCACGGAACCGGCTCGCGGCGGTCCCACGGTGCGGTGCCGAGAACTCTTGCTCGATCTCGTACAGGACGCTGCGCCGCAGCGCGTGCGGCATGTGCTTCATCTTCTTGTTGAGCACTGTGCCGAAGCGCTCGGCGAGCAGTGCCCGATTGTTCTTCCCAGCGGCTGACGACGGAATGTCCTCGGCGCTCGGCGCTCCCGGCGGCACGAGCGCGGGCGACGGGAAGAAGCGGGAAATGCCGTTGGCCAGGAAGAAGTCCTGGGGCAGCACCTCGGTGCCGAGGAAGACGTCGTCGTTGAAGTACAGGAAGTGCTCGGAGAGCCCGTCGACGTGATGCAGCTGGCTCTCGATCGCGTGCGAGTTGTAGGTGGGCAACACCGATGGGTCGGTGAAAATCTCCCGGTGGCTGACCACGCGGATCCCCGGCACCGACGGGTCCAACCAACTCGGCACCTGGTCGTCGGTCACCAGGTAGATGTGCCGCACCCACGGCGCGAACAGATGCACCGACCGCAGCGAGTAGCGCAGCTCGTCGCGGCTGAGGAACCGAGCCGGACTCGCCGCCTCGGCGTGGTAGGGAATTCCGGTCACGGCGGCGCGTCGACGCAACCAGTCCGGATCTGTGCCGTCCACCCAGGTGTAGACGACGTCGATGGGGAAGGCCACGTCTTCCGGGGACCGGCCGGCGAACTCCGGCCGGCTTCGAACGGTCGTGCTGTCGGTGGGCGGCACCAGGCCGGTGAACAGCGACTCGGGTACGAGGACCGAAGGCGACGACACCTGGACCTGCTCCGCCACCGGGTTACGACGCGGGGCGACGAGCGTATCCCCCTGCCGGGTCCAGAACTCGACGTCGCAGCCGTACGCCAGCCCCAGCACCAGCCGGTGCCGGGGGTCGGTCCAGTACCAGGTCAGCCGCACAACCGGGGCGCCCGCAACCCGCTCCCACGTCTTCGGCTCGAACCCCGGGGCCGGGGGCCGCTCGCCGCTGGCCCGGGGTACGGAGACATAACCGGGCACCCGGGCGCACGCCGCCGCGAGCGCGGCGTACACCCGGCTGCGGTCACCGGCGTCAACGGCGACCACCGACGCCCTCGGTGACCGCCCCCGGACGCGAAAGTAGTCCACGCCAGCCTCGTCCAGCGCTGCCGTTACGGCCGTCAGATTCGCCGTCCTGGCACCCAGCGGCGTGACAGCCGCGTCGACTTTGGCGATCCGCGACCCGCGGTCGGCCGTCACCACCGCCCGATCACCACCCGCGAGCAGTTCCGGTTGCCGCCGGGCCAGCCGCTCGCTACGGCGTCCCGCCACCTGGGCGTCACGGGACGCCCGGGCGACCCACTGCTTCAGCTGGTGGCGCGCTCGCGGACTCACCTTCGTCGCAATGGCACGGCGGGTCTGCGCGCTCAACACCCGGCGGTAGACATCAACGAGCCCCGACGGTTCACCGAGCGCCCGGGGCGGCTCGGACGACGGCTGGGGTGCGGGGCGTACCAAGCTGGACTCCACTGGGGACGGTGTACGGAAAACACTGGCTGGGCGGCGCGGTCGGTCAGCCGTCCGGCCTCGTCACGACAGCCTTGAAGTCGGTGACCGTGTTGAGCATGTTGTTGGGCATGGTGGGCGCGTCGACCGGGGTGCCCCGACGGGCATCCGGCACCGGGCGGTACGAGCGCCGCCACAGCTCCCCCGCGCCCACGTTCCGCCGCTCCGCCACCACGTCGTCCGGCAGCTCGAACGGGGCGGGGAAAGGCAGGTAGCGCGGCAGGAAGTCGGCCAGCATCCGCTCCTGCTCCGCGAAGGACCGAGGGTCGGAGTCGGTGTCGTTGATGCAGAACACGTCGCGGTGCCGGCGACCCAGCAGCTCGGCCAGCCGGGCGGGCGTCGAGGGGTGACCCAGGTCGGCGTACTCGTACTCGATGTCACCGGGGACGGCCTGCGCGGTCAGGAACGCCCAGTACTGGTGCAGTGACGACGGGATGGACAGGTCGCCGTGGTGCCGGAACCGGTGCCGCGCGGTGGCCGCCACCTCGTCCGGCAACATGCCCTCGATCTGCTGCATGATGCTGCGGCGCAGCGCGAACGGGGTGTGCTTCATCTTCTGCGTGATGGTCACACCGAACTGCCGTTGGATGTGCCGACGGTTGTTCTTTCCGGCGGCCTTCACCGGAGGGTCCTCCGGCTTCGCCTCCCCCAGGCCGAACTGGGCCGGCGAGGGGAAGAACTTCGCGATCCCGTTGGCGTGGAAGAAGTGGTTCGGCAACAGTGGACGACCGAGGAACACGTCGTCGTTGAGGTAGAGGAAGTGTTCGGCCAGGCCGTCGATGCGGTGCAGGCGGGACTCGATGGCGTGCGAGTTGTACGACGACCGGCCGCCGAGGTCGGCGAAGAGCTCGGCGTGCGAAATGACCGTGATCATCGGATGGCTCGGGTCGAGCCAACTCGGCAGTTGGCTGTCGGTGATCAGGAAGATCCGCCGCAGCCAGGGCGCGAAGCTGTGCAGCGAGCGCAACGAATACCGCAGCTCGTCGCGGTTGTGGTAGCGCGACGAGTTCGCGGCGACAGCGTGCAGCGGGCCGTCCGGAGCGCCGAGCGCCAGCGACTTCCGCTTCAGCCACTGCGGGTCGGAGCCGTCCACCCAGGTGTAGACGGCGTCGATCGGGAAGCCGACCCGGTCCGGCGCCCGGACGGCCAGGTCCCGGCGGGTGCCGTAGGTGTGGTCGTCGGCCTCGGGCACGAAGTGGCTCATCAGCGCCGCCGCCACCCGGACCGGCTGGGCCCTGGCGGGGGCCTCGTCGACGACCCCGTTGCGCCGGGGAGCACGGACCATGTCCCCGCGCCGGCTCCAGAACTCGATCTCGCAGGCGAACTGGGCGCCGAGGACCACCCCGGCGCGGGCGTCGGTCACTGGGAAGCAGACCTGGATCACCTCGGTCGGGGCGCCGTCCGGTTGGTCCCGACGGGGCTGGACCTGCACCACCCGGACGTCCGCGCCGGACAGCGCCGGCGCGGAGCGGACGAGGCGTTGCACCGCCGGCCGTTGGTCGTCGAGGACCGCGACGGTGCTGCGCAGGTGGTCGTCGTTACGAATGCAGTGGTATTCGATGCCGGCGGAGTGCAACGCGGTGGTGACGGCGGTGAGGTTGCGGTGCCACTGCTCCAGCGGGGTCGCCGTGGCGACGACCTCGGCCCGGGTCCGAACGCCACCGTCGGTCACGGCCACCCGGGCGCCGAGGTGATGCACCGTGTCGCTGCCTCGCGGTCGGGAGAGCGTCTGCACCAGGCCGATCCGCCGGTGTACGGGCAGCAGACCCAGCACCCGTCGCCGTGCCGACGACGGGAGGAGTCGATAGATCTTCAGAGCGATCATGCGCTGGGCCGTCCGCCCGGGACGGCCCACTCGTCAGCGGGCACCTGTCAGCCCTGCGGACGGATAGCGGGGTGAGATCCCACTCGCGATGATTCGATACAGACTCGCGCAGCCATCACTGCATGCCCTTTCACAGATCCCCCGTTGACACTGCGTGGCGATCCGACGTCGGCCGCGCGCAGCCTGGTGGCGGCTGTCGGCGGGACACCGGTCTCCGGGCCGAACCGGGTTCTCCCGCGAGTGGGAGTTGCTGGCCGCCGCAGGTGGCCCGGGGCAGTGCGTTTACCTGCAGGCCATCAAACAACCACATGATCGATACCTGACCCACCGCCAAAGATGGCATAAGGGCGGTATGCGCCTGTTCGCCAAGATAATCCTGGCCATTCGGGTGGTTCAATGACACCGGGACGGTCGAGCGAACGTATCCTCGCGAAGCTCCTCAACCGCGGGCGGGACCGGTACGGCCGGTCGCCAGCCCTCACTGTGACCTGGCAGAGTGACGGGGTGACCGAGACCGAACCCGCCGCGACCAGGGTGCTGCACCCACCGGTCGGCTACCGGCTGACCGCCTCGGTCCGTGCGCTCACCTTCAGCCCGTACGATCCGTGCGCCCGGGTGGCTGCCGGCACCTTCTGGTGGGCCACCCGCACCCCTGACGGTCCGGCCACGCTCGCGCTACGACCGGCTTGCGGCGAGTTGCTCGCCGAGGGGTACGGGCCCGGCGCGGAGCACGTCCTCGCCCGCGCCGACGCGATCGCCGGGCTGCGCGACGACCTGACCGGCTTCGCCGAACTGGCAGCGGCGCACCCGCTGGTCGCCCGGCTGGCCCGGGAGCACCGGGGCCTCCGGATGCCCGCAACCGGGGAGGTCTTCCCCCGACTTCTGCGCGCGGTCTTCGAGCAGAAGGTCACCGGCAAGGAGGCCTACCGGGCGTACTCGGCGATGGTGCGGCACTTCCGGGAGCCGGCTCCCGGCCCGTTGCAGCCGCTGCTCCTGCCGCCCGAGGCAGCCACCGTGGCCGCAGCCCCGTACTGGGTGTTCCACCCGTTCGGGGTGGAACAGCGCAGAGCCGACACACTCCGTCGCGCCGCTGCGCTCGCCGACCGCCTGGAGCGCAGCACCGACGCCGCCGACGCCACCCGACGGCTGACCGCAATTCCCGGCATCGGGCCGTGGACGGCCGCGGAGGTGGTCCGGATCGCGTACGGGGACCCGGACGCGGTCAGCGTCGGCGACTTCCACATCCCGAACACTGTCGCCTGGGCGCTCGCCGGCGAGCCGAGGGGCGACGATGCCCGGATGTTGGAGCTGCTGGAGCCGTTCCGGGGTCACCGGGGCCGGGTCTGCCTGCTCCTGGAGGCCGCCGGCATCCGCGCGCCGAAGTACGGCCCGCGCGCCCCGATCCGCTCGTTCGCGGGTTACTGAGCCTCGTCGGAGCGATCGTGCCCGGCGCTCAGCGGCTCACACAGAGCCGCCGCAGGGTACGGCCGAGCCACCAAGCGTACGTGTGCTGCACCGCCCGGACAGCCGGGCCGCCGGCACGGGTGAACCAGCGGGCCGGGAGGCTGAACGCGCGTACCTCGAACCAGACCGCGCCGTCGTCCTCGCGGCCGACCACGAACGCCTCCTCGCCCCGCTCCGGATGCCCGGTCAGGCTTCCGTAGCCGAAGCCCGCGCGGGTGGGTGACTCCTCGCTCCAGATCACCTGACACGGCCCCCAGATGCGGGCCGGGCCGACGCCCAGGCCGGCGGTGACCAGCACCCCCTCGGCGGCGCGTGCGGCGGTCGTCCGCATCCGGACCCCGGCGGCGCAGTGCAGCCGCCAGCTCAGCACCGCCTCGGCCGCGGTGTCGAAGCTGCCCGCCGGCAACGGATACCGGTGGCGCAGGTGGTGGTAGCCGCCGGGCAGCGCCCCGTGCCGGGTCCGCCCCACCTCCGGGTACGTCAGCTCGGCCACCGCTCCCCCTCGTTCTCGGCTGGACACGGGCAGCGTACGGCCGGCGCGGACGGGGCCGCCCGCCGAGGACATCGGCGGTCGTGGTGTGCTGCCCCGATGAGCGTCGAGGCGAGCATCGTCCCGGCCGGTGTCGCGGACGCCGGCGAGATCCTCACCGTGCAACGGGCCGCGTACCTGACCGAGGCACAGCACTACGGCGACCCGTTCCTGCCGCCGTTGACCGAGACGCTGGACGAGGTCCGGTCGGTGTTGACCGGCCCGGGCGTCGTCCTCGCGGCCCGGTCGGGGCACCGACTGGTCGGCTCGGTGCGGGCCCACCTGGCCGGGGACACCGCGCACGTCGGGCGACTCTCGGTGGCCCCGGACCAGCAGGGTCGGGGGATCGGTGGGCGGCTGCTCACCGCGATCGAGGTGGCCTGCGCCGGCCGGGTGGCCCTGTTCACCCTGTTCACCGGCGCGGACAGCGCGCGCAACCTGCGGCTGTACGAGCGGCACGGCTACCGGATCGTGGCGCACCGGCCGGACCCGAACGGCATCCGGTTGGCCGTGCTGGAGAAGCCGGTGGTCAGCCCCGCTCGCTCCGACGTTTGAGCCCGTCGGCCTCCAGACGCAGGTAGCGCCGGAGCAGGTCGCCGTAGAGCCAGCCGATCACGCCGGCCAGCGGCCCGGACTGGGCGATGGCCAGCTCGACCCGGGTGCGCCCGTCGGGCAGCGGCAGCAGACGATGCTCCCCCCTGGTGCGTACACCGGGGGTGTGGGAGGCCCAGGTGAACTCCCGGCCCTCGGTCAGGTCGGTGACCCGCCACACGGCCGGCCGCAGCTTCGGCTGGGTCAGCCGGGCCGTCGCGCCCACGGCGAGCGGTCCCGGCTCTCCCCGCTCGGCCCGCGACACCGAGGCCGTCCACTCCGACCAGCGCGGCACGTCGACCAGCACCGCCCAGACCTGCTCGACGTCGGCGGCGATTTCCGTATCCGCTTCGAACCGCATCGTGTCTCCTCCCGGCGGCGCCGGTCGGCACCGCCGGGGTGCAGACGAGGCCTCCGGGTGGATCGTGACACCCGGGCGCAAGCTGGGTGGGATCACGCCGCTTCGCGCAGGTCGGCCAGGCTCAGCGGGGTACGCCGGCGCAACAGCTCCTCCAGCTCCGGCACCGAACCGACCTCGCCGAGCACGTTGCGACCGCCGCCGAACCGCTCCGGGTAACGCCGGGTCAGCCGGTAGCGGTAGCGGCCCCGGATCAGCTCGACGCTGACCCGCCACCGCCCACAGCAGTCGCAGACCCACTCGGACACCCCGCGAAAGTAGCTCTGACCTGCGGTTATCCGATCCGGTCGGTCGGGACGAGCAGCGCAGCGGCGGACACGCCGCCCCGGCACCGACGGTGATCTGCCTCACGACTGTCGGCACCGTCTGATTGACTGGCGCCGTGGACCTGCCGATCAACCCGCCGGTCGAGCCGATGCTGGCCAAGAGCGTGCCCAAGCTGCCCACCACCCCGGGCCTCACCTACGAGCCCAAGTGGGACGGGTTCCGGTGCATCGTGTTCCGCGACGGCGACGAGGTCGAGCTGTCCAGCCGGGGCGGCAAGTCGATGACCCGCTACTTCCCCGAGGTGGTCGAGCAGGCCCGTCGACAGCTACCCGAGCGGTGCGCGGTCGACGGCGAGCTGATCGTGATCCGGCGCGACGGGCCGAGCGGCCAGCCGCGGCTGGATTTCGAGCTGCTGGCCCAGCGCGTCCACCCGGCCGCGTCCCGGGTGAAGATGCTGGCCGAGACCACTCCGGCCGACTTCGTCGCCTTCGACCTGCTGGCGATCGGCGACGAGGCCCTGCTCGACCAGCCCTATCCGCGCCGCCGGGAACGGTTGGTCGAGGCGCTGGCCGGCGTGCGTCCGCCGGTGCACGTCACCCAGGTCACCACCGATCCGGACACTGCCCGTCGCTGGTTCGACGTGTTCGAGGGCGCCGGGTTGGACGGGCTGATCGTCAAGCCGGCTGACCTTCCGTACGAGCCGGGCAAACGGCTGATGTTCAAGGTCAAGCACGCCCGCACCGCGGACGCCGTGGTGGCCGGGTTCCGCTGGCACAAGTCCGGCCCGGTGGTGGGCTCGCTGCTGCTCGGCCTGTACGACGACTCCGGGGTCCTGCACCACGTTGGCGTGAGCGCGTCGTTCAGCATGGCCCGCCGCGCCGAGCTGCTCGACGAGCTGGCGCCCTACCGGGACACCGGAGGCGAGCACCCGTGGGTGCACGGCGACCACGAACGCGGCCAGCGCATCCCCGGCGGGGTGAGCCGGTGGACGGGCACGAAGAACCTGGAGTGGGAGCCGGTGCGCCCGGAGCTGGTGGTCGAGGTGGGCTACGACGCGATGGAGGGCGAGCGGTTTCGGCACACCGCCCAGTTCGTCCGCTGGCGCCCGGACCGCGACCCCCGCTCCTGCCGCTACGACCAGCTCGACCGCCCGATCCGCTTCGATGTGGACCAGGTGCTGCGCGGCGACCCGACGGCCACCGTGGACCGAGCCGCCACCGGCCCGGCGTAACCTGGCCGTCGACCCGATCCCGGAGGACCACGTGACCCGCACCGACCGTCAGCCCCGGATGGCGACCACTCGCCGGGTCCGCCGGCACCTGGCCGCCTTCGTGGCGGCCGCGCTGCTCACCGCCGGCTGCACGCTGCCGGCGTTCGCGCCGCGCACCGAGGTGGAGGGTGCCGCCGCGCCGACCGGAAGTGCCCCGACGTGGCGGCCCTGCCCGGAGGTGCCCGACGAACTGGTCGGGCGTGGCGCACCGGACATGCGTTACGAGTGCGCGCGCATCGCGGTGCCCCGCGACTGGGGCACCGGGGCCGGAGCGAGCACCGGCCCGGGCGCCGGGGAGACGTTCGAGATCGCCCTGCTGCGCGCCCGGTCCACCAAGCAGCGCGACCGGGTCGGCTCGTTGGTGGTCAACCCGGGTGGCCCGGGCGGCTCCGGCGTCGACACCGCCGTCTACCTCTCCTTCGGCACCCAGTTCGGCGGGCTGCCCGCCTCGATCACCGAGCGTTTCGACATCGTCGGCTTCGACCCGCGCGGCGTCTCCCGGTCCAGCCCGGTGAAGTGCATCTCCGACGCCGACCTGGACGCCAGCTTCGGCTTCGACCCCGACCCGACGAGCCAGTCGGCGTTCGACGGCTTCGTCGGCCTGAGCCAGCGGATCGGGCGCGGCTGCGGCGACCGCTACGGCGACCAGTTGCCGCTGTACGGCACCGAGCAGGCCGCCCGAGACATGGACGCGGTACGCGCCGCGGTGGGCGACGACAAGCTCACCTACCTCGGCTACTCGTACGGCACCCTGCTCGGCGCCACGTACGCCCAGCTCTACCCGCAGCGGGTGCGGGCGCTGGTGCTCGACGGCGCTGTCGACCCGCAGCAGCGGCTGGTGGAGGGTTCGGAGAGCCAGGCCCGCGGCTTCGAACGGGCCTTCACCAACTTCACCCGCTGGTGCACGGCGAACGCCGGCCGCTGCCCGATCGCCCCGGACGCGCGCGCCGCTGTCACCTCGGCCATCGACAAGGCCAAGGTCTCCCCGGTACGCGGCGCCGACGGCCGGGAGGCCACCGCCGGCTGGGTGTTCTACGCGGTCATCTCGTCGCTCTACACCGAATCCGGCTGGCAGGAGCTGGCCCAGGCGATCGACCGGCTGGGCGAGGGTGACCCGAAGGACGTGTTCCGGCTCGCCGACGCGTACGCCGGCCGGGCCGACGACGGGCACTACTCGAACCTGTTCGACGCCAACCTGGCCATCAACTGCGCCGACGAGACAGAGAAGCCGAGCCGGGAGCAGATCCGGCAGTTGCAGTCGGAGTGGCGCGGCAAATACCCGCTGTTCGGGCCGGCGCTGGCGGTCGGCATGCTGAGCTGCGTGGAGTGGCCGGGCGGGCGTGACCCCTACCCGACCGGGAAGGCCAACGGCGCGCCGCCGATCGTGGTGGTCGGCACCACCGGCGACCCCGCGACACCGTACGAGCAGACGCCCCGGCTCGCCTCGATGCTGGGCGTCGGCCGGGTGCTCACCTGGGAGGGTGAGGGGCACACCGCCTACCCGCAGACGTCCTGCATCACCGACGCGGTCGACGCGTACCTGATCGACCTGACCGTCCCGCGCGAGGGCCTGCGCTGCCCTGCCCGTTGACCGGCTGGACCGGCGGCAGCGGTGGCACCTCGATTCCCTGCCGGGCGGCCAACTCCTCCAGCAGCGCCCGCATCCGGCGCACGTCGGTCTTGAGCTGCTCCTGCTCCTCGTGCACGAACGCGTCGTCGTCGACGATGAGCCGGCTCGCGAAGTGCGCGGTGATCAGCGGGATGACCAGCAGCACCATGGTCGAGATGAGCAGCGCGGCGAGCGTCCGGCCCGCCCAGGTGGTCGGCGAGATGTCGCCGTACCCGACGGTGGACGCGGTGACCACCGCCCACCAGACGGCGTCCGCCGGGCTGCGGTGCTCGACCTCCCCGTAGATGACCCCGGCCACGACGATCATCAGCAGGTACGACGTGATCAGCGTGCGGGGTGAGTTCGCGAACCACACCAACGCCCGGTAGATCCACCGGAACGGCAGCAGCAAGACTTCCATGCCGCTCATGCTGCCCCGTGGTGGCAACCGCCGCCGACCCATCCGTCGACGCCGCTGTGCCAGGCTCATCAGCATGACCGACGTGACCTACCGGGAGGCGGTCCGGGCCGACCTGCCCGCCGTCATCGCCCTGCTCGCCGACGACGTCCTGGGCAAGGCCCGCGACTTCACCGAGGTCGACGAGGCGTACGAGAGGGCGTTCGCGGACATCAGCGCGGACCCGCGCAACCAGCTCATCGTGGCCGAGCAGGACGCCGAGCTGGTCGGCTGCCTCCAGATCACCTACATCCCCGGGCTGGGCCGGCACGGTGCCGAGCGGTCGCTGATCGAGTCGGTCCGGGTCCGCTCCGACCGGCGCGGCCAGGGTTTGGGCCGGGAGCTGATGACCTGGGCGGTCGACCAGGCCCGGCAGCGGGGTTGCGCGCTGGTGCAGCTCACCACCGACAAGACCCGCGAGGACGCGCACCGCTTCTATCTGAGCCTCGGCTTCGTGGCCAGCCACGAGGGCATGAAGTTAGCGCTCTGACCCTGACCGCGCCCCACGGCGGCGGTCAGCTGTCGACCAGGCGACCGTCGCGCAGCACGAGCACCCGGTCGGCGAGGTCGATCAGGGCCGGGTCGTGCGTCGCCACCAGGGCCGTCATGCCACGGGCGTGCACCACCGCGCGCAGCAGGTCCATGATGGAGCGTCCGGTTTCCGAGTCGAGCTGACCGGTGGGTTCGTCGGCGATGAGCAGGTCCGGCTCG
Source organism: Micromonospora sp. A202 (assembly GCF_006715105.1). Classification (NCBI taxonomy): domain Bacteria; kingdom Bacillati; phylum Actinomycetota; class Actinomycetes; order Micromonosporales; family Micromonosporaceae; genus Micromonospora; species Micromonospora sp. A202. The sequence continues at coordinate 1,436,103 of NZ_VFMP01000001.1, read as the reverse complement.
TTGGCCAGCGCGCGCGCCACCGCGACCCGCTGCTGCTGCCCACCGGAGAGCTCGTAGGGACGCTGCGCCGCGTGCCCACCGAGGCCGACCAGTTCCAGCAGCACCGCGACCCGCTGCTCCCGTTCCGCCGCCGGCACCTGCGCCAGCCGCAACGGCACTCCGACGTTCTCGGCGGCGGAGAGGATCGGCACCAGCCCGAAGGTCTGGAACACGAACCCGACGGTGCCCCGGCGCAGCCGCAGCAGCTCCGCCTCTCCCGCTGAGGTGACCTCGTGCCCGGCCACCACCACCTGACCACTGTCCGGCCGGTCCAGCCCGCCGATCACGTTCAGCAGGGTGGTCTTACCGGCTCCGGACCGGCCCCGGATGGCGACCAGTTCGCCCCGGTTGGCCGTGAACGAGACGCCCTGCACGGCGTGGACGGCGTGCTCGCCCCGGCCGAAGGTCCGGCTGACGTCACTGACCCGCACCACCTCTGCCGGGTGCGCCGACGGCACACCGCCGAACCCGGCCGCGCCGGTCACCACCATGTCCTGCTGGCTCATGCCCGTGCCCCCCGCTCGTCCGAGGCCCGGTCACCGGGCCGTACCTGCACATGGTCCGGCTCCAGGTCGAGCCGGACCCGCTCCTTCAGCGCGAGCGCGTCGACGAACGCGGCCGGTAGCTGCATCCGGCCGTTCCGGTCCAGCACCGCGTACTCCTCGCTGACCAGCTCGGTGTTGCCGTCCGCGTCGACCCGAGCGGTGCGGCGTACCTCGGAGGCGGTCCGGCCGTCGCGGATCGCGACGGTCCGGCGGACCTGCGTGGCCACGGCGTGGTCGTGGGTGACGACCACGATGGTCACGCCCAGCTCGGCGTTGATGGTGCGCAGCGCCGCGAAGACCTCCGCGCCGGTCGCCTCGTCCAGTTCGCCGGTCGGCTCGTCGGCGAAGAGCACCTCCGGGTCGTTGGCCACGGCCACCGCGACCGCACACCGCTGCTGCTCACCGCCGCTGAGCTGCCCCGGCCGCCGGTCGGCGCAGTAGCCCACGCCGACCATGTCGAGCAGTTCCCGGGCTCGCTGCCGACGGGCCTTGCCGCTGAGTTTGCCGGCCAACTGCATCGGCAACTCGACGTTCTCCAGCGCGCTCAGATACGGCAGGAGGTTGCGGCCGGTCTGTTGCCAGACGAACCCGACCAGCTCCCGCCGGTAGCTCAGCCGACGCTTCGCGGAGAGCGAGAGCAGGTCGTAGTCGGCCACCCGGGCGATGCCGGCGGTCGGCGTGTCCAGGCCGGAGAGGATGTTGAGCAGGGTCGACTTGCCCGAGCCGGAGGCGCCGACGATCGCGACCAGCTCACCCCGGTCGATGACCAGGTCGAGCCCCTGCAGTGCGACCACCTCCACCCCCTCGGTCTTGAAGATGCGCACCAGGCCGTCGCAGACGATGTGCCCGCGCAGGCGGTCCTGCCCGCCGGCCCGCTCGGCGGCGCGTTGCGCTGCCCGCTGTTGCAGGGCGGCCAGGTCCGGCACCAGTGGAGTCTGGGCGGTAGCGGTCATCTCAGCTCTCCTCTCCGAGCCGAAGCACCTCACCGAGGCGCAACCGGCGGTTGTTCAGGGCCTCGACGGCGACCGCGAAGCCGAGGGCGACCGCCCCGAGCGCGAGCACCGCGGCGACCAGGCTGGGCTCGAAAGCCACCTGGACCGGCACACCACTGGTGAACGCCGACAGGCCGAGCACCGGATTGAGCAGCAGGGGCAGCACCGCACCGACCAGCGCACCGGTCAGCACCGACACCGCGACCAGCGGGGTCAACTCGACCAGCAGCAGCCCACGCCACTGCCGGCGGGACAGGCCGAGGGTACGCAGCCGGGACAGCATCTGCCCCCGGGCACGCGCCCCGGCCAGCACGGTGAACGCGATGGCCAGCAGCCCGAGCACGGTGCCGCCGACGGCGCCGGCCACGAACCCGAAGGCCAGCATCCCGTTCGCACCGCCGTCGCCGAGTTCCCGGCGGACGTCCGCGCGTGTGTCGACGGTGACCCCGAGTGGCCGGTCCCGACCGGTGACCGCTCCGTCGCGTTGGTAGCGTGCCTGCCCCTGGTCACCGGCGACGCGCAGCGCCTCGGCGTCCAGTGGGTCCCCGGCGACCAGCAGGCTGGTCGGCACGGGTGTGGTGGTGCGTTCCGGCAGCGCCTGCCAGGGCAGGATCACGAACCGGCTGGTGTTCGCCGACAACAGCGGGAAACCCTCCTGGGTGTCGGCCACCCGGAACTCGTACCGCTGGCCCTGCACGGAAATGAAGGCCGAGTCGTTCAGCCCGGCCTTGGCCAGGTCGGCGGCGACCGCCGGGGAGACGATCGCCGGCAGCGGACCCGCCCCGGGCCGGGCGGCGAGCAGCGCGGGCGGCACCGACAGGTCGACCTCGGATTCGCGGGCCACCACATCCAGCCCTGAGCCGTCGACCAGGAGCACGTCCGTCTGCGCGAGCCACGCGTCGGTGCCGATCTCGTCGACCGCCAGCCGCTCGTCCGCCTGGTACAGCACCCGGGTGACGGCCCGGACCCCCGGCAGACGACCCAACTCGTCGATGGTGTCGGGCGCGAACCGCTCACCGCGGATCACCGCGTCGGCGGGCACGATCTGCTCGGCGGCCCGTTCCCGGCTCGCGTCGACGCCGGCGGCGACGACCGCGCAGAACGCCGCGGTGCCGATCGCCAGCACCACGACGACCAGCGGGGTGGCGACGGCGGAACGGCCGGCCCGCGCCGTGCCGAGGAAGGCCACGCTGCCCCGGGTCCGCGCCGCAAGCCGGCTGACCAGCAACAACGGCCAGGGGTACGCCCGCAGCGCGAGCACTGCCGCCGCTACCGCGAGCAGCACCGGCACCGACACGAGCAGCGGGTCCACCTCGCCGAGGGTGAGGCCACGTCGGCGCAGCAGCACCGCGGCGAGCCCGGCCAGCAGCAGCAGGGAGACCTCGACGGTGAGCCGACGGGCCGAGGGGCGCACCCGGATCAGGTCACGGCGGGCCGCCGCGCCGCCCGGTACTGCCAGCGTCGCCAACGGGAGCGCGAGCGTGACCAGGACGGTCGCCGCGATGACGTACGGCGTGGTCGGGTCCGGCTCGCCGGGGAACAGGGTGCCCAGCCACCAGCCCAGCGCGGCGGCGACCGGCACCACCAGCAGCGATTCGGCGAGGCTACGCCGAGCACCGGCGGTGGCCGCGCCACCACGGGCCCGCAGCAGCACGAACTCCGAACGGCGCCGTCGGGTGGCGAGGCTGGCCGCGAGCACGATGAGCCCGGCCAGAGTGGCCAGTACCCCGGCGGCGATCACCGCGAGCAGAGTCCGGGCGGCATCGACCTGGGCGCCGAACGCGCGCAACGGGACGTCGACGCCCTGGGTCAACGTGAGGTCCTGGGGCCGGGTGCGCTGCATCGTCTGCAGACCGTCGATCAACTGGTCCAGCTCGCGTGCGTCGATCCGGTCGGCGCCCAGGCGGTATCGCCAGTTGTACTGGACCGGCCAACCCGCCGCGACCCGCTTGTTGAGGGCCGACTGGGCGACCACGCCGACGATGACTTTCGCCTGGGCGTCGCCGGGCGGTTCGATGACCCGCAGCAGCTGTGGCAGCCCATCCCAGATGCCGTTTGCGGGGTCGACGGGGCGGAACAGCCCGGACACCACCATCGGGGCAGCGTCCGAGAGTTTTCCCTTGTCATCGGCGTTGCCGATGCGCAGTTGGCTGCCGGCGCGCAGGTTGAGCCTGCCGGCCACGTCGACGTCGAGCGCCACGTCGATCGGTCGGTCGGGAATGTAGGTCTCGCTCGGCCACGCTCCCTCGACGAGGGTGGCCGCGTCCTGGATGTCCGGCACAGCGCGTAGGCCCAGGTCGACCAGCAGGTTGCGAGCCGCGAGATCCGGGCCGACCACACGGGCCGCCGGGGAGTCCACGTTGTACCACCGCTCGGTCACCGCCGACCGCACCTGCGGCGGCATCTCCGCGGCCAGGCGGTCGAACCGCTCGGAAGCGCCGCCCATGGCCGTGTTCCTGGAGGTCGCGGCCACCACCCCGGTGGTGTACGAGATGTCCCGGCGGGCGGCTGGCTCACTGCTCAGCTGCGCCCGCAGGCCCTGTTCGGCGAGCCGGTTGACCAACCGGGGCACCCCACTGATCAGCAGCGTGACCACCAGGGTCAGCACCGCCAGCAGCAGGAACTGCCCGCCGTACGCCCGGACCCGCCGGACGGCCGCGCCGACGCTCATCGTTCTCCCCCGATTCGCAGCTGCACCGCCGCCACCCGCTGACGGATGCCGGCGGCGATGAACGCGCTGAAGGCGAGCGCCGCCAGCAGCAGGCCGACCGCGGTCAGACCGATCGGCACCCAGGGCAGCGCGAACGTCGCCGGAGGGATCGGCCGATCGGCGGCCGAGGTGAGGATGACCAGTGGCGCCATGGTGGCGCCGACTCCGGCACCGAGTAACAACCCGACCCCCACGCCGATGCCGGCGAGGAACGTCTGTTCGGCCAGCAACGCCCGGGCCAGCAGCCCAGGCGTGGCGCCGAGGGTGTGCAGCACCGCGAACTCGCCGAGCCGGTGTCGCGCGGTGGCCCACACGTCCACCATCAGGCCGACGAGGGCGAGCAGCACCGCGCCGAGCGCGGCGGCGAGCATTCCGGTACGCGAGCCCTGCCAGTACGGGTCGTCGGCGGCCGACTCGTACACCGCTTCCCGGTTGAGCACTGTGACGCCCGGCAGCTCGCCGGCCGCCTGGGCGGCGGTCGTCGCGTCGTCGGCGCCGATCCACCACTCCGGTACGGGTCGCATCGTGCCATTGCCCCGGACCAGCGTGTCGACGGCCGCGGGCAGGTCCAGCAGCATGCCTTCCCCGGTGGTGGTCGGCACCGCACTCAGCTCGCCCACCAGTTGGACGGGCAGCGTCGTCCCGGAGAGCGTCAGGTCGACGGTGTCGCCGACGCGCAGGCTCAGCGCCTCACGGACCCCGGGGGTCATCAGCACCGCGATGGGCTTGCTCTCCCCGCCGGGCACGATCGTGAACCGGGTCGGCGGCTGGTACAGGAACTGCCCGCCAGGAATCACGTCCACCGGGTGGACCGCGGCGAAGCCCGTGGGAGTGGTCCGCACCGGCGTGGGCTGCTGCTCGCGGGGGGCCGTCATCGTCCACCTACCGCTCAGACCGGCGGGCGCTGTGGTGCCGTCGGCGTTGACCACCGTCAGCCCGTCGATCTGGAGTCGGTAGGCGTTGCCGGCCGCCAGCCCACCGTCAGCTTCGAATCCGGTCAGCCGCAGCCGTGCCCCGCGGGCGTCGGGCAGCTGCACGGTGAACTGGCTGGCCCGGCCGTCGCTGGCGGAGTTGGCCGCGGGCAGCCGCAGGGCGAGACCGTCGGAGCTGGTGATCAACAGCGTCACCGCGACCTGAACCGGCCGGCTCGCGTTGCTCACCGGGGTACGGACCGTGCCGGTGATCGCGCGCGCGTCGGCGGGCAGCTCGACGCCTGCGAAGGCTCCCCGCGCCTTGACCATCCGCTCGAACTGTGTCGACGCGGTTCCGTCGCTCAGGCGGTCGGCGAGACGGACGACCCCGGCGGCGCTGGCCGCGTCGACACCGATCACGGTCGCCTGGAGGTCCTCCCGGCCGACCCGTATCTCGTCCCGCCACGCCGGGAGCACCCGCTTGACGCTCGGCAGAGCGGCGAGCTGGTCGCCCCGGGTCGGCGGGGCGGCGCCGGTCCGTTCGGTGACCCGCAGGTCGGCACCGACCGTGTGTCCGGCCTGCTCGACCTGGGACCGCTCCCCGGTGCTGATCAGGGACCAGGCCAGGGTGCTGCCACCGACGGCCAGGGCCAGCAGGAGCACCGGGCCGGCGTGCGGACGCCGACCGGCCTGCCACATACCGAACATGGTGGCCGTCCAGGGCCGCCGGTCGACGAACCGCTCGGCGAACCGGGTGAGCGGCGGAAGCACCCGCAGCGCCAGCACGGCGCCGGCCAGCACGCCGAGCGTCGGGGCGGCGACCAGCAGTGGGTCGATCCCGAGTCGACCGCCGGATCCGGCCAGCGGGGAGGCGTACCGGCGTAGCTGCACCCAGGCGAGTACGGCGAGCGCCACGAGGACCAGGTCGACGCTGGCACGTTGGATGCTCGCCGACCGGTTCGGCCGGGACCGGGCGGCCATGTCGGCCACGTACGTGCCGGCGCTGCGCAGCGTCGGGAGAACCATGGCGACGAGGCAACCGGCCGCGGTGGCCGCCGCTGCCGCCCAGATCAGTGTGGTGTTGCCACCGGCGGTGGAGAGGTCGGCCGACCCGCCGGGTCGGACGAACCGCAGTGCCTCGCCGGCGATCAGCGGACCGAGTACGGCGGCCGGGGCGACCACCAGGGTCGCCTCGCGAGCGGCCAGGCCGGCCAGTTGCCGACGGGCGGCGCCGCGGGCTCGGAGCAGCGCGGTCTGCGGGCGGCGGTCCTCGTGCAGGAGCGCGGCGACCAGCACCAGCGCGTACCCACCGAGCACCAGGATCAGCAACAGCGGGGTGGCCAGCGAGGAACGACCCACCAGGTCGGCGCGGGCGATCCGGTCCAGCAGTGTCTCCATCTTGGTCACCGTCTGCCCGGAACTGCCGAGCTGAGCGGCCTCGGGCACGGCCGAGGTCGCCTCGGTGAGGGCTTTCCGCACGGCGGGCAGATCGGCGGTGTCGACGCCCGCGAGGTCCGGTTCGGCCAGCCAGGACGCCGACACCGACCCCGGCGAGGTGGCGACGAAGTCGACCGGGTCGAGGGTGAACGGCCCGTACGAGGTGCCGGAACCGGCACTGCCCGCCCCCACCCCGGGGGCCAGCAGCCAGTACGCGTCGGTCGGGTCGCGGGGCCGCCAGGTGCCGGCGAGGGCCAGCTCACCGCGTCGTTCGGTGGCCCGGTCACGCACCGGGATGCGTTCGCCGACGCTGAGGCCCAGCGTGCCGGCGACCCGCTCCGGCAGGCTCACCTGGACGGGGTTCGCGCCCGGGCTGGGCCAGGCTCCGCTGGTCAGCTCCGCGTGGGCGGCGAGGTCGTCGAGCGTGGCCAGGTTCGCGAAGACCGGTTCGTCGTCCGGACGGGTGACCTGCCCGAGATCGCCGGTCAGCTCCCGGCCGGTGCCGTAGCGGGCGGCGGCGACGCTGACCGGGGCACCGGCGAGCCCGTTGGCGAACTCGGCTCGGACCGCCTGGTCCCGGGTGGCGAACTCGGCCGCGTCACGCCCACCTGAGCCATTGACCAACAGGCCGCGTTCCTCGGCCGGCGAGGCGGCGACCAGGGCACGCTGCCCGGCGTCCACCGCCCGGCGGTTGTAGTCGGACAGCCCGGTAACCAACGCGACGGCGACGAGGGCGGCGATCACCGCGGCAACCAGCAGCCCTCGCGCCTCGCGGGCCCGCCTCCACACCAGCTTCATCCGACGCCTCCCCTGGCCCCGGTGGGCCGACGACCATCAAGACAGGCCACCCCCCGGGAAAGGTTCGCGCCCGTTACATGATCGTTACTACGAGAGGGTCAGCTCACCCCGGCCCGTGCGCCCCGGACGGTCAGCTACCGCCCCGTACGTTGCGGATGCCGAACGCCACCGCGCCGATCACGAGCACGACGCCGAGGAGTTGGAGGCCCGGCGAGTCGTCGGCCTCCCCGTGCACGATGCCGGCGACACCGAGCGCGACGCCGAGGACGGCGACGACGGTCAGGACGTACCTCATGAGGTTTCCTCCTCAACCCACTCGAGCAGGTCCCCGGGCTGGCAGTCGAGCACCCGGCACATCGCTTCCAGGGTGCTGAAGCGGACGGCCTTGGCTCGGCCGTTCTTCAGCACCGCCACGTTGGCCGGAGTGAGCCCGACGCGTTCGGCGAACTCGCCGACGCTCATCTTGCGCTTGGCCAACTCGACGTCGATGCGGACGACGATGGGCATCAGATCACCGCTTCCATGTCGGTCCGCAGCGTGGTCGCCTGCCGCAGCAGCGCACGCATCACCACCATCAGGAGCCCCAGCACGGTGACGCCCACCGTCAGCAGGAACAGCAGCAGCGGCACGCCCGGGTCATCCGCGTTGAAGCCGACGTAGAGGAAGACGCCCACGAGCACAGCCCACCCGGCGCCGATGGCCCACACGATCGCGTCCACCCATTTCAGGGACGCTTCGGTGAAGATGCGGTCGTTCTTGACGAGGCTGAGCAACTGCCACGTCGCGACGATGACCACCTGCACGCACAGCACCCAGAACACCGTCACGATGGTCGCCGGCCATCGCAGGTAGGCGTCCTCCGGCGACTCCTGGGCCATGTACGCGAACTGCCCTGGCAGCGAGAGGGTCTGGAACACGACCAGCACCCCAAACAGCACCACGAGAAAGACTCTGAGAGCGGCTACCGCTCGATACTCCGTAACCATGCATCGAGTTTCGCTCGTTACCTATCGAAAGTCAATCGGCGAGTCCGGGGCGCTGTCGGGACGTCGAAGGGCGACTCACGCGGCAGCGGTCAGCTCGGCAAGGACCGTGTAGAGCCGGGCAGCCGCCGACTGGTCGAACTCCGGTCGCGTGAGAGGGACCGGCGCGCCGCGCCGCAGCGCCGTCAGCCGAGCGGCCGGCGGCTCGGCCAGCAGAGCTGCCAGGAGGGTGGCAGCGTCAGCGGTGGAGGATCCGAAGAGCGCGGCGGACGCCCCTACGAGGGCGCGCATCGGTTGGCGGAGTTGACGGTGCATACCGCTGTCGACGAACAGCGGGTTGTACAGCACGTATCGGATTGGGCTGTTCGGGTTGTGCGCCGCGAAGCCGGCGCCGAGGAGGTCGTTGGCGCGCGCGCCCTGCATCGTCGCCTTGAACATGGTGTATCCGCTGGCCAGCTGCAGATCGTCCCAGTGGATTCGGCCGGCCCGGATTCCGCCGGTGCCGCTGAGGTTGAGGATGACCGGTGTCTGAGCACGTTCCAATGCCGGGCGGAGCCGTTCGGCGAGCAGATAGCGACCGAGGACGTGGATCGCGAAGGTCTGCTCGAAGCCCTCACCGGTGACGATCCGCCGCTGGTCGAAACGCCCTGCCGCCAGTACCAACACGTCGATCTTGTCCGGTAACCGGTCTGCCAGTGCGGAGGTCTGCCGGACCGAGGTGAGGTCGGCGTCGGCACTGCCGATCGCGACCACCCGATCTCCGGCTCGCCGCAGTTTGTCGGCAAGGGCACCGCCGATGCCACGTGTCCCGCCTGCAATCACCACTGTGCGCATACTTCATCGTTGGCTTCTGTCGGCCCACTCGAAAGAAGGCACATCGATGTCACCGGCACTGCAGCTACCCGTGACCCCGGCCGACCGTGCGGCGTGTCCGGCAACCGACGTGCTGCGCCGCGTAGGCGAGAAGTGGAGTGTTCTCGTTCTCGCGGTGCTCCGCGAACGCCCCCACGGCTTCAACGAACTCGACCGCACCATCCACGGTCTGAGCCGACGCATCCTCACCCGCACACTGCGCACCCTGGAGAGCGACGGGCTGATCAGCCGTCAGCAGACACCGGAGCGTGTCGAATATGCGCTCACCGACCTGGGCCGCTCACTTCTGCCACTGGTCATCGCCGTCGGCGAATGGGCAGTCGCGCACGCCTCCGACATCGAGCAGGCACGCGCTCGGATGGATGGATGAGTCACGAGAACCCCGCACTCGCAGATCACCGGTGACCGGTGCCGGTTGCCTACATCCGTCGGTGGTAGTGGTTGCGGCGCGGGAGCTGGTCGGGGTCGAGCCAGGCCGGGGGCACGAACTCCGGATGGCCGTCGTCGCCAAGCCGCACTGTCCAGTCGTTGTGGTGGAGGTGTCGGTGATGGTGGCCGCAGAACAGGACGGCGTTGTTGAGGTTGGTGGGGCCGCCGTCGGCCCAGTGGTGGATGTGGTGGGCGTCGCACCAGCGGGGTGGGCGGTCGCAGCCGGGGAAGGCGCAGCCGCGGTCGCGGAGCACGAGGGCGCGGCGTAGTGGGCCGGTGATGAGGCGGCGTTGTCGGCCGAGGTCGAGTGGTTGGCCGGTGCTGTTGAGGACGGCGGGGAGGATCGCGGCGTCGCAGGCGAGTCGGCGCACCGTTTCCGGTGTGAGGTGCAGGCCGATGTCGAGCGCTCCATCGCCCAGCTGCCGGGTCAGCGTGTCGTAGCTGGTGGTGACGACGATCTGGGCGGGGTCGCCGCCGCTGTCGGGTAGCTCACCGGTGCGCAGGGCGAGGCGGCACACGTCGGCGAGGGCGTCGTGGCGGCGCTGGCCGGCAAAGCGGTTGTCGTCGGGGCCGGCGGGTGCGCTGAGGGGGTCGATGGCGGCGCGCAGCAGCGCGGCGGTTTCCGCGTCGAGGGTGGCGGTGAGGCGCAGCCGACCGTCGGTCTGCTCGGAGATGGTGAGGTGCCGGTCGCGGGTCGCCCGGGCGGCCTCGGCGTCGAGTGCGGCGCGGGCGGCGGCGGCGGCGATGTCGGGTGCGACGTGGTCGAGGATGCGGGTGCTGAGTTTGCGCAGCAGGGTGGGGTCGAACTGGCCGGCCCAGTCGACCAGCACACCGACGGCCTTGTCGGTCACCTCCGGCCCGGCGGCCGTCTGCACGGTGGTGACGGTGTCGGCGATGACCCGCACCTGCTCCATGCTGATCGCGCCGGCCGCCAGCGCATCCCGCACGGCTGTCGGGGCCGCGTCGACGCAGGCCGCGAGATCGACCAACCGGCGGGCCACCGGAATGGTCAACCGCAGTCGCTCGCGCAACCAGACCGCTGTGCTGGACGCGCCCTGCGCGACCGCAGTGCCCCGACCGTCCACCTCCCGCACCAACGCCAGCTTCACAGCGGCGAGACGCTTCTCCAAGCGGTGCGCCGCGTCGAGCGCCGCGATCAGCTCGTGCTCGGCGAGAGGCCAGGCGGCGACGTCGGCGCAGGTCGCCACCGCACTCTCCGCCCCCGCCAACTCATCGATCACACCCAAACCCTAGAACAGGTGTACGACAAATTCCGGCCCCGCGAAAAGCGATGCCCGGCCGATCAGGCGTTGTCGTCGTCGGGGGTGCGCTTGGCGCGGCTGGGCTGCACGCGCTTGGGTTCGCCGGGCATCTTCGGGTGGTCCGGCGGGTACGGCAGGTCGCCCTGACCGGCGGCGGCGTCCCGGTCGGCCCACTCCAACAGCGGGGTGATGTCCCACGGTGCGTCGTCGATGCCGGCGTGCGGGTCGCCGCGTTCGGCGAGCCGGGCCGGGACGGTACGCAGGTCGAAGTCGTCCGGGTCGACGTCGGGCAGCTCGTCCCAGGTGACCGGGGTCGAGACGGTGGCCCGGGCGTTGGCCCGCAGCGAGTACGCGCAGGCGATCGTGCGGTCGCGCGCCATCTGGTTGAAGTCGACGAAGACGCGGCTGCCGCGTTCCTCCTTCCACCACGCGGTGGTGACCAGGTCGGGGTGGCGGCGTTCCACCTCCCGGGCGAGCGCGATGGTGGCCCGGCGCACCTCGGTGAACGTCCAACGGGGCTGGATTCGCAGGTAGACGTGCACACCTCGGCCGCCAGAGGTCTTCGGCCAACCGGCCACGCCCAGCTCGTCGAGGAGCGCACGAACCTCCGCGGCGGCCCGGGCCGCGTCGGCGAAGTCGGTGCCGGGCTGTGGGTCCAGGTCGATGCGCAGCTCGTCGGGCCGGTCGGCGTCGGCGGCGCGGACGGGCCAGGGGTGGAACACGATGGTGCCCATCTGCGCCGCCCAGGCCACGTGTGCGAGGTCGACCGGGCACAGCTCCGCCGCGCTCCGACCGCTGGGGAAGGTGATCTGCGCGGTCGTCACCCACTGCGGCACCCCTCGGGTGGGCACCCGCTTCTGGAAGAACGCCTCACCCTCGACGCCCTCGGGGAAGCGTTGCAGCGTTGTGGGCCGGTCCCGCAGGGCGCGCATGATCCCGTCGCCGACGGCGAGGTAGTAGTGGAAGACGTCCGCCTTGGTGAACCCCCGCTGGGGGAAGATCACCCGGTCCGGACTGCTCAGCCGTACGCTGTGCCCGGCCACCTCGACCTCGGTGACCGCTGCCTTGGTGCCAGCCATCCCGCGACCTTATGCCACGACCCCGACCTTCGACGTACCGTTGACGGGTGAGTCTTGACGACAATGAGCTGCCCCGCACCGACGACGAGTGGCGGGTCCGACTGACCCCCGAGGAGTTCCACGTCCTACGGGAGGCCGGCACCGAGCGACCGTGGACCGGCGAGTACGTGGACACGAAGACCCAGGGCGTCTACCACTGCCGCGCCTGCGGGTTGGAGCTGTTCTCCAGTGACACGAAGTTCGACTCGCACTGCGGCTGGCCGAGCTTCGACGACGCCATTCCGGGCCGGGTGAAGGAAATCGAGGACCGCACCCTCGGCATGGCGCGTACGGAGATCCGCTGCGCCCGCTGCGACAGTCACCTCGGGCACGTCTTCCACGGCGAGGGCTTCACCCCGAAGGACACCCGGCACTGCGTCAACTCGGTCTCCATCAAGCTGGAACCCCGCTGACCAGGGCGTAACCACGCTCAGGGCGTACCCCTCAACAGCTCGACCTCGGCGGTCCGGGACTGCTCGATGCGCCGGGCCAGGTCGCGGACCCGCTCGTTGCGGCCGACGTCGACCTGGGCCCGGGCCAGGTCGGCTGCCGACCCCTGGTGGTCGGCGAGCACCTCGCGCAGCACCCGGTCGACGTCCGCGTCCGGCGCGGTCCGCAGCCGGTCGAGCGCGGCGTCGTCGCCGTGCCCTTCGTGGTGGTGGGCGGCCGCGCTGGCGCCGGGCCCGGTCGTGGGCAACCAGCCACGCATCGCGGCCAGTTCGTCGGCTTCGGTCGCCTCGATGGCGGCGGCCAGGGTGCGCAGCGCGTCGTCGCGGAGCCGGTCGGAAGCCAACCGGACGATCTGCAGGGTGCGTTCGCTGTGCCCGACCATCGTGCTGAGGAACACCACGTCGATCCCGCTCATCGTGGCGGCGTCGATCGTGTCCCCGGCCGGGGCGGCACCGGCGCCTGAGGCTCCGGCGCCCGGGGAACCGGCATCCGCGGACCCGGCCGGGGACGCGGGCGCCGGTTGCGGCCGGGTTGACGAGTTCGACGTGGGCGAGCCGGCGCAGCCGCCGGTGAGCAGCAGAGCGGCGACCACTGATGCCAGACGGGTACGGCGAGGCATACCGGGTGCTCCGTTCACGCGAGGGCGGCGAACACGGGTGCGGCCATGGGCCGCACCCGTGCGGTCAGACCTGGAGCCAGAGCGCCGGTACGTTCGGCGGCTCCCAGCCGGGAATCGCGGTGTGCGCCTGCCGGCAGCGGTAGGTGGCTCCGCCGTAGGTGACCTGGTCGCCGACCTGGTACGCCCGACCCGTCGTCCAACTGCCGCCCGGCGCGGGCGGAGTGGTCGGCGTGGCGGTCGGCGTGGGCCGTGGGGTGGGTGAAGGGGTGGGGGTGGGGGTGGGGGTCGGGGTCGGGTTCGACCCGCCGCCGCCGATCTGCACGTCGATGCAGGAGTAGAAGGCGTTCGCCGTGTCGGAGATGTTCCACACCGCGAGGATCTTCTGCCGGCCGGAGAAGCCGCCGAGGTTGACGTTGTGCGAGACGGTGGCGCCCGGCTGCTGGTTGTTGCCGTTGACCACGCCGACACGGGTGTTGCCGATCCAGTACTCCCAGTTGCTGGTGGCGTGCCGGGCGGTGTTCACCCAGGTGAAGGTCAGCGAGCTGCCCACCGAGGTGGCCGGCCAGCCCCGGCTGTCGTCGTTGAGGACGGCGAACTGGGCGATTCCGGCGTTGCAACTGCGCAGGCCCTTCGGGCCCTCGACGCTCTGCGGCTCGTACTTGATCTGCCCGCAGTCGGGCACCCGGCCCTGCGCGCAGAGCGCCTGCCGGCTGGGTGGGGCGGAGACGTAGCCGTGCGCCTGCGCGGGGGCGGCGACGGTGAGGGTGGCGGCGACAGCACCCGCCGCCACCAGCGGAATGGTCATTCTTCGACGCATCGGGGCAGCTCCTTCTCCAGGTACGGTGGGTGCCCCTCAAGGTAATTTAAACTTTGTTAACAGTAAAGACTCCCATCGATAAATCCATCGATGGTGGCGAGTTTTCTCTCAGATCCGGAGCAGGCTCCCCCGGTCGTCGACCTGGTCGGCTGACTCGTCGTCCAGCCAGACGCCGCCGGTGGCGAGGTAGCGGAACCGGTATTCACCCGGGGGAAGCTTCACGGTCACCGTTCGGGTGCCGTCGCGGCGGGTCACCATCTCGTGCCGGCCCGGCTCCCACCCGTTGAAGGAGCCGACCACGCTCACCGGGCCGGGCGGGGCGTCCCGGGGGAGGCAGAAGGTGACCCGGGTCTGGTTGCCGAAGAGCTTGTTGCGCTTGATCACTGTGATCCTCCGGGGTTGCGGCGGTTCACCCCACACAACGGACAACACGCCGACGCCGACACGCCGCCACGAGCCCTGCACCTCGACATTTCGCCTCGCGAGCCGCCGAGCCGAGAGCAGTCTGTAGGCACAGGTCGTGATATGGGAGGTTTCAGTGGCAACGTGCGAGGTCTGCGGCAACGACTACTGGATGGCGTTCGAGGTGCGCACCGTCAGCGGTGACGTGCACACCTTCGACTCGTTCGAGTGCGCGATCCACCGGTTGGCGCCGATCTGCGAACACTGTCAGATCAAGATCGTCGGGCACGGCGTCGAGGTCAACGGCCGCTTCTTCTGCTGCGGGCACTGCGCCCGTGCCGTCGAGGGCGACGTGGGCGCGGAGATCCGCGACGCCGTCGGCGCACGCCCGGCCTGACCGCGCCTGCGGTACGGTCGTCCCCATGCGGCCACTGCTGGGCGTCCTGCCCCCGCCGCGCTCCTGAGCGGAGCGCCGCGCCTCTCGCCGATCGGGTGACCTGACCCGACCCGGCTCGCCGCCGTACGCGCTCCGTCGACGTCGTCCCCGTCAACGGCTCATCCTTCGGAGCGCATCCGTGTCCGTTTCCCGTACCGTGCAACCGGCTGCCTCGGCGCCGGCCGTCGACCAGGCCCGCACCGGCCTGATCCAGATCACCGTCACCGGCGTGCTGTGGGGCACCACCGGCGTGGCGGTGCAACTCCTGCACGACAGCACCGGGCTCAGCCCGGTGAGCATCGGCTTCCACCGCCTCGCGATCGCCGCGCTCGTCCTGCTGGCGTGCACCGCCGGTCGGCTCGGCGCGATCCTCGCCACCCTGCGCGCGGCACCCGTACCCCTGCTGCTCACCGGCGTCGGTCTCGGCCTCTACCAGGCGCTCTACTTCGCGGCCGTGGCCTGGGCCGGCGTCAGCGTGGCCACCGTCGTCAGCCTGGGTCTGGCCCCGGTGCTCGCCGCGGCCTGGGAGTCGGCGCGCGCCCGACGGATCCCCGGCCCGCTGCGTCTCGCCACGCTGGTCGCGGCCGTGGTCGGTCTCGCCCTGATCACCGGGGCGACGGCGGACCCGACCGCCGCGGCGCCCGCGCCGCTGCTCGGCCTGCTCGCGGCTGCCGGCTCCGGCCTCGGGTACGCGGTGACGACCCTGATCAGCCGACAGGTGTCGCAGCGCGTCGCACCGATGACGCTGACCACCGTCTCCACAGTTGTCGGAGCGCTGACCCTGGCGCCGTTCGCCGTGGTCGCCGGGGTGAGCGTGCCGGTACGCCCCGACACGGTGGCACTGCTGCTGCACCTCGGCGTGATCACCACCGCGGTGGCGTACGCGCTGTTCTACGCCGGGCTGCGCACCACCCCGGGCAGCGTCGCCGCCGTGCTGACCCTGCTCGAACCGCTCACCGCCGCGGCACTGGCGGTGGCGCTGCTGCACGAGCCGCTTCCGCTGCCGGTCGTCGCCGGCGGCGTCCTGCTGCTCAGCGCCGTGGCCGCCACCTACCTGGCACCTCGACCGGGCATCAGGTGAGGCGGCCTACCATCGTCGGATGCCCTCGCAGACCACCGAGATCCGGACGGCCTCCTTCGCCGACCTGAACACCCGCACCTTCCACGACCTGCTCAAGCTGCGCATCGACGTGTTCGTGGTGGAGCAGAACTGCCCGTACCCGGAACTCGACGGGCGCGACGTCGAGCCGGGCACGCGGCACCTCTGGCTGACCGACGGCGGCGCGCCGCTGGCGTACCTGCGGATCCTGGCCGACCCGGACGGCACCGCCCGGATCGGTCGGGTGGTGGTGGCACCGGCGGCGCGCGGCGGCGGGCAGGCCGGCCGACTGATGACCGCGGCGCTGGAGGTGGTGGGCAACCGGCCCTGCGTGCTGGACGCCCAGTCGCACCTGGTCGCCTTCTACACCCGGCACGGCTTCGCGGTCAGCGGCCCGGAGTACGTCGAGGACGGCATCCCGCACACGCCGATGCGACGCGATGCCATTGACGTCTGACGATCGAGCTGGCATGGTGCCGGGTAGAGCCATCGCAGGAGCCAGCGAGTAGGCGCGGGAGTGGGCAACTCCCGTCGGTCCGGGTGTCGTCGTCCGACCTCATCCCCCCGGGGGCTCCATGTCCACTCTCATCCGTTCACGACGCGTGTTCTGGTTGTTCGCCATCGCGACGGCCGCCGCGCTCCTGTTGACCACCGCGCTGACCACGATCCAGGCCAGGCCCGCCTCCGCGCACGGCTCGGTCGTCGACCCGGCCTCGCGCAACTACAGCTGCTGGCAGCGCTGGGGTGACGACTTCCAGAACCCTCGCATGGCCACCGAGGACCCGATGTGCTGGCAGGCCTGGCAGGCCGATCCGGCCGCCATGTGGAACTGGAACGGCCTGTTCCGTGAGGGCGTGGGCGGCAACCACCAGGGCGCCGTCCCCAACGGCCAGCTGTGCAGCGGCGGCCGCACCCAGAGCCCTCGCTACAACTCGCTGGACACCATCGGCGCCTGGAAGACCACCTCGGTGTCGAACAACTTCCGGCTCCGCTTCTTCGACCAGGCCAGTCACGGCGCCGACTACATCCGGGTGTACGTGACCAGGCAGGGCTTCAACGCGCTCACCGAGCCGCTCGGCTGGGACGACCTGGAGTTGGCCGGCCAGATCGGCAACACCCCGGCCTCGCAGTGGAACCCGGACACCGGTGGCGTCTCCATCCAGGTCCCGGTCAACGCGTCGGGACGCACCGGGCGCCACATCGTCTACACCGTCTGGCAGGCCAGCCACCTGGACCAGTCGTACTACCTGTGCAGCGACGTCGACTTCGGCGGTGGAACGGGCACCCCGCCGCCCACCACTCCCCCTCCGACGACCCCGCCGCCCACCACTCCCCCGCCCACCACCCCGCCGCCGACCACCCCGCCGCCGGCTGGGGCCTGCTCGGCGACGTACCAGGTCACCGGCCAGTGGGCCGGCGGCTTCCAGGCTGAGGTGAAGGTGACCGCTGGCGGTTCACCCACCCGAGGCTGGTCGGTGAGCTGGAACTACAACAACGGCCAGCAGGTGACCTCGTCGTGGAACACCACGATCAGCACCAGCGGCGGACTGGTCACCGCACGCAACGCCAACCACAACGGCACCCTCGCCGCCGGAGCGAGCACCACGTTCGGTTTCCTCGGCTCGTGGAACGGCAGCAACCCGGTTCCGCTGGTCTCCTGCACGACGACCAGTTGACCCCCGTCCGGTGCCGCACCCGGGCGGGGGTGCGGCACCGGCCGGCGGGCCCGAAGCGTGCGTCCGGGGCTCAGACCAGGCAGCGTCCCGGGCTCAGACCAGGCAGTTGACGATCTCGGCGACCGAGCGTCGGCGGCCGGTGTAGAAGGGGACCTCTTCCCGGACGTGCCGGCGGGCGCCGGACGCGCGCAGGTCCCGCATCAGGTCGACGATCCGGTGCAGTTCGTCGGCCTCGAAGGCGAGCATCCACTCGTAGTCGCCGAGCGCGAACGAGGCCACCGTGTTGGCCCGGACGTCCGCGTAGCCGCGGGCCATCTTCCCGTGCTCGGCGAGCATCTCGCGCCGCTCGGCGTCGGGCAGCAGGTACCACTCGTAGGAGCGGACGAACGGGTACACGCAGATGTAGGGGCGGGCCTCCTCGCCGGCCAGGAACGCCGGGATGTGGCTCTTGTTGAACTCCGCCGGCCGGTGCAGCGCCATCTGCGACCAGACCGGGGTCAACGCCCGCCCCAGCGTGGTGCGGCGGAACCGCAGGTACGCGTCCTGGAGCGCGTCGGGGGACGCGGAGTGCCACCAGATCATCACGTCCGCGTCGGCGCGCAGACCAGCGACGTCGTACACGCCCCGGACCACCACGTCCTTGCCGGCCAGCTCGTCGAAGAGGGCCACGACCTCGCTGGTGACGTTGTCCCGCAGTGAGGGCAGCGGCGCGCTAGCCCGGAACACCGACCACATGGTGTAGCGGATGCTGTCGTTGAGCTCCCGCAGGCGGGCCGCGTTGGTCTGCTCGGTCATCTCGCCGATCCTCCCAGTGCTGTGACGATCTCCTCGGCCGCCGTCTCGCCGGAGCGGACGCAGACCGGGATGCCGACGCCGTCGTATCCGGCGCCGGCGAGGACCAGTGTGGGGTGCGCGGCCCGCAACGCCGTGCGCGCGGCGGCGACCCGGTCGGCGTGCCCGGGGGCGTACTGGGGCAGCGCCCCGCCCCACCGCTGCACGTACCCGTCGACCGGGGCCGGCAGCGGGGTGCCGAGCACCGCCGAGAGCTCTCGATGCACGGTGGCCGCCAGGTCCGCGTCGGGGCGCTGAAGATGCGCCTCCTCGCCGTACCGGCCCACCGAGGCGCGCACCAACGCCACGCCGTCCGGCCGGCGCAGGTGCCCCCACTTGGTGGTGAAGAAGGTGGCGGCCTTGATCAGCAGCCCTTCGGTGCTCGGCACCAGGAAGCCGGACAGCTCGGGCAGCTGCGGCTGCGGCACCGCGAGGGTGACCAACGCGACGCTCGCGTAGTCCAGCTCGCCGACGCCCGCCGCGGCCACCGGGGCCGGGCCCGCGAGCAGCCGGGCCGCCGGTCGCGCCGGCACCGCCAGCACCACGGCGTCCACGTCGACCAGCTCAGGCCCACGCGTCGGGCCAACAGTGAGCCGCCAACCCGTGTCGGTCGGGGTCAACTCACGGACGGCGGCGTCCCGTCGTACCGTCGCGCCGCTGGCCGTCACGGCGGCCCCGATCAGGGTGCTGAGCCCACCGACCAGGGTGCCGAAAACCGGGGCGCCGGGCGCGCGCGGCGCGGCGGCCTGCGCGGCCCGGACCGCACCGGTCAGGGTGTGCTCCACCCGGGCCGTGCGGGCCAGCGCCGGCATCGTCGTGACCAGGGAGAGATCGTCGGCGCGGCCCGCGTACACGCCGCCCAGCATCGGGTCGACCAGCCGCTCGACCACCTCGTCACCGAAGCGGGACCGGACCAGCGCACCCACCGAGACGTCCGCGTCCGGCCCGACCAGCGGCCGACCACCGTCGGTGTCGGCGCCCGCGAGGGGGCGGGCGACCGACGTCACCCGGTCCAGATCCCCGGGTACGCCCACCAGTGTGCCGCCCGGGATCGGGCGCAGCCCTCCGTCGACGACCAGCGCGGCCTGCCCCACCGTGGGGTGCACGATCTTCTCGGCGAGACCGAGCCGGCGGGCCAACGCCACCGCCGCGCTCTCGGCGCCCGCCGGGTCGCGCATCAGGAACGACTCGGCGCCGAACTCCACCGGCTGGCCGGCCAGCTCACCGGTGCGCAGCTTGCCTCCCAGCGCGCCGGACTGCTCGTACACAGTGATCTCGGTGCCGGCCGGTGCGCGGTCGCGCAGGCGGACCGCGGCGGCCAGCCCGGCGATCCCGCCGCCGACCACCGCCACCCGCCAGGGCTGCCGCATCGCCGGTCAGCCCTGGTCGGCCCGGCGGCTGGACAGCTCGTGCACCAGCGCGACCACCCGGGTCAGCACCTCCGGGTCGGTTTCCGGCAGCACCCCGTGACCGAGGTTGAACACGTGCCCGGGAGCCGCCCGGCCCTGCTCCAGAATCCGGCGCACCTCGGCCTCGACCACCGGCCACGGCGCGAGCAGCACACACGGGTCCAGGTTGCCCTGCACCGCCTTGTCCGGGCCGATCCGGCCGGTGGCCACGTCCAGCGGCGTACGCCAGTCGACACCGACAACGTCCGCGCCGGCCTCACCCATCGCGCCGAGCAACTCGGCGGTGCCCACCCCGAAGTGGATCCGCGGCACCCCGGCGTCAACAAGCCCGCTCAGCACGGCGGTCGAGTGCGGCAGCACGAAACGGCGGTAGTCGGCCTCGGAGAGCGCCCCGGCCCACGAGTCGAAGAGCTGCACGGCGGACACGCCGGCGTCGATCTGCACCCGCAGGAAGGCCAGCGTCACCTCGGCCAGCCGGCCGCAGAGCGCGTGCCACAGCTCCTCGTCGCCGTACATCAGGGCCTTGGTCTTCGCGTGGGTCCGCGACGGCCCGCCCTCGACCAGGTAGCTGGCCAGGGTGAACGGCGCGCCGGCGAAACCGATCAGCGGGGTGTCACCCAGCTCGACCACCAACTGCCGGACGGCCTCGTCGACGTACCAGACGTCGTCGCGGGTGATCGGGCGGATCCGCTCCACGTCGGCGGCGGTGCGGATCGGCTCGGCGACGACCGGACCGGTGCCCGGCACGATGTCCAGGTCGACGCCGGCCGCGGCCACTGGCACCACGATGTCGCTGAACAGGATGGCCGCGTCCACCCCGTGCCGGCGCACCGGCTGGAGGGTGATCTCGGTGACCAGCTCCGGGCGGCGGCAGGACTCCAGCATCGGCACGGTCGCCCGGATCTCCCGGTATTCCGGCAGCGAGCGGCCGGCCTGGCGCATGAACCAGACCGGGGTGTGCGGGCCGGGCCGGCGTCGGCAGGCCCGAATGAAGGGCGAGTCGGCCGGTCCGCCGGGGCGGGATTCTCCGTCTCGGGCGACAGTGCCCGTGGTGTCCGTGGTCATCGCCGCAATCGTGCCACGCCCACCACCCCCACCCGGGTGGGGGTGAGATGAAGGGCACCGTTCCTTACGCCCGGCGCCCTTCATGAGCGTCGGCGCGCCGTCGAAGCGGGGGACGGGCGGCGGCATAGGCTGCCGACATGGCCCCCCCGATCGCGCTCCCGGAGACGTTCGCCCGCGCGGTCGCCGGGCTGCGGTCGGCGGCCCCCCGGCCGGAGATCACCCTGGAGGAGGTCGGCGCCCCCCAGCGGCTCGCCCCGTACGCGTTCGCGCTCTCGGCGGCCGTGCTGCGCGACGGCGACGAGGTGGCCACCGGCCGGCTGATCCTGCTGCACGACCCGGTCGGGCACGAGGCGTGGCAGGGCACCCTGCGGTTGGTCACCTACGTGACCGCCGAGTTGGAGGTCGACCTGGCCTCCGACCCGCTGCTGCCCGGGGTTGGCTGGACGTGGCTGACCGACGCGTTGGACGCCCAGGACGCCGGCCACCGGGCGATCGGCGGGACGGTGACGCAGACCATGTCGACCCGGTTCGGTGACCTCGCCGGCCCACCGACAGTCGGTGACATCGAGATCCGCGCCTCCTGGACGCCGGTCGACGACGACCTCAGCGCGCACCTGCTCGGCTGGTGTGCGCTGCTCGCCTCCACGGCCGGCCTCCCCCCACCCGGCGTGACGGCCCTGTCCGACCGCCGCCCCGCCGGCGCAGCCTGACCCGGCGAGGGGCGGCTGGGGGCTACAGGTAGTTCTCCGCCTCGTTGCAGACCTTGTCGAGACCCTTCATCGCCGCGTCGTAGGCGGCCTTGTTGCCGGCCGACGCCGCTCCCAGCGCGGTCGTCAGCTTGTCCAGGCAGCTCGCGATGACCGTCTTCTGCCGGGCCTGCTCGTCACGGTCGTTGCGGGTGCCGGTCAGGTCCTGCTCGGTGTTGTCGAGCTTCGCCTGCATCGTCCCCAGATCGGCCTTCAGCCTCGTGATCTCGGTGGCGTTGGCGGCGATGGTGCCGTCGCGCTGGCTGACCTGACCGGTGAGACGCTTCTCGGTGCGGTTCAGCTCGTTGTTCTTCGTCACGAACAGCCCGGTCATCACGCCGCTGACGACGAAGAGCAGCGCGGCCACCAGGGCCAGCACCAGCACCGCGCGTCCCCGCCCGGCCGCCGGCGCACCGGGAGGGCCGTACGGCGGCCCGTATCCCGGGCCGGAGACCGGCGGCGCGGACATCGGCGGCCCGTACCCCGGGCCGGAGACCGGGGGCGCGGACATCGGCGGCGCGGACATCGGCTGGCCGGTGTACGGCGGGGCGCTGGCCGGGTAGCCCGGCGACCCCTGCGGCATGCCGTACTGGGGTGGCACGGGAGGGTTCGCGGGGTACTGCGGCGGGGCCTGTCCCGGCGTGTACGGCTGCGGGGCGGGCTGGGCGACCGGGTGCGGGACGGTCGGGACGGCGTTTGTCGACTGCCAAACGGCCTGCTGTGGAACGGTCGGTTCAGCGCCGGACGGACCGGCCTGGGGACCTACGGCGTGCGCCACGGTCCGGTCGGGGTCGGGGGGCGTCGGAGAGGCCGGCGGGACAGCCTGCGACTCGGGCGATGGTTGGGACATCTTCATTCCTCCAGATGGGCGCGCCCGCCTCGGCAGGCGCGGTGACGTGCTGCGAAGAGATCGCCTGATGCCGGCTGATCGGCCGGGTCGGCGATGGATCGGCGATGGGTCGGCAATGGCCGTGGGTGGTGCGTGCGGCCGGCGGCGTCGCCGGTCACCGGTCACCGGTTCAGCAGATCTTGAAGCCGTCGCAGGCGACCTTGATCGGTACGGCCAGCCCGATGCCCTCGGCGTTGCGCGCCTTGGCGGTGGCGATGCCGACAACCTCCTTGCTGCCGTTGATCACCGGCCCGCCGGAGTTGCCGGGGTTGATCGGGGCGTCGAACTGGATCGCCGGGCCGGACCCGCCCTGGGCCGGCCGCAACGCGCTCACCACGCCGGTGGTCACGCTGTCCTCCAGGCCGAGCGGCGCGCCGACGACGACGATCTGCTGGCCGGACTTCGCCGCGGCGGGCGCGGTGACCAGGCCGCTGAACTTGCCGCTGGCACGCAGGTGCGCCACGTCGTTGGTCTTGTCGACCTTGACGATCGTCGCCGGGAAGCGCTGGCTGGTGCGCTCCAGGAACACTTCGCGGCCGCCGCCGTCCCAGACCGCCTCGACCACGTGGAAGTTGGTGAACAGGTTCGTCCCGCCGCCGCTCGCCGGCTTGCCCACCGCGAACGCGGTGCCGGTGAACTCACCGGCCCGGACCCGGAACACGCTCGGCAGCACCGCGCTGGCCACCGCCTCCGGGTTGAACGCGGCACCTGCCTGCTTCTCCAACGTCTCCGCGCGCTTGTCCAGGCTGTCGAGGCGGGCGAGGTCGCCGTCCTGGGCCTGCGCCAGCCGGCGGTCGGTGTCGGCGAGCCGGTCGCCGAGCCGGTCGAGCTGGTACGCCTGGAGCCCGGCCACCGCCGCGAGCACGACGACGGCCACCGTGGCGAGCACGGCCGGCCACCGACGACGGGTGGGCCGGTCGGCCGGCGGGGAGGCTGGCCAGTGCGCGGGGCCGCCGGGGTAACCGGCGGTCGTGGAGGGCCCAGTGCCGGCCGGACCGGGCGGCGGATAACCGGCCACGCCCGGAAACCCGGGTGCGGCCGGCGGATAGGCGCCGGGGCCGGGGGCAGCCGTCGGATAGGGGGCGGCCGTCGGAGCGCCCGGGCCTTGGTGCCCGGCGCCGCCGAACGGGGTCGGCGGCGGGCCCCACTGCCCGGTGTTGGGCGGGACGGGACGCTCGGGGCGGGGTGCGGGGACGGGTCGGGCATGGTCCGTGCCGCCCGAGGGGGGCGTGGACCAGGTCGAACCGGGTTGGGGCTCGATGCGCGGTGGCAGCGGACCGGGTCGGCCGGCCATCGACCCGCTCGCGTCGGCGGGTTCGGCACCCGCCGGTCGCCCGTCCCCCGAACCGAAGCCAGCCGTCATGATCGCCGTGCCTTTCCCGTGGTCTTCCCGCCGCCGTCGACTCGTCGTCCCGGCCGGCGGTTCGATGGAACGTACCTGTGCGATCGGGCTTTGTCTCCCCCGATGTCCGGCATCCGAAGGACGCCTTGTGGACACCTGACCGACACACGCCGGACCGGCTGCACCCGCCGGTTCATCGCGCGCACTAGGGTTGGCAGGTGACCGACGAACCACCCCTGCGCCGTCGGCCCACCGAAGACCTTCCGGGAAACGCACCCCAGCACCCGCCGTCGGCCCAGCCGCAGCTGGCAGGCGAGGGAGCCGACCCGGCCGACGGTGGGCCCGTTCCGCTGATCGCCCCGCGTGACGGCACCCCTGATCCGGTGGCCGCTCCGGCCGAGCTTGCCGAGGTCGTGGCCCGTTTCGCGGCGGGCACCGGCCCCGTCGCCCTGGACGCCGAGCGAGCCTCCGGTTACCGCTACAGCCAGCGCGCGTACCTGGTGCAACTGCGCCGGGCCGGCGCGGGTACGGCGCTGATCGACCCGCTGCCGCTGCCGGACCTCAGCACGCTGGACGCGGCGATCGGCGAGGCCGAGTGGGTGCTGCACGCTGCCAGTCAGGATCTGCCCTGCCTGGCCGAGGTGGGGCTGCGCCCGCGCCGGTTGTTCGACACCGAACTGGCTGCTCGGCTGGCCGGATTCGAGCGGGTCGGGCTGGCCGCGCTGACCGAGCAGCTACTCGGGTTCACCCTGGAGAAGCACCACTCGGCGGCCGACTGGTCGAGCCGACCGTTGCCCGAGTCGTGGCTGACGTACGCCGCTCTCGACGTGGAGCTGCTCACCGACCTGCGCGACGCGCTCGACGCCGAGCTGACCCGGCAGGGCAAGTCGGCCTGGGCCGCGGAGGAGTTCGCCGCGCTGGTCCGCACCGGGGCGCGCCCACCGCGGGTCCGCGCCGAGCCCTGGCGGCGCACGTCCGGCATCCACCGGCTGCGGGGAGCGCGGGCCCAGGCCCGGGTCCGCTCCATGTGGTACGCCCGGGACCAGATCGCCTCCCGGCGGGACGCCGCGCCCGGTCGGGTGTTGCCCGACTCGGCGATCATCGCCGCGGCCGAGTTGGACCCGAAGGACGAGAAGACCCTGCTGACCCTGCCCGGTTTCGGCGGCCGGTCGGTGCGGCGGTTGGCTCGCACCTGGCTCGCCGCGCTCGACGACGCCCGGCAGCTCCCGGAGGACTCCCTGCCGGTCTCCCCGACCGTGGAGGGCCCGCCCCCGCCGCACCGCTGGGCCGAACGGGACCCGGTGGCGGCTGGTCGACTGGCCCGCTGCCGGGAGGTGGTGATCCGCATCGCCGGTGAGCACAACCTGCCGCCGGAAAACCTGATCACGCCGGATTCGGTCCGCCGGTTGGCCTGGACCCCGCCGGAGGAGCTGACCGAGGAGACGGTCGCGGAGACCCTGCGCGGTCTCAACGCCCGCGAGTGGCAGATCGGCCTCCTCACACCCGACCTGACCGAAGCCCTGGACCCCACCCCCTGACCCCACGCTTCCGGCCCGGCGCTCGGGGGCGTGGGTCACCGGGCAGTGTGGGGTGGGCCACAGCGGGGGGTCGGGACGGGGTTGGTTACTGGCGAGTAGCATTTCGGGGGAACCTGCCCGTGTCGGCGACCCTTGGTTCAGTCCGCAGCGCCGCTCGGCGCGAAAGCCGGATCATGGTCGAATAGGAGGCTCAAGTGCCCCGTGAAGTTCGGGATGTCGTCTTCGTCGATGGCGTCCGTACCCCGTTCGGCAAGGCGGGTGGCATGTACGCCAACACCCGCGCCGACGATCTGGTGATCCGCTGCATCCGTGAGCTGCTGCGCCGCAACCCGCAGCTGCCCCCGGAGCGGGTCGAGGAGGTCGCCATCGCGGCCACCACCCAGATCGGTGACCAGGGCCTCACCATCGGCCGCACCGCCGCGCTGCTGGCGGGTCTGCCCAAGACCGTTCCCGGCTTCGCCATCGACCGCATGTGCGCCGGCGCGATGACCGCGGTGACCACCGTGGCCAGCGGCATCGCGATTGGCGCGTACGACATCGCCATCGCGGGTGGCGTCGAGCACATGGGCCGTCACCCGATGGGTGAGGGCGTCGACCCCAACCCGCGCATCATCGCGGAGAAGCTGGTCGACCCGTCCGCGCTGGTCATGGGCTCCACCGCGGAGAACCTGCACGACCTGGTCCCGCACATCACCAAGGCACGCACCGACGCGTTCGCGCTCGCCTCGCAGCAGAAGACCGCCAAGGCGTACGCCAACGGCAAGCTCCAGGACGACCTGGTGCCGATGTCGATCCGCGACGCCGAGGGTGGCTGGGGTCTGGCCACAGTGGACGAAGCCCCACGGGACACCTCGCTGGAGAAGCTCGCCACCCTGAAGACCCCGTTCCGCCCGCACGGCAAGGTCACCGCGGGCAACGCGGCCGGCCTGAACGACGGCGCCACCGCGAGCCTGCTCGCCGACGAGGCCACCGCCCGTGAGCTGGGCCTGCCGATCGCCATGCGGTTGGTGTCGTTCGGTTTCGTCGGTGTGGAGCCGGAGGTGATGGGCGTCGGCCCGATCCCGTCGACGGAGAAGGCGCTGCGCCTGGCCGGGCTCAGCATCGACGACATCGGCCTGTTCGAGCTGAACGAGGCGTTCGCCGTTCAGGTGCTCGCGTTCCTCGACCACTTCGGCATCGCCGACGACGACGCGCGGGTCAACCCGTGGGGCGGCGCGATCGCCATCGGTCACCCGCTGGCCTCCTCCGGCGTACGCCTGATGACCCAGTTGGCCCGCCAGTTCGCCGAGCACCCCGAGGTTCGCTACGGCCTCACTGCCATGTGCATCGGCATCGGCATGGGCGGCACGGTCATCTGGGAGAACCCGCACTGGACGGAGGGCAACAAGTGAGCGCGCTCGCCGCACCCAACGAGGTCGTCACCAAGGCGCTGCTTCGCCAGGTGAACGTGCCGGGGCTGGACCGTCCGGCCGCCCTGATCACGCTGGACAACGGCTTCGACCACACCAAGCCGAACACGTTCGGCCCCGGTGGTCTGGCCAGCCTGGACGAGGCGATCACCGCCGCGCTCGCCGCCGACCCGGCGTTCATCGCGGTGACCGGTAAGCCGTACATCTTCTGCGTGGGCGCGGACATCGTCGGCCTGCCGCAGCTCGCCGACCGCGCGCAGGCGCTGGAGATCGGCCGGCTGGGTCACCGGGTCTTCGCCCGACTCAAGGACAGCACCGTCCCCACCTTCGCCTTCGTCAACGGCGCGGCGATGGGCGGCGGCCTGGAGCTGGCGCTGCACTGCCACTACCGGACGCTCTCCGGTGGTGCGGCGGCTTTGGCCCTGCCCGAGGTCTCCCTCGGCCTGGTGCCGGGCTGGGGCGGCACCCAGCTGCTTCCGAACCTGATCGGCATTCCCGCCGCCACCCAGGTGATCATCCAGAACCCGCTCATGCAGAACAAGATGCTCAAGCCGAAGCAGGCCGCCGAGCTGGGCATCGCTGACATCCTGCTGGAGCCGGCCGACTTCCTCGAGCGGTCCCTGGAGTGGGCCGCCGGGGTGGTCCGGGGTCAGGTCACCGTGACCCGGCCCGAGGTCGACAAGGACATGTGGGCGGGCGTGCTCTACTTCGCCCGGGAGACGCTGAACCAGCGGCTGCACGGCGCGGTCCCGGCCGCGTACAAGGCGCTCGACCTGCTGGAGACGGCGAAGGACGGCGACTTCGCCGCCGGCACCGCCGCCGAGGACGAGGCCCTCGCAGACCTGGTCTTCTCCGAGGAGCTGCGCAGCGGTCTGTACGCCTTCGACCTGGTGCAGCGGCGGGCCAAGCGGCCGGCCGGTGCGCCGGACAAGGGCCTGGCCCGCACGATCACCAAGGTCGGCATCGTCGGCGCCGGCCTGATGGCCAGCCAGTTGGCGCTGCTGTTCGCCCGCCGCCTCCAGGTGCCGGTGGTGATGTCC
Organism: Micromonospora sp. A202; assembly: GCF_006715105.1. NCBI lineage: Bacteria > Bacillati > Actinomycetota > Actinomycetes > Micromonosporales > Micromonosporaceae > Micromonospora > Micromonospora sp. A202. The sequence continues at coordinate 1,408,238 of NZ_VFMP01000001.1, read as the reverse complement.
GACCTCGACCAGTCCCGGGTGGACAAGGGCGTCGGCTACGTGCACACCCAGATCGAGAAGGCCGTCACCAAGGGCCGGATGGACAAGAACACCGCCGCCAAGCTGTACGGCCTGGTCAGCGGCACTGTCGACAAGAGCTCCTTCGCGGATGCCGACTTCGTCATCGAGGCGGTCTTCGAGGACCTGGGCGTCAAGAAGCAGGTCTGGTCCGAACTGGAGAAGATCGTCTCCCCGGAGGCGGTGCTCGCCACCAACACCAGTTCGCTGTCGATCACCGAGATGGCCGCCGAGCTGGAGCACCCGGAGCGGGTGGTCGGCTTCCACTTCTTCAACCCGGTGGCGGTGCTGCCGCTGCTGGAGATCGTCCGGGGCGAGCGCACCGACGACGTCACGCTGGCCACCGCGTTCGCGGTCGGCAAGCAGCTCAAGAAGTCGAGCGTGCTGGTCAAGGACGCTCCGGCGTTCGTGGTGAACCGGCTGCTCACCCGCTTCCTGGGCACCGTCTTCGCCGCTGTCGACCAGGGCACCCCGCTGGACGTGGCCAACAGCGCACTGGACCCGCTGGGCCTGCCGATGCGCCCGTTGGCCCTGCTCCAGCTGGTCGGTCCGGCCGTCGCGTACCACGTGGGCGGCACTCTGCACGCCGCGTACCCGGACCGGTTCGGTGTCAGCGAGAACCTCAAGCGGATCGCCGACTCGGGCCAACCGATCGTGGTCGACGACCAGGTCAACGACGAGGTGGCCAAGCTGCTCGTCGTCGGTGACCAGCCGCTGACCGCCGAGCAGGTGCGCCAGAACGCGCTCGACGCGCTCGCGCAGGAGATCCGGTTGATGCTGGACGAGGGCGTGGTCGCCGAGGCGCAGGACATCGACCTGTGCATGATCCTGGGCGCGGGTTGGCCGTTCCACCTGGGTGGGGTCACTCCATACCTGGACCGGACCGGCACGTCCGAGCGGGTCACCGGTCAGCGGTTCCTGCCGCGCGGGGCGGCGAGCCTGCCGGCCTGACCGATCGCAGCACCACCGTCGCGGTGGTCGGAGCGTCCCTCGTGGATGATCCGGCCACCGCGACTGTTTGTGATCACATGGCGGCTGGCAGGGGGCCTGTGCAGGGACAACGCCGGGGTCCTCGGCGGGTTAAGATCACGCGCTTTGCACCCCCAACTTGGAGCTGACTGAATGTCCCAGCCGCCGGCCAACCCTTACGGCCCGCCGCACGATTCCCCCACCCCGCCGCAGCAGCCCGGTCAGCCGGGCCAGCCGCAGCAGCCCGGTGGTTGGTCCCCGCCGCAGCAGCAGGGATTCCCGCCCGCGCAGCCGGGTCAGCCGTACGGCGATCCCAACCTGCTCGGTGCCCCGCAGCCGGTGAAGAAGAAGTCGAAAGCCGGCAAGATCGTGCTGATCGTGCTGGCCGTGGTGCTGGTGCTCTGCGTCGGCGGCGGGGTGATCACCTGGTTCGCGGTCAAGGGGCCGGTGGGCGACGTCGTGGACGCCAGCAAGACCCGGCTGGTCGCGCCGGCCACCCTCGCGGGCCGGCCGAAGGTCACCGACGCGCAGCTCCAGACGGCCGCCGATGAGCTGGTCCGCGAGATGAAGTCGTCGGTGCAGAACGAGACCAGCACGGTCGGCGCCTTCTACGGCGACCCGACCAAGCAGGACCTCGTCATGATCGCCGGCGCGTCCGGCCTGATGTCCGACCCGAAGAAGGAGATGGACGACGCCATCAGCGGGCTTTCCGCCCAGCTGACGGTGACCAACATGGTGGCCGTCGATCCCGGCCCACTCGGCGGTGAGGCGAGCTGCGGCGACGGCAAGGCGGAGAGCGTGCCGCTGGGCGTCTGCGTCTGGGCTGACAAGGGCAGCCTGGGCATGGTGGTCACGTACTTCAAGTCCGCCGAACAGGCCAAGGCCGAGTTCATCACGATCCGGGGCCAGGTCGAGCAGCGCTCCTGACAGGCGACGGGGCCCCGGCCACCCTCGGGTGGTCGGGGCCCCGTGCCGTGTCTGCCGAGCATCGGGGTGCCCATCCTGGTAAATACTTTGCCCTTGCGCTAAGTGTCGTCTCACGCAATACTTAGCCACATGGCACAGTTTTCGGCGCAGCTCGACGGCGTGTTCGTCGCCCTCGCCGACCCGACCCGGCGCTGGGTCATCCGACGCCTCGGCCACGGCCCGACGAGCGTCGGCGATCTCGCCCGCGAGTTCCCGATGACCCTTCCGTCGTTCATGAAGCACGTGCAGACGCTCGAATCGAACGGGCTGATCCGCACGACCAAGTCCGGCCGGGTGCGCACCTGCGTGCTCAATCGCGAGCGCCTCGCCCTCGTCGACGACTGGCTCGCGGAGCAGCGCCGGATCTGGGAAGAGCGCACGGATCGCCTCGAACGCCTCGTCACCGATCAGCAGGAGGATCAGCAGTGAATCCCGACCTGGATCTGACCATGACGCGGATCATCCGCGCCCCCCGTGCCGCCGTGTGGAGCGCCTGGACCGACCCGTCCCGCTTCGCGAAGTGGTGGATCCCGGCGCCGTCCCTGTGCCGCGTCGATCGCCTGGACGTGCGGCCCGGTGGCGCGCTGGTGACCCTACTGAGCGATGACGGGGTGGAGTTCGTCCCACACCTCGACGCGTGCTTCCTCGTCGTCGACGATCATGAACGGATCGTGTTCACGAACGTGATCGACAGCGCCTGGCGGCCCGCGAACCCTGCCCCGGTCCCGATGACCGCGGAGATCACCATGAGAGATCATCCGGACGGTACTGACTACCGGATCGTCGTCCGCCACGGTGATCCCGCCGCTCGTGACCTGCACGAGAAGATCGGCTTTGTGGACGGCTGGGGTTCGGTGACCGCACAACTCGCCGACATCGCCGAAGGCCAGGACGCGCCCTCACCGCGTTCCTGACCCGACGGTCGGGTCCCCGCCCGGGCAGCGTGGTGCCGGGGCCCCGACCGCCCGAGGGTGACCGGGGCCCCGAACCGTACGCCGGCCGTCAGACCGGTGCGTCGTCTCCCGCCGCGGCGCGCGCCGCCGCTGCCGCCGCCCGTTCGGCGGCGTTGCCGAGCACGCAGAACTCGTTGCCCTCCGGGTCGGCGAGCACCACCCAACCCCCGCCGGTCGGGCCGACGTGATCGGCGACGAGCGTCGCGCCGATGCCGAGCAGCCGCTCGACCTCCTCGGCCCGGGTGCGGTCGGCGGGTTGCAGGTCCAGGTGCAGTCGGTTCTTCACCGTCTTGCCCTCGGGCACGGCGAGGAAGAGCACCTCCGGGCCGCCCGGCGGTAGGAGCATCGCCTCCGGGTCACCGGGGAAGTCGTCGGGCTGCCGGGGGCAGTCGAAGACCTGCGCCCAGAAGCCGGCCAGGGCGTACGTGTCGTGACAGTCGATGCTGATGTTGTGGATCGTCGAACTCACAGCTGGTCCTCCACGGTGGTGGTAGCGAGACGTTCCCCAGCGCTGCGGACCACGCAGAACTCGTTCCCCTCGGGGTCGGCGAGCACCGCCCAACCCGTGCCGTCGGCGCGCCGACGGTCGGCGACCACTGTGGCACCGAGGCCGAGCACCCGCTCGACCTCCTCATCTCTGGTCCGGTCGACGGGTTCCAGGCAGATGTGGAGCCGGTTCTTGGTCACCTTCTCCTCCGGCACCTCTTGGAAGAACAGGTTCGGGGTGGCGTCGTCCGGCGGCAGCAGGGCCGCCTCCGGGTCACCCGGGGCGTCCTCGGAGTGCCGGGTGTACCCGAGCACGGCGGCCCAGAAGCCCGCCAGGGCGTACGTGTCGTGACAGTCAAAACTGATGTTGCGGATCCGTGGATACACGGGTGTTCCCTCCGTACGGGATGGGACGCTCCGCTTCCGGGAGTCAGCCGGCGCACACCCGGGGCGCGGAGTCATGATCGGTGGACATCGACGCACCCCCCTTCGCTTCCTGGCTGACGCCGTGATCTTGCCACCGGCCGAACGCCGCGCGCAACCCCCGTCATCCCTGGCCGGGCACCGACCCGTTGACCGGCGGAGCGTCCGCCGACGGGAGGGTGACAGTCACCTCCAGACCACCACCCGACTGCGCGATCACCCGTACGGTGCCGCCGTGCGCCGTGCAGACCGCCCGGACGATGGACAGCCCCAGGCCGGAGCCGCGGGCCCCGGTCCGTTCCCGGCCACCGCGACGGAACGGCTCGAACAGCCCCGGCACGTCGGCCTGGTCCACCTCGAAGCCGGTGTTGCCCACCACCAGCCAGGACCGGTCGCCGTCGGTGCCGGTGCGCACCCAGAGCCGGCCGTGCAGGTGGTTGTAGCGGACCGCGTTCTCGATGAGGTTGCCGGCCAACCGGTCGAGCAGCCCCGGGTCGCCGACCACCGGAGCGGACTCCAGTGACGTCTGGACCCGTAGCCCGATCCGTTCCACCTCCCGGCGCATCGCGGACAGCGCGTTGGCAGTGCCGGCGGCGAGGTCACACTCGGTACGCCGGCCCAACTGCCGCCCGGCCTGGGCCTCGCTGCGGGCCAGCACCAGCAGCGCGTCCACCAGGCCGTTGGCCCGCTCCGAGGCGTCACGGACCACTGTCGCCATCCGGCGGTATTCGGCGGCGTCCGCGTCGTCGTCGCTGAGCGTCACGTCGATCTCGGTGCGCATCACGGCGAGCGGGGTACGCAGCTCGTGCGAGGCGTTGGCCACGAAGCGCTTCTGCGCCTCGAAGGCGGACGCGATCCGGTCCAGCATGGCGTCGAACGTCTTGGCCAGCTCGGCCACCTCGTCGTCGGCGCCCGAGTAGCCGATCCGCTGGTCCAGGGTCGCCTCGCCGAGCCGCTGGGCGGTCGCGGTGACCTGGTGCAGTGGGCGTAGCGCCCGCCCGGCCACCGCGTACGCGCCGGCCACCCCGACGACGCTGATCGCCAACAGCGCGACGAGGCCCTTGGCCAGCAACTCCCCGGAGGCGGCATCGACGAGTTGCCGCTGCCACTGGGCGGCGTCCATCGACTCGCCGTCCGCCAGCAGCACGACCGTGCCGGGCAGCAACTCGTCGGTGGGTCGCAGCGCGTCACGGACCAGGAGCCAGGCCAGCAGCACCAGGATCGCACCGGCCCCGATCAGCAGCACACCGTTGAGCAGGGTCAGCCGCAACCGCAGGGTGGGCCGCAACCGGCGGCTCACGCGCCAACCTCGGCGGTGCGGTAACCCGCTCCGACCACCGTCTCGATCAGCGGCGGGTCGCCGAGCTTCTTGCGCAGCGTCATCACGGTGACCCGGACGATGGTGGTGAACGGGTCGGTGTTGGCGTCCCAGACCCGTTCCAGCAGCTCCTCGCTGGACACCACCGCGCCACGAGCCTTGAGCAGCTCGCTGAGCACCCCGAACTCCTTGTTGGTGAGGTCGACCGGCACGCCGGCGCGGGTGGCCACCCGACGGGCCGGGTCGAGCACGAGGTCGGCCAGTTCGAGCACCGGCGGCGCGGCCGGGGTCGCCCGCCGGCCCAGCGCCTGCACCCGGGCGACCAGCTCGTCGAACGCGAACGGTTTGGGCAGGTAGTCGTCCGCTCCGAGCTGCAGCCCCTCCACCCGGTCGGCCACCGTGCCGCTCGCGGTGAGCATCAGCACCCGGGTCAGCGCGCCGGAGGCGGCCAGCTCGGCGCAGATCTGGTCACCGTGCACGCCCGGCAGGTCCCGGTCGAGCACCACCACGTCGTACCGGGTGACGAACGCCGCCTCGTGGCCGGCGTCGCCGTCGTACGCCACGTCGACGGCCATCCCCCGCTTGCGCAACCCTCGCGCGATCGCGTCGGCGAGGTTGCGCTCGTCCTCCACCACCAGTACCCGCATCCCGGCCTCCTCGCTGCTGACCACCGACAACCTAGTGCCGGTCGGCAACCATCGTCCCTCGCCGCCCGCCACGGGCGGCGTTGCGGACCACCTCGGCGTACGCGATGCTGGCCCGCGGCACCGAGGGACGGACGGACCTGACATGACCATCGCGGCACCAACCACCGGGCGGGACATCGCCTACCGGGGTTTCCACCTGCCGGCCGACACGACGGCCGGCAACGGCGACGGCCTGCTCGCCACCGGTCGAGGGCTGGCCCTCGACGGCGTGAACCAGCAGGGCACCTGGACGTCGCCGCCGGTGCGGGTCGGCTTCCCCGTCAGCGAGGTGGTGCCGTCCTGGACCGCCGACACCCCGGCCGGCTGCTGGATCGAGGTCGAGCTGCGCGGCTGGCACGACGACGCGCCGAGCACCGGCTGGTACCGGTTGGCCCGCTGGGCGGCCGACGACCTGGCAGTTGAACGCACGTCGGTGCCCGGGCAGCGCGACGGCGACGCCCGGGTCGACACCGACACCCTGATCGTGACCGGCGCGACGGTCACCGGTTGGCAGGCGCGGGTCACCCTGTGCCGGCCGGCGGAAAGCCCGACCGGCCCGGTGCTGCGCAGCGTCGGCGCGGTCGCCACCGGTCCCACGGGCCCCGACCAGGGGTACGCGCAGCCCGCCTCGTCCCCAGCCTGGGGCCGGGTGCTGGACGTGCCCCGCTACTCGCAGCGGCTGCACGCCGGCCAGTACCCGCAGTGGGGAGGCGGCGGCGACTCCTGGTGCAGCCCCACCTGCACCTCGATGGTGCTCGCCCACTGGGGTGCCGAGCCGACCCCGGAGCACTACGCCTGGGTGGAGCCGCCCGGCCCGCGTCCGGTGGTGGTGCACGCCGCCCGACACTGCTACGACCACGCGTACGCCGGGGCGGGCAACTGGTCGTTCAACACCGCGTACGCCGGCCGGTACGGGGTGGACGCGTTCGTCACCCGGCTGCGGTCGCTGGTCGAGGCGGAGGCGTTCATCGCGGCCGGCATCCCCCTGATCGTCTCCGCCGCGTTCCGGGCCGACGAGGTGCCGGGGCTCGGGTACGACACGGCAGGGCACCTGATGGTGCTGGTCGGCTTCACCGTCGACGGCGACCCGGTGCTCAACGACCCGTACGCCCCGGACGACGACGCGGTCCGCCGTGCCGTGCCCCGGCAGCGGTTCGAGACGGTCTGGCAGCGTGGCAGCGGCGGTGTGGCGTACGTGTTGCGGCCCCCGTCGGTGCCGCTGCCCCCGCCGCCCGCTCAGGCCAACTGGTAGTCAGTCCGGCAACTTCCAGATCCGGTACGCGCCGGCCGGGGCGGCACCGCACACCAGGTGACCGTTTATCGCCTGACAGTTGCCGCCGGCCTGGGGCAGCACGTCCAGGATGCGCACCTTCCCGGCGCGGACGTCCACCTCGCCGACGATCACCCCTCCGTCGGGATGCTGTCGTGTGCCGATCAGCCGACCACCGACACTGAGTTGGTAGAGGTCCCACCGGCCCAGGTCGGCCAGCTCCCGGCCGGTCAGCGGATCGAGCACGGCGAAGTGCTCCGGCCCGTCTTCGCTGCTCAACACGTTGACCAGCAGCCGACCGTCGTACGGCCAGGCCCAACCCCATTGGCTGTTGCGCCAGCGCAACGCACCGGTCGTGGCGTCGATCGCCTGGAGTTCGTTGTTGCCGGTGCGCACACACAGGACGGGGCCACAGTCGAGCGCGAACTCCACCTGGACACCCGCGCGGCTCCAGCGTTGGTCGAGCTGGTCCAGCCCGTACCCGGTGACCGTGCCCGAGCCTCTGTCGATGGCCAGCAACAGATCCTTCGTCAGGTCCACTCTGATGGGACCACCGTCGGGCGGGCGCAGGTCTGCGCGGGCCAGCACCGCGCCGGTGGTCGCGTCGCGTACCTCGACCGGCCCGTTCGCCTGGTTGAGCACCACCCGGTCCACCCCGTGCCCGGTGTCCCGGATGTTGATCTCGGCGTTGACCGGGGGTAGCTGCCAGCGCACGGTGCCGCAGCACGGATCGACCGCACGCAGGGTGCTCGGCTCGGACTCACCGCCGGTACGCAGCAGCACGTTGCCGTCGGTCAGCTCAAAGACGCTGCCCGGCTGCTGCCACCGGTACGCCCCGGTCGCCCGGTCCAGAGCGACGGTGCGTGTCTCCCGACCCTCGGGGCCGATCTCGTACCCGGTGACAAGCATCATCCCGGCCAGTGGAGTCATTCCCCAGTATCGGGCCTCCGCCGACAGCGGCGCCTGCCAGACCGGCTCGCCGCCGGGCAGCCGATACGCGGCCAGCCGCCCCTGCCACCCCGGGCTTGTCGGCTCCATGACCAGAAGGAGGTCACCATCGATCAGAACGTCGGACCCGGGCTGGGCCGGCAGCGTCACCGGGGCCCGCCGGGGTGGCGGCACGGCGGAGGCAGCGAGCGTGAACAGCGCGAGGAGCAGGACCAGCGCGCAGCGCGGCTGCCGACCGCTGGCGCGGGGTGGGCGGGGTAACGGCTCCGGGTCCGTGCCGTGCCGCAGTTCGCCGAGGTCGATCACCGAGTCGCTCATCGCGTCAACCGCCACAACGCGGTCGCGCCGTCGACACGCTGGCAGAGCAGGACCGGCAGGGACGCCTGGCAGCTGCCGGCGATGACCCGGAGCACGTCGAGGATCCGCGCCTGACCGGCCACCAGGTCCAGCTCGGCGACGACCATCCGGCCGTCGGCCCCCTGGCGCAGGCCGACCAGCGGATCGTCCGGGCCGAGCACCGGCAGCAGGCCCCACGCGCCCAGCTCGGTCCTTACCTGCCCGGTCGCCGCGTCCCGCACCTCGTACCCCTGGCCGGGCCTGGCCATCAGCAACCGGCCGTACCGGACGTCGGCCAGGTTGTCCTGGCCCTGTTCGGACCAGCGCACCGCGCCGGTGGCGGGATCGAGCACCTGGAGGCCGCCGGTCTGCGGTACCGCACAGAGCAGACCGCCGCAGTCGACCACATGCGACACCAGCGTCACCTCGGCCGTCCATCGTGGCTCCAACTCGGCCAGCCCGTAGCTCACCAGCCGGGTGCTGCCGGGTGGGACGAGCAGCAGCAGGTCGTCGACGACCTGCACCCGCTGGTACGCCGACCGGTCACCGGGCAGTGTGTCGATGCTACGCAGCAGGCGGCCGGTGCCGGCGTCGTGCACCTGCACCTCGCCGGTCGGTTGCAGGAGCACGAACCGGTCGACCTGGCCCTCGGGAGTGAGGTGGTAGGACGGGTTGGCGGCCGGCGGGACCGACACCGACCAGAGCACCCGGCCGGTGTCGGGCTCGACCCCGCTCACCGCGCCCGACCCGTCCTCCCGGCCGTCGGTCACCAGCAGAGCGCCGCTGGCTGTCAGCTGGGGAGCACCAGGATGCTGCCAGCGTTGCCGGCCCGTGACGGTGTCGAACGCGGTGGTCTGGAACACCCTGTTCGGGGCGCTGACCGCCATCGTCAACACCAACCCTCGCTCGACCCGGACGTCCAGGTAGTCACCGGTGCGGACCAGCGGCGTCTGCCACCGCCGCCGCACGACTGTTCCGGATGGTGCCGGCTGGGCGTAGGCGGTCAGGTAGCGGTCCCCGTCGGGTGTCGGCGGGTCGATGACGAAGATGCCGTCCCCGGCCAGGTATGCCGTGGCCGTGGGCGACGCCGGCACGATGCTCACCGTTCGCTGCGGTGACGGCGTGGCGCCGACCAGCACCACCAGGCTGAGCACCAGCACCGCCGCACTGCGCAGCGGGCGACCGGCGGCGCGCGGGCGGCGGACCGCAGGCGCCGACGCCGGCTCCTCCCGGATCTCGCCCAGCTCGATGATCGACAACGATCGTCCTTCCGTCACCACTCAGGCTGACCGACGGGTGACCGTCCGGCAAACCGACCGTGAGCGCACCGGGCCGGCAAAAGCGACCGAACCACGCCTGTACGATGGCGCGTCGTGGCTGTGCCGGTGGTAGACCCTTCGCTGAATCCCCTGACCGACGCCGACCCGGCCGAGGCCGAGTCGACACGGCGGCCTCGACGCCGCCCGGCCCGAGCCGACCTGCTGGCCCTCGGAGCCTATGTCCTGGTGGGCGTCTTCGTCTGCCTCAACTACTGGGGTGACGTCACCGGCCGGGTCTCCTCGCACCTGCCCACCGACCACAGCTGGTTCGAGTGGCTGTTCGCGCACGGCGCGTACTCGGTGCGGCACCTGGAGAACCCGCTGTTCACGGCCCAGCAGAACGCCCCGGACGGGGTGAACATGATGGCCAACACCTCGCTGCTCGGGGTGACAGTGCCGCTGGCCCCGCTGACCATGCTGCTCGGCCCGCAGGTGATGTACGCGCTCTACCTCGGTGCGGCGCTGGCCGCCACCGCCGGCACCGGCTACTGGATGCTCTCCCGCCACCTGGTGCGCTCCCGGGCGGCGGCCTTCGTCGGCGGCGCGTTCCTCGGCTTCGCGCCGGGAATCATCCACCACGCCAACGGCCAGCCCAACTTCGTGTCCAACTTCCTGCTGCCGCTGATCGTGGTGCGGGTGCTGCGCCTCGGCGAGGCCGGCCGGTGGCGGCGCAACGGGTTGGTGCTCGGGGCGCTGGTGACGTACCAGATCTTCATCAACGAGGAGATGCTGCTGCTCACCGCGCTGGCCTGCCTGGTCGTCGTGCTGGCGTACGCCGTGCAGCGCCCGGCGGCCACCCGGGCCGTCGCCGGCACGTTCCTGGCCGGGCTCGGCGTCGCTGGCGGGCTGGCCCTGGTGCTCGCCGCGTACCCGATCTGGTTCCAGTTCAACGGCCCGCAGTCCTACCGGGGCCTGCAGGGTGGCGTCTTCCACAACTGGGGCGAGGACCTGGTCGCCTTCGTCACCTTCGCCCGGGACACCTGGGCCGGCGATCCGGCCGTGGAGAAGACGATCGGGTTGACCGAGCAGAACACCTGGTTCGGCTGGCCCCTGGTGCTGCTCTCGGTGGTCGCCCTGGTGCTGCTCGTACGCCGATCGTTGCCGGCCCGGATCGCCGCCGTGCTGATCGTCGTCTTCACAGTGGCGTCGATCGGGCCCCGGGTGCGGTTCAACGGCGTCGAGACCGGGGTGCGCGGCCCGTGGTCGTACGTGCCGGACGACCTGCCGCTGGTCGAGATGATGATGCCGACCCGGTTGACGCTGGTGGTGGCCGCTGCGGTGGGCGTACTGCTCGCGCTGACCTGGGACGCCGCGCACCGCCAGGGGCGCCCGGTGGCCGACCAGCCGCGGGTGCCGGGCCAGCGCGTCAGCGAGGCGGCCCCGGCGACGTCCGACGAGCCGAGCCCGCCCGCGCCGGTCGCGGCGGGCCGCCGGTGGCTGCGCCCGGTGGGGTACGCGGCTGTCGCCCTCGCCGTTCTGCCGCTCATTCCCCGGCCGCTGCCCGCCCAGCAGATCGACCCGCCACCGCACTTCATCAGCGCGGGCGGCTGGCGGCCGTACGTGCCGGCGGGTCGAACCCTGGTGCCGGTGCCGATCCCGAGCAACGTGCACGGCCTGCCGACGCTGCGGTGGAGTGCGCTGACCAGGCAGGAGTTCCCCGTCCCGGGCGGCTACTTCATCGGGCCGAACGAGCTGGGCGAGGGTGTCTTCGGCGCGCCGAACCGGCCCACCAGTACCCTCATCTACTCCACGATGGACGCCGGCGCAGTCCCGGTGCTCACCGACGAGAACCGCCGCCAGGCCGTCGAGGACCTGCGGTTCTGGCGGGCGTCGGTGGTCGTGCTCGGGGCGCATCCCCGCGAGGCGGTGCTGCGTGAGCTGGTCACCGGCCTGATCGGGCCGCCCCAGCGGGTCGACGACGTCTGGGTCTGGGACGTCCGCGCCCTGGTGAGCTGATCAGTCGACCCGGTTCCGGACGTCCCACATCCAGCCGCCGTCGACCGGGCGGCCCGGGCCGAGCAGGTCGTCGACGGTCCGACGGACCGGTTCGCCGTTGGTCAGCTGGCCGAGCACCACCACGGCGGCCCGCCAGTGCCGCAGATCCTCGACGGCCTGGCGGCGGTCGGCGTCGGTGAGCACCGGCGCCGTGCCGGTCTCGGCGACCCGCCGCAGCAGCACCGACGTGGGGCGGTCCGGCGCGCCCCAGCGGGCCGCCGGGTCGTCCGGGCCGCTCGGGCCGATGAAATAGCCGCCCGGCGTGGGAAACGCCAGACCGGTACGGGCGGACCAGAGCATCGCCGGGCTCTGCGCCGCGCCGGTGACCGGCGGTACGGCGACCACCGTCCGGCCGGGCGGCACCAGCGGACGCCACCCGCCGTCGGCGACGAACCCCGGCACCGGCGTGACAGGCACCACCCGGATCGGCGTCGGGACCAGCGGCAGCAACGCGGCGGCCACCGCGCCGGCCCAGAGCAGCCGCACCGGCAGCCCCGGTGCGGCCGACAGCCGGCGCGCCGTCCGCACCCGGTCCAGGGAGAGCGCCACCAGCACACCCAGCACCGGTACGCAGACCAGCGCGAACCGGGCCGGCACCGCAAGGTCGAGCAGGGGCAGCCCGGCGACCAGCCGGTACGGCCCCGGAATGCCGGTGGCGGTGCCGTCGACCCGCAGCTCGGTGCCGAGGGAGAGCAGCGCGAACAGCAGCCCACAGCCGGCCAGCGCGCGCACCAGCGGCCGTCGCCACAGCCAGATCACGATCACCACGGCGAGCACCAGCAGCCCCGGGCCGAAGAAGGAGTTCTCCTCGGTCGGGTTCGGCGCGAGCAGGCCCGGCAGCCAGTCGTCGCCGAGCACTGTCTGCCGGGCCGACGCGGTGAACGACGCGGCGTCCAACTGGAAGGCGTGCGTGGCGAACGCCATCCCGGAGTAGTGCTGCGGGCCGTGGAACTGGAACCACAGCGGGTATGCCAGCGGCACCGCCGCCACCCCGGCCGCCACCCCCAGCCGGCCGAGGAGGGCCGGGGCGAGCTGCCGGGCGGCCACCCGGTCGGCGAGCGCGTAGCCCAGCGCGAACACCCCCGCCGCGAGCGCCAGGAAGACCAGCACCTCCTCGCCGATGAAGACCTGCCAGACCAGCAGCAGCCCGAGGACGATGCCCGGCCGCCACACGCCGACGAGCCGGTGCGCCCGGTCCACGGCGGGCCGGAACACCAGGGCGAGGATCGGGGGCACCAGGAACTGCGCGGCGATGTGCAGGTGCGCGCCCGCCTGGGCGATCATTCCCGGGGCGAAACCGCAGATCAGCCCACCGACCGCAGCGGCGGAACGGGTGGTGACCAGCCGGCGGCGCAGCAGCGCGTACCAGGCGGCGGCCGTGCCGGCGAGGCAGCAGACGACCGCCACGCAGAACGCCACCTGCGATCCGAGGAGCAGGGTGACCGGGGTCAACGGGACACCCAGGCCGAGCACCGAGGTGTTCGCCATCAGGTTGACCCCGTCGGGCGCGTTCAACCCTGCACTGTGGAGGGGGTTGTCGCCCGCGACCACGGCGTGCGCCGCGTGGGTCAGCATCCACTCGAACAGGATCTGGTCGCCCGCCTGGTGGAACAGCCGCCACGGCTGGCCCCACTGGGCGCTGGTCAGCACCGCGGCCAGGCCCAGATAGCCGACCACCACCAGCAGGTCCCGCAGCCAGACCGGACGGGACGTGCGCACCACCGCCGGGGGCGAGGTGGCCGGGGACGTCGTCCCGGTGGTCATCAGACCGAACGGTCGGTCAGCGCCCGGACGTCCCACATCCAGACGTCCAGCTCCTGGCGGCCGGGGCCGACCAGGTCCTCGACGGTACGCCGCAACGGCTCGGCGTTCTGCTGACGGAGCGGCAGCACCAGGATCGCGGCTCGCCAGTGACGCAGCTCGTCGGCGAAGCGGCGGCGTTGCCGGTCGTCGAGCTTCGGCATCCGCCCGGTGGTCGCCACCTCCTCCAGCATCTGACCCACCCCGCTGGGTCGGCCGCCGAACCGACCCGCGTCACCGGTGTTGCCGTTGCGCGGGGCGAGGAAGTAACCGCCGGGGATCTTGAAGTCGAGGTTGGTGGCCGCCGCCCAGCGCATGCCGTGCGTGTTACCCATACTGGGCACCGGGATCGGCACCAGCGTCTGGTCCGGCCCGACGTATGCCCGCCAACGGTCGGCCGTGATGAAGTCCGGCACCGGCGGTCGGGAGACCATCCGCAGTGGCATCGGAGCGATCGGCAGCAGCGCGAACGCCAGGCCCGCCGCGGTGAGCGTCCGCACGGTGCGCCGGTCGGCCGGTCGCAACGCCCAGGCCCGCTCGACGGCGAGCGCGAGCAGCAGACCGATCACCACACTGGTGATCAGACCGAACCGGGTCGGCACCACCGCGTCCAGCAACGGCAGGTGGACCAGCAACTGCCACGGCCCGCTGACCAGCTCACGGTCCCACCAGGAGATCCGCTCACCGAGCGACAGGACGGCGAAGAACAGGCCGGTAACCGCGAGCGCCCGGACGATCAGCTCCCGGCGCAACCAGACCACGATGCCGACGGCGAGCATGGACAGGCTCCAGCCGAAGAACGCGTTCTCCTCCGAGTAGTTCGGCGCCAGGTTGATGTTGGCTCGCTGGTTGCCGCCGAGGGTGGGCGAGCCGGGGGCGAAGAAGGCGGCGATGTCGTTGCCGTAGTCCTTCACGGCATCGCTGAGCCCGTGGTAGGCCATCGGCCCGGCGAACTGCACGTACAGGGGGTACGCCAGCAGCGCCCCGGCCAGCAGCGTGCAGGTCACCACGCCGATGCCGAGCGGTCGCCAGGCCGCCGACCAGCGGGCGGGTTCCTGCGCGAGCACGGCCAGCAGGAACACCCCGCAGGCCAGGGCCGTGAAGAGCAGGATCTCCTCGTTGATGAACGCCTGCGCGGTGACCAGCAGGGCGAGCAGCGCCCCGTCCCGGACCGGCCGGCGGGAGCGGGTGAGCACCAGCACCCGCCAGACGATGAACGGCAGCAGGAACTGGCTGATGATGTTCGGGTGCCAACTGGCGTGCGACAGCATCGCGGGCGAGAAGCCGCAGAACCAGCCGCCGACCGCCGCCGCCAGCGGCGTACGCACCAGGTGGCGGGAGAGCATGAGGTACCAGGCCATGGCGGTGCCTGCGAGGCCCAGTGTCACCAGCACCACGAAGGAGACCGCCGGCCCGAAGAGCAGCGTCACCGGGACCATCGGGATGCCCAGCGCCAGCACGGCCGTGTTGGCCATCAGGTTGACGCCGTCGGGGTAGTTGAACTGCTCGGTGTAGAACGGGTACTCGCCGTGCAGCACCACGCGTACCGAGTGGGCGAGGAAGAACTGCACCTGGGCCGGGTCGCCGGTGTAGAGCGAGGCCACCCGTCCGGACGGGTCCAGCCAGATCCGACTGGTCACCCAGACCGCGGCGAGCAGGAACAGGCCACCCACGGCGAGGTGCTGCCGTCGCCGGGTCCAGCGACGCCACCATGGCCGCGTCGGTACGACCTCCGCGCCGTCGGCCACCGCCACGTCCTCCGCCGGCGCGTGCGGGGCCGCTGGCGCTGCGGGCTCGGACGGCGCTGCAGGCTCGGACGGCGTTGCGGGCTCGGACGGCGCATCCGGGTCCGTCGGTGTTGCGGGCTCGGCTGGTGCTTCGGTGGGGGCGGTGGCGGCGAAGAGGCCGCCCGGTGTGCGGTAGCTCACCATCTCGTCGGGGCCGGGTGCGGCCTCCGGGTGCGGCGCGGGCAGGGCGCGGGACTCGGCAGGCGTCACAGTCGGCGGAGTCTACCGGAGCAACGAAAACGCACTAAAGCCCCGGTGACGTCCATTGTGGTGGGTTTGACGGCGACCACCTGGGGTCCCGCACCGGACATCTCGTACTATGGCGCTTTCCGACAGCGACGGCGAGGCGATCGGGGGCGGACCAGGTGACTCCAGGCCGTCGGTACGGCAGGGCGCTTCCCGTCCTGCTCACCGCGCTGCTGGCCGCCACGGCCTGCGGTCCGGTGGCCGAGAGGAAGCCGCAGGATCTGCGGGTCGGCTACGACAGCCTGGACGGCGCGTTGGTCGTGTGGCCGCCCCGGGGCGACCTCTCGGGGGACGCCACGGCGACGGCAGCGGTCACCAGGACGGTCCGCGACTGGCGGTCACCGGCCGATGACCGCGCGCACCTGCCCTCGTCCGGCATCCTCTTCTCCGGCCGGGTCGACGGCGCGCCGGTGGCACTCGTGGCCGCCGACGTGCCCGGCGAGAGCGCCTCCTGGCTGCTGCAACTCACCCGTGACGGCGACCGGTACGCGGTGACCCGCGCCACCGAATACACCGACCCGGGCTACCTCGTCTACTCCGACGTTCTGCCGGTGCAGACCGCCGCCGGCCGCCGCTACCTGGTCTCGGCGCGGGTGCAGATGCTGGTCGGGCCACAGGATCGGACGTTGCCCGTCACGGACGGCCTCAGCGCGCCGGTCGACGTGCCGTCCTGCACCGCGGTCGGAGTGACAGCGACCCTGCGGACCACCGAGTCGCTGCCCCGCGGGCGGGCCGCGGACCGGCTGCTCGACCTGGGCACCGGCACCGTCGACCCGCGCTATCCGCTGGTCCGCGACGAGTCCGGCACCGGCCGGAGGGCGCTCACCGGGCTGGACACCTGCGTGCTGGGCGGTGACCGGGGCCCGTTCGGCAGCATCCCCCGCCGGATCGGCGACCGGGACGCGCCGCGCTCGGTGCCGACGTCCTGGCCGATGGCGAAACTCACCGTCCGCTCGCTCGGCGAGGTCGCCCTCGGCGGTGGTGAGGCAGCCGAGTTGCAGCAGCTCAGCTGGGACACCGACGCCGGCGCGATGACCGCTGTGGTCTACCGACCGGCCGACGGGAGCGCGCCCGTCGTCTCACCCGCCGACCGGGCCACCCCGTTGCAGGCGTACCAGTTGCCGGTGCCCGGTCAGCCGCTCGTGGTGCTGAGCTGGCGAGCCACCCGGGACAGCTCCCTGTCCGTTCCGCCGGGCACTCCCCTGCTGGTCGAACGCCCCGGCCTGGCGGTCATCCCCGGCCCGTCCCGTTCCCAGACCTACAGCCTCGCCAACACCGACAAGACCCACTACCGCTCGGTGAAGCCAACCAACTGACCCGCCCGTGGGACGACGACGGCGGGCGTCCCCGGGAGGGGGCGCCCGCCGTCGTCGTTTCGTCAGTTCTGCGCGGCCGCGTCGCTGGGGGTGAGGCGGTCCGGGGTGGCGTCCAGGCCGGAGATCCAGCCGGTCACGTTGCGCGCCACGTCCTGGGCGGTCAGACCCAGGTCCGCGAGGATCTGCGCGCGGGTGCCGTGCGGGTGCCACTCGGCCGGTACGCCCAGGTCCTTGAGCGGCACCCGGACGTCGGCGTCGCGCATGGCCTGGGCGAGCGCGTCGCCCACCCCGCCGACCCGGACGCCGTCCTCGACGCTGACCACGAGCCGGTGGCGGGCGGCCAGGTCGACCAGCTCCGCCGGGACCGGACGCACCCAGCGGGGGTCGACGACGGTGACGCCGTAGCCCTGCTCGGCGACCCGGGCGGCCACCTCCATGCCCAGCTGGCCGAACGAGCCGACAGCGACCAGCAGCACGTCGGTACGCGCCGACTCGGCCAACACGTCGACCGGGCCCACCCGGCGCAGCGCCGGCAGGTCCGCGGCGACCGCGCCGGTCGGGAAGCGCACCACGGTGGGGCCGTCGTCGACGGCCACCGCCTCGCGCAACTCCTCCCGCAGCGTGGCGGCGTCACGGGGAGCGGCGATCCGCAGCCCGGGCACCACCCCGAAGACCGACATGTCCCAGATGCCGTAGTGGCTGGGGCCGTCCGGGCCGGTGATGCCCGCCCGGTCCAACACGAAGGTCACCGGCAGCTTGTGCATCGCCACGTCCAGCAGGACCTGGTCGAAGGCACGGTTGAGGAAGGTGGCGTAGACCGCTACCACCGGGTGCAGACCGCCGAGCGCCAGCCCGGCCGCCGAGGTGGCGGCGTGCTGCTCGGCGATGCCCACGTCGTACACCCGCTCGGGGTACTTGCGAGCCAGCTTGGCGATGCCGGTCGGCTCGGCCATCGCGGCGGTGATGCCCACCACGTCCGGCCGCTCGTCGGCGACGGCCAGCAGCTCGTCGGCGAAGACGTGCGTCCACTTCACCGACGGGGCGGCCAGCAGCGCGCCGGTCTCGACGTCGAAGGCGCTGCTCGGGCCGTGCAGGCAGTCCGCCTCGTCCTCCTCGGCCGGGCGGTAGCCGTAGCCCTTGCGGGTGACCGCGTGCACGATCACCGGGCCGCCGAAGTTCTTCGCCGCGCGCAGCGCCGCCTCGACGGCCGCCACGTCGTGCCCGTCCACCGGACCCACGTACTTGATGCCGAGGTCCTCGAACATGGCCTGCGGGGCGACCGCGTCCTTGATGCCCTTCTTGACCGCGTGCAGCACCTCGTACATCGGCTTACCGACCAGCGGCGTGGAGCCGAGGGCGTCCTTGACGGTGTCGAGGACCTTCTCGTAGCCGGGGTTGAGCCGCAGCGAGGAGAGGTGGTCGGCCAGCCCGCCGATGGTCGGCGAGTAGGACCGGCCGTTGTCGTTGACCACGATCACGAGGGAGTTGCCGGCGGTGGCGATGTTGTTCAGCGCCTCCCAGCACATGCCACCGGTGAGCGCGCCGTCGCCGACCACGGCCACGACGCTGCGGGCCTCACCACGCAGCGCGTACGCCTTGGCGAGGCCGTCGGCGTAGGAGAGCGCGGTGGAGGCGTGCGAGTTCTCGATGAGGTCGTGCTCGCTCTCCGCCTGGCTGGGGTAGCCGGAGAGGCCACCGCGCTGACGGAGCTTGTCGAAGCCGGCCTGGCGCCCGGTGAGGATCTTGTGCACGTACGCCTGGTGGCCGGTGTCGAACAGGAGCCGGTCCCGGGGCGAGTCGAAGACGCGGTGCATGGCCAGCGTCAGCTCGACCACACCGAGGTTGGGCCCGACGTGCCCGCCGGTGCGGGAGACCTTGGCGATCAGGAAGTCCCGGATCTCGGCGGCGAGGACGTCCAGCTCCTCGCCCGACATCCGCTTGACGTCCTGCGGACCGCGTACCGTCCCCAGCAGCCGGCCGTGGTTGGCCGTGTCCTCTTCAACACTCATGACCGGAGAGTCTATCGGCCGCCCGGTACTCCGCAGCCTGGGCCGAGAGGCCCGGGCCGTGCGGGTCGGCTGAGCCCCTGGTCAGAGCGCGATCCGCGGCGGGAGCAGCAGCCCCACCTGCTCGACGTGCTGTGTCATCGGGAACAGGTCGAAGCCCCGCAGCGCCGCCAGCCGCCAACCGAGCTCGGTGAAGGTGCGGACGTCCCGGGCGAAGGCCGCCGGGTCACAGGCCACGTACGCGACCGCTCGCGGGCCGGCGGCGACGATGTCACGCACCACCTGGGCGCCCGCGCCGGAGCGCGGCGGGTCGAGCACCACCACGTCGACCGGGCCGGTGATCCGTCGGCGGGTCAGCGCGGTCTCCACCCGGGCGGCGACCACCTCGACCTGGGGCAGGTCGGCCAGGTTGGCCCGGGCCGCGTCCACCCCGTCCCGGCCCGACTCGACCAGGGTGATCCGGGCGTCGCCGACCCGGCCGGCGAGGGCCGCGGCGAACAGCCCAGCGCCGCCGTAGAGGTCCCACCCGGTCTCGCCCGGCTGTGGGTCCAGCAGGTCCAGCACCGCCGCGCAGAGGGTGTCCGCCGCGGCCGGGTGCACCTGCCAGAACGCGGAACCGGGCAGCGTCCAGTCCCGCCCAGCGGCCACCTCGCGGACCTCGGCCGGCCCGCTCACCGGGGTGGGCACCCCGTCGCGGATCTCCGTGACGGTCGCGTCCCCGCCGGTGCTGGCGATCGTCTCCACCGCCTCGGCGGCCGGCCAGCGCTCGGCGAGCACCGGCAGCTGCTGGATGGCCGGGTGGGCGATCAGGCAGCGGTCGATCGGCACCACCTCGTGCGACCGGTGCTTGAGCAGACCGGCCCGGTCCGCGCCGTCCACGGCGTACCGGACGCGGGAGCGCCAGCCGAGCAGCCCGCCGGGCAGCGCCTCGACCCGGACGCCGAGCTGGTCCAGCTCGGCGTCGGTCAGCCCGCCGAGGCGGACCAGCTGCTCGCGCACCACGGCGGTCTTCCAGGCCAGTTGCGCGTCCGGGGCGACGTGTTGCAGGTCGCAGCCGCCACACGCGCCGGGCTTGGCGTACGGGCAGGGCGGCTCGACGCGGTCCGGTGAGGGGTCCAGCACGGTCACCGCGTCGGCCCGGACAAACCCCTTGTGCACCTCGGTGACCTCGGCGATGACCCGTTCACCGGGCAGCGCGTGCCGGACGAAGACGACCTGCCCGTCCACCCGTGCCACGCAGTGCCCGCCGGGGGCGACCGCGTCGACGGTCAGCTCGACCCTTTCCGCCTCGGCCAGCCCACGCTCGGGTGCCGGTGGCACCGGGGTTGTCGCGGTTCGCTGCCCGCCCGACTCAGTCACGGCCGTTTCCTTCCGTTGCGCGGTCCGCCCTGCCACCCTCGCCGGGCGGTGGCGGAGAAACCACCGGCGGTGCGGAGACCAGCGGCGGCACGGTGCCGCGCGGCCCCCGTGCCGGTGTCCGGGACAGCGTGGCGTCCAGGCGGTCCAGGTTCTTGCTCGCTGTCGACGCGAGCTGCCACGGCACGCTGACCACCATCACCCCCGGTTCGAAGAGCAGCCGGCCCTTGAGGCGCAGGGCGCTCTGGTTGTGCAGCAGGTTCTCCCACCAGCGGCCGACCACGTACTCCGGGATGAAGACGGTGACCACGTCGCGGGGTGACTTGCGGCGGGTGGAGGCGACGAAGTCCAGGATCGGGCGGGTGATCTCCCGGTACGGCGAGTCGATCACGGTGAGCGGGATGGCCATCTCCCGCCGCTCCCAGTCGGCCTGCAGGTCCCGGGTGTCCTTCTCGTCCACGTTGACCGTCACGGCGGTCAGCGTGTCCGGCCGGGTGGCCCGGGCGTAGGCGATGGCCCGCAGCGTCGGCTGGTGGACTTTGCTGACCAGCACGATCGCGTGGTTGCGGGCGGGCAGCGTGGCCCGGCCCTCGTCCGGCGGGGTCAGCTCGACGGCGATCCGGTCGTAGTGCCGGCGGATGGCCAGCATCAGCACGTAGATCACCGCCATCGCGGCGATCGCGATCCAGGCGCCGAGCAGGAACTTCGTGACCAGGACGATCACCAGCACCGTGCCGGTCAGGCCCATGCCGAACGTGTTGATCGCCCGGGACCGGTACATCTTGCGGCGTGCCTCCGGGTCCCGCTCGGTCCGCAGGTGCCGGTTCCAGTGCCGGATCATGCCGGCCTGGGAGACGGTGAACGAGACGAAGACCCCGACGATGTAGAGCTGGATCAGCTTCGTCACCTCGGCCTGGAAGCCGACGATCAGCACGATCGCGAAGAGGGCGAGGAAGGTGATGCCGTTGGAGAACGCCAGCCGGTCGCCGCGGGTGTGGAACTGGCGGGGCAGGTAGCGGTCCTGCGCGAGGATCGAGCCGAGCACCGGGAACCCGTTGAACGCGGTGTTCGCGGCCAGGAACAGGATCAGGGCGGTCACCCCGGCCAGCACGTAGAGCAGGATCGACCCGGAACCGAAGACCGTCTCACCGAGCTGGGTGGTGACGGTCTTCTGCACGTACCCCTCGGGGCCGGAAACGATCTGCAGGGCCGGGTCCTCGACGAACTGCAGGTGGGTCAGCCGGGCCAGCCAGATGATCCCGACCAGCATGCTCACCGAGATGGTGCCGAGCAGCAGCAGGGTGGTGGCGGCGTTGCGGCTCTTCGGCGCCTTGAACGCCGGCACACCGTTGGAGATCGCCTCCACGCCGGTGAGCGCGGCGGCGCCCGAGCTGAACGTCCGCAGCAGCAGGAAGATGAGCGCGAACCCGGTCACGCTGTGCTCGGCCTGGATCACCAGGTCGGCGCTCGGGGCACGGAGGTCGTCGCCCAGCACGAAGACCCGGAACAGCCCGGTGAGCAGCATCCCGAGCATCACGATCACGAAACCGTAGGTGGGGATGGCGAACGCCGTGCCCGACTCGCGCAGCCCGCGCAGGTTGACAGCGGTCAGCAGCACCACCGCGATCACCGCGATCAGGACCTTGTGAGTGGCCACGAACGGCACCACCGAGCCGAGGTTGGCCACCCCGGAGGAGACCGACACCGCCACCGTGAGCACGTAGTCGACCAGCAGCGCACTGGCCACCCCGACGCCGAACTTCGGGCCCAGGTTGACAGTGGCCACCTCATAGTCGCCACCGCCGGACGGGTAGGCGTGCACGTTCTGCCGGTAGCTGGCCACCACGGTGAGCATCACCACGACCACTGCCAGCGCGATCCATGGAGAGAACAGGAACGCCGAGGCGCCGGCGATGGACAGGGTGAGCAGGATCTCGTCGGGCGCGTACGCGACGCTGGACAGCGCGTCGGACGCGAACACGGGCAGCGCGATGCGCTTCGGCAGGAGGGTGTGCTGGAGCCGGTCGGACCGGAACGGTCGACCGAGGAGGAGCCGCTTCAGCAGCGAGGTGGGACTGGCCACGAACGCCAAGGGTACGACCACCACGGCGGGAGCGCGGGGGTGGGCGATCACGGCTACTCACGACGACGGGGGTACGGTCGGTCCCCGCTTCCCGCCGGGACGTGGCAGGCTCGCACTCGGAGGCCACCGGAAGCGGGGGCGGTACGCACCTTGGGAGGGACAGCGTGCACGTCGTGATCATGGGATGTGGCCGGGTCGGGTCGACCCTCGCCCACAGCCTGGAGTCCCGAGGGCACTCGGTGGCGGTGATCGACCAGGACGCCGACGCCTTCCGCCGGCTCGGCCCCGACTTCGCCGGGATCACGGTGACCGGGGCCGGCTTCGACGGCGAGGTTCTCCGACAGGCCGGCATCGAGCGCGCGGACGCCTTTGCGGCGGTGTCGAGCGGCGACAACTCCAACATCATTTCGGCGCGGCTGGCCCGCGAGACGTTCGGCGTGTCCCGGGTCGCCGCCCGCATCTACGACCAGCGCCGGGCGCAGGTCTACGAGCGGCTGGGCATCCCCACTGTCGCGACAGTGCGCTGGACTGCCGACCGGATGCTGCGGCACCTGGTGCCGGAGGGCAACGTGGAGATCTTCCGCGATTCCACGAGCACCGTGTCGATCGTCGAGGTGCCGGTCCACAAGGACTGGATCGGCCGTTCGGTGCGCACCCTGGAGGAGGCGTCCGGCGCACGGGTCGCCTACCTGATCCGCTTCGGCATCGGCACGCTGCCCACCGGCTCCACCGTCGTACAGGAGGGTGACCAGGTGTTCATGCTGGTCAGCGATGACATCGTGGCGACGGTCACGTCGGTGGCGGCGGCGCCGCCGGAAGGGGGGCACTGAGCCATGCGGGTTGCCATCGCGGGCGCGGGCAACGTGGGCCGCTCGATCGCCCAGGAGCTGATCGACAACGGCCACCAGGTGATGCTGATCGAACGCCAGCCCAAGATGCTGCGCCCGGACCGGGTGCCGGCGGCCGAGTGGGTGCTCGCCGACGCGTGCGAGGTGGCCAGCCTGGAGGAGGCCAACGTCGCCGGGTGCGACGTGGTGGTCGCGGCGACCGGCGACGACAAGACCAACCTGGTGCTGTCGCTGTTGGCCAAGACCGAGTTCGCGGTGCCGCGCGTGGTGGCCCGGGTCAACCGGGCCGAGAACGAGTGGCTGTTCACCGAGCAGTGGGGCGTCGACGTCGCGGTGAGCAAGCCGCGGGTGATGGCCGCGCTGGTCGAGGAGGCGGTCACCGTCGGCGACCTGGTCCGGCTGATGACCTTCCGCCAGGGTGAGGCGAACCTGGTCGAGATCACCCTGCCACCGACCGCGCCCTACGTCGGTCAGCCGATCCACGCTGTGCCGTTGCCGCGCGACTCCGCGCTGGTGGCGATCCTGCGCGGCAAGCGGGTCCTAGTGCCCAGCCCGGACGACCCGATCGAGGCCGGCGACGAGCTGATCTTCGTCTGCACCGCCGAGGTGGAGGACCAGGTCCGCGCGGTGATCCTCGGGCCGGACAGCGTCGAGCGGACCCGCGGCTCACGCTGAGCCGACGGGCCGTTCGGTCAGGCGCCGGGCAGCGGGGTCGGCGACGACTCCCGGGTGACCCGGCGCACCGTCCAGACCGTGATCAGCAGCAGCAGCGCGTACGGCGGGTAGCCCAGCGCCAGCCGGGCCACGCCCAGCGCGGTGTCCTGGTGGGCCAGGTAGAGCCCGGCCTGCACGCCCACCTTGGCCAGCCAGACCACACCCCAGAGCACGGTGAGCTGGGTGAAGGTGCGCACCAGCTTCGGGTCGGTGCGCCATTCCGAGCGGCCCTTGGCGACCAGCACCGACCAGATCCAGCCCACCAGCGGCTGCCGGATTGCCGCCGAGATCAGCAGGGCGACGCCGTACCCGATGCCGTAGAGGATGCCGGGAAGGTAGAAATCGCGCTCGTCGCCGGTGCGCCAGGCGATGGCCGCGCCGACGCCGACGCCGAACAGCCCGTTGATGGCATGCCGGATCGGCCGACGCTGGGCCAGCCGCAGCCCGGCGATCAGCAGCGCGACGGAGACCGAGGCGATCACCGCCGGTCGCAGCTCGCCGATGACGTTGGCGAGAACGAAGACCACGACCGGGATGCTCGACTCGACCAGGCCCCGCCAGCCGCCAAGCTGGTCGGCCATCTGCTCGGCGATCGTCGGCAGCGGCTCCTCCTCCGGAGGGCCGGTCTCCGGCTGCGCCGCCCGGTGCTGTCCCGTCGTCATCGCCGGCCTTCCGTCCGCAACGCCGTCACTTCGGCGAGTCCAGCTCGTAGTAGGGGTTGTAGATGACCTTGCGCTCGTCGCGCACCGCCACCCGGCCACGGGCGGTCAGGTGCCGGCCCGGCTCGATCCCGGCGATGTGCCGTCGACCCAACCAGACCAGGGTGACCACGTCGCTGCCGTCGTACAGGTCGGCCTCCAGGGTGGGCAGGTTGGTGCGCGGCGTGTAGACCACCGTGCGCAGCCGACCGGCGACCGACACCAGCTGACCCCGGGAGCACTGCTGTGCCGGGATCCCGCCACACTGGGCGCTCTCGCGCCGCAGCTCCTGCGCGTCGATCTCGGCCTCGCTGGCGGTGAACCGTTGCAGGATGCGCCGCAGCGACACCCGGCCCTCGTCGGTCGTCATGACCTCCGCGTCACCCTCTCCACGCTCGCCGTCCCCGGCCGGCACCGGCGGCGCCGGAACCGTGCCGCCAGCGTACGCCGACGGGGCTGGTTCCGGCGGGCCGGTGCGCGCGGGTCAGACCTGGCGCGGCTCGGCGGCGGCGTCGCCCGCCTCGGCGTCGGCCTGGTCGGAGATCTCGCGGGGCAGCCGCAGCGGCAGCGGCTCACGGACCGGCTTGGCCTCCTGGCCACGGTCGACCACCAGGCCGTCCAGGCACTCCACGAGCGGCCCGGCCACAGCCGGGTTGGTGGCCACCGGGCCCTGGAACACCCCGCGGACCATCCAACGCGGCCCGTCGATGCCGACGAACCGCAGGTTCGTCGGGCCGTCCGGGGTGTTCACCTGGGCGTGCAGCTCCGGGCCGTACTCGCCCTCGACCTCCTGCGCGCTCGCGCCGTCGCGCAGCAGGGACTGCCGGATCTCCTCGCGCACCTCGCCCCAGATCCCCTCGGACCTGGGGGCGGCGAAGACGCCCAGCTGGAGTGCGTTGTCGCCATGCACCAGCACCACCTGCTGGACCACGCCCTGCGGGTCGGCCTGCACCCGCACCTCGACGTCGGCGATCGCCGGGATGTGCAGGCTGCCCAGGTCGAGTCGCTGCACGTCGTCGTAGCTCTCGGAGATGTCGTACGGGCCGCGCTCCAACGTCGGCGCCGCATCGCCCTGGTCGGGGACCTGGGTGGCCCGCTCGTCACGGGTCTGCCGCTCGGCGTCGGCCCGCTTTCGGGAGAAGATCACTGCGCCTGCCCTCCGCTGTTCACACTCACCCTGCCACCTCTTCCGTCTGCCCGCGGCCCGGCTCGTCTGGCCGCCGCTCGACCCGGTCCTGGCCCGTCGGCGACGGCACCAGCCCGGCGTGCCCGCCGGTCGACCCGTGCCCGCCGACCCCACGCCTGGACGTGGGCAGCTCGACCACCGGCTCGAACCGCGCCCGTGCGACCTGCTGCACCACGAGCTGCGCAATCCGGTCGCCGCGGGAGATCTTCGCCGGCACATCCCGATCATGGTTGATCAGGTTGACCAGGATCTCACCCCGGTAGCCGGCGTCGACCGTACCGGGCGCGTTGAGCACCGTCACGCCGAGCCTGGCCGCCAGACCGGAACGGGGATGGACCAGACCCACGTACCCCTCCGGCAGCGCGATGGCCACGCCGGTGGGCACCAGGGCACGGCCACCGGGCGGCAGTTCCACGTCCGCGGCCGCCACCAGGTCGGCCCCGGCGTCGCCGGGATGGGCGTACGTGGGCAGCGGCAGCTCGGAGTCGAGCAGCTGCACGGGCACGGGTACGACGTCGGTCACGGGTCCCCTCTTCCGTCCGGTTCTCGGGGTGACCCTGCCATCCTGCCGGTTCGCCGAGCCGCCGTGCGCCGTACCCTCGCAGGAGTGAGCATGTCGCCCTCTCCCTCCGCCGATCAGCCGCCGGTCGACGCCCGCCCGGCGTACGCCGAACGGTTGGATCTGCCCTGGTGGCTGTGGCTGGCCGGGCTGGTGGCCGCCGCGCTGCTGGCCGTCGAGATCTGGATGGGCGCCGCCGGCGTGCGCGCCTGGCTGCCGTTCGTCGTGCTGCTGCCCCTCACCGCCGCAGGGCTGTGGTGGCTCGGCCGGATCCGGATCGGGGTCGCCGACTCCGAGCTGCGGGTGGACGACGCCCGCCTGCCGGTCCGCTTCGTGGCCGACGTGGTGCCGCTGGACGTGGCCGGCCGCCGTGAGGTGCTCGGGGTCGGCGCGGACCCGCTCGCCTTCGTGGTGCAGCGGCCGTGGATCGGCGGCGCCGTGCAGGTGGTGCTCGACGACCCGGCCGATCCGACCCCGTTCTGGGTGGTGAGCACGCGGCACCCCGTCGAGCTGGCGGAGGCGGTGCTGGCCGCGCGGGACGCTCTGGCGCTCTCCCGCCCCAGCACGGGTGAGCAGGGCTGATCCAACGCCGTCGACGCGGTCAGGTGCCGGTCGGTGGGCCGGGCAGGGCTGCCGGTGGCGCGGGTCGGGCGATGCCCCGCCGGCGCAGGTCCACCTGAAGCTGCTCGGCCATCTGCTGGGTGGCCCGGCGGTTGAGGAAGCTGGCCACAGCCGCGCCGGTCAGGAACGGCCCGAGCGTGGTGAGGTTGCGACCGAAACGCCGCAGCAGCATGTCCCGCAGTTCCTTGCGGGCCGCGGTGCCGAGCACCGCGCCCACCCCCACGCCGGGCACCATGGGGTTGACCCCACGCTGGGTGGCCCAGGAGTGCACCAGTGCGACCGCCCGTTGGCTGCCGCCCTCCGGTAGCGCCACGCCGTGGACCTCGTGCAGCTCACCGACCAGTTTCAGTTCCACCGACACCACGGCGACGGTCTCGGCGGCGAGCAGCACCGGTGCGGAGAGCAGGGTCGGGGCGACCGTCCACTCGACGGCGGCGACTCCCCCGCCGGCCGCGCCGATCGCGGCGGTGGCCCGGGACGCGTTGCGGATGAGCCGGTCGGCCAGGGCGGCATCGTCCAGGCCGGGGAAATGGCGGCGCAGGGTGGCCAGGTCCCGCACCGGGATGTGCGGGGCGACCTCGGTGACGGTGTCGACCATCCAGCGCACGGCGGCACGGGGCTTGAACAGGTCGGAGATGCCCCGGGCGCGGGCCTGCCCGACCATCCGGGTCAGCAGTTGGCGGCGACGGGCCGGAGCGAGGTCGTCAGCGGTCAACGCCGCGACGGTGGCACCGAGGTCGTCCGTGCCGCCGGTGGCACCAACGCTGCCCGTGCCATCGTCGGTGGTGCCGCCTCGATCGCTCATCGGACCTCCCGGTGCTGTGGCTACCCGCTACGAGTCAAGCAGGTACCCACTACCGGCGCATGCCTACACCAGCAGCGGCGGCCCCGTTCAGGAGGCCGCCGCCGGTGTCGTGGTTGTCAGACGCACTCGCGGCAGATCAACTCGCCGTTACGCTCGACTGCCAGCTGGCTACGGTGATGTACCAGGAAGCAGCGGGCGCACCGGAACTCGTCCTGCTGCATCGGAAGCACCTTGACCGTGAGCTCCTCGTCGGCCAGATCGGCACCGGGCAGCTCGAAGCTCTCGGCCACCTCGGCCTCGTCGACGTCCACCGCGCCCGACTGTGAGTCGACGCGCCGTGCCTTGAGCTCTTCCAGGCTGTCCTCGCCGAGGTCGACCTCGTCGCGACGCGGGGCGTCGTAGTCGGTGGCCATCGGTTTCACTCTCCCATATCGATGTTGTCGCTTCCGGTTGTAACGCCGGACGACGCTGTTTCGGTTCCGCTGGCCGGCCACCACTTGTGTCGGGCACCCGACCCGAGGACCGAACGGGTCGAGCTCGCTGGGGCGACTCCCCTGCGAGCGCGGAACCTTACCCCCCCTTGGGCGAGGCATGTATACCGCCCTTGCGGCTGAGATGTACGCCCCCGCACGCGAAGTTGTTCCCAATGTGATTCAGGCGACACGAAGATAGGGGTAGTAGTACCCGGTTCGCGGTCGGCGCGCCGGCATGTCGGGCTGTTTCCACGCGACGGCCGGACAACCGTTAACCTCAGCGGCGTATTCGACGGCCGGCGGCCAGTCTGATCGTTGCCGGCTGCCGCCACCCACCTGAGGTCCCGGGAGTGCCCAGATGAGTTTTGCGCGAGTGCGAGCACTCGTCGTCGTCGGCCTGCTCGGGGTGCTGGCCCTGGCGTTCGTGGTCACCGCGATCATCCGGGACACCCAGGGGAAGGCGGGCACGGCCGAGGGCTGCCCGGAGGGTTGGCCGCTGGCCGACGTGACACTGCACGAGCCCAAGGACGTCAAGATCAACGTGTTCAACACGACCGAGGAGCCCGGCCGGGCCGGCAGCGTCGCGGACGACTTCCGCAACCGCAAGTTCCAGGTGAAGAAGGTCGGCAACGACCCCAAGGAGATCGACGACGTGGCGGTGCTGCGCTACGGCCCGAAGGGCGTCGGCTCCGCGCACCTGCTGCAGGCGTACTTCCTCAACAACGCCGAGCCGGGCTACGACCCGAAGCGCACCGACGACGTCGTGGACGTGGTGCTGGGCAACGGCTTCCAACAGCTCGCCACCACGACCGAGGTCAACCAGTCCCTCGGTGACATCGGCGCGCCACAGGCACCCAAGGGCTCCTGCCCGTCCCCCGTCGCCAAGTGACGCCCTGACCGCCCTGACGGCCGCTCAGGGCCCGCCGGCGGCATCCAGCTCGGCCAGCCGATCGTGCAGCGGCCCGAAGAGCGCGGGCGGGGCCGCGACCACCAGATCGGGCCCCGGTGGCCCACCGGCCAGGCCGGCGACACGCACACCCGCCTCGGCGGCCACCAGCCCGCCGGCCGCCAGGTCCCAGGCCGCGAGGCCCTTCTCGAAGTACGCGTCGAGCCGGCCCTCCGCGACCAGGCAGAGATCCAGCGCCGCGGCACCGAGCCGACGGATGTCCCGGACGTGTGCGATCAGCCCGGCCACCACCTGGGCCTGGTGCGTGCGGCGTCCGGCGTCGTAGCCGAAGCCGGTGCCGACCAGCGCCTGCCCCAGGTCAGTCTCGCCGGAGCAGCGCAACTGGACACCGTCGCGCCAGGCCCCGCCCCCGACCGTGGCCGTCCACTCCTCGCCGGTGTTCACGTTGCGCACCACGCCGGCGACCACCACCCCGTCCACCTCGGCGGCCAGCGACACCGCGCTGTACGGCAGCCCGTAGAGGTAGTTGACGGTGCCGTCGATCGGGTCGATGATCCAGCGCACCCCGCCCGGCGCGACCGGCCCGGTGTCCCGAATGCCGTATTCTTCGCCGAGCACCGCGTCGTCCGGCCGCAACTGCTTCAGCGCGTCGAGCACCTGCCGTTCGACCGCCCGGTCCGCCGCGGTGACCACGTCGGTGACAGTGCTCTTGGTCGCCGCCACCGAGACACCCTCGACCCGCATCCGGTACGCGGTGGCCGCCGCATCGCGCGCGACGCCCAGTGCGACCGCTAAAAGTTCCCGAGGTGAAGGCGCCGAACGGTCCATCCCAACGTCCCCTTCCACGCGACCGGGGCGTTCCGCGCCCCGCGCGAGTATCATCCTTACAAAGTCCACATCAGCGCCGAATCGGCGGTCCCACCGCCGTTAAGCAGTGCGGCGCAGGAAGATCGCGGCAGACGGCGTTACAATTCACCCCTGCCCACGCGCCACGGACCGCCGACCACCGGCCGGTCCGGGACACGGGGGTCCCTCAACCACACTGCCCGGCCCGGTTGCCCCACGCTGTGCCGGACAACCCGGCCGTGCCCGCTCTTCGCCTCCGGAAGGTCATTCGTGACAGAACCCCGCCAGACCGGCGCCGACGTTCGCTCGCTCACCGACACCCTGATCGCCCACGCGCAGAGCGCCGGTGGTCAGCTCACGTCGGCCCAGCTCGCGCGCACCGTCGAGTCCGCCGAGGTGACTCCGGCCCAGGCCAAGAAGATTCTGCGGGCGCTCTCCGAGGCGGGAGTGACCGTGGTGGTGGACGGCTCGGCGAGCACCCGCCGCCGCGTCGCCGCGGCCCGTTCGACCACGCCGGCGTCCCGGGCCACCACTGCCAAGACCACCAAGAAGGCCGCGGCGCCCGCCCCGAAGCAGGCGCCCGCCTCCGACGACGCGCCGTCCGCGCCTGCCCCGCGCAAGGTGGCCGCCCGCAAGGCCACCCCCGCCGAGGGCGGTGCGACGCCGGCGAAGGCCACCAAGTCGACCCGGGCCACCAAGGCCACTGTCGCTGCCGCTGGTGCCAAGGCCGGCACCAAGGCCAAGGGCGAGGGCGCCGAGGGTGAGATCGACCCGGAGGAGCTGGCCGCCGCCATCGAGGACGTGGTGGTCGAGGAGCCGGCCGAGCTGGCCCAGGCCGCCGAGACCGACGCCGCCGCCTCGGCGACCGACAACGACTTCGAGTGGGACGACGAGGAGTCCGAGGCCCTCAAGCAGGCCCGGCGCGACGCCGAGCTGACCGCCTCGGCCGACTCGGTCCGTGCATACCTGAAGCAGATCGGCAAGGTTCCGCTACTCAACGCCGAGCAGGAGGTGGAGCTGGCGAAGCGGATCGAGGCCGGGCTCTACGCCGCCGAGCGGCTGCGCGCGGCCGACGAGGGCGAGGAGAAGCTCGTCCGGGACATGGTCCGTGACCTGGGCTGGATCTCCCGCGACGGCGAACGGGCCAAGAACCACCTCCTGGAGGCGAACCTCCGACTGGTGGTGTCGCTGGCCAAGAGGTACACGGGCCGTGGCATGGCGTTCCTCGACCTGATCCAGGAGGGCAACCTCGGCCTGATCCGCGCGGTGGAGAAGTTCGACTACACCAAGGGCTACAAGTTCTCCACGTACGCCACCTGGTGGATCCGGCAGGCGATCACCCGCGCGATGGCCGACCAGGCCCGCACCATCCGCATCCCGGTGCACATGGTCGAGGTCATCAACAAGCTTGGCCGCATACAGCGTGAGCTGCTCCAGGACCTGGGCCGCGAGCCCACTCCGGAGGAGCTGGCCAAGGAGATGGACATCACACCCGAGAAGGTGCTGGAGATCCAGCAGTACGCTCGGGAGCCCATCTCACTGGACCAGACCATCGGCGACGAGGGCGACAGCCAACTCGGTGACTTCATCGAGGACTCCGAGGCCGTGGTCGCGGTGGACGCGGTTTCGTTCTCGCTCCTGCAGGACCAGCTCCAGCAGGTGCTGCAGACGCTCTCCGAGCGTGAGGCGGGTGTGGTACGCCTGCGGTTCGGCCTGACCGACGGTCAGCCGCGGACGCTGGACGAGATCGGCCAGGTCTACGGGGTGACCCGGGAGCGGATCCGGCAGATCGAATCCAAGACGATGTCCAAACTGCGTCACCCGTCCCGGTCCCAGGTCCTCCGGGATTACCTGGACTGAGCGGGTTTCGTCAACCGAACGTGTCGTTTTGACCACCTGGTGTGCAACACCAGATGGTGATCGTCCGGATGCACGAATGTGATCGTTGACGTGGCACCCTGGGTGCACGGCACACTGTCCCTGCCAGGTGTGACCTCGGTCCCCCGCGGGCACACAGGGAAGGCAGTGCCTAGTAAGGGTGTTGCACCATAGGTGAGCAACGACCGAAGAGATTGTTCATCGGTGACGACCAGAGGAGGAAGGCGATGACCCCGACCCTCACGCCGCCGCCCGTGACGGCGGCTCCCCCAGCCGCCGATGAACGGTGCGACCGCTGCAATGCTGCCGGGAAGCTCCGGATCACCCTGACGGGTGGGAGCGAGCTGGTGTTCTGCGGGCACCATGCGAACAAGTACGCGGAGGATCTCGTGAAGATCACCGAGCGGTTCGCGACGGAGCCCGATTTCAGCTGGCGTGGCGCCGATCTGATGGCGAACTAAATCCGCAAACCGACATAGCCGGCCGGAGGCACCCCGAGGGTGTCTCCGGTCGGCTTTTCGCTACCCAAACCACCCCGCCCCCGGCCCGGCCACCGCCCTCGCCCCGCGCCCGCGCGTGCCCGGCCCGCGCCTACCCGCGCGCTCGCTCCGCCCGCGCTTGCCCGCGCGCTGGCCCCGCCCGCGCAGCCCCAGGGAACGCACGCCGCCGGATGCCGCCAAGATCCGCACAGTTTCGGGGAAGTTGCTGCCTCCCGGGCGCCGGAGGCAGCAACTTCACGGAAGTAGTGCGGATCTTCGCGCCCCGCGCCCCGCGCCCCGCGCCCCGCGCCCCGCCCAAGATCGTGCTCGAACCAGGATGTAGTGGCCTCATCGACGCGCCGATGCCACTACCTCCCGTCACGGAAGTCGCGCTTTCCTCCGCGCTCGAATACCGCGTTTTCAAGGAAACCGAGTGGATCACGCCGGAAGCAAGCACGGCCGCAGACCTCGACCGCAGACCTCGCCGCAGACCTCGGCCGCAGACTTCGGCCGCAGGCATCACCGATGCGGCAGGTCTAGAGGGTCTGGACGGTCGCGATGCGTTCCTCGAGCTGCTCGATGGTGGCCTGGGCGCTCGGAGGGCCGCCGCAGAGCCGGCGCAGCTCGGCGTGGATCTTGCCGTGCGGCTGGCCGGTGCGATGGTGGCGAGCGGCCACCAGGGCGTTCAGTTGGCGCCGGAGCGCCACGCGACGCTGAGCGGCGCTCATGGGTGCCGGTGGCGCCGCCGTGGGCGCAGAGGCCGGCTGAGCGGCCCCGTCGGCGGTACGGCGGCGTTGGGCGGCGAGCTGTGCGGCCTGCCGCTTGGTCAGCAGCAGCGACACCTGGTCGGCGGTGAGCAGGCCGGGCAGGCCGAGGTATTCCTCTTCCTCCGGGGTGCCGGCCTGGGCCGCGGTGCCGAAAGACGCGCCGTCGAAGATCACCTGGTCCAGTTCGGCGGTGGCCGAGAGCGCGGCGAACCGCTTCTCCAACTCGCCGCTGGCCTGGTCGTCGCGCTGCGCCCGTTCCAGCAGATCGTCGTCGAGCCCGTCGGATTCCTTGGGTTTGCCGAGGACGTGGTCCCGTTCGGTCTCCATCTCGCTGGCCAGGCCGAGCAGGTGCGGCACGCTGGGCAGGAAGACCGACGCGGTCTCGCCGGGCCGGCGGGCTCGCACGAACCGGCCGATCGCCTGGGCGAAGTAGAGCGGCGTGCTGGCGCTGGTGGCGTAGACGCCGACCGCCAG
Organism: Micromonospora sp. A202; assembly: GCF_006715105.1. Lineage (NCBI taxonomy): Bacteria > Bacillati > Actinomycetota > Actinomycetes > Micromonosporales > Micromonosporaceae > Micromonospora > Micromonospora sp. A202. The sequence continues at coordinate 1,374,663 of NZ_VFMP01000001.1, read as the reverse complement.
TCGGGGGATGTCGACACCCTCGGACACCATCCGCACCGCGACCAGCCAGCGCTGGTCGGAGGCCGCGAACGTCGCGATCCGCGCGGACGCGCCCTGGTCGTCGGAGAGCACCACGGCGGCCTTCTCGCCGGTCACCTGCTCGATCAGCTTGGCGTACGAGCGGGCGGTCTGCTGGTCGGTGGCGATGATCAGACCACCGGCGTCGGCCATGCCCGCGTTGCGCAGCACGGTCAGTCGGGCGTCGGCGGCGCGCAGCACCTGCGGCATCCAGTCCCCGGCCGGGTCCAGGGCGGTACGCCACGCCTGCGCCACCAGATCCTGAGTCATCGGTTCACCGAGGCGGGCGGCCAGCTCCTCCCCCGCGTTGGTCCGCCAACGGGTCTCCCCGGAGTACGCCAGGAAGAGCACCGGCCGGACCACGCCGTCGCGCAGGGCGTCGGAGTAGCCGTACACGGAGTCGGCACGTGAGCGCAGCAGCCCGTCTCCGCCCCGCTCGTAGCTGACGAACGGGATCGGATTGTCGTCGGAGCGAAACGGGGTCCCGGTGAGCATCAGCCGGCGTACGGCGGGGTCGAAGGCGTTCTTCACCCCGTCTCCCCAGGACCGGGAGTCGCCCGCGTGGTGGATCTCGTCGAGGATGACCAGGGTGCGTCTGGTCATGGTGCGCCGCCGGTGCACCTGCGGTGCCATGCCCACCTGGGCGTAGGTGACCACCGCGCCGTGGAAGTCGGCTGCGGAGTGCACGTCGGCGTTGCGGAAAGCGGCGTCGAGCTGGATGCCGACCCGGGCTGCGGCGTCGGCCCACTGGTTCTTCAGGTGCTCGGTCGGGGCGACCACGGTGACCGCCTCCACGGTGCCGTCACCGAGCAGCTCGGCCGCGATCCGCAGGGCGAAGGTGGTCTTGCCGGCGCCCGGCGTGGCGACCGCTGTGAAGTCCTCGGTGCGCCGGCGCAGGTATTCCACCAGGGCTTTGCGCTGCCAGGCGCGTAGTGCCGGGAACGTCTCGAGCACCGGCGTCCGGGCTGCCACGCGAAAGCTCCTCTCCGACCGCACGACGGCGGACCCGGGGCGAGGGCCACGATGACCGCCGCCCATGAAAACGCCTCCGCGCAGAAGCTGCCGCGAAGGCCGACTCAGCATAACCAGCGCGAGCCCCACGGCCCAGGCGACGCCACGCTGGTCACATTCGCCGCCCTGGCACGGATGGCCTCACCACTCCCGGTCGGCGCGGGGATCCGCCCCATCGGCACGCGGCGGGCGCAGCGTCGCCACCGGCGCGGACCAGCGCCGACGCAGCGCGATCAGACGTAGCCCGAAGACCAGGGCGGCAGCGGCGGTGAGCGGTACGGGACCGGTCTGACCGGTCACGTATAGCAGCACCACCAGCACCGAACCGGCCAGCGCGGCGAGGGCGTAGATCTCCCGACGCAGCACGACGGGGATCTCGGCGGTGAGCAGATCGCGGCCGAGCCCGCCGCCGATGGCGGTGAGCATGCCGATCAGGCAGGCGCCGACCGCTGGCACCCGGGCGTCGAGTGCCTTGAGCGTGCCGGTCACGGTGAACAGTGCCAGGCCCGCCGCGTCCAGCACCAGGACGGTGGTGCGCAGTCGGGCCAGTTGCGGGTGCAGCCAGAAGACGGCGAGGGCGGTGATCGCGGCGGTGGCCGCGTACCGCCAGTCGGCGAAGGCCAGCGGCGGCACCTCGTCGATGACCAGGTCCCGGAAGATCCCGCCGCCGAGGGCTGCCACGAAACCGACGAAAGCGACGCCGAACAGGTCCAGTCGCTTCGCCACCGCCGCCGACGCCCCGGATGCGGCGAACACCGCCACCCCGGTCAGGTCGGCGAGGAGCAGGGCGGTGGAGGTGGTCACCGCCGCAGGCTACGTCGCCGGCCGGAGCACCGGCCGAGGTTCACTCGCGGTACGAGTCGTAGATCTCCTTGCACTTGGGGCAGACCGGAGAACCCGGCTTGGCCGCCTTGGTGACCGGGAACGTCTCGCCGCAGAGCGCGACGACGTAGGTGCCCATGACGGCACTTTCGGCGATCTTCTCCTTGCGGACGTAGTGGAACATCTCGGGACCGGTGTCGGCGTCCTTCAGCTCTGGACGCTCGAGAACCTCTGTGCTCACGTCTGCACCTCCAACCGACAAGTTTGGCAGGTCATCACGGCCGGGTCCACTTGAGGCCGGCCCATGCCCCACCCCGTACCGTGCTTGTGTGAATGACTTTCGCATCAGCTACGGACCCGAGGTCGCCGAGGCCCTGCGCGACGGCCTGCCCGTCGTCGCCCTGGAGAGCACCATCGTCTCGCACGGCCTCCCCCGGCCGGAGAACCTGCGGGTGGCCAGGGAGATCGAGCAGACGGTCCGGGACGCCGGGGCCGTCCCGGCGACGATCGGCATGATCAGCGGCAGGCTGGTGGTCGGTCTGGACGACGCACAGTTGACCCGCCTCGCCACCGTCGACGGAGTGACCAAGCTCTCCGTCCGCGACCTCGCACTGGCGGCGGCGACCGGCGCGGACGGCGCCACCACCGTCGCCGCGACCAGCGCGGTGGCCGCCGCGGCCGGGATCGGGGTGTTCGCGACCGGCGGGCTGGGTGGGGTGCACCGGGAGGCAGCGCACACCTTCGACGAGTCGGCGGACCTGGGCACCCTGGCCCAGACTCCGATCGCGGTGGTCTGCGCCGGGGTCAAGTCGATCCTCGACGTGGGCGCGACGCTGGAGCGGCTGGAGACCCTCGGGGTCGCCGTGGTCGGTTACCGCACCCGCCGGTTCCCCGGCTTCTACCTGACCGACGCCGGCTTCGACCTGGACTGGTCGGTGGACTCGCCGGAGCAGGTCGCCGCCGTGCTCGCCGCCCGCGACGAGCACGCCGTGCACACCGGCGGACTGCTCGTTGCCAATCCGTTGCCGGTCGAGGAGCAGCTCGACCCGGAGCTGCACGACCGGACGCTCGCCGACGGCCTGGCCCTGCTGGAGCGGGACGGGGTCACCGGTAAGGCCGTGACGCCGTACCTGCTGTCGTACTTCCACTCGGCCACCGAGGGCGCGAGCCTGGCGGTGAACGTCCGGATCATCCTGCGCAACGCCGACCTGGCCGCGCGGATCGCGGTCGCCGCAGCGGCCCGCCGCACCACCGGCCCGGCATGACCCGACCGGCCCGGATGGTCGTCGTCGGGGACGTGATCACCGATGTGGTCGCCGTGCTGTCCGGGCCGCTCGCGGCCGGCTCGGACACCGGAGCCGAGATCAGCATCGGCGGTGGCGGTCAGGCGGCCAACACCGCCGCCTGGGTAGCGGCGCAGCGGATGGACGTCACGCTCGTCGGCGCCGTCGGTGACGACGACGCCGGACGGGACCGGGTGGCCGAGTTGGAGCGGGCGGGTGTCGACTGCGCCATTGAACGCGTCGAGGGCGTGGCGACCGGCACGGTGATCGTGTTGGCCACCGACGACGAGCGCACCATGGTCAGCCAGCGGGGCGCGAACCTGCGGCTGACCGGCGCGCACGTCGAGCGGGCCCTCGCGGCGGTGCCCGACGCAGGGCACCTGCATCTGTCCGCGTACACCCTGTTGGACGCCGGGTCGCGCGACGCCGGGCTGCGGGCGCTGGCCGCCGCGCGCGAGCGTGGGCTCACCACCAGCGTCGACGCGGCCTCCGCGGCGCCGCTGCGGCGAGTGGGCGCGGCGGCGTTCCTGAGTTGGGTACGCGACGTCGACCTGCTGCTGGTCAACGCGGACGAGGCCACCGTGCTCGCCGGTGGGCTGGACCCGGCGGCGCAGGGGCGGGCGTTGTCGGCGACGGCCCAGCGGGTCGTGGTCAAGCGCGGCGGGGCCGGCGCGGTCTGGGTCGACCGCACCGCGGCGGTCCGCGTGGCTGCGGCCCGGCGGGTTGCGGTGGTGGATGTCACGGGGGCGGGGGACGCCTTCGCGGCTGGCCTGCTCACCGCCTGGCTCGCGGGTGCCACTCCGGCCGCGGCGCTGAGCCGCGCCACCGACCTGGGGGCGCTGGCCGTCTCCACCGTCGGCGCACGACCGCAGCCGTAGTCACCAGCGCACGGCCGGGGCTCCCGAGTGCTCGAACCCTGGCCCGTTCGCGGGTCAGGGTTCGGCGTCGATGACCTTGTGCGGGCGCTCCTCGGCGGTGAGGCTCATCGGCGGGGTGTCGTCCGTGTGCCGGCGGTGGAACCTGTTGGCCAGCCGGTGCTCTTCCTTCGGCGGCCGGTCGTTGGCCAGCAGCACGGCCAGCCAGGGGATGAGCACCATGCCGAGGGCGCACAACGGCAGCCAGAGCCAGAGCAGCGGGGCGTTCGCACCGACCAGGATCGCGCCGGCGATGATGCAGGCCACCCGGATGCCCATCATCAGGACGTAGCGGCGCTGACGGCTGGTGAGCTGGTCACCCTGGCTGCGCGAGGCGTCGGTGATCAGAATCGGCTGGTACGCCTGACGCTTCACCATGGACCTCCTCGAGGGGGTTACGCCTCATCCTGTCACCGCAGGGCCGTGATCAGCGAACTTCGACTCATCCCGCCGCGTGTTACGTGCGTGGTACGCTGCCTGGCGTGGGCAGCAGGTTCAGCTTCACCGACGAGGCGTTGGCCAACCTGAGGGTCTACGACGTCACACCCGGGGAAGTCTGGGAGGCGCTGCACAGCGCCCGACGGGTGATCCGCCATCTGGGTGACGACGTGATGGTGGTCTACGCCGCCGCCCGTCGGGGCCGCCGACTGGCGGTGCTGCTCGCCGAGGCCGATGGCACCGACAACGACTGGGACATCCTCTCCGCTCGTGAGCTGAGCGACGCCGAGTCCAAGCGCTACGACGAGGCCGTGCGGAGATCTCGCCGATGAGGAGGCCGTGACGATGCACCGAAACGACGCGACCAAGCAGTTCCACAGCGGCGACGACCGCATCGCCGAGCTGATCGACGAGGGCCCGGGGGTGGACCTCCCCGCCCCCGACACCGACGTGCCGATGGTGAGCCGGTCGGTCCGGCTGCCACTGGAGACGTACGAGCGGGTGCGGGCCGCCGCCGACGCCCGAGGCATCGGGGTCACCACGCTGATGCGCCAGTGGATCGAGGCCGGCCTCGCCGACCTGGACGACTCCGCGACCGTCTCGCTGGCCGACGTCCGGCGCGCGCTGGCCTCGCTGGCGCACCCCACCGCCGCCTGAGCGACAGCCCTCACCAGGCCCGTCGCCTCAGCCCTCGGCGGTCTTCGCCTTGGCCGCTGCCTTCATCTGCTGCTTGTACTCCCGCACCCGGCGCAACGAGTCGGCGTCGGTGACGTCGGCCACCGACCGGTACGCGCCCGGGTCGCCGTACCCGCCGGCCGCCGTCCGCCAGTCCTGCGGGGTGACCCCGAACCGCTTTCCGAGCAGAGCCACGAAGATCTGCGCCTTCTGCTTGCCGAAGCCGGGCAGCCCGGAGACCCGGCGCAGCAGCTCCGGCCCGTCGGCGACGTCGGCCCAGAGCAGCGCCGCGTCACCGTCGTAGCGCTCCACCAGGACCTGGCAGACCTCCTGCACCCGGGCCGCCATCGCCTTCGGAAACCGGTGCAGTGCGGGCGGCTGGGCGAAGAGCGCGACCAGGGCCTCCGGGTCGTACCCGGCCAACTCGACCGCGTCCAGTTCGTGGCCGAGCCTCTGCGCCAGCACGTACGGCGAGGAGAAGGCCTTCTCCATCGGCACCTGCTGGTCCAGGGTCATCCCGATGAGCAGGGCCAGTGGGCTGCGCTCCAGCAACCGGTTGGCCTCTGGGTCGATGGGCAGCACTAGCGTCATGCGGACCATCCTGCCTGGCCCACCGATCCGGGCGGACGCCGACGCTCCGATCGTTTCGCGACACCTGGCGCTCGTCTGGCACGCTCGACGACATGCTTTGGACCGCCCCGCCCGGTTCCCCGTACCACCGGCTCGGCCGCACTGCCCGGCACCGCTGGTGGCAGCCCCTCGTCGGCACCGTCGCGCTGGTTGTCTCGGCGGTGGTGGTCCTCTGCCTACTCTTCGGCGTCGCCGCCGTCGTGGCCGAGCTCACCAACCGCCCGTACGACGCCGAGGGGCTTCCCACCTTCGGCCCGATTCCGGACGCCGCACTGCTGATCGCCTCGCTGGCGTTGTTACTCCCACTTCTGTTCGGCGCGGCCTGGCTCGTGCAGCGCCGGCCCGCAGGCACGCTCTCGTCGGTGCTCGGCCGGCTGCGGTGGAACTGGCTCGGCCGCTGCCTCCTGATCGCCACGCCGCTGATCATCGTCATGCTGTTCGGCGCGGACCTGCTGCTCGGGCTGACCGGCGAGAGTTCGGTGCTCGCCCCGGCGGACACGTGGGTGGGTGGGCCGGAGTTCGCCGCCGGCCTGCTGATGGTCCTGCTGCTGGTGCCATTCCAGGCCGCCGCGGAGGAGTACGCCTTCCGGGGCTGGCTGTTGCAGGCCGTTGGCGCGTACCTTCGCTCACCCTGGCCCGCGATCGCCCTTCAGGCGGTGCTCTTCGCCGCGGCGCACGGGTGGGGCACGGTCTGGGGTTTCCTGGACCTGGCATTCATGGGCGCGTTGTTCGGCTGGTTGACGGTGCGAACCGGCGGGCTCGAGGCCGCGATCGCGCTGCACGTGGTGAACAATCTGACCGCGTTCACCCTGGCGGCGGCGTTCGGCGGGCTCAGCGCCGACGAGACGATGGCCGACGCCCCATGGCAGCTCGTCCTCGTCGACGTGCTGGTGCTGTCCGCGTACGCCCTGGTCGTCGACCGGATGGCCGCACGCCGAGGGCTGGCGACGGTCGTACCGCCGGACCTGGTCGTGGCGGTGCCCGGCGGGCCCTCGGCGCCGACCGGAACGGAGCTGAAGCGGCCGGAGGTCGGGGTCGAATCTCGCGGGTGGTGACGGCTTTCTCCGCGACGGCAGGCAGGATGTCGGGGTGGACGAACACGACATGCTGCTCTCCCCCGCCGGCGTCGACGCGCTCCGCGACGCGCTGACCCGGACCGGTTTCACCAGCCACGGCATCGCCGAGCGCCTGGGCGCCCAGGCGACCACCGCCGTCGCCCGCAACGACTACCGGGCCGCGCTGCGCGCCACCGAGGACGGCGACCCACTGGGCACCCTGATCCGGGTGTTCATCTGCGACCAGACCGAGCCGGAAGCGCAGGTGGCCGCCGCGCTGGCGCCGCTGAGCCTGGAGGAGGCGCTGGCCGGCGGGCTGGTCGAGCGGTACGGCGACGGGCTGCGTGCCGGCGTCGACCTGGAGCCGTACGGCGACGACTGGTGGGTGCTCGCCGACGTGCCGGCCAGTGCCCGACCGGGTCGCCCGTTGCACGCCGAGCACGTGCTCGGCATCGGCGGGGCCACCCACACCCTGATCGGTGCGACCATCCGCCGATCGGTGGGCAGCGCGCTGGACCTCGGCACCGGCTCCGGCGTCCAGGCCCTGCACCTGGCCACCCACGCCGACTCGGTGACCGCCACCGACCTCTCGGAGCGGGCCCTGCGCTTCGCCGCGACCACCGCCGCCCTCAATGGTCAGGACTGGGAGCTGCTGCGCGGCGACCTGGTCGCCCCGGTTGCCGGCCGGCGCTTCGACCTGGTGGTGAGCAACCCGCCGTTCGTGGTCGGCCCGGGCACCACCACGCACGTCTACCGTGACTCCGGCCGGGTCGGTGACGCGATCGGCGCCGAGCTGGCCGCCGCCGCCCCGGGCCTGCTCACCGAGGGCGGCACCATGCAGTACCTGGCGAACTGGGTGCACGTCGCCGGCGAGGAGTGGGACGAGCGGGTCGCCGGCTGGTTCTCCGGGACCGGCCTGGACGCCTGGGTCATCCAGCGCGAGGTGGCCGACCCGATGGCGTACGTCGACCTGTGGCTCACCGACGCCGGCGAGACCACCGACCCGCAGCGGATGGCCGCCTGGCTCGACTGGTTCGACGCGCACAAGGTGGAGGGGATCGGCTTCGGCATCGTGTCACTGCGGCGGGGTGGGCACGCCGACCCGGTGGTCCGGGTGGAGGACCTGCGCCAGCGGGTGCAGCCGCCGCTGGGCGACCAGGTGGCCGCCTGGTTCGACCGCCAGGACTTTCTGCGGGTACGCGACACCGAAGCGCTGCTCGCCGAGCGCTACCGGGCCGCCGAGGGCCTCCAACTGCGCCAGGAGGCCACCATGGGTGACGAGGGCTGGGGGGTGGATCGGCAGGTCCTCGCGATGCCGCACGGCCTGCGCTGGACCGAGGAGATCGACCCGCTGGTGCTGGCCCTGGTCGGCGGCGCCGACGGCCGCCTGCCGCTGCGCGACCAGCTCGCCCTGCTCGCCGCCGCGCACGACGTCGAGCCCGACGAGATGGCCGAGGCCGCGGGCCCGATCGTGGCGCACCTGGTGGAGCGCGGCTTCATCGAGGCGGTGACCGCGTGACGCGGGCAGGCTCTGCGCCGGCTGCCGGCGTTGCGGCGGGCTGCTGATGCGTGCGGTGGTGCAGACCGTCGGGCGGGCCAGCGTGACAGTGGACGGCGAGGTGGTCGGCGCGATCGAGAACGGCCTGCTGGTGCTGCTCGGGGTGACCCACACCGACACCGCGGAGACCGCTCAGACGATGGCCCGCAAGGTGCACGAGTTGCGCATCCTGGACGACGAGCGGTCCGCCGCCGACACCGGCGCGCCGATCCTGGTGGTCAGCCAGTTCACCCTCTACGGGGACGCCCGCAAGGGTCGCCGTCCAAGTTGGACGGCAGCCGCCCCCGCCGAGGTGGCCGAACCACTGGTGACCGCCGTCGTCGACGCGCTGCGCCAGCGCAACGCCCCGGTGGAAACCGGCCGCTTCCGCGCCCACATGCTGGTGGAAAGCACCAACGTAGGCCCCCGAACCCTCCTCCTGGACCTCTGACCCCACCCCCCTTGGTGATCAAGAGGTTTGCGTCAGAGTTCGGCCTTTCCATGACGCAAACCTCTTGATCAACGGGGAGGGCACAAGGGTTGGGGTCAGGAGAAGAGGCCTCGGCGGGACAGGGACTGGCGGAGCCAGTTGTCGAGTTCGGCGGTCCAGTCGGTGCGGTCGGCGGTGGCGTGGTCGACAGTGAACCGGCCGAAGGCGTCCCGCCCCTCGGTGAAGACGCCACCGCGCTTGTCGACCTCCAGCACCACCTGCATCTGCTGCGCGTCGGCGATGAAGGTGACCTCCAACTGGTTGATCGAGCGGGCGTACTGGGGCGCCGGGCCGAACTCGATCTCCTGGTAGAAGGGCAGCGTCTGTCGTACGCCGTAGATGTGCCCACGCTCCACGTCGGCGCGGGCGAACCGGAAGCCCAGTCGCAGCAACGCGTCCAGCAGTCGCTCCTGCGCGGGCAGCGGGTGCACCGACACGGCGTCCAGGTCACCCTTGTCGACGGCGCGGGCGACCTCCATCTCGGTACGCAGGCCCATCGTCATGCCGTGCAGGTGCTGCCCGTACAGCTCGGTGACCGGTGTCTCCCACGGCACGTCGAAGCGGAACGGGATGTCGTGGCGCTGCCCCGGCTCCAGCCGGAACGCGCCGGTGATCTGCTGGCGACGGAACTCCTGAGTGGTGTCGTAGTCGTTGTCGCCGCTCTCCACCTCGACCCGGGTGACCAGACCGAGAGTCACGTGGTCGATGTCGACCTGGTGGTCGCCGCCGACCACCTGGATGCGGCCCTCCAGCTGGCCGCCCGGGCGGCAGTTCGGGTTGGCCAGCACCGTCTCCACCGATGGGCCGCCGACCCCCATCGCCTTCATGAGCCGCTTGAAGACCACGCCGTCCTCCATCTTTCGTCGTCGCCGACCCGAGCTGGCCGGCCGTCCGCAACGTAGTCGGGGCGGGCAACCGCACACCGGGACGACACACCGCACCAGAGATCCGACCTGATTCCTGTCGGGTGCCCGATCGCCTCACTCCCGTTTTACGCCCCGACCGCCAAGCTGTGTGCACACCGGCACCACTGGGCCGGAGACACGGCACAGACGTGGAAACGGGGAGAGACAGAGATGGCCCTTCAGATGACGGAACACCGGATGCGCCCGGCCACCACGACCGACACCGACGGGACCTCCGAGGTCCTCACCGACCTGGACGCCACCGACGAGCGTGGCATCTCCACCGACCTGGTCCGGGCGTACCTCAACGGGATCGGCCGCACGAAGCTGCTGACCGCCGCGCAGGAGGTCGACCTGGCCCGTCGGATCGAGGCCGGCCTGTTCGCCGACGAGAAGCTCGCCACCTGCACCCCGGTCTCCGCGGAGCTGCGGGCCGACCTGGAGCTGATCGTCGCGGAGGGCCGGGCCGCGAAGGACCACCTGCTGGAGGCGAACCTGCGGCTGGTCGTCAGCATCGCCAAGCGCTACACCGGACGTGGCATGGCGTTCCTCGACCTGATCCAGGAGGGCAACCTCGGTCTCATCCGGGCGGTGGAGAAGTTCGACTACGCCAAGGGTTACAAGTTCTCCACGTACGCGACGTGGTGGATCCGGCAGGCGATCACCCGCGCGATGGCCGACCAGGCCCGCACGATCCGCATCCCGGTGCACATGGTCGAGCAGGTCAACCGGATGGTCCGCGCTCGCCGCGAGCTGGCGGTGACGCTGGGCCGCGAACCCACTGTCGCCGAGGTGGCCCGCGCCCTGGAGATCCCCGAGATCCAGGTCATCGAGCTGATCTCCTACGACCGGGAGCCGGTCAGCCTGGACCAGGCCGTCGGCGACGACGGTGAGAGCGCGCTCGGCGACTTCGTGGCCTCCGTGGACCCGCGCACCGAGCCGGGTGACGCCGCCGCCCAGGGTGAGTTGCGCAACGAGGTGAGCATCGTGCTGGCCACCCTGTCCCAGCGGGAGCAGGCGGTCATCCGGCTCCGGTTCGGTCTCGACGACGGCCGGCAGCGCACGCTGGACGAGGTCGGTCGTGAGTTCGGTCTGTCCCGGGAGCGGATCCGGCAGATCGAGAAGGTGACGCTGCTGAAGCTGCGCGCGCCGGAGCGGGCCCAGCGCCTGGAGTCGTACGCCTGCTGACGCACCTGCTCATGGAAGGCCCTGGCGGTTCGCCGGGGCCTTCCATGCTGTCGGGGGTGCTTGACCGGTAACACCATCCACGGTAGAAACCATGTGGTTATAAAACCAGGAGGTTATACGTGGTGGGCACCGAACTGCTGGACGCGACCTTCGCGGCGCTGGCCGACCCGACCCGACGGGCCATCCTCGCCCGGCTCGCGGCCGGGGAGGCGACAGTGACAGAGCTGGCAGCACCCTTCGCGATGAGCCAACCGGCCATCTCCAAGCACCTAAAGGTGCTGGAACGCGCCGGCCTCGTCAGCCGGGGACGGGACGCCCAGCGCCGACCCTGCCGCCTGGAGGCCCGGCCGCTGCGGGAGGCGACAGCCTGGCTCGCCGACTACCGCGACTACTGGGCGGAGAGCTATCAGCGCCTCGACGCGCTGCTCGACGAACTCCAGGCCGTCGACCAGACCGACTCCGCCCGTCGACGCTCCCGACCGGACGGGTCGCGCGGGTGAGCAGCGTCGACGACCCGCTCGTCGTCCACACCCCGGGTGATCGGGAGATCGTGCTGAGCCGGCTGTTCGAGGCACCGGCACGCCTGGTGTTCACCGCCTTCACCCGACCCGAGCTGCTGGTCCGGTGGTACGGCGCGCGCGGCTGGAGGCTGGTGGAGTGCGATGTCGACCTGCGGGTCGGCGGGCGGTGGCGGTTCGTGTCGCAGGGCCCGGAGGGCGCGCGGATGGTCCAGGCTGGGGTCTACCGGCAGATCGAGCCACCGCACCGGCTGGTCTGCACCGAGCTGTTCGACGATCAGTCCTACCCGGGCGAGACGCTGGTCGGCCACGAGTTCACCGAACTGGCCGGCCGGACGACGGTCACCACCACGCTGCGCTACGGCACCACGGAGGGGCGGGACACCGTGCTGCGCTACCCGATGACCCGAGGGGTCGGGCAGAGCTACACGCGGCTCGCCGACCTGCTGCGTTCCACAACGACGATACGAGGAGAGCAACCATGAACTGGACGCTGGAAGTGGTGATCGTGCCGGTCACCGACCTGGACCGGGCCAAGAAGTTCTACGCCGAGCAACTCGGCTTCGTGGTGGACCACGACACCGTGATCGGCGACGAGGCGCGCATCATCCAGCTGACCCCGCCCGGCTCCGGCTGCTCGATCGTGATCGGCAAGGGCGCCGTCCCGGACATGCCACCGGGGTCGCTCAAGGGTCTGCAACTGGTGGTGCCCGACATCGAGCGGGCCCACGCGGAGCTGGTCGAACGTGGCGTGGAGGTCAGCGACGTCCAGGTGCTGGGTGCCAGCCCAAGCCCCACGCCGCACCCGTTGGACAATGTCGGCTTCGTCTTCTTCACCGACCCGGACGGCAACGCCTGGGCCGTCCAGCAGATCTCCAGCCGCGCCTGACCGCCCCCGTCACAGGCGGCGGGGGCCGGTGTCCGGGCGGGCAACCACACCGCCGACGCGCACCTGGGCGTGCAGGACCGAGATGCCGTCCGGGCGGGCGAGCACCGGGTTGAGGGTCAGTGACCGCACCCGGGGCTGCTCGTCGGCGAGCTGACCTACCCGCAACAGCAGGTCGGCCAGGGCCGCCCGGTCGACCGGCGCGGCGCCCCGGTGCCCCCGCAGCAACGGCGCCGCCCGGGGCTCGTCGACCAGCTCGGCCGCGTCCCGGTCGGTCAGCGGCACCGCCCGCCAGGCCCGGTCGCCCAGCAGCTCGGTGGCGACCCCGCCGAGGCCGAAGCCGACCACCGGCCCGAACGCCGGGTCCTCCACCAACTCCACCACGCAGGCCACACCGGGCGGCACCATCGGCTGGACCAGCATGTCCGCGCCGAAGGTCGCCGCCAGCTCGGCGTACGCCCGGCGGAGGGTCGGCTCGTCGGGCAGGTCGAGCCGGACCGCGCCGAGGTCGACCCGGTGCCGCAGCCCGGGGTCCGCCGCCTTCAGCGCCACCGGGAACCCCAGCCGCGTCGCCGCGTCCACCGCCGCGCCGACCGAGTCGACGGGCACCGAGGCCACCACGTCGATGCCGTACGCGGCCAGCAGCGCCCCCGGGTCGGTGCCGTCGGCGCGGAGCGCGGCCTGCGCGGCGGCCCGGTCGATGCTGGGCAGCTCGGGTGCCACCCCGGGCGGGCGGCGCAGCCACTCGGCGTACCGGTGCACCCGGGCGAGCGCCCGCACCGCCTCCTCCACGCCCCCGTACGCGGGCACTCCCGGCGGCAGCCGGCCGACCAGGAACGTCGCCACTGTCGGTTTGCCCAGCGCGAGGGCGGCCGGCAGCGCGGCGGTCACGTCGGCGTCCACATCGGTCAGCTGCCCGGGCAGCGGCGGGGCGAAGACCACCACCAGGGCGTCCACCCCCTCGTCGGCGGCCGTCTCCGCGAGAGCGGCGGCGAACTCGGCGGCACCGGCGCTCGGCCCGACGTCGCGGGGATGACCGTCGGCCACCGTGAGGCCGTGCCCGACGCAGGCGGTGGCTGCCAGCCCGGTCAGGGCCGAGGAGTTGCCGACCACACCGACCCGTCCGCCGACCGGCAACGGTTGGTTGGCCAGCAGCACACCCACGTCGAGCAGCTCCGGCACGGTGTCCACCCGGATCACCCCGGACTGGGCGAAGAGCGCGGCCACCGCCACCTCGTCCGGGCCGGCGGTGTCTCCGACCCCGACCGGACGGGCCGGCGAGGCGAGCGCGACGACCGGTTTGGCACGGCCGATCCGCCGGGCCAGCCGGGCGAACTTACGCGGGTTACCGAAGGTTTCCAGGTACAACATGATCACGTCGGTGCCGGGATCGTCCTGCCAGTACTGGAGGAGGTCGTTGCCGGAGACGTCGGCCCGGTTGCCGGCCGAGACGAAGCTGGACAGCCCCAGACCGCGCCGGTCCGCCTCGGCGAGCAGCGCCACCCCGAACGCGCCGGACTGGCTGAAGATGCCCACCCGACCGGCCGGCGGCAGCGCCGGGGCGAGGGTGGCGTTGAGGCGTACCGTCGGGTCGGTGTTGGCCACGCCCAGGCAGTTCGGGCCGACCACCCGCATGCCGGCGGCGTGCGCCGCGCGGACCAGCGCCCGCTGCGTGGCCGCGCCCTCGGCGCCGGCCTCGGCGAAGCCGGCCGAGATGACGACCAGTCCGTGCACCCCCGCGGCGGCAGCGTCGGCGACCACAGCGGTCGCCGCCTCCGGCGGGACCGCCACCACCGCCAGATCCACCGGCGTCCCGGCCTCAACCGCGGAGGGGTACGCGGGCAGCCCCGCCACTGTCGACGCGCTCGGATGCACCGGCACCACCACGCCGGTGAAGCCGCCGTCGCGCAGGTGCCCGAGCACCGCGGCGCCGACGCCCTGACCGGTGGCGCTGGCGCCATAGACGGCGATGCCACGTGGGGCCAACAGCCGGGCGATGGAACGGGCCTCGGTGCGGTGTTCCCGGCCGCGCTGCACCTCCAGCGTGGCCTCGGTGGGCGCGATCGGGAAGCTCAGGTGCACCACACCGTCGGCGTACTCACGCTGGACCTGGTAGCCGAAGTCGGCGAAGACGCGCAGCATCGTCCCGTTGGCCGGCAACACCTCGGCGACGAAGCTCATGATCCCGTTGCGCCGGGCCGCGTCGGCCAGGTGCTCCATCAGCACCGAGCCGATGCCCCGGCCCTGGTAGGCGTCCTCCACGACGAAGGCCACCTCCGCCTCCGGGGTCTGCGGGCCGAGCCGCTCGTAACGGCCGACCGCGACGATCCGGTCGCCGGCCAGCACCACGAACGCCTCCCGGTCGCGGTGGTCGACGGTGACGAACCGGATCAGATCCCGTTCCGGGATGCGCGGGTACGGCGAGAAATACCGCAGGTAGCGGGTGCGCTCGGAGAAGCGGCTGTGCATCGCCACGATGCCCGGCGCGTCGGACGGGTCGATCGGTCGCAACTGGACGGTGCTGCCGTCGCTGAGCAGCACGTCCACCGGCTGGCTCACGGTCGTCACCGGCGTGGCCCTCCCCTGGCCCGGCTCAGTCCCGCGGGTCGTACGGGTCGAGCCCGAGCAACGGGAAGACCGTCTTGCGGGTCGCGGCGATCGCCCGGTCCACCGCGTTGGGCTCGCCGGTCGGCTGCCACGGCTCGAACGACGGGTCCGCGTCGTCGGTCATCCGCAACGGCACCTCCCGGCCCAGACGACGGGAGGCGACCAGCTCCCGCCAGGCGAGCGGGGTGAGCGTGGCCGGGGCGATCGGGTCACCGGTGGCCACGGCCAGCAGGTGACTCCACGCCCGGGGCACCACCTCGACCAGGGCGTACCCACCACCGCCGGTGGCCACCCACCGACCGTCGCACAGCTCGTCGGCGAGCGCCCGCATCGCCAGGTAGGTGGCTCGTTGGCCGTCCACCGTCAGGTTGAGGTCGGCGAGCGGGTCCAGCCGGTGCCCGTCGGCGCCACACTGGCTGACCAGCACCTGCGGCCGGAACGCGCGCAGCACCGACGGCACGATGGCGTGAAATGCCCGCTGCCAGGCGCTGTCCTCGACACCCGGCGGCAGCGGCATGTTGACCGCGCTGCCCTGCGCGCCCGGCCCACCCGTCTCGTCCGGGAAGCCCGTGCCCGGAAAGAGCGCCAGCGGGGTCTCGTGCAGGCTGATCGTGAGCACCCGGGGGTCGTTCCAGAAGATCTGCTGCACACCGTCGCCGTGGTGCACGTCGACGTCCACGTACGCGACCCGCTCGGCGCCTAGGTCGAGCAGCCGGGCGATGGCCACCGCAGGGTCGTTGTAGACACAGAAGCCGGAGGCTCGGGAGGGCATCGCGTGGTGCAGGCCACCGGCCACGTTCACCGCCCGCCGTGCGTCACCGCGCCAGACCGCCTCGGCGGCAGCCATCGTCGCACCGGCGATCAGCGCGCTGGACTCGTGCATCCCCTCGAAGACCGGGTTGTCGGACGTGCCCAGCCCGTACCCGGCGAAGAGCGGATCGCGCGGCGCGGCACGCACGGCGGCCAGGTAGGCAGGGTCGTGCACCCGGGTCAGCGCGGCGTCGTCGGCGGGCTCCGGCTTGACCATGCGCACCCCGGGGCGATCCAGGACGCCCAACTCGCGGGCGAGCGCGATGGTCAACTCCACCCGGACCGGGTCGAGCGGATGGTCACCCATGTCGTAGGCGAGCAGCGACTCGTCCCACACCACCACAGTGTCGTCGGACATGAGCCCATCGTCGCACGAGGACCTTCGTCGGCCCACCGCACGCGCTGGTCAGCGGTCGGAAGTCCGCCCGGAGGCGACCGGCCGGGTCGGGTCGGCCACCCAGTTGCTCCACGAACCGACGTAGAGCGCGGCGTCCGTGCGACCGGCCAGGTGCAGCGCGAGCACGGCCTGCGCGGCGGTCACCCCGGAGCCGCAGTACGCCCCGACAGCCCGCGCCCCGGTGACTCCGGCGGCGGCGAACCGCTCGCTCAGCACATCGGCGGCCGGGAAGCGCCCGTCCGGGCCGACGTACTCCCCGGCGGGCAGGTTCGCCGCTCCCGGCACGTGCCCGGCGACCGGGTCGATCGGCTCGACTTCGCCCCGGTAGCGGGGTGCCGCCCGCACGTCGAGCAGCACCGCGTCGTCCGCGGCGGCCAGCTCGGCGGCCTGCCCCGCGTCGAGCACCGGAAGATCACCGGGACGCACGACGATGTCGCCGGGGGTCGGGGCTGGCGCTTCGGTGGAGACCGGCAGGCCTGCGGCGACCCAGGCCGGGAAGCCACCGTGCAGCAGGCGCACCGGCCGGTGCCCCGCCCAGCGCAACGTCCACCAGGCCCGGGCGGCAGCCAGGCCGTCGCCACCGTCGTACACCACAACGGGGTGACCGGCGCGGACGCCGGCGGCCCGCAACGCGGCCTGCAACGCGGCCGGGTCGGGCAGTGGGTGCCGACCGCCGACGCCGGGCGGCCCGCAGAGCGCGGTGTCCAGGTCGACGAAGACCGCGCCGGGCAGGTGACCGGCGAGGTAGTCGTCGTGGCCGGACGGGCCGATGAGCCGCCAGCGGACGTCGAGCAGGGTGGGCGGATCGGCGTCGTCGAGCTCGGCGGCGAGCCGATCGACCTCGACCAGCGGCTCCTGGGTACCGGACATGGCGACCATCCAACACCATTCGTGCCGAGGGCTCACGGTTCGGCGGCGGCCGGCGGGCCAACACCCGAGGTAGCATCGTGCATCGGAGGGCCGCTGACCTTATGAAGTCTCACGACCTGGTCGATACGACCGAAATGTATTTGCGCACCATCCTTGAGCTGGAAGAGGAGGGGGTGCCGCCGCTGCGTGCCCGGATCGCCGAACGGCTGCAGCAGAGTGGCCCCACCGTGAGCCAGACCGTCGCCCGGATGGAGCGCGACGGCCTGCTCACCGTCGAGGGAGACCGCCACCTGACGCTCACCGCCCAGGGTCGCGGCAGCGCCGTGTCGGTGATGCGCAAGCACCGCCTCGCCGAGCTGCTGCTGGTCAACGTCATCGGGATGCCCTACGAGGAGGCCCACGAGGAGGCCTGCCGCTGGGAGCACGTGATGAGCGACGCGGTGGAGAAGCGGGTGTACGACCTGCTCAACCGGCCGACCCGCTCCCCGTACGGCAACCCGATCCCAGGGCTGCAGGAGCTGGGCTCGCCGGCCGCGGAGGCCACCGAGGCCGCCGAGGGTGAGCGCAACCTGGCCTTCCCCGGTCTTTCCGGGTCGGTCGTGGTGCGCCGGATCTGCGAGAGCGTGCAGAAGGACGCCGACGTGCTGCGCCAGCTGCACGCCGCGGGTGTCGACCCGGGCGCCACGGTGACCGTGGCACAGGAGCGCGACGGCGTCTCGATCGACCGCTCCGGGGACCGGGTGCGGCTGCCCCGCGAGGTCGCCTCCCGGGTTTTCGTCGCCGCCAGCTGAGTCGCCGTCAACTGATCAACCGGACACCCGGGCGTCACAACGCCCGGGTGTCCACCTTTTTCGCCAGCGCGGCCAGGCCACCGGTCAGCTTCTCCGCCGCCGAGCGCTCGCCGCCACGGGCCGCAGTCCAACTCACAGTGGCCAACCGTCCGTCGGCGGCCAGCCAGCCCACCTCGGCGACCGGCCCATGCCCGCTCGCCGCAGCGGTCGTCCGCCGGTACGCCTGCTGACCCAGCCCGGTGACCTTCGCCGCCTTGTCGGGCACCACATCCGCGGCGAAGGTGGCCTTGTCGATCGTGGTCTCGGACACACTCAGTGTCAGCTCCGGCAGCGTCGCGCTCCTGGCCCGCACCACACAGGTGTGCGTGTCGCCCTGTTCGCTGGGCGCCGCCACGTCGAAGCGCACCTTGACCAGTTGCTCGATCACCGCGAAGTCCAGCAGCCGGCAGGCCCCACCCGAGGAGGCCGCCGCCACGTCCACGGCGATCGGCACCGGCGGCGGCACCGCCACCGGCTCGGCCTCGGCAGCACAGCCGCTCACCAGCAGCCCCGCCACCCCGGCGACCACGATCCGCCCGCGCACGTTCCACCCTCTCGCCGACCGACGGCGGAAGGCGCCCGCCAGGTGTCCGTCGGACACCGTACGGGGTGTCGGTGGCGGGCGGAAGCCCTCGTTCCGCCGGTCTGCCCGCGCCTATCCGGGCTGTGGATCATCCACGTACGGGCAGTGCCGGCAACCGCGTCCACAGCACGTGCCACGGCGGGCCAGGAAGCCGGCGCTGAGCACGAACAACCCGCTCTGCGGATCGAGATAGCCGGCCTCCCCGGCGGCGAGCGCGGCGTCGTGCGCGGCGAGGATCCGGGCCCGGTCGGGGTGCTCCGGCGACAGCCGGGACGGGTGCGGCTCGGTGAGCGGCCGGTCGGCCAGGGGTCGTCGCTCTCCGCTCACCGAGGCAGTCTAGGGAAGCGCACGTCCCAACCGCCCTGGGAGGGTGTACCCATGGCCACCTTCGCCGCGTCCGACGGCACCACACTCGCGTACCGGAGCATCGGCGCGGGCGACCCGCTGGTCTGTCTGCCGGGCGGGCCGATGCGGGACTCGGCGTACCTCGGTGATCTCGGCGGTCTGGGCGCGTACCGGACGCTGGTCGTCCTCGACCTGCGGGGGACCGGACGGTCGGCCGTACCGGCGGACGTCTCCACCTACCGTTGCGACCAGATGGTCGACGACGTCGAGGCGCTACGCCGACACCTGGGCCTCGACCGGTGTGACGTGCTCGCGCACTCCGCCGGCGCCAACCTGGCCCTGGGGTACGCGACCCGCCATCCCGAGCGGATCGGCCGGCTCTCGCTGATCACACCGAGCACGCGGGCTCTCGGACTGGAGGCGACCGCCACGCTGCGCCGGGAGGTCACCCGGGTCCGAGCCGGCGAGCCGTGGTACCCGGCGGCAGCGGCGGCGTTGGACTCGATGGTGGCCGGTCGGGCGACCGCGGATGCCTGGCAGGCGATCGCACCGTTCTTCTACGGCCGGTGGGACGCCACCGCCCGCGCGCACCAGGCGGCGGAACCGGGCCAGCGCAACCAGGACGCGGCCCGGGTCTTCGGCGCCGAGGGCGCCTTCGATCCGCCGGCAACCCGCGCCGCGCTCGCCGCACACCGGGGCCCGGTGCTGCTGCTGGCCGGTGAGGTCGACCTCGGTGCCCCGCCCGGCCTGGTCGCCCAACTCGCGGAGCTGGCACCGGGCGCCGAACTGGTCGTGCAGCCGGGCGCGGGGCACTACCCGTGGCTTGACGACGCCGACAGGTTCACTGCCACGGTCTCGACGTTCCTGCGCTTTCAGCCCCGGTAGTCGTTCTGGTGGATGCCACCCTGCGGGGGCGCGCCGTACGAGCCCGGGAACCCGCGCACCGGCCCAAGGTGCAGTACCGCTGTCGGGGCGTCGGTCATGCTCCCACCGGCCGGCGCCAACAGCTGGGTCGTCGAGGGAACACCGGACTCCGCGACAGCGTCCGGTGTGTTCCTCAGGCGCATCACCACCAGTGCGAGCGCGCCCACGCCCGCGGCGACCAGCAAGCCACCCAGGAGCAGGAAAGGCAACGAACTGCTTCCCTCCTCGCTGACTGCCTTGAGGGTGGGCAGCGCAGCAGCGGGGGTGTCCTCGCCCACCTCCTCCGCGGCGAGAGGGCTTGCCTCCACGGCGGGCGACGCGGACGTCCTGGTGGGCGCTGCCACCGCCGAGAGGGTCAGCCCCACTGTCGCGACGTCACCGGCAGTGCCTCGTACGGTCGTGCGAGCGGTGCCGTAGCCGTCCATGGTCGCGCGGACGGTGATGGTGCCCTCGGCGATCGGCTTGCCGTCGCTCGACGTGATCGAGAACTGGCCGCTGCGGCTGCTGGTCGTCCGGTATTCGTGCCCGGCGCTGTCCGTGACGGTCAGGTTCACGCCGCCGATTGCCTTTCCGCTGGCGTCGCGAACCCGGCCGGAGACACTTTTCACCCCGGCTGCCGGCTTGTCCCCGCCGGATGGCGACGCACCCGGGCCGTGGACGTAGACCGTCCTGTGGTCATAGCTGTTCTGCCCGGCAAGCCGCACGGCGACTGAGATGTTGAGGCCGGTGATCTCATTCGGACGAGCCGCGGGGGCGACGAGCGTCGTGTCGAAGGTCTGGCTCCGGCCGGGTCCCAGCTTCGGCTCTGCCCGGCATCCGGAGGTGCATCGCAGGCCGCCGCCGACCACCACGATGGCCGTTTCGGCCCTGCTGCCGGTGTTGGTGACGCTGAACCGCACGCGCACCGTCTCGTTGGGCTTCACGTTCTCCGCCGACACGCTCAGGATCCGGACGGGCTGCGGGGCGGCCGTCGCGGGCGCCGCCGACACCGCGAACGTCCCCCCGATCAGCGTGATCAATGCGGCCGCTCGGGTCCACCGGACACATAAGCGCGTCGTCACTTCCAACCACCTTCAGCAAGAGCAGGCAACACCGGTCGATGGCACCGCGGGCCACTATGCCCTGTCCGGGACGGGTTGCGCGACCCACCGCCGACGTCTGGCCGGAGGACACAACAGTGCCAGGGACGGGTCTGAGCGAGTCGGATGCGCCTGTCGCCGGTGTCGGGTTGAGTCTCCAGCGGGGGGAGACAGCAGGGTGGGGACATGAACGGGAAACCGCTGTACACGATCGGCGACCTGGCCGGGCGAACCGGCCTGGGCGTCAAGACGATCCGGTACTACGCCGACCGGGGAATCGTGCCGCCCACCGACCGGAGCCCCGCCGGCTACCGCCTCTTCGACGCCGAGGCGGTTGCCCGACTGGAACTGGTCCGCACCCTGCGCGAGCTGGGCGTGGACCTGGCCACCGTTCGCCGCGTGGTGAACCGCGAGGTGACCCTGCCCGAGGTGGCCGCCGCGCACGCCGAGGCGTTGGCGGTGCAGATCCGGGTGCTGCGGCTGCGCCAGGCGGTGCTCACCGTCGCGGCGAGACGCGGGGCAGGCCCGGCGGAGGTGGACGACCTGCACCGCCTGGCCCAGCTCACCACGCGCGAGCGGGGGCACCTGGTGGGCGACTTCCTGAACACCGTCTTCGCTGGTCTGCGCGACCAGCCCACCTCTCCCGGTGTCGTCGTGTCGATGACACCGAGCCTGCCCGACGAGCCCAGCACCGAGCAGGTCGAGGCGTGGCTGGAGCTGGCCGAGCTGTGCCAGGACGCCAGTTTCCGGGCGGGCATGCAACGGTTGGCGCGCCAGCACGCCGCCGACCACGACGTCCCGGGGCTGCCGCGCCCGGACGCCGTCGCAGTGGTTCGGGACGCGGTGGCCCCCGCCCTGGCGGCCGGTCTCGATCCGACCGCTCCCGAGGCGGATGCCGTGGTCGCGAGGGTCATCGACCGGTACGCGCGCCTGCGGGGCCGCCCTGACGACGCCGACCTGCGCCAGCGGCTGCTCGACCGACTGACCGTGGCGAACGATCCCCGCCGGGACCGCTATGTCGACCTGCTGTCGGTGCTCAACGGCTGGTCGACCGGTGACGCTGTCGCCCCGGCGGCGGAGTGGTTCATCCAGGCCCTACGCGCCCGGATGCCCGAACCGGCCCGCTGAGCCGACTCACGGCGTCACCCGAACCAGGTCATCGCCTGGCCGTGGCCCCGGGCCCAGGCCAACGGCCTGCCATCCAACGCGAGGACGTTGTGCATGGCATCGTCCGGCGGGTCGGGCAGCCCGTCGTGCCGCAGCACCTCCGGTGCCTCGTTCGCGATCCAGTGACCGGGCAGCTCACGGACCAGCCGGACGAACTCCTCCCGGCGCGGCGGCGGCACCTGGTAGAGCACTGACGTGTGGAAGACCACCAGCGTCGCGTCGGCCGGCGCCCGGGCGGCCAGCGCCGGCAGGTCGTCCACCAGATCGCCGCGAACAAGCAGCGGCGGGTCGGCCGCGGCGACCGCCGCAGCGGCGCGCAGCCGGGCCCGCCGGTGCGCGTGCTCCGGCCAGATCAACGCGTCCAACCAGGACACGTCGCCGGGGTCGGTCACGTCGAGAGGGTTGAGGTCCAGGCCGGCCCGCCACACCACCTGGGGTACGCGGGTCGGCGGCACCAGACCGCTGGCCGCGCACTCCAGGACCGGTTCGCCGGAGCCGACCTGGTGCTCGCCGTAGCGGTACGCGTACCGGTCGGGGTACAGGCAGAGCCCGGCGGACGCGCCCACCTCCAGCAGGGCGAGGGGCTGCGGCAGCGCGGCGAGCACCGGCAGCAGGACCGCACACCGGCCGCTCTCGTTCGTCTGGGTGGCCCGGGTGAGCAGCTCCGCCTTGACGGCGGGCCAGTGCGTCACAGTGAAGTCGTGAAAGGCAGCCGGGTCGTCGACCGGGCCGCCGAGCCAGCGGACGACGCTGAACAACAGGTTGGGCTGCCGCTTGGCCGGCGGAAGCGCATCCAGCAGGGCGAGCAGGGCATCGTCGTCGGCGACGGCATGCGACAGACGCTCATAGGTGGGCGACACCCCGCGCGCCTCACGCCTGCCGAACTCCGCGTACGCCTCGGCGGTCGTCATGCCCTCATCGTCGCAGCCCGTTCCTCGGTAATTCAGCCCCCGTTCCCGTGCGCTGCCTCACCCGCCTCCTGGAGTGCTGCGGCCGCGTGATCGACTCGGGTTTCGTGAAGTCGGGGTGTCCGGGCGAGGTTGATGCCCCGGTCTCGTGAAACGCGAGTCGATCAAAAAACACCGTGAGCGCGGCAGGTGATCCCTGCCGCGCTCACGGATCTCGCGTTCGTACGTCAGCTGCAGCCGCTGGTGGAACCGCAGCCCTCGCAGACATAGCAGCTGCCGGCCGGGCGCATCTTCGTACCGCAGGTGAAGCAGAGCGGCGCGTCGGCGGCCTTGCCGATCACGGCCTCCAGCAGTTCGGTGCTGGAACCCACACTCGGCGCCGGCTTGGCGGCGGCCACGTCGGCCATCTCCTGGGCCGGCTGCGCGACGGCCTCCGACTTGGCCGGAGCCTCCACGGGCGCCGACGACGCCATCGCGGTGAGCTCGGCACCGGTGACACCGGCGGCCTCCGCGTCGGCCTCGGCCCGCAGTTGGGCGGCCCGCTCCGAAGCGGTGAAGATGCCCAGCTCGGCGCGGCGCTCATACGGCAGGAAGTCCAGCGCCAGGCGACGGAAGATGTAGTCCATCACCGAGGCCGCCATCCGCACGTCCGGGTCGTCGGTCATGCCGGCCGGCTCGAAGCGCATGTTGGTGAACTTGCTGACGAACGTCTCCAGCGGCACGCCGTACTGCAGACCGATG
This sequence comes from Micromonospora sp. A202, assembly GCF_006715105.1. NCBI lineage: Bacteria > Bacillati > Actinomycetota > Actinomycetes > Micromonosporales > Micromonosporaceae > Micromonospora > Micromonospora sp. A202. The sequence goes on along the minus strand of NZ_VFMP01000001.1, from coordinate 1,350,993 downwards.
CTGATGGCCACCGAGAAGGCGTCCATCACCCCGGCCAGGGTCGAGCCCTGCTTGGACATCTTGAGGAAGACCTCGCCGAGGCCGTCGTCCGGGTAGGACGACGCGGTGAGGTAGCCCTCGGCACCTCCGACGGAGAAGCTGACCGTCTCGGACGGGCGCTTCTTCGGCAGGCGCTTACGCACCGGCCGGTACTCGATGACCTTCTCCACCGCGACCGGCGCGGCCTCGACGGCGGCCGGCTCGGTGGCCTTGTTGGACTTCGCGACCGAGAGCGGCTGACCGACCTTGCAGTTGTCCCGGTAGATCGCCAGCGCCTTGAGGCCGAGCTTCCAGCCCTCGAAGTAGATCTTCTCGACGTCCTCGACGGTGGCCGCCTCCGGCATGTTGACCGTCTTGGAGATGGCGCCGGAGACGAACGGCTGGATGGCCGCCATCATCCGCACGTGACCCATCGGGGCGATCGTCCGCTCTCCCATGGCGCAGTCGAAGACCGGGTAGTGCTCCGGCTTGAGGCCGGGAGCGTCCACCACGTGGCCGTGGTCGGCGATGTGCTCGACGATCGCCTCGACCTGCTCCTCGGGGTAGCCGAGGCTGCGCAGGGCGCGCGGAACCGTCTGGTTGACGATCTGCATCGAGCCGCCGCCGACCAGCTTCTTGAACTTGACCAGCGCCAGGTCCGGCTCAACGCCGGTCGTGTCGCAGTCCATCATGAAGCCGATCGTGCCGGTCGGGGCGAGGACGCTCGCCTGCGCGTTGCGCCAGCCGAACTTGTCACCGATCTTGTTGCCCTGGGTCCACTGCTTGGTCGCCTCACGGACGATCGCGGTGGCCACCGGGCTGGTCGGCTTGATCTCGTCGTTGGCCGCGGCGTGCTTGCGCATGACCCGCTTGTGCGGCTCGGCGTTGCGGGCGTAGCCGTCGTACGGGCCGACGACGCCGGCCAGCTCGGCGGAACGGCGGTAGGCGGTGCCGGTCATCAGCGACGTGATCGACGCGGCGACCGAGCGGCCCTGGTCCGAGTCGTACGGCAGGCCGGTGGCCATCAGCAGGGCGCCGAGGTTGGCGTAGCCGATGCCGAGCTGCCGGTAGGCGCGGGAGGTCTCACCGATCTTCTCGGTCGGGAAGTCCGCGAAGCAGATCGAGATGTCCATCGCGGTGATGACGAACTCGACGGACTTGACGAACTTCTCCACCTCGAAGCCACCGTCGGCGCGGAGGAACTTCATCAGGTTGAGCGAGGCCAGGTTGCACGAGGAGTTGTCCAGGTGCAGGTACTCCGAGCACGGGTTCGACGCGGTGATCCGCCCGGTCTCCGGGCAGGTGTGCCAGTCGTTGATCGTGTCGTCGTACTGCAGGCCCGGGTCGGCGCACTCCCAGGCGGCCTGGGAGATGGTGCGGAACAGCTTCTTGGCGTCGACGGTGTCGATCACCGAGCCGTCCAGCCGACCGCGCAGGTCGAAGCCGCCGCCGGTCTCCACCGCCGACATGAACTCGTCGGAGACCCGGACCGAGTTGTTGGCGTTCTGGTACTGCACGCTGACGATGTCGGAGCCGCCGAGGTCCATGTCGAACCCGGCGTCGCGCAGGGCGCGGATCTTGTGCTCCTCGCGCGCCTTCGTGACCACGAACTCCTCGATGTCCGGGTGGTCCACGTCGAGGATGACCATCTTGGCCGCCCGGCGGGTCGCGCCGCCGGACTTGATGGTGCCGGCGGAGGCGTCGGCGCCCCGCATGAAGCTGACCGGGCCCGAGGCGGTGCCGCCGGAGGAGAGCAGCTCACGCGACGAGCGGATCCGCGAAAGGTTGACCCCGGAGCCGGAGCCGCCCTTGAAGATCAGCCCCTCCTCCTTGTACCAGTCGAGGATCGAGTCCATCGAGTCGTCGACGGCCAGGATGAAACAGGCGCTGACCTGCTGCGGCGACGGCGTGCCGACGTTGAACCAGACCGGCGAGTTGAAGCTGAACACCTGGTGCAGCAGCATCCAGGTCAGCTCGTGGTCGAAGATCTCGGCGTCGGCCGGGCTGGCGAAGTAGCCGTACTCCTCGCCCGCGGTGCGGTAGGTGGTGACCACCCGGTCGATCAGCTGCTTGAGCGACCACTCCCGCTCCGGGGTCCCCACCGCGCCCCGGAAGTACTTGGTGGTCACGATGTTGGCCGCGTTGACGCTCCACGACTGCGGGAACTCGACCCCCCGCTGCTCGAAGTTGATCGAGCCGTCCCGCCAGTTCGTCATCACGACGTCGCGGCGCTCCCAGGTGGCCTCGTCGTACGGGTGGACCCCCTCGGTCGTCCACACCCGCTCGATCTTCAGCCCCGCGCCTGCCTTGTTTCGTGAACGGCTAGTTGTCACGCCGTCGCCCCCCTCGTCTGCGCGGTCACCCACCGCGCGTCCCAATCTCTTGAAAAACTGTGAAGATTCAGCTGGTACGGCCGGCGGCCTCGACCGCATCGGCCCTGCCCTGCCCCCGGGCGCGCGCCGCGGCCCGCAACGTCTCGATCTCGCGCTCGAAGTCGGCGAGTGAGTCGAAGGAGCGGTAGACGCTGGCGAACCGCAGGTAGGCGATCTCGTCCAGGTCGCGCAGTGGGCCCAGGATCGCCAGGCCCACGTCGTGGCTGGGGATCTCGGCGGCCCCCTTGGCCCGGACCGTCTCCTCCACCCGCTGCGCGAGCAGCGCGAGCGAGTCGTCGTCCACCGGCCGGCCCTGGCACGCCTTGCGCACCCCGCCGATGATCTTCGTACGACTGAACGGCTCGGTCACCCCGCTGCGCTTGACGACAGCGAGGACCGCCTCCTCGACGGTGGTGAACCGCTTGCCGCATTCCGGGCAGGAACGCCGCCGTCGGATGAGCTGGCCGTCGTCGGCCTCCCGCGAGTCGACCACCCGGGAGTCAGCGTGCCGGCAGTACGGACACCGCATCGCCCACCTCCTAAAAATGATCAACTGCGCCCACACCGGACACTCCCGGGCACGACTCACCACGGCGGCGCCACCCTCGGATGGCGCCCGCCGTGATCGACGTTACGGGAGTGCGGTCGGTAGTCGGACCCAACCTGTGGGCAACTTACGCCCATGTCACTACTACATCTAGGGGTTGACCGTATGTCGCTGGGGAAGCCGGGTCAAGTTGACCGGCGTGTCCGGCGCGTCACGCACCATCCGGTCATCCGCGACCATCGGCACGCCCGAAGACCCAACGCGAACGGCCCGCCCGGGTTACCGGCCAGCGGGCCAGAGTGACAGGGAAAACGGCCGATGATCGAACACCAGTGCTACCTGACGTACCATTTATCAGAACATCCGTACGACCGGAGCGCTTTTTCACCCCGACACGCCGGTGAGAGGTCGTACAGATGTTTGAAAATGACCGATCTCACCTATACGGTCATGAACAACGTGGCACCACCGCACGCACCACGAGCCGACGAGGCACCCAGCGCCGACCAGGGAGGACGGACGTGACCGAGGACCGGGCCAGCCGGCCGAAGAGCCCGCAGCAGATCACCGAGGCGGGCCCGCCGGCCACCACCCGACGCCGCAGCGCCGCGCGCAGCCGGACGGGTCAGCCCGCCGTGCGCCAGGTCACCCCGGTGGTCAGCGCCTTCCCCGACCCGGCGACGATCGACCTGACCGCTCGCCAGCGTCGCATCCTGGAGTTCATCCGCACCTGGGTCGAGCGGCACGGCTACCCGCCGAGCGTCCGCGAGATCGGCGAGGCCGTCGGCCTGGTGTCGCCGTCCAGCGTCGCCTACCAGCTCAAGGAGCTGGAGAAGAAGGGCTTCCTGCGCCGCGACCCGAACCGGCCGCGCGCGGTGGACGTCCGTGCTCCCAGCGAGGCCATCGACGACGAGCTGTCCCGGGCGCAGCGGCCGACCCCGGCATACGTGCCGATGCTCGGTCGGATCGCCGCCGGTGGGCCGATCCTCGCCGAGCAGGCCGTGGAGGACATCTTCCCGCTCCCCCGCGAGCTGGTGGGCGAGGGTGAAGTCTTCATGCTCCAGGTCAAGGGCGACTCGATGCTCGACGCGGCGATCTGCGACGGCGACTGGGTCGTCGTGCGGCAGCAGCCGACCGCCGACTCCGGCGAGATCGTGGCCGCCATGCTTGACGGCGAGGCGACCGTGAAGACCTACCGACGGCGCGACGGGCACGTCTGGCTGATGCCGCAGAACCCGGCCTTCGACCCGATCCCCGGTGACGACGCCACCATCATGGGCCGGGTCGTGGCGGTCCTGCGCCGAATCTGACCGGCCGGCGGGTGGGTGCCCACGGCGCCCACCCGCGCCGTTGTTCAGAAGCGCAGACCACCCACGCCCGCCGTTCAGGCGCGCGGCCCACCCGCGTTGGTTGTTCAGGGGCGCGTGAGCGCGGCGACGCTCATCAGTAACGGTCGCCCCGATAGCCGCGGCCGCCCCCGGGATACTGCCCGTACGGATCGACGGGCCCGTCATCGTCACGCCGGCGGCCGGGCCGTTGGCCCCGCTGGTCGGGTTCCTGCCCACCGCGCCGGGGCGGCTCCGCCCGACCGGCGCCGGGCTGGCCGCCGCCATCGCCGTACACACCGCCGCCAGGACGACCGCCCCCACTCTGCGGACGACCGCCAGCACCCTGTGGGCGACCGCCACCAGCAGCCGGGGGGCGACCGCCACCACTGGCCGGAGGGCGACCGCCACCAGCAACCGGAGGACGAGCGCCACCACTGACCGGGGGACGACCTCCGCCGGCTGGGGGACGACCTCCGCCGTACACACCGCTGCCGGCGTCCGGCCGTGGCGTGCCGTAGCCACCGTCGGCCGGGCGACCACCGCCGCCGTACACCGCACCACCCGCCGGGGCCGGGCCGCCGCGACCCGAGGCACCGCCGTAGACTGCGCCACCCGCTGGCGCGCCACCACCGTAGACACCGCTCTTCCGGCCGGTGGGCCCCGCGGGCCCGTCGGCGGCACGACCGGCACGTGGGCCTGACGGCTCACCATCCGGGTCCGGCGAGTCGGGCCCGTCGGCGGCCGGCGGCCGTCGGCGGGCCCGGACGATGCCGATGATCCCGGCGCCGACCAACAGGAGGCCGATCAACCCGACGGCGCTGACCAGGTAGGTGATGTCGTCGAGGCTCAGACCGTCGGTCCACGACTTCGCCGCGGCCGGCTTGGCACCGCCGGCCGCTGCGAGTGGCACCGCTGTCGAGGTGGACGGTGTGTAGCTGAGGATGTCGAGGGGCTCGTCCTCGGCGAAGCGGGCCGCGTCGGAGACGGTCAGGAACGACTTCCCGTCCGGCGTGTAGCTGATGGCCTCGCCGAACGGGTCGGCCAACGCCGTCACCCGGGGCTTGCCGGTGGTGAGCGCGCCGACGATGTCGCCGCCGCTCACGTCGTACTCGAAGGCGTCCGCGTAGGTGCGCAGGACCACCCGGGAGCCGTCCGGGGACCGGGCCGCGCCGGTGATGGCGATCCGACCGAACGTGTTGAGCGGGTTCTCCGTCTGCGTCTTGGGCAGCTCGATCTCGCCGGCCCTGCTCATCGGCACCGGGTCGGTGTCGCCGCTCTTCAGGGCCGCCGTCGGGGTGTAGATCTCGGCCTTGCCGCTGGTCACCTTCGTGATGATGAGCGGCTTACCGTCGTCGCCGATGAGCAACGCCTCGGCGTCGTGCGGTTTGGCCTCCGGGTACGCGAGCCGGTGCAGCGTCGGCTGCTTGGTGCCGGTGACCGGCATCGACCAGAGCGCGATGCGGCTGCGGCGCTCCTTCGAGTCGGCGTTGTCGCCGATGTCGGCGACCCAGAGAGTGCGGCCGTCCTTGGAGAGAGCCAGATCCTCGGTGTCGAAGGGGCCCTGCCCGGAGTATCGGACCGGCTCCTTCGAGATCTTGCACTTGCTGTCGAGGAAGAAGACCCGCTTGCGTGCCGGGACCTCGGTGCCATCGTTGACGACGATGTAACCGCTCTTGGTCGCGACCAGCCCGGACAGCTCACGCAGGCGCTCGTCGACGATCGTGCACCGCTTCTGACCGGGAGCGGCAGCGGACAGCCCCGACGACACGGGCGCGGGGGCCGCAGCGGCGACTCCGGCGAGCGCCACGGTTGCCCCGAGCAGGCCGAGGGCAACCGTGACCGAGGAAACAACGCGGCGCATTCGGCCAGTGTCGCATGCCACGCGTTTCAGGTGGATGACGCCGTGGGGCTCAGGACCGGGTGCCGGCCGCCTGTCCCTGCCGCGCGACGTCGAACGGCGCCAGCTCCGCAGCCAGCTCCGCACTGACGCGGACGTGCAGCAGGGTGCCCTCCGGCAGGTGCGACGTGCTGAGCACCTCGCCGGTGCGGTGCACCCGGGACACCAGGTCACCCCGGTCGTACGGCAGGACCGCCCGGACCTCGACGGCCGGCTGCGGCAGCCGGTCCTCGATGGCCGAGCGCAGGTCCTCGATGCCCCTGCCGGAGTACGCCGATACGAAGATCGCGTCCGGCCAGAGCCGCTTGAGCCGCAGCAGAGTGTCCTCGTCGGCGGCGTCAATCTTGTTGACCACCAGCAGCTCGGGGAGACGATCCGCGCTCACCTCGGCGAGCACCTCGTGCACCGCCCGGACCTGCTCCTCCGGATCCGGGTGGGTGCCGTCGACGACGTGCACCACCAGATCCGCCTCCGCGACCTCCTCCAGCGTCGAGCGGAACGCCTCGACGATCTGGTGCGGGAGGTGCCGGACGAAGCCGACCGTGTCGGAAAGCGTGTAGATCCGCCCGTCCGAGGCGGTGGCCTTACGGGTGGTCGGGTCCAACGTCGCGAACAGCGCGTTCTCCACCAGCACACCCGCGTCCGTCAGCCGGTTGAGCAGGCTCGACTTGCCGGCGTTGGTGTAGCCGGCGATGGCCACGGCGGGGATCGAGTTGCGGGTGCGTCGGGCACGCTTGGTGACGCGTACCGTGCGCATGTTCTTGATCTCACGGCGCAGCCGGGAGATGCGGTGGCGGATACGCCGCCGGTCGGTCTCCAGCTTGGTTTCACCGGGACCACGCACACCCACACCGCCACCGGCGCCGCCGCCCCGGCCGGAACCACCGGTCTGCCGGGAGAGCGTCTCACCCCAACCGCGCAGTCGGGGCAGCAGGTATTGGAGCTGGGCCAGCTCGACCTGGGCCTTACCTTCCTTGCTCTTGGCGTGCTGGGCGAAGATGTCGAGGATCAGCGCCGTCCGGTCGACAACCTTGACCTTGGTGCGCTGTTCCAGGTTGCGCAGCTGCGACGGCGACAGCTCACCGTCGCAGATGACCGTGTCGGCGCCGGTGGAAAGCACCACCGCGCCGAGGTCGTCGACCTTGCCGCGGCCAATGTACGTCGCCGGGTCGGGTCGTGTGCGACGCTGAATGAGCCCTTCGAGCACCTGCGAACCGGCCGTCTCGGCCAGCGCGGCAAGCTCGGTCAGCGAATTTTCCGCATCGGCGATCGTGCCCTCGGTCCAGACGCCCACCAGGACGACCCGCTCCAGCCGCAGCTGGCGGTATTCCACCTCGGTGACGTCGGTGAGCTCGGTTGACAGGCCCGGGACGCGTCGCAGGGACTGCCGCTCCGACAGCTCCATCTCGCCGGTGGTGACGTCGTCGAGCTCGTCCTCGACGGGGACAAAGCTCTCCTGGTCTCGCAAGCGGTTCTCCTGTCCGTTTTGATAAGTAGAACGTAATCCTGACATGACACAACGCCGAACGCACCTGCTATATGCCCATGCTGAAGGTCGCCAAAAGTGGGGGCGAATGCTGGTCGGACTCGACAACCCGGTAGAAATGCGGGCGGCGGCCGACTGGCCGCACAGCCGTGACGGAGGGATCCCGTGGCCATCACCCGACTGCCGAGCGCCGGATTTTCAATCACCATCCGGATCGCCGTAACCGCGGACGCCTCCTCGATCGGCCGGCTCACCACCTCGGTCGGCGAGGCCGGGGCGATCGTCACGGCGCTGGACGTGGTGGACTCGGACCCGACCCACGTGATCGTCGACCTCACCTGCGACACCGCCGACGCCGGCCACGCCGACCAGGTGGTCGACGCGTTGACCGCGCTGGACGGCGTGGATGTCCGCAAGGTGTCGGACCGGACGTTCCTCCTGCACCTCGGCGGCAAGATCGAGGTGACCTCGAAGGTCGCGCTGCGCAACCGTGACGAGCTGTCCCGGGCGTACACCCCTGGGGTGGCCCGGGTCTGTATGGCGATCGCCGAGAACCCGGCGGACGCCCGGCGGCTGACCATCAAGCGCAACACCGTCGCGGTGGTCAGCGACGGCTCGGCGGTGCTCGGCCTGGGCAACCTGGGCCCGGCCGCATCGCTGCCGGTGATGGAGGGCAAGGCGGCGCTGTTCAAGCGCTTCGGTGGGGTGGATGCCTGGCCGGTGGTGCTGGACACCCAGGACACCGACGAGATCGTGCAGATCGTCAAGGCGATCGCGCCCGCGTACGGCGGGATCAACCTGGAGGACATCGCCGCGCCGCGCTGCTTCGAGATCGAGGCCCGGCTGCGCGAGGCGCTGGACATTCCGGTCTTCCACGACGACCAGCACGGCACCGCGATCTGCGTGCTGGCCGCGCTGACCAACGCGCTGCGGGTGGTCGGCAAGCGGCTCGAGGACGTCCGCGTGGTCGTCTCGGGCGCCGGCGCGGCCGGCACCGCGATCATGAAGCTGCTGCTGCGCCAGGGCGTCGGCGACATCATCGCGTACGACCGGGAGGGCGCCCTGCACCGCGGGCTGACCGGGCTCAACTCGGCGTGGCAGTGGCTGGCGGAGAACACCAACAAGGAGAACTACTCGGGCGACCTGCCGGGTGCGATCCGGGGTGCCGACGTGTTCATCGGGGTGAGCGCGCCGAACCTGCTCACCGGCGACGACATCGCCCAGATGGCGAAGGACTCGATCGTCTTCGCGCTCGCGAACCCGGACCCGGAGGTCGACCCCCGGGAGGCGCGCAAGCACGCCGCGGTGGTCGCCACCGGTCGCTCGGACCAGCCGAACCAGATCAACAACGTGCTCGCCTTCCCCGGTGTGTTCCGCGGCATGCTCGACGCGCACGCCGAGGAGTTCACCGAGGAGATGGCCCTCGCGGCCGCCCGGGCCATCGCCGACGTGGTCGGTGAGGAAAAGATCAATCCGACGGTGATCGTGCCGAGCGTCTTCGACTCCCGGGTCGCCCCGGCGGTCGCCGCCGCCGTCCGCGCCGCCGCGCACAACCCCAGCCCACTGCCGGCAGCCGACCCCGGCCCGGCGGACCTCCCCGAGATCGCGGCCAACGCCAGCGCGACCCCCTGACGCACTCCCCCTGTTGATCAAGAGGTTTGCGTCAGGATCCGCGTTGTTCCTGACACAAACCTCTTGATCAACCCGGGTGGCGGGGCAGGGCGTTGGGGTCGAGGTCGCCTGTTGCCACCAGGACGGCGGGGCCGGACAACCAGCAGGAGTCCGCCGTCACCGTGACCGTCACACGGCCGCCGGGCACGTCCACGGCGACCACTCCGGTGTCCCGGCCGGCGTCACGCAGGGCCACCGCGCCCACCGCGCAGGCACCGGTGCCGCAGGACAACGTCTCGGCGCTGCCACGCTCGTACACCCTCATCAGGCTGTGCGCGTCGGTGGCGTCGACCGGGTCGCCCGCCACGATGAACTCCACGTTCACCCCGCTCGGGAAGACCTCCGGGTCGAACCCGGGCGCGGTCGTCAGGTCCAGCGCGGACAACTCCACACCGGCCGGCAGGACGCACACCAGGTGCGGGTTGCCGACGTCCACCACCGCACCGGTCAAGGTCAGCCCGCCGAGGGTCGCGGCGGAGCTGTCGTACACCTGTGGTCGGCGCATCTCGACGGACACCAGGTCGCCCTCGACCAGCGCGCGCACGACGCCGGCCCGGGTGGCCACCGGCAACGCCGCGCCGGCGGGCGTCGCCAGCCCGGTGTCGAGCAGGTAGCGCACGAAGACCCGGGCACCGTTGCCGCACATCTCGGCGAACGAACCGTCGGCGTTCCAGTAGTCCATGAACCACTCGGCCTCGCCGGCCAGCCCGGCGCCGTCCGGATGCTTGGCCGCGCGGACCACCCGCAGCACCCCGTCCGCGCCGATGCCCCGCCGCCGGTCGCAGAGCGCCGCGACCAGCTCCGGGGTCAGGTCGAGCCGACCGTCCGGGTCGGGAAGGAGGACGAAGTCGTTGCCGGTGCCGTGGCCCTTGGTGAACTCCACGCCCCCATTATCGCGTCTCGGCGGGCACCAGACGGAGGGCGACCCCGATCAGGTCCGGAGTCGCCGAATCCAGCCAGTGGATCCGCGGGTCACGCCGGAACCACGACCGCTGCCGGCGGACGAAACGACGGGTGGCCCGAACCGTCTCGTCGTGCGCCTGCGACTCGGTCAGCTCACCGGCGAGCATGCGCAGCACCTGCTGGTAGCCCAGCGCCCGGCTCGCCGTCCGCCCTTCGGGCAGCCCTCGCCCGACCAGTTCGCGGGTCTCCGACACCAGGCCGTCAGCCCACATCCGGTCGACCCGCAGGGCGATCCGCTCGTCCAGCAGCCCGGTGTCCAGGTCGACGCCGAGCTGCACCGACGGGTAGTACGGCGTCGGCTGCGGCAGCGAGGCGGTGAACGGCGCGCCGGTGAGCTCGATCACCTCCAGGGCCCGGACGATCCGCCGACCGTTGCCGGGCAGGATGCCGTCCGCGGCGACCGGGTCGGCGGCGCGCAGCCGCGCGTACAGCGGCGCGGGGCCGACCTCGGCCAACTCGCGTTCCAGCCGCTCCCGCAGCACCGCGTCGGTGCCGGGGAACTCGAAACGCTCCAGCACCGCCCGCACGTACAGCCCGGACCCACCGACCAGCAGCGGCACCCGACCCCGGGACAGGATGTCGTCCACCGCCGCGCGGGCCAGCCGCTGGTACTCCGCGACGCTCGCCGGCTCGGTGACGTCCCAGATGTCCAGCAGGTGGTGCGGCACCCCGTCCCGTTCGGCGACGGTCAACTTGGCGGTGCCGATGTTCATACCGCGGTAGAGCTGCATCGAGTCGGCGTTGACCACCTCGCCGTCGAGGGCGTGCGCCAACGCGATGCTCAGCGCCGACTTGCCCGCCGCGGTCGGGCCGACCACCGCGACGACAGTGCCCCCCGCAGTGCCCCCCGCGTCGCTGGTCACACCCGCTCCCAGGACGCCACGAAGTAGGCGACACCGTAGGGGGCCGCGTCGTGCAGCAACTCGCCGCGCCATCCCCCGCCGGCCGCGCGGGCCGCGCTGGCGAGCACCTGCCAGGGCGCGCGGCCGGCGGCCTTCAGCTCCGCCGACACCACCGGGTCGAGGCCGAGCAGGACGTCCAGGTCCGCGTCGGCCAGCGCCCCGGCAACCCGCTGGTCGTACGGGAGGGCGCGCGGGTCGTCGTACCCGGGTGACTTCTCTCCCCGGCAGGCCGACCCGTCCCCGAGCACCAGCAACGCCACCCGGTCACCCGTGGCGGACACCTCGTCGGCGAGCGCGGAAAGCTCGGCCAGACCGGCGTCGGCGGCCACCTGCACAGCGGACACGGGCACGGCGGAGGCCGGCGCGGTGTGGGCCGGCGCGGCGCTCAGCGGCGGTCGCGCGTCGTGCCGGGCCAGCAGCCACGCGCCGATGGTCAGGCTCAACGGCAGCACCGCTCCCCGGTCGGGCTGACCGGGGACCAGCGGCACATCCAGGTCGACACCCCAGGGCTGCAGGGAACCCGTGGCCGGGGGGCGGATCGGCCCGGTCACCGGACCGGTACCGAGCAGCACCACGCGGTCCGGGTCGGCTGCCAGCAACAGGCGTACGGCGGTGTCGCAGGCCGTCCGCAGGTCGTCCAGCTCGGGGGTTGCGGAGCCGGCCACCTCCGGCACGAGCAGGGGCGGATGCGGGCAGACAGCGGCGGCGACCAGTGGCACCCGTTCACCGTAGCGGGAATCCCCGGTGCGTCTCCGCGCCGATCCGGTCATTCGGCCCCTAGGACACCGTATGGTCACGGTCGGCGATAGGCGCTCGACGCGGACCGGGTAAGACCTGTGACAATGCCGGAAGCAACTTGGCTGCGCCGTGGCGGCGACGGGGGTCCATTCCCTCGACGCCGGGAGAACGAGGATGGGCACATGAGCGACTGGACTGCCTTCGGACGGGTGGACGCGGACGGCACCGTATACGTCAAGACCACCGAGGGTGAGCGGGTGGTCGGATCCTGGCAGGCGGGTGCGCCGGAGGAAGGTCTGGCACACTTCGCGCGCCGCTTCGCCGATCTGGTCACCGAGGTGGATCTGACCGAAGCGCGGCTCAAGTCGGGTGCGGCGGATGCCGGGCACTCGCTGAGCACGATCCGGCGGATCCGCGCCACGCTCCCCGAGGCCAACGTCGTCGGCGACATCGACGCCCTGGCCGCTCGCCTGGACAAGCTGGCGACCCTCGCCGAGGAGAAGGCCGGTGAGGCGCGCGCCGCCCGGGACGCCGCTCGCGGTGAGGCCCTGGCCCGCAAGACCGCGCTGGTCGAGGAGGCCGAGAAGCTCGCTGCCGAGTCCACCGGTTGGAAGACCGCCGGGGACCGGCTCAAGGAGATCCTCGACGAGTGGAAGACCATCCGTGGGGTCGACAAGAAGGCCGACGGTGAGCTGTGGAAGCGGTTCGCCGCCGCCCGGGACGGTTTCACCCGACGTCGGGGCGCCCACTTCGCCTCCCTGGACTCGCAGCGCAAGCAGGCGCAGACCGTCAAGGAGGAGCTGGTCGCCGAGGCGGAGAAGCTCCAGGAATCCACCGACTGGGCCGCCACCGCCAACCAGCTCAAGGATCTGATGACCCAGTGGAAGGCCGCGCCGCGCGCCTCCAAGGAGGCCGAGCAGAAGCTCTGGGAACGATTCCGGGGTGCGCAGGACGCCTTCTTCAGCCGGCGCAGTGAGGTCTTCTCCGCCCGGGACAACGAGCAGCGTGGCAACCTGGAGCGCAAGCAGGCCCTACTCGCCGAGGCCGAGGCGCTGGACATCGACGCCGACCCGAAGGGCGCCCAGGCCAAGCTGCGGGAGATCCAGGCACAGTGGCACGAGGCCGGCCGGGTGCCCCGCGAGGCGGCCGCCGGGCTGGAGCGCCGGCTGCGCGCGATCGACGACAAGGTCCGCGACGTGATGGACTCGGCGTGGCGTCGCACCACCAAGGAGGACAACCCGCTGCTCGCCCAGATGCGGGCGCAGGTGGCGGAAGCCGAGGACCGGCTGGCCCGGGCGCAGAGCGCCGGGGACGCACGCCGGATCAAGGAAGCCGAGCAGGCGCTCACCGCCAAGCGGCAGTTCCTCCAACTCGCCGAGCAGGCGGGCTGAGCTGACGTCTTCCGGAGCCCCCGGTCCCTGCGAGGGGACCGGGGGCTCCCGCGTGTCCAAGGCCTTCGCGGCCGGCGCCCCGCGCGCCTCGCGCCCCGCCCAAGATCCTCGCAACTTCCCCGAAACTGCTGCCTCAGATGCGCCGGAGGCAGCAGTTTCCCTGAAGTTGCCGGCTTGCCGGGGCGAGCGCGGGGCGCGGGACACGGGCGCGGGGCGGTGGGTGGGGCCAGCCGGACGGCTGGTTGACGCATTGAAGACTGCTGATCAGAATGAGCGACAGAGCCAGGTCGGGCATCGACGCGAGGGCGCTGACGGCGGTACGACGTCGTCGGGGATCGTCGGTGTGCGTTACGCGAGTGACCACGTCCGCGTGACATGGGTCGTTCCGCGCTGTGCGCGTACTCCTGAGGGAGCGTGACGGGCGGACGGCCTCCCCCGGTCTTCCGCCCGCGCCGCCGACGGCGGCGTCGGGCATCCGAAGTGGAGCTCGCATGCACCGTCCCACCTCTTTCGGCGGCGCGCTGGCCGCGCTCGCCACCGCCGCGGCTGGCGCGCTCGTCGCCGTCGCGGTCAGCACCGGTCCGGCGGTCGCCGCGCCGGGTGGCACCGGCACCGGTTACCTGCACACCAGCGGCAATCAGATCGTGGACAGCACCGGCGCCACGGTCCGGTTGACCGGTATCAACTGGTTCGGCATGGAGACCGACAACAAGACCTTCCACGGGCTGTGGTCGAACAACCCGTGGCGGGGGCAGCTCGACACGATGGCCCGGCTGGGTTACAACACGTTGCGGGTGCCGTACTCGAACGACGCGCTGAAGCCGGGCGCGACCGCCAGCGGGGTCAACGACTTCGTCAACCCGGATCTGGTCGGGTTGTCGCCGTTGCAGATCCTGGACAAGGTGATCGACTACGCCGGCAGCAAGGGGATGCGGATCATCCTGGACCGGCACCGGCCGACGGCGGCCGGGCAGTCGCCGCTGTGGTACACGTCGACGGTCTCCGAGGCGACCTGGATCAACGACTGGAAGATGCTGGCCCAGCGGTACGCGGGCAACCCCACGGTGATCGGCGCGGACCTGCACAACGAGCCGCACGCCGAGGGCACCAACCCGGCGGCCACCGGCGCGTGCTGGGGTTGCGGCGACACCACCCGGGACTGGCGGCTCGCCGCCGAGCGGGCCGGCAACGCGATCCTCGGCGTCCAACCCAACTGGTTGATCTTCGTGGAGGGGGTGAGCTGCCCCAGCGGTGGCCTCTCCAACGTGTGGGACGGCGACACCAGCAACGACGAGGACTGTGGCTGGTGGGGTGGCAACCTGTCCAGGGCCGGTCAGTTCCCGGTACGGCTGAACGTGGCGAACCGGCTGGTCTACTCGCCGCACGAGTACGCCACCTCGGTCTACCGGCAGACCTGGTTCGACGCCCCGGACTACCCGGCGAACATGCCGGCCATCTGGGACAAGTACTGGGGTTACCTGTACAAGCAGAACATCGCGCCGATCATGATGGGTGAGTTCGGCAGCACCCTGGCGGACCCGAAGGACAGGGTGTGGCTGGAGAAGTTGATGGCCTACACCGGCACCGGGGTCACCGGGATGTCCTTCACCTACTGGTCGTGGAACCCGAACTCGGGTGACACCGGCGGCATCGCGCTGGACGACTGGACGAACGTCAACACCACCAAGCAGGCGATCCTCCAGCCGTACCTGATCGCGCCGACCGGTGGCGGCACCACCACCCCACCGCCTGACGGACCGACGGACCCGCCCACCGGCGCCTGCACTGTGAGTTACCGGCAGGTCAACGCCTGGCAGGGCGGCTTCCAGGGTGAGTTGACCGTGAAGAACACCGGCTCCGCCGCGGTGAACCCGTGGTCGGTCACCTGGACCTGGCCGTCCGAGGTGACGTTGGGCAGTGGCTGGAACGCCACGGTCTCCCAATCCGGCACGACGGTCACCGCGGCCGCGCCGGGGCACGCCCCGTCGCTGTCGGCGGGCGGGTCGGTCACCGTGGGCTTCACCGCCAACGGCACCGCCAGCGCGCCGGGCACGGTGAAGCTCAACGGCGCCAGCTGCTGAGTTGTCGGGACGGTCGGCGGCCCCCGCGTCGGCCGTCCGCCGGCGCCGGTCGGGTCACGGTCTGAACGAGGGGCCCCTTGTCGTCGCGCGACGACAAGGGGCCCTCCCGCGCTCAGTGGGTGGCGCAGCCGGCGGTCGGTGTGGCAGCGACCGGCGGTGCGCCGATCGTGGGCAGACCGAGCAACACCCCGGGGGTACGCGGGGAGCGCCCCGCCTCGGCCGCGTCGCCGGCCCGGGTCCGCCGGTGCGCCACCGGCGCGCCGTCGGCGTTGAGGTGGTGCGGCGCGGCGTACGTGATCGTGGTGTGCACGATGTCACCCGGGCGGATCTGGTCGGCCAGCGACTCCCCGTCCGCGGTGTCGGTCGCGAAGTGCACGAGCCGGCCGTCGCGGGCCCGACCGGACATCCGACCGGTGCGCTCGTCCTTGCGGCCCTCGCCGACCGCGACCAGCACCTCGACGGTCTCGCCCACCAGGCGCTTGTTCTCCGCCCAGGTGATCTCCTCGACGGTTTCGATCAGCCGCTCGTAGCGCTCCTGCACGACCTGCTTGGGCAACTGGTCGTCCATGGTCGCGGCGGGGGTGCCGGGGCGCTTCGAGTACTGGAAGGTGAAGGCCGAGGAGAACCGGGCCTCGCGGACCACGTCCAGGGTGCGCTGGAAGTCGGCCTCGGTCTCACCCGGGAAGCCGACGATGATGTCGGTGGTGATCGCCGCGTCCGGCATCGCCGCCCGGACCTTCTCGATGATCCCCAGGTAGCGCTCGGAGCGGTAGGACCGGCGCATCGCCCGGAGCACGTCGTCGGAGCCGGACTGCAACGGCATGTGCAGCGAGTGGCAGACGTTCGGCGTCTCGGCCATCGCGGCGATCACGTCGTCGGTGAAGTCCTTCGGGTGCGGGCTGGTGAACCGGACCCGCTCCAACCCGTCGATGTCACCGCAGGCCCGCAGCAGCTTGCCGAACGCGTACCGGTCGCCGAACTCCACCCCGTAGGAGTTGACGTTCTGCCCGAGCAGGGTCACCTCCAGCACGCCCTCGTCGACCAGCGCGCGCACCTCGGAGAGGATGTCGCCGGGACGGCGGTCCTTCTCCTTGCCGCGCAGCGCGGGCACGATGCAGAAGGTGCAGGTGTTGTTGCAGCCGACCGAGATCGACACCCACCCGGCGTACGTGGACTCGCGGCGGGTGGGCAGCGTGGAGGGGAAGACGTCGAGGGACTCCAGGATCTCCACCTCGGCGGCAGCGTTGTGCCGGGCCCGCTCCAGCAGCACCGGCAGCGAGCCGATGTTGTGGGTGCCGAAGACCACGTCCACCCAGGGCGCCTTGCGAACGATCTCGCCTCGGTCCTTCTGGGCCAGGCAGCCGCCGACCGCGATCTGCATCCCGGGGTGCTTGTCCTTCACCGGGCGCAGCCGACCGAGGTTGCCGTAGAGCCGGTTGTCGGCGTTCTCCCGGACGGCGCAGGTGTTGAAGACGACGATGTCCGGGGTGTCGTCGGCGGGCACCGCGCGCACGTAGCCGGCCTGTTCGAGCAGGCCGGAGATGCGCTCGGAGTCGTGCACGTTCATCTGGCAGCCGTACGTCACGACGTTGTAGGTCCTAGCCACCCTCTTGGTGCCCCTTCCCCTCGGGCTACCAGGGTAGCGGCCCGTTCGGCGGCCCCAACCCACCGGCATTGACCCGGCGGCCCATAGCGGGCATCCACGACGGGCAGTACGCTGCACAACAAGAATGTGTTCTGGGCGGTTTCGGGGGCTTTGCACTCAGCGCCGACAATGCGCGGCTCCATTCACGGGGGAGCACATGACGACCCGCGGGAGGCCAACCGTGACGCGACAAGATGCGGCACAGCGCACCGTCACCACCCCGGACGGGCGACACCTCGCGGTGGAGACCTCCGGCTCGCCGGACGGTCCTGCGGTCTTCCTGCTGCACGGCACCCCGGGCAGCCGCAGCGGCCCTCGGCCCCGGGGCATCGTCGTCTACCGCCTCGGCGTGCACCTCGTCTGCTACGACCGCCCCGGTTACGGCGACTCCGATCGGCACGAGGGTCGGCGGGTCGCCGACGCCGCCGCCGACGTGGCGGCGATCGCCGACGACCTCGGCATCGAGCGGTTCGCGGTGGTGGGCCGGTCGGGTGGCGGTCCACACGCTCTGGCCTGCGCGGCGTTGCTGCCGGACCGGGTCACCCGGGCCGCCGTGCTGGTGGGGCTCGCCCCGGCCGGCGCACCCGACCTGGACTGGTACGCCGGGATGGCCGAGTCGAACGTGGAGGACTACGGGCAGGCCGACGAGGACCTGGCCGAGCTCACGCTCAACCTGAAGGTCCGCGCGGAGGAGGCCCGGCGGGACCCGATGACGCTGCTGGACTTCCTACGCCCCCAGTTGCCCGACGAGGACATCCGGGTCGTCGACGACGTCGCGATCCGCCGACTGCTGACCGACATGTACTCCGAGGCGTTGCGGCACGGCCCCGAGGGCTGGATCGACGACGTGCTGGCGATACGGCGTGGCTGGGGGTTCGACCTGAGCGCCATCCGCGCGGAGGTCCGGCTCTGGCACGGCGAGCAGGATCGCTTCTCGCCGGTGGAGCACTCCCACTGGCTCGCGTCGCAGATCTCGCGGGCCGAGGTCCAGGTGCAGCCCGGCGCCGCGCACTTCGGCGCTGTGGAGATCCTGCCGCAGACCCTCAGCTGGCTGGCCACGCCGGACCTCGCGACCACCCCGCGGGTCTGACCGACAGTCGTTCAGTGCTCGGCCCGGCGGGGCGGGCCTGACCCACCCCGCCGGACCCACCCCGGTCAGATCGTGTGCGGGTCGATCACCCGGACGACGAACCGCCGCTCACGCAGGGTCTGCACTGTCGGATGCTCCGGGCCGATCACCTCGGCGAGCCGGTCCGCCACCGCGCCGACGTCCTCGGCGGGGGCCTCGCCACCGGCCCGCCTCGACACCAGGGCGAGATCACCGAGGCAGCGCAGCGTGTCGGGGTGCTCCGCGCCGATCACCGTGGCCAGGCGATCGGCGGTCTCCCGCAGTCGTTCCCGCGCCGAGTCCCACTCCCCCTCCTCGGCGAGGCACACCGCGTGGTTCACGTCCGCGGCGAGGGTGTGCGGGTGGTCGGGGCCGAGCACCTTGCGCAGCTCGCCGGAGGCCCGGGCCGCCGACGCACGGGCATCCGACCTGCGCCCGAGCGCGCGCTCGGCGGCGGAGAGGTTGCTCAGCGTCGCCAGCGTGTGCGGGTGCTCCGGGCCGAGACGCAGTTGCTCCTCGTACGCCTGGCTCACGGCGGTCATCTCGGTGAACGCTCTCGCCGCGTCGCCGACGGCCAGCAGGTTCGCCGCGCGGCTCGACCGGCACGCCACCGTGTCCGGGTTGTCCGGCCCGAAGCGTTCGTCGAGCTCGCGGTAGGCCGTCTCGAACATCGGCGCGGCCTCGGCTCCCCGACCGGCGCTGCGCAGGGACACCGCCAGGTTGACCTGCGCGGCGAGACTCTGGCCGTCGTCCGGCCCGAGCACCTCGCAGTACGTGTCGTACACGGTGCGCAGCAGGGTGACCGACCGCTCGTACTCACCGGCTTCCCGCAGGTCGCTGCCCAGACGCACGGCGGAAACCAGGGTGTACGGGTGGGTGGGGCCGAGCACCAGCCGCCGCCGCTGGTGCACCTCGTCGTCCCACCTGCGGGCGGACCGGTAGTCGCCGACCAGCCGGTAGGAGACGGCGAGGTTGTTGGCCGCGCTCAACGTCCGGGGGTGGTCCTCGCCGAAGACCTGGAGCCAGGAGGCGTACGTGGACCGGTCCCGTTCCAGCGCCTCGGCGTACCGGCCGAGCGCGCGCAGGTCACCGCCGAGGCTGCCGGCGGTCATCAGACTGTGCGGGTGCATCGGGCCGAGCAGCCGGCGTTGCTCGGCCAGCACCGCCTCGTCCAGGTCCCGGGCCTCGTCGAAGCGGCCCAGGCTGCGCAGGATGTTCGCGCGGTTGAAGCGCAGATGCAGCAACTGTCGACCCAGTGCGGACGCCTCGACCTCTTCGTGCGTGTCGCCGAGCCGGGCGGACCAGGTCTCGTCCACCTCCTGGCTGAACCCGTCGGCCTGGTCCAGACCGCCGCGCTGCCACAGGTAGCGGACCCGGTCGATGAGCAGCTGACACACCGACTCGTCGGGGCAGTTCAACGCCTCGGAGACCTCCAGGTGCGGCCAGAGCATCCGCAGCCGGGGCCAGGTGGTCGGGTCGTCCACGTCACCGCGGGGCCGGGACGCCGCCAGCACCAGGTGCACCTGGTGTCGGGCCGCGTCGATCTCGTCGTCGGTCATCCGGTCGCGTACGACCGCCTGCAACAACCGGTGCACCTGGACCCGGCCGCCCTGGACGTCGAGTTTGAGCAGGGCGAGCCGGTTGATCTGCTGGACCAGCGCACCGCGGACGAGCCGTTCCGACACCGACGGGTCGAACGGCACGAGGGCCGCCGCCATCTCGTCGCTGTAGATCAGCTCCAGCGCGATCTCCGGGGCCAGCACCGAGCAGAGCTGCAACAGCCGGTACGCGGCGGGCGCCTGGTCGAGCAGCCGGTTCAGCGACAGGTCCCAGGTCGCCTCGACGGAGAGCGCGCTGGGGCCGTGCCGCTCGATCTGTCGCAGGTAGTCGGCGACCGACGTGCCGGTGTCGGCCAACCACGCGCCGGCAGCCGCCACCGCGATCGGCAGGTCGCCGAGCGCCTCGGCCACCCGGTCGGCCTCCTCGGCGCTGATCGTGGGCACCCGCTGGGCGAGGTGCGCGACGCTCTCGGTGCGGTTGAAGACGTCCACCTGGATCGGGTTCGCCCGGTCACCCCAGGCGCGGTTGCGCGAGGTCAGCAGGACGTGCCCGGGGCCCTGGGGCAGGAAGGGCTCGATCTGGTCGAGCTCCTCGGCGTTGTCGAGCACGACGAGCCACCGCTCGTACGGCTCGCCCCGGCCCAGCACCTGCAACACGGACCGGACCGTGTCGGGCACGGTCGGCCCGGCGAGGATGCCGAGGCGGCTGGCGAGGTCGGCCAGGGCGGTGTCGACGAACTGCGGCGGGTCCGCCACGATCCACCAGACCACGTCGTACGCGGTCTTGTAACGGTGCACGTACTCCAGGGCCACCTGCGTCTTTCCGACGCCGCCCATGCCCTGGAGGGCGACCGGCAGCACCACCGCGCTGCCCCCGCTCTGTAGTTGCGCGCGCAGCTGGGCCAGGTCGTCCTCCCGGCCGGTGAACCGGGCGTTCCGGTTGGGGGCGTTGAAGATCAACGGCTCGGTGCCGGGAAAACGGGTGCTCCCGCCCGCCGGGCCGTCCGCCGACGACGGCACCGGCCGGCCGACCAGCCGCAACACCCGCTCCACGGCGGTCGCCGCGCTCACATTGACCAGGTTGGTGGAGCTCTGGGAGGGGAACTCCGCCAGCGGGCGCAGGTCGGCGACGTACACGGCGAGCGCCGTGGAACCGGTGCTGGTGTCCCGGTCGGGCAGACCGCCGGACGGCGTTGCCACGTAGGCCGGCGAGACCACCGTCAGCGTGCGCGGCGCGGGCGTGCCCGCGGACCCGACGGCGGCGGTGGGCTCCACCACCCGCAACCCGGCCGAGCTGAGCACCCGCTCCAGCCACTCGGCCCAGATGGCGTCCTCCGGCGCACACCGGAGCACGATCTGGTCGTCGATCGCCTCGGTGCGTCGACGGAAACGGGCCTTGCCCCGCTCCCGCACCGACTCGTCCATCAGCGGCAGCGCGGTCACCGCGCCGTCGGTGAGGATCCCGGTCAACGTCTCGAACGCGGCCAGCAGCGACGTGGGCGAGCCGGGCGGGTCCCCGAACGTCGCCAGTGTCTCCTCGTACGCGTAGAACGGCCGGTACGGGACCTCGACGGCAGCCCAGTAGCGCCGCCGTTCGGCCTCGGTCATGCCCGCGGGCAACCCGGCGAACCGCCGCATGGCCAGCAGACGACCCGCCTCGGCCCGCTCCTTCTCAGCCTGGTCGACGCGCATCGGCACCGGCAGGACGCGGATGTCGCGCCGCCGGTACCTGTCGCGTACCGAGTGCGCCACCCGGGCCGCACCGTCGATGCCCTGGTCACTGAGCGTGAAACAGTCGACCAGCGTGTCCGGAAGGTGCAGGGTGCAGATGTCGGCGACGTCGCTCAACCCCGTCCGGCTGTCGATCAGGGTGAAGTCGTACTGGCGCTTCATGTCCGCCCGCAGCGCTTCGAAGAACTGCGCACCGCCCAGCCGGTTGTAGAAGTTGTCCCAGTCCAGCCCGCTCACCGAGACGGCGTAGTCGCTGTTCTGCCGGCCCGCGGAGAGGAAGTCCAGACCCCCGCCGTCGGGGAAGTTCCAGCGCAGCGAGAAGGCGTGCCGCCCCACCCGGGCGTACTGCTCCATCCAGCGGTCCGGTCGGTCGTCGACCCGGGTGGTCTCCCACTCGTAGTCGCGGATCATGTCGATCACACCGCTGGTGCCCTGGATCGCCTCGGCGTCGAGGAACGGGTGGAAGAAGCGGTGCAGGCCGGGTGACTCGAGGTCCCAGTCGGCGACGAGCACCCGCCGGCCACTGGCCGCGAGGATCCAGGCCACATTGGCCAACGCCATCGTCCGGCCCGTCCCACCCTTGAACGAGTAGAAGGTGACGACCTGGCCTTCGCGATCGTTGTTCATCGGTTTTCTCCGTGGGGACGCAATGGTGCCGGATCGTCAGGCGTGGACGCGGGATCGGGGGTGGCGGTCGAGCCGGCCGGCGGCAGGCCGTCACGCAGGCTCGGCACCGGCTCCGGCGGCGGTTCGAAGGGAACCACCGGGCCGTACTTGAGGAACTGACGGCGAGCCTCGGTGACCAGCGCCGGCATCAGGTCGACGAACTCCGGCATGCTGCACGCCCGCTTGACCTGGGGCAGGCCGGCGTCGTGCAGCAGTTGCGTCACCTCGGTCGCCCACCGGCTGGCGTCCTGGGTGTCGTCGTCGTCGGTGACCACCAGTGGAACCACCCACTCCCGCAGGCCGTGCAGCTGGCCGGCGAGCATCGCGGCGGCGTCCGGCGAGGCCGCGATCCACGGGTCGACAAGCAGCACGGCCGGTCGGCGATCGAGCAGCCCGGCGGCCTGCGCGAAGTCCGCCGTGCGGGCGGACAGCCCGAGCCGCTCGGCGGTGCTGGCCGCGTACTCGGCGGCGGGCAGCTCCTGGCGGCGCCCGTACGGTCGCCACAGCCGGCCGCTGGCCGCGTAGCCGGCGGGGTCGCGATCGGTCGGCAGGTGGTCCCGGGTCGGCGCCAGGACGGCGACGACGAAGTCCGGGTCGGTCGGCCCCGGGCGGACGACCTCGTCGAGGCCCGGCGCGCGGGACGGGCCCAGCGGTCGCCGCTCGGCGGTGTGCACGATCCGGCTGGCCAGGCGGCTCAGCAGAAGCTCGTACTGTGCCCGGTAGGAGGCCAGCATGCAGAACGCCCGCAGGCCGTCCTCGGCGTACGCCGGGACGTCCCGGCCCAGGTCCAGGGCGCCGTCCAGCTCCGGATGCGCCTCCCACGGTGGGAACGGGATCCACAGCACCGGGGTGAGGTGGCCGGCGGTCAGCCGGGCCGACCCGGCAGCGGTCAGCCGGGCCCGGAAGGACTCCTGCTCCCCCAACGCCCACGGGCGACTGAAGTAGCCGGGCGAGTAGAGCGGAACGAAGACCTCGGCGTCGCCCAGCGCCTCCGCGAGAGCCGCCTTCCAGTCGGCACCCAACGGGATGTGCTGGTCGAAGAAACCGATCCGCATCCCCGCCACTGGTCGCGCCTGGCGCCGCACCTCGTCGGACAGGTCGGCGAAGAACTGGCCGACCCAGACGTCGGCGTCGGCGCGGGCGCCCGGCGGGGGCGCCGAGTGGGCGTAGCTGAGGAAGAAGTACGTCCCGCGCGCTGCCGGTCGGCGCCGGTCCGTCGGCGGGCTCATCCCGGCTCCTCGGTGAACCGGTTGCACAGTTCGTCCACACTCGCCGGCACCCAGGGCTGCACCACGTACGACCGGTGGATCGCCACGATCCGCTGGGCGAGCCGCCAGACCACCGCCCGGTACGCGTTCTCCCACTGCATGGTCAGCAACCCGTAGACCCCATCCCGCTGGTAGTGCACCGCGATGTCGGGATCCGGCACGGCGGTCGGGGTGAACCGTTGGATGTCGCGGAGCACCCGGGGCAGCGCCGTGCCGTTCGTCGGCGACCAGGTGACCGGCACGATGGCCGTCTCGTGGGGCGAGGCGGAGCTGTGCCGCGGGACGATCGTCCGGCGGGAGAACGCATCCCACTCCCGGCCGCACCAGTCACTGCCGAGCAGCGCGCTGGACACCAGCGGGACGAAGACCTGGCAGGTGCCGGCGGCCTGGAGCAGCTCCGGGCTCCACCGTTCACCGCCGGCGATGGAGCTGTCCAGAAAGCCGGCGTCCACTCCGGTCACCGGGCCGACCAGCTCACTGACGTGGACGGAGAGGTCCTCGAAGAACCGGGAGACGTACTCGGCGGGTTTGCCGGTGGCGCGGCCGACCGGGGCCCGGGAGTAGCTGATGAAGAAGAGCGGGGCGCGCAGTCTGGAGGGTGCGTCCACTGTGCTCAGCCCTCCGCCCTCCCCACGCGGCCGGAACATCAGCGTAGTCCCCGCGTCAACGCTGCGCCGCCAGGCGATTCGCGGCGAACCAGCCGACCGCGAAGTCCACGGCGGCTCGCGCCGGCAGCAGGCGAGCCTGGGCCCGCCCGACCCGCCCGTGCCGGACGATCGGTGTGCCGTCGAGCGCGGCACCCACCCGGGGAAAGTCGCGGTCGTCCAGGTCGAGCCCGCGGAAGTCGAGGCGTACGCGGCGGCCGTCGACGAGCCGGAAACAGCGGTAGTCGCGCTCCGGCGTCGGCACCGGCAGTCGGTACTCGGCCAGGTGCAGGGCGCTGCACGCCTCGTAACCGAGGCCGAGCAGCAGGATCTGCCCGTCGGCCGCGTACAGGCCACCCACCGGTGAGCGTTCTCCCAGGTGGCAGGTGAGGTCGTGGCCGTCGGTGAGCTGCCGGGCCCGAGGGCCGAGCGCGGCGAACGAGGTCTGAGGATGGTCACTGCGCACCGCACCTGGGGCACAGCGGACGTACTCGGCGAGCACGCCCATCCGCTGCGAGGGCGTCGTCTGGCGGTCCCAGCCCGGCAGCGCCGCCTCGTACCGCTCGCGTTGCGCCCGGTCCATCCCGGCGACAGCCGCCAGGTGGGCCCGGGAGGTGGTCGAGTTGCCGTCGGTCTGGGTGGGCACCAGCAGCGTGCCGGCCGGGCCGAGGACGTCCCGCAGGGCGCCGGCGAGGGTCGCGGGGCCGTGCTCCAGCGGGCCCACCCGGCGCAGACCGCAGTGCACCAGGAGGCACACACCTGGGCGTACGCCCAGCGCTCGCAGATCATCGGCGAGGTGGGGACGGCCCAGGGCGGGCGGATGCCGTTCATCGGGACCCGACACGGGTCTCCTCCAGGGCGTGGCGCAGCTGACCGACGAACCGCTCACCGGCCGCGGTGAGCGACCGGCTGGCCAGCAGCGCGTCGGCGCCGTCCCGGGTCCACGCCAGGTAACGGGCGGCGTGGGCCGACGCTTCCCCGCCGCCGGTCGCCGCTCGGGCCCGCCACACCTGGGTGACGGCCAGGTGGGCGTACACCCCCTGGAGGACCCCCTCGGGTGGCCGCGGGTCGGGGCGCCACGGCACCGTGATCCGGGGGCTGTGCCCGGGTGCCACCAGGTCGTACCGGTCGAGCACGGCACCGAGTTTCGCGTGCTGCCATTCGTGCACGAGCAGCACCGCCATCGTCTCCGGGTCCGGATGGGGGGTGACGGCGACCGCACCGAACGCGTGCCGGGCGGTCGCGCTGCGCAGTGGTCGCGCCGGGTCGGGTGCCAGCGGCACGACGGCGCGCAGACCGCCGTCGAGCGCCGCCGCGTGCGCCGGCACGTCCCGGCGCACGATCTGCCAGGCCTCGACCAGGGTACGGCCCAACGCCTGCGCGGCCGGGTTGTCCAGGCGCGACGCCACCGGCTGGCCGTAGCAGTCCCGGTACGGGTCGCCGTCCTCGATGGACAGCCGACCAGCCGGCGTCGGCACGTCGCGCACCGGTCGCCAGCCGGCCGACGGCTCGACAGTGTCGAGGAGGACGGTCCGGTCCGCCGACCCGCCGCGGACCCGGAACCCACCGGGCAGGACGGTCACCTCGGCGCGCTCCCCCAGACCGGGCAGCAGCAGGCTGCCGAGCGTGGGCACCGTGATCGCGTCGGCCCGCACCGGGACGTCCACAGTGACGGCGACGCCCACCCGGACGGCCGCGGCGACGGCGACGGCCGGCAGGGGGTCGGTAGCCGCGCGGGCGCCGGACCGGGCCGACGGGTCGAGGCGGTGCACCAGCCACGGGCGGACGAAGGGGTGCTCCAGGACCGCTCGGACCGCCTCCGGCGCCTTCAGCTCAAGGTCGGCGAGCACCTCCCAGGCGGCCGCGCTGTCGGACAACTCCCGACAGGCCGCCAACAGCATCCGGGTGATGGCCAACTGGTCGTCGGCGAGTCGTCTCACGGTCTGCGGCGACCCGTGCCCGGTCGCGAGGTCGTCCAGCAGGTCATCGGCCGGAGAGGCGGCGGACCACACGCTCGGCGCGACGTGGTCGGGCGCCGGGTAGGTGTCCACAGTGTCGATCAGGCGGAGCAGGTCGGCGCAGTAGACCGAGGGGTTGTCGAAGCCGGAGCCGGTGCGCCAGCGGTGGGCGTACAGGCCACCGCCGCACCGGTCGACCACCGGGCAGGCCCGGCAGGTGGCACAGAGCCCCTGCACGCCGTCCTGCCGGATGGCCACCCCGGGATGCCGGGCGGCCTCGTCCACCGAATGGTCGAACACGTCGAACCCGGTGCCGGCCGCGCCGTGGTATGCCGTCTTCAGCGAGTCGACCTGCTCCCAGGTGCCGTCGGCCTCGACCACCAGCACGTCGGCCGGCGCGAGGCCGAACGCCTCGGTGCCGCCGCCACCCGGGATCAGCGCCTCGAACAGCCGGATCGACCCGGGGCGCCCGTCGTCCACCCACCGCCGGTGGATCCGCCCCAGCCAGTCCGCGTACGGGGTGGAGCCGGGGCCGGGACGCTCCGGTGGGTGGTCCCAGGTGGCGTGGGGCAGCAGCAGGTCGACCCGGGGCGGGCTCTCGGCCAGCAGCGCCTCGTAGACCCGGTCGGGATCGTTGCGGACGTCGACAGTGCAGAGGATGCCGGCGTAGCTGCTGCGGTACGCCGGTCGCCGGAGCAGGGCCAGGGCCCGCCGGACCTGGTCGTGGCTGCTGCCGCCGTGGGCGAAGACCCGGTGGCGGTCGTTGGCGGCACGGTCGCCGTCGAACGACACACCGACCCGCACGTCGTAGTCGACGAGCAGTTGGCACAGCTCCTCGTCGAGCAGCACACCGTTGGTCTGCATGCGCAGGTCGAGCCGCGTCCACGGGGTGATCGCGGCCCGCAGCTCGGCCAGCACCTCGCGCAGCCCGGCGGCACCCAGCAGCAGCGGCTCACCGCCGTGCAGCACCACGTGCACGTCCGGCACCTCGTGCTCGCGGGCGTGCTCGGCAATGCGCCGTGCGGCGGCGCGGACCGTCGCCGGTGGCATCCGCACCGGTCGGCCCCGCCAGGTCTGGTCGGCGTGCTGGTAGACGTAGCAGTGGTCGCAGCTGAGGTCGCACCGACTGTGCACCTTCAGCACGAACTGGCTGATCGGCCGGCAGGATCCGCCCGCTCCGGGCGCACCGCACCGGCAGACCATCGCTCAGATGGACGAGTTGAAGGCGGCGACGGGCACGCTGCCGGACGGCACCGATTGGGCCGCGACGACGCGCCTGCGGATCGCCTCGATCAGATCGGCGTGCTCGACGGCGATCCGATCCAACGGGGTGTGCAGGCTGCGTGCGAGGTCATCTGGGTCGGGACGGGGTGAGCGGGTGGGGGCATGGTCCACAATGAGTCTCCGGGGGCCCGGGGCGCTGGGGGCGCGAGCGGCGAGAATGGCTCGAAAGGCTCTGGTCCGTGACCAGGATAGACAAATATCGACCCAGTGTCACCGTCGGTACAGCCATCGGCACCACGAGTGGCAACCCGAGAGGAGCGCACATGTGCCGGAGCATCAAGACCTTGCGTGAGCCGTTCACCCCGCAGGTGACCGACGCGGACGTCGAGGCGGCGGCGCTGCAGTACGTCCGGAAGATCTCTGGCTTCCGGGCGCCCGCCGCGCACAACGCCGCCGCGTTCGACGCCGCGGTGGCCACCGTGGCCGAGGCGACCCGCACCCTGCTCGACCAGTTGGTGGTGCGGGGTGCCGGCTCGGGCACCCCGGACCGGCAGGCCACCGCCTCCCACTGACCGCCAGCCCTGTCTGACGGACCGGCGCGGCACCCCCGGCCGACCGGGACCTGACCCTGGAGAGGGTCAGGCCGCGGCGAGCGCCGGGGCGACCGTGTCGGGCGCCCACCGTGAGCGGTGACACTGCGACCAGCCCCGGCAGCCCGGGTCGCCCAGCGTGCAGAGCCGCCACCTGCTGAGCACCTCACCGTCGTCGGTGTCCCGCACGTCGAAGTGCACCGGACGGACCGTGCCGTCCGGAGCCACGAGCAGGTGCCGGCCCGCGTCGAGCGTGTCGTCGCGCAACAGGCAGTTGCGGCCCAGCAGTCGTGCGAGCGCGGCGATGCTGGCGTGCTCGTGGAGCTGATCGGGCACCCCGTAGCAGTCCACCACCGTCGCGAACTCGCCCGGCGCCTGCCAGACGTCACACACCACCGCGTACGCCGGCAACCGGGCCGGGTCGGCCACCGCCAGCGGCATCACCACCCGGCCAAGCGCCTCGGCCAGCGCCGGGTAGACCTCCACGGGTTGAGCCCCGTCGATTCTCCAGTTCCACAGCTCGGTCATTCCGCCTCCTCGCTGCGTTCGTCCCCACCGGCCTCCGAATCGGGCCTTACACACGATGGTGGGGGGCATTTGACCCCAGCCGGGGGCAAGTTACCGGTCTGTGACCATTCCGGGCAAAATTTCCCTGAGCAGCATTGCTCGGAGTAGCGGGAAGGTGACAGTTTATCGGGTATGGTGCCCGATCCGCACCATCGCAGCCGCGTGTCCGACGACCACAACCGCAGGTCGAACGATGTGCCGGCCGGGTTGGGTCAGCGCAGGACGACGAGGTGCTCGCCCCGGGGCAGCAACTCGCCCACCACCGGTGCGCCGGGCACCTCTCCGGCCACCAGCAGGCCGCCGGAGGTCTGCGCGTCGGCCAGCAGCAGCCGTTCGTCCTCGCCCGCCGCCCCGAAGTCGGTCCACGGGGTCACCCACTCCAGGTTGCGCCGGCTGCCGCCGCTGACGTGGCCGTCGCGCAGCGCCTCCCGCGCCCCCGCCAGATAGGGCACCCGGGCCGTGTCGATGGCCACGGTGACCTGGCTGGCCCGGGCCAGTTTCGAGGCGTGCCCGAGCAACCCGAACCCGGTCACGTCGGTGCCACAGCGGATGCCGGCGGCGACCGCCGCGCGGGCGGCGTCCCGGTTGAGGGCGCTCATCGTGGCCACCGCCTCCGGAAAGCTCTCGCCGGTGGTCTTGTGCCGGGTGTTCAGCACACCGACCCCGAGGGGCTTCGTCAGGGACAACGGCGTCCCGGCCCGCCCGGCGTCCAGGGTGATGAGCTCTTCCGGCCGGACCGTGCCGGTGACCGCGAGGCCGTACTTCGGGCCGTCGTCGTCCACGCTGTGCCCACCCGCCAGGTGGCAGCCGGCCTCGCGCGCCACGTCCTGCCCCCCGCGCAGGACCTCGCCGGCCAACTCCATCGGCAGCACGTCGCGCGGCCAGCACAGCAGGTTGAGCGCGATAAGCGGGGTGCCGCCCATCGCGTACACGTCGGAGAGCGCGTTGGCCGCGGCGATCCGACCCCAGTCGTACGCGTCGTCGACCACCGGGGTGAAGAAGTCGGCGGTGCTGACCAGGCCGGTCCGCTCGTCAAGGCGCACCACCGCCGCGTCGTCGCCGTGATCCAGCCCGACCAGCAACTCGGCGGTGCCGGTTGCCGGGCCGAGACCGGCCACCATGATCTCAAGCTCGCCCGGCGGGATCTTGCAGGCGCAGCCGCCGCCGCGGGCGTAACGGGTCAGCCGTACCGGTTCGGTCATCCACCCATGATCGCGACAAGGCGCCACGATCGCCACCGTTGTGGCCCTTACGGTGACCAGAATCGGACGACCGAGGCCGATCATGGCCGGTGTTACCGCTCCGTGACCCGCTGAGTTGCATTCCGCCACATCAGGCCGCCTACAGTGGCCGCACCGGGGGTCAACCGACCCCGATCCGGGAGATGACAGGGGACGGTGGACGACGTGACGACGGGCGAACCGCTCATCGTGCTGGACGCGGTCAACAAGTGGTTCGGGCCGCTGCACGTGCTGGACGACGTCTCGCTGTCGGTGGGTCGGGGCGAGGTGGTCGTGGTGATCGGCCCGTCCGGCTCCGGCAAGTCGACGCTGTGCCGCGCCATCAACCGACTGGAGCCGATCAATTCCGGCACCATCACCTTCGACGGCCAGCCGCTTCCGGCCGAGGGCAAGCCCCTCGCGAAGCTGCGCAGCGAGGTGGGGATGGTCTTCCAGTCCTTCAACCTCTTCGCGCACAAGACCATCCTGGAGAACGTCACCCTCGGCCCGATCAAGGTCCGCAAGGAGAAGCCGACCGCCGCCCGCGAGCGCGGCCTGGCTCTGCTCGACCGGGTCGGCATCGCCAACCAGGCGGACAAGTTCCCCGCCCAGCTCTCCGGCGGTCAGCAGCAGCGGGCGGCCATCGCCCGGGCGCTGGCCATGCAGCCCAAGGCGATGCTCTTCGACGAGCCGACCAGCGCGCTGGACCCGGAGATGGTCGGCGAGGTGCTCGACGTGATGACCTCGCTGGCCAGCGACGGCATGACGATGGTCGTGGTCACGCACGAGATGGGCTTCGCCCGGCACGCGGCGAACCGGGTCATCTTCATGGCCGACGGCAAGCTCGTCGAGGACGCGTCCCCGGCCGAGTTCTTCGAGAACCCGCGCAGCGACCGGGCCAAGGACTTCCTCTCCAAGATCCTCACGCACTAGGCGTCCGTAGTGGAGCATGCCGAACCTTGGTGGGCTCCGTTGAAGAAGGAGAAGAGTATGCGTATGAAGCGCGTGGCGGCGGTCGCCATGATGGCCTCCCTCGCCCTGTCGGCCGCGGCCTGCGGCAAGGAGGGCGAGCCGACCCCCAGCGCGGGCGGAAGCGCCTCCGGTGGCGCCCAGTCCGACACCTGCCAGGCCTCCGGTGCGACCTTCACCCCGAAGACGGACGCCGCTGTCGCCGGCAGCCCGACCTTCGAGAAGATCAAGACGGCGGGCAAGGTCTCGGTCGGCGTCAAGTTCGACCAGCCGAACCTCGGCTACAAGGACGCCCAGGGCAAGCGGTGCGGCTTCGACATCGAGATCGCCCAGTACGTGGCGAGCACGCTGGGCATCGACCCGGCGAAGATCGAGTACAAGGAGATCGCGTCGGCCAACCGGGAGACCGCGATCAAGGGTGGTGAGGTCGACTACTACGTCGGCACCTACTCGATCACGGACAAGCGCAAGAACGACATCTCCTTCGCCGGTCCGTACTTCGTCGCCGGCCAGGACCTGCTGGTCCGCAAGGACGAGACGTCGATCACGGGCAAGGACAGCCTCAAGGGCAAGAAGGTCTGCTCGGCCACCGGCTCGACCCCAATCCAGAAGATCCGGGACGAGGGACTGACCGAGGCGAACAACATCGTCGAGTTCAAGACCTACTCGGAGTGCGTCTCGCAGCTGCTCGACAAGAAGGTCGACGCCGTCACCACCGACGACGCCATCCTCAAGGGCTACGCGGCGCAGAGCCCGACCGAGCTCAAGGTGGTCGGCCAGCCGTTCAGCACCGAGAAGTACGGCATCGGCCTGCCGAAGGACGACAAGGCGCTGCGCGATTACGTCAACAACCAGATCGAGGCGTCGTTCGGCAACGGCACCTGGCAGAAGATCTACGACGGAACGCTCGGCAAGTCCGGCTCGGCGGGCACCCCGCCGACCCTCGAGCGGTACTGACCGACCGGCTCGACACGAGTTACGGCGCCGGGCGGGGCTCGTCCCCGTCCGGCGCTCGTCCGAGGACTGAGAGCGAGGCATGGGCGAGTTCTTCCGCGTACTGACGGACAACGGGCAACTGTTCGTTGACGGGTTCACCAACACCGTCAAACTTTTCCTGATCGCCGCGGTCGGCAGCCTCGTCCTCGGCACGCTGCTCGGCGCGATGCGGGTCTCCCCCGTGCCGGCGCTGCGGGCGTTCGGCGCCACATACGTCAACCTGGTGCGCAACACCCCTCTGACGCTGGTCTTCGCGTTCCTCGTGTTCGCGGTGCCGAAGCTGGACGTCAACATCGACTACTTCGCCAGCGCCGCCATCGCGCTGACGGTCTACACCTCGGCGTTCGTGTGCGAGGTGATCCGCTCCGGCGTCAACACGGTCGCCGCCGGCCAGGCCGAGGCGGCCCGCGCGCTGGGCATGACCTTCGGTCAGGTACTCACGCTCATCGTGCTACCGCAGGCGCTGCGGGCGATGGTCCCGCCGATGATGAGCGTGTTCATCGCGATGCTGAAGAACACCACCATCGCCGCCGGTTTCTCGGTCCTGGAGGCCGGCGCGATCCCCGCGTACATGGCTGAGCGGGGCGAGCCACAGTTCGCCGTCCTGCTCTGGATCACCATCGGCTTCCTGATCCTGATCCTGCCGCTCGTGACCCTGCAGCGGTTCCTGGAGCGCAAGTGGAGGATCGCCCGGTGAGTGAGCTTGCGACCCCCGCAGTCGTGAACGAGAGGTGGCTGAGTTGAGCCAGGCGTCGATCCTCTATGACCTGCCCGGGCCCCGTGCCAAACGGCGTAACGCGATCCTGGGCGTGGCCTCCACCGCCGGCATCATCGCCCTGCTCGCCTACATCGGCTACAAGTTCGCCGACACCGGCCAGTTCGAGTCCCGTAAGTGGGAGCAACTGCAGTACGCGTCGGTGCAGCGCGAGCTGCTGGGCGGACTGTGGGCCACGCTCAAGGCTGCCGGCATCGCTGCGATCCTGGCACTGCTCTTCGGGGCGGTCTTCGCCAGCGCCCGACTGAGCGACAAGTGGGTTCTGCGCACCCCGGCCACCTTCGTGGTGGAGCTGTTCCGGGCGATTCCACTGCTGATTCTGATCTTCTTCGGGTACTACGTGCCGCTGCAGTACGGCTGGTCGATCGACAAGCTCTGGGCGTTGGTCATCGGGCTGGTGCTCTACAACGGCTCGGTGCTCGCGGAGATCTTCCGGGCCGGCATCAACGCGGTCCCGTACGGGCAGACCGAGGGGGCGTACGCGGTCGGTCTGCGCAAGAACCAGGTGCTACGGCTGATCCTGCTGCCGCAGGCGGTCCGGGCGATGCTCCCCGCGATCGTCAGCCAGCTCGTCGTGCTGCTCAAGGACACCGCGCTGGGCTTCATCATCACCTACCCCGAGCTGCTCTTCGTGGGTAAGCAGATTGGCGGCCGATTGCCGTTCGGCCTGCCGTACGTGCCGACCTACCTGGTCGTCGGAGCGATCTACATCGCCATCTGCGGTGCGCTGTCCGCCCTGGCCTGGTGGTTGCAGAAGCGGATGAGCCGGACTCCACGGACGGCGGCAAAGGTGCTACCCGCACAGGACGCGGGCGAAGACGCCGCCCGGA
The DNA here is from genome assembly GCF_006715105.1 of Micromonospora sp. A202. Taxonomy (NCBI): domain Bacteria; kingdom Bacillati; phylum Actinomycetota; class Actinomycetes; order Micromonosporales; family Micromonosporaceae; genus Micromonospora; species Micromonospora sp. A202. The sequence continues at coordinate 1,317,849 of NZ_VFMP01000001.1, read as the reverse complement.
TGGTGTGACCAGTTGGTCCTGTTTCCGGTCCGCTCAGGACCGGGCGTTGGTATCTGCCGAAGCGGCGCAGGGATGTGACCACAGGTCATTCCCTGCGCCGCTTCGGTACGAGCTGTGGATGTCAGTCGTCCTGGCCCTGCTCCACGCCGTAGCTGGAGATGCTCTTGGTTGCGCCCGAGCCGCACTGAACCTTGGACACGGAGGTCCCTCCGGCGTAGTTGCGTCACGCACTGGGACTTAGCGCCCCAGGTGTAGTTCCAGTCCCGTGATGCGGTGCAGGGAGCCGCCTGCGCAGGACTGCTTTCCACCACGACGATGCCCGAGCTGATCGCCGCCAGAACGAGACTTCACCCCGGGTCTCGCCCCGCCGCCCCTTGTCGAGACATCAACGGGCGATCTCGGTGACCCGGGACTCGCGGACCACGGTGACCCGGATCTGACCCGGGTAGGTCAGCTCCTCCTCGATCTGCTTGGCCACGTCCCGGGCCAGCACTGCCGCCCCGATGTCGTCTACGTCGTCCGGCTTGACCATCACCCGGATCTCCCGGCCGGCCTGCATGGCGAAGACCTTGTCGACGCCGAGCTTGCTGGCCGCGATCTCCTCGATCCGCTCCAGGCGCTTGACGTACGCCTCAAGACTCTCCCGACGCGCGCCCGGCCGACCGCCGGAACAGGCGTCGGAGGCCTGGGTGAGGACGGCCTCGATGGTCTGCGGGGGCACCTCGTTGTGGTGCGCCTCGATGGCGTGCACCACGTCCTCGTGCTCGCCGTACTTGCGGGCCAGGTCCGCGCCGATGATGGCGTGGCTGCCCTCCACCTCGTGCGTGAGCGCCTTGCCGATGTCGTGCAGGAACGCCGACCGTTTGATGATGGGCACGTCCAGCCGCAGCTCGGCGGCCATGATGCCGGCGATGTGCGCGGTCTCGACCAGGTGCTTGAGCACGTTCTGCCCGTACGAGGTGCGGTAGCGCAGGCGGCCGAGCAGGGTCACCAGCTCCGGGTGGATCTCGGTGATGCCGACCTCGACCAGGGCGTCCTCGGCGGCGCGGAGGCAGAGCTGCTCCACCTCCTGCCGGGCCAGGTCGTAGACCTCCTCGATCCGGTGCGGGTGGATCCGCCCGTCCAGCACCAGCTTCTCCAGCGTCAGCCGACCCACCTCCCGGCGGACCGGGTCGAAGCAGGAGAGCAGCACCGCCTCGGGGGTGTCGTCGATGATCAGGTTGACGCCGGTCACCGACTCGAAGGCGCGGATGTTGCGCCCCTCCCGGCCGATGATCCGCCCCTTCATCTCGTCACCGGGCAAGTGCAGGACGCTGACGACGCTCTCCGCGGTCTGCTCGCTGGCGACCCGCTGGATGGCGTCCACCACGATGTGTCGGGCCCGCTGCTCGGCGGTGTTGCGCGCGTCGGACTCGATGTCCCGCACGAGCAGCGCCGCCTCCCGCTTGGCAGACGTCTCGATCGCCTCGACCAGCTCCAGTCGCGCCGAGTCGGCGGTGAGCCCGGCGATCCGTTCCAGCTCCCGGCGGCGCAGCTCCTCCGACTCGGTCAGCTCGGCCTCCCGCTGGGCGAGCGCGGACTCCCGGGCCGCGAGGGCGGCCTTCGCCGCGGTGAGCTGCCGCTCCCGCTCGGCGAACCGCTCCACCTCCTCGGTGTGCATCCGCTCCCGCTCGTCCATCCGGGCGGCCCGGCGTTCCACCTCCGCGGCCTGCTCCCGGGTGGTGGCGGCGAGCACCGCGACCTCCCGCTCACCGCTGCGCCGGGCTGCCGTCCGCAACTGCTCGGCGTCCGCCTCGGCCTGCTTGTGGGCGCGCTCCAGAACGGTGTCCGCCTCGGCGCGGGCGTCGTCGAGGACCCGGCGTGCCTCGGCGCGGGCCGCCTTCGCCTCGGCCTTCGCCGCCGCCGCCTCGGTGCGGGCCGCCGCAGCGGCGGACTTCGCCACGTCGATCGTGCTGTTCACCTCGTCGGCCGCGGTCCGCAGGGCAGCGAGGGACTGCTCCTGACGGTCCTTCTCGGCGATGAAGGCGGGATCCTCCGGAGCCGGCGCGGCGCCCATCCGGCGCAGTGTCCGGATGCCCACCAGCACGGCCCCGATCACCACCACCGCGAGGACGAGGACGGCCGCGAGGAGCACGACGTCGAAGGCGTTCATGCCGGGACCCCGTCGGGTCTACCGGTGAACCTGTGCCGCCGCCCCGCCATGGCCGCCTCCCCTAAGGTCGAGACCGCAGCGACCGTGCCGGGGCACACTCCTGCGGCTGTGGACGCCCGACCGGAGCGGCTGGCCGTGGGTAGCTCTCTCCGCCGGCGGTGCCCGCGGGCAACGTCGGCGACCGGGTGCAGTTGTCGCGGCGTTCCGGAACGGCCTGTCCGGAGTTGCCGCCAAAGGCCGCGGAGTCGGCCAAAGTGATGCTGTCTTGTTACGCGATCTATGTTGTGCGCTTAGCCTGCAATGGTCGGGCAATGTGAGCCTGTATGGCGAGGCTAGGTCGCCGGGGGTGCTCTGGTCAAGGACTCATGATCAAACCCCCCGAACGGAGCGAAGTTGCGGTGTCACTCCGAGCTGATGCCGTGTCGGACACGACGGGACAAACACGGCGAGTCACTGGCGCTGATCCGGATGTCGTGCCTGATCAGCCACGGCATCACCCCGCGTCGAGCCGACTTTTGTGACACCAGCGACCCTGCTGACCCGAACGCCCGGGCTGGTGGGAATCTCAGCTCAGCGAGCGCCGGCGGCCAGCGCGGCGGCGACGAGCGCGGCGTTGCCGGGTGCCGGCGTGCCGTCGGGCAGCAGGAGCGTGTCCTCCAGCCCGATGCGGGTGTGCAGCCCACGGCTGACCGCCTCGGCGAGCACCGCCCAGGTGGCCGGGCCCTCGGCGTGCAGCAGCACCGGCGGAGCCACCGCGTCCTGCGGTGAGCGTGCCGCCGACGGCGATCCGGCGGGCGCCCCCGTCGACGACGGCAGCGCGGCGAGTATCCGCGCCGCGTCGGCCACCGCGACCGGCGCCTCCTCCGCCATGCACTCGACGAGGATCCGCCCGACCGGCACCCGCCAGGACCGGTACGCCTCGACGGCGTCGAGCGTCCAGAGCCCCACCTCGACGAGCACACCCCGCTCGTGCAGGGCGGCGGCGACGGCCTCGGCACCGGCCTCGTGCGCATTGACCGAGGCGAAGTCGGGCAGCACCGCCCAGGCTCGGACGGCGGCCACCCGGGCGGCCGGATCCGGCTCGATCCACGCTCCGGTGCTCACCCCCACCGGCAGCCCCGGCCGGGCGGCGCGGATCGCGGTGAGCGCGTCGGCGATGGCCTCCGGGCGCAGCGACTCGACACCGGACGCGTCGCGGGGATGGACGTGCACGGCCGCGACGCCGAGCGAGGCGCAACGGGCCGCGTCGGCGGCCAACTCCGCCGGGGTGACCGGCACCGCCGGGTGGGCGTCACTGTTGCGCCCACCGTTCAGACACGCCTTCAACATCGGACCACCCCGCAGCACCCAGCGCGACTCTCAGTCGACCGGACGGTTGTCGCGGTCCAGCTCACCCTCGGCATCGGCGAGCGCGTCGGCGTCGATCTGCTCGGCGAACTCGGCCGCCTCGGCGCTCTGCGCGGCCAGCGCGTCCTTCACTGCCCGGATCGCCACGCCAGGCGGGTAGCCCTTGCGGGCCAGCATGCCCACCAGCCGACGGAAGACCGCGTCGGGCTCACCTCGGGCGGTGCGCAGCTTGCGCTCCACGAGGGTGCGGGCGGTGTCGGCCTCGGTCTCCTCGTCCAGCTCACCGAGCGCCTCGGTGGCCACCTCGCCGTCCACACCCTTGCGGCGCAGCTCGTTGGCGAGCGCCCGGCGAGCCAGGCCTCGCCCGGTGTGCCGACTGGACACCCAGGCTCGGGCGAACGCGGCGTCGTCGATGATTCCGACCTCGTCATAGCGGTCGAGCACCTCGGCCGACACCTGCTCGGAGATGCCCCGCTTGGCCAACGCTCCGGCCAGCTCGGCCCGGGTGCGTGGCCGGACGGCGAGCTGGCGCAGACAGATCTCGCGGGCCATCTCCGACTCGTCGCGGGGTGGGGACGCCGGTTTGTCCGCCTGCGGCTCGGCCTGGCGGCCCCGTCGAGGACGGGGTGGGTCGCTGGCGTCGCCCGTACGAGGCGGACTGGCATCCCAGCCCCGCCCCGTACGGGCGCGTCGTCCTGCCATGGGTCAGCGACCGATCAGAAGTCGACCGGCGGCAGCTCCGGGCCACCGGCGGCGTCACCCGCGCCGACCCCGACGCCGAGCTTCTCCAGGATCTTCTTCTCGATCTCGGCGGCCACGTCCGGGTTTTCCTTCAGGAACTCCCGAGCCTTTTCCTTGCCCTGGCCGAGCTGGTCGCCGTCGTACGTGTACCACGCTCCGGACTTGCGGATGATCGCCTGCTCCACGCCGACGTCGATCAGCGAGCCCTCACGCGAGATGCCCTTGCCGTACATGATGTCGAACTCGGCCTGCTTGAACGGTGCGGCGACCTTGTTCTTCACGACCTTGACCCGGGTGCGGTTGCCGACCACGTCGGTGCCGTCCTTGAGGCTCTCGATGCGTCGCACGTCGAGCCGGACCGAGGCGTAGAACTTCAGCGCCCGACCACCGGTGGTGGTCTCCGGGCTGCCGAACATGACGCCGATCTTTTCCCGCAGCTGGTTGATGAAGATCGCCGTGGTGCCGGTGTTGCTGAGCACACCGGTGATCTTCCGGAGTGCCTGGCTCATCAGCCGGGCCTGGAGGCCCACGTGGCTGTCGCCCATCTCACCCTCGATCTCGGCGCGCGGCACCAGGGCCGCCACCGAGTCGATCACGATGATGTCGATCGCGCCGGAGCGGATCAGCATGTCCGCGATCTCCAGCGCCTGCTCACCGGTGTCCGGCTGGGAGACGAGCATCGCGTCGGTGTCGACCCCGAGGGCCTTCGCATACTCCGGGTCGAGCGCGTGCTCGGCGTCGATGAAAGCGGCGATGCCGCCGAGCCGCTGCGCGCTGGCCACCGAGTGCAGCGCCACCGTGGTCTTACCGCTGGACTCAGGACCATAGATCTCGACCACCCGGCCGCGCGGCAGGCCACCGATGCCGAGGGCCACGTCGAGCGCGATGGAGCCGGTCGGAATGATTGCGGTCTGGACGACCGGCCGGTCACCCAGCCGCATCACCGAGCCCTTGCCGAATTGCTTGTCAATCTGAGCGAGAGCAAGGTCGAGTGCCTTCTCCCGGTCAGGCCCTGCTGCCATGTTTGCCACCCCTGCCTTCGCCGGCGTCTTTGCTGAGCTTCGCGTCACGCGGACACGCTAGGCGCTAGGTCCGACAGAAAACCAGCCGACGGGCCGCGAGCTGTGGACGAGCACCCAGCTGTGGACAGTAGCCGAACAGGTGTACGACTCGGCAAGCGACACGCGGATGGACGAAAAGGCTGCTCAGCGTAGTCGGGCGGGCACTCGATCGGGATACGCGGCGCAGACCGCCCGCCACACCACGTGCGTCTGCTCCCCCGACGCCAGTGCCTGTTCGATGGTCCGTCCGCCGAGCTGGGACAACACCTGGTCGCGGGCGATGCTGGCCGCGTAGCCGGGCCCGAACGCCTCATCCAGCCGCGTCCAGAAATCGGTCAGCCGCACAGTGATCAGCCCTCCTCGTCCGGTGCCCCGGTCGGCACCGGGCGCAACGCTAGCGCCACCAGGGGCACCGCCGCGACCGCCGCGAGCAGGGTGAGGACCGGATAACCGGCGAACTGCATGACAAACCCGCTCACCACTGCGGCGGCGGCCCCGGCCAATCCCATGATCAGGTCGGAGAACCCCTGGACGCTCGGCCGGACACCGGCCGGCACCGACTCGGACAGCAGCGTCGAACCGGCCACCATCGTCCCCGACCAGCCCAGCCCGAGCAGGACCAGACCCACCGACAGCCGGGGTGTGTGGTGCCCGGCCGTGCCGGCGACCGCACAGGCGGCCAACAGCAGCCCGACCCCACCGAGGATCACCGCCCGCCGGCCGAACCGGTCGGTGAGCCAACCCACCACCGGGGAGAACGCGTACATGCCCGCGATGTGCAGGCTCAGCACGATGCCGACCAGCCGCAGCACGTCGGCGTCGGCGTGCGACTCGCCGAGCCGGACCGGGGTCATCGCCATCACCGCCACCATCACCAGGTGACCCACCGCCACGGCGGCGATGCCGAGCCGGGCTGCGGGCCGCCCGCGTACCACCGACCAGGCCGTCCGCATCCCGGCGGCACGCGGCGCGCGCACCTTGACCGGCGCGGTGGCCGGCGTCACACCAGCGCCGGCCGCCGGCGCCTCGGCCGCCACGGCGGTCGCCGGCGCGTCGGCTGCCAGCGGCGGGCCGGCGGTCGGTGCGTCGGCCGCCGCGAGCCTGCGCGCGGTGAGCAGCGGGTCGGGCCGGAGCAACCCGAGGAGTACGACGGCAGCCAGCACGAACGCCACCGCGCTGAACGCGAACGGGCCCGCCAGCGGAGGCAGCCCCCAGCCGGTGGTGACCCGGTCGGCCAACGCGGCGAAGTTCGGCGCGGCCACCGCACCGATGGTGGTGGCCCAGACGATGAGGGAGAGCTGCCGGCCTCGACGGGCCGGCTCTGCGAGGTCCACAGCGGTGTAGCGGGCCTGGAGGTTCGCGGCGGTGCCACCGCCGAAGAGCAGCATGCCGAGGAAGAGCAGCGGCACCCAGCGGGTGGCCGCGGCCAGCACCACCAGCACGCCGCCGACGGCACCGATCGCGTACGCCAGCACCAGGCCCGGCCGGCGACCGTGCCGCGCCATGATCCGGGTGACCGGGACGGCGAGCAGCGCGGCGCCGACCACCCCGGCGCTCTGCGCGGCGCCGGCCACCGCGGTCCCGGCGATCCGTGCCGCGAGCAGCGCGCCCACGGCGATGCCGATGGTCACACCGATCCCGCCGATGATCTGGGTGGTGAAGAGCAGCCGCAGGGTACGCCGCTGGATCGACGCGACGTCGGGTCGGGCGACGGTACGCGGCGCGGTCAGGTCGGTCGCCATCGGCGCTCCTCAGGAAGGGATGACCCATCCTCGCGCACCCGCACCGACCAGCGGCAGTGGGTTTTGCCGACAGCAAAACCGACCGCCCCCGACGACCGTCGGCCCGCCCCAAGATCTGCGCAACTTCGGTGAAGTTGCTGTGTCAGCGCGCCCGGAAGCAGCACTTTCCCCGATGTTGTGCGGGCCGTGGCTCTACTCGCGCGGTCGCCGCGGCGGTCGGCAGAGCCGTTGGGCTAATCGGGCAGGGCGCGGGTGACGATGCTGAGGTCGGCGACCAGGCCCTCGTACGCCTTGTCCTGGTCGTCGGCCCGCAGGACGGCGGACGGGTGGATGGTGGCCAGCAGCCGAGCCTGCGGCGCGTCGGCCCGCTTTCCTGCGTTGTCCACCGGCACCTGCTCGAAGTCTGCGGGGTGTTGGGCCGACTCCGGCCAGGGCAGCAGCTCGCCCCGCTGCCGGGTGACCCGGAAGGACGGGCCGAGCAGCGCCTTGGCGGCGGTCGCGCCGAGCACCACCACGATCTCCGGACGCAGGCGGGCGAACTCCGCGACCAACCAGGGGCGGCAGGCGGTGATGTGCGCCTGGTCGGGGGTCTGGTGGATCCGCCGCTTGCCGCGCAACTCGAACCGGAAGTGCTTGACGGCGTTCGTCAGGTAGAGGTGACCCGGGTCCAGCCCGGCGTCGTCGACCGCGCGGCGCAGCAGCCTGCCGGCGGGGCCGACGAAGGGCAACCCCTTCTGGTCCTCCATGTCGCCGGGCTGCTCGCCGACCAGCACCACCCGGGCGCTCTCGTCGCCCCGGCCGAAGACCGTCTGCGAGGCGTCCCGATAGAGCTCACAGCCCCGACAGCCGCCGGCCGCGGTCCGCAGGTCGTCGATGGTGTCGGCATCGGGCGGGATGAACCGCTGGGCGCCCGGGGCGCTGTCGGTCTGCTCAGCCATGCGGACTGTTATATACCTGTTCGATGCTTCGTGCCGGGTGCGACCCGGCGCGGTGTCGCCCGCCGACGCGCGTCAGTACCCGTTGCCGCCGCCGTCGCCGCCGGAAGAGATCGCGATCAGCACGATGACGATGATGATGATCGCCAACGCCACCGCGATCCAGATTCCCTTGCGCGCCCCACCTGAAGCCATGGCCCCCACCTCCGGCGGCCCGCATACCCATCCCGTCCACCCCGAATCACCGCAACCGTGAGCTTTCTGCCGCAACCTGCCGGCCGTGCCTCGGGACGAGGTCTGGTCAGGTGGGGAAGCCCGGCGGCGGGGTGGGGTTGGTGGCGTGGGCCAGGGCGGCGGCCAGGGGTGCCAGGTCGTCGGCGTCCAGGGAGCTGACGGTGACGCGCAGGGCGGGCGGGGCGGCGATCCGGTAGAGGGCGCCGGGGGCCACCGCCCAACCGGCGTCGCGCAACGCGGTGACCGCGCTGGTCTCGTCCTGCACCGGCAGCCAGACGTTGATGCCGCTGCGGCCGTGCGCGCTCAGGCCGTGCTCCGCCAGCGCGGTCAGCAGGCCGTCGCGCCGCTGCTCGTAGCTCTGCGCCGCCCGCCGCACCAGCTCGTCGACCGCCGGGTCCCGCCAGAGGGCGAGGACCAGCCGTTGCAGCACCGTGGAGACCCAGCCGGCACCGACGCGCGTCCGGCCGGCCACCCGGGCCACAGTGGTCTCGTCGCCGACCAGCACCGCGAGCCGCAGGTCGGGGCCGAAGGGTTTGCTCACCGACCGCAGGAAGGCCCAGCTCGCGGTCGCCCCGGCCAGCGGGTGCAGGGGTACGCGGGCCAGTTCGGCGGCGTGGTCGTCCTCGATCAGCAGCACGTCCCGCCGGCCGGCGAGCAGCGCCCGCAGCTCCTCGGCGCGGGCGGCGGAGACGGCTGCGCCGGTCGGGTTCTGCGCCCGGCTGGTGACCACCAGCGCCCGCGCTCCGGCGGCGAGCGCGGCGGCCACCCCGGCCACCAGCGGGCCCTCGTCGTCCAGCGGTACGCCGATCGGGCGCAGCCCCAGCGCGGCGACCAGATCCAGCAGGTTGGCCCAGCCCGGGTCCTCCACGGCCACCGCGTCGCCGGGACGCAGATGGGCGCCGAGCAGCCGCTCGATGCCGTCCAGCGCGCCGCCGGTGAGGGTGAGGTCCCCGGCCGGTACGCCGTCGGCGCCCAGTCGGGCGCGAGCAGCCTCGGCCAGCTCGGGCAGAACGCCGGCATGGGAGTAGCCGACCGGCGGGCCGGCGTCGGCGGCGAGCGCCGCCAGGTGCGGGCCGAGCGGCGGGAGCAACCGGGGATCGGGTTCACCCCGGGACAGGTCACGGGCTCCGGGTAACGGGGTGGGACGCAGCGCGGAGCGGCGGGCGGCCACCGGTGGGCGGGGGCGTACCCGGGTGCCGTGCCGACCGGCGGTGGCGAGCAGACCACGCTGGCGCAGCTCCTGGTAGGCGCGGGCGACGGTGGCCGGGCTGACGCCCAGCTCGGCGGCGAGTGCCCGCACCGGTGGCAGCGCGGCCCCCGGAGGAAGGGCGCCCGTACGGATCCCTGACTCGATGCTGGCCGAAATCTCGACGGCCGTCGTACCACTGAGCTGATAGCGTGCTGACACAAACAGGACATTGTACTAGAACAAAGGGGCGCGCGCATGTATCCACCCACCGCCCGGACCACACCCCACCGTTCCCGCGACCGGATGAGCTACGACCGGGCCGCCGCACACGCCGTGCTCGACGAGGCGTACGACTGCGCGCTCGGCTTCACCGTCGACGGCCAGCCCCGGGTGCTGCCCACCCTGCACGTCCGTATCGGGGACACGCTCTACCTGCACGGCTCCACCGGCAGCCGGCCACTGCTCGCCGCCCGGGGTGAGGGTCTCCCGGTCTGCGTCGCGGTGACAGTGCTCGACGGGCTGGTCTACGCCCGGTCCCAGTTCCACCACAGCGCCAACTACCGCTCGGTCGTCGCGCACGGCACCGCCCGACTGGTCACCGACGAGCGGGAGAAGCTCGCCATGCTCACCGCGCTGGTGGAGAAGGTCGGCGCGGGACGCAGCACCCAGACCCGCCCGCCCAGCCGGCGGGAGTTGGCGGAGACCGCCGTTTTGGCGTTGCCCCTGCACGAGGTGTCCGTCCGGGCCCGCAGCGGTGGGGTGCGCGAGGACGAGGACGACCTGCACCTGCCGCACTGGGCCGGGGTGCTGCCGCTGCGGGTGACCGCCGGGCAACCCAAGCCCGACGCCGGAGTCACCGCACCGCTGCCGGCGTACCTGCGGACGGCCCGCACGCCCTGGCACGACCCCGTGACGCTGCACGGCGAGCACGTCCGGCTGGAGCCGCTGGACCTGGCGCACGCCGACGAGCTGCACGCCGCCACCGGGGACGCGGAGGTGTGGCGGCACCTCAGCGTCGCACCACCGACCTCCCCCGCCGAAACCGCCGACGTGATCAGCACCGCCCTGACCGCCCAGCACCGTGGCGAGCGGGTGGCCTGGGTGCAGCGGTGCGCGGCGACCGGGGCGGTGGTCGGCAGCACGTCCTACTACGAGATCGACCCGGAGCGGCGGTCGGTGGCGATCGGGCACACCTTCCTCGGCCGACCCTGGTGGCGTACCGGGATCAACACCGAGGCGAAGTTGCTGCTGCTCAGCCGGGCCTTCGACGACCTGGGCGCGGTACGGGTGGCGTGGCACACCGACATCCGCAACGTCCGCTCCCAGGCGGCCATCGAACGCCTCGGCGCGACCCGGGAAGGGGTGCTGCGGATGCACCGGCAACGCCCGGACGGCTCCTGGCGGGACACCGTCCAGTACGCGATGACCGTCGACGAGTGGCCGAACGCACAGGCCACGCTGCGAGAAAGGCTTCTGCGGACGGCACCGGTGGCGTGATGATGGCGGGCGTGCTGGGGATCACCGACATCTGGACGTACGTGCTGGGCACCGTGGCCATCATTCTGCTGCCCGGGCCAAACTCACTCTTCGTGCTCTCGACCGCGGCCAAACGGGGTGTCGCGGTCGGCTACCGGGCCGCCGCTGGCGTGTTCGTCGGCGACTGGGTGCTGATGTTCCTCTCCGCCGCCGGGGTGGCGTCGCTGCTCAAGGCGTACCCCCCGTTGTTCATGGTGATCAAGTACGCGGGTGCCGCGTACCTCGGTTATGTCGGGGTGACGATGCTGCTCGGCGCCTGGCGGCGCTGGCGCGACCGCAACGACCCGAGCACGCCGCGGCTCATCGACGCCGCGGAGCCGGCGGCGATGCGCAGCCCGTTCCGCAAGGCGCTGGTGATCAGCCTGCTGAACCCGAAGGCGATCCTGTTCTTCATCTCGTTCTTCATCCAGTTCGTCGACCCCGGCTACGCCTGGCCGGCGCTGTCGTTCCTGCTGCTCGGCCTGATCGCCCAGGTGACCAGCGCGCTGTACCTGACCGCGTTGATCTTCGCGGGCACCTTCCTGGCCTCGCAGTTCCGCCAGCGCCGCCGCCTGGCGGCCGGCGGCACCACCGCCGTGGCAGCTCTGTTCCTGGCCTTCAGCCTCAAGCTGGCCACAGCCAGCGCCGGCTGACCCGGCTGCGGGGTCAGGTGCCGTCGCCGCCGCCGGAGCCGCCTCCTCCCACGCCGGCACCGCCGGCGGTGCCGCCGAGGCCGTAACCGGGTCGGATCGGCTCGTCGGGGTGGCGGCTGACGTGGGCGGACCCCGCTATCTGCGCGGACCAGTCGGCGTGCGCGGCCGCGGCGGCGTGCCGGTTGATCGCCTGCCGGATCCAGCCGTCGACGGTGGCGACCCAGTCCCGCCGCTCGGCGTCCTCGTGCCAGATCCGGAACCGGCTGATGCTCTGGTGGGTGATCCCGGCCAGCGCCAGCCGACGATCCATCCAGAGGATCGCCTCCAGGCCCGCCGAGTTCGTCACGAAGATCACCTCCAGCTCGGTGATCGGGCCGGCGTAGAGCGGCCCCACCCAGTAGCCCCAGCGCTGGTGCAGGGGCAGGGTGTGCTCCACCCCGGGCAGCCCGCCCTGCAGCAACCCGGACTGACGGATCATGAAACCGAGGGTGTCCAGCGCCGCCAGCACGTGCTGCTGCGTCGGGAGCGGATGCACGAAGACCGGCACCATGGCGCCCTGGTCGAGATCGGGGTCGAGCGACACCTCGGTCCGCAGACCCATCCGCAGGCTCAGCAGCGGCACCCCACCGAACGTGGTCACCGGGGTCTCCCAGGGCAGCGGCAACGCGAAGTCGACCGCCCGCCGCCGACCAGCGGGCACGACGAACCGGCCGGCGATCGGTAGTTGGTGGAACTGCATGAGACGCCGGGGGGCCGCCGGGTCGTCAGGTTCGACAGTGGTGACGAGACCGAGCCGGATATGCCGCACCAGCACGTCCTCCGGCCCGGCCGCGAGGGTCACCCGCCCCGGCAGGCGCAGGCCCGGCCGGGTGCTCGGGTTGGGGAGCGTGGTCTGCACGGACAGCCCGGTCCCGCCGGACTCCGGGGACACTCCCGTCAACCGCACCGCGCGCCCCCTCCCGGGACGGGGCCCCGCCGGCCCCCACCAGGCGCGCCTACCCGGTCGGGGTCGGCTCAAGCCCGCTGCCGTGCCGACCGCCGACCCGGCCGCACTTCGTCAGTGCGGCCGGGTCGGCAGGTCAGCGCAACCGACGCCCGCGCGGGACCGTGTCGGTCTCGTCGTCGAACTCGCCGATGACCTCCTCCAGGAGGTCCTCCAGCGCGACGAACCCGATCGGCCGGGCCGGGCCACCGCCGTTGCGCACCAACGCGAGCTGCGACTGCCGCGCCCGCATCGCCGCCACCGCCTCGGTGACCGAGGACGTCGCCGGCAGGGTGAACGCGGGTGTCATCAACTCGCCGGCGGTGGCGACGCGACCGGTGGTGACCACCCGCACCGCCTCCCGGACGTGCACGAGGCCGCAGACGTCGCCCGCCTCGTCGAGCACCGCGAGCCGGGACCGCCCGCTGTCGCGGCTGACCTCCTCGATCCGCCCGGCCGGGTCCTCCCGACGGACGGTCACCATGGTGGCGAACGGCTCCATCACCTGCGCCACCGACGTGCCCTGCAACTCCAGCATGCTGGTCAGCAGCTGGTGCTGCTCGGCGCCGAGCAGCCCGTGCTCACGGGACTGCTCCAGCAGGATCCGCAACTCGTCCGGGCCGTGCACCTGGGCGAGCTGGTCCTGCTGGTTGACCCCGAACAGCCGCAGGATCGCGTTGGCCAGGGCGTTGAGCGCGGACAGCACCGGCCGGGACACCCGGGCGAAGGCGCGGAACGGCAGAGCGAGCAGCGTCGCCGAGCGCTCCGCGTCGGTGATCGCCCAGGACTTCGGTGCCATCTCCCCCACCACCAGGTGCAGGAAGGTGACCACCCCGAGGGCGAAGATCAGGGCGATCAGGTGACTGGCCGCGTCCGGCAGGCCCACCGCGTGCAGCAGAGGGCTGAGCAGGTGCTCGATCGCCGGCTCGGCCAACGCGCCGAGACCCAGTGTGCACAGCGTGATGCCGAGCTGCGCCCCGGCCAGCATCAGCGACAGCTCGCGGACGCCGTCCAGCGCGGCGCGAGCCGCCCGACCACCGTTCGCCGCCGCCTGCTCCAGGCGGTAGCGCTTGCTGGCCACCAGGGCGAACTCGGCGGCCACGAAGAACCCGTTCAGCGCCAGCAGGACCACCGAACTGAACAGCGCGATCCCGGGGCTCATCGGTGCCTTCCTTCATTCGCGACTGCGGGGCTCGCAAGCTCACTCCTCGCGCTCACGCGCTCACCCCCGGTTTGGTGAGCTGAAGCCGCACCGAGTCGGCCACGTGCCGGTCCACGGCCAGCACCTCGACCAACGCGCGGGGCTCCGCCTCGTCGACCTCGCCGTCCGCCCCCTCGGGTTGCAGGCTGATCTCCAGCCGGTCACCGACCTCCGGCACCCGACCCAGCTCCCGCATCACCAACCCGGACAGGGTGTCGTACTCCGGGGCCTCGGGCAGGGCGATGCCGGTGCTGTCGGCGACTTCGTCGATCCGCCAGCGGGCCGGCACCACCCAGGACCCGTCGTCCTGCCGGGCGGGTGCCCGCTCCGGTGGGTCGTCCTCGTCCCGGATCGGGCCGACCAGCTCCTCGGCGATGTCCTCCAGCGTGATCACGCCGGCGAAGCCGCCGTACTCGTCGACCACACACGCCATCTGCCGATGACCGGACCGCAGGCGGTCGAGCACCGTGGGCAGGGGCAACGTCTCCGGTACGAGCAGCGGCGGCCCCGCCACCGCACTCACCGGGGTGGTCGCCCGCTCCCCCGGGGGTACGCCGAGCACGTCGGCGATGCCGACCACGCCGATCAGGTCGTCGACGCCCTCCGTACCGCGTACCGGGAAGCGGGAGTGGCCGGTGTCCAGGAGCTCGACCACCCGGCTGACCGGCTCGTGCGCCCGTACGGTGTGCACGTCGACCCGGGGCACCATGGCCTCCCCGGCGGTCAGCTCCCGGAAGTCCAGACCTCGGTCGAGCAGCGTGGACATCTCGACGTCGAGGCTGCCCTCCTCGCGGGACTCGGCGATGATCTGTTCCAGGTCCGCCGGGGTGGCGCCGCTGGGCAGCTCCTCGATCGGCTCGATGCCGATCCGGCGCAGCAGGCGTACCGATGCCCGGTCGAAGAGGTGGATCAGCGGACCGGCGACGGCCAGGTAGATCAGGGTGGACCGGCTCAGCGCCCGGGTCAGTTGCTCGGCCCGCGCGATGGCCAGGTTCTTCGGGGCCAGCTCGCCGAGGACCATCTGCACGATGGTGGCGATGACCAGGGCCAACGCCACCGAGAGCGGCAGGCTGACCGCCTCGCTGACGCCCGCCACGCCGAACAGGTCGGCGAGGCCGCCGCCGAGGAACGGCTCGGCGACGTAACCGACCAGCAGGGCGGTGACGGTGATGCCGAGTTGGGCGCCGGAGAGCATGAAGGAGAGCCGGCTGGTGACGGTCAGGGCCCGGGCGGCGGCGGCGTCGCCGTCATCGGCAAGCTGGCGCAGCTTGCCCCGGTCCACGGCGACATAGCCGAACTCCTGCGCCACGAAATAGCCGGTGGCGGCAGTGAGGAGAGTAATCAGAAGGAGACCAACGACGATCAACACGGGTCGCTCAGGGCTCCCGGGGTCGTCGGTACGGGGATATGCCGGGCACGACCCGGCTGGCTACTGCTGCCCTCCTGGGCAGAAGAGTCGATCATGCCGCTATTTTATCGGCGCTGGCTGGGACTCCGCTGGGGGTGGGCCGAAGGAGCGGATCGTCCGGTTCGCCGACACCATCCCAGGCCGTCACGCCGGCCCCGCCGGCCCCGTGCCGGAACCGCGTTCGGCCAGCTCATCGGCGTCGAGGAGACTCCGGTCGAGTCGCCCCGACCGGTACGCGGCACGCCCGATCATCTGGGCCGCGACCGGTGCGGTCGCCAACTGGAAGACCGCCACCAGCAGGATCATGCCCAGGTCCGCCGGGGACCGCAGCCGCAACATGATCCCCAGCAGCAACAGCAGCACCCCGAGCACCTGCGGCTTCGTGGCCGCGTGCATCCGGCTCAGCGCGTCCGGGAACCGCAGCACGCCGATCGCGGCGGCCAGGCCGAGCACGGCACCGGCCACCAGACAACCGGCGCCCAGCCAGTCCGCGATCGTGGCGATCACTGCTGCTCCCGGACCGCGAAGCGGACCAGCGACACCGAGCCCACGAAGCCGAGCAGGGAGAGCACCACCAGCACGGGCAGTGTGGTGGCGTGCCGGTTGACCGCCGCCTCGGCGCCCACCGCGCCGACCATGGTGGCGAGCAGCATGTCCGCGGCGATCACCCGGTCCACCAGTGACGGGCCACGGTAGAGGCGCACCAGCGCGAGCAGCGCGGTCACCGACAGCAGGACGGTGAGGACGACGGCCAGGAACGTGGTCACGAACGGGTTCCCTTCTCGGACGGGTCGGTCTCGATGCGGCGCAGTTCGGCGGCCGAGCCCACCGCACGGACGATCCGCCGCTCGATGGTGAGGGTGCGTTGCCGGGCCACCTCCAGGTCAGCCGGCCCGTGGGTGTCCAGCACGTGGAGGTAGAGCGTTCCGGAATCCCTGTCCACCTCGAGGATCAACGTGCCCGGCACCAGCGAGACCGCCTCGGCGGTGAGCGCCAGGTTCAGGTCGCTGGGCACCCGCAACTGGACTCCGACGATCGCCCCGCGCGGCCGGTAGCCGGGTTGCACGGCGATCCGGGCGACGTGCAGGCTCGCGCTGACCAACTCGACGACGAACCGGCCGGCGAAGACCAGCAGCGCCCAGGGCCGCAGCCGGCCGCCGAAGCTGACCGCCGGCAGCGGGTAGAACACCAGCACCGCGCTGCCCACCAGCAGGCCGCCGACCAGGTTGCCCCAGTTGATGTCGCCCCAGAGCAGGTTCCAGACCACCACCAGCCACCCGAGCGCCACCACCTGGTCGCGCCAGCGCCCGATCCGGCCGCGCCCCACCACGGCGGGCCCGGGGGCGTCGGCAGCTGGCTCAGGGGTGCCGGTCACGGCACACCGCCCGGCAGCACGGCATGCACGTACGGGGTGCGCAGCCGCAGGTCGGCGGCCGCGTCCGTGGTGACGTCGAAGAGCGGACCGGCCAGCAGGGTCAGCCCCAGCCCGAGGGTGACCAGGGCAACGGTGGCCCCGATCATCAGCCTCGGCAGTGGCACAGCCGGCTCGCTGGTGGCCAGCCGGGGCGCGCGCCAGAAGGCGATGTTCCACACCCGGGACGCCACGTAGAGGGTGAGCAGGCTGGTCACCGTGCCAGCCGCCACCAGCACCCCGGGCAGCGGCCCGCCGGCCGCCACCCCGGCCTGGAGCAGGCCGAGCTTGCCGAGGAAACCGGAGAACGGCGGCACACCGGCGAGGTTCATGGCCGGGACGAAGAACAGCACGCCCAGCAGCGGCGCCACCCGGGCCAGCCCGCCGATGCGGCGCAGGTCCGTGCTGCCCGCGCGCTCCTCGACCAGCCCGGCGACGAGGAACAGCGTGGTTTGGATGGTGATGTGGTGCACCACGTAGAAGATCGCGCCGGAGAGCCCGGCGACGGTGCTCAACGCCACCCCGAAGATCATGTAGCCGATGTGGCTGACCAGGGTGAACGAGAAGAGCCGCTTCAGATCGGACTGGGCCACCGCGCCGAGGATGCCGATCACCATGGTCAGACCGGCGACGACCATGAGCAACGTGTCCGCGTGCCCGCCGGGAAACAGCAACGTCTCGGTGCGGATGATCGCGTACACGCCCACCTTGGTGAGCAGGCCCGCGAAGACGGCGGTGACCGGGGCCGGTGCGGTGGGATAGCTGTCCGGCAACCAGGCCGACAGCGGGAAGACCGCCGCCTTGATCGCGAACGCCAGCAAAAGCATCAGCTCCAGGGCCAGTCGGACGCCGTCGGGCAGGTCGTCGAGACGCTGGGCGAGCTGGGCGAGGTTGAGCGTGCCGGTGGCCGCGTACACCAGACCCACCGACGTCAGGAAGATCATCGAGGAGAGGATGCTGACCACCACGTACGTCGACCCGGTGCGGATCCGGGTCTCGGTGCCTCCCAGCGTGATCAGCACGAAGCTCGCGGCCAGCAGGATCTCGAAGCCGACGAAGAGGTTGAACAGGTCACCGGCCAGGAACGCGTTGGTGACGCCCGCGGTGAGCACCAGGTACGTCGGGTGGAAGATCGACACCGGGGCGGACTCGCTCGTCTCGCTGCCGCCCTGGCCGATCGAATACAGCAGCACGCAGAGGGTCACCGCCGACGAGACCACCACCATCAGCGCGGCCAACTGGTCGGCGACCAGCACGATGCCAACCGGTGCCGGCCACCCACCGACCGCCACCACCACCGGCCCGTGCCGGTACGCCTGCACGAGCAGCAGCAACGCCACGGCGAGAGTGCCGCCCAGGCAGAACACGCTGATCGCGCGCTGGAGTCGGGGCTTCCCGGCCAGCAGCAGGGTCAGCGCCGCACCGAGCAGTGGCACCACCACCGGCAGCGGCACCAACGCGCTCATCACGACTCCTTCCCCCGTCGGAGCCGACGGCGGGCGGGCTCGGGATCGACCTGCTCCGGGTCGGCGTCCGGGCCCTCTCCACCGTGGTCGACGGCGCCCGCCTCGTTCCGGTCCGCCCGGCGGATGATCTGCCGGTCCTCCAGGTCGTCGGGCACCTCGTCGTCGCCGGTGAGATACCAGCTGCGGTACGCCACCGCGAGCAGGAACGCGGTGAACCCGAAGGTGATCACGATGGCGGTCAACACCATCGCCTGCGGCAGCGGATCACTCATCTGCCCCACCGCGCCGGTGCCGACGATCGGCGCCCCACCCGAGCGCCCACCCAGCAGGATCAACAGGTTCACCCCGTTGCCGAGCAGGATCACCCCGAGCAGGATCCGGGTCAGGCTGCGCTCCAACAGCAGGATCACCCCGCACCCGACCAGCACCGCGACGGCCAGCACCAGCACCAGCGTCGGTCCCGCACCGCTCTCCGTCACTGTTCCGCCTCTGTTCGCGACTGCGGGGCTCGCAAACCCGGCCCACTCCTCGCGCTCATGACCGGTCCCCCTTGTCGACGGCCAGGCCGCCGGTGGCCGTTCCGGTGGCCTCGATGTGCCGGTCCACCTCGGCGCCGAGGCTGCGCAGGATGTCCAGCACCAACCCGATCACGACCAGGTACACACCGATGTCGAAGAAGAGCGACGTGACCAGGTGGACGTCCCCGATCAGCGGCAGGGACCGGTCGACCTTGGCGCTCTCCAGCACCGACCCGCCGACCAGCAGCGCCACCACTCCGCTGCCCACCGCCATGGCCAGGCCGGCGCCGAGGATCGGACCGGCGCCGACCGGCGCCGCCTCGGTCAGCTCGTACCGACCGCCAGCCAGATAGCGGACCACCAGGGCGAGACCCGCCACCAGACCGCCGGCGAAGCCGCCGCCCGGCGCGTTGTGCCCGGAGAACAGCAGGAAGAGGGAGAACAGCACCACGGTGTGGAAGATCAGCCGGATGACCACCTCCAACACGATCGAGCGGCGCTCCTCGTAGAGGGTGGGACCGCCGCGCAGCCACACCGGCCGGCCGGGTTCGTCCACCCGCTGATCGGACTCCGGTCGGCGCGGTCGCGGCCCGGTCCGGGACCGCTCGAAGATCAGGCTGGCCACCCCGGTCGCGGCCACCACCAGCACCGACAGCTCGCCCATGGTGTCCCAGGCCCGGATGTCGACCAGTGTCACGTTGACCACGTTGCGGCCGTACCCCTCCAGCACCGCAAGGTCCGGGAAGGCGGCACTGATGTCCGGTGCCCGGCGGGCGCCGACGGCGGTGAGGGCCAGTCCGGCGGCCACCACACCCACCGCCACCCCGATCGCCCGACGGACCCAGCGGGTCCGCCGCAACGGACGGGCCGAGAAACGCTCCGGCAGGCGCCGCAGCACCAGCACGAAGACCGCGATCGTCGCGGTCTCCACCAGGAACTGGGTGAGCGCCAGGTCGGGCGCGCCGTGCAGGACGAACAGCATCGCGGTGCCGTAGCCGGTCATCCCCACCAGCAGCATCGCGGTCAGGCGACGGCGGGCACCGACCGCCAGCACCGCGGCGACCGCGATCACCAGGACGACCACCGGTTGCAGCGGGCTGTCCCAGAGCGGGATCCGGGCCCTCCACGGGCTGGCGGAGATCATCGCCGTGCCGGGCACCAGCACCAGGGTGATCAGGATGATGCCCAGATACTGCGGCAGGGAACCGCGCTGGGTCGCGCCGGTGACCTCGATGGCCAACCGGTCGAACCGGCCCACGACCCACTCGTACCCCTGGTTGCCTCCCACCGGCGAGCGGAGCCGGGTCAGCACCGGGGCCAACGGCCCGCGCACGGCGAACAGCAGGCCGCCACCGACGAGCGCCACCACGGACAGGGCGAGCGCCGGGGTCGGCCCGGACCAGAGCGCCAGGTGCACGTCGACCCCACCGAGCAGATCGGCGTACGGACGCAGCAGCTCGTCCAGCACACCCGCGGCCGGGCCGGCGAGCAGACCGACCCCGGCGAGCACCGCCGGCGGGACCAGCAGGGACGCGGCGATGGGTTCCGACTGGACCGGTTCCACCCCCGGCCGGTCGGCGAACGCACCCCAGAGGAAGCGTGCGCTGTAAGCGACGGTGAGCACCGTCCCGGCGACCAGGCCGGTGAGGAGCACCGGCTGATCGGTGAACGCCCCGAACACCGCCTCCTTGGACACGAAGCCGACCAGCGGCGGCACACCGGCCATCGACGCCGCGGCCAGCACCGCGACCACGAACAGCGGCCTGGACCAGTGCCGCAGCCCGGACAGCTCGCGCAGGTCACGGGTGCCGGCGCCGTGATCGATGACGCCGACGACCAGGAACAACGCCGACTTGAACAACGCGTGCGCCAGCAGCATCGCCGCGCCGGCCAGAGCGGCGTCCGGGGTGCCGGACCCGGTCACCGCGATCAGGAGGCCGAGCTGACTGACCGTCCCGTACGCCAGCAGCAGCTTCAGATCGGTCTGCCGCAACGCGGCCCAACCGCCGAGCAGCATGGTGGCCACGCCGGCGATCTGCACCACCGGTCGCCACGGACCGACAGTGGCGAGCGCCGGCGCGAGCAGCCCGACCAGGTAGACGCCGGCCTTGACCATGGCGGCGGCGTGCAGGTACGCGCTGACCGGCGTGGGTGCCGCCATCGCGACCGGCAGCCAGGAGCTGAAGGGCAGGATCGCCGACTTGGACAGCGCACCGGCCAGGATGAGCAGCACGGCGCCCACCAGGTAGCCGCCGCCGGGCAGTGGCTGGGCGACGATCTCCGACCAGCGGTAGGTGCCGGCGTGCTCGCCCAGCATGATGAACCCGACCAGCATGGCGAGCCCACCCAGCGTGGTGACGGTCAACGCCTGCGCCGCCGCCCACCGGCTGGAGCGCCGTTCGGTGCTGTGCCCGATCAGCAGGTACGAGAAGATCGTGGTCAGTTCCCAACCGACGTAGAGCAGCAGCAGGTCGTCGGCGAGGACCAGGACGAGCATCGCGCCGGCGAACGCGACCAGGACCCCGGCGAACTGCGCGAGGCCTATCGAGCGGGCGTCGAAGTAGCGGGCACTGTAGATGAGCACCAGCGCACCGATGCCGCCGATCAGCAGCGTCATCAACCAGGACAGCGTGGTGAGCCGCAAGGCGATGTCCAGGCCCAACTGCCCGATCCACGGGTACGTCTCGACCACGGCCCCGCCGTCGCTGACAGCCGGGGTGCGGGCCAGCGCCCAGCAGAACGCGGCGGCTGGCGCCAGCGCCAGGGCGTAGCAGGCATTGGATCCCCACCACCGCACGAGCAGAGGCGCGGCGAGAGCCGCCACGAGGTGGAGGACGAGCAGTACCAGCACCTGCGCTCCCGATCGAGGTGGCCGACGCCCGTGCAGCGGTGGCGCCTAGCAGCGATCAGACGCCAGTTCGTGGCCCTCCGGGCGGTTTTGCCAGAATTCGTCAGTGAAGCAGGGTGTTGGCCAGGGGTTGGGCATCGTCGGGTGCGGGGCGGTCGCGGCGCAGCTCAGCCAGCAGGTCGAGGCGGCCGAGCTGACGCGCGACCCGGTCGACCACCCGTTCCGCGGCGGCCAGTGAGCGCACCGACAGCAACCGGCCCCGGCTCTCCCGGCGCAGCACGAAGTAGTGGACGGCGACGCGCACCTGGCCGCGATCGGCGGCGCTCGCCTGGGCGGTGCAGAGGACCAGCTCCCGCAGGCAGCGGGCGAGGCGTTCGGCAAGGTCGAGCTCGGGGCCGTGCAAACCGCCACGGAGTGCGGCAAGGTGGCTGTCGACCTTGCGAATCAGCACGTCGGTGCCCGGTTCGATGGTGCGCTGCTCGCCGGCCATCAAATCCCCTCACCCCGGTTCGCGTTGCGGGTGAAGTTACTTTATGTTGCTCCGTACAAGCAAGCAGTTAAGTGAGACTTAACGGATCAAGCGCACCTTCCACGCTTTTTGCTAGTGTCGGGGCGCATTCCCCCGGGGTCGCTCGTGGTTGTCGTACCGGCGGGGCACGATGGACCGGTGACCGGGGCAGACGCAGACACCGGCGCGGTGCTCGCCGGGTTCGGTCCGGCCACCCGCGCCTGGTTCGACGCCGCCTTCGCCGCTCCCACCCCCGCGCAGACCGGCGCCTGGCGCTCGGTCGCCGCCGGTCGCAACGCCCTCGTGGTGGCACCCACCGGCTCGGGCAAGACGCTCGCGGCCTTCCTCTGGTCACTGGACCGGCTGGCCCGCGAGCCGGCACCGGCCGAGGCCCGCCAGCGGTGTCGCGTGCTCTACGTCAGCCCCCTCAAGGCCCTCGCCGTCGACGTGGAGCGCAACCTGCGCGCCCCACTGGCCGGGATCCGGCAGGCAGCGACACGGTTGGGCGTCGCACCACCCGACATCACTGTCGGCATGCGCACCGGCGACACCCCGGCCGACGAGCGGCGCGCCTTCGCCCGCACCCCACCGGACATCCTCATCACCACTCCCGAGTCGTTGTTCCTGCTGCTCACGTCTGCGGCGCGCGATTCGCTGCGCGGCGTCCAGACGGTGATCGTCGACGAGGTGCATGCGGTGGCCGGCAGCAAACGCGGCGCCCACCTCGCCCTCTCCCTCGAACGCCTCGACGAGCTGCTGCCCGCTCCGGCGCAGCGCATCGGGCTCTCCGCCACCGTCCGCCCGATCGACGCCTGCGCGCAGTTCCTCGGCGGCGCCCGCCCGGTCGACGTGGTGCAGCCGGCCACCGCCAAGACCATCGAGGTCAGCGTGCAGGTCCCGGTGGAGGACATGACCCGCCTGGACGAGCAGGAGCAACCGGAGGACGACCTCGGCGGCCTCGGGCCACGCCGCGCGTCGATCTGGCCGGCCGTGGAGGAGCGGGTCTTCACCCTCATCGGGCAGCACCGCTCGACCATCGTCTTCACCAACTCGCGCCGCAGCGCCGAGCGACTCTGCGCCCGGCTCAACGAGCTGGCCGCCGAGGCGGCGGCCGCCGCGTCGGACGACGGCGCGATCGGCGTACCGGAAGGGTTGCCGGCCGGCGACGATCCGGCGGGTGGCGCGCAGCGGTGGGGTGACCCGGCCGGTCCGGTGCGCAACCGGCCGCCGGCCGAGGTGATGGCCCAGTCCGGCGCGGCCACCGGCGCGGCGCCGGTGATCGCTCGCGCCCACCACGGCAGCGTCTCCCGGGAGGAGCGCAAACACATCGAGGAGGCGCTCAAGTCCGGCCAGTTGCCGGCGGTGGTGGCCACCTCCAGCCTGGAGCTGGGCATCGACATGGGCGCTGTCGACCTGGTGGTGCAGATCGAGGCGCCGCCCAGCGTGGCCTCCGGCCTGCAGCGGGTCGGCCGGGCCGGGCACCAGGTGGGCGCGATCTCGCGCGGGGTGGTCTTCCCCAAGCACCGCGGCGACCTGCTCTCCTGCGCGGTGGTCGCCGAGCGGATGGCCGACGGCGCGATCGAGGAGCTGCACTACCCACGCAACCCACTGGACGTGCTGGCCCAGCAGATCGTCGCGATGGTGGCACTGGAGCCGTGGCCGCTGGGCGACCTGGCCGTGCTGGTCCGCCGGGCCGCGCCCTTCGCCGAGCTGCCCGACTCCGCGCTGCACGCCGTGTTGGACATGCTCTCCGGCCGTTACCCGTCCACCGCCTTCGCCGAGCTACGCCCCCGACTGGTCTGGGACCGGGCCACCGATCTGCTCACCGGCCGTCCCGGCGCGCAGCGGCTCGCCGTGACCAGCGGCGGCACGATTCCCGACCGGGGCCTGTTCGGGGTGTTCCTGGCCGGCGCCGAGCGGGCCGCCCGGGTGGGCGAGCTGGACGAGGAGATGGTCTACGAGTCCCGGGTCGGCGACGTCTTCCTGCTCGGCTCCTCCTCCTGGCGGATCGAGGAGATCACGCCCGACCGGGTGCTGGTCTCGCCCGCCCCCGGTCAGGCCGCGCGGATGCCGTTCTGGAAGGGCGACCAGCTGGGCCGGCCGGTGGAGCTGGGCCGGGCCATCGGCGCCCGGGTGCGCACCCTGCTGCGACAGACTGACGAGGCGGCGCTGGCCGCCCTGCGTGACGGCGGTCTGGACGACTGGGCCGCCAGCAACCTGATGGCCTACCTGCGCGAGCAGCGGGAGGCCACCCGCTCGCTGCCCGACGACCGCACGGTCGTGGTCGAGCGGTTCCGCGACGAGCTGGGCGACTGGCGGCTCGCCGTGCACAGCGTCCTCGGCGCCCGCGTCAACGGGCCATGGGCGCTCGCCGTGGGCCGCCGGCTCGCCGAACGGTACGGGGTGGACGCCCAGGTGATGCCCTCCGACGACGGCATCGTGGTCCGCCTTCCGGACACCGCGGACGAGCCGCCCGGCGCCGACGTGGTGGTCTTCGAGCCCGACGAGATCACCCAGCTCGTGGAGGAGTCGGTCGGCACCTCCGCGCTCTTCGCCGCCCGCTTCCGGGAGTGCGCCGCCCGGTCACTGCTGCTGCCCCGCCGCGACCCGCGCCGCCGCCAGCCGCTCTGGCAGCAGCGCCAACGCGCCGCGCAACTGCTCGACGTCGCCCGCGAGTACGCGGACTTCCCGGTCACCCTGGAGGCTGCCCGGGAGTGCCTTCAGGACGTCTTCGACCAGCCGGCGCTGGCCGGCCTGATGCGCGACCTGGCCACCCGCAAGGTGCGGCTGGTCGAGGTCGAGACCAGCGCGCCGTCGCCGTTCGCCCGGTCGCTGCTCTTCGGCTACGTCGGCGCGTTCCTCTACGAGGGCGACGCGCCGCTCGCCGAGCGTCGCGCCGCCGCGCTCGCCCTGGATTCCACCCTCCTCGGTGAGCTGCTGGGCCGGGTCGACCTGCGCGAGTTGCTCGACCCGGCCGTGCTCACCGAGACCGATCGGCAGCTGCGCTGGCTGACCGAGCAGCGCCGCCCCCGCGATGCGGAGGACGTCGTCGAGCTGCTGCGGGTGCTCGGTGACCTGAGCGACGCCGAGTTGACCGAGCGGGGTGTGCCGGAGGCCTGGCTGACCGAGCTGGAGGCGACCCGCCGCGTGCTGCGGGTCCGCATCGCCGGCGAACAGCGCTGGGTGGGTGTCGAGGACGCCGCCCGTCTGCGCGACGCCCTCGGCGTGGCGTTGCCGGTCGGGGTGGCCGAGGCGTACCTCGCCCCGGTGGCCGATCCGCTCGGTGACCTAGTGGCCCGCTACGCCCGCACCCACGGGCCGTTCGCCGCGGCCAGCTGCGCGGCCCGCTTCGGGTTGGGCGTGTTCGTCGTCGAGCAGGCGCTGCGTCGGCTCGGTGCCACCGGGCGGGTGGTCTCCGGTGAGTTCACCCCGGATTCGGCCGGCGCCCAGTGGTGCGACGCCGAGGTGCTGCGGATGCTGCGCCGCCGCTCGCTCGCGGCGCTGCGCCGGGAGATCGAGCCGGTGCCGCCCCGGGCGCTGGCCGCGTTCCTGCCCCGCTGGCAGCAGGTCGGCTCGTCCGCCCGAGGTGTGGAGGCGCTCGCCGCGACGGTGGAGCAGTTGCAGGGCGCGGCGGTGCCGGCGTCCGCCCTGGAGCGGTTGGTGCTGCCCGGTCGGGTCGCCGACTACTCCCCTGCCCAGCTCGACGAGCTGTGCGCCAGCGGGGAGGTCCTCTGGGCCGGGTCGGGAGCGATCTCCGGCGGCGACGGTTGGGTCACCCTCGCGTACGCGGACGCCGCACCGCTGCTGCTCCCGCCGCCCGACGAGGCGCTGACCCGCACCCCGCTGCACGACGCGGTGCTCGACGCGCTCGGCGACGGGCAGGCGCTGTTCTTCCGGCCGCTGGCCGACCGGGTCGGCTCGACCGACGACGCGGCGTTGACCACGGTGATCTGGGATCTGGTGTGGGCCGGGCACCTCACCAACGACACCCTGGCGCCGCTGCGCGCGGTGCTCGGTGCGGGCGGGGCGCACCGCTCGCGGCCCTCCGCGCCGCGCACCCGTTACCGGCGGCCCGGTCGGGTGGCGCTGCCCACCCGGGGTGGTCCGCCGACCGTCGCCGGTCGCTGGTCACGCCTCCCGGAGCGGGACGTCGACCCGACGCGACGTGCCGCCGCGCTCGCCGACGTCCTGCTGGAGCGGCACGGGGTGGTCACCCGCGGCGCGGTGATGGCCGAGCAGGTGGTCGGCGGCTTCTCGGCGGTCTACCCGGTGCTGTCGGCGTTGGAGGAGCGTGGCGCGGCCCGTCGGGGTTACTTCGTCGAAGGGTTGGGCGCGGCGCAGTTCGCGGTGCCCGGCGCGGTGGACCGACTGCGCGCCCTGGCGGAGCCCGCCGACGGCGCCCGTGGCCGGGGCACCCCGGCCACGGTGCTCGCGGCCACCGACCCCGCCAACCCGTACGGCGCGGCGCTGCCCTGGCCGGAACGGGTGCTCGACTCCGGCGACGGGGCCGCCCCGGCGACCGGGCACCGGGCCGGCCGCAAGGCCGGTGCGCTGGTGGTGCAGGTCGGTGGCGACCTCGTCCTCTACGTCGAACGCGGCGGCCGGACGCTGCTCTCCTTCAGCGACGACACCGACACCCTGGCCGCGGCCGGCAAGGCTCTCGCCGACGCCGTTCACTCCGGGGCGTTGGGCGCGATGTCGGTGGAGCGGGCCGACGGCGAGGCGGTGCACTCCTCACCGCTGCGCGACGCCCTGACCGCCGCCGGCTTCCGGGCCACCCCCCGCGGCCTGCGCCTGCGCGGCTGACCCGCCAGCCCGCCCGGCCGCTCCCGACCGCCCGCTCGGCGCTTGTCGGGCGATGCCACACAGACCGTGGCTCAGCGCAGTCCGTCGAGCACCTTCTCGTAGCGCGGGCGGTCGGCGGCCGGGGTCTTCGCCTCCAGATAGTTCAGCACCACCGCGCCACGCTGGTACGACTGGCCGCCCCAGGTTTCCGCGATGTCACTGGCACTCGTGTCGTCCGGGAACACGTAGACCGTGACCGCGTCGGTGGCGATCAGCTCGGAGCAGCCCAGACCGAGGCCGTCCGGGCCACAGTCGGCGGAACGGTCCTTCGGGCGCGGCACCTTCAGGCCAGCGGCCCGGAAGGCGTCGACGACCTGCTTCGCACCGGGCGCACTGGCCGGACGTTTTGGCAGCACCACCGGTGGCGGGCTGGCCGGCCGGCGCTGGGTCGGACCCTGCGCCCCGGCGGAAGGTGACACCGGGGCGACCAGCGCGCTCGTGGTGGGGGACGTCGGCGCGCTCGGAACGCCGGTGGGGGTCACCTCGGACGAGGCGGATGGGGCTGCGCTCGACCGGCTGTCGTCGTCACTGCCGCAACCGGCGGTGAGGGCAACGGCGATCAGCAGGGCTCCGACGGCGGGCAGGCTCCGAATTGTCACCAGGGCAGTCTGCCCAACGGCTTCCGGCGACGGGAGGGGCCGGTCGGTCACTGCGCTGTCCCGTATCCGCCACCCACCGATGGACCACTCGACGCAGGTACGATCCCGGCCGGCAGGGCGGCGACGGCGACGAGCGGAGGCCGGGGCGTGGGTGGGTTCGAGGTAAGGGCGATCCGACCCGACGAGCGGACGGCCGGTCGACGCGCTGCACGAGCGCGAGTGGGGCGGCCCGTACGAGTGGCGGCCCGACCCCGGGCGTTAGCCCACGGTAGGGCTCCCCGGGGTGTCTCCCGAGGGACCTCCTGCGGGTATCGGGCCGATGTTCGACTGTGGAATGCTGCCCCGGTGGGTGAACAAGTGGTTCCCGTGGGTTGTCCCTGCTGTGCATCCCGGACCGGCGGGGGGACCTGCCCGGTCTGTTTCTGGACCGACGACGGCCAGACCGACGCGGACGCCGACGCCGTCCGGGGTGGCCCCAACGGCGACCTGAGCCTCTCGCACGCTCGACTCAACTACGCCGTCTACGGTGCCAGCCACCCGCGCTACCAGGACATGGTGCGCCAGGCCCGCCCCGACGAGCGCCCCTGACGCAGCGCTCGACGGGGCGGGCACGGGTCAGCAGACCGGCACGCTGCCGCCGTACACGCTCGAAATGTAGGCGTGGCTGACGTACTGGCCGGTGGTCAGGCGGTTCCAGCGGGTGGTGGTGCGGTACGGGCCGGCCACCGACTGACCGGTGACGTAGCACTGGATCGGCACGTGGGCCAGCCGGGCGGCGAGACCACGGGTCGCGTACGACGTGCTGGCCCCGGAGCGGATGTTGAGCGGGCCGTCACCGACCACGCCACGCGGCCCTCCGCCGGTCCACAGGTAGGCGACGTCCACCCAGGCGTTCGTGGTCAACCGCAGACCGTCCCAGAAGGTGCCGTCGGCCAGGTCGATGCCGGCCGGGTTGAGCACCGTACGCCCGAACTGGTCCCGCCCGCCGTTGTAGCCGGACTGGTACGCGGCCTGCGCCTCGGGGCGGCCCTGCGGCAGGTTCTTCCAGTTCTCCCGCACCGACGAGGGGTTCCAGTAGTCGTCGCGGGTGTTCCACGGACCGACGTCCCAGACCGGGGCGTACTCGCAGCGGGCGCCGCTGGTCGTGCAGACCCGCACTGTGTAGTCGCCGGTGTTGAGCGGGGAGAGACCGCGCCGCGACGGGAGTGCCACGAAGTGGTCCCGGGGTTGCACGGTACGGCCGTTGGCGGTCACCTCGCCGACCAACCCGATCCGGGTGGCGTACACCCGGTAGGTGCGGCCGGGCGTGGCGGCGGAGACGGCGGCGGTCGCGTCGGCGGTGAGCCGCACGCCGCTCACGGTCGCGGTGGCCCCGCCGTTGGGCGCGGTCAGCACCACCCGGGTCTGCACCCGGGTGACCGGCCGGTCGAAGACCGCACCGCCGGTGGCGGCCTGCCACTCCGTCCAGCCGGCGGTCCGCCAGCCGCGGACCTGCGCCTCCACTGTCGCCCCGCCGGGGACCGAGGCGCTGATCTCGGCGCGGACCCGGGTGGCCGGCCGGGCCAGGGTGCGGGGCGTGGTCAGCAGCATGCCCTCGGCGACAGCGCTGTGTGGGCTTCGGGCGCGGTGGCCGGTGGCCAGGGCCTCCCGCAGTCGCAGCCCGGCAGAGGTGCGGCGGACGTTGACGTCGTCGCGGTCGACGACCGAGACATCGACGTCCCACCGTTCGCCACCGGGCGCCCCGGCGGTGAGGATGATCGGACTGCCGGCGACGGGTGTGGCCCGGTCTGCGCTGGTGGCGGGCAGGAACGCGGCGGCGAGCAACAGGGAGAGAGTGGCGACGAGGGCGACGGATGGAATACGACAACGAGGTCGCGTCATGGGCATTCTCCTCAGAACCCCCTGACCTTCGCATGTCGGGAGATCATGAGGAAGCTGTGTACAAATAGCGACACATGCGAATATTGCTCAAAAGAGGGAGGATGGCAGGGTGCCCGAAGGCGACACCGTCTGGAACACCGCGCGCGTGCTGCACCGCGCGTTGGCCGGCGCGCGGATCACCAAAAGTGACTTCCGGGTGCCGCAACTGGCGACCACCGATCTCAGCGGCTGGACCGTGCGCGAGTCGGCCAGCCGGGGCAAGCACCTGCTGCTGCGCCTCAGCGCCCCCGACAGGAGTCCCGCAGGGCGATCCGCGCCCGACGCCCTCTGGACCCTGCACTCGCACCTGCGGATGGACGGCGCCTGGCGGGCGTACGCCCCGGGGGAACGGTGGGGCGGACGGCCCGCGCACCTGATCCGGGTGGTGCTGCACAGCCCCGGCGCTGTCGCGGTCGGCTACCACCTGCACGAGATGACAGTGCTGCCGACCTCCGAGGAGGACCGACTGGTCGGCCACCTCGGCCCCGATCTGCTCGGGCCGGACTGGGACCCGGCCGAGGCGGTCCGCCGGCTCGCCGACCACCCGGAGCAGACCATCGGTGAGGCGCTGCTCGACCAGCGCAACCTGGCCGGAGTGGGCAATCTCTACAAGTGCGAGGTGCTGTTCCTGCGGGGTGTGTCGCCGTGGACGCCGGTCGGCGCGGTGCCGGACCTGCCCGGCATGGTGGCCCTCGCGCAACGGTTGCTCGCGGCCAACCGGGGACGGTGGACGCAGAGCAGCACCGGCTCCCTGCACCGGGGGCAGACCAGCTACGTGTACGGCCGCCGCGCCCAGCCGTGCCGCCGCTGCGGCACCGCGATCCGCAAGGAGGAGCTGGGCGAACGGGTCACCTACTGGTGTCCGGTCTGCCAACCCGAGCACCCGGACCGGCCTGAAACCGGCTGACTAGGCGGGCCATTCACCAACACCACGCCAGAAACGGACGATTGGGTAATTCCTATCCGGCCGCCGAAGTCGCATGCTGCGGTTGAACCCTCACCGACCGTCAGCAGAGTGCCGAGGTCCGCCACGCCGGGGTGGCGGACGTCGTGCCCCGACCCCGGGGAGAGTCATGGCGATGTTCCGCAGGCTCCGCTCCACCTTCTTCGAGCGGACCACCCGCGAGACCAACGGCCGGACGGCGTCCGTGCCGGTCGCGCGTACCGCCGAGGAGACCACGCCGGCACCGAGTCTGGACCCGGCCGTGGTGCCGCGCAGCTTCGGTCCCGTGCCGAACTTCGCGCACAGTCCTCGCCCGGCGCGTGACCCCGCAGGGCGGGTGGTGCCGGGCACCGGACTGCGCAAGTTCGTCGACCCGCTGCCCGTTCCGGGCCAGCAGAGCCGCACCGATCTCGGCAGCCACCTGCCGGTGGCAGCCCCGGACACCGTCAGCTACCCGGGATGCGACTACTACGAGATCGGCCTCCAGGAGTACGCGCAGCGGCTGCACCGGGACCTGCCGGCCACCCGGCTGCGCGGCTACCGGCAGCTCAACCTGGGCACCGACGAGACGGGCCACAACACGGTGGCACCCCCCGAACGGCCCTGGCACCTCGGCCCGATGATCCTCGCCCGCCGGGGTCGACCGGTCCGGGTGAAGTTCATCAACCAGCTCCCCACCGGCCGGGCCGGCGAGTTGTTCCTGCCCGTGGACGACACGATCGAGGGTGCCGGTCCCGGCCCGCTGGACGGGCCGGCCCCGTACCCGCAAAACCGGGCGGTGCTGCACCTGGCCGGGGCGCAGACCGGCTGGACCAGCGCGGGCAACCCGGGGCAGTGGATCACTCCGGCCGGGGAGATCACCCCGTACCCGACCGGGGCGGGCGTGACGCCCGTGCCGGACATGCCGGCGCCGGGTGCCGGGGCCACCACCCTCTACTACCCAAACGAGCAGAGCGGCCGGCTGCTGTGGTTGCACGACAACACCCTCGGCCTGGCCCGCCTCACCGTCTACGGCGGTCAGCTCGCGCTCTACCTGCTCACCGACCCGGCCGAGGACCAACTCGTCGCCGAAGACGTGCTGCCGGCGGACCAACTGCCGCTGGTGATCGAGGACAAGACGTTCGTGCCGGACGACACCCAACTCGCCGCCGAGGACCCGACCTGGGACCGGGAACGCTGGGGTGCCCGGGGAAGCCTCTGGCACCCCCACGTGTACCAGCCGCGGCAGAACCCGTACCGGTCCGGCGGACGCAACCCCACCGGACGGTGGGACTACGGCCCCTGGTCGCGCAACCCCACCCCGGGCGGCACCCGCACCGACGGGTCGGCCCCGAACCCGCACCACGACCCGGTGGACGCGCCGGACGAACCGCCGCTGAGCCCTGGGCTGCCGCACCCGTCGGCGGTCCCCGAGGCGTACGGGGACACCCCGCTCGTCAACGGCGTCGCCTACCCGTACCTGAAGGTTCGGCCGTGCGCGTACCGGTTCCGGATCCTCAACGCCTGCCTGGACCGCAGCCTCAACCTCCAGCTCTACCGCGCCTGCTCCGACGCGGCGATGTGGACGGCCGACGGCGCGCTCGCCGACGCCGACGCCGGCGAGGTGCCGATGGTGCCCGCCGTGCGGACTGCGGACCGACCGCCGGGGTGGCCGACCGACGGACGCGACGGCGGCGTGCCGGACCCGCGCACGGCCGGGCCCGAGTTCATCCAGATCGGCAACGAAGCCGGGCTGCTGCCCGCCCCGGTGGTGCTGCCGAACCGGCCGATCGGCTACCGGTACGACCGGCTCGACCCGACAGTGCTGAACGTCGACGGGCACGCCCTGCTGCTCGCCCCGGGTGAGCGGGCCGACGTGCTGGTCGACTTCTCCGCCGTGCCACCGGGCAGCACGCTGATCCTGTACAACGACGCCCCCGCTCCGCTGCCGGGCTACGACCCCCGCTACGACCAGCACACCGACGCAGCAGACCGGACCGCCGAGGGTGGCCCGCCCCCCACCGAGCCGGGGTACGGCCCCAACACCCGCACCCTGCTCCAGTTCCGGGTCACCGGGACACCCGCGCCGCCGTACGACCTGGCCCGGCTACGGGAGAGGCTGCCCCTGGCGTACGCGGCCAGCCAACGCCCGCCGATCGTGCCGCAGCCGGCGTACGACCCGGCGTTCGGCACCCGCACAGCGTCGGAGACGGCGGTGCCGGTGCACGCCACCACTGTGACGTTCACCCCGGCGGGCGGTGCCGGCCCGGTGACCCTGCCGATCGCGGTCAAGGCCGCCCAGCAGGTCTTCGAGCCGGATCACGGCCGGTGGGTTGGCCGGCTCGGCGTCGGGCACCCGCACGCCGGGCCGCTCAACCCGACGACGCTGCCGCTGGGCCCGACCGATCCGGTGACCGAGGTGCTCTTCGCCACCGATTCCGCCGTACCGGTGGGCACCCCGACCGATGGCACCCAGCTCTGGCGGATCAGTGGCAACGTCCGGCAGACCGAGCCCCTGCACTTCGGCGGCTGCGACGTGCAGGTGGTCAACCGGGCCGGCTGGGACGGCACGCTGCGGCCGCCGCACGGCACGGAGCTGGGCTGGAAGGACGTCGTCCGGGTCAACCCCCGGGAGGACGTCGTGGTGGCGTTGCGCCCGGTCGCCCCGGTGCTGCCGTTCAAGCTGGGCGACAGCGTCCGGCTGCTCGACCCGGGCCTCCCGGCCGGGGCGCGCACCGGGTCGACGCCGGTCAGCCCCGCGGACGGGCGGCCCGCCACGGTGGTCAACCAACTGGTCAACCTGGGCTGGGAGTACCGCTGGCACAGCCACCTCGCCGGCCACCGCGACGGCGGGATGATCCGGCCGCTGGTCCTGCGGGTGGCGCCGAAGGCACCGACCGGGCTGACCGCCACACCGGCGCCCGGCTCGGCCACCGCGCTACCCGCGATCGCCCTGGCCTGGACCAGCAACGGCGGGCGACCACCTGCCACCAGCCACCTGCTGCAACGGGCCACCGACGCGACCTTCGGCGGCGAGGTCACCACGATCACCGTCGCGGCCGCCGCCACCCGGTACACGGACGCGACAGTCACGCCCGGGGTGACGTACCACTACCGGATCCGGGCGGAGAACGCCGTCAGCTACTCGTCCTGGTCGAACGGGGTGCCCGCCTCGGTGCACCTGGCGGCACCGAGCGGCCTGGTCGCGGCGCTGCCGCCAGCCGCGCCGCTGCGGGTGGCGCTGCGCTGGTCGAACCGGTCGTTCGCCACCGGCATCGACGTGCAGCGGGCGACCAACCCGACGTTCACCAGCGGCCCGGGCACCACGGCGATCGGGGTCAGCGACAACCACCTGGACGTCACTGTCGCACCGGACACCACGTACTACTACCGGGTTCGGACCACCTACCTGGGCGCCGCCTCGGCCTGGTCGACAGTCGCCACGGTGAGCTGCCCACCCGCGCCCGGCACCCCCAGCGGGGTGAGCGCCACGGCCAGCGCTCCCGGGCCGGACACGGCGACGGTGATCCTGGCCTGGGCGGCGAGCACACCCACCGGCCCCGGGTCCGGGTTCATCGTGCAGCGGGCACTGGACCCGGCATTCGACCGGGAGGTCGCCACCTTCACCGTGACCGGTCGAGGCTTCACCAACACGGGGCTGGCCCGGGGCGTGACCTACCACTACCGGATCCGGTCGTTCAACGTCGTGGGCAATTCGCCGTACACCGGCCTGGTGCTGGTCACGACGCCACCGTGAGGGGCCCGGCGGACCGGCCGTCGGCGTTGCTCTCAGCGGGTCGGTGCGCGCAGCGGCGTGCCGACGGCGCGCAGCTCGGCCAGGGCGCCGGCGACGCCGTGCAGCAGGTCGGTCGCCTCGGTGAGCCGGTCGGCGGCCGGGTGGGCGGCCTCCGGTCGGGCGTCCTCGGCCAGGTAGCCGGCGGCAGCGACCACCAGCCGCTCGTAGGCCGCGACCCCGCTCTCCAGTTGGCCGGTCAGCACGGCGTGCGCCTCGGCCAGCGGCGCCCGGGCGTCGGCCGGGGCCAGCCGCAGCGCACGTTCGACGCTGGCCACCCGTGCGGCCAGGTCGCGCAGGGAAGCATCGGCGGCGGCGGCCTCCTGCACGGCCGGCCCGGCCAGCCCGGTGAGCCGGGGGGCCATCCCGGCCAGGGTGAGTGCCGCCCGGTCCAGTCGGGCCCACTGTTCGCCCGCGCTGGTGCCGCGCAGGGCGATCCGGGAGCGGACCCGGCGAACCTCGGCCAGCACGCCCGGGCCGACCGGCAGCCGCTCGACGGCGGCGATCAACCGGGCCCGCGACCGGGCCGCGGCCTCGGCCGGGTCGAGTGCGGGAGGCGCTGGCTGGGCGGCCAGGGCGCGCGCGTCGATCCACCGCCAGGCGGCGAGCGCCACCGCGCTGCCCGCGGCGCCGGCCCAGGCCGCGTCGGGCAGACCGAGGCCGGCGTACGGGGTCAGCACCGCCGCCGCGCCGCCGAGCCCACCGGCCAGCACGCTCCACCGTCGGGCGGAGCGGCGAAGCCCGTCCAGCCGCCGGAAGTAACGAGTCCGCTCGTCTGCTGCCACGCTGACCCCCTCGGTCCGGTCGTTCAGCCGGCGGCGGTCGGGTCGCCGGTGCCGCGCTCGCGAGCCATGCTGGCGCGCAGCTCGTCCAGCCGGGCGGCGGCCGTCGGGTCGGTGGCCGGGCCGGCCTTCTCGCCCTGCGGCACGGCCGGTCGCTGCGACGCGCCGCCGAGCTGCTCCCCCGCCATGCTGGATCGGATCTGCTCCAGCCGGGCGGAGCCGGCCGAGTCGATGGTTGACTTCTGGATCTCCAACATCCGGCCCTCGACGGAGTTGCCGGCCAGCTCGGCGCGGCCCATCGCGTTGGCGTAGCGCCGCTCGATGCGGTCGCGCACCTCGTCCAGGGACGGGGTGTTGGTGGGCGCGGTCAACGACGACATCGACTCCAGCGAGCGGGCGACCGTCTCCTGCATCTTGGCCTGCTCCAGCTGGCTGAGCAGCTTGGTGCGCTCGGCGAGCTTCTGCTGGAGGATCATCGAGTTGTTCTCGACCGCACGGCGGGCCTGGGCTGCGGCACCCAACGCCTGGTCGTGCAGGGTCTTGAGGTCTTCGGTGGCCTGCTCGGAGGAGACCAACTGGGTGGCCAGGGTCTGCGCCGACTGCTCGAACCGCACGGCCTCGGCCTCGTCACCCTTGGCCCGGGCCTGGTCGGACAGCACCAGGGCCTGTCGGGCGTTGCCCTGCAACCGCTCGACCTCGGACATCTGCCGGGACAGCTTCATCTCCAGCTGACGCTGGTTGCCGATCACGGCGGCGGCCTGCTGGACCAGCGCCTGGTGCTGCCGCTGGGCATCCTCGATGGCCTGCTGGATCTGCACCTTGGGATCGGCGTGCTCGTCGATCTTCGCACCGAAGAGCGCCATCAGGTAGTTCCAACCCTTGACGAACGGGTTCGCCATCTCCGCGGTATCCCCTCAGTAGCGTCGCTCCACCACAGCCGGGCCGGATGGACCGACCGACCACGACCGGCCGGTCTCCATCGTCCCAGCCGAACGCCAACGAGGCATCCGTACGGGGCGGTCGACGGCACCGGCAGCTCCTGCGGGCCACCCTACGCGGCCGGGGCCAGCCCGCCCATGGTCAACCGGAAGGACGGGCTCAGGCCGCGCAGACCACGTCCCGATCGCGCTCGTTCGGGCGGACGCGGGCACTGCGCAGCGTGGCCTTGAGCGGCGAATCCTGACGGACCGACACGGCGACCTTGCCATCGGAGGTGACCTGACGCACACCCCGGTTGGTGCTCTTGGACGCGGCCGAGGAATCGGCCTGCTCCTCCTGCATCGAGACGAGCACCCCGGGCATCTGCTCGGCGAGCGCCACGGTGTCGCTCACCTCACGCAGCAGCTCGGACAGGCGCGCGCCGAGGGCGTCGCAGATCGCGGCGAGCAGCTCGCTGGACGGCTCCTTGTGCCCCCGCTCGATCTCGGAGAGGTAACCGAGGCTGACGTTGGCGGCGGTGGAGACCTCACGCAGCGTGCGCTGCTGGCCTTGCCGGCGCGCCCGCAGTGCGTCACCGATCACCCGGCGTAGCAGGATCATCGCACCTCCCCCTGAGGGATACCTCGCGCCCGCCGTTGGGCAGCCGGTCGCGGCGGACCGCGCCGACCCCGAACGTCGGAGCCTTCCCGCAACCGTACCCGTTGCGGGCCCGGCCGACATCCCGCCCCGCCCGTCGGTTCGCCGGCGCGGGCTCACCGGCGCGCGGCATCGCCCGTTCCGGCCCTGTCCCGGGTGCCCCCGGCGGTCTCGGCTGGATCTTCCGGCCCGTCGACTTCTGGGGCCTAGGGGTGGTCGGTCGCGGGTTCGGGGACCTGGGCGTCGGGGCCGGAGCCCTGGGCGTCGGGGTCGAGGTCGGGGTCCTTCACGTCGGCGTCGTGGATCCGCTCGGCGAGTAGCCGCAGAGCCTCGATCACCGCGACCGCGCGGACGTGGTCCCGCCCGCCGTCCAGGTCGAGCTGGCGGACCTCCCCACCGTTGGGACCGGCGACCGCGACGTAGACCAGGCCGACGGGCTTGTCGTCCTGCGGTTCGGGGCCGGCGACTCCGGTGGTCGCCACCCCCCAGTCCGCGCCGCAGCGCTGGCGACCGCCCTCGGCGAGGGCCGCCGCCACGTCCGGGTCCACCGGGCCCCGCTCGGACAGCAGGTCGGTGGGGACGCCCGCCAGGGTGCCCTTCAACTCGGTGGCGTAGACCACGAGGCCACCCCGGTAGATCCCGCTGACCCCGGCGATGTCGACGATCGACGCGGCCAGCGACCCGCCGGTGAGCGATTCGACAGTCGCGAGGGTCTCGTGCCGCTGCACCAACCGGTGCACCACACCGGCCGCCGCGCTGCCCATCACGGCCTCGTCCGACGCCGCACCATCCGACGGCCGCTCGACACCACCACTAGCCTCGCGCTGCATGAATTCGTCCTTCCCCACCCAACGGCCCCCAACCCTGCCCAACCGATCGCGTCGATCATGAAGTTATCGCCACGACACGCCGCTGCGGATGGCAACAACTTCATGATCAACGGAGGGGTGGGGTGAGGTGGGGTGGGGTGGGGTTGGGTGGGGGTTTCAGCGGGGGCGGCGGAGGCGTAGGGCCTGGGCTATGTAGTCGAAGCCGGTGGCGACGGTGACCACCACGGCGGCGGCCATGATCCACGGGCCCACGGCGGCCAGGGCGGCCGGCATCGGCCAGAGGTACCAGGCGATGGCCAGGATCTGGAGCGCCGTCTTGACCTTGCCGCCTCGGCTGGCGGCGATCACACCGTGCCGGATCACCCAGAACCGCAGGCCGGTGATGCCCAGCTCGCGGACGAGGATCAGCGCGGTCACCCACCAGGGCAATAGGTCGTACCAGGAGAGCAGCACCAGGGCCGCGCCGGTGAGCGCCTTGTCGGCGATCGGGTCGGCCACCTTACCGACCGAGGTGACCAGCCCGAACCGGCGGGCGATCCAGCCGTCCACCAGGTCCGTAGCCGAGGCCACCGCGAAGATCAGGCACGCCGCCATCCGCCAGCCGGAGTGGGTCATCCCGGACACCACCACCGAGGCGGCGAAGACCGGCACGAGCACCAGCCGCAGGGCGGTCAGCGCGTT
Source organism: Micromonospora sp. A202 (assembly GCF_006715105.1). Lineage (NCBI taxonomy): Bacteria > Bacillati > Actinomycetota > Actinomycetes > Micromonosporales > Micromonosporaceae > Micromonospora > Micromonospora sp. A202. The sequence continues at coordinate 1,279,991 of NZ_VFMP01000001.1, read as the reverse complement.
GGCCGCGTTGAGGACGGGCACCACCGCCACCACCGCCCGGCCGGGCGTCGACTCCGTCGCCCCGGTCACCGCCGCACCCCGCTCGGGTCGCCGTGGCGTTCCCGGTACCGCACCACGTGGCTCCCCCGCTCCGCTCGGGCCCGCCGTCACCGTGCCGCGCCGGGCGCCGCCGAGATCATCTCATCCGGCACGGCGAGCAGGTCCACCCCTTCGGTGCCGGTCACCGTTGCGCGCACCAGGTCACCCGGGCGCAGCGCGGAAAGGTCGACCCCACCCTCGGCCGGGGCGACCAGGGTGGTGGAGCCGTCCACCTCCGGCGCCTGGTGCGCCGCCCGGCCCTCCACCACGCCGTCCTCGATCGAGTCGACCAGCACCTCGATCGTCGAGCCGAGGCGGTCCTCGGCCCGCTGCGAGCAGAGCTCGTCGGCGAGCGCGCTGAGCCGGTCGTACCGTCGCTTGATCGTGGCGGCGGAGACCTTGCCGGGCAGACCGGCGGCCTCGGTGCCGTCCTCGTCGCTGTAGTCGAACATGCCGATCGCGTCGAGCCGGGCCTCGGTCAGGAACCGCACCAGCTCGTCGACGTCGGCGCGCGTCTCGCCGGGGAACCCGACGATGAAGTTGCTCCGGGCACCCGCGTCCGGGGCCAGCGCACGGGCGCTCGCCAGCAGCTCCAGGAACCGGTCGGTGGAGCCGAAACGCCGCATCCGGCGCAGCACCGGCTCGCTGGAGTGCTGGAACGACAGGTCGAAGTACGGGGCCACGCCCGGGGTGTTGGCGATCGCCTCGACCAGCCCGGGCCGGGTCTCGGCCGGCTGGAGGTAGCTCGCCCGCACCCGGACGATGCCGGTCACGGCGGCGAGCTGCGGCAGCAGCTTCTCCAACGCGCGGGGGTCGCCCAGGTCCTTGCCGTACGAGGTGGAGTTCTCGCTGACCAGCACCAGCTCCCGTACGCCGGACTTGGCCAGCCACTCCGCCTCGGCGAGCAGCTCGTCGGGCGTACGCGAGACGAACGCCCCGCGGAAGGCGGGGATGGCACAGAACGCGCAGCGCCGGTCGCAGCCGCTGGCGAGCTTCAGCGAGGCCACCGGCCCGGTGTCCAGTCGACGGCGCAGGATCTGCCGCAGGTGTGCCGGGGTGTGCTCGTCGGTGTCGGTGGTGGTGCGGGTCACGGTGCCGTGCCCGGGCAGCGACACGCCGCTGTCGCGCCGCTTCACCGGGGTCAACGGCAGCAGCTCCCGACGGTCCCGGGGGGTGTGCGCGGTGATCTGCTCACCGGCGACGACGGCGTTCAGCCGGGCGGCGATGTCCGGGTAGTCGTCGAAGCTCAACACCGCCTGTGCCTCGGGCAGGCTGTCGGCGAGCTCCCGGCCGTACCGCTCGGCCATGCAGCCGGCGGCGACGACCTTGGCCCCGGTGCCGGCGGCGGCGAGCAGGGTCTGGATGGAATCCTGCTTGGCCTTCTCCACGAAACCACACGTGTTGACGACCACCACGTCGGCGCCCTCGCCGTCGGTGCTCACCTGCCAGCCGTCGGCGTGCAGCCGGGCGGCCAGCTCCTCCGAGTCGACCTCGTTGCGGGCACAGCCGAGGGTCAGGAGGGCGACACGACGGCCCTCGGCGTGGTCGGAAGGAGAAGGAGCGGTGGCAGACACCATCCGAGGGTACCGGGCCGGCCAGGGAACCCCACGCACGCGGGCTGCGGGCACGACGCGCGCACCGTCGTTCCGCCCCGCCCGCGGCCGGTCAGCGCGCCGCGACACCGACGCGGGTCAACGCGTCGAGCAGGAAGACCTCGGTCCCGGCCAGGCCGGTGGAGCAGAAGACGGAAACCTGGTCCGCGGTGGTCCGGCCGGGGACCGCGCCGGCGAGGATGCCGCCCAGGTCGCGCAACCGCTCGGCGTACGGGGGTGTGGCCGCGAGCATGGGCGGCTGGTAGTCCGCCGCCTGGGCCGGTGAGTCGGTGACCAGCAGGTCGGCGGTGTCCAGCAGGTCGGTGCCGAATTCGCTGCGGTTGAGTTGCTTGAAGCCGACGGCGTTGACGTGCGTGCCGGGGCTGAGGTCGGCGGCGCAGAGCACCGGGGTCGGGCTGGTGGTGGCGAGCACCACCAGGTCGCGCCCTGCGACGGCCGCGCCCGGGGTGGCCACCGCACGGGCCGGCACACTCAGCTCGGCGCGGACCCGGGCGGCGAACGCGTCCCGCCGAGCGGCGGAGCGGCTGTGCACCACCACCTCGCGCAGCGGGCGGACGGTCGCGGCGGCCCAGACCTGCGTCCACGCTTGCCGGCCGGAGCCGATCACACCGAGGGTGGCCGCGTCCCGGCGGGCCAGCGCGTCGACCGCGAGGCCGCCCAATCCTCCGGTACGCCGGGAGCCCAACTCCTCGCCGACCGCCACCGCCCGGACCGCCCCGGTGCGGGCGTCGTGCAGCACCACCAACTGTTCGCCCTGCTCGTGGCCGAAGGTGTCGTAGGAGCGGAAGCCGTACCACTCGCCGACCAGGTGCCCGGCGGTGAGCACCATCCGCCCGCCGTCGAGCGGGGCGGCGGCCCGAGGCGGAGCGATCAGCCGTCCGTCGTACGCGGCCAGGAGAGCGGCCCGCATGGCGGCGACCGTGGTGGCGGCGTCCAGCGCGGCGGCGACCTCGGGGTCGGCGTAGAGCAGAGTCATGCCAGCAATACTGCAAGTTGAAGTGAAGTGGAGGTCAACAGGCCGTGGCGGGAGTCACCGCCCGACGCCCGGCGCCGGTGCTAGCGTCGGCTTCGGTGGCCGGAGGATGCTCGTGGCCGCCCCGGACGAGTGGTGGGCGTACCCGGTCAGGCCAAGACGCCCCGTGTGACGTGCAGACTCGTCCCGGCGCGACAGCCCGGGCGCCTTTTCGTGAGGTGGACGATGGCTTGGCTCGTGCTGGTGATCTCGGGACTGTTGGAGACGGCCTGGGCGATCGCCCTGGACCGCAGCGCCGGCTTCAGCCGGCTGATCCCGTCCGTGGTGTTCGTGGTGACCCTGCTCCTGAGCATGGCCGGGCTGGCGTACGCCCTCCGGGAGATCCCGGTCGGCACCGGGTACGCGGTCTGGGTCGGCATCGGCGCGGTCGGCACCGCGCTGGTCGGGATGCTGGCGCTCGGCGAGTCGGCGAGCCTGCCCCGGATCCTCTGCCTGCTGCTGGTGGTCGTGGGCGTGATCGGTCTGAAGATCTTCCACTGAGGAAGTACGCGTGACAGGTCCGCACAGTGGGTAGTCATCGATCCGTCACGACAGGCTCTCACACGGAGGAAGACATGGCCGACATGCCGAGCACCGCCCGTCCCCGCAGCAACGCCGCCCGCATCCTCACCATCGTGGGCTTCGTCTTCGCTGTCCTTGCCCTGCTGCTCAGCCCGATCATCTTCGGCGTGCTCGGCGTGATCGCGGGCATCGTCGGCGCCGTGCTCGGCGACAAGCCGCTCGGCTGGTACGCGGCCGCGGCCAGCGTCGTCGCCGCGATCCTCGGCGTGGTGGTCTTCGCCGCGTTGATGAATAACTGACACGCTTTCCCAGCCACGGGCCCGCCTTGTCTCGGCGGGCCCGTCGTGCGTTCCGGGGCCGGTCGTACCGTCGACCGGCCCTCGCAGCGCTACTCCCCGGTCATTCCCCGTCGCCGCGCAGGCCGGCCAGGACGTCCTCCAGCTCGTCCGGCTTGACCAGCACGTCGCGCGCCTTCGACCCCTCCGACGGCCCGACCACCCCACGGGTCTCCATCAGGTCCATCAGACGGCCCGCCTTCGCGAAACCGACCCGCAGCTTGCGCTGGAGCATCGAGGTCGAGCCGAACTGCGAGGTGACCACCAGCTCCACCGCCTGCACCAGCAGGTCCAGGTCGTCGCCGATGTCCTCGTCGGGCTTCTTCTTGGTCTCCTGTGCGGGGGCCAGCACGTCCTTGCGGAACTCCGGCTCGCGCTGGTCCTTGCAGAACTTGACGACGTCGGCGATCTCCCGCTCGGTGACCCAGGCGCCCTGGATGCGGACCGGCTTGGAGGCACCCATCGGCAGGAACAGCCCGTCGCCACGGCCGAGCAGCTTCTCCGCGCCCGGCTGGTCGAGGATGACCCGCGAGTCCGCGAGCGAGGAGGTGGCGAACGCCAGCCGGGACGGCACGTTCGCCTTGATCAGACCGGTCACCACGTCGACCGAGGGGCGCTGGGTCGCCAACACCAGGTGGATGCCGGCGGCCCGAGCGAGCTGGGTGATCCGGACGACCGAGTCCTCCACGTCGCGCGGCGCGACCATCATCAGATCGGCCAGCTCGTCCACGATCACCAACAGGTACGGGTACGGGCGCATCTCCCGTTCGCTGCCCGGCGGGGCCTTGATCTCACCGTTGCGGACCTTGCGGTTGAAGTCGTCGATGTGCCGAACCCCGTTGGCGGCGAGGTCGTCATAGCGCATGTCCATCTCGCGGACCACCCAGTCCAGCGAGTCGGCCGCCTTCTTGGCGTTGGTCACGATCGGGGTGACCAGGTGCGGGATGCCCTCGTAGCCGGTCATCTCGACCCGCTTCGGGTCGATCAGCAGCAGCCGCACCTCGTCCGGGGTGGCCCGGGTGAGGATGGACACCAGCAGGGTGTTGAGGCAGCTCGACTTGCCCGCGCCGGTGGCGCCGGCGATGAGGATGTGCGGCATCTTGGCGAGGTTGGCCACCACGTAGCCACCCTCGATGTCCTTGCCGAGGGCCACCACCATCGGGTGGTGGTCGCTGGTCGCCGCCCGTGAGCGCAGCACGTCACCGAGGGCGACGTTCTCCGGGTCGGTGTTCGGGATCTCCACGCCGACGGCGCTCTTACCCGGGATCGGGCTGAGGATCCGCACGTCCGGCGACTTCACCGCGTACGCGATGTTGCGGGACAGCTGGGTGATCCGTTCGACCTTGACGCCGTGCCCCAACTCCACCTCGTAGCGGGTGACCGTCGGGCCGCGGGTGAAGCCGGTGACCGCAGCGTCCACATCGAACTGGTCGAACACGCCGGTCAGCGCGGCGATCACCTCGTCGTTGGCCTTGCTGCGGGTCTTCGCGGCGGCGCCGGCGCTGAGCATGTTGGGCGGCGGGAGGGTGTAGTCCCCGGAGAGCCCGGTCAACGCGAGCTGCTCGGCCCGGGTCGGCGCGGGCGAGTGCTCCGGCGGCTCGACCGGCGGCTTGCGGCTCGCCGGCACCTTCGCCGGCGACTTGCGCGGCAGCACCATGGTTTCCTGGAGGTCCGCGCCGTCCAGGTCCTCGAAGTCGTCCGGGTCGAGCCGCGGAGGCATCCGCTTCGCCGGCCGCTTACGCGTCGGCTTCGCGAGCTGCTCGTCGGCGTCCTCCGTGGAGGAGTCCGGTGCGGCGACCAACCCACCGGCGAGCAGCCCGAGGCGCTCGGGGATCTTGTTGATCGGCGTCGCGGTCACCACGAGCAGACCGAAGAGCAGCAGCAGGACCAGCAGCGGCACCGCTACCCAGGCGGTGACGGCCCGCTCCAGCAGACCACCGACGCCCGCGCCGACCAGACCGCCCGCGAAGTCACGCTCCAGCGGGTCGGCCGGGTCCTGGCCGATCTGGAGCAGCGCTGCGGTCGACACCAGCAGCGAACCCCAGCCGATCAGCCCGCGGCCCCGGTGCTCGGGGTCGGCCGGCTGACGCATCAGCCGCCACGCCCCGATCATCAGCAGCACCGGCACGACCACCGAGATCGCGCCCAGGAAAAGCCGGATCGTGTCGGCCAGTCGCGCGCCCACCGGGCCCGCTCCGGAGAGCCAGAGCGCCACGGCGGAGAGCAGGGCGAGCCCGAACAGCAGCAGCCCGGCGCCGTCCCGGCGGTGCTCCGGGTCGAGGTCGCGGGCCGAGGCGGCCTGCCGGCCGGCGGCCCGCACCGCCCAGCCCATCCCGTGTGCCAGACCCATCCACAGTGCGCCGACCGCCCGGCCCACGTAGACGGCCGGGCCGGGCCGGGCGGGCGCGGTGCGCCGCCGGACCGGTGCCCGGGTCTTCTTCGCCGGTTGACGGGCACGACTGTTGGTGCCACCGCGCGGCGACGCGCCGCGCCGCCGGCTCGCCTGAGAGGTACGGCCCGCCATAGAGTCACGGTAACGGTGGGGCCGGGCAGATCCCCGCTTTTCCGGGTCGTGTCCGCGCGTCGCAACACGACCGCCACCGCCGGTCGTGATATCCGCCTCAGAAGGGATGCCCCATGGCGTCGCCGGAAACCGCGGGCGATCCCGACGATCCGCTGGCCGGGCACCCCGGTTCGCTGCGTCCACTGAGCGGCGAACTGGTCGCCGCGGTGCTCGCCGCCCGTGGCCGGTCCGTCGGCCTGACCGTGGACGGCGAGTTGGTGGGCCGCTTCGACGACAACATGATCTGGTTCCTCCGCCTGGGAGGCGACGGGGAGCTGCTCCAGGTACGCACCATGGTCACTCCCACCTTCGGAATCGAGCAGGTGCCCGCCCTGTACGCCTTCTGCAACTCGTGGAACCACGACCGGCTCTGGCCGAAGGCGTTCGTGCACGTCGACGACGACGGTCGAGCCCGGGTCTACGGCGAGGTGATCACCGACCTGGAACGCGGGGTGACCCCGCACCAGCTCGACCAACTGCTCGACTGTGGCATCTCCACCGGCTGCCAGCTCGCCGTGGCGGTCCGTCGACTGCCCGGCGCGGTGCTGTCGTGACCGGCCGGGACGAGTTCACGGGCAGTCGCACCAACCGGGCCGGCGCTGCGCCCGACGGCCCGGTCGGCGGGGGCCGCCTTCCGGCGCTGGAGGCCGCGCTCGCCGATGCCCGGGACCTGCCCGACGGCCCGGACCGGCAGGTGACCCTGGAACGGCTCGCCGAGCGCGCCGACGCCGCCGGGGACGTCCGATCCGGGGTGGACGCCCGGTTCGCGCTGATCGAGGCGTACCTGCTCGACGGGGAGCGGTGGCGCCTGGTCGAGCCGGTCCGGCGCTGCCGGGCGGCCGCCGACCACCGACCCGAGCTGCTGACCGACAACGAGACCGGGCTGCTGCTGCGCTACCAGCGGTACGCGGTGGAGGCGCTGCTCGGCACCCCCCGGGTCGGGCTGGACCAGACCAGGGCCCTGCTGCACGACCTGGCCCACCGGGTCGGCACGGACGGTCCGGACGCGCCAACCGTCGCGGAGCTGCACTGCCGAATCGCCGATCACCTGGGCGACGAGCCCACCGCCCGCCACTGGTACGAGCGGTGGTCAGGGAAACGGCCCGGCCCCGCCGGTGGCTGCCCGGGCTGCGCCTCCGCTCGGCGGGCGGAGCTGCTGGCCGGCTGGGGTGAGTGGCGAGCCGCGCTCGGCGAGCTGGAGAAGCGCGACGGCGAGCCGGAGCCCTGCACCGACCAGCCCGAACGGGACCTGGTCGCCGGTCTGCTGCCCGCCCTGCGGGCCGGGGAGCCGGAGCGGGCCGCGGCGGCGCACGTGCGGGCGTACCGCCGGCACCGGCGTGAGCCGGCCGCGTTCCCGTACCTCGCCGCGCACCTGCGGTTCTGCGCGTTGGGTGGGCACCTGGAACGGGGGTTGACCATCCTGACCGAGCATCTGCCCAGACTGGACCGACCCAGCGACGACCTCGCCGCGATGGAGTTCGCCGCCGCCGGTGCGCTGGTCTGCGCGCTGGCCGAGGAGGCCGGGCTGGGTGGGCGACCGCTGCCCCGACCGGCGTACGGCGGACGACCCGCCACCGAGCCGGACGTGTCCACACTCGGCACCCTGCTGCTCGGGGTGGCCAGTGAACTGGCCGGCAGCTTCGACGCCCGCAACGGCACCGGCCACCACTCCGGCCGGATGGCCGCCTGGCTCGCGGAGCGCCCGCTCACGGCACCGGTCGTGCTGCCCGCCGACGACGAGCCGGACGGGCCCGACGCCGACGGGTCTGCCGAGCCCGATGCCGACGGGTCCGACGAGGCGAGCGGGTCGGGCGAGCGGGAGCTGATGGCGCTGACCGTCGACATGATCACCGCGGTACTGGACCGGCGCGGCGACCAGTACCTGGTGGAGGAGGGCGACACCGTCGTCGGCCGGTGGGGCGGCGTGGTGATCCAGTTCCGGCGGGCCGGCGAACGTGGCGAGGTGCTGCACGCCCGGGCAATGGCCGCCCGCCGGCTGCCGGCGACCCGCCGCTCCGAGGCGTACGCGTTCTGCAACGCCTGGAACCATGACCGGCTGCTGCCCAAGGCCTACGCGCACGACATCGGCGAGGAGTTGGTGCTGGCCGGCGACGTGGCCACCGATCTGACCCACGGGGTGGCCCCGGCGCAGCTCACGGTGCTGGTCGACGCGGCCATCGCCACCGGCGTCGCCTACGCCGAGGCGGTCGCGGCGCTCCCCTAGTCGCGACGCAACCGGAAGTGCCGCCTCGATGTGCTACGGCAAGGACACCGCGCTGACGCTGCGCCTGAGCGGCTCGGGCGGGTCAGGTGCCGGCGACGCCACCACCCCGCCACCGGCCGGTCCGACCGCCACCGCGACCACGTCCACCCCGGAGGCGGCGCAACTGCCCCGCACCGGTGTCTCCGGCAGCACGTACGGCCTCATCGGAGCGGCCCTGCTGGCCCTCGGGGTCGGGCTGCTGGTGCTGCGGCGACGGCTGTTCCGGGGCTGAGCCGGAACACCTCCTGAACGAGCGCCGGGCCGGCCACCGACATCCATGGGGGATGTCGGCGACCGGCCCGGTCACGCGTGTGTCAGACCTCGACGACGGTGGGCACGATCATCGGGCGACGACGGTACTTGTCGTTGACCCACCGCCCCACCGTGCGCCGGACGATCTGCTGGAGCTGGTGCGGGTCGGTGATGCCGTCCGCCGCGGCCCGGTTGAGCGCCTCGGTGACCAGCGGGACCACCGGGTTGAACGCCTCCGGGTCCTCGGAGAAGCCCTTCGCGGACAGCGTCGGGCCGGCGACCACCTTGCCGGTGACCGAGTCCACGACGACGGTGGTGGCGATGAAGCCCCCGTCGCCGAGGATCCGCCGCTCGGTGAGCAGCGACTCGCTGACGTCACCGACGGCGAGGCCGTCCACGTAGACGTACCGGCTCTTCACGTGCCCGACCAGTGTGGCGCGACCCTCGACCAGGTCGACCACGTCGCCGTCCTCGCAGATCACCACCCGGTCGGCGGCGACCCCGGACTCGATGCCGAGCCGGGCGTGGGCACGCAGGTGGCGCCACTCGCCGTGCACGGGCATCAGGTTGCTGGGCCGAACGACGTTGAGCAGGTAGAGCAGCTCCCCGGCGGGGGCGTGCCCGGAGACGTGCACCTTCGCGACGTCCTTGTGCACGACGACCGCGCCGGCCCGGGCAAGCCGGTTGATCACCCGGTAGACCGAGGTCTCGTTGCCGGGCACCAGCGAGGAGGCCAGCACGACGGTGTCGCCGGGGGCGATGGTGATGTGCCGGTGATCGCCGCTGGCCATCCGGCCCAGCGCGCTCATCGGCTCACCCTGGGATCCGGTGGACATCAGCACGATCTCATCCGGCGGCAGCGTGGTCGCCTCGTCGATGCTGATGACCAGCCCGGCCGGGATGTTGAGCAGGCCGAGGTCCCTGGCGATGCCCATGTTGCGAACCATGGACCGCCCGATCAACGCGACCTTGCGGCCATGCTCCGCGGCGGAGTCGAAGACCTGCTGCACGCGGTGCACGTGCGACGCGAACGACGCCACGATGATGCGGCCCTTGGCCTTCGCGAAGATCGAGTCGAGCACCGGCCCGATCTCCCGCTCCGGGGTGACGAAGCCGGGAATCTCCGCGTTGGTGGAGTCGGACAGGAGCAGGTCGACACCTTCGGCGCCGAGCCGGGCGAAGCCGGCCAGGTCGGTGATCCGACCGTCCAGCGGGAGCTGGTCCATCTTGAAGTCGCCGGTGTGCAGCACCAGGCCCGCAGGGGTGCGGATGGCCACCGCGAGGGCGTCCGGGATCGAGTGGTTGACCGCGAAGAACTCACACTCGAACGGGCCGAGCCGCTCCCGGCCGCCCTCCCGCACGGTCAGCGTGTACGGCTGGATCCGCCGCTCGGCCAACTTGGCCTCGACCAGGGCGAGGGTGAACTGTGAGCCGACCAGCGGGATGTCGGGCTTGTGGGCGAGCAGGTAGGGCACCGCGCCGATGTGGTCCTCGTGACCGTGCGTCAGCACGATCGCCTGGACGTCGGCGAGCCGGTCCAGGATCGGCCCGAAGTCGGGCAGGATCAGGTCCACACCTGGCTGCTCGACGTCGGGGAACAGGACCCCGCAGTCGACGATCAGCAACTTACCGTCGAACTCGAAGACGGTCATGTTCCGACCAATGGCGCCGAGCCCGCCGAGCGGGATGATCCGCAGGCCACCTTCCGGCAGCGGCGGGGGTAGTTCCGCCTCGATGTGCGCCTCGGTCACGCGTCCACCTCAATCTGCGACGCCGTCACTCGGCGTCCATCGTGTCGTTTGATCATTCGGGCAGCTCCATGCCCGCTGCCGCGAAGTCCGCGCGCAGCTGGGCGATCTCGTCGTTGGTGGCGTCCACCAGCGGGGGTCGCACCGGGCCGGCCGGCAGACCCAGCGATGCCAGGCCCGCCTTCACCAGGATCGTGCCCTGCGTGCGGAAGATGCCGGTGAACAGCGGCAGCAGCCGCCGGTGCAGCGCCAGCGCGGTCGGCATGTCCCCCGCGTCGTACGCCTCGATCATCTGTGCGGTCAGCGCCCCGGTGAAGTGCGTCGAGGTGCCGACCAGGCCCACGCTGCCGACGGCCAGCGCCGGCAGGGCGAGGGCGTCCTCGCCGCTGTAGAAGGCGAGGGCGGTCCGGCTGGTCACCCAGCTGGTGGCGGTCAGGTCGCCCTTGGCGTCCTTGACCGCGACGATCCGGCCGTGCTCGGCGAGCCGGACCAGCGTCTCGGTGTCGATCGGCACGCCGGAGCGGTGTGGGATGTCGTACAGCATCACCGGGAGGCCGGTGGCGTCGGCCACCGCGGTGAAGTGCCGCAACAACCCGCTCTGCGGCGGCTTGTTGTAGTACGGGGTCACCACCAGCAGACCGTGCGCACCTGCCTTCTCGGCGGCGGCGGCCAGCTCGATGGTGTGCCGGGTGTCGTTGGTGCCGACCCCGGCGACCACCTTGGCGCGGTCACCGACGGCCTCCACCACGGCCCGGATCAGGTGGTCCTTCTCCGCCTCGGTGGTGGTCGGCGACTCGCCGGTGGTGCCGTTGACCACCAGCGCGTCGTTGCCCTGCTCGTCGACCAGGTGGCTCGCCAGCCGGGCGGCGCCGTCGAGGTCGAGCGAGCCGTCGGGGGTGAACGGGCTCACCATGGCGGTGAGCAGCCGGCCGAAGGGGCGGGACGCCGGTCGTGCCGCGGCGTCGAGGTGGTCGTGCGTCATACCCTCCAACCTAGCGGACGACCAGCCGGGGCCCGCCGGGGAAGGGCTCAGGACGCCTCGTGCGGGCTGGCCGCCACCTCGGTGCCATCCGGCAGCGTGGAGATCACGAAGTCGGCGAACACGTTCGGGGCGACGTCCTGGAGCTGCCGCAGGCACTCCACGGCCAGCTCACGGATCTCCACGTCGGCGTGCTCGGTGGCGCGCATCGCGACGAAGTGCCGCCACGCCCGGTAGTTGCCGGTGACCACGATCCGCGTCTCGGTGGCGTTGGGCAGCACCGCCCGGGCCGCCTGCCGGGCCTGCTTGCGGCGCAGCGTGGGGTTCGGTTCGTCGGAGAAGCGCTTTTCGAGGCCCTCCAGCAACTCGTTGTACGCCCGAACGCTCGCCTCGGCAGCCTCGGTGAACTTCTTGTGCAGCTCCGGGTCGTCGGCGATGACCGCCGGCTCGACCATGGCCGCGTCCCGCTCCGGGACGTAGCGCTGGGACAGCTGGGAGTACGAGAAGTGCCGGTGCCGGATCAACTCGTGGGTGAAGGAGCGCGACACCCCGGTGAAGTAGAAGGTGACCGACCCATGCTCCAGCACCGACAGGTGCCCGACCTCCAGGATGTGCGCCAGGTAACCGGCGTTGGTGGCGGTCGCCGGGTTCGGCTTCTTCCACGACTGGTAGCAGGCCCGGCCGGCGAACTCGGCGAGCGCCTGGCCACCCTCCGCGTCGGTCGACCACGGCACGTCGTCCGGGGCCGCGAACTGGGTCCACGCGATCAACTTGACCTGGGGCTGCACCATCTCCGGCATGCCAGGGACTGTAGTGGCGCGGTGCCTCCCGCCCCAACTCAGGCACGCCTCGTGCAATGTCGATCACTCAGGCCGCGGCGGGCCCGCCGCCGCCCCGGGGCTTCGGCCGGGGTCCGGGTCCGAGGTCCGGGTCTGGGTCCGAGGTCCGGGGTCCGGGGTCCGTCGTCGAGGCCGGGGCGGACAGTTCCATCGGCGTCCTTTGGAGCTGAATCGTTGGTGACATCAGCCCTCGGCGGATGGGCGGATGGGCGGATGGGCCAGCCCAGCCGACGACCAAGGTCGGCCGCCGCTCAGGTGCCCAAGCGACCCGAACTAGCCGCGCGGCCCGAGCGGCCCGAGCGGCCCGAGCGGCCCGAACCCGAGCGACCCGAGCGGCCCGCGCCCGAGCGACCCCGAGCGGCTCAGCAGCCGCTTCCGCTCACAAGATCGCGCAACATCCTGGATGTAGTGGCATCCGTCGCGCCCGACCCCGCTACATCCAGGGGTACATCGGCCGCCGTGCGCCGCAGAGTGGGTGTGCGGCTGCCCACTGGGGTGATCGACTCGGGTTCCTGGAAGTCGGGGTATCCGGGTCGGGTGGATGGCCCGGTTTCCTGGATGCCGAGTCGATCATGGGTGGTGGGCGCTCGGAGGGGCTCTGATGTCGTAAACGAATCAGCTCCAAAGGACGCACGAACAACGCATGCCGGCCGAGCCCGCAGCCGCCCGCCGATCGCATCCGGGCACCGGCCCGTCGGGCGGCGGCAGGTCGGGCGGCAGGGCGCCGGGCGGCAGGGCGCCGGCGCGCTCAGACGTACAGCGAGGTGAACGGCGCCCAGGGCAGGTTGCGCAGCACCGAGAAGGCCAGCCACGCGCCCATGAACCCGACGATGACCTTCGAGCTGAGTCGCAGCTCCGGCAGTCGCCAACCGAACGCCTGGTTTCCCGCCCAGGCCACGAAGAGGTACGCGAGGAACGGCAGCGCGAAGACGAACAGGAAGTGGTGCCGGGCGGCGGCTGGCAGGTCGGCGTGCAGCACGTACCAGAGTGCGCGGGTGCCCCCGCAGCCCGGGCAGTCCAGTCCGGTGGTCAACTTCAGCAGACAGGTGGGCGCGGCGTCCGGGGCGGCGTGGGTCGGATTGCTGAGCAACGCGTAGCCCATGCCGATGGCGACGCAACCGACCGCGGCCAGCGGCACCGCCCAGCGCGGTGAACGCTCGTAGAGCCGCAGCACGAACCGCGTGATCCGGTCCGGCTCCGGCGCCGCGTAACCATCCGGCGGGGGCGTCGGCCAGCCGACCGGACCCGAGCCACCCGCTGCCGGGTCGGCCGGGACCTCGCCGGCCGATGCCAGGCCGGTCGGACCGGAGCTGGTCGACACCGCGCCGACAGGCACCGGGTGAACCGCCCCGGGGGCGGGCTGCGGCTGGTCGACCGGTCCGGGAGCGCTCGTCACGCGCTCACGGTACACCGGACACGCCGGTCAACGCGGCGGTGAGCGGACCGGCCAGGTCGCCGGCCGTGGGCGGCTCCACCGCGTCCAGACCGAGCCAGCCGGCGAGTCGGTGCAGCTCGGCGGCGAGCGCCACAGCGGTCTCCCCCGGGTCGGCGCCGGGCTCGACCCACGCGGCCGGCACCAGCAGCACACTGGTCTTGCGATCGGCCTTCAGGTCGACCCGGGCGGTGAAGCGGTCGCCCTGCAGGAAGGGCAGCACGTAGTAGCCGTAGACCCTCTGTGGCGCCGGGACGTAGATCTCGATCCGGTAGCTGAAGTCGAACAACCTCTCGGTGCGGGCACGTTCCCAGATCAACGGGTCGAAGGGGCTGACCAGGGTGTTGCCGCGAATCCACCGGGGCAGCCGCGCGGACGCGTGCAGCCAGGCCGGCTGTCGCCAGCCCGCCACGGTGACCGGCACCAGTTCACCGGCCTCGGCCAGCTCCGCGACGGCCTGGCGGGCACCGGCCAGCGGCAGTCGGAAGTAGTCGCGCAGCTCCGGCTCGGCGGCCACCCCGAGCGACCGCGCGGCGAGGGCGACCAGCGTGCGGTACGCCTCGGCGTCGGTCGGGGTGGGCGCGGCCAGCACCGCCGCGGGCAGCACCCGCTCGGGCAGGTCGTAGCGGCGGGCGAAGGAGGTGCTGCGCTCCGCGGCGGTCACCTCGCCGGCCCAGAAGAGGAACTCCAACGCCCGTTTGACCGCCGACCAGTTCCACCCCCAGTTGCCGGTCTCCCGAGGTGCGTCGTGCTCGATTTCGGCAGCCGTCAGCGGGCCGCGGGCGGCCACCTCGTCGCGAACCCAGGCGACCAGCTCCGGCTGCTCCTGGGCGATCCGCTGCATGCCGCCCCAGGAATCGCTGTGCGCGCGAGCCATCCGCCAGCGCAGCACCGGGTGCAGCTCGACCGGGACCAGCGACGCCTCATGACCCCAGTATTCGAACAACTCGCGGGGGCGGCGGTAGGCGGCCTGGTCGAGCAACCTGGTCGGGTAGGGCCCGAGCCGGCTGTAGAGCGGCAGGTAGTGCGCGCGTTGCAGCACGTTGACCGAGTCCATCTGGATCAACCCGACCCGGTCCAGCACCCGGCGCAGATGCCGGCGCGTCGGCACGCCGGTTGGCGCAGGGTCGGCGAAGCCCTGGGCGGCGAGCGCCACGCGGCGGGCCTGGGCGAGCGAGAGTGATTCCGGTGCGGTCATCGTCGGCGACGATAATTCATCGGTACGACGCCGGTGCGGGAAGCTGGACGCGACGGCCAACGGGGCATAGAACGGTGCAATGCTGACCATCCGTCGGGAGGAGCCGGACGACGCCGAAGCCGTCGCCCGGGTGCACGTGCACGGCTGGCAGGCGGGCTACGCCGGCTTCATGCCGGACGAGGTGCTGCGGCGGCTGAACGTGGCGGCGTGGGCACAGCGCCGTCGCGACATTGGCACCGCCGACCCCGAGCACCCGTTCACCACCCTGCTCGGCGAGGTGGACGGGTTGGTCGTGGGCTTCACGACGTTCGGGCCGTACCGCCGCGACCAGGACCGCGACGACCTGGACCCGACGGTCGGGGAGGTGCTGGCGATCTACGTGGAGCCAGCGTGCTGGGGTGACGGGACCGCCACCGCGCTCCTGGCCGCCGCCCGGGCGGGGCTGCACGAGCGGGGCTGGACCGACTATCGGCTGTGGGTGCTGGCGGACAACCGGCGGGCCCGACGATTCTGTGAGCGCGCCGGGTTGTCACCGGACGGTGAGCAGTCGACCTACCAGGTGCCGCTTGCCGGTGGGAGCCCGCCGGTCGGGCTGGTCGAGCTGCGGTACGCCGGACGCCTCGACGGCTGAGCCGCCCGGGGTCAGCCAACGGCGGATCGGCAGGAAGGCCAGCAGCGCGAGGCTGATCCACACGTAGGCGTTGCTGCCCAGGAAGCCGTCGACCCCGGTGAAGTCCTTCTCCCAGAACCAGACGGTGCGGCTGATCAGCACCGCGTACCCGATGGTCGCGGCGACCAGCAGGACCCGCCGTCGGCGGCCGGCCGGCGCGGCCATCGCGTTGTCGACCAGCAGGATCAGCGCGGGCAGCAGCCAGACCAGGTGGTGCACCCAGGTGACCGGGCTGACCAGGCACATCACCGCGCCGGTCAACGCCAGGCCGGTCGCCTCGTCGCCGACCGCGACGGCGGCCCGGGACCGCCAGGCCCAGAGCGCCAGGGTGCCGAGCACCAGCAGCAGCCAGAGCAGGGTGCTCGGGTGCTGCGGGTCGAGCCGGGCGACGACCCCGCGCAGCGACTGGTTGGAGACGAAGGCGAGCTCGCCGACCCGGCCGGTGTTCCACAGCGCCTCGGTCCAGAACTCCCGGGACGCGTCGGGGAAGAGCGCACCGGCCAGAAGCGTCACCCCGGCGGCGGTGCCGCTGGCGGTGAGGGCCGCCCGCCATCGCCCGGTCACCAGCAGATAGACGATGAAGACACCCGGGGTCAGTTTGATCGCGGTGGCGAGCCCGATGCCCACCCCGGCCCACCGGTTGCCGGCCGGCAGCAGCCGCAGCAGATCCACGGCCACCAGGAACAGCAGCAGCGTGTTGACCTGACCGAAGTTGACCGTCTCCCGCATCGGTTCGAACGCGGCGGCCAGGCAGAGCGCCACGGCGGGCGCGAACCACCGGGTCCAGCCGGCCCGGCGGGCGATCGGGTCGATCAGCCACCAGAGCAGCACCGCGGTGGTGACCACGCTGGCGAGCACACTCACCACGATCGCGGCCGTCCACGGCAGGTACGCCATCGGCAGCATGACCAGCGCGGCGAACGGCGGGTACGTGAAGCCGTACTGGGTGCCCGGCTTGAGGTAGTCGTAGATCTCCCCGCCGTCGTGCACCCACCAGGTCAACGCGCCGTAGTAGACCTTCAGGTCGAAGAAACCGTGCCGGACCGCCGCGACGGCGAGGAACGCGGTGACCGCCGCGGCGAGCACCACCACCCCGGTGACCTGCGCGGTCGTCCTGTTGGCACCCTGCGCCACCGTCGTCTCCCTCGCCCTGCGTAGGCTTCCGTCCCATGGCTCTCGGGTACGTCCGCCCGGCGCGTCCCGAGGACGCCGGCGAGATCGCACGCATCCAGCTCGCAACCTGGCGGGTCGCGTACCGCCGCATTCTGCCTCGGCACGTGCTCGACAACCTGGACGAGGCGTTCCTCGCCCGGCGGTGGAGCGCCGCGGTGCTGGAGCCGCCCTCGGGCGCGCACCGGGTGCTGGTCGCCGTCGAACAGGCCGAGCAATCGTATCTGGTGGGGTTCGCCGCCTCCGGCCCGGCTGACGCCGAGGCGTTGGCCCCGGGTGAGCCGGCCGACGCGCTCGGCCCCGACGTGGCCGCCGTGACCGACCTGCTGGTCGAGCCGCGGTGGGGCCGGCGTGGGCACGGCAGCCGGCTGCTCGCCGCCGCGGTCGACCTGTGGCGGGAGGACGGCCTGAGCCGGGCGGTGGCCTGGGCGTTCGAGGGTGACGAGGCGACCCGGAAGTTCCTCACCAGCACCGGTTGGGAGCTCGACGGCGCGGCCCGCGCGCTGGACGTCGACGACATGCTGGTGCCTCAGGTGCGCCTGCACGTCGGCGTCCCGGCGGAGAAGGTGCCCGCAGAAGAGTGACGCGACCGGTGTGGCGGCCTCTGCCGGGCCGCTGCACCGTGTCGGTCAGCCCTTGTCCGACCCGCCGTTGGCTTCGGCGACCAGCTCTTCGTCGTCGACCGCTCCGGTGGGGTGGAAGCCCAGGGAGGTGTAGAGGGCGGCGGCCGGGGCGTTGTCCGGGTGGTACGAGAGGCGGACCGGCGGGTTGCCCTCCCTCGCCGCCAGCCAGGGGGCCAGCGTCTGCACGGTGGCCCGGCCGACGCCCCGGCCCTGCTCGGCGGCGTCGAAAAGCATTCCGCCGATCCAGTGCGAGCCGTCGTCGTCCACGCCCCACATGACGTGGCCGACGACCGTCTCGTCGGCGTACACGGCGAGCGAGGTCCACACCTCCGAGCGGCTGCTCAGCAGCAGGTACCGCGCGCCCAGCGCGGCCACGAACCGGCGCTGGTCGTCACGCGGGGCGACGTCGGCCACAGCCCGCCAGTTGTCGTCGTCGACCGGCCGGAGCGTCACCCGTCGCCCGGCCCGGTCCAGGTGTCCACCATTGATCATCCGCCGGATGCTACCCGAGCTGGGGGCTCAGATCTTGGCCGCGTGGCGGAGGAACGGACCGTCAGTCGAGCAGGGCGTCCAGACCGACGGTGAGGCCGGGGCGGTTGCGCACCGCGCGGACGGCCAGCAGCACGCCCGGCATGAACGACGCCCTGTCGTACGAGTCGTGCCGGATGGTCAGCGTCTCGCCCGTGGTGCCGAAGAGCACCTCCTGGTGGGCGACGAGGCCGGTGGCACGAACGGCGTGGACGCGTACCCCGTCGATGTCGGCGCCGCGCGCGCCCGACACCTCGTCCTTGGTGGCGTCCGGCACCGGGCCGAGGCCGGCCTCCGCGCGGGCCCGGGCGATCTGGCGGGCGGTGTGGGTGGCGGTGCCGCTCGGGGCGTCCAGCTTGCGCGGGTGGTGCTGTTCGATGATCTCGACGGACTCGAAGTGCCGGGCGGCCCGCGCGGCGAACTGCATCATCAGCACCGCGCCGATGCCGAAGTTCGGGGCGATGACCACGCCCACCCCGGGCCTGTCGGCCAGCCAGCCACGCACCTGCTCCAGCCGCTGCTCGGTGAAGCCGGTCGTGCCGACGACCGCGCTGATGCCCTGGTCGATGCACCAACGCAGGTTGTCCATGACGACATCGGGCGTGGTGAAGTCGACAACCACCTCGGCGGCGGACACGGCGGAGCGGCTGTCGCCCTGGTCGATCGACGCCGCGAGTTCGAGGTCGTCGGCGGCGTCGACCGCCTTGCAGACCTCGATGCCCATCCGGCCGCGGGCACCAAAAACGCCGACCCGCAGCTGCTGGGCCGGGGTCTTGTCCTGCTCGTCAGTCACGGGGCACAACCTATCCCAATCGGGACGTGCCCTTCCGGCCGGATCCGGTGCGCTCCACCGGCCGGGACGCCCCACCGGGGTGCCGTCGACCGCGCCGCGCGGCAGCCCTCAGACCGCGAAGTCGCCCGCGCCGAAGGGGCCGACCACGGCCAGCGACATCGGCCGGCTGAGCAGCTCGGCAGCGAGGACGTTGACGTCCTCCACAGTGACCTCGTCGACCCGTCGGAGCAGCTCGTCGACCGGCATCAGGTCGCCGTAGAGCAGCTCGCCCTTGGCCAGCCGGCTCATCCGGGAACCGGTGTCCTCCAGGCCGAGCACGAACAAGCCCTTGCTCATGCCCTTGCCCCGGGCCACCTCGGCCTCGGTCAACCCGTCGGCGGCGACCCGGGCCAGCTCGGCGCGGGTCAGGGCCAGCACCTCGTCCACCTTGCCCGGCGCGCAGCCGGCGTAGACGGCGAACAGGCCGGTGTCGGCGTACTGGCTGGCGTAGGAGTAGACCGAGTACGCCAGGCCGCGCTGCTCGCGGATCTCCTGGAACAGGCGACTGGACATGCCGCCGCCGAGCACGTTGTTGAGCACCCCGAGGGCGAAGCGCCGCTCGTCGAGGCGGTCGATGCCGGGGCAGCCGAGGATGACGTGCGCCTGCTCGGTCTCCTTCGGCTCCACCACTGTGGTCGCCGGCTTCGTCCGTACGGTGGGGGTTGCCGCGCGGTACGGCGCCGGGGTGGCCGGGTCGCTGTCCAGGGGGGTGCCACGCACCGCCTGGCGGACCATCTTGACCACTGCGGCGTGGTCGAGGTTGCCGGCGGCGGCGATGACGATCTGCGGTGCCGTGTAGCGGCCCCGGTAGAAACTCTGGATCTGCCGGCGGGTCATCGGCGTGACGGTCTCGGCGGTGCCGGAGATCAGTCGGCCCAGCGGGTGGTCGCCGTAGACGGCCTGGACGAAGAGGTCGTGCACCTCGTCACCGGGCTCGTCGTCGTGCATGGCGATCTCTTCCAGGATCACGCCACGCTCGGTCTCGACGTCGGCCGGCTCCAACAGCGAGTCGGCCACCAGGTCGCACATCACGTCGACCGCGAGCGGCAGGTCCTCGTCCAGCACGCGGGCGTAGTAGCAGGTGTATTCCTTCGTGGTGAAGGCGTTGGTCTCGCCACCCACCGCCTCGATCTGCGAGGAGATCTCCAGGGCGGTGCGCTTGTGCGTGCCCTTGAACAGCAGGTGCTCAAGGAAGTGCGCGGCACCGGCCTGCGGACCGGTCTCGTCGCGCGAGCCGACCGCCACCCAGACGCCGAACGAGACGCTGCGCATCGCCGGAATCGCCTCGGTGAGGACGCGCAGCCCGCTGGGCAGCACGGTACGTCGTACCGTGCCGCCCAGCGGATCGTCGCTGAGCGTCCGGGTCACCGCGCGGGCGGTGCCGCCGGAGCGGCCCGCCCCGGTGTCCCGAGAGGGGGCCACCCCCCGTCGATCCGGTGGAAACGGCGCGCTGAAGGCCCGACTCACGACTTGCTCCCGGTTCGACGAGGGGTGGGTGATGCGTTGTACGACGGTCAGCTGTGCCGGGTCCGGCGGCGCGGACGCTCGCCGCCCTCGCCACCCTCGCCGCCGCCGCCGTTGCCGCCCTCGCCGCCGCCGTTGCCGCGCTCCGGGCCACGCCCGCCCCGGTCGCCACCACGCTCGCGGTCGCCGCGGTCACGCGGAGCCCGGTCGCCGCGGTCACGACCAGCCGGACGGTCGCCACCGGCGGCCTCGCCGGCGGCGGCCGGCGCCTCGGCGCCCTCCGGCCGGACCTTGTCCAGGTAGATCTTGCCGCGCGCGTCGATGTCGGCGATCTCGACCTCGACCCGGTCACCGACGTTGAGGAAGTCCTCAACGCGCTCGACCCGCTTGCCGTCGCCCACCTTGGAGATGTGCAGCAGGCCGTCACGACCCGGCAGCAGCGAGATGAACGCGCCGAACGCGGCGGTCTTGACCACCGTGCCGAGGAACCGCTCGCCCTGCTTCGGCAGCGTCGGGTTGGCGATCCCGTTGATCCGGTCGACGGCCGCCTGGGCCGACGGGCCGTTGGTGGCGCCGACGTAGATCGTGCCGTCGTCCTCGATGGAGATCTCGGCGCCGGTCTCGTCCTGGATCGCGTTGATGGTCTGACCCTTCGGGCCGATCACCATGCCGATCTTGTCGACCGGGATCTTGACGGTGGTGACCCGCGGCGCGTAGTCCGACATCTCGGCCGGAGCCTCGATCGCGGCCTTCATGACACCGAGGATGATCTGCCGGGCCTCGTTCGCCTGCTGCAGCGCGGAAGCCAGCACGTCCGACGGGATGCCGTTGAGCTTGGTGTCGAGCTGGAGCGCGGTGACGAACTCCGGCGTGCCGGCGACCTTGAAGTCCATGTCACCGAACGCGTCCTCGGCACCGAGGATGTCGGTCAGCGTCACGTACTGGGTCTTGCCGTCCACCTCGTCGGAGATGAGCCCCATCGCGATGCCGGCGACCGGGGCCTTCAGCGGAACACCCGCGGAGAGCAGACCCAGCGTCGACGCGCAGACCGAACCCATCGAGGTGGAGCCGTTGGAGCTGAGCGCCTCCGACACCTGCCGGATGGCGTACGGGAACTCCTCGCGCGACGGCAGCACCGGGATCAGCGCACGCTCGGCGAGCGCACCGTGGCCGATCTCGCGACGCTTCGGCGAGCCGACCCGGCCGGTCTCACCGGTCGAGTACGGCGGGAAGTTGTAGTTGTGCATGTAGCGCTTGCGGTTCTCGGGGGACAGCGTGTCCACCATCTGCTCCATCCGGAGCATGTTCAGCGTGGTGACGCCCAGGATCTGGGTCTCGCCCCGCTCGAACAGCGCCGAACCGTGCACCCGGGGCAGCACGCCGACCTCGGCGGTCAGCGCCCGGATGTCACGCGGGCCGCGGCCGTCCATGCGGACCTGCTCGCGCAGCACGCGGTTGCGCACCTCGGACTTGGTCAGCGAGCGGAAGGCGGCGCTGAGCTCCTTCTCCCGACCCTCGAACCGAGCACCCAACTCCTCGGCGACCCGGGCCTTGACCCGGTCCAGGGCTTCCTCGCGGTCGGCCTTGCCGGCGATGGTGATCGCCTCGGCCACCTCGCCACGGGCCAGGTCGGCCACGGCGGCGAACACGTCGTCCTGGTAGTCCAGGAAGACCGGGAACTCGGTGACCGGCTTGGCGGCGACCTCGGCCAGCTCGCTCTGCGCGCGGCACAGCTCACGGATCGCCGGCTTGGCGGCCTCCAGGCCGCTGGCGACGACCTCCTCGGTCGGGGCGGTTGCACCGGCCGAGATCAGGGCGACGGCGTTCGGGGTGGCCTCGGCCTCGACCATCATGATCGCGACGTCGCCGTCTTCGAGCGTGCGGCCGGCCACGACCATGTCGAAGGTGGCGCGGGCCAGCTCCTCCAGGGTCGGGAAGGCAACCCACTGGCCGTCGATGTGGGCGACGCGGGTCGCACCGATCGGGCCGGAGAACGGCAGGCCGGAGAGCTTGGTCGACATCGAGGCGGCGTTGATCGCCACGACGTCGTACGGGTGCTGCGGGTCCAGCGCGAGGATGGTCTCGACGACCTGGACCTCGTTGCGCAGGCCCTTCACGAAGGACGGGCGCAGCGGCCGGTCGATCAGGCGGCAGGTGAGGATCGCGTCCTCGCTCGGCCGGCCCTCACGGCGGAAGAACGAGCCGGGGATGCGGCCCGCGGCGTACATCCGCTCCTCGACGTCGACGGTCAGCGGGAAGAAGTCGAACTGCTCCTTCGGGTGCTTACCGGCGGTGGTGGCGGAGAGAACGACCGTCTC
Source organism: Micromonospora sp. A202 (assembly GCF_006715105.1). Taxonomy (NCBI): domain Bacteria; kingdom Bacillati; phylum Actinomycetota; class Actinomycetes; order Micromonosporales; family Micromonosporaceae; genus Micromonospora; species Micromonospora sp. A202. Next base: position 1,257,552 of record NZ_VFMP01000001.1, on the reverse strand, counting down.
GCCCAGCTGGGCGATGACGGAACCGGCGGCCTGGCGAGCCAGCCGACCGGTGGAGAAGGTGATCTCACGGGTGCCGAAGGACCCGTTGTCGATCACGGCGGTGCGGGATTCGGTGCCGAGTTTGGTCTCGGTCATGTGCTGTCGTGCTCCTTCGCGTCGTGGGCCCACGACATCGGGGAGCTGCTCAGCCGGCCGGTCTTCGATCGAAGCGCCCGGGTGGCCGGCATGATGCCGGGGTTCCCGGGGGCCACTACCGGAGACCGGTACGCTGACCGGCTCCCTCTCGGGTGGTCGCGCGGCCCGTGTTTCTTCAGATGGGACGCGGTACGGGGGAGCGGCCGGTCGGCCACTCCCCCGTCACGTCACCGGCGCAGGCCGAGCCGCTCGATGAGCGACCGGTAGCGCGCAATGTCCTTCTTCTGGACGTAGTTGAGCAGCCGACGGCGACGGCCGACCAGCAGCAGCAGCCCACGGCGGCTGTGGTGGTCGTGCTTGTGCACCTTCAGGTGCTCGGTCAGCTCGGCGATCCGCTTGGTGAGGACCGCGACCTGAACCTCCGGCGAACCGGTGTCGCCCTCGGCGGTCGCGTACTCCGCACGGATGCTGGCCTTGGCTTCCTGGTCGAGCGCCATGTTCTCCCTGTTTCGGTGGGTTGATCAAGTGGGTGTCCGTCGTCCCGATGGACCGGGAACGGACCGGTACCTCGCACCCGCGGCGTCGAGCAGGCACGCGAGGCCCCACGCCGGTCACCCGACGTCTCGGCAAGACTACCAGCACTCACCGGTAACACCCGGCCAAGGGCCTCGGCAGGGCCCCGCCGGTCGGAGATGATCAGGCCAGAGCACGCCGGGTGCGCTCGACGTCCTGGTTCATCTGGGTGATCAACGGCTCGATCGAGTCGTAGCGGATCTGGCCGCGCAGGCGCGCCACGAAGTCCAGGGCCAGCCGTTCGCCGTACAGGTCGCCGGAGAAGTCCAGCGCGTACGCCTCCACCCGCCGCTCCCGGCCGGAGAAGGTCGGGTTGGTGCCCACGGACACCGCCGCCATCAGCGGTTCATGCTGCCCACGGCGGATCAGCCGGGCCGCGTACACCCCGTCGGCGGGCACCGCCGCGTACCGGTGGCAGAGCAGGTTGGCGGTGGGAAAGCCCAGCTCCCGGCCCCGCTGGTCGCCACGGACCACCACGCCCTCCAGGCGGTGTGGGCGGCCCAGCGCGGCGGCCGCCGCGCCCACGTCGCCCGCGTCGACGCAGGAGCGGATGTACGTGGAGGAGAAGACGGTGCCGTCCTCGGCGACCAGCGGGCCGCCCTCGACGGCGAAGCCGAAGGTCTGCCCCAGCCGCTCCAACAGGGCCACGTCGCCGGCCGCCCGGTGCCCGAAGCGGAAGTTGCTGCCGACCACCACCAGTGCCGCGTGCAGGTTCTCGACCAGGACGTCGTGCACGAACTGCTCGGCCGGCAGCCGGGAGAACTCCTGGGTGAACGGCACCACGCAGAGCACGTCGACGCCGAGTGCCTCGATCAGCTCAGCCTTGCGGGCCGGCTCGGTGAGCACCGCCGGATGCGAGCCGGGGCGGACCACCTCGGCCGGGTGCGGGTCGAAGGTGACCACCACCGACTGCACGCCCAGCTCCCGGGCCCGGGCAACGGCGTGCCCGATGGTCGCCTGGTGCCCCCTGTGCACGCCGTCGAAGACGCCGATGGTGACGACCGAGCGTCCCCACCCACCGGGCGCCGCGTCGTACCCCCGCCACCGCTGCATGCCGTTCCTCCCTGTGTCCCGCCGGCCGGCGGGTCGACACCGCCGGCCCCGGGCCGGCGGACCTGCTCCCCGCCGTCAGGCCGGGGCGAGCACGATCTCCGCGCGGGCCCGCCCGTCCCGCTCGCTGACGATAGCGATCAGGCCGCCGGCCGGTCCGAAGACGGCGTACGGCCCGGTGAGGCCGGCCGGGTCCAGCGGCCCGCCGTGGGCGAGCACCCGGGCCTCCTCGGGTGTCGCCTCGCGGCGCTGGAAGAAGCGGTCGGCCGCCGCGTCCAGCGGCAGGTTCACCACGTCCGGGGCGCGCTGCTCCAACTCGTCGAGGGTCGCCGCCTCGGCGAGGGTGAAGCCGCCCACAGCGGTCCGGCGCAGCGCTGTCAGGTGGCCGCCGACGTCGAGGGCCAGGCCCGCGTCCCGGGCGATGGCCCGGATGTACGTGCCGGAGGAGCAGGTCACGTCGACGTCGACGTCCACCACGTCCGGCTCGGTACGGCGGATCGCCAGCACCTCCAGCCGGGAGATGGTGACCCGGCGCGCGGGCAGCTCGACGCTCTCCCCGTCGCGGACCCGCTTGTACGCCCGCTGCCCGTCGATCTTGATGGCGCTGACCGCGCTCGGCACCTGGTCGACCTCGCCGCTGAGCGCGGTCAGCGCCGACCGGATCGCGTCGTCGGTGAGGTGACCGGCGGGCGCGGTGGCGATCACGTCGCCCTCGGCGTCGTCGGTGACGGTGGCCTGGCCCAGCCGGATGGTGCCGTTGTAGCTCTTGCCCGCGCCGATCACGTAGGTCAGCAGGCGGGTGGCTCGGCCCACACCGATCACCAGCACGCCGGTGGCCATCGGGTCGAGGGTGCCGCCGTGCCCGACCCGCCGGGTCTTCGCCAGCCGGCGGATCCGCGCCACCACGTCGTGCGACGTCATGCCGCCGGGCTTGTCGACCACAATCAGACCATCGGTGCTCACGTCGGCCAAGCCTGCCAGATGCCCGGCACGCGGCGGTGTGTGGGCGGGCCGACCCGGTCAGCGGACCGCGCCGGTGACCGCCCAACCGCCGTTGCGCAGGCGCAGCAGCAGGGCGACCAGCCGGATCACCACGAACAGGGTGAGCCCGGCCCAGATACCGCCCAGCCCGAGGTCGAGGGCATACGCCAACCAGATGGCCGGCAGGAAACCGCCGAGCGCCGCCACGATGGTGAGGTTGCGCAGGTACCGCACGTCCCCCGCGCCGATCAGCACGCCGTCCAGGGCGAACACCACCCCGGCCAGCGGCAGCATGACGACGAACCACGGCCAGGCGGCCATGGCCTGCTCGCGTACGCCAGCGTCGGAGCTGAACCACGACGGCACGACGCCGGCGCCGGCGGCGATGAGCAGCGCGAAGCCGACGCCGCAGACGCCGCCGAGCAACCCGATCCGGCGGGCGAGCGCCCGGGCGCCGGCGTCGTCGCCAGCACCGAGCGCGGCGCCCACCAGCGACTGGGCGGCGATGGCCAGCGCGTCGAGCACCAGCGCGGTGAAGAACCAGAGTTGCAGGGCGATCTGGTGGGCGCCGACGGCCGCGGCGCCGAAGCGGGCGGCGACGGCGGTCGCGGAGAGGAAGCTGGCCTGGAACGCCACCCCTCGGATCAGCAGATCGCGGCTGAGCACCAGTTGCTGGCGGATCACGTGGGGCCGGGGCCGCAGCGACACCCGCTCGGCGACCAGCGCCGCGGCGAACAGCGCCCCGCAGAGCGTCTGCGCGACGACGTTGGCCACCGCCGAGCCGATCAGGCCCAGCCCACCGGGATAGACCAGCAGCGGGCAGAGCAGCGCGGAGAGCAGGTTGGGGCCGAGCACGAAGAACAACGGGCGTCGGGTGTCCTGCACACCGCGCAGCCAGCCGTTGCCGGCGGCGGCGAGCAGCAGGCCAGGGGCGCCGAGGGCCGCGATCCGCAGCCAGTGCGCGGCGGCGTCGGCCACCTCGCCACCACCGCCGACGAGGGTACGCGCGAGCGCGCCGCCGCCGAACTGCATGCCGATCGCGATCAGCAGACCGACACCGAACGCCAGCCAGGACGACTGGACGCCCTCAGCCACCGCGGCGGCCCGGTCACCGGCGCCGAAGCGGCGAGCCGCGCGCCCGGTGGTGCCGTACGCGACCACGGTGCCGACCCATGCGGTGAGGGTCATCACGGTGCCGCCGACGGCGAGCGCGGCGAGCGGCACCCGGCCGAGATGACCGACCACGGCCGTGTCGACCAGCACGTAGAGCGGCTCGGCGGCGAGCACCACGAGGGCCGGCAGGGCGAGGCTGGCGATGCGGCGCGGCGAGGCGGACCCGCTGGTGGCCGTCGCGGTGTCGGTGCGGGCTGGCTGGCTCATCGCCGCCGATCCTGGCACGGCCCCAGTAAGGAGTGCAAGGCACCTAGCGACTTACGCGGGACTTTCCCCGTTCGACGCTAGTCGGCGAGGCGAGCGTGGCCACGAGTGAGCGCCGGGCGTCCCACTTTGCAGGGCTTACTACCCTGACCACGTTCCACGATCTTGACAACGCACTGACAGCGATAAGGGCTTACGATGAGTGACCAATACCCTCCGTACGGGCAGCAGCCTGACCCGAACGTCACGCCGTGGAGCGGGCCCCCCGCGCCGCAGCAGGGCGGGCAACCGCCGTACGGGCAGCAGCCCCCGGTGCCGCAATACGGGCAGCAGCCCCCGGTGCCGCAGTACGGGCAGCAGCCCCCGATGCCGCAGTACGGGCAGCAGCCCCCGATGCCGCAGTACGGCGCCCCCGTTCCGCCGGCCAAGAAGTCGAACAAGGGTCTGATCATCGGACTCGTCGTCGGTGCGGTCGTCCTGATCCTCGCCCTCTGCGGCGGCGGTATCGGACTCCTGGTCGCCTACGGCGACGACGACGAGCCCACGACGGCCACGTCCGCCGAACCCACCTCCGGCACCACGCCGGGGACGACGGCCTCACCCGCACCCGGGCAGTCGGATGCCCCGAGCGACAACAACTCGATGACGGCCCGCTTCTCCAGCGACCTGTCGAACGTCTGCCAGGGCAGCCGGATCCTGAACTCGGCACCCTACAACGGCCCGGCTGGCGCCAAGGCGTACACGTTCTCGAACAGCCCGGACCGGCCGACGTCCTGGTCGTCGAAGTACGTCTCATCGACCAAGCCCTACTCCGCCAAGACCACCGAGTACGAGGCGGTGTCAGTGGTCGGCTGCCTGAAGTTCGTGGAGGGCAGCGAGGGTGAGCCGACGAAGTGCCTGTACAAGGACAAGACCGGCAAGCAGGTCACTGTCGACTATGTCTCGTCGCGCTACGTCCTGACCTTCTACGCCGCCAAGACCGGCGAGAAGGTCGGCGACGGCGGCACTGTGGCAGCCCCGGCGAACAGGTGCCCGAGCGTCATCTCGTACAACAACGTCACCATGAAGGCGTACGCGTCGCCGGACGCCGGCACCATCGAGAGCGCCCTGGACAAGTTCCTGTCCTGAGCGGCCCCCACGGGCGGCCGGGGCAGGACGGTTACACCCGGCCGCCCCGGCCGCCCGACGGTGGTTCCAGAGCTTCCGGTCGAATGGTCGAGCGCACAGGCGCGGCTCGGCGAGGATTGCGAGCGGCAACGAGGTAGGGCGTCAAACCGCACGGGTGGCCGCGCTGCCGCGAGACGCCTCGGCGGCGTCCCACCGGCAGGAACGGTCTACTGACGCGTGTCCATCGACGTCTGCAGCGCGCGGCGGGCCTGCTCGCGGGCGTCGTCGGTGGTCTCGGGCTTGGGCTTGTTCGGCATGGTGGTGGTCCTTCCAGGGAGCGAGCCACCGACACGCGGCGGCCCTCACGGGCGGTCGTGCTGAGCGCCCCACGGCGGTCCGGGATTACCGGAGCAGCCGACTGGGCAGCGTGAGCCCGGGTCGGTGCGACCCTGGAGGGAGGCGGCACGAGGTGTGGCACCACCACCCATGAGCTGCGCCGCCATGCGGCGCCGGCCCTCTCCCAAGTTATCGTTCAGGTCCACATGCTGCTCTCGGTTCCCGCCATCTGGACAGTCGACAACCCGGCTCAGCGGGCCAGGAAGTGCCAGCCCAGCCACCACCAGAACCCGAACAGACCGATCCGGCCCACCGGCACCGGACCGACCTCGTAGCGCATAACGTACGCACACATCTCGCCCAGGGTGGGGATCCGGGAGCCGTCCCGCCGGGCCATCCACTCGACCACAGCGAAGAGGGCCAGCGCGGTCAGGAAGCCGCCGATCGCGAGCGCCCGCATCATCGCCGCACCAGCCCCCAGAAGGCCGCCAGCCAGGCGAACCAGACCGCCGAGCGGGTCAGGTGATCTTCCAGGAGGGGGTCGGCCAGCCGGGAGAAGGTGGGGAAGTCATCGCCGACCGCCATCACGAAGGTCGCCCCCTCGAAGACGCCGAAGACCACCACCGGCACCGCCCACCAGGCTGCCCCCGCACCCAGACGACGCGGCGCCGGTCGGCGGGGCACCCGATTGCTCAGACCGAGCCAGATCAGCACTCCGCCGGTGCCGAGCGTGAAAAGATTCGCCTCGGTGGAGAAGGACGCGAAGCGGCCACCGACGAGCGAAAGGCAGACCAGGACGGGAACGGAGACGGCGGGCCGGTCCCATGCGCGGGGGGCCTCCACGGTGAGGTCGTGCGGCTGCTCCATCCCGCAATTCTTCCCGGTCTCACGGAGCGCGGGAAGACCAACACTCCCCGGAGCTGACCCTGATCTTCGGGACCGACGGACGGCGACGAACGCCGTTTCAGCGTGCGGGGCGGGCCAGCGCCGCGTCCAGCTGGCCGCGGATCGACTCCACCACCTGCTCGACGGTGCCCCGACCGGTGAACCCGGCCGCGAACGTGTGACCACCACCGCCCAGCGCGACAGCGACCCGGCTGACGTCCACCGCGCCCTTGCTGCGCATCGACACCGCCCACTCGCCCGACATGGTCTGCTTCAACACACAGCCCACATCCGCCTCGGCCGTGCAGCGCACCGAGTCGATCAACGCCTCCAGCACGTACGGACGCTGGTCGTGCCTGGCCAGGTCGTCGAGGGTGGCGAAGGTCCAGACCAGCCCCCTGCCACCGGCAGCGCTCGGCTCCAGCTGCGCACGGCCGAGCACCTCACCGAAGAGCCGGACCGCGCCGAAGGGCCGGGTGTCGAAGACCCGCCGGGAGATGTCACCGGGCGAGATGCCGGTCGCCAGCAACCGGGCGGCCATCTCGTGCACCGCCGGGGTGGTCGCCGCGAACCGGAACGAACCAGTATCCGTGGTCAGGGCCACGTAGAGGCACTCGGCGATGGCCCGATCCACCACGACCCCGAGTCTGGCCAGCAACTGCTCGGCCACCACCGACGTCGCCGCGGCGCCCGGGTCGACCAGGTTGACGGTGCCGAACCCCGGATTGGAGGCGTGGTGGTCCAGCACCAGCGCCGCACCCGCCGACGACAGCCGCCCGGCCAACTCGCCGAGGCGCGACTCGCTCGCCGCGTCGAAGCAGATCACCAGATCAGGTGCGACGTCCGCGGCGTCCGCCGGGACCAGCAACTCGAGGCCGGGCAGCCCGTGGAACGGCTCCGGCACCTCCGGCGGCCCCGGGAAGGTCGCCTGCACCTCGCGTACGCCGAGCTGCCGCAGACCCAGACCGAAGCCGAGCATGCTGCCCAGCGCGTCGCCGTCCGGATTGACGTGACAGATCAGTAGCACCCGGCCGTTCGGCGGGACAGCCCGCAGCAGCGCCTCGGCCGCGGCCCAGTCCAACTCGGCGGGAGCGACCCCGGCTGCCCTGGCGAGCGGGACGCTGGCGGTGCTCGTCACCGCGTTTCCCCACCCCGCGGGGTCTCCTTGACGTCGGTGGCCTCCTCGGCCTCGTCCGTATCGTCGTCCTCGTCCGTCTCGTCGTCGACCCGGTACGGCTGGGCCTCGCCCGCGTACTTCGCCTGGGCGGCGAGCCGCTGCACCTCGGCGTCGGCGTTGCGGGCGGCGGCGAGCAGGTCGTCGATGTGCTTGACCTGGTCCTGAACGTCGTCGAGGACGAACGTGAGGGTCGGCGAGTGCCGCAGCCCGAGCGCCTTGCCGACAGTGCTGCGCAGCAGCCCCTTGGCGCTCTCCAGAGCCGCCGCGGTGTCCGCCTGGGCCACCGAGTCACCGAGCACCGTGTAGAAGACCGTCGCGTCGCGCAGGTCAGCGGTAATCCGGGCATCGGTGATGGTGATCATCCCGAGCCGCGGGTCCTTGATCTGGCTCCGCACCACCGACGCGACCAGCTCACGCACCCGTTCCGCGTGCCGGCGTACCTTGGCCGGATCAGACATCTCGCCACCTCCACGGCGTCCTGCTCCCGGCCGACCCGGCGACCCGGGGGCCGCCGGCCGACCGGCCAACATCTCGAACACTACCTTCGCGGCCGCACCGGTCGCCCGGCACCGCCGGCACCGTGGTCAGTCGTCGTCCACGCCGTACAACCGGCGTCGAACCGACAACAGCTCGACCTCGGGACGGCCGGCCACCAGGCGCTCACAGGAGTCGAGCACCTCGCGGACGTGCGTCGTCTCGGCGGCCACCACGGCCACCGCAATCTGCGCTCGACCATGCAGGTCGAGCGCACCCACCTCGGCGGCCGACACCTCGAAGCGGCGCAGCGCCGCCACGATCGGCCGTACATATGATCTCTTGGCTTTGAGCGACCGGGAGTCACCCGGCAGCAGCAGGTCGAAGACCGCGGTTCCGGTAAACATCGCTCCGGACGATACCGCCAACCCGCCCCGCATGATCAAGGGGTTTACGCCGTACGGCGTAAACCCCTTGATCAGCGTGTCACTGCCGGATCAGGCGCGAACCTTTTCCCGCATCTCGAAGGTCTCGATGACGTCGCCGACCTGGACGTTGTTGTAACCACCCAGGGTCAGACCACACTCGAAGCCCTCGCGAACCTCGGTGGCGTCGTCCTTGAACCGCTTCAACGAGCTGATCGTGAGGTTGTCCGCCACGACCGCCCCGTCTCGCAGCAGTCGCGCCTTGGCGTTGCGCCGAAGGACACCCGACCGGACGATGCAACCGGAGATGTTGCCGATCTTGGACGAGCGGAAGACGTCGCGGATCTCCGCGCTGCCCAGCTCGACCTCCTCGTACTCCGGCTTGAGCAGGCCCTTGAGCGCTGCCTCGATCTCCTCGATGGCCTGGTAGATGACGGTGTAGTACCGGATCTCCACGCCCTCGCGGTCGGCCATCTCACGGACCTTGTTGGAGGCCCGCACGTTGAAGCCGATGATCGTGACCGGCTCGGACGAGGCACTCGCGAGCATGACGTTGCTCTCGGTGATCGCGCCCACGCCACGGTCGAGGACCTTGAGCTGGACTTCCTCGGGGATGTCCAGGTTGAACAGCGCGTCCTCGAGAGCCTCCACCGAACCGGAGACATCGCCCTTGAGGATGAGGTTGAGCGAGGTCTTCTCGCCCTCCTTGAGCTGCTCCATGAGCGTCTCAAGGGTGGCCCGACCACGGGAGTTGGCGAAGGACGCCGCCCGCCGCCGTGCCTGCCGCTGCTCGGCGATCTGCCGCACCGTGCGGTCGTCCGCCGCGGCGAGGAACGTGTCGCCCGCGCCGGGAGGCGCGGTCAGACCCAGCACCATGACCGGACGCGCCGGCCCAGCCTCGGTGAGCTGGTTGCCGTTCTCGTCGAGCATGGCCCGAACCCGGCCGTGCGCCCCACCGGCGACGATCGAGTCGCCTGCCCGCAGGGTGCCCTTCTGCACCAGCACCGTCGCCACCGCACCGCGGCCCTTGTCCAGGTGCGCCTCGATGGCCACACCCTGGGCCGGCCCGTCGATCGGAGCGGTCAGCTCCAGCGACGCGTCGGCGGTCAGCAGGACAGCCTCGAGCAGCTCCTCGATGCCGATGCCCGGCTTGGCTGCCACGTTGACGAACATGGTCTCGCCGCCGTACTCCTCGGCGACCAGGCCGTACTCGGTCAGCTGCTGGCGGACCTTGTCCGGGTTGGCGTCCGGCTTGTCGACCTTGTTGACCGCGACCACGATCGGCACGTCGGCCGCCTTGGCGTGGTTCAACGCCTCGATCGTCTGCGGCATCACACCGTCGTCGGCCGCGACGACCAGGATCACGATGTCCGTGACCTGGGCACCACGAGCACGCATGGCGGTGAACGCCTCGTGACCCGGGGTGTCGATGAAGGTGACCGCCCGGTCCTCGCCCTCGTGCGGGACGTGGACCTGGTACGCACCGATGTGCTGGGTGATGCCACCCGCCTCACCGGCCACGACGTTCGCCTTGCGGATCGCGTCGAGCAGCTTGGTCTTACCGTGGTCGACGTGACCCATGACGGTCACCACCGGCGCACGGCTGACCAGACGCTCCTCGGCCACCTCCGCGTCGAGGTCGATGTTGAACTGCGCGAGCAGCTCGCGGTCCTCGTCCTCCGGGCTGACGATCTGGATGTCGAAGCCCAGGTGCTCACCCAGCAGGTGCAGGGTGTCGTCAGAACAGGACTGGGTCGCGGTGACCATCTCGCCCAGGTTGAACATCTCCTGGACCAGCGAACCCGGGTTGGCGTTGATCTTGTCCGCGAAGTCGGACAGCGAGGCGCCACGGGAGAGCCTGACGATCTGACCCTGACCCCGGGGAGCACCCGAGCTCATGGTCGGAGCCGACAGGTTGTCGAACTCCTGTCTGCGCTGCTTCTTGGACTTGCGACCGCGCGTCGGCCGGCCACCCGGACGCCCGAAGGCACCCGCAGCGCCGCCGCCACGGCCACGACCACCCGCACCCGGGCGACCGCCACCACCGGACGGAGCACCCGGACGGAAACCGCCACCGGGAGCACCGCCGCCGCCGCCGGGACCGCCACGGTAGCCACCGCCACCGCCGGCACCCGCGCCCCCACCAGGGCCGCCTCGGTAACCGCCACCGCCACCGGCGCCACCGCCGGGACCGCCACGGAAGCCACCGCCACCGCCGCCACCACCGGGACGACCAGCGCCACCGCCACCGGGGCGACCAGCGCCACCGGGACCAGGGCGACCGGCAGCCGGACGCTGACTCGGCATGGACGCCGGGCTGGGCCGCGGCGGCATCGAGTTCGGGCTCGGCCGCGGCGGCATGCCCGCCGGGCTGTTGGGACGGGGGCCACCCGCACCCGCGGCCGGGGGCCGCTGCTGCTGGCCACCCTGAATGCCGAACGGGTTGTTACCGGCGCCACGCGCCGGCGGGCGACCACCAGGTCGGGCACCCGGACCCGGAGCCGGCGTGCTCGGACGAGCTGCCGGTGAACCGGGACGAGGGGGCATCGCGGCCGGACCCGGCCGAGGGCCGGGGCGGTTGCCGCCGTCTGCCGGGGGCTCCCGGCGTACGGGGTTGTCCCGCTGCTGCTGGCGGGCGGCCTGCGCGGCCTTGACCGCGGCCTCCTGCTCAGCCTTCAGCGCGGCGGCACGCGCCTCCGCGGCCGCCACCTCGATGTCGTGGGCACTCGCCGGCTTGGCGACCGGAGCCGCGGGCTGCGGTGCACCAGGCACCGGACCCTTCGGCTTCGGGCCGGGAGCCGGCGCGGACGGCCGCCGGGGCGGCATCGGCTTGGCCGAAACCCGGGGCGCGCCCGGGGTCGGGGCCGTCGTCGGGGTCGGGGTCGAAGCCGGCGTCGACGCGGGCGCCGACGGAGCGGCGGCCGGTGCCGGAGCACCGGCGGACGCGACGAATGCGTTACGCAGTCGCCGGGCGACGGGCGCCTCGACGGTGCTCGACGCGGACTTCACGAACTCGCCCATTTCCTTCAGCTTGGCGAGAACGGTCTTACTCTCGACCCCGAGCTCTTTTGCAAGCTCGTGTACGCGGGCCTTGCCTGCCACTGCACTCCTCACTCCGAGGTCGTGCGGGCAGCACCCGCAGCGACCTCACTCGTGCACTTGAAGCCTGGTCATTTCAGGGACTTCATCGTGTGCTCATGTCGGTCGTCCTACCCTGCTAGCGACCCTCGCCCGGTCGGGCTGACCGGACGTAGTGGTTGGCGCATCGACGTGCTCCGCCAGCACACCGTGGTCAAGGACCTCGGTGATGCGCAACGCACGCCCGAAGGCGCGGCGCCGCACCGCCAGCGCGAAGCAGGCCGGATCCGGGTGCATGTTCGCTCCCCGACCCGGCAGCCTGCGAAGCGGATCAGGCCGGAGGCTGTAACCAGCCTCGTCCCTGACCGCGACTATCCGCAGCAATTCGCTGGCCGGCGCACGTTGCCGGCAACCCACACAGGTGCGCTCCGGCAGCGCGCGTCGTACCACTGGAAGAAGTCTACCCCTAGCTGCCCGAGATCGCTCCGCCCGGCTCCCGCACGTGATCAGCCGACCCTCGCGCGGCCGGGGCGGCCTGCTCCGCATCCGAGCGAATGTCGATCCGCCAACCGGTCAAGCGGGCAGCGAGTCGGGCATTCTGCCCCTCCCGACCGATGGCGAGCGAGAGCTGGAAGTCGGGGACGGTCACCCGGGCGGCCCGATTGGCCAGGTCGACCACCTCGACCCGCAACGCCTTGGCAGGTGACAACGCGTTGCCGACGAAGGTGGCCGGGTCGTCCGACCAGTCGATGATGTCGATCTTTTCGCCGTGCAGTTCGCTCATCACGGCGCGCACCCGCTGGCCCATCGGGCCGATGCAGGCGCCCTTGGGATTCACACCGGGGGTGGTGGAGCGTACGGCGATCTTCGTACGGTGACCTGCCTCACGGGCGATCGCGCCGATCTCCACAGTGCCGTCGGCGATCTCCGGCACCTCCAGCGCGAACAGCTTCTTGACCAGCGCCGGGTGCGACCGGGACAGGGTGATCTGCGGCCCGCGCATGCCCTTGGCCACGTGCACCACGACGCAGCGGACCCGTTCACCGTGGGCGTACCGCTCACCGGGCACCTGCTCGGACTGCGGCAGCACACCCTCCAGCTTGCCCAGGTCGACGCTGACGATGCCCTTCTCGGTGCGCGTCTCGTGCGCCTGCACCACGCCGGTGACCAGGTCACCCTCGCGGCCCACGTACTCACCGAAGTGCACCTCGTCGGTGGCCTCCCGCAGACGCTGGAGGATCACCTGCTTGGCGGTCATGGCCGCGATGCGGCCGAAGTCGTGCGGGGTGTCGTCCCACTCCCGCACCAGGCTGCCGTCGGCGTCCATCTCCTGCGCGTACACCAGGGCGGCGCCGGACTTACGGTCGATCTCCACCCGGGCGTGCGGCTCGGCGCCGTCGGTGTGCCGGTAGGCGGTCAGCAACGCGGTCTCGATCGCCGCGAGAATCGTGTCGAACGGGATTTCCCGCTCGCGCTCGAGTGCGCGCAGCGCCGCGAGGTCGATGTTCACCTCTCCTCGTCCTCCACATCATCTTCGTCGTCGATGTCGTCTGAATCGTCGATCTCGTCTGAATCGTCCGCGTCGTCGAACTCCTCGTCCGGCTCACCGAGTTCGGCGAGCCGGGTGAACTCGACCTGCACGCGGCCCGGGCCCAGCTGGGCGTACGCCCAGGAGGTGCGGCCGTCCTCGGTCTCCAGCTGCACGCCCTCGTCGTCGGCCGCGATCACCCGACCGGTCAGCTGGCGGTCGCCGGTGGGCTGCTCGCCGCGCTGTTCGGGCAGCGCGGCCGCGCCCCGGACGGTGACCTTGACCAGCCGGCTCACGTTGCGCCGCCAGTGCCGGGGCAGGGTCAGTGGCCGGTCGACGCCCGGCGAGCTGACCTCCAGCTGGTATTCCCCGGCGACGATGTCGCCGCCGGCTTCCTCCGCGGCGTCCAGCGCGGCCGAGACCGCCCGGGAGACGTCCGCGACGGCGTCCAGGTCGATCCCGCCGTCGGCGTCCACCATAACGCGCACCACGTGCCGGCGACCGGCCCGGGAGACCGTCAGGTCCTCCAGGTCGTAACCGGCGTCGTTGACGACCGGCTCGATCACAGCTCGTAGTCGGGCACGTCGCCCGGCGAGATCACCACCGCGGGAACCCGCGGCATCACGGGGTCGACCTGTCGGCCTGGTGGCACGGCCACGCTGCGTCATCTCCGCACCCTTTCCCTGGTCGACGGTGATCGGCCATCCCGCCATGCCGGCACGCCACCGGAGCGGACACGCCGGTGGCTGCGCAGAGCGTAACGCGCCTGCCCGGCAGCGGACCGGGCGGCGCACCGACGCCGGTCGCCCCTGGACCGACGCCGATGGTGTTGACTTGCCCGGTGGGGATCGGCAGAACGACACAGCGCGACCAGGCATCCGGACATTCCCGGCGAAAGTTGCTGCGCGGCGGGGCGCTGCTGGTGCTCGGCGGCGTCGCTGCGCCGCTGACCGGCTGTGATCTTTTCGACCGTGACGACGAGCCGGCGCCACCACCGGACCCGCTGCGCCCGATGGTGGACGAGTCACTGGCGCTGGCCGAGGCATACCGGAGTGCGGCCACCGCTCATCCCGACCTGGCCGACCGGCTCGGCCCGATCGCCGAGGCGCACACCGCACACGCCACCGAACTGGCCCGGGTGATCGGCGTCGCCCTGCCGTCGGCGGCGGCCACCGCCCCCACCACCGCCCCGGCGGCCGAGCCGGCTGGCGCGCTCGCCGCACTGCGCGCCCTGGAGAAGACCGCCCAGCAGTCCGCCACCCAGGCCTGTGCCGCAGCGCCAGCGGAACGGGCCGCGCTGCTCGGGTCGATCGTCGCCGCCCGAGCCACCCACCAGGAGGCACTGAAGTGAGGCAGCCGTCCTCCGGCGAGGCCCTCGCCTCCGCCCTGTCCGCCGAGTACGCGGCCATCTACGCCTACGGGCGGATCGGCGTCCGGCTCACCGGCGCCGCCCGGGAGGCGGCGCACCAGGCGGAGGCCGCGCATCGACGCCGACGCGACACCCTCGTGGTGCAGCTCACCACCGCCGGCGGCGTCGTGCCTCCGGATCGCGCCGGGTACGCGCTGCCGTTCCCGGTCACCGACCGGGCGAGCGCCCTGCGGCTCGCCGCCGAGGTCGAGGAACGCACGGCAGCGCACTGGCGGGCGGCTCTGGCGTCCACCACCGGCACCGACCGGGACCAGGCGTTGGCGGCCCTGGTCGAGTACGCCGTGCGCGCCACCCGGTGGCGTAAGACGGCCGGGTCGACCCCGCTGACTGTCCCGTTTCCCGGACGTCCGGCCTGAGCGGGTCCACTCCGGTTGCGGTGCGCATACCAGGTATGCATACTCCGTTGCCATGTCCATCCGTCACGGGTTGCTCGCCCTGCTCGAACGCGGCCAGATGTACGGCTACCAGCTGCGCGCCGCGTTCGAGGAGTCGACCGGCTCGACCTGGCCGCTGAACATTGGGCAGGTCTACACCACGCTGTCCCGACTGGAGCGCGACGGTCTGGTGCGCCCGCTGCCGGAGAGCGAGGCCGGGCAGCGCCCGTACGAGATCACCGACGCCGGCCGGGCGGACCTGGCGCTGTGGTTCGCGACCCCGGTCAGCCGAACCGACCGGCCCCGCGACGAGCTGGCGATCAAGCTGGCGTTGGCGCTGACCACCCCCGGCGTCGACGTCCGCTCCGTGGTGCAGGCCCAGCGCAGCGCGACCATGCGCGCCCTGCAGGAGTTGACCCGGTTGAAGTACGGCAGCAACCGACCGGAGGACCTCCCCTGGCGCCTCGTGCTGGACTCGATGGTGTTCCAGGCCGAGGCCGAGGTGCGCTGGCTGGACCACTGCGAGACGAGCCTGGTCCGGCACCAACCCAGTGATCAGGCACCCGCACCTCCCCGACCGGGTGACGCCGACGCACGTGCCGCTGCCAGATGGGCCGGCGAGGAGGCGCGACGGTGAGCGGGTCGGACGACGGGGTGCTGGAACTCCGCGCCGTCCACCGCACCCACGGCGCCGGACCGGCGGCGGTGCACGCGCTGCGCGGCGTCAGCCTGGCCGTCCGGCCCGGTGAGCTGGTCGCCGTGATGGGGCCGTCCGGCTCCGGCAAGTCGACGTTGCTGGCCCTCGCCGGAGGGCTGGACCGCCCGACCGGCGGCGAGGTCCGGGTCGAGGGGCAACCGCTGGGGGCACTGGACCGGCGCGGGCTCGCCCAACTGCGTCGCCGCCGGATCGGCTACATCTTCCAGCAGCTCAACCTGCTCGGCAGCCTGAGCGCACTGGAGAACGTGGCGCTCCCGCTGGAACTCGACGGCACCAGCGGCCGCCGGGCCCGGGCGCTGGCCATGGCGGCGCTCACCGAGGTGGGTCTGCCCGCACTGGGTGACCGCTTCCCGGACCAGCTCTCCGGCGGCCAGCAGCAGCGGGTGGCCATCGCCCGCGCACTGGTGGGAGAACGCCGACTGGTGCTCGCCGACGAGCCCACCGGGGCACTGGACTCGCAGACCGGTGAGGCGGTCCTCCACCTGCTGCGCCGCCGGATCGACGCGGGCGCCGCCGGCGTGCTGGTCACCCACGAGGCGCGACATGCCGGCTGGGCCGACCGGGTGGTGTTCCTCCGCGACGGGGTGCTGGTCGACACCACGGCACCGTTGGGCAGCGTGGAGCAACTGCTGTCCGGCAGCGACCGGTGACCATCCGCCGGACCAGGCACGCCCCTGGCCGGGTGGACGCCCCCACGGCGGAGCCGGTCGAACCACCCGCTCTCGTCGGCCGACGGCGGATCGCCGAGCTGACCGGCTCCTGGCGGACGGCGCTGCGCATCGCCCGGCGGGAGTCCCGTCGGGCCCGACGACGGACCGCCCTGGTGCTCGCGATGATCGCCCTGCCGGTGGCGGCGCTGGCCTTCCTGGCGGCGAGCTACGACATGGCCGAGCTGACTCCGCAGGAACGCGTCGACCGCCGGCTCGGCGTGGCCGACGCGGAGCTGCGCTGGATCGCCGGCAACCCGGTGGGACAGGACGAGCGGGGTGAGGGCTGGTTCACGCGGGACGACACGTACCTGCCTCCCGCGAAGGCCACCGCGGCCCAGTTGACCGCGCTGCTCGGGCCCGGAAGCCGGGTCACCGAGGTACGCACGTACATCACCCTGACGCTGCGCGGCCCACACCGCGACGAGGACGTGAGCGGGCGGGCGCTGGACCTCGACGACCCGTTGGCCCGCGCGCTGGTGCGGTTCCGGGCCGGCCGGGCGCCGCAGCAGCCCGGCGAGGTCGCGGTCAGCCCGGCGGCGCTGCGCCGCCTGGACCTCCACCTCGGCCGCGCCGTCGCCCTGGCCGACGGAAGCAGGGCGTACACAGTGGTCGGTGTGGTCGAGTTCCCCGACGATCTCGGCCCGTTGGTGGCGTTGCACCCGGGAGCCGCACCGCCGACCGGTCCCGAGACGGACAGCGTGTGGCTGGCGGACATACCCGGAGCCGTCGACGCCGCCCTGGTGTCCCGGCTCAACGACCGGGGGGTGGTGGTCACCCCACGTCCCCCGACCCAACCGGACCGGTCTTGGCTCGGCTCGATCAACCTGGGCGACACCAACGACCTCAGCACCGGCGTGCTGATCGCCGGCCTCGGGCTGCTGGAGGTCGTACTCCTGGTCGGGCCGGCGTTCGCCGTCGGCGTCCGTCGCCGTCGGCGGGATCTGGCGCTGGTCGCGGTGGCCGGCGGGGACGCCGCCCAGCTCCGCCGGGTCGTGCTGGCAGACGGAGTGGTGCTGGGTGTGCTGGGCGCCGCCGCCGGCCTGCTCGTCGGTGTCCTCGCGGCGTTCGCCGCTCGTCCCCTGGTGGAGCAGTACGTGTTCGGCGCGCGCTTCGGCGGGTACCGCTGCTGGCCCGCGGCGCTGGTGCTGCTCGGTGGGGTCGCGGTCCTGGCCGGGGTGCTCGCCGCGCTGGCACCGGCCTGGTCGGCCGCCCGGCAGGACGTCAGCGCGGGGCTCACCGGGCGACGTACCCCACCGGTGTCCCAGGCCCGCTGGCTGGCCCTCGGCCTGGGACTGGTGGCCGGCGGGGCCGGGTTGGCGGCGTTCGGGGCCGCCCGGACCTCACCGGCGGTGATCCTCACCGGCCTGATCCTCGGCGAACTCGGCCTGGTCTGCTGCACGCCCACACTGATCGGGGTGCTCGCCCGCCTGGGTCGGGTGTTGCCACTGGCCCCCCGGATCGCGTTGCGCGACGCCAGCCGCAACCGGGCCGCCGCGGCGCCGGCCATCTGTGCCGTGATGGCCGCCGTCGCCAGCAGCGTCGCTCTCGGCGCGTACCTCGCCAGTGACGGTGAGCGCGACGCGCGCGCCTACCAGGCGGCGCTGCCGGTCGGCCACGTGCGGGTCGACCCGATCGAGTCGACCCGGCAGCCCACGCTGACCCAGGTCGCCGCCGC
This sequence comes from Micromonospora sp. A202, assembly GCF_006715105.1. Taxonomy (NCBI): domain Bacteria; kingdom Bacillati; phylum Actinomycetota; class Actinomycetes; order Micromonosporales; family Micromonosporaceae; genus Micromonospora; species Micromonospora sp. A202. The sequence goes on along the minus strand of NZ_VFMP01000001.1, from coordinate 1,239,520 downwards.
GGCCCGGGAACAGTTGGGCACCCGCGCTGTCGCCCCGCTGCACAGCCTGGGCTGCGGGCCGGCGAGCACCGGCTACTGCGAGGTCACGCCCGTGCTCCCGGTGGAACAGGCCTGCCCCTGGCAGCCCCGGGTCGGCCTTCCCGAGTCCGACCGCCGGCAGGCCCGCGCCGACCCCCGCTGTCGCATCCGCGAAATGGACTACTTCGGCGGGTACGTGCAGACCGGGGTGGACGACGGGACCGCTCTGCCACTGCTCACCGGCGCGGACCCGGCGACGACCGCCGCCGCCGCGGTGGTGCTGCGCGCCGGTGGCGTGGTGGTGACCGACCCGCGCTACCTGCACGACGGCCTGGTGACCGTACGCGTCAACGAGGTGGAGGCCGGACCGGACCCGCCGACCGGTGTCCGCGACCTCCCGGGGTACGCGCTGCCCCGGGCGGTCGGCCCGCCCCGCCTGCTGCTGTCCGCGACCGCGGCCCGAGAACTCGGCCTGAGCTGGTCCCCGGCCGGCTGGGTGATCGGCACCACCAGTGCGCCCGACGAGGACCATCGGAAGCGCTTCGCCGCCGCCCTGCGGTCCTTCGGGACGGTCTCGCTGAGCGTGGAGTACGGCGGTGCACCCCGCGACGTGTCACCGCTGCTGCTGCTCCTCGCGGCGGCGGCCGGTGTGATCACGGTGGGGGCGGCGGGGATCGCCACCGCGCTCGCCGCCGCCGAGGGGCGCGCCGAGATGACCACCCTCGCGGCCGTCGGCGCGGCACCCGCGTTACGCCGGCTGCTGGCGATCTGCCAGGCCGGGGTCATCGCCGGACTCGGTTCGGTGCTCGGCATCGTGGCCGGGTTGGGCACCGCCGCGATCGTGCTGTTCTCGGTCAACCGGCAGTACGCGGACGACTGGCCGTTCGCCGACCCGTACCCGATCCTGGTGCCGTGGCCCGCGCTCGGGGTCCTGGTGCTGGTGCCGGTGGTGGCGATGCTCGGGGCCGGCCTGTTCACCCGCGCCCGGCTGCCGATCGAGCGGCAGATGGACTGACGCCGCCCAGTGACCGGCCGGTCGGCGATCCCGGCGCGTACGGGGGGTGCCGCCGGAGCCCGGCAGCGGGCAGACTGATCCGCGTGTCAGTGCTGGGAACTCTCACCCGTCGGGTCGGTCACCACCGCTGGTTCGGTGCCGCCGCACGCCTGCTGGTGCCCGCCGACCGGGTGGTCGGTCGGCTCACCCGGGGCCGGGTGGTGGCACTCGGCCTGATCCCCTCCCTGGTCATCACCACGACCGGCCGCCGCTCCGGAAAGCCACGCAGCAACCCGCTGCTCTACGTGCCCGACGGCGACGCGTACGTGGTGATCGGTTCCAACTGGGGGCAGACGCAGCAGCCCGGCTGGGCGATGAACCTGCTCGCCAGTCCGGCCGCCGAGGTGGACGTGAAGGGCCTGCGGGTCCCGGTGCGGGCCGACCTGGCGTCCGGGGCCGAACGCGACCGGCTGTGGGAACTGCTGGTCACCGAGTGGCCCGCGTACCGCACCTACGTGCAGCGGGCCGGCGGCCGGGAGATCCGCATCTTCCGGCTGGTGCCGACCGGGCGCGGCGCACCGGTCGGCCCGCCGCCGGCTGGCTAGGCTGACGCTCGGTAGCCGAGGCGAGGTGGTCCCGTGAGCGCGAGGAGTGAGCCGGGCTTGCGAGCCCCGCAGTCGCGAACAAAGGCGGCCCCGTGAGCGCGAGGAGTGAGCCGGGCTTGCGAGCCCCGCAGTCGCGAACAAAGGCGACCCCGTGAGCGCGAGGAGCGAACAGGCTGGCGGCCGGGACCTCGATGATCGACGGTGGACGGTCGCGGAGCGGGTCGCCGAGGCGGTCCGACGGCGGTTTCCGGCGGACGTGCTCGCGGTCGCGGTGCACGGGCCCCTGGCGCACGGCGACGACGACGGCGGTGGGGACCGCGAGGCGGGGATGCTGGTGGTCACCTACCGGTCGGGCGCGGGTCCACCGCCCGCGACCCGGCGGGTGGACGGGGTGCTGGTCGACCTGACCGTGGCCGCCGCCGAGGACTACCTGGCACAGGCCCGGGTGCTCTCCCCACTGTGGCCGTTGACCGCCGACCGGTACGTCACCACGCAGGCGTTGCACGACCCGACGGGCTGGTTGCGGACGCTGCGCGACGAGCACCTCGGCCGGTTGGCGAGGGCCCGGCCGGCGGAGTTCAGCACCGCGGCGCGGCAGGCCTGGTACAGGGGCAGCGCGGCGCACGCCCGGGCGGCCCGCCTGGCCGAGTGGTACGAGACCGATCAGGCCCTGCTGATGCTGGGTGAGGCCCGGTTGGCGGCGGCCACGGTGACCGGTCTGCTGAGTCGCACCTACTTCCGTGATCCCGGGGACGCGGTACGACGCACCGGGTTGGCCGGCGCGGACATGACCGAGGTGGGTGTGGTGCTGGCCCGGCAGGCCGAGGAGCTGGCCGCCCGTGGTCGTGGGGTGGACGGCACTATCGACGAGCTGCTCACCGGTTGACCGGTGTCACAGCCCGCCCTGCACGCCGATCAGCGAGCCGATGAGGTAGGTGGCGCCGGCTGCGGCGGCACCCAGCAGCAGTTGGCGTAATCCGCTGGTCCACCAGGGCCGGTTGGTGAAGCGGGCCACCACCGCGCCCGCGACGAACAGCCCGAGCCCGCCGACGGCCAGTGCGAGCCACAGCTCGGTGGCGCCGACCAGGTAGGTCAGTAGCGGGACCAGTGCGCCCAACGAGAAGAACAGGAACGACGAGATCGCCGCGGCCCACGGGCTGGGCTGGTCGTCGGGGTCGACGCCCAGCTCCTCGCGGACGTGCACCCGCAGCGCCTCCTCGGGGTCGCGCCGCACGGCTTCGGCGACCTGGGTGGCGAGATCGCGGGGAAGGCCGCGGGCCACCCACGCGTCGGCCAGCTCCCGGGCCTCGGCCTCGGGGTGCCGTTCCAGCTCCCGCCGCTCCTTGGCGACCTCGGCGGCGACCTGTTCGTTGGCGGAGCGCACGCTGGTGTACTCGCCGAGCCCCATCGAGATCGCACCGGCGACCAGGCCGGCGGAGCCGGTGAGCACGATGCTGTGCGACGAGACCCCGCCGCCGCCGACGCCGGCGATCAGGGCGATGTTGGTGACCAGGCCGTCCATCGCGCCGAAGACGGCAGGGCGCAACCAACCGCCGGAGACGTCCGCGTGATGCGCCTCGCGCAGGGCTGCCGGGGCGTCGGTCACGGCGCCTGCCCTTCGTTCGCGACTGCGGGACTTCGCTTCGCTGCGTTCCTCGCGCTCACGGAAGGGTCAGGATCTCGTGACCGCTGTCGGTCACCACGATGGTGTGCTCGAACTGGGCCGTCCACCTGCGGTCCTTGGTGACCACGGTCCACCCGTCGTCCCACATGTCGTACTGGTAGGTGCCGAGCGTGATCATCGGCTCGATGGTGAACGTCATTCCCGGTTCCATGATGTCCGTGGGGCGCGGGCTGTCGTAGTGCGGAACGTAGAGCCCGCTGTGGAAGGACTCGCCGATGCCGTGGCCGGTGAAGTCGCGGACGACGCCGTAGCCGAACCGCTTGGCGTACGACTCGATGACCCGGCCCACCACGTTGATCTGGCGGCCCGGGGCGACGGCGCGGATGCCGCGCATCATCGCTTCGTGGGTGCGCTCGACCAGCAGTCGGGCTTCCTCGCTGACCTCTCCGACGCAGAAGGTGGCGTCGGTGTCGCCGTGCACCCCGCCGATGTACGCGGTCACGTCGACGTTGATGATGTCGCCGTCCTGCAGGACAGTGGAGTCCGGGATGCCGTGGCAGATGACCTCGTTGAGGCTGGTGCAGCAGGACTTCGGGAAGCCCTTGTAGCCCAGCGTCGACGGGTACGCGCCGTGGTCGCAGAGGAACTCGTGCACCACCTTGTCGATCTCGTCGGTGGTCACGCCCGGCTTGCAGTGCTCGCCCGCGAGCTGGGTCGCCTGGGCGGCGAGCCGGCTGGCGATCCGCATCTTCTCGATGGTCTCCGGCGTCTGCACGTGCGAACCGCGCCACTCCTGCGGGCGCTTCTTGCCCACGTACTCCGGTCGGGCGATCTGGGATGGCACCGGTCGCAGCGGGGAGAGCGTGCCTGGTGTCAGCGGCGGGCGAACGGTCATGCGACAAGCCTATCGCCGGGGCGGCTGGTGACCCGCGCCACGGCCGCCCGGGAGTGGTTGTTGCCCAGCCTGGTCGGCTGTGCCATGGTGTCAGCGTGGATCAAGGTGGAGCACCGCCAGTCTTCTCCGCCAGCGCGGAGATCGATGGTGACCACCTCCACGTGGTGGTGGCTGGTGAGGTCGACATGGCCACTGCCGACACCATGCTCCAGACCGCGCTGCGCGAACCCGCCGGGCAGATCACCCTGGACCTGAGCGCTGTCACCTTCTTCGACTCGGCCGCCATCCATGCTCTGGTCCGGCTCGCCCAGCAGTTTCCGGGCGCGCTCACCGTCCTGCCGTCCCGGCAGGTCCGCCGGGTGCTGGAGATCTCCGGCCTGGGTGAGCAGACCTGGCTCGACCCGGCCTGAGAGACCCCGCCGGGCGCACTGTCAGTCCCGCAGCTGCCGGCGCAGCGTCACCTCGGTGCCCTCGTCGGTACGCCGCACAGTGAGGTCGCCGAGCGCCCTGATCAGGGACAGGCCGCGCCCCCGGAAACCGGAGTCGGTCGACTCGCGCCACTGCCCGCTGTCGCGCACGGTGGCCGTCACCGTCCGGTCCTCGATGGCCACCTCCACGCTGATCATGGCCTCGGCGGGGTGGATCGGGTGCTCGATGGCGTTGGCGGCGGCCTCGGAGACCGCGACGGTCAGGTCGAACACGTCCGTCTCGTTGACGGCGTGCGCGACCAGGAAGTCCTCCAGACGCTTACGCAGCACACTCAGCCGGGTCGGGTCCGCCGGCAGTCGCAACGCGAAACGGTTCAGCTCCACCGCCTCCAGTGCGAGGACCGCCACGTCGTCGCGGCGCGGCCGACCGGCGACCCGCTTCACCACCGCGTCGATCAGGTCCGCCATGTGCTCGCTGGGGGACGCCGCATCGACGCGCAGCTGGGCCATCCCGGCGTCGATGTCGAGCTGGCGGTCCTCGATCAGCCCGTCGGTGTAGAGCAGCAGCCGGCCGCCGGGCGCCAGCTCCCCCTCGATCGCCTCGTACGTCGCGCCCGGGATGGCGCCGACCGGTGGACCGAGCGCCCGGTCGTGCAGGAACGTCACGTCGCCTCCCGTGATCAGCAGCGGCGACGGGTGGCCGGCGCTCGCGTACCGCAGACGGCCGGTGCGCGGGTTGAAAAGCAGACAGACCACCGTGGCGAAGGATCGGCGTTCGGTGGACACGACCAGTCGGTTGAGGCGGGTCAGCGACTCCCCCGGGTCGTAGCCCTCCAACAGGTACGCCCGCAGCGCGTTGCGCAGTTGTCCCATGGCCGCAGCGGCCTGGACACCCTTGCCCACCACGTCGCCGATGACCAGCACCAGTTCGTCCTCTTCGAGGGCGATCGCGTCGTACCAGTCGCCGCCGACCTCCACGTCGGCGCTGCCGGGCAGGTAACGGCTGGCCACGACCGCTCCCGGGAGCCGAGGCAGCGACCGGGGCAGCAGGCTGTGCTGCAACGTGCTGGCGATGCGGTGCTCGGCCTCGTAGAGCTGGGCGTTTTCCAACCGCACCCCGACCAGGCGGGCCAGCTGGGTCAACGCGGCCTCGTCGGCCTGCGTGTCGTCAGCGGCCGGCCCCCAGACCCGCAACTCGCCGAGGGGCTTGCTGGTGGTGCCGGTCAGCTCGGCCACGAAGGACGGGTCGGTGGCGGTGGCGCCGCCGGTGTCCGCCTCGCCACGGGCGCCGGTCGCGGTGACCACCACCCGGGCGGCCTCGGCGAGGCTGAGCGCGTGCCCGGCGGCCACCTGGAGCACGTCGCCGGTCGAGCGGGCGGTGTTGACATCCACCGCCGCGTCGGCCAACGCCCGGAGCCGACGGATGATCTGGCCACGGAGCTGACCCAGCTCGACGTTGGCCCGGACCCGGGCGATCAACTCCTGGCCGGTGAACGGCTTGGTGAGGTAGTCGTCGGCACCGACGGACAGACCGGCGACGGCCTCGGCGGAGCCGGCCCGGGCGGAGAGCAGCACGATCGGCACATGACGGGTACGCGGGTCCGCGCGCAGCGCGCTCACCAGCCCGAACCCGTCCAGCCGGGGCATCATCACGTCGGTGAGCACCAGGTCGAACCCGCCCTCGCGGGCCAGCTGCAGGCCGGCCAGCCCGTCGCTCGCGGTGACCACCTCCCAGGTGGGCGAGAGCAGCCGGGTGACGTGTTCGCGCAGGTCCACATTGTCGTCGACGACCAGGATCCGACCGGCCGGAGCGGCCGCCGTCGGTCGGCTGTCGAACTCGGCTGCCGGCTCGACGCCGGTCCACAGCGCGGTCTCCGCCACATAGAGCCGGGCCTGCTCGGGCTCACCCGCGGGCAGCGGGCGGAACGCCGCCACATGGTCCGCGGGCAGGTGGGCCGACCCGAACGGCACGGTCACCGTGAAGGTGCTGCCCCGGTCGACCTCGCTGGTCAGCCCGACCTCACCGCCGTGCATCTCGACCAGCTCCCGGACCAGTGCCAGACCGATCCCGGTGCCCTCATGGGTGCGTGCACGCACCCCAGGCACCCGGTGGAACCGCTCGAAGACGTGCGGCAACTCTTCCGGCACGATGCCGATGCCGCTGTCTGTCACGTCCAGCCGGGCCACGCCGTCCACGGCCCGGACCCGCACCCGGATCTCGCCGTCGAAGGTGAACTTGACGGCGTTGGACACCAGGTTGAGGACGATCTTCTCCCACATGTCCCGGTCGACGAAGACCGGTGCCGGCAGCGGCGGGCAGTCCACCACCAGCCGCAGCCCGGCCCGCTCGGTGGCCGAGCGGAAGGTGCTGGCCAGCCGGGCGGTGTAGCCGGCGAGGTCGGTGGGCTGATAGCGGGCGGCGAGCCGGCCGGACTCCAGTCGGGAGAAGTCCAGCACGGTGTTGACCAGCTTGAGCAGGCGCAGCGCGTTGCGGTGCATCATGGTGAGCCGCTCGGTGTCGGCGGCGGGCAGCGCCGGGTCGGCCAGCATGTCCTCCAGGGGGCCGAGCACGAGGGTCAGCGGGGTGCGGAACTCGTGGCTGACGTTCGCGAAGAAGTTGGTCTTCGCCCGATCCAACGCCGCCAGCTCGGCGGCGCGAGCCCGTTCCTGCTCGTACGCCCGTTGAATGCCCGCCGCCCGGGAGATCTGGGCGGCGACCAGGTCGAGGAAGTCGCGGTAGTCGTCGTTGAGCGGTAGCTGGCGGGCCACGCCGACGACCAGCGCGCCGACCGTCTGGTTGGTCGCCGTGAGCGGCAGCACGAGGGCCTGGCCGGCGGCGTCGGCCGGCGGTGCATCGAGCAGCTCGGTCACCTCGACCGTGGCGGGCGCGCCATCGGCGATCACCCGGGTGAGCAGCTGAGACGTGACGTCGACGGCGGGCGGGGCGGTGCCGGTGGCGCCAGACAGGGCGAGCTGGCCGCTGTCGTCGGCCAGGTAGATCAGGGCGAACGGCAGATCCGCCCGGTGCCGGCCGAGCACCGTGGCGGCGGTCCGGCCGAGTTCGGCGGTGCTGCCGCTGTCGTTCAGCTCGGCACCCAGTTCGGCGAGCGCCCGCAGCCGACGCTCGCCGAGCACCCGCCCGGTGGTCTCGTTGACGATGCAGTAGACGCCACTGACCGACCCGTCGTCGCCCAGGATCGGGTCGTACGAGACGTTGAAGTAGGTCTGCTCGACGAAGCCGTACCGGTCCAGCAGGAAGGGGTGATCCTCTCCGCGGTAGGAACGCCCGGTGCTCCGGACGCCGTCGAGCAGCGGGCCGAGCACCGCCCAGGTCTCCGCCCAGTGCTGGCGGGCCGGCTGGCCGATCACCTGCGGGTGCTTGGCACCGATGGTCGGCCGGTAGGCGTCGTTGTAGAAGGCGGACTGCTCGTCGCCCCAGAACATGACGATCTGTGCACTGGAGGCGAGCATCATGCCGACCGCGTTGGAGAGCGCCAACGGCCAGCGACCGGGCTCGCCGAGCGAGCTGGTGGACCAGTCGAAGCTGCTCAGCCGCTCGCCCATCTCGCCACCGGACGCGAACGCCGCTGCCAGCATCGGGGGGATCTCGCGGCCGGACACGAAGGGATGCCCGGCGTCCCCGCCCCCCTGAGCCGAGCTCATGCAGCCTCCCGCTCCGGCCGTACCCCTCGACCGTTGATCTTCACCCGCCGTGCCTCGACTTGTACCCAAGCGGACCAGCAACGTAACGCATCACGACAGTCGGACGCTGTTTACCTACGCCTGAGCGGTCGGGCACCGGACACTGCGGGCCCGAGGCGGCGTCGGACGGCGGTCGCAGAGGCGCCCCGACACGTCAGAAGACAGGCAGCCCGTCGATGCTCGCCGCGTTCCTGGTGGCCCGGTAGACCACCAGGTCATCGGCCGTACGACGCGAGTGCGAGGTGAGCAGCAGATCACGTTCGGCGCGGAAGTCCATCAATGGCACCGCGTAGCCGCAGGAGTCGCTGACCCGCTCCACCTCGACCGTGATCACCGCCCGGACGGCGTGCACGTCCGGCGGTGCGGGAAACTCGGCGAGCCGGTCGGCGAAGGCGTCCTCGGTCACGGCGACGCTGCTGCCGCGACCGTGCAACCGGACGATCTTCGGCGGCCCGTCGAAGGCACAGAACATCAGCGTGATCCGGCCGTTGTCCCGCAGGTGGGCGATGGTCTCCGCCCCGCTGCCGTGGTAATCGAGGTAGGCCACCCGGTGCGCCCCGAGGATCACGAACGTGCCCCGCATGCCCTTCGGCGAGACGTTGACGTGGCCCTCCGCGCCGGACGGCGCGGTGGCCACGAAGAAGACCGCCTGGGCCGCGATGAAGTCACGCAGTCGAGCGTCGATCTCCGGATAGACCTTGCCCATACGCTGATCCTCCCACTGGCGGCACCAGCGCGCGGGGGCGATGTCCGTCACACCCACCGCCGATCCGCTGGCCAGCGGCCCCGACCAGGGCGGTGATCGGACGAGGGTCCGGCTCGTTCTCCGGGTGCCACTGCACCCCCAGCACGAACGGTCGGGCCGGGTCCTCCACCACCTCGACCACGCCGTCCTCCGCCCAACCCGTCACCGACAACCGGCCCGGGTCGGCGACCGCCTGATGGTGGTACGAGTTGACCCGGTCCACCCCGGCCAACACCGTCGCGGCCAGGCTGCCCGACGCGAACCGCACCTGATGGCTGCCATACACACCGGGCGCCGGACGGTGTGCCTCGTGACCGACCACATCGGGCAGATGCTGGTGCAGTGTCCCGCCGTAGGCCACGGCGAGCAGTTGCATCCCCCGGCACACCCCCAACACCGGCAGCTCGGCGGCGAGGGCGGCGGTCAGCAGGGTCAACTCACCGGCGTCCCGGTCCGGCCGGTCCTCGGTACGCGGGTCGGGCCGCTGGCCGTACCGCCCCGGACCCACGTCGGCGCCACCAGCCAGCAGCAGCCCGTCCAGGACGGCCACCACCTCGCCGTCCACGTCGTCCGGGGGCAGCACCACCGCCCGGCCGCCCGCCGCCGTCACCGCCCGCACGTACGCCGCCGGCACCAGCACGGCCGGCACGCCCCTCCAGACCGCCCAGTCGGCCGGTTCGACGTACGCGCTGATCCCGATCAGCGGCCTCGCGCTCACAGGGCTGCCAAGGTTCGCGACTGCGGGGCTCGCAAGACCGGCTCACTCCTCGCGCTCACAGTGCCGGCCTCTTTCGCGACTGCGGGGCTCGCAAGACCGGCTCACTCCTCGCGCTCACAGTGCCGGCCTCGTTCGCGACTGCGGGGCTCGCAAGACCGGCTCACTCCTCGCGCTCACAGTGGGGTGACGTAAGCGCCCGTGATGCCGCCGTCGACCACGAACTGCGCGGCGGTCATGAACGAGGCGTCGTCGCTGGCCAGGAACGCCACCGCGGCGGCGATCTCCTCGGGTTGCCCGAAGCGGCCCATCGGCACGTGCACCAGACGACGGGCGGCCCGCTCCGGGTCGGCGGCGAACAACTCGAGCAACAACGGGGTGGCCACCGGGCCGGGGCAGAGCGCGTTGACCCGGATGCCCTCGCGGGCGAACTGCACACCCAACTCCCGGGTCATCGCCAGCACGCCGCCCTTGCTCGCGGTGTACGCGATCTGCGACGTCGCCGCGCCCATCAGCGCCACGAACGAGGCCGTGTTGATGATCGACCCCTTGCCCTGGCGGCGCATGTGCGGAATCGCGTACTTGCAGCAGAGGTAGACGCTGGTGGTGTTGACCCGCAGCACCCGCTCCCACGCGTCGAGGCCGGTGTCCAGGATGGAGTCGTCGTCGGGCGGCGAGATGCCGGCGTTGTTGAACGCGATGTCCACGCTGCCGTGCCGGTCGACCACCCCGTCGAAAAGGTCGCGTACCGCCGACTCGTCGGCGACGTCGGCGCGGACGAACTCGCCGCCGCACTCCTCGGCGGTCTTCTCGCCGGCCGCCACGTCGATGTCCACGCAGACCACCCGGGCCCCCTCGGCGGTGAACCGCCGGACGGTGGCCAACCCGATGCCGCTACCCGCTCCGGTGACAACGGCCACCCGGTCCTGCAATCGACCCTGCACTGGCGTCACTCCTCTGTCGCGATGAACACGTTCTTGACGTCGGTGAAGGAGTGCAGCGCGTCCGGGCCCAGCTCACGGCCCAGCCCGGAACGCTTCATCCCGCCGAACGGGGTCCAGTAGCGCACCGAGGAGTGCGAGTTGACGCTCAGGTTGCCCGACTCGACGGCGCGGGCCAGGCGCAGGGCCCGACCCACGTCCCGGGTCCAGATCGAGCCGGAGAGCCCGTACTCGGTGTCGTTGGCGAGCCGGACCGCGTCGGCCTCGTCGTCGAACGGCAGCACCGAGACCACGGGGCCGAAGATCTCCTCCCGCCAGTGCCGGTCGGCTGGCGAGTCGGCCAGCAGCACTGTGGGGGCGTGCCAGAACCCGGGGCCGTCGGGGCAGGAGCCGGTGAAGGCGACAGTCGCCCCGGTCAGGTAGCCGGCGACCCGGTCGCGCTGGGCCGCGGAGATCAGCGGACCCATCTCGGCGGTGTCCCGGGACGGGTCCTCCACCCGCACCGCGCGTACCGCTGGTTCGAGCAGTGCCAGGAAGCTGTCGTACACCGGGCGCTGGACCAGGATCCGCGACCGTGCGCAGCAGTCCTGGCCCGCGTTGTCGAAGACCGCGCCCGGCGCGGTCGCGGCGGCGCGCTCCAGGTCGGCGTCGGCGAACACGATGTTCGCGCTCTTGCCGCCCAGCTCCAGGGTGAGTCGCTTCACCTGAGCCGCACAGCCGGCCATGATCCGGGTGCCGACCTCGGTGGAGCCGGTGAAGCAGATCTTGCGGACCGCCGGGTGGCTGACGAACCGCTCCCCCACCACCGCGCCCTCGCCCGGCACGACGATGAACACGTCGCCGGGCAGGCCTGCCTCGCGGGCCAGCTCGGCCAGCCGCAGCGCGGTCAGCGGGGTCAGCTCGGCGGGTTTGAGCACCACTGTGTTGCCGGCGGCGAGGGCCGGGACGAACCCCCAGGCCGCGATCGGCATCGGGAAGTTCCACGGGACGATCACGCCGACCACGCCGAGCGGCTCGTGGAAGGTGACGTCCAGCCCGCCCGGCACCGGGATCTGCCGCCCGGTCAACCGCTCGGGCGCCCCGGCGTAGTAGTCCAGGACGTCCCGCACGTTGCCGGCTTCCCACCGGGCGTTGCCGATGGTGTGGCCGGAGTTGCGGACCTCCAGCGCGGCCAGCTCGTCCAGGTGCGCGTCCACCACGGAGGCGAACCGCCGCAGCAGGCGTGACCGGTCCCCGGGAGCCACCCTCCGCCACGCCTCGAACGCGGTGGCCGCCCGCGAGATCGCCTGGTCAACCTCGTCGACGGAAGCCCCCACAACCTCCTGAAACCCCACCCCGGTAGCCGGGTCCACAACCAGAGTCACGCCCCCACCCGCCCCTCGTTGTCGATCATGGAGTTGTGGTGCCTCGCGAAAGCCGCAATCTGGCGCACCCCGGGCACCACAAGTCCATGATCGACGCGGCGGGGCGCTTGGGCGCGGCGGGGCGCGTTACAGGCGTTCGAAGCCACGGGTCAGCTCCCAGTCCGTCACCGCCGCGTCGAAGGCCGCCAGCTCCACCCTCGCCTGGTTGGCGTAGTGGGCCACCACCTCGTCGCCGAACGCCTCCCGGGCGACAGTGGAGCCCTCCCAGAGGGTCAGGGCGTCGCGCAGGGTGCCGGGGACCCGCTCGGCCTCCGGGTCGTCGTACGCGTTGCCGGTGCACTCGTCGCCCAGCTCCAGCTCACTGTCGATGCCGTGCAGCGCGCCGGCGACCAGCCCGGCGATCGCCAGGTACGGGTTGACGTCGGCGCCAGGCACCCGGTTCTCCACCCGCATGCCCTGCCCGTGCCCGACCACCCGCAGCGCGCAGGTGCGGTTGTCCACCCCCCACCGCAGGGCCGTGGGGGCGAACGATCCGGGCTGGTAGCGCTTGTAGGAGTTGATGTTCGGGGCGAAGAGCAGACTGAACTCCCGCATGGTGGCCAGCAGCCCGGCGAGCACCCGCTGCCCGGTCTGCGACAGGTGCGCCGGGCCGTCGCCGAGCATCGCCGAGCCACCGGTGCTGTCCCGCAGGGAGAAGTGGATGTGGCAGGAGTTGCCCTCCCGCTCGTTCGGCTTGGCCATGAAGGTGATCGACATGCCCTCCTGGGCGGCGATCTCCTTGGCGCCGTTCTTGTAGATCACGTGGTGGTCGGCGCAGGCGACCGCCTCGTCGTAGCGGAAGGCGATCTCATGCTGGCCGAGGTTGCACTCGCCCTTGGCGCTCTCCGGGGTAAGCCCGGCAGCGGCCATCTCGGTGCGGATCCGGCGCAGCAGCGGCTCCACCCGGGCGGTGCCGAGCAGGGAGTAGTCGACGTTGTACTGGTTGGCCGGGGTGAGATCGCGGTAGCCGCGCCGCCAGGCGTCCTCGTACGAGTCGCGGAACAGCACGAACTCCAACTCGGTGCCGGCGTACGCGGTCAGCCCGTGCTCGGCCAGCCGGTCCAGCTGCCGGCGCAGGATCTGCCGGGGCGAGGCGACCACGTCGCCGGTTCCGTCGAGCCAGGTCAGGTCGGCCAGCAGCATGGCGGAGCCGGGCTGCCAGGGCGTGCGGCGTAACGTGCCGAAGTCCGGCACCATCGCGAAGTCGCCGTAGCCGCGCTCCCAGCTCGACATCGCGTACCCGTCGACGGTGTTCATGTCGACGTCCACGGCGAGCAGGTAGTTGCAACCCTCACTGCCGTTGGCCACCACCTGGTCGAGGAAGAAGGGCGCGTGGAACCGCTTGCCCTGCAGGCGCCCCTGCATGTCGACCAGGGCCAACACCACGGTGTCGATCTCGCCGGCCTCGACAGCGACCCGCAACTCTTCCAGCGTCAGTGGCGTTCTGCTCATGAGCGGGCCTCCATCACCAAGGTCTACTGGCAAACCGGATCACCGTCAATGCCCCCGGCGTGGTCGGCGGCAAACCACGCGAGGAGTTGTCATGCGTCTTCGAGCAGTCCTGGCCGTCGTCACTCTCGCCATCACGCTCGGCACGGCGGTGAGCGCCGAGGCGGGGGTTCGTACGCCGGACGGGTCGGTCACCGCTGCCGATGCCGGCGGGTTCGACTTCGCCCAACCGGAGGTCGTCGCGACCGGGCTGGAAGCACCCTGGGGGCTCGACTTCCTGCCCGACGGCAGCGCCCTGGTGGCTCAGCGCGACCAGGGCACCGTGCTGCGGGTCCGACCCGGCCAACCGACGGTGCAGGTCGCCCGGATCGCCGGGGTGGTCGGCGGCGGCGAGGGAGGCCTGCTCGGCCTGGCCGTCTCTCCCCGGTACCGCCTGGACCGATGGATCTACGTCTGCTTCACCACCGCGTCCGACATCCGGATCGCGCGGTTCCGGCTGAACGCGCCGCAACGCCAGCAGGTGATCTTCAGCGGCCCGGTGCGGGCGTCCATCCACAACGGTGGACGGATCGCCTTCGGCCCCGACGGGATGCTCTACGTCGGCGTCGGTGACGCCGGTGTCCCAGCCAACGCGCAGAACCTGGCCAGCCGCAATGGCAAGATCCTGCGGATCCGGCCGAACGGTGGCGTCCCCGCGGGCAACCCGTTCCCCGGCTCGCCGGTGTTCAGCTACGGCCACCGCAACGTGCAGGGTCTGGCCTGGGACGCGCAGGGCCGACTGTTCGCCACCGAGTTCGGCCAGGCCACCTGGGACGAGGTGAACCGCATCGTCCCGGGCGGCAACTACGGCTGGCCGGTCGTGGAGGGCCCGAGCAACGATCCCCGCTTCCGTGCCCCGGTGGTCGTCTGGCCCCCGGCGCAGGCGTCGCCGAGTGGTGCCGCCTTCGCGGGCGGCACCCTGTTCGTCGCCGCGCTGCGGGGAGCCCGGCTGTGGGCCGTCCCGATCAGCCCCGCCGGGACGGTCGGCACACCGGCCGCCGAGTTGGTGGGTGCCTACGGCCGGCTCCGTACCGTCGAGGTGGCCCCGGACGGCTCCCTCTGGGTGGCCACCAGCAACCGCGACGGCAACGGCACGCCGAGGCCACAGGACGACCGCATCGTCCGGTTCACGACCGGCGAGCGGCAGCCGCCACCCGCCGGCCGTGCCGGGTTCCGTCTCGCGGACCCGGTGCAACCCTGACCCCGGCAGGGCTCGGGTCATTCGGGGCCGTCGACCGCCGCAGGCTCTGACCTGGCGGTCGGCTCCTCGACGGTACGGACGGGTCCGGTGAACCAGGTGCGGGCCGAGGCGTACCACCAGACGGCGACCACCAGCAGCACCCCGCCGACGGCGAGCGGCGCATAGTTGACGGCCGACCAGGTGAACCCGTCGTTGCCGGGCACCCCGGCGGGCACGATGGGCAGCACGAAGTAGACCGCGATGACGGCGATCTCGATCACCGCGATCCAGCCGAGCAGCTTGTACTTGCGGCCGAGCGTCCACGGCCCGGGCACGAACCGGTCGCCCATCCGCAGCCGCAGTGCGATCGGGATGAGGAAGGACAGGTAGAGCCCGAGCACCGCCACCGAGACCACCGCGTAGAAGGCGATCGGGATGCCGGCCGAGCTCTCGTAGAGCGCCGGCAGGGTCAGCACCAGGCCGGCCAGGGTCGCGCCGATGATCGCGTTGACCGGGGTGCCGTTGCGGTCGACCTTCGACCAGAGTCGCCACCCGGGCACCGCCCGGTCCCGGCTGAACGCGTACGCCATGCGGCTCATCGAGGTCACGCAGCTCATCCCGCAGAAGAACTGGCCGATGGTGGAGATGATGATGACGATCTTGAAGAAGACCGGCGTCAACGCGGACTCGAAGATGGCACCGGAGAAGCCGCCCGCGGCGTTGACCGCCTCGACGTCGGTGGCCGCGAAGAGGAACGCCAGCAGCAGGATCCAGCCGCCGACAGCGGAATAGAAGATCGACTGCCAGAGCCCCCGTGCGGCGGCCTGCGAAGCGCCGCGGGTCTCCTCGGAGACGTGTGCGCAGGCGTCGAAGCCGGTGATCGTGTACTGGGTCAGCAGGAAACCCAGGGGCAGCACGTAGAACCAGAACGTCAGCCCGCCGACGTCGCCGTCACCGAAACCGGAGTTGTTGAAGCGCTCGGTGAACACGAACTGGAAGCTCTGGTGGTTGTCCGGCACGAAGACCAGGATGGCCACCACGACGGCCGCACCGGCCACGTGCCACCAGACCGAGACGTTCTGGAGTACGTCGATGATCCGGTGCCCGAAGATGTTGATCAGCCCGTGCAGAACCAGGATGATCACGAAGAGGACGAACGCCTGCCGCAGCGTCCCGGCCCAGCCGTCGAAGAGCGCGGACAGGGTGAGGTTGAGGAACGTCGCGCAGCCGTAGTCCACCGAGGCGGTGACCGCCACCAGGCCGATGAGGTTCAGCCAGCCGGTGAACCAGCCGTGCACCGGGCGACCCATGGTGGCCGCCCACCAGTAGATCCCGCCCGCTGTCGGGTACGCCGACACCAGCTCGGCCATGCAGAAACCGATGATCAGGATGAACAGCGAGATCAGCGGCCAGCCCCAGGAGATGGCGACCGGGCCGCCGTTGTTCCACGCCTGACCGAAGGTGGTGAAGCAGCCGGCCAGGATCGAGATGATGGAGAACGAGATGGCGAAGTTGGAGAAGCCACTCCACTTGCGGCGCAACTCCTGTTTGTAGCCGAGTTCGGCGAGCCGTCGGGCGTCGTCGTCCATCGGTTGCTCGGCGGTTGGCACGGGGGTCGTTGCCACTGCACACCTCCCTGAGGTGGTTCCGCGTGCGAGTGGGCAAAGTGTGATCCCGGGCGATCAAGACGGTCAATACATACTCGGCGGGAATGTCACCGCCGACGGCTAATTGTGTTGCCCCTGCGGCCACCCCGGCCGCATCCTTGAGCCCGTGACCAGCCCGTTCGCGACGGGCGTACCCCCGGGCGCTCGGACCGCCCGGACCGCGGCGGCGCGGGGCACACCTCTCTCTCACGTACGGCGCGTCGCCGTACCCGACCAGTGCCCCGCGCCCCCAGCCCGTCACCACGAGCCCCGGCGTCAGGCGGGCAGGTCGACCAGCAGGCCCGACCGGGCCACGTCGACAGAACCGCTGTATGCCCGCCGTGCCGCGGCGACGGCCGCGTCAGGGTCCGTGCCAGGCCACAGGTGCGTCAGCAGGACCGCTCTGCTCCGTGCCGCGTTGGCGTAGCGACCCACCTCGGCGGCGCTCGACAGGAATCCGACATGCCGGTCCGGGATCTCGTCGACATACGTCGCGTCGGCGATCAGCAGGTCGGCGTCGCGGGCCAACTCAACCAACATCGGGCTCGGCCCGGTGTCCCCGGTGTAGGCCAGCACCGTCCCGCCGGCGGTGAAACGGGCCCCGGCGTTCGGCACCCAGTGCGGCAGTGACCATGTCCGCACGGTGAACGGACCGACGCCGAAGTTGTCGCCGGGGGTGAACCCGTGCAGTCGGTACGCCGCGTCGATGAGCCCTGACTCGTCGATCGCGAGCAGCGGGTCGAGGCTGCCGCTTGGCGCGAACACCGGCAGGGCCGGCGCGGACCGGTCGGGCAACACCCTGGCCCGCAGCAGTGGCTGCAGGTCAGCGCAGTGGTCGGGATGGCCGTGGCTGACGTACACCGCGTCGACCGCTGAGGCGGGCACCCGGGTCAGCAGCGGTTGCACCGTCGCGTAGCCAGGATCGACCAACAGCCGAAAGCCCTGGTGCTCGACCAGAAAGCCCGCACACGCCTGCTCGGCGGAGGGCCAGGCACCAAGACCGCCAAGCACCACGACGCGCATGGGATCGACCCTAGCCGCTGCCGCTCCGCCTTATCGCCCCGAACTCGTCCGACCGGGGGATCACGCCAGCAGCAGGCCGGCCAGCCACAGTGCGGTAACGACCAGACAGGCGGCGAACTCGACCAGCATCGACAGACCGGCGGCCTTGAGCGCCTGCACGGTGGACGGCCAGGCGAGCTGGTTGCTGCCGAGCCGCAGCCGCTCCGCCGCCCACACCCCGGCGACGAAGCCGAGCACCAGCCCCACGACCGGCACCACGAAGAACCCGACGATGCCGAGCACGCCGCCGGCGAGCAGTGTGGACGTCGGCACACCGGTGCGCTTCAGGTTCCGGCCCGGCCACGCGTACTTGATCACGGTGCCGCCCGCCACGACCACAGTGGCAGCGCCGAACACCGCCCAGCCGACCATGCCCGCACCGCCGAAGACCGCCCAGACCAGCACACCACCCCAGCACAGCGGCAACGCCGGCAGGCCGGGCACCACCACGCCGGCCAGCCCGGCCAGGATGGCCAGGCCGGCCACAACCGTCACCACGGTCTGCGAGTCCGTCAGGCTCACGTCGCCACCTTCCATCGCCGCCATCGGTGCCGACCGAACCGTAGTGGGCCCCCGCTCACGCCGTCGCCCCGCCACGGAGCCGGGCGGTGATCGTGTCGGCCGGGGCCGGGGCGCCGAAGAATCGTCCCTGCCCGGTGTCGCAGCGCAGCGCCCGCAACCGTTCCGCCTGCACCTCGGTCTCCACCGCCTCGGCGGTCACCCACAGCTCCAGCGCGTGCGCCAACCGGACCAGCGCGTCGACGATCCGTTCGTCCCGGTGGTCGGCGGCGACGTCGGTGCCGTCGGCGCGGATGCCCTCGACGAACGGGCCGGCGAGCTTCAGGCAGTGGATCGGCAGCCGCCGCAGGTACGCCAGGTTGGAGTATCCGGTGCCGAAATCGTCGACCGCCAGCCGGACGCCGAGCGCGGCGAGCCGGTACAGGCTGCGCAGAGGCTCGTCGGCGCTGCCCATCACGGCGCTCTCGGTCAGCTCCAGTTGAAGCAGCTCGGCCGGCAGTCCGCTGGTGTGCAGCGCGTCGGCCACCGTCTCCACGATCGCCGGGTCGTCGGCCTGCCGCGCGGCCAGGTTGACGCTGACCACCAGCCTGGCCTCGGGGAACTGCCGCCACCACCGCTCGGCGTCGTGACAGGCCTGCCGCAGCACCCACTCACCGAGCCGGACGATCAGGCCGGTCTCCTCGGCCAGGCCGATGAACCGGTCCGGCCCGATCAGGCCCAGCTCCGGATGCTCCCACCGGACCAGCGCCTCCACCGCGAGCATGCTGCCCTCCAGCAGCGACACGATCGGCTGGTAGTGCAGGACGAACTCGCCCCGGTCCAGTGCGGCGGGCAGCCCGGCCACCAGCGCCGACCGGGCGATGTCCCGGGCGCTGCGCTCCGGGTCGTAGACCGCCCACCGGCCCCGGCCCGCCGCCTTCGCCCAGTACAGCGTGGTGTCCGCGGCCTTCATCAGCTCCGACGGGGAGGTCTCCGCGGCCGGGCACTGCACGATGCCCACACTGGCCGAGACGGCCAACTGGTGTTCACCGACGTGCACCGGGGACGCGACGGCGGCCAGCGCGGCCTCCGCGACGGCCACCGCGTCGTCGATGTCGTCCCCTCCGTCGACGAGGATCACGAACTCGTCGCCGCCCATCCGGGCGACCAGGTGGCCGTGGTCGGCCACGCACGCGGCCAGCCTCCGGCCGATCATCACCAGCAGGCGGTCACCGAGGTCGTGACCGAGGCTGTCGTTGATCGCCTTGAAGCCGTCCAGGTCGAGGAAGCACACCCCGACTCGCCGCCCGTTGTCCGCGCCGTCGAGGACCCGCGCCAGCGTCTCGAAGAACAACGTCCGGTTGGGCAGCCCCGTCAGCGGGTCGTGCAACGCCTGGAAGCGCAGCCGCTGCTGGAGTTCGTACCGCTGGGTGATGTCCTCGATCATCGCGACGGTGAACCGGGGCCGGCCGTCGTCGTACCGGATCAGTGAGACGGCCAGATCCGTCCAGACCACGCTGCCGTCCTTGCGGTGGTAGCGCTTCTCCACCCGGGCCGCGTCATGCTTGCCCTCGATCAGCTCCTGGTACAGCTCCCACATCCCGGCGGCGTCGTCCACGTGGAACAGTGCCGCCACGTTGGTCCCGCGCAGCTCCTCCATGGAGTAGCCGAGCATGTCGGCGAAGGCCTGGTTGACGTCGATGATCCGACCGTCCACGCCGGCGATGCCGATTCCGATGGCGGCACCGGTGAAGACGGCCCGGAACCGTGCCTCGCTGTCGCGCAGCGCCTGCTCGACCTCGTCACGCGCCTGCCAGGCGGACCGGGCGATCCGTTCCTGCTGACTGAAGGTGCGGTCGCGAAGCGCGCGGGCGAACCCGGCGGCCAGCCCGCCCTGCACCGCCGCGATCCGGTCGGCGAGGTCCGCCGGCCGGTCGAGGGCACCCAGCACCCGGTCGGCGAAATCCGCACCGAGGGCGTGCAGCGTCCAGTCCAGGGCCTGCGGCTCGGTGAGGTGCGCCTCCACCAGCGCCCACCCGACCTCCTCGGCCGGACGGGCGGAGAAGGGCTCCGCCCGCACCGCCTGCGCCAGCCGGATCGTGTGCACCAGCAGCAGCCGCTCGGTCTCGGCCGCACTGAGCGGCACGAACCCGAGGCGGCGCACCGCACGGGCCCAGTCGGCGGCATACCCCTGGGCGTCGGCCCGGCCGGCGTCGACCCCGGCGGGGTCCCGGCCAGCACCGACCCCGGCGGGGTCCCGGCCAGCACCGACCCCGGCGGGGTCCCGGCCAGCACCGACCCCGGCGGGGTCCCGGCCAGCACCGACCCCGGCGGGGTCCGGGACGGCGGCCACGGGATCAGCCGGCGGGCTGGTCGTACCGGGCGACGCCCCCGAAGGCGCCGAACCGCTCCGGGTGCTCGTCCACGTCGGACGGTGAGTCGGGCCGCCAGAGCGGCATGTGCACCACGCCCGGTTCGAGGACCGTCCAGTCCCCGAAGAAACCGGTGACCTGGGCGCGGGAGCGCAGGGTGATCTCGGTGTCCGTCCGTGCGGAGAGACGCTGGGCGTCCAGCATCTCCTGCGGCTGGTCCTCGAATGTGGAGTGCGAGATGACCAGGAAGCTGCCCGGCGCGGCGGCTGCCCGCAGGGTGGCCAGAATCTCCTCAGGCCGGTCGCTGTCGGGGATGAAGTGCACCACCCCGGCCAGCAGGATGCCCATCGGCCGGCTGAAGTCGATCAGCCCGAGCTGCCGGGTCTCGGCGAGGATCCGCTCCGGCTCACGCAGGTCGGCGTGGATGACCCCGGTCAGCTCGTTGCCGGCGAGCAACTCCCGGCTGTGCGCGACCGCCACCGGGTCGATGTCGACATACACCACTCGGGCCTTGGGGTTCACCCCCTGAGCCACCTCGTGCACGTTGCCCACGGTGGGAATTCCGGAGCCGATGTCGAGGAACTGGTCGATGCCGGCGTCGAGCAGCACCCGGACGGCCCGGCGCAGGAACTCGCGGCCCGAACGCATGGTGGCGGCGAGATTCGGCGTCATGCTGGCGATCTGTTCGGCCAGCTGCCGGTCGATCTCGAAGTTGTGCGCCCCGCCCAGGAAATAGTCGTACACCCGGGCCGCGCTCGGCCTGGTCAGATCGATCTCGGTCGGCAGTCCGTCCGGCATCAGCGTGCTCCCCAGTTCATCGCCGCGGCGCGGGACAGCACCGGCGTCGGGGCGCGCAGCGGGCACGCGTGGGCACCGGTCGACCCGCGGGTCGTGTGGTGTGGACCACTCTAGGCGGCTGACTCCAGCAACAGGGAGATCCCTTGACCAACACCTATGCACATGGTGGCCAGAGCCCGGCGACCGCCGCGACGGCGCAACTCCAGGGCGGCGGTCAATGCCAGCCGCGCGCCGCTGGCGCCGAGCGGGTGCCCCAGTGCGATGGCCCCGCCGTTCGGGTTGACGTGTTCGGCGTCCACGGGCAGCCCCAGCTCGCGCAACACCGCCACCGACTGCGCGGCGAACGCCTCGTTCAGCTCCACCACGTCCACCGCGCTCAGCTCGACGCCGACCCGGTCGAGCAGCTTACGGGTGGCCGGCACCGGGCCGATCCCCATGATCCGGGGCGGTACGCCGGCCGCAGCCGCCCCGCCGATCCGGGCCAGCGGAGTGAGGCCGTACCGGTGCACCGCCGCCTCGCTGGCGACCAGCAGGGCCACCGCCCCGTCGTTGACGCCTGAGGAGTTGCCGGCGGTCACCGTGCCGCCGTCGCGGAACGGGGTAGGCAGCGAGGCCAACTTCGCAAGCGTGGTCTCCCGGGGGTGCTCGTCGACCTCGACCAGCCGGGTCTCCCGGCGGCCGGCCGGCACGGACACCGCCACGATCTCCTCGGCGAACCGGCCGTCGGCCTGCGCCTTGGCCGCGCGCTGCTGCGAGCGGTACGCGAAGGCGTCCTGCTCGGCCCGGCTCACGCCGTACTCGGCGGCCACGTTCTCCGCCGTCTCCGGCATCGAGTCGACGCCCCACCCGTCGCGCATCAGCGGGTTCACCAACCGCCAGCCCAGGGTGGTGTCGTACACCTCGGCGGAGCGGGAGTACGCCGACGTGGCCTTCGGCATGACGAAGGGGGCACGGCTCATGCTCTCCACCCCGCCGGCGATCACCAGCTCCGCGTCCCCGGCGACGATGGACCGGGCGGCGGTGGCCAGGGCGTCCAGGCCCGAGCCGCAGAGCCGGTTGACGGTGCTGCCCGGCACCTCCTGCGGCAGGCCGGCCAACAGCGCCGCCATCCGGGCCACGTTGCGGTTGTCCTCGCCGGCCTGGTTGGCGCAGCCGAGCACGACGTCGTCCACCCGCGCCCAGTCCACCGACGGGTGCCGGGCGACCAACTCGCGGATCACATGCGCGGCCAGGTCGTCGGGGCGGACGCCGGCCAGCGCGCCGGCGTACCGGCCGATCGGGGTACGGACACCGGCCACCAGGTATGCCACGGTCATCGCGAGTCCTTCGGGGGTGCAGACGGCGGGGGTGGGGCACGCCCACCGGGTCGCGGGGGCTGCCGGCCGCCAGGATATCCGCGTCGGCAGCGGATAGGTTGGCGGCATGGCCCGGGCCCAGTTCAGCGCAGAGACCAGCGGCGGCGGCGCGTTCGTCCGTCAGCCCAACCGGTTCACCGGTCGGGTCACCGCCGACTCCACGTCCCCGCCCGGTGGCGGGCCCGACGAGCAGGACCGTTGGCCGCTGGAGGCCGGCCGGTACCGGCTGATCTGGTGCCGCGCCTGCCCGTGGGCACACCGGGCGAGGATCGTGCGGGGCCTGCTCGGCCTGGACGACGCGATCTCGCTGGGCACCGTCGACCCGATCCGCGACGAGCGGGGCTGGGCGTTCGCCCTGGACCCGGACGGCTTCGACCCGGTCCTCGGCGTCAGCTTCCTCTCCGAGGCGTACCTGGCCACCGACGCGGACTACACGGGCCGGGTGACAGTGCCGGCGCTGGTCGACACCCTGACCGGCCGGGTCGTCACCAACGACTACCCGCAGCTCACCCTCGACCTCTCCACCGAGTGGCGCTCGCTGCACGCGCCCGACGCACCGGACCTGTACCCGGTCGAACTTCGTCCCGAGATGGACGCGCTGATGGCCGAGATCCACACCGACGTCAACAACGGCGTGTACCGGTGCGGGTTCGCCACCTCGCAGGAGGCGTACGAAGAGGCATTCCGGGCACTCTTCGCCCGGCTGGACGCCTTGTCCGAACGCCTGGCCGGGCAGCGCTACCTGATGGGTGAGGCGATCACCGAGGCCGACGTGCGGCTGTTCACCACACTGATCCGGTTCGACGCCGCGTACCACGGACACTTCAAGTGCAACCGGCAGAAGCTGACCGAGATGCCGGTGCTCTGGGCGTACGCCCGGGACCTGTTCCAGACCCCGGGCTTCGG
The DNA here is from genome assembly GCF_006715105.1 of Micromonospora sp. A202. NCBI lineage: Bacteria > Bacillati > Actinomycetota > Actinomycetes > Micromonosporales > Micromonosporaceae > Micromonospora > Micromonospora sp. A202. Next base: position 1,216,145 of record NZ_VFMP01000001.1, on the reverse strand, counting down.
TGAGACGGTGGACTTCGACCACATCAAGCGGCACTACTACGGCACCCACCGGGAGATCAACCCGAGCGGCATCGTGCCGCTCGGGCCTGACGACTCCGGTTGGAGCACGCCACACGGGCGTGGCTGAGCCGGGTCGGCCCGGCACCACGACCGCGCCGAGGGCCCGCGCCGACGTCGTCCGCCGGGTCGCCGGGTCCGCCGCGGCCGGCTGCGCGCTGGCCGGGGCGGTCGCGGTGACCGTCGCCGTGGTCGCCGGTCCCGGTCCGGGGCTCACCGGGTACGTCAGCGAGGCGGGCATCGCCGGCAGTGGTCACGCCACGACGTACCGAATCGGGATCCTCGCTCTGGCCGCAGCGCTGCTGCTGGTCGGCGCGGCACTGCCTCCCGGGGTGTGGGCGGCACCGGCCCTGCTCGCCACCGGCGCGGTCTTCACCGCCGTGTCCGGGGCCGTGACCTGCTCCGCCGGCTGCCCGCTGCCACCGTTCGAGCGGGCGACGGCGGCGGATCTGGTGCACGGCGGCACGAGCATCGCGGCGACCGCGTCGGTGGTCCTCGCCATGGTCACGCTCGCCGTGTCCGGGCCGGCGGGCCCGGTGCTCCGTCGGCTGGCTGGCCTGGCCGCCGCGGTGGCGCTGCCGCTCTGCGCCGCGGTGGCGCTGGCGATGCTCATCCTCGGCCGGGGTGCGGTGGTGGGCGTGCTGGAACGGCTGGTCCTCGCCGTCGCGGTGCTGTGGGGCCTCTCGACCGCGACAGTCCTCGCCCTGGCCCGTCGATAGGACGGCGGGCGGGCCGGATGTAAGGAGCCTCACGCCGATCACCCCTTCCTCCGAGCGGGAATCGGCGTAACGTCGGCGAGCGATGACCAATGTCTGGGGCCTCACCGAGCGCCTGTACGTCGATCTCCGACTGCAGGCCAGCGGCGTCTGTCCGGCATAGCCGCGACACACACGCCCACCCGCTCGGAACCAGACAATTGGACAACGTCTCATGCCTTTCGGCCTGCGCAAGATTCCCTTCTCCGTGCAGATCCTGCTCGGCCTCGTGCTCGGCGTCGCGCTGGGCTTCCTGGCCCGCGCCAACGACCTGAGCTGGCTGACCACCACCCTGCAAACCGTCGGCAGCCTCTTCATCCAGCTGCTCAAACTGGCGGTGCCGCCGCTGGTCTTCACCGCCATCGTGGTCAGCGTGGTCAGCCTGCGCGGCGTCGCGAACGCCGCCCGGCTCGCCCTCAAGACCCTGATGTGGTTCGGCATCACCGCCCTGATCGCGGTGAGCATCGGCATCGGCCTCGGCCTGCTCACCAACCCGGGCAAGGGCGTGACCCTCGACCTGGGTGGCGCGGCCCCGCCGAAGAACACCGGCTCGTGGACCGACTTCCTCACCGGCATCGTGCCCACCAACCCGGTCGGCGCGTTCGTCGAGGGCAACGTCCTCCAGATCGTCTTCCTCGCCGTCGTCGTGGGTGCCGCGGCCCTGCTGGTCGGCGAGCCCGCCGAGCCCTTCGTGGCGCTGAACCGGTCCCTGCTGGAGATCGTCCAGAAGGCGCTCTGGTGGGTCATCCGCCTCGCCCCGATCGGCACCCTCGGCCTGATCGGCAACGCCGTCGCCTCGTACGGCTGGGACCTGCTGGCCCCCCTCGCGAAGTTCACCACCGCCGTCTACGTCGGCTGCGCCATCGTGCTGTTCGTGGTCTACCCGCTGGTGCTGATCCTCGCCGGCCGCCTCAACCCGCTGCGCTTCTTCGCCGGCGCCTGGCCGGCGATCGAGCTGGCCTTCGTGTCCCGCTCCTCGGTCGGCACCATGCCGGTGACCCAGCGCTCCGTCGAGCGCCTCGGCGTCCCCCGCGAGTACGCCTCGTTCGCGGTGCCGTTCGGTGCCACCACGAAGATGGACGGTTGCGCCGCGATCTACCCGGCACTCGCCGCGATCTTCGTGGCCCAGGTGTTCGGTGTGCAGCTCGGCGTGACCGACTACCTGCTGATCGCCTTCGTCTCGGTGGTCGGCTCGGCGGCCACCGCCGGCCTGACCGGCGCGATCGTGATGCTCACCCTGACCCTCAGCACGCTGGGTCTGCCGCTGGCCGGCGCCGGCCTGCTGCTGGCCATCGACCCGATCCTGGACATGATCCGCACCGCCACCAACGTGGCCGGGCAGGCACTCGTGCCGACAGTGGTCGCCGCCCGGGAGGGCACCCTCGACCGGGCCGCGTACGAGTCCGCCGGTCGGCGGGACCTGACCGACCCGGAGCCGGTCGCCGACCCCCGGCCGACCCGACAGGACGAGCTGAGCCCCGTACCCGCCTGATCCAGCTGACACCGACGGCGACGGGCCCCTCCCCGGAGGGGCCCGTCGCCGTCTTCGAGAGGATGACCCCATGAGTTCCCTGTTCACCCCCCTGGCCCTGCGCGCGGTCACACTGCCCAACCGGATCGCCATGGCCCCCATGTGCCAGTACTCCGCCGGCCCCGATGGCCTGCCCACCGACTGGCACCTGATCCACCTGGGCAGTCGCGCGGTCGGCGGTGCCGGTCTGATCCTGACCGAGGCGACCGCCGTGCTCCCCGAGGGCCGGATCAGCCCGCAGGACACCGGGCTGTGGTCCGGCGCGCACGTCGACGCCTGGCGACCGGTGACCGCGTTCGTCGCCGCCCACGGCGCCGTGCCGGCCGTGCAGCTCGCGCACGCCGGTTTCAAGGCCTCCACCTACCGGCCGTGGGCACCGGAGCGCGGTGGCGTGCCGGACAGCGAGGGTGGCTGGACGCCCGTCGCGCCCGGCTCGGAGCCGTTCACCACCGACTACCGGACGCCGACCAGCCTCGACGAGGCCGGCATCGCCGGTGTGGTCCAGGCGTTCGCCGCGGCCGCCGAACGCGCGCTGGACGCCGGCTTCGCCGCCGTGGAGATCCACGCCGCGCACGGCTACCTGCTCAACGAGTTCCTCTCGCCGCTGACCAACCACCGCACCGACTCCTACGGCGGCGACCGGGCCGCCCGGATGCGACTCACCCTGGAGGTGGCCCGCGCGGTGCGCGCCGCGGTCGGCGAGGACGTGCCGGTGCTGACCCGGATCTCCGCCACCGACTGGGCTGAGGGCGGCTGGACGATCGAGGACAGCGTGGTGCTCGCCGGCGAGCTGGCCGGCGTCGGCGTCGACCTGGTCGACGCGTCCTCCGGTGGCGTCAGCACCGACCAGCGCATCCCGCTCGGCCCCGGCTACCAGGTGCCGCTGGCCGCGCAGATCCGCCGCGACGCCGGTGTGCCGACCGGCGCTGTGGGCCTGATCGTCGAGCCCGAGCACGCGGAGCAGATCGTTGCCAGCGGCGAGGCCGACCTGGTGCTGCTGGGCCGGGAGCTGCTGCGCGACGCGTACTGGCCGCGCCGGGCCGCCGCCAAGCTCGGCGTCGCGTACTCCGGCCCCGCCCAGTACGCCCGCGCGGCCTGATCTTCCGGGCGGTCGGGCGGCTGCCGCTGTGCAGCCGCCCGATCGTCATCCCGCTCTCAACCGGCCAGGTGTGACCAGCGGCCCTCCAGGTCCTGCCAGGTGCCCTGGGCCGCCACCTGCCCGCCGAGCAGCACCACCACGTGGTCGGCCCGGACCAGCGCGGCGCGCTTCGCGGTGGAGCCGACCACTGTCACCCCGTGGTCGCGCAACGCCTGCCACAGCGCCAGCTCGGTCGTGACGTCCAGCGCCGACGACACGTCGTCGGCGACCAGCAGTTCGGTACGCGGGGCCAGCGCACGGGCCAGCGCCAACCGCTGCAACTGGCCGCCGGACAGCCGGGTGCCCTTGTGCCCGATGAGCAGACCGAGCCCACCGCCAGCGGCGGCCAGGTCGTGGTCGAGCTGTGCGGTGCTGACCGCCCCGGCCGCATCAACCTCGTGCCCGAGCGCGATGTTGTCGGCGACAGTGCCGGACAGCACCCGAGGCAACTGGCCGACGTAACCGACCTGGTTGGGGCGCAGGAACAGCTCCGGCTCGGTGACCGGGTCACCGTTCCAGGCCAGCTCACCGGTGTGGTGCACGATCCCGGCCAGCGCCCGCAGCAACGAGGACTTGCCCGACCCCACCGGCCCGACGACCAGCACCAACTGCCCACGCTGCACGCTCAGGTCGACGTCCCGGACGGCCACCGTACCGTCGGAATGCACCACCCCGAAGCCGCGCAGCTCCAGGCGGCGCAGCGGATGCCGGGGTGGTGGCGTCGGCGCGGGCGCCGTCCCGGCGGCCAGGTCGACAGCCGAAACCCCAGCGGAGTACGCGCTCACTCCGGTCATCGCCGCCGTGCGCCGCGTCCAGACCCGCGCCGAGGGCAGCTGGGAGATCAACGAGGCGGTGGTCCAGGCGAACCAGCGCGCCGCGCCCAGCGTGGAGACGGCCACCAGCACCGCCCCGGCGGAGAGCGAGCCGCTCAGGTAGAGCGCCCACGCGCCGATCGGCAACAGCCCGCTGGCCACCGACGGCGTGGAACGCGCCCACACCTGCACCGAGATCTCCCGCCGCTGCCGGTCGCTGCGCAGCACGTCCAGGCCCGCCAGGTGACGCAGCACCGCCGTGGTCGCGCCGGCGAGCTTCACCGTCCGCGCCGCGGAGAGCGCGGAGACCAGCGCCGTGGCGAAGGCGGCCCGCGCCGCCACCGTCGCCCGGGCCGCGCGTTCGAGTTTCGGCCCGAACAACGTCGCGGCCAGCCCGGAGACCACCATCGTGCCGAGGAAGAACAGCCCCGGTACGACGCTCCCGGTGACCGCCGTCATGGCGACCACCAGGACCAGCGCGACGCCCTGGTCCAGCACGTTGTCGGCGAGCTGGACCACCCGCTCGGTGTCACCGCCCTGCGCCACGACCTCCGCCGGAGTGTGCGAGCTGACCCGGCGCGCCCCGGTCTGGCCGTGCACCAGGCGCAGGCCGATGCGCAGCATCTGCCGCACCCACCACTGGGGGAACCAGACGTGGGTGTAGTACGGCAGCGGCATGGTGACCAGCAGCCCGGCCACAATCCCGATCGCCGGCAGGTACGGGTTGCCGGTCCCGTCGACCAGGTCGGCCCAGAGCCAGGGCAGCACCGGGCCGTCCAGCCCCAGCAGGCTGAGCCCGAGGAACAACCCGATCGCGGCCAGCCCGTACCGGGGATCGTTGGTGCAGAGTCGGATGATCTCCCGCAGCGTCCGGGCCGGCGGCACGGGAGGCAGCGGCGGCGGATCGGTTCGCGTCGGCCCGGCCTTCTCGACCGACTCGACCTGCCCGACCCTCTCGACCGGCTCGGTGGTCGGCTCGCTCGGCCAGGCGTCGGCCGGGTCGGGGCCGACCAGCAGGTCGGTGCCGGTGCCGGCGCCGGCGCGGCCGGCCGGTGCCACTGCGGCGTACGCGGCCGCGTGGCTGGTCGCCAGCAGCTCGGCGAAGCGCGTCGACGTCTCCAACGGGCCGGCCTCGACCACCGCGCCGTCGGCCAGCACGACCACCTCGTCACAGCGGCGCACCGAGGAGAGCCGGTGGGCGATGACGATGCCGATCCGGTCGCGCAGCAGTCGTTCGGTGGCCCGCTGCACCCGCGCCTCGGTGACAGGATCCAGACGTGCGGTGGCCTCGTCGAGGATCACCACATGCGGGTCCCGGACCAGGATCCGGGCGAACGCCACCAGCTGCTCCTGGCCGGCGGAGAGCACGTGCCCGCCCTCCCCCAGCCGGGTCGCCAACCCGTCCGGCAACTCGGCGATCCAGCCGGCCAGGCCCAGCTCGTTCAGTGCCTGGGCTGCGGCGTCCAGCAGCTCGGGGTCGTAGAGCGCCACGTTCTCCGCGAGGGTGCCGGCCACGATCTCGGTACGCTGCGGCACCAGTGCCACCCAGCGGCGCAACTGCTCGACGTCGAGGTCACACAGGTCGGTGCCGCCGAGGAAGACAGTGCCCGACGGCACGTCGACAGCCCTGGTGAGCACCTTCGCGAGCGTCGACTTGCCCGAACCGGTCCGCCCGATCAGCGCGTACGAGCGTCCACGCGCGAAGGTGAGGCTGAGCCCCCGCAGCGCGGCCCCCCGGCCACCCTCCGGACCACTCACCTGGTATCCGAAGGTCAGGTCGCGGATGCGCAGGTCACCCTCGGCAGGGCTGGCACCGCCGACGGGCTCCTGCCGTGCCTTGTGCAGCAACTGCACCCGGGCCCACGCGCCGAGAGCCTCCTGGATCTCCGGCACCATCCGGCTGACGTGTTCGGCGGTGGCACCGAAGGCCAGGGCGAGCAGCCAGATGGCGGTGAGCCGGGCGGCGTCGATCCGGTCGGTGGTCAACGCCCAGGCCCCGCCGAGCACCACCGCGCCGATGCCACCCCGGATCGTCGCGGTCGCGGCGGCGGCCACCCGGGCGGACAACACCCAGACCAGGCCGCCCCGGGACAGCACGGCGGCGGCCCGCCGTGCGTACAGCCGCAGCACGTACGGGCGGGCCAGGCTGGTCCGTACGTCGTCCTGGCCGTGCACCGCCTCCTCCATCACGGCGGCCAGGTCGGACCACGCCTCCTCCTCAGCCATCCGGGCCGGGGCGATCCGGGCCGTGGGCCGGCGCAGACTGACTGCGAGCACCACAGTGAGCAGCAGCATCGCGACACCGGCCGGCCACCACACGACCAACGCCACGACCATCGACAACAGGCCGACGCAGAGACCCTGGGCGAGCCGGGTGCCCTGGTTACGGATCGCCGACGCCACCTGGTAGACGTCCCCGTCGATGCGGTCGAGCAGCTCACCCACCGGGGTGGTCTCCAGGGTGGGCAGGTCCTGCCCGAAGGCGACCCGGCAGAGCCGTCGGCGTACGTCGGCGGACCAGTCGGCGGTCAGGCCGGCCATCAGCAGGCTCACCGCGAGGTCGCTGAGCACCACGGCGACCAGCGCCGCGGCCAGCACGACGAAGAAGCCGGCCGAGCGATGCACCAGCACCGCTCCGGCCAGCGCCGAGGCGCCCGCCTGACCGGCGGCGCCGAGCACGATCAGGACGGCCACGACCGTCATACGACGTGCCGAGGTGCCCCACAGATCACGGAGCAGGCGCATGGAAAGTCCTCCGGATGTGGGGTGGCGGAGACTTCAGCCTGCCGGCGCCGGCGCGTAGATTCAACCGAATTTCCGGCCCTGAGCAGGGCGTCAGTCATCGCCCAACTCATGATCGACTCGGCTTCATTGAAGTCGGGGTGTCAGCCTGTCGCGGATGCCGCCGTTTCCGTGAAGTCGAGTGGATCATGCCCCCATGGGGTTGTGCGCGCCCGCTGGGCAGCCGAGCCCACGGCACCCGGACCGGCGCGGCAAAGCCCCCGGCTTGCTTGGACGCAGGAGCGAAGGGGCCGACCTGATGCGACGTTTGTCGGGTTTGTGGAAACCCTGGCACGCCCGTCCTGGTCTTGATCGACTCGGCTTTCAGGAAGTCGGGCATCCAGACGCCTTGGATGCCCCGACTTCCTTGAAGACGAGTGGATCATGCCGGGCCAAGCCGGCTCGTGACCGCCGACACGAGAGGTTTGGGGGATTTGGCGGGCCCTGGGGTTCCGTGGGTCGTGAGCGGTCGCACCCATGGGTCGGAATGATGGCCGGGGCGGGGTCGTTACATACCCTGACGATCGCAGGACCACCGGCTCACCGCCCCGCCCAACGAGGTTGGAACAGCTGGTAGCGGGGTTGGAATGCCGACCCGGGCCGCATCGTTGAAGCCTTTCGCACCGACCGCCCGAGCACCCCGCTCTATCGGGTGTCGCAGGATGGGCCACCCGGGAATGACCCCCGACCCCCGGTCGTTACACATGAACCCGGCGCCACAAGCCCCGCTCGTAGGCCGCCGACCCCGGCGCCCGAGCCCCCCGCTCGCAGGCCGCCAACCCGGCCCCCACAAGCCCTTCCGCTTGACGGTGCCGACCTTCCAGACTTTTTCCCTTGATTTGATGCAGCGCCGGACGAGGTGCTCACACCCCTGTGTCGCCGACCCTTGGTGGCCCGGGTGTTTCCTACCCCCGAAGGAGCTACCCCCATGAACACGATCATCCGTAAGAGCATGTTGTCTGTTGCTGGTCTCGCGTTCGCCGGTGGTGTCTTCGCCGGCCCGATCGCCGCCCACGCTGCCAACCCCGTGGATGGCAAGCCGGTCGCGGTGGCCGCGCAGTCGGCCGCCCCCAAGCCCCAGGGCGACCAGTCCCACATCACCCTCAACGACGAGCAGACCGCCAACGTCAAGGCGATCATCGCCGCCACGAAGAAGGCCGGCCTGCCCGAGCGCGCCGCGGTGATCTCGATCGCGACGAGCCTGCAGGAGTCGAAGCTGGAGAACCTGGGCCACCTCGGCGACGCCAACGACCACGACTCGCTGGGCCTGTTCCAACAGCGCCCGACCAGTGGTTGGGGCACGCCGGAGCAGATCACCGACCCGGCCTACTCGACGACCGCGTTCCTCAAGGGCCTCCGCCAGGTCGACGGGTGGCAGGACATGGCGCTGACCGACGCCGCGCAGACCGTCCAGGTCTCCGCCTACCCCGACGCCTACGCCCAGTGGGAGCAGCAGGCCACCGACCTCGTCGGCCAGTACTGGAACAGCTGACACGAACACTGAACGACCCGACCGCTGGCCGGCACCCCAACCCGGGGTGCCGGCCAGCGGCATATCCCGCACAACCACAAGGACACCGACAACGAGACCCGGCAGACCTTGGACACTTTCCGTTAGCCGATAACTATTCAGTCCCATGACATCTGTCAGTGTTGAAGTCCCGATACATGTGTCACTTGGTAGGGATCTTGGGCGTGCTGGTGAATGGTGCCTGGCATGGCTTCTCGGCGGCGTGTCATGAACCTGCTCGATGCCCAGTTGGCTGCTGGGGTGCGGGTCAACGCCGCTGAGTTCGCGCGCGAGCATGGTGTGTCGGTCCGTACCGTGTACCGGCATCAGGCGCGGATCCGGGACGTGGGCGAATGGCAGGAGCGGTCCCGGCGGCCGCGTATCAGTCCGCGGGTGACGCCACCGGAGCTGGATGCGTGGATCTGCAAGCTGCGCGTCGAACTCGGCCTGGACAACGGGGCCGACTTCATCCACGACGCCCTGATCGAGCTGCACAACGCTACTGCTCCGGCGTGGCGGGTGCCCTCAAGGTCGACGATCAACCGGGTCCTGGGCCGGCATGACCTGCTCGAACGGAACCCGGCGAAACGGCCGCGCAGCTCGTTTCGACGCTTCGTCTACGCCCGGCCCCGAGACTGCTACCAGATCGACGCCACGAACGTCCGGCTCGCCGACGGCAGCCTCGCCGCGGTCTTCGACGTCTTGGACGACTGCACCCGAACCCTCGTCGGCTGTCACACCACGACCGCGGAGACCGCCGAAGGCGCGGTCACCGCGGTCAGGCAGGCGTTCACCGAGTACGGGGCCCCGGCGATCGTGTTGTCCGACAACGGCACCGCGTTCACCAGCCGCCTGACCCGACCCGGATCGATCTCCACGTTCGTCCAGTACCTCCTGCAACACAATGTCCGGCCGATCAACTCCAGCCCCTACCACCCCCAGACCTGCGGCAAGGTCGAACGCCACCACCAAACCCTCAAGAAATGGCTGAGCACCCAACCCACCCCCAACACCTGCCCCGAACTGCAGAACCTGCTAGACGCCTACCGCCGCTACTACAACACCGAACGACGCCACAGCGCCCTGCCGCGACGCGCCACCCCCGCCCAGGCATGGACAGACGCCCCCAGCCTCGGCGGGCCGACCAGCCTGCCCAGGCAAACCGACGCCACCCTGCACCGCTGCCTCGTAGGCAGCACCGGCGCCATCACCGTCGCCGGGCACCGCACCAGCGTCGGCACCACCCACGCCGGCGCCACCGTCACCGCCATCCGCGACCAAAACCGAATCACCATCTACAACCGCGACGGACAACCCCTCGGCCACTTCCACCTCAACCCCGACCGGACCTACATCAGCCTCACCCGAGCAGCCTGATCAACAACTCATGACACATCTATCGGGACTTCCCCTTGACACATGTCTCGGGACACGACAGTTCCGCGCTAACGGAAACTGTCCAAGATCTAGGGTTGGCGACGCGTCGGAGTGCCGTGATCGGTCCCCTCGGCATGCGGCACGGTTGCGCCGGGGCCGCGCGGAGGGCTCGGCAGATCCGCGGCCAGGTGCGGGCGGTGTGGCACCCCGGCGCGCGGCGCCCGGTGGCCGGTGCGGCACCCGCGTTTGACACGCGGCACCGGGTGACCGGTGGCCGGCACGCGGCACGCGGGCGCCCTGGACGCGGCGCCCCGCCAGGGGTCAGAAGAGGACCGTGGCGAGGGTGCCGACCGGCTGGAAGCCGCAGCGTTCGTAGACCCGGCGGGCCGGGAGGTTGAAGTCGTTGACGTAGAGGCTGACAGTGGGGGCGACCCGCAGCAACGCGTCGCGGACCACGGCTGCCATGGCGGCTGTGGCGATCCCTCGGCCGCGCCACTCGGGTGCGACCCAGACGCCCTGGACCTGCGCCGTCCGCTTCGTCACCACGGCCAGCTCGGCCTTGAACACGACCTTGCCGTCGACGAAGCGGGCGTACGCCCGACCGGCGCGGACCAGGTCGTTGACCCGCCGGCGGTAGCTGCGCCCGGCGTCCTCGGCCAGTGGGGAGACCCCGACCTCCTCGGTGTACATGGCAACTGCCGCGGGGAAGAGCCGGTCGACCTCGCCGGAGCGGACCTGGCGTACCTCCGGGTCGGCCGGTACGGGTGGCAGGGAGTCGGCGACCAGCAGCGGCTGGTTGGGGCGAACGTCTCGCGCTGGCCCCCATATGTCGGAGAGCCGGTCCCACAGCCCGAGCACTGCGTCGGCCCGACCGACGATGGACGAGCACAACCGCTCCTCGCCCGCGAGCAGGTCGGCGAAGGCGGCCACCGCGGCGTCGCTCGCCAGCACCGGCGTCAGGTTGCCGCCGAGCCAGCACAGCGATTCGAGGTTGCGTCGTGCCCCGTACCCCAGGATTCTGCCCTCGGCCCGCCACCACGAGAGGCCGCGCGCGGCGATCCGTTCGGCGACCTGCGCGCCCGCGAACGGGTCATGGTCGAGTAGTCGCTCGACCGCGCGGCGCTCCGATTCCCCCAGTTGGCGTACCGGCACCGTCAGCACGACTACCAGCCTGCCAGATCGACCCCCCGGTCCGCCGGTCGAGTGACAAGGCTGGCACCTGCTCTGTCGGCTCACTGAGCGGCCGGGTTCGACCAGCCCACCGGACGACCGGTGGCACCAGTGCCCCGAGCAGGAGGAACAGGCCACCGAGCACGAACCAGCCCGGTACGCCCCAGCCGAGCGCGAGGGTCGTCACCACCACCGGCGCGAGCATCTTGCCCAGTTCGTAGCCCATGCCGTACGCCCCCTGGTACTGGCCCTGGGCGTCCGCTGGCGCAAGGCCGAAGGAGATCCCCCAGCCGGCGGCGGAGTGCCACAGTTCCCCGGTCACGTGGGCGACCGAACCGCAGGCAAGCAGACCGATGGCACCGGCCGTGGGCAGGGCGCCGCTGGCGGCGAAGAGTACGCAGGCCAGGGCGATGGCCACCCCCGCTCGACGGGCGGCACGGGCGGCTCCGGGCAGGGTGGCGGCGGTGGCCGCGGCGCGGACCTGGAAGAGCACCACCAGCACGGTGTTGACCAGCGTCAACGCGGAGATCATCCAGACGGGCGCCCGGGTGTGCCCGGCGATCCACAGCGGCAGTGCGATAGTGAGCAGGCTGAAGTGCATGGACATCAGCCCGTCGACCAGGGTGAAGGCAAGGAACGGGCGGTCCCGCAGGGCGACCAGTCGAGGGCCGTGCGCGGGGGCGGCGACCGGGGCGATGCTGGGCAGTCGGATGAAGACCACCGCTGCGGCCAGCGACGCCGCCGCCGCGGCCAGGATCAGCGCGACGTACCCGCTGCGGGTGTCGGCGGCGATGGCGAAGCCGCCGAGGACCGCGCCGACGGAGATCCCGACGTTGGTGGTGGCCCGGAGGTAGGCGCGGGTGCGTACCCGCTGATCGGCAGGGATCGCTCCGGCGATCAGCGCGCCCCGCGCACCGCGCTCCACCGCGTCGGCGAGCGCCGTGGCGGCTCCCACCAGCACGAACGTGGGAAACGACCGGACGGCGACGAGGCCGACGGTGAGGGTGCCCGCGGCGAACAACGCGCCGACCTGTACGCCGCGCGGGCCGACGCGGTCGGCCAGGTAGCCACTGGGTGTGCTGGCCAGCACACCGACGAGGGCCGAGATGGTCAGGCCGATGCCCACCTGGGTCGCCGACAGGCCGACCGACCGGGTCAGGAAGAGCGCGCTGGCGACGAGCCACAGGCCACGCCCGACGGTCTTGACCAGGGTGCCGACGGTAAGGACCCGGGCCGGGCCCGGTGGGGGAAGCAGGCGCATGACCGACACTTTAACAAGACGTACGTACGGTTTGTAAAGAGCCACTTGTCGACGATGCATTGCCGATATATCGTTGATGCATCAGCGACAGTACGGAGAGAGGGAGAACCCGATGAGGTTCCATCGACAGCACCACCCGATGCACGAGGCCCGGATGCGTGGGTTCGGCTTCCCGCCGGTCCCCCCCGGCCCGCACGGCCACGGCGAGCACGGACACGGCGGCCCCTGGGGCGGCCGGGGCCGTGGACGGGGTCGGGGCCGACGCCCCAACGTCCGGGCGGCCGTGCTGGCTCTGCTCACCGAGCGGCCGATGCACGGTTACGAGATGATCCAGGAGATCGACTCCCGCACCGGCGGCGCGTGGCGGCCGAGCCCGGGCTCGATCTACCCCACCCTCCAACTGTTGGAGGACGAGGGCGTGATCGTCGCCAGCACGGAGGAGTCCGGCGGCGGACGGAAGCGGTTCACGGTCACCGAGGCCGGTCAGGCCGAGGCCACCGAGGCAGCGCAGACCCCGGCGTGGGCGGACGTCGCCCAGGGCACGGTGAGCAGCTGGCACGACATCCGCGACTCCGGCGCGCAGGCGATGAACGCGCTACGACAGGTCATGATGAACGGCACCGACGACCAGCGTGAGCGGGCCGCCCAGGTGCTCGACGAGACGCGACGCAAGCTGTACGCGATCCTCGCCGAATCCGAGTGACACCAGCCCGCACCACGCGAGGCGAAACCGCAGTGACGCGAAACCGCAGTGACGCGAGCCCGCAGTGACGCGAGCCGCACCCACCGCACACCAACCACGCCCCGCATCGACGGGGCCGGGATGCAAGCAAAAGCGGCCGTTCCCCCGAGGGAACGGCCGCTTTTGCCAACTGGAAAATCAGTGCACGGTGACCGTCGGGCCGGTGATCAGCCCGCGCAGCTCCTCGGGCAGCTCGGCGCCCATCTCGTCGGCGATCCGCAGCGCCTCTTCGATCAGCGTCTCCACGATCTGCGCCTCGGGCACCGTCTTGACGACCTTGCCCTTGACGAAGATCTGGCCCTTGCCGTTGCCGGAGGCGACGCCCAGGTCGGCCTCGCGGGCCTCGCCGGGACCGTTGACGACGCAGCCCATCACGGCGACCCGCAGCGGCACCGGCAGCCCTTCCAGACCGGCGGTGACCTCCTCGGCGAGCTTGTAGACGTCGACCTGGGCCCGCCCGCAGGACGGGCAGGAGACGATCTCCAGGCCCCGCTCGCGCAGGCCCAGCGACTCCAGGATCTGGTTGCCGACCTTGATCTCCTCCACCGGCGGGGCGGACAGCGACACCCGGATGGTGTCGCCGATCCCCTCGGCGAGCAGGGCGCCGAAGGCGACCGCCGACTTGATGGTGCCCTGGAAGGACGGGCCGGCCTCGGTGACACCGAGGTGCAGCGGGTAGTCGCACTGCTCGGCGAGCTGCCGGTACGCGCGGATCATCACGACCGGGTCGTTGTGCTTGACCGAGATCTTGATGTCGCGGAAGCCGTGCTCCTCGAACAGCGAGCACTCCCACAGCGCCGACTCGACGAGCGCCTCGGCGGTGGCCTTGCCGTACTTGGACAGCAGCCGCTTGTCCAGCGAGCCGGCGTTCACGCCGATGCGGATCGGCACCCCCGCCGCCCCCGCAGCGCGGGCGATCTCCTTGACCTTGTCGTCGAACTGGCGGATGTTGCCGGGGTTGACCCGGACCGCCGCGCAGCCGGCGTCGATCGCCGCGAAGACGTACTTGGGTTGGAAGTGGATGTCGGCGATCACCGGGATCTGCGACTTCTTGGCGATCGCGGGCAGCGCCTCGACGTCGTCCTGGGACGGCACGGCCACCCGGACGATCTGGCAGCCGGACGCGGTCAGCTCGGCGATCTGCTGGAGGGTGGCGTTGATGTCGGAGGTGAGGGTCGTGGTCATCGACTGCACCGACACCGGCGCACCGCCGCCGACCGGCACCGAACCGACCATGATCTGGCGGCTGGCCCGACGGGGAGCGAGCGGCGGGGGCGGCACGGCTGGCATACCGAGACTGATAGCGGTCACTTCAGGCACTCACCTTGAGAAGAGCGTGATGGGGTTGACCACGTCCGCGGCGATGGTCAGCAGCGTGAACGCGCCACCGATCAGGATCACCACGTACGTGAAGGGCATCAGTTTGAGGTAGTCCACCCGGCCGGGGTCGGCCCGCCCGATCCGCGCGTAGACCCAGGATCGGGCCCGTTCGAACCAGGCGATGGCGATGTGGCCGCCGTCCACCGGGAGCAGCGGCAGCAGGTTGAACACGCCGATGAAGAAGTTCAGCGACACGAAGAGCATGAAGAAGACCAGCCAGGCGTTGTTCTCCACCGCCTCGCCGCCGAGTCGGCTGGCGCCGACCACACTGATCGGGGTGTCGACGTCCCGCTCGCCGCCGGTGAGGGCGGTCCACAGGGCGGGGACCTTCTGCGGGAGACGCTGGAGCGCCTTCACGGTGCCGACGGCCAGCTCACCGGTGAAGTCGGCGGTGGCGCCGAAGGCGCCGACCGGCCCGTACGTCACGCGGGTGGGCGTGCTGGGGACGAGCCCGACGCCGAGCGCGGCCACCGGCGCGGCGGCACCGGTCGGGTTGTCCAGCGGCGGACGCTGGGTCTGCGCGAGCACCGTGCTGGTGGTGCCCGGCTGCCCGTCGCGGACGTACGCGATCTGCGCGGTGTCGCCCGGCTTGAGCCCGCGCAGCGTGGTGAGCAGGTCGCCGTAGGAGTTGACCGGCGTGCCGTTGACCGAGGTGATCCGGTCACCGTTGCGCAGTTGCGCCTGCGCGGCGGGGCTGGCCGCGTCGGCGCTCGTGCACGCGCGGACCGCGTTCTCCGGGACCACGCAATCGCTGAGCTGGATGACCGCGGGCTCCTGGCGGGCCTGCGCGTCGGTGGTCGGGAAGTCCGGGTTGGGCAGGCCGGCGGAGACCGCGAGGATCCAGATCGTGATCAGGGCGAGCGCGAAGTGCGTGACCGAGCCGGCGGCCATCACGATCGTCCGCTTCCAGACCGGGTAGCGCCACATCACCCGCGACTCGTCACCCGGCTCGACGTCGTCGTCCTGCGGAGTCATCCCGACGATCTTGCAGAAGCCGCCGAGCGGGATGCCCTTGACGCCGTACTCGGTTTCGCCGCGCTGGAACGACCAGATGGTGGGGCCGAAACCGACGAAGAACTTCGTGACCTTCATCCCGAACGCCTTGGCGGTCAGCAGGTGACCCGCCTCGTGCAGGCTCACCGAGATGAGAATGGCCAGGGCGAAGAGGACCACCCCGAGCAGGTACGACATCAAGCTCCTTCCACCGAACCCGCGATGATCTCCTGCGCGTGCGCGCGTGCCCACGACTCGGCAGCGAGCACGTCCTCGACGGTACCTGGTTCGTCGAAGTCCGGAGCGTCCTCCAACACGCGTTCGAGGGTGTCGACGATGCCGAGGAACGGCAGCCGGCCCGCCACGAACGCCGCGACGCACTCCTCGTTCGCCGCGTTGTAGATCGCCGGCCGGGAACGCCCGGCCTCCCCCGCGGCCTTGGCCAGCGCGACGGCCGGGAACGCCTCGTCGTCCAGCGGCGCGAACTCCCAGGTGTGCGCGGCCGTCCAGTCGACCGCCCTGGACGCCTCCGGCACCCGGTCCGGCCAGCCGATGCCCAGCGCGATGGGCAGCCGCATGTCCGGTGGGCTGGCCTGGGCGATCGTCGACCCGTCGACGAACTCGACCATCGAGTGGATCACCGATTGCGGGTGCACCATCACTGTGATGTCGGCATACGGCACGTCGAACAGCTCGTGCGCCTCGATCACCTCAAGGGCCTTGTTGACCATGGTGGCCGAGTTGATCGTGACGACGGGCCCCATGTTCCAGGTCGGGTGCGCGAGCGCCTGCTCGGGTGTGACCTGCGTCAACTCGTCGCGCCGCCGACCCCGGAACGGGCCGCCGCTGGCCGTGACGATCAACCGGCGCACCTCACCGCGCGTCCCGGACCGCAGGCACTGGGCCAGCGCCGAATGCTCGGAGTCGACCGGCACGATCTGCCCCGGCCGCGTCACCGCGGCCCTGACCAGCGGGCCGCCGGCCACGAGCGACTCCTTGTTGGCCAACGCGAGGGTACGACCACCACGCAGCGCGGCCAGCGTAGGAGCGAGGCCCAGCGAGCCGACCACCCCGTTGAGCACGATGTCGCACGGCCACTGGGCCAGCTCGGTCATGGCGTCGGGACCGGCCACGATCTTGGGAAGCTTGAAGTCGCCGGTGGCCCAGCCGCGCCGGCTCGCCTCGGCGTAGAACGCCAGTTGCAGGTCCTGCGCGGCGGACGCCTTGGCCACCCCGACCGCCTCGACGCCCAGTTCGAGGGCCTGCGCGGCGAGCAACTCGACGTTGCCGCCGCCCGCACCCACGGCGACCACCCGGAACCGGTCGGGGTTACGCCGAACGATGTCGATGGCCTGCGTGCCGATCGAGCCGGTGGACCCGAGCAGGACAAGGTCGCGGGGGGAAGTCACGAGGCCATTCTTCCCCACCCCCGCTGCATGCCCGCTGGGAGCCTCAGCCCTCCCCGCCCGGCTCCTCCTCGTCCAGCAACTCGGCCGGGTCGATGGAGAATTCGAACGGCTCCCGCATCGCGAAGGTGCTCCCTGCCGCAGCGGCGGCCAACGGGCGGTACTCCCCGTCGACCAGCTCCAACAGCGCCATGGTCGGCACCCGGTTGCGCAGGTCCACCCGGAGGAAGAACGGCACTCCGGCGGCGGCGTACTCCCTGGGCCTGTCGATCACGTCCTTACGCCGATTTCCAGGAGACACGATCTCCCCCAGCAGCACCGCCTCGGCGATGGGGACCGTCGTGCGGCCACCACCGGATTTGCGCAGCACGGCAATGTCCGGAATGAAGAGGTCATCCCCGGCGATGACGTTGATCTCCGGGTAGACCCAATATCCGGCCTTCCGCGCAGCACGGTGCAGCACGTACGGCAGCTCCCGCTCGACCGACTGATGATCGATTCCCGCGTGTGGTGTAACGATCACGCTTCCGCTCAGGACCTCAACCTTGGGGCCGTTGGTCTCCGGCAACAGGTCGAGGGCGAGCTGCGCGGTCCAGGGCTCGTCGTGCCACCGCAGCACCTCGAACGACGGCTCGGTGTTTTGTGGCGCCGGCTCCGGCGCGAACGCTGCCTGGGCCATCCGGGCTCACCCCCTCAGCGGACCATCCTGCTCAGCTCAGCCTAGTCACGCCGCCCCGCCCGGCACGGCATCGCACACGCGGTGCGACAGATCGGGACATCGGCGTGACCCCGGGCTCGGCGGCGTTCAGGCCGGGGTGACGCAGAACACGACGTCGAGGTAGTCGGAGCGTTTTGTCCAGTTCAAGTAGTGGTAGTCGATGAAGGCGGGCGCCTGGGCCTCACACACCTCGTCGGCCTGCGCCTCGTCGACGACGGTGTTCGATTCGTCGGCGGCGGCGTCGGATGTCCGGCTAACGCCCCTCGCCGGCGATCGTCCACTCGGGTTTACGGAAGTCGGGGTGTCCGCAGCGTGCGGACACCCCGATTTCACTGAAACCGTGGTGATCAAGCTGGCCGTCGACCGGGGGCCGCCGGAGCGGCCCTTGGAGGGTCAGCCGCCGTTGATGACGAACTGCGAGCCCGGCTGGATGACGATGTTGCCGTCGGCCGAGTTCGTGATGGTCACGTTCGTCAGGTTGGCGTTGCCGCGCGCGCCGCTCATCGCGAGGATGCCGGCGCCGTTGTTGGACTTGTCGATCCGCACATTGGTGATGGCGACGTTCGGCATGTTGCCGCCGCCGTTCTTGAACTGGATGCCGTCGAACGTGGAGTCGATGATGTCGGTGTCGCGGATCGTGACGCCGACGATGTCCCTGGTGGCGGGGAAGAGCGTGATGGCCCCGAACTCCTGGTCCTCGTTCCAGAAGGCGCCACCGGTGCGGTAGAGCCCGTTGTTGGCGATCAGCGTCGTGCCGGAGAACGGCAGCGGGTCGTGGTCGGTCGCCAGCATGATGCCCGGGTAGTTCGCCGTGTCGTAGATCAGGTTGTTCTCGATCGAGTTGTCGTAGCCGCCGTAGATGGCGATGCCGTTGGCCCGCCAGGGCAACTGGATGGTGTTGTTGACGAAGTGGTTGTCGTGGGCGATGTCGACGTTGCGGTCCTTCACGTACGGGTTGGCCCAGACCGCGAGCGCGTCGTCACCGGTGGTGCGGAACGACGAGTTGAACACCCGCGAGTTGCGCGTGCCGTTGCTGAAGTTGATGCCGTCGGCGTACGTGTTGCGGATCCGCATGCCGGTGAACTCCAGCCCGTCGGCCGGCCCCCACAGGTCGGGGATGTTGTCGTAGTCGCGACCCACCCAGACACCCACGTTGGCGTGCTCGATCCACACGTTGCTGATCCGGGTGCCGGTGCCGAAGCGACCGTTCAGACCGACGCCACCCTCGGCGTTGCCGTCACCGCCACGGATCCGGCCGGAACCGAAGATGGCGATGTCGGAGATCTGGGTGTTCTTGTCGATGTCGAAGCCGAAGTTGCCCTCGTGGGGGTGGTTGATGCCACCCACCACGTTCTGCGGCTCGGTCAGCGTGTAGAGCTGCGAGTGCCACATGCCGGCGCCCCGGATGGTGACGTTGCTGATGCCGACCTGGTTGTGCGTGCCCCGGTTCAGCGGGTCGTCTGTCAGGATCTTCTGCTCCTGCCGCCACTGCCCGGCCGGGATCCACACGCAGCTGATGACGCCGTTCTGGTCGTCGGTCACCGCGCGCTGGATGGCGGCGGTGTCGTCGATTCCGTCGTTCGGGACCGCACCGTACGAGGTGATCGAGGTGCAGCCGGCCGGCTGGCTCGCCGCCGGTGCCACCTGCTCCAGGTCGATCATGTCGATGACGTAGAACGAGGCGGTGTCACCCGAGTCGCGCTGCAACTTGAACCGGGTGCCGGCCGGGTACGACTGCGCCAGCAGCGCGTTCGACTCGTCGAAGAGCCGTCGGGCGTCGGCCTGCGGGGTGTTGGTCAGCGCCTCCGGCCCGTCGGTGTTGCCGTAGAGCCAGCTGTGCCGCGACGACAGTGTCAACTTCCGGGAGAAGACGTCGTTGACGTAGAGGCTGATGGTCGCCTCGATGCCGCCACCACCGGGCGCGTCCGGGATGGAGTTGCGCACCACTATGGAGTTGGCCTGGTTGGCCGAGGTGAACTCGACGAACTGGCCGGTGCTGTTGAGCCGTACCGACTTGCGACCCGAGGATTCGCTGGCGAAGTTGGTGTGGCCGAAGGTCCGCAGCGCGTCGGGCTCCAGCAGCGTGCCCTGGTAGCGAGCGGCCTCGGCCTCGTACGAGACGTACGGGACGGCTGCACCGCGCCCGACCACGATCGACTGGCTGAACCCGTTGTTGGTCTCGTTGGTCTCGGTCACCGCGTTGGTCGCGTCGGCGGTGGCCGTGATGGTGGCACCTCCGCTGGTGGCGGCCCAACTGCCGGTGACGGCCACGTTGACCGTCGCGCCGGCCGCGATCGAGGCGGTGCTGGTGTTGAGCGTGGTGCTGCCCACCACCAACCGGGTGACGGTGATCGCGCCGGTCGCGGTGGTGCCACGGTTGCGGACCGCCACGGTGAAGGTGACGGACGCGCCCACCGCCGGGTTCGGCGGGTTCGAGGCGATGCTGAGCACCTGCAGGTCCGGGCCGGGCGCCTGCGCGACCACCAGCGGCGACGCCGCCGTGAAGCTGTTGTTGCCGTTGTTCTGCTCGACGATCGTGTTCGTCGGGTCGACCACCGCCGAGACGGCGTAGCTGCCCATCGGCCGGGTGCCGGCGTTGAACGACACGGTGGTCGAGCCGCCCGCAGCGAGCGCGCCCACCGTGGCGCTGCCGGCGACGGCGCCGGCCAGGCTGAAGTTCACGGTGGTCGCCGCGGCGGCGGCGGAGCCGATGTTGCGCACCACTGCCGAGAGCGTGACCGGGGAGACCTCGCTGGGCGAGGTCGGCGACCAGGTCACCGAGCTGACGACCAGGTCCGGGTTGGGCGCCGGCGTGCCGCACACCTCGAACTCGGCCACCTGGCCGGACGGGGCGCCGGTGTTGCCGGTGAACCGCAGCTGCACGTCCGCGGTGGTCGCGGTGACCGGGATGCTCACCACGTTGGTGCCCTGGACGAACTGGTAGGTCGCCGCCGACACCAGACTGGTGTACGAGGACGATGCCTGGTCGCGACCGAGGACCTGGATGGTCTGGGTACGGGTGCCCCAGGCCGGGTCCGGGTTGAGCTTGACGGTGACGCCGGAGATGGAGTGGTTGGCACCCAGCGCGACGGTCAGGTTCTGCGGGTAGCTCGCCGCGCCCTCCCAGTAGGTGGTGAGCTGCCCGTCGTTGGCCTTGTCCGGGGTGAAGCTGAAGGTGGAGCCGCTCGCCGTCATGCTCTTGCCCTGCGCCACGTTGGTGCAGGCGGGCGGGTTGCTGCCGGTCCGGGTGACGGTGTTGCTGTTGCCGGACAGGTTGCCGGCGGCGTCGCGCGCCCGGACGTGGTAGGACACGGTGGCCGTCGTCGGCTGGGTGTCGTTGAAGGTGGTCACGTTCCCGATGGACTGGAGGAACGCGCCGTTGCGGTAGATGTCGTAGCCGGCGATGCCGCTGCCGCCCGCGTTGTCGGTCGAGGCCACCCAGTTGAGGCTGATGGTGGTGCCCGTCTGGGTGTACGAGAGGTTGCCGGGGACGCTCGGCGCTGTGGTGTCCGGGGTGGTGCCGCCGCTGCCGTACACCTCCAGCTCGGAGAGCTGCCCGGCCGGCCAGGCGCTGTTGGCGGTGATGGTGATCCGCACGTAGCGGGTGGAGGTCTGACCGAAGTTGATGGTGACCGTGCTGCCGCTCGCCGGGTTGAAGGTGTACGTCTGGGACCCGACCAGGTCGGTGAACGACGAACCGTTGACGCTGCCCTGCACGCTCAACGTCTGCGTCCGGATGCCCCAACCGGAGGTCGGCAGCTTCAGTACGACCTGGTTGACGCTCTGCGATGAGCCGAGATCGACCTGGACCCACTCCGGGAAGGAGTTGTTGACGCTCTCCCAGTAGCTGCCCGCGTTGCCGTCGACGACCTTCGACGAGTCGTAGACGTCGGCGTGGCCGCTCTCCTGGGTGGGCCGGCCCTGCGCGAGGTTGGTGGCCGCCGCGGCGAAGCCGGCGCTCGGCGCGGCCGCCGTGTCGGCGGGGCGGGCGGCACCGGCGGGGTTCGCGAGGGCGGTGGCCCCTGCCGTGGCGATCAGCGTGGCCGCGGCTGCCGCCGCCACCATCCTGAACAGATTCGTTCGTCTCATCACTGTCCTTGTCGTCGGGGGACGGCTGCCGCGGCGGCTTGACCACGGGGGGTGGGGGTGCGGCGGTGGGACGACCATCAACGGGCCCCCAGGGGACCAGTTGAATCTTCCGAGAGCATGCGCTAAATCGTGCACGTGTTTGTCAAAATCTTGCGCTACTTTGACCAAAGGTTACTGACGTGCTACGGGAGCGTCAACACTTCGACCACCGTGACTATTTATGGGCATGCGTGCCCTACGGGCCGTCGCCGCTTCGCTGTGGCGGGCGCCCGTCGGCACAAACAGTGATGCCGGTGAGTCGTCAGAACGACTCACCGGCATCAGGGTTCGCCACGCGTTGGGCTCACCGCACGGGCACGGAGGTGCCCCGGTGTTCAGGCGGTCGGCGCCGCTCGGACGAAGGTCTCCAACTCCTCACCGCCGTACCACTCGGTGCGCCGGCCCACGTGCTCCATGCCGAGTCGCCGGCAGACCGCCATCGACGGCTCGTTGCCCGGCGACACGACCGCGTAGATCTCCGAGGTGCCGGCGGCGAACTCCCGCACCATGAGGGCACGGGCCGCCTCGGTGGCGTAGCCGTGACCCCTCGAGTCCGGATGCAGGTGCCAGCCCGTCTCGATGTCCTCGGTGAGCTGCGTCTCCGGGTTTCCCGGCAGCCGCTTGAGCAACACTGTGCCCGCCACCAGCCCGGTCTCGCGTACCTCCATCGCCCAGGTGCCGTACCGGCCTCCGTCGGCGGCGTGCCGGTCCTGCCAGATGCGCAGCCGATCGATGGCCTCGCTCGGGTCGGTCAGCGGCAGACCCGGTGCCGCGCCCAGCCAGCGGGTGATCTCGGGGCGGGAGTAGATGTCGTAGATCCGGGCCAGATCAGCCGGATCGTCAGTCCAATCGCGCAGGATGAGGCGTTCGGTGGTGACAACAGTCATGACCCGCGATCTTAAGGAGTGGCGGTCCCGACGACAGGGAAAGGCATCACGATGGGCAGTGGATGGCAGCAGGCGAAGCGGATCACCCGGGCCGCGTTCCGCCCGCTACGTGGGCGGGACCTGTCACTGCACGCCGCCGCGATCACCTTCTACGGCGCGATCGCCGTGGTGCCGGTCGCCCTGTTGGCGATCTGGCTCACCTCCCTGGTCGCCGGAGCCGACCGGGTACGCCGGCTCACCTCGTACGCCGTGGAAGCCCTGCCCACCGCGATCGGCGCACCCCGCGCGGTGGACGCGTTGGTCAATGCCGGGGTGGAGTTGACCCCGCTGCTGGCTCTGGCCTCGCTGCTGCCCGCGTCCCTGTACGGCGAGGGGCTGCGCCGGGCCTTCGTCTCGGTGGCGGCACCCCGTTCCGACGAGCACCTGGTCGGCTGGCGGGGTCGGATCCTCCTGCTGCCGCTGCTCGCGCCGGCCCCCGCGCTGCTGCTGTCGATCCTGCTGGCACTCCCGCTCACCACCCGTCTCGTCCGTCAGGGTGGCTGGGTCGGCGCGCTGGGCGTGGTGCTGTCGTTCCTGGCGGTCTGGCTGGTGCTCACGCCGGTGCTGGTGTGGGTGTTCCGGGTCGTCGGGTCGGCCTCCCCGGACTGGCTCTCCACGCTCGGGATCGGGTCGTTCACCGCGGCGAACCTCTCCGGCTTCCTGCACGGCTTCGTGCTCTTCGCCTCGCTCCCCCTGGACCTGGGAGTGCCGTTCGGTGGCTTCGACGAGATCGGCGCCGGCGTGGCCGTGCTCCTGTGGCTCTACATGTTCCACGTGATCGTCCTGGCTGGTTACTCCGCCACCCTGACCCTCTCCCGTTGGCGCGCCCAGCGCACCGGCGGCACGGACTAGGCTGCGGCGGCATGAGCAGTGAGATTCCGGCCAGCGCCGACGTCGTGATCGTCGGTGCCGGGCACAACGGCCTGGTCTCCGCAGTCCTGCTGGCCCGCTCCGGTCTGGACGTCCTGGTGCTGGAGGCGGCCGACGTGATCGGCGGCGCGACCCGCACCGAGACCCCGTTCCCGAAGGTGCCGGGGCTGCGGCACTCCACCGGCTCGTACCTGCTCGGGTTGATGCCACCGGAACTGCTCGCCACGCTCGACGTCCGAATCCCGGTGCTGCGCCGCGACCCGCACTACTTCCTGCCCACGCCGGGTGGCCTCGGCTCGCCGTACCTGCTCTTCGGAAGCGACACCGCAGCCACCCGGGCGCAGCTCGCGGAGTTCTTCTCCCCCGCCGACGTGGCCGCCGACGACGCCATGCAGGCCGAGCTGGCCGCGCTGCGCGAGGATCTCGCCCCGGCCTGGCTGGCTGAGCCGCTGAGCGTGCAGGAGACCGCCGAGCGGCACGTGCGACCGGCGCTGCGGCAGGTCTTCGTCGACCTCGTGCAGGGCTCGGTGGCCGACTACCTGGCCCGGTTCGAGTTCCGCTCCGAGCTGCTGGTCAGCATGTACGCGGTCACCGACGGGCTGTCCGGCCTCAACGCCGGCCCGGACGACCCCGGCACGGGCCACAACTTCCTCGTGCACAACATGTGCCGACTGCCCGGCTCCGGCGGCACCTGGATGATCGCCGAGGGCGGGATGGGCACCGTCTCACGGACGTTCGCCGAGGCCGCCCGCGCCGCCGGGGCGACAATCCTGACCGGTACGCCGGTGAGTGCGGTGACCCTCGACGGCGGCGCGGCCAGCGGAGTGGTGCTGGCCGACGGCCGACAGGTCGCCGCCCGGGTGGTGCTCGGCGCGTGTGACCCGTACCGGTTGATGGACCTGCTGCCCGACGGCGCGCTCCCGGCGCCGCTCGGCGAACGGATGGCGGCGGTCCGCCGCCCCGGCACCACCCTCAAGCTCAACCTGGCGCTCACCGGGCTGCCCCGGTTCTCCTGCCTGCCGGCCGACGCGCCGAGCCCGTTCGGCTCGACCATCCACCTACTGCCCGGCTCCGCGTCGCTGGTCGGCGGGGACGACACGTCGCCGATGACCGCGCTGCGCTCGATGTGGGCGGACGTGCAGGCCGGGCGACTGCCGGCGGAGCCGACCATCGAGTGGTACCTGCACACCACCGTCGACCCGTCGCTCTCCGACGCCGCCGGGCACCACTCGTCGGCGCTCTTCGTCCAGTCGGTCCCCTACGAGCTGGCCGGCACCACCTGGGACGCGGCACTGCCCGGCTACGTCGACCGGCTCATCGGGATCGTCGAGCGGTACGCCCCCGGCACCGGTGACCTGATCGCCGACGCGGTGCCGCTCCCCCCGCCCGGCATTGAGAAGCACTTCGGCATCACCGGCGGGCACATCCACCACGTCGACAACACGGTCTCGTTCACCGACCGGATGCCCTACGCCACCGGCATCGACGGCGTGTACGCCGGCAGCGCCGGCTGCCACCCGGCCGGCAGCGTCATCGGCGCGGCAGGCCACAACGCCGCCCGCCGAATCCTGGCGGACCTGTCGGTCTGACCACGGCCTACCGCAGAAGTGCGTTGATCATGAAGTTATTGCCTGCCGTGGCGGCGTGTCGGGGCAATAACTTCATGATCAACGAGGCGGGTCAGATCACCGCTTCGCCTGCGGGAGCCGGGGTTTCCGCGTCCACCCGGTGGGCTCTCACCTTGTGGCCGACGCTCGTGAGGCAACGGCCGCTGGGCAGGTCGAAGCGCCAGCCGTGCAGCTGGCAGGTGAGCTGGTCACCGTCGACGATACCGAACCGGGTCAGGTCCGCCTTCAGGTGCGGGCAGCGCCGCTGCACCACCCAGTCGCCCAGGGTGATGTCCTCCGCGTCGGTGCTGCGCTCGTGCTCGTCGTACCAGCCCTCGGCGTACTGGAGACGCTCCTCGGAGAGGCACTTGAAGAACGCGTAGACGAACTCGTTGTACTGGCCGATCCGGGCCGCCGAAAAGCGGCAGGACAGGAAGAGCGAGTTGACCCAGTCCACCTCGTCGATGAAGAGCAGGTGCTCGATCAGCGACCGCTCGGTACGGAACCGGTAGCGGACCTTCTCGTCGGCGTACGGCCGGACCTCCTTGCCCGGGAAGTCCACCACGATCGACTCGACGCTCTCGCCGTCGTAGCCGACCAGGTCGAAGCGGACCGGGCCACCCACACCCTTGGCGAGGTAGATCGACTCGTCCAGCAGCGGCTCGATGCGGCGCTTCATCTCGCCGAGGACGTCCACCTCGGGGTGCCGCCACGACGCCTTCTCGGCCTCGATGACCGGGCGCTTGCGGTCCCGCATCTCCTTCAGGTGGGCGACCTTGTTCGCGAAGAACTCCTCCACCGGCACCGGGTGGGTGGTGCTCGCGCCCTCGGTGGTGACCTCGGCGACGCTGCCCGGCAGCAGCACGATGCCGTTGGTGCCGCCGACCTTGGCGTACTCCGCCAGGAAGACGGACTGGTCGGGGAAGATGTTGCCCTCGTCGCCGTGGATGTCGTTGAACTGCCACAGCTCGTCGTCGAGGAAGCACGGCGGGCCGGCGATCGGGAAGACGTGGTCGGCCTTCAGGTCGTCGATGTAGCGCCACGTCCGGTCGAACTGCCGGTCACGCTTCTGCTTGCCGAACGCGGTCTTCGCCGCCTGCGGCAGCTCGTAGACCATCGGGTACCAGATCGCGCCGGAGAACTGGAGCAGATGCGCGTGCACGTGCCCCAACTCGGCGAAGACGCTCAGGTCGGTGGGGCGGGCGTCGTTCTGGTTGAGCAGCCGCACCCCGTCGTGCTCGACCCAGAGCGACGAGTCGCCGATCGGTCCGTCGGTCGGGCTGGTCAGCGCCTGAATCATGATCTTGAGGCCGCCGGGCAGCTCCACGACCTGCTCGTTGGGCGCCCTCAGGAACTTGGTGAAGCCAAGCGCCCGGAACTCGTCCTCCATCTCCGAGGTGGGGAACTCGGGGAGCAGGACCGTGGCGTCCTTGGAGATGAAGTCCCGCAGGTGCTTGGCGTCGAAGTGGTCCCGGTGCAGGTGGGACACGTACAGGTAGTCGACCTGGCCCAGAGTCTCCCAGTCGAGCAGGGAATTGTCCGGGAACGGGAACCACGAGGCGAAATAGGCCGGGTTGACCCACGGGTCGCACAGAATGCTGCCCGCGGCCGTGTCGATCCGCATGCTGGCGTGCCCGGTTCCGGTCACTCGCACCGCACAGTCCCCCTCAAACAGACAATCAGGTGTACGCCAAACGCTACCGGAGGGAGTCTGACCGCCGCCCCGCGACGCCGGTAGTGCCGTTCGGCCCCGGGTGGGCAGGGCCTGACGGCCGGGAAACCCCCACCCCGCCGCGCCGAGCAGGAGGCGTGCCAGACTAACCAAAGATCCGATCGCGAGGGAAGGACCGACAGTGGCAGGAAGCGAGCCGGTAACGTCGCCAGACCAGCACAAGCCCGGGCACCGCAAGGCCGGGCAGATCGGCGCCGTGCTGTCCGCACTGGCGCTGCTGGCGATGATCTGCGGCAACCACGAGGGCAGGGTCGAGGACCTCTGGCTGATCGGCCTGGCCGCGCTGCTGCTGATCATCGTGATCGGCGACATCGTGCTTCGGCGCAACGGTCTGCGCTCCTGACCCGACCGACCGCCGGACGACCGGCCGACGACGCCGAGGGCCCGCCCCCACCCGGGGGACGGGCCCTCGTCCGTACGCGTCGGGGTCAGCGCCCGAAGAGAATGTCCTGCACGTCCTTGAGCGCGGCGTCGACCTCAGCCTCGAAGTAGCCGCCGGGCACAAGCCCGAACCGGAGCGTGTCCAGGTCCTTCGGGTCGACCGGCATCGGGTTGCGGCGCTGCATGCCGCCGAGCAGGGTCTCAAAGAACCGGTCCACCTGGTCCGGGTCGTAACCGCTGCCGAACCGGCGCACCTGGAAGCTGCGGCGGATCTGGTCGACCCGGTACAGATCGCTGCCGGGCGGGCCGGCCATCGGCGGACCACCCATCGGCGGGCCGCCCATCGGGGGGCCGGCCACGGCGGGCGGGCCGGCCATCGGCGGGCCACCGATGCCCTGCTGAGGCAGCTGCGGCGGACCGGCCGGGCCCCGGCGCATGTCGCGCAGGTCCCGCTCCGGCATCCGGATCTCGGCGGTCATGTCGGCCCGACCGTGTCGCCCGGCCTCGAAGCCGTCGAAGCGCGGCTCCTCCGGCGGCGGATAACCGCCGGGCGAGCGCTGGTCGTCCGGGCCGTACCCACCGGGCGAGCGCTGGTCGTCCTGGCCGTAACCGCCGGGCGAGCGCTGGTCGTCCTGGCCGTAACCCGAGGGGCCGGCGGGGAGGCCGCGCGGCGGAACGCCGTGGCCACCCATCGGACCGGGGCCCATCGGGCCGCCGGGGCCCATCGGGCCAGGGCCGGCCGGGCCGCGCGGCGCGTCGTAACCGCCGCGGGGGGCGTCGTACCCACCGGCGAAGGCACCGGTCGGCTCGTCGTAGCGGCCGTAGCGGTCGGGCGGGCCGGCCTGCGCGGGCATCGGACGGGGCGGCATCGGCTGCGGAACCATGCCCCGCTCATCGCGCATCGGCGGCCCCATCCGGTCCGGTGGGCCCATCCGGTCACCCATTCGGGGGTCGCCACCGCGCCCGGCGCTGTTGCGCTCCTCCAGCTCGGCCAGCTGCCGCTCCACCCGGTCCAGGTGCAGGTCGACCTGCCACTCGTCGTAGCCGTTGAACCGGACCCGGAAGACGACGTCGTGGACCTCCTGGGAGGCCACCGGCGCGCCGACCTGTCGGCCGTCGAGTGTCGCCTCGACCCGGTCGAGGAAGGCATCCACCTCGTCGACCTTGTATCCCCGGCGGAGCGCCTTGCGCCGGAAACGCTGACCCTGACTCGCCACTATGTCTCCTGGTCTCGTTCGCCACGCCCGGTCACGCCGGTGCCTCTCCGGCGCGGTCGGTGTTGGTGTCGTTGTCCTCGGCGGCGGCGAGCTGACCACACGCGCCGTCGATCTCGCGACCTCGGGTGTCCCGTACGGTGGTGGACACCCCGGCATCGCGCAACCGCCGGACGAACTCCCGCTCCACCGGCTTCGGGCTCGCGTCCCAGCGGCTGCCCGGCGTCGGATTGAGTGGAATGAGGTTCACGTGGGTCAACTTGCCGGCCAGCAGCCGCCCGAGGAGGTCGGCTCGCCACGGCTGGTCGTTCACGTCCTTGATCATCGCGTACTCGATCGACACGCGACGGCCCGTCCGGGCGGCGTAGTCCCACGCTGCGTCCAGCACCTCGGCTACCTTCCAGCGCTGGTTCACCGGCACGAGTTCGTCGCGCAGATCATCATCGGGCGCGTGCAACGACAGCGCAAGGGTCACTGAGAGGTCTTCGCTGGCCAGTCGGCGGATGGCCGGAACCAGGCCGACCGTGGAAACGGTGATGTGCCGCTGGGACAGGCCGAGCCCCTCCGGAGCAGGGCTGACCAGGCGACGGATCGCACCGATCACCCGGTTGTAGTTGGCCAACGGCTCGCCCATGCCCATGAACACGACACGCGACAGCCGCGGCGGGGAGCCGACCACCGCGCCGGAGGCCGCCACGCCGGCCATGTACACGGCCTGGTCGACGATCTCGGCGGTGGACAGGTTGCGGGTCAGCCCGGCCTGGCCGGTCGCGCAGAACGGGCAGGCCATCCCGCAGCCCGCCTGGCTTGAGATGCAGACGGTCACCCGGTCCGGGTAGCCCATCAGCACGCTCTCCACCAGAGCGCCGTCGTGCAGCCGCCAGAGCGCCTTACGGGTCGCGCCGTCGTCACACGCCAGCTCGCGCACCGGGGTGAGCAGGGTGGGCATGAGCTGCTCGGACAGCCGCTCCCGGGTCGCCGCGGGCAGATCGGTCATGGCCTGCGGGTCGCGGACCAGGCGCCCGAAGTAGTGATTCGAGACCTGCTTGGCACGGAACGCGGGCTCACCCAACTCGGTGACCAGCGCCTGGCGGCCGGCCAGGTCCAGGTCGGCGAGGTGCTTCGGCGGCATGGAGGCTCGGCGCGCGGCGGTGGCGTCCGAGATGGCGGGGATCAACGGCAGGCTCGTCATGGCTGGTCTAGTGTGTCACGCCGTCGGCGGCAGGTGCCGGTGCGGAGGTGTCGAACGGGCGGCGACCGCCGCAGCCAGATGACCGGAACGCCGTGATCATGCCTCAGTTCACCACCGGCACGAAGACGGCCAGCAGCAGGTAGGCCGTCGGCACCGCGAACAGGATCGAGTCCAGCCGGTCCATCAGACCGCCATGGCCGGGCAGCAGGTTGCTCATGTCCTTCACGCCGAGATCCCTCTTGATCATCGACTCGGCCAGGTCGCCGAGGACCGCCGCGCAGGAGACGGCCACCCCGAACACCGCACCCCACCAGGGGGCCACCTCGAACATCAGCCACAACAGCAACGCACTGCCCAGGGCCGCCGCCGTAACCGAGCCGGCGAAGCCCTCCCAGGACTTCTTCGGGCTGATCGACGGAGCCATCGGGTGTCGCCCGAAGGAGACGCCGGCCGCGTACCCACCGGTGTCGGAGAGGACCACCGCGATCAGCGTGGCCAGGATGCGCAACGGGCCGTCGTCGGGGGCCGCCGCGAGCAACGCCGCGAACCCGGCGAGGAACGGCACGTAGACCGCGATCAGGGTGGCGGCGGTGAGATCCCGTTGGAAGCCGGCCGGCCCGTCACCCAGCCGCCAGATCATGGTGCCCAGCACGGTGACCAACAGCCCCAGACTGAGCGCGTCCGGGCCGGCGAACCAGGCCAGGCCCACGGTCAGCACGCCACCGGCGATCAACGGCACCAACGGCGGGTGCGCGCCGCTGCGTCGGACCGCCCGGGCCATCTCCCACATGCCGACGGCGACGGCACCGGCCAGCACCAGCAGGAACGCCAACGGGTAGACCACCAGCGGCACCACGATCAACGCGCCGAGGCCGAGCCCCACGCCGATCGCCGCCGGGAGGTTGCGGCCGGCACGCCCGGTGCCCAACTGCTGGGTGGCCGGTCGATCGACACTGGCCCGGCGTCGGCCCTTCGTCCGCCGACCGGACGGCGGCTCCGGCTCGATCACCGGCTCCGGGTCCGGTGCGATCTCGGCCCCGATGGGCGCGAGCTGCGCGGTCGGGTAACCGGCGTCGTCGTCGTAGCGGACCGGTCCGTCGAACGGTTGCGGGCCGTCGTAACGGCCAGGCTCGTCGTCCTCGCGAGGGTCGCGGTCGTCGAAACGGTCCCGGTCGTCCGGGCGGACGGTCCGGCCGCGCTCGTCGTACGGGTTCGGGTCCGCGTACGGCCGGGTGTGCGGGTCGGCGTACAGCTCAGGGCCGGCCGTGGGACGGCGGCTCCACTGGCCGGCCTCCAGGTCCTGCTCGGGCCACGGCAGTGCCACCGGGCGCTCGGCGCGGTCCCAGCCGCGAGGCTCGCTGCCGTAGGGGTCGGGGTGGGACATCACGCACCGCGACGAGGCGCGAGAACCACCACATGACGCAAGACCACAAGCATCCCCTACACGCGCGATGTTCCTCCGATTGACCGCCCCGACGGTCGGTCGATTCCCGGTGTTCACCGCCCGGTGGCCGGGAATCCTGCCGAGCCTACTGCACCCGCCGGATCGGCACGGCGGACGAGGCACGGCGATCGACATCGCCCCTGGCCGGCGGCCCGTCGCCGAGCGATACCCACCCATCCGGTACGCAGACCGCAGTCATGATCCGACTCGTCTCCCGCACGATCCGGGAAGAGCCTCAGGACCGTCCGGCTTCCCCGCTCACGTACGACACGAGGCCCGGCCCCGGTGGGGGTCGGGCCTCGGCGCATCTCACCCGAGCGACGGGCGGACGGTCACACCTCGAGCAGTTCGGTTTCCTTGTGCTTGACCAGGTCGTCGATGCTGGCGACGTAGCGCTGGGTCAGATCGTCGAGTTCCTTCTCGGCGCGGCGACCGTCGTCCTCGCCGGCCTCACCGTCCTTGACGATCCGGTCCAGCTCTTCCTTGCCACGGCGGCGGACGTTGCGGATCGCCACCTTGGCCTCCTCGCCCTTGTGCCGGGCCACCTTGATCATGTCGCGGCGGCGCTCCTCGGTCATCTGCGGGAGCAGGATGCGCAACTGGTTGCCCTCGTTGTTCGGGTTCACCCCGAGGTCCGAGTCGCGGATCGCCTTCTCCATCGCATTGATCTGCGAGTTGTCGTACGGCTTGATGATGGCCATCCGCGGCTCGGGCACCGCGATGGACGCCATCTGGGTCAGCGGCGTGGGCGTGCCGTAGTAGTCGATGATGACCTTGGAGAACATGGCGGCGTTGGCGCGACCGGTACGGATGGCGCCGAACTCCTCCTTGGCGTGCTCAACCGCACGCTCCATCTTTTCCTCGGCCTCGAGGAGGGTGTCGTCGATCACCGGTCTCCTCGCCTCCTTCTGTGCTCGTGGTGGGCTCTGCTGAAAGTCGTCAGGACCGCCGCTGCCGTCGCCGTCGGCGGGGCTCAGGCGGTGATCAGGGTGCCGATCTTGTCGCCACCCACAGCGCGGATGATGGTGTCGTCACCCTGCGCGCCGAAGACCAGCATCGGCAGGCCGTTCTCCATGCAGAGGCTGAACGCCGCCGCGTCGGCCACCCGCAGGTTGCGGCGCAGCGCCTCGGAGAAGGTGATCGAGTCGAGCTTGCTGGCGGTGGGGTCGATCCGCGGGTCGGCGGTGTAGACGCCGTCCACGCCGTTCTTGCTCATCAGCACCACGTCGGCCCGGATCTCCAGAGCCCGCTGGGCGGCCACCGTGTCGGTGGAGAAGTACGGCATCCCGGCGCCGGCGCCGAAGATGACCACACGGCCCTTCTCCAGGTGCCGGATCGCCCGCAGGGGGATGTACGGCTCGGCGACCTGAGCCATCGTGATGGCGCTCTGCACCCGCGTCTCGATGCCTTCCTTCTCCAGGAAGTCCTGCAACGCGAGGCAGTTCATCACGGTGCCGAGCATGCCCATGTAGTCGGCGCGGGCCCGGTCCATCCCGCGCTTCTGCAGCTCCGCGCCGCGGAAGAAGTTGCCGCCGCCGACCACCACGGAGACCTGCACGCCGCGACGGACCACGGTGGCGATCTGCCGGGCGATGGCCTGGACGACGTCCGGGTCGACGCCGATCGCGCCGCCGCCGAACACCTCACCGGAGAGCTTCAGCACCACCCGGCGGGCGCGTCCCGGCGGCGGTGCCGTCGGATCGTCCACCGCCAGCGTCCGGTCACTCACAACCTGCGTCATCCGCCCCGCCCTTCCCCACGCGCACGCCCCGTGCGGCGCGTACCGCGAACCTGCCGCTGCCGACCCTATGTGACAAGGAGGCCGCGGTGCCTGTCACGTACACCGGCGGCCTCCTCGTCGACGTCTTCTGCCCACGGGCGCCCACGGCGCCCGGTGACGGCTCAGGCCTGGCCGACCTCGAACCGCACGAAGCGGGTGACCTCGATGCCAGCCTCGGCCAGCAACTGCTTCACCGACTTCTTGTTGTCAGCGACGGACGACTGCTCGATCAGGACGTAGTCCTTGAAGAACGAGTTCACCCGACCCTCGATGATCTTCGGCAAGGCCGCCTCGGGCTTGTTCTCCTCGCGGGCGGTCTGCTCGGCGATGCGCCGCTCGGACTCGACGACCTCAGCCGGAACCTCGTCCCGGGTCAGGTACTTCGGCCGCATCGCGGCGATCTGCATGGCCACACCACGGGCGTCGGCGTCGCCCGCCTCGTCGGTCTTACCGGTGTACGACACCAGCACACCAACGGCCGGCGGCAGGTCCTGGGCCTTGCGGTGCAGGTAGACGGCGGTGGTGCCCTCGACCCGGGCGAACCGGTTGAGCACCAGCTTCTCGCCGATCTTGGCCGACTGCTCCTGGATCAGGTCCGCGACGACCTTGCCGTCGAGCTCGGTGGCGAGCAGCTCCTCGGCGGTGTTCACGCCGGCGCGCTCGCCGTGCTCGACCAGCTGCTGGGCCAGCGCGATGAACGACTCGGTCTTGGCGACGAAGTCGGTCTCGCAGTTGAGCTCGAGCAGCGCCTTGCCGGAGTGGGCGACCAGGCCGTTGGCGGCCGTACGACCGGCCCGCTTGCCGACGTCCTTGGCGCCCTTGACGCGCAGGATCTCGATGGCCTTGTCGAAGTCGCCCTCGGCCTCGGTCAGCGCCTTCTTGCTGTCCATCATGCCGGCGCCGGTGAGGTCGCGGAGCTTCTTGACGTCCGCGGCGGTGATTTGGGACATGGCTCTCTCTTCGGTGTTGAGACGGCGTGTGGATGGTCAGAGGTGACGGTTACCCGGATCCGGGCGGATCGTGCCCGGCGTACCGTCGCTGCCCGCCGTTCGCGAAAACGGACGGCGGGCAGCGACGGTGCGATCACTCCGCGGTGGCTGCCGCCGGCTGCTCGGTGGCGGCCTGCGCCGGCTGCTCCGGGGTGGCGGCGGGCTGCTCGGCGGCGGCAGCGGCGGGCTGCTCGGCCGGGGCGGCCGGGGCGGCCGACTCGTCGGCCTTCTTCGGCTCCAGCAGCTCGCGCTCCCACTCGGTCAGCGGCTCGTCGCTCGCGACACCCTCGGGCTTCTCGTCGTTGCCCCGGCGACGGCCGGAACGCGCGATCAGACCATCCGCGACGGCGGCGGCGACGACCTTGGTCAGCAGCTCCGCCGAGCGGATCGCGTCGTCGTTGCCCGGGATCGGGAAGTCGACCTCGTCCGGGTCACAGTTGGTGTCCAGCACCGCGATCACCGGGATGCCCAGCTTGCGGGCCTCGTCGACGGCGATGTGCTCCTTCTTGGTGTCGACGATCCAGACCGCGGCGGGAAGCTTCTGCATGTCCCGCAGACCACCGAGGGTGCGGGTCAGCTTGATCTTCTCGCGGGAGAGCTGCAGGGTCTCCTTCTTGGTGTAACCGGCGGCGGTGCCGCTGAGGTCACCCAGGCCCTCCAGCTCCTTCATCCGCTGGAGCCGCTTGTACACCGTCTGGAAGTTGGTCAGCATGCCACCGAGCCAGCGGTGGTTGACGTACGGCTGGCCGACCCGGGTCGCCTGCTCGGCAATCGCCTCCTGGGCCTGCTTCTTGGTGCCGACGAACAGGATGCTGCCACCCTCGGCGACGGTCCCACGCACGAACTCGTACGCCTTCTCGATGTACTCGAGGGTCTGGCGCAGGTCGATGATGTAGATGCCGTTGCGCTCGGTCATGATGAAGCGCTTCATCTTCGGGTTCCAGCGCCGGGTCTGGTGCCCGAAGTGGACACCGCTCTCCAGCAGCTGGCGCATGGTCACGACGGCCATGGTTGGGGTACTCCTCAAGATCCCTGGTTGTCACGCCCGGCCGGTGGCCGGGCGTCCTGGCGCCTGGTCGCCGACCCATGGTGGACCCGATCAAGATCGGGACCAGGGAGGCCGTCGCTCCACGACGATTCGTGAAGAGGGCGCGCGAGGTCGACCGCACGAGGCGGTCGCCAGTTGGCCAGTGTACGCCCCTCGCCCGTTCAGCCGCCCCGGGGTGCGAAGTGCGCGGGATGCGCGGCGGGCGCACGGCCGGGCGGCGCGTTCGGCGATGATCGACTCGGTTTCCTGGAAACCGCGCCCGTGCTCAGCCGGTGGAAGCAATCTGGCTGGTCAGCAGCTCGGCGAAGACTTCTTTGGGTTTCTTGTAGCCGAGGATACGGCGGGGTCGGTTGTTGAGTCGGTCGGCGATGGCGTTGAGGTGGTCGTGGTCGTTGGGGATGACGGTGCCGCGGGGTAGGTATTCGCGAATCCACCGGTTGGTGCTCTCGTTGGTGCCGCGTTGCCAGGGACTGTGGGGGTGGGCGAAGTAGACGTCGATACCGGCGGCGATGCTCAGGGCGGCGTGTTCGGCCATTTCGGTGCCGCAGTCCCAGGTCAGGGTGCGGCGCAGGGCGTCGGGCAGACCGGCGATGCCGGTGGCCACGGCGCTGGTGACGGTGGGGCTGTCTCTTCCTGATAGCGGGATCAGGATCAGGAACCGGGAGGTGCGTTCCACCAGCGTGGCGGTGGCGCTGGCGCCGTTCTTGCCGATGACCAGGTCGCCTTCCCAGTGCCCAGGTACCCGCCGGTCCTCGGCCTGGACGGGCCGCTGATCGATGAACGTCGGGTTCGGGATCTTCGGCGCCCGCGACGCCGGCGAACGCGCCGGGCGACGGTTCCTGCGGCCACTGCGCAACCGCAGGTGCTGCCGTGCCAACTCCCCGACCGGCAACGCATACATCCACGTGTAAATCGCCTCGTGCGACACCCGCATCGCCTCGTCCTCGGGATAGTCCACCCGCAACCGCCCAGCGACCTGATCCGGCGACCAACCCTCACCCAACAACGCCACCACCACCTCCCGCAGCCGCGCGTCCAACTCCAGCTTGCACGGCTTCGGCCGGCGCCGCGCCCGCTGCGCCTGCCGCTGCGAACGCCACGCCCGATAGAACCCCCGCCCACCACCCCGACAAATCTCCCGCGACACCACACTCGGATCCCGACCAATCCGCGCCGCAATCTGCTGACCCGAGAGCCCTTCAGCGATCCCCCGCGTGATCTCTTCCCGGTCCACCACCGTCAACGGCCTACGACCCGCCACGCCCCACCAGCCTCTCAGCGATCACCCCGCCGAAGAGACCAACGAACGACAAGATCGATTGCTACGACCACCTGAGCACGGGGCGGCTTCGCGCCCATCCGGACACCGCGACTTCCTGAAAGCCGAGTCGATCAAGACGCGGCAGGCAGCGCCACGCACAGCTGGCGGCGCTCGACGGGTCAGCCGACAGCGAGCGCGGCCGCGAGGAAGAGCACCAGCCCGACCGTCAGGTAGGCCGTGGGCGGGCGGAGCCATCCCCGACCACCGTCGGAGAGCGCCAGACCGCCGGTCCGGAGCCCGTAGAGCCCGGTCGCGAAGATCGGCAGCCCGGCGACCAGGGCGATACCCACCACCACGTTCCCGGCGTCCACCGGGTCGCCGGTCACGCCCGCCAGCAGCACGCGCAGCGCGGGGACTTCGAAGATCAACACCAGCAGAGCGAAGAGTACGGCCAGCACCGGCCGGCGGGTCCGGTAGACGCCGTCAGCCACCGGGGGGTACGTCGACGGCTCCGTCGCGGGCAGGTCCGGGCGGGGACCGATCCCCGGCATCGGGCCGGTCGGCATC
The DNA here is from genome assembly GCF_006715105.1 of Micromonospora sp. A202. Lineage (NCBI taxonomy): Bacteria > Bacillati > Actinomycetota > Actinomycetes > Micromonosporales > Micromonosporaceae > Micromonospora > Micromonospora sp. A202. The sequence continues at coordinate 1,179,375 of NZ_VFMP01000001.1, read as the reverse complement.
TCCAGCGGGTGTGGCGTGTCACCGCCCCGGCTCGGCTCGATGATCGGGTAGCCAGCCAGTGGGGCGGGACGCACCTGGTCGGCGAGCACGGCAGCGGACGTGTCGGACGCCGGCAGGGCGTCCCGGGTGGCCTCCGGCAGGCCGGTGGTCAGTGGGGAACCAAGCCCGGTCGACTCGCGGGCGGCCCGTCGACCGGGCAGCTCACCGGAGACCTCCGATGGGTCCCGGTCAGCCCTCCGCGAGCGGGTCGCCCGGTAACCGTCCGCTTCCGATCGTGCATCGCTCAACGGGTCAGCCGCACCGAACCGTCCCGATTCGGGCTCACCCGCGCCGAACCGACCGGGCGGGGCTTCCACGGCACCGAAGCGGCCCGAGTCCGGTTCGGGGGCGCCGAAACGGCCCGCGTCCACCGCGCTCAGCCGACCCGAGTCCGACTCAGGCGTACCGAAGCGGCCGCTCGCATCGACGGCGCCGAAGCGACCGGAGTCCGGCTCCCGGCGGCGGCCGACGCCGGTGTCCTCGACGGAGCGGCTCTCGTCGGGGCCGCGCTGCTCGGGAACCTCAGTGTCCCGGTACCGCGATTCGCCCGTGCCGCGCCACTCCGACTCGCCGTAACCGCGACCCCGCTCATCGGGGTACCAGCGCGACTCCTGATCTTCCGGAAAGCTCCGTCGTCCGTCCACGTCAGGCACCGTATGCGACCGGCAGCCCGCGCGCCATCCGGCCCCAGCTCAGCGACACTGCAGGCGCAACCTGTCCAGGATGTCGCCGTAGCACATCCGGGCATGATCGTCCGGTTGTCCACAGGACACCCGTCGTCCACAGCTGGGCCGTCACCGGGGTCGCGAAACGCGCTCTCTGGCGGGCACCGTGCCGGCCATGACAAATCGGAACCAGGCGGTCGGCGCGTACGGCGAGCGGTGTGCCGCCCGGCACCTGACCGAGGCAGGGCTGCGCCCGATCGCCCGAAACTGGCGCTGCGCGGCCGGGGAGATCGACATCATCGCCTGGGACGGGCCGGTGCTCGCCTTCTGCGAGGTGAAGACCCGCCGGGGCGACAACTTCGGCACCCCGGCCGAGGCGGTCGTTCCGGCCAAGGCCCGCCGGCTGCGAGGGCTCGCCGCCCGTTGGCTGACCGAGACCGGCACGACCGCCGAGGAGGTGCGTTTCGACGTGCTGTCGGTACGGCTGCCCGACGCCGGCCCGGCGCAGGTCGACCACCTCAAGGGCGCGTTCTGACATGCGCGCTCCCAAGGATCGGTGACGGCGCCATGAGCTACGCCAAGGTGCTCTCTGTGGGCCTGGTCGGGGTGACCGGTCACCTGGTCGAGGTGGAGGCCGACCTGTCCGCCGGCCTGCCGGCGGTGGTGATCTCCGGGTTACCGGACACCGCCCTGCACGAGGCCCGCGACCGCGTCCGCGCCGCCGTGGTCAACTCCGGCCAGCGGTGGCCCAACCGGCGGATCACCCTCAACCTGCTGCCCGCCACGCTGCCGAAGTTCGGCTCGGCCTTCGATCTCGCCATCGCCGCGGCGCTACTCGGCGGCTCCGGTGAACTGCCGCTGCTCCCCCTGGAGGGGGTCGTGGTCCTCGGCGAGTTGGGGCTCGACGGGACGGTCCGACCGGTGCGCGGCGTGCTCCCGATGGTCGCCGCCGCGGCCCAGGCCGGCGTCGGGCGAGTGATCGTGCCGGTCGGCAATGCCGCCGAGGCCGCGGTCATCCCGGGGGTACGGGTGCGAGCAGTGGACAACCTGCACCGGCTGGTCGCCTTCGTTCGCGACGGCACTCCGCTGATCGAGCCTCCGACGGCCGTCCCGGCACCGCTGGACGACGGACCGGATCTCGCCGATGTCGCCGGGCAGCAGCTGGGCCGACGCGCGTTGGAGGTCGCCGCCGCCGGCGGGCACCACGTGGCCCTGCTCGGCCCTCCGGGTGCCGGCAAGACGATGCTGGCCGAACGGCTGCCGTCGATCCTGCCCGAGCTGGACGACGACGCGGCGCTGGAGGTCACGGCGCTGCACTCGATTGCCGGGCTGCTGCCGCCGGGCGGCCGGTTGCTGCGTCGCCCGCCGTTCCAGGCGCCGCACCACACCGCGACCGTGCCGTCGCTGGTCGGTGGAGGCTCGGGGCTGGCCCGGCCCGGCGCGGTGTCGTTGGCACACCGCGGGGTGTTGTTCCTGGACGAGGCCCCCGAGTTCAGCAAGGGCGCGTTGGAGGCCCTGCGCCAACCACTGGAAAATGGTCGCATCCAGCTGAGTCGCAGCGGGGGCGGCACCGTGTACCCGGCCCGGACCCAACTGGTGCTTGCCGCCAATCCGTGCCCGTGTGCGAAGCCGTCCGGCGACGCGCACTGCGAGTGCACAGCGCTGGTCCGCCGCCGCTACCTGGGCCGGCTCTCCGGGCCGCTGCTCGACCGGATCGACGTACAGGTTCGGCTGATGCCGGTGCGGGCGGCGGAGTTGCTGGCACCCGAGGGCGACACCGAGCCGTCGGCCACGGTCGCCGCCCGGGTGGCAACGGCCCGGCAGGCGGCGGCCACCCGCTGGGCCGGTCTCGGCCGGCGGGTGAACGCCGAGGTGGACGGCCCGCACCTGCGCCGACCGCCGTGGCGGCTGCCCGCCCGGGTCACCGCCGAACTGCGGGGCCGGCTCGACTCCGGCTCGCTGTCGGCGCGCGGCTTCGACCGGGTCATTCGGATGGCCTGGACCATCGCTGACCTGGACGGCCGGGATCGGCCGGACCTGGACGACGTGCGGGAAGCGATCCAACTCCGGACGGGAGAAGCGACATGAGCGCCGACGACGAACGGCGGCTGGCCCGGGTCGCCCTGACCTGGCTGGCCGAGCCGGGCACCCGCGCGGTGCACCGACTGGTCGAACGGCACGGCCCGGTGGCGACCCTGGACCTGCTGCTCGACGGCGGCAGCCCGGACGGTTGGCTGCACAGCACGGTGGCCGCCCGGACGGCGGCCGGCGACGCCCGGGCGGTGGCGGCCGAGGCGCTGGAGCGCGCGGACCGGCTCGGAGCACGCCTGGTCACGCCGGACGACGAGGAGTGGCCAGCCCAGGTCGCGGTCCTGGCCAACCTGCGCCTGCCGGATGTCACCCGCCGGGTGGACGTGGAGACCGCCCCGCCGCTCTGCTTCTGGGTACGCGGAAGTTGGCCGTTGGGCGAGGCCCTGGATCGTTCGGTGGCCGTGGTCGGGGCGCGGGCGGCCACCGGCTACGGGCAGCACGTCGCGACCGAGTTGGGTTACGGGCTCGCCGAGCGGGACTGGACGGTCGTGTCCGGTGGCGCGTTCGGCATCGACGCCGCCGCCCACCGGGGTGCTCTCAACGCCGGTGGCCTGACCGTCGCGGTGCTCGCCTGTGGGCTGGACCGGCCGTACCCGATGGGCAACGCCGCACTCTTCGACCGGATCGCCGACACCGGGTTGCTGGTCAGCGAGTGGCCGCCCGGTGCCGAACCCCTGCGGCCCCGGTTTCTGATCCGCAACCGGGTGATCGCCGGAGGCACCCGGGGCACCGTCCTGGTGGAGGCGTCGGCACGCAGTGGCGCGACGCAGACCGCGCGGCGAGCCATCTACACCAACCGGGCGGTCATGGTGGTGCCTGGGCCGGTGACCTCGGCGATGTCCGTCGGCGCGCACGAGTTCCTCCGCGATTTCCCCAAGGCTCGGCTGGTCACCGGGCTGGCGCACGTCCTTGAGGAGGTGGGCCGGATCGGCGCGGACCTGGCTCCGTTGACGCGCGGCCCGCGACGGCCCGCCGACGCGCTCGACGACGACGCGCGGTCACTGCTCGAGGCGCTGCCGCGGCGAGGGGCGATGGGCGTGGACCGTCTCGCCGCCCGCGCGGGTGTCGACGTACGGACCGCGTTGCGCAAGCTGTCTCTCCTGGAGGAGTTGTCCATGGTGGTTCGTCGCGAGGGCGGTTACGCCCTCGTCCCGCCCTCCCGACCGAAGCGCACGACGGCGGCGACGACGTCCGGGTCGGCCTGAGGGCGCCAGCGCGGGGGCACTGAGATGTCGCTCCTACCGGTACGGTGCCCGGTCATGGGTGCTGTCAAGCCGTGGCACATCACGGTGCTGTGCTGTCTCTTCACGTCCGCCGTGCTCATTGCCGGCCTGGTGGTGGTGCTGATCAGGAGGTCCAACAGGCGATAGTCGAGGCCCGACGAACATCGGCACCGTGGGGGCCGGTGACCCTCGTCGCTCGGCCGTAGGCTGGTGCCGTGCCAGCTGCCAGTGAAGGTGCCGGGGCCGATGGACCGGTCCGCAAGTCGGCGCGGCCACGATGAGCCGGCCGGACCGGGGCACCCGGGCCATGCACCAGGCACTACCGCCCGAGCTGCGTGACGCCGTCGACGACTTCGCCGAGCACCTGTCCCGGGTGCGTAACCGGTCGGCGCACACCGTCCGCGCGTACGTCACCGATCTCGTCTCGCTGCTCGACCACGCCGTCCGGATGGGCTGCGTCGACCTGGCCGAGCTGGACCTGTCGGTGCTGCGCAGCTGGCTGGCGAAGCAACGCACCACCGGCGCGGCCCGCACCTCGCTGGCCCGCCGGGCCGCGTCGGCGCGGGCGTTCAGCGCATGGGCGCACCGGGCCGGGCTGCTCTCCGCCGACGTCGGTGCGGCGCTGGCCAGTCCGCGTGCGCACCGCGAGCTGCCCAGCGTCCTACGCGCCGACCAGGCCGCTGCCCTGGTCGAGGCGCCGACGCGGCAGGCACCGCCCGTGGGTTCAGCTCCCACCAACCCGCCGGTGCGGCCGGCGCCGTCCGTGAGCCCAGCTCCCACCGACCCATCTCCCGGGCCGACACCGGGCGCGGCGCAGACGGCCGAGACCGAGGCCGTGCCGCTGCGTGACCGGGTGCTGCTGGAGCTGCTCTACGCCACCGGTGTACGGGTCAGCGAGGCGTGCGGGTTGGACGTCGGGGACGTCGACCATGGCCGACGGGTGATCCGGGTGTTCGGCAAGGGCGGACGGGAGCGCGCGGTGCCGTACGGGGTGCCCGCACAGCGGGCGTTGGACGAATGGCTGCGTCGGGGCCGTCCGGCGTTGGTGGGTGCCCGTTCCGGGGACGCGCTGCTGTTGGGTGCCAGGGGTGGCCGACTCAACCCGACGACGGCGCGTCAGATCGTCGGTGCGTACGCCGAGGCCGCCGGCCTGCCCCGGACGAGCCCGCACGGTCTGCGCCACTCGGCGGCCACCCACCTCCTGGAGGGCGGCGCGGACCTGCGGGCCGTGCAGGAGCTGCTCGGCCACGCGTCGTTGGCCAGCACGCAGATCTACACGCACGTTTCTGTGGAGCGGCTGCGTGCCGCCTACCGTCAGGCCCACCCGCGCGCCTGATCAAGGGCCGGAGGGCGGGGGCCCCGGCGGTTACGATCATCACGTGAGCGTCCCGCAGCCCCCTGAACCCATCCCGGGCGCCCGCCTGCTCTTCTCCCTGGACCCGGCGGTCAGCCACCTCAACCACGGCTCGTTCGGCGCGGTCCCGATCGGGGTGCAGCGGGCCCAGCAGCGGCTGCGTGACGAGATGGAGGCCAACCCGCTGCGCTTCTTCACCCAGGGCCTGGTCGACCGGATCGCGCACACCCGCCGGCACCTCGCCGGGTTCCTGGGTGCCGACCCCGACGGCAGCGCCCTGGTGGGCAACACCACGACCGGCGTCGCCGTCGTGCTCCAGTCGCTGGGTCTGCAACCCGGCGACGAGGTGCTCAGCACCGATCACGGGTACGGGGCGGTGAGCCTGGCCATCCAGCGCGAGTGCCGTCGCACCGGAGCGGTCAGCCGGGTGCTGCCGATCCCGCTGGCCGCGAGCGACGAGCAGCTCGTGCAGATCATCCGCGCGGGCCTGCGGCCCGGTCGGACCCGGGTGCTCGTCGTCGACCAGCTCACCTCGGCCACGGCCAAGCTCTTCCCGACCGCCGCGATCGTCGGGGTGGCCCGCGAACACGGCGTACCGGTCCTGGTCGACGCCGCACACGCCCCGGGGATGCTGTCCACGACGGTGGCCAGCATCGGCGCGGACTTCTGGGTGGGCAACCTGCACAAGTGGGCGTACGCCCCGCGCGGGACCGCCCTGCTGGCGGTGGCACCGCAGTGGCGGGACCGGATCGAGCCGCTGGTGGTGTCCTGGGAGCAGGAGTCTGGTTTCCCGGCCCGGGTCGAGTGGCAGGCGACCCTCGACTACACGTCCTGGCTGGCCGCTCCGGCGGGCCTGTTCACGCTGCGCAGTCTCGGCGTCGACCGGGTGCGGGCGCACAACGCCGCGCTCGCCGCGTACGGCCAGCGGGTGGTCGCGGACGCGCTGGGGGTGCCTCCCGCCCAACTGCCCGACCCCGGCGGACCGGGGGTGTCTCTGCGCCTCATTCCGTTGCCGGCCGGCCTGGCCGCCACCATCGACGCGGCGCGGGCGTTGCAGGCGCGGATCGGCGAACGGCTCGCCGCCGAGGTGGCGGTGATGAGCTGGAACGGCCGGGGGTGGTTGCGCCTCACCGGTCAGGTCTACAACACCGCCGACGAGTACGAGCGGCTGGCCGTGCGGCTGCCGGCGCTGCTCGCCCAGCGCTGACCCCGCCGAGGCCGGTCCCACGGACCGGCAGCGGAGGGCCGGCCTCATTGACCGGCAGCAGTCGCACCGGGCCGAGGCCGAGCAGTGCCAGCGGGTCCAGATAGTCCGTGCCCCGGCGCAGGCCCCAGTGCAGGCACGCCGCGGCCGGGCAACCCGGGTGTCCGGGCAGCAGCTCGCCCAGCGGCGTGCCGGCGGTGACCTGCTGGCCGGGACGTACGGCGGGTCGGACCGGCTCGTGGGTGGTTCGCAGCCCGTCGGCGTGCCCCACGGTGATCACCGGTCGCCCGGCCACCAGACCGGCGAAGAGCACGGCGCCCGGACCGGCGCTGCGGATCACCGTTCCGGCCGGCGCGGCCAGGTCGACGCCCCGGTGACCGGGCAGCCACGGCCGGGGCGGCGGGTCGAATCGGCGTACCGGACGAGGCGCCCCGGTGACCGGCCAGCGGAACCGCCCGGCGGGCTGCGGGGCGGACGGCAGGGCCGCCGCGACCGGCACGGCCGGCGTCGATGGTTCGCGGGGCGTCGCCTCGACCAACCCGCAGAGCTGGACGATCAGCGCGAGGGCAGGCGCGGCGCGGAGCAGCCCGGCATGGCGGACCGGGCCGGTGCGCGGGACGGATCGGGGTCGCATGACGGCAGCCTCCGGCCGAAGCCGGGTCGTCCGCCAGCCCGGCCTGCGGACCTGTGGACAACCGGAGCTCCTGTGGACGACCACCCAGCGATGCCGATGATCTGCTACGGCCGGTCAGGTCACCACCACTGCTCGTTCGAGCCGGTCTCGTAGTCGTACTCCTCGACGTGGTCCCACTCCTTCCCGGTCGCCTTCTGGTAGGCGTCGGAGGGGACGTCGAGGATCGATTCCGCATGAGCGGCCTCGACGGTGGTGAAACGCTCGAACGCTGCGGGATCCGCCAGCACGGCTGCCATCGCCGCTGGTCCCGCCACCACCACCGCGCACCGCGCATACAGGAAGTCGTCATCGGACAGTCGGTCGGCGCCGGGCAGGACAGCCTGGGCCAGCACCCGACGGTCCAGTTGGTGGAGCTTGAACGCGAGCGCCTCGGCGAAGTCGATGATCCATTCCACCGGCTGCTCCGACAGCACCGAGGTCAACCGCTCGTACGGACGGTCGTCCTGGACCTCGGGCTGACCGCCCAGCATGTCGACGAGCCGCCAGAATTCCTCATCTGCGAGCACTGGGAGCCTCCACCGGGACTGTTCGGCCGAACCGGCGCCAGTCTCCTCCTCCCCTGCTGACCTCACCCCACCGTCCCCCGGGCCATGTTCGTGCTGCCAGGGAGGGCCTAGGCTGGTCCGCGTACGGCGGGTGCCGCCGTGTGGACCGGGGAGGCCCAGGCATGACCACTGTCGATGACCGGACGCCGACGGTGGCCGACGTGAGCGGCCCGTCCCGGCTCGCGGAGCCGGACGAGGCGATCAGCGCCGAGGAGTTGCAGCTCGCCGCCCGCAACCACGGCATCCCGTTGGAGGCGCTGCGCTACGACGTCACCCCGGCCGGGCTGCACTACCTGCTGATCCACTACGACATCCCGGACGTCGACCCGGCGGCGCACACGCTGACCATCGGCGGCGCGGTGGACCGCCCGCTGACGGTCACCCTCGCCGACCTGCGTGAGCGGCCACGGGTCACCCAGCAGGTGACCCTGGAGTGCGCCGGCAACGGACGAGCCCTGCTGCACCCCCGGCCGGTCAGCCAGCCCTGGCTGGTCGAGGCGGTCGGCAACGCCGAGTGGACCGGCACCCCCCTCGCTCCGCTGCTGCGGGAGGCAGGCCTCGGGCCGGACGCGGTGGACGTCGTCTTCACCGGCGCCGACCACGGCGTCGAGCGTGGGGTCGAGCAGGACTACCAGCGGGCCCTTCCGGTCTCCGACGCGCTGCGCGAGGAGGTGCTGCTGGCGTACGAGATGAACGGCGCTCCCCTGCTGCCGCAGCACGGCGCCCCGCTTCGGCTGATCGTGCCCGGCTGGTACGGCATGGCGCACGTGAAGTGGCTCCAGTCGGTCGAGATCCGCACCGAGCCGTTCGAGGGCTACCAGAACGCCGTCGCGTACCGGGTGCGCACCGACGCCGACGACCCGGGCGTTCCGGTCACCCGGATCGAACCCCGCGCGCTGGTCCGCCCGCCCGGCTTCCCCGATTTCATGTCCCGCCGCCGGGTGCTGCGGCCCGGGCCGTGCACGGTGGACGGTCGGGCCTGGTCGGGGCACGCGCCGGTGGTCTCCGTGGAGGTCACCACCGACGGTGGGCAGAACTGGGTGCCGGCCGAGTTGGACCCGGCGGACGGCGGCGACTTCGCCTGGCGGCGGTGGCGCTACGAGTGGTCCGCCACGCCGGGCCGGCACGTGTTCGGTGCCCGGGCGACCGACGCGTCGGGTCGCACCCAGCCGGTCGAGCAGCCGTGGAACCGTGGCGGCTTCGCCAACAACCTGGTGCAGCGGGTCGAGGTCGTGGTGCCGGCCGAGTGAAGAGGTGCCGGCCGAGTGACCTGGTGCCGGCCGAGTGATCGGCAGCGGGGGTCACGCCGCGGGTGGGGGGCCCGTGGTGCGGCCGACCGGCGTGGGTGCGGTCAGCCGCCGAAGCCGGAGTCGGCGGGCAGCGAGATGTCGGGCTTCTCCAGCTCTTCGACGTTGACGTCCTTGAAGGTCATCACCCGGACGTTCTTCACGAAGCGGGCAGGACGGTACATGTCCCACACCCAGGCGTCGTGCATCTCGACCTCGAAGTAGACCTCGCCGTCGGAGTTGCGCACATGCAGGTCGACCTGGTTGGCCAGGTAGAACCGACGTTCCGTCTCCACCACGTACGAGAATTGGCGGACAATGTCGCGGTACTCCCGGTAGAGCTGCAGCTCCATCTCGGTCTCGTACTTCTCGAGATCTTCCGCGCTCATCGCACTCCGCCTTCCATGGCCACATCTTCCCCCACCGGCGCCGGAGGCCGAGGCTGCTCGCCCAACGCCACGCCGACGGTACCCCCTGACGCCCAGGAGCGCTCCATCGGCTCTTCCAGCGCGTGGCCGCCGGGCCGTCGGGCCCGGGGCGGCCGGCCGTCGCGGCCGGAGACCGCGGCGACATTGACGTACGAGAACCGGTGCTCCCGGCACGGCCCGTGCTCCCGCAGCGCAGCGGAGTGCTCCGGGGTGATGTAACCCTTGTGCTCGGCGAAGCCGTACGCCGGGAACACCCCGTCCAGCTCCACCATGATCCGGTCCCGCGTGACCTTGGCGAGCACGCTGGCCGCCGCCACACAAGCCGCGACCCGGTCGCCCTTCCACACCGCCAGGCCGGGCACGCCCAGGCCGTCCACGCCGAAGCCGTCGGTCAGCACGTACTCCGGGCGGGTGGTGAGGGAGGCGAGCGCCCGACGCATCGCCGCCAGGTTGCACACGTGCAGCCCCCGGGCGTCGACCTCGTCCGCGGGGATGACCACCACGGCGTACGCCAGTGCCCGGTCCACCACCTCCGCGTACACCCGTTCCCGGCTCGCCGGGGTGAGCAGCTTCGAGTCGGCCAGCCCTTCGATCTCGCCGCGCCGCCCCTCGGGCAGCACCGCCGCGGCGGCGACCAGCGGACCGGCACACGCACCCCGGCCCGCCTCGTCCGCGCCGGCGACGTGCCGGAAGCCGCGCCGCTGGAGTGCTCGCTCCAGGGCGTACAGGCCGGCCTCGCGGCGCACGACGGTGCGCGGCGGGGTCAGCACGGCGCCTCGCCCTGGCCCGCGCCGGTCGACTGCCCCAGCCGGGTCAGCAGGACGGGCAGCTCGGGGGGATAGAACCGCTCACCGCTGACCGCCAATTCGGCGGGAAGCCACCAGCGGTGACCGGCGATGCTGCGCTGCTCGATGTCGTTGAAGCCCGTGGTGTCCACCTGCCAGGACTGCACCCGGAAAAGGAAGAAGTCCTGTTCCTGGCGGTACCAGGTGCCGTCGAACGTGAACTCGGTCGTGTCGCACCAGACCGGCTCGCCCAACTCGGCCGGGTCGAGCCGCAACCCGGTCTCCTCGGCCAGCTCCCGTGCCGCGCCGGCTGCCGGGGACTCCGCCGGGTCGAGCCCACCGCCGGGGGTGAACCAGTAGCGGTGCCCTGGTCGGGCCGGGTCGAAGCCCTCGAACAGCAGGACCCGGCCGGCCGCGTCGACGAGCAGCACGCGGGCGGCGCGTCGAGGGGTGTAGGCACGGTCGGCACTGCTCGCGGCTGCGGGGCTCGCAGGCTCACTCCTCGCGCTCACGGTCACCGCCCCAGCCTGCCAGACCGGCGGCGGATCGCCCACGCCCCGGGCGGCCTACGGCTTGGGAATGCCGTCGAACTGGTCTGGCACGGTCAGCCAGGTGGCCCGACTCACCGGCCAGAAGACGGTGAACGCCCGACCGACGACGTCGTCCTCGGGGATCGTGGCCTCGGTGATGTTCTGCCCGGACTGCTGCCAGTGCTCCAGGGAGTCGCCGGAAGCCGAGCGGTGGTCGCCCATCACCCACAGCCGGCCCTCCGGCACGGTGATGTCGAACTCCTGATCGGCGGGCTTGTCGCGGATGCCGTCCATCGAGAAGATGTACGGCTCGTCCAACGACCTGCCGTTGATCATCAGCCGTTCCTCCGGGTCGCAGCAGACCACGTGGTCACCGGGGACGCCGATCACCCGCTTGATGAAGTCCTCACCGTCGGGGTTGCCGCTCCAGGCGGTCGGAGCCTTGAACACGATCACCTCGCCGCGGTGCGGCGATCGGAAGTCGTAGACCAGCTTGTTGACCAGCACCCGGTCGTCGATCTTGAGAGTGTTCTCCATGGACGGGGAGGGGATGAAGAAGGTCTGCAGCACGAAGGCGCGGACCAGCACCGCGACCAGGATCGCCACACCCAGCAGGATCGGCAGCTCCTTCCAGAAGGAGCTGCGCGGCTTGTCGGTCTGCTCGTCAATCACGCCAAGGAGCCTACGTTGCCGAACTGGACGCCACCGACCGGAACGCGCGGGAACCACGCAGTGCGGCTGCCAACGGGAGTATCAGCAGCACACCGCCCTGCGGGGTAGGTTGCACCGGGGGTGCGCCGGGGGAAGCCGTCGCCGGCGCGGACACGTCGTCGAACGTCGACGGCACCGACAGCGAAGTCCACCGCGACGAGGGCCAGACCACGATGAAGGCCCGCCCGACCACATTGTCGATCGGCACCGGGCCCTGGCAACGTGCATCCTGCGAGACCTCGCGGTGGTCACCCATCACGAAGATCTGACCGGGCGGTACGACGACCTCGTCGAAGCGCCGGGAGCGGCACTCCGCCGGGTTGGGCGGCAGGTCCAGCGGGGAGTCCCTCAGCACGTACGGCTCGTTGAGCGGCGTGCCGTTGACGGTCACCCGACCCTGGCTGTCGCAGCACTTGACCCGGTCGCCGGGGAGACCGATCACGCGCTTGATGAAGTCCTTCTCGCCGGGGCGACTCACCCCGACCAGGTCACCGACGGTGCGGGTGAGCTTGCCGGCGACGCCGGGCGCCGGCTGCTCGTCGACCTGCGGCGCCCAGCGGTCGGTGCCCCGGAAGACCACCACCTCGCCGCGTTGCGGGTCGCGTACGTCGTAGACGACCTTGTTGACCAGCACCCGGTCCCCGATGAGGAGCGTGTCCTCCATCGAGCTGGACGGGATGAAGAACGCCTGGAGCAGGAAGGTGCGGATCAGCACCGCGAGGCAGAACGCGACCACCAGCAGCAGCGGGAGCTCCTGCCAGAGAGGCATCTGGCGGCGGGCACGGCGAGCCCGCCGGCGCCACGGATCGACGGTGCCGTCCTCGTCAAGCGTCTGCACCACGCCACTCCCCGGTCCACAGAAGCACTACCGCCCGGGAGCCTCGACGAGGCTCCACGGGCGGTAGTGGACGGCTGCCCGCCACGTGGGCGGGGCCGCCGCCTCGCTGCGCCCGTACGACCAGGGTAGTGCGGTCTGGTCGGTACGGCATACGCACAGCTCAGGCGGCGTGGTGAGCGGGAAGTCAGCTGGGCTGCTTCTCCCGCTTCTCCTTGATCTTGGCCTTCTTGCCGCGCAGCTCGCGCAGGTAGTAGAGCTTGGCGCGGCGCACGGCACCGCGGGTCACGATCTCGATCCGGTCGATGCCCGGGCCGTTGATCGGGTAGGTCCGCTCGACGCCGACGCCGAAGCTGACCTTGCGGACCGAGAAGGTCTCGCGCAGACCGTCACCCTGGCGGCGGATCACGACGCCCTGGAAGATCTGGACACGGGACCGGTTGCCCTCGACGACGCGGGCGTGCACCTTGACGGTGTCACCGGCCCGGAAGTCGGGAAGGTCGGTCCGCTTCGACTGGGCGTCAAGGGCGTCCAGGATGTTCATCGCTGCGTCCTCGTAAGGCTCACGGCGCACCGTCACTCGGTGCGCGGGTGGGTGATTCTGATCCCCGGGTGATGTCGGCGGGCCGACCCCGGTCGGGGATCCTCGCAGCCGCCCGCGGGCGCGGACGGATGCGGCAACCCCCCTACTTTGCCACATCCCCCGCCGGCAGCTGAAATCCGGCCTGGTCCAGGGCCGCCATGTCCCGTTTGTCGAGCCGATCGGCGGGCAGCGCGGCGAGCAGGTCGGGGCGGCGGGCGGCGGTGCGCAGCAGACCCTCTTCACGCCGCCAACGGGCGATCCTGCCGTGGTCACCGGAGCGGAGCACCTCGGGCACGTCGTGCCCGCGCCAGCTCGGCGGCTTGGTGTAGATCGGTGCCTCCAGCAGCCCGTGCGCGTGCGACTCCTCGTCCAGCGAGCCCGCGTTGCCCAGCACCCCCGGCAGCAGCCGGGTGACCGCCTCCAGGATCACCAGCACCGCGACCTCGCCACCGAAGAGGACGTAGTCACCGAGCGAGACCTCGGTGACCGGCATCCGGGTGGCGGCGTGCGCCAGAACGCGTTGGTCGATGCCCTCGTACCGGCCACAGGCGAAGAGCAGATGCGACTCGGCGGCCAGTTCGTGAGCCATGGCCTGGGTGAACGGGGCACCGGCCGGCGACGGCACCAGCAACCGGGGTGGCGGGGCCTCGGCCGGCGCGAGCGCGTCCAGCGCCTCACCCCACGGCTCCGGACGCATCACCATCCCCGGCCCGCCGCCGTAGGGAGTGTCGTCGACGGTGCGGTGCACGTCGTGGGTCCAGGTCCGCAGGTCGTGCACGGCAAGCTGGAGTACGCCGTTGGCCCGCGCCCGCCCGATCAGCGACAGGTCGAGCGGGGCGAAGTATTCCGGAAAGATCGACACGACGTCGACGCGCATAGCGGGGTGATCCTAGAGATCGAGCAGTCCGGCTGGCGGGTCGACGATCACACGTCCACCGGCCAGGTCGACCTCCGGGACGATCGCCCGGACGAACGGGATCAACGCGGTACGTCCCTCGGGGCGTCGCAGCACCAGCAGGTCCGAGGACGGCGCGTGGTCGATCCGGGCCACCTCGCCCAGCCGCTCACCGGTCGGGGTGACCACGGCCAGCCCGACGAGCTGGTGGTCGTGGAACTCCTCCGGGTCGTCCGGCGGGGTCACATCGGCGCTGTCCACCACGAGCAGGGTGCCGCGCAGCGCCTCTGCGGTGTTGCGGTCCGGGATTCCAGCGAACGCGATCAGCACCCGGCCCTGGTGGAAGCGAGCTTCCTCGATGGTCAGCTCCGCCGGAACCCGGAACGGAACGCCGGGCTCGTCCGCCGGAGCGGGCGTCGCCCCCAGCTCGCTGCGCGGGGAAACGGGCGGGGGCATCGCCCCCGGCTCAGTGCGCAGCACTGTGCCGGGGGCGAACCGTGCTTCGGGCTCGTCGGTCCGCACTTCCACGGTGACTTCACCGCGGACGCCGTGCGGCTTGCCGATCCTGCCAACGACGAGCTGCATCAGTACGAGTCGACGATGTCGACGCGTACCCCGCGCCCGCCGATGGAGCCGATCACCTGGCGCAGCGCCTTGGCGGTCCGGCCGGACCGCCCGATCACCGTGCCGAGGTCCTCGGGGTGCACGCGGACTTCGAGCCGCTTGCCCCGACGGGAATCGACCATCCGCACCCGGACGTCGTCCGGGTGGTCGACGATGCCCTTGACCAGGTGCTCCAACGCCGGACGCAGAGGCATGTCAGGCCTGCTCACCGGCGTCGGCAGCGGCGGCCGGAGCCTCAGCCTTCGGAGCCTCGGCCGGAGCCTCGGTCTTCGCAGCCTCAGCCGGAGCCTCGGTCTTCGCAGCCTCAGCCTTGGGCGCCTCGGCCGGAGCCTCAGCGGTCTTGGCGGCCTTCTTGGCCGGCTTGGCCGGCGTCTCCGGGGCGAGCCCGGCGGCGGCCTTCGACTCAGCCTCGTACACAGCCTTGCGGTCGGCCCGCTCGGGGGCGACCAGGAGCGGCGGCGGGGCCGGCAGGCCCTTGTACTTCTGCCAGTCACCGGTCAGCTCCAGCAGCCGCTGCACCGCCTCGCTCGGCTGAGCGCCGACGGACAGCCAGTACTGGACCCGCTCCGACTTGACCTCGATGATCGAAGGGTCTTCCTTCGGCTGGTAAATCCCGACGAACTCAATCGCCCGACCGTCACGCTTGGTGCGCGAGTCGGCGATGACGATGCGGTACTGCGGGTTGCGGATCTTGCCCATCCGCAGGAGCCGGATCTTTACGGCCACAGTTGTTTCGCTCCTGTTGCGATCTCACCGGCCCGTGCGGGCGGTGTGCATGGGTGAGCGCCGACCGGACCCGTGGGGTTGGGCCGGAGACTACTCGGTGGACTAGCGACGTGCCCGGGTTAGAGGGCGCCGGACGCGCGCCGGATACCAGCGACCCATTCTGCCAGATCCGATGCCGATCGCACGCATCGGACCCGGACACCGCGTCACCGGTGACGCGGGACACCTCTCAGCGCACCGGCGGACGGTCCCATCCGGGTGGAAGTTCATCCGGTACGTCCCAGTCTGGCGGGGGTGTGAAGTCGCACCAGGTGCCGTCGAACGGGAACACGCCGGCCTCGGCGAGCGCGATCACCCGCTCCCCCTCGGCGCGGACCGCCTTCTCGTCGGTCACCCAGTAGTCGTCGCCGAAGGCGAGCCGCTCGACGAACTCGTCCTCGTCCTTCCAGTCCCAGCTGAGGTCCGGTCGCACCACCACGTCCAGGTCCTGGTCCACCACGTCGACGCCGGCCACCGGACCGTCGTCCCAGCGGACACCGGGCTCCTCCAGGTTGACGTACCAGTTGGCGAACCGGCCCCGCGCGTCGCGGAACCACCAGACGGAGTGCGCCGACCCGCTGGGCAGGAACTTCAGCAGCGGCGGGCCGTTCCAGCGCCCGTGCGCCAAGCGGTACGACGACGAGATCCACTGGGCGAACGGCATCGCCCGCATCCCCAGCCCGGCCTCGGTCACCTCGTGGGCCACCGGGGAGTCGCGGGCGATCCACACCAGCAGACCCCGGTCGTCGTCGCTGACCACGCGGCCCGGCCGGACCCACCCGATCCGACCGTGCCGCACGTTCCGATGCATGATCAGCCGACCCGGCTCGAAGCGCACCGCACCAACCTTCGGGTTGTTCTTCCTCTGCCGCCGGCGTGGAGAAGGATGCCCAGGCGCGCCGGCCCAGGCGTCCCTACACCTCAGTAGGCGCGGGCGAGGATGGCGATCAGGTCGGGCTCGTCCTCGGAGTCCGGCACCGAGCCGTCGGCGCGCAGCAGGCAGCGCACCGTGACGCCCTGACCGTTCGCCTCGGCCTCGCCGGCCACGCCGACCGCCGACCACGGCACCCGTGCCCAGCCGTTCGCGGCAGCCTCGATCGCCTCGGCCAGCGTGGCGACCTCCACCGTCCGCGACTCGCGGTTGGCCAACGCCTGGTCGTGCAGCACCTGCTGGTCCGTCTCCAACGCGGCCAGCACAGCGGCGACCACGTCGGCCACCGGCGTCGGGGACTTCGAGCCGTCGGTGCGGCGCACCACCGTCGCGTTGCCGACGGCCAGGTCCCGGGGGCCGACCTCGACGCGTACCGGATAGCCACGAAGCTCGGCGTCGACGGCCCGGCGGCCGAACGCGGTGTCGGTCCGGTCGTCGAGCGCGACCCGGACACCGGCGTCACGCAGGCCGTCGCGCAGCTTGGCCGCCGCCTCGGCGACGCCCTCGCCGTCCTTGACGATCATGACGTACGCCTGGATCGGGGCCAGCCTCGGCGGCACGCGCAGACCGTTGTCGTCGCCGTGCGCCATGATCAGGCCACCCAGCATCCGAGTGGACGTGCCCCAGGAGGTGGTCCAGGCGTGCTCCCGGCCGCCCTCCTTGGACGAATAGCTGATGTCGAACGCCTTGGCGAAGTTCTGACCCAGCTCGTGGCTGGTGCCCAACTGCAGCGCCTTGCCGTCACCCATCATGCCTTCGCAGGTGTACGTGGCCGTCGCCCCGGCGAACCGCTCGCGCGTCGTCTTCAGGCCCACCACCACCGGAATGCCGATGACGTTGACCATCAGGTCCTCGTACGCCTCGTGCAGGATCTTCCGCGCGTACGCCCGGGCGTCCTCGCGGGTGGCGTGCGCGGTGTGCCCCTCCTGCCAGAGGAACTCGCTGGTACGCAGGAAGAGCCGCGGGCGCAGCTCCCACCGGACCACGTTCGCCCACTGGTTGAGCAGCAGCGGCAGGTCCCGGTACGAGTCGATCCACTTGGCCATGAACTCGCCGATGACCGTCTCGCTGGTCGGGCGCACCACGATCGGCTCGGCGAGCGGCTTGCCACCACCGTGGGTGACGACCGCCAGCTCCGGCGAGAAGCCCTCGACGTGCTGGGCCTCACGCTTGAGGTAGCTCTCCGGGATGAAGAGCGGGAAGTACGCGTTCTCCGCACCCGCCGCCTTGATCCGGGCGTCCATCTCGGCCTGCATACGCTCCCAGATGGCGTAGCCGGCCGGTCGGATGACCATGGTGCCGCGAACCGGGCCGTTGTCGGCCAGCTTTGCCTTGGCGATCAGGTCTTGGTACCAGCGGGGGAAATCCTCCGCACGGGGAGTGAGCACGCGTGCCATGACCGCACATCCTATGCGTCACGCGGGGCGACACCGCGCCCGGGAGCCGCAGCGCCGTGTCGCAGCCCCTTCGGGTGGCTGTTGCGCATGCTCGCGGCGTCGGTGGTGACGGCGCTGGACAACTCGACGGCGGCCGGTGGGCGCCTCGACGGCGTTCGCTGGCCAGCCGGTGGCGCACGTCGGGCGGGCGGGCCATGCGCTCTGGGCGGGCGGCCGGGCGGCCCCTAGAATTCGACCATCATGACTGCAACGACGGACTCGCCGCGTCAGCGGCTGCGCGACACGATCGTGGACGCCGCCCGCGCGCAGACCATCGCCGCCGGCTGGGACGCGGTCCGGATGGGCGGCGTGGCCACCACGGCGGGAGTGAGCCGGCAGACCGTCTACAACGAGTTCGGCAACAAGGCCGGGCTGGCCGAGGCACTCGCCCGCCGCGAGGTGGACCGCTTCGTCGGCGACGTCCGTGCCGCCCTGCTCGCGCACGGGACCGACGTACGGACCGGCGCGTACGCCGCGATCGCGCACACCCTCGCCACGGCAGCCGACAACCCGCTGGTCAAGGCCATCCTGACCAGCGCCCGAGGTGGTTCGGACGAGCTGCTTCCGTACCTCACCACGCGGGCCGAGGTGGTGCTCACCGAGGCGTCCGGGGCGCTCATCGAGTGGGCCGGCGATCACCTTCCCGGAGCGGACCAGGCCGCGTTGGCCTTCGCCGCCGACACGATCGTCCGGTTGGTGGTGAGCCACATCGTGCTCCCCCGCGCGCCGATCGACCAGACCGCCACGGCCCTCGCCGACCTGGCCGTACACCTCTTCAGCGCCGCCATCCGCCCAGCCCGCTGACCCCGCCCGCCGCCCCCGCCGCGGCGCACTCTCCCGCGCACCCGCACCGCCGAGCGGCGCCGCGCCCGCAACTTCCCGGATGTTGCTGCCTCCGGCGCGCGGGAGGCAGCAACATCCCCGATGTTGCTGCCTCCCCTGGCCGGGGCACGGCGCGCCGGGGCACGGCGCGGGGTCAGCGCACTACCTGGCCGCGCAGGATCGTGCGGGAGGGGGCGCGGACGACGCGCAGGTCGCGGCGGGGGTCTTCGGGGTAGACGGTCAGGTCGGCGAGGCCACCCTCGACCAGGCCGGGGAAGCCCAGCCACTGTCGGGCGCCCCAGGAGGCGGCGGCGAGTACGTCGATGGGCGCCATGCCGGCCTGCTCGTGCAGCAGAAGCATCTCCTCGGCGGCGAGGCCGTGGTCGATGCCGCCTCCGGCGTCGGTGCCCACGTAGATCGGCACCCCCGCCTCGTACGCGGCACGCACCACCTCGGGGAAACCGTCGCGCAGCGCGAGCATGTGCTCCGCGTACCCGGGGAACTTGCCCCGCGCCTGCTCGGCGATGCCGCCGAAGGTGGCGATGTTGATCATTGTGGGGATCAGCGCGGTGCCCCGCCGGGCCATCTCGTCGATCAGGTCCAGGCTGAGCCCGGTGCCGTGCTCCACCGAGTCCACCCCGGCCCGCACCATGATCTCGACCGCCGACTCGGAGAAGGTGTGCACCGCGGCGCGTACCCCGGCGGCGTGGGCGGCCTGGACGGCCGCGGTGAGGGTGTCCGCGTCCCAGGCCGGCGCGAGGTCACCCACACCCCGGTCGATCCAGTCGCCGACCAGCTTGACCCAGCCGTTGCCGGCCCGCGCCTGGGCGGCCACCGTCGCGGCCACCTCGGTGGCGTCGACCTCCACGCCGATGTCCCGCAGGTAGCGCTTCGGCGGCGCGACGTGCCGGCCGGCGCGGGCCAGTCGCGGCAGGTCCGGCTCGTCGTCGAGTTCGGGGTACGGGTACGGCGACCCGGCGTCGCGGATCGCCAGCACGCCGGCGTCCCGGTCGATGTGGGCCAACTCGCGGGCCTGGTCGAGTGAGGTGATCGGGGCGCCGCCTCGGGCGATGCCGATGTGGCAGTGCGCGTCGACCAACCCCGGCAGGACGAAGCCGCCGTCGACGACCGTCTCCGCACCGGGCACCGGAGTGAAGGTCACCCGGTCCCCGACCAGCCAGAGATCCCGGACCTCGTCGTCGGGGAGCAGCACACCGCGCACGTGAAGAGCCATGCGCACAGTCCTACCCGATCACGCCCGGTCGGGGGCGAGCAGGTCACCCTCGACCGGCACGGACGTCAGCGGGGGCGGTTGTCGCCCTTGCCGAGCTTGTTGAAGTCGATCTTCGGGAGCTTGAAGCCGGGCGGAAGGCCCTGGCCGCCGGCGAGGTCGTTCGGGTCCATCCCCGGCGGGAGCTGCGGCATGCCACCCGGGAAGCCGCCCGGCATCCCGGCTCCGGCACCCGCTCCCGTACGCGGCCGACCGCCACCCTTGGTGCCCTTGCGCTTGTTCTTCGGAGACTTGGTCGCCTTGCGCCGGCCACCGCCGGGCAGGCCCATCATGCCGCCCATCTGCTTCATCATCTTCTGCGCGTCGGTGAAGCGGTTGAGCAGCTGGTTGACGTCCATCACGGTGACCCCGGAGCCGTTGGCGATACGCGCCCGGCGGGAGCCATTGATGATCTTCGGGTTGGTCCGCTCGCCCGGGGTCATCGACCGGATGATCGCGGTGACCCGGTCGAAGTGGGTGTCGTCCAGCTCGGCGAGCTGGTCCTTCATCTGCCCCATGCCCGGCATCATGGCCAGCACGTTGGCGATCGGGCCCATCCGTCGGACCGCGATGAGCTGGTCGAGGAAGTCCTCCAGGGTGAACTGCTCGCCGCCCATCAGCTTGGCGGTCATCTTCTCCTTCTGATCGGAGTCGAAGGCCTGCTCGGCCTGCTCGATCAGAGTGAGGACGTCGCCCATGCCGAGGATCCGGCTGGCCATCCGGTCGGGGTGGAAGACGTCGAAGTCCTCCAGCTTCTCACCGGTGGACGCGAACAGGATCGGCTGCCCGGTGACCTCGCGCACCGACAGCGCGGCACCACCGCGAGCGTCGCCGTCGAGCTTGGAGAGCACCACGCCGGTGATGCCGACGCCGTCGCGGAACGCCTCGGCGGTGCGGACGGCGTCCTGGCCGACCATCGCGTCGATGACGAAGATGACCTCGTCCGGCTGGACCGCGTCGCGGATGTCGGCGGCCTGCTGCATCATCTCGGCGTCGATGCCGAGGCGGCCGGCGGTGTCGACGATGACGATGTCGCGGGCAGCCCGCTTCGCGTGCTCGATCGAGGCGCGCGCCACCTGCACCGGGTCACCGGTGCCGTTGCCGGGCTCCGGGGCGTACACCTCGACACCGGCCCGGCCACCGAGCACCTGGAGCTGCCCGACGGCGTTGGGGCGCTGGAGGTCGGCGGCGACGAGCAGCGGCTGGTGCCCCTGGCCCTTGAGCCAGCGGGCCAGCTTGCCGGCCAGGGTGGTCTTACCGGAACCCTGGAGACCGGCCAGCATGATCACCGTCGGCGGCTGCTTGGCGAACTGGAGCCGCCGGCCCTCGCCGCCGAGCACGGTGATCAGCTCTTCGTTGACGATCTTGATGATCTGCTGGGCCGGGTTCAGCGCCTGGGAGACCTCGGAGCTGCGGGCCCGCTCCTTGACGGCCGCGATGAAGCCCTTGACCACCGGCAGCGCGACGTCCGCCTCCAGCAGCGCGAGGCGGATCTCGCGCGCGGTGGCGTCGATGTCGGCGTCGGTGAGCCGCCCCTTGCCGCGGAGCTTGGTGAAGATCCCGGACAGGCGGTCACTCAAGGTGTCAAACACGCGAACATCCCGTTTGTCAGTGTTCCGGCGGGCACAACGCGGCCGGCACTGCGGAGTCCGGCCACCGCTAGGGTAACCGCCCCGCCGCAAGGCCGCTGTCGCCCGGCCCGGGCCTCACCCCGACACCAACCCCGACTGGTACGCGAACACGACGAGCTGGGCCCGGTCCCGGGCTCCCAGCTTGCCCATCGCCCGGCTGACGTGGGTCCGCGCGGTCGCCGGGCTGACCACCAACCGGGCGGCGATCTCCTCGTTGTTCAGGCCCTCCCCGACCAGACCGACGACCTGGCGCTCCCGATCGGTCAGCGCGCCCAGCCGGGGGTGCGGACGAAGCACCCGCGACGGTCGGGTGGCGAACTCCCGCACCACCCGACGGGTCACCGACGGCGACAGCAGCGCCTCCCCCTCGGCGACCAACCGGATGGCGCGCAGCAGCTCGGCCGGTCGGGTGTCCTTGGTGAGGAACCCGCTCGCGCCGTGCCGCAGCGCGTCGAAGACGTACTCGTCCAGCTCGAAGGTGGTCAGCACCACCACCCGCGTACCGGTCAGGTCGGGGTCCGCGACGATCCGCCGGGTCGCCTCGATGCCGTCGATGCCGGGCATTCGGATGTCCATCAGCACCACGTCCGGCCGTTCCCGGTGCGCCAGCTCGACCGCCTGCAAACCGTCGGCCGCCTCGCCGGCGAGCGCGAGGTCGTCCTCGCTCTCCACCAGCGCGCGCAGACCGAGCCGGACCAGGTCCTGGTCGTCGGCGACCAGCACCCGGATCACGTGGTGGGCCCCACGGGCAGCCGGGCGTACACCCGGAATCCGCCGTCGGGGCGCGGCCCGGCGGCCAACCGCCCGCCCAACGCTGCGACCCGCTCCCGCATCCCGGCCAGACCGTGCCCACCCTCGTCGTCGACCGGATCCGTTCGGCCTCGTCGCACGCCGGTGCCCTCGTCGGTGACCTCGACGGTCACCTCGTCGGCGCGGTAGTCGACGCGCACCTCAGCGTTGGCCACCCCCGCGTGACGCAGCACGTTGGTCAACGCCTCCTGCACCACCCGGTACGCGGTCAGGTCCAGCGCCGCCGGTAGGTCCCGAGCGTCGCCGGTCACACGCAGGTCGACGGCGAGTCCGGCCCCGGCGAGCCGGTCGCGCAGCGCGGGGAGCCGGGCCAGACCGGGCACCGGCCCTCGCTCGGCGCCCTGCCGCACCGCACCGAGGGTGACCCGAAGCTCGTCCAGCGCCTCCCGGCTGGTCCGGCTGATCGCGGTCAGCGCGGTCTCCGCCTGCTCGGGCCGTTTCGGCAGGAGGTGCAGGGCGATCTCCGCCTGCATGCTGATCGCGGCAAGCCCGTGCCCCACCACGTCATGCACCTCCTGCGCGATGCGCAGTCGCTCCTCGTCGGCCTGCCGCCGGGCCTGTTCGGCGCGATCGCGGGCCGCCTCGGCCCGGCTGCGCGCGGCCGTCTCGCGGTTGACCCGCACCACGACCCCCACCGCGAACGGTACGACCACCCACGCCGACGCGGGCAGCACTCCGGCCCAGCCGGGCGCCGGACCCTCGGACCAGAAGACGTGCGCCAACAACAGGACGAACGCGCCACCAAGGGCGAGCGCCGCCGGGCGCACCGGCAGTCGCACCGCCACGGTGTACACCGCGATGAGGAACGCGACCAGGATCGGCCCGTACGGGTAGCCGAACACCAGGTACGTCGACGTGGCCACGGTGACCACGGCGAGGGTGGCGATCGGGGCGCGCCTGCGGAACAGCAGAGCGAGCGCGGCGACCGCGATCAGCACCCGACTGGCGGCGTCCACCGGTGTCGACCCCGGCTGGTTGTCCCCGGCCAGACCGGTGGCGAGCAGCCCGAAGCCGAGCAGCACCAGAGCCAGCGCGGCGTCTGCCGCCACCTCCGGCCACCGCCCCCGCCCGCTGCCTCGCATGGCCGTCATTCTGCCCGCGCCGAGGCCACCTGACGTGCGTCCACGAGCGGCACCGCGGCTACGCCCCCGGACGTACCCGCGCACGGGGCCTTCGATCGCACCGCGTTGGCGGCGGACACCCTCACGAGCCTGATGAACCTCCCGACCGCACCCGGCAACGGCAGCGGACACCCGCATGAGCCTGATGACTGTGAGGCATCAAGATGACTCTGGGGCATCACGCTCGTGGGAGTGACCGGCTGGCGCGAGCGGCCAAACGGCCGAGCAGCACCGGGCCGCACTCGTCGGCGAGGCAGCAAGGCGGCCGGCTGTGTCAGCGCGCCGCAGCCGGACAGCAACCGCCGGCGGTGTCGCCGTAGGTCAGACGGCGGCGAGGACGGCCGCCTCCAGGCGGGCCCGGGTGGCGTCGTCCGGCCAGCCGCCCACCAGGTAGAAGGCGTCCACCACGTCGGCGCCGAGAGTGGAGATGCGGGCCGCGCGGACCAGGGCGCCCGCCTCGTCGAGCGCGCAGGCGACCCGGTAGAGCAACCCGGCCGCGTCGGCGGCGCGCAACTCCAGCAGCACGGCGTTGGTGGCCGCCTCGCGGTGCCAGACGACCCGGGGAGCAGCCCCACCGCCGCGGGCGGCGAGCGCCCGACCCCGCAGCCGCTGGGTGACCGACACGTCGCCGCCGACCGCACGACGGAGGTCTGCGCGGAGCGGGACCGGGTCGGGCGGGAGACCGTAGCGGGGTTGGACCAGGCACTCGACCAGGGCACGGCCGTCGACCACGGAGGCATCCGCGGAGATCACTTCCAGCCGGTGCAGCGCCAGGCAGCCGGCGACCGTGGCGAGCAGGCCCCGCCGGTCGGCTGCGGCGACCGACACCCGGTCGCCGGTCAGGTGGACGACCGGCAGGGGCCCGGCCAGCAGCGCCGGATCCGGGGTGGGCGGTTCGGGCAGTACGCCGGTGTCCAGTGCGGTGCGGACCCGACCGACCAGTTCGGCGACGAGTCGGCCCTTCCAGTCCGACCAGGCCGCCGGCCCGGTCGCCGCCGCGTCGGCGCGGACCAGCGCGTGCAACAGGTCGAGGGTGCCGGTGTCCCCCACCGACTCGGCCACCGAGGCGATGGTGACCGGGTCGGCCAGGTCACGGCGGGTGGCCACGTCGGGCAGCAGCAGGTGCAACCGGACCAGCGTGCCGATCAGCTCGACCTCGGTGGGGGGCAGACCGATCCGGGTCGCCGCCGCCTGGGCGACGGGCACCCCGACGGTGCTGTGATCACCGGGAAGTCCCTTGCCGATGTCGTGCAGGAGAGCGCCGAGGAGCAGCAGGTCGGGCCGCTCCACCTCACGGGCGTGCCGGCTGGCCTCATGAGCGGTCTGCACCAGGTGCCGGTCGAGGGTGTAGCGGTGCACCGGGTTGTGCTGCGGCAGACTGCGCAGCCGGGTCCACTCGGGCAGCCAGTTGTCGACCAGTCCGTACCGGTCGCAGGTTTCCCAGGCGGGCACCAGGCCGGGACCGGCGCCGAGCAGGGTGGTCAGCGCGGCCCGGGCATCAGCCGGCCAGGGCGCGGGCAGTGGCGGGCAGTACGCCGCCAGCCATTCGCAGGTGGCCCGGGCGATCGGAAGTCGGGTCGTGGCCGCCGCGGCGGCCACCCGCAGTGAGAGGCTCGGGTCGGGGCGAGCCCCGATCGCCGTACGGGCCAGCACGAGCTCGCCGTCGTGCTCGACCACGTCGCGGGCCACCGGGCGGCGCGCGGGGGGAGCGCCGCCCCCTCGGGACCGGCCGGATCGCAGCCGGTCGGCGGCACGGAACGCGTCGTCCAGGGCGTGGCTGACCGTGCGGGCGTCACCGGCGACCCGTCGCAGGAGGGCGTCGCCGTCCTCCAGCGCGAGGAGCGCGGCCACACCGTCTCGTTCCTGGGCGACCAGCCGGTCGACCCGGCGGCCGACCTGCTGGTGCAGGGCGTCCCGGGTGTCCAGCAGGCGGAGGTGGGCGGCGCGTACGGCGGGGCGCAGCGCGTCGGTGATGCCGGCGGCGGAGATCGCTCGCAGCAGCCCGACGTCGCGCAGACCGCCGGCGGCCTCCTTCAGGTCGCCCTCCAGCAGGAAGGCCAGCTCGCCGTGGGCCTGCCAGCGTGCTTCGGTGACCGCCCGCAGGCCGGGCAGGTGCCGGACGGCGGTGCGCCGCCAGTGGTCGGCGGCGGTGCGGATCAGCGCGTCGGCCAACGTCTGGTCGCCCGCCACCAGCCGGGCGTCGAGCAGCCCGAGGGCGACCTTGACGTCGTCCTGGGCCACGGAGAGTGCTTCGGAGACGGTGCGTACCGAGTGGTCGAGCCGTAGGCCGGCGTCCCAGATCGGGTACCAGACCGAGGCGGCCAACTCGTCGGTGCCGGGCACCCCGGCGTGCAGCAGAACCAGGTCGAGGTCGCCGTACGGGGCGCACTGCCGCCTCCCCAACCCTCCGACGGCGATCAGCGCGACCCCCTCCCGCGAAGGCAGCAGCCCTCGCAGAAAGGTGTCGTAAGCGCTCGCCCGCCCCAGCCGGGCGGACTCCCCGATCCCCCCGGGAACGCCGACGACCTCGTTGATCAAGAGGTTCGCGTCACCGTCACCGGCGTGTCCTGACGCGTTCTTCTTGATCAACGAGGTCATGTCGGTCGTTGCGCGATCAGAGGGCGTCTAGGCCGCGTTCGCCGGTACGCACCCGGACGACCTCTTCGACACCGGTGACCCAGACCTTGCCGTCACCGATCTTGCCCGTGCGGGCTGCCCCGACGATGGCGTCCACCACCTTGTCCACGTCGATCTCGTCGGTGAGCACCTCCACCCGGATCTTGGGCAGGAACTCGACCGTGTATTCAGCACCCCGGTAGACCTCGGTGTGCCCCTTCTGGCGCCCGTACCCCTGAACCTCGCTGACGGTCAGCCCGGCCACCCCGAGGGCGTGCAGGGCCTCCTTCACCGCGTCCAGTTGGTACGGCTTGATGACTGCGGTCACCAGCTTCATGTCCAACCCCTCCATCCCAGGAACGTTAACCGGCGACCTTTTCGCTGACCGTCTCGGCGGGCTCCGCCGGCGGCTTGGCACCACTCGTGCCGCCGGCGGGGGTGCCGATACCGGCCATCGCGAACGCGCTGCCCGTGCCACCACCGGCCGGGGACAGGTCGTAGCTGCTCTCGGCGTGCTCGGCGATGTCGATGCCCTCGACCTCGTCCTCACCCTTGACCCGGAAGCCGATCGTCTTCTCGATGACGAAGGCCAGCACCCAGGCGATGCCGAAGGACCAGACGGTGACGATCAGGCCGGCGAGGGCCTGCCGCCCGAGCTGGGTCGCGCCGCCGCCGTAGAAGAGACCGTCGGAGGCGCCCACCACGTCGCTGATCGCGGCGTTGACCGAGTTGGTGGCGAAGAGACCGAGCCAGAGCGAGCCGATCCAACCACCGACGAAGTGCACGCCGACCACGTCGAGCGAGTCGTCGTAGCCGAGCTTGTACTTGAGGCTGACGGCGAGCGCGCACACCGCACCGGCGACGATGCCGAGCAGGACGGCCGCCCACGGGGCGATGAAACCACAGGCCGGGGTGATGGCGACCAGGCCGGCGACGGCGCCGGACGAGGCGCCCACCATCGTCGGCTTACGGGTCTTGACCCACTCGACAGCGATCCAGCCGAGCACGGCCGCCGCCGTGGCGAGCTGGGTGTTGATGAAGGCGAGGCCGGCGACCGAGTCGACGGTCAGCTCGGAGCCGGCGTTGAACCCGAACCAGCCGAACCACAGCAGACCCGCACCGAGCGCGACCAGCGGGATGTTGTGCGGCTTCATGCCCTCACGCGGCCAACCGAGCCGCTTGCCGAGCACCAGAGCCACGGCCAGGGCCGCCGCACCGGCGTTGATGTGCACCGCGGTGCCACCGGCGAAGTCCAGGGCGTGGATGTCGGCGCCGATGATGCCGCCGCCCCACACCCAGTGGGCGACCGGGAAGTAGACCAGGGTGGCCCAGCCGAAGGCGAAGAGCAGCCAGCCGGCGAACTTTGCCCGGTCGGCGATGGCACCGCTGATCAGCGCGACGGTGATCACCGCGAAGACCATCTGGAAGGCCATGAACACGTAGAGCGGGACCCCGATGCCGCTGGGGTTCTCCGCCGTGGCACCCCACAGGTCGGTCTCGGCGAGGAACGTCTTGGTGCCGAGGTACGCGCCCGGGTCGCCCCAGAAGCCGTTCACGTCGGTCCCGAAGGCGACGCTGAATCCGTAGAACCACCACAGAATAGAGATGAGCCCGATAGCGGAGAAGCTCATCATCATCATGTTGAGTACGCCCTTGGCCCGGTTGAGGCCGCCGTAGAACAGCGCCAGTCCCGGGGTCATGAGCAGCACGAGCGCGGTCGAAACCAGCAGCCACGTGGTGTTGGCGCCGTCGATCGTCGGTGCTTCAGGCACGCTGGCCTCCTAAAGGGTGAATTCCTCCTTCGCGGCTTTCCGGGGCAGCGTCGCCCGTAGGCCGGTTGCGCGGAAGCTTCGCGGCCGGCTGTTTCACAGAGGGTCCCGGGCGGGTTTCCGTTTCGTGACGGGTTGTTTCGTACGTGTCACGAAGTCCGCACAGTCGGCGGCATGGACAATGGTGGATCGGTCGGACGGTGGACGTCGATGGCTGACCGGCCAGGCCCATCGACCGGTCCGCTTGACGGGACCGGCCGAGCATCGACCGGTCGACGGTCAGCGGAGGGCGTTCTCCAGTGCGTGCCGCTCGTAGTCGAGCAGCCGCAGATCGCGCATCGGCCGGCGCAGGTGGCCCTTGTGCACGATCCGGACGAACGCCGGCTCACCGGCGGCGGCCATCCGGCGGATGCCCTCGACGTGGTCCACGATCCGCTTGCGGATGGTCCGGATCAGCCGGTGCCGATCCCGAGGGATCAGCCCGTACGCGTCGGCGAAGAGCCGGAGCCGGCGCGGCCGGTCCGGGTGCTTCCAGCCGAGCGTGATCGAGTCACGGTCCGCGAAGATCGGCACCCAGGTCCAGGCCGCGTACGCCACGTCGTAGATCCGCGCGCCGGGTGAGGCGAGGTCGAAGTCGATCAGCCCGAGCGTGCCGTCCGGCCGCCAGATCACGTTGTGCGGCGCTGCGTCGTGGTGGCAGATCACCTCGGTGTCCGGTGGCGGGGGCCCGAACGAGCGCCAGACCGCCCCCGGCTGCGGGGTGAAGCCGTACTGCGCGTCGTGGAACATCCGCAGCATGGTGGCGACGGTGACCAGCGCCTCGTCGGTCACCCAGTGCGGGGCGAGCGGGTATTCCCCGCACTCCCCCTCCAGGTACGACAGCACCTCGCGGTTGCGCTCGTCCATGCCGAGCGCCCGGGGTGCGCCGGTGAAGCCCACGTACTCCAGGTGCCGCAGCAGGGCGTGCACGGACGGTGTCCACGGGCCGGCGTTGCGGCGGACCGTGTCACCGACGCGGACGACGGTGCTCACGTTGCCGCCGTGCAGCGGGATCTCCTGCGAAGTCACGTACGGTCTCCCGAGGCGCTGCGAGGGGTGGCCGGGGTCACGCCAGCCCGCGTATGCGCGGTTGTCACTGGACACCCGAGACTACGCGTCCCGTCCGGTGGCCTCGGTCCCCAGCAACGCGTCGACGAACTGCGCCGGGTCGAACGGGGCCAGGTCGTCCTTGCCCTCACCGAGGCCGACCAGCTTCACGGGGATGCCGAGCTTGCGCTGCACGGCGATCACGATGCCGCCCTTGGCGGTGCCGTCGAGCTTGGTCAGCACCACGCCGGTCACGTTGACCACCTCGGTGAAGACCCGGGCCTGTTCCAGGCCGTTCTGGCCGGTGGTGGCGTCCAGGATGAGCAGTGTCTCGTCGATCGGGCCCTGCTTCTCCACCACGCGCTTGACCTTGCCCAGCTCGTCCATCAGGCCGACCTTGTTCTGCAGGCGGCCGGCGGTGTCGATGAGCACGGTGTCCACGCCGGTGTCGATGCCGCGCTTGACCGCGTCGAAGGCGACACTGGCCGGGTCGGCGGCCTCGGGCCCCCGGACGGTCTCCGCGCCGACGCGCGAGCCCCAGGTCTCCAGCTGGTCGGCGGCGGCGGCCCGGAAGGTGTCCGCGGCGCCGAGCAGCACGGTACGGCCGTCGGCGACCAGCACCCGGGCGATCTTGCCGCAGGTGGTGGTCTTGCCAGCGCCGTTGACGCCGACGACGAGGACCACCGCCGGCACGCCGTCCTTCGGGGCGGTCCGCAACGAGCGGTCCAGGCTCGGGTCGAGCGCGTTGACCAGCTCGGCGGCGAGCAGTGCCCGCAGCTCGGACGCCGAACGGGTGCCGAGCACCAGGGTGCGCTCACGAAGCCGGTCGACGATGTCGCGGGTGGCGTCGACGCCGACGTCGGCGGTGATCAGGCTGTCCTCGATCTCCTCCCAGACGTCCTCGTCGAGGTGGTCGCGGGCGAGCAGGCCGAGCAGGCCCTTGCCGAAGACGTTCTGCGAGCGGGACAGTCGCGAGCGGAGCCGGACCAGCCGCCCGGCGGTCGGCTCGGGCACCTCCACCGGTGCGGGCGCCTCGATGACCGGCGGCGGCTCGACCAGGACGCCGGTGGACAGTTCGGACTCCGGTGCCTCGACCGGCGGGCCGGCGAGATCTTCCTCGGCCCTGGTGTCGACCTCGGTGTGCGGCAGCGGGGGCTCGGGCCGACGCCGCAGGCGCGGCACGACCAGCCCTACTGTGCCGGCGATCAGCACACCGAGCAGGACCAGAGCGAGGACGAGATATTCGGCCATGCCGGAATCCTGTCAGATGCGGGCGGCGGCGTCTCAGCCACCGCACCCGGGGCGGTGCCCGGAGTCTCAGCCACCGCACCCCGAGCGGTGCCCGGAGTCTCAGCCACCGCACCCCGAGCGGTGCCCGGAGTCTCAACCACCGCACCAGGCCGGTGCCGGGAACCGGCGGTAGGCTCGGGCGCATGCCCGCCGCACACCTCCTCATCGGCCCACTCCTGCGGCGAGTGGTGGACACCCGAGCGACCGTCTGGGTGGAGACGGCCGCGCCCGCCGTGGTCACCGTCCGCACCGCCGACGGCGCCACCGGCACCGCGCCCACCTTCTCGGCGTACGACCACCACTACGCCCTCGTGGTGGTGGAGGGGCTCACCCCGGACAGCGCGACCACCTACGAGGTGGTCGTCGACGACGAGGTGGTCTGGCCGGTGCCGAGCAGCGGCTTCCCGCCGAGCGTGATCCGCACCCGGGCCGCCGACGACCGGGACCAGCCGGTCAACCTGATCTTCGGCTCGTGCCGCGAGACCACCCAGCACTCCACGACCCGCAAGCTGCCACCGGACGCGCTGGACGCGTACGCCCGACGGTTGATGGCCGACCCGGAGGCGAACCCGCCGCCGGACCTGCTGGTGCTGCTCGGTGACCAGGTCTACGCCGACGTCACCTCGCCCACGGTGCGCCGGCTGCTGCGTCGGCGCCGGCGGCGCCCGAAGGGCGCCCCGGCCGACCAGGTGGTGAGCTTCGACGAGTACACGAAGCTCTATCTGGAGTCCTGGCGTGACCCGGAGATCCGTTGGCTGCTCTCCACCGTGCCGAGCGTGATGATCTTCGACGATCACGAGATCATCGACGACTGGAACACCTCGGCGGCGTGGCGTGCCGAGATGCGCGAGCAGCCGTGGTGGCAGGAGCGGATCGGCAGCGGGCTCGCCTCGTACTGGGTTTACCAGCACCTCGGCAACCTCTCCCCGGACGAGATCGCCGCCGACCCGGTCTTCGCGAAGGTCGCCGCCGCCGAGGACGCCACCGGGGTGCTGCGCGATTTCGGGCACCGGGTCGACCAGGAGTCGGACGTGGCGCACGACACAGAGCGCTGGCGCGCGGTGCAGTACCAGTGGAGTTACGCACTGGACCTGGGCCGGACCCGGCTGGTCATGCTCGACAACAGGTGCAGCCGGGTGCTCGACCCGGGCAGCCGGGCGATGCTGCCGCCGGGCGAGTGGTCCTGGTTCCTCGACCAGGCGCACGGGGTCTACGACCACCTGGTGGTCGGTGCCTCGCTGCCCTGGCTGCTGCCGCAGGGCATCCACCACATCGAGGCGTGGAACGAGAAGTTGGCGGACTCGCGTCGCCCCTGGGTGGCCCACGGGGCGGAGAAGCTGCGCCGCGCACTGGACCTGGAGCATTGGGCGGCGTTCCGGCGTTCCTTCGAGGCGCTGGCGGAGACCTTCACCCGCATCGGCACCGGCACCCCCCGGGAGTCCGGCGCGCGGGTCGGCGCCGGTCCGGCGTACGCCCCGCCGGCGTCGATCAGCGTGCTCTCCGGGGACGTGCACCACTCGTACGTGGCCCGGGCCCGGTTCGGCGACCCGGCGGTGGTCACACCCGTGCACCAGCTCACCTGCTCACCGATCCACAACCAGGTGCCGGCCGGCATCCGTCCGCTGATGCGGCTCGGTTGGTCGGCCGGTCCGGCCGGTGCCACCCGGGCGCTGGCTCGCTCCGCGGGTGTCCGGCGGCCGGGGGTGCGGTGGCGCAAGTTGGCCGGTCCCTACTTCGGCAACGCGGTCGCGACCCTGACGCATGAGGGGCGCAGGGCTGACGTGGTGATCGAGGGCACCACGAAGGACGGCCACCTACGCCCCGTGATGCGGCGCCGACTCTCGGCCGCCGCACGGCCGACCTCGCCGTAGTCTCTACGCGTGGACGAGCACCTGCCGGAACCGATCCGGGCGGTTGAGCACGAGTTGACCGCCCTGCTGCGCCGTGGGCGGGCGGTTTCCTGGGAGATCGCCCGCGAGGTGCACCCGAACCTGGAGCCGAACACCTACGGGCTGCTGCTCTGGTTGCGGCGCAGTGGGTCGATCCGGTTGACCGAGTTGGCGGCGCGGCTCGGTGTGGGCAAGGGAACGCTGAGCCGGCAGATCAACGCCCTGGAGGTCCTCGGCCTGGTCTACCGCGACCCCGACCCGAGCGACCGACGGGCAGCGCAGATCACGTTCACCGAGGAGGGCCAGCGCCGGTTCGACGCAGCCCGGTCTGCGCGGGTGGGAGAGCTGCTCCGAACGCTGAACGACTGGCCGGCCCGGGACGTCGAGGAGTTCGCCCGGCTGTTGGGCCGGTTCAACGACTCCTGGCAGTAGCGCTCCGGGGCGGGGAATAGCGCACCACTCCGTCAGGTTGTTGCTTCAGGCAAC
This sequence comes from Micromonospora sp. A202, assembly GCF_006715105.1. Classification (NCBI taxonomy): domain Bacteria; kingdom Bacillati; phylum Actinomycetota; class Actinomycetes; order Micromonosporales; family Micromonosporaceae; genus Micromonospora; species Micromonospora sp. A202. The sequence continues at coordinate 1,146,961 of NZ_VFMP01000001.1, read as the reverse complement.
CAAATATACGGTTGTCTCAGGCAACTCTCAGGCGACCCTCGCGAAACCGCCCCCGTCGCTTCACCTCGACTCCCTCCGGAGGCAGCAACGATGACCCAGGCGACAGCGCCCCCACGGGCGACCGGCGTCGACATGACGCACCGGCAGATCCTGCAGGCCCTCTCCGGCCTGCTGCTGGGCATGTTCGTCGCGATCCTCTCCTCCACGGTCGTCTCGAACGCGCTGCCGAGGATCATCACCGAACTGCACGGCAGTCAGTCCGCGTACACCTGGGTGGTCACCTCCGCCCTGCTCGCGACCACCGCGACCACCCCCATCTGGGGCAAACTCGCGGACCTGACCAGCAAGAAGCTCCTGGTCCAGATCTCCCTGGGGATCTACGTGCTGGGCTCGGTGCTGGCCGGGGCCGCACAGGGCACCAGCGAGCTGATCGCCTGCCGGGTGCTCCAGGGAATCGGCGCCGGCGGCCTCACCGCGCTGGCTCAGGTGATCATGGCGACCATGATCGCGCCACGCGAGCGGGGCCGCTACAGCGGCTACCTCGGCGCTGTGATGGCCGTCGGCACCATCGGCGGCCCGCTGATCGGCGGTGTGATCGTGGACACCTCCTGGCTCGGCTGGCGCTGGTGCTTCTACGTCGGCGTGCCGTTCGCCATCGCCGCGCTGGTCGTGCTCCAGAAGACCCTGCACCTGCCCGTGATCAAGCGGAAGGCACAGATCGACTGGTGGGGCGCCACGCTGATCACCGCAGCCGTCTCGCTGCTGCTGATCTGGGTCTCGCTCGCTGGCGGCCAGTTCGCCTGGGCCTCCTGGCAGAGCGCCGTCATGGTGGTCGGTGCCCTGGTGCTCGGCGCGCTGGCGATCCGGGTCGAGACCCGGGCCGCCGAGCCGATGATCCCGCCGCGGCTGTTCCGCAACCGCACCATCACCCTGGCCGTCGTCGCCAGCATCGCGGTCGGCGTAGGCATGTTCGGCGCCTCGGTCTTCCTCGGCCAGTACTTCCAGATCAGCCGCGGCCAGAGCCCGACCATGTCCGGCCTGATGACGCTGCCGATGATCCTCGGTCTGCTGGTCTCCTCCACGCTGAGCGGACGGATCATCACCCGTACCGGACGCTGGAAGAGGTTCCTGGTCATCGGTACGGCGCTGCTCACCGCCGGCTTCGCGCTGATGGGCACGCTCCGGGCCGACACCAGCTTCACCCTGCTCAGCGTCTACATGGCGCTGGTCGGCATCGGCCTGGGCATGACCATGCAGAACCTGGTCCTCGCCGTCCAGAACACCGTCGGCACGCACGAGCTCGGCGTGGCCAGCTCGACGGTTGCGTTCTTCCGCAGCCTGGGCGGCGCGATCGGCGTTTCCGTGCTCGGCGCGGTGCTCGCCCACAAGGTCACGGGCTACACCGCTGAGGGCCTCGGTCGGCTCGGGATCGCCGCGTCCGGCTCGGGCAGCGGTGGTGTCCTGCCCGACGTGCACACCCTGCCCGGGCCGATCCGGGCCGTGGTGGAGAGCGCGTACGGCCACGGCGCCGGCGACATCTTCCTGGCCGCCGCCCCCTTCGCGCTGATCGCACTGATCGCTGTGAGCTTCATCAAGGAGGTGCCGCTGCGGCAGCACAGCAGCGCTCCGGTCGGCACCGAGGTCGAGCAGGAATCAACCATCGCGGCCGGCGCTGGTGCCGCCGTGGTCCGCACCGCCGAGCAGAGGTGAGGTAGCCAGCCATGAGCGTGGGAGCACCGGACCGCGAGGAGTACGGCCCCCGGACCCGCCCGCTGCCGTTCGAACGCGGCACGGACGGGCCCCGGGTGGTCCTGGTCGGCGTCGACGGCACCCGCACCTCCGAGCGGGCCGGCTGGTACGCCGCCGGCCTGGCCCGCCGGCAGGGTGCCGCGTTGGTGGTGGTCTACGTCAGCTCGACGAGCGGGCTGACCGCCCTGATGCCGGGGATGGACGCCGGCGCGGTGCAGCGGACCCACGACGAGCTGGCCGCCGAGCTACGCCGGGAGTGCCGCCGCGGCGCCGAGGAACTGGGCGTACCGCTGACTTTCCTGTCCCGGCGCGGTGACGCGTACGGGGAGTTGTGCGCGGCGGCGGACGAGTTCCAGGCCGACATGGTGGTGGTGGGCGCGTCCGAGCAGGCCGGTCACCGGCTGGTCGGCTCGGTCGCCACCCGGCTGGTCCGCACCGGCCGGTGGCCCGTCGTCGTGGTGCCCTGACAACCGGTCGCGGCTGTCGTACCCGAGCCGCAGGATGACGCGATGACGACATGGAGAGCACCGGAGATCGACCGCAGTCACGAGCCTCTGGTCGCAGATGAGCGCACCATGCTGGAGGGCTGGCTCGATTACCACCGCGACACCCTGCTGCACAAGTGCGCCGGCCTGACCGCCGAGCAGTTGCGCACGGCAAGCGTCGAGCCGTCCGGCCTGAGCCTTCTCGGGTTGGTCCTGCACATGACCGACGTCGAGCGCTCCTGGTTCCGCCAGCGCTTCGCCGGCCAGGACCTGCCCGACCTCTTCGACTACTCCACCGACAACGACGCCGACTTCCACGCTGCGGCGGGCGCCGACGCGGAGGCCGCCTTCGCCGCCTTCCGAGCCGAGGTCGAAGCGGCACGGGCGGCCACCGAGGGACGGTCCCTGGACGAGACGTTCATGCTGACCCGCAGCGATGGGACACGCACCTTCAGCCTGCGCTGGGCGTACGTCCACATGATCGAGGAGTACGCCCGGCACAACGGCCACGCCGACCTGATCCGGGAACGCATCGACGGCGTCACCGGCGATTGACCCGCTGCCCTCGTCAGCCGGGGCGCCCGGCCCGGAGCAGGTGCTCGCCCAGCGGGGTGAGCGTGTGTCGCACCGCCGGGCCCGCCCGGCGGGTGGTGACCAACCCGGCCGACCGGAGGATGGTGGCGTGCTGGCTGGCCGAGGCGAGGGAGATGCCGACCGTCCGGGCCACCTGTGAGGTGCTCGGGCCGTCGGCGATCGCACCCAGCACTGCCGCTCGGGTGCGCCCCAGCAGGTCGGCCAGAGGTCTGCTGCTCACCAGCGCCCGTCGGGTGGGCCGGATCGGGTAGGCCAGCACCATCGGGCCAGCCGGGTCGTCCAGGACGCACGGTCGGGGCAGCAGGTACGACGGCACCAGCGTGACGCCTCGGCCGGCCGGGGCCAGGGTGACTCCGTTGGCGAATCCGCACTCGTACGACAGCTCATACCGCTCGCCGTACGGCTTCCAGAACAGGTACGGGCTCAGGTCACGCAGGACCCGGTCGATCCCGGCGTCCACCATGGTGTGGGCCCGCACGGCCCGGTCGCCGTGGACCGCTGCCGTGATCGTGTCCTGGTACGGCGCGACCGCGACCTGGTGGAACGCCCGCATCGCCGCGCTCAGTCGCTGCCGGGCGGCCGTCTCGCCGGAGGCGAGGGCACCGACCCGGGCCGGCAGGTCGCCGGCGGCGATCCGGGGGCGCAGTTCCGCCGCCAGCGTCGCCGTCGGGGTGGCCAGCACCTCGTCCAGGGCTGCCGGCAGGTCGCTGCCGAGGCTCGGCGGGGTGAGGAAGTCCGGAAACCACCAGGGCAGCCGGCACAGGTCGAGGTACGGGCGCATCTCCGGGCGCAGCGCCGCCCGGGTGCGTGCCCGCCAGACCGTGAGGTGTTCCGGTGCGGCCTCGAACAGCCGCTGGCCGGCCGCCCCGAGCTCCAGCAGCACCGCGGGTTCGGAGCGCAGGACGGTGCGGCTCAGATCCGTCGCGGTGAGCTGCAACGTCAGCATGAGCCGACGCTAGCCACCCTTCGGCCCTGCCTGAAAGGGCATGGAGCAGGCTGCGACCGGACCGGAATCCTCGGCCCATGAACATCTTCCTTGTCCTGGCCACCAGCCTGGTCGTGCTCACCGGCACCTCGGGAGCGCCAGCGCACGCCGCCGTCGCGCGTCCCGACACGTACGTGGTCTCCGGCGTGCCGGGGGTGCTGCCCGAGGGCATCGCCGTCACCCGCACCGGCACCATGTACGTCACCAGCGTCGCCACCGGCGCCGTCTACCGCGGCGACGTCCGACACCGGTGGCTGCGCCCGTTCCTCCCCGCCGGCTCGGACGGGCGGACCCGCGCCGCCGGGGTCCACGTCGATCGCGCCGGCCGGCTCTTCGTGGCCGGTTACGACACCGCGACCCTCTTCGTGTACGACCCGGACGGCCGCCTGCTGGCGAGGCGGAGCGCGGTGACCGGTGCGGCTCTCAACGACCTGGTGATCACCGACCATGCCGTGTACGTGACCGACTCGGCCGGCGGCACGATCTGGCGGGCCACGCTGGACGGTGGACGCGTCGGCCCGCTCGTACCGTGGCTGCTGCCGTCCGACTTCCCGGCCGCCCCCGGCTTCCTCAACGGCATCGTCGCCACCGCCGACGGTCGGCTCGCGCTCGTTGCCGACCAGGGCACCGGTGAGCCAGGCACCGAACGTCTGTGGCGCATCGACCTCGCCGACGCCACGGCCAGCGAGGTCGCCGTGTCGGGTGGACAACTCGGCGCCGACGGGCTGCTGCTGGAGGGCGACCGCCTCTACGGCGTGGTCAACTTCCCCGATCCCGCTGGCGGGTACCGCTTCGCGGTCAACCTGGCGGTGCTGGACGGCGACCTTCGGGCCGCCCGGGTGGTCCGACAGTCCCACACCGCCGGCCTGGAGCAGTCCCCGACCACCCTGGCCCGCGACCACGACCGGCTGCTGTGGGTCAACAGCCAGCTCAACGCGACAGCGCCGGCGCCACCGTTCACGGTGACCGAGGTCCCCGGCCTGCGCTGAGAGGCGGCGCGGCTCAGTGGCCCAGAGCCGCCCGCAGGTAACGCAGGTCGGCGTGGCCACCCCAGCGGTGCGCCGACAGCCCGGCGGAGCGGGCACCCCGTACGGCCCAGTCCTCGTCGTCGACGAAGAGCACCCGGGCCGGCGGGGTGGCCAGGGCCTGGCAGGCGGCCTGGAAGTATTCCGGGGCGGGCTTGTGCACTCCGAGGGTGGAGGAGTTGACCACCACGTCCAGCTCGCCGACCAGACCGAGGGCGGCCAGGTCGGCGTCGAGCAGGTCGGTGGCGTTGGTGCCCAGCCCGACGGTGATCCCGGCCGCGCGTACCTCGCGGACGAAGTCGAGCACCTCGGTGTCCACCTCACCCCGGTAGCGCTGCCACTGCTCCACCGCTGCCCGGGCCCGGTCCGGGCCACCGGCCGGCTCGGCGAGAGCGTCGGCCACGCTGCTCACCCACTCGGCGTGGCTGACCTGGCCGGTGAGCACCGGCTGAAGCCGGCCCCACTGCATGGCGATCTCGCCGAGCACCCCCTCGGACAGGCCGTACTCCCGCTCGACACCGGCAGCCACCGCCGGATCCCACCGGCGCAGTACGCCGTCGAAGTCCAGCAGGAGCGCCGTCGCGCGTTCCCGAGCCACTACCCGTTCTCCTCGCCGCGGCCGTGCCGCTGGTCGTCCTCGTCGGCCCGGTTGAGCCGTTGGCTGATCACCTGGGTGACCCCGCTGCGCATGGTGACCCCGTAGAGCGCGTCCGCGATCTCCATCGTCCGCTTCTGGTGCGTGATGACGATCAGCTGGCTCTTCTCCCGCAACTGTGCCAGCAACAGGATCAGCCGGCCCAGGTTGACGTCGTCGAGGGCCGCCTCCACCTCGTCCATGATGTAGAACGGGCTGGGCCGGGCACGGAAGATCGCCACAAGCATGGCCACCGCGGTCAGCGACCGCTCGCCGCCGGAGAGCAGCGACAGCCGCTTGATCTTCTTGCCCGGCGGGCGGGCCTCCACCTCGACGCCGGTGGTGAGCAGGTCGTCCGGCTCGGTGAGGATCAGCCGGCCCTCGCCGCCCGGGAAGAGCACCGTGAACACCTGCTCGAACTCCCGAGCGGTGTCCTCGAAGGCGCTGGCGAAGACCTCCAGGATCCGCTCGTCCACGTCCTTGACCACGGTGAGCAGGTCCCGACGGGTGGCCTTGAGGTCTTCCAACTGCTCGGAGAGGAACTTGAAGCGCTCCTCCAGCGCGGCGAACTCTTCCAGCGCGAGCGGGTTGACCTTGCCGAGCAGGGCCAGTTCGCGTTCCGCCTTGGCGGCGCGCTTCTCCTGCACCGGCCGCTCGTAGCGCACCGGCTCGGGCACCGGCAGGCCGTCCCGTTCGGCCGTCGCGACGTCGACCTGGGTCGGCGGAACGGGCTGCGCGGGGCCGTACTCGGCGACCAGCGTCTCCACGTCCAGCCCGAAGTCCTCTGCGGCCTTCGCCTCCAACTGCTCGATGCGCAGTCGTTGCTCGGCGCGGGCCACCTCGTCACGGTGCACCTGGCTGGTCAGCCGCTCCAGCTCCGCGCCGAGACGCTTGGCTGCCCCGCGTACCTCCTGAAGCTCCGCCTCACGGGCGGCGCGTTCCAGGGCGACCGCGTCGCGGTGCTCCTCGGCCGTCGCGATCGAGGTGGTGAGCCGGGTGAGGGCCTCCCGGGCGCCGCCGGCGACGGCCCGGGCGATGCCCGCACCCCTGGTGCGCGCGGCCCGCCGGGCTGCGGCGCGCTCCCGGGCGGCCCGCTCCGCGGTGGCCTGCCGGGCCAGCGAGTCGGCCCGACCGGCGATCGAGGAGACCCGCTCCTCGGCGGTACGCACGGCGAGCCGGACCTCCATCTCGTTCTGCCGGGCCTGCGGCACCATCGCGGCGAGCTGGTCCCGTTCCTCGCTGGACGGCTCGGCGTCGACCGGGGTCTCCTCGGCCAGCCGCAGCCGTTCCTCCAGCTCGGCGAGTGCGGTGAGGTCCCGCTGTCGAGCCGCCTCGGCGCGGGAGCGGGACTCACCGAGCCGGTCGGTCTCCGCCTTCGCCGAGCGGGCCGCCGCCCCCAGCTCGGCCAGCCGGCGCGCGGCGGCGTTGCGGTGGCTCTCCGCCTCACGCTTCTCGGCGGCGGCGTGCTGCACGGCCTCCTTGGCGGCGGCCCCCTCGGCGCGCGCCTCGACGAGCTGGTCGCGCAGCTCCACGCCCGCGCGCTCGGCGGTGAGCCGGTTGGCGCGGGCCTCCTCGACGGCGGCCTGCACCTCGATGTAGCTGGGGGCCTTGGCCGACCCACCAGCCGCCGCGTACGCCCCGACCACGTCACCGTCGGGGGTGACCGCCCGCAGCTCGGGGTTGCTGGCGACCAGGTCGGCGGCGGCGGCGAGATCGTCGACGAGCGCCACGTCGCGCAGTGCCCGGTGCACGGCCGGACGCAGCTCAGCGCTGCACTCCACCAGGTCGGGGGCCCACCGGGCGTCGTCGGGCAGCTTCGGGCGCAGCGCGTCGGCGGAACCGGTCATGCCGGGCCCCGCCGGGCTGCCGACGAGCAGGCCGGCCCGGCCGGCGTCGGAGATCTTCAGCAGGCGCATCGCCTCGACGGCCTCGTCCACCCCGCTGACGGCGACCGCGTCGGCGAGACCGCCGAGCGCGGCGGCCAGCGCGGCCTCGTGGCCGGGCGCGACGGTGAGCAGCCCGGCGAGGCTGCCGAGCAGGCCGGGCACGTCGCCGGCCCGGGCGAGCAGCGCTCCCGCGCCGTCCTTGCGGCGCAGCCCGAGCGCCAGCGCCTCCTCCCGGGCCTTCCAGGTGGCGGCGTCCTTCTCCGCCGCCCGCTCGGCGTCGGACAGCGAGCGCACGGTGGCCTGCGCCCGCTCCTGCACGGCGACCGCCTCGGCGTGCCGGGCGTCCAGGTCCGCGTTGTCCCGGTCGGCCTCGGTGGACTGGGCGGCCACCGCGTCCAGGTCGGCCTGCGCCTGCTCGGCGCGGCCCAGCGCGTCGGCGTGGGCGACGGCGAGTCGTTCGATCTCCTCGCCGGCGCTGGTCGTCCGGGCGCGGGCCGAGTTGACCTGCCCGGTGAGCCGGGCCATCCCCTCCCGGCGGTCGGCGATGGCCTTGGCGGCGGCGACCAGCTCCCGTTCGGCGGCGGCGAGCTGCCGTTCCAGCTCCTGGCGGTGCTCGACCGCCTCGGCCAGCCGGATCTGGTCGTCGGTAAGTGCCCCGCGCAGCTCCTCCTCCTGCTCGCGGACGCGCTCCGCCTCGGCCTCCAGCTGGTCCGGGTCGCGGCCGGGCCGCTCGTCGTCGCCGCTGGCGCTGAGGTGCCGCAGCCGTTCCCGGGCCAACTGCTCGATCGAGCGGAAGCGCTCCTGGAGGGCGGACAGCTTGTACCAGGTGTCCTGGGCGGCGGCGAGCAGCGGCGCGTCCTCCGCGAGGGCGGCCTCCAACTCGCCGAGCCGGCCCTGCACCTCGACGTGCTCGCCCTCGATCTGCTCACGCCGCTCGCGCAGCGCGGTCTCGTCGGCGATCTCCCGATCGAGGGTGGTGCGCAGGGTGGCCAGGTCGTCGGCGAGCAGGCGCAGCCGCGCGTCGCGCAGGTTGGCCTGGATGGCGGCGGCACGGCGGGCCACCTCGGCCTGCCGGCCCAGTGGCTTGAGCTGACGGCGCAGCTCAGCGGTGAGGTCGGTCAGGCGGTTGAGGTTGGTCTGCATCGCGTCGAGCTTGCGCAGCGCCTTTTCCTTGCGCTTGCGGTGCTTGAGGACGCCGGCCGCCTCCTCGATGAACGCCCGCCGGTCCTCCGGCTTGGCGTGCAGCATGCCGTCGAGCCGGCCCTGCCCGACGATGATGTGCATCTCTCGGCCGATGCCGGAGTCGGACAACAGCTCCTGGATGTCGAGCAACCGGCAGGTGTTGCCGTTGATCTCGTACTCGCTCTCGCCGGAGCGGAACATCCGGCGGGTGATGGAGACCTCGGTGTACTCGATCGGCAGCGCGCCGTCGGTGTTGTCGATGGTGAGGGTGACCTCGGCGCGGCCCAGTGGCGCCCGGCCGGCGGTGCCGGCGAAGATGACGTCCTCCATCTTGCCGCCGCGCAGGGCCTTGGCGCCCTGCTCGCCGAGGACCCAGGCGATGGCGTCGACGACGTTGGACTTGCCGGAGCCGTTCGGGCCCACCACACAGGTGATCCCGGGCTCCAGCTTCAACGTCGTGGCGGAGGCGAAGGACTTGAAGCCCTTCACCGTCAGGCTCTTGAGATACACCTTCTCGATCCTCGTCCGGTGGCCGCCGTACCGTCGCCGGCTCTGGGGACCTGGGTGAACTCGCAGACTAACCCGGTGGTGGGAGCGGAGGAGCACGCGACCCGCCCCGGGTCGTGTGCGTCGAGGGCGCGAGGCACCACCGCGCTGTTGTTCCGACGGCCCCGATAATGGCGAGAGCAGTTCATGATCGGCTTATCCGTGGGCGCGCTATTCGGATGCGGCCGGGACGGTTCCCGTGCGACCGACCACAAGATCACAAATCGTCGGCCCGAAAGGAACCGGACAGTGTTGCGCGCCGGCACAGAACGTGTCGGCGCGCTTTTTGCGATAGTGCGATTCAGTTTTGTCGAGGTGGAGATCAGGTCAGCGCCGGCTCGGCCAGACGGAGCAGATCGTCCGCCTCCGCCGCAGCCGCCGCGAGCCGATCGTTGTCGGCACGCAGACGCGTGATCTCGAACTCCAGTGCCTGCACCCTGGCACGCAGTCGGGTGACCTCGTCGAGCAGACGCCGGTCGGGCGCTGCACCTACGTGGCCGTAGAGGGCCTTCGCCATGCTGACTCCTTGATATGCGCTGCCGGAAAGGCCGGCCAACGCGCGCCCATTAAGTACGCGGCTGTCATTCCAGGCTGTATCTGGGCATGACCGGGCGCGACTGGCGACACCTATATATTGAGCCGAAACCCCCTCCTTCGTCAAGTTCTCGCAGGCCGTAGATCATCTCCACGTCGACCTGTCCACTTGTCGGGGGGCTGCCTTCAAGGCACGGACACTCTCTGTCCGGACACCTTTACTGTACGCCCGGATTTCCGGAAGTCCGCCCCCTCGCGTCCGACTTCCCCTTAACTCTTCCTTAGCCACGTTGCCGCAGCTCGGGGCCGCGCCGTAGCGTCACCCCGGCCCGCAACCGACCCCTGGAGGCATAGGCGTGTACGGCTGGACCGACCCGATGGACCCGAACGGCGCACCCCGGCGCGTCGAACGGCCGACCGACGAGCCGGCCTGGCTGCACGACCGCCCGGAACCCCGCTCGGCCTACCTGTTCGGTGACGACTCCAACCAGCCCGGCGACGAGTGGCACCCGGAGCAGCCCGCCACCGGCTGGCAGTCGGACCCGGCGACACCTGTCGACTCGGCCGACGCCCACACCGCCACCTGGCCGGCCCACCGCCCGGAAGGCGGGAGCGGCGCCTGGGCCAACAGCCGCCCGGTCGAGGACCCCACCGGCGGCTGGCACCCGGACACCGACGCGGAGACCACCGGCGGCTGGCGCACCGACGGCGACCCGGAGATGAGCGTCGGCGTGACCGGCCGGCCCGGCGAGGGCCGGCACCGCTCTCCCCGCCGCTGGCGCAAGCCACTGATGATCGGAGGCGCTGCCGCAGCGGCCACCCTCGTGGTGAGCTTCGGCGTCGGCGCGCTCGCGCTGCCCGGCGGAGACAACGGGGGCAGTCAGCCAACCGCCGTCGACGACACCTTCGCGACGGAGGCCCCGGCCGAGCAGCCGGCCATCGACACCCTGGCCGCACCCTCCGCGTCCGCGACGCCCAGCCCGGCGCAGCCGAGCCCCTCGCCGAGCAAGGTCGTCAAGCCGACCCCGGCGGCGTCACGGACCACCGCCGCGTCGCGCCGCAGCGTCGAGCGCAGCACCGCGCCGAACACGAACAGCGGCTCCAGCGGCACCGTCAGCACCCAGGCCCGCGAGGTGGTGAACCTGGTCAACGCCGAGCGGGCCAAGGCCGGCTGCAAGGCGCTGAGCATCGACGCCAAGCTGATGACCGCCGCCCAGAAGCACAGTCAGGACCAGGCCGACCACCAGAAGATGTCGCACACCGGCAGCGACGGCAGCAACGCCGGCACCCGCCTGAACCGGGTCGGCTACACCTGGCGCACCTACGGCGAGAACGTGGCCTGGAACCAGAAGACCCCGGCTGCGGTAATGGATGCCTGGATGAACAGCTCCGGCCACCGGGCCAACATCCTGAACTGCGCGTTCACCGAGATCGGCGTCGGCATCGCCAGCAGCAACGGGCCGTACTGGACGCAGGTCTTCGCCGCGCCGCGCTGACCGCGCGTCGTCCGCGCCCCCGCGCTCGTTTGACCCGGTGAGGTACGTCGGGCCGAGGGTGCGGGGCGGCGTACCGGTGCGGGCGGCGACGGGCCGTCCGGGACCCGGGAGCTGCCGATGTGGATCCGGCCGCGGCGACACGTCGCCGTACGCCCACTGCGCCGCGTCCTGTCGGCCGGCGTCGCGCTCCTCCTGGTCGTGCCGGCGTACGGGTGCCGAGCCAAGCTGACCCCGCCCGGCGCGCCCACCGCGTGGCCGACCGCGTCGGCCCGCACGTGGCAGTGGCAGTGGCAGCTCAGCGGCCCGCTCGACCCGACGGTGGATGCAGACGTCTTCCTGCTCGACCCGGTGGTCACCACCACCGAACAGACCACCGACCTGCGCTCCCGGGACCGCCGGTTGATCTGCCAGGTGCACGTCGGGTCGGTCCGCACCACCGATCCGGACGCCAGCCGGTTCCCGGACATCGTCCAGGGCTCGATCGGGCGTCGGCCCGACAGCCGGTGGCTGGACGTGCGGAGCTGGGACGCACTCAAGCCGGTGCTGGCCGACCGTTTCCGACTGTGCCGGGGCAAGGGCTTTGGCGCGGTGGCGCTCGCCGACGCCGACGGGTACGCGTCCCGCACCGGCTTCCCGCTCGACTTCGACGACCAACTGCTGTTCAACCGCCGGCTGGCCGAGCTGGCCCGCTCGCTGAGCCTCTCCCCCGGGCTGGTCAACGACGTGCCCCAGCTCGCCGCACTGGCCCCGGACTTCGACTTCGTCGTCAACGAGGAGTGCGTCCGACTGGGCCAGTGCGCCAAGCTGCTGCCGTTCGTCGACGCCGGCAAACCGGTCTTCCACGTGGAGTACGCCAGCTCGACCGACGAGTTCTGCGTCACCACCGTCGGCTACGGCTTCGCGTCGATCCGAAAGGACCGTCCGTTGGACGCCTGGCGGGAAGCCTGCCCCCTGCCCTGACACGGCTGTGGGCCGGGCCGTGGCCGTGGCCGTGGCCCGGCTACACCCAGCCCAGCCCAGCCCCGCCACACCCCACCGCATCCCGCCCCGCTCGCCTCCACCCCTTGATCGACTCGCCTTTCATGATGTCGCGGTATCAGGCGGCCTGGGATACCGCGACATCAATGAACCCGAGTTGATCAAGGGGCAAGAACGGCGAGCGGTGGGGCGGGGACGGCGTGGGCGGTTTCCGGGCGGGTCAGGGCACCGGCACCAGCTCAGGGGCGGGGGCCGGCGGGTCGGCCGGCGCGGGCGCCGGACGCGGGCGCAGGAAGCGCGGGGCCCACCAGTTGGCGTCGCCCAGCATGGTCATCAGCGCCGGCAGCACCACACCCCGGATGATCGTGGCATCCAGCAGGATCGCCGCCGCGAGGCCGATGCCGAGCTGCTTCATGTCGATAGTGCTCAGCGTGGCGAAGATCGAGAAGACCCCGACCATCACGATCGCGGCGCTGGTCACCACCCCGGCCGAGGAGGTGATCCCGTAGGACACCGCGTCGCGGTTGGGCATCCCCGCCCGGATCCCCTCGCGGATCCGACTCACCACGAAGACGTGGTAGTCCATCGAAAGGCCGAAGAGCACCACGAAGAGAAACAGCGGTAGCCAGGACACGATGGCGCCCATCGAGGTGAAACCGAGCAACCCCTGGGCCCACTCACCCTGGAAGATCAGCACCAGCAGCCCGTACGCGGCGCCGGCGGAGAGCAGGTTCAGGGCGATCGAACTCGCCGCGATCACCACCGACCGGAAGGTGAACACCATGACCAGGAAGGTCAACACCAGCACGAAGCCCATGACCAGGGGCAACTTCTGCCGGACGTGAGCGGCATAGTCCTCGCTGTCGGCCACGCTGCCGCCGACCGCGTACTCGATGCCGGGGATGCCCCGCAGCTCCGCCGGGACCAGGTCCGCGCGCAGCTTCTCCAGCGACTGCACCGACCGGTCGTCCCGACTGGCGTACGGGGTGGCCACGTCCAGTACCGACACCCGCCGGTCGGCCGACACCTCGATCTTCGGACCGTCCGCCTCGACCGGCGCGAACAACGGATCGCCAGCGGCACGGGTGGACAGTTCGGTGAGGGCGGCGCGAACCCGGTCAGCCTGCTCGGCCGGCGCCCGCACGGCCACCACGTGATTGGTGCCGGTGCTCGGGAAGGCGGCGGTGAGCCGGTCGTACGCCTGCATGGCCGGCGTGGTGCGGGGCAGGTCCTCCATGCCGGGGAACTTCAGCTTCATGCCGAGCGCCGGCGCTGCCAGCGCGAGCAGCAATCCGACCGAGATGACCAGCGTCACCACCGGAGCGCGTAGCGCGGGCCGGAGCACCGCGGGCCAGAGCCGGGGCTTGCGGGGCTCGCCGTGCCGGCCGGTGCGCGGCGCGGTCAGCCGCCAGAGCAGTGGCACCCTGGGCCGGTCGACCCAGCGGCCGAGCTTGGCCAGGAGGGCGGGCAGCACGGTCAGCGAGCCGGTCACCGCGACGGCGACCACGAGGATCGAGCCGACGGCGAGGGACGAGAAGACCACGTCGCCGGCGAGCAGCAGCCCGGCCATCGAGATGATCACCGCGAAGCCGGAGACCACCACCGCGTGTCCGGAGGTCTCCGCGGCGATCTCCACGGCGTCGAGGCCGGATCGGCCCTTGGCACGTTCCTCCCGCTCCCGACGGATGTAGAACAGCGAGTAGTCGACCCCGACCGCCATGCCGATCAGGAGGATCACCGGGGCGGTGGTGTCGGTGGCCGGCACCAGGTGTGAGGCGAGAGTGGACAGACCCATCGCGGCGGCGACCGAGGAGAGCGCCAGCAGCACCGGCACGCTGGCCGCGATCAGCGCCCCGAACGCGATGATCAGGATCGCCAGGGTGACCGGCAGGCTGAGCAGTTCGGCACGCTTGAAGTCCTTGCCCAGGGTGTCGTCGAGGGCCTGGCCGATCGACGGCCCGCCGACCTGCTCGACGCGCAACTGCGGGTGCTCGGCCTGCACGTCGGCGGTGGCGTCGCGCAACGGCTGCACCCGTTCCGATGCCGTCTCCGGGTCACCGGACATCGTGATCGGCAGCAGCAGCGCCGAGCCGTCCCGGGCGGTGACCGGCTGGCCCACCGAGGCGACCCCGACGACAGTGCGCAGCCGGGCCGCCGCGTCGTCGGCCGCCGCCCGGGCCGCCGCCTCGTCCAGCGCACCGCCCCGGGAGGTGATGAGGACGTTGTCCACGGCCGGGTCGTCGAAGTCAGCGGCGTCCACGATCAGGCCGGCCCGCCCCGTCTCGCCGATCGCCTGGTCGCCGCTGGTGGCCTCGTTGAGACCGGCGGCGCTGCCGCCGACGAAGCACACCGCCACGAACACCGCCCACATCGCGAGCGCCCGCCACGGGTGCTCGGCGCTCCACCGCGCCAGCCGCACCGTCACCGGTCTTTTCCTCATTCCGACTCCCCCTGTCACGTCAGCCCCCAGTGATCGGTGCTGACGTTAGGTGCGTGACGAGGCGGTCACATCGGGGATCGGCCCCGGCGCACCCCGGAATCACCGCAGGGCGCGCGGGGGTCGGTTCGGCGGGCGTCAGCCCGCTATCGGGACGTACGCCAGGGTCCAGCCCGGAGCGGCCGGCCGCGACCCGCCGGCACCACCCCGGAGTCGGCTCCGGGTCATCCCCGAAGGGAACCCCGGGGCCGTGGCTGGCAGTGCGGGCAGCTGTACGAGGACCGGTTCATGAACGCCTCGCGTCGGATCGGTGCGCCGCACCGCCGGCACGGCTCTCCCTCGCGGCCGTACGCGTTCAGCGCCCGGTCGAAGTAGCCGCTCTCGCCGTTGACGTTGACGTAGAGGGCGTCAAAGCTGGTGCCGCCCTGTCTGATCGCCTCGCCGAGCACGTCGCGGACGTGGCCGAGCAGGCGTTGCGCGGCAGGGCCGGTCAGCGCGTCGGTGGGTCGGGCGCCGTGCAGCCCGGCGCGCCAGAGCGCCTCGTCGGCGTAGATGTTGCCCACCCCGGAGATCAGGGTCTGGTCGAGCAGGGCCCGCTTCACCTCGGTGTGCCGGCGGCGCAGCGCGGCGACGAACTCCGCGTCGGAGAACTCCGGGTCCATCGGGTCGCGGGCGATGTGCGCGATCTCGTCGGGCAGCTCGGCGCCGCCCTCGCTCACCGAGAGCCCGCCGAACGTGCGCTGGTCGACGAAGCGCAGCTCCGGCCCGTCGTCGGCGAACCGGAACCGGACCCGCAGGTGGGTCTCGTCGGTGGTGCCGGGTGGCTGGAGCAGCATCTGGCCGGACATCCCGAGGTGCCCGATGATGGCGTCGCCGCTGTCCAGTGGCAGCCACAGGTACTTGCCGCGACGGCGGGCGTCGAGCACCGTCCGGCCGGCGAGCACGTCGGCGAAGTGCACGTCACCCGGTATGTGCCGGCGGACCGCACGCGGGTGACGGACCTCGACCGAGGTGATCCGGCGGCCGACGACCCACTGGGCCAGGCCCTGCCGAACGGTTTCCACCTCGGGCAGCTCAGGCACCCCGTGACCCCGTCTCGTGGCCGTCGGCACCCCCGGCCGGCAGTGCCTGCGCCAGATGGTCGGCCTGCTCGGCCTGGGCCGCCCGCTCGGCGCGCTCCAACGGCCCGAACGGCTCGTCGGAGTCGGCCGAGCCGCCCCGGTCGACCGGCTGGTCCTGGCGCCCGTCGCCGGCCCGCCCGTCCTGACCGTCGTCGTTCTGGCCGTTCTGCTCGGCGAGCGTCCGCCAGGCGGCCTCGGCGGCCCGCTGCTCGGCCTCCTTCTTGCTGCGCCCCTCGGCGCCGCCGTACCGGTTGCCGGCCACCACCACCCAGGCGGTGAACGTCTTCAGGTGGTCCGGGCCGGTGCCCTCGATCCGGTACTCCGGGACGCCGAGCCCCAGCGCCGCCGTCAACTCCTGCAGGCTGGTCTTCCAGTCCAGGGCGGCGCCCCGGCCGGCCGACTCCGCCATCAGCGGGTCGAAGAGCCGGTGGATGACGATCCCCGTGGTGTCCAACCCGTACTGGAGGTAGATCGCGCCGAGCAGCGCCTCCAGCGTGTCGGCGAGGATGCTCGCCTTGTCCCGGCCGCCGGTGGTCTCCTCGCCCTTGCCGAGCAGCAGGTACGCGCCGAGGCCGTCCGGGCCCAGACCACGGGCCACGTCGGCGAGGGCCCTCATGTTGACCACGCTGGCGCGCAGCTTGGCCAGCTGCCCCTCGGGCAGGTCCGGGTGGTTGTGGAAGAGCGCTGTGGTGATCACCACGCCGAGCACCGAGTCGCCGAGGAACTCCAGCCGCTCGTTGGTGGGCAACCCGCCGTTCTCGTACGCGTACGAGCGGTGGGTCAGCGCACGCTGCAGCAGCTCGGGTTCCAGGCTCACGCCGAAGGCGGCTTCCAGGTGACCGACGGATGCCCGCCGCCGCTTGTCGTTGCTCATGATGTGCGTACCTCGGTGTCGGTGGAACGGTCGGTGCGGTCCGTCGCGGCGTCGCCGTCGAGCAACGCGGAGACCAGATCGGTGGCGCGCCGCCGCCACAGGTGAGCGGCGAGAGCTATGCCGGAGGCGACGTCGTCGGCGCGGGCGGAACCGTGGCAGACGACCACAGTCCCCGCAACGCCCAACAGGGCGGCCGCGCGGGGCGCGCCACCCCCGCTGGGAGGGCCGCCAGCCATGGCGTACGCGCCCTCGATGGCCTTGAGCAGCACGTTACCGGTGAAGCCGTCGGTGACGACCACATCGGCGCGCGCGCCGAGGGCCACGTCGTACCCCTCGACCAGGCCGACGTAGCGCGCCCCGCCGGGGAGCGGCTCGACGGCGAGCAACGGGTCGGTGGCCCGGCGGACCCGGTCGCCCTTGCCGGCCTCGGTGCCGACCGAGAGCAGGCCGACCCGCGGCGCGGCGATCGAGTGCGCCACCGCGGCGTACGCGGCGCCGAGCACGGCGTGGCGGGCGAGAGTGGCCGGACGGGGTTCGAGGGAGCCGCCGACGTCGAGCAGGACGACCGGCCCGGCCACGGCGGGCAGGGTGGCGGCCAGGGCAGGTTGGCGGATCTCCGGCCAACGGCCGAGGCCGAGGACGGCGGCGGTGACGGTGGCACCCGTGGCACCGGCGGACACCAGGGCGTCGGCGGTGCCGTCGCGAACGGCGGTGACCGCGGCACGGACGGTGCTCTCCGCGCGGGCGGCACTGGGGTGGTCGGCCATACCGACGACATCGCGGACGGGCCGCACAGTGATCCGGGCGCGTTGCGCCGGATCGAGGGCAGCAATCATCTCGTCGGCGACCTCGGTCGGGCCGACGAGGAGCAGGTGCAGGTCAGGGTCGGCGCGCATGGCCCGCAGAGCGCCGTCAACCACGACGGCGGGAGCGTCGTCCCCGCCGAGGAGGTCAACGGCGATCCGCGCGGTGCCCGGCTCCACCGGGACGCCGGCCGGAGTGGGCCGGGCGTCGGAGGGAGCCGGGGCACCGGGCGAATGCCAGGATGCGCGCGCCGCCCGACCTGGGGTCGGGGGCGTCACTCGGCGTCCAGGTCAGACCTCGAGAACCTGGCGGCCGTTGTAGGTGCCGCAGACGGAGCAGGCGGCGTGCGGCAGCTTCGGGGACTTGCACTGCGGGCACGCAACGGTCGCGACCACGGTCGCCTTCCAGTTCGCCCGGCGGGACCGGGTGTTGCTGCGCGACATCTTGCGCTTCGGGACGGCCACGGTTCTTACTCCTCTGTAACGGTCATTTGCGACAGGCCCGCCCAACGCGGGTCGATCTGCTGGTGACTGTGGTCGGCCGGCAGATCGTCCCAGTGCGCCCCACATTCAGGGCACAGTCCTGGGCAGTCCTCCCGGCAGAGCGGGTTGGTCGGCAGCGTGAGCACCAACGCGTCCCGCAGCGCCGGCTCCAGGTCGATCAGATCGCCCTGCATCCGGCCCACCTCGTCCTCGTCGGTCGTGGCGTCCGTGGTGCTGTCCTCGTACGCGTACAGCTCCTGGATCGTCACGCCCATCGAGTCGTTGATCTCGCGCAGGCAACGGCCGCACTCGCCCTGAACGGGACCGGTGATGGTCCCGGAGACGAGCACGCCCTCGGACACCGACTGCAACCTCAGATCGAGGTCGAGGTCCGCGCCCTCCGGCACGCCGATCAACTCCACACCGAGGTCCGCCGGTGCCGGCACGACCCGCCGGACTTCACGCAACGCGCCAGGGCGGCGCGGGAGGTCCCTCGTGTCGAGGACCAACGGCGACCTGGGGTTGAGTGTCGATGGCGAGTGCTTGGGCATAGTCAGACTCCGGCCGGTGAGAGGCCGACAAAAAAGGTTACCTGGACGACCGCCGGACCGTCGAACCGGGGGCGACGCCCGCCTGAGAAGTCGGCTGGTGAGGTGCCGCTCAGAAGGGTAGCGGGCGTTCCGCCTCATCCCCAGCGAAGGTGCCGATCTCCCGCAGTGCGTGCATCTTGTCCCGGCCGCGCTCTATCGAGGCCAGCGCCCGGGTGAGGAACTGCTCGAAGTTGGCCAGGGCGGTGTCGACGTAGTCGTCGACCTCCTCACGCAGGCGCTGTGCCTCAGCCCGGGCCTCGGCGATGATCCGGGCACCCTCGTGCTCGGCCGACACGGTGATCTCGTTCACCGAGACCAGGCGGGCGTGTTCTGCCTCACCCTCGCTGATGATCCGGTCCGCCTCGCGCTTGCCGGCCTCCATGATCTTGTCGCGCTCCTCCAGGAGAGCGGCGGCGCGACGCAGGTCGGCGGGGAGGTCGGCGCGCATCTCGTCGAGGACCGCGATCATCTCACCCCGGTCGACCATGCAGTTGTTACGCGACATCGGGACGGAGCGGGCCTGCTCCACCATGGCGATCAGTTCGTCGATGCGATCGAGCGGGTCCACCGGTACCTCACTCCTGTCGTTCTTCGGCCGACCTCCATGATGCGGGCTACGGCCGTTCCCCGCGCCACCAATCATGTCGTGCCGGCCCCACACCGGCCCCATCCACCCCAACCCGGCGCGTCGCGACATCGTCACACCGCGCCCACCCTGCGCGCACTCTTGCGTCATTTTCCGCAAAAGGGGCGTCACGGCGACCGAAGCGGCAGGACCGCCGGATGGGGGGTGTCAGGGGCGGGGGCCGAGCCGGGCCTGAAGGGCCTCACGGACCAGGTCGGGGACGTGCGCGGAGATGTCGCCACCCCACTTGGCCACGTCCTTGACCAGGCTTGAGGAGAGGAACGAGTAGAGCGGGTTGGTCGGCATGAAGAGCGTCTCGACGCCGGCCAGCCCGATGTTCATCTGGGCCATCTGCAACTCGTAGTCGAAGTCGCTGACCGCCCGCAGACCCTTGATCAGCACGCTCGCCTGCTGGGCCCGACAGAAGTCCACCAGCAGCCCTCGGAACGACTCGACCCGCACGTTGCCGTACGACGAGGTCACCTCGCGGAGCATCTCGATCCGCTCCTCGACGGTGAACAGGCCACTCTTCGACTGATTTATCAGCACACCGACGATCACCTCGTCGAAGAGCCGACTGGCCCGCCCGATGATGTCGAGGTGTCCGTTGGTGACCGGGTCGAACGAACCGGGGCACACCGCACGTCTCATGATCGGCGACCGTACCAAAGGGTGGTCTCGCCGTAACGGCGACTGCGCTCCGGGGTGATCCCGTCCACCCAGTCGAACTCCCTGGTCCGCCGGGACCGCTCCACCACCACCAGCGCGTCCGGCGCCAGCCAGTCGCCGTCGACCAGCGTGGTCAGCAGCGCGGTGATCTCCGCGTCCGGCACGGCGTAGGGCGGGTCGGCGAAGACCACGTCGTACGGCCCACCGTCCGGACCGGCGGCCAGCACCGTCGCCACCTTGCCGGTGACCAGGCGGGCGGCGGGGCCGGCACGCAGAGCCGCCACGTTCTCCCGGATCACCCGGGCCGCCCGCGCGTCCGACTCGACCAGCAGCACGTGCGCGGCCCCGCGGGAGAGCGCCTCCAACCCGACCGCGCCGGAGCCGGCGTACAGGTCGGCGAAGCGGGCGCCGTCGAGGTCGACCTCGGCCTCGACGGCGCTGAACAGCGCCTCGCGGACCCGGTCGGAGGTGGGTCGGGTGCCGGCACCGGGGGGCGCGGCGATCCGCCGGCCGCCGAGCGTCCCGGCCACGATCCGGGTCACTGTCTCCTCCTGCTCATGCCCGCGACGCTACGCGACCCGTCGGATCTGGCTGCCGACAGCGTCAGCACCGGCACGGCGACCACATGATCACCTTTCGTATATCAATGATCTCGAATTCGTAACATTCGCCTTAGCAAATCCTGAGCGCTGTATCACGAGCGGCGATCTCGCTAGGGTCTGCCGGGTGCCGGCGGCAACCCACCGGCCCGCGGTGCGGGAGCGCGCCTCTCCGATCGGACGTGCAGTAACCGTCCACTGTCGCTCCCGTGCCACACCCCTGACGCTTCAGCACTCCAGGAGTACCCGTGATCCGTCCCAAGTCTCCGTTCCGGCGCGTCGCGGCCATCGCCGCCGGCGCGCTGATCGGCCTCGCCGGTATCGGCGTCGTGGCGAGCCCCGCCAGCGCCCACTACACCGTGCCGAGCGGCCAAGCGATCTGCGACACCGCTACCGGCGAGTGGGTGGTGACCTGGACCGTGAAGAGTGTCGCTCACTACTCCTCCACCGGCTTCAAGCTGCACAGCGTCAAGTTGGCGCCGGAGAACACCACCGTTACCAACATCGTCGAGACCGCTGGCAACAATTACCCCCACGACGTCAACACGCCGCTCACCGGTGTGCAGCGGGTGCCGGGGTCGGCGACGAAGGCCACCCTCGCGGTGAAGGCCAAGTGGAACGACGGCTACAAGGAGGAGAGCGCTCGCAAGGGCGAGGTCACCTTCGGGGGCACCTGCGCCAAGGAGGAAACTCCGGTAACGCCGTCGCCAGAGCCGACTCAGCCGACGCCGACCCCCACGCCGACCACCCCCACGCCGACCACCCCCCCGGCGGTGACCGTCCCGACGGCCAGCTTCGCCTCTGACTGCGATGGCGCCGTCACGGTCACGTTGGCCAACGCTGCCGACGCCACGACCGCGGCCAAGCTCACCGTGAAGGCCAAGGGTTTCGAGAAGACGTACACCGTCCAGCCGGGCGCCAGCAAGGGCGACATCGTCGTTCCCGCCAAGGCCGGCGAGATCACCGTCAGCGAGGGTGACAAGGCGGTCGACAAGCCCTACACCTGGGCGAGTCCCGAAGACTGCGTCAAGCCCGGCGAGCCCCAGGCTGGCTACGAGTCGACCTGCGACAAGCTCGTTTTCGGCTTCGCTAACCCGAAGGACGGCAAGGCCTTCGAGGTAACCCTCACCCCGAACAAGGGCGAGGCCCAGAAGCGGACCGTGGAGCCGGGCCAGACCGTGTTCGTCGAGTTCGAGGCGTTCGAGGGCTTGACCGTGACGCCGGCCGCCGAGGGCCTGGACGACACCGCCCCGATCGCCTGGGAGAAGCCGGCCGAGTGCAACCCGGGTCAGGGTGGCGGCAAGGACGAGCCGACCCTGCCCCTGACCGGTGCCGCGACCGGCGGGATCATCGCGGGCGCCGTGGTGCTGCTCGCCGCCGGTGCTGGCCTGTTCGTGATGGCGCGTCGTCGTCGGGTGCGCTTCACCGCCTGAGACAACCCGCTCTGACAACTGAGGGCGCGTCGACCACCCGGTCGACGCGCCCTTGGTCTATTGCGGAGGATCACCGGCCGGGCCGGGGATCACAGAGCGGGCGATCCTCAGCCCTTCTCCAGGTATTCCGCGCGGTCCTCGTCCACCAGCGCGGCCACCGAGGCGGCCAGCGCGGGATTGCGGGTCAGCTCCGGGTCGTCCTCGACCAGGGTGATCGCCTCGGCACGGGCGTCGCGGATCAGCTCCGTGTCGCGTTTCAGAGACAGCAACCGCAGGTGTGAGCGGTGCCCGGACTGGGTGGCACCCAGCACGTCACCCTCGCGGCGCTGCTCCAGATCCAGCTCGGCGAGCTTGAAGCCGTCGCTCGTGGACGCCACCGCGTCCAGCCGCTCGCGCGCCGACGAACCCTCGGCCGCCTCGCTGACCAGCAGGCAGAGCCCGGCGGCGGAGCCCCGGCCGACCCGGCCACGGAGCTGGTGCAGCTGGGAGACACCGAAGCGGTCGGCGTCCAGCACGATCATCACGGTCGCGTTCGGCACGTCCACGCCGACCTCGATCACTGTGGTCGCCACCAGCACGTCCAGGTCACCGGCCGCGAAGGAGCGCATCACCGCGTCCTTCTCGTCGGCCGGCAGGCGGCCATGCAGCACCCCGATCCGCAGCCCGTGCAACGGCCCCTCGGCCAGCAACGGGGCCACCTCGGTCACCGCCAGCGGCGGTCGGCGGCCGTTGTCGTCCACCGGTGGCGGCTCCTCCTCGCTGGCCGGTCCCTCGCCAATGCGCGGACACACCACGTACGCCTGGTGGCCGGCCGTGACCTCCTCGCGCAGTCGGCGCCAGGCCCGGTCCAGGTAGGCCGGTTTCTCGGCGGCGGGAACCACGTGCGAGGCGATCGGCGATCGCCCCCGGGGCAGCTGGGAGAGGGTGGAGACCTCCAGGTCGCCGTAGACGGTCATCGCCACCGTGCGCGGGATCGGGGTGGCCGTCATCACCAGCACGTGCGGCGGCTGGTCGGCCTTGGAGCGAAGAGCGTCGCGTTGCTCCACACCGAAACGGTGCTGCTCGTCGACGACCACCAGCCCGAGATCGGCGAAGTCGACCCCCTCGTAGAGCAGGGCGTGGGTGCCGAGCACGATGCCGGCGGCACCGCTGGCGACCTCACCGAGGGCCCGCCGTCGAGCGGCAGCGCCCAGCGAGCCGGTGACCAGCTCGACCCGGGTGGCGTGCTCGGCGGAACCCAGCTCGCCGGCCCGCCCGAGCGGCCCGAGCAGGTCGAGCATGCCGCGGTAGTGCTGGGCGGCCAGCACCTCGGTGGGCGCCAGCAGCGCGGCCTGCCCGCCCGCGTCGACCACCTGGAGCATCGCCCGCAGCGCCACCACGGTCTTGCCCGAGCCGACCTCGCCCTGCAACAACCGGTGCATCGGGTGCGGCGCGGCCAGATCGGCGGCGATCTCCACGCCGACGTCGCGCTGACCGGCGGTCAGCTCGTACGGCAGTCGGGCGTCGAAGGCGTCCAGCAGCCCACCTGACCGCGCGGGGCGGGGTCGCGCCGGCCAGTCGGCTGCCCGGTGTTTGCGCTGCACAAGGGTCAGCTGGACGGCGAACGCCTCGTCCCACTTGAGCCGCCGCCGCGCCCGGTGCAGCTCCTCCTTGCTGGACGGCCGGTGGATCTCGGTCAACGCGGTGCCCAACCCGACCAGCTTGCGGCTGGCGCGCACGGTGCCCGGCAGCGGATCGTCCGGAGGGGTGAACGTGTCCAGGACGACTCGCACGCAGCGCGCGATCACCCAGGTCGGCACGGCCGCGGCGGCCGGGTAGACCGGGATCAGCGCGCCCGCGAACTCCTCGATCTCGTCGCTGACCGCCGCCTCGCCGTCGCCACCCTCGCCGAGCAGGACGTACTCCGGGCCGTTGAGCTGCCGCTTGCCCCGGAACTCGGTGACCTTGCCGGCGAACAGCCCCCACCGGCCGGGGCGCAGCTCCCGTTCGCGCCATGCCTGGTTGCCGAAGAAGGTCAGTGTCAGCACCCCGCCGGAGCCGTCGCCGACGGTCACCTCCAGCAGGTTGCCCCGCCGCTGCCGCATCGGGCGCACCGCGGTGCGCTGCACCTGTGCCAGCACGGTGACCTGCTCGCCGACGTCCAGCGAGCGGATGTCGGTGTGCTCGCCGCGCTCGTCGTAACGACGGGGGAAGTGGTAGACCAGGTCACCCGCGGTGTGCAGGTCGAGGTGCGTGGCCAGCGCCTTGGCTGTCTTGTCCCCGACCAGCTTCTTCAGCGGAGTGTCCACCGTGGCTGGTTCGCTCATTCGATCCCTACCAGGAGCGGATAAAACGGCTGGCCCCCCGGGTACGCGTGCACCTCGACGAACGGCCAGCGTCTCGCGACGTGCGCGCGGACGGCATCGGTGAGCCCGGCCGGGGCGTCCGCCCCGGCCAGCAGGGTGACCATCTCGCCACCGCCGCCGAGCATCCGGTCGACCACGGCGGCGCAGGTGTCGGTGAGGTCGGTGCCGATGAGGTGCACCTCCCCCTCGACCAGCGCCAGCACGTCGCCGGGACGGCACGGGCCGGCGACGGTCAGCGCCTCCCGGCTGGCGTGGCAGACCTCGGCGTAGCGGCAGGCACCGGCCGCCTCGGCCATCGCGATTACGTCGTCCTCGAATCGGCGGTCGCCGTCGCGGACCGCGAGGGCGGCCAGCGCCTGCACGGGCGATCGGGTCGGCACCACGCTGACCTTGATGCCGTGCCGATGGGCCTCGCGGGCCGCCGCGCTCGCCACCGCTTCGGTGTTGGCGTCGTTGGGCAGCACCACCACCCGGGCCGCGCCGGTGCTGCGCACGGCGTCCAGCAGCTCACCCGTGGACGGGTTGCCCGGCACCACTGTGGCGCCCTCGGCGGCGAACAACTCGGCGATGCCTCCGCCGGTGGCGACCACCACCGCGGCCCGCCCGGCCGTTACCGGGCCCGAGGGCGGCTCCGACTGGTCGGCGAAGCGGGTCACCGAGATCCGGTACGGGCGACCGGCGGCGACCCCCGCCTCGACCGCGGCGCCCACGTCGTTGACGTGCACGTGCACGTTCCAGGTGCCCTCGGGCTCACGCCCGTCGCCGACGATGACCAGCGAATCCCCCAGCGCGTCCAGCGCCCGTCGCAACCCGTCGACCGCCTCCGCCCCGGCGTCGAGCAGGAACTGCACCTCGTACGCGTACTCGTCGGAACCGGTCTCCCGGGCGACGGTGGCCGCCGGGCGGGCGGAGCGCGGCGTCGGCGCGGGCTGAGGGGTGCTCTCCCCGGTGAGCACCGCGACCAGGGCGTCGAGCAGCACGCACAGCCCTCGGCCACCCGCGTCGACCACGCCTGCGCGGGCCAGCGCCGGCAGTTGCTCCGGGGTGTGGGAGAGCGCCTCGGCGGCGGCCCGGGCTGCGGCGCGGACCACCGCCGGCAGGTCGTCGCTGTCCGCCCGTTCGGCGCCCGTGGCCGCCGCTGCGACCACCGTGAGCACTGTGCCCTCGACCGGCCGGGCAACCGCGGTGTACGCCGCGGCGGCGCCGGAGCGCAGCGCGGCGGCCAACTCCCGGCCGCGCACCGCCGGCACCCCGGCAACCTCGTCGGCGAACCCCCGCAGGATCTGCGAGAGGATCACCCCGGAGTTGCCCCGCGCGCCGAGCAGCGCGCCCTGCGCCATCAGCCGCAGCGCGTGCCCGTGCGCGGTCGGCCCGCTGTCGGGGAGGGTGTCCAGGTTCATGGCGAGGGCCTGCTGGGCCGAGGTGAGGGTGAGCACCAGGTTGGTGCCGGTGTCGCCGTCGGGCACCGGGTAGACGTTGAGCTGGTCGATCTCGCCCTGGTGACGCTTGAGCGCGGCCAACCCGCTCGCACACCAGCGGCGGACCGCGGCGGCGTCGAGGGTGTCCAGCACGGCCAGAAGCCTACTGGCGCGCACCGACACGCGTCGGACTCGTCCCGCGTGTCCCCCGCGCCCCGCTCCGGCGGTGGCCGTAACACGGGCAAACTCCTCCGGTACCCTTGCCGCCGGGCCGGTCCCACCCACGGGCGGGCGGGCCCACGACCAGGCACAAGCCGGGGCACGGGCGAGCGCCGGACCGGGCCGGTTGGCCGGGTCGGCGAGTCATCGGGTAACCTGACCAGGTTGCCCGGGCAGCACCTGCCGGCGACCCCATGAACGTATCAATCCCAGGAGTATCCCGTGGCTAGCGTGTGCGACGTCTGTGGCAAGGGACCGGGCTTCGGCCACAACGTGTCCCACTCGCACCGGCGGACCAACCGCCGCTGGAACCCGAACATCCAGTCGGTGCGTACCCCGGCCGGTGGCGGCAACACCAAGAAGTTGCAGGTCTGCACCTCGTGCATCAAGGCCGGCAAGGTCACCCGCGCCTGACGCGGTAGCACCCACCTTCTCGTACGGCGGAGCCGGCGGACCCTGAGGTCCGCCGGCTCTGTCGCGTCCGGTCGCCGCCTGAGCTGTGCTGCTTGAGCTGTGGCGTGCCGCCTTGATCGACTCGGTTTTCCGGGAGTCGGGGTGTCCGGCGCTGGGGACAGCCCGAGTTCAAGAAACCCGAGTCGATCGCCGCAACGGAGTCAGAGGGTGCGGCAGAAGGAGACGCAGCCCTCCGCGTCCTTGTAGAAGCCGAAGTTCGGAATCCGCTCGTAACCGGCGGAGCTGTACATCGCGATCGCCTCGGGCTGCTTGTCCCCGCACTCCAGGACCACCCGCTTGCGGCCCTGCTCCCGGGCCGAGCGCTCGACGGCCGCCAACACCGTGCGGGCCACGCCCCGCCCACGCGCAGCCGGGGCCGTGTACATCCGCTTCAGCTCCGCGGTGTCCGCGCCGTGGCTGCGCCAGCCACCGCACCCAACCGGCTCGCCCGCCAGGTAGGCGACCAGGAACGCGCCATCCGGCGGCTCGAACTCGGTCGCGTCCACCGGGGTGTCGTCGCCGGTGCCGCCGTAGCGGGCGCCGAGGTCGGCCAGTGCGGCTTGGATCAACTGCTGTGCCACCGGTGCGTCAAACCGCACCGTCCGGATCTCGATCTCACTCACGGTGTCCAGGGTACGGCGGGCCCCAGGCCTCACCGGAAATGGTCCCAGCCGGTCGGGCCGTCGTGGGGCGCGCCGTCGACCGTCACCCCGGCACCCTCCGTGACCAGGCCCACCGGCCGCCAGTCCGGCGGCAGCACGACCGCCGGGGGAAAGGTCGCGGCCAGCGCGTGGTCGTCGCCACCCGCCAGGATCCAGGTGTACGGGTCGACGCCGAGTGCCTGTGCCGCGTCGGCCATCTGCCGGGGCACCTCGAACGCGTCCCGCCGCACGTCGATGGCCACCCCGCTGGCCGCGGACACGTGGCCGAGGTCGGCGAGCAGCCCGTCCGACACGTCGATCATCGAGGTGGCGCCGAGCCGGGCGGCCTGCGGGCCGGCCTGGTAGGGCACCTGCGGCCGCCGGTACGCCTCGACCAGCAGCCGGGGGGTGCGGAAGCCGCGGGTGAGCACGGTCAGCCCGGCAGCCGCGTACCCGCTGCGCCCGGCCAGGGCGAGCACGTCACCGGGACGGGCGCCGGAGCGCAGCACGGGTGGGCGGCCCTCCAGGTCGCCCAGCGCGGTGACCGCCACGGTCAGGGTGGGGCTCGCCGACATGTCGCCGCCGACGACGCTGGCACCGACCGTGGCCGCCTCGGCGGCGAGCCCGTCGGCCAGCTCCTCCGCCCAGCCGGTCTCCAGGTCAGCCGGCATGCAGAGCGCGACCAGCAGGGCGGTCGGCGTGGCGCCCATCGCCGCGATGTCGGCCAGGTTGGCCGCCGCCGCCCGGTGCCCGACGTCGCGCGCCGAGGACCAGTCCCGCCGGAAGTGCCGACCGTCGACGAGCACGTCGGTGGAGGCCGCCACCCGGCCGTCCGGGGCGGCCACCACCGCCGCGTCGTCGCCGGGACCGAGCAGGGTCGCGGGCCCGAACGAGAGTCGGGCAGTTATCTTCCCGATCAGCCCGAACTCCCCGATCCCGGACACACTGGCGCCACTGCCGGCGTTCTGCCCGTGCTGCCCGGCTCCGCCGTGCTCGCTCACCGCTGCTCCTTGACGACCGATAGGGATCAGACCTGGTCCGTAAGGTAGTTTCACCCTTCGGGCCGCTCCCGGGCGGCGACGGACGGAGGTCGAGTCGTGGTACAGGCGTACATCCTCATCCAGACCGAGGTCGGCCGCGCACGTGACGTGGCGGGTCTCATCGCGGACATCCCCGGCGTGGTGCGCGTCGACGCCGTCACCGGGCCGTACGACGTGGTCGTCCTCACCGAGGCGAACACCGTCGACGAGCTCGGCAAGCTCATCGTCAGCAAGGTGCAGATGGTGCCTGGCATCACCCGCACCCTCACGTGTTCGGTGGTGCGGCTGTAAGTGGACGAGATGACGGCCTCCTCTGCACGTGACGACGACCGGACGCGTGAGCCGGCTGACGGTAACCGCGACCCGGCCGACACCGCCGTCGCCGCGCCGGCCGGCCGGGACCGGACCATTCGCGGCGCCGCGCTACTGGCCACGGTGATCGCGCTGCCGATCACGCTGCTGGTGGCCGTGCTGGCCTTCAACAAGCTCAGCCCGGGCGCACCCGCGGCCGCGCCGACCCCGTCCGCGACGACTCCCCGGGTGCAGTCCACCGCCCCGGTGGAGATGGCCGCCCCGGCGCTGGCCGCCCGCCCGGCCACGGTCTGCCGGGCCCTGCTCTCTCAACTGCCGGCGAACATCCGCGACCTGACCCAGCGGCCGGTCACCGCCGGACCCGAGCAGAACGCGGCGTACGGAGACCCCGCTCTCACCGTGGCCTGCGGCGGCACCGAGCCGGAGTTCCCCAGCACCGACGAGGTCTGGACGGTGAACCGGGTCTGCTGGCACCTGGCCGAGCAGGCCGACGCGGCGGTGCTCAGCACTGTCGACCGGGAGACGCTGATCACGGTGCGTGTCCCGCGCTCCTACGAGCAGCCGTTGCAGTGGCTGACGACCATCTCCAGCACGATCGTGGCGACAGTGCCCTCCGGCGGTGCCATCCCGTCCGGCTGCCAGCGCTGACCCGATCCCGCGCCGCCTGACGCACATCGGGCGGGACCCGGCGGCTCAGCTGGCTGACGCTCCTGGGCCGGGTGGCTCAGTGCAGGCCGACGCCGCGCCGCTGGGCGGTGCGGATCAGGCGGTTGACCAGCTTCGGATATTCCAGGCCGGAGGCCGCCCACATCCGGGGGAACATCGATGTCGGGGTGAACCCGGGCATCGTGTTGATCTCGTTGAGGTAGATATCCAGCTCGGGGGTGACGAAGAAGTCGGCCCGGGCCAGGCCCGCGCAGTCCAGCGCGGTGAACGCGCGGACGGCGTACTCCTGCACCTGGCGGGTCACCTTGTCCGGCAGGCCGGCCGGGATGTCGTACTCGCAGGAGTCGTCGAGGTACTTCGCCTCGAAGTCGTAGAAGTCGTGGTCGGCGACGACCCGCACCTCGGCCAGCACGGACGCCTCGGGCGCACCGCCGGCCTCGCCCTCCAGCACACCGCACTCGACCTCGCGGCCGATGATCGCGGCCTCGATGATGACCTTCGGGTCGAACTGCCGGGCGGCGGCGACCGCGTCGTCGAGTTGCGCCCAGTCGGTGACCCGGGTGATGCCGAACGACGACCCGGCCCGGGACGGCTTGACGAAGACTGGCAGACCGAGCCGCTCCTTGTCCTGCTCGCTGAGCGTCATGCCGTTGCGCAGCACGGCGTACGAGCCGACCGGGATGCCCTCGACGGCGCAGAGCTTCTTGGTGA
The DNA here is from genome assembly GCF_006715105.1 of Micromonospora sp. A202. NCBI lineage: Bacteria > Bacillati > Actinomycetota > Actinomycetes > Micromonosporales > Micromonosporaceae > Micromonospora > Micromonospora sp. A202. The sequence goes on along the minus strand of NZ_VFMP01000001.1, from coordinate 1,117,428 downwards.
ACTCCTTGTCCATCGCCGCTGCGGACGCGAACACGTTCGCCCCGACGTAGGGGATGCCGGCCATCTCCAGCATGCCCTGGATGGTGCCGTCCTCGCCGTACGTGCCGTGCAGCACCGGGAAGACCACGTCGACGTCGGCGAGCACCCGGGGGCCCTCGGTCGGGTCGAGCACCATGAGCCCGTTGCCGGTGGGGTCGGCGCGCAGCACGATGTCGTCGCCGGAGTCGGCGGTGATCTCCGGCAGCTGACGGGCGTTGATCGCGAGCTGGGCGGGATCTCCGCTGGTCAGGACCCACTGGCCGGCCCGGGTGATGCCGACGGGCACCACCTCGAACTCGTCGGGGTCGAGCGCGCCGAAGACGCTGCCGGCGCTGACGCAGGAGATGCCGTGCTCCGGGCTGCGGCCGCCGAACACGATCGCCACGCGGGTCTTGCCTGGGGTGGTCACTCCGGTCACCTCTTCGTACGCGACTGCGGCTGGTCGTGCTCGCCGGTGGCGCTCACCCGGTTGACCTTACTGTGCGTGGCGATAGGGCGAGGCGATACCCGGCGAGCCACAGCACGACACGGCAATCGGTCAACAGAGGATGTACGGTGCGTGACGGGACAGTCGCGGTGTTGCAGACCGGTGACCTGGGCCTGCTCAGTCCCGGGAGTGCCGGCGACCGACCGCGATCACCTTGACCCGTTGCCGGCCGGCCCGCACCATGCCCAGCGCCATGAACGCTCCGGCGATCCGGTCGGCGGCCTCCCGACTGCTGGCGCCGACCACCTGTCGGCGCCGCTCGGGCGCGACCCTCTCGTTGCGGTCGATGCCCTCGACGGGGCGCACGTCGGTGAGAACCACGAGGAAGCGGGTCATCGACAGCCGCCCGGGTGCACGGCGGAGGGCTCCGGACAGGTTCGCACGTCGTCTCCTTCCGGCGGGACGGGATGGCGGGGCGGCACGCGACGATCGGGCACGGGGGAGAAACCCGATCGCCGCGCGCCCCATCCCCTCCGGTCGCTCACCACCACCGTCGCCACGACAACCGGCGGTGAGGACGCGGTAACAGATTGACACGTGTACAGCCGTGAATGCAACTCTCATCGACGTTTTCTCATGCAGACGTTCCCGCAAATGTGTGCGACCATCGATGTATGGCTCCCAAGACCGCCCGCGCCCGCCGGCTCGGCATCGCCCTGCGCCATCACCGGGAAGCCGCCGGCCTGACGCTGGAAACCGCGGCGGATGAGATCAACAGCACCCGCAGCACCCTCTCCCGGTACGAGAACGCCCAGACCCTGATCAGCCCGGCCACCGTGCGCGCCCTGCTCACGTCGTACGGGGTGGGTGCCGAGGAGGTGGCTGCGGCGGTGCAGCTCGCGAAGGACGCCCGCAAGCCGGGCTGGTGGGTGTCGTACTCGTACCTGCTGGATCCGCGCACCATCGACTTCATCGCGCTGGAGGCCGAGGCGACGGCCATCGCCAACTTCGAGCCCTCGGTGGTGCCCGGCCTGCTACAGACCGCGGACTACGTCCGTGGCGTGATGCGCGGCGGGCCGCACACCCTCGGCGACGACCTGGTGGAGCAACGGGTCAAGATCCGGCTGGACCGTCAACAACGGCTCACCGCCGACAACCCGCCCATCTTCGACGCGATCATCGACGAGGGCGCGCTGCTGCGTCCCGTCGGCGACAAGTCGGCGATGGACGGGCAACTGCGTCACCTGGTCAAGATGGCCGAGCTGCCCAACATCAGCGTCCAGGTGATCCCGCTCTCCGCCGGCTACCACCGGGGCACGCGGGGTTCGCTGCACATCCTGGAGTTCGCCGACCCGGAGGACCCGATCATCGCCTCGGTGGAGACCGTGGCAGGTCAGATGATCCTCGACCGGGCCGGCGAGACGCGTACCTGCACCAAGATCATGGAGCATCTCCGAAGCGTGGCGCTCAGCCCGGCGGACAGCCGCGAGATGCTCCTGTCAGTCCTGAAGGGACGGTAGGACCGATGACACCGACAATCACAGCGGCCTTGGCCGCGGCCGCGTGGCGCAAGAGCAGCCGCAGCGGCGACGAGGGTGCATGCGTCGAGGTTGCCGCGCTGCCACGGCTGGTGGCCGTCCGCGATTCCAAGGACCCGGCCGGCCCGGCTCTGCTGTTCGCAACGGGCGCCTGGGCCGCCTTCGCTCAGGCGCCACCTCGCCGCTGACCAGGCCGTCGCACCGCTGACCCGACCTGGGGCCACCGCAGTCCGGACCGGGCACCGCCCCCTGCTGACCGCCCGCCGCGCCGCCGATCAGGGCGCGCGGCGGGCCAGGCCAGGGACGTGGCAGGCCCAGGCGTGGCAGGCCCAGGCCCGGCAGGCTCAGGCGACCAGCGGGCGGGGCTCCGGGACGGCGCGCAGGGCTTCCAGCGCGGCGATCGCCACGCCCCGGGCGCCAGCCATGTCCCGGTCCGGCACCAGCGCGAAGGTGGCCACCGCGGCCTGCTCCTCGCGGAGCACTGTGTGTTCGCGGACCGTCGCCAGGAACCAGTCGCGGAACTCCGGTGCCGCCTCGACCACCCCGCCACCGACGAAGTACGCGTGCGGGTCGGTGAAGTTCGCCGCAACGGTGAACAGCCGGCCCAGCGCCATCGCCTGCTGGGTGAAGAGGTCCCGTGCGAGGGCGTCTCCCCGTTCGCCGTACCCGCGAACCAGCTTGGCCGCCCGGGCCAACGGCTCGGCGGCGAGCGGGTGGTCGGGGTAGCGGGTCAGCCAGTACGGCAGCAGGTTGCGCTCGATGCCGGTCAGCGAGGCCACGCTCTCGACGTCACCGGTGAAGCCGCAGGCACAGGTGGGTTCCTGCTGCCCCGGGCTGAGCAGCCCGTTCAGCGGGATGTGCACGTGACCGAGCTCCCCGGCCATTCCGGCCGCACCGGCGATCACCCGACCGCTCTCGACCACACCGCCGCCGAGGCCGGTGCCGACGATCGCGGAGACCGACGAGCGGCCCATCGCGTCGGCGCCGAAGTACACGTGGTGGGCGTAGAGCGCCGCCGCGTTGCCGTCGTTGTGATAGACGACCGGCAGGCCGAGCCGTCGTTCCAGCGCGCCCCGCACGTCGAAGCCCCGCCAGGCCGGCTGGGAGAAGTTGGTGGAGCCCCGCGACGAGATGACGCCGTCGGCGCTGGCGGGGCCTGGAGTGTCCAGCCCGACCGCCTGGACCAGGTCGCGCGGCACCCCGGTCTGCGCCAGGGCGCCGTCCAGCGCCTGGGCGAGTGCCTCGATCGCCGCCTCCGGCCCGGCCCGTACCTCGCTGGGGATCTCCAACAGCCCGTCCACCAGGAAGCGGCCGTCCACCGTCAGCACGGTGGCGTTGTTGCTGGTGCCGCCGTTGTCCAGCCCGACGACCACCGGCACACCTGCGCTGCCCACCGATACCGCCTCCCGCCGTCATGAGTGTGAGCCGAGGCTAGTGCCAACCCTCCTCCCCCGCTACGCCCGGCCACCCGAGCGGGCTCAGTCGGGGCGGCGGGCGGTCACCGCTGTGGCGTCCAGGTCCTCGTCGTGTCGCGCGCTCGGCACCAGCCCGGCGGCGGCGAGCGCCGCGCAGAGCACGTCCGCCTGGGCGTCGCTGGCCTCGACCACCAGGTGTCCGCCAGGGGCCAGCCAGGAGGCGGCACCCACGCCCACCCGGCGCAGCACGGTGAGCCCGTCCGGCCCGCCGTCGAGCGCCACCGGGGCCTCGTGCAGCCGCGCCTCGGCGGGCATCAGCGCCACGGCGTCGGTCGGCACGTACGGGGCGTTGGCGACCACCAGGTCCAGCCGACCCCGCCACTGCCGGGGCAGCGGTGTGAAGAGGTCGCCCTCGTACACCTCGGCGTCCAGCCCGGCGAGGTTGCGGCGTGCGCACGCTACGGCCGCCGGGTCGATGTCGGCACCGGCCAGCCAGCGTGGGGCGAGCCGGTGCGCCAGCGCGACGGTGGTGGCCCCGGAGCCGCAGCAGAGGTCGGCCACGGCCGGGGCCGGGCCGGTCAGTTCGGCGGCCACCTCGACCAGCAGCGCGGTCCGCCCACGCGGCACGAAGACGCCAGCGTCGACGGCGATCCGCAGCCCGCAGAACTCGGCCCAGCCGAGCAGGTACTCCAGCGGTTCACCGGCCACCCGGCGGTCGGTCAGCTCAGCCAACGCCGCCGGAGTGTCCGCGGCGGCCAGCAGCAGGTCGGCCTCGTCCTCGGCGTACACGCAGCCGGCGGCACGCAGCCGGCCCACGAGCGCGGACCGGTCGGCCAGGGGCGCCGACGTCACGAGCCTCCTCGGACCGACCCGGCCGCGTCCAGGGCGGCGGAGATGTCGGCCACCAGGTCGGCCGTGTCCTCCGCACCGCAGGAGAGCCGGACGAAGCCGGGTGTGGTGTCGTCGCCCCACTGCTCCCGCCGGTCCGCCGTGGTGTGCAGGCCACCGAAGGAGGTCGCCGCCGCCACCAGCCGGGCGGCCTGGATGAAGCGGCCCACCCGGTCGGCGCTACCCAGGTCGAACGAGAGCACCCCCGGCATCCGACGCATCTGGACCGAGGCCACCGCGTACGCGGGATCGCCCGGCCGCCCCGGCCAGCGCAGGCCCGTCACGTCCGGCCGGGCGGCCAGCAGGTCGGCGACCGCGGCGGCGTTCGCGCTCTGCCGGGCCAGCCGCAGATCGAGGGTGGCCAGCGACCGGTGTGCCAGCCAGGCGTCGAACGCTCCCGGCACCGCCCCGGTGGTCGTACGCCAGGTCGTCACCGCCCCGATCAGCTCGGTGGACCGGCTGGCCAGGTAACCCAGCAGCAGGTCGGAGTGGCCGGTGAGCGCCTTCGTGCCCGAGGCGACCACCAGGTCCGCGCCGAGGTCCAGTGGGCGCTGACCGAGCGGGGTGGCGGTGGTGTTGTCCACCGCGAGCAGCGCGCCCGTGGCGTGCGCCCTCTCCGCCAGGGCCGCCACGTCGACCACGTCCAGGCCCGGGTTGGCCGGCGTCTCCACCAGCACCAGCCGGACGCCCTCGAACGACGGGTAGGGCCCGGCGGTCGGCGCGAACAGCACCCGGACGCCGATGCCCTCCAGCACGTCGGTGGCGAACGCCCGGACCGGGAAGTATCCGTCGGAGGGCAGCACCACCGTGTCCCCGGGGCGCAGCAGGGTGAGCAGCAGGCCGGTGATGGCCGCCTGACCGGTGGCGAAGACGCGGCAGTCGCCGCCTTCCAACTCGCCCACGGCCGCCTCCAGGAGCCGCCGGGTCGGGTTGTCGGGGCGACCGTAGCCGTTCGGCGACGTGCCCTGGCCCTGGAACGGGTCGAGGTGGTACGGCGCGGCGAAGACCGGCCCGGGCAGGAACGGGTCCCCTGGTGCCGGCTCCGGCAGCCCGGCGCGTACGCAGCGGGTGCCGTCTCCCAACTCGCTCATCGGTTTCCTCACTCGTACGACTCGGGTTTTGCGGTGCGGCTCATCAGGGCTTCCACGGCGAGGCGTGGGTCCATCCCCTCGTGGCAGATCCGCTCGACGTGCTCGGTGATGGGCATCTCCACACCGTGCGCGCGGGCCAGGTCGCGAATCGCCAGGCAGCTCTTCACACCCTCGGCGGTCTGCCGGGTGGCCGTCTGGGCCTGCTCCAGCGTCTCGCCCCGGCCCAGGTGCTCGCCGAAGGTGCGGTTGCGGGCCAGCGGGGACGAGCAGGAGGCGACCAGGTCGCCCATTCCCGCGAGGCCGGCGAAGGTGATCGGGTCCGCGCCGAGCGCCACGCCCAGCCGGGCGGTCTCGGCCAGCCCTCGCGTCATCAGCATGGCCCGGGTGTTGTCGCCGAAACCCATCGCGGTGGCGATGCCGTACGACAGGGCGATCACGTTCTTGACGGCCCCGCCCAGCTCGCAGCCGATCACGTCGTCGTTGGTGTACGGCCGCAGGTATGGCGTCCGGATCGACGCCTGCACGAGCGCGGTGCGGTGGCTGTTCGTCCCGGCGACGACGGTCGCGGCGGGCTGCTCGGCGGCGATCTCGGGGGCCAGGTTCGGGCCGGACACGACGACCACCCGGTCCGCGGCGACCCCGGCGGTCTCCACGATGACCTCGCTCATCCGCTTGGTGGTGCCGAGCTCGATGCCCTTCATCAGCGACACCAGGGTGGAGTCGGGGTGCAGGTGTCCGACCCACTCGGCGAGGTTGCCGCGCAGGGTCTGCGACGGCACTGCCAGCACCACCAGCTCCGCGCCGGTGATCGCCTCGGTCGCGTCGGCGGTGGCGGTGACCCGGGCGGGCAACAGCAGGTCGGGCAGGTACTCCGGGTTGCGGCGCTCGGTCCGGATGCTCTCGGCGACCGGCGCACGGCGGGCCCACACTGTCACGTCACGCCCCGCGTCGGCCAGGATCTTGGCGAACGCGGTGCCCCAGGAACCGGCGCCGAGCACTGCGACGTGGCCGGTCATGCCAGGTCGCCCTGCTGCTCGTGCCGGACGGAGGACCGGGCCGGTCGTTCCCACAGCGGCGGCGGGGTGCCGCCACGGATCTCGGCGAGCATGTCCCGCAGCCGCAACATGATGGTGTCCGTCATCTCCTCGAGGGTGGCCCGGGTCGGCGGGGCGTCCGCCCACCGGCTCAGGTCGATCGGGTCTCCGGCGACGACGGTCACCGGGGTCCGGGGGCGCAGGTTGACGCGGCTGGTCCGGGGGTCGAAGATCCGCTCCGGTCCCCACATCACCACCGGTACGACGGGTGCGCCGGTGGCCAGGGCCAGCCGGGCGGCACCGGTCTTGGCCTTCATCGGCCACAGCTCCGGTTGTCGGGTGGTGGTGCCCTCCGGGTAGATCACCACGGCACCGCCCTGATCGAGCGCGGCGACCAGTGCGTCCAGCGAGCGGACCGCGTCGACGCTGCCCCGCTCGACCGGAATCTGCAGGCACCGGTGCAGGATCCAGCCGACCACCGGCACCCGGAACACGCTGGCTTTGCCCAGGTACTGCGGCCAGCGCCCGGAGTCGTAGATGAAGTGCGCGGAGACGAGCGGGTCGGCGTGCGAGATGTGGTTCGCCACGATGATCACGCCACTGTCGCCGCCGAGGTGTTCCTGGCCCCGCCAGGTGCGCCGGGTCCACACGGTCATCACCGGCTTGATCAGCCACACGGCGAACCGTTGCCAGAACCCCAGCCTCCGCCGTGCCACTGTGCCTCCTCGTCGCGCCCCAACCCCGCCGCGATCCCGCCCGCGACACCCGCAGCGGAAATCATGCCTGCTCGCCCCCGGTACGGCCAGCGAGGGTCCCGCCGTGCGGCTGGCAGGATTGCGGGCGTGAGTCAGCCGAGGTGGGCCGTGGTGGTGCCGGTGAAGCATCTGGCTGCTGCCAAGAGCCGGCTGCGGGGCGCGCTGTCCGGCGTACCGCACGAGGAGCTGGCGCTGGCCCTGACGGCCGACACCCTCCGCGCGGTGCTGGCCTGCCCGGCGGTCGCCGAGGTCCTGGTGGTCACCGACGACGCCCGGGTCGCGGCGGCGGCGCTGGGCGCCGGCGCGCGGGTGCTGCCCGACGGGCCGGACGCCGGCCTGAACGCGGCGTTCCGGCACGGTGCCGCCGGGACCACCGCCGGCTGGGTGGCCGGGCTCACCGCGGACCTGCCTGCGCTGCGCCCGGCCGAGCTGGCCGGCGCGCTGCTCGCGGCGCAGAACGGCCGGGAAGGGGTACGCCGGTTCGTGCCGGACGCGCCCGGCAGCGGCACTGTGCTGCTCGCCGCCCCGCCGGGTGTGCCGCTGGATCCTCGCTTCGGGGTGGGCTCGGCGGTCGCGCACGCGGCGAGTGGGGCGCTGCCCCTGACCGGCGACTGGCCCAGCCTGCGCCGGGACGTGGACACCGCCGCGGACCTGGCCGCCGCCGCCCGGCTCGGACTGGGGCCGCGCACCGCCGCACTCGTCGCCGCCGCCAGCCGTCCGGCCCGCTCCGCCGGGTGACCCCCGGGTGTACGGTGCCAGCATGCAGGGCACGGTGGCCAGCTATGACGCGGCAACACGCAGCGGGGTGCTGCTGCTCGACGACGGCACCGAGATGCGCTTCCCCGCGCGGGCCTTCGATGCCTCCGGGCTGCGGTTGCTCCGGCTGGGCCAGCGGGTCCGCATCGACACGGATCCCGACGGAGAGGTCGTCCGGGTGACATTGCCGACGATGATCTGAGCCGGCGAGCCCAAGTTCATTTTGCGTTCACCGTAATCGGGTGATTATGAGCGGGTGAGCACCCCTCGCGAGCAACCGGCCCACCCGCCCACCACCGACCTCCGCAACGGCTCCCGCGTACGCGGCACCGACGGCCGCTTCCGCCCGTCCCGCGCGGAGAGGGCCAGCGCCGCCCGCGCCGACACCCTCGCCGACGACCCGGCTGCCGCCTCCTCCGGGCTGGACGAGGTCCTCGACCCCACGCCGAGCGTCGAGGCTGCCGGCCCGACCGCCGATGGCGTCCACCAGGTCCTGCCCGGCGACCTACCGACCGGCGCCGATGACGAGGACGACGAGCCGCCGGCGCCGCTGCCGGAGGACCGGTTCCTCAACCGGGAGCTTTCCTGGCTCGACTTCAACGCCCGCGTGCTCACCCTGGCCGAGGACCAGCGCACCCCACTGCTGGAACGGTCCAAGTTCTTGGCGATCTTCGCCAGCAACCTGGACGAGTTCTACATGGTGCGGATCGCCGGGCTGAAGCGGCGCCTCTCCGCCGGCCTGCCGGTGCGCGGCGGGGACCGGCTGCCCCTGCGTACCCAGTTGGAGCTGATCGCCGAGCGCACCGCGGCACTGGGTGCCCGGCACGCCGCCTGCTTCGTCGACGACGTGCTGCCCAAGCTGGCCGACGAGGGCATCCGCATCCTGCGCTGGGGCGAGCTGGGCGACCCGGAGCGGGAACGCCTGCGCACCTACTTCCGGGAGCACATCTTCCCTGTGCTGACCCCGCTCGCGGTCGACCCGGCGCACCCGTTCCCGTACATCTCGGGGCGCTCGCTGAACCTGGCGGTGGCGGTCCGCGACCCGAACGGCGGTTCCGAGCTGTTCGCGCGGGTGAAGGTGCCCAACAACGTGCCCCGCTTCGTCCGGGTCGACAGGGGTCAGCCGGGCGTGCGGATGCTGCCCCTGGAAGACCTGATCTCAGTGCACCTGGGGCAGTTGTTCAGCGGCATGCAGGTGGTCGAGTGCCACCTGTTCCGGGTCACCCGCAACGCCGAGGTGGAGGTCGACGAGGACCGCGACGAGGACCTGCTGCAGGCCCTGGAACGGGAGCTGGCCCGGCGGCGGTTCGGTCCACCGGTCCGGCTGGAGGTGGCCGCGTCCATCTCCGACCACGTGCTGGAGCTGCTCGTCCGCGAGTTGGACATGGACGACCAGGACGTACTGCGGGTGCCCGGACTGCTGGACCTGTCCGCGCTGTGGCAGGTCTACGGCGAGGCCGACCGGCCGGACCTCAAGGACCCGCCGTTCGTGCCCTCCACCCACCCCCGGCTCGCCGAGGGCGAGGTGCCGCGCAGCGTCTTCTCCACACTGCGCGACGGGGACATCCTGGTGCACCACCCGTACCACTCGTTCGCGACCAGCGTGCAGCGCTTCATCGAGCAGGCCGCCGCCGACCCGAACGTGCTGGCCATCAAGCAGACCCTCTACCGCACCAGCGGCGACTCCCCGATCGTCGACGCGTTGGTCGACGCGGCCGCCGCCGGCAAGCAGGTGGTGGTGCTGGTGGAGGTGAAGGCCCGCTTCGACGAGGTGGCCAACATCGGCTGGGCCCGCACGCTGGAACGCGCCGGCTGCCACGTGGTGTACGGCCTCGTGGGCCTGAAGACGCACTGCAAGACCGCGCTGGTGGTCCGCCAGGAGGGCAACCAGATCCGCCGTTACTGCCACATCGGCACCGGCAACTACCACCCGAAGACCGCCCGACTCTACGAGGACTTCGGGATGCTCACCGCCGACCCGGAGATCGGCGCCGACCTCACCGACCTGTTCAACGTCCTCACCGGCTACAGCCGGCAGACCGCCTACCGGCGGTTGCTGGTCGCCCCGCAGGGCATCCGCACCGGCCTCATCGAGCGGATCGAGCGGGAGATCTCGCACGTCCGACTGGGCATGCCCGGTCTGGTCCAGTTCAAGGTCAACTCCCTGGTCGACGAGGGGGTGACCGACGCCCTGTACCGGGCCTCCCAGGCCGGCGTCCACGTCGACCTGCTCATCCGGGGCATGTGCACGCTGCGTCCCGGGGTGCCCGGGCTGTCGGAGAACATCCGCGTCCGCTCGATCCTCGGCCGTTTCCTGGAGCACTCGCGGGTCTTCCGCTTCGGCAACAACGGCGAGGCGGAGTTCTGGATGGGCTCGGCCGACCTGATGCACCGCAACCTGGACCGTCGGGTGGAGGCGCTGGTGAAGGTGACCGACCCGATCGCCCGTGCCGAGCTGGACCACGTGCTGACCGCCGCGATGAGCCCGGACGTGGACGCGTTCGAGCTGGCCGGCGACGGTAGCTGGACCCGGCGGACCAGCGTCGACGACAACGCCCGGGTGCATCTGCAGGAACTGTTGTTGCGCCGCGTCGGTGGCACGGCCGGCTGAACGATCAGCGCATAGGCTGAGCTGATGGTCGAGGAGGAGCAGAAGTACGAGGTGGACGACGCCTACGTGCTGCCGGACCTGACCGCCACGGCCCCGGCCGGGGGTCGGGTCCGGGCGCTGCCACCGGTGACGCTGGTCGCCCGCTATCTCGACACCGTCGACCTGCGGCTGGCCCGCGCCGGTGCCTCGCTGCGCCACCGCAAGGGCGACGAGCTGCCCTGGACGGTGAAACTGCCGACCGGGACACAGGGTGTCCGGCACGAGATCTCCCGTCCAGGGCCGAAGGGGCGGCCACCACCGGAGCTGGTGGAGCTGGTCACCGTCCTGCACCGGGGGGCGCCGCTGGCCCCGGTGACTGTGGTGCGGACGGTGCGGCACGCGTACGAGGTGTGTGACAAGGCCGGCACGGTGCTCGCCGAGGTGGTGGACGACCGGGTGACCGTGCTGGACGACTCCGACGCCACCACCGACACGTTCCGCGAGGTGGAGGCGGAACGCAAGGCTGGCGACCGCGAGCTGCTCGACCGGATCGGCGCGGTGCTGCGCGAGGCTGGTGCCCGGGGTGGATCGTTCACCCCGAAGCACGTACGGGCGCTGGGCGAGACGGCGCAGGCCGATCCGGACCTGGTCGCGCCGGCCGGGCTGACCGCCGAGGCGAGCGCGGGCGACGTGGTGACCGAAGCGGTCCGCAAGGAGATCCGCCGGCTGCTGGCGCACGACCCACTGGTCCGGCTGCGCGCCCCGGCCGCCGGTGGCGACACCGCCGTGCACCAGATGCGGGTCGCCTGTCGACGCCTGCGCAGTGACCTGCGCACCTTCAGGCCACTGCTCCGCAAGACGTGGTCCCGTCCGCTGCGTGACGAGCTGCGCTGGCTGGCCGGTGTCCTCGGCGCGGCCCGCGATGCCGAGGTGCTGCGCGCACGGCTGCGCCGCACCGCCGACGCCGACCCGCTCAGCCCGCTCGACCAGGGCGCGGTGGACCGCCTGGACGAGGTGCTCGCCCAACGGCAGCGGACGGCGCACGCCGCCATCGACGAGGCGCTGCGCTCCGCGCGTTACCTGGCCCTGGTGGATTCCCTGGTGCTGGCCGCCCGCGCGCCCCGGCTGACCCGCAGGGCGGCGGCGCCCGCGGGTCAGGCGCTGCCCGCGCTGGTGGCCCGGCCGTGGGCGCGGCTGGCCGGGCCGGACGGGGTCGACGGGCTCGACGCACAGTCGCCGGACGACAGTTGGCACGCCGTTCGCAAGGAGGCCAAACAGGCCCGTTACGCGGTCAACGCCGTGGCACCGACGGTCGGCAAGGGTGCGCGTCGACTGTCCCGCGCCCTGGCCCGGGTGCAGGACGTGCTCGGCGAGCACCAGGATGCGGCAGTCGCGGCGGACACCTGGCTGGAGATCGCCGCCGAGCGGCCGGACGACCACGAGTTGGCGGTCACCGCCGGGCGGCTCGCCGAACGGGAACGCGGGTCGGTACGCCGCACGCGCGGCCTCCTACCGGCCGCCTGGCACCGGGCGACCCGGCGACGGCGGACCAGTTGGCTGCCGTGATCGGCATCCGGGCGGCGGGCGGGGTGGCCTGGCGGCCGACCCCCGACGGCGTACGCGTCTGTGTGGTGCACCGCCCCCGCTACGGCGACTGGACGCTGCCGAAGGGCAAGCTGGAGCCGGGTGAGCACGCGCTGGCAGCAGCGGTCCGTGAGGTGGCCGAGGAGTCCGACGTGCGGGGCGTACCGCAGGTCCGGCTGCCGTCGGTGCGGTACCGCAGCGAGGGGCAGGCCAAGCTCGTCGACTACTGGTCGATGCTCGCTGTGGCCAGCGGCGGTTTCCAACCGGACACCGAGGTGGACGACATGCGCTGGCTCGCGGTGGACGACGCGATCCGGTTGGTCAGCTACCCGCACGACGCCGAGGTCCTGGCGGCGTTCGCCGCGCTGCCGCCGGTGACCGCGACTGTCGCGCTGGTCCGGCACGCGCACGCAGGCAAGCGGGCCACCTGGTCCGGCCCGGACGTCGGGCGGCCCCTGGACGGCGAGGGACGGGCCCAGGCGAGCGCCCTGGCCGACCTGGTCGCCCTGATCCGGCCGTCCCGGCTGGTGTCGGCGTCACCGCGACGGTGCGTGCAGACACTGGACCCGGCGGCGGCGCTGCTCGACCTGCCGATCGAGATCTGCGGCGACCTGGACGAACCCCAGCCCGGCCAGCAGAGCGACGAGCAGATCCTGGCCACCGCCGCCCGGCTGCTGGAGTTGGCCAACGCCGGTGGACAGGTGGCGGTGTGCAGCCAGGGCAAGGTGCTGCCGGGCGCCCTGGAGCAGCTCACCGGCCGCACCGACGAGGACTTCACGACGCCCAAGGGCGGCGGTTGGCTGCTTGCCTTCACCGCCGACCGCCTGTTGGCCGTCGACCGCCTGTAGGGCGTTTCAGCGGGGCGGGAGGGTCAGGGTCACCGCGACCGGCAGGTGGTCGCTGGCCGTGCTGCGAGGCGCCACCGGGCCGCCGGGAGTCAGGCCGGGCGAGACGAAGATGTGGTCGATCTGCTGGCGCGGGTCGTCCGCCGGGCTGGTCGCCAGCGGTCGGGCGGCCGCGAACGCGTCGGCCAGGCCCGCGTCGGTGAACTGCGCGTACGCCTCGTCGCCGGGCTCGGTGTTCAGGTCGCCGGCGACAACCAGGGGTCGGCCGGCCGCGTACCGGGTGGCGAAGTCCGCGACCGCGCGGGCCTGCACCACAGGGCCCCGCCCCGGTGGCGGTTGCAGGTGGGTGCTGACCACGGCGGTACGGACACCGTCACCCAGGTCCAGCGTGACGGCGAGGGCCTGCGCACCGGTGGGCGCCCCGACGCTCGGCAGCGGGAGGCTGCGCGGGTCGCGCATCGGCCAACGGCTGAGCACCGCGTCACCCCAGACCGGGTCGGCAGCCGGCCCGAAGACGTACGGCATACCCAGCCGGCCTGCCAGCAGGTCCAGGGTGTCGTGCCCACCGTTGAGCAGCCAGGCGCGGTCCACCTCGCTGAGCAGCACCACGTCGGGTCGTTGCCGTTCGACGACCTCGGTGAGGCCGGGCAGGTCGAACCGACCGTCCAGCCCGAAACCCATTCGGATGTTGTAGGCCACCACGGTCAGCCGCTCCGGCGGGCCGTCCCGGTTGCTGGCCACCGGGATGTCGTCGGCGAACACCGGCGCCAGCAGGGCCAGCGCGGTGACCGCGGCGGCGGCCCGTAGCGGCGGAAACGGCCCGGGGAGCCGGTGCACGACGGGACGGGCGGCGAACGCCACGACGGCGACGAGCCCGGCCACCACCACGGGCACCGCCGCGTTGGGGTAGCCGAGGTCGTAGGCGGAGTAATACCCGACCGCCCCCAGCGCGAAGACGAGCATGCCGGCAGCCACCGCGTACCCCCGGCGGGCCGCTCTGGCGCTGGCGTTGCTGGTGTCGCTGGCGCTCGCGGTGTCGCTGGCGTTGCTGGTGTCGCCGTCCGGGCCGCTGGCGTCGTCGGTCAGCGCGAGGCAGGCACCGAGACCGACTGCCGCGAGCAGGATGGCCGGGAGGAGCAGGTCACCCCGGTCAAGGGCGAACAGCACCGCGCCGGCCAGCAGCGTCACCGGCCCGTACGCACGGCTCCACCCCCGGGGCGGTCGGGTCAACGCGGTACACAGGAACCCGGCGACCGCCACCGGCACCGGCGCCAGGCCGAACAGCGGCGAACGAGCCACCCCGTCCCCGGCCACCAGGTACGACATCCCGGTCCGGGCCAGCGCCGGGGAGAGCGCCACCATTGCGGCCAGCAGCAGCGCCGGCCCGGCCAGCAGCCAGGCCCGCACCCCACCGGTACCGGTCACGCCATCGGCACGGGTGCCGGGCTGCGCCGTCCCGAGCACGAACAGCACGACCGCGACGGAGCTGAGCAGCCAGGCCAACCAGCCGCCCCGCCACACCATGTCGACGGTGTCCAACACCGCGTGCAGGGCCGCGTTGACAGCGAAACCCAACGCCAGCCCCGGAACCGGGCGGTCGGTGTCGGCGGCGACGCCGACCAGCCAGACCAGCCCGGCGAGCAGCCCGGCGGTGGCCAACCAGAGCTGCGTACGCCCGCCGGGTGTTGCGGTGAGCGCGAGCCGGGCGACGGCGAGCAGAACGGCGGCGGCGACCGTGACGGGGCGGGCGCCGACCCGGCGGACCACAGCGGGTGCGCCCAGCGCGAGCACGAACCAGCCGAGGGCGAACGCGCCCATCAGCTCGGCCGGCGTGGACGCCGCCTGGCCGAAGATGGTGATGATGCCGGGCAGCCAGACCCGCAGCACGTCGATGAGCAGGATGACGCCCAGCGCGAGCGTCCCGGTGGTGAGCTGGCGGTAGCGCACCGGCGCCCCATTTCGCGTCGACGGGCCGGCGGAGGGGGACCGGCACGGCGATTCTGCGCGAGCGAGGCGAGCGGGTCAACGGTCCCCGTACGCCCAAAGGGCGCCCACCCACGGGTGGACGCCCTTTCGGAACAGGTCGGTCAGCGCTTGCTGGCCGCCTTCTTGGCCGGAGCCTTCTTCGCCGGCGCCTTCTTGGCCGCCGCGCTCTTGCTCGCCGCCGCGGTGGTCTTCTTCGCCGCGGTCGACTTGGTCACCGCGGTGGTCTTCTTCGCCGCCGCGGTGGTCTTCTTGCTGGCGGCCGTCTTGGTCGCCGTGGTGCTCTTGCTCGCCTTGGCCGGGGCGGTCTTCTTGCTGGCGGCCGTCTTGGCCGTCGTGGTGCTCTTGCTCGCCTTGGCCGGGGCGGTCTTCTTGCTGGCGGCCGTCTTGGCCGCGGTCGCCTTGGTGCCAGCAGCCTTGGTGCCAGCCGCCTTGGTGCCGGCTGCCTTGGTGCCGGCCGCCTTGGCCGTGGCGGTGCTGGTGGCGGCCTTCTTCGTCGCCACCGTGGCCTTCGGCACCTTGCCGCTGGCCACCATCTCCTTGAACCCGGCGCCAGCGCGGAAGGTCGGGACTGACGTCTTCTTGACCTTCACCGCCTCGCCGGTACGAGGGTTGCGCGCTGTTCGCGCGCCACGTACACGCTTTTCGAATGCTCCGAATCCGGTGATCGCCACCTTCTCGCCCTTGGTGACTGCCGCCTGGACCTCGGTGAGGACCGCGTCGAGCGCGGCCGTCGCCATCTTCCGGTCCCCCAGGCGAACAGCGAGCGCCTCGATGAGCTCGGCCTTGTTCACGACTTCCTCCCGATTGTGCAACTGACTCGACGCGAGCCATTCTGCGCGCACGTTATGCCCTGTGCTGCCGAGACACAAACATTCGGTAGAAAAAAGCCCTTGTGTCGTAACGGATTCACCCCCACCGGTTGGACCGATGGGGGTGGAATTCGCTGTGTGAGCGGGCATACGGCTATGCCACGGAGGGCAGGAACGGCAGTCGACGCGCCTCGTAGGAGTCGATGTCGGCGGCGTGCCGAAGGGTGAGTCCAATGTCGTCCAGGCCCTCCAGCAGCCGCCAACGGCTGAAGTCGTCCAGCGGGAACGACCAGCTGGCGTCCCCCGCCCGGAGCTGGCGGGCGGTCAGGTCGACGGTCACCGGGGTGGTCGGATCCGACTCGACCAGATCCCACAACTCTTCGACGGCTTTCAATTCCAACTCGACCGGCAACAGACCTTCCTTGAGGGCGTTGCCACGGAAGATGTCGCCGAAGCGCGGGGCCACCACCGCGCGGAAGCCCCAGTCCCGCAGGGCCCACACGGCGTGCTCCCGGGAGGAGCCGGTGCCGAACTCCGGGCCGGCGATGAGGATCGACGCCCCGGAATAGCTGTCATCGTTGAGCACGAATTCCGGATCTTCCCGCCACGCGTTGAACAGCCCGTCGGCGAAACCCGTCCGGGTCACCCGCTTGAGGTACACGGCGGGGATGATCTGATCGGTGTCCACGTTGGACCGACGCAGCGGCACGGCGGTGCCGGTGTGGGTGGTGAACTTGTCCATCTCCTCGGTCCCTTCTACAGGTCGGCGGGGGCGGCCAGCCGGCCGACCACGGCGGTGGCGGCGGCGACCGGCGGGGAGACCAGGTGGGTACGCCCACCCCGGCCCTGTCGGCCCTCGAAGTTGCGGTTCGAGGTGGACGCGGAGCGCTCGCCCGGCTTCAGCGTGTCGGGGTTCATCCCCAGACACATGGAGCAGCCGGCGAACCGCCACTCGGCCCCGGCGTCGGTGAAGACCTTGTCCAGCCCCTCGACCTCGGCGGCCTCCCGCACTGCGGCGGAACCGGGCACCACGAGCATCCGGACGCCGTCGGCGACCTGGTGCCCCCGCAGCACGTCGGCGGCGGCCCGCAGGTCCTCCAGACGACCGTTGGTGCAGGAGCCCACGAAGACCACGTCGATGGGCAGCTCCCGCAGGGGGGTGCCGGGGCGCAGGTCCATGTATTCCAGGGCACGGCGGGCGGCGGCGCGCTCCGAGTCGGTGGTGAACTCCTCCGGGTCCGGCACCGGCGCGCTCAGCGGCGCCCCCTGGCCCGGGTTGGTGCCCCAGGTGACGAACGGGGTGACCCGGCTGGCGTCCAGGGTCACCTCGGCGTCGAAGCGCGCGCCCTCGTCGGTGGGCAGCGTCCGCCACCACGCCAGCGCCGCGTCCCAGTCCGCGCCCTGCGGCGCGTTCGGCCGACCCTTGAGGTACGCGAAGGTGGTCTCGTCCGGCGCGATCATGCCGGCCTTGGCGCCCCACTCGATGGACATGTTGGCGATGGTCATCCGCCCCTCCATGGAGAGGGCCTGGATCGCCTCGCCGCGGTACTCGACGATGTGCCCGCGCCCACCGCCGGTGCCGACCTGGGTGATCAGCGCCAGCACCAGGTCCTTGGCGGTGACGCCGGGGGCGAGGCGGCCGGTGACGTTCACGGCCATCGTCTTCGGCCGGCTCTGCGGCAGAGTCTGGGTGGCCAGCACGTGCTCCACCTCGCTGGTGCCGATGCCGAAGGCTAGCGCGCCGAACGCGCCGTGGGTGGCGGTGTGCGAGTCGCCGCAGACGATCGTCATGCCCGGCTGGGTGACACCGAGCTGCGGGCCGATGACGTGCACGATGCCCTGGTTGTCGTCACCGAGCGGGTGCAGCCGCACCCCGAACTCGGCGCAGTTGCGGCGCAGCGTCTCGATCTGCGTACGCGACGTGGGGTCCTCGATGGTGAGCAGGTCACCACGGCGGAGGCGGAACGCCGGGTCGGCGTACCCGGTCGGGGTGTTGTGGTCCTCGGTCGCGAGGGTCAGGTCGGTACGACGCACCCGGCGCCCGGCGAGCCGCAGCCCGTCGAACGCCTGCGGGCTGGTCACCTCGTGCAGGAGGTGCAGGTCGATGAAGAGCAGGTCCGGCTCACCAGCGGCAGACCGTACGACGTGCGTGTCCCAGACCTTCTCGGCCAGGGTCCTCGGCTCAGGAGTGACTCCCACCATCTGGACATCCTAAATTCTGGGAGGTAAGTTTCGGCTTGTGGGACACAGTATGAGCGGTGTCGGCGTTCTCGACAAGGCGGTGGTCATCCTGGCCGCCTGCGTCGACGGCGCCAGCCTGGCCGAACTCGTTGAACGCACCAAGCTGCCCCGAGCCACCGCGCACCGGCTGGCACAGGCCCTGGAGATTCACCGGATGCTGGTGCGCGACACCCAGGGCAGGTGGCGACCGGGCCCCCGCCTGGGTGAGCTGGCCAACGCCGCACCGGACGTTCTGCTCACCGCCGCCGAGCCACTGCTGGCCGCCCTGCGCGACGCCACCGGCGAGAGCGCACAGCTCTACCTGCGCCGCGCCGACGAGCGGATCTGCGTGGCGGCGGCAGAGCGCGCCAGCGGCCTGCGGGACACCGTTCCGGTCGGCTCGGTGCTGCCGATGACGGCCGGCTCCGCGGCCCAGATCCTGCTCGCCTGGGAGCCGCCGGAGGCGGTGATGCCGTTGCTGCCGCGCAGCAAGTTCACCGGCCGGACCCTTGCCGAGGTACGCCGTCGTGGCTGGGCGCAGAGCGTCGCCGAGCGGGAGGCCGGGGTGGCGAGCGTCTCCGCGCCGATCCGTGACCGCACCGGCCGCGTGATCGCCTCGGTGAGCATCTCCGGCCCGATAGAGCGCCTGGGCCGCCGCCCCGGCGAACGCCACGCCATGGCAGTGGTGAGAGCCGGCCAACGCCTCTCCGGCCTCTAACCCCACCCCGCCCCTGCCCCCCTCCCACCCAGCCCGGGTGATCAAGAGGTTTGCGTCAAGACACGCCGGAAGTGGTGACGCAAAGCTCTTGATCACCCGGGCTGGGTGGAGGCGGCCGGGGGCCGGGGTGGGGTACGGGAAAGCCCGTCCTGCCATTGGCGGGACGGGCTTTGGGTGTTGTAGCCCCGACCGGATTCGAACCGGCGCTACCGCCTTGAGAGGGCGGCGTCCTGGGCCACTAGACGACGGGGCCAGAACTTTTCCGTTCACCGCCCTCGCGGGCGGCACGGCTGTAGTCTAGCGGCACCGTCGCGCCGGCGTGATCGCGGGGTGCGGGCGCACAGAGGGCGCCCAGAGGGCGCACAGCGGGCTGGCTCGGACCACAAAGCGGACAACAAAACAGCCCGCCTCACCAGGTGAGACGGGCTGTGCACAATGTAGCCCCGACCGGATTCGAACCGGCGCTACCGCCTTGAGAGGGCGGCGTCCTGGGCCACTAGACGACGGGGCCAGAACTAGCTTTTGCTCCCCCACCCGTGCGGGCGGAGGAGCTGCACTCTACCGAAGACCACTCTCCGCCCCCGAAGGGGCGGAGTCGAACTCCGTCAGAATCCAGCGTCTGGAACTCTCGCGAATTCCAGCAGCGCTGGGGTACCAGGACTCGAACCTAGACTAACTGAACCAGAATCAGTCGGGCTGCCAATTACCCCATACCCCATTGGCACCTTGCGGCGCCGGGAGTGAACTTTACCCTCCCGGTGCCGACTGGCCAAATCCGATCCCCCCGAACCACTCGTGAGCTGCGAAAACAGGGGCATCGGACGGATCAGGCGACGGGAACCACCGGGTTGGTGAGCTCGCCGATGCCCTCGATCCGCACGGTGACCGTATCCCCCTCGACAAGCGGGCTAACCCCGGCCGGAGTGCCGGTGAGAACGACGTCTCCGGGCAGCAGAGTCATCACGTGCGAGATGTACGACACCAGGCCCGCCACGTCGAAGACCATGTCCTTGGTCCGGCCGAGCTGGCGTACCTCCATCTCCTCCGGATTGCGACCCACCTCACAGCGGATCTCCACGTCGGAGACGTCCAGACCGGTGGTGATCCACGGACCGATCGGGCAGAACGAGTCGAAGCCCTTGGCCCGGGTCCACTGCCCGTCCGAGCGCTGGAGGTCCCGCGCGGTGACGTCGTTGGCGCAGGTGTAGCCGAAGATGGCCCGTTCGGCGGCGGCCCGGTCGGCGCGGCGCGCCCCCGGCGCCCCGATCACGACCGCGAGTTCCGCCTCGTGCTCGACCTGCTTGGAGAAGATCGGCAGTCGGATGGCGTCGCGGGGGCCGATCACCGAGGTGGACGGCTTGAGGAAGAGCAGCGGCTCCTTGGGCACGTCGTTGCCGAGCTCGGCGGCGTGGTCGGCGTAGTTGCGGCCGACACAGACGACCTTGCTGGGCAGGATCGGCGAGAGCAGCCGAACGTCGGAAAGGGCCCAACGGGCCCCACTGAAGGAGAGTTTGCCGAACGGGTGGCCCTCGATCTCGGCGATGGTCAGGCCCTCCGGCCCGGCCTCCGCTTCGCCTTCGACGGCACCGAACGACATTCCCTTGGCATGGGCGAAACGAGCGATACGCACCCGGCCAATCTAGCCCCGCCGACACCTCCACCGGCCAGGACCGGCCGTGCGGTGTGCGCAACACGTCAGCGCGGCACCCTATCGGAGCAGGAGGTGAGCGGGGCGGTCTTCCCGACTTCGTACCCGCACGAAGGCAACTCGCCCCTACCGTCGGCTCCGGAGGTTCGTTCGTATGCCTGCATCGACACGACACCACAGAGCCCTCGCAGTGTTCGTACACTGCCTCGGCATCCTCGCCGCCGTGCCGGCCCTGCCGTCGGCGGCCCCGGAGGCGGCGGCCACGCCACGACCACCGGCCGCCACGCCACAACCAACGACCGCGACGCCACGGTCGTCGGCTGCGGCGCCGCCAGTCGCCGCGACGCCACGACAGGGCGCCACGCGGCCACCGGCGGAGACCGCCGGGCCGACCGTCACGCAGCCGCCGGTCGCGGTGGTCGCGTGGCTGACCGAGCCCACCCCGCCCTCGGCGCCACCGGCGGTGGCACCACCCTCCCGGGCGCCGGCGTCAGCGCCCCCGCAACAGGTCACGGTGGCGGTCGCGCCGGAGAGCAGCCCGGCGCCGAGGTACCGGATCCAGGTGCGCAACGTGGGCAACGCGCCGGTGGACACCACTGTGCGTCAGGAGCTGCCGGCCGGCTCCTCGCCGACCGCGATCAGCGCCGGCGGCCGGTCCACCAGCGCCGGCGGCTCCAGCACGGAGGTGACCTGGCGGTTGCGGCTGCCGGCGCACAGCAGCACCACGCTGGGCACCGCGCTCGCCGCGACCGCGCCGGGCCAGCCGCTGACCGCGCCGGCCTGCGCGTTCACCAGTGACGGCAGCCGGCCGTACGACTGCGCGACGGCCACCTGGAAGGCGGCGGGAGCACCGGCGGCCGAGGTCACCGAGGCGCCGCCCTGGCGGCGGTACCCGGTGCTGCTCGCCGGCCTGGCGGTCCTGCTGTTGGTCAGCGCCGCGCTGCTGTGGGTGTGGCGACATCGGCGCGGGCGTCGGGTGACGGCTGCCGCACTGGCCACCAGCGGCGGGCCGGAGGGTGATCGCGGGACGATCTATCCGCGTCCGGCAGCCCCGAGGCCGGCGAGTCGTCGGCGTACCCCGCCGGTCTGGTTGTTGGTGGGTGCCGCCGTCGTGGTGCTGGCCGGCGTCGTCGGCACCGCCGGCTGGACGGCGACCCGGCAGGTCTCGGAGATCGACACGCAGAAGCAGCCGACCAGCGGCGCGTGGAGGGGTAGCGGTGTGACCGGACCGGTGGGTGTGCCGCTGCGTGAGTCGGCGTTCGAGTTCACCGTGTACCGGATGTCGTGTGGTGCGCCCGGCTCTGCCGCGAAGACCGACGGCGGTGGTGCGGCACCGGCCAACGGTCGACGCTGCCAGGCCACAGTGGGTGTGCGCAACGTCACCGGGGACCACCAGCCCTGGCACGGTCAGCTGCAACGGGCGTACCTGCCCGGCGGGCGCTGGGTGAGCACCGACGAGCCGGCCACCCGGGCGGCCAACCTGGGTCGGGACATCTTCGCCGACCCGATGGCTGCGGGCACCCGGATGGTGCTCCCGCTGGTCTTCACCGTCGACGGGCGGGACCCGCCCCAGCAGCTGGAGCTGCGCAGCGGGGTGTTCTCCGCCGGCGTCCGGGTGCACATGCCCTGACCGGTGTGCGGGCGGCGGTCGTACCCTGGGTGCGTGACCGCCGCCCTCGCCCCCGCCGTGCTCGACGTGGCGCAGTGGCAGGCCCGCCGACGGGCCCACGAGGAGCGCATGGACGTCTGGCTGACGCCGCACCTGGCCCGCCGACGGCGTGGTGAGCGGCATCCGGTGGCCGACTTCCTGTTCACCTACTACTCGCACCGCCCGGCCCAGCTCCGTCGCTGGCACCCGGGGGCCGGGGTCGAGCTGCGCGACGCCGACCCGGCCGAGTTCGGCCGGGACTACCGCGCCACCGCCGCCGGGGTCACCCTCGACACCGATGCGGTACGCGCACGGCGCGGTGAGTCGATCACCTGGATCCGATCCCTGCTGGCGGCCACCGCCGGGCGGGCCCCGCACTTCGGCTGCTTCGGAATGCACGAGTGGGCGATGGTCTACCGGCAGACCCGTGAGGAGCTGCGGCACAACGCCTGGCCGCTGCGGCTGACCCCGGAGCGGACCGCCGCGGTCGTCGAGGAGCGCGGCGTGCGGTGCAGCCACTTCGACGCGTTCCGGTTCTTCACGCCGCCGGCTCGACAGTTGAACCTGCTCACCCCGACCCGGGAGACGCAGCACGCACTCGAACAGCCGGGCTGCCTACACGCCAACATGGATCTCTACAAGTGGGCGTACAAGCTGTCCCCGCTGGTCACCTCGGAACTGGTGGCCGACGCGTTCGAGCTGGCCCGGGAGATCCGCACGCTGGACATGCGGGCCAGCCCGTACGACCTGGCGGCGCTGGGCTGTCCGCCGGTGCGGGTGGAGACGCCGGAGGGTCGGGCGGAGTACGCGGCGGCGCAACGTGGGTTCGCCGACCGGGCCGCCGTGCTGCGCGACCGGCTGCTCGCCGCCGTCCCGGCCTGAGCCGGGCCGCCAGTCAGTCGTCGTCGGCGCGGCGGTCGCGTTTGCGCTGGGACTGGCGCTTCTTCTCAGCCAGCCGGCGTTCCTTGGCCCCCCGCGACGGGCGGGTCGCTCGGCGGGCCGGCGGTGGGGGTGCGGCGGCCTCCCGCAGCAGGGCGGTCATCCGTTCGCGGGCCGCCTCCCGGTTGGCCAGTTGGGCCCGGTGCTCACTGGCGGCGATCGTCAGCACCCCGTCGACCAGGCGGTTGGCCAGCCGGGCCAGGGCCCGCGACCGCAGCCACTCAGGCACGGCCGGCGAGTTGGCCAGGTCGTAGCTCAGCTCGACCCGGGAGTCCGCGGTGTTCACTCCCTGCCCACCCGGCCCGGACGAGCGGGAGAAACGCTCCCGCAGCTCCCCGGCGGGGACGACCCACCGGTCGGTCACCCGCAGTCCGTCGTCCACGCCCCGAGGCTAACCCGCGACGACCCGCCGGGGGTCATCGGTGTGGACGCTCACTCTGCGGCGGGGACTGGCTGGGCGTCGGCCCGGCGGTTTCCTCGTCGGCGCCGACCGCCGCGTACGCCACCGCACCGAAGAGCAGCAGCGCGATCACCGCGGCCTTGACGACGAGCCCACGGACGAGTGTCCAGGCGCCTCGACGGGCGCCCGGCACCGATTTCTTGACGGTCTGGTAATCGTTCCACCCGCGTCGTGCCCGGGCGTACGCCGACCCCACTGCACATCCAATGACCAGGCCCACCAGCAGGAGGACCGCAAGAAGGGGACTCTCCACCTCCGCCAGTATCCATACCGACCGTAATATTTCCATGGCCCGATGCTGTCCCGCCGGATATCTGACAGTGGCCGCGCTGCCACCGCCCGCCGCGAGGTCGTCCGGGCAGCTCAGCCACCCTTGCCGATGATCGTGTCGGCGGTCTGCTGCACCTGGTCGATCGGGATGGCGAAGCCGATGCCGATCGATCCGTTTCCGTCGATGGTGGCGATCGCGGTGTTCACCCCGACCACCTCCCCGCGGGCGTTGACGAGGGGCCCACCGGAGTTGCCGGGGTTGATGGAGGCGTCGGTCTGCACGGCAGTGTGCCGGTTGTTGCCCAGCCGCACCTCGCGGTCCAACGCGCTGACGATGCCCGCGGTGACCGTCCCGGCCAGGCCGAGCGGCGAACCGACGGCGAGGACCGGCTCACCGACCCGGGTCGCTCCCGGCTTGGCCAGGGGCAACGGGGTGAGCCCGGCCGATGCCGGCACCTTCAGCACGGCAAGGTCGCTGCGCGGCTCCCGTCCGACCACCTCGGCGGCGAACCGGCGGCCGTCGGGCAGCTCCACTGTCACCGGCCCACCGCCCCCCTTGGCCAGGATGTGGTCGTTGGTGATGAGGTGCTGCTGGTCGTCGACGGCGAAGCCCGAACCGGTCGCGGACCCGCTGGTCGTGGACCCGCCGGTCGCGCCGCCGCCGGCCAGCACCGACACCACCCCGGGTACGGTCCGCTCCGCCGCCGTGACCAGCTCGGCCGGCACCGGGGCGGCGGACGCCGCTGCCGGGCCCCCAGCCCCGTCCCGGCTGGCCACCACGCCACCGGCGAGAGCACCGGAGACCGCGGAGACCGCCACCACGGCCAGCACGGCCAGCAGCCGCCCAGGCTGTCGCCCGCCCGGTTCCCGCTCGGGTGGGTCCCACCACCCGCGCCCGTCCGGGTCGAGTTCCGGCGAGATGAACCAGGGACCGCGCGGTTCGCCCAGTCCGGTCTGCACTGCCATGCGTACTCCTCACGGTCTACGTCGGTCGTGCGCGGCGATCAGGGCAGCCGGGAGAACCAGCGCATCGAGCCGGCGGCGGCACCCATCGCGAACACCAGTCCGAGGCCGATGAACCGGGCCGAGACGTCCTGCCGCTCGGTGCGGTATCCGACCGAGCTGCCGATGTCGTCGTAGACGGCTCGCAACTCGTCGGTGGTGCTGGCCTCGTGGAACATGCCGCCGGTCTCCTCGGCGACCGCCTTGAGCGTCTGCCCGTCGACAGGCACCTGGATGGGCCGTCCGCCACGGTCCACGAACCCGGACGGTGTGCCGAACGAGATGGCGTGCACCGGCACCTCGGCGGTCACCGCTTCCGCCGCCGCTTCCATCGGGTCCATCCCGGAGGTGTTGGCGCCGTCGGAGAGCAGGATGATCCGGGCCGGCGGCGTCTCCTTGGCGGCCTCGCTGTCCAGGCTCTTGACCGCGCCGAGCGAGGTGTTGATGGCCTCGCCGATCGCGGTGCCCTGCACCCCGGTGATTCCTTCGGCGAGCCGGTCGATCCCCTCGTCGAGGGCGCCCCGGTCGGTGCCGGGCGGCACCAGCACGGCGGCGCTGCCCGCGAAGGCGACGAGGCCCACGTTGAACTCGTCGGGCAGGCCCTCGACGAAGCGCCGGGCCGCCTGCTTCGCGGCGGTCAACCGGTCCGGTTCCACGTCGGTGGCGAGCATCGACGTGGACACGTCCACCGCCACCATCACCGTGGCGCGTTCCCGGGGCACCCGTACCTCGGCGCTGGGTCGGGCGAACCCGACCACGAGCAGCGCCAGCATGGCCAGGAAGAGCCCGGCCGGCACGTGCCGGCGCCAGGCGGGCCGCTCGGGCGCAACCCGGTCCAGCAACCGCAGGTTGGTGAAGCGGACCGCGTAGCGGCTGCGTCGGCGCTGCACCACCAGATACGCGACGACCAAGGCGAGCACGCCGAGCAGCAGCCAGAGTCGCAGTGGCGACTGCCAGATCACGCGACACCTCCCCGTCGGTGGCCGGCCGGCGCGGCGGCGAGCCGACGTTGGGCGTGGACGTGCCGGACGATGTCCGCGCTCCAGTCCCCGTCGGTGCGCAACGGCAGGTGGGTGACCCCGCTGCGGCGCAAGGCCTGGCGGACCTGATCGCGTTGGGCGGCGGCGGCCTCGGCGTACCGCTCCCGCAACCGACGGTCCGATGTGCACACCTCACGGCAACGCCCGGTCTCCGGGTCCATCAGCGTGATCAGGCCGACGTCCGGCAACTCCAGCTCACGCGGGTCGGTCACCTCGATCGCCAGCACCTGGTGCCGGGCGGTCAGCCGGCGCAGCGTCCGTTCCCAGGGCGCCTGCCTGTCGGGGTCGTCGGGCAGCCCGTCGAGGAAGTCGGACACCACCACGACCAGTCCCCGCCGGTTGGCGATCCGGTGCAGCGCGTCGAGCCCGTCGGCCAGATCCGGCGGGCGGGGTTGTCCCCCGGCCTCCGACCCGGGTGCGGTGGCACGAGGGGCGGCGAGCAGCGCGCGGAGCAGAGCAAGCAGATGGGTACGTCCGGCGCGGGCGGGGAAGCGGCGTACCCCGTCCGCGCGCAGCACCTGGGCGCCGAGGCGGTTGCCGACGCCCGCGGTCAGGAACCCGACCGCCGCGACGGCTGCCACCGCCAGCTCCCGCTTGTCCAGCTCGGCGGTGCCGAACTCCATGCTGGCGCTGCCGTCGACCAACAGCCAGGTGGTCAGCTCACGGTCGGCGTCGACCTGCCGGACGTGCGGAACGGCGGTACGGGCCGTCACCGCCCAGTCCATCCGGCGTACCTCGTCCTCGCCCGGCCGGTACTCGCGGCTGCCGGCTGGTTCACTGCCCGGTCCGGGCAGCAGGCCGCGGTACTGGCCGTGCAGCAGGCCGTTCAGTCGGCGGGTGACGGTCAGCTCCAGGCGGCGCAACCGCTGGTCGGGGGCCAGCTCGGCCAGGCCGGGGTCGGCCGGCGCGGCGGCTGGTGCCACCTGCACGCGTCTCATGCCGCCGCCAGATCCGGCGTCTGCTGTGGGCTGGCCAGCCGAGGCGGTGGCACCGCCTCGACCAGTCGGCGCACCACACTCTCGGCCGACACCCCGTCGGCCACAGCGTCGAAGGAGAGCACCAGCCGGTGGGCGAGGACGTCGACGGCGAGTTCACGGACGTCCTCGGGCAGCACGTACTCCCGTCCCCGCAGCAGGGCCTGCGCCCGGGCGGCCGCGACCAGGCCCAGGGTGGCCCGCGGGCTGGCCCCGTACGCCAGCAGTGGTGCGATCTCCGGCAGCCCGAACCGGCCCGGGTCCCGGGTGGCGAGGATCAACCGCACCACGTACTCGGCCAGCGCGTGGTGGACGAAGACCCTCTCGGCGTGGAGCTGGAGGTCCCGCAGCCGTTGGGCGTCGAGCACCCGCCGTGGGCTCGGCCGGTCGGTGCTCATCCGGTAGAGGATGGCCAGTTCGTCGGCGTCGCTGGGGTAGTCGACAACCACCTTCATCAGGAATCGGTCGCGCTGCGCCTCCGGGAGCTGGTAGACCCCCTCCGACTCGATCGGGTTCTGGGTCGCCAGCACCAGGAAGGGCTCCGGGACCGGCCAGCTCCGCCCGCCGATCGAGACCTGCCGTTCGGCCATCGCCTCCAGCAGCGCCGACTGGACCTTCGCCGGGGCACGGTTGATCTCGTCGGCCAGCACCAGGTTGGCCATGATCGGGCCGAGCTCGATGTCGAAGGTCTCCTTGGAGGCCCGGTAGATCCGGGTGCCGACGATGTCGGAGGGGACCAGGTCCGGAGTGAACTGGATCCGCGAGAAGCTGCCACCGACCACTGTGGCGAGGGTCTGGGCGGCCAGTGTCTTGGCGACGCCGGGCACCCCCTCCAGGAGACAGTGCCCGTTGGCGACCAGTGCGGTGAGCAGGCGTTCGACGAGGCGATCCTGCCCGACGATCACGCGTTTGACCTCGAAGAGGGTCTGTTCCAGCTCGGCGCCCGTCGGCTCGGGATCGACCGAGCTGGGCATGCTGGCCAGGGTGTCCGAGATGTCCGTCACGGTGCTTGCTTCCCGGGCACGTGCCCGGCAAACGTCGGATTGTGCGGGCCGGACCGGCCCTGGGTGACCCGAACGGGGATGAGCCGCGCGAACGGGTGAAGAACGGCACGAGGCACGCGGCGACGGCCGGTCGACTCGGGACCACGGAAACCGGACCTTGCGGGAGACCAAGTGGATCAGAGCCGGAGTCAGGCTGGGACCGGTGGGCCCCGCAGCGGACATGGTGCGGCCCCCGCGCACGAGGCGCGGGGGCCGGACGTCGGTCGATCAGGGGAGGTGGACGACCAGGTGGAAGCCCAGGTCGGTCGGGGTGCCGGCCGAGTTGCGGGTCTGCACGAAGACCCCGTTGGGCGTGCTGAGCCGGGGCGCGACCGAGATCTCGCCGGCCGGCGGGATGCAGCAGGCGTCAGCCCGGCCGACGGTGGCCACGAAGACGCCCGACGTGACGGTGTAACCGAACTGGACCTCGTACTGGCCGACGCCGTACTTGATGACGGTGCCGACGCCGCGTGCCTTGGTGCCGTTGGAGTTGACGACGACCACGGTGGTGCTGGCGACCAGCGTGGTGGCCGCACCCGACTTCAGCGCGGCCTTCGCCATCCGGGCCGACTCGGCGGTGACCGGCGGCTGGGAGTTCGTGCCGCGGGCCGCGGGCTGGACAGCCTCCTGCGGCGCCTTCGCCGACGGCTGGGCGATAGCGATCCCCCCACCAGCCAGGCTGAGCGCCAGGACGGCGAACGTGACCGCTGCCGCCTTACGTCGGAAAGATGTGCTCATGACAGGTCCCCCTTGTGTGACCGTGCGAATTCGGCCGACCCGCGGGGCGGGACGGATGACTGCCCTCAAATAGGCGACACGACGACGGCAGGGCTGGGGCAAGTTGTTTCTCCTGCACCCAGTGAGGTTGATTTCTCAACGACCTCTAACCCGTCTGAGCTGGGATTACTACTCAGAGTTGCGTCGTTTAAGCCAGATGGAACGTAGCACCGGAAAAAGCCGGGAGTCAATAGTTGATCTCACTTTGGCGAGCTGTCAATCAGCCGTCAGATAATTGTGAAAGATGAGCGCGTCACCATTCACGAAATTGCTTCGGTCTTCTGAACTAGGATCAGCGCCATGATCGTCGACGCTCCGTCAACGCCCATTCCCACGCCGGGGTGGCACCGAAGCGCTCGGCTCCGCACAGCGGTCTGCTGGCTGGTGGTCGCCCCGACAGCCCTCTGGGCCGCCCTCCGGCTGATCGGCCTGGACCGGGGGCCGCTGGTGCAGGCGCTCGCCTTCACGCCGTACGTCGCGGGCTTCAGCGTGCTGCCCCTGGCCCTGGCCCTCGCCCTGCGGCGCTGGTGGCCGGCGGCCCTCGCGGCAGTGGCGGCGGTGGCACTGCTCGGTGCCGTGGCACCCCGGGCGTTGGCCTCCGCGCAGCCGACGGTGGCCGGGCCGACCGTCCGGCTGCTCACCGCCAACATGCTCGCCGGCGCCGGCGACGCGCGGACCCTGGTCGAGCTGGTCCGGCGCTACGAGGTGGACGTGCTCACCGTGCAGGAGTTCACCCCGGACGCGCAGGCGGCCCTGGATCGGTTCGGCCTCGACGGGCTGCTGCCGCACCGGCAGCTCAACCCGGAGATCGGCACACCCGGCTCCGGGCTCTACTCGCGGTGGCCGCTCACCGACGTCGGCCTGCGGCGCAACCTCGGCGGCTGGGGCTTCACCCAGGCGCACGGCACGATAGCCATCCCCGACGGGCCCCCGGTCCGCGTGGAGTCGGCCCACCCCTCGGCGCCGTACGCGGTGGACCAGGTTGGCGCCTGGCGTGCCGACCTGAAGGGTCAACCACCGGCCACCCCGGACGGCGGCCTGCAGATCCTCGCCGGCGACTTCAACGCCACCCTCGACCACAGCCCTCTGCGGGCCCTGCTGAGCACCGGTTACGTCGACGCCGCCGACGCCGCCGGAGAGGGACTGACCGGCACCTGGGGCCCGTACGACGGGGACCTCATCCCACCGGTCACCATCGACCACGTGCTCGTCGACCGGCGCATCGCGGTCCGGTCGGTGAAGGTGCTCGCCCTACCCGGCAGCGACCACCGCCCCGTCCTAGCCACCGTGACCCTCCCAACCCGGTAACCCCCCTGCGGTCGTCACGCCCACCCCAGCTGCGGTCGATCATGGAGTTGTGGTGGGCATTTTGAGAACGGAAACCCGTTTTGCGGAGCACCACAACTCCATGATCGATCAGGTGGGGTGGTTGGGGTGGGGTGGGGTGGGGTGGGGGTGGGGTGGGGGTGGGGTGGGGTGGGGGTGGGGCGGGGGTTAGACCGTGGTGGGGGCCAGGCCGTAGGTGAGGGCGTCGACCAGGGCATGCCAGCTCGCTTCGACAACGTTGGGGTGCACACCGACAGTGGTCCAGTCCCGGCCCGTGCCGTTGGCGGTCTCCAGCAGCACCCGGGTCACCGCGCCGGTGCCGTGGCTGCCCTCCAGGATGCGCACCTTGTAGTCGGCCAGCTCGAAGTCGCGCAGCTGCGGGTAATGCCGGGCCAGCCCCACCCGCAGCGCCTCGTCGAGCGCGTTGACCGGGCCGTTGCCCTCGGCGGTGGCGATCACCCGCTCACCGCGTACCCGGATCTTGACGGTCGCCTCGGAGACCACCGCGCCGTCCTCGCGGTGCTCGACCAGCACCCGGTACGACTCCAGAGTGAACGGTCGGGCCGGGCTGCCCTCCGGCAGCTCGGAGCGGACCAGCAACTCGAAGGAGGCGTCCGCGGCCTCGAAGGACCAGCCACCCGCCTCCAGCTCCTTGACCCGATTGGTGACCCGGGTCAGTGCCTCCGGGCTGCCAGCCAGGTCCAGGCCGAGCTCACGGCTCTTGAGCTCGACGCTGGCCCGGCCGGCCATCTCGGTGATCAGGATCCGCATGTCGTTGCCCACCACCGACGGGTCCACGTGGTTGTAGAGCAACGGGTCGACCTTGATCGCACTCGCGTGCAGCCCCGCCTTGTGAGCGAAGGCAGCAGCCCCGGCGTACGCCTGGTGGGTGTCGGGGGCGATGTTGGCGATCTCGGCGATGGCGTGCGAGACCCGCACCATCTGTGCCAGGCAGCCCTCCGGTAGGACGGGCATGCCCAGCTTGAGTTGGAGGTTGGCGACGACCGCGAAGATGTCGGCGTTGCCGGGGCGTTCGCCGTACCCGTTGGCGGTGCCCTGGACGTGGCGGACACCCGCCTCCACGGCGGCGATCGTGTTGGCCACCGCGCAGGAGGTGTCGTTCTGGGCATGCATGCCGAGCAGCGCGGCGTCGATCCCCAGCCTGTCGGTCAGGTCAGCGATCACGGCGGTCACCTGGGACGGCAGCATGCCGCCGTTGGTGTCGCAGAGCACCATCCGCTCGGCGCCGGCGGCCAGCGCGGTCTGCACCACCGCCGCGCCGTACGCGGGATCGTGCCGGTAGCCGTCGAAGAAGTGCTCGCCGTCGACGAAGACCCGTCGGCCCTCGCGGACGAGGTGACTGACGGTGTCGTGGATCATCGCGAGGTTCTCCGCACCGGTGGTGCGCAACGCGCGCTCGACGTGCCGGCTGTCGGCCTTGGCGACCAGCGCCACCGCCGGCGTCTGCGCGTCCAGCAGGGCACGCACCTGTGGGTCGTCGGTGACCGCCACACCGGCCTTGCGGGTGGCGCCGAACGCGACCAGGACGGCGTTCCGCAGGTCCAGTTCGGTGCGCGCCCGGCGGAAGAACTCGGTGTCCTTGGGCACCGCGCCCGGCCAACCGCCCTCGATGAAGCCGACCCCGAACTCGTCGAGCAGCCGGGCCACGGCCAGCTTGTCGACCACCGAGTAGGTGAGCCCTTCGCGTTGGGCGCCGTCGCGCAACGTGGTGTCGAAGACCTGGAACGTCATCAGGATCCTTTCTCGGAGCAACAAAAAGACCTCCCGCGGATGCGGGAGGTCTGCGCGCTCGGCGGAGGGGGCCGGCGCGCTAGGTCGCAATAATCAGGGCGGTGCTGGTCACGATGGCCACTCTGCCACTCCGCCCGTGGTTTTGGGAGGAACAATCCATATAGCGGGACGGTCGCTCTGGGTGGCCCCCAGCGCCGGGCCGAGCACGTACGCCCCGACGAGCCGCCGCAGCACCGCGCGGCTCGGCGTCCCGCCGCACCGCGGCCTCGGCCTCCTGCCGTTTCCGGCCCCCGGCGGACGGGTAGCTCCTGCGGGGACGCACCCACCTACGCCGAGACGATCGGCGACAGTCAGGAGTGAACGGCATGGACAGGATCGATCCCCACGCCACCCACGCCGGGCCGGACCCGCTGCGCGGTGGCGACCAGGGCACGGTGCCCGGCGGCGCGCCGGCCGGCACTTTCGACCCCTGGCGCTACCGGGACCAGGCCGGGGTGGCCGACGCCGACCTGGTCGGCTACAAGGTCGAGGCCACCGACGGTGGAATCGGCAAGATCGACAGCGCCAGCCACGAGGTGGGCGGCAGCTACCTGGTCGTGGACACCGGCCCCTGGATCTTCGGTAAGAAGGTGATGCTGCCGGCCGGCACCGTCAACCAGGTCGACCACGACCAGCGCACCGTCTCCGTCGACCGGACCCGCGACCAGATCAAGGCCGCCCCGGAGTACGACGAGACCAGCCACAGCGACCCGAGCTACCGGGACCAGCTGGGCGGCTACTACGACGAGACGTACGGTGCGCTTCCACCCGGCACGGCACGCTGACGGTTCGGCCCCGACGGCCGGTGGGGCACGGACCCACCGGCCGTTACCGTGAGGGCGTGGACGCCATCGACGACAGCCGACAGATCCCGCTCCCCGCCACCTTCAACTTCCGCGACGCCGGCGGCTACCTCGGGCACGGTGGCCGACCCGTACGCCGTGGTCGGCTCTACCGCTCCGACTCGCTGCACCGCCTCACCGAACAGGACCGGGACGCGTTCGTCGCGATCGGCATCCGCACGGTCATCGACCTGCGCCGCCCCACCGAGGTGGAACGGGACGGCCGGGTGCCGGCATACCAGGGGCTGACCTACCGGCACATCCACCCGGAGCACGACGACTGGGCGGGCGTGCCGCACGAGGAGGGCGCGAGCCTGGCCCGGTACCTCGCGGACCGGTACGCCGCCCTGGCCCAGACCGGCACCGCCGGGCTCGCCGAGGCCGTCGGTCTGATCGCCGACTCCGCCAACGCCCCGGTGGTGGTGCACTGCGTCGCCGGCAAGGACCGCACCGGCATCGTCTGCGCGCTGACCCTCGCCGTGCTCGGCGTCGACGACGCGGACATCACCGCGGACTACGCGCTCAGCAGCGAGGCGTCGGCCCGGTACAGCGCGTGGCTGGCCTCCATCAACCCGGGCGGCGGGGACCTGCCGGCGCCGTTCCTGGCCTCACCCGCCGAGGCGATGCAGATCTTCCTGGACGAGCTGCGCGAGGGGCACGGTTCGGTCGAGGCGTACCTGCGGCACGCCGGCGTGACCGACGAGCAGCTCGCCGCGCTCCGCGCCCACCTGCTCGCCGAGCCCACCGAGGCGTAGACCGCCGAGGTTCCGGACGCCTGTACCGGTCCGACCGCGCCGGCCCGTCCCTCTGGACGGGCCGGCGCGGCGACGGATGTCAGAAGACCCGCTGCACCCAGCCGTGCGGGTCGGCGGCCTCGCCACGCTGGATCTCGACCAGCTGCTGACGCAGGGCCATGGTGACCCGGCCGGGCTCGCCGCCACCGATCAGGAACTCGCCGTCCGGGAAGCGGACCCCACCGATCGGGGTGACCACCGCGGCGGTGCCGCAGGCGAACACCTCCTTCAGGCGTCCGCTGGCGGCGTCAGCCTGCCAGTCGGCGAAGCTGACCGGCCGCTCCTCGACCTGGTGCCCGGCCGCCCCGGCCAGCGCGAGAATGGCGTCGCGGGTGATGCCCGGCAGGATCGTGCCGGTCAACGGTGGGGTCACCACCGTGCCGTCGTCGTAGACGAAGAAGACGTTCATGCCTCCCAGTTCGTCGACGAACCGGCGCTCCACCGCGTCCAGGAAGACGACCTGGTCGCAGCCGGCCTCGATGGCCTCGGCCTGGGCCGCCAGCGACGCGGCGTAGTTGCCGCCGCACTTGGCCGCGCCGGTGCCGCCGGGCGCGGCCCGGGTGTAGTCCGGGGAGACCCAGACGGTCACCGGCTTGACGCCACCGGTGAAGTACGCGCCGACCGGTGAGGCGATCACCATGTAGAGGTACTCGTTGGCCGGTCGGACGCCGAGGAAGACCTCGCTGGCGAACATGAACGGCCGCAGGTAGAGGCTGCCGTGTTCGTCGGTGGGGATCCACTCCCGGTCGATCTCGATGAGCTTGTGCAGCGAGTCGACGAACACCTCGGGCGGCAGCACCGGCATCGCCATCCGCTGCGCCGACGTGGCGAAGCGTGCGGCGTTGGCGTCCGGTCGGAACATCGTCACGCCACCGTCGGCCGTCCGGTACGCCTTCAACCCCTCGAAGATCTCCTGCGCATAGTGCAGCACCGCACTGGCCGGGTCCATCGGGATCGGGGCCCGCGCCTCGACCCGGGCGTCGTACCAGCCCTTGCCGTCGGCGTAACGGACCGTGACCATGTGGTCGGTGAAGACGCGGCCGAACCCGGGGTTGGCCAGCAGGGCGGCCCGGTCGGCGGCCGATACCGGTGCGGGATTCGGACGGATCTCGAAGTCGAGCTTGTCACCACCGCTCATCGCGCTGACCTCCCTGCGGGACAACGGCATGCGGAATCGCACACCGACTTGGCTGTGCCAGAAACTTACCCCGAACGGTCGTTCAGCGGGTAGCGCCGCTCGGGCGAGACAGAGCGGCCCGGCCGGGCCGAGGCCGGGCCGGTCGCTGGTGGGGTCGGGTCGGTCAGGCTACGGCGTGGGCGGCGAGCCGGTCGCCTACCTCTTCGGTACGCAGCGTCACGCCCGGAGTGCGGCTGGCCAGCTCGACGGCGACCGACGCGTTGACCCGGGCCGCAGCCTCGGCGTGCCCGAGCTGCTCCAGCAGCAACGCGGCGGAGAGCACCGCGGCGACCGGGTCGGCGATGCCCTGCCCGGCGATGTCCGGCGCCGAGCCGTGTACCGGCTCGAACATCGAGGGGTACGCCCCCTCGGGGTTGATGCAGCCACTGGCGGCCAACCCGATCCCGCCGGTGACGGCGGCAGCGATGTCGGTGAGGATGTCGCCGAAGAGGTTGTCGGTGACCACCACGTCGTAGCGCTGGGGCTGGGTGACCAGGAACATGGCCGCCGCGTCGACGTGCTGGTATTCGGTGGCGACGTCCGGGTGCTCGGCGGCGACCACGTCGAAGGTGCGCGACCAGAGCGATCCGGCGTGGGTGAGCACGTTGGTCTTGTGCACCAGGGTGACCTTGCGCCGCTCGCGGCGGCCGGCGCGGGCGAAAGCGTCGCGGATGACCCGCTCCACGCCGTGCCGGGTGTTCAGGCTCTCCTCGGTGGCGACCTCGGCGGGGGTGTCCCGGTGCAGCGAACCACCGGCCCCGGCGTAGAGACCCTCGGTGCCCTCGCGCACCACCACCAGGTCGACCTCGCCCGGCTTGACGTTGCCGAGCGGGCCGGCGACCCCGGGCCAGAGCCGGGACGGGCGCAGGTTGACGTACTGGTCGAAGGCGAACCGGAGCTTGAGCAGCAGCCCTCGCTCGAGCACACCCGGCGGAACCGTCGGGTCACCGACCGCGCCGAGCAGGATCGCGTCGTGCCCGGCCAGCTCGGTCAGCACGGAGTCGGGCAGCACCTCTCCGGTACGGTGCCAGCGGGCGGCGCCGAGGTCGTACTCGGTGGCCTGCACGCCGGGCAGCACCGCGTCGAGCACCTTGCGGGCCTGCGCGACCACCTCGGGCCCGATACCGTCCCCGGCAACCACCGCGATCCGCGCCACGACCGCACTCCTCTGCTCAACGGGTTCTCCTCCGGGGCAACGGTACGTGGGTGTCCCGCCTCCCGGTACGCGCCTTCCAATATTCGGGACGCGCGGATGCACAGCACCCTCTCAGCTGAGACTCATGGGGCGGTCATGTCCGCTGCATACCGTGGTGATCAGCGGGTCACGGGGGCCTGCCGACCATCGGCGTCGCGACGACGCGACGCCAAGCGCGAGGGGGTAGATGCGATGCGCATCGACGAGCAGCCGCGGACCCGCTGGCCGGACCCGGCCGCATTCCGCCACCGCCGGCCGGACCTCCGACTCGGCAGCCGTCGACACCGCATCGACCCAACCTCCGCCACCGATGGCCGGATCGCGGTGCAGCACACCGTTCGCACCGCGACCGCCGAATACACCCTCCTGCTCAACGCCCCCGCGTGGCTCGGCCGCCGCGGCGTCGGCGAGGCACTGCGGGACAGCGTGGCGGAGCTGCGCGCCATCGACCTCACCTACGGTCCCAACCGGCCGGAGAGCCTGGTCTCCCGCCTGCGCAGGGGCGAGATCAGCCCCGACTCGTACCCGCCACTCGCCGACCTGGTGGACCGCTGCACGGCCATGCGCGCCGCCACCGACGGGTGGTTCGACGCCTGGGCGGTGCCCGGCGGCTTCGACCCGGGTGGTCTGCTCGGCGGCTGGGCTGTCGAACGCGCCGCCGAGCGGCTTCGCGCCGCCGGCATCCACGACTACGCCGTCCTCACCGGTGCCGACCTCGTCGTTCGCGGCCACGCGCCGCACGGTGGGCCCTGGCGGGTCGCGGTGCACCACCCCACCGCACCCGAGCGCGCCCCGCTGGTGTTGGAGATGACCGCCGGAGCGGTCGGCACGTCCGGGGTGACCGGGCGGCAGGGGCACGTGGTGGACCCGCACACCGGTGAGCCGGCCGACCAGCTCGTCGCCGCCACCGTCGTGGGCCCCGACCTCACCATCGCCGACGCCTACGCCACAGCGCTCTACGCGGCCGGCCCCACCGGCCTGTCGTGGTTCCGTGGCAACTCCGACTATCGGGCGCTGTTCGCACACCGACGCTGAGAAGAACGCGGTCGCAGCGAGCCCGTCTCCCCGCGGCGCTCGGGCCCGATTCGCACCTCGGTCGCTTACAGGCGGCCGGACGGGCCAATGCGATCGGCCCCCACGGTCTCGGCAACGACCGTGGGGGCCGGTCAGCGACGAGTGCGCGTGGCTCGCACAATCGAGGGGTGCGGACCGGTCGGGCTGGACGTCGACCGCGCCACCCGAAGACGGGCCGGCGCCTCGAACTCGGCCAGTGACCGCAGACGTACGCTAGCGAATCGACGCAACTCGACGCAAGAGTCTCCACAGCGGACCGTCGTGACCGGAGACTGCGGTATCCGGTTGGTTGACCCGGCGGCGAGGCAGTTTCGACATGGTGAACGACGGATGGCACGCTGTCCGCCGTGAGTTTCGATCTGAGCGTGTGGGCCCTGGAGCACGGGGCGACGCCCGAGGACGTACGGACAGCGGTCGAGGGTTGCCGACAGGGGCGACACGTGGACCGTTACCCCGACCCGAGGGTGGTCAGCTTCTACCGCGCCATCACCGCCTCCTATCCGGACCGCCACCCCGGCCCGAACAGCCCGTGGGCGGTGGCGCCACTGCACGCCGCACACGATCACGTCGAGTTGAACCTGCACCCGACCTGCGCGGACCAGGTGCTGCTGGACATCGAACGGCTGGCCGGCGAGCACGGGCTGATGCTCTTCGACCCGCAGGACGGCTCGGTCTACCCGCCCCCGGCCCGGCTGCCCGGCTGACCTGACCGGCGGCACGGACGGGAAATGACGAGGGGCCCGGCGAATCGCCAGGCCCCCCACGGTGTTTGTCGTCTACTACTCGTCGCGCAGGTCGGCGGCGCTGGCCGACGTGGCACCGATCGAGTCGGCGGCAGAGGTCAGCAGGTCCGCGCCGAGCGCCTGGTCGACGGTCAGCGTCATCAGCGTCTCACCGCCCGCCTCGCGCCGAGCCACCTGCATGGCGGCGATGTTGATGCCGGACTCGCCGAGCAGGGTGCCGACGGTGCCGACGACGCCGGGCCGGTCGGCGTAGCGCAGGAAGAGCAGGATGCCCTCCGCGCCGATCTCCACGTCGAAGCCGTCCACCTCGGTCAGCTTGAGGACGTCCCGGGCACCGGAGTGCGTGACAGTGCCGGAGACGCTGACCGTACGACCATCCGGCAGCGCGCCACGCACAGTCACCAACGTGGGCTGCTCGGCCGTCTCGGCCAGGGTCGCCAGGGTGACCTCGACGCCACGCTCGGCCGCCAGGTGCGGGGCGTTGACGTAGGTGACCTGCTCCTCGACCACCGAGCTGAACAGGCCCTTGGTGGCGGCGAGCTTGAGCACCGACACGTCGTGGCTGACGATCTCGCCACGCACCTCGACCGTGACGCTGGCGGCAACCCCACCGGCGACAGCGGTGAACGCCCGACCCAGCTTCTCCGCCAGCGGCAGCAGCGGCCGGACGTCCTCGGCGACCACGCCGCCGGCCTGCACGTTCACCGCGTCC
This sequence comes from Micromonospora sp. A202, assembly GCF_006715105.1. Taxonomy (NCBI): domain Bacteria; kingdom Bacillati; phylum Actinomycetota; class Actinomycetes; order Micromonosporales; family Micromonosporaceae; genus Micromonospora; species Micromonospora sp. A202. The sequence goes on along the minus strand of NZ_VFMP01000001.1, from coordinate 1,079,278 downwards.
GGGACGAACTCGCCCTGCAACGCCAGCTTGACGCTCCTGGCCACGGCGAGACCCGCCTTGTCCTGCGCCTCGTGGGTGGAGGCGCCCAGGTGCGGGGTGGCCACCACGTTGTCGAAGGCGAACAGCGGCGACGAGGTGCACGGCTCCTTGCTGTACACGTCGACACCGGCGCCGGCGACCCGCCCCTCGGCGATCGCGTTCGCGAGCGCCTGCTCGTCGACCAGCCCGCCACGGGCGGCGTTGACGATGCGAACGCCGGGCTTGACGATCGCCAGCTCCTTCTCACCGATCAGCCCCACCGTCTCCGGCGTCTTGGGCAGGTGGATGGAGATGAAGTCGCTCTCCCGCAGCAGCTCCTCCAGACCGACCAGACGTACGCCGAGCTGCGCCGCGCGGGCCGGCTGGATGTACGGGTCGTACGCGATCAACCGGGTGCCGAACGCGGCGATGCGCTGCGCGAAGAGCACCCCGATCCGACCGAGCCCCACCACGCCGACGGTCTTGCCCTGCACCTCGACGCCGGTGTACTTCGACCGCTTCCACTCCCCCGCCTTGAGCGCGGAGCTGGCGCTCGCGGTGTTACGCGCGACGGCCAGCAGCAGTGCGACGGCCTGCTCGGCGGCGGAGACGATGTTGGAGGTGGGCGCGTTGACGACCATGACGCCCCGGGCGGTGGCGGCCGGCACCTCGACGTTGTCCAGCCCGACGCCCGCCCGGGCGACCACCTTGAGTCGCGGCGCGGCGGCGACCGCCTCGGCGTCGATCTGGGTCGCGCTGCGCACGATCACGGCGTCGGCCTCGGAGAGCGCCGCGAGCAGGGCCGGACGGTCGGTGCCGTCGACGTGACGGACGTCGAAGTCGTGGGCGAGCACCTCGATGGCGGCGGGGGCGAGTTCTTCGGCGATCAGTACGACAGGATTCATCGGTCCTCGTAGAGGTCGTGTTTGCGATCGGCCCGGGCGGCGGGGCGCCGCACTGCACCCTGCGCTGATCCGTGCCGTGGCCGTCAGGTGCCGGCTGCTGCACCTACCCGCGATCGTAGGTGCCTTGCTGCCCAGCATGTTCCGGTCTTCGGGGTGAGGGCCCTCACACGCCCGGTCGGGCGGCGGACATCGACCGTTCACCGGGCCGAAACGGTCCCGCCCGCCGCCGCGCCCGCCCACCGGTGCCATGACCCGCGCAACATCGGGGAAACTGCTGCCTCGAAGCAACCTGAGGGCGCAATATCCCTGATGTTGCCCGGATCACGGAGGGCATCGAGCGCGTTGAGGGGCGGGCGGCGCATGGTCGACGGCCCCGGGCGACGCTGGGGAGAGCGCCGGCCGGGGCCGTCGGTGTCGCAGGATGCGTCAGGCGGTCTCGGTGATCGGGCGGTCGACCCAGCTCATCATGCCGCGCAGCTTCTTGCCGGTCTCCTCGATCGGGTGCGCCGTACCCTCGGCCTGCCACTTGGTGAAGTTGGGCCGGCCGGCCTCGTCCTCGGCGACCCACTCGCGGGCGAACTCGCCGGACTGGATCTCGCCCAGGATCTTGCGCATCTCGTCCTTGACCCGGGAGTCGATGATGCGCGAGCCGCGGGAGAGGTCGCCGTACTCGGCGGTGTCGGAGATGCTGTAACGCATCTTCGCGATGCCGCCCTCGTACATGAGGTCGACGATCAGCTTCAGCTCGTGCAGGCACTCGAAGTAGGCGACCTCCGGGGCGTAACCCGCCTCGGTGAGCACCTCGAAGCCGGTCTGCACCAGTGCGGAGGCACCGCCGCAGAGCACCGCCTGCTCGCCGAAGAGGTCGGTCTCGGTCTCCTCGGTGAAGGTGGTCTTGATCGCGCCGGCGCGGGTGCCACCGATGCCCTTGGCGTACGCGAGGGCGAGGGCGAACGCGTTGCCGCTGGCGTCCTGCTCGACGGCGACGAGGCAGGGCACGCCCTTGCCGTCGGCGTACTGGCGGCGCACCAGGTGGCCGGGGCCCTTCGGCGCGACCATCGCCACGTCCACCTCGGCCGGGGGCGTGATCAGGCCGTACCGGATGTTGAAGCCGTGGCCGAAGAAGATGGCCTTGCCCGGGGCGAGGTTCGGGGCGATCGACTCCGAGTAGATGGAACGCTGGGCGGTGTCCGGTGCGAGCACCATGATCACGTCGGCCTCGGCGGAGGCCTGCGCCGGCGTGAGGACCCGGAAGCCCTGCTCCTCGGCCTTGGGACGGCTCTTCGAGCCCTCCGGCAGACCGATCACCACGTCGACGCCCGAGTCACGCAGCGACAGCGCGTGGGCGTGACCCTGGCTGCCGTAGCCGATCACCGCGACCTTCCTGGCCTGGATCAGGCCGAGGTCGGCATCGTCGTCGTAGAACACCTCAACGCTCATGAGAACTTCCCTTTCGTACGACGGCCGGGGCGGCCCGTCGTGGTCTGTGTTGATGGGTTCCGGGGCAGCCCGCCAGGGCCGACCGGGTGGCGGTCAGGCGGCCCGCAGCGCGGGACCGGCGGTGATCGAACGCGAGCCGCGCCCGATCGCCACCAGGCCGGACTGGACCATCTCCTTGATGCCGAAGGCTTCGAGATCGCGCAGCAGCGCGTCGAGCTTGTCCGGGGTGCCGGTGGCCTCGATGGTCAGCGTGTCCGGTGCGACGTCGACGACCCGGGCGCGGAACAGGTTGACGGTCTCCAGCACCTGGGACCTCGCGGACCTGTCGGCGCGGACCTTCACCAGCAGCAACTCACGGGCAACCGAGACCTGGGGATCCAGCTCGACGATCTTCAGCACGTTGACCAGCTTGTTCAGCTGCTTGGTGACCTGCTCCAGCGGGGACGACTCCGCGTTGACCACGATGGTGATCCGGGAGACGTCCGGGTTCTCGGTCTCACCCACGGCGAGACTGTCGATGTTGAACCCGCGCCGGGAGAACAGGCCGGAGACCCGGGCGAGCACGCCCGGCTTGTTCTCCACGAGCACGGACAGAGTGTGCATCGTCATGCCACGACCTCGCTTCGCTCGGTCCTGGCACGCCCCTGCGCATCACTGAGCTCGATGATTCGTTCGCTTCGCTCACTCATAGTTAAATGTCATCCTCGTCGAAGGTCGGGCGGACGCCGCGGGCGAACATGATCTCGTCGTTGCTGGTGCCGGCGGCGACCATCGGCCAGACCATCGCGTCCTTGCCGACCACGAAGTCGATCACCACCGGGGCGTCGTTGATCTCCATTGCGGCGGCGATGGTCTTGTCCACGTCGGCCGCGTTCTCGCAGCGCAGACCGACGCAGCCCAGTGCCTCGGCGAGCTTGACGAAGTCGGGGATGCGGTGCTTGTGGGTGCCGAGCTCGGTGTTGGAGTAGCGCTCGTTGTAGAACAGCGTCTGCCACTGCCGGACCATGCCGAGGTTGCCGTTGTTGATGACGGCGATCTTGACCGGGATGCCCTCCAACGCGCAGGTGGCCAACTCCTGGTTGGTCATCTGGAAGCAGCCGTCACCGTCCACCGCCCAGACCACCGTGTCCGGCTTGCCGACCTTGGCGCCCATCGCCGCCGGCACCGCGTAGCCCATCGTGCCGAGACCGCCGGAGTTCAACCAGGTGTACGGCTTCTCGTAGGAGATGAACTGGGACGCCCACATCTGGTGCTGGCCCACCCCGGCCACGAAGATCGCGTCGGAGCCGACGATCTCGCCCAGGCGCTTGATCACGTACTGCGGGGAGAGCGTGCCGTCGGACGGCTCGTCGTAGCCCAGCGGGTAGCGGTTGCGCAGGTCGTCCAGTTGGGTCCACCAGTCACCCAGGTCGGTGCTGTGACCCGCCGACCGCTCGACGGTCACCGCGGCGATCAGCTCGTCGATGACGTGCTTGGCGTCGCCGACGATCGGCACGTCCACGTGCCGGTTCTTGCCGATCTCGGCGGGGTCGATGTCCGCGTGCACCACCGTCGCGTCCGGGGCGAACGAGTCCAGCTTGCCGGTGACCCGGTCGTCGAACCGGGCACCCAGCGCAACGATCAGATCCGCCTTCTGCAGGCCGTAGACCGCGGCGACAGTGCCGTGCATGCCGGGCATCCCCAGGTGCTGCTGATGCGAGTCGGGGAACGCGCCGAGCGCCATCAGCGTGGTGACGACCGGGATGCCGGTCAGCTCGGCCAGCCGGCGCAGCCCGTCGGTGGCGCCGGCCTTGAGCACGCCGCCGCCCACGTAGAGCACCGGCCGGCGGGCGCCGGCCATCAGCCGCGCCGCCTCCCGGATCTGCTTGCCGTGCGGGTGCAGGGTGGGGCGGTAGCCCGGCAGGTCCAGGGTCGGCGGCCAGCTGAAGGTGGTCGGCGCCTGGAGCACGTCCTTGGGGATGTCGACCAGCACCGGGCCGGGTCGCCCGGTGCTGGCCAGGTGGAACGCCTCGGCCAGCACCCGCGGGATCTCCTCGGCGTTCTGCACGAGGAAGTTGTGCTTGGTGATCGGCAGGGTGATGCCCTGGATGTCGGCCTCCTGGAAGCCGTCCGTGCCGATCAACGGGCTGGCCACCTGCCCGGTGATCGCGACGATCGCCACCGAGTCCATGTACGCGTCGGCGATCGGGGTGACCAGGTTCGTCGCGCCCGGGCCGGAGGTGGCCATGCAGACGCCGACCTTGCCGGTGGCCTGCGCGTAACCGGTCGCCGCGTGTCCGGCGCCCTGCTCGTGCCGCACCAGGATGTGCCGGACGGTGGAGTCGTAGAGCGGGTCGTACGCGGGCAGGATCGCGCCGCCCGGAATGCCGAAGACGACGTCGACGTCGAGCGCCTCGAGGGACCGCACGAGCGAGCCGGCCCCGGAGACCTGGGCCGAGGCGGTGGGTCGTACCGCCGGGACAGCCGGGGTGGCCGCGCTGCGTGCGGCGGCCGGGTCGACGTCGACGGCGGGGTCGGCGGAGGCGCGGGCCCGGCGGGCGGTGTGGGCGAGGGTCTCGGGCGTGGGTCTCGTCATGACGGTTCTGGCCTTCGGCTGGAGTGGCTGGTGGCTAGTCAAGCGATGCGACACGGGCGGGGCTCGCGTCGCCAGGTTCCGATGGCAATAAAAACGGCCCTCGTGCAGATGCACGGGGCCAGCGCACTCTCAGGAGGGAGAGTGCGCTCAGGTAAGTACTCGCAGCGACCGGTACGACGACATGCGGCTAAGCCTGACGCATCTCACGCGATGAGTCAACTGATCCCACATGTTGGTTAACGGACGCCGGCGCGTCGGTCGGCGACGCGCTGTCGGCAGGCGGGTTGAGCTGCCCTGACCCGCCCGGATGCCGACGCGGCGTGGGCAGCGGAGCAGGCCGCGCACCGGGTGAGGTCGCCGCTTCCAGCATCGCCTCCAGGTGCTCGGCCGGCACTCCCCAGCCGAAGAGCGCGCCCTGGCCGAACCGGCATCCGGCGGCCACCACGGCGGCCAGCTCGGTCGGCGTCGTCACCCCCTCGGCGATCACCTCCAGCCCCAGCTGGTGGCCCAGTCGCATGACGATGTCGACCATCGGCGCGAACGCCGGACCGTCCTGGTCGACCGGGCGGACCGGCTCGTGCTCGGCGACCAGGCTGTGGTCGATCTTCAGGATGTCGATCGGGAGCCGCCGCAACTGCCCCAGCGACGAGTAGCCGGCCCCGAAGTCGTCCAGCGCGATCCGGACGCCGGTCAACCGCAGCGCGGTCAGCCGCCGGATCAGCTCGTCCAGGTCGGTGGCGACCGCGTGCTCGGTGACCTCCAGCACCAGCCGCTGCGGCGGCACGTGGTGGGCGCGCAGCGCCTCGGCGACCTGCACCACGTACTCCGGGGCGTGCAGCTCACGCGGGGAGACGTTGACCGACACCCACACGTCGTGCCCGTCGGCCAGCCACCGGGAGAGCTGGTAGCAGGCCTGGTGCAGCACCCAGGCGCCGAGCGGAGCGATCATCCCGCACTCCTCGGCGAGCGGGATGAACTCGTCCGGACGGACGTTGCCCAGCTCGGGGTGGTGCCAGCGGAGCAGAGCCTCGGCGCCGACCGGCCGCACCGACGGCAGCGACGCCACCGGTTGGAAAGCCAACCGCAGCTCGTCGCGGTCGATGGCACCGCGCAGCTCGTGCTCCACCGCGGTCCGCCGACGCAACAGCTGGTCGTACGCCGCGTCGTAGCGCTCGATCCGGTTCTTGCCGCGCTGCTTGGCGTAGCGCAGCGCCAGGTCGGCGTGGCGCAGCAGCAGCTCCACGTCTCCCTCCCCGGCCGACCCGGCCACCCCGATGCTGACCGACAGGAAGACCGGCCCCTCCGGCTCGTCGTACGGCCGGTTGACCACCCCGAGCAACCGTTCGGCGACCCGGTCCGCCTCGGCCGGCCGGCCCTGCATGAGGACGGCGAACTCGTCGCCGCCCAGCCGGGCGGCCACGTCGCCGGGGCGCAGGTTGGCGCGCAGTCGCCGGCCCACCTCGGCCAGCACGGCGTCGCCCACGTCGTGACCGCGCATGTCGTTGACGTTCTTGAAGCCGTCCAGGTCGAGGCCGAGCAGGACGCGGGGGTTGCCCGTCGCGGCGCTGTCGTGCAGTGCGCGGAGCAGACCACGCCGGTTGGCCAACGACGTCAACGGGTCGGTGTGCGCCAGCTCCCGGAAGTGCGCCTCCCGCTCGGCCAGGCGGTCCGCGTACCCCCGGACGTCGCGGAGGGTGAGGTATTGCCGTGCCACCAGGGCGAAGCCCTCCACGCTGCCGGCCACGATGCCCGCCGCCGTGAACCGGCCGTCCTGGGCGAGGTGGTACATCGCCGACGCGGCCATCGCCAACATCGGGGCGATGGCGTACTCGCCGTCGCGGCCGATCAGGTCCAGATCGACCTGTCCGGGCCGGTCCGCCCGGTACACCGACAGCGCGACGGTCAGCAGGCCGGCGGCGAGCACCGCGGCACCGGTCAGCGCCATCGTCGGCCCGGCCTGGCAGAGCCCGGCGCTCAGGCCGAGGCCACCGCAGGTCACCGCGGTGATGCCGGAACCCAGCGCGGCGAGCCGTCGACGGGGGGTCGCGGCCCGGAAGACCACGATCACGGCGAGCCCGGCGCCGAGGGCGGCGCTCACCGTGGCCACCAGGATCGCCGGGCAGGCCATCGGGGTGGCGGCGCCGAGCAGCCGGGTGGGCTCGGAGAAGAGCACCCAGCCGACGAACCACAGCGCGGCGGCCATGACCAACCCGTCCAGGGCGAGCCGGGCCGTTCCCGACGCGGTGGCGGCAACCCCGGGCAGCCGGAGAAGACCGGCGGCGAAGGCCAGCCCGCTCAGCGCCGCGCCGATCGCCACCACTGTCGCCCAGCCCGTACGCTGCCCCTGCTCGTGGGCCCAGTGGTCGTTCGCGCTGAGCGCGGCCACGACCCCGGCCAGCAGACTGAGCAGCGCGACCCCGGCGGCCGCGGCGAGCAGCACGTGTGCGGGCCGGCGCGGCCCGGTACGCCGCCAGGCGACGACGGTCAGCAGCACGGCGGCCACGGCGGCGGCGAGCCCGCTGAGCGCCGCCACAGCGACCATGCCCGGGGGGAGATGCACGCTCCCAAGAGTGCCGGATGCGCGCGAGTCGTGGGGGGCTGGGTGTGCATCTGTTGGGACACGGCGCCCACCGGGGCCGGCCCCCGTGGCTGCGGTGTCATGCTGGTATGCATGCCTGAGCTGCGGTCGAGGACTTCCACACACGGTCGGACGATGGCCGGCGCCCGGGCCCTCTGGCGGGCCACCGGGATGACCGACGACGATTTCGGTAAGCCGATCGTCGCCATCGCCAACAGTTTCACCCAGTTCGTGCCTGGTCACGTCCACCTCAAGGACATGGGTGGCCTGGTCGGCGACGCGATCGCCGAGGCCGGTGGGGTGGGCCGGGAGTTCAACACCATCGCGGTCGACGACGGCATCGCCATGGGCCACGGCGGCATGCTCTACTCGCTGCCCAGCCGGGAGCTGATCGCCGACGCGGTGGAATACATGGTCAACGCGCACTGCGCGGACGCCCTGGTCTGCATCTCCAACTGCGACAAGATCACCCCGGGGATGCTGCTGGCCGCACTGCGGCTCAACATCCCGACCGTCTTCGTCTCCGGTGGCCCGATGGAGGCCGGCAAGACGATGGCGATCGAGGGCGTCGTGCACAGCAAGATCGACCTGATCGACGCGATGATCGCCTCCTCGAACGAGGCGGTCACCGACGAGCAGCTCGGCGAGATCGAGCGCTCCGCCTGCCCGACCTGCGGCTCGTGCTCCGGCATGTTCACCGCCAACTCGATGAACTGCCTCACCGAGGCGATCGGGCTGGCCCTGCCGGGCAACGGCTCGACGCTGGCCACCCACGCCGCGCGCCGGTCGCTCTTCGTCGAGGCCGGCCGCACCGTCGTGGAGATCTCCAAGCGGTGGTACGACGGCGACGACGACTCGGTGCTGCCCCGCACTGTCGCCTCCAAGGCCGCCTTCGAGAACGCGGTCGCCCTGGACGTGGCGATGGGCGGGTCCACCAACACGGTGCTGCACCTGCTCGCCGCCGCCCGGGAGGCGGAGATGGACTTCGGCGTCGCCGACATCGACGCGATCTCCCGGCGGGTGCCGTGCCTGGCCAAGGTCGCGCCCAACTCTCCGAACTACCACATGGAAGACGTGCACCGGGCCGGCGGCATCCCCGCGATCCTCGGTGAACTGGACCGGGCCGGGCAGCTCAACCGGGATGTGTGGGCCGTGCACTCCCCCTCGCTGGCGCAGTGGCTGACCGACTGGGACGTGCGCGGCGGCTCGCCGACACCGACGGCCGTCGAGCTGTTCCACGCGGCTCCCGGCGGCGTGCGTACCGTCGAGCCGTTCTCCACCACCAACCGGTGGTCGTCGCTGGACACCGACGCGGCCGGTGGCTGCATCCGGGACCGCGAGCACGCCTACTCCGCCGACGGTGGGCTGGCCATCCTGCACGGCAACCTGGCACCGGAGGGCAGCGTGGTGAAGACCGCCGGCGTGCCGGACGACTGCCTGACCTTCCGCGGCCCGGCGAAGGTCTACGAGTCGCAGGACGACGCGGTGACCGCGATCCTCGCCAAGCAGGTGGTCGCGGGTGACGTCGTGGTGATCCGGTACGAGGGACCCAAGGGCGGCCCCGGCATGCAGGAGATGCTCTACCCCACCTCGTTCCTCAAGGGACGTGGGCTGGGCCGGTCCTGCGCGCTGCTCACCGACGGCCGATTCTCCGGCGGCACCTCCGGGCTCTCCATCGGGCACGTCTCCCCCGAGGCGGCCTCCGGTGGGCTGATCGCCCTGGTCCGTGACGGTGACGAGGTCGTCATCGACATCCCGAACAGGTCGATCGAGCTGAACGTGTCCGCCGAGGAGCTGGAGGCGCGACGGGTGGCCGAGGAGAAGCGCGACAAGCCGTACACCCCGACCGACCGGCAGCGCCCGGTGTCGGCGGCGCTGCGCGCGTACGCCTCGATGGCCACCTCGGCCAGCGACGGCGCCTACCGCCGCGTCCCGGAGTAACCGCCGCGAGGCCCAGGTCGCTTGATCAACATGGGATCGCCCACCCGCCTGTATGTCACCGGTGACGTAGTACAGGCGCCCACGGCTTGGCGTCCTCTGTGCGAGGTGAGGCCGGCCACCGGGTCGGGTCAGGAGGCAAGAACGGCGAACCGGACCGGTTCGTCTAGCATGGCTGCCGCTCCTGGGAGGTCCGCGAGACGTGCGGCGAGGGTGGCCCGCGCCAAGCGCTCCGGCAGGGCGGAGCTGAATTTCAGCCCGGCGAGGGCTCGGTCGTTCACCTCCGGCAGGCAGAGTCGGTGGCTCGCGTCGGCGACCAGGCGCCGCCAGTCCTGTGGTGCCAGATTCTCGCGGAGCCGGATGGCGTAGTCGTCGAACCGCTGTGCCGGGTCGACGACCTCACCGAGCGTCGCAGTCAGCGTCGCGTTCGCCCGCAACCCGGCCCAGGTCCACCAGAGCAGGTCCCCTTGGGCGGTACGCACAGCCATGCTGCCGTCGGAATGTACCAACGCGGAACGCTCGTAGCGGTCAACTGACAGGCGATTCTTCGCCCGAGCGGTCAGTTGGACCGGCGGATCCGCGCCGAGAAGAACGTCTCGCATCGCGCGAGTCAGTGCGTGTCCGGAGCCAACCCAACCCGACGACGTCCAGCGGGCCCGCCCGCCCCCGTCCGCCATCTCGACGAAGCACCGGCGACGACGCCAGTCGACGTACGTCACCCGCCAGGCCCGCCCTCCGAGCAGGAGTCGCCGCTCACCAGACACCTGTTCGGTGAGCAGGCTCGGGTCCACCCTCCCCAGCTCGGTCCGGCCGTGCAGCACGGTGAACTCCGGTGGCCCGGTGAAAACCGCCGTCATGTCCATGAAGTGGCGACGGCCGAAGCGCCGTTCCGCCTCCGGCCCGATGAACAACAGCCCACCGTCGCCGTCGAGATACCCCTGTTCCACGAGGTGACGGACGATCGGCTCGGCACCGGGTCCGAACGGCCCCAGCCCGTTCCATGCTGTCGGCCAGAGCCGGTCGCCGATGCGGTGTTCCTGGAGGCAGAGGGCCATCACCTGCTGGGCGACGATGTGCCGGGGCTCGGGCGGCGCGACGACCGGCTCCACCCAACCTCTTCCCCAGAGCAGCAGCAGTGCTGCCGCTCTGGTCAGCTCCACGCCGCTGCGGCAGAGGAGGAGACAGTTGCGGGTGCTACCCGGCCGGCGGCCGGTTCGCCCGAGCCGTTGCAGGAACGACGCGACCGTCGACGGTGAGTCGATCTGGATGACCCGATCGAGGTCACCCACGTCGATGCCCAGTTCGAGGGTGCTGGTGGAGACGATGACGCAGTCTCGGGCCTCGGCGAATGCCTGCTCGGACCGACGTCGCTCGTCGGCCGAAAGTGAGGCGTGTGACAGGAAGGTGGTGATGCCGCGCTCGCGCAGCAACTGCCCGAGTTCCTCGACGGTCTGGCGGGACTCGCAGAAGACCAACCGCTTTTCCCCGCCGTGCAGGGTGGAGATGACCGTCGCGGCGTTGTGGAGCGAACCGACGTAGTCGAGTTCGATCTGCCCGGGCGGCGGAGCAGCGGAATTCGCCGGTGGCGCCTTCCTCGCCTCCGGGGCGATCACGCGGCCCGGCCGGGCCCCGACCCCGGATCCTTGCAGCCAGGTCAGCAACTGCTCGGGGTTGCCAACCGTCGCGGACAGTCCCACCCGCTGCAGCGGCTGGCCGGTCACCCGCGTCAATCGTTCGAGGACGGCGAGCAGGTGCCATCCCCGGTCGTCCCCGGCGAAGGCATGCACCTCGTCCACCACCACCGTGCGGAGGTCGGCGAAGAACAGCCGGTGGTCGACGTTCACGCTGACCAGCATCGCCTCCAGGGACTCTGGTGTGGTGAGCAGGATGTCCGGCCGTTGCCAGAGCACGGCCCGGCGGGCGGACGTGGTGACGTCGCCATGCCAGAGCGCCACAGTGCGTCCCAGCCACCCGGCGTACCGCTCGATTCGGGGCAGCAGATTGTTGAGCAACGCCTTCAGCGGGCAGAGATACAGCAGCGAGGTGCCGCGCCAGCTCTGCCCGGCCATCCGGGAGAGCAGGGGAAAGAGAGCCGCCTCGGTCTTCCCTCCGGCCGTCGGGGCGAGCAGCAGCGCGTCGTCGCCTCGCGTCAGGGGCCCGATCGACGCGCGTTGCAGGGGCCGCAGGTCGGGCCAGCCGAGACTGTTGACGACGTGGTGCAGGACGACCGGGTCGAGCAGGCGTTCCTCGTTCACATCGGCAGGTTGACGTCGTCGGCCGTGGCAGCGTTGCGCTCGACCTCGGTCAGCTCGTCGGGGCGCAGTGTCAACGCGTAGTGGCGACGCGGATCCCAGTCGTCGAACTGATCGACACGGTCGAACACGTCGGCGACAAGTTTCTTGAGGTAGACCCGGGGCGCCACGCCGACCTGACCACCGAGCCGACCGGCCACCGCGCGAGCGAGTTCGCTGAGGTACCTGTCATCGACGAGGTCGGAGACCCGATTGCTGCCATAGATCTCCCGAACCCGTACGCCGAGTTGCACCAACGCTTCCTCGGTGAAGCCGGGCAGTCGCAGTTGGGTGGCCCGGGGGTTGTCCCAGCGGGGTTCGGCCCCGAAGTCGGTGGCGAGCCGCTGGGCCAGCGGGGGCAGTCGCTGCACACCTTGTTGGCCGTCGAAGAATGCCGGAGTTCCGGTGATCAGCAGGAAAAGACCGGGGAACCGGCCAGCGTAGATGTCGTCAACGAGTTGGCGAAGCGCGTTGAGCGCCTTGTCCCGGGCATCCGAGCGGACTCGTTGCAGGGTTTCCACCTCGTCGAGCACCAGGAGGAGACCGGCGTGCCCGCTGTCGTGCAGCACCGCGAGCAGGCCCTGCAGGAAGCTCAACGCACCGAAGTGATCGAGATCGCCCTTGACCCCGGCCGCCCGTCGGGTGGACGCGGCGACGTGCGGTTGTCCTCCGAGCCACGCGGCGAGCCCGTCGGCGGTGGCCTGGTCACCGAGGGCGAGGGCCGTGCGGTAGCCGCGCAGTGCTGCCGCGAAGCCAGGGGTGCGCCGGGAGATGTCCGCCAGGCGGAGTTCGAGAAGCTCGCCGACCTCCCGGTCGAGGCCGTCCGCATCCGTCTCGGAGACCTGGCCCCCGGCCAGGACGTCTTCCTCCAGGGCGAAGATCCAGCCGTCCAGCACGGGTCGCAGCGCGCTCGGGGCGAACTGTTCCGTTGTTAACTGCTCGACGAGCCGTCGATAGACGGTCTCCATCCGATGCAGCGGTGTCTCCAACTCGGAGATCTGCACCTCGGCGACCGCGAATCCACGTCGCTTTGCCTGCTCCCCCAGCCAGCGGGTGAAGAACGTCTTGCCTGCGCCGTAGTCGCCGCGTATCGCCTTGAAGACGCTGGCGCCACCGGAAGCCCTGTCGAGATCCTCGTCGAGCGCCGCGGTGAAACGGTCAAGTCCGACCGCGAGGGCGTCGAGGCCGTTGGAGGGCACCGCCCCACGCCGTAGCGCGTCGATGATGTCCCTGCGCCGACGGGCGCTCACCTCGACGGTCATGTCGGGTCCAACCCGAACTGTTCGATCATCAGCGGGATATCTAGTTTCGCGGTCCGTCCATCCGGGTCGAGGCTGAGAACCGGATAGCCCTCGACCTGCAGCAGTCGTCGCAGAGCGGCGAACGTGCCGGACATCCGGTGGACCGGGATGCCGGCCCGGGTGGCCAGGGTCTCCAGTGCGGCCCGGCCGTTGCCGACGACCAGCGTGGAGAGCATTGCGGCGACCCGCTCGTCGGGAATCGGCGCCCGGGTGTCCCGACGGTCCGCGTACACGGGGCTGGCCAGCAGGGCGTCAACGAGCGCCGACACCGGTTCCACTGGGGCCCGTGCCGCGTCCGGTGACGGCGGAGCGGCAGGTGTGGGTGGGGTGGTGGAAACGGGCGACGGTAGATCGAACAGGCCCTCGTCCTGGGCGCGCTGCCGTGGAGGGCGGGCCGGCCGGCTCGTCGGTCTGGTCTCCGGCTGGGAGGCGACGACGGCAGTGCCGTTCGACGCCGGCTCGCGGATCGGTTCCCGCCACCACTCCGGGCTGGAGACCGGAGCACCGGCCCACCCCGGAACGGCGTGCTCGTCCTGGGCGGCGAAGACCAGCAGGGGGATGACGACCTCGGCGGGTGTCGCGCCACCGTGGTAGCCCGCCTTTCGGGGGCCGTACCGCAACTCCTCCCGCCACGGCAGGATCACGCGGCCTTCGCCGAGCGCCACTCGACTGCCGGTGAAGAGCAGCTCACCGTCGCGGGGCGCGATGGTCGCCGAGCGCCAACGGTTCTCGCTGGAGTCCGATGACAGCAGCACCGCCTCCGATCCACGGTCGACCACGTGACCGTGGTCGGAGACCAGCACCACCACCCGGTCCTGGGCGACCGCCAGCAGGTCGCGCAGGCCGTTGATGGTGTCGGTGCTCCACTCGATGGTGCCCGGGTCACTGCGGTCGAGGGCATCATCGATGGTGTTGATCACGGCCGCCACCATCGGAACGGCCGAATCGTCGATCGCGGCGGCGACCTCGGGGTCGACCGCCAGGCCGGCCGGCGTACGCAGGTCAGCTTTGTGCAGCAGCACGCTGTCCGGGAACTGGGCCGAGAAGGCCCGCAGTTCGGCTACCCGGTCACCGACGGTGATGCGTCCGCTGAACAGGCTGCAGCGGTTGACGACAGTGATGGTCGGAAGGGCCGCGAGCACCCCGGTTCGTGGGCCCCCGTCGGGGGTCAGTTCGGTCCAGGCTCCGCTGCGCCCCAGGGAGTCGGCGATCTCGATACCGGCCGCCGCGCTCATGCCGTCGAGAAGCAGCAGCAGGATCCGTCGGCCGTTGTCGAGGATCGGCCGGACCACCCGGTCCAGGATGTCCTCCACCCGAAGCAGGGCTCCGGGCTCCCGCTCGGCGCCGGTCATGTCCTGCAACTGTTCGGCGAACTCCCGGTCATGTCGGGCGCGCCGAATGTCGACGGCCGCGTGCAGCGCTCGATACGCGTGCGCGACCTGTGGGTCGACGTCTCCGGCGAAGACGTCGAGTCGGGCGCGGTCCACCCAGCCATCGTCACGGATCTGCCGTTGCACGGCGGTGAGCATGGTTGACGGGTCGCGTTCGTCACCGATCGTCAGCCAGCGCAGAAGCCGCACGGCCATTCGCGCGGTCTCCACCCGGGAGCGGTCCGCCGAGCGGTGGGCCTCGACCTCGGCGAGCCGGTCTTGCGCCTTCTCGATGAGGTCAAGGGCGGGCACGACGGCGGTGGAGCCGGACAGGGCCATCCGGACCGCGGCACCGAAGGCCCGCATCCGCTGGGTGAATCCAGCCGGCAGCAGAGCGGAGGCGACCAACCGCTCGGTCACGTCGATCTCGGCGGCGATCTCCTCGGCCCGGCGCAGCATCCGATGCGCGTCGTGCCGTACCGCGTCGTCACCGTCGAGTGCTCGGTAGATCCATGCTTCGGCGGCCTCGAGGAACAGGGTCGCCTGGTGGTCGGTGAGGCGGGTGCCGCCGAAGCGCGGCTCCAGCCGGGTACGGGCAACCGCGATCTCCACCGCCGGCGCTGTTCCAGGGCCTCGGGGCCAAAGCACGCCGGCCAGGAGCCCGAGCGGAATCGCATCGGTTCCGTGACCGGCGCGTACTGCGGCCAGCACCGGGACGGCGATCGGCCCGGCGACCTCGACCAGGAACGCGGCGATGCCGTCGGCCCAGGCGTCCGGCAGCTCGACGAACCGCATCTGGGTGGGCGCGTCCGTGCTCCACTGGAGCAACCCGGCGCCGTCCAGCTCGTCGGGGTCAAGTGCGAGGACCGCTCCGGCGAGGTGCCGCAGCGCATGGTCGCGGGTGAGGATGGTGCCTGCGGGCGGCGGCCAGCGGTGGGTGGGGGCCAGCTCGGTGAGCGCGTCGGCGACCCACCGACCGGTGCGCACCAGCGTGGAGTCGGGTCGCACCTGGCCACCGAACGCCTGGCCGACCAGGTCCCAGGGGTCGACGCTGCGGCCGGTCTGGAGGCTGACGTGGGCGAGCAGCCCGTCGCCCAGCTCGGTGTCGGTCAGATCGGTGAGCAGGACGAGTTTCTCGTGGGCCGCGCGGTCGGCCAGCGCGGCGCGGGCCGCGAGCGGGGTGGCGCAGGGTACGACCCGTACCCGGGTGTCGTCGATGGTGAGGACCGGATCGTCGGTCCACTCGGGACGTGCGAGCAGCACGATCGCCTCGGCGTCGTCCCGCTCGGCGAGCCACGCTTCGACTTTGCGACGGACAGCGGCTGGGCGGACGGCCACCCGGCTGACGCTCACTGCGGCACGTCCTGCCGCACCTGCCAGGTGACCTCGACCCGCCGGCCGGCCTTGACCTCGGCGCGAATCTGCTCGGTCAGCCGGTTGAGGTGGCTCTCGTCGGCGACCAGCACTGTCTGGGTGGTGGCCGCCGGGGCAGCAGGGTCGACGGGTGCGACAGGGGCGACGGGGGGACGTTGAACCGGAATGAGCGTCGGGGTGACGACCTGCAGCGTGTGGTGGACGGGCCCGGGGACCTCGGGCGGTTCGGGACCGACGATCGGCTTGTTCTCTGCCAGCAGGGCTGCAGCGGCACCCACGGCCTGCTGGAGCGCTTTGACGAGGTCTGACCCGTGGTGCTCGCCGCGGGCCGCGGCACGCAGTTGCTCGACGACGACCCGGGCGCGGTCGTCGCTGCCCGCCCGCGTAATGAGCGCCGCGATTAAAGGCCACTGGGTGGCGGCGAGCGCGGTGATCAGCTTCTGCGCCTGCTTGTAGACACCGCTTGCGGCCTGGCCGTCCAGCCCTGCGAGGTGCTGATCGCCGCTGGCCACGACGGCGACGAGCACAACGTCGTCCTGCTCGTATGCGACCTGGGTGAGCAGGTGTGCGACCCGTCGGGCGGTGGCTAGCCGGCCGGTGGCGGCCGTCCCGTCCAGGCCCAGGAGGGCGCCGTGCCGCTCGAGTTCGGTGATGAGCTGGCCGCTGAGATTGGCGTACTCCTTGGCCACCCTTCGCATGGTGCTGGCGAGAGTGGTGAGGTTCGCCGGGTTGCGGAACAGCGGCAGCACCTCGCCGAAGAACGGCTGACCAAACCGGACCGCAGCCTTCCAGGTGTCGTCGTCGGGCATCGGCGGGTGGCGTAGCTCGAAGCGGTCCTCCACCCCGTTGACGGCGGCAACGCTTGTCTTGCCGCCGCCGTCGTACCAGCTGAGCTGCTGCTCCAGAGCGAAGACCGCGATGATCAGGTTCTGCAGGTCGCGGTCGAAGCCGCGGGCCTTGGGCAGGTCGAGCAGCTTGCGCAGCATGTGCACCGGGAAGTGGTCGCGGTAGTCCTGTTTGGCTGACTCCTGCAGCAGGTGCCGGCTCCAGAAGCAGGTGCTGATGTCGAGCACGTACCGGTGGTCGACCAGCTCGCCGAGTTGCAGCGGGTTGCAGATGCGGCGGAGGGTCTTCTGGTCCGCCGGGGAGGCGACGGAGACGCCGTGGGTGGGGTCGGCGGCGGCCTTCCTCGCGTACTCGAGCACCTTGGTCAGGTCTGCTCTGGTGAGGGGCTTCTCGTCGACGGGCAGGGCGGGGGTGCCGGGGTAGGACCAGTCCAACAGTTCGGCGGTGAGGTTGCGGAAGGCGTCGGTGAGTGTCCCGCCACGGGGGTCACCGATGCGCAGCCCGTCGGCCAGGGTGTGCAGGACCCCGACGGTGTCGTCGTGCACGTCGGAGGGCTGCGGGTTGGCTGCCCCGTATGCCTGTTTGAGGGCGGTGATCAGGCCGTCGCGGAGCTGGGTCTGCCGTTGCAGCAGGTAGACCCGCCCCTGCTGCCGGTCGGCCTTGGGCCAGTCGGCGGCGAGGGTGTTCAACCGCTCCCCCGTGCCACCAACCCCGAGCAGATAATTGATCTTCGCGAGTTGGGCGACCCGACCCATCATGTCGTCGGTCAGATAGAGCGGCAGCCAGAAGACCGTGTTGGAGCCTCGGGGCAGTTCCTCGATCCGAGCACGGTCGGCGCTGCGCGGATAGTCCTGCGGGTCGAACGGGTAGTCGACGACGATCCGCCACGACTCCCCGGGGGCGAGCAGCGCGGCGATAGGCATGGCGTCCTGGTCCCGGACGTTGCCGAACTTGACCTGGACGATGTGTCGCCGGCCCCGCCAGTCGCGCGGCTGCTGAAGCTCGCCGTGACTGCCCTCGCTACCAGCGAGCCCCATCTCCGCGCTGATCAGTTCGCGGAGCAGTTGCTGCCGTACGCCGGCGGAGGTCTCGCCAAGCGGAACGAGGTCGAGCAGCTTGTCGAAGTCGACGGTGTGCAGTTTCAGCGAGACGACCGGGTCGTGGTCGTCGGTCAGGTGCAGCTCGCCGGCGTCCTGCTCGATCTTGCGCAGCCGGTTGAGCACCATGGTGTTCTCGTAGCCGGGGATGGGCGCGGCGATCGAGCCGAAGTTCAGGGCGTGCAGCTTCGCCGCGGTCAGGTTGTGCAGGGCCGGCACCTCGGGCACCAGCGCGCCGAGCAGCACCGTCTTGACCAGCTTGTCGTCGAGCTGGAACTGGGTGTGGGTGCCGGCTTTGCCCTCGTCGATGCCGTTGAGGGCGAGCAGGATCGGGCGCAGCTTGCGCTGATAGAGGGATCGGGCGGCCTCGAACTGCTGCCGCAGTTTCGGCCGGTCGGGCAACTCGCCGTGCAACACCAGCGGGTCGAAGAGGGCGGCGACCCCGATCAGGTCGTTGACCCGCAGGTTGTCCCGCCGGTCGACCAGCAGCTCCGTCATCACCTTCAACGCGGTCCGTTCCCGCTGCAGCGCCTGGGACAGCGCGACCAGGGTCGCCACGAGGGCCGGTGAGAAGGGGTAGAGCTGTCGGAAGGCGGTGGCGTCGGAGCCGATGCCGGCGTCGCCGTACTGGGCGCCGAGCAGCAGAATGTCCCACACCTCGCGGTTGTGGCGGACGGCGGCGAAGGCGTTGTCGATGACGGCACGGGCGGCGGCGTCGTTCGGCTTGAGCAGCCGGTTCTCGGTGATCTCGGGCAGGTTCGTGTCGGCCAGGACGATCTCGCCGAACCGGCCCTGCACACTGCGCATCACGTGCGCGAGCGCCTCCCGCTCGGTGCCGCCGACCTGTGGGCCGAGGAACTCCTCCAAGTTTCGCTGACGGGCGACGAAGGAGATCAGCGGCAGCGGGCGCGCGGAGTCCGCCGACTCGACAAGCTTGTTGAGCTTGGCACCCTCGGTGTTGACGAAGGTGTGGTCGGCGATCCGGCCGGAGAGCCAGAGGATCAGCTCGTCGAGGAAGAGCACGATGGCGTCGTACCCGAGGGTTTTGGCGTGCCGGGTGATGACGGCGAGGCCGGTGTCCAGGTCGAGGTATTCGGCGCTGTGCACCGCGCCGCTGAAGAAGGTCGCGGTGAGCGCGCTGACCAGGGCGTCGCGGTCCTTCGTGCCGGGCGGCTGGACGGCGGCATCGGCGTACCGGTCGGGGGTCCAGCCCTCGGCCTGGGCCCGCAGCGCGGAGAGGCCCGCACCGCTGGCCGCCGGCCCCGCGCCACCGCCACGCAGGGCGGCGAAGAACGTGTCGTCACCCATCGTCGCGCGCAGGCCGGCCGCGTCGGTGAGCAGCGCATTCGACCGGTGTACGGCGGGAACGGGCGCGTCCGGGTGCAGCGCGGTGACCTGGCGTAGATACCCCTCAAGGATCGCCTGCTCCACGGAACGCGCGTCGAGCATGTGCAGGGTCAGGGTCAGGAACGTCCGTTGCGGCAGCCACGCGTCGGCGGAGACGACCGGCCCTTCCAGCCCGCGGATCTGCCGGGCCTGCGAGTTATGGGCCAGGATCTCCCGCAGTACGGCCATGAAGTGTGACTTGCCGGAGCCGAACGAGCCGTGCAGGAACATCGCCTGCGATCGACCGGTCGTGACGGCATGTCCGATCTTCTGCAGGGCGCTGCTGAAGTTCGCCCGGAGTTGGTCAGTGACGACGTAGCGGTCCAGGTCGGCGCCTTCGGCCGCCTTGACCACGAAGTCGCCCTCGCCGACCGATGTCGGGATGTCGATCAGGTCACGCAGCAGCGTCACGGGTGTTCCTCCAGCCTCCCCAGGGTGCCCGACAGGCTACCCACAGGCGTGGATGTCCGGGTACCACAGTGGTCGGCGCAGTCTGGCCACCAGCACCGATCACCATGGACGGATGGCAGATCGGTCGCCCGTTCGTCGGAGAAGCCGCAGATCAGGCACGTGTCACGAGGCTGACCCGAACGGACAGCCCACATCCCGAAGGCGAGTCAGATTCCGGACAGATCCACGCCCATCGTTTGCGGAGTGTCACCACAGACGGTTCAGGTCGGGGCCTTCGGCGAGGAGGCGTACGCCGTCGTCGTCGTGTCGGTGCAAGGCGCAGCCAGCGCGGGTGAAACGCACGGTGACCGCCTGTCCGGCGTGCCGGGCGGCGAGCCGCAGCAGCTCCGGCACCGGGTCGGCAACGATGGCGCGCGGCCCGGACGACGGCACCGGGATCGGGAGAGCCGGGTCGGTCGGGGCGGCACTGGCGACGGCGTCGGTCAGGCACTCCACGCACCAGGCGAGGGCGGCGGCCAGGCTCGGCCGGTACGGCAGGTCGTCGGGGTTCACGGGTGCGTCGCGCGGCTTTACCTCGACGGACCAGCGCAGCCCGTCGGCCAGCAGCGGGTCACCGGCGTTGTGCCGCAGGTCGCAGACGGCCACCACGAGGGCCAGGTCGAGGCCGAGGGCGAGCCGCAGCAGCTCGGGCAGTGGCGGCGCGTCGGGAGGTGCCGCCACCAAGATCAGCCGGCCGGCGGCGGTGCCCCGCCCGGCGGCGCGCACGTGCTCCCCCACCGGGTCGGAGCCGGCCCAGGGCAGTGTGACGTACCCGTCGCGTAGGTCCCGGTCGAGGTCGTGCCCGCCGTCGGCGTCGCGGATGTCTTCGGGTGGCGCGCCGAGGACGGCGGCCCAGGAGCCGAGCCGGTAGCGGTCGGGGAGTTGCACGACGGGCCGACCGTTGGGTTGGGTGGCGACCAGTGGGGTGACCTCGGGTATGCCGGCCTGCCAGGTCAGGTGCACCACCCGGTGCCGCAGGTCGGTGACGGTCATCAGCATGGTTCTGTGCAGGCGGTGGCTGTCACCGCAGGTGTAGCAGCGCAGCGCCGGCGGACGCAGGCCGGCGCCGCAGCAGTGCGGGCAGTCGGGGTCGGCGGGCCGCCCGCCGAGTCGGCAGTCGCAGGCACGTAGCCGGTGGTGTGGCCGGCAGTCCGGGCAGGGCCGCCACTCGACGGGTGCGCCGAGCCACGTTGGGTCGGGTGGTTCGTAGCCGCGACTCAACGGCACCCGCACCCTGCGAACCACCTGCCCGGTGGGCTGTTCGGCGAGGGTCTCGATCGGCTCGCCGGGGCGCAGGGTGGTGTGCCACCAGCGGCCGTCGCGCCAGACGGCCTGCGCGCCAGGCAGTTCGTCGCCGTCGGCCGGGTCGACGCAGTCGGCGAGGACGCGGCGTTCGAGCTGGTCTACGTCGACGACCGGGGTGACGGGTGGGCGCGGCGAGTCGGGGCGCAACAGCCGGGCGGGGGCAGTCAGGCCGCGTTCGGCGATACCGGTGAGCGCGTGGGCCACGTCGGCGCGGGTCAGCGCCTCCGGCAGATCCTGGCACCAGGCGGGCGTGCCGGGGAGCCGGGCACCTCGTACCGGATGGCCCAGCCGAACCCCGGGCCCTGCCGGCGGGCCTCGACGACCAGGTCGAGCAGCAGCAGGTCGGCCAGCGCGCAGAGCCGAGCCAGCCGGGCGGCCGGGTCGACGGTGGGCGCGGCCGGTGGATCGGCCCAACACCAGCCGCCAGGGGGCATGGTCGGCCCGCAGGATGGCGTGGGCCTCCAACTCGTGCCGCTGCACGGCGGGCAGGTCGGGTCGCCACTGCCGGTCCAGCCACAACGAGGGCGCCTCGGCGTCGGCGACGACCGCGCCGACGCTGGCGGCGAGGTCGCGTACCCGGGAGGCAAGGTTGACCACCCACTGACCCCCCGGGTCGCGCCGGGGGTCGAGGCCGCCGGGCACGACCTGGTGGGACGCGACCGCGCCGGTGTCCTGGTTGGCGACGGTAACCACGAGCTGCGCCCGCCGCCGGCCACGCCGGCGGCAGCGATAACAGGGGTACGCGATGGTGCCCGCGCCCCGACACTGCTCACAGCTCCGGTATGCCTCCCGGCGCTGGGCGGGGGCGTCGGCGTCGGCGAGGAACCGGTTGCCGTAGGTGGTGCACCGGCACGGATCGAGCGTGAAGGCCCGCCCGTCGCAGTCGGGGCAGGTGACGACGACAGGCACGGCGGTCACCGACACCGCCGGGCCGCGCAGTCGCCGCCGTGCTCGACGCGGCGCGCACACCGCCGGCCGCCGTCGAGCGGCAGGTCACAGAAGACCCGACGGCGTACGCCCTGAGCGTCCTCGGCGGACACGGTGGTCTCGCCCGCGTCCACTTCGGACAGGAAACTCAGGGAGCGGGCCAGGGTGCCGGCGAAGTGCTGGGCGGCCGGCAGGTCGGCGGCGATGAACGGCAGGTGCGCCACCCAACGGGCGCTCATTGGATGGCCGTCGGCTCGGCTCGAAGAAACGCGCGCATGCCTTTCCTCACTGACGGATTCGATCGGCAATTGACAGGCGACGGGAAATGCGCGGTCATCGCCTTTGTCGGACCCATCTTGTAAGGTCAGGGGCACTATCGACAATGAATGTCGACGCACACTGTTCCAGTATTTGTGGGCAACATTCCCCTGTTGCAGAACGGCCGTCGGGATGTTGCAAAACTCAACAGGAAGGAGGGCCGCGTGGCCGACGACATGGGCTCGACGGTGCCCCGACGGCAGCTCGGCAGGGCGCTACGTGACCTGCGCACCGAGGCCGGAGCGACCCTCGATGCGGTCGCCGAGGCGCTGGAGTGCAGCCGCCAGAAGGTGTGGCGGATCGAGAGCGGGCTCGGCTCGGTGCGCGGCGTCGACGTCCGAGCGATGTGCGAGCTGTACGGGGCGACGGGCGAGCTGACCCGTGCACTGACATCGTTGGCCGGCGAGACCAGGGCCAAGGGGTGGTGGCACGCGTACGGCGATGCCGTCCCCGAATGGTTCGAGCTGTACGTTGGCCTCGAATCCGCGGCGTCGAGACTGCGGTTCTACAAGAACAGCCTTGTGCCGGGCATCCTGCAGAGCCGCGACTACGCCCGAGGCATCTATCGCATCGACCAGCCCGACATGAGCGAGGATGATCGCGAGCGCGCGGTCGAGCTTCGCCTGCAACGACAGTCCCTGCTGACCCGCCGCCTGCCCCGAGCCCCGCAGGTGCAGGTGGTGCTCTGCGAGTCGGTGCTCCTTCGGCCAGTGGGCGATGCGGAAACCATCGCGGGGCAACTTGCCCACCTACTGGCAATGACTCGGCTGCCGAACGTGTCGATTCGTGTGCTGCCCCTCATCGCCGGGCCGCACCACGGCACTGTTGCCGGCGAGTTCGTGCTTCTTGACTTTCCGCTCGGAAACCGGACCACACCCGAGCCACCGGTGGTCTACAGCGAGGCCATCACCGGTGCTCTCTACCTCGACCGCCCCAACGAGTTCGCGGCCTACGAAAAGGTCTGGTCGAGCCTGCTGTCACTCGCCCTCGATGAGGGACAATCGTTCCAACTGATCAACAAGATCATCGGGGAGGTCCACCGTGGTTGACCTGACGGACGCCTTGTGGCGCAAGAGCACCCGCAGCGCGGGCAACGGCGGCGAGTGTGTCCAGGTTGCCGACAATCTGCCCGGCATCATCGCGGTCCGCGACAGCAAGGACCCACACGGCCCGGCTCTCACCTTCACCCCTACTGCCTGGGCCACCTTCGTACAGACGACCAGCACCCTCCGCTGAGGCGCCGACGGGTGTCTCGGGTCCTCCTGGGACACCCACCCGGTACAGGGTTGCGCTCGCTTGCGACGAGCATCGCCGTCCACAGTTCCATTCAGGGGACCTGCAGGGGAACAGCGAGGCTACGAGACCGTGAGCGTACGGACCGAGTTCAGTTACCTGATCCGCGCGATGGCACGCCGTGACTGGGGAACGGTGGACCAACTCCTGGATGGGTTGGAGACCTGCGGGTGGCGCGGCGGGAACCAGGTGATCGGCGCTGCCTTCGCCATCGCCGTCAATGACCACTTCTCCGCCGCCCACTCCCCCACTGACGTTGCCCTCTTCGTCGCCGAGACGCGTACCCAGCTTCCGGGCGCGGAGCCGCTGCCCGCCCCGGAGATGGAAGCGCTCGTCCGCGCGGCCCTCGGTGAGGTCGGGCTGATCGACAGCCTCAGCCCCGAGACGGCTCTCCAGATGCAGATCGTGTTCCTCGGCAAGCTGCTCCAGGACCGCGATCTCAGCGAGACGCAGCTTGAAGAGTTCATCACCGACGTGGAGCGCACAGCTGCCGAATACCTGTAACCAGCGGGGCTGCGTGCCACAGTCATCTCCGATAGTGTCCGTCCGACCACGCAAACGTGAACTCGTTGCGCGATCGTCAGACGGAGGGCGGCATGGCCAGCATCGAGGAAGTCAAGGCAGCGCTGATGCAGGCCGCCGAGCAGGGCAACGCCACCATCAACCAGATCCGGGCCGCCGCCGACAACACCGAACAGATGCTGGCCCGGCTACGCGCAATCTCCGCCGGCACCGGGCATCCGACGATCGCCGAAGCCATCGCCCGAGGCGAGCAGAGCAAGCAGCGCCTGGCCGAAGCCATGGCTCTCGTGCAGGGCAGCTCGGAGGCGGCACGCCGCTACATCAGCGTCCTCGGCTGAACACCGACCACCACGATGAGCGTTGGCGAGGTCAAGGCGTCTCTTCGCGCCGCCATCGACGCCGCCCGCCAGGGACGGCGGGTCTTCGACCAGGCTGCCTCTGACGCGGAGGCAGCCACCCGAATGGCAGACGCCATGCTGCGGGGCAGCCGGAACGACGACGTGAAGGCGGCACATCAGGCGCTTGCCGCCGCCAGCGCAGAGGTCGAGCCGACCCGGCGCCGCTTCGACAACACCGCCACACACGCGACCGACTACCTCACCCGACTCGGATGAGCGCCACCATTGCCGCGCTGGTCGCGCAGCTTCTCGCCGTACGCGGAAAGCTCGATGCCGCCGCCGTCACGGCGATGCGGGCCCGGGCGGACGCGGAACAGGCCGTGACACACCTGGCTGCGCTAAAGCGGGGTAGCAGTGACCAGCGATTGAGCGCCGCCGTCGCGGATGCAGAGGTGGCCCGCGACAAAGCCGGCCGCTACGCCCGCCTCCTGGCCAACGCCGCCCGACACATCACCGGGTACGTCAACACCATCGCCCCCGGTGCCGCGTCCTCCGGCTCAGATGATGCGGCATCACCCTCTGGCGAGCGCCTGGTGGAGGAAGCAGAAGGTCGCAGTCGGAAGGCCGAGGCATTCCTTCGCCGGCACGTCAAGAAGGCGGACGACTCCGAGGACACCCTCAAACAGACCGAACAGTCGATCACCACTGGTCTTCGCGAGCTGCAAAAGAGCTTCAAGGGCTCGGGATCGAGTGGCAGTACGACATCCACGTCCGCCAGCCCCGGCACGCCGGTTGACCGCCCTCAGTTGGAGCACCCGGTCACATCAGTCATCATGGCTGCTGGCGCAGTCGTGGTGGGCCTCCGAGGTGTCTGGAACATGGCAAAGAAGCGCCGCGAGAGGAAGCAATCTGATGAGCAGCCCTGAGATGGTCGACTACATCCGGACGATGGTCAGAGGCGACCACGAGGCCAACGACCGAGTCGAGGCCCGACTTGACCAGCTCGGCTGGGACGGCTTCCCAACCCTCCTCGGTGCCGTCTTCTACTTTGCGGTCAACCGACGCTTCGACGAACGGACGCCCCCCGGAGAGATCATGCGGTTCGTGGCCGACATGCGAGCGGCAACTCCCGTCGGTGCGCCGGAAATCGACGCCAATGCCGCCGAGACGCTGATCCGGGCGGCCGTGGATCCCGATGCCGAGACGGCCATCGATCCGCAGATGGCCGGTCGAATTCAGGGCCTGGTGATCCTGACCATCTTGGGCGACGACGCCGTTGGCGATGACGACTTGGACGCACTCCTCGCGGAGGCCGTAGCGCTGGCTGATCGAGTGTGAGCCGACACCGGGCAGGTGCCACGAGGAGCGACGCCACAGACTGGGAACCAGCCTCCGGTCGGCTCTAGCTCGGGGCTTGGCCGGCACTCTCGACGACAGACCGTGGGACGAGGAAACCCTCGGCCTTGCCGGGCCGGAGATAGTGAGCACGTAGGGCAGGCTCTAGGCCAGCGGGCAACTCTCCGTCGGCGATCAATTTCCTGGTCGCCCCGATGATCGGCTTGGTGAAGCCGACCAGGAGCCTATTCTGGTCGTAGTCACCGATCTCGTAGACCCGATGCCGCGGGATGAAGCCCTCCGGGCTGCTCGCTGCTTCACGCAGCACGGCGACCCGAATCGGATAGGCAGAATCCTCCAACCGCGACAGCAACGCCTCCCACATCTCGGAGGTCCACGGCAGCGAGCCGTCGATATCCGCTTCCTCACCCAGTCGCTCGGCGTCGTCGACAGTGCTCTGGCTGGTCGGCAGAGCAGGGAATGCCTCGGACAACGCGGCCCAGAGCTCGGGCGGCTCGGCGAGGAGGAGGCCGACACCAGCACGGTCGCGCATTTCATTGATCAGCTCAACTCGAGGGCCGATCGGTGAGCCCAGCTCACCGAGGCGCCACCAGTCTTCCTTGACGTCGCGGGTGACGAAGAGGATGTCCCTACCCGTGGCTTGAGCATGGGCGACAAGCTGCTCCCAGATGAGAAAGTCGCCGGTCCCCTCCTCGATCTGATTCGCTTTGTCAGCGTCCATGTAGCCGGGCGGGACCCGGCGCGCGAACCTCGCCTGCCCTTCCTGTACCAGTTCAGCGAGCCGGTCGGCCGCGAACGGAAGCCCGACCCGCCCGTCAAACAGTGCCTCGACCTCCTGCAAGACCGGGTCCAGGGTGGTGTCCTTCAAGGCACCGCTCATTTTCAGACCATGACCACCGGATCGCAGTTTGGTGATGACCTGCTGGAAGGCAGCGTCCAGCTCGTTCCGCAGCGTGTCGGCTTCGGCCTTCGACAGGATCTGCTTGCCCCACGCGTTCAGCACCGTCCGGGCCTTCCGCTGCGCTTCGCGCAACCCCTCGGCCGAGTCCCTGTCGATGACGCCACGAATGACCTGGTCGCGGTTGCGCCAGAATTCCGACTGCACCTGAGCCGGCATGAACAGGCGCGGGCCAACCTCGTGCAACGCCTCGATGTTCTCCTCGCGGGTCTGCTTCAAGGACCGATACAAGTCGAGGAGCACGTTGGTGTCGAGTGCGACGGTGCTCGACCGAACAGCCTCGACCAAGTCTTCGGGCTTGACCTGGCGAAAACCTTCAAACCCGTCGAATATGCCGCCGAGCGGTCCCACTATCCGGGTCTCCTCCGGCCCGAAATCCATACGGTCCCGCTCCCTCATGGAGTAGTTACCGCGGTTGACGCACCGCGCAACTGGGTCAGGGCATTCCGATCAGTGCTGAGTTGGGATAGCTCCGCGTCGACCAGGTCGGTGAAGAACTGGGCCGGTGAGCCGGGAAAGCCGGGGCGCTCGTCGGCGTACCACTGGTGTAGCCACGGCTCCAGCTCAGCGATCCCGGCCAGCAGGGGCAGCAGGCGATCCGCCGACCACGCTGCCTGCAACTTACGGTCCAGGTAGACGGTCGCCAGTGCCTGGGCCTGGGCGAGGTGGTCCCATCCCGCCCAGCCGAGCAGTTCCGTGCCGTCGCCATCCCGGCCCGCCTTCGGGTACGAGATGAAGCGTTCCTTCGGCACGTCGAGCTTGCCCCGCGCCCGCCAGTACGACGGCTTCACGAAGTCCGCCGAGGTGTACTTCGGTGGCACCGCGACCTGCACGTCCTCGCCTGCGTCTTCCAGGCGCTGCTGCGCCCAGGTGCGTTCCCACTGCACCCGCTTGCGCAGCCCGGACGGCTTGTACCGATGAACCGGCAGGTAGGGCACATGCTCGTCGGCGACCAACTTGGCGAGCGTCTTCGTCAGGTCGTAGTCGTCGCGGCCGACCCACAGCTCCAGCACCGAACGGAAGCCCTCGTCGTGGCGTACCCGGTCGGCGAGCTGCGCCAACGACTGGGGCATCGGCCGGTCCCCCCACAGCTCAGGCGACTCAAACCGGTCGAGCAGCCAGTCCCGCAGCGCCCTGGTCTGCATGGCATCCCAGCCGTCGGTCGCCCAGCGCCGCTTGCACTCCGGCCGCTCGATCAGCGCGATGTTGCGATCCGACTCGATGGCCTCGATCCGCCGCTGCACCAACGCCCGGTAGTCATCCGGCCAGTGCGCCGGCACCTCCGTGATCGGCGCCGACCCGTGCCGCGCGAACCACTCGGGCTCGGCGTTTTTCCGCGCCAACACGATCTCGAACGCCCGCTCCCCCAGCGCCAGTGCCGGCGGCTCCACGCAGGTCAGGTCGTCGTCGCGCAGCCCGTAAAGCCGGTAGACCTCCCAGTCCAACTCTTCCTGCACCGCGATCATCTGGGCTCGCGTCGCGTCGTAGTCGGCCCGCGCCGTCCGCAGTCGCTCACGCGTCGGCACGTCGGACTCCGCGACCGCCGCCGGGGTCAGGCTGGCGAGCCGCTGGGCCAGCGAGTCGATCAGCCGCGCAGGCCCCAACGGGTACGCCGCCGGCAGCGGAAACTCCTGCAACTTGGTCCCGGTGAACTCATAGAAGTTTTCCCAAGCAATGGTCGTCTGACGTGCACCCCGCTGATCTACGGTGCTGCCCTTGTTGTGGCTGACCTGCTTGAGCCAGAAGCAGGCGGTCGAGCTGTTCAGCACCCCGAGCAACCGCAGGTGATCGTCCTCCGTCGCCTCCTCCGCCAACTTGATCACCGGCGAGTGCCGGTTGAAGACCTTCGATCCGCGGTCGACCACAAAGTGATTATGTGTCGCAACGTCAGCGAATGTGATCAACACGGGGGTGGCATATCTACGGTGAAAAAACATCGAGAACTCAAACCATTTTAGCCCTCGTTTGATCTGCGTCTTGCCGTACGCAACTCGCTCCACTAGGAGACGGCGATTTGGCCACAGCACACGCCCCGCCGACGAATCGAGGTTAGCTTTTAGGGTGTGTTCGTCATATGGCCAGATGCAGTTTATGCTGGCTGCGATCGCCCAGTCACGCGTATTCTCACCCTCAACCATGGCCCGCAGGTAAGGAGCCGGGATAGCGAAACGCCCCAGAGCACCCGCGCTCATTACGAACGCATCGTCTTCTCGTGTCACCGCGCCAAACCCGATTTCAGCCACCGCTGCACGGAGCGGCGACTGCCTACTGTCTACTAAGGCTTCCATAAGATCGGCTGCTCCACCCCCGCTGAGGCTCCAGGGATACGTTCCCAGCCGTCCGCGATCCAGGTCGACCACTGTCACCCACTCCGAGCCGGCCTGCGACCGTTCCACGCCCGCCTTTATCGCTGACCACACGAAGCCGGCTGCCGGATCAGCAGGCTGGGAGGGCTCTCCGCGAACCCCGAGCACCGCCAAAACATTCTGCGAGTGCCGCCGGTCCTTTGCTCTGCCGATCAGTATGACCGTCGGCGTGCCGTGACCAGGGATGTAAGCGCCCGAGGTGTCGATGACCTCGGTCAGCTCGACCTTGTGCGCGAAGTAGTCCTCGATGAGCTTTTTGCCGAACTCGCGCTTCATGAAGGCGTTGCCGGTGATCTGCCCAACGTGACCCGCGCCCTCGCCATGCTCGTCCGACCGCTTGGCCAAATCAAAGAAGCGCTTGGCGAACGGCACGGTCAGCGCGTACTGCCGATGGCAGACGGATGGATATTCCTCGCGGTATCGATCGTTGAGGGCCTTGTCCTTGACAGTGATGTAGGGCGGGTTGCCAACCACCACCGTGTACTGCCCCTCGCGCAGGTAGTCGCCAAGTACGTCGGCGTCCTCGGTCGCGTACGCAAAAGCCTCCCGGCCTTCGAGGACCGCCATCAGATCCCCCTGGTGCCGCGACTTGCGGCCCCAGTCCAACAATGAGTCGCCCGTGGCCACCCGTACCGGCCAGGCCGGGGTGCGTTCCAGTGACGTCAGCCCGCATTCCTTCATCGCGGCGATCAGCAGCCGGAACCGAGCGATCGCCACGGCGAACGGGTTGATGTCCACCCCGGTGACCTGCCCGAGCGCCCGCTCGGTCAGCACTCGGATGTCGGTGGCCGGTTCCCGCTGCCGCCACTTGGCCATCAACCGGGCGAACGCCCCGAGCAGGAAGTGCCCCGACCCGCAGGTGGGGTCGATGACCGAGGTGGCCGGTAGGCCGAACTCCTTGACCGCGGGTTCGAAGGTGCGGTCGAGGATGAATTTCTCGACAAAGTCCGGCGTCTGAAGCAGCGCGTACGTCTTCTTCGCGTGGGTCGACAGGTCCTGGTAGAGGTCGCCGAGGAAGCGGGTATCGAGATCGTCGACCCGCAGCGACACCAGGCCCGGTCCGCGCCGGAAGAACTCCGACAGCTTTTCGGCCGCCTCGCCGGAGATGTCGAACCGCCACACCGGGTTGTGCTCGTCGAAGATCTTGCCGGTGGCCTTCAGCGTCGCCAGGTAGCCGAACGCCTCGCGCAGCCACTCCCGGTCGTTGTGCCGGGGATTGTCGATCAGGTGCTGCTGGCGCTCCTCAACGGCACGGCCGACCGGCGCGGCCGGCTCCGGGCCGCCGATCCACAGCGGCTCGACAAGTGCGTTGTCCTCGCAGAAGCGCACGAACACGCAGCCGAGCACCCAGGCCACCGCCGCCTGGTCGAGGACGTCCTCCAGCCAGGTCTCGAACGTCCCCGCCGTACGGCGCGCAGTGGTCGCCTGGGCGTGTTCCTTGCGCAGCGACGATTCCAGCTCGGAGTCCCGAGCCACCTGGCCCCGCAGGTCATCGGTGAGGGCGGTGACCTGGCCTTGCAGCGCCTTCAGCGCGATCATCGGGGGGTGGTCCTCTCCAGGGCGGGGGTGGGGGGCCAGTCCTCGGGCAGCCACAGCGACTGGCTGGCCGGCGAGGTCAGCGGCAGTTGCTTCCCGTCGAGCAGGACCGGCTCGGTGCGGCGGGCCGGCACCAGCAGCAGCCGGGCGGCCGGGCGGGGTCGGGTGGGGTCGGCCAACTCCTGGATCAGCCGGAGCTGCTGGTAGCGGGCCAGCGGTGCGGCTTCGGTGATCAGCACCGGCCGTTCGGTTTCGGCGAGCGCGCGTTCGACCGCCGGAACCACCTCGTGGCGCACCAACTCCACCAGGGACCGAAAATCCGGGTCGGTTGGCGAGCCGTTGTCGGCGGCGACGATCGCCTCCCACGGGAAGCCGAGCGTGCGCAGCTCCCGCAGCAGAATCGCGGTGACGTCGACCTCCACCAGGTCGAGCCGGTCCAGCAGCGCTCGCCGGGCCCGGCCGAGCCGCCGGATCGAGGCTTGCAGCACCACGAAACCCCGCCGGTCGATCACCCCGGCCAGTCGGGCCGCCGCCTGCGCGGCAGCGTCGGGTTCGAGCAGCGGCCCCACCGTGCTCAGCACCCGGGTGCCGGTGACCGACGAGGTGCGGTCCGGCGGCGTGTAACGGCTGCCCACCGGATCCCATACCAGGGGGACCTCACGAAGCAACGCGTCCAACGCCGGCCGGTTCGGCAGGTGCAGGGCGTGCGGGAACCGGGTGCGGACCCTGGCGCGTACTGTCTCGGGGTCGAGGCTCTGACCGACAAGCGCGCCCGCCGCGAGTCGCAGCGCACGCTCGGCGGGCATCCCCGCCGGGTAGAGCTGACCCTGCGCGTTGACGGCGGCGTCGCCGCCGCTGCCGGCGGCGGCGAGCTGCAACAGCCGGGCGTCACTGAGCGCCGGCATGCCGCTCGGTGGCGGCTCCAACGCCCGCAGTTCCTCGACCGCCCGGGCCCGGGTGGGCAGCGGGTCCGCGCCGGCCAGCGTCACCGCGCGGCGACCCAGCCGGGTCACATACCCGAGCAGGTCCGCGGCGGTCCGCACGGCGCCCGGGTCGTCCGGCTCCCGACCGATGAGTACGCAGTGACTGCCGCGCAACCGCTGCTGGGCCAGCCGGGCATCGCCACCCCCGGCCAGCTCGGCCTCCACTGCGGCGCGGACCAGGCCGATCGCCTGCGCGGTACGCCTCGGCTCGGCGGAGTATGAGCCACGGGCCGCGATCAGCGCCTCGGCCAGCTCCTCGGCGGACATCGCCCCGCCCCGCACGTCGAGCAGCGCGACGATCTCGTCGCGGACCAGGCTCAGCGCGGCGTTTGGCTGCCAGTCCCGGCCGATAATCCGCTTGAGCAGGTTGGAGATCTGCGGCTGCTGCTTGCCGGTGGCCCGGGCCGCCTCGGCCTGCGAGGGCCACCGCAGGAAGATGCCGTCGACTGCGGTCTGCCCGAGCAGCACCTGCAGCGTGGTCCGTTGCGCCGCGTTTCTGGTGGTCTCGGCCGGAAGCAGGCTGACGCAGAGCGCCTCGATGCCCTGGGCGTGCGGCCGGGCCGGGGCCGGCTCCGGGTCCGGCCCGAGCAGGTCGCGCAGCTCGCGGGTGCGGGCCAGGATCTCCTTGCGGGTGGCGTCCGGCACTCCCCGGGCCCGGGTCAACGCCGACGGTTCGGCGTCCAACAGCTCCCCGACGGTGAGAATGCCGAGCCGTTCCAGCGCCGAACGGGCCCGTGCGGTCAGCTCGGTGGCCTCCAGCGGCGACATCCGCCCCAGGGGCGCGACCGCTCCCGTGTCGTCGGTGCCCGCTGCCGGCTCCGGGATATCCCGGAACACCGCCCGCCACGCGTCGGTCATCTCGTCGAGGGTGTCGAAGCGATTCGTCGTGTCCCGGGCCAGCGCCTTGCCGAAGAACGCGACCAGCCGATCCGCGACGGAGACGTCGAAGGCGGCCGGATCGAGGGTGACCTCGTCGGAGATAGCCGCCGGGTTGGCACCCTCGCCCCACCGGGGCAGGGTGCCGGTGGCCATTTCATAGAGGGTAACCGCGGCGGCGAACCGCTCCGCAGCCGCGTCGAAACGCAGCCGGCGCGGCGGCCCGAGGAACGGATCCAGGTAGGCGGTGGTGCCGGCGGTGAGCTGATCGGCCGGCACCGCGGCCAGCGAAAAGTCAAAGACGCACAGATGTGGCTGCTTGTCCTTCGGTCGGGGCCGGGACGCCAGGTTGGCCGGCTTGATGTCCCGGTGCCACACCCCCTGCCCGTCCAGGAAGGCGATGATCTCCAGCAGGTCACGGCCGTAGCGTTCCAGCAGGTCCAACGCCAATCGACCGCCGCGCAGATCCTCGGCAAGGGTGCGCTGCCCGGCATTCTCCAACAGCAGGGCGGTCCGACTGCCGACCTTGATCGGGCCCTGGACCAGGGCCGCCACCCGGGAGTCGCGAAGCTGGTCGACCGTACGGGCCTCAGCCGCGAACCGGTCGGCGAACTGCTCGTCCCGTGCCACCTTCAACACCAGTTCGCGGCGGCCCTCCGGCCCGTCCTGGCCGACCAGCAGGGCAATGGCCGTGGCACCGCTGCCCAGGTTGCTGAGCACCGTCAGACCACAGTCGAGCACGTCGCCGCGATGCGCCTGCAACGGATCGACCACCGGCGTTGGCTCCGGGGCGGTCAACTCCTCCCACACCAGATCGATGCAGGCCCGGAAGTCGCCGACCCGCTTCATCCGCTGCGCCGGATCGCCCCGGGTGGCGTCGTAGACCGCCTCCACCAGGGCGTACGGCATGCCGTCGGCGACCGAGTCGAGATGCAGGCCACCGTCGGCGACCGCCGCCAGCAACTCCTCCGCCGACGAAGCCGGTTCGGATCCCGCGACGATCCGGTACGCGAGCGCACCGAGCGAGAAGATGTCGAGCTGATGCCCCGGCAGCTCGTCCAGGGTGGCCGCCTCGGGCGCCTGATAGCGACGAACCGCGTCGTCGAACAGGATTTCCAGACTGGCCGGGTCGGTTGGCGAGCCGAGCGAGGTGAGTCGGGTGCCCGGCAGTCGGCCACCGGTCTGCCAGTCCGTCACCAGCAGGGTCGGACGGGCACTGTCCGGGTCACAGACATAGATCGCCCGCGGACTCAACGAACGGTGCGACAGCCGCCGGGAGTGCGCGTGGTCGACAATCTCGGCGAGATCCTGCACAAGCTGGAGCCGTTGGGCCAGTTGCAACCGGCCGTCCCGCTCACCCAACCACTGGTCCAGGCGCACCCACTCCGGCCGATGGTCAAAGACAACCGCTGGCCCCCACGGGTGCTCCACCAGATCCAAGGCGCGGGCGATCCCAGGATGGTGGATGCCCTGCAACAGGCGGAACTCACGCTCGGCGGCCCGCCGGATCGCCGGCACCTGCTCCTCGGTCGCCCGGCTGGTCAGATAGAACCGCACCCGGCGCAGCAGAGAGGTGTCGACCGTGTGGTCGGCCAGGAAATCCTGCCAACCGAGGCCCTCGGCGAAGGGCCGCTGGTGCAGGACCAACTGGTTGACCCGCCGGTCGGCCACCGAAGGACGGATCTTCGCGCCCCGCACCAGGTCGACGATCTGCCGCCCGCGTACCGCATCGACGTGGTGCTTGGCGTCGACCGGCCGGTTCAGCAGCATCTCCTTCAGGCTGGGCAGCTTCGACGAGTTGCCGGCGAGCCCGTAGACGTGCTGGCGGCCAATGTCGTCCAACTCGGAACGCATGTTGCGAGCGTGCAGGAACACCGCCGCGTTGACGTAGGGGATCCGGGCGCCGTGCGGGGCGTACTGCTGCAGCAGGCTGCGTAGCCGCTTGGCCTTCCGGTTGACCAGGATGAGCGGGCTGTCCACCGTCCGGCGGCTACCGCCCGGTGTCTTGCGTCGCCACTGCTGGCCGTCCCCGGCGATAACGCCCTGCCAGTGCTTCAGCTCCAGCACGTAGAGGCCGCTGGAGGTGAGCACCAGCGCGTCGACCTCATTGATCGAACCGTCGGTGCCGACGAACTCGACGTTTGCCCAGACGTGGTACGGCTCGGCGTCCGGCAGGTACGACGCCAACTCCCGCAGGCCATCCTGCTCGTGCGCGAACGCGCTCGAATTGATCTGCTCCCAGCGCGGCGAATCCTCACGCATTCGGCACCCGGCGCCCCCGCGCAGTCATGACAACCACTCCCCACGCATGCCCTGTTTCAGGTCTCGTGGACGGTACCGTCGCTTTCGGACGGTGCCCAGACTCCATGTGGTGAAAGGATTAGTCGACCTTTCCGTCCATCCGAACCATTGACCGTTACACCCGCCGTCGACCTGCACATCCTCGGCTTCCGCTGGCTACCACTGCTGCCTCACAGAGTCCGGAATCCGACACCCACGCTCAGCGCTCGGTGAGTTCGCCAACGGCCGCGCCGTTATGGGAACCCGTCGGGCCATCGGCTTTGACCGGATCGATCTGCTGCACACCGGGAGCGATCGTTCGACCGGGCGCATGCGGCGCAGGGATCAGCGTCGACAGGTAGTCCTGGGTCTCCGGATCCTCGGCGAAGACAAGTGTGCCCCGCAGCCCTCTGGTAAGGAGCACCTTGTATGTATTGCGAATCAGCCGGTCCGCGTTCTTCGCGATGACCCTGCCTTCCGAGTTCACGATCGCCGGGTCGTGGGATCTCTTTGGATCAGTCACGAGCCGACCGCCCCGCACCACGAGGTCCTTACCGATGATCACGCCAGACCAGGCGTACTCGAATCCCTGGGCGGTGTAGATGCAGCCAACCTGGCCGAGACCGCGCGGATCGGTGGCCCAGTAGGCGCTGGTCGGGATGCCCTTGGGCGGGTAGTCGTCGTACGCGTTCCACGGTCGCGCCCAGTCGCCGATGCGGACATCGGAGACGAGCCGGCCATTCTGCGGTCGATGGGTCCATGGCCAGCAGAATCCGGCCGAGATCCTGGCCGTCTCCCCTCGGTCGTGGCACCCTCGCAGGATCGTCTCCATCTTCTCCGGAGAATCGACCAGGGCAAGCCGGAACCGCTCGTCGCCCTTCCACCGGTATGGATCGGCATCCGCCAAACCGAGCAGGTGCAGCACCCAACTTTCGTAGCGAGGGCTGCCGCCGCAGCGGAACTGACCGCCCAACTCGATCCGATCGAACTCCAGATCCAGCCGCCTGGCGGCCTCCACGATCATGTCGACGCTACCTACCTCGTC
The DNA here is from genome assembly GCF_006715105.1 of Micromonospora sp. A202. Classification (NCBI taxonomy): domain Bacteria; kingdom Bacillati; phylum Actinomycetota; class Actinomycetes; order Micromonosporales; family Micromonosporaceae; genus Micromonospora; species Micromonospora sp. A202. Next base: position 1,043,606 of record NZ_VFMP01000001.1, on the reverse strand, counting down.
GGACCGCACCACCTGATCGTCGTCGAGCAGGAAGACCGGCACCTTGGCGGCCTCGATCAGCTCCTCAACCTGCGGTTTGGTGCCATGCTGGGATCCCTTCTTCGATCGAGCGCGAATCCGATGAGCCTCATCACAGATGAGCACGTCGAGCTTGTTGGGAGCGGCGGTCATGAAGTCCATGAAGTAGCAGAACAACGGCCTGGTCCGCTGCAACGGGTCCGTCGGCTGGCGGCGGGCATACTGCTGCAAGGTCCGAGTGAACGCCCGCGAACCGGTGGCATGGGCCAACTGCCGCGTCTCACGAGCCAGCTCCGCCAACAGGCTGAGCCCGATCGCGCTCTTGCCGCTGCCGGGACCGCCAGAGATGATCACCACCCGTTTGCGCCGACTCTCCTCCGCCCAGCGCACGCCGCGTAGCACCAGTTCGTACGCCGCTCGCTGATCGTCCAACAACGTGAAGTGAGCCCGGTTGGCCACCTCGTCGGCCGCCACGGACAGCAGCTGTCCGCTCTGGCGGATGGGGCTGGTCAATAGCCGGTGCGCCGCTCGCGGATGCCGCTCCTGAGCGAATCGACGCTCGAAGTAGCTCTGGAACTGGGCAGTCTTGCCCTGGGTCCAAACCATGCTCTGGTACGTGCGCGCACGTCGCAGTTCGGGAATCATGCCTGGCTTAGCGTTGTGCAGGTAGGCCATTCCGTGCACGGCGTCGGGCCACTCCCGCAGTCGCTCGACAAAGTCCACGAGATAGGCGCAGTACGCCTGCACCTGCAGGGCGGGGTGCAGTTGCGGCTGATCCAGGTGGCTGACGCTCAGCACGCTTCCGTCATCGTCATGCCGTGCGGCCTTGCTCCACTGCTTCAGCTCCACAAGGAGGTACACCGGCCGCATCGTCAGCGGCGCCCCTCCGGCGATGATCACGTCGATCCGCCGGCTGCTCTGGGGAAGCTGGCACTCCACGAGCGCGTCGAGGTCGCCGTAGCCCAGCGCGCACAGGTGCCGGGAAAAGACGGGCAGGCTCTTTCGCCAGGAACGCCGCTCGCGCTCGTCCACTTCGTATCCAGATGCGGTGAGGTACTTCTCCACCTCGACGTCCAGACGCCGCTCGTCGCTCAGTGCGACAATCTGCGCCGGAGTGGTGTGGAACGCCAGCACGTTGGGGCCCCCCGAGGCACGAAGATCTCGTGCGGTGGGGGCGTGTCCGTCGAAGGAAGCCCGTCGATCCGCTTAACTGACGTCACAGTATCGACACTGTGTGACTGCCGCTACCCGGCTTCGCCCTCGAACCTGGTCTCCGGGGCCTACCGGACCCGCACCAGACCCCGCAGGAAGTCTCGCGTCTTCGGGTCGGTCGCGTACAGCACCGTGCCGCGCATGCCCCGGGTCAGCAACACCTTGTAGGTGTTGCGGATCAGCCGGTCCGCCTCGTCGTCACTGAGCGATTTGCGACTGCGGAACGCTGGATCCTTCGACTCCTCGCGACGAGTCACCAACTGCCCGTCCCGCGCCACCAGGTCCGGGCCGATAGTGAACCCCGACCCGACCAGTCGTATTCGAAGCCCTGCGCGGTGTAGACGCAGCCGACCTGGCCGAAGCCATTCGGGTCGGTGGCCCAGAACGCTGCCCGGCGCCTCGCCCACACTGCGTTCGCTCTTGACGTTCCACGGCCGCGCCCGGTCACCGATCGTCACGTCCGGCACCAACGTGCCGTCGTGTCGCGGGTCGCTCCACGGCCAGCAGTAGCCGGCCGACATCCTGGCCGTGCCGCCCACTGCCTGCCGCTCGCGAGGTATGCCTCCAACTCCTCGGGCGACTCAGCGACCCGCACGTCGAAGCGGCCATCACCGGTCCAGACGGACGGCTCGCCTCCGTCGAGGCCGAGCAGGTCAAGAACCCATTCCTCGTATGCCTCGCTGCCGCCACAGCGAAACTGGTCGTGCAGGGAGACCACGTCGACCTCCACGCCAAGCTTCTTCGCATTGGCGGAGATGACCTCGATGTTGCCCAGCTCGCCCGGCTTGACCACCTGATGCTCGTCGAGCAGGAAGACGGGCACCCGGGCGAGGGAGATGAGTTCCTCCAACTGCGGGCGCGCGACGTCCCGACGCGCCTTGGGCGTGTAGCGGTTCACCGACGTTTCCCGCACCCGGTGCGCCTCGTCGCAGATCAGCACCTCGATGTCGTTCGGCTCGGCGTACATGAAGCTGTTGAAGTACTTGAAGAGGCTCTGCAGCCGGGTCGATCCCCTGCCGGCGTAACGGCGCAGTGCCTGGGTGAAAGCTCCAAACCGGTGGCGTGCAGCACAGGCCGACCCCGTCGGGCCAGCTCACCGAGGACCGCGAGGGCGATGACGCTCTTGCCGCTCCCTGGCCCGCCCGCCACCACCGCGCGTTTGTGGTCCGCCGTCCGCGCCCGCTCGGTCGCGTGCATGACCAGCTCGTACGCCAGCAGATGGCGGCTGGGGCGCACGGTGCTGGTCAGGAACCGGTCCGCCGGGCCCGCTCCCGAAGCTGGTGCGAAGCGGCTTAGCAGGTGATCGAGCCACTGCCCACGACGCTGCCGGTGAAGATCCGACTCTGTTCCGTGGCTGGCCTGTCGATAGGTCGACAACGTCGCGATCCACCGCGTTGTGCAGACGGGCGGCACCCCGCAACAGCTTCTGGTCGCGGCCGAGCACACCCAGAAGATCGGTGAGATAACGGCAGTAGTCCTGCGTCTGGACGCCGGGATGCAGACGCGGCCCACGAGCCTGCTCGACGGCCACGAGCGTGTCAGAGTCCTCGTAAGCCGTGGCGTAGGACCACTGCTTGAGTTCCACCACAAGTAGGAGTCGTCGCCCGTCTGCGGATCGACGCCGGCCAGAACCGCGTCGACGCGTCGGCTGGTCAACGGCAGCTGATACTCGACACACTGAGGGGGACCGGCACAGCTGCCGCTCGTGTGCTTCTGCGGACGGTGACCGGCCTCAGTAGCCCAACAGCGCGATGAGCAGCGAGGTCACCGCGGCGACCAGGAGCACGACGCCGCTACCGAGCCCGACAACCGCACTCACCGCCACGGCGCGGGCCCGGGCCACCGGGATCGCTACGACCGCCACCAGGGTGACCAGTGCGGCGACCAGATGGATCAGCGGGTAGTCCATCAGCGCCGCCACCGGGAAGAGGTGCACACCCACGACGAGGGCGACCCAGGGGGCGATCAGCTCACGGCGCTTCAGCAGGGCGAGCAGCCCGGCGCCGACGGCGGCAGCGCCGAACTCGATGCCCACGACGATGCCGAAGGTAGGGCTGGTGTCGGCGTCGAACGCCGTACCGTCCGACCAGTGACGCCAGGCGAAAAGAGCCCCGGCAGCCGCCGTGAGCAGGGAGAGAACCGAACCGACGATGAGCACCGGCCGCCACCGCTTCGGGGGCGCCTCCTGCGCCCAGCCGAACCAACTGCTGGCGAAGAAGCCGAAGACGAACGCCGTCGCCGCCGCGTCTCGGACATGTTCGGTGACCATTCGCACTCCCCTGGTACCGCCTGGGCTCGACGTCTGTCGTCGCCTCTTTCGTCGGCCGCGCTGTGCTGCAGCGGCCACAAGACGGTAGATACTGCCGTAGCGGGGGCGCGCTGCCCTACCCGCATCGACCGGGTCGCGCACCTGCCAACCGCTACGGCCGATCAGCAGCGCCGCCCGTCACGGCAAGCGCAGCCCCGCGGGCGTACCGGATCGCAGCCGGCGTGTCGGAGAAGACGAGCCCTTCGCGGCGTAGGTCGTCAGCCACTCCGAGGGTGGCGAGGACCTGGTCGTGACCGGGCGTGATGCCGGAGAGCAGGACGGTGATCCCGCGTCCGCGTAGCCGTCGGATCGCGTCGCCGAGGACGTGGGCGCCGGTGGCGTCCATGGTGGTCACCCGGGACATCCGCAGGATGACGACCCGGACGTCGGCGACCTCGGACAGTTCGAGCAGGAAGGTGTGGGCCGCGGCGAAGAAGAGCGGCCCGTCCAGCCGGTACGCGACGATGTGTTCGGTGAGCAACGCGTACTCCTCCGCGCTGTGTTCCCCGGGGTCGAGGGGCACCTGTTCCAGCCGGGCGCTGCGGGCCACCGCGCGCAGGGCGAGCACCACGGCGACGCCGACGCCGACCGCGACGGCGGTGACGAGGTCCCAGATGACGGTGACGGCGAAGGTGAGCACCAGCACGACCGCGTCGCCCCGGGTGGCCCGCGCCAACGCCCACAGCGAGGCGGCCTCCACCATGCGGACCGTGGTGGCCAGCAGCACCCCGGCCAGGGCGGCGAGGGGGATCCGGCCGACCAGCGGCGCGGCGGCCAGCACGATCGCCGCGAGGGCGACGGCGTGGGTGAGGGCCGCCAGCTTCGAGGCCGCGCCGGCCCGGACGTTGACGGCCGTACGGGCGATGGCGGCGGTCGCGGGGATGCCGCCGAAGACCGGGGCGGCAAGGTTGGCCAACCCCTGACCGAACAGTTCCCGGTCCGGGTCGTGCCGTTCACCGACGGTCATGCCGTCGGCTACGGTCGCCGAGAGCAGGCTCTCCAGGGCGGCGAGCGCGGCGACGGCGAGCGCGCTGGGCAGCAGTACGCCGAGCGCGGCGAGGTCGAGGAAGCCGAGCGAGGGGGCGGGCAGGCCCTGCGGCAGCGCGCCGATCCGGACCAGGTCAACCGGGACGACCTCGGCGACGACGGTGGCGGCCGCCACGCCGAGCAACGAGAACGGCAGGCCGGGTCGCCACCGAGCGCCAAGCAGCATGAGCGCCGCGACGGCGAGGGCCACCGCGAGGGCGGCCGGCCGCGGGTGTGCGACGAAACGGGCGACCGCATTCGCGGCGACGGCCCAGACCTTCTCCCCGTGCGCGTCGGTGACGCCGAGCGCGGCAGGCACCTGTTGCAGGGCGATGACCACGGCGATGCCGGCGGTGAAGCCCTCCAGCACCGGGGTGGGCAGATAGCGGACGTACCGGCCCAGCCGGGCCACGGCGAGCGCGATGAGCACCAGGCCGGCCATCGCGCCGACCATGAGTACGCCGGTGGCTCCGAACTGCTGCACCACCGGGACCAGCACCACTGTCATCGCCCCGGTCGGACCGGAGACCTGAAGGTTGGAGCCGCCAAACACCGCGGCCACCGCGCCGGCGATCACGGCGGTGATCAGTCCGGCCTGGGCGCCCAGGCCGGAGGTGACGCCGAACGCCAGTGCCAGCGGCAGCGCCACCACCGCCACGGTGAGCCCGGCCAGCAGGTCCCGGCGCGGCGAGCGGTGCACGGCCGCCCAGTCGGCCCTGCCGGGCAGCAGCCCGAGGAGCCGTTCGCGGGCGACAGCGATCGCGCCGCTCACCTGTCCCCACCGGCCCGAAGCTCGTCGAGAAGGCCGTCCCGGTCGGTGAGGACCGCGCCGAGGATCCGCCGCCCGGCGGCCAGCAGGTCGGCCACGTCCGGGGTGCTGAGCGCGTACATGACGAGGGGACCGTCGCGGTGGGAGGTGACCATCCCGGCGCGGCGCAGCACGGCGAGCTGCTGGGAGAGGTTGGAGGCCTCGACCTCGATCACGGCGAGCAGGTCCCGGACCGGCTTCGGACCGTCCTGGAGCAGTTCGAGGACGCGGATGCGCACTGGGTGCCCGAGGGTGCGGAAGAGTTCCGCCTTCGCCTGGTACAGCGGGACCGACATGAGCACCCTCCCGATCGATACGAAGACTTTAACACTTGAAGAAGTCTTCAACTCGAGGGCGCTTCCGTCCGCCCACGTAGCCCGGAGGGCCCCCTCTACCGCAGTCGTTGAGAAGGGGCCCTTCTTTCAGAGGTCGTTGACGCAGCGCAGCACCGGTCGGGCGGTGAGAGCCGCCGGGTCCAGCGACCCGTCGGCGCGCACCGTGAAGGTCGTCGACTCACCTGGCAGCAGGGTGACCAGGGCCTCGTCGACGGAAGCCGCCGGGTCCAGCCGGTCCGCGAACAGCGTCAGGTCGCGCAGCACCGAGCGGGCCGTGACTCGGACCCGCTGCCCACCGTCGAACGGCTCGACCGTCGCGTCCCAGGCCGCCGCCGGCCAGTCCATGTCCCGGTCCTCGGCGAAGAACCACAGCGCCCGCTCAGCGCTCTGGCCCGCCTCGGCGACCAGCAGCTCGCGCCTGGCCTCCTCCGGCCGGGCCAGCTCCGCCGGCAGCGCCAGCGTCACCGCCGAGTACGCGGGAACGGCCAGCTGCATCGTCGTCTTCGCCCGGGGCTCGCCAGCGAGGGTCACCCGGGTCACCGAGGCCGACGGCCGCCAGGGCGTGCCACTCTCGTTGACCGCGACCAGGGCCAGACCGCCGGCGCGGGGCTGCACGGTGAGGAGCCGATCGGCGTACGCGTGACGCAGCGAATACCACAGGGGTTTGCGTCGGCCGTCGCCGTCGACGGCCGACCAGGAGGTCACCGGCCAGCAGTCGTTGAGCTGCCAGACGATGGTGCCGGCGCAGACGTCCCGGTGTGAGCGGAAGTGCTCCACCCCGAGCTGGATGGCGCGGGCCTGATTGAGCTGCGTCAGGTAGTGCCAGTCGTCGAAGTCCGCCGGGGCGGGCAGGTGCGCGTCCAGGCCGCGCTGGAGCTTGTCGTCACCGTCTGCTGCCTTCTGGTGGTGCGCCATGCCCGGTGAGTCGTGCGCCAGGGGCTCGTCGCTCAGCGCCCGGCGCACTGTGGCGTACGCCGGTGGTGCCTGGTAGCCGAACTCGGCGACGAAGCGCGGGACGTACTCCCGGTATCTGGTGTAGTCGTCGGTGTTCCACACGTCCCAGATGTGCGTGGTGCCGTGCGCCGGGTCGTTGGGGTGGATCGCCTCGGTGCCCGACCAGGGGCTGCCCGGCCAGTACGGGCGGGTAGGGTCCAGCTCGCGGACGATCCGGGGCAGCACGTCGAGGTAGTAGCCGCGCCCCCAGGTGCGCCCGGCGAGGGCCTGCTGCCAGTCCCAGTCGTGCCAGCCCCAGATGTTCTCGTTGTTGCCGGTCCAGAGCACCAGCGACGGGTACGGCGCCAGCCGCGTCACCTGCTCGGCCGCCTCGGCGGCAACCTCGGTGGCGAAGGGCTCCTCCTCCGGGTAGGCCGCGCAGGCGAAGAGGAAGTCCTGCTGGACGAGCAGCCCCCGCTCGTCGGCGAGGTCGTAGAAGTCCGCCGACTCGTACCGGCCCCCGCCCCAGACGCGCAGCAGGTTGATGTTGGCTTCGACGGCCTGGTCGAACCGCTCGGCCAGTCGGTCGCGGGTGATCCGGGTGGGGAACACGTCGTCCGGGATCCAGTTGACGCCCCGGACGAAGACGGGAACGTCGTTGACCGACAGCGCGAACGGGGTGCCGTGTTCGTCGGGCGTGGTGTCCAGTCGCACCTTGCGGAAGCCGACCTGGTGCGACCAGACGTCGAGGGTGTCGTCGTCCGGCCCGAGCACTGTCACCTCTATCGGGTGGCGTGCCTGTTCGCCGTACCCCCGGGGCCACCAGAGTGTGGGCTCGCGGACGGTGAGGGTGAGCACGGCCGTGCGCTGGCCGGCCGGGACGATCACCTCGGTGCGGGAGCCGGCGACGGCGGCGCGGACGGTCAGCGGGAGGTCCGAGGTCCGCTCGATCTCGACGTGCACCTCGACCCGGCCGTCGCGGCCGTCCATGGTGACCAGTGGGCGGACGGTGGCCAGCCGAGCGGTCGACCAGGCGTGCAGGCCGATCTCCTGCCAGATGCCGGCGGTGACCAGGGTGGGCCCCCAGTCCCAGCCGAAGTTGCAGGCCATCTTGCGGATGAAGTGGAACGGCTCCGGGTAGGCGTTGGGCCGGTCGCCGAGCCGCTCCTGCTGCGCCTCGGCGTAGCGGTACGCGGAGTCGAACGCCACGACCAGGTCGTTGTCGCCGTCGCGCAGCAGCGACCGGACGTCGAACCGGTAACCGCGGTGCATGTTCTCGGTGCGGCCGACCTCGACACCGTTGAGGGTGAGCGTGGCGACGGCGTCCAGGCCGGCGCAGACCAGGTCGACACGCTCGTCGTCGCCCGGCCGGTGCACGAAGGTGGTCTGGTAGCTCCAGTCGGTGCGCCCGATCCAGGCCAGCGCCAGCTCGTTGTCGTCGAGGTACGGGTCTTCGATCAGCCCGGCGTCGAGCAGGTCGGTGTGCACGCAACCCGGCACTGTCGCCGGCACGGCCCGCCCGGCGATCCCGACCGGCACCTGCGCTCCGGGTGCCGCCCGCAGGGTCCAACCGTCGTAGAGTGCCTGTCGGCTCACCATTGCACCGCACCTTCCGCATCGAAAGACGTTTACTGAACCGGATAAGCTAGCAACCGTACGGTCCACCCTGGTGACTGTCAACGGCCGGTTGACGCCCCGCAGCGAAGAGGAGCACGCCGGTGAAGCGGCCGACCATCGCCGACGTCGCCCGACGCGCCGGCGTGTCCAAGGGCGCCGTGTCGTACGCGCTCAACGGGCAGCCCGGCGTCTCCGAGACCACCCGGCAGCGCATCCTGGCCATCGCCACGGAGATCGGGTTCAGCCCGAGCAGCGCCGCCCGCGCCCTCTCCGCCGCCACCGCCGGGGCGGTCGGCCTGGCCCTGTGCCGCCCGGCCCGGACACTCGGCATCGAGCCGTTCTTCATGGCGTTGATCAGTGGCGTCGAGGCCGAGCTCTCCGCCCGCTCGTACGCGCTGACCCTCCAGGTGGTGGCCGACCACGACGCCGAGATCGCGGTCTACCGACGGTGGTGGGCCGAACGCCGGGTGGACGGGGTGCTCGTGTGCGACCTGCGCACCGACGACCGGCGCATTTCCGCGCTGGAGCAGCTCCAACTGCCGGCGGTGGTGATCGGTGGGCCCGGCGGCACCGGTGAGCTGTCCAGTCTCTGGTCCGACGACGCCGCAGCGCTGACCGAGACGGTGGAATACCTGGTCGCCCTCGGGCACCGACGCATCGCCCGGGTGGGCGGCCTGCCCGACCTGCGGCACACCGAGATCCGCACCGAGGCCTTCGCGGAGATCTGCCAGCGGCTCGACCTGGTCGACGCGACCACCGTCTGGTCCGACTACACGGGCGAGGAGGGAGGTCGGGCCACCCGCCGGCTGCTCAGCTCCGCCCAACGGCCCACCGCGGTCATCTACGACAACGACGTGATGGCCATCGCCGGGCTCTCCGTCGCCCAGGAGATGGGGCTCACCGTGCCCGGTGATCTGTCCATCGTGGCCTGGGACGACTCGCCGCTGTGCCGCCTGGTGCACCCGTCGTTGACCGCGCTGGGCAGGGACATCCCCGCGTACGGCGCGCACGCCGCCCGCCAACTGCTCGCGGTCATCGCCGGACAGCCCGCCGGCCGGGTGCAGGACGAGACGCCGCACCTCACCCCGCGCGGCAGCACCGCACCACCCCGGGCGAGATGAACCGGTTCAGTTACCAGGGCTCAGCGGGACGCTGACGGGAACTCCTCGAAGTACGCCTCGACCCGCTCGGCCGTCGCCGGGCGGGCCAGCGCGAACCCCTGCCCGTACCGGCAGCCGCCCCGGCGCGCCCCCTCCACCTGGGCCGACGACTCCAGCTCCTCCGCGACGATCTCCACACCCAGCCGCTCGCCTACGTTGACCACCACGTCGATCAGCGGCGGCTGCCCGTCCGGCCGTGCGCCCACCAACTCCGGGCCCACCTTGAGCAGGTCGATCGGCAGGCGGCGAAGCTGCGCCAACGAGGCGTGCTCGGCCCGGAAGTCGTCCAACGCGGTGCGCACACCCAGCGACCGCAGCCCGGCCAGCCGGGCCACCACCGTCGACAGGTCACCGGCGACCCTCGGCTCGCTCACCTCCACCACCAGCCGCTCCGGCGGCACCCCGTACGCGGCCAGCACGGCCGCAGCCCGCTGCACGAAGTCGGGGGTGGTCAGCTCCCGGGTGGTGATGTTGACCGCCATCCACAGCTCCCGTACGCCCACCGACCAGTCGGACAACTGCCGGCAGGCCCGGTCCAGAACCCACCACTCCAACTCGCCGATCAGATCCAGGTCCTCGGCGACCGGCAACAGCTCGGCCGGGAGCACCGTGCCGAGCACCGGGCTCCGCCAGCGCAACAGAGCCTCCGCGCCCACCGGCTGCCCGTCGGCCAGGTCGACCACCGGCTGGTAGACGAGATCCAACTCACCGCGGGCCACCGCACCGGGCAGCTCGCGTTCCAGGTCGAGCCGGCGAACCAGCTGCTCCTCCAGGAACGCGTCGTACCACTCGACCCGGTCCCGGCCCAGCTGCACGGCCCGCCGTCGGGCCAGCTCGGCCTGACGGAGCACGTCCGCCGGCCCGGCACCGCTGACCTCGGCCAACCCGATGCTCGTCTGCACCCGCAGCACCGCACCGCCCAACCGGTAGGGCGGGCTGAGCGCGGTCAACAACCGGGTGCCCAGCGCGTACGCCAGCATCGGACCGGCGGCGGTGACCACGGCGAAGCCGGCACCCGTGCACCCGGTGACCAGGTCGTCGGGGGCGATGACCGTGCGGGCCCGGTGCACCGCCTCGGCCAGCATGTCCTCCCGGGCCGTCGGGCCGACGCCCTCGGTGCCGTGCAGGTCCACCAGCAGCAGCGCGCCGGTCGGCGCTGGCACGTCGCCGATCGCGGCGAGGGCGTCCAGCAGGGCCGCCCGGTCACCCGGACCACCGCCGCCCGCCGGGACGGGCCGCCGGTTGAGCGCGGACCAGGCGGCACCGTCGTCGGTTGCCCAGGCTGGGCCGACACCGCTCGGTGTGGCCGGGTCGACGGCGCGGCCGGAGTGGTGCTGGGCCGGCGCGGCTGGCGGCTCCGACCTGCCCGGCCAGCGTGCCGGCGCCGCATGGCGGTGCCGGACCGCGCCGCCCGCGCGCCTGCGGTGCGCGGCCCGCCGTTCGGTGGTGGAGGTGCCACCCGCGCGCAGCAGGTCACGCAGCACCAGGGACGGCACCGCCGCCAGGGCCAACACCACGCTCGTCCGGTCGGGAGCACGGCCGGCAGCCAGGTGGACACCCGCCGCCAGCAGCAGCATCCCCGCCGGGAGCACCGCTCGGGGCCAGGCCGCGGCGACCGGCTCCGCCGGCTCGGCGTCACCCTCGTCCGCCGCGTCGGCCGCACCGACCGCGACGAGCAGCATCCCGAACACCAACGGGGGTACGGCCAGCAGGGCCGCCGGCCCGACCGGCTCGGTTGGCAGCGTGGCCAGCAGCACCAACCCGCCCAGAGTGAGCAGGACGCCGCCCCGGCAGACCTCCGCACCCGAGCGTCGCCTCGGCCCCGCGAACGCGTTGAGCGCGGCCATCCCCAGCCCGCCGAGCGCCAGCGCGACGACCAGCCGGGTCGAACCCGGCAGGTCGGCACGGGGCAGCAGCAGCCAGCCGGCGAGGGCCAGGCCGACGGCCGGGCCGCTCGACTCGACCGACCGACGCAGCAGGACACCGGCCGACGTCCCCGTCCGGCCGGGAAGGCGATGGAGGCCGAGCCCGGAGAGGGCAGCCACGATCAACGAACCGATCAGCACGGCGACGGTCGACCCGACGTCGGCCAGGGGCAGCACGACGGCGGTGAGGCCAGCGGTCACCACCGCCGCGTCGAGGAGCACACCCGCCGTACGCGGTGACGGATCGGCGCGGCGTCGTCCGGCCAGCCGGGAGAGCCGCACCCCGGCGAGTGTGGCGCCGGCACCAGCGGTCAGCGCGATCACCACCGAGGCCGGGACCAGGTCGACGGCACCGGCGAGAAGGAGCAGCGCCACCGCGGCGGAGGTGGCGGCCTCCGGTGCCGCCCGGCGAGGGACGAGAACACGGAACGGGTACGCGAGGAGCACGGCGGTCGCCTTCGTGAGGGGGCACGGGGGCGGTACGACGGTGCGGGGCATCGGACGTTGCGAGTCCGCTGCTCAACAAACGGAAACGATCGGCGGCCGGATTAGTTACGTGTCGGTCACCTGGAGGAGACAATGACCTGTGTCACTGTACGGCGTACCGCACCCCGCCGGCACCGCCCGCCGCGAGCCGGACCGGCCGGGGGTGGGATCATCGGAGGGTGAGTAAGCCCGACACGGTCCGCTTCCGGTACAACCAAGCCATCCTGGTCGCCGCGGTCATCGCCTTCATCGGTGCACTGCCGCTGGCGAGCGCCCGGACCTACCTGCTGCCGGTGCTGCTCCTGCCGCTCGCCGTCGCGCTCTGGGCCTGGCGGGCCGGCACCGACGCCAACGCCCGGGAGCTGCGCGTACGGGCGTTGGCCGGGCAACGCCGCATCGACTGGGACCAGGTCCTCGAACTGGTCACCGACCAGCGCGGACGTGCGGTCGCGCGGCTCGACGACGGCCAGCAGGTGACCCTGCCGGCGGTACGCGGCGTGGACCTGCCCCGGCTGGTGTCGGCCACCGGCCAGACGCTGCCCGACAACTCGGACGAGGCGCCCGGTCAGTAGCCGTCGACCACCGTGTTGATCAGCGGCTGCCCGGCGGCGAACCGGCGCACCTGGTCACCGACCAGTCGGTAGGCACGCGGCAGCAGACCTCGCACCGACCCGGCCACATGCGGGGTGAGCAGCACGTTCGGCATCGTCCAGAGCGGCGAGTCAGCGGGCAGCGGCTCCGGATCGGTGACGTCCAGGGCGGCCGAGATCCGACCGGTGGCGAGCTCGGCGACCAGCGCCTCGGTGTGGGCCACCGGCCCCCGGGCGGCGTTGACGAGCAACGCACCGTCCGGCATCGCGGCCAGGAAGTCCTTGTCGATCAGGCCACGGGTCTGGTCGGTGAGCGGCACGATCACGATCACCACGTCGGCGTCGGGCAGCAGCCGGGGCAGTTCCTCGACGCCGTGCACGCCCTGCTCCGGGCGGGCGGTCCTCGCCACCAGAGTGAAGCTCACCTCGAAGGGGGCGAGCCGGTCCCGCACCGCGGTGCCGATCGCGCCGGCACCGACGATCAGCACCCGCTTGCCGGTCAGCTCGTCGGTCGGGAGGTTCCCCTCGTTCGCCCAACGTCGCTCGGCCTGCGCCCTGATGAACGTCGGGAACGCCCGCAGCTGGGCAAGGACAGCCGTGACGACCCACTCGGCGGTGGACGGGTCGTGCACGCCCCGCGCGTCGCAGAGCGTGACCCCCGGCGGTGTACGGCCGGCCCAGGCGTCCGCCCCGGCGGAGAGCAACTGCACCACGGCGAGGTCGGGCAGCTCACGCAGCAACGCCGTCGCGTCCGAGCCGCCCAAAAACGGTGGCACCCAGACGCGGACGTCGGTCGCCTCCGAGGGCAGCCGGTCAGCGTGCTCGAACACCTCCACCGTCACGTCCGGGGGCAGTTCGCCCATGAGGTTCAGACCGGCCTGGTGTGGGATCCATACCTTCACGTCCGCCGACGATAGTCCCCCTGACCACGGCCGGCGCGGGCACGGCGGCGAACAGACGTCCCGGGGGATGGCGCGTGGGGTCGGGGCGGGCGAGACTCAGCACACCGATGTTCGACTCCGCCCTGGACGAGGTATAACGAAGGGTCGGAGGGCCGGTCGGCCTCCGCCCCGGCAGACAGGTGCTCGATGACCGACGGCTCCCCCGCCACCGCCCGGCCTCCGATCGTCCCGCCTGCGGCGCTCGGCGAACCGGCGCGGCTGCGCGCGCTCGCTGACACCGGGCTCGACGCCGTCCCGGACGAGGCGTTCGACCGGTTCGCCCGGCTGGTCAGCGACCTGCTGGACGTGCCGGTGGCGCTGGTCTCCCTGGTCTCCGCCGACCGGCAGTTCTTCCCCGGCGCGGTCGGGTTGCCGGACCCCTGGTCGGAGCGTCGGCAGACCCCGCTGAGCCACTCGTTCTGTCAGCACGTCGTGGACATCCAGGTGCCGATGGTGCTGCCGGATGCCCGGCTCTACCCCCGCGTCCGGGAGAATCTGGCGATCGACGACCTCGGCGTGGTCGCGTACGCCGGGATGCCTTTGACCGACCTCTCCGGTCGGGTGCTCGGCTCGCTGTGTGCCATCGATAACAAGCCCCGAGCGTGGACGGCCGCGCAGCTGCGGACACTGGCCGACCTGGCCGCCGCCTGCTCGTCGGAGCTGCGACTGCGGATCGCGCTCGACAGCGCGCAGGAGGCCGGGCGGCGGATCGTGCAGGCGCACGAGCGGTTGGAGCTGGTGGCCGGGGTGAGCGAGACGCTGGCCGGCACCCTGGACGTGGGCACCGCGTTGCGCCGGCTCGCCGCCGCGATGGTGCCGCTGCTCGCCGACTGGTGCCTGCTCACCCTGATCGGGCCGACCGGCCTGCCCCGCGAGGTGGTCTCGGTGCACCGCGACCCGGCCCGGGCGGTGGACGTCGACCGCTTCGGTGAGCTGCTGCGCACCGGGCTGAGCCCCGAGTCGATGGTCCGGGCGGTCCTGCGGACCGGCCAGCCTCGGCTCGGCAGCGTGGCGTCCCTGGCCGACGTCACGAGGGGCACCACACAGCCGGAGATGTCGACGATCGCCGACCGTCTCGGCATCGCCTCCTACCTGAGCGTGCCGATGCAGGGCGTCGGCGGCACCGTGCTGGGCGCGATCACCCTCGTCAACGGCGCGCAACGACAGCAGTTCGACGACCGCGACCTGCTCACCGCTGTCGACATCGGCCGCCGGGCCGGCCAGGCCGTGGGCAACAGCTCGATGTACGGCGAGCAGCGGCACGTCGCCGAGGTGCTGCAACACAGCATGCTGCCCCAGCTGCCGATCGTGACGGAGCTGGAGCTCGCCGCCCGCTACCAGCCCGCAGCCGACCGGGTGGAGGTCGGCGGCGACTGGTACGACGCCTTCGTCCAGCCCGACGGTGACGTGATCGCGGCGATCGGCGACGTGGCCGGGCACGACATCGAGGCGGCGGCGACCATGGGTCAGCTCCGCAACCTGGTGCGGGGCAACGCCTTCGGCCGGCCGGACACGGTCGGGTCGCTGATGAGCAACCTGGACGGCGCGATCCGTGGCCTGCGACTGCCGATCGCCGCCACCGCGACACTGGTCCGGATCTGCCCGCAGCACGGCGGTGTCCACGAGGTGACCTGGTCCAACGCCGGGCACCCACCGGCCCTCGTGGTTCGCGCCGGTGGGGCGGTCGAGGCCCTGGAGGCGACCCCGGAGCCGCTGCTCGGACTGGCCCGGCCGTCGACGCGGACCAGCCAGTCGACCAACCTGGCCACCGGTGACACCCTGCTGCTCTACACCGACGGGCTGATCGAGCGGCGGGACCGCTCCATCGACGAGGGGCTGGCCGAGCTGACAGACCGACTGGCCGGCACCGACACGCTGCCCCTCGACGAGCTGTGCGACCTGCTGCTCGCCTCGATCGACCACCGCGAGGACGACACCGCGCTGCTGGCCGTACGGGCACGGTGAGCGGTCCACCGGGGACCACCGGCAGGGTTCACCGGCACCCGTCGGATCGCGACGGGCCCGGCCGGGCCGTCCAGCGGGCTACCCTGGGCCGGGTGAGAGCCCGTCCCCCGTACCCTCGCGTCCGTCGCCTCCGGGCGGCCCTCGCGGCGTCCTGCGCGGCGCTGCTGTTCGCCTCCGGTTGCAGCTTCGGCGAACCGGAACCCGACCCGGCCGGCGAGCCGCCCAACCTGCCGACCCCGTCCGCGCCGGCGAGCGCCGGCGGCGCCGGCCAGCAGGCGGTGGCGACAGTGCTCGCCAAGGGTCTGCGGGTGCCGTGGGGCATCGCCTTCCTGCCGGACGGCGGCGCGCTGGTCACCGAACGCGACAACGGCCGGATCCTTCAGGTCGGCCCCGAGTCCGGGCCGGACGGGCTGCGGGTCCGCCCGGTGCAGACGATCCCCGAGGTGGCCGCGGCTGGCGAGGGCGGTCTCCTCGGCATCGCCGTCTCCCCGGCCTACGCCCAGGACCGCACGGTCTTCGTCTACTACACCGCCGCCCAGGACAACCGGGTCGCCCGGCTGCAACTCGGCGGTCAGCCCACCCCGATCCTCACCGGCATCCCCAAGGCCAACGTGCACAACGGCGGCGGGTTGGGCTTCGGGCCGGACGGGCAGCTCTACGTCAGCACGGGCGACGCGGGTGAGCGCCCCTCCTCCCAGGACGTGAAGAGCCTCGGCGGCAAGATCCTCCGGATCACTCCGGACGGCAAGCCCTCCGCCGGCAACCCGTACCCCAACTCCCCCGTCTGGTCACTGGGCCACCGCAACGTCCAGGGGTTCACCTGGGACGGCGCCAAGCGGATGTACGCCGTCGAGTTCGGCCAGAACACGTGGGACGAGATCAACCAGATCACCAAGGGCGGCAACTACGGCTGGCCGGAGGTCGAGGGGCGCGCCGGCGACAAGCGGTTCACCGACCCGATCACGCAGTGGGCCACCTCGGACGCCTCCTGCTCCGGTCTGGCCGCCACGGACCGGCTGCTGGTCACCGGCTGTCTGCGCGGCAAGCGCCTCTGGGTGATGGAGCTGACTGACACCGGGACGCTGCTCGGCCAGCCCAGCGAGCTGCTCACCAACCGGTACGGTCGACTGCGTGCGGTGGCCGCGGCACCGGACGGGTCGCTCTGGGTGGGCACCTCCAACCACGACGGGCGCGGTGACCCGGCCGGCGACGACGACCGGCTCCTGCGGGTTGTCTTCGCGGGCGGCGACGGCGGCCGCAGCTGACGTTCGTCACCATCCGGTCAGGTTTGCCAAGATCTTTCGACGGGCAGGTCAGACTTTCAGCATGGACGGGCAACGCGACGAGCAGCACGACGACGCCGACGACCGGGACGACCCGGCGACCGGCGGCGACCGGCCGCGCCCGGACAGTCGGCGGCTCGGGTCCGTCGAGGTGCTGCGCCGCATCGGGCTGGTCGTCGCCGTCCTCGCCGTGGCCCTGGGCGGGGCGGTGCTCGGGGTGCTGGCCGGCGGTCGGGTGGACACCGACATCGGCCCGTTCCGGGCCAACCTCAGCATCTCCCCCGCCCGCGATGGCGGCACCACTGTCGACATCCCACCGCTGGGCGCGCTGCTGCTCGACAGCCACGACGGGCCGACCCACCTCACCGTCCGCCTGGGCGCACTCGACCAGGGCCGCACCGAGGCGCTGATCGACGACCCGGCCAGCATCAGCCGGGCCAGTCAGAGCGCCGTCGAGGACGTCCGCTCCGGGGTGATGCGGCTCGGCCTGCGGACCCTCGGCACGTCGGTGCTGGTCACCCTGATCCTGGCCGGGCTGATCTTCCGCAACGTCCGGCGGACCGCCTGGGCGGGCGGGCTCGCACTGCTGATCACCGCCGGCAGCCTCGGCACGGCGGCGGCCACCCTGCGTCCGCAGGCGATCGAGGAACCACGCTACGAAGGGCTGCTGGTCAACGCACCGGCCATCGTCGGCGACGCGCGCCGGATCGCCAACGACTACACCAAGTACGCCGAGCAGCTGCAACGCCTGGTCGGCAATGTCAGCCAGCTCTACACCACCGTCTCGGCGCTTCCGCTGTTGGAGCCGACCCCGGGCACCACGCGGGTGCTGCACGTCTCCGACATGCACCTGAACCCGACCGGCTGGCAGTTGATCCGCACGGTGGTGGAGCAGTTCGGCATCGACGTGGTGATCGACACCGGCGACATCACCGACTGGGGCAGCGAGCCGGAGGCGTCCTTCGTCGGGTCGATCGGCCTGCTCAAGAAGCCGTACGTCTTCATCCGGGGCAACCACGACTCCGGCAAGACCGCCGCCGCGGTGGCCCGCCAGCCGAACGCGATCGTGTTGAACAACACGACGACGACCGTCGCCGGGCTGACCATCGCCGGCATCGGCGACCCGCGTTTCACCCCGGACAAGAACACCTCACCCGCCGGCAGCGGCCTGACCCCGCAGGTCGCCGACCAGGTGACCGGGGTCGGCGAGCAGCTCGCGACCACTGTGCGCCGCTCACCCCGGCCGGTGAACATCGCCCTGGTGCACGATCCGGCGTCGGCCGGGGCGCTCTCCGGCACCTGCCCGCTGGTGCTGGCCGGGCACACCCACTCGGGGCAGGTCTCCAAACTGCCACAGGTGCCCGGGCAGCAGCCCACCACGCTGATGGTCGAAGGCTCGACCGGCGGGGCCGGGCTGCGCGGCCTTGAGGGCGAGAAGCCGACCCCGCTGTCGATGAGCGTGCTCTACTTCGACCAGCAGAAGATGCTCCAGGCGTACGACACCATCACCGTCGGAGGCACCGGGCAGGCCCAGGTCAACCTGGAACGACGCCTGGTGGAGAACCCCACCGTGGCGTCCCCCTCGCCCACCACCAGCCCGACCGGCTGACGCGGCATGGAAGGGCGACCGACCGCCGTCCTTCAGTTCGACAGAGAGTAAACAGAGACGAGCCTCCCCCACCCCTGCTTCCCCCTTTGCTCTGCCGCCCAATCTGCACCAGTCACTGTCGGTGCGCCCCGTGCGACATGACACCAAAGAGCAACTATCGGTTCGCGCTGTTCAGACCGGTGGCGCATCGGCGGCAGCAGAGCAAAGGGAGGAAAGGGCGTGGCGTGAGCGACAGAGACGATTACAGCGAGTTGCGAACGGGTTCTTTCCTATGCGAATCACTCAGTGTGATAACGCTCCCCGCCGCGGTCAGCGTAGGGCGATGGCGGCCAGCGCGGCGTTGACGATGCTGCCGGGCAGCAGGTCGTGCAACTCGTACAGCTCGGCGACACTGCCGGACTGGCCGAACTCGTCCACGCCGAGCGGCACCGCCGGGGCGCCGACCGCCGAACCGAGCCAGGCCATCGCGTGCGACGCGGCGTCGTGCACGGTCACCACCGGCACCCGATCGACGAACGCGGACCGCAGCGCGCCCGGCACGCTGGGCACGGTGGCCGTCCGCACGCCCTGGCGCAGGGTGCGCTGCCAGGCCCGGTAGAGCCGGTCGAGGCTCGTCACGTCCACCACGTGCGCGGCGACGCCCTCGTCGGCCAGCTCCGCCGCAGCGGCCAGCACCTCGGGCAGCACCGCGCCGGAGGCGGCCAGTTGCACCACCGGGGCGTCGACCAGGTGCGGATACGCCTGGTGCGCGTCGACCA
Organism: Micromonospora sp. A202; assembly: GCF_006715105.1. NCBI lineage: Bacteria > Bacillati > Actinomycetota > Actinomycetes > Micromonosporales > Micromonosporaceae > Micromonospora > Micromonospora sp. A202. The sequence goes on along the minus strand of NZ_VFMP01000001.1, from coordinate 1,024,632 downwards.
GCCGGTACGCCCCGGCGACCACCTGCCGACGCAGGACCGCGTCGCCGAGCCGGGCGCGGGCCGCCTCGAACGGTGCCTGGTCCAGTGGCCGGGTGCTCAACCGGAAGTAGTACGCCCCATCCTCGGTCGGCGCGGCGGTCGCGGCCGGGGCCGACCCGCCGGCGATCTGCCCCAGCGCGTCGCAGAGCAGCCAGTCGAGGCTGGCCGCGTACGCCGGCTCCAGGAAGGTCACCCCGGGCAGCTCCAGGCCGACCGACGCGGTGATGGTGGACTGGTGGGCGCCGCCCTCCGGGGCCAGGGTGATGCCCGACGGGGTGCCGGCCACCACGAACCGGGAGCCGGAGTACGTGCCGTACAGGAACGCGTCGAGGCCGCGCAGGACGAACGGGTCGTAGACCGTGCCCACCGGCAGCAGCGGCTGCCCGGACAGGTCCCAGGAGAGCCCGAGCTGGCCGAGCAGCAGGAACAGGTTCATCTCCGAGATGCCCAGCTCGATGTGCTGCCCGGCGGGGCTCTCCGTCCAGCGCAGCATCCGGTCCTCGGTCCAGGAGCGCTGCTCGGTGGGTGCGAACACCCCGGTCTTGTTGATGAACCCGGCCAGGTTGGTGGAGGTGGCCACGTCCGGGGCGGTGGTGACCAGGTAGCGGCCGACCTCCCGGTTCCGCGCCAGGTCCACCAGCACCCGACCGAAGACCTCCTGGGTGGAGATGGGCTTGGTTGCGCGTACTCCCGTGCTTTCCGGAACGGTGACCCCCAGCGCGCGCTCGCGGGGCGCTCGGGACAGCGCCTCCCGGCGGGCGCCTGCCCGGATGCCGGCCGGTGACGCCGGGTCGAGGCGGTCCCACTCGGTCTCGGAGGTCAGCCCCTGCGCGGCCCGCAGCGTGTCGACCTGCTCCGAGCTGAGCAGCGCGGAATGGTTGCGCGGGTTGCCGGCGATGGGCAGACCCCAACCCTTCACGGTGTACGCGAAGACGACGCTGGGCCGGTCGGTGACCGCGTCGCACTGGGCGTACGCGTCGAGCATCGCGGACAGGTCGTGCCCGCCCAGGTCGGTGACGAGGGGACCGAGGTCCTCGTCGCTGATGTGGGCGATCAGCTCGTCGATGCCGGCCGGCGCGCCGTCCAGGAACTGCTTGCGCAGCGCCGGGCCGGTCAGCCCGAACAGCGACTGGTACTGCTCGTTGGGCATCGCGTCGATCCAGTCGCGCAGCGCCTCGCCGCCCGGCCGGGCGTACGCCTCGGCGAGCCGGCGACCGTACTTGACCTCCACGACGTGCCAGCCGGCCGCCTCGAACTGACCCCGCCACTGGTTGATCCGGATGCCGGGGACCACCCGGTCCAGCGACTGCCGGTTGAAGTCGACAAGCCACATCACGTTGCCCAGCCCGGTGGTCGCCGGGTCGGCCACCGCCTCCCAGATGTTGCCCTCGTCCAGCTCGGCGTCGCCGATCAGCGCCACGAACCGGGAGTGCGGTCGGGCCCCGAAGTGCGCGTCGACGTAGCGACGGGTGGCGGCGGCGAAGAGCGGCGCGGCCGCGCCCAGACCCACCGAGCCGGTGGAGAAGTCCACCTCGTCGGGGTCCTTGGTCCGCGACGGGTACGACTGGAGGCCGCCCCGGGCCCGCAGCCGGGGCAGGTACGAGCGGTCCAGGTTGCCGAGCAGGTACTGGATGGCGTGGAACACCGGGGACGCGTGCGGCTTCACCGCGACCCGGTCCTCGGCGTCCAGGTGCGCGAACCACAGCGCGGTCATCGCCGTGACCAGGGAGGCGCTGGACGCCTGGTGGCCGCCCACCTTCACACCGTCTCCGGTGGCCCGGTCATGGTTGGCGGCGTCCACGATCCGGGTGGCGAGCCACAGCACCCGCCGCTGGATCTCGTCAAGGACATCGAGGTCGTGCTGGGTCACGGTGGCTCCATCCAGGCGTCGCCGTTGACGCCCTCGCGAGGGGTGTGGATCGCGCCGCCCGGGGCGGCAGAGGGTGACGTGCCGGTCAGCCTTCGACGCCGAGGCGCTCCAGGATCAGCGTGCGGACGGCGGCGGCGTCGGCCTGACCCCGAGTGGTCTTCATGACCGCGCCGACCAGTGCGCCGGCCGCGGCGACCTTGCCACTGCGGATCTTGTCGGCGATGCCGGGGTTCGCGGCGATCGCCTCGTCCACGGCGATGGTCAGCGCGCCGGTGTCCGACACGACCTCCAGGCCCCGGCTGGCCATGATCTCGGCGGGTGAGCCCTCACCGTCGACCACGCCCTCCAGCACCGCGCGGGCCATTTTGTCGTTGAGCTTGCCGGCGTCGACCAGCCCCTGCAACTCGGCGACCTGGGTGGGAGTGGCACCGATCTCGGCCAGCTCCACACCGCTCTCGTTGGCCCGGCGGGACAGCTCACCCAGCCACCACTTGCGGGCCGCCGCCGGGGTGGTGCCGGCGGCCACGGTGGCCTCGATCAGCTCGACCGCGCCGGCGTTCAGCACCGACTGCATGTCCAGGTCGGAGAGCCCCCACTGCTGCTGGAGCCGACGCCGGTGCACCCGGGGCAGCTCCGGCAGGGCGGCCTTCAGCTCGGCGACCCACGCCGGGTCCGGGGCGATCGGCACCAGATCCGGCTCCGGGAAGTACCGGTAGTCGGTGGCCGTCTCCTTCGAACGTCCCGGGGTGGTGTCGCCGGTGTCCTCGTGGAAGTGCCGGGTCTCCTGCGTGATCCGGCCGCCCGCTTCGAGCACCGACGCCTGCCGCAGCATCTCCGAGCGGACCGCCCGCTCCACCGACCGCAGCGAGTTGACGTTCTTCGTCTCGGTGCGGGTGCCCCACTCCTGCCCCGGCAGGTTGAGCGAGGTGTTCACGTCACAACGCAGCGAACCCTCCTCCATCCGCACGTCCGAGACACCGAGGGTGCGGATCACGTCGCGCAGCTCGGTGACGTACGCCTTGGCCACGTCGGGTGCGAGCGCGCCGGTGCCCGGGATGGGCTTGGTGACGATCTCCACCAGCGGGATGCCGGCCCGGTTGTAGTCGACCAGCGACTCCGTCGCACCGTGGATGCGGCCGGTGGCACCACCGACGTGCAGCGTCTTGCCGGTGTCCTCCTCGAGGTGCACCCGCTCGATCTCGATCCGCACCGTCTCGCCGCCCACCTCGACGTCCAGGTAGCCGTCGACGCAGATCGGCTCGTCGTACTGGCTGATCTGGAAGTTCTTCGGCATGTCCGGGTAGAAGTAGTTCTTCCGGGCGAACCGGCACCACTCGGCAATCGAGCAGTTCAGCGCCAGGCCGATCCGGATGATCGCCTCGATGGCCGCTTTGTTGGCCACCGGCAGGGAGCCGGGCAGGCCCAGGCACACCGGGCAGACCCGGGTGTTCGGCTCGCCACCGAAGTCGGTCGGGCAACCACAGAACATCTTGGTGTTCGTGCCCAGCTCGACGTGGGTCTCCAGGCCGATCACCGGTTCGTAGCGTGCAACGACCTCGTCGTACGCGGGCAGTGTCGTGGTCATGAGACGCTCCAGGCGCGATCCGGGACAGAACCTGTCCAGCCTAATGGGGTTGCCCGATCAATCCTCGGGCGGGTTTCGCCGGGCGCGCGTGTCGTCGCTGACGGTGGGGTACGGAGCGACCATGTCGAATACGGGGGAACGACCAGGAGCGCTGACCCGGCAGGTGATCCTCGCAGACGAGCAGGTGCCGCGAGGGCGGCACCGCCGCAGCACGTACGTCGTGGCCGCGGCCGTCGTGGTCGGCGCGGCCGCGACGGGCACCGCCGCGATGGTCAACGGCCGGACCGGGGGCCCCGACCTCTTCGCGGCGTTCGCGCTGATGCTGATCCCGCCGCTGGTCGGCGCGGTCGTCGCCCTCGTCTTCGGCCGGCGGCTGATCAGGCGGATGCCCCGGACGGCCGGCGTCGACCCGACGACCAGGCGGCTGATCGTGCAGGCGTTACGCGACGGGTCCACCGACGACCCTTATCTGGACGCGCTGGCTCGCAAGGAGGCCCGGTCCCGCGTCAGTCAACGCTGGCTGCTGGTGCTGTTCACGGTGGGCTTCCTCAGCCAACTGCCGCCCCTGGTGGACCCGGTCCGCCCGCTCGGCCGCGTGCTGGCCGTACTGCTGCTCCTGCTCTGGGGAGGTGCCGCCTGGTATCGCTGGCGTGGCCTGCGGGAGGCCCGCCGCTACCTCGCCGGGCCGACGACCAACACGGTCGAGGCGGGTCACGGACCGGCGTGAAACCGCCTGTCCCCGACCCGCCTCGACCGCTTGCGCGGCTTACAACGCCGGTGGCGTGAACGTGCCGATCACGGACTCCAACGCGGCGGCGACCCGGTACATCCGGTCGTCGGCCATCGTCGGGGCCATCACCTGCAGGCCGACGGGCAGCCCTTCGGAGATGCCACAGGGCACCGAGATGCCCGGCCCGCCGTACAGGTTCGTCGGGATCGTGTACAGGTCGGCCAGGTACATCTGGTACGGGTCGGCGGTCCGTGCGCCCATCGGGAACGCCACCGACGGGGTCGTCGGCGAGATCAGCGCATCGACCCGCTCGAACGCGGCGGTGAAGTCCCGGGTGATGAGCGTCCGGACCTTCTGCGCCTGCCCGTAGTACGCGTCGTAGTAACCCGACGACAGCGCGTACGTGCCGATCATGATGCGGCGCTTGACCTCCGGGCCGAAGCCGGCCTCGCGGGTCAGCGACATGACCTCCTCCAGCGACCGGTTGCCGTCGTCGCCGACCCGCAGGCCGAACCGGACGCCGTCGAACCGGGCCAGGTTGGAGGAGCACTCGCTCGGGGCGATCAGGTAGTACGCCGGCAGCGCGTACGCGAACGTCGGGCAGGACACCTCGACGATCTCCGCGCCCAGCTTCGCGAGAGCGTCGACCGACTCGCGGAACGCGGCCATCACACCCGGCTCGGCGCCCTCGCCGACGAACTCGCTGACGATGCCGAGCCGCACACCGGTCAGGTCGCCGGTCGCGCCGAGCTTCGCCGCCGCCACCACGTCCGGCATCGGCTGAGGGATCGAGGTGGAGTCACGCGGGTCGTGCCCGCCGATCACCTGGTGCAGCAGGGCCGCGTCGAGCACGTTACGGGCACACGGGCCCGGAGTGTCCAGCGACGAGGAGAAGGCCACCAGCCCGTACCGGGAGGTGCCGCCGTAGGTGGGCTTCGCACCGACAGTGCCGGTGACCGCGCCGGGCTGGCGGATCGAGCCGCCGGTGTCCGAGCCGATCGCCAGCGGCGCCTCGTACGCGGCCAGCGCGGCAGCGCTGCCACCACCCGAGCCACCCGGGATCCGGCTCAGGTCCCACGGGTTGTGCGTCGGGCCGTACGCCGAGTATTCGGTGGAGGAGCCCATCGCGAACTCGTCCATGTTGGTCTTGCCGAGCATCACCGTGCCGGCCTCGCGCAGCCGCTGCACGATCGTCGCGTCGTACGGCGGGCGCCAGCCCTCCAGGATCTTCGAGCCCACGGTGGTCGGCACGCCCCGCGTGGCGAGCACGTCCTTGACCGCGACCGGCACACCCGCAAGGGGGCCCAGCTCCTCGCCGGCGGCCCGGCGCTCGTCCACCGAGCGGGCCGCGGCGAGCGCGCCGTCGGTGTCAACGTGCAGGAAGGCGTGCACCCGGTCGTCGACCGCGGCGATCCGGTCGAGGTGCGCCCGGGTCACCTCGACGGCGGAGGTCTCGCCCCCGGCGACCAGGGACGCGATCTCCGTCGCGGTCATTCTGGTGAGATCGCTGCTCATGCCGTCACTCCGCTTCGCTCCATGACGCCATGAGGCACCACCGCGCTGCAACCATGATTCACTCGCTGGCGCTCGCTCATGACGCCACATCCTCGGTCAGGATCCGCGGTACGCGGAACCGCTGGTCCTCGGCGTCGGGTGCGCCCGACAGCGCCTCCTGCGGGGTCAGGCACGGCGTGACGACGTCCTCGCGGAAGATGTTGGTCAGCGGCACCGAGTGCGAGGTCGGCGGAATGTCCGCGGCGGCGACCTCGCCGACCTGAGCGACCGCCTGGAGGATCACGTCGAGCTGGCCGGCGAACATGTCCAGCTCCTCCTCGGTGACGGCGAGCCGCGACAGGCGCGCCAGGTGCGCGACCTCCTCGCGGGAGATGGCGGCCATCCGTGCCCCCTTCTGATGTCCTGCTGGTCGGGCGGTGTGCCGGCCGCGCGACGGGTGGAGCGTGACGCGCGGTGACCGGAGCGAGTCTATTGTTCCGCTCCGGTGCCGCGTCCCCGACTCCCCCTCCGGCAGCCGGAATGCCATGCCGGCGGAGGGGTCAGCGGGTGGGGCGGCGGCCGATGTCCGACTGCGGGGGCCCGCTCGGGCGCACCGGCCGGTACCGGGCCAGCCAGGTGACCAGCTCCTCGGCCGGCATGGGCCGGGCGTAGAACCAGCCCTGGGCGGCGTCGCAGCCGGCGGAGTGCAGCATCCGCCAGGTCCGCTCGTCCTCGACGCCCTCGGCGACCACACGCAGGCCCAGCGCCCCGGCCAACTCGATCATCGATCGGACGATCGCCGCGTCGTCGGCGTCCTCGGCCATGCCGAGCACGAACGACCGGTCCACCTTCACCTCGGACAACGGCAACCGGCGCAGGTGTTGCAGCGAGGAGTAGCCGGTGCCGAAGTCGTCCAATGAGATGGCCACCCCGATCCGGTGCAGTTGGGAGATGGTGGCCAGCACCCGGCGCGGATCGGCCATCAACGCACCTTCGGTGATCTCCACCTGCAGCCGGTCGGCAGGCACCCCGTAGCGGGCCAGCCGGTCGGCGATCTGTTCGGCGACGTCGCCGGTGTGCAGGTCGCGCACGCTCACGTTCAGCGCCGCGCGCAGGCCGATGCCGGCCGCCGACCACTTGGCGAGTTGCTCCACCACGTCGTCGACCACCCGCCGGGTGAGCAGTCGCATCACCGCGCTCTGCTCGGCGACACGGATGAGTTCCTCCGGGTCGACCATGCCCCGCCGGGGATGCCGCCACCGCAGCAGGGCCTCGACACCGACCACCTCGCCGGTCGCGATGGCGATCTGCGGCTGGTAGTACATGGTGATTTCCCCGGCGTCTTCTGCCGCTTCGCCGTCCGCGTGCGCCCACCCCGTCGATTCGACCGGGTGGCCCGGGCCGCCTGTCCCGATGTCACGCCGCCGCCCGAGGCCGCCGTTGCCCCTCGCGGGGACCGTGCTCCCGTTCGGTGACCGGCGGCCGTTGCCGGCTCCCGCGCGTCGCTCCCGGGTCAGGCCCGAGCGGGTGCCGGTGACCGTGGAACGGGAGCCACGGCCCCGGATCGGGTCGGCGCCGGTCGCGATCCGGTTGATCAACTCGTCGGCGTGCACCAGCTCGGCGTCGTTGCGCCGACGGCGCCCCCACCACCGGTTGGTGGTCGGCGGTGCCGTGGCGACCGCCGGTGCCGGGTCCGCGTGGGGTGCGGCCTCGGCCGGGGACCCGACGGGCAGCGCCGCGCCGTCACCGCCGCGCACCTCCGCCGTCGCCGCAAGGGGTACGTCGACAGCCCCGTCGGCCTGGTCCGCCGGGTCGGTGTCGAACAACTCGCTCGACGGGCTGGATTCCAACACCCGGCGCAGGTCGGCGAGGAGGCCGAGGCGCTCGGCGGAATTGTGGTCGGACTCGGGGGCGTAGACGGCCACCGTGTCGTTGCGGTGCTTGGCGTCGTACATCGCCACGTCGGCGTGGCGCATCAGGGTGGCGAAGTCCTCGCCATGCTCGGGGAAGAGGGCGATCCCGATCGAGCCGCCCACGTCCAACGGCAGCCCGTCGAGTGGCACCGGCTCGGCCAGCGCCTGGACCACCTGGTCGGCCAACTCCCGGGCCTGACCGACGTCGGTCATGCCGGTCATCACGATGGCGAACTCGTCGCCGCCGAGCCGGGCGATCATCTGTGGTCGGGGCTGCACGTCGGTGAGCCGGGCACTGACCTCGACCAGCAGCCGGTCGCCCACGGCGTGCCCGAGCGCGTCATTGACGTTCTTGAAACGGTCCAGGTCGATCAGCAGCAGCGCCAACTGCCCGTCGGGTTCGCCGCGGGCCGTCCGCTCGGCGTGCAGGTGCACCTGCTCCGCCACCTCGGCCAGCAGCGCCTTGCGGTTGGGCAGACCGGTCAACGGGTCGGCGGCGGCGAGGTGCTGCTGCTCGACGGTCAGCCGGGCCATCCGGTAGACCGCGAAGAGCGGCACCAGCACCAGCGGGATCAGCGCCGCGCTGACCCGCGCGGCGGCAACCAGCACCGGGGCGAGCAGCAGCAGCGAACCGGTGGAGAGCAACTCGAAGCCGAGGCCCCGGCGCAGCGTGGGCCACCACCGGTCGCCGAAACGCAGCCGCACCGCCCAGCTGACCAGCCCGTAGTTGACGACGAACCACGCCAACGTGGCACCGCCGACGGCAGCCACGTCGGTCCAGTGCAACCGCCCGCCGGAGAAGATGGTGCCCGAGCCGAGCTGGATCACCCCGTACGCGGCGGCGAGGGCGCACACGTACTGGCCGACGTTGAACGCCGTCCGCCAGGCTGCGTGCCGCATCCGCCAGCCCGAGACGATCACCCCCATCGCCTGCACCACCACCGCGGGGCCGAGGCCCCACCCGAGCAGGATCGCGAAGGTGAAGCAGGTGGACGGGAACACCGCGGAGGTCTGCCGGCGCCCCGGCGGGACGAACGGCCGGGCGTCGCAGACCACGGCGAGAGCGGCCATCGTCCAGAACGCCACCGGCAGCCGGGACACCTCGTCCGGAAGGGACGCGAGGGGTACGGCGGCGGTCAGCGCGGCGACCACCAGGATGCCGACGACGAACGTGGCGAACGGTGTGGCCCGTCCCGGCGGGAGTGAGTTGCGTGGATCCGCGACCTCCACCACACCTCCCGACCGACAGTCGGCGTGCCGGTGCGGTACGCCGTGAACCAATGAAACGCCCTCGGCCCCCAGTTTCCCGGTATGACAGTCACGAATCGGTCGTAGTCGTAATTAAGTTGGTATACGCGCCTAGTCGCCGCCGCAGGCCGCGAGCGGGATCACCCGCCCGGCTGGGCGACCTCCCGCGCGGCGTCCGGGCCCGCGTCCAGCAGCAATCGGAACCCGTCCTCGTCCAGCACCGGCACCTTGAGGCTGGCCGCCTTGTCAGCCTTGGACCCGGGGTTGTCCCCGACGACCACGAAGCTCGTCTTCTTGGAGACCGAACCGCTGAGCTTGCCGCCCCGGCTCTGCACGGCCTCGGCGGCCTGGTCGCGTGAGTAGCCGGCGAGCGTGCCGGTCACCACCACTGTCAGCCCCTCCAGCGGGCGCGGCCCCTCGTCGACAGCCTCCTCGGCCATCCGTACGCCCGCCTCGGCCCACTTGCGGACGACCTCGCGGTGCCAGTCCACCGCGAACCACTCCCGGATGCTGGCCGCGATGGTCGGCCCGACCCCGTCGACAGAGGACAGCTCCTCCTCGCTGGCCTCGTCGATGGCCTCCATCGAGCGGAAGTGCCTGGCGAGCGCCTGCGCGGCGGTGGGGCCGACATGACGGATGGAGAGCGCCACCAGCACCCGCCACAGGTCACGCTCGCGGGCGACGGCCAGGTTGTCCAGCAGCTTGGCCGCGTTGCTGCCCAGACTGCCGTCCTTGTTGACGAAGAACGTGGACCGGGACAACTGGTCGGCGTCGAGCTGGAACAGATCACCCTCGTCGGCGATGACCTGCGCGTCCAGCAGGGCCGCAGCTCCCTTGTAACCGAGCGCCTCGATGTCGAAGGCCCCGCGACCGGCGAGGTGGAACACCCGCTCGCGCAGCTGGGCCGGGCAGCTACGGGTGTTGGGGCAACGGATGTCGACGTCGCCCTCCTTGGAGGGTGCGAGCGGGGTGCCGCAGGCCGGGCAGGTGGTGGGCATGACGAACGGTCGGGCGTCGGCGGGCCGCAGGTCGACCACCGGGCCGAGGACCTCGGGAATCACGTCGCCGGCCTTGCGCAGCACCACCGTGTCGCCGATCAACACCCCCTTGCGCTCCACCTCACGGGCGTTGTGCAGGGTGGCGAGCGCGACCGTCGAGCCGGCCACCCGCACCGGCTCGAGGACGGCGAACGGGGTGACCCGCCCGGTGCGGCCCACGTTGACGTCGATGTCGAGCAGCTTGGTGGTGACCTCCTCCGGCGGGTATTTGAAGGCGATCGCCCACCGCGGCGCGCGGCTGGTCGAGCCGAGCCGGCCCTGGATGGACACCGGGTCGACCTTGACCACCACGCCGTCGATTTCGTGCTCGACGTCGTGCCGGTGCTCGGCGTAGTACGCGATGTATTCGGCCACGCCGCTCAGATCCGGGACGACCCGCCACCGGTCACTGGTCGGCAACCCCCACGACCTGAGCGCCGCGTACGACTCGGACTGGGCCGTGGGCTGGAACCCACGGCGGGCACCGATGCCGTGCACCACCAGCCGCAGCGGCCGGGAGGCCGTGACCCGCGGGTCCTTCTGCCGCAGGCTGCCCGCCGCGGCGTTGCGCGGGTTGGCGAACGGCGCCTTGCCCTGCTCCACCAGGCCCGCGTTGAGGTCGGCGAACGCGGCGACCGGGAAGTAGATCTCCCCCCGCACCTCCACCAGCTCGGGCACGTCCGGGAAGTCGTCGGACGGGGTGAGCTGGCCGGGCACGTCCCGGATGCTGCGGACGTTGGCGGTGACATCCTCACCGGTGCGGCCGTCACCCCGGGTGGCCGCGCGGACCAGCCGGCCGTTCTCGTAGGTCAGGTTGATCGCCAGCCCGTCGACCTTCAGCTCGCACAGGTAGGGCACCGCGCCACCGGCGTCCCGCTCGACCCGCTCGGCCCACGCCGCCAACTCCTCGTCGGCGAAGGCGTTGTCGAGGGAGAGCATCCGCTCGGCGTGGGTGACCGGGGTGAAGTCGGTGGAGAACGTGCCGCCCACCCGCTGGGTCGGCGAGTCCGGAGTCCGCAGTGCCGGGAACTCCGCCTCAAGTGCCTCCAGCTCGCGCAACTGCTTGTCGAACTCGGCGTCGGTGATGATCGGCGCGTCCAGCACGTAGTAACGGTATTGATGCTCGGTCAGCTCCTGGCTGAGCGTGGCGTGCCGCTCTCGGGCCTGCGGCGTGGGCTCGGCCCCGGCCGCCGCCTCCTGAGCCGGGCTGACCTGCTGACCGATCTGTTCCTCGGACACACCGCCACCTTCGGACACGCCTGCGACCTCCCTGATCACGCTACTCCGGCACCGTATCGGGCCGGTGGGACAATCCGTCGCCCACCCGCGCCGGGTTGGCGGGCGGCACGGGCGGCGGCGTGCGAGGATCGCCGGACGGTGCGACCCGGTGGGTCGCCGAGAGGCGGAGGTACGAATGCCCGAGGCGCTGCTCTGGGCGGTGGCGATCCTGCTGGCGGTCGCCGCCGGCTGGGCGTGGAACAGTTGGCGACACCGGGTGGCCAACCGCCGTCCGGGCACCCGGCCGGGTCGGGGCGGCCGCCCCGGCCGACGTTCCACGGCACCGAGGCCACGCGGCGCCGATCGACCGGCCACCAAGCCGCGCTCGCGCGACACCGGACGGCCGGCCGGTGCTCCGGCACCGGGCGACATCTGGTGGGCCGACGTGCCGTACGCCGACGGCACCGGATCGAAGGTACGTCCCTGTCTGGTGCTGCGCGCCGACTCCCGGGGCGCCGACGTCCTGAAGATCACCAGCCAGGACAAGAGCGACCGGGACGACCACGTGCGGATCCCCACCCGCGACTGGGACCCCGGCGCGGAGCACGACAGCTACCTGAGCCTGACCGAGCCGATCCGACTCAACTCGGCGGCCTTCGAGGACCACGCCGGGCGCTGCGACGCCGACCTGTGGAAGAAGGTCCGCAGCCTGCGTCACCTGCCCACCCCCTGACCAGCCGCTGCGTCGTCGCTGCCTGGTCGCACTGGCCACGAGAGTGATCGACTCGGGTTCCTGAAAAGCGCGGCATCCGAGACCGTGGGACACCCCGACTTCCAGGAACCCGAGTGGATCACGCCCGCAGGGCAGGGGCGGGCCAGGCCCGGGCGGGTCAGGCCGCGCGGGGCCCAGGCACGGCGGGGCCGGAGCAGGGGCGGGGCCGGGCGGGTCAGTCCCAGGCTTCGGCGAGGGTGGCGAGTTGGTCCGCGTACTCGATGCGGTCGGCCCACCCGCTCGGCCAGGCGCTCATCCCGGCGGCCGCGCCCACGAACGCGCCGGCCAGGGCGGCGATCGAGTCGGAGTCGCCGGCGGTGGTCGCGCCCCGGGCCAGTGCCGCGACCGGGTCGTCGGCGTGCCGCACGGCGCAGAGCAGCGCGGTGGCCAGTGCCTCCTCGGCGACCCAGCCCTCCCCCGTCGCCCGGCACGGGTCACCGCCGTCGTCCGGCTGACTCAGGGCGTTGGTCAGTCGGCCCAGCACCGCCAGGCACTCGTCCCAACCGTGGGCGATGAACTCCTGCGGTGAACGCGAGTCGGCGCGCTGCCAGAGGTCGCCCAGCCACCGCTCCCGGTAGACCAGGCGTTGGGCGAGCGCCCGCTCGGTGAGCAGCGCGGGAAGCTCGGGCAGCGTGGCGCCCGCGCGCAGCGCGAAGACCGCGTACGCGGTCAGCTCGCTGGCGGCCAACCCGGTCGGGTGCCCATGGGTCAACCCGGCCTGTAGCTGGGCCAGGCCGGCGAGCGTGTCCAGGTCGACGTCGAGCAGCCCGACCGGGGTGACCCGCATGTTGGCGCCGCACCCCTTCGACCCGATGACGGTGGCGTCCTGCCAGCGCACCCCGCGGGTCAGCTCGGCGCAGGCGCGCAGGCAGGTCATGCCCGGGGCGCGGTTGTTGTCCGGGCTGACCGCCCAGGCCAGGAAACGCTGCCGCAGCAGTGGCTCCACCGCCTCCGGGGTGAGCGAGGGCGCCTCGTGCAGCGCCCAACCCACCGCGAGGGCCATCTGGGTGTCGTCGGTGACCAGTGCCGGCTCGCCGGACAGCTCCCGTGGACCGGTCGGACCATAACGGTGCTGGATCTCGGCGACGGTCAGGAACTCGGTCGGCTTGCCGAGCGCGTCACCGTAGGCGAGGCCGAAGAGTGAGCCGGAGGCGCGCAGCGGAGAGGTAGGGATCACGGCGGCCATGATGCCCGGCCGCCGCAACCCCCGTCAGGTTCAGTCCCAGCAGAGGCAGAACGGGTGGCCGGCCGGATCGGCGTAGACCCGGAAGCCCTCGCCCTCACCGGGCAACCGCCGAGCACCGAGCGCGAGCGCGGCCTTCTCCGCACTCTCGATGTCGTCCACCGTCACATCCAGGTGGAACTGCTGAGGACGCTCCGGGTCCGGCCAGGCCGGCGGCCGTAGGTTGAGTGCCTGCTGGAAGGCGAGACGCGGCTGGTGACCGGGCGGCCCGCCCAGCACCACCCAGTCGTCGTCCGTGTCACCCTCGGCGAAAGGCACACCGAGCAGCTCGGAGTAGAACGCCGCCAACGCCCGCGGGTCCGGGCAGTCGATCACCACTGAACGTAGCTGTCCAATCATGACCGTCATCCTGCCCACCGGGTACGACAGGAAACCTCAGTCCTCGGCGAGCCGTCGACCGGCCTCCCGACAGGCCGCGAGCACCGCGCGCGCGTACTCCGGGGTCGCGTCGGCGAGACCGCAGGCCGGGGTGATCACCACCTGCTCGGCCAGCTGCCGACGAGGGAAGCCGAGGCGGTCCCAGACCTGGCGTACACGATCCGCGATCTGCGCGGAGGTCGGCGTGCCACCGGCCGACGGCGGCCGGGTCGGTGCGGCCCCGGCCAGCAACCCGAGGCCGGCGTCGATCGCCTCGCCCAGCGGGTCCAGTTTGGTGACCAGGTCCAGGTCGAGGGCGACCGCGACGGCGCCGGTGGAGCGGATCAGCTCCAGCGGCACGTCCGGGGCGCAGCAGTGCACCAGCGTCGGCACCCCGACCGCCTCGATGACAGTGCGCAGCAGAGCGGCAGCGTCCACCGGGTCGACCGCCCGGTACGCGCCAAGCCCACTCTCGGTCGGCACCCGCCCGGCCAGCACGGTCGGCAGCGACGGTTCGTCCAGCTGGAGCAGCACCGACGCCTGGGGCAGCCGCCGGGCCACCGCCGCGACGTGCGCGCGCAGCCCTTCGGCGAGGGAGCCGGTCAGATCGCGGACCGCGCCGGGGTCGCGCAGCAGACGGCCACCGATCGGCAGCTCCAGCGAGGCGGCCAGGGTGAGCGGACCGGCGGCCTGCACCTTGATCGGCCCGGCGTACTCCTCGGCCTGCTCGGCGAGCTGGTCCAGGTCGCGTTCCATCAGGTCACGGGCCCGGCGCAGGTCGCGGCCCGAGCGTGGGGCGACCCGCCACCGCCCGGCGTAGACCTCGACGGGCAGCTCGACGAGCAGCCCGGCGGACCGGCCGATCATGTCCGCGCCGGGACCACGGGCTGGCAACTCGGGCAGGTGGGGCAGCTCGGGAAGCTCACCGAGGACCACCCGCTGTGCCTCGCCGATGTCGGTGCCGGGCAGCGAACCAATTCCGGTTGCCGCGCCGGCCGGCCAGGGCCACGCCTGATCTGTCACGGCCGAAGGCTATCCCGCGAACACCCAGGCCGTGCGGTCAGCCGGTGATGGTCGCGGAGCCGAGGACCACGTCGCCGGCCGGGTCCGCCCGGTACGCGACCACGGCCTGACCGGCGGCGACGCCGCGTACCGGCTGGCGCAGCTCGGCGTGCATCGTGTCGCCGTCGAGGGCGACGGTCGCCGGCACCACGCTGCCGTGGGCGCGTAGCTGCACCTCGCACTCCACCGGGGCGTCCGGGCGTGCGCCGCCGGTCCAGACCGGACGGACGGCGCGAACCTCGGACACCTCCAGCGCCTCGGCGGGGCCGACGGTCACCGTGTTGGTCTTCGGGGTGATGGAGAGCACGTAGCGCGGTCGGCCGTCCGGGGCGGGCCGGTCCAGGTGCAGGCCGCGACGCTGCCCCACCGTGTACGCGTACGCGCCGCTGTGACTGCCGACCACCGCGCCGGTGCTCGCGTCCACCACGTCGCCGGGCGCCTCGCCGAGCCGGCCGGCCAGGAAGCCGCGGGTGTCACCGTCGGCGATGAAGCAGATGTCGTGCGAGTCTGGCTTGTCGGCCACCGCCAGGCCACGCTCGGCGGCCTCCGCGCGGACCTGCGCCTTGGTCGAGTCGCCCAGCGGGAAGATCGACCGGTCCAGCTGCTCGCGGGTGAGCACGGCCAGCACGTACGACTGGTCCTTGGCGATGTCGACGCTGCGGCGCAGCAGCCCGTCCGGGCCGAGCCGGGCGTGGTGACCGGTGACCACCGCGTCGAAGCCCAGGGCCACCGCTCGGTCCAGCACCGCCGCGAACTTGATCTTCTCGTTGCAGCGCAGGCAGGGGTTCGGCGTGCGACCGGCGGCGTACTCGGCGACGAAGTCGTCCACCACGTCCTCGTGGAAGCGGTCGGCCATGTCCCACACGTAGAAGGGGATGCCGATCACGTCGGCGGCCCGCCGCGCGTCCCGGGAATCCTCCAGGGTGCAGCAGCCCCGCGCCCCGGTCCGATAGGTCTGTGGGTTGCGGGCCAGGGCCAGGTGCACGCCGGTCACGTCGTGCCCGGCCGCCACCGCCCGCGCCGCCGCCACGGCCGAGTCAACCCCGCCCGACATAGCCGCCAGAACCCTCACCAGCCCACTCCCTTCCCCGTCCCCACGACAACCCTATCCACCAGCTCGGAAAACCCCCCGGAGCCGGGTCAGCGGGGGGTGCGGAGGGCGGCGGCTCGGCGGGCTCGGTCCACCGCCGCCGGGAGGGCCGCCACCACGGCGTCGATGTCGGCCTGGGTGCTCGTGTGACCCAGGGTGAAGCGCAGCGAGGAGCGGGCGCGGTCGTCGTCGGCACCCATTGCCAGCAGCACGTGCGACGGCTGGGCCACCCCGGCCGAGCAGGCCGACCCCGTCGAGCAGGCGATCCCCTGCGCGTCGAGCAGGAGCAGCAGGGCGTCACCCTCGGAGCCCGGGAAGGAGAAGTGCGCGTTGCCGGGCAGCCGGTCGGTCGGGTCACCGTTGTAGATCACCTCGGGCACTGCCCGACGGACCCGTTCGATCAGGTCGTCCCGGAGCGCGGCCACCCGGGCCGCGTACTCCTGTTGGCCCTTCACCGCCGACTCGACGGCGACCGCGAAGGCGACGATGCCGGCGGTGTCCAGGGTGCCGGAGCGTACGTCGCGTTCCTGCCCGCCGCCGTGCAGCAGCGGCGTGGCCGCGACATCCCGGGCGAGCAGCAGCGCACCCACCCCGGTCGGGCCGCCCAGCTTGTGCCCGGTCACGGTCAGCGCGGCGACGCCACTGGCGGCGAAGTCGACGGGCACCTGACCGACCGCCTGGATGGCGTCGGTGTGGAACGGCACACCGTGCTCGGCGGCGACGGCGGCCAGCTCGGCGACGGGCTGAACGGTGCCCACCTCGTTGTTGGCCCACATCGCGGTGACGACGGCCACCCGGTCGGCGTGCGCGGCCAGCTCGGCGCGCAGATCCTCCGGGTCGAGCCGACCGGCGGCGTCCACGGGCAGCCAGCCGATTTCGGCGCCCTCGTGCTGGGCCAGCCAGTCGACCGCGTCCAGCACCGCGTGGTGCTCGACGGCGCTGGAGACCACCCGGCGGCGGTCGGAGCCGGCTCCCCGGCGGGCCCAGAAGATGCCCTTGACCGCGAGGTTGTCACTCTCCGTGCCACCACCGGTGAAGATCACCTCAGACGGCCGGGCGCCGAGGACAGCGGCCACCCGTTCGCGCGACTCTTCGACCCGGCGACGGGCACGGCGACCCGCCGCGTGCAGGGAGGACGCGTTGCCGACCTCGCGGGCGGTAGCGACGTACGCCTCCAGTGCCTCATCGAGCATCGGAGTCGTCGCCGCGTGATCCAGGTAAGCCATCACCGTTCAGCCTACGGCCGACACCTCAGGCGCCGAATGCCGGAGGGGACTCCGCCGACGGCCGGGGTGGGAATCCCCACCCCGGCACGTCGTGGTCCTCGTCAGGCGGGCACCGCGGTGACGACGATGTTGTCGCGGTACTTGCGGGCCTTGGCGTCGAACGGCCCACCGCAGGTGATCAGGGTCAGCCGCGGCTTGCCGTCCCGGGCGAAGTACCGGTCCAACGGGATCTTGGTCTTGGCGTACTCCTCCCGGGCGACGACCCGGTACTGCCGAGCCTCACCGTCGCTGCCGGTCGCGGTCAGGGTGTCGCCCTGGTCCAGTTCCCGCAGGCGGAAGAACGCGCCCTTGCCCTGCTTGGCGCTGTCCACGTGACCGGCGATGACCACCGAGCCGGCGTCCGTTTCCAGGCCGGGGCCGTAGCGGTACCAGCCGATCTGGTCGACGCTCGGCGGCACCTCGAACTCGTTGGTCCGCTCGTTGATGCCGACCGCGTTGACGGTGGCGGTGACGTCGATCCCCGGGATCACCAGCCGGACCGGGGGGACGATCGCCGCGTCGGCCGGCAGCTCACCGACGGTCACCGGGACCGACGGAGCGCTGGTGGCGGTCGCCGGAGTGCTGGCCAGCGTGCTCGCCTCGTCGGCGCCCACGTTCTCGGCCGGTTGGGAGCCGCACGCCACCAGGGTGGAGACGGTGAGCGCGGCAACGCCGGCGGCCAGGGCCGCCAGCGCGCCGCGGTTGCGCACCGTCACTTGCGACCGGTCCGCGCGGTCGCCATCCGCACCCCACCACCGAGCAGCAGGAGTACGCCGGCACCGGTGAGCGCGTACCACCAGGTGTTCACGCCCGTGCCGGCCTGACCACCGTCACCGCTCGGCACGCCGCCGGGGGCGGAGTGCAGGCCGGTGATGGTCTGTGCCACCACGTCGAGCGTCTTGCCCTCGGCGGAACCGATCGCGTAGACGATCGTCGCGGTGCCCTCCTTGAGGTTGAGGTCCGCCGGGCCGATGGCCACGGTGTCGGTGCCGGCCAGCACCACGTCCGCCTTCACGTTGCCCGCGTCGACGTCGCCCTTGGCCTCGTTCGGGTTGGTGAGCCCCTTGAAGACCGGGGTGCCACCGGCCCGCACGTCCACCTCGGGGGCGGCGGCGGTGTGCCGGACGATGAGCCGGGCCTTGCCGGCGGCGACCTTCGAGACGTCGTTCACGAACGGCGTGATCTTCGGCTGGCCGGCGGCGTCGAGGTGGGCCGCGATGCTGATGTTCGCCCCGCCCGGAACGGCCGCGTTGTCGACCTTGAGGATCGCGCTGCCGATCGGCTCGCCGGGCTTGGTGAGCGCGATGTCGTAGTCGCCCTCCTCCAGGTTCAGCGGGCCGGCGACGTCGCCGGGCTTGAAGTTGTCCAGCGTCTTCTTGCCGTTGACGTAGACGTCGACCGGGGTGTCCGGGATGCCGTGCACGACGGAGACCTTCGCCGTGGCGGCGTACGCGGGGGTGGCGGTGAGCGCGCCGACGCCGGCGAAGGCCAGCGCGGCGACCGCGCCGCCCGCGGCGACCCGACGGAAGTACGAAAGCTGCATGTCTGCCTCCTGCTGATTACTGCTGATTCGTCAGGCCTTGCTTGCAGAAGGGGTTACGCCGGCTCTCCGACGGGTGGATGCGCTCGGTCGCACTTTTCTTTTCCGGCCCCCGAATGCATCCGGACCGGGCCTGGGAGGCGAAGAGCAGGTGAGATGACATCGACCGGGAGAGTGGGGCGGGGACTGTGGCAGCTACAGTCGGGTATGCCCCATCGAAGGCGAGCCGCCCGATGACGGCCATACGACAGGAACCGGACCCTCCGGTGGACGACCTCGATCTCCGCTTCCGGGCGGGCGACGACGTGGCCCTCCGCGAGGCGTACGACCGGTACGGTCGCGCCGTGCTCCATCTGGCCACCTCCATGCTGGCCAACCGCAGCGACGCGGAGGACGTGACCCAGGCCACGTTCGTCGCCGCCTGGCTGGGTCGGGACACCTTCGACCCGGCAAAGGGATCGCTGATCGGCTGGCTGCTCGGCATCGGCCGGCGAAAGGTGATCGACCGGATGCGCGCCTCCGCCCGGGAGACCCGGGTGGTGGAGACGGTCCGCCAGCTGCCCGAGCCGGCGCCGACCGGCCCGGACCCGGATCGCGTGGTGGATCGGCTGGTGATCGCCGACGAGCTGGCCCGTCTCCCGGACGACCAGCGACGCATGCTGGAGTTGGCCTTCTACGACGACCTAACACACCAGCAGATAGCTGCGGTGACCGGAGTGCCGTTGGGCACCGTGAAGAGCCACATCCGGCGCGGCATGGCGAGCTTGAAACGCAGATGGGAGGTGGACGGTGCAGCACCTGGACCACGACCGGCTGGTCTTTCTGGCACTCGGTGAGAGCGAGGCGGACAACGCCGAGAGCACCCACCTCGGCACCTGCGCGCTCTGCCGTGCGGAGGTGGCGACCTTTCAGCAGGTGGCCGGGCTCGGCACCGAGACGCAGGGCCTGGCTGACCTACCCGACCCGCCGGAGCACATCTGGCAGGGCATCGCCGCCCAGGTCAGGGCAGCCGAGGCCCAGCAGGCCCAGGCCGAGGCCCGTTGGCAGCAGGTCCCTGGGCAGGGCGTCGGCACCCTGACTGGGCAGACCAACGACACGCCGTTCGGACGGGCCACCGGCACGACGGCCACACCATCCACCGGCACGACGGGTGAGCAGGCCACCGGCACGACGGCACCGCCGACGGTCACCCGGCTGGATTCGGCGCGCCGGTCCCGTCGGGGCTCTGGCTGGTCACGCTGGGCGGCCACGGCGGTGACCGCGGCAGCCGCCGCGGCGGTCGGTGTGCTGGGCACGGCCTCCGTGCTGCGGCCGGACGACCCGACACCGGCTCCGACGCAGGTGGTGGTGGCGAGCGCGCCGCTGGCGGCGTACGGATCGACGCCACCGGCGGCCAAGGGCGACGCCCGGGTTCTGCGGGACGGCCAACTGCATCTGCATGTGGCGAATCTCCCGCGCGTCCCGGGGTACTACGAGGTCTGGCTCATCAATCCGGCGACGATGGAGATGTTCTCTGTGGGCACCCTGGGTGGCGGTTCGGACGCGCTGCTGCCCCTGCCCCCGAATGTCGACATCACGAGCTATTCGGTGGTCGACGTCTCCGCCGAGCAGTACGACAACAACAGCCGCCACTCCGGCGACAGCCTGCTGAGGGGCACCCTGACGGGCTGATCGGTGGGCCGGCTCAGCTCCCCGGCCCGCCGATCAGCTCCCACCGAAGAGAAGTGGCCGCCCCCGATCGGGGGCGGCCACTTTCTTCACGTGCTGGGTGTCACTTGCGCTTGCGGATCTCCTCGGCGGCCTGCGGGACGATCTTGAACAGGTCGCCCACCACACCGAAGTCGGCCAGCTCGAAGATCGGCGCCTCGCCGTCCTTGTTGACCGCGACGATGGTCTTCGAGGTCTGCATGCCGGCCCGGTGCTGGATGGCACCGGAGATGCCGAGCGCGACGTAGAGCTGCGGGGAGACCGTCTTGCCGGTCTGGCCCACCTGGAACTGGTGCGGGTAGAAGCCGGAGTCGACGGCCGCGCGGGACGCGCCGACGGCGCCGCCGAGCAGGTCGGCCAGCTCCTCGACCAGCTTGAAGTTGTCGGCGTTGCCGACACCGCGACCGCCGGAGACGACCACGCCGGCCTCGGTCAACTCGGGGCGGGAGCCCTTCTGCTCGGCGACTCGCTCGACGACCTTGGCCAGCTTGTCGGTGTCGGTGACCGACACGGTGAGCTGCTCGATCGCCGGGGTGGCGGCGGCCGGGCTCGGGGTGACCGAGTTGGGTCGCACGGTGACCAGCGGCAGGCCCTTGGTGACCTTGGCCTTGACGATGGTGGAGCCGGCGAAGGCGACCTGGGTCGCGGTGCCGTCGGCGTCCAGGCCGACCACGTCGGTCAGGATGCCGTTGTCCAGCTTGACGGCGAGGCGGGCGGCGATTTCCTTGCCCTCCTGGGCCGAGGCCAGCAGCACGGCTGCCGGCTGCACCCGCTTGACCAGTTCGGCCAGCACGGTGGCCTTGGGGGCCACCAGGTAGCCGTCGATCTCGTCACCCTCGGCGGCGTAGATCTTCTCCGCGCCGTACTCGCCCAGCTTGCCGCTCAGCGCCTCGGCGGCGCCGGCGCCACCGAGCACCACCGCGCTCGGGGTGCCCAGCTCACGCGCGAGGGTGAGCATTTCCAGGGTGACCTTCTTGACGCCGAATTCCTTGGTGGCTTCGACGACGACGAGAACCTCAGACATGTCAGAACCCCCCTCTCACACGAACTTCTCGGTGGCGAGGAACTCGACCAGCTTGACGCCGCCCTCGCCCTCATCGGTGATCTTGGCGCCGCCGGAGCGCGGCGGGCGCTTGGTGTGCTCGACGACGGCACTGGTGGCGCCGTCGAAGCCCACCTCGGCGGGAGCGACACCGAGCTCGGCCAGCGAGAGCGTCTGCACCGGCTTCTTCTTCGCGGCCATGATGCCCTTGAAGGAGGGGTAGCGCGGCTCGTTGATCGTGTCCCAGACGGAGACCACGGCCGGGGTGGAGGCGGTGACGACCTCGTAGCCCTCCTCGGTCTGCCGCTCGACGGTCAGCGTCGCGCCGTCGACGGTGAGCTTGCGGGCGCCGGTGAGCGCCGCGACGCCCAGCCGCTCGGCGATCATGTGCGGCATGACCTGGACCCGACCGTCGGTGGACTCCGCGCCGCAGATGACCAGGTCCGCATTCAGCTGACCGAGGGCTGCGGCGAGCACCTTCGAGGTGGCGATGGCACAGGAGCCGTGCAGGGCGTCGTCCAGCACGTGGACGGCCTTGTCCGGGCCCATGGAGAGCGCCTTGCGGATCGACTCGGTCGCCCGGTCCGGACCCATGGTCAGGATGGTGACCTCGCCGCCGTGCGCCTCCTTGATCTTCAGCGCCTCCTCGATGGCGTACTCGTCCATCTCATTGATCACGTTGTTCGCCGAACCGCGGTCGACGGTGTTGTCGTCACTGCGCAGGTTGCGGTCCGCGCCCGAATCAGGCACCTGCTTGACGAGTACGACGATATTCATCGCGCTTCGACGACCCTCCTGTGTGGTGTTGCTATTTGCTCGCCCGGTCTGGGGCGCAGCGTCGCGCGTCGGTCGACGCCAGGTCAACCGGGGGCTGCTGTGCAGTTGCCCACGGCGCAATGTTACCTGCCAGTAGGTTGCGCTCCCGAGGCACCGAGAGTGACACAGCTCACCGACGCGCGGTCGTTCAGGTCGGCTCGGAGAGCGCCACCCGGATCTGGTCGATGGCCGCAGCCTCGGAGGCTGCGATCCCGTCGTGCGCCCGGGCCACCCGGTCCGCGGCGGTCAACACCACCGAGCGGTACGCCTCGACGTCCGCCGGTGACTTGTCGCGCAGGATCAGCACCGCCTGCCGCAACGCCGGCAGCACCACCGACTCGATCTCCAACTGTGAGTCCCGGGGAAGCCACGGCAGCGGACCGGTGGTCAGCGCCTCCTTGACCGCCCCGCTGGCGTCGGCGAGCGCGCCGGACGCGGCGATGCTCTCCCGGATCACCCCCAGCACCCCGGGATCGGCGTTGGAGACCAGGAAGACAGCGCCGAAGGCACCGGTCTTGATGGTCAACCGCTCCTCGTCCGTCAACCGCTGCTCCATGATCACGGAGTGTAGACGTACGGGGTGGTGGTGGTGACCGCGACGAGGCCGAGCCGCTGCAGGATCGGGCGGCTGTCCTCGGAACAGTCGACCTGCATCAGCGTCCGGTCCCGCTGGTCGGCCAGCCGCGCGCGATAGGTGACCAGCGCCCGGTAGATGCCCTTGCGACGCCACTGCGGGAGGGTGGACCCACCCCAGAGGGTGGCGAAGCCGGTGTTCGCCGGGAAGCGCACCCAGCCGGCGCTCGCCACTGTGTCGTCCGCCTCGGCCACCACCACGGTGATCGAGTGCGGGTCGGCGTCGATCTCCTTCGCCAGCCCCCAGACCAGGTGCGAGCGGTCCTCCTGCCAGACCTCCTCCTCCATGGCGGCGATCCGCTCCAGGTCGGCGCGGGAGGTCACCTCACGCAGGCGTACCCCCTCGGGGATGACCGGCAGCGCGGCGGCCAGCGGCGCGACCGGCCCGACCACGACGGTCTCCCGGTCCTCCGCGACGAAGCCGGCGGCGCGCAGACGGTCCGCCAGGTCCGCCGGTTCGTCGTGCTCGTTGAGCTTCCACTCCGCCGACTCGCCCCGCTCACGGCACAACCGCACCTGCCGGGCGATCAACTCGTCCAGCGCGTCGCCGGTCAACCCGCCCAGATCGCGGTAGGTGATGAACCCACCGGCGTCGAGCCCGGTGATCCGCACCAGCGGCCCGTCCCGCTCCACCGTCACTCCGGCCGGAACCGGGTCGGGGATCTCCGGGCGGAGCTGGTTGTCGTAGGCGGTACGCAGCGTCAGGATGTCGAGATCAGTCACCGGCCCAGGCTAAGCGGGATGGGAAGCGGATAATCGGGCCCGTGTGGGAGGCGATCAGGCGATGGTTCGACCCGGCGGAGCTGCGCTCGGTCGGTGAACCGCCGGACTACCGGTTCTCCCTGGCCAACGAACGGACGTTCCTCGCCTGGCTGCGCACCGGGCTGGCGCTGGTCGGCGGCGGGTTGGCCACCGCGCAGTTCCTGCCGCCCCTGCCGATGGGCCACCTGCGGGAGGTGATCGCGGTAGCGCTGCTGATGCTCGGCGGCGCGGTCGCGATCCGTGCCGTGGACCACTGGGCGCGTACCGAACGGGCCATCCGGCTCGGTGAGGAGTTGCCCGCGTCCCGGTTTCCCGCCGCCCTCGCCCTCGCCGTCGGCGCCGGGGCGGTGCTGCTGGTGGTCGCCGTCCTGGTCCGGGCGATCGGCGGGCCGTGAGCACCGGCCGCGACCCGGGGCTGCAAGCGGAGCGGACCCGGCTGGCCTGGCGGCGCACCCTGCTCACGGTGACCGTGGTCACCGCGCTGGCGGTCCGGCTGGCGTCGGCCGGAGGCCCGGTCGGGGCACTGTTCGCCGGCGTCATCGTCCTGCTGTGGGGCGCTCTGCTGGTGCTCTGCTGGCCCCGGGGCACCGGCACCGGTTCGGCCCAGACCGGCGGCCGGACACTGCCCCTGGTCGCGCTCGGCACCGTGGGGCTCGCACTACTGGGAGTGCTGCTGGTTCTTCGCGGACTAGGGTGACGCGATCCGGTGAGTCATCATGGGTGCATGGCCCGGCTTGGCGTACTCCTCTTCCTGGTGCAGATTGTCCTCGCCGTCTGCGCGCTGATCAGTTGTCTCTCCGCCGAGGAGGGCAAGATCCGTGCCCTTCCCCGGATCGCCTGGGTGCTGATCATCCTGTTCTTCCCGCTGGTCGGCTCGATCGCCTGGTTCATCGTCGGCCGGCAGCCCAGCTCCGGCGCCAGCAAGGGCTGGCCCGGTGGCACCTCGTCCCCCGAGCGGCAGCGCCCCCGGCCGGTCGCGCCGGACGACGACCCGGAGTTCCTGCGCTCCGTGCAGGACCGGGCCAAGCAGCAGGACCAGGAGCTCTTCCGCCGCTGGGAGGAGGACCTGCGCCGACGCGAGGACGACCTGCGCCGACGCGACGGTGACCCGCCCCGCGAGGGCGATCGACCGGAGGTGTGAGCGCGCCGCCGCCCCGGGCGGGGCGACGGCGGCGGCGGGTGCGACTCAGGCCAGGTTCGACGACCGGGGGTACGCGTCGGTCGGGTCGGTGAGCACGTTCACCAGGTACGGCACTCCAGCGTCGAACGCACGCTTCAGGGCCGGGCCCAGGTCGGCCGCCTTGGCGACCGTCTCCCCTGCACCGCCGAGTGCGCTGACCACCGTGTCGTACCGCAACTCCGGCTGGAGGTCGGCGGCCACGTCGTAGCCGTACATGGCCCGCATCGGGTGCTTCTCCAGCCCCCAGATGCCGTTGTTGCCGACGACGATCACCACCGGCAGCTTCTGACGGGCCAGCGACTCGACATCCATCAGCGAGAAGCCGGCCGCGCCGTCGCCCATCAGCACGCAGATCTGCCGGTCCGGGTGACTGACCCGGGCACCCATCGCGTAGCCCATGCCGGTGCCCAGGCAGCCGTACGGGCCCGGGTCCAACCAGGTGCCGGGCTGGGCCGGCTCCAGGTAACGCCCGGCGTACGACACGAAGTCACCGCCGTCGCCGATGGTGATCGCGTCGGGGGCCAGCACCCGACGCAGCTCGCCGTAGATCCGGGCGGGGCGGATCGGGTCGGTCTCGGCGGCCATCTCCGCGGCGTCCCGCGCCTTCGCCGCGTCCTCGGCGACCCGCAGGTCGCCGATCCAGTCGGAGTGGTCGGTCCGGTCGCCGGCGTGGTCGGCCAGCGCGGAGAGAATCAGACGCAGGTCGCCGGCGGGGGCGACGGCCGGCTGCACGTGCGTCGCCCGCTGGCTCGGCGCGTCCACGATGTGCACCACCTTGGCCTCGCCGAAGTCACCGAAGCTGAGCCGGAAGTCCAGCGGGGTGCCCACCACCACGACCACGTCGGCGCCGGAGAGCGCGGCCCGGCGGGCCTTGGCGAACGCGAGCGGGTGCTCCGGCGGGAGTGAACCGCGCCCCATGCCGTTGGTGAAGACCGGCACCTGCAGTGCCTCGGCCGCCTCGCGCAGTGCGGCGACCGCGTCGCCCGCGTACACGTCGGAGCCGGCGATGATGACCGGTCGCTGCGCTGCGGCGATGAGCATCGCGGCGCGGCCGACCTCCTCCGGGTCCGGTACGACCGGGTCGACGCCCGTCACGGCGGGCATCTCGACCTCGGCGACCGAGAAGACCGTCTCCAGAGGAAAGTCGAGGAAGGCCGGGCCGCGGTGCGGGGTGAGCGCGGCGTGCAGCGCCGCACCCACCGCGCGCGGGATGTCGTCGGTGCTGAACACCGTCTCGGCGTGCTTGGTGACCGGGGCGACCAGCGGCAGGTGGTCCATCTCCTGGAGGCTGCCGGAGCCCCAGCGGAACGCGGGCGCGCGGCCACCGAGCACCAGCACCGGCGAGGCGTTGAAGAAGGCGCTGGTCATGCCGGAGATGCCGTTGGTGACACCGGGCCCGGCGGTGAGCACGGCGAGACCGGGCCGGCGCTGCAGCTTGGCCACCGCCTCGGCTGCGAAGACCGCGGACTGCTCGTGCCTGACGTCGTAGATCGGGAAGTCGGTCTTGTGCGCGGCGTCGTAGAGCGGGAAGACGTGCCCGCCGGAGAGTGTGAACATCTCCCGTACGCCGTGCGCGCGTAGTGCCGCGAGCGCCAACTCGCCGCCGTGACCCTCGATCCGCTCCGTCATCGCCGCTCCTTCTCGTCGCTCATGACCGAAGCCACACGCTACTGGCCGGTAGGCACAATGTGAACAATTCTCGGCTCACCGTCGGGGCCGGCGGCACGAGCCGCCGGCCCCACCCGGTCAGCGGCCGGTGAAGTCCGGCTTGCGCTTCTCGACGAAGGCCGCCATGCCCTCACGCCGGTCGTCGGTCGCGAACAGCGCCGCGAAGAGCTGACTCTCCCAGGCCAGACCCGAGTTCAGGTCCATGTCCAGGCCGCCGTCGACCGCCAGCTTCGCCGCGCGCAGCGCCTGCACGGGACCCGTCAGGTACGGGGTGATCAGCGCGACGGCCGTGTCGTACACCTCGGCGGCCGGGGCGACCCGGTCGGCCAGACCGATCCGCAGTGCCTCCTGCGCGTCCACCATCCGGCCGGACATGATCAGGTCCTTGGCGCGGGCCGGGCCGACGAGGCGGGCCAGCCGCTGCGTGCCGCCGGCACCGGGGATGATGCCCAGCTTGATCTCCGGCTGGCCGAGCTTGGCGTCCTCGGCGACGACCCGCCAGTCGCAGGCCAACGCCAGCTCGCAGCCGCCACCGAGGGCGTACCCGGTGATCGCGGCGACCACCGGCTTGGGGATCCGGGCGATCGCACCGAGCGCGCTGGACAGATTCGCGGCACGGTCGGCCATGTCGACATAGGACATCTCGGCCATCTGCTTGATGTCGGCGCCAGCGGCGAAGACCTTCTCCCCGCCGTACACGATGACGGCGCGGACCTCAGGATCGGCGGTGGCCGCCGCGGCGGCGGCGCGCAACTCCTCCTGCACCTGGGTGTTGAGCGCGTTCATCGGCGGCCGCTCCAGCCGGATCGTGCCGATGCCGTCCTTGGTCTCCAGCCGAACGAACTCGCCCACGCTGCCCTCACTTCCTCGTCGAAGTCGCGTGCCAACCTTACGACCCGGCTCGTTTGGGTAAGTAGTGTGGTGTCAGCCCCGTGGGCGGGAGTCCAGCCATGACGACGTACTACGACGACAGGTCGGTGCAGGTCACCTCCACCACCGTCCGCGTCGACGGCCGCGCCTATGCGCTCGCCGACATCACCATGATCTGGCACCGCCGGGGCACCCGCTCGTGGCGCGTGCTCGTCGGGCGGGGCGCGATCGGTGCCGCACTCGCCGGTCCGCTGGTCGCGGCGGTGCTCGGCATCGGCGTGGCCGTCTGGCTGCACCGCTCACCGACAGTGACGATCGCGATCGTCGGCGCGTCGGTGCTGGTCGGGTTGGCCGTCGGGCCTGTCGCCGACTTCCTCTTCGAACACCTGGACCGCTCATACTCCCGGGGCAGCCGCCAACTGGAGATCTGGGCCCGCTGGCGCGGTCAGCCGGTGCGGCTGCTGCGCACCGGCGACGCGCTGCGCTTCGGGCAGATCTACCGGGCGGTGCAGCGCGCGGTCGAGCACAGCCAACCGGCACGCCCCGTCACCCGCCGCTAGCCACCCGGGTTCCGTTCACGTGCCGCCCGGCCAGCCCGATCGCCGCCGGCGGGACCAGCGGCGCGACCCGCGCTCCCGCGCTCGCCTGCGTCAGCCCGGTCGCTGCGAGCGCGGCGGTATACCGGCGGGCCCTTTGGAGCTGATGTCGCAGACGAATCGGTCCCGACGAGGCCCCGGAGCGGCCGTGCGGTTATCCAGCGATCGGGAGATCCGGCGCGGGCGACGAGGCGCGATGTCGCAAACGATTCAGGTCCATAGGAACACCGAAGCATCACTCCAGACCCCTCGATTCGACCCCGTCGACTCTTGGGGACGAGGTCGAGCGGGGCGGTCCGAGGGAGGCGAAGCCGCCGGCCGGTGGTTAGGCTTAGTGATGACCCTCTATTACCGGGACGACGCGGTGCAGGTGACCTCCGAGTCGATCCGGGCGGGTGGTCACGTGATCGCCCTGTCCGACGTGACGTTCGTGTGGCACGCGCGCGGGCAGAAGACCCTCGCCGTACGCGGCCGGGTGCTGGGTCGCGGTGTCCTCGTCCTGCTGCTATCGCTGCCGCCGCTGATCGCCGTGGTCTGCGTGCTGTCACTGGCCTGGTCCGCACAGGACCGGGGCAACTGGAAGCTGGCGCTGATCATCCTCGCCGCCTGCGCGGTGGGGGCCCTGGTGTCGCTGCCGTTCCTGGAAATCCCGTTGGGTTGGCTGGACCGCTCCTACGAGCGCGGCAGCCATGTGCACGAGTTGTGGGTGCAGCACCACGGTCGGGAGGACCTGCTGCTACGCACCCCGGACGCGCTACGGTTCGGGCAGATCTACCGGGCCGTGCAGCGCGCCGTCGAACAGCAGGGGGACCATTGAGGAGCAACCGCCGCGAGGCCGCCGCGCTGGCCGGGCTGCTCGCCGTGGCCGGCGTCACCCACCTGGTGCGCCCCGGTTTCTACGACCCGATCGTGCCGGACGTGCTGCCCGGCCCGGCCCGATTCTGGACGTACGCCAGCGGGGTCGCCGAGCTGGCAGTGGCGGCGGCGGTGGCCAACCCGACCACCCGGCGGGCCGGCGGTCGGGCCGCAGCCGTTCTCTTCGTGGCCGTGCTGCCCGCCAACGTGAAGATGGCGGTGGACTGGCGGCACCGCCGTCCGACGAAGCGGGCCATCGCGTATGGCCGGGTGCCGATGCAGGTGCCCCTGATCTGGTGGGCTCTACGCGTCGCCCGCGCCGGCCGGTAGCTCCGGGCCGGTCAGCTCGACGGCAGGCCGGTCAGCTCAGCGGCAGGGTGGTGGCGATCGGCCAGCCCACCAGTGCGGCGCCCAACACGGCCGGCAGCCAGCGCGGGCCGGCGTACCGGCGCAGCACTGTCGCCCAGGCTGCCTGCCAGCCGAGCAGCAGCGCGAACAGCGGCACCACCAGCACGACGAAGCCGGGTGCCAGACCGACCATCGTCGATGCGGTCAGCACGACAACGGTGACCGCGACGACCAGCAGGTGTCGCCCCGTCCGCCCGGCGGCGACCAGTTCGACGCCCAGCAGGAACAGCAGGCAGGCGCCCGCTACCAGCGGGAGCAGCCACCAGCGGGCGCCGACCGGCAGCGCCGAGGTCAGGCCAAGGTGGATCGGCAGGGCAACGGCGAGGACGGCGTACCCCGTCAACGCCAGCGTCGCGACGGCGGTCCGTGCCGTTGCCCGCCGGGACGCCGACACGGGCGTGCCGGGCGGTGGTTGAAATACGCCGAACCAGCCCGGCAGCCAGCGCTGACCCGAGACCAGCAGAACGCCGGTGACCAGCAGGAAACCGGCGACGTGTCCGCCGACCGCCAGCGGCAGACGGGCCGTCGGCAACACCGCGGCGACGGCCGCGCCGACGACGGCCGCCAGCGCCGCCAACCCGAACAGCAACAGCAGACCACCGAACGGCACCCGATCCCCCGACAGCGCCGGACTGTCGGTCGGCGCCGGGCCGTCGGGTTCCCGGCCGGCGGGTGGGTCGGTCGGTCGGCGGCCGGTCGCCCTGCGCGGCAGGAGCAGGGCCGCCAGCGGGACCACGCCGATGCCGAAGGCGAACATCAGCAACGCCGCCCCGGCGAGCCGGGCGATCGGTCGCGGCCGGGCGGTGCCGTCGCCGCCGGGCAGCCAGTCGGCGATCTCCCGGTGGGTACGCGCGGCGAACAACACGGAGATGTGCTCCACGCCGGGCACCACGACCGCCGACCGCCGGCCCGTTGACGCGCCGCGTCGGGCAGCGTCGTCGGCCGCCCTGCGGAAGGCCGGAAACTCCGCGCCTCCCACGATCAGCAGCAACTCCGTCGGCCGGCCCGGGGGCAGCTCGCCCGCCTCGGGCAGCGAGATCGCCACGGTCCGGGCGATCTCCGGATGGCCGGTGGCGTACCGGGTGACGGCGCCGGCGCCCATCGAGTGCCCCACCAGGACGATTCCGTCCGCGTCGACGTCCGGCCGGGAACGTAGGTAGCCGACGGCGGCGTCCAGGTCGGCGTCGAGCGTGGCGGCGGACGTGTTTGAGCCCGCGCCGGGCAGCCGAGCCGGGTTGGCACCGTGTCCGGCGAAGTCGAACAGCAGCGCGACCGCTCCGCGCCGGGCGACGGTGTCGGCGATCGGGCGCATCAGCTGGGCCGAGCCGGCGAAGCCGTGCGCGATCACCACACCGGGTCGCCGGACGCCGGGCGTCGGCGGACCGGCGCGTACCTCGGTCATCGGCACCCCGCCGACGGTGACCTGCCGGGCCGTGAGGCCGGCGTCCGCCCGGACCAGCCCCAGCGTGCCCAGCCCGGCGGCGACCGCCGCCAACACGGCGAACAGAACGGCGGTGCGGGTGCGGGGTGGGCGGTGCGGCGAGGGTGCCGACATGCCGGCACCCTACCGCCGCGCGACCCTCCCGAGCGCCCGCCGATCGGGCCCGTCGGGCGGTTGTGGTGCGGCCGACGCACACTTGATCCCATGGCGATTCCCCTCCCCACCCCGACCGCCGTGGTCGGTCTGACCCGATCCGCTCTCGACCAGGCACTCGGCTCGGCCGCCTCGTTCGCCGCCGTGCCCGCCCGCGCGTTCGCGGTGCTGGACGGGGTGGAGGCGCTGCTGGCCCGGATCAACGGCGTGGTCGACCGCATCGAGACGACCCTGGACCGGACCGATCAGGTGCTCACCGACGCCGAGGAGGCGGTCCGTGAGGTGGCCGTCATCAGCGCCGCCGCGACCACCGCCATCGACACCGCCACCGAGGTGGCCACTGCCGCCGCCGTGGTGGTCGCCGACGCCGACCGCGTCGCCCGAACCGCCGCCACGGTGGTCGCCAAGGCCGAGGGCGTGGCCGGCCGGGCCGCCGTCACCGTGGGCACCGCGACGGAGGCCGCCGCCACGGCGGCTGAGCTGCTGGCGGCGTACGAGCCGGCGCTGCGCCGGGCCGCGCCGATGGCGGCGAGGTTCGTCGAGGAGCTGAGCCACGAGGAGATCAGCGCGGCGATCCACCTGATCGACGAGCTGCCCAAACTCAAGCAACACCTGACGGCCGACATCCTGCCGATCCTGGCCACACTGGACCGGGTCGGGCCCGACCTGCACGACCTGCTCGACGTGACCCGCGACCTCAAGCTCGCCGTGGCCGGCATCCCCGGGCTGGGCATGCTGCGCCGACGCGGCGAGAAGCTCGCCGACGAGCCCGTCGGCTGAGCCCTCCCCCGCGTGCGTGCGGGGATCAGCAGTCGCAGGTGATCGTCGCGGTCGGCGCGGTCAGGTCGTCGACCGGGCGCCGGGTCAACCCGGTCTCCGTCACCACCGGCAGCCCTTCGCGTACCCAGTACTCGAACCCGCCGAGCATCTCCTTGACCGGGTAGCCGAGCAGGGCGAACTCCAGCGCCGCGCGGGTCGCGCCGTTGCAGCCCGGCCCCCAGCAGTAGGTGACCACCGCCGAGCCGGACGGGATCAGCTCCGCCGCGCGGGTCGCGATCTCGGCGGTGGGCAGGTGCACCGCGCCCGGCAGGTGCCCCTGCGTCCACGCGGCCACGCCCCGGGAGTCGACGACCACCAGAGCTGGCGTACGCGCAGACAGGTCGGCGTGCACGTCGCTGACGTCGGTCTCGACGCTGAGGCGGGCGCGGAAGTGGGCGACGGCGGTGGCCGGATCGGCCGGCGGAATGGCGAAGGTGAAGGTCATGCACCGATCCTCGCCAGTCCGCGTGGCCGCAACGAGTGGCGGAGACGACGTCCTGCGCTAACATCCCGCCATGCCGATGCGGCCCACCACGACCACCGGCTCGCGCCTGCTGCCGACGCCCCGACGGCCGGCAGCCGCGCACCGCGTGGCAGTGCTCGCGTACCCGGGAATGTCGGTGTTCGAGACCGGCATCGTCACCGAGGTGTTCGGGCTGCCCCGACCCGAGTTCGACGTCGACTGGTACGACCTGGTGGTCTGCGCCGAGCGGCCGGGGCCGGTGCCGGTGGTCGGCGGGGCGAGCCTGCACACCCCGTACGGCCCGGCCGAGCTGGCGGAGGCGCGGACGGTGATCGTGCCCGGCGTGCCGGACGTGACCGGTGACCCGTCACCCGAGCTGGTGACCGCGCTGCGCCGGGCGCACCGACGCGGTGCCCGCATCATGTCGATCTGCTCGGGCGCGTTCGCGCTGGCCGGCGCCGGGCTGCTCGACGGCCGGCGGGCCACCACCCACTGGCAGTACGCCGAGCTGCTGGCGCGGCGCTACCCACTCATCGAGGTGGACCCGGACGTGCTCTACCTCGACGACGGCGACCTGCTCACCAGCGCCGGCAGCGCCGCCGGGCTGGACCTCTGCGTCCACGTGGTCCGGCGCGACCACGGCGCGGCGATCGCCAACGCGGTCGCCCGGCGGCTGGTGATCCCGCCGCACCGCGACGGCGGGCAGGCCCAGTTCGTCGAGGCGCCGGTGCCCGCCGACCCGGACGACGACCGGATCGCCGGCAGCATCGACTGGGCGCTCGCCCATCTCGCCGAGCCGCTGAGCGTGGCGCAGCTCGCCGGGCAGGCGCACATGTCGCCCCGCACCTACCTGCGGCACTTCGCCCGGGCCACCGGGACCAGCCCGATCCGCTGGCTGATCGACCAGCGGGTCCGCGCCAGCCTCACCCCGCTGGAGGAGACGGACGCCCCGGTCGAGCAGGTCTCCCGCTCGGTGGGTTTCGACACTCCGGTCACCTACCGGCACCACTTCGGTCGGCTCATGCTGACCTCGCCGTCGGCGTACCGCAGGGCCTTCCGGACGGGCGCGGGCCGGCCGGCGTGACGCGGGTGGATCAGACCGGCGCGTACAGCTCGTCGATCTCGGCGCGTTGCGGGAGCGCCACCGACGCACCGAGCTTGCGTACGCAGGCAGCGCCGGCCGCCGACGCCCAGCGCACCGCGTCGACCAGGTCACGTCCCTCGCCCCAGCCGACGGCCAGCGCGGCGGTGAACGCGTCACCGGCGGCGGTGGAGTCGACCACGTCGACGCGTACCGCCGGCACGTGCACCTCGGCGCCGTCGCGGTCGACGTACCAGGCGCCCTCGCCGCCGAGAGTGAGCACGGCCCGGGGGGCCAGGTCGAGCAGCGCCCGGGGCTCCTCCCGGCCTCGGCCGGCAAGTGCCTGCGCCTCGCCCTCGTTGACGACCAGCAGGTCCACCGATGCGAGCAGTTCGGGTGGGAGGTCCCGCGCCGGTGCGGCGTTGAGGATGACCCGGGTGCCGGCGGCGCGGGCGGCCACCGCCGCGGCCGTCACGGTCTGCACCGGGATCTCCAGTTGGGCGACCAGGACGTCCGCGGCGCTCACCGTGGCCAACTCCTCCTCGGTGAGGCCGACCAGCGCGTCGTTGGCGCCGGGGGTCACCATGATGGCGTTCTCCCCCTGCGCGTTGACCATGACCAGCGCAACCCCGGAGGTGCCGTAGACCACGCGCAGCTGGCTGGTGTCCACACCGGCGGCGGTGATGCGGGCCCGGAGGGTGACACCGAAGGCGTCCGAGCCGATCGCGCCGAGGAAGGCGCAGGACGCTCCGGCCCTGACCGCGGCGACGGCCTGGTTGGCGCCCTTACCGCCGGGCACCATCACGAAGTCGGTGCCGAGCATGGTCTCGCCCGGTCGCGGCAGCGCGGGTGCCATAGCGACCAGGTCCATGTTGGCGCTGCCCACCACGGCAACCCGGGTCTGCGGCACTGTCGTCTCCGCCCTGGCCGACGCTCAGGCGGCCCGGGCCGTGTAGCGGTCGCCCCGGCGCTCGACCACCAGCGGCAGGCCGAAGGTCTTGGAGAGGTTGTCGCCGGTCAGCGTCTCGGCGAGCAGGCCCTGGGCGACCACGCCACCCTCGCGCAGCAGCAGCGCGTGGGTGAACCCCGGCGGGATCTCCTCGACGTGGTGGGTGACCAGCACCATCGCCGGGGCGTCCGGGTCGTACGCCAGCTCGGCCAGTCGGGCGACCAGGTCCTCCCGACCGCCCAGGTCGAGGCCGGCGGCCGGCTCGTCGAGCAGCAGCAGCTCCGGGTCGGGCATCAGGGCACGGGCGATCTGCACCCGCTTGCGTTCACCCTCGGAGAGGGTGCCGTAACGGCGTTCGGCGAGGCCACCGACGCCGAGTTGGCTGAGCAGGGCCAGCGCCCGCGCCACGTCGCCGCGCTCGTAGCTTTCGCGCCAGCGGCCGACCACCGACCAGGCGGCGGTCACCACCACGTCGCTGACCTGCTCGTCGGCGGGCAGTCGCTCGGCCAGCGCGGCGGTGGTCAGGCCGATGCGGGTGCGCAGCTCGTTGACGTCGGTGCGGCCGATCCGCTCGCCGAGCACGTGCGCCACACCGGTGGTGGGGTGCAGCCGGCCGGCGGCGAGGTTGAGCAGTGTGGTCTTGCCGGCGCCGTTGGAGCCGAGCACGACCCAACGCTCGTCCAGCTCGACCCGCCAGGTCAGGTCCTGGAGGAGGGCGGTGCCAGAGCGGCGTACACCGACGCCGTCGAGGCTGACCACCAGATCCGGGTCCACAGGAGCGGCGGCAGGCGCGGCGCCGGCAGCGCCGGGGATCAGGTCAGTCACCGCTCCATCCAACCACGCAGCGTCGGGGCGCCCCCCATGGGCGGCGCCTCGGCAATAGGGTGAAGCGCCGTGTCGTTGATCACCAAGTCCGGAGGACGGTCCATGCCCCGTCGAGGTACGGAGCCGCGCGGATGAGCGCGGTCATCGAGATCGAGGGTCTGCGCAAGACCTTCCACAGCATGCGCAACGGCCGGCGGGTGGCGGTGGACGGGTTCGACCTGCTGGTGGAGGCGGGCCAGGTTCACGGCTTCCTCGGCCCCAACGGTTCCGGCAAGACCACCACCCTGCGTGCCCTGCTCGGGCTGGTACGCGCCGACAGCGGCCGGATGAGCGTGCTGGGCGAGCCGTCGCCGGAGCTGCTGCCCCGGGTGGCGGGCCAGGTGGGTGCCATCGTGGAGAGCCCGCAGTTCTTCGGCAACTTCACCGGGTACCGCACCCTGCGGTTGTTGGCCCGCGCCGGCGGCGTACCGGTCTCGCGGGTGGACGAGGCGCTGGAGCTGGTGGGCCTGCGCGATCGGGGCGACGAGCGGGTGAAGGGCTACTCGCTGGGCATGAAGCAGCGTCTCGCGGTGGCGTCTGCGCTGCTGATGGACCCGCGGTTGCTCATCCTGGACGAGCCGGCGAACGGGTTGGACCCGGCGGGCATCCGGGAGATGCGGGACCTGATGCGGTCACTGGCGGCGAGCGGGGTGACAGTGCTCGTGTCCAGCCACATCCTGGGTGAGATCCAGCTGATCTGTGACCACGTCACGATCATTTCGCAGGGACGTCGGGTGGCGACCGGCCGGGTGGACGAGGTGCTGGCGGGCTACGACCGGCACGAGTTCCTGGTGCGGGTGGCCGACCCGGAGCGCGCCGCTGAGCTGCTGCACGCGGCCCAGCTGACGGCGGTCGTCGACGGTGAGGCACTGGTGGTGAGTGGAACGAGCGACCCGACGGTGATCAGCCGGGTGCTCGGCGAGCAGGGGCTGTGGGTCGGCGAGCTGACGCCGCTGCGGCCGGATCTGGAGAGCGTCTTCCTTGAGCTGACGGGTGCGCACCCGTCGGTGCCCCGCCAGGTCGACGACTCGGCGCTGCCGTACGCCGGTCAGGGCGATGCGGTGATCGATCTCGATCGGGGAGTGGACGCGTGAACCTGGTTCGTGCCGAATTGGAGCGACTGGCCGCCCGTCGCTTCGTGCAACTCATGGTCGTCCTGCTGGCGTTTGCGTTCGCGGTGACGGCGGCGACCACCCTCGCGGGTTCCCACAAGCCGAGTGCGAGTGAGCTGAACTCGGCGCGCGCGCAGGCCACCGAGGCTCGGCAGAGCATGGAGACCGCGTACCAGGAGTGCCTGGCCCGCCAGGGCGGCTCGCTGCCGACGGAGGACAGCGGGTTGTACCTCCCCGCCGACTGCTCGGAGATCGACCCGATCCGGCAGCCCCGGCTGCCGATCGCCGCCGACTTCCTGCCGGGGGTGTTCAGCTTCGCCCAGCAGGCGCGGCCGCTGGTCTTCTTCCTCATCGCGTTCCTGGTGCTGTTCGGGTTCCTGGTCGGTGCCTCCTACATCGGTGCTGACCTGAACTCCGGCGGTGTGGTGAACCTGCTGCTCTGGCGGCCACGCCGGTTGACGGTGCTCGGGGCCAAGTTGGGCACCCTGCTCGGCACGGTGCTGGTCCTGGCCCTGTTGGCGTCGGTGGCCTACCTCGCGACGTTCTGGGTGATCGGGCAGACCGCCGGGCTGCCCAGCCAGTTGAGCGGTGAGTTCTGGCGCGAGCTCGGTGCGCTGCACGGGCGTGGTCTGGTGCTGGTGCTGCTGACCACCGCGGCGGGCTTCGCGATCGCCACGCTGGGTCGGCACACCTCGGCGGCTCTCGGCGCGCTCGCCGCGTATGTGGTGGTCTGGGAGTTGGGCGCCCGGCTGGTCCTGGAGATCATCGATGCCCCGCAGTCGGACCTGTTCATGCTCTCCAGCTACATCGGCGCGTGGCTGAACGGCGAGGCGCGTTTCTACGACCCACGGATCTGCACGGGCAACAGCGTTGGCACCTGCGAGGGCTTCTACACGCTGACCTGGTGGCCGTCGCTGTTGGTGCTGCTCGCCATCACCGGCGGAGTGACCGCGGCGGCGTTCGCCGTGTTCCGCCGACGCGACCTGATCTGAGGTTTCGCCGGGCCGTCCGTCCACGCACGGGCGGCCCGGTGAAACCAGGGCGTCGACGGCAAGGGCTTGCAGCAGGCCGACCGGCGGTGAAATATTTCTTCACGTGACCGCCGCAGCGGGCTCAGCCGACGGTGGAGCCGAACACCTCGTCGCGCACGGCGTCCAGCGCGGTGCGCAGCGCGCCGCGCAGGATCGGCTCCTCGGTCAGCCCGGTCGGCACCACCCGAGGTTGCACCAGGGTGATCGCCGCGACCTCGTTCTGCACCCGGTCGGCGAGCGCGGCGCCGCCGGCCTGACCCACCTCGCCGGCAAGCACGACCAGCGGCGGGTCGAGCACCACGCAGGTGCTGGCCACACCGAGCGCGAGCCGGCGGGCCAACTCGTCGAGCATCGGGCCGCCGTCGGCGCCGGCCGCGACGGCCGCGCGGACCGCCTCGGCGGCGTCGGCGTCCGGGTACCCGTGCTCACGGGCCACCGCGCGCACCGAGTCCGCGCCGACCAACTGCTGGAAGGCCGGCTTGGCACGACGGGAGACGTCGCGCGGAATGGGCGCGCCGGGCACCGGCAGGTAGCCGATCTCACCGGCCGCGCCGCTGCTGCCGTGGTGCAGCCGGCCGCCCAGCATGATCGCCAGGCCGACACCGGCTCCCACCCAGACCAGCACGAAATCCGCCAGGCCCTGAGCGGCGCCGGACTGCGCCTCGGCAACCGCGGCCAGGTTGACGTCGTTCTCGAAGACCACCGGGGTGTCCAGGTCGTCGCGCAGCGCGGCGAGCAGGCCGCTGTGCCAGCGCGGCAGGTTGAAGGCGAAGGTGATGTCGCCGGTGCCGGGATCGACCAGGCCCGGCGTGCCGAGCACGATCCGCCGTACGCTGCTCAGCTGCGCCTGGGCGCTGCTGGCAGCCTGCACCACGGCGTTGTGCACGACGCCCACCGGGTCGTCGGTGTCCCTGGTCGACTGCTCCACCCGCCCGATGACCGCGCCGGTGATGTCGGCGCAGGCGGCAACCACCCGATCCGGTCCGACGTCGACGCCGACCACGTGCGCGCTGCTCGGACGGACGGCGTAGAGCTGGGCGTTCGGCCCCCGCCCGCCGGCCTGCTCGCCGACCCGGGCGACGAGGCCGCGTTCCTCCAGCCGCTCGACCAGCTGGGAGGCGGTGACCTTCGACAGCCCGGTCAGCTCGCCGAGCCGGGCCCGGGTCAGCGGACCGCGTTCGAGGAGCAGCTCCAGCGCGGCACGGTCGTTGAGCGCCCGCAACAGGCGGGGGGTGCCGGGTAGCCGGGTCGCACTCATGACACGTCCTCTAGTTTTAGTAAACTTTGCTAACTGTAAACCGACCTGCGAACGGGTAGCCGTAGCGTAACGGCCACCCGAAGGTGGGGCGCTCGGCCGACTCGGCAGGGCGAACACCCCCACCGGTACGACGTTCCGTACCCGCCGGGCACCGAAGGGGGAGATCACGTGGGGCTGGATCCAGGACTGCGCCGGCTGGCGCTCGGCACGCTGCTGGCCGCGTATCCGGGGCCCGTCCCGCCGGACTGGGCGGTCGACCTGCTGGCCGACGGGCTGGCCGGGCACACCCTGTTCGGCACCAACGTGCACGACCCCGCGCAGGTGGCGGCGAGCACCGCCGCGCTGCGCGCCGGCCGGCCGGACGCGCTGATCGCCATCGACGAGGAGGGTGGCGACGTGACCCGGCTGGCACACGCCACCGGCAGCCCGTACCCCGGCAATGCCGCCCTCGGCGCGATCGGCGACGTGGCGCTCACCCGACGGGTCTACCAGTCGATCGGCGCCGAGCTGGCCGCGCTCGGCATCACCGTCAACCTCGCCCCGACGGTGGACGTCAACACCGCCGACGACAACCCGGTGATCGGCACCCGGTCCTTCGGGGCGGACCCGGTGCGGGTGGCCGCCCACTCGGCCGCCGCCGTGACCGGGTTGCAGGCCGCCGGCGTCGCCGCCTGCGCCAAGCACTTCCCCGGGCACGGTGCCACCGTCGCCGACTCCCACCACGAGCTGCCCACCGTGGACGCCCCGCTGGCCCTGCTGCGGCAGCGGGACCTGCCGCCGTTCGCGGCGGTCGTTGCCGCCGGGGCCCGCGCCGTGATGACCGCGCACATCCGGGTGCCCGCACTGACCGGCACCGACCCGGCCACCTTCAGCCGGGCCGTCCTGGTCGACCTGCTCCGCGCCGAGTACGGCTTCACCGGCACCGTCATCACCGACGCCCTGGAGATGAAGGGCGCCGCGGTGGCTGCCGGCGGCGTCGGGCCGGCCGCGGTCCGGGCCCTGGCCGCCGGCGCCGACCTGCTCTGCATCGGCGCGAAGGTCGACGCCCAGCTCGTCGAGCGGGTCGCCGCCGAGATCGTCGACGCCCTCACCGACGGCCGGTTGGCGACCGCACGGGTCGAGGAGGCAGCCGGCCGGGCCGCCGACCTCGCCGCCTGGACCCGGGCCGCCGTCGGGTCGACGGCCGCCAGCGACACCGAGCTGGGGTACGCGGCAGCGCGCCGCGCGGTCCGGGTGGACGGCGTGCTCAACGGCCTGGACCGAGCACTGGTGGTGCAACTGCACACCGAGTCGACGATCGCCGAGGGTCGGGTGCCGTGGGGTCTCGGTCCACACCTGAGCGGGGTGCAGGAGCTGCGGGTGATCGCCACCGAGACCGACCCGTCGAGACTGGGCGAGCTTGCCGGGGACCGGCCCATCGTGCTGGTCGGGCGGCATCTGCACCGGCTGCCCGGCGGTCCCGAGCTGATCGCCGGCCTGGCCGCCCAGCATCCGGTGACCGTGGTGGAGATGGGGTGGCCGGCACAGTGGCGCCCGCAGGGCGTACGCGCCTTCGTCACCACGTACGGCGCGAGCCACGCCAACGGTCGGGCGGCGGCCGAGGCGCTCGGTCTGACCGGCTAGGCCACGGCGTCTTCCGGCCGGGCTCCAGGCCCGGCCGGGTCGGCGCGCCGCAGCGTCCGCCTCAGTGTCCACAGTCACTGGTCGCCTCTTCTTGAACATGTTCAATATGTGCCCTAGTCTGACGGCGTTGGTAGTTGAACACGTTCAAGAAGGGCGTCCACATGGACATCAAGGTCTGGATGTACGTGATCTACCTCGCGGTCAGCGTCGGCCTGACCATCTGGGTGGCTCGAGCACTGTCCCGCAACGGGCAGGTCTTCCTGGAGGAGGTGTTCGCCGAGGAACGACTCGCCCGAGCGGTCAACAGCCTCCTGGTGGTCGGCTTCTATCTGCTCAACCTCGGCTACGTCACGGTGGCGATGAAGCACCCCGACCCGGTGGAATCGACCAGCCAGGCCATGGAGGAGTTGTCTCTCAAGATCGGCTTGGTGCTGCTGGTGCTCGGCGCGCTGCACTTCTTCAACGTCTTCGCACTCGGCCGCTACCGCCGGAACCGACTCCGCCAGCTCGCCACCCACCCCCCGCTGGCCCCGATCGGTCGACTCCCCATGCCGCCCACCCCACCCGGGGCGCAGCTGGTCGGCGCGTACCCGGCAGGACCCCACCCGACCGGCGCGTACCCGGCAGGACCCCACCCGACCGGCGCGTACCCGGCAGGACCCCAGCCGGGCACCGGACCGACGAGCAACCCGCCGACCCGATGACCATGCCCCCGACCGACGGCGTCGGCCGGCTCCCAGACCCCACCGCTCACGTCGGCGGTGGGATGCGGGGGTTCACCGTCCTGTTCGATGCGGCCTGCCCGCTCTGCCGGGCCGCTCGCCGCTGGTTGTCGTCCCGCGCCCAACTCGTACCCCTGGAGTTCGTGCCGGCCGGGTCCGCCGAGGCCCGGCGGCGCTTCCCCGGCCTGGACCACGACGCGACGCTGCGCGACCTCACCGTGATCGCCGACACCGGCGAGGTGTACGCGGGCGACGGCGCCTGGTTCGCCTGCCTCTGGGCACTGGCCGACCATCGGCCCATGGCCGAGCGGCTGGCCCGGCCGGCCCTGCTGCCCCTCGCCCGGCAGACGGTGGCCGCCGCCTCGGCGATCCGGGAACGGATCCGCGACCCGTCGGCCGAGCCGACCGACGAAACGGCGGGATACGGTGGCCCCGATGACCGAGCAACCTGCGCAGACGACCACTGCGGGTGACCCTGCCACCGCCCGAGGCGAGCAGACCCGGCAGCTGATCCGGGACACCGCGATGCGGCTGTTCCGCGAACGCGGCTACGCCCAGACCACCATGCGGGCGATCGCGCAGGAGGCCGGCGTGGCCGTCGGCAACGCCTACTACTACTTCGGTTCCAAGGACCACCTGATCCAGGAGTTCTACGCCCAGTCCCAGGTCGAGCACCGGGCCGCCGCGCAGCCCGTGCTCGACCGGGAGGAGGCGTTCGGTCCGCGGCTCGCCGGAGTGCTGCACGCGGGGATCGACGTGTTGACGCCCTCGCACGAATTCGCGGCGACCTTCTTCAAGACGGCGGCGGAGCCCACCTCCCCGTTGAGCCCCTTCTCGGCGGAGTCCTCCGGCCCCCGAGAGGCGGCCATCGACCTCTTCGGCGAGGTGTTGACGGGCTCGACGGCCAAGGTCGACGCCGAGCTGCGCCCACAGCTGCCCGAGCTGCTCTGGCTC
The DNA here is from genome assembly GCF_006715105.1 of Micromonospora sp. A202. Lineage (NCBI taxonomy): Bacteria > Bacillati > Actinomycetota > Actinomycetes > Micromonosporales > Micromonosporaceae > Micromonospora > Micromonospora sp. A202. The sequence continues at coordinate 983,162 of NZ_VFMP01000001.1, read as the reverse complement.
GCGTACATGGGCGTGATCCTCTACTGGGTGCACGACCGATCGCCGGGCCAGACCAAGACCCGCCAGCTGATCGACGGAGCCGTACCACTGGTCGACCGGCTCGTGGCGCTGTCCCGGCTCCGGGTCCTGCGGCCGGTGACCCGACAGGTGCTCGAGCTGATTCGCACGCTCCGTCACTGAGCCGGCCGGCACCGCTCGACCGCGAAGAAGCAGGTCAAGTCCGCTTTTCGACACTCCGAACCGACAGCTCGCCCCTTGCCGAGCGCCTGATCGATACGTAGCGTGATCGACATGTCCCGGCCCGTGCAGAGCGCGACCGGCACACCCGGAACCGGGGCCTGGGGGGAGGTTGCGGACCGTGGATCCGGCCCGGGGTCCACGGTCCGCGCCCGTTGTGAGCTCAGCGCGGATAGACGCCGTAGGCGCGCCAGCCCCGGTCCGGGAAACCGGCCGCGTCAGCGACCCGGGCGGAGGCCTGGTTGTCCCGCTCGTGCAGGTACGTCGGCACCGCCCCCTCGTCGAGGACCCGCCGCGCCGCCTGCGCCACGAGTCGGCGGGCGAGGCCGCGACCCCGGGCGGCAGGCGCGGTGCCGATGGCCAGCTCGTGCCCGTACGCGTCATGCCGTTTGATCCCGGCACCGGCCAGGTAGCTGCCGGCCGGGTCGCGGACCACCAGCACCTGCCGGTCGAAGAGCCGCAGCCAGGGCGGCAACCCGGGAGCCGTCGGCTCGGTCCACTCCCCCACGTCGGGAAGCGGCGCGGGGGCCACGCTCCACCGGAAGGGGCCATCGTGCACGCACCAGTCGGGCAGCCCGACGGCCTCCGGCAGCGCGGCGAGCAGCCGATCCGGTGTACGCCGGACCAGCGAGCGGATCGCCGCCACCCGATCCGGTGCCACGGAGAGCACTGCGCTCCGCCCGGTGTCCACGGCGAGCGCGGGGCGCAGTCGGCCGTCCCAGGCCGGCCTGGCCCGCCGATGCGAGGCGACCACGTGCAGCCCCGGCCCGGCCGGCCACTGGCCGAGCCAGGTGGCCAGGTGCAGCTGGAGCCGCCGGTCGAGCATGCAGACCTCCCCCGTCACCCCGGCCGTCGTGGATCACCGTACGCCGGGCGGCCGGGCCGGGCGGACGAAACTTCAGGGCCGGAGCCGGCCGAGCGCCGGGGAACCAACCTCACCTATCGACCGTCATATGTATTTCCATACCTGGACACCTTTATTTGGGACGGTAAGCGCATGCCGATTCAGCCGAACGACCACTATCAGCAGGACCCCGAGCGACTCTGGCGGGCAGCGGAGAGCGTTGGCGTCCCGCCCCAGCCGCGCTACCGGAACCCCCGGGCGGTCGGTCGCGGCACCCTCTCCTGGTCCAGGCTGAACAAGCTGTCCGTCGGCAGCTCCGGCAGGCACCGCCTGAACACCCACTGACACACCAATTTACCGCCTTTATTGGTGCGTCATCAGCACAAAATCTGGTGTACGGTCTGCGTCATGACTCGCATCACCGTGGACGTGAACGACGAGTGGTTGGATGCCGCGAGGGAAGTGCTGGGCACCGACACCAAGGTGGCCACCATCAACGCCGCACTGCACGCGTTCGCCGTACGCCGACAGGCCCGCGAGATCGTCGCCGCGTTCGACCAGGTGGAGATGGACTTCTCCGGGTCCGTCGACGGCTGGCGCTACGGCGGTGGCCGCGACCTGGACACGCTCGCCGAGCGGGCGCGCGACGACGAGGCAGCCTGATGGCCGGTCGGATCTACCTCGCGGACACCTCGGTCTATGTTCTGCAGGGCCGCCACGCGTCGGTCCGGCGGCGTTTCGAGACGCTGCTAGGCGAGGGACGGCTGGCAGCCTGCCACATGACCAGCCTGGAATACCTCAACAACGCGCCCCACCCAAAGGGGTACGAGATCCTCTGGCAGGCACTACGCAGCGGTCGCTGGATGGATGTGTCGACGGCGGCGATGGACCGCGCCATGGCGGTCCATCGCCTACTCGCGGCTGACAGCCAGCACCGTAACTTTCGGCTGCCCGATCTGATCATCGCGGCCACGGCTGAAGAGCACGGCGCGACCGTTCTGCACTACGACGCCGACTACGACCGCATCAGCGCGGTCACCGGGCAGCCCAGCGAGTGGGTGGCACCAAAAGGCAGCCTCTGACGTTCTCGGGGCGACACACCGGGGAGGTCCAGCGAGGGCTTTCGCACACCTGTCGGGTAATTTCTTGTGGTCCGCCATCCGGCCAACGACAGGAGAAGCTCCGCGCATGGGCAAGAAGACGATCCACGTCTCCGACTTCAGCGGCACGGTCCTACAGCAGGACGACGAGGTGGTCCGCGTCGTCGTGCTGGAGCACCCGGACCTGGTCGCCGGGCCCGTGCAGTTGGACGCCACCCCGACCGAGGTGGAGAACCTCGACGACGCCGCCCTGGACGTGGCGGTGGTGGAGATCCACGACCGGCACGGCGGCGGCGAGCCCCGCCGGGTGGTGTTGACCGCCAGTGAGTTCGACGCGATGGCCACCGACGTGCCGATGGCGCAGCTGTTGAAGACCGCTGAGCGGGTCCGCCCGCCCAAGGCCCGCAAGAGCACCGAGAAGATCGACTACGGCACGCTGGAGCACGCCGGCAAGCCGCACCGGGGACGGGTCACCGAGGATGAGGCCCGACTGGTTCGCGAGCAGCTCGACGAGGTCAACAAGCGCCTCGCCGACGCGGGCGTGCGCCAGATCGACCCTGCCGACCCGGAGCACGCCCTACGCTACGGCTTCCCCGACGTTTCCTGAGCCACCGCGCGTCAGCAGGTCTTCTTCGCCCGATCACGGAAGGCGGTCTCGGTGACCGCCTTCCGTTTGCCGGCCGACCCACCGACCAGAACCTTCTCCGGCCCGAGCCCGGTCACCTCGGCCAACGTGAACCGGACGGGAACGGCGTTGCGCGGATTCCCGTAGGCGGCAACCGAGTATTCGATGTTCGGATCGAAGGCTACGAGCGTCTGCTCAGCCGGGTGCCAATCCGGCGGAGTCTCGAGAAGGGTCAAACTCGTCACCTCGCTGCCGCTGTCACGGTCGATGGTCCAACTCGCGGCTGGCGTGACGCCGATGGTGTAGACGCTTATCCGGTCCGCAGTGAAATCGGCACACTCCGCCAGGACCAGAGCCGGTTGCCCGTCAACCACACGTAGTGCAATCACCGGCTTGTCTGCCGGGGAGCAGGCGGTCAGCCCCGCCAGGGCGGCGAGCGTCACCAGGACGCCCACCGCCCGGACCCTTGCTCTGGTCAGCAGTTCTCGCCCAGCCGAAGTCGGTGGGTCGGCATGCGCTGGCGCGGCGAACATTCGGCCCGCCACGGTCAGCACGACGGCAGCCGCCACAGCACGCCGCACAGACTGACTGAGGAATTTCTCAATTCGGTCCCCCGTCTACGAATGGCCATACGTTGATGTGCGCATGGCCACCCGAGGCTAGGTGAGGGCCGCTCGACGCGCGGACCCGTGACGGCATATACAACCTTCCGGACTTACAACCCGGATCCCGCCGTCGGCAAGCGATTCCACGCCGGCACTGCGTCGTACGCCGCCTGAGGCGCGGGAAACGCCACGCCGCCCCAGCGAGGACATTCACACTCGCGGGACGGCGCGGAATGGTGGTCCTGGTGCCGTTACTGGGCGTCGCCGCCCGTGGAGGCGGCCTTGACCACCGCGGCGAGGGCGGTCGCGAGGTCGGCCTCGACCGACGACTTCGTCAGGCCGAGGTTGGTGAGCACACCGGTGCCGTCCTCCTGCTCCAGCAGGGCGAGCAGGATGTGCTCGGTGCCGATGTAGTTGTGCCCGAGGCGCAGCGCCTCCCGGAAGGTCAGCTCCAACGCCTTCTTGCCGCGCGCGTCGTACGGGATGAGGGCCGGGACCTGGTCGGCTCGCGGCGGGAGGGCGGCGGCGACCGTCTCCCGCACCGCCTCGGGAGCGGCACCCCGACCAGCCATCACCCTGGCGGCGAGCCCCTCCGGCTCGGCGAGCAGGCCCAGCACCAGGTGCTCAGGGCCGATCTCGGCGTTTCCGCTGGCACGGGCCTCCTCCTGCGAGGCCATCACCACGTTACGGGCGCGGGGGGTGAACCGGCCGAAGCCGTCGTTCGGGTCGAGCGGCGCATCGGTCGCCTTGGGCACGAAGCGCTTCTGGGCGGCCTGCTTGGTGACCCCCATGCTGCGGCCGATGTCGGTCCAGGAGGCGCCGGAGCGCCGGGCCTGGTCGACGAAGTGCCCGATCAGGTGGTCGGCGACCTCGCCGAGGTGGTCGGCGACGAGCACCGCGTCGGTGAGCTGGTCGAGTGCGTCCGGGTGCAGCTTTTTGATCGACTGGATGAGGTCGTCGAGCTTCAGGGCGTTGCTCATCTGGCTGGGATCCGTCATGCGTCAACCATAAGTTGACGCCCTTCTTTCGTCAACCTTGAGTTGACGACCGCTCAAGGATGATCACTTGACGCTCAGCAGTCAGCGAGGGCCCGCGCCAACTGCCGAGCACCAAGTGATCACGCTCGGGGTATCAACGGCCTGGTCAGCCCCACGCCTGCGGGGCAGGCTGGCGGGTGGTGGCGTTGATCCGGTTGAAGAAGTTGGTGGTGGCCACCCAGAGCACGATCGCGGCAAGCTCCTTCTCGCCGAAGTGCCGGGCCGCCTCCGCCCAGATGTCGTCGGGCACGGCGTCGGCCCGGTCGGCGAGCCGGGTGGCGGCCTCCGCGAGCGCGAGCGCCGCCCGCTCGGCCTCGGTGAAGTACGGGGTCTCCCGCCAGACGGCGACCGCGAACAACCGCTCCTCGGTCTCACCGGCCTTCCGGGCACTCCGGGCACCCGCGTCGACGCAGGCGCTGCATCCGTTGATCTGGCTGGCCCGCAGGTGCACCAGCTCCAGGGTGTTGTCCGGCACTCCGGCCGAATGCGCGGCCTTGTAGAGCAGGTTGATCGCCTTCACGGCGTCCGGCAGCAGGTTGGTGGGGTTCTGGATGCGCGGTTCGATGATCATGCCTGTCGTTCCGTCCTGTTAGGATGCCCGGCGTTCGTCGCGGCGCGACGTCCCGGTTGCTGTCACTGGGATGTCGCAGGGCGAGCCGACGGCGTGACAGTTGTGGCGGCGGTCACAGGACGACTCAACTGCGTCCGGGGGTGGAGAGGTCATGAGCAAGGCCGACCAGTTGGCCCGACGCTTCGAGGAGAACCGGCCACGGCTGCGGGCGGTGGCCCAGCGGATGCTGGGCTCCGGCGGCGAGGCCGAGGACGCCGTCCAGGACACCTGGCTACGGCTCAGCCGGGCGGACGCCGCCGGCATCGACAATCTGCCCGGTTGGCTGACGACCACCGTCGGCCGGGTCTGTCTGGACCGGCTGCGCACGCGAAGCGCCCGGCCGGAGCAGCCGTGGGACAGCGCCGGCCCGGAGCCCGACCCGACGGGCGGCGGGCCGGTCGACCCGGAACGGGAGGCCCTGCTGGCGGAGTCGGTCGGGCGAGCGCTCCTGGTCGTCCTCGACACCCTCGCGCCGACCGAGCGGTTCGTGTTCGTACTGCACGACATGTTCGCGGTCTCGTTCGAGGAGATCGCCACCGTGGTCGGCCGCACCCCGACCGCCGTCCGCCAGATCGCCAGCCGGGCTCGACGCAGGGTGCACCAGGACGGGACGGTCCGGGAGGCCGACCCCGCCCGCCAGCGGCGGGTGGTCGAGGCGTTTCTCGCCGCCTCCCGCGAGGGCCGCTTCGATGACCTGGTCAGTCTGCTGGACCCGCACGTCGTCATGCGCGCCGACGCGGTGGCCGCGACCCTGGGGCCAGCCGCCGAGACGCGCGGCTCGGCCACCATCGCCGGCTTCTTCAACGGCCGCGCCCAGGCGGCCGTGCCGGCGTACGTCGACGGGTTGCCCGGTGCGGTCGTGGCACTCGGCGGCGGCGGGCGGATCGCGATCAGCTTCATCGTCACCGACCGGATCATCGGCATCGAGGTGGTGGCCGATCCGGCGCAGCTCGCGACACTGCTGTTCGCGGACTGAGATTCAAGCGGTCTCGGCGTACTCCGGTAGCCGGCGGGCGACGGCGGCGGGTGCGGGCATGCGGGCGATCTCCTCGGCGATCACGCGGGCCGCGTCGCGGTGCGCGGCGTTGCCGTGCTGCGGCAGCAGCCAGTGGGCCTGCTCGGCGACGGCACCCGCGGTCACGTCATCGGGGAGGAGCCGCAGCCCGGCACCGGCGGCACTGACCGCGACGGCGTTGGCGAACTGGTCGGCGCCCTGCGGCAGCATCAACTGCGGTACGCCACCCGCGAGCGCGCCGAGGGTGGTGCCGCTGCCCCCGTGATGCACCACCACGTCTACGAGCGGCAGCAGCTCCGCCTGCGACACCCAGGGGTGCACGGTGACGTGGTCGGGCAGCTCGCCAAGCTGCTCCGGAGGCACCCGGCCCGCCGCGACGACCACCTGCGCGTCCAGCGTCGCCAGACCGGCGATGACCGTGCGGAGCAGCTCCGGTGTGCCGAACGCCGTACCGAGGGTCAGGTAGATCAGCGGCCGGGACGTCCGACGGCTCACCCACGCCGGTAGCGGGGTCGGTGTCGAGAACGGGACCGGTCGCAGCTCGATCCGACGTTCGGTGGCGAGGAAGTTCGCGTCCTGGAGCGAAGGCGGGCAGATGTCGAGGTGCGGTCGGCCGACGACCTCGGTGTTGCGGGTGGGAAGGTCGAGGCCGATGCCGTCGGGGAACATCCGACCGAAGCCGTGCCAGAGGCCCGGGATGCCGGCCCGATGAGCGGCGACGGCCGCCCCGGGCATCCCCCACTCGTGCACCACCAGGTCGGGGCGGAGCCGCGCCAGCTCCGGTTCCAGGTCCTCGGCGTACACCTCGTAGAAGGCGTCGCCGGGGCGGAACGGCCGCAGGCCGTTCGCGGCGAGCGGCGCGTGCACCGCCGGGCCGGCGGCGAAGTGCACCTCGTGACCGGCGTCCCGGGCGGCGATCGCCAGCGGGATCAGCGGATAGGTGTGACCGACGGACGCAAGACTGGCGAACAGCACACGCATGGCGCCGGACGCTACCCGTCGCTCGGGTCGCGTCTGGTGGCGCGTATACGGTGGCTGCGGTCAGGGCGCGGTTCACTGGCGGAAAGGGCGGTCATGCGTCTGCACGTAGGGTGCGCGATGTGGAGCCACCGGTCGTGGCCGGGTCACCGGCTGCCCTCCGCGGAGCGCCTGCGGCACTACGGCAGCTGGTGCGACGCCGTCGAGGGCAACACGACGTTCTACGCGACCCCGGCCCGGGACACCGTGGAGTCGTGGGCCGCGCAGACCGAACCCGAATTCCGGTTCGTCCTCAAGCTTCCGAAGGTCATCACGCACGAACGTCGGCTCACCGACGTCGGCGAGCCGTTGCGCGCCTTCCTGGACGCGATCGAGCCGCTCGGCCCGCGTGCTCACGCTCTCTGGATCCAGTTGCCCGGCTCGTTCGGTCCCGCCGACGTTGCGACCCTGACCCGCTTCCTGGCCCAACTCCCCCGATCACACCGGTACGCGGTGGAGGTGCGCCACCCCGCGTTCTTCACCGACGACCGCGCGACCCGACTGCTGGAGGCGACCCTCACCGCCGCGTCCGCCGAATGGATCCCCTTCGACACGACCGCCTTCTTCGCGAGCCCGCCGACCAGCAACGCGGAGCGGGACGCCTGGACAAAGAAGCCACGGGTGCCGCTGCGGTCGCTGGCGCTGACGGACCGGCCGGTCGTCCGCTACCTCGGCCGTGACGACTCGATGCGCACCGTCGAGGGGTGGCGACGCTGGGTCGACGTCACGGTGGCCTGGCTACGGGAGGGCCGCTCACCGACGATGTTCGTCCACACCCCGGACAACGCCGAGGCGCCCGTGCTCGCACGCCGGTTCCACGACGAGGTACGGGCACGCGTACCCGAGCTGGACGCGCTGCCCGAGCCGATCCCGGTCGAGCCGCTGACGCTGTTCTGACCGGGCGGGTCAGCACTACTCCTTGTCGAGCAGGTCGTCGAGGTGGGCAGCGGTGCTGATCAGCGAGAGATGGCTGAACGCCTGCGGGAAGTTGCCGATCTGCTCACCGGTCGGGGCGATCTCCTCGGAGTAGAGACCCAGCGGGCTGGCGTAGGTGAGCATCTTCTCGAAGGTCAACCGGGCGTCGTCGAGCCGACCGGCCTGGGCAAGCGCCTGCACGTACCAGAAGGTGCACATGTTGAAGGTGCCCTCGGTGCCGGCGAGGCCGTCCGGGGAGGCCTTCGGGTCGTAGCGGTAGACCAGGCTGTCGGAGGCCAGTTCGGCGTCCATCGCCCGCAGCGTCGGCTCCCACATCGGGTCGGTCGGCGAGATGATGTTCAGCCCGGGCATCGCCAGGAGCGAGGCGTCCAGGATGTCGGACCCGTAGTGCTGCACGAACGCGCGACGCTCCTGGTTGAACCCGCGGGTCATGACCTGCTGGTAGATGGCGTCCCGTTCGGTTGCCCACCGGGCGGTGTCGCCTGGGCGCCCTCGGCGGTGCGCGATGCGGATCGCACGGTCGAGTGCGACCCAGGACAGCACCCGCCCGTAGGTGAAGTCCTGCCGGCCGGACCGGGTCTCCCAGATGCCGTCCTCGGGCTGGTCCCAGTGCTCGCAGAGCCAGTCCACCAGAGCCGCCGTCTTCTGCCACCCCTCGTACGGCGGGATCAACCCGCTCCGGTCCGCGAGTTCCAACGAGAGGAGCGCCTCGCCGTAGATGTCGAGTTGCAGTTGGCCGGCCGCGCCGTTTCCGATCCGCACCGGAGAGGAGCCCCGGTATCCCTCCAGGTGACCCAACACCTCCTCGTTGAGGTCCGGTGAGCCGTCGATCCGGTACATGACCTGAAGTGGCAGGCCGCCGTCCCGGGCCTCGCGGATGCGCTCGTTCAGCCAGAACAGATACTTCTGGGCCTCGTCGGTGAAGCCCAGCCGCAGCAGCGCGTGCACGGAGAAGGACGCGTCCCGGACCCAGGTGTAGCGGTAGTCCCAGTTCCGCTGCCCGCCGATCTGCTCCGGCAACCCGGCGGTCGGTGCGGCGACCAGGGCGCCGGTCGGCGCGTACGTCATCAGTTTGAGCGTCATCGCCGACCGCTCGACCACCTCCCTCCAGCGGCCCTTGTAGCGGGAGCCGCCCACCCACCGCCGCCAGTAGTCGCGGGTCTCGGCGAGCAGGTCGCACGCCTCCTCGGTGCTCATCGCGCGGGGCGCGTGCGGGCAGGCCGTCTCCAGGACGACCCCGCCGATGTCACCCGCGTGCAGGGTGAACGACGCGGACACGCCGTCCGCGTCCCGCCGGATCCCCGTCGCGTCGAATTTCCGTTCCGAGTCCTTGAACGCGGCGAGGGTGAGGGTCAGCGTCGGGCTCCGGAAAACGTCGCCCTCGGGGTGCACCTCAAGCTCGTACGGGTCACGCCCGTAGTTGAACCGTGGACGGCAGTCGAAGCGGAACCGCATGCTCCCCCGGACCATCCGCACCAGCCGGATCAACCGGTGCTGGTCGGTGGCGCGTTCGCCGGTGACGGGCATGAAGTCCAACAACTCCCCCACGCCGTCCGCGCTGTGGAAGCGGGTGATCAGGATCGGCGTACCGGGTAGGTAGAGCTGCTTGCTCGTGTAGTCGATGCCGTCGGGCGTGAGCCGGAAGTGGCCGCCCTTGTCATGGTCGAGCAGCGCAGCGAAGACGCTCGGTGAGTCGAAACGGGGCGCACAGAACCAGTCGACCGCGCCGTCCGCGCTGATCAGCGCGGCGGTCTGCAGGTCACCGATCAGACCATGCGCCTCGATCGCCGGATACGTCGCTTCCACGTTGGTCCCCCGCCGCTCGTGATGGCAACGGCGGCGACTACCCGGGGAAGTTGCAGGCTACACGCGAACTCCTCCGAACCCGCTGGTCATTGCGGAAGCAAACCTTCCGCAATCGCCGATAGCGTCCTTGTTGACGACATCGACGGAGGGACACCTGATGAGCCTGCGAGGATTCGCCACACTCAACATCTGGGCCGACGACGTGGAGGCGGCAACCGCCTGGTACGCGAACCTCCTCGGGGTCGAGGCGTACTTCATGCGCCCGGGGCCCGACGGGCGCCCGGCCTACACCGAGTTCCGCATCGGTGACTACCAGGCCGAGTTGGGCATCATCGACCGCAGGTACGCGCCGCCCGGGGCCGCGACGGGGCCCGGCGGCGCGGTCATGCACTGGTGTGTCGACGACCTCGACGCCACCGTCGAGCGACTCCTGGCGCTGGGGGCCACGGAGTACCAACCGATCACTCCGCACGGCGACGAGGGGTTCATCACGGCAGCGGTGGTCGACCCGTTCGGCAACGTGCTGGGCGTCATGAGGAACCCGCACTACCTCGACGTCCTCGCGTCGCTGAAGGCGACCTGACGCGGTCGGCTTTCCCGACGCGGCGGCGGTGCCCGCCGCAGGGCCACCCGCTCAGTCCCACTCGTCCCGACCCGACGTCCGCCGCACCAGCGCTCCCGCCTCCTCGGTGTCCAACCCGCTGGCGATGAGCAGGTCCTGGCTGGCGGTGCGGAACTCACCCGCGGCGATCATTCCGGAGTAGCCCAACCGGTGGGTGTGCGGGCGGGTGGGATCCGCCGCAGCCTCTCCCTGTGCCTTTTCGACCAGCTCGACAGCGGTGATGATCTGCCGGCGCCCCTCCTGGGGGTCCGCCCGCTCGGGGGTGGTGGTGCGTCTCAGTGTCTGCACGCTCGTGGCCAGCAGGTCGATGGCAGCCGCGAACTCATCCGGTATCGGCTCATCGTCCCGGAGAGCCTTGGTGAGTCTCCTCGCGACGGCCCGACAGCCGTACAGGCTGCGTTCGAGATGGTGGATGGACCGGGTGTATTGGGCCAGAATCTTGCGTTGGTGCCACCGTAGTGGCGCCAGTCGCACCACTTCCTGGGCAGCCCCGAGCCCCTCGTCCAGCGCGGTCATCCGTGATCCAAGAATCCGCAGACCGGTCAGACTCTGCTCGGCGCCGCCAAGGTCCCGACGACGCAGCGCCGCGGCCAGGTTGTGCAGGGCGGCGATGGTTGGGTCGAGGACCGGTTCGGAGAGCCGCTGCACCGTCCGCTGCGGGTGGATGGGCACCAACAGCAGGCCGACCGCCAGACCGATGAGCCCACCGACTGCGGAGTCGACGAAGCGGGGGACGGACAGCTCACGCACGGGCGGCTCCAGGGTGGCGATGAGCACCGCGGTGCCGCCGGCCTGGGTGAGCAGGGATCCGCCGCCCTTGAGCAGCACGGCGACGATGATCGCCAGCACGACGACCAGACCGGTCTGCCAGGGCCCGACGCCGAACATCGACATGAGTGCGTCGCCGACGGCCAGGCCCAGGACCACCCCGACCAGCAGCTCGATGGTGCGCCGCAGGCGTGTGCCCATCGAGGCGGCCACGATGCCGACCGCAGTGGTGGGCGCGAGGACCGGGGAGGGGTTGTCCAGGAACTGGGCTCCCACGAACCAGGCGAGCGTCGCCGCGACGCCGGCCTGCACGGCGAGCAGCCCGAAGAGGCGGAACCGCCAGACGCGGGCACTTACCGCGTGTCGTAGCCGCGCGCGCAGGCCGGCCACCGTCCGGTCGGTCCGGGACGCCTCACCCGATGCCGGGTCGGAGTGGGCTGCCGGCTCCTGATTCGCGGGCATTCGCGCCGCTTACCCGCCGAAGGCGAACCTATCCGGCGGTAGCGCCATATCGCGTGGGGTTGCCTCAGTGAGCGGGATTCGGCGTGTGCGGCAGTCGACCAAGTTGGCGCCAGTCGGTCTCCGCGACGTCGACGCCGTAGTGCTTGGCGGCGGCGAGGATGTTCTGGAAGGCCAGGTCCCGGTCCGCGTCGGTGACGCCCTGCACCTGGTCGAACCGTGCGATGGCGTTACGGACGTGACCGGCGTCGGTCATGGGTTCCTTGCGCTCCTTGGGGAACGCGAAGACGGTCTCCGGCAGCTCGCGCTTGTCCTTGCTCGACAGGCCACCGTGCTTCTCGTGGGGTTTCCAGGTTGAGGTCATCGCCCACCATTACCCACTCGTTGTCCGGCAGCACCTCCGCTCACCGGCGAGAAGCTCCCCGCTTCAAGGAAGGTTCAAGTAGCCGGGGGCCAGGCCCGTGTCGGCCTGGCCCCGCGGTCCGGTCGGTCAGCTACGCAGCGTCCACTGCTGGTTCGTGCCCCCGTTGCAGGACCAGAGGATGAGCTTCGTGCCGTTGGCGGTGGCGGCGCCGAAGGCGTCGAGGCAGAGCCCGGACTGGGCGTTCGTCAAGGTGCCGTTGGTGTTGACGTTCCACTGCTGGTTGAGCCCGCCGTGGCAGTCCCAGATGATGACCGCCGTGCCGTTGGCCGTGCCGGCCCCGGAGGCGTCCAGGCACTTGTTGCCGTACACGGTCAGCTGCTTGCTGGAGGTGTGGGTCCAGCGTTGGTTGGTGCCGGCGGAGCAGTCCCAGAGTTGCGTCTGGGTGCCGTTGTTGGTCGAGGCGTTGGGCACCTCGACACAGCGGCCGGACTGGCCACCCACGAGCTGTCCGTTGCCCGTACCGCTGCCCCCGCCCTGCTGCTGCCGGACGATGGATGTCGACTCGGCCGACCGGTTGCCCTGTGCGTCGACGACGTAGAGCCGGTACTCGCCCTGGGTGGCCGGCACGGCGATGGACGTGGCGGTGCCGGCTGCCCTGGTCATCGTCGCGCCAGCGGTGAAGGTGGTCGTGCCGGACGGGGCCAACCAGACCGACCTGGTGGCATCGCCGATGCTCCGGATCGGGATCGACGCCGTGGCGCTGGCGACGAACGTGCTGGCTGGCAGCACGTAGTTCGGTGCGGAGAAGGTGCTCGCCGGGATGATGTCCCGGTACGCGTCCTCAAGGCCGGAATTCGCGGCGATGCCGTAGGCCGCCGCCGGCCAGACATAGTCGGAGGAGACGAGGATGTCGCCGATCGTGCTGTTCGGCAGACTCTTGTTCGAGACCTTGTTGATCGGGCCGTAGATCTGCGTGATGCTCAGATCGTGCTTACGCCCGAAGTCGTCTGAGTTGATCATCCAGGTGACGTTCTTGTCGATACTCAGCACGTTGTCGCGGAACGTGATGAACGCCGACCCCTCGTCCGGGTGCAGCCCGTACTTGTGACCCGACGGAACACCCTGGAGATAGTTGTTGGTAATCGTGGTTCCTGGCTGACTGCCCAACGTGTAGATCGGCGCCGTGTCACTCAGCCGCTGCACCGTGTCGATGATGTGGTTGTAGCTGATGGTGTTGTTTCTCGCCGTCGTGGTCGGTCGGTTCGGCACGATCGAGCCCGACGATCCATCGAAGTTCCACCAGCCCCAGCCGAGCGTGATGCCGGACCACGGGGTCTTCTCGATCCGGTTGCGCTGGATGGTCAGGGTGTCGGCGAAGTACGCCGAGATGGGGCTGTGCCCGTTGAACAGCACGGCACTGTCGTACAGATAGTTGTTCTTGATGTCGATGTTCTTCGGCAGCCCCTCGACCTGCGCGGAGTATTTCTCCCGGTTGGTCGACGTGCCGTCTCCGATGTAGACGTGCTGCGGATGGCCCACGGTGATGGCGGACCCGGCGATGTCGTTCGTGTGGTTGCCGATCAACTGCGTGCCCTGCACGTCGTTGATCATGTTGATCCCGTCGGCACCGGTGTGCTGGATCCGGTTGCGTTGCAGGAGGATCCCGTCCGCGTTCTGGATCTGGATGATGCCGGGCGTCACATCCACGTTCCGGTAGTGGTAGACGTGGAAGTTGCCCTTCGCGTACACCTGGGCACCGAGGTTGCCCTGCTGCGCCTGCTTGAAGGACGCGCCGGCGACGTTGAACAGGTTCCAGTCGGAGTGCTGCACCGTCAGCCCGGAGAACGTGATGTTGCGCGCGTGGCTGCTGGTCGAGGTGCCGGCGACCCGCAGCAGGTTGGTGACGTTGTTCGGCGCGTAGACCGTCGCGGTCGACATGTTGTCGGCACTGGCCTTGTAGTAATAGACCGTCCGGGCGCCCTTGTCGAAGTAGAACTCACCGGGCGCGTCCAGGAACTCGTAGGCGTTCATGAGTTTGTGGGTGCCGCCCACCTGTGCGTTGCCGTTGAACGCGCCCTGGGCGATGGCAGCGCCCGGTTGCTGGAAGAGGGCGACCCGGTTCGCGCCGTCGGAGCTCGTGGTCACCTGGCGGACGCCCACGATGGCCGTGGTCCAGGTCGTGCCCGTCTCGATCTCGATATCGTCCTGGTTGCGGGCGATGGCCGGAAAGTCGTTCAGGCTGTATTTGGCGCCGTCGCACTGCGACCCCGACTCCCAGGCCCACGCGGCCTGGTTGGCCGTGATGTTGTACGTCCCGTAACAGCCCGCCGAGCTGATCGTCTTCGACGCCATGTACGCCCGCTTGTCGTTGACGTAGAGCGCCCGCAGCTTGTTGGCGCGGTCGAGCGGCGCCTTCCAGATGTTGCCGCTGTGCTGGGTCCACCCGGTCACCTGGACGCCACCGTCGAGGACCGGCTTCTCGTTGGGGTAGGCCCCGTAGTTGATCCGGAATCCGTTGGCGCCGGAGTCGCTCGGCCCGAATTCGACAGTGCTGCTCACCGGATAGGTGCCACCACGGAGCAGGACGTCGACGTCGCCGGTCATGTTCGTGTTTATCGTGCGAACGATGTCCCGGGCACGTTGCAGAGTTCGGAACGGCGATTGCAGGGTGCCGGGGTTGGCGTCGTTACCGTCCGGGGCGACATAGTAGGTCGCCTGGACTGCGGCGGAGGCCGGTAGCTGGTTTGTCAGCACGGCCGGCAGCGTGGCGGCGACAAGCGCCGCCACCGCCAACACTGACATTCGAGCGGTGGATATGGCTGACTTCACGTCTGTTCCTTTGTTAACCGCCCCGAAATTCTTACTGGGAGCGTAGGTCACACGTCTGACCAATGCAATAGGCAATTGGAGGGCGTCTATGCCGAAATGCCCTCGGCTCGAGCAGATCAACCACGCCAACGGCACACCCCTACTTGCGTCGTCCGACGAATCCACAGCGACGCAGGGCTGGTCGTCGAGACCCGCGACCACTCGCACGTACCGGAAGGCCACCACTCGCCGCCGGCCGGCCTGTTCGAGTGACGGAGGGCCGCGCACCCGGGTTTCCGCTGAACCGTCGCGAGTAGGTCAGGGCCCCCGGGGCCGCCGGCCCAGGGGGCGCAGGTGGGGTGGCGATCCTTTGGAGCTGAATCGCCTACGACATCACCGCCACGGGTCCTCTCGCCTGATTCGTCTGCGGCATCAGCTCCATAGGCACCGCAGATACTGAGCCCCGCCCCCGCCCAGGCTGGCGGTCATGGGACTCTGAGCTGGCTCACCCCCGGGCCGGACCGGCGCTCCACCCACCCTGGCCCCGTTCAACAGGGCCCTGGTCGTCGCCTACCGGGGTTCAACGTCGGCGTCCTCGCGGTGGCGAGCCCGCTGAGCGCCAGGGACGGCGGTGCCGGGCTCGGGGCAACGGCCCGGGGTCGGGTCGACGATCGACCCGACCCCGGACGCCGGTCACCTGATGGAGAAGTCCGCCACGCGCAGCGCGGAGTCGAACACCAGGTACACGTCCTGCTTGCCGGCGGCCCCGGCCAACTCGGTGCTGGTGCTGACGTACCGGTAGTCGTCGCCGGTGCTGGGCACGGTGGCCGTGCCGAGCAGTCGGCCGGTGGGCGATCCCAACCGGACCTCGACGGCGCCCGCTCCCGCACCGGCCCTGGCGGCACTCGCGGTGAAGGTCCGCGCGCCGGGACGCAACGCGGAACCGTCAAAGGAGATCCACTGACCGGCGGCGGTGGACCCGACGGCCGTACCCCGGACCTTCGTCTCGTCGACGAGCCGGACCCCGGCATACCGGTCGAAGTTCTCCGCCCGGGTGGGCCGGGACAGGTCCCGGGCCGGGATCATCTCACCGCGCACCCGCACCGCGACCCGGGCCCGGATGTCCTGCGCGGACGCCCCGACCATCAGGTCGTAGGTGGACGACTCGACCACCCACCGGCTGCGGGTGACGTCCCAGTGCGCCAGGTCGGCGGCGGGCAGTCGGAGCGTCACGGTCCGGGTCTGCCCGGGCGCGAGTTGCACCCGCTGGAACGCCTTGAGCTGGCGGATCGGGGCCTTGTCCCGCGAGGTGCGCTGATGGGTGTAGAGCTGGACCACCTCGGAGCCGGCCCGGGCGCCGGCGTTGGTCACGTCGACGCTGACCGCGATCGTGCCGTCGGCCGCAACCGAGTGGGCACCGGCACGCAGCTGGCCGTACCGGAAACGGGTGTACGACAGCCCGTGGCCGAACGGGTAGAGCGGCTTCGCGCGGTTGTACAGGTAGGTCTGGCCGGACGAGATGATGTCGTACTCCAGCAGGTCCGGTGGCAGTTGCGAGTCCGAGCGGTACCAGGTCTGGGTGAGCCGGCCGGACGGGTTGCGGTCGCCGAAGAGGACGTCGGCGACGGCGTGCCCGGTCTCGGCGCCCGCGTGGGTGGTCCAGACGATGGCCGGAACGTGCTCCTGCTCCCAATTCAAGGTGACCGGGTAGCTGGTCTGAAGCACCAGCACCGTACGCGGATTGGCCTTGGTCACGGCCTTGACCAGCGCCTCCTGGCCGGCGCTCAACGCGGTCGAGGTCCGGTCGTGTGCCTCGCGGCCGTTGATGAACGGGTTGCTGCCGACCACCAGCACGGCGGTGTCGGCCGCCTTCGCCGCCGCGACGGCACGGTCGATCCCGCTGCTGACCACCTCACGACTGAAGTGGGTCGCCGCCGCCGCGGTCGGCGCGGCGAGCTTGAGAGCGCCGTCGTCGCCGACCGTCACGTACCGGTCGGGGCCAAACCAGCTCTCCTTCGTCTCGTAGCCGACGTAGCGCAGCGCCACCGTGCCGTCGGCCTGCGGCTCCAGCTTGAACTGCTGCTGGACGTACCAGCCGTTCGGCTGCTCGTCGCGGGTGACGAACGGCCCCCAGTTGTAGCCGAGGTAGCGGCCGTTGGCGGCGTTGCGCAGGGTCACCACGTCCTGGCCCCAGTCCACCACGTCGAACTGGGCGGCGAGTTCGGCGCTGGCACCGGTGGCGGCGACCGGGTCGGCGTCGGTGGTGCCGGTGGCCGTGACGTACCGGCCGGTCGACGGGTCCTTCAGGGCGATCCGGTCCGCCCCGTCGAGCCCGCTGACACTGGCGGAATCACCCAGCCGCTCGCGGATGCCGTCGAGCGCAGTCACCTGATAGGGCAGATCGCCGCCGTACCAGTCGGAGTAGAGGGTGTCGGCCAGCGGCCCGAGCACTGCGACCTTGCGGGTCCGGGCGGGGTCCAGTGGAAGCGCCTGGCGCGTGTTCTTCAGCAGCACCATGGCCTCACCGGCGGCCTGGCGGGCGAGTCGTCGGTGTTCGGGGCTGTTGATGACGTCCGGGGTGATGCCCCCGAACCGGCCCCCGCCCGGGTCGAACTCACCCAGCCGGAACCGCACGTTCAGGGTCTCCCGGATCCGGGCGTCGATGTCCCCCTCGGTGAGCAGACCGGTGGCCAGCGCCTGCTTGATGGCGGTGACGGTCGGCTGCGCGTTCGTGTCGTCGGTGATGAAGCTGTTCAGGCCGGCCTTGACGATCGCGGCGTTCCCCTCGGGGAGGGTGGCGTAGTAGCCCTGGGAGCCGATGAGGTTGTTCGGCGCCCAGGCGTCCGTGACGTTGAGCAGCGGCTGGTCGGTCCATCCGCGGACCACGGTGGCCAGGTCCGGATCCACTGTGGCCGGACGACCGTTGACCAGGTTGTACGACGCCATCACCCCGGTGGCCGCGTCGGCGGCGATGGCCGGTTTGAAGGCGGCGCGGTCGTACTCGTTGAGCACCCGTGGTGGCACGTTCGACGAGGTCACGTCACGCCGGACCTCATTGTTGTAGGCCAGGTAGTGCTTGAGGGTCGGCGCGCTCTTCAGGTGGTCCGGGTCCCCGCCGGTCATCCCCGAGCCGTACGCGGTGGAGATGGCAGCGGTGAGCATCGGGTCCTCGGAGTAGCCCTCCTCGTTGCGGCCCCACCGGGGGTCGCGCAGCAGGTTGACCACCGGTGCCCAGAGGTTGAGACCCCAGACCCGGGGGTTCTGCGCGTGGTAGCCGCGCGCCTCGTCGCCGACGGCGGAGCCGACCTGCCGGATCAGGTCGGTGTTCCAGGTGCTCGCCATGCCCACCGGTTGCGGGAAGACGGTGCCGCGAGCCTTGACGACCGCGCCGTTGTTGTCGATGTCGGTCGACCAGGCGACGCCGTGCAGGGCCTCGGTGCCGGTCTTGAACAGGCCGATTCCCAGCCGGGGGATGGCTGGCTGGTACTGGTGCAGCATCGAGATCTTCTCGTCCTGCGTGAGCCGCCCGAGCAGGTCGTCGACCCGGGCGCTCACGGGCAGATGCGGATCCCGGAACGGGTAGGTGGGTTCGGCGAGCGCGGCGCCGGGAACCGCCGGTAGGGCCAGAAGGGTGAGCGCGAGCACGGTGAAACCGCGCCGAAGGCGCCGGTTGCGCATGTGGATCTCCTCGTGTCGTTCGGCAGACGCCCAGCGGGGCGCCGAGACCGACGTGACCAGGCTCGACACCCGGCTGACGGGCCTGAACGACGGGTCGTCGAAGCGCTTCGACGATGTGGCCGCATCATCACGGCCAGGATTGAATGATCCCCGCAACCATAGATGCGCGCCTATTGGCGGGGCAAGGCCGGCCGATCGGCGGACCTCGGCCGGGCGCCTCCGGGCGCCGGCAACGTGCCGTCCGCCGCTGAGCCAGGCCCTTTGTGCCGGGCCTACGGGACGATGGGGACCACGTCGTCGTCACGCCCGGACTGGGTGAGTCCAGAGGCAGCGGCAATGGCCTCGACGGCTTCCTCCAGCCCGGTGGTCTCCGGGAGGACAAGCTCCCCGGGCCAGCCCAGCACGTCGTGCGCGGCGTACCAGCCGCTCATCTGCTCGGCGGTGAACTCGCTGACCTGCGGGCGCGTGAGGTGCCGGTGCAGGGTCTCGGGCAGGGACACGTCGAGGTAGCAGAACAGCGACGGCCCCCGGTGACCGTCGCGCAGATCCGTGAGCATGCTCCGGTAGAGGCTGGCATGCAGGATGCCCTCCAACACCACGTGGTAGCCGTGATCGAGAGCGAACCGCACGGTCTGCCCGATCAGCGCCGGAGCCGCACCGCCGGGCCGGTCCCGCTCACGCAACACGATGCGACGCAGGTAGTCCTGCTCGACCAGCGCACAGCCCCGGCCGTGCCGACGCCGCAGTTCTCTGGCGATGCTGGTCTTGCCCGAGCCGGAGTTGCCTCGAACGCAGACCAGGATCGTGCCCGGGCTGCCGATCGGGACGGGGTCGGTGGCCACGGTGCCCCCTTGCAGTCAGTCCTTGGAACGTTGCGACGTCTCGCGCCGCTGGCGAGCCGGCACGACCGGCCGGAGGATCAGGGGTTCGACCGGTCGGGTCAGCTTCGCAGGGTACGGCTCGGACTGATGCCGTAGGCGCTCCGATAGTCGGCGCTGAATCGTCCGAGGTGGGTGAAGCCCCACCGGTTCGCGATCATCGTGACGGTGACGCCGGTGCTCGGATCGGCGTTCTGAAGGTCGCGGTGTGCGCGGGCGAGGCGGACCTTGCGGACGTAGTTCGTCGGTGTGGTGTCGAGGTGACGGCGAAACGCGAGCTGGAGTGCGCGGGGATGCACGCCGGCCGCGGCGGCGATCTCCGCCACGGTGACCGACCTGTCGGCGTTGTCGTCGGCGTAGGCGATCGCCCGGCGTATCGCCTGAGGAGCAACGCCACCGCCCAGGTGCCGACGTACGCCGAGGCTGGTGTTGGGGAAGACCGCGAGCGCCGTACGCGCCAGGAGCTGGCGTGCCTGCGCGGTGATCAGCGGATTCGCCACCAGTGTCGGGTCGGACAGGACGCTGTGGGTGATGTAGGAGACGGTTGCCGACCAGTGGCGGCCCAGCTCCGCCGAGATCGGCCGGGTGCTGTCAAACCGCAGGTCCGCCCCAGTGAAGCCGTCCAGCGTGTCGGCGACACCTTCAAGCAACGTGCGGGGCAGCCGCGTGGCGAACACGTCGACATCGTCGAAGTCGATGCCCAGGGCGTCATCCGGCAGGATCAGGAACACATCACCCGGCCGGAGTCGGTGTTCCTCCTTGTCCTTCATCAAGGAGTAGCGGCCACTTGTCGCATGGGAGATGTTGAGGTCGCCATCCGGCGCGGTCTCCACCCGGTTGTGCGTCGAGTACCGCAGCCGGGACATGCTGACATCGCCGAGCTGAGTGGCGATCGTGCGCAGACCGAAGTCCTTGCCGCAGTCGTTGGCCGTCTCGACTGTGACATCGACGTACATGCGCCGGATGTAATCGACCGCCTCGTCGGAGTCCGTGGTGGCGAAGCGCTGCCAATGCGGGCCGGAATAGAGGGTGCTGCTGCCAGTCATGCCGAAACCACGCCTTACGGGCGAAGCCACCTTCAGCCCGGTGCTCGGTGGCCTCGTTTGTCCACGATACGCACGACATTCGCGGCAGACGCACAGCACGGTCCGGTGCGATAGCAGCCCCGCGTCTCGTGCGGTTGTGTGCAGGATGCCGGTCTCGCTCAGGCCCTGCCGCGCGGTCCGGGGGTGCCCACGGTCAAGCAGTCGGCCGTGGGCACCCGCGCTTCGACCGCCCGTTATGGCTGCGGGCGGCGGTACTTGTTCTCGACCAGAGTCGCGGCGACGTCGCGGAGCTTTCGGTTGCCGTCCTGGGACATCTTGCTCAGGATGCTGAACGCCTCGTCCGGGCTGCAGCGTTGCTCGGCTATCACGATGCCCTTGGCCTGTTCGATCACCGCCCGAGATTCCATGGCTGCCTGCATGTGCTGCGCCAGGGTGGCCGTCGCGTCGTACAGGTGGGCGTTGGCAAGCGCGACCGCGGCGTAGCCGGCGAAGGTCTGGGCGAGCACGACCGCCTCGTCGTCGAACGCGCCGGGTTTGGTGGAGTACATGTTCAACGCGCCGGTGACCGCCTCCTGGACGGGCAGGCCGACCGACAACGAGCTGCGTACGCCGGCGTCGAGGGCTGCTGGCGTGTAGTGCGGCCAGCGTTCCTCGCGGGTCAGGTCGGGCACCGACACGACGGCGGTGGTGGCGGCCGCCTCCAGGCAGGGGCCGCCGCCCTGTTCGTACTGCCGTTCGTCAAGGTTTGCGGCGAGGTCGCCGGTGAACGCCGCGGTGTGCGCGTTCCTGCCCCGGATCAGGGTCACCGACGCCTCGTCGACCCGGGCGATGGTCCGTTTGGCGAGGTTCGCGACCTGTTGCAGGACACCTTCGAGGTCGGTCTCGTCCAGTTTGATCCGGCCGAGCTCGGCGAAGGCGTGCGTGGGGTCCAGGGGTTGTTGATCGGCCACGGATGACGTCCCTTGAAGAGGGCACATCAGCTTGAATCCGCTGGACAAGCCGATGCGCAGGTCGCTGCAGGCTCCCCATGGCGTTGGGGAACCGGGACCTGGCCGCTTCTTTGACGCTGGGCTCGTCGACGCAATCTGATGCGTCGACCACAGAACTGGGATTGTAATAGTCGGAAACCGATGACGCCTGCACGCCCTTACGTGCTACTTACCGCATTACTCTGCGCACGGTGGGTCAACGGAACCGTCTCCAGCAGTCACTCAGCCGCTCTGATTTCTGGCGGTTTGCGTGACTCCTTCCTGCCGCAGCTCCAGGACGTGATGGTGGTCGTCGGTCTGCACGAACCGGACCTCCAGATCGAGTCCCGGATGCAGGTAGCGACCGCCCGACTCCGCCAGCAGGACGACCGGCTCCTGGCCGGCAGCGGAGAAGGTCAGGCTGCCGTCGCTGACCACGATGTCGATCGGGTAGTCGTCGCGGAGGACGTAACGGCCCGCCACTTCACCAAGTGGTTCGGCGGTGACATCGGTGGCGTAGTGACGGTCGGCAGCGGCACGGACGCTGGCCAGCAGCTCCCACCCATCCTCGGAGTTGGTCATCACCGCGACCGCGGTGCCGCTGTCGGGCCAGACGTAGGAGAAGCAGGTGTAGCCGACGTTCTGCCCGGTGTGCCCGAACCGTCGGCATCCGGCGCGGTCGGCGAGCTCGGTGCCGAGCCCGTAGACGCCGCCGGGGATCTGCGGTGTCCACATCTCGGTGGCCAGGTCGCGGCTGAGCAGCTTCGAGTCCCCCGAGGCCGCCCTGGCGATCTCAAGGTCGAACCGGAGCAGGTCGGTCGGGGTGCTCCAAAGCCCAGCTGCCGCCGTCTCCGGCTGCACTCGCCAACCGCCGGGCACCCCGGCGCCGCCCCCATGATGGCCACGAGCCACCGGATGCGGTCGCTGGTGCGGAAACTGCTGGTCGAAGCTGCTGTCGGCCATGGCCAGCGGTTCCAGGACCAGCGATCGCATGAGGTCCTCGAACGGGGTCCCGGTCACGTCCACCATCAACTGCTGGAGCACCGAGTAGTGGCTTCCCGAGTACCGGAAACGGGTGCGCGGCAGAAGGGTCGACCGAACCGGCGCAGTGGTCGTGGAGCCGCCGCCCTCCAGGACCTGCAACAGCGACGGGGCCTGATCCGCGGCGTAGCCGCGATACCAGGTGTCGGACAGACCGGCGGTGTGCGCCAGCAGTTGTCGTACCGTCACTCGAGTTGGCTGACCCGCGCGGTCGAGCAGTTGCCACGACGTGAGGTACTCGCTGATGTCGGCGTCCAGATCCAGCACACCGTCCTGGACCAGCAGCAAAGCGCCGAACGCGGCGACATGCTTACTGATCGAACAGGCCGCGAACGCGGTGCCCGCGGTCACCGGCGTCGACGCCTCACCACCCGTGACGCCGTACCCGGTCGCCCACACCCGTCCACTCACGTGCCCGACGGCGATGCTGACCCCCGGCACCTGGTAGATGCGCATCAGATCGGACAACGTCGCCGTGTCCGGCGAGAGCCGCCCGGAAGACACGTGCCGGTCAAGCTGACCCAGCAACGGGGCCCATTCCTGAGACAGATCCACGTCCTCCACGGCGTCGATTCTTGACCAGCAGTGCTGCCCGATCAACGCCCGAGCCGCCTGGTCTGCCCCTCACGCAGCACGGTGCACCGCTCGGTTCAGGTGTGCAGCGTCCGGCCTGGGCTGTGGCCGTACGCCCGGCGGTAGTCGGTGCTGAAGCGTCCTGGATGGGGGAAACCCCAGCGCGCCGCTATTGCCGCCACCGTCGCTCCGGTGCCCGGATCGGCGGCTTGCAGGTCCCGGTGGGCACGGTCCAGGCGGACCTGGCGCACGTACTGCGACGGGGTCATGTCACGGTGCCGGCGGAACGCGTTCTGTAGGGCACGGACGCTCAGACGGGCCTCGGCAGCCAGGTCGGTCACTGTGACGCCGCGGTCGGCATGCGCCTCGGTGTACGCCATGGCCCGCCGTAGCGTCGCCGGTGCGACCGGGCGCGCTCCGGAACTCTGGTCGCCGTCCTGCGTGGCATTGGAAAAGGTAGCCAGTGCCGCTGTGGCCAGCTGGCGGCGTAGTTGGGCAACGATCAGGCGGTTGCTGGCAACCTCCGGCACGGACCGCATTGATCGCCAGACGTACGACACGGTCTGTGACCAGTGACGGGCCAACACGTCGGTCCTTGGCCGGCCGTCGCCGAAGCGAAGACCCGCAGCGTCGAGGCCGGCTTCCTGGGCGGCGTCCTCGACCAGCGATCGCGGCACACGTACCGTCAGGACGTCCACACCGCGGAACGTGACGATCAGCGGGCGGTCCGGGGGTTGGAGCACGACTCCGCCGGCCTTGACGGGAAAGCGGTCACGGCCGTCCTCCATGACGAAGTGCCCGTCGAGCATCACGTTGATGTTCAGGTCGGCGCTGGGCTCGGTCCGGACCAGGGTGCCCACCGAATAGTGCAGTCGCTGCACCGTCAGATCGTCCAGACTGGCCACACTGGTGTCCAGCAGGGCACCCTCGGGTCCTGGCTTGCTGAACCGCACCTGAAGGTCCACGAGCGCGGTGCGGAAGAACTGGTGCGCCTCCTCGATGTCAGTCGTCCGGTAGTGCTGTAGATGAGACTGGTTGACGGCGTTCAGGTCGCCCACGATGACCCCCGGCAGGCTCCGACTGGTGCTGGCTGACATGGCCTGCTCAGTCCACGATGCCCCAGGCTCGCGCACCAAAACCCGGACGAATCAGGGGCATGGCCAGTTTGGCCATGCCCCTGAGTCCTGCTTGTGCGCCGCCAGGGACTCGAACCCCGAACCCGCGGATTAAGAGTCCGCTGCTCTGCCAGTTGAGCTAGCGGCGCTCGCCGGCAACGGGACGAGACGGTAGCACGCCCCGGATGCCACCCCGAACGAGCAGGGGTCCGCCTCACCGCAGCGTCAGCGTGACCTTCCCGGTCGCGACCCCGGACGGGTCCACCACCAGGGAGTACGTGCCGGAGGCCGGCAGCACTGTCGGCGCGATGTCGCCGGCCCCGTTGACCACGCAGCCGCTGGTGATGGGGCTGCCGTCGGGGGCGCGTAGCTCCAGCACGCCGCACTGGTCGGGTAGGTCGGAGGCGGTCGCGGTCAGCCTCACCGACGTGCCGGCGTTGGCGGTGAACCGGTAGGTGGTGACAGCCCCGGGTTGGTCGACGGTGGCGACGACCTGCGGCCCGCCGATGGTGATCGTCGCAGCCCGGTCGCGGCTGCTGACGAGCCGCACTGTGGTCGCGCCGGTGCTGCGTCCGCTGGGGTCGACCACCACGGTGTACGTCCCGTCGGCGGGCAGCAGAGTGCCGTCGATCTCGCCGACGCCGTTGATCACGCAGCCGCTGTGCAGCAGCCGGCCGTCGGTGTCGCGCAGTTCCAGTGGGGAGCACTGGTCGGTCAGTGTGCTCGTGGGCACCTCGACGAAGACGCGCTCACCCTGCCGCCCGGTGAACCGGTACCGGGCCCGCGCGCCGGGCTGTTCCAGTGTCGCGATGACCGTCGGGCCGTTCGCTTGCAGCGTGCCGTCGACGTCCCGAGCCGCGTACACCAGGATGGCGGCTCGTCCGGTGTCGCCGGGGGCGGCGGTGACCCGCACGGCGTACGTGCCGGTGGCGGTGAGGTCGACGCGGTCGATGTAGCCGACGCCGTTGATGGCGCAGCCGCTCGCGATCTCCCGGCCGGTCGGGTCGGTGAGCGTGTACGGCGAGCAGCGGTTACCCATCCCGGGCGCGGTGGCGTCGACGAAGATGACGTCGCCGGCCCGGCCGGGGAATGTCAGCGGCGCCCCGCCTGGGGTCAGGCTGGCGGTCGCCACGGGTACGGCGGTGATCGGCGTGGTGGCGGGCGGGGCGACCCGCTCGGTGGTGGCGCCGGCCACCGCGAACTCGGGGCGGCCGCTGACCGCGACGTCGAAGACGCACTCGGCGAGTTGGGCGGGGGCGCTGACACCGGCCCACCGGCAGATCTGCTCGGCCGCGGCGCGACGGGCCGGGTCGAGGTCGCCGACGGTGACCTCCCGTTCGGGGAAGGCGCGGTCGGTGAACGTGCCGGTGTCCTGCCCGTCGTCGTAGTGCAGCAGCGAGCGGTCCGGGGCGATCCGCCAACTGTCCGCGTACGTCGGGTAGAGCTGCGCGAACGGCACCGGCTGGGTGAGCGCGGTCCCGGAGGAGGGCGCGATGTCATCGGTCGGGTCGCCGTCGAAGTCGCCGAGCAGGCCGCGTGCCTTCCCGGCCCGGCCGTCGGCGAGTTTGACCAGCACCCGGTAGCCGTAGTGGCCGATCTGGTCCACCGCAGCCCCGGAGCCGTCCGGCCATGTCACGTCGTACCCGACGGTGGGTCCGGTGTCTGAGGGGCGGCGGGTGAGGGTGCCGCCGCCGGGCAGGTCGGTGCGTTCCGGCGGCGCGGCCAGTGGCGCGCCGTCGACGTGCACCCGGGTGCCGCCGTCGGTGAGCGTGAGCGCGACCCGGTGGGCGCCGATCCGGAACGCGACCGCCGAGTTGACCGAGGCGGTCCTGGTGCCGGCCATCGGCGCCTGCCGGACCTGCACCTCCAACGGGTCGTTGCCGGTGGCGGTGACCAGCGTGAACTCGCCCACGGCCTGGAAGTCGTAGGCGACCCGGTCGAACGTGACCAGGTGCGGGTCGCCGTTGCTGCCACCGCAGTTCGCGCCCTCCTCGCAGAGCTTCACCGGACCCTTCGGCGGGGGCGTCTTCTTCGCCGGTTTCTTGCACTCGTCGAGGTTCTTCGGCAGCGGCTTCCCGTCGTACTCGGTGCGCGGCGGCAGGCCCTTCGCCGTCCGATAGCGGTTCTCCGCGAGTGTCGCCTTCACCTCGGCGGTACGGATGCCGGTGCTGCCGCAGTCGCCCTGCGGAACCTTGCTCTGGGAGATGTCGTCGGCGTGGTTCAGCTCGTGGTAGAGCGCGGCGCAGGGGTCCCGGGTCACGCCGTCGCCGTACGGGTCGACGGAGGTCGGATTCCACGTGACCGTCGAGGAACCCTTCCCGTCGGGGCTGTCCGGGGTCTCGAACGCGCCCGAGCCACCGGGGGTCGGAATGATCCGCACCCGGGGGGACTTCTTGTCCCGCAGCCGCGGCAGCACGCCGGACGGGTCCCCGCCGGGCCCGGCGAACCCCTTCAGGCAGTTGTCGACCGCGCCTTGGAAGTCGACGCCGCTGACCGGCACGCCGCCGGTCGGGTCCACCGCGTAGTCGGCCCGGGCCGGTCGGGAGCCGCCGACGACCAACGCGCCGACGGACACCAGCAGCAGGGCCACCGCGGCGGCGGTCGGCCGGCGGCGACGTGCCCGCAGCAGGACCACCAGCGCGACACCGAACAGCGCCAGCAGCAGCCCTCCGCCGGCAAGCCACAACCAGCGCCGTCCGGTCGCGCCGCCGCCCTCGCCAACGGTGAAGGTGGTGGTCCGCAGCGTGGTCCCGCCCGCGCAGAGGCTGGTCGCGCCGGTCACCGGCAGTGGCAGGTAGCCGGCGGTCACCTCGTACCGGCCGGGGGCGCCGACCGGCCAGAGCGTGTCCAGGCCACCGCCGTCCGGGGTGGCGGCCACCGAGCGGAGCACCACCGCGTCGGGCGTGTCACCGTCGTGCAGGCGTACGCCGGTCAGGCTCACCGTCGTGGTCGCACCGGCTTCCACGGTGGTGAGGCCGGCGGTGGCGGCAGCACCGATGCCGTCGTCGTGGAAGCTGCGGGCCAGCGTCGGCGTGAGGTCGCGCCCGTCGAGGCGTGCCCCGGTCACCTGGACGGTGCCCACGGCGCTGGTCGGCAGCGCGCACGCCGCGTCGGTGGTGTTCGTGACCGTGAGGTCGAGGCGGACCTGGTCGCCGGCCCGGTAGTCGGCCTGGCCTGGCCGCAGGGCCAGGCCGAGGCCGCCGTCAGCGGGCGCCGCTGCGGCGCTCACCGCGCCGGCCGCCAGGGCGGTCAGCAGTACGGGAAACGTGGCCGCGAGTCGCACAGTCCACCTCATGGTGCGGACTGTAGGGGCGCGACGGCCGGTCTCCGCACGCTCTGTCGGGGACCGGTCCCAGCCGGGGCGCGGTGGCCGTGTCCAACAGTCCGCCAAGCCCGGTTGATCAAGCGGGTACGCTCGTTACCGCTGCATGCTGCGCTGCCCGGCACCAAAACGGCGCCGAACGGCCGGCTCGGCCGCGAGCCGCAGCGGATCCGAGGAACGTCGCGCCGCTCCAGGGGGAAGCAACCAGGTGAGCACCCATTCGATGTTGTTGTTCGTGCTCGCCGCTGTCGCGGTCATCGTCGTCGTGCGGTGGGTGGCGGCCCGCACCGGTCTGCCGGCCGCAGCGCTTCTTCCGCTCATCGGCATCGCGTACGCGTTGCTCCCCGGCCCCAACGTCGGCCTTGATCCCGACCTTGTGCTCATGATCGTGCTGCCGCCGTTGCTCTACAGCGCCGCACTGGACTCCTCGCTGTTGGACATCCGCCGGAACCTCCGCATCGTGGTCAGCCTGTCCGTGCTGCTGGTCCTCCTCACCGGGGTGCTGGTCGGAATCGGGTTCCACCTGTTCGTCGCCGGGGCGACGCTGGCCGCCGGAATCGCGGTCGGCGCCGCCATCGCGCCACCCGACCCGGTGGCAGCCCTGGCGGTGGGCCGCCGGGTCAACCTGCCACCGAAGATGGTCACGATCATTCAGGGCGAGGGGCTGCTCAACGACGCCACCGCGCTGACGATGCTCAGCGTCGCGGTGGCCGCCGCCGTGGGTGGCGAGTTCTCCTTCCCGTCCGCCGTTGGCCAGTTCGTGCTGGCGGCGGTCGGCGGGGTCGCCGTGGGAGCGGCTGTCGCCTGGCTGGTACGTCTGGCCCGACCGTTCACCGCAGACCCACTGTTGTCGAACGCCATCTCGCTCGCGACACCGTTCGTGGCCTACCTGTTGGGCGAGGAACTGCACGTCTCCGGGGTGCTCGCCGTGGTGATCGCCGGGCTGATCGTCGGCCACAAGACGCCCCAGCTCACCTCTGGCGCCGCCCGGCTGCAGACCAGCGCTGTGTGGCGGCTGGTCGACTTCCTCCTCGAAGGCTTCGTCTTCCTGCTGATCGGCCAGCAGCTTCCCGAGGTCGTCAAGGGTCTGCGTCAGTACGACACGTCGACCATCGTCATCGCCGTCGCGGTGTCGGTCGGCGTGGTGCTCCTGCTGCGCCCCGCGTGGCTGGTGATGACCCAGTCCCTCCCCCGGTCGTTGCACACCCGGCTGGGCGGCATCTCCGAGCAGGACGACCCGGACGAACCCGGGACTGCCCGGCAGATCGAGCGCGCTGACCGCAACGCCCGCCGACTCACCTCCCGCGAAGTGGTGGCACTGAGCTGGTCCGGCACCCGTGGCGTGATCAGCCTGGCCGCGATCTTCACCCTGCCGCTGACCACCAACAGCGGCGCACCCTTTCCCGACCGTGACCTCCTGCTGTTCTGCACCTTCGTGGTAGTCCTGGTGACACTCGTCGGGCAGGGCATGACGTTCGCGCCGCTCGTGCGGATGCTGGGCCTGCGCGCCAACGAGACAGACCAGGCCCGCGTACGCAACGAGGCCCGTTCGGCGGCGGTCGAGGCCGCCCTGGCCCGCCTCGACGAGGTTGCCGCCGCGGAGCCGGACAGCGCGGTGGCCGTCAACACCATCCGTACGCAGCTGCTGGCCCGACTGGCGCGCTACCGCGGGCGGCTGGACCTGCTGGAGCAGAGCGACTCATCCGAGATGCCCACCTCACCGGAGTACGAGACGGCGCTTCGTGTCCGGCGGACAACGATCGACGCGCAGCGCGAGGAACTCGTGCGCTGGCGCGACTCCGGCCGGCTGCCGGATGAGGAGCTCCGCGTCCTGGAACGGGAACTCGATCACGAGGAGCTGCTGCTCCCGAAGCGGACCTCCAGCTGACCTGCCTCGCCAGTGCGGTGGACCCCACTGGCGAGGCAACGGTCGCTACCTCACCGCGCCAACTGGTGCAGGATCACCGGATCCTTGATCTTCTTGTCGGCGGCCAGCAGCAACGCCTTGCTGATGATTTCGCCGAGCCGGCTGTCGCCCTCGAAGGGCAGGTACATCTCCGGCTGCTTCGCCTTCGCCGAGTCGGGGATGATGCACAGATACCGGTCCTCCGGGGCGATCAGGATGTTGCCCGAGCCGCAGTGGATGCGGTACGTGTGCAGATCACCCCGTACTTCGAGGAACCGGTCGGTGAACGTGCACCGGTTGGCGATCGCCAGCCGGGGAACCAGCTCGGCCAGCACCTCCCGGCGCGTCCGAGCGGGCGGGCTGAGGTCGCCGAAGCTGTTCTGCGACCAGTAGTCGCGGTACCGGCCCTGTGGACCACCGTCGTACCAGTTCGGGTCGTTGCCCACCCCGGCCGCGGCAACGAACAGGTCGACGTCGCGCATCACCTCGCTCAGCACGACCGCCGGAACCTCCTCCAGCGGCACCGGCGTCCGTTCCCCCCGGAGGAACACCAGTTGGTCGGTCCCCATCGTGTCGAACATCAGGTCGTCGCCCTGATCCTCGATCCCGGCGATGTGCAGCACGGCGCGCATCTCCCAGTCCGGAAGGGCAAGCCAGGGGTCCTGGTAGCTGGCGCCGTCGTTGCGGTGTCGAACGTGCGACCAGCCGCGCCGGGACAGCAGCGCGATGAGACGGTGCTGGCGCACGATGTGTGCGGCGAAGCGGTTGGAGTACGTGCCGGTGGCCCGCTCCGCGTCGGTCAGCAGGTACTGCTCGCGGTGCGCCTGCTTGAACGGCTGGGTGATCGTGTGCCGGGCCAGGAAATCCCGCCAGGCCAGGACCGCGGTCGGATCGTCGACCGGGTGCCACAGCCGCACCGTGGCGTCGCCAGCGGGCTCGAACACCGTGTCGTCCACGGTCCGCAGGGCGTCGGAGCCCCAGCAGCAGGCGACGCCGTCGACGGTCCAGATCAGCCGTCGGGCCAGGGTCCGGACCAGCGGGTGGTCCAGGAACCGTTCCCGCCACTGCTCGACGGTCCACGCACGGTCGCGCCGCAGCAGCCCCTCCAGGCGGTCGCGGGTCCCGATCAGCGTCGCGCCGATGTCCGCGACTGTCGCCTTCAGCTCCTTCAACTCCTCGCCGTGGTCCTTGCGCACCTGAGCCGGAGGAGTCTTGACCACCTTGCCGTCGGAGTTGCGCCACACCACTGTGGCGTCGACGCCGCGCACCTCGACCTCGTACGAGCTGTCACCCAGCTTGTCCGCGAGTGGCAGCCCGAAGCCGGGCAGCGCCATCTCCTCGACGTCCTCACGGCCGATGCCGAGCGCCTCGGCGTGCTTGGTCAGGCCCTTCTCGACGATGCGGAGTGTGCTCTTGTAGGTCAGCCGCGACGCCAGCCGGGCCAGCTGCGCGAGGGCGGCGGGGTGATCGGTGTCGACGAGCACCGCCACCGCGACGTTCGCCAGTTTCGGGCTCGACGGACCGTGCCCGGGAACCTTGCGGGCGGCCCGTTCCGCGATGTGGCCGAGACTGCGCAGGGTCTCCTCCGACGGCGGGCACATCGCTCGCGCCCAGAGCAGACCCCACAGCACCCCGACGTTGTGCCGATCGACCAACCGCGGCGGGAAATCGTCGACGTGACCGGGGCAGCACGTGGTCATGCGCAGCGGCAGACTGCGCGGCAGACCCACCAGCGGAAGCCAGTCGTCGAGCCGCTCGGTGAACTCGTCGACGCCGACCGCGTCGAGCAGAACCCGGGCGCTCTTCTGCCAGGCGGCCGTCGGCCGCGCCTTGTCCGCGCCGAGCAGGCAGTGCGCAAGCAACGCCTGCCACCCGGATCGGCGCCCCTCCGGCATCGCCTCGATGTCCACGACGGCCCGGTCAGCCCACTGCTCACCGACGTTGACGAGCGGCCACATCGCCAGGTCGTCCTCGCCCATGAGGGAGTATGCGCGCTCGATCCGCGTCCGACGCCACGTCGCCAGCGCCGCCGGATGCGAACGCCCGGCGAGGTGCTCGGCCTGTAGCGACTCCCTGGTGAAGCTCACCAGCGACGTGCTCCACCGGCCGAATCCCAGCCACGCCTGACCGCCCAGCCGGTCCAGCCAGGCGGCGCCGTTCAGCCCACCGCCCGAGAGCAGAACACGGATGAACGTGGTCAGCCCATCCCTGTCCTGCCCGGGCACGACCAACGCGTCGAACACCCTCTGCCGGACCTGCACCGGTTGCGCGGCCAGGATCTGCTCAACCCGCTCCCACACCTCGCGGCAGGCGGCCCCCCATGAGGATTCGCTGGTGATGTTGTGGTGGCGTGGCAGGCTTCCGATCACCGTCATCGCCGCGGCGACACGCCGCTCATGATCCGCCTCGGCGCCGTCCAGCGCCGCGATGGCGGAGCTGAGCAGCTCCGCCTGGCGCGTCGCCTCCGGCAACAACTCGATCTGCGGCGAAGCAAGATCGTACGGGCCGTTCGGATCGTTGAGCGCGGCGAGCAGCGTCGGGCTCGTGCTGGCCGGCGCCCAGCCGCACACCACGGCCACCTGATCGACGAAGTCCCGCCGACCATGTGCGTTGAGGGTGTTCTTGCTCCGCTCACACCATCCCCTGACGGTGTCCACCACGTCGCGCAGTGCCAGCTCCGGATCGAACGTGTCCATCAGCCACCCACCAGCGGGACCAGCTTGAGGAACGTGACACGGGAGCCCGCGTGCAGGTGGACCGTGTCGTCCAGGCTGGTGACCTGACGATCGTCGACCAGCACCACGAAACCGTTGCGGCCGAACGCCTCGAGCGTCGCCCGCGTCCGTTCCTCCGGATCGACGCCCGCGCCGGACTCGGCGACTTCCAGGACCACTCGCCGGCGGATCAGCTCGTCGAGACGGACTGTCTCGTCGAAGATTTCCATTGTCCACTCGGCAACGCTCGGCCCACCGGTCGCTTCATCGGCGATTGTGATCATCGGCATGGCGCAGACCGTAGCGTGGACCCCGGACATGCTGTGTGGCGCGGAAGCGATCAGCGCCGCCACCTGGAACGCCTGTCGTTGGCCGCCGCCGGAGCCCCGTACCGTCAGGGCGTTTCGACGGTGACGACGCCAGTTTGTGTGACCTGGACGGGTGCCAACCAATCTCCCACGGTGTACGGCGATTTTTCGTGAAGGCGAGGTTGTGAGCGTGACCGATCACGCGTATCCGAACAGGACTGACCTGTCGGCGGTGGTGGACGCGGCACGCCGCGGGGACCAGGCGGCGATGGACGAGCTGGTCTCGCACTATCTGCCACTGGTGTACAACATCGTGGGTCGGGCACTGAACCGGTCGGCGGATGTCGACGACGTGGTGCAGAACACGATGTTGAGCGTCGTGCGCGGGCTGGCGGGCGTACGCGATCCGGGTGTCTTCCGGTCGTGGCTGGTGGCCGTCACCATGAACGAGGTCCGTGCCCACCAACAGTTCCGGCACACCACACCGGCACCGCCGGAGGACATCGACAACCTGATCGACCCGGGTTCCGACTTCGAGGACCTGACCCTCACCCAGCTTCGCCTGTCCGATCAGCGCCGCGAGGTCGCCCTTGCCACGCGCTGGCTGGACGACGACCACCGCCACCTGCTGTCCCTGTGGTGGCTGGCCGAGGCCGGTCACCTCTCCCGCGCCGACCTGGCCGAGGCCCTGCAACTGGATCCACATCACGTGACCGTCCGCGTGGCCCGCATGAAGGCGCAGTTGGACACCGCCCGGCTGGTGGTGCGAGCCCTCACCACGCGACCCGGCTGCGGCGGCCTGCACGACATGGCGTCCGACTGGGACGGCCGACCGGCGCCGGTGTGGCGCAAGCGGCTGGCGCGGCACATTCGGACCTGCGCGCACTGCCCGGATGCCACGTTCGATCTGGTACCGGCCGAGCGGCTGCTGGCCGGCATGGCGCTCACGCCGTTCCCGCCCGACCTCGCCTCGCGCGTCACACATCAGGTGCACGGCATCACCGGCGCGCAGCAGGGCATCTCGTCGGCGGGCGCGTCACACGCCGTCGCCTCGGCGGGCCCGTCACAAGGCGTCGCGTCGGCGGGCACACGCGCGAAGATCGTCGGGTTGCCGCAGCAGGCCCGCGTCGCGGTCCTGTCCCTGCCCAAGGCCCTGGTCGGCGCGTTCGCGGCCGTCGCCCTGGTCGGAGGGGCGGGGATCGTCGTCGCCGGTTACAAGGCCGGGCCGAGCCAGCAACCGGCGAGCGTGACAGCCGCCCAGCCCTCGACCGCGATCACCGAATCCGCCTCCGAGACACCCGGGTCCGCACTCGATTCACCTTCCCCGACGGCGCTCGACGCGTCCCCGACCACCTCGCGCCCGGCCTCCGCCCCCACCAAGTCACCGGCGCCAACCAAGTCACCGACCAGGCCGCCGACTCCGACCAGGTCGCCGACCAAGCCTGCCAGCACGTCCACCGGCGTGTCCGCTGCGGAACAGCGTCTGCTGGTGCTGCTCAACGAGCGGCGCCGCGCGCTCGGGCTGCCCGCTGTCGAGCTGCGCACGACGGAGCAACGCGCCGCGGAAACCTGCGTGAAGCAGAACCTGGATACGGGCGCCTTCGAGCACTGCGGCCATGAGGTTCTGTGGGCGTCCTCGGGCAACTCATCCCCCGAGCAGATGATCAACGCCTGGTTCAACAGTCCCGGGCACAAGCAGGCGCTGACCTACGCCAGCTCCCGTTTCGCCGGCCCCGCCATCGTCTTCAACGGCACCCGTCAGATCGCTGCCATCAACATCGATTACTGAAACTCTCCGCAGGTGAGAGTGGCGCAGCGTCGACTGCGCGCCCGGCCCGACGCCGATCGGCGTCGGGCCGGGCATGAGAGCCGCGAGCCGTCACCAGGGCACCACACCGGCGTCCTCGAAAAAGCCGCCGGTGGGGCCCCCGTCGGGCAGTGTGGCCAGGCGGATGGCGGTCGCCGCGCCCTCCTGGGGAGTACGCACGCCACGGAAGCCGTTGAGGTCGGTGGCGACGAAGCCCGGGCAGGCGCAGTTGATGAGGATCTTCGTGTCCGCCAGTTCCCGGGCGTACTGAAGGGTCACCGCGTTCAGGAACGACTTCGAGGGCGCGTAGGCCACAGCGACCGGACCTGTGGTGTCACCGTCGGGGCCAGACTGCCGGGTCAGAGAACCGACGCCGCTGGACATGTTCACGATGCGCGGTGAGGTCGAGCGGCCGAGCAGCGGCAGCATCGCGTTCGTCACCCGGATGACGCCGATGACGTTGGTCTCCACCACGGTGCGGAGGACGGCCAGATCGACGCTGCTCGGCTGCTGCTGTCCGCCACCGGTGATCGCGGCGTTGTTGACCAGCGCATCGAGGCGTCCGGCGTGTTCGGCGATCAGATCGGCTGCGGCGGCGACACTGCGGTCGTCGGTGACATCCAACGGGACACCGAAGGCGTCGACGCCAGCGTCCCGCAGTCGTGCCACCGCCGTGTCCCGCCGGGCCTGGTCGCGCGCGCCGACACCCACGCTCCAGCCCAGCGCACCCAGGCCTGCCGCAATCTCGTACCCGATGCCCTTGTTGGCCCCGGTGACCAGGGCAATCTTCTTGTCACTCATGTCTTCGACTGTGGGTCACGGCCCGCGAGTCGTCCAAGACCACCTGAGTCATGGGCGATACCCGGAAGGTATCGCCGCCTCCGTTACGGGCTAGGCTGGACACGTGGAGACACGAGAGCTGCGGTACTTCGTCGCCGTGGCCGAGGAACTGCACTTCGGCCGCGCGGCGCAACGCCTGGGCATGGCCCAGCCGCCATTGTCGCGGGCGATCAGTCAGCTCGAACGCCGTCTGGGTGCCGCCCTGCTGAAGCGTGACAGCCGCTCGGTGACCCTGACCGAAGCCGGTGCGGTCCTGCTGCACGAGGGACGAGCAGCACTGGACGCTGTGGAAGCTGCCGAACATCGCGCCCGACGCGCAGCTCTCTCCGTCACCGGTCACGCCAGCGTCGTCCTGGCGACCAAGGCCGGAGCGTCCAGCGAGTTGCTCGCGAAGCTGCTGCACGCCTACTCCACCGAACCCGGATCGGTCGACGTCGACGTGGTGCTGTGTGGCCCCGGCGAACAGGAACGACTGTTGCGGACCGGCCGTGCCGACGTCGCGATCCTTCACCACCCGTTCGACGACCTGACGGGGCTCGACACCGAGGAACTGCTCACCGAGGGCCAGGTCGCCATCCTCCCGGCCGGCCATCCCCTCACCATTCGCGAGAGTGTGCAGCTGAGCGAGGTGACCGAGCTGCCGGACCTGCCTCTACCGCGCTGGCCGGCGCATGACGGCACCTATCCCGACGGCCCCGGTCCTGAGGCCCAGAGCCACTCCCAACTTTTCCAGCTCACCGCCCTTGGCCGGACCTTGCTGGTCGTGCCCGAGTCCGCCCGATCCCAGCTGAACGACGATCTCGTCGCCGTGCCGATCGTGGACGCGCCGGAAGTCACCACAGTCATCGCCTGGCCCCCGCACAGCCGTTCCCGAGCTGTCGCCGATCTTGTCAGGGCCGCACTCCGCCTCTAGCCGCCGGAATCTGCGGCTCGTTGCACCGGCGTACGCGAAAAAGGCCCTGACCGGCAGGGATCTGCCAGGTCAGGACCTTCATCGTTGGTGCGCCGCCAGGGACTCGAACCCCGAACCCGCGGATTAAGAGTCCGCTGCTCTGCCAGTTGAGCTAGCGGCGCTCGTTCGGCAACGGAGAGAACATTAGCACCCCCGAAACCCCGGCTCCAATCCGGCTACCGGGCTCCCCCCTTCGGTCGAGCTTTGCCGACAAAAAGCCCCAAACTGGCCAGCCGGCTCAAGGCAGGGGCGTGGGTTGCGGCGTCGATGCGGCACGATGTCCGCCAGGTACGCGAGAACAGAGGTGGGGATGACACGGTTCACGCGAGCCGGGGCGGTGGTGGGCGCTCTGGCTCTGGTGGCGTCGCTGGCACTGACCGGGTGCGGCGACGAGAAGAAGCCGGAATTCGTTGGCGGGACGTCGCCGGCGGACGCGGGTGCCGAAGCTGGCTCGTCCGCGCCCTCGGCACCGGCAACCCCGAGCGCGCCGAGCGGACCGACGCTCACGCTGAGCCCGGCGGACGGCACCAAGGGCCGGCCGGTGAGCACGGAGATCAGCGCGAAGCTCCCGAACGGCGGAAAGGTGTCCGCGGTCACGCTGACGGCGGACGGTGGGGGCTCGGTGGAGGGCAAGCTGCGCACCGACGGTTCGGCCTGGGTGCCGTCCGCCCCGCTGAAGTTCGGCACCCGCTACACCGCCACTGTGACGGCGAACGGGTCCGACGGCACGAGCAGCCGGGGCACCAGCAGCTTCACCACGATGGCCAAGCCGAAGTCGACGATCGGGTCCGGCCTGTATCTCTTCGACGACAAGAGTTACGGCGTGGCCATGCCGGTGGTCACCGAGTTCCACCCGGGCATCCCGAAGAAGGACCGGGCGGCGGTGCAGAAGCGGATGTTCGTCCGCACCGACCCGCCGCAGCCGGGGGCGTGGCACTGGGTCGACAACGGCACGCAGGCCTACTACCGGGCCCCGGAGTACTGGAAGCCCGGCACGACCATCAGCGTGCGGATCGCCCTCGCCGGGATGCCGCTGAGCAACGGCAAGTACGGCGACATGGACCGTAAGGCGACCGCGAAGATCGGCCGGTCGTTCGAGATGAAGGTCGACAACGCCAACAAGAAGATGCTGGTGTACGAGAACGGCGCGCTGGTGCGCACCATCCCGGTGAGCCTGGGCAAGAAGAGCACGCCGTCGTCCAGCGGCACCATGGTCGTGATGGAGAAGAAGGAAGCCACGACCTTCGACACCCGCGACGACCCGGACCCGGCCAACCGCTACGTCACCGACATCCAGTTCGCCCAGCGGCTCACCTGGGGTGGCGAGTACATCCACGCCGCACCCTGGTCGGAGCACGTGCAGGGGCGGCAGAACGTCTCGCACGGCTGCGTGAACGTGTCGATGCTGAACGCCCGGTGGTTGTTCGAGAAGACGCGGATCGGTGACCCGATCACGGTGAAGGGCACCGAGCGCAAGATCGCCGCCGGCAACGGCTGGACGGCGTGGAGCCTGAGCTGGTCGGCGTTCATCAAGGGCAGCGCACTACCCGTACCCAAGGGTGGGGCCGGCCCGGCGCTCTGAGCCGACCGGCATCGATGCGCCGGCCCTGCCGATGGCCGGGCCGGCGCGTACCCTTGCATTCCCGCGCTGCGACGACGCCGCGGCGACCCCTCGGTCCCGGTACGGAGACGAGCCAGGCTCACGAAACGCCGGATAGTAGCAAAAATCCGGCATCATCGTCGGCGTGTTTCGGTTCACCCTCGGCAACCGGGGCCGGCTCTGGCGCGTCAGTAGGAGACGATGGGGCAGCGACCACGACTGTGAGGGAATCATGCGAGCTAGCCAGGACCAGCTGATCAGACGCGGTGGGCGACGCCGCGTGTTCGCGGCAGGGCTCCTCGCCGTGGCGCTGGCCTTCACCTCCGCCTGCACCGACGGCGACGGCGGCAAGCCGTCCTCCTGGCAGGGCGGCGACGAGGCTCCGGCACCGAAGGCGGCGGCGACCATCAGCGAACCGGCCGCCGATGCCAAGGACGTGCCAGCGTCCACCGGCATCACCTTCACCACCAAGGACGCCGCGAAGACCGCTGTCGAGCTGAAGGACGCGGCCGGCAAGGCCGTCGAGGGCACCCTCGCGGCAGATGGCACGACGTGGCTGCCGGCCGGCGCGCTGGAGTACGGCACGGCCTACACGGCGACCGTCACCGCCACCGGCGACGACGACCGTCCGGCCACCGCGACCAGCACCTTCACCACGATGGCCAAGCCGAACAACCAGGTACGGGTGACCAGCTTCCTCGGCGACAACCAGGTGGTCGGAGTCGGCATGCCGCTGATCGTGAAGTTCAGCCGGAACATCCCGGAGGACTACCGCGACGACGTGCAGCGCCGCATGACGGTGACGTCGACGCCGGCGCAGGAGGGCATCTGGCACTGGGTCAGCCCCACCGAGATCCGGTACCGGCCGAAGGAGTTCTGGAAGGCCGACAGCAAGATCTCCTACCGGGTGCAGGCCGGCGGTCTGCCGATGGGCGAGGGCTGGTACGGCCGCGCCGACCTCAGCGTGGACGTCAAGATCGGCGCTGCGACGGTCATGACGGTGGACAACAAAACCAAGCGGATGACGGTGACCCGCAACGGCTCCGTGATCAAGACCATCCCCGTCAGCCTGGGCAAGAAGAGCACCCCGTCGTCCAGCGGCACCATGGTCGTGATTGAGAAGCTGCGCAAGACGGTCTTCGACACGTTCGAGGAGCTGGGCCCGGAAGAGGGCTACCGCACCAAGATTGACTTCGCGCAGCGCCTCACCTGGGGTGGGGAGTTCATCCACGCGGCGCCCTGGTCCGAGGGCCAGCAGGGCAGCGTGAACGTCTCGCACGGTTGCGTGAACGTGTCGATGGCCAACGGCGACTGGCTGTTCAAGAACACCCAGATCGGTGACCCGATCACGGTCAAGGGCACCGAGCGCAAGCTGCAGAACGGCAACGGCTGGACCGACTGGAACATGAGCTGGGACGACTACGTCAAGGGCAGCGCCCTGCCGTACGAGCCTCCCGCGGACCCGGACACCACGCCGACGCCGGACGGCGCGGTCACCCCGACCCCCACGCCGACCGCCTGACCCGAACGACGAAGCCCTCTCCCACGCGGAGAGGGCTTCGTCGTGGATGCCCCTATCGGGCCCACGAAACGACTCAGGCCCCCTCCGAGGAGGGGGCCTGAGCAGCACAACCAACTGGGTGACTGATGGGAATTGAACCCACGACAACCGGGACCACAACCCGGTGCTCTGCCAACTGAGCTACAGCCACCACGCCGCCGTCGCCCGGTCGATAGCCCCGGGCGGGGTGCGGACCAATAATAGCCACATCGCGGCGTGCCTCGTCCAGCGGGTTCCCCGGTCCCCGTACGAGCCGCCGCGGGTCAGAGTTCGGCGGCGATCGCCTTGGCGGTCTCGACGTCCGGGCCGGGCAGCGGCACGAAGACCGTACGCCGGTAGTACTCCAACTCCCGGATGCTCTCCCGGATGTCGGCCAGCGCCCGGTGCGCGAGGCCCTTCTGCGGCTGGCCGAAGTACACCCGCGGGTACCAGCGGCGGCAGAGTTCCTTGATCGACGACACGTCGATCAGCCGGTAGTGCAGGTGCGCGTCGAGTCGGGGCATGTCCCGGGCGATGAAGCCCCGGTCGGTGGCGATCGAGTTGCCGCACAGCGGTGCCGTACGCGGATCCTTGACGAAGGTCCGGACGTAGTCCAGGACCAGGTCCTCCGCCTCGGCGAGGGTGACCGCCGAGCGGCGGACCTCCTCGGTGAGGCCGGACTTGGCGTGCATCGTCTGGACGATCTCCGGCATCGCCTCCAATGCCGCCTCATCGGCGTGGATCACCACGTCGACACCGTCACCCAGCACATTGAGGTCGGGATCGGTGACCAGTGCCGCAACCTCGATCAGTTTGTCCCTGCCAAGGTCCAACCCGGTCATTTCACAGTCGATCCAGACAAGGAGATCAGCCACCGGGACAGCCTACGCGCAGCCCACGACCCGCAGCTGCGCGCTCTCGGCCGACCGGACCGCTAGGGTTTCGGGGTGCCAGCAGAACCCGTCGCACCGCCCGCCGTCACGGACGACGATCCCGGCGGCCGTACGGTCCGTCGCCTGGTCGCGGTGGTGGCTCTTGTCGCCGTGCTCCCGGCGCTCTACCTGCGCGGCCTCGTGCACAACTTCTTCGACCTCAAGATTTACATGTCGGCCATGGACTGGTGGCGCGTCGGCCACCCGCTCTACGACTACGTCCAACCCGACCGGGTGCAGGGCGAGCTGTACTTCACGTACCCGCCGTTCAGCGCGCTGCTGCTGTGGCCGTTCGGTCTGCTGCGACTCGGCGCCACCGTGACGATCTTCACGGTGCTCACGATGGCGGCCGTGGTGCTGACCACCCGGTGGGTGGTGATGCCGCTCATCGACCGGCACCACCTGCCGCGAACGTTCACCCTGGTCGTCGCCGTGCTGCTGGTGCTGGCGGTGGAGAGCACCCGCGAGACGATCACCTTCGGTCAGATCAACATGCTGCTGGTCGTACTCATCCTGGCAGACCTGCTGTACGCGGTGCCGCAGGCGCGGCGCTGGGCCGGGGTGGGCGTGGGGCTGGCGACGGCACTCAAGCTCTTTCCCGGCATCTTCATCGTGTACCTGTTGGCCACCCGGCGGTGGCGGGCCGCGGCGGTGGCCAGCGCGACCGCGGCGGCAGCGACCCTGCTCGCGGCGGCGATCGCCCCGAGCGACTCGTGGCGGTTCTGGACGCACGAACTGTGGGCCACCGATCGGGTGGGGCGCACCGACTACGTCGGCAACCAGTCGCTGTTCGGCCTGCTCAGCCGGTTCACCGCGCCGGCGAAGCCGGACCAGCTGCTCTGGCTGTTGTTGGTCGCCGTGGTCGCCGTCTACGGGCTGTGGCGGGCCGCCCGCGCTGCTCGGGCCGGTGACGCGTTGACGGGCCTGACGCTGACCGGGCTGGTCGGCTCGCTGGTCAGCCCGATCACCTGGACCCACCACATCTACTGGTTCGTTCCGGCGGTGGTGCTGCTCGCGGACGCGGCGTTGAGTGCCGACCGGCCGGACGAGGCACGCCGGCGTCGGTGGTTGGCCGGGCTCGCGCTGGGCATCACCGCGGTGATCGTCTATGGCGTGGTGACGTTCCAGGCCTGGGGCGTGGAGCCGGTCCGCACCGAGAACCCGGCGGACTTCGTCGTGCAGAACGCCTACGTGCTGATCAGCGCGCTGCTGCTGGTGGTCCTGCCGGTGGGCGCGCGGCGCGCTGAGGAAGACTCAGGCCACCGTGAGGAAAAATCGCGCCAAATGGACAGATCTCCCCAGTAGCCGCCATCAGCGCTAATCTGACCTCATCTACCTCAAGCGTCGCTCAGGTAGCACCGATCCCCCGGTGAGAGTGGCCCTCCGCGTCGGCAGCGCGGAGGGCCACTCGCCGTTTCGTCCCCCGCCAGCCGCGTAATCACCGACCGGGCACCACCGGCGGCACCTCCACCGGCTGGTCCGTGGCCTCCGTACCGGCCGGTGGCCACGCGAGACTCAGCGTCACCTCCGGTGGGCGCGGCAACCGGGCCGGTTCGTCCAGGTCGGCGAGGGTGACCGGCCGGGACGGTTCGGTGCCGATCGCCGAGCGGAGCCGCTCTCCCGCACCCGAGCCGACCGGGGTGAGCTGCCGGACCGCCGGCAACGGCGGGGTCGAGCCCTGCTCCCGGGAGCCCAGGCCACTCAGCGAGGTGACACCGAGCCGGCCGGCGAGCACCGGCACCTGATCCGGCTCGACCACGAAGATCACTTCACGCGGGCGCAGCGGCCGCAGCAGGAGCAGCACCGCACACACCACCAGCAGGACGCCCACGGCCAGCAGACCCCAGGTGGCCGGCCCGGTCCACCCGGCGCGCAACTCGGCGCGCAGGTCCAGCGCCAGATCCGCCCCGCCGTCGGGGCGCATCACCACGAGGCTCATCGGCTCACCGGCCAGGTCCCCGACACTCCACTCCAGCGAGCCGATCCCCTCGCGTACCCAGAAGGACCGCCCCAGCGGCGTGACCGCCTCAGCCGCGGTCCGGGTGCCCACGGCCGGACCGGCCGCGTCCAGCCGGACCGGCAGCGGGCCCTGGGCCAGCGCCACCCGGCGAACCGAGGCGTACGGTGCCGACTCCAACCAGCGGCGTACCTCAGCGGTGGGCGCCAGCCCGACGAAGGCCGGGCCGTCCGCGGTGCGGGCGTCCAGTCGCAGCCGGGTCTGCGCGGTACGCGCGAACGGCGCCTCCTGCCGCAGCAACCGGTCGAGGTCGGTGACCACGACCGCGTGACCGGGCGTGCGGACCGTTTCGAAGCGGGCGGCGAAGGCCCCGTCGGGGTCGGCGTGGCGGGTCACCAGCCACAGCGCGCCTCCGGCGAACAACGCCGGAATCCCCACGACCAACAGCAGCACTCCGGCGATCATCCGCACGAACCGCATCCGCACCGTCCCCCTCCGTAGCCAAGTACCCGGCCGACCTTACCGACGCAGACCGTCTGATCAGCGGATATCCACGGCACGGGCGGTGCGGACTCCAGAAAGCGCACTGGCCCGCCGGATGGTCCGGCGGGCCAGCGGTGGGACGGGGGTCAGGACTTGGCGACCGGCTCCCGACGGGTCCGCGTGAACGCCAACCCGCCCAGCACCAGGCCGGCCAGACCAGCGACGAGACCGGCCACACCGAGGCCCACCGCGAGGCCGTTGCCGTCCTCGTCGTCGTCGTCATCGTCGGGTGCCGCGACGGCGGCGGCGGAGGCCGGTGCGGCCGAACCACCCGGCGCGGCGGCGGCGGTCAGGGTGAGCACCGGAGCCGGGCTCTCGGGCTCCTCGCCGCCCGGTGCCTGCTCGTCGATCCAGCGCGAGATGTTGCCGTCGGAGTAGGTCTGGAGGGTCTTGAAGACCATCGAGTCGACCTTCGGCAGCGGCCCCATCGAGACGGGGAACTCCTGGAACTGGCCCGGCTTCACCCCGGCGTCACCGGTGGCCGTCCAGGTGATCTTGGAAACCGCCTCGGTGAGCTGGCTGCCGTGCACCTCGATCGGCGGATCCACCTTGCGCTTCTCCGTCGCGACCGTCCAACCGGGGACCGGCATGGTCGACACCGAGCCGACCGGGGCGTTCTCCGGGAGGACCACCTCGAGCTTGACGGTCGACGCGGTGTCACTCTCGTTCGGCACCCGGAACGCCACCCGGGCGTAGCCACCCTGGGTCGCCTCCTTTGGGTTCACCGTCACGTGAGCGGACGCCGGTCCGGCGAAGCCGAGCACAGCGGTGGCGGCGGCGGCGAACGCCAGTGCGGCAGCGGCGGTTGCGGTACGCCGGATTCGGGTCATGGGTTTCGCGGACCTCTCTAACGGATCGGCACGGTGGCGGTCACCGTGGCCTGGTCGATGTCGGTCGTTCGGGCGGTGATCTTCAGTTGCCAGTCGCCGGCTGCGGGCAGGCTGATGTCGCCGTAGGCGTGGTTGTCCGTCAACGGCAGCAGCGGGACGTCGATCGGTTCGATCCCG
Organism: Micromonospora sp. A202; assembly: GCF_006715105.1. Lineage (NCBI taxonomy): Bacteria > Bacillati > Actinomycetota > Actinomycetes > Micromonosporales > Micromonosporaceae > Micromonospora > Micromonospora sp. A202. Next base: position 939,582 of record NZ_VFMP01000001.1, on the reverse strand, counting down.
GCCGAGGGCAGCGCGGCGGTCGCCTTCCACTCCACGACCGGCAGCGGCAGGTTGTCCTTGCCGTACGCGTACAGGTGCACCGAGTTGTTGCCCCGCTGGGCCGGGCTCACCTCGATCTGCATCTCGTAGAGCGGGCTGGACAGCCTGGTGCTGAACAGGCCGGCCTCGGTGCTGGAGGGCCCGGCGACGGCGGTGCGGGCGGGCGTGGTCTGCACGAGCGTGGCGGACAGGCCCAGCACCACCACGGTGACCGCCAGCTCCACCCAGACCGCCCGGCGTACCGGCGCCGGTCGCTGCGCGGCGACACGGCGGCGGACCAACTGCCGGGAGTACGCGGCCACGGCGATCACCAGCGCGAACAGCCCGATCTTGGCGAGCAGAAGCCGCCCGTAGGTGGTGTCGAACAGCGCCTGCGGGGTGGCCACCTCGATCAGCGCCTGGACGGTGCCAGCCAGCAGCAGCGCCGACACGGCGAGCGCCGCCCAGCGCGACCAGATCGGCAGGATCGCGCTCAACTCCCGCTCGTCGGCCTGGCGCAGCAGGAAGCCGGCGAGCATGAGCAGACCGCCCAGCCAGACGGCCATGCTGCCCAGGTGCACCGCGTCGACCACCACGGAGACCGCCGGCGCCGGGGAGGCGGCCGGGTGCCCGGCCAGGGGCCAGGTCAGCAGGGTGGCGCCGCCGAGCACGGCCAGGATGATCGCGTCGGCGCGGCCGGTCGGTCGGGCCAGCAGCGGCCGGAGCAGGAAGACGGACGCCGCCAGCAGACCGAGCCGGACCAGGTGGGCGGCGCCGAAGGCGCTGCCGAACACGCTGCCGAAACCCTCGCCGGTGACGTCGAAGAGGCCACCGCCGGCGGTGTAGGGCACCTGCAACCACAGGTCGGCGAGGGTGGCGACGGCCACCAGACCCAGGCCGGTCCACGCCAGGCGGGTCGGCCCCCGGCGGGAGAGCCGTCGGGGCCAGAGCGCGGCGAGCACCAGCGCCGGCCCGACCAGCAGCACCAGGCCGGCGTAGCCGAGGAAGCGGGCCACCTTCACCGCCGTACCCACCACCGGGTTGGCGCGGCTGTCCGAGCCGGAGTCGATGGGTGGCGTCGAGGGTGCGCCGACCGAGTAGGTGAACGCCCCGGAGACCGGGTGGCTGTCGGCGGAGATCACCCGGAAGCTGACCAGGTAGGTGCCTCGGCCCCCGGCCGGGTCCACCGGAATGGTCACGACACCGCCGGCGAAGGACGGCTCACCCCGGTCGGCCCGGGCCCCGTCGGGCGCGATGATCCGGATCTTGCCGGGAACCTTGCGGACCGACTCGCTGAACGTCAGCACCACCTCGGACGGCCCGCTCGGCACGATGGAGGAGGCGGCCGGGCTGCTGCTCTCCAGCACCGCGTGGGCGCTCGCGGAGGTGGCCGGCGCGATCAACAGGGCGACGACGGTGACCAGCAGGCCGGCAGCTGCGGCCAGCCGGGCGAACCAGCGGCGGGGGGCGACAGTCATGCCAGCCATGGTCGCCGACCGGTGTGGATCTCGGCGACCCGAGTCGGGCGAAGGGCTCAACTCTGCTCAGCCGCCAGTGCCGCGCGGGAGGGATCGCGTGTCATGAGCAGGTAGTCGGCTCGCGTTGGGAAAAAGTTCCCGACGTGGTGCAGAACATCCAAGGGCCGAAGGACCCTGACGCCGCGACGGGCGCCGCGTAACCTGGTTTGTCGTGATCCCCGTCCCGCGTGACACCGGTGCCGCCGGTCCGGCAGAGCCGGCCGGCGACGTCGCCCGGGACCCGGCCACCGAGTGGGCGCTGATCGCCCGCGACGGTGACCCGAGCGCCCAGGCGGCGTTCGTCCGGCTGACCCAGGTCGAGGTCTGGCGGTTCGCCGCCGCCCTGGTCGACCCGGACAGCGCCGACGACCTGACCCAGGAGACGTACCTGCGCGCGTTTCGGGCGTTGCCCGCGTTCGAGGGTCGCTCCAGCGCCCGCACCTGGTTGCTCGGCATCGCCCGGCGCGCCTGCGCCGACCACCTGCGCACGGTGGTCCGCCGTCGGCGGCTGGACGAGCGCCTGGCGGCGAACGCGTTCACCGACCGCCCCTACCCGGACCCGGCCGGCCAGCTCGGGGCCGCCGACCTGGTCCGCCGGCTCAGCGCCGAGCGGCGTGCCGCCTTCGTGCTCACCCAGTTGCTCGGCCTGTCGTACGCCGAGGCCGCCGCCGTTGAAGGGGTGCCGGTGGGCACCATCCGTTCCCGGGTCGCCCGGGCCCGCGACGACCTGGTCGAGGCGGCCGGCGACGCGCTGACCGGCTGAGCGCGGAACTTCCGGCGGAGACGGGACGACAAATGAGCGTGACTGCACCTCCCTCCGGGGCTGGCCGTTGGCCTGTCGTCCGGCCCTGGCTCGGCACGGCGGCCCGGCTCGGCCTCGCCGCCGTCTGGCTCGTGGCCGGCGCGTCGAAGGTCGGCGACCTGGCCGCCTCCGGGCGTGCCGTCAACGCGTACCAGGTGATGCCGTACGACGTGGCGAGCGTGATCGGCGCGGCCCTGCCCTTCGTCGAGTTGGCGCTGGGCGTGCTGTTGCTGCTCGGGCTGGCCACCCGGCTCGTCGCCGGGGTGTCTGCCGCACTCCTGGTGGTCTTCATCGCGGGGATCGCCTCGGCCTGGGCGCGGGGGTTGGCCATCGACTGCGGCTGCTTCGGCAGCGGTGGGCAGTTGGCCGAGGGACAGGCCCCCAGTTACCTCCCGGAGATCCTTCGGGACCTGGGATTCTTGGTACTGGCCGGATTTCTGCTGATCTGGCCACGTACGCCCGTCTCGGTGGACGGATGGTTGTCCGGCGAGCCCGTTGTGGAGGACGAGGATGAGTAGTCGCAAGGGGCAGCGGGACGCCGCCCGGGTGGTCCGCGAGCAACTCGCCCGAGAGCGGCGGCGCAGGCGCACGATATGGGTCTCGGCCGCGGCCGTCGTCGTCCTGGTCATCGCCGGTGTCATCGGCTGGGCCGCCTGGTCCAGCCAGCGCTCCGACGAGTTCACCACCCCGCCCGGCGCCAACGCGGCCGGCACCGGCATCGTCACCGGCGGCGGGCCGGTCACCGTCGACGTCTACGAGGACTTCCTCTGCCCGGCCTGCAAACAGTTCGAGCAGACCAGCGGGGCGACGCTCGAACAGTTGGTGGCCGAGAACAAGGCGAAGGTGGTCTACCACCCCGTCGCGTACCTGAACCGCTTCTCGACCACCGAATACTCGACCCGGTCGTCGGCCGCCTCCGGCTGCGCCTCGGCGGGCGGCAAGTACCACGAGTACGCCAAGGCGCTCTTCGCCCAGCAGCCGCCGGAGGGCAGCGCCGGGCTCACCGACGACCAGCTGATCGACATCGGTGTCGGCGTGGGCCTCGACCGGGGCTCCTTCGGCACCTGCGTGAAGGACAAGACCTACCGGACGTGGACCGAACACGTCACCGACGACGCCAGCCGGAGCAACGTCACCGGCACGCCGACCGTCAAGGTCAACGGCAAGTCGGTCGACAACCCCACCCCGGACGCTCTCACCGCAGCCGTGGCGGCGGCCGGCAAGTGATCCGTACCCTGCTGACCCGGGCCGGCCTGGTCGCCACCGCAGCCTGCGCGGCCACCCTGCTCACCGCGGCGCCCGCCGCCGCGCACGGCGCGGACGCACCCGACGGCACCGACTACCGCACCCGGACCACCGGGGTCGCACCGGCACGGCCAGGGCTGGAGGTACGCGTCGTCGAGGCGGGCGCCCGACTGGAGCTGACCAACCGCACCGGCCGCACCGTCGAGGTGATCGGCTACTCCGGCGAGCCGTACCTGCGGGTCGGCCCGGACGGGATCTTCGAGAACAGCCGCTCCCCCGCCACGTACCTGAACCGCACCATCACCGGGGACACCGCGCTCCCGGCCGAGGCCGACCCGGCCGCCCCGCCGAACTGGCGGCGGATCGACGACGGGCCGACGGCGCGCTGGCACGACCAGCGCGCACTGTGGCAGAAGTCGGCACCACCGCCGGCGGTACGCGCCGCACCGGACCGGGAGCACCGGGTCCGCGACTGGACGGTCCCACTGCGCGACGGCGCCGACCCGGTGGTCATCGGCGGCACGCTCGACTGGGTGCCACCGCCGGACGCGTACACCTGGTGGACGGTGACCATCGTGGGCCTGCTCGCGGTGGGCGCGCTCGGCCTGGTCGCCGCCGCCGCGCCGGCCGGCGCCCGCGCGCTGTCCGCCGTCGGCGCGTTGCTGGTCGTCGGCGGCGCACTGACCGTCGTCTACCCGGTGGGGCGGGAACTGGACGCGGGCGCGCAGGGTGTCGGCGGAGTGCTGGTCGGGCTGCTGTCCGGGCAGATCTGGTCGCTGCTCACCGGCCTCGGCGCGGTCGCCGCCGGTTGGTACGCGCTGGCCCGGCGCCCGGCCGCCGACTTCGCTGTGGCGCTGGCCGGGGCCTGCCTGGCGCTCTTCGGCGGCGCGGCGAACGCCGCCGTGTTCGCCCGGTCCATCGCCCCGGTGCCCTGGTCGCCCGAGGTCGCCCGCGTCATGGTGGCGGTGGTGCTGATCACCGGTGCCGGCGCGACAGCCGCAGGAGTCCTCCGCCTGCACGCCGCCTCCCGGGCCGCCACCGCAGCACCCCGGGCCGACGACGCCGAACGCGGAGCTACGGCCGCGGGGTGAAACCGTAGGGAAGTTCCAGGCGGTGACGGGCCAGCAGGGCCTCGTCACGCAGCAGGTCTCCGGTGGGGGCGTCGGCGACGATCCGGCCACCGTCCAGGATCACCGAGCGTTCGCACAGCTCCGCCGCGTACGGCAGGTCGTGCGTGACCATCAGCAGGGTCACCGGCAGGTCGCGCAGGATCTCGGCCAGCTCACGGCGGGCCGCCGGGTCCAGATTCGACGACGGCTCGTCGAGCACCAGGATCTCCGGGTGCATGGCGAGCACGGTGGCCACCGCCACCCGGCGGCGCTGCCCGAACGACAGATGCTGCGGGGCCCGCTCCCGGTGCTCACTCATCCCCACCGCCGCGAGCGCCTCGTCCACCCGCGCGGCCAACTCCGCCCCGCGCAGGCCCAGGTTCGCCGGCCCGAACGCCACGTCCTCCGCCACCGTGGGCAGGAACAACTGGTCGTCCGGGTCCTGGAAGACGATGCCCACCCGGCGACGCACCTCGCCCAGGGTGGCCCGATCCGGCGTCACGGTCAGCCCGCCGACGCTCACGCTGCCCTCGGTCGGGGTGAGGATGCCGTTGAGATGCAGCACCAGCGTCGTCTTGCCGGCCCCGTTGGGCCCGAGCAACGCCACCCGATCGCCGCGCGGCACGCTCAGGTCCACCCCGTGCAGGGCGACATGCCCATCCGGGTACGCGTAGCGAACGCCACGAACGTCCAGCGAGACAGCGGTCTGCACGACACCGATCATGACAGCACGACGGCGGTGGCGGCGATGGAGGCCGCCAACACCGGCACTGTGGCCGCGACCAGCCACTGGCCGGTGGTCGCCGCGCCCTCGCTCTGCCACACGGCGGGCATCCGCCCGGTGTAACCCCGCGACAGCATCGCCAGGTAGACCCGCTCACCCCGCTCGAAGGCGCGCAGGAACAGCGCCCCGATCCCGGCGGCGAAGCCGCGCAACTGCCACAGGAAACGCGGGTCGTCACCCCTGGAGATCCGGGCCACCCGCATCCGCCGCGCCTCTCCGATCAGCACGTCGAGGTAGCGCAGCATGAACGTGGCGATCTGGGTGAACACCTGCGGGCAGTGCAGCCGGTCCAGCCCCACGATCAGGTCCCGGGTCGTGGTGGTCGCGGCAAGCAACAGCGAGGCGAGCACGCCCAGGGTGCCCTTGGCCACGATGTTCCACGCGCCGTGCAGGCCGTCCTCGGACAGCCGCAGGCCCAGCACCTCGACCCGGTCGCCGCTGCCGAGGAACGGTAGCGCCACCGCGAACAGCACGAACGGCAGCTCGATCAGCGCCCGGCTCAGCAACCACCGCGGCCCCACCCGGGCCAGCGCCGCCACCACCGCCACCAACAGGGCGTACGCGCCGAAGGCCCAGAACGCCGTACGCGGGGTGGCCACCACGGCGATGGTGAAGACCACCATCGCCACGATCTTCACCTCGGGCGGGAGCCGGTGCACCGGTGAGTCCGACTCGCGGTACAGCACGTGCCCGTGACCGGCACCCATCTGCGCGTACCCCTGCTCAGCTGGCCGCGTCGGCGCGGCGCCGGACGTCGTCGGACGTCGCGGGGTCACCGTCGGTCGGGTTGGTGCCGTCGGTCGGCGTGGTGCCGTCGGTGGGCGTGGTGCCGTCGGTGGGCGTCGTGCCGTCGGTCGGGGTTGTGCCCCGGCGGCGCAGCAGCCAGAAGCCGCCAGCGCCGATCGCGAAGGTCACCAGCACCCCGAGCACCCCGGAGAGGCCGGTGGAGACGAAGCTGTTCCGCACGCCACGCACGCCGTAGTCGGCCAGCGGGCTGTCGGCCAGCTCGTGGTCACGGGCCTGCTGGGCGGGGCAACTGCCGCCGACGATGTTGTCGTCGGCGTCGACTGTGCAACCCTTGAGCAGGGACGAGTCCAGCCCGTCCGGGTGGGACGAGGCGTAGTTGCTCACCACACCGGCGAGCAGCAGGGCGACCAGCAGGCCACCGGCCAGGAAGGCCCAGGAACGGTTCTTCATCGGGCACCTCCGGTGACGGGGACAGCGGGGGCGGCAGGGGCGGCGGGCGTGCGCAGGGAGCGCAGCGCGTACACCAGGTCGGGGCGCACCTTCGCGACGGTGAGCACTGTGGTCGCGGTGATCAGGCCCTCGCCGATGCCGATCAGCAGGTGGACGCCCGCCATCGTGCCGGCCAGGCCGGTCAGGTTGTTACCCAGGTCGGTGGTGCCGCCCAGCCAGTACTGCAGGACGAAGCCCTGCGACGCGACCACCACGCTGAGCGTGGCGGCGACGAACGCGGTCACGGCCAGACCGGCCCGCGTACGGGGCAGCACCCGCAGCAGCACCGCGATCAGCACGTACGCCGCGGCGGTGCCGAGCAGCGCCATGTTCGTGATGTTGAGGCCGAGCATCGCCACGCCGCCGTCACCGAAGATCAGTGCCTGCACCACCAGCACCACGGCCACGCAGAGCGCGCCGACCCAAGGACCGACCAGCATGGCGGCGAGCGCGCCACCGAGCAGGTGGCCGCTCACGCCGGCCGTGAAGATCGGGAAGTTGAGCATCTGGACGGCGAAGATGAACGCCGCCACCAGGCCCGCCATCGGGGCCAGCCGGTCGTCCAGGTCGCGCCGACCGCGCAGGACGCAGACGGTGAGCGCGGCAAGGGCCAGCGCAGCGAAGATCGCTGCAACCGGACCGTCGATGATCCCGTTCGAGATGTGCATCGCCAGTGTTTCCACGCGACCTCCCACGCGTCCGCGGGCCCGACCGGGCCGGCGTGGGTCAGCCTATTTCCCAAACCTCGTTGTTGCCAGAGTCTTGCAACAACGGATGAGCTTGATCACCTTCCAGGTCAGGTGCGGCGTCGACACGTCCCGGTGATCGACTCGACTTCCGTGAATGTCGGGGTATCCGCCTGGTGATCGACTCACCTTTCTTGATGTCGGGGTGTCCGCGGGTCGGGGATGCCCCGGTTTCCAGAACCACGAGTCGATCTTCACCCGCCGGCGCGGATCCGCGCGGCTCGCCGACGACGGCACCGGCCAACCCAGCGGTATCGTCGGGCCATGACCGCGCCCGACCGCCTCTCCGCCGGTGACCCCGCCCCCGAGTTCACCCTCGCCACCGACACCGGCGACCAGCTCTCCCTCGCCGACCTGCGAGGCCGCAAGGTCGTCCTGTACGCCTACCCGTCGGCGATGACCCCCGGCTGCACCAAGCAGGCCTGCGACTTCCGCGACTCGCTCGCCTCGCTCCAGGCCGCTGGCTACGAGGTCGTCGGCATCTCCCCGGACAAGCCGGAAAAGCTGGCGAAGTTCCGCGAGCGCGACGCGATCACCTTCCCGCTGGTGTCCGACCCGGACAAGGCGGTGCTGACCGCCTACGGCGCGTACGGCGAGAAGCAGCTCTACGGCAAGACCGTCACCGGCGTGATCCGCTCGACGTTCGTGATCGACGCCGACGGCAAGATCGAGCGGGCGCTCTACAACGTCAAGGCCACAGGCCACGTCGCCAAGCTCCGCCGCGACCTCGGCCTGGACTGATCTGTCGTACCGGGACGCTACGTTCCGTCAGTGGTTCGATACAAATACACGCCCGAAGCGTTGGCCGCCGCCTCCGCTGCCGCGCGCAACATCTGGGCTTGACCCGTTTCGACGGACAGGGTCGTTGTGTTGATCTTAGTTAGGCGGCTTGGTCGATCGGTAGCGGTTGTGAGCTGGTGGCCTCGAAGGCCGCAGGGCTGAGGTAGTCGAGGGTTGAGTGTCGGCGGCGGGTGTTGTACCAGCCCTCGATGTATTCGAATATGGCCTGGCGGGCGGCTTGATGGGTGGGCCAGGCCTGGCGGTGCAGGAGTTCGGTTTTGATGGTGGCGAAGAACGATTCGGCGACTGCGTTGTCCCAGCACTGTCCGCGCCGTCCGACGGACAGGCGGATGTCGTGACGGTGTGCGAGGCGGGCGTGCTGGGCGCTGAGGTATTGCGTGCCGCGGTCGGAATGAAACACCAGCCCGGGCTCGGGTCGGCGGCGTGCGAGAGCGTCGGCGAGGGCGGCGTCGACCAGGTCGGTCTTGAGGTTGTCGGCCACGGCCCAGCCGACGACCCGGCGTGATGCGAGATCGATGACGGTGGCCAGGTAGAGCCAGCCCTGCCAGGTGTTGATGTAGGTGATGTCGCCGCACCAGCGGGTATCGATTACGCCGGGATCAACACGGAAGTCGCGGCCGACCAGGTCAGGTCGGAGCCCGGCGGCCCGATCCGGGATTGTGGTCGTGCGCCAGCGGCGTGGGCTCTTGCCGGCGAGTCCGGCGGTGCGCATTAGCCGGGCGACGCGTTTACGGCCGTGCCGTAGCCCCTGTTCGGTGAGGTCAGCGTGGATCCGCGGCGCCCCGTAGGTGCCCTTGGACCGTTCGTGCAGCACGGTGATCTTGTCGGTGAGCTGCGCATCGACCCGCTCGCGCTGCGACTGGGTGCCGGCTTTCTGCTGGTAGTAGGCGGATCGGGAGACCTCGAGCAGTTCGCAGGCACGTTTGACGTTGTGCTTGCCGGCCTGCTCCGCGGCGATGAACGGGAAGACGTTCACCGGGTCTCCTTCGCGAAGAAAGCCGTCGCCCGTTTGAGCACATCGACGTCTTCGCGCAGCCTGCGGTTCTCTTTGCGCAGCTGTGCGAGTTCGGCCCGTTCGTCGGTGGTCAGCCCGTCGGCGCGGACGCCGGTGTCGAGTTCGGCCTGCTTGACCCACTCACGCACCGCCGTCTCGGTCAGATCAAAATCCTGGCTGACCTGCCGAAGCGTGCGGTCACCACGCTGGCACAACTCGACGATCTCGGCCTTGAACTCCGGCGTGAACGAACGCCGAGGCCGCGGCCGCTTCTTCCCCATGCTCTCCATGATGATGGACATCCTCCCGGAGACCCCAGGTCCCCTGATCTCGGATGTCCGTCAAAACGGGGCAGGCCCAATCACCGAGGTGATGCGGTTGCTCGGCGTTCGCGTCAGCGGTGGCTCGCACGCGCACATCAGTCGGCAGCTCAAGAGATTCGGCATCGACACCTCGCACTTCACTGGTCAGGCACACAACAAGGGTCGCCGAGGTGAACGGCGCACCACTTCAGCAGAGCTTCTGGTCGTGCTGCCCGAGGGTTCCCGTCGGACACCCGGCGTGCGATTGAAGTGGGCGCTGGGCACACTCGGCGTGCCGCAGGAGTGCGAGGGGTGCGGGATAGGGCCGGTGTGGCGAGGCGCTCCACTCATCCTGCACGTCGACCACATCAACGGGGACTTCCTCGACAACCGGCCACCGAACCTGCGGCTCCTCTGTCCCAACTGCCACAGTCAGACCTCCACCTACGCCGGCCGGCGGAACCGGGCTCGTATCCCCACCGTTCCCGTGCACCCGGCGCCCGGTGACCAGGAACGCTCGCACGAGACTGCCGGATCCGGTCGCCGACCAGCAACGCGGGAGGATCTCGTCAACCTGTTCGGTCAGGTCGACGCGCAGCAGGTGACGGCCTCGGAGGCGGCACGGCAGTTGGACTGGTCCCCGGCCTATCTGCACAAGGTTCGGCGGAAGCTCGAGCAGGACGGAGTGTTGAGGCCACGTCCGGACCGCAGGTGGCGTTCGAGGGCTCATCGCGACGTGGTGATAGAACAGGCGCTGGCGCATCCTGATGTTGGACCGAAGCGGCTGTCGGGGATCCTCCGCAATCTGCCGGGCCGAGCATGCAGGGTGAGTCATGGCACGGTCTCGACCATCCTCAGGGAGGCCGGGCTCAACACCGTCGACGCCAGACGCTCTAGACTCAGGGCGTTGGCGGGAGTGGCGTAACGGCAGCCGCGCAGGTCTTAGGAACCTGTATCCGGAAGGATGTGGGGGTTCGAATCCCCTCTCCCGCACAGGTCGACACACACCCCCGCACCAGAGCGCGATTGTCGGGCGCGTCACTGTCGTGGGTCGCGGGCCTGGTCAGCGGGTCAGGATGGCGGGCGTGAGTCTGCACTTCGTCCTCGACCCCGACCTGACCCCGCAGCTGCGCGCCGAGATCGTCGACCTCTGGGCGGACGTCAGCAACGCCGGCGGCGCCGTCGGTTTCGTGCCGCCGGTCACCGCCGCTGACGTTCACGTCCTCGCCGACCCGACCTTCGCCGGTATCGCCGACGGTCCGGACCGGCTGCTGGTCGGCTACTCCGGAGACCGGCTGGTGGCGGTTCTGATCTTCAGTGACAACCGTTTCCCGCTCAAGGCGCACTGGTGTGTGTTGAAGCGGGTGATGGTCCACCCGGACACTCAGGGCGCCGGCTACGGTGCCGCGCTGATGGTCGAGGCGGCCCGGTTGGGGCGGGAGTTCGGCCACGAGGCGTTGCACGTCACTGTGCGCGACGGCTTGGGGTTGGACACGTTCTACGCCCGTCTCGGTTATCGGGAGATCGGCCGGCTGCCGCGCGCGTTGCGGGTGGCGCCCGGTGACGACCGCGACGAGATCCTGATGTGGCTCGATCTGACGCCGGTCGACTGAGCGGTCAGCCCGCGCACCAGCGGGCGTTCGCTCCGGCCGGCTGGGTGGTCGGCGTACCGGTGGTTGGTGCGCTCGCCTTCGCCACCTCGACCGGACGGCGGGCCGGGGTCGGCGTGACAGCGGGTCGACTGCCGGGCGGCCGGACCGATGTGGAGGCGCGCGGGGTGGCCGCCACGGCCCCGCGCCCGTACATCCGGACCACGCTGTTCTGCACCTGACCGGGTGCCAGGCGGACGCCGCCGACGGTGGCCCGGTTTCCGTAGACGTCGCTGACGCGGATGCTGAACGGGCCGGGCCCGGCGCCGGAGTCGATCAGCCAGTAGTTGTAGTCCTGCCGGGCGGCCGACTGCCACACACCACTGTCGCCCTGCCGGACTTCGACGGACCGCAGCGGGTTGCCGTGGTTCCCGACCCGGAGAGCGAACCACCACTGCGACGCGCCCTCCTTCATCCGGAAGGTGAGCGGTCCGGGCAGCGGCGGGTTGACCGCGGCGCGGTAGGTGACGGGGACGAGGCCCTGGACCGGGTCGGCGATCCGGGCGAACGCCTCGCGGGACAGATCGAGGTGTCCGGGCGCGCACTCCGGGCACTGGTCCATGATCAGCACTCGGACGGTGCCCTTCGGGCCGGTCACGTCGAGGAATCCGCCGCAGGCGGCAGCCGCGGAGTATTCGCTCGGGCCGAGCGCCACGTAGAGCCGGTTGGCCGGGGCGGCGGGGTTCGAGCAGTTGCCGCCGGCACCCTTCGAGTCGTAGAAGGTGGCCTTGCCGCTGTGTGTGGCGTTGCCGGTGGGTGGCGCTGCGGCGAGCGGCAGGGCGGCGGCGCAGGCCGGGGCGGCGCCGGACCGCAGGGTCAGGGTGAGGCCGAGCGCCGCCGCGAGAACGGTGACGCCGGTCGCCACCAGCCAGGGCACCGGACGGGACGACGACGCGGGCCGCTCCTCGGGAGGATGGTCCAGGTCGATGGTGATGTCGACAGCGCTCTCGTCCGTCACGACGGCGATGCTGCCGGACCCGGGCGCGGGCGGACAAGCCGGCTAAGCCAAAGCTAAGACAGCATCGACGGATGGTGATCGCCGCGTTCCGGTCGTGGGTCGGGCCCGCCCGTCAGGTCGCGAGGACGACCGGGGCTCCCACGGTCAGGGGTCCACTGTCGATCGGCACCAGGTGCAGTCCGAAGAGGAGCTTCTGCTGGACGTTGCGGTGTCGGCCGAGTGTGCGCAGCGGTTCCTTCGTGCGTACCCCGGTTTCCTGGTCCGTGGTGGTCACCACGCAGCGGTCGCACGGCCCGGCGGCGCGAAACCGCAGGTCACCGATGTGCAGCGACAGGCCGGCCCAGTCATCCTCGGCCCACGCCGGCGCGCCGTGGACCACCAGGTTGGGCCGGAACCGGGTCATCGGCACCGGCTCCTCCCCCGCCTCGGCGAGCCAGCCGTTGAGGGCGTCGAGGGAGGCGGCGTTGGCCAGCAGCAGCGGGTAGGCGTCGGCGAAGCTGACCTGGTCACCGGTGTCGTGTTCACGGTCCCCGGCGGCCAGGTGGCGGGTCGGCTGACCCAGCCAGACCAGCCGGACCTGTCGGCCGAGCAACGCGCCGAGCCAGTCGTCGGCCGCCGCGCCGGCCGGCAGCGCCGGGACCGGGAGCTTGCGGCTGCGGAAGGTGCGCACCGCGACCGGTGCACCGTCGATCGGCTCGGGCACGTCGAGGTCGGGCCGCCCGTCGGCGCTCAGCACCAGACCACCGGGGCGCACGGTCGCGCGCAGGCCGACCAGCCGGGTGGTCTCGCGTTGGGTGACGCCGACGCCGTCGGCGTCCACGACCATCCAGCGTCGGTCGCCGGCCAGGCCCCACGGCTGCACGAACGCGCCGTCGTGGTCGAGCCGGTGGCAACCCTTGACGGGGTACGTGTGAATCGAGGTCAGCCGCACCCGGTCACCATGCCACGCCGATGCCGTCTCCCGGGTACCAGTGGTTGGCGGGGCTCTCCCGGTAGGCGAGGAACCGCCGTCCGGTGCGCTCGGCGTGCTCGGCGAGCACATTGGTGCTGGTGACGTTGTCGGTGAGCAGGATGGCGCCGGGGGCGAGCTTCGGCTCGACGGCATCGAACTCGCGTTTCTCGTGGGCGCGACTGTGGTCGCTGTCGTGCAGGAAAAGGTCGACCGGGCGGTCCAGTGCGCCGATCGAGGCGATCGAGTCGCCGATCACCAGGTCGACGACCTCCGACCACGGCGCGACCCGGGCGAGGTAGCCGGCCTCGGGGTTGATGTCCAGCGAGGTGATCCGGCCCGGGTGCCCCTCCTGGGCGTTGCGCAGCAGGGCGGACGCGAGAACGCAGGTGCCCAACCCCTTGTCGACGCCGGTCTCCACCACGTGTGCGGGACGGGTGGCGCGGACGATCGCGTACCAGCCGATCCGGCGGGCGTAGTGGACCTGCTTGTCGGCGAGACCACGGCGGGCGGCGCCTGCGGTGGCCCGCTCGATGTGCTGACGTAGTGACTTGTCGGACTCGACCTCGTCGAGCCACCCACGGACCTGCTTGACCGGCCGGTCGCAGACGACGCTGACGAACCAGGCGAGGTGGTGACGACTGAGCTTGGTCAGCTCGTACGTGTAGTTGTGATGTTCCCGGGAGGTGACCAGCCACCGAGCCGAGATGCGCAGCACCTTGGCGTCGTGGCGGGCGACCCGGGCGAGCCGCTTGGGGAAGGCGGCGACGGGCGCAAGTCGGGTACGGGCGATCGCGTGTCGGAGCTTCGTTGCGTCCACGGAAGGTTCATACCAGCTCTGCGGTGACGCCGGCAGGGGGAAGTTGGGCGCATCCGCCGCTTGATTCGGACCCGATGGTGCGCGATGGTGGCCGGACGAGGGGACGCGGTCAGAAACCGCGTTCAGTAGCATCGCGCCCATGCCACGTCGTGAACACACCGCGGAGTCCTGGACGGACCCGACCTACGGCGCTGCCAGCGGGCCGCAGCCGACCGAGGATCCCTCGCCGGGCGCAGCGCCGCGGCGCCCCCGCCGGTGGCGCCGAATCGTCCTGTTCAGCCTGCTGGCACTGATGGTGCTGGGTGGCAGCGGCCTGGTGGCCGGTGGTCTCTACCTGCGATCTGTCGAGTCGGGAATTGACCGGGTCGACGCCTTCGATGGCGTGCCCGAGGAGTCGCGCCCGCAGGCGGGCGTCGACGGCGCCATGAACATCATGATCCTTGGCAGCGACTCACGCGACCCGGAGAAGACGGGCGGCTCGCGTACCGACACGATCATCCTGGCCCACCTGCCGAAGGACCGGAAGAGCGCGCAGCTGATCTCGATCCCCCGCGACACCTGGGTGTCGGTGCCGAAGTCGCAGGACGGCAACAACGGTGGTCGGGACGCCAAGGTGAACGCAGCGTACGCCTGGGGTGGTGTGCCGCTCATGGTGCAGACGGTGGAGAAGTTCACAGGCGTTCGGGTCGACCACGTGGCGCTGATCGACTTCGCCGGCTTCAAGGAGATCATCGACGCCCTGGGCGGTGTCGAAATCAACTCGGAGAAGAGCTTCACCTCGATCCACGAGCCGTTCCGCACTTTCAGGAAGGGTCCTCAGCAGCTGGACGGGGAGGCGGCTTTGGACTACTCCCGCCAGCGCAAGCAGTTCGCGGACGGTGACTTCGCACGGATCCGCCACCAACAGCAGGTGATCCGGGCCATCATCGACAAGGCTTCCTCGGGCGGCATTCTCGCCAACCCCGGCAAGCTGAACAGCTTCCTCAAGGCCACCTCGAGCTCGGTTTCGGTGGACAAGGAGCTGTCACTGTTCGACATGGCGACGCAGATGCGCGGCGTTCGCGGCGGGAACATGACCTTCGTGACCAGTCCCACCAAGGGCACCGGCCGGATCGGTTCGGAAAGCGTGGTGTTGGCCGACAACGCGCGGGCCAAGACGTTCTACGACGCGGTCCGTCGGGATTCGGTCGGTGAGATCGTCAGCCTCGGCAAGAAATGACCTGGGGCCGGCGCGGGACCCGCCGGCAGTCGAAAGACAGCAGACGGGCGGCGGCCTCACGGCCGCCGCCCGTCGCTGTATGTCTGTGGCCCTGCCGGGAACCACCGGTGATCGGGTCGGTCAGTACGCCCCACGCCGGGCCAGCACCACGCTGGCCGTCTTCCAGAGGATGGCGAGGTCGTACACCAGTGACCAGTTGTCCACGTAGTGCAGGTCCAGCCGGACCGCGTCGTCCCAGGTGAGGTCGGAGCGGCCGGAGATCTGCCAGAGGCCGGTGATGCCAGGCCGCACCAACAGCCGTCGACGGACGTCACCGCGGTAGTCGTCGTCCTCTGTGGGCAGTGGGCGCGGGCCGACCAGCGACATCTGCCCGCTCAGCACGTTGATCAGCTGGGGCAGTTCGTCGAGGGAGAGCGCCCGCAGGTGCCGGCCGATCGGGGTGACCCGAGGGTCGTCCTTCATCTTGAAGAGCAGGCCATCACTCTCGTTCCGATGCTGCAGGGCTGCCAGCCGCTGCTCGGCGTCGGTGTACATCGTCCGGAACTTCCAGACCTTGAACGCGCGACCCTCGTGGCCGATCCGGGTCTGCCGGAACATCACCGGCCCCGGATCATTGAACTTGATGGCCAGGGCGATGGCGAGCAGCACCGGGCTCAGCAGCACCAGCCCGACCAGCGCGGTCACACGGTCCAGGATGCTCTTGGCCAACAACGAGAGACCGGAGATGGTCGGCTCGTCCACGTTGAGCAGGGGAAGGCCCTCGATGGGCCGGACGTGGATGCGGGGACCAGTGACGTCGGTGACCTGGGGGACCACCACCAGGTTCAGGCCGGTGCCCTCCAACTGCCAGGCGAGCTTGCGAAGCTCGTACGACTCCAGGCTTGCCGGGCCGCAGACCGCGATGGTGTCCGCGCCAAGTTGCTGGACCAGTGGGACCAGATCCCAGCCCACGTACACCGGCACCGGGGCGTTCACCCGCTCGCCGGGGCGGGGGTGGTGTGGCAGGTGGATGGCGACCGGGTGCAGCCCGGCCCCGTAGTTACGGGTCACCACCTCATGCACCGCGAGCGCGTCGACGAGACGACCGACCAGCAGCACCTTCTGCGATGCCTGCCCGGTACGCCGGATCCGCCGCAGCACCACGCGGGCGGCGAACCGAACCACCAGCGTGTAGAGCAGCAGGCAGATGATGATGGCAGCAACCGTCGCCCGGGACAGGTCCTTCTTGAAGCCGAGCGCCAGGAACGAGACGGTGGCGGCCATCGCGAGGCTGGCGCGGGCTACCCGTTTGAGCTCCTCGGTGCCCAGCCCGAGCGCACGCTGGTCGTACGCCCCGGAGGCGACGAGCAGAATCAGCCAGCCCAGCGGGACGCCGACAAAGGCCGCGAGGCTGAAGGAGCTGACGTTCCCGAGCACCCGCTGGTCCCAGAAACCGGCGTCGGCGTCGGCCAGCAGGGCGACGACCGTCCGGCTGGCGGCCAGAGCCGCGAGCATGTCGAGCAGGACCAGCCAGGCCACGTAGCGGCGGCGCCAGTTGGCCCGAGGAGCGACCGGACGCGCGAACACCGACCGGGCCATGCCGTTGGAGGGGGGCGTGATCACCCCCAGGTCAGGGTCGAAAGTCGGTCTCTGCTGTGAGGTGACAGCCGAGAGGAACTGAGTATGTGCGGACACGACCTTCCTTTCCCATGTCGCCCCCGTCGGGAGATCGCGCGTGCACACTATGCGCCAGAAAGACGTCCTGCCTAGTGGCGGTTCGGGTGCTCCTGCTATAGCTCGATCAGTTCTTCACCCCGTAGCGGTGAACCCGCAACTCCGCATTAACACGCCAGATGTCGGCGTTTGCCTCAAGCGCTGGTTTCGAAAGGGGGAGGCCGGCCCGACAGGTCTCGCGGGGGCCGCCGGCACAGCCAACCGCACTGTCGTGTTTGGACATATCGGTGGGTGAGCCGTTCCGCTGCGGGCTCGTTGGACGGCGGATCACCGCCCGGCGGCGGTGATCGCCCATTTGCCGATCTCACTCACCGCACGCACCGTCACGATGCACAGCGCGAGGCCCGGAACGTGTGGACGGCTGTACATCTTGATCATCTTGCGCCACGCGACGAGACCGGCGACGCGTCGCCGGCTGATGCTGCCGCTGTGCCGTTGAAATCGAACGATCGGCTCGTCAAGCCGCTGCAGGTGCACCCCGTTGCTGAGGGCGCGCAGGACAAGCTCGACATCCACCTTGATCGTCATCTGCTCGTCGTACCCGCCGAGCTGCAGCAACAACTCACGGTCGATGGTCATGCCGGAATGCTTGAACGGCAACCGGGGCCGGGTCAGCACGGACCGGAGCATCCGACGGGGATCACGATAGGAGGGCAGCCTGATCACCTTCGTCGAATCGCCGACGACCTCCTCGTAGTCGGTGTAGACCCAGCGTGCATCCGTCCGAGCAAGGAAGTCATGCAGCCTGGCTAGGCCGTCGGGTGCCAACTCGTCGTCCGAGTCGAGCACGGTGACCACTCTGCCGCGGGCAATACGCAGGGCGGCGTTTCGGGCCGCGCTGATCCCCGTCGGCTGTTGCCTGAGAACGCGGATCCGCTCGTCGGCGAGCAGGCCCGCTGCGGCCAACCCGTCCCGCACGGCGACGGCCGAGCCGTCGTCGACCACGATGAGCTCGAAGTCGCTGAAACTGCCGGCGAGTACACTCTGGATGGACTTCACCAGAAGCTCGGGCCGGTCCCGGACAGCGATGCACACCGAGAAGGCAGGGTTGACCTGCTCCGCTGCCCGCATCAGCGGGAGCGTCGAGGCGTCGACAACCGGCATCGCCGGCTCCGTCGGCCCGTCGATCATCGACTGCGGGGAGCCTCGTTCCGAAGAAAGGCTGCCGCCAGCGGAGTCGTGCACGGAGGGAGGCGAGTAGGCGGGGTGGCTCGTCACGGACGGAAGCCGTTTCGTAGTCCGCCCGGACCACCTGGGCCACCCAACAGACCAACCCCGCCGGCCCGCATGACACGACGATCCGACACGCCCACCTTCGCCACCCCCATGAAAAGCCACCAATCGCGGCGATTTCAGCGACGCGTTCGCAGGACCGTTCCCTTGATCGACGACAATGAAGGTCCTTCGCGCAACAAGACGGAGTATAGCGATCGCCGCACCCGCACACCATCACCTAGCGGCAGCCAGGATGTCGACCGAAAAACGGGACCCAGCAATGGGGATTCGCTGGCCAGCACCCCGATGGACACGGGCTGAAAACTCTGCCGAAGTCGGCGAGCGAAGTAGCACCGTACGGCGGGATCGCCCTCAATCGAACATCTAATCTTTTCGACAGTACGGATTGTCTACTGAGGATGAATGACCAATAAGAGGGATTGCTGACGGCAAAATACGCCGCCTATGCTCCGATGTGTCCGATCCGCGAATTGTGTGACCAGTGGTTACCGGCCGCGGCGCCGGATGAGCAGCACGACAAGGATGGCGAGGGCGATGAGCAACACGCCCGAGCACCCGACCAGCACCAGAACCAGGGTGTCGGACTGCTCCCGCGACGCGCTCTCCAACCGCTGACGCTCGGCGGCGTTCTGCCGGTATGCCTGCGCCAGCACGTTGTCGGGCGTCTCGGCGGCCGCCTTCCCCAACTGCGTGACGGCGCCGGACGAGTCCCCTCGGAAGTACGCGTCCAGCCCGCTGCGGTAAACCTTGTCGGTGTCGCCGAGCGTGTTGGCGACCCCAGCCTCGCTCAGCAGCGCGCTGATCGTTGACGCTGGCAGGATCGCTCGGTTCGCGCGGTCCGGCCGCGCCTGATCCTGGTAGACCAGACCAGCGACCTCACCTGCGGAATCGAGGGCGATGCCCCCGTGCGACGCCGCACCCAGGTCCTCATTGACGAGGTAGATCGAGATCGGCCCGCGCTGGCTCGTCCCAGTGATCGTCACCAACCTCGACTGAGGGCGGTACGCGGCGTTGCGGAAGACGGCGTCGGAGGTCGCGAAGGCGAGGATACGCACCGTGGCGCCCTCTGCGAGGCTGGCCGACGGATTGAGTTCCACCGCGGGCAGATTGCCTCGGGCAAGCTTGATCAGGGCGGTGTTGCCACTGTCTTCGGGCAGGCTCCGGACGACCTCGGCCTTGATGGCCGGCTCCTCCACCGCGTTGCCCTTGGCCCTGTTGAGCTGGCCGTAAAGCGCAGTGGTCGGCTCGGTGCCCGGCTCGACGCCGGTGAACCGCACCTTGCCGAGGTTTGCCTCGACATAGGCGGAGATCTGGCCGCCTGGAAGCTGCTTCTTCTGCAGGAGAACCCTGGCCAACGCGTCGACGGCGAGCCAACGGGCGTGCCCCTCGGCCGGCTTGACGCAGGATCCGTTGGTGACCGCATGGCCGTCGGGAGTCACCAGGAAACCACTGCACCGACGGATGAAGGAGACGGGCTCGGGGTACACCAAGGCGTTCGTCCTGGCGTCCCGGACGTATCCGGTGAAAACCGCCTCGACGAAGACCAGCGACGGTGCGGCAACCGCGAGGGCCTTCTCCTCCGGGCTGTACAGGGGGGCCTGCGCCCACGGCTTCAACGCCGGGTCGATCGGAGCGACGGTAGCGGATGCCGTCGCGGCGGCGGCCGTCGGTGGAACGTATGGATCGGGCTCGTCCGTGCCGGCGATCCCCCAGATGGCCGCACCACTGCCCACGGCCGCCACCAGCGCGAGCGCGGCCAGCCCCGCCCAGAGCCCGGTGCGCCGCCGGGGCGGCTCTGACGGCTTGATGCGCCGAACCGGGGCGCGGAACGGATCGTACGACGGCGGATCTGCCGGAGCGGCAGACACCGGCGCCGGGGACTGAGGCGCGTCGGCGGCGGACGGCGGGTTCGGCGCAGGCGGCACCGTGGGCAGCTCTCCGGCATGCAGCGCCCACGGCGCGAGCGGCGCGCCGGACGTCGGCTGCGGAACACCGGAGACGGGCTGTGGCGGCGCAGAGACCTGCTGCGGAGGGCCGGACACCGGGTGCGGAGGCCCGGAGGCCTGCCGCGGCACTTCGCTGACCGGCTCCGTGGAGCCATTCTTCTCCGTCGGCACGGGGTGATATTCCTGCCCCAGCGCGCGGAACAACTTCTCGGCGCCCGGGCCGACCTCCGCCGGGTAGGCCGCCCATGGCTCATCGGCAAAGAAGTCGGCGTACGTGAAGGCCTGGCCGCCCGGCCGTTGCGACATGGCGTTGGCGGTGCCGGAGAAGGCTTCCCGCCAGCCGGGCGTGTTCGCCGCCACGGCGTCCAGCACGGCCACCGTCACGAAACGGCCTTGCTCGTCGATGGCAGCCCAGGCCTTTCCCACAGGGCAGGTGCCCAACATGTGGGTGAACCGGTACGGGCCAACCGACTGCATGCGCACTCCTCTGCTCGACCGCCGTGCGGATCCTACAGAGGGGACGCTAGGGCGGTCGTCCGCCGGTCGGCTAGCCGGCCAGTCAGCAAAACGTCCGGCCGACACGAGACGGTTGCCCTATGAAAGTTTTCATGCATAGAGTCATCGCGTGAATGAAGGAGCTGACGGGCGGCCGGTCGAGCAGATACTCGACCTGTTCGACGGGGTGCGCCTCACCCCCACGCAGCGCCGGATCGCGCACTGTCTCGTGCAGCACGCTCCCGCCGTGGCGTACCTGTCCGCCGCCGAGGTCGCCGAGTTGGCCGGGGTCAGCCAACCGTCGGTCACCCGCTTCGCCGTCGCGCTCGGCCACGACGGCTACCCGGCCCTGCGCCGCCGGCTGCGCGACCTCACGGCCGCGACACCGGGCGGGTCCACGGACGCCGGCAACGAACTCCAACAGGCGGTACGCGCAGAGATGGGCAACCTGGACCGACTGTCCGGTCAGCTCGCCGACCGGGACCGGATCGCCGAGACCGGGCGGTTGCTCGCCGAGAGCCGCCCGCTGCCGGTGCTCGGCCTGCGCGCCGCCGCGCCGCTGGCCGCGTACTTCGCCTACTTCGCCGCCAAGGTGCACCCGGACGTGCGGGTGCTCGACGATGGCGGCAGCCTGCTCACCGACCGCCTGGAGCAGGCGGCCGAGGCCGGGGCGTCCGCCGTGCTCGCCTTCGTGCTGCCCCGCTATCCCAGGGAGACCCTGGACGCGCTGCGCGACGCCCGCGCCGCCGGGCTGACCGTGGTGGCGATCACCGACTCACCGGTAAGCCCGGCCACCGAGCACGCCGACGTGGTGCTCCCCGCCGCGGTCGGCGCGCAGCTCGTCTTCGACCTGCACACCGCCCCGATGACCCTGGCCATGGTGCTGTTGCAGGCGATCTGCGACGCCGCGCCGGCCGACACCCAACGCCGACTGGAGGCGTTCGAAGCCTCCGCGGCCCGCCGACAGTTGTTCCTCGGATGACCGGAGGAGACCAGAGATGACCCAGCCCGTCCGCGCCGCTCGGGGCAGCCAGCTCACCACCCGCGGGTGGCCGCAGGAGGCCGCCCTGCGGATGTTGATGAACAACCTCGACCCCGAGGTGGCCGAACGCCCCGACGACCTGGTGGTCTACGGCGGCACCGGCAAGGCGGCACGGGACTGGCCGTCGTACCACGCGTTGGTTCGCACGCTGACTGACCTGCGTGAGGACGAGACGATGCTGGTGCAGTCGGGTCGCCCGGTCGGGGTGATGCGTACGCACGAGTGGGCACCCCGGGTGCTGCTGGCCAACTCGAACCTGGTGGGCGACTGGGCGACCTGGCCGGAGTTCCGCCGGCTGGAGCAGCTGGGCCTGACCATGTACGGGCAGATGACCGCCGGTTCGTGGATCTACATCGGCACTCAGGGCATCCTCCAGGGCACCTACGAGACGTTCTCGGCGGTAGCCGCCAAGCGGTTCAACAGCACTCTCGCGGGGACGCTGACGCTGACCGCCGGCTGCGGTGGGATGGGCGGCGCGCAGCCCCTCGCGGTCACCATGAACGGCGGCGTCTGCCTGATCGTCGACGTGGACCGCACCCGGCTCGACCGTCGGGTGCACGACCGCTACCTGGACGAGGTCGCCGACTCCCTGGACGACGCGGTCGCGCGGGTCCTCGCCGCGAAGCGGGATCGCCGGGCACTGAGCGTCGGCGTGGTCGGCAACGCCGCCGAGGTCTTCCCGGAGCTGCTCACCCGTGGCGTCGAGATCGACATCGTGACCGACCAGACCAGCGCGCACGACCCACTGGCGTACCTGCCGGTGGGGGTGGAATTGGACGACGCCCGGGACTACGCCGCGGCGAAGCCGGCCGAGTTCACCGACCGGGCCCGGGCGTCGATGGCGAAGCACGTCGAGGCGATGGTCGGCTTCCTCGACGCCGGGGCCGAGGTGTTCGACTACGGCAACTCCATCCGCGGTGAGGCGCAGCTCGGTGGCTACCAGCGCGCCTTCGACTTCCCCGGTTTCGTGCCCGCGTACATCCGGCCGTTGTTCTGTGAGGGCAAGGGCCCGTTCCGGTGGGCGGCGCTCTCCGGCGACCCGGCCGACATCGCGGCCACCGACCGGGCAATCCTGGAGCTGTTCCCGGAGAACGAGTCGCTGGCCCGTTGGATCAAGCTGGCCGGCGAGCGGGTCGCCTTCCAGGGCCTGCCGGCCCGGATCTGCTGGCTCGGTCAGGGCGAGCGGGACAAGGCGGGTGTGCGGTTCAACGACATGGTCGCCTCCGGCGAGCTCTCCGCGCCGGTCGTGATCGGCCGGGACCACCTGGACACCGGCAGCGTCGCCAGCCCGTACCGGGAGACCGAGGGCATGGCCGACGGCTCCGACGCGATCGCCGACTGGCCGCTGCTCAACGCCCTGGTCAACACCGCCAGCGGCGCCTCGTGGGTGTCCATCCACCACGGCGGTGGGGTGGGCATCGGCCGGTCGATCCACGCCGGGCAGGTGTGCGTGGCCGACGGCACCGCCCTGGCCGGTCAGAAGATCGAGCGGGTGCTCACCAACGACCCGGCGATGGGCGTCATCCGGCACGTCGACGCCGGCTACGACTCGGCCCGCGAGGTCGCCGACCGCACCGGGGTCCGGGTGCCGATGACGGAAGGCGGACCGGCATGAGCGACGACCTTGCTGCCCGGTTCCGGGAGTTGTGGGACGAGATCGCGCCGGTTGGGCGGGACGCCGACAGCGGCGGCTACCTGCGGTACGCGTTGACCGCCCCGGAGATCGAGCTGCGCGGCTGGTTCCGCGCACAGGCTGAGCAACGTGCCATGCCGGTCACCGAGGATGGCAACGGCAACCTCTTCGCCCACTGGGGTGACCCGGAGGGCCAGGATGCCGTGCTCACCGGCAGCCACTTCGACTCGGTGCCGCACGGCGGGGCGTACGACGGGCCGCTCGGCATCGTCAGCGCGTTCCTCGCCGTGGACGAGCTGCGCGCCGCCGGGGTGACCCCGGACCGGCCGCTGGTGCTGGCGGCGTTCGTGGAGGAGGAGGGTGCGCGCTTCGGCGTACCGTGCCTGGGGTCGCGGCTGCTCACCGGGGCGCTGCCGCCCGAGCGCGCGGCCGGCCTGCGCGACGCGGCCGGGGTGAGCTTCGCCGAGGCGCTCGGCGACAAACCGGCGGGCGCCCGCCCGGAGTTGCTGGGCCGGTTCGGCGCCTTCGTGGAGTTGCACGTCGAGCAGGGCCGCGCGCTCGTCGACACCGACGCGCCGGTCGCGGTGGCCAGCGCGATCTGGCCGCACGGCCGGTGGCGCTTCGACGTCGACGGCGAGGGCAACCACGCGGGCACCACGCGGATGGCCGACCGCCGCGACCCGATGCTGACGTACGCGTTCACGGTGCTGGCGGCCAACAAGGAGGCCCGGCTGCGGGGCGCGCACGCCACAGTGGGTCGGGTCTCCGTCGAACCCAACGCCACCAACGCCATCCCGTCGAGGGTGACCGGTTGGCTGGACGCCCGGGCCGCCGACCCGCAGACCCTCTCCGGTCTGGTGGAGGCGGTGCGCGGCAAACTCGCCGAGCGGGCGCGGCGCGACGGTACGGCGGTGACGGTCACCGAGGAGTCGGCGACCCCGCTGGTCGCCTTCGACGGCGGGCTGGCCCAACGGCTGGCCGCGCTGCTCGACGCGCCGGTGCTGCCCACCGGTGCGGGACACGACGCGGGTGTGCTCGCCGGGCACCTGCCCACCGCGATGCTCTTCGTGCGCAACCCGACCGGGGTGTCGCACTCCCCCGCCGAGGCGGCCACCGACGACGACTGTGCCGCCGGGGTACGGGCGCTGGCCCAGGTGTTGAAGGAGCTGACATGCCGGTGACACCGACCCGCTGGCTCGCCGAGTACGCCTGGCTGCCCGAGCACGCCGAACCCACACCCGACGTGCTGATCGAGGTCGAGGACGGCCGGATCAGCGCAGTGACGCCACTGACGCCCGAGAGTCAGCCACCGTCCGGGGTCGAGGTGCACGCCGACGCGGTGCCGCTGCCCGGCCTGACCCTGCCCGGCCTGTCCAACGTGCACTCACACGCCTTCCACCGGGCTCTGCGTGGGCGTACCCACGGCGGTCGGGGCGACTTCTGGACCTGGCGGGACCAGATGTACGCGGTGGCGGACCGCCTGGATCCCGACACCTACCTCGCCCTGGCCCGCGCGGTCTACGCCGAGATGGCGCTGGCCGGGATCACCTGTGTGGGCGAGTTCCACTACCTGCACCACCGGCCCGACGGCGGCGCCTACGACGACCCGAACGAGATGGGCGCGGCGCTCGTCGAGGCCGCCGCGCACGCCGGGATCCGGCTGACCCTGCTGGACACCTGCTACCTGACCTCCAGCGTGGACGGTCACGCGCTCGCCGGCCCGCAGCGCCGGTTCGGCGACGGCGACGCGGCCCGCTGGGCGCAACGGGCATCGGCGTTCCAGCCGACGGACTCCCACGTCCGGGTCGGCGCGGCCGTGCACTCGGTGCGGGCCGTCCCGGCCGACCAGCTCCGCACGGTCGCCGACTGGGCCCGGGAGCGGCGGGCACCTCTGCACGTGCACCTCTCCGAGCAGCCCGCCGAGAACGACGAGTGCCGGGCCGTGCACGGGCGTACGCCCACCGCGCTGCTCGCCGAGCACGGTGTGCTCGGGCCGGACACCACCGCCGTGCACGCCACCCACCCGACCAGCGCCGACCTGACACTGCTCGGCGACAGCCGGAGCGGGGTGTGCCTCTGCCCGACCACCGAGCGGGACCTCGCCGACGGCATCGGCCCGGCCCGCCGGATGGCCGACGCGGGGATCCGGCTGAGCCTGGGCAGCGACAGTCACGCGGTGGTCGACCTGTTCGAGGAGGCCCGGGCGGTGGAGCTGGACGAGCGCCTGCGGACCCGCCGACGGGGCCACTTCGCGCCGGTCGACCTGCTGACGGCCGCCACGTCCGCCGGGCACGCCGCGCTGGGCTGGGCCGACGCCGGGAGGATCGCCCTCGGCGCCCGCGCCGACCTGGTGACGGTACGGCTGGACACCGCCCGCACCGCCGGGGTGCCGCCGGTGGGTGTGTTCTTCACGGCCTCCGCGGCGGACGTCGAACAGGTCGTCGTCGACGGTCGGGTGGTGGTGGCCGACGGCCGGCACCTGAGCGTGGACGTGCCGGCCGAGCTGTCGGCGTCGATCGAGGCGGTCACGCCCTCATGAGCAGCATGCTGGTCGACAACATCGGGGAACTGGTCACCAACGGTGCCGGTGAGGGCCCGCTGGGCATTCGCCGGGACGCGGCAGTGCTGGTCGAGGAGGGTCGGGTGGTCTGGGTCGGGCCGTCCGCGTACGCGCCGGCGGCTGACCGGCGACTCGACGCTGGCGGGGCGGCCGTGCTGCCCGGCTTCGTGGACAGCCACGCCCACCTGGTCTTCGCCGGGGATCGCGCCGCCGAGTTCGCCGCCCGGATGGCCGGTGAGCCCTACACCGGCGGCGGCATCCGGACCACTGTCGGAGCGACCCGGGCCGCCACCGACGAAGAGCTACGGGCCACCGTGCGCCGGCTGCGCGGGGAGGCGCTGCGCCAGGGCACCACGACCATGGAGATCAAGAGTGGGTACGGGCTGACCGTCGCCGACGAGGCCCGCTCGTTGCGGATCGCCGCCGAGTTCACCGAGGACACCACCTATCTCGGCGCGCACGTGGTCCCCGCCGAGTACGCCGACCGCCCGGACGACTACGTGGGGCTGGTCTGCGGGCCGATGCTGGCCGCCGCCGCGCCGCACGCCAAGTGGATCGACGTGTTCTGCGAGCGGGGTGCCTTCGACGTGGATCACGCCCGGGCGATCCTGGCCTGCGGGCAGGCCGTCGGGCTCGGTGTGCGGGTGCACGCCAACCAGCTCGGCCCCGGACCGGGCGTGCAGCTCGGCGTGGAGCTGGGCGCGGCCAGCGTGGACCACTGCACCTACCTGTCCGACGCCGATGTCGACGCGCTCGCGTCCTCCCTGGTCGACTGCATGTGCCACGAGGGTCCGCACACCAGCACCGTCGCGACCCTGCTTCCCGGCGCGGAGTTCTCCACCCGCTCGCCGTACCCGGACGCCCGCCGGCTGCTCGACGCCGGTGTGACCGTGGCGCTGGCGACGGACTGCAACCCCGGCTCCTCGTACACCTCGTCGATGGCGTTCTGTGTGGCCCTGGCGGTCCGCGAGATGCGGATGACCCCGGCGGAGGCGATCTGGGCCGCGACCGCCGGTGGCGCGCGGGCGCTGCGCCGCGACGACATCGGTGTCCTCACCCCCGGCGCGCGGGCCGACCTCGTGGTCCTGGACGCGCCGTCCTACCTGCACCTGGCCTACCGGCCCGGTGTCCCCCTGATCCGCCAGGTAATGCGCAACGGAGTAACGCCATGACGACCGTGACCATCCAACCCACCGGCATCTCCGCCGACGACGTTCTCGCGGTGGCCCGCGGCAGCGCCACGATCGTCCTCGACCCGGCCACCATCGACGCCATGGCGACCAGTCGGGCCATCGTGGACGGCATCGAGTCGTCCGGCCGTCCCGTCTACGGGGTCTCCACCGGGTTCGGGGCGCTGGCCAACACCTTCATCGCCCCCGAGCGGCGGGCTGAGCTGCAACACGCGCTGATCCGGTCGCACGCCGCCGGGGTGGGCGCCCCGATGCCGCGCGAGGTGGTCCGGGCCATGATGGTGCTGCGGGTCCGGTCGCTCGCCCTCGGCCGCTCCGGGGTCCGGCCGCTGGTCGCCGAGGCCCTGGTCGACCTGCTCAACCACGACATCACCCCGTGGGTGCCGGAGCACGGCTCGCTGGGCGCCTCCGGTGACCTGGCGCCGCTGGCGCACTGCGCGCTGGTGCTGCTTGGTGAGGGCTGGGTCCTCGGCCCGGCCGGCGAGCGGCAGGACGCGGCCGACGCGCTGACCGCCGCCGGGCTCAAGCCGATCGAGCTGGCAGCCAAGGAGGGGCTGGCGCTGATCAACGGCACCGACGGCATGCTCGGCATGCTGCTGCTGGCCATCCACGACGCGGCGCACCTGTTCGCCATGGCCGACGTGACGGCCGCGCTGGCCATCGAGGCGATGCTCGGCTCCGAGCGACCGTTCCTGCCCGAGCTGCACGCCATCCGGCCGCACCCCGGCCAGGCGGCGTCGGCGGCGAACATCCACCGGCTGTTGCAGGACTCCCGGGTGATGGACTCGCACCGCGACGACCTGGCGCACGCCGTGCAGGACGCGTACTCGATGCGGTGTGCCCCGCAGGTGGCCGGCGCGGCCCGCGACACCCTGGACTTCGTCCGCACTGTCGCGGGTCGGGAGCTGGTGTCGGTTGTGGACAATCCGGTGGTGCTGCCGGACGGGCGGGTCGAGTCGACAGGTAACTTCCACGGCGCGCCGCTCGGCTTCGCCGCGGACTTCCTGGCCATCGCCGCGGCCGAGGTGGGCGCGATCGCCGAGCGTCGGGTGGACCGGCTGCTCGACGTCACCCGTTCCCGGGAACTGCCGGCGTTCCTCTCCCCCGACGCCGGGGTCAACTCCGGGCTGATGATCGCCCAGTACACGGCGGCGGGGATCGTCGCCGAGAACCGTCGGCTGGCCGCCCCCGCCTCGGTGGACTCCCTGCCCACCAGCGGCATGCAGGAGGACCACGTCTCGATGGGCTGGGCCGCGGCCAAGAAGCTGCGCACCGTGCTGGACAATCTCACCAGCCTGCTCGCGGTGGAGCTGCTGGCCGGCGTACGCGGGCTGCAACTGCGCGCCCCGCTGGAACCGTCAGCGGCCGGGCGGGCGGCCGTCGCGGCGCTCGGCCCGGCTGCCGGCGAGCCCGGCCCGGACGTGTTCCTCGCCCCGGTGATGGAGGCGGCCCGCGCCGTCGTCGCCGGGCCGGAGTTGCGCGCCGCCATCGAACGGGAGATCGGCCCGTTGGCCTGACGACCGGTGGCCCCGACGCCTGGCGTCGGGGCCTGCCGGACCACCCGTCGAAGCCGCTAGCTCCTGACGACCGTTTGTCGGATCTCCGCCCAGGAGGGCAGTTCGGCGCCCGCCACGACATCACGCTTGGCTCGCACCCAGAACAGGACGAGCACGATCGCCTCGGACAGTACCGTCGCCCAGGCGGCGCCAGCGACGCCGAACAGTGGGATCGCGGTGGCCAGCGCGACCAGGTAGGCGAGCGAGCCCAGCCCCTGGTACAGCACCTTCTGCCGCACCAGACCGCCGCTCATCAGCAGCGACTCGACACTGGCCGCACCGAAGCGCAGTGGGATCGCCAGCGCGAGGATGGCCATCACGGGAACGGACGTCCGATACTCCGGGCCGAAGATCAGGGGGATGGCGTAACGGCCGGCCAACGCGACGACGGCGCCGAGAAGCAAGCCGAGGCCGATCATTCCGACCGTGCCGGCGCGGTACGCGATGAGGACAGCGCTGCGGTTGGAGCGGGACCACCGGTGCAGCTTGGCCAGGAAGTACTGCTGATAGACGATGCGCGGCAGAAGATAGATCGCGGTCAACAGCGTCATGGGCACCGCGAGCACTGCGGCGGACTCCGAACTCAGGAACTCCGCGGAGACAATGACGCCCAGTTGCATGCCGAGCTGGTAGAACAGGCTGCCCAGCAGGAACAGCCACGTCGCAGCGACCAGGTGGCGCGCCCGGGGTGGCCGCGTCGGGCGACGGAGCACCGACGAGTGGCCCTCCAACGTCGCCCGCCCATACCAGAACGGTGCGATCACCAGGACACTCATGGCCACCGTGACGGCAGCCACGAGTGCGTAGCCCAGCACCACCATGAGCGCCGACAACCCGAAGGACAGGGTCAGGACCGCCACGACGAGTCGCCCAACCTGCGGCGCCAGTTGCAGCGCCGCGAGCCGCCCGTAGGCGCCCTGCAGTTGCAGGACCGACCCGGACAGCGCCATGGCGACAAGCGAAAGGATGATCGGGGCGAGCCCGATCCGCAGATCGCCCGTGCCGGGATCGTGCCGGTCGAGCAGCCCCCAACCGACGAGCGCGGCGACCAGCACACCGGACGTGACCACGACCAGAGCAATGGATGGCCGCACCCAACGGAACGCCCGGGGACCCTCGCGCCCGAACCGTTGTAGCCAGAACTCGGCGACCCCGAAGATGGCCAGCGGCCCAGCCAGCGTTACCAGGGACATCACCGCCATGAAGGCGCCGAAGTCGGCCTTGGGCAGGGTGCGGGCGAGCAGCACCTGGGTGAGGAACGCGATCACGGTGACGCCGGCCTGGCTGATACCGAGCAGCCCCAGCTGGCGAAGGCGGCGTGCCATGCCGCTGGGCCGACCGGCGGTCGCCGTACCGGTCTGCACCTCGACTCCGGTCATCGTCCGACCGTCACGCGGTTGCCGTGGCCGGCACGTGCGATCGCAATGTCTCCACCTCGGCATCCGTCCGACTCATCCACGCAGCGCGGGCAGACGCGATCCGCCCAGCCGCGGCCGGATCGTCGGCGATAGCGTGCCGAACGCCGGCGACCAGGGCATCGCTCTGGTTGGCGACGAGCGTGGCGAAGCTTCCGAACAGGGCCTCGGTGGTCCGGGTGCGGGACAGGACCAGCGGTCGGCCCGCGCTCAACGCCTCGCAGGCGCCACTGGGCTGCGTGGCGTCGCGGTCGGTCAGCACGACGACCGCGCGCGCGGCGGCGACGGCCGCCTCGTAGTCGGGGAGGTCGAGAAAGCCCAGGGTGGTGAAATTGGGCAGGCGCTCCGCGCGCTCACGAAGCGGCGGCGGCAACCGGTGCAGTGGTGCGGTGGTCGTGAAGGTGACGTCGGGCATCGCCTCGATCGCGTCGATGAGGACGTCCATCGGCTCGTCCGGGGCGACGGTGGCCACGACGAACACCCAGTCCCGTGGCGCCGCGGGACGGATCTCTCGAAGTGGATCGTGCACAACGAGCGTGCGCAGGCCCGGGAACTCCGCACGGGCGATGGCATCGGCCTCTTCGGTGTGGGTCAGGACAAGTCGCGCACCGCGCAGGATCGAGGCGGTGCTGGGAACCCGGCGCCACCACGACTGGAACTGCCCGTTGTGCGCGTCGACGATGTAAGGAACCTTGCCGAGATAGGGCGCCAGCGCGGACAGATGGGGCTGTGCCTGCGCAACCACGAAGGACGGCCGACGCGAGCGGAGCAGCTTGAGATCGTTTCGCGTGTGGGCGAGGTAGTCGAAGGGACGAAGGGCCTTCGGTGTCGCCTTGGACGGTCGCCAGGCCACCTCGGCGCCCAACGCCTCCGCGAGCACGTCGGAACGACGCTGATAACGCTTCCACGAAATGAACAGGGGGGAGTTCATCTATGATCACCATCAGCATCAGTAGGCACGCCCACCGGCGCGCTCGCAACGGGGAAGAATCTGACGAGAAGCATGAGGGAAAGGAAGAACAACCACATGAAGTACGAGTAGGAGGTCGGCTTCTGCGTCATGGCAGAAATCACCGTCAGGACGTAGAGGATTGTGAGCATCCATCTGGCCTCAACCGTGATCGCTCGCTTCGTCATCCGCCAAAGGTTGACGAAGATGATCGCCATCAGGATAAGTCCGAGCAAGCCCCATACCACGAAAATCCGCAACGGGTCCGCGTGGGTGTTCCACGGTTCGTAGCCGAGCCCGATGAGCCAGACATCCCACGGCGCGTCCTGCCATACCTCCGCCACGCGGAACCAGATCTGCCCGCGACCGTGCAGGAACTCATCGTTGGTGGGATTGAGCGAACCGACCTGCGTGAGGAGGAAAAGTGCACGGTCCCACAGATAGCCTCCCCAACGGATCGCCCCCAGCACCATCAGAACGACGAGGACGGCGGCTCCCCAGACGGCGGTGCGGAACGGCAGGTCGGAAATCTGCCGAACAAGATCGGGGAGCCGGCGCAGCTCGAACGCGACGATCACCAACGCCACACAGAGGATGGTTATCCGGTGCGTGCTGACGACCGCGGTGGCGGCCAGGAATGCGACAACGCCGTAGCGGGCCGCCGCACCGAAACGTAGCCGGCCGCCAGCGGCGTAGAGGATGTACACCGCGAAAATCAGGAGCCGGCCAAGGGAGGCCGGGTGGAAGTAGCCTCCCGACGCCCGCCCGACCTTGCCGCTCATCAGATTGAAGAAGTAGGTGTACGGGACCACACCGACGACCTGCAGCCAGGCGATCACCGAGTGCGCGACGGCACCGAGGATCACGAGCAGCAGCACCCAACGCAGCCGCTCGAGCGAGAACCAGTCCGGCTTGACGAACATGACCGCCAACAACGCGATCGGCGCGAACCCGACCGCGAGTTGGGCACCCTGCGTGATGACTCCGCTCTTCGGCGAGACGTGCGGACCGAAGATCTCGCGCACGTCCGCCGTGGCAAAGATCTGGACGAAGTCCGCTCGCGCAGATATCGCGAGCAGGCCGACAATAGAGAACAGACCCAGAATCAGCACCGCGAGAACCGAAGGCGCCAGAGTGGTCGGAAAACGCTTCAGCGCGATGATCGTGGCGACGAATGAACCCACCATGAGGAGGGCGCCAATCACCGTCGCCACCATGCCGGCGTCAACGGTGTCCGCTGCGACCTTCTCGCCGAAAATGTCGAAGAACGACTTAACGCCGATAAACATCATGGCGAGCGCAGCCATTATTTGGGCAGCCGCCCACGGATAACGCCCGAGTCGCCGGCCACTGTCCTTGATCGGAGCCGTCGCCGCCTTTCGAGGCATTATGTCCATTTCATGATCCTCTCAGCGTTATCCCTCGGGGCACTATACGCGAGCGCCATAACCGATAGAGGTCGCCTTGGTCGACGGCCTGACCGACCGACGACCGCCCCAAAAGTGACGGTGTCGCGGCTCGGCGTCACAGCGCGAGGCGTGCCGCGACGCGCTCAACGAGGTGGGGCCCGAGGGTCCGCGCGTAGGTCGCCGTCAAGTGGTGCGCATCGCGGTAGACGATGACATTGCCGATCACCAACGCACACCGGGTCGCGGTGCAGAACAGGTCGGTGAGGTCGACCATCTGCACCTTGCCGTCGGTCCGCTTCGCGGCCTCCTCAAGGGCGTCCCGGGTGCCGAGCGCGGCCTGCCGGTCGACGGCGCACCGCATCGGATCCCCACCGTTCGCCGCGTCGTCGACGAGGCAGCCGAGGTCTGTCGCGCCGAGCGCCGGGTTGTCCACCACCACGACGATCCTGGTTCCCCGCTCCAACACCGGACGCCACGCCTCGACGTATCTCCGGATCTGACCTGCGGCCGCTCGGGGGTCGGCGCTCGCACTGCGCTTCCCACTCAGGATCACGAGATCGTACTTCGGGCCGTCGCCAAGCCGCTGCATCATTGCGTGCCGCCGCGCATAGCACGGATCGGACTGATCAGCGGCCCCCACTTGTGCCCAGATGCATCCACGCGCGACATAGGTGTCGACGGCCCAGTTTCGGGAGTCCAGCTGACCCTCGATCGCCGGGATGAGCATCGCCGCGTGCGAGTCTCCAACGAGCGCGACCCTGGTCGCGTCGGGCCGTTCCGATCCGACTCGGCACGATGTGAGCTTCGCGCCCGGCTCCTGGTCATAGCAGCGGTACGCGGAGCCGGTGTCCTTGGTGAGCATCGACATCTCGGGGAACATCTCCCGGCCGAGGGCGCCGTTCTCGCAACGCTGGGCCTCGACCCTGGCATCCGCGCCGAGGCACGGCGTACCCGCGGCCAACAACTGCTCAAGACGCGAGGTGTTCGCCTGACTGCTCTGTTCGAGCAGTCGGTTACCGGCGACGACGACGGACAGGACCAGCACCATCGACATCGCTGCGGCCGCGTACTGCGGCCACAGCCGGCGCCCACCGGTGAACACGCCGAACCGCACCGGGTCCTCCACGAACCGCTTGGTCAGCGCGGCGAGTGCCACCACACCGGCGATGACGACGAAATTGACCGGCCAGGTCATCTTGTCGCCGGTGGCCAGCTCGAATATCACGATGGGCGGCCAGTGCCAGAGATATATGGAGTACGACCAGTCGCCGAGCTTCTGCACCGGCGCCGACGCCATCGGCCGGAGAGGCGACCAGCGCGGGCTGGGAGCGCCGGCCCAGATGGCGGCGAGCGTGCCGACGACCGGCAGCGCCGCGGCATAGCCCGGGAAGGGTGTCCCGGAGTGGAGAACGAAAGCGGCCACGCCTATCAGGAGCAGCCCCAGCCACGAGACTGCCGCACGGGTGCGGTCACTCGCCGACCGACCGAGCCCCGGCAGGGTCGCGAGCATCGCGCCGGCCCCGAACTCCCAGGCGCGGGTTGGTGTGACGAAGTAGGCGGCGGCGCTGTTCGCCGACGTCTCGTAGACGGAGTAGGCGAAGGAGGCCGCGACGATCAGGGCTAGCGTGACTCGGATCGCGCCGATCGGGTCCGTTCGCCGGACCCGGCGGGCGACCAGGACGGCGAGCACGATCAAGATGGGCCATATCAGGTAGAACTGCTCCTCGACGGACAGCGACCAGTAGTGCTGCACCGGCGACCGGACGTTCTCCGCGGCGAGGTAGTCGACGGCGTCGTGAGCCAGTTGCCAGTTCTCGACGTAGAGCGTCGCTGCCGCGATCTCGCGGAGAATCTGCGGCCAGTAGAGCTGCGGCACCCAGATGAAGACGGCCCCCGCGGTGGCGACGAGCACGAGCAGAGAGGCCGGCAAAAGGCGTCGGATCCGGCGTGCCCAGAAGGTGCGGAGGCGAACTGATCCGTTTTTCTCCACCTCCCGCACCAGGTGAGCGGTGATGAGGAAGCCACTGATCGCGAAGAAGACGTCGACACCGACGTATCCGCCCGGAATCCGATGCGGCCAGAAGTGGAACAGCACCACCAGGAGCACAGCGAGTGCCCGCAATGCCTGGATCTCCGGTCGCAGAAGTCCACGGGAGGTCCGCTTCGAATCCGTCACTGTGCCTCACCACGGCGGTAGGGGTAAGGGGGCGCGTAGCGGCCACCCGCCACAGAGTGGTGGCGACGGCGAGGGTATACGGCTGTCAGGCCGTTCTTCTACCCGGGGATCGTCGCTCCGCTTGCCGCTGTGGCTCCCATTCGGACACGCTGTCGCGGACCGTGATCCGGCATGTCCGGTGGCCCGCCACCCGGTGCCGTCAGTTCGGGTTTCCCGCGTGGGTCAACGTCTCCCAGGCGAAGAAGTACGCTGGTGGTCCGGCGGGTCGGTCCGCCTCCACTATCCGCCTGGTGTTCGGCAGGTCGAGCCCTGTCCTCGTGGTGTAGTGGTTGAAGGCGATCTCAGGCGAGGGCGCCAACCCGGTCACGAGTCGACCCCCGCACAGCCAGGACGGCACCGACTTGCCCAGCTCGAACCCCATGTGGAATTCCAACGCACGGGTCAACCGCTCGCGCGCCTCGGCGTACAGGTCCCGGCCCTGGATCCACGCCGTCTCGGCAACGTGCGCCGCTGCCGCGAGACCCCAACCGGTATGCAGGAAGTCTCGGCAGGTCTCCTGTGCGAGCCCGTCGACGAGCAGCTTCTGCCCGCCCCAGTAGTCGGTGAGCTGCGACTTCGTGAAGGCGTCCCCGGGCGGCGCGTACGGCATGGGGCCGTCGCCGCTCAGATAGACATACGCCCGTAGGCGTAGTCGCCACTTCTCGATCGCCTTGAGGAACGAGGCGCGATCGTCGAGGAAGACCGAAATGCCGACCGCCGCGTCGAGCATTATCAGCTCCCAGTTCCCGGCCCGGGTGCCGTCGGTACCGCGGAGCACCACCGGTAGGTAGACCGTCCTGAGCATCCGCTCGGTACGGGCCAACCGACGGGGATCCCAGCCGGTGTAGGTATGTTTGATGAGCTCCGCGGCTCGCGCGAAGGTTGCCCCAGCCCACCCCGCCTGCAGCGGCGCGTTGGAGTTGGTGTGTTCCTTGAGCACACCGGACCAGGCGTCCAGGATGCCGATGGCCTTGTCGGCGTACCTGCGGTCTCGGGTGAAGCACCACATCAGCGCATGGGTGTACGCGGCCACCGCGTCCTCGGCCTCCGCGGTGCATCCGGTGTCCGGCTGCGAGTAGAAGCCGCAGTTCACGGTGGTCACCGGGCGCGGGCGCCAGGACAGCTCGGCGTACTGGCTGCGCTGCATGGCGAGCCAGGCCGAACGCCAGGGCTCCTCGCCAGCCCTGACCTTGCGGCTCACGAAGTTCAACTGCTCACTGGTCACCAGCACGCCAGGGTGGACGAACCCGCTGCGGGGATCGCGCGACTCGGTCAACGGCGGCGTTGGCGGAATGGGGTCGACGACCCAGGCACCGGATGCCTTGCTCTCGGGCGCGTCGGATGTGAACGCCAGGAGAGCACCGCTTCCGGCCAGGAGGCCTACCCCCATCAGTGCCGCCAGCACGCCGCGCCTACCGGCCCATGCCATCCTGTCTCCCCGACAACCTGCCAAGCCGGTGCCCCGGACTCCCGAGATCAGTACATGCCATCGACGGGCCGCTCCGCCACCCGCGGGCGACATCCGGACACGCCCGGTCTCAGCTTGCGGACGGTGGCAGCACCTTGGCGATCAGCTTGGCCAGCTCGCGCAGCGCCTTCCCCCGGTGACTGATGGCGTCCTTCTCCGCCGGGGTCAGCTCGGCGTTGGTCCGGTCCTGTCCGTCGCCCAGGAAGATCGGGTCGTAGCCGAACCCACCATCGCCGCGCGGGGCACGCAGCACCCGCCCGGACTGCCGGCCGTCGACCAGGTGCTCCTTGCCGCCGGGCAGCACCAACGCCACGGTGCAGACGAACGACGCCGCCCGCTGCTCGTCCGGCACGTCGCCGATCTGGTCCAGCACCAGCTGAAGGTTGGCCTGGTCGTCGCCGTGTCGACCGGACCAGCGGGCGCTGAACACCCCCGGCATCCCGTTGAGCGCGTCGACCGCGAGGCCGGAGTCGTCGGCGATCGTCGGGAGCCCGGTCTGCCGGCACCCCTCTCGCGCCTTGATCAGCGCGTTCTCGCCAAAGGTAAGACCGGTCTCCGGCAGCTCCGCGTACTGCTCGACGTCGTCCAGCCCGAGCAGGGCGATCCGGTGCGCGCCGAGCGCGCCGTCCAGGATCCGCTGAAGCTCGACCAGCTTCTTGCGGTTACGGGTGGCGAGCAGGACCTTGTTCATGCTGAGACACCTTTGTTCGCGACTGCGGGGCTCGCAAGCTCACTCCTCACGCTCACCCGAGTGCCTTCCGCTGGGCTTCGGCCAACTCGGCGCAGCCGGCAACGGCCAGGTCGAGCAGACTGTCGAGCTGGTCGCGGGCGAACACGCCCGCCTCACCGGTGCCCTGCACCTCGACGAAGTCACCCGCGCCGGTGCATACCACGTTCATGTCCACCTCGGCGGCGACGTCCTCCTCGTAACAGAGGTCGAGCCGCGCCTCGCCGGCGATGATGCCCACGCTGACCGCGGCCACCGACCGGTGCATCACCTTCTCCGGCTTACCCGCCAACGACTTCCGGGCGGCGAGCCAACCCACCGCGTCGTGCAGTGCGACGTACGCGCCGGTGATCGCCGCCGTGCGGGTGCCACCGTCGGCCTGGAGCACGTCGCAGTCCAGCACGATCGAGTTCTCGCCGAGAGCCTTGAGGTCGATGCTGGCCCGCAGGCTGCGGCCGATCAGCCGGGAGATCTCGTGGGTGCGACCACCGACCCGGCCCTTGACGCTCTCCCGGTCGGAGCGGGTGTTGGTGGCCCGCGGCAGCATCGCGTACTCGGCGGTCACCCAGCCGAGCCCGGAGCCCTTGCGCCAGCGGGGCACCCCCTCGGTGACGCTCGCCGTGCAGAGCACCCGGGTGCCACCGAACTCGACGAGCACCGAGCCCTCCGGATGGGTGCTCCAGCCTCGGGTCAGGGTCACCGGTCGGAGTTGAGAGGGCCCTCGCCCGTCAGGTCGCGCCATACCTGCACCCTATGCGGTGCGACCCTCCACCTCCGCCGGGGTGTCCCGCCGGCAAGGCGCGGGAGGTCAGACGTCGTAACTCGCGCCGGGCCGGACCACGTCGATCGGTCCGGTGTACTCGGCGGCGGCCGACTCTAACGTGTGCGCCTCGCTGCCCCAGGCCGCGACCAGGTGGGTGAGCAGCAGCCGACCCACCGCGGCCTTGGTCGCCGTCTCGCCGGCCTCCCGGCCGGTCAGGTGCAGGTCCGGTGGGTTGTCCACCCCGTCGAGGTAGCTGGCCTCGCAGAGGAAGACGTCGGCGTTCTGGGCCAGCCGCAGCAACGCGTCGCAGGACGCCGTGTCCGACGAGTAGCACAGGGACCGACCGTCGTGCTCCAGCCGCACCCCGTACGTCTCCACGGGGTGGTTGACCCGGTCGACGGTGACAGTGAACGGGCCGATCGGGAAGGTGCCCGGCTGAAGGGCGTAGAACTGGTACACGTCCTCCACGGTGCCCTCGTCGCCGTAGGCGGCACTGAGCCGGTCCGGTGCGCCGGAGGGCGCGTACACCGGAAGCGCCGGGTAGGGGCCGTCCGGGGCGTACCGGCGGACCACCACGTACGTCACGGCGTCGAGGATGTGGTCACAGTGCAGGTGGGTCAGCAGGATCGCGTCCGGGGCGTGCAGCCCGGCGTATCGCTGGAGGCTGGACAGCGACCCGGAGCCGAAGTCGACCAGGAGCCGGAAACCGTCGGCCTCGACGAGGTAGGCCGAGCACGGTGACTCCGGGCCGGGAAAGCTGCCGGCGCAGCCGAGGACGGTCAGTCGCATCGAGTTGTCTCGCTGTCACTGTCAGTAGCATCCGTGGCGGCCGTCGCCCCAGCCATGATCTCTACCGACGCGTGCGTCACGCTGCGCAGCCTACGCCGGGGTGCCCGGCAGCAAGAATGATCCAACCGAAGTTGTCACGAACGTGACACCTGCTCACGGTGCCGTGGACAAGGCACGGGCCGCCGACACGGATCGGCGGCCCGTGCCCGGGAAGACCACGTCGGTCAGGCCCAGAGCTGCCCCTCCAGGGCGTCCTCGGCATCCGACAGCGTGCCCCCGTACGCGCCGGTGGACAGGTACTTCCACCCGCCGTCGCAGACCACGAAAGCCACGTCGGCGCGCTGGCCGTCACGGACCGCCTCGTGCGCCACCGCGAGCGCGGCATGCAGGATGGCCCCGGTGGAGAACCCGGCGAAGATGCCCTCCACCTCCACGAGCTGCCGGGTACGCAGCACCGCGTCCCGGGTGCCGACCGAGAACCGCCGGGAAAGCACCGAGGCGTCGTACAGCTCCGGCACGTACCCCTCGTCGATGTTGCGCAGGCCGTAGACCACCTCGCCGTACCTCGGCTCGGCGGCCACGACCTGAATGCCGTCGACCTTCTCCCGCAGGTAGCGTCCGGTGCCCATCAGCGTGCCGGTGGTGCCCAGCCCAGCCACGAAGTGCGTGATGGTGGGCAGGTCGTGCAGCAGTTCCGGCCCGGTCGTCTCGTAGTGCGCCCGGGCGTTGGCCTCATTGCCGTACTGGTAGAGCATCACCCAGTCGGGGTGCTCTGCGGCGATCTGCTTGGCGGTGGCGACCGCCTGGTTGGAACCACCCGCCGCCGGCGAGAAGATGATCTCGGCCCCGTACATCCGGAGCAGTTGGACCCGCTCCGTGGAGACGTTCTCGGGCATCACGCAGACCAGTCGGTAACCGCGCAGCTTGGCCACCATCGCCAACGAGATGCCGGTGTTGCCACTGGTCGGTTCGAGGATGGTGTCACCGGTGCGGAGCCGGCCGGCCTCCTCCGCCGCACGGACCATGAACAGCGCCGCGCGATCCTTGATGCTGCCGGTCGGGTTCCGATCCTCCAGCTTGGCCCAGAGCCGCACCGGTGGCGCCCCGTCGGGCACCGTCGGCGAGAGCCGGGGCAGGCCGACGAGCGGCGTACCCCCGCAGGCGTCCAGCAGACTGTCGTACCGCGCCATGGCGGACGACCTCAGCGAGCCGCGACGGCGCTGTGCGAGCTGATCGCCGCAGCCGCGGCGAAGCCGAACGCGCCGCCGGCCACGGCCGGCAGGATGGTCACACTGTCGCCGTCGGAGAGCTTGGCGTCCAGCGCACCGAGGAAGCGGACGTCCTCGTCGTTGACGTAGACGTTGACGAAACGGTGCAACGTGCCGGTCTCGGTGATCAGCCGGCCGCGCAGACCGCCGTGGCGGGAGTCCAGGTCGGTGAGCAGATCGGCGAGGGTGTCGCCGCTGCCGTCGACGACCTTGGCGCCGCCGGTGTAGCTGCGCAGGATGGTGGGGATGCGAACCTCAATGGCCATGATGTCGAGCTCCTCGATCGGGTGTGCCTACGGTGACGGGACGAACGGGTGCGGGCGCTGACGGGTCAGCGGTCGGAACACTCGTAGTCGACCGTCGCCGGGCTCTGCCCGAACATGTAGGACTGGACCGCATGCGGGTCGACGCCCGCCTCCACGACCTGGACCGGCTCCTCGGCCACCACACCGTCGACGATCCGGAAGGACCGAATCTCCTCCGAGTCGGGCTCACGGGTCGAGACGAGCAGGTAGTGCGCGCCCGGCTCGCCTGCGAAGGAGACATCCGTCCGTGACGGGTATGCCTCCGTGGCGGTGTGCGAGTGGTAGATGATCACGGGCTCCTCGTCCCGGTCGTCCATCTCCCGCCACACCCGCAGGTGCTCCATCGAGTCGAACTCGTAGAAGGTCATCGACCGCGCGGCATTGTCCATCGGGATGTGCCGGGTGGGGGTGTCGCTGCCGACGGGACCAGCGACGACGCCGCACGCCTCGTCGGGGTGGTCCCGGCGCGCGTGGGCGACGATCGCGTCGATGATCGACCGGTCGATGCTCAGCACGAGCACCAGCCTAACGCCTGATGAGCACGGGCCGAAGTGGTGCCGGTCACGCTTAGTCGATCAAGGCGTTGAGCAGCGACTCCTGCAAATATCCGAGGTACGCGTAGACCGACAGTTGGAACACCCTGCTGGAGGCCGGATCCTCGGCGACCGCGTCGTCCAGCTCTTCGCCCAGGTCCGTGCCGTCCTTGATCTCCAGCCGGACGCCCATCGCGAGCCGGGCGTCGTTCAACGCCCGCAGCCACGCCTCGGCCGCCTCGGCGTCCAGCCGCACCTCACCGCCGGCCTCGTCGGGAAGCGCGGCGAGGATCGCCCCGGCCTGATCGATCTTCGCGGTCTTCAGGTCGCCCTCGGTGTAGCGACGGAACTCGGCGGTGCCGGGGGCGTCCTTGGGATAGACCGCCGGGAAGAGCCGCCCGACGACCGGGTCGGTGTGGTCGAAGCCATCGGTCAGCAGGCCGACCACCTCGGAGGCGACCTTGCGCAACACCCGCACCTCGTCGACGGCGAAGGTGGCGACATAGCGGCCGGACTGGCGACGGAACATGCTCATGATCTGTCCACCGTCGCCCACAGCCCGTACGCGTGCAGCTGCGACGCGTCGTGCTCCATCCGCTCCCGGGCACCGGTGGAGACCACGGCTCGGCCCTTGTGGTGCACGTCCAGCATCAGCTGCTCGGCCCTCTCCCGGCTGTAGCCGAAAAGCTTCTGGAAGACCCAGGTCACGTACGTCATCAGATTGACCGGGTCGTCCCACACGATCGTCACCCACTGCCGGTCGGACGCCGGCACCTCGTCAGTGTCCGGCGTCTCGACTGGTGCAACCTGCGGAGCCGCCATGCCCCCCATCGTGCCACCGGTTTCCCGGAACCGAGGAACCGGAACGCCGGCCCGGCGTGGATCGCCCACCCCGGGCACCCCTGACTCGCCCCAAACGCCGTCGGGCGCGCGGTGCGAGGCGGACCCCAACCGAAGGGTCGCCACGCCGTCAGGCGAGCAGGATGCCGTGATCGACTGCATCGGAGAGCACCGCGCCCAGCGAGAGGCGGATCACCTCGAACCGTCGGGAGATCTCCCGGGACAACCCCAGCTCGACCTCCCGCACCGCCCGCTGGGACCAGGCCCGCGCCGCGCTGTGGTCGTTGTTGCCGGGCGTACGCCACTGCTGCCAGCAACCGCCGGAGAGCGCCACGGCGACCGGCGGGAGCACCTCGGAACGGGCCGCCGCGGGGTAGCAGGACAGGGCGTCGATCGCCTCCGGGCCGGTCAGCCCGGCGACCCCGGCTGTGCTGGTGATCAGCAGCACCTTGTCCAGGTCCTGGCCGGGCCGGTCGTCGACCAGGCCGTACTGCACGGCGGTGGCGATCCGCCGGTGCACGCCCTCGGTCGGCGGCGCGCCGAGCACCCGGCTCGCGGCGTCGGTGATGATCCCGCGCACGGCCTGGTCGCACTGCGCCGTGGCCAACAACGACAACGCCGCCATCTCCCGGTCGAGGAGATCCGGAAGGCCGGCGCAGCCGACCCCGAACACGATCTCCTGGACCGCCCGCAGGTGGATGTTCGCCAGCTCCAGGGCGAGGTGCTGGCGGATCCGCTGGGCGCACGAGCGGGTCTGCCGGTCGAGCCGCTCAGACCAGTCGCCGGGGTCGGCGGCCACCGCGATCCGGTCGTGCTGACCCGGCAGCACCGGCGGGTTGACGCTGGCCCGTTGCAACCCTTCCCGCGACGACCAGCCCACCAGGGCCCGCCGCAGATCGGCGGCGGAGTCGGCGTCGTCGACCGGGAACCACCGCGCGCCGGCCAGCGCCGGCACCGCCGCCAGCAGCGCCGCCCGGTGGGCCGCGACGGTCACCGCAGCCGCGGTGGCCTCCGTCGCTCCGCTCCCGGCTGGCGGGACGGACGCCCCCGCGTCCTCCGTAGTCGCCGCGCCGTCGGCCAGCGGGGCCCAGCCCGCCGCGCCGGGTGTGACCGCGAAGACGACCTCCACCGAGGTCGGGGCAACCTCGGCGAGCAGGTTCAGCTCCGTGGCGGTGAACGCCTGGTCGGCGGCGATCACGAAGAGCAGCGCACCGGCACGGCCCACCGCTTCGAGCAGCACCCGGTTGCCGGCCGCGCCGAGGGTGGCGGTGTCCGGAACGTCGATCAGGGTGAAGTGCCGCAGCAGCGGCTCGGGCACGCTCAGCTCGACCCGCCGGGGCGGACGGGCCAACGCCGGACCGGCGGCGTCCCGGTCCGCGCCGTACGAGTGCGGTTGACGGTAACCGGGCACGAACGCCGCCCGGGTGGGCACCTTGGCGTTGCGCACCACCAACCAGCTGCCCGCCGGCACGGTGAGCATCACCGGGTCGAGGTTGAGCAGGGTGGCGAGCACGGCGCGCCGCTCGGCACCGGCCGGGCCGACGGCGACCACGCCGAGCGGCTCCTCCGGTGCGGGCCCGGTCACGCCGACCCGCGTGGGCAGCGGGCCGCAACTGGGCAGGTCGGTCGGGCCGGTCGTTTCGTCCGGCGAGTCGACCGAGGGGAGAGGGCCCTGCATCATCAGGTGCCTCCCGTTGCAGGTGGCCGGTTGCCCGGTCGCGTGAACATTCCGGTAGAGCAACCCCCGGATGTCGAAGACTACGGGCGAGCCGACGACCGGGCGGAACACCTCCGATACTCACCGGTAATTGTGCCGCTACTCAACTTCGTTCGGTGACGGTACGAGCGCGGACGGGATTCATCGATATGCTGCCCGGATGAGTCGATGGGAGTTCGTCGGCCGAACAGATGAGCTCAACCGCCTGCTCGCGGCGGTGACCGGTGAAGCTGGCCGGGGGCTCTTCTTCAGCGGCAGCGCTGGCATCGGCAAGAGCCGGTTGCTGCGTGAGGGCGTGAACGCGTTGCCCACCGACCGGTTCGCGATCTGGTCCATCGCGGCCAGTGCCACCACCGCCGCGCTGCCGTTCGGCGGGCTGGTGCAGGTGCTCCCCGCCGAGCAACCCCAGGGCCTCTCCCCCGCCGGCATCCTGCGCTGGGCGCTCAACCTGCTGCAACAGCAGGCGGCCGGCCGACGCATCGTGCTCGCCATCGACGACGCCCACCTTCTCGATCCGCCTTCGGCGGCGCTGGTGCACCTCGTCGCCCGCTCGGAGAACGCCACAGTGCTCGGCACCCTGCGCGACGGCGAGCAGATCCCGCTGCCGATCCGTGCACTCTGGACCGACGATCTGGTCGAGCACGTCGAGCTGACCCCGATGCCACCGGAGGAGACCGCAGGCCTGTTGGCGGCCATCCTGGAGGGTCCGGTCGACGCCTGCTCCGCCGACCGGCTCGGTCAGCTGTCGGCCGGCAACCCGCTGCTGCTGCGCGAGCTGGTGCACGCCGCCACCGGCAGCGCGGAGCTGAAGCGCACCTACGGCATCTGGAAGTGGACCGGCCGACTGGAGCTGGCGCCGAGCCTGACCGACCTGATCGACACCCGGGTCGGCAAGCTCACCAACGGCGTCCGCGCGGTCGTCGAGCTGGTGGCGTTCGGCGAACCACTCGGTCTGCACCTGCTCAAGCAGGCCGCCGACCAGGCAGACGTCGAGACCGCCGAGGAACGCGGTCTGATCAGCGTGATCCAGCACGACCGGCGGACCAACGTCCGGCTGGCCCACCCGCTCTACGGCGAGGTGATGCGTCGCCGTTGCCCGGTCAGTCGCACCCGCCGCCTTAAGGCACACCTCGCGGAGCTGCTGGAGCAGGTCGGCAAGCGCCGACGCGACGACCTGCTGCGGGTGGCGGTCTGGCGACTCGACTCGGGCACCGCACAGGACCCGGCCATGCTGCTCGATGCCGCGGTGCAGGCCTTCACCCGCTACGACGTGCCGCTGGCCACCCGCCTGGCGCGCGCCGCGCTCAACGCCGACGGCGGCTCCGACGCGGCCGAGCTGCTGGCCACCATCCTGATGTTCGGAGATCGGCCTGAGGAGGCGATCGGCGTCCTCGACGCGGTGCCACCCGAGCCCGGCGACGAACGGCGACTCTGCCGCTGGCTGACAGTGCGCGGAATGGTGAGCTACTGGGGGTTGAGCCGGCAGTCCACGGTGGAGGAGCTCGCCAGCCGGGTCAAGCAGCTGGGTGACTCCGCGGACCAGTCCCGGGTGCACGCCTTCGAGGCGATCATGCGCCTGCACGGGCTCGACACGACGAAGGCGGTGCGGCTCAGCCAACGCGTACTGGACCGGCCGGCGGCTGGCGTCGCCGCCCGCGAGCTGGCCCGATCCACCATCGCGTACGTCCAGGCCGCACAGGGCCAGCTCAACCGCAGCGGTACGGCGATCGCCCAGGTGCACTC
This sequence comes from Micromonospora sp. A202, assembly GCF_006715105.1. Classification (NCBI taxonomy): domain Bacteria; kingdom Bacillati; phylum Actinomycetota; class Actinomycetes; order Micromonosporales; family Micromonosporaceae; genus Micromonospora; species Micromonospora sp. A202. Next base: position 894,921 of record NZ_VFMP01000001.1, on the reverse strand, counting down.
CGCCGCGGGCAGTTGGCGCACCGACATGCCGTACCTGCAGTTGGCACTGGAACTGGCCCGGGGCACCAGGCTCATGCTCACCGGTGACCTGGCCGGGATCGACGCGATCGTCGCCGACGAGTTCGCCGACCTCGCCGGTGCCGGCGACTTCCGGCTCGGCACCGGCTACCTGGCCATCCTCCAGGCGTACGCGGCCCGGATGCGTGGGCAGAGCGACGCGGCCATGCGGACCTCCCTGGGCGCCTGCGCGGTGCTGGCCACCAGCCGGGTCTACGCCGGTCTGGCCCAGGCCGAGCGCGCCCAGTCGGCGGCACTGCGCGGCGACTCGGCGCAGGCCACCGCGGCGATGGCCGAAGCGGACCGCACCCACGCGCCGGGCATGGCGGTGCTCTACCCGTGGCTGGAGCAGGCCCGGGGCGCGGCGCTCGCCGCATCGGGCGACCTGCCGGGCGCGGTCAAGCACCTCGGCGACCTGGTCGACCGCCTGCGATCGGATGGTTTCGCCGGGCACGAGGTGCACGTCCTGCACGATCTGGTGCGGCTGGACCAGGCGGGAATGCCGGTCGGTCCCACCTGCTCCGACGGTGGCCGCCGCACCGTCGCGCAGCGCCTCGCCGAGCTGTCCGAACGGGTCGACGGGGCGCTTCCGCCGCTGCTGGCCCGGCACGCCCACGCGGCGGTGACCGACTCCGCCACCGATCTGCTCGCGGTCGCCGACGACTATGCCGCGTTGGAGCTGACCGTGTTCGCGGCGGAGGCCACCTCCCAGGCCGTTCAGCGGTTGCGCCGGCAGCACTCGCCCGCGGCCAACGATGCCCGGGAGCGCCTGGCCGGGCTGCTCGGGCGTTGTGACCTGATCCGCACACCGGCACTGCAGGCGGGCGCGCCGGTGCTCACCGAGCGGGAGTGGCAGGTGGCGCGCCTCGCCGCGCACGGCGCACCCAGCCGGGCCATCGCCGAGCGGCTCTACCTCTCGGCGCGCACCGTGGAAAATCACCTTCAGCGCATCTACGCAAAGCTCGGCGTGACCGGTCGCGCCGAGCTGTGGGCCGCGCTGCGCTCGATCCCGGGCCACGACGGCGGCGACGCGGGCTGAACCTTAGGCTGGGGCGGTGAGCACCCACCGCCCCGCGCTGCTGACCGACCACTACGAGCTGACGATGGTCAGCGCGGCACTGAAGGACGGCACCGCCGACCGCCGGTGTGTCTTCGAGGTGTTCAGTCGCCGGCTGCCGAGTGGCCGCCGCTACGGCGTGGTCGCCGGCACCGCCCGGCTCATCGAGCTGATCCGCGACTTCCGGTTCGACCCCACCGAGGTCGACTTCCTGCTGCGGACCGGGGTGGTCGACGACGCGGCCGCGGCCTGGCTCACCGACTACCGCTTCACCGGCGACATCGACGGGTACGCCGAGGGTGAGCTGTTCTTCCCGGGCTCGCCGATCCTCACCGTCTCCGGCGGCTTCGCCGAGTGCGTGGTGCTGGAGACGGTGGCGCTCTCCGTGCTCAACCACGACTGCGCCGTGGCGGCAGCGGCGGCGCGGATGGTGACCGCGGCGCGGGGCCGGGCGCTGATCGAGATGGGGTCGCGTAGGGCACACGAGGAGGCGGCGGTGGCCGCGGCGCGGGCCGCGTACCTGGCCGGGTTCCGGTTCACCTCCAACCTCGCCGCCGGTGAGCGCTACGGCATCCCGACGGCGGGCACGGCGGCGCACGCGTTCACCCTGCTGCACGACGACGAGCGGGCGGCGTTCGCCTCGCAGGTCGCCACGCTGGGCAAGGACACCACGCTGCTGGTCGACACGTACGACATCAGCCAGGGCATCCGCAACGCGATCGCGGTGGCCGGGCCGGAGCTGCGGGCGGTACGGATCGACTCGGGTGACCTGGCGGTGATCGCCCAGCAGTCCCGGGAGCTGCTGGACTCGCTGGGCGCCACCGAAACCAAGATCATTGTTTCCGGTGACCTCGATGAGTACTCGATCGCCGCGCTGGCTGCCGAACCGGTGGACATGTACGGCGCCGGCACGGCCGTGGTCACCGGCTCCGGTGCACCGACCGCCGGGCTGGTCTACAAGCTCGTCGAGGTCGAGGGACGCCCGGTGGTGAAGCGCTCCGAGCACAAGGCCACCATCGGCGGCCGGAAGGTCGCGGTCCGCCGTCACAAGCCGACCGGCACCGCCACCGAGGAGATCATCGTCCCGCAGGGTGTGCCGGACCGGAAGCCCAACGACCGGATGCTCCAGCGCACGTACGTGGTGGGGGGCGAGCCGGTCTCGCTACCGTCCCTCGACGAGTCACGGGAGCACCTGCGCGAGTGCCTGATCTCCATCCCGTGGGAGGGGCTGAAGCTCTCCGCCGGCGACCCGGCAGTGCCGGTCACCGTCGTACCCTCCGACTGACCTCGACCCAGACCGCCCGCGCAGGCCGGATCACGAGAGGAACCCCCGAATGGCCAACGCTCTGATCATCGTGGACGTGCAGAACGACTTCTGCGAGGGCGGCTCACTGGCCGTCGCGGGCGGCGCGGGGGTGGCCTCGGGCATCTCCCGGCTGCTGGCCTCCGAGCCGGACCGGTGGTCCCACGTGGTCGCCACCAAGGACTACCACGTCGACCCGGGTGCGCACTTCGGCGATCCGCCGGACTTCGTGGAGTCCTGGCCCCGGCACTGTGTGGTCGGCACCAGCGGCTCCGAGTTCCACCCCGAGCTGGACACCGGCCGGGTCGAGGCGATCTTCCACAAGGGCGAGCACGCGGCGGCGTACTCCGGTTTCGAGGGGCACGCCGACGACGGCGAGTGCCTGGCCGACTGGCTGCGCCGGCACGACGTCGATCAGGTCGACGTGGTCGGCATCGCGACCGACCACTGCGTCCGGGCGACCGCGCTGGATGCCGCCCGGGAGGGCTTCGCCACCACCGTGCTGCTCGAGTTGACCGCCGCCGTCGCTCCGGCGACCACCGACGTGGCGCTGCGCGCGATGGACGGCGCCGGGGTGACCCTGCACGGCGAGCCTGTGATCAGGGCCGCATGAGGGCGTAATTGGTTGGCCAACGGTCCGCCTCCGGTCGAGGATGTCGCCGGAGGTACGGACCCACGTGAACATGAAGCCTTACCGGCAAGCGCTCGCCCTGCCCGGCCTGCGGTCGCTGCTGCTGGTCGCCGTCCTTGCCCGCATCCCGCTCACCGCGACCGGGGTGACGCTGACCTTCCACGTGGTGTTCGATCTTGATCGCGGTTACGGGGCCGCCGGTCTGGTGGGCGCGGCCGTCACAGTGGGCGCGGCGATCGGTGGGCCACTGCTCGGCCGACTGGTGGACCGTCGCGGACTGCGCCCGGTCCTGGTGGTCACCGGCATCGCCGAGGCGATCTTCTGGTCCACCGCGCCCACGCTGCCGTACCCCCTGCTGCTGCCGGCCGCCTTCGTGGCCGGCTCCCTGGCCCTACCCATCTTCTCCGTGGTCCGTCAGTCCATCGCCGCGCTGGTCCCGGAGGCTCAGCGCCGCCCGGCGTACGCGCTGGACTCCATGTCGGTCGAGCTGTCCTTCATGATCGGGCCGGCGCTGGCGGTGGCCCTGGTCACCGCGATCTCCGCGCAGACCACCATGTACCTGGTCGGCGGCGGCATCGTCGCCGCCGGGATCGCCCTGTGGGTGGTCAACCCGCCGATCCGGGGAGCCGCCGAGCCCAGCGGCCCACCGCGGCGGGTGCCTCGCCGGGAGTGGCTGACCCCCCGACTGCTCGCCGTGCTGGCGCTCAGCGCCGCTGCGACCCTGGTGCTCGGCGGCACCGACGTGGCGGTGGTCGCCGTGCTGCGCGCCAGCGGCGAGGTCGGCTGGACCGGCGCGGTGCTGGCCATCTGGGCGGTCGCCTCGCTGTTCGGCGGGTTCGCCTATGGAGCCGTGCACCGCTCGTTCTCCCCGTTGGCGCTGACCGCCGCACTCGCCCTGTGCACCATCCCGGTCGGGCTGGGCGGTGCGCACTGGTGGCTGCTGTGCCTGGCGCTGATCCCGGCTGGCGCGCTCTGCGCGCCGACCATCGCGGCCGGCTCCGACGCGGTCAGCCGCCTGGTCCCAGCCGAGGTACGCGGTGAGGCGATGGGCCTGCACGGGTCGGCGGTCACCGTCGGCATCGCGATCGGCGCGCCGCTCGCCGGCGCGGTGATCGACGCCAGCTCGCCACTCTGGGGCTTCGTGGTCACCGGAGCGCTCGGCGCGCTGGTCACCCTCGTGGTGCTCCCGATCGAGCTACGCCGCCGCCGCACCGCTGACGCGGCCAACCCCGCGCAGCCCGTCGAGGCCGACCTCGCCCCCACCGCCCGCTGACGGCTGCACCCACACCGCGGACGGCGGGGGTCGGGGCTCGGGCTGGCCGGGCGTGCCGCGGCAGCGGACCAGTCGGGTGTCTGCCGGGCTTCCGACTGGCATGCATCCTGAAGAGCGTGACGCCTGTGAGTCATCTTGATGACTCACAGGCATCAGGCACTTCAGGCACACAGCCCCGTCGGAGCCAGACCGGTCGAGCCGAGCCCGGCCGGACATGGCGACGGGCGCCGCTCCCGGTGGTCCCGGGGGCGGCGCCCGTCGTACAGCTGGGTTGAGCGTCAGTGCCGGTCGATGTCGCTGCCGGTGTCCTCGCGGTAGCTGGCACCGCCGTCCGACTCACTGGTGAGCGGCTTGGAGCCGCCCTCCGGCGGGCCGGCCAGGCTCTGGCCGCCAGCGGCCAGTTCCGGGAACTTCTCGTCGAACGCCGGCCGCTCGGAACGGATGCGGGGCATCCGGTCGAAGTTGCGCAGCGGCGGCGGGCTGCTGGTCGCCCACTCCAGCGAGTTGCCGTGACCCCAGGGGTCGTTCACCTCGACCACCGGGCCGGTCTTGTACGACTTCCAGCAGTTGTAGATGAAGGGCAGCGTGGAGATACCGGTGATGAACGCACCGATCGTGGAGATCATGTTCAGCGTGGTGAAGCCGTCGCTGGGCAGGTAGTCGGCGTACCGACGGGGCATGCCCTCGTTACCGAGCCAGTGCTGCACCAGGAACGTGGTGTGGAAGCCGATCATGGTGAGCCAGAAGTGAATCTTGCCCAGCCGCTCGTCGAGCATCCGGCCGAACATCTTCGGGAACCAGAAGTAGATGCCGGCGAACACCGCGAACACGATCGTGCCGAAGAGCACGTAGTGGAAGTGCGCCACCACGAAGTACGAGTCCGACACGTGGAAGTCGATCGGCGGGCTGGCCAGCAGCACACCGGTGAGACCACCGAAGAGGAAGGTGACCAGGAAGCCGACCGCCCAGAGCATGGGCGTCTCGAAGCTGATCTGGCCCCGCCACATGGTGCCGATCCAGTTGAAGAACTTCATACCGGTCGGCACGGCGATCAGGTAGCTCAGGAAGCTGAAGAACGGCAGCAGCACCTGACCGGTGGCGAACATGTGGTGCGCCCAGACGCTCATCGAGAGCGCGGCGATCGCGACGGTCGCGGCGACCAGACCCTTGTAGCCGAAGATCGGCTTGCGGGAGAAGACCGGGATGACCTCGCTGATGATGCCGAAGAACGGCAGCGCGACGATGTAGACCTCGGGGTGCCCGAAGAACCAGAACAGGTGCTGCCAGAGCATCGGCCCGCCGGTTGCGGGGTCGTACACGTGGGCGCCGAGGATGCGGTCCGCGGCGAGCGCGAACAGCGCGGCGGCCAGCAGCGGGAAGACCAGGATCACCAGGAGGCTGGTGACCAGGATGTTCCACGTGAAGATCGGCATCCGGAACATGGTCATGCCGGGCGCGCGCAGCGTCAGCACCGTGGTGATCATGTTCACCGCACCGAGGATGGTGCCCAGGCCGGAGATGGCCAGACCCATGACCCACATGTTGGCCCCGACGCCGGGCGAGTGCTCGACGCTGCTCAGCGGCGCGTACGCGAACCAGCCGAAGTCAGCGGCACCACCCGGGGTGATGAAACCGGCCGTCGCCATCGTGCCGCCGAACAGGAACAGCCAGTAGGCGAAGCTGTTGAGTCGGGGGAAGGAGACGTCGGGTGCGCCGATCTGGATCGGCACGATGTAGTTCGCGAACGCGAACACGATCGGCGTCGCGAAGAACAGCAACATGATCGTGCCGTGCATCGTGAAGAGCTGGTTGTACTGCTCGGGCGACAGGAACTGCAGCCCGGGTCGGGCCAGCTCAGCCCGCATGATCAGGGCCATCAGGCCGCCGATCATGAAGAACGCGAACGCGGTGACCATATACATGATCCCGATTTGCTTCGCGTCCGTGGTTCGCAGCAGCCGCGCGATGGCCGACCCCTTGACCGGCTCCCGGACCGGCCAGGGCCGGGTCACGACCGGCTTGGGTGCGACGGTGGTCACGAGTGGCCTCCGGTTCTCGGTTGTCCCGCTCGGCACACGCTGGTTATCGGCGGGCCGTCATCCGCAAGGAGGATAGTCCCCGGCAGGTCGCAGCGCCGCGTGGGGTGGCGTGACACGATCTACTACGGGCCTACAGCGGGCCGAGCAAGAGCCGGTAGTGCTCCCCGAAGATGCGGCCGCCGCGTCCGCGCAGCAGGGGGTCGCGCAGCGCCGGCGGCACGTCCCTGGTGCGGTTGCGGTCCCGGGTCCGGTCGCGCACCCAGCGCGTACGCGGCCGGCGACGACTCTCGTACGCGACCAGGGCCGCGTCCACGCTGCCGGCGGCACGCAGCGACTCGGCCAGCACCACGGCGTCCTCCAGCGCCATCGCCGCACCCTGCGACAGGGTCGGCGCGGTGGCGTGCGCGGCGTCACCGATCAGCAGGACGCGACCCCGGTACCAGCGGCCCAGCTCCACCTCGTCGGTGATCCCGACGTGCACCTCGTCGAGCGCCGCCAACACCTCGGGCACCGGGCCCCGGTAGTCGGCGAAGAGTTCGCGCAACCGGGCCAGTGGCTCGGCCGGCTCCTCGGTGCCGGCCTCGTCGGCGTACAGGTGCAGTCGCCCGGCACCGATCGGCACCATCAGGAACCCGGAGCGCTGACCGAGCAGGGCGGTCCACTCGGCGACCGGCGGGCCGTCGCGGAGCACGGCCCGGTAGACCACCTGCCCGACGGGGCGCGGCGGCCCACCGAGCGCGGCGAGGGCCCGCACCGAGGAGCGCGGCCCGTCGGCGCCGATGACCAGGTCGTACTCGGTGGTGGTGCCGTCGGTGAAAGTGACGCCGACGGCGCCCGGAAGCAGGTCCAGGGTGCGCACCTCGGCGCCGTGGCGAACAGCGCCGCCGGCGCCGCTGAGCAGCACCCGGTGCAGGTCCGCCCGGGGCAGCGCCCGGCATTCGCCGACCCCGGCCCAGAGGGTGTCGAGGTCGACGTCGCAGAGCTTCGCACCAGCGGCATCGAAGAAGTGCTGCCGGTGGATCACCTGCCCGAGTGGACGGACCGGGTCGTGCAGATCGAGACGGTGCAGCGCGCGGGCGGCGTTGCCGGGCAGGTAGAGGCCGGTCTCGGTGGACTCCCCGGGCGGCAGCCTGTCGGTGACGTCCGGCCGGAAGCCCGCCAGGCGCAGCGCCCGGGCCACGGCCAGGCCGGCGATGCCCGCGCCGACGACGAGGATGCGCAGGGGGGAGCCACCCATGGTGGTGTACGCCTCCGGAGGGGGAGCGGCACGCGTTGGAGGCAACACGCTACTCGGAGCTATTCGCCCACACCAGGCCCCAATCGGCCGGCTCGGCGGCGCTCGTCGGCGGCGCGCGTCGCTTAGCTGGCCGTCAGGCGACAGCCGTCCGGGGGGGTGGTGGCAATCCTCACAATTCACCAGTTTGACGCGCGCGGTTGCGGATGAGTTTCAGACATGTGAATGTGTCATTGAGCGTGGGAGCGCTCCCGCACAGCCCCACCACTTCCGGCGCCCGGCACGCGCCGAGTCAAGGAGCGTCATGAAACGTCAACTTCGAGCCCTGGCCGCCGCCGGTCTGCTGCTCGGCAGCTCGCTCGTCGCCGTGGCCTTCGGCGGCAACGCCTCCGCCGACACCCAGATCTGCGAACAGTACGGCTCGACCGTCATCCAGAGCCGGTACGTGGTGCAGAACAACCGCTGGGGCACCACCGCCCAGCAGTGCATCAACGTCACCGGCAGCGGCTTCGAGATCACCACCCTCAACGGCAGCAGCCCCACCAACGGCGCACCGACTGCGTACCCCTCGGTGTTCTTCGGTTGTCACTACACCAACTGCTCCCCCGGCACGAACCTGCCGATCCAGGTGAGTCAGATCAGCAGTGCCACCAGCAGCATCTCCTACCGGTACGTCAGTGGCGCCACCTACAACGCGTCGTACGACATCTGGCTGGACCCGTCGCCCAAGCGGGACGGGGTGAACCAGATGGAGATCATGATCTGGCTCAACCGGCAGGGCCCGATCCAGCCCATCGGCTCCGTGGTCGGCACGACGAATCTGGCCGGTCGGACCTGGGAGGTCTGGCGGGGCAGCAACGGCTCCAACAACGTCATCTCGTACGTCGCGCCGTCGGCGATCTCCAGCCTGAACTTCAGCGTGCTGGACTTCATCAACGACGTCCGTAACCGGGGCGCGATCACCAACTCCTGGTACCTGACCAGCATCCAGGCCGGCTTCGAGCCCTGGCAGGGCGGCGTCGGCCTCGCGGTGACGTCGTTCTCGGCCTCGGTCAACGGCGGCGGTAACCCCACCACCCCGCCGCCGACCACCCCGCCGCCGGGCAATGCGGCCTGCGCGGTGAAGTACACGGCGAACTCGTGGAACAACGGGTTCACGGCCGACGTGCAGATCACCAATACCGGGTCCAGCGCGATCAACGGTTGGACGCTGACCTACAGCCTGCCCAGCGGGCAGCAGGTGACCAATGCCTGGAACGCCACGGTGAGCCAGAGCGGCTCCACGGTGACCGCCCGCAACACCGGCCACAACGGGTCCGTCGCACCGGGCGGCACGGCCAGCTTCGGCTATCAGGGGACGCTGAGCGGGTCGTACTCGTCCCCGACCAGCTTCTCGCTCAACGGCGCGACCTGCTCAAGGAACTGAGGGGCATCAGCAGGCTGCGGGGGCGTGACCTGAACGGTCACGCCCCCGCGGCGTCTGTCAGTGCCGGACCTGCTCAGGCAGCCGGCGGGATGGTCCGCGTCCGGGACAGTTGGCCGAAGCTGGTAGCTGGATCCTCGTAGGTGCTGCCGAAGCCGCTGCCGGAGACGGTCGTCCAGGCGGACGTGCTGATGTGCACGCTGCCGTCCTCACCCGTCCACCGCTCGCGCCGAAGCGGCTCATCGAGAGCCACCCAGGTGACCTTGAGGGTGGTGCTGCCCGTGCTCTCCTGCCGCTCGCCGCAGATCTCGTCCCCGTCGACGAAGTCGCAGTGCTGCTGAGACTCCTGATAGGGCACCGTCGCGGTGAGGTTCGCACCCGTCAACGAGAACGAGAAGCGGGTGACCGGCACGTCGTACGCGCGGCGGGAGACGCTGTCGCAGCCGCGCACGCCGTCGGTGACGGCACAGACGCTCTTCTGCCACTCGACGTCGACGACGGTGTCGCCGACTGCCGGCCGGGTCACGTCGACGTACATGCTGCCGTCACCGTCGAAGTGGGCGTGCGCGTACCGGTTGACGGTGTCGGCCTGCGCCGGGCCGGCGGCCAGCGCGACGGTGGCGGCGGTGGTGACGCCAACGGCCAGGATGGTGCGAATGCGGATCACGGTGCTCCTTGTTGAGGTGGAGCGATGATCATAGATCAGCCCACCGACAGTCGGGGACCGCCGCGACCCACCGGTCGACCGCGGGAAAAGTCGCTTCACATTGACTTTTAAGAATCTTGTGAACACCCCGTTACTTCTCCATAATCGCAGGATCCGAATACGGGGGTGTTCAGTGTTGATGACCTTGGGCATAAGTGGGTTCGCCGAATCCGTGTACCGTGCCATGCTCGCCGACCCCACGGGTGGTGTGCAGGAACTGGCGGTCCGCCTCGGCGCTACCGAAAAACAAATTCGCCACGCGTTGGACCAGCTCGCCGACCTGGCGCTGCTCACCGACGACGATGCCGGTGGCGGGGTCCGCGTGGTCCGTCCAACTGTCGGGCTTGGCGCCCTGCTCGCCCGGGCCGAAGCCGAGATGCTGGAGCGTCAGCGCCAGCTCGCAGCGGCCCGGGACGCGATCGCCGCGATCGCCCTGGAGCAGGGGCGGCAGTCGCAGCGCGAGAAGTCCGTGCGGCTGGAGGGGATCGACGCGGTACGGGCCCGGCTTGAGGACCTGAGCCGGGGTGCCCGCGTGGAGTGCGTCTCCCTCAACCCGCGCAACGCACAGACCTCGGACGCCAAGGCGGCCAGCAGCCGGCTGAACGAGCAGATGATGGCCCGCGACGTCCAGCTCCGCTGCATCTACCAGGAGAGCTGCCGCAACGAGCCGGCGCTGGTGAGCTACGCGCGCTGGCTCACCGCTCTCGGCGGTCACCTGCGGACCGTCTCCACCGTCCCGATGCTCGCCATCGTGTACGACCGCGAGGTGGCGCTGCTTCCCCTCGACCCGGCCAACAGCAGGCTCGGCGCGCTGGAGGTGCGCAGCCCCGGCGTGGTGGCCGCCGTGCTCGCCCTCTTCGCCGAGCTCTGGTCGTCGGCGGTGCCGTTCGGGGATGCCGCCCCGGTCGACGCCAACGGTCTCGATCCGCAGAACCGGCAGATGTTGGAGCTGCTGGCCGGTGGGCAGACCGACGAGATGGCCTCGCGCAAGCTCGGGGTGTCCCTGCGGACGGCGCGCCGGATGGCGGCGGACCTGATGGAGCGGTTGCAGGCACGGAGCCGATTCCAGGCCGGTGTGGAGGCCGCTCGCCGCGGCTGGATCTGACCGGCGCCTACGGCGCGGCTGGCGGGGCTCGGAGGAGTTCCGGGCCCCGCCAGCGTACGGGTGAGATCAGATGCCGTAGACGAACTGGATGTCGACCGCACCGCCGCTGTTGGTGTTGCGGAGGTAGACGGTGTTGTTCGCGGGTCGGCGGACGCCCACGGTGGAGTCGCCGTCGTTGTCCCAGTCGCCCACCACCGGCACGTCGGCCGACGGACCGTGCCCGAAGATGAAGAAGGCGTCGGTGCTGGTGGTGCCGTTGGTCAGGTACCAGGTCGAGTTGCCCGGCCGGAAGACACCCACGGTGTCCCTGCCGTCGTTGTTCCAGTCACCGGCAACCGGGCGGTCGCCGGCCGCACCGTTCCCGAACTTGAAGAACGCGTCGGTGCTGGTGGTGCCGTTCGTCAGGTAGAACGTCGAGTTGCCCGGCCGGAAGACACCCACGGTGTCCCTGCCGTCGTTGTTCCAGTCACCGGCAACCGGGCGGTCGCCGGCCGCACCGTTCCCGAACTTGAAGAACGCGTCGGTGCTGGTGGTGCCGTTCGTCAGGTAGAACGTCGAGTTGCTCGGCCGGAAGACACCGACGGTGTCCTTGCCGTCGTTGTCCCAGTCACCGGCGATCGGGATGTCGCCCGAGGGGCCGTGACCGAATTTGAAGATGGACGTGGCGTCACCGCCGTTGATGTTGCGAAGGTAGAACGTCGAGTTGCTCGGCCGGAACACACCGACGGTCTCGTCGCCGTCGCCATCCCAGTCACCCGAGATCGGCAAGTCCTCCGAGCCTCCGCCGACCGGGTTGGCAGACCACCACGAGGTGCGCTTGTTCGCACCCGACCAGCTGAAGCTGAAGTGGATGTGGTCGGTGTGCGGGATATCGCCGGTGTAGGGCTGCCAGCCGGCGGACGGATCGTAGGCCCGCCACTGCTGCTTGTTCCAGATGATGTACATGATGCCGAGGCGGCGGGCCATGGCGTGCTTGTTGCCGTACTGGTCGGTGGCGAGCAGCCAGTTGATCACGTCGTCGGCCTGGGCCCGCTCCGCGCTGTCGGTCACGTCGAAGCCGTAGTCGAGCGCCCGGCCCTCCTTGTGTTCGCTCGTGTCGCCCGCGTCGCAGTCCCGGGAGATGTTCCAGTCGCGGTCGCCGTAGGTCGACTTCAGCAGGTCCTTGAAGCCCACCACCCCGGGCTTGTCGGTCGGGTCGCAGATCTCCTGGCCCTGGTAGGAGGCGTAGCCGTCGATGGCGGAACCGAAGACGGGCGTGGGCGGGGCGGCCATCGCCGTGCTGGGGGCGGTGGCCACCGCGCCGATGGTGGCGAGGGTGACACCGAGCAACCCGGTGACGGCACGACGCAGGCCGATTTCTTTCCCGAACATTCCACTCCTTGAATGGGATTTGGTGGGCACGGTTCAGCACGGCGACGTTTGTCGAAACGTCGCCGAGTCAGTTCAATGTGCTTACTGCCGAATCTCCCAGCCCCGCAGTGCGCAGGCGGTCAATGTCCGTTCCAGGAGACCAGCGGCCGTCCGATGAACGCATCGCCCACCGGTGGTGCGGAGAAAGAGAACAACCGTCGCGTGGTCGTCGACGACCCGCACCCGCAGGTGCTCTAGTTGGTCGTCAGGATCGGCATGAGTCCAGATCAGATCACTGACCTGTTCCGGTGCGATCGCGACACCGGCGGGCTCGGTCGGCCACAGCTCGACCTTGAACAGGCGCACTCATCCCCACTCACTTCCCCCGTCGATCGCAGGAGCCACGGAGATGGCGGCGGTCGGCCCGAGCGCCGACGAACGGGCGGCCACCAGCCGCACTCCCGGGTTCGTCGCCGTGGCCGCTGTTGACGCGTACCGCATCTCCACCCCTTGGCCTTGTCTTCGCCGTGCTCGTGCAGCCCGGTAGGACAAGGATGGCCGCGGCCGGCGCGGAAGTCACCGGTCGAGCACTGGCAGCAAGGTGCACGTCCGCTAGGTGCCAACCCCGCCGGGCCAGAGGGAAGCCCTCGACGCGAAAAGGGAGGTGCGCTGCCGGGTGGACAGCACACCTCCCTTCTGCCGGCGACCGGCGCCCGTTCGGGTCAGAGCCGGGTGAGGCGTACGGCGTCGGCGACGATGAGGCCCGTCGCGCTGCTCCACCGGCTCACGCCCACCCGGTTGGCGTCGCCGGCCGGCAGCGTGAACGTGCCGAGGGACCGCCACTGCCCACCGGTGGCCCGCTGGTCGACGATGATCGTCCGGTTGCCGGTCGTGGTGGAGACGACGTACGGGGTGGCACCGTTGTAGCCGGAGGTCGCCGGCCACCACGCATCGACGCGGTAGTTGGCCGTCGCCGGGACGTTGAACCTGTACCAGGCGACGTCGCTGGCCGCGACGGGTTCCGCGTAGCGGTAGTCGGCGCCGTACCGCTGCCCGGAGTACGTCGACACACCCCAGTTGGCGCTGGCGGTGAACCGACCGGCGGTGGTGTTGTCCACGATGGAGGACCACGCCGGGGGGTTCCCGCCGCCCGACATCTTCGCCGCCACGTCGGCGCGCATGACGTTCAGGTCGATGAAGGACGGGTCGATCTTGCCGCTGGTGCTGGTCTCCCGGTGCCCCCGGGCGTAACTGCTGTCCCGGCCCAGCCGGGTGAGCACGGCGGCGGTGGCGGCGATCGACGCGTTGTACTGCGCGGCGGTCATCTCCTGGTTGACGCCGTTGTAGTCGATCTCCCACCCGATCATCAGGGTGTTGCCGTCCCCGGCCGGGATCGGCCCGCTGCCGCCGCTGGTCCCGGCGTGGTTGCAGCGGCCGGCGGAGATGACGTGGAAGACACCGTTGTAGTCGACGAGCGCCTGGCAGAGCGGGCCGGCCAGATCCGACCGGCCGTTGATGCAGATGCCGAGTGCCGGGTGCGGGTTGCTGGCGCTGGAGGTCGCGGCGGTGTGGTGCCAGAGCACCCCGATCGGGTCGAAGGATCCGGGCCGCATCCGGTTGAGCCAGTCGCCCTCGACGACGACCTGGACCCCGGCACCGCGCAGCACGTCCACGAGCCAGGGAATGGTGGCCATCAGGCGTCCTGGAGCAGGTCGGCGAGGCACTCGGCCTTCGGCGCGGCGCTCGCCGGGGCGGGCCGGACAACGACGGTGGTCAGCGCCGCGGCCACCAGGGCGGGGATGCCGAGCACCCCGCGGCGGCGCAGACGAATGGATGGTGACCGGGCCATGAAGACTCCTCCAGCGACGACGGGTTCGAACGCATCGACGTACGTGATGACGCGCACGCTATACCGTCATGAGCGTCGATGTCGATACCCTTCAAGGACGCGTCACGCGCTGAAGGAAAGCGCCGGTTCAGACCTCGCCGAGCGCGTCGATGTCGCGCATCTCCTCCGCCGTCAGCGAAAAGTGGAAGACGTCGAAGTTCGCGGTGATCCGCTCCGGGGTCACCGACTTCGGGATCACCACGATCTCGTGGTCGATGTGCCAGCGCAGCACCACCTGCGCCGGGGAGACACCGTGCGCGCCGGCGATCCTGGTCAGCACCGGGTCGCTCAAGTCGCTGGTCTTGAACGGGCTGTAGCCCTCCAGCACCACGCCCCGGTCCCGGTGCTCGGCGTGCCGCTGCCGGTCGTACAGCGACGGGCTCCACCGGATCTGGTTGACCGCCGGGTTCTCCTCGGTGGACTGGATCAGCTCGTCGATCTCCGCGGTGCTGTAGTTGCTCACCCCGACCGCCCGGACGAGGTTCTCGTCCCGGGCGGCGAGCAGCTCCCGCCACATCGGGATGCTGTCCGCAGCCGACGACGGCGGCCAGTGGATCAACCAGAGGTCCACTTGGTCGACGCCGAGCGCCTCCAGGCTGGCCTCCAACGTCGCGCGCTCCCGGCCCACCCGGTCCGGCGGGAGCTTGGTGGTGATGAAGATGTCCTCCCGGCGCAGCCCGCTCTCGCGCACCGCCCGGCCGACCTCGCGCTCGTTGCCGTACATGGTGGCGGTGTCGAGGTGCCGGTACCCGGTGTCGAGCGCGGCCAGCACGGCGTCGTAGCCCGCCTGGCCGGTGGCCTGCCAGGTGCCGAAGCCGAGCAGGGGCATCCGCACGTCACCGGGGAGCAGGGCGGTGGGCTGGTCGGTGTGGTCCATGAGGTCCGTTCTACCCCGCCGCGCCCCCGGCCGCCGAGCGAACCGGACACTCCGGCATCCAGCGCGGTGGTCCGGTTTGCCGGAGAATGCGGGTGTGACCGACCGGCTGGAGGAGTACCGGCGACGACGGGACGCGGCCCGTACGCCGGAGCCGGTGCCGGTGCCGAGCCCCACGGCGGCCGGTACCGACACCGACGCCGGCCGCTTCGTCATCCAGCAGCACCACGCCCGCAGCCTGCACTGGGACCTGCGCCTGGAGCACGAGGGGGTGCTGGCCTCCTGGGCGGTGCCGCGTGGCCTCCCCCGCGACCCGGGCCGCAACCACCTCGCCGTGCACACCGAGGACCACCCAATGGAATACCTCGACTTCTCCGGCGAGATCCCCGCTGGCGAGTACGGCGGGGGCCGGATGCTGATCCACGACCGGGGCACCTACCGGTGCGAGAAGTGGCGCGACGACGAGGTGATCGTGACGCTCGCCGGTGACCGGACCGCCGGTCGCTACGTCCTGTTCGCCACCGGCGGCCGGGACTGGATGGTCCGACGCACCGACGCGGCGCCTCCGGGTTGGACACCGATGCCCGACCTGGTCCGCCCGATGCACGCCACGCCGGCCGCCAGGCTCCCCCGCGACCGCGCCGCCTGGGGGTACGAGCTGCGCTGGGACGGGGTCCGGGCGATGGCGTACGTCTCCGGCGGGCGGCTGCGGTTGCTCTCCGAGACCGACGAGGACATCACCGGCGGCTATCCGTGGCTGCGGGCGATGGCCGAGGCGCTCGCGCCCACCGAGGCTGTGCTCGACGGTGTGCTGGTGCGCATCGACGGTGCCGGCCGGGTGCGTCCGGTCCGCCAGAGCACGGGCAGCCGGGTTCCCGCAGGCGCGCAGTACCTGATCGTCGACCTGCTCTGGCTGGAGGGCGTCAGCAGCGTCGACGTGCCGTACGCGCAACGCCGGGAGCTGCTCGATGGGCTGGCCCTGGCCGGTGCGCACTGGCAGACTCCGCCGTGGTTCCCCGGCGCGGGCGACGAGGCCCTGCGCGCCGGGCAGGAGCAGGAGCTGCCGGGCGTGGTCGCCAAGCGGCTGGACTCGGTCTACGAGCCGGGGCGGCGCAGTCGACGCTGGCTGAGCGTCGACGCGGTGTGACGGCGAGGAGCGACGTGTACCTGACCCACCTGGACTGCCCGCGCTGCGGCAAGGAGCACGCCGCCGAGGTGTTGCAGAACCTCTGCGAGTGCGGTTCCCCGCTGCTCGCCCGCTACGACCTGCCGGCGGTGGCGAAGGCGGTCACCCCGGAACGTTTTCCGCTGCGCCCGGCCGACCTGTGGCGCTACCGGGAGCTGCTGCCGGTCGCCGACCCGCGGCACGTCACGACGCTCGGCGAGGGCTGGACGCCGCTGCTGCGCACCCCGGCGTACGGCGCCGAGATCGGCATCACGGACCTGATGGTCAAGGACGAGGGGTTGATCCCGACCGGCTCGTTCAAGGCGCGCGGGGCGGCGGTCGGTGTGAGTCGGGCTCGTGAGCTGGGCGTCGAGCGGATCGCGATGCCCACCAACGGCAACGCCGGGTCGGCCTGGGCCACGTACGCCGCGCGGGCCGGAATGGGCGCGACCATCGTCATGCCGCTGGACGCGCCGAGCATCTGCCGGCGCGAGTGCGTCGCCGCCGGCGCCGACCTGCGCCTGGTGGACGGGCTGATCAGCGACGCCGGTCGGCGGGTCGCCGAGCTGATCGCCGCGTCCAACGGGTCGATCTTCGACGCCGGCACGCTGCGCGAGCCCTACCGGCTCGAGGGCAAGAAGACGATGGGGTACGAGATCGTCGAGCAGCTCGGCTGGCAGGCGCCGGACGTGATCATCTACCCGACGGGCGGCGGTGTCGGCCTGATCGGCATCCACAAGGCGCTACACGAGCTGCGCGAGCTGGGCTGGATCGGCGACAAGCTGCCCCGGCTGGTGGCGGTGCAGTCGACCGGCTGCGCGCCGATCGTGCGGGCGTTCGCCGCCGGCGAGGATCGGGCGCAGCCGTGGGTGGACGCACACACTGTGGCGTTCGGCATCACCGTGCCGACGCCGTTGGGTGACGAGCTGATCCTGGCGGCGCTGCGGGAGTCTTCCGGCACGGCCGTCGCCGTCGACGACGCGGAGATCCTGGCCGACCTTCGGGACTTCGCCGCCCGGGAGGGGCTGCTGCTCTGCCCGGAGGGGGCGGCCTGTCTGACCGCGGCCCGGCACCTGCGCGCCGGTGGGTGGATCCGGGCCGGCGAACGGGTGGTGGTGCTCAACACCGGCGCCGGGTTGAAGTATCCGGACACCGTCGACGTGTCCGGCGTACCCCTGATGGGTTGAATGCGCGAGCACCCCGCGGACGTGGTGGTCCGCGGGGTGCCGACGTGTCGATCTACTGGTAGGTGATGTCCGAGGGTGAGTAGAGGCAGTTGACGCCGTCGGCGCCCTCGCCGATCTCGGTCGGCTCGCTGCCCTTCGGCACACCCTTGTACTTGACGCAGATGGAGGTCTCCCGGTCCGGGTCGCCGATGATGGTGATCCGGCTGAACCGAGCGGTGTCACCCCAGTTGGTGTTGATGCCGGCGATCGCGTCGGTGTCCCGGACGATCACGTTGTCGATCACCACATGCCGCTGGTACGACGTCGAGCAGTTGCCGCAGGCCCGGTAGAGCTTCCCGGCGTTCTCCACCCGGAAGTTCTTGATGTAGACGGTGCCCGAGCCGTTGTGCTGGAAGACCTTGTCGCTGGCCGAGCGCGCGCCGCCGCCGTCGACCGTGTACGTGGTGCCGCCCCGGAAGGTGGCCGCGTCCTCGCCGACGTCCTCCCACCAGACGTTGATCAGGGTGCAGTTGCCCTCGCAGTGCACGCCGTCGCCGGCCGGCGCACCGATGATCACGTTGCGGAGGGTGGCGCCGGCGGCCAGCTCGAACATCGGGTCCTGGCTCTCGCTCTGCCCGCCGTCGCCGATGCCGTAGTAGCGCTTGAGCCCGCCGTCGAACGTGCCGGAGACGGCGATCGTGGCGTCGACCTTCTGGCTGCCGGTCGGCGTCGGCCAGCCAGCCGGCGGCGGAGTGGTGGTCGGCGGCGGCGTGGTCGGTGGCGGCGTGGTGGTCGGTGGCGGCGTGGTCGGGGTGCCGCCACCGGACGAGTCGACAGTCACGTCGTCGAAGCCGCCGCTGGCGTACGCGGTGACCAGGCCGATGCGGCCCGCGCCGGCCAGGCTGTTGCTGCCGGAGGCGATCTGCGTGCCGTTGACGAAGCCCCGGATGGTGCTGCCGCTGGTCTCGATGCGCAGGGTGTACCAGGTGCCGGTGCCGACGCCCAGCGCCGCCGAGCCGATCGCGGTGACACTGCTGCCGTTGACTGCCTGGAGCTCGGCCCGACCGGAGCCGAGCAGGGCCAGCCGGTACATCTTGGTGCTGCTGGTGGACCGGGCGGCCAGCCCGACCAGGGCGCTGGAGGAGCCGAAGCTCGCCGGCCTGACCCGGGCCTGCACGGAGTAGTCGGTCCAACTGGTCTGGCCAGCGAACTGCCGGGCCAGCTCACTGCCGGCGTTGGACTGGTTGAGCACGCCCGAGCCGTCGACCGTCCAGGTGCCGCCCGACTTGGACCAGCCGGAGGTGTTGCCGTCGTTGAAGTCGTCGCTGAAGACGGTGGCCGCGAAGGCCGAGGTCATGCCGGCGGTGAGGGCTGCCGCGGTCACGCCGGCGCCCACCGCCAGGAGTAGTGGTCGGCGGCCGGAGAGTCGTCTCTTCTGCACAGTTGTCCTCCTTGACGCATGTGGTGGCGATCCCTCGGCGCCCACTCGGGACGTGTCGGCACGGCCTTCGGCCATTGCCGGGGATCGGTGCGCGCCCCCGTCGGATGCCCGGACCGAAGCGGGGTGAAGCGGGATCAAAGGCCCTGGGAAAGGGCTTTCCCGCTCCTTCGAGGCTAGGACTGCGCACACATCGACGTCAATGCCTGGCGTTTGCAGGTCTGTTGCAGGATTTCGGGATGATCAGTAACTGTCCGGCTTGGTCAACCGCCACGCCGCATTGATCAGCCCGATGTGCGAGAGCGCCTGCGGGATGTTGCCGAGCTGCGCACCGGTGGCCAGATCGATCTGCTCGCTGAACAGGCCCACGTCGTTGGCGTACCCGACCACCCGCTCGAACAGCGCCTCGGCCCGCTTCGGCTCACCCGCCATCACCAGACACTCCACCAGCCAAAACGAGCACAACAGGAACCCGGCCGGGTCCGTCGTCCACCGCCGCAGCAGGCCCTCCTCGGTGCCCAACTCCCGCTCGACCATCGCGATGGTCGAGCGCATCCGCGGGTCGGTGGCCGGCAGGAAGTGCGTCACCGGCAGGGCGAGCACCGAGGCGTCCAGCTCCGCCGACCCGAACGCGCCGGTGAACGCCCCGATCCGGTCGTTCCACCCCTCGCGCAGCACGGTGTCGTGGATCTCGTCGCGCACACGGGCCCAGCGACCAGCGTCGGCCCGATCTCCGAGCCGGTCGGCGAGCCCCACCGCCCGGTCCATCGTCAGCCAGCAGGACACCTTCGACGAGAGGTAGTGCCGCTCCTCGTCCCGGGTCTCCCAGATGCCCCGGTCCGGCAGGTGCCACGTCGCCGCCACCTGCTCGGTCAGCCCGAGCACCATCTCCCGCAACTCCTCCTCGAACGTCGCGCCGAGATAGTCGCGCAGCCGCCACACCGCCGACACGACCTCACCCGGCACGTCCAGCTGCCGCTGCCGCCAGGCGTCGTTGCCGATGCGGACCGGAGTGCTGCCGCGGTATCCGCCCAGCTGGTGACAGTGGTGCTCGGAAAGGTCGCGCTCGCCCTCCACGCCGAAGAGCACCGGCACCGGTTCGTCGCCGATCCGGCCGATCGAGCGGGTCGCCCAGGCGAACAGCCGGGACGCCTCGTGGGGGCAGGCCGCCACCCAGAGGGCGCGCATCGTCAACGAGAAGTCCCGCAGCCAGGAGTAGCGGTAGTCGTAGTTGCGGTCGCCGCCGATCTGCTCCGGCAACGACGTGGTCAGCGCGGCGGCGACCGCACCACTGCGGGCATACGTGAGGCCGGTCAGCACTGTCGCGCTGTGCCGCACCAGCTCGGGATACCGACCGGAGTACCCGTGCGTCTCCCGGTACGCCTCCCACGCCCGCGTGGTCTCGGCGAGCATCGCCACCGGGTCCATCCGGACCGGCGGATCGCCGTAGGCCTCGCCGAAGGCCACGTCCATCCCGACCACCTGACCGGCGGACACCTCGAACTCGTGGGTCACCCGGTCGCGGCCCGCCCGCAGGTGCAGCCCGTTGGCGCGCAACACCAGCACCACCGGGCCCGCGCGGGCCAGCACCCCACCGTCGGCCTGCCCATGCAGGTACGGCGTGAGCAGGCCGTACTCCGGGCGGGGCGCGAAGTCCAGGCCCATCCGGACGCGGCCGGACAGCCCCTGCACCACCCGGATCAGCACGGCGGGTGAGTTTCTGCCCAGCTCGTGGGCGCGGGCGCCGATCTCGGCGGCCAGGGCATCGGTGACCGCCACGCTGCCGTGCGGCGTGTGGTGCACCGTCCGCAGCACCAACGTGTCCGGCCGGTACGCGCGTTCCACCCGGAACCCCGGGCCGCCGACGCCGACCGGCGCCAGCTTGAAGTGCCCGGCGCGCGGGTCGAGCAGCCGCCCGAACACGGAAGCTCCGTCGAAGCGGTGCGGGCACCACCAGTCGATCGAGCCGTCCTTGCCGACCAGGGCACCCGAACGGGAGTCCGAGAGGAACCCGTAGTCGGAGATCGCCGGCTGCTGCTCCACCCGCTGCGGTTACCCGTGGCGGCCCGGATCAGGCCGCGCCCGGGGCCGTCACTCGGTCGGTGGCTCGTCCTCGCCCGCAGCCTCGGCCGCGTCGGCCTCCTCCTTGGTCTTGTGCACGGCCTGGTCGGCGTGCTCCGGCGGACCGTAGACCGTGTACAGCACCAGCGGGTTGGGGCCGGTGTTGACGAAGTTGTGCTTGGTGCCCGCCGGCACGACGACCAGGTCACCCGCGGCGACCTTTCGCTTGGCGCCGGCGACCCGGGCCTCACCGACGCCACTGACGAAGGTCAGGATCTGGTCGATGTCCTCGTGCACCTCCTCGCCGATCTCCCCACCGGCGGGGATGGTCATGATGACCAACTGGGTGTGCTCACCGGTCCACAGCACCCGACGGAAATCCGGGCTCTTCTCGGCGACGGTGGCGATCGTGAAATGTTCCATGCCCACGCTCATACCCCGTTCTGCGGCGCGCCACGCCGGGACTCGCGAATGGTGGAATTCCCCACGGTCGGCGGGTTTGGATCCGGGCGGACCGGGGATCGACAACGCGGACCGGCACGAACAGCCGGTCGAGCCAGGTCCCCGCCGGCGTACCGCCGAACGGCTGCGGTGGTGGGAGACGGCCAGAGCGCGGCGACGCTCGACCACGGTCGAGCGGCGCCGCGCGCTCTTCTGGGCCGCG
Source organism: Micromonospora sp. A202 (assembly GCF_006715105.1). Classification (NCBI taxonomy): domain Bacteria; kingdom Bacillati; phylum Actinomycetota; class Actinomycetes; order Micromonosporales; family Micromonosporaceae; genus Micromonospora; species Micromonospora sp. A202. The sequence goes on along the minus strand of NZ_VFMP01000001.1, from coordinate 873,487 downwards.
CCGCCTCCACCATCCACGACGGCCGGGCACGGACTAGCGGTGCAGCCAGGTGAGCAGATCGGGTGGGGCCAGCGCCGAGACCCGCTCCTGGTAGCGGGCCCGCGCGGACGCGTCCAGCAGGTCGCGCCCCTGGCCCGAGCCACCCTGACGGAAGAAGGCACGGCGGTCGCGCAGCACGCCGAGCGTGTCCGGGGCGAGCCGGTCGGCGCGCTCCCGCATCCGCCCGAAGGTGGCCGCCTCGACCAGCTCCGGCCAACGCTCGGCGGCGACCGGGATGCCCCACCGGTCGGCGAGCCGCCGCATCTCACCACCCAGATCGGCCAGCAGATCGTCGTAGTGCACCAACTCGACGTTCGGCTCGTGTCGACGGGCCCAGGCGTCACGCAGGTGCAGCATCACCCCGGGCAACGAGTCCAGATCGGTACGCGGATCCACCTCCCGGTCGACCCAGCTCGGCAACCACTGCTCCACCGGGAGGCGCTTTTTCGGCGGCCCGGTCGGGGCGGGCTGGCCGGTCAGCTCGGCGAGGCGTACCCGGTCGAGGTTGCCGGCCTGGTGGTAGAGGGAGACCGCCATGTCCAGCGGATGCCGGGCCACCACCACGTAGTGCACCCGGGGGTCGAGTGGCACCCCGTCCAGGGGGGTGTGCGTCTTGATGAACCGCCGGTGCGGCTGCGCGGCCAACCGGTCGTACACCGCGTCCTGCGGCTCGGCCAACCAGTCCAGCCACGGCGACAGCACGTTCAGCGGCGCCGGCAGCTCCGGGGTGCCCAGCACCAGCAGAGCGCAGATCATCTGCATCCAGGTCGTGCCGCTCTTGGAGCGGGTGCTGATCACGATGTCGCCGTCGCGGAAGGGAAATCCGACCCACCGGGCGCTGTCCTCGTCGTCGGAGCGGTAACGATGGGCTGGCGTGGGCATCGGGAAATCGTAGTCGCGCAGCCGACAGCGGAGCAGCCGAATTACGACTCCACGGCCTGTGAGACATGCGCATGCCTGGCTAGATTGAAGTATGGTGCCCGCCCACGGGAGCCGGGCGGCGGAACCGGTCTACCGCCCCATTCTCGCCTGCCGACGAGGCGAGCTGGACGCTCTGAGCCACCTCGACTCCACAGCCGCCGCACTGGTCGCCCCGATCCTGGAGATCGGCACGATCGACAGGTCCACCATGGACACTCTCCGCCGACTACCTCCCGGACTCCTGCCGGCCGTCGACGTCAGCGCGCTGCCCGACACCCCCGCGACAGAACTGGGCCGTTGGGACGTACCGCTGGTGCCGGTGATCGGGCTCGCGGAGAGCGACCACCGGCTGGCCGCGCACGGCGCGGCGGCGCGGACGCACGGCCGGCGGGCGCTGGTCCGCCTGCGGGCCGGTCAGGACCGGGCCGGGCCGGACGGGAGCACGACCGCCGTGGAACGGGTCTGGCGGTGCACCGCCCTCGCCCCCGAGGAGTGCGACCTGCTGGTGGACGCGGGGGACGTGTGCTGCCCGGCGGATGTGCGGTCAGCCGAGCCTCGGGTGCGTCGCCTGCTGGACTGGGCGCGCCGGCACGCCTGGCGGTCCGTGACGGTGGCGGCGGGCGGGATGCCACCGACGTTGTCCCGGCTGCCCACCGACGAGCCGATCCGGCTCGACCGCTGGGACTGGCAGCTCTGGCAACGACTGGCCGACGTCGGTGTCGACTACGGCGACTACGGCGTGCACCCGGCCGTGCCCGGCACCGGCGAACCCGGTGACCGGCTGCCGACGGTGCGATACACCGACGACGGCAGCTGGTGGGTCTACCGCTGGGCGCGGCGAGGTGGCCGCAGCGAGGAACGGTTCGCCGACCTGTGCCGCACGCTGGTGTCCGCGCCGCACTGGCCGAGCACCGGCGCGGCCTTCTCCTGGGGCGACCACGAGCTGCTGCGCCGGGCCCGTCGGGGCGCCGGCGCCGGCTCGGCCGCCAACTGGGCGGCGTGGAGCACCTCCCACCACCTGGCGTACGTGCTCGCGACGCTGTCGCGCCGGGTTGCCGGCCTTGAAGATGCCGGAGCCGACGAAGACGCCCTCCGCCCGGACGACGACATCGCGCCGAGCTGGCGCCCCCGGCCGGGTCCGCCGCAGCGGGGGCGAACGCCTCGGTGAAGCCCCTGTTACTGCCTCTCGGTGAAGCCGAACTGGATGATGCCCTCGTCGTCGACGGTGGCGTCCACCGACGCGTCGCCGAGCAGTTCGGCTGCATCCTCGTCCAGGAAGATCCGGGCGCCCTGGTTGTCGACCACACGGTCGCCCTGCGCCGGCTCGGGCACCAACTCCACGGTGAGCGAACCCGCCTCGGTGTCGGCGGCGATGCGCACCCCGCCGTCCTGGGCGACGTCCTGCTGGTTGGCGAGGTCACGGATGACGAGCACAGCGTTATCGGTCATGGTGAGCATGAGCGGAACTCCTCGTGGATTCTCGGCTCGCGGTCGGATGACGGGCAGACCGGACAGTCGGCCCGCGTACGAGCACACGTGGGAGGCGACAGGAGGGGCGAGCGGTCATCGCCGTCGCATCGGATCGGGGCAGCTGACGGCCCCGTCATCTCCACCGTGCCCGCTGGTCGGCGATCCGTCAAATAGAGCCAGGTCAGTCGAGAGCGGGGGCCGGGGCCAGCAGGGCGCGAATCTCGTTGACCGCCGCGCGGCCGGCCCGGTTGGCGCCGATCGTGCTGGCCGAGGGGCCGTACCCGACCAGGTGAACGCGCTCGTCGGCGACCACCCGGGTGCCGTCCATCGTGATACCGCCGCCCGGCGCGCGCAGGCCCAGCGGGGCGAGATGGTCGATGGCGGCGCGGAAGCCGGTGCACCACAGGATCACGTCCGCCGACACGTGTCGCCCGTCCGCCCAGGCCACCCCGTCGGGTGTGATCCGGTCGAACACGGGTAGCCGGTCGAGGACGCCCCGCTCACGCAACCGGCGTACCTCCGGGGTGACCGGCAGCCCGGTCACGCCCACCACACTGCCCGGTGGGCGGCCGGCCCGGACCGCCTCGTCCACCCGGGCGACAGCGGCACGGCCCAGCTCCGCGCCGAACTCCTCGTCCCGGAACTCCGGCGGCCGGCGGGTGACCCAGGTGGTGGCCGCCGCGACGGTGGACACCTCGCCGAGCAGTTGCACGGCGGAGGTCCCGCCACCGACGACCACGACCCGCAGGCCGGCGAACTCGGCCGGGCCCCGGTAGTCGGCGGTGTGCAACTGCCGGCCGCGAAACGAGGACCGACCCGGGTAGTGCGGCCAAAACGGCCGGGTCCACGTGCCGGTCGCGTTGATCAGCGCCCGGGCGATCCACCGGTCCTGGTCGGTCTCCACGTCCAGCCGGCCGTCCGGCCGGGAGCGCACCGCACGTACCCGCACCGGCCGTCGCACCGGCAGCTCGAATGCCCTCTCGTACGCGGCGAAGTAGGCGCTCACCTGCTCGGCCGCCGGGCGCTTGGGCTCGGCGGGCGGGAGCGGCAGCCCGGGCAGGTCGTGGAAACCGTGCACCCGGTCGAAGACCAGTGTGGGCCAGCGGTGCTGCCAGGCCCCGCCCGGCCCGTCGTCGCCGTCGAGGATGACGAAGCCGATTCCGGGCGGGAAGCCGGTCCGGCGCAGGTGGTAGCCGGCGCTCAGGCCGGCCTGACCGGCGCCGATCACCACGACGTCCGCGGAGTGGGTGTCCACGCGGTGTACAACGCCGCGTCCGGCACCGCTGTGCCCGCTTTCGACCGTCGCGCCGATCACAGACCGCCATTCCGGCGACTGTCACCTGACCTGCGCTTACGCTGAGCGAATGAGCGACTTCCGTCGGTACGCGGCAGAGTTTCTCGGCACCCTGCTGCTGGTCTTCTTCGGAGTGGGCAGCGCGGTGGCCGCTCGGGTTCAGGGCGGCGTGGTGGTGGTCGCGTTGGCCTTCGGCTTCGTGATGCTCGCCCTCGTCTACACGATCGGCCCGCTCTCCGGCAGTCACGTCAACCCGGCGGTGACGCTCGGTGTGCTGCTGTCCGGCAAGATCTCGGTGGTCGGTGCGATCGCCTACTGGATCGCGCAGTTCGTCGGCGCGACGGTGGCCGCCTTCCTGCTCTGGGGGCTGACCCGCTGGGGCGACGTCGCGGACCAGACCGGTGCACTGGGCTCGAACGGATACGGCGCGCACATCAACCGGGGCGGCGCGGCGGTGCTGGAGATCGTGCTGACCTTCCTCTTCGTCCTGGTCGTCCTGGTGGTGACCAGCCGGAGCGAAAATCCGGGGACCGCCGGGGCGGCCATCGGGCTGGCCCTCGCCGCCACCCAACTCGTGGGCGTGACGCTCACCGGCGCCGCGGTCAACCCGGCCCGAGCGTTCGGCCCGGCGGTCTTCGAGGGCGGTGTGGCCCTGCGGCAGCTCTGGGTGTTCATCGTCTTCCCGCTGCTCGGCGGTGCGCTCGCCGCCCTGGTCGCTCCACTGGTGATGGGGGCGCAGCGGCACTACTGGGGTGGGCACGAGAAGTCGGTCGGCCGGCCGACGTAGCTCACGTGGCAGTAACTTTCGCGCGCTGCTCTTCTCCGGCGAATACCTTCGTGGCAGCATCAGCGCATGCATCGCCGTCACTTTCCCCGAGCCCTCGCGCTGCTCACGCTGGTCGCCACCGTGGCCACCGTCGGCGCGCCGGGCGCCACGGCCGAGTCGCCCACCCCCGCGACGACCCGACTACACGCCACCATCGACACGATCCTGGCCGACACCCGACTCGCTGGCGCTCAGGCGTCGGTGGTCGTGGTCGACACCGGCACGGGACAGACGCTCTACGACCGCAACGGTGACCGCCGGCTCGTCCCGGCCTCCAACACCAAGCTGATGACCTCGACGGCGGCCCTGGAGCTCCTCGGCCCGGGGCACCGCTTCACCACCGACGTGCGTACCAGCGGCAAGCGCCGCGCCGGCCTGCTCTCCGGCAACCTCTACCTGCGCGGTGGCGGTGACCCGACCATGCTCGCCGCCGATTACGACGCGCTCGCCGCGCAGGTCGCCGCCGACGGCGTACGGGTGGTCGCCGGCAACCTGGTCGCCGACGACACCCGCTACGACCGCACCCGGCTCGGACCCGACTGGACCTGGGACGACGAGCCCTACTACTACGCCGCCCAGGTCTCCGCGCTGACCGTGGCCCCGGACACCGACTACGACGCCGGAACCGTGATCGTGCAGGCCGCCCCGGCCGGTCGGGCTGGTGCCCCGCCGGTGGTCAGCACCACCCCGGCCACCGGCTACATCCGCGTCGACAACCGGGCCGAGACGGTCGCAGAGGGCGAGACCTCGATCTCGATCGAACGCGAACACGGCGGCAACACCATCGTGGTCACCGGCCAGATCGCCGTCGGTGACGAGCCTGCCAGCGACTGGGTGACCGTCTGGGAGCCCGCCGGCTACGCGGCCGACGTGTTCCGGTCGGCGTTGCACCGGCACGGTGTGCGGGTGCTCGGCCGGACCGTGCTCGGCCAGCCCACACCGGAGACGGCCCACCCGGTGGCCCGGCACGACTCGATGAGCCTGGGCGAGCTGATGACGCCGTTCCTCAAGCTCTCCAACAACGGGCACGCCGAGGTGCTGACCAAGGAGATCGGCCGGGTGCTGTCCGGCGAGGGCACCTGGGCGGCCGGGTTGACCGCGATCAGCGAGTACGTCGCCGACACCGGAATGGACACCGGTCGGCTGCGTCAGCGCGACGGCTCGGGGCTGTCCCGGCGCAACCTGGTGCCAGCTACGGAGTTCGTCGACCTGCTGGCCGCCGTGCGCGCCGAACCGTGGTTCGAGACCTGGTACGCGGCCCTGCCGATCGCCGGGCAACCCGAGCGGTTCGTCGGCGGGACCCTACGCAGCCGGATGGCCGGCACCGCGGCGGCGGGCAACGTGCACGCCAAGACCGGAAGCCTGACCGGTGTCTCCGGACTCTCCGGCTATGTCACCAGCGCCGACGGCCGCCTGTTGGCGTTCTCGATCCTGCTGAACAACTACCTGACGGCGTCGGTCAAGTCGCTGGAGGATCAGATCGCCGTGGCCCTGGCAGGGTTCCGCGAGGATGCTGCGACGGCGGCACGGATGGCACCGCCAGCGGTGCCGGAGACGCCTCGGACCCCGGAGGGCGTCGAGTGCTCCTGGGTCAAGCCGATCACCTGTTGAGCTGCGGCCGGGAGGCACCGGTGTGCCTCCCGGCCGGGCGCGCGCTCAGGCCGGTCGGTCCGGTGGGGGGACCACCGCCGTCGGGTCGCCACGCTCGATGAGCGCGTCGATCTCGGCGGCCCGCAGCCCGCGCAGCGCCAGCACCCGGGTGCCCCAGCGGTGCAGGCGGCACGGGTGCGGGCTGGCATCGTTGCGGCAGACCACTCCCCCGGACCACCGCCGGGGGGCGTGCACCACCACCGCCCGCACCGCGAACTGGGTGTCCTCGCCTGTCACGTACGGCGGCAGGGGGATGTCGCGGAGCACCTCCCCGGACGCTTCACCGGCACCGGACGAAGCGGCGCCACGGACGCGGTGGGCGGTGCTACTGCTCATCTCCGCTGCCTCCACACTGGATGGTCGGGTGGGAACAGCAGAAAGTTACGACCATATCGACGGTCCGCGACGGACAAACTGTCCCGCTGTGCGTTCGCGCAGCGGTCGGCTGGTCAGCGCACCGCCACGGCCTGGAGGCCGACGTTGCCGCAGTGTGAGGTGAAGACCTTCTCGACGGTCCAGGTCAGGAGCAGTTTGGCACCCTTCGGCACCGTGAACCGGACGGTGAACTGAGCGCTCTTACCGGTGTACGGGTCCTCCAGCACGGCGGTCCTGACAGGTCCGCCGGTGGACAGTCGCGCGTCCAGACGCCCCCGGGCCATCCACGTGCCGGCATAGAACTGGACCGTGCGCGACTCACCGCTGCCGGCGACGGCGAGGCGGAAACCGTTGCCGGCGCCGCAGGTGTAGACGCCGTTGGAGCTGTCGCTCGCCGACCGCTGGGACGATCCGTCGGACCAGCGGACGTGCTCCTGGTTGCCGTCCCAGCCGACCCGCCTGCCGGCACCGCCCTCGTCGGCGATCTCCCCGGAGCCGGCGCGCTTGCGGACCGTCGAGGTGCCGCCGCGCTCCCCCCAGTGCATCCAGTCCCGGGCGCCCACGGCGGTGAGGTCGACCTCGGCGGGCATCTCTGCCTGGGTGACCGACAGCGCCGACGCCTCAGGTGATGGCGGCGGTGGAGCCGGTGCGCTGGCCGACGGTGTCGGCTCGGGCGAGGGTGGACGCTGCCGCGGACGCAGGCCCGGCATCGCCGGCCCCCCCTCACCGGTGCGCCCGTCGGTGGCCGAGAGACCGGGGGAACGGGCGGCACCCGCTGTCACATCGCCGGAGCGACCACCCTGGCCGTCGCCGGGCTCCGGGTCCGACCGGCTGCCGAGGTAGGCGACCAGCACCACCAGACACGCGAGTACGGCCGCACCCTCCACCGCCCAACGTCGCCGCCGCCGGACACGGGCGACACGGCGCAGCACGGCGAGGGTCTGCCCGAAGGTGCCGGCGCCCGAGCGGTGCTTCGGCGGCGCGTCCCCGGCACCCGGATCCGCCCGCATGCGGTCTTCGTCCGACACCGACCCCTCCAACTCCACCACCCGGCCGCCGTCGACCGCCGCGCGTCATACCGTCCACTGTGGGCCGTTTCGCGTTCGTACCGGCGTGGACGACACGCTAGATCCGGACTGCCTGACGTGTCCAGCCCGCAACCGGACGCTGCCGGACAACCCGCCCGCGGGAACCGGCACTTCGGCAGGCCACGAGCGCCGCTCGCGTCAGCCGATCCGGAAGCCGAGGAGTTGCGCGATGACCACGGCCTGCCCGACGTCGATGACGGCTCCGGCCCGCTCGACGGCCGTCGGGTCGAGCGCGGTGAGATCGCTGCCACGCAGGTCGGCGCCGCCCAGCTTGACGTTGAGCAGCTGCGCGCCGGACAGATCGACGCCAGCCACGGTGGCCCCCGTGAGATTGGCCCGGGTCAGGTCCACCTCGCGCATCCGCACCCCGGTCAGCCGAACACCCCGCAGGTCAGCGCCGGGCAGGGCGACGAAGGACCAGTCACCGCCGTCGACGGTCAACGGTCGCAGGTCGCACTCGAAGAAGGTGCTGCCGACCAGCTTGCAGCCGGTGAACTCGGCCTCGAAGAAGTTGCACCGCCGGAACACGCAACGGGTGAAGGCCGAGTCGACGTGCCGGGACGCGTTGAACCGCACGTTGCCGAACGTGCACCCGGTGAAGACCGCTCCACGGCTCACCGCCTCGGTCAGGTCCACGTCGAAGAACTCACAACCCACGAAGTGTCGGTCGGTCAGCTCCTCGCCATACCAGTCCTCGTTACGGTAGGTCACGTCCTCGGTCAGCTCCGGCATCCGGCCAGGCTAGTGGCCAGCAACGACAGCCGCGCAGCCGGCGTGGCCCGCTGTGACCCCCTTCCGGTACGGGCGAACCGGCGAGTAGGTTCGGCGACGTGAGTGTGGCTCGGAGCAAGGACCCGGATCAGATCGGTTTCGACCCGGCGCGGTTGGCGCGGATCGACGAGCACTTCGGCCGGTACGTCGACGACGGCCGGCTGGCCGGCTGGCAGGTGGTGGTCACCCGTCGCGGCGAGGTGGCGCACTCCTCGACGTACGGGCTGCGGGACCGGGAGTCGGGCGCACCGGTCGAGGCCGACACGCTCTGGCGGATCTACTCGATGACCAAGCCGGTCACCTCGGTCGCGGCGATGATGCTGTGGGAGGAGGGCCGGTTCGAGCTGACCGACGAGATCAGCCGCTGGCTTCCGGAGTTCGCCGACCTACGGGTCTACTCCAAGGGATCGGTGCTCAAGCCGTACACCGTGCCGGCGACCGAGCCGATCCGGGTCTGGCACCTGCTCACCCACACCGCCGGCCTGACGTACGGCTTCATGCAGACGTCGGTGGTCGACGGGCTCTACCGGGCCGCCGGCTACGACCTGTACCCGCCGGCGGACGTCGACCTGGCCGGCGCCTGCGCGGTCTTCGGGAAGCTGCCGCTGCTGTTCCAGCCCGGTTCGGCCTGGGGCTACTCGGTCGCCACCGACGTACTCGGTCGGCTCGTCGAGGTGATCTCCGGGCAGAGCCTCGACGCGTTCTTCGCCGACCGGATCTTCGGCCCGCTGGGCATGACCGACACCCGCTGGTGGGTGGAGGGCGAGGAGGCGGACCGCCTGGCCGCGCTCTACGTCCCGGACCCGCGCAGCGGGCGGGCCGTCCGCTACGACAGCCTCGGCTCGCTCGCGTTCAGCAAGCCAGCCCTGCTGTCCGGCGGCGGTGGCCTGATCTCCAGCGCCGCCGACTACCACCGCTTCACCCAGATGTTGCTGCGCGGCGGCGAGCTGGACGGGGTTCGGCTGCTCGGGCCGCGCACGGTGCGGTTCATGACCCGCAACCACCTGCCCGGCGGGCAGGACCTGGGCACCCTGTCCACCGGCGGCTTCGCGGAGTCGACCCTCGACGGGATCGGCTTCGGCCTGGGCTTCGCGGTGACCGACGACCCGATCCCCAGCCGGGTGCCGAGCAGCGTCGGCGAGTACTACTGGGGTGGAGTGGCCAGCACCGCGTTCTGGGTGGACCCGACCGAGGAGATCACCGCGCTGCTGTTCACCCAGCTGATGCCGTCGAGCACCTACCCGCTGCGCTCCCAGCTGCGTCAACTCGTCTACGCCGCGCTGCTCGACTGACCGGTACGACCGCCGCGCCGCTCGGCGCTGACCTCCGCGGACCCGGCGGCAGTGACGCCGGGAGGTCAGGCCGCCGACCCGACCCGTGTGTCGCCACCGCTGTAGAGCTGCCCCAGATGTGGGGCACGCGGCGGCAGCTGTCCCGGCAAGCCCGCCGCACGCCAAGCGCGCCGCACCCCAAGCGCACCGCACCTCGAGCGCGGCCAGCGACCTGCCGCCTCCGGCCGCCCCATATCCGGAGCAGCTCTACAGCACGGCGGCCCCACCCCATGACCTCCGCCTCGGGTGTCCGCGGTCGTCGGTGGTCGAGGTGGTCGGGGCGCCGCGCTGGCCTACCGAGCGCGATCGACCTCAGTCGGCGAGGCGGGCGGGGAAGCCACCGGTGGCGATCGGGCCCCAGGCGTCGATGGTGACCCGGATCAGCGACTTGCCCTGGCGCACCATCGCCGCCCGATAGTCGTCCCAGTCCGGGTGTTCGCCGGAGATGCTGCGGAAGTATTCGACAAGCGGCTCCAGCGCCTCGGGCAGGTCGAGCACCTCGGCGGTGCCGTCGATCTGCACCCAGGGGCCGTTCCAGTCGTCGCTGAGCACGCACGCCGAGACGCGCGGATCGCGGCGGATGTTGGTCACCTTGGCCCGCTCGGGGTAGGTCGAGACGACGAGCCGGCCCTGCCCGTCGATCCCCGCCGAGACCGGGGAGGACTGCGGGCGACCGTCGGCCCGGGTGGTCATCAGCAGCACGCGGTGTCGCGGCCGGAGGAAGTCGAGCAGGCTGTCCCGGTCGACCCGGGTGTTCCGTGCGATGCTGCGCGCCATTCCTCGTTCCTACCAGGGTGCGGGCGGGGCGGCGGCAGCGGGTCAGCGGGGCCGGGCCGTGGAGCGGTGTACCGCCTGGGTGGGCACCCGGGGGCGGCTGGACGGGCGCCAGGCCCGACCGTTGGCGTAGATCACCCGAAAGCCGAGGTACGACGCCAGCGGCGCCCAGTGGGCCGAACCCATTCGCAGCTCGGCGGCATTGTGCCGCTGGCCGTTGGCGAGCACGTCGAGGAGGACGGTTTCGAAAGCCGCCGATTCGACCCAGTCGACTTCTCGGGTGAAACCGCAGATCAGAGCAGCTCCGGTGACCTCAAGGAACTCGCGCAGGACCGCGTCGGAGGCCCGCAGGACCGAGCAACTGCCGAAATAGAGTCGCCGCCCCTCGGCCCGGCCCGCCATCAGGTCGGCCACCTCGTTCAACTCCACCGACTGCCAGTCGGTGAGGCACAGCCGGCTCGGTTCGCCGTGCATCGCGAAGAAGCCGACCCGGTGGTCCGCGTACTGCTTGAGCAGCCAGCGGTCCAGGAAGTAGAACAACTCGTCGCGGGTGGCCGCGTCCTTGTGGATGAAACGGATCTTGCCGAGCCGCTCCAGCAGCTCAAGGGTGGGCAGGACGGAGCCCCGCTCGTTGAGGTCGCGGTGCCACTGACCCTCGACACAGAAGACGCCACCGCGTGCCACGTGCACCTCCGCCAGTCCGCAGCCCGAGGCTGACGTTACCGGCCGCCACCAGCCAGGGAACATCACCCTCGGTGTGGCAGATTGCGACGTTCGGTGCGCTTGATCCCGCAAGGGCCGATCGGCGATCAATGGCTGTTTCGCAAATCAGCCTAATTCCCAGCCAATACCCAGGTACTGCAGATTGTGAGGACGATTCTCGTTAATCGCCTCCAACCACACCGATCAGTGTCAGGGTGGAGATCGCGGGACTTCTCGGTCGATGTCCCGTGGCCACCCCATTCGCTCTCCTATCGGGAGGACTTCTGTGCGCGTAAACACCTTGAAGCGTGCTGCCATCGCATTCGCCCTGGCGCTGCCCGGGGCAGCGATCGCCGCGGTGGTCGCCGCGCCAGCGGCGTACGCGGACGGCTGCTACACGTGGAACCGCACCCTGGCCCAGGGGCGCTCCGGCGACGACGTCCGACAGCTGCAGATCCGGGTCGCAGGCTGGGCCGGCAACCGGAACATCGTGGAGAACGACGGCCGCTACGGACCGAAGACGGCCGCCGCGGTCAAGCGGTTCCAACAGGCGTACGGGCTGCGCGCCGACGGCGTCGCCGGCCCGCAGACCTACGCGAAGCTGTACCAGCTCCAGGACAACGACTGCACACCCGCGCACTTCAGCTACAACGAACTCGACAACGGGTGCGGCGGAAGTGGGTGGAGCGGCGGTCCGCTGTCGGCGGCCCAGACCAAGCAGAACGCGCTGCGCACCATGTGGAAGCTGGAGGCGCTGCGCAAGAGCCTCGGCGACAAACCGCTCAACGTGTCCAGCGGATACCGCAGCCGCGCCTGCAACAACCAGGTCGGCGGCGCGTCGGACAGCCAGCACCTGTACGGCAACGCGGCCGACGTCACCTCACGGACGTCGTCGCTGTGCCAGGTCGCCCGCGGCGCCCGTAACAACGGCTTCAGCGGGATCTACGGTCCGGGTTACCCGGACCACGACGACCACGTGCACGTCGACTCGCGTCGGGAGAACAACAGGGACAACAGCTCGAACACGACGAACTGGTCCGCGCCGGACTGCGGGATCTGAGCCGGCGACGACCGACTCATCTGTTGGGCGCGACGTCGGCCCGACGCGGAGGGGGATCTCCGCGTCGGGCCGACGTGGTGTCGCCCCGGGTCGGGTGGGCGGAGGGGTGCGCTCAGCTCGCCCGGGGCCAGCGCGGCGCGGTGACGGGGGGAGTCACCGGCCGGCCAGCAGCGGTCGGCCGTACACCCGGTGGGACGACCCGCGCGGCCTGCTGCCGCGCCGGCAACCCACCGGTACGCCCGGCCGGCGCCTGGTAGCCGGTCGTTGCCGGCCGGCTACCGGCGGGACGTGCGGGAGACGGCCCGGTCGCCGTGAACGGGAACGGTACGTGCACGAACGGATTGCCGTGCCGGATCAACGCCTCGATCTGGCGTTCGTTGAGCCCGTGTGTCTCCAACACCCGTCGCCCCCACCGGTGCAGGCGGCACGGGTAGGAGGCGCCGTCATTGCGGCACAGCGGCCCGGTGGGCCACTCCTCGGCGGTGTGCACGACCACCGCCCGAACCGCCAGCCGGACATCTTCCGGGGTCAGCGATGCCGGCATCGGCACCTCACCCAGTACCTGATCGATGGGATCCGTCGACTGCTCACCAACTCGCACGGCAGGCCTCCCGCAGTTCGGCAGCGGTACGGCGGACCCACCGCACCGACATCCTCGGCCATGGGTACGGCCGGCACCGGACGAAAGTTCAATTCTGGTACGCGGTAAGCAGATCCTCCGGCGACAGCACTCGGATCCCCTCGACGACGGTGCCGCTGCGCGACACGGCAACGGCCGGCACCGCGTCGTCGGCACCGGGCAGCCGGGACCGATGCAGCAGCAGCCGACCCAGGTCATGCGCGTCGAAGGGCCGGCTCTCCTGCCATTTGATCGAACCGAAGAAACTGATGCGCTGAGCGACGGGCCCCCGGTCGGCGCCAACCAGGTCGATCTCCGGGTCGTTGGTCCGGGTCCAGTAGCTGCCGATCACCGCTGCCTCCGCCGGCAGGTGGTCGCCGCTCAGCCGGCGCAGCGCCTCTCGGACGACAGGTTCAATGGCCCGTCCCCGCCAGGACGCCCACGACCGGACGATCCGGTCCAGGGTCAGGTCACCTCGCCCGCGCTCGATCTCGGACAGGTGAGATCCCAGGAATGACAGCCAGAAGCGCAGGTACGGGTCGGCCACCGCATAGCGGGTTTCCCGCGACGGCTTGGTCGACAGCGGAACGGCGACCTCCACGGCCCGCTTCTGGGCCAGCAGGCGCAGGGCGCGGTTCAGGGACGCCTGTGGAAGATCCCCCGCAGCGCGGGAGATCAGCGAGAAGGTCCGCTCACCGCTGCCGATGGCCCGCAGCACCAGCCCTGCCTGGGACTGGGGCGGAAACTCCGCCGCCAGTGCTCGCTCGCCGCTGACCAGCAGAGCGGAGGTCGGATCCCGTACCGCCTCGCTCAGATAGTCGTGGACGGATGCGCCGTTCGGCCACTCGTCGAGGATCAGCGGCAGACCGCCGGACACCAGGTAGGCGTCGAACGCGTCGGCGGCGGACAGGTCGAGCATGTCGCGGACGTCGGCTGGGCTCAGCGGCGGAATGACCATCTCGGTGGCTCGCTGGTGGAACGGCCGGCCGTAGTCGTTCAGGGCCTCCATCATCGCCAGATCCGAGCCGACGCAGATCAGCAGGACGGGCCGCCGGGACAACTCGCGATCGAAGACCTTCTGCAACGTTCCCTCGAAGCCCGGGTCACTCGCGATGAGGTACGGCATTTCGTCCAGGACGACGACGCTCGGTCGGTCGGACGGCAGCGCGGCGGCGAGCAGGGTCAGAGCGGCGTCCCACGTCTGCGGTTGCTGCTCACTAAGGATCTGCGCCCCCGGCAGCGTCGAGGCGGCCGCCGTTTCCACGAAGAGTGCGAGGTCGGCTGCGACGGTCGGCTGCGCGGAGGCGGTGAAGAAGAGATACGGCACGTCGGCCCGCTCGACGAACTCCTCCACCAGTCGGGACTTGCCTACCCGCCGGCGACCGCGCATGAGAAGGGCCCGCCCAGGCCGACCAGCACGACCACCTCGTTGCACCCGAGAAAGCATGCCGCCGAGGAGGTGGAGTTCACGGTCCCGTCCGACAAAGCCATCCACGATCACTCCTGACACAACCAACAATGGAACAACCAAAAATGAGTGTAACCTCATCCGTGTTGGTATGCCTGGCCATCTGGCCCAGCGAACGGCTCGTCAGACCAAGCCGGCGTCGTGCACGAGCAGGGCCACCTGGACCCGGTTGTTGAGGTCGAGCCGGGTCAGCAGCCGGGAGACGTACGCCTTCACCGTCGCCACGCTCATGAACAGCTCCCCCGCGATCTCCGCGTTGGTGTGCCCGCGGCCCAGGGCGACCGCCACCTGCCGCTCCCGCTCACTGAGCCCGGTGAGCAACCGCAGCGCCCGCTCCCGCCGCGGGTCGGGGCCGGCCCGGCCGGGGGTGGCGGCGGTCACGTGGGCGATCAGTGTGCGGGTCACCGTCGGGGACAGGGCCGCCTCACCGGCCGCCACCCGACGAACGGCGTGCACGATCTCCGCCGGCGGGGTGTCCTTGAGCAGGAAACCGGCCGCCCCGGCGCGCAACGCCCGCAGCACCTGCTCGTCGGCGTCGAAGGTGGTCAGCACCAGCACCTCCGGCGGGTGTGGCTGGGCACGCAGGGCCTCGGTGGCGGTCAGCCCGTCCACCCGGGGCATCCGGATGTCCATCAGCACCACGTCCGGGGCGTACGCGGCGACAGCGGCGGGGACCTCACCGCCATCGGCCGCCTCGCCGACCACGGTCAGGTCCGGCAGACCGCCGAGGATCATCGAGAGCCCGGCCCGGACCAGCGCGTCGTCGTCCACGATCAGCACGCGCACCGGCGACACTGCCGACTGCGGCACCGCCGCACCGGAAGGGCCGACCACTCCGGAGGCGTTGGCGGCGCCGGAAGGGCCCGCCGCTGCGGAAGGGCCGGTCACGCCGGAAGGGCCGGTCACGCCGGCCACGGCAGCCAGGCGGCCAGCCGGAAGTCGCCTGCGTCGTCGCGACCGTAGGCGAGCCGGCCACCGGCGAGGGTGACCCGTTCGCTGATGCCGACCAGGCCGGTGCCGGCGCCTGGCAGCGTGTCGCCGGCCGGTGCGCCGACCGGCCAGCGGTTGCCGATCGCCACGGTCAGGCCGCTGCCCGGGCCGCCCGCGACGTCCACGGTGACCGCCGCGCCGGCCGCGTGCTTGCGGGCGTTGGTCAGCCCCTCCTGCACGATCCGGTACGCGGCCCGCCCCAGCGCCGCCGGCACCTCCCCCGGGCTGGCGACGCTGTCGCTGACGTTGACGCGCACCCCGGCTGCCCGCGATTCGGCGATCAGGGCTGGCAGGTCGGCGAGGGTGGGTTGCGGCGGCTCCGGGGCGTCGCCGTCGTCGCTCTCGGCCCGGAGCACCCCGATCACCTCCCGCAGATCCTGAAGGGCGGCGTGCGCGCTGCCCCGGATCACCCCGGCGGCCCGGGCCACCTCGTCCGCGGGAGCGTCCGGGCGGAACTCCAGCGCCCCGGCGTGCAGGCTGAGCAGCGAGATCCGGTGGGCCAGCACGTCGTGCATCTCCCGGGCGATCCGGGTGCGTTCGAGGTGACGGGCCTGGGCGACCCGAAGCTGCTGCTCGGCTTCGGCCCGCTCGGCCCGATCCCGCAGCGACACGATCAACTGCCGCCGGGCCCGGACGAACATTCCCCAGGCGAGCACGGTGAGAGTGATCACCACACCCCAGGCGACGGTGGCCCAGTAGGGCATGACCGGATCCGGACGAGTCCAGCTGTAGACCAGGTTGGTGATGAGACCGACGCCGGTCACCGCGACCGCGACCGCGGTGCGCCGGTGGACCACCACGGTGAAGTAGAAGATCAACAGCGGGATGGAGGCGGCCATCGAGAACAGGTTCAACGGCAGGGTCGCCACCATCAACCCGAGCGGCCACCGCCTCCGCAGCCAGAGCAGCCCGCAGCAGACCAGCCCGATCAGCGCGTCCACGCCGACCATCCAGTCGTGCGGCAGCGCGACCGCCGTCTCCGGGTTCGGCGACAGGGCGTCCGCCGTGGCGTACAGCACCCAGAGCAGGCTGATCAGGAAGGCCAGGGTGTCGACCGCCCAGTCCCGGGTGGTCCGCCGGGGCCGGCGGGTCGCCGTCTCCGGGCTGGTCGCGCCGGCCAGCGCCCCGGGCAGCAGCCAGGGGTGTTCCGGCACGGCGAGGCTGGTCACGGCACCATGCTAGGCAGCCGAAGGGCGCCACGACCAGCTACCAAAGTCGAGACCCGCCGGTCGACCAAGGTCGGTACGGCATCGACCGGCGGCCGCAGCGGATGGCCGGGCGGCGCGGGCAGGCTCGACCACATGATCACCGTGGAGAACCTCACCAAGCGATACGGGCCACACCCGGCGGTGGACGACGTCTCGTTCCACTGCGAGCCGGGGACCGTCACCGGCTTCCTCGGCCCCAACGGCGCCGGCAAGTCGACCACCATGCGCATGATCTGCGGGCTAACCGCGCCGACCGCCGGCCGCGCCACCGTCTCCGGGCGCCCCTATCGGGAGCTGCCCAACCCGGGGCGCGAGGTCGGGGTGCTGCTGGACGCCTCCGCTCAGCACGCCGGGCGGACCGGCCGCGAGGCGTTGACGCTGTCCACGTACACCATGGGGTTGGACCGGCGCGAGGTCGCCGCGAAGCTCGACCTGGTCGGGTTGAACGCGGTGGCCGCGAAGCGCCGGGTCCGGGCGTACTCGTTGGGCATGCGCCAGCGCCTGGGCCTGGCGCATGCGCTGCTCGGTGACCCCCGGGTGCTGATCCTCGACGAGCCGGCGAACGGCCTGGACCCGGAGGGGATCTTCTGGATGCGCGGCCTGCTGCGCGACTTCGCCGACCGGGGCGGCACGGTGCTGCTCTCCTCCCACCTGCTGCGCGAGGTGGAGGCGGTCGCGGACCGGCTGGTGGTGATCGGGGGTGGCCGGATCGTGGCCCAGGGCAACAAGAACGAGCTGCTGGCCGGCGGCGGCACTGTGGTCCGGGCCCGCGACGGCGCGGCGTTGCGCCGGGCGCTGGAGGTTGCCGGGCTGAGCGCCGCCGACAGCTCGGAAGGACTGCTCGTGCAGGCCGACGCCGAGGTGGTCGGCCAGGCCGCCGCGGATGCCGGCGTCGCGCTGGCCGAGCTGCGCCCCGCCAGCGGCGGTGGCCTCGAACAACTCTTCCTCACCCTGACCGCCGGCGAATCCACCAAGGAGGCCGTCCGATGACCACCACCGCGCCCGCCGCGAGCGCCGTCGCGCCCCAGCAGCACAATCCGGTACGCCGACCGTCGCTGCTCCGGCTCACCGTCGTGGAGCTGCGCAAACTCGTCGATACCCGGGCCGGCCGCTGGCTGCTGATCACCATCGGCCTGATCGCCGCAGTGGTCGTCACCCTCCAGTTGATCTACGCGGACGACGCCGACCAGACGTTCTCCAACTTCTTCGTCCCCTCGCTGCTGCCGGTGGGGGTGCTGTTGCCCGTGCTCGGCATCCTCTCGATCACCAGCGAGTGGTCGCAACGGACCGCCCTCACCACGTACGCCCTGGTGCCCCGTCGGGAGCGGGTGGTGACCGCCAAGCTGGTCGCGGTCATGGTGGCGGCACTCGCTTCGGTGCTGGCGAGCCTCGCCCTCGCCGCCGTCGGGACGCTGGTGGCCTCCGCCATCGGCGGCGCCGGCACCTGGCAGCTCGACGGGTCGCTGATCGTGAACGCGGTGATCCTCCAGGTCACCAGCGTGCTGATGGGCGCCGCCTTCGGTCTGCTGCTGCTCAACCCGCCGGTGGCCATCGTCGGCTATTTCCTGCTGCCCACCATCTGGGGAGTGCTGGGCGAGATGGTCCGGCCTCTGCGCGGCCCCTCCGAATGGCTCGACACCAGCAAGACGATGGAACCGCTGTTCAGCAGTGACGCCCTCACCGGGGAGCAGTGGGGACGGATCGTGGTGTCCCTGCTGGTCTGGCTGGTCCTGCCACTGGCCGCCGGGCTGTTCCGGACGCTCCGCCGCGAGGTGTCCTGACCATGGACACGGCCGGCTACCGACCACGCACCGTGGTCAGCGGCGGCCCGGTGGAGCTGGCGGTCATGTGGGGCGGCTTTCCGCTGCTCGGCGCGGGCGTGGGATGGCTCCTCGCGGCCACGACGGGTTGGCTCGCCCGGCTGCCCTGGGTGCCGTTCGGCGATCTGATCGAGTGGCTGGACCGGCTGCCCGAGCCGCAGGCCACCGCCGGCACGATCGCGGTGGGCGTCCTGGGCGGTCTGGTCATCGCCGGGATCGGCACCGCCGAGCGGCTGATCGTCACCGTCGACCCGGCGCAGGTCCGGCTGCGCCGCTCCGACCAGGACCGGACCGTCGCACGGGTCGACGCCCGGGTGGTCTTCCTCACCGACGGGCACCTGGTGCTGCTCGACGCCGACGGCGCGGAACTCGTCCGGGAGCCGACGGACCTGCCGGCCAACCAACTGGCTGCGGCGTTCCGGACGCACGGCTGGGGTTGGGCGGATGACGACCCCCACCGGTCGGCGTACCGGCTGTGGGTGCCCGACCTGCCCGGCCTGCCCGCCGGCGCGGACGCACTGCTGCGCGCGCGCGTTCGGGCGATCGAGCGGGACCGCCGCGACGACGCCCGGGAGCTGCGCCGGGAGCTGGGTCTGATCGGTGTGGTGCTGCGCGACGAGAGCAAGCGGCAGTACTGGCGGCTGACCGCGCGAGCTGTCGCCCCGGGGCCGGAGCAGTCGACTTCGGCCGAGCGGGAGCCGGACGGGCGGTAGCGTCTGTCCCAGCAGACCCTGGGAGCCGCGCGATGACCGAACAGCAGCCGTACCGGGTGGTGTCCCGACACCCCGGCTTCGAGCTGCGTCGGTACCCGGCCCACCTGGTGGCCGAGATGCAGATCCAGGCGTCGTTCACCAGGGCGCCGATCGAGGCGTTCCGGCCGCTGGCCGCGTACCTCGCGGGTGCCAACCGGGCTCGGCACCCGATCGGGTCGAACACGCCGGCGACGTCCGCGTCCGACGGCTCGGAGAAGATCGCCATGACGGTGCCGATGGTGCAGGTGGAGGGTGAGTGGCCGGGCGCGTACCTGCTCCAGTTCGTCATACCGGCCACCTTCACCGCCGCCACAGTGCCCGAGCCGGTGGACGCCCGGGTGCGGATCCGCGAGATTCCGGCGCAACTGGCTGCGGCCATGCGCTTCTCCGGCCGGTGGACGGAGCAGGCGTTCAGCCAGCGGGCAACCATGCTCGGCCGGTCGGTCACCGCCGCCGGGCTGCAACCCACGGGCGCGATCCGGTACGCACGCTTCGACCCGCCGTGGAAACCGTGGTTCCTGCGCCGCAACGAGGTCGTGCTGCCGGTCGTCGAGTGAGCTACCGGAGCCGCCGACGGTCCTCGACGCTCGGTCGCGCCAGCAGCAGGGACATCGCGAGCCCGGAGAGCAGCCCGAACAGCGAAATCAGCACGTCGGAGTCGGCGCCGTTGATCGGGCTGTTGCCGGCCAGCCTGGTGAACGTCGCGCCGATCGGCAGCAGGATCATGATGGGAATTGCCGTGGCCAGCAGGAACACCGTCGGGCCAACCACCGCGACGAGAGCGGCGAGTGCGTGGTGCCACCAGATCGGCCGACCGCCCGGCCAGTCCCAGGCCAGCACTGTGATCCCGGTGAGCAGCACCGCCCCGAGGGCGACCTCCGGCAGGAGGCGTGAGCCGGGCGGGGCGGCACGCGCCAGCCCGACGCCGAGCAGGGCCGCCACGACGAGACCGGCCGCCAGCCCGACGCGAGCCTGGGTCCGTGCCGGGGCCGCCGCCAGGGCGGCACCGACGGCCAGCACGACAAGCAACGCCGCGGTGGCCAGGGCGCCCTGGTTCAGCTCCGGCTCCCGGTCGGTCGGTGACTCGATGCCGGCCGCCACAAGCGCCAGAACCCCGGCCACACACGCCGCGCCGGTCAACGCCTTCCGCTCCACCGCTGAGGGCGTGCCACGCTCCCGGGCTGGCGGCGTGGCACGCTCCCGCCAATGCAGCACCGCCGCGAGCGCCGCGAGCACGGCGCAACCGCTGACGGCGAGCAGCACCGTCGCCTCGACGCCGGCCGGGTCGGCCCGGTCGATCGCCACGTCGGCGGCGACCCACAGACCGCCGAGCGCCACCGCCGGTTGACTCCAGCGCAGGTGCCCCCGGCCGGCCAGCACCAGCCCGATCGCCACTGCCATGATCGCTAGGAAGCGCAGGTCGCGCGCCCAGTAGGCGTTGTTGCCCGGCAGACTTTCCGACCACGGACCGATCGGCTCGGTAAGCGGTTGCAGCACGGTCACGCCGTACGCCCAGAGCACCACGGCGGCGGCGGAGAGCAGCAGGCCGACCGAACGCGCGAATCGCATCCGTGGACGGTAGCGGCCCGGCCGCTTCCTCGGGGGGCGGGGACGCGGTCATCCGGCGACCCCGACCGAGGACCGCGCGGGGCGGTGTCGCAGCGACCGCCACGTCGGCAGCACGCTCGCCAGCACCGCGAGCAGCAGGCACAGCCCCACCACCCCGGCGACCACCGACCACGGCACCACCAGGTCGACGGGGGCACCGACCTGCTCGGCGAGGCCGGCGCGCGGGCGGCCTACGCTGAGCCGGTCGGCCGCGAACCCAGGAGGAGCCATGACCCGGTACGTCGCCCTGCTGCGCGGGGTCAACGTCGGCACCACCCGGCTGGCGATGGCCGACCTGCGTCGGATCGTCACCGACCTCGGGCACGAGGACGTCAAGACGTACCTGCAGAGCGGCAACGTGGCCTTCGACAGCACCGTGCGCGACGCGGAGAAGCTGGCCGCCGGCATCGAGCGGGCCCTCGCCGACGAGCTGGCGTTGACGGTGCCGGTGCTGGTGCGCAGTGGCCGGGAGCTGGCGGCGGTGGCCGGCGGCAACCCGTACGCCGACCGGGAGGACGACCCGACGAGGCTGCTGGTGGCCTTCCTCGCCACCCCGCCGAAGAAGTCCACGGTGGACGCGCTGACCGTGCCCGGTGGGGAGAACGTGTCGTTCACGGTGACCGGCCGGGAGGTCTTCCTGCACTTCGTCGACGGCGGTTACGGGCGGTCGAAGTTCACCAACGCGTACCTGGAGAAGAAGCTCGGCGTGGTGTCGACCAGCCGCAACTGGAAGTCGGTGCGGGCACTGGCGGAGATGACCGCCGCCTGACCAAGGTGGGGGCCGCGGCTCGGCGACCCCCACCGACGCTGCTCAGAAGTGGTACGCGGTCTCGTACTCGGGCACCAGCACCCGGCTGCGCGGCGAGATCCGGCGCACGGCCGCGATCATGTCGTTCAACCGAGTGCGGTCGGTCGGCGCGACCGGCGGCGGGTTCTGAAGCGCCGTCTCGAAGTTGTCGAAGTGCACCGGCACCACGACCTTCGGATAGTCGAGGCCGGCCAGCAGACGCGGCAGGTAGTCGCCGGTGGTGGTGGCGTTCTGCAGGGCCACCATCGCCACGTCGGGCGACAGGCCGGTGAGGTTCCGCTCGGCGACGTCGCTGGCCCCGGTGAAGTACACCGACGGTCCGCCGTCGACCCGCAGCAGGTAGCCCAGCGTGTCGCCCTCCGGCAGGTCCGCGATGGTCGCCGGCTGCGCGGGCTGGCTCACCCGCACCCCCGGAAAGGCCAGGGAGTACGACGGGTTGCGGCTGTGCAGCGAGCCGACGACCTCGACGGTGTGGTCCCCGAAGTCCAGCACCTCCCCACCCTTGACCGGGCTGAGCTGCGTCGACGGCACCCCGTAGGCCAACCCGAGGTGGTACGCGGTCAGCGTGCCGAACACCCGCGCGCCGGTGCGCTTGGCGATGTGGGGCACGTCCATGAAGTGGTCCCAGTGGGTGTGCGTGACCAGCACCGTCGTGGCCTTCTCGACGCGCGGGTCGATCACGTCGGCGCGCACTGTCAACGGGGTGTCGGTCCTGAACGCGCCGGTGAACAGCCCGGTGTCGATCCGGCTGAGGAACGGGTCGACGAGAACGGTGCGGTCGGCGATGTCGACGCGCCAGCCGGCCGTACCCCACCAGCGGAAGCTGACCGCGCCCCTGCGGCGGGCGGTGGGGGTGGGTGCGGCGGCCGGCGTCGCGGCGTGGGCCGGGGTGGCGGCGCCGGCGGCGAGCCCACCGGTGGTCACCAGGGCGGTGGTGGCGGCGGTGTCGCGCAGGAAACGTCGGCGGTCGAGACTGGGCATGCGGTTCCACTCCCCGTGGTCGGGCGGTTGGTCGACCACGAGCCAACCAGCGCCACCGGGCTCCGGTCCAAGATCGAAGACGACCGGCTCCGATACGTCAGCGGATATCGGGCCAGCTCAGGTGCCACGCGCCGAGGCTGCGGCGGGTGCGGAATCAGTCGCCGCGCAGCGCCTCGACGGCCGTCCGGGCGGCCTCCCCCATCGCCAGGTCCACGTCGATCCGCCGCGAGGCCAACCGGTCGGCACGGGCGAAGACGGCGATCGCGTACCGGCCGCCGTCGGGATATTCGGCAACCCCGGCCTCCAGGTGCAGACCGGGCAGGGTGCCGGTCTTTCCGGAGACCCGGACGCCCGGCGGGAACCCGGCGGCCAGCCGGGTCCAGAAGATCTGCCGGGCCATCCAGGTGCGGACCATCGCGCAGGCGGCAGGCGGCCCGGCCTCGTCCCGCCAGATCAGGGTGAGCAACCGGGTGATCTCCCGGGCGGTGCTGGAGGTGGTGTGCTCAGGGTCGAAGACCCGCA
Source organism: Micromonospora sp. A202 (assembly GCF_006715105.1). Classification (NCBI taxonomy): domain Bacteria; kingdom Bacillati; phylum Actinomycetota; class Actinomycetes; order Micromonosporales; family Micromonosporaceae; genus Micromonospora; species Micromonospora sp. A202. The sequence continues at coordinate 850,410 of NZ_VFMP01000001.1, read as the reverse complement.
TCGCCCGGACCCGTTCCTCCGGCAACGTGGGGAAGATCCGGGCGAACTCCGCCTCCGTGCGTGCGCCCACGTCGGCGAGCATCAACTCGACCAGGTCCCGAGGGCCGCCGAGGACGCGGGTACGGCTCAGCCCCAGCTCGGCGGCGAGCATCGGCAGCAGGTCCGGGCCGACCCGGCGCAGCAGCAGGTCGGCGGCGGTGTTGTCGGTGACCGACATGGCGAAGTACGCGAGGTCGCGCAGCGACACCTCGGCGTCGTCGGTGCAGCCGGCCAGACCCCACCCACCGAGCCGGTCGTCGGCGGTGACCAGGACCCGTTCGGTGGGGTCCAGTTGACCGGCCTCGACCTGCCGGGCGAACTCCAGCACCAGCAGGACCTTGAAGATCGAGGCGATCACCACCTGGTCGTCGGCCCGCAGCCCGATCTCCGGAACGCCGTCGGCGGTGCCGCCGGGGGTCGGGTCGGTGGCGTCCACGTCCACCACGTGCAGGCTGGCCGTCACCCCCACGGCGGCGAAGATGGCCTCGATGCGCTCGCTGACGTCCACGCCAGCACGGTATCCAGCGGCCAGGCTTCGGCGCTGGCGTAGGGTCCGGCCGTGGATCTGCTCCGGCACCTGCGGCACTTCGTGGTGGTCGCGCACGAACTGCACTTCGGGCGGGCTGCGGAGCTGCTCGGGATGGCCCAGCCGCCCCTGAGCCAGTCGATCCAGCGGCTGGAACGGGAGCTGACCGTCGAGTTGTTCGACCGGTCCCGCCGCCAGGTACGCCTCACCACCGCCGGTGAGCTGCTGCTCGGCGAGGCGGAGGACCTGCTCGCGGGTGAGGGTCGGCTCCGCAACCTGATGGGGCAGGTCCGGGCCGGTGAGCTGGGCGTACTCCGGGCCGGGGTGCCACCGGAGACGCCCGCGGTGACGCTGCGCGCGCTGCTGGACGGGCTCACCACCCGGGCAGCCGGCCTGGACGTCGAACTGCACGAGCTGACGACCGCCGAGCAGGTGCGGATGCTCGCCGAGCGGACCCTCGACGTGGGGCTCGTGCACCACCCGGTGTCGGCGGACGGGCTGCGCTTCGGCGCCCCGGTGGACGTACCCCTGGGGGTGTTGCTGCCCCGCACCTCGCCGCTGGCCCGCGACCGGGAGGTGGCACTCGCGTCGCTGGCCGGTCTGGATCTGGTGGCCGCGCCCCGGGCTACCGCTCCCGGCTGGCACGACCACCTGCTGGCGGTGTGCCGACAGCAGGGTTGGCGACCTGCCCGGGTGCGCCCCGCCCGCAACCCGGAGTTCCTCTTCGGCCTGGTGCTGGCCGGCGGCGGGGTGGCCGTGGAACCGGCGACGGTGGCGCGACGGGAACCCCGCGTCGCCTGGCGGCCGATCGCCGGCGCGCCGCTGGCCAAGCGGACGTCGGCGGCCTGGCCGGACCGGTCGGCGCACCCGGCGGCGTCGATGTTCGGGCAGCTCGCCGCCGAGGTGCTGGCCGACGCCGAGCCCGCGCCGCCCGCGCCGGCCGGAACCTCGCCGCCGGCGGCACGGCCCTGGCCTGTGCTCTTCGACACGACCGGGTGAACCGTCCCGGCGTTGCGCTCGTCACCTCGGTTTGGGCGGTGCACCGACCGCACACCCGGGTATGGATGACAGGCAACGAAGATGACGCGAAGGAGCCGCAGTGGCAATCACCATTCCCGACATCAGCCTGAACGACGGCACCACCATTCCGCAGCTCGGCTTCGGGGTGTTCCAGATCGAGCCGAAGGACACCGTCGCGGCGGTGACCACGGCCCTTGAGACCGGCTACCGGCACATCGACACCGCCGAGATGTACGGCAACGAGGCCGAGGTCGGCGAGGCGGTCCGCATGTCCGGCCTCGACCGGGCTTCGGTGTACGTGACCAGCAAGCTGAACAACGGCTTTCACCGCCCCGACGACGCCCGCAAGGCGTTCGACTCGACGCTCGCGGCGCTGAAGATGGACTACATCGACCTGTTCCTGATCCACTGGCCGTTGCCGACCCTGTACGACGGCGACTACGTCTCGACCTGGAAGGTGCTGGAGGAGTTCCAGCGCGACGGCCGCGCCCGCTCGATCGGCGTGTCGAACTTCCAGGTGGCGCACCTGGAGCGGCTGGCCGCCGAGGCGGACGTCGTGCCGGCGGTCAACCAGATCGAGGCGCACCCGTACTTCACCAACGACGAGGTCCGCGCCTACGGCCGCGAGCACAACATCCTCACCGAGGCGTGGTCGCCCATCGCGCAGGGCAAGGTGCTGGACGACCCGACGGTGGTCGACATCGCCGGGCAGCTCGACCGAACGCCGGCGCAGGTGGTGCTCCGCTGGCACGTGCAGCGTGGCGACATCATCTTCCCGAAGTCGACCACGCCGAAGCGGATCGAGGAGAACACCCGGATCTTCGACTTCGAGCTGGACGACACGGCGATGGAGCGGATCACCGCGCTGAACAAGGGCGAGGCCGGGCGGCAGGGCCCGAACCCGGACACCTTCGCCTACGTCCCCCGCTGACCTGAGGCCGCCGCTCGGCGGGCAGGTCTCCTGAATGCATGATGCCTCAGAGTCATCTTGATGACCCTGAGGCATCACGCTGTTCCCGGCGGGTCAATCACGCTGTTCCCGGCGCTCAGGAGCCGACGCGCTCGGCGATCCGGCGGAACACCGCGTGGGTCGGCGATCCGGGCTCGGGGACGTAGACGATCATCCGCTGGTCGGTCTCCGGCACCAGCAGGACGCGGCACTCGAACTCCAAGGGCCCCAGCTCGGGGTGCGGCACCCGCTTGACGACCGGTCGGCGTTCCTCGACGTCGTGCTCGGCCCAGAGCCGGGCGAACCGGGGTGAGGTGCCGAGCAGCTCGGTGACCAGCTCGCGGATCGCCGGGTCGGCCGGGTAGCGCCCGTAGGCGGCCCGCAGGTCCGCGACCGTGCTTCGCACGAATCGGATCACCTCGGCATCGGTCCAGTGGGCGCTGGTCGCCGGCTGCCGGAACGTCCAGCGGATCATGTTGCGGTCCGCGTCAGGCACGGCCGCGAGATCCCCCACGAAGTACGTGGCCAGGCGGTTCCAGGCCAGCACGTGGTACGCGGCGTCGACGAGGTACGCCGGGGTCTCGGTCATGGCGTCGAGCAGGTGCCGCAACCCGGAGGGCACCTCCCGGCTCGGCCCGCCGGCCGGTGGCGGATTTTCCCCGGCGATCCGGAACAGGTACTCGCGCTCGTCCCGGCTCAGCAGCAGCGCCCGGGCCATCGAGGCGAGCACCTGCCGGGACGGGTGCGGCCCTCGGCCCTGCTCCAGTCGGATGTAGTAGTCGATCGACATCCCGGCGAGCTGGGCGACCTCCTGCCGGCGCAGCCCGGGGGTACGTCGGCGTTCGCCCTCGGGGAGCCCGACCTCGGCGGGGCGCAGCCGGGCGCGGCGGGTGCGCAGGAACGCCGCCAGTTCGTCGCGCCGCAACCCGCTGCCCGTCATGCCTCCAGCATGCCCCGGTCCGTCCCGGCGAAGGTGGTACCGCTGGTCCCAGCCTCCGCCCGTCTCTCCCCGGGCGCGGCCAGCCCGGCGAGGCTCGACGGCATGACGAACATGATCGCCCTGATCACCGGGGCCAACAAGGGGATCGGTTTCGCCACCGCCCGCCAGCTCGGCGCCCTCGGGATGACCGTGCTGGTCGGTGCCCGCGACGCCGAGCGCGGCCGGGCAGCCGAGCGGGAGCTGCGCGACGGCGGCACGGACGCCCGGTTCGTGCCGATCGACGTGACCGACGCCGAATCGGTGACAGCCGCGGCGAAACAGGTCCAGGCGGAACACGGGCAACTGGACGTGCTGGTCAACAACGCCGGCATCGTCCTCGCCGACGGCGCTCAGGGGCTGCCCAGCGAGACGACAGTGGCGACGCTGCGCCGCGTCTACGAGACGAACGTGTTCGGGGTGGCGACGGTGACCAACGCGCTGCTGCCGCTGCTGCGCCGGGCACCGGCGGCCCGGATCGTCAACGTTTCCAGCGAGGTCGGCTCGATCGCGGTCATGACCGACCCGGCGGGCGCGCTGTTCGCGCTGACCTCAGTGCCGTACCCGTCGTCGAAGGCGGCGCTGAACATGCTCACCGCGATGTACGCCAAGGAACTGCGGGACACCCCGATCAAGGTGAACGCGGCGAACCCGGGCTACTGCGCCACCGACCTGAACAGCAACAGCGGCTTCCGCACCGCCGAGCAGGGCGCCGAGGTGAGCGTGCACCTGGCGACCCTGCCAGCCGACGGACCGAGCGGGCTGCTCTGGGGCTTCCAGATGGACGCCGGCGGTGGGTACGGCGTGCTGCCCTGGTGACGGTGAGCGCTTGACCTGGAGTGCGCTCCAGCCGGCAGGGTGACCCGTGCGCCCACCGGTAGGGCGCACGAGAGGAGATCCCCATGCGGTACCGCACGATCGGCGCTGACCCGGCGACCCGGCGCGAGGTCAGCGTGCTGAGCCTCGGCGCGATGCTCTTCGGCAGCGCCACCGACGAGGCCACCTCGTACGCGATCCTCGACCGGTACGTCGAGGCTGGTGGCACGTTCATCGACACGTCGGACAACTACGCGTTCTGGGTGGACGGCGGGCAGGGCGGGCAGAGCGAGGAACTGCTCGGCCGGTGGCGGCGCAGCCGGGGCGTCGGTGCCGAGATCGTCATCGCCACCAAGCTGGGCGCTCGACCGCTGGCCCCGGGGACCAGCTACCTGGACAACGCGGAGGGCCTTTCCGCCAAGGTGATCCGCGAGTCCGCGGAGCGCAGCCGGGAACGGCTCGGGGTGGAGCGACTGGACCTGCTCTACGCACACATCGAGGACCGGACCGTGCCGCTCCAGGAGACCGTGGAGGGCTTCGCCGAACTGGTCGCCGAGGGCACGGTGGGTCTGCTGGGTGCCAGCAACCACCGGGCCTGGCGGGTGGAGCGGGCCCGGGCGTTGGCCGCCGCCGCAGGCCTGCCAGGGTACGAGGTGCTCCAGTACCAGCGCAGTTACCTGCCGAACCGCACCGACCTGGTCAGCGAGTTGGACCCGGACGGCGAGCCGGGCGGCGTGAGCGGTGACCTGCTCAGCTACCTGCGTGCCGAGCCCGACTTGACCCTGGTGGCGTACTCGCCGCTGCTCAAGGGGGCGTTCACCCGGGCGGACAAGCCGCTCAGCTCGGCGTACGACCTGCCGAGCGCGCCCCGGCGACTGGCCGCGCTGCGGGAGGTGGCCGGGCAGAGCGGCGCGACGGTCAACCAGGTGGTGCTCGCCTGGCTGCTGGGCGGTGAGCTGCCGTCCATCCCGCTGGTGGGCGCCTCGTCGGTGGCGCAACTGGAGGAGAGCCTGGCAGCGGTCGAGCTGGAGCTGACCGCCGAGCAACGGCAGCGCCTCGACACCACCTGGTGACCGGTCACCGGCCGCCTCGCCGACCTCAGCTTGCGGTCGGTGGGGCGGTCAGGTCGAGCTGCCAGTCGTTGGCGCGCATCAGCTGCCCCGGCGGGTATTCGAAGTCCGTCTCGCCGAGCAGTGTGAAACCGGCCTTGCGGCAGACCGCGTTCGAGGCGGGATTGTCGACCGAGGGGTAGGCGTGGGCGTAGCGCCGGTCCTGCCGAGCGCGCAACACGTCGATGACCGCCCGCACCGCGACGGTCGCCAGCCCCTGCCCCCGGTAAGAGGGCAGCACCGCCCAGCCCAGCTCGTACACCGGTCGGTCGTGCCAGTCGCGGCCCCAGTAGCCGACACTGCCGGCCCGCACGCCGTCCGGCAGCACCAGCGTGAACATCGCGCCCTGTCCGGTCCCGGCGAAGTGCACGTACCGGTCGTGCCGGGCGAGCACCTGCTCGTCGGTCTCCGGGCCGCCGGTGTGCTTGCGGGTGTCCGGAGAGTTGAGCTCCCGCAGCAGGTCGAGGTCGTCCTCGTCCCACGGTGCGATGCGTACCTGTGCCATGCCCACTCCCCTGTCCGTCGACCACAGTCAAGCCGACCCCACCGACATTGCGCCCCGAAACGCCGCCCGCTAGATCCGATCTAGCGGGCGGCGTGCTGCTTTCTCGCGCCGAAGAGGTGGAACCGACAACTCGGGAGGGGGATGATGACACCGCTCAGGATCGCCGTGATCATCGGCAGCACCCGGGAGGGGCGGGCCGGCGACCAGGTCACCAGCTGGTTCACCGAACAGGCCGCGCGGCACGACGACCTGGCGGTGACCGTCGTTGACCTGACCAAGTACGACTTCCCGGCCAGCTACCCCGCCGAACCGACCGCGTCGATCCGGGCGTTCGTCCGCGAGGTGGGTCGAGCGGACGCGTTCGTCATGGTCACCCCCGAGTACAACCACAGCTTCCCCGCACCGCTGAAACAAGCCATCGACTACGCGTACGACGAGTGGCAGGCCAAACCGGTCGGCTTCGTGTCGTACGGCTGTCGGTCCACCGGCCGGTACGCGGTCGACCAGCTCCGCACCGTCTTCACGGCGCTGCACGCGATGACGGTGCGTGACGTCGTCGGGATCGACCTACTCGGCGGCGAGCCGACACCGCAGTGCACCGACGAGCTGCGCCGGGACGCCAGCGTCCTGCTCGACCAGCTCCGCTGGTGGGGCCTGGCTCTGCGCGACGCCCGGGCGGCTCGACCGTACGTCTCCTGAACACGTCCAACACGAAAGGTAAGGATCATGAGTAGACGCACCACCGGCCTGGCCATCGAGGCCGAGGGGCTCACCCGCTCGTTCGGGGACACCCGGGCGCTGGCCGGGATCGACCTTCAGGTGCCCGCCGGCACCGTCTACGGTCTGCTCGGCCCCAACGGGGCGGGCAAGACCACAGCCGTCCGGGTGCTGGCGACATTGCTGCGCCCCGACGGCGGTTCGGCCCGGGTCTTCGGCCACGACGTGGTCACCGAGGCCGACAAGGTCCGTTCCCGGGTCAGCCTCACCGGCCAGTACGCCTCGGTCGACGAGGACCTGACCGGTACGGAGAACCTGGTGCTCCTCGCCCGCCTGCTCGGTCTGCGCAAGCCGGCCGCCCGGGAGCGCGCGGCGGCCCTGCTCGCCGCGTTCGGACTGACCGAGGCGAGTGACCGCCAGGTGAAGAAGTACTCGGGTGGGATGCGGCGGCGCATCGACATCGCCGCCAGCATCCTGAACACGCCCGACCTGCTCTTCCTCGACGAGCCGACGACCGGCCTCGACCCGCGGAGCCGCAACCAGGTGTGGGAGATCGTCCGGGCGGTGGTGTCGCACGGCACCACAGTGCTGCTGACCACCCAGTACCTCGACGAGGCCGACCAGCTCGCCGGTCGGATCGCGGTCGTCGACCACGGCCGGGTGATCGCGGAGGGCACCCCGGGTGAGTTGAAGTCGTCTATCGGCTCCGGCACCGTCCACCTGCGACTGCGCGATCCCGGCCAGCGGACCGAGGCGGAGAGGGTGCTCCGGGAGGCGCTCGGCGTGCCGGTGCAGCTCGCCGCCGACCCGGTGGCGTTGACCGCCCGCGTCGGTGAGGCCGGCACCGACCTCGATGCCAGCGCCCAGGCCTCGCGCGCGCTCGGCGAGCTGGCCCGCGCCGGCATCGTCGTGGACAACTTCTCCCTCGGCCAGCCGAGCCTCGACGAGGTCTTCCTTGCCCTGACCGATCACCCCGCCGTGCCGGCCGGCGAGCCCGACAACGAGCTGGAGGCAGCCCGATGAGCGACACCACGACCACCACCGAACGGGCGCCGTCCGTCTACGTGCCGTCCGCCGACGCGCTGGCGACAGTGCTCGCGCCCGGTACCCGACCGCCCCGACCCAGCGCGCTGGGCGCGTCGCTCACCTTCGGCTGGCGGGCCATGCTGAAGATCAAACACGTGCCGGAGCAGCTCTTCGACGTCACCGCGTTCCCGATCATCATGGTGCTGATGTTCACGTACCTGTTCGGTGGCGCCCTCGCCGGCAGCCCGCGCGAATATCTGCAGTTCTTCCTGCCCGGCATCATGGTGACCAGCGTCGTGATGATCACCATGTACACCGGCGTCGGCCTCAACACCGACATCGAGAAGGGCATCTTCGACCGGTTCCGGACACTGCCCGTCTGGCGCCCGGCTGCCCTGGTCGGCATGATCTTCGGCGACGTGCTGCGCTACATCCTCGCCGCCCTGGTGATCCTGGGCCTGGGGCTGGCGCTCGGCTTCCGGCCCGCCGGCGGGGTCGTCGGCGTGGCCATCGGGATCGGGCTGCTGGTGGTCTTCTCGTTCGCCTTCTCCTGGGTGTGGACGTTCTTCGGGCTGATCCTGCGCAGCGAGAAGTCGGTGATGGGCGTCAGCATGATGGTGCTGTTCCCGCTGACGTTCCTGAGCAACGTCTTCGTCGACCCGAGCACCATGCCCGGCTGGCTCCAGGCGTTCGTGAAGGTCAACCCGGTGACGCAGCTGGTCGCGGCGATCCGTGGGGCGATGAGCGGCGACTCGGACCCGTCGGCCACCATGTGGTTGCTGGTCTGGAGCGCCGGTTTCCTGGTCGTCTTCGGCACCCTGACCATGCACAGGTACAACCGCCGCTGACCCGGCCACGACCCGTTCGACGGGCGCCGCCACGGCTGTGGCGGCGCCCGTCGGCTGTCGTCTGGGCGCCCGGGTGAACGCTGACGGTCAGACGACCGCTGGCACCTCGGCTCGGATGGTGCCCCGCAGGCGGGTGGCGTCCTGGCTTGGAGGCGCGCCGAACTGGCGACGATATTCGCGGCTGAACTGCGACGCGCTCTCGTAGCCGACTCGGATGCCCACCCCGGTGACGTCGTTGGGGTGCGTGGCGAGCAGGAGCCGCGCCTCCTGCAGTCGGATCTGCTTCTGGAACTGGATCGGACTCATCGCGGTCACTGCCTGGAAGTTGCGATAGAACGCCGACACGCTCATTCCGGTCAGCCGCGCCAGATCCTCCACCCGGAACGGCTGGGCATAGTGGTCGCGGATCCACCGGACCGCCCGAGCGATGTGGCTGAGGCTGCTGTCGGCCAGACCGAGCTGCCGTACGGCCGCACCCTGCTCCCCGGTGAGCAGCCGCCACAGGATCTCCCGCTTGATCAGGGGCGCGAGCACCGTGACGTCCCTGGGTCGGTCCAGCAGGCGAAGCAGTCGGATCACCGCGTCGCCGAGCTCGTCGGGAGCGTCGCTGACCAGCAGCCCCGACGGCGTCGGCCCAGCCAGGGGCGGAAGGTCGCCGGGCGCCGCCTGCAGCAGCAGCTCCGCGACCATGGCCGGATGTAGCACCAGCCCGAACCCCAGAGCCGGCGCGTCGGCGCTTGCCTGGGTGAAGCGGCCGGTGACCGGCAGGTCGACCGACGCGACGAGGTACTGGCCCGCGCGGTACTCGTACACGCGGTCGCCCAGCGCCATCTGTTTGGCGCCTTGAGCGATGAGTGCCAGCACGGTGCCCGACATCGACGTGGTCGGTGCCGTCTGCTGCTCGACCCTTGAGATCAGCACCCCCTCGATGGTGGTGCTCATGCCCGGTCGCGCGTGCCGGGCCAGCAGTGCCCGCAGCTCGTCGAGGTCCACGACCCGATTGAAGCACAGGACCGATCCTCGCCACAACGAGAGGATCAGGCAAGGAGCAGCGAGCATCCTTCTAACGTTTCTGCTGGTGAATGCGCTTCCATAGGAGTGTCAGTTTCCTGAAGAGCGCAGCGCAGCTCAACGATTAGGAGTCTCCACAATGTCTGTCCACCACGGGTTCCAGGCCACCATGACCGCTCAGCCGGGCAAGGCGGACGAGCTGATCCAGTTGTTGCTGGACGCACCGTCCCTGCCGCACGACGACTGCCTCGTCTTCCTGGTGTCCCGCTCGGCGTCCGACCGCGACGTCGTCCACGTCATCGAAGGCTGGACCAGCGCCGAGGCGCACAGCGCGTTCTTCGCCGGCGAGCAGGCGCAGGCCCTCGTCGCGAAGCTTCAGCCGCTGCTGGCCGGCGACTCGGCATACACCGACGCGGTGCCGGTCGGCGGCAAGGCGACCTTCTGAACCGGCGACCGCACCCACCGCCCCTGATCGTTCCAGCGAAAGGATTCGTGATGAACCTCCCCCGACCGGGCATCGACCCCGAGTTGCTCGTACCCCTGGCCGAACTGCCGCCGATGCCACCCCTCGGCCCCGAGGTGATCGAGCAGCTGCGCCACTTCCCCCAACCGTCGATCGACAGCCAGCTGGAAGGCCGTGCGGTCGAGCGGCGCGAGGTCACCGTTCCCGCCAGTGACGGAACGCCGATCCCGCTGTCCGTCCTCAGCCCCACCGATCGCGCCGCCGGCGCTCCCTGCGTCTACTGGATCCACGGCGGCGGAATGATGTGGGGCGACCGCTTCTCGAACATCGATGTCCCGCTGGAGTGGCTCGACCGGTTCGGCGCCGTTGTGGTCACTGTGGACTACCGGCTGGCGCCGGAGGCAACCGGTACGACGCTGGTCGACGACTGCTACCAGGGCCTGCTCTGGGTCGCCGAGAACGCCGTGGACCTCGGCATCGACCCGGCTCGCATCGTCGTGGCCGGCGCCAGCGCCGGGGGTGGCCTGGCGGCAGGAGTCACGCTGATGGCTCGCGACCGCAACACCCCGACCATCGCCGCGCAGTTGCTGTCGTGCCCCATGCTCGACCACCGCAACGACACCGTCTCCAGCCGTCAGTACAGCGGGCTGGACGGCGTGTGGACCCGGGAGATGAACGAGTTCGGGTGGCGCAGCGTCCTCGGCGGGCACACCGACCAGAACGTCTCCGCGTACGTCTCACCCGCGCTGGCGGACGACCTGTCCGGTCTGCCGACCACCTACATCGACGCCGGGACCGCCGAGGTCTTTCGCGACGAGGACGTCAGCTACGCGACCCGGATCTGGGCCGCCGGTGGCCAGGCCGAGTTGCACCTGTGGGCCGGGGGCTTCCACGGATTCTCGGCGCTGTTCCCCGAGGTCCGCGTGTCGGCCGCGGCGCGACGCGCCCAGACCGACTGGCTCGCCCGGGTTTTGGACCCCAGCCCCGACCTCAAGGACTGAGCCGAACCCATGGCCGGCGCTGACCAACCGACGCGCCGGCCATGGGTTCAGAGCCGCCAGCGCAGCGGCTCGGACGGCAGATAGCGGCAGGTGCTGCCGGTCGAGACGGCCTCGCGCAGATGGCCGGCGAGGCCCGGGTGCCGCTCGTCGAGCTTGCGCAGTGAGTCCCTGATTCGCGCGGTCACCGTCTTGCGGGCCCGCTCGGCCTCGTCGCCCAGGCGGCGGCTCCGACCGGCCAGCCCCGCTGCGGCACGTAGCTCGTCGAGCAACGCACCCCGCTCGGCGTCCAACGCGGCCACCTTTCGGTCGTCGTCGCGGGCGGCGGCCCGGTCGATCTCCTCGTCGAGGCGTGCCAGGTGCCGCCGGTAGCGGGCCTTCGCCTCGTCGTCGAGGACCGGGTCGGCGCCCATCCGCCGGGCGGCGACCAGCTCCGGCCCGGCAGCCGGGTCGAGCAGCTCCACGGCGGGCACGTCGCTGCCCGGCCGGCTGAGCAGCAGATGCAGGTCGTGCAGGCCCTTGGCGTCGGGCAGATGCACCACGACACCGGCGTACGCGAGTTGCCAGACCGGCCCGTCGCGCCGAAACTCGTACCCCTCGCCGGCTGGGGCGACCGCCGTGGCCTGACCGGGCGCGAAAGCCTGGCCTGGCCCGGCGTTGGCCGGCCCGACACCCTGGCCCGCCGCCGCAAGCTGGCCTGGCCCGGCGGCTACGGCCGGTGCGACGGCCTGGCCCGGCGCGACGGCCTGGCGTGCGGTGGCGGTCTGCTCGGCCGCTTCGGTGGGGGCCGGTTCGGCGAGCCGGTGCAGCACCTGCGTCATGCCCAGAGCCGTTGCCTGTTGAACGGTGGTGGCGCGCAGCGCGGCGAGTGTCGCGGCGTCGCCCGGGTGGCCCCGGCCGGCGAGGGCGTTCACGAGGCCGGCACGGGCGATGAGCGACCAGGTACGGGCACCCAGCCGGTCGGCGGACTCACGGGCGGCCGTGAAGCCGGCGATGGCGTCGTCCCAGCGTTGCTGGGCGGCGTCGATCATCGCCAGCCAGTGGTCGACCGGGCCGCTGACGTCGCAGCCGAAGAGCGCCACCATCCACTCTCCCCGGTGCGGGGCGAGTGCGGCCCGTGCGGCGTCACAGCGCTGCGGGTCGGCGGACGCGGCGGCGGCCTGCGCGCGTAACCGTAGCCAGATCGGCGACACCGGGCGCGGATAGCGGATGGCGGCGTCCTCGATGCCGGCGGTCAGCCGGACCGCAGTCTCGCCGTCGCCCCGCTCCGCAGCGGTGATCGCCCGCAGCAACTCCTGGTAGGGGTAGTCGATCGGGGCCAGCGCGTCCAGCAGGGCGTCGGCCTCGGCGAACCGACCCTGGAGCAGCGCCCGGGACCAGCGCAGGTGATGGCCCATGAACCCGAACTCGGCATGGCCCGGGTCGGAGAAGTCGCTGAGGACGGCGAACCGCTCGTCGGCCTCGGCGAAGTCACCCCGGAAAGCCGCGATGATCCCGCTGTCGATGGCCGCCGAAATCTGGTGCCGGCTGAGGTCGCCGTGCCGGTCCGCGCCCACGAAGGTGGTGAGCTCCTCGTTGAAGTGCGGATCGCCCAACTCCAGTAGCGCCACCCAGCGCAGCGAGGTGGCCCACAGCTCGGTCTCCCGGTCTCCCGTGCGGCGGGCCACGTCCCGGATCTCGGCGGTCAGCGCGGCGCGGGCCGCCGCGGTGCCCAACCCCCAGGTGGTGTCGTGGCGGGCCCAGAGGCTGAACGTCAACGCCTCGTCGTCCTGCCCGCGCCGGGCGATCGTCTCGGTGGCGGTGATCAGGTCGGCGACCAGCGCGCCGACCGACGCGTCGGCGTCCGGTTCGCCGATCAGCTTCCGGTACGCGTCGCGCACCAACTCCGCCGCGTCGATCGGCTGAATGGCCTCCACCTGGCGGGCCCGGTTCACGATGAGGGCGACGCGGGCCAGCAACACCGGGTCGTCGAGTGTGCGAGCCAACGCCCCGGCCTCGGCGAGCAGTGCGGCGGACTCCTCCCGGCCGGCGTGGTGATATTGCGCCTCGCCGAACTCGATGAGGATCCGTACGCGTTGCTCCCGGTCCTCGACGACCTCCAGCGCCCGGCGGAAGTGCACCGCCGCCTCGTCGGCGGCCAGCCGGACGAACGCGTCCCGCCCGGCGGCGACCAGCAGCGTGGCCACCCGCGCGCGGTCGAGTGCGGGGCCGGCGAGGTAGGCGTGGCGGGCGAGGTCGGCCGGGACCAGCTGATCGGTGAGCTCCCGCAGGTCGTCGACCGCCCGGACGACCGCGCCGTGCCGCGCCTGCCGCTCGTCGGGGGACAGCCCGTCGTAGATGGTCTCCCGGACCAGGTCATGGGCGAAGACGAACCGGCCGCCGCCCCGGGCGACCACCAGCCGGGCGGTCACCGCACGGTCGAGCAGCCGGTCGGCCTGCGCCACCGGGGCGGCACCGCAGGCCGCCAGGACCTGGCGGTGGAACTCACGCCCCAGCACGGCCGCGACGGTGAGCGCCTCGACCACGGCCGGCGGCAACTGGGCCAGGCGGCGGCGCACCGCTTCCCGTACGCCGGGTGCGATCGTGCCGGCCGCGTCGTCGGCGTGCCACAGCCTGGCGGTCTGCTCGATGAAGAACGGGTTGCCACCGGTGCGCCGGTGCACCTCGTCCACGAGGTCGGCGTCGGGTTCCCGACCGGCGGTGCGTGCCATCAGCGCGGCCACCTCGTCGCGGGCGAGGCCGGTGAGGGTGATCGTGGTGGCCTTCGCGACCAGCGGCATCAGCAGGGGGCGCAGCGGGTGCTCGCCCGACTCGACCTCCGCGTCGCGGTAGGTGCCGACCAGCAGCAACCGCTCGAACCAGGTGTGCTGGGCGGCGAAGCTCAGCAACCGCAGTGAGGCCGGGTCGGCCCAGTGCAGGTCGTCGAGGACGACCACGACCGGCCGCTGCTGGGAGACCGCGACCAGCGCGGCGGTCACCGCGTCGTACAGCGCGAACCCTTCCTGGTCGGCGCTGTCCGTGTCGACGCCGGCCCAGGTGGTAAGCCGGTCGGCCTGCTGCTTGCTGGGGTCGGCCTCGCCGAGCAGTGCCGCGAGGGCCGGCTCGGCGTCCGGCCGTGCCACCGCCCAGTCGCCGGCGGAGCGCCGCAGGCCACGCAGCACCTGCACCCATGGCCAGTAGCCGGGGGCGCTGTCGGAATCCCAGCAGGCGGCGCCGAGCACCAGCGCGCCGCGTTGCCGGGCCTCCCGGGCGGCCGACGTGACGAGGGTCGTCTTGCCGATGCCCGGCTCACCGGTGACCAGGACCAGACCGCCGTGGCTGGTGGCGGCGCGGTCAAATTCGGCGCGCAGCAGACCTGCGGGGTGATCCCGCCCGATGATGGCGTCGCCGCGCCGCGCGTCCATGGTTTCCAGACGGTACTGGAACAGTCCGACAGCGCGAGCGAGTTAGCCGGCCGACCCTCTTTCTTGATCTTGAAGGCGCACCCACCTGTCCCTAACCTTCCCTATCCGAGTAGGATGGGGAACGATGACGGAAGACATGTACTCTGTTGAGCAGGTCGCCGACCGGCTTGGGCTGCACGTGCGGACGGTGCGCAGCTATATCCGCTCGGGCCGGTTGCGCGCGGTGCGGATCGGCAAGCAGTACCGGATCGCCGCCAGTGATCTCGATGCGCTCACCGGTCAGGCCCCGGTCGCGCCCGGCGTCGCCCGGCAGGCGGAGGTGTCGAGCATCGTCCAGATCGACGGCGTCGACAGAGCCGCCGCCGACCGGCTCGGCACGCTCGTGCTCACCAGCGCCAACACCGGCCACGACCAGGCCAGCCCGCTGCGGGTGCAGACGGTGTACGACGAGCAACGCCACCGCATGAAGATCATCGTCCTGGGTGACCCGGCCTCCACCGCCGAGTTGCTGCACCTGCTCGACGCCGTGCTCAACGCCGACAACGGCCTGCTCGACCGGGAGGTCAACGATGCCTGACGAGATCCAGGAACGCGCCGGAGTGCCGGTGCTGGTCTGTGACCCCGACGGCCCGCCACTGACCACCGAGCAGGACGCGCTGGACCTGATCGGGGCGGCGTTCCTCGGCGCCCAGGTGGTCGCCGTGCCGGCCAACCGACTCGACGCACGCTTCTTCTCGCTGGGCACCCGCTTCGCCGGCGACGTGATGCAGAAGTTCGTCAACTACCGACTGCGGCTGGCCGTCGTCGGCGACATCTCGGCGCAGCTCGCGGACAGTTCCGCGTTGCGCGCCCTGGTGCACGAGTCGAACCAGGGTGGACACATCTGGTTTCTCCCCGACCTCGACGCGCTCGACGCCCGCCTCCGCGCGGCGCGATAGCCCATCACCCGCCGCCAGCAACCGCCATCTCCACCTCGTCCGCCTCGACCGCCCTCGCCCGGGCCTGCTCGGCCGCCCACCGCAGGTATGCCAGCCACTCCTCGGACGACCAGCCGTTGCGCCGGCCGACACCCGCCTCGGCGGGGAGCAGGCCGGCCACGACCCGGTCGAGGATCAGGGGCTGCACACCGCCCACCCCACGCCGGTAGCCGACGAAGTAGAGGACCTTCGTGAACAGGCCCGGCCCCAACCAGGGCAGGCGAGCGTGGTCGGGGTCGCCGAAGCGGCGGTACGCCGTGCACAGCGCGTCCTCGTCGGGCGCTGGCGTGGACAGCTCTTCCAGCGCGTACGCCAGGCGTTTGCCGTCCGGGTCGGCGTCGAGTGACCTGGTGGCGCGCCACGGGCCGTACCCGATGGGTCCGTAAGCCCAGATCAGCACGGCGGTCAGCAGTTGCCGTGGGCTCGCGGAGCCGGCCCGGTATGCCTCGGCGACCGTGAAGACGTCGCGCCGCCAAATCTCCCCGCTCGCCGGCAGGGGGTCGGGCCACGCGTCCGGCGGCAGCCCGGCCCGCCAGCGGCCGATGTTGACGGTGACCGGAGCCTGCTCGCCCGGTAACGGTTCCTGCATGGCGTCTCCCTCAGGTCGCGAACAGCTCGAAAGCCGAACGCTATGGCCGGGCATGCAGACCCGACTGTCCGAGAACGCCATATCGCGGTATCAAGGACCACCACCTCGCCCAATCGTGCCGTGAGCGGCCTGTCGGCCGGCGGTCTGAGGCGTTCGGAGCAGGCCTTCTCCTGACGAGCGTGATGCCTGGGAGTCAACCGGACCGTGGGGCTGCCCCAGGTACGGGCGCCGGTGTTGTCGGCCCGGACCAACATCGCCGCACCGTACCGCGCGTTCCACTGTGCTTTGTGGACGCGTAATTGGTCGGACAGGAACCCGTGGGGGCGGAGAATGTCGCACGGTTGATCTACGGTGCTCCCGTGCTTCCCCGAAACGTGAAAATCATCGATCAGGTCCGCGCCGAGGCGCTCCGTCGCGGCATCCCCGCCGCCGACGTGGAGCGCTGGCTGGAGCTCGCCCGCCCGTCCGCCTTCCTGACACAGGGGGGTGACGGGCCCGTCGTGGGCGCCATCCGTGGACCCTTGATGCTTCCGGCCGACGCCGAGGACCCCGAGTATCCCTTGATCGCCACCATCGACTGCGCTGCTCTTCCGGCAGACGTGACCGACCTTCCACTACCGTCCGACGGCCAACTGCTGCTGTTCGGCTGGCCCGAGGAAAGCGGCTGGGGCGAGGTCAGGTACGTGCCGGCAGGCGTGGCGGTCGAGGAGCGCGAGCGGTATCCGGCTGACTTCCCTCCGGACGACGAGGAGTTCGCCGAGGTCTACACGGAGATCCCGCAGGGCGATCTGCACCTCACTGTCGACATTTCTCTGCCCTACGTCAAGACGATCCCGGGGCCCCCGTGGTCTCCGCCACTGCCGGGAGATCCCCCGTTCGAAGAGATGACCGACGTGTGGAAGAAGGTCCTGAGCAAGGTGCCCGACGGCCCGTTCTCCTATGCAGACGGGACGACGCCGCTGCTGTTGGGCGGCTACGGCACTGACTGCAACGGTTTCAACCCCGCGTGGTTGGGTGCCAACCCCTCCGGCCGGCCCGCGCAGGACGGGTCGGTGCGAGGGGTTGACGGGCCACCCGACCATGGCGACTGGGTCGTGCTTGCCGAGTTCCACGGTGGCAGACAAGGCGGCGCGAGCATCCACTGGGTGATCCAGCGTGCCGACCTTAAGGAACGACGCTTCGACCAGGCCAGAGTCCTCGTCTACTGGAATCCGTGAGGCTGGACTAGCCGCCCGACGACCGGGTACGCGCAGTGCATGGGTAGCCACAAGCAGAACAAACACGACAGCGGTGGCGAGTCGGCGCGAGGTCGGCGGCATCCGGGCAGCGGCGCTCGGGGCCGCCAGGGTTCGCCCGTGGAGCACTCGCCTGACCAACGTCACCGCCGCACCGCGACCGGCTCCGCTGGCACCGAGCGCGACCTGGGTCGAGCCAAGGTTTCCGGCGACGGGCGAATTCAACGGCAGGGTGGCTCGTGAGCTAACCAGCCAAGGGTGTTGCCGCCTCGTGTTCGCGGGGCGGCAACACCGGGTGATCGACTACGCGGTGGCGAATCCTAGCCCACATATTGACACTTGCCTATCATCTTAGAGGAAGTCGCCCTAGCGTTCGCAGCATGTCCGCTCGCCGCGTCGCCGCCGTCGTCGCCCTCGCCGCGCTGGCGAGCCTGCTCGCCGTCAACGCCGCGAGCGCGGACGGCCCGGCCATCAGCACCCCCGGCAACCCGGTGGTGGTAGCCAACGAGCCGCACCAGCTAACCCTCAGTTGGGCGCCCTCGACCTGGATCGGCGATCCGGCGGCGGAGCAGCCGATCAACTACGAGGTGCAGGCACTGCTTGGCCCCAACACGTACCGCTGGCTCGGCACCACGCTCGACACCACGATCACGCTGACCGACCTCGCGCCCGGCACGACGTACTGGATCGCGATTGGCGCCCGTGCGCTCGGCGGCTATTCCGACAGCTCGCCCGGCGTCACCGTGCGCACCGCCAGCGGCCGCGCGACGGTCAGCTACCTCAATCTCGACTGGTCCCCGACGAACAACCAGATCCAGCACCTCCTCAAGGTCACCAACACCGGCAGCGGGCCGCTCGATCTGAGCGCGGTGCGGGTGCGCTACCACCTGCGCTTCGAGGGCGGCAACACGTCGCTGGTGCCGAACTGCGACTGGGCCGCGCTGGGCTGCGACCGGATCCGGCAAACCGTGCAGTTCTTCATCCCGCCGGGCGGGCCGTCCCCGTTGACGACACCCGGGCCTGGCTATCCGATCCCGGGCACCGCGGCCCCCGGCTGGGTGGAGCTGACCTTCACCGGCGGGATGCTCGAACCTGGCGCGTCGACCGGGCCGATCCAGCTACGGCACCACCGGCACAGTTGGAGTGACATCGAAGAACGCGACGACCCGAGCTGGCTCGCCGCCACCAGCCAGTGGACCGAGAACGACAAGATCACGCTGGACGTCGACGGGGTACGCGAGTTCGGCGACCTCTCCTCCTGACCGCGTCCGGCGACCGGCATGAGCGGTGTCCGGCCGGCGATGTCCTGACGAGCGTGATGCCTGTGAGTCATCAAAATGACTCACAGGCATCAACCGCTTCAGGGCACGAACCAGGAGTCCAGACCGTCGAGCCATCCGTCTCGACGGTCGACCATCATCTTGTGCGATCGACTGGCAGGTCTTCGACGTGGCCCCACTTGAGTTCGGTGCCGCCAACCAGAGCCGCCTCACCCCAGGAGACCCGGAGTAGACCTTCGTCGGAGTTGCAGGCAAACCCGACGAGCAGCACCTTCGGCTCGTCGGTCAACTGCTCCACGGCATCCCGAAGAGCTGAGCGGTCGCGGGCCTCCTCTGGCGTGAGCGGCATCAGCGGCAGAGTGACCTCCTCATGGCTCGGCTCAGGCCCGAAGAGAATCAGCAGGTCTCGGATCAGCCGGTTGAGGTCACGCCCGGGGCGGGCGTCGCGCATGTCCAGGTCGCTCCGGGTCGCATACCGCCAGGGCAGCAGCAGATGACCTCGGCAGATGGTGACCCGCACCTGGGCGCCCGGCGGATGGACGTCCACCACATCGGGAAAGTCGTGCAGATACTCGTGCAGCACCTCGTACTGCTGCTTCCACCGGACCGG
This sequence comes from Micromonospora sp. A202, assembly GCF_006715105.1. Classification (NCBI taxonomy): domain Bacteria; kingdom Bacillati; phylum Actinomycetota; class Actinomycetes; order Micromonosporales; family Micromonosporaceae; genus Micromonospora; species Micromonospora sp. A202. The sequence continues at coordinate 831,312 of NZ_VFMP01000001.1, read as the reverse complement.
GCCGAAGGCATGATCGGTGTCCAACTCCGATGCTTCGCGCGCATCCTGGGCCAGCTCGACCGCGCGGCCCAACGCCGCCGGCACAGCAGTACGCAGAGCGGTTGCCAGATCCAGCCCGAACTTCTCGATCGACCACTGGGATGGACCGTCAGCATCACCCATGCGGCTCACTCCCCGTGTCGAGTCACGCACTAACAGACAGCAAGACTCCCATGATGGTCACTGGATGAGAAGGCCGGACAACAACTCCAGAGCAGCAGCCAGCCATCAGCGGGTGAAGCTCGCGGGCAGGTGAATGCGTGCCGCGGGGACACCGAGGGCGAGCAGTCGTGGCCGCGCACTGGTCAGCATCGCGGGTGGGCCGCAGAGGTAGATCTCCTGGCCGGGCCGGTGGTGGTCGAGGGCGATGGTCAGGGCGTCACCCCGTTCGGCGGGTTCAGCGCAGGGGTCGTCGGAGAAGGCTGGCACGATGGTCAGCCAGTCGTGGGCGCATTGCAGCTTGTCGAGGCTGACCGAGTCGTACAGGTCAGTGAACGTGCGCGCGCCGACGACCAGCGTCACCCGCCGGCCGTCCGGCGCGGCGGCGACCTGCTCGACCAGGGAGCGCAGCGGCGCCAGGCCGGTGCCACCGGCGACGAGCAGCAGATCGCTCGTGCTCGCCGGGTCGAGGCGCAGACCGGTGTCGCCGGGTGGGCCGAGCCAGAGCAGCTCGCCGGCGCGTACCTCATGGACCAGGCGGTGGGAGACGGTGCCGGCGGGTATGGCGCGGACATGCAGCTCGACGGTGCCGTCGGCGCGTGGGGCGTTGGCCGGCGAGAGCCAGCGCCAGTGCCCGGGTAGGCGCGGCGTGCAGACTGGCACGGCCTGACCTGGTTGGAAGGGCAGTCGCCGCCAGGGACGTACCGTCAGGATGGCGATGTCGGGCGACGGCCGATCGTGGCCGATCACCTGGACGTGCCACCAGGCCCGGCCGTCGCCGGCCTGTGCGGCGGCGCGGCGCACGGTGTGCGTGGCGCGGCACAGGGCGCGCTCCGCGGCCAGGGCGAGCTGCGGCGTCCACAGTGGTCGGGCGTGGCGGGCCACGGTGGCGAGCAACGCGTCGCCGATGGTGGTGGAGTGCGGGAGCAGGTCGAAATGACGGTACGCGCGGCCGAGCACCAGGAGCAGCGCCGCCCGGTTCGCCGGGTCGTCCCCGCCGACCATGAGGCGGCCCAGCGCGGTGAAGAACAGTGGCGCGTCGCGGTGTGGGAGCAGGCCGGGTCGGCGGTCTTCGACTGTGCACCAGAAGTCGCCGGCGGCCCGCACGTCGACCGACGCCCAAGCGGCGGCCAGGCCCACGCGAGCCGGGTGGTCGTCGTCGATCAGGGTGGGCATGCCGGCTCCGAGACGTTGACGGATCGAGAGGCACCGGGGCGGGCGGGACGCGGCTGCGCCGTTGAGGGCCGGCGCAACTCCGAAACCAGCACCCGCCCCGGGCCATGGGTCGACTCTCGCGCTTGACCAGGCAATACGGCATGTCACAGTGATCGTCGACGGCATGCGCGGCCCGTATGCGGTCAACCAGGCGCCACCCTGGTCGGGCAGACTGCGGGCATGATGGAACACCCGGTGCTGTATCTGGTCGTCTGCGCCGCGGGTCCGGCGGAATACATCGACGAGCTGGTCGATGTGCTGATCGCCGACGGGTGGCGGGTGTGCATGATCGTCAGCCCTACCGCCGCTCCGTGGCTCGACCGGGAGGCGTTGCAAGACAAGACCGGCTATCTCGTACGCGTGGAGTGGCGCATGCCCGGCGACCCCGAGCCGCACCCGCCGGCCGATGTGGTGGTGGCCGCCCCGCTCACGTTCAACACGGTGACGAAGTGGGCGCTGGGCATCAACGACACCCTGGCGCTCGGCGTCCTCAACGAGTCGCTGGGCGCGGGACTGCCGATCCTTGCCTTCCCGCACGTCAAGGCGGAGTTGGACGCCCATCCGGCGTACGCCGGTCACCTGGCGGTGCTGCGCGGCGCCGGCGTTGTCGTCGCCAAGGGGAAGGTGCTCAACCCGACGGACGAGAAGGATCGTTGGGCCATGGTCATCGAGGCGCTGCGGTTGCTTCGCCCAGCCTGAGCAGTTGTTCCTTGTTCGGCCGTCCTTGAGATATGCGTCGTGCGTATACCAGCGCTCCACGCAGCGTGTTCAATGGATACGCTCGATGAGGCGAGACGGACGGAGCCGCCGGTGACCCACGCGAACTGCCCTCGGTGTGGCGGACGGCTGGCCCGGGACAACGACAGCGGACGGTGCACGCCGTGCCAGGCCGCCGAGCGGGACCGGTTAAGCGCGCCGCCGGTGGTGCCGGCGACCTTCTGGGAGCACGAGCCGGTGCGGCGGGCCCTGGCGGAGCGGCATCTCGGGCGGGTGATCAGGGCGTATCGCTGCCATCCGTACCACGGACGGGTCGCCTTGCCGCAGACCGTGGTGGCGGGGAGGTTTGGGATCACGCAGGCGCAGTTGAGTCGGGTGGAGAACGGGCCACCGCTGGTGCACCTGGACCGACTGGCGCATTGGGCGCAGCTTCTCGGGATTCCAGCTTCTTGCCTCTGGTTCGGTCTCCCCGGCCAGCCTTACCGAGCCGACGATCACGCCGCAGACGACCGTCATGCCCACAACTCGGTAGCTGAGCAGGGCGAACCGGCTGCAATGGCGGTTACCGTGGATGGGGCATCAACCCAAGGGGGTGGCGCTACGGACCGGCGACGCTTCAACGCAATGGCCGCGCTCGCGGGACTCGCCGCAGCCGGTCACCCTTACCTGCTCACAGATCCTGCCAACGTGCCTCGAAACATCGGCATGGAACAGGTACGACTGGCTAGTTCGCTGGTTCAAGATTTCCGGCGAGCCGATGCGGCAGTCGGTGCTGACCAGCTCTGCGACGTTGCCGTCCAGGCTCACGCCAGGCTGTCAACGTGGGCGGCAAGGGCGACCTACAGCCGACAAGTCGGCGATGCCCTTCAAAGCGCGCTGGCCGACCTCGGTATCCAGGCCTCATGGCTCGCTACCGATGCTGAGCGCAGGCACGAAGCCAGGCCCTTTCTGAACGAGGCCATCACCCGCGCACGGATCGCAGACGACCCTCGCATGGAAGTACAGGCGCTCACCCAGTTGTCCATGCTGCTCCGCGACAGTCAGCCCGGCGAGTCGCTGCACTGCGCTGAGGCGGCGCTACGCGTTTCCGCCAGATGGGCGACACCTCGACTCACCACGCTGTTACATCTGCGGAGGGCGCACACCTACGCCCTGCTCACGGACGCGGGTGGCTTCAGCCGGGAGATGACCAAGGCTCGCCGCGAGTTGGAGCGCGGACCACACGAGGATGACCTCGGGTTTGTGGACTTCGTCAACGAGCAGGAAGTGAACGGCATCCAGGGGCTCTCGTATCTCGCGCTGGACAAGCCCGACCGTGCCGCGCAGTCGTTCCGCGCAATCATCGCCAATCCGTCGCCGGGACATCGCCGGAACCAGGTCTACTACACCGTGCACCTGTCGGAAGCGGCGTATCGGCAGGGCGACATTAATGAGGCAGCCCGCATCGCGCTGAGCGTCCTGCCCGCGGTCAGCCAGATGAACTCGGGTCGAATTAGCCGGCGCCTTGCGCGGGTGCGCTCGAACCTCGCGGCGTCACGGCAGGCGACCACGGCAACGCGCCAGTTCGTCAACGCCTACGACCAGGCGGTGAGTGTGTGATCGAGGGCTTGCAACTCCGCCATCACAACGCCGACGAGGCTAAGGGGATCCTCGATCAGCTTGTGGGCCTCTATTTGGAGGTATACGCGGGCGGCGGCGAGTTCCACAGCGAGGACCGATTCCGGCGTCAGCTCTCCATGCACATGCAACGGGTTGGGTGGGAGCTGGTGACCGCAACGGTCGACGGGGCTCTGGTCGGCTACATCTACGGATTTCCGCTCCCGTCGCAGACTCGGTGGTGGGACGGCATCCACGAGCCTGCGCCGCCTGGGTTCACCGACGAGGACGGCAGACGCACCTTCGCGCTCAGCGAACTGCTAGTACATCCCAACTGGCGACGTCAGGGCATCGCTGCGGCGCTGCATGACGACCTGGTTGGTGGCCGCACTGAGCCGCGAGCCACGCTGCTGGTCCGTCCCGACAACATCGCCGCCCAAAGGGCGTATCGCTCCTGGGGCTGGAGCAAGGTCACCAAGCTGCGGCCGATCTGGGAGAATGCGCCTGTCTTCGATGTTCTGCTGCGCACTGCAGAGATCCACCCTCTTCCGATTGCTACAGATCTTGAGGCAGGGTAGGTCGACTGTTGGTCGCCGTGCCAGCGTGATCTTCGCCAGTGATTGTCGTACGCCGGGACGATGAGGCACGCAGACATAGGTTGGGTTGTCCGCCCTGCGGCGGGCAAAACGTGAGGTGGTACGGCGGCAGGCGACCGGGCCGGTTAACCGAGAGTATGGCTGCTGTGACGGAGTGCGAGAGAATGGCGATTACTGGAGGTCCGGCCCTTCGTCGGCCAGCTCCATTGAGTGACGCGGTCTCCAACCAGATGAAGCGCATGCGCCGGTCCTCCACTAAGCCAGAACTACTTATCCGCCGGGAACTGCACCACCGCGGCCTGAGGTTCCGGATCAACCACCCAGAACTGCCGGGACGACCTGACATCGCCTTCACCAGAGCACGTCTGGCCATCTTCGTTGATGGGTGCTTTTGGCACCAGTGTCCGAAACATGGCGTGTTGCCGAAGAACAACCGTGAGTGGTGGCAGGCAAAGCTGCGTCGGAACGTCGAACGGGACAGGGAGAAGGACGCGGCACTGACGGCACTGGGTTGGCAGGTTCGACACTTCTGGGAACACGAGGACCCTGCGGCCGTGGCGGATGAGGTGGAGCAGACATGGCGACATCTACGGACACCGCCGGCGCCTGTTTCAAGATCACGACGTAGGTTGTGACATCCTGGTCGTCATCAGGGACGAGCTGACGGAGGTGGGCAGATGCCCGGCAAGGCGTGGTTCGACGTCGCACCCTCGGCTGCACGCTTGACCAGCTCGCTTCGCGACATCGGTTATGACTTCCCGACCGCAGTGGCCGACATCGTCGACAACAGCGTCGCCGCCGACGCTTTGCGTGTGGAGGTGATGATCGAATTTGCCGGATCGAAGACCCGGGTCTACATCGCCGACGACGGACGCGGCATGTCTCCCGGTGCGCTGCTCGAGGGGCTCCGACTGGGCACGCGTCGCTCCTACAAGACAGGGGATCTCGGCCGCTACGGGTTGGGTCTCAAGACCGCGTCCCTCTCGCAGTGCCGTTCGGTTGCAGTGATTTCCCGCAGCACCCCCGACGTTGTGCGGACCTCAGCCCGAGTCCTCGACCTTGACGTGGTCGAGGAATGGGATCAGTGGATCGTGATTGATCCCGGCGCGGACCCGGATATCGCCAGAGCCCGTCAGTGGCTGGCCGAGGGCACCGGTACTGTCGTCCTCTGGCGCAACCTCGACCGGGTGCTTCCCGAGAAGCGTCCCGAGGGGGGCTGGGCACGCCGGCGACTGGAAGCGCTGGCGACAAAGACGGCAGAACATCTCGGAATCGTGTTCCATCGATTCCTCGAAGGCGTCGGCGGACGCACTCCGCTTGTCATCACCGTCAACGGTCAGAAAGTGCGGGCATGGAACCCGTTCGCTCCTGACGAGGACGGCCTCTCCGAGCTGCCAGCCCAGCGCTTTGAGATCGCCGCCGGCGATGTCTCGGGCCATGTTGACCTTCGCCGTTTCATCCTGCCGTCCCGTGACAGATTCTCCAGTCCAAGCGAGTTCGAGCGAATGTCGGGGCCGTTGAACTGGAACCGGCAGCAGGGTCTCTACGTTTACCGGGCCGACCGACTGGTTCAGTGGGGCGGCTGGAGTGCGATCCGTGGGATCGACGAGCACACCAAGATGGCCCGGGCTTCGCTCGACTTCAGCACGGACCTCGACTCCGCCTTCAACATCAACGTCGCGAAGATGCGGGTGTCGCTACCGGCCCAGTTGCGTCAGATGCTGGAGGCGCCGGTCAACGAGCTGTGCGGCTACGCCAACGACGCCTACCGTAAGAGCGCCCGGGTGAAGGCAAAGCCCTTGCCCCAAGACCTCAGCGCGTCCTCCGACGTGCGCTCCGCCACACAGGCGGCGGCGACCACCGGGCTCGCCTTGCGAGCGGCGGCGATGCAGTCCGGCGAGTGGGCCGCCTGGCAACGAATCGCGGCGACCCTGCGCAAGGACGCCCCGGAGATCGCCCAGTCGTTGGGATTGGAGCCCTGAGCCTCAGACGTACCCGGCTCAGAAGAGCCGTAGCGGGTCCGCGCGCGACTCCGAGCAGAGTTTCTGGAGCGGGCAGGCGTTGCATCCCGGTTCCACCGGCCGGCAAAGGCTGTTGGCCAGCTCGACCAGACCCAGATGGGCTCGCCGGGCGTCCGAATCACCGCCGATCATCCGGGCGATCTCCAAGCGGCCGTCCGTGAGCCGGTTCCGACGATCAACAGGATCACCGCTGAAGCGGGCGGCAACCCGGAGTACGCCCTTCGTCACAAGAACAGGCTCCTCGGACTCCTCCTCGCTATACCCGGACACCACGAGAATCGCGAGATCGGCCACCGCTTCGGTGAGCCCCGGGACTTGGCGCAGTTGGTCGTCGTCACGGAGCAGCTCCGGGTTGTCGGCGAGCCGGCCGGCCAGTTCCAGAATCGCCCCGGCTCGGGCAGGCCGCCCAGCCCACTTGCTGATCTCCAGCAGCTCAGCCTCCGCGAGGACAGTCTCCTGCGGCTCACGCCAGCGGACCAGTAGTGGCCAGATGAAGCGCACCACCTCAGCCGGCGCGCGGTCCAGAAGCATTTCGGCCTGAATCACCTGCCAGCGGGTTTCCGCCCTCAGCCACGGGAGGCCGCGGACCGCCGCGCTGTCGAACCACGCCGCGAGAAGCGCAGCGATGTCCTGCGTCGTCGCGGGCACCGGTCGCGGATCGTCGAGAGCCGCGCGTACCGCGCCAGCGAGGTGCTCTCCCAACAGCGGGGGAACGGCGTTACCGATCTGGCGGAACGCCGCAGATGGTGGCCCGGCGAAGCGGAACCAGTCCGGGAACGTCTGAAGCCGTGCCGCCTCGCGAACCGTGATGGTGCGGTTCTGCCGCGGATGGATGTACCAGTAGCCGTCCTTGGCAATGTGTGCCGTGATCGTACGCGACAAGTTGTTTTCGTCGAGCCGCTTGTACTTGTCGTCGAAGATGTCCTCGCGGTATCGCTTGACCTCGTCCGGGAGATCCCGGTACCGAGTGGTGGCGTCCATCGCTTCGAAGGCGCGAGCGTCATCTTCGCGGACGGGCCGCGTGATGTGATCGAAGATCTTGTTTGCGTCGTCCGCAGGCACCGACTTCCGCATGCGCCGTTGGAACTCGCTCTGCGGTCGGTCGTAGTCGGTCCAGCCTTCCGCGCCGCCCGTCGGCCGCCATCCGCCTTCCACTCCCGGAAGGTCGCCGATGGCGTTCCAGACCGTCACCCGCTCGCGCTGTTCCTGCGGCCAGGTGAAGGCTGCGCCGTCGCGGAGCGCCACCAGGATGAGCCGTTGTCGAAACTGCGGAACGCCGTAGCGGAAGGTTTCCACCGAGCGTTCCTCGACCGAGTAACCGATCGACTCCAGCTCATGGACCATGGTCCGGAGGATGAACATCTCCTTGTCCAGTGCCATGTCCGGCACGTTCTCCATGAGAACAGCCTGAGGGCGGGCGATGCGAGCGATCTCAAGGTAGGAACGCCACAGGTCCCGCCGCTCGTCGTACGGGTCACGCAGTCCGTGACGGACCCGGTGCCTGATCTTCGAGCGCCCCGCCTTCGAGAACGGCTGGCAGGGAGGGCCGCCAGCGAGGAGTTCCACTCCCGCCGCCTTGATCAGTTCAGCCACCTGCCGAACCCGCTCTGGATCCCCCAGGTCCCAGTCGACGCTCATCCCGCCGTGATGATGTCGGTGGGTCTCGATCGCTTCCTCGTCATGGTCGACCGCGATCACGACCTGGTATCCAGCGGCTTCGAGTCCCAAGCTGAGACCGCCAGCACCGCTGAACAAGTCGGCGGCCAGACGGCCGCCTCCGGCCCTGAGCCTTGACGCCAGGGAGACGAGCTCCTCGGGCTCCGAGCAGGAGTCAGGGTGAGGAGCGAGGCGAAGGAAAGGACCACGAACCAGCTTGACCCCGTACCCACGGCGACGAGCAGGGGCGGCTGCGGGCTGGTCTTCAGTGGTCACGATCAGGCAGATTACCGCCACGTCGCCTGTGTCGACGATCGCCCATACCGACACACCGCGCGACTCATCGCGTCCTGCTGTCAACCCGACCGTTGACCTGAGCAACCACCATCCGTACGGGTGGAAACATCGCGAGCAAAAGGCATGTAACGCTCGGAAGGACAATAAACGATCTTGTGTGGCCGCGTGAGAGGAGCATCACTCCCTATACTCGCGCTGTCTGTATCCAGGTCCAACGTTGCCCTCGCACATCAGGGATGGCGCTGATCCGGTCGGATAGCAACGAACGCGAACGGTGCGGCGCCCCGAGTTCCGTGCCCGACTGGAGCCGACCTGTTTTGAGCTACGACATCGCCACCCCGGATCCTGCTGGAACCATCACCTCTCTCCGGTCCTTCGGGTACAGCATCGAGGCCGCCGTGGCGGACCTCATTGACAACAGCGTCTCGGCCGACGCCCGGCGCATTGACGTCTACTTCACCTGGGCTGGTCGGGCCTCATGGGTCGCCGTCGTCGATGACGGCAGGGGCATGACGACCGAGGACCTCGTCAGCGCGATGACCGTCGCCGCCCGCGGCTCTTTCAAGGCCCGCGCATCCGAGGATCTGGGCCGCTTCGGCATGGGCCTAAAGAGTGCCTCCTTCTCGCAGGCCGCCCGACTGACGGTTGCGACGAGGCCCGAGGCCGGCGCGGTTGAGGCCATTCGCACCTGGGACCTGGGGGTCGTGTCCGCCACCAGCCAGTGGCGCCTGCTGCACGGCACCGATGACGACACCGCTGAAACTCTGGCCCGGCTGCGACCGGACGGGGGCGTCGGCACAACCGTGATTTGGCGAAGTTTGCACCGGTTCGACGTCGACGGCCTGGTGGTGGAGGACTCCCGCGCGCAGAAGCAGTTCTACACCGAGGTAACCCGCGTCGAGGAACACCTCGGCATGGTCTTCGCCCGTTTCCTGACTGGCCGGAAACGGATCACGATGACGGTCAACGGCACTCCGGTAAAGGCGTGGGATCCGTTTCTGAGCGGCCATCCCTCGGTCCAGCGACTTCCCACCGAGGAGTTGCCCGTCGGTTCGCACACCGTGCGGATCGAGCCGTTCATCCTGCCCCATCCCAAGAAGCTCGACTCCGAGCAGCAGGAACAGGCCGCTGGTCCAGCCGGCTGGCTCGACCGGCAAGGGTTCTACGTCTACCGAAGGGACCGGCTGATCCTCGCTGGCGACTGGCTCGGCATCCGCGGTTTCCGGCGCGACGAGCGGTACAACCTGGCGCGGATCGTGGTGGACGTCCCGGCTGAGGCGGACGCCGAATGGGCCATCGACGTGCGGAAGTCGACGGCAGTGCCTCCGGTAGGTGTTCGACGCCATCTCCAGCGCATCGGCACAGCGACCCGCAGCAGGGCCGCCGAGGTGCTCACCCATCGTGGTCGGATCGCTGCCCGGGAGCACGGCGCCGAGTTCATCTATGCCTGGCGGGTGGACAAGCGCGACGGCAGCATCCGGTGTCGCATCAACCGCGACCATCCGCTGGTGCGGGAGGTGATGCAGGGCGGCCCCGATGCGGCCGTCGACGCCAGGGCACTGATCAGGCTGCTTGAAGAGACCGTCCCGGTGGCTGCGCTGCGGATCATGCACGACGGTGACGTCGCGGACGACCCCGAGCCGTTCCTGGGAGCGGCACCCAAGGAAGTGGGCGACGTTGCTAACCGCATCTACGCCGCGTTCGTCGCCCAGGGCCGAACCCCTCGCGAGGCGAAGGAGCGCCTCGCGCTCATGCCGCCCTTCGACCAGTTCGACGGCTTCTGGCAACAACGCTGACGGCCCTACAGCCGCCGACCGCACATCAGATCAACGGGGAGGGCCACATGACCGCGCAGACGCAGGACAACCATGACGCGATGCAGCAGGCGATCCGGCTCGTGCTCGCACTGCTTCCTCAGGACCGTCAGGCAACGCACGACGAGATCGCGGAGAGCGTCGATCCGATCTGGGTGATGCAGCAGTCCCGCGGGCAATTGCTTGACCGGGACGTTCTGCTCAAGGAGATCGAGTCGCGGGTTGCGGTGTGGCAGGACGACTCGGTTGGTTTGAAGGACGACCGCAACCACATCGAATGGCTCACCGAGGCTCAGCTGGAGCGCAGCTGGGACTTCTGGGACCGCTACCGCCGGTATCTCGAGGATGTCCGCCTGATGCCGCCGCGGGTTGTTCGCCGACTGGACCAGAGCACAGACCGTATCCTGAGCCAGATCGAGGACCCGCGACGTCCAAGCGCCTGGCGCCGTACCGGCCTCGTGGTCGGCCAGGTGCAGTCGGGCAAGACCGGCAACTACATCGGCTTCGCCAGCAAGGCGGCCGACGCCGGTTACAAGCTGATCGTGATCCTGGCCGGCATTCACAACAGCCTCCGGAGTCAGACCCAGCTCCGGGTGGATGAGGGCCTGCTCGGCTTCGACACGCAGTACCAGCAGCGCTACGACGAGACCACTAACACGGCACGCATCGGCGTCGGAGTGATGCCCGGCGTGAAGCGGCTGAAGATTGCATCACTGACGAACAGCGCGGAGGGCGGGGATTTCAAGCAGCAGATAGCCAGGAACCTCAACCTGCCGATCGGTGACTACCCCGTCGTTCTCGTGATCAAGAAGCACAAGAGCATCCTCGAGAACGTCCGCAAGTGGATCGTCGAGGTTGAGGGCGTACCAGTCGGGGACGGCAAGTCCAAGGTCGTGCGGGACATTCCCCTCCTCGTCATCGACGACGAGGCGGATCACGCGTCCGTCGACACGACCAAGGACGATGACACCGACCCCTCGACAATCAACCGGTCGATCAGGCATCTACTCAACAGCTTCGACAAGGCGGCGTACGTCGGCTACACCGCAACGCCTTTTGCCAACATCTACATCAAGCCGAAGGCGGACCACGACACGTTCGGGCTCGACCTGTTCCCCGAAAGCTTCATCGAGAGCCTGCCTGCGCCTTCGAACTACCTGGGACCGGAACGGGTGTTCGGACTGAGCGCGACGGACCCGGAGGACGACGGGATCAAGGCGCTTCCGATCTTCCGCCCCGTTCATGACCACGAGAAGTGGATGCCTCGTCGGCACAAGAAGGAATGGGTGCCGTCGGAGGAACTTCCCGCGTCACTCCGCGATGCGATCGATACCTTCGTTCTGACGTGCGCTGCCCGTCGGGTGCGGGGACAGGGCAGTCAGCACAACTCCATGCTCGTGCACGTCACGCGGTTCGTGACTGTGCAGAATCGAATCCGCGACCAGATCGAAGAATACGTTGAGCTGATGCGTGACCGGCTCCGCGACGGGATGGGCGGGGAGGCCGCCCACTTGCTTGCTCAGCTTCGGGACCTGTGGGAGCGGGACTTCGCCGTCACGAGTGCGATGTTCCCGGCCGAGGAGGCCCCGCCGACAGGTTGGATTGACGTCGAGAAGGAGCTGCGACCGGCTCTCCGCAAAATCGATGTGCGGGCCATCAACGGCACCTCCCGCGACGCGCTCGAATACTACGAGAAGCGCAAGGCCGGGCTGTCCGTGATCGCCGTGGGCGCGGACAAGCTCTCCCGCGGGCTCACACTCGAGGGGCTCAGCGTGAGCTATTACCTGCGAGCGTCGTCCATGTACGACACGCTCCTCCAGATGGGCCGCTGGTTCGGCTACCGACCCGGCTACGAGGACCTGTGCCGGCTGTACACGACGTCCGAGCTTTTCGAGTCGTACGGGGAGATCACTGCAGCGGACAACGAGCTCCGTCGGGACTTCGAGGAGATGGCCCGCCTCGGGCAGACGCCGGAGAGCTTCGGGCTGCGGGTCCGCGCCTCTCCCGCCGGGCTCGCGGTCACCGCTGCCAACAAGATGCGACGCGGCGTCAAGGTGCGGCTCAGCTACTCCGGCGAGCTCCCCGAGACAACGGTCTTCAGTTTGCGCCCTGAGGCTGTCCGACGGAACTCTGACATTCTCGAACGCTTCATCACCGGCTTGGACCAGCAGGGCGGTCCTGAGCGCGACGGGACCAGCCTGGTCTGGCGAGGCGTGCCGCCAACCGAGATCATCGACGGATTTCTCGACGGGTACATCTCCGACCGCGGCTCCTACCGCGTGCGTCCGGCGCTCATCGCCCAGTACATCCGCGGCTGCGTCGCGGTGGGCGAGTTGTCCCGTTGGACGGTGCGGCTGGTGGGCACGCCTACCGGAACGCCGTGCAAGGTTGGCGCCCACCCGCTTCGCCTCGTAACCCGTTCCCGTCCGGACGGCATGGAGGCGGAACCTGGACGGCACACCATCAAGCGCGTGCTCAGTCCGGCGGACGAAAGCAAAGATCTGTCCCGTGAGCTCCAAACACGCGCGCTGGAAGCGACGAGCGCAGCTCGCCGGCTCGAAGCGGATCGCAAGGGGAAGGATTTCAAGGAACCGGCCATCCCCACCGGGCAGCCGCTCCGGAGGTTCCGGCCGGTGCAGGAGCCGCTGCTCCTGATCTATCCGATCGAGCACCCTGAGGCAGAAGCTGACGTGAGCCTTCCTCCGTTGGTTGGCTTCGCGATCAGCTTCCCGTTCTCGGAGCACCCGACGGAGACCGAGTACGTGGTCAATGACGTCTGGAGGCAACTCGAGATCGATCTCTTCGATGACGAGGATCCGGACGAGTGAGGATCCGAGAAGAAGACTGGGCGCCTCTCGAGGCTGAGCATCACCCGTACGGCATCGTCGCCCGGCGCCTGTTTCCACGATCGCGGCACGACATCTTCCTGGCAGTTCAGCAGCCAACAGGGAGGCGGGTGCTCCTTCTGCGGGTGCCCGCGTCTGCCGGTCGGTCGGTGGCCGAACGGTATCCGTCATTGCCCAGCACCCGGGGTCTTGCGATCGAGTTCGCGACGGCTCCTGACGGGAGCACCGAGCTTCGCGTCGTCCTTACCGCAGACGAGCGGCGGGAGGTCTTCAATCCGCTGATCGCCGACGTGGCCACGACCGCGCACGAAGCGGAGGGCCCCGCTGAGGCTCTGACTGCGGCCATCGAGCGCTTCGAACACTGGCGTCACCTCCTCCAGTCCATCCGTGACACGGGGCTCGGTGAAGAGGCACGACGAGGTCTGTTCGGGGAACTGGTGGTCCTACGCGAACACCTTTGTCCGGTCCTGCCGCCTAAGGAGGCGGTGTCGGCCTGGCGCGGGCCGATGGGGGCGAATCAGGACTTCGAACTGGCAACCTGTGCCATCGAGGTCAAGACCGGGACGGGAAGAAGCCCTCGGAGCATCGTCATTGCGAGCGAGCGTCAGCTCGATGACACCGGGACCGATCACCTGCTGCTGGCCCATCTCTCGCTGGACGAGCGTCGGGGCGGCTCGGGCGAGTCCCTCAACGCCATCATCGGCTCGCTGAGGGAGGCGTCACCGGCGGCGGTGCGAGCAGAACTGGATGATCTGCTCATCCGTGCCGGCTACCTCTCCGAACACCGGCATCTGTACGACGAGCTCCGCTACACCGTCCGGGGAACGGACTTCTGGCACGTCATTGACGACTTCCCGCGCATCACGGAGGCTGACCTACGGCCAGGGGTCGGGGGCTGCTGCTACCGAATCAGCACTGTCGGACTGGAGCAGTACGGTGTCTCCGCCGAACAGGTCGCCAGCATTGTCAAGGGGGAGGCATGAGCCAGACCAGCCTGTCGGCCTACGCGCAGGAGCTCGTTGCCGACGTGCTTGCCACAGCGGAGGCGGAGAACGCCACCGCTCCGGACACCTTCACCCGCCGGGTACTGGATGAGTTGGAGCAGGCTGGTGAGGTGGAGAACACCTTCACCGCGTACCACAAGGCGCTCGGTCTTGAGGTCAACGGCTACGGGATGAACGAGTCTCTCGGGACCCTCGATCTGTTCATCACCCAGTTCAGCCTCCAGCCGGAGGAAGGTCGTCTGACCCGAAGCCAGGCCGAGGCGCAGTTCAAGCGGCTGCTGACCTTCGTCCGCAAGTGCCGTGACGGCCTGGCCAAGGACATCGATGAATCATCTGACGTGCATGACATGTGCGTCGCGGTCCAGAAGGCTCTGCCAGACGCTCCGCGGATCCGACTGTTCCTCCTGACGGACACCGTCAGCGGAGTCTCGACGCTGCCGCCCGGAGACCTGGACGGTCTCACCGTCACTCATGAGGTCTGGGACCTCACCCGGCTCCACCGCCTAGCCTCCTCGGGCACACTCAGCGAGCCGATCGCGGTGGAGTTCGATCCACCGCTCCCCTGCCTCGCCACGCCCGAGACCGACCGCAACTATTCCGTTTTCCTGGCGATCATCCCGGGACAGGATCTCGCGGACCTCTACGGCCGGCATGGGACACGGTTGCTGGAGCTGAACGTCCGCTCGTTCCTGCAGACGAAGGGTGGGGTCAACAAGGGTATCCGGGAGACGCTTCTGCGGAACCCCGACCGTTTCCTGGCCTACAACAACGGCATCACCGCCACTGCTTCGACAGTTGAGTTCACTGAGCTGCCCGAGGGCGGTCAGGCTATCAGCAAGATCCACGATCTGCAGATCGTCAACGGGGGTCAGACCACAGCCTCGATCCACTACGCGCATACGCGTGACAAGGCTGATCTCAGCCGGGTGCGCGTGCAGATGAAGCTGACCCGCGTCTCACGCGAACGCCTCCAGGAGATCGTTCCAGAGATATCCAAGTACTCGAACACCCAGAACAAGGTCACGGTCGTCGACTTCAGCTCCAACCATCCGTTCCACGTGGCGATCGAGCAGGTGACGCGATCGCTCTGGGCGCCGGCAGCGGACGGAAGCGGGCAGGAGACGAAGTGGTTCTACGAACGTGCCCGAGGGCAGTACACCGACGCTCTGGCCCGCGAACGCACCCCCGCGAACCAGCGCAAGTTCAAGAGCCTGCATCCAACCGGCCAGAAATTCACCAAGGCTGACGCGGCCAAGTTCATGCACTCCTGGGCAGGCTTTCCTTACCTGGTCAGCCGAGGGGCCGAAAAGAACTTCCGCGAGCTCATGGTGCGAATGGGTGAGAGCGCCCCGGACGTCAACATCAGCTACGCGCAGCGCCTGCTCGCCAAGGCGATCCTGTTCAAGGCCACCGACAAGATCGTGGCGGCGAGGGACTTCGGCGGCTACAAGATCAACATCGCTTCGTACTCCATTGCCAGGCTGGCGGAAGCCACCAATCGACGGGTCGACCTGGATCGCATCTGGCGTGAGCAGCGTCTGTCACCTGCGCTCGCCGCAGCCCTTGACGACCTGTGCGCGCCCGTCCGCGAGGTGATCGTCAACCCCCTCAGGGGAGGCACCAACATCGGCGAGTGGGCGAAACGCCCGGACTGCTGGGAGGCGGTGCTCGCCATCCCGTGGACGGTCCCCGACGACCTCGCGGCGGAGCTGACCGATCAGCCACTCGAGGACAGCGCACCGACAGACCCGGATGAGAGCACCACCGGTGATGTGGCCTTGGTGCTGGCGACTCCCGCTCCTGAATGGTTCGCCTTGGCGCGATGGGCCAAGGAGACGGGCAACCTCCAGCCGTGGCAGCGGCAGTTGGCTGACAACGTGGGCCGCTACGTCAACAACAGCTGGACAATCAGTGACAAGCAGGCAGCGCAGGCAATGCGGGTGATGACCGAGGCACAGCGACTCGGGTTCAGAAGCACACCCTGAGATTGTCACTTACGCACGAGCATGAAAGGACCACCGTGACCAGCGCACCGTTCGGGGATCTCCCTCCCGAGGCGTACCACGACGCGCTCTGGACCCGGGTGCTGCCCTGGCTTGCCCATCACACGCCTGCCACAGCGCGGGAGCTGGCTGATCTCACTCCATCTCCCGACTGGTGGCTCACCGAATCACCCGCTGTGACGACAATGATGGCCGAACATGAGATGCTCTGCCGTCACCTGGCCCGGTTCTTTCTGGTCCGGCACTTGGACGCGGCCTTCGGAGAGAGCTTCCCCACGGTGCCCCGACGAATGACGCTGGCCACTCTCACGACGGGGGCCAGGGCGCGGACCGCCTTCCAGCGACTTCAGGTGCAAACTGTCGCTGAGCTTGAGCCACTGTCGGTCAAGGATCTGTATGACGTCCGCGGCACCGGCCAGGGCACGGTGGAGGAAGTTGTCGCGGCGCTGGTGTCCGCTGCCATCGTCCGGTCCGGCGACCTGCCCGAGATCGACGTCAGGGCAGAAGACAGCCCATCCACGAATGCATCAACAGTAAGCCTCCCACCGGCACAGGCTCAGCTGCTCGAGGACCTGGCTCAGCTTGCTGCATGGCACCATCTTCGACGACGCAGCGGTCAGTCTCTCCTGAAGGTCGTCATCGAGGACGGCGCACCCGAGCAGATTCAGGAAGTGGCCCTACGGCTGAACTCCCTGACGGCGGCCGACATGGTGCTCAATGGCGCTAGCCCCGACCCGGTCCTGGAGTTCACCGCCTTCCTGTCCGAGCTCGATGAGCGGCAGTTGCAGGTCCTTCGTGACCGGTTGCTTGGTAGGCCACCGAGAAAACTGGCTGAAATTGCGGTTGACTTCGACGTTTCCCGCGAACGGGTGCGCCAGATTGAAGTCCGGCTCAAGGAACTACTGGCACGTACCTTTCACTTCGGCACCAGCATCGGAGACCTGCTGGCCAGTCTCCGTGCCGAGATCCAACCGATCGCTGCGCTTGACCGCCTCATCACTCTGCACCCCGATCTCGCCCGAGATGTTCCGGGTGTTGATGCCCCCCTGTGGCTGGTACTCGACCGCCTCGACGATTACTTCGAGGTCAGCGACGGGTGGGCGGCAGCTCCCGATGTGGGCGCCGCGCGGGAGCAGACCCGGATCCTGCTCGAGGACTTTGCGACCGAGCATGGTCTTGTCGACCTCGCAGCGGCCACCTCCGCCACCGCCATGCCGAAGGCGGAGCTGCTCGCATGGCTGAACTGGTGCGGCTACGTCGTGTACAACGACCAGATCCTGACCCGTACTCGGTCCCTCAACGATCACGCCGCGAGCCTGCTGGCAGCGACTGGTGAACCGCTGCAGACCGACGAGTTGCACCAGGAGATGGGCCGAAACACCACGATCCGGAGCTTGACCAACGTGCTCGGAAGCGACGATCGGTTCGTCAGGACCGACAGAGCGACGTGGGGACTGGCGAGCTGGAAGGTCGAGGAGTACACGTCGATCCGCCAGCAGATCGGTCTCGAACTCGCCGCAGCCGGCGGGCAGATAGAACTCAGCCGGTTGGTGGAGTCAATCACGAACCGGTTCGACGTGTCGCCGAGCAGTGTCCAGGCTTACGCGGGCAACGGCGAATACGAGATCATTGATCGGGTCGTACGGCGTCGGGAATCTCCGGCAGCGCCTCGGAAAGCGCCCAGCGCGACCCGCAGACTGTTCCGACACGGCGATGTGTGGAAATTCCGCATTGTCATCACCCGCGATCACCTCCGCGGATCCGGCTTCCCAGTGCCGTCAGGTGTCGCGAGCCTTGTTGGATGTGTGCAGGGTGAGGTAGTTGAGCTCGATTCGGAACTCGGCACCCAGAGCATCCGCTGGACGGGGCTGCAGCCCGCGAGCGGCACCATCAAAAGGTTCCTGGACCAGTTACAGGCCAGGGAAGGGCAGAACGCCTTTCTCGAGTTCATGCCGTACGGCCGCTTCGGCCTTACGGTCCGTGACCCGATTGCGCCTGGCGCGGACCCGTTGACCCAGGCACTGGAACTGGTCGGTGCCGCAGATACCAACGATGTGGAGGCCGCCAAGACTGCTCTGGCTACTGCAGTCGACCTTCCTGGAGACGCAAAGCCTCGACGCATCCTGGCGGCCTACCGGCAGCGCGGCGACGATGACATCGCGGCGTTCCTCGAGGAGGCGTGGACACGTCAACGGCAGAACTGGACTGGCCAGCAGCCCACCGACGAGAGCCGGTCGGAGTCGTCGGAGCTCTCCCTGGCCGGAACCGACCTGCCGGCTTCGCTGGAAGAATCCGAAGGTGACGTTGCGCCGCACGTCGCCGAACTGCACGGCCATTCCGCGAATACGGATGACGCGGTCCGCGGCGACAGTGGACCGGAGGAGGACTCGTCCGCGGCCTGGATACCCGTGCCGGCGGGGTACCGCAGCGTCGGGTGGGTTCGTCCCCTCGAGGCGGAAGCCGCCGTCCTGGCGTACCAGTTGCACGCCGACGTACCGGTACATGACGGTGATGAGATCACCGGCTGGGCCCGTTACGTGGACGAAGCCTCGACGAGGGCTATGGATCTCAGCGCCAACGTGAAGCTGGTGAGATCCCGGGGTCAGGGTGAGCGAATCGCCTGCTGGATCAGAGAACACGAGGCGTTCAGCGTCACCCAAGCTTCGGCTGAGAGGCGTTCGATCGCGGTGATCGGACCAGACGGCGAGGCGGTCGGACTGGTGCAGTATTACAAACCAGGAAGCGAGGAGGCCACGCGCTTTCTCAGCTCGACGAGGCTGCTCCGGGGCCGATCGCCGGGCTGAGCGAACGCTGAGCGGCAGCCGTCCGCGGCCTGCTTCAGCACCCGGACGACAGGCACCTCGGCATCGCTTCAGCAGTTCACGAGGATGCAGCTTCTACACGGCTTCGGGCGACGGTCAGTTCATCCTCGGTGAACAAGGCATGGAACTCGGGACGCAGTGCGAGGGCCTCCGTCGTAAGATCCACTCGGCCCCGTTCCCACAGCGCCGTGAAGCCATCAGAGACCGCCGGGCTGTGCAGCAGCTGTCGCGCACTGGCCAGTCCACCCTTTTCCGTCACGAGGCGCAGCAGCAGGCTTGGGTGGTAGCTGGCCTCGTCCCTTGCCCGCTGACAGATGCGGACCATCTCTCGGTGGAAGAGTGCCTCAAGGCTGCGTCGGTCCAAGGCACCCATTTCGGGAGCCACCGACGGACTTAAAGCTCCGTCTCGTCGTCCATGGGTCTCGGTCGACACCGACGGGTTTGCAGAGAGTCCCTCCTGACCTGTCCCCCGAAGCATGGCAGGGCGGGGCTCTGAATTGTTTGATCTCTTACGCTGCACGCCGGCCGGAACCTGCACCGTGTCGACAGGCGCCTTTGCACTGCGTCGGGGTGCACCTTGCTCCCAGGAAGAGCGCAGCAGACGAGTGACGCTCCGGTTCCGGATCGCAGCCGGGTTGGTCGGAGCAAAGTACTGGACCAGCCCCTCCCTCCGACCGTCACCGGTCTCACAGGGGCTGTCCTTCCTCAAGCTCGCCGTGCGGATGATTGCCTCCGCCTCGTTCTGGCGTACCCAGCAGACGAAGCGCGGGCCGCCGGCCTCTGCGCGCTCGATGCGAACATCTGCTCGGTGTGGGCGAGCTTCGGCTGAAACGCCGCTCTGGTACCGGGCCCAGCCCAGCACCTTGCCACCATGTCGGATGGGAGTGTCACGGCCGTTTCGGTAGCTCTCGAGGGCAGCCATCGCCTCGTAGGGACGAAGCCAGGCGATGCTGCGGTAGCCGGGAGGCACCCATTCATCCAGAACGCTCTCGCCCTGGTGTTCGTGGGCCACCGAGGTAGCCGGATCGGACAACCTCTGTTCGGAGGCGACGGCCACGGCTGGAAGGGTGGGTGAAGCGACGGCCGAGTGAGCCTGGGGAACATCGACGACTTCAGGCGTGAAGCGTGGCGCCCCAGAGCCTGTAGGTGCGGTGACGCCGATCGGGGCAGGTTCCGCGTCCTCATCGGCAGCAGCTTCCGATACGCCCTGCTCGCCACTTGCTGCGGAAGCGTCCTCGTTGCGATGGCCCACCGGCCCGGGCACCATACCGTCGTCCGTAGCCAGCGTCGATTCGTCGGCCGCCCGCGCCGCCGTGACCACTGCCGGCATGGCCGCCACCGATATGCCCGCCGCCGGCGCGGCCGTCAGCTGTGCCAGGTCGTCGCCACTGTCAGCCGCCGCAGGGCCGGCGGTCGGCGCGGGCCGGATCGCCTCGACGGTGGCGGGCGTCGCGGCTACGACAGGTGGTTCCGCCTTGTGAATCGGGTCGTCAGTGCGGGTGGTGGACGAGACTTCCGCATCGGGCTCCGCTTCAGCAGCCGCGAACGCGGTCGTTGCCAGTGCGGGCATAGCCACGGCGGGTATGACCGCCGCGGGCACGACCACCTCACGCCGCTGCTCGTAGCCGCTGCCGACTGTCGCACCACTTACCGTCGGCGCCGGCGTCGGCGAGACACGCTTGACCGCCGGGGGCGGCGGGGCGGTCGGTGGTGCCGGCGGCACGACATCGCCCGGACTCACCTCGTTCGGCTCAACCTCTCGCTGGGCGGCACCAAACAGCGGACTCCCCGGAGCGTCAGACGCCGAGACGGAAGACGGCGCGATCGAAGACGGCGCTGCCATAGGCAGCACAGCCTCGGCCTCCGCGTCGATGACCGGGGCGACTGACGGGGAGGCGGCCCCGATGCCCAGTTCGTCGATACGCTGCCAGAGCGGCTCCATCGCCGCCTCCGGGTCCCGGCTGAACACACTCCCCCGGATTCGCACGAAGACGCAGTTGCCGACCCGCTCCAGCACCGCTTGGCGGCCCATGTCACTCTCCCACTGCTCCGGCCCGTGGTACGCGTCGCCGTCGCATTCGATGGCGAGGCGGCGGCCGTCCGGGGCGGGCAGCACGAAGTCGATCCGGTAGCTGCCGATGCGGAACTGCGGCAGCGGCCGGTAGCCGCGCAGCAGGATGCGGCGCAGCACGCCGCGTTCGAAGTCGCTGTCGCAGCGCTTCTCCAGGTCGTCGTGCGCCTCCTCGGCAACGGCGACGTTCTGGCAGTAGGTGAGCAGCAGGCCGCGGGCGTCGTCCTCGCGCATGTCGACGGGTTGCACGGAGTGGAAGACCCAGAGCTGGTCGCGGGCCCGGGACGCGGCCACGTTGACCCGGCGGTGGTGGTCGCGCTTGGTGAACGCCGACACGGGTCCCTGGTGCGGGGACACGACCAGGGAGACCAGCACGATGTCGCGTTCGTCGCCCTGGAAGGTGTACGAGTCACCGACGCGCAGCCGGCGGCGTTCCATCTCCTCCTCGCCGATTTGCTCGCGGAGCCGGGTGAGCAGGTAGAGGGCCTGTCCACTGGTACTGAGGAGGCTGACCACACCGATGGTCCGGCCGGCGTACGCGGGGTCGGCGACGATCGCTGCGACCCGTGCGACCAGAGCCTCCGCCTCGGCGACGTTGACGTTGCCGTAGGTGGTGAGGTCCTGCCGGATGCCCTCGGGCACGTGCACCGCGATCACCGGGTCGCCGATGCCAGCGGGGCGGTCGGTGCGCAGAGGCTCGATCTCGCCGCCGTAATAGGTCTGGCTGGAGAAGCCGATGATGGCCGGCACGGAGCGGAAGTGCTCAGTGAGCAGGATGCGTTCTGGCGAGCGGCGGACCGCGTGGTCGTAGAGGCTGCTCTCCGGGTCGAAGTGCTCGGCCGACGGCACGTCGACCAGATGCGAGTTGATCAGGCCGGTGACGGCGCCGACGAACGACAACTGCGGACCGATCTGCTGATCGTCGCCGACGACCACGGCCCGCTCGGCGAGGCTGAGGATGGGCAGCGAGAACACGTCCGCCTGGGACGCCTCGTCGACGATCACCACGTCGAAGTGGGCGCCACTGGCGAACTGTTCGATGGCCCGGTCCACGGACATGACCCAGACCGGTACGGCGTCCACCGCCGCGCTCATCGCCCGCTGGGCGTGGGCCTGCCACAGGGCGGCGTTCTTCCCCGTACCCTTGCCGATCTTGCGCAGCGCGGTGGTCCAGTCGGCGAGCGCCGCCCGGCGGCGGTCGTCGAGGGCCTTGGAGACCTCCAGCCAGGAGGAGGCGGCGACGAGTTCCTGGGTGAGGCGGCGGATGCGCTCCCGGATCTGCTCGACGCGCCGGCCGAGGGCGACCGGGTCAACGCTGCCGACCACGGTGTCGAACCAGGTCTGCGCCTGCCGCCACTGCCAGCGGTGCAGGCAGTCGGTACCGTTACCGGCGAGCGCGGGCGCGGTGCCGTCGTCGATGGTCGCGGTCCAGCCGGGCGCGGCCTCCCGGAGCCGGGCCGACAGGTCCTGGAAGCGTTCCGCGTCGGGGCGCAGGGCGGCGAGCCGGCGGACCTCCTCCCGGTACGAGTCCCAGCGGTCGAGGTCCGTGCTCTGCCGGCTCAGGTCGAGAAGCCTCCAGAGTTCGCTGGCGTCCGTACTCGACATGCCGGTCTGGAGTGCTGCGGCAAGGTCGCGTTCGACGGCGAGCAGCCCGTCGTGGGTGAAGACGGTGGCGCAACGGGCCACGAGGTCGGTGTGGGCGGAAAGCCGCCGCGTGTCGACGGTGGCCGCCATGGTGGGGAGCAGCCCGCGCAGCGTGGAGTACAGCGCCGGCCAGCGGCGGCGGTCCCAGTCGAGGGTGGATTCGGCCTCGGCGAGCATCCGGCCGGCCCACGTCTCGGGATTCGCCGCGGCCGGGATGGTGAGCTCGAGCGGCTGGGTCCACTCCTGCCAGCGGGTGGTCAGCTCCTGGCGCAGCCGCTGCCGTCCGACGTAGGCGACGATGATGTCAATGTCGTCGCAGCTGCGCACGCTTTCGCCGTCGATGTGACACTCGGAGGCGAGTTTGGCCAGGGCGCCCTGGAAGAGGCGGTTGACGCCCTTGCCTGCGGCGAAGCGTTGGCGCAGCTCACCGAGCTGGGCGAGCAGCCTGCGCGGTTCGGCCATGTGCACCTCGGGCACGGTGACCTGGTGGCCCGCGATGATGCGGGTGGCGGAGGTCAGCTCACCGAGGGCCCGTTGACAGGCTGCGACGTGGTCGTACCACATCTGGTGCCAGTTGGGGGCGGCTTGGACCAGGGTGCCAAGCCGGTCTGTCCACGAACCCTCGCGGGCAGCGAGCACGGTGAGCGCCTCACGCAGCTGCGCCGCGAGGTCATCGAGAGGCTGCGGGCCGAAGGCACGGACCTGCGGCAGAGAAACGCCTGCGGCGGCGAGCTGGTTCAGCTCGCGGGCCGCCTCGTCCAGCCGCTGCCGTTCGGTCAGGATCGCTACCGCTGGGGGCAGGTCGACCGCCGTCGGCAAGTTGAGCAACGCCTGCGCACGATCCTGCTTGACGGTACGCCGGGCGATGTCGAGCAGCTCGGTGAAATCATCGGCGCTCAGCGGCGCGTCGCGTTGCGGTGCCAGGTCGTCGGGAATATCGCCGTAGCGCTCCGCGCGTTCGCGCAGCCAGATCCCGACGTCACTCGGCGAGAGCCGGATGCCGCCGATCTCATGGTGGGCGGCCTCGTTCTCAGCCATGGTGCGCAGTCCGCCGAGGGCCTGACCCAGGTCGCGCTCGGCCTGTTCGAGCTGGTGGCGCAGGCGGTCAACCCGCTGCTGTTCGCTCCGCTTGTCGAGGGTCGCCCCGCGATCGGAGAGTTCGCGGGCGGCCAGTTGGAGCTGCAGGAGCTGGTCGGTGGAGCGGCCGAGCACGGCCAGGCAGAGCGACTGGATCTCCTGCGGCAGGCCGTCGCGCAGGACTCGCAGCGGGTCCTCCTTCTGCGCGACCACCAGTACCCGCTTGCCGTGCGCCATCAGGTGGCAGATGAGGTTACGGATGGTGTGGGTCTTGCCGGTACCGGGCGGTCCCTGCACAGCGACGTTCCGATGCTGCGCGAGTCGACGGGCGATGGACTCCTGTGCCTCGTTGGTCGGCAGCGGCATGAGCAGCCGCTCCCCCAGCGGCGTCCATCGTGCAGGCTGGTCCTGCGGCATTTCGAGTCGGCTCGGTTCGTGGGCCAGGATGGCGGCCAGCGAACCGATGCTCGCCGTGTCGCCTTGGAGCAGGCGGGCCCGCAGCTCTTCCAGGAAGCGGCGCAGCATCCGCTGCCGGGGCCGGACGAAGAGCACTCCTGTGTCGTGGACATGCGGGCCGCCCGGTGCCGCCGAACCGCTCTCCCGGACGACGGGTTCGTGCCCGAGCCGGCGCAGCGCCCGCTCGAAGAACTCGACCCGGTCAACGTCGTGCCAGGGGTCAAGGTCGAGCTGGCCGCCGGGACCGGCCAGTGTGAGCAGTTGACTGAGGTAACGCTCGTCGAGGCCGGTCAGCGGATCGGTCTGGAGTCGGGCAGCGCCCTGCGGCACCACCCGGACCATCGACCGGTCGGCGTCGAACTCGACGGCGACCGGTGTCACGACCAGCGGGTACTGCACCCGGTGCCCTGCAACGTCCGTTCGGATGATGCCGTGACCCCAGACCAGCTCGTCCGTAGCCGCGTTCATGTCGACCCGGTGCTTCAGGTCGAACAGACTGCGGTGCAGCTGGCGTACCTCCTCGGTGCGCCGGGCCTGCTCGGCCCATGGCCGCCACTCCTGCTCCCGCCACGCCTCGAGTCGCGCCCGCAGCGGCTCAAGCTCCTCCTCTGCTTCCATCAGGCGAGGTTCCGTGTCGTACGAGAGTGGACCGTTCAAGTACGGCGCCAGCTGCCCCGGCGCCCGCAGGGAACGGACCGGCGCGGGCAGTCCTACCCGAAGCCAGCTGGCGCCATCGGCGGAGACGCCGACCTCGCAGGCTGGGTGGGCGGGAAATGCGTGCTGCCAGAACGCGCCCCCTGCGGGGACCGTGCGGGCCGGCTTCTCCATCTGTGTCCGCACGGCCATCAGGTAGTCGACCAGCGAGACAGCCCGGTCGAGGATCAGCTGAGGGGACTCGGTCGAGGACGTGGAGCGGGAGAGCATGGATCACCTTCGGTGGTTGGTACATGTCGAATCTGATAACGGACAGACCTGATCTGTCAGCTATCCAGTCGTGCCGGAGAGGAAAGCGACATCGGAGCCAAGGCTTACAGCCAGCCCGGCGCCAACGCCTGCTCGGAGCACCGCGTGCTTTGCTTACTTCAATCGCGGCGCTGCTACTTGAAATTGCCAGCCTTGACCCGGATGCGCATCACTCCCGACCTCCCCAATGACGGTCCTCGCACACTACCTGCCCGAGTCCTGCCGACGGGATCCCCGAACCGCCAGAACTTGAGGCGGGACGACGGCTTGAGCAGGACCGATCGACTGCCCGAAGCGCCCCGTGGGTTCACCACTGAGGGGCAGCGGAGCTGGTCCGGTTGCTGTAGAAACCTCTGCCATGAACCGTGCATGGAGTCTGCTGACCATCGACGAGTCGGAGCGGCAGTTCGCCGGAAACCTTGGGTACACCGACGTTCTCGGCAGCAAGTACGCCTGGGACAGCACGGTCCCGAACCACCGCGCTGTTCAACCAGGTGATCTGGCCGTCCTGCGCAACGGTAGCCATGTGCTCGGCGTCGGCTGGATCGACGACGTCCAGACCGAGACGGCAACGAAGGTGAGGCGTCGCTGCCCGCGCTGCGGCAATACCGCCTTCAAGACACGAAAGCAGTTGACCCCACGCTACAAGTGCTCACCTTGTCAGAATTTGTTCGACGAACCCGCTCAGGAACAGATAAATGTCACGGTTCATGTGTGCGACTACGCTCGCACTTGGAGGCCGACAGCAGACCTCCGGGTGACGGATGTAGCGTCTGCATATCTCAATCGATCGGCTCAGCAATCGATACGGCCATTGAACCCTGAACTGATCACTCAGCTTCTCGGACAGGCTTACGATCCCGGCCTCCGATGGTGGGTCGAAGCCACCGACCCGCGGCTACCGGCTGGCCATCGCTCCAGGCTGGGTAAGGTTCGCATCGGTCAAGCTGAGTTCCGGCAGGTACTGCGCCAACGATTCGGGGACCGCTGTCTCATAACCGGACTGCAACCCGCGCAAGCCATCGAAGCGGCCCATCTGTACCGCTACTGCGACACGCCGAAGCATGATATCGCCGGCGGCGTCCTCCTTCGCCGAGATCTCCACTCGCTCTTCGACTGCTTCCTCCTCGCCATCGATCCCTCGAATTGGGTGGTGCGCCTGAGCCCTTCTCTCGACTCGTTTCCAGATCTGGTTCAGCTCGACGGAAGGCAATTGGCCATCCCGCCTCAGGTCCGTCCACGTGAGGAGTACCTGGTGGCTCATCTGAGATGGGCCACAGATCTCTGGAACCAACAGGGAAACTAGTTCCAGAAAGGCACTACCGGCAGTCGAGTAACTGTCTGAGTCCGGCCGAGTTCCGCGGAGACAGGCCCGGAGATCGAAGACGTCTACCGGTCGGCGAACATCGGCGGGTGAGCCTGGCTGCGACGGCTCGGCAGATATCGCGACCCCGATCGCCCCGCCGAACGACCGTGAGCTCGGCCGAGGGCGGCACATCGATGAGGTCAGTCGGCTGGACGGGCCGATTGGGCCGCCACCGGCGAGCACGCCGGTGGCGGACGGCTGCTGGACATGCTCCACTTCAGCCTCTGAGGGCGTCAGTGTCGCTGACCGGGTGCGATGCCCGCTGGAGCGAATTTGGCGGAAGCCGGCGCACTGCGCAGGCCGACCTGTTCTTCGTCACGCTGGTCAAGTCGGAGGCACTACTCTCCCACCACAAGTACGCCGACCGACTCGGACAGAAAGGCGCTGACAGCAGCGGCGAACTGCGCTTGAGCGTCGTGGTGCACAACGTGACCTGCCGGCAGCTCGACACGACGGGCGCCGGGGCGACGGCTGATCATCTCGCGCGCGTGAGCGGCGGTCAGCTCATCACTGCGCGTCCCGTGGATCAGGAGGGTAGGGCAGGTCACCGACTCCCAGTCCTTCCAGTGGTCACCCTTGAGCGCTTTCTGGGAAGCCACCGTGTCATCGGTGTCGAACGAGAAGCCCCAGCCGTCCTTCGACTGACGGAAGGAGCAATCCAGATAGGGGGCCGTCGCGCCCAGCGCCGAGGCCAACGCATCGCGGGATGGTGCATGGCGAGGGAGGCTGGTGGTGAACGACCAGTCGCAGTTCACGACCGCGCCGATGTCCTCGACCACCAGCGCCGTGACCCGATCCGGGTGCCGGCCGGCGTACTGGTAGGCGTTCACCCCACCGAGTGAGTGGCCCAGCACCGGCGCAGGGCCGATTCCCAGATGCCGGTGGAAGGCGTCGACGTCGGCAACGTAGTCGTCCCGCCCATAGCTCTCTGCACGGTCGGACTCGCCGTGCCCACGCTGATCGAGGGCGATCACCCGCCACCGCGGCGCCAACGCCTCGGCCAGCGGCGCGAATGCTGAGGCTTCGTTGTAGTGCCCGTGCAGTGCCAGGAGCGGAGCACCCGGACCACCGAAGTCCAGATACGAGAGCCCCCGACCCTGGACCTCGAAGAACCCACGCATGACCCGGAATGCTAGATCAACGACCGTTCGAGGTGCTTTGGGAGCCGGATGCGCCGCTCTGTGCCCCGGATGCTCACGCCGCGTCCGCGTTCGGAGCGAACCTGACGTCTAGCCTCCGGTCGAGAGCCCGGGCTAGGCGTTCCAAGACCGGCAAGGTCGGCACGGTGCCGCCTGCCTCGAAGCGAGCCACCGCGGACTGAGTCATGCCGGCGGCCCGCGCCAACTGACTCTGACTCCAGCCGTGCCCCTCTCGCAGGTGGCGCACCTCCTGACCAAGCTCGAAGGCAATCCGAGTGGCGTCGTAGGTCTCGGCCGCCCCTGGCTCCGCCATCCGACGGTCACGCAGGTCATTCCAGTCCAGGCGATCACTCATCGCTCACCTCCATCCATAGCATTGATGCTATGCCCTAAACCGCCATCATGGCTTTGGCCACCCACGCGAGCAAGTGCCAGGCCCGTGTCACACCCGGCCGTTAGCGTGACCTCCGCCCTGAACCCGTGACTGGAGGAACCCGCGATGATGGATCATCTGTCCGTGCAGGTCCGCGACGTGCCAGCCAGCGCCGCTTTCTACGACGCGGTGCTCGCCCCACTCGGCGGTCGCCGCCTGTTGGAGTTCCCGAACGTGGTCGGCTACGGCACGGACCGCCCGGAGTTCTGGCTCGGCCCCACCGACACCTCCGGCGAAGCGCGCGAGCTGCACCTGGCCTTCACCGCCGATGACCGCGCCACCGTCCAGGCGTTCCATGACGCCGCCGTCAAGGCCGGCGCGGAGGTCCTGCATGCACCTCGGGTGTGGCCGGAGTACCACCCGACGTACTTCGCCGCGTTCGTCCGCGACCCGGATGGCAACAACGTCGAGGCTGTCTGCCACGCCCCCGAGTGATCGCGCGTTAGGTTGAGGACCATGGAGCAGCGCATCAGCCTCGTCACCCTCGGCGTCTCGGACGTAGCGCGCGCGAAAGCGTTCTACGAGCAGCTCGGCTGGCACGGCCAGGAGGTCGAGGAGACGGTCTTCCTCCAAGCTGGCGGTCTGGCCCTCGTCCTCTGGAGCCGGGACAAGCTGGCCGCCGATGCCGGCATCAGCGATCGGCGCACCGAC
This sequence comes from Micromonospora sp. A202, assembly GCF_006715105.1. Lineage (NCBI taxonomy): Bacteria > Bacillati > Actinomycetota > Actinomycetes > Micromonosporales > Micromonosporaceae > Micromonospora > Micromonospora sp. A202. Next base: position 802,727 of record NZ_VFMP01000001.1, on the reverse strand, counting down.
GGCTTCGGCGGGGTGACCCTGGCTCAGAACGTCCGCTCGCGGGAGGAGGTCGACGAGCTGATGGCGACGGCGACCAAGGCTGGCGGCACGGTGACCATGCCGGCGAGGGAGACGTTCTACGGCGGCTACGCCGGCTATTTCGCTGACCCGGACGGTCACCTCTGGGAGATCGCCTGGAACCCCGGCTTCACCCTCGCCGCGGACGGCACCCTGACCGTCCCCGACTTCAGCGCCATGGACTGAGCACACCCAAACGAACGCACGCCGCACGAAGCACGCCGGCGCGGAAGCACGCCGGCGCGGAAGCACGCCGGCGCGGAAGCACGCCCGCACTAAAGCACTCCGGCACGCCAGCACGAACGCACGCACACCGATCAGGGTGCCGGAGACGGGCAGAGCAACGGGTCCAGCAACGGAAGCTGAAGCGGATCCAGGCAGACCTTCAGCAGCCCAGGTGACGGCGTCCCACTCGGAGTGGGCGAGGCCGGCGGCGTCGGTGGGGCCGGCGTGGGCGGACCGGTGGTGGGGACCGGGCCAGGTGTCGGCACCGAACTGGCGGACGGTGCCGGAGCGACGGACGGTGTGACGACCGGCGGCGGGGCCAGCGCGACTGACGGTCCCACGACTGTGGAGACAGCCACCGGTCGGTTCGGGATGGCATTCGGCCGGCTCTGCGCGGCACCGCTGACCGATCCGGTCCTGGCCTTGGGCGCCACCGGCCCGACGGGACGTACCGAAATGAGGGCAGCCTCCAGGGAGACGATCTCCGCCCGCTGCACCGGACCAACCTGTTCCGACCGCAGGACGCGAGGCCCCACAGCACCAGGCCCCAGTGCGCCAGGGCCCAACGCACCGGGACCCAGAGCGCCGGGACCCATCGTCGCGAACACCACCGCCGCGACGGCGGCAGCACCGAGCGCCCGGCGGTCGGGTCGTACCGCCGTCAGCGGTGCCTCGTCAGGTGACACCACGACAGAGGGCGAAGGCCGGGCGACCCGGTGGGCGGCCAGCAGCGCGTCGACCTGCGCGGTGACGGTGGCACGTTCGTCGGCGACCGCGAGGGTGAGGTAGAAGCGGAAGTTCACCACGGCGTTGGCTGGGACGAGCAGCCCGGCGAGTCGACTGTGGTCGGGCAGCAGGGTGACCGGCACGTCCGGATGGTGCGCGGGGCCGACCAGGTCGTCGTACCGCCACTCGCGTCGGCGCTCTCGGCCGGCGAAGGCCACTCGGCGGCTGGTCACGACGGCCATGCCGGTGTCGACGACCCGCAGGCCCGCCGGCAGCGCTTCGCCCGACACCTCCGCGAAGGCACAGGAGCCGCCCGGGGTGGGCAGCCCAGGGATGTGGCGGGCCTCGGCCTCGACGAGCTCGGCGACGGGGAGGACGCGGAAGACGAGTTCGTCGTCGTCAAGCTGCACGGGGAGGCCGGTGCGTGGCTGCGTACACCCGAGGAAGCTGGCGGCTTCGATGCGGAGCCTGGCCAGGTGGTCGTCGCGGCGCAGCCAGGCGTCGGTGGCGTCGCGGTACGCGCGCTGCCTGCGCTCGTTCTCACGCTCGGCCCAGGCGATCCGCCAGGGAGCGCTGGCCACAGAGGTCACGGTCACACGCGGTACAACCGCTCACGTACGTGACAGGCAACGCGGGCGAGATCGATGCATCCCGTTGCGCCCGAAAGGAGAGATTTGACGGACGCCCAGGCCGTGGCCGCGTCGGGGGCGTGCCCTCGGGTCAATATTGGCTGGACTAAATATAGATGCAGGTGGAAGGCTTTACTCCGTCATTGATCAATTACGGGGAGCGGAGCCGCATGGCCGACCATCGACGTACTCGATATTTCAGCAAATCACTCCGCGCGACGGCACTCGCCGTCGCGCTCGTCCTGCCAGTCACCCTGATCAGCGCCCCGCCGGCCCAGGCGGCGGCGGTCACCCAGGCGGTGCCCGCGGAGCAGCTTCCGGCCTGCGCCGACCCGTCTGTACCGGAGGACGTCAACCACGCCTCCATCCGGCTTGAGGGACCGACAGCCGGGTCGGAGGTCGCGGTCGACGCCAACGGCAAGATCGCCATCAACGGCTACCTGCACAAGCAGGCCACGATGGTGGACGTCTCGATCGAGAAGACGACCTCGTCGAGCTTCACCTTCGGGCCGCCGCCGCCCGGCGTCACGAACTGGTCCGCGTCCTGGACCACCAGCATGCGCCCGCCGCACCTGGGCCCGGTCCAGGTCTGCTCCCGCGCCGAGCGTGAGCCCGGCCGGTACGCGAAGATTTTGCGCGGCATCACCGTGAAGGACCTGATCTCGCCGAGCAACGTCCCCAACCTGGCGGTCGGCACGATCACGGCGACCAGCGCCAGGGTGAGCTGGGGCGCGGCGACCGACAACTACGGCCTGGCCGGATACGAGGTCAAGGTCGACGGCGGTGCGGCGCAACGGACCACCGTCGGCACCCGCTCGTACTCGATCACGGGCCTGGCGCCGTCCAGCAACCACACCGTCTCCGTGGTCGCCATCGACCTGGCCGGCAACCGGTCTGCTACGCCCGCCACGACGTCCTTTACGACGGACGCGTTGCCGCCGCCGCCGGACGTCGACGCCGGTCTGACCCTGGATCCGGATGAGGGGGGCGCCATGGCCAGCTGGCACCCCGAGCCCGCCAACGAGGCGAGCTACCGCGTCTACCTGGACGGCCAGATCTACGACCAGTTCACGCTGGTGCAGCTCTGCGTGGACGGCAACGGCAACGCGGCCAACCCGTGCACGGCGGACAGCGTCATCAAGCTCCCCATCGAACCGCTTGAGGAGTACACCCCGTACGAGTTCCGGGTCGAGGCGCTGCGCGCCGACGGCACGGTGGCGCGGGAGCTCTCCGGTGACTTCACCACCATGGTCCACGTGGATGAGGTGTCGCCGGCGACCACGCAGACGACTGCCAGTGAAACGTCGCAGTGCGCTGGCGCCGGTGGCGACTTCTACATCGCGGCCAGCTCACGCTCCACGGTGCCGGTGCCCGCCGGCAGCACGGAGGTCTTCCTCGGCTGCTACCGGGCGGCGAACAGCAGCTGCCTCGACGCCTTCCTGCCGCCGTCGGGCGAGAAACTGCTCGACTGCGCGGACAACATCACCGACATGCTCTTCGCGGTGGCCCCGTCCGGCCGCGGCCCGGTGATCTCCTCGGTGGACGTCACGCAGGCCCGCCTGCTGGTGCCGGGCCCGGTGGCGCCGATTGCCTGGTGTGCGAGCGGAGCCTGCGCGACGCTGCTGGCTCCCATCGCGGAGACGGTCGAGGTCGTCGCGGCCGCTCAGGTCGCCGCCGCCGGCACCTCGTGGATCGTCGTCGGTGCCGCCGGCATCGGCATTGGCGTCGTGCTGGGCGTCCTGCTCGCCATCCTGTTCCCCGGCACGATCGGTGTGAACGGCATCATCGAATACCCGATCGAGCACGACGTCGACTTCGACACGTTCGACAACTGGGGCCTGGACGAGGGCGAGTGGTACAACAGCCTGAAGGTCTACGCCGAGGTCATCAAGACCACGAAGTTGGTGGCCGGTCAGCGCAATCTCCCCTTCGCGTGGGACTCCACGGAGGATTCGCGTCTCAAGCGGATCATCGACGCGGCGTGCACGGCCCAGCGCGGCACGCAGGGCAAGGCCGGGTGTGACGACAACGTCATCGTCTACGTCCCCGGTGCCAAGAACTACCAGGGCGACGACATGACCGAGACCGGCAAGCACATCGTGGCAGCCATGGGCGACGGCGGGTTCCCGCAGCCGCCGACCCGGGCGGTGTGGTTCTATCCCGCGCGCAGCGTGGGAGGGCAGGCGGCACGCGCCCAGGGCCACTCCCGCGGCTGGTTCAACACCCTGGCGTTCAAACCGAATGCGTGCGATGTGCGGGTGCCCGGGCAGACCTGCGACGAATTCCCGTTCTGGTCGACGACCCAGGCGGTCAACCTGACCGGCCAGGTCGCCAGCCTCAAGCTGGTGTCGACGGCGGAGTCGCTGCCGCAGGCCAGGGACATCAACTCGCTCTACGGCAAGTGCAAGGTGACGAACAACACCAAGTTCGTCGTGCTGCCGGTGAAGCCGTGGGTCGAGGCAGGCGGCCCGAGCTTCGCCTTCAAGGTCAGCGGGGGCGGGGCTAGCCTCTGCATGACCCCCAAGGCCCCGTAGCCGAGGAGCTTCCTGATGCTCGATGACATGCGCGTGCTGCGCGACGCGGTGCGGGAGTACCGCGTCGCGGCGAGGGCTGCCGGCCTCGACTGGCCCGACCAGGGCGAGTCGCCGGCCGGGCAGCCGCCGGACGTGGTCCACCGGATCTTCGGGGTGGATCACATCGCCGAGCAGCTGACGTGGTTGCAGTCGCAGCGCTGGCCCGACCGGCAGTTGCTGCCCAACGTCGGATGGCGGATGCCCTGGCCGGAGGGTGGGGACGCGCTGGACTACCTGGGGCTGTCGATCGGCACGCCGTTCCCGTGGCGGCAGCAGATGCCTCTGTTCCACTTCGATGCCGTCCTCTACACGTTCGTCCTCGCGGGCGAGCACGAGGGTGAGATCTGGCGCTACCCGGTCTCAGAGGACTCCTGGGAGTCGGTCCGTGCCGCCACCAGCCTGGCCACGCTCTTCGAGCAGTGGACCAGGGGAATAGCCGCCGGTGTGGTCGTCTACGACGAGCACAGCAAGTGGCTCCTGGTCGACGACGTGGCCCAGGCTCCCGGCCTCGACCCGCTGGCCTTCCCGGTGAGTCCCGTGGAGGAAACGCTGCTGCGGGCGCGGCAGCGCGAATGCGGGGTTGACATGGCTGTCGTCGAGGACGGCTTCGAGCACAGCGAGGAGTTGTTCGACGCCATCGGCGCCGTCAAGGCGTCGCTCGGCGGGTAGCCACGGGTGCCGGCGGCTGTTGCGGTGACTGCCGCAACAGCCGCCGGCCACCCCGGGCGCTGGTCAGCGAGCAAGCACCGCGACTACGCGCGCAGCGAGGTGAAGAAATCCCTCAACTCAACGGCGAGCAGATCCGGTTCCTCCAGCGGCATGAAGTGCCCGCCCCGACCCGGCTCGCTCCAGTGCCGGATGTCGGTGCAGGCCCGCTCGGCGATCTCCCGGGGGAAGTTGGCCATCGAGGGTTCGGTGCTCACCGTGAACGCGGCCGGCACTGTGATGTCGGGTCGTGGCGTGTTGTGGCCGAAGTCGGCGTACTGCCGGAACGACGAGCCGATCGTGCCGGTCGCCCAGTAGAGCGTGATGATGGTGAGCAGGGTGTCGGTGTCGATGCTGTTCGCCAAGTCCCCGTGGTTGTCGCTCCAGTCGCGGTACTTGTCGACGATCCAGGCGGCCAGCCCGGCGGGTGAGTCGGCGAGCGCCGCCGCGAGGGTGTCCGGGCGGGTGCCCATGATGGCGCTGTAGCCGCCGTCGGTCTCGTCGTATTCGGCTTCGGCGTCCAGGTACGCCTGCTCGGCCGCCGACAGTGGACGGGCGTCGAAGCTGGCCGGGAACGGTGGATGGATCATGTGGATGCCGGCCACCTGCTCCGGATGGAGGGCACCGAGCCAGCCGGTGACCACTCCCCCGACGTCGCCGCCGAAGGCGCCGTACCGCTCGTAGCCGAGCACGTCTGTCATCAGCTCATGCAGCGTCCGGGCCAGCAACGCCCGGGTGACCGGCTCGTCCGGGACCTCCGAGAAGCCGAAGCCGGGCAGCGAGGGCACCACCACGTCGAAACCGCCGCCGGCAGGGCTGGTCAGCCGGTCGACCAGCGGCAGCATCTCGACGAAGCTGCTGGGCCAGCCGTGGCTGAGGATCAACGGCAACGGCGCGGGCGTACCCGCCGGGCGCGCGGCCCGGACATGCAGGAAGTGCAGCTTCCGGCCGCCGACGACGGCCAGGTGCTGGGGGTACGCGTTGAGTTCGGCCTCGCGGGCTCGCCAGTCGAATCCGTCGTGCCAGTAGGACACCAGGTCCCGCAGGTAGTTGGGGTCGACGCCGCCCTGCCACGGCTGGTTGCCGCTGCGGTCGGTGAATCGGGTACGGGCCAGTCGGGCCCGCAGGTCGTCGAGGACCGCATCGGGCACGTCGATGCGGAAGGAAGAGACAGACATTGGTCCTCCGATAAGGAGGGCGCTCCCCGACGCGGAAGGTCAGCTGAGGGGGACGGCCGAGAGGAGCGCCCAGGAATGACGATGGGTGGTCACCGGGCTCACCTCCTCTCGTGGCTGACGAAGATCACTCTAGCCGAGTGGGTCGGGGAGCCGGCCCCGGGCTGGAAACCGCGACCGGGTCCGTGGCGGGTACGCCTCGCAGTGTTCGGCCCAGTGCTGGGCGGCGGCGGCGAGGGCGTCGGCGGACACGGTGAGGACCAGCGGGTAGATCGCTGTGGACGGGCGGCGCATCCACGGTGGCAGTGACTCGGCGGAGAACTCCACGATCAGTTCCAGCCGGCGGCGGCGCAGCACCCGGCTGCGCAGGGCCAGGTTGGGTTCGGTGAAGCGGACCAGCGCCGGCGGCGCGCTCAGCCCGAGGGCGGCGGTGGCCTGCCCGTGCAGCCAGCCGCCGAGGGCGCGGGCCTCCTCGACCATCAGGCTCGGGTAGTGGTGTGACCAGGTCTGACCGTCGGCGGTGCGGGCGTCGACCTCGATGAGCAGCCAGTCGTGCCAGCCGGGCGTGGGCCCCTCGGGGTCGTCGGGCGGGTCGATGCCGGGCTGGTAGCCGACGGGGCGTATCCGCACCCGAGCGCCATCGTCAGACCGGATCTCCACTCGATCATTCTGGCCGACCGAAGCAGACTTTCGCCCCTAAATCGGTCACTTGGCGACGGTTCGCCGCACGCCACCGTGCTCCGCGCAGGCATTGGGCCGGCCGCCGGTCAGGCTGACCGAACCGTCCCGACACTGCACCAGGTAACCCCGGCCGGACCAGAACTGCGGAACGCAGTCGAACCAGTCGCACACCTCGGCGGCCGGCTTGCGGATCCGCGTCCCGCCGCAATAGTCGTACCCCAGCGGGTTTTCCGGCGCCCCACAGCGCGGGCCCTGAGACGCGCTCGGTGACGGCCGTGGTGACCTCGTCGGCTTCGACGGCGGGGTGACCCGCACCGGCGACGGGCGGATCAGCGCGGGCGCCGCGCTGTGGGAGGGCGCTGCGCTCTGGGTGGGCGCCGGGGTGGCGGCGGCGGCGACCTCCGCGCCACCGGTCGGGTCGGACGGGTCCGACTCGATCAGCGCCGCCGGCACCAGCAGTGCGATGGCGGCGGCCACCGCGAGGGTCCGCCGACCACCCGGCACCCGTGCGGTGAACCGGGCCTGCGCGGGGGTGTTCACTGCCGGCCGGAACGGCTTGAGCTGGGCGTGCTCGGCGATCAGCTCGTCGAGCTGGTCGAGCACCGCGGCGCGTTGTTCGATCGCGTCGGCGAAGGCCAGCGTCAGCTTGAACCGGAAGTCCGGCGCGGCGTCGGTGGGCAGCAGCAACCCGGAGGTGAGCCGCCGGTCCAGCGCCTGGATCAGGGTGACCGGGGCCGCCGGGTCGTGGGCCAGCCCGGTGATCCGGCCGTACGCCCACTCGCGCCGGCCTCGCCCACCGAGCAGCACCAGTCGACGGCTGGTGATCACGGCCATGCCAGCGTCGGTGACGCGTACGCCGTCGGGGCGGCGTGGGCGCAGCGGCCCGGTCTGCGGGGCGACAGTGAGGTCGGGCGCGGGCAGCACTGTGGTGTGCCGCACCTCGACCAGTTGCGCCGCGGGCAGCGCCCAGAGCACCACCTCGTCGGCGGCCAACTCCAGCGGCAGTCCCGCACCGGCCGCCGCGGAGCCCTGGAAGTCGGCGGCCAGGACGCGCAGCCGCCGTAACTCGTCGTCGCGTCGCCGCCACGCCGCTTCGGCGCCGCGGTAGGTGCTGACCCGCCGCACGTTCTGCCGGTGCGCCCACCGGTAGCGCCAGGTGGAACCCGTCGATTCAGTCTTTGCCACGCCGACTCCTTCGCCGCGCAGGCCACCAATCTGGGGTGTCATGGGGATTAACAGGCACGGCGCGGCGCTCGGAAACGCCGAAACGGGTGAACTGTCCGATCGGCGGAGGAACCAACACGATAGGGGGATAGTGTTGCCGACGTTCATTCGGTCCGGAGTGCCGCCTCGCGGCGCGGAGGCCGAATTATCGTCGCAGATTCACTTTTGGTGAGGGGGTGCGGGTCGTGCCGCAGGACAGGCCCGCCGTGGTCGTCGGCGTGGACATCGGCACCACCAGCACCAAGGCCGTCGCGTACGACACCGACGGGCGGCAGCTCGCCAGCCACTCGGTCGGCTACCCGCTGGACGACCCCCAACCCGGGTACGCCGAGCAGGAGCCGCAACTCATCCTCGACGCCGTGCTGAAGTCGATCAGCATGGTGGTGGCCGAGCTGGTCGAGCCGGTGGCCGGGCTCTCGTTCAGCTCCGCCATGCACAGCCTGATCGGCCTGGACGCGGCCGGCAACCCGCTCACGCCGTCGATCACCTGGGCCGACTCGCGGGCGACCCGGCAGGCGGAGCGGCTGCGGGCGGTGCCGTCCGGGCTGGCCCTGCACCGTCGCACCGGCACGCCGGTCCATCCCATGTCGCCGCTGCCCAAGCTGCTCTGGTTCGCCGAGCAGGAGCCGAAGCTCTTCGAGAGCGTCGCGCACTGGGTGGGCATCAAGGACTGGGTGCTGCTGCGGCTCTGCGACGCACTGGTCATCGACCACTCCATCGCCTCGGCCACCGGCCTGATGGACATCCACACCCTGGAGTGGGACAGCGAGGCGCTGACCATCGCCGGCATCACCGAGGAGCAACTCCCCCAGCTCGTCGCCACCACCGCCGTGCTGCCCAGCCTCACCCCGCAGGTCGCGGCCGTGACCGGTCTGCCGGAGCGCACCCCGGTGGTGGTCGGCGCCGGGGACGGGCCACTGGCGAACCTGGGCTTGGGCGCGGTGCACCCGGGCATGGTGGCCTGCTCGATCGGCACCAGCGGCGCGATGCGCGTGATGGTCGAGCGGCCGGGCGTGGACCCGCTCGGCGGGGTGTTCTGCTACGCGCTGACCGAGCACCGCTGGACCGTCGGCGGCGCGATCAACAACGGCGGCATTGTCCTCAAGTGGGCCGGCGCGGCGCTCGCCCCGGACCTGGGCGAGCACGCCGAGGAGGAGCTGGTCGCCCTCGCCGCCCGCGCGCCGGTCGGCTCGGGCGGGCTCATCATGCTGCCGTACCTGCACAGCGAACGCGCGCCGCACTGGAGCGCGCTGCCGCGCGGCGCGTACGTGGGGTTGACCCACGGGCACCGCCGCGAGCATCTGATCCGGGCGGCGCTGGAGGGGGTCTGTCAGCAGCTCGCGCTGGTGCTCAGCTCGGTGCGCTCGGCCGGCAACGAGGTCCGCGAGATCCGGGCCGGTGGCGGTTTCGCCCGCAGCGGCCTGTGGCGGCAGATGCTCGCCGACGTGCTCGGCCTGCCGGTGAGCTTTCCGGCCGCGCATGAGGGGTCGAGCTTCGGCGCGGCGCTGCTCGGCATGCAGGCGCTGGGGCTGATCCCCAGCATCGACGTCGCCGCCGACCTGGTGCGGATCGAGGAGACGGTACGCCCCGACCCGGCCGCCGCCGCCACCTACGCGGCGCTGCTGCCGCTCTTCGCCGAGCTGTACGACGCGCTGGTGCCCGCGTTCACCTCGATGCGCCGGCTGGCGCCAAGCCTGCCCGCGGAACCCGAGCCCTCGGCGGGACCGCCGATGTGACCCTCCGGCCGTGGGTGACCCGGGTCAGGGTGCCTCGACGCCGGAGATCAGGTAGCGCTGCACGTCGGCGTCGAGGATCTCCACTTCCTGCGTGTCACTCGGCCCGGAGCCCCGGAACGCGGCCAACTGCTCCGCGGACTCCCAGCGTTCGTAGACGTGGATCCGCCCCGGTTCCAACGGGTCGGCCGCGAGCAGGAAGTCGAGGCAGCCGGCGGTGGCGCGCGCCTGCGCGATGACCTGTTCGCAGTCGGCCAGGTAGGCCTCACGTGCGGCCGGTTCGACCTGCAGGCTGCCTGCAATGATCAACATGGGGACCTCCGGGGTCGGTGCCGCTGATGAGGCTGATGCCTGTGAGTCATTTTTATACCTGTGAGTCATCACGCTCGTGCGGACATCGCCGCCCGGACGGGTGACGCCGGTCCCGCTGGCCTCACCAGCCCCCGGCGCTTCATATCGTGCAAACGTGAGAAAAAGCGACAAGAAGCGCTCATCTTCCCTGCTGGGGGCCCCTGTCCGCGTACCCCTGAAGTGGCTGGCGACGACGGTCGCGCTTGCCGTGGTCGCGACGACCGGGCCGGCCACCGCGGACGGTCAGGGCCACGAGCCCGGTGTGGAGCCGACGCCGGAGCGGGCGCCGACCAGCGAGGTGTCCTGGTTGTCGTTCCCCGGCGGGGTGTTCGCTGTGGACTCGCTCGGGCACACCGTGCGCTACCGCGCCTGCGACGGCGACACCGGCCGGGTCGCCGACCCGGGCATGCGGGTCGCCGCCGGGGTGGCCAGCGGCGCTGTCGTCGTCGGAGGCACGGCCTACCGCTACCGGGTGCCGCTGGTTGGACGCGCCGAGGGCACGCTTGAGGTGATCCAACAACACCGGTCGCCGACGACGCTGACCGGCGTGGTGGTCACCAGCCCGCAACCGCCCACCGACCCGATCGCCGGAGCCCGGCTGTTTCCGCTCAGCGGGCAGCTCGCCCGGGTGGTCGCCGACGCGAGCCTCAACCCGGCCGGGGCCACCGTTCGCGACCTGTCCGGCCGGTACGGCGACCAGCAGATCGCGGTCAACGGCTCGCTGCGCCCCAAGGCCGCCAGCGTGATCAAACTGTGGATCCTCGTCGAGCTGCTCCGCCGGGTCGACTGTGGACAGGTCGCCCTCGACGACGGCGTGCTGGTCACCCCGGAGGACGTGGTCGGCGGCACCGGTCAGTTGCAGTTCGAGACGTTCCCGCAGGTGGTCACCCTGCACCGGCTCGCTCGGTACCTCATCAAGTACAGCGACAACGTGGCCGCGAACGTGCTGATCACCTACCTGGGCGGGTTCGCCCCGGTCAACGCGCTGATCGACTCGATGAACCAGCGGTCCACCATCCTGGCCCGCCGGATGCTCGACAGTGCGGCCGCCCAGCGTGGCGAGGAGAACTACACCAGCCCGGACGACGTGGTGTCCCTGCTCGGCGCCGTCTGGGACGGCGAGATCCTCACCCCCGCGTCCCGTGACCTGATGATCGGGTTCATGCGGGAGCAGACCCTGAACACCAAGATCCCGGCGGCGTTGCCACCCGGGGTGCCGGTGGCCCACAAGACCGGCGACCTGCCGGACGCCTCCCACGACGTCGGCTACTACCTGATCCCCGGCACCGAGACCGCCGTCGCGTTCCTCACCGCCGGGCCGATGGCCACCGGCGACGAGACGGTCCGTCGGATGGCCCGTACCGTCTACGACTTTCTCGTCACCCCCAGCGAGGGGGCGGTCGAGGAGTGAGCCGTCAGGCGCCGGGGATGTTCGCCGGCGGGTCCTCGCCGACCAGGTCGGCCGCCGGCGGGTCGGCCGACACCGGCGACCCGAAGTCCGAGTACGTCAGGTCGAGCTGTGCGGTCTGCGACTGCTCGCTGGCCAACTCGATGCGGTAACGCACCAACCGCCCCTGCTCGTCGACGGCCGCCGTGAACGGCACCGCCCCGGCCCGGTCACCGAGCACCTTGCTGACCCCGCTGCCCAGCACCGCGCCGCTCTCGCGCAGGTCCAACGTGCCGGCGAACTCCCGCGTGGCGGTCTGCCGGACCCCGGCCGGCGCGGCCAACGTGCTGGCCAGCCGGGTGTTGTCCAGGCCCTGCTTGGCCGCCGGCTTTCCCGCGGCGCCGACGTGCCACCAGGTCTTGCCGTCCCAGACCGGCACTCGGCGGTCCGGGGCGGTCACCCGCACGTAGACGTCCGGCCCGGTCGTCAACCGCTCGATCTTCACCTCACCGGTGGGCACCTTCAGCGAGGTGGTCTCCAGACCACGCTTCGCCTTCGGGTCCCACAGCAGCACCGTGGCGTCGCCGTCCGCGCCGCCGGTGCCCACTGTCAGCTTGTACGGCTGCTCGTCGGCCTTCGCGGCGGCGGCCTTCAGCACGGCGACCGGGTCGGTCGGGCCGGCCGACGCCGCCGGGCGACCCGCGTCCGGCTCGTCGCCGCCAGCCACCAGGGCGTACGCCCCGGCGCCCACCGCCACCACGAGCACGGCGACAGCAGCGATCAGCTTCGGCTTCTGCACGGTCATCTCCCCCGAGCGGCACGCCGCCGGCCGGTCGCCGATCGACGCTCACCGCGGTGCGGTCCGGCCAGACTAGCCGGACCGCCCGACGTCACGCGCGGCTGATCGCGTTGGCGTGGATCGCCTCGTGCAGGTACGCGGCCAGCCCCGGGGCGATGCTCTCGTAGTGCGCGGTGAACCGCTCGTCGGCCAGGTACATGTCGGCCAACCCGGTCTGCATCTCGTACGAGCACTCGTAGAACCAGCGGCTGATGATCTGCCGGTGCTCCTCGGCCAACTCCATCGCCTCCGGGCCGTCGGCCGGTGCGCCCGAGGCCATCACCGCGACGATCCGTCGACCCCAGTCCTCGTTCTCCGCCTTGATCCGTAGCCAGTCCTCCTTGCTGTAGCGGGAGGCCCGCCGGTTCGACTCCCGGTACGCGTCGGTGTCACCCCAGCGCTGCTCCGCCTCGGCCTGGTGCTCCTCCGGGTCGACGTCACCGAAGACCTCGAACCGCTCTTCCGGAGTGAGTTGGATGTTCAACTTGCTCGCCTCCATCGCGAACTCGATCGCCGTGACCATCTCCTGCAACCGCTTCATCCGTACCGTCAGCAGCTCGTGCTGTCGGCGCAGGTGGGCGGCCGGGTCGGCCGCCGGGTCGTCGATGATCGCGGTGATCTCCTCAAGCGGGAAACCCAGCTCCCGGTAGTACAGGACGAGTTGCAGCCGTTGCAGGTCCGCCTCGTCGTAGCGGCGGTAACCAGCCGAGGTCCGTCCGCTCGGCGAGAGCAACCCGATCTCGTCGTAGTGGTGCAACGTCCGGATCGTCACGCCAGCCAGCTTCGCCACCTGACCCACCGTGTACGCCATGGTTCCCCTCCCTTCCGGGAACCAGGCTCCCGCCTGCCGCTACGTGAGGGTCAAGCCCGATTCTGGCCCACCATGGCCGGGCCGTCCGGCCGGCCGTACAGATAGCCCTGACCGCGCGGGCAACCGATCGCGGCGACCGCCTCGTGCTGGCGCTCGGTCTCCACGCCCTCGGCGACCACAGTGAGGTCGAACGCGCCAGCCAGCCGGGTGATCATCTCCACCGTGGCGTACGCCCGGTCGTCGGCACCCAGCCGGGCCACGAACGAGCGGTCGATCTTCAGCTCGGTGGCCGGGATGCGGTGCAGGTAGCTCAGCGACGAGTAACCGGTGCCGAAGTCGTCGATGGCGATCCTGATGCCCAGCTCCCGGATCTGGTGCAGCCGCTCCAGCACCGCGTCGGTGCCCTCGATCAGCGCCGACTCGGTCAGCTCCAGGGTCAACGCCCGCGGCGCCAGCCCGGCGGCACTGGTGGCCGCGGTGACAGTGGCGATCAGGTCCGGCCGGCGCAGGTGCGCCGCGGCGATGTTCACTGCGACTGTCGCCTCCGGCACCCGGCCCCGCCAGGTCGCGGCGGCCCGGCACGCCTCGTGGATCACCCAGCGGTCGATCGGCAGGATCAACCCGGTCTCCTCGGCCAGCGGCAGGAACCTCGCCGGTGGCAGCATCCCCAGACGCGGGTGCCGCCACCGCACCAACGCCTCGGCGCTGCGAACCGCGCCGGTGCACAGGTCGACGATGGGTTGGAACTCCAGGTGCAGCTGCTCCTCGTCGACCGCGCGGCGCAGATCGGCGATCAACTCGGCGCGGGAGACGGCCGACTCGCGCAGCGCCGGGGTGCACGTCCGGTACGCGGACTTCCCAGCCGCCTTCGCCGCGTACATGGCGATGTCGGCGTCGCGCAGCAGGTCGGTGTGCGAGGCGTGCTGCGGGCCGTACTCGGCGATGCCGATGCTCGCCGACGGGTGCACCCCGACGTCCTCCTCGTCGCCGGAGGGCCGCAGCGCGTCCAGCAGCCGCTCGGCGAGCCGCTCCGGTGAGACCGGTCGCTCGCCGTCGACCAGCACCGCGAACTCGTCGCCACCGAGCCGGGCGATGGTGCCGTCGTCGCTCACGGCAGCCCGCATCCGGGCCGCCAACCCGGTCAGCAGGGTGTCGCCGGTGGCGTGCCCGAACCGGTCATTGACCTGCTTGAACCCGTCCAGGTCGAGCAGCAGCACCGCCACCGGTCGCCCGTCGCGCAGGGCCAGGCGCAGCCGCCGGTTGAACAGCAGCCGGTTGGGCAGCCCGGTGAGCTGGTCTCCGTACGCGAGCCGGCGCAGCCGGGCCACCAGCCGCAGGTTCTCGTTGGCGGCCAGCCCCTGCCGTACGGCGAGGGCCGCGAGCAACGCCATCATGGTGACGAAGACCAGCTGCGGGGCCTGCCCGGTGGGCCGACGGGTCAGCACCACCGCGATGATCGCCCCACCCACCGGCAGGTACGGCAGCGCCACCCGCCACCAGGGCGGCAGCGGCGACTCGGCGGCGTCGTCGGTGCCGTCGCAGTCCGGTGGTGGCGGATTCCGGGTGGCCAGGCCGATCAGCAGGTAGCTCAGCGGCCAGCACAGGTCGATCGGGTGACCGGCGGCGTAGTCGGCACGGACGACCAACGACACGTAGACGACGTCGGCGACGACCCGCAGGGTGAGGCTCGCCGCGAGCACGCTCATCGGCCGCCACATCGGCCGGGCCGGGCCTGCGACGGCGACCAGGATGGTGAGCTGCATCAGGTCGAACATCGGGTAGAGCAGCCCCAGCGTGCGCGCCGGGTCGGCCAACTCGGCGGCGGCCACCCCGCGGAACACCAGCACCCAGCCGATCGGCACCAGGGCCAGCGCGACGATCATCCCGTCCAGCAACGTGCGGGCCCGCCCCACCGCCGACCGGGGCGCCGACGGCGAGCTGAGCAGCGCCGCCGTACCGGTGAGGATGCCGGCGGTGAAGACCACCCCCACCAGCGGTGTGTGCGGCAGGTCGCCGCCGACGAGCCGCTGCGTCGTCCAGATCGCCCGGCCGAGCGCGGCGAGCGCCATGGTGACGGCGAGCAGCGTCCAGAACCGGCGCAGCGGCGCCGGATGCCGGCGGGCCACCCCGATGCACGCGAGCGTCGCCCAGCCGGCGACCAGCATCCCGCCGAGGTCACTGACCAGCGCGGCACCGGGCAGCGCGGCGACCAGCCAGCACGCCTCCACCAGGATGACTGCGGCCGCGACGACAGCACCGGCGGGGCTGCGCAGCCCCGCAGCCTGCCTTCCGTCCTGTCGGGACACGGTCGCTCCGGCTCTTCGTCGTACGTGCACCCTCGGCGGACCTGTCCACGGCAAACCCCCGAAAGCCTAGCCAGCGCCCCGGGTGCCCGCCAAGGTCCGGACGGCCGCGCGAGTCGACCCGGTTCGGCCACGTAGGACGGACGCGCCGTCACCTGTTCGGCCGTACCATCTCCCCGGTGACCTCTACCCGCCGGCGGCTGGTGGCCGCGTCCATCCTTCTGTTGGTGGAAGCGTTGCTGTTCGCACTCCTCGTCACCGAGTCCCTGGCGGGTGCCATCGTCGCCGCTGGCATCACCTGCCTGTCGTTCTGGGCGCACCTCGTCCTGCACGAGTGCGGACACCTCGTCGCGGCGAAGCTGCTGCGCCTGGAGGTGGTCGCCGTCCGTATCGCGCCGTTCACCGGGTGGCGCAACCACGTGTCGGTCCGACCTGCGCCGTCGTCGACCGCGTTGCCGCTGCGGATGGTGCTGTTCTACCTCAGTGGCCCGGTGGTCAATCTGTGCACCGCGACGGTGCTGGGTGCCGCGACGGCGTTGACGAACACACCGGTGACACGCTTCGCGCTGCTCGGCGCAGCACTTCTCGCGGCGCTTCTGGGGCTGGTCAACCTCATTCCCTCGCCCCACAGTGACGGCCGCAACCTGCTCCCGTGGCTTTCGGCGCCGACCGCCACCAGCGCGGCGCTGCGGGCGGCCTACTACCAGGAGGAGATAGACCTGACGCTGCGGACGATCAGCCATGGGGAGGCGGACGACGGCCACCTCGGAGATCCGGTTCGCGACGGTAACGACACGCGGCTCGCGCTCGCCGCCTTTCAACAACGCTGGAGCACGGGACACGCGCGGTCGACGACGGACTTCATCGCCGACGCCGAGCGACTCGCGGCGCTGGCTCGCGCCGACAGCACCGATCCCGCGACGGCCGCCGCGATCGGGCAGGCGCTCAGCATCCAGTTCGGGTTGTGGTACCTGTACGCCGCGGTGGTGACCAGATCGCCTGTCGACCACCGGGAGGTGGTGGAGATCTGGGAACTGGCACAGCTCGGCTTTCAGGTGCAGCCGCACCGGTTGGCCGCCCGTGTCGCGATGAGCCTGGCGCACCTGCTCAACCAGCGGCCGGAGCAGGCGCGGTCGCTGCTTCTCGACGTTCGGGCCGGTGTCGACCCACCGGACCTGTGCAGCGTCGCGTTTCTCCTGCGGGCCATCGCCGAGTGCCACCTCGGCAACCACGCCGATGCGGACACCCACGTCAGGGCGGCCGGCGGCGGCTACCGGCAACTGAAACAGGTCGTTGCCACGATCCGGGCGGCCGATCCGGTGCTGCCGTTGTCCGCCCCGGCACCGATGGCTGGCATCTGACCGGTGTGCCCCCAGCCTCAGGTGCGGGCGGTGGGGTGGGTGTGGGACGAGCGTGTCAGCGGCCGGCGGAGCGGTTCCACGGCGATCGGGGCAGGGCGGTGCCGGCCACTGGGCGGCGTGCGCGGCGGCGTCTGCGCCGGCCGGGGGTGCAGGGCGGGCGGGCAACGGTGTGCACTGCCACGTCGACCGGCGGCGTCGGTCGGCCGATCAGCCAGCAGAGGAAACGTTCCATCGGGAGATCAGCCGACCGGGAGGCGCTCAGCGTCGGACCTGGAGATGTCGTACTGCGCCCCGCAGAACGTGCACTGCTGCGCGTACCGGGTGCGGATCGGGATGAGCGGTATGAAGAACAGGGTGAATTTCGTCGAGCGGCGAGTGATCACCTGCGCGGCCTGGTTGCCGCAGTGACGGCAGACCTGCTGCACGACACCGGACCGGTCGACCTTGGTACGCAGACCAAAGATGAAGAACATCGCCCGCCAATACCCACTTCACCCCGAGAACTCACCAGATCCGGCCGGCGAATCAGGACACGCATCGCCGCGGGTGCACAGGATCGTGATCGAGGCGAGGCACTCAGCTGCCGGGCGCCGCCCTCAGTGCCAGGGCCGGCGCTGGTCCAGCTCGCCCGCCAGCCGGCGGAGAAAGTCGCGGAACCCCTGCTCGCTGTGCGACGTCTCGATCTCGTCGGTGAGCGGACCGTCGTACTGCTGCGCCTGGACGATCGCTTCGGCGTACACACCCGGGCCGTCCCCGAAGTAGCGCCGCTCGACCATCGCTGCGGCCATCTGGCTGGCGGAGTCGTCGTCCAGCTGAGGGGTGAACATCAACCCGTACAGGATCTGGTTGATGACGCCCTTCCAGTTTTGGCTGTCCATTCCATCCACCCTTTCCGACGGGTCAGTTCAACCGGGTACGGCCATCGAAGCCGAAGAGCGGAATGTCTTTGACGCCGTTGCGGCTCAGCTCGTCGGTGACCTGACGCATATGCCCGGGACTGGGTTGGTAGTGCCCGCTGGCGGAGGTCACGTACTGGACCCTACCGTCGACGACCGCGATCTCACCGGCCGCCGCGACCGGCTTACCGTTGCCCAGGGTGGAGTGGTGGAAGTCGCCAACCCGTTGGTAGTTCGAGGCATACATGTTGCCTCGGTCATCCATGACGAAGATGGCCCGGCCGCCGTCCCTGGTCCAGTGGGTGGACGCGGCGCGAGTGTCGAAGGGCTCGCCGTCTTTCGCCTGGCGCAGGATGCCGTCCGAGTCGACGTACACCCGGTGCGCCTCCCGATCCGCCTCACTGAGCCGACGCACCGAACTGGGCCGAAATGGGTTTCCCGGATGGTCGCCGGCCGTCTCGTACCGGTACTTGTCCAGCATCGGCCGGCCCTGGTAGCGGACCTCCTGCAGCGGTCCGGGCACACCGGGGCGTCCCGGACGCCGACCCGGGCCCTTGCGGTTGAACCTGCGCAGCAACGTCTTGGCGCGGCGAAGCAGTCGCGGAATGATGTCGTTGACGACCCGTTGCACGACCTCCTTGATGATCCGGCGGATCGCGACCCGGGCCACGCCGATCGCGATCGGAATCTGTGCCAGCGAGCCACCGAGGGTGGGAGTCGCTGCCGCCAGCGCCATGGCAACCTGGATCACCAGGATCGTGAGCTGGACGATCGTGAGGACCTTCTGGGTCAACGTGATCACGGCCATAACGAGCAGGGCGGCGGCGATGAGCTCCGCGGCCTCGGCGCCGTCCTCGATACGGCTGCTCGGGCCCTCCTCGCCACGCCACATCGCCTCGAAGGCGGCGACGTCACGCCCCCGGTTGGTCGCACTCACGACACTCGCTCCGGCGTTCGCCCCGCTGGCCGCCGTGCGCAACGTGCCCGCGAAGGCCATCCACGCCTGGGCGGCCTCGTACAGCAGCTCCTCGTCGGCCTCAGGCCAGGTGAAGCCCACCCAGTTGAGGGCCTCGGCGAGCTCAGCTGGCAGCTGTAGGCCCACCGGGCAGCCCCAGTCTCGTGAACAGGGCCGCGTTGTCGAGGTCACTGCGCTCATGGGCGTCGGCGGCGGCGTCAAGCCTGTCGGCCACACTCAGGAGCTGGTCGGCCATCGAGGCGTAGGCGTCAAGAGCGTGTTGCAGCACCTCGGTGTAAGCCGCTCCGAAGACCGTCCCGGCCTCGTCGCCACCCCAGGGACTGGCCGAACCGGTGACGGTGCCCTGCAACCGCTGCACCTCGGCGCCGAGCCGGTCACCGCTGGCCTCGATGCTCCGCGCCGCGGAGTGCAGCGCGGCGACGTCGACCTCTATCGCGTCGGTCATCCGGTCACCGCTGGTCGAGTCGGCGAGTCAACGCGTCCAGGTCACCGATCATCCCGTCAAGCCCACGAGCAGCCTCTGCCGCGACCGCCTCCAACTGCCGACGCATCGCTGTCTGGTCGATGTCACCGCCGAGCAGCTCTTGACGCCGCCGCAGCTCGTCATCCTGGGCGGCGCGCACTGCCTCGATCACGCGGTCGGCGATGGCACGGGTGCCTTGCCGTAGCAGGCGGGGGTCGATCTCCAGCGACTCCAGCCGGCCATACCCGGCCACCGCGGCCTCGACCAGCCCGTCGGCGGCGGTGCCGCGCCCGCGCAGCTCGCCCTCGCCGGGTGGCACAACTGGTGGTGACGTCGACTCCATCGGTGCCGACGGACCGGCGGCCCTGCCCAACAAACGCATTGCCGCTTCCAGCGAATGCCCGACCGCTGTGTGATCTGCATGCTCTGGACCTGCCACCCGCACCGCCCCGGCCGCCGACTCGACACTGACTCAGCCGACTGTACCGATCAGCTGGCCGCTTGGCAGACCCGTCGCCCGGTCCCTCCACCTTGGACGCCGATGGCTCGGTCTGTCCCAAGGTGGAGGTCACCGGGGACGTCGAAGTCAGCTGGCCGGCTGGGGCTCCAGGCCGGGGATCTCGGCGGGGAGCCAGATCGGCTGCCAGTCCGGCACCTCGTGGAAGCGGCGCAGCTCGGCCAGCCCGGAAACCGACCCGGTCCAGGCCGCGTACGGCGGGTTGGTCTCGTCGAAGCCGCTCTGCACGAACGTCAGCGTGGTCCGGCCACCGGACTCGGCCAGCTCCCAGCTGGTGACGCCGACCGGGCCCCAGTCGACGGACATCTTCCGGCCCGGCTCCAGGTCGACCACCTTGGCCGCGTAACCGGCGTCGAACCCGCCCATGGCGTACCGGCCACCGACCCAGGGCTCGATGCCGATCGGGTAGCCGAACCAGGCGCTGGCCTGCTCGGAGTCGGTCAGCGACTCCCACACCTTGTCGGCCGGGGCCGCGATGACCAGCTCACCGCGCAGGTCGGCGGAGGTGAAGTCGGTGCGGGGCAGCAACGGCCGGCCCTCCAGGTGGGCCGCCAGGTTGGCGATGCACAGCGACCAGTACGTCTGGAGCACGCCCCGGATGCTGGAGCCGCTCATCGCCTCGGCGAAGTCGAAGTGGCTCTGGGTCAACGTCAGCACGGTGCTGTCCGTGCCCTCGGCGGTCAACTGGAACTCGGTGGTGGTCTCCACCCCGTCGAGCAGCCAGCTGAAGCGCAGGGTGTCGTCGTCGGCGTGCAGCAGCCGCTGATGCGGGGCGTCACCCTCGGGCGTGTAGCGGCCCCAGAACTCGTACCGCTGGGGCAGCTCGACCTCGGCGTGCTCGGCCAGCCAGAGACGCAGCTCGGCCGGGTCGGTCAGGGCCTCGCGGACGCGCCCGACGGGCGCGGAGAGACGGGCCTGGACCTTCAACGGGTCACTCATTGTCATTTCCTTTCGGATAGCAGGCGACGGCGAGCTTGAAGGCGTCTCCTTCACTGCCGCCGTAACGGGCGAACAGGTCCTGAAGTGCGGTTTGCAGGTCGTGCAGGAACTGCGGGCGAAGCTCGGCCGGCACCCGGATCTCGCCGGAGACGCCGATCGAGGGCAGCTCGGGGGCGGCCCGGTCCAGGGCCGCCACGTCGGCCTGGACCTCTTCCATCAGGTCGAGCAGGTAGCCCAGGCTCAGCTCGTCGCGGGCCCGGCGTAGCCCGATCCGGCCGACGAGCCGGGGCGACAGCCAGTAGGACCGGGCGGCGGCCTGGTAGATGCCCTCGGTGATCCCGCGGACCTTGCGCTCGTTGACCAGCTCGACCAGGCCGGCCGCGACGAGCTGCTTGACGTGGTAGTAGACGCGCTGTGGCGTCTGGTCGAGTCGGGCCGCGACCTCGGTGCAGGTGCGCGGTTCGGCCAGTTGTCGCAGCACCTCGACGCGCTGCGGCTTGAGCAGGACTTCGGCCTGCTCGATCTGCTCCAGGTACAGGACGTCTCTCATGGCAAAATCAGTTTGTACGTACAAAACTTGTTTGTCAATCGGTTCGCGAGAAGCCGCGCCGACTTTCTCGACGCAGCTTCAGGCAACTGTCAGCAGGTGATCAGGGCAACCAGTCCGGTCGCAGCGGATAGCCGTTCACACCGTCCGGGCCGTTGTGCGTGGCCAGCACCTGGTGCAGCTGGATGCCGTTGCGCTCGAACGCCATCCGCGACCCGGCCATGTACAGCCCCCACACCCGGGCGGTGCCCGCACCCACCTCGGACACGCAGAAGTCCCAGTGCTCGACCAGGTTGCGACACCAGGCAGCCAGCGTCAGCGCGTAGTGCTGGCGCAGGTTCTCCTCGTGGTGCACCTCGAAGCCGGCGTCGTGCACCTCGCTGATCAACCGGCCCGGACCGGCCAACTCGCCGTCCGGGAAGACGTACCGGTCGATGAACGCGCCGGAGCGGTGCGGCGCCCGATTGTCCGCGCGGGTGATGCAGTGGTTGAGCAGGCGGCCGCCCTGCCGCAGCCGACTGCGCAACGCCCCGAAGTAGGCCGGGTAGTTGCGCACCCCGATGTGCTCGGTCAGCCCGATCGAGGAGATGGCGTCGAACTGCTCCGGCGGCGCGTCCCGGTAGTCCAGGTGTCGCACCTCGGCCAGCCCGGTCAGCCCCTCCCGCTCGATCGCGGCCTGCGCCCACTGCGCCTGTGCCTGCGACAGGGTCACCCCGAGCGCCTTGACGCCGTACTCACGCGCGGCGTGCCGCACCATGCCACCCCAGCCGCAGCCCACATCCAGCAGCCGCATGCCCTTCTTGAGCCCCAGCTTGCCGGCGACCAGGTCATACTTCGCGGCCTGGGCCTGCTCCAGCGTGTCGTCCGGAGACCGGTAGACCGCGCAGGTGTACGTCATCGACGGGCCGAGCACCTTCTCGTAGAAGGCGTTGGAGACGTCGTAGTGATGGGAGATCGCCGTGCTGTCGCGCACCCGGGAGTGCCGCATCCCGTTCATCACCCGCTTCCAGCGCGGCAACGCCTCCTGCGGAGGTGCCGGCGGCGGCATCAGCCGCTCCCAGCCCAGCCCACGCACCAGCGCGAGCCCCTCGGCCAGCGACGGTGGGCGCAACCGCAGCTCGTCCTTGAGCACCCGCAACGCCTCGTACGGGTCGCCCGGGTGCACACCCTGCAACGCCAGGTCGCCACTGACGTAGGCCCGGGCCATGCCCAGGTCACCGGGCGCGGTGAGCAGATAGGACAAACCCCGCTCGGATTGGATCGCCAGGGTGATGCCCGCGTCGGACGGGCCGACGGAGCTGCCGTCGTACCCGGTGATCCGCACCGGCAACGGCCCCGAGGTGACCGCGCGGATGACATCCGCCACGGTCGGACCCGTTTGCCGGCCCCCCGCCGGTGGGGTGGCGGGGACGCTCGCCGCCCCCTGATCTCTGTCGGTCAGGCTCATGCTCGTGCTACCGCCTTTTCGTACAGTCCCGTCAGCCGGTGGTCCGGGTCGTAGCGGTCTTTCACCGCGCGCCACGTGTCGCCGCCGTAGAGGCGATCGAAGGCGTCCCGGTCGTAGTACGCGTCGGAGTAGAGCGACTTGTGCCCGCCCGACTCCGACACCCTGCGTTCGATCGTGCGGTTGACGTCGCCGTCGGCGGCGCCCGGCGCGATCGGCACGCTCCCCCAGAACCCGATGTTGACGTAGTCCTGCCCCGGCCGGAGTGGATACAGCGGCCAGGACCGTGCCGAGCCGGGCCCCGCCGGCTCACGCAGTCGCAACGGACACAGCCACACCGGGTTCATCCCCACTGCGCTGGCGAACCACCGCAGGAAGTCAGCCGTCTCACCCAGCGGAATCTCCACGTCCTGCACGACCCGCTCCCGGGCCGGTTGCCCGCGCAGCCGGTCGATCCGGGCCGCCACCTGGTGTCGGTGCTCAAGACGGACCAGCCGGTGGTAGAAGTCGCTGCGCCGGTAACGCGCCGGCCAGAACCTGCGCATGACCGGGTGCTGCGCACCGAACGCCGCCGAGCACCAGAACCAGTCGGTGTCCCAGCGCCAGAGATAGTCGTGCGCGGTGAGCACGTCGCGGGTGCGCTGGCGCAGCGACCGGTAGTAGATCGCCTGACCGGTGTAGTCGCTGGGCGGGCCCGCCGCGTCGGTGAACGTGGCCAGCACCAGGTACGCCTCACCGGGGCTGAACATCACCCCGTCCATCGCGTCGACCGGCTCGCCGGCCCAGGATCGGGTCGCGGTCACCTCCGCGATCGCGTCGGTGAGCGCCTCCAGCTGGGTGAACCGGACGTTGCGCAACGCCACGTACCGGCCGACCGGCTGCAGCTCGATGCGCAGCCGGGTGGCGTAGCCGAGGCTGCCCAGCGAGTTGGGGAACGCGGCGAACAGGTCGGCGTGCTCCCCGTCGGGTCGGGCGGTGACGATCTCGCCGGAGCCGGTGAGCACGTCCAGCTCCCGGACCGACTCGTGCGGCAGGCCGTTGCGGAACGAGGTCGACTCGATCCCGAGGCCGGTCACCGCACCGCCCAACGTGATGGTGCGCAACTGTGGCACCACCAGCGGCATCAGCCCGTGTGGCAGGGTCGCGTCGACCAGGTCCTCGTACGTGCACATGCCCTGCACGTCGGCGGTGCGGCCGGTCGGGTCGACCGACAGCACGCCGTTCAGGCCACTCACGTCGAGCCCCGGAGTCCGGGGAGCGGACCGGGGGCGGAACAGGTTGGAAGTGCGTTTGGCCAGCCGGACAGGCTCGCCCGTGGGCACCGCGGCGTACGACCGTCGCAGCGTGTCCACCGCTTGATCATGGTCAATGGGGTGATCCACACGCTCAGCGCGCATGTGATCACCTTACGCTCGCGTTCCAAAATCCGTGGGACGTCGGCGATGGGAGTTTCCCGTCCGCTGACCGGCTCGGCCGTTACCGTGGCGGGCATGCCATCGCCCGCGATCGCCGCCCTGGAAGCCGCCCAACTGCCATATCGGCTGGTCAGCCGCGGTGAGGCCGGGAGCCTCGCGGAGGCTGCCGCGGCCCAGGGTGTGGCCGTCGCCGATGTGGTGAAGACGATCGTGGTCCGCCGGAGTGCGGACGATCACCTGTTCGTGCTCACCCCCGGGGACCGGGTCGTCTCGTGGCCCAAGCTGCGCGCGCTGCTCGGGGTGCAGCGGCTGTCCATGCCCGACGCGGCGGGCGCACTGGCCGCCACCGGTTACGAACGCGGCACCATCACCCCGTTCGGCGCGAGCACGGCCTGGCCGGTGATCGCCGACGAGCGACTGCGCGGCCGGGAGATCAGTCTCGGCGCCGGTGAACGCGGCCTCGCCATCGCCGCCGACGCCGATGCCGTGATCGCCGCCCTCGACGCCACAGTGGCCGACGTCACCGACCCGCAGCCGACCCGCTGAGCGCTGCCGACGTCACTGCCACGGCCTAGTGTTGGAGACATGCCAAAAGCCGTGTGGAACGACCTGGTCGTCGCCGAGAGCGACGACACCGTGCTGGTGGAGGGCAACCACTACTTCCCCCGCTCCGCCCTGCGCGACGACCTGATCCGGGAGTCCGCGACGCACACCGTCTGCCCGTGGAAGGGCACCGCCTCGTACTACACCCTTGAGCACGAGGGCAGCACCAGCGCGGACGCCGTCTGGTATTACCCGGAGCCCAAGCCGGACGCCGAGATGGTGCGTGACCGGGTGGCGTTCTGGAAGGACGTCCGGGTCGTCGACTGACTGCCGGGCTGGCTCCGGCGCGCCGCCGTGGGCGAGGATGACGCGTATGTCCGCGCCCCACGAACGCCCCGACCCCGCCGGCACCGTCTACGGCGGGCGACAGGCACGCCGCCCCGGGCCGCTGGCCGACCCGCTGCTGCGGGTCGCGGTGGCTGTCGGGGTCGTCGGCGCGCTCCTCGGGGTGGTCTTCGCCACCGGGCTGCTCGACGGGCAGGACGAGCAGCCCGTGCCGGCGACGGTCGGCGCGTCGTCCAGCGCCGCGGCGCCGACCGACCCGGCGGCTGACCCGAGCGCCCCGGCCGAGCCGTCACCGACCCCGTCGGCGACCCCGGCCGGGCCACCCACCGGGCCCCGGGTGCTCCGGGTCGCCTCCGGGCTCTGCCTCGGGCTCGACGGCGACGGCGAGAAGGCCGGCGCCCAGTTGGCCGCGTGCAGCGGCGGCCCGGAGCAGCAGTGGGTGGTCAACCCGGTCGGCGCGGACGTGCTGACGTTGACCAACGCGGCCCACGGGCAGTGCCTGGATGTCGAGGGCGGCAGCCGGGACGACGGCGCACGGGTGATGCAGTGGCCCTGCCACGGCGAGGCCAACCAGCAGTGGCGGCTCACCGCGACCGGCACCGGCCCGGTGCTGCTGGTCGCGGCGCACAGCGGCAAGTGCGCGCAGGCCGACGACGACGGCGTCGAGGCGGGCGACGAGGTCCGGCAGCGGCCCTGCGACGGCCGGCCGGCCCAGCAGTGGACAGTGAGCTGACCGACCGCAGTCGCTGCCGCCGGCCCGGCCTCAGCCTCGGAAGCTCCACGCCTTCGGGGCGGTCGCGGCGGCCATCACGGCCTCCGGCACCGGCCGGCCCGGTCGCCGACGCAACAGCAATGACAGTCCGGCCGCGCCGATCGACAGCGCGCCCGCCACGTACCAGGCCATCGCGTAGTCGCCGAGCCGGTCGCGGACCAGCCCCGCACCGGTCGCCGCGACCGCCGCGCCGAGTTGGTGCGCGGCGAACACCCAGCCGAACACCACCGCTCCGGCGCCACCGAAATACTCCCGGCACAACGCCACGGTCGGCGGCACGGTGGCCACCCAGTCCAAGCCGTAGAAGACGATGAACACCAGCATGGTCGGCTCGGCGGTGCCGGAGAACAGGCTCGGCAGCACCAGCAGGGACGCCCCACGCAGCGCGTAGTACATGCCGAGCAGCAACCGACTGTCCACCCGGTCGGTGAGCCAGCCGGAGGCGATAGTGCCGACGATGTCGAAGAGCCCAACCAGGGCGAGCAGCCCGGCCGCCGTGGTCTGGGCCATGCCGTGGTCGTGCGCCGCCGGCACGAAGTGGGTGCCGACCAGGCCGTTGGTCGTCGCGCCGCAGATCGCGAACCCCCCGGCCAGCAGCCAGAACGGGCGGGTCCGGGCCGCGGTCGCCAGCGCGCCCAGCGCCCGGGCCGCCGCGCCGCCGGTCGCCGGGGGCGCCGGGACGACCTCGTCCGCCCCGTAGGCGGGCAGACCGAGATCCGCCGGGTGCTCGCGCAGGAACCACACCACCAGGGGTACGACCGCCAGCGCGGCTCCGGCCACGACGAGTGCCGCCATACGCCAGCCGTGGTCGCGCACCAGGATGGCGATCAGTGGCAGGAACACCAGTTGTCCGGCGGCCCCGCCGGCGGTCAGCACCCCGGTGACCAGGCCCCTTCGCCGGACGAACCAGCGCCCGGTGATGGTGGCCACGAACGCCAGCGCCATCGACCCGGTGCCCAGGCCGACCAGCACACCCCAGCAGAGCAGGAGCTGCCAGCTGGCGCTCATGAAGACAGTCAGCCCGCTGCCCGCGGCGACCAGCAGCAGCGCCACCGAGACCACCCGGCGGATGCCGAACCGGTCCATCAGGGCGGCGGCGAACGGCGCGGTCAGCCCGTAGAGCAGCAGGTTGACCGAGACGGCCGCGGAGATCGTGGCCAGTGGCCAGCCGAACTCCTCGTGCAGCGGGTGCAGCAGCACCGACGGGGTGGCGCGGAAGCCGGCAGCACCGACCAGCGCCACGAAGGCGACGGCGGCGACCAGCCAGGCGGGATGCAGACGGCGGTTCTTTGACACGGCACCAGTCTGGGCGGGGCCGTACGGCACGACGAGTGGCCGGAAAGCCATCATGCGCAATAATCGGGCCATGACCGTTCGCCCGCACCGGATCGCCGTACTCGCCCTGGACCACGTGGTCGGCCTGGACCTCGGCACTCCCGCGCAGGTCTTCAGCACCGCCCGGGCCGCCGACCAGACGCCCTTCTACGACGTGCGGGTGTGCACCCCGGGCGGGCGACCGGTGCGCAGCACCGCCGGCTTCCAGGTGGTCCCCGACCATGGTCTGGAACTGCTCGACACCGCCGACACGGTGATCGTCCCGGGCATCCACGACGGCACCGCGTTGATCTCGGGCACCGTCGAGCCGGAGGTCGCCGAGGCGCTGCGTGGGGCACACGAGCGGGGTGTCCGGATCATGTCGATCTGCACGGGAGCGTTCGTGCTGGCCGCCGCCGGGCTGCTCGACGGGCGTCGGGCAACGACCCACTGGGCGTACGCCGAGCGGTTCCGCGGCCTGCACGGCCGGGTGGACCTCGACCCGGGCGTGCTCTTCATCGCCGACGATCAGGTGCTCACCTCAGCCGGGGTCGCCGCCGGCATCGACCTCTGCCTGCACGTCATCCGCCTCGACCACGGCAGCGAGGTGGCCAACCGGGCCGCCCGGCGCTGCGTGATGCCGCCGTGGCGCGACGGTGGCCAGGCGCAGTACATCGAGCGGCCGGTGCCGAAGGCCACCGACACCAGCACCGCGAGCGCGCGGGAGTGGGCGCGGCAGCGGCTGCACGAGCCGATCGCGCTGCGCGACCTGGCCGAGCAGGCGCGGATGAGCGTGCGCACCTTCACCCGGCGCTTCCGGTCGGAGACCGGCCTGAGCCCGGCCCAGTGGTTGCTGCAACAGCGCACCGACCACGCGCGACTGCTGCTGGAGACGACCGACCTCACCGTCGACCAGATCGCCCACCGCTCGGGTTTCGGCACCACCGCCGCCCTGCGCCAGCAGCTCCACCAACGCATCGGCGTAGCGCCCTCGACCTACCGCCGCACCTTCCACCCGCGAAGCGAGCTGATCGGCGGCTGATCCCGCCAGGCATCCCCGCCACGCTCCCACCACCGGACGGTCATGCCGCCGCGGGCCTGAAGCCATCGCCCAGGGCATCGCAACTTTGAGCGCGATGACTGTGAGGCATAAATATGACTCACAGGTATCACGCTCAACAGAGCGCGATGCCCGACGCCTGCCTCAGGAGCGGAGCAGGTGCAGCTGGGCCTGGTGTTTGGGCAGGTGGACCCGGGTGTGTAGATCGAGGGTGCGGGACCACGGCAGCGACTCCTCGACGATGAGGTCGAAGCCCTCGCGCAGGTGAGTCTCGACCGGGGTCTCCGCCGCCAGGCCGAGCTGGTCGACCAGCCCGCACAACCGGTCGCTGGTGCCGTGCAGCAGAGCCGTGAGACCCCGCAGACCGCCCTGCTCGGCGGCCAGCGCGTCGAGCTGCGGACGGTGGAAGTCCTCCTCCATCTCGTAGTAGGCGAACGGCGACCCGGCCAACAGCGCCTCGGTGGCCTGGATCATCAGCTCGTCGTTGGCGACCAGATGCGCGACGATCTGCTCGGCGCTGAGCTGCCCCTCCGGAGCCGGACCGAACCCGCCAGCGTCGACCTCCGCGAACAGGGCACCGTAAGCCCGCCGCATTCCCCCGCTCTCCATTCCCCCAGTCAACCCGCCCCGCCGGGAGTTAGCGGCGGGATTGGCGGGAGCGGAGGTAGTCGGAGACCACGTACTCGCCGAGGTCGTCGGTGTCCGGCGTGAACATCCGGCCCCGACTGCGGCGAGCCACCGCGTCCACGAAACGCCGCAGGCCCGGGTCGTCGCCGAGCATGAACAGGTTGAGCGTGGCGCCGTAGCGGCTCAGCCGGTCCACCTCGCGAACCGTCGCCTCGATCGTCTCCGGCAGCGGCGGCCAGTGGAACAGCGCCTCCCCGTCGTCCGGGTCGAGGTGGGCGGTCGGCTCGCCGTCGGTGACGACCAGGACCACCGGCTCGGCGTCCGGGTGTCGGCGCAGGTGCCGACCAGCCAACCGCAGCGCGTGCTGGAGATTGGTGCCCTGTTCCCCGTCCGGCTCGACGGCGGCCAGCTCCTGCTGGGTGAGCGTCGTCGCCTCCCGGCCGAAGCCCACGATCTGCAGGGCGTCCTGCGGGAAACGCGTCTCCATGAGGTGCGCCAGCGCCAGCGCCGTCTGCTTCATCGGCCCCCAACGACCCTGAGAGATCATCGAGTACGACAGGTCGACGCAGAGCACCACCGCCGCCGAGGCCCGCTTCTCGGTCTCCACCACCTCGAAGTCGTCCACCGCGAGCTGCACCGGGACGGTCGGCCCGGCCCGGCTGACCGCCCGGGTCAACGTCCGGACCACGTCCAACGGCTGCTCGTCGCCGTACTCCCAGGGTCGTGACGCACCGCTGACCTCGCCGGCGGCCCCCGCCGAGCGCAGGTCGTGCTGGCCGCGCGGCCCGGCGGTCAGGTCGGAGAAGACCCGTCGCAGCGCGGTCCCGCCGAGCCGTCGCAGCGCCTTCGGGCTCAGCGTGAGCCCTTCGGCGTCCCGGCTCACCCAACCCTGCCGGCGAAGCTCCCGCTCCAGATCGCGCAGTCGGCGGACGTCGTCGGCGGCGTCCCGTCCCAGCGTCCGGGCCACCGCGTCGACGTCCACGTCGTCCAGGGTCGCCCCGGGGTGTTCCTGGTCGAGCTGGTCCAGCAGGTCGTCCAGGTCGCCGATCTCACCCAACGCGCCGGCCGCGTCGGCGTAGTCCAGTGGCTGGTCACCTCGGACCCGTTCGCCACGCCCCCAGCGCAGGTCGGGGCGCAGTGCCCGCAGGTTCGCGTCGAGCGCTGACAACTCCCCGGAGAGGCGGTCGCCGAGCGACTGCTGCATCAGACCGGCCAGCTCGGCGCGCTGCCGGTCGGAGAGCGAGTTCATCAGCCGCTCACCGGCCGCCGAGCGGCGTGCCAGCACGTCGATCAGCTCGTCGACCGTCTCCGGCTTCTCCGGGAAGAAGTCGCCGTGTCTGCGCATGAACTCGGCGAACGCGTCGGTGGTGTCCTCCGCGCGACCGTGCCGGGCCAGCAGGTCGTTCAGGTCGCCCATCATCTCGGCGAGCCGCTGCTGGGCGGCCGGGTCGGCGGACGCGCGCACGGCGTCGCGCAGCCCGGCGAACCGCTGACCGAGCACGTCGTCGCGAAGTTGGTCGAGGATCTGCTGGTAAGAGCGGCGGGCGTCGTCGCTGGCCCACTGGTAGCCGGACAGCTCCTCCACCGCCCGCGCTGTGGAACGAGGCAGGTTGTCCAGCACCGACTCGGCGAACCGCGCGGCGTCGTCGTCGCGCCCGCGCAACTCGTCCCGCTCGGCGGCGAGAGCCTGGTCGAGCAGAGCCTGGGCCCTGGTCACCGCGCCGTCCAGGTCACCGCGACGCAGCGCCTCCCGGCGTAGCCGCCGAGCCCGGGCGGCCAGGTCGTCCAGCCCACCCCGCCCCTTGGGGCCACGGCGCAGCAGGTCGCGCAGCGCCTCCCGCAGGCTTCCGCCGGCCAGCACCTCGGCGCCGACCGCGTCCACCGCCTCACGCACGTCGTACGGGGGTGCGAGCGGGTCGGGCCCGCCGTTCCACTGCCCGTACCGGAACCGGTTGCCGGCCACGGTCAGCCCCGGCCGCCGTAGACGGTGCGCCCGGAGTCGGTGACGTCCTTGCCGAGCCGGCGGGTCAGGTGCAGCCCTTCCAGCACGAACTCGACGGCAGCCGCCGCTTCCTCCGGGGTGGGCGCGTCGCCCAGGCCGAGCCGGTCGAGGACCTTCGCCAGGCCGGGCACGGTGCCGACCTGGCGCAGCAGCTCGGAGGCGCTGACCAGCTCTCCGGTCTCGATCGCCGCGCCGTCCTCGACGAGCGCCGTGAAGCCGGACAGGTCCAACCCGGCCAGGTGCGCCCGGAACGTCTCGGCGGTCGCGGTCCGCAGCAGGTGAGCGAGAACCTCGATCTCCCGCCCCTCCTCGCCGCTCTCGAACTCGACCTTGCCGCGCAGCGTGCTGGTCACCGACACGGCATCGCCGACCCGGGCCACCGCCGCCTCGGGCCGCCCGTCCGGGGTGGTGGTGGCGGCGAGCAGACCGGCGCGGCGCAGCGCGGCGCCAGCGACCGTCTCGGCGGCGGCGATGGCGAACCGGGCGGAGACCCCGGAGCGCGGGTCCACCGACGGCGACTCCCGCACCGCGCGGGCGAAGCGGGCCAGCACCTCCAGGACGTGCTCCGGCACGGCGGCGACCAGGTCGGCCTCCTGCCGGATGAGGTCCAGCTCCAGGTCCAGGTCGAGGGGGTAGTGGGTGCGGATCTCCGCGCCGAACCGGTCCTTGAGCGGCGTGATGATCCGGCCCCGGTTGGTGTAGTCCTCGGGGTTGGCGCTGGCGACCAGGAGCAGGTCCAGCGGAAGCCGCAGCTGGTAGCCGCGGACCTGGATGTCCCGCTCCTCCAGCACGTTGAGCAGCGCCACCTGGATCCGCTCGGCCAGGTCGGGCAGCTCGTTGACGGCGAAGATGCCGCGGTTGGTGCGCGGCACCAACCCGAAGTGGATGGTCTCCGGGTCGCCGAGGGTGCGGCCCTGGGCGATCCGGATCGGGTCCACGTCACCGATCAGGTCGCCGACGCTGGTGTCCGGGGTGGCGAGCTTCTCGCCGTAGCGCATCGAGCGGTGCAGCCAGCCGACCGGCTGGTCGTCGCCGGCCTCGGCGACCTGGGCACGGGAAGCCGGGGTGAGCGGGTGCATGGGGTGCTCGTTGAGCACCGAGCCGGGGATGACCGGGGTCCACTCGTCGAGCAGCGCGCCGAGTGCGCGGATCAGTCGGGTCTTGCCCTGGCCGCGCTCACCGAGCAGCACCATGTCGTGCCCGGCGAGCAGCGCCCGCTCGACCTCGGGCAGCACGCTGTCGTCGTAGCCGACGATGCCGGGGAAACGGGCCTCGCCGGAGCGCATCCGGGCGAGGAGGTTGTCGCGGAGTTCCTGCTTGACGGTGCGGTACTGGTGACCGGCCGCCCGAAGCGCGCCGAGCGTGCCGGGCAGGTCGGCCGGTGGAACCGGGATTACCGGGGTAGGCGCAGTCACCCGACCCACGCTAGCTCACCCCGGAGTCGACCTACGCCAATACGGAAAGTGATATCCGAGACGCCCTCTTGATGCGCCGATCGGCGGGCTGTGGCACGCCGTCTCCGCCCCTATACTCACGGTTAGCTCCGCCGTTTACGGCCGCCGAAAAATGGCCGTGGCCGACGGGGTCACGGCCCGGCCATCCGATGGTCAACCTCTCCCGGCGCGGAGGTGCGGTGCTGTACTTCTTCCTCAGTTACGCGAGGGGCGACGAGGACGCACTGGTCCAACGTCTTTACGAGGATCTCAGCGCAGAGGTACGGCTGATCGCGGGTCTGCCCCGCGACGAGCGGGTGGGTTTCGTCGATCGCACCATCCTGCTGGGCGAGCGGTGGCCGCAGCGGCTGGTCGAGGCGCTGAGCACGTGCCGATCCTTTCTCGCTCTGATGACGCCGAGATATTTCCAGAGCGAGCCCTGCGGCCAGGAATGGCGGATCTTCGCCGACCGCACTGCCCGCTACGACCAGCAGAACGGGGTGGACAGCTCGCTCCTCAAACCGCTGATGTGGATCCCGGCCCGACCCGGCCGCATCCATCGGGTCGCCTCCCCGCTGCAATATTCCTCCCACAGCCTGGGCGACCTCTATCAGCGGTTGGGGGTCCGGCAGCTGATGCGACTGCAACGGCACAGTGACGACTACCGCACGTTCCTCTTCGAACTGGCCAACCAGATCGTGTCCAGTGTGGAGGAGCATCCGCTGCCGGAGGGCCAGCGCACTATCGACCTGCGCGCCACACCCAGCGCCTTCCACCAGGCGCCCGGGCAGCTCGCGGCGGACGTCGACCAGTTCGCGCCGATGCTGGTCCACTTCATCGTCGCGGCGTCGCACCGGGACGAGATGAGCACGGTACGCCAACATGTGACCACGTACGGCAACCGTGCGTTGGACTGGGCACCGTACGGGCCGCCGCTGCCCGACCCGGTCGTCGACTACGCCCGTGAGATCGCGGCCGACCACAGCTACCGGTCAACGGTGGTGGACCTGACGGAGCTGGCCCGCCGCGCCGAGCAGGCCGCCCGCTACAACCAGATCCTGGTGCTGATCGTCGACGCCTGGCTGACCCGCCTGCCCGAGCAACGACAGTCGCTGGTCGCCCACGCCACTGCCGCCCTGCGCGACGGCGGCACCACGGCGGTGCTGATCCCGAGCAGCCGCGACGACACGGAGACCCGGGAGCACTGGCAGTCACTGTCGCGCGCGTGTCGGGAGATCTTCGACGACCTGGCCTCGGACGACGAGCTCTACCGGTCCAACATCCTCACCCACCGCGCCTTCCAGGAGGAGCTGCCGGAGGTCCTGGAGGTCGCTCGTAACCGGGTGTTCAGCCGAGGAGCGGTGCACCGGCCTCCCAGCCTCGCCACGGACACCCGACCACCACGCATCGACGGGCCCTGGGGCGCGGAGAGCGACGACACCACACCGGAGGACGGCCGTGACAACGAGCGCTGACCCGGGCATCACCGGCGATGGTGTCGAGGGTCGAATCATCACGTTCTACTCGTACAAGGGTGGCACCGGCCGCACCATGGCGCTCGCCAACGTCGCCTGGATCCTGGCGGCCAACGGCTACCGGGTGCTCGCTGTCGACTGGGACCTGGAATCCCCCGGTCTGCACAAATATTTCCACCCGTTCCTCCTGGACAAGGATCTGCGGACGTCGACCGGGATCATCGACATGGTCCGCGACTACGCCGAGGCGGTCGTTCGACCGTTGGAGGAGACGGAGGACGAGGACTGGCTCGGCAGCGCCGCCGACGTGCTGCACCACGCCGTCTCGCTGCACTGGGACTTCCCCGCTCCCACCTCGGCCGTCCGGCCTTCTGCGGGTCCGACTCCAAAGGGCAGCCTGGACCTGTTACCCGCCGGCCGACAGGACACGGCATACACCAAGGCCGTGAGCACCTTCGACTGGCAGGCGTTCTTCGAGAAGCTGGGCGGCAACAGCTTCCTCGACGCACTGGCCGCCAGCATGCGGGACAACTACGACTACGTGCTGATTGACAGCCGGACCGGCGTCAGCGACGGTGCGGGCATCTGCACCGTGCGGCTGCCCGACGCCGTGGTCACCTCCTTCACGCTCAACGACCAGAGCATCGACGGAGCTGCCGGCGTCACCCGCTCCATCATCCGGCAGCGCGGCGACCGACCGGTCCGGATCCTGCCGGTCCCGATGCGGGTGGACAACGCCGAGCAGCTCAAGTTGGAGGCGGGCCGGGACCACGCGCGCCGCCGCTTCGCGCCCCTGCTGCCCCGGACTTCCGTAGAGGAGAGCGACCGGTACTGGGGTGAGATCGAGATCCCCTACCAGCCCTACTACGCGTACGAGGAGATCCTGGCGGGGTTCGGCGACCGGGCCCACCATGAGGGCACGCTGCTCGCCGCCTACGAGCGACTGACCAAGGCGATCACCGAGGACTCGGTCGACAGCCTGCCAGCCATGGAGGATCGGCTGCGCCGTCAGTGGTTGGCCAAGTTCGAGAGGCAACGCATCTCCGGTGCCGCACCGGACGTCTTCGTCAGCTACGTCTCCCTCGACCGGTCCTGGGCCGAATGGGTCCGCGACGAGCTCCGTTCGGCCGGGCTGCGTACGGTGATGCGAGAGGTCGACTTCCCGGCCAGCCCTGTCGAGGGGACGTCGACGGCCATCGGTTTCAAGGACGCGGCCCGGCTGGTGGTGCTGCTGTCCCAG
Organism: Micromonospora sp. A202; assembly: GCF_006715105.1. Lineage (NCBI taxonomy): Bacteria > Bacillati > Actinomycetota > Actinomycetes > Micromonosporales > Micromonosporaceae > Micromonospora > Micromonospora sp. A202. Next base: position 767,940 of record NZ_VFMP01000001.1, on the reverse strand, counting down.
GAATACATGCAGTCGTCGAACGCCAGCGAGTTGTGGTCCCAGGCCACCAGCTACGAGTCGGGCAGCGGCGGCAACTTCCTGGTGCCCGTCCGCTTGGACAATTCCCGGGCGCCTGCGGTGTTCCTGGAACGCGTTCCGGTGGACCTGGTGGGCGCCACGCAGGAGGAGGCCGCCACCCGTCTGCTTGAGGCCCTAGACCATCCCGCCCGCCCGGCGACCGACCCGGAGGGTGCCGGGCAACGACGGCGGTTCCCCGGCAACGAGCCACCGGTCTGGCGGGTGCCGTTGCCGCGTAACGTCCAGTTCGTCGGCCGCAGCCGACTCCTGGAGGAGATGCGCGACTGGCTGTCGTCGGCCGAGGCCCGGCACACCCCGCTCGCACTGCACGGCCTGGGTGGCGTCGGCAAGAGCCAGATCGCCCTGGAATACGCCTACCGCTTCCGCGCCGAGTACGACGTCGTCTGGTGGATCTCCGCGCAGCAACCGAGCGTCATGCGGCTCGCTCTGGCCTCGCTCGCCGACCGGCTGGCGGACAAGGCGGACACACCACTCGGGGGCAACGTCGCCGAGCGGGTCCAGTGGGTGCTGGACGCCCTGCGCCGAGGTGACCCCTTCCGGCGGTGGCTGTTGGTGCTCGACAACGCCGACGACCCCGCTGAGTTGCACGACCTGATGCCGCAGGGGCCTGGCCACGTGCTCGTCACCACCCGCAACCACGTCTGGGCGCGGCACGCCCGCAATTTTGAGGTGGGTGCCTTCGACCGCGCGGAGAGCACCGCGTTGTTGCGTCGGCGAATCCCACGCCTGCCCCTGGCTGATGCCGAGATGGTCGCTGACCGCCTGGGCGACCTGCCGCTCGCCGTCGAGCAGGCGGGAGCATGGCTCGCCACCACTGGCGAGTCGGCCGTCCAGTATCTGCAGCGACTGCGCCGGTATCTGCCAGGCATGCTCTCCGACGAGCTCCCCACCGACTATCAACAGACCGGCGCGGAGCCATGGCTCGTCTCCCTGGAGAGCCTGCGGGAGCGCAATCCGGCGGCGGCGAAGCTGCTGGAGGTCTGCGCCTTCTTCGCCGCCGAGCCGATCCCGATGTCGCTGCTCTACGACGACAGTTTCATCAACGTGCTTCTCCCCTACGATCCGTCGGTACGGGATCCCCTGCTCATGGGGCGCGCGCTGCGGGATGTCGGCCGGTACGCGCTGGCGCGGATCGACAGCGTGCGCGGCGGGCGCGGGCGCACTCCGGACCGCGGTGACGACGGCAACCAGACCAGCCTCCGCATGCACCCACTGGTGCAGGAGCTGATCCGGGAGTCCATGTCCGACGAGGCCAAGGCGGAGAACCGGCGTCACGTGCACGCGATCCTCGCCGCCGCCAACCCGAAGGACCCCGACCAGCCCCGCAACTGGCCGATCTACGCGGATCTCTGGCCACACCTGCTGCCGTCGAAGACCCTCAACTCGCCCCAGCCGGAGGTCCGACAGCTGTTGCTCGACGTGGCCCGCTACATGTGGACACGGGTCGACTTCGCCACCTGCTCCGAGCTGGCCGAGAAGGCGATCGAGGCGTGGCGGGCGGAGCATGGCGCTGACGACCCGCCGACCCAGATGATGCGCTTCCACCTCGCCAACGCGCTGCGCCTCGAGGCGCAGTACCAGGCCGCGTACGACATCGATCAGGACGTGTACCAGCGGCTCTCCGACACGCTCGGCGAGGACCACGAGTACACGGTGATCGTCGCGGGCAGCCTCGCCGCGGACCTGCGCGCGCTCGGGTTCTTCGAACGGGCGCGCGAGTTGGACACCCGCACGGAGGAGTTGGCCCGTGAGGTGTTCGGTGAGGAACACCCACGGGCGTTGATCGCCGCGCACAACCTGGCCCTGTCGCTCCGGCTGGTCGGCGATCTGCGTGGGGCGTTGCGGCTCAACGAACGCACCTTGGCCCGCCGCCGCGACACGCTCGGTCCGATGCACCCGTACACCCTCTTCTCGGAGGGGCAGTACGGCCGCGACCTGCGCGACACGGGCGACCTCACCGAGTCCCGCCGGGTCCTGGAGGCAGCGGTGGAGGCGGACCGGGAGGTGCTCGGCGAGGAGGACGGCGAGACGCTACGGGTGACCAAGAACTACGCGGTGACCCTCCGCAAGTTGGGCGAGTTCGAGCGGGCCCACGGGTTGAGCGCGGACGTGCTGGTCCGTTCCCGCCGTCGGCACGGCGCCGATCATCCGGACGTGCAGGCCGCCGCGATGAATCTGGCCTGTGACGAGTCCGCTCGGGAGGACGACGCGGGCGCGCTTCGCCGGGCGCGCCCGGTGTACCGGTGGTATCGGGACGCGATGGGCGAGGACCACCTGTTCACCCTGGCGTACGGCAACAACCTGGCGATCTTCCTCCGGAAGGCTGGGGATCTGGAGGCGGCCTTCACGCTGTCCGACGAGGTCGTCAACCGTTTCACCGAACGGGTCGGCGCGGACCATCCGTACACGCTAGCCGCGAACATCAACCTCGCCAACTGCTGGTACGTGCGTCGGGAGTTCGCGGCGGCCCTCGCCGCCGACCAGGACTGTTACGAGCGGGCGCAGCGCATCCTCGGGCCGTCCCACCCGGACACCCTCGCGGTGGCGAACAACCTGGCCACCAGTCTGAGTGTCGCCGGAGACCACCGAGGTGCCCGCGCTCTGCGTGACGCGGTGATGCCCCTCTTCCGCCGCGTCCTGGGTGACAGCCACCCGAACACCATCGCCCTGGTCGAGGCGAACCGCCTCAACTGCGATCTGGAACCGCCACCGACGTAGACGACGCGCCGTCGTGCTCGATGTCCGCTGCCGGCACGCAGGTCACCGGAGCAAGCCAGCGGGCCAGTTCGAGTGGATCCTCCGGGTGCCCGGCCGCGCACAGCCGCAGGTACACCGCACGGCACAGCTCCGGGTCGGCGCCGCCGGTCTTCTGCGCCGCAGTCAGGCGCTGCTCGGCGAGGGCCAGGCCGACCCAGGCCGAGAGCTCCTCCGGATCGGCGCACACCTGCCCGCGGTAGCTCTCGCGGGCGGCGAGGTCATTCCCGGCGGCGAGGGCAAGGTCACCGTCGGACGCCATGGGCAGTGCTTCGACGAGGCGTTCCGCGCCGGTGCGCAGCCGCATGAACCGCTCCGGATCGCTCAACCGCAACCGCACCAGGTCGAGCCGTGGGCTGAGGCTCAGCCATCGACCGTCGGCCGGTTCCACCCGCAGCGTGACGATGGCGGCGGGGCACGGCAGGCCGGCCGCGCGGGCGGCGGCGAGCTGGTGGACGGCGTCCGGGTCGGGCCGGCGGTTCCGCAGTCGCCAGACCGTCCAGTGGTCCTCGGCGGCCTCCCTGGCAAGCTCGGCCGCCCCCGGGTCCACCGGGTCACGCCAGTCCTCGATGACCCGCCGCAGACCGGTGACGAATTCGCGGCCGGCCGCGGTCAGACGGCCGAAGGACTCGATGTCCGCGCAGGTGCGGGACACGCGGTCGCGCCAGCGAGCGAATTCCACCTCGGCCAACCGGGCCGGGCCACCACTGCGCACCGCACGACGCCCCCGCCAGAACTCGGTCACCGCGATGAAGGCGTAGACACCCTGGAGGACGGCGCCGAGAGGACGCGGATCGTCACGCCAGGGGGCGTAGTAGTAGCGCCGGTCGTCGCGGTCGTAGAGGGGCTCGACGTCGATCGTCGCTCCGAGCTTGGCGTGCTGGAACTCGTGCAGCAGGCCGAGCGCGAACGCCTCGCCATCGATCGGACGGGTCATCGAGACCGACCCGAAGGCGTCCATGCTGGTGACGTTGACCCCGGCGCTGACCGAATCGGCCAGCAGCGGCACGAGGCAGCGCAGGCCCTCGGCGATCGCCTCGGCATGCCGACGGTGGTGACGCACCAGTATCGGCCAGGCCTCGTCGAGCAGCCGTTGCCACTCGGAAACCTCGGCGGGTGTGAGCCGGTCCGCGGCGCACAGCTGGTGCCGGTCCCGGTACGGGTCGAGATCGTCGAGAGTGATCCGCAGCGTCAACCCGTCTGCGGTGCTGCACAGTCGGTGCAGGCCGGACCAGCCGTCGGTCTCCGCACCCGGCCCGGCGTCCGGTGGAGGAACCAGCGACACCGTGACCGGCCCGACCAGGAGCTGCGACCCCGCCCGTTTGATGGTCACCCGCTGCGCGTCCCCCACCCGCGCGAGCCCGAGCGTGGGCAGGTAGACGACCCCGTCGCGCGGCGTGACGCTGAGCTCGAAGTCCATTCCGGCCCGGAGGGCCGCCACCGCGGCGATCGACCCGAGCGGGGTCAGCTCGGCTTCGACGGGCCACTCGGGTGCGGCCTCCACCACCAACCCGCCGGTCGTCCGGCCGACTGCCGCGGCGGACGCCGAACCGGACGGCATCGGCGTACGCAGTCGCCGCAGCGCGGTGGCCAACCAGGCACCGGTGTGCGGCAGGGCCAGCACCGCCGGCCCCGCCTCGGGCGACCGGTCCGCCGCCGTGGCCCACAGCGCGAAGTGTCGGGCGGTCTCCTCCGAATCGGCGGTGTCGAGGAGCGCGCGTAGCTGAAGCATGCGTTTGCTGACCTGACCGTCACGCAGCAGACGGATCGTCCTCCGGTCACCGAGGCCAGCCGCGAGTGCCGCGAGGTCGTCGGGGGCGAGCCGGTGGTATCCCGTCACGACCGCTCCCGAGGCATGGCTGCCAGGTCCGCTCGCAGGCGTCGTTCCACATGGGCGATGAGCAGCAGAAGATCGGGGCAGTAGACGGACGGGTTGGTGAAGCTTCCCTCCCGGTACCGATGGGGATAGTTGCCGGCACCGCAGACCCGGTGCACGGGGCACGCGCGGCAGGAGGCGGCGAGGGCCTCAACTCCCACCTGGCGGGCGATGACGGCGGGGTGCCGCAGCACATCGTCGAGGGAGTCGGTGAAGACGGTCAGGTCGGTGCCGACCGCGCCGGGGTAGGTGGAGCGCAGGGTGTCGACCTGCTCGTACGCCCCGTCGGTGTTGATCACCACTGCGGCCACCGGGCTCAGCCCGAGGGACTCGGTCCGGCTCCGCCCTCCGAACAGCAGGTTGATGAGTTCTTCGAAGAGACGCACCCGGGTCAGCCGGGGCGAGGTGTCGTACCAGGCATCGAAGGCGGCGGCCAACCAGGTGCCGTAAGGGCTCGGGCCGTCACCCCGCCGCGGCGGCGCCTCCCAGTTAGCGTGCGGGAGCAGGAAGTCCACCATCGGCGGCCGGTACGACACCAGCGTCTCGTAGGTCTGTAGCGGATCGGCGGCGAGGTCCACGACGCAGAGCACACCCGCGTACGAGTCGGGCCGCTCGGCGAGCAGGCGCAGGGCGCGGTCGACCTCGTCGTAGCTGCTGCGGCCCGACGCGTACCGCCGGTGCCTGTCGTTCGACGTCCGGTCCCCGTCCAGACTCACGCCCACCCGCACCCGGGCGTCGGCCAGCAGGGAGAGAGCGCGTGGGGTCAGGAGGGTGCCGTTGGTCTGCACGCTGATCTGGGCCTGCGACGGTGCGACCGCCTCCCGGAGCCGGTCCGCCATCCGGACCAGGTTGGGAGCGCCGACCAGGAGCGGTTCACCGCCGTGCAGGACGATCCGCACATCGGTCTGGTCGTGGGCGCGGACGTGTTCACGTATCCGCTGGCAGGCGTGGTCGAAGATCGCCGGAGTCATCAGCAGGGGGTCGGAGAGGGCGCTGCGGTCCGCCAGTTCGTACATGTAGCAGTAGTCGCAGGCCAGGTTGCACCTGCTGTGGACCTTGAGGATGAACTCCGAGAACGGGACGGGCCGCGGGCGGGCGGCGACGCCGCCCTCGGCCACCGTGACGGTCCCCGACATGCCGCGCCCGCCGCCCGGCATCCTCACATCGCCGAGTTCCACCCGGCGACCGCCTCCTGGGGGCGGTCGATCTCGTCGAGGATTCGGCGTAGCGAGTGGGCGAACACCGACTGGTCCAACTCCTGAAGATCAGCCAGGCTCACATCACTGAGGTCCACGAGGGTGCCCTGCGGTGCGCCATCGGTCGTATCCATCATGATCCGTCCACCCGCGAAAAGGACTCGCGCCCGAGTGAGCAATGAATTGTGCGGAAACCGTCGGGCCGAGACCCGTCACGTAACGCCGACCCCGCCGACGAACCGGGTCATCCTAGCGGCCTCACGCTGATTGCGCGGTGGGTCGGGCGGGTCATCCGGTTCAACGCCACAGTGCGGTCCGCAGACATTGTTCTCGGCCATCCGGCCATCCAAAATCCGGCGTCCGGGCGGGAAGGACCATCGATCCGGTGACCGGCCGCGGCGACATGTCGGATCAACCCCGACCGCAGCGCCGGCAGGCTCCGCGGCGGCGCAGGTGGTACGCGTACGTGGCGACGCCGAGCGCCACGCCCCACAGCGGCCAGAGCAGCATCGGCGCCCCGGTCAGGCTGAGCCCGCCAGTGAGTTCCCAGAACTTCGGGTTGCTGAGCAGTCCGAACGAGGCCGCGGTCACCGCGATGGCAACGAGGGTGGCCGGCGCCACGGCCAGCGTCACCGGCACCCGACGACCGGCCAGGCCGGGCATCCAGCGGGGGAACCGCTCGCCCCAGCGCTGCACCAGCCCGAGGGTGAGGATCGCGCCGACGGTGGCGAACGCGCCCAGCCCGAACCCGGCCCACACCAGCCCGCTGTCCTGCATCTCGGTGAGGAACTCCCGGGAGATGCCGAGCGGGATGCCGGCCGCCCAGGCGAACCGGGTCAGCGCGTACGTGAACGGGATGACGGCGGCGGTGCCGGCGGCCCACCGGCCCCAGCGGGCGGCGGCGGCCGGGGTGGTCCACCCTCGGTCGGTGTGGTCGCGGCCGCAGCCCACGCAGGCCGCGGCGGTGCGGCGCTGCCAGGCGAGCACCGCGGCGGCCAGCAGCAGCCCGCCGGCGAGCGCGGCGATCCGGGCAAACAGCGCCCAGTTGAAGATGTCGGCGTAGTCGACCGGCGGCCAGCCGAACGGCGCACCGACGATCAGTATCGGCAGGTAGCCGAGGATCACCAGCACCCGGACGTCCGGCACAACGACGGCGAGGACGAACGCCACCGCCCAGCCGTAGCCGGCGAGCAGCGCCCGCAGCGGGCCGGGTGGGCGTACGGCGGGGCGGCTCATGGCCAGTACGGCCACCGCGGCGGTCAGCAGTACGCCGGCGAAGAGCGGGGTGGCCAGGTCCACCGGCACCAGGCGCAGCAGGTTGACGTCGCCGCCGTTGCGGTCGTTGGCGCCGAACGGGTAGCCGGCGCCGGTGAGGGTGCCGACCAGGGCGAGCACACCCCACAGACCGAGCCAGCCGGCCGCCAGTGGGGCCAGCCGATCGGGCCAGCGGGAGTCGGATCGAGGCGGGGAGGCAGTGATCGTTGTCATGCTCACAGCCTCGACAAACGACAGCCGGATTCCCTCCCGGCCGGCGGTGAACTCGCTCCCCCGAAGGAGGGACCGGTCAGAACGACGGAGGGACCGTTCAGCCGGACGGGGTGACGAAGCCGGACTCGTAGGCGGCGATGACCGCCTGCGTACGGTCGCGGACGCCCAGCTTGGCCAGCACGTTGCCGACGTGCGTCTTGACCGTCTCCACGCCGACCACCAGGTGCGCGGCGATCTCCGGGTTGGATCGGCCGGTAGTCATCAACCGCAGCACCTCGGCCTCCCGGTCGGTGAGTCGGGCGGCGCGCAGCTGGTCGCCGCCGGCCGGCCCGTACGCCCCGACGAGCTGGCGGATGGCGGCTGGGAAGAGCAGCGACTCCCCCGCCGCGACCACCCGAACGGCCTCCACCACCTCGGCGGGCCGGGCCCGTTTGAGCAGGAAGCCGGAGGCGCCGGCGCGCAGCGCCTCGTAGACGTACTCGTCGTTGGCGAACGTGGTGACGACCAGCACCCGGGGTGGGTCGGCGGAGGTGGCCAGCAGGTGTCGGGTGGCCTGGATGCCGTCGATGCCGGGCATCCGTACGTCCATCAGCACCACGTCGGGTCGGTGCCGGGCGACCAGCGGCGGCACCTCGGCGCCGTCGGCGGCCTCGGCGAGCACGCTCAGGTCGGGTTGGGCGTCGATGATGGCCCGCAGCCCGATCCGGATCAGCTCGTCATCGTCGACGATGAGCACGCCGGTGGTCATCGCGTCTCCTCGTAGGGCAGGCGGGCCCGGATCAGCCAGCGGTCACCGTCCGGCCCCACGGTGATGCCGCCGCCGAGCAGCAGCACCCGTTCCCGCATGCCGTCCAGGCCTCGGCCGCCGCGCCCCGGATGAGCCCGCTCGGGGCGGCGGCGCACCCCGTTGACCAGCTCCAACTCCAACGCTCCCGGGTGCAGGTCCAGCCGCAATGTCACCGGCCCCTCGCCGTACCGGGCGGCGTTGGTCAGTCCTTCCTGGACGATCCGGTAGCCCTCCCGGGAGACCGCCGCGGGCACTCGCGCCGGGTCGCCGACGCGATGCGCGTGCACGGCCAGCCCGGCCGCGCGGGCGTCGGTGACCAGACGGTCCAGGTCGGCGAGCGTACGCTGCGGCGCCACCACGGATCGCTCGTTGCCGCCTTCCCGGAGCAGCCCGAGCACGTGGTCCAGTTCGTCCATCGCGGTCCGTCCGGTCTCCTCGATGGCGGTGAGCGCCCGCCTGACGAACTCCCTGTCGGTGTCGAGGACCTCGCGGGCGGCACCGGCCTGGAGGGTGGCCACGGTCAGGGCGTGACCGATCGAGTCGTGCAGCTCCCGGGCCAGTCGGTTGCGTTCGGCGAGCCGGATGGCCTGCGCCTCCAGGGCGGCGATGCGCTCCGCCGGGGCGGGGCCGAGCAGCACCGGCGCCATCGAACCGGCGAGCGCGCCGAGCCCGGCGACCGCGTAGCCGAGACCGACCAGCAGGGCCACCCCACTCAGGGTCAGCCAGCCGCTGTCCCGCCCGTCCAGCGGCCCGAACCGTTCTCGGCTGGTCAGCTCGGTGCCGATGCCGAACTGCTGGGCGATGAAGGCCAGTGCCATCGGCAGGGCGCTGAACAGCGCGACCATCACCAGCGCGCCGACGATGAGGTGGGTGGCGATCCAGAGCGCGCTGCGCAGCCGGGTCTCGCGGTCGGCCGTGTGCCCCGGCGCCGGTTCGGGCAGGTCGATGCCGAGCAACGCCCGTACGGCGGCGATCTCCAGAGCCCGGCTGCCGTCCAGCAGCAGCGGGACCACGGCGATCAGCGCCGCGATCACCAGCAGCGCGTAGACCAGTGGGCGGGGGATCTCCGAGTCGGCGAGCAGTTGGGCGAAGGTCACCACGAGGACCCCGTACGGCAGGGCCAGGACGCCGCCGAGCAGCAGGAACACGCCGCGTCGCCAGGTGGTGCCGGCGACCAGCGGGGTCAGCACCGCTCGGAGGGTCACCTCGTCATTCTCATGCCGGAACCAGGCTCGGCGACTCCCCCGTGCCGGGGAGATCTCAGCGGTGGTCGGCCACGTACTGCTGGGGGTCCTTGTCGCGGAACGGCAGGTTGCGGCCGTTCTTGTGCTCGCCGTAGAAGGTCAGCCAGCGTTGGCCCAGCTCGGCGCGGAGTTCGGTGCTGGCGTGCCGGCGGAAGTCGGGCAGCGCCTCGTCCTCCTCCTCGGCGAGGTGCTCGCTGTTCTCCCGGCGGGCGGTGCCGACCGCCTCCCACCACTGCTCCGAACCGACCGGGTGCAGTTTCGCCTCGGCGATGGCGTCCCGGATCTTGTTGTGGTCGCCGATCGCGTCGGCGGTCTCGTCCTCGCCGTCGTCGCCGTGTTTGACCAGGTGCGGGTAGAGGATCGCCTCCTCCGCCTCGGCGTGGATGTCCAGGTGCAGGGCGAGAGCGTCCCAGACGGCGAGCATCTCCTGCTCGTCGCGGGCGTCGTCGAGGCGGGCGAAGCCGCGCCGGAAGGCGGCGTGGTCGTCCAGGATCAGTGCGGTGATGTCGTCCACTGTGCTCACTTCTCCGTTGGGCTGGCGAACCGGGCACGCACCATCGCCGGCATCGCGGCGAGGCCGGTGACCGGGCGGAAGCGTTTCGCGGTCTCGGCCAGTGCCGCGTACTCGTCGTCGGCGAGGTCGATGTCCGCGGCGGCGGCGTTGCGTTCCATCTGTTCCACCCCGGAGGCCCCGGGAATGGCGAGCACGTTCGGGTGGCGCAGCAGGTAGGCCAGCGCGATCTGACTGGGGGTGGCGTCGTGCGCGTCGGCCACCTGCCGCAGGGTGTCGATCAGGACCGCGCCACGTTCCAGGTTTTCCGGCAGGAAGTACGGGTTGGCCCGCCGGACCGCGCCGCTCGGCGGGTTCTTCGCGTCGTACCGCCCGGAGAGGAAGCCCTGCGCCAGCGGGCTGTACGCGATGACCACCCGACCGGCCTGCCGCGCGTACGGCAGCAGGTCCTGCTCGGGTGCGCGGTCCAGCATGCTGTAGCGGACCTGGTTGCTGAGCACCCGCCGGCCGAGCGCCGCCTCGGCGACCTGCCAGCGGCGCAGCCCGTAGTTGCTGACCCCGACCTCGCTGACCAGCCCGACGTCCTGCAACGCCCGCATGCCGCGCATGGTGGTGTGGTCGGCGACCAGCGGGTTGGGCTGGTGCACCTGGTAGAGGTCGATGCTGGTGACGCCGAGCCGGGCCGCCGAGGCGACCGCCCGCTGCTGCACCACGGCGGCCACCGGCAGGACCGGGAAGATCTTGGTGGCGACCACCATCTTGGGCCGGTCGTCGCCGAGGGCGGCGCCGAGGATCCGTTCGCTGCGCCCGAAGCCGTAGATCTCCGCGCTGTCGAACACCGTCACGCCCAGCTCCACGGCCCGCCGGACGATCTGCGCCGCCTGCTTCTCGAAGGCCGGGCCGTAGCCCCATTCCCGGGAGCCGAACTGCCAGGTGCCCAGCCCGATCTTGGACAGCGGTTTGGGGGTGTCGAGAGCAATGAAACGCATGGCGTCGAAACTACCCCGATGTCCTGGTTCACACGCGCGATCCCCGCCAGCGCGGGCCAGAGTTAGGCTCATGATCGTGACCTACCTCGCCGCGGATGACCGCTACGACTCCATGACCTACCGGCGCAGCGGGCGCAGTGGCCTGCGGCTGCCCGCCGTCTCCCTCGGGCTCTGGCACAACTTCGGTCCGGACCGCCCCTTCGAGCGGCAGCGCGACATCGTCCGGCGCGCCTTCGACCTGGGCGTCACCCACTTCGACCTGGCCAACAACTACGGTCCACCGCCCGGTTCGGCGGAGGAGAACTTCGGCCGGATGCTCGCCACCGACCTGAAGCCGTACCGGGACGAGCTGGTCATCTCCAGCAAGGCCGGCTACCTCATGTGGCCCGGCCCGTACGGCGAGTGGGGCTCCCGCAAGAACCTGATCTCCTCGCTGGACCAGTCGCTGGGCCGGATGGGGCTGGACTACGTCGACATCTTCTACTCGCACCGGTTCGACCCGGACACCCCGCTGGAGGAGACGATGGGCGCGCTGGACGCGGTCGTCCGCTCCGGCAAGGCGCTCTACGTCGGCATCTCGAACTACAACTCCGAGCAGACCGCGCGGGCCGCCGCGATCCTGCGCGACCTGGGCACGCCGCTGCTGATCAACCAGCCGTCATACTCGATGCTCAACCGCTGGACCGAGTCCGACGGCCTGCTCGACACGCTGGAGCAGGTCGGCGCGGGTTGCATCGCGTACAGCCCGCTGGCCCAGGGCCTGCTGACCGATCGCTATCTGGGTGGCATCCCGGCGGACTCCCGGGTGCGCACCAGCGTCTTCCTCAACGAGAGCGACCTCAGCGAGGAGAAGATGGCCACCATCCGAGGGCTCGGCGCGGTCGCCGAGCGGCGCGGGCAGTCCCTCGCGCAGCTGGCGCTGGCCTGGGCCCTGCGCGACCCGCGGATGACCAGCCTGATCATCGGGGCGAGCAGCGTCGAGCAGCTGGAGACCAACATCGCCGCGCTCGACAACCTCGACTTCACCGCCGACGAGTTGGCCGAGATCGACCGACTGCTGGGCTGAGCGCCCGCGATACCGCGATACGACGTTGGCCGGCACCCTTCCCGGGGTGCCGGCCAACGCGGTTGTTGGCAGGGTGTGCCGGCAACGGCCGGACGGTTATCGCGCGTCGTCCCGCCTCGCCGCGGCCAGGACCCGATCGACAAGGTCTTCGACGAAGGGCCGATCCGCCGGTTGAGCCTGGAAACCCGCGCGCACGAGCACCCCGCCCACCAGGAGCGCCAGCGAAGGCTCGACATCCTCGGCCCGCAGGTGAGAGCGGAGGGCCGAGTCCAGCGACCGGGTCCCGGCCGCGTAGAGCCGCTCGCGCAGCTCATCGACGATGGGGTCACTGCCGGCCCGCTCAAGGAGCCCGCCGAAAACCCTGACGAGGTGACCGTCGGCGAGGTCCTGCCCGAAGTCGAGCAAGCCCGCTATCAGGTCGTGGCGTAGGTCGCCGGTCAACTGGGGGTGCCCGACCGCGGCACACATCTGATCGACCGACGCCCGAACCAGGTCCAGGCGCGTTGGCCAGTGTGCATAGAGGGTCGCCTTGGAGTAGCCCGCCCGGTGCGCGACCTCGGCGTGGGTCACCGCCGCCCAACCCTGCTCCAGGAACAGCGCCGTGGCCGCGTCGACGACATCCCGTCGGGTCCGCTGAACCCTCGGATCCACGTTGTCGGCTTCCTGCTCCACGACCACCAACCCTACCGAACAGCCAAACCATCCGACAACTTCTGAACGCCTTGTCTATTACTGAACGCCTAGGCTAGGTTCGGAGGCATGCTTACCCGAGAGGAACTCGTGATGACCGACCCTGCACAAACGCTGCGGACACCACCCGTCAGCGCACTCACAATCGGCCTGTGGGTCGCCCAGGGAGCCCTCGCGCTGATCTTCGCGGGCGGCGGCGTCTGGAAAATCGTCACGCCCATCGAGCGGGTCGCCGAGGCGTTCGCCTGGGCAGGCGAGGTCCCACCGGGCCTGTTCTACGCGACCGCCGCACTCGACATCCTCGGCGGGATCGGCGTGCTCCTGCCCTCGCTCACCCGGATCAGGCCCGAAGTGACAGTGCTCGCGGCTCTCGGGTGCGTCGCGCTGCAAGCCTCCGCGATCGTCTTCCACCTCTCCCGGGGAGAGGCCGCGGACACGCCCGTCAACGTCCTGTTCATCGTGCTCGCGCTCTTCGTCGCCTGGGGTCGCCACTCGAAGGCCCCGATCGCGCCTCGGGCATGACACACCGCACCACCGAGCCGTCGACCACTACCCACTTTGGAGCAGAGTTGAAGAGGAACTTTCGCATCGTCGCGGCGACGTTGGCGGCAGCTGCGTTGTCCGTCGCCGGCCTCGGGCAGGTGCCGTCGGCCAGCAGCGCGTCGGCAAAATCACCCGCCGGCCACGATCGAGCTGTGTGGAGCGACAGGGCGCCAATGAACACGGCACGGGCAGAGGTAGGGGTGGCCGCGCTCGACGGCCGCGTCTATGTCGTCGGTGGCACCGTGCAGAACGGCGACGAGCAGCCAACGTGGGCGACGACCCTGGTGACCAGCTACGTCCCGCGTACGGACCGGTGGCGGCAGCACGCGCCCCTGCCGCGCCCCCTCACGCACGTCGGTGTGGCCGGGCTGAACGGAAAGTTGTACGCCTTCGGCGGCTTCACCGACATCGTGCACATGCACCCGCAGCAGGTGGCCTACGCCTACGACCCGCTGCGCGACGCCTGGAGCCGGCTGCCGGACATGCCCCAGAAGCTGGGCTCGGTCGGCGTCGCGGCGGTGAACGGAAAGCTGCACCTGCTCGGCGGACGGCACTCCCACACCGTCGTGACCCTGCCGGATCCGCCGATCTCCATGGGGTACGGCACCGTCCGGACCCACCTGACGTACGACCCGGCGCGGCGCAGCTGGTCCACGGCCGAGCCACTGCCGGTCGAGCCGCGCGACCACGCGGGAGTCGCCGTCATCGGCGATCGCGTACACGTGTTCGGCGGCCGGGTCGCCGACGGGAAGGACAGCCTCGCACGCCATGACGTCTACGACACCCGGACCCGACGGTGGAGCAGAGCAGCCCCCTTGCCGACGCCCCGCTCCGCCGGAGCCGCAGTCGTGCTCAACGGCCGGATCGTGTACGCCGGCGGCGAGTGCAGGCCGGACGAGACCACCTACGACGACGTGACGGCGTACGACCCCCGCAAAGACCGCTGGACCACGCTGTCGCCGTTGCCGCAGGGCCGGCACGGATTGGGCGCCGCCTGGGTCGGCGATCGCGGCTACTTCGTGGCGGGGGCGCTCACCTGCGGCGGCGGGGCAAGCGCCGACACGTTGGAGCTGAACCTCAGGTGAGACCGGCCAGGTGCCGTTCGATCGGCACCTGGGCTGAACACTGCCGGGCACGGGCGGCGTCGGTCACCAGATCCGACGCCGCCCGGCCCGGTGGTTGCGTACCTCGCACGGCCGGCCCACGGGTGCGGCAGCGCCGCGACGTCGCCGGCTCGCGCCGATCACCAACAGCAGCAGGACCAGCACGACGGCGGCGCCGCCCAGCACGGGCCACCGGCTGCCGAGGTTCGTCACCGACGCCACCGGCACGCCCGGGTCGGCCGCCGCCGCCACCGCCGACTCGGAGGCGACCGGCCGACTCGCAGCGGTACGCGGAGCAGCCGCCGCGCTCTTCGTCGCGACGGCCTTCGACGCGGCGGCCCTGGCACCACGGAACACCACGTCCGAGCAGGAGTAGTAGGTGTCCGGGGTGCTGGAGTTCTGCCAGATCGTGTAGATCAGGTGCCGGCCGTCGCGGCCCGCCGGCAGCCGAACCGCCAACTGGTACGCCCCGGCCCGCACCGGCGGGTCCTTCATCGTCAGAAACGGGCGCGCTTCCAGATCCGCCCAGGTCAACGGTGCACGCGGGTCGTAATCGGGCTTGGTGACGTAGAGCCGGAAGGTGCCCCGGTGCTCGATCGTGGTCCGGTACGTGAAGGTGAACTTCGCGCCGGTGGTCAACTCGGTGCTCGGCCAGTCGGTCCGGGGCAGATCCAGCCCCCGGTACGCGGACAGCCCACCGCTGCACAACTCACCGTCCGGGATCCGTTCCCGGTCCCGACCGTTGATCGCCGCGACGCGCACGTTGTCCCATTCGCCTACCGCCGCACCCGCCTGGACCGCCGCCCGGCAGGCGCTGGTGGCCGCGTACCGGCCCTCGGGCCCGCAGGCGGCCGCCCGACTGACCGGGTTGGTCGGGGCGCCGTGTGCGGCGGCGGGCGTGGCTGCCAGCGGCACTGTCGCGGCAGCGACCAGCACCATGGCGAAGAGCCGGCGTACGGGCATGAGGATGACCTCCACCCACTGGTACGGCCAGCGGGCGGCAAAGGTTCGACGGCTGGCCGGCGGGAATCCGGCGGGTGGGTGCGGCGTTTCGATACTCGGAACCGCTTGCACCGAGGAGGCAGACATGAAGGTACGTAGCTCGTTGCGTGCACTGAAGCAGAAGCCGGGTTCGGTGGTGGTCCGCCGTCGCGGCCGGGTGGTCGTGGTGAACCGCGCCAACCCGCAGTGGAAGAGCCGCCAGGGCTGATCCAGCCCGCACCGGACATACAGTCGACAAACGCCCTGACCGGGTCATCCGGTCAGGGCGTTTCGCGTGTCGGTGCGGCGGCGGCGCATCGACTAGGGTGCTTTCCGGAAGATCGGCCCCAGGAGGAGGAACCGTGTTCATCGTGGAGCTGTCCTTCGGCGAGGAACCCGACCGGCTCGCGGCCCGGCCGGCGCACAGGGAGCGTCTCCAGGCTCTGCGCCAGGAGGGCCGTTTGGTCATGGCCGGGCCGTTCCCCGACGACTCCGGCGCGGTCCTCATCTTCGACGTCCCGGACGCCGAGGCGCTCGCCGCGACCCTCGCCGAGGACGCTTATTACCGCACGCCCGGTGTGACGATCGTCAGCCAGCGCGAGTGGTCACCGATCGTGCGCTAAGGCGCGCACCCAGGCCGGCCGCAACGGAAAACGCCCTGACCGGTCAGTCCCCGGTCAGGGCGTTTCACAAGGGTGGAGCCGAGGGGACTCGAACCCCTGACCCCCACACTGCCAGTGTGGTGCGCTACCAGCTGCGCCACGGCCCCTTGCTGTTGTCCCGGTCGCCCGGGCACTGGGAAACTATACACAGACCGGCCCGCATGGTCATCTCGCGGGGTCCCCGCCGAGCCGGGTCAGTTGAGCGCCACGTCCGGCGGGAAGTGCGCGACCGCGGCCATCATCCCGCCCTGCCGGCGCAGCACCATCGGCCACAGGTCGTCGGGCCGGTCGACGAAGGCGTCACCGGGCAACGCGTCCAGCAGGAACCACGAGCCGTCGGCGATCTCCTGCTCCAGCTGGCCGCTGCCCCAGCCGGAATAGCCGGCGAAGACGCGGATGCCGCCGATGCTCTCCCGCAGCCGCTCCGGGTCGACCGAGAGGTCGATCGTGCCGACCGCCCCGGAGACCTGGTGGAAGCCCTTCAGCCGGCGCATCGGGTGCCGCATGCGAGCCAGGCAGATGGCCGAGTCGGGCTGCACCGGCCCGCCCTCGAAGAGCACCGCCGGGTGCCGGGCCAGGTCACTCCAGTCGCCGAGCACCTCGGCCACCGGCACCTCGGTGGCACGGTTCAACACCACGCCGAGAGCACCGCCCGGCTCATGGGCGACCAGCAGCACCACCGTACGGTCGAAGTTCGGGTCCTTGAGCGCCGGAGTCGCGACCAGCAGCCGCCCGGTCATCGACTCCATGGCTCGTCCGCCGATCGCCTGGCCCTCTCCCTGCATCCCACACACCCGTCAACCGTGAGCCCGCGCCGGGGATCGGTCATCTGCCGGATCCGCCCGGTGCGCCGGGATCAGCCGCGCTGTCAACGCCATGCCTGGCACCATAGCCTGCGTCCCGGGTGCTGGCTAAGGTCTGAACGGCGGGTGATCGGACAGTTGAGACGGAGTGTCGATGACCCGACGGTGAACCTCCTGGTGATCGAAGGATCCGGACCACCCACAGCGGGGAAACGACCGAAAGGTCCGTCACATCCCGATAGATTCGGCTGATCGGGAGGGCGACCGTGATCGTCCCTGCCCGCGACACGGAGGCGGGTGGCGATGGCAACGGTCCGGGACGCGACGTACGACGTGCTCCGCACCCTCGGCATGACCACGGTCTTCGGCAACCCCGGCTCCACCGAGGAGCCCTTCCTGCGGGACTTCCCCGCCGACTTCCACTACGTCCACGCGCTGCACGAAGCGACAGCGGTGGCGATGGCCGACGGGTACGCCCAGGCGACCGGGCAACCCGCCCACGTCAACCTGCACACCGCACCGGGCACCGGCAACGGCATGGGCAACCTGGTCACCGCCTGGCACAACAAGACGCCGCTGATCGTCAGCGCCGGCCAGCAGACCCGGGAGATGCTGCTGCTCGAACCCCGGCTGGCCAACCGTCGACCCACCGAGCTTCCCCAGCCGTACGTCAAGTGGGCCTACGAGCCCGCCAGGGCGCAGGACATCCCCGCGGCGGTGCTGCGGGCGTACGCGACGGCGGTGCAGCCACCCGCCGGGCCGGTCTTCCTCTCGCTGCCGATGGACGACTGGGCCCAGACCGCCGACCCGCCGCCCGCCCCGCGCTCGGTGGCCACCCGGTTCGCGCCGGACCCCGAGCGGTTGGACGAGTTCGCCCGGATCCTCGCCGATAGCCACAACCCGGTGCTCGTGTACGGGCCGGGGGTGGACCGCTCCGGGAGTTGGTCGACGGCGGTCGCGCTGGCCGAGCGGCTGGCCGCACCGGTCTGGTCGGCCCCGGCCACCGAGCGGGCCGTGTTCCCCGAGGACCACCCCCACTTTCGCGGGGTGCTGCCGTACGCGATCGGTCCGCTGGCCGAGGCACTGCGCGGGCACGACACGGTGCTGGTCGTCGGTGCCCCGGTGTTCCGCTACTACCCGTACGTGCCGGGCGGGCACCTGCCCGAGGGCGCCCGGCTGCTGCACGTCACCGACGACCCCGACGAAGCCGCCCGTGCCCCGGTCGGGGACAGCCTGCTCGGGGACCCGGGGCTGACCCTGGCCGCGCTGGTCGAACGGGTGCCGACGGCCGACCGGCAGCCGCCAGCACGGCGGGACGCGCAGGCACCGCCCGAGGTCACCGCTCCCCTGAGCGCCGACGCCCTGTTCGCGGCGCTGGCCGCGCACTGGCCGGCGGACGGCGTGCTGGTCCAGGAGTCACCATCCAATCTGTCCGCGCTGCGCCGCCAGCTCAAGATCAGACGCCCGGCGTCGTACTTCACGATGGCCA
This sequence comes from Micromonospora sp. A202, assembly GCF_006715105.1. Taxonomy (NCBI): domain Bacteria; kingdom Bacillati; phylum Actinomycetota; class Actinomycetes; order Micromonosporales; family Micromonosporaceae; genus Micromonospora; species Micromonospora sp. A202. Next base: position 749,680 of record NZ_VFMP01000001.1, on the reverse strand, counting down.
GCGGGGGCCTCGGCTACGGCCTGCCCGCCGCGATCGGGGTGGCACTCGCCGAGCGGGACACCCGGCGCGGCCGACCGGTGGTGGCGGTGATCGGCGACGGCTCGTTCCACTACTCGGTGCAGGCTCTGTGGACGGCCGCGCGCCTCGCCCTGCCGGTGGTGGTGGTCGTCCCGGTCAACCAGCAGTACGCGATCCTCAAGGCGTTCGCGGAGCTGAAGGACACTCCCGGGGTGCCCGGCCTGGACCTGCCGGGGTTGGACATCATCGCGATCGCGGCCGGCTACGGCTGCGCCACCGAGGTGGTGGAGACCCCCGACCATCTCGGCACGGCACTCGCCGCCGGGCTACGCGCGGACCGACCCACGGTGCTGGCCGTGCCGATCAGCACCGACGTGCCCAGCATCCTCTGAGCCGGGCGGTCAGCGCGAGGCGATCGACAGGGCGGCGCCGGTGGACACGTCCAGCACCGGCCGGGCGCCCAGCGGCGCCGCGAGGGTGACGGTGACCGGTTCCATCTTGAGGATGGCGATGCACTCGCCGGTGCTCCGGGTGACACTGCCGCCGACCACCACGACGTCCGGCCCTTCCCACACCAGCGGTGTGATCGCGGTGTCGCAGGCACCGACGCCGAGCCGCACGGTCAACCGTGCACCGTCGACCGCCGCGAGGTCCTGAGCGGACACCAGCCCGTCCGGCAACGGCCCGGCGGGCGCGGTGGGCTCGGGCACCCGCTTGACCGCCGTGGGCGCGACGGCGAGCCGGGCCACCGGCGTGGCCAGCCCCTCGACGGTGAACAGCCAGGCCGGGACCTGCGCCTCACCCCGGCTGGTCCGGACCGGCACGGTGCCCAGGGTGACCCCGGTGACGGTGAGCGGGAGGCAGGCGGTCTGGGCCGTGCTGGTGGCCCAACCATCCGGCCCCGGTTCGACCGTGGGCCCGCCGGGGCTGGGCAGGCCTGGCCGCTTCGGTCGACCCGGGCAGGGCAGCGGGTCACCCTGGTCAAGCTCCCGGTACGCCTCGGCGGCGCTGACCAACGGCAACGTCAGCCGGCCGTCCGGGAACCGGATCTCACCGCCGACCAGGGTCGGCGGAATCGGGACCTGCACGCGGTACCACCCGGCTCGGAAGGCCGCCTCGGTGTCCGGTGTGAAGCGCGGGTCACCAGTGAGCACTGTCGGCCCCTCCAGGGGGACGTACCCCGTGCGCCAGTCGGGGCCGGGCTGCCACGCCTCGGCGACCCGGGCGGCCCGCTGGTCGAAGGCTTCGGCACGGCGCGGCGTCGGGTCGCTGGGCCCGTCGGCCGGGCCGGCGCCGGTTTGGGCGCAGCCCGCCACGAGCAACAACGGGAGTACGAGCAGCAGTGTCGGTCGACGCATGCCCGGTTCGACGCGCCCGTCGACTCTCCGGTTCCCGGCTCAGGTTTCGCCACCCAGATCCGTCTGGTACGCCTGCCAGAGCAGATTGGCGCCGCGCACCAGCGGTCCCGGAGAATCAGACCCCGAGCGGGCGCTCGGCCATGGCGCGCAGCTGCCCGGCGAGCGCGTGGGCGTCGCCGTCGCGCCCGCTGGTGGGGCGGCCGGCGGTCATCGCGTCGGCGAGCGCGCGTAGTTCGTACGGCGGGAGGGTGGCCAGCCCCATGCCACGCAGCGGGATGGTGACCCGCCGCCCGGTGCCGGCGTCGCGGGCGACGATCGTCGGGACCCGCTGCACGCTGCCCGGCCGGTCGTCGCCCGTGTCCCGGTAGGAGACCATCCCGGCACCGACCTCGGCGGTGGCGAGGTCGACCGTGTGACTGCCAAACGCGCCCCGCACCCGTGCCCGGGTGCCGTCAAGCCAGGCGGCGGTGCGCAGGACCCGCAGCACGAGATAGAGCCCGAGCAGTGCGATCGGCAGCCCGCAGAGCCCGAGGAACCGGCCCGCGCCGAGGCCCGGTCCGCCACCGGTTCCACCGTCGCGCAGCTCGGGCGGCAACAGTTCGGGTGGAATGTCGCGGGCGTCCTCGTACGAGGTGAGCCCACCGCCGGGGCCGGTCAACCGGCGCAGCAGACCGTCGGCGACCAGCGGCAGCGCCACGAAGACCAGGCCGACGATGGTGAAGAACCCGCCCACCAGCACGGAGACGGCACGTTGGCCGGGCGGCGCGCCCACGGACAGGCGCAGGTGTTCCTTCGTCATGCGCCGCAGCGTAGGCCAACTGGACGACCGCGGTCACCCGCCGTCGTCGCGCCCGGAGGCGAACGCCACCGGGCACGGGTCCGCAAACGACGATGCGCCCCGGCCGGTGGGCCGGGGCGCATCGCTTCGAGGTGGTGGAGGTGCCGGGAATCGAACCCGGGTCCTTCGCCGGTTTGTCAGGGCTTCTCCGAGCGCAGCTCGCTGTGCCTCTACTCGGCCCCACCGCTCACGCGAGCAAGTTGGTGTGACGGGCCCAGTCGCTGATTAATCTCGCCGCACGGACCCCGCGACCGGGTCCGATTGGCCAGCCTCCTAGCTGATGCCGGCTACTGGGACGAAGGCGTTCCCAGGCCGACAGACTTAGCTACTCGCCTCAGGCGGCGAGAGCGAAGTCAGCGCGATTTTGCTTGGCGCTTATAAGTTTCCGACGACCGATTCTCGAGACGACGTCGGCTTCCTCGGCTCGCTTCCCCTGTCGCTGCGTACGAAGTCGAAACCAGTCACCCCCTCGACAGGCCGCCGATGTGGCGGCACTGACAAGACTAACGCCTGCCGCAACCGCTTTCATCCCGAGGCCCGGGCCGGCGCGCCAGCCCGGACAAACGGGATGAATCAGTCGTCCATCCCTTTACCCCGCCGACCGGACACCCGGGCGATCTCCCGGTCCGCGTCCCGCTTGGCGAGGTCCTGACGCTTGTCGTACGACTTCTTGCCCTTGGCCAGCGCAATCTCGACCTTGGCCCAGCCGTCGGAGAAGTAGACCTGCAACGGGACGATCGTCAGACCGCCCTCGCGGGTCTTGCCGAGAAGCTTGTCGAGCTCGCCCCGGTTGAGCAGCAGCTTGCGCGTACGCCGGGGCTCGTGATTGGTCCACGTGCCCTGGGTGTATTCCGGGATGTGCATGGAGTGCAGGAACAACTCGTTGTCGCGCTCCTGTGCGAACGCGTCGACCAGCGACGCGCGCCCGGCCCGCAGCGACTTGACCTCGGTGCCGGTCAGCGCCATGCCCGCCTCGTACGTGTCGAGGATCGCGTAGTCGTGGCGCGCCTTCTTGTTGGAGGCGACCACCTTGCGCCCCTTTTCCCGTGGCATCGGTGCCACCCCCTCTCCTCCGTCGCCCGTGGCCGGGCTCACCCCGGCCGGACAACCGATCATGCTACCCGAATAGGAAGGACCCTCCCGCGCCGTTTATTTCCGGCTGCGGGAGGGTCCTCGGGAGACGACGGGACGACCCGTCCGGTGCCTAGACCCGCAGGTAGAAGCGCAGGGTGATCCAGGCGGTGCCCGCGCTGACCAGACCACCGACGCCGGCCATCAGCGGGAAGATGAACAGGATGTCGCCCCAGCTGATCGGCGAGAGCAGACCCTGCAACGCGCTCAACGACCCGTCGAAGAGCAGATACTTCGCCGCGACCAGGGCGACCAGACCGAGCAGCGAGCCGATCAGGCCGGCCACCACCGCCTCCAGCACGAACGGCGCCTGGATGAACCAGTTGGACGCACCGACAAGCTTCATGACCGCGACCTCACGTCGCTTGCTGTACGCCGCCACCTGAATGGTGTTCGCGACCAGCAGCAGGGCGGCGACCGCCATCACGATGGCGGCGGCCAGCGCGATGTTCTGGATCGAGGTCAGGATGTTGAAGATCTTGTCGAGGAGTTTGCTCTGGTCGACGATCTCGTCGACGCCGTCGGTCTCCTTGTACTGGTCGTAGATGTCGCGGTACTGCTCCGGGTTGTTCAGCGTGATCCGGAAGGACTCGGGCAGCTGGTCCGGCTTGACCGCGTTCACCAGGTCCGGCGCGTCCTGGTACATCGTCTTGAAGCGCTCGTACGCCTGGGCCTTGTCGACGTAGATGACCTCCTTGACGAGGGGGTCACCCTCCAACTTGCCCTTCAGCTCGGTGCGCTGCGGCTCGCTCACCTCCTGGTTCAGGAAGATCGCGACCTGGATGTTCTTGAAGTAGAGGTCCTTCATGTCGTCGACCTGGCGGTACATCAGACCGCTGGCGCCGAGCATGGTCAGCGAGACCGCCATCGTGATGATCATCGCGATGGACATGGTCACGTTGCGCCACAGTCCGACCAATACCTCGGACAGGACGTATTTCACGCGCATCGGGGGTTCCTCCGGGTCTCCGGCATGAAGTGTTCGTCGTCAGGCTGCGCAGGGGTGGAGCGCCGGCTCACCCGTAAACGCCGCGGGCCTGGTCACGGACGATGCGACCGCTCTCGATCTCGACGACGCGGCGGCGCATCTGATTCACGATGTTGGAGTCGTGGGTGACCATCACGACGGTCGTGCCGGTGCGGTTGATCCGGTCCAGCAGACGCATGATCTCGATCGAGGTGTCCGGGTCCAGGTTTCCGGTGGGCTCGTCCGCCAGCAGGATCAGCGGGCGGTTCACGAACGCCCGGGCGACGGCGACCCGCTGCTGCTCACCACCGGAGAGCTCGTGCGGGTAGCGGTGCTCCTTGCCACCGAGCCCGACCAGCTCCAGCACCTCCGGCACGACCCGGCGGGCAACCGCCTTCGTCTTGCCGATCACCTCGAGGGCGAACGCCACGTTCTCGTACGCGGTGCGGTTCGGCAGCAGCCGGAAGTCCTGGAAGACACAGCCGATCGAGCGCCGGAAGTGGGGTCGCTTCCAGGAACGCATCGACGTGACGTCCTTGCCGTTGACCACGACGCGACCCTTGTTGGGGGCCACCTCGTGCAGCAGCATCTTGATGATTGTGGACTTGCCGGAGCCGGATGGACCGATGAAGAAGACGAACTCGCCCTTCTCGATCGAGACGGACACGTTGTCGAGCGAAGGCCGGGACGCCTTCGGGTACGTCTTCGTCACTTGCTCAAGCTGAATCACGGGTGGTGAGTCTACGCGGTGTAACAACTGAGCCAAGCCCCACGCCCCGCCGATCCGCCACGAGTCGTCGAATCAGGCCTCTACCTGGAGATCGATGACGCGCTCCGCCCGCGAGCCGTCACGCACCGTCGTTGGCGAGTTGACGCTGCTTGCGCCAACGGATGCCGGCCTCGATGAATTCGTCGAGGTCGCCGTCGAAGACCCCGCTCGGATTGCCGGTCTCCTGCTCAGTTCGGAGATCCTTCACCATCTGATACGGGTGCAGGACGTAGGAGCGCATCTGGTCGCCCCACGAGCTGGTGCCGCCGCTCTTGAGGCCAGCCATCTTCTCTTCCTCCTCCTGGCGCTTGCGCTCCAGGAGCCGGGCCTGGAGCACCCGCAGCGCGGAGGCCTTGTTCTGCAACTGGGACTTCTCGTTCTGGCAGGTCACCACGATGCCGGTCGGGATGTGGGTCAGCCGGACCGCCGAGTCGGTGGTGTTGACGCTCTGCCCACCGGGGCCGGAGGAGCGGTAGACGTCGACGCGCACCTCGTTCTCCGGGATGTCGATGTGGTCGGTCTGCTCGGTTACCGGCAGGACCTCGACGCCCGCGAAGCTGGTCTGCCGACGGCCCTGGTTGTCGAACGGGCTGATCCGGACCAGCCGGTGGGTGCCCGACTCGACGCTGAGCGTGCCGTAGGCGTACGGCACCTTCACCGCGAAGGTGGCCGACTTCAGGCCCGCCTCCTCGGCGTACGAGGTCTCGTAGACCTCCGTCGGGTAGCCGTGCCGCTCCGCCCAGCGCAGGTACATCCGCAGCAGCATCTCGGCGAAGTCCGCCGCGTCCACACCACCGGCGCCGGCCCGGATGGCGACCAGCGCCTCCCGGGAGTCGTACTCGCCGGAGAGCAGGGTGCGGACCTCCATCTCCTGGATGGCCTTGGTCAGCCCGGTGATCTCACCCTCGACCTCGGTGAGCACACCCGGGTCGGATTCGGCCTCGGCCAGTTCCAGCAGCACCCGGGCGTCGTCGAGCTGGGAACGCAGACTGCCCAGCTTGCTGATCTCGCCGTTGACGTACGACAGCTGTGAGGTCACCTGCTGAGCCTTGGCCTGGTCGTCCCAGAGGTCGGGGGCGGACGCCTCCTGCTCAAGGCGGGCCTTGTCCTCGTGGAGGCGGTCGAGGTTGAGGACGGCCTCGATGTTTCGCAGGGTCGCGTCGAGTTCCTTGAGCTGTTCGGCGTAATCGGCAGCGGTCACGACAGATAAGCGTACTGCGCGGGCGAGGAGTGAGCTTGCGAGCCCCGCAGGCCGACGCCAAATTGACGCTGCGCCATTGCAGGCTGCTCAGCTCGTTGCCGGTGGGCGAACCCGCCCGGCGTCACCCGACGGGGGCGGTCTTCAACCACGACAGGGCGGCCCGGTGGTAGGCGACGGCGAACTCCAGCGCGCTGGCGTCGTACGTCTCGCCGTCCCGTTTGGCGTTCTTGACCTGTTCCCGGACCTGGGCGAGGGCCTCGGTGTGGTATTCGTTGGCCGAGGCGTACAGGCCCTTCAGCTGGCTGGCCGAGTGCAGGTTGCCGAACGCCATCCGCAGCGCGATCGGGTTGCGGATGGTGTCCCGCCCCGGGTTCTCCGCCAGCCAGCGGGAAAACGTCCGTTTCCCACTGGCGGTGAGTGAATACGGCTGACTCATCCGCGGCCCCGGCTTACCGAGACGCACGAAACCCCGCTCGGCCAGCACCGGCAATTCGCGGTAGACCTGGCTGCGGGTCATCGACCAGTACGGCGCCAGACGGCGCTCAGCGGCGGCCATCAACTGACCGCCTGTCATCGGGCCCTCGTGGAGGAGCCCGAGCAGGGCCGCCGCCGTAGGGTTGACTCCGGAATCCGCCATGCCCACTACGCTGCCACTTTGCGCACGCGGCGTCCAGGATTTGCCAGTTTGCCACCCAACAGGACTTCCTAAGTGCACTGTCGGCGGCAGACTGTCCGTTGAGGACTTTCGATGGATCAGGACCCTCGGCCGACCCGCCGGCGGCTCCGCGCACCGCCGGCGGGTCGTCGCCGCAGGGTCAGCCCATGTGGGGGTACGTGTGGTCGGTCGGCGGCACGAAGGTCTCCTTGATCGTCCGCGGCGACACCCAGCGGACCAGGTTGAGCCAGGAGCCCGCCTTGTCGTTGGTGCCGCTGGCCCGGGCGCCGCCGAAGGGCTGCTGCCCGACCACCGCGCCGGTCGGCTTGTCGTTGATGTAGAAGTTGCCGGCCGCGTACCGCATGCGCTCGGCGACCGCGTCGACCACCCGGCGGTCGGTGGCGAACACCGAGCCGGTCAGCGCGTACGGGGCGATCGACTCGGCCTGCGCCACCACGTCGTCGAAGCGGGCGTCGTCGAACACGTGCACGCCCAGGATCGGCCCGAAGTATTCGGTGGTGAAGGTCTCGTGGGCGGCGTCGCCGCACTCGAAGAGCGTCGGCCGGACGAAGTAGCCGACCGAGTCGTCGGCGGTGCCACCGGCCAGCACCCGACAGGAGTCGTCACCGGCGATCAGCTCCAGCGCCGCGGTGTGCCGGGCGAAGGCCTTGTCGTCGATCACCGCTCCGCCGAAGTTGCTGAAGTCGGCCACGTCGCCGTAGGTCAGCGAGTCGGTGGTGGCGGCCAGCCGGTCGCGCAGGCCACCCTCCCAGATCGAACGCGGCACGTACGCCCGCGAGGCCGCCGAGCACTTCTGACCCTGGTATTCGTAGGCGCCACGGATCAGCGCGGTGTGCAGGGCGTCCACGTCGGCACTGGTGTGCGCGACCACGAAGTCCTTGCCACCGGTCTCGCCGACGAGGCGCGGGTAGCCCCGGTAACGGGCGATGTTGTCGCCGACGGTCCGCCACAACTGCTGGAAGACCTTGGTCGAGCCGGTGAAGTGGATGCCGGCCAGGTCCGGGTCGGCGAGCACGACGTCGGACACCTCCTCGCCCCGACCGGTGACCATGTTGATCACGCCGGGCGGCAGGCCGGCGGCCTCGAACAGCCGCATGGTGAAGTGCGCGGCGAACTGCTGGGTCGGGCCCGGCTTCCAGATCACCGTGTTGCCCAGCAGGGCCGGCGCCGACGGGAGGTTGCCGGCGATGGCGGTGAAGTTGAACGGGGTGACCGCGTAGACGAAGCCCTCCAGCGGGCGGTGGTCGAACCGGTTCCAGACGCCCGGCGAGGACGCGGGCTGCTCTTCCAGCAGGCGGCGGGCGAAGTGCACGTTGAACCGGAGGAAGTCGATGAACTCGCAGGCGGCGTCGATCTCCGCCTGGATCGCGGTCTTCGACTGACCCAGCATGGTGGCGGCGTTGAGCGTGTCGCGCCACGGCCCGGCGAGCAGCTCGGCGGCGCGCAGGAAGATCGCGGCGCGCTCCTCGAACGGCAGCGCCCGCCACATCGGGGCGGCGTCCTTGGCCGCCTTGATCGCGGCGTGGGCGTCGTCGTGGGTGGCGTGCCCGGTCACGCCCAGCACGTGCGCGTGCCGGTGCGGCTGCACCACGTCGATCGAGTCACCGGCAGCCATCCGCTGCTCGCCAGCAATGGTCATCGGCAGGTCGATGCGCTCGGCGGCGAGCTCGGTCAGCCGCCGCTGGAGCCGGTCCCGGTCGGGGCTGCCCGGCTCGTAGTTGCGAACCGGCTCGTTGCGCGGCTCGGGAACGGAGAACACGGCATCCATCAAGGCTCCTGGCGATCTCGACAGCAGTGGCGAAACCGGACCCGCAGGCACCGACCGGACGGCCGGACACCGGACGCTACCCGGGAGGGCCGAGCAGCGGCGGGACCTCCCGTGATTCTCCCACGAAGGGCTGCACGCCCCACTTCCGCCACCGCCCTCGCCAAGGACCGAACCACCCCTCCTCCCCTTACCGATCGAGCTCGATCCGACGATCTGCCCGTACGCCGGCAGCCCTTCACCCACCCACCGAGCGACCGCGTCGCCTGCACACCCGGGAGCCCCCGCCCCGGCGTACCCCCTCGCGGTCGTCCCGGGGCGGCGGGTGACCCAGCGGGCCCGCGTACCCTGAATGGTCGGTGACCTGCCGCCTCGAAGGGGAGACGATGACCAAGCAGCCCGGCCGCGTCCCGGCCGCGGAGTCGGACGACCCGTCGGCCGACGCGGCCAGCCCAAGCAGCCGGCCGCTGCCCGCCCCCGGCGCGGCGATCCTCGCGCTGCTGGCGCTCGGGTGGCTGACCGCCATGCTCTGGTCCACCCGGGAGGCCACCACCTCGGCGGCCGCCGGGGTCACCGCGATCAGCCTCTCCGCGTTCGCCCTGCCCGGCGTGATCTCGGCCGCGCTGGTGGCCGGCGCGGCCGTCGCGCTGGCCGCGGGCAACCTGCTGTCTCGCCGGTACGGCGACTGGGCCACCCTGCGCTTCGCCGGGGCGATCGGTGGCGGGATGCTCGTCGGCCTGGCTGCCGCGCTGGCGATCAACCTCACCTACTTCGACACCTCGACCACCAACGTGATCGCCGGCACCACGGCGGCGGCGGCGATCATCGGTGGCGCGGTGGCCGGCGCACGGTCCGCCCCGGCGGTCGGCGCTGTGGTGACCGCCGCGCTGGGCACCCTGATCTTCGTGGTCGCGTTCAGCCGCGCCCGGGACCCGCTGTTCGACCTCTTCGGGGCCGGCGACAGCCAGGAGTCGGTGGTCAACGCGGCCAAGTGGGTGTCCCGCACCGAGTCACTCGTCGCCGGGCTCCTCGCCGGGCTCCTCGCCTTCGGCTACCTGACCTGGGCGCGGCGTCGGGCCCTCCGCCACGATCCCGCGGCCCCGGCGCTGCGCTGGCCGGCGTACCTGCTCGCCGGCGCTGGCCCCGGCCTGCTCCTGCTGCTCGCCGAGATGATCATTCGGGTCGGTGGCCGGTCGCTGCTCGACCTGGCCAGCGCGCTCAGCGAAGCCGACGCGGTGGCGCAGACCTCGCTGGGCACGTCGCGGGTGGACAACGGCATCTGGGTGCTCTTCGTGGGGGCGCTGACCGCGCTCATCGCGTTCGGCCGCACCCTCGGCCCGGCCCACACCGACGACGAACCCGACGACAGCCCCGAGCCCGTCACGGACCCGATCGACCCCGAGGACGACGAGGCCAGCCCGGCCGAGACGTTCGGCACGTTCGACGCGGACCCGGCCAAGGCCGACCCGTCCCGCTGACGTCGGCCGGCGTCCGGCGTCCGGCTCAGCTGACTGCGCGCAGCAGCAGGTCCAGCTCCGTCACGTCGTACCACTCCAGCTCGTGGTCCTCAGCGCCGTCGACGGCGAACTGGGCATCGGGGTCGCCAGCGGCGGCCTCGGTCACCACGTCGGCCGCCGCCGTGACGTCCTCGACCGCGTCCGCTCCATCCACGTGGATGGCCGCGATGGCACCAACCGGCACGGCGTCGGCCAGCGCCACCATGCTGGAACCCAGCTCACCGTCGCCCCGCCCGACCGCGCCGGCCGGCAGGTCAACCGAAACGACGACGCGGCGGCGGGGCGCCGTCGGGTCCTCCCGGAGCAGGTGCAGCGCGTCCTGGGCGGCCCGCGTGAACGCGACGTACTCCAACTCCTCCTCGTCGCCCTCGGCGTACCACTCACGCAGCGCCGGGGTCACGGCATGCGCATCGTCGGCAGCCAGCCCCTCCTCACGCAGCCGGGTCAGCATCGGTACGGTCGCCGGCACGTACACCCGGACAAGCTCCTCGGTCACCGGTCGTCTCCCCGCTTCGTCCACCACCGGCGGCCGCCGGCACGGGCGCAGATCATGCCGCACGCCGTGACCGTCATACACCCCGCCTCCGGTCGGTGGAAGTTCCCGGCCGGTGTGTCCGGCTGGCCACTCTGACGGCCCGGCGCTGGGCGGCACGGGCTGTCGGTGGCAAACTGAGCCAAACGACATCAACCCCGGGAGTTCCTGTGGAGCCGAGGTTCCTGCTGCTCTCCGACGTAGCCACCGAGCTGAACGTGTCGGACTCGCAGGTCTACCACATGGTGCGCAGCGGTGAACTGCCCGCGATCAAGATCGGTGGACGCGGCCAGTGGCGCGTCGAGCGCGCGCGCCTGGAGGAGTACATAGCGCGCAAGTACGACGAGACTGCGGAGTGGGTCCAGAGCAACCCCCTGATCGATCGCGACCCGGAGTAGCAGCGGCTGGTGCCCCCGTCTCAGCGCCCCCGACTCACCCGCCGGCGCTTGATCCACGCCGTTTCAAGGAAAGCGCGGTGTCCAGGCCGTGCGGATACCGCGACTTCGGCAAACCCGAGTGGATCATGCTCTGCGCTCGGCAGAGTCGTCGCTCAACCATTGACCGAGGCCTCTTTATCCCTGAGAATTGGCCTTGTCGGAGGCAAACGAACGCAAACGCAAGATCAAGGGGGCCACGATGAGCCAGGCGCAACCCGGGCCTCACCGACCACCCGTCCGGCTGCGCCCAGTCCCACCCATCGACCCGCCGTACGCCGACGAGGCCGACGGGTCGTACTGGCCGGCACCCGTCCACGGCCAACTCGCCCTTGACCTGTTCGCCTCTACCCGGCCAGACCCGGTCCGACCACCCGAGCGCCGGGGCGCACTCCGCCCGGTGCCGAGCCGGTCCACCACCCACCCGGTAACGCCGCTGCCACCGGCGACCGCCCCGGAAGCCACCCGAGCCGCGCATCGCTTCGTCGGCACCTGCCTGGAGGTGATCAACGGTTACCGGTCCCCCGCGCAGGTGCGGGCGCTGCTCGACCCGCCCCGAGCTAGTGACCTGCTGACCGAGTTGGCCCGCGCGTCCGGGCGGACCGGCGCACCTCGCCGTCGCGCCAACCGACCGGTCGTCCGGCTGCTGCGCCTACGCGTCTGCGAACCCCGCGAGGCCGCAGTGGAGGCGGCTGCCGTCCTCACCGGTGCGGGCGGCCGAAGCTGGGCAATGGCGCTCCGCCTGGAGCATCGTCGGGGCCGGTGGCTCTGCACCGCCCTGCACGTCCTCTGACCGCACCAGCAGGATCGCGCTGAGCCGGATCGGACCGCGCCAGCCAGGCCGAGCCGGACAAAACCAGGCCGGATTGGCTTGATCGACTCGGGTTTCAGGAAATGGGGCCATCAACCTGACGCTGAGACCCCGACTTCCTGAAAACCGAGATGATCATCGACACGCGGGCCGGGGGCGTGCGGCCGGGAGACGACGAACGGGTCCCGGCCTGATGGCCGGGACCCGTTCGTCAGGTGCTGTCGGTCAGTTGCCGCCGTTGGGTGCGCCGTGGCAGCGCTTGTACTTGCGGCCAGAGCCACACGGGCACGGCGCGTTGCGGGACGGGCCGTTGCTCGCCTCGGCCTGGTTCGGTGCCGGCCGGCGGGAAGCGGCGGACGGAACCGCCGGGCCGCGAAGCCCGGAGGCGGGCCGCTGCGGGGCGGACGGCGCGGTCTGCCCCGGCGCCGCCGGAGCACCCGGGGCCGGTCGACCCACGCCGAGCGCCGGAGCCTGCTGCTCGGCCTGTTCGACGGCGACCGCGCCGGGGCTGGCCTCACCGTCGATGGTGGGAGCGGAGTATTGCAGGCCCTGCCGCTGCGGAGCGCGGTTGAGGCCCTTGGCCCGGATCTCCACCGGCTTGTCGAGCAGCGTGACCTCTTCGGAACCCTCCTCAGGCTCCGGTTCGGTCACCTGGACGTCGACGTTGTAGAGGAAGCCGACCGTCTCCTCCTTGATGCCTTCCATCATGGTGGCGAACATGTCGAAGCCCTCGCGCTGGTATTCCACCACCGGGTCGCGCTGGGCGTACGCCCGGAGGTTGATGCCCTCCTGGAGGTAGTCCATCTCGTACAGGTGCTCGCGCCACTTGCGGTCGATGACCTGGAGCAGCACCATCCGCTCGAGCTGGCGCACCCCCTCGGTGCCGACCTGCTCCTCGCGCCGGTCGTACGCGGCGTTCGCGTCGTCCTTGAGGCGGGAGACCAGGAAGTCGGCGTCCATGCCGGCGCGCGAGCCGCCGGCCTCCTCCTCCAGCTCCTCGATCGTCACGCCGACCGGGTAGAGCTGCTTCAGGCTGGACCAGAGCTGCTCAAGGTCCCAGTCCTCGCCGTAGCCCTCGGAGGTGGCACCCCGCACGTACGCCTCGACGGTGTCGTCGATCATGTTGCGGACCTGCTCGGAGAGGTCTTCACCGTTGAGCACCCGGAGCCGCTCGGCGTAGACGACCTGGCGCTGCTTGTTGAGCACCTCGTCGTACTTGAGCACGTTCTTGCGGATCTCGGCGTTCTGGCCCTCGATCTGGGCCTGGGCGCTCTTGATCTGCCGGGTGACCATCTTCGACTCGATGGGCACGTCTTCCGGGATGTTGAAGCGCTCCATCACGGCCTCGACCGCTCCGGCCCGGAAGCGCCGCATCAGCTCGTCCTGGAGCGACAGGTAGAACCGGGACTCGCCCGGGTCACCCTGTCGGCCGGCGCGACCGCGCAGCTGGTTGTCGATCCGCCGGGACTCGTGCCGCTCGGTGCCCAGCACGTAGAGGCCGCCGGCGGCCGAGACCTCGTCCGCCTCGGCGTCGCAGGCCTGCTTCCACGTGGGAAGGACCTCCTCCATCGCCTTGGCGTACTCTTCCTCGTTTTCCAGCGGGTCGAGGCCACGCTGGCGCAGCTCGTTCGCGGCGAGGAACTCGGGGTTGCCGCCGAGGAGGATGTCGGTGCCACGGCCGGCCATGTTGGTGGCCACGGTGACCGCGCCCTTACGCCCGGCCTGGGCGACGATCTCGGCTTCCCGGGCGTGGAACTTGGCGTTCAGCACGTTGTGCGGGATGCCGCGTCGGCGCAGGAGCTGGGAGAGGATCTCGGAGTTTTCCACCGAGACGGTGCCGACCAGCACCGGCTGGCCCATCTGGTGCCGCTCGGCGATGTCCTCGATGACCGCGTTGAACTTGGCCTTTTCCGTCTTGTAGATGACGTCCGGCCGGTCTTCGCGGACCATCGGGCGGTGGGTCGGGATCGTCACGACGCCGACCTTGTAGACCTTGTTGAACTCGCTCGCCTCGGTCTGCGCCGTACCGGTCATCCCGGACAGCTTCTCGTAGAGGCGGAAGTAGTTCTGGAGGGTGATCGTGGCCAGGGTCTGGTTCTCCTGCTTGATCTCCACCCCCTCCTTGGCCTCGATCGCCTGGTGCATGCCCTCGTTGTAGCGACGGCCGTGCAGGATGCGACCGGTGAACTCGTCGACGATCAGGACCTCACCGTCGCTGACGATGTAGTCCTTGTCGCGCTTGTAGAGCTCCTTGGCCTTGATGGCGTTGTTGAGGTAGCCGACCAGCGGGGTGTTGACCGACTCGTACAGGTTGTCGATGCCCAGCCGGTCCTCGACCTTGGCGACACCCCGCTCGGTCACGGCGATGGTGCGCTTGGAGTGGTCGACCTCGTAGTCGCCCTCACCGTCGGTGCCGGGCTGGAGCCGGGCCACCACGCCGGCGAACTCGCCGTACCAGCGGGCCGAGTGCTCGGCCGGGCCGGAGATGATCAGCGGGGTGCGTGCCTCGTCGATCAGGATGGAGTCGACCTCGTCGACCACTGCGAAGTTGTGGCCGCGCTGGACCAGCTCTTCCTTCGACCAGGCCATGTTGTCGCGCAGGTAGTCGAAGCCGAACTCGTTGTTGGTGCCGTAGGTGATGTCGCACTCGTAGGCGGCCTTGTGCTCGGTGGCCGGCCGGTTGGGCAGCACCACGCCGACGGTCAGCCCGAGGAACTCGTGCACCCGGCCCATCCACGCCGCGTCGCGCTGGGCGAGGTAGTCGTTGACCGTGATGACGTGGACGCCCTTGCCGGACAGCGCGTTGAGGTAGACGGCCATGACCGAGGTCAGCGTCTTGCCCTCACCGGTCTTCATCTCGGCGATGTTGCCGAAGTGCAGAGCCGCGCCGCCCATCACCTGGACGTCGTACGGGCGCTGGCCGAGCACCCTGGCGGCCGCCTCGCGGGCCACCGCGAACGCCTCCGGCAGCAGGTCGTCGAGGGTCTCCCCCTCGTCGAGCCGCTCCCGGAACTGTTCGGTCATGCCGGCCAGTTCCTCGTCGGTGAGGTTGACGTAGTCGTCCTCGATCGAGCTGACGGCATTGGCGATGGCCTTGAGCCGCCGCACCATGCGGCCCTCGCCCGCGTTAAGGACCTTTTCCAGAATCGACACGGATCAACGCTCCCCTAGACAGTCTCGAACCATCGTAGGCGCTGCATCGGCCCGATGGTCACTGGTGGCGGTGCGCGACCCCGCCGAACCCGACATAACTCGCGTCCTGCGCACGCTCCAAACGTTATCCGGTTACGCCGTCGGCGAACGCTACGGCAGGATGCACGAGTGGAGCCCGTGGAGATCATCGAGGACGGTGTGCTGCTGCGGCCCTGGCGGGAGGCGGACGCCGAGGCCGTGCACCGAGCCTGTCAGGACCCGGACATTCAGCGCTGGACAACCGTACCCCGCCCATATCGCCCGGAACACGCTCACGGTTTTGTCACCGAGGTGAGCGGACAGGCCTGGGCGGAAGGCACCGGAGCCCCCTTCGCGGTCTGCGACCCGGCCACCGGCGACCTGCTCGGCTCGTGCGGGTTGATCTCGATCGACCAGGCCGGCACCGGTGAGGTGGGCTACTGGACCGCCCCCTGGGCGCGCGGCCGGGGAGTGATGGTCCGGGCCACCCGGGCGCTGGCCCGCTGGTCCTTCGACAGCCTCGGGCTACGCCGGCTGATCTGGCACGCCGAGGTGGGCAACCACGCCTCCCGGCTGGTCGCACTACGCGCCGGCTTCCGGGTGGACGGCCGGCTGCGGATGGCCCACCCGACGCCGCACCATGGCGCGGACACCTGGATCGGATCGCTGCTGCCCGGCGAGGTGCCTGCACCCGGGTCGACCGGGCCGGCCGGCCCGCGCACCCTCGCCGCCCGGCGTGCCGCCGTCTTCGGCCGCCCGCAGCCCGTCCTGTTCGCCACGGCCGGCGCCGGCGAGATACGCCTGCGCCCCATGGAGGAGCAGGACCTGGACGCCGTGGTGCAGACCTGTCAGGACCCGGAGACCGTCCGCTGGACGACGGTGCCGGACCCGTACGACCGCGCCGACGCTCAGGGTTACCGGATCCACGGCCAGGACGCCTGGGCCCGGGGAGACGCCGCCCACTTCGTGATCGCCGACGCGGACGACCGGTACGCGGGCTCGCTCGACCTGCGGCTCTCCCCCGCCGACGCGCTGCTGGCCGACGTGGGCTTCATGACCGCCCCGGCGGCCCGTGGCCGCGGGTACATGCCGGCCGCGCTGGTCGCGCTCAGCGCCTGGGGTTTCACGACGCTGGGCCTGGCCCGGATCGAGTGGAAGGCGAACGTGGGCAACACCGCCTCCCGCCGGGTGGCCGAGAAGGCGGGCTTCACGTTCGAGGGAACGGCCCGGGGCGGGGTGCAGCACCGCGGCGAGCGGGTCGACGTCTGGGTGGCCTCGTTGCTCAGCAAGGACCTGACATGAGCCTTGAGCAGGTCGTCGAGGCGCACGGGGTGCGACTGCGGCCATTCCGCGCCGAGGACATCGCCGACGTGGTCGACGGCTGCGCGGATCCGCTGACCCAGCGGTTCATCTCGGGGCTGCCGTCGCCGTACACCGACACCGACGCCCGCTGCTGGATCGACGCCGGCGCCCCTGCGGCCTGGGCCGGCGGCGGCGCCGCGTACGCCATCGCGGACCCGGCCACCGACCGGCTGCTCGGCACGGTGGGGCTGAGCAATCCGGTGCCCAACCGGGGCCAGGCCGAGATCGGCTACTGGGTGCGGGCGGAGGCGCGCGGGCGCGGGGTGGCCGCGGCGGCGACCCGCGCGCTGAGCGAGCACGCGTTCGCCGCCGGGACGGCCCGACTGGAACTGCTCACCGACGCGGAGCACGGGCCGAGCCAGCGGGTCGCGCTGGCCGCCGGCTTCCGCTACGAGGGTTCGCGGCGGTCGGCCGGTTGCAACCGGAACACGGGGCGGCACGATCTGCTGGCCTGGGTACGCCTCGCCGGGGATCCGCCCGGACCGACCGCCCGGCTGCTGCCCGATCTGCCCGACGGTGTGCTCACCGATCAGGTGGTGGCGCTGCGCCGGCTCGCGCCCGGCGATGCGGAGCTGATGTACCGGCTGCACAGCCGACCCGAGGTGGTGGCGAACCAGGCGCCGCCCGTACCGCCGACGCGGGAGGCGATCGAACGGCGCTGCCGTCTCACGGAGAGCGGATGGCTGACCGGCGACATCGCCAGACTGCTGATCACGGACGTGGCCAGCGGGGAGCCGGCGGGCAGTTGCGGGCTGTCGTACACCGACGTGGCCAGTGGCGAGGCGTCGGTCGGCTATGCGCTGCTGCCGGACTGGCGCGGCCGGGGGTACGCGACGCGGGCGATCCGACTGCTCGCCGGCTGGGCGTTCGGCCCGGCCGGGATGGCGCGGCTGACCGCCGGCACGGTGCCGGACAACACCGCGTCGCACCGCGTGCTGGAGCGGGTCGGGTTCGAGCGCGAGGCCCTGCAACGAGGCCGTCTGCCCGGGCTGGCCGGCACCCGCCTGGACGACCTGACCTTCGCGCTGCTGCCCACCGACCTCCGTTGACGGATCAGGGAGTTGTGGCGGGGGCTTCCCACCACAACTCCCTGATCAACGCGTCTCGTTACCGGTCGGTGGCGAGGGAGATGATGCCGTAGTCGTACGCGTGACGCCGGTAGACGACGCTCGGGCGGCCGGACTCCTTGTCCTGGAACAGGTAGAAGTCGTGCCCGACCAGTTCCATCTCGAACAGCGCGTCGTCGATCGTCATCGGCTCCGCCGGGTGCACCTTCTCCCGGGCGATGTGCCACGGCTGCTGGTCGTCGTACTCCTCCTCGACCCGCTCCGCGACGGCGGTGCCGGCGCGGGCGCCGTCAGCCGGCGCGCTCAGGGCGGGGGCCACCAGGTCCGCGACCGGCAGGCCCGCGGTGGCCTCGGCGACGGAGATCGGCGTCTGCCGACCCCGGTGTACGCGGCGACGGTCGGCCGCGCGGCGCAGCCGGGTGTCGAGCTTCGCGATGGCCGCGTCGAGCGCGCTGTAGAAGTCGTTGGTGCACGCCTCGGCCCGAATGACCGGGCCCCGGGAAATGCAGGTGATCTCCACCCGCTGACAGTGGTCGGCTTGGCGCGGATTGCGCTCGTGAAAAAGCTCGACATCGACACGAATTAGTTTGTGGTCGTAGCGTTCGATCTTTGCGAGTTTCTCGGCTACGTGCACCCGGTAATGGTCCGGCACTTCGACGTTTCGGCCCTTGACCACGATGTCCACGTGACCTCCCTTGTTCGGACGGTCTTCGATCCGGTTACCCGGTCGCGCGCCGTGGGGAGACCCGCTGGCGTCGACCGGTTGGTACGGCTACGCCTCCTCTCACCGCCGGGGGCGGGGTGGAACGAACCTCCTACCCCCGACAGCGAAACGCTAACTCCTGTTCGCGCGACAGTCACCCCATGTTGCCGAGACGGCCCAGGATTTTTCGCAGCTCATACACCAACGGGTGAAACGGAAACACGATCGGTTACGACTGGTGTCTCTTCTCGGTCGCCGCGAGCACCGCGGCGACGCTCGGTGCCCACCCGGTCGCGGTCAGCACCCTGGTCGCGGCGGCCAGGGTGACGCCGGTGGTGACGATGTCGTCGAGCAGCACCACGACCGGGGGCGCGGCTGCGGCACGGGGCCAGCCAGGCGCGGTGGAGCGGGGCTGGAACGCGGCCTGGGCCGCGGCCGCCCGCCCGGCGCTGTCCAGGGTCACCGAGTCCGGGCGGGGCAACGCCCGCAGCGGACGATGCACCTGCGCCGCCCAGCCGCCCCGGTTGAGCCGGGCCGCGCAGTGCCGGGCGAGCCGGTCCAGGTGATCCCCGTACCGGGAGCGGGCTGCCGCCGCCGTGTCCGGGACCGGGACCAGTGCCACCGGACGGGCCACGCCGACCGCCGCCGCGACGACCTCGGCGAGCAGGGCCCCGAGTGGGCGGGCCAGACCGTGCCGGCCGTGTTCCTTGTATGCCAGCAGCGCCTCGCGCAGCGGGCCCGCGTACGGGCCGAGGGCGACGCAGGACGGCAGGCCCGGCGGGGCGGGTGTCGGGCGGACCGATCGTGGACGCAGCGCGTCCAGTGCCTCGACGCAGGCCGGGCAGACCCCGTGCCGCAGGCCGGCCCGGCGCTCCCGACAACCCGCGCAGGTGGCGGGCAGCACCAGGTCGGTGAGGTCCGCCCAGAGCCCGCTCACCGTGTCAGTAGAGGAAGAACGGTGCCGACGGGTTGCTCGGTCGGACGCCGGCCGGCACCGGGGCGATGTCCCGCACGCGGTCCGGCTCGATCCGCTCGAACGGGCTGCTGCGGTAGGCCACCCCGTTCGCCTCGTACATGTAGGCCCCGCTGGGGACCCGCACGACGCGGTTGGTCGGGTATGCCGCCAGGTGGTTGACCTTGGCGCCCACGTCGGTCCGCAGGGGCGTCTCCACGGCGCCGTCCACGCTGATCTCGTAGATCGCCTGTTGGCCTGCGGACCCCGCCACCACCAGTCGGTCCTCCCTGCCCCAGTCGACCGCCGTGAGGCCGGTCAGCGAGGTGGCCAGTTGCCTCGGCGGCCCGATGGAGACGCCGCCGCCGTCCAGGTTGACCGCGGCGACGTAGAGCTTTCCACCGGCGATCACCGCGACCCGCTGACCGTCCAGCGCGGCGGCCACCGCTGTGACGTCAGCGGTAGGCAGGTTGAGCGGCACCGGGTACATCCGCGCCGCCTCGTCGAACCGGTAGAGCTGCCCGTCGGCCACGACCAGGCCGCGATCGGCACGGGAGTCGACGGTACGCAGCCAGACCGGTCGGCTCATCGATGAGTATTCGGTGCCGCTGCGGTTGATGACCGACACCGGCGCGACACCCGTGCCCACGGCGAGGCGGTACCGGCCACTGCTGCTGCCGTTGACCACCATCCCGGCGAGGACCCGCTGATCCCGGGCCAACGCCAGGCCGGCGGAGACGATGTTGCGGTTGACCTCGGGCGCCAGCGGCACCATCCCGCTGAGTTCGCCGTCGAAGTCGAGCGGGTGGATGGCGCCCTCGTACACGCCGAACCGCTGTGGGCTCTGGGCGTTCGGGTAGAGCTGCTGGGAGTTGCGTCGTTCGTTCAGGTCCTGCACGGGCTGCGAGTTGTTGCGGATCTTCAACTCCAGCTCGCCCGTCAGGTCGCCCAGGGACCAGGCGAGCTGGGTGATCAGCTGGTTGATGCCGTTCTGGTCGTCACCGGACATGTCCAGGTTGACCTCCCACCGGTTGTTCGCGCCGGTGGCATTGTTGATCAGCTCGGTGCGGTCGGGCAGCCCGACGACACCCGGGCGCAGCCAGTCGGAAGGGCCGCCGACCAGCCACTTCACGACCTCGTTGACCCGGCGCTCGTTGGGCACCGCCACCGGCCGGTAGCGCTGGTCGGGCACCAGCCGGCTGCGGTCGGAACTCCAGAAGTAGATCGTCTCCTCCTGGTAGTACTGCTTGAGGGCGACGTCGCTGAGCAGCAGCACGTTCGGCGGGTCGAGGACGTAGAGGCCGGCACGCTCGTCGTTGGCGCCGCCGTCCAACGCCGCGCTGCGCAGCCCGAACTCGTACTCCGACTCGGTCGCCACGGGCGGGGCGAGGGTGCCGTTGGCCCGCAGCACACCGAGCTGCTGCACCGTGATCTTCACGGTGGTGGTCGAGTCGCTGTTGAGGGTGTAGACCGCCGCCTCGCGCAGCCGGACCACGTTCAGCGCGACCTCGCTGCCCTTCTTGTCCTGCAGACGGGACTTGTCCTCCGGGGCGACGAACGCCTTGACCCGCTCGTACGCCCGGTCCGGCTCGCCTGCGGCGGCCGACAGGAAGTTGCGCAGGAACACCTCGTTGTCGCTGCCGCCGGCGGTCCGCGTCGGCGGCTCACTGCGCCGGACGTCGAACCCGCCGGCCCCGGTCACAGCCCCGCCCTTGCCGTCCACCCGCACGTCGGACCCGGCCGGGATGCCGCAGCCGGCACCGAGCAGCACCACCACACCGAGTGCCCCGAGCAGAGAGGGCCGTCTCATGAGCGCACCTCCGCCCGCTGTCCGTCCCCGGTCGGCGCCGGGCCGATCGCCACCGCCCCGCCGGTGCCCGGACCGATGGCCAGCGGGCCACCGTCGCGAGGGCCACCGAAGGGCAGCGCGGCGTCGGCCGGCACCAGCCGCAGCGGCGAGGTGGTCAGCCGATCGCCGGCGCGGGCCGGCAGAGTGAGCCGGAACTGCGCGCCCTGCCCGGGAGCACCCCACGCCTCCAGCCAGCCGCCGTGCAACCGGGCGTCCTCCAGGCTGATCGACAGGCCAAGGCCGGTGCCACCGGTCTGCCGGGCCCGGGACGGGTCCGCCCGCCAGAACCGGTTGAACACCAGCTTCTCCTCGCCCACCTTGAGCCCCACACCCCGGTCGCGGACGGTGATCGCCACTGCGGTCTCGTCGGCGCCGAGGGTGATCAGCACCGGACGGGCCTCGCCGTGCTCGACGGCGTTGCCGACCAGGTTGCGCAGGATCCGCTCGACCCGGCGCGGGTCGACCTCGGCGATCACCGGCGCGCCCGGCAGGTCGAGCTCGATCGGGACGCCCACCCGCTCGGCCAGGCCGGCCAGCCGATCGACCACCCGGTGCACCACCGGCACCAGGTCGGTCGGCTCGGAATCCAGCATGGCGAAACCGGCGTCGAACCGGCTGATCTCCAACAGGTCGGTGAGCAGCTCCTCGAACCGGTCCAGCTCGGCTTGGAGCAGCTCGGCGCTGCGGGCCACCGCCGGGTCGAACTCGTCGCGCTCGGCGAAGATCAGGTCAGCGGCCATCCGGACCGTGGTCAGCGGGGTACGCAGCTCGTGCGAGACGTCCGAGGTGAAGCGGCGCTGCAGCCGGGACATCTCCTCCAGGCGCAGGATCTGCCGTTGCAGGTTGGTGGCCATCTGGTTGAACGAGGCGGCCAGCAGGGCGAGGTCGTCCTCGCCGTTGACCACCATCCGCTGGTCGAGCAGCCCGGCGGAGAGCCGCTGGGCGGTGCGCGCGGCGACCCGGACCGGGTTGACCACCAGGCGGGTGACCAGCGCCGCGAGCAGCCCGAGCAGGATCACCAGGGCGACCCCGGTGGCCACCACTGTGGCTCGGGCGTCGGCGGCGGTCACGTCCTGCCGGGTCAGCGGCACCAGATAGTAGAGCTCGATCTGGCCGAAGCTGGTGGGCACCGGCGACCCGTACACGAGGTATTTGGTGGACTTCCCCGTGAGCCGGCCGGTGCGGATCTGGCTGGCGACCTTGCCGTCGGCGACCGCGGCCCGCAGCTCCGGGCTGATCAGCTGTTGGACGTTCGCGGAGGGCGCGGTGCGCGTCTGGATCTCGCTGGGATAGTCGTTGGCCGTGATCGCCACCACCACCCCGCTGGTCTGCTGAGGGTCGCCACCGGCGAGGTAGTTGACGGTGCCGTCGATGGTCTCCTGGAGCTGCGCCTCCTGTGGCTGGCCGTAGAGCGAGACCTGCTTGGCGGCATAGCTGGCGCCGCTGGTCACCCTCTGCCGGACGTCGCTGCGGGCGCTGTCGAGCAGGATGGTGGTGATCTTGTCGGCGATAAGGAACGCGAACCCGCCGACCAGCAGACTGGACGCGACCAGCGTGATGGTCACGACCCGCACCTGGAGCGAGCGGCGCCAGGTCTGGTGCACCCGGGCCACCACGCGGGCGACCCGGCCGCTCACCGCACGCCAGACCTCCCCGCCGGCGCTGGGCCGGCGGGCAGGCGTACTCGGGGAGGGTGGGGGCGTGGTCGACACAGTGCGACCAGGCTATCCGGTCCCCGCCTTGTAACCCACGCCCCGCACGGTGAGGATGATTTCCGGTCGCTCCGGGTCCGGCTCGATCTTGGCCCGCAACCGCTGGACGTGCACGTTGACCAGGCGGGTGTCGGCCGCGTGCCGGTAACCCCAGACCTGCTCCAGCAGCACCTCACGGGTGAAGACCTGACGTGGCTTGCGGGCGAGCGCGACCAGCAGGTCGAACTCCAGCGGAGTCAGCTTCACCTCCTCGTCGTTACGACTGACGGTGTGCGCGGGCACGTCGATGGTGATCTGGTTGTCGGGCGGCCCGATGGTCAGCATCTCGGGGGCCACGTCCTCGCCTCGGCGCAGTCGGGCCCGCATCCGGGCGACCAGCTCCTTGGGCTTGAACGGCTTGACCACGTAGTCGTCGGCACCGGACTCCAGGCCCAGCACGACATCCACGGTGTCGCTCTTGGCGGTCAGCATGACAATCGGCACGCCGGACTCCGCCCGGATGGACCTGGCGACGTCGATACCGCTCATACCAGGAAGCATCAGGTCAAGCAGCACGATATCGGGACGACTGTCACGAAATGCGGCCAACGCCCGCTCGCCGTCCGCCACGAACGAGGGCAGGAAACCCTCACTACGCAGCACGATGCCGAGCATCTCGGCGAGCGCGGGGTCGTCGTCGACCACCAGTACGCGGGCTCTCATGGGATTAATATTGCATCCTCATTCAGTTCGGTGGGACCGGCGTCTGCCGGTAGATGCGCCACGTGCTGCGGCGCCGGGCGCACGGGTGGGTCCCGGGCCTGGCTGCCCCCATGATCCCCCTTCGGTGCTACCCGCCGCCACCGCAGCCCGGACCGATTCCGCTGTCGCCATCTCGACGACGGTCACCCGAAGAGGGCGCGCCCCCAGTGGTCGCCGCCGTCGCGTACCCCGGGTGGGCAGGCGAACACACCGCTGGAGACGTGCCGCAGGTATTCGTTCATCACGTCGTGCCGGGCCAACTGGGTCTGGATCGGCACGAACTGGCGGCGCGGATCGCGCTGGTAGGCGATGAAGAAGAGGCCCGCGTCGAGCCGGCCGAGGCCGTCCGAGCCGTCGACGAAGTTGTAGCCCCGGCGGAGCAAGTGGGCGCCGCTGTTCCGGCTCGGGTGGGCCAGCGTGACGTGGGCATGCTCGGCGATCACCGGTTTGCCGTCCGTGCCGCGCGCCGCGAAGTCCGGCTCGTCGAACTCGTCGGCCCGACCGAGTGGAGCACCGCTGCCCTTGCTCCGGCCGACGATCTCCTCCTGCTCGGCGAGGGAGGTGCGGTCCCAGGTCTCCACGAGCATCCGGATCTTGCGGGTGACCAGGTACGAGCCCCCGGCCATCCAGTCCGGCCCGTCGCCCGGCTGCACCCACAACTGGTCGCGCAGCAGGTCGGTGTCCTCGGCCTTGAGGTTGGCCGTGCCGTCCTTGAAGCCGAACAGGTTGCGCGCGGTGGCCTGGTCGCGGGAGGTCGACGAGGTACGCCCGAAGCCGAGCTGCGACCAGCGGACGCTCACCACGCCCATGCCGAGCCGAGCCAGGTTACGGATCGCGTGCACCGCCACCTGCGGATCGTTGGCGCACGCCTGCACGCAGAGGTCGCCACCGGAGAGCTGCGGCTGCAACGCGTCACCCGGGAACTTCGGCAGCTCGGCCAGGGCGGCGGGCCGCCGGTCGGCGATGCCGAAACGGTCCCGCCCGTCGGATTCGCGAAACAGCGTCGGCCCGAAGCCGATCGTTAGCGTGAGCTGCGAGGGGGGCAGCCCGAGCGCCTCGCCGGTGTCGTCCGGTGGGGCCTCCGGCATCCCGCCGACCGCGCCGAGGATCCCGGCGTCCCGCCCCGCGGTCATCCGGGCGGCGGCGGCCGTCCATTCCTCGAGCAGCTCGACCAGCCGGGCCCGGTCCTTGGTGATCACGTCGAATGCGACGAAGTGCAGCCGGTCCTGTGCCGGGGTGACGATGCCGGCCTGGTGCTCACCGTGGAACGGCACCGCCCCGGCCGGGTGGTCGCTCGCCGCGGCCGGGCCATGGGAGCCGTTCAGCAGTGCCCCCGCGCCGGCCGCCACTCCGGCGACCCCCGCCACCCCGGCACCGGCCAGGGTGATCGCCCGGCGTCGGGTGAACCTGCTTCCGCTCATCGACTCGACTCCCTCTGCCATCCGGTCACTTCGCGACGGCCGCGGCGACCTTGCTGATCGGCTCGGCGAGCGCGTTGATCCCGTCGGAGAGCTCCTTGAGCTCGGCCTTGCTCAACGCGGTGTGCAGCTTCCACCCGTCGCCGTCGCGGTGCTTGCCGAGCAGCGCCTCCACGTTGGCGAACTCGGTGTCCAGCTGCGTGACCAGCTCCGGTGCGCGCTGCTGGAGCGCCGGGCGGAGGGCGGACACGGCGGCCTTCGAACCCTCCAGGTTGGCGGCGAAGTCCCACAGGTCGGTGTGCGAGTAGCGGTCCTCCTCGCCGGTGATCTTTCCGCTGGCCACCTCGTCGAGCAGTTCCTTCGCGCCGTTGGCGAGCTGGAGCGGGGAGAGCTTCTCGGCGTTGGCCTTGGCCACGATCTCCTTGACGTCGACCAGCAGCCGGTCGGCGATCGGCCCGTCCTTGCTGATGTCGCCGGACTGCCAGAGGTCCTTCTCGATCCGGTGGAAGCCGGTGAACTCCATCCCCTCCTCGATGACCTCCTCGCGGCCGTCGATCTTGGGGTCGAGGTCACCGAAGATCTCGGCCACCGGCTCGATCCGCTCCCAGTAGGTGCGGGCGACCGGGTAGAGCGCCTTGGACTTGGCAACGTCGCCGGCCTTGACCGCACCGACGAACTCCTCGGTCTTGTCGAGAAGCGCGGTGGTCTGGCTCTTGACGTAGCGCTGGTAGTTCTCGGTGGCGTCACCCAGCGCGGCGTCGGCGGTGAGCGGCTGCGCCGACCCGCTGACCTTGAGCGCGCCCCGGATGCCCTTGCCGCTCATCCCGGGCTTGCAGGCCGTCTGGTATGTGCCGGCCGGCAGCTCCACGTGCAGCTCACGGCTGAGCCCGGGGGCGATGTTCTCCACCTCGCCGAGCACGCGGTCGCCCTCGGCGTACACGTAGAACTCGGTCACCTTCGCGCCGGAGTTGGTGATCTTGAAGGTGGCGGTGCCGGCGCCCAGATCGGTCGTGCCGACCTCGCACGCGGTGTCGCTGGCCTTGACCACGATCGGTCCGCCGGTCGCGGCCGAGTCACCCTTGTCGGAGTCGGAGCAGGCGGCCAGACCGGCCGTTGCCAGCACGCCGGCGGCGGCGAGCGCGAAGAACTGGGTGGTACGCATCTGAGCTGTCTCTCCTCGTGGAGTCAGGCACGCTGCGGCGTGGATGCCGCCTCGGCCTCGGCCTCGGTGCCGGTGTCGGCCCCGCGCTCGGTGACGGTGGTGGTCGCGGCGGGTGCCGGCGTACGCCGGGCAGGCCGCAGGAAGAGCAGGAGGACCGGTACGGCGTACCCGACCCAGGCGATGGTCTCCAGCACGGTGGGCGCGGGAGTCACGTTGAACATGCCGGCGAGCAGGGCGGCGTACCAGGTGCTCGGGTCGAGCGTGCTGGTGATGTCGAAGGCCAGGTCGTTCAGGCCGGGCAGGACGCCGGCCTCCTGGAAGTCGTGTACGCCGTACTTGAGGATGCCGGCGGCGACCAGGATCAGCAGCGCGCCGGTCCAGGTGAAGAACTTGCTGAGGTTGATCCGCAGGGCGCTGGCGTAGAGCAGCACGCCGAGCACCACGGCGGTGACGATGCCGCCGATCAACGCGAGCAGCGGTCGACTGTCGCCGGCCGCGCCCTGGGCGGCCGAGTAGAAGATCAGTGCCGTCTCCAGGCCCTCGCGGATCACCGCGAGGAAGGCCATGCCGGCGACCGCGAGGGACCCGACGGCCAGCGCCTCGGTGAGCTTGCCCCGCAGTTCGCCGGCGATGGTCCGGGCGGCCCGGCGCATCCAGAAGATCATCCAAGTGACGAAGACGACGGCGGCGACGGAGGTGATCGCCTCGAACAGCTCCCGGTCCTCGGAACGGGCCAGCAGCGAGGTTGACGTGTACTCGATCAGCCAGCCGAAGAGCACCGAGAGCACGACGGCCAGACCGACGCCCGACCAGACCTGGGGCAACCGGTCCCGACGCTGCGACTTCACCAGGAACGCGACCAGGATGCTGACCACCAGGGTGGCCTCCAGGCCTTCCCGAAGGCCGATCAGGTAGGTGGCGAACATCCGGGCTCCGAGTTGACTAGACCGTCTCAACTGACTTAGGGCAGGCATACCTTCCTCCCGCTCGGGGCTGGCGTCAAGTCGATCGCGACAAGCTCACTCGCCCTGTTGACCAGCCTCTTCGGCCTCGGGAGGGCGGGCCGCCCCGGTCGACTGTGGAAGGATCCCCGCCGTGAAGGCATTCCTGCCGTGGCTGACGGTGCTGGCCGTTGTGCTGCTGCTCAGCGCGTTGCGCCTGCGGGCCCTGGCCACCGTCGTGTCGGTCGGCTGGCTGGCCTGGTGCGTCTGGACGTGGTTCCGCCCCACCCGCCGCGGCCCTCGGTCAGGCTGAGCCCGCCGGCCCTGATGCCGGAAACGACGAAACCGGGCCGGCTGCGAACAGCCGACCCGGTCCCGAATCGTCGATCAGTAGCGGTAGTGATCCGGCTTGAACGGACCCTCCGTGGAGACACCCAAGTACGCGGCCTGCTCCTTGGTCAGCGTGCTCAGCTTGGCGCCGAGCGCGCCCAGGTGCAGCCGGGCCACCTTCTCGTCCAGGTGCTTGGGCAGCACGTAGACGCCGATCGGGTATTCCTCGGTCTTGGTGAACAGCTCGATCTGGGCGATCGTCTGGTTCGCGAACGAGTTCGACATCACGAAGCTCGGGTGGCCGGTGGCGTTGCCCAGGTTCAGCAGGCGGCCCTCGGAGAGCACGATGATGGCGTGCCCGTCGGCGAAGCGCCACAGGTCGACCTGCGGCTTGATGTTGACCCGCTCGACGTCGGAACGCTTGGCCAGACCGGCCATGTCGATCTCGTTGTCGAAGTGGCCGATGTTGCCGACGATGGCCTGGTGCTTCATCCGGGCCATGTGCTCATTGGTGATGACGTCGAAGCAGCCGGTCGCGGTGATGAAGATGTCCGCCTGCTCGACAACGTCGTCCAGGGTGGCGACCTGGTAGCCGTCCATCGCGGCCTGCAACGCGCAGATCGGGTCGACCTCGGTCACCACGACCCGGGCGCCCTGGCCGCGCAGCGACTCGGCGCAGCCCTTGCCCACGTCGCCGTAGCCCATCACCACGGCCATCTTGCCGCCGATCAGCACGTCGGTGGCCCGGTTGAGGCCGTCGATCAAGGAGTGCCGGCAGCCGTACTTGTTGTCGAACTTGCTCTTGGTCACCGAGTCGTTGACGTTGATGGCCGGGAAGAGCAGGGTGCCCGCGCGGTGCATCTCGTAGAGCCGGTGCACGCCCGTGGTGGTCTCCTCGGTCACGCCCTTGATGCCGGCGGAGATCCGGGTCCAGCGCTGGTTGTCCTCGCCGAGCGAGCGGTGCAGCACCTCAAGGATGACGCCGTACTCCTCGGAGTCGGCGGACTCGACCGGCGGAACCGCCCCGGCCTTCTCGAACTCCGCGCCCTTGTGCACGAGCAGGGTGGCGTCGCCGCCGTCGTCGAGGATCATGTTCGGGCCCTGACCGTCCGGCCAGGCGAGCACCTGCTCGGTGCACCACCAGTACTCCGGGAGGGTCTCGCCCTTCCACGCGTACACCGGCACGCCGGCCGGGGCCTCTGGGGTGCCCTCCGGGCCGACGACGATCGCCGCGGCGGCGTGGTCCTGGGTGGAGAAGATGTTGCAGGACGCCCAGCGCACCTGCGCGCCGAGCGCGACCAGCGTCTCGATCAGGACGGCGGTCTGGATGGTCATGTGCAGCGAGCCGGTGATCCGCGCGCCGGCGAGGGGCTGTGCCTCGGCGAACTCCCGGCGAATCGCCATCAGGCCGGGCATCTCGTGCTCGGCGAGCTGAATCTCCTTACGCCCGAACTCGGCGAGCGACAGATCCGCCACCTTGAAGTCGCCTTCGGCGAGCGTGCTCGGCCGGGCCTCGGACGGCGTACCGCTGGCGGACGCCGGGAGGGTGCTGGTCATGAAAGCTCCTGTCGAACGATGTCTGCGCCGACCTTCCACCTTACGCGCGCCAGCGACGGGCATCCGGGGACGGGCTGCGGACAGCGCACGGGGCGGTCGGTGATGGACGGATAACCGCCCACGTCCCGCCCGCCCCGTGCATCCCCCCGGTTTGGTTCCCCCGCACGTTCTCGGACCGTCGTCGCGATAACGCTGCGTACTCATAGAGTCACACTCAGGCAGGGCAACGTCAAGCTATTCCGGGAAAGTCGGACTTGTGTCGGTGCCGGACGAGCCTGTCAGCGCAACCCAGAGGTCGCCACGTACGCCTCACCGGCACCGCTGACCCGCAACGGCTCGCCGGCCGCCGTGCCGATCGCCGCCTCGCCGGACGCGAGCGTCACCGCGCCGGCGCCATCGTCCACGGTGATCGAACCGCCACCGCAGAGCACCACCCGGGGACCGGGCAGCGTCAGCGTGACCGAGGGCACCTCCGCACCGACGCGCACCCGGTGCAGCGCGAAGTCGTCCACCGGCACGGGCCAGCAATCCACACCCGGGCCCACCGGCTGGGCGGCCCGCACCGGATCGTCGAGCACCTCGAAACGCAGCACCCGCAGCAACTCGTCGACGTCCACCCGCTTCGGGGTCAGACCACCGCGCAGCACGTTGTCGCTGGCCGCCATGATCTCCACCCCGCAGCCGCTCAGGTAGGCGTGCAGGTTGCCGGCCGGCATCCAGATTCCCTCGCCCGCGACCAGACGTAGGTGGTGCAGCAGCAGTGCCACCAATGCGCCCGGATCGGCCGGGTATGCCTTGGCCAGCCGGCGGACCAGGTCCGCGTCCGGGCCGTCGGCCGACGACGCCAGCACGGCGCCCAGCAACTCGTCGCGCTGCTCGACCGGCCAGCCGAGCAGCGTCCGTACCGCCGTCCGCAGCCCCGCCGGCCCGGCCCGCAACGCCTCGACCACCGGCGCCAACTGCGGTACGCCGAACGCGGCGAGCGCCTCCGCCGACTCCGCCGGGTCCCGGAAACCGCACAGCGCCTCGAACGGCGTGAGCGCGACCAGCAACTCCGGTTTGTGGTGCGGGTCGGAGTAATTGCGCTCCCCCTCGGGGCGCCCGGCCTGCGCCGCGAAGCCAGCCCGGGCCTGCTCGGCGTCCGGATGAGCCTGGAGGCTCAGCGGAGCATCGGCCGCGAGGACCTTGAGCAGGAACGGCAGGCGACTGCCGAACCGCTCGGACACCCGCTGGCCGAGCCACTGCCCCGGCTCGTCCCGCACCAGGTCACAGAGGCTCACCCGGAGGCCGGAACGGACCACGCTGGCCGGGGCGCCCGGGTGGGCGCCCAACCACAGCTCCGCCTCCGGACCCTCGCTGGGCACCGACCTCCCCTGGAGGAGAGCGATGGCCGAACGAGACCCCCAGGCGTAGTCGCGGATCGGTCCGTACAGTGGCTCCACCAGTCAGCCCCCGGACCGCTCGGCCTCTGGCTGCGGCACGGCGGTGTCAGCGGCGGTGCCGGTGCCGGCTTCCGCGGCGGCGACGCTGTAGATGTCCGGCTCCAGGTAGATCACCCGGGCGGTCGGCACCGCGGCGCGAATCCGCGCCTCCACGGCGTTGATGCCCCGGGCCAGGTCCTGGGCGCTCTCGCACGCCGGCACGCCGATCTTCGCGGCCACCATCAGCTCTTCCGGGCCCAGGTAGAGCGTCTTCATGTGGATGATCCGCTCCACCTCGGGGCCTTCGGTGACGGCTCGCTCGATGGCGGCGACGTCGGACGCCTCGGCACCCTCACCGAGCAGCAGACTCTTCGTCTCGATTGCCAGCACAATGGCGATGAGCACCAGCAGCACGCCGATCATCGCGGTGCCGGCGGCGTCCCACTCACCGTTGCCGGTGATCAGCGTCATGGTCACACCGAACAGCGCGAACACCAGACCGACCAGGGCGCCGAAGTCCTCCAGCAGCACCACCGGCAGCTCGGGCGCCTTCGCCCGGCGGATGAAGCGCACCCAGGACTGGTTGCCCCGGACGTGGTTGGACTCCTTGATGGCGGTCCGGAAGGAGAACGACTCCATGATGATCGCCGCCACCAGCACGACGATCGGCACCCATTGCCACTCGGTGATCCCGTGCGGATCCGACCACTTGTGGTACGCCTCGTATAAGGCGAACAGGCCACCGATGCTGAACAGCACGATGGACACGATGAACGCGTAGATGTAGCGCTCCCGGCCGTACCCGAACGGGTGCTCCGGGGTGGCCGCCCGCTTGGCCCGCTTGCCGCCGAGCAGCAGAAGTGCCTGGTTGCCGGAGTCGGCGACCGAGTGGACCGACTCGGCCAACATCGACGACGAGCTGGTCAGCAGGAACGCGACGAACTTGGTGATGGCGATGCCGACGTTTGCCAGCAGGGCGGCGACAATCGCCTTCGTCCCACCGTTGGCGCTCATGCCACCGCTCCGCTTCGCCGTACGAAGCCAACCGGTCCGTGCATGATGCGCCGCCCATTGCGTTCGTTCACTGGTTCGACAGCTCCTTCATTTCGGTGATGGCCGGCACGGCCATCGGGTCCAGCCCATGGGCCAGGGCAAGGTAGATCGAGGCAAAATCCGGGACCGCGATCAGCGAGGCCAGCCGCTCCAGCGCGGAGCCACCCTCGGCGGTCACCACGTCGCACCGCACGCCACGGCGCTCGGCGAGGGTCTGCACCGCGTCCGCGCGGCGCTCCTCGACGGCGAAGGGCTCGTCGGTGTCGTCCTCGGCGTTGAGCCCGCCGTCGCGCAACAGCACCAACCGCAGTCGGGTGCCCTCGCCGTCGTCCTCGGCCGGGTCGGCGAAGATGTCCCGCTCCCCCTCGGCCAGACCGCCGAAGACGCCGTCGAGCAGCCCGACCCGACCCCGACCGGCCTCACCGAGCGCCCCGGTGACCACCGGGTAGCGGGCGTTGGCCGACAGGGTGTCGCCGAACCGGCGGGCGGCCACGGTGGCCAGTGGGGACGAGCCCCAGACGATCGGGATCGAGCCGGCCAGGGCCAGGGCCAGCGACTTCGCCGGGTTGACGAAGGACTCGGCGGCGGACCGGCAGCGGTCGGCATCCGCGTCGAGCCGGGCCGCGGTCTCCGCCAGGTCCGCCTCGTTGACCTTCACAAGCCCGAGGGAACGGGCCGCGAGCAGCACCGGCACGGTGAGCGCCCAGAGGCTGGCCCGGGCCGGAGCACGCCGCGGCACCGGAATGAACGGCGCCCGGGCCTGCTCGGCGATCGACTGCAACTGCGAGTCGGGGGCACCCACGGCGACCAGCCGGGCACCGCGCCGGTGCGCCGCCTCGGCCGCGCCGAGCGCCTCCGGGCTACGACCGGATGCGCTCACCGCGATCACCACGTCGGCCGCGCCCACCCAACCGGGTACGCCGGCGCTGCGGTGCCCGATGATCGGGACCGGGCAGCGCGGCCCGGCGACCGTGGCCAGCACGTCTCCGGTACGCCCCGCCGTGCCGATGCCGGCGATGACCACGGCTCGGGGCCGCCCGTCGTCGGCGAGCACCGCCAGGTTCGCCTCGGCAGCCAGTGCGGCGCTCTCGCGGACCTGCGCACCGGCCGACGCCGTGTGCCGGAGCATGCCGCCCGGGTCGTGCTCGGCCAGCGCCTCCGGGTTGTCGAGCAGGGCTTCATCGGCATCGCGACGTCCGCTGACCCCGGCAGTACCGTCGATCACGACGGCTGCCCGGGGCCGCCGCGCGCCTCGTCCAGCAACAGCACCGGCACGTCGTCGCGGACCTCGAAGATGCGACCGCACTCCGTGCAGGTCAACGTCTGCGCCTCGGCGTCGTAGGTGAGCGGGGCGTGGTGCGTGTCCGGACAGGCGAGAATCTCGAGCAACTGCGGATCCAGGGCCATGGCACGGCTCCTTCCACGTGTGCGGCTTCACCGGCGGCGGTGCCGACCGGCGCAGGCGATCTTATCGGCGAACGCGGTCCAGCACGTCGTCCCGGAGCGAGACCATCCGATCCCGGGTGGGCGCCTCGACGTTGAGCCGCAGCAGCGGCTCGGTGTTGGAGGCGCGCAGGTTGAACCACGCGCCGTCGGGGAATCGCAGGGTGAGACCGTCCATCTCGTCGGCCACCGCGTCCGGGTATGCGGCCCGCACCTCGGCCACCGCCGCCGCCTGGTCGGCCACCGTCGAGTTGATCTCGCCCGAGGCGACGTAACGCTCGAACTCGCCGGCCATCACGGACAGTGGCAGCGACTGCTCACCCAACGCGGCCAGCGTGTGCATCGCCGCGAGCATTCCGGTGTCGGCGAACCAGAAGTCACGGAAGTAGTAGTGCGCGGAGTGTTCGCCGCCGAAGACGGCATTGGTGCGGGCCATCTCCGCCTTGATGAAGGAGTGCCCGACCCGGGCGACGAGCGGCTGCCCACCGTGCTCACGGATGATCTCCGCGACCGCGCTGGAGGTGATCAGACCGTGGATCACGGTGGAGCCCGGGTGCTTGGCCAGCTCACGTGCGGCGACGAGGGCGGTGATCGCCGACGGCGAGACCGGCTCGCCGCGCTCGTCCACCACGAAGCACCGGTCGGCGTCACCGTCGAAGGCCAGCCCGATGTCGGCACCGTGCTCGACCACCGCACGCTGGAGGTCGACCAGGTTGGCCGGGTCCAGGGGGTTGGCCTCGTGGTTGGGGAAGCTGCCGTCCAGCTCGAAGTAGAGCGGCACGATCTCCAGCGGCAGCGGCGACAGTGCGGCATCGCCCAGCACGGTGGGGACGGTGAAACCGCCCATCCCGTTACCGGCGTCGACGACGACCTTCAGCGGCCGGATGCCCGAGAGGTCGACCAGCTTGCGCAGGTAGGCGGCGTAGTCGGGGAGCATGTCACGTCGCTCGACCGGCTGGGTCGGCTCGCCGGCCGGACGGGCCTCGCCCGAGTCAAGGAGGGCCTGGGCCCGATCCCGGATCTCCGTCAGGCCGCTCTCCTGGCCGATCGGCCGGGCACCGGAGCGACACATCTTGATGCCGTTGTACTGCGCGGGGTTGTGACTGGCGGTGAACATCGCACCGGGCAGGTCGAGCGAGCCGGAGGCGAAGTAGAGCAGGTCGGTGGAGGCGAGCCCGATCTCGATCACCGAGCGCCCCTCGGCCCGTACGCCGGCGGCGAACGCGGCGGCCAGCCCGGGCGAGGTGGCCCGCATGTCGTACCCGACGACAACCGCGTCGCCCGGCTCGTCGGTGGAGTTGAGCAGCTGCGTGAATGCGGCTCCCAGTGCCTCGGCGGCCCGCTCGTCCCACTGGTCCGGCACCGTCCCTCGGACGTCGTACGCCTTCACAATCTGGGACAGATCAGACACGTGTTCCGCTCCTTGGCCGCAAGTTGGACACCGATCCTGAGCCTAACGGAGGGTTCGTGTCTCGCCCCGCTCAGCCCGGGAGCCGGGGAATGAAAGCGGTGTGGCCGCCCTCGTCCGTCGGCGGGTCCCCGGGTAGCGGTCGAGTTCCGGGTGTCCCCGGCATCGGCTGCGTCGCCTCCGGGACCGCACCGGCACCGCCGGGGCGCACACCGTAGACCCCACCGGTGGCGGGGCGGGGGGACGGCACGGCACCCCAGCCAGCGGCCGGTGGCTGCTGGCCGTACACCTGGCCGGGGCGACCGGGCGCGGCCGGCGACCCACCGCCGGCGCGGTAGGTGGTGCCACCGGGGTTGCCCGGCAGCATCTCGGGCGACTGGTCGGACGGCTTGCGGTCCTGCCGCGAACGACGCACCAGCAGCACGATGAGCAGCAGACCGACCGCCACCATCACGATGCCGAAGAACATCACCATCGAACCTCCTCCGGACGACTCCGCGGCAGTCGCCGTGGTGTTCGGGGCACTTGACACGACGCCCGGGGCGGCCGGGTTCACCGCCTCGTCGACGGTCGCGACCTCGGACGGGCTGGGGGTGGGCGTCGGCTTCTTCGACGGGGTCGGCGACGGGGTGACCCGCGCGCCGGCCACCTTCGCCGTGTCGCTGCCCCGACCCAACTCCTGACCGATGGCGCTGACACCCGCGCCGCTGACGACGAGACGACCACCCGGGACACCCGCGGCGAACGCCACCCGGTATCGCACGGTGATGCCCTTGCCCTTGCACAGGGTCGGCTTCGTCGGCGACGTCGGCACGGTGGCCACCGTGCCGCCGCCACCCGAGACGCCCACCGGCAACCAGCGCCCGCCCGGGTTGACCTCGACCTTCACCTGGCTTGGCTCAAGACCCTCAAGACGCAGACCCAGTGCGGTACGCAGCAGGACGCACCCGTTGGTGCGCTTGCGCACCGCGACGTTCACCCCCTGCGGGGAACCGCCGGCGGCGAAGCTGCTGGCCGCACCCACCCGGACCGAGTCCTCGTCGGCCAGCGCCGGTGACGCACCGAGCATCACCAGGCCGCCCACCAGACCGCAGACCGCCGCGAGCTGTGCCGCGCGTCGACGCACCGTCATGATCACCTCGCCGTTCTCCCCGGGTGGGGTTCGCGGGTCAGGCTACTACCGGCCCACCTACCCCATCGGTCATAGAGCGGCCCGGATGTGTGCGGCGTTACGGTTTACGGCCCGGCCCGCCGACCTGCGAAGAAGGTCGGCGCGGGTCCGACCGGAGCGCGTTCCGACCGGCCCGCCGGGCGCGATCAGTCGGCGCGCGGTGGGGTCGGGTCGGCGTGCGCGGTGGGGTCGGGTCGGCGCTCTGCGGGGTCGGGTCGGCGCGCTCGGCGGGGTCGGGTCGGTGGGATCGGCGGGGTCGGGTCGGTGGGATCGGGTCGGCGCGCTCGGTGCGGTCAGTCGGTCTGTTCGGCGCCGGCGAGGGCGTCGCGGCTGAGTCGGTCGGCGGTGCGGGTGGTCTCCGGCAGCCGGTAGCGCGGGGCCAGCGCGAGCACCTGCGCTGTCGCGTTCTCCAGGCTCATCCGATGCCCGACGCTGACGAAGACCGGCTTCACCCCGTCCTGGGTGCGCAACACCCGGCCGACGACGTCACCGCCGTCGCGCAGCGGCGACCACGCACCCCGCTCGGCGGCCGGCGGATCCCACGTCCCGACCAGCGGCGTCTTCCCCACCCCGATCGCCGGCAACCCGGTGACCACGCCAAGGTGGCAGGCCAGCCCGAACCGTCGTGGATGGGCCAGACCGTGCCCGTCGCAGACCAGCAGGTCGGGCAGGACGCTCAGGCGGTCCAACGCGGTGAGCAGCGCGGGCAACTCACGAAAGGCGAACAACCCCGGCACGTAGTCGAACGCGGGCTCTCCCACGCTGACCGCGGAATCCACCACCTCCAACGTCGCGGCGTCCAGCACCGTCACGGCCGCCGCTAGGAGGTCACCACCCTGGCCGTACGCGACGTCCAGGCCGGCCACCGTCGCGGGCGCGCTGGGGCCCGGCCCGACCAGGTCGACCAATGGCCGCAACTCCTCCTGTACGGCCACCGCCTCCGCCACACTGCCCGGCACCACCACACGGCTCAGCGCCGCTAGCCCCAGCGCCGCCGCTCGCCCCGGCGCCAAGTCCGGGCGTGATCCACTCGAATTCATGAAATCGGGCTATCCGAAGGACCTGGATGCCCCGATTTCACCAAACCGGAGTCGATCACCCTCGGCGCGAACCATCGGCGCGTGCCACGGTGGCGTCGTCAGTCGAGATGCTGCCCTGACCCGCGTCCGTGGAGCTGACATCTCGCCCCGCCGCCCCGCCGACGGGGTCGCCACCGGTCCGACGTCTGGTCGCACCGAAGGCGACCGCGAAGGCAACCCCGAGGGCGACACCGAAGGCCACCCCGCCCTTCGAACCGAACACGGGAATGCCGACAGCCAGACCGATCATGATGCCGACCGGCCATGCCCAGAGGTTGGGCTTGGTGTTCTCCGTACCGGGTCTCGCCATCCGTCGATGTTATTCGGCTCTGCCACTTTCCCGCCCGCGCCGCCTGCCTTCCGCGACAGCGGCGACCTACGTTCGGTCAGGCAAGGCCCAACCGGTCGCGGGCCTGCTCGATCCACCGGCCGACCCCATGGGCGCCACTGCCGGCCGCCAGCCCAGCGGCCTCGTCGAGCAGCTCACGGGCGGCGTCCCGATCGCCGTCGCCCGCGGCCAGGTCCGCCAGACCGATCAGGTTCGCCGCCACCCCCGCGGTGAAGGACAACTTCCGGCGTAGCCGGGTCGACTCCGTCAGCAACTGCCGCGCCGCGTCGACGCGACCGGCGGCCTGCTCGGCGAAGCAGAGGTGCCGCAGCACGTACGACAGAGTCAGCTCGTCCCCCGCCGGGGTAGCCAACTCCCGAGCCCGGGCGAAGGCAGGGGCAGCGGTCGCCTGGTCCTGCCGGATCACCTGGTGGACCGCGCCCACCCAGAAGAGAGACTCGCCCTCACCACGGGCGTCGCCCAGCTCGCGGTAGATGCCGGCTGCCCGTTCGAAGAGCGGCAGCTCCGCCGGGTCCTCCGAACCGGTGTCGATGAAGCGGGCGTGCAGGATCCGGCCACGGGTCAGAGCCACATCCGCGTCCAGCGCCGCGAGATCCCGCTCGGCCTCGTCCAGCGGCTTCGCGTCGCCACCGAACACCGCCTGTTCGTAACGTTCCTGCGCCCGCACCAACCGAGCGTCCAGCCCTACGGTCGTCACCGACCCACCCTTCAATCAAACTCAGTTGGTCGCACTGCTACGGAAGCCAGAGCTGGACGTCAGCTATCGCCGCTGCTGTCAGCCTTGAACATGGCACGAATCGATCTCTCGTCCGGCAATTTCTCACCACCGGTGACTGCCTCTGCCACTGCCTCGGCGGCGGCGCGGCCGACATTCTTGTAGCGGTCCACATTCCGGTAGTCATCGAGGAACCGCACAACGAGCCCAGGGTCACAAGCCCATGCCCGAGCGCGATGATCCCAAAGAATGGCCTGACCGAGCCCCGCATCCATGACAAAGAGCCCCGCCGGCTCGCCCTGCTCATCGGTCCGGTAGATCACGTAGTAGCTCAACAATCTCCCGCTCCAACTCTTCGGCGATCTGCGGCGCTACCGGGAAGTCACGAGACCCTAGCCCAAGATCCTGCACAACTTGCGTGAGACTCGTCCCCTGCCGGGCCAACCAGGCGCGGTACTCCCGCCACGCGTCGGGGTTCTGGCTGATCCACTTGGCGAAGGTGGCGTCCTTGGGGTCGAAAAGGAGATCCAGCCCGCCCGGCAAGGACTCCGGCAGGCCGTGCTCGCGGTTTTCGGCAAGCATCCGCATGAAGGCACCGACACGCTGTTCAGGACTGTTCGTCGGCCGCCGCACGACCTCATATTCTTCATGAGTGGCCAGCCATGCTTCACGCGAGGCCGAGGTGTGCAGTTGTAGCTCGATCAGCATCCCGTCGGACGAAATGAGGGTGCAGTTCAATCCGTAGAATCGATTGCCCTGCCGCCAAAAGTTTTTGCACGTTGAAGTCGGCACGGAGAAGCCCGCTTCGGCCAGGCCAGCGAGTACCAGATCGGCGGCTCTGGCGTAGTGCTGACCTGACGGCATCTCAAAGCAGAACCTCAGAACGTCGTTCACGCTCGACACAAAGTCTGCTGCGTCGATCTCAGCGACACGAACCTCGTCGAGGTACTTCCGGGCCAGCGATTCCAGCCCTTTGACGCGAAACTCGCGATCCCGTAGCCGGATCGGGTCACTGAGGCCGAGCCCGTCGGTCACGCTCTGCCCGACCTGGGTCAAGGCTTCCTCAACCAGGTCAGCGGCATCCAGTGCACGCTCGCGAGCCTCCGCCAGGGTGGCCAATTCGTAGCTCGTTAGCTGGGTGAGATTGGAAGTCGGCGGACCCGGATCGCCTGCGTTCGTCCCGGCGTCACCCACATCTGCCGAGCCCAGGCCGTCCAGCAGCAGGTACATCCGGTTGATGTACGGGTCACCGTGGCCGCCGTTGTCGTCCGTCGACGGATGGTCCGGCAGGTCGGGCCGCTCGCTGAACCGGCCCCGGGGCAGCCCGCCGAGCGGCATCGGTCGCCCGTCCCCGCTCAGCACCAGCGCGTCGATGCCCACCACGTCGGGATACAGGGGACGGTCCTGGACCACCCCGTTCTGCGGGTCGACGTAGAGCACGGTGCCGTTCTGGTTGAGCGCCACCCAGGCGTGGGAACCGCCGTGCGGCCACTCGGTGACCACGAACGCGTAGCTGCCGTGGCCTCCCAGCAGCAGTTGGTCGCGCAGGTTGCGGTAGCCCCGGTCGGCGGCCTGCCGTGCCTGCTCGGCGTACGGACGCTGGCCGGACGGCGGGGCGAGGAGCTGCTGGAAGCGCCCACCGGTGACGTCCTCCACCCGGCCCGGGCCGCCTGCCTCGCCGCGGATCGGGCGCCGGATGTCCCCGTCCAGGTAGCCGTCGAAGGTACGCGGCGCCGACACTCGTGGCCGCCCGTGCACCCAGGTCTCGAACAACGACAGTGTGCAGTCCAGGCAGTTGATGCCCCGGGTGGCGTCGGCTGCGGGACCTCCGTCGTTCAGCAGTCGGAACCAGCCGCCCCGTCGGGGGTCGGCGGTGCGGGTGATGCTGCCGTCCCACTCGCGGGGCATCTGCCGTTCGACGTCGACCTGGTGCAGGGCGAGCGGTGGGCGCAGCCCCCCGGGCCGCCCATACGGCCGGGAATCGTCGATCGGCGGGGGAACGTCGTCGCCGGTGAGCCGGGACGGCCCGGCAGTTTCCACCGCGCCGAGCGCGAGCGCGCCGACGTCCCTGTTCGCGTGCTCGAAGGTGCCGGCGCCGAGATCCACGACCGGCGGCGCCGTGGTGCCGGCCAGCACCGCATCCGCGAGGTCACGCCATTGGGCGTACGCGCGTGTCTCGTCGTTCGCGGCCCGCTGCCAGCCGTCGGCCCACTGTCGGTGACCTGCTTGGTGCAACTGCCGGGCGTAGGTGGCGTACTCGACCGCCCGGCGATCGTGCTCCGCGGCCCGGGCCCGCAGTCGGGTGGCCTCCGCCTGCCGGCGGTTGTTCTCGAAGCCGATCCGTTGCGACTCGTAGTGGCCCTGGTAGCGCCGCCGCTCGGCGGCTTCCGCCTCGGCGGCCCACTGCGCCGCGTACCAGTCGTCGGGGTCGATCGCTGGCACGACCGGATCGCCGAACACCACCTCGACGGGAATCGACGCCCTGCCCCGGGCGGGATGGTCGGGTGGGCGCGCCTCCCGTGTCGGGGCGCGCGATGGCACGGCGGATCGGCCCACCACCGTCGGTATGACCGACGGGCGGTTGGTCGTGCTTGGGCCACCGAAGGTGACCGGCGTTGTCGGGCCGACGGTGGTCGTCGGTGGTGACGCACCGGTCGACGGAGACCACGTGACCGGGCCAGCGGTGGGGGTGTGCGGCGAACTGCCCGGCGTGACACCGGTGGCCGGTCCGCTGCTCGGCTCGAAGGTCCCGGCCGCAGGTGCGGCCATCGGCGAGAGCCGCGAATCGGTGCCCACCGACGAGAGCGTCGGATCAGCAGCCACCGACGAGAGCGTCGGGTCGGCCGCGATGGGGTGTGCCGCGCCCACCACCTTCGACAGGGGCCCATCCGTCGACGGCGTCGGCTCGGGCGGGCGCAGCGAGCGGTCGGCGGCGTCCACGTCGGACACCACGCCTACCGAGGATGGTGACGACACGTGCAGCTCGGCGGCAACCGCGGGCAGGCCGGAGGCGGCGACGGGCGGCAGTTCAGTCACCCGCGACGGGTGAACGGCCGGTTCCGTCGGCATCTCGGCGCGTACCGGCGTCAGCTGGTCAGGTGACGTGGCGGCGACTGCCGTCGCCTGCACCGGCACCACCGGCGACGAGATCTCCCCCGAAGGCACAGCACCCGACGCAGAAGGCACACCGCCAGAAGACGCCGCACCCCCGGAAGGCGCCCCACCTGAAGACGAGGCCGCGCCCGAAGAAGACGCCCCATCCACAGACGAGGCCGCGCCCAGAGAAGCAGCCCCGCCCGAGGAGGACGCCGCCCCCGAGAGAGCCGAATCCCCCGACACCCCCACGGACGGAAGCGACGGGCTGGCGAATGACGCCCCCGCGAGGGCGTTGGCCTGCGCGTCGAGCCGTGCCCGTAACGCGTGGTCGGTCTGACCTGTCGCGGAGCCGGTGGCCCCGGACGCGGCAGCGCGTGCCACGTCCTCCACCGAGGTGAGGCCCTGGCCGGTGGCCAGGCTGGCAGCGCTGTCGGCGAGCACCTCGCCGGTCATCTCCCGCCCCAGGTGCTCCCCGACCCGGGCCGCCCGCCCGGTGGCGTGCCGGCCCAGGCCGGCGAGCGGAGCAACGGCCCCGCCGGCGAGCCCGCCGACCGCCGATGCGCCGAGGTCGGTCATGTCCAGGCCGTGCGCCCGCCCGGTGGAGTTCTGGTACGCCTGGGTGGCCAGGGTGACGCCGCTCTCCTCGGCGGCCTCCTCCAACCCTCCACGGGTGGCCCGCTTGGCGAGCCCTCGCACGCCACCCCGGGTGACCTCCTTGGCGGCCCGTTCGCCGGCCTCCTTGAGCCCGTGTCTGAGGGACTTGCTGGCCAGTTGACCCATCAGCCGCTTGAAGATCTGCTGGATCAGCAGCCGGGTGACGGTCATCGCCGCACCGGCGGCGGGGGTTGCGGCACCGGCGGTCAGCACCGCCGCGACCGCCACCGAGAGCAACTCGATGACCAGGATGCCCAGCTCGATCCAGACTTCCAGCTTGGCGCCCTCGATGTCGCAGCCGCACTCCTCGACCAGCCGGCCCAGGTCGGCGGTGACCGCGAGCAGCACGGGCAGCGGGGCGTCGGCGCCCTCGGCGATCCCCCGCCAGGCCGCCACGAACGCCGCGTCGACGGCCCCGACCCCGCCGTACCCGTTGTGCACCTCGGCAGCGGCCGTGGCGGCGTCGGTGTGCGGGCCGGCGAGCACTGTGGCGACCTCGTACCACTG
This sequence comes from Micromonospora sp. A202, assembly GCF_006715105.1. NCBI lineage: Bacteria > Bacillati > Actinomycetota > Actinomycetes > Micromonosporales > Micromonosporaceae > Micromonospora > Micromonospora sp. A202. The sequence continues at coordinate 707,802 of NZ_VFMP01000001.1, read as the reverse complement.
GTCGGCGACGTCCCAGACGGCCCGCTCGTTGCCCTCCGGCCACTGCACCCCGACCACCCAGTCGAGGGCCTCGTAGATCCAGCCCGGAACGTCCCAGGGTGCGTGGTCGAGGGGGTGCGGGATCGGGCTCGGCAGCACGCTCATCGGGATCGTCGGCCGTCAGCGCTGGTCGGTGACCCGACCGAACCGGGCGGCGCTGGCCCCGTCGGTCTGCACGCTCGCGTCGACCGCGCGGACCACGTCGCCGCCCAACTCGGTGAGCTGGTGCCCGACGCCCGCCCAGGCCAGCAGCACGGTCTGCTCGATCGCGCGGTAGTTGCGCTCGAAAGCAGCGCCGATGTCGTCGCGACCCCAGGGCCGGGCACCGCTGGCGGCCTCGATCGCGCCGCCTTCCGCTGCTCGACGGGCCGTGACCGCCTCGCCGGCGAGCGCCAGGTCGGCACCGCCCCGACGCGCCCGGGACGGATCGAGCCAGAGCTGCCCGTCGGTCATGCCGTCCCCTCACGCCTGCCGAGCACGGCGTCGGCCCGGCCGAGCAGGGCCGCGTAGTCGCCGGTGCGCAGGAAGTCCATCGAGCCGGAGCTGGCCGGCACGGCCTCGGCGACGAGGTCGCGGGTGGCGTCGGCGGCGGCGGTCGCGGCGGCCCGGATCGTTTCGGTGATTTTTCGGCCGAGCGCCCCGGCGTCCCGCTCGCGGTAAACGGCCGACGTCAACTCGACCTCGATGACCTCGCCCCGGGCCCCAACGGTGGCGGTGACCTGCCCGTCGGCCGACCGGCGGGTCACCCGCAGCTCGGCGAGCCTCGTCTGCAGGGTGTCCAAACCGGACCTGAGCTGCTGATATTGCCCGTACACGTCGTCGAACCGGGCCCGTAGCTCGCGGTTGGCGTGTCGGTCCACATGTTCGCTCACCGCCGCCCCTCCCGTCACCGTCGGTAGAGCAGCACCATACCGGCTGCCATCGATCCGTGTAGTCCGGTAGTTTCAGTGCGTGATCGACCGTCAACAGGCCGAGCAGCTCGCGGCCACCTGGGCCCGCCGCGACTCGCAGCGCCTCGGGCACGAGTGCACAGCGATGGTCGACGAGTTCGACCTCGGCTTCGTCATCACGTCGGTCGTGCCCACCGAGGTGCGTACGGTCCCGGGGGACCTGCCGACGACGGTCATCGACAAGCAGACCGGCACTGTCACCACCTGGCCGCGGGTGCCGAGCGACGTGGTGGCGGATCTGTACCGACGCAGCCGTCCCACCGGGCCGGCCTCTCCCCGCACCGTCGACCCGTCGAGTCTGCTGGTCCGGGAGATCCACCGGGCAGCCACCCCGAACACCGCCGCCCATCTGGCGCTCGACGGGCGGATCTGGACCGCCCAGGGCACCAGGGCCGACGTCCCGCTCAACCATCACCCGCTGGTCCGCGACTACCTGGACCAGCTACCCCCTGGCGACCTGGTCCGGGGCGGGGAGTCGCATGCCGAGCTGATCGTGGTCTCCGACGTCCTGCACGAGTACGACCACCGCCGGGCCGCCGAGGGCATCGCGCCGATGGGTCGGGCCGAGGCGGCGGCGCTGCTGGAGGGCGCCCGGTTCGAGATCTTCCGGATCCGGGAGCCGGGTGATCCGGCTGGTGGCCCCGCCGAGCTGCCCTGCGACTCGTGCATCACCTTCCTGGTGCGCGCCAACGTCCTGCCGGAGTCGGCTCGGGCGTACACCGAACCCTGGCGTGCGCCGGCGGCAACCGACCCCGATCCTGGGCGCTTCCCGGCGGAGGTCGCCAACGCGCTGGTCGCGGCCGGGTGGCGACCGCACATCGGGGACCAGATCATGGCCGCCGCGGCCGTGCGAGACGTCACCGCCGTGTCGGGGCTGACCCATCAGCACACGGTCTTTCCCGCGGCCGTGGAGGCGCTGACCGCGTTTCCCAGCCTGGTCGGCGCGCGGCGCGGGCGGGGCGAGCAGGTGTGGATCTCCCGCTTCGACATCCGCCCGCACACCATCGCCCACACCGCCGACACCCTCGCGGACTTCGGCGCTGTCCTCGGCGTACGCCTCTTTCCGATCGGCACCGAGCAGCAGGACAGCATCCTCGCGGTGGACGAGCGTGGCCGGGTCTTCGCGCTCGATCAGGCCGGCGAGTGGTTCCTCGGCGACTCCATCGACAGCGCGTTGACGACTCTGCTGCTGGGCCGCGCACCGGCCCGGGTCCGCGACGACGGCACCTGGCAGGCCGACTGAGGCTGGAGCGTCAGCGGATGACCTCGACCGTGTTGCGGCGGATGAGGTTCTTGCCCGGCTCCCGGATCTGCGCCATCGCGGCGTCGTTGAGCAGCACACAACTGCCCGACGGGCCGGTCACCGTCACCGTCGTCACCCGGTTGTTGTCCAGGTTGGTCACGCGCAGCCTGGTGCCCACCGGGAACTGTCCACTGGTCGCCGCTGGCGCCCCGACCTCGGCGAAGAAGGTGATCGGCCCCGAGCAGGCCGAGCTGGGTGCCGGGCCGGGCGCGCCGGGAGACGCGACGCCGGGACGGACCGTGCCGGCAGGTGGCTGCCCGACGGGCGCCGCTCCGTCCAGCCGCTCCACCACGTTGCGGCGGATCACGTTCTTGCCCGGCTCCCGGACCAGCTCCATGGCGGCGGCGTTGAGCAGCACACAGCTACCCGACGGGCCGGTCACCGTCACCGTGGCAGCCCGGTTGTTGTCCAGGTTGGTCACCCGCAACCGGGTACCCACCGGGAAACGGTCGCTGGTGGCCGCCGGCGCACCGCCCTCCGCCGAGAACGTGACCGAGCCGGAGCAGACGGACGACCGTGCCGGGGTGGTGCCGGCGAACCCGAAGCTGGTCCCCACCGCCACACCCGCGGCGGCGACGACCGCCACGGTCGCCGCCAGCACGTGCCTGCGCTGCACCCTCATCGCCGTCACTCCCGTCCTCGGTGGTGTCCTTCACTCACCTGGTACGGACGGGAGCGCCCTACCGTTCAGCCGGGACGGGTATCGATCGTGCGGCGGCCAGGTCCACCGGCCCGTACCGGGTGCGCGGCGCACCGGTGAGCAGCGCCCAGTAACGGTCCCCGTACGACCAGTGCCACCACTCGGTCGGGTAGTTCACCATCCCCGCGCCGCCGAGAGCGTCCACCAGGATCCGCCGGTGTCGGCGGGCGGTGCGACCGATCGTGGGCGCGTCGGTGAAGCAGGCGTCGGCACTGTCCTCCGGGGTCGCGTCGATGGCCGTGCCCAGGTCCAGCTCCACCCCGTCGTCGGTGCACAGGGTCACGTCGACCGCCCCGCCGGTGCTGTGCGGGGCCACGTCGACCGGCGAGACGAACTTGGTGGTCTCCCGGTGCAGTCGCTGCGGGGGCCAGTCCGGGTGCCGTCGGCGCAGCTCGTCCCGGTAGCCGGTGAAGATGGCCAACTGCGTCTGGTACGGGCGGTAACCCTCGACGACCAGCAGGCGCATGCCGGCGGGCAGGTCACGCTGCGCGGCCACCAGGCGGTCCACGACTCCCGCGCGCAGCCTGGCGTACGCCCCGGCGGGGTCGGCCGCGCGGCCGTCGAGGCGCAGCTCCGCCATCGCACGCAGGTCCACCAGCGGGTCGCCGTCGTCGGAGCTGGGCACGGCCGCCACCCGGGGATCGGAGAGCAGGATCATCGGGCGTTCCCCACCGGGGTCGCCGGCCGTTCGGCGTGCCGGACACGGGCCAGCTCGACGAGGCGGTCCACCACCTCCCGGTAGGCGACGCCGACGGCCGCCCACACCTTCGGGTACATCGAGTGCGCGGTGAAGCCGGGCATGGTGTTCAGCTCGTTGACGTACACCTCACCGGTCGTCTCGTCGTAGAAGAAGTCCACCCGGGCCAGGCCCCAACCGCCGATCGCAGCGAACGCGCGCAGCGACAGCTCCCGAACCCGCGCGGTCACCTCGTCCGGCAGCGACGCGGGGACGATCATCGGATCGCTGTCGCCGAAGTACTTCTGCTGGTAGTCGAACCATCCGCCGGCGACGCGTACCTCGCCCACCGCCGACGCCTCGGGGCGCCAGCCACCGAGGACCGCGCACTCCAGCTCCCTGCCGGTGACCCCCTGCTCGACCATGACGAGCTGGTCGTGGCACAGCGCCTCCTCCACGGCGGCGGCCAGGTCGTCACCCTCGCCGACGCGGGAGATGCCGATCGACGAACCCATGCTGGCCGGCTTCACGAAGAGCGGCCGGCGCAGCCCGACGACCAGCTTCTCCGGGTCGTCGGCCGCACGGTAGGTGTGCTCATCGAACGCGACGTACGGGGTGACCGGAACGCCCTCGGCGCGCAACGCCCGCTTCATCGCCACCTTGTTCATGCCGACCGCCGAGGCGAGGATGCCGCACCCCACGTAGGGCACGTTCAGCGCCTCCAACAGCCCCTGCACCACACCGTCCTCACCGAACGGGCCGTGCAGCACCGGGAAGACCACGTCCAGCTCGGCGTGCACCGCGCCGGGGGCGTTGCCGGCGCACACCTGCACGACGCCGGGACGCGGACCGGCCCGCAGCTCGACGGACGGCCCGGACACCACCAGGCGGTCGTCGATGGCCCGCGCACCGGCCGGCCGGTCGCGCAGCTCGGCCAGCAGCGCGTCGGGCAGCAGCCGAAACCCGCCGCTGCGGGTGACACCGATGGCGACAGTGCGGTAGCCGCCGCCGGCGAGCGCCCGGGCCACGCCGAGCGCGGACGCGCAGGACACCTCGTGCTCCGCCGACGGTCCACCGAACAGGATTCCGATCCGAACAGGCGCGCTCACGCCGCCATCCCCTCGACAGTCGTCACCGCGGCGGACCGCTGGGTGGACAACCGGGCCACCACTGATGCCTCCACGTTCCCGCCGGTCAGCACCACGCCGACCGTCCGCCGCCGACCGGGACCCACGCGCTCGTCACCGGCCAGCCGGAGCGCGCCGGCCAGGCCGGCCGCACCGGACGGCTCGGCGAGCACCTTGAGCTCCATCAGGATCAGCCGGAACGCCGCCCCAATCTCGTCGTCGTCGACCCGGACGACCCCGCGCAGCACGTCGCGCACGATGGCGAACGGCAGCTCACCCACACAGGACGGCCGCAGCCCGTCCGCGATCGTGGGCGCCGGTGCGACCGGGACGCGAACACCTGCCGCCAGGCTGCGGGCGAGCGAGTCACAACCGACCGGTTCCACGCCGTACACCTCGATGCCCCTGCCGGCGGCGGCCAGGCACGCGCCGGCCACCCCGCCACCACCACCGACCGGTACGACCAGCGCGTCCAGCGGTGTGCCCGCGCGCTCGGCCTCCTCGATCAACTCCAGGCTGGCCGTGCCCTGCCCGGCGATGACGTCCGGGTGGTCGTACGCGTCGACGACCGGGTGACCGCTCTCGTCGCTGAGCCCGTCGACCACCGCCACCCGCTCCGCGACGTCGGTGCCGGCGAGCACCACCCGCGCCCCCGCCGCGCGGGCCCGGTCGACCTTCGTCGACGCCGCGTCGACCGGCAGCACCACGGTGGCCGTGAGCCCGTGCTCCCGGGCCGCCAACGCCACCGCTATCGCGTGGTTGCCGGTGCTCTGCGCGATCACCCCGGTGTGACCGGAGGCGGCGAGCCGGCCGACCGCCCGCAGCGCGCCCCGCATCTTGTACGAGCCGCCGTTCTGGAGGTTCTCGGCCTTGAGCAGGATTCGAGCCCCGGCCAGACCGTCGATCACCGGGGACCGCAGCACGGGTGTGCGGACCACCCGGCCGGCCAGCCAGCGGGCGGCCTCCTCGACATCGGCCCGAACCTGGCCAACGGTGTGTGACATCGTCTTTCTCCTTTCGGGCACACCACAGGCGGGATCCAGCGGTACGCGGGACCCCGGGAGGTGGGTGGAGCGCTAGGTCACATTGGGTAGTTGGACGTCGACCCGCAGACCGCCGTGTTCGGCGGGCCGGGCCGCGATGATGCCGTCGTGCGCCTGGGTGATCGAGCGGGCGATGGCCAGCCCCAGGCCGGCGCCTCCGCCCTGCGAGGTGCGGTCCCGGGCGAGCCGTCGGAACGGCTCGAAGAGACCGGCCACCGCCTCGGCCGGCACCGGCTGACCGGTGTTGACCACGGTCAGCGCGGGCGCGCCGCTCACCGCGACGGTCAGCGAGCCGCCGCGCCGGTTGTACTTGATCCCGTTCTCCACCAGGTTGGTGACCAGGCGTTCCAGCAGCACCCGTTCGCCGACGACGACCCGGGTCGCGAGATGGGTGTCGATGGTGACGCCGGCCTCCCGGGCGCGGTCCTGGTACCCGGCGAGCACCGCCTCGACGATCGTGTCCAGCCGCTGCGGGATCCGCGAGCGCAGGCCCTGGTCGCTCTCGCTGAGTGCGAGCAGTCCCTCGATCAGCCGCTCGTTGCGCTCGTTGGTCTCCAGCAGCTGACTGGTCAACAGCTCCAACTGCTCACTGGTGAGCGCCTGGGCCATGCCGACCTCGATCAGCGTCCGCTGCACCGCCAGCGGCGTACGCAGCTCGTGTGAGGCGTTCGCGGCGAACCGTCGCTGCCCCTCGTATCCGGCGGAGACACGTTCCATCATCTCGTCGATCGCGCGGGAGAGCTGGGCCAGCTCGTCCCCGCCCCGGGGCCGGATCCGGTGACCGAGGTTCTGCGGGCCGAGGTGCCCGATCGGTCCGACGAGGTCACGGACCGGGCGCAGGCACCAGGCCGCACCGAACCAGAGCGCCACCAGGGCGGTCACGGTGACGAGCAGCACGGACAGCAGGGGCAGCACGAACGCCCCCGGGCGTACGTCGGCGCAGGTCGAGATCAGACCGGGCACCGGCAGGTCGCAGAGCTGCTGCCCCCAGGTCCAGGTCACCCCCGACACCCACCTGCCCATGGTCGGCAGCAGCGGCCCGGCCAGCAGTGCCAGCAGGCCCACGAGCAGCACCCGACGTCGGGGCGTCCAGGTCACGCCGTCCCACCGATGCGGTAGCCGGCCTTCGGCACGGTGTGGATGACCGCCGGGTCGCCGAGCTTCCTGCGCAACGTCATCACGGTGACCCGTACGGCGTTGGTGAACGGGTCGGCGAACTCGTCCCAGGCCTGTTCCAACAACTCCTCGGCGCTGACCACCTGCCCGTCCGCGCGCAGCAGCACGTGCAGCACCGCGAACTCCTTCGGGCTCAGCGCGAGCGGGCGGCCGTCCCGGGTGGCCACGTGTCGGCCCACGTCAAGCACGAGGCCGTCCTGGGCGAGCACCGGTGGCAGTGCCGGCGCGGACCGTCGACCGAGGGCCTGCACCCGGGCGACCAGCTCGGCGAAGGCGAACGGCTTGGTCAGGTAGTCGTCGGCACCGAGACCGAGACCCTCCACCCGGTCCCGGATGCCGGCCGCGGCGGTGAGCAGCAGCACCCGGGTGCCGACCTGTGAGTCGGTGATGCTGCGACAGACCTCGTCACCGGTGTGTCCCGGCATGTCCCGGTCGAGCACCGCGACGTCGTACCGGTTCACCCCGATCCGCTCCAGCGCGCCGTCACCGTCGTAGCAGACGTCGACGGCCATCGAGAGGCGGCGCAGCCCTTGGGCCACCGTGTCCGCCAACAACCGCTCGTCGTCCGCCACCAGCACCCGCACGTGTCCGCTCCCCCGAGTTCCGCTTGCCCGCATACCGTCGCAGGCCCGGGTTAAGGGTTCTGTAAGGACCCGCGAAAGCCATCCTCCACGGCAGCGACCAGCGGACAAACCATTGCAACCCTCGCCCTGCCGGCTTCGTCCCGCGCCGCGCCGTCTGCGCCCAGGGTTCCGGCGGCCACGGCGGTTGGCGATCGAGGGTGAGCTGCGTCACGATGGGGGCCGAGGAGGTCGCCCTGATGGCTGACCCGTGGCTCGCCCTGGAGTTCGGCGTCGATCCGGCGGAACGGATCGCGCAGGTCGGTGCCGCCCACGAAGCCTTCCTCACCGCCGGCGCCGCGCCACACCGGGTGCGGGACGTGGTGCGCCGCTCCTGGGAACGCTCGGCACGACTCGACCCCGAGGCCACCCCACCTGTCGACCTGGCCGACGACGTCCTGGCCGCGTACCGGGCCGTTCACCCGTTGGCCCGGGTGCTGCCGCTGTTCCGGGACCTGCTCGGCGGCATCGCCCAGGACGGCGCGCACCTGATGGCGGTCTGCGACGCGGACGGGCGACTGCTCTGGGTCGAGGGGCATCCGGGCGTGCTCCGGCACGCCGAACGGATGAACTTCGTGCCCGGCGCCCGCTGGGACGAGACGCACGCCGGCACCAACGCGCCCGGCACCGCGCTGGCCGTCGACCACAGCGTGCAGATCTTCGCCACCGAGCACTTCAGCCGCCCGGTGCAACGCTGGACGTGCGCGGCCGCGCCGATCCACGACCCCGCCACCGGCCGACTGCTCGGCGCGATCGACATCACCGGCGGGGACCACCTGGCCAATCCGCACAGTCTGGCCCTCGTCCGTGCCACCGCCCGGGCCGCCGAGGCGCAGCTCGCCGCCGGCCAACCGGTGGAGCCCGGCGTCACCACAGTGACCGCGCTCGGTCGCGACGAGGCGGAACTGCGGGTCGACGGCCGGCGGATCCGACTCGGTCGCCGACACAGCGAGTTGCTGGTGCTGCTGCTGCACCACCCGGAGGGACGCACAGGCGTTCAGCTCGGCCTCGACCTGTACGGCGACGACCGACTGCACCCGGTCACCCTGCGCGCCGAGCTGTCCCGGTTGCGCCGGGTGCTCGGCCCCGAGCTGCTCGACTCCCGCCCCTACCGGCTGCGCGGCACCGTCCGCGCCGACTTCACCACCCTCGCCCACCGGCTGGACCAGGGCGATGCGGCGGGCGCGCTCGACGCGTACCCCGGGCCGTTGCTGCCCGGCTCGGACGCGCCGGGAGTGACGCGACTGCGCCGGCTGATCGACGGTCACCTCCGCGCGGCCGTGCTGGCCACCGCGGACCCGGCGCTGCTCGCGGCCTGGACCGCGACGCCCGCCGGCGCCGACGACCTGGTCGTGTGGCAGGCCCTGGCGCGGACGTTGCCGGTGGGCGCGCCGCGTCGGCCCCTCGCCCTCGCGCGCATCGACCAGCTCGCCAGGGAGTACGCGTTGGAGCGCGCAACGTTCCTGCAACGTCCGCGAAACTAGCCTTCCCGCCGTCATCCCCCATCGACGGCGGAGGTCACCATGACGCGCTACGACGCGCCCACCCACTGGCAGTCCCGTTACGACCACTACATCGGCGGCGAGTACGTCAAGCCGCACGGCGGCGCCTACTTCGAGAACCCCACCCCGGTCACCGGGCAGACCTTCACCGAGGTCGCCCGCGGCACCGCCCCCGACGTGGAGAGGGCCCTGGACGCCGCGCACGGCGCCGCCGACGCGTGGGGGCGCACCTCGGTGGGCGAACGGGCGTTGATCCTCAACCGGATCGCCGACCGCATGCAGGAGAACCTGGAGTCGCTGGCCATCGCCGAGAGCTGGGAGAACGGCAAACCGGTCCGGGAGACCCTCGCCGCCGACATCCCGCTCGCCATCGACCACTTCCGCTACTTCGCCGGGGCGATCCGGGCCCAGGAGGGTTCACTCGGCGAGATCGACGACGACACCGTGGCTTACCACTTCCACGAGCCGCTCGGCGTGGTCGGGCAGATCATCCCGTGGAACTTCCCGATCCTGATGGCGACGTGGAAGCTGGCGCCCGCGCTGGCCGCCGGCAACGCCGTGGTGCTCAAGCCGGCCGAGCAGACCCCGGCGTCCATCCACTACTGGCTGTCGCTGGTGGCGGACCTGCTGCCGCCGGGCGTGCTCAACATCGTCAACGGTTTCGGCGTGGAGGCCGGTAAGCCGCTGGCCTCCTCGGCCAGGGTCGCGAAGGTGGCCTTCACCGGTGAGACCACCACCGGGCGGCTGATCATGCAGTACGCCAGTGAGAACATCAAACCGGTCACCCTGGAGCTGGGCGGCAAGAGCCCGAACATCTTCTTCGACGACGTCAGCGCCGCATCGGACGACTTCCTGGACAAGGCCCTGGAAGGCTTCACCATGTTCGCGCTCAACCAGGGTGAGGTCTGCACCTGCCCGTCCCGGGCGCTCATCCAGCACGGCCATTACAGCGACTTCCTCGCCGCGGCGGTTTCTCGCACCGAGCAGATCGTGCAGGGGCATCCCCTGGACACCGACACGATGATCGGGGCGCAGGCCTCCAACGACCAGCTCGAAAAGATCCTGTCCTACCTGGACATCGGCCGGCAGGAGGGTGCCCGGGTGTTGACCGGCGGCTCCCGTGCAGACCTGGGCGGAGACCTGTCGGGCGGGTACTACGTTGAGCCGACCATCTTCGAGGGCGACAACTCGATGCGGATCTTCCAGGAGGAGATCTTCGGCCCGGTGGTCTCGGTGACCTCCTTCGCCGACCTCGACGACGCCGTGAAGATCGCCAACGACACCCTGTACGGGTTGGGTGCCGGCGTCTGGACGCGGGACATGAACACGGCGTACCGGGCCGGGCGGGCCATCCAGGCCGGCCGGGTGTGGACGAACTGCTACCACGCGTACCCGGCGCATGCGGCGTTCGGCGGGTACAAGCAGTCCGGCATCGGCCGGGAGAACCACAAGATGATGCTGGAGCACTACCAGCAGACGAAGAACCTGCTGGTCAGTTACTCCACCAAGAAGCTCGGCTTCTTCTGATGCCGGTCGTCTCCGTCACCCCCGCCGCGGCAGAGCTGATCCGGTCGCTGCGGGGGCGACACGGCCCACTGATGTTCCACCAGTCCGGCGGCTGCTGCGACGGCAGCGCCCCGATGTGTTATCCGGCGGGCGAGTTCCGGACCGGCTCGTCCGACGTCCTGCTCGCCTCGCTGACCGTCGACGGGGTGCCGGAACCGGTCGAGTTCTGGATGTCGAAGTCCCAGTGGGAGCTGTGGAAACACACGACGCTGACCGTCGACGTGGTCCCGGGCAGAGGCAGCGGCTTCTCCCTGGAAGCACCCGACGGAGTCCGCTTCCTCATCCGCTCCCGCCTGGCCGCCTGACCCCTGACCTGAGCGCCGTTCCCGGGCGGGACGAGCTTCGGGGATAGCTCGCACTGGAGACCGTGATGCCTGTGAGGCATCAAGATGACTCACAGGCATCACGCTCCACACCGCGTCTCGGTCGCGCGAGATGACAATGCGTGATCGCAGGCCATGCAGGATCAGTCGCAGCCGTAGCCGTCCTTGTCGTTGTCGAGGCGGTACTTGTCCGTGCCGATGACCTTGACGGGGCCACGAACGTAGGCCGGTCCGTCGCCGCTGCCGGGCAGGCAGTCGACGTCGCTGGCGATCGGGACGCAGCCGCTGTAGTTCGGGTCGCACTTCGACTGCGCCTTCTTGGTGCCGACGGCTACGACCTGCGTGACCGGCTGCTTCGTCACTGTGGACTTGACCAGCTTCCTGGCCGTGCGCACCCCGTCCGTGGTGGTCACCTCGTACGTCAGGGTCCGTACGCCGTTCACGCCCTTGGTCCGGACGACGCGCTTGCCCTCGGCGAGGGTCGCGTCCTTGACGGTCCGCTCGGTGTAGCGCACGGCGGCTCGCTCCGTCTCGGTCGTCACCCGCACGACCGGCGTGGACGCGGCGCGAGACGGGGACACGGCGTCGGCCGGGGTCGGCGAGGCCGGCACCGCGTCGCTGGGGTCCGGCGTGGCGGATGGGGCGGCGAGCGGCGACGCGGCCTGGGCGTCGGCACCCTCGGTCGGCTCGGCGGGCGCCGCCACGATGGGCTGCTGCGCCTCGGCTGCCGTGCCGGTCCTGGTCGGCTCCGGCTCGCCGGCCAGCGCGCTGATGATGGCGGTGCCGGTGCAGCAGAGCAGCAGGACCGACAGGGTCACCGAGCCGAGGATCACGGCGGCTCGGCGGGCGGGGCTGGCCCGGCGGAACCAGTTCGGTCGGGGCGGCGGACCGGACGACGGCGCGTACGGCGGGCCAGGATTCGGCGGTGGTTGCATCGTCACGGCGATGAGTGTCGTCGCAAACACTCCGCGCAATATCATCCGTCGCGTTGGTCACCTGCGCCGTTCGCCGCGCACCGGTGATCCATGGGCGCTTCCTCGGGCGACGAGACGACACCTGGGACAACCCTCCAGGCCGGCCGGTCGGGGCCGATCGTGCGGCTACATTTGCCGACAAGCGTCGCAAATCCCCACCCACCGTGCCGTCGCACGGTCGGTCACCGGCGGGCGGCAGTGGATGTGTCGAAATGCCGTCAGCGGGCGGGCTCGGAGGTGCGACGGGCCCGTCGACCGCGCAGCGAGCTGAGCCCGACCAGCAGCAGCGCGACCGCGAACATCGCAGTACCGATGACGTTGACCTGTGGTGGGATGCCCCGCTGGGCGGCGCCCCACACGTACATCGGGAACGTGACAGTGGTGCCGGCGTTGAAGTTCGTGACGATGAAGTCGTCGAAACTCAGCGAGAAGGCCAGCAGCGCGGCGGCCACGATGCCGGGCAGCACCAGCGGCAGGGTGATCCGCCGGAAGGTCTGCCACTCGCTGGCGTAGAGGTCCATGGCGGCCTCCTCCAACCGCCGGTCCATCCCGGCCAGCCGTGCCTTCACGGTGACCACCACGAACGACACACAGAACATGACGTGCGAGACCACGACGGTCCAGAAGCCCTGCGGCACCCCGGCGGACACGAAGAGGGCGAGCAGCGACGTGCCCATCACCAACTCCGGGGTGGCCATCGACAGGAAGACCAGCACGTTGATCGCGGACCGGCCCCGGAAGCGGTGCCGCACCAGCGCGAACGCCATCAGGGTGCCGAGCACTGTCGCGACCACGGTGGCGAGGAACCCGATCTGCACGCTGCGGACCACCGCCTCGCACATGTCCGAGGTGGCGCACGGCCGACGCCAGTTGTCCACTGTGAACTCGTTGAAGTCGTACGACAGCCGGCTCGACGGGCGGTTGAACGACAGGGCGGCCACCACCAGGATCGGCAGGGCCAGGTAGCCGAGGACCAGCAGTGCCACGATCATCACCCAGCGGTCGGCGAGCCATCGCCAGAGTCTCACCGCACCGCCTCGGTGCCGGCCCTGCGCAGCCAACCGAAGACCATCGCGAGGATCGCCGCCATCAGCAGGACCGACAGCGCGGCACCCTGCGGGTAGTCCAGCCGGACCAGGAACGCCGAGTCGACGACGTTGCCGACCATGTACTCGTTCGGTGTGCCGAGCAGCTCCGCGTTGATGTAGTCCCCGCTGGCCGGGATGAAGAACAGCAGCGCGCCGGCGACCAGGCCGGGCATGGACAGCGGCAGGGTCACCCGGCGGAACGCCTGCACGGGGCTCGCGTACAGGTCGCCGGCCGCCTCCAGCAGCCGACGGTCCAACCGCTCCAGGCTCGCGTACAGCGGCAGCACCAGAAACGGCAGGAAGGTGTACGTCAGGCCGAGCACCACCGCGAACGGGGTGGCCAGCAGCCGACCGTCCGGGGCGAGCAGGTGCACGTCGCGCAGCAGGCCGACGAGCACCCCGTTGTCCGACAGGATCGTCTTCCACGCCAGCGTGCGGACCAGGAAGCTGGTGAACATCGGCGCGACCACGCACACCAGCAGCAGGTTCTTCCAACGACCGGCCTTCTGCGCGATCGCGTACGCCAGCGGGTAGCCCAGCAGCAGCGCCAGCAGCAACGCCAGCGCGGCGTAGCCGAACGAGCGCAGGAACTGCGGCCAGTACGCCTGCAACACGTCCGGGTAGTTGCCGACTGCCCAGGTCATCGCGTACCCGGTGGAGAGCGAGCCGCCGGGGTCGTAGAGGCTGGCTGCGGCGAGCTGCCCCAGCGGCACACCAAAGAAGATCAACAGCCAGGCCACACCGGGCAACACCAGCAGGTACGGCAGGAGCCGGCGCCGCCCGGACCGGGCTGCCGGCGGCGCGGGCGGCGGCTGCCCCGGTCCGGTGGGAGCCAGCAGGGTCACGACGACGCGCCCACCGGCTGGTCCGGCACCACCGGGACCGGCAGTTCGGTGTCGGCGGCGTCCCGGGGCAGCAGGAACGCGTGCCGTGGATCCCAGCACGCCACGGCCGCACTGCCGACCGCGATCCGCGTCGACGTCCCCGTGTTGGCCGCGAACACCGACAGCTCGCTGCCCCAGCCGGTGCGCAGCAGGTACTGCGTGCTGACCCCCAGGTAGGAGGCGTCGGTGACCACACCGGTGACGTGCTGATGACCCACGGGCACCTGGTCGGCGGAGCCGACCAGAAGCAGCTTCTCCGGGCGTACCCCCAGGTGGACCGGGCCGTGGTCGGCCCGGGCCCGGCCGGCGGGCACCGAGAAGCGCGCGCCGTGCGCCGTCACCACGACGTCGCCGCCGCTGACACCGCCGGCCTCGCCGGCCAGCAGGTTGGACCGGCCCAGGAAGTTCGCGACGAACGCGGTGGCGGGAAACTCGTAGATGTCGGCGGGTGCGCCGAGTTGCTCGATCCGGCCGGCGTTCATCACCGCGACCGTGTCCGCCATGGTCATGGCCTCCTCCTGGTCGTGCGTGACGTGCACGAAGGTGATGCCGACCTCGGTCTGGATGCGCTTCAGCTCGATCTGCATCTGTCGGCGCAGCGTCAGGTCGAGGGCACCCAACGGCTCGTCGAGCAGCAGCACCTGCGGCCGGTTGACCAACGCACGGATCAGCGCGACCCGTTGCTGCTGACCGCCGGAGAGCTGGGCCGGGCGGCGGCTGCCGTAGCCGTCGAGCCGCACCAGCGACAGCATCCGGTTGGCCTCGGCGTCGACCGGGCGGATGCCGCGTCGGCGCAGCCCGAACGCCACGTTCTCGAAGACGGTGAGGTGCGGAAAGAGCGCGTAGCTCTGGAAGACGGTGTTGACCGGTCGCTGGTGCGGACGCAGCCGGCCGATGTCCCGGTCACCGAGCAGCACCTGACCGCTGGTCGGCTCGTCCAGACCGGCGATCATCCGCAGGGTGGTGGTCTTGCCGCAGCCGGACGCGCCGAGCAACGCGAAGAACGAGCCCTGGGCGATCGTCAGGCTGAGGTCGTCGACCGCGGTGAGGGTGCCGAACCGTCTGGTCAGGTTGGCCAGGCGCAGATCGCCGGCGGGTGTTTCACGCGCCATCCTCGTCACGCCCCGATGACCTGCTGGAACTTGCCCTCGTACTCCTTCTCCTGCTTCTCGTCCAGGGCCATGAACAGCGTGGACTTCGACAGCAGGGCCTCGTCGGGAAAGATCAGCGGGTTGGCCGCCAGCTCGGGGTCGATCTTCTCCATCTCGGCCTGTGCGCCCTTGACCGGGCAGATGTAGTTGACGTACGCGGCGAGCCTCGCGGCGACCGCCGGCTCGTAGTAGTAGTTGATGAGCTGCTCGGCGTTCGCCTTGTGGGTGGCCTTGTTGGGCACCATCATGTTGTCGCTGTAGAGCATCACCCCGGAGTCGGGCGCGACGAACCTGACCTTCTCGTCCGCGCCGGAGAGCTGGACGACATCGCCGGACCAGCCGATGCAGGCGGCGATGTCGCCCTTGGCCAGGTCGGGTGCGTAGTCGTTGCCGGTGAACCTGCGGATCTGCCCTGAGTCGACAGCCTTCTTGAGCGTGGTGAGCGCGTCGTCGAACTGCGCGCTCGTGAAGTTGGCCGGGTCGTGCCCCGCCGCACCGAGCAGCAGGCCCATCGTGTCGCGCATCTCGCTGAGAGCGGTCACCCGGCCCTTGAGGTCGGGGCGGGTGAGCAGCTCGTCGACGGTCCGCAACTCTCTGGTGACGTTGCCGTTGTAGGCCAACCCGGCGAGGCCGGACTGCCACGGGATGGAGAGCCGGTTCTCGGTGTCGAAGGACCGGTCGAGCAGCGACGACAGCAGGTTGGCCCGCACGTTCGGGATGTTCGCCGGGTCGAGCTTCTGGATCCAGCCCAGCCGGCTCATCCGGGCCGCCATCCAGTCGCTCAGCACGATGATGTCCCGGTCGGTGCTCTGGCAGGCGGAGAGCTGGTGCTGCACCTTGCCGAAGAACTCGTTGTTGTCGTTGATGTCCTCGGTGTAGGTGACCGCGATGCCGGTCTTCCGGACGAACTCGTCAAGGCTGGGCCGCTTGGACTCGTCCTTCTCATCCACGTCCAGGTACTGCGGCCAGTTGGAGAAGACGAGCTTGCGCTCGGTGCCGGACAGGTCCTCGCTGACGCAGCCGGCATCGGTCTGCCGCGCACCCTTGGTGCCGCAGCCAGCAAGGCTGCCGCCCAGGGCCAGCAGGGCAGCCGAACCGAGAGTGCCGCTGAGTAGTCCACGCCGGGATAGGGGCCGGAGGGGAGTACGCATCACTTTTCCTCAGGGGTCGGCGCCGTGGACGACTGACACGATGACAAACCGGCAGCACCGGAAGAGCATCGGGGCCAATGCTCACTGCCCGTGCAGGCGTCGGGCACGCTCAGCTTGATCCACTCGCGTTCCAGGAAGTCGGGGTGTCTCTGCGCCGGGACACCGCGCTTTCCAAGAAGCCGAGTGGATCAGCGGCCAGGGGGTCAGCGGCCGGGGATCAGCGGCCAGGGGGTCAGCGGTCGGACCGACGGACAACGTCGACGAAGGACGACCAGGCGGCCGGCGCGAAGGCCAGGGTGCCGCCGTCGCGGTCCTTGCTGTCGCGCACCAGCACCCGACCGGGCAGGTTGTCGGCCACCTCGACGCAGTCGCCGCCGTTGTTGCTGCTGCGGGTCGCCGTGTGCCAGCGGGCGTCGGTCATGTCCATGTCGTGGCCACTTCCCTGATCAGCTCGATCGACCTGCGTTGGGGTAACGCCTCACCGGTGACGCTCTCCCACCTCCGACCCAGGCTAGCGACGTCGACGGGATCGGTCACGACCTGACCGCGGAGCTGGTTGTCGAGATACGCCAATTCCGTCCCGTCGGGCAGGCGGCCCAGCACGAAGGGACCCGCCAGACCGGTGTGCCACGGGCTCTCGGCCGGGATGACCCGGACCTGCACATGCTCCCACTCGGCGACCACCGCCAGGTGGGTCAACTGTCCGGACATCACGGCGCGGTCGCCGACCAGCCGGCGCAGCACCACCTCGTCGATCACCGTCACGAGCTGCGGCGGGGCATCGCGGCCGAGGACCGCCTGCCGTTCGAGGCGGCTCGCCACGATCAGATCCACCTCGGACGGTGGGAGCAGGCCACCGGTGCCCAGCACCGCGCGAGCGTACCCCTCGGTCTGGAGCAGGCCCGGCACGAGCAGCGGCTGGTAGGAGCGGATCGAGGTGGCGTCCTGTTCAAGCTCGGCCCACGGTCGGAACCACGGCAGGTCACGGCGGCGGAACGGCTCCGGCCAGAGGTCGGCCGCGTCCCGGCGCAGCACCTGGGCCACCGCCACCCGGGTACGCGAGTGCGGGATGCGCCCCGCGGCAAGCCACCGCGCGGCCGTCTTGGGGTCGACGCGAACCTTCTCCGCCAGCGATTCGACAGTCTCCCCCGCCTCGGCCATCGCCACCCGCAACGCCTCGTTCGCCACCGGACCCTCCTGCCCGCCAGGCGTACACGGTGACTTGGCTCGGTGCACGCTGCGGCGCATGCTAACCACGCTGAGTGCCGATGTCTGCGGCCTACCGGCGTGTGGCGGTCGGACGTGTTGGAACGCTTCCCCGGCGCCCCCCGAACGCCCCCAAGGCGTCCCACAAGGTCCCACCCCACCCCACCCCACCCCGCCTCGCCCCACCCCACCCCGCCGCACTGGTTGATCAAGAGGTTTCGGTCACCAAACGGCGCGTTCTTGACGCAAACCTCTTGATCAACGAGGGTGGCGGGTCCCGGAGGGCGGGGCCGGGCCGGCGGCCGGGCGGAGCCCGGCAGTCAGTGGTTGGGGGGGATTACGCGGAGGTGGCCTCGCCGGCCGGTCTGGTTCGGGTTCTCGTGGTGCTGACCCGGGTCCGGGGGGCGAGGGGCGGGGGCCGGGCGGGCGGCTTCGCGGACCGCCTCGGCCAGCGCCACCAGATCGTCCGTGGTGGGCGGCGGCGGCTCGAACTCACCCTCGTGCCGGACCACGTCCCAGCCACGGGGTGCAGTCAGGCTGCGGGCGTGCGGCTCACACAGGTCGTACGTGTGCGGCTCGGCGAACGCCGCCAGCGGCCCCACCACCGCTGTCGACTCGTTGTAGACATAGGTCAATGTGGCGACCGCTTGCCGGGGGCAGCCGTTACGGGAGCAGCGCCGTGGTGACCTCACAGGCGGCAGGGTATCTCCATTACCGGGTCCGGCGCATCGCTTCGCGTTGCGACACGCCCGTCGTGGTGATCACACTTGCCCGTCCTGGGCGCGCCGCGCCAGGCGAGCGGCGCTGCCGCTGGCGAGCCCGACGCGGGCGCTACCCTTTGCCTCATGACGAGCCCGGAACACCGCCGCCCCGGCTCCGGCCGGCGTGCGCACCGTGACCGGCACGGGCGCGGCCTGCGCGGGCGGCTGGTGCCGGCCACCGTGCCGCTGGCGCGGACCAAGGCCGAGGTCTTCGACGACCTGGTCCTGGACACCGTGGAGACGCTGGAGCGTCGGTTCGCCAAGGAGCTGGCCGGGGTCGAGTTCGCCGTCGAGGACGTCCCGCCGGACCTGAACGTGTACGACTCCGATGTGCTGGAGGACGGCGAGGTCCCGCTGGCCCGGCTGCTGCCCGGCCGCCCAGGCCGGCAGGAGGTGCCGCCGCGGATCGTGCTGTACCGGCGACCCCTGGAGTTCCGGGCGATGGACCGTGAGGACCTCGCCGATCTCGTGCATGACGTGATCATCGAGCAGGTGGCGAACCTTCTTGGGGTCGACCCCGACGAGCTGGCCTGAGCGGTCCCCCCGCGAGTCAGGCCGAGCGCTCCCCGCGAGTCAGGCCGAGCGCGCCCCCGCGCGCCGGACCGTGACCCGATCAGGCAACCTGTCGGGCGAGTCGGGCGGCCCCCACCGCCCCGACCTCGCACCGCTCAGGCGGCCCGCCGCTTCAACTTGCGCCGCTCCCGCTCGGAGAGCCCACCCCAGATGCCGAACCGCTCGTCGTGACCGAGAGCGTATTCAAGGCATTCCGTCTTGACCTCGCAGCGCGAACAGATCCTCTTCGCCTCGCGGGTCGAGCCGCCCTTCTCGGGAAAGAACGCCTCGGGGTCGGTCTGCGAGCACAGCGCTCGCTCCTGCCACTCCGGCGCGTTTCCGAGCAGGTCGGCCACCTCAAGCTGGCCGTCCATCAAATGCCTCCTTGTCGCGCACCGGCGTCATCGCCGCTGCAACCCCCCACGCGAAAGGCGTGCTTGTCCGTCCGGTCCCGTTTTGTTGCGTTCCGTGCGAACAACCCCATTCAAATTACACGCGTGTAATGCGTGCGCCGTCAAGCCAAACTTGATAATGGAGTCGCCCTCCCGACACCCCCGGACGGCCACTCGGGCCGTCCAGCCTCGCAACCTGCCCTATCGATTCAGACCCCGGCCGAGTAACGCCCTCTCCGGCGAGTTGCCCGACTTTTCTGCCGTGGCGCTTCCCTGATGAGTCACCGCCAGGACGGCGCCAGCCGCCATCACCGCCAAGCTGATCTTGGTGGGAGACAGGTTAACGCGACACGGCGCAGACTGCCCGTCGAGCTGCGGGCAGCACATGCGCCCCGTCCACAATGTGGACGGGGCGCTGTGGAAAAACCGGTGCGGCGAGGTCAGCTGGCGACCCCGAAACCGCTGCTGGGCCATACGAACTCGGCTATCCCTCCACCATGGACAGAAACCGTGCCGGCGGACGTCTTGTCGTCCCACCAGACGGTATAAATTCCGGACGGCAGATCGGGATAGACCGCTGTGTGGAACGAGCCGTCCCGCACCCGGCGCTCACGCACCGCCGAGTGGACCCGCCGCTCGCCCTCGCGGCTGATCTCGATCTCCCGACCGTGCAGATCCCGGCTCGTGTAGACGACCAGGGCACCGGTGTCGCCACCCAGATCGAGGACGACGCTCCCGGTCTCCGACGGCCCGTACGCGTGCTCGTGCATGCTCCGCTCCCCCGCGCCGGTCAGGACGCCGCCGCCGACGGGTTGTTGAACCCGTCGTACGGCGTACCGAGGTAGGGGAAGTTTCCGAGGAACGGCGCTGTCACGTCGGCGGCGCTCAGCCCCGGGGTGACCGCGGCGGCCGCCGCGTCCGGGCGGAACGTCCTGTCCACCAGCGGGACGGTCACCCCGGCGATCGCCCGCAACGCGATGCTCACCACGTCGTCGCCGACACGCCGACCGTTCGGGAAGCCGGCCAGGTCGCCACCGAGCACCCCGAACCGGTCCGGCTGCCGGGTCGGCGGGATCGCGGTGTTCAGCCGCAGCATGTCGGCCTGCACGTCGCCGGTGGTGTTGGTGAAGCCGTCGATCAACCCGGCCGGTATGCCGGTGAGCAGGATCGCCACCAGGTCGGCGCGCGCCTTCCTGGCCTTGGTGAGCTTGTCCAGATTGGGGAAGACGTCCGGGTAGAGCGCCGGCAGCAACGCCGCCAGCTCCGGCTGCTCGACGAACTGCGCGAACCGCTTGTCCTCCGACGGCGGCAGCGAGTTCCACAGGTCCTTCTTGGACATCGGCACGATGACCTCGTTGAACAGTGGATTGCCCAACCGGGAGACCTGGGTGAACGGGCCGGTGGCGGTGTCCGCCGCACCCCGGTCACCGAGGACCCGCACCTGCCGGCGCGACGCCGACGTCCACACCCCGATCACCGAGGCCCGGTCACCGGCGCCGTAACGGTTGGCACTCCGGCGGACCCGGTCCAACGGCACCTGCACGGCGATGCTGTGCACGTTCATCCGGTCGGTGGCATTGACCGGCTCCCCCTCGGTCTTGAAGATCTTCTTGCCGGCGACGTGCAGCTGTTGGAACGGCCGCAACGTGCCGAGGTCGAAGATCGCCCCCAGGTCGACGAAGAAGCCGTCCGCGCGCTGCCCGGCGAAGACCCGCTCCCCGGTGGAGAGCGAGTAGGTGGCCTGCCGCACCAGCTCGGCGTACTTCGGGGTGGACAGCGGGCCGACATTGCACGGCGGGCAGGGCAGTTTGTGGGCCAGCCGGTGCTCCCGGCCGTCGGCCACCCGGGTCAGGCTGTAGAACTGCCGCCGGTTCCAGTTCCTGCTGTCGAGCGAATCGATCGGGCCGGTGTTGTAGAGAAAACTGTTCGGATTGGTGATCTCGGTGGTGAATTCGAACCGGTAGGTGACATCCGGACGGCCGTCGCCGTCGTTGTCGATATGGATCTCATAGCGCACGTCGTCGCCGAACTCGAAGAAGTTCGGGCCCCCGGAGGGGAGCTGCAACGGTACGTAGTTGGCGATCAACGTGACCGTTTCGCGCTTGTCGGGGCTGACGAACGCGTACAGGTCGGAGCTGTCGGCGACCGGATCCTTGGCTATCTCCGGGGCCTCGCGGTGGGAAGACATGGCGGACCAACCTCACTGGGCGGGGACAGGGTGGCAGGGCGGGGTGCCGGGTCAGCGCCGGGCGGCGCGCCGCAGCCGATCCGCCAGGCCGCGGTCGCGTACCTCGACCCGGGCCTCGCCGACGAAGATGTCCATCGTTCCGGAATCGGCGTCCCGCAGGTGCACGACGATCGGCTCGTCGGCTCGTCCGGCCGCGCCGGGAGCGTTCTGCGCGGCCGACAGGCCCGGCACGGTGAGCGCGGCGGCGCCGAGGGTGGCGCTGGCCGCGGCGGTCAACGTCTGCCGGCGGGTCAGTCGCGGCCACTGCCGCTTCCGCTGATCAGTGGTCATGGGCAGCCTTTCCGGCGGCGGCGCGTACGCGCCCGCGGAGACGGACGGGTCCGGTGCCGTCTACCGACGCCGCCGGGCCCCGTGGGGACACCGGCGGCGGTCCTCGCCGCAACCGCCGCCGGCACCGCGTGGTACGGCCGGCGGAGGGGAAAGGTTCGACGTCAGGGCCGGGCGTGACCGTACGCGGTCGAGCGCTTGCGCGCCGGCCGCCCGGCCGCCGTCGCGATGGCCCGCAACTGCTCCTCGGTACGCGCCGACCCGTTGCCGGAACCGGCCATCCGGGAGATGGTCTCCTCCATCAGCGTGCCGCCCAGGTCGTTGCAGCCACCCTGGAGCATCGCCACAGTGCCCTCGTCGCCCAGCTTCACCCAGGAGCACTGGATGTTGTCGATCCGGCCGTGCAGCAGCAACCGGGACATCGCGTGGACCACCCGGTTCTCCCGCCAGGTCGGCCCGGGTCGGGCGATCCCCGCCAGGTAGATCGGGGCGTTGGTGTGCACGAACGGCAGCGCCACGAACTCGGTGAAGCCACCGGTGCGGTCCTGCACCCCGGCCAGCACCCGGAAGTGCGCCAGCCACTGCCCGGGATGGTCGACGTGGCCGTACATCATTGTGGAGCTGGACCGGATGCCCAGCTCATGGGCGGTGCTGACCACGTCGACCCAGGCGGCGGCCGGGAGTTTGCCCTTGGTCAACACCCAGCGCACGTCGTCGTCGAGGATCTCCGCGGCGGTGCCCGGGATGGTGTCCAGCCCGGCCTCGCGCAGCTGGGTCAACCAGTCGCGGACCGGCACGCCGGCCTTCGCGGCGGCGGTGACGATCTCCATGGGCGAGAACGCGTGCACGTGCATCTCCGGCACCCGCGCCTTGATCGCGCGCACGATGTCGGCGTACCCGGTGACCGGCATCTTCGGGTCGATGCCGCCCTGGAGGCAGACCTCGCTGGCACCGAGGGTCCACGCCTCCTCGGCCCGGTCGGCGACCTGGTCGACGGAGAGCCGGTACGCGTCGGCGTCGCGTTCACGCTGCGCGAAGGCACAGAAGCGGCAGCCCACGTAGCAGACGTTGCTGAAGTTGATGTTGCGGTTGACCACGTAGGTGACGTCGTCGCCGACCGCGTCCCGGCGCACGTCGTCGGCGAGCCGGCACAACTCGTCGAGTGCCGGACCGTCCGCGCCGAACAGCGCCAGAGCGGCGTCGGTGTGCGCGGGCTCCAGCAGCGCGGCGGGGTCGTCGGCGGCGAGCCGCAGCCCGGCCCGCAGGTCATGGTCGCCAGCGGCGGCGGCCGGACCGGCCGTCACCTTGGTGGCGACCTCCGCCCAGTCACCGTAGACGCTGTCGAAGTCGCCCCGCCGGTCGTCGGTCCGACCGGCGGTGTCGATGGTGGTGTGCAGGTCGGTCCGCCCGCCGAACACCTCCTCCGGCTCCTGCCAGGGGTGGCCCTGCGGCATGGCCGACTCCACCGCCATGCCGGACGTCGGATCGGCCAGCGCGTTCACGTGCGGCAGCAGCCGAGGGTCGAGCCACGGGTCGCCGGCGCGCACGTACTCCGGGTAGATGGTCAGCCGCTCCCGCAGCGTGAACCCGGCCAGCTCGGTGTGCAGGGCCAGCTCCTCGATCTGCGGCCACGGGCGTTCCGGGTTGACGTGGTCTGGGGTGAGCGGGGAGACGCCACCCCAGTCGTCGATGCCGGCGCGCAGCAGCAGGTCGTACTCGCCGGCGATGAGGTTCGGTGGGGCCTGGATCCGGGCCTTCGGGCCGAGCAGCAGCCGGGCCACCGCGACCGTGGCCGCCAGGTCGTGCAGCTCCGCGTCCGGCATGCCGCGCATCGCCGTGTCCGGCTTGGCGCGGAAGTTTTGCACGATCACCTCCTGGAGGTGGCCGTACTCCCGGTGGGCGCGGCGGATCGCGAAGATCGCGTCGACCCGCTCCGCGGGGGTCTCCCCGATGCCGATCAGGATGCCCGTGGTGAACGGCACGCCAACCCGGCCGGCGTCGTCGAGCACCCGCAGCCGGACCGCGGGCTCCTTGTCCGGCGAGCCGAAGTGCGGGCCGCCCGGCTCGGACCAGAGCCGGGTCGCTGTCGTCTCCAACATCATGCCCATGCTCGGCGCGACCGGCTTGAGCCGTTGCAGCTCCGACCAGGACAGCACCCCGGGGTTGAGGTGTGGCAGCAGGCCGGTCTCCTCCAGCACGGCGACCGCGCAGGCACGCAGGTAGTCCAGTGTGGAGTCGTAACCGCGCTCGTCCAACCAGCTGCGGGCCGCCGGCCAGCGCTCCTCCGGCCGGTCACCCAGAGTGAACAGGGCCTCCTTGCAGCCCTGCGCGGCCCCCGCCCGTGCGATCGCGAGGACCTCGTCGCGGTCCAGGAACGGCGCCGGCAGCCGGTGCGGCACCGTCGCGAACGTGCAGTAGTGGCAGCGGTCCCGGCAGAGCCGGGTCAGCGGGATGAAGACCTTCTTGGAGTACGTGACCACGCCCGGCCGGCCGGCCTCACGCAGCCCGGCGTCCCGGATCCCCCCGGCGACCCGGAGCAGCTCTTCGAGCGCGTCACCACGAGCGGACAGCAGCGCGGTCGCCTCGTCGACATCCAGCGCACGCCCGGTCGCGGCCCGGCCCAGGGCCCGCCGCACGCTCGCGTCGCTCGGACCGGAGTGGGTGCGATCAACCATCCGCTCAGCCTATGCGCAGCGCGAGCCCGGCCCACCAGTCCCGGCCCGCACCGTGGGAAACGGCACGCGTTCGCCCTCTTGATCACTTGATGCTCAGCAGTTCAGCAGACTCGCTGACGACTACTGAGCATCAAGTGATCAAAGAGCCCGCCGGGCCCCGGTCAGCGGGGGTGGTCGGGGTTGTCGCCTGGCTTCAGCTGCTGGGTGCGGTCGTTGTCCGTGTCGCCGGGGCGGGAGATGGCCTCGGTCGGGTCCGCCGACTGGCGCGGGATGGTCTGGGTGGGGTCGGCCGACGGCGGCTGCCCGAACGGCGGTGCGGCGGGCGCAGGCGGCGCGGACTGGGGGGCAGGGTTCGCCGGAGGCGCGGACTGCGGGAACGACGGCGCGGACTGCGGTGCCTGGAACGGCGGCGCGGACTGCGGGTGCGGCGGTCCCGACT
This sequence comes from Micromonospora sp. A202, assembly GCF_006715105.1. Lineage (NCBI taxonomy): Bacteria > Bacillati > Actinomycetota > Actinomycetes > Micromonosporales > Micromonosporaceae > Micromonospora > Micromonospora sp. A202. The sequence goes on along the minus strand of NZ_VFMP01000001.1, from coordinate 682,989 downwards.
GCGGGAACGGCGGGGCCGACTGCGGGGCCTGGAACGGCGGCGACGGCTGACCGTACTGGCCGGCCTGCGGGTAGCCACCCGGCTGGCCCGGCTGCGGATAGCCACCCGGCTGGCCGGGGGCGGGCCAACCGCCCTGCGGCTGGCCACCGGGCTGCCCCTGGCCCGGCCAACCACCCTGCTGCTGCGGCCAGCCTGGCTGCGCCTGGCCGTAGACACCGGGCTGGGGCTTGGGCCGCGGCACGTAGTAGTGGGCGCGCCAGACGGTGTAGACCACCCACGCGGCGACCGCGAAGATCACCATCCAGGCGAACCGGGTGAGCACACCGAGGAGCGCGTCCAGGACCTCGGCGTCGGCCAGGCGGCCGACCGTCCAGATCAGCATGGTCAGCGTGCCGAAGAGCGCGCTGACCGCGTACTCGGCGAGGGCCACCTGGGTGATCAGCTTCGCCTTCGGCAGCACCGGTGAGACGTGCGTGGCCAACAGCACGGCCAGCAGTGGGAGGACCACCGCCTCCACCCCGATGAACGCGTAGAAGGCGCTGCCCGCGCGGTCGGTGAAGGAGCTGTAGTCGTTCGGGGCGATCAGCCGGAGCAGGCCCACGAAGAGGAACACCGCGTTGGCGCCGAGCAACGCGAGCGCAGCGAGTTCGCGTAGTGGCTTGGTCAGCTGACGGGCCTTCGTCGCGTCGGTCGACGCGGGCTCGGCGGGGCTGGTCACGAGGTCCCCCTCGGGGCATGAACGGACAGGGCGCACGTGAGCCTAGTCTCTAGGGCCACCGGCGGACCGGAGGCGTCACGTGCGCGAGGATGGTCGACATGCGCATCGTGGTTCTGGCCGGCGGCATTGGCGGCGCCCGGTTCCTGCTCGGCGTCCGGGCGTATGCCCGGGAGGTCGGCGCGGAGGTGACCGCCGTGGTCAACGTCGGCGACGACCTGTGGCTGCACGGGTTGAAGATCTGTCCCGACCTGGACAGCGTCATGTACACGCTCGGCGGCGGCGCCGACCCGGAGCGGGGCTGGGGTCGGGTCGGCGAGAGCTGGACGGTCAAGGAGGAGCTGGCCGCGTACGGGGCGCAGCCGACGTGGTTCGGCCTCGGCGACAAGGACATCGCCACCCACCTGGTGCGTTCCAGCATGCTCAACGGCGGCTACCCGCTGAGCGCGGTCACCGAGGCGCTGTCCACCCGTTGGGAGCCGGGCGTACGTCTGCTGCCGGCGACGGACGACCGTCTGGAGACCCACGCGGTGGTCGAGGACGAGCAGGGGCAACGGGCGATCCACTTCCAGGAGTGGTGGGTGCGGTACCGCGCCGACATTGACACTCAGCGCTTCGTGTTCGTCGGCGCGGAGACGGCGAAGCCGGCACCCGGCGTGTTGGAGGCGATCGGCTCGGCCGATCTGGTGCTGATCGCGCCCAGCAACCCGGTGGTGAGCGTCGCGCCGGTGCTGGCCGTGCCGGGGCTGCGTGCGGCGGTGGCCGACAGCCCGGCGCCGGTTGTGGGTGTCTCACCGATCATCGGCGGCGCTCCGGTGCGGGGCATGGCCGACCGCTGCCTCGCCGTGCTCGGTGTCGAGTGCAGCGCCGCCGGAGTGGGCCGCCTGTACGGGGGCCGGCCGGACGGCGGCCTGCTGGACGGGTGGCTGGTGGCCGAGGAGGACGCCGGCGCGGTGGTGCCCGGGGTGACGGTCCGCGCGGTGCCGCTGCGGATGACCGACGAGGCGGCGACTGCGGCCATGGTCCGCGCCGCGGTGGAGTTGACGTGAGGCTGGAAATCCTGCCGGTGCTCGGCATCGGCCACGTGACCGAGGGTGACGACCTGGCGGCGGTGATCGCGACAGCGGCGCCGTGGCTGCGCAACGGCGACGTCCTGGTGGTGACCAGCAAGATCGTCTCCAAGGCGGAGGGGCGGCTGGTGGACGTCCCGGCGGACGGTCCGGAGCGGCTGGCCGCCCGGGACGAGGTCCTGGCCGGTGAGACCGCCCGGGTGGTAGCCAGCCGGGGGCCGACCCGGATCGTGCAGACCCATCACGGCTTCGTGATGGCGTCCGCGGGGATCGACGCGTCGAACGTGGACAAGACCCAGCTGGTGCTGCTGCCTGTCGATCCGGACGCGTCCGCGCGGGCTCTGCGCGAGGCGCTGCGGGAGCGCTACGACCTGGATCTGGCCGTGATAATCAGCGACACCATGGGCCGGCCCTGGCGCAACGGGCTCACCGACGTGGCGCTCGGCGTGGCCGGAATGCCGGCCATCCGGGACCACCGTGGCGAGGTGGACCCGTACGGCAACGAGTTGCAGTTGACCCAGATGGCCGTGGTGGACGAGCTGGCGGGCGCCGGCGAGCTGATCAAGGGCAAGTGTGACCAGGTCCCAGTCGCGGTGGTCCGGGGCTACCTCTCCACGACCGGATCGGATGACGCCGGTGGTGCGCGGGCGCTGATCCGCGACGCCGCGCAGGACCTCTTCTCGCTCGGCACCGCCGAGGCCCGTGCCGCCGGGCTCACCGACGCCGCCACCCTGACCGACGCTCTCGGCCCGACGCCGGCCGACCTGACCGCGGTGCGGCGGGCGATCGACGCGGTCGCCGAGGTCGTCGCCCCCGGCACGGTCTTCACCCTGGTGGACGAGGCGGAGGTACGCGCCGGTCTGGTCGCCGAGATGCCGGGCTGGCCGGAGGGCGCCGCCCTGGTGCTGGGCTCGGCCCCGACGCCCGTCGAGCCGATCGGCCTGGTCCGCTTCGGCGCCGACCTGCACCGACTGCGCGTCGCCCTGGCAGCCGAGGGTGTCGGGTCGACCCTGTTGCCGCCACCGCCGGGCAGCCCGGCGAGCGCCGCGCTCGCGCTGTGAGAGACGGCCGGGTCAGGCGTCCAGCATGGCCCGGCCGAGCGGCGTCAGCGTGTGCAGCACGCTGTTGCGCTCCCGGTGGCTGACCAGCAGGCCAGCGTTGCGCAGCACAGTGGCGTGCTGGCTCGCTGCTGCCGGTGAGATGTTGAGCTGACGGGCGACCTCGCCGGTGGTGGAGCCCTCGTCGGTGGCCTGCAACACCGCCGCCCTGGTGCGGCCGAGCAGCGCGGCGAGCGAGTCGCGGGGAGCACCCGACGGGATCGCCGCGACGCGGTCGGCCGGTGCCAGCCCGCCCAGCCGGTCGACCGGGTAGACCAGCACCGGTGGCAGCGCCGGGTCGAGCAGTGCGACCGGCGTGCTCGCGCAGAAGAACGACGGCACCAGCAGGAGACCTCGGCCGTCGAGGTGCATCTCCCGGCTGTGCGGGTAGTGGCGGACCTCGAGCACCCTGTCCTCCCAGCGCATGGCCGGCCGGAGGCTGGTGAGCAGACCCTCGACACCGCCGTCGAGCAGCGCCCGGGCGCGGCGGGCCCGGTCCGCCGCCACCGCGGCCTGGATCCTGCTCCAGTACGGGTTGATCGCCAGCGATCGGTACTGCTCCATCGACTCGGCGAGGTGGTGCAGCACCGCCACCTCGCCCCGGGCCAGCGCGGCGGCCGAGGAGGGCAGCTGGGTCTCGGCGGCCAGCACGCTCAGGTCCCGGTGCAGCAGCTCGGTGGGGGTGCGGCGGAGCGCGTCCAGCCCGGCCTCGAAGCCGTCGACGCTGTCGTACGGGGTGAGGAAGTCCGGGAAGTAGCCGCGTGGCGGGTTCAGCGCGAACAGCAACCGGAGCTGCTCGGACGCGACGTCCTGACGCAACGCTTGGGACACGGTGCGCCGCCAGTTGGCCGTCAACGGGTCGCGGTTGCGGCCCTGCAGCACGTGCAGGCTGAGGACCAGCTCCCAGATCGGGTCCGCAGCCGGCGCCAACCGGGTCCGGAGGATGTCCTCCCCAGAAAAGTGGATCTTCAGCATGGAGCACTCCTGAGTCCCCGGCAGGGGGATGCCGGACGACCGTTCGACTCTACCTGGACGGCACTAATCTCCATCTTTAAGCCTGGGCTGAAAAACCTCGACGTCAACGGGGCGGGTTCGGCATGCTCTCAGTGCCCGAACAGGTGCCGGCGCGTCCTCGACGCTCCCGGCGCCAGGGCGCCGGGCCATGGGGGGGCCCCGGTGATCGGGCGGCACCACGAGGGTCTGCGGCCCTTGCTCCGCAGAGGTGCCGTCCGATCATCCCGCCCTCGCATCATCCCGCTCGGCCGACCCAGAGCGCGACCCGGTGGTCCTCGTCCGTGACGTAGAACGGCCGCCCGTCCAGCTCGGCCACCCCCTCGACGTGGTGGAACGGCGCCAGGTCCGCCACCAGCTCCCCGCCGAGCCGGCACGCGTCGTCCGACCCACCGTCCGGGAGACGGAAGCGGACGTGTCGGGAGGTGACGTCACCCCCACCGGGGTGGTCGTCGAGCAGCACCGATCCCTTGCCCAGCGCGTCGATCGAGCCGATCACGGCCGCGTACGCGCCGTCCGCCGTCGGGGTGATCGCCCGGAAGCCGGTCAGCTCCCCGGGCGGGGTGACCCCGGTCAACACGTACGTGCGCAACGCCCGTGGCCACGAAGGCTCGGTCGTGAACATGCCCGGCACGTCGGCCACCTCGACCAGGATCGGCTCACCGGCCTCGGTGACCGGGAAACGCAGACCGAGCAGCACCGTCCCGGCCGGGGTGAAGGCCGCCGCCTCCACGTTCAACGGCAGGTCGTCCGGGGTGAGGCGACTCACCCAGCTCTTCTCCCGGGCGGTCCCCCTGGCCAGGGTTTCCACGATGAACCGGGCCCGCACCCGTTCCCCCGGAGGCAACAGGACCAGCGGCGACCCGGCCAGGGCGTCGTTCACCGCCCGGTGCAGCCGGAACGAGTTGCGCACCACGTGCACCGGGATCGGCCCGGCCGCAGCGTCGTCCTCGCGGAACCGGGCCACGAAGGCACGTCGGGGGCGCAGCGGGCCACCCTTCGAGCCGAAGTGGGAGCCGAAGACGTACACCCAGCCGTCGTGGTGAGCGAGCGCCTCACCGTCCTCGGTCCGCCCGTTCTCCGCACCGGCGTCCGCCAGCACGTGCCGGGCCGTCCACTCGCCGTCGTCCAGCTCCAGCAGCAGGGCGAGGCAGCGCTCCACCGGCCCCTCGTCCAGCACGGTCCAGAAGCCCCGTCGGGCGCCGTACGCGCGCAGCAGGGGTGCCGACCGCACCGGCAGGAGATCACTGGCCTCGTTGCCGGCCACCACGAATTCGACGAGTCGCAGGGTCACCGGGCCAGCGTACGAAGCACCCGCTCGTACAGTGACGGGGTGCCCGACACCGCGATCACCGGACCGACCGCCCACCCGACCGACCCCGACACGTACGCGACGCTGCACGCCGACGCCACCGCGCTTCTCGAAGGCTGGCAGCCCGCCAGCCCGGACGCGGCAGTAGCGCGGGACCGGACCCTCCGCCTGCTCGGCGCCGGCCCGATCGCGATGAGTCGGCAGCACCGACCCGGGCACGTCACCGCGAGCGCGCTGGTCCTGGACGCCACCGGCTCGCGGGTGCTGCTCTGCCTGCACGTCAAGTTCGGGCTTTGGGTGCAGCTCGGCGGGCACTGTGAGCCGACCGACCAGACCCTGGTCGCCGCCGCGCTCCGCGAGGCCACCGAGGAGTCCGGGATCGCCGGCCTGCGCATCGACCCGGTGCCGATCGACGTGGACGTGCACCAGGTGCAGTGTCAGGGCGGGTCACTGCACCACGACGTCCGGTTCGCCGTGCTGGCCCCGCCCGCGGCCGTGGAGCAGGTCAGCGACGAGGCCGAGGAGCTGGGCTGGTTCCCGCTGGACCAACTGCCCGAGCCGCTGGCCGGCGGGACCGTGCAAATGGTCGCGCCGGCCCTCGCAGCCCTCAGACGTAGCCCTCTTCGCCTCGCGCCTTGAGCTCGTCGACCAGGGCCTTGACGTCCTGGGCCCGGTCGCGGGGGCAGACCATGACCGCGTCCGGGGTGTCCACGACGATGAGGTCGCGCAACCCGAGGACGGCCACCAACCGCCCCGACTGCGGCACGACCACCATGTTGGCGCTGTCGCGCAGCAGCACACCCGGCTTGGCGTCGGTGCCGAGCACCACGTTGCCCGCGTCGTCGGTCGGCAGCACCTCGCCGAGGGTGTGGAAGTCGCCGACGTCGTTCCAGCCGAAGTCGCCCGGCACTGTCGCGACGCGACCCGCCGTGGCCGCGCCCTCCATCACCGCATAGTCCACGGAGATCTTCGGCAGGGTCGGCCAGATCGCACCGAGGACCTCGTCCTGCTCCGGGGTGCCCCAGGCGGCGGCGATCGCTGCCACACCGGCGTGCAGCGCCGGCTGTTGGCGGGCCAGCTCGGCGAGGAAGACGTCCACCCGCCACACGAACATGCTCGCGTTCCACAGGTACCGGCCCGAACGGACGTACGCCTCGGCGACCTCGGCGCCCGGCTTCTCCTTGAACTCGGCCACCGGCCGCCACGGCGTGCCCTCGGTCGGGTCGCCGGTCTCCAGGTAGCCGTAGCCGGTCTCCGCCCGCGTGGGGGTGATCCCGACGGTCATCAGCATGCCCTGCTCGGCCCCGCGAACCGCCTCCTGGACAGTGCGGACCCAGCTCTCCGGGTCGCGGATCAGGTGGTCGGCCGCGAAGCTGCCCATCACCGCGTCCGGGTCGCGTATCGCGATCACGGCAGCGGCCAACGCGATCGCCGCGCAGGAATCCCGGGGGGAGGGCTCGACCAGGATGTTCTCCTCCGGCAGACCGGTCAGTTGCCGAGCCACCGCCGCGACGTGCGCGGCACCGGTGACCACAAGGGTCCGATCCGGTGTGGTCAGCGGGGCGAGCCGTTCCACTGTCGCCTGGAGCAGCGAGGCGCTGGTGCCGGTGAGCGGGTGGAGGAACTTGGGGTGGCCGGCGCGGGACAACGGCCACAACCGCGTGCCGCTGCCACCTGCTGGAATGACCGCATAAAGCATCCGCACATCATGCCCGACGTGCCTGCCGGAAGTGGCATGGGTCACCAGCCGGGCCCCGGAGGGTCAGGAACTGGCGCGACTCCAGGCGGCGATGTGCACCTCGGCGCTGGACTCCCAGGTGAACTCCTTCGCCCGGTCGAACCCCGCCTTCGCCAGCGACAACCGCCGCTGCTCGTCGTCGAGAAGGGCGGCCAGGTCGGTGGCGATCTGCTCCGGGTCCTCGGAGGTGTAGGCGACCGCGTCGCCGCCCACCTCGGGCAGTGAGAGCCGAGGAGTGGTCAGCACCGGGGCGGCGCACGCCATCGCCTCCAGGATCGGCAGCCCGAACCCCTCGCCGTAGGACGGGTAGGCGGCGACCAGCGCGCCACCGAGGAAGCCGGGCAGGTCGCCGTAGCGCAGGTAGCCGGGGCGCAGCAGGCGCAGATGCGAGGGGACCTCGGCGACAGCGCGGTCGATGTCGTCGTCGTGCCCCTGACCACCGGCGATCACCAGGGCCGGCGGGTCGACGCGGTCGGCCACCGCACGCGCCCAACCACGGATCAGGTTGGGGACGTTCTTCCGTGGCTCCTTGGCCCCGAGGAAGGCGACGTAGCTGCTGTTGCCCAGCCCCAGCCGGGCCCGCACACGGGCCTTCTCCTCCTCGGTGGGCGCGTGGAAGGCAGCCTGGTCGACACCGTGGTAGGCCACGTCGATGCGTGTCGGGTCGGCGTCGAGCAGCCGGATCAGCTCGTCCCGCGTGGCCTTGCTGGGCACGATCACCCGGTTGGCGCGGCGCAGCGAGGTCTTGATGGCACTGCGGAAGAACGTGCGGCGGGACTTGTCGTAATGCTCCGGCTCGGTGAAGAACGTCGCGTCGTGCACGGTGACCGTGACCGGGCACCCGGCCCGCAGCGGGCAGGTGTAGAAGGGCGAGTGCAGCACGTGCGCGCCCACCTGCTGCGCGAGCAGCGGCAGGCCGGTCTGCTCCCACGCGAGCCGGGCCGGGCGGTGCGCCACGGCGGCCGGAGCGGGGATGATCTCCGCGCCGGGCAGCATCCGGGTGTAACGCTCCAGGTCGGTGCGAAGACTGACCACCGCCAGGTCCACCCCCGACCCGCACACCTTGCCGAGGGCTCCGAGCAGACCGTCGACGTATCGACCGACACCACCACGGTCGGCGGGGACACTCGTGGCGTCGATGAGCACGCGGGGCGGGCGACCGGCGGTCACGGGGCGACTCCTTGCACTGGCGTCTGTGGGGAACAACACTCCGGGGGTCAAGCCTACGCCGGGGCGCGGCAGCGGCGCTGACTGCGACCCGACGGTACGCCGACTTGTCATCGTCAACGAGTACGGCCGGCGGGGGCGTATCGTTCGCGCCGATGGCCGACAACATTGCCCGGGTGTTCGCCGACGCGATCGCGACCGACCCGACCAGACCGCTGCTCACCTGGTACGACGATGCCAGTGGTGACCGCACCGAACTTTCCGGCACCACCCTGGCGAACTGGGTGGCGAAGACCGCCAATCTCCTCGTCGACGAGGTCGGCCTCGCTGCGGGCACCCCGGCCGGCGTGCTGCTGCCGCCGCACTGGCAGACCGCGGCGGTGCTGCTGGGTTGCTGGTCGGCCAAGTTGAACGTGGTGGACACACCGGGTGACGTGGACGTGCTCTTCGCCGCCGCCGACCAGCTCGACGAGGCGCAGTCCTGGTCCGCCGACGAGCGGTACGCCCTCGCGCTGGCCCCGCTCGCCGCCCCGCTGCGGCAGGTGCCGCCCGGGTTCGCCGACTACGTGGTGGAGGTACGCCGACACGGCGACCACTTCACCCCGCAGCCCGGTCCGGGCCCCGCCGACGCGCGACTGCTGACCCGCGCCGAGGCTCGTGCCGCGGAGTTGGGCATCGAGCCCGGCGCGCGGGTCCTGGTCGACGCCAGCCGCCACCCCGACCCGGTCGACTGGCTGCTGGCCCCCCTGACCCGGGCGGCCACCGTGGTCCTCTGCGCAAACCTGGACCCGGCCCGGCTGACCAGCCGCCAAGCCACCGAAAAGGTCACCCAGACCCTCCCATAACCCGCCCGCCCGGCGGGCCGGGCTGTCAGGCGTGGGTGTTGTCTATTGCTCGGCGTTGGGCCAGGGCGGCGAAGGCCGTCAGGGACTCGGGGTTGGCCAGAGCGCCCTTGGCCGCGGCCTGGTCGACCGGGACGCCGGTGAGGATCTTCTTGACCGGCACCTCCAGCTTCTTCGCCGACAGGGTGCGGGGCACCGAGCGCACCTGGTGGATCTCGTCGGGCACGTGCCGGGGTGAGAGCGCGGTCCGCAGTTCGCGGCAGATCCTCGCGCGCATCGGGTCGTCCAGCTCCAGGCCCTCGGCCAGCACCACGAAGAGCAGCAGCTCACCGGCGCCGCCCTCGTCGTCCTCCAGGTGCACGACGACCGAGTCGAGCACCTCGTCGAGCCCCTCGACCACCGAGTAGAACTCGGCGGTGCCCAGCCGCACCCCACCGCGGTTGAGCGTGGCGTCGGAGCGGCCGGTGATCACGCAGCCGCCCCGCTCGTTGATGGTGATCCAGTCGCCGTGCCGCCAGACGCCCGGGTAGACGTCGAAGTACGCCTCGCGGTAGCGGGTGCCGTCCGGGTCGTTCCAGAAGCCCACCGGCATGCTCGGCATCGGCTCGGTGATGACCAGCTCACCCAGCTCGCCGATGACCGGGGTGCCGTCGGCGGAACGGGCCTCCACCTTGGCGCCCAACGCGCGACAGGCGATCTCGCCGGCGTAGACCGGCAGCAGCGGCACGCCGCCGACGAAGCCGGTGCACACGTCGGTGCCGCCGGAGAGCGACTGGAGCTGGAGGCGGTCGCCGACCGTCTCGTACACCCATTCGAAGCCCTCGGCGGGCAGCGGCGCACCGGTGGAACCCACCCCGCGCAGCGCCGACAGGTCGGCGATGTCCCGGGGCACCAGCCCGGCCTTGCGGCAGGCCAGCAGGAACGGCGCGGAGGTGCCGAAGTACGTGGTGCCGGTCTCCGCCGCCAGCCGCCACAGCCCACCCAGGTCGGGCTCGGCCGGCCGGCCGGGCTCCGCCCGGACCGCCGGGTTGCCGTCGAAGAGCACGATGGTCGCGCCCACCGCCGGCCCGGAGACCAGGAAGTTCCACATCATCCAGCCGGTGGTGGTGAACCAGAAGAACCGGTCGGCCGGGCCCAGGTCGTGGTGCAGGGCGAGCATCTTCAGGTGTTCCAGCAGGATGCCGCCGTGGCCGTGCACGATCGGCTTGGGCAACCCGGTGGTGCCCGAGGAGTAGAGCACGTACAGCGGGTGGTCGAACGGCACCGGCGTGAACGTCGACGGCTCGTCGGTGGGCGCGGCCAGCTCGGCCCAGCCCAGCACGCCCTCGGGCACGGGGCCGGTCGGGTCGAGGTAACCGATGCTGACGGTGTGCCGCAGCGACGGCAGGGCCGCCCGGATCGCGGCGACCTCGGCGCGGCGGTCCACAGGCTTGTCGCCGTAGCGGTAGCCGTCCACGGCGACCAGCACCGTCGGCTCGATCTGCTGCCACCGGTCGGTGACACTGCGGGTGCCGAACTCGGGCGCGCAGGACGAGAAGATCGCGCCCAGGCTGGCGGTGGCCAGCAGCAGGACGTACGTCTCAGGAATGTTCGGGGCGTACGCCGCCACCCGGTCACCGGCGGTGACGCCGAGCCGGCGCAGCCCGGCCGACACCCGGCGGACCTGCTCGCGCAACTCCCCGGCGGTCAGCGTGACGGGCGCTCGGGTCTGCCCGTGTGCGATCACCACCGGGTCGTCGTCGAGCCGCCCCGGCATCCGCAACACGTTCTCGGCGTAGTTGAGCGTGGCGCCGGGGAACCAGCGTGCGCCGGGCATCCCCCGCTCGGCCAGGGTCGCGGTCGGCGGGGTGTGCGCGACCACCTCGAAGTGGTCCCAGATCGAACGCCAGAACCCGTCCAGATCGGTGGTCGACCAGCGCCACAACGCGTCGTAGTCGGCGAAGTCCAACCCGCGGTGCTCCCGCAGCCAGCGCAGGTAGCCGCCGATCCGGGAATGCTCGCGTACGTCCGCCGGCGGCGCCCACAGCATGTCACCCACTGCTTCACCCTCCCCTGGCCCGGCACGACATTGTGAATGGGCCGTGGCGCCATCTTGCCCTACCTCGAAGCGCCATTCTGCGCACCGGGTGCGCCAACCGACGCGTGCCCGCCCCACACTGCACCCACCCACCTCATGTGGGTCAGCCCGCTCGGTGTGCCTGGATGGCGCGACGGCGGGCGAGGCGGTGGGCCCGGCGGATCTCCGCCTCCTTGTACCGGCGCTCGTCCTCCGCCGTCTCCGGCAGCACCGGGCGGACCACCCGCGGCGCCCCGCCCACGTCCACGCCGACGAACACCAGGTACGCGGTGGCCACCCGAACCGCCGCGTCCTCGGCCGAGTCCCACCGTTCGGCGACCACCCGTACGCCCACCTCCATCGAGGTCTGGCCGGTCCAGTTCACCTGCGCGTGGGCGTGCACGAGGTCGCCGACCCGGACCGCCTCGGAGAAGACGATCTCGTCGATCGCCGCGGTGACCGCCGTTCCGCCGCTGTGCCGGGCCGCGGCGGCACCCGCCACGTCGTCGACGAACTTCATCAGAACCCCACCGTGCACGGTGCCGTACAGGTTCACGTCCACGGCAGTCATGATCTTGCTCAGCGTGACGCGCGAGTACGACGTCGGCTTGCCGATCGGTGCGGCGGAGAGGTGCTCAGTCATGTCGAAAACGGTACGGTGCGCGGATGCGACATCTCTGGAGCTTCCTCGCCGGGCTGGTGGTGGCGCCCATCACCTGGGTGCTGGTCACACTGGGGCAGGACGGGTCGAGCCGGACAGTCGACCGCTGGGTGGAGACCGGCACGTTCAACACCGCGAACCTGATCGAGCCGGCCGTGTACCTCGCCGTCGGCGGAGTCCTGCTGGGCCTGGTAGGCACGCTGCGCTTCTCGCCGCTGGGCCCCCTGGCGGCCGGGTTGCTGCTGGTCACGCCGTACGTCGGAATGTTCGTGGCACCCTTCGCGGTGCGGGACGCGATCCCGCACGAGTGGAAGATGCTCGGCGATCCGTTGCCGCTGCGGCTGCCGGTCGAGAACGGCACGCTGTTCGTGATCGGTCTGCTGCTGCTGATGGCGACCTTCAGCGGGCAGCGGTGGCGGCAGTGGCCACGCGCGGCGACCGAGCCGGCCGCGACGCCGACCCCCGTGCCCGACGGAGGCCCCCGCAACGACGACTTCACATTGACCGACTGGCCGTCTCCCACGCCCGCTGAGCGCGACACCGCGCCCCTCACTCTCGGTTACCCGGGCGATTCGACACCGACCGAGCCGCTGCCGCGCCGGGTCGGCGGCGAGTCGCCCTGGTCCGCCCCGCCGCGCGGTCAGTCGCGCCCGGAGGACACCACCGAGATCCGCTGAAATCGTCGGGCGGGCCGGGTGACCGGCCCGCCCGCTGTCTGCCCGCGGCGAGCCCTAGTGCAGCGCGACCGCCAGGTCCGGGTCGACAGTGCCCAGGCTGGCGCGGGGCACGACGAAAAGCATGACCAGCAGCGAGGCGGCCATGCCGCCCGCGATGACGACCGCCATCGGCACGCTCCCGGTGCCGAACAGGCCCGCCAGTGGCGCCGACAACGCACCGATGCCGAACTGCACGGCGCCGAGCAGCGCAGCGGCGGTGCCCGCGGCCTCGCTGTGCCGGCTCATGGCCAGCGCCGGGGCGTTCGGCATTGCCAGGCCGGTGGCAGCCAGGACGAGCCACAGCGACGCGAGCAGGGTGCCCAGACCACCGAAGCCGGTCGCGGCGAACATGACCAGCAGCAGCCCCGCCGCTGTGCCGGCGATCAGGGCGCTGACCAGGATCTGCTGCGGGGTGAAGCGGCGCAGCAGCCGGACGTTGAACTGGGTGGCCGCGATCAGACCCACCGCGCCGGCCCCGAAGGCCAGGCCGAACTCCTGCTCGTCGAGGCCGTACTCCCGCTGGAGAACGAACGACGACCCGGAGACGTACGCGAACAGGGCCGCCATCGCCAGCCCCGCGACCAGCACCAGGCCGACGAACGCCCGGTCGTTGAGCAGCCCCCGGTAGTCGCGCATGGTGGCGCCGATCCCTCCGTGTCGCCGACGCGCCACCGGAAGGGTCTCGGGGAGCTTCAGCGCGGCCACGACGATCAGCAACGCGCCCAGCACCGCCAGCGCCGCGAAGACGCCCCGCCAGTCCGTCCAGCTCAACAGGCCGCTGCCCAGGGTCGGCGCGAGGATGGGCGCCAGACCCATGACGAGCATCAGCCGGGAGAAGATCCGGGCGAAGGAGGCTCCGCTGAACAGGTCACGGACGACGGCCGTCGCGACCACTGTGGCGGCCGCCACGCCAAGACCCTGGAGTACGCGCAGCGCGCCGAGCACTTCGATGTTGGGCGCGAAGACGCACAGCACGGAGGCCACGATGTGCGCGACCAGCCCGGCCAGCAGCGGCACCCGTCGTCCGACCACGTCGGAGAGCGGCCCGATCAGCAACTGGCCCAACGCGAGGCCGACCAGCGTGCCGGTCAGGGTCAACTGCACAGCGGTCTCGGTGGTCTGCAGCCCGGTGGTGATGGCGGGCAGCGCGGGCAGGTACATGTCGATGGTCAACGGCCCGATCGCGATCAACGCACCGAGCACGAGGACGAGTTGTGCCCGTTGACGGTTGGTCATCAGGTCACCGGGCAGGACCTCCTCGGTGGGGTCTCCCACCTTGGTGCCGGGGCCGGTCTTGTCCACCAACTGCTTCATCATCTCGGTCTCTCTGCGGAAGCGGGTGCGTCGTCACGTGCGGTGCTGGGGCGTCACCGCGTCCACAGATCTCGGCGGGCGCGGTGCGGGGTGCCCGCCCATGGAGGCGAGGAAGTGACGAGGCAGGGGTCGTGGTGGGGGTGGCCGGGTGCGGCGATCACCCGAGGGTGATTCTCTCGCTCGCCAACGCCCCGCAGGCGAACGACGTTCCCGGTGTGTGGGGTGTCACGCCGCGCCGGTCGGGCGCGGACACGGGCGGAATGTGACGACGGCCACAGCCAGGACAGAACCGGATCGGGGGTGCGCGTCGTCTTGCCTGACGTGAGACGAAGTCTGGACGGACTCGACGAGGGCGAGCTGCTCCGCCGGGTCGCCCGGGGTGACCGGCGCGCGTTCGACGCGCTGTACCGGCGTACCTCCCCCTGGCTGACCACCCGACTGCGTCGGCGCTGCGCCGACGAGGACATGGTGGCCGAGGTGTTGCAGGAGACGTACCTGGCGGTCTGGCGCTCGGCCGGCAGTCAGGCGCAGTCGTCCTCCACCTCCGGCAGCGCCGTCGGCTGGCTGTGGACGATCGCCGCACACCGGCTGATCGACGCGTTCCGCCACCGGGCCCGACGCGAGCGGATCCCGTCGGTGCAGACCTTCGAGACCATGGCCCCGGCCGCCGAGGACGAGGCACTGGCCGGCGGGATGGACGCCAACCTCGAACAGGCCCTGCACGCGCTACCCCCGGAGCTACGCCAGGTGCTCCGCGCGATGGTCCTCGACGGGTTGACCGCCCGGGAGACGTCGCTGCTGCTCGGCATGCCGGAGGGGACCGTGAAGACCCGCGCGCGACGAGCCCGCATCGCACTCCGGGAGGCGCTGTCATGACCACTCATCCCACGCCCGCTCTCATCTCCCGGTACGCGTCGGGTGGCGCCGGCGTCGACGACGCGACCGTCTGGGCGGTGGAGGCACACCTGGAGGTCTGCGCCGAGTGCCGGGCGGTGCTGACCGGTGCCGTCGACCCGGGCACCCGGGACCTGCTGGACCGGGTGGCCGACGAGCTCGCCGCCGGGATCACCGCCGGCCCCGGCCCGGCGCGTCGTCGGCGGCGCAGGCGTACCGGGGTCGCCGCACGGGTCCTGCCCTGGCTGGCCACCGCCGCCGGGCTGATGCTGGCCGCGGTGCTGTTCGAGAAGACCTTCGCCAGCCTGCCGTCGCTGGTGCTGCTGCTCGCGCCGGTCGCGCCGCTGGTGCCGGTGGCCGCCGTCTGGAGCCGGCGACTCGACCCAGCCTGGGAGCTGACGGCCGCCACTCCGCGCACCGGCCTGCCGCTGCTGATGCGCCGCACGTTGGGGGTGCTCATCGCGGTCGTACCGGTGCTGGCGGTGGCCGGCTGGGGCACCGGGCACTCCGTCGGCCTCTGGTTGCTGCCGGCGCTGGGCTTCACCGCCGGGACGTTGGCGCTGGGCACCGTGGTGGGCATCGACCGGGCCGCGCTCGCGCTGGCGGTCACCTGGTCCGCGGGTGTGGTGGCGCCGAGCCTGGCCGGCGGACAGCTCCCGACCGTCCTCACGGGCAACAGCCTGCCCGGATGGGCGGTCACCACCGTGGTGTTGACGGCCGTGCTGCTCGTCCGGGCCCGACGACGGCCACGGGAACTCACCAGGACCTTCCGATGACGACACCGAGCCAGGACCGAATGGAGACCTCATGATGCGTACGGTCAGCGTGGCGGAGACCAGGCCGTCGACCCACCCGTGGGCGGTGCACGCCGAGAAGTTGCAGGTCCGGGCCGGCCGACACCTGGCGGTCAACGAGCTGGACCTGACGTTGGGCACCGGTGTGCACGGGCTGCTCGGCCCCAACGGCGCCGGCAAGACGACGTTGATGCGCGCCCTGGCCACGGTGGTCAAGCCGTCCGCCGGGCGACTGACCCTGCTCGGCGAGGACGTCACCGCCGGCGCGGACCTGCGCCGGGTACGACGTGGCCTGGGTTACCTGCCGCAGCACTTCGGTTTCTACCCGCGCTTCACGGTCCGGGAA
This sequence comes from Micromonospora sp. A202, assembly GCF_006715105.1. Classification (NCBI taxonomy): domain Bacteria; kingdom Bacillati; phylum Actinomycetota; class Actinomycetes; order Micromonosporales; family Micromonosporaceae; genus Micromonospora; species Micromonospora sp. A202. Next base: position 667,256 of record NZ_VFMP01000001.1, on the reverse strand, counting down.
TTCGTCGAATATCTGGCCTGGCTCAAGGAGATGCCGAAGACGGTCATCCCCGCTGCGGTGCAGCGGGCCATCGAACGGGTCGGCCTGGCCGACCGCGCCGACTCCCGGATGAAGACGCTGTCCGGCGGGATGCTGCGCCGCGCCGGCATCGCCCAGGCGATCGTCAACGACCCGGAGGTGCTGCTGCTCGACGAGCCGACGGTCGGCCTGGACCCCGAGCAGCGCCTCGACTTCCGCGAGCTGTTGCGCGACATCGGTCTGGACAGCTGCGTGCTCGTCTCCACCCACCTGGTCGAGGACGTCGCCGTGGCCTGCACCGACGTGGTGCTGGTCAGCGAGGGTCGGCTGGTGTGGCAGGGCAGCGCCGGCGAACTGGCCCAGCAGGGCGGCACCGACGACGCCGGTGACAGCGCCACCGAACGCGGTTACTCGTCGCTGCTGCGCGCCCACCGGGGCCGGGTGTCGGCATGACCGGGCGCATCCTTCGCATCGAGCTGCGCCGTTCGGCTGCGCTGAGCATCGGCCTGCTGTCGTTGGTGGCCGGCACGGTGCTGCTGCTCACGTCCACCCAGTTCTTCGTCGGGCGGTGGATGCAACTGGCGATCTTCTCGCGGTCGATGCTCATGGTGTCATTGCCCTTCGCGCTGGCCGGCGGAGCATGGCTGGGTCAGCGTGACGCGCGTTACCGGGTCAACGAGTTGTTCGCCAGCACCGTCCGGCCGCGCTGGCAGCGCGTCGTCCCAACCGCCAGCGCGCTGGCCGTCGCGGTGGCGACCGCGTACGTCCTGGTGTTCCTCATCGCGGCCGGATGGGTGGTGCCGACGGCGGGATACTTCCCGGCCAGCGCGATCGTCGTCGCCGCGGTGGGCGTCCCGGCGCTGGTCGCCGCTGGTTGGCTCGGCATGGCCGCCGGCCGCGCCGTGCCCCGGGTGGTCACCGCGCCCATCCTCGCCGTGGTCGGCTTCGTCCTGGTGGGGTTGGTCCCGGACCTCGTCACGATGGCCCACACCGACGCGAGTTTCACCAGGGTCCGGCCGGAGCCGTCTGCGCTGCTGCTCGTACCGACCTTCAACGGCCTGGACGACTTCCAGACGATCGCGACCCGGGTCAGCGTGCTCCAGACGCTGTGGCTGGTGTCCCTCGCCGCGACCGGCCTGCTGCTGCTCGGCGCGGTCCGCCGCCGCGCCATCGCGTTCGCCGTGCTTCCGGCGGTGCTCGGCGGCGCGGTCGCCGTACCGCTCCTGCCCGTCGGCGGAACCCGCGGGGCGGCGGTCGTCGACCCGGTCGCCATCGAGCTGGTCTGTGACGACGACGGCCCGCAGGTCTGCGTGGCACGGGCGCACGCCGCGTTGCTGCCCGACGTCGTCGGCCCCGCCCGCCAGGCACTCGGAATGATGGCGGCGAAGCTGCCCAACGCACCCGTCCGGGCGGTGCAGTCCCGACAGATCGCCTACTGGGGGCGACTGGGTGTGAGCACGACACCGACCCGGCACGCCGACGACACGATCGTCTTCGACACTCCCGCGATCGACCCCGCCGGCGGCGCCGACCTGTCCGACGGCTACTTCCTGCCGTCACTGCTCGAGGCCGCGTGGCGGCAGGACTGCGGCGACCAGCCGGAGATCGACGAATCCCTGGCCCGGACGGTCGCCACGGCCTGGCTGAACGGTCAGCCACCAACCCCGCAGCGCTGGTGGGAACCGGCGGACATCGAGCGGGTGCGGAACGCCTACCAGGCGCTGGTGAGCTTGCCGCAGGCCGAGCAGCGAGATCGGATGGCGGCGGCCCGCGCGGCGGCGATGGACTGTCGCAGCGACGGCCTCCTGGCGATCCTGGCGGAGAAGAAGCCATGAGATGGTTCCGGCTCCACCTACGGTCGCGCCGCGTCCCTCTCGCGCTCGGCAGCGCGGCGGCGCTGATCACGCTGGCCTGGGTGTTGTCGCTGGTCTACACGGACTCGACCACCATCAACGCCCGGACCGCGAGCCTCACCATCATGCTGGCGGTGGTCGCGTTCGGCGCCACCCTCAGCGGCGCGGACGACGCCCTCGACCACACCGCGTCGGTCAACTGGCCGCTGCGACGTGCCGTTCACCTGCTCCTCGCCGGTGCCGCGATCACCGCCCTGCTGTCGCTCAGCACGCTCACCGACGCGCGTTACGAGCCGCTCGCCCTCGTGCTGCGCAACACCGCCGGTCTGCTCGGGCTGACCGCCCTCGGCACCGCCCTGGTCGGTGCCGCACTGTCGTGGATCGCCCCGCTGATCTGGACCCTCATCGCGGTCCTGCCCGTCATGGGCCCCAGCAGGGACGTGCGGACGCAGGTCGCCAGTTGGCTCATCCAGCCCGCCGGCACCACCGCCGCCACCGTCTGCGCCACCGTGCTGGCGGTGACGGGCCTGCTGGCGTACGCGCTGCGGGGCGGCCCGCTGCGACCCGTCACCGAGACAGCCCCCGACCGGTGAACGAACCCGTCGGTGGTCCGGCACGCCGGACCACGGGTGGCGGTTGCCCGATGGCCTGACCGGCGGCAATCGCGTCCCTCGGCTGCCCGTAGCATCAGGGGATGGATGCCTCGCACGTTGCTGACGACGGGCGCCACAGGTCCGAGGACGACCAGCGCGACGTCCCTCTGCTGGGGTTGAGTCCGCTGTCCCGGGTGCGTCTGGACGAGCTGTTGCAGGAGATGCTCGTACGGGTCGGCGAGGTCGTCACCAGTCGTGAGCGGCTGCGTGCCCTGCTCGACGCGGTGGTGGCGATCGGCTCCGACCTCGATCTTCGCACCACCTTGCGCCGCATCGTCGAGGCCGCGTGTGAGCTGCTCGACGCCCGCTACGGCGCGCTCGGTGTGATCGGCCCGGACCGGCTCCTGACGGAGTTCATCACGCACGGCATCGACGCCGATCTGCACGCCCGGATCGGCGACCTGCCGCACGGTCGGGGTGTGCTCGGCCTGCTGATCGCCGACCCGCGGCCGGTGCGGATGCCGGACATCACGAAGCATCCCCAGTCATACGGTTTTCCACCGAATCATCCTCCGATGCACAGTTTCCTCGGTGCTCCGATCCGCATCCGGGATCAGGTCTTCGGCAACCTCTACCTCGCGGAGAAGCGGGGAGCCGCCGAGTTCACCGAGGATGACGAAGAGATCGCCGTCGCGTTGGCGGCCGCCGCCGGCGTGGCGATCGAGAACGCCCGGCTGTACGCCGTCGCCAACCGTCGTGAGCGTTGGCTGGCCGCCACCGCCGAAATCACCAGTGTGCTGCTGGGCGAGGTCCGCCGCACTGACGCGCTGGGCCTCGTCGCCCGCCACGCCCGCGAGGTCGCGGACGCCGAACTGGTGCTGGTCCTGCTCTACGACGAGGAGGCCGGCCAGTTCACCGTCGAGGTCGTCGACTCGATCGACGGCGCGGCTCCCCCGCTGGTCGGCACGGTGCTGCCGGCCGCCGAGACCACCTTCGCCGCCTCGGTGACGGACCGACGGCACACTGTCGTCGAGAGTCTGGCCAAGGCGGCACCCTGGCTCGCCCCGGTCACCGACGGCCCGGCCGTCGTGTCCCCGCTGTCGGCGGGCGAGACCCTGCACGGCGTCCTGGTCGTGGCGTACCCGGCCGGTCAGGTGCGGCAGAGCGACGACGACGTGCCACTGCTGGCCAGCTTTGCCGCGCAGGCGGCGCTCGCCATGGAGCGCGCCCGGGCTCAGGAGGAACGGGAACTCCTCGTCGTCCTGGAGGACCGTGAGCGGATCGCCCGGGACCTGCACGACGTGGTGATCCAGCGGCTGTTCGCCACCGGGCTGCAGTTGCAGAGCAGCGCGCCGCTGATCGCCCGGCCCGAGGTCAGCCAGCGGATCAACGCCGCAGTCGACGAGCTCGACTCCACGATCCGGGACATCCGGCGAGCCATCTTCGAACTACGGACCCCGATGAGCGCGGCCCTGAGGACCGAGATCCGCGACGCCGTCGACGCCGCCGCCAGGTCACTCAGGTTCCGCCCGGCACTCGAGATCTCCGGGCCGATCGACAGTGCCGTGCCGGACGCCGTACGCCCGGACCTGCTCGCGGTGCTTCGGGAGGCGTTGTCCAACACGATCCGACACGCGCACGCGAGCCAGGTCAAGGTGCTGGTCGAGGTCAGCGGGCCACGGCTCACCCTCACCGTCGACGACGACGGGGTCGGCACGAGCCCCGACGCCGCCCGCGGTGGCCTGGTCAACCTGCGCGAGCGTGCCGCCGGCCTGGGTGGTGAATTCGCTGTGGAACCAGCGGAACCCCGCGGGACGCGCCTGTGTTGGAGCGTCCCGCTCGGCGACTGACGGTCAGGGGTGCGGGCGGAGGAGCCGGGTGGCCAACACCGCAGCCTGCGTACGCCGTTCCAGCCCCAGCTTCGCCAGCAGGCTCGACACGTAGTTCTTGACGGTCTTCTCAGCGAGGAACATCTTTCCGGCGATTTCCCGGTTGGTCAGCCCCTCGGCGACGTACCCCAGGATCCGGCGCTCCTGCTCGGTCAACATCTCCAGCTCGCGCGGCTGCTCGACGCCGTTGCGGATGCGCTCCAGCACCCGCTGGGTCACCGCCGGGTCGAGCAGCGACTGGCCGGCCGCCACCCGGCGGACCCCGTCGACGAGGTCGGTGCCGCGGATCTGCTTGAGCACATATCCGTCAGCTCCCGCCATGATCGCCGCGAACAGCGCCTCGTCGTCTTCGTACGAGGTGAGGATCAGACCCCGGATCGACGAGTCGACGGTGCGTACGTCCCGGCACACGTCGATGCCACTGCCGTCGGGCAGCCGTGCGTCGAGGATCGCCACGTCCGGCCGCAGTGCCGGGATGCGCGCCGTGGCCTCCCGTGCCGACCCTGACTCACCCACCACTTCGATGTCGCCGGCGGCGTGCAGCAGGTCGGTCAGACCACGGCGGACGACCTCGTGGTCGTCGAGGAGGAACACACGGATCATCTCCCCTTTCTACAGGTGCGGCTCCGGTGGACACAGGGCCGAAGGTCCCGTCACCCGCGGGTGGACAGGGACCGGGGGCCCGCACCCTTGGGACGTCCGGCCCTGCCGGTCCGGCCCCGGCTGACGCGATGGTGAGGGCTGGTCCCACACCGGGACCTGGCCGGGCTGACCTGCATCTCTGCGCCGTGAAGGATGTGCCGCGATGATCAGCACCACGTTCACACCTGCCGGGCTTCGCGCTGCGGTGGCCGCAGCGATTCGGGCGCCGTCGCTGCACAACAGTCAGCCCTGGCGTTTCCGACTCTCCGACGGTGGCATCGAGGTGCGGATCGATCCGGACCGGCTGCCGCAGGTCGGTGACCCCAACCGCTGGGCGGCACGGCTCAGTTGCGGCGCCGCCGTGTTCAACCTTCGCCTGGCGCTCGCCGTCGCTGGCACTCCGGCGGAGGTGCGGCTGCGTCCGCATCCACATGATCTGGATACCGTGGCCCTGCTGGTCCCCGCCCGACCACGGCCCGCGACTCCGGCCGAGCAGGACCTGTATTCCGCGATCCCCCGACGGCACAGCAACCGCAGGCCGTTCTGGCCGAACCCGGTGGCGGCGGACGCACGGTGGCGTCTGATCGAGGCCGCCCGGGCCGAGGGCGCATGGCTGGAGATGGTCATTGGAGCGGGCGCGGTCCAGACTGTCGCCGAGATCGCCCGCAGCGCCAACCGGGTGCTGGAACGCGACTGTGCCTACCGGGCGGAGCTGACGCGGTGGATCCGCACCTCGCCCGCCGTTGACGGCATCCCGGTCGAGGCGGGCGGGCCGGTCCCCGAACCGCAGGACCTGCTACCCCAACGGGCCTTCGGGGTACGCACCCGCGCGCCCGGCCGGGACTTCGAACCTGAACCACTCGTCGCTGTGCTCGGTGTCCAGGGCGACAGCGCCACCGACCAGATCACCGCCGGCCAGGCGCTGCAACGCGTGCTCCTCACCGCCACCGACAGCCGCCTCGCCGTCTCCATGCTGTCCCAGCCCATCGAGGTACCCCGAGCCCGCGAGCAGCTGCGACTGGCCCTCGGCAGGTACGGCACGCCTCAGATGGTCATGCGGATCGGGTACGGGCAGCCGGGTGGGCCTTCCGCCCCTCGCCGCGACGTCGACGAGACGATCGACCTCGCCTGACCGCAGGACGCCGCCCGGGTGTCACGTGTCGCTCGTGGGAGCAGGACAGAGGTCCCACCGGACAGGGATTTGGTCCCGTCACATCGATGCCCTGTGGTCCTACTGGCACCGCGCCGGTTGCCGTGAACTGTAGTTGAGCGCCGGTCGACCAGGCTGGCGGCAAAGATGGAGGATGCCATGAACGCCATCGTCCCCCCGCGTCTCGACCGGACTCCCCGCAGCGCGTCGGGGACCGAGCCGGCGGCAGGCACCACCGACACGCCGGCCACCGGTGGCGGCACCACCGCCCGGACAGTGGCCAGGTACGCCTGGTTCGCCGCCCGGATCGGGATGGGCTTCACCTTCCTATGGGCATTCGTCGACAAGCTGTTCGGCCTGGGCTACGCGACCCCGGACGGTAAGGGCTGGGTCGACGGCGGCCACCCCACGAAGGGCTTCCTCGCTGGAGCGGAAGGGCCTTTCGCCGGCTTCTACCACAACCTCGCCGGCACCACGTTCGCCGACATCGCCTTCATGGTCGGCCTGGCTGCCATCGGCGTCGCCCTGCTGCTGGGCATCGGGATGCGAATCGCCGCCGGAGCCGGCGCGCTGATGCTCATCATGATGTACACCGTCGTGCTGCCTCCCAAGACCAACCCGATCATCGACGACCACCTCATCCTGGCCGCCCTGCTCATCGGGATCGCCGCCGCCGGAGCCGGCGCCACCTTCGGCCTCGGCCGCTGGTGGGCCAACACTCCCCTGGTCCGGAGACTGCCCTGGCTCACGTAGTCGCCACGGACGAAGGCCGGCACCGCCAAGGCGGTGCCGGCCTTCGTCATGTCACGTCAGTCTGGGCGGAGCCAGGCGGGAGAAGAACCTAGACGAGACCGTTGAGCAGCTGCCGAGCCATGACGATGCGCTGCACCTGGTTGGTGCCCTCGTAGATCTGCGTGATCTTGGCGTCGCGCATCATCCGCTCGACCGGGTAGTCCCGCGTGTAGCCGTAGCCGCCCAGCAGTTGCACCGCGTCGGTGGTGATCTCCATGGCGGCGTCCGAGGCGAAGCACTTGGCTGCCGCGCCGAAGTAGGTCAGATCGGCGTCGCCGCGCTCCGACTTGCCGGCCGCCGCGTACGTGAGCTGCCGGGCAGCCTCCAGCTTCATGCCCATGTCGGCGAGCATGAACTGGATGCCCTGGAACTCGGCGACGGCCTTGCCGAACTGCCGGCGCTCGGCCACGTACCCCTTGGCGTAGTCGAGCGCGCCCTGCGCGATCCCGACGGCCTGCGCGGCGATGGTGACCCGGGTGTGGTCCAGGGTCTTCATCGCGGTCGCGAAGCCGGTGCCCTCCGCGCCGATCATCCGGTCGGCGGGGATCCGCACGTTGTCGAGGTAGACCTCGCGGGTCGGCGAGCCCTTGATGCCGAGCTTCTTCTCCGGCGCGCCGAAGCTCACCCCGGCATCGGACTTCTCGACCACGAAGGCCGAGATGCCCCGGGACCGCGCGGACGGGTCGGTGACGGCGAAGACGGTGTAGAACTCCGACACGCCGGCGTTCGTGATCCAGCGCTTCACGCCGTTGAGCACCCAGTGATCCCCGTCACGCACCGCCCGGGTGGTCATCGACACCGCGTCGCTGCCCGCCTCCGGCTCGGAGAGGCAGTACGAGAACATCGCCTCACCCGCCGCCACCGGCGTCAGGTAGCGGCGCTTGAGCTCCTCGGAACCGGACAACAACAGCGGCATCGTGCCAAGTTTGTTCACCGCCGGGATCAGCGAGGAGGACGCGCACGCCCGGGCGACCTCCTCGATCACAATGGCGGTGGCCAGCGCGTCAGCGCCCGCGCCGCCGTACTCCTCGGGAATGTGCGGTGCGTGGAAGTCGGCCCCCCTCAGCGCGTCGTAGGACGCCTTGGGAAACTCTCCGGTCTCGTCGGCCTCGGCGGCGTGCGGCGCCACCTTCGCCGTGCAGACCTCCCGGACCGCGTCCCGGATCGCCACGTGCTCCTCGGGCAACCGGTAGACGTCGAACGACTCGCCTGCGGCCATGTCGGCCCCTCCCCTTCACCGCTATCATGCGCAGTCTGTGACGACTCCTGACCGCCGACCGCGCAGACTGAAGACTAGCGACTGCAGTTCAGGTGATGTTACCGGCGCGTAGGCATGGGCCATGCGGGTGCACCCACGCCGCTGGGCGATGATGGAGGACAGACAGTGAGCCACCCCTTCGGTGCCCCGCTTAGGCGCCCCGGCAGAATGCGACGCGACGACGCGCCGCCAGTGCGAGCGGAGAAACAGGCGTGACGATCCCCTATCCCACCATCCAGCCGACCCCCGCCATCGCCGCGGTGACACCGCCCTCGGGCGCTCCTCGGCCGCGTGTGACGTTCCTGGGGACTGGCTACCTCGGTGCGACGTACGCCATCTGCTACGCCGAGCTGGGCTACGACGTGCTCGGTTTCGACGTCGACGCGGACAAGATCGCGATGTTGAACGCCGGTCAGGTGCCCATCCACGAACCCGGCCTGGACGAGCTGCTGCGGCGCAACCTCGCCGCCGGACGCCTCCGGTTCAGCACCGACATCGCCGAGACCGCCGAGTTCGGTGACGTGCACTTCATCTGCGTGGGCACCCCCCAGCGGGCCGACGGGATGGGCGCCGACCTGTCGTACGTCGAGGCGTCGGTCACCAGCCTCGCGCAGCACCTGACCCGCAAGGCACTGATCGTCGGCAAGTCCACAGTGCCGGTCGGCACCGCGGACTGGGTGGAGCAGCTCGTCGGCAAGCACACCCCCGGCGACATTGACGTCGAGGTGGCGTGGAGCCCTGAGTTCCTCCAGGAGGGCTTCGCCGTCGACGACGTCCTGCGCCCCAACCGCATCGTCGTCGGCGTGAAGAGCGAGTGGGCCAACGGCATGCTCTACGCCGCGCACAAGGGCGTGTTCGACCTGGCCGCCACGGAGGACCGCGAGGTGCCCCTGGTGGTCACCGACTTCGCCACCGCCGAGCTGGTCAAGGTCGCCGCGAACGCCTTCCTGGCCACCAAGATCTCCTTCATCAACGCGATGGCCGAGGTCTGCGAGGCGTCCGGTGGCGACGTCACCCAACTGGCCCGCGCGATCGGGTACGACCCGCGGATCGGCAACCGGTTCCTCCAGGCCGGCCTCGGCTTCGGCGGCGCCTGCCTGCCCAAGGACATCCGCGCCTTCCAGGCGCGGGCCCAGGAGTTGGGCGCCGGCGAGGCGCTGCGCTTCCTGCACGAGGTCGACCTGATCAACCTCCGCCGCCGTACCCGCGTGCTCAACCTCGCCGCCGATCTGCTCGGCCGCCGCTCCGGGCCGGCCGGCCCGGACTTCTCCGGCACCCGGATCGCCGTGCTCGGTGCCACGTTCAAGCCCAACACCGACGACGTCCGGGACGCCCCGGCGCTCGCCGTCGCCGCGCTGCTGCACAAGGCCGGCGCGGAAGTGCACGTGTACGACCCGCAGGGCACCGAGAACGCCCGCCGCGCGGTCCCCGAGCTGACCTACGAGGCCGGCATCAACGAGGCGGTCGCCGGCGCCGACCTGGTCTGCGTCCTCACCGAGTGGGCCGACTTCCGCAACGCCGACCCGGTCGCCCTTGGCGAGCTGGTCAACGGCCGCATGGTGGTCGACGGCCGGAACTGTCTCGATTCGGCACTGTGGACCCAGGCTGGCTGGGAGTACCGGGGCATGGGCCGACCCTGACCGCACGACCCCAACCGGCCGGCCACCGAGCATTCGGTGGCCGGCCGGTGTCGTTGTTTGCCCCGGACCCGCCGACAAGAGTCGAAATCCGCGCCAGCTTTGGGCATGCTGCGACAGTGGAAGTCCACAGTGCGGGTGGAGGGGTGTGTCGTGGCGACCTTTCAATGCTCCTCGTGCGGCCGGGAGATCAAGCCGGCCGTGCGATGCCCGCACTGTGGGGCTGATCAGCCGCAGTGGGTCGAGCACCTGGCGGACATCGAGCGTTCGATCGCGGAGATGAAGGCCCGCGACGCCGCCATCGCCCGCGAGCAACGGCAGATCGCCGCCAAGATGCAGGCTGCGCTCTTCCAGCGCGACATCCTCGCCCACGCCGGAGAGGAGCGACTCAAGCAGGCCACCCGGCCACGTCGGGTGCTGCGCCGCCGCGCCGGCCGGCGGCCACCGACCGCCACCAACGGAGCGCCACCCCGGGTGCCCCGGCAGAACACCCCGCCCACCCCGGAGGACCCGCCGCCGCCCCCGCCCCGAGCGAGGTGGCTGGACGCGGACGACCCGGAGCACCCGCCGGAGGCGTCGTCGCGCGAGGTGCAGAACATCCCCCTCGGGCTGGGCGCGCTGCTGCTCGGGGTGGCCGCGGTGGTCTTCGCCGCGGTGGCGACCAGCTCGATGGACGCGGTGGCGCGGCTGGGCATCCTGCTCCTGGCCACCGTGCTGATGCTGCTCGCCCCGCCGGCACTGGCCCGGCGCGGGCTCACCTCGACCGCCGAGACCATCGCCGCGGTCGGCCTGCTGCTGGTGCCGCTCGCCGGCAACGCCCTCTGGGCAGTGGACCGGATCGGCACCGGCGGCGGCTCCGCCACGGTCTTCAGCGGAGTGATCTTCGCGGTCACGGCAGCCGTCGCATTCGGCTACGCCCGTTTGACGGGCCTGCGGGCACCCCGTTTCGCCACCGTCCTCGCCGCGCAGCCGGTGCTGCCGCTGCTGGCGTACGACCGGATCACCGGGCCGGGCGGCTGGGCGCTGGTGCTGACTCTGGTCGCCCTTGTCGACCTCTGGCTGGCCCGTTCCGGCGTGGCCCTGGAACGCCCCGTCCGGCAGGACCTGCCGGTGCCGGGCACCCCGTCGGCGCCCCGCCAGCGCAGCGCTGAGAGCCGACCGGAGGGCGACCCGGAGGAGGCCGGCGAGCTGATCGACGCCAGCGCGGGTTCCGCCGACACCCTGCCGCTGCGCCCGGTGCCCGGGCTACGCGAGCTGACCTCGTTGCTGCACGCGGTGGCGGTCGCCGTCGCCCTGGCGTACGCGGTCACCGCCCTGCTGCGGGCACAGACCGTGCCGACCGCGACCGGCGCCGGGATGGTGCTGCTGCTGGCCGCCGCGGTCGGGCTGGCCGGCGCGCTGGTGCTGCGTCGACCACCGCTGCCCGACGTCGCGGCCGGCATCCTCACCCTGGCCGTGATCGGCGCATTCAGCCGAGTCGCCTCGGTGGCGCTGCCCGACCGGGCGTTGCTGCTGATCGCGCTGGTCATCACGGTGACCGGGCTGGCGGTGCGCGCCGTCCCCGAGACCGCCCGGCGTGGCCCACAGATCGCCTCGGCGGTGGCACTGACCGTCAGCGGTGTGGTGGTCGCCGGAGGCGCGCTACGCGCCGGGGTGGCGCCGGTCCGGGCGGCGCTGCCCGCCTGGGGTGCCGACCTCAGCAAGTACCCGGCCGAGCTGGCCGCCGCTGTCGGGCCGAACACCTGGCAGCTCGCGGGCGCCGCATTCCTGCTCACCATCGCGGCGGTGCTGGCGCTGCCCCCGGAGATCCGCCGCGAGTTCGCGGTCGCCGGCGCGGCGCTGACCGCACTCGCCGTTCCCGCCTCGTTCGGTCTCGGCTGGGCGGCGGCACCCTGGCCGATGGTGGCCACCTCGATCGGCATCGGCGTCATCGGGCTCTCCGCCCGCACCGACCGAGCCGCGGTGGCACACGCCGTCGGTGCGGCCGTGGTGGGCCTGTTCGGCGCCGGCGCCAGCCTCGCCAGCCCCACCCTCACCGCCGCGGTCCTCCTCACCCTGTTCGCGGCCGGCACGCTGGTCGCCCTGGCACCCCGGGTCCGGATCGCCTCGGCCGCCTCCGACACCGTCACCGCCTGGGCGGCCGGAGGCGCCGCGTTCGCGCTACCCGGGGCGGTGGCCGCGTTCGTGGCCGCCACCATGCCGACCGACCCGACCCCCACCCCGGCCAGTCTCCGGGAGGTGACCGTCCCGGTCCTGGCCGCCAGCTTCCTGGCGGTCTGCGTGACCCTCGGCTACGCCGCCGTCGTGCAGGTCTCCCAGCGCCGCATCCCCGCGCCGCTGTCGGTCGGCACCGGGTTGGGCGCGCTGGTGGTCACCGCCGCCGCGTTCGGCGCACCCGGTGCGACCGTCGCCGACGCCTGGGTCGGCGCGCTGCTGCTGGTCGCGGCGGTGTTGCTCTTCCTGGCCCCGTCAATCGACGCCGGCCGACGCGCCGACCTCACCCTGGACGGCTCGGACCTGGCCGCCGCCGCGGTCACCACCGCCCTGATCGCCACCCTGGTGCGGATCGGTGCGGTGCTCGCCCCGGGCGGGCAGTTGGCGGTGGCCGCCGCACTGGTCCTGGTGGTCGCCGTGGCAGCACGCACCATGCCGGAGGAGTGGCGACGCGGGCCGATCCTCGGCCTCGCCGTCGGCGGTGCCCTCATCGGCGTACTCGCCGGCTGGTCCGCGGTGCGCGGTGGCGTCGGTGTGCTCGCCACACCCGGTCCGATCTGGAAGGGCGACCTGATCGGTTGGCCCGCCGCGCCGGTCGGCGGCTCCACCTGGCAGGCTCCGGTCGCGCTGGCGCTGTTGGCCGTCGCGGCAGGCATCCTGCTCCCGCCGCCCTGGCGGTGGGACGTGTCCGGCGTGGCGGCGGTGCTCGCCACGATCGGCGCGCCGGCCGCGTTCGACCTGGCCTGGTGGTCGCCGGTCCTGATCGGCGGGATGGTCGCCGCCGTGTACGGCATCGCCGCGGTCGCCACCGAGGAGGCCCGCGCGGCCCTGTCCCGGGCCACCGTCGCCGGGGTGGTCGCACTGCACGCCGCCGGAGCCGGCCTGGTCCGACCCTGGACCACAGCGTTGGCCCTGGGCAGCATCGCGCTGATCGGCGTGGTGGTGGCCGCGCTGGCCCGTGTGCTGGCCGGCCCGCAGGTGACCGACATCGAGACCGAGGGGATGCCACCGCACCTGGCGCAGATCGGCGGTGCGGCGATCGGCGCCGCGTTGCTGGCCCTCCCCGGCTCGGTGGCGGCGCTGGCCGCAGAGTTCGACCACTCGGCGGAGGTGGTGCTGACCGCCGCGCTGGCCGCGTCCAGCCTCGGCCTGGCCGCCGTGGCCGCGGTCCGCCGGGAGGTGCCGCAATATCTGCCCTGGGTCAGCGCGGCGGTGGTCGGCGGTGCCAGCATCAGCGCCCTCGCCGCCATCCCCACCGGCCTCGCCGCGGGCGTCTACGCGGCCGCCGCCGCCCTGCTCGGCGTGCTGGCCGAGCTGATCCGCGCGGCCACCGTGCCGCCCACCGGCGCCGCCCAGCCGGTCCGGCGTTGGGCGGTACGGCTCGACGGCGCACTCCGTCGACTGCCGGACGACCCGGAGCGACGGCGGTGGCGGTTCAATCCGGCCGCCGGCGCGTTGGCCGCGGCGGCCCTTCCGACCGCCCTGGCGCTCGCCTCGATCACGCCCGCGCTGGTCACCGCCCTGGTCGAGCCGCACCGCACACTGACCCGGATCTGGCAGGGCCCTCCGCCGGAGCTGCTCACCCCACCGCCGGACGTGGTCAACCCGACCCACGTGCTGACGGCCCTGCTGCTCACCGCGACCGCCGCGCTGGCCGCCACCGGGTTCAGCGGTGGGCGTCGTTCCCGGGCCGTCCCGGTGGTGCTGCCCGGAGCAGCCGTCACCCTGCTGATCGCGCCCACCGCGCTGGGCCGGGGCTGGCCGGCCAGCAGCGTCGCCGCGCTCTCCGTCTTCACCATCGCGATGCTCGGTCTCGCGCTGACCCCACCGCCGCCGCTGGCCGAGCGGGCCCGCTCACTGCGGCTGGCCCGGGTGCTGGTGTTCGCCATCGGTCTGGCCGGTGGCAGCGCCGGGCTCGCCGGCAGCCTGGCCGACCGGCAGTTGACCCTGTTCACCCTCGGCAGCGCCGTCGGGGTGGGCGCGGTCGGGGCGTTCTTCGGCACCACCCAGCGGGCACGCATCCTCGGCTGGCTCTTCGCCTCACTCATGGCGCAGCTCTTCGTGCTCACCGCCGGCCTGGTCGCCGGGCTGGCCGCGGTCTGGTCCGCGTTCGGGGTGCTCGCCGTCGGAGCGGTCCTGCAGGTGCTCGCCGCGACCCTGCCCCGGCTGCGCCGCCCCGAGGCGCAGCGCGAGGCCTCCACAGTCGAATGGAGCGGCTACGCTGCCGCGCTGATCGCCCTGGCCCTCGCCTTCGACTCGCCCCGACACATCGCCGCCCTGTTGGCGGCCTGGGGTGCGGTCCTCGGGGTGGCGGCGACCCGACCCGGTCGTCGGCCGGTGGAACGCCGCATCCTGTTCTGGGCCGTGGTGGTCTGCGAGATCACCGCGTGGTGGATCATGATGCGGGTCGCCGACGTGGCGCTGCCCGAGGCGTACACGCTGCCGTTCGCCGCCCTGGCCCTGCTCGTCGGGGTGTTGGAGCTGCGCCACCGAGCGGACCTGAGCAGCTGGGTGGCGTACGGGCCGGCGCTGGTCGCCGCCTTCGTACCGACGCTGGCCATCGTGCTGGCCACCGAGTCCAGCACGCTGCGGCAGATGCTGTTGTTGCTCGGCGCGGTCGCGGTGCTGATCTTCGGCTCGTCCACCCAACAGCAGGCACCGGTGATCGTCGGCGCGTCGGTGACCGCGATCACCGCGATCCACGCCCTGTTCAGCGTCGGCCCGTGGCTCGCGCTCATCCCGGTCGGCATCCTGCTGCTCGTGCTCGGCGCGAGCAACGAGCGCCGCCGCCGCGCCCAGGAACGCCTACAGACCGCGCTACGCGGCATGAGGTGAATCGGAGGGGCCGTGCGGCGTGGGTGAGTGGGCGCGGTGAGTGGGCCGGGTTCGCGGCTGGGGTCTGACGCGAGCTACGGGAGGGTTGCCTGGAGGGCGGCTTCCTTGCTCGCCACCAGCTTCTCCAGGTCCTCCTGGTAGGTCGTCATCCTGGCGCGCAGGCCGTCGTCGCTCGCGCCGAGGATCCGTACGGCGAGCAGGCCGGCGTTGCGGGCGTTGCCGATCGACACGGTGGCCACCGGGATCCCGGCCGGCATCTGCACGATGGACAGCAGCGAGTCCATGCCGTCCAGGTGCTTCAGCGGCACCGGCACGCCGATCACCGGCAGTGGCGTCACCGAGGCGACCATGCCCGGCAGCGCCGCGGCACCTCCAGCCCCGGCGATGATCACCTTCAGGCCCCGGTCTGCGGCGTCCCGCCCGTACTCGATCATCGCGACCGGAGTCCGGTGCGCCGAGATCACCCGCACCTCGTACGCCACGCCGAAGTCGTCCAGCACCTCGGCGGCGGCCCGCATGGTCGGCCAGTCCGAGTCGCTGCCCATGATCAGCCCGACCGTGGTCACTGGGGTCTCCTTCTCGACCGAGGTGGTCACTCGTGCCCCTCACGCAGCCAACGCGCGGCCCGCGCCGCGCGTGCCCGTACGTCATCCAGGTCGTCGCCGAGCACCGTGACGTGCCCGACCTTCCGGCCGGGTCGCACCTGCTTGCCGTACAGGTGCACCTTGGCGCCCGGCTCGGCGGCGAAGAGGTGGTGCAGCCGCTCGTCGATCGACATTCCGCCCGGCTCTCCGCCGAGCACGTTCGCCATCACCACCACCGGCGCGGTCAGCGAGGTGTCGCCCATCGGGTAGTCCAGCACCGCCCGCAGGTGCTGCTCGAACTGCGAGGTGCGGGAGCCCTCGATGGTCCAGTGCCCGGAGTTGTGCGGGCGCATGGCCAGCTCGTTGACCACGATGGCGGGGCGGCCGGCCTCGTCGCGCACCTCGAACAGCTCCACGGCCAGCAGGCCGATCACGCCGAGCGCGGTGGCCAGGTCGATGGCGAGCTGCTGGGCGGAGACCGCCAGCTCCTCGTCCAGGCCGGGCGCCGGGGCCAGCACCTCCACGTTGATGCCGTCCCGCTGCACCGTCTCGACCACCGGGTACGCGGCCACCTGACCGAACGGCGACCGGGCGACCTGCACGGCCAGCTCCCGGCGCAGCGGCACCCGCTCCTCGACGATCAGCCGGGTGCCGCCGGCGAGCAGCGTTGCTGCCAGCTCGCCGGCCTGGGTCGCGTCGTCGACCATCCACACGCCCCGGCCGTCGTAGCCGCCGCGCGCCGCCTTGAGCACCACCGGCCAGCCGACCTGCTCACCGAAGCCGACCAGGTCGGCGGGCTCGCCGACCGGCCGCCACAGCGGGTTGGGGGCGCCCAGCTCGGTCAGGCGTTCCCGCATGACCTGCTTGTCCTGGGCGTGCAGCAACGCGTCTGCCGGCGGGTAGAGGGTCACCCCTTCCGCCGCCAGCGTGCGGATGTGCTCCGAGGGCACGTGCTCGTGGTCGAAGGTGACGACGTCGCAGCCCTTGGCGAAGGTGCGCAGGGCGGCCAGGTCGGTGTGGTCGCCGTACTGAACGTCGGCGGCGACCAGCGCCGCGCCGTCGTCGGGGGCGGTCGCGAGCACACGCAGTGACTGGCCGAGGGCGATCGCGGCCTGGTGGGTCATCCGGGCCAACTGGCCGCCACCCACCATGCCGACAACAGGCAGACCGGTACGGGAATCCATAGCGCGGCCAGCCTATCCGGGCCATCGGCACGCCCACCCGGAGGGCCGGCACCCGCGCCGCCGACCCGGTCCGGGGACGGGCGGTGCAGGGAGCGCGGGCACTACAGGGCGTGGCGGTGCCTTCAGCTGAGCTCGGCGACCAGCTCCTCGACCGAGGTCACCGGCCGCTGGCAGACGAACCCCCGGCAGACGTACGCGGCGGACCGCCCGTCGACCAGCGGACGGTCGGCGAGCAGCGGCACACCGGGCTGGTCCGGTTGCCCGGCGACCACCACGGCCCCGGGCGGGGCGTGCCGTCGAGCCGCGGCCACCAGGGGATCGCCAGCCGGGTCGTCGGTCACCACGGCGATCTCGTACGGCCCGGAGAGCAACGCCTCACCGACCATGGCGGCGTAGCCGGTGAATCGGGGGTGCTTACCGACGATCGGCGCGACAGTGGCGAGCGCCGCCTCGGCGGCCTCCCGGTAGCGCGTCTCCCCGGTCAGCGCCGAGTACGCGACCAGCCCGGCGATCAACGCCGACCGGCCGGACGGGGTGGCGTTGTCGGTCGGGTCAGCGGGCCGGGCCACCAGCCGTTCCGCGTCGTCGGCGGTGTCGTAGAAGGCACCACCAGGCGCGGCGAAGTGCGCCAACGCGGTGTCCAGCAGCTCGCCGGCCAGCGTGAGCCAACGGCCCTCGCCGGTGAGCTGGTGCAGCGAGCAGAAGGCCTCGGCCACACAGCCGTAGTCCTCCAGGACGCCGGCCGGCTCGCCGACCTTGCCGTCCCGGGAGACCCGGCGCAGCCGGCCGTCCACCAGGTGCACGGTGGCCAGGTGCTCGGCCGCGTCGCGCATCGCGCCGTCGGCGACGATCGTCACGCCGTCCATCAGGTTGGCGTCCTCGTCCTGCGGAGACGCGTACAACGCGGCCACCTGGAGGAACTCGACGATGGCGGTGATCGCCAGGCCGTTCCAGGCAGCCACCACCTTGTCGTCGCGGGCCGGCTGCGGCCGGGTGTCCCGGGCACTGAGCAGCCGCCCGACGACCTGCTGCCAGCGGGCCCGCACCTCGGGCGCGGCGTCGTCGACGTCCCGGGCGAGCTTGAGCACGCTCATGCCGTGCTCGACGCCCTTCTTTCCGTCCGGAGTGCCGTCTTGCGGCGCGGAGGCGGAATGAGGGGCGAAGGTCCCCTCGTCGGTGACGGCGAAGAGGTCGGTGGCCCAGCGGCCGTCCTCCTCACCCAGCGCCTCGACGAGCTGCGCGGGTGTCCAGGCGTAGGTGAGCCCCTCGACGCCCTCGGTGTCGGCGTCCAGTGCGGACGCGAAGCCCTCGCCCGGCCGGTGCAGCTCGTCGGCGAGGAAGCGGGCGGTGTCCCGCGCCACCCGCCGGGCCAGCGGGTCACCGGTGAGTCGCCACAGCTGGGTGTAGAGCCGCAGCAGCAACGCGTTGTCGTAGAGCATCTTCTCGAAGTGCGGAACCGTCCAGTGCGCGTCCACCGAGTATCGGGCGAAGCCGCTGGCGAGCTGGTCGTAGATGCCGCCACGGGCCATCGCCTCGGCCGTGTGCCGGGTGATCTCCAGGCTGCGCGGGTCGCCGGTGCGCTGGTGGTGGCGCAGCAGGAAGAGCAGGTTCATGTGCGGTGGGAACTTCGGGGCGCCCCCGAAGCCGCCGTTCGTGGCGTCGTACTCGCTGGCCAGCCTGCCGGCCGCGGCGTCGAGCAGCGGCGCGTCCAGCGGGGCGGTGGGGCCGCCCACGGCCTGCGCACCGCCGATCGCCTCGACCACCGCGGCGCCCTGACGCACGACCTCCTCGCGCTGCTCCCGCCAGGCGGTGGTGACCGACTGGAGCAACTGGACGAAGTTGGGCCGCGGGAAGTAGGTGCCGCAGAAGAACGGGGTGCCGTCCGGGGTGGCGAAGACAGTCATCGGCCAGCCACCCTGGCCCGTCATCGCCTGCGTCGCGGTCATGTAGACCGCGTCCACGTCCGGGCGCTCCTCCCGATCCACCTTGATCGACACGAAGTTGTCGTTCATCAGGGCGCCGACCTGCTCGTTCTCGAACGACTCGTGCGCCATGACGTGACACCAGTGGCAGGCCGCGTAGCCGACCGAGATGAGCACCGGGACGTCCCGCCGTTTCGCCTCGGCGAACGCCTCGTCCGACCAGGGCCACCAGTCGACCGGGTTGTCCGCGTGCTGGAGCAGGTACGGGCTGGTGGCGTCGACGAGTCGGTTCACGCCCACGACCATAACCAGCCCCGGCGCGGACCGCGCGGGCTCCACCCGGATGGTCCGGCGGCCGGAGCCTCAGGACCGGGTTGCGGAGGCCCGGGCCTCCGGCCCGGGCCGGGACCCGTCAGCCCTTCTTCAGCCGGACCACCGCGGTGTCGGCGTCGGGACCGACTAGTGCGGAACGGTCAGGAGGCGCCGTCGGCGCGCAGCCGGAACACGTTCGACTCCGCCGAGTCGCGCAGCGTACCCAGCACCGCGCCGATCTTGTCGGCCGGCATCGGCTTGAAGAAGTGGTAGCCCTGCGCGGAGGTGCATCCCAGCTCGGCCAGGGCCATCCGCTGCTCGGCGGTCTCGACCCCTTCGGCGACCACCCGCAGGCCCAACTCGTGGGCGAGCCCCACTGTCGTCCGTACGATCGCCGCCGCCTCCGGCGAGTCCGTCATCCGGATCACGAACGAGCGGTCCACCTTCAACTCGTCAACGGCGATCCGGGTGAGGAAGGTCAGCGACGAGAAGCCGGTGCCGAAGTCGTCGACCGCGAGCTGCACGCCCATCGACCGGAGCGTGGCCAGCACCTCGTCGATGACCTCCAGCTCACTCATCACCACCGTCTCGGTGATCTCCAGAACGAGCCGGTGCGGCGGCACCTGGTGGCGGCGCAGCGCGTCGGCGATCTCCGCCGGCAGCCGGGGGTCGAGCAGGCTGCGGGCCGACAGGTTGACCGAGATCGGGACGTCCAGCCCCTCACGCGCCCAACTGGCGGCCACGCTGAGCGCCTTGTCCAGCACGTACCGGGTGAAGGTGCCGAGCTGCTCGCTGTTTTCCACCGGCCGGATGAAGTCGGCCGGGCTCAGCCACCCGCGCCGCGGATGCTGCCAGCGGATCAGCGCCTCCACGCCGGTGGGCGCACCCGTGGCCAGGTCGACCGCCGGTTGCAACGCCAACACCAGCTGGTCGTCGACCAGGAGCGCCTCGCGAAGCTCGGCCAGCAGGGCGAGCTGGTCGGTGCTGGCCGCGTCCCGGGTGCCGTCGTACACGGCGACGTTGCCGCCGCCCTCCTTGGCCTGGTACATCGCGATGTCGGCCCGGCGCAGCAGCTCGGTCAGGTCGGCGGTGCCGGCGTCGGCCACCACCACCCCGACGGAAACCTCGATCGACATCCGTACGCCGGCCACCTCGGTCGGCGCGGCCAGCCGTTCGGCGATCTCGCGGGCCTGGCGCAGTGCATGGGCCATCGGCGCGGCCCGGTCACCGAGCACCGGCACCGCCGTGAGCAGCATGGCGAACTCGTCGCCACCGAGCCGACCGAGCAGGTCACCGGGGCGGACCAGCGCGTCGAGCCGGTTCGCGGTCAGCCGCAGCAACTGGTCGCCCGCGGCGTGACCGAGGGTGTCGTTGACTTCCTTGAACTGGTTGATGTCCAGCAGGAGCAGCGCCACCGGGTGATCGTGCGCGAGCTGCCGCAGCGACTGGTCGCCCTTGCCGAGCATCGCCGCCCGGTTGGCCAGCCCGGTGAGCGGGTCGTGCACCGCCTCGTACGACGAACGGGCGGTCACCAGCCGCAGCTCGCGGTGGGTTGCGGCGTCGTGCAGCGCGGCGGCGAGCGCGTCGCCGAACGCGGCCACCGCGTCGCGCTCCCGCGCGGTGGGCGGGGCCGAGCGGGGGAACCGCACCCGCAGCCGACCGACCGGTGCGGCGCCGACCGACAGTGCCCGGCTCAGCTCGTGCTCGTCGGGCTCCGACTGGTCCGGTGGGTCCGTCTCGCGGTCGACCAGTTGACCGCCGGCATCGCCCCGGTACCGGTGCCACCGGCCGTCGGCCCGCGCCACGTCGACGTCCACCAGCTCGGCGTTGAACAGCGTCAGCCCTCCGGTGACCGCCGCGGTGGCCACGCCGCGCTCGTCGAGCTGGTTGAGGGCCGCAGTGGCCTCGGCGAACGCTCTCCAGGTGCGGCGCTCCTGATCGGAGCGCAGCCGGTAACCGTAGGTCTGTTGCAGCAGCCAGAGCAGCGGCGGCAGCAACAGCAACCAGCGCGGGTCGAGTTCCAGGAGGGCGACCACGACGAGGCCGACCGCCACGTTGCCGACGAACATCAACAGCTTGCCGCGCAGCGCGGCGAGCAGCGGCGGCCCGATCGGCAGGCCGTGCCGCAGGCCCAGCGTCACCCCGCCCAGCCAGGCGGTCACCAGGAGATAGGTCACCGACCCGGCGATCAGGGCCAGCGCGAGCTTCGGGGTGGGCGGGGCGAGCAGCGGTCGCCCGAGTGCGGTGGTCACGGAGACGGCCAGTGCCGACGCGGCGGCCAGCGACGCGGCGATCCGGACGAGCTCCAGGACCGGGCGGCGGTCGTTGTGCAGCGAGAGCATCGTCCAGGCCAGCCCGGTGCCGAGCAGCGTGGCGGACGGGAGCCAGCCGGCGGGAGCCAGGTAGAGGCAGACGATCAGCGCGGCCTCGCCCCAGGTGATGCTGACCATGCCCGCGGACGAACGGAACCGCAGTCGGGCGAGCTGGGCGAGAGCGAGGACGGCGACGGCGATGCCGAAGCGGGCCGGACCACCGAGGGGGTCGTCGACCGGCAGCCTGACCGGCAGGGTCAGCCCGACTGCGGCGGCGGCCACGGCGGTCAGCGCGACGGCGGCGGTGAGCACGAGCAACCGGACCGGTGTGCCCCGCACCCCGAGCCGGTCGAACGAGTCACCGGCTGGACCGGAGGTCATCGACCTCCCCCGTCAGCCGACCGACCGAGGTTACGGTGGGCGGCCGCTGCTGTGCTGGTCATCGGCGCCCCCTCCCGCACACGGCTCGGGGACTTTTGGTCCCCCCGGCGGAAGGCTAAGCCAAACCGGGTGGCCGCAACAGGGGGCGACCAACCGGTTCGGCGTGATTCATGCGCGGACTACCCGTTCCGCTGCTGCTGGTGCCCATTGGGAGCGGGCGTGGATGAATCACGCCCCCCGGTCCCGTCTGTCGGATCGACGACTGCCGCATCGGCCCTGGTCGGGTCGGTCGGCCCCGCCTGCTGCGGAAACCGGTCGGGCAGGCGGCGCAGCCGAGTGTTCATGTTGCGGATCAGCAGGATGGTCGCGGTGGCCAGCAGCAGGATGAGGAACAGGCCCATCGGCCCGGCCAGACCACCCGTGCGGGTGTCCCCGAAGTTGTTCTCCGCGAGCACCTGGGCAGCGGTCAGCATGGCGTTCCTCCGATGTGCGGTTGGTAACCAGGGTAGACCCGACGGAAATCAGCGTGCGTGGGCCGTCTCCCGCACCCCGGCGAAGAGATCCGACTCGGGCAGTGGGCTGTCGACCATCGAGCGGGCCAGCTCGTAGTCCTCGGTCGGCCAGGCACGCTGCTGCAGCTCCATCGGAACCTGGAACCAGAAGCCGTCCGGGTCGACCTGGGTGGCGTGGGCGCGCAACGCGTCGGCGCGAACCGTGAAGTAGTCGGCGCACTCCACCCGCGTGGTGATCCGAGGGCCCTTGTCGGGCCGGTCCTCCCACCGCTTGAGCCACTCCTCGTAGGGCGACTCCAGACCGGCGGCCAGCATGCCCTCGTGCAGGGCCATGATCTTGCCCTTGGAGAAGCCGATGTCGTAGTAGAGCTTCAACGGCTGCCAGGGCGCGCCCAGCTCCGGGTAGCGCTCCGGATCACCGGCGGCCTCGAACGCGGCCATGCTCACCTTGTGGCACATGATGTGGTCCGGGTGCGGGTAGCCGCCCTCTTCGTCGTACGTGGTGACGACGTGCGGACGGAACTCACGCATCAGCCGCACCAGCGGCCCGGCGGCCACCTCGACGTCCTGCAGGGCGAAACAACCCTCGGGCAGCGGCGGCAGCGGGTCACCCTCGGGCAGGCCGGAATCGACGAAGCCGAGCCACGCCTGGTCGACGCCGAGGATCGCCCGTGCGGCGTCCATCTCGGCACGCCGGATCTCGGCGATGTTGGCCCACACGTCCGGCCGGTCGAGCTTGGGGTTGAGCACACTCCCGCGCTCGCCGCCCGTGCACGTCACGACCAGGACGTCCACCCCCTCCGCGACGTACTTCGCCATCGTCGCTGCGCCCTTGCTCGACTCGTCGTCCGGGTGCGCGTGCACGGCCATGAGACGCAGTTGCTCTGCCAACTTCGGCGCTCCTCGTCTGTGCCGGACGGTGGACCCGACCGGGCTCGACCGGCTGACCTGCCGGGATCTTTCCTCACCGCACCCCAGTCGTCGGTCAGCAGCGCGGGCATGACCTGCCATTCCTGCCGCTGGACCGGGTGGGAGGATGGGACTCTGTCATTCTTGCTGATGCCGCCGACAACAACGCCAGGAGATACCCGCCGGTGACCGAGACGCACGCCACAATTTCACGAGGTGCTCCGGTTTTCCCGGCCGGGCGCTACGGCCGCCGCCGCGCACCGGGCGGACGGCGGCGACGCACGTTGCTGGCGGCGGTGGTGCTGCTGGCGCTCGTGGCCACGCTGACTGTGATCTCCGTCCGGCTCTACCGCCAGTACGGTGACCCGGTCTATGACGCCCAGGTGATCACCTACACCGACATCACGGACAATCAGGTGCTGGTCGACTTTCGGGTGACAGTGCCGTCGGGCGGATCGGCGGTCTGCCTGCTGCGTGCCCGGGACCGCGCGGGCGCCGAGGTGGCTCGCGAACAGGTCACGGTGACCGCCGAGCCCGGCAGCCGGCACGTGACGACCCGGCACCGCCTGGCCACCACCGCACGGCCGTTCATCGGCGAGGTCATGCGCTGCCAACCGGTGTCCTGACCTGCCATAACAGCCCCGGCCACGAGGGCCGGGAAGCACCTACGCGCGGTGTCGGATCCGGGCACCGGCGGTGATGGCCGACACCCTGTGTCGTACTGCACTGGTAACTTGGTAGTTCACCTGTCAGCCAGCCACGCACAACTGAGGAGAACGCCTGTGTCCACTGGCAACGAGGCGCCCGCCACCTGGCTGTCGCAGGACGCGCACGACCGCCTCCAGGCCGAGCTCGACGAGCACATCGCCAACCGCCCGGCCATCGCAGCCGAGATCAACGCTCGGCGCGAGGAGGGCGACCTGCGGGAGAACGGCGGCTACCACGCCGCCCGCGAGGAGCAGGGCAAGGCCGAAGGTCGCATCCGCTACCTCCAGGAGCTGCTGCGCACTGCGAAGGTCGGCGAGGCGCCGACGGCGGACGCGGTCTCGCCCGGCATGGTCGTGACGATCTACTTCGATGACGACGCCGACGACACCGAGACCTTCCTGCTCGGTTCGCGGGAGATCGCGGCCACCACCGACCTGACCGTCTACAGCCCCGAGTCGGCGCTCGGCAAGGCCATCCTGGGTGGTCGGCCCGGGCAGACCTGCACCTACACGGCGCCGAGCGGCGCCGACATCAAGGTGACAGTGGTCAGCTTCGAGCCGTTCTCCGGCTGATCGGCGGCGGCCCTACGAGCAGCTCCCCAGCACCGCTTTCGAGGCGTGGCACCCACCGGTGTCACGCCTCGGCGGCGAAAACCACCTGGTAGCCGCTGGCCCGCAGGGCGCTGATCAGCGTGTCCGAGTGCTCCACGCCCCGGGTCTCGACCGACAGCGCCACCTCCACCTCGCCGAGGCCGAGGTGTGGGTTGGCCCGCTGGTGCTCCACGTCCACGACGTTGGCCCGGTGCTCGGCGATCTGGCTGAGCAGCGACGCGAGTTGTCCCGGCCGGTCCGAGCAGCGCACTGTCACCCGCAGGTAGCGACCCGCGGCGGCCAACCCGTGCTCGATCACCCGCAGCATCAGCAACGGGTCGATGTTACCGCCGGACAGCACCGCGACCACCGGCGTCTCCACCTCGACCACGCCCGCCAGCAACGCGGCGACGCCGACCGCCCCGGCCGGCTCGACGACCTGCTTACCGCGTTCCAACAGCATCAGCAGGGCCCGGGAGATGTCCTCCTCGGAGACCGTGACGATCTCGTCGACGAGTTTCCGCACGTGGTTGAAGGTGATCTCCCCCGGCCGACCGACCGCGATGCCGTCGGCGATGGTGGAGAAGGTGGGCAGCCGGACCGGCTCCCCGGCCACCAGCGAGGGCGGGAACGCCGCCGCACCGGCGGCCTGGACGCCGATGATCCGGACGTCCGGTCGCAACGCCTTCGCGGCCACCGCCATGCCCGAGATCAGCCCGCCGCCACCCACCCCGGTGATGATCGTCTTCACTTCCGGGCACTGTTCGAGGATCTCCAGCGCCACCGTCCCCTGACCGGCGATCACGTCGGCGTGGTCGAACGGGTGGATCAGCACCGCGCCGGTGCGCTCGGCGTACGTGTGCGCGGCGACCAGCGACTCGTCGACGGTGTTGCCGGCCAGCTCGACCTGCGCGCCGTACCCCTTGGTGGCGGCCACCTTCGGCAGCGGCGCGTTGACCGGCATGAAGACGGTGGCGTGCGTGCCGACCAGGCCGGCGGCGAGGGCCACGCCCTGCGCGTGGTTGCCAGCGCTGGCCGCGACCACGCCCCGCTCCCGCTCCTCGGCCGACAGCCGGGAGATCCGCACGTACGCGCCCCGCACCTTGTACGAGCCGGCACGCTGCACGTTCTCGCACTTGAGCCAGGTCGGCCCGCCCAGTGCCGCGCTGAGCGGACGGGAGGGCTCCAGCGGAGTGGTCCGGATGACGCCGGCGAGCAACTCCCGTGCGGCCCGCACGTCGTCGAGACTGACCAGTTCCGTCATGCCCCGATCGTGCCACCCGCCTCCGGAGTCCTTTGCGGCGACACCGGCCTCGACTGGTGCTCCGAGGCTGGCGGAACCGAGGCGGCAGGGACCGAGGCGGGCGGGACCGTCCCCGGGGCGAACCCCGCCGGGACCGACCCGGCCGGCCAGACCGGGGCGTTCGGCCAGACCGGGCCGTTCGGCCACGCTGGCGTCGCGCGGGCGATGCGGGCCTCCTGGGCTGCGGAGATCCGCTGGATCAGCAGGTACAGCGCCACCGCGGCGATCACGCAGGCCACCGCGGGCACGGCGTTGCGCAGGAGCGAGTCGCGGTAGTAGTCGCCGTACGCCTGGTAGTCGCCGTTGGTGGATGGTGTCTCCGGCAGCTTGTCGTACGCCCGGCTGTCGAGGCGGCTGACCACCCGCTCGCCGATGCTGAAGACCAGCCAGGCACTCCACCAGACGGTCACCAGGGTTGGGGTGAAGCGCCGCCAGAGGCTGTCCCGCGCCACGTTGGCGATCACCCGGACCGGCATCACGAGGTTCGCGAAGGGCACCAGCCAACCGGCGATCGCCCACCCTGCACCGAGCGTCGGCAGCGCACCTGGGAACGCCTCGATGTTCTTCCGCGCCCGCCAGGTCCAGATGATCACAAGCACGGCGGCGGTGAGGTACGCGGCCACCATGGGCAGCGACAGCACCACCTGCACGATCAACGCGGCGAGCAGCAGCTCATGCTCGTTGTCGACCCGGGCCTGCCGAGCCAGAGCCATCCCCACCAGCGGGGAGAGCGCCACCGCCAGGTACAGCACGGTGGTCGCGCCGACCGCGATGCGGGCGGCCAGACCGAGCCCGCGCACCCGGTAGGTCGGCAGCCCGGGAGTGACGGCGGGCTGGCCCAGCGGTGTGTAGCACCGCTGGCATTCGTTGTGCTCGGGGGACGTGGCGCCCCCACAGGTCTGGCAGTGCATGAGAGCCCCCGGGTCCGCGCGTCGATGCGCGCACACCGTAGACGATCATGCGGTCGCCGGCGACCCCGTTCCGACGCGGGGATAGCCGGGGGCGTGGCGCGCCCACGGGGCGGCCATCTCGAACTGGCCGGCCACACCGAGCAGCAGCAGCTCCGAACCGGGCGGACCGACCAGTTGCACGGCGACCGGCAGGCCGTCCGGGCGTCGACCCACCGGCACCACGACCGCCGGCAGGCCGGCGATGTTCCACGGAGCGGCGTACGGGGCGTACCGGATGTTGGCTGTCATGTTCGCCCGCCAGGACCTCTCCGACCAGCGGGCCGCCTCGGGCGGCGCGGTGGCCAGCGCCGGGGTGAGCAGCAGGTCGACCGAGTGGTCGGTGAAGAAGTCGACCGACCGTTGCCGCCACGCGGCACGGTCGGCCTCCCGCACGTAGCCGCGGCGCTGCGCCCACTCACCCAGCGCGACGTGCCTCCGGGTACGCCGTTGCAGGCCACGCCGGTCCAGCCCGGAGGCCCGGACGTCGGTGGCGGCGGCGGCGAACCAGGTGGCGATGCCCTGAAGGCCGAGCGCGGTGGGGTAGACCGGGTCGGCGGGGACCGTGTCGTGCCCGGCGGCGGCGAGAAGCCGGCCGGCGGCGGCGACCGCGTCCCGGTTCGGCGCGTCGGGTGCGACACCGCGCACCGGCGAGCGCAGCGAGACGCCCACCCGCAGCCGCTGCGGCGGGACCAGCTTCTCGGGACGCCGACCAGCGAGCACCGAGAAGCCGACCGCCGCGTCGGCGACGGTGCTGGTCAGCATGCCGTGCTCGGTGAGACCGAACCAGTCGTCCGCGCCGAGCTGGCAGGGAACCACGCCGCGACCGGGCTTGAGCCCGACCAGGCCGCAACAGGCCGCGGGGATCCGGATCGAACCGAGGCCGTCGTTGCCGTGCGCGATCGGCACCAGCCCCGCCGCCACCGCGGCGGCCGCGCCGCCGGAGGACCCCCCGGGAGTACGCGTGCTGTCCCACGGGTTACGGGTCACCGCGCTGTCGTCGTCGGTGAGTGCCCACAGCCCCAGCTCCGGCATGCGGGTCACGCCGAGGATGACCGCGCCGGCCCCACGCAGCCGACGCACCACCTCGTGGTCGGCCTCGGCGACGTCGCTGCGGGCGGCCGCCGACCCGTTCCAGGTGGGCAGGCCGGCGACCGGAGTGTTCTCCTTGACCGCCACCGGCACCCCGGCCAGCGGCAGGTTCGCCAGGTCCTCCTGCTCGTCGACCTTCTCCGCCTCGGTGATCGCCTCGCCGCCGCGAACGGCGCGGAACGCGGCCAGTTCGCGGTCGGCTCGGGAGATGTACTCGAGGTGGTCGGCGACGACCTGGGTGGCCGAGACGTCACCCCGGCGTACGCCCCGGGCGATCTGCTTGGCGGTCGTCCCGACCCAGGTCGCCTTGATGTCCTGCACGGCCATCCTCCCCAGCGGTCAGCCCAGCGCCTGCTCCAGATCGGCGAGCAGGTCGTCGACCGTCTCGATGCCGACAGACAGTCGCACGAGATCGCCGGGAACTTCAAGCGGCGAGCCGGCAGCACTTGCGTGTGTCATCCGACCCGGGTGCTCGATCAGGGACTCCACGCCACCCAGCGACTCGGCGAGCACGAAGAGCTTGGTGCGGTTGCAGATCTCGACGGCGTGGTCCTCACCACCCGCGGCGCGGAACGAGATCATGCCGCCGAACCGGCGCATCTGCTTCGCGGCCACCTCGTGACCGGGGTGCGAGGGCAGCCCCGGGTAGATCACCTGGGCAACCTTGGCGTGCCCGTCGAGGTACGCGGCGAGCCGCTCGGCGTTGTCGCAGTGCCGGTCCATCCGTACCCCGAGGGTCTTGATGCCGCGCAGTGTGAGCCAGGCGTCGAACGGGCCGTTGATCGCGCCCATCGCGTTCTGGTGGTAGCGCAGCTCCTCGCCGAGTGCGGCGTCGGCGACGATGAGCGCGCCACCGACGACGTCGGAGTGCCCGCCGATGTACTTGGTGGTGGAGTGCACCACGACGTCCGCGCCGTGCGCGATCGGCTGCTGGAGGTACGGCGAGGCGAAGGTGTTGTCGACCACCAGCAGCGCGCCCGCGTCGTGCGCGACACCGGCCAGGGCGGCGATGTCGGCGATGCCGAGCAGCGGGTTGGTCGGCGTCTCCAGCCAGACGATCTTCGTGCGGCCGGGCTGGACCGCCGCCCGGATCGCGTCCGGGTCGGAGACCTTGGCCGGGGTGAACTCCAGGCCCCAGCGCTGGGCGACCCGGGCGAAGAGCCGGTACGTGCCGCCGTACGCGTCGTCCGGGATCACCACGTGGTCGCCCGGCTGGCACACGGCGCGCAGCAGGGTGTCCTCCGCCGCCAGGCCGCTGGCGAAGGCGAGGCCGACCGGCCCGCCTTCCAGCGCTGCCAGGCACTCCTGGAGCGCGTCGCGGGTCGGGTTGCCCGAGCGGCTGTACTCGTAGCCGAGCCGGGGCGCGCCGACGGCGTCCTGCGCGTACGTGCTGGTCTGGTAGATCGGTGGGATCACCGCGCCGGTACGGGCCTCAGGGTCCTGGCCGGCATGGATGGCGAGCGTCTCGAAGCCGTGGTTCATGCTCGTGAGGCTAATCCCCCGTCCCGAGGACTGGAACGGAACCCGCGCTCCCAGGCGGGGGCCGGACCAACCGGCCCGGCCCCCGTGCTTCCGAGGCCCGGTCAGGTGGCCGGAACGGGCAGGACGTGCAGGGTGGCCGGGTTGGCCCCGGTCCAGTCGTAGGAGACCGCATAGACCCGGGCTCCGTTGGGCGCCCAGGCCAACGCGCCCGGGCTGAGTTCGTCGCCCAGCTCGAACTGGGCCAACGCGGTGCCGTCCGACCGGAAGAGGAACACGTCCGGCGCGTAGGTGGCGTCCGCTCCGGCGGCGATCCGGCTGCCGTCGCGGGACACCTCGACGGCATTCGGGTACGCACCGGTCTGGTAGGTCGCCGAGGGGATGCTGATGTCGGCGAACGGGAACGCCTGCACCTCGTACGGGGCACCGGAGGCGGTGTAGAGGGTGGTACCGGTCGGGTCGAGGGCGATGTCCTGCAGGTTGCTGCCGATCGCCGTCCAGTCGTTCGCCCGCAGCAGGGTCAGTGCTCCCCCCGCTCCGATCGCGTACGCGTAGACCGACGCCGGGCTCAACCCCGCCTGCCCGGCCAGCAGCACCGAACGGTTCTGGCTGGCAGCGGCCAGCAGCGGAGCGCCGTAGAAGTCCTGGGTGGTGGCCATCCCCGTGGTCACCCGGGCCGGCTGGCGTCCCAGGTCGATCCGGCCGATGTTGCCACCCCACTGGTCGCAGCCGTAGCCGAACCACAGGTACCGGCCGGTCAACGCCAGTGACGACGGGCACTCGCCCACGCCGGTGTCGTAGCGGGCCGACTCGATCAGGGAGCCGGTGTCGAAGGCGGCGATGGCGTTGGCGCTGGGCAGCGCCACGTAGAGGGTCTGCCGGTCGGCGCTGAGCAGCAGGTCGGTGGGGCCGGGCAGGTCGGCCAGGGTGCCGACGAGAGCGCCGGTCGCGCTGGCCACCACGACGTCGGTGGAGGAGCGGCCACCGCTGACGAAGACCCGGTCGCCGGCGGACACCACGTCGGCCACCTGGGTCAGCGGCAGCGGGGTGGCGGTCGGCGTGGCAGCCGCCACGGCGGGGCCCGGGAACGCGCCGGTGAGCAGCCCGGCGGTCAGTGCCGCCAGGGCCACGGTGGCGCCTCTTCTGATCTGCAAGGTTCATCCTTTCGGAGCGCAGGTCACACCTGCACTGATTTATTTCGATAGATGAGTACCACAGGCGGTGCGGGCGTGGGGGCCCGCGCGTCGCCGGCCCCGCCACCTAGCCTGGGCGGATGAGCGGGTGCGTGTTCTGCGGGATCGTGGCGGGTGAGGTGTCGGCCTTCAAGGTCGCCGACACCCCGGACGGGGTGGCGTTCCTGGACACTCGGCCGGTGTTCAAGGGGCATGTGCTGGTGGTGCCCCGGGTTCATCTGGTGACCCTCGCCGAGTTGCCGTCCAACCTGCTGCCCGGCTACTTCGCGCTGGTCCAGCGCCTGGCGGTGGCGGTGGAGACCGGCCTGGGGGCCGGTGGGACGTTCGTGGCGATGAACAACAAGGTGTCCCAGTCCGTCCCGCATCTGCACACCCACGTGGTTCCACGGACCAAGGGCGACGGGCTGCGGGGCTTCTTCTGGCCACGTACCCGCTACGAGGACGACGCCGACGCCCGGACGCACGCGGACCGGGTCGCCGCCGCACTCCCGGGCGGGGCCTGACTCACACCGGCGCGGGTAAGGAAGGTGGACCCACCGGTGTTACACGCTGGGAGAGGTACGAGAGGAGATCCCCACGTGTTTTTGCGCCGTATGAACGCCGAGATGGTTTCGCCCGACCAGGCCCTGCCGGGCCGTCCGATCGCCATGCCGGTCGCCGACCGCCACGAGGTGCTGGGCACCCCGCTGAAGGGCCCGTTCCCGGAGGGCCTGCAGGTCGCGGTCTTCGGCATGGGCTGTTTCTGGGGCGCCGAGCGGCTGTTCTGGACGCTGCCCGGTGTCTACACCACCTCCGCCGGCTACGCGGGTGGCGTCACCAGGAACCCGACGTACGAGGAGACGTGTTCCGGCCGGACCGGGCACGCCGAGGTCGTCCAGGTGGTGTACGACCCCAGCAAGATCACTTATGAGGACCTGCTGAAGGTCTTCTGGGAGAACCACGACCCGACCCAGGGCATGCGCCAGGGCAACGACGTGGGCACCCAGTACCGGTCGGCGATCTACACGACCACCGACGAGCAGCGGGCCATCGCGGAGTCGTCCCGGGACGCGTTCCAGCCGATCGTGACGCGCGCCGGCAAGGGTGAGATCACCACCGAGATCGCCCCGCTCGGCAGCTACTACTTCGCCGAGGACTACCACCAGCAGTATCTGGCGCCGACCAAGAACCCGAACGGCTACTGCAACCACGGCCCGAACGGGCTGAGCTGCCCGGTCGGCGTGGCTCGAGTCGCCGGCTGACCACCGCCACCTGCACCAGCGTGATGCCCGGCCGCCGATGAGGTGGCCGGGCATTCCCATCTGACCGTGTGATCGAAATCCGTTGCCGAGCCCGCCGGGAACTCGATAACGTGGCCGTACACGTGAAGGGAGGTGGTCCAGACTTGTATAGCAATCGGACTCGTGAGGTGGCTGTCAGCTAGCCGCTGTCCTCGACAGTGATCGGCTCGCCGCGAGGTGGGCAACAGCACCATCGTCGAGACCGTGTGGCAGCGGTGCGGCGAATCCACGACAGCCACCCGACCCCCGGGGTGCCGGCCAAGTCCAGCCGGCCCGCGCAACAGCGCGGAGCGCCCCGGGGGTCGCTCCATATCCGGAGGACCGGCGATATATCCGGAGGACCGGCGATGTCCATGCGCGAGCTGGTGGTGCTCGGGACGGCCAGCCAGGCGCCGACCCGTCAGCGCAACCACAACGGGTACGTGTTGCGCTGGGACGACGAGGTGATCCTCTTCGACCCGGGTGAGGGCAGCCAGCGTCAGCTCCTGCACACCACTGTCACCGCCACCGACCTGACCCGGATCTGCATCACCCACTTCCACGGCGACCACTGCCTCGGCCTGCCCGGCACCATCCAGCGACTCTCCCTGGACCGGGTGCCACACCCGGTCGCCGTGCACTTCCCGGCCGGCGGGGCCGAATACTTCGGCCGGCTCCGGCACGCGACCTCCTTCTACGAGACCGCCGAACTCCAGGTCACCCCGATCGAGACGGACGGGCAACGGATCGCGCTGAGCTGCGGCACGTTGGAGGCACGCCGACTGCGGCACCCCATCGAGACGTACGGCTACCGGCTGGTCGAGCCGGACGGCCACCGGATGCTGCCGGAGAAGCTGACCGCGTACGGCATCGCCGGGCCGGCTGTCGGCGAGCTGATCCGGGTCGGGCACCTGGACCTCGACGGACGTCGCGTCACCCGCGACGAGGTGAGCGAGCCCCGGCCGGGGCAGCGGTTCGCGTTCGTGATGGACACCGGCCTCTGCGACGGGGTGTACGCCCTCGCCGAGCACGCCGACCTGCTGGTCATCGAGTCGACCTTCCTGGAGTCGGAAGCCGCGCTCGCCGCCGAGGTCGGCCACCTGACCGCGGCGCAGGCCGCCCGGGTGGCGACCGAGTCCGGTGTACGCCGGCTCGTGCTCACCCACTTCTCCCAGCGCTACTCCGACCCGCGCCGGTTCCACGACGAGGCACGCGCGCACTTCGACGGTGATCTGATCGTCGCCGAGGACCTGACCGTGGTGCAGCTCCCACCCCGCCGGGTAGCCTCGGCCGGATGACCGTCACGCTCCGCCCAGCAACCGGTGACGACCTGATGGCGGTGGGCGCCCTGCACCAACGCTCCCGGGTCGCCACGTACTCCTCGTTCCTGCCGGCCGAGGCGCTGGCCGACCCGACGCCGGAGGCGATGGGGCGCTACTGGGTCGAGCGGTGGCAATGGGAGCGGGACACCCACCGGATGTTCGTGGCCGAACGGGCCGGGACGCTGGCCGGGTTCAGCTACCTGGGCCCGGACGACGAGGACGACCCGGCCACCGGGCTGCTCAACGCGATCCATCTCGACCCCGGTGAGCAGGGCCGGGGCGTCGGCCGCGCGCTGATGGTGGACGCGCTGGACGCCATGCGGGCGCGAGGATGGCAGCGGGCGGTGCTCTGGGTGCTCCGGGACAACGCCCACGCCCGCGCCTTCTACCAGCGCGGCGGCTGGACCCCGACCGGAGCGGAGCGTGAGGAGCAGATCGGCCTTGCCCCCACCCTCCAACTGCGCTACGCCCGCCCTCTCTGAGCAGTCCTCGCCGGCGCCTTTGCTCTGCTTACCAATAGGCACCAGCGGTGGCCGTGACCGTGACGGTGGGTGGTGGTGCGTATGCGTATGCAGAGCAAAGGGCGCGACAGGGTGGCCCGGTGCCCCGCCCGCAGGCGGGGCACCGGGGACGGGGCTCAGTGGGCGCCGAGGTGGGCCAGGAGATCCTGGCGGGTCAGGACGCCCTTGGGCTTGCCGTCCACCAGGACGAGCGCGGCGTCGGACTTCTCCAGCAGGCCAACGGCCTCGCTGACCGGCTGACCGCCACCGATCATCGGCAGCGGATCGCCCATGTGCCGCTCGATGGTGTCGTGCAGGTGGGCCTGGCCGGTGAAGAGCGCGTCGAGCAGGTCCCGCTCGGCGATCGAGCCGGCGACCTCACCGGTCACCACCGGCGGCTCGGCCTTGAGCACCGGCAGCTGCGAGACGCCGTACTCCCGCATGTAGTCGATCGCGTCACGGACCGTCTCGGTCGGGTGCACGTGCACCAGCTCGGGCAGCCCGCCAGGCTTGCTGGCCAGCGCGTCGGCCACTGTCGGCTCGGCGCCGGAGTTGTCGAGGAAGCCGTACCGGGCCATCCACGAGTCGTTGAAGATCTTCGAGAGGTAGCCCCGGCCGCCGTCCGGCAGCAGCACCACCACCACGTCGTCCGGGCCGGCCTTGCGGGCGACCTCCAGCGCGGCGACCACCGCCATCCCGCAGGAGCCACCGACCAGCAGCCCTTCCTCGCGGGCCAACCGCCGGGTCATCTCGAAGGACGCCTTGTCGGACACCTCGACGATCTCGTCGGCGACACCCTGGTCGTACGTCTCCGGCCAGAAGTCCTCGCCGACGCCCTCCACCAGGTACGGACGGCCGGTGCCCCCGGAGTAGACCGAACCTTCCGGGTCGGCTCCGATGATGCGCACCCGACCCTCGGAGGCCTCCTTGAGGTAGCGCCCGATGCCGGAGATCGTGCCACCGGTGCCCACGCCGGTCACGAAGTGGGTGAGCCCGCCCTCGGTCTGCTTCCACAACTCCGGGCCGGTGGTCTCGTAGTGCGAGCGCGGGTTGGCCGGGTTGCTGTACTGGTTGGGCTTCCAGGCGCCGGGGATCTCCCGGGTCAGCCGGTCGGAGACGTTGTAGTACGAGCGCGGGTCCTCCGGAGCGACAGCGGTCGGGCAGACCACCACCTCGGCGCCGTATGCCCGGAGCACGTCCTGCTTGTCCTGGCTGACCTTGTCGGGGCAGACGAAGACGCACTTGTAGCCCTTGAGCTGGGCCACCAGGGCCAGCCCGACGCCGGTGTTGCCGCTGGTCGGCTCGACGATGGTGCCGCCGGGCTTGAGCAGGCCGGCGGCCTCGGCGTCCTCCACCATCCGCAGCGCGATCCGGTCCTTCACCGAGCCGCCCGGGTTGACGTACTCCACCTTGGCCAGCACGGTGGCCTGGATGCCCTCGGTGACGTTACGCAGACGTACCAGCGGGGTGTTGCCGATCATGTCGACGACGTTGTCGTAGTACTGCACGGTGTGCCCTTCGTTGCGGCGCCGGCGACCGCGGCCGGGCAGACGTTTCCTCGCGTCCAGCGTACGTGCCGTCAGGGCACCAGCCCCCCGGGGATGACCGAGCTGCGGCGGGCTTCCCACTCCAGGAAGCGATCGGTCTCGGCGAGCACGCTGCCAGCCAGCCAGGTGATCATGACCGCGTCGTCGGCGAGCCCGAAGATCGCCAGCGGGATCTCCGGCAGCAGGTCGATCGGCGAGACGATGTACGCCGTGGCGGCGGTCATCAGGGCCAGTCGCAGGCCGCCGTCGTACTCCCCCTTGGTGGTGGCCCGGATCATCCGGGGCAGCGCGGCCAACCGCGTGCCCAACGACGGCCCACCACGGGCCCCAGCCGCCAGTGCCCGCGCGAGGGCCGTGAACGCCGCGCTGCGCTTCAGTGTCTTCCCCATCGTCGCGCTCCTCTCCGCCGGATCAGCGTGGCGGGTCGGCGCAAGTCGGCCGGCCTCTCCTGGACAGATACCCCGTCGCGTCGGTTTCCAGGCACCGGAGTGGCGTCGCGACGACAGCGGCGTGTCGGACCGGCGCGATAATGTCGTGGTATGGGGGTGGCTGATTCCGTCGTACCCGGCGGAGAGCACTGGCGGCAGGCCCGGCGGTTCGCCCGCCTGGCGGCCATCGGGACGGGTGCCACCGCGGCGGCCGCGGTGGCGACCGGCGGCGTGCTGCTCGGCCAGGCCCGGCAGGCCCGACGCACCATCCCGATGGCAGAGGCACCGCCGCCACGCTGCGACGGGACGTACGGCGCGAAGTTCCCTGGTCCCGCGCTCACCATGGTCGTGCTCGGTGACTCCTCGGCGGCCGGCTACGGGGTGCACCGTCGCAGGGAGACACCTGGCGCACTGCTCGCCACCGGCCTGTCCCGTCGGCTGCACCGACCGGTGCGACTGCACCGCTTCGCGGTGGTCGGTGCCATCTCCTCGGCGCTGCGGCACCAGGTCGAGGCGGCGCTGGAGTGCCGACCCGACATCGCGGTGATCCTCATCGGCGGCAACGACATCACCAACCGCACCCCGCGTGGGCTGGCGGTGCGCTACCTCGTCGAGGCGGTGCACACGCTGCGCGACGCCGGCTGCGAGGTGGTCGTCGGCACCTGTCCCGACCTGGGCGCGATCCGCCCGATCCAACCGCCGCTGCGGTGGCTGGCGCACCGGTGGAGCCGTCAACTCGCCGCGGCCCAGACGGTCGCGGTGGTCGAGGCCGGCGGTTGGACGGTCTCCCTCGGTGATCTGCTCGGCCCCCGGTTCACCGCCGAGCCGACCCGGATGTTCGCCTGGGACCGGTTCCATCCCTCCGCCGAGGGGTACGCGATGGCCGCTGCGGCGCTCCTGCCGACGATGCTCTCCGCGCTCGGCGCTGGGCAGGAACGACGGGCCACACCGACCCGGGGCGAGGGCGTACGGTCGCTGCCGGAGGCCGCGCAGCAGGCGGCCCGGCACGCCGGCACGGAGGTCAGCGGCACCCAGGTCCGGGGCCGCGACCGAGGGCCGGCGGGCCGGTGGGCGCAGTTGCGCCGGCGGGCGTTCTTCGGTGTCGGTGCGGTGCCGCACGGGTCCGCCTCGGACACCTCGACAGTGGAGGGACTGGCATGAACGAGCGCAGCGAGCGGGGCGTGATCTCCGGCCTCGCCGGCCGACTGGGTCGGGCGGCGGCGTTCTCGCTGCTCACCGGCACCGTGGGCGGTGCCGCCGTCCTGGCCGGCGAGGCGTTCGTGGCCCGGCACCGGCGGTACGCCCAACCGGAACTGGGGCTGGCCCTGCGGGCCACGATCGGCCGGGCTGGCGCTCCGCCGTTGCGGCTGGTGCTGCTCGGTGACTCGTCAGCGCTGGGCGTGGGCGTCGACCGGCTTGAGGACACCATCGGCGGGCAGTTGGCCAACCTGCTCGCCGAGGGCCCGACGGGCCGGCGGGTGCACCTGTCCAGCGTCGGCGTCTCCGGGTCCCGTTCGACCGACCTGGCCACCCAGGTCGCCCGGGCCCTGCTCGGTGAGCGGCCCGACGTGGCGCTGATCCTGATCGGCGCGAACGACGCCACCGGGCTGCGCCGGCCGGTCGACTCCGCGGCCTATCTCGCTGCCGCGGTGCACCGCCTGCGGGAGGCGCGGGTCGAGGTGGTGGTGGGCACGTGCCCCGATCTCGGCGCGGTGCGTGCCATCGCGCCTCCGCTGCGCCAGGTGGTCGGCTGGTCCGGGCGGCGGATGGCCCGTGCGCAGACCACGGCCGTGCTGGACGCTGGCGGCTCGGTGGTCGACCTGGGCACCGAGACCGGGCCGGTGTTCCGGGCTGACGCGGGGACGCTGTGCCACGACGGCTTCCACCCCTCCGCCGACGGTTACCGGGTGTGGGCGCACGCGCTGCTGCCCGCCGTCGCCGCCGCCGCGACGGTCGCCACCCGGCGCTAGATCGTTCCCGGTCAGGGTGACATTTCCCGCCGCGCCGGCTTCTTCCGCGCATGTTACCGGCGGGTTAACGTTGGTCCATGCCGATTGAGTCGTCCCGCGACGCCGTCATCGTCGCCACCGCCCGCTCCCCCATCGGCCGGGCGCACAAGGGGTCCCTGCGCGACGTTCGTTCCGACGACCTCGCCGCGACCATCGTCCAGGCCGCCCTGGACAAGATCCCCCAGCTCGACCCGACCACGATCGACGACCTCTACCTCGGGTGTGGCCTGCCCGGTGGCGAGCAGGGCTTCAACATGGCCCGGGTGGTGTCCACACTGCTCGGTCTGGACACTGTGCCCGGCGCCACGCTGACCCGCTACTGCGCCTCGTCGTTGCAGACCACCCGGATGGCGATGCACGCGATCCGGGCCGGCGAGGGCGACGTGTTCGTCTCCGCCGGCGTGGAGATGGTCTCCAGCTACGCCCGGGGCAGCTCCGACGGGCTGCCTCCCGAGGCGCAGGCCCTCGTCGGCGGCGGCTGGGAAAACCCGCGCTTCGGCGCGGCGGCCGAGCGCTCGAAGCGCCGCGCACAGGGCGGCGCCGAGGTGTGGACCGATCCGCGTGAGGCCGGTGAGCTGCCCGACATCTACCTGACCATGGGGCAGACCGCGGAAAACCTGGCCCAGGTGCACGACGTGAGCCGCGCCGACATGGACGAGTTCGGCGTACGCAGCCAGAACCTCGCCGAGAAGGCCATCGCCGACGGCTTCTGGGCCCGGGAGATCACCCCGGTCACCACGCCGAACGGCACCGTGGTGAGCACCGACGACGGTCCCCGTGCCGGCGTCACGCTCGACGCGGTCTCCGGTCTCAAGCCGGTGTTCCGCCCGGACGGCCGGATCACCGCGGGCAACTGCTGCCCGCTCAACGACGGCGCGGCCGCCGTGGTGGTGATGAGCGCCCAGCGGGCCGAGGAGCTCGGGCTCACCCCGCTGGCCCGGATCGTCTCCACCGGTGTGACCGCCCTGTCGCCGGAGATCATGGGCCTCGGCCCCGTCGAGGCGTCCCGGCAGGCTCTGAAGCGGGCCGGCATGACCATCGACGACGTCGACCTCGTGGAGATCAACGAAGCGTTCGCCGCGCAGGTCATCCCCTCCTACCGCCAGTTGGGCATCCCGGAGGAGAAGCTGAACGTGATGGGCGGCGCGATCGCGGTCGGTCACCCGTTCGGCATGACCGGCGCCCGGATCACCGGCACCCTGCTCAACGCCCTGGAGTGGCACGACAAGACCATTGGTCTGGAGACGATGTGCGTCGGCGGCGGCCAGGGCATGGCCATGGTGCTCGAACGGTTGAACTGACCTCAGAGCGCGCTGCGGGTCGCCGCCACCTCGGCGGCGGCCCGGGCCAACGCCTCGGCCCCCGGGTCGGCGGCCAGCAGGTCCGCTGTCACCACCCGTAGCTGATCGGGCAGGGCAAGGTCGTTGTCGAGCCGGGGCACGACCCGACGCGGCTCTCCCTCGGCGTCGGCGGCCAGGTTGGCGATCTCCTGCACCAGACGGTGCACCAGGTCGGCGCGGGACACGTTGCCGGCGGTCGCGATGGCCGACCAGCGCGGCTGCTGCCAGTGCACGATCTGACGGACCAGCAACTGCATGGCCTTGTCCAACTCCGCTGCGCTCATCGCCGCCGAGTCTACGGCCGACACCGACCGCGCCTGTTCGGGCCGGTCAGCGGCGCAGGTAACTGAGCAGCCGCAGCAGCTGCCAGTAGAGGAAGACCAACCCGGTGAGTAGGCCGAACGCGCTCAGCCACGCGTACCGGCGGGGTCGACCGTCGAGCACCGAACGCTCGACGAGATCGAAGTCGAGGATGAAGCTGAACGCCCCGGCGATGATGGCCACCACCGAGAAGGCGTACGGCAGCCAGCCGACCTCCCCGCTGACGCTGTAGACCTCCAGCCCCGGTCGCCCGGAGATCAGGTACGACACCAGGTTGACGACGCTGAGCACGGCGATGCCGAGCAACGTGCCGATCACCAGGCGAGCCAGCCGGGGCGTCGCCCGGATCACCCGGGCCCGGTAGAGCGCCGCCATGCCGAGGAAGACGCCGAAGGTGCCGGCCACCGCCTGCACCACGATGCCCGGATAGACCTGCTCGAACGCGCGGCTCGCCACCCCCAGCAGCAGGCCCTGGAGCAGGGCGTAGCCGACGATCGGCACCGGGTTGGTGATCCCCCGCAGCGAGATGACCAGGACCAACGCGATCGAGGCGAGGGCGCTGCCGGCCAGTGCGGCACCCAACCAGGCCACGTCGGGGATCACCACCCAGGACACCGCCGCGGTCGCGCCGGTGACGACCAGCAGTCCGACGGTACGGACCACCACGTCGTCGACAGTCATCGGCTCGACGTCGCGGGAGCCGAGCACCCGGGCCTCCACCCGGCCGGTCTCGTCCAGCCGGTTGAGCACCGGGTTGTTGCTGCGCACCGCCGCCTCCTTCGCCCGCGTACCCCCAGGGCGTGTGTCAAAGCCCCTGGCCGGCCTGCGACGGGCCCAGACGACGACCGGCCGCGTTGGGACTCCGCCTCGGCTCGACCGAGGCTTTGACACACGCCCTTGCAGTCACTCTGCCCCGGGCGGCCCGGTGCTGGCGGCGAAACGGCGGGCCCGGTGCGAACGACGGCGCCCGCCCCCGCAAGAGCGGGAGCGGGCGCCGGTCGGCAGAGCGGACGAGGTCAGTCGTCGCCCTGGAAGTAGCTCAGCAGGCGCAGGATCTCGATGTAGAGCCAGACCAGGCTGACCAGGATGCCGAACGCGGCCACCCAGGAGTAGCGCTGCGGCAGGCCCATCCGGACGCCGTCCTCGATCTCCTTGAAGCTGAGCACGAAGCTCAACGAGGCGACCACGATGCAGACCAGGCTGAAACCGATCGCCAGCGGGCTGCCGTCACGCAGGCCCGT
Source organism: Micromonospora sp. A202 (assembly GCF_006715105.1). Classification (NCBI taxonomy): domain Bacteria; kingdom Bacillati; phylum Actinomycetota; class Actinomycetes; order Micromonosporales; family Micromonosporaceae; genus Micromonospora; species Micromonospora sp. A202. Next base: position 626,980 of record NZ_VFMP01000001.1, on the reverse strand, counting down.
GTTGACGTCGAACATGGCCAGCACGAAGTTGATCAGCATGACGGCGAAGAGGCCGACCATCACCGCGATCATGCCCTTGACGAAGGCCGGGGTGGCCCGGATGACCTTCGCCTTGTAGAGCATCGCCATCAGGAAGAAGATGCCGAAGCTGGCCACGGCGGCCTGGAGCACGATGCCGTCGTAGCGCGTCTCGAAGGCCTTGCTCACCATGCCGACGAAAACGCCCTCGACGAGCGCGTACGCGATGACGAGTGCCGGGTTGGCCATCCGGGAGAACGAGATGATCAGGCCAAGGACCAGGCCGACCACCGCAGCGCCGATCCAGGCGGTGCTGACCAGCGAGTCGGGCACGAGCACCCAGGCGGCCGCGGCGGTGATGCCGAGGATGCCGAGCAGAGCGACCGTCTTGACGACCACGTCGTCGACGGTCATGGGCGCCACGGTGGGCGGCGCAGCCGGGTAACCGGCCTGGGACGGGTACTGCTGGGGAATGCCGGGCTGTCCGTACGGCCCGGCCGGGGCGTACCCGGCGGAGCGCTCCCGCTCGGCCGCTTGGCCGAGCCGGGCGAGCACCGGGTTCGAGGTCTTCACTGTCTGGCCTCCCTCAGGGGGTCGTTTGCACGTGAACGTGCCCTCCAAGAGTAAACGGCGCAGCCAAGTCCTGGTGATCACGAATGAGAATGCGTGGGAGCCGACCGGTGCCCGGGGCGGGGGTCGAACCCGCACGCCTTTCGGCAGCCGCTTTTAAGGCGGCCGTGTCTGCCTTTCCACCACCCGGGCGGGTGGCACCGGCGCGCCGACACGCACGATGCAATGTCACCGTAGCGGGTCTGCGGCGACCCGACGTACCCCGTGGGGCCGGTCACATTAGGGTCGATGCCGTGAGCAGCGCAGCCCCCACGGCCCCCGACGCCGCCCCTGAGCAGGCCTTCCGCCTCGCCGATCAGGTCAACCGCCGGCCCCGGGCCGTTCGGCTCCTGGCCGCCGTCCGTCGGCACCGGCTGGATCTGCTGGCCGCTCTGGTCTGCGCGGTGCTGGCCGGCTGGGTCACCCACGGGTTGTGGCCCGACCCGGCTGGCCGCACGCTGGCCCTCAATCCGGAGGACCAGGCCCTCTACGAGTGGTTCCTGGCCGTCGACGCCCGCGCGCTGCTCGGTGACTTCGGCCTGCTCACCGACCGTCTCAACGCCCCCGACGGCGTCAACCTGATGGCCAACACCACTGTGATCGCGCTGGGCATCGTCTTCGCGCCGGTCACCCTGCTGCTGGGCGCGCCGGTCACCTTCGCGTTGCTCGCCGCCGCCAACCTCGCTGGTACGGCCTTCGCCTGGTACCTGCTGTTCCACCGGACGCTGCGCGCCCGCCGGCTCGCCGCCGCGCTCGGCGGAGGGCTCTGCGGGTTCGGCCCGGGCATGATCTCGCAGACCAACAGCCACCTGCACATGACCGCCCAGTGGCTGGTGCCGGTGATCGTCTGGCTGGTGGCCCGACTGCTGCGGGCATCCGACCCGGGGCCCACGACTCTCGACCGGACCGGTCGCGACCGGTCGCCCGGGCCGGATCGCCGGCGGATGCTCACCTCGGCGGCGGGACTGGCCGCCGCGGTCACCGCGCAGGTCTTCATCGGCGAGGAGGTGCTCTTCCTCGCCGCCGTCACGCTGCTGGTGATGGCGATCAGCTACGCCGTGGCGGACCGGGACCTGGCCCGGCGGGCGCTGCCCGGCTTCGCCGGCGGGCTGGCGGTCGCCGCCGGGCTCGCCCTACTGGTGCTCGGCTACCCGCTGTGGTTCCAGTTCGCCGGCCCGCAGGGGGTCGCCGACGGGATGTTCACGCCGGCCTACTTCTCCGCCGACCTGAGCAGCTGGTGGACGATCTCTCCCCTGTCGGTTGCCGGCAGCGACCAGTCCGCCCGGCTGACCACCGGCCCGGCCGAGTACAACACCTTCCTCGGCTGGCCCCTGCTGCTGGTCGCCGCGATCTGCGCGATCTGGGCCGGGCGACACCGACTGGTCCTCGCCTGCGTGGCGGCGGGCCTCGTGATGGGTGCGCTCTCGCTCGGCCCGGAGGTGGTGCTCGGCGGCACCAGGACAGCGCTGCCCGGCCCGTACGCCCTGATCGGCGGGCTGCCGGTGGTGGACGGCGCGTTGCCGATGCGGTTCGCGCTGGCGCTGCTGCCGATCATCGCGACGCTGGTGGTGCTGGCCGTCGACCGGGCTCTGCGCAGCACCGGACGGGCGCGACGGTTCGTGCCCCTGGCCGTTGGCGCGGCACTGCTGCCGATCTTCCCGACCCCGCTGCCGACCGCCGAACGACCCGCCGTGCCGGAATTCGTCAGCGGCGGCCACTGGCGGCAGTGCGTACGCCCCGGCGGGGTGCTCGTCCCGGTGCCGTTGCCCACGCCGAAAGAGCCCTGGCCGATGCGCTGGGCGACCGCTGCCGACGCCGCCTTCGGTCTGCCGGAAGGGTTCTTCATCGGCCCGTACGGGCGGGGTGGCACCGCGGCGATGGGCACCTTCAAGCAGCCCACCTCCGCGCTGCTGGCGGACGTCGCCCGGCGCGGTGACCAACCAGCCATCGGCGACGAGCAGCGCCGCCAGGCCGCACGGGACGCCCAGTTCTGGGGTGCCTCCTGCATCGCATTGGCCGACGACGCCCCGCACGCCGAGAGTCTGCGCGCGACCCTGGAACAGCTCTACGGACCCGCCACCCGGATCGCCGACGCCTGGATCTGGCGAGTCTGACGCCACCCGCCCCACCCCCACCCGCACCCCGCCCCGCCCCGCCCGGGTCGATCATGCAGTTGGGGGGGTGACAAAGCGCCCGCTGTGGAACCAAACCGGCACCACAACTCCATGATCGGCTGGGTGCTTTCGGCACCGCAGCACGAAAGGGCCCCTCCCGACTGGGAGGGGCCCTTTCGCAGACCTGAGATCAGACGCGCGGCGCGCCGACCGGCTGCGACGCCTCGACGAACTCCTCGCGCGGGTCGTGCAGCTGCCCGAGGGCCACCACCTCACGCTTGAGGAAGAACGCCAACGACCAGTCCACGACAACCCGGACCTTGCGGTTGAACGACGGGATCCGGCTCATGTGGTACGTCCGGTGCATGACCCACGCCGGCCAGCCGGTCATCTTGATCCCGTACACCTGGGCGACGCCCTTGTGCAGGCCGAGGCTCGCGACGCTGCCGACGTGCTTGTGCTTGTAGTTGACCGGCTCGCGGCCCCGGATCACGGCCGTGATGTTGTCGGCCATCCTGGCGGCCTGGCGCACCGCGTGCTGGGCGCTCGGCGAGCAGAAGTTGCCCGGCTCCTTGGTGAGGTCCGGCACAGCGGCGCAGTCGCCGGCGCTCCACGCGCCCTCGACCACCTGGTCGCCGTCGACCACCTGGAGAGTGGGCAGGCAGGTGATCCGCCGACGGTCGTCGCGCGGGAAGTCGGTCGAGTCCAGCATCGGCGACGGCTTCACGCCGGCCGTCCACACGATCGTGTCGGACCGGAAGCTGTCACCGTCGGAGAGCTTGACCACCCCGTCGACGCAGGACTCGAGCCGGGTGTCCAGCCGGATGTCCATGTTCCGCTTCATCAACTGCTGGACGGTGTACGCGCCCATGTCCCGGTCGACCTCGGGCAGCACCCGCTGGGTGGCCTCGACCAGCACCCAGCGAACCTCGTCCTGCTTGAGCTCCGGGTAGTAACGCAGGGCGTCGCGAGCCATGTCCTCCATCTCGGCGAGCGCCTCGATGCCGGCGTACCCACCGCCCACGAAGGTGAAGGTCAGCGCCGCACGACGGACGTCCGGATCCGGCGTGGCCGCAGCCACGTCGAGCCGGTCCAGTACGTGGTTGCGCAGGTAGATCGCCTCGCCGATGGTCTTGAATCCGATGCCCTGCTCGTGCAGGCCGGGGATCGGCAGAGTGCGGGAGACCGAACCCGGCGCCACGATCACGTGGTCGTAGGTGATCTCCCGGGCCGGGCCGCTGATCGGCTGCACGGTGGCCACCTTGCGGCCGTGCTCGATCCGCGTGACAGTGCCGGCCACCATCTTGCAGCGACGCAACTCCCGCCGCAGGGGCACCACGGAGTGCCGCGGGGAGATGTTGCCCGCCGCCGCCTCGGGCAGGAACGGCTGATAGGTCATGTGTGGCTGGGGATCCACCACCATGACCTCAGCCTCACGGGAGCTGAGCTTCTTCGACAGGCGCAGCGCCGCGTACAGACCGACGTGCCCGGCACCCACCACAAGGATCCGCTTCGGATTCACGTTGTCTATCTTTCCCCGGCCGGCTCAGGTAATCCCGCTCGCGGCCCCCATCTGTGACGGAGCACAACCCATGTGACATGCGTAACCCTCAGGTCGCAGCAGTCACCGCCGTCGCAGGAGCCAGCCCAGCAACGCTGCCGTACCCACCGCCAGCAGCAGGCCAAGCACCGTGACCCACTGGTATCCGGCCTCCCCACCGGTGTCCCCGGCCTGCAACAACAGCACCCCCAGCACGGCGGTGCCCAGCAGGACGGCCGCCGTCCGCAACAACCAACGGGTGATCATCTCCGGGTCCACCACCGCGTCGTAGGGCAACAGCGCGGCCAGCGCGCAGAGGGTGTGCGCCAGATAGAGCAGGGCCGCGAGGGCAAGAAGACGCCAGAGGGCGACCGGGCGGCCGTACCCATCGGTGGCGACCAACCAGCCACCAATCGTGACCAGCGCCGTGAACGTCGCCCAGACCCGGCGCGGGCCGAAAGCCGGCAACAGTGCGGCGACAGTCAGGAACAGGATCGGTCGACCGGGCAGCACCTCAGCGGGGAAGGCGAGGACGAACCCGGCAAGCACAGTGACGAAGATCGCGGCCCGAACCAGCAGTGGAGCGGCGCTGATCCGGCTGACCGCATTCTGAAAGGACCGGACCCGCCCGGCGACAACGTCGATCATCTGCGCCTCCGCTCGTTCGCGACCGCGGGGCTCGCGAGCTCGCTCACCGGCCACCCACCCTTGGGGCCGTCGCCAGCCGGGCCACGTCCCGCAGCACCTGGTCCAGGCTGCCGGCGCCGGCCCAGCGCACCACGGGGACGCCGTGCTCCCGGAGCTGCCCGATCATGATCTCCCGGTCCAGACGCCACAGCCGGTACGCCACCTCGGCCCAGCCCCGGTCCTTCGGTGACGACAGGTCGGTAGGCAACGTGTCGACAGCCACCACGAACCGGCCGGCCCGAGTCAGCCGGGCGAGCATCTGCGCCGACCGTTCGTCCAGCAGCGGGGTGAGCACCACCACCAACGCGTCCGAGGAGAGCAGTTGCGGGCCGAACACCTGGTCGTACGGCTCATGGGAGGACGACGTCACGCGTACGTCGAGCAGCCACTCCAGGACGGTCAGGTACTGCCGTCGCCCGGCCGCCGGTCGCAGCCGACGGGCTGACGGGCCGTACTCCAGCAGGGAGACCCGGTCGCCGCGGTGCAGGTAGTGCTCGGCGATCGCAGCGGTGGCCCGGACGGTGGTGTCCAGCACCGAGGCGGCGCCGTTCACCCCACCGGAACGGCCGGCCTCGGCGAGCACGTCGAGCAGCACCACCACCTCCGCGTCACGGTCGGAGAGGGTGGCCGCCACGTGCAACTGCCGGGCCCGTAACGACACCCGCCAGTCGATACGGCGCAGCCGGTCCCCGGGACCGAATCTGCGTACGCCCGCCAGCTCGCCACCCTCACCGGGCCGCCGTGAGTGGTGCGCCCCGACCAGGCCGGCGGCGCGGGGCATCGCCTCCACCGCCTCGAACGGTTCGGTACGCGGGTACACCCGCACGCGGACCGGCTCGATGATCACCGCGCGGGAGACCAGCAGCCCGCCCGCCGTCGCGACCCGGGCACCGGCCGGACCGACCGGATGCCGGCCCCACCGCAGGGCACGGCCGACCAGTTCCAGGTCCACCGCCGACCCGGTGGGCACCGACGTCACGAACGGCCGATCGGCGGCCGAACGACTCGCGCCGCTGGCCGGACCCTGGCTGCCGGTCGGCGTCGTCGCCGCGGGTGGCACGTCGGCGGCGACCCCGTCCCGGGCGAAACCGGCCCGAAAGATCCGCAGCCACGGCGACACGCGGGTACGCAGCACGACCAGGTCGTAGTCGACAGTGTCCGGGTTGCCGACGCTCACCGCCGCCGTCACGTCGCCGCCCTCGACCAGCGGCCCGTCGTCCCCCTGACTGATCCACACCTGCGGCAGCGCCGTGGGGCGTCGGCGCAGCGCGTACGCGGTCCCCAGCGCGAACGGGGCAGCCAGCACGATCAGGTCGACCCGCCCCAGCAGCACCCCCGCCACCAGCAGCAGGCCGGCGACCAGGACCGCCCGGCCGAGCGCCGGGGTGGGTGCCCAGCCGGCAGCCGGTTCCGGCTCGGTGGATGTCGGCACGGTCGGTCCGGTCATCAGTTCCGGGGCCCACCGGCGGCGTAGCTGGGCAGGGCGCCGCTGGCCGGGGCGGGGGTCGCTTCCAGCACCTCGCCGACCACGAACGCCGGGTCGACCCGGCGCAACCACATCTCCGGGCGCAGGGTGATCCGGTGGGCCAGGGCAGGTGCCGCGACATCCTTGACGTCCTCCGGCACCACGTAGTCGCGTCCGCCGAACACCGCACGCACCCGGGCCAGCAGCAGCAGCGCCAACGATCCGCGAGGCGAAGCGCCGACCAGCACCGACGGGTGCTCCCGGGTCGCCGCGGTGAGGGACACGATGTAGTGGCCGATGGAGTCCTCCACCACCACGTCCTCCAGGGCGGCCTGCATGGCCCGCAGCGTTGCCGCGTCGACGACCGCCTTGATCTCCGCCTCCTCGCGGCGACGGCTCATCCGACGGCGCAGCACCTCCCACTCCTCTTCGTGCTGCGGGTAACCGAAGGAGACCCGCAGCAGGAACCGGTCGAGCTGGGCCTCGGGCAGCGGGTACGTGCCCTCGTACTCGATCGGGTTGGCAGTGGCCAGCACGTGGAACGGTTCGTCCAGCTTGTAGGTCACACCCTCCACCGAGACCTGCTTCTCCTGCATCGCCTCCAGCAGCGCGGACTGCGTCTTCGGCGGCGTCCGGTTGATCTCGTCGGCGAGGAGCAGGTTGGTGAAGACCGGGCCGGCCCGGAAGGTGAAGTCCCCGTTGCGCTGGTCGTACAGGAACGAGCCGGTGACGTCGGCGGGCAGCAGGTCGGGGGTGAACTGCAACCGGCGGAAGTCCAACCCGAGCGCCTGGGCGAACGAGCGCGCGGTCAGCGTCTTGCCCAGCCCCGGCAGGTCTTCCAGGAGCACGTGCCCGCCCGCGAGGATGCCGGCGAGGACCAGCTCCAACGCGTCCCGCTTACCGACCACGACGGTGCCGACCGCGTCCAGGACCGCCCGAGCCAGATGGCCGACCTCGGCGGGGGCAATGGTCCGGTCCACGTCGTTCATCAGATCTTCTCCAGTTCGGCGACGATCACCGCGAGGTCGCGCGGCGACAGGGTGCGGCGAGGCGGGGTCTCCAGGAACGTCCAGAGCCGGTCGCCCAGCAGGGCGCGGGCGCGGGCCGGATCCGACTCGCGGGTGACGCCGTGCTTCAGGCGCATCCGCTCGTCGGCCAGTTCACCGATGCGGGGCAGGACCACCCCGCTGAAACGTTCGGGTCGGGTGTTGGACCAGTCCAACGGCCATTCCCAGCGATTGATCGCGCTGCGCAGCGCGTCCCGGGCACCCCAGTTGTAACTGCCGTCCTCCTCACCCGACACCTTCCGGGAACCGGCTGGCGGCGGGGGTGGCGGCGCGAGCAGGGCGGTGACCCGGCGGACGGCCAGCACGGCCAGCACCCCGGCGATCAGCACGGGCAGCGAGACCTGGAGGCCGACAGCGCGCAGGCCGACGAGCAGCACCGCGACCACCGCGGCGGCCCACGCGAGCGATCGCAGCACCGGGCGGATCCGGGAACGGCGCGCCTGGGGGCCCGCCGGCGCCGCCTCCTCCTCGAACGCGAGCAGGTCGTCGATGCTGGTGCTACTCATGCGCTGCACCTCTGGTTCGCGACTGCGGGGCTCGCAGACCCGACTCACTCCTCGCGCTCACGGGGTCACCACCGCGGTGAGTTCGCCGCGCAGTCGGCGCAGCGCGGCGCGCGCCTGGTCGCGGGTGCGTTCGTCGATCGGGCGGGTCGCGTACCGGGCCTCCCGGTAGACGTGTGCGAACTCGTTCAGCACATCGGTGCTGACGATCGCCGGCACGCCGGCCGCCGGGTCACCGTGCAGCAGCCGGCTGACCAGGTCGGTGGGGGTGTCCCCGGCGAGCCGTGGCACACCGGCCGCAGCGGCGGTCTCCTCCAGGCGTACCCAGCAGGCGATCACCGCCACCCGGGGGTCGGTGTCCCGGTCGTCGAGTTCCACCAGGCCGGCGTCGAGGGCCGCGACCACCTCCCGGGCGGTGCCCTCGGCGCTACGCCGGGCCCGCTGCGTGGGCAGATTCCGGGTGGTGCGGCGCAACGCACCCCGGATCAGGATCCAGGTCAGGTAACCGAGGGCGGCGAAGATGGCGAGCCCGAGCAGGACCATCGCCACGGTGGCGATCCACTGCGGTATGTGCGCCTGGGTGGCCTCACCGGCGTCGCGCGGCTCGACCGGAATCGACGGCGGCGGCTCGGCGGTCGGGTACTCGGGCACCCAGGGGACGTTCTCCGCGGCTGGCGGGATCCGACTGGCCCCGATTGACGAGTTGGCGGACGCCAGCGCCGCACCGACGAGCAACGCGGCGACCGCACCGACCGGCCACCACCGGCGAAGCAACCCGAGGGCCGGGCGCAACACCCCCTGCTCGGCGGCAGGGGACGGCGTGGGCGGGCGTGTTCCGTCTGTCATCGCCACCGCCCCACGCGTCTCAGTCCACCCCGGCCAGCTGTTTAGCCTGGCCGAAGACATCGTCCAGCATCTCTGGTGTCAGCCGCCCGGTGAAGGTGTTCTGCTGGCTGACGTGGTAGCAGCCCAACAGGTCCGGCGCGTCCGTGCCGGACCAGTGTGCCCCATGACCGAACGCCGGTCGCGGGCTGGGCGGGCGCAGCCCGTACACCTGACGGAGCACCGGCCACCACGCGGCCCAGGCGAACGCGCCGAGCGCGACCACGACGCGCAGCGTGGGCCGGATGAGCGTGACCTCCCGATGCAGCCAGGGTGCGCACGTGTCCCGCTCCTGCGGCGTCGGCTTGTTGTCCGGCGGCGCACATCGGACGGCCGAGAAGATCCGGATGTCCTGCAGGGCGAGCCCGTCGTCGGCGGCGACGCTGGTCGGCTGGTTGGCCAGCCCGGCCCGGTGCAGCGCGGCGAACAGCACGTCGCCGGACCGGTCACCTGTGAAGATCCGGCCGGTGCGGTTGCCGCCGTGCGCGGCGGGCGCCAGCCCGAGGATGGCGATCCGCGCGTCGGCGGTGCCGAAACCCGGCACCGGCCGGCCCCAGTATTCCTGGTCGCGGAAGGCGGCCCGGCGGGTGCGGGCCACCTCCTCCCGCCACCGGACCAGCCGGGGGCAGGCAAAACAGTCGCTGACACCCGCGTCGAGGTCCGCCAGGTCGGGCGCCCGCGCTGCGCGGGCGACCACCTCCTCGGGGGTACGCGACTCAGCCAAGCTTGGCCCGGAAGAGTTCCAGGGTGCGAGCCCAGGCGCTGGACGCGGCGCGCTGGTCGAACGCCTCCGGCCGGTCGTCGTTGAAGAAGGCGTGCGAGGTGCCCGGGTAGTCGTAGAGGTGGCAGTCACCGCCGGCCTCCTCGATGGCCCGACGGGCGGTCTGTACGCCCTCGGCGGCCGAGGTGCCGTCCTCTTCGGAGCAGTGGATGACCGCGGCCTTGCCGGCATAGTCGGCCCAGTCGGGGCGCATCGACTCCCACGGCAGCACGGGATAGAAGCCGGCGGTCGCGACGATCCGCTCGGAGATGGTGGCTGACCAGAGGGCGAGGCTGCCACCGGCGCAGAAGCCCACGGCACCGACCTTACCGGTCACCTCCGGACGCCCCGCGAGATAGTCGGCCGCACCGGCGATGTCCTTCGCCGCCTCGTCCATCCGCATCGCCATCAGCAACCGCTGCGCCTCGTCCGGCTCGCTGGTCGTCTCACCGTGGTAGAAGTCGGGCGCGAGGGCGACGAAACCAGCCTCGGCGAACCGGTCCGCCACCGATCGGATGTGCGGGACGAGGCCCCACCACTCCTGGATGACGATGACGGCAGGGCTGGCCATGCCGCTGGCGGGTATCGCGAGATACCCCTCGCTCATGCCCCCGTTGCTGCGGTAGCTCACCATTTCGCCCATGGGCCGTCCTCCTAGCGGTCAGTCATCGTTGGCTGGTCGCCCAGTGGTCCTACGTGCCGGTAGCCTGCCACGCCACGCGGCCGTCCGGAAGACGCCGGAACAGTGGCATTCACCTCCTGTTCGCCGGCCGGTGACTGCGGGTACGCCGACGGCGGCGGGGTCTGCTCCCGCCGCCGTCGATGCTGGCCTGGCGCGCCGGTCAGGCCTTCTTGGTCAAACAGAGCACGTAGCCCGACTTGCCCGGCTCGACGCTGGAGAAGATGTAGCCCTCTTCGTCATTCTGGAAGAACGAGTCGCAGGCGGTGCCGGCCTTGGCCTGCGCCTCGCTCTGGTCGTTCACCCGACCAACCACGGTGTACGCCGCGTCGGTCGAGGTGCACTCGACGACCTTGGCGCCGTCGACCTTCTCCTGCCCGGTCCCCGTGACCTCCGGCAGCTCGGCGATGCAGTCGCCGGCCTTGGCGTCGGCGGTCTCGTCCTTGTTGAAGAAGCCGCCGATCGCCGAGACGAGGCCGAACTTCAGGCCAGCGACGACGACGATCGCGAGGATCGCGCCGACGATGCCCAGAGCCTTCTTCGTACCGGACTTCTTCGCCTCCGGCTCGGCCGTCGCCGTGGCGGTCGCGGGCGGCACGGCCGCATCCGACGTGGCCGCCTGCGGGTCGGCGGCACCCGACGTGGCCGCCTGCGGGTCCGCCGCCTCCGGCATGGCGGCCTGCGGGTCGGCCGCACCCGGCTTGGCCGCCAGCGGCTCGGCCGCATCTGACGTCGCCGACTGCGGCTGGGCCGGCGTCGGCTGCGGCGTCTCGACGGCCGGCTGGGGTGCTGCGGCGTCGGGCGCGGAGGGCGGTGCGACCTGGTCTGACACGGGGGGTCCTTCCGAGGGGTTGATGAGCAGACGACACCGTAACGATCATTGATTTACGGTGCCGTCCCGCTCGCCTCGTCCGTTCAGTTATTTCCCAGCTTCAGCAGCATGATCCAGTTCACACCGCGACTCAGCTCGTCGGGGTCGGAGTCGGTGCGTCGCTCGGCGTCACGGTGCTGTCGGCCGTGGGCTGGCCGGTGGGCGTCCCGGTCGGACCGGGTGTGGTGCTCGGCTCCGGCGTGCCGCTCGGGTCTGGCGTGGTCGCGGGCGGCGTGGGAGCGAGGGGCGCACCCGGGGCCCGGGGCCCGAACGGCGCCTGCTCCGGGCAGTACGGATACGGCCGCAGCAGCGGGTTGCCGTACTCGTCGATGCGGCCACCGCAGTCCGGGTAGCCCAGCCGGATCGGATTGCCGTTCTGGTCGAAGAGCCGGGCGTTCTCCACCAGCCGGCCCTCGCTGTCGTAGACGAAGACGTCCCGGATCTGGCCGTACTGGCTGTCGACCGAGGTCTGGTCGTAGTAGTAGTCACGGCCGAGCCGGTCCTCGGTGTTGACCAGCGCGGCCAACGCGAAGACCGCCAGCACCGCGCTGCCGACCTGCACCGCCGAGCGGGGCCAACGCGTCAGCCGGGCGGAGCGGCGGCCAATCCAGATGGAGGCGAGCACGAAGCCGACCAGCATGATCAGGCCGGCGAGCAACTCCCCACCGAACCGGGGCAGCAGGTTGTAATAGTTGCCGCCGTTGGAGATGACCGTGACCAGCATCGCCGCCAGGTAGCCGCGCAGCACCCACCAGCCCGGGCGCAACAACCGGAGGAAGTCGCTCGCCGTCTCGTACCCCAGGGGTGGGCCCAGTCGGGTGTCGACAGCGCGTAGGCGGCTGCGGACCCCGACCAGCGCGGCGGCGACCCGCTGGTCGAGATTCCGCCCACCGCCCCCGGCGGCGGCGCCGGCCGCGGCGCGCAGCTCGGCTGCGTACGTCTCGGGCTCGCCCAGCCGCTCGACGAGAGTGCCCTCGGCCTCGGCCGCGACCTCGGTGAGGTGGTCGGCGAGATCCTCGGTCAGCTCGTCGCGTTGGGTGGGTGGCAGGTCGGCCAGAGCGGCCCGGACCCGCGCCACGTAGTCGGTGATCTCCTGCTCCGTGACGGTCATGCCGCCATCCCCCGATCGTCGAGCAGACTGTCCATGGTGGTGGCGAACGAGCGCCAGAGCTTGCCGGAGCGGGTCAACTGGTCACGCCCCGCGGCGTTGAGTGAGTAGTACTTGCGGTGCGGCCCGGATTCGCTCGGCACGACGTACGTGGTGAGCAGGCCGGCGGCGAAGAGGCGGCGCAGCGTCCCGTAGACCGAGGCGTCGCCGACCTCCTCCAGGCCGGCCTCGCGCAACCGGCGCAGGATGTCGTAACCGTAGCCGTCCTCCTCTCGGAGCACGGCCAGGACGGCCAGGTCGAGCACGCCCTTCAGCAACTGTGTGGTGTCCACGCATTGCAGACTAGTGCGCAATGCACAGTAGCGTCAACGTTTCCGCCCCGACACGCAGGTGAGGGGGCGCGGTCCTACCGAGACCTTGATCGACTCGACTTCCTGGAAATCGGGGTATCCGCCCTGCTGGGACACCGCGACTTTCAGGAAACCGAGTCGATCAAATGGCCAGGCTCCAGGCGATGCCGTCGAGGATGTCGTGCTCGGAGGCGACCACCGACGGCATCCCGGCCCGCTCCATGATCACGCGAAGCACCAGCGCGCCGGCGCCGATCACGTCGGCCCGGCCCGGGTGCATCACCGGGTTCGCCAACCGCTGCTCACGGGTCTGGCTCAGCAGCTCCGCGGTCACCTGGGCGACCGCCTCGTACGACACCCGGGCGTGGTGGATGCGCTCCGGGTCGTACTCCCGCAGGCCCTGCGCGAGGGCGACCACTGTGGTGACCGACCCGGCGAGACCGACCAGGGTTGCCGCCTCGCGGCCGGGCACCACGGCGAGCGCCCGGTCGACGGCGGCCGCGATGTCGGCCTGCGCGGCGGCGACCTGCTCGGGCGTCGGCGGGTCACCGGGTAGGTGCCGTTCGGTCATCCGGACGCAGCCGATGTCCACCGAGATGGCCGCGCGCACGCCGGCGGCCCGGTCACCGACCACGAACTCGGTGGAGCCTCCGCCGATGTCGACGACCAGGAACGGCGCCTTCGCGTCGGCCGGGAGCCCGCGCACCGCGCCGGTGAACGACAGTCGGGCCTCCTCGTCGCCGGTGACCACCTCGGGCGCGACGCCGAGGGTGCGCTGCACCATCTCGGTGAAGTCGGCGGCGTTGGCGGCGTCGCGGGAGGCGGAGGTGGCACACATGCGGACCCGCTCGGCACCCAACTTCTCGATGTCGGCGGCGTACGACGCGAGCGCCACCCGGGTCCGTTCGATCGCCTCCGGTGCCAGCCGACCGGTGCGGTCCACACCCTGGCCGAGCCGGACGATCTCCATCCGGCGGGTCAGGTCGACCAGCGGCGCCTGCGGCCCGGCCGACTCCCCGGGCAGGTCGGCGACCAGCAGTCGGATCGAGTTGGTCCCGCAGTCGATGGCCGCCACTCGCGTCGTCACGGCAGCAACCTTACGGCAGGGCGGGCGGCCACCCGGCTGCCTGGGCGGCCGACGGACCCGCCTCGGACGTGTCGCCCGGCAGCCCTCGCAGCAGGTTCGCGCCGAGCGCCGTCAGGTGGTGTCGCACCGACCCGCCGTCCCGCTCGCTGGCCACCAGGCCGGTGGCCCTCAGCGCGGTGGCGTGCTCCGAGGCCGAGGAGAGGCTGATCCCGACGGCCCGGGACAGCACCGTGGTGGTCATCCCGCCGTCGGCCGCGAGTTGGCGCAGGACCAGCGCCCGGGTGGCGCCGAGCAACCGGCCGAGGGGATCGCCCTCGGCGGTGGCCCCGCGCGGAGGCATCAGCGCCGGGTAGACGAGCAGGATCGGGCGATCCGGCTCGACCAGCACCCGGGGCCGGGGGCCGGCCAGCGGGGAGGGCAGCAGGATGAGCCCGTGGCCGGTGCCGGGCAGTTCGCCGTCCCACCACGTCCGCACCTCCAGCACCGGCTCCCGCCACCGGATGGCCGGGTGCAGGCCCGCGAAGAGGCTGGCCAGGCCGTGCTGCGCCAGCCGTTGACTGGCGCAGGTCACCTGCTGGCGGTACGCGGACACCAGATCGGGCCAGTGCGGCGCGAGGACGGCGTCGAACCAGGTGCGGACGGCCCCGCCGAACAGGTCGAGCATCTCCGGGTCGGCTGCGGCGAACCGCCGCCGCAGCGGGGTGGCGGCCACGTCCGCGTACGCCGCGCCGACCTCGGCGCGTACCCGTCGTGCCGGGGTCGCCTGAATCGCCTCCAGACCGGCGGCGACCGACTCCGCACCGGCGAAGGGGGTGACGAAGTCCGGCAGGCGCCCCCGTGCCGGCAGCAGGTGCCGCAGAACCGCGGTGGCGGCCTGGGCGGCTCCTGTGCTCTCCAGCGCTGCCGCCCGCTCGGCCAGCGTCGGCGCCATCGCCGCCACCGTCGGATCCCGCAGCCACTGGCCGGCCAGCAGCGCGGTGCCAACCGGGTGCAGCCGGGCACCGAACCGCACCCGGCAGAGATCCGCCGGCCCGAGATGGAGGCGAAGCATGGAAAACAGCCTGCCGTCCTTCGCCCAGGACCGAAAGGGTTGATCCACAATCCGACGCCCTCCAGGGTGGACGGCGGGGTCGACGGGGGGTGGCCGGCGTGCGGCGGACGGTGGCAGTGTTGACGGGGCTCTGCCTCATGGTCGTGGCCGCGGCTTGTGGTGAGCGGGGGCAACCCTCGTCGGCCCCGACCGCCGCTCCCTCCGCGTCGACCAAACGCCCGGCGGCGGGCGACCACGAGCTCACTCTGACGCACAACGGGGTCGAGCGCACCTACCTGCTGCACGCACCGCCCGGCTACGACCCGGGCAGGCCGTCCGCGCTGGTCATCGCGCTGCACTTCTATCCCGGGACCGGCTCTGCGATGAGGGAGCTGGCGGGCCTTGAGGCCAAGGCTGACAAGGACAACGTGCTGGTCGCGTACCCCGACGGCGTGGGCGGAGGCTTCAACGCGCTGGTCTGCTGCGGCAGCCAGGACGACGTCGGGTTCCTCACCGCTCTCACCGCTCACCTGGTGCAGACCTGGCACGCGGACCCGAACCAGGTCTTCCTCACCGGCATCTCCAACGGCGGCGACATGAGCTTCCGGGCGGCGGTGGAGAGCACCGGCACGTACGCCGCGATCGGGGTGGTCAGCGGCGGTTACAGCGGGAAGCTGACCACGGCCGACAGCTACGTGCCGAAGAGCCCCGTCTCCGTGATCACCTTCATCGGCGGCCAGGACCGGTACGCGTCGACCTTCCAGACCGGCGTGCAGACCTGGCAGCAGCGGCTCTCCTGCCGGCCGAGCCCGAAGGCGGCCGGGGTGCCGGGTGTGACGCACACGGTGGCGAGCTGCGCGGACGGCAGCGAGGTCAGCGTCTGGACCCTGCCCGAGATGGGCCACAGTTGGCCGGGGGCGACAGCCGGTCAGCTCGCCGCGTCCTCCGCCGGGCTGTCGGCCACCGACCTGATGTGGGAGTTCTTCGCGACGCACCCCCGCAAGGCCTGACCTACAGGCGCAGCAGCATCCGGGTGTTGCCCAGCGTGTTCGGCTTGACCCGCTCCAGGTCCAGGAACTGCGCGACACCCTCGTCGTACGAGCGCAGCAACTGCTCGTACACCTGGCGAGGCACCGGTGCGCCGTCGATCTCCTGGAAGCCGAACGCGCCGAAGAACCGCGTCTCGAAGGTGAGCGCGAAGATCCGGGCCACGCCCAGCTCCCGGGCCGCGTCGATCAGCTCCCCCACCAGCCGGTGCCCGATCCGCTGGCCCCGGCAGGACGGGTCCACAGCGACAGTGCGGATCTCGGCCAGGTCCTCCCACATCACGTGCAGCGCGCCGCAGCCCACCACGACGCCGTCGTCGGCGCGGACCGCCACCCGGAACTCCTGCACGTCCTCGTAGAGGGTGACGGTGGCCTTGCTCAGCAGCCGACGGTCGTCGGTGTAGGTGTCCACCAGCCGCCGGATGCCCCGTACGTCCCCGGTGCGGGCCCGCCGCACCACGATCTGACTCTCGGACGCCGAGGACTCGGCCGGCGCGTTCATTCGCCCGCCGGGACGTCCACGCACGGACCGGCCGACCACCACGGCTCGACCAGCGCCAACGTCTCGTCGCCGAACGGGTTCACGCCCGGGCCGGCGCCCAGGGCGTGCCCCAGGTGCACGTGCAGGCACTTCACCCGGCCCGGCATCCCGCCGGCCGAGATTCCGGCGATCTCCGGCACCTCACCGACCGCCTCCCGGCGGGCGAGGTAGTCCTCGTGCGCGGCACGGTAGTGCGCGGCCAGCTCCGGGTCCGTCGTCAGCCGGTCCACCATCTCCTTCATCAGCCCCGCCGACTCCAGCCGGCTGCACGCCGCGGTGGCCCGGGGGCAGGTCAGGTAGAAAAGCGTCGGAAACGGGGTGCCGTCGGCGAGGCGGGGGGTCGTCTCCACCACGTCCGGGAGGCCGCACGGGCATCGGTGGGCGACCGCCCGGGTGCCCCGGGGCGTCCGGCCGAGCTGCGCGGCCACCGCGGCCAGGTCGGCCTCCGTGGCCGGCTCCCGCTGCGGCAGAGGTACGGAATCCGCCGCCGGCTCCGACGGTGGTACGACAGTCACGGTCTCTCCTGGTGCGTCGATCGGTGGATCACTTGCCCGGCTGCTGGCTGTCGGCTGCCTGCACGCTCGACCAGAGCGTGTCGTACCAGGTCGACGGTCCCGCCGGGGCGGCCGAACCGGCCGACTTCCCGGCGTCCCGGGCGGCGCCCTCCGGGTCGTGCAGCACCACCATCATCTTCTCGCCCGGCTCGCCCATGAAGAACCGCTCCCGAGCCTGCGTCTTGATGTACTCGTCGTCGTTCCAGTTGGCAGCCTCGGCCTCGAGCTTGGCGATCTCCGCCGCCTGCACCGCCTGGGCCGCCTCCATCCGCTCGATGTCGGCCTGCTGGTCCAGGTAGACCCGGACCGGGTACGTGTAGGCCAGCGCGAGCGCGATCAGGACCGCGAACAGCACTGTGGCCCGGCCGGTGAAGCGACGGGGGTGGGGCGCGGCGAGCCGCTTCACGCCTGCGCCGGCTGCGGTACGCCGAGCGGCGGCCGGACGATTCGCCGAGCGAACGCCCTCGGCGCCCCGGGCAGCACCCGGCGCCCGACCAGCGGCGCGGGGGTCGGCGCGTACGCCGGCCTCCCGGACCGATCCCCGCGTGGCGCGGCCACCACCCGGCCGACCGGACTGACCCGGTCGGCGGGCGGGACGCTGACCACCCGGTGTGCGGCGCTGCTGCATCGTCACACCCCTCCCCCGAGGCTTCGCGCGTCTCAGGCCGAACGGTAGCGCGGGAACGCGCCGGCGCCGGCGTAGCGCGCCGCGTCGGCCAGCTCCTCCTCGATCCGGAGCAGCTGGTTGTACTTCGCGACGCGGTCCGAGCGGGCCGGCGCGCCGGTCTTGATCTGGCCGCAGCCGGTGGCCACCGCCAGGTCGGCGATGGTGGTGTCCTCGGTCTCGCCGGAACGGTGGCTCATCATGCACTTGAAGCCGGCCCGGTGGGCCAGGTCCACCGCGTCCAGCGTCTCGGTCAGCGAGCCGATCTGGTTGACCTTGACCAGGACCGCGTTCGCCGACTTCTCCGCGATGCCGCGGGCGATGCGCTGCGGGTTGGTCACGAACAGGTCGTCGCCGACGATCTGCACCCGGTCGCCGATCGAGGCGGTCAGCGTCTGCCAGCCGCTCCAGTCGTCCTCGGCCAGCGGGTCCTCGATCGACACGATCGGGTAGTCACCGGCCAGCTTGGTGTAGTAGTTGCTCATCTCCTCGGCGGACTTCGCGGAACCCTCGAAGGTGTAGGTGCCGTTGTCGAAGAACTCCGTGGCTGCCACGTCGAGCGCGAACACGATGTCGGTGCCCAGCCGGTAACCGGCCTTCTCGACCGCCTCGGCGATCAGGTCCAGGGCCGCCGCGTTGGTCGGCAGGTTCGGGGCGAAGCCGCCCTCGTCGCCGAGCCCGGTGGACAGGCCCTTCTTCTTCAGCACCGACTTGAGGGCGTGGTAGACCTCCGCGCCGGAGCGCAGCGCCTCACGGAAGGTGGGGGCGCCGATCGGGGCGACCATGAATTCCTGGATGTCGACGTTCGAGTCGGCGTGCGCGCCACCGTTGAGGATGTTCATCATCGGCACCGGCAGGAGGTGCGCGTTCGGGCCGCCCAGGTAACGGAAGAGGCTCAGCTCGGCGCTGCCGGCAGCGGCCTTCGCCACCGCGAGGGAAACCCCGAGGATGGCGTTCGCGCCCAGCTCCGACTTGCTGTCGGTGCCGTCGATGTCGAGCATCTTCTGGTCGATGAGCCGCTGCTCGCTGGCCTCGTACCCGATGATCTGGTCGACGATCTTGTCCTCGACGTTGGAGACCGCCTTCTCCACGCCCTTGCCCTGGTAGCGGTCGGCGTCACCGTCGCGCAGCTCGATCGCCTCGAAGGCGCCGGTGGAGGCGCCGGAGGGCACGGCCGCGCGGGCCACCGTGCCGTCGTCCAGGCCGACCTCGACCTCGACCGTCGGGTTGCCCCGCGAGTCGAGAATCTCCCGGGCGACGATTCCCTCGATGGTTGCCACTGAGTCGCTCCTCGTTGTTGTGATCCGGTCCGTGGGTGGGCCGCGACGGTGCGGCTGAGGCAGGTGTTGAACGCAGCGTATCGGGCGGCGCGAACGGGCACGGCGTCGCCCGCGCACCCGAGTCGGCCCGCACTGACGGACATTCCCGGATTTCCGGGCGTCAACCGGCAACGGGTTTGCGCTGCGCGGACCGTATCCACCAGGCTGGTCGCCATGCCCGCCGCCTCGACCACCCTCCGCATGCTCGCCGTGTCGGTCATCGCGTCGCTCACGGTCACCGGCTGTCAGACATTCGAGGACGCCGGAGTCGCCATGGGTCGCTCGGAACTCGTCAACGACCTCGCCGCCCGCCTCGACCGCGCGCTGGAGTTGACCTACTCGGCCGACTACCAGTTGCCCGGCGGCCAGAGCGCCGCGATCGCGCAGGCGCAGGACCCGGCCCGCTCCGCGTACACCTACCCCGGAGGTCGACTCACCGTCACCCCCGAGGCCGTCACCCGGTGTACGACGACCGGCGCCCGCCCGCAGTGCACGGTCGTCGCCCCGCCCACCCCGGGTGGCAAACCCACAGTGACCCTCTTCGGTGAGGCCAACCAGCAGGGTCTGGTCACGCCGCCGGTGGTGATCGGGCTGCTGACCGCCGCCGCTCTCGACCCGCAGGCGGTCATCAAGCAGAGCGACACCACCGTCGCAGGGCACCACGCCGCCTGCGTCGAGGTGCAGGGCTCGTCCGGCGACTTCACCGCCTGCGTGACCACTGAGGGCGTGCTGGGCAGCTTCACCGGGCCGGTCGACGGCAAGCCGATGGAGCTGACGCTGAGCCGCTACTCCGCGACCGTGGACAAGGACGCGTTCGACCCGCCGGCCGGCGCCGGCGTCGTGGACCGCCGCCCAGGCGGATCGTGACCGCGGTCTCAAGATCCGCACAAGTTCGGGGAAGTTGCTGCCTCCGGGGCGCTGAAGGCAGCAACATCCGAGAAGTTGTGCGGAGCTTGAGGCGGGACGCGGTGACCGGCGCGGGCGCCGGTGTTGCTCAGACCCCGAGCAGGGTGCGCAGGTGGCGCGGGGGCGGGCAGTCGTGGGCG
This sequence comes from Micromonospora sp. A202, assembly GCF_006715105.1. Lineage (NCBI taxonomy): Bacteria > Bacillati > Actinomycetota > Actinomycetes > Micromonosporales > Micromonosporaceae > Micromonospora > Micromonospora sp. A202. Next base: position 607,040 of record NZ_VFMP01000001.1, on the reverse strand, counting down.
AGCATCGCGTCGTGCCAGTCGCGCACCGACACGCCGACCGGGCGGGCGGCGGCGATCTCGGCCATCTCGCTGTACCCGACGAAGTAGGTGGAGAGCTGGGTGGAGGTGAGCAACGACCGGCGCCACTTGCCGGCCGCCTCGCCCTCCTCCTGGAAGCCGCGCCCGGTCATCAACGCCATCGCGTCGGCCTCTGGCAGGTCGTCGGCGTGCACCAACTGGTCGAGCAGGGCGTTGATGGTCATCCGGAGCTGCATCTTGAGCTGCTGCAACCGCACCGGCAGACCGCCGTAGCCGAGGCCGGTCATCAGCTCCTCGGTGTAGACCGCCCAGCCCTCGATGAACGGGCCGGACTCGGCCAGGGCCCGGACCCGGGTGCCACCGACGTAGCGGCGGGCGTGGGCGAGCTGGAGGAAGTGCCCCGGCATCGCCTCGTGCACGGTCAGGTTGCGGATCATGTGGTCGTTGTACTCGCGGTAGAACGACTCCACCCGCTGCGCCGGCCAGTCCGATGGGGTGGGCGCGATGCAGTAGAAGGTGGGCACGGCCGCGGTCTCCAACGGGCCGGGCGCGTCGCAGTAGGCCACCGCGACACCCCGGGCGAACTCCGGCATCTCCTGGATCACGCACCGGTCGTCGACCAGGGTGACCAGGTCGTGCGCGCGGACGAAGTCGGTCGCCTCGTCCAAGGTCACCCCCGCCAGGTCGACGATCGTCGCGTCGTCCGGGTGTTCGGCGGCGAGCACGTCCAGCGCCCGGCGGACGGCCGCGTCGTCGGCCGGGCCGCCGACCAGCTCGACGGCCGCCTCGCGGATCTCCGCGGTGACCCGGTCCAGGTTGGCCCAGGCGCGGCGCTGGATCTCGGCGGCGCCCAGCTCGGTGTCGAGGGTGTGCCAGAGCCGGGCCTCCCAGCGGCGGCGGCCCAGCCGCGGGTCCCGCCCCGGGCCGCCGTCGGCGGCCAGGCCGGCGCGTAGCCACGCGACGAACTCCTCCAGCGCGGCGATCGCCGCCGTGGCCGCCGGCTCGACCCGGTCGAGGGCGCTCGGGGCCTGGGCGAGCAGCGGCGGCAGCTCGTCGCGGATCAGCGCGGCCGTGCCGGCGAACTGGCCTACCGCCGTCTCCGCGTGGATCCGCGGCATGTCCCGCAGCGTCGCGCGGGCGGTGGCGAGGGCGTCCGGTACGGCGGCGAGCCGGCCGGCCAGCTGGGTCAGCCGCACCTCCGCCGGGGCGTACGGGCGGGCCAGCAGCGGGTGCAGGAGCGCGCCGGGGTTGTGGCGCAGCGGATCCCACTCGTGCGACCGGATCTCGGTCAGCTCGAACAGCTCCCGGTCCACGAATGAGCTGAGCAGCGCGTGGTCGACCTGCTCTTCCACGTCGAGCGAGTCCGGGTCCAGTTCGGACAGGGCGTTGGCCGCGTCGGAGAGCATCGCCCGGTCGGCGGCCAGCGCGTCGACGGACAGGTCCGGCAGCCGGTCGTCGAACCGGTGGTCCCCGGCAGCGGTGGCAACCCCCGGCCGTGACTCCAGCAGTGCCTCGACAACCCGCTCAGCTAATACCCCAAACGCCTCCACCCGGCCCACCCTACCGACCGGCCCACCCACAGCCACCTGTTACGTCGATCATGAAGTTATTGCCGTCGACCTCGGCGTGTCGTGGCAACAACTTCATGATCAACGCGGGTCTGGGGGGTGGGGGGTGGGGGGTGGGGGTTTAGGTGGGTGGGCTTTCGGCGGTTCGGATGGCCTCTGCGTAGGCCAGGGTGGCGCGGCGCAGGGCCGCTTCCGGGTCGATGCCCGCCTCGCGGGCCGCCGCTACCGTTGCCAGGAGGCTCGCGCCCAACCTTGCTTCGGCGTCCACCTGGGTGTCCGCCAACGGCGGTGGGACCTCGATGCCCCTGCGGGCGGCGCGCTTCAGGATCTGTGCGGCCAGGGCCAGGGCGGGCTGGCTCAGGGCCACGCCGTCCAGCACCGAGTCGCGTGCCTTCTCAGCGCGCTTGATCCGCTCCCAGTTCTCGGTGATGTCCTCCAGAGTGCCCGCCTCGGCACCCGCGAAGACATGCGGATTGCGCCGGATCATCTTGTCGACCAGGCCACCGGCCACGTCGTCGATGGTCCACCGCTCGTCCTCGGGCAACTCCTCGGCGAGCCGCGCGTGCAGCACCACCTGCAACAGGACGTCACCCAACTCCTCGCGGAGCGCGTCGGTGTCGTCGGCGCTGATCGCGTCGTACGCCTCGTAGCTCTCCTCCAGCAGATAACCGGCGAGGCTGCGGTGCGTCTGCGCGCGTTTCCACGGGTCGCCGCCCGGGGAGGCCAGGCGGTCCATCACGGCCACCGCGTCGAGCAGTCGGGCGCCCGGCGGATCCCACGAGCCGTACATCAGCTCCATCTCGGCCAACCCCGGCTGCCGGGCCAACCGCAGACCCAACTCACGGGCCAGCGCCTCGTCGCCCGCCGGACCGGCCAACCACACCACAGTGCCGTGCGTCGCCACCGCATCCAGCAACGGCTGCGTCGCCGGCCCGTCCACCACTGTGACCTCGGCGCCCGCCTGGCGCACGGCCGTGACCAGCTCGGTCTCCGCGCCGGTCAACACCGGGTGCTGGCGTACGACATCCCAGGCGGCGGAGGTCAGCAGGCCGGCGGGCAACCGGGGTGAGGTGACCAGGAGGACGATCCGTGCCGACATGCTCAGCTGGCCGTGCCCTCGTCGCTCGGGGGCGTGGCCGCGTCGCTCGGGGCCGTTGCGTCGTCGCTCGGGTTGGCACCCGACGGAAGCGGATCCGGGGTGGAGATGTCGGTGACGGTGCCCGACTTCTCCAGGTAGGGAAGGCTGTACCTGCCGAAGCCCCCGTTCGGCACCTGGAGCAGGGCCGGAATCTCCAGCGCGGAGTAGCGCGGGTTGAGCGAGACGTCCTCCCGCTCCACCTCTGCCTCGAACGCCGCGCTGAGGGCCACCACCGCGGCCACCTGCGGGGCGATGGCCGGATCGGCGAACGCCGAACGCTGCTGCTCGACCGTCCAGCCGGCCGGGGCCACCTCGCCCTCCACCATCTTGGCGTAGACGACCGACCGCAGCTCGTCGGTCAGCTCGGCCGGCGGCAGACCCGCCTGGAGGGCGAGGAAGAGGTTGTACCAGTCAGCGGCGAGCTTCGCGTACTCGGAGCCAGGAGCTCCGAAACTCTTGCCCAACTCGTCGGCTTTGAGCTGGTCCTGGACCGGGATCTTCTTCTCCGCGACGATCCGCTTGGCCAGGTCGATGCCGACGAGCAGGTTGAGCATGTCCTGTGGGGTCGCGTCGATCCGGAGCATCTCCGGCGAGGGAGACGCGGACGGCCCGTTCTGCTGCTGGAACGCCGCCCGGGCGGTCGTCTCGTACTTCGCCTGGGCCTCGGCGTGGATCTCGTCGACCCGTTGCACCGAATAAGTGGTGTCACCGACGTACGCGGCGACCCCCGGTGCGGACTTACCGCAGGCAGCGAGGGAGAGGACACCCAGGGCCGCGACGCTGGCGGCGGCGATCACACGGCGAGCACGCATGCCCGTCACTCTCTCATGCCCTCTCCCGTGCTGTGACGGCCCCCACCTCACCGAGCTTCCAGTTCACCGCGGCGCGTCACCCGGCCGCACCTGACCCGGCCGCGACGGCGAGCGGAGCGGGGGCACCGAGCACATCGGAGAGCAACTGCGCGCACCACTGCAACAGCGCCTGGTCACGCAGCGGCTCCCCGCCGATCCGACGGGTGCTCGGCCGAGGCACGCTGACCTGGTCGGTGGCCTGCTTGTAGACGGCGTCCGGGTGGTAGCGCTTGAGCCGCATCTGCTTCGAATCCGGCAACGGCAACGGGCCGAACCGCACGTGCTTGCCCTGCATCGACACGTCGGTGAGGCCGTACCGGCGGGCCAGCAGGCGGAACCGGGCCACCTCCACCAGGTTCTGCACCGGGGCCGGCGGCTCGCCGTACCGGTCGGTCATCTCGGCGACCACCTCGGTCAGCCGCTCCTCGTCCCGCGCCTCGGCGAGCTTGCGGTACATCTCCAGGCGCAGCCGCTCCACGCTCACGTAGTCGTGCGGCAGGTGCGCGTCGATCGGCAGGTCGATCTTGACGTCGGGCTCGTCCTCCGACCGCTCACCCTTGAACGCGGAGACCGCCTCGCCGACCATCCGCACGTACAGGTCGAAGCCGACGCCCTCGATGTGCCCGGACTGCTCACCGCCGAGCAGGTTGCCGGCGCCGCGGATCTCCAGGTCCTTCATCGCCACGTACATGCCGGCGCCCAACTCGGTGTGCTGCGCGATGGTCGCCAGCCGCTCGTGGGCGTGCTCGGTGAGCGGCTTCTCCGGCGGGTAGAGGAAGTAGGCGTACGCCCGCTCCCGGCCCCGGCCGACCCGGCCACGAATCTGGTGCAGCTGGGCCAGGCCGAGCAGGTCGGCCCGCTCCACGATCAGCGTGTTGGCGTTGGGGATGTCGATGCCCGACTCCACGATCGTGGTGCAGACCAGGACGTCGAACTCCTTCTCCCAGAAGCCGACCATGACCTTCTCCAGAGCGTCCTCACCCATCTGGCCGTGCGCCACCGCGACCCGCGCCTCGGGCACCAGCTCCCGCAGTCGCCGCGCCGCCCGGTCGATCGACTCGACCCGGTTGTGCAGGTAGAAGACCTGCCCGTCGCGGAGCAACTCGCGGTGGATGGACGCCGCCACCTGCCGGTCGTCCTGCGCGCCGACGAAGGTGAGCACCGGGTGCCGCTCCTCCGGTGGGGTGGCGATGGTGGACATCTCCCGGATGCCGGTGATCGCCATCTCCAGGGTGCGCGGGATCGGGGTGGCCGACATGCTCAGCACGTCGACCGACGCGCGCAGCGTCTTCAGGTGCTCCTTGTGCTCGACACCGAAGCGCTGCTCCTCGTCGACGACCACCAGGCCCAACTGCTTGAACCGGGTCGCGGTCTGGAGCAGCCGGTGGGTGCCGATGACGATGTCGACGGTGCCGTCGGCGACCATCTCCAGCGTCCGCTCGGTCTCCTTCGGGGTCTGGAACCTCGACAGCTGCCGGATCTCCACCGGGAACTGGCTCATCCGCTCGGCGAACGTGTTGTAGTGCTGCTGCACCAGCAGCGTGGTCGGCACCAGCACCGCCACCTGCTTGCCGTCCTGCACGGCCTTGAACGCCGCCCGGACCGCGATCTCGGTCTTGCCGTAGCCGACGTCGCCGCAGATCAGCCGGTCCATCGGGACGGTCTGCTCCATGTCCCGCTTGACCTCGTCGATCGCGGCGAGCTGGTCCGGCGTCTCCTGCCAGGGGAAGGCGTCCTCCAACTCCCGCTGCCAGGGGGTGTCCGGGCCGAACGAGTGGCCCTTGGACGCCTTGCGGGCGGCGTAGAGCTGGATGAGCTGCGCGGCGATCTCCCGCACCGCCTTACGGGCCCGGGCCTTGGACTTCTGCCAGTCCGAGCCGCCCATCTTGTGCAGTGTCGGCTGCTCGCCGCCCACGTAACGGGAGAGCTGGTCGAGCTGGTCCGTGGGGACGAACAGGCGGTCGCCGGGCTGACCACGCTTGCTGGCCGCGTACTCGATCACCAGGTATTCGCGGCTGGCCCCGTTGACGGTGCGCTGCACCAGCTCGACGTAGCGGCCGATGCCGTGCTGCTCGTGCACGACGTGGTCGCCGGCCTTCAGCTCCAGCGGGTCGATGGTGTTGCGCCGCCGGCTCGGCATCTTGCGCATGTCCCGCGTCGAGGTGCCCCGACCGCCGGTCACGTCGTTGCCGGTCAACAGCACGAAACGGGACGCCTCGTCGACGAACCCGCTGCTCAGCGCACCGCAGGTGACCACCAGCTCACCGGCGACCGGCGCAGTCGGCACCTCCTCGGTCAACCGGGCGCCCAGCCCGGCGTCGCGCAGCACCTCCACCGCCCGCTGGGCGGGGCCGTGGCCTTCGAAGACCAGCGCGATCGACCAGCCCTCGCCGGCCCAGCGCTTGAGGTCGTCGACCACCCGGCTGGTCTCGCCGTGGTAGAGCGGGGCCGGCTGGGCGGCGAGGGTCACAGCGATGGCGTCGTCCGGGGTGACCGCAGCCTGCTCCGGCGCGTCCTCCCAGGGCTGCCGCGTCTCCGCGGTCTCCGCCTCGACCATAATTCGGCCTCCGCGCCGGGAGCCGGCACTCCGGACCGAATGAGGGTCGTCCACAAGCCCGAACGGGGACAGCGTCCACCACGGCTGGCCGAGTTTGCCGGCTGTGGCGCGCACCTCGCCGAGAGTGCGGAAGGCGGCGGCGCCGACGTCCACCGGGGCCTGGCCGCCGACCGCAGCGGCGGCCCAGCTGGCCTGGAGAAACTCCTCCGAGGTACGCACCAGGTCGTGCGCCCGGGTGCGGATGCGCTCCGGGTCGCAGAGCAGCACGTGGGTGCCGGACGGCATCGCGTCCAGCAGCAGCTCCAGCGAGTCGGGACCGACCAGCACCGGCGCCAGCGACTCCATCCCCTCCACCGGGATGCCCTCGGCCAGCTTGTCGAGGATCTCCGCCAACTCGGGGTGCTGCTCGGCCAGCGCGGCGGCCCGGTCACGGACCTCCGGGGTCAGCAGCAACTCCCGGCAGGGCGGTGCCCACAGCAGCGGAACCTGCTCGATGGTCCGCTGGTCGGCGACGGCGAAGGTGCGGATCTCCTCCACCTCGTCGCCCCAGAACTCGACCCGGGACGGGTGCTCGTCGGTGGGCGGGAAGACGTCCAGGATGCCGCCGCGCACGGCGAACTCGCCGCGCTTGGTGACCAGGTCGACCCGGGCGTACGCCATGTCGATCAGCCGGCGGGCGACCTCCTCCAGGTCGGCCTCCTCACCGGCGGCGAGCTGCACCGGCTCCAGATCGCCGAGCCCCTTGAGCTGCGGTTGGAGCAGCGAACGGACCGGAGCCACGACCACCCGCAGAGGCCCGGCGCTCCCGTGCGCGTCGGCAGCCTCCGGGTGCGCCAACCGGCGCAGCACGGCCAGCCGTCGGCCCACCGTGTCCGAGCGTGGCGACAGCCGCTCGTGCGGCAGCGTCTCCCAGGAGGGGAAGACCACCACCTGCTCCGCCGGCAGCAACCCACCCAGCGCGGCGGCCAGGTCGTCGGCCTCCCGGCTGGTGGCGGTCACCGCGAGCACGGGTCGCCCGGCCCCACCCCCGGTGCCGTCGGGGTCGGCCGCGACCGCAGCGACCGCGAATGGGCGCAACGCCGCAGGGGCGGTTATGTCGAGGCCGTCGACCTGGGCGGCACCGGAGCGCGCCAGGTCACGCGCCCGGGTCAGCCCGGGGTCGGCCAGGGCGGCGGAGAACAGACCGGTGAGCAAGGGAATCCTTCCCGGGGATCGACGCACACGACGGCGGCCCCTCGTCCAGCCGGACGGGGGGTGCACGACGACAAGCCTATCCCCGTCCACCGACACACACCCCCTTCCGCTCAGGTCCACGCCGCGCGGCGCGCGGCACCCCGCCCGCGCACCCCCTCGACCCAGGTCCACGCCCCGCACCCAAGCCCGCGCACGCCGCCTTCGCCCAGGTCAGCGCCCCACACCCCACTGCCCACACCCCCACTGCCCACACCCCCACGGCCCACACCCCCACGACCCGCACCCCGCGCCGCGCACCCTCAGCCCAGGCCCGCGCCTCACGCCCCACACCCCCACGGCCCACCCCCACGCCCCACACCCCCACGCCCCACACCCCCACGACCCGCACCCTCAACCCAGGCCCGCGCCACGCCCGCGCGGGCCCGTGAACCACCCCAAGATCCACGCAACTTCGGGGAAGTTGCTGCTTCCGGGGCGCGGGAGGCAGCACTTTCCCTGATGTTGTGCGGATCTCGGGGCGGGAGCCCGAACCCGGCAGCCCGAGGCGGTCGGAAACGGGAGATAGATCTTGACCGGCGGGCTTCTGACATGGTCGGGTTTCGGGGTGGATGAGCAGTGGCGGGCACAGTTCGACGCGGAGGTGAGCTTCGCCAACGGCGGCGGGCTGCGCACCGAGGGGTTCCGGCTGGACATCCCCGGTCAGGAGATCAGCGACGACGACCTGGCGGCGTTGTTCGTCCGGCACCTTGGGTTGCTGATGGTCGCCGAGGTGCGGATCAGCGCGAAGACGATCATCGAAGAACCGCACAAGGGCGGCCGGGGCGTTGCCGTTGACCGGCCGGCGCCCGCCCGCAGGCTGGTCGAGCTGAGCCACGTGATCAGCGACGGGATGATCACCCTGCCGGGTTGGCCGGGGCCGCGGATCACCGACTGGCTGACGTTCGCGGCATCCCGCGAGCGGTACGCGCCGGGCACCGAGTTCCGCGTGGCGCAGATCGACCTGATCGCCAACACCGGCACGTACGTGGACACTCCCGCCCATCGCTGGGCCGGCGGCGACGACCTGACCGGGGTGTCGCTGGACAACCTCGCCGACCTGCCCGGGGTGGTGGTCCGGGTGCCGGCCGGCGTTCGGGCCGTGGACCGGTTGATGCTGGCCCCGTACGAGGTGGCCGGGCGCGCGGTCCTGCTGCACACCGGGTGGGATGCGCACTTCGGCACCGAGCGGTACGGCGCGCCGGAGGCGCCGTACCTGACCGGGGACGCAGCCCAGGCGCTGGTTGACGCGGGCGCGACCCTGGTCGGCATCGACTCGATCAACATCGACGACATGAGCCCGGCGGCCGGAGGGCAGCGCCCCGCGCACAGCACGCTGCTCGCCGGCGGCATCCCGATCGTGGAGCACCTGACCGGCCTGGACGCGCTGCCCCCGACGGGGTTCCGGTTCACCGCAGCCCCACCGAGGGTGGCCGGCATGGGCACCTTCCCGGTCCGGGCCTTCGCCGTCGTCAACCCCTGACGCCTCCGACCGCGGCGGCAACGCGCAGCCGTCAACCCCTGACGCCACCCGCAGCGGCAACGCGCGGTCGGCCGGTCAGTAGCGCACCGAGATCCTGCGCGCCACAGCGTCCACCCGGATCTCCCCGCCGTACGGGATGATCAACTGCGGGTCGGTGTGGCCGAGGTCGACGTCGAAGACCACCACCACGTCCGGGTTGTACGGCGCGAGCGCGCGGGTGATCGCCTCCCGCTGGGCGTCGCCCCACGCCTGCCGTTCCGGCACTGACAGCGGCTTGTCGAAGTCCCAGGCCTTGGGGCGACCGACGACGATGGCCGGGAAGGCGGCGAGCAGGCCCCGCTCCCCCATGTTCCGCACGATCCGAAACACCTCCTGTGCGCCGGGCATTTCCTGGGAGGTTTCGACGAGAAGCACTGACCCGTCCAGCTCGGCGGCGGTGGGCACCCGGTCGGTGGCCAGCAACCAGTGCAGGATCTCCAGGTTGCCGCCCCAGGTGCGCCCCCGCACCTCCCGCTGCGGGCCCTGCCAGCGCCAACCCGCGCCGGGCAGCATCTCCGGCTCGTGGGCCAGCGTCTCCGGCTCGGTCCACGGGTTCGGCCGGTCCCCCCAGTCATGGGCGGGCGTCAACTCGTACCAGTCGGTGGTGAACAGGGCCGCGCGCAGCGAGGCGAAGGTCAGCGGGTGCGGCGAGCCGGGCCGGCCGAGATGCACCAGCACCGACCCACCGTGGTAGGCGACGATGCCCAGCCGGTAGAGGTGGTTGAGCACGTTGGTGTTGTCGGAGTAGCCGAAGTAGGGCTTGGGGTTGGCCCGCAGCACGTCATTGTCGAGGTGCGGGGTGACCGTGATCAGGTCGTCGCCGCCGACCGTGGCGAGCACCGCGGTGATGCTCGGGTCGGCGAAGGCTGCGGTCAGGTCGCGGGCCCGGTCGCGCGGGTCGGCCCCCAGGACCCGGGTGGTCGGATACTCCACCGGCTCCAGGCCGAGTTCCTCGCGCAGCCGGCGAAGCCCCAACTCGTACACGTGGGGGAAGACGGCTGGCAGGCCGGCGGAGGGTGAGACGACCGCGACCCGGTCGCCAGGCCGGGGTTTGGGCGGGTATTTCAGCGACACCATGATCGAACGCTAACGGTCCGGCCAACCGGTTTCCGCCCTGCCGATCACAAAACCAGCCATAGGCTCACAACGTGGACACCGCATCGCAGGGCCGAGGCCGGGACTGGGCGCCGCGCAGCATCGGGTTGCTTCTCGGCACCCTGGTGCTCGCCACCGCGTTCATCGCGGCCTACGTCGGCGCACTGCATCAGCCCACACCCCGCGATCTGCCGGTCGGCGTCGCCCTCGGCGACCAGCGCGCCCAGGCGACGCTCGACGCCGTGCGCGGTCAGACCAACATCATCAAATCCGTCGGGTACGACGACGCGAGCGCCGCCGAGCACGGGCTGCTCAGCCGCGCGGTGTACGCCGTGCTCAGCACCGGCCCCGACAACGGCCTGCTCCTCACCATCGCGAGCGCCTCCGGCCCCTCCGCCACCAGCGCGATCAAGGAGGTGCTCACCACCGCCACCACCCGCAGCGGCACCCCGCTACAGGTCGTCGACGAGGTGCCGGTCACCTCGGCCGACCCGCGCGGGGTGGTGCCCTTCTACCTGAACGTCGGCTACGTGCTCGGCGGCTACCTGGCCTCGACAGTGCTCGGGATATCCGCCGGCACCACCCCACGCACGGTGCGGCGGGCCGGGCTGCGCATCGCCGCCCTGGCCGTCTACAGCGTGCTGCTCGGCATCGCCGGCGCGGTCGTGGTCGGACCGGTGCTGAACATCTGGCACCACGACGTACCGACGATCGCTGCGATCGGCGCGCTGGCCGTCTTCGCCGCCGCGATGTTCGCCAGCGCCATCCAGGGCTGGCTCGGCGTCGCGGGCACCGCGCTGGTCATCCTGCTTCTGGTGGTGCTCGGCAACCCCGGCTCCGGCGGCATCTACGCGCCCGAGTTTCTGCCCGGCGTGCTGCGCGGCATGCACCGGTGGAACATCCCCGGCCTCGCCAACGACCTGAGCAAGGCGGCGGTCTACTTCGACTGGCGATCGGCCGGCTGGCCGGCCTTCGCCCTCGCGCTCTGGGCGGTGCTCGGCGGGCTGGGTCTGCTCGGCGCGAGCCTCGTCCGCGGTCGCCGGGCCGTCACCTCCGACTCCGGCCCGACCCGCCCCGGCCCCGCTCCCGCCGGCGACGGTGGTTGAGATCACGTCCGAAAACACCGTTCCAGGGGCACTGGATCGCCCGGGGGTCCTCCAGACATCCGGTGCACGCGGATACCATCCAGTGAGTCGGACAGCGCTGTCCTTCGTACCCACGTAAGGGAGCGCACCGTGACCGATCAGCATGACCACGACGGCCCGGATGCCGCGCTGCGTGCCGACATCCGCCGGCTCGGCACCCTGCTCGGGCAGACGCTGGCCCGCCAGGAGGGTCGCCCACTGCTCGACCTCGTCGAGGAGATCCGCGCCCAGGTCCGCACCGACGCACCGGCGGCCGCCCAGCGCCTCGGCGGGCTCGACGTGACCACCGGCACCAAGCTGGCGCGCGCCTTCTCCACCTACTTCCACCTGGCCAACATCACCGAGCAGGTGCACCGCGCACGGGATCTGCGCCGCCGCCGAGCGGTGCAGGGCGGGTGGCTGGACCAGGCGGCCAAGATGATCGCCGAGCGCGGGGTGCCCGCCGAGGAGATCGCCAACGCGGCCCGCCGGTTGGCGGTCCGTCCGGTCTTCACCGCGCACCCCACCGAGGCGGCCCGCCGCTCGATCCTGTCCAAGCTGCGGGCGATCGCCGACGAGTTGGACACCGAGACCGCCAACGCGATCCTCTACGGCGCCAGCGACGAGGGCCCCGCCAACCGCCGCCTGGCCGAGCTGCTGGACCTGATGTGGCAGACCGACGAGCTGCGACTCGACCGGCCGGACCCGACCGACGAGGCCCGCAACGCCATCTACTACCTGCGCGACCTGTACGCCGAGGCCGCTCCGCAGGTGCTCGACGACCTGGCCGACACGCTGCGCACCCTCGGTGTGGAGACCTCACCGACGGCCCGGCCGCTGAGCTTCGGCACCTGGATCGGCGGTGACCGCGACGGCAACCCGTTCGTCACCCCGGCGGTCACCCGTGAGGTGCTGACCATCCAGCACGAGCACGGCATCGCGGCCACCGAGAAGGCCATGGACCACCTGATCAACGAGGTGTCGGTCTCCCGCCGGCTGCGCGGGGTTTCCCTGGACCTCTCCGCCAGCCTCGCCGCCGACCTGGACGCACTGCCCGAGGTGGCGACGCGGTTCCGGCGGGTCAACGCGGAGGAGCCGTACCGGCTCAAGGCACGCTGCGTGAAGGCGAAGCTCGCCAACACCCGGCAGAGGTTGCGCCAGGGCACCGCGCACGTACCGGGCCGGGACTACCGCGGCTCCGCCGAGCTGATCGCCGACCTGGATCTGCTGCGCGCCTCGCTGGCCCGCAACTCCGGGCAGCTCACCGCCGTCGGCCGGCTGGCCTCCACCATCCGTACGGTGTCCGCGTTCGGCCTGCACCTGGCCACGATGGACGTCCGGGAGCACGCCGAGGCGCACCACGCGGTGCTCGCCCAGCTCTACGAGGCCGTCGGCGAGGTCTCCGACTATCCGGCGCTGACCCGCCTGGAGCGCACCAAGCTTCTCGCCGACGAGCTGACCGGCCGCCGGCCGCTGTCCACAGTGGACACGGCGCTGACCGAGCCAACCCGTAAGACGTTCGACGTGTTCAGCACCATCCGGGAGGCACAGGACCGGTTCGGCTCCGAGGTGATCGAGTCGTACATCATCTCGATGACCCTGGGTGTCGACGACGTGCTGGCCGCCGTGGTGCTGGCACGCGAGGCCGGCCTGGTGGACGTGCACAGTGGGCGGGCCCGGGTCGGGTTCGTGCCGCTGCTGGAGACCCCGGCCGAGCTGAACGCCGGCGGTGAGCTCCTCGACGAGCTGCTGTCGCTGCCCGCCTACCGGGCGTTGGTGAGCGCCCGAGGCGACGTGCAGGAGGTCATGCTCGGCTACTCCGACTCCAACAAGGAAGCCGGGATCACCACCAGCCAGTGGTCGATCCACCGAGCGCAGCGCGCGCTGCGTGACGTGGCGGCCCGGCACGGGGTGCACCTGCGGCTGTTCCACGGACGGGGTGGCACGGTCGGTCGTGGCGGCGGGCCGACGCACGAGGCGATCCTGGCCCAGCCGTACGGGACGATGGACGGCGCGATCAAGGTGACCGAGCAGGGCGAGGTGATCTCCGACAAGTACACCCTGCCGTCACTGGCCCGGGAAAACCTGGAGCTCACCCTCGCGGCGGTGCTCCAGGCGACCCTGCTGCACACCGCGCCCCGGCAACCGGCCGAGATGTTGGAACGCTGGGACGCGACCATGGACGTGGTCTCCGAGTCCGCGTTCCGCTCCTACCGGTCGCTCGTCGAGGACCCGGACCTGCCGGCGTACTTCTGGGCGTCCACCCCAACCGAGCTGCTCGGCGCACTCAACATCGGCTCCCGGCCGGCGAAGCGCCCGAACACCGGCGCGGGCTTGTCCGGTCTACGGGCCATCCCGTGGGTGTTCGGCTGGACGCAGACCCGGCAGATCGTGCCGGGTTGGTTCGGCGTCGGCTCCGGCCTGGCCGCCGCGCGTGAGGCCGGACTGGCTGACGTGCTGGCCGAGATGCACCGTAACTGGCACTTCTTCCGCACGTTCCTGTCGAACGTCGAGATGATGGTGACCAAGACCGACCTGAGCATCGCCCGTCGGTACGTCGAGACGCTGGTGCCGAAGAAGCTGCACCCGATCTTCGAGCAGATCGAGCAGGAGTACGAGCTGACCAAGCGGGAGCTGTTGGCGGTCACCGCCTCACCGGCCCTGCTGGAAAACTCGCCGGTGCTCCAGCGCACCCTGGCCGTCCGCGACACCTACCTGGAGCCGCTGCACCACCTCCAGGTGGCCCTGCTGCGGCAGTACCGGGAGTCCGGGGCTGCCGGGCGGGCGGTGGCCACCGCTCCGGGTGGCCGACGTGCGCCGAGCGACGGCACCGCCCTGGAGCGGGCGCTGCTCACGACGGTGAACGGCATCGCCGCCGGAATGCGCAACACCGGCTGATCGACCCGAACGGCAAATCAGGCCACCAACCCAGCCGCGTCGATCATGCAGTTGTGGTGTCCCGCAAAAGCCGCCAGAAAGGGCGAAGCAGGCACCACAACTCCATGATCGACCGGGTTGGGGGCGGGGATCGGGGGCAGGTCAGAAGTCGCCGCCGCCGCCACCAAAGTCTCCGCCACCAAAGTCGCCGCCACCGAAATCGCCGCCCGCGTAGTCGCCGCCACCGGCGTAATCGCCGCCGCCCTGGGCGCCGCCGCCGAAGTCCTGGTCGCCGACGTCCCCGCCCTGGTCGACGCCGTCACCGAAGCCCTCCTGGTAGCCGGCGTCGTAGCCGTAGCCGGGGTCGGCGAAGGCGGGCGAGAACAGCGCGTCGGCGATCAGGATGCCGCCGAGCACACCGGCGCCGGCACCCAGCGCCGTCTTCCACCAGGGCGTCGAATACCACCCCGCCGGCACCGGCCGACCCTGATAACGCCCACCCGGGTAGTAGTAGGGCGTTTCCCGGCCGGGCTGGGGGCCGGCCCGGAACGTCTGCCCCTGCACGTCGACCTCGCGCTCCTTGGTGAGCTGGCCCACGCCACGGGCGGCGGCCAGCGCCGGCACCTCGGGGCCCGGGTCGATGCCCAACGCCGTACGCGCCGCCCGGATGTACGCGAGCCCTTCCAGGGCGGTCTCCCGAGCCAGCGTGAACTGGTGTGCCGTACGCGCCTGCTCCAGCTGTGAGCCGGCCGCGTTGTAGCGCTCACCGGCGTCGGCCAGCGCCTGGCGGACCGCCGGCTCTTCGCCCTGCAGGTTCATCAACTGGCCGCCGAGACGCTCGTACCACCGTTGCGCCTCCGCGCGGGCGTCGCCGAGCTCGGTACGCCTGCGGGCGCCGGCCTGGGCGCGGATGAGCGCTGCGGCGCCCAGTGCGCCGACCAGCACGACAGCGAGGCAGAGCACAAGTTCCATGTCATCGAACGTACCCCCGGGTGTCGCGTCATATCCGTCTGGCAAGCTCCGGTGATGGACGTCTCGACGCTGCTTGTGGTGATCGTGTGCCTCGGCGCCGGCGGGGCGGTGGGCTGGCTCGCGGCCCGGTCCCGCTCGGCGGCCGACATCGCCCGCCTCGATGCCACCCTGGCCGCCACCCGAGAGGGTGAGGGCCGGCTGGAGCAGTCCATGCGGGCCCTGAGCTACGAGGCGACCGCGCAGTCCCAGGAGGCTGTGGCCCGCGCGGTCGCCCCGCTGCACGACTCCCTGCGCCGCTACGAGCAGCGGGTGGCCGAGCTGGAGCACGACCGGGTCGACGCGTACGCCGAGCTGCGCGAACAGGTGCGCTCGATGAGCGCCGTCTCCGGTGAGCTGCGCACCGAGACCAAACAGTTGGTGGCGGCGCTGCGGGCACCACAGGTGCGGGGCCGCTGGGGCGAGCACCAGTTGCGCCGGATCGTCGAGGCGGCCGGGATGCTGGAGCACTGCGACTTCTCCGAGCAGGTCACCGCCGACAACGACGGGCAGGTTGTCCGCCCCGACCTGGTGGTCCGGCTGCACGGCGGCCGGTCGGTGGTGGTGGACGCCAAGGCGCCGTTCGACGCGTACCTGACGGCCATGGAGTCCCGCGACGAGCGCGGCCGGGATACCCACCTCGACGCGCACGCCCGCCACCTGCGCGGGCATGTCGACGCGCTGGCCGCCAAGTCGTACTGGTCGGCGTTCGACAACTCGCCCGACTTCGTGGTGCTGTTCGTCCCCGCCGACCCGTTCCTCGACGTCGCCCTCCAGCGTGACCCGTCGCTGCTGGAGCACGCCTTCACCCGCAACGTGGTGCTGGCCACGCCGGCCACACTGGTCGCCCTGCTCCGCACTGTGGCCTACTCGTGGCGGCAGGAGGCGCTGGCCCGCAACGCCCTCGCGGTGCACACCCTCGCCCGGGAGCTGTATGGGCGGCTCTCCACTCTGGGCGACCACGTCGGCAAGCTCGGGTCGTCGCTGGCCGGCGCCGTGACCGCGTACAACCGTGCGGTCGGCTCGTTGGAGGCGCGGGTGCTGGTCAGCGCCCGAAAGCTCGCCGAGATGGGAGTGTCGGACGAGGAGTTGGCGACGCCCCCGCAGGTCGAGTTGGCGCCCCGGCAGCCGCAGGCGCCTGAGCTGGCCGACCCGGCCGGCGAGGTCTCGGCCCGCTAGTCAGTCATGTGAGAGTGCGTCCGCCTCGCTGGGCACGTTCACCGCACCGGCCGTCGCCGTGAACTGATCCGTCCGCAACACCGAAGGAGCCCGTCCCCGAGTTCGGGGCGGGCTCCTTCGCGTTCGGAGGTGTCAGGTCGGGCGGGCGGCCGTCACGACGAACGGGGTGCCCTGCTGGCAGGTGGTCATCATGCCGGGCTCGGCCCGACCGGTGACCTCGACCCGCGCACCGGGCGTCAGCACGTCACGCGGACCGCCGACGAGCAGGTAGCCGTCGAGCAGCACGCAGTTGGGCTCCACGCCGCCCTGCACGGTGCCGGTCAGGGTCGTGGCACCCACACCCGGGGGCGTGCTGGGGCCGCCGGGCTTCGGTGGCTTCGGAGTCTTCGGGCCCGAGGGCGGGGTGGGGTCGACGGTCGGCGGCAGGGCAGTCGGGTCGGGCGTGGGCTGGCTGGTCACCGGCTGCGCTCCCGTCGGGGTCGGGCTGGGTGTGCCGCCTCCGGTGTCCTGACTGCCGCAGGCACTCAGCGCCACGCAGACGGCCAGCACGGGAACGGCGAGCCGAAATGTCCTCATGGCTGATCTGACGTACGCCGGTCCGAGTTCGTTCCCGTGTTCAGCCGCGCGCCGCCGCGGCCTTCATGTCCCGCTTCAGCTCCTGCGGCAGCGAGAAGATCAGCCGCTCGTTGGCGGTGGTGATCTCCTCGACGTCGGCGAAGCCCCGTGCGGCGAGGTGGGTCAGCACGTCCTGGACCAGGTCGTCCGGCACGCTCGCGCCGGAGGTCAGACCGACCGTGGTGGCCCCCTCCAGCCAGGCGTCGTCGATCTCGTGGGCGAAGTCGACCAGGTGACCGGCACGGGCACCCGCGTCCACGGCGACCTCGACCAGGCGGACCGAGTTCGAGGAGTTCGTCGAGCCGACGACGATCACCACGTCGCACTCGGGGGCGATCTCCTTGACCACGTGCTGCCGGTTGGAGGTGGCGTAGCAGATGTCGTCGCTGGGCGGCGACTGGAGCAGCGGCAGTCGCTGCTTGAGCCGGGCGACCGTCTCCAGCGTCTCGTCGACCGACAGCGTGGTCTGGGACAGCCAGACCACCTTCTCCGGATCGCGGACGGTGACCTTGTCGGCGCCGTCCGGGCCGTCCACCAGCTGGATGTGCGCGGGGGCCTCACCGGCGGTGCCGATGACCTCTTCGTGCCCCTCGTGCCCGATGAGCAGGATGTCGTAGTCCTCGGCGGCGAACCGCTTCGCCTCGTGATGCACCTTGGTGACCAGCGGGCAGGTCGCGTCGATCGCCTTCAGCGAGCGCTGCTTCGCCTGCTCGTAGACCTCGGGAGCCACACCGTGCGCGGAGAAGATGACGGTGGACCCCTCGGGCACCTCCTCGTTCTCCTCCACGAAGATCGCACCCTGGGCCTCCAGGGTCTGCACGACGTGCTTGTTGTGCACGATCTGCTTGCGCACGTAGATCGGGGCGCCGTAGAGCTTCAGCGCCTCCTCGACGGTCTGCACCGCACGGTCGACGCCAGCGCAGTAGCCGCGCGGCTTCGCCAGGAGCACGCGCTTGCCGGTCCGGGGAGTCGCCTCAGCCTCAGTCACCCGTCCATCGTACGTGCCGACTCCCCCACGGCCACCGGCCCACGACCCCCGGACTGACCCAGTGATCAAGAGGTTTGCGTCAGAAACGCGCCCGATGCTGACGCAAACTTCTTGATCACCGCGGGGGTCCGTAGGGTGGGCGGGTGACCGAGGGGGCGCGGAGCAGCGCGGAGGAGCCTTGGCCCGTGCGGGTGGTCAGCCAGAAGGTGGGGGCATGGATCGCCAAGCTGGGCTGGGTGTGGGTGGACGGGCAGGTGGCGCAGATCAGCCGCCGTCCTGGGGCCAGCACCGTCTTTCTCACCCTGCGTGACCCGTCGGCCGACCTGAGCCTGACCGTCACCACCAACCGGGACGTACTGGACGCCGGCGCGCCGGAGCTACGCGAGGGCGCCCGCGTGGTGCTGCACGCCAAGCCGGAGTTCTACGCCGCCCGGGGCACGCTGAGCCTCCGCGCCGACGAGATCCGCCAGGTGGGGCTCGGTGAGCTGCTGGCCCGGCTGGAGAAGCTCAAGAAGTTGCTCGCCGCCGAGGGGCTGTTCGACCGGTCCCGCAAGCGCCGGCTGCCGTTTCTGCCCGGCCGGATCGGGCTGATCACCGGTCGCGCGTCGGCGGCCGAGCGGGACGTGCTGACCAACGCACGGCGGCGCTGGCCGGCAGTGGAGTTCCGCACCGTCAACGTGGCCGTGCAGGGACCCGCCGCGGTGCCCGACATCGTCGCGGCGCTCAAGGTGCTCGACGCCGACGAGAGCATCGAGGTGATCGTCATCGCCCGGGGCGGTGGCGGCATCGAGGACCTGCTCCCGTTCTCCGACGAGGCACTCTGCCGGGCCGTCTTCGCCTGCCGCACCCCGGTGGTCAGCGCCATCGGCCACGAGACCGACGCGCCACTGATCGACTACGTCGCCGACCTGCGGGCCTCCACCCCCACCGACGCGGCCAAGCGGATCGTCCCCGACCTCACCGAGGAGGTACGCCTCATCGGCCAGGCCCGCTCCCGGCTGCAACGGGCGGTCCGCAACCTCGTCGACCGGGAGACCCACCGCCTCGACCTGCTGCGCTCCCGGCCGGTGCTGGCCCGGCCCCAGGTGATGGTCGACCAGCGCGCCACCGAGCTGACCGCGATGCGGCAACGGGCCGGACGCTGCCTGGACCACCGGCTCGCCGCCGCCGACGACGAGCTGCGGCACACCCTCGCCCGGCTGCGCGCCCTCTCCCCCGCCGCCACCCTCGACCGGGGGTACGCCATCGTGCAGCGCGCCGACGGGCACGTGGTGCGGGCGGCGGCCGAGGTGGGCAAGGGCGACCCGCTGCGGGTACGGCTGGCCGACGGCGAGCTGGCCGCCACCGTCGACGGCTGACAGAAGGGGTCCGCCTGGTCTGCTCACTGCCGTGTCGGTTCGCACCGCCACCCCTGGGCATCACCAGACACCTCGAATCGATTAAGCAGGCCGAAGGCATCCGCGGTGGCAGCACAAGCCGCTGCTCTCACCGCTGTGGCTTCCGTATCCACCACGTTCATCCCGATCCACGTGAGGTGAACCGTTGTAGACGCAACGTCGAATCCCATCGCCGCGATGGCGCGCAGCCCGATAATGGCGCCTTCCACCGCCGCCCGGGCCAGCTCGGGGTCCCGCTCAGGTTGGACAGAGGTGTCGTCCAGCGGGTCGACCCCCCAGACCACCCCGGGCTGACCCGCGCGGTCCCAGCCGATCTTCACCCTCACCTCGGCGAAACCCGTCCGCCCAGCAGCTTGTCTGAGCAATCGGAACGTACCGGCACGTCGGTCCACGAGCGCTCCTCGGCGGTGTCGGCTGGACAACCAGCTACTGTCGGCCGCACGTCGTGCACCAGCGCCTGCGATGTCGCCAGGCCCGGTGTGATGGGATGGTACGGATGAGCGACGACACGAAGGCCGGGCCGGACGAGCGGCTCAGTTACGAGCAGGCCCGCGCCGAGTTGGCCTCGGTGGTTGAGCGGCTGGAAGCCGGCGGCACGTCCCTGGAGGAGTCGCTGGCGCTCTGGGAGCGCGGCGAGGCGCTGGCGGTGATCTGCCAACGGTGGCTGGATGGGGCGCGGGCACGGATCGACGCTGCCCGGCAGGAGCCCGCTTCCTGACCGCGGGCGGGGCGGCCGGAGCCGCCCCCACCCACGTACGTCAGTTGAACAGGCTGTACAGCTCGGCCGGCGCCTCGACGACCTGGTCCGCCGGCGGCTTCTGCGCGGCGGTGGCGGTGCCGTAGTCGGAGTACGTCATCTTGATCTCCTGGGCGGCGGTCTGCCCGGCGGCCGGCAACTGCAACACCAGCTCGCTGAGGCGGCCCTGCGGGTCCACCTTCGCGGTGAACGGGACCGTCTTCGCCTGGGTGCCCAGCGCGGCGATCGTGGCGGCGTTCAGCGAGCCCGCCTCGGCGGCCTTGGTGACGTCGATGGTGCCGGCGTACGCGCCGGTGCCGGTGCTGCGTACCTCGGTGATGCCCTGGGTCAGCACCGCGCTGCCGGCCGGGTCGACCTTGTCGAAGTCGAAGCCGAGGTTGCGGTTGCCCTTGATCCGGGCCTGGTCCAGGTGCTGGTACTTACCGAGGTTGAGCTGCTTGATGGCTGGCAGGCTGTTGGCGGTGGGGCCGGTCAGCTCCAGCTTGACCCAGCTGTCCGGCTTGTAGTGGATCACGTCGAGCTTCATCGCCAGGTCGGACGAGGGCCCACCGATGGCGATCTTCATGGCCGCGCTCTGGCTCGGCTGGTGCACCTGCCCCTCCACCGTCGAGCCGACGGCGGTGAGGGCGAACCGGAAGTTGCCGTTGCTGATCTCCTTGGTGGAGTCGAGCAGTGCCTGCTTGGCATCGCCCGGCACGGGCGTACCGCTGGCCGCGCTCGGCGCGACGGAGGAGCTCGCTGTCGGGGACGCGGTCGATCCGGCGGTGCCGGTCGTCCCGTCGCCGCAGGCAGCGAGGGCGGGCGTGAACAGAGCGGCGGCTACCAGGCCGGCGCCGAGTCGTCGAACAGTCATGCGTGTCTCCCAAGAGGGTCACCCGACGACCTGGACGGCGCCGGAAACCGGGCGACGCAGCAGCACCGTCGGCTGCGCCGCGCGACCCGGGCCGAACAGCGCGCCCGGATCACTCCCTCTCTGTTCCCTGTTGACGGGTCGGACAATCACCCTTCTGTCCGGTTGCCCTTTCCGGCCACCACCAGGGCCGTCGATCGACCGAGCCCGCTCAGCGCAGCGAGCCGGCCAGTTCGCGCAGTTCGTTGTCCCGGGCATCGCCGATCACGATCACCGTCCGGGTCGGTTCCAGCAGCACCAGCGCCTGCTGGTTTCCCCGGGCCGTGTAGAGCTGCCAGGTGCGCCCGCCCAGCTCGGTGGGGCCTTGGGGCTGACCCTGACTGGTCAGCTCCGCGGGGAGCAACCGCTCCGCCGGCACGTTGCTCTGCAGGAGTTGGACGCCCCGCCCCTCCGGCGTGAGGTAGCCGAGCCGCAGGTTCGCGCCGCCCTCGACGGTCTGGTAGCGGGCGCTGACCGTCGACCAGTCGGAGCCGAGGCCCTGCGGTTGGCTCACCGGAAACACGTTCGCCGACCGGGCCTGCTCGATCGCGGGGGCGGGATCGACGGTGGTGGGCTCGTCGCCGCCGAGAAATCCCCGGTAGAACGCCAGCAGGAGGGCGATCGGGACGAGCAGCACCAGCAACGAGATCGCCATGTCCTTCGGCGAGCGTTCGGACTTGCCGGACTTCAGCGGAGGCGGTGGCGTCGGGTCGTTCGCGGCGGGTTCACCACCGGGGCCGCTGGGGACGTCGACCGGCGGCTGACCGTCGGGCGGCGTGCGGTCGGCGGGGACGCGGTCGGCTGGCTGTGCGGGTTCCACCCCACCATCTTCGCAGCCGCCCGACCGGCGGTATCCGGGCCATCACCGCCCCGCGCCGACCCCGGGTCGGCCATCGTGTGAGGATCAGCGACAAAGCCGGCAGTGGGGGCCTCCCCGACGTCGGTCGTCCCCGCACCGTCGCGAGGAGGAGTAGCCGTCATGACGAACACCAGGACGCGGATCCCACAGGATCTCGACCGAAACCTTGCCCTCGACCTGGTCCGGGTCACCGAGGCCGCGGCGATGGCCGCCGGCCGTTGGGTGGGCCGGGGTGACAAGGAGGGCGGCGACGGAGCCGCTGTCGACGCGATGCGCAAGCTGATCAACTCGATCCAGATGCGCGGCGTGGTGGTGATCGGCGAGGGCGAGAAGGACAACGCCCCGATGCTCTTCAACGGCGAACACGTCGGCGACGGCACCGGCCCGGAGGTGGACGTCGCCGTCGACCCGGTCGACGGCACCACGCTGATGAGCAAGGGCATGCCGAACGCCGTGGCGGTGCTGGCCGTATCCGAGCGCGGCGCGATGTTCGACCCCAGCGCCGTGTTCTACATGGAGAAGCTCGCCGTCGGTCCGGTGTACGCCGACGTGATCGACATCAACGCCGGTGTGGCGGAGAACCTGCGCCGGATCGCCAAGGTCAAGGGCACCGACGTCTCCGAGGTGACCGTCTGCGTGCTGGACCGGAGCCGCCACGACGACCTGGTCGCGCAGATCCGCCGGACCGGGGCGGGCATCCGGTTCATCTCCGACGGTGACATCGCGGGTTCCATCGCGGCCGCCCGGGGCGAGTCGGATGTCGACGTGCTGATGGGCATCGGCGGCACCCCGGAGGGCATCATCTCCGCCTGCGCGTTGAAGTGCATGGGCGGTGCGATGCAGGCCAAGCTCTGGCCTCGCGACGAGCAGGAGCGGGAGAAGGCGATCGCCGCCGGGCACGACCTGGACCGGGTGCTGAGCACCGATGATCTGGTAACTGGCGACAACTGCTTCTTCGTGGCGACCGGGGTCACCTCCGGGGATCTGCTGCGCGGGGTGCGCTACCGGGCCGGCGGCGCGTACACGCAGTCGATCGTGATGCGCTCGAAGAGCGGCACCATCCGGGTGATCGACTCGTACCACCGGTTGGAGAAGTTGGCGCTCTACTCCGCGATCGACTTCGACGGTCGTCCGCTGGCCGAACAGGAGTGACCATCACCGACACAGCGACCCCACCGGTCCTGTCCGCCGCCCGCCGGATCACCGGTGTCGCGCTGGCATCGATCTCCGGGGTCGCGGTGGCGGTGCAGTCCCGCATCAACGGCGAGCTGGGGGAACGCCTGGCCGACGGCTTCGCGGCCGCTGTGGTCTCCTTCGGCGGCGGCCTGGTGGTGCTCCTGGTGCTGGTGCCGCTCACCCCCGGTGGACGGCGTGGCCTGGTCGCGTTGCGGGGCGCGCTCGCGAGGGGCGCGCTGCGGCCGTGGCAGTGCCTCGGCGGGATGTGCGGGGCGTTCCTGGTGGCCTCCCAGGGCCTGACCATCGGCTCGCTGGGCGTGGCCGTCTTCACCGTGGCGGTGGTGGCCGGCCAGAGCGGCAGCAGCCTCGCCGTGGACCGGGCGGGAATCGGACCGACGGGCCGGCAGCCGGTCACCCGACAACGGCTCGCCGGTGCGGTGCTCACCGTGCTGGCGGTCGGCCTCGCGGTCGGTGACCGACTCAAGGACCCGGGCATGTTGGCGCTGGCCCTGCTGCCCCTGGTCGCCGGGGTGGGCACCGCCTGGCAGCAGGCGGTGAACGGCCGGGTCCGGGCGGCGGCCGACAGCGCGTTGACCGCCACGCTGGTCAACTTCTTCGTCGGCACGGTCACCCTGCTCGTGGCATTCGCGATCGACCTCGCGGTGCGCGGCTGGCCGACCGGTCACCTCCCCACCGAGCCGTGGCTCTACCTGGGCGGGCCGATCGGCATCGTGTTCATCGCCATCGCGGCGGCCATCGTGCGCTTCACCGGGGTACTGCTGCTCGGTCTGGCCACCATCGCCGGCCAGATCGTGGGAGCGGTCCTGCTGGACCTGGTCTCGCCCACAGCCGCCTCGCACCCCGGCCTGAACACCCTGCTCGGGGCCGCGCTGACCATGGTGGCCGTGCTGATCGCCGCGCTGGCACCGCCCGCCCGGCGCTGACCGGGAAGCGCCAGGCGCCGTCTCGATCCGGACACGAGCCGGTCTGTCCTCGATACCGAGGGTCAGCCGGCGTCGGAGGAGTGCCCCGGGAAGAGGTGCGCGCTCGGGTCGATGGCCACGGCCGCGTTGTTGACCGCCGTGGCGGCCTCGCCGAAGCCGGTCGCGATCAGCCGGACCTTGCCCGGGTATTCGGTGATGTCACCCGCCGCGAAGACCCTCGGCAGGTTCGTCGCCATCGCGCTGTCCACCAGGATGTGCCGGCGGTCGAGCTGTAGCCCCCATTCGGCGAGGGGCCCCAGATCGGCGGTGAAGCCGAGGGCTGCCACCACGACGTCCACCGGCAGCGTCTCGGCCGCACCACCGCGTACGGTCACCTCGGCGCCGGTCACCGTGCCGTCCCCGATCAGTCGGCTGACCTCGGCGTTGACCACCACCCGCACCGGCAGCGACAGCACCCGGGCCACCGTCGAGGCATGCGCTCGGAACTTCTCCCGTCGGTGCACCAGGGTCACCGAACGGGCCAACGGCTGTAGCGCCAGCGCCCAGTCGAAGGCGGAGTCGCCGCCACCGACGATCAGCACGTCCCGGCCGGCCAACTCGGCGGGCTCGGTGACGAAGTAGACGATCCCCGAGCCGGGGGCGCCGTCGGCGCACGGCAGCGGCCGAGGGCTGAAGCTGCCGAGCCCGCCGGTGACCACGACCGCGCCGCAGCCGAGCTGCTCGCCGCCGGCCAGGCCGAGCACCGGACGCCCATCGGTGTACGAGAGTTTCTCGGCGCGCGTGCCGAGCAGGTACTGCGGATTGAACGGGGCTGCCTGGGCGACCAGATTGGCCACCAGGTCGCGACCCTTGACGGCGGGAAAGCCGGCCACGTCGAGGATCAACTTTTCCGGGTACATCGCGGTGACCTGGCCGCCCGGTTCCGGCAGCGCGTCGATCACCGCCACCGACAACCCCCGGAACCCCGCGTAGTACGCGGCGAAGAGACCGGCCGGGCCGGCCCCGATCACGGCGACATCGACCTCACGCATGGCGTACCGTCGCTTTCCGCTCACGGATCAACGCTTGCTGATCTCGACCGTAGGCGGGCGATGACGGTCCGGCAAGCACGTCCCAGTGGCGCGCCGGCGAATCGGTCAGGGCAGGCGGAGTGTGTCACCCGAGTAGTCCGGCCCGTCCACGGCCGGCCGCCGCCGGCGGAACAGGATCGCCGCGACCACCCCGCCGAGCAGCCCGAACAGGTGACCCTGCCAGGAGATGCGCTCGTCGGTGGGGAGGATGCCGACCAGTTGCCAGCCGTAGAGCAGGCCGACCAGGAGGAAGACGGCGAAGTTCCACCAGCTGCGCTCGACGATGCCCCGGGTGAGCAGGATGCCCAGGTAGCCGAAGATGACGCCGCTGGCGCCGACCACCACCGAGTTGGGTGAGCCGGTGAACCAGACGCCGAGGCCGCTGACCAGGATGATGACCAGGGTCGACCAGAGGAACCGGCGGGCTCCGGCGGCCAGGACGAACGTGCCCAGCAGGATCAGCGGGATGCTGTTGCTGTAGAGGTGGTCGAAGCCGTGGTGCAGGAACGGGGAGAAGAAGACCCCGTCCAGCCCGTCGATGCGTTGCGGGATGATGCCGGCGGTGGCGTCCAGGCCGAACGCGAGACCCTGGTCGACGGCCTCGATGAGGAAGAGGAACGGGACCACCGCACACATGGCGACGAAGGCTCGGCCGAGCGCGGCGTAGAACGCCTCGGTGCCGAACCGGAAGGGGTCGCCGCTTGACGGGTGCAGAGTCACCGTACAACTGCTATCAGCAAAATCGGCCTACCGCCACTCGCGTCCCGTCCGAGCAGCCCGGCGTACGCGCGACGGCGGGGCAGGTGGTCGCCCACCTGCCCCGCCGCTGAACCGTCAGTAGGTGTTGTTGTTCTGGAAGTAGGTCCAGGCACCGCAGGGCGTCTTGTACCTGCCCTTGATGTAGCCCAGCCCCCACTTGATCTGGGTGGCCGGGTTGGTCTGCCAGTCGGACGCGACGGAGCTCATCTTGTTGCCCGGGTATGCCTGAGGGATGCCGTACGCGCCGGTCGAGGAGTTGCGGGCCTTGTGGTTCCAGCCGCTCTCCTTGGTCCAGAGCTTCTCCAGGCAGGGGAACTCGGAGATGCCGAAGCCGGCGTCGATCGTCATGGCGCAGCCGGTCTTGCGGTTGCCGCTGTACTCCTCGCAGGACGCGGGGATCGGCCCGGTGTACGGCTTGGCGGGCGCGTTGGCGGCGGCCTCGCGCTCGCGCTCGCGCTTACGGGACGCCGCGGCGGCCTCGGCCTTGCGGGCCCGCTCGGCGGCTTCCTTGGCGGCCTGCGCCGCACGCAGCTTGGCCTGGTATTCGGCGGCCCGCTGCTGGGCGAACTTCACCTGGTGGGCCGACTGCCGCTCGCGCTGGTACGCGAAATCGGCACGGTCGACCTCGACGCTGACCTGCTCGGTCAGGCCCTGTTGCTGGGTTTCACGGTCTTCGCCCAGATAGAAGCCGCCGGCTACGCCCACGGAGAGCAGCGCCACGGCGGCTGTACGGGCACCCAACCGGCTCCACAGCCGACTCACGAAGTGGTCCCTTCGTCGGGGGCAAGGACGCGGCGCGGCCGGCCACAGGTGGGCCGTCAGCCGTGCCACGAGCGCCCCGACCGGTTGCCGGTCGCGCCGACGCACCGACCGCCGCCGATGCCGCCCATCCCAGGACGAACGATCATCAACGATGCTCATGGTGCGTGGACGCTCGTGGGACACGATTGCGCACAGTGAGGCTGATGGGAAACCAACCGACCTGTTTGTGATCTGTGCCACACCTAGAATGCGGACAAACCCCCATATAACGACATCAGATCGGGATGTCCTCCAGAAGATCCGTCACCATCGCGGCGATCGGCGACCGCTCCGAACGGCTGAGCGTGACGTGCGCGAAGAGCGGATGACCCTTGAGCGCTTCGATGACGGCCGTCACCCCGTCGTGCCGGCCGACCCGCAGATTGTCCCGCTGGGCCACGTCATGGGTGAGCACCACCCGGGAGCCCTGCCCGATCCGGGACAGCACGGTCAACAGCACCCCGCGCTCCAGCGACTGGGCCTCGTCCACGATCACGTAGGCATCGTGCAGGCTGCGCCCGCGGATGTGAGTCAGCGGCAGCACCTCAAGGATGCCCCGCGAGGTGACCTCCTCCAGCACGTTCTCGTGGACCACCGCGCCGAGCGTGTCGAAGACCGCCTGGGCCCACGGCGACATCTTCTCCGACTCGGAGCCCGGCAGGTAGCCCAACTCCTGGCCGCCGACGGCGTACAGCGGGCGGAACACGATCACCTTCTTGTGCCGGCGGCGCTCCATCACCGCCTCCAGCCCGGCGCAGAGCGCCAGCGCCGACTTGCCGGTGCCCGCCCGACCGCCCATCGACACGATCCCGATCGACTCGTCGAGCAGCAGGTCGAGGGCGATGCGCTGCTCGGCCGAGCGGCCGTGCAACCCGAAGGCCTCGCGGTCGCCCCGGACCAATCGGACCGACTTGTCCGGCAGCACCCGACCGAGCGCCGAACCACGCCCCGAGTGCAGCACCAGGCCGGTGTGGCAGGGCAGCCCGGCCGCCTCGTCGAGGTCGAGCGTCTCGCCGGCGTACAGCGAACCGATCTGCTCATCGGTCAGATCCATCTCGGACATGCCGGTCCAGGTCGGGTCGCTGGCCTGACCGTGGCGGTACTCGTCGGCGCGCAGGCCCACCGACGCCGCCTTGACCCGAAGCGGCATGTCCTTGCTGACCAGGGTCACCTCCCGGCCCTCGCCGGCGAGGTTGAGCGCGACGGAGAGGATCCGGGCATCGTTGCTCTCGGTGCGGAAACCGGGCGGCAACACCCCGTCGTCGGTGTGGTTGAGCTCCACCCGCAGGGTGCCCCCGACGTCGTTGGCCGGCACCGGCCGGTCGAGTCGACCATGTCGAACCCGCAGCTCGTCGAGCATCCGCAGCGACTGCCGGGCGAACCAGCCCAGCTCCGGATGGTGCCGCTTGCCCTCCAGTTCGGTGATGACCACCAGGGGCAGCACCACCTCGTGCTCCGCGAACCGATGGAACGCCGCCGGATCGGAGAGCAGCACTGACGTGTCCAGGACAAAGGCCTGGCCGGCTGGTCGCGGCTCCTTCGGGTCGGCCGGCGCGGCGGCCGCCGTACGGCGGCTCCTGGTGGCGCGGCGGGTCGTGGCAGTCGCGGCCGGGGTCT
Source organism: Micromonospora sp. A202 (assembly GCF_006715105.1). Taxonomy (NCBI): domain Bacteria; kingdom Bacillati; phylum Actinomycetota; class Actinomycetes; order Micromonosporales; family Micromonosporaceae; genus Micromonospora; species Micromonospora sp. A202. The sequence continues at coordinate 579,001 of NZ_VFMP01000001.1, read as the reverse complement.
GGTCGGCACCGGCGGTGGTACGGCGAGTCGTCACAGGCCTGCTCCGACGGATGGGCACCCGCCACCCGTGTTCCGCCTCCTCCGGTGCCCGGGGACACGGGGTCGGATGCGGAACCCCATGCGCGAGGTCGCAGATCCGGGCGGACCGGCTGGCTCGGGAGAACCCCGTGCCATGCCTAGACGCTAGCCCCGCCGGACCCTTCCGGCTAGAGGTCGGACGTGGATCTCCCAAGTCGGGTGTGCGCACACCGGTTGGCCTGGCCCCTCAGCAGCGCGGATGCCGGCGGTGGACGCGGCGGAACCGGCCGGGATGCATGCCCCCTGCGCGCATCCCGGCCGGTGGGGCCACCGTCACCGGTCTGACGGGGCCCGACGGTGCGTGTCCGCCGCGGACGACGCACCGCGTTCGTGGCGTCGGTCGGCGGGTGTACGCCCGCCGACCGACCTCAACCGGTACGTCGGACGAGCGTGCCGGTCGGGTGCCGCCCGGTGATCGGGGCGGCCGGCGCGGTGAACGACGAGCCGGTGTACGTGGTGCCCGGGCGGGCGACGGTGCTGGCCGAGCGGGTCACGCTCGCCGGGGCGACCGACAGGGCCGAGGCGATCGCCGCCTGAGCGTCACGGCGACGCCTGTTCCAGGCGCCCCGATCACCGTCGAAGTAGCCCTGCCGGTAACCGAAGCGGTAGCCGATGCGGTAGCTGAGCTGCCCGTGCAGCCGGCCGGCCGCATAGCTGGTGGCACCGAGCACCAAGACGAGGAAGACCGCGAGAAAAGGGCTCATCGGGCAGCTCCGGCCCGGCCAGGACGGCAGGTCATCGCTCCTCCGGCTCGATGGTGGTGGGATCCGCGACGAGCAGCCGGTCCAGGTCGTCGGTGCTGACCTCCTCGACCAGCTCGACGCTGATCCGGCAGCCGTCCAGCACGACCTCGGCCACCGAGGACCTGCGGATCTCACCGCCGGCGTCGTAGACGCGAACGCTCAGCTCAGGGCAGCCGAGATGGGTACGCCAGGCGTTCCACTCGATGCGATCGCCGACGCTCAGCGACAGGTAGCGGCAGCCTCGGGCCAGGTAGAGGCGCCAGGGGGCGGTCAGCCCCGCGGCCACTCCCTCAGCGATCAGCCCGAAGGCCTGGGCGCGGGTGGCGAGCTCGGTCACCACACCCCCTTGGCACCGGAGGGGTGACGCATGTGAGCACCAATCGTCTCATGCACGAGACACACCGTAGATTGTCCCATGGGCGTGACAGTATCAGCTTTTCGTCCGCTTACGTTCGCCACTACGGGCATCTATTCTGCCCGCGTGGCACCCCTCAACAGTGAAGCTGAATCGTTTACCGGAAACCCGAAGATCCCGTCACGTCTGCGTGACAGCAGCGAGGCGGCGCGCGCGCCCGTCGCCGGCTGGCCGTACCGTCACGGGGTGACCGAGACGGCCAATGCGCGGAAGATCGCCTTCGCCACCTTCGTCCGACGCGCCCTGGACGAGGCACGGGCGACCCGGGCCTGGAGTGGCACCGAGGTGTCCCGGCGCACCGGCGTCTCCCGGCAGACCATCAACCGGTGGGTCCGGGGCGACTGGGCCAGCGACCCGGAAGCCGAACGGGTGGTCGCCTTCTGCGAGGGCCTCGGGCTGAATCCGGCCGCCGCCTTCGCCGCGCTCGGTTGGGACCGCACCACGGCCGGCCCCCGCACGGGTCAACCCGCCCCTCCGATGGACCCCGATGTCGAGGCACTGCTGCGCCGTCTGGTCGACCCGAACGTGTCGGACGCGGAGAAGTTCCACATCCGGGAAACCATCAGATATCTCGCATACCGCCCAACGCTGCCGGTCGATGTCCGAAAAAGGGGCAATCAAGCAGGGTAGTTCCTCAGATAGCGAAAGAACGCCTGGTCGGGTTCATTCGTTTACCTCCGGGGCAGGAACGGGCACGCTAGCGTCCCTATTCGTACTGCTTGGGCTCGTCATCGGCGGGGGGACGGGACAAGGCCGAACCTAGCCCTGCGGGACAGAAGGAGGGGTCTGTCCATGACCCTGAAGTGGTTGGCAGTCGTGGTCGCAACGGTGTCGTTGACACTGTGGGCGACCGGCAACGTGGTGACCCTCGCGGTCGAAGGTGGGCAGCTTCCGCTGCTCGTCAATCTCTTTGCGCTCGTCACCGCCGGCACCGCGGTCATCCTGGCCGTCGTCGCCGAGCTGCACGAGCGCCTCGACAACCGGATCAGCGCCCTCACCGAGTTTCTGGTGGCACGGCTCAACGAGATCGAGAACCACACCGGCGATCGCAATACCGGGTTCGTGGAGGGCTACCTGTTGAGCCATGGCCAGGAGGCGGCGGTGGTGCCGTTCGGCCGGCGCGGACGAGGAGCCGCCGAACGCTGATCTCGTACCGCCGAACGGGTCCGCTCGGCCAGGAATGAGCCCCCATCGCCGGGGTACGCTGACGCGCGTGCCGCCGTTGAATCTGGGCAATCAGCAGCCGAGAACCCCGTTGAACGCCGACCAGGCCTGGCGGACCACCGCCAGCCGGGCGGCCGGGACCGTGCTCTTCTTCGACTTCGACGGCACGCTCGCGCCCGTCGACGACGATCCGACCGCGGTGCGCCCGGCGCCCAAGGTGCTGGCCGCGATCGAGGCGTTGGCCCCGATCGTGCAGCGGGTCGCGATCGTGTCCGCCCGGCCCGTCGAGTTCCTCCGGGACCAGCTCGGCGGGCTCACCGGCGTGGACCTCTACGGCCTCTACGGGCTGGAGCACAGCCACTGCGGCGGGGAAACCGTCACCGAGCCAGCCGCGCTGCCCTGGGTGCCGACCATGCAGGAGCTGGCCGACCAGGCCCGGGCGGAGCTGCCGCCCGGCACGCTGGTCGAGTACAAGCGGCTCTCCGTGGCGTTGCACTGGCGTACCGCCCCGCAGCTCGGCTCCACGGTGCAGCAGTGGGGGCAGGCGCAGGCCGACCGGCTGGGGCTGCGGGTGCAGGCCGGGCGGATGGTGCTGGAGCTCAAGCCCCCGGTCGACCGGGACAAGGGCATGGTGATCGGCGAGGCGATCAAGGGTGCGACCGGCGCCTGGTACTTCGGCGACGACGTCTCGGACATCAAGGCCTTCGCGGCGCTGCGCACCCGCGCCGCCGCCGACCCGGACTTCGTCGGTGTCTGCGTGGCCGTTGCCAACCCGGAGACCGGTCAGGAGGTGGCGAACGCCGCCGACCTGACGATCGAGTCACCGGCTGCGCTGGGTGACTTCCTCACCCGGGCACTGACCCACCTGCCCTGACCGGTCGGGGCGGCGACAGCTCTGTCGCCGCCCGTTCAGACGCCGTAGCGGCGTTGTCTGGTGGCGTACGAGCGCAGGGCCCGCAGGAAGTCGATGTGCCGGAAATCCGGCCAGTTGAGCTCGCAGAAGTAGAACTCCGAGTGCGCGGACTGCCAGAGCATGAAGCCGGACAGCCGCTGCTCGCCGCTCGTGCGGATGACCAGGTCGGGGTCGGGCTGGCCACGGGTGTAGAGGTGCTCGGCGATGTGCTCGACGTCCAGCACCTCGGCCAGTTCCTCAAGCGTGCCGCCGGTGGCCGCGTGCTCCAGCAGCAGCGAGCGGACCGCGTCGGTGATTTCCCGGCGACCGCCGTACCCCACCGCGATGTTGACCTCCGCACCGCCGGTGCGCTCACGGGTGCGCTCCTCGGCGCCCTTGAGCGCCGCCGCGGTCTGCGCCGGCAGCAGATCGAGAGCCCCGACGATGCGCAGCCGCCAGGGGTTGCCCTCCTCCGCCAACTCCACCGCCAGGTCCTCAATGATCTTGAGGAGTGGGTCCAGCTCACTCGCGGGACGGCGCAGGTTGTCGGTGGCCAGCAGATAGAGGGTGACGTGGCCGACGCCGGCCTGGTCACACCAGCCGAGCACATGCTTGATCTTCGCCGCGCCGACCCGGTGCCCGTCGTTCGGGTCGACGAAGCCCATTTCCTTCGCCCAACGGCGGTTGCCGTCGCACATCACCCCGACGTGTCGGGGCACCGGCTTACCCGCGAGCTTCGCCGTGAGCCGGCGCTCGTAGACGGAGTAGATAAGGTTCCGCAGCGTCATCACCTAGCAGCGTAGCGACCCTTCGACCAGATCACCGCCTCGGAGCCCCATCCCCGCAGGGCAGACTGATCCCGATCATTGCCAGCGTGCGAGCCGTGAGGCGTCCGTCACCCAGCCCCAGCTCGACCACGTCGTAGAACACCCGGTCGTCCCGGCTGGCAGCCCGGACCGCCGCATCCACCACCCGACGCCGCCGGGCCAACCACGCCGCGACCGAGCTGTGTCGCAGGTGGGTGCCGAGGCGGCGGCGCAACCCGTGGGCGTAGCGCTGGGCAGCCGTCTCCGGCGCCTTGGCCGCTGCCTCCCCGGCCAGCGCACCGGAGAGCAGCGCGTAGAAGATGCCCTCCCCGGTGAACGGATTGATCAGCGACATCGCGTCCCCGGCCAGCAGCGTGCGCCCCTGACCCGGTGACGGCCGGTGGGTGGACAGCGGCAGGTGATGGGCGCGCAACGCGGTCACCGTCGCCAGGTCGGTGCCGGGCAGCAGCGCGGCCAGCCGGTCCAGCAGGTACGCCCGGCTCAACGGCTCACCGCGCAGCACCTCCCCGTACCCGACGTTGGCCCGCCCGTCACCGATCGGAAACGACCAGGCGTACGCCGGCCAGCGGGCCTTCGAGGTGACGATGAGCTGCTCGGACGGGCCGGGCAGCGCCGGAGCGTACCCCCGGATGGCCAGCGCCAGGTGCCGGTCGGGATTCTGCGGGTGGCCGAGCGCCCGACGGACCACCGACCCGGCGCCGTCCGCGCCCACCACCACCCGGCCGGACAACTCGCCGTCGAGCACCACCCGGTCGGCGCGCGCTTCGACCTGGCGCACGGTGTGCCGGCGCAGCTGGGCGCCGGCCGCCACTGCGGCCGCCACCAGACGCGCGTCGAAGACCTTCCGAGGCACTGTGTACGCGGGTCGGGGCAGCGCCCGGGCCACGGCGCCGCCGCCCGGCGCGATCATCCGCAGCGCGGGCAGCGGCGCGTAACCCTCCACGGCCTCGGTCACCCCCAGCTCGGCGAGCACGTCCACCGAATGCGCGGCGATCCCGTCGCCACACGCCTTGTCCCGGGGAAAGTCGGCCCGGTCCAGCAGCAGCACACTGGCACCCGCCCGTCGCGCCGTCAGCGCGGCGGCCGCCCCTGCCGGCCCCGCTCCCACCACCACCACGTCGAACTCGTCGCTCACCGCGCCTCCCTCCGACCAACGCGGTGCGGCCGTGCCGGTCCCCGCACCGCCCCGACGATCCACCCGCGCCGCCCACGCCGACCGTTGTGACCGGCGCCACCCGCCATCCTGCCCTCTGTCCGCTCGTGCGGGCCGGAGCGGAGCCGGAGCGGAGCGGGAGAGGACCCGGAGCGGAGCGGACCCGGAGCGGGAGCGGCTTCAGCGCGGGTCGCCCCATATCTGGGGCAGCTCTACAGCGGCTGTCACTACCTGGTCAGAGCTGAGGGATGGCGGCCAGCCGGGCGCGGGATGGCGCCGCCTTCAGGCCGGTGCGACGTCGTCCGCGCGGGAAGCCCGGCGCAAACCGTAGAGGGCCAGCCCAGCCGCGGCGAGCAGTGGGCCGCCGTCGCGGACCAGGCCGTCCACGCCCAACAGCCACCAGCACAGCGGCAGGTCCACCGCGAGTACGGCCACAGTGACGACGACCAGCAGCCCACGCGCCCAGTCCTTGCCCCGCATCAGGAACGCGGTGCAGAACAGCACCGCGTAGCTGGCGGCGATGCCGGCACCGAACCAGAGCAGCACGGCCGGCACCGCGGTCAGCCGCCCGTCCAGGATGGAACCCCCGGCCACCAGGGCCGGCACCAGCATCAACGGGCTGTAGGTGAACGCCGCCACCCGGCTGGTCAGCAGCCAGGCGCTGGCCTGCGGTCGGCGTGGAGGGGTCTCCCGCCAGGAGATGCCGGCCCGGTCGATGACGAGGCGTGGACGGTGCCGGACCAGGTGCCCGGCCAACGCCGACGAGCGGTAGAGCAGCCAGACCACTGCGGCACAGAGCGCTGTGAGGATCGCGAAGCCGAGCAGGCCGGGCAGCGGCGGCACCCCCTGCCGAGGCACGATGAGCCGGCCGACGGCGAAGATCGTGGTGACCGCGAGGATCAGCCCGAACGGGCGGGCGACCGTCCGGCCCTTCCGGACGTGCCCGATCAACAGCAGGAAACCGAACGAGCGCAGCATGGCCCAGCCGGTCCGTACGGCCAGCCCGAAACCCTGCTCCGGGGCGTACCACCAGTTGAGCAGCTCGACCACGACGGTGGCCGCCGCCGTCGTCGCGAGCAGGATGGTGAGCACTCGGACGGCGGACGGCCGCCGGACCTGGGTCTCGGCGGCCGTCCTCATGGGATCCGATGTTGCCCGCAGGGGGCGCTCTTCACACCTACCGCTGCGGCTGTGCGGCGTCGAGGCGGGCGCGCAGCGCGTCCAGCTCGGCCCAGAGCACGCCCGGCAGCTTGTCACCGAACTTCTCGAACCACTCGGTGATCATCGGAAGCTCGTTGCGCCACTCGTCCGGGTCGACCTTCAGGGCGATCCGAACGTCCTCCGGGGTCATGTCCAGGCCCTCGACGTCCAGCGCGTCGGGTGCGGGAACCATGCCCACCGGCGTCTCGACCGCGTCGGCCGTGCCCTCGATCCGCTCGACGACCCACTTGAGCACCCGGGAGTTCTCCCCGAAGCCCGGCCAGAGGAACGAACCCTCCGGGTCCTTACGGAACCAGTTGACGTAGTAGATCTTCGGCAGCTTCGCCTCGTCGCCGTCGGTGCCCTTGCCCATCTCGATCCAGTGCCGGAAGTAGTCCCCGGCGTTGTAGCCGATGAACGGCAGCATCGCCATCGGGTCCCGCCGGACCACGCCAACGGCGCCGGACGCGGCAGCGGTGGTCTCCGAGGAGAGCGTGGCACCCATGTAGACGCCGTGCACCCAGTCGCGGGCCTCGGTCACCAGCGGGATGGTGTCCTTGCGGCGGCCACCGAAGAGGATCGCGTCGATCGGCACGCCGTTCGGGTCGAAGTACTCGTCGGCGAGGATCGGGCACTGGGTGATCGGGGTGCAGAAACGGCTGTTCGCGTGCGAGGAGAGGCCCTCGCTCTCCGGCGTCCAGTCGTTGCCCTTCCAGTCGATCAGGTGCGCCGGCGGCTCCCCCATGCCCTCCCACCAGACGTCACCGTCGTCGGTGAGGCCGACGTTGGTGAAGACGGAGTTGCCCCGGTCCAGGGTGCGCATGGCGTTGGCGTTGGTCTTCCAGTCGGTGCCGGGCGCCACACCGAACAGCCCGTACTCCGGGTTGACCGCGTAGAGGCGGCCGTCCGGGCCGAACCGCATCCAGGCGATGTCGTCGCCGATCGTCTCGACCTTCCAACCCGGGATGGTCGGCTCGACCATGGCCAGGTTGGTCTTGCCGCAGGCCGAGGGGAACGCGCCGGCGATGTGGTAGGTCTTGCCCTCCGGCGAGGTGATCTTGAGGATCAGCATGTGCTCGGCGAGCCAGCCCTCGTCCCGACCCATCACGCTCGCGATCCGCAGCGAGTAGCACTTCTTGCCGAGCAGCGAGTTGCCGCCGTAACCCGAGCCGTACGACCAGATCTCCCGGGTCTCCGGGAAGTGCGAGATGTACTTCGTCTCGTTGCACGGCCAGGCGACGTCCTGCTGGCCGGGCGCGAGCGGGGCGCCGATCGAGTGCAGCGCGTGCACGAAGTCCGCGTCGTCACCCATCGCCTCGAGAACCCGGGCGCCCATCCGCGTCATGATCCGCATCGAGGCGACCACGTACGGGCTGTCGGTGATCTCGACACCGAACATCGGGGACTCGGCCTCGACCGGGCCCATGACGAACGGGATGACGTACATCGTCCGACCGCGCATCGAGCCGCGGTAGAGATCGGTCATCGTCCGCTTCATCTCCGGCGGCGACATCCAGTTGTTCGTGGGGCCGGCGTCCGCCTCGTCGACGGAGCAGATGTAGGTGCGCTCCTCGACCCGGGCGACGTCCGTCGGATCGGTACGCGCGTAGAACGAGTTGGGCTTCTTCTCCGGGTTCAGCCGGATGAGCGTTCCGGCCTCGACCAGCTCGTCGGTGAGGCGGCGCCACTCGTCGTCGGACCCGTCCACCCAGACCACACGATCGGGGGTGGTCAGTTCCGCGACCTCACGGACCCAGGCGAGCAGTTTCGGATGGGACGTCGGGGCCTGATCAATACCCCGCACAACAGCCGGAGCAACCATGACACATCTCCTTGTGGTCGACGCTGACCGATCTATGGGATGCACGAGACTCAGCGGCGCGATGCGTCGCCTTCGTGGAAACCTGGGATTGGCCTCAGCGTAAACCGGGCAGCCTTCCGAGTCAGTGGGACTGGTTGTGAAGAACTGCACAAGGTACGGCGACGCTGCGGCATCACGAGCTGATACCCGCTTTCCCGCGCAGTTTCACGCAAATCTTGTTGTGCACCCCGGCCGACGCTTGTTGCGGTCGGACCTTGACCTGCCCCGCCGACCGGTGCGTGGATTCCCGTTCCGGGGCGCGTCAGTCCTCCCAATTGGTTACGCTGCGTTCAACGGTTTCGCACAGGGTGATGGGCTTCTTCGAGCGACCACGCCTGCTCGCCGTTGCTACCCCTCTGACTGGTCGACAGCCGGTAGGCTCCCTCCGTGGCCGCCACGATGACCGGGGAGCAACCGGGACCCCGGCAGACCCGACGGGGTCTGGTCGGCAAACTGCTGGACCGCTTCGGCCACCTCGTCCGCGAGATGAGCAAGTTCGCCACAGTGGGCGGGATCGCCTTCATCATCGACTTCGCGCTCTTCAACTACCTGACGAGCAGTCGCGGCGTCGAGGAGTTGACGGCGAAGACCATCTCCACCGTGATCGCGGCCTCCGTCGCCTTCATCGGCAACCGGTTCTGGACGTGGCGACACCGTCAACGCAACAACCCGGCCCGTGAGTACGCGCTGTTCTTCCTGTTCAACGCGGTCGGCCTCGGCATCGCGGTGGCCTGCCTCGCGCTCAGCCGGTACGGGCTCGGCAGCATCTGGCCGTCCGTGTTCCAGACGCGTCTGGCCGACAACGTGGCCAGCTACATCGTCGGCACGGGACTCGGCACGCTGTTCCGATTCTGGTCGTACCGGCGGTTCGTCTTCGTCGAAGCGGGAACCCCGACTCTTCCGCAGGTGAAGCCCGAGCGTGACCACCGAGCGTGACCTGCCGCCCACCTCGTTCGGCCGGTGATCACCGGCCGCACCGACTGCCCTAAGGTGTTTCGCATGCGTCTTGTCCGTCTGCTGCCTGAGCGCTGGCAGAAGTTCATCCACGAGGCGCTCAAGTTCGGCATCGTCGGCGGCATCAACACTGTCATCAATTACGCGGTGTTCAATGCCCTTGCACTGACTGTTTTCGCCAATGGCCAGTTGAAGGCGACCGTGATCGCGACCATCGTCGCCACGATCACGTCGTACCTGATGAATCGGCACTGGACGTACCGGGATCGCCCGAAATCGGCACTTCGCCGGGAATACCTCCTTTTCTTCCTATTCAACGGTGCCGGCCTGCTCATTGAGCTTGGTGCCGTGGCCGCGGCCAAGTACGGCCTCGGCGTACACGGCCTCCTGGCACTGAACGTGGCCAAGACCGTCGGTGTCCTGCTGGCCACGCTGTTCCGGTTCTGGTCCTACCGAACCTTCGTCTTCCAACCCGTCGCACCGGTCGAGGAGGAGACGAAGCCCGACTCCACCTGGCACGACATCCCGCGCGACGAGTGGGACACCATGGCGGAGATGGACCCGGTCGCTGAGCTCGCCGAGTCCGTGTCCGAGCTGGAGGAAGCGGAGTCCGTGCAACGCCGTGACCTACCGCCCGGCGCACCCACCCAGGGTCGGGCCACGCGGCTGGGCGTCAGCCCCGCCGCCGACCTGGACGCGGAACTCGCCGCGGAACTGCACGTCGGCACCCGCCGCTCGCCCCGCCGGTGACGACACCCGCCGCGCGCTCCGGCACCGGGCAACCCGCCGAGCTGTTCTTCGAGGATCTCGTCCCGGGGCTCACCGTCGATCTCGGCGTGGTCACCGTGGACGGCGACGAGATGGTCGCCTTCGCCCGCCGCTTCGACCCGCAGTGGTACCACGTCGATACCGACCTGGCCGGGGAGAGCCGGCACGGCGGGTTGATCGCGAGTGGCTTCTACACGGTCAGCCTGTTCATGCGCGCGTACGTCGACCACCTACTGTCCCGGGCGGCCGCGGACGCCTCCCCCGGTCTGGAGGAGCTGCGCTGGCTCGCTCCGGTGCGCGCCGGGGACCGGCTCGCCGTCCGGGTCGACGTGATGGGCGCCCGGCCGTCCACCGCCCGCCCAGGGCTGGGCACCGTCAGCCTCACCGGCACCATGCTCCGCCTCGGCCCGGACGACCGGCCCGAGCAGGAGGTGCTGCGGACCCGCTTCCGTGGCTGGTTCGCCGCCCGACCGACCGAAGCTGGCCCAGTCGAACCAACCGGCCCGGCCGAACCAACCGGCCCGGCGGAACCAACCGGCCCGGCCGAACCAGCGGGCACGGCCGACCCACCCGAGGCGGATCTGCCCGAGGCTGACCGGCCCGACCACGGCCCGACCGGCGCCGACCAGCCCGCGAGCGACCCAGCCGAGACCGACCCAGCCGAGACCAGGCCGGCCGAAACCAGCCCGGACGGGCCCGAACAGCCCGAAGGCGGCCCGGCGAAGGCCGAACCACACGACTGACCCGCCCCGACTCCGGCCAGGGCGGGCCTCAGTCGGCGCGGACGATCAGGTCGTGGTGTCGCGCAGCGGCTTTCCCTCGCGCATGTCGGCGAGGATGTCGCGCATCTCCCCGTCACCCAGCGAGTGCTTGTCGTGCTGTGCCTCGACCAGCTCGTACAGGGTGGTCTGCACCCGACCGACCCCCGGCACGTCGGCGAGCACCGACTGGCCGCGCTCGCCGGCCGACTCGATGGTCAGCGTGCCGCAGCCGAGCAGCCGCTCGAAGAAGTGCTGGTTCATCGAGTGGTCGTTGATCCGGGTGAGTGGGAGGTCCCGCCGGTCCCGGGAGAAGACACCCTGCTGGAGCAGCACGCGCTCGTTGGTGAACAGGTAGTGGGTGGTCCGCCAGACCAGGAACGGCCACAGACCGAGCCAGAGCACCGCGACCAGGGCGATCACCCCGATCACGGCGATCGCGATCGACCCGCCGCTGCTCTCGGGCAGCAGGAGCACGCCGACCACCACCGCGGCGATGGCCAGCACCAGCACCACGATCGGCCGGATCAGTGCCTTCCAGTGCGGATGCAGGTGCAGCACGACGTGCTCGTCCTTGGTGAGCACGTCTTCTGGAAACGCCACGGGGAACCTCCAACGCCTTCTTCTCGACGCGCAGACGGTAAACCCCCCAGGGCCCACCACAACATCCGCCACGCGGCCCCACCCCGCTCTTCCCGACATGCACGTCGGGCCGGTGCCCTGCGGCTCTCGCCCGTCGCGCGTGGGCGGCGACCGCAAGATCGCGAGAGGGTGGATCAGCGCAGGTGGAGGACATCACCAGCGGCCAGGGTGCGGGTGGCCGTCGGGGTGGCCACCTGAAGCTGGCCATCCCGGTCCACGCCGGTGGCAGTGCCGGTCAGAACCTCCCCGTCGGGGAGCAGGACGCGCACCTCACGACCAACAGTTCCGCACGCCGCCAGGTAGGCGTCACGCAGGCCGCTGGCCACCGCGTCGCCGCCCGCCGAACGCCAACGTTCGTACCACTCGGCCACCGCGCGCAGCAGGGCCCGCAGCAGCGGGTCCCGGTCGGTTGCCACCGCGCCGGCCAGCTGTAGCGAGGTGGCCGGCAACCCGGTGGGGTTGACCGGCAGCTCGTCGGCGCGCAGCGTCACGTTCAGCCCGATGCCGAGCACGATGGCCGGCGGTTCGTCAGGCGAACGACCCGGCACGACCTCGGCCAACACGCCCGCACACTTCGCGCCGTCGATCAGCAGGTCGTTGGGCCACTTCAGGGAGGCCTCCAGCTCGGCCAACCGGGCCACCGCCTCCACCAGCGCCACCCCGGCCAGCAACGGCAGCCACCCGTACCCCGTGGGTGTCACCGGCAGCCAGCTGCGGTCCGGCACGGCCTCGCCGGGTCGTAGCAGCACGCTGGTGGCGATGCCGGCCCGCGCAGGCGACTGCCAGACCCGACCGCGCCGGCCGCGCCCGGCGGTCTGCTGCTCGGCGACCACGACCAGGCCCTCGGGCTCGCCGGCCCGGGCGGCCTCGGCCACGTCGGCGTTGGTGGAGCCGGTCTCGGCGCGCAGCTCCAGCCGGGCCCACGGCCCGTTCGGCGCGATCAACGCGCGGCTCAGCCGGGCCGCCGACAGCGGCGGGCGGTCCAGATTGGTGTACGGGGAGCCCGACATTCCGCCAGCCTACGACGGTCGCCACGGCGGCACTGAGGCGTACTGCACAGCGGCACCGACCTGAACCATCGTTATATTCCCTGGGTGACTACCGAGACCGGGACCAACATCCACAGCACTGCCGGCAAGCTGGCGGACCTGGAGCGCCGGGTCGACGAGGCGGTGCACGCCGGGTCGGCCCGCGCGGTCGAGAAGCAGCACGCGCGCGGCAAGAAAACCGCCCGCGAGCGGATCGAGATGCTCCTTGACGAGGGCTCCTTCGTCGAACTCGACGAGTTGGCCCGGCACCGGTCCACGGCCTTCGGGCTGGAGAAGAACCGCCCGTACGGCGACGGTGTGGTCACCGGCTACGGCACGGTGGACGGCCGGCAGGTGTGCGTCTTCGCCCAGGACTTCACTGTCTTCGGCGGCTCGCTCGGCGAGGTCTTCGGCCAGAAGATCGTCAAGGTGATGGACCTCGCCATGAAGATCGGCTGCCCGGTGGTCGGCATCAACGACTCCGGTGGCGCGCGCATCCAGGAGGGCGTGGTCTCGCTCGGCCTCTACGGTGAGATCTTCTTCCGCAACGTGCGGGCCTCCGGCGTCATCCCGCAGATCTCTCTGGTGATGGGGCCCTGCGCCGGCGGCGCCGTCTACTCCCCGGCGGTCACCGACTTCACCGTGATGGTCGACCAGACCTCGCACATGTTCATCACCGGCCCCGACGTGATCAAGACGGTGACCGGCGAGGACGTCGGCATGGAGGAGCTGGGCGGGGCACGCACGCACAACTCCCGCAGCGGCAACGCGCACTACCTCGCCAGCGACGAGGAGGACGCGGTCGACTACGTCAAGGCACTGCTGTCGTACCTGCCGTCGAACAACCTCGACGAGCCGGTGGTCCTCGAGGCTCCCGCCGACCTGACCGTCAGCGACGAGGACCGGGCGCTGGACACCCTGATCCCGGACTCGGCCAACCAGCCGTACGACATGCACACGGTGATCGAGCACGTCCTCGACGACGGGGAGTTCCTGGAGGTCCAGCCTCTCTACGCGCAGAACATCGTGGTCGGCTACGGCCGGGTCGAGGGACGGCCGGTGGGCGTGGTGGCCAACCAGCCGATGCACTTCGCCGGCACCCTGGACATCGCCGCCTCGGAGAAGGCCGCCCGGTTCGTCCGCACCTGCGACGCGTTCAACATCCCGGTGCTGACCTTCGTGGACGTGCCCGGCTTCCTGCCCGGCACCGGCCAGGAGTGGGACGGCATCATCCGCCGGGGCGCCAAGCTCATCTACGCGTACGCCGAGGCGACCGTCCCCAAGGTCACTGTGATCACCCGCAAGGCGTACGGCGGGGCGTACGACGTGATGGGTTCCAAGCACCTCGGCGCGGACCTGAACTTCGCGTGGCCGACCGCCCAGATCGCCGTGATGGGCGCGCAGGGCGCGGTGAACATCCTCTACCGCTCCGAACTGGCCGGCGCCGACGACCCGGCGGCGGTCCGGGCCGAGAAGATCGCCGAGTACGAGGACACCCTGGCCAACCCGTACGTGGCGGCCGAGCGCGGGTACATCGACTCGGTGATCCCCCCGCACGAGACGCGCACCCAGATCGTCCGGGCGCTGCGCGTCCTGCGCACCAAGCGGGAGACCCTGCCTCCCAAGAAGCACGGCAACATCCCGCTCTGAGCCCTTGTGGCGGCCCCTGCGGCCCCTGATCGCCCCTGATCCGCGCAACTTCGGGGAACGTGCTGCCTCCCGGCCACCGGGAGGCAGCAACATCCCTGACGTTGCGTGGATCAAGAAGGGTCAGCAGGCCGGGTTGGCCGCGGGGCACAGTCGCCGAGCGGCCGTCCGGCCCAGCGCCTCAAGATCCGCGTCGCCCAGGCCCAGGCCCGGGTCGGGCACCAGCACGGTGACCAGGTCGCCGACCCGGACTACGACGGTCATCTCCACCGGGCTGGAACGCTGGAGCGTCCTTCGCGAGGCCGGGCCACCGGGGGCGAACGGCACATGCCGCACCAGAATCGACTCGTCACCGGCGAAGTTGCTCGCCGCCGTCTCCCAGGCGTGCTTGCTCTCGATGGGCGTCGTCTCGCCCGCGGCGACGACGTTCTCGACGACGTGCCACTCGGGGCAGGCGTCGAGCAGCGCCCTCAGGTGAGTGAAGAGTCGCGCGCTCACCAACGGATCGACCCGGTAGACGTCCTGGCTGAGTTCGACCCGGGCCGGTGCCCTGCCGGCCCTCGTCGGCGACAACAGGGTCTGCGACCGCGAGTAACGGGAGTACGCGGGCACCGCCGGCACGCCACGGTCGTCGCCGCACCTCTGCAGCATTGGATCCAGTCGGACGACCTCACCGAGGCCGGCGTCGCCGAGCAGCACGGCGCCTTTCACCGGCACCTCGGTGACAGTCAGCAGGGAGTCGAGGGGGATCTCCGCCCGGGCGGGGCTCTGCGTCGCCGCAGGCACGGCGGCAGTGGGCGGAGCCGACGTGCGCTCCGTCAGGGCGTATGCCGGGCCGGTCACCGCCGCGAGCACCGCGACCGCCGCGAGCGCGGCAGTGCGACGCCTACGCCTGCGGGCCGTCGCCCGGATCTCCTCCGGCTCCGGCCACCTGACGTCACGCAGGTCCCGGTGGACGTGTTCGACGAAGGTCGGTTCGTCACGCATCGGTGGCCTCCTCCAGGTCAGAGACGGCGAGCAGACCGGCGAGCGCGGCGCGCCCCCGGGAGAGTCGAGCCTTGACCGTGCCCACCGGGGCCGCGGTCTCCCGTGCCACCTCGGCGACCGGCATGCCCATCAGGTAGTAGAGGGCGATGGCGACGCGTTGCTCCTCGGGTAGCAGACGCAGCGCGGCGACCACCTCGACGGTGTCGGTGCCCGGGCCGGGAACGGTCTCGACGGCCCCGTGTCGCAGGTACGCGCGAGCACGACTGCGCAGGCTGCGCCACCGGCTGACCGCGATGCGGCTGGCCACCACCCGGACCCACGCCTCCGGGTCGTCGTACGCGCTGACCGTCGACCAGCGCTGCCACGCCCTGATGTACGCCTCCTGCACGGCGTCCTGCGCCTCGCCCCGGTCGCCGGTGAGGGCGTAGACGAACCCGAGCAGCCGTTGACGGCTCCCCCGGTAGAACTCGTCGAACCCGTCGACGTCCGGCACCCGCTACCTCCCCGTGTCGCTCGCAGGGAACACGCGCCGGGCAGGGTCGTCGGTTGCCCCGATCAGGCGATCATCTTCTCCAGCTCGACGAGCGGGAACGCGCCAGCCGCGATCCGCTCCCGGACCGCCCGGCGTACGGCCCGCTGGACGGCGACGTTGACCGGCGTCGCCACGCCGTGCAGCCGGCCCAGCAGCGCGATCTCGCCGTTGAGGTGGTCAACCTCGGTCGAGCCGGTGCCCCGGGCCAGGCTCTGCCAGGTGGAGCCACCCGAGCGGGCCTCGCCGTCGACCGGGCGCTGCCCCACCAGGTCACCGCGTTCGGCCTTCTCCTCCTCCGGCGAGGTGTGCGCGATCCCGGCGGCGGCGAGCGCGGCGGCACCTTCGGCGCGTACCCGCTCAACTAGCGCGTCCGGGATGCCCTGCCCGAGCAGCGCCTGGAGGCCGTTGCCGAGGTTGCTGAGCAGCTTGCCGTACTTCCAGCGCAGCACGTCCGCGCGCACCGGGGCGACGAAACCGGCGGCGTCCAGATCCGCGGCGATGGCTCGGTCGGTGTCGTCGGCGCCGCCCGGGTAGCGACCGATGTGGAGCATCCCGGGGTGCGGGTAGCCGTTGGCGACAACCACGCCCGGGTCCAGATGGGTGGCCGGCAGCCAGACACAGACCGGGTGCACGTCGGCGAAGAGGCGTAGCGCCGCTCGCTCGTTCGCCACCCCGTTCTGGGCGGTCACCAGCGGCAACCGCTCGCCCGCCGTACCGCCGCCGACCACCGGGGCGTCCACCCAGGCGGCCAGCGCACCGGCGGTGTCCTGCGACTTGACGGTGAGCACCAGCACCGTGTCCGAAGGCAGTGGCCGCTCGTCGGGCCCGTCCACGGCGGTGAGCCGGGCGGTGACCTCACCGTCGGGCTGCCGCAGGGTCAGACCCCGCGCACGAATCGCGTCCAGGTGAGCGCCCCTGGCCACCAGTGTCACGTCCCGGCCGGCCTCGGCGAGCCGTACGCCGATGGTCCCGCCTACCGCACCCGCGCCAATGATCACGTACCGCATGACGCCCATTCTGCCCGCCGCCACCCCTCCCGCCGTCGATCATGGAGTTGTGGTGCCTGGCTGCGGAGGTATTGCGGCTTTCGCGGCCCACCACAACTCCTTGATCGACCCGGACGGAGGCGGGGGTCAGAGCGTCAGGCCTGCATCGGTGAGGATCGGGCCGGTCAGGAGCAGGGCGCCTGTGATCAGGGCGGCCAGGTTGACCAGGGCGAAGACGGTCACCCAGAAGAACGCCGGGAACGGGGTCAGCCCCGCGAGCTGGTCGGCGTCGGAGGCGGGCATCCGGCCGCGCGACCGCAGCCGTTGCAGCTCCACCACCGGTCGCACCCCGCCGAGCAGCAGAAACCACACCCCGGCGTACGCGAACGCGGCCTGCACCTGCGGGGTGGCGTACCAGGAGACGGCGAACACCAGCGCGCCGGTGACCAGCAGCGACACCACGCCGAAGGCGTTGCGGATCATGACGAGCATGGCGAGCAGCAGCGCCACAGCGACCCAGAGCAGCAGGGTGATCCGGTTGCCGCCGAGCAGCCACGCACCGGCCAACCCGACCAGGGGCGGGGCGACGTATCCGGCGAGCAAGGTGAGGATCATGCCGGGACCGGTGGGGCGCCCGGCGGAGAGCGTGAGCCCCGAGGTGTCCGAGTGCAGCCGGATGCCGCGCAGCTTGCGGCCGGTGAGCAGGGCGACGAGCGCGTGCCCGCCCTCGTGGGCGATGGTGATGGCGTTACGGGCGATCCGCCAGGGCAGTCGGGTGGACACCACCACCAGCGCGACGGCCGCGGTGATCAGCACCAGCAGCGGGGGCGGGTCCGGCTGCGCGCCGAACAGCGTGTCCCACAGGTCGCCCAGCCCGTCGATCGACATCATGGGGCGCGAGCCTACCGGCGGCGTTCCGTGTCGCTCCCGAGGCACCGGCTCGTAGTGCCTGAGACGGATCGGGTGGCCATGAAGGCAGAGGTGATTACAGATGGGGTCGTTGTCCTTGGAACACCACATCGGACTCTGGACCGAGGCCGACTACTTCGCCCTGGGTGAAACCCCGGACCGGATCGAGCTGCTCGACGGGAGCCTGCTTCTGAGCCCGGTCCCGAGTAAGCGCCACCAGTTGGTATCGCGCCGGCTGGCCGACCATGTCGAGCGCGCGGCCGACGGCCTCGCCGTCTTCGGAGCGGTCAACGTGCGGCTCGGGGTGGATCGGATCGTCATCCCCGATGTGGTTGTCGCGGACACCGACGACGAGGGCATGGCGGTGGAGGCTGCCGAGGTGGTGCTCGTCTGCGAGATCGTCTCGCCCGGCAACGCCGCCGCCGACCGGCTGGTCAAGATGCAGCTCTACGCCATTGCGCGAATCCCCTGGTATCTGCTGGTTGAGCAGGACGGGGACGGTCACTCGTTGCGGCTGTTCCGGCTGGACGGTGAGCACTACGTCGAGGACCAGGTGGCAAAGCCGGGCGAGACTCTGACCGTCGTCGAACCGTTCCGTTGGCAGCTCGACCCGGCCACTCTGCGCTGAACCACCCTCTCCACGACCACGGGGCCTTCACGACCCGCCGATGAAGCTTTTCTCTGCTCGCCTTGCGATCTAGGGCACTTACCTCCAAAGATGGTTGTCGATAGAGCGACATCCTTGGAGGCACTCATGGCCCGTACCCGATCACCGCTGCGCCGCGCACTCGCGGCCGGCCTCACCGTCCTCGCCACCGCGGCGGCGGCCCTGGTCGCGACCGCCGGACCGGCGGCCGCCGCCACCACCCCGGGCGTCGACGTATCCAACTACCAGGGCGCAATCAACTGGACCAGCGTCCGCAACGCGGGCATCCAGTTCGCCTTCATCAAGGCGACAGAGGGCACCAGCTACAAGGACCCGCGCTTCAACGCGAACTACGTCAACTCGTACAACGCCGGGGTGATCCGCGGGGCGTACCACTTCGCCCGGCCTAACATCTCCGCCGGCTCCACCCAGGCCAACTACCTGGCCTCCAACGGTGGCGCCTGGTCGGCGGACAGCCGCACCCTGCCGGCGGCCCTGGACATCGAGGGCAACCCGTACGCCGGCGGCTACTGCTACGGGCTCAGCACGACCGGAATGCGCAACTGGGTGCAGGACTTCCTGAACACCTACCGCTCCCGCACCGGCCGGTATGCGGTCATCTACACCACCGCCAGCTGGTGGAACCAGTGCACCGGCAGCTGGACCGGCCCGTGGGCGAACCACCCGCTCTGGCTGGCCCGCTGGTCGAGCACGCCGGGTGCCCTACCCGCAGGCGCGTCGGTGTGGAGCTTCTGGCAGTACACCAGCACCGGGGCCGTCTCGGGAATCAGCGGCAACGTGGACCGCAACTACTGGAACGGCGACCGGAGTCGACTGATCGCGTTGGCCAACAACACCTGATCGGGCGGTTGGCGGCAGCGGGATCGACTGTCACCTCACGGTCGACAATTGGTCCGGCTGCCGCCACGCCACCGCGTACGGGTCAGGCCCGCCGTCGGCTCATCGCCGGCACCATCACCGGAGCGTCCTCGCGGACGACCGCGTCCCGCCGGCTGAGCCGCCGGACGCCCACCGCCCCAACGGCGATGGCGACGACGCCGAACAGCGCGACGAGTACCGGAAGCCCAACGCTGATCAGCAGCAGTGCCACATCGCCGAGTGCGACGAGCATCCACAGTGCCAGCCGGGGCCGGGCGTTCCTGTATCGGTAACCCATGTCGCACCTCCCTCCGTCGTTGGAGATCAGATACCCCGAACGACGCAAGAACATGCGAGAGAGGTTCGCGCAGGTGCGGAACGCCTGTCAGTTGACCCGATCGGGCTTGAAGCCCTTGACGATCTGGTCGAAGTTGGCGAGGTTGGCCTGCCAGTCCTTCTCCGCGATCTCCCACCGGATGGCGTAACCCCGGTTGGTGGCGGTTACGAAGCCCCGGTTGCGCACGTGGATGCGGGTGCCGTCCCGGCTCTCCAGCCACTCCCAGTCGGCGCAGGTCCGATACCAGTCGCAGGACTTGATGCTGCCCACCAACTGATAGTTGGTGACCCGCTTCCGACGGAACGGTTCCTTTTCCTTCCAGTCGGCGACCGCGTCCTTCAGTGGGTTGGGGGTCCACTGGACCAGCAACTTGCCAGGCCCGCCGGACTGGTTGAAGACGACCGTGTCCGAGCTGGTCTGACGGCCGCTCCAGCCGGGTGGGAGCGGAATGGAGAAGGTCGGCCCCTCGTGCAGCTTCCAACCCGCCGGCAGCGCGTTCGGGTCGATCGACGGCGTGGCCGAGGGCGTCGCACTCGGTGCGCCCGTGGTGGCCGGAGGCGCCGCCGGAGCCGAGGACTGCGCCGGCGCCGACGTCGCGGCCGCACCGGTCGTCGGGCCGGTCTGCGGGGTCTCGTTGTCGTCGCCCTTGGTGAGCATCGGCACGATCACCACGAGGCCGATCAGCAGCAGGGCCACAAGCGCCCCGATCAGCACGTTGCGTCGGGTGTTGTTCGGCTTCGTGCCGTCCGACGGCGGGACCGCCGCACGCCCGGCCGGACTCACCGGCGGCATGAGCGACGTCGGCGTCGACGGCTTGCGCTGTTCCGGAGCCACCGGCGGTCCGTCGACCACAGTCGGTTCTTCGTCGACGTTCGCCGTACCGTCGCCGACGCTCGTCGTACCGTCGCCGGTCGTGTCGGCCGTGGCCGTGACCTTCGCGGTCGGGTCGGCATCGGACGGGCTGTCGATCGTGGCGGTCGGCTCGGCCGGCACCACCGCGGTCGGGTCGGCTGGCACCGGTGCGGTCGGGTCGGAATGCTCGCCGGAGGGGACGACGGTCGTCGGCTTGGCATCGCCAGCGGGGGCCGCAGCAGCGGCAACCGAGGCTGTGGCGGAGGCCGGCGGCGGCGACACCGGCCGGTCGGCGCTCTCGGCAGGTCGCGGCGCCGGCACCACCGGCAGGCGCGGCTCGCGCGGGCCGTTCGGCCCCGGCCGGCGTACGCCATCGAGCAGTGAAATCCCGCGCGCCCGCTTGCCCCCGGCGCGGCGCAGCAACCGCTCCGCCACCTCGGCGGTGATCCGCTCGTTCGGGTCCTTGCGCAGCAGCCCGTTGAGCACGGCCTTGAGCGGGCCGGCGTTCTTCGGCGGCGGGATCGGCTCGGTGGCCAGCGCGGCCAGGGTGCCGATCGCCGACGGCCGAGCGTACGGAGACTTGCCCTCCACGGCCGCGTAGAGCGTCGCGCCCAGCGACCACAGGTCGGCCTCCGGCCCGGCGGTGCCGTCGCGGGCACGCTCCGGGGAGATGTACGCCGGTGAGCCGAGGACCATGCCGGTGCGGGTCACATTGGGGTCACCCGGGATCGTGGCGAGACCGAAATCGGTCAACACCACCCGCCCGTCGTCACCGAGCAACACGTTGCCCGGCTTGACGTCGCGGTGCATGACGCCCGCCTTGTGCGCGGCGCTCAGGGCACCCAGCACACCGAGGCCGATCTCCACCGTCTGGGCCACCGACACCGGGCCGTCTTCGGCGAGAGTGTCCTGCAACGACTTCGACGCCACGTACTCCATGACGATCCACGGATCGCCATCCGTGCGCAGCACGTCGAAGATGCGGACGACATTGGCGTGGTTGAGCCGGGCGATGGCCCGGGCCTCCCGCAACGAGCGCTCCCGCATCTCGCGGCGCTCCTCGTCGGTGAGACCGGGCGGCGGCACCAACTCCTTGATGGCGACGTCCCGGTGCAGCACCTCGTCGCGCGCCTTCCACACCCGGCCCATGCCGCCCTGGCCGAGCGGCGACAGAAGCCGGTATCGGTCAGCGACAAGTTGGGGAAGCGCGTTCGACATCGGTGAGACGGTACCCGGACCCGCCGACGCTCACACCGCCGGCACGCCACTGTCCGCTTCCCGCAACTTCGCCCCGCGTACCCTGGCGTCATGTCTGCCGAAGAGCCGCTGATCCGGGTCGTCCGCGGCGTACCCACCGCCGAGGAACTGGCCGCCCTCGTGGGGGCGATCGTCGTCCACTCCCGCCCGGCCACGGCCCCCGCACCGGCGACCACGTCCGCCTGGGCGCGCAGCGGCCGACCGGCCAGCTCCCGCGGGTGGCGCGCCGCCGGCCTGCCCCGCTGAACCGACCCGCCCGGGCGGGGGCTGCCAGGGGCACGCCCAGCCGTTACCCTCACTCAGGGAAGCGGTGCCGTCACAGGTAGGGAGGATCCATGATCCCCGAAGAGGGCCGGCCAGCGCCCTGGCTGCGCGGTTACGGCGGCATCGAGGCCGACATCAGCCAACTCCGCGACTTCGCCGACCGGCTCGCCGCCGAGGTGGAGAGCAACTACGCGCCGCACCTGTCGTACATCGCCGAGGACATGTCCGCCAAGCTGCCCAACCCGTGCGACGCGTTCGTCGAACTGGTCACGTTCCTGCACGCGCACCACGAGACGCAGCAGGCCACCGCCGACATGGTGTACGCCGTCCGCGGCGCCACCGGCCACCTGGCCGCCGCCGCCGATCGGGTCGCCACCCACTACGCCGACAGCGACGCCTTCACCGCCGCCCGCGTCGTCGACGTCCAACGGGCCCTCGCCGACCCGAGCACCGTCCTGCCCGGCCGCCCGACACCCATGCTGACCGACCCGACCGGCCCCGACGCCCAAGGGCCGGTGGTGCTGCCGTGATCGAACGGGGCACCGGCCGCACCTCCGGCCTCACCGACTGGCAGCTCATGGACGTCAACAGCATGTGGGCCTGCCTGCACGACCACGACACCGCCAACCACTGGAAACAGGTCGCCGGCTGGCGCAAGGTCTGCGACCTGGCGCAGATCCACCTCAGCCGCCTCCAGGAATACCGGCGCGGGCTCGCCGAGGCCTGGCCACCCGAGACCAGCGCCGCCTCCAGCACGTACCTCGCCGAACTCGACCAGCTGATCGACAAGGTGCGGCGCACCCACGACGCCGCCGCCGCGAACTACACCGCCCTGTCCGCCGCCACCCAGGCCATCGGCACCACCCGCGCCGCGCTCAGCAAGGTCTACGAGGAGTACGCGGCCAAGCTCCAGCAGAAGCAGGCGTACGACTCGATGGCCGCCGACCCGAAAGCCGTGATGGGCAACCGGGTCACCGAGGCGCCCGTTACGGATGGCGAGCTGGAACGGCTAAACTCGCAGGCACGGGCCATGATGTTCAGCCTCAGCGGAGAACTGCAACAAGCCCAAGCGACGCTCCAAAAACCACCGCCAGCACCGCGAAGCAATCCCGCCATCGATCAAGGCGACTCGGACGCCTACAGTGGTTCTTTCACTGCTCCTGTGATTCCTCCCGTAGTCCCAGTACCACTTCCACCAGATTCGATAATTCGGTCCAGTGCCGTCGCAAGTCAGCCGGGAGCATCAACAAGCACCGGTATTGGGCCAGTTCTTGGCGGCGCAAGTGGTGTGATCGCCTCTGGCCCCATAACCTCGGTCCCGCCAACGAGCGCCACCTCACTAACACCTTCGAGTTCCACATCTGGCTTCGCCGGGGCGCCACCCTTACGACCCGCTACCTCTGCGCGTGGCGATCGCTTGGAGGCACCGCGCCCGCAGCCCCATCCGACCACCCCCCCGGGCGGCAGCTCAAGTATTAAAGGAAATTCGTCTACCCCACCCCGTCCGATGCCACCCGGGGGCGTGATCGGCGGCGCGCCCGGGATGGGACTCGGCCAACCCGGGGCTAGCGCCAGCCAACCTCGCCGCATTAACCCGGTTGGCGGTCTAATCGGCGGCGGCGGTGCCGGAACGGGGCCCACTGGTGGCGCAGGCTCTCGCCCCGGGGGCGGCCGAGCCTCAAACGGCCTCCACGGCATAACCCCTTTTGGCATTGGCTCCGGCTCCAACGGCGGCACCGGCACAAGTCCTGGCGGCATTGCATCTTTAGGACCTAATGTCCGGACAAAACCGAATGAGGAACAGCGCCGCTGGGACCCCGACCACCCTTGGGAGACAGACGAAGGCGTCGCCCCAATTGTTCGACCGACAAACGACGACGGCCCCATCGATCCCGGCCCGGCCATCGGCTTGGACCGTTGAACCTAGCAACCTGCGGAATGCTGCTGGCGAGCCTCAGCCTGACGTCCGCACTATCACCCACATCAACGCAAGCGCTAGGCAACCCGACTCCGGCGGGAGTTGAAAGAATACGCAAAGACCAATGGCATCTGAACTACCTTAACGTTGCCCAGGCGCAAAGAATCAATAAAGGCGAGGGTGTGATTGTGGCTGTGCCAGACACCGGCGTGGCTCCTCACCCCGATCTTCGCGAGAATCTTCTCACCGGCAGCGATATTGCCGCAGCCAGCAGCGGCGACGGCCAACAGGACGAGAATAGCCATGGCACCGGAATGGCCGGCATAATCGCTGCTCATGGACAATCGGGGGAGATGGGCGCATTAGGTATCGCCCCAAGGGCCAGCATCCTGCCCATTCGAACAAACCAGACAGATCAGGATGGCGACAGCGACCGACTGGCACTCGGAATCGAATACGCCGTTACCCGCGGTGCTGCAGTTATCAGCATCTCATCGGTCGCAGGACCAAGTACTCGGCTACAGCGCGCCATAGAGGTGGCAATACAGGCGAACGTCGTCGTGGTTGCAGGGGCGGGCAACAAACCTCGCGACGACTTCGTCAGATTTCCTGCGGCGTATCCCGGCGTCATCGCAGTGGGTGGAGTCGACCGGGATGGGAACCGCGCTGCTGTCTCCGTTACCGGACCGGAGATTGACGTGGTCGCACCTGCGGTCGACATCTACAGCACGAGCATCGACGGCAAGTACCGCAAAGGGACTGGGACCTCTGACGCGACGGCGATCGTGGCAGGGGCGGCGGCCTTGATCAGGTCGAAGTACCCCTATCTGCCCGCACGTGAGGTAGCGCACCGGCTCACTGCGACCGCCGTCGACAAGGGTCCGCCCGGGCGTGACGACGAGTACGGCTATGGCGTGATCGACCTGGTGGCGGCACTGACGGCAGACGTACCGCCGCTTGGGTTTGAGTCGGTGAGCGCGCCAGCCGGTGCTGGCCCGTCTACGACGGCAGCCGGGCGGCGGCCGGGTGATGATGGCAGCGGCGCGACGGCACGTGGCCTGGCCACTCTGGGCGTGATCGTGGCTGCCGGGGTCGCTTGGGCGGTGGTGGCGCGGCGTCGGCGCCGCAGCGATGATCCGCCGCCCAGAATTAGTCGCTGATCGGTCTGCGGCCGGCTGATCGACTCGGTTTTATTGATGTCGCGGTATCCAGACCAGCAGGACACCGCGATTTCAAGGAACCCGAGTCGATCAAGGGCGAGCCCGGTTGGTCTTGGGTCGTGGTGGAGGGCTTGCCGGTAACGTCGGGCTCGTGTCTGACTCTTTGCCGCTCCGCCTCGTGCTCGCTTCGGCGAGCCCTGCCCGTCGTAAGTCCCTCCAGGCCGCCGGCATCGAGCCGGACGTGCTGGTCAGCGGGGTGGACGAATCCCTGGTGGTGACCGACCGGGCCGAGGAGTTGTGCCTGGAGTTGGCGCGGCTCAAGGCACAGGCGGTGCTGACCCGGCTGAGCGTGGCCAGCGATCAACGCACGTTGGTGATCGGCTGCGACTCGGTGCTGGCGTTCGACGGGGAGATCCTCGGCAAGCCGGCGGACCCGGCCGATGCGACGCGGCGTTGGCAGCGGATGCGTGGGCGCAGCGGTGTTCTGCACAGTGGGCATTGCCTGATCGACGTGGTCGCCGGGCGACGCGCGGAGGCGGTCGCGTCGACGACCGTCCACTTCGCAGACATCAGCGACGACGAGATCACAGCGTACGTGGCCAGTGGCGAGCCGCTGGCCGTGGCCGGCGCATTCACGATCGACGGGCTCGGTGGGGCGTTCGTGGAGCGGATCGAGGGAGACCCGGGCACTGTGGTCGGGTTGTCGATGCCGCTGCTGCGCCGCCTCCTCGCCGAACTCGATCTGCGGATCACCGACCTCTGGACGAAGGTCGCGCCGGGCGGCCAATCGGTCGAGCCACTCGGTAACGTCCGGTCATGACCACCAAGTCGATCCCGCTCACCGATGAGCTGCACGCGTACCTTGTCGCACACGGCGCTCCGCCGGACGAGATCATCCAGGACCTGGCCGAGGAAACCCGGTCGGTGTTGCCGGAGCACGCCTCCATGCAGGTGGCACCGGAGCAGGCGGCCTTCCTGACGTTCCTCACCCGGCTTCTCGACGTACGGCAGGCCGTCGAGGTCGGCACGTTCACCGGGCTGTCGTCGCTGGCGATCGCCCGCGGGTTGCCCGACGGTGGGCAACTGACCTGCTTCGACGTCTCCGAGGAGTTCACCGGCATCGCCCAGCGCTACTGGGCGCGTGCCGGTGTGCAGGACCGGATCGACCTGCGGATCGGCCCGGCCGGGGAAACGTTGCGGGAGTTGCCGCACGAGCGCTACCTGGACTTTGCGTTCATCGACGCCGACAAGACGGGCTACCCGGTCTACTGGGCCGAGTTGGTGCCCCGGATGCGACCCGGTGGAGTGATCGCGGTCGACAACGTCCTGCGCGGCGGGCGGATCCTCGCGCCGCAGAACGAAGGCGACCGTGCCATCGCCGCCTTCAACGACGAGGTGCTCGCCGACGTACGGGTGGACCCAGTGATGCTGCCGATCGCGGACGGCCTCACCCTCGCCCGGGTGCGCTGAGCACAATGATCCACTCGAGTTCCTGGAAGTTGCGGCATCCCAAGCGGTAGGACACCCCGACTTCCAGGAAACCGAGTCGATCAAGGGCGAGCAGGCAAGCCAGGCCAGCGCCAGGCAGGCAGGCAGGCCAGGCAGGCAGGCCAGGCAGGCAGGCCAGGCAGGCAGGCAGGCAGGCCAGGCAGGCCAGGCAGGCCAGCTTCTAGCGGACGCTGCGGGCGAACTGGCGTGCCGCCCAGTAGACGCCCAGCACGGCGAGCACCGCGGTGATGCTCAGGCCCTGCCAGACCTTGTCGCTGCCCAGGTCACCGGCGAACAACGCGCGGGTGCCGTCGACCGCCCAGGAGAACGGGTTCCAGTCGGCGATGCCCTGCAACCAACCGGGCGCGAACGTCAGCGGCAGCAGAATGCCGGACAGCAGCAGCACCGGCTGTGCCACGGTGTTCATCAGGGGGGCCAGCGCGTCCTCGCTCTTGACCTTGAGCGCCACGCCGTAGGAGACGGCCGAGGTCATGAGGGCGATGAGGGCCAGCATCAGGTACGCCAGCAGCAGGTCACCGATGAACACCCGCAGGTCGAACAGGAGCGCCAACAGGGTGATGATGACGGCCTGCACGAGAAGTGAGACCACGTCGCGCAGCGAGCGGCCGAGCAGCAGGGCGAGTCGGCTGATCGGGGTGACCCGGGAGCGTTCGATGACCCCGGCTCGCAGCTCGGCGATGAGGCCGAAGCCCTGGAACAGGCCACCGAAGATGGCCAGCAGGACGAGCAGACCGGGTACGAAGATCTTGTAGGCGGCGGCCTGGGTGGGTGCGTTCAGGGCTGGCTTGAGCAGCGGGGCGAAGAGCAGCAGGTACATCACCGGCTGGAAGACGCCGACGAAGACCCAGACCGGGTTGCGCAGCAGCAACTGGGTCTGCCGCTGGAAGATCAGCCACGTGTCACGGGCGAATTTCATGAGGTCTCCGGGTGGTCAGGACTCGCGCAGCGAGCGGCCGGTCTTGGTGAGGAAGACGTCGTCCAGGCTGGGTCGGTGCAGCTCGATCGAGCGCAGCTCCAGGTCTGCGTGGTCGAGTCGGCGCAGCACCTGCGGGATGGCGGTGGCGCCCTCGTCGACGTAGAGGCGCAGGCCGCCCTCGTCGACGGTTTCCAGCTTGTTGACGTACGCCTCGCCGTCGAGCGACTGGGCGGCCTGCGGGGTGGCGGCCAGGTCGAGGCCGACCAGCACGACGTCGCCGGAGATCTCCCGCTTGAGCTCGGCGGGGGTGCCCTCGGCCACGATCTCGCCGTTGTCCATGATCGCGATCCGGTCGCAGAGCGCGTCGGCCTCGTCCAGGTAGTGCGTGGTGATGAAGACGGTCATCCCGTCGTTGCGCAGCCGCCGGATCTCGTCCCACATGTGTGCGCGGCTCTGCGGGTCGAGGCCGGTGGTCGGCTCGTCCAGGAAGACGATCTTCGGCTCGTGGATGATGCCGAGCGCGATCTCGACCCGCCGGCGCTGTCCACCGGAGTAGGTCTTGCACTTGCGGTCGGCGTACTCGGTGAGCTGGAAGGCGTCCAGCGCGCGGGCGGCGCGGCGCTGCGCGTCGGCCTTGCCGATGCCGTACATGCGGGCGTGCAGCACCAGTTCCTCGCGGGCGGTGGACTCGTCCCAGGTGCTGCCGCCCTGCGGGACGTAGCCGATCCGTCGGCGCACCTCGGCCGGGTCCTTGCGCAGGTCGGCGCCGGCGATGGTGGCGTCGCCGCCGTCCGGCTCGATCAGCGTGGCGAGCATCCGCAGCGTGGTGGTCTTGCCTGCGCCGTTCGGGCCGAGGAAGCCGAAGATCTCGCCCTCGGTGACCTTGAGGTCGACGCCCCGCACGGCGTCCACCGTCTTCGTCTCTCGACCCGCGCGGGAGCGGAAGGACTTCCGCAGCCCCCTGGTCTCGATCATCTGTGCTCCTGGTCGTTCGGGTCGGCCGGGCCGACCTCCGAGTGGGACGACGCCGGACGGCGCACTCCCCCGCTGTGCCGTCAGCAGGCTAACGCGATATAGCTTCTATGGTCAACGTTGATTATTTCGCGTTGGAGCCCGGCGGGTCCCCGTCGTTCCCCCAACCCGACCAACCTTCGGCGTTCTCCAGCTCAGCAGGCAGGTACGACACACCGGATTCGATCCGTTCCGCGATCCGCTCGCACCAGCCCAGCTCAGCCTCCGCCCGCTCCGACCAGAGTTCGAACAACCAACCGACGTGCACCGGCTTGCTCTTGCGCATCCAGTCGGACTCCAATGAGGCACGCATCGAGGCGACGCTGGCGCGCAGCAGGTTGGCCCGGTTCCGCAGGGCCGCCGCCGCCTCGGAGCGGGGCAGCGCGGGCAGGAAGCCGAACGCCGCGGAGAACGGGTCCAGCGGCTCGGACAGGCCCCACCAGAAGCCGCGGAGCAGCGTCTGGAACTCGTCCTCCCCCGTCGGAGTCACCTCGTACGTGGTCCGTGCCGGACGGGCACCGACCTGCTCGGTGGCAACGGCCCTGAGCAGCCCTTCCTCGCTGAGCTTGCGCAGGGCGTGATAGATCGAGCCGGGCTGCACGTTCGCCCACTTGTCGGCACCCCAGCTCAGCAGCTCACGGCGCACGTCGTAGCCGTGCACGGGCTGCATCCACCGCACCAGACCGAGGATCATCAATCGAGTCGAAGACACCACACAAGCGTAATAGACAAGTTTGACTAGAGCGTTGCGGCACAGTGCGGCATCCCACACTGAGCGATCGTTAGGGCCGGCAGGGTGGCCGATACACTCCCCGTCAGTAACCTGCCCGGGAGGAGCCACGAAGGTGCGCAAGGTACTCATCGCCAACCGCGGCGAGATCGCCGTCCGGGTGATTCGTGCGTGCCGCGACGCCGGTCTGGACAGCGTCGCCGTGTACGCGGACTCCGACCGTGACGCCCTGCACGCCACCCTCGCGGACGAGGCGTACGCGCTCGGCGGCGACAGCGCGACCGAGACGTACCTGCGCATCGACAAACTGCTCGACGTCGCCGCCCGGTCCGGCGCCGACGCCGTGCACCCCGGCTATGGCTTCCTCTCCGAGAACGCCGACTTCGCCCAGGCTGTCATCGACGCCGGGCTGACCTGGATCGGCCCCACCCCGCAGGCGATCCGCGACCTGGGCGACAAGGTGACCGCGCGGCACATCGCCCAGCGCGCCGGCGCTCCGCTGGTGCCGGGCACCCCGGACCCGGTGGCCAACCCGGACGAGGTGATGGCGTTCGCCGTCGACCACGGCCTGCCGGTCGCCATCAAGGCCGCCTTCGGTGGCGGCGGACGCGGCCTCAAGGTCGCCCGGACGATGGAGGAGATCCCGCAGCTCTTCGAGTCGGCCACCCGGGAGGCGGTCGCGGCGTTCGGCCGGGGCGAGTGCTTCGTCGAGCGTTACCTGGACAAGCCCCGGCACGTCGAGGCGCAGGTCCTCGCCGACCAGCACGGCAACGTGATCGTGGTCGGCACCCGGGACTGCTCGTTGCAGCGTCGGCACCAGAAGCTCGTGGAGGAGGCTCCCGCGCCGTTCCTCAGCGACGCCCAGCGGGCCCAGATCCACGACAGCGCCAAGGCGATCTGCCGCGAAGCCGGTTACCACGGCGCCGGCACTGTCGAATACCTGGTCGGCGTGGACGGCACCATCTCCTTCCTGGAGGTCAACACCCGACTTCAGGTCGAGCACCCGGTCACCGAGGAGACCGCCGGCATCGACCTGGTCCGCGAGCAGTTCCGGATCGCCGACGGTGAGAAGCTGCGGATCACCGAGGACCCGACGCCGCGTGGGCACTCCATCGAGTTCCGGATCAACGGCGAGGACCCGGGCCGCAACTTCCTGCCGGCCCCGGGCACGGTCACCGCACTGCGGCTGCCCACCGGCCCGGGCGTGCGGGTCGACACCGGCATCTCGGCCGGCGACGTGATCGGTGGCAACTTCGACTCGCTGCTCGCCAAGGTGATCATCACCGGTGAGACGCGGACCGAGGCGCTGGAGCGCGCCCGTCGCGCCCTGGACGAGATGGTCCTCGACGGCATGGCCACCGCGCTGCCGTTCCACCGGCTGGTCGTGCGGGACGAGGCGTTCACCGCCGAGCCGTTCAGCGTGCACACCCGGTGGATCGAGACGGAGTTCCACAACACCGTGCCGCCGTTCACCGCCGCCGCCGGCGCCGCCGAGGCGCCGGCCGAACGCGCGACCGTCGTGGTCGAGGTGGGTGGCAAGCGCCTCGAGGTCAGCCTCCCCGCCAGCTTCGGCGGGAGTACGACCACCGCGGCACCCGCCTCCCGCAAGGCGAGCCGGCGCGGTGGCGGTGCCAAGGCCGGCGCTCCGGTCGGCGGCGACACTCTCGCCTCACCGATGCAGGGCACCATTGTCAAGATCGCAGTGGCGGACGGCGACACAGTGGCCGAGGGTGACCTGGTCGTGGTGTTGGAGGCGATGAAGATGGAGCAGCCGTTGCACGCCCACAAGGCGGGTACGGTCAGCGGGCTCGCGGCCGAGGTCGGTGCCGTGATCACCGCCGGCGCCCCCATCTGCACCATCGCCTGAGCGACTGCCCGGAAGGCCCCTGACGGCTGCCGCGGGCGATCGGCCCCGACGTGCCGGGTGAGACGGGACCGGCGGTCAGCGCAGGCTCTCGGCGGCGACCGCGCGGACGGCGGCGGTCAGGGCGTTCAGCACGTCCGACTCCAGTCGCCAGTGCTGCCAGTGGAGCGGGACGTCCAGGTGTCGGCCGGGCACGAGGTCGACGCAGCGACCGGTGGCCAGGTCGGCCTCGGCGATCTGCTCCGGCACCAGGCTCCAGCCCAACCCGAGCCGGAGGGCCTCGCTGATGGCCGGCACCGACGGCACGTAGTGCACCGGCGGGTCGAACGGTCGGCCCGCCACCGCACGGATGAAGCGGTGCTGCACCCGGTCCTTCCGGTCGAAGACGATCAGCGGCGTGACCGCCAACGCGGACGCGGTTAAACCCCCGGCGAAGTGGGACGACGCGAACTCCGGGGTGGCCAGCGCGCGATAGCGCATGGCCCCGAGCCGCAGCACACGACAGCCCTGCACGGCCTCCCGCTGGGCGGTGACCGCCGCCGTCACCGAACCGTCCCGGAGCAGCTCGGCGGTGTGGTCCTGGTCGTCCTGCCGCAGGTCGAAGGAGAGCCCGGCCTCCTGCGGCAACCTGGCCAGCGCGGCGGGGAACCAGGTGGCCAGTGAGTCCGCGTTGACCACCACGGCGACCCGGACGCGGCCACCACCGGCCAGCGGGCCGCGGGCGTCGGCCAGTGCCTCCCGTTCGAGCAGCGTGAGCTGGCCGGCCAGGCGCAGCAGCGGGCGCCCAGCGTCGGTCGCCACGCATGGTCGGGCCCGGCGGACCAGCACCTGGCCGACGGTCTCCTCCAGTGCCTTGATCCGTTGACTCACCGCCGACGGCGTGACGTGCAGCAGCCGGGCCGCCGCGTCGAAGCTGCCCTCCGACACCACCGCGGCGAGCGTGCGCAGCTGCGCCGAGTCGAGACCGTCCATAAGCAGAGCTTAAGTTGCGTCAGAATCTTTAGTTGGACTGGTGGACTTCGAGAGCCCTAGCGTCGACCCGTGCTCACCTCCGCCGTCGCCGGCTTCTCGATCTCCATCGCCCTCATCGTCGCCATCGGCGCCCAGAACGCCTTCGTCCTGCGTCAGGGCCTACGCCGCGAGCATGTCGTACCCGTGGTGCTGACCTGCGCCGCGTCGGACGCGCTGCTGATCATGGCGGGCGTGGCCGGGGTCGGCACGCTCGTAACGGGTCGGCCGGGCCTCCTGGCGGCGATCCGGTGGGGCGGCGCGGCGTTCCTCCTCTGCTACGCGCTGCTCGCCGCCCGCCGCGCGCTGCGTCCCGGCGCCCTGTTGCCCACCGAGCGTCCGCCGGCCACGCTGGGGGCGACCCTGCTCGCCTGCGCCGCCTTCACCTACCTGAACCCCCACGTCTACCTGGACACCGTGCTGCTGCTCGGCGGGGTGGCCCAGCAGCACCCGCACCGGTGGGTGTTCGGCGCCGGAGCCGCCCTGGCCAGCGGGGTCTGGTTCACCGCCCTCGGCGTCGGCGCGCAGCGCCTCGCGCCGCTGCTCGCCCGTGCCGGCGCCTGGCGGGTGCTGGACGCGGTCATCGCCGTCGTGATGGCCGGGCTCGCCGTGGCGCTCCTGGTGGGCTGACCAGCTCTGACGCGCGTCGACGGGAGTGTTTTCCACGACCACCGGCGGCGGGACGCTCCACGAGCGGGGATGATGGGCCGAGTGCGGTTCCTACACGGCGCGGCTCCCGCGCACGACCTGACCTATACCGACGTCTTCATGGCGCCGGCCCGCTCCGACCTGGGCTCCCGGCTCGACGTCGACCTTTCCACCAGCGACGGCACCGGCACCACCATCCCGCTGGTCGTGTCGAACATGACAGCGGTCGCCGGCCGGCGGATGGCCGAGACGGTGGCCCGCCGGGGCGCGATCGCGGTGATCCCGCAGGACATCCCGATCGAGGTGGTGGCGAATGTCGTCGCCTGGGTCAAGCAGCGGCACCTGGTCTACGACACGCCGATCACCCTGGGGCCCACCGAGACCGTGGGCGACGCCATCCACCTGCTGCCCAAGCGCTCGCACGGCGCGGTGATCGTGGTCGACGACGCCGGCCGGCCGATGGGCGTGGTGACCGAGGCGGACACCACGGGCGTGGACCGGTTCGCTCAGCTGCGGCACGTGATGTCCACCGAGCTGCACACAGTGCCGGCGGACGCGGACCCGCGTACCGGTTTCGACCTGCTCTCGGCGGGCCGTCGCCGGCTCGCTCCGGTGGTGGACGCCGAGGGCCGCCTGGTCGGGGTGCTGACCCGGCAGGGCGCGCTGCGCGCGACCCTCTACACGCCGGCCGTGGACGACCGCGGTCGGCTTCGCATCGCCGCGGCGGTCGGCATCAACGGTGACGTGACCGGCAAGGCCGCCGCGCTGCTGGAGGCGGGGGTGGACACGCTGGTCGTGGACACCGCGCACGGCCACCAGGCGCGGATGATCTCGGCGCTTCAGGCGGTCCGCAAGTTGGACCCGGGGGTGCCGGTGGCGGCTGGCAACGTGGTGACCGCCGAGGGGGTACGCGACCTGGTCGAGGCCGGGGCGGACATCATCAAGGTCGGCGTCGGGCCGGGTGCCATGTGCACCACCCGGATGATGACCGGCGTGGGTCGGCCGCAGTTCTCCGCCGTGCTCGACTGCGCCGCCGCCGCCCGCGAGTTGGGCCGGCATGTCTGGGCCGACGGCGGGGTGCGCCACCCACGGGACGTGGCGCTCGCGCTCGCCGCCGGGGCGTCGAATGTGATGATCGGCTCCTGGTTCGCCGGCACCTACGAGTCCCCCGGTGACCTGTACACCGACGCGGACGGCCGGCGGTACAAGGAGAGCTTCGGGATGGCCTCGGCCCGGGCGGTCAGTGCCCGTACCGCCGACGACAGCCCGTACGACCGGGCCCGCAAGGCGGTGTTCGAGGAGGGCATATCCTCGGCCCGGATGCACCTGGACCCGGCGCGACCCGGCGTCGAGGACCTGATCGACGAGATCATCGCCGGTGTACGCAGCGCGTTCACGTACGCCGGCGCACGGGACCTGACGCAGTTCCACGACCGGGCGATCGTCGGCGTGCAGAGCGCCGCCGGCTTCACCGAAGGAATGCCCCTCCCCACAAGCTGGTAACCCCCGGCCACCCGGGTCGATCATGGAGTTGTGGTGCCTCACAGAACGGGCAGCGACGGGCGAACCGCCCACCTCAACTCCATGATCGACGCTGGTAGGGGCTAGGTGGCCAGGCGGCGTAGGACTTCGCGGGCCGCAGTGCGGGGGTTGTCGCCCACTCGCTCGGGCAGCGCGCCGGCCAGCCAGAGGGTGGCGAAGCCGTGCGCGATCGACCAGGCGGCGAGCGCGTCCCGGTCGGTGTCACCCGGGGCGCCACCAGTTGGCAGGGTGGCCACCCCGGAACGGAGCGCGGCGCCGGAGCGCTCCCGGGCCGCGATCAGCTCGGCGTCGTCGGCCCGGTAGAGCTCGGGCCGGAACATCACCTCGAAGTACGCGCGGTGCGTGACGGCGAAGTCGACGTACGCGACGCCGGCCTCCAGCACGTCGTCCGCTTCGATGAGCTTCTGCGCCAGCAGGTCGAAGCCCTGGGCGGCAAGCGCGGTGAGCAGGCCCGCCTTGTCGCCGAAGTGGTGCGCGGGCGCGGCGTGCGAGACACCGGCCCGACGGGCGAGGTCGCGCAGACTCAGCGCGGCGGGCCCGACCTCCTCGATGGCCTCCAGAGCTGCGGCGAGCAGGGCGCGGCGCAGGTCGCCGTGATGGTACGCACGCGTCTCGGTCATGCCCCAATCCTATCTTGTCATTGACAAGATGCTCCTCCGGCGCGCAATCTTGTCACTGACAAGTTTCACCGAGGAGGTTTTCGATGCACCCCTGATCGCTCTGGTCGTCGGCACCGCGCTGGCCCGACTCGCCGGCCTGGCCGGCATCTCCGCACTGGATGGTTGGCATCCCGCACTGCGGGTCGGGCTGGCCGTGATGTTCGCGCTGACCGCCGTCGCGCACTTCGTCGGTCAGCGCCGAGCGGACCTGATCGCGATGGTCCCGCCGCGGCTGCCCCGCCCGGATCTGCTGGTCACGCTCACCGGCGTGCTGGAGCTGGTCGGCGCGGTCGGCCTGCTGATCCCGGCGACCGCCCGGGTGGCGGCGGCCGGGCTCGCCCTGCTCATGCTGGCGATGTTCCCGGCCAACGTCTCGGCCGCCCGCCGGAGGCTCACCCTCGCCGGGCGTCCCGTCACCCCGCTCGCACAGCGCACGGTCCTGCAGATCGTGTTCGTCACCACTGCTGCGGCAATTTCGTTTGGGCCCTGACTATCAGGGAGCTAATCTACCGGTCGTGGAACTCGTGACCCTCCAGGACGTGCCGCTCGGCCGGCTGCTGGTGGTGGCCGGGCACCTGGTCGGGCAGCGGTGGAACCGCTACCTCGCCGAGGAGCATGGCCTCACCCAGGCCGGCATGGTCACCCTGATGACACTCGCCCGACACGGCGAGCTGCCCCACCGGGAGGTCGCCGAGAAAGGCTTCGTGCGCCCGGCGACCCTCACCGGCATCGTGGACACGCTGGCCCGGGAAGGGCTCGTCGAGCGGCAACGCGACGACAGCGACCGACGCAGCGTCCGACTCGCCCTCACCCCCGCCGGGCGGGAGCGAGTGTCCGCGCTCAGCGCACTGATGCACTCCGGACGCCCGCTCACCTCGGTCGACGCCGACCCGGTGAAGGCCCAGGTGATCCGCGAGTTCCTGTTGGAGGTCATCGGCAGCGGGGACGACCCGCGGATGACCGGACGCCCTACCGAACCGAAGGATCCGGCGTGCTGATCCGACTGTTGCGCAGCCAACTGCGCACCTACCAACGACCGTTGCTGGCGGTGGTGCTGCTCCAGTTCGTGGGCACCATGGCCTCGCTCTACCTGCCCAGCCTCAACGCCGACATCATCGACCAGGGCGTGGCGCGCGGCGACACCGACTACATCGTGCGCACCGGCGGGTGGATGCTGCTGGTCAGCCTGATCCAGATCGTCTGCTCGATCGCCGCGGTCTACCTCGGCGCGCGGGTCGCGATGGGCTTCGGCCGGGACGTACGCGCCAGGCTGTTCGGGCACGTCAACCGCTTCTCCGCCCGCGAGGTGGCCCGGTTCGGTGCGCCGTCGCTGATCACCCGCAACACCAACGACGTGCAACAGGTGCAGATGCTCGTGCTGATGAGCTGCACGATGCTCGTCGCGGCGCCGATCATGAGTGTCGGCGGCGTGTTCATGGCGCTGCGCGAGGACATCGGGCTGTCCTGGCTGATGCTGGTCAGCGTGCCGGTGCTGGCCATCACGCTCGGTGCGATCATCCGCCGGATGGTGCCGGGCTTCCGGCTCATGCAGACCCGGATCGACACGGTCAACCGGGTGCTGCGCGAGCAGATCACCGGCATCCGGGTGGTCCGCGCGTTCGTCCGCGAGCCGTACGAGACGGACCGCTTCGGCGTCGCCAACGCCGACCTGACCGCCACCGCGCTGCGGACCGGCCGGCTGATGGCGTTGATCTTCCCGGTGGTCATGCTGGTGCTGAACGTCTCCAGCGTGGCGGTGCTCTGGTTCGGCGCACAGCGCGTGGACTCCGGCGCCATCCAGGTCGGCGCGCTCACCGCGTTCCTTCAATACCTGATGCAGATCCTGATGGCCGTGATGATGGCCACCTTCATGCTGATGATGGTGCCCCGGGCCGCGGTCTGCGCCGAGCGGATCACCGAGGTGCTGGACACCGACTCCTCTGTGGTCCCCGCCGCCGAGCCGGTCACCGACCTGCCCACCCGGGCCGAGTTGGAGATGCGCGGGGTGCGCTTCCAATACCCGGGCGCGGTCGACCCGGTGCTTCGGGACATCTCCTTCCGGGCCACCCCGGGCACCACCACGGCGATCATCGGCAGCACCGGCGCCGGCAAGACGACGCTGCTGTCGTTGATTCCCCGTCTGGTCGACGTCACCGGGGGCGCGGTGCTGGTCGACGGGGTGGACGTGCGGGAGTTGGCACCGGACGAGCTGTGGCGGCGTATCGGCCTGGTGCCGCAGCGGCCGTACCTGTTCACCGGGACGGTCGCCAGCAACCTGCGGTACGGCAACCCCGACGCCACCGACGAGGAACTCTGGACGGCGTTGGAGATCGCCCAGGCCCGGGACTTCGTGGCCCAGATGCCGGGCGGTCTGGAAGCACCGATCGCCCAGGGCGGCACCACCGTCTCCGGTGGACAGCGGCAGCGCCTGGCCATCGCGCGGGCGTTGGTCCGGCAACCGGAGATCTACCTCTTCGACGACTCGTTCTCCGCGCTCGACCTGGGCACCGACGCGCGGCTGAGAGCGGCACTGCGGCCGGTCACCGCGCAGTCCGCAGTCGTGATCGTCGCCCAACGGGTCTCCACGATCATCGACGCCGACCAGATCATCGTTCTTGAGGACGGAGGGGTCGTCGGAGTGGGACGACACACCGAGTTGTTGGAGACCTGCCCGACGTACGCCGAGATCGTGGCCTCCCAGCAGACGGCGGAGGTGGCGGCATGAGCGAGCCCGACAACAGGCGTACCCCGGCCGTACCCAGTCAGAAGCCGGCCGGCGACGGACGGACACCGGATGAGACCGCGCAGCAACCCGGCGGGGGACCCGCGCAGCAACCCGGCGGGGAAACCGCGCCGGAGACCGGCGGTGGCGCGGCGACGCCGAAGCGGCTGCCACCCGGCGGTCAGCGCGGTGGCCCGGGATGGATGAGCGCCGGGATGCCCGCCGAGAAGTCGATGAACTTCGGGCCCTCGGCCCGCCGGTTGCTCGGCCGCCTGCGCTCACACCGGCTGCACCTGGCCGCGATCATCACGCTCGCGGTGGTGAGCGTCGGGTTCAGCGTCGCCGGGCCGAAGATCCTCGGCCACGCCACCGACCTGATCTTCACGGGCGTGATCGGCCGGCAACTGCCCGCCGGCACCACCGCCGACCAGGCCGTTGCCGCGGCCCGGGCCAGCGGCAACGACAGCTTCGCCGACATGCTGGCCCGGATGGACGTGGTGCCCGGGACGGGCATCGACTTCAACGCCCTGAAGCGGGTGCTGCTGCTGGCCCTCGGGCTGTACCTGGCCGCGAGCCTGCTCTCCTGGTGGCAGGGCTGGCTGCTCAACGGAGTGGTCCAGCGCACCGTGCTGCGGCTGCGAGCCGAGGTGGAGGAGAAGCTCAACCGGCTGCCGCTGCCCTACTTCGACCGGCAGCCGCGCGGCGAGCTGCTGAGCCGGGTCACCAACGACATCGACAACATCTCCACCAGCCTCCAGCAGACCCTCAGCCAGCTGCTCACCTCGCTGCTGACCGTGGTCGGCGTGCTGGCCGTGATGTTCTGGATCTCGCCGCTGCTGGCCCTGGTGGCCCTGGTCGCGGTGCCCCTGTCGGTGCTGGTCACCCAGCGCATCGCCAAACGCTCGCAGAAGCAGTTCATCGCCCAGTGGACGCACACCGGTGAGCTGAACGGTCAGATCGAGGAGGCGTACACCGGTCACGAGCTGGTGAAGGTCTTCGGCCGGCAGCGTGAGGTGGAGGCCGCGTTCCACGCGAAGAACGACGAGTTGTTCCGCGCCAGCTTCGGGGCGCAGTTCGTCTCCGGGATCATCATGCCGTCGATGATGTTCATCGGAAATCTGAGCTACGTGGCGATCGCCGTGGTCGGCGGGCTGCGGGTCGCCTCCGGGACCATGAGCCTCGGCGACGTGCAGGCGTTCATCCAGTACTCCCGCCAGTTCACCCAGCCGCTCACCCAGCTCGCGTCGATGGCCAACCTGCTCCAGTCCGGGGTGGCCTCGGCCGAGCGGGTGTTCGCGGTGCTCGACGCCGACGAGCAGACGCCCGACCCGGTCGAACCCGCCCGGGTCGCCGACCCGCACGGTCGGGTCGAGTTCGAGCACGTCTCGTTCCGCTACGAGGCCGACAAGCCGCTGATCGACGACCTGTCGCTGGTCGCCGAGCCGGGGCACACGGTGGCCATCGTCGGCCCGACCGGCGCCGGCAAGACCACCCTGGTCAACCTGGTCATGCGCTTCTACGAGCTGGACGCCGGCCGGATCACCCTCGACGGGGTGGACATCACGACGATGCGCCGCGACGACCTGCGCGGCCGGATCGGCATGGTGCTCCAGGACACCTGGCTCTTCGGCGGCACCATCCGGGACAACATCGCCTACGGGCGGCCGGACGCCACCGAGGAGGAGATCCTCGCGGCGGCCCGGGCCACCTTCGTGGACCGGTTCGTGCGCAGCCTGCCCGACGGCTACGACACGGTCATCGACGAGGAGGGCAGCAACGTCAGCGCCGGCGAGAAGCAGCTCATCACCATCGCCCGCGCGTTCCTCGCCGAACCGTCCCTGCTGATCCTCGACGAGGCCACCAGCTCGGTGGACACCCGCACCGAGGTGCTGCTCCAGCGGGCGATGGCCGCGCTGCGTTCGGACCGGACCAGCTTCGTCATCGCGCACCGGCTCTCCACCATCCGAGACGCCGACCTGATCCTGATGATGGAGAACGGCCGGATCGTCGAACAGGGCACCCACGAGCAGTTGCTCGCCGCCAAGGGCGCGTACCACCGGCTCTACCGCTCCCAGTTCACCGGTGCGGTGGTCGACGAGGAACCGGCCGCCCAACCGGCGTCGGTCTGAGGTCGGGCGGCCGTGCGCGCGAGACGATCGGTGGGCGGGTCAGTCCGACGGCAGCAGGTCGGTCGCGCGAGCGGCGACCTGCCCGCCGATCAGGGCGAGCGCGGCTTCGGCGGGCATCGGGTCCAGGGCGCGGCCGCCGCGCAGGCGCAGCGCGAGACGACCATCGGCGGCCTCCCGGGCACCCAACACCCCGAGGTACGGGACGCGGCGGCGGGCCGCGTCCCGGATCCGGGAACCCAGCGAGCCGGCGGCGTCGACCTCGACCCGCAGGCCGGCGTCGGCGGCCCTCCGGGCCAGGTCCGCCGCCGCGTCCGCCTGACCGTCGTCGACCGGCAGCAACACCAGCTGGACGGGCGCGTACCAGGCCGGGAAGGCGCCCTCGTGCACCTCGATGAGGTACGCGAACAGCCGCTCCATGCTGCCGACCAGGCTGCGGTGCAGCATGACCGGTTGATGCCGGTTGCCATCGGCACCGGTGTACGACAGGTCGAACCGCTCGGGTTTGTCGAAGTCGAGTTGGATGGTGGAGATGGTCGACTCCCGGCCGGCCGCGTCCACGATCTGAATGTCGATCTTCGGTCCGTAGAAGGCGGCCTCCCCGGGCGCCTCGACGTACGCCATCCCGGCCAGCGCGGCGCGGAGCAGGTCCTCCGCACGGGCCCACTGCGCGTCGTCGCCGACGTACTTCTCGCCCGGCCCGCGCAACGACAGCCGGAACCCGGCCGGTCGGACGCCGAGCGCGGCGTGCGCGGCACGGATCAGCCCGAGGATCTCCGCGACCTCCGCGCCCACCTGTTCGGGCGCGCAGAAGGTGTGCGCGTCGTTGAGCGAGATGGCGCGTACCCGGGACAGCCCACCGAGCACCCCGGAGCGCTCCGAGCGGTACATCCCGCCCAGCTCCGCGATCCGCAGCGGCAACTCCCGGTAGGAGCGGCCCCGAGCCCGGAACACCAGCGCGTGGTGCGGGCAGAGCGCCGGTCGGAGCACGAACTCGTCGTCGGCGCTGAGCCGCATCGGCGGGAACATGTCGTCGGCGAAGTAGCCGAGGTGCCCGGAGAGTTCGAAGAGTTCGCGTTTGCCCAACGGCGGCGAGTAGACGTGCTGGTGGCCGGAGCGACGCTCCAACTCCCGGACGTACTCCTCGACGGCGTGCCGGGCGGCGGCGCCGGCCGGCAGCCAGATCGGCAGGCCGGCGCCGGCCAGCGGATCGGAGACGAAGAGGTCCAGCTCACGGCCGAGCCTGCGGTGGTCGATCATGTCGGGCTCCTGGATCGGGTACGACCCGGAGGCGACCTGGACACCGAACGCCGCGCGGCCATCCGGGGCGGATCGCCCCGGGGCCTGGTCGACGGTGGTTACGTCAGAGCGGCGCGCCGGGGACACCCGGCGTCGTGGTCACCACTACCGCACTGCGCATGCCGCGATGCTACGTCTCAGGCGGTCCAGGACGCACCTGAATTACGACAGCGGGAGAGCGCGCAGGGGGTGGGCCGCCGGCGCGGGACCCGCCGGCGGCCCTGGCGGCCCGAAACGTCAGGAACGGGGGACCCGACGGGCGTGGCCGCGCCGACAACGGTACGCCGACGAACGCCGATCCGCCGACCGCTCCGGGACGGTTGGGACGGCCACCGGACCCGTCACCCGAGGCCGGTTCGCCTCGTTGTACCTGGGTGGCCTGGCCGTGTCGACGGTCACGACGGGCCAGGGCCGTCCACGGTGACGGCGGACACGCCGTCAGGCTCAAGACACCCAATCGGCCGCATCCGGCGAGGTGGCAGGCGTGCCCGAACTACTGACTGACGTCGCATCGCCGACGTGGGCGTACCTGGTGCTGCTCGCTCTGCTGATCGCGGACGCCTTCGTGCCGGTGATCCCCACTCAGATCGTCATGATCACCAGTGGCGCCCTCACCGTCTACGGGGGGCTCAGCCTGCCGGTCACCATCGCCGTCGGCGCGCTCGGCGTGTTCGCCGGCGACCTGGCCTGCTACCTGCTCGGGCGCAGCGCACCGGACCGGCGGCCACCCCGGCACGCCGAACTGAGCCGCGCCCGCCGAGTGGCCAGTCGGGTGACCCAGG
Organism: Micromonospora sp. A202; assembly: GCF_006715105.1. Lineage (NCBI taxonomy): Bacteria > Bacillati > Actinomycetota > Actinomycetes > Micromonosporales > Micromonosporaceae > Micromonospora > Micromonospora sp. A202. The sequence goes on along the minus strand of NZ_VFMP01000001.1, from coordinate 537,328 downwards.
GGCTGCGACAACCCGGGCCGCTGGTCATCCTGCTCTGCCGGTTCGTGCCCGGCGGCCGGATGGCGGCCTGCTTCTCGGCCGGGCGCAGCCGCTACCCGTACCGTCTGTTCGTGCTCTACGAGGCGATCGCCGCGCTGGGTTGGGCCACCTACGGCGCGATGGTCGGGCACCTGGGCGGCACCGCTCTCACCGAGTCGGCCTGGCGGTTGGCCATCATCGCCACCGCCGCCGCAGGCGGGTTCGCCGCAGCCGGATGGGCGATGACACTGGTCAGCGCCCGCCACGCCCGCGCCGCCGCAGCAGTCGTCAAAGTCCCCATCGACTGAGTGTCGCCAGACCAACGGGTATAAGCTCTGCTTATATCGACTGCATGTGGTACAAGACGGCGGTGCCGTTGGCGGATGACCGCTTCCAGGAGCACCTCTCCAGCCTGAAGGAAACGCAAAGATGACCGGTGGAGCTGACTGGCGGGACGTCAAGGCGAAGGCCCGGGAGCTCGATCCGTCCTGGGAGCATCCGGACCGGGCTGCCCGGCGGGCTCAGCAGCGTGAGCAGATGCTGGCATCGGTCAGCGGCGCGCAGCTGGCAGAGATCCGCAAGCAGCTGGGGATGACGCAGACCCAACTAGCTGAAGCGGCGGGGTTGTCCCAGGCGAGGATCAGCCAGATCGAGAATGGCGAGCACACCAGCCTGGAAACCCTCCGCGCCTACGTCACCGGCCTGGGCGGTCACCTCGACATCGTCGCCCGCATCGGGAACATCCACCTGAACGTCGCTTGACCTGGTGTAGGTCATCTCAGGGCTCGGAGCTTGCCGCCGCACGGGACCAATGACGCCGTTGCCTCTAGGGGTGGTCCCGGGGGACGATTTCGGTGGCTGTCCCGGATTCGGCTGGGGTGCCCGCGGCGACAGGCTGAGGCATGCCTGTTACCCGGAGTACCGGCCTGCTGGCCCTGGGCGGGATCGCCCTGGCGGCGCTGCTCACCGTGATCGGCCACCTCGAGGTCAACGACGACCTCAACCCGTGGGCGTTGACCATCAGCGACTTCGCGGTCTCCGACCGAGGCGGCGTCATCGACGTCGCCATGGTGGTGCTCGCGCTCGCCACTGTGGCGCTGCTGTACGGGCTGCGCCGCGCCGACCCACCCCGATCGCGCTCGGCTCGAACGGCCGAGCTGCTGCTCGGCGCATGGGTGGGTGGCCTGCTGCTGGCCGCCGTGGTGCCGACGAACGAGCCGGGCACCGCCATGACCACCGCCGCCTACCTGCACCGGTACGCCTCGGTCGTCGCGTTCCTGGCACTCCCGGTCAGCGGTTGGCTGCTCGCCCGCCGGCCGGCCCTGACCCCCGCCGCCCGGACGCTACGAACCCTCGTCCTGCTCAGCCTCGCCCTGGCGGCGGCGATGATCTGGTCCGCCTACCCCGGCGACCGAATGCTCATCGGCCTGGCCGAACGCCTCCTCATCCTCACCGAGGTAGCCGTCCTGGCCACGGTGGCGGTAACCCAGACCCGGCGGGTTACTCCAGCTCGTGGAGCATCAGCTGGCGTGCTGCTTCGGTGATCGAGCCGGAGAGGCTCGGGTAGATGGTGATGGTCTGGGCCAGCTCGTTGACCGTCAGGTTGTTCTCCACCGCCATGGTGATGGGCAGGATCAGCTCGCTGGCCTTCGGGGCGACCACCACACCGCCGACCACCTGACCGCTCGCCGGCCGGCAGAACAGCTTCACGAAGCCGTCCGAGAGGTCGTCCATCTTGGCCCGAGCGTTGCCGGACAGCGGCAGCATCACCTGCCGGGCCGGCACCTTGCCCGCGTCCACCTCGTCCTGCGAGACACCCACGGTCGCCAGCTCCGGGTCGGTGAAGACGTTCGCCGCGACCGTACGCAGCCGCAGCGGGCGAACGGCTTCGCCGAGCGCGTGCCACATGGCGATCCGGCCCTGCATGGCGGCGACACTGGCCAGCAGCAGCACGCCGGTGCAGTCGCCGGCGGCGTAGATGCCGGGCACGTTGGTCCGGGAGGCCCGGTCGACTGTCACGTAGCCGCCCCGGCCCAGCTCCACCCCGTACTCGGCGAGGCCCAGGTTGGCCGTGTTCGGGATCGACCCGACCGTGATCAGCGCGTGCGAACCGGTCACCTTGCGGCCGTCGGAGAGCTCCACCTCGACACCGTCGGCGGTACGCCGGACCGCGTCGGCCCGGGAGTTGTTGAGGATCTCCATGCCCCGGTTGCGGAACACCCGCTCGATGGCGGACGCGGCGTCGGCGTCCTCGTGCGGCATCACCCGGTCCCGGCTGGAGACCAGGGTGACCTGGACCCCCATCGCCAGGTACGCGCTGGCGAACTCCGCGCCGGTCACACCGGAGCCGACCACGATCAGGTGCTCGGGCAGCTCCGGTAGGTCGTACACCTGGCGCCAGGTCAGGATGCGCTCACCGTCCGGTACGGCGGTGGGCAACTGGCGGGGTGTCGAGCCGGTGGCCACCAGCACTGTCGACGCGGCGATGGAGTATTCCTCGCCCCCGTCGGAGGGGGTGACGACGACCCGGTGGGTGTGCCCGAGGGAATCCTCGCCGAGCCGCGCGGTGCCGGCCACGAAGGTGACGCCCGCCTTGAGCAGCTTGGCGTGGATGTCGGCGGACTGCGCCAACGCCAGCCGCTTGACCCGCTCGTGCACCGCCCGGGCGTCGACGGTGACCGCCTCCAGGCCATCCGAGTGCACACCGAACTCCTCGGTGTCGCGGTAACCGGTCACCACTTGCGAGCTGGCGATGAAGGTCTTCGACGGCACACAGTCGGAGAGCACGCAGGCCCCACCGGCACCGTCGGCCTCCACCACTGTGACATCGGCGTCCAGCTGGGCGGCGACCAGGGCCGCCTCGTACCCGGCCGGCCCCCCACCGATGATCACGATCCGGCTCACAGCGTTCGCCCTTCGTCCATGCTCACAGTGACTTTCTTCTCCTGAGCGCATTCGACACGCACTGTCGTATTCTCCCCCACCCGTCCGCCGGGCTATCGTCATCGCCGTGCGTCATCACGCCGCCTACGGCTCAAATCTCGATCCCGCCCGGATGCGCGCCTACTGTCCGCATTCGCCGATGGTGGGCACCGGCTGGTTGGAAGGCTGGCGGCTGACCTTCGCCGGGGCTGACGTGATCGGCTGGGAGGGCGCGGTGAGCACCCTGGTCGAGTCTCCCGGTGACCGGGTCTTCGTGGCGCTCTACGACATCCACCCCTACGACGCGGGTCAGCTCGACGAGCTCGAGGGGGTGACCGCCGGCACGTACCGCAAGCTGCACGTCCGGGTCTCCACCCTCGACGGGGACGTGACCGCGTGGATCTACGTCTTCAACGGGTACGAGGGCGGCCTTCCGACCTCGTGGTATCTGTCCGAGATCGCGAACGCCGCCGAGAAGGCGGGCGCCCCGGACGACTACGTCACCGAGCTGCGGTCCCGCCCCACCGGCACCGCATCGGCGTAGCAGCGCGTATCGCACGCTCCCAGTCTGCTACCGCCGTCGACCGGATCGTCGGTCGGGCCCGACCGGGGTCGTCAATCACACACCGGCGGCCGGGACGGAAAGCTCGTACATGTCGATCCACAGGGTTTCGCGCAGGCCCACCGACTCGTACAACGACAACGGGGCGGTCGGGTTGGTGAGGTCCACACCCAGTCCGACGGACTGCCGCCCCTTCTCGGCGTAGCGGGCGAAGGCGCGGCGCAGCAGCGCCGCACCCACACCCCTGCGACGGTACGCGGACAGCACCGACAGGCTCTTCACCCAGCCCTGCTGCTGGTCGAGCGCCTGGTCCGAGGACTGCAACGCGCCGACCGGCACCCCGTCCACCTCGGCGACGAACCACTCGTCCCAGGCGTTCAGGTCACCGATCCGGGCCCGCCACCGCTCGTACGACACCGGCTCGTGATCGGCGGTGTCGGCGAAGGCGGTCTCGGTGATGCGGTGGAACTCCCGCAGGTCGGCCTCGTCGTCGGGGCGTACCTGCCGCACCGTCACACCGGACGGCCCGGCGGGCTGCTCGGGCAGGTCGGTCAGCGGCCCGCTCATCCGGACGTACCTCTTGACCAGGGTGAACCCGACGTCGCGCAGGCTCCGTTCCCAGTCACGTTCCGGCGCGAAGACCGAGCAACGGACGGTGAGCGACGGCAGCCCCCGGTCGGCGGCGCGCTCGGCGACCCGGTCCAGTTGTCGGGCCAGCAGCGGAGCCCGGACGGTCGCGGCGCGTACCGGGTCGACGTAGATCTCCACGAACTCCCGGCCGACCCCGGTGGGGTTGTCCACAGTCGCCCAGCCGACCACATCGCCCTCCGGGTCGACCGCCAGCCAGGAATCCCGGTCCGGGTCGAAGTAGGGGGCGGTCAGTGACGCGGCGACGTCCTCGGCATCGAAGTCGGGATGGCCAATGGCGAAGGTGTCGGCGGCGTGCACCACCGCCAGGATCGCGGGCACGTCGTCGAGGGTGGGCCTGCGCGTTGTCCAACCAGCGGGAAGAGTCACGGCAGAACATCCTGGCAGCCGACCCCGTCGGGCGCCGCCCATTTTTTCGCCAGCGGGAGGCTCAGGCGAGGTGGGCCCGGGTGCGGTGCAGCAACTCGACCAACTCGTTGCCGTCGGCGGGGCCGAGGGCCGTGAACGCCGGCGCGGCCAGTCTGTTGGTCACGGCCTCCGCCCAGAGTCGTCGACGCACCAGCGGCCCGATCGGCGGGTACGGAGGCGACCAGCCGCAGGCCACCGCCCCGGCCTCCCCCTCCGGCCCGGACAGCACGGCCTCCAGCGGGGTCATCCCGGCGGCGCGCACCGCCAACAGGTAGGCGCCGGTGAAGTGTTCGCGGAGCAGCCGCAGCCCGGCGGCGGTGCGGGCACCCGGGGAGAGGTCCGGCAGGGGCATGGCCCGCCACGCGGCGAAGAGCGGCATCCCGCTGGCGTCCGCGGCGACCACCGCCCGCTCCACGAGTGTCGCCAGGCGTTCGGTGCCGGGCAGAGCGCCGAGCTGCTGCGCCCCCCACCGACAGCACTCGGCGAGGCTCGCGGCGGCCACCTCGAACGGGGGCACGACCCGGCCCGCGGCGTCCCAACCGTCGGCGACCGCGTCCGGGGCGATGAAGCCGAGAGCGGCGGCGGCCGTCTCGGCCCGCACATCGCCGAGGGCACCGGCCCGACCACCGATGTAGAAGGCCCAGCCGGAGATGCCGAGCAACCGGGCCCGGCGCAACGTGACCGGGTCCCGGCTGAACGCGTCGCCGAGGTCGAGCACGACTGGCTTGCTGGCCGCAGCGGCCTGCTCCGGTGTCATTCGCGCACCACAGTCGATCAGCCCGATCCGTCGCCCACGACGACTCCCCGATCCGGGGTCACCCGCCGTGGACGGTCCGCACACCCGTAGTCGTCCATCGATGGTCAGTCTGCCGCGCCAGCGCCCCCGTCCGCATCCCCCTCTTCGGCCGCCAGCGCCTCGATGGCCCCCTCCACCTCACCCGCGCGCCGCCGAGCCACGGTGACCGCTCGTTCCGCGGCACGCCGAGCCAGCTTGGCGCGGCTGAGATCCTGCTCGGCGACCGCCCGCCGCCGCTCCAGCTCGGCCAGCTCGGCCTCGATCCCGTCGAGTACGGCAACGCCGTCCCGCTCCTGCCCGGTCGCCTCGGTCAGCTCGGCCTCGACGCGCTTCTGGTCGGCCTGGGCCAGGGCCAGCTCCCGTTCCAGGGCACGGCGCTGCCGGGCCCGCTCGGCGCGGGCCGCCCGCTGCGCAGCCCGCTCGGCCTGCTCGGCGCGCCCCGCTGCCCGGTCCTTGCGGGAGGCGGCCCGGTCCGTGCCCGGTGCTGCCCGGTCCGTGCGGGTCGCCGGCTCGGAGCGCGCCCGCTGGGCACCGGGGCGGCGGGCCGGGCGCTCCTCCTCCGGCTCCTCGTCGTCGCCGGTGACCAGCCGCAGTTGTGGGCGGGGCACCTCGCCGAAACCCGCGTAGCTGGCCGCCCGGAGCAGGCGGCCGGCCCGGACCTGCTCGGCGACCTCGGCGTCGGAGAACGCCGCGTTGAGGGTCGCCTCCACCTCGGCCAGCGGCAGTCGACCCGCCGGTGGCGCGTCCGGCTCCGCCGCGGCGAGCTTGCGGACCTCGGCGACCAGGGCACCGACCACCGCCCGACGCTGCGCGGACAACTCCCGCAGCCGGGGGCCACGCAGCTCCCGCTGGGCGGTGCGCAGCTCGTCGGCGAGCTCGACCAGGTCGGCGACCAGCTCGGGGCGCCTGATGGCGAGCAGGTTCACCAGCCAGGCGGCCACCGTCGGGCGACGGAGCCGGGCCAACTGTCGCGCGGTGCTCGGGTCGCCGGCTCGGCGGGCGTCGGCCACGGCGGCGTCCCGGGCGGCCACGAACCGGTCCGGTGGGGTGCGGTAGAGCTGCTGCACCAGCTCCGTCGAGGGGCCGGGCATCGGGTCAGACGTCCACCCGGCTACCGGGCTCCAGTCGCTGGTACTCGGTGCCGGACATCGCCGTGTACTGCCGGTTGAGCACACCCAGCCCGTTCTCGTTGAGCAGGGCGTCGTGCAGGGCGTACGCGCGCCGCGGCGCGACAGCCCGAATGAAGTCGAGCACCTCGGAGAACTTCGACCAGGGGGCGTGGATCGGCGCGAAGAGCGTGTCGACGGGTGTCTCGTCGGGCACCACCAGTGAGTCGCCCGGGTGGTAGACCGCGTCGTTGATCAGGTAACCGAGGTTGTCCACCACCGGGATGTCCGGGTGGATCACCGCGTGCCGCCCTCCGTACGCGCGGACGGCGACCCCGGCGGCGGTGAACGACTGACCGGCGGTGACCGGGTGCAGTGCCTCGGCCGCGTCGCCCAGGGCCTCGGCGAGCGAGGCGGGCCCGTGGATCGGGAACGGTTGCCGGTCGAGCTGCAGGCGCACCGCCGCCAGGTCGAGGTGGTCGGGGTGCTCGTGGGTGATCAGCACCGCGTCCGCACCGTCCAGAGCCACCGCTGGATCGCTGAACATGCCGGGGTCGATGACGAGCACTCCCCCGTCGTGCTCCACGCGGAGGCAGGAGTGGGCGTACTTGGTGAGCCGCATCGTGACTCCTCGATTATCGAATCGTGACGTCCTCAGCGCAGTCTGCCGGAACCAGCCGACGCGTGCGCAGCGTCCGAGCTATCGCCACACCGGATGACGACGATGGGAGCGGGGATGGACGGAAAGGTGGTACGACGCCACGGCACACTGCTGGCGGCGACGACGCTGGCGGCGACGCTGGTGCTGACGGGATGCGGCGCCGGCGACGACAGCGGGTCGAAGGATTCCGCGGGCTCGGCGGCCGAGGCGCCAGCAAAGGCCGGCGAGGCGAACAGGGACACCGCCGCGGACGCGGCGGGTGCGGCCGGAGCCGGCGCAGCGGACCTGCGGGTCGACCAACGGGCGATCATCTACACCGGAACGATGCGCGTGCAGGTGGACGATGTGGACGCGGCGGCCCGCGAGACCACCGCCATAGCCACTCGGGCCGGTGGCTTCATCGGGGGCGACCAGCGGCGCAGCGCCGACGCCGACGCGGTGGCGGAGCTGCAGTTGCGAGTGCCGGCGCCGAAGTTCGCCGGCGTGGTGGAGGAGGTCGCGAAGCTGGGTCGGCAGCAGAACCGGGAGATCAACACCCAGGACGTCACCGAGGAGACCGTCGACCTGGACGCCAGGATCACCAGTCAGCGGGCCCGGGTGGACAGCGCCCGCCGGTTGCTGACCCGCGCCACCTCGATCACCGACCTGGTGTCGTTGGAGAACGAGCTGGGTCGCCGGGAGGCCGACCTGGCGTCGCTGGAGGCCAAGAAGCGACGCCTGGCCGACCTGACCGCCCTGTCCACGATCACCGTGTCGCTGGCCGGGCCGGCCGCCAAGGCCGCCGACGAGAAGGCCGAGACCGGCTTCCTGGTCGGGCTCAAGGGCGGCTGGAAGGCGTTCGTCGCCTCGTTGACCGTCCTGCTGACCGTGCTGGGCGCGCTGCTGCCGTGGCTGGTGGCGCTCGGCGTACCCCTGGGGGTCTTGCTGGTGGTGTTGCGCCGGCGACGGAAGATCCCGGCTCTGGTCGGTCCGGTCAGCGCGCCGCCGCCAGTGCCCGCAGCGCGGTCTGCACCATGACGCGTACGCCGGCCGGGATGGCCCGCTCGTCCACGTCGAAGCTTGCCCGGTGCAGGTCGACGTTGGGGCCGGAGCGGCCCACACCGAGGCGGGCGAGGGCGCCGGGGACGTACTCCAGATACCAGGAGAAGTCCTCGCCGCCCATGCTCTGCGGTGTCTCGGCGATCCCTTGCGGGCCGAGCGCGGCGCCGGTGGCGGCGGTGAGCACCTGGATGGCCCGCGAGTCGTTGCTCACCGGCGGCCGGCCGCGAAGGTATTCCAGGTCGACCGTCGCGCCGGTCGGGGCGATCACGTCCCGGACGACCTGAGCGACGATCTTGGGAGCCTGCTCCCAGGTGTCGCGGTCCATCACCCGCAGGGTGCCGGAGGCGCTCGCCTCGGAGGGGATGACGTTGTAACGGGTGCCGGCCGAGGCGTGGCCGAAAACCAGCAGCAGGCCACTGTTGGCCGGCACCCGGCGGCTGACCAGGGCGGGCACTTCGGTGATCAACCGGCCGAGCGCGTCGACCAGGTCGACGGTCAGGTGCGGACGGGCGGTGTGACCGCCCGGCCCGGAGAGCCGGACCGTGACGTTGTCGGCAGCCGCCGTGATCGGGCCGACCCGCAGGCCGACCTGACCCACCGGCAGGTTCGGGTCGCAGTGCAGCGCGAAGATCTGCACCACGTCGTCCAGGCCGCCCGCCTCGATGACCTCCAGCGAGCCGCAGGGCAGGATCTCCTCGGCCGGCTGGAAGATCAACCGGACCCGGCCGTCCAGCTCGCCGAGGTCGGCGAGCTGGGCCAGCAACATACCGACGCCGAGCATGATCGTGGTGTGCACGTCGTGGCCGCAGGCGTGGCAGACGCCCTCCACGGTGGAGCGGTACGGCACGTCCTTGATGTCGTCCAGCGGCAGGGCGTCGATGTCGGCGCGCAGCGCGACGACCGGGCCGTCGGGGCGGCCGTCGATGTCGCAGATCACGCCGTTGCCCTTGGGCAGCAGCCGAGGGTGCAGCCCGGCCAGCGAGAGCTCCCGGGCGATCAGGGCCGCCGTCTCGAACTCCGTGCCGGAGAGCTCGGGGTGCGAGTGGAGGTGACGGCGCGTGGCGATGAGCCCCGGTACCCGGAGGGCGAGGAGGTGGTCCAGGTCGCGGGGAAGGGGCTGGGACCCGGTTGGCGTCTCCGGCCAGGACGACGCCAGCTGGCCACCAGTGGGCAGCGTCAACGCACTCGTCACGTCGAATTCTCGATCACTAGAGATGGATGGATCATCGGGGACAGCAGACAGCCTAGACCTCCGGCGGTGACGCTGCGCAACCTCGTTACGGTGATGATCAGACCGCGTAGCGTCACGTATGCCCTGCTGAGGGCGCTCGGAGATGTGCGGGATAGCAGGTAGATCGTGCTCGAATGCCGTCATGCGCCCCTCACCTCCTACAACGCGTAACCAACCGTGGCGGTCGCGATTCCGGAGGCCACTCCGGGACCTGTTGCAAATTGTCGCATTAGTCGGGGTGGTGAACTGACACTCCGACAATTAGCCGACCACACTCCGCGACGACCGGATAAGGACGCTCACACGCACGCGTCGACCACGGGCGCACACTGTGTGCGTCCGTGGCCGAAGGGGTACCCGCTGAACCGGACGGACACACGCCGTCCCGGCCAGCGACGGTCAGAAGCGATCGGTGGGCCGGTACAACCCCCACACCTCGCGCAACGTCCCGCAGACCTCACCCACTGTCGCCCGGGCCCGCAGCGCCGCCTTCATCGGGTAGAGCACGTTGTCGGTGCCCTCGGCGGCGGCCCTCAGATCCGCGAGGGTCCGGGTCACCTCGTCGGCGTCCCGCTCGGAGCGCAGCCGCGCCAGCCGGTCAGCCTGGGCCGCCTCGATCGTCGGGTCGACCCGCAGCGGCTCGTACGGCTCCTCCTCGTCCACGGTGAACCGGTTGAGCCCGACGACCACCCGCTCGCCCGAGTCGATCTCCTGGGCGATCCGGTACGCGGACTGCTCGATCTCCCGCTTCTGGAACCCGGCCTCGATCGCGTCCACCGCCGAGCCGTGGTCGGCCACCCGCTCCATCAACTCGACGGCGGCGGCCTCGATCTCGGCGGTCATCGCCTCCACCACGTACGAGCCGGCGAACGGGTCGACGGTGGCGGTCAGGTCCGTCTCGTACGCCAGCACCTGCTGGGTCCGCAGCGCGAGCCGGGCCGCCTTCTCGGTGGGCAGAGCGATCGCCTCGTCGAAGCTGTTGGTGTGCAGCGACTGGGTGCCGCCGAGCACCGCGCCCAACCCCTGTACCGCCACCCGGACCAGGTTCACCTCCGGCTGCTGCGCGGTGAGCTGCACGCCGGCGGTCTGGGTGTGGAAGCGCAGCATCATCGACTTCGGATCCTTGGCGCCGAAGTCGTCGCGCATCAGCCGGGCCCAGATCCGCCGGGCGGCGCGGAACTTCGCCACCTCCTCCAGCAGTGTGGTGCGGGCCACGAAGAAGAACGACAGCCGGGGCGCGAAGTCGTCCACGGCGAGCCCGGCGGCCAGCGCCGCCCGCACGTACTCCACGCCGTTGGCCAGGGTGAACGCGATCTCCTGCGCGGGCGTCGCGCCGGCCTCCGCCATGTGGTAGCCGGAGATGGAGATGGTGTTCCACTTCGGCACCTCCTTGCGGCAGTACGCGAACGTGTCGGCCACCAGGCGCAGCGACGGCTTCGGCGGGAAGATGTACGTCCCCCGGGCGATGTACTCCTTGAGGATGTCGTTCTGGATCGTGCCGTTGAGCGCCGTGCCGGGCACCCCGTTCTCCTCGGCGACGAGCTGGTAGAGCAGCAGAAGCACCGAGCCGGGCGCGTTGATGGTCATCGAGGTGGAGACCTTGTCCAGCGGAATGTCGGCGAAGAGCAGCCGCATGTCCTCGATGGAGTCGATGGCGACGCCCACCTTGCCGACCTCGCCGTGCGCGATCGGCTCGTCGGAGTCGTAACCCATCTGGGTCGGCAGGTCGAAGGCGACCGAGAGGCCCATCGTGCCGGCCCGCAACAGCTGGTGGTAGCGCGCGTTGGACTCGGTGGCGGTGCCGAAGCCGGCATACTGGCGCATGGTCCACGGACGGGAGGTGTACATCGTGGGGTAGACCCCCCGGGTGTACGGGAACTCGCCGGGGCTGCCCAGCCGGGAGTCCAGGTCCTCCGGAAGGTCGGCCTCGGTGTAGACGCCGTTGATCGGGAAACCGGACTCGCTTGACCGCCGTTCACTCATCCCCGGATGGTAGGACGCCTGGCCACACCCTCGCGTGAGGGATACCGCACAGTGCGTCCCGACCGGTCGACACCAGGTGAACGACAGGGCACGTTCTGTCGACTTCGATAAACGTCCGCCGCGTCAGCTTTCGCATCGGGCGTCGGAACCAGCAAGATAGGGGGGTTGTGTCCCAGCCCCCCTCGATTTCCCCCGGTGGCTTTTCTGTGACTCAGATCCCGACGTGGAGCGGCGGACCAGTTAGTCCCGCCAACGGACGAGCGGCGCCCGGCACCACTATTGGTGGCCGGTACTCGCTGCGGTCCTCCGTGGGCAACGGCGGCATGGGCACGGTGTGGCGTGCCACAGACACCCTGCTGCGCCGTGACGTGGCGGTGAAGGAGGTCGTCCTTCCTCCTGGTCTGGCCCCCAGCGACCGCGACGCCATGTACGAACGCACCCTGCGCGAGGCCCGCGCCGCCGCCGCCATCCAGCACCCCGCCGTGGTGCAGGTGTACGACGTGGTCACCGAGGCCGGCCGGCCGTGGATCGTGATGGAGCTGCTGGACGCCCGCAGCCTCGCCGACATGGTGATCGAGGACGGTCCGGTGGCACCCCGGGCCGTCGCCAAGATCGGCATCGCGCTGCTCGGCGCGTTGGAGGTCGCACACGCGATCGGTGTGCTGCACCGGGACGTGAAGCCCGCCAACGTGCTGATCTGCACCGACGGGCGCTGCGTGCTGACCGACTTCGGGGTCGCCCGGATGCCCACCGACGTCCAGCTCACCACCCCCGGCATGGTGCTCGGCTCACCACACTTCATCTCGCCCGAGCGCGCCATGGGTCAGGAGTTCGGGCCACCGAGCGATCTCTTCTCGCTGGGTGTGACGCTCTACACAGCGGTCGAGGGACGCCCCCCGTTCGACAAGGGCGACCCGATCGAGACCATGCACGCCGTGGTCGAGGACCCGCCCGCCCCACCGCAGCGCAGCGGCCCGCTGACCCGGGTGCTGATGGGTCTGCTGGAAAAGGACCCGGCGCGCCGGTTGGACGTGCACACCGCCCGGGCCATGCTGCGCGAGCTGCTCGCCGGCCCGTTGGGCAGCACCGCGACCGCCGTGCACTCGGTCACCGACCCGTACAACGTGGTGCCGGTGCAGCAGCGCCCGGTGCCCGTCCTGCCGCCGCCCCAGTCGGAGTCGAAGCCGGACAGCCAGATCGGCGGGCCCGCCATGCTGGCCCCCGGTGAGTCCCTGACCGACCGGCTGGCGGCGCTGAGCCGGGGCGAACGCCCGGAGCCGACCGGCACTGCCGGCGCCACCGGGCTCGACGAGACCAGCGCCGACGCGTTGGCCGGCCCGCTGCACACACCCACCGGCGCGATGCCCCCACCCGGCCGACAGTCCGCTGGCCGCGCCTACGGCGGCAACGCGGACGCCACCCAGCGGGTGGACGCCGGCGCGCACCCGGACGCCACCCAGCGGGTCACCTACGGCACCCCGGCCGGTGCCACTCAGCAGGTCGGCTACGGCGGCGCACCGCAGGCCACCCAGCGCATCGGCGGCACCTACGGTGGCGGCAACCAGTGGTCGGTGCCGGGCACCGGCCAACCCTGGGCCACGTCGCCCGCCGCTTCCGCCGGTGACGGCGGCGGCGCTCTGGGCAAGGTCCGCGCCACCGGTGGCCAGCTCGTCAGCACCGTCAAGGGTTGGCCACGCAAGGTGCAGCTCGCCGCGGCCGGCGGGTTGGCCGTCGTGCTGCTGCTCACCGTGGTGGCGCTCTCCGGCGGCGACGACGACGCCCCGCCGAGCACTCCCCAGGCGCAGCCCACCCCGTCCGCCGCAGCGGTGCCGAGCGTCGAGATGCAGGAACACACCGCCCGCGGCATCCAGCTCATGGTGCCGAAGGGCTGGAAGAAGGCCACCGGCGGTTCCTACACCGACTACATCGACCCGGAGGACAGCGGCCGCAAGGTGCGCATCATCACCGAGAAGTGGTCCAGCGACTCCAACCGCTGGGCGGAGACGGCGGAGAACGGCCTCAAGACCAGGAGCACCTCCTGCGTCAAGCCGTACCAGCAGGTCAGCGCCACCGAGACCGAGCTGGCCAGCAAGCCGGCCGCCGAGTTCGAATACACCTGCGGCGAGGGCGACGCCATGCGGCACGGCGTCTGGCGTGGGGTGGCCGAGGGCGGCAAGGCGTACTCGTTCTACCTGACCTCGACGGACACCAAGTTCGCGGAGAGCAAGCCGATCTTCGACGAGATGGTGCGTACGTTCCAGCTCACCGGGGACGGCTGAGCCGGAGGGAACCGACAGCGGTGATCCGCCGCCGTGCTATCAAGGGGCATGGCGGCGGACACGACTGACATCGACGACATTCGCGAGCAAGCCCGGCGCTGGCTGGCCGACGACCCCGACCCGGCCAGCCGGGACGAGCTGACGGCGGTGCTCGACCGGTTGCCGGCGAGCGCGCCGGAGCTGGCCGACCGGTTCGCCGGCCCGCTGACCTTCGGCACCGCGGGCCTGCGCGGCCCACTGCGCGCCGGCCCGAACGGAATGAACCTCGCCGTGGTCACCCAGGCCGCTGCCGGCCTGGTCGGCTGGCTCGCGGCCCAGGGCGGCACCGGCCCCCTGGTGATCGGGTACGACGCTCGGCACGGCTCCCGGGAGTTCGCCGAGCGCACCGCCCAGGTGGCCACCGGGGCGGGTCGACCGGCGCTGCTGCTGCCCCGCCCGCTGCCCACCCCGGTGCTGGCGTACGCGGTGCGCCACCTCGGCGGAGTCGCCGGTGTGATGGTCACGGCCAGCCACAACCCACCCCAGGACAACGGCTACAAGGTCTACCTCGGCGCGGAGCTGGGCGGTGAACTGGGCTGGGGCGCCCAGATCGTGCCGCCCGCCGACGCCGGCATCGAGGCGGCCATCCGATCGGTCGGCCCGCTGACTGAGGTGCCGCTGGGCCCACCCGGGCAGGTGCTCGGCGACGACCTGACCGCCTCGTACGTCGAACAGGCCACCGCCGTGATCGACCCGGAAGGGCCACGGGACCTGACGGTGGCGTACACCCCTCTGCACGGGGTGGGCGCGGCGGTCCTCACCGCCGCCTTCGCCCGCGCCGGTTTCCCGGTGCCCGGCGTGGTCCCCGACCAGGCCGAGCCGGACCCGGCGTTTCCGACCGTGTCGTTCCCCAACCCGGAGGAGCCGGGGGCGGTGGACCGGCTGATAGCCCTGGCCGACTCCACCGGCGCGGACCTCGCCATCGCCAACGACCCGGACGCCGACCGTTGCGCGGTGGTCGTCCGCGACGGGCACGACGGCTGGCGGATGCTGCGCGGCGACGAGGTGGGGGTGCTGCTCGCCGACCACCTGATGCGGCGCGGGGTGACCGGGCTCTACGCGACCACCATCGTGTCCTCGTCACTGCTGCGCGCGATGTGCGCGGCCCGGGGCCTGCCCTACGACGAGACGCTGACCGGCTTCAAGTGGATCGTGCGGGCCGGCGGCGGGAGCACGCCCCTGGTCTTCGGCTACGAGGAGGCGCTCGGCTACTGCGTCGCACCGGCGCACGTGCGGGACAAGGACGGCATCACGGCGGCGCTGACAGTGGCCGAGCTGGCCGCCGGCCTGAAGACACAGGGTCGGACGCTGACCGACCGGCTCGACGAGTTGGCCGCCGAGTTCGGCGTGCACCACACCGACCAGCTCTCCGCCCGGGTGCACGACCTGCGGTTGATCACCGACGCGATGGCCAGGATCCGGGCGGACACCCCGACGACCCTGCTCGGGCAGCCGGTGGACAGCGTCCGGGACCTGTTGCCCGAGTCGGACGTGGTGATCCTGCGTACCGCGGCCGCCCGGGTGGTGATCCGGCCCTCCGGGACGGAACCGAAGCTCAAGGCGTACCTCGAGGTGGTGGAACCGGTCGTGGACGGTGACGTCCGGACGGCCCGCAGCAGGGCGGCGTCGGCCGTCGCCGCGCTCCGCGCTGAGGTCAGCGCGGCCCTTGGCATCTGAACCCCGCAGCGCCCACCCATGACAGGTTCGCCCTTTGCTCTGCACCCGCGGAAGCGCCACGAATGAACAGCGGTCCTCCGCGCCCGACTCCTGCCGAGGGCCCGGCACCGTGGTGCCTGGGTGGGTGCAGAGCAAAGGGCCCGTCGAGCGGGTCCCGAGAGTCAGCGGCGGGGCCAGCGGCGAGGGCCGACGGTCAGCGGCGAGGGCCGAGGGCCTGGTCGACGGCGCGACCCAGGGCCGCGACGACCAGGCCGACCGACGGGCGGACCACCGAGTCGTCGGTGCTCACCTCGCCGGAGAAGCCGGCGCCGGTGGCGATCGCCTCCAGCCTGCGGCGCGCGTCGGCGGCGGTCTCACCGTCCACCCCGAGCGCCGACTCCATCCGCAGCACCACCACCAGAGTGGCCAGCGCGGCGGTCCGCTCGTCCGGGGCCGCCGCGCCGGTCAGGGCCTCGGCCAGGCGCTGCCGGGTCTCCGCCTCGACGGAGGCGTCCACCACCGGGTAACGGTGCACGTGGATGAAGCCCAGCTCGGTCTCGTCGACGTCGCGGACCACACCCTGGCTGCACAGGTCACCGAGGATCCGGTCCCGCAGGCCGTGCCGCAGGCGCTGCACCCAGGAGGCCGGGGTGTGCGGGGTGTCGGCCGCGATCCGGCTCAGCACCTCGTCGGCGACCGGTTCGCCGGTCGGCGTCGGGTCGGCCACGGTCAACGACCCTTCGGCGTACGCGATCCGGCCGGCGATGGCCAGCTCGACCAGCACCGCGGCGGCCATGCCGAGGTCCAGGCTGATCCGCGGCATGGTCGCCTTGCCGGTCGTGTCGTCGTAGGCGAGGAGCAGCAACTCCTCGGCGAGCGCAACACCAGTCATGGCCCGAGACGGTAGCGGGTCCGCGCACCACCGCGCACGGACCCGCCAGACCCGGCACCCACCGGGTGTCGAACTCAGAACCGGGGCATGCCGCCGAACTGGCGGTCGCCGGCGTCCCCGAGCCCGGGAACGATGAACATGCTGTCGTTGAGCCCCTGGTCGATCGAGGCCGTGACCAGGCGCAACGGCAGGCCGGAGCGTTCCAGCCGTTCGATGCCGACCGGGGCGGCGAGGACGCAGAGCACTGTGATGTCGGTGCAGCCACGGTCGGCGAGCAACCGGCAGGAATGCTCCAGCGAGCCACCGGTCGCGAGCATCGGGTCGAGCACCAGCACCGGCAGCCCGGACAGGTCGCGAGGCAGCGACTCCATGTACGCGCGCGGCTCGTAGGTCTCCTCGTCGCGGGCCAGGCCGACGAAGCCCATCGAGGACTCGGGCAGCAGGCCGAGTGCGGCGTCCGCCATGCCGAGGCCGGCCCGCAGCACCGGCACCAGCAGCGGCGGGTTGGCCAGCCGGGTGCCCTCGGTGCCGGTGACCGGCGTCTGCACCTCGTACCGCTCGACGGGGAAGGAGCGCGCCGCCTCGTACACCAGCATGGTGGTCAGTTCGTGCAGCGCCGCCCGAAACGTCGAGGAATCGGTGCGCGCGTCCCGCATGGCGGTCAGCCGAGACTGGGCCAGCGGGTGGTCAATGACGTGTACGTCCACGATCGCTCAACCTACCGGTCCGTTCGGCGCCGTGGTGACGGTGCGGTCGGACCAGCGACGCCGCTCACGCCGAGCCCGCCGTGACCAAGATCACTCGTCCGTCCGGTGCGTAGACTTCTCGGCATGACGGCGACAACGACGTCGGCCCGGTCGGAGCTCTCCGAGCTGGGACGATCCGAGACCGCTCTGCGGACCTTCCTGCACGGGCTTCCCGGCGTGGACCAGGTCGGCGCGGAGCAGCGGGCGGCACAGCTCGGCACCCGATCCATCAAGACCACCGCCAAGGCCCAGGCGATCGACCTGGCGATCCGGATGGTGGACCTGACCACCCTGGAGGGGGCGGACACCCCGGGCAAGGTGCGCGCGCTCGCCGCGAAGGCGCTGCGCCCGGACCCGGCCGACCCGTCCTGCCCGCACGTCGGCGCGGTCTGCGTCTACCCGGCGATGGTTCCGCACGTGGCGGAGGTGCTGCGCGGAAGTGGCGTGCACCTGGCCAGCGTGGCAACCGCGTTCCCGTCCGGCCAGGCGCCGTTGGAGATCAAGCTGGCCGACACCCGGGCCGCCGTCGCGGCCGGTGCCGACGAGATCGACATGGTGATCAACCGGGGTGCGTTCCTGGCCGGGCGCTACAAGGAGGTCTACGACGAGATCGTGGCCACCAAGGAGGCCTCCGGGGACGCCCACCTCAAGGTGATCCTGGAGACCGGCGAGCTGGCCACCTACGACAACGTGCGGCGGGCCTCCTGGCTGGCCATGCTGGCCGGCGGCGACTTCATCAAGACCTCCACCGGTAAGGTCCCGGTCGCGGCGACACTGCCGGTGACCCTGGTGATGCTGGAAGCTGTCCGTGACTTCCGGGCGGCCACCGGGCGGCAGGTGGGCGTGAAGCCCGCCGGTGGCATCAAGACCACCAAGGACGCGATCAAGTACCTGGTGATGGTCAACGAGACCGTCGGCCCGGACTGGCTCGACCCGGACTGGTTCCGCTTCGGCGCGTCCAGCCTGCTCAACGACCTGCTGATGCAGCGCACCAAGCTGACGACCGGCACCTACTCCGGTCCCGA
Organism: Micromonospora sp. A202; assembly: GCF_006715105.1. Taxonomy (NCBI): domain Bacteria; kingdom Bacillati; phylum Actinomycetota; class Actinomycetes; order Micromonosporales; family Micromonosporaceae; genus Micromonospora; species Micromonospora sp. A202. The sequence goes on along the minus strand of NZ_VFMP01000001.1, from coordinate 519,315 downwards.
CTACTTCACCCTGGACTGATAGCCGATGTTCGAATACGCCCCCGCCCCCGAGTCCCGCTCGGTGGTGGACCTCAAACCCTCGTACGGGCTGTTCATCGACGGCGCGTTCGTCGATCCGACCGACGGTGGCAGCTTCAAGTCGATCAACCCCGCCTCCGAGGAGGTGCTGGCCGAGATCGCCGAGGCCGGCGCTCAGGACGTGGAACGCGCGGTGCGTGCCGCCCGCCAGGCGTACGACAAGGTCTGGGGTCCGATGCCGGGCCGGGACCGGGCGAAGTACCTGTACCGGATCGCCCGACTCATCCAGGAGCGCTCCCGCGAGCTGGCCGTCCTGGAATCCCTGGACAACGGCAAGCCGATCCGGGAGTCCCGGGACGTCGACCTGCCGCTGGTCGCCGCGCACTTCTTCTACTACGCCGGCTGGGCCGACAAGCTTCCGCACGCCGGTTTCGGTGCCAACCCGCGGCCGATCGGCGTGGCCGCGCAGGTCATCCCATGGAACTTCCCGCTGCTCATGCTGGCCTGGAAGATCGCCCCGGCGCTCGCCGCGGGCAACACGGTGGTGCTGAAGCCCGCCGAGACCACCCCGCTCACCGCGCTGCTCTTCGCCGAGATCTGCCAGCAGGCCGACCTGCCGGCCGGTGTGGTCAACATCGTCACCGGCGCCGGCGACACCGGCCGCGCACTGGTCGAGCACGCAGGCGTCGACAAGGTCGCCTTCACCGGCTCCACCGAGGTCGGCCGGGCCATCGCCCGATCCGTCGCCGGCACCAGCAAGAAGCTCACCCTGGAACTGGGCGGCAAGGCCGCCAACATCGTCTTCGACGACGCGCCCATCGACCAGGCCGTCGAGGGCATCGTCAACGGCATCTTCTTCAACCAGGGGCACGTCTGCTGCGCCGGCTCCCGACTCCTGGTGCAGGAGAACGTGGCCGACCGCGTGCTGGAGTCGCTGAAGCGGCGGATGGCCCAGCTCCGGGTCGGCGACCCACTGGACAAGAACACCGACGTCGGCGCGATCAACTCGGCCGCCCAGCTGGAGCGGATCCGCGAGCTGTCCGACGCCGGGTCCGCCGAGGGCGCCGAGCGCTGGTCACCGCCGTGCGAGCTACCCGACCGTGGCTTCTGGTTCGCGCCCACCATCTTCACCGGGGTCACCCAGGCCCACCGGATCGCCCGCGAGGAGATCTTCGGCCCGGTGCTGTCGGTGCTCACGTTCCGCACCCCGGCCGAGGCCGTCGAAAAGGCCAACAACACGCCGTACGGGCTGTCGGCCGGCATCTGGACCGACAAGGGTTCCCGGATCCTGTGGATGGCCGACCGGCTGCGCGCCGGTGTGGTCTGGGCCAACACGTTCAACAAGTTCGACCCCACCTCGCCGTTCGGTGGCTACAAGGAGTCGGGTTACGGTCGCGAGGGCGGCCGGCACGGGCTGGAGGGCTACCTCAATGTCTGAGCGGGTCGCAGTACGTAAGACGTACAAGCTCTTCATCGGCGGGAAGTTCCCGCGCAGCGAGTCGGGACGGTCGTATCTCGTGCAGTCCTCGAATGTGTCACTGGCCTCCCGCAAGGACGCCCGGGACGCGGTGGTCGCCGCCCGCGCCGCCGTGAAGGGCTGGGCCGGCGCGACCGCGTACAACCGGGGTCAGATCCTCTACCGGGCCGCCGAGATGCTGGAGGGCCGTCGCGAGCAGTTCGTCGCCCTGGGTGTGCCCGGCGACGAGGTGGACGCCGCCGTCGACCGCTGGGTCTGGTACGCCGGCTGGGCCGACAAGCTCGCCCAGGTGTACGGCGGCGCCAACCCGGTCGCCGGCCCGTACTTCAACATCTCCGCGCCCGAACCGACCGGCGTGATCGCCGTCGTCGCCCCCGAGCGCCCGGCGCTGCTCGGCCTGGTCAGCGTGATCGCCCCGGCGATCGTCAGCGGCAACACGGTGGTCGTGGCGGCATCGCCCTCCGAGCCACTGGCGGCGGTGACGCTGGCCGAGGTGCTGGCCACCTCCGACCTGCCCGGCGGGGTGGTCAACATCCTCACCGGCGCGATCACCGAGACCGCGCCGGCGTTGGCGGCGCACATGGACGTCAACGCGATCGACCTGACGGGGGTGACCGACACCGCGCTCGCCACCGACCTGGAGGTCAGGGCGGCGGAGAACCTCAAGCGGGTGCTCCGACCGGCCCCGGCCGACCACGACTGGTCCGTCGACCCGGGTCTGGCTCGGATGACCGCGCTGCTGGAGACGAAGACTGTGTGGCATCCCAAGGGGGTGTGATCGTTTTTTCGGCCCTTTGGGTTTTCCGGGGGAGCCCGCCCACTCCGGGCGGTCAGGCTTGATCCCTGCGTGGGCGGGCTCCCCCGGAAAACCTGACGTGGGCCGGGTTCGTCGGGTGGGCCAGCACACGGGTCCTGCCTCGGGTTGGGTGGGCGCGGTCAAGATCTGCGCAACTTCGGGGATGTTGCTGCCTCCAGCGCCTTGGAGGCAGCAATATCCCTGCTCTTGTGCGGATCTTCGGGCGGTCCGGGGGTCCGGCGGTCCTGGTCGGGGTCGGGGTGGGATGGGCTCGGGGGCGTGGGGGGTCTACTACCGGGGGTAGGATTGCTTCGTGACTCGGTTGGGCGATCTTGAGCGTGCGGTGATGGACGTGTTGTGGGACGTGGTCCCCGGCACGTCGGACGGTGTGACCGTGCGCGAGGTGGCCGACGCGCTCGACGGCCGCGAGTTGGCGTACACCACTGTGATGACCGTGCTGGACCGGCTCGCCGGCAAGGGCATGGTGCAGCGGGAGCGCGAGGGTCGGGCCTGGCGCTACCGGCCGGCGGCGAGCCGTGAGGCGCACATCGCTCAGCTCATGCTCGACGCCCTCGACCTGGGCGGCAGCCGGGACGCCGCACTCGTGCGGTTCGCCCGTTCGGTGACCGGCACCGAGGCCGAGGTGCTGCGGGCGGCCCTGGGGACCGAGGCCGGCCTGACCGGTCCGGGTTCCACCAGCGGCGACCCGGGCGACACCGAGCTGACCGACCGCCTCGACGGGCCGACGGGCCGGCGAACCGCCGGCGAGGCAGCGGAGCGGTAGGACCCACGCCATGGCGTACGCCGTGCACTTCGCCGCCACCATGCTGGCCTGCTACCTGACGGCTCAGGTGCTGGCCCGCTCCACCTGGACGTGGCGCAGCCCTCGGGTGGCGATCATCTGCTGGCAGGCCGTCGGGTTGGCGGTGGGTCTCTCGGCGATGGGCCTGCCCATGGCGCTCGGGCTGAGCGCGTACGACCTGCCGACCGGCAGCGCGCTGCTCGCCCTGGCCAACGACCTCGCCCACGGCACACTGCCGATCGGGGTGAACACCTTCCACCTCGCCGGCGTCGGGGTGGGCTTCGGCATCGGCGCGGTGCTGGTCGCCACGACCGTCCGCAGCATCCACGGCACCGTACGCGCCCAGCGCCGGCACCGGGACCTGCTCTCCCTGGTCGCCCGGGACGATCCGGCCGCCCCCGGCGCGCTGGTGCTGGATCATCCGAGCGCCGCCGCATACTGCCTGCCCGGGGTGAAGCCGCAGGTGGTGGTCAGCGCCGGCACACTGAGCCTGCTCGACCGCGCCGAGCTGGCCGCGGTGCTCAGCCACGAGCGCGCGCACGCCCACGAGCGGCACGATCTGGTGCTGCTGCCGTTCACCGCGCTGTGCCGGGCGTTGCCGTGGTTCGGCTGGGTCCGCGACGCCAACGAACGGGTCGCCCTGCTGGTCGAGATGCGCGCCGACGACAAGGCGTGTGAGCTGCACGCGGAAGCGCCGCTGGCCGGAGCGCTGCGCCGCTTCGCCGCCGCCGGTCACCGGATCACCCCGGCCGGCGCGCTGGGCATGGGCGATCGGGATCTCGACGTACGGGTCCAGCGCCTCCTGGTCACCGACCGGCCGCCCCGGGTGCTCGGCGCCACCGCCCTCGCGGTGGCCAGCACGCTGGCCGCCCTCCCGATCACCCTCTTCCTGTCCTGACCTGACCCCAGCACGTCACACGCCGCGCCCCCGCCTGGGCGCCGCGCCGCCGTGTCCCGCCGCAAGCGCGCGATCTTCCAAACCCATGACTACTACGTGCCGTAGTACTCTGTTCTACGACGTTACGTAGTAGACGGACGTGTAGAGAAGCTACGTGTAGGGTGGCTACGACAAGGGAGCCAACACTACGGAGAGCCGGCCATGGACACCCTGCTCCTCGCCCGCCTGCAGTTCGCCACCACCACCTCGATCCACTTCCTCTTCGTGGTCGTCACGCTCGGGCTGGTCACCCTGCTGGTCGGGATGCAGACCGCCTGGGTGCTCACCGGCAACCCGAAGTGGGAGCGGCTGACCCGCTACTGGGGCCAGCTCTACGTGATCAATTACGTGCTCGGCATCGCCACCGGCATCGTGATGGAGTTCCAGTTCGGGCTGAACTGGAGCGGCCTGTCGCGCTACGTCGGCAACGTCTTCGGCGCGCCGCTGGCCATCGAGACGCTGGTGGCGTTCTTCCTCGAATCCACGTTCCTCGGGATGTGGATCTTCGGCTGGCACCGGCTCGGCAAGGGCGTCCATCTCGCGCTGCTCTGGGGCGTGGCCATCACCGCGTACGCCTCGGCGTTCTGGATCATGGTGGCCAACTCCTGGCTGCAACACCCGGTCGGTTACGAGGTGCGCGACGGCATCGCCCACCTCACCGACTTTGGCGCGCTGCTCTCCAACCCCAGCCTCGGCATGGCGTTCGGGCACGTGGTCTCGGCCGCGTTGCTGGTCGGCGGGATGCTGATGGCGGCGGTCAGCGCCTGGCACCTGATCCGGCGTACTCCCGACTTCGTGCTCTTCCGCACCTCGCTGCGGATCGGCCTGGTCACCTCGGCGCTGGCGATCAGCCTGGTGCAGGGCTTCGGCTTCGCCCAGTTCGGCCCGGTCGGCGGCGTGCAGCCGACCAAGTTCGGCGGCCAGAGCCCGGAGGCGCAGGCGCTGATCGCCGACTGGACCACCCGGTTCGGCCCCGGCGACTACACGCCACCGGTGCTGGCCAGCGTCGGGCTGGGCTTCATGATCCTGATCGGCTTCACCCTCGGCTGCGTCTGGTTGCTGCTCCCCCTGCTCTTCCGGGACTGGATCATCCGGCTGCGCTTCCCGCTCTGGCTGGTCCTGCTCGCCCTGCCGCTGCCGTTCGTCGCGGTGATCCTCGGCTGGATCGCCCGCGAGGTCGGCCGCCAGCCCTGGGTGGCGTACGGGCTGCTCCCCACCGAGCAGGCCGTGTCCCCGGTCGGCGCACCGGTGATGCTCGCCTCGCTGATCGGGTTCAGCCTGCTGCTCGGCACCCTCGCCGTCACCAACTGGGTGCTGCTCGCCCGGCACGCGGCGCGGGGCGCGGCCGATCCGGCACTCGGCCGCCCACCAGCGCCGCCGAGTGAGTCGACCCACCCCGAACCCGCGCTCGTCTGAGGCACCGAGGAACTGAGGAGAACACCGTGGACCTCGCCTGGTACGCCCTGCTCGGCCTCTTCTTCACCGGCTACCTGGTGCTCGCCGGCTACGACTACGGCGTCGGGCTGCTGCTCGCCCGCGGTGGCGGCCCCGCTCTGCGGAGGGAGGCGCTCACCGCGCTCGGCCCGTTCTTCCTCGGCAACGAGGTCTGGCTGGTGGCCGCCGTGGGCATCCTCTTCGGCGCGTTCCCGGTGCTGGAGGGCGAGTTGCTCTCCGGCTGCTATCCGGCCGTGGCCGGTGCCCTGGTCGGCGTCATCCTCGTCACCGTCGGGGTGCAGCTGCGCAGCCGGCCCGCCGACCAACGGATCCGCGCGGGCTGGGACCGCGTCGTGATGATCGGCAGCGCACTCGCCGCAGTGGGCTGGGGGGTGGTGCTCGCCGCGCTGCTCCAGGGCGTGCCCCGTCAGGCCGACGGGCACGTCGCCGGGGTGTCGCACCTGGCCACCCCGTTCGCAGCCACCGTCGGGCTGGCCATGGTCGCACTGGTCGCGGTGCACGGAGCGACCTTCCTCGCGCTGCGCTTGTCGGCCGACGCCGCCGCCGTGGTGGGCCGCACGGCCCGCCGGCTGGTGCCGGTGGCGCTCACCGCGGTCGCCCTGGCCACCGTCGTGGGCCTGCTCTCCTCCCGGGTACGCGACGCCGTCCAGCGGCCGGCGGTGGCCGTACTCCTGCCGTTGCTGCTCGCGGCGGCGCTGCTGGCGGCCCGCGCGGCGCTGGCGCGGCGGCGGCCGGGGTGGGCTCTGGCCGCAACCGGCGCTGCCCTGGCGCTGCCGGTGGTGCTGGTCGGGGCGGCTCTCTGGCCCTATGTGCTGGTGTCCACGACCGACCCGGGCGCCTCGCTGACAGTGACCGACGCCGCTGCGAGCGCACCGACGCTGCGGCTCCTCGGCTGGGTGGCGCTGCCGCTACTTCCGGCCCTACTAGGCTTCCAGGCGATGTGTTGGTGGGTTTTCCGAGGACGGACCGACGGCAGGGCACCGGTGTACTGGTGAAACGCCGTCCGTTCGACCCGCGTCTGCTGCGCCGGGTCCCTGCGGCCCGGCGCGATCTTGCCGTGCTCGCGCTCCTCGGTGTGCTCGCCGCCGGGTTGATCGTGGCGCAGGCCACCGCCCTCGCGGCGGTGCTGGCCACGGCGATCGACGGTCGACTGGATCGGCCGGCGCTGGGCGCCTTCATGGTCGCGGTCGCTGCCCGCTCGGCGCTGGTCTGGGCACAGGGCACGGTCTCGGCGCGGGTCGCCGCCACGGTCAAGGCGACGCTGCGGGCCGACCTGCTCGGCGCGGTCGGCCGACATGGCCCCGGCTGGGTGGCCGGGCAGCGGGCCGGTCAGATCGCCACCCTGGCCGGGCGCGGGCTGGACGCGCTGGACGCCTACTTCACCGGATACCTGCCCCAGCTGGTGCTCAGCGTCACCGTGCCGCTGGCGGTGCTCGCCCGGGTCGTCTTCGCCGACTGGAGCTCGGCGGTGATCATCGCGGTGACCCTGCCGCTGATCCCGGTCTTCGGCGCGCTGCTCGGCTGGCAGGCCCAGGCCGCCACCGAACGGCAGTGGCGGCGACTCTCGCTGCTCGGCGGGCACTTCCTGGACATGGTCGCCGGGTTGCCCACGCTGCGCGCGTTCGGGCGGGCCCGGGCACAGACCGAGGTGGTGCGCCGGATGGCCGACGGGCACCGCGTCGCCACCATGAAGACGCTGCGGATCGCGTTCCTCTCCGCGCTGGTGCTGGAGCTGGTCGCCACCCTCTCGGTGGCACTGGTCGCGGTGCCGGTCGGCATCCGGTTGCTCGGCGGCGGGCTGGCCCTGCAGACAGCGCTGCTGGTGCTGCTGCTCACCCCGGAGGCGTACCTGCCACTGCGGGCCGCCGGCAGCCGCTTCCACGCCAGCATGGAAGGGCTCGCCGCGCTGGACGAGGCGCTGACCATCTCGGCCGCGCCCACCGCTCCCCGGGCCGCCGAGGGCGCCACCGTCCCGGACGCGCGACGTGACATCCGGTTCGAGGGGGTGACCGTGGCGTACGAGCGGACCACCGCCCTGCGTGACGTGACCCTGACCATCCGAGCCGGCGAACGGGTCGCCATCATCGGGCCCAGCGGCGCCGGCAAGAGCACGTTGCTCGGCCTGCTGCTCGGCTTCGTGACCCCGACCAGCGGCCGGATCACGGTGGACGGGGTCGACCTCGCCACCGCCGACCCGGACGCCTGGCGTCGGCAACTCGCCTGGGTGCCGCAGCGGGCCCATCTCTTCGCCGCCTCGCTGGCCGACAACATCCGGCTCGGCGCACCGGACACCACGCCCGACGCGCTCGCCGCCGCGGTGCACGACGCCGCTCTGGACGACGTGGTGGCCGGTCTGCCGGACGGCCTGGACACCCTGCTCGGCGAACGCGGCCACGGGCTGTCCAGCGGGCAGCGGCAGCGGGTGGCGCTGGCCCGGGCGTTTCTGCGGTCCGCCCCGGTGGTGCTGCTCGACGAACCCACCGCCCGCCTGGACACCGCGGCCGAGGCGGTGGTGCTCGACGCCACCCGCCGCCTGGTCGCCGGGCGCACCGCGCTCCTGGTCGCGCACCGACCGGCGCTGCTCGCCGACGCCGACCGGATCCTGCGGGTCGAGGACGGTCGGGTCACCGAGCTGACGCCCGAACCGACCGGGAAGGCGACCCGATGAGCGCGGAACACGGGCCGGACGCGGTCGCCGGCGTGGCATCGGGCCGGCGGACCGCCGCCGAGCGCGCCGTGCTGCGGCTGGCCCGCCCGTACCTGGGTCGGCTGGTCGGTGCCGGGCTGCTCGCGGCCGCCACCGAGTTCGCCGGGCTCGCCCTGATGGCCACCGCCACCTGGCTGTTGATGAGCGCCGCCGGCCAGCCTCCGCTGGACCGGCTCACAGTGGCGATCGTCGCGGTCCGGGCGCTGGCGATCAGCCGTGGCGTGTTCCGCTACACCGAACGGCTCGCCGGGCACGACGCGGTGCTCCGCATGATCACCGACGTCCGGGCCCGGGTCTTCGCCACCCTCGCCGCCCGGCGTGGCGCCGCGCACCGTTCGGGGGACGTGCTGAGCCGGCTGGTCTCCGACGTCGAGGCCGTCCAGGACCTGCTGCTGCGTGTGCTGGTCCCTGGCTCGGCGGCGGCCCTGGTCGGTGTGCTGGCGGTCGGCGTGGCGGCGCTGATCTCACCACCTGCCGCCGGTGCGCTCGCCGTGGGGCTGCTGGTCGCCGGGGTGGCACTGCCCGCACTGGCCACCGCTGTCACCCGCCGCAGCGCGGCCCAGGTGGCACCCCTGCGCGGCGCACTGGCCACCGACGCGATCGACCTGACCCACGGCGCAGCCGAGCTGGCCGCGTTCGGGGCCACCGACGTCACACTGCGTGCGGCCTCGCAGCGGGCCCGCCGGCTGGCCCGCCTGGAACGTCGGCTGGCCGCCACCGGGTTCGCGGTGGACGCGGCCGGGGTGCTGACCGCCGGGCTGACCGCCGCGGCGGTGGTGCTGGCAGCGCTGGCCGCCGACGTGTCGGGGGTGCTGGTGGGTGTCCTGGCCGTCGGCGCGCTGGCCGCCGTCGAGGTGACGCTGGCACTGGTCACGGCGGCCCGGCAGTGGACGCAGTTGCGGCCCGGTCTGGCCCGGGTGGCCGACCTGCTGGACGCCGGCACGCCGGCTTCCCCGCCCACGGCCGGCATGACGGACCTGGTCGGCCCCCACGAGCTGCGCTTCGTCGACGTGACAGTGCGGTACCGGGCCGGTGCGGCACCCGCCCTCGACGGCGTCAGCCTGGACCTGCCGCCGGGGCGGAGGATCGCGGTGGTCGGCCCGAGCGGCGCCGGGAAGAGCACCCTGGCCGCCGTCCTGACCGGCACCGTCCAACCGGTGTCCGGGCGGGTCACCCTCGACGGTCACGACCTCTCGGCGTACGCCGAGGAGGCACTGCCGCGGGCGGTCGGCGGCCTGCTGGCCGAGGCGTACGTCTTTCACGCCACGGTGCGGGAGAACCTGCTGCTCGGGCGGGCCGGGGCCGACGAGGAGGCACTGACGGCGGCAACCGCCGCCGCGGGCCTGCTGGACTGGGTACGCGCCCAGCCGGCGGGTTGGGACACGCTGGTCGGCGAGGAGGGCGGGCAGCTCTCCGGTGGCCAGCGGCAGCGGCTGGCGCTCGCGCGGGCCCTGCTCGCCGCGCCGCCGGTGCTGGTGCTCGACGAGCCCACCGAAGGTCTTGATCCGGCCGCCGCCGACGCGGTGCTCGCGTCCGCTCTCGCCGCCACCCCCGCCGGGCACTCGGTTCTGCTGATCAGCCACCGGCTCAGCGGGCTGGCCGAGCTGGACGAGATCGTCGTCCTCGACGGCGGCCGGGTGATCCAGCGCGGCCGGCACGCCGACCTGGTCGCCGCCCCGGGCTGGTACCGGGACCAGTGGCTGCTCCAGGCTGCGGCCGAACGGGGTTACCTGGCCCTCGCCCCCTGACCGGGGCTCGGGGACGGACCAGGGTTCTCCCCGACGTCAGGGCTCCCTGACCCGTGGCAGGGTGGTGCCATGCCGCAGCGTGAGGACGTGTTGGTCGACGAGCACCTGCGTGAGTTGGCCGCCCGGTTGCAGGGGCCGGCGCGACTCAAGTCCGACCTGCTCACCGAGGCCCGGCACGGGCTGCTGGACGCCGTGGAGGCGTACCGGGAGAGCGGTGTGCCGTCCACGGAGGCGCAGCGCCGGGCCGTGGTCGAGTTCGGCTCGCCGGCGCAGGTCCTTCCCTCCTGGCAGGCCGAGCTGGCGGTGGGCGCTCTGCGCGGGCTCTCCCTGCGGATGCTGGCGATCGCCGGGGTCGGGGTGGTCGCCGGGGATCTGACCTGGCGGGGGTCGAGCTGGAGCAGCGGCCCCCGTCCACCGGCCGGCTACCAGCTGCTCGCCAGCTCGGTCGACTGGATCTGGATGGGTTCGCTGCTGCTGGCAGTGGCCGGTCTGCTGGTGGTCGCGGCGAGCGCCCGTTCGACACGTCCGGGTCTGGCCCTGGTGCAACGCGCGGTGGGCGCCGGCCTGACCGCCATGCTGGCTCTCGCCATGATCGCCGGCTGCGCCCTGTTCGCCTGGTCGATGACTCTCTGGGACGACGCGCTGCGCTGGCCACCGATGATCATCGGCGCGGTGCTGGTGGGCGGCGCGTACTTCTCACTGGCCCGTGCGGTGCGCGGCTGGCTGCAGGCCACCGCCCGCCGAGCGGAGTCGCTCGCCAGCACGGCCCACTGAGCCACGTCGCGGGTGCCCCGGTCCCGCCGGTGGTCGCCAGCTCGACCGGGATCAGGCCGGGGTGGTGGGCGGGCTGCCGGGGTCGAGGAACCGGCCGACGGTCAGCTGGAAGTCGCGCCAACCCGCGCGCTCCCCGGCCAACGCTCCCCGGCCGGAATCGGTGAGCTCGTACGTCCGCCGTTCCCTGCCGTTGACGGTGCTCCAGGTGCTCGCCACGTGCCCGGCGCGTTCCAGCCGACGCAACGCCGGATAGATGGTGCCGGTGGGCAGATCCAGAGTGCCGTCGCTGCGCGCGCGCAACGCCTCGATGATGGCGTAGCCGTGCAGCGCGCCCTGTTCGAGAACGGCGAGCAGCAGAGCGTCGAGATGGCCGTGCAACGCCTGGGCCTTCATACGTAGCTACGCTACTTGTCGAACGGTCAGATCGCCAGCGCCCACCACCAGCAGGTCGAATCCGTGCGCCAGCCGGCCACCGGGGTGCGGGCATCGGTCACCCAGGGCCGCCGACTAGGGTATGTGCCCAGAGTCACTCGCCGGTCAGAGACCCCGGCGGGTGGGCAACCCGAAGCACACGGAGGTCAGCGTGGCCCGCCAGTCGCCCCAACGGCCCGACGCCGACGAGCCCGAGCTCGACGACACCACCGGCGCGGTCGAGCCAGATGAGACCGACGGCCCCTCGGCCTCGGTCGACCGTGCACTCTGGGACGAGCTGCGCATCGACCCGGTGGAGATCGCCCTGCCCGCCGGCACCGGCTTCACGCTGCGGGCATACCGGCCGGCCAGCTCGCTGACCCCGACCGACGTGACCGAGCGCGACCTGGACGACCCGTTCCTCGCCCGACGTCAGGTGATCGAGGAGGAAGAGGACGACGAGACCGTCGTCATCCTCGACGAGGACCTGGCCGAGGAGTTCGCCGACGACGAGGACGAGTCGAAGCGCCGCCGACGCGACGGCGCCACCGACACCGACACCGACGCGGCCGACGACGAGGCCGAGGCCGACGAGGACGCCACGGACGAGGCCGACGACGAGGAGGTGCCGGTCTTCCTCAGCAACCAGGGCAAGCTGCTGCTGTTCAAGACCCCAGAGTCGTTGGTCAGTTTCATCCGGTCCGGTGCGCCAAACGATCTGTCCCAACTGGACAGCTGGAATGAATTGTCCGAACGGGTGGAGCCCGCGGATATCGCGCCCCTCGACGAGGACACCTACGAGCTCGACCTCGTCGTGGAGAACCTGCGCGGCGGGCACGACTCCTGGGATTCGACCCTGCTGATCGAGGCCGGCGAGGTCGCGCGTGACCTCTCGTACGCATTGCGGCTGCCTGCGGTACTCGACATGCTCTCCGCCGGCTCCAGCCTCGACGACCTGGACGAGGCGCTGCGTGCCACCGCCAACGGTGGGATCGGCGCTTTCATGGGTCGGCGGCGGCTGAAGAAGATCGGTGCGCAGACCGCGAGTTTGGGTTGGCGCACCATTGTCGGCAAGATCTCTGCGGTGGTGGACTGGCGCGACTGACCCGTACCGGGGAGCATCAGTTGCTGGCAGAGGAAAGACCTGTCCCGGGAGGAGGACGACGCCGTGGCGCTCGTGCGCGTTTACTGCGGTCTGGCCTCGGCGGATCCGGCTGACCGACCGGCCTCCGCCGGTTCGACGCTGACGTCCGCTGTGGTCGACGACGCAGGCCGTCTGCTGCATGTCTGCGAGATCAGCGACGAGGCCGCTGGCTACGCCCAGCTCGTCGCGCTGCTCGTGGAGCGGTCGGGCGGGCCGAGCGGTGCGGCCATCGCCGCCGACAGCGACGACCACACGGTCATCTCGCTGTTGAGCGCGGCGGGTCGGCCCCTGGCGATCGCCGACGACGACTCGGTGGACGACTTCGCCGAGCGGTTCGCCGACGACGACTCCCTGGAGGAGATGCAGTCGCCTCCGGCCGAACGACGGGCCGTCGGTCTGGCCCGCGCGTTGCAGGCGGGCGCGCTCTCCGCGGTCACCCTGCCGGCACCCCGGGATCTCGCCGGCTACAAGCCGGTGCTCGCCGCGCACGCCGCCCTGGCCACCGGCCGACACTCCGCCGCCGTGGCGCTGCGCGAGGTCCTGCGCGAGCTCTACCCGGCAGCCCTGCGTGCATACCCGGACCCGGCCGAGCCGGTCTCGCTGGCGGTGCTGGACGCGCTGCCCGAGCCGGGCATGCTCGGCGGCACCGTCGCCCGGGGCCGCGAGGTGTCGGTCGCGGCGGACGCCATCGCCGCGCACCTCGCCGCCGACGGGGTGGCCGACGCCGACGAGATCAACGAGGCGGTCACCGCTCTGCGGGTCGCCATCTCCGAAACGCCGCGGCGCGCCGCGGTCAACCGGGCGCTCACCTCCGCGGTGGCCGAGACGGTCCGCCAGGCCGTCGCTTCGGTGCGGGCCTGCGACGCAGGCTGTGAGGCCCTGGTCAGCGCGCTCGGCTCGCGGGTGACCGCCCCTGCCCAGGCACCCGGCCGCCGTGCCGCCGCCCGCCGTGGCGAGTCGGTCGGCGAGCTGACCGGGATGGCCGGCAACGGCGCCCGCCGTGGCGAGCCAGCCGGTGAGCCGACCGGACTGGCCGGCACCGGCGCCGGGCTACGGTCGCTCCGGCCCACCCCGGCCGCCGACCCCGCACCCGCCGTCGGGCGACGCAGCCGCCCCGAGCCGATCCCCGGTAACGCGCCGCTCGCGTCGCCCCGCCCACTCGGGCCGCCCCCGGTCGCCCCGGCTCCGGTCACGCCGCCGCCGGTCGCGCCCGCACCGATGGCCCCGGCCGCCATGGCCAAGCCGCCGTCGTCCACGCTTCCCAACCGCACCGAGCCGGCGCCCAGCCGGATCGACGGTCCGACCAACCGCCCGGTCTCCTCGCCGCCGCCCCCGCCGCCCGGGATCACCCCGATCGCACCGGCACAGCGCGGCATGGTTCCTCCGGCCGAGGCGGGCGAGCCGTTCCGGCCGACGCTGACCACCGCCGCGATCAACAACGCGCGTGCCGAACGGCAGCGGACGGTCATTCCTCCCCGCCCCAAGACGAACGGCGAGCCCCGGCCGAGCCACCTGCAACGCCCGGTGGACGAGCCACCCACGGGCGGGTTCAGCGCCACCGATCTCAGCATCCCGGTGCCGACCCCCCGTCCTGGCCAGGAGGCCGCTGCACCCCCCGGTTCCCGCGCCAACTGGCCGCTGGTCAACAACCCGGAGGACCCGGCCGACAGCTCGCCGAACAACCCGGTGGCCTACCCGTACGGTGGCGGCCGCGGCATCGAGGCCCCGACCGACCCGGGTCGGGCCGACGGTCGGGTCACCCCGCCCTGGTTGGCGGACGACCTGCCGCAGGAGCCGCCCATGCTGCGACTGGTGGAGCCACCGCCACTGGCTGACCGGGCGCTGCGCGAGGGGCTCAACCCGTCTGCGGACGCGCACCTGGAGACGCCGCCGCTGCGGTTGGTCGACCGGGAGCTGGCCGCTCGCGGCGGCCGACCGGCCGCTCGGCCCGACCGTGCCGCCGAGCACCGTCCGCCGCCGCCGATGGAGCACCGGACGCCCTCGCTGGAGCCTCGCACTCCCTCAGTGGAGCCTCGCACGCCCTCGCTGGAGCAGCGCACGCCGCCGATGGAGCGCCGGACCCCTCCGTTGGAGCGCCGGACGCCGCCGGTCGAGCACCGTCCGCCGCCGGTCGCCGACGAGGGTGACGGCGACCTGCTGATCTTCGCGCAGGCCAAGTCGGCCTGGTTCGTCGGCCAGGCCGAGGAGTCCGACCTGGACTGGTCGACCACGGCCGACACCGGCTGGCAGGCCGCAGAGCAGGCCGCCCGCCCCGCGGTCGGCGCCGAGACCAACGCCGGGCTGCCGAAGCGCGTGCCTCAGGCCAACCTGGTCCCTGGTTCCCCGCTGCGCGAGGAGCGTCCATTGCGGATAGTGCGCGATGCGGCAAGCCTCGCGGAGAACACCACCGGCTACTTCCGTGGTTGGCGTCGCGGCCAGGAGATCGGCGGTTTCGCGGTGGGTGGTCGACCCGGCCGCGAGGCGGCCGGTGGCTGGGACTTCAGCCGCGACCACGGCGACCGCGACGACGACCGGGAGTACGAGTACCGCTCCGCCGGTTACCAGTCCTGACCCTCGTTACACGCGACAGCGCCCTCAGTCAGCTGACTGAGGGCGCTGTCGCGTGTGGAGACGTGCACCTGGAGCGGCAACGCCGCCTCTCGAAGCCGGCAGCTCAACGGCCCAGGGTGCGGGGGCCGGTGGCTTCCAGGGCCTCAGGAGACGGCGTAGGGCGCGCGCCGACGTAGGGCCGTCGGCGAGCAGGGTGGTGCTCCCGGTGGCGGCCTGAGCCACCACCGGGGTGCGGCGTCCCGATCAGGCCGGGGCGACGGCGCGCGTACGGCGCATGGTGAGCACGTACTCGACCAGCGAGATCAGCACGTGCTTCGTCGACTCCCGGTTACGGGCGTCGCAGGCCACCACCGGCACGTCGCTCGAGATCGCCAAGGCGTCCCGAACGTCCTGCGGGTCGTGGTACTGCATCCCGTCGAAGCAGTTGATCGCCACCAGGTACGGGAGGCGTCGGTGCTCGAAGAAGTCGATCGCCGCGAAGCAGTCGGCCAGCCGGCGAGTGTCCACCAGCACGACCGCGCCGATCGCACCCCGAACCAGTTCGTCCCACATGAACCAGAATCGAGTCTGACCCGGCGTACCGAACAGGTACAGGATCAGGTCACGGTCGATCGAGATCCGGCCGAAGTCCATGGCCACCGTGGTCGTCGTCTTGCCCGGCACCTGCCGGGTATCGTCGACGCCCACGCCAGCGGAGGTCATGATGGCCTCGGTGGTCAGCGGCGTGATCTCCGAGACCGAGCCGACCAGCGTCGTCTTACCGACGCCGAATCCACCGGCGATAACGATCTTCGCCGACGTCACGCGGCCGCTCGGGTTCGGCGGGCGGTGCGACATGTCAGAGCCTGCGAAGTCCACTCAGCACCCTCTCCAGCAGTTCAGTGCCCACCGCGTCGTCGGAGTCGTCCAGGATGGTCGGCTCGTGGACCGCGACCAGGCCGTCCGTCGCCATGTCGGCGATGAGCACCCGGGCCACACCGAGCGGGAGCTGCAGCCGCGCCGCGATCTCCGCGAGCGATTGCACGCGTCCGTCACACAGCGCGGCGATGTACTGGTGTTCGCGGCCACCACCGTTGCCACTGGCAGCGGTGCGGCCGCGCACCGTCGTCTCGACGAGCGCCTCCAGCGCGATGTCGAGCCGGGGACGGGTACGGCCACGGGTCACGGCGTATGGACGGACCAACGCTCCGGTCGGTTCGTCACGATCGGCCATCTCGCCGCTCACCTCCTTCGTACCCGTTACCGGCTCCCACCGGTGAAGCCCGTCGTTGTCGTTGTTGCGTTGGTGCCGACCTCACGGTCGGCGGCGAGGCGTCAGCCCAGCATGCCCGCAGCCGCACGCGGCTGCGGAGTCAGTGCGTCGCCCACCCGGTCGACCAGCAGCGCCATCTCGTAGCCGACCTGGCCCACGTCAGAGCTGCGGGCGGCCAGCACGGCGAAGGACGACCCATCCGAGATGGACATCAGGAACAGGAAGCCATTGTCCATCTCCACGACGGTCTGCAACACCGCGCCTCCCTCGAAGCAGCGGGCTGCCCCCTGGGTCAGGCTGACCAGACCCGAGGAGATCGCGGCGAGCTGGTCGGCCCGGTCGCGCGGCAGGTCCCGTGACGACGCCAGGAGAAGGCCGTCGGCCGAGACGGCGACCGCATGAGCGACACCGGGCACCCGGTCGGCGAAGTTGGCCAGCAGCCAACCAAGATCCTGCGTAGTTGTCATCCTTCTTGCTCCTTCTGCCCGCTCCCGGCCACCGGGCCTGAGCCAGACTGCGAGGATTGCCCTCCCGGAGTCGCCTCCGGGCTGGTCGGGGTGTCCGAGGTGCTACGCCCTCGCTGCACGCCCCGGTGGTAGGCGGAGAGCAGGCCACGGACCGCCTCCGGGGAGCGCCGCTGGACCGAGGTGGTGGGCTTCTCCACGGCGCCCGGCACCAGCTGCGCCATCGGCTTGCGTTTCGGCAGGCCGGTCGTGGTGGTCTCGCTCACCGGCACCGCGCCGGCCGCCGCCGAGGCAGCACGCCAGCCGTCGTCGGCAGCGGTCTGCCAGCCGTTGGTCTTCGGTTGGGGCCGGCGGTTCGGCAGGCTCTCAGCGAGGCTCGGGCGACCGCCCTCGTTTGCTGTGGAGCCGTTGTCCCGCGGCGCTCCTCCGGCCGTCGGAGTGTCTGCCATCGGTGTGTTACCTGTCGTCCCGGGTGGTGTCTTGTGGACTGCCCGACCGGTGGCCTCGACCGTAGCGAACTGCTGGGTCGCGGAGTCGCCGTTCGTCGCCGGCTGCGCGCCGGGTCCCGCTTCCTCCGAACCCGGACGGCGGGTACGGAACCAAGCCGACTCGAGCTCCCGGAAGATCGGCAGCTCCATCGTCTCGTCCGCGTAGCGCTGGCGGTTCTGCGCCTGCGGTTGCTGCGGTGCCGGCCGATTCTGCGGGGCCGGCCGATTCTGCGGGGCCGGAGCCGGAGCAGGAGCCGAGGGCCGAGTCGGAGGCTGGGCTGCTGCGGCCGGCTGTTCGCCGGGTCGCGGCACCCGCGGCAGCTCCGTCGTCATGTCCAGGGCAGCGGCGAGCCGCTCGGGCACCGGCGGCGCCGAAGCGTCGCGGTCGGCACCCGGCACCGGCGGCCAGGCCGGCGGCGCGGGGGTGCTGGGCGCCTGCGCGGGCGGGGCCGACCGGGGGGCGAACCCGGCGAACGACTGGCTGGAGGCGGGCGGCACCGAGTAGGGCTGACCCGAATACGGCTGGCCGGACGCCGGCGACGCCGACACGGGCGACGCGGACACCGGCGGACCGGCGTACGGCTGCCCGGAGGCCGGGGCCGCAGAGACCGGCGGGCCACCGTACGGGGCACCCGAGTAGGGCTGCCCGGAGTACGGCTGGCCGGAGGCCGGCGAGGCGGAGACCGGCGCGCCGGAGTAGGGCTGCGCGGAGACCGGCGGCGCCGAGTACGGGTGTGCCTCGGGGCTGCTCGGCAGCTGCCGTGGAATCGACGGCTGCTGGCCGGAGGTCGGGCTGTCGTCCCCGGCGCGACGCTGCGGCAGCGGGTCGATCGGCTGGCCGTTGGCGGTCCGCGGGGTGAACCCGTCACCACCGTTGACGCCGTTCGTCCCGGCCGCGCCGGTCAGGTCGGACCAGGCCGGCATCGAGCGGTAGCCACCGGAGTTGGCGGGGGTGCCGGCACCGTTGCGCGAGGCGGGCTCGAACGGCCGCCCGCCGAGGGTGACCTGGTTGCCGGACTCGCTCGGACGAGGGCCGTTGCCCAGCGCCGGCAGGGCGCCGAAGGCCGGTGCGGGCCCGTTCTGCTGGGGGCCACCGGCTGCGGGCAGGGCCGGGGGCTGCTGCACCCGACCGGAGAGCGCCCGGGGCACCAGCACCGAGGTGGGCAGGGTCACGTCCGCGACGGTGCCACGGTCGGAGCCGGGGCGCAGCTCCACCCGGACGCCGTGCCGGGACGCCAGTCGGGCGACCACGACCAGGCCCATCATCCGGGAGACGGCGACGTCCACCTGCGGCGGCGTCGCGAGCCGCTCGTTGAGGTCGTGCAACTGCTCGGCGCTGATGCCGATGCCGCGGTCCTCGACGTAGAGCGAGGAGCGGTCGCCGACCCGACGGGCCTCGACCATCACCTGCGAGTCGGGCGGAGAGAACGCGGTGGCGTTGTCGAACAGCTCGGCGACGAGGTGCACCAGGTCGTTGACCGCGTGCGCGGCGACCTCGATGTCGCGGTCGATGACGCCGAACTCGATCCGGGTGTAGTGCTCGACCTCGGACTGCGCGGCCCGCAGCACGTCGATGAGCGCGGCCGGCTCACGTTGCACACGGGTGGAGTCGGCACCGGCGAGCACCAGCAGGTTCTCGTCGTTGCGGCGCATCCGGGTGGCCAGGTGGTCGAGCTGGAACAGCTCGGCCAGCCGGTCCGGGTCCTCCTCGCCGCGCTCCAGCCGGTCGAGGTGCCCGATGAGGCGGTCGACCAGGATCTGTGAACGGCGGGCCAGGTTGACGAACATGGTCGCGACGGAGGCGCGCAGTGCCGCCTGCTCGGCGGCCGTACGGACGGCTTCCAGGTGGACGGCGTTGAACGCCTCGGTCACCTGGCCGAATTCGTCCCGGCTGCGGACCGGTAGTGGCTCGGCGATCTGGTTGGCCAGCTGCACCGGGGAGAGCTGCCCGACGACCTGCGGGTCACGCAGTCGGGCAACCGCCTGGGGTAGGCCGTACTGGGCGACGGAGAGCGCACCCTGCCGCAGCTCACGAAGTGAACGGGCCATGGAGCGGGCGACCAGGTACGCGAAGAGGATGGCCAGCAACAGCATGCTGAGCAGCAGGCCGGTCTCCAGGAAGACCTGGCGCTGCACGTCCGAGCGGAGACTGTTGGCCTCGTCGACCACTTCGCCGTCGAGCTTGATCTCGACGTTGCGGATCAGCTTGGCGTTGGCCGTCATGGCGGCTTCCCACTGGTCCGGCCCGAACGGCGCGTTGCGCATGTCGCCGGTGGTGTTGCCGTCGATCCAGCCGGTGTAGTTCTGTGCCTCCCGGCGGTCGCCGCCCGCGACCGTCTGGTCGTGGAACTTCGCGTCGTCCGGGGTGGCGACGGCCTTGAAGCTCTGCAGGGCCTGCTGCTGGCCGGTGTCACTGGCGACGTAGTCCCTGCGCAGCGCCGGGGTGAGGCGCTGTCCGCCCTTCACGCCCAGCGCGCGGTGCACAACGACCCGGCGTACGGCGAGGAACTCCTTTTCCCGGGCGACTGCCGCGGCGGCGCGCATCCGGTCGCTGAGTTGGTTGTCACCGGCGAGCTGCGTGGACGAGTCGCGGATGGCGAGCAGGTCGCTGATCAGACCCTCGTACTGCTGCACGGTCTCGGTGAGCGCGAGCTTGCCGTTGAACACCTGGCTGCGGATGCCCGACAGGTCCTGCAGGTTCTGGTCGATGCTGTCGAGCAGACCTTCCAGGCTGCCCGGCAGGTCCTCGATCTCGGCACGCTGCTGCCGGTAGGGGGACGTCTCACGGTCCACCCGGGAGGTCACCCGGTTGTAGGCCTCCTGGTACTGCGCCGTCGGCTGCGTCCCGTCCGCCCCCAGCAGCAGCACGGCGGCGGTCCGCTCGTCCTGCAGACTGTCGACCAGGCTGCCTGAATAGCTCGACAGGTTGGCCAGGTCGCCGGCTCGGTTGGCATTGTTGAGCGTCTCCACGTGGTCGACAAGACCACTGGTGCCCACCACGACCGTGGCGATGGTCGGCACGATCATGATGAGACCGAGCTTGGACCAGATCGGCATGTCCCGGAGCCGGCTGGCCGGCCGGCGCAGCCGCGACAGGAAGGAGCCCGCCGTCTTTGGCCGTTTGCTCACAACACCGCCCTCGCGATTACAGCTTCAACGCGTTGCCCCGGGCAACGCCCAGCGACCGACCCGGCGGGTCGGACCCCCGAGATTCCATCACGCCGGTCGACAAGAAGAAAGCCCAGGTTGTCACCGGCCGGAGGTGTGATGAGATGTTGATGCGATTTGATAGCAGTCCGTCTGGCCGGAGTAACTGAAGGTAATGGAACATCCGCACCGTGTTGTCCTGCTCGCCGGTCCTTCCGGCTCCGGAAAGTCGTACATAGCGCAGCAAACCGGTTTACCGGTGCTCTGTCTGGACGACTTCTACAAAGACGGCGATGACCCTACGTTGCCGCGACGAAACGGCCAGGTGGATTGGGAATCGCCGCAGTCCTGGGATGCCCCCACCGCTGTGGAAATCATTGCCCGACTTGCTCGGGAAGGCCGCGCCGATGTGCCGGTTTATGCGATCGGCGCAGACCGAAGGGTGGCCACCCGGACATTTGATGTCGCCGGATCGCCACTTTTCGTGGCCGAAGGGATCTTCGCCGCCGAGATCGTCGAGGAATGCCGTCGCCGCGGGCTGCTCGCCGGGGCGTACGCGCTGCGCCGTCCGCGCGGGGCGACCTTCCTGCGCCGGCTCGCCCGGGACCTGTCCGAGCAGCGCAAGGCCCCCCGGGTGCTGGTCCGGCGCGGCGTGGCGCTACTCCGGGCCGAGCCCGCGATCCTGCGTCGGCAGACCGGGTTGGGTGCGGAGGGGGCCCGCGCCAGGGAGGTGCTGCGCCGGGTGGCCGGCCTGCTCGCCGGCTACCCGCACGGTTGATGGTCAGGTCAGCACGGCTGACCGTCAGGCCATCAGCTTGGCGTACGCCGGCTTGATCACCTCGTCGATGATCCGCAGTCGCTCGTCGAACGGGATGAAGGCGCTCTTCATCGCGTTGATGGTGAACCACTGCAGCTCTTTCCAGCCGTAGCCGAACGTCTCCACCAGCAGCGACATCTCCCGTGACATGCAGGTGCCGCTCATCAGCCGGTTGTCGGTGTTGACTGTGGCGCGGAAGCGCAGGTCGCGCAGCAGACCGATCGGGTGGTCCGCGATGGAGGCCACCGCGCCGGTCTGCACGTTCGACGACGGGCACAGCTCCAGGGGGATCCGCTTGTCCCGGACGTACGCGGCCAGCCGGCCCAGCGTGCCGTCCGGGCCGATGTCGTCGACGATCCGCACCCCGTGGCCGAGCCGGTCCGCTCCGCACCACTGGATCGCCTGCCAGATCGACGGCAGACCGAACGCCTCACCGGCGTGGATGGTGAAGTGGAAGTTCTCCCGTTGCAGGTACTCGAAGGCGTCCAGGTGGCGGGTGGGCGGGAAGCCCGCCTCGGCGCCGGCGATGTCGAAGCCGACCACCCCGGCGTCCCGGTGGCGCACGGCCAGCTCGGCGATCTCCTGGGAGCGGGCGGCGTGCCGCATCGCCGTGAGCAGGGTGCCCACCCGGATGCTCAGGCCCGCCTCGACGGCCTGGGCGGTGCCCTCGGCGAACCCGGCCAGCACCGCCTCGACCACCTCGTCCAGGCTGAGATCCTGCTCCAGGTGCTGCTCGGGGGCGAAACGCACCTCGGCGTAGACCACCCCGTCGGCGGCCAGGTCCAGGGCACACTCGCGGGCGACCCGCCGCAGCGCCGGCGCGGTCTGCATGACCGCCACGGTGTGCGCGAACGTTTCGAGGTAGCGCTCCAGGGAGCCGGAGTCGGCCGCGGCCGCGAACCAGCGCCCGAGCGCGTCGGGATCGGTGGCGGGCAACTCGTGGCCCACCTCCGCGGCCAGGTCGACGATCGTCGCCGGCCGCAGCCCGCCGTCGAGGTGATCGTGCAGCAGGGCCTTCGGAACCTTGACGATGTCCTCATACCGGATAGTTGCGACCATGCTCAGACCCTAGTCAGCGCCCTGGGCGGACCGGGACAGGGCCGCCCGGGTGTCACGGCCTCCGATCCGGCGCACGTCTAAACTGAGCGGATGGAGTGCGCCTGACGTGGACCCCCGCATCCTCGACCGGCTGCGCTGCCCGGTCTGCGGCGAGTCTCTGGGGCAGGCCACCGACACGAGCGCGCTGCGCTGCCCACGCCGGCACAGCTTCGACATCGCGCGCCAGGGCTACGTCAACCTGCTCACCGGTCGTGCACCGCACGTCGGTGACACCCCCGAAATGGTCGCGGCCCGCGCGGACTTCCAGGCCGCCGGGCACTACGACGTCATCTCGGCCGCTCTCGCCGCCGCCGCGACGGAGGCCGTGGCCCGGCTCGAACCGCCAGCGCCCGACGTCGGGGCGTACCCCCTGGTGGTGGATGCCGGCGCCGGCACCGGCCGGTACCTCGGCGCGGTGCTGGCGGCGTTGCCGGACGCCGTGGGTCTGGCCCTGGACGTGTCCAAGCCGGCGCTGCGCCGCGCGGCCCGCGCGCATCCCCGGGCCGCCGCGGCTCTCGCCGACACCTGGCAGCGGCTGCCCGTGGCGGACGCCTCGACGGCCGTGCTGCTGAACGTCTTCGCCCCGCGCAACGGCGCGGAGTTCCACCGGGTGCTCGACCCGGCCGGGACGCTGCTGGTGGTCACGCCCGACACCGACCATCTCGCCGAGTTGGTGGATGCCCTCGACCTGCTGCGGGTGGACCCGGACAAGGCGGACCGGGTGACCGGCAGCCTGGGCGGGCACTTCACCCCGGTCAGTTCGGCGGTGCACCGGGCGGAGCTGGCCCTGACCCGCCGGGAGGCCGCCAGCCTGGTCGGGATGGGCCCGAGCGCCTGGCACACCGACCCGGGCGCTCTCGCCGACCGGCTGGCCGCCCTGCCCGAGCCGGTCCGGGTGACCGTCGCGGTCCGGGTGGACGCGTACCGACCCCGCTGACCTCAGGTGGAGAGGTCGACCTCTTCCCAGCCGGGGGGCTCGTCGTGGTACGGCCCGCGCAGGATCACCGCCCACTCCAGGGCCCAGCGCCGCTGCCCGATCGCGTTCGCGTCGACCAGGCCCGGGGCCCTCCGACCGTCGCGCTCGGTCTCCAGGTACGCCCAGTCCAGGCAGTAGTGCAGGTCGAGCAGCGCGGCCGCGTCGGCCGGGTGCTGCGGTGCCGTGAGGATCCGGGAGCGCCAGTGCGGGAAGCTCTCCCCCTCGGCGATGTGCGGGAGCCGCTCGACCAGCCGCTCGTCCACGGCCAGAGTGGGGTCGAGCTGCTTGCTCAGCCCGAGCACCCAGGCCAGCGCGAACAGCGCGTCGTGGTGCAGCACGAACGAACGGTGGTCACCCTTGCCGCCCATCACGAACTGCCATTCCGGCGGGGTGACCATCTCGACCAGGTGTGAGCCGAGCAGCCAGCTCATCGCCGCCTGCGGGGGCATCCCGAAGCAGCGGGCCAGGATCAGGTGCAGCACCGCGATCCGCGCCTCGATCTCCGCCGTGGGGCGCAGCTCGATCCGGTCGCCCGGCTCCCAGACGAGGGGAAACTGGGCCGGCGGCAACGGCAGGCCGAGCCGGGACAACTCGTCCAGACTCGCCTCGCGCACCTCACGTGGGTCCGGGGCAGCAACGGTCACGGCGGATCTTCCTGTCTGCTCGCGCCGGCGCAAGGCCGGTTGTCCCCCCTTGGCCTGCGACAATAGCGCTCCCAGGTGACCGGCACCACGCCGCCCCGACCCGCGCTCGATCAGCCGATGCGTTCGATGACCAGCGGCGTCGTCGCGGGGGCGGTCGGCGCGATCCGTACCGCGTCGGCGGCCTCGGCCAACGCCGCCGGGATCCGCGTCGCGTCCTCGGCGCGCAACTCGTAGAGGGCGTCACCGGCCCGCACCGCGTCACCCGGCCGCTTGTGCAGGACCACACCGGCCGGCACGCTGACCGGGTCCTCCTTGCGGGCCCGACCTGCGCCGAGCCGCCACGCCGCAACCCCCATGGCGTACGCGTCGACGGCCGCGACGTGTCCGTCCCGCTCGGCGCGGACGACCTCGACCTCGCGGGCCTCGGGCATCGGCGCGTCCGGGTCGCCGCCCTGCGCCCGGATCATCGCCCGCCAGGAGTCCATCGCCCGGCCGTCGCGCAACGCCGCCGCCGGGTCGGCGTCCGGCAGGCCCGCGGCGTCGAGCATCTCCCGGGCCAGGGCGAGGGTCAGCTCCACCACGTCGGCCGGGCCGCCACCGGCCAGCACCTCGACCGACTCGGTCACCTCGACGGCGTTGCCGATCGCCAGTCCGAGCGGTGTGGACATGTCGGTGAGCAGGGCGACCGTCCGGACGCCGTGCGCACCGCCCAACTCGACCATGGTGCGCGCCAGCTCGCGGGCCTGGTCGACGGACTTCATGAAGGCGCCCGAGCCGACCTTGACGTCGAGGACCAGCGCGCCGGTGCCCTCGGCGATCTTCTTGCTCATGATCGAGCTGGCGATCAGCGGGATGGCCTCCACGGTGCCGGTCACGTCGCGCAGCGCGTACAGCTTGCGGTCGGCGGGAGCGAGCCCGGTGCCGGCCGCGCAGATGACCGCGCCGACCTCGTCCAGCTGGGTGATGAACTCGTCGTTGCTCACAGTGGCCCGCCAGCCCGGGATGGACTCCAGCTTGTCCAGCGTGCCGCCCGTGTGCCCGAGACCTCGGCCGCTCAACTGCGGTACGGCAGCGCCGCACGCCGCCACCAGCGGGGTGAGCGGCAGAGTGATCTTGTCGCCGACGCCGCCGGTGGAGTGCTTGTCGACAGTCGGTCGGCGTACCGCCGAAAGGTCCAGCCGCTCACCGCTGGCGATCATCGCGGCGGTCCACCGGGCGATCTCCGGCCCGGTCATGCCGTTGAGCAGGATCGCCATGGCCAGCGCGGACATCTGCTCGTCGGCGACAACCCCCCGGGTGTACGCGTCGACCACCCAGTCGATCTGCGCGTCCGACAGCACCCCGCCATCCCGCTTGACCCGAATAACGTCAACAGCAGCAAAAGCACTCATCAAGAAAATCTTTCCTAGTCGAATGGTGAAACCGACCCGCGGACCGCACGCACCGAGGGATTGGGCCGACCGTGCCCGGCGGAGGGATCAAGCCTGACCGCCCGGAGCCGGGCACGGTCGGCCCAATCCCCAAAGCTCAACTCCAGCGAACCGGGATCTCCATCGGCGGCTCACCCTCACCAGCCCAGAAGATCGTCCCGGTGGCGTCCACCACGACCACCCGGGGCGTCCGGGCCAGACCCCAGGTGATCGCCTCGGCCGGGTCGTCCCAGCTAGACGCCTCCTCCAACACCCCGGTCTCGGCGCCCGCGTCGTCGCCGGCCGACCGCTCCCAGTACGCCGTCCAGACCTGCTGGCCGGCGGACATGTCCGGGTGCACGAAGACGGTGCCGCGCCCGCGCCAGGCGGCCAGTCGCTCCGGGACCACCGGCACCGGCGTCTCCCCGGTGACGGCCTCCAGGTCCTCCACACCGAAGGCGTGTGGCAGCAGCTCGGCCATCCGCAGCGGGCGGGTCCTGCTCTCGATCAGGCACTCCGGCCCGCCGTGCTCCCAGAGCAGTTGCCGACAGCGCCCGCACGGCATCAGCGGCTCACCCGTGGCGTCGACGCAGGAGAGCGCGACGAGTCGCCCGCCGCCGGTGGCGTGCAGGCTGGAGACCACGCCGCACTCGGCGCAGAGCGTCACACCGTACGCGGCGTTCTCCACGTTGCAACCGACCACGATGCGGCCGTCGTCGACCAGCGCGGCCGCGCCGACCGGGAACGTCGAGTACGGCGCGTACGCGTGCCGCATCGCCTCGATGGCGGCAGCGCGCAACCGTGCCCAGTCAATGTCGGTCATGCCGCCATTCTGCCCAAGCGGCCCAGCTCAGCAGCCGTCAGGGTCCTGCCACCCCCGAAAAGCGTGCCGACCCGCCTGCCCCTTCGATCATGCAGTTGTGATGGGCGGCAGGTGAAGCTTCGCCACTTTTGTCAGGCACCACAACTGCATGATCGACAGAAGCGGTGGCCTGTCAGCCCTTGATGTACGGCTTGCCGTCGGCGGCCGGTGCGCGGACCCGGCCGACCAGCCCGGCGACCGCCAGGATGGTGGCCAGGTAGGGCAGCATGGCCAGGAACTGACTGGGGATCGAGCTGCTGATCGCGCCCAGGTAGGTGGCGAGCTGGTCGGCGAAACCGAAGAAGAGCGCGGCGAGCAGCGCACCGGTCGGGTTCCACCGGCCGAAGATCAGCGCGGCCAGTGCGATGAAGCCCTTGCCGCCGATCATGTTCTTGGTGAACGAGTAGAGCGCCAGCGTGTAGGACGCGCCGCCGATGCCTGCGACGACGCCGGCCAGCAGCACGTTGCGGTAGCGGACCCGCAGCACCTTGACGCCGAGCGTGTCGGCGGCGATGGGGTGCTCACCGACCGAGCGGGTACGCAGACCCCACCGGGTGCGGAAGAGCCCGATGTGGATCACGAGCACCAGCAGCAGCCCGAGGTAGAGGAAGATGTTGCCGCGGAACAGCGCCGGCCCGAGCACCGGGATGTCCTTGAGAAGCGGGATCTCCCAGTTGCTGAAGCGGGGCGCGCTGTTGTATTTCGCCGCGTCGGTCTGCATCAGCCGCTCGTAGAGGAAGCCGGTGACGCCGACCGCCAGCAGGTTCAGCACGATGCCCATGACGACCTGGTCGACCAGGTAGCGGATGGCGAAGACGGCCAGCAGCAGCGAGATGAACGCGCCGCCGAGGGCTGCGGCGACCAGACCCACCCAGACGCTGCCGGAGATGCTGCCGAAGAGCGCGCCGCTGAAGGCACCCATCAGCAGCTGGCCCTCGATGGCCACGTTGACCACACCGGAGCGTTCGCAGAGCACCCCGGCGAGCGCGCCGAAGATCAGCGGCAGGGCCAGGATGAACGTGCCCCGGATGATGTTGACCAGGGGCATGAAGTTCTGCCCGGCCGGCGCGGCGGAGACCTGCCAACAGAGGAACGAGAGCACGAAGCCCACCAGCCCGATGCCGAGTACGGTGATGAACCACCGCTTCGGCACCCCGGCGAGCAGCGCCGCGCCGGCGGCGATCGCGATGATCCCGAACAGGATCGCCCCGATCGTGCCGTTGATCTTCAGTGCGGCACCGGCCGCGTCGTCGCTGAGCGTGAACCGGGCCTGCTGGTTGGTGGCGAGCGCGCCGAAGAGCACCGCGGCCAGCAGGCCGAGCCCCAGCAGCGTGAGGCCGACCTTGCGGCTACGGGTCCAGAAGCCCTCGTCGACCGGGGCGACCGCGATGTCGGGGACAGCCATGGTGGACATGAGTTACCAGCCCTTCGCCAGGCTCGTCTGCAACCGGGCCGCGCGCGCGGCCCGGAGCTGGAAGATCGCCTTCACCAGGGCCGGCGCGGCGATGAAGATGACGATCAGCGCCTGGAGCACGGTCACCAGCTCCAGCGAGATCCCGGAGTACGACTGCATCCGGTTGCCGCCGGCCTGCAACGCACCGAACAGCAACGCGGCCAGCAGCACTCCCCAGGGCTTCACCCGCCCGAGCAGCGCGACCAGGATGCCGTCGAAGCCGATCTGCGCGACCACCAGCGGGGTCAACGCGCTGGCGGTCGAGCCCAGCACCATGTTCGAGCCACCAAGGCCCGCCAGGATGCCGGCGAAAACCATGATCAGGATGTACGTCCGCGTGACGCTGATGCCGGCGGTACGGGCGGCGTCCGGGTTGGCGCCGACCGCCCGCAGCTCGAAGCCGAGCGTCGAACGGTTGAGCAGCCAGGCGACCGCCCAGGTGGCCAGCACGGCGAGCAGGATGCCGGCGTGCACCCGCAGGTTGTCGCCCAGCAGTCGGGGCAGTTGGGCGGAGGTGTCCACCGCCTTGCTGATCGCGTCGGTGCGGTTCGGGTCCTGCACACCGTTCTGCACGATCAACCAGGTGAGGAAGTACGTGGCGACGTAGTTGAGCATGATCGTGTTGATCACCTCGTGCGCGCCGGCCCGGGCCTTGAGGATGCCGGGGATGAAACCCCAGATCGCTCCGCCCAGCGCGCCGGCGAGCACCGCCACCAGCAGGTGCAGGCCGGGCGGCAGGGGCAGCAGGAAGCCGGCCAGGGCCGCCATGATCACGCCGATGGTGGCCTGACCCTGGGCGCCGATGTTGAACAGGCCGCCGCGGAAGGCCAGCGCCACCGACAGACCGGTGAAGACCAGCGGCGCGGCGTAGGTGAGCGTCTCGGAGATCGGCGCGAGAACGGCCTGCCAGCTACCGGTGCCGTTCACCCAGCCGGAGAACGCCTCGGGGTCGAAGACCGAGCCCTTGAACAGGTTCGCGTACGCCTCGCTGACCAGCGTCCAGCTGGAGTTGATCGCGTCGGACGGGCGGGAGGTGATGTACGAGTACGTGGACAGCACCGCCGGATCAGAAACGATCATCAGCACCGCGCCGACCACGATCGCCAGCACCAGCGACAGCAGGGTCACCGTGAAGGTGTTGGCCGCCCAGAGGTTGTCCATGAACAACCGGCCCAGACTCGGCTTCTGCTCCGGCTCCGGCTTGGACGCCGGGCCGCCCGGCTCGGTCGCCACCTCGGCCCGTTCGGTGTTGCCGAGCGCGTTCTGCGCGGCCTGCGCCTCGCTCGCCGGCTCCTTGTCTGGCGAGCCGGACTGCGGGGTTGGGGGGTTGGTCATGCCTCGTCCTCGCTCGCGGAACCCGGGCCGCTCGCCGGGCTCCCGTCGGTGGCCGGCCCGTCGCTGGGCACGGCGTCCGTGTTGCGCTCGTGTGCCGCGTCCGGGCTGATGCCGGCCATGAGCAGGCCGATCTCCTCACGCGGGGTGTCCGGGCCGACGATGCCGATGATGCGACCGCGGTACATGACCGCGATCCGGTCGGCCAGCCCGATCACCTCGTCGAGCTCGCTGGAGACCACCATGACGGCGGTGCCGATGTCCCGCTCGCGGATGATCTGGCTGTGGATGAACTCGATCGACCCGACGTCGACGCCACGGGTCGGCTGGGCCGCGATGAAGAGCTTCAGTGGCCGGGACAGCTCCCGGGCGACGATCACCTTCTGCTGGTTGCCGCCGGAGAGGGTGCCCACCGACGCGTCGGCCGATGACGTGCGGACGTCGAACTGCTCGATCCGCTCCTTCGCCGACGCCGCTATCGCGTCCGGCTTGAGCGCGAGCCCGGCAGCGAACGGCGGCCGGTCGTAGATGTCCAGCACCAGGTTCTCCGCGACGCTGAACTCCTTGACCAGGCCGTCCACGCTGCGGTCCTCGGGCACGTAGCCGACGCCCGCGCGGAGCACCTTCTTGGGCTTCCAGCCGTCGATCCGGTCGCCGACCAGGCTGACCGTGCCGGCGAGCACCGGCCGCAGGCCCATGATCGCCTCGATCAGCTCGGTCTGACCGTTGCCCTGTACGCCCGCCACGCCGAGCACCTCGCCCGCGCGCACGGTCAGGTCAACCCCGTCCACCGCGCGGATCTGCCGGTCGTCGTCGACGACCAGCCCGGTCACCTCCAGCACCGGCTCACCGGGAGTGGCCGGGCCCTTGTCCACGGTGAGTCGGACGTTGCGCCCGACCATCATCGCGGCCAGCTCGTCGCGACTGGCGTCCGGCGAGGCGGTGCCCACGGTCTTGCCGCGTCGGATCACCGTGATCCGGTCGGCGATGGCCTTGACCTCGCCCAGTTTGTGGGTGATGAAGACGATCGACTTGCCGGCCGCCTTGAGCGACCGCATGACCGTCAGCAGTTCCTCGGTCTCCTGCGGGGTGAGCACGGCGGTCGGCTCGTCCAGGATGAGCAGGTCGACGTCGCGCGTGAGCGCCTTGACGATCTCGACTCGCTGCTGGATGCCGACCGGCAGGTCCTCGACCACCGCGTCCGGGTCGACCCGCAGGTTGTAGCGCTCGGACACCTCGGTGACCTCGCGCCGGGCACGTCGGCGGTCCAGGAAACCGGCGATGCCGCCCCGGACCTGTTCGGCGCCGAGCATGATGTTTTCGGCGACGGTGAAGACCGGCACCAGCATGAAGTGCTGGTGCACCATGCCGATCCCGGCACCGATCGCGTCGGACGGGCCCTTCAGCTTCAACGGCTTGCCGTCGACCAGGATCTCGCCCTCGTCGGGCTGGTAGAGCCCGTAGAGCACGTTCATCAGGGTCGACTTGCCCGCGCCGTTCTCGCCGAGCAGGGCATGAATCTCTCCAGGCTCCACCGTCAGGTCGATGTGGTCGTTGGCGACCAGATCACCGAACCGCTTGGTGATGCCGCGCAGTTCGAGTCTCAGCGCAACCTCCTGGAGTGCGAGCGATGGTGCAGCCTAGCTGCCGTCAACCTGGCCGGAGCGGCCCGGTTGACGTGGTGCGCGATCGGCCGCTCCGACCCCACGGTCACCCGCAGGGCCGAAGCGGCCGATCGGTCGTACCTGTCCCCCGCCGACCTCCCCGATGATCTCACCGGAGGAGCCGGGCGGTTGTCACTTGGTCGGCTGGGCCTTCGAGGTGACGGTGATGGTGCCGGCGGCGATGTCCGCCTTGATCTTGTCGACCTCGGCCTTCAGCTCGGCCGGAACCTTGCTGTCGAAGTCGTGGTACGGGGCGATCGAGACGCCGGTGTTGGCCAGGGTGCCCACGAAGCCCGGGTTGGCCTGCAGCTTCTCGCCACCGGCGGCCTTGAGCACGGCCTCCTTGACGGCCTCCGGGATGTTCTTGACCACCGTGGTGATGATGGCCGAGCAGTCCGGGGTGCTCTCGCAGCCGTCGACGTCCACCCAGATGGTGCTGTACTTGCCACCCGAGGCCTTGGCCGCGGCGGTGGTGCCGAGGCCTGCGCCACCGGCGACCGGCATGATGATGTCCGCACCCTGGGCGACCAGCGCGTCGGAGACCTTCTTGCCCTCGTCCTGCTTGGCGAAGTCGTTGGTGAAGGAGCCCTTCTGGGTCTCCTTGTTCCAACCCAGCGCCTGGACGTTCTTGCCCTTGGTCTTGTTGTAGTACGCCACGCCGTCGACGAAGCCATCCATGAAGATGGTCACCGGCGGGATCGGCAGGCCGCCGTACGCGCCCACCTTGCCGGACTTGCTCATCCCGGCGGCCAGGTAACCGGCCTGGAACGCGGCCTGCGCGGTGTCGAACTGCATCGGGTAGACGTTGGCGTCACCCGGGTTGGCGTCGACGATGCCGAACGCCTGGTTCGGGTTGGCCTTGGCGATCTTCGAGGTGGCGTTGGCCATCAGACCACCGACCGCCAGGATGAAGTCGCACTTCTGGTTGACGTACTGCGTCAGATTCGGCTCGTAGTCGGCCTCGGCCTTCGACGCCACGAACTTGGTCTCGATGTTGCTGTTGGCGGCCTTGGCCTCCTCGAGACCCTTCCAGGCCGAGGTGTTGAACGACTTGTCGTCGATGCCACCGACGTCGGTCACCATGCAGGCGCTGAACTTCTTGCCGCCACTGCCGGCGTTGTTGTCATCATCGGGGGCCTCGCCACAAGCGGCGGCGGTGAGCACAAGCCCACCTGCCGCGACGATCGAGGCGATCCGCATCCCACGCACCGAGCGCAAGACGTCTCCTTCCCATTGCACACCGCGCCTAGTGCGGTGGCAGCCCATCAGCCGACCTGCGGTGTGCCGCCGGCTGTCCCACGTTACGGACGGGAGCGTACGCCCGCGCCCACCCACCGGCCGACAATCGTGCACGACTGTTGAGCGCCTGTTACCCGGGTGTAACCCTTGCGTGGGGCACGTCACTCTTTGTGCTGGTAAGCAAGCGACGTGCCATCCGAAACGTCCGTTTTCCCGGGGGCGGCCCCTCCCCGGACGTTACCGCCAAAAGACCGCGACCGCCGCGTTGACCAGGGTCAGGCCGACGATCGCCAGGAAATGACCCCGGTTCACCGCGTCCCGCTTCCG
Organism: Micromonospora sp. A202; assembly: GCF_006715105.1. Taxonomy (NCBI): domain Bacteria; kingdom Bacillati; phylum Actinomycetota; class Actinomycetes; order Micromonosporales; family Micromonosporaceae; genus Micromonospora; species Micromonospora sp. A202. The sequence continues at coordinate 487,303 of NZ_VFMP01000001.1, read as the reverse complement.
GGAGAAGAAGACCATGACAAAGATCAGCAGCGCGATCACCAACTTTGTCACAAGCTTCGCGGGCGCCGGCTCGTCCCCGTCGCGCAGCGGGGCGGACAGGCCGAGCCCGGTCAACAACTGGATCACCGCCCCCCAGAGCATGGCCGGGTTGATCCGAAGCCGTCCGCTGATGTATTGGGCGATCGATCCGCCGAGCAGCAGGGCGAAGCCGATCAGATGGACGTAGAGGAGGATTAGTCGCAGCGCTTCCACGCCGCCCATCCTCTCCCATCAACGACGGTTTGTAGTAGGGGGTCTGGCGGTCGGCGCGTCGACTCCGGCCGCGGCACGGTCAGCCCTTGACCGCGCCGGCGGTCAGGCCGGAGACGATGTAGCGCTGGAGAAGCTGGAAGACCAGCACGGTGGGGATGGCGGTGAGCAGGGTGCCGGCCGCGAAGATCCCGAAGTTGTTGTTGCTCTGGTTGCCCTGCACCAGGCCGTACATCCCGACTGCGAGGGTCTTGGAGTCGCTGCTGGTGAGGAACACGTTGGCCATCAGGAACTCGTTGATGGTGCCGATGAAGGCCAACAGCCCGGCCACCGCCAGGATCGGCGCCACCAGCGGCAGCATGATCCGGAAGAAGACCTGGGCGTGCGACGCGCCGTCCATGGTCGCCGACTCGTCCAGCTCGCGCGGCAGCGTGTCGAAGAAGCCCTTCATCAGCCAGGTGTTCACCCCGAGCGCCCCACCCAGGTAGAGCAGCAGCAGGCCCCACGGGGTGTTGAAGCCGATCGACGGCCACAGGTCGGTGATCGTGCCGAAGATCAGGTAGATCGCCACGATCGCCAGGAACTGCGGGAACATCTGGATCAGCAGTAGTGAGAGCAGCCCGACCCGGCGGCCGCGGAACCGCATCCGCGAGAAGGCGTACGCGGCCAGCGCGGACAGGAACACCGACGCGAACGACGCCACCCCGGCGATCAGCAACGAGTTGAGGAACCACCGTCCGAAGGCGGTGCGATCGAACAGCTCGCCGAAGTTGTCCAGCGACACCCCGCCGGTGGGCACCAGCTCGGTGGTGGACAGCGTGCCGAGCGGGTTGAGCGCGGCGGACAGCACGAACAGGATCGGGAACAGGCTGAACAGCACGGCGAGCACGGCGACGACGTGCCGCCAGCCGACCTCGGCCAACCAGCGGCCACGCCGCCGACCGGTCCGGATGTGGTTGACCGTTGTCACCCGTACACCTCCTCCTGCTTGCGGGTCCGGCGGAAGCTGATCGCGGAGACCACCGCGACGATGGCGAAGATGAACAGCGAGATCGCGGCGGCGAAGCCGAACTGCGCGCCCTGCCCGCCGAAGGCGAGCCGGTAGGTGTACGTGATCAGCAGGTCGGTCGCGCCGTTGGCAGGGTTGTCGGCCGGGAAGGGCGCACCCTCGGTGGTCAGGTAGATCGCGTTGAAGTTGTTGAAGTTGAACGCGAACGACGAGATCAGCAGCGGCGACAGGGCGACCAGGAGCAGCGGCAGGGTGACCGCGCGGAAGGACTGCCAGGGCGACGCCCCGTCGACCGAGGTGGCCTCGGTGAGCTCACGCGGGATGGCCTGCAAGGCACCGGTGGCGACCAGGAACATGTACGGGTAGCCGAGCCAGAGCTGCACGAGGATGACGGCGAAACGGGCCGTCCACTCCTGACCGAACCAGTCCACGTCCAGGCCGAACAGACTGTTGATCAGGCCGAAGTCGGCGTTGAACATGTCCCGCCAGGCGAGCAGCATCGCGAACGACGGCATGGCGTACGGCAGGACCAGCAGCACCCGGTAGAAGTTGGTGCCGCGCATCCGGGGCGAGTGCAGGACGAGCGCGATCAGCGTGCCGAGCACGAACGTCCCACCGGTGGAGCCGATGGCGAAGGCGAAGTTCCAGACCAGGGTGCCGAGGAACGGCCCGGAGATGTTCTCGTCGGTGAGCACCCGGGTGAAGTTGTTCAGCCCAACGTTGACCTTCCAGCCCTGGGCCAGCCGCTCGCCGTCGGCGGCGACGAAGGCGCCCGCCTCCTCGTCGGCGGTCCAGGTCCGCCCGGTCTCGGTGTCCCGTACGCAGTCGCAGCCAGCCTCGTACGCCCGCACCGCCTTGCCCTCGTACGCCCGGGACAGGCCGCTGGAGCGCACCGCGCCACCGGCGGTCGGGACCACCAGGTCGGTGATCTCCTTGCTGCGGGCGCTGGCCTGGCCGAAGGTCAGCACTGTGTAGCCGTCGGCGGCGGTGACCTTGCCGCCGGTGGCGACCGTGACGTCGGCGGCGTCGAGTTGGCGGAGCCCTCCGGTGTCGCCGACGGAGACCGCGCCGGTGCCGGGGTCGGTGACCAGGAAGACCAGCGGACCGGTGGCCGGGTCGCCCTTGGTGGCGATCGACAGGGCGTATTCGGCGGACCCCGGCACCTGGGTGACCGACGAGGTCTGGATCGCGACGACCGCCTCGTCCTTGCTGCCCCGGTGCCCGTCCCCGAAGTTCGTGAAGGCGGTGCTGGCGGTGTAGAGCACCGGGAAGACCTGGAAGGCGATCAGGAACAGGGTGCCCGGGACCAGGTACTTGGCCGGGACGTGCCGGCGGGTGAGGTACAGGTAGAACAGCCCGACCGTGGACGCCGCCAGCAGGGCGAGGCCGGTCCACATCTCGGCGGCGATGAGCGGGAAGGCCGCCCAGACCGCGATGCCGGCGGTCAGACCGAGCAGGAGCACCTTGCCGGCGAGCCCGGCCACTGTGATCGGGGCGTCGTCGCGCGAGCGCGAGGCACGTGGGCGCGGGGGTGGGGAGCCGGCGGGCTCCCGGCCCGGAGTCCGCGTGGCGGACTCCGGGCCGGACAGCGGCGTACTCATTACTTGATCTGGCCGGAAATGGTCTTGCCGGCGGTGGTGATGGTGCTGGTCGGGTCGGCCCCGCCGATGACGGCGGCCTGGGCCTTGCCGAACGGGTCCCAGATCGCGGCCATCGCCGGGATGGCCGGGAGGACCTGACCGTTCTTACCGGCCTCCTGGAACTTGGCCAGATCCGGGTCGTTGCCCTTGACCTGGTCGAGGGCGGCGGTCAGCGCCGGCGGCCGGGGCTCGGCGTTGTAGAGCGCGACGGCCAGCTCGGGTGTGGTGGTGTAGTTGGCCACGAACTCCTGGGCCAGCGCCTTGTTCTTGCCCTTGGCGGCCACGTAGAACGCCTGCACACCCACGAACGGCTGGGCCTCCTTGCCGCCGGCGAAGCCGGGGATGGCCGAGATGTCGTAGGAGATGTTGGCCTTCTTGACGTCGGCCACCGCCCACGGGCCGGAGACCAGGTACGCGCACTTCTTGCCGGTGAACGTGGAGATCGAGTTGGTGTCCGAGATGGAGCGCTTGAGCACACCCTCGCCCTTCTCGCCCAGCGCGCCGATCTTCTTGAAGGCCTCGATCGACTCGGGCTTGCCCACGCCCAGGTCCTTCGGGTCGTAGTCCCCGTTGGCCGCGGTGCCGAAGAGGTAACCGCCGGCGGAGCTGTAGAGCGGGTAGATGTGGTACGCGTCGCCGTTCTGGCCGACCTGGAGGCAGAGCGTCTCGGTGGCCTTCTTCGCCGCCTTGAGCTTCTTGCCGGAGGCGACCAGGTCCTCGATGGTCTTCGGCGCCTCGGGGGCCAACTCGGTGTTGCGGATCAGCGCCAGGTTCTCCTGCGCGTACGGCACGCCGTAGAGCTGCCCGTTGAAGGTGACGGCCTTGACGGCGGTCTCGTTGAACGCGCTCTTCTGCTCGGCGGCGAGCTGCACGGGGTCGATGGCGCCGTTCTGCACGAGGTTGCCGATCCAGTCGTGCGCGCCGACCACCACGTCCGGGCCACTGCCCTGCTGGGAGGCGGTGACGAAGTTGGTCTGCAGGTCCTTGCTGACTGCCTGGACCTCGACGGTGACGCCGTTCTCCTGACCGAACTTCTCGGCGAACGGCTTGAGTGCGGCGGTGCGCTTGTCGTCCGCCCAGATCACCAGTTTGCCGCCGGCGGCCTTGGGGGTTTCCTTCGCGGCCGGCTCGTCGCTGTCGCCGCCACAGCCGGAGGCGGCGAGCGCCAGGGCGAAGAGGGCGACCACACCCGCGGTACGGATGCGCATCGGTACTCCTGTCGTCATGGCGGGTCCGCCGGGGGAAGGGCGGCCCGCCAGTGGGAACCTCTGGAAGTTCTTGCCATCCGGCGCAGAGGTGCTGCGCCGCTGCTCTCGCATGTTGCGGGCACGTTAGCAAGAGGTTGCAAGTAATGGAAGCGCTTGCAAAGGACCCCGCAAGAACTTGCCGGTGGGCTAAAGTGCCGCCATGCGCGCTCGACTGTCCGACATCGCCCAGCAGGCCGAAGTGAGCGAGGCCACGGTGTCGCGGGTGCTCAATGACCGCCCCGGCGTGGCCCCGGAGACCCGGCAGGCCGTCCTGACCGCCCTCGACGTGCTCGGCTACGAGCGCCCGGCCCGACTGCGCAAACGCAGCGCCGGGCTGGTCGGCCTGGTGGTGCCGGAGCTGGACAACCCGATCTTCCCCGCCTTCGCCCAGGTCATCGAGTCGACCCTGGCACAGAGCGGTTTCACGCCGGTGCTCTGCACCCAGAGCGCCGGCGGGGTGACCGAGGACGAGTACGTGGAGATGCTGCTGGACCGGCAGGTCTCCGGGATCGCCTTCGTCTCCGGCCTGCACGCCGACACCGCCGCAAACCACGACCGCTACCGGGCACTGCTCGCCCGACCGTTGCCGGTCGTGATGATCAACGGGTACGTGCCGGGCATCGGCGCCCCCTTCGTCTCCTGCGACGACCGGGAGGCGGCCGAGCTGGCCGTCGCCCACCTGGTCGCGCTCGGGCACCGGCGGATCGGTCTGATCACCGGCCCGGACCGGTTCGTTCCCGTGCAGCGCAAGGTGGCCGGTTGGCGCTCGGCGATGACGCGCCTGGCCGGTGTCGCCGAATCGGATCTGGGCCCCCTGGCCGAGCTGTCGTTGTTCGGTGTGGAGGGTGGCGAGGCGGCGGCCGGTCGACTGCTCGACCGCGGTGTAACCGGCGTCGTCTGCGGCTCCGACCTGATGGCTCTCGGAGCGGTCCGGGCGGCCCGCCAACGTGGCCTCAGCGTGCCCGGCGATCTCTCCGTGGTCGGCTACGACGACTCACCGCTGATGGCCTTCACCGACCCGCCGCTGACCACCATGCGGCAGCCGGTCATCGCGATGGCGGTCGCCGCCGTCCGTGCCCTGGTCGACGAGATCAACGGGCACGGCGCCCCGCACTCGGAGTACCTGTTCCGGCCGGAGCTGGTGGTGCGCGGCTCCACCGCAGTCGTTTCGACTTCCGCGCGGTTGTCTTACGCAAGATCTGCTTGACTCTTGCAGCGGCGGGCCGGCATATTGCTCGGATGATCAGCACCACCACCCCGCCGCACGCCACCGAGGACGACTGGTGGCGCTCCGCGGTCGTCTACCAGGTGTACGTCCGCAGCTTCACCGACAGTGACGGCGACGGCGTCGGTGACCTCCAGGGCATCCGGCAACGCCTGCCGTACCTGCGCGACCTCGGGGTGGACGCGCTCTGGCTGACCCCGTTCTACACCTCCCCGATGATCGACGGCGGGTACGACGTCGCCGACTACCGTGACGTCGACCCGATGTTCGGCACCCTCGCCGACTTCGACGCGATGATCACCGACGCGCACGCCCTCGACCTGCGGATCATCGTCGACCTGGTGCCCAACCACACCTCCAGCGCGCACCGCTGGTTCACCGCCGCCCTCGCCGCCCGCCCCGGCTCGCCGGAGCGGGCCCGCTACCTCTTCGCCGACGGCCAGGGCCCGCACGGCGAGCTGCCCCCGAACGACTGGGAGAGCATCTTCGGCGGCGCGGCCTGGACCCGGACCGCCGACGGTCAGTGGTACCTGCACCTGTTCGACCCGGCCCAACCGGACCTGAACTGGCGCCACCCGGAGGTCCGCGCCGAGTTCGAGGACGTGCTGCGGTTCTGGCTGGACCGGGGCGTGGATGGGTTCCGCGTCGACGTGGCACACGGCATGATCAAGGCGGACGGGCTGCCGGACGTCGGCTTCAGCACGATGACCACCGGCCAGCGCCAGGTCGAACTGCTCGGAAAGGGCCGCCTGCCCTACTTCGACCAGGACGAGGTGCACGAGATCTACCGTGCCTGGCGGCCCATCCTGGACAGCTACCCCGGCGGTCGGATGGCGGTCGCCGAGGCGTGGGCCGAGACCCCGCAACGGCTCGCCCGCTACGTCGGCCCGGACGAGCTGCACCAGGCGTTCAGCTTCGACTTCCTCGACGCCACCTGGACGGCCGACTCGTTCCGCAAGGTGATCGACACCGCGTTGACCGAGTCGACGGTGGTCGGCGCACCGACCACCTGGGTGCTCTCCAACCATGACAAGCAGCGACACGTCACCCGCTACGGCGACGGCGTCGAGGGGTTGCGCCGAGCCCGCGCCGCCAGCCTGCTGATGCTCGCCCTGCCCGGCAGCGCCTACCTCTACCAGGGTGAGGAACTGGGCCTGCCCGAGGTCCTCGACCTTCCCGACGAGCTGCGCCAGGACCCCGCGTTCCTGCGCACCGGCGAGAGCCGCGACGGCTGCCGGGTGCCACTCCCGTGGAGCGGCGACCTGGCCCCGTACGGCTTCGGACCGGCCGGCAGCGAGGCGAGCTGGCTGCCCACCCCCGCCACCTGGCGGGCCCTCTCCGTCGACGCGCAGAGCGGCGTACCCGGCTCGACGCTGGAGCTGTACCGGACCGCGCTGCGAATCCGCCGCGACCACCCGGCGCTGGCCGTCGACGCCGGCGAGGTCACCTGGCTGGAGAGCGGGCCGGACATGCTCGCCTTCTCCCGCACCGCCGGCGAAACCGTGCTGACCTGCCTGGTCAACCTCAGCGGCGCGCCGGTCCTGATCGACGGGTACGGTCAGCCGCTCGTCGCCAGCGACACGCTCACCGAGCAGGGCTCCGGTCACCTGCTGCCGGTCGACGCGGCAGCCTGGTTGGAACGGCGCTGAGCGGGTAACTCGTTTTCGACCTGGTCGTCCGTCGTGCCCCGCGCCAACGGGCGACTGGGCTACCAACCCCTTGTGGTGGGGGGTGAGGTGGCGCTGGCGCCACGCGGAGTCCGCTCCGCGTGGCGCCGGTGTCCGTCCGGGCCCGGCGTGTTTACCGCCGCCGCCGTGGGTACCGGAAACCCATGGGCGTACGGATTGCGCAGTGCACACTAGACGTCGAGGACATTGACCTGATGGTGTCGTTCTGGTCGGCGGCCCTCGGCTACGACATCGAGCAGGGCGACGACGGCAGCGCCAAGCTGTGGCCCCCGGGCGGCCCGTCCGCCACGGCGCCCACCCTCTGGTTGCAGGGCTCCGGCACCGGCAAGCGGGGCAAGAACCGTCTGCACCTCGACCTGGTCGCCGACACCGACCCGCAGACCGAGGTACGGCGCCTGATCGACCTCGGCGCACGCCATGTCGACATCGGTCAGACCGGATCCGAACAGTTCACGGTGCTCGCCGACCCCGAGGGCAACGAGTTCTGCGTGCTGGACTCGGCACCGACCCGCTGACCGTCTCCCGGGAGTCGCCGCGACCCGCTGACCGTTCCCGGGGCCGTCACTTCGCGGTGAGCAGCGCCGCGATCCGGGTGAAGCCGGCGCGCACCTCGGCCTCGTCCGGCGGCTCCACCGGTTCGCCGTGCCCCGCCTCGTCGGCGGCGGCGTCCAACTCCTCGTCGATCACGTCCTCGAAGTCACCGTAGAGGTCGGCCCCCTCCACCTGGCGGGCCTCGTCCTCGGCGGCGACCTGCGCAGCGGCGATCTCACTGCGAATCTCGTCGGCCGACAGCGCCGGCAGCAGCGGCTCCACCACGGCCATCAGCTGCTCCTCGGCCACCACCGCCTCGGCCAGCGCCAACGCGTGCGGCCGCTCGTACGGCCCGCAGACCACCGGCTCCCACTCGTCGAGGTCACCGAGCGGACCGAAGGTGATGATCCACGGCAGGCCGAGAAGCGGTGAGTCCGCCGGCAGGTCCAGTGTCATGAGTGCGCCCACCGGCTCATCATGGTCCGCAAACGCGAGCCACGATGCCTTTCGGCTCAGTTACCGCCCGTCCGGCGGTCGATCAGCGGCCGGTCAGCCGGGGCGGGCGGCGTCCAGGGCGGCACGGACCAGAGCGAGCGCGGTGGCCGACGCCACACCGAGCCGAGCCGCCTCGGCCGCGTACCCGGCCGCCGCCCGCTGCAACCGGTCGACGGCGTCGTCCCGGCCAGGGGCGACGAAGGTGCCGTTGCGCCCCCGGGTCTCCAGCAGCCCGGCCACCTCCAACTCCCGGTACGCCCGGGCCACCGTGTTCGCGGCCAGCCTCAGGTCGGCGGCGAGCTGCCGGACGGTGGGCAGGCGGCTGCCGACCGGCAACCGGCCGTCGCCGATCATCTCGGCGAGCTGCCCGCGTACCTGCTCGTACGGGGGCACCGACGAGTCCGGGTCGACCGAGATCAGCACGTGGGCACCTTCCGTCATCAGCCCCCACCGCCCGGCGTACCGGGGTCGGTGTCCTCGTCGGCCGGTTTGGGCGGGGCGGCGGCCTCCGCCAGGTCCACCACCCGCCCGTTCGAACTGGTCGCGAGCAGCGCCGCACCGAACAACACCAGCTGATTGAGCAGGTAGAGGTAGAGCAGCAGACCAACGGCGCCAGCCACAACGGTGTACGCCGGATTCCGCTCGGTACGCACCACGTAGTAGCGCCCGACCGTGTTCAACAGCGTGATGCCGATCGCCACCAGCAGCACCACCGGACGAAGCCGGGACCGGCTCATCCGCAGCCGGGGCACCGCGAGGAGCAACGCGGTGGCGAGCACCGCGTTGACCAGCACGCTGAGCACCGCGCTGATCGTGGTCAGACCGACCGACCCGGTGCTGCGCAACAGGAACCGCAGCACCGACTCCAACGCGTCCACCGCCGCCACCGAGACGCCCAGCAGCACGAAGATGCCGATCATCACGCCCAGGTCGACCAGCCGCCGGATCACCAGGTTGCCCGGCTGCTGGTTGAGTGAGTACATCAACCGTTGCGAGGACCGGATCGCCTCCACCCAGCCGATCCCGGTGAAGACCAGGATGACCAGGCCGACCACACCGACCGTGCCGCTGGAGTTGGCGATCTGCTCGGCGTCCAGGAACGGCAGATTCTCCTTGAGGAAGTCAGCCGCCGCCGCGCTGACCTCGTCGTTGTCCTCCAGGATCGCGCCGAAGATGGAGTACGCGACCAGGGCGAGAGCGAACACCGCGAAGAAGCCGTAGTAGGCGATCGCTGCGGCCAACCGCCCGGCCAGCACGTCGGCGTACAGGGCGCCGGCCCGCCAGACGTGGTCGAAGAGGCCAGACCGGCGGCGCGCGGCGCTCACCCAGCGGTCGATGCCCGCCTCGATGCGGCCGATCACGTTCACGCGATCATCCTCGCCGATCTCCCACCGCCGTCGTGGCAACCGGCTCCCGAAGCTCACCGATCGGCGCGTCGCCGACGGCTCAGTCGCCGAGGCGGAAGTCCCGACGCGGCTGCCACCGGGCCTCCCCGCTGTGCGAGAAGAGGGTGAACGCGTCGACCTCGAACATCGCGGAGAAGTCGGCCAGGTCCTCGTACACCTTGTCCAGGGCCTCCGGCGGCACGTCCTGCGCCACGGTGACGTGCGGATGGTACGGGAAGCGCGCCTGCCGTTGTAGACCTGGTGCCGCGGCGATCGCGGCGGCCAGCAGTTCGCACTCGCTGATCCCGGCGGCCACCGCGACGAACACCACCTGGGTGACCGGACGGAACGTGCCGGTGCCCCGCAGGTGCAGCGCGAACGGCAGGTGCCCGGCGGCGACGGCGGCCAGGTGCCGCTCGACAGCGGGCAGGTTGGCCGTCTGGATCTCGGTGGGCCCGAGCAACGTCACGTGCGCGGGCACCGCGAGCGGGTCGCCGGCCTCGACGCGCCGCCGGGTGAGCTGGGCACCCCACGGCTCGGGAATGTCCACCGCGATGCCGATCTGGATGGTGTCGCCGGTCGGCGAAACCCCGCCACTGCGATCCACGCTTCGCGCCGCCCCTCCGGCCACCGACCCGTCCACCTGTCCCGCGAGCTACTCGCCACGAACGGGCGGGAAGAACCCCACCCGCTCGTACGCGGACCGCAGGGTCGTCGCGGCCACCGCGCGGGCCTTCTCCGCGCCGCTGGCGAGGAGCTTGTCCAGCTGCGCCGGGTCGTCGAGGTAGCCGCGGGTGCGCTCCTGGATGGGGCGGACGAAGTCCGTGACGACCTCGGCCAACTCCTTCTTCAGGTCGCCGTAGCCGCGGCCCGCGAAAGCGGCCACCAGCTCGTCGATGCTCCGACCGCTCAGCGCCGAGTGGATGGTCAGCAGGTTGGACACACCCGGCTTGGTCTCGGTGTCGAAGACGATCTCGCGACCGGTGTCGGTGACCGCCGACTTGATCTTCTTGGCGGATCGGGCCGGGTCTTCCAGAAGGTCGATGATGCCGGCCGGCGAGGACGACGACTTGGACATCTTCGCCGTCGGGTCCTGAAGGTCGGTGATCTTGGCGGTGTCCTTCACGATGTGCGGCGCCGGGATCGTGAACGTCTGGCCGAACAACGAGTTGAAGCGCTGGGCAAGGTCCCGGGAAAGCTCCAGGTGCTGCCGCTGGTCCTCACCGACCGGCACCGCGTTGGCCTGGTAGAGCAGGATGTCAGCGGCCTGCAGGATCGGGTAGGTGAACAGCCCGACGCTGGACCGGTCGTTGCCGTGCTTCTGCGACTTGTCCTTGAACTGGGTCATCCGGCTGGCCTCACCGAAGCCGGTGATGCAGCCGAGCACCCAGGCCAGCTGCGGGTGCTCGGGCACCTGCGACTGCACGAACAGGGTGCTGCGATCCGGGTCGAGCCCGACCGCGAAGAGCTGGGCGGCGGCCACCCGGGTCCGTTGGCGCAGCAGCGCCGGGTCGTGCCCCGCGGTGATGGCGTGCAGGTCCACCACGCAGTAGAACGCGTCGTGGGTCTCCTGGAGAGCCACCCAGTGCCGTACCGCGCCCAGGTAGTTGCCGAGGTGGAACGAGTCGGCCGTCGGCTGGATACCGGAGAAGACGCGGGGGCGGGCGGGAACGTCGGACATGGCGATAATTCTGTCAGCAACCAACCGGGTCCGTCATGACGGGCCGGCGGGTCGGCCGCGGCCCGCCGATGTCGGGCTGCTGACCTCGCGTGGTTCGCCCGCGCCGACCCGGCGCGTCGGCCCGACCGCGACCCGGCGCTGCTGTCCGCCCACGGCCTCCCGCGCCGGCCCGGAGCCGCCGCCCCGAGCCGCCACGCTGTCCGGCTCGTGGCGCTGCCCGGCGTCCGTCTGGTGGCGTTGCCCGCCGTCGGGTTCTAGGCGTTGCTCGGCTGGGACGGCGGAGACCGCGAGCCGGGCCACCCTGCGGCCATCCAACGCGAGCACCCGCAGCAGGCAGCCGCCCGTCGTGCCAACCGGGTCGGGCACGTCGCCCTCGTCGGGTTCACCGGGCACCGGGACCTCGTCGCCGTCCACCGGAAGCCGGCCCAACGCGGCCATCACGAACCCACCAACCGTCTCGTACGGGCCGGCGGGCAGTGCCATCCCGGTCCGTTCGGCGAAGTCGGCGAGGTTGAGACGGCCGTCCACCACGGCGGGCAGGCCGGCGCGCACCGGATCCGGCGTGGCGTCGTACTCGTCGTGGATCTCGCCGATCAGCTCCTCGATGAGGTCCTCCAGGGTGACGATCCCGGCGGTGCCGCCGTACTCGTCGACCACCACGGCCAGGTGCTGGCCCTCTCGACGCATCTCGGTCAGTGCGGGCAGCACCCGCTTGCTCCCGGGGAGCCGCTTCACCTCCCGGGCCAGCTGACCGACGGTGACGCACGGGTCGGCGTCCGGGCGCAGCAGCACGTCACGGAGGTGCACGAAGCCGACCACGTCGTCGTGGGTGCCGTCGGTGACCGGGTAACGGGTGTGCGTCTCGGCGCGGACCAACCGGGCGGCCTCGGCGATGGTCAGCCGCGCCGGGAGGAAGACCACTTCGGTGCGCGGCATCATCACCTCGCGGATCAGGCTGGCACCGGCGACCAGGACCTCGTCGATGATGTGCCGCTCGTCCGGGTCGAGCACCGTGTTCGCCGCGACTAGGTCCCGCAGTTCGGCTTCGGAGATGCGCTCCCGGCCGGCTGCCGGGCCCGCCCCGAGCAGATCGGTGACGAGTCGGGTGGCACCATCGGCGGCGCGGACCAGCACCCGGGCGACGGCCCGGGCGAGCGGCCCGGGGTCGCGGCGGGGCGGCACCCGCACGCGTCGCCGGAGCCCGGTACGGGCCGCTTCCCGCATGACAGAGATGGTAGACACCGTTGGCCCGTCGCACCGGGGATCACGCGACGCGGACCACAGATGTTCGGGTCTGTTTAATCGTGAGAGATTATGATGGGATGGGGATGAGGACGGCGTCGGCGACGGTGCCGGCCGTCGTCTTAGGGTGATCACGAAGGGCCACGTCCCGGGCGGGCCAGGCAGGAGGCAACGACGTGAAACTGCTCGTCACCGGGGGCGCCGGCTTCATCGGCAGCGTGGTGACCCGGATGCTGCTCGACGCGGGCCACCAGGTCGTCGTCCTGGACGACCTGCGCACCGGTTACCGCGAGGCGCTCGCGCCGGACGCTACCCACGTGCAGGCGTCCATCCACGACGCCGCCCGCATCGTCACCCCGGACGCCGGCTTCGACGGGGTGCTGCACTTCGCCGCCCTGATCGCCGCCGGGGAGTCGATGGTCAAGCCGGAGCTGTACTGGCAGAACAACACCGTCGGCACGCTCGCCCTGATCGACGCGGTCCGGGCCGCCGGGGTGCCCCGGATGGTCTTCTCCTCCACCGCCGCCGTCTACGGCAACCCCACCGAGCTGCCCATCGGCGAAACCGCGGTCAAGGCGCCCACCAACACGTACGGCGCCACCAAGCTCGCCGCCGACATGGCGCTCACCTCGGAGGCCGTCGCACACGGGCTGGCCGCCGTCTCGCTGCGCTACTTCAACGTGGCCGGCGCCCACCTCGACGGTGACGTCTCGCTCGGCGAGCGGCACGACCCGGAGACACACCTTATTCCCATCGCGTTGGAGGTCGCCGCCGGCCGGCGGGAGAAGCTCCAGCTCTTCGGCGACGACTACCCCACCGTCGACGGCACCTGCGTCCGCGACTACATCCACGTCGCCGACCTCGCCCGGGCACACCTGTTGGCGTTGGGCGCCGCCACCGCGGGCCAGCACCGCATCTACAACCTCGGCAACGGCAACGGCTTCAGCAACCGCCAGGTGGTCGACGTGGTCCGCGAGGTCACCGGGCAACCCGTGCCGGTCGAGGTCGCGCCGCGCCGCGAGGGCGACCCCGCCGAGCTGGTCGCCTCCTCCGCCCTGGCCCGCGACGAGCTGGGCTGGGTGCCCGAGAAGCCGACCCTGCACGACATGGTCGGCGACGCCTGGGCGTTCTACCGCGCGCACGTCCTGGAGCGGTCATGACCAACCCCACCGGCGACGTCGCCGAGCGGGCCGCCGAGGGTTTCACCAAGCAGTACGGCGGCAAGGCCACCGGCCGCTGGGCGGCTCCCGGCCGGGTCAACCTGATCGGCGAGCACACCGACTACAACGAAGGGTTCGTGCTGCCCTTCGCGCTGCCGCTGCGGACCGTGGTCGCCGCCGACCGACAGGACGGCGACCAGTGGACGGTCTGGTCCGAGCTGTCCGGCGAGACGATCACCTTCGGCGCGGACGACATCGCCGAGCCAGGGCGGGTGACCGGCTGGGGCGCGTACGTCGCCGGGGTGGTCTGGGCGCTCCGCGAGGCCGGCCACCCGGTGCCGGGTGCCCGCCTGGCGATCGCCTCGGACGTGCCGCTGGGCTCCGGTCTCTCCTCCTCGGCCGCGCTGGAGTCGGCCGTGCTGGCCGCGCTGCTCGACCTCGGCGGGCTGGAGCTCTCCCCCGAGCTGCAACCCCGGCTGGCGCAGCGGGCGGAGAACGTCTACGTGGGCGCGCCGACCGGCATCATGGACCAGTCCGCGGTCATCCGCTGCCGCGCCGGGCACGCCCTCTTCCTGGACTGCCGAGACGAGTCGGTCGAGCAGATCCCCTTCGACCTGGACGCGGCCGGGCTGGCGGTGCTGGTCATCGACAGTCGAGCGCCGCACCGGCACGCCGACGGTGAGTACGCTGCCCGGCGCCGCTCCTGCGAGGCGGGTGCCAGCGCACTCGGGGTCACCGCGCTGCGGGACGTGGGCGTCGACCAGCTCGACACCGCGCTGGCCCAACTCGACGACGAGGAGACCCGACGACGGGTCCGACACGTGGTCACCGAGGACCAGCGCGTACTGGACACTGTGGCGCTGCTCCGCGCCGCCCGGGTCCGCGACATCGGCCCGCTGCTCACGGCATCGCACGTCTCGATGCGCGACGACTTCGAGATCACCGTGCCGGAGATCGACACCGCGGTCGAGGCGGCGTTGGCGGCCGGCGCGTTGGGTGCCCGGATGACCGGCGGCGGCTTCGGCGGCTGCGTTCTCGCCCTGGTCCAGGCCGACCGAGCCGACGAGGTCGCCGCAGCCGTCACGGCCGCGTACGCCGAGCGCGGTTTCACCGCCCCCGGCACCCTGACGGTCGTCCCCGCCCCCGGAGCAACCCGCCTCCCCTAACCCACCCCACCCCCACCCCACCCCCACCCCCACCCCACCCCCACCCACCCACCCACCCCGCCGGGGTTGATCAAGAGGTTTGCGTCAGAATCCGCGCTCGGACTGACGCAAACCTCTTGATCACCGGACGGGGTGGACAGGGGGTGGGGTGGGGTGGGGCGGGTCGGGGTGGGGTTCGGTTAGCTGGCTTCGACGATCATGGCGGCGCCCACCGTGCGGTTGGTGCTCTCGTCGATGATGACGAAGCCCCCGGTGGTGCGATTACGCCGGTATTCGTCGGCCAGCAGCGGCACCGTCGTCCGCAGCCGCACCCGACCGATCTCGTTGAGCCGCAGCTCGTCGGCCGACTCGTCACGGTGCAGCGAGTTGATGTCCAACCGGTAGTGCAGCCCGCGCACGATGGCCCGCGCCGACCGGGTGGTGTGCTTGATCGCGTACCGGGCGCCGACCCGCAGCGGTGCCGTCTCGTCCATCCAGCAGACCATCGCCTCGATGTCCTGGGCCACCGCAGGCGCGTTGTTCGGACGGCAGATCAGGTCACCCCGCGAGATGTCGATCTCGTCGGCCAGTCGTACCGTCACCGACATCGGCGGGAAGGCCTCCGCGACCGGCCCGTCGGCGGTCTCCACCGCGGCGATCCGGCTGGTGAAGCCGGACGGCAGCACCATTACCTCGTCACCCGGCTTGAGCACGCCGGAGGCGACCTGACCGGCGTAACCGCGGTAGTCGGTGACAGTTGTCGACTGCGGGCGGATCACGTATTGCACGGGGAACCGGACGTCGACCAGGTTGCGGTCGCTCGCGATGTGCACCCGCTCCAGGTGGTGCAGCAGCGACGGGCCTTCGTACCAGGGCATGTTCTCCGAGCGGGCGACGATGTTGTCGCCGCGCAACGCGGAGATCGGCACCACTGTCAGGTCCGGCGCGTCGAGCTTCGCGGCGAACGCGGTGAACTCGTCGGCGATCCGCTCGTAGACCTCCTGCGACCAGTCCACCAGGTCCATCTTGTTGACACAGAGGACCAGGTGCGGCACCCGCAGCAGCGAGCACAGGAACGCGTGCCGGCGGGACTGCTCGACCAGGCCCTTGCGCGCGTCCACCAGGATCAACGCCAGGTCGGCGGTGGACGCCCCGGTGACCATGTTGCGGGTGTACTGGATGTGCCCCGGGGTGTCGGCGATGATGAACTTGCGGCGCGGGGTGGCGAAGTACCGGTATGCCACGTCGATCGTGATGCCCTGCTCCCGCTCGGCGCGCAGACCGTCGGTGAGCAGGGCCAGGTTGGTGTATTCGTCGCCACGGGCCGCGCTGACCGCCTCGACCGCCGCCAGCTGGTCGGTGAAGAGCGACTTGGTGTCGTAGAGGAGCCGGCCGATCAGGGTCGACTTCCCGTCGTCCACGCTGCCTGCGGTGGCGAACCGCAGCAGGTCCATAGCCCGGGCCTCCGGCCCGGCCCCGGTAACAGCCCGGGCCTCCGCATTCGCGGACGCCACGATCTCGGTGCTCATCAGAAGTAGCCCTCCCGCTTGCGGTCCTCCATGGCGGCCTCGCTGACCCGGTCGTCACCACGGGTCGCGCCGCGCTCGGTGATCCGGGTGGCCGCCACCTCCTCGATGACCTTCTCCACGGTGTCCGCGTCGGATCGGACCGCGGCGGTGCAGGAGGCGTCGCCCACGGTGCGATAGCGCACCTGCGCCTTGAACCGCTCCTCGCCCGCCCGGGGCCGGAAGAACTCGTTGACCGCGTAGAACATGCCGTCCCGCTCGATCACCTCACGCTCGTGCGCGTAGTAGATCGAGGGCAGCGGGATGCGTTCCCGGGCGATGTAGTGCCAGACGTCCAGCTCGGTCCAGTTGGACAGCGGGAAGATCCGGATCGACTCGCCGGGGTGGTGGCGGCCGTTGTACAGCGACCACAACTCCGGTCGCTGGTTCTTCGGGTCCCACTGGCCGAACTCGTCGCGGAAGCTGAAGACCCGCTCCTTCGCCCGGGCCTTCTCCTCGTCGCGGCGGGCGCCACCGAACAGGGCGTCGAAGCGGTGCTTCTCCACCGCGTCGAGCAGCACCGGTGTCTGGATCCGGTTGCGCATGCCGTCGCCGGACTCGCGGACCATGCCGCTCGCCAGGGCCTCCGGCACGCTCGCGATTACGAGCTGCAACCCCAGCTCGGCGACCCGCTGGTCACGGTATTCGAGGACCTCGGGGAAGTTGTGCCCGGTGTCGACGTGCATGACGGGGAAGGGGATGTTGGCCGGGGCGAACGCCTTCTGCGCCAAGCGCAGCATGACGATCGAGTCCTTGCCGCCGGAGAAGAGCAGCACCGGGCGTTCCATCTCGGCCACGACCTCGCGCATCACGAAGATGCTCTCCGCCTCCAGGGCGTCCAGGTGGGAGACCCGGTACGCCGCGGGGGTGGTCATGACTCCGGCTCGATTCGCTCGCTCATCCGATTTCCAGACCTTTCCGGTCGGACATGTCAAGAAAGTGCGCTCAGGCTACCCGGAATGTCTCTGCAGCGCTGCAAGCAACCGGGTGGCGAGATCCTTGCGGCAGACCAGGAGGTCCGGCAGGCGCGGATCCGCCTCGTTGTATCTCAGCGCAGATCCGTCGATCCGGGAAGCGTGCAGTCCGGTGGCCGTCGCCACAGCCACCGGGGCAGCCGAGTCCCACTCGTACTGCCCACCGGCGTGGATGTACGCGTCCACCTCGCCGGTGACGACGGCGGCGATCTTCGCTCCGGCCGAGCCCATCGGCACCAGGTGCGCCCCGACGTCCTCGGCCAGGTCGGTGAGGAAGACCGGCGGCCGGCTCCGGCTCGCCGCGAGGCGGATCTTCCGCTCGCCGGCCGTCGCCGCCTCCACCGTCATCGGCGGGTACGCCGGCGGGTAGTCAGTGCCCAGCACCCGGTGCTGCGCCGGCAGCCCCACGGCCCCGGCGACCAGCCCGTGCGGGCTCGGCGCGCGACGCGCCCAGAGCGCCACGTGCACCGCCCAGTCTGAGCGGCCCTCCTCGGAGAACTCCCGGGTGCCGTCCAACGGGTCGATGATCCACACCCGGTCCGCAGTCAACCGCGACACCGCTCCGGTGTTCACCTCCGCCGCCCAGGCCAACCGCGAGCCCTCGTCCTCCTCGGAGAGCACCGCGTCACCGGGCCGCCACTTCGCCAGCTCCGTGCGGATCAGGTCGTGCGACACCTTGTCCCCGGCCGACTTCAGCGCGCCGGCGTCGGCGAAACCCATCTCCGTCCGCAGGTCGAGCAACGCCTGCCCGGCCCGGGACGCCAACCATCGGGCGAACGCGCCATCGATCATCGGAGGACTCGTCATCTGTCCGCTCCCGTCGCCTCGCCGCGACCCGTGCCCGCACGGATCGATTCGCCGCGACCCGCGTCGCCGGTCGCGGCACGCCGAAAGGCGCAGACTACCGGCCCGCCGTTTCCGATCCGGTACGCCCCGCCCGGCCAGAGACTGTCGGGAAGTCTCTAGCTGCCGTGGTAGAGGTTCTGCGTCGGCTCCACGCCCTTGACGATCACCGACTCCACCACGTCGGCGGCCCGGTCCACCAGGAAATCCACTTCCTTGCGCTCTGCCGGGCCAAAATCCGACAGTACGTAGTCCGCCGGATCCTGCCGCCCCGGCGGTCGACCGACGCCGAACCGCACCCGGGCGTAGTCCTTCGTGCCCAACGACTTCGACATCGAACGCAGGCCGTTGTGCCCGCCCTCGCCGCCACCGAACTTGATCCGCACCTGACCGAACTCGATGTCCAGCTCGTCGTGCACCGCGATCACCTGCGACGTCGGCACCTTGTAGAACTGGGCCAGAGCCGCCACCGGCCCACCCGACAGGTTCATGTACGTCAGTGGCTTGACCAGCACCAGCTTCGGTCCACCGAACCCCAGCCGCGCCTCGGCCACCTCGGCCACCGCCCGCTTGTGCCGCCCGAACCGCACGCCGACCCGCCCGGCCAGCAGGTCAGCCACCATGAACCCGACGTTGTGCCGGTTCCCGGCGTACTCCCGACCGGGGTTGCCCAGGCCGACCACCAACCACGGCCACGCCTCGTCCGTCACGACCCTGTCCCTCCCGACGTCCATCCCACCGACTCCCGATACGCCGACAGGCGCCCCCGAACATCCGGGGACGCCTGTCGCACAGTACGAACCGATCAGGCCTCGGTGCGCGCCTCGGTGGTCTCGGCAGCGGTGTCCGCGCCCTCGGAGCCCTCGGTGGTCTCGCCGACCTCGGCCTCGGCCTCGTCGGTGGCAGCCTCGACCTCGGGCAGCGTCGCCTCGAGCTGCTCGGCGGTGGGGGCGGCGGTGATCGACGCGACGGTCAGGTCCGAGTCGACGGCCAGCTCGACGCCGGCCGGCAGCTTGACGTCACCGGCGGTCACGAGGGTGCCCGCCTCCAAGCCGTCGATCGAGGCCTCGAGGTGGTCCGGAACCTTGGTGGCGTCGGCGGTCACCGAGAGGGTGTCGTGGTCGTGCACGATCAGGGTGTCCCGTGCGGCCTCGCCGGTCAGCTGAACCGGAACGTCGACGGTGACCTGCTCGCCCCGACGAACCAGGATCAGGTCGACGTGCTCGAAGGTGTCGCGGATCGGGTCCCGCTGGATCGCCTTCGGCAGTGCGAGCACCTGGGTGCCGTCGGTGATGTCGATCGCGAAGAGCTGGTTGGCACCGCCCTTGCGGATCGCGGCGGCGAACTCCCGGGACGGCAGCGAGATGTGCTGTGGCTTCTCGCCGTGGCCGTACAGCACGGCGGGCACCTTGCCGGCCCGGCGGGTACGGCGGGCACCACCCTTGCCGAACTCGGTGCGGGGCTCGGCGCTGATCTTTACCTCGGACACGGGGAAACTCCTGATGCTTTTCGCTGCGGCGGCTTGTCGTCTTGCGGTGCTGGGGCGAGGGGCTCGCTGGGGCTCATGCGTCATGAACGACTGCCCGGAGCACCGCGTCGATGACGGTGCCTCCGTGCGGCGCTTCTCAGCGGCCCGCCGGGCACCCTCGCCGTGGCAACCGCACCAGTCTACCCGAGCTGTTTCCAGGGTTTCCGGCAGTCCCCGTTCACGGCTCCAGACCGGCGCGTCGGTGGTCCTCCCACCAGCGCGCCGGCCCCGTTTCCACCAGTTTGACAGCCCCGCCCCCACCGGCGCGGCGAGTGGCGGAAACGGGGCTCACCGACGCGCGATGCTCAGCTCAGGCCGCCGAAGAGGGTCGTCACCGAGCCGTCGTCGAAGACCTCCCGGATCGCCCGCGCCAACAGCGGCGCGATCGACAGCACGGTCAGCTTGTCCAACTGCTTCTCCGGCGGAAGCGGCAGGGTGTTGGTCACCACGATCTCGCTGATCGAGCTGTTCTTCAGCCGCTCCGTGGCCGGGTCGGACAGCAGCGCGTGGGTGGACGCGACCACGATCTCCGCCGCCCCCGACTCCTTCAGGATGTCGGCGGCCTTGGCGATCGTGCCACCGGTGTCGATCATGTCGTCGACGATGAGGCAGACCCGGCCCTCGACCTCGCCGACCACCCGGTTCGCCACGACCTGGTTCGGCTTCATCGGGTCACGGGTCTTGTGGATGAACGCCAGCGGGCAACCGCCCAACCGGTCGGTCCAGCGCTCGGCCACCCGCACCCGGCCCGAGTCCGGGGCCACCACGGTCATCGGCCGGCCGGCGTACTTGTGCTCCACGTACTCGGCCAGGATGTCCATGGCGAAGAGGTGGTCCACCGGGCCGTCGAAGAAGCCCTGGATCTGTGCGGTGTGCAGGTCGACGGTGAGGATGCGGTTCGCGCCCGCGGTCTTCAGCAGGTCCGCCACCAGCCGGGCCGAGATCGGCTCCCGACCCCGGTGCTTCTTGTCCTGCCGTGCGTACGGGTAGAACGGCAGCACCACGGTGATCCGCTTGGCCGACCCCCGCTTCAGCGCGTCCACCATGATCAGGGTTTCCATGACCCAGGTGTTCACCCCGTGCGTGACGGACTGCACCACGAAGGCGTCCGAACCACGCACCGAGTCCTTGAACCGTACGAAGATCTCGCCGTTGGCGAACTCGTACGCGTCGGCCGGGGTCGGCGCGACGCCGAGCACCTCGCCGATCTCCTTGGCCAACTCCGGAAAGCCACGTCCGGAAAAGAGCATCAGGCTTTTGCGGTTTTCGGCGACGATGCTGCCCATGGGCCCGTCTGCTCCCGTTTTGTCGGCGGTACCCGACCCGGTGGTGGTGGGTCGGGGACTATTCGGTTGCAGTATCTCCCGTGCCGGATGCGCCGCCCACCGTCTCGGTCACCCCGTGGATTGCCTCACTGTCGCTTGCGGTGCCGGGTGTCACGACGCACCCTTCGCGTCGCCGTTCGGCTGCGCACCCTTCGCGTCCTGGGCCCGCTGTGCCGCCTCGGCCGCAGCCGTGCCGGCGCGACGCTTCACGACCCAGCCCTCGATGTTGCGCTGACGTGCGCGCGCCACACCCATCGCGCCCGCCGGGACGTCGTCGACGATCACCGAGCCGGCGGCGGTGTACGCCCCGTCACCCACCTCGACCGGCGCCACGAACATGTTGTCCGCACCGGTGCGCGCGTGGCTGCCGATCACGGTCCGGTACTTGTTGACGCCGTCGTAGTTCACGAAGACCGACGCGGCGCCGATGTTGGTCTGCTCGCCGATCGTCGCGTCGCCCACGTAGGTCAGGTGCGGCACCTTCGAGCCGGCGCCGATCTGCGAGTTCTTCACCTCGACGAACGTGCCGACCTTCGCCTTCTCGGCCAGCCGGGCCGCCGGCCGCAGGTACGCGTACGGCCCGACGCTCGCGCCCGCGCCGATCTCGGCGCCGACGGCGTGACTGCGGACCACCGACGCGTCGGGGCCCACGATTGTGTCGACCAGCGTGACGTCCGGCCCGATCAACGCGCCCTCGCCGACCACGGTGCCGCCGC
Source organism: Micromonospora sp. A202 (assembly GCF_006715105.1). Lineage (NCBI taxonomy): Bacteria > Bacillati > Actinomycetota > Actinomycetes > Micromonosporales > Micromonosporaceae > Micromonospora > Micromonospora sp. A202. Next base: position 465,655 of record NZ_VFMP01000001.1, on the reverse strand, counting down.
GCAGTTGGGTGTTCTGGTCGATCACCGCGTCGCGGTCCAGAGCCACCGTCACGTCGATCCAGGTGGTCGCCGGGTCGAGCAGGCTCACCCCGGTACGCATCCACGCCTCGTTGACCCGATCGCGCAGCAGCCGGCGCAGCGTCGCCAGCTCCACCCGGTCGTTGCAGCCCAACGTCTCGACGTGGTCGTCGGCCATGTGCACCGCGACCGGCTCACCGACCGAGCGGAGCAGGCCGAAGACGTCGGTCAGGTATTCCTCGCCCTGGTCGTTGTCGGTGGAGAGTTTGCTCAGCGCCTCGCGCAGCCGTACCGCGTCGAACGCGTAGATGCCGGCGTTGATCTCCCGGATCGTACGCTGCGTCGCGTCGGCGTCGCGCTCCTCGACGATCTGCTCCAGGCGGCCGTCGGCGTCCCGGACGATCCGACCGAGCCCGGTCGGGTCGGGCACCTCGGCGGCCAGCACTGTGGCTGCCGCCGCGGCCTGCTCGTGCGCGGTCACCAGCGCGCCCACCGTCTCGGGTCGCAGCAGTGGCACGTCCCCGTTGATCACCACGACGGTGCCGGCGCCGTCCGGGACGGCGTCCAGGGCGATCCGCACGGCGTGCCCGGTGCCGAGTTGCTCGGCCTGGAGCACCGGCGTGGCGTCCGGGGCGACCTCGCCCAGGTGGGCCCGGACCTGGTCGGCGCCGTGCCCCACCACGACGACGGTGCGGTCCGCGGCCAGCGGCGCGGCGGCGCTCAGCACGTGACCGAGCAGCGTCCGACCGAGCAGCGGGTGCAGCACCTTGGGCAGTGTCGACTTCATCCGCTTGCCCTCACCGGCGGCGAGAACGACGACGGTACGAAGGTGGGGCTGGGGCACGACGTGGCTCCCGTCGGGACGGCGGACACTCTCGCGGTCATGCTAACCGCGAGGCCCGGCCTGTCTTCCTCTTACCCCCACCGGCCCTTGAACAGGACGTAGATGGGCAGCTCGGCCGCCAGGGTTCGAACCTGAAATACGGGTACCAAAGACCCGGGTGTTGCCAATTACACCACGGCCGATCAGCGACGCGAGCACGTCGCATCAGGGGGATGAACATCCCGCCGCTACACCTTAGCGTCCCTGCCGTCGGACGCCATCGCTCATCCCGCCGCAGAGCGGGAGCGACCCGGGAGCGCGGGGCGAGAGCCTGCCACGCGGGCCCGCTGATCAACCCGGTTCCCAGAATGTCGGGGATTCCCGGGTGCCGGGACAGCGCACGTCGAGTCGCGTCAGTGGACGACGCCGCCCCACTCGCCCCGACGGCACCTGACCTGCGGCTTTCGACCGCCACGTGAAGAGCTTTCGAACTTCCTCGTGCGATCTACGGTGCCGTAAGTTACGGTGACGTAGGCGTAGCTTCGTGATCGTAACCATCCCCCTGCGAGGTCCCATGTCCACTGCTCTGCTCGATCCCAACACCGCCGGACCCGGCCCCAAACCACTCACCGACGGCAGCCAGTCCACCGGCATCCTGGCCGCCCTCTGGGCTTTCGTGGTCATCCCCTTCGTCGCCCTGCTGGTCGCCGTGCCGGTGGCCTGGGGCGGCTGGCTGGGCTGGACCGACGTGGTCATCGGCCTGGTCTGGTATGTCGTCTCCGGGCTCGGCATCACCGTCGGCTTCCACCGCTACTTCACCCACGGCTCGTTCAAGGCCAAGCGGTGGCTGCGGGTGTCGCTGGCGGTCGCGGGTTCCCTGGCGGTGCAGGGCGAGATCATCCAGTGGGTCGCCGACCACCGCCGACACCACGCGTTCTCCGACATGGAGGGCGACCCGCACTCGCCGTGGCGCTTCGGCACCAGCTTCTGGGCGCTGACCCGAGGCCTGTTCCACGCACACGTGGGCTGGCTGTTCCGCCGGGAGCTGTCCAACCGTGCGCGCTTCGCTCCGGACCTCATCGCCGACCGCGACATCAGCCGGGTCGACAAGCTCTTCCCTGCGCTGGTGGCCGTCTCGCTGCTCGGCCCCGCGCTGATCGGCGGCCTGGTGACCTGGTCGTGGCAGGGCGCGCTGACCGCGTTCTTCTGGGCCGGGCTGGTCCGGATCGGTCTGCTGCACCACGTCACGTGGGCGATCAACTCGGTCTGCCACGTCTACGGCGAGCGCCCGTTCGCGATGCGTCAGGGCGACCGCGCGTCCAACTTCTGGCCGCTGGCGATCCTGTCGTTCGGCGAGAGCTGGCACAACCTGCACCACGCCGACCCGACCAGCGCCCGGCACGGTGTCCTGCGGGGCCAGGTGGACATCTCCGCCCGGGTGATCTGGCTGTTCGAGAAGGTCGGCGCCGCGACGCAGGTGCGCTGGCCAAAGCCGGAACGCCTCGCCGCGAAGCTGGTGAAGCCGGTCGCACCCCACTAAAACCGGGCGGTGCTCCGACATGCCGCCTGGCAGGATGGCCGGGTGACCGAGCCACGCGGGGGGACCGGACGGCTCGGCAGACGGGGAGCCGGGCCCGATCCGGGTACGGTCGGACGGCGCGGCAGGGCGGTCGCACCGCCCGACAGTGAGGCGACGACGTGAACGGGCACAGCGGAGGCACCATTCCACGGCAGGGCGTCACCGAGCGCCAGCGAGGCGGCGACATGCCCGAGGTCAGTGACGGCGATGCCGGTGCCGGCGGCCGACGGGTGACGCCGCCGGCCCCGGCCGCGGCACCCAAGGCCAAACCCGCCTCCCGGGTCCGCATGTCGGCGGCCCAGCGGCGGGAGCAGTTGATCGCGACCGGCCGGCAGCTCTTCGCCGAGCGCGGGTTCGACGCCACCTCGATCGAGGAGGTCGCGGCCCGCGCCAAGGTCTCCAAGCCGGTGGTGTACGAGCACTTCGGCGGCAAGGAAGGCCTGTACGCGGTGGTGGTGGACCGCGAGGTCCGCGCCCTGCTGGACCGGATCACCACGGCGTTGACTGCCGGGCACCCCCGAGAGCTCCTGGAGCAGGCGGCGTTGGCCCTGCTGGGCTACATCGAGGAGGACGCCAGCGGCTTCCGGGTGCTGGTCCGCGAGTCGCCGCTGATGGCCGGCACTGCCAACTTCAGCAGCGTGATGAACGACGTGGCCCACCAGGTCGAGCACATCCTGGGTGCCGAGTTCAAGAGCCGGGGGTACGACCCGAAGCTCGCCGAGCTGTACTCGCAGGCGCTGGTCGGCATGGTGGCACTGACCGGGCGCTGGTGGCTGGAGGTCCGCAAGCCGCGTAAGGAGACGGTGGCGGCGCACCTGGTCAACCTGGCCTGGAACGGGTTGTCGCACCTGGAGGCGAAGCCGACGCTGATCACCAGCCGGCGCCCCTCAGCCCGATGAGCGGCCGGCGCCGCTGAGCCCGATGAACGGCTAGCGCCGTTGAGCCCGATCAGCGGCGGTGCGCGTCGGCCACGGGGTGTTTGCGGCGCTCCAGCTCCGCCTCCGCGTGCTCCGGTGGGCCGATCTTGTCGTACAGGCCGGTGCCGAGCAGGATCAGGCCGAACAGCATCGACACCACCACTGTCGACATCGAGAAGTTGAGGAAGTTCGCCTCGGTCTGGAGCACGGACATCATCAGGATGCTGGTCACCAGGAACACGACACCGGCGATGAGGTTCATGTAGTGGCCGAGGTTGCTGCGCCGCGACGCCCCGATGATCAGGACGACACCGAAGATCACCGAGGCGAGCGAGAAGGCCAGGTTGGTCCGGAGTCCGAGGGCCCAGGTGCTGGTCCGGGCGAAGAGCGGGTCACCGATCGTCTCGGCGACGCCCCAGACGCCGAAGACCAGGATGTAGACGCCGATCAGACCGGACAGGACCCGGTAGAGCGGCCGTGCCGGATGGTTCACCGGAAAGTGCGGCATACCGAGACCCCCTGAATCAACCGCTTCAGGAGGATTGTCGCCCAGGCAGAGCCGACTGTCCGGAAAACCACAATGGCGGAGGTCCGCCGACAGGCAGGACCAGGTCAGGTTTTCGCCGGAGCCCGAGTTGCGCAGGGATCAAGCCTGACCGCCCGGAGCAGCTCGGGCTCCGGCGAAAACCACCACCGCAACCAGGGAAAGCTCAGAGAACGAGACGAGCCTTCTGGAACGCCTCCGCCTCATCCTCGGACCCGACCTTGCCGTACATGCCGACCATCAGCAGCACCAGGGACGCCGCCAGCACCACGACCACGGTGGTGATGCTGAAGTTGAAGATGTTGGCGTCGGTCCGGATGAACGCGAGGCCGGCCAGGCCGATCACCATCAGGGCGTACGCCAGCCACTGGTTGATCGCCACGTCGATGTTGCGGCCGAGGGCCGTGCCGACCAGCACGATGATCCCGAGCAGCACGCTGAGCAGCGAGAAGCCGAGGTTGGTGCCCTGACCGAGGACCCGGGTGTCGTCCTGGGCGAGGATCTCGTCGCCCATGCTCGCGATGATGCCGAGCACACCGAAGACCACCAGGTACAGACCGGTCAGCCCGCCGATCGCCCGGTAGATCGGCCGCGCGGGGTGGTTGACGGGGGTGTGTGCCATGTCTGTGTCTCCAACGCCGTGGGGTAGGTGTCACCGACGATTGTCTCGCATGTGGCGGTGTGACGCCGCACACGGTCCTCGCCCGGCGTGCCCGGCCCAGTCAGCTCTCCGGCAGGTCCTCGGCGAGGGTCATCCAGCTCTCCTCGATCCGCTCCCGCTCGGCGCGCAGATCCTTGAGCTGTGTGTCCAACTCGGCCACCCGGGCATAGTCGGTGGCGTCCGCCGCGAGCTGACCGAGCAGCGTTGTCTCGCGCTGGTCGAGTTTGCCGAGCTGCCGTTCCAGCCGGCTCAGCTCCTTGCGGGCCTGGCGGACCTCGGCAGCGGACATGCCACCCGCGCTCGGGCCGGTGGGCGCGGCGGTCGGGTTCACGCCGACCCGGGGGGCGGAGCCGGCCCGCTCGGCCGTCCGGGCAAGGTACTCGTCCACCCCGCCCGGCAGGTGCACCAGGCGACCGTCGCCGAACATCCCGTACGCCGTGTCGGTGACCCGCTCGATCAGGTAGCGGTCGTGGCTCGCCACGATGATCGTGCCGGGCCACGAGTCGAGCAGGTCCTCCAGCGAGGCGAGGGTGTCGGTGTCGAGGTCGTTGGTGGGCTCGTCGAAGAGCAGCACGTTGGGCTCGCCGGCGAGCAGCCGCAGCATCTGCAACCGGCGGCGTTCCCCACCGGAGAGGTCACTGACCGGGGTCCAGAGTCGGCGGTCGTCGAAGCCGAACACCTCGGCGAGCTGCGCGGCGGAAACCTCTCGGTCACCGAGCTGGACCCGGCGGGCGACCTCCTCGACGGCTTCCAGCACCCGGAGGTGACCGGGCAGCTCGGTGAGCTCCTGGGAGAGGAACGCGGGCCGCACGGTGGAGCCGGTGCCGAGGCGGCCACCGTCGGGGCGGGTGATGCCGGCGAGCATCCGCAACAGGGTGGTCTTGCCGGCGCCGTTGGCACCGAGGATGGCGATCCGGTCACCGGGGCCGACCAGCCAGGTGACGTCGCGCAGGATCTCCTTGGGGCCGGCGTGCAGCTCGACGTTCTCCAGGTCGTACACCTGCTTGCCGAGCCGCGAGGTGGCCATGCGCTGCAGGGACATGGTGTCCCGCGCCGGCGGCACGTCGGCGATCAACGCGTTCGCGGCGTCGATGCGGAACTGGGGCTTGGACGTCCGGGCCGGCGGGCCACGGCGCAGCCAGGCGATCTCCTTGCGGAGTAGGTTCTGCCGACGGGCCTCGGTGGCGGCGGCGACGCGCTCGCGCTCGGCGCGGGCGAGGGTCCAGGCGGCGAATCCACCCTCGTAGGCGCGAACGGTCTGGTCGGCGACCTCCCAGGTGGTGGTGCAGACCGCGTCCAGGAACCACCGGTCGTGGGTGACCACGACCAGGGCGCCCTTGCGGCCGACCAGGTGCCGGGCCAGCCAGTCGACACCGCCGACGTCGAGGTGGTTGGTGGGCTCGTCGAGGATGAGCAGGTCGGAGTCGCGGACGAGCAGCGCGGCGAGCGCCACCCGGCGGCGTTCGCCACCGGACATCGGGCCGACCGGCTGGTCGAGGCCGAGGTGCGGCATGCCGAGGCCGTCGAGGATGCCGCGGACGCCGGCGTCGCCGGCCCACTCGTGCTCGGCGCCCATGCCCTCGTTGAGCCAGGCGGTGCCGAGCACGACGTCCCGGACGGTGGCGTCGGGGGCGAGCGTGAGCTGCTGCGGCAGCCAGAGCGCGCGCAGGTCGCGGCGGTGGGTCACCCGGCCGTCGTCGGGGTCCTCCTGCTTGGTGAGCAGCCGCAGCAGGGTGGACTTGCCGGCGCCGTTGAGGCCGACCACGCCGATCCGGTCGGCGTCGTCCAGACCGAGCGAGACGTCCGTGAGCAGCCGCCCGGCGGCGCCGTACCCCTTGGACACCCGGTCCAGATTGACGATGTTCGCCACGTTCCACCCTTCATGATCAAGGCGTCCCGGTGCCGGCGGGCACCTGGACGCCTCCCTCAAGGGTACGCGGACGCCCCGGACACCCGCGCCGCGCGCCCGCAGGCCGGGTGGGACGACCCGTCAGCCGACGCGGGCGCCGACGACCGGGCCGTGCGCGACCCGCGCCTCCCGGCACACACCAGCGCCGTTCAGCTCGGCGGCGATCCGCTCCGCGTCGGCCGCGTCGGCGGTGAGGAACACACAGGTCGGGCCGGAGCCGGAGACGATCCCGGTGAGCGCGCCGGCCGCCTCGCCGGCCTTGAGGGTGTCGGCCAGCGCCGGGCGCATGGCCAGCGCGGCGTCCTGAAGATCGTTGCCGAGCGTCCGGGCGAGCACCCGGGGGTCGCGCTGACGCAGCGCGCCCAGCAACGCGTCGGTGGAGCCCAGCGGGGTGCCGGCGGCGCCGGAGTCGCGCAGCCGGTCCAACTCGCGGTACGCGGCCGGAGTGGAGAGGCCCCCGTCGGCGATCGCCACCACCCAGTGCCAGGAGGTCGGGCGGGCGAGCACGGGGCTGATCGCCTCGCCCCGGCCGGTGCCCAGCGCGGTGCCACCGTAGATCAGGAACGGCACGTCGGAGCCGAGGTCGGCGGCGATCCCGGCCAGCTCGTCGCGGGACAGCCCGGTGCCCCAGAGCGCGTCGCAGGCCACCAGAGCGGCGGCGGCGTCGGCGCTGCCGCCGGCCAGCCCACCGGCGAGCGGGATCTGCTTGCGCAGGTGCAGCCGGGCGTGTGGCAGCACGCCCGCGTACCCGGCGAGGGCGTGCGCCGCGCGGATCACCAGGTTGGTGTCGTCCAGGGCCAGCTCGCCGGTGCCCTCACCCTCCATGGTCAGAGCGAGGGTGTCACCCCGACGGGCCGTCAGCTCGTCGTAGATCGAGATGGCGTGGTAGATCGTGTTCAGCTCGTGGTAGCCGTCGCGGCGCAACGGGCCCACCCCGAGGTGCAGATTGACCTTCGCGGGCACCCGGACCTTCACCGGCCCGATGGACCCGCGTCGCTCGTCCTCGCCGTCCGGTCGCCAGGCCTCGGTCACGGGGTCAGGTCCCGTACGCGCAGGCGGATGTCGAAGGGGTTGGCCACAATCTGCTCCTCGGCGTCCTCGGCGGGCACGGGCGTCAGCCTACTTCGCGGCCGGCGTACCGACCGGAGCCGACGCGGCGATGGCGGCGAACTGCTCGACGGTCAGTGACTCCCCCCGGGCGCCGGGGTCGACGCCGGCCGCGGTGAGCGCGGCGGCGGCACGGTCCGCGCTACCGGCCCAACCGGCGAGCGCGGCGCGCAGCGTCTTGCGCCGCTGCGCGAACGCCGCGTCGACAACGGCGAAGACCCGTTCCCGGGGTACGTCGGTTCGGGGCGGTTCGTGGCAGGTGAAGGCGACCAGACCGGAGTCGACGTTGGGCACCGGCCAGAACACGTTCGGAGGCACCTTGCCGGCGCCCCGGGCGTGGGCGTACCAGGCGAGCTTGACCGACGGAATGCCGTACACCTTGGAGCCGGGACCGGCGACCAGCCGGTCGGCGACCTCCTTCTGCACCATGACCAGGCCGTGCCGCAGGGTGGGCAGCACGGCGAGCAGGTGCAGCACCACGGGCACTGCCACGTTGTAGGGCAGGTTTGCGACCAGCGCGGTCGGCGGTGGATCGGCCAGCTCGGCGGCGTGGATGCGCAGGGCGTCCGCGCGGTGCACGGTGAGCCGGTCGGCGTCCGCCCCGGCGTGTCGCGCGGCGGTCTCCGGCAGCGCCCCGGCGAGCACCGGGTCGATCTCCACGGCGTGCACGTGCCCGGCGACCGGCAGCAGCCCCAGGGTCAGCGAACCGAGGCCGGGGCCCACCTCCAGGGCCACGTCGTCGGGGGTCAGCCCGGCGGCGGTGACGATCCGGCGCACGGTGTTCGGGTCGTGCACGAAGTTCTGGCCCAGCTTCTTGGTGGGCGCGACGCCCAGCCGGGCGGCGAGTTCCCGGATCTCCGCCGGGCCGAGAAGACCGGTCATGCCTGGCAGCGTAGCGGCGACGTCGGGGCCGACCGCCGGCCCGGGCTCACCACGGCCCGAAGGCACGGTCGCCGGTGGCGGAGATGGCCGCGCACAGCTCGTCCAGGTCACTGCCGGTGGTCGCGGCGAGCGCGCGGACGGTCAGCGGGATCAGGTACGAGGCGTTCGGCCGGCCGCGGTGCGGCGTCGGGGTGAGGTAGGGGGCGTCGGTCTCCACCAGGATCTGGTCGACCGGGGTGAGTGCGGCGGCTTCGCGCAGCGCGGTGGCGCTGCCGAAGGTGACGGTGCCGGCGAAGCTGAGCAGGTAGCCCCGGCGGACGCACTCGCGGGCGAAGTCGGCGTCACCGGAGAAGCAGTGCAGCACCACCCGGTCGGGAGCGCCCTCGTCGTCGAGGATCCGCAGCACGTCCGCGTGCGCGTCCCGGTCGTGGATGACCAGCGCCTTGCCGTACCGCTTGGCGATGGCGATGTGCGCCCGGAAGCTGTGCTCCTGCGCGGCACGCCCGTCGTCGCCGGTCCGGAAGAAGTCCATCCCGGTCTCGCCGATCCCCCGGACCCGGTCGCGGGCGGCCAGCGACTCGATCTGCCGCAGCGCCTCGTCGAGGTCGGTGAGGCGGGGCGCCTCGTTGGGGTGCAGCGCGACGGTGGCCAACACCGCGGGGTACCGGTCGGCCGCGTCCGCGCCCCACCGTGAGGAGGCGACGTCCACGCCCACCTGGACCAGCCGGTCCACGCCGACCTTGGTGGCCAGCGCGATCGCCGTGCCCACCGGGTCGTCGGATGGCCCGCCGCCGGGCACGCCGGCCTCGCTGACGGTGATGTCCAGGTGGGTGTGACTGTCCAGCACCGGCCGGGGCAGCGGCTCGGGGGCGGGCGGAAACTCTCCGGCCCGCCGGGCGGCACGCTCTCGGCGGGATTCAGTGGGCTCGCTCATCAGCGACAGCATCACACACCGGGCCTGGCCATCTGCCCGCCACCCGACGTTCACCTCGACTACGCCGCGCGACTCTACCGTCGCCGGGTGAGCGAGCGCAGCGAGCGAACCCCGAGTCACAGCAGCTTGGCCGTACCGTGAGCGTCACACCTCACGCGAGCGGCGCGGCCGGCGAACGTACCGGGCTGCGCGTGGCGTTCGGCGGCGGCGTGTACCCGGCCGAGGAGATCGCCCGGGGCGCCGCGTACGAGCTGTTCAGCGCCGAGGAGGTGGCCGGCTTCGAGCGGGCGCCCCGACCGGGCAGCGCCCTGCCGTGGCGCCGGTTCGTGCACGTCACCGAGGCGAGCGCGGTGCACGGGGCGGTCGAGCCGGCCGAGGAGCCGGAGACGCCGCTGATGATGCCGGCGCACCGGGAACGCGGTTGGGCGCACGTACACCAGCTCAGCCAGCAGCCGTCCGCGGCGGGCGACCCCGTCCTGACCTCGGTGCGTGCCTCGGCGGTGGTGCGGAGGGGCACCCGGATGGTGAAGGTGCTCTCCGCCCGGCAGCTCGCCGGGTACGTGCGGGGCTGGCTGCCGCACGGCTTCTGCTTCCGCGAGCACGACGTGGCGCACCTGCGTACGCCGACCGCCACCACGGTGCTGCGCACCGACGGTGACGCCGGGCGGGAAGGCTCGGACGTCGCGTACGCGCTGCGTTGGCGGGCCGCGGACCCGGGCGACTACGACGTGCCGGTGGGCGAGACGCACCGCGGTCTGACCGCGCTGGCCGCCCGGGACCGGCTGGGCCCACCGGTGCTGGGCACCGGCTTCGTGCCGAGCAATGGTCAGCTCATCCCCGAGTTCATCACCCGGGACTTCGCCGACCTGCCGATGCCGGCGAACGCCACCCTGCTCGCCTACCCCGCCGAGGGGGTGGAGGTCGTGCTCTACACGTACCAGGCGGAGCAGCGCGGTTGGCTGCGGATGGTGGGTCCGCAGTGGCGGCACCTGCTCGCCGCGGTGCCGGGCCTCTCCCCCGACCAGGAGTACGTGCCGACCGGCGACGCTCTGCGCTCCACCCAGTTGGTGGGCCTCTACGGCGACACCGAGTACGAGGCGGTGGCCGACCTGCCCGGCGGGTTCCGGGTGTTGGCGATGACCCGGGCGGCCCGCTACCCGGTGGACGCGGTGGCCCGCCGGCTCCGGTTCGCCCAGTGGCGGGGCGTGCCGTGCCTGGTGCTGCGCGAGGAGGCCGGCTGGCTGCGATTGCGGCTGCGCTTCCCGGACCCGGACACCGTGGTCGCCACCGGCGCGCAGTGTCACGACCGCGGCATCTACGAGACCTGGGCACCGGGCGCCGAGGTGAGCGACGACCAGGTGATGGACACCCGGTACGTGATGTGACGTCCCCCCGGCGGCCGGATGCCCTGCCACCGGGGGCGTCGTGCGTTCAGTCGGCCAGTCGGGCCAGCTCCTCGTCGACGATCGACGGGTCGAGCTTGCGGAACACCGGCTTCGGCGCTGCCAGCGGCCGGCCCGCCTCGATCGACACCGACTCCCAGCGCGCGCCGACGGTGTAGTCCCCGGTGAGCACCGGGTACGACGGCCCGCCGTCCAGGTCGTCGACCTGCTCGATGACGGGCATCGGCGCGTGCACACCGGTGCCGCCGAGCAGCTCGTGCACCTGCTGAGCCGAGTGCGGCAGGAACGGGGTGAGCAGCGTGTTCGCGTCGCTGATCACCTGGAGGGCGACGTGCAGGATGGTGCCCATCCGGGGCTTCTCCGCCTCGCCCTTGAGCTTCCACGGGGCCTGCTCGGAGAGGTATCTGTTGGCCTCGGCGACCACCCTCATGGCCTCACCGATGGCCTGCTTCTGCCGGTGCCGGCCGATCAGGTCGCCCACTGTGGCGAAGCCGGCCCGAGAGGTCGCGAGCAGCGCCTCGTCGGCCTCGGTGAGCCCGGCCGGGTCGACCGGCGGGATCTCGCCGAAGTTCTTCGCCGCCATCGAGACGCACCGGTTGACCAGGTTGCCCCAGCCGGCGACCAGCTCGTCGTTGTTGCGGCGCAGGAACTCGGCCCAGGTGAAGTCGGTGTCGTTGCTCTCCGGGCCGGCGGCGGCGATGAAGTATCGCAGCGCGTCGGCGTCGTAGCGCTCCAGGAAGTCACGAACGTAGATGACCACCTTGCGCGACGAGGAGAACTTGCGCCCCTCCATGGTCAGGTATTCGCTCGACACCACCTCGGTGGGCAGGTTGAGCCGACCCAGCTCGCCCGGCGCACCGTCGCGGGAGCCCTCGCCGGAGTATCCGGAGAGCAGCGCCGGCCAGATGACCGAGTGGAAGACGATGTTGTCCTTGCCCATGAAGTAGTAGGACTGGGAGTCCTTACCGGCACCGTCGGCGGACCAGTACTGCCGCCACGCCTCCGGGTCGCCGGAGCGGCGGGCCCACTCGATCGAGGCGGACAGGTAGCCGATCACCGCGTCGAACCAGACGTAGATCCGCTTGTCCGGCCGGTCCCGCCAGCCGTCCAGCGGGATCGGCACGCCCCACTCCAGGTCACGGGTGATCGCCCGGGGCTGGAGGTCGTCGAGCAGGTTGCGGGAGAACCGCAGCACGTTGGGCCGCCACCCCTCCCGGGTGTCCAGCCACTGCCGCAGCACCTCGGCCAGCGCGGGCAGGTCCAGGAAGAAGTGCTCGGTCTCGACGAACTTCGGGGTCTCCCCGTTGATCCGTGACTTCGGGTCGATCAGGTCGATCGGGTCGAGCTGGTTGCCGCAGTTGTCGCACTGGTCACCCCGGGCGCTGTCGTACCCGCAGATCGGGCAGGTGCCCTCGATGTAACGGTCGGGCAGGGTGCGGCCGGTGGACGGGGAGATCGCGCCCATGGTGGTCTTCGGCACGATGTAGCCGTTGCGGTACATCCCCTCGAACAACTCCTGCACCACCGCGTAGTGGTTGCGGGTGGTGGTGCGGGTGAACAGGTCGTAGGAGAGACCCAGGCCGTGCAGGTCCTCGACGATCACCCTGTTGTACCGGTCGGCCAGCTCGCGCGGGGTCACCCCGTCGGCGTCGGCCTGCACCTGGATCGGGGTGCCGTGCTCGTCGGTGCCGGAGACCATGAGCACGTGGTGGCCGGCCATCCGCATGTACCGGGCGAAGACGTCGGAGGGAACGCCGAAACCGGAGACGTGGCCGATGTGGCGGGGGCCGTTGGCGTACGGCCAGGCCACTGCCGCGAGAACGTGACTCATGAGCAGCAAGCCTAGTGACCCGCCAGGGGCGACCGCGAACCAATGGGGGGTGCCGGGCCGGCGGACCGGCCGGACCACCTCCACCATTGGTCCGATTTGTCGCCGACACGCGGTCGAGCTGCCCGTTCCGCCTCCCGGACCGGTGTGCAATGAACGTCGTGACTGGCAGACGAGCGGCACGGGACCACGAGGACCCTCGCACCGGCCCGACGGTCGGCGACGACCCTGGCCTCGACCCCGCCTCGCCCCGGAGTGCCGGGGTAGCACCCCAGCCCCGGTTGGTGCCCGGAGCCGACGCGGGTTCCGCGTCGCGCCCCAGTCCCAGCCCGCGACCGAGCCCCGCCCCGCAGCCCGGGGCCGACCGGCCCGGCTTACCAGGCCCCCCGGTCGGCTCGGCACCCGCCGCCACGGAGGCCGTCGAGATGGAACCCACCACCGGCGCGCCGGTGGACGCGGTGCCGCGTCGAGTGCCCGTCCGCCAGCAGAGCCGCCTGCAACGGGAGGGCCGGTCCGACGGTGACACGCCGGACGACGTCGCTGCCTTCTGGGCGCCGATCGAGGAGGTGCACTGGGACGGCACCCCGGTGCGGGAGGACCCGGCGCCGTCGGGGGACCGCGGCTTCCGCCCGGTGGGCCGCCCGGCACCGAGCCGTACGGCCCCACCGCCCGATCCGCTGCCCGGGCTGGCCGCGCTGGTGACGCTGAGCCTGGTGGCGGCCTTCTTCGCCTGGGTCAGCGCCGGCCCGTTCTGGCTCGCCGTCGGGCACGCCCGGGTGGGCACTGTGGTGCTCGACGGCTGCACCGGTGACGGGCTCACCCAACGGTGTCGGGGGACGTTCACGGCCGACGACGGGCGGTTCATCGCGCACGGCGTACGGGTCAGCGGCGTACCCGCCGGGGAGAAGGCGAGCGGTACATCGGTGCCGGCACGGATGACGGGACCGGACGCCGGCACCGCGTACGCGGACACCGGCGTGGGCCGGCACCTGCTCTGGCTGCCCGGTCTGCTGGTGGTGCTGGCCTGCACGGCCGGCATCGTCCGGTGGACCGGGTCGGCGCGGCTGCCCGGCCGTCGGCACCGTCGCTGGGCCGTGACAGCGGCCATCGCCGGCCCCGTGCTGATCACCGTCGGCTTCCTGGCCTTCGCCTGGTGAGCGCGTCGCCCGGTGAACCCCGGCACGGCCGGGCGCCCGGGTCAGCTGTGCACGATGGTGTAGACGTCGCGCCGGCGCAGCGCGTACTCGGTGGCGACGTCGGTGATGGCGTCCCGGCGGGACCGGCCGGCGGCCTCCCGCTCGGCGACGGCCGCGCGCAGGGTGTCGTCGTCGGGGCGTTCCGGGGCGATCACCGGCGCACCGGCCACCACCAGAGTGATCTCGCCGCGCGGGTCTCCCTCGGCGGCCCACCGGGCCAGCTCGCCGAGGGGACGGCGGAGCACCTCCTCGTAGGTCTTGGTGAGCTCCCGGCAGAGTGCGGCTGGCCGGTCCGCGCCGAACGTGTCGGCGAGGTCGGTGAGAGCCGCACCGATCCGGTGCGGGGCCTCGAAGAAGACCAGCGTCCGTTCCTCGGCGGCGAGCGCGCGCAGGCGGGTTCGCCGGGCGCCGGGGGTGCGGGGCAGGAAGCCCTCGAAGCAGAACCGGTCACAGGGCAACCCGGAGACCGCCAGCGCGGTGGTGACCGCGCTGGGCCCGGGGGCGACGGTGACCGGCGCCCCGACGTCCAGTGCGGCCCGGACCAGGCGGTAGCCGGGGTCGGAGACGCTCGGCATGCCCCCGTCGGTGACCAGTGCCACCACGTATCCGCTCAGGATGACCTCGACCAGCTCGGGGGTGCGCCGCTCCTCGTTGCCCTCGAAGTAGGAGACGATCCGGCCGCCGACCGTGATGTCGAGGTCGCGGGCCAGCCGGGTCAGCCGGCGAGTGTCCTCGGCCGCGACCACGTCGGCGGTGCTCAGCACCTCCCGGAGCCGGGCCGAGGCGTCGGCGGGGTTGCCGAGCGGGGCACCGAGCAGGATCAGGCGCCCAGCTTCGGACTTTTCACCCACGAATTCGTCTCCTTCATCGACAGCGAATACCGGTATCAGGGACGACGGGCGCCACAGGACACCTTGGCAGCCTACGATCGCCGGGTGACGAGTGCGTCGACAGCGCAGAGCCCGAGTGCCGAGCCTGCCAAGATGGTCGAGGTGACGGGCGAGCCCAGCCCCAACCAGGAGCCGGCGGCACCGAGTGCCGGTGGCGGTGGTGCGTCCGCCGCGCTCCGGCGGAGGTTCGCCACCGTCGACAGCCAGGTGGACCGGTTCTCCTGGCTGGCCACGGCGGTGGTGGTGGCCATCGCGGGGATCCTGCGCTTCGTCGGGCTGTCCAGCATCAAGACCAAGATCTTCGACGAGACCTACTACGCCAAGGACGGCTACGGGCTGATCTCCCGCGGCGTCGAGTGGAACTACAAGGACAACGTCCCGTCGTACGTCGTGCACCCACCGCTGGGCAAGTGGCTCATCGGCCTCGGCGAGTGGGCCTTCGGCTACCAGGACGCGGATTCGAAGGTCTCCGTGCCCGGGCACCTGATGACCACCACGCCGGAGTTCGGCTGGCGGTTCTCGGCGGCCGTGATCGGCACCCTGTCGGTGTTGCTGCTGGTCCGCATCGGTCGGCGGATGTTCCGCTCGACGGTGCTCGGCTGCGCGGCCGGCCTGCTGCTCGCCCTGGACGGTTTCCACCTGGTGCTGTCCCGCACTGCGCTGCTCGACATCTTCCTGCTCTTCTTCGTGTTGGCCGCGTTCGGCGCGTTGGTGCTCGATCGGGACGCCCGCCGCAGGCGCTGGGCGCGGGCCCTGGACGACGGGCTCGACCCGAGCCAACCGGGCCGCGCCGGCCGGCCGCCGACCGGTTGGCGCACCTGGCCGTGGTGGCGGCTGGCAGCCGGAGTGTTGATCGGCTGCGCCTGCGCGGTCAAGTGGAGCGCTCTGTATTTCGTACCGGTCTTCGCGCTGCTGGTGATCCTCTGGGAGGTCGGCGTCCGCCGCTCGGCGGGGGTCCGCCGACCCTGGCGGGACACAGTGCTCGACGAGCTGCCCTGGCTGGTCCTCGCCGGTGTGCTCATGCTGGCCACCTATGTCGCCACCTGGTCGGGCTGGCTGCTCACCGACGACGGCTACTACCGGCTCGCGTCGGCCTACCCGAGCGCCCCGCTCAGCGACCGCCCGGTGATCGGGCCGCTGATCAACCTCTTCGAGTACCACCGGGCGGCGTACGGCTTCCACGCCCAGCTCGACGACGCGCACAAATACCAGTCGTGGCCGTGGCAGTGGCTGCTGCTCGGCCGGCCGGTGGCGTTCCACTGGTCCGGTGACGGGGCGTGCGGCGCACCGACCTGCGCCTCCGAGATCCTGCTGCTCGGCACCCCACTGCTCTGGTGGTCGTTCCTGCCCGCCCTGGCGGCGCTGGCCTGGCTGGGTCTGGCCCGCCGCGACTGGCGGGCTGGCGCGATCCTGCTGACCGTGGCGGCCGGGCTGCTGCCCTGGTTCTGGTTCGCTCTCGACGGCCGCACGATGTTCTCGTTCTACGCCGCGCCGGCGCTGCCGTTCCTGGTGCTTGCCGTGGTGTACGTGCTCGGCGCGCTGATCGCGCCCGCCGGGGGTGACGTGGGTGAGGTGGCACCGCTGGTGCCCGGCGACCCGAGCTACGAACGTCGACTGGTGGGCAGCATCGCGGCCGGGGCGTATGTGCTGCTGGTGGGGCTCTGCTTCGCGTACTTCTATCCGATCTTCGTCGGCAAGGTGATTCCGTACTCGGACTGGCTGTCCCGGATGTGGCTCGACGGTCGGTGGATATAAGCACCGACAGGCGACGCGCCGCACAGCGCGACGAAGAAGGGCCCGCACGCCGAAGCGTGCGGGCCCTTCTGTGACCCTGCGGGCACTGCGACCCCTGCGGGCACTGTGACCGTGCGGGGCCTTTCGACAAAGACGCGCGCCCCGATCGCCTGCCACGGGGGAAGCGGGCGATTGGGGCGCGCATGAAGAGCTTAACCACCGCGCACCACCGGCACAACGGGTCAACTTGGGTCAGATTTCCGACGGATGGTGGCCGGGCCGACTCGTACCCGCCTGCAGTTGACCGAGGGTGACCTGGCGTGGACCCAGAGCGCGGAAACGCAAGGTCGGAGGCGGTCATCGACCTGGCCGGAGGCGCCGGGGTCTGATCCACGCCCACCCGGACGATCATCCAAAGTGGATCTCACTACACTGCGGGCCGTGATCAACTTCAGACGATCGACGGCGGTCCTTCTCGGGCTGCTGGCGACCACCGCACTGGCCGGGCCCGCCCCGGCGCAGGCCGACGAGGAGCCGGTGCCCGAGCCGCCCCGGGTCGAGCTGGTGCTCGACGTCAGTGGCTCGATGCGCGCCGCCGACATCGACGGGCGCAGCCGGATCTCCGTTGCCCAGCAGGCCTTCAACGAGGTCGTCGACGCGCTGCCGGCGGAGACCCAGCTCGGCATCCGGGTGCTCGGCGCGACCTACCGCGGCAAGGACAAGAAGGTCGGCTGCCAGGACACTCAGCAGATCGTGCCGGTCGGCCCGGTGGACCGGTCCGCGGCCAAAGCTGCCGTGGCGACGCTGCGGCCGACCGGGTTCACACCGGTCGGCCTCGCACTGCGCTCCGCCGCTGAGGACCTGGGCCGAGGGGCCACCACCCGACGGATCGTGCTGATCACCGACGGCGAGGACACCTGCGCCCCGCCGGACCCGTGCGAGGTGGCCCGGGAGCTGGCCGCCCAGGGCACCAGCCTGGTCGTCGACACCCTCGGTCTGGCCCCCGACGAGAAGGTCCGAAAGCAGCTGCTCTGCATCGCCAGCGCGACCGGCGGCACCTACACCGCCGCACAGAGCGCCGAGGAGCTGACCGGACGGATCAAACAGCTCGTCGAGCGGGCCGGCGACACGAACACCCGCGCCCCGACGGTGGTCGGCGGCACGAACGTCTGCGACTCGGCGCCGCTGCTCGCCCCCGGCGTCTACGCCGACCGGGAGGCGTTCTCCGAGCACCGCTACTACCGGGTGCCGGTACGCCCCGGGCAGGAGCTGCGCGCGTCGGTGAGCATGTCGCTGGACCGAGGAGTGAACCGGGACTACGGGGTCCTGCTGAGGGCCACCGCAGCGGACGGCCGGGAACTGGTTCGCGGCGCTGACGCCGGCAGCGGACGGGCCGATGTGCTGTCCGCCGGGCTGCGCTGGTCGGCCAGCGCCGACGACGAGGATGCCGCGAAGGCCGAGGAGAGTTCCGCGCCGGTCATCGAGCCCACCACCGTCTGCCTGGTGGTGAGCAACTCGTTCGCCCCGCGCCCCGGCACCGCGGCCACCCCGGGCATGCCCGTGGAGTTGACCATCGACGTGGTCGCCGCCGCACCGGCACCGGACGGCCCGGACCTCGGTCGAGGCTGGGCGCTGCTCGCCCTGCTCACCGTCGCCGGGCTGCTCACCGGCCTGATCGCCGGGCTGCTCACCCGCTGGTGGGTCGCCACCTGGAGGGAGAACTGATGCGTACCGCCCTGTTCCGATCGCTGGCGGCGCTGCTCGCCGCCGGCGGGGCTGCGCTGCTCCCCGCCTCGGCCGTCGCCGCCCCGAGCCCCTCCCCGGGCGCCACGCCGGTGAACCGGGCCGGCACGTCGTTCCTCAGCGCCACCCCGATCGCTGCGGGGCAACCGGTACGGGTGGACGCGTCGATCGGCGACCACCTCTACTGGGCGTTCCCGGCGAAAGCCGGCCAGGTGCACGAGATCACCGCCACCGTCACCTTCCCGAAGGGGCGCAGCGGCGCCTCCACCTGGACGGTCGACGTGTTCGACGGGCTGCGCCGGCGGCAGGCGTGCACCGCCGGGGCACAGACCCCGACGGTGGACGCGAAGGCGTCGAGCGTGGTGCTGGGCTGCACGTTGCGCGAGGTACGACCGTGGGCGGAGCCCTGGTCGGCCGATCCACTGCCCGGCACGTACGTCATCAGGCTCTCCGTGATCGATCTGCCCGAGCCGGATCTGGGCGCACCGATCGACGTGGACCTGCTGGTCGGCACGGTCGCCGACCGGGGCGCCTCGGCCGACGACGGTGAGTTGGCAGCGCCGCTGGTGCCGAACACCAAGGCGGGCACGGTGCTCAACGCCGTACCCGTGGCGGACCCGGAAGCTGGCGACGACGGTGACTCGCCGGCGGACTGGTTGCCGAACCTCGGCTCGCGATGGGTCTGG
Organism: Micromonospora sp. A202; assembly: GCF_006715105.1. Classification (NCBI taxonomy): domain Bacteria; kingdom Bacillati; phylum Actinomycetota; class Actinomycetes; order Micromonosporales; family Micromonosporaceae; genus Micromonospora; species Micromonospora sp. A202. Next base: position 446,801 of record NZ_VFMP01000001.1, on the reverse strand, counting down.
ACCGCCATCGGCGGCGTGCTCGCCGCGGTGGCCGGCGTCGTCGGCTTCGCGGTGACCAGGCGGCCCCGGCGTCGCTGAACCGCCCCGCTGGTGGCCCTGCCCGAAGGTGGGGCCACCAGCGGCTCAACCCCGGCGGGAGCCGCGTGGCAACCAGCCGATGAACCGATTCTGGAGCGACATCACCGGCGCGGCGCGCAGATCCTCCGTGGCGGCGGCGAGACAGGAACCCAGATAGACGCTGAGCATCGCGCGGTCACTCCCGTACTCCGCCAGCAGCCGGCTGCGCTTCGTCGCGCACGGCCACTCGTCGCCGCAGGAGCCGCAGCTCCAGCAGGGGGTCTTCGGGGCGTGATCGTCCACCCGCACCCCCGACCGTTCCGCACCATCGGTCATCGCACGTCCTTCCAGATGTCCACGGGACTGGCGGCTGCCCTGCCTGACCAGTTCTTGATGGTGGTCCCCCCGGAGCCATCAGGGAGGGCGCGCTGCACGTCCCTCCGGTGTTACATCTTTGCGGTACCTTCTCCCGTCGTGGGAGTCGGAAATCTGACGGTTGACAGGAGCCGCTGCTCCCACCGACCAGTAGGCTGCCGCGATGCGTGACCTGCTGCCGTCGACAGTCGCCGTGGCCGTGGCCGGGCCGGACGACTGGGTCGGCGAACTGCTCCCCGCCGAGCAGGCGTGCCTCAGCGAGCGGGCTGTGCAGACCCGTCGGCGGGACTTCGCCGCTGGGAGGACCTGCGCCCGTCGGGCCATGACCGGTCTCGGCCTGCCACCGACCGCCGTGCCGGCCGCCCCCGACCGCGCGCCCGTCTGGCCGGCCGGGGTGGTCGGCACCATCACCCACACCGCCGGCTACTGCGCCGCCGCGGCGGCGCTCACCACCGATGTCCGATCCGTCGGAATGGACGCCGAGCAGCACCACGAGGTCGATCCGGGAGTACGCAGAATGGTGCTGCTGCCCGAGGAGGAGGCCCTCTGCGCACGGCTGCCCGGCGACATCTCCTGGCCGGTCGTCCTGTTCAGCGCCAAGGAGACCGTCTACAAGGTGTGGTACCCGGTGGTCGGGACGTGGCTCGGCTTCCGTGACGCCCAGCTCGACGTCGACCCGGACGCCGGCACGTTCACGGCCCGCATCGCACCGGCCCGGGTGGACGCTGCGGCGGTCGAGGCTCCGCCGAAAACCATCGTCGGCCGGTTCGTGGTCGCCGGCGGGCTGGTCCGCACCGCCGCAGTGCTCCCACTGGGCTGATTCCCGGACACCGTCCAGGCTGACCGGATCGAAGCGAGGGTCGCCGTCGACGGTGGGACGGAATCCGGCGCGGCGACCGGGCGATCGGCCACGCACGGTAGCGTCGGCGGGTTCCCGAACCGCACGTACCGAGGCGTCAAGGAGTACGGTGACCCACCCCCAGCCCCCCGCCGGGCCGCAGCACCCCCAGCACCCGAACCCGGAGCCACCGACGCAGTCGTCCCCCGTGACACAGCCGCAGTCCACTGTTGAGTCGACGCTTTCGCAGGCACCACTGCCGCCCAGCCCGTGGTCTGCGGCGGGGAGCGCGTCGCAGCCGCCGTTCTCGGGCACCGCGTACCCGACGGCCGGCGGTGGGTACGTCGGCGCTGGCGGAGGCCACACGGCAATCGGCTGGCCGGGTCATCCACTCCTCGCACCGCCGGCGGCGCCGACGCAGGGCTCCAAGAGGACAGTCGTGGCCGTCGCCATCACCGCGGCCGTCCTCACCCTCCTCAGCTGCGCCGGGGGCATCGTGGCGGTCGTCATCGGCACCAACCGGGCCGCGGACAAGGTGACCGAGGCGCGCCCCACCCCCGCGGTGACCCGGGCCACCGCTCAGCCGTCGGCCAAAGCCCCCTCGTCGACGGCCAGCGGCGACACTCGCAACATGGCACCCGGAGACACCCTGGTCATCGATGGTGACGGCGGCACCATCGAGATCACCGTGACGAAGTTCAGCACCGCCACCAAGCCGTGCGCTCCCTATGGCCTCAAGCCGGACGAGGGCATGTACGTGATCGCCGACGTGACGCTGACCGTCACCAGGGGCACCGCTTCGGCGAACCCGCTCTTCTTCGAGTGGGTGGCCGCCGACGGCACCGAGGCCAACGCGATCGCCGGGGCCTTCTCCGGGTGCGGCAAACCGATGCCCCCCGCCGACGACCTGACCGCCGGCACCAGGCGCACCGGCAGCGTGGTGTTCGACGTACCCGACACGTCGGGGGTGCTGGAGTACCAGCACAGGTTCGAGACCGCCGGCTCCTGGAAGCCGTGACGCGACGTGAGGCCGGCCCCGACGGGCCGGCCTCACACTGTCGCGAGTCGGTGGGTCAGCAGCCGGTCAAGCGCACCGGCCCGGCGCTACCGACGATGGTCCCGTTGTCCGTAATTCCACTCGGCTGGGCGTCGACCGGGGCGTCGAGCACCTCGACCGTGCCCGGACGGGCAGCCGCACTGTCGCCGAAGCGACAAAGTGGAGCTGCCGGACCTGTCGCCGGCGTCGTCAGTAGGCGTAGCGAGCGAGAAGGTACACGCTGAGCTGCCTGCCGTCGCGCACCACCACCACGTCTCCGGTCACGACGTCCCCCTCGCGTCGGTAGACCTGGTAAGACGGCGCGTCGAAGCGCCACCCGATCGTGCCCGGAATGGCCGCGGCGGGAAGCGGGAAACCGGGATCGGTCGGTGCCATCGTCGATGGCTCTGCCGGTACGGCGGCCCAGCCGTCAAGGATCCGGTCCAGGCATCCCTGGGACGTGGTGAAGTGCAGGTACAGCTGGCCCATCGGTCCGGTCATGTCCTCGGCGTTGCTGTACCGGAGGCCGTCCACGTCACACGGCAGGCTGACCTCGTAGTGCGGCAGTATGTCGTCCTCGAAGTCGCCCCGGGTCACACCGAACAGCCCGTCCGGGTGCCGATAGGGCCTCGGACCCCAGAAGTGCGCGGGCGGGTAGAGCGCCACCGCCAATCCGGCGATCACCAGCAGGATCGTGCCCCAACGCCAGAGCCGCGTCCTGGTTCTCCGAACCGTCGAAGCCATCTCGGGCTGCTCGGCCTCGGTCGTGGGGGTGGTCAGGCGAACCTCTCGGCGAGGAACGAACAGCACCTCCCGTACGACCGGCCGGAACAGCGTCGCGGTATCGGCGATGAACCGGAGCCGGCCGACACCGAGCAGACGCAGCGCGGCGCCGTGCCCGTAAGCGACCACGACGACGGCGCCGAGCAGCAACGCCCACCACCCTGCGGCCAACGCCGCCCGTACCGGTCGGCTGCGCCCGTCCCATGCCTCGCGTAACCGCTCGGTGTGGAACGGCACGTGCCTCTGCTCGTCGGTCAGGATGCGGGCGCCCACGTCCGCGAGCAGCGGATCGGCCGTACCGTCACGAACGGATCGGTAGTAGCGCAACGCGACCACCTCGGCGACCATCAGCGTCATCAGTTCCAGCCGCAACCCCAGGGCGCGCCGAATCGCCACGAAGACCCGGTCGGTCCAGTGACCGTCAATGACATCCCCGCCCGTGCTGAGCAGCAGTTGCTTGAGGAGACGGGCGTGGTTCTGCTCCTCAGCGACGAACAGTCGCACCGCCGCCAGGTAGCTCGGATCACCAGCACTGGCGCTCTTCCGGATAAGGTTCGCGCCGTCGCCGTCCTCACCGGCCTGGAATCTCTGCAGGCTGCGAATGAGTGCTCGCGACAGTGGACTCCCCTCGTCCCACGGTGGATCCGGCTCCTCTCGGCGACGCTCGGCGTTTTCGGTGAACTCGCGTACCCAGGTCTCGAATCCCATGTCGTTTCCCCCGTTCTTCCACAATCGTGGAGCTACCGCCCCCACGCCTCGGCGTCGGTGACGACCGGCCGGCCGGCGCGTACGGATTCTTCGATGGCGAGGCTGATCAGGTGGTCCTGGCAGGCTTCGGCGAGGGGATACGGGGCCGGGCCCTCCTCCCGCGCCCACGCACCGGTGCGGGTCACGATGTCGGCCACCGCGATGTCGTCGTCGGACATCCCACTGCCGACGAAGGGGTTGCGATAGACCACGTCGCCGTCGAAGCTGATGTGCTTCAGGTCGAGCCCTTCGAGGTTGAGGTCGAGACCGGTCTGGCGTCGGCTCAGCGACGACTCCACCGGCGTGGTGGGGTCGACCAGGCGGACGACCCGGTCGTCCACCAGCTCACCGCGCGTACCCCGCACCACCAACCGGCGGGTCCGCAACGGGTTCCACCACTGGTTGTCGGTGAAGTCGTACAAACCCATCCGCCCGCCGAAGTCGATTGTCGCGAGGGTCGTGGAGAGCTGCTGCGGGGTGTCGTCACCGCTCCAGCCGGCCGGCGACAGCGGGTTGGCCAGCGGCGCGACGAAGGCGCGCGCGCTGACCTCGGCGCTCTCGTGACCAACCCCGAGCAGGCCACGGATCAGCGACACCGCGTGGTACAGGTGGGTGGAGGAGATCTGCACCGACGTCGGCTCGCCGAGCACCCCGGCACGGACCACCGCCAGGCGGGCCGCGTGTCCCGGCATCAGCAGGTACTGCTCGGCGACCTGCACCAGACCGCTGCCGCCGACGTCCGCCCAGAGTGAGCGCAGCCCGGCCACGTCGGGGGCGGGCGGCGTCTCGGCGAGCACCGGTACGCCGGCCGCGACCAACTCGCGGGTCACGTCGGGAGTCACCGGCCAGGGCACCGACACGATGACGAAGTCCGGTCGCTCGTGGGCCAGCAGGTCGGCCGCCGTGCGGAAGGTCGGCACGCCCCACTCGGCCGCCACCTCGGCACCACGCGATTCGGTACGCGTCACCACCCCGGTAACCCGCATCCGATCGGGCAGCAGTCGAGCCAGTCGCAGGAAGAACTCACCCCGCCAGCCACTGCCGACGATGCCGAACCGGGTCTGGGCCACCGAAGTCATCTGGGCTCCTCACGTAGAGGTCCGGATGCTAACCGTTTCGGGGCCACCTTCTTCACTACGGTTGTGCTGATGACCATCGACCCGTTGCGCGCGGCCCGACAGTAGGGGTGGCCGACCACCTGCCGATCCGAGGGGACCCGGGAGCAGCGGATGCTCACGTACGATCCGTTTCCGCGTGTCGCGGCAGGGGGGACGGAAGCTGTGCAGACCGACGAACGGCCCGCCAAGAGCAATGGCAGCGAGCATCACGTCGACCGTCACCGGAGGGTCGTTGGCACGGCGGTGGGCGTCACCGTCGCCCTCGCGCTCGTTGGCGGCATCCTCCTCAGCCGCCGCGTGCCCGACCAGGCCACGACCCAACCCCCGGCCGCGAACACGGCGCCGGCCGCAGCGCCGCCAGTGACGTCGGCCATCGGCTGGAATGCGGCGCTGGTCGCCCGCGACGACACCACCATCAACGTGTACGCCAGCCTCGCCGACGTGCGCTGCAAGGATGTCGTGCAACCACAGGCCACGGTCACCGAGCAGACGGACACCCAGGTCGTCGTCGGGGTGAACGGTCGCATCATCGACGCCAACGACTGCTCGACCAGCGGCATCCGGATGCCCCTCGTCGTGTCGCTTCAGAAGCCCCTCGGCGATCGGGTCCTCCGCGACGCCGCCAGTGCGCTGCCACCACCGACCTTCTCCGAACGCGAGCTGCCGGACCTGGCCTCCGACAAAAGGTGGAGTCCACATTCGAGTCACTGCGATGAGGGCTGGTGTCAGGGCTACAACGACCCGAACGGCTCCACACTGGTCGCGATTGCGGGCCGCACGGTTGGAGGGGAATCCTCGGCAGCCGTCGGCACCGTCTCCATCGGCTCACGCGAGGGCACCATCACCGGCAGCCCGGAACTCTCCTGGCAGGTGCGGTGGGAGGTCGGGGGCGTGACGTACTCGCTGAGGCTGAGGCCCGCCGAGGGCGGGACTTTCAGCCTGAAGGAGTTCCGGGCAGAACTCGCCAGGCTGAGGTGGACCTGACCTGGCGAGCTGGATGGCCCCGACCCGCCGACCGTTGCCATGCAAGATCGGAAAAGGCCGTCTCCGACTAGCGGAAACGGCCTTTGACCTGGGGTGGAGCTGAGGGGATTTGAACCCCTGACCCCCTCGATGCGAACGAGGTGCGCTACCAGTCTGCGCCACAGCCCCCCGCCGGCGAGCCGGCTTCGGTCCCACCCGGCTTACACCGGGCGGGCCGGCAGCAAGGCTAACAGGTCGTCGGTCCCCACCGCGAATCCGCCCCCGGCGCGGCGCTCCGACCCTCCGGCTTGATCCACTCGCCTCCCTGAAAATCGGGGCATCCAGGACGCCACGACACCCCGACTTCCAGAAACCCGAGTCGATCAAGCCGAGAGCACGACGATCAGGCGCCGCGGCCGGCCTCGTAGGGGCGTCCGCGTAGGCCACCCGAGCGCCGGTACGAGACCGACCCACCGTTGACTGCCGCCGGCAGGTCTCCCGGGCGGTCCAGGCCCATCGCGGCTCGGCGTACCCCCTCGCGCTGGGCGGCCAGGCGGCGTTGCGCCTCCCGGCGGGCCGCCGCCCGGCGGGCCTGTTCCCGGCGCACCTCGGCCTGCCGGGCGGCCAGCCAGGCCGCCTCGCGGGCCCGGGCGCGGCGGCGGCGACGCCCAGCGAGGGCCTGACCGCGCAGGTGTACGACGTACGTGGCCAGGAGCAGGAAGGTGACCGAGAAGCCGATCCAGAAGCCGGGGCTGACGAACAGCACGCCGACCAGCTCGACGACGTTGAGGAGCAGCAGCGCGGCGAGCACCCGCCGGCGCCGGTACACGGCGGGGGTGTGCTGTCGGCGCGGCGGCGGGCGGCGGCGGGACCGCTTGGGTGCGGGTGGCACGGCGCGCAGCCGACCGGAGCGGCGGGCGGCCGGGGGCGCGGAGACCGGCGCACCCAACACCCCCGTAGTCGCGTTCTCACTGAGGGTGACGACCAGCGAGCGCGGTGGGTGGACGGGTTGCCGTCCGGGCACAGTGCGGCGCCGTCGGCGGCGCTGGAGCACCCGCGCCGTCGACTGCGCCCGCTCCGCCACCAGCCGCTCGGTGGCGTCGTACCGGCGGACCAGCGCCGGGGCCAGGGCGAGCAGGCCGGCGGCGGCGAGGACGGCGAGGAGCACCGAGGTCGGCACCCTCACCCCTCCCGTCACCGAATTCGTCGCAACCGCCACCGGACCGCAGGATCTTCCACCGATCGCGCCTTGGTGCGTCGATCGTCCGGCCGGGGAGCGCTTGCCGCAGCTTGCAGTTACTTGAGGTTACGACGCGCCGACCGGGATGCCACCGCGCCGCGCCGATCCCGCCCGTGGGACGACTCAGCGGGCGTCGGCGCGCACCCGGTGCCAGCGGGCCAACAGGCCGCCCTCGGCGGCGATCTCCTCGCTCGTCATCGCGTATCCGATGTGGTCACGCCAAGCGCCGTCGATGTGCATGTAGCGCACGTGGTACGACTCCTCGCGGAAGCCCAGTTTCTCCACCACCCGCCGGGACGGCCGGTTCTCCGGACGAATGTTGACCTCCACCCGGTGCAGCCCTCCCGGGCCGAACGCGTGGTCCACGGCGAGCGCGAGCGCCGTCGGGATCACACCTCGGCCAGCGACCCGGGCGTCCACCCAGTAGCCGACATAGCCGGAGCAGAGCGCCCGCCGCACGATGCTGCCCACGTTGATGTGCCCGACCAGCCGGTCCCGGTCGGCCTCGCGCAGACAGACCGCGAACGGCATTCCCTCACCCTCACGGGCGGAACGACGCTGGTCACGGTGCACCCAGCGGAACGCGGCCGGCGAGTTGAGGTCGTCCCAGGCGCCGGGCAGCGACGATTCCCAGGGTGCCAGCCAGGCCCGGTTGGCCCGCCGTATCTCCGACCATGCCGCCGCGTCGGAGCGCCGGTAGGGCCGCAGCAACACCGGGCCGTCCGCCAACTCCACCGGCCAGCCCGGTGCCCGCGGGGGTCCGAAGAGACTCACCCGGACAGTCTCCCGCGCGGGACCGTGTCGCGCGCAAGTGGACCCACCGCATGGACCCGATGACCGCGCGGCGCCCGAGTGGCCAGCCGGCGGATCGACCGGGTCACCGTCACCGGCGGCGGTCCAACAGCAGGACGTCCACCGTGGAACCGGCGGCGGCCGTGGTGACCCGCTCGCCGAGCACCAGCAGGCCATTCGCCTCGGCCAGCCCGGAGAGCGTGAACGGCCCACCGCTGAGAGGCTGGACCGTGTATCCACCGCCGCGTCGCTCGGCGACGTGCGCCGGCCGGAACTCGCGCAGCCCCGTCGGCGACGACACGGTCTCCAGCAGGTGCGCCCGCACGCTGGGTCGGAACACCGGCTCGGCGCCGGCGAGCAGTTGGATGGCGGGGCGGGCCAGCACCTCGAAACCGATCAGCGCGGCGCCCGGGTCGCCGGGCAGGCAGACCACCGGCACCTCCTCGGCGCCGACGGTGCCGAACCCGAGCGCGGTGCCGGGATAGAGCGCCACGTCGGTGAACGTGACCGGCCCGGCCCGGCTGCCCTCGCGGCGGGACAGGATCCGGCGCACCATGTCTCCGGGGCCGGTGCCGGTGCCCCCGGTGGTGATGATCAGGTCGGCGCGCAGGGTCTGGTCCTCCAGCAGCCCGCGCAGCCCCTCCGGGTCGTCGTCGCAGATCCCCACCCGGTACGCCAGTGCGCCCACCTCGGCCGCGGCGGCGGTCAACGCGTGCGAGTTCGCGTCCACCACCTGCCCGGGCTGACTGCCCCGACCCACGTCGACCAGTTCGTCGCCGGTGGCCACGATGACCACCCGTGGGCTGGGCCGGACCACCACGTGCCCGATACCGGTGGCGGCGAAGACCGCGACCAGGGCCGGCGAGACGTACGTGCCGGCGCGGGCGAGCAGAGTGCCGACGGGCAGTTCCTCACCGGCTCGGCGTACCCCGTACCCCCGTTTGGGTGTACGGAAGATCTCCACAGCGGCCATGCCCTGGTCGGTCCACTCCACCGGAACCACCACGTCCGCGGCGACCGGCAGCGGCGCCCCGGCGGCCACCGAGAAGCACGAACCCGGGGTGAGGCGGACCGGCCGCCAGCTCGCGGCACCCAGATCGCCCACCACGTTGAGCCGGATGGTCCGGCCGCCGGGCGTGCCGGAGGGGGCCGGGACATAGCTCGGGCCCCGACCCCCTCCGGAAATGTCCTCCCAGCGGGCCGCGTAGCCGTCCACGGCAGCCTGGTCGAAGGCCGGGAAGGCGTGCGGCGCGACGACATCCTCGGCGAGGACGTTGCCGTGCGCCTGGGTGAGGTCGAGGTCGAGTGGCGGCAGCGCGCGTAACCTGCGCAGCACGCTGCCCAGGTAGTCGGCGAGCGGCGTCAACTCGTTCGCGGCCGCCTCGGCGTCGGCCGTCGCGGTCATGTACCAGATCCGCCCGCCGCGTCGGCCTTGACGAAGTCGGCCAGCCACGAGCGGAACTCGCTGCCCAGGTCCTCGCGCTCGGCGGCGATCTGCACCACCGTCTGCAGGTAGCCCAGCGGCATGCCGGTGTCGTAGCGGGTGCCCCGGTAGACGATCGCGTGCACCGGGGTGCCCTCGGTGCGCAGCAACTCCATCGCGTCGGTCAGCTGGATCTCGCCGCCGCTGCCCGGCTTGGTCCGCCGGATCGCGTCGAAGATCTTGCCCGGCAACACGTAGCGGCCGAGCACCGCCAGGTTGCTCGGCGCGTCCTCCGGCTGCGGCTTCTCCACCATCCCGGTCACCTTGACGACCTCACCGATGTCGGTCAGCTCCGACTCGGCGGGTTCGACGGAGGCGATGCCGTACCGCTTGGTCTCGGCCGGGTCGACCTCGAAGAAGGCGAGCACCACACCGCCGGTGCGGGCCTGAAGCTCCAGCATCGCCGGCAGCAGCGGCTCCGACGGCTTGACGAACTCGTCGCCGAGCAGCACCGCGAAGGGCTGGTCGCCGACGTGCGACTCGGCGTACCCGACGGCGTGGCCGAGCCCGAGCTGCTCGGGCTGCCGGACGGTGTAGATCTCGGCCAGCTCACTGGGGCGACGCACCGCGGCCAGCCGCTCGGTGTCACCCTTCTCCTCCAGCCTGGTCTCCAGGTCTGGGCGACGGTCGAAGTGGTCCACCATCGACGTCTTACCCCGACCGGTGATCAGCAACACGTCACCGATGCCGGCCTGGGTGGCCTCCTCGACGATGTACTGCAGAACCGGCCGATCCACCACCGGCAGCAGCTCCTTGGGCACCGCCTTGGTGGCTGGCAGGAACCGGGTGGCCAGTCCGGCGGCCGGGATGACGGCCTTGACCGCCAGGGGACGGCCAGTTGCGGCGACCGTCGATGAGGGGTTCGCTGAGTGCTCCGACATGCCGCGAGACTATCGGCCACGGCTCTGTCGCGGCGGGTGTGGCCCAGAAGACGCGCCGCCACCCGGCCCCGGCCGCGCGGCGTCCGGGCCGGCCCGCGCCCCGCCGGTCGCGCTGTCCGGGCCGTCGCCGGCCGGTTCCGGCCGCGCGTGCGCCGCAGATGATTCCGGTACGCCCACAGCCGGCTCCGACCGGGCGGGCCCGCCCGGCTCCCGGATGACCTGTGCGGGTTGACCGGCGCGCGGCAGCCCGTCGGGTGGACTGACCGCGCAGGCGAGCACCGGTATCTCCCTCGTCGGCACGTCCGGGCGCACCTCGGCGACCCGGTACGTGTCGCGGCCGGCCGCCTTGGCCGCGTAGAGCGCGTCGTCGGCGGCCTCCAGCACCTCCCGCCCGGTGCTGCCGTTGTCCGGGTAGACGGCGATGCCCACCGACACGGTCACCAGGACCGGCCCGGCGTACGCCTCGACGGCGATCGGCGTCTCGCGAACCGCCGCGCCGAGTCGCTCGGCAACGATCGCCGCGCCCCGCGCGTCGGTCTCCGGCAGCAGCAGCACGAACTCCTCACCGCCCTGCCGGAAGGCCAGGTCGACCTCGCGGATCTCGCCGCGCACCCGCCGGGCGAACTCGGCCAGCACGGTGTCCCCCGCAGCGTGCCCGTACGTGTCGTTGACGTCCTTGAAGCGGTCGAGGTCCATCGCGAGGATGCTGAGCATCCGCCCGAACCGGCTGGCCCGTTCCACCTCCCGCCGGATCGACTCGCGCAGGTAGCGGTAGTTCCACAGCCCGGTGAGCGGGTCGGTGAGCGAGAGTCGCTGCGCCTCCTCGTGCACCCGCACGTTGTCCACCGCCACGGCCGCGTGACCGGCGAAGGTGCGGAGGGTGACCAGGTCGTCGTCGTCGAACTCATCGGCGCCCAGCCGGTCGTACAGGGCCAGCACGCCGAGTGCCGCCGCCGCGCCGGCCTCGTCGCCGGACCCGCCGAGGGTGGGTGCGGCGCCTCCACCCGGGGCCGCGAACGGCACCGCGACGTACGTGCGGCAGCGCGGCTCACCCGACGGAACCTCGGTCGGCTCCACCCTGCCCCGCTGTGGTTCCCCGGTGGCGGCGACCGCGCCGACCACACCGACCCCCACCGGCACCCGAAGCGTCGACGACCCGTCCGTGTCACCCTCCGGCCACCGCCCGTCCAGCCCCTCGGTGCACTGTGCGACAAGCACCCCGCCCGCCTCCACCAGCAGCACCGCGCCGGCGCGCGCGCCGGTCGCGCCGATGGCGCTGTGCAGGATCACCCGCAGGATGCGTTGCAGGTCGTGCGTGCTGGCCAGGGTGTCGCCGAGCACGGCGAGGTGCCCGCGAAGCTGGTCGCGGTTGCTGGTCAACGCCGCGACGTAGGAGCCGGTCTCCCGGGTCATCCGGTTGAACGCGGCGGCCAGCCGACCCAGCTCGTCGCGGCTGCGGACCGGCACGCGGGCGGTCAGGTCACCCTGGGCCACCCGGTCCACCGCACCGGCCAGCTCCACCAGCGGCCGGGTGGTCACCCGGGCCAGCCGCCAGGCGGTCAGCACGGCGAGCAGCCCGGCCAGCACGACCACCCCTACCAGCGTGGCGTGCAGCCCCGGCGGCCGTTCACTGGGCACGGAGAGCACCAGTGGCAGCGGCTGCTCGTCGGACGGCCCGATCCTCCGCACGTACCGGCCCTCGGTGGTTTCGGTGACCCGCTCGCCCTCGACGGTGCTGGCGGCGGCCAGCACCGCGTCGCGTACCTCCCGGGACTCGGTGGTGTGGGTGACCCGCGCGGCGCTCGCTCCGCTGTCGAGCAGGGTGACCGCCACCCCGGTCACCGCCGCCAGCCGGGCCACGAAGGCCGGGTCGACCAGTTGCGCGGCGGTCACAGTGCCCCGCAGCGTGCCGGCGCGGTCGCGCAGGTCGACGTGGGCGGCCAGCGCCCGGACGGGGCTGGCCGAACCGGTGGTCGAGCCGGAGCAGTCCCGCCACGGGGTCGGCGGCGCGCCCGGCGAGACGTAGCTGACCTCGCCGGTCAGGTCGGTGATCAGCACCGCGGCGGCCAGACCTCGACCGACCAGTTGGGCGGCGCCGACGGCCGGCTCGGCGGTGAGCGCCACCGCGTCGGCGGTGGCCCGCAACTGCTGGCAGAGCGCGTCGACCGAGGTACGCACTGTGGACGCCGCCACCGCCAGGCGCTCGGTGGAGCGGCTGCGGTCCACGGCCGCGAGCGTGGAGGCGACGAACAGCGCGCCGAGCAGGACCGGCCCGAGCACCACCACGAGGAAGGCTGCTGTCAACCGCCCGCGTAGCGTCACTCGGTCCCCCCGGAAGTTCCGCCTCCGTTGCTTGCGATGCTGACACAGTGCAACCGTGGGAGAGGCGTTGCGTCAGGAGTGTTGCGTGCCGGAATTTTCTTATGAAGCGGAAGTGACCCGTACCGCGAAGCGGGAAGCCCGCGCCGACCTGCTCGCCCGCCGCCGCTCGCTGCCCGGCCCCGCCCGGGCCGCCGCCGCCGGGCGCGTGCAGGCCGAGCTGGTCGCCCTGGTACGCAGACTGCGCCCGCGCAGGATGACGGCGTACGTGCCGGTCGGCTCCGAACCGGGCGGCGCAGACCTGCCGGACGCACTGCGGGCGGCGTTGCCCACCGACGCCCAACTGCTGCTGCCTGTGCTCCTCGACGACCTCGATCTGGACTGGGCGGCATATACCGGGCCCGAGGACCTGATCGCCGCCGGTCGGGGTATGCGGGAGCCAACCGGCGCCCGCCTCGGGGTGGCCGCCGTGGCGGACGCGGAGCTGGTGGTCGTACCGGCTCTCGCCGTCGACCACCACGGCCGGCGACTCGGACGCGGCGGCGGCTCGTACGACCGCGCGCTCGCCCGGGTGCCCGGGTCGACGCTGACCGTGGTGCCTCTGCACGACGGGGAACTGGTCGAGGCGCTGCCGGCGGAGGCACACGACCGGCTTGTCCGCGCGGTCGTCACACCCGCCGACGGAGTGCGTACGCTTGACGGCGGCCCGGGTGCGGCGCATGGTGTCGCGCCCCACACGTCCGCTGGACGAACCCGGGCCAGATGACGCACCATTGGCACTCGAATAGGTCGAGTGCCAACTGGCTGAGCCCAGATCCGGAGGAGAACGTGCCCACGTACCAGTACGCCTGCACCACGTGCGGTGAGCAGCTCGAGGCGGTGCAGTCCTTCTCTGACGAGCCGCTGACCGAGTGCCCGGCGTGTCAGGGGCGGCTGCGCAAGGTCTTCAACTCGGTCGGCATCGTCTTCAAGGGCTCGGGCTTCTACCGCACCGACTCGCGGGCGTCCGGCTCCGAGACGACGGCCGGCGGCACGGCCACCAAGCCCGGCAAGTCCGAGTCGTCCTCCGGCGAGGGCTCGGGGTCGTCCGGTTCCTCCTCGTCGGGGTCGTCTTCCGGTTCGGGGTCGTCCTCGGGTTCCGGGTCGTCTTCGGGTTCGGGTTCGTCGTCCGGTGGGTCCTCTGGCGGCTCGTCGTCGGGTGGGTCGAGCGGCGGCAAGTCCCCAGCGGCCAGCTCCGCGTCCTGATCCCGGCGGCCTGAGTCCGGCGGGCCTGACCCGGCGGCCTGGCCCCCGTTGGCCTCACCCCGGCGGCCTGACCCCGTCGGCCTGACCCCGTCGGCCTGACCCGTGATCCACTCGGGTTTACGGAAACCGGCCTGTCCCGGCTGCCCTGACACCCCGACTTCCTTGAAGTCGAGTCGATCAAGGCCGCTGCCATAGCAAATCGGGCCGGCCGGTGGGCGTTGTCCACAGGCCGGCCGGTTATCCACAGGCGCCGACCGAGGGCCGACCAACTGCTGTTGGAACGGCCTAACCTGCCGCCGAGGGTGTCGCTGCGGCGTCCTCGGACGGGAGGCGGCAGCAACGATGGGCGATCCAGATTCCGCGCGGGCATTGCGTCCGCTGCGCCGGCTCACCCTGCCCGGCGGGCGCACCCTGCTCCGGGCCGGTCTGGTCGCCGTACTGCTCGGCCTGGCCGCTGCCATTCTGCACACCCCGACCAGTTGCCCGCCGACGGCCGAGCCATCCCGTGCGCCGACGGGGGCCGACGGCACGGCCGGGCGGTCCGACGAGGCCGGGCCGACCGACCCCGGTGGGGCAGGGCCCACCGGCGACAGCGACACGGCCGGGCCACCGCCAACCGGAGCAGCCGCCGCAGACAGCTCGACCACCGGAAGCGGCACCGCCGGAGACGGCAGCACTGGCCGGGACGGCACGACCACCGGGAGCGGGAGGACCAGCCCGCTGCCGCTGCCCAGTGGCGCTGTCGGGGTGCCGGTCCGGTTGGCCGAGCCGGCCGCGCTGGCGGTGGCCCGCCCGGGGACCCGGGTCGACCTGCTCGCCGCGACACCGGGTGGGGCGGGCACCGAGGCGACGTTGCTCGCGCCCGCGGTGCTGGTGCTGGACGTGCTGGGCGCCGACGCGACCGACGGGTCCTCGGCGCTCTACCTGGCTCTCCGCCCCGACCAGGCGAAACGCGCCGTCGGGCTCCCCGAGGGCACTCGATTCGCCATCGTCGTACGCGGTTGAGCGCTCACCGCACCAGCGGGGTCACTCCCAGTGCGGAGGGCGTTCGGCGAGCAGCCAGTCGTCGTTGCCACCCGACCGCTCGCCCCAGCCACGGTCGGTGTCGTCGGAGGTCTGCTCGGGCAGCACCACGAAGTCTTCGCTCAGGTCGACGGTGCGGTCGTCGTCGTCGCGTACGCCCTGCTTGCCGGGGTCCTCGGTGCTCACGAGCGGCAAGACTAGCGCAACCGCGTGCCTCCCCCACGTCGTTGACCCTCTGCTCCTGGGCAGGGCCGCCGACGGTGGCACGCCGGTGAGAAACGACCCGCACGCTCCCCACGTTGGTAGCGTCGGACGGCGTGACGACCCCCAGCGGTGGCAGCACCCCGGACGATTACTGGCGACGGCCCGGCACCGGTGCCGACGCGGTGCCGAACCATCCCCCCGCCACACCGCCGAGCGGCCCCACCAACCCACCGCAGAGCGGACACGCCGATCCAGCCCCGAGCGGGTACGCCGGCCCACCCCCGAGCGTGCCCACCGGCCCACCGGCGAGCGGGTACGCCGGGCCGCCGCCGAGCGTGCCGCCGCCGAGTGGTTGGCGTCCACCCGTACACCTGCAGCCGGCACCGCCACGGCGGCTGCCACCGCAGGACATGGCCGAGCTGGACGCGGCCGAGCAGCGCTCGCAGCGGGTCACCTACGGTTTCGGCGCGGCAGCCGCTGTGGTGCTGGTGGTCCTGTTCTGCCTGCTCTGCTCGCGGGTCATCTTCTAGAGCGGCGGGCAGAGCAGGTCAGAGGGTGGTGCCCCAGACGGCCTCGGCGCCGCTGTGCCCGGTCAGGTAGACGTAGACCAGGGCGGCGATGGACAGCGCCATGACCGCCACCGCCAGCACCGGGGTGACCAGCGCCGGCAGTTGCGGCACCCGGGGGTGTCCGCTGGTGACGACCAGCAGCAGAATGGCCCCGATTCCCAGCGGCACGACGATGCGGAACAGGATGTCGCCGTAGCGGGAGTGCTCGAAGATCTGGTCGAGGATCTGCCCCTGGAAACCCCGGGCGACCAGCGCGTCGGTGAACACCTCTCCCGACTTGACGGCCACGAAGGCGGTCACCGGTGCGACCACGGCAAGGAGACCCAGGGCCCAGTCCAGCCGGTGCCGCCACCGTGGCAGACCGACGTACGCGATGGCCAGCACCGCCAGCAGCGGCACGAACACGACGACCGCGTGGACCACCAGGACGTGTGCCGGTAGACCCAGGATCTCCTCGAACATCGAATCCTCCAGGTGGATCACGGTCAGGGGTTGGTCAGCGTACGGTCCGCCGATCGTCCCGAGGCTCTCGACCGGAGACACGTGCGACGCGACCATCGGGTTCACCGTCCCGGGTCGTGAGCACGATCTTGCCCTGCTGTGTCGGTGGCCACCCGGGCCCGGCGACGGTTGTCGATGCTGGTCGCGCGTGCTGTCATTGGCCAATGTCCGGTGCCGAGGAGCTGCTGCGATCGAAGGGCCTGCGTGTCACGCGGCCACGCCTCGCGGTGCTCGACGTGCTCGACGGCGGCGGTCACCTGGAGGTCGACGAGATCACCCGGCGGGTCCGTGAACGCCTCGACTCGGTGTCCACCCAGGCGGTCTACGACGTGCTGGGTGCCCTGTCCCGGGCCGGGTTGTCCCGCCGGATCGAGCCGGCCGGCAGTCCCGCGCGTTACGAGGCGCGCGTCGGCGACAACCACCACCACGTGGTCTGCCGGGGCTGCGGCGAGATCGCCGACATCGACTGCGCGGTGGGCAGCGCGCCGTGTCTGGAGCCGAGCGTGTCGCACGGGTTCGAGGTGGACGAGGCGGAGGTGACCTTCTGGGGTCTCTGCCCGGGCTGCCGGGCTCGTCGCTTCACCGACGTCTGACCACCCGACGTCCGACCCGCCGACGTCCGACCGGCCGACGTCTGACCCGCCGGCACCGACGGGACGTGCCCGACGAGGTCGGGGTGACCGTGGCACTCTTGGACGGTGGACTCCGATGACCTCGGCCTCTTCGGTCCGGGTTCGGTCACGTGGAAGGTGCACGAGGAGCGGATCCTGATCGTCGCGGGCCTGCGCTCGCTCTACCTCCAGGCGTTGCATCCCCGGGCGATGGCCGGGGTGGCGCAGAACAGCAACTACCGCGCCGACGCCTGGGGTCGCCTGGCCCGCACCGCCACCTACGTCGAGACCACCGTCTACGGGACCACCGCCGAGGCGGAGACGGCCGGGGCCCGGCTGCGCCGGCTGCACGACCGGCTGCGGGCCACCGATCCGCTCACCGGCGAGGAGTTCCGGATCGACGAGCCGGACCTGCTGCGCTGGGTGCACGTCACCGAGGTCGAGTCGTTCCTCAGCACGGCCCGGCGGGCCGGGCTGCCGCTCACCGACGAGGAGGTGGACGGCTATTACACCGAGCAGCGCCGGTCCGCCGCTCTGGTCGGCCTGGACCCGGCCACCGTCCCGGGCACCGCGGCCGAGGTCGCGGAGTACTACAGCGCCGTACGGCCGGAGCTGCGGATGACCCGGGAGGCCGCCGAGACGGCGATCTTCCTGACCGCCCCGCCGTTTCCGTGGAAGCTCAGCCTGCCGGCCCGGTTGGGGCTCAACCTCGGGCCGCCGCGCTGGGCGTACCTGGGGATCGCCGGCACCGCGTTCGGACTGCTGCCGGGGTGGGCTCGTCGGATGTACGGCTGGCTGGGTCTGCCCACCACCGCCCTGTCGGCGGACCTGTCGGTGCGCGCCCTGCGGCTCGCGTTCGCTGCCGTGCCCCGTCGCTATCTGGAGGGGCCGTTGATTCTGGCCGCCAAGGAGCGGGCCGCGCGTCACGCTGCCACCACGGTGGCCGGCTGACCCGGCGTCCGCCGCCGGGATTCAGCCGTCGGTGTGCCGGTCCACGGCCGCCCATGGTTCCTTGCCGGGCACCTGCGCGCCGGTAGGGCAGTGCCGCCGGAAGTCACACCAGCCGCAGCGCGGGCCGGGTGCCACCGGGAACGCCTCGTCCGCGTCGGCGCCGTCCGCGACCGCCCGTTCGGCAGTCATGATGTCGCGGGCCGTCTCCTCCGCCCGGGTCAACTGCCGGGCCAGCGACTCGACGGTGTGGTCGTGGCCGGCGACCGTGCCGGTCGGCAGGTGGTGCAGCTCCACCCGACGGCACGGCCGTCGGAAAACCCGCTCGGCCGCGTACGCGTAGAGCGCCAACGCCTGCGAACCGCGCGCGTCGTCGGTGTCCAGCCCGCTGCGACCGGTCTTGTAGTCGACGATGACCAGCTCCGGCCCCTCTGGCCCGGGCCGGGAGTCGATCCGGTCGGCGCGACCGTTGAACGCCAGCACGGCGGTCTTGACCGCCACCACCCGCTCCACGCCGAGCGGGTCGGAGTCGGCCTCCAGCGTCTCGACGTACGCCTCCAACCAGCCCAGCGCCCGCCGGTAGGCGGCCCGCTCCTGCTCGTCGTCGCGGTAGCCCTCGCGGACCCAGGTGCCCTTGAGCAGGGTGGCCAACGCCTCGGGGCGACGCCGGTCGGCGGGCAACGCATACCAGTTCTTCAGGGCGGTGTGCACGCTGGCGCCCAGCGAGTTGTGCGCCCACGGCGCGCCCTTGGGTGGCGTCGGCCGGTCGACATAGGAGTAGCGGTAGCGGCGTGGGCAGTCCGCGAAAGCGCCGAGTTTGCTCGGTGTGCAGACGAACAGGCGCTCCGGCATGCCCTCGAAGCCGAGCTGCTCGGCACCGCCGGCGCGTTGTTGGGGAGCCCGGCCACCGGCCGCCGGCCGTCCCGCTGAGGAGGATCGTCGCACGCCTGCGATCCTGCCACCCACCCCCGACACCGCTGGTGTGCCGGTCAGGTCATGTTGACGTACTGCGTGACGAAGGCGAACACCGCGTCGGCGATGAGCTGCACGGCGATAGCGGCCAGCAGCAGGCCGGCGATCCTGGTCAGCACCTCGATCCCGCCGGGACGCAGGATCTTCACGATGCCGCCGGAGAAGCGGAGGACGATCCAGACCGCGAGCATCACGGCGAGGATCGCCACGGCGATCGCGGTGAAGTCGGCCAGCCCGTCGGCCTGCTGGACGAAGAGCATGGTGGCCACGATGGCACCGGGGCCGGCCAGCAGCGGGGTGCCCAGCGGCACCAGGGCGATGTTCGAGGTGGCTTCCGAGCTCGGGCCGTCGGTCTTGCCGGTCAGCAGCTCCAGGGCGACGAGTACGAGCAGCAGCCCACCGGCCGCCTGCAACGCCGGCAGGTCCACGTGCAGGTAGTCCAGCAGGGTCTGCCCCGCCACCGCGAAGACCACGATCACGCCCAACGCCAGCGTGACGGCCTGCCAGGCCGCCCGGTTACGGTCGCGGGCGGGCAGCGGGCCGGTCAACGCCAGGAAGATCGGCATCATGCCCGGCGGGTCGGTGATCACCAGCAGGGTCACGAAAACCTCGCCGAACAGCTTCAGATCCACGTGATCAACCTAGCCGCGCCGAGATTCCCGAAAATGGGGATCAGCCGGAAGCGACCTCGGTCACGCCTTCGGCGACGATCCGCTCGTACGCCTCGACGCCGGTGCTGAACTCGCCGAGCTGGACGGTCTTGTGCGTGCCGTGGAAATCCGAGGAGCCGGTGACGAAGAGGCCCAGGTCGGCGGCGAGCGCCCGCACGTGCGCACGCTCGGCCGGGCTGTGGTCCTCGTGGTCGGCCTCGAGCCCGGCCAACCCGGCGGCGGCCAGCTCGGCGATCAACTCGTCGGGCACCACCCGGCCGCGTCGGGTGGCCCGGGGATGGGCGAAGACCGGCACACCGCCGGCCGACCGCACCAGCCGGATCGCCCGGAACACGTCGATGTCGTCCTTGGGCAACCGGTACCGCTCGCCCAGCCAGTCCGGGCCGAACGCCTCCCGGGTGCTGCCGACCAGGCCGACCCGGATCAGTGCCTGGGCGATGTGCGGCCGGCCCACAGTGCCGCCGCCCGCTCCGGCCAGGATGTCCGGCCAGCTCACGTCGATGCCGTCGGCGCGCAACAGCGCGACGATCCGTTCTCCGCGATCTTCCCGGGCGGCCCGCACCCGGGCCAGCTCGGCGACCAGCTCCGGGTGGTCCGGGTCGAACAGGTACGCCAGCAGGTGCAGCGGCACCGCCGGCTCGGTGCCGGACCAGCGGCAGGACAACTCCGCCCCCCGGACCAGGCGTAGTCCCGGCGGCAGCGCGCCGACGGCCGGCGCCCAGCCGGCGGTGGTGTCGTGGTCGGTGATCGCCAGCACGTCCAGCCCGGCCTGGGCGGCCGCGCGAACCAGCTCCGCCGGGGTCAGCGTGCCGTCGCTGGCCGTCGAGTGGGTGTGCAGGTCGATCCGCGGGGCGGCGCCGGTACGCGAGGTCACCGCACGACGCTACCCAGGGATAACCGAGCCCGCCTCGCGAAGGTCATCCCGACGGCGTCAGAAGCTGCTCACCAGGACCGGCCGCTCCCCGGCGGGCAGGCCGGGCACCGGCTCGGGGTTGGCGGGCTCTCCTGCCCGTACCCGCGCGGGGTCGACCCGGACCAGTGCACCGGCCTCGTCGAGGTAGGAGGCGTGGGAGTCGTTGTTCCAGACGACCGTGCCGGTCATCGGCGGTCCGGCCGGAACGGCGGTCGTGACCGGCCCGAGTTGCCGCAGGTCGACCAGGAGGGCACGGTCGGCCTTGCCCACCCGTCCGTTCACCAGCAGCCACCGTCCGTCGGCGGAGATTCCGCCGACGCCGTCCTCGCTGAGGTCCGGCCCGCAGCCGGAGTCCACCGGGGTCAGGTGGCGCGTCGGGTCGAGCACGGCCAGGCAGGTCCCGCCCGGGTCGGTTGCGGCGATCTGGCCGACCAGCCGCCCGTCGGGCAGCGCTCCGTAGACGTGGAGGGTCTGTCGGTCGACGGTCGCGGGCAGCGGCCCGGCGCCGGGCCGCCAGAGGGTGTGGCCGGCGCTGCCGGGGTCGAGTCGGACCAGCACGTTGTCACCGACGAACCGGACGGGCTGGGCGTCCGCGGGCGCGGGCGTGCGTACCGCGCCGATGAGCTGGGTGCCGACCACCCCCGCCACCAGCAGGTCGCTGCCGTCACGCCAGGCGACCTGGCGGCCGTCCGGTGCCAGGACGATGGGGCCTGCGCCGGCCAGCAGGACCTGCACCAGGCCGTCGTTCTGCACCACCCAGAGGGATCGGCCGGCGGTGCTCGCCGTGCCGACCACCAACCACCCGGTGCCGCCGGGCAGGAGCTGGGCGTGTTCGGCCGGCCCGACGTCGGGTAGCACCAGCCGCTTCCCGTCGGCGCTGACCAGCGTCTCGCTCACCAGCAGGGACGCGGACGTTCCCGGCGAGGGGCCGGGGCCCGGGGCGCTGACCGTCGGGATCGGCCGGTTGGACGGGTCTGGATCACCGATCACCAC
This sequence comes from Micromonospora sp. A202, assembly GCF_006715105.1. Classification (NCBI taxonomy): domain Bacteria; kingdom Bacillati; phylum Actinomycetota; class Actinomycetes; order Micromonosporales; family Micromonosporaceae; genus Micromonospora; species Micromonospora sp. A202. Next base: position 425,519 of record NZ_VFMP01000001.1, on the reverse strand, counting down.
GATGGGCGCGCCGTCCCGCCTGGTCTCGGCAGCGAGCCGGGCCATCCCGGCGCTCAGCAGCACGGTGACGGCCGCCGCGAGGGCGAGGCCGGTTGCGGTGCGCCGGCGACGGATCCGGTTCGCGCGGCGGATCGCCTGACCCGCCGGGTCGGCTGCCAGAGGGCGGGCAAGGGCGACCTGGTGCGAGAGGGTCTCCCGCACCGCACCTTCCAGCTCGTCAGGCCGCACCTGGTTAGAACGCCGAGGGCCGTCCGTCAGGTTGTCGGACCGGCGCGGAAATCCGCTCACTGCTGCTCCCCGGAGCCCGTGCCGACGGGCACGGCCGCCGGGGCGGTGGGCAGCACGACCGGCGGGCCGATCGGACGCGGAGCGACCGGTCGGGGCGCGGCAGGGCGGGGAACGGCTCGGCCTTCCGCCTGCCGGGGTCGGCGCGGCGCGGCGGCACCGGTGGTCGGGTGCTGCCCGGCCGGGACGCCACGTCGGGGGGCGCCGGCAGCGGCCGGACGACCGTCGGCAGCCGGTGGTGCTGGCCGGCCGGCGATGCCGGCAGCGGCGGCGAGCTCCGCTGCGTCGGCTCCCAACCGTCGGCGCAGCGTGGCCAGGGCTCGCGACGCCTGGCTCTTCACCGTTCCCGGTGAGATGTCCAGCATCGCGGCGGTCTGCGCCTCCGACATGTCCTCGTAGTAGCGCAGCACCAGCACCGCCCGCTGCCGGTTGGGCAACTCCCTGAGGTGCCGCCACAGTAGGTCACGGTCGAGCTGCTGCTCGATCTCGTCGACACCGGCGCGTTCGGGCAGCACCTCGGTCGGGCGTTCGCCGTGCCAGCGGCGCCGCCACCAGCTCGTCGACGTATTGACCATCACACGGCGGGCGTACGGCTCGACCGCCTCGATCCCACCGAGCCGCTTCCACGCGAGGTAGGTCTTGGTCAGTGCCGTCTGGAGCAGGTCCTCGGCAGTGGCCCAGTCTCCGGTGAGCAGATAAGCGGTGCGTAGGAGCGCGGCGGAGCGGGCCGCGACGAACTCGCGGAACTGCTCCTCCAACGAGTCCTTGCTCGCCACCGCCCACCTCCACACCCCAGTCGTCCTGGCAGAGTGCCACGTCAGAGGCATTCCGGTCCATGACGAAAGGTGCGCACTTACTCCGATGTTCGGTCGAAAACCTTCACGCCCCGTCGTCGGCCTTGGCCTCGTCGGCTTCCTTGCCGAGCCGCGCCTCGACTGCCTGCGGCTCGTACATCTCCTCGACGACGCGTAGGTAGAGCTCGTTCGGGTTGGGCAGGTTCTTGATCTCGCGGAGCGCCTGCTCCTGGCCGGCGGACTCCAGCACGAAGGTGCCGTAGTTGAGCGCTCGGCCGGTGGGGGTCTGCTCGTACTTCATGTCGGTGACCCGGACCAGCGGCATCATGGCCACCTTGCGGGTGACGATGCCGTTGACCACCATGACCCGCTTGTTGGTCAGGATGAAACGGTCATACCACCAGTCGGCGACCTTCCACGCCACCCAGCCCATCACCGCGAACCAGAGCAGCACGGCGATGGTGGTCAGCGCACCGACGTCCTGCCCGGCGAGGAAGCCGGAGAGGTAGCCGAGCACGAAGGTCGCCGCGACGCCGATCAGCAGCGGGTTGGTGAGGTGGATCCAGTGCCGCTTCCACTCACCCCGGTAGCGCTCGGTGGGGAAGAGGTAGCGGGCCACCAGCGAACTGGGCTCGTCTTCCAGTGGCAGCACCCGCCGGGGAGTCGAACCGGTCGCGTCGGCGCGCAACCCGGCCAGCTCGTCCTCGGAGATCTGCGGCGGCTGGTAGCTCGCCTCCGGATCACGGATCCACCCTCGACCGGAGCGGCCCTGGCCGGCATAGCCGGGCCCGTCGCCATAGCCGACGTCGTCCGAAAGGGACGGACCGTCGGACAGGCCGGGACCGGCCCCGTAGCCCGGGCCGTCATCGGGCCCGATCCTCGGGATCGGCTCGGTGTCACGCTCGCGGCGTTCCCGGTCGGGGTCGTCCGGGTCGAAGGGTGGACCGGAGGGGCTGCCCATCGGCTGCTAGGCGACGAGACTGGTGAAGAAGTCGCCGAACCCTTGAGCGATGTCCATGACGCCGCCGCCGAGTGACTTGAACACATCCGCCGCAGAGTTTGGCCGGTAGGCGACGAAGAAGATCAAGAATGCGATTCCGGCCCAGGTGAGGACCTTCTTGACCATGGCGGGCCATCCTCTCGCGCGGCGCCGGGTCCCATTACCGCAGCGGCACCCAGAGTATCAGTGTGGCGTCGTACAGTGAATATCTGCGTCCGTTCTCCGTCAAACCGGGAGACTTGTCAGGCTCTCCCAGGTAAGTGCGGGGACGGTGCGCCATACACGAGCTCGGGGGGAGTCCACTCGGTCAGGTCGTGTAGGACGACGTCTTCCGCGAGCAGGTGACCCGCACTCGCCGGCCAGGCTATCGCATGGAGCCACATTCCCCGAGCTTCGCCGGCGTACGCGCTTCGATCCGTTGGAGAATTCACCAACCACAGTGGAGTCGGATGCCCGGCGACCCTGATCCTGGCCTGCCCAACGTGGTCGGGGTGACCCGGCCCCGGGTCGGTCAACGCGTCCACCAGTTCCGGTCCCGGGTCCGGCCCGGCCAGTCCGGCGAGTCGCGTGCCCAGGCCGACACCCGGCTCCTCGGCCACGAAGACCAGGTCGGCCGGACCACCACCGAGCGGCGCCGGGCCCGCGCAGGCCACCGCTGTCGCCCGCACTCCCGTCCGGTCGTCCCCGGCGTACGCCACCCCGGTGAGGGTCCAGCCGGGTGGCAGCGGCCACGGGCACCACAGCGGCGTTCCCGGCGGAGCCGCGGTCGCGGTGATGCGTTCCACCACGCTCGCCACGATCTCCGCTCCGATGTGCTCGGGCACGTGCAGGGGCGGCACCGGGCCGCAGCGCAGACACCTCGAGTCGGTGTGCATCAGATCCGGCGCCCTTACCGGGCCCCCGCATCTCGGACAACTCACCGCGACACTCACATCCCCACCGTTCTCCGGTACCGCCGGCCCGTCAAGCGGGAACGTCCGATTCGGCACCCGGGCGCGGGTCAGTCCGGCGGCGGGCCGGCGTGGGCACGAATCCAGGCGTGCATCGCGATACCGCTGGCCACGCCCGCGTTGATCGACCTGGTCGAGCCGTACTGGGCGATGGAGTAGAGCTGGTCGCACGCGGCGCGGGCCGGCGCGGAGAGCCCCGGGCCCTCCTGGCCGAACAGCAGCACGCAGTCCCGGGGCAGGGTGCCGGTCTCCAACGGGCGCGAGCCCGGCAGGTTGTCGATGCCGAACACCGGCAGCCTGCGCTCGCCCGCCCAGGCCACGAACTCCTCGATCGTCTCGTGATGGCGCACATGCTGGTAGCGATCGGTCACCATCGCACCGCGCCGGTTCCACCGTCGCCGTCCGACGATGTGCACCTCGGCGGCGTTGAACGCGTTGGCGTTGCGGACCACAGTGCCGATGTTGAAGTCGTGCTGCCAGTTCTCGATCGCGACGTGGAAGCCGTGCCGGTGCCCGTCCAGGTCGGCGACGATCGCCTCGTGGCGCCAGTAGCGGTAGCGGTCCACGACGTTGCGCCGGTCCCCCTCCGCCAGCAACTGCGGGTCGTAACGGGGGTCGTCCGGTGGGGTTCCCGGCCAGGGGCCCACACCCACCTCAAGCTGGTCGTCGGTCACGGTCATCAGAGGGTACGGACCACGTCTGCGCTCGGCGCGACGACCTGCCGGTCAGCCCAGTCCGAGCGCGGCGCCGAGCCGGTCCAGGAAGCGCCGGTCCGCCGGGCTGATCGGTTGCTCCGCCCGGCGTTCGCCGGGGCTGGGCACCGCGCGGCAGACGCGGGCCGCGACCGACTGCACCCACTGGCGGTACGCGGCCGAGTCGGCGGGGTCGGCGCGCCGCCCCAGCACCCGGCTCGCCGCCCGGCAGGCCGCGAGCAGGTCCACCAGATCGGTGAGCCGCTCGACGGGCTGCGGGGCGCCGTCGTGACGGGCGTAGATCGCGGCGACCACCGCGCGGACCAGATCGCTGTCGGAGGCCCGGCCCGCGGCAACGGCATCCAGGCCGGCCAGTCCCGCCAGGACACCGCGTTCCGTGCGGCCCGGCCCCGGGGCGACCGCGGCCACGAGAACCCGGCCGGGCAGACCGGTGAGCAGGTCCCACTCGGCGGCGGAATAGACAGCTGTGGTCAAGGGTGCGGCTCGGCGGCCGGCAGAGGGCGGCTCTCCGGCGACGGAGTGGCTCATCGAAACCTCCGTCGCCAGCATATGCCCCGTAATGGGAACAGGGCCCCTTCCCCGGCAGAACCCGCTGCGGGGGAAGGAGCCCGGAGGCTGGCTGCGACTGACGCTCAGCGCGGCTCGGGGAAGCTGGGCCGCTCCGGATCCACTCCCTCGGGCACGGCGCTGGCCGCGTACTCCCGTTTGGGGACCATGACCTTGCGCCGGAAGACGCAGACCATCGTGCCGTCCTGGTTGTAGCCGCGGGTCTCCACCGACACCACACCCCGGTCGGGCTTGGAACCCGACTCACGCTTGTCCAGCACCGTGGTCTCGCCGTAGATCGTGTCGCCGTGGAAAGTCGGCGCGACGTGCCGCAACGACTCGACCTCCAGGTTGGCGATCGCCTTCCCACTGACGTCGGGCACCGACATGCCGAGCAGCAGGGAGTAGATGTAGTTGCCGACCACCACGTTGCGCTTGAACTGGCTGGCCGTCTCGGCGTAGTGCGCGTCCATGTGCAGCGGATGGTGGTTCATGGTGAGCAGGCAGAAGAGGTGATCGTCGTACTCGGTGACGGTCTTGCCCGGCCAGTGCCGGTAGACCGCGCCGACCTCGAACTCCTCGTAGTAGCGGCCGAACTGCATGCTGGTCCCCTTCGACGGGTGGCGATGGAGTTCGGCACAGCATGCCTTACCGAAGGTTAAGGCGACCGGCGGGGCGCGACGGCGGCGGAAAAGTCACACCGGTCACTCAAAACGGGGGGAGACGCAATGAGCGGCGGGGCCCTCCCCGGCACCCGCCGCCCACGCTCTGATGCCGAGAAGTGTGCCCTACGACAACGTAGGTTCGACAGAGATCGGCGTCACATTTATCTTTTTGTAACACTACTCTCGGTGACGGTCCGGAGGTTGATCAGCGATCTCCGCAGGCCGGATACCTGCTTGTCAAGGCTCAAGTTACCGATTCGTACTGCTCAATCGGGTGGATCTCCCTGGAAACGCTCCCATCACCGCTGGTCACGCAAGTGCGTCATGCATTTGCGTTCCGCAGGCCGGGACAGACAGACGTGGGTCGATGACCCTCGGGCCCCCCGCCAGCACGAAGGACGTTTCGTGCCCGACCGCCCGGGAATTCGATACGGTCAGCCCTGGTTCTACGGGACGTAGACAAACCGCGGTGATCGGAGAGTGCAATGGCAACCGTTGAGCTGACCTCGGCGAACTTCGACGAGGTGACCGGCAACGACGGCATCGTCCTGGTCGACTTCTGGGCCGACTGGTGTGGTCCGTGCAAGCGGTTCGCCCCGGTCTACGAGCGCTCCTCGGAAAAGCACCAGAACATCGTGTTCGGCAAGGTCGACACGGAGGCCCAGCAGGAGCTGGGCGCCAAGTTCGACATCCGGTCGATCCCGACGATCATGGCGATCCGCGACGGCGTCATCGTCTTCGCCCAGCCGGGCGCCCTTCCCGAGTCCGCACTCGAGAACCTGATCGAGCAGGTCGAGGCGCTGGACATGGACGACGTCCGTAAGCAGCTGGCCGAGCACAACCACTGAGTCGCCCACGGCGACACGCGAGGCCGGGCCCGGTTCGGGCCCGGCCTCCGTCGTACCCGGAGGCGCGCGCATGATCACCTTCCTGGGCAGGCCAGAGTGACCGTCGGTGGGAACCGGGGCAGCCGGTACATCCCGTATCGTCACGACCCGATGGAGACCCTGACCACCCGCGGACGCGTGACCCGGCTGGGCGCGACCGCACTCGGCCTCGCCCTGCTGATCGTCGGCACCTTCTGGGGCAGCGACGACGACTTCCCGTTCGGCCCGTTCCGGATGTACTCCACCTCGAATCCGCCGAACGCACCCGCACCGGACACCCGCGTCGAGGGGGTGAACAGCTCCGGAGCCGTTATCGACCTCAACCAGGACGCGACCGGCATCCGTCGCGCCGAGATCGAGGGTCAGCAGGCCCGCTACGCCGCCGACCCGACGCTGCTCACCGAGGTCGCCGACGCGTACGCCGAACGACACCCCGACGCCCCAGCGCTGGTCGAGGTCCGCATCGTCATCCGCTGGCACGGCATCCGCGCCGGTCGACCGACCGGGCAGCACACCGACCAGACCGTCGTCAGCTGGCAGGCAACCCGATGACCCGCTGGTTGACCGAGGCCGTGCCCCGGGGCCGGGTGGCCGCCTTCCGGACCGTGATCTACCTCTTCGTCGCCGCCGACCTGGTGATCTTCACCCCCTGGGTGCGCACCCGCGTCAGCGTGCCCGGCGACCTCTACCGGCCGCTCCTGATCGGCCGCCTGCTCCCCCTGCCGACGCCAACCGAGACGTTGGTGACGGTGATCTTCTGGTCGTTGCTGGCGCTCGCACTCCTCGCCGCGACCGGCCGGGCACCCCGCCTGCTCGGCTGGGCGGTCTGCGCGCTGTACCTGGAGTGGATGATCATCGCGATGAGCTACGGGAAGGTCGACCACGACCGGTTCGGGCTGCTCATCGCGCTGGCCGTGCTGCCCACCGCCGGCCGGGCCCGACACGGCGACACCACCCGCACCGAGGCTGGCGGCTGGGCCCTCCGCGTCACCCAGATCGCGGTGATCTGCACGTACTTCCTGGCCGCCTTTGCCAAGCTGCGCTTCGGCGGGCTGGACTGGCTGACCGGCTCGGTCCTCGCCCGCGCGATCATCCGGCGCGGCACGGACCTGGCGGACCTGATCGCCCAGGTGCCGTACCTGCTGATCGTCGCCCAGTTCGGCATCGTGGCGTTCGAGCTGCTCAGCCCGGTGGTCTTCTTCCTGCCACCCCGCTGGCGACACGCCATGGTCGGCTTCTTCTACTCGTTCCACGTGGTCACCATCGCGACCATCACGATCTCGTTCGCGCCACACCTGGCCGCGATGACCAGCTTGCTGCCGCTGGAGCGGGTCCGCCCGCTGGTCTGGGCCCGCCGGCTCATCGGCCGTGGCAGCCCCGCACCGACCTCGACGGACGTCGACACACTGCCGGACCAGGATCCCGTCGGCGCCAGCGCGGGCCCAGCGCCGCTCGGCGATCAGGCCCCGGTGGTCGGGCGCCCCGCCGGGCCGTAGAGCCGTTCACGGGCTTCCTGCGGCAGTGCGCAGGCCGCCGTGCCGCCCGGCAGGCGGTGCCGGTTGCGCGCCACCCAGCGGTACACCGGCCAGGCCCCGGCGCGCACCGGCGGGAACCGCAGGCCCGCCCCGGCGATCCGCCAGACCGGGCCGCTGTCGGCGAGCAGCTTCGCGATGGCATCCGGACCGGCGGCACGTGCGCCGTCCGCCCCGACCCACTGCACCGCCTCCTCGCACTCGGCCACGGTCAGACCGAGCGCGTCCAGGTCGGTGAACTGCCAGGGCACCACCCGCGCACCAGTGGGGATCCGGCGCGCAATGAACTCGGCGCACTGCGTGCAGAACGCGCAGTCCCCGTCGTAGACGAAGGTCGACGTCTCCATGCTGTCCATCCTCCCCTCTCCGACCACCCGAACGACCACCGGTGTACGGCGGGTCACTTGCACTCCACTCGTACGCGTGTTCGAATAGTGGCCATGCGCTGGGACAACCTCACCGCTCCCCCGGTCGAGGGAGACCCCGAGCGGGCAGCGCCAGCGACGCCACCCCTGCCGCTGGCGCTGCCCGGCGCCATTGCCCGCACCTTCGACACCCCCGAGTTTGCCGGGATGACCTTTTACGAGGTGCAGGCCAAGTCCATCCTCAACCGCGTGCCCGGGCAGTCCCGCGTCCCGTTCGAGTGGACCATCAACCCGTACCGTGGCTGTTCCCATGCTTGTGTTTACTGCTTCGCGAGAAATACTCACACTTATCTCGATCTCGATGCCGGTGCGGACTTCGACCGGAAGGTGATCGTCAAGGTCAACGCCGGTGAGCTGGTCCGGCGCGAGTTGGCCGCGCCGAAGTGGCGGGGCGCGCACGTGGCGATGGGCACCAACGTCGACTGCTACCAGCGGGCCGAGGGCCGCTACCGGCTGATGCCGCAGATCATCGCGGCCCTGCGGGACTTCGCCAACCCGTTCTCGATCCTCACTAAGGGCACGCTGATCCTTCGCGACCTGCCCCTGCTGCGTCAGGCCGCCGAGGTCACCACAGTGGGCATCTCCTTCTCGGTGGGGTTCGTCGACGAGCAGCTCTGGCGTTCCGTCGAGCCGGGCACGCCGCATCCTCGCCGCCGGCTGGACGCGGTCCGGGCGCTCGCCGACGCTGGCTTCTCCGTCGGGGTGCTGATGGCCCCGATCCTGCCTGGCCTCAGCGACAGCGACGAGTCGATCGACGCCACCGTGTCGGCGATCGCCGCAGCCGGCGCTACCAGCGTGACCGCCCTGCCCCTGCACCTGCGTTCCGGCGCCCGGGAGTGGTACGCGCACTGGCTCGCCCGGGAGCACCCGCACCTCGTGCCCCGCTATCGCGAGCTCTACCGGGCCGGTGCGTACGCCCCGCAGGCGTACCAGCGGGAGTTGACCGCCCGGGTGCGGATCGCGGCACGCCGGCACGGGCTGCACCGCGGCGAGCGGGGCGACAACCGCAGCCTGCCCGAGCCGCCGCCACCGCCGGCTGCGGAGCAGTTGACTCTGCTCTAGTCGGCTCAGAGCTACAGTCGGCAGGTGCGTACCGCTTCGCAGATCCTCGCCGACTCCGCCGTGATCGCCGTCGTGGGTGCGTCCCGGGACCCACTGAAGGCCGCGCACGGCGTGCCGTTGCAGATGCAGCAGCACGGCTGGCGCATCATCCCGGTCAACCCGACCGTTGACGAACTGTTCGGGGAGCGGGCGTACAAGTCGCTGGCCGACATCCCGCACCCGGTCGACCTGGTGGACGTGTTCCGGCCAGCGGCCGACGCCGTGCAGGTGGTCCGGGACGCGGCGGCCATTGGTGCCCCCGCGGTCTGGCTGCAACTGGGCATCGTCTCGGCCGAGGCGCGGCGGATCGCCGAGGAGGCCGGCATGGACTACGTCGAAGACCGCTGTCTCATCGTCGAACGCGCCGCCGCCGGCCTCACCCGCCTCGCCTGACCCACCCCGCTCCCGCGATCATGGAGTTGTGGTGCCCAGCTTCGTGGGTTGGTCCTGGCGTCTCCGCAGGGCCTGGCCAACGAGCTGGCGAGCAGCAGAGCGAGGCGTCCGTCGGCGCGGACGGCCTCGGCGGAGAGCGTGATGCCTCTGAGTCATATTGATGCCTCACAGTCATCACGCTCTTGACCGAAGGCACGGACAGACCGACCGAGCGACGGGCAACTGCATCAGCAGGCGCGGTTCAGAGCTTGTACTCCTTGAGCAGGCCCCGGGAGATGATGGTCTTCTGGATCTCCGAGGTGCCCTCGCCGATGAGCAGGAACGGGGCCTCCCGCATGAGCCGCTCGATCTCGTACTCCTTGGAGTAGCCGTAGCCGCCGTGGATGCGGAACGCCTCCTGGACGACCTCGGCGCAGTATTCGGAGGCGAGCAGCTTGGCCATTCCGGCCTCGACGTCGTTGCGCTGGCCGGCGTCCTTGAGGCGTGCGGCGTTGACCATGAGGGCGTGCGCGGCCTCGATCTTCGTACCCATCTCGGCGAGCTTGAAGGCGATCGCCTGGTGCTTGGCGAGCGGCTGGCCGAACGTCTTGCGCTGCTGGGCGTAGCTGACCGCCAGCTCGAAGGCGCGGATGGAGATGCCGCAGGCGCGGGCGGCCACGTTGACCCGGCCCACCTCGATGCCGTCCATCATCTGGTAGAAGCCTCGGCCCACCTTGTCGGCGCCACCGAGGATCGCGGAGTCGGGCACTGTCACCCCGTCGAGGACCATCTCGGTGGTCTCGACGCCCTTGTAGCCCATCTTTTCGATCTTGCCGGGGATGGTGAGGCCGGGGGCGGTCTCGCCGAAGCCCGGCTCCTTCTCCAGCAGGAAGGTGCTCATGTTGCCGTAGACCGACTCGGCGCCGGTGTCGGTCTTGACCAGGGTGGCCACCACCGAGGAGTACGCCCCGTTGGTCAGCCACATCTTCTGGCCGTTGAGCACGTAGTTGTCGCCGTCGCGGACAGCCCGGGACTTGATCGCCGAGACGTCGGAGCCGGTCTCCGGCTCGGACATGGAGAACGCTCCGCGCACCTCGCCGGTGGCCATCTTCGGCAGGAGGCGGGCCTTCTGCTCGGCCGAGCCGTGCTGGGAGATCAGGTACGCCACGATGAAGTGGGTGTTGACGATGCCGGAGATCGACATCCAGCCCCGGGACAGTTGCTCCACCACCAGCGCGTAGGTCAGCAGCGACTCGCCCAGGCCGCCGAACTCCTCGTCGATGGTGAGGCCGAACAGGCCCATCTCACGCATGCCGTCGAGGATGTCGGTGGGGTACTCGTCGGCGTGCTCCAGCCGCTGGGCGTGCGGAATGATCTCCTTGTCGGCGAAGTCCCGAACGGTCTCCAGGATCGACTGTTGCACATCGGTCAGGCCGGGCGTCTGGGCGAGTCGAGCCATCACAGCCTCCGGGGATCCGCGCACTACTCGTGGGTAACTGAACGCTGGGTCAGTATCGGTCTCCGGAGCCGACGAGGCCAAGGTGACCAGTCCACACAACCGCTGTGAAAAGGTTCACCGCTGCGGGTAGCGTCCGGCAAGAGGGACTTTTCCGGCACCGGCAGGAGGAGGACAGCTGTGAGCTACCCACCGCCGTCGGGACCACCATCAGACGAGCAGCCGCCGTCACCCTACGAGCCGCCCCGGGACCAGTCGCCGTATGCGCCGCCGCCGGCCGGCCAGCCGCCGTACGCGCCACAACCGGACCAGCCGGCGTTCGAGCTGCCGGCGGAACGCTCACCGTACGGGCCGCCTGCGGACGATCCGTCGCCGTACGGGCAGCAGGGGCCGCACCAGGCGGGGCACTGGAGTCAGCAGCCGCCGTACCCCCCGCAGGGCCCCTACGGTCAGTACGGCCCGCCGCCGTCCGGGCCGGGTCGGGGCACCAACGTGCTGGCGATCCTGTCGCTGGTGTTCGCCTTCGCCTTTCCGCCGGCCGGTGCCGTCCTCGGCCACGTGGCCAAGCGGCAGATCCGCACCAGCGGCGAGGAGGGTGACCAGCTCGCCACCTGGGGGCTGATCCTCGGCTACGTCTTCACCGGGCTCACCCTGCTGGCGTGCTGCGGCTGGCTGGCCCTCGTGGCCCTGGGCAACACCGGCGACAGCGGCGGCTACTGACCGCTAGCCGCCGGTCAGCGGAACCGGGCCTCGCGGACGCTGTTGCCGCCGTCCACCACCAGCATCTGGCCAGTGATGTACGAGGCGGCCGGCGAGCAGAGGAAGCTGATCGCCGCCGCGACCTCGTCCGGAGTGCCCGGTCGACCCACCGGCGTGCCAAGCCCCTGCTTGATCTCGGCCATCGTGGACGCGGCGGTGTAGATGGTGCCGGGTGCCACCGCGTTCACTGTCACGCCGTCGGCGATCATCTCCATCGCCAACGCCCGGGTCAGCCCGACGACGCCGGCCTTCGCCGCGGCGTACGCGGCCTCGGTGGGCAGCGCGTTGACGGGGCCGGCGGTGGCCGACAGGTTGACGATCCGACCCCAGCCCCGCTCGGCCATCCCCCCGATGAACGCCCGACTGCACAGGAACGCGGTGGACAGGTTGCGGTCGATCTCGCCGCGCCACTCGTCGTAGGTCAGCTGCGCGACCGGCCGCAGCACTCCCTGGCTGGCCCGGCTGGCCAGGCCGGCGTTGTTGACCAGCACCTCGACGTCGCCCAACTGCTCGGCGACCGCGTCGGCCAGCGCGCCGACCTCCGACTCGTCGGTCAGGTCCGCGACGAAGCCGGTCACCCCCAGCTCGCCAGCGCGTTCGTGGATGCGCCGGGTGGTGGAGACGATGGCCACCCGGGCGCCCAGGTCGGCGAGTCGGCGCGCGGTCGCGTACCCGATGCCGTCCGGGCTGCCCGCGCCGGTCACCAGGGCGACCCGCCCGTCGAGCCGCATGGTCACCGGGTCGGCCAGCGCGACCGGCTCGTCGGGGCCGGGGCCGCCGGCCGGTGTGGCCGCGCGGGCACGTCGGGCCCCGCCCGGGCGGCTGACGTCCCGTCTGGGTCGGCTGCCGGAGCGGTCCGCGGCGCGCGCGTCGAATGCCATGTCGAGATCCTGCCCGTTACGACCGGCCCGAAGCAACGCGGCACCCGGGAGCGGGGGCAACGGTTTTGGTCACCCCTGGCTACCCTGACGGCGCACCCGACCTGACGGAGAGATCGCATGACCAACCCCCCGCCCTCTGGCGGCTGGCACGACCCGGCGTGGTCGGGACAGCAGTCCGGTGACCCCACCCTCCCGGTGAGCAGTCAACCGGCACCCACCCAGCCGATCGAAGTCAACCCATACGCGCCGACCGACCCGTACGCGCCGACCAGTCCGTACGCGGGCGGCGCGCCGCAGATACCGACCCAACCCGGCCCGTACGCGGCCACGCCCGGTTACCCGCCGCCTGGCTACCCGGGTTACGGGTACCCGCCCGCACCGAAGCAGAACGGCCTGGCCATCGCCGCGATGGTCGTCTCGATCATCGGCGCCCTCGGCCTCTGCGCGTACGGCCTCGGTGGCTACATCGGCGCGATCGGCGCGATCCTCGGCCACGTGTCCCGTAAGCAGATCAAGGAGCGCGGCGAGGGCGGCGAGGGCTTCGCCACTGCCGGCATCATCGTCGGCTGGGTCGCCACCGCGCTGGCGGTGCTGGCCACCATCGTCATCGTGATCTTCATCGTCTGGGCCGCGAACCAGGACACGTCCAGCTACGAGAGCGGCAACTACTGAGTTCGGCGAGCCGCCCCCGGGTGCGACCCGGGGGCGGCTCGGCGGTTCACTCGGCCGGTGGGGTGAACGACGAGGTACGGCTCATTCCGGCGGCCCGGCCCTTCGCGGCGACCACGAGCGCCATCTTGCGGGACGCCTCATCGATCATCTCGTCGCCGAGCATCACAGCGCCCAGCTTGCCGCCGGCCTCCGAGGTGTAGTGCTCGTACGCGTCGAGGATCAGCTCGGCGTGGTCGTAGTCGGCCTGCGCCGGCTGGTAGACCTCGTTGGCGGCGTCGATCTGACCCGGGTGCAGCACCCACTTGCCGTCGAAGCCCAGCGCCGCCGAGCGCTTGGCCACCTCGCGGAACCCGTCGACGTCCCGGATCTGCAGGAAGGGGCCGTCGATGGCCTGCTTGTCGTGCATCCGGGCGGCCATCAGGATCCGCATGAGGATGTAGTGGTACGGGTCGCCCGGGTAGTCCGGGATCAGCGCGCCGACCACCAGGGACTTCATGTTGATCGACGCCATGAAGTCGGCCGGGCCGAAGATGATGGTCTCCACGCGCGGCGAGGCGGCGGCGATCGCGTCCACGTTGACCAGCCCGGCGGCGTTCTCGATCTGCGCCTCGATGCCGATCCGGCCGACCTCCAGGCCGAGCGTCTTCTCGATCTGGGTGAGCGTCAGGTCCAGCCACTGCACCTGGGCGGCCGTCTGCACCTTCGGCAGCATGATGCAGTCCAGGTTCGCGCCAGCGCCCTCGACGACGTCGATGACGTCCCGGTAGGTCCACGGGGTGGTCAGGTCGTTGACGCGGACCACGCGGGTCTTCCCGGCCCAGTCCCCCTCGTTGAGCGCGGCCACGATGTTCTTGCGCGCGTCCGGCTTGGCCAGCGGGGCGACGGCGTCCTCCAGGTCGAGGAAGACCTGGTCGGCTGGAAGGCCCTGCGCCTTGCCGAGCATCTTGACGCTGGAACCCGGCACGGCGAGGCAGGACCTGCGGGGGCGACCGACTGCGGCCATGGATGCGCTCCTTCCAGCGTCCGGCGGGCATGCCGACGCCACCTGACGACAGAGTTGAGAACTTAACGATCCCAAAGGGCGTTGTGACGCCACGGTAACCTCGCGCCATGACCGGGGTGAATGGACCTGTGGAAGATCTCACTGGACGTCGGCTGGTGGTGGTGACCGGGGCAAGCTCCGGCATCGGGTTGGCCGCCGCCGTGCAGCTGGCCTGCCGCGGTGACCAGGTTGTGCTGGTCGGGCGGGACCCGGCGCGCCTCCAGACCGCAGCGGAGCGGGTACGGGAGAACTCGGGCGAGCGTCCGGAGTTGTTCCGAGCCGACTTCGCGGTCCTGGACGACGTGCGCCGGCTCGCCGAGCAGCTACGGGCCGCGTACGACCGGATCGACGTGCTCGCCAACAACGCCGGTGCCATCGCGCTGCAACCACTCACCACCGTCGACGGCTTCGAGATGTCGATCCAGGCCAACCACCTGGCCCCGTTCCTGCTGACCAACCTGCTCGCCGACCGGGTGGGCCGGATCGTGGTGACCGCCTCCGGTGCGCACCGCTTCGGCGCGCTCGACCCGGACGACCTGAACGCGCCGCTGCGCGGCTATCGGCCGATCGGCGCGTACGGCACGAGCAAGCAGGCGAACATCCTGTTCACCGCCGAGGCGGCCCGACGCTGGCCGGAGATGTCCGCGTACTGCTTCCACCCGGGGGTGGTGCGCACCCGGTTCGGCAACGACAGCAGGCTGGTCGCGTTCGGCATGCGGTTCATGCCGTTCCGCAGCCCGGAGAAGGGCGCCGAGACACTGGTGTGGCTGGCCAACCAGGACCGGTCCCGGCTGACCAACGGCGGCTTCTACGCCGACCGTCGCCCGCGTCGGCCGTACCGCAAGGCCAGCGACCCGCGGCTCGCCGCCCGACTCTGGCAGGCGAGCGCGAAGGCCGTCGGCATCGCTGGGTAGCGTGGCCGCCATGCTCACTCTCGTCGCGCTGGTCGAGTACGCATCCGGGGCCGAGGCCGCCGGGCAACGCTACGAGGACGCCGTGCTGGCCTTTCTCGGGCGGCACGGCGGCCAGCTGGAACGGCGGCTGCGTGGCACCGACGGGCAGACCGAGGTGCACGTGATCCGGTTCGACGCCCGCGCCGGCTACGAGTCGTTCCTCGTCGATCCGGAACGGGCCGCGCTGCGCGCCGCGCTCGGCGAAGCCGCCCCGACGACCCGGGTCATCGAGGTGCACGAGGTTTAGGCAGGTCCGCTCAATCCCTCAGCGGTTCGGCGTCGGCAGGCAACGGGGTGGGCGGCGCGGCGCGGCGGCCGGCCCGGGCGCCGCCGAGCACCACCACCGCCACCCCGGCCAGCAGCAGCGCCATCCCGAGCAGCGCGTACGGGCGGGGAACCTGACCCAGCCAGGCCCAACCGAGCAGGGCCGCGCCGGGCGCCTCCAGCAGGATCAGCACGCTCACAGTGGTCGCCGGGATCTTCTTCAGCGCGTAGTTGAACATCGAGTGCCCGAGCAGTTGGGCGCCGACCACGAGGGCGAGGATGGCCAGCCAGGTCCGCCCGTCGAACCCGGTCAGCCGTACGCCGCCGATCAGGCACATGACCAGCAGGAGCAGTGCACAGATCCCGTAACAGATGGTGGTGTAGGTGGTGGTGCTGATGCTGGTCCGCGCCCGCTCACCGAAGGCGGTGTAGACGGCGGCGAACATGCCGCCGGTCAACGCCAGCACGTCGCCGAGGACGGCCCTGCCGGAGACCCCCACGTCCACCCCGGTGGCGATCGCGGCGCCGCCGACCGCCACCGCGATGCCGATCCACACGATCCGGGGCAGCCCACGCCCCTGGGCGCGCGCGATCAGCCCCTGCCAGACCGGCTGGGTGGCGACCAGGGCGGTGGACGTGGCGACCGAGGTGAGCTGGGCGCTCGGCACCCACGTCGCGAAGTGACCGGCCAGCGCGACCCCGGACAGGATGCAGAACAGTCCCTCCCGCCGGCCCACGCCGGTGGTCAGCCTGCGGAACTCGGAGCGACGGCGGGCCAGCGCGAAAGGGCTCAGCACTGCCACCGCGAGCAGGTTGCGCCAGAACGCGATGGCCAGCGCGGGTGCGGCGGCGTACGCGATCAGTGGCGCGGACGACGACACGGCGACCACGGCCAAACCGACCGCGCCGGTGGTCAGCGGATCCAGGGACGGCCGGGGTGAAGGTGGGGACACGGGACGTAATCCTCACACGTATGACGGACAACACGCAGGGTCATCACTCCGTTACGATCACGCGGGTCCGCGCCGCCAACCCCCGACCGCCCGGAGGCGCTCCCCCATGCCCACCTACCAGGCGGTGCTGTTCGATTTCTTCGGCACCCTCACCCGTTCGGTGCAGCGCGGTGTCGCGCACACCGACACCGCCGAGCTGCTCGGATGTGACACCGACACGTTGACCGAGGTGCTGGACCGCACGTACTACGAGCGGGCCACCGGTCGACTCGGCAACGCGGAGGCGACCCTTCGGTGGGTGTGCGCCCAGGCCGGCGTACACCCGAGCGACGCCGCGGTGCGGGCGGCCGTTGCGTCCCGGCACCGGGCGGTCCGCGCGGACACGTGGCTGCGCGCCGACGCCGTGCCGGTGCTGGCGGCCCTACGCCGGCGCGGCCTGCGTACCGGTGTGATCAGCGACTGTACGCACGAACTGCCGGCCTTCCTGCCACAGCTCGCGGTCGCCCGGCTGCTCGACGTGCGGGTCTTCTCGGTACAGGTCGGACGGTGCAAGCCGGACCCGGCGCTCTACCTGACCGCCTGCCAGCGGCTCGGGCTCGCCCCGGGCGACTGCCTGTACGTCGGTGACGGCGGCAGCCAGGAGTTGACCGGCGCCGAGCGGGCCGGGATGACCGCGGTCCGGCTCGCCGCGACGGACCTGGCCACGCACATGGTGTTCAACGCCGACCTGGACTGGCGCGGCCCCACAATCGGCACCCTGCGCGAGGTGCTCGCCCTGGTCGACGTCGACGCCGAGGTGGTGGGCGCCGGCGGCCGGGCGGGCTGACGCGCCGATCAGCGGCGACGCACCCGGTGCAGGCGGAACGGCTTGCGGGTGGCCCGGACGGCCGGGGTGGGCCGAGGCGGCTCGGCCTGCGCGTCGGCCGGCAGGTCCGCGCCGGCCAGCGGCGTTCCGGCCGGGGTGAGCCGATTGACCGCGCATCCGTCGGCGACCCAGCGGGCCACCAGGTCAGCGGTCGGGCCGGGCGCGTTGAGACGCTTCGCCGCCACCAGCGGCGCGGCGGTGTCCCACGCCTCGGTGCCCGGCTGCACCCGGCTCACCTGTGCCGACCAGGTGACGATCCGACCACCGTGGTCGCCGCGCAGGGAGACCTGCGCCTCGGTGGCGTCGGCCAGACCCGGCGCTGCCTGCTCGCCCGGCCCGCTGACCACCAGGAGAGCGCCCTCCAGTGGGGCGCACCAGAGCGCGAGCGCCGGCCCACCGGAAACGCTGACCCAGGCCACGGCAGCCTTCTTCATCGCCTCGTCGACCAGCGGCGTCGACCCACGCGCGTCGTCAGTCACCCTCGCATCCTGCCGCACCTCGGCCGCTGACGCGTAGGCCGCCGGCGCTTTGGTGCGATCAGCCCACGAACGGCGGCACCGCGATCTCACCGCGCGCCACCGGCATCACCTGACCGGCGACGGTCGCACCGACCGCCACACCGTTCGCCGCGGTGACCGTGCAGGCCAGCGAGGACGGGCGGTTGATCTCCACACCCTGACGGACCGCGTAACGGGACAGCCCCTCGGCCGGCAGCAGACCGCTCGCCACCAGCCAGACACCGAGGCCGAGGGCCGCCGAGCCGGTCGCCGGGTCCTCCGGGACACCCATCCCCGGCACGAAGACCCGGGCGTGCGCGGTTTGCGTGGCGGCGTCCCAGGAGAAGACGCTGACGTGCGACACCCCATAACGCTGCGCCGCCGTCGCGTTCACCCGCGCGCGGGCCACCGACTCCGGACGCACCGGGAGGTACGGGAACTCCAAACCGCAGCCGGCGACGCGGGGAGCGGGCCCGATGTGGTCGTCCGCGAGCAGCCCGGCGATCTCCAGCAACGGCTCCGGGTCCAATTCCGGCCCGAGAGTCGGCGTGCCCCCGGTCAGCGTCGCCCCCGACGCGGTCACCTCGATCGGCAGCACCCCGGCCTTGCACTCCTGGGTGACCTGTCCCACACCGAACATGCCCCGCCGGCTGGCGGTGACCGCCGCGCCGACGCTCGGGTGCCCGGCGAACGGCAACTCCTCCACCGGGGTGAAGATCCGGGCCCGGTAGGTGGCGCCGACCTGGGTCGGTGGCAGCACGAACACCGTCTCGGACAGGTTGAACTCCAGCGCGAGCGCCTGCATCTGCTCGGTGGCCAGCGCCTCCGCGCCGAACACCACGGCCAGCGGGTTGCCGGCGAAAGGGCGGTCGGTGAAGACGTCCACGATCTCGTAGGCCAAGGTCGACATGTTGATAAACACTAGGCGCTTAGGCTGGTGCCCGTGAGCACGCCGACCCGGGTCTACATCGCCCGTCTCGCCGGAGTCGCCGTCTTCGACCCGAACGGCGACCAGGTGGGGCGGGTTCGTGACGCCGTGGCACGGCTGCGGGCGACCAAACGGCCCCCGGAGGTGGTGGGCCTCGTCGCCGAGATGCCGATGCGCCGCCGGATCTTCCTGTCCATCAACCGGATCACGTCCATCGACGTGGACGCCGTCGTGCTGGGCTCCGGCACCCTCAACCTGCGCCGGTTCGAGAAGCGCCCGAACGAGCTGCTGGTGCTCCAGGAACTGCTGGACCGACGGGTACAGCTCGACCCGGGCGGCCAGCCCGGCGCCGTCGTGGACGTCGCGATGGACTGCAGCCGGGGCGGCGAGTGGTCGCTGACCCGCGTCGCCGTACGGGAGCAGACCGGTCGGCTCAGCCGCCGCGGCCACCTGCACCAGGTCGAGTGGGACCGGGTGCGCGGGCTCAGCGGCATCGCCGACAACCGGGGTACGGCCAACCTGCTCGCCGTCCTGGAGGACATGCGCCCGGCCGACCTGGCCAACGCGCTGCAGGACCTGCCCGACGCCCGGCGCAACGAGGTCGCCGCCGCGCTGGACGACGAGCGGCTGGCCGACGTGCTCAGCGAGCTGCCCGAGCACGACCAGGTGGAGATCCTCGCCGCCCTCGACCGGGAGCGGGCCGCCGACGTACTGGAGGAGATGGACCCGGACGACGCCGCGGACCTGCTCAACGAGCTGCCCCCACCGGAGCAGGACGTGCTGCTGGACCTCATGGAGCCGGACGAGGCCGACCCGGTGCGTCAGCTCCTGAAATACACGCCCGGCACGGCGGGCAGCGTGATGACCTCGGAGCCGGTCATCCTGCCGCCGGACGCCACCGTCGCCGAGGCGCTGGCCCGGATCCGGGAACCACAGCTCTCCCCCGCCGTCGCCGCACAGGTCTTCGTGACCCGGGCGCCGCAGATCACCCCGACCGGCCGCTACCTGGGCATGGTGCACTTCCAGGCGCTGCTGCGTGAGCCGCCGGCCGACCTGTTGGGCAAGGTGGTGGTCAACGACATCGACCCGCTGCGCCCCACCACCCCGTTACCGGAGATCACCCGGCGGATGGCCACCTACGACCTGGTCGCCATGCCGGTGATCGACCGGAGCAACCGGCTGGTCGGCGCCGTGACAGTGGACGACGTGCTGGACCACTCGCTGCCCCGGGACTGGCGGGACCGCGACGCCCTGACCGGCCCGGGCACCACCGACGCGGGGCTGGACGGCGCGGATGGCTGAGCAGCGGCGGAACGAACGGCTCGACCAGCCACGCGAGCCCAGGGGCATCAAGCTGCCCCGGTTCGACGCGGAGGCCTTCGGCCGGTGGTCCGAGGGCATCGCCCGGGGCATGGGCACCGCGAACTTCATCGTCGTCATGACGGTGGTGATCGCGATCTGGTTCGTCTGGAACACGTTGGCCCCGACGGACCTGCGCTTCGACCCGTACACCTTCACGTTCCTGACCCTGGTGCTGTCGTTGCAGGCCAGCTACGCGGCACCGCTGATCCTGCTGGCCCAGAACCGGCAGGCCGACCGGGACCGCGTGGCCCTGGAGGAGGACCGGCGGCGAGCCACCGCGCAGAAGGCGGACACCGAGTACCTGGCGAGGGAGATCGCCGCACTGCGGATCGCGATGGGTGAGGTGGCCACCCGCGACTTCCTCCGCTCCGAGCTGGCCCGGCTGGCCGAGGAACTGGACGAGGCGGGGCAGCGCCGGCAACGGCTGGAACGCCGCCAGCAGGACAAGGACATCCGGCAGGAGAAGCGCGGCAGGCGACCGACCGACGGTGTCGGCCTGGACGAACCACGCGACGACCTGGACGGCGACTTCGCCCGGGACGCCCGGCCGGACGGCACCGGGCCCCGCCCAGCGGACGGCTGATCAACAGGTCATCGATTGGCTCACACCGCCCCGGCCAGCGGCAGCAGCGGATGCCCCGCGACGTAGCATTGCGGGCATGTCAGCACCCGTGAGCACCGTCGAGGACGCGATCCAGGCCGCCCTGGCCACCGTCAACGACCCGGAGATCCGCCGGCCCATCACCGAGCTGGGCATGGTCCGCTCCGCCACGATCGCTGCCAGCGGCGTCGTACGCGTCGAGCTGCTGCTCACCGTCGCCGGCTGCCCCCTGAAGGACAAGCTGCGTAACGACATCACCGCCGCCGTTGCAGCGGTGCCCGGCGTCACCGGCGTGGAGATCGACTTCGGTGTGATGAGCCCCGAGCAGCGGCAGGGGTTGCAGTCGCAGCTGCGCGGCGGCGGCGCCACCGAGGAGCCCGTCATCCCGTTCGCCCAGCCCGGCTCGCGCACCCGTGTGTACGCGGTTGCCAGCGGCAAGGGTGGCGTCGGCAAGTCCAGCGTGACTGTCAACCTGGCAGCGGCCCTCGCCGCCCGCGGGCTCTCCGTCGGCGTGGTCGACGCGGACATCTACGGCCACTCGGTGCCCCGGATGCTCGGCACGGAGGCCCGGCCCACCCGCGTCGAAGACATGATCATGCCGCCGCAGTCGCACGGCGTGAAGGTGATCTCCATCGGCATGTTCACCTCCGGCAACGCCGCAGTGGTGTGGCGCGGCCCGATGCTGCACCGGGCGTTGCAGCAGTTCCTGGCCGACGTCTACTGGGGCGACCTGGACGTGCTCCTGCTCGACCTGCCCCCGGGCACTGGTGACGTGGCCATCTCGCTGGCCCAACTGCTCCCCAACTCGGAGATCCTGATCGTCACCACGCCACAGACCGCCGCCGCCGAGGTGGCCGAACGGGCCGGTGCGATCGCCCTGCAGACCCACCAGCGGGTGGTTGGCGTCATCGAGAACATGTCCTGGCTGGAGCTCCCGGACGGCTCACGGATGGAGATCTTCGGTGCCGGGGGTGGCACGGCCGTCGCCGAGTCGCTGAGCCGGACCATCGGCGCCCAGGTGCCACTGCTCGGGCAGATCCCGCTGGACACCCGGGTCCGCGAAGCCGGCGACGCGGGCAACCCGATCGTGCTGGCCGATCCGGAGTCCCCGGCCGCGCAGGCACTCAACTCCGTCGCCGACCGGCTCGCGATGCGCCGTGAGTCGCTGCTCGGCAAGCCGCTCGGTCTCAAGCCCGCCGGTCGCTGACCACCACGACACCGCCAGCCCGTCGGCCACTGTTGGCCGGCGGGCTGAGTCGTGTCTGCGGGTGGGCCGTCCAGCCCAGGCGTGGCCGGCACGGTCCGCGCGCGTGGTCGGCATGGCCGTGTCGTCGGCACGGCCGCGCGGCGCATGGTCAACTCGGGTTTCTGAAGTCGGGGCATTCCGCGCCGATTTAGGGCCGACTTCCTGAAACCCGAGCTGATCAAGGCGAGCGCAGGCCGCGCGAGCACGAAGGCAGGCCGCAGAGGCGGAGCCGAGCGCGGGCCGAGCCGAGCACGCGGGGTCGGTCAGGTGGCGTCGTCGTAGCTGACGCGGGGGGCCGGCGCCGAGGGGCTGGTGGTGGCCGTGCCGGGCCGGGCGCCGTCCGACCTCAGGTCGGCGGAGCTGGCCACGTCCTTGAGGTCGTCGTGCACGCTGCTGACGTCGGCGCGCAGGTTGTCGTAGACGCCCTGCAACGGCTTACGGATCGCCGCCTCGTCCTCCTCGCTGAGGAGGTGCTTGCGGATGAACGCCTTCGGGTGCAGGTCCTCCAGCTGGATGTCGGTGCCCAGCTCGCGACTCAGGTCACCGGTGGCGTTGCGGGCCATGTTGCGCAGGTTGCGCACCAGCCGCAGGCCGTCGGTGATGACTGCGGGCAGCCGGTCACCGAAGATCAGCAGCGCCAGGAGCAGCAGCGCTCCGATTTCCCACCAGTTCAGGTTGTCGAGCATCCCGCTGGCCTCCTCTCGGCGTCAGCAGCAAGACTACGCACGCCGGGAGGCGTTCGGGCAAGGGGTGAGCCGCTGTTCACTTCGCGTCCGCGGCGAGAGTTACCGAGGTGTTCTGCCGGTCGGAGCCCCGCCGGAACTCGACGGTCACCACCGATCCCGGCGCGTACTTGCGTACCAGCGCGGTCAGGTCCGTCGGCTCGGTCATCGGCCGGCCGTTGATCTTGAGGATCACGTCGCCGACCTTCAACCCGGCGCCGGCCGCCGGGCCGGACGGCTCCACCTCCGCCAGCCGCAGGCCACCCCCGAGAGCTCCGGTCGGGCCGTCCACGCGGGCGCCGATCACCGTACGCCGAGCCTTGCCGGTGCCGATGATGTCCTGGGTCACCCGCTTGGCCTGGTTGATCGGGATGGCGAAGGCGAGGCCGATGTTGCCGGCCTCCTGCCCCTCGGCGACCAGTGACTTGATCGTGGAGTTGACCCCGACCACCCGCCCGGCGCCGTCGACCAACGGCCCGCCGGAGTTGCCGTGGTTGACCGCGGCGTCGGTCTGGATCGCCGCGTAGTAGCGCACCGGCCCGCCCGGCTCACCTGCCTGCATCGTCCGGTCCAGGGCACTCACGATGCCGGCGGTGACCGTGTTGGCCAGCGAGAGCGGTGAGCCCATGGCGAGCACCGGGTCGCCGACGGCCAGCGCGTCGGAGTCCCCGAACTCCACCGCCCGCAGGCCGGGCCGGCTCACCTTGATCACGGCGATGTCCGATTCCGGGTCCTGACCGACGATGGTCGCCGGCGCGGTGCTGCCGTCGTTGAAGACCACCGAGGCCTTGCCGGTGCCGCCGGCCACCACATGGTCGTTGGTGATCACATGACCGTCGGCGGTGGCGATGAAGCCGGAGCCCTCACTGGTGCCGCCGAGACTGCTCACCCGCACGGTGACCACGCTGGGCAGGACCCGCTCGGCGACACCGGCCAGTGACTCCGGCTTGCGCTGGGCCAGCGCCGGGGCCTCCGCGGGCGCACCGCCGAGCACCGCCTCACCGGCCCCGCCGCGGACCGCGAACGCGTAGCCGAGCGCGCCGCCGAGGGTGCCGGCCAGCAGAGCGGTGAGTACGGGGATGAGCAGCAGGTGACGCAGCGTCGGTCGGCCCGGCGCGTCCGGGTCGGTGACCGCCTCGGGCTCGGTGCCGGTCGCCACCACGCCGGGCACCACCACCGCGGTCGGCGCAGCCGGGTCCCGCCATGGATCGGCAAGCGCGTCCGACCACCAGGGCGACGCCCCGGCCGTGCCGGACGTGCCGGGTGCGGGCCAGCTCGGCGATGCCCCAGCCGGGCCGTACGTGCCAGGTGCCGGCCAGGGCGGCGCTCCGGCTGGGCCGTACGCGCCAGCTGCGGGCCAGGGCGGCGCCCCAGCCGGGCCGTAGGTGCCGGGTGCGGGCCAGCTCGACGAGGGCCCGACGGGCGGCACAGCGGCCCCGGGCGTCGTCGGCGGGTGCCCTGGTGCCGGGCCGCCGGCTGACGGCACGACGGGCACGTTGCCAGCCCCTGGCGTGGTCGGCGATCCCGCCGGAGGGGTCCCTGCCACGGGCAGTCCCGCCGGGGTCTCACCGCCCCGGCGCCAGTCCCAGCCGTCGGTCACGTCGGTGCCTCCCAGTCCGTCCCCGGATCCCGCGCCGCGTCGCCCGGCCACGGGCCGGTTCGGTCGCGGCTGACGGGATACCGCCTCCAGGATTGCACGGATGCCCGCGATGGAGTCACCGCTTGCCCCGGTGATCGCAACAGGCGGAGGCGCGGCTGCGCCTCATGACGGTCGCCTCTACGCTCACAGTGCCAACCCGCCCCCGCACCACGCACCGCCCCCGGAGGTGCCCCATCGCCACGGTCGCCGGTTCCGGCAGTTCGACGGCACAGGCTCAACAGTTCGCCGAGTCGTACGTCACCGAGGACCTCGTTCTGCGCACCGCCCGCAGCCTGGCCCGGGAGGTGGGCCTCGACGCGGTCACCCCCGGCGCGGGAGCGGCGCTGCGGCTGCTGGCCGCTGCCGGCAACGCCCGCGCCGTGGTGGAGATCGGCACCGGCACCGGGGTGAGCGGCGTCTGGCTGCTCCGCGGCATGCGCGCCGACGGCGTGCTCACCACCATCGACGTGGAGGTGGAGCACCAGCGGATCGCGCGACGGATCTTCGCCGAGGCGGGCTTCGCCGCCGGCCGTACGCGGATCATCACCGGCCGGGCGCTGGATGTGCTGCCCCGGCTCGCCGATGGCGCGTACGACCTGGTCTTCGTGGACGCGGAGGCGACAGGCTTCCACGCCTGCGTGGAGGCGGCGCTGCGGTTGTTGCGCCCGGGGGGCGTGCTCGCGCTCAACGGTGTGCTGGCCGGCGGCCGGATCGGTGACCCGGCCGCTCGGGACGCGGAGACGGTGACCGTCCGCGAGACGATCAAGGCGGTCCGGGAGTCGGAGCACTGGATCCCCGCTCTGCTTCCGGTCGGCCACGGGGTGCTCGCCGCGGTGAAGTGCTGACCTGGTCAGTCGACGCTGGCCAGCCAGCGCAGCAACCACCGGACGCCCCAGCCGGTGGCGCCTTTGCTGACCTCTGCGTGGTCGCCATCCGCCCAGGACGGGGCCGACATGTCCAGGTGCAGCCAGCGGTCGCGTAGGTCGCCGGTGAACTCACGCAGGTAGAGGGCGGCCAGCACCGAGCCGGCTCCCTGTGCCGGCGCGCTGTAGAGGTCGGCGATCTCGCTGCCCAGGTATTCGACGTAGTCGCCGTGCAGCGGCATCCGCCACACCGACTCGCCGGCTGCTTCGGCCGCGGCCCGCACGTCGGCGGCCAGCTGGTCGTTCTCGCTGTACAGGGCGGCGGTGCGCTTGCCCAGGGCTACGGCGTTGGCGCCGGTGAGGGTGGCCAGGTCGAGCAGCAGGTCCGGCTTGAGCTGCTGCACCGCGTACGCGAGGGCGTCGGCGAGGACCAGCCGGCCCTCGGCGTCGGAGTTGGTCGTCTCGCTGGTCGTGCCGCCGTAGTGCCGGATGACGTCGCCGGGGCGGAACGCGGAGCCGCTGACCATGTTTTCGGCGAGCGGGGCCAGCGTGGTGATCCGGACCGGCAGCCGAAGCGTGGCGGCGCCCACTGTGGCGGCCACGACGGCGGCGGCGCCGGCCATGTCCTTGCGCATCAGTTTCATCGCCGGCACCGGCTTGATCGAGATGCCGCCGGTGTCGAAGGTGATGCCCTTGCCGATCAGCACCACGTGCGTACGCGCGTCGGCGGGGTGCCAGTCCAGTTCGACGAGTCGGGGGCCGCTGGCCGAGCCGCCGCCCACGGCGAGGATGCCGCCGAAACCCTCGGCGGCCAGTTCGTCCGGGCCACGGACCCGCAGCCGCAGGTCCGGCAGGTCGGCTGCGGCGGAGGCCACCTGCTCGGCGAACCACTGCGGGTTCTTCAGCGAGCTGGGGGTGTTGGTCAGGTCACGGGCGAGGTGGGTCATCGCCGCGGTGGTCCGGGCCGTGGCGACGATGGCCTCGAACGCGCCCGGGTCGGCGAGCAGCAGATCGACGCTGCTGAGCGCCGGTGTGGTGCCGGCCTCGGTCATCCGGAACCGGTACGGGGCGAGCAGCAGCCCCTCGGTGAACCCGCGGACGGCGGCCGGAGCCACGTCGGCCGGCAACGCGATGGTGATATGGATCTCATCTGCGGCGGAGCGGGCCAGGGCCGCGCCAGCCGTCCGCCAGGCCGCCTCGTCTCCGTCACCGATGCCGAGCAGCAGCAGCCGGCCGGGAGTACGCCCGGGGCGGAGCTGGGTGTGGATCTCACCGGCCCGTCCGCTCAGTCGGGCCGCCGGCACCAGCGCGGCGGCCTCGTCGGCCGTGCCGTCCGGGGGTGCCACGGCGGTCGGGACGGGCTCGGCCGAGGTGTCACCTCCCGCTGCCGCATCGGCGGTGCGAACAGGCAGGACGAGCACGTCGAGCCGGTCGGGCTCGGCGATCAGACGGATGGCGAGCACGCGGGACCGTACCTCCAGGAAAGTGTCGCGGAGCGGAACCGAGCCCGCCTGCCCGCGCTGATGAAGACCCTGAGCCACCGGCGTTACCGGTGGCTCAGGGTCGCAAGAACGCTCCGGGCGGCGTGAGCCGCCCGGACCACTCCTTACTCAGCCGGCCGCCGCCTTCAACGCGTCACCGAGCGCGTTGGCCTCGTCGGGAGTCATCTCGACGACGAGCCGGCCACCGCCCTCCAGCGGGACCCGCATGACGATGCCCCGCCCCTCCTTGGTGACTTCCAGCGGACCGTCGCCCGTCCGCGGCTTCATCGCCGCCATGTTGTCTCCCCTCAGACCTACACCAGGGTCGGTGGGTTGCCCCACAGCCACTTCGTCTCGACCACCCGCAACGGTCACGGGGGTGTCGACCAACGATTTTCCCTGATGAACACCGCCGGACCCAAACCGGAGCAGCATTGATGTAACAGCATCTAGCTTATCTTGAGAAGGCCTGTCACAATGTGCGGTCATGCAGGCACGGTCGGCACTCTTCGACCTGTACGGCGACCACCTCCGTCCGAGGGGTGGCCGTGCACCGGTTGCTGCCCTGGTCAAGCTGCTGGCGCCGCTGGGAATCGCACCGCCAGCCGTTCGCACCGCAGTGTCTCGGATGGTGCGCCAGGGCTGGCTGGAGCCACTCCGATTGGTCTCTGGACCGGGATATTCGATCACACCGAAAGCAGCCCGACGACTCGACGAGGCAGCGGCCCGGATCTACCGGACCGGCCGGGTCACCTGGGACGGCCGGTTCGATCTGCTGGTGCTGGAGGCCCCCGGCTCCCGACGGGACCGGCAGCGGCTCGCCTCCAACCTGAGCTTCCTCGGCTACGGCACCCTCGACGAGCAGACCTGGGTCGCCACCCGCCCCGCCGAGGACGTGGACCTGCTCCTCGCCGAGGCCGGCATCCGGTTCGAGCGGTTCACCGCCTCGCACTTCGCCGGCACCCCCGGCGCGATGGGTGTGGTCCGGCGGGCGTGGAACCTCACCGAGATCGGTCACGCCTACGAGCGGTTCGTCGCGGACCAGCGCCCGCTGCTCGCGGCGGTCACCGTGCGCAGCAGCGACGAGGAGGCGTACGCGACCAGGTTCCGGCTCGTGCACGCGTGGCGTACGTTCCTGTTCCAGGACCCGCAGCTGCCCCCGGCGCTGCTGCCCGAGCGCTGGCCCGGCACCGCCGCGGCCAGTTTCTTCGACCGGCACGCGGCACGTCTGCGTCCGGCCGCCGACCGGTACGTCGAACAGTGCCTCGACGCCGGCAACCGCCTCGTCCGACAGAAGGGTCGTTAGACACGTGACCGAGCCGCTGCTGGTCGACCGGACCGACGCCGTCGTCACCCTCACGCTGAACCGGCCGAACGCGATGAACGCGCTCGACGTGGCGCTCAAGGAGGCGCTGCGGGACGCCCTGGCGGAGCTGGAGACCGACCGGTCCTGCCGCGCGGTCGTGCTGGCCGGGGCGGGCGGATCGTTCAGCGCCGGTCAGGACCTGCGCGAGCACGTGTCGACCCTGGAGAACTCCGCCAGTGACCCGCTGGGCACCGTGCGGGCGCACTACAACCCGATCGCCGCCCGGCTGGCCAACCTGCCCAAGCCGGTGGTCGCCGCGGTCCGTGGGATGGCCGCCGGGGCAGGCGCGTCGTTGGCGTTCCTCGCCGACATCCGCATCGGCGGGCCGACGACCAGTTTCCTGATGGCCTTCGCCAAGGTCGGCCTCGCCGCCGACACCGGCGCCTCCTGGACGCTGCCCCGACTGGTCGGCCACGCCAAGGCGGTGGAGCTGCTGCTGCTGGCCGAGCCGGTCCGCGCCGAGGAGGCCTGCCGGCTGGGGCTGCTCAACCGGCTGACCGACGACGACGAGCAGGTGCTGCCGGCAGCACAGGAGTTGGCCGCCCGCCTCGCCGCCGGCCCCACCGTCGCGTACGGGGCGATCAAGCGGCAACTCTCCATCGCCGACGCCGGCACCCTCGCCGACGCCCTCGCGGCCGAGGCGCAGGCCCAGTCGATCTGCGGTGCCACCGCCGACCACAGGGCGGCCACGCTCGCCTTCGTCGCCAAGCAAAAACCGGTCTTCGAGGGACGCTGAACGCGATTCGGACGCCGCCCTTACCGTCCTCGAACACGGGCCGCCTAGCGTCGGCCGGTATGAGCGATCGTGAAGCGGTGGCGCACCTGCTGCGCCGGGCCACCTTCGGGCCGACCGCGGACGAGGTGGACGCGGCCGAGCGGACCGGCCCGGCGGCGACGCTGGACCGGCTGCTCGCCCCCGGTCGGACCGACCGTGGTGCGGCGGCCACCCCACCGCCGACCCTGGCCGCAGACCCGTACGCCCGGCTGACCGGCGAATCCACCCGGGAGCAGCGGCAGCAGGCCAACGCGGAGCGCCGTGAGCAGCTCCAGCAGCTCACCGGGTGGTGGCTGGACCGGATGGTGGCCGCCGAGGACGGGCTGACCGAGAAGCTGCTCTTCTTCTGGCACGGGCACTGGGCGACCAGCGCTCAGAAAGTCAAGTCCGCGCGGACGATGCTGGGCCAGTTGGAGACGCTGCGCCGCCACGGACGGGGGCCGCTGGGCCCGCTGGTCGCGGCGATGGTGCGCGACCCCGCCCTGATCATCTGGCTGGACGGGCAGAAGAACACCCGCAAGGCACCGAACGAGAACCTGGCCCGCGAGCTGATGGAGCTGTTCACCCTCGGCATCGGCAACTACACCGAGGCGGACGTGAAGGCCGGCGCGCGCGCCCTGACGGGCTGGGTGGTCGACCGGCGTACCGGTGTCGCCCGGTTCGAGGCCAGGCGGCACGACCCCGGCGAGAAGACCATCCTCGGGCAGAGCGGCCGGTTCGACGCCGAGGCGTACGCCGGGCTGCTGGCCGCCCAACCCGCGGCGGCGACCTTCGTGGCCCGGCGGCTCTGGTTCCGCTACGCGGGCACCGAGGTGCCGGCACCGGACGGCCTGGCCGGCGCGGACACCGCCGTGACCCTGCGCGCGCTCTTCTCCACGCCGGCCTTCGCCCAGTCCCGGGGCACGCTGGTCAAGCAGCCGGTGGAGTGGCTGGTCGGTGCGCTACGCCAGCTCGGCATCCGACCCTCCGCCCTGCCCGAGCAGCAACGCAAACAACTGCTGGCCGGTCTGAACGCCCTGGACCAGGTGCCGCTGCGACCGCCCAGCGTGGGTGGCTGGCCCGCCGGGGCGGCCTGGCTGACCACCTCGTCGTTGCAGGCCCGGCTGCGCACCGCCGGGATGCTCGCCGCCGCAACGGCACCAGCGGTGCTGGCCCGGCTGACCGCCGCGCCCACCGCCGGCCGACCGGACGCGCTGGCCCGACTGCTGGTGGTCGACGGCTGGAGCGCGCGCACCCGTGCCGCCCTCACGCCGCTGGCCGACGAGCCCCGCAAGTTGCTGGCCGCCGGCCTGGTCAGCCCCGAATACACAGTCAGCTGAGCGGAGGAGTCGACATGGACACCCTGACCCGACGCAGGTTCCTGCTGACCAGCGGGGTGGTCGGCGCGGGCGCGCTGGCCGCCGGAGCCGGCGCGTACAGCCTGCGGGACCTGTTGGACACCAGCGGGGACCGCGATCCGCAGGCCCGCACGCTGGTGCTGGTGACCCTCTACGGCGGCAACGACGGGCTCAACACGGTCATCCCGTACGGCGACCCGGCCTACCGGGCGGCCCGCCCCGAGCTGGCGTACCCGGACGGGGAGGTGCTGCAGTTGGACGACGACTTCGGTCTCAACCCGGCGCTGGCCGGCCTGCACCAGCGCTGGTCCGGCGGCGGGCTGGCGATCGTGCGCGGGGTCGGCTACCCGAAGCCGGATCGCAGCCACTTCCGGTCGATGGACATCTGGCACACGGCGCAGCCGGACCGGCCGGGCAACACCGGGTGGCTGGGCCGTTGGCTGGACTCCGCCGGCGGCGACCCCCGGCTGGCGGTCTCCTTCGAGCCGGCGCTGCCGCCGCTGCTGGCCGGGGCGCAGAGTGCCGGCGCCGCCGTGCCGGTGACCGAACGGAAGGCCGCCAAGGGCCTGTCCGCGGAGACGCTGGCCGCGCTCGCCGCCGCCCAGGCCGGTGAGTCGGCGGCCCGGAGCCGGGCCGCCGCCTGCTTCGCCGACCTGCGGTCGGTGGACGAGATGATCCGCCAGGTACGCGACGCCGCCGACCCGGACACGGCGGACCCGGACGGCGAGCAGGCACCCGCCACGGCGACGGGCGGGGCGCGCACCCCGCTGGACGCGCAGCTGGACCTGGTCGCGCAGTGCGTCGAGGCGGGAGTGTCCACCCGGGCGTTCTCGGTGTCGCTCGGTGGCTTCGACACGCATGCGGACGAGAAGCAGTTGCAGGCCGTCCTGCTGGGCCAACTGGACCGGGCGTTGACCGGGTTCGCCGACCGGATGAGCCGCACCGAGGCGGGTCGGAAGGTGGTGGTGGCGGTCTACTCCGAGTTCGGCCGCCGCGTACGGGCGAACGCCTCGGACGGCACCGACCACGGCACCGCCTCGGACGTGCTGCTGCTCGGCGCGGGCGTACGCGGCGGTTGGCACGGGGCGGCACCGAGCCTCACCGACCTCGACGACGGCGACCTGAAGTTCACCACCGACTTCCGGGACGTGTACGCCACAGTGCTGGAACGGGTGCTGGACACCGACCCGGGCCCGATCCTCGCGGACTGGCGGGGACGAGTGGACAAATTGTTCTAGTCGTCCTCTTCCGGGTCCTGGTTGGCCTGCTCGCCCAGCACGAACGCCTGCATGGCCAGCTCGTCACCGGCCGGCGAGACGAAGGCGGGCAGCTCGCGGGGGCCCAGCTCCTGCACGTAGGACCAGAACAGCCGGACCGCCTCGGCCGGCGTGGCGGCCTCGATGGGCAGGTCGAGGCTGACCAGCCAGGTGCGCCGCGCCGGGGGCGGGCCGAGCTGGTCGGCCAGCGCCCGGAAGGCCGCCGGCTCCAGCGCGGTGACCGGCCCGTCGAGCGTCAGCAGGTCGGCCGGGACCGGCTCGTCGAAGGCCCTGCGGGTGTACGCCACGACGAGCGTCCCCGGCTCGACGTCGGACTGCGGGTCGTCCGGGTCTTCCCGGTGGCGTTGACCCGTCGCGGCGACCCGGCCGAGCGCCACCAGCCGCGGCGGCGCGTCGACCAGCACCGCCACCTGGTCTCCCGGGCCCGGTCGGACGACATCGGTCAGACCGGTCAGCTCCAACGTGTCGTGGTGCACGAGCCGCTCGGCCTCGTACCGTTCGGCTGGCAGCAGCACGGCCCAGGTGCCCACCCCGTCGGCACGGCCGGGGCCACCGGCCCGGTACGCGGTCTCGGTCGTCATGTCTGCCATCTCATCATGTCGCCGATGGGAGGGTGACGTGACAGCCGACGATGTGATCGTCGACCATGCCGGTGGCCTGCATCAGCGCGTACGCGGTGGTCGGGCCCACGAACCGGAAGCCGCGCTTCTTGAGCGCCTTGGCCATCGCCGTCGACTCTCCAGTGATCGGTGCCAGCTCGGCGAACGAGGCGGGACGGGCCGGCCGGCGCTCCGGAGCGAAGGACCAGAGCAGCGCGGACAGCCCCTCCGGCAGCTCCAGTGCGGCGCGGGCGTTGGCGATCGCCGCCTCGATCTTGGCCCGGTTACGGACGATGCCCGCGTCGGCCAGCAGCCGGGTCACGTCGGCATCGCCGTATCCGGCGACGGTCGGGAGGTGGAACTCGTCGAAGGCCAGCCGGAACGCCGGGCGCTTGCGCAGGATGGTCAACCAGGACAGGCCTGACTGGAACGCCTCCAGCGTCATCCGCTCGTAGAGCGCGTCGTCGCCGCGCAGCGGCCGCCCCCACTCGGTGTCGTGGTAGACGGCGTAGTCCGGGGTGCTCGACCCCCACGCGCAGCGCGCCAGGCCGTCGGCGCCGATCACCAGGTCTGTCACCTCGTACACGCTAGGGCATCGCACCGACACCCCATTGCCACCGGGCGTTCGGCTGCCTAAGGTGCTGGTTACCGACCGGTAGCTCGGGGTCACCCAGCGGTGCGCCCCGACCGGCGACGGCGAGCGGAGGCCGCGCGATGAAGGAATTCCCGGACGTCATCGCCTGGTCGATCCCGGCCTTCGTGCTGCTCATCGTGCTGGAGCGGGTCTCCTACCTGCTGCACCGCGACGATGAC
This sequence comes from Micromonospora sp. A202, assembly GCF_006715105.1. NCBI lineage: Bacteria > Bacillati > Actinomycetota > Actinomycetes > Micromonosporales > Micromonosporaceae > Micromonospora > Micromonospora sp. A202. Next base: position 392,898 of record NZ_VFMP01000001.1, on the reverse strand, counting down.
GAGGTCGGCTACGGCGGTGCCGACACCGCGACCAGCATGGCGATGGGCCTGGGCAGCATCTTCGCCGACCTGCTCTGGAAGGTGCCGATCGCCGCCGCGTACGCGCTGCTCTACGCGCTCACCCCGCTGCGGGTGGCCGAGGTCTGGTGGACCTGGCCGCTGATCCTGCTCGCGCAGGACTTCTTCTACTACTGGTCCCATCGCGGCCACCACGTGATCCGGATCCTCTGGGCCTCACACGTGGTGCACCACTCGTCGCAGCGGTTCAACCTCTCCACGGCGCTGCGCCAACCGTGGACCGGGCTGACCAGTTGGGTCTTCTACATCCCGCTGATCCTCATCGGCGTACACCCGGCGGTGGTCGCGTTCTGCGGCTCGGTCAACCTGCTCTACCAGTTCTGGATCCACACCGAACGCATCGACCGCATGCCGCGCTGGTACGAGGCGGTGTTCAACACCCCGTCGCACCACCGGGTGCACCACGCCTCCCAGGGCGGCTACCTGGACCGCAACTTCGGCGGCATCCTGATCGTCTGGGACCGGCTCTTCGGCTCGTTCGCCGCCGAGCGGGAGCGCTGCGTGTACGGCCTCACCAAGAACGTCGGCAGCTACAACCCCGTCCGGGTGGCCTTCCACGAGTACGCCTCGATCGCCCGGGACCTCCGCGCCGCGGCGACCTGGCGGCATCGGGTCGGGCACCTCTTCCGAGCGCCGGGCTGGCAGCCGGCACCGGGCGCGGTCAGGGCAGTTGGCCCTGCTCGACCAGACGGGCGAACCTCTTCAGCGCCTGGGTGAGGCCGAGCTTGGAGCCGGGCCAGAGCAGCGGCCAGGCCAGTCGACCGGCTCGGCCGCCAGGCAGGTGGAACCACTCGTGCCAGACGACCTGGGTGCGGGCCCGGCCCAACTGGGTGCAGCGCAGCACGCCCGGCCCACGCAGCAACTGACCGTGGTGCACGACGCCGATCTCGTACGGTTCGTCGACCCGGACCACCCGCATCTCGTCGCGCAACGTGGCCCGGCCGACCGCGGTCACCGCCTCGATCCGGCTGCCCTCGCGCCCGTCACCCTCGACCACCCGGACACGGGTGAACGGGATCCAGTCGGACTGGCGCTCCCAGGCGAGCAGCGCGGCGAAGACCTGCTCCGCCGGGGCGTCGACGATCACCGTGGCGGTCACCTCGCCGGCGCCGGGTCGGGCTGCCTCCCGAAGATCGTCAGCGCCTCCCGGGTCGGTCACGCCGACTCCGACCGGACCACCACGTCGCGCTGCCCGGTGCCGTCGGCGGACGCGCCGTCGGTCTGCTCACGATCGACGGGCTCGCTGTCGACCGGCGGCTCGCCGTCGAGCGGGGCCACACCGTCGGAATCCGCCGGAGACGACGTGGCGGCGGGCAGCGGGCCGGCGTCGGAACCCACGACATCGGTCGATGACGCGTTGTCGTCCGAGTCGGTCACGTCCGCGTTCGTCGCCTTGCTGGCGGACTGCTCACGGGCCTGGCGCAGCGCCTCCGCGTCGTCGGTGCGGCCCTCACGCAACGCGGTGACCTCCGCCTCCAGTACGCCGATCAGCTCGGACTTGTAGCCGATGTCGTAGGCGGCGCGGCGCATCGCCTGATCGACCTGGGCCATCCGGTACCCGCGCAACCCGGTGTCGAAACGGACCGCCCCCACGTCGGATTCGCGCAGCGGACGGGTGCCCGGCAACGCCACGGCCTGAGAGTCCGGTTCGGTGGGCACCAGGCCGGGATCACGGCCGCTGACCAGCACCGTAACGCCGAATATCACCGCCGCGACGGTCAATGCCACGACCAGAAGGAGCAGAAGATGACCCATGCACTGATCGTGGCATGACGGCCGGCCAGGAGCGACCCCGCCACCCGTTCCGATCATGATCGGAACGGGCTCCCGCCCACGGTTCTCCTCCGTCGACCGACTAGCGTCGGGACCGGCCGACGCGGCGGCGACGGCGCGGACTCTCAGGAGGCGGCATGGCGGGGGCGCTTCGGCTGGGTGGGCGCACGTTCGCCCCCGGCGAGCTGGTGGTGATGGCGATCATCAACCGCACGCCGGACTCGTTCTTCGACCGGGGGGCCACCTTCGCCGCCGACAGCGCCCTGCGCGCGGTGGAGCGGGCGGTGGCCGAGGGCGCGGCCATCATCGACATCGGCGGGGTCAAGGCCGGCCCCGGCGCGGACGTGGGCGCCGCCGAGGAGATCCGGCGCACGGTGGACACCATCGCCGCCGTCCGGGCCGCGTTCCCGGAGGTGGTCATCTCCATCGACACCTGGCGCGCCGAGGTGGCCACGGAGGCCGTGGCGGCCGGCGCCGACCTGCTCAACGACACCTGGTCGGGTGCCGACCCGGCGCTGGCCCGGGTGGCCGCGCAGACCGGCGCGGGCCTGGTCTGTTCGCACGCCGGCGGCCTGGTCCCCCGGACCAGGCCACACCGGGCCGCCTTCGACGACGTGGTCGCCGACGTGGTGACGACGGTGACCGGGCTCGCCGAGCGCGCGGTGGCGGCAGGGGTACGCCCCGACGGCATCCTCATCGACCCGGCACACGACTTCGGCAAGAACACCCGGCATTCCCTGGAGATCACCCGCCGACTGGACGAGTTGACCGCGACCGGGTGGCCGGTGCTGGTGGCGCTCTCCAACAAGGACTTCGTCGGCGAGACGCTGGACCTGCCGGTGGCCGAACGGCTGGAGGGGACGCTGGCCGCGACGGCGGTGTCGGCCTGGCTGGGCGCCCGGGTCTTCCGGGCCCACCAGGTCGGCCCCACCCGCCGGGTGCTGGACATGGTGGCCTCGATCCGGGGTGACCGCCCGCCGGCAGCGACCCGCCGAGGGCTGGCCTGACCGGTCATCGCCGTAACCGACCGGGAACGGCCGGGCGGGCCGACACGATCGCCGGAGGTCGCGACGCTCAGGTCCAGCGGAGGATGTTCCTTCGCCAGGCATAGAGGATGCCGAGCGCGAGCACCGCCACGAACACCGCCATCTCCACCACCGTCACCAGGCCGAAGCCCGGCCGGTCGAAGACCACCGCCCAGGGGAAGAGGAACACCGCCTCGACCGCGAACAGCACGTACAGGTACGCGTACACGTAGTAGCGGATCTGCATCTGCGCCCAGTCCGCGCCGACCGGGTCGAGACCGCACTCGTAGCTGGTCCGTTTGCCGGGCGGGTCGGCCGGACGCGCCGGACGTAACACCCGGTTGGCCGAGAACGCCGTAACGAAGAACAGGACGCTGGCGAGCAGTAAGAGCCCGAGCGTCACGTACGAGCCCAGGTATCCGGTCACAGTTCGGGAGCCTACCGTCCGCCCGGAGGCGTCGTCCCAAACACGTTACGGATTTGTTTCCGGACGGGACTAGTGCACCAGGGCAACTGTTACCGAATACTGGACCCCCACCCACGGCACGGAGGACAGATGGCCCGCGTGAAGGCATTGCCCGGTCGACGGGCGGAGGTGCGGCGTGCCGCGCCCTCGCTGGCGGCCGCGCTCGCGCTCGGCCTGCTCGCGGCGCTCGCCGTGGGACCGACCGGAGCCAACGCGGCGACGCCGGAGCCCGAGCCGGTCGTGATGGTGACCGACCCGGTCAGCGAACCGGAGACCACCGCGTCGCAGGATCCGACTCCGACCGAGGAGCCGACGGATCCGTTGCCCACCGACCCTGCACCGGAGACCACCGCACCCGCACCGGAGACGACGCCACCGCCACCGCCACCACCGGTGACCACCGCCCCGGAGGTGCCTCCGGCACCGACCACCACTGCGCCCGCGCCCGGCGGACCACCGACGGCGGTGCCCCCGATCGCGCCGCCACCCCCGGTCCCGCCAGTCCGCCCGCCTCCCCCGGGCTCGGCGGCGCCGCCGCCGAGCCCGTTGGGCGTCCAGGTCACCACCCAGGACGTCACCCTCACCGAGGCCTACTGGAACGCCGCCAGCACGGCCACCACGTTGCAGGTCACCGTCAACAACACGGGCACGACCGCGCAGCGGATCCGGCTCTCGTACACGCTGCCGGCCGGGCTGACCGACGTCGGCACGAAGGGCTGCACCGCCGCCGGTAACGGCACGTACCGCTGCGGGGCCTGGACAGCCGAGGCGGGCGTACGGTTCAGCGCTCTGCTCCGCCTGCGGGTCGACGGCAGCGCGTGGAAGCAGATGCCGCTCGCCGGCTCCGTCCAGGTCGTCGCGGACGCGCCGGGAGTGCCCGGGGAAGCAAAGGACGACCAGGGCTTCGCGGTGCTCTTCCCGCCCGGCCCGCCGGCGCCCGGGATCGCTCTCGCCGCCGACGAGGTGGCCTTCGACATCAGCGGCGCCGCCAGCACCCTCGCGCTCCGGCTGGGCAACACCGGCGCGGTGGACGCCACCGGCCAGGTCGAGGTCGTGCTGCCACCCGGGGTGACCGTTCCGACTCCGCCGCCCGGCTGCGTGGCGGTCGACCCGACCCGGACCCGCTGCGACGCGGGCCTGGTGGCGGCGGGTAAGACCGCCGAGTTGCGGCTGCCGGTGGAGGCGACGCCGGAGGCTCAGCGGGCGGCACCGCTGTCCGGTGCCCTGATCGGTCAACTCGACCCACGCAGCGGCGCGACCCGGCAACTCCAGATGAGCTTCCGGATCACCGCTGCGGCCGCGCTGGCCACGCCGGTGGTCTCACCGCCCGCACCGACCGGTTCCCAGGGCGTACTCCCCGGGGGTGCTGCCAACGGCGACGGCGGGATGACCTCGGTGCAGCGCACCGCGATCATCCTGATCGTGGTCTCCGCGCTGCTGGTGGTGCTCGCCCTCACCCTGGCCACAATCTCGCTGCGCCGCCGCCTCAACGGCCCGGTGCCCGGACCCGCGCCCAACCCGGTCGAGTGATCGCTCGGCGACCCCGCCGCACCCGGTCGGGGTCGCCGCGGTGATCCGGTGGTGATCTGAATTACGGCGGGCGGGGCAAAACGCCGCAAACCGGGGCGAGTGGCAGCGGTTAGGGGTCCCAGTCGGCGGACCTCCGGGGATGGTTAGGGCTCCCTTAGACGTAGGCTCTGAGGTGAGGTACGACAGCGGCCGGACCAGCCTGGGGCGGTGCGGTGACACGTTGCGTCAAGGAGGTTCCGTGGCCGGGCATGGCGAGTTTCTGCGAGCCCCGCAGTCGCGAACGAAGGTGGCACAGTGACCAAGCAGATCCGTCAGCTCGACCGGGTGGTCATCCGATTCGCCGGTGACTCCGGCGACGGCATGCAGCTGACCGGCGACCGGTTCACCTCGGAGACGGCGCAGCTCGGCAACGACATCTCCACGCTGCCAAACTTCCCCGCCGAGATCCGGGCTCCCGCCGGCACCCTGCCCGGTGTGTCGAGCTTCCAGGTGCACTTCGCCGACTACGACATCCTCACACCGGGCGACGCGCCCAACGTGCTGGTGGCGATGAACCCGGCGGCCCTCAAGGCCAACCTGGCCGACCTGCCGCGCGGCGCGGACATCATCGTCAACACCGACGAGTTCACCAAGCGCAACCTTGCCAAGGTCGGCTACCAGGCCAGTCCTCTGGACGACGACTCGCTGGCCGGCTACGTCGTGCACCCGGTGGCGCTGACCTCGATGACGGTCGGTGCGCTCGCCGCGTACCAGGTGTCCAAGAAGGACGCCGAGCGGTCGAAGAACATGTTCGCCCTCGGCCTGCTCTCCTGGATGTACTCCCGGCCCTTCGAGTCGACGCTGCGCTTCCTGGAGCGCAAGTTCGCGGCCCGTCCAGAGCTGGTCGCGGCCAACGTCGCCGCCTTCAAGGCCGGCTGGAACTTCGGCGAGACGACCGAGGACTTCGCGGTCCGCTACGAGGTCAAGCCGGCGAAGATGAAGCCGGGCACCTACCGCAACATCACCGGCAACGCGGCGCTCTCGCTGGGGCTGGTCGCCGCCGGGGTCCGGTCCGGGCTGCCGGTCTTCCTCGGCGCATACCCGATCACGCCCGCCTCCGACATCCTGCACGAGCTGAGCAAGCACAAGCGCTTCGGCGTTCTCACAGTGCAGGCCGAGGACGAGATCGCCGCGGTCGGCGCCGCGCTGGGTGCGTCGTACGGCGGCTCGCTCGGCGTGACAACCACCAGCGGCCCCGGTGTGGCGCTCAAGAGCGAGACGATCTCGCTCGCGGTGGCGCTGGAGCTGCCGCTGGTGATCGTGGACGTGCAGCGCGCCGGCCCGTCGACCGGCATGCCGACCAAGACCGAGCAGGCCGACCTCAACATGGCGCTCTACGGCCGGCACGGCGAGGCGCCTGTCGCGGTCGTCGCGCCCCGGTCACCGTCGGACTGCTTCTTCGCGGCCCTGGAGGCGGCCCGGATCGCGCTGACCTACCGCACTCCGGTGATCCTGCTGTCCGACAACTACGTCGCCAACGGTTCGGAGCCGTGGCTGTTGCCCGACGTGGAGTCGCTGCCCGACCTGCGGGTCGAGTTCGCCACCAAGCCCAACGGCGACGACGGCACCACCTTCCTGCCCTACCTGCGCGACCCGGAGACCCTGGCCCGCCCGTGGGCGATCCCCGGCACCGCCGGGCTGGAGCACCGGATCGGCGGCCTGGAGAAGGCCGACAAGACCGGCGACATCTCGTACGACCCGGCCAACCACGACTTCATGGTGCGGACCCGGGCGGCCCGGATCGAGACGATTCCGGTTCCCGACATCGAGGTGGAGGACCCGGACGGCGACGCCCGGGTGCTGGTCCTCGGCTGGGGCTCGACGTACGGGCCGATCGGCGCGGCCTGCCGCGGGGTGCGCCAGCGGGGGCTTTCCATCGCCCAGGCACACCTGCGGCACCTCGCCCCGATGCCGGCCAACCTCGGTGAGGTGCTGCGCTCGTACGACAAGGTGGTCATCCCGGAGATGAACCTGGGTCAGCTCGCCCACGTCATCCGGGCCCGCTACCTGGTCGACGCGATCAGCTACAACCAGGTCCGCGGCCTGCCGTTCACGGCCGCCGAGCTGGAGACGACGCTGGAAGAGGTGCTGAAGAATGTCTGAGCCCGTCGCCCTCAAGCTCACCGCGAAGGACTTCAAGTCCGACCAGGAGGTGCGCTGGTGCCCCGGCTGCGGTGACTACGCGATCCTGGCCGCCATCCAGCAGTTCATGCCGGAGCTGAACATCCCCCGGGAGCGCACGGTCTTCGTCTCCGGGATCGGCTGCTCGTCGCGCTTCCCGTACTACATGAACACGTACGGGATGCACTCGATCCACGGCCGCGCCCCGGCGATCGCGACCGGCCTGTCGGTGTCCCGGCCGGACCTGTCGGTCTGGGTGGTCACCGGTGACGGCGACGCGCTCTCCATCGGCGGCAACCACCTGATCCACGCGTTGCGGCGCAACGTCAACCTCAAGATCCTGCTGTTCAACAACCGGATCTACGGTTTGACCAAGGGCCAGTATTCGCCCACCTCCGAGGTTGGCAAGGTCACCAAGTCGACCCCGTCAGGCTCGGCGGACGCCCCGTTCAACCCGCTCTCGCTCGCGCTCGGCGCGGAGGCCAGCTTCGTCGGCCGGACCATCGACTCGGACCGCAAGCACCTCCAGTCGGTGCTGCGGGCCGCCGCCGAGCACGAGGGTTCGGCGTTCGTGGAGATCTACCAGAACTGCAACATCTTCAACGATGGGGCGTTCGAGCAGCTCAAGGACCCGTCCACGCGGGACGACTACCTGATCCGCCTGGAGCACGGGCAGCCGATCACCTTCGGGGCCGACGGGCAGTTCTGCGTGGTGCACCCGCCGGGTGGCTTCGGCCTGGAGGTCCGGGAGACCAGCTCGGTCCGCCCGGAGGAGATCGTCGTGCACGACGCGACGGTGGCCGACCCGGCGTACGCGTTCGCGCTGTCCCGGCTGCCCGGTCTCGACCTGCGCAACACCCCGATCGGTGTGTTCCGCTCGGTGGACCGGCCGTCCTACGACAGCGTGGTGCAGAGTCAGCTCGCGGCCGCCAAGGCGACGGTCACCGAAACTCCCGAGCAGCAGCTCGCCGGCCTGCTGGGCAGTGGCGACACCTGGACGATCCTCTGACCCGTACTGCACGACGAACGGCCGTCCCCGTTTCGGGGACGGCCGTTCGTCATGCTCGGTGCCGGTTGTTCAGCGCTGAGCGGAGGCCGGCACCCAGAGGTTGTCGATCTGCTTCTCCGCCGCCGCGAGGCTCGCCTCGTGCAGCGGGATCAGCTCGGCCATCGCCGGCACCGAGGGCGCCAGGGTCAGCTCGACATGGATGAAGCGCGGCTCCAGGCCGGTCATCGACAGGCCGTGCGGGAGCCACTGCTCCGCGTGGTCCCAGCCGTGGCGCGGGGTGCCCTCGCCGTAGCCGCCGCCCCGGCTGGCCAGCACCACGAACTCGCGTCCACCGAGCAGGCCCTCCTGCGTCGTCGGGTCGTAGGTGAGGCCGGCGACGATCAGGTGGTCGACCCAGGACTTGACGCTGCTGGGCGCGCCGTAGTTGTAGAGCGGCAGGCCGAGCAGCACCACGTCGGCCCGCTTCACCTCGTCGACCAGCCGCTCGCTGAGCTCCCAGGACTCGCGCTGGGCCGGGGTGTGCTGGTCCGGCGGCGTCATCCGAGCCAGCCCGCCGTCCGCGTCCAGGTGCGGCAGCGGCTCCGCGCCGAGGTCCCGGTAGTCCACCGTGCCGTCGGGGTGGGCCGCACGCCATGCGGCGACCGCGCGGGCGGTGAGCCGCCGGCTGATCGACCACTCACCGCGGATGCTCGAGTCAATATGCAGAAGATGCATGGTTCCCCCTCCAGGGATCGTCTGTGTAGCGCCAACTATTTATAGCAGGCAGATGTTCCAATCACTCGGTAGACTGGGTCACATGTCCGCCCTGGCCCCAGATCCCTCGGAGCACCGTTCGGGCGCGCTCCTGGACCACCTGGCCCGGCGGATGCGACTGCGTTCGGAGTCGGTGCTGGCGCCACTGGGCCTGCGACCACGGCACCTGGTCGCGCTCACCGTGTTGCGGGACGGCGGCGGCAGCAGTCAGCAGGCGCTCGCCAGCACCCTGGAAATGGACAGCACGAACATCGTCGGGCTGCTCAACGACCTGGAAGCGAAGCACCTGGTCGAGCGGCGCCGCTCACCGGAGGACCGCCGACGGCACGTCGTCGAGTTGACCGAAGACGGTGCAAAACACCTCAAAGAGGCCGAATGCGCCCTGGCTGGCGCGGAGGACGAGGTGCTGACCGCACTGGGACCCGCCGAACGGGAGACGCTCTACGAGCTGCTCCGGCGGGCCGTCTCCGCGACACCGGTCATCTGCACCGAAGCGCTCCGCGCCGACGTCGACAACTGTTGACGGCGGCGGCCGCAGGGTCAGGCGGTCGTCGCCGACTGCGGGCGGTCGTCGCGTACGTGCACCAGCATGTCGCCGGTCTCGATCACGGCACCGGCCCGGTCGGCCAGGCTGACCACCTTGCCCCGCCGCACCAGGGCGATCACCAGTGACTCCAGCTCGCGCGGCGAGCGACCCACCTCGCTCCGCTCGGCCGAGCGCATCGCCAACGCCATGCCCTGACCGGGAGTGAGCAGATCCTCCACCACGTCGATCAACGGCGGGGCCGAGGTGGACAGACCGAGCAGCCGGCCCGCGGTGGCCGAGGAGACGATCACGTGGTGCGCACCGCTCTGCTTGAGCAGCGGGGCGTTCTCCGCCTCCCGCGCCGCCGCGATGATCCGGACCTGCCCGGCGGTGAGCTGCCGCACCGTCAGCGCGACCAGCACCGAGGCGTCGTCGCTGTCGGTCGCGATGATCACGGCCTTCGCGTTCTTGACGTGCGCCTCGTTCAGCACCGACGACCGGGTCGCCGAGCCCTCGATCGCCACCAGCCCGGCGGAGGTGGCCTGCCGCAGGGCGGCGGCGCTGCGCTCCACCACCACGATCCGCGACCGGTCCAGACCGTTCTCCATCAGGGCGGAGACCGCGCTGCGCCCCTTGGTGCCGTAGCCGCAGATGATGACGTGGTCCTTCACGCTTCTCCTCCACCGCGACAGGCGACGGCCGGTGCGGTACTGCTCGGTCAGAACTTCCAGAGTGGTGCCGACCAGGATGATAAGGAAGATCACCCGGGCGGGGGTGATGAAGAGGACGTTGACCAGCCGAGCCGACGGCGCGGCCGGTGTGATGTCGCCGTAGCCGGTGGTGGAGAGCGACACGACCGCGTAGTAGAAGCAGTCGAGCAGGGTGAGGCCGTCCTCGTTGACATCGCGGTAGCCGTCCCGGCCGATATAGACGGCGGCGACCACGGCGAAGACCAGGCCCAGGGCGGCGGCGAGTCGTAGGCTCAGCGCGCTCAGCGGGCCCCGGCGCTGCGCGGGGAAATGGATCACCGTCGAACCTGCCCCGCCACCGTCGCCTGCACGCCCACAACATAGCGGTTACGTCCCGCTCCGCACGTCCGGGTCGCTCGCGGACAACCTGGACGGCCCGGGACGGGCATGATGAGGGTGTTCCCGACGACGACCGCGAAAGTGAGGCCGGCATGTCGTTGCTGCGACGAGTCATCGGCGGAGTGCTACGCCGCCATCGGCAGCGTCAGGGCCGCACGCTGCGCGAGGTGGCTGCATCGGCCGACGTCTCGGTGCCCTACCTCTCGGAGGTCGAGCGGGGCCGGAAGGAGGCCTCGTCGGAGGTGCTGGCGGCGATCTGCCGAGCGCTCGGCATCAGCCTCGCCGACCTGCTCGGCGAGGCCCGCGACGATATGCGCCGGGTCGAGCCCCGCCTCCCGGCCGCGCCGCGCGCCGCGCTCACCCACCTGGAGCGGGTCGATGCGACCCGGCGCGAGATCGGCAACGCCACCCTGCTGGTGGGTCCACGTATCGGCGGGTTCGTCCTGCACCACGGGCCGGTGGCGACCGAGCCGGCCCTCAGCGTCGCCGGAAAAGCCTCCGCTGGTGGCTCGCGCCCCGGTCCGCGTACCGCCGCCCTGGCTGACAGCGCACAGACCCGGCTGGGCCTGCGGCGGCTGACCGCCGCGTAGGCCGCGTGGGGTTCTGCCGTCGGCGGATCTGCCGGCGGCAGAATCACTGGGCCCGCAACCGCCGCCGCGCGCACGCTCAAGGCGCCGGTCCCCCGGGCGGTCCCATCGCCCGCCGGCACGGTGGAAGGCGGCGGCACATGATCGAGTACGGCGTACGGATGCTGGACGGCCCGCAGGCGTCCTTCGGTGACCAGGTGTTCGAGCGGCTGCTGCGCGAACGCATCGTCTTCCTCGGCACCGAGGTGACGGAGGAGTCGGCCAACCAGATCTGCGCGCAGATCCTGCTGCTCGCCGCCGAGGACGCCAAATCGGACATCTACCTCTACATCAACTCGCCGGGCGGGTCTGTCAGCGCGGGAATGGCGGTCTACGACACGATGCGCTACGTCCGCAACGATGTGGCCACCCTGGCGCTCGGCTTCGCCGGCTCGATGGGGCAGTTCCTGCTGTGCGCGGGGGCGGCCGGCAAGCGGTACGCGCTGCCGCACTCGCGGATCATGATGCACCAGCCCTCCGGTGGAATGGGCGGGACCGCCTCGGACATCACCATCCAGGCGGAGAACATGCTGCACGTGAAGCGGACGATGCAGGAGCTGACCGCCCAGCACAGCGGACGGACGCTGGACGAGATCCAGCGCGACTGGGACCGGGACCGCTGGTTCACCGCCGAGCAGGCCCGGGAGTACGGCCTCATCGACCAGGTGATCACCCGAGCCGAGCAGCTACCGGCGGTCTGAGCCACCCGCTGGCCTGGTCTCGGCGGCGGCACTCGGGCAATATCGGTAGCGCTCGCCCGTTAGGGTCACGTCTATGCGTCGACTGATCCCAGCCCTCTCGATTGCCCTCGCCGTGACCCTCGTCAGCGGCTGCGGCACCAATTCCGGCGACCCGGCGGCGTCATCGTCCTCCGCCGCGCCCGCAGCGTCCAAGGTCGAGCCGACCGCCGCCGTCAAGCAGGGCATGGACCGCAGCCTCGCCGGCCCGCTCACCATGGATGCCTCGGTCAAGGCCGGCAACCAGTCGATCACCATGAGCGGAAAGATGGACCCTGCCGCCCGCACGCTGCACTTGACCGGCAAGGCGCCGGAACCGATCGAGGCGCGGCTGATCGGGGACGCCGCCTACCTCAAGTCGGACTCGCTGGACGGCGAGAAGCCGTGGATGAAGATCGACCTCACCAAGCTCAGGCCGAACAGCTCCTTGCGCCAGTCCTTCGACCTGAAGTCGCAGACCGGCCTCATCGGCGGCGTCGTGTCCGCCCAGGAGGTGGGCGGCGGTCGGTACACCGGCGTCGCCGACCTGGAGAAGGCCGCCGAGGCGGCCAGCGGCGAAGCCGGGATGCGGGAGGGCCTCGAGTCGACCGCCAAGCTGGCGAAGGACCCGAAGGCGGTCCCGTTCGAGGCGACTCTCGACGCCGACGGGCGCCTCACCGCGCTCTCCTACACGATCGCCACCAAGAAGCTGGGTGACCTCGTCACCGAGATGCGCATGAGCGACTTCGGCAAGCCCGTCACGGTGGACGCCCCGCCCGCCAGCGACACCGAGGCGGCGTCCGAGGAGATGTACAAGTTCCTCTGACCGGTCGGCTGGTGGGCTGCGGGATACCCGCAGCCCACCAGCCATTGTCTGTGCCCCAGCTCACAGCGCCACCGGTAACAATCCGTTGGACCAGCCCGTCCTTGAGGCAGCACAAACCACAAGGGAGGGCACATGTACGCCGCTTATGTCACGGTCACCATCCTCGCCTCGGTCTTCACCGGAGTCGCCGCCGTCACCTACCTGATCGGCCACGACTACCCGAAGGCCCAGATGGACATGAAGCGCCTGCCACGGGCCTGGATGCCGAGGTTGGGCACGGCGTTGGCAGCCGGTGCGTTGGGGCTGCTGGCCGGGTTCGCCGTGCCACTACTGGGGACACTCGCCGCCGCCGGCCTGGTGTTGTACTTCGTCGGCGCGCTCATCGCGCACCTGCGGGTAGGTTCCCGCCAGCTCGTGGGATGGGCGGTGTTCTTCTCCACCTCGGTGGCGGCGCTGGTCCTGAACCTGCTTTGTCACTGGTGATCCGCCCCGGCTCGAGTATCGAAACGGTGCGCTAGACAGCGCTGCCATGTTCGGCATATGCGGAAACGCTGCCACTCCGCGCATCAATCGCAGTGCGGATCCTGCGTGCGAGCCGGGGCGGGCAGTGCTGTTCCAAGGACTCCGCCTCCACGTAGCGCCACTCGGTGAGTTCGCCGTCCGCGAAGTGGATGTCGCGTTCCTGCTCGGCACCAAGGGATCCGCCGTCGAAGATGAAGAGGAGCTTGTCGCCCTCGTTGTCGGCGGGTGCCCAGTCAACGACCAGCATTGATCCGAGCGCGGGTGCCAAGCCAAGTTCCTCCCGCACCTCGCGCATACACGCCGCACGCGGCGACTCGTTGGGTTCGACGTAGCCGCCGGGGATTTCCCAGTGGTTCCTGTAGCTGGGGTGCACGAGGAGCACGCGGCCTTCGTCGTCGAAGAAGAGGGCGCCGGCGGCGACGTGTGGGGTTGCCATGGGTGACATCTCGTTGGCCGTCACCAGGTCAGCCTAGATGGGCTGGGTTCGATCGAGCCCCTTGAGCCGCTGGCCAAGCCGACCAGCTCCCGAGAGCTTGGCTCGATGGCGACCTGCAGATCGTCCAGCTCGGCGGCCGTGGCAACGCGGTGGATGGCGACCTTGCTCCGAGGCGAGGAGGCGCCCGAAACGTCGGACGAGGTGCCCCCGGCAGGATTCGAACCTGCGACACACGGTTTAGGAAACCGATGCTCTATCCCCTGAGCTACGGGGGCGCGAGGGCCTAGTCTAGCGACCTGGGGTTCACCTGGGGTGCCAGGGAGTGGCCCACGTTCACCCACGTTCCCCGGACCGCCGTTCTCCCAGCCCAGGGCCACAGCCCGAGCTTTTAGGTCAACGAGGAGTTGAACGGCGCTGTCGTACTCGCGGGGTTTCTTCGTGGCGATGAGTTCGTCGACCCGCTGCCATGCGGCGGGTCGGTCGACCGCGATTCGACAAAGAGGCCAAGCATGCTTGGCCTAGCGTAGGAGCCTACGGGCATGGGCCGGTTCTCCGAGGATGAGTTGCACGGGTTGTCTCCAGGTATGAGGCGACGCGCGCGGCCGCGTTGACCGAGCGGGACGAGCAACTCCGGGCGTTTCACGCGGCCGGTTGGCGGCCGGTGGATCTGCAGCGGGTCACCGGGTACAGCCGGGAGACGATCCGTCAGGCGCACGGCCCGACCGAGGGCACGGTGTCGCTTCCGCGTCACCTCGACTGGTCCGGGCGCGCCGAGTACAACCTGAACCGGACCGCGCGCCTGGCCAGCATGTACAAGGTGGTACTCACCGAAGCCGCCAGGGTCGAGGATCTGAACACCTGGCTCAATGCCGACCTCCTCCGGCGGCTCTGGCCCACCCTCTGGCTGCCACCCCAGCTCCGCCAGCGCTGGGAGGAAGCCTTCCCCGACCTCGCCGCAACCCGCAGCAACGCGACGTAGCCGTGGACCTCCCCCACGAACCGCCTCGCCCGCGTGGCCCGCAGATCGAACATCAGATGACCGCGTACCGAACGCACCCGCTGCCGCAAATCGAAAGCAGCCTTCCTCGCAAATCGAAAACGCGTCCGCTAAATCACCGCCCCGGCCGGTGAGCCGGTGCTCTTCGCCGCACCGACCTGGTGCGGTGATCCCGAGGCTGGGACCCGGGTGCTGCAACAGCTCACCGAACTCGGCGAGCCGCTGTCGGCGCAGGTTGGCCCGACCACGATGACAGACCAGCTCGCACAGATCGACGCGATGTTCCCCGCCGGCCGCCACGTCCAGATCGGGACGCGCACAGTCACCGGGCTCGACCGTACGGTCCAGGAAACCTTGACCGACGCCGCAGGCGCCATGACCTCGCCGCTCTCCGCGATCTCGCTGCACAGCCTTCATGGGGCAGCCGCTCGCGTCCCCGCCGACGCCAGCGCGTTCCGCAACCGGACGCCGCACCTGATGGTCGAGACCATCGCGGTCTGGGAACCGGGAGATCCCGCTGAAGATCAGCACCGGGCCTGGGTGCAGGGAACCGACCGGCTTCCCGGCGGCTATCCCAATCTGCTCGGTCCGGAGGACACCGAGCGCACTGCCGCCGCCTTCGGGCCGAATGCCGAGCGCCTGCTCGCCGCCAAGAAGCGGTACGACCCGGACCTCGTGTTCCACGCCCCGGGCAGGCTCTGACGGCGACATCGGCGGCATGGTCGCGGGCCGACGCCGCACTCCGGAACGGGCGGTGCGGGAACAGGCTGGACCATGCCACCCCGGCGTGGTCTCCACCGGAGCCGGGCGGTGCCAGGGCACCGAGGAACTGTCGTCGAACGGAGGTACGCAATGGGCTGGAGCACTCGGGAGATCGCCCAACTGGCCGGCACCACCCTGCGAGCGGTGCGCCACTACCACGACATCGACCTGCTGGCGGAACCGCACCGGCACGCCAACGGCTACAAGCAGTACGGGGTGGATCACCTCGTCCGGATCCTGCGCATCAGGCGCTTGACGGACCTGGGGTTCTCGCTGTCCCAGATCGCGACGATGGATGACACCGACGGTCATCCGGAGGAGGCGCTGCGCGCCCTCGACGCCGAACTCGCGGCCACCATCGAACGCCTGCAACGCGCCCGCCTCGAACTCGGCGTCATCCTGCGACGGCCCACACCGGCGGAACTACCATCCGGCTTCGCCGCAGCCGACGTCGTGGCGGAAATGCCGCAGGCCGACCGTTCGTTCGTCGTCGTACTGACCCGGGTCCTGGGCGTCGAAACCATGCGGGCCTGGACGGACATGCTGCGCAAGCCGATCACCGACCCGGTCGCCGAGCGGTTCAACACGCTTCCCCCCGACGCCGACGAGCAGACCCGCGCCGCCGTGGCCCGGGACCTGGCCCCCTACGTGCGCGCCCTGGAAGCGGAGCACCCCGGAGCGAAGATCACGAACGCCGGCACCCGGTACAGCGCGCGCTACGTCC
Source organism: Micromonospora sp. A202 (assembly GCF_006715105.1). Taxonomy (NCBI): domain Bacteria; kingdom Bacillati; phylum Actinomycetota; class Actinomycetes; order Micromonosporales; family Micromonosporaceae; genus Micromonospora; species Micromonospora sp. A202. The sequence continues at coordinate 376,881 of NZ_VFMP01000001.1, read as the reverse complement.
AGCAGGCCGTCGGCAAGGCCCTCGCGGAGCTCTACAACCCCGCACAGCTGGACGTCCTCCGGCGCACCAACCGGCTGCTCACCGAACCGCACCACTGATTGTCCGGTCCGCTGGTGGCGGGTGACCTCGGCCGGTGCCGCGAAGTCATCGGTCGCCCGACACCTGGTCGTGCTGCTGACCGCGGTCACGACCCGAACCTGCACCACCTCGACGGCCTCGACCGACTTCGGCGAGCTGCCGCTGCCCGATCAGCTGCACCCGGACACCGCCACCCACCGGCGCATCGCCGAACGCTTCACGAAGCGGGTGTTCAGCGCCGACGGCCCCTTCGCGGGACCTAGCTCCTGACCGACCCGGGGCTACCAGTGGGGGCGGTCAGCACCGGCCGGCCGCCCCCACCTCGATCGCTCCGGAGTTCCGCCGTTGCCGCTGCTCGGGGAACTTGGCCTCGGACGACGTCCCGGATCGCCGGCCTGATCTGGCCCTGCCCTGACCACAGGCGATGCCAGATCAGCATGAATACCGCCAGTTCCGTCTTCGACCGCATCCAGGTTCCCTGTCACTGTCGAGTTCTGCCCGACCGGCGCCGCCCGCGCCGGACCGGACGACACCGACAAGGAGCGACCATGGTGCTTGCAACACGCCGTCTGGTAGCCGCAGTGGCAGTGATGTCACTGGCGGCCTGCGGCCCCGCCGAGGCCGCCGAGCAGCCGAAGCAGGACCGTGCGGCAACGGTGAACCCGTCCACCGCCGCTGACTGGGACCACGAGTTCCGGCGACTGGAGGAGAGGTTCGACGCGCGGCTGGGGGTGTACGCGATCGACACCGGCACTGGCCAGACCGTGCAGTACCGGGCCGACGAGCGGTTCGCGTACGCCTCGACGTTCAAGGCGTTGGCCGCCGCCGAGATCCTCGACGAGACCACGGACGCCGAGCTGGACCGGGTGGTGCGCTACTCGGCCGACGACCTGGTGACCTACTCGCCGATCACGGAGCAGCACGTGGCCGAGGGCATGACAATGCGGGCCATCGCGGACGCGGCCGTGCGGTACAGCGACAACACCGCCGCCAACCTGATGTTGCGCCACCTCGGCGGACCGCAGAAGTTCGAGAAGGAGCTTCGCAAGATCGGCGACAAGGTCACCGATCCGGCGCGTTACGAAACCGAGCTCAACGAGGGCAGGCCGGGTGACCGGCGGGACACCAGCACCCCGCAGGCCATGGCCGGGTCCCTGCGGGCGTACACCGTCGGTGACGCCCTCGAACCCTCGGACCGCGACACCCTCAACGGTTGGCTGCGGGGGAACACCACCGGCGGTGCGCTGATCCGCGCCGGCGTTCCCGACGGTTGGGTCGTCGGGGACAAGACCGGGTCCGGCGGGTACGGCACCCGTAACGACATCGCGGTGATCTGGCCGCCGAACCGTGCGCCGATCGTCCTCGCGGTGCTGTCCAGCCGCGACGAGAAGGACGCCGACTATGACGACGCACTGATCGCCGAGGCGACGAAGGTGGTGATGGCCAGCTGGTGACCGGTTGACCGGCACCCAGTCGTGGCCGAGCGCCCGTATGGACGTGTCGAAACCCGCAGGGCGGCAGCGATGGAGAACCGACCGGGGTTTGAAACGCCGGTTGGTGGGCCGCTGCCGCCCTGCGCCCTATGGATCGAGGAACCCAGATGTGGAAACGCGACCACAATGTCTTCACCAACGCCGCATCGCTGCTGGTCTGTGGCCTTCTGGGCGGAGCGGTGGTCGCCGCGGCGGCCTTCCCCGCGGCTGCGATGTCCGGACTGGCCGCGAAGGCCGGCTCCGAGACGTTCGGCGCTCTCCCCAGCGAGCTGACGGTGGCCCGCGCGCCCCAGATCAGCTACCTGCTCGCCTCGGACGGCAAGACCCCGCTGGCGACGATGTACGACGAGAACCGGCGGGACGTGAAGCTCGCCGACGTCGCCCCGGTCATGCAGCAGGCCATCATCGCCGCAGAGGATCACGACTTCTACCGGCACAGCGGGGTCGATCTCAGCGGCATCGCCCGCGCATTCGTCAACAACCAGTCCGGCGCCAACTCCCCGCAGGGCGCCTCGACGCTGACGATGCAGTACGTCCGGCTGGCCATCGCTTACTCGGCCACCCACCCGGCGGACGTGGTCGCTGCGACCGAGGACACCAGCGGCCGAAAGCTGCGCGAGGTGCGCTACGCGCTGCAGGTCGACAAGGAGTTCTCCAAGGACGAGATCCTGGAGCGCTACCTCAACATCGCGGCCTTCGGCAACGGCGCGTACGGGATCTTCGCCGCCAGCCAGGTCCACTTCGGCAAGCCGCCCAGCAAGCTCAAGCTGGAGGAGGCAGCGCTGCTGGCCGGCATGGTCAAGGCGCCGACCACCAACGACCCGACCACCCGCAGCGGCAAGCCGCTGGCCAAGGACCGTCGCGACTACGTCCTACAGAGCATGGTCACCATCGGGGCGATCAACCAGCAGCAGGCCGACGCGGCCAAGGCCGCCAAGATGGTCGTGAAGGACAGGCGCCCTGCGAACGGTTGCGTCTCCGCCGGCGAGAAGGGCTGGGGCTTCTTCTGCGACTACTTCTACCGCTGGTGGATGTCGCAGGAGGAGTTCGGCGCCACCGCCTACGACCGGGAGCGGCGGCTCAAGGGCGGTGGCTACCGGGTGGTCACCACCCTGGACGTTCAGGCCCAGCGCGGTGCAGACCAGGCGGTCCGCAGGGCCAAGGGCGAGACCGCGGAGGAGGCCGTCATGGTCGCCGCGGTGGAGCCGGGCACGGGCCGCGTCCGTGCACTGGCCGTGAACCGCACCTTCGCGCTCGATGACCCTAGGGACCCGGTCAACGGGCCCCACAGCGACCCGGAGCAGCGATCACAGGGAAGGCCGGGCAGCTATCCCCGCACCGTCAACCCGTTGCTCACCGGCGGGGACGGCATCACCGGTTACCAGGCCGGCTCGACCTTCAAGATATTCACCGTGGTCGCCGCCCTGGAGAAGGGCATCCCGCTCAGCCACACCATCGACGCGCCACAACGGTTCCGGTCGGAGTACGTCATCGACCGCGCCAGCCCCACCGCGTGCCCGGGAACCAATCTCTACTGCCCCACGAACTCCGACAAGTTGGCCGGTGGCGTGTTGAACATGTGGAGCGCGTTCGCCCGGTCGACCAACACCTACTTCGTGCCGCTGCAACAGCAGATCGGCGCGGAGAACGTGGTCGACGTGGCCAAGCGGCTCGGCATCCGGTTCCGGGTCGACCGGGAGGACCGGTGGGCCGACCACCGGGAGGCCGCCCACGACTGGGGCGCGTTCACCCTGGGCGTCTCCGCCACGACCCCGCTGGAGCTGGCCAACGCGTACGCGACCCTGGCAGCGGACGGCACGTACTGTGTGCCGACTCCCGTGCAGGAGATCCGCGGCCCGGACGGCGGGACCTTGGACATCGCGCAGCCCCACTGCGAGAAGCGGGTGAGCACCGGCGTGGCCCGCGCCGCCGTCGACGTCGCCCGCTGCCCCGTCGGCGACGACTCCGCCACCAGCCGGTGCGGCGGCAGCCGCACGGCCACGCAGGTGAAGGCCGCCGTAGACGCTCCGGTCGCCGGCAAGACCGGCACCACCGACGCGGAGAACTACGCCTCAATGGTCGCGATGACCAGGCAGTACGCCGTGGCCGGCATCCTGACCGACCCGGATTGGCCGCAGACCACCGTGAAGATGCGGCACCAGCAGCGCGACGGCATCAACCCGCCGGTCTACGAGAGCCTGGCGGCGGCGATGCGGGGCAAGCCACGCATTGATTTTGCACCGGCACCGACGGAACTGGCCCGTTGAGCCACGCCGGCTAACCCCACCAGGGCAGGGCGCCCGTCCGCAGGTAGTCATGCAGGCTCCGGGCGACCTGGGCCATCGTCGCCTCGCTGCCGGGTTGGGCGGCGGCGGGCACCCGGGAGGCGGTGAGCGCGGCGACGGCGTACGACTGCCCGTCGGCGTGGTCCACCACGCCCACCTCGTGGCGCAGGTGCAGGAGGGTGCCGGTCTTGGACGACCAGCGGGAGGCGTCGGAGGTGAAGTCGGGGGCGAGCCGCTGCCGGTGCAGGTTGTCACCCATGAGGGCGCGTACCCGATCGGCGGTGGTCGGCAGGATCGTCGAGGGTCGCCAGAGAGCGTGCAGCAGATCGACGAAGGCCCGGGCCGATCCGGCGTTGGCGCGGGTGACGTCGAGCTGGGCGACGGGGTGGCCCTGCCCGGGGGTCACCGCGCCGATGGCGAGGGAGTGGGCCAGGTGCACGTCGTCGGAGCCGAGACGTTCCGCCGGCGTGTCGGCAAGCTCGCCGACCCGGTGCCGCACGGCGATGCCGTCGACGCGCAGTCGCTGCAGCTCGGCGGCGACCGCGGCCGGCGGGGTGAGGTCGAACAGGGCGTCGGAGGCTACCCCGTCGCTGGCGGCGATGCTCAGGTAGAGCAGATCGTCCACGGCGATCCGCGCCGGATGGCGGAAGCGGCTCAGCCCGGTCGGGCCCGGTGTGGTGATCCGACCGGGCAGGACGTCTACCGGCGCCGCCGGGTCGAGTTCCCCGCGCGCGACCCGTTCCAGCACGGCGACTGCCAGCGGCACCTTCACCAGCGACGCCGCCGGGTACGGGGTCTCCGTTTCGAAGCCGATCTCCGCGCCGGTGTCGAGGTTGCGGACGAGGAAGGCGCCGTGCAGCCCCGCGTCGTCGAGCAGGTCCTGGGCATTGCGTACGACCGCGGTGGCGCTCACGTCGGATCTCCGGTCGAAGAATTGCCGGGTGGGGAACCCTCAGTCGGCCTCGAGTGGCCGTCGGAGGTGCCCAGGCATCGTGCGATGTCCGCGTACAGGACGGTGCTGAGCTGATCGAGATCCTCGCGTACGCCGGCGACCATGTCGTAACCTCGCAGGAGCCGTGGACCGCTGACGGGTCGCCAGTGCAGGTCGAATTCCTCGGCCTGTTGACGGGAGCAGAGCAGCAGGTCGGGGGAGCCGAGGGCCGCTGCGGCGGCGTCGACCAGGGACGGCGCGACAGTCACCTGGGCCGGTGCCAGGCCGGCCGACTGGCCGGCACGGGTCAGTGGGTCCCGCAGGTGCGCGACGTCGTCCTCGGGTTGGATCAGGATCCGCCGGCGCGCCTGCGTGCGGGCCCGGCCACTGCGCAGCGTCTCCAGGAACACCGTCGGCGCCGGGAACGGGGTCCGGGCGGCCAGACCGAGCGGCACCCGCCAGGACGCCGCCGCATCCGGAACCGCCACGATCCCGGCACCGACCTCCAGGGTCTGACAGAGCCGGGCACGCTCCCCGGGGCCGGCCGGCCGTACCTCCAGGTGGATCCGCTGCCGACGCGCCGCGACCACCAGATCAGCGAGGCGGCGCGGCGGGCAGATCTCAGGTACGGCGACTCGCAGCGGACGTAACCGGGCCCGCGCGGCGTCGTCGACCATGGCGTCGGTGAGGTCGACCAGGCGCCGAGCCGCCGGCAGCATGTCCTGCCCAAACGACGTCAACCGGACCGCCCGGGACGACCGGTCGAACAGCCGGGCTCCGAAGTGTTCCTCCAGGGCGGCGATGCGGCGACTGGCGACGGACTGGGGGATGCCCGCGGCGGCGGCGCCGGAGGTGAAACTGCCGTGGCCGCTGACCGCGACGAAGGCACGGCAGGCGGCGACCACATCCACCCACCGAACCTATACCGGGGCGCATGGACGAACCGGCGCGGCATCTGTCCAGCATCAGTCCGGGCGGCCTGAGACGAGCGCAATGCCCACGCGACGCGGGGCGGTGACGTGGCGAAATCGAGGCGTGGCCGCCCGGACCGAACACCGGGCCGCCGGCCTCCGAGACGGGGATCACGTGGGCGCGGGCTTGAGTATGCCGCTACGGCCGGGTGTCTCATCCAAGGCGCAACTTGTAGGACGAATCGATTCCGGAGAGCTCCCGTGGCTTTGTCGGACGCCGTCACGGGCGACCGTACCGGGGCACGAGCACTCTGAGCACTGAAGCGGCCAACCGATCGACATGTCGTCTCGGCGCAGCAGCTGGAACGCGCGCTCGCGCACCTGCAGCAGACGCACCCGCTGCTCGCCGTCGCCATCAACCGCAACGGCGATCGGCCGGCCTTCCACGAGTCGACCGAACTCATCCCGGTCCGACAGGTCCACGGGGACGACTGGCGCGAAGCGGCGGCGCAGGAGCAGACGCGTCCCGTCGATGCCGACGGGAGTCCGCTGGCGCGCGCGACGCTCGTGAGCGACGAATCCGGTGATCGGGGAAGGGTCGTCCTCCTGACGTTCTCCCACCAGATCACCGACGGACGCGGCGCGCTCCGCGCGGCACACGACCTCGTCGCGATCCTCGACGGGCTGACGCTCTCGGCCCGACCGGCGCCCATCGACCAGGAGAGCCTGCTCGCGGGCCTACCCCAGGCGGAACGGCCGGCCGATCAAACCCCGGTTCCTTCGCCGGAGCCGGCCGTCGCCACAATACGTCCGTTCGACGCCACCGCACCCAATATCGAGATCGCCGAACTCGACCGGGCGGCGACCGAACACCTTCGCTCCACCGCCCGCGCCCACGGGTCGACCGTCCAGGGTGCGCTCTGCGCCGCCGCCGCCCAGGCACTCTCCGCGCTCACCGGGGGCGAGAGCATCCGCATCAACGTTCCCATCGACCTCCGCTCTGCGCTGGGTCTCGAGGACGACGTCGTGAACCGCTTCACGGCGACGACCGTGGTGCTGCATACACCTGCACAGAGCACGCTCTGGTCGCTTGCGCAGGACGCGACGGCGCAACTGCGAGCAGCACGGGACGGCGCCCGTGACGCGGCGCTGATGCTGGCTTCGCTCAAACCCACCGACGCCGCAGAGGCAGAGGCGGCGATGCTCGCGGCCACCGCCGCCGACCTGGAGATCACCAACCTGGGGACGTCCGAGCCCGGCACGTCGTCCGCGGTCGCGATCTGGGGACCGACGATGACGACGCAGGTCCGCGACGAACGGATTCTCGGCGTCGTCACGCACGCCGGGTCACTCCGAATGGTATTGACGACGCACAGCGATACGAGGGGCCTTCCCGCTGACATTGCCAGCCGCCTCACGCGATTGCGAGGTTGAGCATCCGATGAGCAGGTCCCTGCCGCAGACGTAACGGGCGCGCGCCGACTGGGCCGATGCGTGCGGCCGAGTGCGGAGCCCTGGCGTACGGCGTGGGATACCAGTCCAGGCAGCAACCGACGGTGGCGCGTCGTCCTGGGCCCCAGGACCACAGCCGAAGTCTCCGGTGGTAGCGGCGGGCTGGCGATGTTGCCCGGAGCGATTTCCTGGTCGCGGGTCACCGGCACCGAGGATGACTCGGGTCGCGGTGTCCATCGCGTCAGCAGCATCCCCAGTCAGGACCCCTGGCCGGGGTGCAGCAGGACCTTGGTCCAGCCGGGGTCGCGCCGGTCGAAGTGCTCGTACGCCTCGGGTGCCTGGGTCAACGGCAGTTCGTGGGAGACGAGGAACGACGGTCGCGCCCTGCCGGCGATGATGAGGTCGCGCAACTGGCGGTTGTAACGCATGACCGGGCACTGGCCGGTACCCATCTGCTGGCCCTTGCTGAAGAACGTGCCGTACTGCCAGCCGATCCGGCCCTGCTGTGCCTGCTGGTCGGGGGCGTTGGGGTCCTGCGGCACGTATACCCCGACCACGCCGATCCCGCCGGTCGAGCGAACAACGCTGACGAGGTTGTCCAGCACCAGCTCGGGATGCTCGTTGCCGGACGGGTCGTGGGCCTGGAACCCGACGGCCTCCACGCCGCAGTCGGCGCCGACGCCATGGGTGGCGTCCATGATCTGCTGCACCGGGTCGCCGTCGGCGAAGTTCACCGGGATCCCGCCGATCTGCTCGGCCATGGCGAGGCGGTCGGGTTCCTTGTCGACCACAAAGACGCGGTCCGCGCCCTTGATCAACGCGCTGTAGGCAGCCATCAGCCCGACCGGCCCTGCGCCGAAGACGGCGACGGTGTCACCGGGGCGCTGCCCGGCGAGTTCCGTGCCGTGCCAGCCTGTGGGGAAGATGTCCGACAACATCGTGAAGTCGTTCTCGTGCTCGGTGCCCGGCGGCAGGTGCAACAGATTGAAGTCGGCGTACGGCACCCGCAGGTACTCGGCCTGCCCGCCGTCGTACGGGCCCATGTTGGCGTAGCCGTAGGCGGCGCCGTCCATGCCCTCCGTGGGGTTGGTCCGCAGGCAGAAGCTGGTCCAGCCGTGCAGGCAGTTGCGGCAGGTCCCGCAGGCGATGTTGAACGGCACCGACACCCGGTCACCGACCTGGATACGCGTCACCGCCTCCCCGACGGCCTCCACGATGCCCATGTTCTCGTGCCCGAGGATCTTGCCTTCCTCGACGGAGGTGCGCCCCTCGTACATGTGCAGGTCGGAGCCACAGATGTTGGTGGTGGTGATCCGCACGACCGCGTCGGTCGGGGTCTGGACGGTGGGATCGGGTCGATCCTCGACGGTGACCTGATGGGGGCCCCGGTACACGACAGCCTTCATGGCGTACTCCTGATCAGTCGGGAAGCAGGCGGCCGAGCAGCCCCTTGACGGTCGTGCCGGGCCGGTAGGCCTGGACGAGGTAGGAGCCGAGCACGATGTTCGCGCCGGCGAGGGCGGGCACGGCGTACTGGGCAAGGCGCTGGCGGCGCTGCCAGGTGGCGATCTCCGGCGGTGTGAGTGGGGTGGGCACTGTGGCGTCCCTGACCTCCACCTGTTCACCGCGCTGCCGGGCCTCTTCGGCCAGCTGACCAATGCGGGTGCCGCAGTAGGCGGCGTACGCGGTGGCGGCGGCGCCGAGCACCGCCGTGGCCGCCTTGGCGGAACCGGCGGAGCCGTAGCCCTTCTGCATCGCCAGCCGGCCCCGACTGCTGCGGGTGAGCTGCGCGCCGGCGAGCAGCGTCGCACCGATTCCGAGCCACTGGGCGGGGCTGAAGCGGGTCCAGGCCGACTTGGCCACGCGGATCCGATCGATGCCCTGGCTGAGGTCGTTGCCGGACTTGTTCACCCCGGCCACCCCCATGACGCTGCCACCGAACCACAACGCGGACCCGACGTCGTGGACCGCCTGTGCCACGGCGTGGTTGTCGGTCGCGGTCATCTGCACGGGATTCTCCTGCCGTCGGGGTCGAATGTTCAGTCGAGCGCGCGGAGACGCTCGGCGACCGCGTCTCTCACCTTTCCAGCCCATTGGCATGGAGACCGCCGGACCGGGAATTCTTCCGACATATCGGTTACCAGGAGGCGGTCCCGACAGTGCTCCCCCAGGTCGGGACTTTGTCGCTTTGCTGCCTGTCCGCGCCCGTCGGACTGAACACTGGATCAATGACGGAGGGCGGAGACGGTCGGCGGAACGGACGCGCCGCCCGGGACGAGGATCGACCCGGAGATGCACCGGCCACGATCGAGAGCCCGGAGCGGGACGGCCGGCGAGCCAACTTCCTGGAGTTGTTCTTCGATCTCGCCGTGCCGTACGTGGTGCTTCAGGTCGGACGTCAGTTGGTCCTCATCACGCTCACCCCGCCACATCCCGCGACGAATACCACCGAGTCCGGGCCATCCTGCACAACGCCGCCCGCACCGGCAGCAACCCTCGTTCACCGCCCGCGCGGCGTTGCGCGAGTCGTCGGGTGGCGTCATCCGCGCACCACGGGGCCCTCGTCCGCGTAACCCGGGTCGCCACCTATTTCGCCCTCCGTCGCGCGTTCCCCGATCAGCGGGTGGCGGTGCAGGATCATCCCTTCCAGCACGCTCACTCCGGCAACCACCGCAAACAGGGTCGCCAGGGCGGCCAGGGCTGGCACCAGGGGTGCTAGTGGCAGCAGGACCAGGCAGAGCACGCTTGCGCCGACCCGTCGTCGCGCGATTTGTCGATGAATCCGCCAGTGGGTGTAGGCGAACGTGCCGAGGAAGAGCGCGGCGCCGCCGAAGAGCACGGTTTCCTCGCCGGCCCGAAGCGGCTTGAGGGGCTCCGTCACCACCTCGGACAGGCCGACAGCGATCGTGATGATCGCGAAACTGAACAGCAGGTGCCCGTAGACCATGACGGAGCGGCGGATGTCTGCCTGCTGCGCGCTCCGGTCCACCGCTTGCCGAAAGGCCCGGACACCGTAGATGAAGTACGCCCACCAGAGGGCGCAGACCAGGGAGTAGGAGAGGCAGATGGCGGCCAACCGGGCGGGGGTCAGCGTCTCGTCCACGGCTACCATTCCGACCTGAATTATCGACTCGCCGAGCACGAGGATGATCAGCAGTCCGTAGCGGTGTGTGTAGTGCAGCGGCCGAACTCGGACCTTGTCGAGTGTCCGTCGGGTGAGCGAAGTGCCGATCAGATCGGCGAGGACCGCGATCGACCAGAGCACCATTCGCGTCGTACCGTGCAGCAGGCCACCGGCCAGTTGCAGCGGACCAGCCACCAAGCCCGACCCGTAGGGGAGAAAGACCGGGGACCGCCAGCCGCCTGGGGTGCGCAAGGCCAGTGCCGCCAGCAGTACCCGCATCGTCAGGTAAACACCGACGAACAGCAGGCCCCGACCATCAAAGGCGCCGGGGACCGTCAGGGCCAGTAGGAGACTGCCGAGCCCGAGGGCAAAGACCCCAGCCCGATCCAGCGCGTTGCCGACATCGCGTTGGTCGGTATAGATCGTGGTGCCAGCCCAGGCCCAAAAGATGGTTACGAACAGGAGGAGTACCCGGCCGATTCCTGCCCAACTGTGGTCGTCGTGCAGCATGTGGGAGAACTGAGTGAGCGCGAACACGAAGGCCAGGTCGAAGAAGAGTTCTTCCCAGATAACCCCCTTCTCGGGAGGCGAGGTCGGCACTCCGACAGCATATCGACGATTAAGCCGGCAAGATCCTGGTTCACCACAAGCGTCAGGCATCAATCCCGCGACTGATCCAGTTAACTCACCTCGGATTGGCGACGCTAACCGCGCTCGCCAACCGCCCAATTGGCTGCGGCCGCAGAGAATTGCCTGTCTGGTCACAACTTCCGCACGGCACCCGCCCGACGGTCCCACCGCAACAGAGGTTTGTAAGAAGCTAGGCGAGCGGGCCGGGTATCGCGCGTACCGGATCGATGGGTCTTTGGCGTGTACCGGAACGGAACATCACGAGCCGGCCACAGATCGCGGATCGGCTCTTCGGGGGCGGCGTCGGCAGACGGCCGACCGGGCGGACATCGGGACGAGGAGTCGGACAGTGGCGAGCTGGATGCAGGTGGAGACGGCGGATCGGTCTCTCGCGGACCGGGTGAAACGACGTTTCGCGATGGGGACGAACAAGACGATCGCCACGCTGCGCAAGGATGGCGGGCCCCGCATCAGCGCATGTGAGGTCGAGTTCCGCGACAGCGAGGTGAAGCTGGGCATGATGCCCGGGTCGATGAAGCTGCTCGACCTGCTGCGTGATGCCCGGATCGCCATCCACTGCCCCACCATCGAGCCGACCGAGGAGCAGTCGGACGGCTGGCCCGGGGACGCCAAGCTGGCCGGTGTAGCTGTCGAGGTACCGGAGCCGGCCGACAACACCGTGGAGGGTGCCCGGTTCTTCCGCGTCGACGTGCGTGAGGTGGTGCTGACCTACGTCGCCGAGACCCGTGACCACCTCATTGTCGAGTCCTGGCAGGAGGGCCGTGGGGTCCAACGTCGGCCGCGTTACTGAGGCTCCGCCTGACCGATTCTCAGGCCGGGCCGACTCAGCCTCGGCGGTCGGCCGCGAGCTCGGGATGCCGCTCCGGCTTCGAACGAGACTGCCGGTACGCGAGCAACCACGGGATCGGCACGAGCGCCATGAGACCGCCGGCCACCGCCACCCCGGCGAACCCGCCCCCGGCGAAGAGTGCTCCGGCGGCCAGGCTGGCGACGATCGACGCGGTGAAGACGATTGCGTCCACGCCACCCTGCACCTCGCTGCGCTCCACCGGGTCCAACTGCCCGCTGAGCATGCTGCTGCCGACGAAGACGAGGTTCCAGCCGTATCCGAGGAGGAACAGGCCCGCCGGGAGTGTCGTCGTGTGCCCGGTTGGGGCGATCCCCACGATCAGGGCGGCCGCGACGAGGAGGACGACCCCGGCGCTCACCGTCCAGCGCCCACCCCAGAGGTCGGACAGACGACCGGACAAGGGGGCCAGGGCGAACATGCCGATCATGTGGGCGCTGAGCACCATGCCGACCACGTTCAGGCCGTGGTGCTGATCGTGCAGTTGTAACGGGGTCATCGTCATCACGGTGACCATTGAGAGGTGGGCACCGAGCATCGCGCACAGGGCGGTGGCCACGGCGGGGAGCCGCACCAACGCGCGAACGCGGGACAGGGAGAGCGCGGACGGTCGATTCACACGCGGTGGCTCGCCGGACGGTGGCAGCACCCGGGTGATGGTCAGCGCCACGATGACGAGCACGACCGCGGCGAACACCGTGCCGGACAGTGCCGGCAGGCGCATGGCTTCGGCGAGTCGGCCGGCGGGCGCGACCAGGTTGGGGCCGGTCAGCGCGCCGACGGTGCCAGCCCAGACGATGATGGACAGCGCGGACGCCTTGCGATCCTCGGGGTACATGTCCGCCGCCAGATAGCGCGACACCTGGGCGCCACCGTTACCGACGCCGATCAGGACCAGCCCGACGAGCAGGGCTACCAGGCCGGCGCCGGCCGCGCCGGCGAAGGCGGCGACGGCCCCCGCGACCGCCGACGAATACACCACGGTCAGCGCGAACGACCCGCCCCGACGTGCCGTCACCGCGCCCAGACCCAGCGCACCGATCGCGGACCCGAGCACTCCCGCCGCGTTGGCGAAGCCGCTCAGGCGGGCCCCCGCGCTGTCGGCGACGATCAGGGTGCTCACGGTGGTGACCGCCACGGTCGCCGTATTCATCATGGCCACCCCGACGAACAGCGAGGTCATCGCTCGCGCGCGGGAGGGTGGAGCAATTCCATGTCGTAGAAACCCCATCCTTGCAGCCTAGAAATTCAGTAGTCGATATAGAATTTCATGCGTTTCACAGATGCGCGATCAGAGATCCGTTTGTCAGGTGAGGACAGGCGATGGCTTTTCAACTGGAAAAGGCGCTCGACGACGTCGACTGGCAGATCATCCGGGAGCTTCAGCAGGACGGTCGGCTGTCCATCCGCGCCCTCGGTCGGCGGGTCAACCTGTCGGCCCCGGCGGTCGGCGAGCGGGTCCGGCGGCTGGAGGACTTCGGTGTCATCACCGGATACCAGGCGCGAATCAACCCGCGACTTGCCGGATACCCGCTACTGGCGTTCGTGGAACTTCGGTGTGCGCGCGGACAATGCCTGCTGAACACGAGTTCGGCTGCCGAGCATCCGGAAATTGTCGAGGGCCACAAGCTGAGCGGTGGGTACTGCTCGATGTTGAAGGTACGCACCACCTCTCTTGAGCACCTGGAAGGGCTGCTCGAACGCCTGGGGCGACACGGCGACGTCCGATCCAGCGTGGTGCTCTCCAGTCAGCACGAGGACGACCGGGTCACCCCGCCGCACGAGGCGTATCGCGGTGCCACCCGGCACGCAGGCTGGCAGCCCCGGTGATGAGCCGGGGAGCGGCGGGGCCGGTCAGGCAACTCCGGCTCCTCGGTCCTCGTGCGCTTGAGCTGGGCGCAGCGGTGCCGCCGACCTTTGGCAGCCAATGCACCCAATGCAGGTTCTTTCCGTCCGGTTTGACGTGGCAGCTCTGGGTACGGCCATCTGGTGGAAGGCGATCGAGGCGATCGAGGCGAGGGAGGCGGCGGTGGCGGACGCGACGGTGGCGGACCTGGTGGTGTCCCGCTTGACGGACTGGGGTGTGGACCGGGTCTTCGGCTATTCGGGTGACGGCATCGACGGGGTGATGGGGGCGCTGCGTCGGGCCGGGCAGCCGGAGTTCGTGCAGGCCCGGCACGAGGAGATGGCCGCGTTCATGGCGTGCGGTCACGCGAAGTACACCGGCGGGCTGGGGGTGTGCCTGTCCACTCAGGGGCCGGGTGCGGTGCATCTGCTCAACGGTCTGTACGACGCCCGGCTGGATTCCCAACCGGTGCTCGCCCTGGTCGGCCAGCAGGTGACGTCGGTGCTGGGCAGCGGTTACCAGTAGGAGATCGACCTGGTACGTCTCTTCGGCGACGTGTGCGCACAGTTCGTGCAGACCGCGTACACCGCGGAGCAGCTGCCGATGCTGCTGGACCGGGCGATCCGGACGGCCCTGGCGACCCGCAGCCCGACCTGCGTGATCCTGCCGCACGACGTGCAGACCGCGCCCGCTCCCGACCTCGGTGCTCAGCAGCACGGGATCATGGTGACCAACCCTGGGTTGCCAGTGCCGGAGCTGCGGCCCCGCGCCGATGATCTGCGGGCCGCCGCGGATCTGCTCAACGCCGGACAGCGCGTGGCGATCCTGGTGGGCCAGGGCGCCCGCGCCGCCGCCAACGAGGTGGCCGAGCTGGCCGAGGCGCTCGGCGCGGGGGTGACAGTGTCGCTGCTCGGCAAGCCGGTGTTGGACGAGGCGATGCCGTTCCACACCGGCGTGATGGGTCACCTGGGCAGCACCGCCAGCAGTTTCCTGATGAGCGAGTGCGACACGCTGCTGATCGTCGGCAGCAACGACCCCTGGTCCGAGTTCTACCCCGCGCCGGGGCAGGCCCGGGCGGTGCAGATCGACATCGACGGCCGGCGTCTGGGCATGCGCTACCCGGTGGAGGTGCCGCTGCTCGGTGACGCCGCCGAGACGATCCGGGCCCTCCGGCCGCTGCTCACGCCCCGACCGGACCGGAGTTGGCGGCAGCGCGTCGAGGCCGAGGTGACCCGCTGGCGGGACATCGCCCGGCAGCGGGCCACCGCCGAGGCCGAGCCGCTCAATCCGCAGTACGCAGTGCACGCGCTCACCGACCGGCTGCCCGGAGACGCGCAGGTGTCGGTGGACGTCGGGTCGGTGACCTACTGGTACGCGCGGCACCTGCGGCTGCCCGTCGGTGTCGACGCGCACCTGTCGAGCACCCTGGCCTCGATGGGCTCGGCACTGCCGTACGGGTTGGCCGCGAAACTCGCCGCACCGCACCGACCGGTGGTGGCCCTCGCCGGTGACGGTGCCATGCAGATGAACGGGTTGGCCGAGCTGCTCACAGTGGCGCACCGCTGGCGGGACTGGGCGGACCCGCGCTTCGTGGTGCTGGTGCTGCACAACCGCGACCTGGCGGAGGTGAGCTGGGAGCAGCGGGAGATGGAGGGCGACCCTCGCTTCGTCGACTCGCAACGACTGCCGGACGCCCCGTATGCCCGTTGGGCCGAGCTGCTGGGTCTGCACGGCTTCCGGGTCACCAGCCCCGCCGAGGTCGACGCCGCCTGGGACCGGGCCCTGTCGGCGGATCGTCCGACGCTGATCGAGGCGATCGTGGATCCCGCGATCCCGTTGCTGCCGCCCGCGCAGCCGTACGAGAAGGTCGCCACCATGTACCAGGCGCTCGGCCGGGAGGACACCGACCTGAGTCGGCGGGCGCTGGCACACCTGCGTCGCGAGCGGGCCAGCGAGGGCTTCGACGACCCGCAGTGATCGGCGGGCAGGTGTCACGTTCGGGTTCTGGGGGACATATCGCTGAGCCGTTGACGGGCGGCGAACGAGACCAGGGGGAAGCGCATGAGCCTGGCCAGGCAGTCGGCGCACGCCTTCGTGGGCAGCGCGCTGGCGCCGCGTAACACGTTCATCGGGCACGCTGTCGCCCTGCTGGCCGGGTACCTGTTCCTGATGGTCTGTGGGCTCGCCGACGAACCCTCCGCGCTCCAGGAGGGAGTGAGTGGGCCGCGGATCGTGGCGGTGGCCGGCTCGCTGGCGGTGACCGTGTTGGTGTTGATGCTGCTGAAGGCGTCCCATGCCCCGGCCGGGGCGACGACGCTGATCGTGAGTCTGGGTCTGCTGCGTACGCCGACGCAGTTGCTCATCGCGGCCGGCGCGGCGGTGCTGGTCACTGTCGTTGACTGGTTGTACGGGCGGGTGTCCGGACGACCGATGCCGCTGTGGGCGGCACCCGAGCGGTAGTCGAGAGGAGTGCGTCGTGGTGGACCGGATCGCCGAACCGTGGGGTGAGCGAACCCCGTACGGGCCGGGGCAGGAGTGGCCGGTACGGGTGGACCGGTATCTGGCCGACGGTCGGGGCGATGCCGACGTGGACCGGTGGGTGCAGTCCGCGTCGGTGCTGCACTCCAACGGCGACGCCATGGACATCGGGGTCGCCGACGGGCGGATCGTGGGCGTGCGTGGCCGCGCCGTGGACCGGATCAACCGGGGCCGGCTCGACCCCAAGGACCTCTACGGCTGGCAGGCCAACCACAGCCCGGACCGGTTGACCCGGCCGCTCGTCCGCGACGGTGACCGTCTGGTCGAGGCGGACTGGGACACCGCGATGGGCCGGATCGTGGCCCGGTCGAAGGAACTCCTCGACGGGCCGGGGGGATGGGGGCACTTCGGCTTCTACACCAGCGGCCAACTCTTCCTTGAGGAGTACTACACCCTCGGCGTGATCGGCAAGGCCGGCCTCGGCACGCCGCACATGGACGGCAACACCCGGCTCTGCACGGCCACCGCCGCGGCGGCGATGAAGGCGAGCTTCGGCACCGACGGCCAGCCCGGTTCGTACACGGATGTGGACCACTGCGACGCGATCGCGCTGTGGGGGCACAACGTGGCGGAGACGCAGACGGTGCTGTGGATGCGGATGCTGGACCGTCGACGTGGGCCGAATCCACCGGCGATGCTGGCGGTGGACCCGCGCGCCACCCCGGTCGCCCGGGAGGCCGACCTGCACCTCGCGGTCCGCAACGGCACCAACATGGCCCTGATGAACGGCCTGCTGCGGGAGATCGTCCGGCGGGGCTGGTACGACCGTGACTACGTCGACGCGCACACAGTGGGCTTCGACGAGCTGTGCCGGATCATCGACGGTTACCCCCCGCGCCGGGTCGCCGACATCTGCGACGTGTCCGCGGCCGACGTGGAGCGCGCCGCCGAGCTGCTCGGCTCGTCGCAGCGGCTGCTGTCGACGGTGTTGCAGGGCTTCTACCAGTCGAACCAGGCCACCGCCGCCGCCTGCGCGGTCAACAACCTGCACCTGATCCGCGGCATGATCGGCCGGCCGGGGGCGGGCATCTACCAGATGAACGGTCAGCCCACCGCGCAGAACACCCGGGAGACCGGCGCCGACGGCGACCTGCCCGGCCTGCGCAACTGGGACAACACCGCGCACATCGAGGAACTGGCCCGGCTGTGGAACGTCGACGTCGACATGATCCCGCACTGGGCGCCGCCGACGCACGCCATGCAGATCTTCCGGTACGCCGAGCAGGGCTCGATCAAGCTGCTCTGGATCACCGCCACCAACCCGGCCGTCTCGTTGCCGGACCTGGCCCGGATCCGGCGGATGCTGGCCAAGCCCGACCTGTTCGTGGTGGTGCAGGATCTCTTCCTGACCGAGACCGCCGAACTGGCGGATGTGGTGCTGCCCGCCGCCACCTGGGCGGAGAAGACCGGCACGTTCACCAGCGTCGACCGGACGGTGCACATCTCCGACAAGGCGGTCGACCCGCCCGGCGAGGCGCGCACGGATCTCGACATCTTCCTCGACTACGCCCGCCGGATGGACTTCCGCGACCGTGACGGCCAGCCGTTGATCCGGTGGACCGGGCCGGAGGAGGCGTTCGAGGCGTGGAAGGAGTGCAGCCGCGGACGGCCCTGCGACTACACCGGCATCACGTACGAGAAGCTTCGCGGTGGCTCCGGCATCCAGTGGCCCTGCACCGAGGAGCATCCCGACGGCACCGAGCGCCTCTACACCGACGGGACCTTCAACACCGACCCCGACTACTGCGAGACGTACGGCAACGACCTGGCCACCGGCGCCGAGTTCACCGAGCCGGAGTACCGCGCCAAGGAGCCGCGTGGCCGGGCGTTCCTGCTCACCGTCGACTACCAGCCCTCACCCGAGGTGCCCGACGACGACCACCCGATGCTGCTCACCACTGGTCGCACCGTCTACCAGTTCCACACCCGGACGAAGACCGGCCGCGCCCCGCAGCTCAACCAGGCAGCCCCGGACGTGTGGGTGGAACTCAACCCGGACGACGCCGCCCGACTCGACATCGCCGAGGGCGACCTGGTCGGCATCTCATCCCCGCGCGGCGCCATCCAGGCCCGCGCCCGGCTCTGCGGCATCCGTCCGG
This sequence comes from Micromonospora sp. A202, assembly GCF_006715105.1. Lineage (NCBI taxonomy): Bacteria > Bacillati > Actinomycetota > Actinomycetes > Micromonosporales > Micromonosporaceae > Micromonospora > Micromonospora sp. A202. The sequence goes on along the minus strand of NZ_VFMP01000001.1, from coordinate 358,626 downwards.
GTGTCGTCTTCGTGCCGTTCCACTACGGCTACTTCGACCAGGATCCGGACGACCGCACACCGCGCGCCGCGAACGAGCTGACCATCACCGCGTGGGACCCGGTCTCCAAGCAGCCTCTGTTCAAGGTCGCCGCCGTGGCGGTGGCGAAACTCGCCGACGGCCGCGGCGTACCCTCGCCGGCGCCCACGGTCGGCGGCAGCGCGCCGCCCCCGGACGCCCACGTGCCGTCGACCGTCGGCGGGCCGGCCGCCGAGGCCACCAGCGGAAAGGAGTGAGCCGTGCACCTCGCCCACTACCTCGGCCTGCTGCACCGCGCGCAGGTCAATTTGGCGGACGCTTTCCGGCAGGTCGGCGACGCGCACGCGGAGGAACCGGACATCCGCCACCTGTGTCAGCAGCAGGCGAAGCGCTGCGACGAGTACGCCGAACAGCTCCAACCGTTCGCCGCCCGCTACGCCGAGGACGCGCCCGACGAACCCGACCGGCTGCACTCGCAACTCTTCTCGGGCACCCGCACCGGCGGCATCGGCCTGCTGCGTGACCTACAGGACCTGTACCTGATGGCCGCCGAGTGCGACATCACCTGGACCGTCGTCGGCCAGGCGGCGTACGGGGTCCGCGACCAGGATCTGCTCGCGGTGGTGCGGCGCTGCGAGGGGCAGACCGCCATCCAGCTCAAGTGGCTGCGTACCAGGATGAAGGCCGCCGCGCCCCAGGCGCTCGTCGTCGCCGACTGACCCACGTCCAGCTCGACCGGAGCCGTTCTCCTCACACTGCCGGCAGGCGTGAGCGGGCTTCCTCGGGGTAGGAACACGCACGGGTCAAGACATGCGCCCTCCAGCCTCCCGGGTGGCATCTCGTGCCGCTGCGGGTGGCGTGGCCGTTGCGGAGCGGAGGCGTCATGTGGGAGACCGGCACATCTGGTGAGCGGGCGGGCCGTCGATCGGGGCGAGGGCCGGACCGGGTCGGTGACCAGGTCATGTCGTTGGCCCTGACCTGTGTGGGTTCGGCGAAGCTGATCCACGTCTCCGGTGAGATCGACATGAGCAACGCGCACCTGCTCACCGAGTTGGTGGCGTGCGCCTGCCACTCGCCCGCGGCGCCGGTGATCACGGTGGACCTCTCCGCTGTGCGGTTCTTCAGCGCGCACGGAGTCAGCGCGCTGCTGGAGGCTCAGCACATCGCGGTGACCGCCGGAGCCGCGTTCATCCTGCGTAACCCCGCGCCGTGCGTCACCTACCTCCTCGCCACGTCCGGTGCCCTCGGGGACTTCCGGCTCAACCGCGGCGACGGACACCGCCCCCGTCCGCGACCGGTGACCGCCGACCTGGTGACGCCCGTGCGGCACCACCCCCTGACCAGCGGCTGATCCTGGCCGGGAACTGAGCCGCACCGCTGATCTGGCGCGATCAGCGGTGCGGCTCGGCTTCGACGTCGATCTGCTCGTGGGTCAGCGACGATCGGCCGGCTGACGGGTCAGGGCCACGCCGAGGCCGATCATGCCCAGCCCGAGGAACAGGTGCAGCCAGTTGTCCGCTCCGTTGAGCGGCACGAAGTTGGCGCCGCTCTCGTGGTCGATGACCAGACCGTAGAGCCAGAGAACCAGGTAGATGGCACCGCCGCCGATCAGGTAGCCCCGCGCCCCGGAGATCGTCCGGGCCAGTGCGAGCCCGGCGACACCGAACGCGAGGTGGACCAGGTTGTGCAGGATCGAGACCTGGAACAACCCGAGAAGCTTCGCCTCGGACTCGTGCCCGGCGAACTGGATGGTGTCGAAATCGCTGGTGATGCCGGGGATGAACCCGAGCACGCCGACCAGCAGGAAGACCACGCCGACGACCTGCGCCGCCGTGCGTACCGGGTGCTTTCCGGTGGTGGTGGTGCCGCCCCGGCCGGACCTGTTGACCATCATGACCTCCTCTGTAGGCATCGAGATGCTTGTCCCCCGGAAGGCCAGCTCGAAACCGGATGGTTCGAAGCAGTGGCGACAGAGCCCCCGTTTGGGTTCCGCTCCGGAGACCACTCAAAAGATAGATAATCTTGCATGTGTTCTCACTATCCGGTATGAAGGCTGCAAGCACGTTCGGTGCTGGTTCTTCGGGAGGAGCGACGATGAAACATGCCCTGCGCCGCCTACGAACGGTGGCCGTCGCGCTCGGCGCCGGCACACTCGGGCTGAGCTTGCTGTCGGTACCGGCCGCCGAGGCGTACTCGGTTCAACCACTCGCGCCGCAATCCCAGCGGGCACCCGAAGCAGACCAGTTCTCGGCCGAGGGCGTCACCACGGTCGGCGAACTCCGGACCATCGACGGCTCGCTGTCATACGCACAGGAGGGCGGGAAGCAGATCGTCCGGCACCCCGGCGCGTCGTACGTCAAGGTGCACTTCAGCTCGCTGCGCCTGGCCGACGGCGAGTACGTGACCGTGTCGAGCCCCGACGGTCGGGAGAGCTACCGGTACGACCGCCACCTGAACCGGGCGACCAGCGCGGACTACACCACCGACGGACGACCGGGCTTCTGGGCGATGTCGGTGGACGGCGACACCGCTGTGGTGACGGTGCACAGCAGCCGCTCCTCCCGCACCAGCGCCGCGACCATCGACCGGTTCTGGCGCGGCTACGACGCCACCGAGATCAAGCAGCACAACTTCACCACGCAGTCCGTCTGCAGCACCGACGCCCGGCGCGACGTGGTCTGCTACCAGACCAGCCACCCCAACGAGTACGCCAAGGGCAGGGCGGTGGCGCGGCTGCTGATCAGCGGTGGCGGGATGTGCACCACCTGGCGGGTCGGCAACACCAACCGCATGCTGACGAACAAGCACTGCTTCTCGACGCAGTCCGCCGTCAGCGGCAGCGAGATGCAGTTCAACTACCAGTGCGCCACCTGTGGCGGCTCGAACCCGGGCGCCGGCACCAAGGTCAGCGGCGCCACCCTCTACAAGGTGAGCAGCGGCGGCTCCAGCCAGCTGGACTACACCCTGTACTCGGTGAACAACTTCGCCAACATCCAGTCGTTCGGCACCCTGTACCTGGCGACGACCGCCACCACCACCGGCACCCGGATGTACGTCCCGGGCCACGGCGACGGCAACCCGAAGCGACTGTCCATCTACGAGGACACCCAGAACGGCGCGACGTGCACGGTGAAGAACGCGAACTACAACACCTACAACATCAGCTACAGCTGTGACACCTCCGGCGGCAACTCGGGTTCGCCGGTGCTGAACGCCAGCCACCGGGTGATCGCCCTGCACCACCTCGGCGGTTGCCCGTCGAACCAGGGCGCGAAGGCGCACCTGATCTACAACGAGATCGCCAGTCTGATCGACAACGGCTGACGACCGACGTCACGAGGGCCCGGAGCCAGCTGGCTCCGGGCCCTCTCTCTGCCGTGCTCAGGGACTGGTGCAGGTGACGTTGCTCGGCGGGGTGGCGCCGTCGCCGGTGGCGGTGAACCCGAACGTGGTCGACGCCTTCGCGCCCAACGTGCCGTTGTAGGCGGCGTTCCGCACGGTGACGCTACCGGTGGTGCCCGTGTTGGTGCCGCCCCACAGGCTGCTGATGGCCTGGCCGCCGGCCAGGGTCAGGCCCACGGTCCAGCCGTTGAGTGTCGTGGCCGTGGGGTTGGCCACCGTCACCTCGCCCTGGAAGCCACCGGGCCAACTGTTGACCGCCCGGTAGGTGGCGGCGCAGGTGCCCGGCTCGCCGGTCGGCGGCGGAGTGGTCGGGGGCGGGGTCGTCGGCGGCGGGGTGGTCGGGGGCGGACTGGTGGGTGGCGTGGTCGACTCGAACTGACTGAAGAACCGCCAGATCTCACCCGAGGTCCACGTCCGGGAGTCGTTCGGGCTGCCGGACCCGTCGACGGGGCTGGGGGTGTGGTCACCGTCGAACGCCGCCCACTGCACCGGGTAGCCGGCGAGACATCCGGCGTACGCGGTGGTGATGTGGGTGAGGCTGCCTCGGCTCGGCTCGCGCGGGCTCTGCGCGGTGCAGCCGTTGTTGCGGACGAACGTGTCGCGCAGTTGCCGACCCTGCGAGATGTTCAGCACGCTGTCGAAGGTGCCGTGGATGCCGAAGTAGGCGACGGGCTGCGTGCCGCCGTTGCATCCGCTGAGGTTGGCGCCGGACAGGACGGTGACCGCGCGGATGACGGTGGGCCGGGCGCAGGCCACCGCGTAGCTCATGGCCCCGCCGTAGCTCCAGCCCAGCGCGAAGCGCTGGGTCGTGTCGACGCAGAGGTCGTTCTCGATCTGTCGGGAGATGTCGTCGAAGAGGGTCAGGTCCCGACCGTTGGTGTTGGCCCAGCCGGCGTCGAGGCCCTGCGGCGCGACGAAGATCGTGCTGTTGTTCGACAGCGGCTGAAGCCCGTAGTAACCGGCCGAGGTGACGTTGTTGGCTGAGCCGTTCAACCAGTGGAACCCGAAGATCAGTCGGTAGGGGTGGTTCCGGTCGTACCCGTCCGGGATCCGCAGGTTGTAGGTACGGCTCTGTCCGCTGCTCTGGATCGTGCGCGTTCCGTTGGTCAGGGTGGGGGCCTTGCCGCAGCCGGCGGTGGCCGCGAGGGTGCCGTTGGTGGCGGCGACCGCTGTCGCACCGAAGCCGCCGCTCAGTGCGCCGCCGGCGGTGGCCGCGAGGAGAAGTGCCGCGGCCATGATGGATGGGAGGAGATACCTACGTTTCAGCATTGCGTGGGCTCCTTGCCGTAGGGCCGTGTCGGCCGGCGACGGAATGCGGTCGCCTGGCATCGACTGGGGTGCCCGGACGGGTCACCGACCTGGGGCCGGCGGGAGATGGCGTGCGGCGGCACGTCTTCGCGACTGGCTGCGGTGACCGGGAGCGTGCCCTTCACTCCCGGATGAAAGATAGCATGTTATCGATAACATCCTGAAGCGTTCGCGCCTCTCCGGGTCAGGGCGCAGGCGGTCGGGCCGCCCATTCGGCGGCCACCTCCTGCGGGTCGCCGTTCATAAACAGCGGGGGCTCGTGCAGCAGGAAGTCGCGGTGGCTGATGTTCCAGGCGTACGCCCCGGCCATGGCGAAGGCCAGCACGTCACCCACGCCGATCGGCCCGGCGGTGGCCGACCGGGACAGCACGTCCTTGGGGGTGCAGAGCTGCCCGACCACGGTGACCGGTCCCCCGTCGGTACGCACGCCGTCGACGCCGCGCCGGTGTACGCGGAAGGGCTGCGCGTGCCCCTTCGCTGCCGGTGTACGCAGGTGGTGGGTGCCCCCGGCCACCACCACGAACCACTCGCCGTAGGAGCGCTTCACGTCGATGACCTCGGTGAGGTACGCCCCGCAGTAGGCGGTGACCGACCGGCCCGGCTCGATGCGCAGCCGCACCCCCGGGTACACGTCGAGGACGTCCGCCAGTGCCCGGCCGTAGTCGACCCAGTCGAATCGCGCCGCCGGGTCGGTGTAGTCGACGGCCATGCCTCCGCCGACGTCGACCTCGGCGGCACCGACCTCGGTGACCGCCCACTCGACCACGGCGGCGGCGACCGCGCCGGCGAGAGGGGCGTCCAGCCCGCTGGCCAGGTGGGCGTGGATTCCGCGTACGTCGATGCCGACGGGCGGCCTGCGGGCGCACTCGGCCGCGTCCGCCGGGTCCATGCCGAACGGGCTGGGCCCGCCGCCCATGACCAGGCTCGCGCCGGGCGCCTCGACCGGCAGGTTCACCCGCAGCAGCACCTGGGCCGAGGTGCCCGAGGCGGTGGCCAGTGCGCCGAGTCGCCGAAGCTCGGCGGGCGATTCGACGTGGATGCGGTGCACCCCGGCGGCGAGGGCGGCGGCGAGGTCCGCGTCGGTCTTGCCCGGCCCGGCGTACGCGGCGGGGGGCCGCCCCGGCAGCACCTCGGCCAGTCTGCGCAGCTCACCACGGCTCGCGGCCTCGAACCCGTCGACGGCCGGGGCGAGGGTGCGCAGCACACCGGGGTCCGGGTTGGCCTTGACCGCGTAGAGCAGCTCCACCGGCTGGGGCAGCGCCGTCCGGATGGCCCGGGCCTGGATGGCCAGCGCGTCGAGGTCGTGGACGTAGACGGGTCGCGTCACAGTGACCCGCCCAGCGGGTTGGGCACCGGCACGAACGGCGCGGCCCGGTCCGCGTCGCGTCGCCACCGGACCAGCAGGTTCGCCTTGGCCACCAGCGGCTCACCGTTCAGCAGCGCGCGCAGCTCGGGTGGGTCGTCCAGGTCGGCGGCGACCGCCTCGACGACGGCCCGCAGGTCCTGCCACAGCCGCCGTTCGATTCCCGGTCGCGCGTCGGCGAGCGCCCCGCAGATGCCTCCGAGGTGATTGACGAACAGGCAGTAGACGATCCGGCGCCGGGCGTCCAGGGGGCCGTAGCGGACCTGCGCCGGGACCCCCTCCGGCCAGGCCGCCCAACGGTCGGCGTCGAGTTTCACCCCCTCCAGGTCGCGCAGCAGCATGCGTACCGGGCGGCGGTCGCGGTCGAGCACGACGACAACGTTCTGCAGGTGTGCCTCGTGCACGACGCCGTGGCTGAGCCAGCAGCGCAGCACCGCCGGCACCAGCAGCCCGACGTACGCCCGCCACCAGGCCACCGGGTCGGGTGTCACCAGTGGCATGGCGGCCAGCGCCGCCGCCAGCATCGGGGTGTCTCCCGGGCGCAGGTGTGGGCGCAGGCCGCTGCGCAGGATCGTCCCGTACGCCTCGTCCGGGCCGGCGGCGTCGACAGTGCGGTAGGCGGGTTCGGTGAGCAGCCCGACCCCGTCCGGCATCGGCACCCGCGCCAGCAGGTCGGTCAGGGCCACCGCGCCGGTGAGCTCGTAGCGGGCGTTCTTGCGCAGGCAGTTGGTGATCCGTACGTGCAGGCTGGTCTTGACGAACAGGTCGGCCGCCGGGGCGTAGAGGGTGCGGACGCTCGCCGTGGGCCGCACCGGCACACCGGCCTCCCCCAGGTCCCGCAACCGGGGGTGCGTCGGCGGGATCAGTGACAGCTGCCAGGGATGCACCGGCAGAACGCGGTGCCCGTGCGGGGGCCGGGGCGGGTCGAGGGCGGCCACGAGCGCGTCGAACGGCCCGGCGCCGGCGACCAGGTCGTCGGGTACGGCGAGCCAGTGCATCCGGAACGACGTGCGCAGCTCCGGGGCGTACGCCCGCCAGCTCTCCGGGTCACCGCTGCGCCACTTCGGGGTGGGGTGGTGCGGATGGCCGAAGACCAGTGACTGTTCGGAGTCGACGTACGCGTCGATGGCCGGTTCGCCGGTGGGCTCCGGGTCCTCGGTCGGCCGGTCTGCCAGCAGTCGGGCCACGGTGTCCCGGCTGGCCTGGACCTGCTCGACGAACTCGTCGTTGGCCAGGCCGGTGCGGGTGGTGAGTTCGGCCGCGACCAGGCTGGCGAGCCCGTCCGCGTCCAGGTCGACCCACCGTCCGTTGTCGGTACGCCGCTGCACCGGGCCGGTGTAGCGGTGCGCCCCGAGCGGCGAGTGTCGCGCGACACCGCAGCGCACCGTGACGCCGAGGTGCCGCAGCAGCAGATACGCGGCACCGTCGACCACGCTCGGGCCGCCGTCCGGCGGGGTGAGTTCGCGGACCAGGCAACCGAAGACGGCGTGGGCGGTGGCCAGGTCGGCGAGCTGACCGGTCTCGGTGGCCGGGCGGGAGCGCAACTGGGCGCTCGTCATCGTGTCTCCCGGAGGTAGTTCGGGCCGGTACGCAGGTAGTACTTGTTGATGTCGGTGCAGCCCAGCCGCTGTTTGGGCAGCAGGGTGCCGGCGGTGAGCATCGCCTTGATGGGCAGGTGGCCGGCCCGCAGGACCCGGTCGGTGAAGGTTCGTGCTGCTGGCCCGTCACCCCACCGGTCGCGGGCGGCACCGAGCCGGGGTGCCAGCGCCTCGGCGGGTGACGGCACGGGCAGCCCTCGGGCGGCCAGCGCGACCAGGGGTGCGGCGGCGGCCAGGTGCAGGGTGATGGTGATGAACACGTCGGCCAGCTCCTGCGGGTCGCGCGCCCACATCCGGTCGTCGTCGAGGGTGAGCCCACCCGGGCCGCCGTGCCGCGGGTCGAGGCGGGCCCCGTCGTTGTCCTTGTAGAGCAGGCCCACAGTGCCGTCGGGGTGCACCAGCAGGTGGATGTTCTGCGGGTGCGCCTCCAGCGCGATCCCGTGGCGGAGCCAGAGGAAGACGTGCCAGTCGAGCAGCAGGTCCAGATAGGACTCCAGCAGCGTTTCGGGCCGCTCGGGGCTGATCCGTTCGAGGACCGTTGCCGCGACCGGGTCGGGTGCGGCCAGGGCCGCGACCGGCACCACGTGGACGCCGGCCAGATCACCCGGGAATCGGCGTAGGAGGAAGCTGCGCCGCTCGTCGCCGCCGACGTGCGCCCAGGTGCTTTCGTCGACGTGCCGGATCCGTCCGGCGAAGGTGGGTTCGGCGTTGGCGATCCGGTCGAGCAGCGCGGCGACGGCCGCGCCGTCGGCGAGCGAGCCGGGGTGCAGCGTGCGCCGGTTGCGGGCGCCGAGGCTCGCGGTCGGCAGCGGCAGCTTGAGGTGCATGTACGGGTGATCGTCGAGCGCCACCGTCCGCATGGAGAGGGTGGGCCGTACGGTGATCGCCGGCAGGTCCGTCACCGGCAACGCGTCGCGCTCGGCGGTGATCGGGTGCGCCGGCAGCAACAGCTGGTCCGGTCGTCGTGCGCGTGGCCACCAGGACGGGAGTTCGCCGGTGAGCTGGACGTCCTCGGCAGGGACGCTGTACCAGCGCAGCGCGAAACGCGGGGCGTGCTCCGGGGCGTACCGGAGGAGATCGTCGTCTCCGAGACCGTGCCGGCACCGGTCGGTGGGGTAGACCGGGTGGCCGTGGTGGGCGGCGAGTACGTCGTCCAGGAGCGCCGCCGGCAGTCCCGTGGGGGTGCTGGCGCGTTCGGCGGCGACCTCGGCGAGCACCCGCGAGCGGTGTCGGGCCGCGAGCCGCCGGGCGCGCAGGTCGGCGCGGCACTCGACGCCGAAGTCCCGCCAGCCGGCCTCGGCTTCGGCGTTGCCCTGCGGGGTGAGCAACCTGAGCAGGCCTTCCACCGTGTCCGTGCAGTGGGTGTCGCCGCTGCTGTCGAGCAGCAGCACCATCGGTGCGGCGCTGCGCAGGGCCTGCTGGAACCCGTCCGCCCGGACCGGGATCCGCAGCAGGCCGGCGGGGTGCGGTGCCTGCCACCAGTCGGGCCCGTCCGGTCGGCCGGTGCTGAGCAGACCGAGGTGATCCTCGCGCAGCAGGGCGTCGAGGACCCGGGTGAACACCTCCCGCTCGCAGTCGTCGCTCACTCGACGATGGTCCACTGGAGGTCGCCGCGGAAGGCGGCCAGCGACCGCCGGACCGCGCCCTCGTCGGGGCCGATCCCGTGCAGCACGGCGAGGTAGTCGCGGTTCGTGCCGGTGTGCTCGGCGGTGCGCCCCACCTCGCGCAGCGGATGGCAGCCCAGCCGGACATCGTCATGGACGGTGTCCAGTCGGCCCGGCGCGGCGACCAGGCGGCCGGAACGATCCGCGCAGACGTACTCGACCTGGGCGTACCGGTCGACCGTGGCGGGCAGGTCGAGGGCGGCCAGGGGCTCGCCGAGGTGCAGCCGGATGACGTGTTCGAACAGCGGCACACCGAGCAGGTCGGAGAGGATCAGGTCCATCCGGTCGCCGATGAGCCGGTAGTTCACCTCGATCAGTCGGACCCTGCCGTCGGCGATGACGTACTCGGTGTGGCAGGCGCCGAAGCCGACCCCGAGCGCGGCGAGCCGCGCCCGAAGCTGGGTGGTCTCCCGCTCCGCCGGAGGCGACCAGGCGAGGCTCTCCTCGGTGAAGGTCGGTGGCGGCCCGAGGCCGGTGCGCCAGCCGCCGAGGGAGGCCAGCGCCGTGCCGTCGCCGAGGGTCTCGAAGGTCCGCAGCTCGCCGGGGAGGTATTCCTCCACCACCAGGGCCACGTCCGGCCGACGGCCACGGATCTCGGCGATCCGGGCGACCAGCTCGGCATGGTCGGTCACCAGGTACGTGTCCTCGCTGGCCACCCCCTCGCGGGGTTTGACCACGGCTGGGAACATCCCGTCCGGCACCTGCGGTGCCACACCGGGATCGACGGTGACGGTGCGTACCAGATCGAGGCCCGCAGCCGCGATCACCCGGCGGGCCGCGGCCTTGTCCTTGCAGAGACGGGCGGCGTCGGGATCCTTGCCGGGCAGACCGAGCTTCCGTGCGGCGATCGCGGTGGCCTCCTGAAGGTGGTCGCTGTTGGACAGTAGCGCCACCGGTCGGGTCGGTGCCGTCGCCGCGACCACAGCGGCCGCGTCCCGGACCGCGCAGCGCGCCACCGGCACGCCCGCCGGCCACTCCACCGGCCGGTCGGTCAACACGGTGACCGACAGCCCGAGCGACGCCGCCGCGGGGAGGAACCCCTCCAGCACGGCGTCGGTGGGGTTGAGCGCGGTCAGGTACAGCCGCATACCGCCTCCGTCGACTACGACGATGTCGTAATTAGGGTAGCCTACCCTTATTGGGCGGTTTTAGGGCGGTCTGCCCGGTAGAGCAGCCCGGCGGCGACCAGCCCACCGATCAGCACCGCAGCAGCGCCCGCCAACTGTCCCGTCTCCAGCGCCGAGGCGAAGGCGACAGTGACGGCCTCCCGCTCGGCTCCGTCGCGGGCGGCGGCCAGGGCGGCGGGAAACGATCCGGCGCCGGCCAGGGCCGCCGGCAGCAGGGCGGCGAACCGGGCGTTCAGCACCGCACCCAGCACCGCGATGCCGAGACTGCTGCCCACCTCGGTCATGGTGCCGTCGACACCCGCGCCCGCGCCGGCCTTCTGCGCCGGGATGGCGCTCATCACGGCCTCGACGATGGCCGGGTTGGCCAACGCGCACCCGACACCCATCACGAGCAGCCCGGCCAGCAGCACCCCGTACCCGTCGGACGGGAAGAGGGTGATCAGCGCGAGACCGCCCGCGAGCAGCGTCATACCGATGGCGATGGCGGCGGCCAGGCCGAGCCGACGGATCACGACCGCGACCGCACCGCTGACGTTGAGCAGCACAATGGACAGCGCGAAGGGCGCCATCCGCAGACCGGCTTCCCAGGCGGGATAGCCGCGGACGAACTGCAGATGCTGGGTGAGCAGGAACAACGCGCCGGTGGCGCCGAACGTGATCAGCACGACCCCGGAGATCGCGCCCACGAACCGCCGGTCCTGGAAGAAGTGCATGTCCAGCATGGGGTGCGGGATCCGCCGCTCCCAGCGGACGAAGAAACCGAGCAGGAGTACGCCGGCAGCCGCCACCCCGAGCACCTCAGCCGACGTCCACCCGTGCTCCGGCCCGGAGATGATCGCCCAGACGACCGCGGTCAGGCCGGCGGTGGAGAGCGCCGCGCCCACCACGTCCAGGCGGCCACCGGCCGGGTCACGGGACTCGGGTATCAGCGCGCGAGCGACGAACAGGCAGACCAGCACGATGGGCACGTTGACCAGGAAGATCGCGCCCCACGGCAGATGCGCGAGGATCGTGCCGCCGATCGGTGGCCCGACGGCGAAGCCCAGCGCGCTGGTGGCCGCCCAGATGCCGATCGCTCGGGACCGCTCGCTGGCGTCGAAGACCTGCATCGCGACCGCGAGCGTCGAGGTGATCAGCAACGCGCCACCGACACCCATGCCGGCCCGGGCCGCGATCAGCTGCCCGCTGGTGCTGGACAGCCCGGCGGCCAGCGAGCCGAAACCGAACAGGGCGAGCCCGGTGAGCAGCATCCGACGACGCCCGTACCGGTCGGCGGCGCTGCCGGCGGTCAGCAGCAACCCGGACAGCACCAACGCGTACGCGTTGATCATCCATTGCACGTCGGCGGTGCTGGCGCCCAGCTCGGTGGTGAGCACCGGCACCGCCACGGTCAGCACTGTGTTGTCCAGCACCACCACGAGCTGCGCGACGCAGAGCACGGCCAGGATCAGCCACCGCTGCGGCAGTCGCGCCGAGGCCGTGGTGCCGCCGGCCGGCTGAGTGGTGTCGCTGGCCGGCTGAACCGTGGTCACGCCACGGCCTTCACGCCATCCACCGTCGGGTGCTCCGCCGTCGAGCCGACGGGACCGGGCCTGCGGGGGAATCGCCGCTGGTGGGCGAGGCCGAGGACGACACCCGCGGCCACCAGCACGATGGCCGCGATCGCGACCGGCGGGTAGCCGACCCCGTCGGCGGCCGCGAGACCGATGGACGAGGCCACGAACGAGCAGACCAGGCCGAACGACGACAGGACGGTGAAGTCGGTGCCACCGGTGTCGGGGCGCGAATAGTCCATGTTGACGGTGTAGAGCACCACGTTGGCGATGGTGTAGGCCACCATGAAGCAGCAGAGCGCGGCGACCGTCCCGCCCAGTGGGGCGCGACCGTTCATCAACGGCAGCAGCAGCAGCGTCGACACCGTGAGTGCCACGCCGCCGACCACGAGCACGCCGCCGCGCCCGAACCGGCCGATGCCGAGCCCGGCGACCAGGCCCGCCACGATGGCCGGGACGCTGGTCACCACTCCGGTGACGACGCCGATGCGGCCCAACGACCACCCCGCGTCGACCAGGGCCGGCGTCACCAGGGCGTACGCCATCCCCGCCCCGACGTAGACCAGCGGCACCACGCCGAACGTCCACCACCGGCAGCCCGGCTGGCCGAACACCGACAGCAGCGCCCGGTAGGCCGTGCCGACCTTGGCCACCCGGTCGGTACGCGGAGGTTCCCGGAACCGCCACACGACCACCAACCCGACCGCCGTCATCGCGGCCAGCAGACCGATCGCCGCCGCCCAACCGAACTGGTCGTAGACCAGGACGCACGCCCCGCCGCCGAGCAGGTTGCCGAGGTAACTCGCGGCGACCTGGATCCCGTTACCGGTCCCCCGGCTCGACTCGGCCAGCATCCGGACCGCCACGGCGTCCACGGCGATGTCCTGCGTGGCGGAGAAGAAGACGTACGCGGCGCAGATCGCGACGATCGGGCCGAGCGCGTCGGCCGGGTCGGTGAACGGCAGCAGCGCCAGCAGAGCGAGCACCAGGGCGGTCTGGAGCACGAGCAACCAGGATCGGTAGTGGCCGCGGTGCCGCGAGCCGTACCGGTCGAGGATCGGCGCCCAGAGGAACTTGATGGGCCAGATCAGGCCGACGATCTGCAACAGGGCCAGCGTGTCCAGCGAGGTGCCGCCGTCGCGCAGGATGGCGGTCAGCCCGACGGTGATGAAGCCGACGCCGAGGTACTGCGTGACGTACAGCGCGGTCAGGGTGCCGAGCCGACCCTTCATGCGGCTTTCCAGTAGCCGAGGGAGGTCACCCGGTCCTTGTCGACACCCAGCGTTCGTCGGATGTGTCGGGTGATGCCACGGGTGGTGGCCGCCTCGCAGGCCACCCAGTAGTGCCCCGCGCCGCTGGTCGGCAGGGCCGCGCAGACCGTGTCGACGAGGTGTTGACCGTCGTCGCGCCGAGGCACCCAGGTGACGTCGTGGTGCGCCCGGGCCCGCAACGCGAGAGCCTTCTCGCCCTCGTGGGCGTACTCCAGCCACACGGTCGCCGGGATGTCGGCGCTGGCGTCGAGCAGGCTGTTCACCGCGGGCAGGGACGCCGCGTCGCCGACGAGGTAGAGGTGCTCGGGCGCCGGGTCGGGCAGGTCGAAGGCGCTGCCCTGGACGGTCGCGCTGATGGTGTCGCCGACCTGGGCGGTGGCGGCCCAGCGGGCGGCGCAGCCGTCGTGGATGGCGAATTCGAGGGTGAACCGGCCGGTGAACGGGTCGGGGTCCACCAGGGTGTACGCGCGCTGGTGTGCCCGACCGTCGTTGTCGAACCAGAGCCGGATCCACATCGTGGGGTGCACCCCGCACGCCTCCAGCAGGCCGCCGCCGTCCAGGAGGAGCCGCTGATAGTGGCCGTCGATCGACTCGGTGCCCAGCACGGTCAACCGAAAGTCCCGGCCTCCCATGGCCTTGAGGACCAGGGCCTCCCAGTTCCGTTTCACGCACCCCTCCAGGTAAGGTCATCCTTGGTTAGGAGAGGTTAACCTAAGTCGCGCCCCGGACGGAACAGAGGACAGCGCCCGATGACGTACCTGGAGAAGATCGCCGGTCTCGGTGAGTTGTCATTGGTGACCGTCGACCCCGACCGGCACGCCGCCCTCCTGCACGGCTGGGTCACCCAACCTCGAAACTCGTTCTGGGGCATGGGTTCGCACACCCTGGAACAGGTACGCGAGATTTACGCCTTCGTGGACAGTCTGCCGACGCACCACGCGTACCTGATCATGGTCGACGCGGAGCCGGTCGGCCTCTTCCAGACCTACCAGCCCGAGGCGGACCCGGTCGGCGAGCGCTACCGCGTGCAGCCCGGTGACATCGGGATGCACCTGCTGCTCAGTCCCGACCGGCGCCTCGCCCGCGGCCTCACCAACGTCGTCGGCCCGGCCCTCGCCCGCTTCCTGTTCCGCGACCCGGCCGCCCAGCGGATCGTGGTCGAGCCGGACATCCGCAACCACCTCGCGCTGCGCCGACTGGAGATCGAGGGGTTCACCTTCGATTCGGAGATCGACATGCCGGACAAGCGGGCCCAGCTGGCGTTCCTGACGCGCGACCGGTTCGACGCAGACCATTCGATGCCGGCCTGAGCAGCGGCGCCGCGACGTCGGTAGGTCTTCTGCGCGGCATGCTCACTCGGCCTGCGGGGTTCCGGTCGCGCCGGGCCGACCGTCCAGCGCGCTCAACTCGGCGGCCCGGGCCTGCTGGATCCGGCCGGCGAGCGCCTTCAGCTCCGGGCTGCCCCCGGCGGTCTGCTCGCCCCGGCACAGCACCACGGTCTGCGCGAGGTGCGCCCGCACCAACGCGGCGGCCCGGGACGGCACCTCGGTATCGGGAGCGGCGCGCAGCTCGGCGAGGCTGGCGTCGGTGACCATGCCGGGCATCTGGTGCCCCTCGTGGATGTTCTGCTCCGGGACGTTGCCCGCGGCCAGCAGCCCGCGCAGGTCCCGCAACTCGGCCTGGTGAGCAGCCCGGAGGTCGTTGAGCAGTGCCCGCAGCGACGGATCCGCGCCCGCCGACCGGCTGTCGACGTGGTCGATCAGCGCGAGCGCACCCTCGTTCATCGGGATGAGCAGTTGGATGAAGGCGTCATCGGTGCTGTTGAGCACCACCAACGCGGTCGGCGCCGGACCGGCCGGCAGGGCTGCGGCCGACGGGGCTGCGGCCGACGGGGATGCGGTCTGGTCGGCGCGGCCCCAACCCTGGCTGAGCCCGACCGCCACCGTCGTCACGACCACTGTCGCGACGACGCCGACGATCCGCCCGGCGCGGCCACCGAACGCCGGGCGTCTGGTCGTGGTCGGCTGCTGGCCCACCGGCGCGTCGCCGCTCAACGGGCGGCCTGGAACGCGCGACCGACGACTGTCGCCTCGGTGCCGTTGCTGAACAACCCGGAGCGGTCCTTGTCCGTGGCGGGCAGGCCGAACCACGCGTACCGCTGCACATAGGACAGTTGGCCGAGCATGGTGGTGGCCGCGGTGAGGAACGCCGCCTGCTGCTCCTGACCGGGGAACTGTGCGCCGCCGCTGTCGAAGCGGATCAGAGCGAACTCGGTCAGCCAGATCGGTTTGCGGTACCGCTGGTGGACGGCCTGGAGATATCGCCGGAGCTGGTCGACCGCGGTGCTGGTCGTGAAGTCGGCGCCGAACCAGTGCAGGGTGATGAAGTCGACGCGGTGGCCGCGGGCCTGGGCGCCGGTCATGAACCTGTCCAGCCAACCCTGCGGATCCGGCCCGCCCCAGGCGACCGCCGGGCTGCCCAGTCTGCTGCCCGTCGCCATCAGTTGCGGCCACAGGTCCAGCGCCTGCTCGACGGTCATGTTCGCCTGCTCGGGCATGTCCGGCTCGTTGAAGGTGAGCAGATCCGGCCCCGCCGCCCTGGCCCGGGCCAGCTCCGTGGCGGTGACGTTCTCCGCACTGCGGATCATGGGCACGAACGTCACACCGCGCGGCGTGCTGATTCCCGGGTGCTGGGTGCCCCAGGTGTAGTACCAGCCGGCCTTCGAGTTCGCCAACGCCTGACTGGCTCCGGCGAAGTTCCACACTCCGACGCCCTTGCGGGCGGAGCTGACCGCCGGGACGACCGGAGCCTTCGACGAGGGGCGTGCGCTCGGTGACGGTGCGACGCTCGGGCTGGCCACGGCGGTGGGCGCGGCGGGCGGCGGTGCAGCCCACGAGGGCGCTGGTGGGTCCTCCGGCAGGATCACCACCGCCATGGTGATGGCGAGAACGGCCGCTGCGACCCCGGCGGCGAGGGACGGGACCAGGCCACGGGGGCGGTTCACCGCGAGGTCGACGATGCTCGGGCCACCGCCGCCGTCGGAGGGCACACCGCCGGGCGGGGTCGTCCCGGCGGTGTGCCCGGCCGTCGGGCCCGGGGGGTGATACCCGACGGCCTGCGCGGCAGCCGGGGGTGCGGCCGCGCTCGGAAAGTGGGCGCTCAGACCCGCCGGCAACGGCAGCATCGGCAGACCGGCGAGCAGCCGGTCGATCGGTAGGAGCGTGGAGCCCAGTCGCCCACAGAACGCGCAGTCGCGGACGTGTCGGGCCAGCCTCTTGCGCCACAGCGGGCTGGGAGTGCCGTCCCACTCGCCGCTCACGGCGCGCAGGTCCGGGCAACCGGGGCGGGCGCCGAGCGCGCGTACGACGCCCCGGGCGCTCTGGATCTGCTCCTTCATCCGGTGGATCCGCACGGCGACGTGCCCGGGTGACAGCCCCAGCGCGTCGGCGACCTCGGCGCGGGTGATCTCGCCGGTCTCCTCCAGCCACCACAGCGACAGCAGCTCCTGGTCGTCCGGGTCGAGCCAGCGGGTCGCCTCGGCGACCTCGCGTCGCTGGTCGGTGAGGCCGAGCCGGAGGATGGTCATCCCCGCGAAGTCGGAGGCCGGGTCCGGCACGTTGTGGATCGCGTCGAGCCCCGCGTCGCGGTTGAGCGCGAGCCGTCGGCGCTGCTCCCAGTCACGCACCTGACGGATGGCGATCGCCACCAGCCACGAGCGGTACGCCGCCGGGTCGTTGAGCGCGGGCAGGTACCGGATCACCCGTACCAACGTCTCCTGGACCACGTCGTCGACGTCGGCGTGACCGCGCAGCGCACGCCCGACGATGTTGTAGACCAGCGGGAGCGAGGCCGCGACGACGTCATCGAGGGCGCGCTGGTCGCCCTGTCGGGCCGCGACGACCAACCCGGCATCGGGTAGTGCTCGACCGGCTGACGACATGGGTGTCACTCCTTGTGTGCTCGTCCGCGCGGCACCCGCGCTGCGCGTTGACCGCCCTCAGGATCGGAGACTGGCAGCACCGGGTCGGATTACAGAATTCTCGGCTGCTGGCGGGGCGGATGCGATCCCGGGGCCTCGGCGGCGCATGAGGGGTGCGGAGGGCGGGTATGGTGCGGGGTGTCGGTGTCGCCGGGCGTTCGCCCGTGCACGAGGCACCTGATCGGGCGCCAGTGTGAGCGCCGCATGTCACGAGGTCGCACGGCGAGAGCCGGGGCCCGGACGCACTCCTCAATGGAAGACAGGAATCTGCATGACATCGAACGACAATGGTCGACCGGCCCTGTTCCTCGCCACGTCGAACTCCGACGTGCTCGACGGGTCGATGGCGACCTTCGACGGCAGCGAGGAGGCCATGCTGCGGCTGCGCCATCCGTTCGCGGTGAAGCCGGCCCAGCAGGCCCCGATCGTCGGCGACGAGCCGGACCCGCAGGGCTGATCGGGGCGGTTCTCACCCGTTTCGAGCACCATCCACCTGCGCCGGATCGTACTTTCGGCTAGTAAACATTCAGTATTTCGGGTAGTGTCCGGGTCATCAAGTGAACGACATGACGCGGCGGCGAGGCCCGTGCTCGTGGCCTTGCGACAGCGCACCTTCGCCCGTACGTGCGCCCCGGCGTCAGCCGGTTCGGAGACCCCTTCCGGTCGACTCGATCGACGGGCAGTGCGGGAAGGACCACTCCCATGGCCATCATCGTCGACACCGCGACCAGCACCAGCATCGACCAGCGGCGCACTGAGCAGAGCCCGGAAGACCTCCTGGCCGCCCTGGCGGCGACGCCGGCCGACGACTCTCGCCGCCCAGCCCTGCGCGACCGCACCATCGAGGCGTGGCTGCCGCTCGCCCGGCACCTGGCCCGCCGCTACGGCGGTCGCGGCGCGCCGGACGACGACCTGGTCCAGATCGCCTCGGTCGGTCTGATCAAGGCTGTGGACAACTTCGACCACAGTCGAGGCGTCGACTTCGCCGGGTACGCCATCCCCACCATCATCGGCGAGATCAAGCGCTACTTCCGGGACCGCACCTGGGCGATCCGGGTGCCCCGCCGCCTCCAGGAGCTACGCCTGTCGATCAGCGCGGCCAACAGCGTCCTGACCCAGACCCTCGGTCGGTCGCCGACCGTGGCCGACATCGCGTCCTACCTGGACGTGACCGAGGAGATGGTGCTGGAAGGGCTGGAGGGCGCACGCGCCTACCGGGCCACGTCGCTGTCCACGCCGATCGGTGGCGAGGGCAGCCGGGAGCTCGGCGACACCCTCGGCGGCCACGACCACGAGTTCGACGTCGTGGAGATCAGGGTCGCCCTCGGCCCGGCCCTCGCCACGCTGCCGGAGCGCGAGCGCGAGATCCTGAGCCTGCGCTTCCACGGCAACCTGACCCAGTCCCAGATCGCCGACCGGGTCGGTGTCTCGCAGATGCACGTCTCCCGGCTGATCAACCGGTCGTTGGCCACGCTGCGTCGCCACCTCTCCGGCGACAACTCGTTCTGACCGTCGGCGTCGTCGACCTCTCAGAGTTGGACGACGTGACCCACCCGCGGCGGCGTACGACCCGCGAGGACGTCGGCCCAGGCCCGTTGCAGGGCCTCCGGCCCGACACCCACCTGGACGTCGAGCCACCCGCTGACCACTGCGGTGAAGCGCTGCCAGGCCTCGGTGAACCGTTGGTCGAGCCCTTCGCGGCCCCAGTCCTGGCCGCGCTTGCGCATCTGGACCGGCGCGAAGAACACCTCCTCCGCAGCGGCGGCGTTCGGTGTCTGGTTGGTGAGCCCGACCGCGATGTCCCGGACGAGCCGGTCGCCGAGGTGCTGGCGCAGGGCGGCACGGGTCGAGGGCGCGCCGGACAGGTCGAGGTAGACGGTCGGGACCGTGTCGAGGGCGCTGATGTCGTCGTACGGAACGACTTCGTCATAGCAGCCGAGTGACCGGGTGAAGGCCAGGTTGCCGGGTGAGGTGAGCCCGACCAGGCGCGGCCCGCGACCGCGCAGCTCGAACGCGGCGGCGTACGCGGTCTTGCTCGACGCCGATGACACCAGCAGCGCCTCGGCACCGTAGAAGCCGTTGTCGACGACCTGGTCGGCCAGCATGAACGAGGTGAAGAACAGGGGCCGGAACAGGATCAGCAGGTCCTCCTGGTCGGCCTGGTACGCCGGGTCGCCGGTGGTCGACCGGTACGCGTTGTACGGCGACGGCAACTCGGCCCGGTGCGGGCTCGCGTCGCGGAACCCGGACGCGTCCACCCGGTCCGGCCGCACCACGAGGTGCCCCGCGGGAGGCAGGTAGCCGTAGACCCGCTGCCCCACCTCGACACCGGCAACCGTCGAGGCGACCACCTCGGCGAAACCCCAGAGCGGCGGGAGGCCCCACTGCGGCCCGAGCCCACGGGCCGCCGGCGGAAAGAACTCCCAGTAGCGCATCGCGTCGCCGAGCACCGCGTAGGTCACGTTGTTGGCGGTGAGGCCGACGCGGTCCACCCGCAGCAGCGCCTCACCATCGGCCACCTCGGGCGTGGCGCCATCGACGAGCGTGCTCCGCCCGAGGTCGTCACGCGCCACGGCGAAGGTCCATGAGTCAGCCATGAGCTGACGCTAGACAGCGCCACAACCGGAGACAAGTGCACTGCGAGTGCAAAATCCCACTGCTGCGGTCAGTGGCGGTTCGCCGCGAGGTCACGCAGGTGCGCGAGCGGCAGGTGCGGCGGCCGCCACTCCACGAAGAGCGCCGTCGCGTCGTCCTGAAGCTGGTCGTCCTGGTACCCGACGACGGCGCGTACCAGGCGACGCATCGTCTCCGGGCTGGGCAAGCCGTCGTTGAGGGCCCGGTTGACGAAGTCGACCAGCCGGTCCAGCCCGAAGTGCTCACCCTCGGCGCTGCGCGCATCGGTGATGCCGTCGGTGTAGGCGAGGATGCGGTCGCCCGGGTGCAGATCCTCGACGTGCACCTGCGGGCGGTGTGGGGTCAGATGACCCAGGCCGAGCGGCAACGCGGTCGGCCCTGGCAGCTCACGGATAGCCTTGCCGTCGCGCAGCAACATCGCGCCGGGATGACCCGCGTTGATCGCGCTCAGCCGGCCGGTCCGGCGGTCCAGTTCGAGGAGCAGCCCGGTCGCGAAGAAGTTCGGGTGCTCGGATCGCACCCACCGGTCGATGCTGATCGCCGTGTCGACCAGGTCGAGGCCACACCGGCGGGCGTTGCGGTACGCGCTGACGACCAGCGAGGCCAGGGTGCTCGCCTTGATGCCGTGCCCGCAGGTGTCGAAGAGCCCGACGCTGAGCACGTCGTCGTTGAGCGCGTAGTCGAAGATGTCGCCGCCGACGTCGTAGCACGGTTCGAGGATGGCGGTGATCACCAGGTCGTCGGTGGCGAAGGTCAGCGGTGGCAGCAGGCCCCACACGATCTCGGCCGCGACCTGCATCGGGAGCCGGCGCCGCATCCGCTCGACCACGTCGCCGTAGAGCCGGCGGTTGACCAGGATCTGGGCGATGGTGACAGCCACCTCCCAGGCCGGCCCGTCCATCGCCTCGTCGGCGGCCGTCGGCGCGACGATCTCCAGCACGCCCATCCGCTCGCACCCGAGCAGCAGCGGCACCCAGACCCGGTCCGGGTTGTCGGGCGCGCGCTGGATGGTGAGGTTGGTGAAGGCCCGGCCGGCGAGGGTCGTCTCGATCGACAACTCGTCCCGGTCGAGGCCCGCGCCGAGCAGGGGCACGAGCAGGGACTGCGTGTAGTCGGCCAGATAGAGCACCATCTCGCTGGCGTCGAGGGCGGGGGCCGCCTCGGCGATCAGCTGAGACAGCTCGTCCGGCCCGCCACGGGGCGCGTTGAGCTGAAGCCAGCGCACCACCTCGCCGACGTCGCCCACGCTCCACCTCCCCCCGAGTCCTCCCCCGACCGCGGGAGCACGTAGTGCCAGCGTGAGGCTACCCTGCCCCACCCAGTTCAACAGTCGCGGTCACCGGCGGTGGGGCCTGCACCATGGCGCTGAGCAGCGCGGGCACCGACACGGTGGCGAAACCAACCCGGGCGTCACTCGCCCCGTACGGCACCCACAGCTCACCGTCGTGCACGAGTGCCCCACAGGAGTAGACGACGTTGGGAACGTACCCGTCCCGGTCGTTCTCGTCGGGTGCCAGGAGCACGCCGGGCAGGTGCGCGACGACCCGCTCCGGTCTGTGCAGGTCGAGCAGGAGCGCGCCGATCGCGTACCGGCGCATCGGCCCGACCCCGTGGGTGAGGACGAGCCAACCCGCGTCGGTCTCGATGGGAGACCCGCAGTTGCCGACCTGGATCAGCTCCCAACTCTCGCCCGGGGCGTGCAACGGGGCCGGAGCCTGCCAGCGGTTGTCGCTGTCCAGAGTGGTCAGACCGATGGTCTCGCCGTCGGCACGGCACAAGGCCAGGTGCCGGCCGCCGACGGTACGCGGAAACAGCGCGATCCCCTTGTTCCGGGCACCCGGCCCGCGCATCGGGGTCATCTCGAAGCGGCGCAGGTCACTGCTGACCAGCGCACGGGTGGCGATGCTCCGGCCGTCGTAGGCGGTGTAGGTGGCCCGGTACACCGGCCCGGACTCGTCGACGAACCGGACGAACCGCGCATCCTCCATGCCGTTGCTCTCTGCCGGGGTGGCCGGCCAGAGCACCCGTTGGTGCAGGGCCGTGTCGGCGGGAAAGGCCGTGGCGTAGCTGCCGGCGTTGGTGCGACGCAGTTGTTCGAGGGTGCCCAACCCGGTGCTGCGAGAGAGCAGATCGGGTGGCAGGTTGGCGAGCACCCGCTCGAAGGTGGCCTCGTCGTACCACTCGGGCAGGGCGTCGAGCACCGTGGCGGCGACCTCGTTGTCGCAGTCCTCCTCGGCCAGGCCGGCGACGAGCAGGTCCCGACGGTGCCGTACGCCCACCCGCTGCCCGACGGCCAACGGACCGGACCGGTCGGCGACCGTGAGCTGCCGCCCTGGTCCGATGACCGCGGTGGCGAACCCGATGGAGGACACGTGCCCCTCCCCTACCTGGCGCAGGCTGACGGCGACGCGAAGTTGCCCGGCGCCGAGCTCGGTCTGGTCCGGGTGGGCCACCATCGACGGGTTGCAGAGGGCGGCGGCCTCGACGGCGTACTCGTGGCTGAAGTAGGCGCCGACCAGCAGCCGGCTGGTCGGCGAGAGGTCCCCGGCCCGCGCGGCCCGGTGCCCGACCAGGTCGTAGTGGTGGTGGAACGTGCCGGCCAGGTCGCGGTGCCGGGCGCCGAAGCGGTCGAAGGTGTCCCGCAGCAGCCGGCCGGTCTCCTCGTCGCCGAGGCGCGCGACCCGGTCGATGAGTGCCCGCGCGCGGGTGCGTACCACCGCGGCGTCCTCACCCGGGACGAAGAGCTTGATGATGACCCGGCGTGGGTCCGGGGTGAGGGTGACGTCCTGACGGACGGCCAGGCTCCGGGTCACGACCACCGCCGGGCGTGCTGCAGGGTGGAGATGAGCGCGAGCGTGGACTCGGCGCCCTGGTTGAGGTTGGGCCCGTGCGCGGTCAGCCCGTCGTAGCCACCGCCGGTCGCCGGATCCCACATCGGGGTGCCGAGGTCGTTGTCACCGAGGAACCACCCGACCGACTGCCGCACGCCGACGTCCCACCCGGGGTCCCCGGTGACAGTGGCAGCGGTGGCGCAGGCGTCCGCGAAGGCGGCGACCTCGATCGGCTGCTGGTCGTGGTGCAGTCGTACGGCGCCGCGCCGCCACCCCCCGGCGGGTACGACCGACAACCGCCCGTCGCGGAGCTGGGCCTGGTGCAGCCAGGTCAACATCAGCAGGCCGTCGTGGAGAGGTGGACCACCCTCGCGAAGCTGGCTGGCGGCGATGACC
This sequence comes from Micromonospora sp. A202, assembly GCF_006715105.1. Lineage (NCBI taxonomy): Bacteria > Bacillati > Actinomycetota > Actinomycetes > Micromonosporales > Micromonosporaceae > Micromonospora > Micromonospora sp. A202. Next base: position 335,482 of record NZ_VFMP01000001.1, on the reverse strand, counting down.
ACCTCGGCGAGGGCCGCGTTCGCGTAGGTCAACTCCTGCCGTGGCCACGGCCACCGCGGGTCGGACCCGGCCGGGCCGACAGTGCTGGCGGCGTCCGCGAGCAGGGATGCCGCAGCGACGTGACCCGGGTGACGGCGGAGCACCTCGGCTGCGCCCAGACCGGCGAACGCCATCGCGTGCGGTGCCTTGGCGCGCCGGGTGGCACCCCGGCTGAACGCCACCAGCGCCTCCTCCCGTACCCAGGGCGCGGGGCTGCGGGCGACGGCAGTGCCCAGGCCCCACAGCGCCCGACCCCACCAGTCGCCGAGCCCTGGTTCGTCGGCCCAGCGCCGGTCGTGCCCGAGTCGGTTGTGGAACGCGCCGTCGGTGTCCTGCGCGTGGGTCAGGAACGCCAGGTAGCGCTCCGCGAGCCGGAGCAGCTCGTCGCTCGGCTCCGGCTCGCGGCTGACGACCACCAGGCCGCGAGCCACGTCGTCGGTGCAATAGCCGTGCTCGCGGCGGACGATGGCGTGCCGGGCATGCTCGAACAGACCGGTGTCGTCACTCAGCCGTGCCAGGTGCGCGAAGCTCGGCGGGGGCGCCGTCACCCAGCGCTCACCCGTCGCGGTCCGGGGGTGTCCGGTGGTCGCCGTCACGCCGGCACGGGGCTGACGGTGGGCGAGCGGGCGGCCAGGAGGTCTTCGGCGAGGGTCCCGTAGCGGGCCGCCACCGCCGGCCAGCGCAGGTCCGCGGCCAGCGGGCGGACCCGCCCGGCCAACCGGGCGGCCAGTCCCGGCTCGGTCAGGACCCGCCGGATCGCCTTGGCCAGCGCCGCCGGGTTCTGATGGGGTACGACCAGACCGGGCCCACCGGTCAGCAGCTCGACGGCGTGCGGGAACGCCGTCGCCACGACGGGCACCCCGGCGGCCACCGCTTCGATGAGGACGCCGGAGGTGACCTGTTCGCGGGAGTCGTAGGGCAGGACGACCACGTCGGCGGATCGGATCAGCCGGCCCAGTGCCTCCTGGCCGTGGTAGATGTCCTGATAGTCGACGGCGTGCGCGACACCCAGCTGGGCGCCGAGCTGGTGCAGCCCGGCCCGGTACGCCTCACCGTGGTGCTCGATCACCTTCGGGTGGGTCCGTCCGGCGACCGTGTAGGTCGGAGTCGGTTCCAGATCCTGCAAGCGCGCGAGGGCCCGCAACGACCACTCGATGCCCTTGCCCGGGCCGATCAGTCCCCAGGTCAGCAGGTGCGGGCGGGCACGCCGGTCGACGGGCACACCGGCAAGCTCGGCGGCGCCGTGCGGGATGACAGTCACCTTGCCCGCTGGCACTGCGTACCCGACGAGCAGCCGGTCCCGGGCGGTGTCGGTCATCGTGACGACCGCCCCGGCGGTGGCCACGATCTGCTCCAGCAGGGATTTCTGCCGGGCGGAGGGCTGGCTGAGGACGGTGTGCAGGACCACGATGCTCGGCACGCTGAGGCGCCGCAGCAACGGCAGGACCTCCTCGCCGTCGGTGCCGGGGTAGATGCCGTACTCGTGCTGGACGATCGCCACGTCGTACGCGTTGAGGGCGGCCGCCGCGTCCCGCCAGCCGGCCGGGTCCCGCGCCGACCAGGTGTGCACGACCCCGGGCGCGGGCCGTTGGTCGTCGCCGTGATCGGTGACCCGGACGATGCCGCCGTGGGTGCCGTCGGCAGTGAGCTGGGCGGCGAGGGCGGCGTTGAACGTGGCCAGGCCGCACCGGGTCGGTGGGTGGGTGCTGAGGAATCCGTAGCTGGGCATGAACGTCGTGCCTTCCGGTTGTCGGCCCACCACAGGAGTACGCGGTGAGCCTCACGCGGGAACGGCGCACGCCGGTCAGCGTGTGTGACCGGCGGAACGAAGAGGTGTGCGGCTCAGTCAGTTACGAACGAGCTGGTCGTAGACCGCGAGATAGTCGGTGACCATCCGGTCGGCGCTGAAGCGCTTCAAAGCCTGCGCCCGACATTCCGCCCGATCGAGGTCGGCGGCCCGGGTGATCGCCTCGACGGCCTGGTCGACGGTGTGGACGAGGAGGCCCGTCACCCCTTCGTCGACCACCTCGGGCATGGACCCCCGCCGATAGGCGACGACCGGGGTGCCGCAGACCATCGATTCCACGACCGACAGCCCGAACGGCTCGTCGAAGGCGATCGGGTGCAGCAGCGCGGTGCTCTCGCCCAGCACCTCGGCACGCCGTTGCGGGCCCACCGACCCGAGGAAGACGACCTGGTCACCGTCGATGTGCGGTGCCACCTCTTCGGCGAAGTACCGCTCGTCCTGCACGATCCCGCAGATGGTCAGCGGCCGGCCGGCGCGGCGGGCGATCTCGATAGCGGTGTGGGTGCCCTTGTCCGGGTGGATCCGGCCGAAGGCGGCCAGCCCAGGGCCGGCCTTGTCGGTGAACGGCAGACCGCCGACGTCGACGCCGTGGTAGACCGTGGCAACGTAGTCGAGTTCCGGTGCCCGGTCGGCGTCGGAGATCGACACGTACGACGAGCGGGCTCGGCCGTAGGCGGGCAGGATCCCCGCGCCGGAGAAGCCGTGCACCGTGGTCAGCAGCGGTGCCCGGCAGTGTTCCGCGAAGGCCAGCGGCAGCCAGTCCAGGTGGCTGTGCACCACGTCGAACTGCGCCGAGCGGGCCATCGCGTGGGAGACGTGCATCGCCTCCCACACCCGACCGTCCAGGTCGGGGTCGTCCGCGTACCCCCGTGGGCAGACTCCATCGAGCTGGGCGGAGGTGACGGAGTCCAGTGTCGCGAAGAGCGTCACGTCCACGCCGCGGCTGACCAGCCCTTCGGCGAGCAGGCCGGTCACCTGCTCCCACGGCCCGTAGTGGTGCGGGGGCGTACGCCAGGCGACCGGTCCGAGCAGCGCAACCCTCAAGGGGAGGACGCGTCGACGAGATCAGCTGGGTTGAGGTGCAGGGTGGCGAGCAGGCCGGAGTGCTTCGCCGGGTCCACGCGCTCCGGCAGCTCACGCTCGACCCAGTCGGCCCGGGCCTGCTGGCCCCGGTCGCGAAGTGCGGTGACGATCCTGTCCCTGGCGATCCTCATCTGGTGCTCCCCCTGGTTGGGTGTTCAAAATGATCATTCGCACGGACAGTGGTGTGCATGCGTGCGTCGGATCCGGACCACCAACTGTTCCGACCGCGATGGCGGCGGAACCCGACAGCCGGCACGTGCTCGGCGATCGGCCGACACGGCCAAAGAGTCGCGGCGACGGGGATGACGATCGGTAACGCCCCTGATGGGCTGGTGGCGACGGCGTCTGGCGGCCACCGGGATCCCGGGCGACGTGTCCACCGTACGCCCTCGGGGCCCTCGACTGCATACGCACCGGTGTGGCGAGGCCTGCCAGACACGCGTGTGATGGTCAGGGCTCCAGCACCACCTTGCCGGGCCGGCTGCGGGTCTCGGCGAACACCAGTGCGGCGGAAACCTCGCTGAGCGGGTAGCGGGCGGCGATCTGCGGCACGATCACTCCTTGCCGCAGCAGGTCGAGCACGATGCCGAGGTCGGTGCGCAGACGGCGCCGGAACGCGGTGCGGCGGGTGAGGTGACCGGCCCAGAAGTTGTAGAAACCGGCCCGGTGGCCGTTCGGCAGCGCGTTCCAGGTGTAGAGGCGGGCCAGCAGCTTCACGAAGACCCACACGACCGACTGGCCGGAGCCCACGGCGGCGGCGTTGCCGTAGACGACCAGCTTGCCGCGCGGGGCGAGCAGGTCGTACGAGGTGCGTACGCCCGGGCCGGCGACCGGGTCGAAGACGGCGTCGACGCCACCCGGCGACAACTCGCGGACGCGCGCGGCCATGTTCGGGTCGCGGTAGTCGAGCGGTTCGACGCCGAGTTCGCGCAGCGCGGCATGGTGCCGTACGGCGGCGGTGCCGATGACCCGCAGGCCGAGGTGGCGTCCAAGCTGGACGAGCACGGTCCCGACGCCGCCGTTCGCGCCGTGCACGAGGATGGTCTGCCCGGCGCGCAGGTCGGCGCCCCGCACCATCTGCCAGGCGGTGACCCCGTTGACGACGACGGTCTCGGCCTCGGCGGGGTCGAGACCAGCGGGTACCGGGGCCAGGGCGTCGATGTCGGCCAGCGCGTGCGAGGCCCAGCCGCCGGTCTTGGTGACCGCCGCGACCCGAGTGCCGACCAGTGAGTGGTCGCCGCCGGGACCGACCGCCCGGACGGTGCCGACGAGGTCGTAGCCGGGCACGAACGGGAACTTCGGCTGGCCGGGGTAGAGGTCGTGGCGCATCTGCTGCTCGGCGAACGAGATGCCGGTGGCCTCGACCTGGACGAGCGCCTGCCCCGGGGCCGGGGCGGGCATGGGACGGCGGCGCAGCCGGAGGCCGTCGGGCTCTACCACGCCGGGCAGCACCACTTCAGTGATCATCGCATCGGTCGTCATCGGGTTCTCCCTTGTTTGTAAGTGTGCACTCACACACTTATCGAGCCGAAAAAGTGGGCCGCGGGTGCGGCCCTGGGGTCGTACGTCGGGTCAGGGGTGGCGGATGCCGGCGGTCAGGGCGCGAGCCCACGGTTCGGAGACCTGCTCCAGGCCGGCGGTCACGATCAGGTGGCAGAGCTGGCCGTAGGCGAAGAACTGCTGCACCTGTGCGTCGCTGGCGCCGGCCCGGCTCTGCACGAGGGTGGCGACCTGCCGGTAGCCGGCCCGCACCGCCTCGGCGATCTCGGGGATGTCCGTGACGGCCTGCGCCTGGACCTGGAAGAGCAGGAGATTGCGATCGGCGATCAGCTCCGCGTAGGCGTCACCCATCGCGTCGAGGATCTCCTCCGGGCTGTCGCCCGTGGCGCGCTCTGCCCCCGCTTCGATCGCTGCGGCGATCCTGTCGAAGCACGCAGCGGCCGACGCCACGAACAACCCGAGCTTGCCGGAGAAGAGCCGGAAGACGTACGCCTCGGAGATGCCGGCGGCGGCGGCCACGGCGGTGACCGGGGTGGCGTGGAAGCCGGTGCGCGCAAAGGCCGACACTGCGGCGCTCAGGACGGTGACCCGGCGGGCCTCGGCGGTCGATCGCATGTTTGTAAGTGTGCACTCACAAACTTGTGTCGTCAACCCTCGACGGTCAGGGCGCGATCCGCAGGGCCCGGATCGCGCTCTCGTCGTAGTCACTGAAGCGGTAGCGGAGCCCGGCGAAGGGACTGCCCGGAAAGTCGCCGGTGATCGTCGCGGTCACGATCGTGCCGGCGGAAGTTTCCTCGATGTCGGTGATCTCGTACGACACCAGCGGCACGGCTCGACGCCACCGGCGGATGGCCTCGATGCCCCGGTACTCGGTCGACTCGTCCTCGACCACGGCGTCCTCGGCGAAGAGACCGAAGTAGTCCTCCGAGTCGGGCTGGCCGGCCAGCTCGAAATAGCGGCGGATGATGGCCGGTGCGGCCTGGGTGGCGGTCATGGTTTCGCGTCCCTCCCGGACGTGGCTGGGCAGCAGGAAGCTGGGACGCTGCTGATCCTGCATGACGCCTTCGACGGCTACACCCGCTTCGATCAGTTCCAGGCCAACCTGGGCGTCTCGTCCAGCATCCTGACCAGCCGACTCAAGGCCCTGACCGGGCAGGGGCTGCTCGAACGACGCCGCTACCAGACCAGGCCCGACCGCTACGAGTACGTCCTCACCGACCTCGGTCGCAGCCTGCGGCCCGTCGTCGTCGCCCTCGCCGCCTGGGGCAACTCACGCCTCGACCCGAGCGAGCGCAGCATGATCCTGGTCGACCGGAACACCGGCGTGGAGGCCGACCCGGTGATCGTGGACCGCAGCACCGGGCGCCCGCTCGACGACGCCGACTTCGTCTTCGCCGCCGGCCCGGCCGCCAGCGAGGCCATGCGCAAGCGCTACGTACCGGGTCAGCTCACTCCGACGGGTAGAGCCGAGCCGGGTCACCGGGTCGGAGACTGTCCGGGGTGTCGTCCCGGGTGCTGGCAGCGATCGAGCCGAGCAGCGCCAACGAGCGTGCGGACTCCGTACCCGGCTCGGCGTGGTAGATCACCAGCAGTTGCCCGTCGGCGCCCGCCACCGCGAGCTTGTCGCAGTACAGGTCGAGGTCACCCACCTCGGGATGACGCAGCCGGCTGACCACGCCCTCCCGCCGACGCACCTCGTGACGCGCCCACAACCGGCGGAAGCAGTCGCTCTTGAGTGACAGCTCCCCCACCAACGCCGTCAACCGGGGGTCGTCGGTGGCCCCGCCCGAGTCGGCGCGCATCTGCCCCACCACGCTCTGCATCGCCTGCCGCCAGTCGCGGAACAGCTCCCGCTCGGCCTCATCCAGAAACACCGCGCGTAGTCGGTTGGCGCCCGGGGCGAGATTCGGCGACAGTGCCCTCGCCATCGGGTTCGAGGCCAGGATGTCGAGGTAGCGGTTCTGCACGAAGGCCGGCATGTCGAGCTGCCGCAGCAGGTGCAGGATGCTGGCCGGCACCCGGTCAACGGCCGGTCGGGCTGCCCGGCGCGACCGCGCACGGCTCAGCCCGATCATGTACGCGGTCGCCTCCGGGTCCAACCCCAGCACCCCGGCCAGGGCATCGAGGACCTGCACCGACGGATGCCGCTCGCGGCCCTGTTCCAACCGCAGGTAGTAGTCGGCGCTGATCCCGGCCAGCATCGCCACCTCCTCGCGCCGCAGCCCCGGCACCCGGCGCAGGCCCACTCCCGGGCCGAGCCCGACGTCCTCGGGCCGGGTCTGCTCCCGGCGGGCACGCAGAAATTCGCCGAGCGGGTTCGTCGCGTCCATGAGACCGACGGTAGATCGCCGGGCCGCCCGGTGACTGGCTGTGTCACTACCAGGAACAGCTCGCCCTGCCGGCCGGCCGACCCCCGACGCACAGTCGACGCATATCCACTCCGATCACGGATAGAGGACGACATGAGCGAGAACCTTCCCGGCGGGTCCCTGACCCTGGCTGACGGCCTCACCCTCAGCCGGATGGGCTACGGAGCTATGCAGTTGGCCGGCCCGGGTGTCTTCGGCCCGCCCCGCGACCGCGAGCAGGCGATCGCCGTGCTCCGCGAGGCCGTCGACCTCGGTGTCCGGCACATCGACACCAGCGACTTCTACGGCCCGGTGGTGGTGAACGAGCTGATCCGCGAGGCACTGCACCCGTACCCCGAGGATCTGCACCTGGTCACCAAGGTCGGCGCGCGCCGCGGCGCCGACCGCTCCTGGATCCCGGCGCTGGAGCCGGACGAACTGAAGGCCCAGGTCCGGGACAACCTCCAGCACCTCGGCCTGGACGTCCTCGACGTGGTCAACCTGCGGGTCGGTGTAGCGGAGGGCACCGGCGACGATCCCCTCTCCGAACAGTTCGGCGCCCTCGCCGAACTGCGGCAGGAGGGGCTGATCCGGCACCTCGGGCTCAGCAACGTCACGCTCGACCAGCTCACCGAGGCCCAGGCCATCGCCCCGGTAGTCACTGTCCAGAACCTTTACAACCTCGCCAACCGGAAGGACGACGCCCTGGTGGACCGGTGCGCGGCGGGGAACATCGCGTTCGCCGCGTTCTTCCCGCTCGGCGGGTTCACGCCGTTGCAGTCCGACACACTCAACGAAGTGGCCGCCCGGGTGGGGTCGTCGCCGCAGCAGGTCGCCCTGGCGTGGCTGCTCCAGCGCTCCCCCACCACGGTGCTGATCCCGGGCACCTCGACGCTGGCGCACCTGCGGGAGAACATCGCCGCTGCCGACCTGAAGCTGCCCGCCGACGCGATCGAAGAGCTTGACACCATCGGCGGCTGACGCCGGGACGCGGACCGCCACACGGCGGTCCGCGTCACCCGCCCGCTTCACTCAGGCCCGCCGCCCGGTCCAGATGGGTGAGGAACCGCCGCACCGCCGGTGGTCGGCTCCGCCCGGCGACGGTCGCGGCGAAGATCCGCCGGACGGAGGCGTCGTCGGGGTGCAGGCGGAGCAGGGTCAGGTCGGATGGAGCGGCGCGTACGGCCAGGGCCGGCACCAGCGCGACGCCCAGGCCTGCCGCGACACAGCCGAGCTTGCCGGTCCACTCGGCCGCGACGATGTCGATGCGCGGGCGAAAACCCGCCGGTAGGGTCGCCCGCAGCAGGGTCTCCTCGGCGGTCGCCGAGCCGGCGATGAACGACTCGTCGGCCAGGTCGCGCAGACGGATGGTCCGCCGGTGGGCGAGCCGATGCGTCCGGGGAACGGCCACCAGAAGCGTCTCGTCGACGAGGTGGTGCAGGTCGAACTGGTCGCCGTCGAGCGGCTGGTCCGAGGCGGCGCTCACCACGGCAACGTCGGCGCCGCCGTCGACCAGGCGCTCCAGCAGCCCGGGCGTGAGCCCTTCGACCAGCGACAGGGCCACCTCGGGATGCTCGGACCTGAAGCTGGCCAGAGCACGTGGCACAAGCGCGGCGACCGCCGTGGGGAACGCGCCGACCCGCAACCGGCCGGCGGACAGGTCGCGCAGCGCCGCCAGGTCCCGCCGGGCGGTGTCCAGCCGGTCGAGCACCGCCTCGGCGTGGCCGAGCAGGCAACGGCCCTGCTCGGTCAGGGCGACACCGCGCGGCAACCGGTCCAGCAACGGCGACCCGGTCTCGGCTTCCAGCGCGGCGATCTGGCGGGACACCGCCGACTGGGTGTAGCGCAGGCTTCGGGCCGCAGCCGTGATGGAGCCGTGCTCGGCGACGGCACGGAAGACCTGGAGTGCGTTCAGCTGCATCGTGCCATGCTCCCGCAGCATGGCAGCGATGCATAACAGTCGCTGGTGGCATGGCTTTCCGCCCCCTAGCGTTGGCGACATGTTCGAGATCGCACTGTTGGGGACGGGCACGATGGGCACCGCGATCGGCCGTCGGCTGCTGGCCACCGGGCACCCGGTCACCGTCTGGAATCGCACGTCCGCCCGCACGGCCCGGCTCGTCGACGCCGGGGCGCGAGCCGCTGGCAGCCCAGCCGAGGCGGTCCGCGACGCCGACGTGGTGATCACCATGCTCACCGATGCGGTCGCCGTCCGGCACACGTTGGTCGACTCCGGTGCGGCACTGGCGCTGCGGTCGGGCACCCCCGTGATCGAGATGTCCACCATCGGTCCCCGGGCCGTGGCCGAACTGGCCACCCTGCTGCCGGCGGGAGTACCGCTGGTTGACGCTCCGGTCGCCGGCAGTGCCAGGGCTGCCGAGACGGGCCAACTCGTGGTCCTGGCCGGCGGGGAAGAGGCGGTCGTCGAGCGGATCGCCCCGCTGCTGGGGACGTTGGGCACCGTCCGTCGCTGCGGCGGCTCCGGCCGGGGCGCCGCGTTGAAGCTGGTGCTCAACACCGCGCTGATCACCGCTGTCACCGCGGTCGCGGACACGCTCACCGTCGCGGACGCCGTCGGCGTCGACCGACGTACCGCGATCGATGCACTTGGCACCGGGCCACTCGGCGGCGCGGTCGCCCGGGCGACCGCCACGGACGCCGCGTTCGCCGCCGCCCTGGCCACCAAGGACGCCCGACTCGCCCTCGACGTGCTCGGCGACGCGCCGGTGCCCCTGCTGCGCGCCGCCGCGTCGGCGCTGGCGGCCGCGCGCCATCCGCAGGACGACATCGCCCGTCTCACCGACGCCGCCGCTTCCGAGGAGAATCAGTGGACCTGACCCTGGACAACCCGACGACCGTCGCCGCGCCGTTCGGCGATCGGTTCGCGCACGTCGCCCGCCTCGACCTACCAGGGGGCGCGCTGCTGATGCTCTCCGGTCAGGTCGGGGTGGACGAAGCCGGCGCGGTGGTCGCACCCGGCGACGTGCGGACGCAGTCCGAACGGATCTTCGAGTTGATCGGCGCGCTGCTCGCGGCGCACGGCGCCACCTTCGCCGACGTGCTGCACGTCCGGACGTTCATGACCGACCTCGGCGACCTGGCCGGCTATGCGGACGTCCGCAACCGCTACTTCGGGCAGACCAGGCCCGCCAGCACCACCGTCGAGGTGAGCCGGCTCTTTCTCGACGGCGCGGTGCTGGAGGTCGAGGTCACCGCGGCCGTGACCACGGGTTGACCGGGATCGGCTGATCTTCGTGGCGATCGGCGCAGTCGGCGCACTGGTCTCAGTGCTGGTGCGGCCGGTCTCAGTGCTGGTCCGGCCGGTTGCGGACGAGGGCGAGCGTGAGCACGGCGGTGACGAGGAAGACGATGCCGTTGATCCGCAACCCGGCCTGGACGCCGGAGGTCATGGCTTCGGCGATCGCCGCCCGGACCGGGTCGGGCAGCGGCTGGTCGCCGGTGACACCGGCGGCCACCGCCGCCTGCACGGCGCCACGGGTGGGTTCGGCGACCTGGTGCGCGGCCAACCGGTCGGGCAGGTCGGCCAGCATCGTGGTGGTGAGCAGCGTGCCCAGCAGGGACGTGCCGAGCACGGAGCCGACCTGTCGGGCGGCGTTGACCGCGCCGGAGGCCATCCCGGCCTGCGCGGGCGCGACGCTGGCCAACGCGGCGGCGGTCGCCGGAGCCACCACAAGGCCGCCTGCGGCACCGAACAAGGCGAACAGCGCCCACCGGTGACCGAACGACGCGGTGGGACCCTGGGCCGCCAGGCCGAAGCTCGCCACCGCACCCAGGACCAGGCCGAGGGTGAGCGGCGCTTTGAAGCCGGTACGACGGATCGCCCGCCCGGCACCGAAGGCGACGACCACGTAGGCGCCGAAGAGCACCAGCATCCGCCAGCCGGTGTCCAGCGGGCTGAGTGCCTGGACACGTTCGTGGAAGAGGACCAGCAGGATCGCCACGCCGGTGAAGCCGAACAGCGACACCGCGGCGACGACCATGACGGCGCTGAACGACGCGGACCGGAACAGCCGTATGTCGAGCATCGGCGCATCGGAACGCAGCTCGACCAGGACGAACGCGACAAGCGCGGCAGCAGCGGCGATCCAGGCCATCGTCACCACCGGGCTGGTGTAGCCGTCCTTGCCGCCCTGGATCAGGGCGTAGACGGCCGCGGCGATGGCGACGGTGCCGAGCAGCAGGCCGGGTACGTCGAGTCGGCCTGCGCTCGGCCGGGACTCGGCCACGCCGATGGCGGCGACGACGAGGGTGACCACGCCCAGCACGATCGTCGACAGGTAGACGCTGTGCCACGAGTAGTGCTTCAGCAGGGTGCCGGCGATGAGCGGGCCGATCGCGAGCCCGATGCCGGAGGCGGCCGCCCACGCGGTGATGACCTCGGTACGGCGGTGCGGGTCGGTGAAGGTCACTCCGAGGATCGCCAGGCTGTTGGGCAGGATCAGGGCCCCGCCGAGGCCGGCGACCAACTGCCCGACGATCACCCAGGCCACGGTGGGGGCACCGGCCACCACGGCACCGCCCACGATCATGGCGAGGATGCCGGCGCCGAACATACGCTTGCGTCCGTAGCGGTTGCCGAGGGTGGCTGCGGACAGCACCACGCTGGCCACGACCAGGGTGTAGGCGCTGGGAATCCAGATCACGGTGGTCGGGTCGACCCGAAGATCGCGCTGGATGGTCGTCAGGGCGGAGACCGTCGCGGTGATCTGGAGGAACGTGATCATCGCGCCCAGGCACATGGCGATCAGGGTCACCGGGCGGGAACCGCGAAGGGACCTGGCGGTGGCCGGTCCGGGTGCGGCTGCGGTCGGGGCCGTGGTGTTGGTGGTCACTGGCGTCCTCGATGCTCGTCGGGCTGACTTGCGTTCGCATAAGCCAGCGACGGCCAAGTGAACCACCTGGCTAGCTTTTACGCAAGTCAGGTACGCTGGACGGCATGGAGGACCTCCGAGAAGATCGCGACTCCTGGTCGAGCGAGAACTGCTCGGTAGCCCGGGCGATGGACATCGTCGGCAGCAGGTCGACGGTCCTGATCATGCGTGAGGCGCTGCTCGGCACACGCCGCTTCGACGACTTCGTCCGCCGGGTCGGCGTCGGCGAGCCCGCCATGGCCGCCCGACTCAAGGAAATGGTCGCCGCCAACCTGCTCGAACGCATCCCCTACCGGGAGCCGGGTCAGCGCACCCGCCACGAATACCAGCTCACCCGCAAGGGCCACGAACTGCTGCCCGTGATCACCGCGCTGCGCAACTGGGGCGACACCTGGGCCGCCGACGACGCCGGCCCGTCCGTCGTCGCCACCCACCACGACTGCGGCGAACCGGTCCGCGCGGTGCTCCGCTGCGCGGCCGGCCACGAGGTGGAGGACGGCGACATCGACATCGCCGCCGGCCCGGGCCTGATCCGGCGCAGCTGACGACCGAGACGCCGGATCAGGCCCAGGCCTGATCCGGCGCAGCTGACGGCTGAGGCGCCGACCACCCGAGGGCCTGACGAGGCCAGCGGCGTGCCGTCACCCGATCGATCTTGGTCACTGAAAGTTGTCGTACACCTGTTCTAGTGTGTGGTCATGGTCGAGGAGTTGGCGCAGGCAGACGGCGCGGTCGCTGCCTGCGTTGACGACGCCGTCTGGGCCGTCGCCGATGATGAGCTGGTCGCGGCGCTCGATGCCGCGCACCGCTTGGAGCAGCGTCTCGCCGCCGTGAAGCTGGCGTTGGTGCGGGAGGTGGACGGTCGGGGCACTGCGGTCGCGCAGGGCGCGTCCAGCACCGCGGTCTGGTTGCGCGAGCGACTGCGGTTGACCATTCCGGCGGCCCGCCGGTTGGTCGATCTCGCGGCCTGCGTCGACGCGGCCCCGACCGCCGTGCGGGATGCGCTGGCGGCCGGCGCGATCAGCATGGAGCAGGCCCGGGTCATCGCCGACACCGTCACCACCGTGCAGACGGCCGCCGGGCCGGAGGTGACCGACAAGGCCGTCGGTGTGCTGGTCGACTGGGCCGGCCAGTTCGACCCCACCCTGCTGCGCAAACTCGGCACCCGCATCCTCGACCACGTCGCACCCGACATCGCCGCCGCCGCCGCCCGCACCGCACTCGACGCCGAGGCCGCCCGGGCGACCCGCGACCGGCACCTCACCATCTCCGAGCAGACCGACGGTCGGCTGCGCCTCACCGCCACCCTCGACGCGGAAACCGCCGCGCTGCTGCGCGCCGCCATCGACCCCCTCAGCGCACCCGCCGGCCCCGACGACAACCGCTTTGCCGGCCAGCGCCGCCACGACGCCCTCGCCGACGTGTGCCGCCTCGCCCTGCGCACCGGTGAGCTACCCGACAGCGGCGGCGACCCCGCCCAGATCGTCGTCACCACCAGCTACGACACGCTGACCCGGCAGCTGGGCGATGGGGCGCTCGACATCGGCCTGCACCTCACACCGGAAACGGTGCGCCGACTCGCCTGCGACGCCGCGATCCTGCCCGCCGTCCTCAACAGCACCGGCCAACCACTCGACCTCGGCCGACAACGCCGCCTCATCACCGGCCCACTACGCCGCGCCCTCGTGCTCCGCGACCGCGGCTGCGCCTTCCCCGGCTGCGACCGCCCACCCCGCTGGTGCGACGCCCACCACATCCACCACTGGGCCGACGGCGGCCCCACCAACCTCAACAACGCCGTCCTGCTCTGCGGCCACCACCACCGACACCTCCACCACAACGACTGGACCGTCCGGCTGACAGGCGACGGCTACCCCGAATTCATACCGCCCGCCTGGCTCGACCCCGACCAACTCCCCCGCCGCAACCACTACCACCGACGGACATAGACACGGTCCGAAGGCGTTGAATGATCCTTTCGCCGCCCTGCGCCGATGCCGGGAACTCGTCCCGGCCTGGCGCATCGGGCCGGGATGGTGCAGGGTGGCCGGCCGCCCAACGACGGCCCGCCACCGTGGATCAGAGGACGACCTGGTGCACCCGGTTGTCCACGCCGCGTACGGCCAGCCAGGCGCTGCCGTTGGCACCGGCGGCGGCCCCGGGCGCGCCCCGGAACCCGTCGGTCGCGAACTCACCGCGCCGGAACCAGCCACCCCAGGCGCCGTCGGTCAGGTTGCGCTGCCAGAGCCGGTTGTCGGCGGCCAACGAGAACAGGTAGACCCGGCCGGACGTGGCGAGCAACGTCGGGCTGCCACTGGTGGTGCCGCCCAGGTTGGTCCAGGCGGACCAGGTGGTGCCGGTCCGGCTGCTCCACCACACCTCGTCGGTGCGGCTGCGGACCGCCACGTGCAGAACGCCGGCGTCGTCGACGACCGCGCTCGGCCGACCGTGGAACGGCCGGTTCTCCGGAGCCCCGACACCGGTCCAGCCGGCGTTCGGCCTACGCGACCAGAGCTTGCCGTCGACACCGCGGGCGACGAGCGTCCACTGCGTCGGGCTGGTCCACGCCACAGTGGGCGCGTCGGTCAGCGTGCCACCGAGGCTGCGCCACGGCCCCCAGCTGCCGGCCACGTAACTGCGCTGCCAGGCCGCGTTGTCGGTGCCACGGACGAAGACGTCGAGTCGGCCACCGGCGGAGCCGTACGCGGCTGGCTGGCCGAGGATCCGGCCGCCGACCGGGCCGCCGAGCGAGGTCCAGCGCGTGCCCCACGTCGTACCGGTGCGGGTGTTCATCGCCAGCGCACCGGAGGCGTCGCGGACGAAGGCGGCGGCGTGCGTGTCGTCCACCCGGACCAGCGCCGGGCTGGCGCTGGCGGTGCCGCCGAGGTTGGCGCCGGCAACCTGGTCGGTGCCGGTCAGACCGAGCATGGCCACGCCGTGCGCCGGCACCTCGACGGTGTACGAGCCGGTGAACGGCTGGACTCCGGCGGAGCCGGGCTGGGCGTCCACGTCAGCGCGGGACCACAGGTCACGGACGCGCACCGACCCGCCGAGCGCGACGTCGGCGAAATTCACAGTGATCTGCTGAGCGGTGTCGTGCCGGTTGAGCAGCGCGACGGCCCGCTTGCCGGAACCGGTGAGCACCTTGCTCCAGACCTGCGCGTCGGTGCCGGTGTCGGCGACCTTGACGCCCTGTCGGACCAGCGGGTCCTGGTCCACCGCGACGATCTCCGGGTTGGTCAACGCCGAGATCATCTCCGCCGGCAGGCCACGCGGGTCGGAGCCGATCACCAGTGGTGCGGCCATGATGGCCCACATGCCGAGCTGCGTCCTGGACTCGTCCAGGCTCAACTCGTACCCGCCGTCGGGCAGTGGACGCATCGGCAGCAGGTAGTCCGGGTCGTTGTAGTGCCCCGGCCCGGTGGCCGCCGGGTGGTACGCGTTGACGTCCATGTTGCGTAGCACCCACGGGTACGCCCACTGCGGGCTCGGGTCGGTCAGGCCCACGTCGGTGTACGTCCGCCAGGAGTCGGCGATGGTGGGCGCGTACGTGTAGCTCCAGGTGGAGAGCTGTTCCGGGGTGTACGGGCCGCCACCCCAGTCGGAGCTGACCGGGTTGCAGATGTTGAGCAGCATCGGCCGCGGCGACTGGCGTACCGCCTCGGCCAGCTCACGGAAGGTGGCCTCCGGGTCGAGGCCGGCGGCCCGGCCGCAGAGCCAGTCGGCCTTGAGCGCGTCGAAGCCCCAGCCGGCGAACTGGGCGACGTCGGCCTGGTAGTGGCCGTTGCTGCCGAGCCCGCACTGCCCCGGCAGGTACGGGCCGGCGTCGGTGTAGATGCCGGCCTTCATCCCCTTGCTGTGGATGTACGCGGCCAGCGCGGCCATTCCGCCGGGGAAGCGGGCGGGGTCGGCGACGAGCTGACCGGCCTCGTTGCGTGGGGTGGGCGCGGCCCAGTTGCCGTCGATCCAGACGTAGGTGTAGCCGGCGTCGCGCAGGCCACTGTGGACCATGTGGTCGGTGACGGACCTGACCTCGGCCTCGGTGGGATCGCCACCGAGGCCGAAGTAGGTGTTCCAGCCCTGGTAGGGCGTCGGGGCGAGGCCGCTGTTGAAGAACGTCGGGGCGCCCTGGTCCTCCGCGCCGGTGGCGGCCGGGGCGTGGCCGGGCCGGCCGGGCCCGTGACCGACCTGGGGTGGGTCGGTGTGCGGTGGGCCGGCCAGTGCCGGCGTCGGGCTGACCAGGCCCAGGCCGAGCACGGCCAGGGCAGCGGTCAGCGGTCGGTTCAGGCGCATGGAGGTACTCCTGTCCCTCGGGGGTGGGGTGGTGGTGCTCCGACCTCAGTCGCGGGTCAGCACGATGAGGTCGGCGTCATGGGTCGGGCTCCACTGCACGGGCAGGCCGACAGCGGCGAGGTGACTGCCGGAGTAGTGGCGGTCGCCGTGTCGGTAACGGGCCGCCGGGTCGAGGCCGCGCAGGGGCAGCCGTACCGGGCGCGACGGCAGCAGGCCGGCGCCGTCGAGCCGGCCGGTGTGCCAGGCCAGGACGACCACCCGGCGCTCGTCGGGCGCCGTGTACTGCACCGCGCAGCGGGCCTGGTCGGGCCCACCGATCAGGTGCACCTCGCCGTGCGTGACGACGTCCCGGATCTGCTTGTACCGGGCGATCCAGCCGGCCGCCTCGGCCCGTTCCTCGGGAGTCCAGGCCCGGATGTCCGCGCCGATGCCGAGCACACCGGCCATCGCCAGGACGAACCGGAATGCAAGGGTTCGCGGTCGACTGTCGAACAGACCGGGCGCGTCGGTGACCCAGGAGCTGAGCAGGTGCGGGGCGTTGGCGTGCAGGAAGCCGTACTGGATGGCCAGCCGGTCGAGTGGACCGGTGTTGTCGCTGGGCCAGAACACGTCGGCGCGGGCGGCCATCGTCAGGTCGGTCCGCGCGCCGCCGCCGGCACAGGCCTCGATCAGCACACCGGGGTGGTCCCGGCGCAGCCGCTCGTAGATCCGGTGCAGGTTGGCGACGTGGGCGCCGTCCAGGTCGAGCGGACCGACACCGCCCGGCCGGCCCGGCTCGGTACGCGGCCGGTTGAAGTCCCACTTCAGGTAGTCGATGTCGTACCGGCGCAGCAGATCGTCCACCGTGGAGTGGACGAACTCGGCGACCTCCGGCCGGCCCAGGTCGAGCAGGTACTGGTTGCGCACGGGGGTGAGCGGCCGACCGTCGACGGAGTAGACCCATTCCGGGTGCTCTGCGTAGAGAGTCGACCTCGGGTTGACGCACTCCGGCTCGACCCAGAGCCCGAAGTTCAGCCCGAGCGCGCGGACGTCGGCGATGAACGTGTCGAACCCGGCGGGGAACTTCGCCGGGTCGGGCGTCCAGTCACCCAGTCCGGCGGTGTCGTCGTCGCGGCCGACGAACCAGCCGTCGTCCACCACGAACGTCTCGACGCCCAGGTTGGCGGCGATCCGGGCGAGCGCGAGCTGGCTCTCCGCCTCGACGGCGAAGTAGGTGGCCTCCCACGAGTTGTAGAGCACCGGACGTGGGGTGAGCCGGTCGGCGGTGAGCAACCGCTGGTGGGTGTGCCAGACCCGGGCCAGCCCGTCCAGGCCGTCCGGGCTGTACGCCCCGGTGACCACCGGCAGGGCCAGCACCTCGCCGGGGGCCAGCGCCAGCGGGCCGTCGACCAGCTGTCGGCCGGCCCGGACCCGGGTCAGCCCGCCGGTGTCCCGCTCGGCGCTGATCTCCCACGAACCGGTCCAGGCCAACGCCATCCCCCACGTCGGACCGGCCGGCTCGGCGGTGTCCCGCACGGCCAGCCAGGGCACGTGCAGATGCCCGGGTACGCCCTGGGAGCTGCCGATGCTGAAGGTGCCGTGGCCCAGCTCGACGTGGGAGAGCTGGAACTCCTGCGCCCACTGCCCCCACTGGTGGCTGAGCAGCGCGCCGTGCGGCGTCGGTACGCAGAACCCGCCCGACCCGGCCCGGACCACCTGCAGCGGGGCGGAGCCGCCGTTGGTCAGCTCGACCCACCGCTGCACCACATCGGTGCCGGTGGGCACCCGGTAGTGCACCGTGGCGCGCAGCCCGGTCACCGCGTCGGCGAAGTCGACGGCCAGCTCCCGCTGGTCGGCGTCGACCCGTACGCCGGTGTGCGTGAAGCCCACCCGGCGCTGCCCGGTCACGGTCTCCACCACCAGGTCCGCGCCGGTGAACGGCCGGTCGGCGTCGGTGGCGTACTCGATGGGGGCGGCGTCCCCGGCGGTGAGGAACGGCACCGGGCCGTCGTAGGCGACCGGCGACGGCCCGTCGGAGACGCCGTGCGGCCCCCACGCGACCAGTTCCAGCCAGCGGCCGTGCGCCGGCACGGTGACTGTGTACTCGGTGTGCGTGCCGCGCAGCGTCCAACACTGCGCGAGCGCGGCGGTCACTTGACCGCTCCAAGCGCCAGGCCGGAGACGAAGTGCCGCTGGAAGCGCAGGAAGACCGCGACGGTGGGGACGGCCGCGATGACGGTGCCGGCGGCGATCACGTTCCAGGACGAGACGAACTGGCCCTGGAGGGCGAGCAGCGCCGGGGTGACCGGCATGTTGTCGTCGGTACGCAGCACGGTGATCGCCCAGAGCAGGTCGTTGAAGATCCAGGTGAAGGACAGCGCCCCGAGAGCGGCGAGCGCCGGCCGGGTCAGTGGCAGCATCACCCTGGTGAAGATCTGCGCCGTACCGGCGCCGTCGATGGTGGCCGCCTCCTGGATCTCGCCCGGCAGGTCCCGCATGAAGCCGTGCAGGACGAAGGTGTAGAAGCCGAGCCCGAAGCCGACCTGCACCGCGATCAGCGCCCAGAGCGTGTCGTACAGGCCGGTCAGCTCGCTGAACTTCGCCACCGGGATGAGCAGGATCTGCGGTGGCAGCAGGTTGCCGGCGAGCATCAGCAGCAGGATGGTGCGTCGGCCGGGGATCCGGAAGCGGCTCAGCGCGAACGCGGCCATCGCGGCCAGCCCCAGGCTCAACGCCACCGACGGGACGGCGACCAGCATGCTGTTGATCAGGGCGCGCAGCTCGCCGCCGTCGGTCCACGCCTGTCGGTAGGTGTCCAGCGTGAACGACCGCGGCAGGCTGCCCACGCCGTGTGCGGCGATGTCGTCGAACGACCGGGTGGACATCACCACGACCCAGAGCACCGGACCGAGCCAGAGCAGCGAGAGCAGGACCATGCCGGTGTGGAAGGCCCCGGTACGGAGCTTGTTCATCACGCTTCCTCCCGGAACGCGCGGACCAGGTAGCCGAGGATGACGGCCAGCGCGAGCACGAAGATCACCACGGCGATCGCGGAGGCGTAACCCAGCCGCAGGCTCTGGAACGCTGTCGAGTACATGTAGGTGCTGAGCAGCTCCGAGGAGTGGTACGGCCCACCCTTGGTCAGCGACCAGACGATGTCGAACGAGCGCAGCGAGTCGATCACGATGACCGACAGCACGACGGCGTTGACGCCCTTGAGCTGGGGGATCGTGACGTGCCGCAGCCGCTGCCAGGCGTTGGCGCCGTCCATCCGGGCGGCCTCGTGCAGCGCCGGGTCGATCGCCTTCAGCCCGGCCAGGAACAGCACCATCACGTAGCCGATCTGCCGCCACAGGGCGGGCAGGATCACCGCGTAGAGGGCGGTCTGCGGGTCGGCGAGCCAGGGCCGGATCAGGTGCTCCAGGCCGACGGCCCGCAGCAACGTGTCGGCGATGCCGTCGGGCTGGTAGAAGACCCGCCAGACCAGCGCGGTCACCACCAGTGAGAACACCACAGGGGTGAACAGCGCGGCCCGGTAGAAGCCGACCCAGCGCCGCTCCTTCTGCAGGACCAGCGCCATGCCGAAGCCACCCAGCACGGAGAGACCACCGAAGAGCACCAGCCAGATCACCGTGTTGACCAGCGCGCCTCGGAAGGTGGCGTCACCGGCCAGCTCGACGTAGTTGTCCGTGCCGACGAAGGTCGGCGACGACATGCCGTCCCAGCGGGTGAGGGAGAACCAGAAGCCCTGGAGCGCCGGCCAGAAGACCCAGATGCTCTCGACCGCGAACGGCACGAGGACGAACGCCACCAGCAGCGGCGACAGCCGGGCCGACCGTCGCCGCCGCCGGGTGGGGGTGACCGAGGTCGTGGAGATCGTTGCTGTCACGTCAGCCCTTGAAGACCTTCTCGGCGCCGGCCTGCCACTCCCGCAGGATCGCGTCGATCTGGTCCGGCTTGTCGATGAACTTGGTCAGCGCGGTGTCCGCGGTCGGCTGGAGTGCGTCACTGGAGTCGCGGTTGAAGAACTGGGTCAGCTCCTTGGCCTCGTCGAGCATCGCCTTGCCCTTGACCACCAGCGGCGAGTCGGACGCCTTGGCCCTGGGGTTGGCCGGCAGGACGATGCCCGAGCTGGCCTTGACGTACGCCTCCTGGGCCTCGACCCCGGAGAGGTAGCTGAGCAGGGCCCTGGTGCCGGTCGGGTTGGCGGTCTTCGCGCTGGCGAAGAAGCCGTCCGTCGGGGCCTCCTCGGCCAGCGGCACCGCCGGGTCGATGATCGGGAACCGGAAGAAGTCCAGGTCACCGAGGGCGTCCTTCGGTGCCGCGTCGGCGAAGAACGTGCCGATCAGGAACATGCCGGTCTTGCCGGCCAGCAGCGCTGTGGTCGCCTCCTGGAACGGGTACGCCTTGCCCTTGGGGTCGAAGTAGGGCAGGGCCTCGCGCCAGCGGGTGAAGACCGCCTTGACCCTGGGGTCGTCGAAGCGCTGCTTGCCGGCGAGCAACTCGCGGTGGAACGGCGCGCCGTTGATCCGGATGTTGAGGTAGTCGAACCAGGCCGAGGCCACCCACGGGGTGTCGCCGAGGCCGATGCCGATCGGCGGGATGCCCTTGCTCTTCAGCGTCTCGCACAGCGCCAGGAAGTCGGTCCAGGTCTTCGGCTCCTGCACGCCCCACTTGGCGAAGTTGGACTTGCGGTAGAAGAAGCCCCACCAGTAGTTGTTCATCGGCACGAGGATCTGCTTGCCGCTGGCATCGGTGGAGAGGGTGCGCAGCGACTGGGGGTAGTCGCCCAGCGACTTCCAGACGTCGGAGACGTCCAGCAACAGGTTCTTGCTGGCGTAGTCGTTGGCGACCGAGCCCGCGTACCAGGTGTAGAGGTCCGGCGGGTTCGCCGAGGTCAGGTACGTCGGCAGCTGGGTCCGGAAGGTCTCCGAGGCGATCGTGTTGAGGCTCGCCGTGCCCTTGCCCTGCGCGTTGAAATTCTCGATCAGCTTCTCCATCGCGGCCTTGGCCTGCGGCGAGGAGAGGTTGGACTGGATGGTGACCGCGCCCGAGCCGTTGCTCGTCGTCGGCCCGCTGGCGGAGCTGGCGCACGCGCTGAGGAACGAGCTGGCGCCGAGCGCGCCCATGCCGGCGAGCCCAAGGTGACCAAGGAATCGCCGGCGACCGGGGTCGAAGTCGCTCACGGAGGTATCCCTTCCTCTACGACACGCAGCGTCACTGCGCAGTGTGTCGTCCATGTGAATGCTGTGACGAGAAGGTTGCATCGGCCGCCGCCGGCTGTCAAGATATCTTAGTAATTAATGATTAGATGAGATCAAGGTGAGGGTCAGGTGGATCAGCCTATGCGTCGGCTTGAAGGCAAGAACGCGCTGGTCACTGGCGCTATGGGCGGGATCGGCGCGGCCATCGCCCGGCGGCTCGCCGCCGAGGGTGCAGCCCTCGCGCTGCTCGACGTCCAGGATCCGACCCCGCTGGCCGACGAGCTGACCGCCGCCGGTCACCGAGCACTGTCCGTAATGGGCAGTGTCAGCGAGGAGAGCGACTGGACGGCCGCGGTGTCGGCGGCACGAGCGAGCCTCGGCCCGATCGACATCCTCGTCAGCACCGCGTACGCCGTGCAGGTCGCTCCGGCGCACGAGACCAGCCGGCAGTCCTGGGACGACCAGCTCGGCGTCAGCCTCACCGGCTCGTTCCTCGGCGTCCGCGCCTGCCTGGACGACCTGCGGGCCCGCTCGGGCGCGGTGGTGCTGATCTCCTCGGTGCACGCGTTGGTCGGGCTGCCCGGCCGACCCGCGTACGCCGCGGCCAAGGGCGGCCTGGTCGCGCTCGGCCGCCAACTCGCCGTGGAGTACGGCCCACAGGTGCGGGTCAACACCGTGCTGCCCGGGCCCATCCTCACCGGCGCCTGGGCCGACGTGTCCGAAGAGGACCGGCAGCGTAGCGTCGCCGAAACCGTGGCGAAGCGCTTCGGCACGCCCGACGAGGTGGCCTCGACGGTCGCCTTCCTCGCCTCACCGGACGCCGCCTACGTCACCGGCGCGAGCCTCGTGGTGGACGGTGGCTGGACAGCGGTGAAAGCCTCGGCCTGAGAGATCGATACCGACCAGCGAAAAGGCCAGGAGCATTGGCACAGTACGCACGCCGCGGCGTCCACGGGCAGACCGTCGAAGCGATCGCCCGTCGCATCCTCACCGGCGAGATCGCCGTCGGCGCGACCCTGAACATCGTCGCGTTGCAGGAGGAGTTCGGCGTCAGCCTGACCGCGCTACGCGAGGCGCTGAAGGTCCTCTCCGCGAAGGGCATCGTCGACGCCCGGCAGAAGCGCGGCACATTCGTGCGGCCCCGCGCGGACTGGAACCTGCTCGACGGTGACGTGATCCGCTGGCAGTTCGCCGAGGGCCCCGACGAGCGCCTGCTCGAAAAGCTGCACGAGGTACGCGCCATCATCGAGCCCGCCGCCGCGCGACTGGCCGCCACCCGTGCGACCGAGGACGACCTGGCCGCCCTCGACCAGGCACTCGCCGAGATGACCGACGCCATCGGTGATCCCGCCGCCGCCATCGCCGCCGACCTCGCCTTCCACCGCGCGCTGCTCGCCGCCACCCACAACGAGCTGCTGGAGCGGATGGAGGTGGTGATGGAGACCGGGCTCGCCGAACGGGACCGGCTGGTGCACGGCGGTGACGCGCACGACGACCCGGTGCCCAGCCACCGTGCGGTAGTCGACGGGCTGCGCGAGCGAGACGAGACGGCGGCCGAGACCGCCATGCGTGAGTTGCTGGACAAGGCCGTCCGCGACGTCGAGAAGGCACGGGGACGAAGGGGCAGTCAGTGAAGATCGAGCGGATCGAGACCTTCCTGGTCGCGCCACGGTGGCTGTTCTGCCGGGTGGAGACCGACGACGGGTTGGTCGGGTGGGGCGAACCGGTGGTGGAGGGGCGCGCCGAAGTGGTGCGCAGCGCCGTCGAGGTGCTCGCCGAACACCTGATCGGCGCCGATCCACTGCGCATCGAACAGCACTGGCAGGTGCTCACCAAGGGCGGCTTCTACCGGGGCGGCCCGATCCTCTCCAGCGCCGTCGCCGGTCTCGACCAGGCACTCTGGGACATCGCCGGGCAGGCGTACGGCGCGCCGGTGCACGCGCTGCTCGGCGGGCCCGTACGTGACCGGGTGCGGATCTACTCGTGGATCGGCGGGGACGAGCCGGACGAGGTGGCCGACGCCGCCGCCGCGCAGGTCGCCGCCGGTCTCACCGGCGTCAAGATGAACGCCTGCGGGCGACTCTCCCCCATCCCCACCTCTGCCGAGGTGGACGCGATCGTCGGCCGGGTCGCCGCAGCCCGCGAGGTGCTCGGCCCCGACCGGGACATCGCGCTGGACTTCCACGGCCGGGCCGGGATGGCCACCGTACGCCGGATCCTGCCCGAACTGGTCTCCCTGCGCCCGTTCTTCGTGGAGGAGCCGGTCCTGCCCGACCAGGCCCACCACCTACGCGACATCGTCGCCAGCACACCGATCCCGGTGGCCACCGGCGAGCGGCTCTACGGCCGCTCCGAGTTCCTCGGCCCGTTGCAGGCCGGAGTCGCCGTGGTCCAGCCGGACCTGTCGCACGCGGGTGGGATCTCCGAGGTCCGCCGGATCGCCGCGCTGGCCGAGACGTACGGCGCGTTGCTCGCCCCGCACTGCCCGCTCGGCCCGATCTCCCTGGCGGCGAGCCTCCAGGTGGCCTTCGCGACGCCGAACTTCCTGATCCAGGAGCAGAGCATCGGCATCCATTACAACGCCGGCTCGGAGTTGCTGGACTACCTGATCGACCCGGAGCCGTTCCGGTTCGTGGACGGGCACATCGCCCGCTTCGACCGGCCCGGCCTGGGCATCACTGTGGACGAGGCGGCGGTCCGCAAGGCCGCGCAGACCCCGCACACCTGGCGTAACCCGGTCTGGCAGCACGCCGACGGGTCGTTCGCGGAATGGTGACCGGTGCGACGCCGGTGCCGCTGCGGGTGGCGTACGACGCGGCGCACGGCGGCCGGTGGACCAGCCTGCACGGCGGCGGTCGGGAGTGGCTGTGGCGCGGCCCGGAGCCCGGCCGTCACGAGGTACGCCCCGACGACGCGTTCGTCGACGCCGGCGGCCTGGAGGAGTGCCTGCCCACAGTGCGCGGTCGACCCGACCACGGCGAGGTGTGGTCGCGGCCCTGGCACAGCGCCGGCCCCGACACGCTGGTGATCCAGCGGCCGACGTTCACAGTGAGCCGCCGGATCACCGACGAAGGCGGCGTGGTGGTGGCCGACTACCGACTGTCCGCCGACCCCGGTCACCGGTTCGTCTGGGCGGCGCACGCCCTGCTCGACCTGTCCCCCGCAGCCAGCCTCGACGCACCCGCCGGCACGCCGACCCGGCTGCACCCGGAGGCCGCCGCGTTCCTGCCGTCGGGCACCTGGCCCACGAACGCCCCGTGGCTCACCGGGGCGTGGCCGGCCCCCGCCGGGCTGACGCTGGACACCTTCGGCCCGGACGACGGGACGGCGCTCGGCGCGGTGCTGCTCGACTGCCCCCGGGTCCAGGTGATCGACGGCCCCGACCGGCTGACTCTGGAGCTGGAGTGCGCTGACCAGCCCCGCAGCACCGCGCTCTGGCGCAACCTGGGCGGCTGGCCGGCCAACGGCCCCTACCGCAGCATCGGGGTCGAACCGATGCTCGGCGCCGCCTTCGACCTGGCCGACGCCGGCCCGTCCGACGCGGCGGTGGTTCCCGCCGCCGGTGAAATCGCCTGGCGACTCACCATCTCCGCCCACCGCACCCCCTGAGGACACCGCGATGAACCTGCTCGACGAGTTGCGTACCCACCGGCTGCTGGCGATCGTGCGCGGCCCCGACCCCGCGGCGGCGCTGACCGCCGTGCTCACCCTGGCCGAGAGCGGAGTCGCACTGGTCGAGGTCTCGCTCACCAGCGCCGACGCGCTGGACGTCATCCGACATGCCCGGGCCACCCTCGGGCCTGACTACGCCCTGGGCGCGGGCACCGTGCTCAGCGCCGAGGACGCCCGCGCGGCGGCCGACGCGGGCGCCGCCTTCCTGGTCACCCCGGCGATCTCCGCCAGCCTCGCCGAAGGTGGCCGGCTCGGGTTGCCGGTGCTCGCCGGCGCGCTCACCCCCACCGAGGTGGTGCAGGCCAGCAGCGGTGGGGCCGCCGCGATCAAGCTCTTCCCGGCCTCCCTGGGTGGGCCCGACTACCTCGGCGCGCTGCGTGACCCGTTCCCCGGCACCGCGTTCGTACCGGTCGGTGGGGTCGACGCGGACGGCGCGCGACAGTACCTGGACCGGGGTGCGGTCGCGGTCGGCGTCGGCTCCCCGCTGCTCGGTGACGCCGTTCGCGGTGGCGACCCGGCGGCGCTGCGCGAGCGCGCCGCGACCTTCCTCGCGGCGGTCCGGCGATGACCGACCTGCTCACGCTCGGCGAGACGATGGCGGCCTTCCGCACCACCGGGCCGCTGCGACTGGGCGGCACCGCCGGGATCTCCGTCGCCGGGTCCGAGTCGACGGTGGCGATCGGGTTGGCTCGGCTCGGCCACCAGGCCGCCTGGATCGGGGTCACCGGCGCCGACGAGCCCGGCGAACTGGTCCGCCGTACGCTGCGCGCCGAGGGTGTCGACCTGCGCTGGTCCCGGGTCGACCCGACCGCTCCGACCGGCCTGATCCTCTTCGAGAACCGGGTCGCCGACATCAACCGGGTCACCTACCACCGCGCTGGCTCCGCCGGCTCCCGGCTGCGCCCGGTCGACGTGACCCGCGCCTTCGACGCGCCCGGGCCTCCACCCCGGCTGCTGCACGTCACCGGCATCACCTGCGCGCTCGGCGTCGAGCCGTACCAGGCCGTGGTGGAGGCCGTCCGGCGCGCCCACGCGGCCGGCACCACCGTCTGCCTGGACGTCAACCACCGGCAGCGGCTCTGGTCGGTCACCGAGGCGGCCGACGCGCTACGACCGCTGCTGCCCTTGATCGATCTGGTGGTCGCCTCCGACGACGAGCTGGCCGTGCTGACCGGCGCCTCCGACCCGGTCCCGGCGCTGCTCTCGGCCGGCGTCACCGAGGTCGTGGTCAAGCACGGTGCCGGCGGAGCGACCAGCCACAGCGCGACCGGCGTGGTGCGCCGTCCAGCCCGGACGGTGCCGGTGGTGGACACCGTCGGCGCAGGTGACGCCTTCGTGGCCGGCTTGCTCTCCGGCTGGCTCGATGGAGCCGACGTCCCGCGCCGGCTGGACCGGGCCGTCACCACCGGGGCGTTCGCGGTGGCCACCCGGGGCGACTGGGAGGGCCTGCCCGACCGGGCCGAGCTGGCGCTGCTCGACCATGGCCCCGGCGGTACCGTCCGCTGACGATCCTTTGGAGGACCACCATGGAGCTGACCGAGCCGACCATCTGGAGCACCGACCGGTTGGAGCTGGGCGAGGGGCTGCGCTGGGTCGACGACCGGCTGGTCCTGGTCGACCTGCTGGCCGGGCGACTGCTGGAGACCGACGGCGACGCCCCGACCCCGCTGCGGGAGCTGCGCCGCCTGGATGTCCCGCTCGGCGCGGTCGCCCCGGTGACCGGCCGACCCGGCGACTGGCTGGCCGCCGCCGGGACCGGCATCACAGTGCTCACCACCGCCGGAGACCCCCGACCGGTCGCCGACCTGGTCGGTGAGGCACCCGAGCCGACCCGGATGAACGACGCGGTCGCCGACCCGCACGGCCGCTTCTGGGCCGGCAGCATGACGTACGCCGCCGTGCCCGGCGGAGGCACGTTGTTCCGCCTCACCCCGGGCGCCGAGCCGGTGCCCGCGGTGACCGGGCTGACCATCCCCAACGGGCCGGCCTTCGACGCCGCCGGCACCACCATGTACCTGGCCGACACGCCGCTTGGCGCCATCGACCGGTTCACCGTCGACCCGGAGACCGGGGCCCTGCACGGGCGGGAGCCGTTCCTGCGGATCTCCTCCGCCGACGGCGGGCCCGACGGCATGACGGTGGACGCGGCCGGCCATCTCTGGATCGCACTGTGGGGCGGTTCCGCGGTACGCCGCTACCGTCCCGACGGCAGCCTCGACCGGCAGATCCGGCTACCGGCGAAGCAGCCGGCCGGCATCTGCCTGGGCGGCCCCGACCTGCGCCGACTCTTCGTCGGCACCGCCCGCGTGGGGCTGGACACCGTCGGCCCGGCGGACGGCGCGCTGCTCGCGGTGGACGTCGAGGTCCCCGGCCTGCCCGCCGCGGGCGCCACCGCGCCCCCGAGCTGACCGCAGGCACAGCTGGCCGCAGGCATATCGGACGCCGGGGCGGGAATAGTCCCGCCGAAGCGGGACAACGGGCCGACTGGCAGGGGGCGGGACGATGAGCACCATGGGGCGGGAGTCATGAACGGGCCGGTCGGCGACGAGCCGGTCGGCGAGTTGGAGCTGGTGCACACCTTCACCGGCCCCATGCCGACCGGCGTGAGCGTCTCGCACCAGGGCCGAATCTTCGTCAACTTCCCCAAGTGGGGCGACGAGGTGCCGGCCACCGTCGTCGAGCTGCGCGACGGCCAGGAGGTGCCCTACCCCGACCAGCAGTGGAACGACCCGTCCGGCGACGACGACGCGGGCGCGTTCGTGTCGGTGCAGAGCATCGTGGTCGACCCGGCCGACCGGCTCTGGGTGCTGGACACCGGCAGCCCGATGTTCCAGCCCACGAAACCGGGCGGCCCGAAGCTGGTCCGCGTCGACCTGGACACCGACACGGTGGCCCAGGTGATCACCTTCCCGGCGGACGTGGCGCTGCCGACGACGTACCTCAACGACGTCCGCTTCGACCTGCGGCGGGGTGAGGCGGGGATCGCGTACATCACCGACTCGGCGGACTCCGGCCCGAACGGGATCATCGTGGTGGACCTGGCCAGCGGTGCGTCCTGGCGGCGGCTGCACGACCACCCGTCCACCAAGGCGGAGCCGCTGACGTCGTTCCGTCCGGTGGTCGAGGGCCGACCGTTCCTCGAACGCCCGGCGGACGGCCCACCGAAGCCGGTGAGCATGGGCTGCGACGGCATCGCCATCTCCGCCGACGGCACCCGGCTCTACTACTGCCCGTTGGCATCCCGGCGCCTGCACAGCGTGTCCACCGAGGCGCTGGCCGACCCGGGCGTCACACAGGAGGCGGTCGCGGAGACAGTCGTCGACGAGGGCGACCGGGGCACCGCCTCGGACGGGTTGGAGAGCGACGACGCGGGGCGGCTCTACCTGACCTCGTACGAGCACAACGCGGTGCTGCGTCGACTGCCCGACGGCGAGTACGAGACGCTGGTCCACGATCCGCGGCTGCTCTGGCCGGACACCATGTCGGTGGCCACCGACGGGTACCTCTACGTCACCGCCAACCAACTGCACCGCCAGCCGCAGTACCAGCGGGGCCAGGACCTCCGGCGCAAGCCGTACGCGCTGTTCCGCACCCGCATCGACGCCGGCCCGGTGCTGCTGCGCCGCTGATCCGGGCCGGCTCGCTCGTCAACTCGCGGGCAGGGCCCGGTCCAGGAGGTCGAACAGGGCGGCCCAGTGACGCTCGGTGGCCTTCTCGTCGTACATGGGGGTGTCGGCCATGGTGAAGCCGTGGTGGGCACCCTCGTACACCTCGGAGCGGTAGCGCACGCCGGCGGCGTCGAGCGCCTGCTCCAGCGTGGCGATCTGCTCCGGCGTCATCGACTGGTCGGCGTCGGCGTGCCCGAAGTACACCTCGCCGGTGATCGAGCCGACGCCTCGGTGCGGGCTGTCCGGCGCGTCCGTGACGAGGTGCCCGCCGTGGAAGCTGGCGACGGCCGCGATGCGGTCGGGGTGCGCCTCGATGGCCCGCAGCGCGTTGGTGCCGCCCAGGCAGTAGCCGGTGATCGCGATCGGGCCCGGCCGGACGTCGTCGCGGGCGGCCAGGAAGTCGAGGTACGCGGCGGTGTCCCGGCTGATCGCCTCGGGGGTCAGCGCCTGGGCCAGCGGCGCGATCTTCGCGAAGAGCGCGCCGCGCTGGTCGGCCTCACCGAGCCGGGAAAGGTCGAACATCGGTGCCCGGCCGCCCCGGTAGAACAGGTGGGGCGTCAGCACCAGGTAACCGCGCTCGGCGATCCGCTCCGCCATCTCCACCAGGCGCGGACGCGGCCCGAAGGCATCCATGAAGAGCAGTACCGCCGGGAACGGGCCGTCCTCGTCGGGCCGGATGAGGGACGCGTCCGCCACTCCGTCACTGGTCGGGATGTCCACCGTCGTCTGCACAGGAGCCTCCTCGTACGCCGATCTTGGTCCGTCCGGAACGCTACTCCCCGTGTCTGTGGGCCGGCCTGGCAGCCGCGTGAACGCGGCGTCAAGAATTGGCGGTGACCCGTCGAAAGCGCGTATCGACGGGTGCTCCACCGCCGTCCGGTGGCGACGATGGGTCCATGAGTCCTTGGCGGATGACACGCTGGGAACGCGGTGGATCGCCAGCCGGCACCGACACAGACAACGGCCCCGGCGAGCCCGCGACCAGCGCGGAAGAGCCGGTACGGCGGCACGAGGCGCTGGTCAGCGTCCGGCTCGGCCCGTCCGCGCCCGGCAGTCACCTGGTGGAGTACCTGCGGCACGAGCCCTGCGCCGTCGACGCGTGGTGGATCGCCGCCGACGTCGACGCCGTGGTGCGGCTCTCCGCCGACAGCATGACGATGCTGCACCGCGCCGTGGCCGACCTGCGCCGCCGCGCCGGGGTGGAGGTCGCTGTGGCCAACTACATCCTCCGCGCGCTCGACCTGACCACGCCGGCCGACCCGTGTACCGGGAAGGACGCGCCGGCGTGGGCGGTGTCCGCCGCATGAGCCGCCCCACCGACGACCGCTTCCTTTCGGAAAGGACCAACCCGACCATGGACGAGGCCCCGATAATTTACGCCGTTCCGGTGCGCGATCTGCCGGGGCGGCTGGGGGTGCGGACGGTGCGGACCGGCCGTTCGCCACAGGGGCAACAGGTGGGCATCGCCTTCACCCGACCCGAGCTGCTGGTAACCGCGATGGGCGCCGACCAGCAGTGGGAGGAGCTGTGCGAGTCGGCGCTGCGCGGCATGCTGCGCCCGCTCGGCATTGAGGTGATCCAGGTCGACCCGCTGCTGGTGGCGCCGCCGCTGGAGCCGAAGACCGTCGCCCGTCCGATCGACGCTCCGGGTGCTCACCCCACCGGAGTACGCGATGTCCGCAGGCGGGTGTCAACGAGTCAGGGGCGGTAGCGGTAGCCCATTCCCGGCTCGGTGATGAGGTGGCGGGGGCGGGCTGGGTCGTCTTCCAGCTTGCGCCGCAGCTGGGCCAGGTACTGCCGCAGGTAGTTGGTCTCGTTCTGGTATTCCGGCCCCCACACGTCCTGGAGGAGCTGACGCTGACTGACCAGCTTGCCGGGGTGACGCAGCAGCTTCTCCAGCACGCTCCACTGGATCGGGGTCAACTTGACCTCGGTGCCGTCGTCGCGCCGCACGCTGTGGTCGGCCAGGTCGACGGTGTGCTGGCCGATCCGCAACGCCGGCACCGCCTCGCTGGGCCCGCCGAGGCGACGGGTGACGGCACGGATGCGGGCCAGCAGTTCCTCCACCCCGAACGGCTTCGTGACGTAGTCGTCGGCGCCCGCGTCGAGCGCCGCGACCTTGTCCTCGCTGCCGGCCCGGCCGGAGAGCACGATGATCGGCACGGCGGTCCATCCGCGCAGGCCGCGGATCACCTCCACCCCGTCGATGTCGGGCAGACCAAGATCCAGCACCACCAGGTCGGGCGGGTGGCTGGCGGCGGCCTTCAGCGCGGCGGCGCCGGTCGCGGCGACGTCCACGTCGTACCGGCGGGCCCGCAGGTTGATCCGCAGGGCGCGCAGGATCTGCGGTTCGTCGTCGACGACCAGGATGCGCGTCATTCCTGCGACCCCTCCGAGCTGGTCGGCGCGGCGGGCAACCGCAGCACCATGGTGAGCCCACCGCCGGGCGTGGTCTCCGGGGTGATGCTGCCACCCATCGCCTCGGCCAACCCTCGGGACAGGGCGAGTCCGAGACCGACACCGGTCTGGTTGTCCCGGTCGCCGAGGCGTTGGAACGGCAGGAAGACGTGCTCCCACTGGTCCTCCGGGATGCCCGGCCCCCGGTCGATCACCCGCAGCTCCACCTGGCCGGCGTGCGCGCTGGCGGTGATCGTGGGCGGCTGGTCCGGCGGGCTGTAGCGCAGCGCGTTGGCGACGATATTGACCAGCACCCGTTCCAGCAGGCCCGGATCGGCGGTGGCTGCCGGCAGGTCGGCCGGGATGTCCGTGCCGACCGTCGCGGCCGCCGGGCCAAGTTCGTCCAACGCCAGGGGTACGGCGTCCTCCAGGCCGATCGCCGTGGCCGTGATGCCGAGGACACCGGCCTGGAGCCGACTCATGTCCAGCAGGTTGCCGACCAGCCGGGCGAGCCGGTCCAGCGACTCCTCGGCGGTCTCCAGCAACTCCTCACGGTCGGCCTCGTCGAACTCGATGTCGTGACTGCGCAGGCTGGTCACCGCCGCCTTCGCCGACGCCAGCGGCGTACGCAGGTCGTGGCTGACCGCGGCGAGCAGCGCGGTGCGCATCCGGTCCGCGGCGGCCAGCGGCCGGGCGGTGGCGGCCTCCTCGGCGAGCCGCTCCTGGCGCAGCGCCACGGCGGCCTGGGCGGCGAACGCCTCGACGATGCGCCGGTCGGCGGCCTCCAGCCGTCGGCCGCAGAGCACGACGGTGATCCGGTCGTCGACCGGTACCGTCGTCTCACCGCCTTCGGGTGTGCAGGGCGGGCTCTCGCCGACGCTGGCCACGACACACCAGGCGTGTTCCTCGCGGGCCCGTTCGGGGCGCCCGCTGGCGTCCTCGGCCAGCTCCAGGACGCTCACGGCGCGCAGCCCGAAGGTCTCCCGGAGCTGTTCCAGCAGTGCGGGAAGTGGGCGTTCGCCGCGCAGCACGCCACCGGCGAGGGCGGCGAGGGTCTGCGCGTCGGCGGCGGCGCGGGCGGCCTCCCGGGTGCGTCGGGCGGCCACGTCGACGACCCAGCTCACCGCCAGCGCCACGGCGACGAAGACGGCCAGGGCGAGCAGGTTGTCGGCCTCGGCGATGGTCAACGTGCGGTAGGGCGGTGTGAAGAACCAGTTGAGCAGCAGCGAGCCGCCGAGCGCGGCGACCAGGGCCGGCCACACCCCACCGACCAGCGCGACACCGACGACCCCGGCGAGGAACAGCAGGATGTCGTTGGTCAGCGTCAGGTCGGGCAGTGTCCTCAGCAGCAGGGTGAGCAGCGGCATCCCCAGCGCGGCCAGACCGAAGCCCAGCAGCCGTCGACGCCGGGACAGCGCCGCCGGCACGGCCATGGCTCGACGGCCCTTGCCGGCCTGCTTGTGGGTGACCAGGTGCACGTCGATCGACCCGGACAGCGCTGTGGTGGTCACCCCGACGCCCCGGGCGAAGATCTGCGCGAGGCGACCCCGGCGGCTGGCGCCGAGCACCAGCTGGGTGGCGTTCACGCCCTGGGCGAAGTCCAGCAGCGCAGCTGGTACGTCGGTGCCGAGCACCTGGTGGTACGTGCCACCCAGACTCTCCACGAGCACTCGCTGACGGGCCAGTTGGGCCGGGTCGGCGCCGGCCAGGCCGTCACTGCGGGCCACGTGCACGGCGAGCAGGTCGGCGCCCTTGCTGCGGGCCGCGACCCGGGCCGCGCGCCGGATCAGCGTCTCGCCCTC
Organism: Micromonospora sp. A202; assembly: GCF_006715105.1. Taxonomy (NCBI): domain Bacteria; kingdom Bacillati; phylum Actinomycetota; class Actinomycetes; order Micromonosporales; family Micromonosporaceae; genus Micromonospora; species Micromonospora sp. A202. Next base: position 302,798 of record NZ_VFMP01000001.1, on the reverse strand, counting down.
CGGGCCACCGGTCAGTGCCACCACGACCCGTTCCCGGGCCTCCCAGGTGGCGGCGATGCCCTGCTGGCTGCGGTAGCGGTCGAGCTGCTCGTCGACCTTGTCGGCCAGCCAGATCAGCGCCAGTTCGCGCAGCGCGGTGAGGTTGCCGACCCGGAAGTAGTTGCCCAGCGCGGCGTCGATCTTGTCGGGTCGGTAGATGTTGCCGTGCGCCATCCGCCGACGCAGCGCCTCGGGGGTCATGTCGACCAGCTCGACCTGCTCGGCGGCGCGGACGATCTCGTCCGGCACGGTCTCCCGCTGGGTGGTGCCGGTGATCTGCGCGACGACGTCGTTGACCGACTCCAGGTGCTGCACGTTGACCGTGGACAGCACGTCGATCCCCGCGTCGAGCAGCTCCTGGATGTCCTGCCAGCGCTTGTCATGCCGGGAACCGGGCACGTTGCTGTGCGCCAACTCGTCGACCACCGCGATCTCCGGCCGGCGGGCCAGCACCGCGTCGAGGTCCATCTCGGTGAACTCGACGCCCCGGTACTCCATCGTGCGGCGGGGCACCTGCTCCAGGTCGGCGAGCATCGCGGCGGTGTGCTGGCGACCGTGGGTTTCCACGAAGCCGATCACCACGTCGGTGCCGCGCGCGGCCCGCCGTTGGGCCTCCTCCAACATGGCGTACGTCTTACCGACGCCGGGGGCGGCCCCGAGATAGATGCGCAGTTCTCCGCGTGGCACGGGGACCATCCTCCCTGGTCAGATCGGCGGGCGGGGCCGCGCCCGGTTGGCACGGCCCCGCCCAGAGTGCGCTCAGCGCGCGGCGAACTGCTTGTCGAGGGCGATGTTGAGCTCCAACACGTTGACACCCGGCGCACCCATGAAGCCGAGCCCGCGCCCGTCGGTGTGCTCCTTGACCAGCTTGCGGACCGCCGCCGGGTCCGCGCCACGCTCGCGCGCGACCCGGTTCACCTGCAACTCGGCGTACGCCGGGCTGATCTGCGGGTCGAGACCGCTGCCGCTGGCGGTGACCGCGTCGGCGGGCACTGCCGGCTCGGCGGGCGCGTCGCCGCGGATCGGGGTGACCACCCCGCCGGCGGCCACGTAGTCCTCGCCGGGCTGGGCCGGCTCCACAGCGACACCCTCGTACTCGGTGACGAACGGAGTGGCCGGGGCAGCCTGGTTGACGCTGACCACCCGGGTGACCGGGCCGGTCAGACCGTCGGCGCGGAAGACCGCGAGCACGGCGCCCACCCCGTCGTCGGTGCAGTAGGGGCGCCGGCCGTCGACGCCGTTGAGTTCACCGACGGACTTGCTGCGCCCGCACACCTGGGTGAGCAGGCTCTCGCTGGACTCCTCCGGGTCGGTGGCGATGGTGTCGACCACGCTCTCCGGGCCCAGGTTGCTGGCCGAGGTGGACGTCGGGTCGTAGCCGTCGCCAGCGGCGGACGGGCGGGACTGGAAGTAGCGGGCGACGGGGTTGCCGTCCGCGTCGGTGAAGGACTGGCCGATCAGCGCGCTGCCGACGGTGTCCCCGCCCACGGTGATCAGCGAGCCGTCGGCCTTGTGGTTGAGGCCGGGCAGCTGACCGAGCGCCACCAGGGCCAGCGGGTAGACCAGGCCGAGCAGCACCGTGAAGACGAGTACGGCGCGCAGCGCGGCGAGGTGTTGGGCGATCCAGGTCGGTAGGCGCATCACGAAATCCCCGGGATGAACTGGATGAGCAGGTCGATGAGTTTGATCCCGATGAACGGCACGATGATGCCGCCCAGCCCGTAGACCAGCAGGTTGCGGCTGAGCAGCTTCGACGCGGCCGCCGGCCGGTACCGCACGCCCCGCAGGGCGAGTGGGATCAGCGCGATGATCACCAGGGCGTTGAAGATGACCGCGGACAGGATCGCCGACTCCGGGCTGGACAGCCGCATGATGTTCAGCGCGTCCAGGCTCGGGTAGAGGCCGGCGAACATGGCCGGGATGATCGCGAAGTACTTCGCGATGTCGTTGGCGATGCTGAACGTGGTCAGCGCGCCACGGGTGATCAGCAACTGCTTGCCGATCTCCACGATCTCGATCAGTTTGGTCGGGTCCGAGTCGAGGTCGACCATGTTGCCGGCCTCCTTGGCGGCCGACGTACCGGTGTTCATGGCCACCCCGACGTCGGCCTGGGCGAGCGCCGGCGCGTCGTTGGTGCCGTCACCGGTCATCGCGACCAGCCGGCCGCCCTCCTGCTCCCGCTTGATCAGCGCGAGCTTGTCCTCCGGCGTGGCCTCGGCCAGGAAGTCGTCCACCCCGGCCTCGTCGGCGATGGCCTTCGCGGTGCGCGGGTTGTCACCGGTGATCATCACGGTCCGGATGCCCATCCGGCGCATCTCGTCGAACCGCTCGCGCATGCCGGACTTGACGACGTCCTTGAGGTGGATGACGCCCAGGGCGCGGGCGGGTTCACCGTCGATGTGCTCGGCGACCACCAGCGGGGTGCCGCCGGTGCCGCTGATCGCGTCCACGATCTCGCCGACCTGTTCGGTCGGATGGCCGCCGTTCTCCCGTACCCACTTCATCACCGCGGCGGCGGCACCCTTGCGGACCCGACGCCCCGTTCCGGAGGCCCCGCCGTCCACGCTGGCCTCCGGCGCCATGTCGACGCCGCTCATCCGGGTCTGCGCGGTGAACGGTACGAACGTGGCGTGCGGCATCACGCCGGGCTCCCGCTCGCGCAGCCCGAACTCGTTCTTCGCCAGTACGACCACCGAGCGCCCCTCCGGGGTCTCGTCGGCCAGGCTGGACAGCTGCGCGGCGTCGGCCACGGTCGCGGCCGTGACGCCCTCGACTGGTACGAACTCGGCGGCCTGCCGGTTGCCCAGCGTGATGGTGCCGGTCTTGTCCAGCAGCAGGGTGTTGACGTCACCGGCCGCCTCGACGGCCCGTCCGCTCATGGCGAGGACGTTGCGCTGCACCAGCCGGTCCATGCCGGCGATGCCGATGGCGGAGAGCAGGGCGCCGATGGTGGTCGGGATCAGGCAGACCAGCAGCGAGACCAGCACGACCCCGGTGACACCGGAACCGGTGATCGCCCCGCTGTCCGGCGCGGCCGCCTGGTACGCCTTGGAGAAGATCGCCAGCGGCTGGAGGGTGACAACGGCCAGCAGGAAGATGACCGTGAGCGCGGCGAGCAGGATGTTCAGCGCGATCTCGTTCGGCGTCTTCTGCCGGTTGGCGCCCTCGACCAGGGCGATCATCCGGTCGATGAAGCTCTCCCCCGGCTTCTGCGTGATCTTCACGATGATCTGGTCGGAGAGCACCTTGGTGCCACCGGTGACCGCGCTGCGGTCACCACCGGACTCCCGGATGACCGGGGCCGACTCGCCGGTGATTGCCGACTCGTCGACGCTGGCGATGCCCTCGACGATGTCGCCGTCGCCGGGGATGATGCCGCCCGCCTCGATGAGCACGATGTCGCCCTGACGCAGCGCGGGGGCGGGCACCGCCTCGTCCCGGTAGGTGTTGGCCCGTGCGCCGGGCTTCCAGTCGATCAGCCGGGTGGCGATGGTGTCCTGCTTGGCCTGCCGCAGCGCGGCGGCCTGGGCCTTGCCCCGGCCCTCGGCGACCGCCTCGGCGAGGTTGGCGAAGACCACGGTCAGCCACAGCCAGATGGTGATCGCCCAGGCGAACACCGACGGGTCGATCACCGCCAGGACGGTGGTGAAGGCCGCGCCGACCTCCACGATCAGCATCACCGGGTTGCGCCACAGCGTGGTCGGGTTGAGCTTGCGTACCGCGTCCGGGAGGGACCGGATGAGCTGCTTAGGGTCGAGCAGGCCCCCGCCGATCCGGTTGCCCTGGGTGGCGGGCGTGCCGGGGAGTTGCTCTGTCGGGGCGGACGTGATGGACATGTCCTCGTTCCTCATGATGGTCAGAGCCCCTCTGCCAGCGGGCCGAGCGCCAGCGCGGGCAGGAAGGTCAGCGCGACGAGGACCACGGTGACGCCGACGACCATGCCGATGAACAGCGGTCGGTGGGTCGGCAGGGTGCCCTCGGACGCGGGGGTGGGTGCCTGGCGGGCCAGCGAGCCGGCCAACGCGAGCACGAAGATGATCGGCAGGAACCGGCCCAGCAGCATGCACAACCCGAGCGCGGTGTCCCACCAGGTGGTGTTGACAGTGATGCCGCCGAAGGCCGAGCCGTTGTTGTTGCTGGCCGAGGTGAACGCGTACAGCACCTCGGAGAGGCCGTGCGGGCCGACGTTGAGCGCCGTGGAGTTGTTGCCGGTGGCGAACGCGGCCGCCGTACCGGTCAACACCAGGATCGGCGTGATCAGGAAGTAGAGCGAGGCGAACTTGATCTCCCGCGAGCTGATCTTCTTGCCCAGGTACTCCGGGGTGCGGCCCACCATCAGGCCGGCCACGAAGACCGTGATCACCGCGAGGATGAGCAGGCCGTACAGCCCGGAGCCGGTGCCGCCCGGCGCGACCTCGCCGAGCATCATGTTGACCATCGTCATCATGCCGCCGAGCGAGGTGAACGAGTCGTGGAACGAGTTCACCGCACCGGTCGAGGTCAGCGTCGTGGCGGCGGCGAAGGTGGCCGAGTTCGAGACGTCGAACCGCACCTCCTTGCCCTCCAGGGCAGCGCCGACCGCCTGCGGCACCGTGCCGTGGCCGGTCAGCTCGAAGATGTTGGTGATGGCGACGCTGGCGACGGCCAGGATGCCCATCACCGCGGCGATGGCGTAGCCCTGCCGGTTCTGCCCGACCATCCGGCCGAAGACCCGGGGCAGGCTGAACGGGATCAGGAAGATCAGGAAGATCTCCAGCCAGTTCGTCCAGCTGGTGGGGTTCTCGAACGGGTGGGCGCTGTTGACGTTGTAGAAGCCGCCGCCGTTGGTGCCCAGCTCCTTGATCACTTCCTGGCTGGCGACCGGACCACCGGTGATCGTCTGGGTGCCGCCGGTCAGCGTGGTCACGTCGGTGCCGCCAGAGAGGTTCTGCACCACGCCGCCGATCATCAGCGCGATGGCGCCGAGCACGGCGATAGGCAGCAGGATCCGCAGCACGATCCGGGTCAGGTCGACCCAGAAGTTGCCGAGCTGCCCGGTCCGGCTACGGGCGAAGCCGCGTACCAGGGCGACCGCCACCGCGACACCGACCGCCGCGGAGGTGAAGTTCTGCACCGCCAGGCCGGCCATCTGCACCAGGTGACCCATGGTCGACTCACCCGAGTACGACTGCCAGTTCGTGTTGGTCACGAACGACACGGCCGTGTTCCACGCGCCGTGCGGCACCACCGGGTCGAAGCCCAGGGACAGCCACAGGTGGTTCTGCACCCGCTGGAACAGGTACAGGAACAGGATCGAGACCGCGGAGAACGCCAGCACGCTGCGGGCGTACACCCCCCAGGTCTGCTCGGCGGCGGGGTTGACCCCGACCAGCCGGAAGATGCCCCTCTCGACCCGCGACTGCTTCGTCCCGGCGACCGCCCGGAACATGTAGTCACCGAACGGCTTGTAGACGGCGACGAGGGCCGCCACCAGCGTCACGATGAAGATGACGCCCGCTGTTGTCATGGTCATCAGAAGCGCTCCGGAAACAGCAGGGCGAACAACAGGAACGCGCCCAGGACGATCGCGAGCACCAGACCGACGGCGTTGACCGCGTTCACAGCTTCTCCACCGCCCGGACCACCAGGGCGAGCACTGCGAACAGCACCACCGTCAGGACCACGAACACCACGTCAGACACGCTGACTCCTCATACCGGAAAGGTTCGTCGCGACCGCCTTCCGGTCGCGCCGGGCAATCAAAGCCCCACCACCCACCGGTCGGCAGGGGTCATAACGCGACCATGACGGAGCCGAACCTTTTCTTGACGTGGTTTTCACACCCGTGCACTGAACAGGTGAAATGCGGCACAGGCCCTGGACCGTCCGCGAGGTCAAGACCTGCTGTCCGCCCCCTTTGCTCTGCACCCGCGGAGGCACCAGCAACAGAGCGTGAGTGTCGCTTCCGCGGCTGCAGAGCAAAGGACGGACGAGAGACCACGCGCGACCCGGATGGGTGGCGCGGGCAGTGGGCCGGTTCAGGCCGGGCAGTGGGCCGGGTCAGGCCGGGCGGCGGGCCGGGTCAGGCCGGGCGGCGGGCCACCAGCACGTCGCGCATGATCGACTGGTCGACCCGGTGCCGCAGCGCGCGGTAGGGCTCGGCGTCGACCACGGTCAGGCCGGCGTCGGCCAACGCCGCCGCCGCGTCCTCGCGGCTGGCGACGTGGGTGTTCCAGGAGATTCCGAGGGCACCGCCGGGACGCAGCAACCGCGCCCAGACCGGCGCGGCGTCCGCGAGCAACGCCAGCGGATCACGGGTCAGGCCCTTCTCGGCCGTACGGCTGCCGTGCTGCACGCCGTATGGCGCGTCGGCGACGACCAGGTCGACGGTCTCCGGGCGGAAGAACTCCGCCGAGCGGGCGGTGTCGGCGTTGACCACGTCCAGCAGTTGGGTCTGACCGGCCTTGTGCTCCTCACGGGTCGGAGCCAGCTCGATCCGCACCCGCCGGCCGACCACCTTGCGCTCCCGCCGCACCGGACCGGACTCCAGCACCCGGTGCTTGACCCGCTTCTGCTTCAGCCAGGTGGTGATGAACGCCCGGTACGCCTCGACGTCCTTCTGGTCGCGCTCGATCCCGGCGGCGTCGAAGCCATACATCAGCGCCTGGTTGAGTGTGGTGCCCCGGCCGCAGAGCGGGTCGAGCACCCGGAACCGCCGGCTGGTCATCTCGGTGGCCCAGTCCGAGGCGAGCAGGGTGACGTTGAGCAGCAGCTTGGTGAACTGCTCGTTGGTCTTGCCCGGGTACTTCTGGATGGTGAGCAGGTCGTCGTCGTAGCGGTCCAGCCGGCTCCACTCGATCGGGCGCAGCAGCTCACCGACGATCTCGAACAGTGCGTACCCGGCGGAGAGATTGCCCAGGACGGTCAGGTCCCGCTCGGTCAACCCGTCACCGGTGAAGGTGACGTAGGAGGCCCCACCGACCACCTCGGTGTCCAACTCGCCGACCTGACCGTCGAGGGCCGAGAGACCGAAGATCTCCAGCTCGGCCCGGGTGAGGTCGATGGCGGAGCGGGCGTACACCCGGTTGGTGGCGGGCAGGATCAGCAGGCCGTAACGCGTCATGATCGGGCGAGTATTCCACAACAGGCCCCGGTCGCCGGGAACCGGAGCGGCCCCCGGAGCGACTACCGGTACATGGGGTGTGAGCAGTGGCGGGAGGTCCTGTCCGCGCAGTTGGACGGGGAGGAGACCGCCGCCGAACTGACGGCGGTGCAGGGGCACCTCGACGGGTGTGCCGATTGTCGGGCCTGGTTCACGGCGGCGGCTGGCGTGACCCGTCGGGTTCGTACCCGTCTGGTCACCGACGTGCCCGACCGGACCGAGGCGATTCTGGCCGCCATCGCGGCGGCACCGGCCCGCCGGCCGTGGTGGCGGCGAGGCGGGTTGGTCGCGGGCGGTCGGCCGGTCGGCGGGCTGCGCGCGGCGCTCGGGCGCGGCAAGCTGGTCGCCGGGCTGCGCGCGGCGCTCGGGCTGCTCGGCGCGGTGCAGTTGGTGCTCGGGCTGGCCCAGGTGGGCCGGGGTGCCGCCGCCGATCACCTGCACCCCACCGGTCAGCACCTGTGGCACGAGTCAGCCGCCTGGAACGTCGCGGTGGGCGCCGGCTTCCTCTTCGTGGCGGTGCGTCGCAGCCCGCCGGCCGGGCTGCTGCCGATGCTCAGCGCGTTCGTCGGCACCTTGCTGCTGCTCTCGGTCAACGACCTGGCCACCGGCTCGGTGGGCGGTGAGCGGTTGGTAAGCCACGGCTTCCTGGTGGTCGGCTACCTGATCACCGTGCTGCTGTCCCGGCCCAATCTGCGCCCCGGTGGGCCCGCGCCGCAGCGGCAACCGGCGCCGTCGCGCTGGCGGTTCGGCGCCGACGAGGTGGACCGGCCGCTGCGGGTGGTCCACGCCGAGTCGTACCCGGCGCAGGCCGCCGACCGTTACGCCGCCCCGGCAGCGCGTACCGGCCGACCCGCGCGCAGCGGCCAGGCCGACGAACGCCGCGCCGCCTGACCGGCCAGGTCAATCCGCTTGCCGCTGGCGTGCGCGGTGGGCGCGCAGGTTGGTCGGGTGCCCGCAGACACGCACGGAGTGCCACACCCCGCTGTTGTTGCGCGAGCGGTCGTAGAACGCCACCCGGCAGCGGGGGTTGCGGCAGGTCTTGATCCGCCGCCCGACGTCGGCGAGTTGCGCCTCGAACAGGGCGGCGAGAACGAGCGAGATCAGCAGATCGGCTCCGACCCCGGCGGGGTCGAGGTGGACGGATCCGTTCCGATCGAGCCGAAGGGTGGCGCCGCTGGTCCGGGACCCGGTCGGGGCACGGTCCGGCGCCCCGGTGCCGGGTTGCCCAGGTTTCGGCGGGACGTGGAGTCTGGCGTCGAACTCGTCCCGCAGTTCCTCGCGGAAGATCCGAAGCGCCCGGAGGCCCGCAGCGTCAAGCGTGACGTCGGGTGCCGGCCGCCCGGTGGCCGCCGACCACTGGGCGACGGCCTGCTGTGCCCACTCGGTAGCACTGGTCAGGTCGTCAAGGAGATCGGCCTGCCGTGGCATGCCGGCCGAGATCGTGTTGAGCAAATCCTGGACGAGCCCGAGGCTGCCTGGGGCCTGGTCCAGGTCGTATCTGGCGGTGGCGATCCACGGCGCGACCACCACACCTGCCGCGCGGTCGGGAACCGAGGGCACCATCAGCTCACTCACCGAGCAGGGCGAGCGCCCCGTACCACGCCGGTCCCGGATTCACCCAGTCTGGGTAGAGCCGCACCATCTCGTCGAAGAACTCTCGGGCGGTCGGCTTCTCGGCCAGCAGCCGCTCCACGTTCAGCAGGTAGTTCCGGGTCTGATCGATGCTGGCCGGGTCGTCCGGGCGGTCCCGGTTCTTGTGGCCGGCGACGACTGCGCGGGGCGCGAGCGCCTCGACGCGATCGAGAGCCTTGAGCCATTCCCGCAGGCCACCGTCGACTGTTTCCACGATGTACTGGTGAACCCCGTTGTAGACGACGTCACCGGCAACCACGAGGCCGATCGACGGGACGTGCAGGACTGTCGTCTGGTCGGTGTCGGTGTGCCCGGTCTCGACCGGCTGGATGAGGTTGCCCTCGAGCAGGAATCCTTCGGCAGGCACGGGCACGGCGTCGACCGGTGTTTCCGGAATCAGGCCGGGGAAGACCTGGTCGAACAGCTGGCTCCGCCCGACGGTGGCCTGCTGACGCATGACGTCGATGGTGCCGGGCGTCGCGTAGGTGACGGCCCCGGGGAAGCGCTTGACCAGCTCACCTGCGCCGAACCAGTGGTCGCCGTGCCCGTGTGTGGCGTAGATGTGGGTCAGCCGTTTGCCCGACTGTGCGATCCAGTCACCCACCGCCGCGATCTGCTCGTGAGTGAACGGGGGATCCACGAGGAGCGCCTCCTCGGTCCCGAAGATCAGCGTGGACGAGATCGGGTTCCAGTGGATCCGCGAGCCGTCCGGCATGCACTGGTCACCCGCTCGAACCGGACCATCCGAGACGAAAACCTCGTAGGACAGGGCGGATGGATTCATGCGTCCCCCTCGGTGATGTGACGAACCAGGTGCCGCAAGCACTGGCGTACCCCTGGTTCAGTGAAATAACCATAGCTCGTATGCCTATTTCACTCGCGCCATCGCTTCCATGGCCTGCGTCACCCACGCGGGTCAGGTCCTAGGCACCGCCGACCGGGTCGGACCGTCATCGGCGATGACCTGCGGGATGACCTGTTCGACGATGGTCAGCAGGGTGGTGGTGAGCAGCAGGTGCACCTGTGCGCGGGTCAGCGCGCCACGCTGTAGCCACTCCCGGGCGGTCGACGTCGCCAACCCGCAGTACGCCCGCACCATGCCGCGAAGCTCCTCGTGGTGCGCGGCCTGGCCAGCCAGACCGACGGCGACGAGCATCCGGTCCGCGGCGACCTCCTCGGCCTCGGCGAGCACCCGCTCGACGTCGGCGTCGCCGCCCATCCCCCGGGCGGTGACGGCGGCGAGCCAGGAGGTGCTGTGCCGGGACACCACGTCGAGGAACCAGGTGACGCTGGCGTCGACCCGGGTCCGCAGGTCCCCCTTGGGCAGGCGCTCCACGGCGACCTCCGGGATGGTCACCATGACCCGGACGACCTCCAGGTAGAGGCCCTTCTTGGCACCGAAGTAGTGGTTGACCAGGCCGCGAGCGACACCGGCCTCCCGGGCGATGTCGGTGGTCGACACGTCCGCGTACGGGCGTTCGCCGAACAGCCGGACCGCACAGGCCAGGATCTGCCCCCGCCGGGCGTCCGGCTCCAAACGGCGGCGGCGCGGAGCCGTCTCGACACTCATCTGCCCGACCCTATCGGCAGCTCACCGATCGGCCGCCGTTCGCGCTCGCTGCACCCGGTCGACGACCGGGGTGAAGAAGTTGACCAGGTTGCCGTCGGGGTCGCGGAAGAGCAGGGCTCGGTTACCCCAGGGCATGGTCGTGGGCTCGTTCACGAAGTCCTCCACCACGTTCTTCAGCTTCTCGTAAAGCGCGTCCACGTCTGCCACGAGGAACTCGATGATCACGGTGTGGTTGTCGGCCGGGCGGGCCGACCCTGGCGCGAACAGTGGGACCGTGCGGGTACTGCCAATCGCCAGCGTGCCGTGGGCAGTGCGCAACTCGGCGAAGTCCTCGTTGCCCCAGGCCGCCTGCACGCCGGTGATCTTCTCGTAGAAGCCGACCAGGCGGTTGATGTCACCAGTGATGATGCGGATCGAGACAAAATCCACTGTCTTCTCCCTGCTCAGTACGGTCGGGATCCGTCTGTCGTCAGCACGCTAACTCGAATACCGGACAGATCTGGTCCAGTATTCGGATTAGGTTCAGACCATGGCACGACCGACAGCCCAGGTGCTCGCACTGCTGGGGCTCTTGCAGTCCGGTGGCGTCCGGACAATGGCCGAGCTTGCCGAGCGCCTCGGTGTCGAACCGCGCACGGTGCGGCGCTACGTGACTCGCCTGGTCGACCTCGACGTGCCAGTGGAGTCGGTGCGCGGTCGCTACGGCGGGTATCGGCTCGCCGCCGGCTATCGTCTGCCGCCGCTGATGTTCAGCGACGACGAAGCCTTGGCCGTCCTGCTCGGCCTGGTTGCGGGCCGCCGTGCCGGGCTGGCGACGGCTACAGGTACGGCGGGTGAGACTGCCGCCGCGAAAATCCGGCGCGTCCTGCCGTCGCGGATCGCGGACCGGCTGGACGCCGTACTCCAGTCCCTCGCCTTCGCCACCGAACCCGACGACTTCCCTGCGCCGCAGGCAGATGTACTACTCACCGTCGCCGAGGCGGTCCGCCAGCACCGGCCGATTTCACTCCAGTACACCTCGCGCAACGGCAGGCGTAGCGTCCGCGCCCTGCATCCGTTCGGGCTGGTCAACCATGCGGGCCGGTGGTATGTCATCGGGGCCGATCCGGATATCGGTGAGGATCGGACCCTTCGGCTCGACCGCATCGCGGACGCGAGAACGCTGCCCGGCTCGTTCGAGCCGCCCGCCGGGAACGATCCGGCAGGGCATCTCCTCGCCTCGATGGCACAGGCGCCGTACCAGCATGCGGTGTCGCTACGGATACAAGGAACACAGGAGCAGATCCGCAGGCAGCTACCGGCCAGCATCGCCGAGGTGCGAGAGGGTGCGGACGAAGGCTGGCAGGACGTGGAGATCCGGGCAGAGAGTCTCGACTGGTTACCCGGTGTGCTCGCCGCGCTCGACCTGCCGTTCGTCATCGAACGCCCGGACGAACTCCGCGATCGTGTCGTCGCACTCGCTGAGCGGTTGGCGGCATCCGGACGACGTGTGTCGCCGTCGTAGCGGGCAGTCGCGAGGCCTACGCACGGCACGTGGCGCTGGCGGGCTGCGGACATCCGCCCTTCGCGGACGACCCAGAACCGGCCCCCGCCCGTGGATCTCTACTTATTGACATGCCGCCAACAGCGCGCGAGGGTGGTGCACATGCCGACGCCCCCACTCGACGGTCCCCTCTCGCCCTGGCGCGAGCCGGAGCACAACGACCTGGCCGACCTGGCCCGTGCCTTCTTCACCAAGGAGGTCCTGCCGCACGCCGACCGCCTTCAGGAGCAGGGCCACCCGGACCGCGAGCACTACCGGCGCGCCGGTGAGCTGGGGTTGCTCGGCCTGTCCGTCCCGGAGGAGTACGGCGGCGGGGGCGGTGGGTTCACCCACGAGGCCGTGATGCTGCACGAGCAGGCGTACACCGGGGAGAGCAGTCTCGGGCTGGCCGTCCACAGTGGCATCGTCACCGGTTACCTGGTCGCGTACGGCAGCGATGAGCAGAAGCGACGCTGGCTGCCCGGCCTGTGCACCGGCGAGCTGGTCGGCGCGATCGCGATGACCGAGCCGGACGGCGGTTCCGATCTTCAGGCGATGCGGACCAGGGCGGTCCGTGACGGCGACGACTACCTGGTCACCGGCGCGAAGACGTTCATCACCAACGGCGGCCTGGCCGATCTGATCATCGTGGCCGTGAAGACCGACCCCGAGCAGCGGGCAGCCGGCGTCTCGCTGCTGATCTGCGAGGTGGGCGGCGACCCGGAGGGCTTCCGCCGCGGTCGACTGCTGTCCAAGATCGGGCTGCACGCCAACGACACCGCAGAGCTGTTCTTCGACGAGTTGCGGGTACCGGCGGCCAACCTGCTCGGCGGCGCCGAAGGGCTGGGCTTCATCCAGCTCATGCAGCAGCTCCCGCAGGAACGGCTGGTGATCGGCGTCGGCGCGGTCGCGGCAATGGAACGGGCGGTCGCGCTGACCGTCGCGTACGCCAAGGAGCGCACCGCCTTCGGTAAGACCCTGATGGGCCACCAGAACACCCGGATGGTGCTCGCCGAGTGCGCCACGCGTACCCGGGTCAGCCGGGTCTTCCTGGACGACTGCATCGTCCGGCACAGCCGCGGCGACCTGGACGTGGCGACCGCGGCGATGGCGAAGTCGTGGCTCACCGACGGGCAGTGCGAGGTCATCGACCGGTGCCTGCAACTGTTCGGCGGCTACGGCTACACGACCGAATACCCGATCGCCCGAATGTACGCCGACGCCCGCGTCCAGAAGATCTACGGCGGCACCAACGAGATCATGAAGGAGCTGATCGCCCGTGCCCTCTGAGGCGTACGTCTATGACGCGGTCCGCACCCCGCGCGGACGCGGCCGGGACACCGGCGCGCTGCACGGGGTCAAGCCGATCTCCCTGGTGGTCGGCCTGATCGACGCGTTGCGTGAGCGCAATCCCGGCCTGGACGTCGGTCGGCTGGAGGATCTGCTGCTGGGCATCGTGACTCCGGTCGGCGAGCAGGGCGGCGACCTGGCGCGGGCCGCCGCGCTGCTGGCCGGGCTGCCCGACGAGGTTGGTGGGGTGCAGCTCAACCGGTTCTGTGCCTCCGGGCTGGAAGCGGTCAACTCCGCCGCCGCGCGGATCCGCTCCGGCTGGGAGCACCTGCTGCTCGCCGGCGGGGTGGAGTCGATGTCCCGGGTGCCGATGGGCTCCGACGGCGCGGCCTGGGCCACCGACCCGCAGACCGCCCTGGCCACGTCGTTCGTGCCGCAGGGGGTCAGCGCCGACCTGATCGCGACCCTGGAGGGCTTCACCCGCGACGACGTGGACGGCTACGCGCTGCGGTCGCAGGAGCGGGCGGCCAAGGCGATGGCCGGCGGGTACTTCGCCCGCTCGGTGGTGCCGGTCCGTGACGGCAACGGGCTGGACATCCTCACCGTGGACGAGCACCCGCGCCCGGAGACCACCCGGGAGGCGCTGGCCCGGCTCACCCCGTCCTTCGCGACGATGGGTGAGGCGGCGGGCTTCGACGCGGTCGCGTTGCAGAAGTTCCACTGGCTGGAGGCCATCGAGCACGTCCACCACGCCGGCAACTCGTCCGGCATCGTGGACGGCGCGGCGCTGGTGCTGATCGGTTCGGAGCAGCTGGGTCGGGATCTCGGCCTCACCCCGCGCGCCCGGATCGCCGGCGCGGCGGTCACCGGCGCGGACCCGACGCTGATGTTGACCGGCCCGATCCCGGCCACCCACAAGGCGCTCGCCGTCGCCGGGCTCACCCTCGACGACATCGACCTGTTCGAGATCAACGAGGCGTTCGCCGCTGTGGTGCTCAAGTACGTCCGCGACCTGGGCCTCGACCCGGACCGGGTGAACGTCAACGGCGGGGCGATCGCTCTCGGCCATCCGCTCGGCGCGACCGGAGCGATGCTGCTCGGCACCGCGTTGGACGAGTTGGAGCGCCGCGACCTGCGCCGCGCCGTGGTGACCCTCTGCATCGGTGGCGGCATGGGCGTCGCCACCGTTCTCGAGCGCTGCTGACCCGGGGGAAAAGACAAATGACCACCACCATCCGGTACGACCGCGGCGCCGACGGCATCGTCACGCTCACCCTGGACGACCCCGACCAGTCCGCCAACACCATGAACCGCGCGTACGCCGCCTCGATGAGCGCGATCCTCGACCGGCTGGAGGCCGAACGCGACGAGCTGACCGGGGTCATCGTGACCAGCGCGAAGTCGACGTTCTTCGCCGGCGGTGACCTACCTGAGATGATCCGGGCCACCCGCGAGGACGCGCCAGCGCTGGCGGAGCTGCTCGGCACCATCAAACGGGACCTGCGCCGCCTGGAGACACTGGGCCGGCCGGTGGTCGCGGCCGTCAACGGCTCCGCGCTCGGCGGCGGGCTGGAGATCGCGCTCGCCTGCCACCACCGGATCGCGCTGGACGCGCCGGACAGTCGGCTCGGGCTGCCCGAGGTGACCCTGGGCCTGCTGCCCGGGGCCGGCGGTGTCACCCGGACGGTACGGATGCTCGGCCTGGCGGGTGCGCTGACCACTGTGCTGCTCACCGGCCGGCGGATGCGCCCGTCCGATGCCCTGGCCGCCGGCATCGTGGACGAGGTGGTCGCCACCGAGGCGGAGCTGCTGGACCGCGCGCGGGCCTGGATCGCCGCGAACCCGCATCCCAAACAGCCGTGGGACCGACCGGACTACCGGATGCCCGGTGGCACCCCGGCCAGCCGTTCGCTGGCCGCCCAGCTGCCCGCCTTCCCGGCCACCCTGCGCAAGCAGCTCAAGGGTGCCCGGCTGCCCGCGCCCGAGGCGATCCTGGCCACCGCCGTCGAAGGCGCACAGGTCGACCTGGAGACCGCCCTGACCGTGGAGACCCGGCACCTGATCGGTCTGCTCACCGGGCAGGTCGCCAAGAACATGATCGGGGCCTTCTTCTTCGATCTGAAGGCCGTCAACGGTGGTGCCGCCCGGCCGTCCGTCGACGTTCCGCCGGTGCGGCGGGTGGCGGTGCTCGGCGCCGGCATGATGGGCGCGGGCATCGCGTACGTCTGCGCCAGCGCCGGCCTGGACGTCGTGGTCAGGGACGTCTCGCCCGAGGCCGCCGGGCGGGCCCGGGAGCACGCCGAACGGCTGCTGGCCCGCAAGGTCCGTAAGGGCCGCGCCACGGAGGCGGAGGCCCGCGCGGTGCTGGACCGGATCACCACCACCGACCAGGTGGACGCCCTCGCTGGATGCGACGCGGTCATCGAGGCGGTCTTCGAGGACCCGGCGCTGAAGCAGGCCGTGTTCGCCGAGGTGCTGCCGGTGCTGGCGCCCGACGCGCTGATCGCCTCCAACACCTCCACCCTGCCGATCACCGGGCTCGCCGCCGGGGTGGACCGCCCGGCCGACTTCATCGGCATGCACTTCTTCTCCCCGGTGGACCGGATGCCCCTGCTGGAGATCGTGGTCGGCGAACGGACCGGTGACGCCGCGCTGGCGCGGGCGTTCGACCTGGGTCGGCGGATCGGCAAGACCCCGATCGTGGTCAACGACGGCCGAGGTTTCTTCACCAGCCGGGTGATCGGCCGGTTCATCGACGAGGCGGTCGGCATGGTCGCCGAGGGTGTTCCCGCCGCCTCGGTGGAGCAGGCCGCCCTTCAGGCCGGCTATCCGACCGGGCCGCTCGCGCTGGCCGACGAGGTCAGCCTCACCCTGATCCAACGGATCCGCCGCCAGTTCGAGGCGGCCAGCGAGGAGTTCCTGCCGCTGCCGGCGCACCGGCTCGTCGACGAGCTGGTCGACGCGTACGACCGGCCGGGGCGTGCAGCCGGGCGCGGCTTCTACTCCTACGACGAGGGCACCCGCGGCCGGCTCTGGCCCGGCCTTGCCGACCTGGCCACCGACGCTGGACGGGCGGTGCCCTTCACCGACCTCCAGGAGCGGATGCTCTTCGCCGAGGCGCTGGACGCGCTGCGCTGCCTCGACGAGGGCGTGCTGCGTACCGAGACCGACGCCAACATCGGCTCGATCTTCGGCATCGGCTTCCCGGCCTGGACCGGAGGGGTGATCCGCTACGTCCGGCAGTACGCGGGCGGCCCGGCCGGCTTCGCGGCCCGCGCCACCGAACTGGCCGACCGCTACGGCGACCGGTTCACACCCCCCGCCGACCTGGTCGACCGGCTGGCCGCCCGTCCCGCTGAGACGGCCGGCGTCGCGTGACGGCGGCGCGGGGTGGGCCGCTCGCCGGGGTGCGGGTGGTCGAACTCGCGAGCCTCGCCCCGGCGCCGTTCGGGTGCATGGTGCTCGCGGACCTCGGCGCGGACGTGGTGCGGGTGGACCGGCCGGGCGCTCCGGGTGCGGGGCGCCTGGCCGCGCCGACCGGCGGGCCGTTGCAGCGCGGCCGGCGGGTCACCACGCTGGACCTGAAGTCCCCGGCCGGCGTGGCGGACCTGCTGCGCCTGACCGAGCGGGCGGACGTGCTGGTCGAGGCGTACCGGCCGGGGGTCGCTGAGCGGCTCGGCTTCGGCCCGGAGGTGTGCCAGGCCCGCAACCCCAGACTGGTGTACGCGCGGATGACCGGCTGGGGTCAGGACGGCCCGCTGGCGGCTCGCGCCGGGCACGACATCGACTACATCGCTGTCGCCGGGGCGTTGGAGCCGCTGGGCCGTGCCGGCGAGCGCCCGTACGCGCCGATGAACCTGCTCGGCGACTTCGGCGGCGGCGGCATGCTGCTCGCCGTCGGCGTGCTGGCCGCGCTGCTGGAACGGGAACGTTCCGGTGTCGGTCAGGTGGTCGACGCGGCGATGGTGGACGGTTCGGCTCTGCTCACGTCGTTCCTGCACGGGCTGCTCGGCACCGGACTGTGGGCGGCGCCGCGCGGGCGCAACATGTTCGACGGCGGTGCGCCGTTCTACGACACGTACGCCACCTCGGACGGCGGTTTCATGGCCGTCGGCGCTATGGAACCGGCCTTCTACGCCGTACTGCTCGCGGGCCTCGACCTCGCCGACGACCCGGACCTGCCCGCGCAGTACGACCCGAGCGGCTGGGACGAGCTGCGGCGACGGTTCACCGAGCGGTTCGCCGAGCGGACCCGGGACGAGTGGACGGCGGTCTTCGCCGACCTGGATGCCTGCGTCGCGCCCGTGCTCGCCCCCGGTGAGGCGCACCAGCATCCGCACAACGCCGCCCGGGGCACGTTCGTCGAGGTTGGCGGCGAGATCCAGCCGGCGCCAGCGCCACGCTTCGACCGGACGCCGGCTGACCGACCGGCCCCCGCGCCGGACCCGGAACGGGACGTCCTGCCGGTAGAGGAGATCCTCACCGGGTGGCAGTGACGGGCGGAGGCACACCCCGTACCGCCGACCAGGGCTACGCTGCCCGGGTGGCAGCGTGCCCCGAGCTGACCTGGCCGCGAGCCCTTTGGGGGCGCGGTCGAGGTTCCTCCGGGGTAACCCCGGGGGCGTCACATCCACCTGGGCAGCACACCACAGGTGCGTCGGCACGCTTCGCGAGCCTGTGCACCCGTACGACCGGGCATCGTCGGGGCACGCTGCCACCCTTCCCGGTGCGGCCGTGACGACGGTCGCCTCCCTGGCCGTGCTGCGCGGCGGGCACCTGCCGCAGGGCGCGCCGACGTCGCCCGCGCTGGCGAACCTGTGTGCGTTCCGGCTCGACCGTCGGCTGACCGGGCTGGCCGTAGCGTTCGACCTCGCCTATCAGCGCTACGCCGACGATCTCGCCTTCTCCGGCGAACTGCCACCCCGGCGGGTCGCCGACCTGCTCGCCGCGGTGACGGAGGTAACCCGGGACGAGGGGTTCCGAGTGCACTCGGGCAAGACCCGGGTGCGTGGCCGGGCCGACCGGCAGCTCCTCGCCGGGCTGGTGGTCAACGAACGGCCCGCGGTGCCGCGCACCGAGTACGACCTACTGCGCGCGATCCTGCACAACGCAGCCCGCACTGGCCTGGCCGCGCAGAACCACGCCGGTCATCCGGCGTTCGCAGAGCACCTGATCGGCCGCGTCGCCTGGCTGAGCCACGCCCACCCCACCCGATCCGCGAAACTGGCGAGGCTCCTGACCGCCGCCCTTGCTGGGCCGGTGCCGCGATCGGATCTTCCACGGGAGTGAATGAGTATGGGTACGAGCAGTTGGAAGGGCCACGTCAACGGGATCCTCTACGGTATCCAGTTCGACCGGGCGCTCGACGACACAGTGGTGACCCGGGTCGCCGACGGGGTGACCGGCGGCCTCTACCCAGGTGACCGAGCCGAGATGCTGGAGGCGCTCGCCCATGCGCTGCGCCATCCAGGCCCGCTGAACGACCAGATCGAAACCCACCACAGCGAGGAGAGCATTCGCACTTTCCTCAGCCAGCTCTCGGCAGCCCTGACCACCCCATCTCCATGTTGATCAAGAGGTTTGCGTCAGAGAACCGTCCTTTGGTGACGTAAACTTCTTGATCAACATGGTTGGGCGGGGTGGGCGCAGACGGTCGGGGCGGTTGTACCAGGTGGCGAAGAGGGCCACCGCCAGGAGCAGTTCCGCCAGGTCGCCGCCGTAGTACATGAGTTGGGCGGCCGACTGGAACGCCGCCGGGTCCCGGTCGGTGAGGCCGGGCGGCAGGGTCTCGGCGTTCGCGTACAGGTATTTGGCCAGCACGGCGTGACCGGCCGCCGCTCCCAGCAGCGCGCCCACCCGTACCGCCAGGCCGGGTCGACGCGGCGCCGGGTCCGGCCCGGCCAGGGACCAGGCGAAGAGATAGCCGGCGGCGACATAGTGCAGGTGCAGGGCGTGGTGCAGCGCAGAGTGTCGTTCGGCCGCCGCGTACAGCGGGGTGAGCAGCACCAGCGCCAGCCCACCCGTGCTGAGCAGCGCAGCGGTGACCGGGTGCGCGATCAGGTGCAGCGGGCGGGCGCGCAGCAGCCGGCCCACCACCCGGCGTACGGGCGGCGGGGCGACCCGCAACAGCAACGTCACCGGGGCGCCGAGCACCAGCCCGAGCGGGGCAAGCATGCCGAGCAGCAGGTGCTGCGCCATGTGCCCGCGCGGATCGTCGGGGAGCGGGGCAAACGGCCCGACGGCGACCGCCAGCAGTGCGCAGCCGACCAGCCAGGCGGCGGTGCGCCGGTGGTCCCAACCCCGCGGGTCGCGTACGGCGGCCAGCAGGTAGCCGACGGCCAGTAGCACGACCGGGAGCAGCGGGAACCAGGTCGGGTCCTCCGCCACGTGCCCGCCGTGGGCGAACGCGGGCGGCACGGTCACCGTCCCCGACGGCCGTCGCCCGGCCGCCGGGACCGGGCCCACCAGACCACGGCGGCACCGGCCAGCAGCAGCACAGCGCCGGACGCGATCCACACCACGTCGTACGGCAGCAGGTGTACGCCGTAGCGGATCTGGTGCAGCCGGAGCACCTTGTGGTCGACCACCCCGTCGAAGACCTGGAACCCTCCGGCGCCGAGCAGGAATCCGCCCCAGGCCAGCCGGGTCGACAGGGCACGTCGTCGACGCAGGTCGGCGAACCAGAAGAACCCACCGACCAGGATGATCACCTCGGCGGCGTGCAACAGCCCGTCGGAGAGCAGCGCCACCGACGGGGTGGACCGGTCGTAGAAGTGGTGCCACGCCAGCAACTGGTGGAAGACGATCTCGTCCACCGCAGCCATGATGGCGATGCCGATCAGGACGCCGACGAGCGTGGAGGAACGTACGTCAGCGGTGCGTGCACTCGGCAGGCTCGAATCGGACACCACACACCTCGCATCCACCTCGGGGGTCAGGTCGGAAACTACCCCGAACATGTCGAAACATGCCCAGCCAGCGCCGCCGCGGGCCATCCCCGTTTCACGACTCGCACACCACTAGCGGCATGATCATGCAGCCTGAAGGGGCAGCGAACACCGAGCCGAGCAACCAGAGCCCGAGAAGGAGGTGCCCGTGCCGGACGCGGACGAACTCGTCGCCAACGCACTCGCGGCGGTGCGCGGCACCGACGTACGGCAGGCCGAACGGCAGCTGGACCAACTGATGGTCGGCACCGGCGCGG
Organism: Micromonospora sp. A202; assembly: GCF_006715105.1. NCBI lineage: Bacteria > Bacillati > Actinomycetota > Actinomycetes > Micromonosporales > Micromonosporaceae > Micromonospora > Micromonospora sp. A202. The sequence continues at coordinate 282,400 of NZ_VFMP01000001.1, read as the reverse complement.
CGGACGGCACCACGGCGGTGGACGCGGCCCTGCTGCGTCGCCTGGTCCGCGCGCTGGGCCGGCTCTGGCCGCGTGGCTGGCAGCCGGTCGACGTGGACCGGCTCACCAGCCGGCGGCTCGACCCCCGCTCGGCGCGGCTGGTCCGCGAGGCGATGGCCGCCCAACGGCGTGAGCAGGCCGAACCGATCCCGGCCTGGTGGGACGACCAGCTACGCGAGTTGACCGCCGACGTCCGGGACGACGGCCATGACGTGCTGGCTGCCTGGACCGCCGCGGAGGGGCTGGACCGGGCGGACGCGCTCCGCGCGGCCGTGGACGCTCTCGCGCTGGTGGAGAGCCTGCCGCCGATCGCGGTGCTGCGCCCACCGCCGGGCACCACCGGTGCGCTCACCTCCCGGTCGGCGGGCACGACGCGCAGCGGGTCACCGATGCTGGACCGGGTCCGGGCGCTGCTGGCGAAGGCCGAGTCGACCACCTTCCCGGCCGAGGCGGAGGCGTTGACCGGTAAGGCGCAGGAGCTGATCGCCCGGCACAGCATCGACGAGGCGCTGCTGGCGGCCGGCTCGGAGCGCGGCGACGTGCCTGGTGGGGTGCGCCTGAGCACCGACACTCCGTACGCGGGCGCGAAGGCGCTGCTGGTGCAGGAGGTGGCGGCGGCGAACAGGTGCGAGGCGGTCTGGTCCGACGATCTCGGCTTCGCCACCGTGCTGGGCTGGCCGGCTGATCTGGTGGCGGTGGAGCTGCTCTACACGTCGCTGCTGGTCCAGGCCACGGCCGCGATGCTGCGCGGGCGCGCTGAGCGCCGGTCGGGGTCGGGGCGGCGCACGAAGGTGTGGGACGAGTCCTTCCTCAACGCGTTCGCGCTGCGGATCGGCGAGCGGCTGCGTACGGCCACCGAGGCGGCGACCGAAGCGGCGGACCAGGCGTCGGCCGAGACGGCCGGGGCGGAGCGACTGTTGCCGGTGCTCGCCGCCCGGGGCGAGGCCGTCCGGGAACGACTGGACACCCTCTTCCCCGGCGTGACCCGGCACCGGCTCAGCGTCCGGGACGCCGAGGGCTGGTCCTCCGGCACGTCGGCCGCCGACCGCGCCTCCCTGGACGTGGGTGGCGGGCGCAAGCAGCCCCGACAGGTGCCCGGCCGGCCCGATCGCCGCTGACCCGACCGGCGTGGGACCACCACCGGCGAAGTTATCTGCGATTTTCTTCGGTACGCCGTAGGGAACGGGTTGTCCGCTCCGACCCTCCGGTGAGCCGCGCCCCGACCGGGGGTGCGACCAGAGCTGAGGAGCACCGCCGTGAAGTACATGCTGCTGATCTGGAACCGGCCCGGCTTCACCGAGGAGCTGACCGAGCAGGACCGCACCGCTCTCTTCGGCGAGGTCGACGAGATCATGAAGGAGCTGACCGAGACCGGCGAGCTGGTCGACGGCCAGGCGCTCGCCAACCCGTCGCAGACGTTGACGGTCCGGCAGATCGACGGCACCACCGAGATCGTCGACGGGCCGTTCATGGAGAGCAAGGAGCAGTTCGCCGGTTATCTGACCGTCGAGTGCGACAGCCCGCAGCGGGCCGCCGAGATCGCGGCCCGCTGGCCGGACGTCCGTTACGGCGGCGCGATGGAGGTCCGCCCGGTGATGGAGCAGGCCGGGACGGAGATGTGACCGGGGACCGGACGGTCGAGGATCTGCTGCGCACCCTCGCGCCGCAGGTCCTCGGCCTGCTGGTCCGCCGGCACGGCCAGTTCGACCGGTGCGAGGACGCGGTCCAGGAGGCGCTGCTGGCCGCCGCGACACAGTGGCCCGGGCAGGGCGTACCGGACAGTCCCCGCGCCTGGCTGCTCACCGTGGCCACCCGCCGGCTCACCGACGAGTGGCGCAGCGAGAGCGCTCGCCGGGACCGCGAGGTGGCGGTGGCGCTGCGCGAGCCGACGTACGCCCAGGTGGCGCCGGCGGCCGACGCGGAGCCGGCGGTCCCGGCCGCGGACGACACCCTGACGCTGCTGTTCCTCTGCTGCCACCCGGCGCTGACCGGATCGGCGCAGGTGACGCTCACCCTGCGCGCGGTCGGTGGTCTCAGCACCGCCCAGATCGCCCGGGCGCACCTGGTGCCGGAGGCGACGATGAGTCAACGGATCCGCCGGGCCAAGCAGCGGATCGAGGCCGCCGGAGCCCGGTTCACGATGCCCGAGCCGGCCGAGCGGGACGAGCGGCTGCGGTCGGTGCTCCGGGTGCTCTATCTGATCTTCAACGAGGGGTACACCGCGTCGAGTGGCCCGGACCTGCACCGGGCCGAGCTGACCGGCGAGGCGATCCGGCTGGCCCGCATCCTGCGCGGGCTGCTGCCCGACGACGGCGAGGTGGCCGGGCTGCTGGCGCTCATGCTGCTCACCGACGCGCACCGGGCGGCCCGGCTCGGCCCGGACGGGGAACTGGTGCCCCTCGCCGAGCAGGACCGCACCCGGTGGGACTCTGCCGCCATCGCGGAGGGGATCGCGCTGATCACCGAGGCGTTGACCTGGTCGCCGCCGGGCCCGTACCAGCTCCAGGCGGCGATCGCCGCCGTGCACGCCGAGGCGTCAACGGCGGCGGAGACCGACTGGCGGCAGATCGTCGCGCTCTACCGACTGCTGGCCCGGATCGCGCCGAACCCGATGATCACCCTCAACCAGTCGGTGGCGGTGGCGATGGTGGACGGGCCAGGGGCCGGGCTCGCGCTGCTCACACCGCTGATCGCCGACGAGCGCACGGCCGGGCACCATCGGCTCGCCGCCGTGCGGGCGCACCTGTTGGAGATGGCCGGGGACGCCGAGGCGGCGCGGGAGGCGTACCTGGCCGCGGCACGCGGCACCACGAGCCTGCCCGAGCAGCGGTATCTGGAACTGAAGGCCAGCCGACTGACTGGGCAGCGATGACCTGGGTCAATCGGCCTTCGGGGCGGCGCGTATGTGCGCGCGTTCGCCCTGTTTCCCGATCAGGCTGAGAAACTCGACGGGGCCGGAGCTGGTGGCCCCGAACCAGTGCGGGGTGCGGGTGTCGAACTCGGCGGCCTCCCCGGGCGTGAGGACGAGATTGTGCTCGCCGAGGACCAGTCGCAGCGTGCCGTTGAGGACGTAGACCCAGTCGTGTCCCTCGTGGGTGCGCAGGTCGGGTTCGCGGTCGTCGGCGCTGGCCGGGAGCACGTACTTGTAGGCCTGGATGCCCCCGGGTCGCCGGGTCAGCGGCAGGATGACCGATCCGTCGCTGCACGTGATGGGGCGCAGGTTGATGCGGGGATCGCCGGTCGGCGGCGCGCCGACGAGTTCGTCGAGCGTCACGCCGTGGACGCGGGCGAGCGGGAGGAGTTGCTCCAGCGTGGGGCGACGCAGGCCGGCTTCGAGCCTGGACAGGGTGCTGGCGGAGATGCCGGTCTCCGCGGCGAGGTCGGTGAGCGTGATGTCGCGGCGGAGCCGAAGGCGCTTCAGTCTTCCTCCGACAGCGTCCAGGGTGCGGTCCGGCTCGTCCATGTCGCCAATTTTGCCATTTGGCAAGAAGTTTTGCGGATCGGTGGGTGGGCCGGTCACAGTCGCTACCGAGACGCGAAGGAGCAGGTAGATGACCGAGCAGCACGAGTTCGACAAAGGCTACTGGGATCGGCACTGGCACCAGGTGCACCATGATCATCCGGGTGCCGTCGGCGCGGCTCCCCCGCACCCGTACCTGGCCCGTGAGATCGCCGGCCTGACGCCCGGCACGGTGTTGGACGCCGGCTGCGGCACCGGCACGGAGGCGGTCTGGCTCGCTTCGCACGGCTGGCAGGTCACCGCTGTCGACATCGCATCCGCCGCCCTCGCTCTCGCCGCCGGACGCGCGGCGGACGCCGGGGTGCCCGAGCGCGTGCGGTGGGTGGAGGCGGACCTGACGACCTGGGAGCCGGGGACGCAGTTCGATCTGGTGACGACGCACTACGCGCACCCGGCGATGCCGCACCTGGCCTTCTACGACCGCATCGCCGGGTGGGTGGCGCCGGGTGGCAGCCTGCTGATCGTCGGGCACCTGCACACCTCGGAAGCCACCGGGCACGGCCACCACCCACCCGAGGAGGCATCGGTCACCCTCGCGGACATCACCGCCGGTCTGGACAGCGCCACCTGGGAGATGGTCACCGCCGAGGAGCACCGCCGCTCGGTGCCCGGCCGGGAAGTCCCGCTGCACGACGTGGTCGTCCGCGCCACCCGACGCCACTGAACCCCGCTGCCGGCCGTCGGGCGAACCTGACCACCCGACGGCCGGCGGCACGATCACACGTCGGGGTCGACGGCTGTGCAGCTGGCACCACGGGCGGGCACCACCTGATCGATCAGGTAGGCGTCGACGGCTCGTTGCACGCACGGGCTGCTGCTGTAACTGCCGTGCCCCCACCCCTGGTAGGTGAGCAGAGCGCCATGCCTGCCCAACTGCCGCGCCACAGCGCGGGCCCAGTCGTACCCGCTCGCCGGGTCGTGCACCGTGGCGGCGATCAGCAGTGGCACGTCGGTGCGGACCCGCAGTCGGTGCTGCGGGTTGGCGACCGGCGACGGAGTGCCCAGGCAGGTGACGAGCGCGAACAGGGCCGGCGGATACCGCAGGTCCGGTGCCAGCAGGGCCGCCCGGCGCACGTGTGCGGCGTACTCCCGGTAGTCGCGGACGGGCAGGCTCCAGTCCTGGCAGAAGACGGCGAAGGGGTACGGCGCGACGGCGTCGACCGTCGTCGTGGCGTCGGCCGGGGGCGCGGCGGTCGGCGAGGCGGCCGCGTCCATCCTGCCGAGCCAGTCGGCCAGCCCCGGCCACCGCCACGTGTCGTAGAACTTCTTGTGGGTGAGCCGGGCCAACTCGAACGGGGTCAGCACCACCCCGGCCCGGTCCGGGTCGGTCAGCGTGCCGCGCTCGGCCCGGGCGCGCAGCCCGGCCCAGATCGCCCGGACGTCCCGTCCCTTGAGCCCGCAGGCGGTGGACCGGTCACACCAGGCGACGAACTCGTCGAACGCGTTCTCCGCGGTGACCGCCTGGCTGTCGAGGAAGGCGCGGGTGCCGAGGCTGTGGTCCATCGCGGCCTCCAGCACGACGGCCCGGACCCGGTTCGGATACAGCTCCGCGTACCGCTGCCCGAGCAGCGTGCCGTACGAGCTGCCGTGGAAGGTCAGCTGACGCTCGCCGAGTGCGGCGCGGACCGCGTCCAGGTCCCGGGCGGCGCTGGTCGTGTCGACGTGGTCGTAGAGCGCCCCGGTGCGGGCCCGGCAGTCGACGCGCAGCAGCGCGTTGTTGGCAACTGTCGCGTCGAACTGGGCCTGGTCGGCGATCAGCTGCGGCTGCCGGGCGAGCAGGTCCCGTGCGCAGATCACCGGGTGGCTGCCGCCGGTGCCGCGCGGGTCGAAGCTGACGATGTCGAACCGGCGGCGCAGGTCGGCACTGAACCGGGAGCTGCCGTTCACCACCCGGTCGACCCCGCTGTCGCCCGGCCCACCCGGGCCGAAGACCAGCGCACCCTTGCGGGTGGTCTTGTCGGCTGCCCGGCGAGCCAACGCCAGGTCGAAGCGCTCACCTCGGGGTTGGTTCCAGTCCACCGGCAGCGACAGGGTGCCGCACTCGGCATCCGAGTCTGCGGCGCAGGGCCGCCAGTCGATCGTCGGACCGGGCTGTGGTCGAGCGGCGGCGGGGCTCGCCGGGGTCAGGCCGGTGGCCGTGAGGGCCAGGGCGACCGCCCAGCCCACTGCGGATTTGCGTACGCGCAGCATGAGGTGCTGTCCTCTCCTCGAAGGAGCGTTACCGGTGAAGCTCGCCCACTGGGCGAGGTGATGCTGCTTCCACCCGGGCCGTCGAGTAGCCGCTCGACGGCCCGGGGCCTTCTGCTCTCAGCGGGTCACTCGACCTCGCGCAGGACGCGCTCGAGCGTGGTCATCCGGGTTTCCATCCCGCCCAGCCGCCCGTCCATCGCCGCGAGCAGTCGGGCGTTCTCGGCCTGGGCCTGGGTTGCCGTCTCGGCCAGCCGGCGGTAGTCGTCCGGGCGGGCCAGTTCGAGCCGGGTCCGGCGGGTCTTGGCCAGCTGGACGACGGTCACCGTGAACACGCTGATGATCAGGGCGAAGATGCCGATCGCTCCGACCACCTCGGTCCAGTCGTGCTCGCTCATCGGCCCGCTCCCGGCTGCTCGGCCGAGCCGGGCACGGTCAGCGTCTCGACCGCCGTCGCGATGACCTCGGGGGTGAGTGTGAGCACGAACGGCTTCACCTCGTAGTAGTTCATGGCCTTCCCGTCCCTCGACAACTCCAGGTTGGCGGTGACCAACCCGGCCGCCGCCAGCTGCTCATAACCTTCCCTCGCACATGCCAATGGAAGTTAGCAGGTAGAGGCGTTCGGCTGTGGGTGCCGGAAGCGGAATCAGGGGGATCTCAGGGTCATGAGAAAGCGCCGGACACACAGAACGCCGGGCCGGTGATGATCACCGGCCCGGCGTGCAATGTGCGTCGTACGTCAGCTCTTGAAGGCGTCCTTGATCTTCTCGCCGGCCTGCTTGAGCTTGGCCGTCGACTGGTCAGTACGACCCTCGGCCTCGAGCTGCTCGTTGTCGGTGGCCCGACCGGCGCCTTCCTTCAGCTTGCCGGTCGCGTCCTCGGTGGCATTGTTGATCTTGTCATCCATACCCATTGCCAACCTCCATTGCAAGCGTCGCTACGCCCTCAGCAGTACCCCCACAGTCAGCCGCCCAACCATTTCAGCCAGCTCCGACCCGCCTCCGGTCATCGTCGGGCCGTCCAACCGGCGGTTGGGCGGCGCCGACCGGGGGAAGGAACAGCAGGGCAAACGTCGGAAGGAGCAGTCGATGGACCAGTCATCTGCCCCGATCCTGGAAGCCCTCGTCGCCTACCGGGAACGCGGAGACATCAACTACACACCGCCTGGACACAAGCAGGGACGGGGAGTCGACGAGCGCGTCCTCGCGGTGCTCGGCCGCGACCTCTTCGCCGCGGACGTGATGACCAACAACGGACTCGACGATCGGTTGCAGACCCATGAAGTGCTCGCCACCGCGCAGCGGCTGATGGCCGACGCGGTCGGCGCCGAGCACGCGTTCTTCTCGACCTGCGGCAGCTCACTCTCGGTGAAGACTCTGATGATCTCGGTCGCCGGCCCTGAAGAGAAGCTGCTGATCAACCGCAACGCCCACAAGTCGGTGGTCTCCGGGATCATCATCGCCGGCATCCAACCGGTCTGGATCGAGCCCCGGTGGGACGAGGAACTGCACCTGACGTACCCGCCGGGCGCCGACACGGTGGCCGAGACGCTGAGTGGTCACGTCGACGCCAAGGGTGTCCTGGTCGTCACCCCAACCGACTACGGCACCTGCGCCGACCTGGCCGCCATCACCGACGTCTGCCACCAGCAGGGCAAGCCGTTCCTGGTGGACGAGGCGTGGGGCGCGCACCTGCCCTTCCACCCCGACCTGCCGCAGTGGGCGATGGACGCCGGTGCGGACGCCTGCGTCACCAGCGTGCACAAGATGGGCAGCGGCCTGGAGCAGAGCTCGGTGTTCCACCTTCAGGGCGAGCGGATCGACCCGAGCGTGCTGAGCCAGCGCGAGGACATGCTTGGTACGACCAGTTCCTCACCGCTGATCTACGCGGCACTGGACGGCTGGCGCCGGCAGATGGCCGAGCACGGCCACGACCTGCTGACCGCTGCTCTCGCCCTCGCCCACGAGACCCGTGAGGCGATCGACGCGCTACCCGGCCTCACCGTGCTGGGCGAACGCCTCCTCGGCCCGCAGCGGGCAGCCGACACCGACCCGTTGAAGATCGTCATCGACGTCTCCGAGCTCGGCATCAGCGGCTACCAGGCAGTCGACTGGCTGCACAACGAACGGCACATCAATCTGGCACTGGCCGACCACCGCCGGATGACCCTGGCCCTCACTCACGCCGACAGTCACGAGACCACCGGTCCGCTGCTGGACGGGCTGCGGGCGCTGACCGAGGCCGCCGACCGGCTGCCCAGGGCCAAGCCGGTGACCCTGCCGACCCCGAAGGAGCTGCGGCTGGAACTGGCCATGCTGCCCCGGGACGCGTTCTTCGGCCGGGCCGAGCAGGTGCCTGCCGAGCAGGCGGTCGGCCGGGTTGCCGCTGAGATGCTCACCCCGTACCCCCCCGGCGTGCCGGCCGTCCTGCCGGGCGAGGTGATCAACGAGGCGGTGGTCGAATACCTGCGCACCGGCCTCGCCGCAGGCATGACCATCCCGGACGCCGCCGACGCGGAGCTGAAGACGGTGCGGGTCCACGCCGGCTGAGGCGTACCGCCCGGCAGGGCTGGCCGGATGCCAGCCCTGCCCGGGCGGGTCAGGGACGTCAGGTGGCCGAACGGAACCGTCGCAGCCGCAGACTGTTGGCCACCACGAAGACCGAGGACAGCGCCATCGTGGCACCGGCGATCATCGGGTTGAGCAGCCCGGCGGCGGCCAACGGCAGGGCCGCCACGTTGTAGCCGAAGGCCCAGAACAGGTTGCCCCGGATGATGCCGAGCGTGCGTCGGGACAACCGGATCGCATCCACAGCGGCGTCCAGGTCACCCCGGACGAGAGTGAGGTCGGACGCCTCGATCGCCACGTCGGTGCCGGTGCCCATGGCCAGCCCGAGGTCGGCCTGGGCCAGCGCCGGGGCGTCGTTGACCCCGTCGCCGACCATCGCCACCGACCGCCCCTCGGCCTGGAGCCGCTTGACCACGTCGACCTTCCCGGCCGGCAGCACCTCGGCGATCACCTCGTCGATGCCCACCTCGGCGGCGACCGCCCGGGCCACTGTGGTGTTGTCCCCGGTCAGCAGGACCGGAGTGAGCCCCAGCGCGCGCAACCGGGCCACCGCCGCCCGACTGGTCGGCCGCACCACGTCGGCGACCGCGAGCACGCCCCGGGCCTGCCCGTCCCAGCCGGCGACGATCGCCGTACGACCGGCGGCCTCCGCGTCGCGCACGGCCCACTCGACCTCCGGCGGTACGTCGATGTCGTGCTCCCGCAGCAGCCGGGCCCGACCGACCAGCACGACAGTTCCGTCGACAGTGCCGGTCACGCCCAGCCCTTCGAGGTTGCGGAAGCCGGTCACCGGGGGCAGTGCGCCGGCCTCGGCGGCACCCGCGGCGACGGCACGGGCGATCGGGTGCTCGGAGGCGGCCTCCACCGCGCCGGCGAGCCGGAGCAGCTCGGCCCGGTCCTCCCCGCTCGCCGGCACCACGTCCACCAGCGTCATCCGGCCGGTCGTGACGGTGCCCGTCTTGTCCAGCACCACGGTGTCCACCCGGCGGGTCGACTCCAGGACCTCCGGCCCCTTGATGAGCACACCGAGCTGCGCGCCCCGGCCGGTGCCGACCAGCAGCGCGGTCGGCGTGGCCAGGCCCAGCGCGCACGGGCAGGCGATGATCAGGACGGCCACGGCCGCGGTGAACGCTGCGGTCGGGCCGGCTCCGGTGCCGAGCCACCAGCCGAGGGTGCCGACGGCCAGCGTGATGACGATCGGCACGAAGACGCCGGAGATCCGGTCCGCCAGCCGCTGCACGGCCGCCTTGCCGCTCTGCGCCTGCTCGACCAGATCGGCCATCCGGGCGAGCTGGGTGTCCGCGCCGACCCGGGTCGCGGTGACCACCAGTCGGCCGCCCGCGTTGATGGTGGCGCCGACCACGCCGTCGCCGGGGCCGACCTCGACCGGCACCGACTCACCGGTGAGCATGCTGGCGTCCACGGCGGAGGTGCCCTCGTCGACCACCCCGTCGGTGGCGATCTTCTCCCCGGGACGGACCACGAACCGGTCACCGACGACGAGCCGGTCCACCGGAATCAGGGTCTCCACCCCGTCCCGCAGCACCGCCACCTCCCTGGCCCCGAGTTCGAGCAGGGCGCGCAGGGCGGCACCGGCGGTCCGCTTGGAACGGGCCTCGAAATAGCGACCGGCCAGGATGAACACCGTCACCCCGGCGGCCGCCTCCAGGTAGATGTTGCCGGCGCCGTCGGTGCGGGTGATGTCGAAGCGGAACGGGTGCGTCATCCCCGGCATCCCGGCGTCGCCGAGGAAGAGTGCCCAGAGCGACCAGCCGAACGCGGCCAGGGTGCCGAGCGACACCAGCGTGTCCATGGTCGCCGCGCCGTGCCGCAGATTGGTCCAGGCGGCCCGGTGGAACGGCAGCCCACCCCAGACCACCACCGGGGCGGCCAGGGTCAACGACAGCCACTGCCAGTAGTCGAACTGCCAGGCCGGGACCATCGCCAGCAGGACCACCGGCACGCTCAGTGCCACCGACACCCAGAGCCGGGTACGCGGGCCCTTCAGCGGGTCCACCGACTGCTCTTCGGCCGGCGCGCTGGGCAGTGCGGCCGTGTAGCCGGTCTTCTGCACGGTCTCGATCAGGTCGTCCGGTGTGACGGCGTCGGCGTACCGGACGGTCGCCTTCTCGGTGGCGTAGTTGACTGTGGCACTCACGCCGTCCATCCGGTTGAGCTTCTTCTCGATCCGGGCGGCGCAGGCTGCGCACGTCATCCCGCCGATCGCCAACTCGATCTGGTTCGGCGCCTCGGGCAGTGGTCTGCTGCTGGTGGTGGTCATCGTCTGGTCCCGTCAGTTGTGCCCGTGCCCGGGGGTGCCGTGGTCGGCGCCCCCGGTCGGTGCGGGTCCGCTCGGGTCGCCCCCGGTGGGTGGGGCGTCGGCCGCTGGAGTGCCGGCCGCTGGGGTGCCGGCGACGACGGTGAACTCGGCGGTGTGCACCGCCCCGCCGTGCCGGAAGTCGAGGTAGAGCCGGTAGCTGCCAGCCGACGGCACCTCGGCGAGGAAGGTGACCGCGGGGCCGGGCTGGGTCCGCCCGTCGCCGGGAGCCCCGTCCGGGTGCACGTGCAGGTACGCCATGTCGCCCCGGCGCAGGGCCACCAGGTGCCCGTACGCGCCCAGGTAGGGCTCCAGGTCGGTGACCGGCTGCCCGCCCCGACTCACCGTCAGGGTCAGCGGTGAGGTGCGGCCAGGCTGCGGCGAGCCGGTCAGGGTGACCGTGTAGCCGTCGACGGTGGTGCTGGTCGAGGGGGCGGGCAGCGGCCGTTCGGTCAGCTCACCGGGGACGGTCACGTCCACCCCGAGGGTCAGCGCCTCGCCTCCGGTCGGGGTGAAGTCGGCGAACGCCCGCCACAGCCCGGGACCGGCCAGCGGGGTGTCGACCCGCCAGGTGCCGTCCGCTGCCAGCTCGGGGTGCACGTGACGGAAGCCGGAGAGGTCCCGCCGGGCGACGATCAGGTGCATCTGCTTGTCGTGCGCCACGTCGTACCGGGTCACCGGCTGACCGTCCGGCCCGGCGATCCGGAAGGCGAACTCGTCGGCCGGGGCGTCGACCGGTTGGAGGGTGTAGCCCCGGTCGGAGACGAGCAGGCCGCCGGGGAGCCGGTCGGTCGTCTCGTCGTGCTCGCCCGTCGCATGGGCGCCGTCGCCGTCGTGCTGGCCCTCGACCACCGGGGCGCGGTCGACGACCCGGCCGATCCCGTACGTCGTGCCGAAGACCGCCGCGAGGCCCACGGCGAACCCGGCCAGTCTCGTCACGGTGCGCATGCCCGCCCTCCGATCACGCGTCGACGAGGTCGTAGCCGGCCTCGTCGACGGCAGCCCGGACAACTGCCGGGTCGAGGGGCTGGTCGCTGCTGACGGTGACCCGACCGGCCGCGAGGTCGACCTGGACGTCCTGCACGCCCGGGATCGCGCCGACCTCGGCGCTCACCGCGCTGACGCAGTGCCCACAGGTCATTCCCTGCACCTGGTACGTCTTGTTGACCATTGGAACGCCTCCTTGAACGGATTACCCGTACCCGGTGGGGGTATCCCACCCGAAGACGACCGTACCATACCCCCCAGGGGTACGCTATCCTGGTTCGCATGACCGCACCCACCCCGATCCGCGGGTACACCGCCAGCAAGGACCAGCTGCTCACGCGGCTCCGCCGCGTCGAGGGGCAGGTCCGCGGCATCGAGAAGATGGTCGACGACGACCGCTACTGCATCGACGTGCTCACCCAGATCTCCGCCATCCAGGCCGCACTCGACAAGGTGGCGCTGGGGCTGCTCGACGGGCATGCCAGGCACTGCATGCACGAGGGGGCGGCCGAGGGCCGGGCCGACGAGATGGCCACCGAGATGATGGCGGCGGTCGGCCGGCTGATGAAGCGCGGCTGACGCCCCTCAGTCCGGCGCCGGGTCGAGACGGACGCGGCGCAGCAACTGCGCGTTGAGCGCCACCACGATGGTGGACGCGGACATCAGCACCGCTGCCACCGCCGGGCTCAACGCCACGCCGGCCCAGGCCAGCACACCCGCCGCCAGCGGCAGCGCCACCACGTTGTAGCCCGCCGCCCAGGCCAGGTTCTGTCGCATCTTCCGGTACGAGCCCCGGGACAACCGGACGACGGCACCCACCCCGCGCGGGTCCGAGGACGCCAGCACCACCCCGGCGGACTCGATCGCCACATCGGTGCCCGCGCCGATCGCGATACCGACGTCCGCTCGGGCCAACGCCGGAGCGTCGTTCACCCCGTCACCGACCATCGCCACGATCAACCCTCGCCGCTGCAGCTCCGCCACCCGGTCGTCCTTCTCCCCCGGCAGCACCTCGGCGAAGACCTCGTCGACACCGGGCCGGAAACCGACCTCGGCAGCGACCGCCTCGGCGACCGGTCGGGCGTCACCCGTGATCATGGCGATGGTTCGGACGCCCTCGGCACGCAGCTCGTCGACGGCCCGCCGGGCCTCCGGACGCACCTCGTCGGTCAACGCGAACGCGCCGAGCACGGTGTCCGGCAGCCGCACCAGATGCAGCACCGCAGCACCCCGCGCCGACCACCGCTCGTTCGCCGTCACCAGTTCCGTCGGGAGCGACAGGCCCAGTTCCCGCAGCAGCGCCGGCCCGCCCACCGCGTACTCCGTACCGTCGATCGTCGCCTGCACACCGCGGCCCGGCAGCGACCGGAACCCGGCGGCCGGGGCCGCGTGTCCGGCCGCCGCCACGATCGCCCGGGCCAACGGATGTTCACTGTCCGACTCGACACCCGCCGCGATCCGCAGCACCTCGTCCCGCCCGATGCCCGGCACCGTCACCACGTCGGTGACCGCGTGCTCGCCCCGGGTCAGCGTGCCGGTCTTGTCGAAGAGAACCGCGCCGACCGTCCGCATCCGCTCCAACGCCAACCGGTCCTTGACCAGGATTCCGGACCGCGCGGCCAACGCGGTGGAGAGCGCGACGACCAGGGGGATGGCCAGACCCAGTGCGTGCGGGCAGGCGATCACCAGGACGGTGACCGCACGCACCACCGCCTCGTCGGGCTGACCGAGCGCGGTCCAGACCAGCACGGTCAGCACGGCGGTGCCGGTGGCCACGTAGAACAGCGCCGCGGCGAAACGGTCGGCCAGCAGTTGGGTCCGCCCACCGGAAGCCTGGGCCTGCGCGACCATGCGCTGGATGCCGGCGAGTGCGGTCTGCTCACCCAGCGCCTCCACACCGACCCGGATCGCCGAGTCGGTGGCGACGGTGCCGGCCACCACCCGATCACCCGTCGACCGGGCGACCGGCCGCGACTCCCCGGTGATCATCGATTCATCCAGCTCGGCGCCGCCATCGATGATCCGCCCGTCGGCCGGCACCCGCCCGCCCGGGCGGACCAGCACCACGTCACCGACCCGCAGACCGGTCACCGGCACCGCCTCGACCCGGCCATCCGCCGCCACCCGCTCGGCCTCGTCCGGTAGCAGCGCGGCCAGCGCCACGAGCGCTCCCCGGGCCTGCCCGATGGCCTTCATCTCCTGCCAGTGCCCGAGCAGCATGATGGTGACCAGCGCGGCCAACTCCCACCAGAAGTCCAGGTCGAAGACGCCCAGGCTGGTCGCCAGGGACGCGGTGTACGCCACGGTGATCGCCATCGCGACCAGCAGCATCATCCCGGGCGCCCGGTCCCGCACCTCCCGGACCGCACCGATCAGGAACAGCCAGCCGCCCCACCAGAACACCGCCGAGCCGAGCACCGGACCCACCCAGGAGCGGCCGGGAACGTCCCAGCTCAGACCCAGCTGGTCCCAGACCAGGTGGCTGGCCAGGACCACCGGGATGGTGAGCGCCAGGCAGGCCCAGAAGCGACGACGGAACATCGCCGGATCGTGCCCGGCGTGCTTGTCGTGCCCGGCGTGCTTGTCGTGCCCGGCGTGCTTGTCGTGCCCCGCTTGCTGCGGGGGCGCGGCCGGGGTGGCGTGCCGCTCATGGCCGGGATCGGGCGGTGATTGAGCGGGCATGTCTCCAACATGCCTGGCCGGGGACCGGCACGCGAGCGGTTCAGCGGCGACACTCCGTCACGACCTGCGTCCCCGGACCGGGCTGGTTAGCATTCCCCACGATGACCCCCCGCATGCCGCTGCACGAACGGGCACCGGCGCCGCCACCCGGTGGCGTCGCTCCTGGCCGCCCGGGCCGGGCACTGACCATCCGTGATCGGGTGGTCGCCGGTCAGCGATCCGCCGCGTCTCCCGCCGCGATTCCGCAGTGCGGATGAACCGACCGGCCCACTGACACGTACCCCGCACCGGATCGTTGGGAGTCTCGCCTTGGGTTCCGACCACACCCGCCCCGCTCCGTCCGCCCCGCCCCGGGTCCGGCGGATCCTCATCATGACGGTGGTGCCCCTCTTCGTCGCCACCGTGCTCGCAGCACTGCTGCTCTGGCCGCGCGGTGGGGCATCGGAGACCGACGGCGGGGCGGATGTGCCGCGCTTCCCCGGCACGGTGACCCGGGTGGTGACCGAACCATGCCCGCCGACGCCGTCGAGCCCGGAGGGCACACCACGCGTCGGCGGCGGCCCGTGCGGCACTGTCGACGTCCGGGTGGACGACGGGCCGTCCGCCGGCCAGCAGGTGCAGACACCGGTGCCCGACGGGCCGGGCGCACCCCGGGTCGCGGTCGGCGACGAGGTCATCCTGGTCGAGCTGACCGATCCCACCGATCCCAGCACCAGCAACTGGAACATCGCCGAGCACCAGCGCGGCACCCCGATGCTGTGGTTGGCGGTGGTCTTCGCCGCGGCGATCGTCGCGTTCGGTCGGTGGCGGGGTCTGGCCGCGCTCGCCGGGTTGGCGGCCAGCTTCGCCATCCTGCTCACCTTCGTGCTGCCGGGCATCGGCGCCGGCAAGTCACCTCTGCTGGTGGCGGTGGTGGGTGCCGCCCTGATCATGTTCGTGGTGCTCTACCTGACGCACGGGGTCACCGCACAGACCTCGGTCGCGGTGCTCGGCACCCTGGGCAGCCTGGTGCTGACCGGCGTGCTCGCCACCATCGCGACGGCGGCAACCCACCTCACCGGCTTCGGCAGCGAGGACGCCACCACGCTGTCGATGTTCCAGGGCGACGTGGACCTGCACGGTCTGCTGCTCGCCGGAATCATCATCGGCTCGCTCGGGGTGCTCGACGACGTGACGGTCACCCAGGCGGCCACCGTCACCGAGTTGGCGCACGCCAACCCCGGCCTGACCCGGTTGCAGCTCTACCGCGCCGCGACCCGCGTCGGCCGCGCGCACATCGCCTCCACTGTCAACACCATCGTGCTGGCGTACGCGGGCGCGTCGCTGCCCCTGCTGCTCCTGCTCACCGCCGACGCGCGGCCGATCGGGCAGATCCTCACCAGCGAGTTCCTCGCGCAGGAGATCGTCCGCAGCGCTGTCGCCACCCTCGGCCTGATCGCCGCCGTGCCACTGACAACCGGGCTGGCCGCAGTGGTGACCGCGGCCGGGCGTGCGGACGCCACACCGTCCACCGACGCTTCCGCCCCGCGACCTCAGCCGGACCGGGCGGAGGCACTGGCCGCACTCATCTCACCGCGAGCGGGTCGCCCCGACGAGCCGGATCCGACGCGGACCCCACCCCCATCCACCGCCACCGACGGGTGGCCGGAGTCGAACAGGAGCACGGATACGGCATGGTGACACTCCTCAGCGTGACCAGATCGGGCGTCCACCCTGAGAACCACGTCACTGGTCACTCAACGCTATGGCGAAATGACGCTTTTGGTCGGCATCCAGGCGTAGCTCACACGGCCGACTCTCGGGTAACCTCGCTGCCGGTTACCGATGAAGGCGCGAAGCGGCGCCTGCGGTGCCACCGCCCAATCGCCAACCGGCGAATCGGGGACCCAGGTACGTGGGGTGAATCCGCGTCAGCGGTAGGGGCCACTTCCGCCCCGAACCCGTCAGCTAACCCGGTCGGCGGTCGACGGAAGGGAACATTGTGACGGCACCCCTACGCCGCTGGTTGACACCCGTGGTGGCCGTGATCGCCGCATTGACCGTGCTCGCCGGGCCCCTCCCGGCCCACGCCGCCCCGACGACCCCCACACCGTCCGGGCACGAGGAGGACGGCGAGCCGCAACTGCTGACCGACGTCATCGAGCAGGCCAACCGCGACTACTCCGCCGCCAAGTCCCAACTGGACAAGTCCAAGAAGCGGCAGTTGGAACTTGCGCTGGAGGTCGACCGGGCAAAGGCCGACCTGGACGCGCTGACCCCACAGGTCGGGCTGATCGCCGCCCAGTCGTACCGGACCGGCCGGATCGGCGCGCTCGCGATGCTGCTGGAGAGCAAGGCCCCCGACGCCTTCGTCCAGCGTGCCGCGGTGCTCGACGAGATGAACATGGTCAACGAGAAGAAGCTCGCCGAGGTCAACACGGCGAAGGCCCGCGCCGAGCAGGCCAAGCTGGCCCTCGACGCGGAGGTCCGCGAGCAGCAGAAGCAGACCGCCCTGATGGCGAAGCGGAAGAGCGAGGCGGACAAGGCGCTCTCCCTCGTCGGCGGCAAGGGCTTCACCGGCGGCCTGGTGGACGCCACCTCGAAGGTGGCCAAGATCGGCCCGGGTCGCACCGCCGACGGTGACTGGAAGCCGCAGTCGTGCAGCGAGAACGACCCGACCACGTCCGGTTGCGTCACGCCCCGCACCCTGCACGCGTACAAGGAGGTCAAGGCGGCCGGCTACAACCGGTTTGTCGGCTGCTACCGATCCGGTGGGCCGTGGGAGCATCCGAAGGGCCGCGCCTGCGACTGGTCGCTGCAGAAGAGCGGCTTCGCCCCGTGGCACAACGATGACACCCGGAGGTACGGCAACAACGTCGCCGCCTTCCTCATCCGTAACGCCGACCGGCTGGGCATCTACTACGTGATCTGGAACCGGCAGATCTGGTTCCCGGCGACCGGCTGGAGTTCGTACAGCGGGCCGTCGAACCACACCGACCACGTCCACATGTCGCTGCTCTGACCCGCTGAACCCTCGCCGAGGGCCGTTCCGCGTCGCGCGGGGCGGCCCTCGTCGCGTCAGCGTCAGGCGGCGGCGGGCGCGGCCGGGTCGAGGGGCCCGGCCTCCTCGCCGAGCGTCGCGAAGCAGGCCGGCACGGCGGCCACCGGGCTGACCGCTCCGGCGGCGAGCCGGTACGACACACCCACCACCGCGCACCGCCCCTGCGCCACCTCGTCGGCCAGCACCGGCGACTGCCCGAGCAGCGTCTCGACCGTCTGTGCGATGTGGATGTCGACGATGCCGTCGATGTCCTGCACACCCTCGGTCTCGGCCCGGCGCAGGCTGGGCAGCACCGCGTCGACCACCGCCCGCAGGTGCCCCTGGGGTTGGGTGCCGGTCGTGGCGACCTCCCGGGCCGCCTGTACCGCACCGCACGAGTCGTGCCCGAGCACCACCACCAGCGGGGTGCCCAGCACGGTCACCGCGTACTCCACGCTGCCGAGCACCTCGGGGCCGGCGGTGTGGCCGGCGGTGCGGACCACGAACAGGTCGCCCAGCCCGCGGTCGAAGATGATCTCAGCGGCCAGGCGGGAGTCGGAGCAGCCGACGATCACCGCGAACGGGTGCTGCCCGTCGGCCACCGCGGCCCGGTGCCCGGCGTCCTGGTTGGGGTGGCGGGGGGCGCCGCCGACGAAGCGCCGGTTGCCGGCGATCAACTCGGCGTACGCGCGGGCCGGCTCGCTCGGCGCCGGGGCGCGGTCGGTGGTCCGCTGCGGGCCCGGCTGTCCGCCGGGCGTTCCGGAATGACTCATCCCCGCACCTCGTCTCGACGCATCTGACCTGGTCAACCGGCTCTTGAGCCGGGCCGGCGGCGGGCGCTGGCTCGGCTTTTACGGTCACACGCACCGTAAGATGCGTCAAGGTATACGTGATATGGATTTCATACGTTGACTTCAGCCCGCCCCTGGGTAACGCACCCCGGGCAGGGCCGACCAGACTCCCCGAGGGCAGGGTCGGCATCCGGAGAGGCGGTCACACGATGACGAAGACGGCGGCGGGCGACACCGGTGGTGGGCGGAACTGGACATTCCTCACCAACCACGGGCACGTTCTGCTGGCCATCGCCCGCGACCCCACCGCCCGGTTGCGGGATGTCGCCGCCGAGGTCGGCGTGACCGAACGTGCCGCGCAGGCGATCGTCGCCGACCTGGAGGCGGGCGGATACCTGCACCGCACCCGCGTCGGGCGGCGCAACGAGTACACCCTCAACCCGTCCGGCCGGTTCCGTCATCCCGCCGAGGCCGACCGCCAGGTCGGTGCCCTGCTCGCGCTGTTCGCCGATCCGTCCACCGCGGAGGTCGGCCCCCAGGCCTGACCCTCGGTCGCCGGGCCGCTGCCCGACCGGGCACAGCGGTAATCTCTGCGGGTGCGCGAATGCCCGCCGTTGAGCACGACCACCCTGTCCCGTCGTCCCGTCACAGCGGTCCTCAGTGGAACGCTGGCGGCTCTGCTCGGCGCCGGCCTGGTGGCACCCACCCCGGCAGCCGCCGCAGCGCTCTCCTGCGGCCCGGCCAGCGAGGAGAGCCTGACGGAGACGCCATGGGCGTTGCGCCGGCTTGAGCCGTCCTCGGCGTGGCCACTGTCCCGGGGTGCCGGCGTCACGGTGGCGGTTATCGACTCCGGGGTCTCCGCGACCCATCCGCTGCTCAACGGTCAGGTGCTCGAAGGCCGCGACTTCAACGATCTGCCGGCCAACCAGGGCCAGTGCGACCTGGTCGGGCACGGCACGATGATCGCCGGCATCATCGCCGGCCGGGAGGGCACGGGCGTCCCGTTCAGCGGCATCGCCCCGGGTGCCCGCATCCTCCCCGTCCGGGTCCTGCCGGACCTCAAGGACACCAACGACCCCGACCTCCCCGGGCAGATCGCCGCGGCCATCGACTGGGCGGTCGAGCAGGGCGCCGACGTCATCAACCTGTCCCTGACCACCGTTCCCGGACCCGAGCTGACAGCCGCCGTCGAGCGTGCCCTGGCCAAGCGGGTGGTGCTGGTCGCCGCCGCCGGCAACCGGCAGGAGGGCCAGCAGGACAGACCGGGTTACCCGGCCGCGTACCCAGGGGTGATCGCCGTCGGTGGGGTGGACGAGCAGGGCGGTCACGTGGGCAGCTCGATCAGCGGCGACTACGTCGACATCGCCGCACCGGGGTTGAACATCATCGGGCCGGCACCGCAGGGAGCCGGCTACCGCGGCGAGCCGAACGGCGGCACCAGCTACGCCGCCGCGTACGTCTCGGGGGCCGCCGCGCTGGTCCGGGCCGCATACCCGGACCTCAGTCCACAACAGATCGCCGAACGGCTGGAACGCACTGCCGACAACCCACCGGAAGGCCACAACGCCGACATCGGCTACGGCATGGTGAACCCATACCGTGCGGTGTCGAGCCTGCTGGGCACCCGGACGAACCCGCCCGCCGGCGCCCTCCCGATGCCCCCGGCGCAGGACGACCCGCTGGGCTGGCAACGCCCCGCCGCGATCTGGGCGGCGGCGGTCGGTGGCCTGCTCACCGTGCTGCTGCTGATCGCGCGACCGATCGTCACCCGTGGTCGCCGACGGGGCTGGCGCCCGGGCCGGCGCACCGACTCAGCGGCCGCCGGCTGACCGGCGCCGCCGCACCGAGGCCAGACACAGTGCGGCTCCGGCCCGGATCAACCGGACCGGAGCCACCCCGCCGAATGCCTCAGCCCCACACCTTCGAGTTGCTCATCTCGGTGGTGAGGTAGTTTTCCCGGGCGATGCCGACGGCGCCGCCGATCTCGTTCAGGATGCGGTTGATGTCCTGGACCGCCGCGTCCCACTTGGCCTGGTGCTGCTCGTAGGCAACCCGGTCCTCGCCGTCCCAGTGGAGCTTGGTCAGCATCGACCGCAGCGTGTCGAGCTTCTCCTCGAGGGTCTTCGAGATGGCCTGCATCTGCTGGTTGCTGCTCTCGAGGACCGCATAGTCAACTTTGATCGTCACGATTTCCTCCTCTGCTGGCTGCGGATCACGGGTTGAGAGCAGAGTGGAACTTGTCCAGCATCTGCTGCTGCTCTTCGTCGTTGACCTGGTGCGTCGTACCCGACTTGTCGAGCAGATCGGCGATGTTGTCCATCGCCGTCAGCAGCTTGCTCGTGTCTTCGCTCCAGCGCGTCATCAGCGACTGGAAGCCCGTGGACGCCTGGCCCTTCCATGCCATCGCCAGGTCGTCGACTACGTTCCAGAGCTTCTTCAGCTCGCCGTCAACCTCGCTGCGCGTGGACCGCACGTCACTCGCGGCGGTATGCAGAGTCGCTGCTTCGACCTCGAACGCCATGCCTCACACCCTTCCGTCATGTTGTGGTGGCGGACTCGCCGCACCCCTCCCCCGCGGCAAGGCAGCAACACCCCACCGACGGACACTCCAGTGAAGACCGTAGCGGAAGCGGACCAGCCCTCGCAGCCCTGACCGGCGACGTCCGATGGATGGTGGTGAATCGGACCTGAGCGGCCGATCACCTCGCACCGGATGGCGGACACCGGTCAGGACGGCTCCGCCCAGGCGGTCTGGATCAGTTGCTGGCCATCACGCCGTCGGACGAGGGTGCCGCGACCAGGCGGCTGCGGGCTCGGCCGCAACGTCCCGAAGACCGCGCCCTCCTCCCGGTTGCCGGACATCAGAAGGCCCGGTGAGTCCAGTTCGCGCAACCGTTGCAGCACCGGCTCGTAGAGCGCCCGGGACACCCCGCCGACCCGACGTGTGATGACCAGGTGCAGACCGATGTCGCGTGCCTGCGGCAGCAGCTCCTGCAGGGCGCTGAGCGGATTGCTGCCACCGGAGGCGACCAGGTCGTAGTCGTCCACCAGGATGTACAGGTCGGGGCCCTTCCACCAACTGCGGTCGCGCAGCTGGGCGGTGGTCACGTCCGGGCCGGGCAGCCGGTTGGACAACGCGCTGCGGATCGAGCCGAGGCCCTGCGCGAACGCCTGGTTCGACGGGGCGTAGTCCAGCAGGTGATCACCCTCGACCGCGCCCAGCAGACCACGCCGGTAGTCGGCGATCACCAGGCGGGCCTGCGCCGGCGTGTACCGCTCGGTGATGCCCCGGGCGATCAACCGCAGCAGGTTGGTCTTGCCGCACTCCGCGTCGCCGAAGACCGTCAGGTGCGGCTCGTTGACCAGGTCCAGGTAGACCGGCGCGAGTGCCGACTCGTTGACACCGATCGGCAGGCCGGGTGCCGACCGGTCGATGAGCCGGGCCAGCTCGGCCACCGGAAGCGTGCGCGGCAGCAGCCGCACCTTCGGCGCCGGACGCCCCGGCCAGTTGGCCGCCACGTGCCCCGCCAGGGACAGCGACGCCTCACTCAGGTCGTCGATGTCGCGACGACCGTCGATGCGCGAGATGGCAGTGAGGAAGTGCAGCTTGTCGCGCGTCAGACCGCGACCGGGTGACTTCTCCGGCACGTTCGTCGCCGCCCGACGATCAATCTCGGACTCCGACGCGTCACCGAGGCGCAGCTCCAGCTTGGTGCCGAGCAGATCCCGCATGTTGATCCGGATCTCGGCCCAGCGCACCGCCGTGAGCACCACGTGCACGCCGAAACCGAGACCCCGGTTGGCCAGCGTGGTGATCGTCTGCTCCAGCTCCTCGTACTCCTGGCGCAGCGTGTTCCAGCCGTCCACCACAAGGAACACGTCGCCGAACGGGTCGTCCGCGAACTCACCGGCGGCCCGGCGACGACGGTAGCTGGCCACCGAGTCGATGCCGTGCTGGGCGAAACGCGTCTCCCGGTCGTCCAGGACGGCCACCACCTCGGCCACCGTCCGGCGGACCGCCTCGACGTCCCGACGACCGGCCACCCCCGCCATGTGCGGCAACCGGTCGAGACTGCGCAGCGCGCCCCCACCGAAGTCCAGGCAGAAGAACTGCACCTCACGCGGCGTGTGGGTGAGTGCCAACGAGGCAAGCAGCGTACGCAGCATGGTGCTCTTGCCACTCAGTGAGCGGCCGACGATGACCACGTTGCCGCCGGCACCGGCCAGCTCGACCATCATCGGGTCACGGCGCTGCTCGTACGGGCGGTCCACCACCCCGACCGGTACGGTCAGCCGCCCCCGCCCGGGCCAGGACGCCGTGCACAGCCCGTAGGTCGGGTCGACCGCCAGCGCGCCGAGCAGCTCGCCGAGGCCCGGCGGATCGGCCAGCGGCGGCAGCCACACCTGGTGGGCGGGACGCCCTCGACCCTTGAGCTGGTCGATCAGCACGTCGAGCATCGCCACGGCCTTGCCGTCGGCCGGTTGCTCCGGCTCGGGCGTGGTGGTCACCGGCACCTGCGGGACCTGGGCCGGAACGAAGTCGAGGCCGTACGGCACGATCCGCCGCTGCACCAGCGCCTGCGACGCGGAGGCCTGCTGCCCCGGCGCCCGGTACGCCCCCGACACGTACGCGGCCCGGAACCGCAGCATCGTGCTGGTGTCGGTCTTCAAATAACCGTGACCGGGTGCGTTCGGCAGCTCGTACGCGTCCGGGACACCGAGCACGATCCGGCTCTCCACAGCGGAGAAGGTACGCAGACCGATCCGGTACGACAGGTGCGTGTCCAGACCGCGGAGCTTGCCCTCTTCGAGTCGCTGGCTGGCCAGCAGCAGATGCACGCCGAGCGACCGGCCCAGTCGGCCGATCATCACGAACAGGTCGATGAAGTCGGGCTTGGCGGCGAGCAGCTCGCTGAACTCGTCACAGATGATCAACAGGCTGGGCATCGGGGCGAGCGGCTCGCCGGCCGAGCGGGCCTTCTCGTACTCGAAGCGGGAGACGTAGTTGCCGGCCGCCCGCAGCAGCTCCTGCCGGCGCACCATCTCACCGGCGAGCGCGTCGCGCATCCGGTCGACCAGCGGCAGCTCGTCGGCCAGGTTGGTGATGACCGCGCTGGTGTGCGGCAGCGCCTCCAACGAGGCGAACGTCGCACCGCCCTTGAAGTCCACCAGGACGAAGTTCAGCTCCTCCGACGAGTGGGTCACCGCCAACGCGGCCACCACCGTCCGGAGCAGCTCGCTCTTGCCCGACCCGGTCGCACCGATCACCAGACCGTGGGGGCCCATGCCCTCGTGCGCCGACTCCTTGAAGTCGAGCTCGACCACGTTGCCGTCCGGGCCGACACCGAGCGGGATGCGCAGCCGGTCCCGGTGACCCCGCGGACGCCAGGTGTTCTGGACGTCCACCGTCGCGGCGTCACCCACACCGAGCAGGTCCGGCAGCTCCATGCTGCGGGCCAGCGGCTCGTCGCTGCTGGTCTGCTGCTGGGAGAGCCGGTACGGGGCGATCTGCCGGGCCAGCCCCTCGGCGGCCTCGGCGCTGAGCTGGTCAGGTCGACCCAGCGGCGACGACGAGCTGCCCCGGACCAGGTCGAGGGAGCTTCCGTCAGCCACGTCGAGGCAGAGCAGCCAGCGGCCCGCGTCGCGCGGCACCGTCCCGGAAAGGTCGATCACTGTGGTGCCGAGCAACCCTGGCCCCACCAGTTGGCAGGTCGGCGAGACCTCCCCGCCGTCGATGACCACGACCAGGTGCGCGGCGGTGGTCAGCGGCTTGGCCTCGGGGGCGAATCGGGGTCGCCCCGCCAGCTCACCGGCGAGCGCGGCCTCGGCCTCGGCCAGGCTGGCGAAGACCAACCGGCGCGCGCCGGCGGCGTCCGTACGGGCGCTGTGGTGGGCGTGTGGCAGCCACTTGACCCAGCCCCAGGACGACTGTCGGTCCGGAGCGGCGACCACCGCGACCACCAGGTCGTCCGGTGCGTGGAAGGTGGCCAGCTGCCCGAGCGCCGCCCGGGTCAGGTTGAGCACGGGCTCGCGGTCGCCACGCAGCGCCACCCGGCTGAACGCGCGCACCGACAGGGCGGTCGGCAGCTCGGGCACTGTCGAGTGCGCGCGCACGAACCGGCGGAGCGCGATGGCGCTCATGGGCTCCAGGTCCTCCACCGGCTTCGTCTCCGGCGGGACGATCTCCACGGCCAGCCGCTGCGGGCCGAGGGCGATGCGGGTCTCGCCGAAGTCGTCCTCGGTGATCCGCCGCTCCCAGAGGCGGCGGGACGCCGCGATCGACCAGAGCGCGTCGGGCTCCGGGTGCCGCCAGGCCATCGCGGCCCGCTGCTGCTCAGCGGCCCGCCGGGTGCGCTTGCGCATCTGGGCCAGGTAGCGCATGTAGTCGCGGCGGTCGGCGTTCAACTCGGCCTTGTCCTTGCCACCGCTGTTGGCGAGTGAACCGATCGCCATGCCGAGCATCGAGACGCCGAAGAGACCACCGGCGACGTACGTCATCATGCCGCCGCCCTTGCCGGCGTAGAGGAAGGCCATCGCACCGACCCCGCAGAACATCGGCAGGATCATGAGCAGCTGCCCCATGCCGCGGGGCGTCGGCTCCGGCAGCTCGGGAGGCGACTCCAGCAGCACCTCGCCGCGCGGTAGGGCGGGCCCCGGCTGACGCGGGAGCCTGCGGAACACGACAGTGCTCACGGCTGTCTCCTCCCCAGAAGCGGCCCTGATGACGTGCCGCCGCGGACCGGAGCCCGCGGGTGGGCATCGTACGTGCCCGCCATCGTAGGTAATCTGCCGTGGGCGCGGTGGACCCGGACGCAGCATCGCGGCCAGCCGATCACAGACGCACACCTGGAGGCCACTGTGGCGACGAACACGGCGACCGGTGGTCTGAGCCGGATCACCATCGTGGCTCCGCGTACCCGGATGGACCTGGCGCTGCCGTCAGACGTCCCGATGGCGGACCTGCTTCCCACCCTGCTGCGCTACGCGGGTGAGGACATGGCCGACGAGGGCGCGCGGCACGGTGGCTGGGCACTGTCCAGACTGGGCGGTGCGCCGCTGGACGGTGGGCGTACGGCTGCGCAGCTCAGTGTCCGTGACGGTGAAGTGCTCTACTTCAATCCCCGGTCCGCGGCCGCTCCGGAGATCGTCTTCGACGACGTGGTGGATGCGGTCGCCACCGCGACCAACCAACGCCCCGGTGCCTGGCAGGTCGGTGCGACCCGGTCCTTCGCGGTGGTCTTCGCGGCGGCGGCGCTCGGCGCCGGTGCGTTGGCCGCGCTCTTCGCCGGCCCGCCGCACCTGCCCGGCGCGGTGGCCGCCCTGCTGGTCGCGGTGGCGTTGCTGGTGGGTGCGGCGGTGCTGTCCAGGGCCGTCGGCGACAGTCAGACCGGCGCGGTTCTGGCCATCGTCGGCCTGGTGCACGCCGCCACCGGCGGTCTGCTGCTGCTCGCCGGTGATCGGCCGCTGACCGAGCTGGCCAGCCCGCACGTGCTGCTGGCGGCGACCGCCGCGGTGGTCGCCGGGGCGGTGGCCGTGATGGCGGTCGGTGACCGGTACCCCCTCTTCTTCGCCGCGATCGGGGTGGGGGCCGCGACCGGCCTGGGCGCACTGCTCTGCCTGGTCTTCGGCCTGGACGCGCCGGCGGCCGCGGCGGTGGTGGCCGCTGTGGCGTTCGGCGTCGTGCCGGCGCTGCCGATGATGGCCTACCGGCTGGCGAGACTGCCGGTGCCGTCGATCCCGACCGGCCCGGAGGACCTGAAGACCGACACCGAGTCGGTGGACGGCCGGCAGGTGCTGCAGCGCAGCGAACGCGCCGACCAGTTCATGACCGGTCTGCTGTGGACGGTGTCGCTGCTGGTGCTGGGCGCGCAGTTCGTGCTGGCCCTCGACGGACGCCTGCCGGCGGTGCTGCTGTGCCTGGTGCTGGCCCTGCTGTCGCTGCTGCGGGCCCGGCCGCTCCTGGGCCGCGCGCAGCGCACCCCGGTGCTGCTGGCGGGCACCGTCGGGCTGGGCCTGGCCGCTGCGGCCACCTTCGCCGACGGGTCGCTGTCGGTCCGACTCGGTCTGATCCTCGGCGGGCTGGTGCTGGCCGCCGTGGTCAGCCTGATCTACGGTCTGAGCGTCGCCGGCAAGCGCATCTCGCCGGTCTGGGGCCGCCTTCTCGACATCGCCGAGATCCTGCTGATCATCGCGCTGGTCCCGCTCGCCTTCTGGGTGTGCGGCCTCTACGGCTGGATCGTCAACCTCCGGCCCTGACCGCCCGCGCCGGTCCCTACGCTTGCGGTCGGGCGGAGACACCCAGCGCGGACGCGACCGGCGCGGTGGCGTAGACGCCCGGACCATGCTGACCGTCCAGGGGTCGGGCGGACATGCCCGTCCGATGGGCGACGTCACGTACCACCTTGACCAGCGCCTCGACGTGGTTGTCCATCGCGGCGACCCGCAGCAGCGGCGCCGCCACCCGGCCGTCCACCGACACCGTCGCGGCAACCGTGTGCGACGGCGCCGAGGTCGCGGTGATCGCGTCGACGAGCGGACCGAGTGGCGCGTCCGAACGACCCCGCAGGGTCATGCACCGGTGGGTCCAACCGCCGCCGCGCAGCCCTCGCCAGGTCTCCGTCGGCGCCTCCGGGCCCAGATCCAGACCGGCGGCCGAGACGACGGCCGCGCGCAGCTCCTCGCGACCCAGCGGCCGATGCGCCAGACCCGCGCTGGTCAGCGCCTTGCCGAGCCGACCGATCCCGGCAGCCACGGTCCGGTGTACGCCGGGCAGCCCGCCACCCCTGCTCACCGCCTCGACCCGCGCGTCGCTGACGGTGAGCCGCAGTGCCACCCAGACGGTCCGGTGAGCCGCTGGCGGCGCACCGGGCGCCGGGTACCAGACCAGGGTGTGTGCGACGACCTGGGCCCGGGAGACCGGGGCGCTGAAGTCCGTGAGCACGCCCAGAACCCGATCCACGGTGGAGGCGTGCGCCGAGCCGACCGTCGTACCGCTGGCGGACTGCAACGCGACAGCGGCGAACCACCCCTGAGCGTCCTGCCCGATGCCGAGCCGGGTGCCCCGGTCGGTCAACTCGATGAAACTCAACTCTGGGGCGAGTGCGACCAACCGCGGGTCGGTGGCCGTGCCGCCGGCCAGCGCCGCCGACGCGCGCTCACCGCGACGTCGCATCCGCCGGCGCAGCAGCAGGTCCTCGAACCACCAGCGGCCACCCCTGCGGGCGAAGGTCGCCAGGACGACCAGAACCGCCGCGCCGCCCGCCACGGGGAGCACCCAACCGGGCCCGGCCGATGCGGCCCAGACGCCGACCACGCACAACTCCACCAACACGAGCTGCCCGACCAGCACCGGGCCGACCCGTCCACGGCCGGGCCGGTCGGTCGGCGGCGTCGACCGCGTCGCAACGGTGGACGGGTCCGTGGCCGCTCGGGCGGGTCGTGCCTGAACCTGCGTCATCGCTGACTGTCCCTCCTGCACGTACGACTCTGCGCCGGGTCGGTCCGGTGCCGGCCACGAACGGTGGTCCCGAGGAACCCCGGTCGGCCCCTTATCGTAGGGAAGCCCGCGACGGCACCCCGACCTGATCGTCGCGGATCCACCCCGCCGGAGGTAAGTCATGCGGACCCGCCGCGATCAGGTGCAGGCGTACCGCTTCGTCACCCGCCGGATCGTCTCCGCGTTGCTGTCGGGCGATCCGGAGACCACCAACCTGCCGATGCGGCGGCTCGGCATGGCCGTCTTCGGCAGTGTCATCACCGCGGCCGTCGTGCTCGGTGGCGTCGGCGCATACGGCCAACTGACCGGGAACACCGCGCCGCTGAACGACCAGACCCTGGTCATCGAACGGGAAACCGGCGCAACGTACGTCTTCATGAGCGGGCAGCTGCATCCGACGCTCAACTACGCGTCAGCCCGCCTGATCCTCGACAAGCCCGACGCCGAGGTGCGGACGATGTCCCAGGCCGCACTGCGGGACCGTCCACGCGGGTTGACCCTCGGCATCGTCGGGGCGCCGGACGCTCTACCGGACCGCAAGTCGCTGACCGGCCTGCCCTGGTCGGTCTGCGACGTGCCCGATCCGGTCGACCCGCAGCGCTCCCGCACCCGGGTGGTGATCGACCGGGCGCTGCCCGGTGGCGTGCCGCTGGGCGACCGGGCGGTGCTGGTCGTGGTGGACGATCAGAAGTACCTGGTCACCAACAACATCCGGCTCCAGGTGCTCGGCGGTGACCGGACGATCACGGCGTTGAAGTTGCCCGGCGCCGCGCAGTTGCGGGTCGGGCAGCAACTGCTCAACGCCGTACCGGCCGGGCCACCGCTGCGCAAGCCGTCGCTGGCCGGCGAGGGCGAGTCCAGCACCCGGACGGTGGCCGGCCGACCGGCCAAGATCGGTCAGGTGTTCAGCGCGGCCGGGCGGCACTACGTGCTCGCCCGGGAGGGCCTCGCGTCGATCAGTGAGATCACCGCCCTGCTGATGGTCGGCGGCGGCGGTCAGATCACCGACATCACCCCCAATCAGGCGGGCGAGCTGTATGTCGAGCAGCGGGTCGAGGAGGAGGGGCTGCCGGAGACGATGCCCGCCTTCCACCCGGCCACGTCGGGTCGGACCGCCCTCTGCGCGACGTACCGGGCGAGCAGTTCCGGCGGCCCTCCCACCACGACCCTGGAGGTCTTCGACCGGGTGCCGACCGAGCTGACCGCGACCGGTCCGGGCGCGGTGCCGGTGCCACAGACCAGGCGGGACGCCGTACGCACCGCCGAGGCGGTCCTGCTGCCCGGCGGCAAGGGCGTCATCGCGCAGGCCTCACCGGGTGCCGGGACCAGCGGTTCCGGTGCCGCCGGTTCGACGATCTACCTGATCAGCCCACAGGGCATCCGATACCCGCTCGGCTCGGAGGCGACGCTGGGGGTGCTCGGTTACGGCGGGGTCACTCCGCTCGCGGTGCCCGGTTCGCTGCTCGCACTGATCCCGACCGGGCCCACCCTGAAGCGTGAGGACGCGCTCTCGGTCTTCTCGCCCGACGGGTCGGCGGCGGCCGCATCCCCGACCGGGCCGGCGCCATCTCCTCCGACGAACGGCACGGCGCCGCCGACCGGTGGGGCGGTCGGCGCGACGCCGACGGCCTCGGGATCGACGGGAGCCGACGGCTGAGCAGCCGTGACGGGTCGCCCCGTGTCGCAGTGGTGGACTAACCTGAGTGTCGCTGACGGTTGTCAACCAGAACGACGGGGATGTTTGCCATGACCGGGCGTACGGAAGTCGACCTGCTGTCCCTTGAGGACTTCCACCTGCATCTGGCATCGCGGTTGAGCCAGGTGGAGTCGGTGCTGCGCAAGCTCAACACTGAGATGCAGTGCCGCCCACCCGCTTTGGGTTCGTTCTTCGACGCCACCGACAAGGCGCGCCGCTACAGCGAGGTCCACCAGTCCTATGTCGACCAGGCTGAGCGCGTGCGGCGGGCGGTGCTGGCGGCACAGCAGGCGACGAGCACGATCCTGAGCAACTACCGCACCGCCGAGGCACGAAACGCGGCCAACGCCACCGATGTCACCGCCGCGCTGACCGGGGTCGACCAGGCGTTGCAGCCGAAGGAGGACGGGCGTGTCTGACTCCACCCACCGCTACGAGGGCAGCAGCCACCAGGAGCTCTACGACGGCGTGATGGCCGGCCAGCCGGAGCAGATCGAGGGTGTGGCCGCCCAGTGGGCCGAGCTCAAGGGAATCCTGGACGGTCTCAGCCGGGAGCTGAGCGGCGACCTGGAGAAGCTCGGCAACACCTGGACGGGCTCGGCCGGTCGTGAGTTCCACCGGCGACTCAGCCTGATCGTCGCCCACTCCGACGCGCTGAGCGACGGGATGTCCGGCGTCAAGCAGGGGCTGACCATGATGGCCGACCATCTGCGCACGGCCCGCAAGCAGGCCGAGAGCCCGGAGGAGACCGACGACAACGACAAGGCGTTGTCCGGTGCGGCCAAGGGTGCCATCACCTTCGGTCTGCCGGGCGCCGTGGTCATGGGCCTCGCGGGTCACCAGCAGGACAAGGAAGAGCAGGAGAAGGCCCACCAGCGGATGGTGAAACTGGTGGCCAAACTGGCCGACGGTTACGAGATCTCCGCCTACGACCGCGTGGTCGACCCGCCCCTGCCGGGACCGGACACTCCCGACACGGTCAGCAAGGACCCGACGTCCCCTCGGAGCGTTCCGAGCATCGCCACGGCGACCGCCGGTCCCAGCAGCACCGGCGTCACCGCGCACACCGGCAGCGCGACCATCGTGCGGCCCGACCGCGCCGCCGCGCCGCCGGTCACCGGCGGTGGCTCGTTCCCCGAGCAGAGCGTCCCCGGCACCGGTGGGGCGCCGACCGTCGGCAGCGGCACGATCGGCGTCGGCAGCGATGTCGATGTCCGCGGCACCTCACTCGCCGGGGCGGACCCGCTGGTCGGCGGCGCGTTGGTCGCTGGTGGTGCCGCCGGGCTGGCTGGCCTGTCCGGGCCGACCACCGTGACCGCTGGCGCCGGCACCGGCCCCGGTCTGCTCTACGGCGGACAGGGTGGGGCACCGGCCGGCGGGGTCCTCCGCACCGCCACGCTCGCCAGTTCGGGCAGCACGCCCACCACGTCGGCTCGCCCGACCGGTGCGGCCGCCCCGGCAGACAGTCGCTCCGCCAGCGGGATCGGGCGCAGCATCGACGGCCAGCGTGGCGGTCGTGCAGGCGCGACCGGCAGCGGCCGCGGAGCGGGCGGCAGCGGTTCCGGCGTGCTCGGAGGACGGGGTCGGCCTCAGGAGGGCGACTCCGATGAGCGGCTGACCTGGTTGACCGAGGACGAGATGGTGTGGCGCGACGGCGACAACGCAGCGCCGCCCGTGCTCGGCGCCAGCGACTGACCGTTATCCGCCACGGGCGAGCAGGCGCCCCCGGCGCTGCCGGACGAACGACACAGGGTGCCCCCGACCGGACCAGCTCCGGCCGGGGGCGCCGCCTTTCCCGGGTCTCGATATTCGGCGTCCACAGTGCGCATGGTGGTGGCGGTCACGGCAGAACCGGCGGTCGCCGTGCTGCGGCGCGCCGGGTCGGGCGATAGGTTGGTCGGGTGTCGTCCGCAGCCTGTGTCCGCCCAGCCCGGTGGGCTGTGCTGCGGTCACTGCGCGAGATGACCCGACTGGCGGTCACCGCACTGGTGCTCGCGGTCGGCCTCGGTGGCGCTCTCGTTGCGACCTCACCGCCCGCCCCGACGTCTGCGCGACCGAGTGCCGTGAGCAGCCGGGTGGCCACCGTCCGCCCCGATGCCGTGCCGGCCGCCGAGCGCGCGGGCCAGCCTGCCGCCCCGCCCGCCGGCGCGGTCGACACCATCGCCGCACCCGGTCCGGTCACTGCGGTCCCGGGGCACGCGCCGGCCATCGATCCCGGCCGTGGCACCGCGGCGCGGCGCGGCCCGCCCACCCGCTGATCCAGGCCCGGCTGTCCCCGGGGCCCGGTTGCGGGTGATCCGTCGCGGCACCTGAGTTGCCGCTGACGGCACGATCCCACCTCCCGGCCGACCGGCCCCGTCGGGCTCCTCCTGACACCCGTCGATACCCGCCTTCGAGCGCGAGGTGCTGATCATGCAAACCGTCCTCTCCGCCGTCCTGCCCGACCTGTCCCGAGCCGCCGTCATCTGGCTGAGCCTGCTCGGGGTGGTCGCTGTCGCTGTCGCCGCTCTCCTGCTGCGGCCCGGTCGACTTCGCCTCGACCCGGTCGCCCGGATCCGTCGCGCGGCCATGCCGAGCCAACTCGAACACGCGCAGGAGGAACGGGAACAGAGCCGCTACGCGCAGGAGGTCGCGGTGGCCGCGGAGCGGGCGACCACCACCGCGCAGCGCCGCCGGGCGGAGTGGGTGGCCGCGCAGGAGGCCGTGGAGGGAGCCTGGCAGACGTACGAAGCGGCCGAGGCAGCCGTGCGACGGCTCGCCGCCGCGGCCGCGATGCCGCTGCCGCACACCGCCCGGACCCCGGCGGAGTACGTGGATCGTGAGCGCTACCTGCACCGTGCCGCCCTCGATGCGTACTGGCGGCGGGAGTTGTCGGTGGAGCAGCTCAGTGAGGTCTTCGCGCACCGGGACGGCTGGGACCCCCGGCTGCACCCGGTCGAGCAGGAGCTGGTGCTGCAACGGGCGATCCGCGACAACCTGGCGGCCCGGCACGCCGCCGCCCGTGAGCAGGAGCAGGTTGCCTGGCGGGCGGCCGAGTTGGCAGTGGCGGCGGCCCGCAGTCTGCGCGAGGAGGCCCACGCCGCCACCGGACGGCGGGTCGCGGAGTCGGCGTCGGTGTTGCCGCTCAGCGAAGTTGTCCGGCCGGCAGTTGACCAGACCCGGGAGAACAAGGTGATCGCTCGCGGTCGGGCGACGGTGCCCGCGTTCTGAGCCGTACGGCGCCGGGTGGGTTAGCGTGACGGCATGTCCCGACAGGCGTGGGTGCTCGTGGTGGTCGCCGGCATCCTGGCGATCGCCACACTGGTCGGTGCCGTGGTGCTGGCGGTACGGGTGGTGCGTACGCGACGAATGTTGACCGGGCTCGGTGCGGGCGGCAAGTTCGCCTTCTACGGGGCGCTGATCTACACGATCTTCCCGGTCGACGTGCTCCCGGACCCGATCTACCTGGATGACATGGGTGTCCTGGCCGCCGCGCTGATCTACCTCACCCGGCTGGTGCACCAACGACGGGCGGCCGGTCGACAACTGCCCGGTCAGCCGGACGCCCTGCCGGATCGGGACCACGCCCACCGTCGCGTGCCATGATCGGGGTCGGTTCGGCGGACAGGGGACGGGCATGGCGGGCGATCATCGACTGGATGTGCGCGATGAGCGCGTTGTCGCCTTCTGCGCGGAACGGCACCTCGCGACGCTGACCACCCTGCGCGCCGACGGCACCCCGCACGTCGTACCGGTAGGGGTCACCCTCGACCCGGCGGCCGGGCTGGCCCGGGTGATCACCTCCGGCGCGTCCCGCAAGGCCCGTCAGGTGGCCGCTGCGGGCCCGGCGGGCGCGGCAGTGGCCGTGTGCCACGTGGATGGCCGCCGCTGGCTGACCATCGAGGGCCGCGCGGTCCTGCGGTCGGATCCCGCCTCCGTGGCGGAGGCCGAGCGTCGCTATTCCGAGCGGTATCGGACCCCCCGTCCGAATCCGGAGCGGGTCGTCATCGAGATCACCGTGACCCGGCTCCTGGGGAGCCTCTGACCCCGACCGTGTGACGGGTCGTCCGGACGGGTCACGGTCAGCGCAGCCCGATTCGCCGGAATCCCTCCCGGCCGGCAGCCGTTGGACATGGTCCGCGACGCCCGCGCCCGCGGCCGGCGGAATGCCGGCCGGAGCAGGGCTGTTACGTCCCCGGTACGCCAGTGGCCCGGACCGCCGCTGGTCGTCGCCCCCGTGATGAGCCGAGCGCCATTCCCGGTGCTGCGCCCTCCGCCTGTCGGAGGCGTCAACCCCCGAACGGAGACTCGACCATGAACCCGATCGTCCAGAAGAGCGGTCTGTCCGTCGTCGGCCTGCTCGTCGCCGGCGGTTGCGCCCTCGGCCCCGCGGTAGCCGCCCAAGCCGCCCCGGCGCCTTCCGCGTCGACCTCGTCGAGCCAGACGCAGCGCTCGGCCGAGCGGGTCCTCGGCATCGACTACCAGGCCCAGCCCAACTTCTACTACTGCGGCCCGGCCGCGACCCGGATCGCGTTGTCCGCACAGGGCAAGGCGCTCTCCCAGGACGAGGTGGCCAAGTTGCTCGGCACCACCGAGGCCGGCACCCCCTCAGCCCTGGACACCACCCGGGTGCTGAACGAACTGACCGGTGGCAAGTACCGGACCACCGAGATTCGTGACTCCGTGGCCCGGCCCGACCAGGTCGAACAGTTGCGCCGGGACGTATTGGCCGCGGTGGACGCCGGCCGGCCGGTGGTGGCCAACATCAAGGGCACGACCGTCGACACCGACGGCAACCCGCACTCGTACGAGGGTGGCCACTACCTGACGCTCGTCGGCTACCGCGACGGTGGGGACAGCATCCGGGTCGCCGACCCGGCCGACCCGACGCTGGGCGAGTACTGGATGAGCCTGCCGAAGGTCGCCAACTGGATCGCCGAGCGCGGTTACTCCTCCTGATCTGACGGTGTCACCGGGCCGGTCTCCCCTGCGGGGAGGCCGGCCCGTTCGCCATCCGCATCCGGGCGGCCAGGTGCGCGCGCCGACGAGCTCGCAGGGCCCGCGTCGGCCGGACGCGGTGCAGTTGTCGCCGGACCAGCGGGTGAACTGCCGCCTCACCGGCGCCGGCGGCCCGCCGCACGATCCGGTTGGCGTCGTCGGGTTCACAACCGCACGCTCGGAGCAGGTCGCTGGCCGCGGTACGCAGCCCGGTAACCAGGGACTCGCCGAACGATTCGACCCCACTCGCAGCAGCCTGCCCGGCCAACTCGGCACACTCCTCGATCAACCGGAGAGTGCGTCGTGGGTCGTCGCCGACGCGGCACTCCGTACGCATCTCCGCCACCGCCTGACCCAACCGGGTCATCGCGTCCGGCAGCTGCTGCGGGATCGGCTCGTCGTACTGGAGGGCTGTCGACGACCAGCGGGCCAGGGCCCGGGTGTCCAGCAGCAGCCGTTCGAGGTGATCCGCGCTGCGGGCGTACCGGTGGTACTGCTCGCGGCGGTGCCAGCGGACCGGGGCGAGCGTCACCACCTCCTCCGCCCCGCTCAACGCTTCGTGCAGCCTGCTGACGTCGTCCTCGGTGCCCCGCAGCCGATCGAGGACGCGCAGCGTCTGGTCCCCGTCGCGGTCCCGCAACCCCTGCGACAGCTCGGCGAGCTGCTCGCAGAGAACCGCGAAGATCGGCGCTGCGGCGCGGTCCAGGACCCGCATCGGGTTCACCGGCAGCAACAGCGCGACCACCACCAGCCCGACCGCCCCGCCGACGAGCGCGTCGAAGATCCGGGGTAGCTCCAGGCCACGTTCCATCGGGGCCAGCGTGGCGATCAGCACGGCGGTACCGCCGGCCTGACCGACCAGCGGGCCGCCCCTCCCGGCCACCAGCAAGGCGACGGCGATGGCCAGGGCGACCACCACACCGGTCTGCCACGGACCGTTGCCGAGCAGGAAACGCAGCGTGTCGCCGATGATGATGCCCAGGGCCACGCCACCCAGCAGCTCGAACGTGCGTCGGGCCCGCTGGCCGATGGCGGTGGCGATCGTACCGACGGCGGCTGCGGGTGCGAAGACGTGCGATCCCTGCCCGAGCAGCTTCTGGGCGAGCAGGGCGGCGATCGCTGCGGCCAGTCCCGCCTGGATGGAGATCACCAGGGTGACCTCCCACTGGCGGGCGCGGATCCTGCCGGCCTGTCCGCCCCGGTGTCGTGCCCGCTGGACGGCCTGACCGCTCCGCTCGGCAGCCTCGTCGAACCGCGACCGGGCGCGGTCGGCGGGTGGGCGGTCGTCGGCCATGGCGGCGCTTACCCCGGCCACGGCGGGGCAGTCGTGCCGATCCGGCATCAGCCCCACCACCGGCCCCACCTGTGTCATGCAACGCATCGTCGTCCATGGGTTTGTGCAGCCCCGTGGGGGTACCTGGGCCTCACACCTCCCACCGATCCGCAACCGGTAAGGGGCCGTGACATGAGCAACCCGCAGAACGACGACGACCATGACGTCGTCGACATCCTGGTCGCCGACCATCGTGAGGTCGAGGCCCTCTTCGTCGAGTTGGAGACCGGCCAGGGCACCCTCGAACACCGCCGCCAACTCGTCGACGTCGTGATCGCCGAACTCGTCCGCCACTCGGTCGCCGAGGAGGCGTACGTCTATCCGATCGCCCGTAAGGCGCTGCCCGACGGCAATGAGATCGCCGATCGCGAGATAACGGAGCACACCGACGCCGAACGGACCATGAAGGAGCTGGAGTCCGTCGACGCGTCCGACCCGCGCTTCGACGAGTTGCTCGCCCACCTGATGAGCACGATCCGCGACCACGTACGCGAGGAGGAGAACGAACTCTTTCCCCGGCTGCGCGCGGCGACCGCCCGGGAGGAGCTGATCGAGGTCGCCGACAAGGTGACGGCGGTCAAGGAGATCGGCCCGACCCGCCCGCACCCGGGAAAACCGCACCACCCGCCAGCGAACAAGCTGCTCGCACCGGGCATCGGTCTGGTGGACCGGATGCGCGACGCGTTGAGCGGCCGGCCCACCTCGACGGACGAGTTACGCGAGGAGCAGCAGCGCTGACCGGTGCGTCCACACAGAACGCTCCCGGGTCGCCGACGGCGCGGCGACCCGGGAGGCGTCTGGCGGATCAACGGACCTGGTCGCCCTCACCGGTGCGCGCCTGGGCCTGGTCGACACCCTTGTCGATCTTGTCGTCGTACTTGCCGCCGGTGCGCTTGTCGGCCATGTCGCCGGCCTTCTCCGCACCCTGGTCGACCTGCTTGTCGTGCTTGTCCGCGAAGTCCTTGGCCTTGTCCATGAAATCACCCACGGTGCTCCTCCTCAGGTCCGGTTGCTCCTGATTGCGTTCCCTTGGGCGGACAGCGCAAACGCCGTTGTCCCGGACGCGGTTGGCGAACATCCACCCGGGGCACACCGAACGGCGTACGATCCGCGCGGGCAGCGGCCAGCGCGCAGTTGGAGCGATACGGGTGTCGGCGCAGGACCGGCTGGGTACCGACTCGCCGAGATCGAGGAGGCCGACATGGCGGCAGAGGATCCCGGAGCGACAACGGATCCCGGAGCGACAACGAGCGGCGCCGGCCCGCGCCAGTCGTGGGCGGCGCTGCCCTGGCTGGTCCGAACCGCGGTGTTGTGGAGCGCCTGCCTGGTGGTGATCGTCGCCGGGCTCTACCTGCTGGGCAAGATTGCCGTCCTGCTGGCGCCGCTGGCCATCGCGCTGGCCGCCACCGTCTTCCTCACCGCGTTGCTCGACCCGGTGCTGCTCCTGCTGCGTCGGCTGCGTCTGCCGGCGGCACTTGCCGCGCTGTGCACCGTACTTCTGCTGCTCGGCATCCTGGTCGGCGTCGGCGCGTTGGTGTGGAACCTGACCGCCAGTCAGTTCGACCAGCTCAGTCAGGAGTTGACGCAGGGCGTCGAGCGCAGTCGGGACTTCGTGACGTCGACGCTGCCGGTGACCGAGGCGCAGCTGGACCGGCTGGTGGACCAGGCCCGACAGGGGTTGAGCGGCAGCTCGCCGGACCCGGTGGCGGGCGCCCGGACGGCCACCGAGGTGTTCGGTTCCGCTCTGCTCGCCCTGGTGCTGCTCTTCTTCCTGCTCAAGGATGGCCGGTCGATGTGGCACTGGCTGGTGTCCCGGATGTCCGGCGCGACCCAGCCCGTGATGGCCGAGGCCGGCCGGGCCGGGTGGCAGACCCTTGGTGCGTACAGCCGGGGCACCATGTTGATCGCCGCGATCGACGCGCTCGGCATCGGGCTGGCTCTGGTGGTGCTGCGGGTGCCGTTGGCCCTGCCGCTGGCGCTGATCACCTTCCTCGGCGGGTTCGTGCCGATCATCGGGGCGACGGTGGCCGGTGCGGTGGCGGTGCTGGTGGCGCTGGCCGCGAACGGCCCCACCACCGCTCTGCTCACCCTCGCCGCGGTGATCGCGGTGCAGCAGATCGAGGGCAACCTGCTGGAACCGCTGGTGATGAAACGGCAGGTACGGCTGCACCCGGCGGTGATCCTGGTGGCGGTCACCGCCGGCACGCTGATCGCCGGGATCGCGGGCGCCTTCGTCAGTGTCCCGATCACCGCCGTCCTCTGGCGCGTCATCGACACCGTCCAACAGCGCCGTGCGACCTCGGCTCTCGTGCCGGCGGAGTGATCACCGCTTGAGATGTGTGGTGAACCAGGTGCCAGCCTGATCGGCGACCTGCTCCAGGGTGCCGGGCTCCTCGAAGAGGTGGGTGGCACCGGGGATCACCCGCAGCTCGCCGGTCTCCCCCATCTCGGCCAGCGCCCGCTCGTTGAGCGTGATCACTTCCTCGTCCAGGCCGCCAACCAGGAGCAACGTGGGCGTACGCACCTGCGCCAGCGCTTCCTCGGCCAGGTCCGGCCGGCCGCCCCGGCTGACCACGGCACCCACCCGATCCGCCCGGGACGACGCCGCGACGAGTGCGGCGGCGGCCCCGGTGCTGGCGCCGAACAGCCCGATCGGCACGTCACCGGCGGGGCGTTGCACCGCCAACCAGTCGACGATCCCGGCCAGTCGACTGGCCAGCAGCCCGATGTCGAACCGGAGTTCGGCGGTGCAGGCGTCCACCTCGTCCTCGGTCGGCGTGAGCAGGTCCACCAGCACCGTGCCGAGCCCCCGATCGTTCAGGGCACGGGCCACCGCCACGTTGCGCGGGCTGTGCCGGGAGCTGCCGCTGCCGTGTGCGAACAGCACGACACCGACCGGCTGAGCGGGCAGCATCAGATCAGCGGGGAGTCGGGCGTCGCCAACCGGAATGGCCACCGTGCTGCGTTGCTCGTCCATGCCCCACCTCCGTGAGTTCGCCTACGGGCCGGGTACCCCGCCGGCCGCGCCGCACGCACGCCGACGGCCGCGCCGGCGGGCCGCGTTTGCCCAAAGGGGCGCCGGGTACGCGACGACTGACCGCAGACCGTGTCGGCGCAGCCGCGCCCCGACGGATCGCGAGGATCGCCATGGCCAAGCAGCAGATTTCCGAGCAGCAGCAGATGACCGAGCGGGCCCAGCGCGAACAGGACGCCGAGCGCAAGCAGGACTTCGGGGACCAGGCCGCTTCGGCCCGGCTGCCCGACGATCCCAAGGCGGCTGCGCCCCGGGACGCGATCGGACGCCCGTCAACCGGCGAGCCGGTCTGACAACTGGTGCGAGGCGGTCGGGGCGGGAGCGAATCCCGCCCCGACCGTCACTGCTCGCGCTCGGGCAGCCGCAGCAGCGGTGACCGGCCCGGTGGCTGCTCGGGCGCGGGGCCGGACGGCTCCGCCGGGGGCACCGGCACCGTCACCGGCTCGTCACAGGTGACCCGTAGCACCTGGTCATGGTGGCGTAGTTCCACCACGTCGTCCGGGCCGCCGTGGCGGAGCGAGTAGGTGGTCTGGTGTGGTCGGACATCCACCCGCAGCGACAGCCCCCGCCACTGCAGGGAGAATTCCAACCGGCTGAGTCGGCTGGAGAGCCGGGGGGCGAAGGACAGCTCGCCGTGGTGGTCGCGCAGGCCGCCGAACCCGCTGACCAGGGCGAGCCACGCGCCGGCCAAGGACGCCATGTGTACGCCGTCGCGGGTGTTCTCGTTGAGGTCGTGCAGGTCCATCAGCGCGGCTTCGCGCAGGTAGGTGTGCGCCAGCTCCGGGTGGCCCACCTCGGCGGCGAGCACCGACTGGGTGCAGGCCGACAACGACGAGTCGCGTACGGTGCGGCGCTCGTAGTAGAGGAAGTTGCGCACCTTCTGCTCGGGGGTGAACGCGTCCCCCCGCCAGTGCATCGCGAGGACCAGGTCGGCCTGCTTGACCACCTGTTTGCGGTACAGCTCGAAGTACGGGTAGTGCAACAGCAGCGGATACTTCTCCGCCGGCGTGTGGGTGAAGTCCCATTCCTGGAGCCGGGTGAAGCCCTCCACCTGCTGGTGGACCCCAAGCTCCTCGTCGTACGGGACGTGCATCGAGGTAGCCGCGTCCCGCCAGCTGGCGGCCTCCTCGTCGGTGACTCCGAGGTGGAACGCGTCGTCCCGGTAGCGCATCACCACCTCGGCGGCGGCGAGCAGGTTCCGCTGCGCCATCAGGTTGGTGTAGACGTTGTCGTTCTTCACTGCCGTGTATTCGTCCGGGCCGGTGACGCCGTCGATGTGGAACTGCCCGTGCCGGTCGTGGTGGCCGATCGAGCGCCACAGCCGGGCGGTCTCGACCAGGAGTTCCAGCCCGATCTCCCGTTCCATCTGGGTGTCCCCGGTGACCATTACGTAGCGGCGCGTGGCATCGGCGATGTCGGCGGCGATGTGGAAGGCTGCCGTGCCGGCCGGCCAGTACCCCGACGATTCCGGCCCCTCGATGGTCCGCCAGGGGAAGGCGGCACCCTTGAGGTTGAGCGTCTCGGCACGCTCCCTCGCCGAATCCAACGTGCTGTGCCGCCACTGGAGAGCGCTGCGCACCGCGCTGGGCTGGGTGTACGTGAGCACCGGCAGGACGAACATCTCGGTGTCCCAGAACGCGTGCCCGTCGTAACCGGGGCCGGTCAACCCCTTCGCCGAGATCGGCCGCTGCTCGGCGCGGGCGCCGGCCTGGAGCACGTGGAAGAGACCGAACCGGACCGCCTGCTGCACCTCCGGGTCGCCCTCGACCAGCACGTCGGACGCGTCCCAGAACGCGTCGAGGTAGTTGCGCTGCTCGCGGTGCAGGCCGTCCCAGCCGTCCAGCCGGGCCCCGGCCAGCGCCGCGCCGACCTGGTCGCGCAGTGCGGGCAGCGACCGCCGGCTCGACCAGCTGTACGTCAGGTACTTGACCACCCGCAGCTTCTCGCCGGGCTTGAGCACGCAGGCGATGGTGGTGCGGACCCAGTCCTGGTAGCCCTCGGACTCGATGGTGGTGTGGTCCGGGCCGTGGACCTCGTGCTCCATGGCGGCGGCAACCCGCAGCCCGGAGACCTTGGTGCGGTGGATCAGCTGCCCACCGTCAGGGGTGGTCAGCTCCTCCTCGGCCTGCAGGGGTGACTCCAGCACCGCCGCCACCCGGGGGTCCTTGCTCTGCGCGGGCAGCGACTCGTTGGCCACCAACTCGGACTGCACGATCAGCCGCAGCGGACCGTCGACGGCCTCCACCTCGTAGCTGATGGCGGCGACCGACCGCTGGGTGAAGGAGACCAGCCGGGTGCTGCGGACCTTGACCTCCCGGCCGGCCGGAGAGCGCCAGTGCAGCTCCCGGTGCAGGGTGCCGGCTCGCAGGTCGAGGATCCGCTCGTGGGCCAGCAGTTCCCCGTAGCGCACGTCGAGCGGTTCGTCGTCGACGAGCAGTCGGATCAGTTTGCCGTTGGTGACGTTGACGATGGTCTGCCCGGACTCGGGGAAGCCGTAGCCCGCCTCCGCGTACGGCAGTGGTCGCAGCTCGTAGAACGAGTTGAGGTAGGTGCCGGGCAGGCCGTGCGGCTCACCCTCGTCGAGGTTGCCGCGCAGGCCGACGTGCCCGTTGGAGAGCGCGAAGACCGACTCCGACTGGGCCAGCACGTCCATGTCGAGCCGGGTCTCCCGGACGTGCCACGGCTCGACCGGATAGGCCCGCTCCCGGATCACGCGGAGCCTCGTCCATCGGCGGGGCGGGCGGTGGCGGCACGGGCCGGCACCGACGGGTCGGCGACGGCGAGCAGCTCGGCGAGGTCTTGGACCACGATGTCGGCGCCGTGCGCGAGCAACTCGTCGGCCTGCCCGACCCGGTCGACGCCGACCACGTAGCCGAAGCCACCGGCACGGCCGGCGGCCACCCCGGAGAGCGCGTCCTCGAAGACGGCGGCCCGTGTCGGGTCGACGCCGAGCAGTGTGGCCCCGGCGAGGAAGGTGTCGGGGTGCGGTTTGCCACGCAGCCCCTGGCCGCGGGCGACCAGGCCGTCGACCCGGGCCTCCAGCAGCGGTTCCAGCCCGGCAGCGGCGACCACCTCGCCACCGTTGGCGCTGGCCGTCACCACGGCCCGGCGCAGCCCGGCGGCCCTCGCCGCCTCCAGGTAGTGCACCGAGCCCGGGTAGACCTCGACGCCGGCGGTGCGGAGGCGTTCCAGCAGCAGGACGTTCTTGCGGTTGCCCACGCCGTTGACGGTGTCGGCGTCCGGCGGGTCGTCCGGGGTGCCCTCGGGGAGGACTATGCCGCGGGAGGCGAGGAACGAGCGGACGCCGTCGGCGCGGGGTCGCCCGTCGACGTAGCGGTTGTAGTCCGGGCCCGGGTCGAACGGTTGGAAGGGCTCGCCGGAGACGGTGGCTCGCTGCCGGAGAAACTCGTCGAAGGTCTGCTTCCAGGCGGCGTTGTGCACGCGGGCGGTCTGCGTCAGCACACCGTCCAGATCGAAGAGACAGGCGGTCACGTGAGCAGGTAGGCCCAGCACGGTACGAATCTATCCACCCCACTGGGCCCGCAAACCCGTTTCCGCCGCCCCGGCGCGCCTCAGTTCGGCCGCAGCGTCCAGATCACGGTCATCGCCGAGGTCGGCTTGCCCTCCTCGGTCGCGATCTCCACCTCGACCGGGAACTCCGGCCGCTGGCCGGACTCCAGCTCCTCGATCACCTCGAGCGCCGGCCGCCCGAGCCGCGCGGTGGCCAGCATCGGGCCCATGGCGAGCTTGCGGTAGGCGATGTCGGCCCGGACGGCGAGCGGCACGGCCCGGTCGAGCAGCTGCCCGAAGGCGGCCAGCACGACCGCGCCGGAGGCCGTCTCGCCGAGGGTGAACATGGCACCGGCGTGCGGGCCGCCGATGTGGTTGTGGGTGGCCGGCGAGTCGGGCAGCCGGACGACCGCCCGCACCCCGCCCTCCGCCTCGGGTGCCACCTCGACGAATTCGATGCCGAGCGTACGAGCGAAGGGCACCGCTTCCAGGATGCCGGCCGCCACCTGGCGGGAGTCGATGGTCATGTCCTGACGTTACTAGCCGGTAACCAGGCCGGCAACCAGGGCCTTTCCGCGCTCGACCGGTGCTCAGAGGTTGGCGATCGTCCGCAGGATCTCCGCGTAGAAGTTGCCGTCGATGCTGCGGAAGAAGGCGAAATCCTGGCCCGGGTCACCGAAGAACGGGCGCAGCGTCCACGCCAACTGGGTGCCGACGAAACCGAAGAGCAGGATCCAGATGTAGAGCAGGGTCATGCTGGCCGGCCGCTGCGACGGGTCGCCGCGCCGGACGGGCGGGCTGCCCCACGGACGTTGCGCTACCAGGGCGCCCGGAGGGAACGAGGCGCCCGCCGGCTGGCCGGCCCACTGAGCCGGCACGTGCGCCGGAACCGGCGCGGTGGTCGCTGCGCCGTTCGACGTCGACTCGGCAACCGCGGCCCCGGCCGGCACGGCCACCGGCTCGGCACCCTGACCGGCGGCCGGAGTCGATCCGGCGGGCACGGCGGCCGGCACAGCCTGGACCGGGGCCGGGGCGGCCTGGACCGCGACCGGCGCGTGCGCCTGGGCGTTGGCGGCCTCCGGCGCAAGCAGGCCGTGGTCGTTGAGCACCTGCATCCCGCCGGTCAGGAAGCGCAACCCGACCACTGCCGACAGGGTCAGGATCGCCACGTTGAGCAGCTTGAAGAACCCGTAGTCGGGCGCGGTGATCAGGAAGAAGAGGCTGATCGGCGCGAACGCCACGGCGAGCATCGAGGTGACCGTGATCGCCACCATCACCAGCGCCAACGACTGACGCACCGACAGCCGGGCGCCGAAGACCAGGTTGAACAGGTAGAGCGTGGGCAGGCAGATGGCCAGCGTGACCAGGAACAGCAGCGGCAGCTTCAACGCGGAGGTCAGTGCCATCAGCGGGCTGTGGAAGGCGCCCAGCACCGCGCCGTAACAGGCCAACGCGATGGCGGAACTGCTCAGCATGCGAACGGTCAGCGCGTTGAGGTCACGCTCGGCCACGATCTGCTGCCAGATGCTCCCGCGATCGCGCAGGATGCGCTCGATGACGAGCGGGCTGGGACGGTCACCCGACACGGGTGCACCCCTCTCGGAGGTCTTTCACTGTGGACTGGGTGCGCAGACGGTAGGACACCGGACGGTAGGCCCGCCACCCCGCTCCGGCGAGTCGTCAGCGCCAACCCACGTCGATCCGGGCGCCACGCTCGTCGAAGAAGTGCAGCGCGTCCATCCGGACCGAGACGGCGAGCGGATGACCGGCGCTGACCGCCGGGTACGGCGCCAGCCGCACCGCCAGCTCCGCCGGGCGGCGGTGGTGCCGGCCCGGGTCGGGAAGCACGCTGGTCTGGGTGCCGGCGCCACTCGAGGCCTCGTGCGGCTCCACCGGCTTGCCGGTGAGGCGC
Organism: Micromonospora sp. A202; assembly: GCF_006715105.1. Lineage (NCBI taxonomy): Bacteria > Bacillati > Actinomycetota > Actinomycetes > Micromonosporales > Micromonosporaceae > Micromonospora > Micromonospora sp. A202. The sequence continues at coordinate 238,333 of NZ_VFMP01000001.1, read as the reverse complement.
TGCATCACCGAGCCGAACCGACGCAGGCCGCGCTGACCGACCGGCGGCGATTCGATCGGCGCACCCATCTCGTCGACCACGACCGCTGTCGCACCAATGTCGAGGAACGCCAGCGACTCGTGCCCGTGGTGCTCCAGGTAGCGGATCCGCCCCCGCAGCACGTCGCCGGGGCTGTCCGGGGCGACCGGGGTGAGTGCCTCGGCCCGCATGCCGACCACGATCCGCTCACCGTGGTAGTGCGCCACCGCCCGACTGCGAATGTCGTTCCAGGGCAGGTAGAGCGACTGGTCACCGAGGTTCAGCGTGACGTACCGGTCGAGGTGGACGTAGACCGACGCCTCCAGCAGGTTCATCCGTGGGCTGCCCAGGAAGGCGGCCACGTAGAGCGTCGCCGGCCGGCCGTACACCTGGGTGGGTGTGCCGACGTCCTGGAGCACGCCGCGGCGCATGATGGCGACCCGGTCGGCCATCGTGAGCGCCTCGGCCTGATCGTGGGTGACGTAGACGGTGGTGACCCCCAGCTCCCGGGTCAGGCCGGAGATCTCCGCGCGCAGCTCGGCGCGCAGGCCGCTGTCCAGATTCGAGAGCGGCTCGTCCATCAGGAACAGGCCGGGCCGCCGGACGATCGCCCGACCCATCGCCACCCGCTGCCGCTGGCCGCCGGAGAGCTGGCCCGGCTTACGGGCCAGCACGTCGCCGATGCCCAGCGCGCTGGCCACGTCGCTGACCCGCTCGTCCCGCGGCTCCTGCTCGATTCCCGCGAGGCGCAGTGGGAAGGCGATGTTGTCGCCGACGCTCATGTGCGGGTAGAGCGCGAAGTCCTGGAAGACCATTGCGATCTTGCGGTCGCGCGGAGGCAGGTCGTTCGCCAACTCCCCGTCGAGCAGCACCGCGCCCTGGGTCGGATCCTCCAACCCGGCGATCATCCGCAGCACCGTCGACTTGCCGCAGCCGGACGGCCCCAGAAGCACCATGAACTCGCCGTCGTTCACATCAAGATTGATGCTGTCGACTGCCAGCGTGCCGTCCCTGAAGACCTTGCTCACGTCCTTGAGCGTGACGGTGCTCACCGTCGTCCCCCCCAGCTCGTCTGCCGAACCCCACAAGACTGTGACCAGGATCATTGGATCCGCACATCGGGTAAACGTCTCATGTTCGACGGATGACGCCGCAATTACACGACAAAGGAGACGGACAGCGCGGTCAGCAGCGCGAAGATCGCCCGCTGGGCTCCCCCAGGAAAACCTCACGCACCACCCGTTCCGCCGCGTGCCCGTCGTCCAATGTGCAGAACCGGCCCCGGAAATGCTCACGGGCCTTGGTCGCCGCGTCGGAGCGCACCGCGTCGGTGCGGAACAGGTCGACCAGGTCGGCGAAGGTGGTGGCCACCGCGCCCGGCGGTTCGGCCGTGACGTCGAAGTAGACCCCTCGGGCCAGCCGGTACGCCTCCCAGTCCGGGATATAGAGCACGATCGGCCGGTCCAGCACCGCATAGTCGAACATCGCCGACGAATAGTCGGTGATCAACACGTCGGCTATCAGGTAGAGATCCTCCACCCGTTGGTGGCCACTCACATCGCGAACCCGTTCCCAGTCCACCGGCCGACCGGGGCGACGGTCACGGTCGTGGAAATAGTGGCTGCGCATCAGCAGCCGGCCCGAGTCACCCAGCGCCCGCACGAACCGGTCCGGGTCGAACGGTGGCCGGTAGCCGGGAAGGTGCTCCCGGTGTGTCGGGGCGTACAGCACGACCTGCTCGTCGGGGCCGACGCCGAACTCCGCGCGCAGCCGACGCACCTCGTCCGGACCGGCCGTCACCAGGCGGTCGTTGCGCGGGTAACCCACCTCCAGAGTCGTGTACGTGGACGGGTACGCCCGGTCCCACATCTGGGTGGAGAAGCTGTTCGCGCTGACGCTGTAGTCCCAACGGTCCACCCGGCGCAGCAGCCCGGCGAAGTCCATCCGACCCGCGCCGATCGGGTAGCGCTGCTGGTCCAGCCCCATCACCTTGACCGGGGTGCCGTGGTGGGTCTGCAGGTGCACCTGCTCCGGCCGCTTGCGGACGAAGTCCGGAAAGTTGACGTTGTTGACCAGCCAGCGGGCGCGGGCGAGGACCCGGTAGTACGCCGGCGTGCCGGCGACCACGTACTCCACCCCGGCCGGCACGCTGTCCACCCGATCCCGGCGCACGATCCACACGCCGCGCACCCCCGGCGCCAACGTCCGGGCAGCCTCGTAGATCGCCGCCGGGTTGCAGGAGTAACCCCGGAACCAGTAGGCGGCGTACACCGCGAGCGTCGGGTCGACCGGCCGACGCAACTCGGCCCGGTAGTACTCGCGCAGCAACCCGTCGCGGGTCAGCCGGGCACCGCGGCGCGCGACCGGGCCGACCCGACGCCGGGCGGTGCGGGTCTGCCGACGGGCGGCGTCGCGGGCCCGGCTGGCGGCCCGCAACGCGCTGAAGGTGCGCCAGCGGCCGGACGCGACGAGCCGGTGTTTGATCCCCTCCACCCCGTCCGGCACCGGATAACCGCCGGCCGGCAGCCAGCGCTCGTAGTCGGCGGTGATCTGCGCGAAGAACGCCGGTCGCAGCTCCGGGGCGATCCGCTGGCCGTTGCCCAGCACCGTCAGGTAGTGCCAGATCATCCGCTCGAAGACCGCCGGCCGCAGGGCGTCCGTCGCCGAGCCCCACGCGTCCATCAGGTGGAAGACCCGGTGCCACTGTGGGAAGACCTCGAAGTGCCGGTCACCCCGGGTCCGGGTGATCGCGCCGGCGCGGCGTTGCCGGTAGTTGACGCACACCCGATCGAGTACGCCGATCCGCTGCGCCGCCATCAGCACCGGATAGCTGAACGAGACGTCCTCGTACCAGCCCGGTGCGAAGCGCAGCCCCAGGTCGGCCAGGAACTCCCGCCGGACCAGCCGGTTCCACGCGGTGTGCAGCAGGTGCATCGCCTCCGGCCGGTCCCGCAACCGGAAGGTGTCCGCGCCGGGCGACTCCGGGAACACCTCGGCCATCGCGCTGCGGGTCGCTGTGTCGTTCCAGTGGGTGCGGACGTGGTCGACCAGCAGCACGTCGGGGCGGGTCGCCCGCAACCGCTCGGCGACCTCGGTCAGGCACTCCGGCGCCAGCCAGTCATCGCCGTCGAGGAACCACACGTACTCGCCGACGGCCCGGTCCAACCCGATGTTGCGGGCTGGACCGAGGCCGACGTTCTCCGACAGCCGAACCGAGCGGACCCGCTGGTCGCGGGCCGCGTACTCGTCGATGATCTCGCCGCTGGCGTCCGGCGAGCAGTCGTCGACGGCGATCACCTCGATGTCGGTCTCCGGCTGACCGAGGACGGAGTCCAGACATTCACGCAGGTATCCCTGCACGCGGAAGGCCGGCACCACGAAGCTGATCAGGGTCATCCGGCCGTCCCTCCGTCAGTGCGGCGCGGCACCTCCAGCGCCCACCGGCGCGACCGACGCCCGCGCGCTACGGGCCGGTCGCACGAACCAGGCCAGGACGACGCTCACCACGAAAACCACGAGAAGGTACGCACCGAGTGTAGCCAGCCCGATACCCACGATGCCGGCAATCGCCGCGAGGGCCAGCAGCGCCGAGCGCACCTCCCAGCCCAGCGTGGACGCGTGCAGCGGCGGTGCCGCCTGTCGCTTCTCCAGCCGGGCCGTCAGGTCGTAGTGGTGCACGGTGAGCACGAAGACGTACCCGAAGATCAGCCAACCCGGCGCCCCTCCGACCACCCCGATCGCGATGGCGAACAGGTACTCGGCGGCCCGCAACGCCGCGGGCACCAACCAGTCCAGCGGACCGCTGTGCGCGGCCCTCGCGCCCAGGCCGCCGACCAGCAGCACCAGCAGCGCCACCGGCACCGCCCAGCGCAGCCCGTCCGGCGAGTCGCCCCACAGCGCCGCGACCAGCAGCACCGCCGGGCCGAGCGCGGCGATCACCGCCAGGGTCAACGGCCCCATCGGGCGGACCACCGGCAGCCAGCGGGCCAGCGGGCCGTCGTCGCGGTGCAGGGTGGCGTCGACCGTGTCCAGCACCGGCACCCTCATCCAGCGGGCCCGCAACGTCCGCAGCGCCCCGGTGTATGCGAACGCCAGCACACCCCAGACCAGGACGGCGATGAGGCTGACCAGCGGGTTGAACAGCGCAACGGTCAGCGCGATCAGCGCCCACCGCTCGCCGATGGGGAAGACGACGGTCCGCTTCAGCCAGTACGACAGCGACCCGGTGTCCGCCTGCACACGGGTCGACGCCGCGTTCAGCCGGTCACCGATCCCGCCGCTGGCACCCGCCGCCGCTCTCGGTCGACGGGCCGCCTCGTCGTGCAGCACCCCGTACCAGGTGTCGGTCATGTGCCGGACGGTCTGCAACGTCATCGCGGCGATCGCGAGCGCCCAGCCGTTGCCCAGCCCGGCGTGGCTCACCCCGAAGCCCAGCCCGGCGTAGACCAGGTATTCCTTCGCCCGGTCCGCCATCGTGTCCAGCCAGCCACCCCAGGCGCTGAAGTGCCGGGTGTAGCGGGCCAACTGGCCGTCCACGCAGTCCAGCACGAAGCCGAGGTAGAGCAGCACCGCGCCGCCGACCAGCGCGGGTCGCCCACCGACCCCGAACAGCACCGCCGCGGCCAGCGCGAACAGCACCGAGATCGCCGTCACCCCGGTCGGGGTGAGCCGCAGCCGGGCCGCCCACCGGACCACGTACGGGGACCAGGTGCTGACGAAGTAGGTGGAGAAGAAGTCGTCCTTCTCCTTCACCGACAGCCGCAACTCGGCCCGGTCCTCGTCGACAGCGGTCACCGCCGCCTCGGCAGCGACCAGCTCGTCCTCGTCCTCGTCCTCGACCCGGCGGGCGACGAGTAGGCGTACCCGCTGGGCGAAGATCAGCGTGCCGAGCGCCGCGAGACCCGCGAAGAGCCGGTCCACGGCGGACCCGGGGCCACCCTCCGCGGCGCGGGCGGCTGCGGCGAGGGTCGGCAGGTCGTCCACGCCGACCCGCAGCGCGCCGCCGAACACGCCGGTGGCGGCCCCGTCGAGTGCGTCCAGGGCACCGGCGTCGACCACCTGGCCGCGTTCCTCCCGCACGGCAGTGCGCCCGGGCACCGGCGGGTCACCCAGCACCAGCGCCACCGTGGGGCCCACCGGGCTGGTGGCCAGGTGCCGCAACACGGCGGTGTGCGCCACCAGGTCGGTGCCGGTGACCAGCACGGGGGCGGTGGCGGTGGCGACCAGCGCGGTCAACTCGTCGAGGGTGGCGGCGAAGCGCACCTCGTCGGCACCGGCCCGGCGCAACTGGGCGGCCAGGCGGTCGGCCAGCGGCTCACCGGTCGCGGTGGTCAGGCCCGCTGCCGGCGACCCGGCGGCGAGCACGATCGCGAGCGTCACCGCGGGACCGCGGCCTGGTACGCGTCGAGCGCCTCGGCGATGGTGCCGTCGAGCGTCAACCGGCCCGCGTCGAGGTACAACCCCCGACGACAGAACCGGGTCAGGTCCTTTTCGTTGTGTGACACCAACACCAGCGTGCGCCCCTCCCCGAGCAGACGATCAATCGTCGCGTAACACTTCTTGCGGAACTCCGCGTCCCCGACCGCGGTCACCTCGTCCATCAGCAGGATCGGGTGCGGCAGGTGCGAGATGATCGCGAAGCCGAGTCGCACCTTCATGCCCGACGAGTAGTGCCGGACCGACGTGTCGATGGCCCGCTCCACCTGCTCACCGGCGAACTCGACGATCTCGTCGAAGTGCCGCTTCAGGTAGCCCGTCGACAGCCCGTGCAGGCCACCGACCAGGTGCAGGTTCTCCCGCCCGGTCAGGTCGTTGGAGAAACCGGCAGACAACTCCAGCAGCGGTGCCACCGCGCCGTGCACACGGATGTCGCCCTCGTCGGGGATGAGCACCCCGGCGATCAACCGCAGCAGGGTACTCTTGCCGGTGCCGTTGCGGCCGATCACGCCGACCGTCTCGCCGGGTTCGATCGTGAACGACACGTCCCGCAACGGCCAGAACTGGCCGGGCAGGGCACCACGCGCACCCCGGTGGATGAACAGCTCCCGCAGGCGCAGTTGACGGCGACGGTTCCGGACGAACCGGATGCCCAGGCCGTCGGCCTCGATGATCGGGGTGGCCACGTCAGAGTTCCTTGAGCACTGCGGGTTCCAACCGGCGGAACGACCACCAGCCGGCGGCCAGCACCAGCAGGCTGCCGACGACGGTGGTGGCGAGCAGCCGGGCGTCCGGGAACTCGTCCGGGTACCAGATCGCGTGATGCAACTGGAAGATCCCGACCAGGGGGTTCAGCTCGTACACCACCTTCAGCCAGCCAGGCAGGCCGGACTCCCGGACCAGGCTGAGCGGATAGATGATCGGCGTGGCGTAGAAGAGCACCCGGATGATCAGCCGCATCAAGCGTTCCACGTCGCGCATCAGCACGTTCCAGGCGGACAGCAGCAGGGCGAGCCCGGTCAACAGGACGGCCTGGACGGCCACCGCGAGCGGCAGGGACAGCAGCGACCAGCCGGGGTGGATCCGACCGTGCACCGCGTAGATCACCGCGATGGCGATCAGGATCGGCAGGCCTGCCGCGTACTCGGCGAACCGGCCGGTGACCCGGCCGATCGGGAAGATCTGACGCGGCACGTTCATCGTGGTGATCAACCGGGACTGGCCGGTCAGCGCGTTCGTGGCCTCGCTCAACGCCGAGCTGGTCCACATCCAGGCGAAGATGCCGGTGATCAGGAACAACGGGTACGACCCGGCCGCCTCGCCGAGATGCCGGCCGGTGTCGCGGGAGTAGAGCACCCCGAACACGAACCAGTAGATGGCGCCCATGCCTAGCGGCTCGATCAACGACCAGAAGTAGCCCAGCACCGACTGCTGGTACTTGACCGCCAGGTCCCGCCTGACCAGGATGCGCAGCGAGTTGCGGTGCGACCACAACGCCGCGACGCCAGAGGTCACCGCGAGCCTCCCGCCTCCTGAAACGGACGACAGGTTAGCAGTCGGTGAACGAATGCCCGGAATCGACCGGACTCAGCACTCGATCACGTTGACGGCCAGACCGCCACGCGCCGTCTCCTTGTACTTGACCTTCATGTCGGCGCCCGTCTCCCGCATGGTCTTGATGACCTTGTCCAGCGACACCTTGTGCACACCGTCGCCGCGCAGCGCCAGCCGGGCGGCCGTGATCGCCTTGATGCTAGCCACCGCGTTCCGCTCGATGCAGGGGATCTGCACCAGGCCACCCACCGGGTCACAGGTCAACCCGAGGTTGTGCTCCATCCCGATCTCGGCCGCGTTCTCCACCTGCTCCGGGGTGCCACCGAGCACCTCGGCCAGCCCCGCCGCCGCCATCGAGCACGCCGAACCGACCTCACCCTGGCAGCCCACCTCCGCACCGGAGATCGAGGCATTCTCCTTGAACAGCACCCCGATCGCGCCGGCCGTCAGCAGGAACCGCACCACACCGTCGTCGGACGCCCCCGGCACGAACCGGGCGTAGTAGTGCAGCACCGCCGGAATGATCCCGGCCGCCCCGTTGGTCGGCGCGGTGACCACCCGGCCACCGGCGGCGTTCTCCTCGTTGACCGCCAGGGCGAACAGCGTCACCCAGTCCATCGCGTGCAGCGGGTCGGGCGTTCCGGCGTCCGCCTCCAGGCCGCGCCGCAGCTCCGCCGCGCGCCGCCGGACCTTCAACCCCCCAGGGAGTACGCCGTCGCGCTCACAGCCGCGCTCCACGCACTCCCGCATCACCCGCCAGATCTCCAGCAGGCCCGCCCGGATGTCCGCCTCGCTGCGCCAGGAACGCTCGTTGGCCAGCATCACCTCGCTGATCGACAGCCCGGTGCGGGTGGTGACCTCCAACAGTTGCGCCCCGGTCAGGAACGGGTACCGCACCACTGTGCTGTCCGGCTTGATCCGGTCCGCGCCGGCCGCGGCCTCGTCCACCACGAAGCCACCACCGACGGAGTAGTAGGTGCGACTGCGCAGCTCGGCCCCGGCCCCGTCGTACGCCGCGAAGGTCATCCCGTTCGGGTGGTACGGAAGCGACCGGCGACGGTGCAGCGTCAGGTCCCGGTCCGGGTCGAAGTCGATCTCGTGCGCGTCGAGGATGTTGATCCGCCGCTCGGCCCGGATCCGCTCGACGCGAGGGCCGACGGTGTCCGTGTCGACAGTCTCCGGCGACTCCCCGGACAACCCCAGCAGCACCGCCGGGCCACTGCCGTGCCCGTGCCCCGTGGCACCCAGCGAGCCGAACAGCTCGGCCTGCACCCGTGCGACGTCGCTGAGCAGCCCGTCGGCCTTGAGCCCGCCAACGAACGTACGCGCGGCCCGCATCGGCCCCACCGTGTGCGAGCTGGACGGCCCGATACCAACGCTGAAGAGGTCGAAAACACTGATCATGGCCGCGCTTCCTCGCCGTCGTCCCGGCGTACGGGACCCGGCCGGGTCGTGACCGCCGGTCTGACGGCCCCGCTCGTGACCGCCCGGGGTATGGGTGCCGGTCACCCGGGGTGTGGGTGGCCGATCTGCCAGCCTACCCGCCCAGCTCAACGCCCACCCGGCCACCGGGAGGCGAGCACCTGACCGCCGTCTCACGGCCATTGCAAGATCACGCTCGATCCATGTTGCAGTGGCCTGGGCCCTTCCCCGAGGCCACCCCGTGAACGAGCGCGATCTTCACCGGTCCCGCCGTGCGCGGCGCTCGGGCGCGGCGCGGGCGGGTCGCCGGGAGGCATCAGCGAGGGGCTGCCCGGGTAAAGCACCTACGGGTCCACGGGTCACCGCTCATCCTCGGGACCGAGGGCGAGGTGGCCACCCCCTTCTACCGTGGATTGCAGACGCGGCGCACTGCCGCAGAGTGGGAGTACGACGATGAGTCGCAAACTGGTCCGGCCCCGCGAGGGGCGCATGCTCGCCGGTGTCTGCGCCGGCCTCGGTCGGCGGTTCGGCATGTCCGCCGGGATGGTCCGGCTGCTGTTCCTGCTGTCCCTGCTGCTGCCCGGCACCCAGGTGATCGTCTACCTGGTCCTCTGGGTTCTCATGCCGAACGAGGATCGCTACCTGGCCTCCACCCAGCACTGACCCCCACCCCTCAAGCGCGCCGCGCGTCCGGGAGGCCACTACAACCCTGTTGTAGTGGCCTCCCGCACGTCCAGGGCCCCCACCCCCACCCCCCGCCCCCGCCCGAGGCAGCAACTTCCCCGAAGTTGCTGCCCACCTCGCCGTTGATCCACTCGGGTTTGCTGATTCCGCGGTGTCCAGGTGCCGGTGATACCCCGAATTCAGCAAGCCCGAGTGGATCAAGGAGCGCACACGCCGCTCGGCAGAGCGGGGGCTACCAGCCGCGACTGCCAGCGGCGACCGCCGACGACCCAATGGAGAAGCGCCCGCTCCGACGGACGTCGGGGCGGGCGCTTCCGCGTACGGGTTGTCGCGGTCAGGGAGCCGTGTAGGTGACCGTGATCTGTTGGTAGCCGAGGGAGCGCAGCAGCCCCTCCAGCATCTTGCGGGTGTTTTCCTCGGCTCGGGCGGATAGACCGCTGTCGCGGGCGGCGGCGGTGATCCGCTCCTCGGCGAGCTGGTAGACCTGCTGCTGCCGGTTGGGATCGTTGCCGACCAGGTCACCGAGCCGGTTGAGCAGACCGCGCTGCTCCGCGAAGACGTAGCTCTTCTCCATGTCGAGGTTGGTCTCGCCGAGCTGCGGGGCGGGCAGTTTGATCTCGACGGACTTGCCGTCTGCGGACTGGACGACGGCACCCTCACCGATCTTGGTGAAGTCGACGTACGCCTCGATGCTGCCGGCCCCGACGAACAGGGTGCGCTCGTTGAGCAGGAAGTCGGGAACGTTGCGCCGGTCGTTCTGGGTGTCGACCACGACCTGGAAATTGCCTTCGGCCGCCACGTAGCGGCTGAGGTCCTGGATCGACTTCAGCAGTGGTGGCTGGCTGCGGTCGGTCTGCTCCTTGGCGAACGGGTTGCGGAAATCCGGCAGGATGCCGGTCGCCTGGATGCCGAGCAGCACCACCACGGCGAGCGCGGCGGCGCCGAGCAGCAGGAGCAGGCCACGGGCCCCGCCACCACCACCACCCGTCGGGCCACCGCTGCCGCCCATCGGGCCACCCGTCGGGCCACCGGGGCCGCCCGGTGTGTCCATGGTCGGCTCGGGTGTCGCGGCCGACCGCTCCTTGAGATCGTCACCGGTCGGGTAACCGGGAAACTCCCTCGTGGGCTCGTTGATGCCAGCGTCGCGGGCCATCACGCTCACCGTCCTCGTCAGACACGTCGTCTGCCAATGACGGTACGGCCCCCGTACGACAGCCGCGCGTCGAGCGGCCGGAAAGCACAAACGGGCAGGTCACGCGCGGGCAGGTCACGCGCGCAGGTCAGCACGCGGGCAGGTCACGCGCGCGCAGGTCACGCGCGCGCAGGTCACGCGAACGCGGAGATCCCGGTGAGTCGCTGCCCGACGACCAGCTGGTGGATTTCGGAGGTGCCCTCGTACGTCAGGACGCTCTCCAGGTTGTTGGCGTGCCGCATGATCGGGTATTCGCCAGAGACTCCGTTGGCGCCGAGGATGGTGCGGCACTGCCGGGCGATGGCCAGGGCCTCCCGCACGTTGTTCAGCTTGCCCACGCTGACCTGCTCGGGTCGCAGCCGGTGGGCGTCGGCGAGCCGGCCCAGGTGCAGCGCGAGCAGTTGCCCCTTCACCAGCTCGACGGCCATGTCGGCGAGTTTCGCCTGGGTGAGCTGGAAGCCGGCCAGCGGGCGACCGAACTGGGTGCGGGTGGTGGCGTACGCCAGTGTGGTTTCCAGGCAGTCACGGGCGGCGCCCACCGCGCCCCAGACGATGCCGTACCGGGCCTCGGTGAGACAGCTCAGCGGCGCCTTGAGCCCGATCGCCTCGGGCAGTTGGGCGTCCGCCGGGAGCCGGACGTCGTCGAGCGCGATCTCGCCGGTCACCGACGCGCGCAGCGACATCTTGCGGCGGATCTCCCGGGCCGTGACACCGGGCGTGTCCATGGGTACGAGGAAACCCCGCACGCCCTCGTCGGTGCGCGCCCAGATCACCGCGGCGTCGGCGATCGGCGCGTTGGTGATCCACATCTTGGCGCCGGTGAGCACCCAGTCGTCGCCGTCGCGGCGGGCGCGGGTGGTCATCGAGGCGGGGTCGGAGCCGTGGTCCGGCTCGGTCAGGCCGAAGCAGCCGATCGCCTCGCCGGTGGCCATCGACGGCAGCCAGCGTTGCTTCTGCTCCTCGCTGCCGTAGCGCCAGATGGCGTACATGGCGAGCGAGCCCTGTACCGAGACGAGCGAGCGGAGGCCGGAGTCGCCGGCCTCCAGCTCCTGGCAGGCCAGGCCGTACGCGACGGCGGAGGCGCCAGCGCAGCCGTAGCCGGTGAGGTGCATGCCGAGCAGGCCGAGCTTGCCGAACTCCCGGGCCAGCTCGCGGGCTGGCACCTGGCCCTGTTCGTACCAGTCGGCGACGTGCGGGCGCACCCGGTCGTCGACGAGTTGGCGGACGACGTCGCGGATCTGTCGCTCTTCGTCGGTGAGCGACGGGTCCAGATCGAGCAGGTCCAGCGCAGCGGTCATGGACGCCACCCTAACGAAGGTTCAGCGAGCGACAGAAGGGCTCGTCACTCGATCGGCTCGGAGAGCACCAGCACCCGGGCGTGGATCTGGTTGCGCTGCTGCAGGGCGGCCCGCAACGCGCGGTGCAGCCCGTCCTCAAGGTAGAGCCCACCGTTCCACTGCACGACGTGCGGGAAGAGGTCACCGTAGAAGGTGGAGTCCTCGGCGAGCAGCTTGTCGAGCGCCAGCTCACGCTTGGTGGTGATCATCTGGTCCAGGCGCAGTGGCCGGGGCGGAATCTCCGCCCACTGCTTGAGCGTCAGATTGTGTTCCGGATAGGGACGCCCGTCCCGGACCGCTCTGAAGATCACGACGGCACGCTCCCCTCCCCGTGGCCGGGCCGACCGACGGCGCCGAGCCGGGCCGCGGCGGGCACCGCGCGGCGCGGCACCGATGACCGTGCCAGCCTAGCCGCCCAGCGCACGACGCGTTTCGCTCCCTGATGTCAGTTTCGCTACCGGTCGTCCGATCCTCAAGCGGACAAACGGGACGGAGTGCTCAACTCCACCGGCCGCGCCGCACCACCTCGTCCATCGGACGACGCCCCCGGCGCAGCGACGGTGACCGATGGTCCGCTGCCCGGTAACCGATTGTGACGGCACCGACGGGCTGGTATTCCTCCGGCACACCGAACGCGTCGCGGTAGGGGGCGAGTTGCTGCGGCGGAATGCCGAAGAAACAGGCCCCCAGCCCTTCGTCCACGGCGGTGAGCAACATCAGCAGCGCCGCAAAGCCGGTGTCCACGTGCCAGTACGGCACCGGCCAACGGTCGGTGGACCGGTCCGTCCACCCCTTGTCCGGCTCCGCGTACCGCCGCAGGTAGGCCGACGCGTTGGCGTGCGGCACCACGATCAGTGGTGCCCGGCGCATCCCGGCCAGCCAGCGCTCCCGCCCACCGCCGTCCGGTGTGGTGGCCGCCCAGAACCGCTCCCGGTCGGCCGGCTCCTCCAGGACCAGGAAACCCCAGCCCTGAGCGAACCCGGCCGACGGTGCGCGGACCGCGTGGTCGAGCAGCCGGTCCACCACGTCGGGCGGGACGGGGCGGTCCGGGTCGTAGTTGCGCACCATCCGCCGACGCCGGACGACCTCGGCGAACTCCATCAGGCCCCGGGCCGGATGCCCCAGGCACCCCGCCAGGTCGTAGCAGGCTTGAGCGTGAGCACGTCCCGGCCCGAGCGGAACGCGTCCGGCGGGCAGGTCATCGGCTCGATCGCCACCGAGCGGCGGTGCCGGTCACCGGTGAGCGCGTCCCCGGTGAACACCTGCCACCAGCCGAACTCCGCGTCCGCCCAGATGCTCACCCCCGCCGAACCGTCCGGCGCGGACAGGCTCACCGACGAGCCGCCGTCAGCGTCGCGGATCACCTCGCCGAAGCAGAGATCCAGCTCGGCGGCGCCGATCCGGCGCGGGCTGGTCCAGTCGTACTCGGTCCCGGCCACCGGGGTCGCGCCGACCGGCAGCAGCCGACCGTCCACCAACAACCGGGTACGGGTCGGAAGCCGCATGACCAGGTCGTCGACCGCGACGCCCGGCAGCTGCAGGTACGGGTGCACGGAGAAGCCGAACGGCGCGGCCTCCCCGCCGATGTTGGTCACCTCGTGCTCGGCGCGCAGCCCGTCCGCGCCGACGCTCCACCGGCTGAGCAGCCGCAACGGCCACGGGTAGCCGGGCTGCGGCGGCAGGTCGTAGCCGAGGGTCACCGCGGCCTCCGACTGCTCCAGCAGACGCCACGGCACCCAGTTGACCAGCCCGTGGATGGCCACGTGCCGCTCCGGCTCGGTCAGCGGGAGCTGGAGCGCCCGCTCCCCGAACGCGTAGCGGCCATCGCGGATCCGGTTCGGCCAGGGTGCCAGCACCTGCCCGGCGCAGCCGGGGCACACCTCGTCGGTCTGGTACCCGTCTACCAGGTCGACACCGTCGTGCCGGTACGTCCGGAGCCCACCGCCCACCTCCACGATGACGGCCTCGTGACCGGCGGCGGAGATGGTCCACTGGGCGCCGGAGAAGGGGCGCTGATCGGGGCTTTCCATGCCGGCGACCCTAACCGGTCAGACCCGGTCGTTGCTCGACGCGGTAGTGGCCCGGTAGCGCAGCAGTGCCGGGAACGCCACTGCGAGCACGACCACGAGCACCGCCGAGGCGAGCCCGCCGGCCACCCAGGCCACCCCGCCGCCGAACCCGGCGGCCATGGTGCCGGCCCGGAGGTCGCCCAAACGTGGGCCACCCGCCACCACGACCGTGTTGACGCCCTGGAGCCGGCCGCGCATCCGGTCCGGTGCGTAGACCAGCAGCATCGACTGGCGCAGCACCGCGCTGATCAGGTCGGCGGCCCCGGCAACGGCGAGCAGCGCGACCATCAGCCAGAGCTGCTGGGCCAACCCAGCCGCGGCGATCGCCAGGCCCCAACCCACCACCGCGAGCACCAGACCGAGCCCCTGCCGGCGGAGCCGGCCGATCCAGCCGGAGGTCAGACCACCGATCATCGAGCCGATCGCGATGGCGCTGTAGAGCAGGCCGACGGACCCACCACCGCCGAACCGTTCGTGGGCGATCTCCGGGAAGAGCGCCCGCGGCATGGCGAGGATCATCGCGATCAGGTCCACCCCGAAGGACAGCAGGAGTACCGGTGTGGTGGCCAGGTAGCGGAATCCGTCGATGACACTAGCCAGGCCGGCTCGTCGGACCTGACCGTCGGCGCTCGGCTCGGGCGGCAGCGAGGGCAGGCGCAGCGCCGCCCAGAGCATCGCGGTGAACAGCAGCGCGTCCACCCCGTACGCGATCGGCAGGACCACAGCGGTGTCCGGCGACGCGGCGAGGATCAGGCCCGCGGCCAGCGGGCCGGCCACCGAGGCGGCGGTGAAGGTCGTGTAGTTCAGGGTGGCGGCGGCTGGGACGAGGTCGTCCGGGACCAGTCGGGGCAGCATGGCACTGCGGGCCGGCGAGCTGATCGCGAACGCCACCGACTGCAACGCCATCAGCGCCAACAGGAGCACCGGGCTGCCCACGTTCAGCAGTGCCTGGACCAACAGCCCGAGGGTGGATGCCCAGAGCAACAATGAGCCGCCGAGCAGCACCGCGCGGCGGTCGCGGGCGTCGGCGACCGCGCCGCCCCAGAGCCCGAAGACCAGCAACGGTACGAAGGCCGCCACGCCCAGCAAGCCGACCCAGAGGGAGTCCCTGGTCAGGGCGTACATCTCCACCGGCACCGCGACGGCCGTGAACTGGAAGCCGAACATCGCCACGGTGTTGCCGAGCCAGAGCCGCCGGTACGCGGGCACGCGCAGCGGGCGTACGTCGAGGGCCCAGCGGCGCGCTCCGCGCGGCCGAGCCTCCTGCACACCTGTCACGGCGCCAACCGCTCGACGATCCAACCGCCCTCGTCGAGACGACGGAAGCGGAGCCGATCGTGCAACCGGCCGGCCCGACCCTGCCAGAACTCCACCGACTCGGGGTGGACCCGCAACCCGCCCCAGTGCGACGGCGTCGGGATCACGTCCTCGTCGGCGAACCGCTCGGCCACCTCCCGGTAGCTCTCCTCCAGCTCGGCCCGGCCCGACACCACCTGCGACTGCGGGCTGGCCCAGGCGCCCAGTTGGGAGCCGCGCGGCCGGCTGGTGAAGTACGCCTCGCTCGTCGCGCGGTCGACCGGCGCGACCCGCCCGGCGACCACCACCTGGCGCTGCATGGGAAACCACGGAAAGACCAGGCTGGCGTACGGGTTGGCGGACGCCTCGACGCCCTTGCGCGACAGGTGGTTGGTGAAGAAGACGAACCCCTCGGGGTCGTACCCCTTCAGCAGCACCGTCCGACCGCTCGGCCGACCGGCCGGGTCCGCGGTGCCCACCACCATCGCGTTCGGTTCGGGTAGCCCGAAGGCCACCGCGTCGGCGAACCAGCTGCCGAACTGGGTGTGCCAGTCGGCGGCCAGGTCAGCCTCGGTCAGGCCCAGGTCCGCGGCGTACTCGTTACGCATCGCAGCCGGGGCGGGTGTGTCACCCGTCACGTGCCCACTCCTTCTCGGCGGCCCCGCCAACGCCCTCCCGCGCTGGCCAGCACGCACCGCCCAGTCTCACCGAGTCCAGCGGAGATTGCGCGCCCGGGGATGTCGCGTGCAGCACAGTCGCAGCGGGTCGCGTATCCCTTACTCAGCAGGCAAGATGTTGCGAACACATCCCTGAGGGTCGCCTAAGGCGCCCGGCCGACCGGGCCGGATGAGCTGTTCGGGCGCACCGACCAGATCCAGGAGAGCGACATGGCTGATTTCAAACCCGGGCTGGAGGGCGTCGTCGCCTTCGAGACCGAGATCGCCGAACCTGACCGTGAGGGCGGCGCGCTGCGCTATCGCGGGGTCGACATCGAGGATCTGATCGGGCAGGTGTCTTTCGGAAACGTCTGGGCGCTGCTGGTGGACGGCCGCTTCGGGCCGGGCCTGCCGCCGGCGGAGCCGTTCCCGGTGCCGGTGCACTCCGGCGACATCCGCGTCGACGTGCAGTCCGCGGTCGCCATGCTGGCCCCGTACTGGGGGCTTAACCAACTGCTGGACATCTCCGACGAGCAGGCCCGCGAAGACCTCGCCCGGGTGTCGGTGACCGCGCTCTCCTTCGTCGCCCAGTCCGCCCGGGGCCTCGGCCTGCCGGCGGTGCCGCAGAAGGAGATCGACAAGGCGCAGACCATCGTCGAGCGGTTCATGAAGCGTTGGCGCGGCGAACCCGACCCGCGGCACGTCAAGGCCGTCGACGCGTACTTCATCTCGGCCGCCGAGCACGGCCTGAACGCGTCCACCTTCACCGCCCGCATCGTCGCCTCCACCGGGGCGGACGCGGCGGCCTGCATCTCGTCGGGCATCGGCGCCCTCTCCGGCCCGCTGCACGGCGGCGCGCCGTCCCGCGTTCTCAGCATGCTGGAGGCGGTGGAGCGCAGCGGCGACGCCGAGGGTTACGTCAAGGGCATCCTCGATCGCGGTGAGCGGTTGATGGGCTTCGGCCACCGCGTCTACCGGGCCGAGGACCCGCGCGCCCGCGTGCTGCGGCGCACGGCCAAGGAGCTGGGCGCGCCGCGCTTCGAGATCGCCGAGGCACTGGAGAAGGCCGCCCTCGCCGAGTTGCAGGCCCGCCGCCCGGACCGGGTGCTGGCCACCAACGTCGAGTTCTGGTCGGCCGTGGTGCTGGACTTCGCCGAGGTGCCGGCGCACATGTTCACCTCGATGTTCACCTGCGCACGGATGGGTGGCTGGAGCGCGCACATCCTGGAGCAGAAGCGCCTTCAGCGGCTGGTGCGCCCGTCCGCCCGCTACGTCGGCCCGGAGACCCGCAAGCCGTCCGACGTCGAGGGCTGGGCCGCCATTCCGCACGGCGTCTGATTTGACACGAGGGGGCCCCTTCTCGACGCCTGCCGTCGAGGAGGGGCCCCCTTTCGTACCTCTGGGCGCGCTGAGGACGCCGGGTGTGGCGAAGGCCTCAGACCTGCCCTCGGGGGCCCGGCTTCCACCGATGGGTCCGGGTGCGAGGATGAGGGCCGGCAGTGTCGCCGGGCCCGCCCTCGCCCTTGCGGAAGGATCTTCAAGACCGTGGCTGACGCACCGACCATCCGGATTCCCGATGACATCAAGCCCGCCGACGGACGTTTCGGCTGTGGCCCGTCCAAGGTCCGCCCAGCGGCGGTGTCCGCCCTTGCCGAGGTCGCGACGAGCTACCTGGGCACCTCGCACCGGCAGAAGACGGTCCGCGACCAGGTGGCGCGACTGCGCTCCGGCATCGCCGAGTTCTTCTCGCTGCCCGAGGGCTACGAGGTCGTGATCGGCAACGGTGGCACCACCGCATTCTGGGAGGTCGCCACCTTCGGCCTGATTCGCGACCGCGCCCAGTTCGCCAGCTTCGGCGAGTTCGGCGCCAAGTTCGCCAAGTCGGTCAAGGACGCGCCGTTCCTGGGCGAGCCGACCGTCCGCAAGGCCGACGCGGGCAGCGCGCCGACGCTGGTCGCCGAATCCGGCGTGGACGCGTACGCGACACCGCAGAACGAGACCTCGACCGGTGTGGCGGTCCCGATCAGCCGGGTGGCCGGCGCGGACGAGGGCGCGTTGCTGCTGGTCGACGCGACCTCCGGCGCGGGTGGCCTGGAGGTCAACGTCGGCGAGACCGACGTCTACTACTTCGCCCCGCAGAAGTGCTTCGGCTCCGACGGCGGCCTCTGGCTGGCCCTGATGTCACCGGCCGCGCTGGACCGGGCCGCCGAGATCAAGGCGTCCGGGCGCTACATCCCCGCCTTCCTCGACCTGGTCACCGCGATCGACAACTCGCGGCTGGAGCAGACCTACAACACTCCGGCGCTGGCCACCATCTTCCTGGCCGCCGAGCAGACCGACTGGATGAACGCGCAGGGTGGCCTGGCCTGGGCGGCCAAGCGCACCGCCGAAAGCGCCGCCACGGTGTACGGCTGGGCGGAGCGTTCCAGCGTGGCCTCCCCGTTCGTCGGCGACCCGGCACTGCGCTCCAACGTGGTCGCCACGATCGACTTTGCCGACGAGGTGGACGCCACCGCGATCGCGAAGGCGCTGCGCGCCAACGGCATCGTGGACACCGAGCCGTACCGCAAGCTCGGCCGCAACCAGCTCCGGATGGCGCTGTTCCCGGCCATCGAGCCGGCAGATGTCGAGGCGCTGACCGCGTCCATCGACTACGTGGTCGAGCGACTCTGACGTTCGTCACGGTCGGTGTCGGTGGAGGCCTCCACCGACACCGACCGTGATCATTGCCGCAGCTCAGTCACGACATGCGGGGTGTCGCTTCCCCCACCCCGAGACAGATGCGCGTACGGTGGTCCGAGACGCCTGGGTGGCCGACTCGTGGCGTGCGGCCAGCGAAGCGGGACGGAGGCAACGCTATGCGCCCAGTACGCTTCGTCGCCCTCTCCGAGGACGGCCATGCTCTGGTTCTCGCCGACGAGGTCGGGCGGTTGCTCGCCCTGCCGATCGACGAACGGATCTCCGGTGCGCTGCACGCGGAGCCCGGTTCGCCGCCGCTCGCGGCGGCGCCGACCGCAGCCGATCCGATTCCCTCACTGTCCCCGCGGGACATCCAGGCCCGCATCCGCTCCGGTGAGTCCGCCGAGGATGTCGCCCGGATCGCCGGTGTGCCGGTCGACCGGGTGCTGCGCTATGCCGGCCCGGTCCTGCAGGAGCGGGCGATGCTCGCGCAGCATGCCCGCCGCACCCGCCTCAAGGGAGCGGAGAAGCCCACCCCGCTCGCCGAGGTGGTCAACGGTCGGCTGAGCCAGCACGGCATCGACACCGAGAAGATTTCCTGGGACGCATACCGGCGTGATGACGGCACCTGGCGGATCATCGCCACCTGGCCGTCCGGCAAGGCCACCGCGCAGGCCATCTGGGATCTCGACAAGACCCGGCAGTCGGTCGCCCCGCACGACGACATGGCGCAGTATCTGTGCGCCGAGCGGCCCACGCCGATCCTCGGCCAGGAGCCCGCACCGGAGCGGGGCGGGCATGCCCTGCCGGGCCCGTCGCGCGGTGAGCCGAGCCGAGGTGGGCACGGGTTGCCGGCGGCGTCCGAGCACCCGCGTCCCGGTCGGGATCCGATCCGCGCTGGCCGCGATGCGTTGCTCGCCTCACTGGACCGCCCACTCGGCGCCTCGTCGGGCCGTGGTCTGGAACCGCGTACCCCGGCTGCTCTCGCCGGCTCGGACGCGCCCCGGCAGCGGCCGGTCGGCGGGGGTGCCGCCGCGTTGCTCGGCGGCGGCCAGGGGTCGGCCTTCGACGACGACTCGGACGCGCCCAAGGAGGTGCCGGCCGTGCCGTCGCTGGCGGTGCTGCGGCCTCGCCGGACGGGCGCTGCGGCAGCCGCTGGCGGCGAGTCCACCGATGCCAACGGCAAGCCGCGCAAGCGGCTGCCGAGCTGGGACGACGTCCTCTTCGGCAGCGGCCCGGCCGCACGCGAGTCCTCCTGACGCTTCGCGTTGGCGGGTGGCGGTTCGCCACCCGCCAACGCGAAACACGTGAGCCTCATCGACGTCTTCGGTGTCCCCGCGCCGCCGAACAGGCAACGAGAGTGCCGGGTCAGAGCGGCCAGGCGGCGAGCCGGTCGTAGCGCGATGGTCGCGGGTCGAGGTGGCTGCGGATCAGCAGCAGCTCCGTCGCCGGCCACTCCGGTCCCTGGTAGTCGTCCAGGTCGGCCTGGTCCGCCTCGATGTCAGCCAGGTCCATCCGATCGCCCGGCCGGGCCACGGTCAGGTGCGGGCGGAACGGCCTGGCGTCGTCGCACGGCAGCCGGGCCTGCCGCAACCGGGACCGGACCAGCCCGGCGAGCAGGTGCAGTGCGTCGACCTCGCCTCGCAGGCCCACCCAGAGCACAGTGGACCGACCCTGACCGAACCGACCACCGCCACCGAGGCTGAACCGGGGCGGGGCGTTCCGGCCGTCGTGGAACGCTTCGGCGGCCAGCCCGAGCGCGCTCTCCACCTCGACCAGCCGGGCCGCCTCGACGTCGCCGAGGAAGGCCAAGGTGACGTGCAGATGGGCCGGATCGGCGAGCCGGACGTTGATGTCGGCGGCAGCCGCTGCGCCGACCCGTAGTCGCGCGACCTGCGCGCCGAGGTGGCCGACCGACTCGGGGGGCGGGTAGACCGCGACGAAGAGCCGCAACAGTCTCAGCGGTGCCGTTGCCGGTGCCCGGCCCGAGCCGCTGGCAGGGTCAGCCCGGCGGCGTGCAGCACACCCTCCACCCGGACCCGCTCGATCTCCTGATCGACGCCCTCCAACTCACCAAGGTGCTCGGTGATGCCGAGGGCGCGGCAGGCGAGGCGAAGCCGGTCGTCGTACGCCTGGAGCAGCGCGCCGTGCCAGACCATCGACCGGCCCGTGCCGCCGAGCCGCTGACCGCCGAGGCGGCGCAGGTCGGCGGCGAGTTGCTCCAGGGGCCGACGGTCGGTGCGGTCGAACTCGCTGAGGTCGATGTCCCGGGTCAGCGCGTCGGCCTCGATGGTCCGGTCGAGACGCGCGATCGTCCGTTTCTCCCGTCGGCGATCACGCCACTCGGACCAGCCGCAGACCACCCGGTCGAGGATCTCGTCATAGCAGAAGAGCAGGGCGAGTGCCGCCGGAAGACTGGCCACGGCGAGGAACGCCAGGGCCAGCATCAGCGCGCGTCCGACTCCCACGTATCGACGCTAAGCCCCATCGTGCCGCCCCGCCAGCGGTTTGCCCGCATCCGCGTCATCCGCTCAAGACGGCGCGTGCGGATCGGACCGCGGATGCGGCAGTGCCCGGAAGGGCCCCTTGTCATGCGAAGTCCGATGACGAGGGGGCCCTTCCGGACAGCTCAGCAGTCGGTGGACGTGACGTAGAAGCGGGGCATCGGCAGCACCCGGAAGCGCAGCCGGGCGCCGGAGTGCCGCAGCTGCCAGGTGAGGGCGATCAACGCGGCGGCCAGCGAGATCAGCCCGCCCATCCAGATGCTGGCACCGGCACCGAAGCGCTCCGCGACCCAGCCGATCAGTGGCGCGCCGACCGGGTTGGTACCCAGGAAGACCAACACCCACAGCGCCATCACCCGGCCCCGGAAGGCCGCGTCCACGCCCAACTGGACCCGCTGGTTGGCGGCCTGGGCGAAGAAGACCATGAAGAAGCCGGTCGGCACCAGCAGTGCCACGACCAGCCAGTACGTCGAGGCGAGACCGACCAGGGTGCCGAAGCTGGCGCAGGCGATCGCCGCGCCGAGCACCAGCCAGACCGACGGCCGGCTCCGCCGACCGGTGCCGCTGAGCGCACCGCCGAGCGCGCCCACGGCCAGCGCCGTGCTGAACAGGCCGAAGGAGGCGGCACCGGTGTGGAAGACCGTCTTCGCCAGCGCGGCCAGGGTCAGCTGGAAGTTGAACAGCGACATGCCGATCACCGACATGACCGCCATCGGCAGCAGCAGGTCGGGGCGGCGCGACACGTACCGCAGCCCGTCGATGACCCGTGCGGACGCCCGCTCGTCGCGCGGCAGCAGGGCGTCGCGGTGCAGGTCGGCCGTACGCATCCGGACCACGTTGACCAGGGGCGCGACGGAGCTGAGGGCGGTGAAGAGGAAGACCGGGCCGACGTCGAAGGCGGCGATCGCCAGGCCGGCGACGGCCGGGCCGACGATCCGCGCCGAGTTGAACACGGCGGCGTTCAGCGACAAGGCGTTGGGCAGCAGCGGAGTGCCGACGAGTTCGGAGACGAACGCCTGACGGACCGGGGTCTCCACGGCGTTGGCCGTGCCGAGCAGCGCGGCGAAGGCGAAGACGTGCCACAGCTGCACCAGGTCGGTGAGGACCAGCACCGACATGCCGAGCGCCAGCACGGTCCAGAAGGCGTTGGCGACGAAGAGCAGCACCCGCTTGTCGTACCGGTCGGCAAGTCGGCCGGAGAGCAGGGTGAGCAGGAGCACCGGCGTGAACTGGCAGGCGGTGACCACGCCGAGCGCGGTGGCCGAGTTGTTGGAGAGCTCAAGGACGAGCCAGTCCTGGGCGATGAACATCATCCAGACGCCGATCAACTTGATCAGCTGCCCGGATGCGAAGAGGCGGTAGTTACGGACCTGCAGGGACTGGAACATCGTGCTCAACCTGGCCTGCACTCTTCGTGCGCCTCCTTAAGAACGTACGCGTCATCGACAGGTGACGGCACGGACCCGGTGGCGCGGGCGCGGCTCAGGCGCGAGCGAGCTGCTGAAGAATCTGGGCAGCCCTCTGCAGGGTCTCCCGTTCGTCCTCGTCGAGTGCGGCCAGCCGGTGGGCCAGCCACTCGTCGCGGGCCCGCTCGAACTGGTCGAGCACGGCCTGCCCTCCTTCGGTCGCCGCGAGGATGACCTGCCGGCCGTCGGTCGGGTGGGGTGTCCGCCGCACGAGGCCGCGGTCCTCCAACTTCCCGACGATCTTGGTCATCGTCGGCGGCTGCACCCGCTCCACGTCGGCCAGCTCCCTGGGCGTCAGCGCGCCGGCCAGCCGCAGGCTGGTGAGCGCGGAAACCTGGGTGACCGTGAGGTCGCCGACCGGTCGGGCCTGGCGGACCCGCCGGTTGAGTCGGGTGATCGCATCACGCAACTGGGGAGCCAGTTGCGCCGGTGGCACGCGTTCCGCCGTCACCGTCCGCTCCATCACGTTAGTTAGCTTAACTAATGAGCCTGGCTAACGACATCCGTTATGACCAGGCTCACGAGGACGTTGGTGCTGTTCCGGGCGGGGAATCCCGTTCCATTCCCCGCCCGGAACGTACGTCAGAGCACCAGGGACTCGATCGGCCCGCGCAGGAAGTACAGCACGAACAGCACGGCCACCCCGTACAGCAACGGGTGGACCTCCCGGGCCTTACCCCGGGCCAGCTTCACCACCACGAAGGTGATCAGGCCAGCGCCGATCCCGTTCGAGATCGAATAGGTGAACGGCATCAGCACGATGGTGAGGAACGCCGGGATGGCGATCTCGTAGTCGGACCAGTCGATCGTCCGCACCGCTGTCATCATCAGGAAACCGACCACCACCAGGGCCGTCGAGGCCGCCTCGAACGGCACGATCACCACCAGCGGCGCCAGGAACATCGCCAGCAGGAAGAGCACGCCGGTGACCAGGCTGGCCACGCCGGTCCGGGCACCCTCCCCGACACCGGCGGCACTCTCGATGTACGACGTGTTGCTGGAGGTGCTGGCCGCACCACCGGCCGCCGCGGCGATCGAGTCGACCAGCAGGATCTCCTTGGCCCGTGGCGGGGTGCCCTGCTCGTCGAGCAGGTCGCCCTCCTGGCCGACCGCCACCATCGTGCCCATGGTGTCGAAGAAGTCCGTGATCAGCAGCGTGAAGACGAACATCAGCACGACCAGCCAACCGGCCCGACCCCACGAGTCGAGCACGTTGAACTTGCCGAGCAGCGACAGGTCCGGCAGGTCCACCACTGTCTTCGGCAGCTCCGGCACGTTCAGCGACCAACCCTTGGGGTTGGGCTGACCGTTGACGAACGACGGGCCGATGTTGCCGATCGCCTCCACGATCACCGCCAGCACGGTCGAGGCGAGGATGCCGATCAGGATCGCACCCCGTACCCGGCGGACCACCAGCACGAGGGTGATCAGCAGGCCCACCACGAAGACCAGCATCGGCCAGCTCACCAGCTTGCCGCCGATGCCCAGACCGACCGGGACTGTGGTGTTGGCGTCGTCCGGGATCCGTCGGACGAAACCGGCGTCCACCAGACCGATGATGGTCAGGAACAGACCGATCCCGACCCCGATCGCGGTCTTCATCTGGGTCGGCACCGCGCGGAACACAGCGGTCCGCAGACCGGTCAACACCAGCACAGCGATGATCACACCCTCGATCACCACCAGGCCCATCGCGTCGGCCCAGGTCATCTCGGGGGCGATCTCGTACGCCACCAGCGCGTTGACACCCAGACCGGCGGCGAGCGCCAGCGGGAACCGACCCACCACGCCCATCAGGATGGTCATCAGGCCGGCGACCAGCGCGGTCCCGGCAGCCAGCGCGGGAATGGGGAGGGTCTTGCCGTCACCGTCGACGGCACCACCCAGGATCAGCGGGTTGAGCACCACGATGTACGCCATCGTGAAGAAGGTCGCCAGGCCACCGCGTACCTCGCGGCTCATCGTCGAGCCCCGGGCGGAAATCTCGAAGAACCGGTCGAATCCGTTACGCGGGTGAGCGGGGTTGGGAGGGGTGCCGTTCTCGGGCGGCGCTACTGCCATCAGGTCCTCGCAGGTGATCTTCCGGTTGTCGCGCGCATCGTCCCAGATCACCGACGGGCAGGGGAAGTAGGTCGCGTACGCTTGCCGAATGCCGAACGAGCAGCCACCGCGGCCCGCACCACTGGACCCGCCGATGGTGCCGTTCGCCCTCGCCGGGCTGGCCGCCTGGGCGATTGCCGGGCTGATCCTGCTGATCTTCTTCCGGGGTTGGCTGACCGACCACGGTCACCAGAACTGGCTCTGGACCTGCCTCGCCGGGTTCCTGTGGGGCTTCCCGGGCCTCGCCGTGATGATGCGGCACGACGCCAACCGACGACGTCGCCGCGCGCGCTGACCCGGCCACGCACCGGGCCACTCCCGGTGCGAACGATCAGGAGTGCCCGTACGGCTCCGCCGGCTCGGCGGCTTCCACCGAGCCCGGGGCGCGGCTGACCGACATGGCCTCCACCGCGCTGTCGTCGTACACCGTGGGTAGCTCTTCGACCGCGGTCTCGGCCGCCTCGATCAGGGTCTCGGAGTGGGCACCGCAACCGTGGTCGGCGCTCACCACCCGGCCGTCGTCAGGGGCGTAGAAGTTGCCGCACGCCCCGAACGCCTGCCGCATCGCACCGGCCAGCGGCAGGTAGAAACCGCAGGTGCCACATCGGGCGGCGGCTGGCGCGGCAGCGGAGATGGGCGCGGCGGGGCCGTGGTCGCCGTCATACCAGCGCTGCGCCGCCTCCATGCGGCCCTCGAGGGAGAGCACGCGCGCCCGACCGAGGCCCAGCTCCCACGCCGTCTCCTCGACCGCCGGGTCGTCGGAGAGCAGGTAGCCGGGGACCAGCCGGTCGTCATCCGGTGAGGTCGGCAGCAGATCGCCCGGACCCAGGTCGCCCGGCTTGAGCCGCTCCTGCCAGGGCAGCCAGCCGGGCGCGAGCAGCGCGTCGGACCCGGGCAGCAGCACCGTCTCGCAGATGGTCACGGTCTTGCTGCGCGACACCCGGGTGACGGTGACCGCCCACCGCCAACCGCGGTAGCCGGCGAGGAGGCATTCGAAGTAGTGGGTGACCAGCCGTTCACCCTCGGCCACAACCTGCAGGTGATCGCCGACATCGTCGGCGTCGACCTCGGTGATGCCAGCGCGGGCCACCTGGACGGCGGCGGCGCAGACCTGGTCGAGACGGGCGGCACGGGTGGAGACAGGCCTGGTCACCTAACCATTGTTCCCTATGCGCCTCGCAGGGGTGACAGGGACTCCCGGGGAACCTTTCCCCGCAGTGGTGCGGCGTACCAGGATCGGATGGGCGAGGATGGTGGACATGCCGTCGTACTCCCGCTCCGGGCGATCCGTCCTCGGACGGACCGTCGGCACCGGCATTCGCGCCGTTCGTCTGCTGCTGCGTGGTTCGCTGGGCAGCGGCCGCTGGGTGACCCGTCGGGCCGGCAGCGCCCGGGCCCGGGGCGCCGGTGGCGAGGTCGGCATGGTCCGCCTGTTCGACCTGCACGCGCTCTCCTGCGCCGGTGACACCCTGATCGCCATCGGCCTGGCCGGCACGATCTTCTTCAACGTGCCGCTGGGCGAGGCCCGCAGCAAGGTCGCCCTCTACCTGCTGGTGACCATGGTGCCGTTCGCCATGCTCGCCCCCGTGGTGGGCCCGCTGCTGGACCACTTCCGGCACGGCCGGCGGTACGCGCTGGCCGCGACGATGCTGGGCCGCGCCTTCCTGGCCTGGTTGATCTCCGACTACATCCACGGCTTCGGGCTCTATCCGGCCGCGTTCGGGGTGCTCGCGCTGTCCCGGGCGTACGGCGTGGCCCGGTCCGCGGCCGTGCCCCGGTTGTTGCCGGAAGGGCTCGGCCTGTCCCAGGTGGGCGCCCGGGCCAGCGTCTACGGCACGGTCGCGGGTGCGCTGGTCGCGCCGATCGGGTTGGCCGCGTTCTGGTTCGGTCCGCAGTGGCCGCTGCGCGTCGCGTCGGTGATCTTCCTGGTCGGCATGGTGATCTCCCTGCGTCTGCCGCCGAAGGCCGATTCGGAGCCACCGGAGCGGGTCCCCCGGCCGCTGCGCGCGTTGGGCCGCCGCCGTGGCGATCGGCCGCTGGGCCGAGGCCGACCCGCCGGCCGCCTGGTGATCGCGTCGCTGATCGGCGCCGCGACGCTCCGCGCGGTGTACGGCTTCCTGCTGCTCTTCCTCGCCTTCGCGATCAAGAAGGGCGACCTGACCACTGTCGCGTTCGGCCGGGATCTGGGCGCTGAGTGGGCGCTGGGGCTGGTCGGCGGGGCCCTCGCGGTCGGCACCTTCCTGGCCACCGCCATCGGCACCCGACTGCGCATCCACCGGCCGACCGCCATCCAGTCCAGCAGCATGATCATCGTGGCCGGGGTGGCGGTGCTCGCCGTCATCCAGTTCTCGCTGGTGATGGTCGCCCTGCTCTGCCTGGTCGCCGCGCTGGTCAGCGGGATATCGAAGCTGGCCGTGGACGCCTCGATCCAGGAGCGCATCCCGGAGCGGCTGCGCGCGAGTTCCTTCGCCCATTCGGAGACGGTGCTGATGCTCGCCTTCGTCGCCGGTGGAGGGTTGGGGCTGGTCCCGTTCGACGGTCGGATGGGCATCGCCGTGGCCGCCGGGGTGGGCGTCCTGGCCGCGATCCGGGGTGTGCTGGTCGCCGCCCGGCTGCGCGGCGAGAAGCTGGCCGGCCGGCCGCTCGGCGACGACGAGCTGACCGAGGACGAGCCGGCCGACGAGCCCGGGGACGCCGCGCCCACCTCGCCGGCACCGGCCCAGGCCAGCTCCCCGCAGTACGACGATCCCAGCCTGGCCCCTCCCGGCTACCACATCTACCGCCCGTCCTCAGCGGTTGGCGGCCCGGGCGGCGGGGCGGACGACGAGACCCGCCGGGAGTCCCCCGGCTCAGTCTCGTGAGCGGTCTGCTGGTGGTGACCGCGGTACCAGCCGAGGCGGAAGCCGTCCGCGCCGGTCTGACCGATCCCACCGTGACCGTCACCCCGGTTGGCGTGGGCCCGGCCGTCGCCGGTGCCGCCACCGCCCGGCTGCTGGCGCTGGCCGAGGCCGCCGGCCGCCCGTACCGTGCAGTGGTCAGCGCCGGCGTGGCCGGCGGCTTCATCGGGCGGGTCGAGGTCGGCGACACCGTGCTCGGCACCGCCAGCATCGCCGCCGACCTGGGTGCCGAATCACCGGACGGTTTCATCCCCGTCGACGAGTTGGGCATGCCGCCCGCGATGCTGGGTGTCGGCGGCGTGGTGCCGACCGACCCGGGTCTGCTGGCGGCACTGCGGGCCGCCCTCCCAGCGGCCACGACCGGGCCGGTGCTCACCGTCAGCACGGTCACCGGCACCACCGCCAGCACCGAGGAGCTGCGCCGGAGGCATCCGGAGGCGGTCGCCGAGGCCATGGAGGGGTACGGGGTGGCCGTCGCCGCCGCCCAGGCTGGGGTGCCCTTCGCCGAGCTGCGCACCATCTCGAACCCGATCGGCCCCCGCGACCGGGACGCCTGGCGGCTGCGCGAGGCCCTCACCGCCCTGACCGCTGCGGCCCCAGCGCTGCGCTGACCATGGCCCAGCCTCAGCTGCAGCCCTGTGGCTCAGCCGGCCAAGATCAGCGGCGGCAGCGGCGCCCGTGGCGTCGGTGCGGTCGGTCGCCTCGGTCACAGGCCGATGCTCCCCGCCGCTCAGCGAGCTATCAACACCCCCACCCGAAGCTGTGGATAACCCTGTGGACAACCCACTCCGGCCGGTGGATGGCCCACTCCGCAGGCCCTTTGGAGCTGAATCGTTTGCGACATCAGCTCCAAAGGGAGTGACAAGTAGATGTCCGGTCCGCCAGACATAGCCATCACCCACGCCACCGCCCATGTGCCGGCGAGCGCCCGCCGCAGTTCAATGCTGCTCCCTGACGGTGCGGATCACAGTGGGCGGGGTGGGCGCGGACGGTGTGGCAGGGGCGGGGCTAACGTGAAGGGCGTGGCGCTCTCTCTGGCGATCTCGCCCTGCCCCAACGACACGTTCGTCTTCCACGCGCTCGTGCACGGGCGGGTGGCCGGCGCGCCGCCGGTCGAGGTGACGTACGCCGACGTGGACGTCACCAACACGGCGGCCGAGCAGGGCGCCTTCGACCTGGTGAAGGTGAGCTTCGCGGCGCTGCCCTGGCTGCTCGACGACTACCACCTGCTGCCCTGCGGTGGCGCGCTCGGTCGTGGCTGCGGCCCGCTGGTGCTCACCCGGGGCGACCGCGACGGCGGGCCGGACCGCACCGACCTGACCGGCGCCACGGTGGCGGTGCCGGGTGACCGGACCACCGCGTACCTGCTGTTCCGGCTCTGGTCGGCCGGACGACCGCCGGCCCGGATCGAGGTGGTTCCGTTCCACGAGATCATGCCGGGCGTCGCGGCCGGCCGCTACGACGCTGGGCTGGTCATCCACGAGGCCCGGTTCACCTACCACCGGCACGGCCTCAGCGCGCTGGTCGACCTCGGTGAATGGTGGGAGGCCGACACCGGCCTGCCCATTCCGCTCGGCGCGATTCTCGCCCGCCGCGGCGCCGTGGACCCGGAGGCCGCGGCCGGCTGGGTCCGCGAGTCCGTCCGGCAGGCCTGGGCGGACCCGGCGGCCAGCCGGGAGTACGTGCTGGCGCACGCCCAGGAGATGGAACTCGACGTGGTGGACCGGCACATCGGCCTCTACGTCAACGAGTTCACCGCGGACCTGGGCGAGGCCGGTTTCGCCGCGGTGGCGGCACTGCTCGACCGGGCCGCCACCGCCGGGCTGGTGCCTCAGACCTCCAGCTCGTTCGCCACCGCGTGGACCAGCTGAGCGATCTTCTGCGCGGTCTTCTTGTCCGGGTACCGGCCCCGACGCAGGTCCGGCTGGACCTTCGCCTCCAGCAGCTTGATCATGTCCTCGACGAGGCCGTGCAGTTCCTCGGCCGGTCGACGGCGCAACTCGGCCATCGACGGCGGCGCGTCCAGCAGTTTGACGCCCATGGCCTGTGCGCCCCGGCGGCTGTCCACCACGCTGAAGTCGACCCGCTGGCCACCCTTGAGGTCGGTGACACCCGCCGGCAGCGCCGCCTTGGACAGGAACACGTCGCCGCCCTCGTCACTCGTGACGAAGCCGTATCCCTTGGCCGTGTCGTACCACTTCACTCGACCCGTAGGCACCTGAAAACCCCTGCTTCACTTGAGCCGCTACTGCTCCAAGGCTAGCTGGATCATGTCGTCGAGCGCCGCCGGGAATTGGGTGAGGTCGTTCAACACGACTTCCGCGCCTGCCGCGCGCAGCTCGTCCGGAGAGCAAGGGCCGGTCGCCACGGCGATCCCGGGCACCCCGGCCGCCCCCGCCGCCACCATGTCCGCCACATGGTCGCCGACGTAGTGGGTCGCGTCGTGCTCCCGCAGGGCTGTCGCCTTCTGCTCGGCGAACAGGTCACCGGCCAACTCGTCGACGGTGAGACCGAGGTGGTCCAGGTGCAGCCGGGCCAGCCGGCCCATCTTCGCTGTGACGACCAGCACACGGCCGCCCCGGGCCCGGATGGCGTCGATGGCCTCCCGCGCGCCCGGCAGCGGGACCGTAGGGGTGATCGCGTACGCCGGGTACAACTCGCGGTACGCGCGAACGGCCGACTCGACCTCTCCCGGCGGGAACCAGTACGCCAGCTCGGTGCGCAGCGGCGGCCCGAGCCGGGACACCGCCAGCTCGGCGTCCACCGGCACGCCCGTCCGCGCGGTCAGCGCCTCGAAGGTCGCGGCGATGCCGGGGCGGGAGTCGACCAGGGTCATGTCGAGATCGAAACCGACGGTCAGTGCGGGCATGCCGAGAAACGTACCCGTCGACACCTGCCCAGCCGAACGTCCGAGGGGCGCGGAAGCCCGGTGCCGGGCTAGCGTGGAAAGACGATGACCACCTCACTCGCCGACCACCTGCGGTCGCTGCCCGACGAGTCACTGGCCGCGCTCCTCCAGCTGCGGCCGGACCTCGTCGTGCCCGTGCCAGCCGACGTCTCCGCCCTGGCCATCCGGGCCCAGTCCCGGGTCTCGGTGGCTCGTGCGCTGGACGGGCTGGACCAGTTCACCCTCCAGATCCTCGACGCCGCCCGCCTCACCCGGAACCCGGACGACGGCACCACCACCACCGACACCGTGCTCGCCATGGCGACCGCAGGGCCGCAACCGCCGGCCCCGACCGCTGTCCGGGCCGCCGTGGGCCGGCTACGCGCGCTGTTCCTGCTGTACGGCCCGGAGCACGCACTGCAGGTGCTGCCAGCCGTCGACGAAGTCGCCCCGTACCCCGCCGGGCTCGGTCGACCGGCCGCGGAGCTGGACCCGCGCACGGCCGAGCTCTGTGCGGACCCGGCGAAGCTGCGGCGGACGCTGCTCGCCGCCCCGCCCTCGGCCCGGGCGATCCTGGACCGGTTGGCGGCCGGCCCGCCGGTGGGCAGCGTGCCCCCGGGCGCGTTGCAGGCACCGCCGCTGGGCGCGGAGGATCCCGTGCTCTCCGACCCGACCAACGGTGGCGCCCCGGCCGGCTCCCCGGTGCGGTGGCTCGTCGACAACCGGCTGCTGGTCCCCGTGACGACCGGGTCGTCGACGGCCGCCGGCACTGTGGAGCTGCCCCGTGAGGTCGGTCTGCTGCTGCGCCGGGACAGCGGCCCCCTCGGGCCACTGCGCACCAGCCCACCGCCGGTGGCCGCCGCGCCCCGCGAGCCGAAGGCGGTCGACTCGGCTGGCGCCGGGCAGACGATGGAGGTGGTCCGGCACACCGAAGGGCTGCTGGAGCAACTCGCCGACGAGCCCGCGCCGGTGCTGCGCTCCGGTGGCATCGGCGTACGCGACCTGCGGAGGCTGGCGCGTACCGCCGGGCTGGACGAGCCGACGACCGCGCTGCTGCTGGAGGTGGCGTACGCGGCGGGGCTCGCCGGCGAGCTGGAGATGCCGGGTGCGACCACCAGCCGGTACGGGGCGGATCAGCAGGTGCTGCCGACCGGCGGGTACGAGGTGTGGCGGGCCGCCTCGCTGGCCCAACGGTGGGAGCAGTTGGCCCGAGCCTGGCTGAGCATGACCCGGCAGGTGGGGTTGGTCGGCCGCCGGGACGACCGGGACCGCCCGATCACCGCCCTCTCCGCGGAGGCCGAACGGGCGGGTGTGCCGGCCACCCGGCGGGCGGTGCTCGGCGTGCTCGCCGATCTGGAACCGGCGACCGCGCCCACGCCCGAGGAGGTGCAGGACCTGCTGGACTGGCGGGCTCCGCGCCGCAGCCGGGGCCGGGACGCCGCCCACCGGGAGGTGCTGGCCGAGGCCGCGCAGTTGGGCGTCACCGGGCTGGGGGCGCTCACCTCGTACGGTCGGCTGCTGCTGGGTGACCTGACGTCGACCGACGAGCGGGGCGGCGACCCGCTGGGCGTGCACGCGGACGTCGAGAGTGGTGACCCGTCCGCTGCCGCCCGGGCGTTGGACGCACTGCTGCCCGCCCCGGTCGACCACTTCCTGGTGCAGGCCGACCTGACAGTGGTGGTGCCCGGCCCGCCCGAGCCGGCGCTCGGCGTCGAGTTGGAGGCGATGACCGAGCTTGAGTCGGCCGGTGGGGCCAGCGTCCACCGGGTCACCACGGCCAGCGTCCGGCGGGCACTCGACTCCGGCTACACGGCCGACGACCTGCACGACGTGTTCCGGCGACGATCGCGTACTCCGATTCCGCAGGGCCTCACCTACCTGGTGGACGACGTGGCCCGTAAGCACGGTGGGCTGCGTGTCGGCCTGGCCGGGGCGTACCTGCGCAGCGACGACGAGACGCTGATCAGCGAGGTGCTGGCGGACCGGCGGCTGGAGTCGTTGGCGCTGCGCCGGCTCGCGCCGACGGTGCTGTGCACGCAGTACCAGGTCGGTCGCCTGCTGGGTGCGCTGCGCGACGCCGGGTACGCCCCGGTGCAGGAGGACGGCACCGGCAGCACCGTGCTGACCCGGCCACGAATCCGACGGGCCCCGCCTCGGGTCTCGGTGACCACCCGGACACTCGATCCGTTGGCCGCCCCGAAGCTGCCCATGCCCCGGCTGCTCGGGGTGGTGGAGCACATCCGGCGCGGTGACGCGGCGGCGCGGGCGGCCCGACGGGCGCCGGCGGTGGTGCGTGGCGGTGCGGCAGGGCTGGGCGGTGGCCCGGTGCCGGCGCACACGCACAGCGAAGCCCTGGCGGTGCTCCAGCAGGCGGTACGGGACAAGGCGCTGGTCTGGGTCGGTTACGTCGACGCGCACGGGGCGACCGCGTCCCGCCTGGTCAAGCCGGTCTCGATCGGCGCTGGCTATCTACGCGCCGAGGACGAACGGACCGAGATGCTGCACACGTTCGCACTGCACCGGGTCACCGCGGCGGTGCTGGCGGACTGACCGGGTCGGGCCGGGTCGGCCGACGGCGCCGACGCGGGCGCCGTCGGTCAGCGGCGGCTGCGGCGAACCGTGCCGACCACCGAGATGATCAGGAGCAGCGCGAAACCGGCGCCAGCGGACTCCCCGACCGAGTCGACGAAGCCCTGCCGCAGCACCAGCCAGCCGAAGAGGAACCACCCGACGAGGAGCGTCGCCGCGACGGCGTACGCGATCACGGTCCCGCGCGACACCTCGTCGGGCGGTGCCGCGTGCTCATGCTCCACGATCACGTCACGGTCGACCGTCATGCCAAGCCTCCCCGCCCGGTCCGGCCCTGGACTCCCAGCGTGACACTCGTTGGACCGGTTCGGACAGGGGGTTATCCCCCGCGTTTCGCCGCGTGTCGCTCAGGTGCCGGGGCGGCGGCCGATCAGCACCACCCGGGTGCCGACCTTGCCCAGCTCCCACATTCGCACCGCGTCGGCGTGCAGGAGGTTGACGCAGCCGTGCGAGCCGATCGGCTTGTCGTGCAGGTAGGTGGTGGTCTCGTGGAAGCCCATGCCCTGGGTGAAGTGCTGCCAGTAGGGCAGCCACACCTCGTACGGGTCGGACCACTCCCTGGGATTGCGGAAGTTGACGGTGAACGTGCCGGCCGGGGTGCGGTAGCCGGACATGCCGGTGCGGGTCACCGTCGGCTTCATGATCACCTTGCCGCCGCGCATCGCCCAGACGGTCTGCCGGGTCAGGTCCACGCAGAACGTGGTGCCCGTGCCGGCCTTGCAAGCGGCCGGGTCGGTGGTGGCGAGTCGCTGGGCCACGTCGTACGTGGTCGGTCCGGCGCGACCCTCGACGGGGCGAATGCCGTACCTCTTCTGGAACTTCTTGATCGCCACGCAGTCGGCGGCGGACTGCCGGCCGTCCACGGTCACCGCCCCGAACCCGCCCAACCGGGCCAGGTAGGTCTCCACCTCGCGCTGGTGCTGGCCCTGCGGACAGCCGGCGACGGTCGGCGTGCCGGTGCTGGGTTTCGGCTTCGGCGTTGCGCTGCGTGTGGGTTTCGGCGTCGGGGACCGGGTTGCCTTCGGCGTGGGGCTGGGCGCGGCCGGCGTGGGCCGGCCGCGCTGGTCCGGGCCGGGCGTGTCGCTCGCCCCCGTTGCCTGGTCCGCCGCACCGGCTGGGGCGGCTCCCCCGCCACCACTCCCACCGGACTGCGGATCGAACGTGCACGCACCAGCACCGACCAGCACGACCATCAGCAGGCCGACCAGCCGGGAGTTGCTCCGAACACGCTTCATGGCAGCTCCCCCTGACAGTCGTCCCTTTGCTAGACGTTCGTCGGTGCCGTCCTGGTTGCACCTGGTGAGCATCTTTCTTCCGACAGCCGGCACCGTGCAACACTGGATGGTCGGCCAGCAGCGGGTATGCGACCCGCCCGGGCCGGACGGCCAACCGAGGAGAGGACGCTCGCGTGAGCGGTGGACCACTGATCGTGCAGTCGGACAAGACCCTGCTGCTGGAGATCGACCACCCCGACGCGCAGGCGTGCCGGATGGCGATCGCACCGTTCGCCGAGTTGGAACGCTCGCCGGAGCACGTGCACACCTACCGGCTGACCCCGCTGGGCCTGTGGAACGCCCGGGCCGCTGG
Organism: Micromonospora sp. A202; assembly: GCF_006715105.1. Classification (NCBI taxonomy): domain Bacteria; kingdom Bacillati; phylum Actinomycetota; class Actinomycetes; order Micromonosporales; family Micromonosporaceae; genus Micromonospora; species Micromonospora sp. A202. Next base: position 203,960 of record NZ_VFMP01000001.1, on the reverse strand, counting down.
GCACGACGCGGAGGGTGTGGTCGACTCGCTGCTCAAGTACTCCCGCTACCCGGTGCCGCATGCGCTGCTGGTCGACGTGGCCGACACCATGGACCGCTACGGTCGACTCCAGCTCGCCAACGACCCGGCGTACGGCCTGGTGCTGCGCGCGCTGGACCGCCTGGTGCTGATCGAGGTGGCCAAGAGCAAGAAGCTCGCCGGGATGCTCGGCGACAAGATCGACGACGACACCATCCGGGTGCACCCGTCCGAGCGTGGCCGGCTCAAGCAGGCGCTGCTCAAGCTGGGCTGGCCCGCGGAGGACCTGGCCGGGTACGTCGACGGTGAGGCGCACCCCATCGAGCTGGCCGAGGCCGGCAAGGACGGGCGCAAGCCGTGGACGCTGCGGTCGTACCAGCGGGAGGCCGTCGAGGCGTTCTGGGCCGGCGGGTCGGGTGTGGTGGTGCTGCCGTGCGGCGCCGGCAAGACCCTGGTCGGCGCGGCGGCGATGGCCGAGGCGAAGGCGACCACTCTGATCCTGGTCACCAACACGGTCGCCGGCCGGCAGTGGAAGCGGGAGCTGATCGCCCGCACGTCGCTGACCGAGGAGGAGATCGGCGAATACTCGGGCGAGCGCAAGGAGATCCGCCCGGTCACCATCGCCACGTACCAGGTGCTCACCTCGCGGCGCGGCGGCGCGTTCACCCACCTGGACCTGTTCGGGGCCCGCGACTGGGGCCTGGTCGTCTACGACGAGGTGCACCTGCTGCCCGCGCCGATCTTCCGGTTCACCGCGGACCTCCAGGCCCGCCGTCGGCTGGGCCTCACCGCGACTCTGGTACGCGAGGACGGCCGCGAGGGTGACGTGTTCAGCCTGATCGGCCCGAAGCGGTACGACGCGCCGTGGAAGGACATCGAGTCGCAGGGCTGGATCGCCCCGGCCGAGTGCACCGAGGTCCGGGTGACCCTGACCGACGCGGAGCGCATGTCGTACGCGACGGCGGAGGCCGAGGAGCGGTACCGGATGGCGGCGACCGCTCGCACGAAGCTGCCGGTGGTCAAGGCACTGGTGGACCGGCACCCGGACGACCAGGTGCTGGTGATCGGCGCTTACATCGACCAGCTGCACCAGCTCGGCGAATATCTCGACGCGCCGATCATCCAGGGTTCGACCACGAACAAGGAGCGGGAGCGGCTGTTCGACGCGTTCCGCACCGGTGAGATCCGCACGCTGGTGATCTCCAAGGTCGGCAACTTCTCGATCGACCTGCCCGAGGCGGCGGTGGCGATCCAGGTGTCGGGCACGTTCGGATCGCGCCAGGAGGAAGCACAGCGGCTGGGTCGGGTGCTCCGGCCGAAGGCCGACGGCCGGCAGGCGCACTTCTACACAGTGGTGTCCCGGGACACGATCGACACGGAATACGCCGCACACCGGCAGCGCTTCCTCGCCGAGCAGGGGTACGCGTACACGATCGTGGATGCCGACGACGTCCTCGGCCCGTCGCTGCCGTCGTTCGACTGACGCTCCGGCTTTGATCGACTCGGTTTCCTGGAAGTCGCGGTGTCCTAGGCACGCCGACACCCCGTCTTCCGGGAAGCCGAGTTGATCGACGGCAGGACGAGGGGCCGACGAGTCGCATGCAGCGACCCGCCGGCACCGACTTCCAGAGGGCTACCCGGCGCCGCCGGCGCGGAACGCCACCCAGGCGTCGCTCATCCGGTCGGCCTGACCCGGCGTGAACATGTTCATGCAGGAGTCCTGCGTGTAGTCCATGAAGTTGTGGATCGGGTCCAGCCCGGGCGCGGTGCAGGTGTCCGCACCCACCGGGCAGTCGAACTGCGGCGCTGCCTCGCGCGGGGTGTCCGCGACGAAGTCGCCGGACGCGGAGCAGCCGTGCGCGAAGGTGTGCTCCAGCATCAGCCAGTGCCCGACCTCGTGCGTCAGCGTGTCACCCAGGGCGTACTTGCCGGCCGTGCCTCCCGGCATCGACTCGTCGAGCATCACCACGCCGTCGATGTAGTCGCGGCCGTTGTTGTAGCCCTTCGGGAAGTACGCCCAGCCGAGCAGCCCGTCGCCGATGTTGGCCGCGTACACATTCAGGGTCTCCGAGTTGCCGGTGTGCAGCGCCTTCTTCATGTCCCGCTCGTTCTTGCCAGGTACGACCGTGTACCAGGCGCTGTTCACCGTCCACGTCGTGTCGACGAGCGAGAACCGGAACGGGGTGTTGGAGGCGTCTCCCGCCGTACGGCCCGCGAACGAGTCGTTGAGCACCGTCATCTGCGCGGCGATCAGGGTGTTCCACCTGGTCGTCTCGGCGGCGCTGAGGGGGTGGTCGGAAACCATGTGGAAGACCGTCGGCACGGTGACGCTGCCGTTCGGCAGGCGCGGCGCGTCCTTGATCACGCCGTAGGCCTTGGCCTCGTTCTTGGAGTACAGCTCCGGCTCCTGGGCGGTGGCGCCCTCGGCGACCCGGGCGGCGCCGTGCGCGTCGGTGCCCGGCTCACAGGCGGTGACGCCCGGGGAGGCGGTCGCGGGCGCGGCCGTCGCGAGCGCCCCGGAGGCGCCACCGGACGCCAGGAACGTCGCGGCGGTGGCGGTGAGGACCGCCAGTCGGAAGGTCGATCTTCTGCGCATCGGTGCACCTTTCGATGAGGGAGGCGGTGCGGGGTCGATGACGTCGCTGTTCGGGTATGAGAACACGCCGACGGCATCGACAAAAGACCCTCTGAGCAGGGCAGATGCCGATGTAACGGAACAGGGCCGGCCGGCGCTGTTTGGGCCGGTCCGGCCCGATCAGAGGACCCGGGTCACCCGCTCGGCGGCGACGATCGCGTCCCGCCGCGCCGGGTCGAGGTTGGCGCTGATCACCACTGACGCGCCGGCCGAGAGCGGCGCGAGCAACCACTTCAGCGGCTGCTCGGTCTCGGCGGCGTCGACCAGCAGTCGGTCGCCGGCGCCCAGGTCCAGCATCGTGGCGAACTCCTGGGCGAGCGCACCCCACTGGCCGTAGGTGGTGCCGTCCGCTGTGGCCGGATCCGACGGGTGGACGGCGGTGTGGTCGGGCGCGCCGTCGCCGTACCGAAGCACCTCTGCGGACCAGTCCAACCAGCCCAACGGCACGCCGTCCAGCCGCCCCGGCCCGGTGCCGACGAGATAGCGGTGCGGCGCGTCCGGCACCTCCTCCAGCCAGTCGTCCTGCCGCTCCGGCGTCACGAAAACCGCGTCGAACGGCCGGTCACCGCCGGGCTCAAGGACCGGCAGGCCCGCCGTGGCGCGCGGTCGGAACGACACCGCCAGGCCGGAGGCCCAGGCGCCCAGCAACACCGCGGCGGTACGCCAGTGCGGCGGCAGCAGGACCGCTACGCGGCTGCCGGGGCCGAGCCCGCAGCCGTCGCGCAGGAGGCTCGCGCTGCGCGCCGCCCAGGTGCCGACCTGCTGTGCGGTCAGGTCGACGCGCTCGCCGGTCGCCTCGTCGCGGTAGCTGAGCAGCGGGTGTTCGGCGTCGGCGGGTCGGGCCGCCAGGTCGGCCGTGACGGTTGGCTGCATCTCCACGCTCCCCGGGTCGACGTCGGCACCACCCTACTCAACGACTTTGGTCGCACCGGTCGTCGGCCGATGGCCGTAGCGGCTGGTCGGGTGGCCCGCGCACGGTACGGGGGTGACACCCCAGCGCCGCCGAGGAGCGCCCATGACGGCCGAGCCCCACCCCACCGCCACCGACCGCGCCGCCACCACCGGGCGTCTTCCGCTGCGCCGACGGCTCCTGCCGGTGCTCGCGTTGCTGCTGCTCGCGCCTTGGGCGGCCGAGTGCTCGTGGGGTGGCTTCGCCATCGACGACTTCCTTCCGGTGCTGATCTTCCTGGGCCCGATGTACGGCGGGGCGGCGATCCTGATCCGGGAGACCGCCCGGCATCTCGGCGCGGGTTGGCCGACGATCGTGCTGCTCGCCGCCGCGTTCGGCGTACTCCAGGCGGGCCTGGTCGACCAGTCGCTGTTCAACCCCGACTTCCTCGATGACACCCAGTACGCCGACACCCGTGCCGCCGCGGAGGCGACGCTGGTGCCCGGGCTGGAGTTCAGCCTCCGGCAGGCCTTCGACTACGTGGGCAACCACATCGTGCTGACCATCTGCGCCCCGATCGTGCTCATCGAGTCGTTCCTCGGGGCGGATCGCCGGCTGCGGCCGTGGCTGGGCCGGCCCGGGCTCGTCGTGATCGGCGTGATCTACCTGCTCGGCAGTCTGCTGATCTTCTCGGACAGCAGCGGCCGGAAGGACTTCCTGGCCAGTCCGCTCCAGCTGACCTTCGCCACGGTGCTGGTCCTCGCCCTCGTCGCGACGGCGCTGCTACCGCGCTGGCGCCGCCCGCGTCCGCGTCGGGTCCGTCGGGTGCCGCACCCACTCTGGGTGGGCCTGCTGGTCGTCCTGGCCCGCTTTGGCACCGACCTGACGCCCGGCTGGGCGGGGGTGGCCATCGCGCTGGCGCTCGCCGCCGCCGTCGGAGCGCTGATCGTGTACTGGTCGTCGCGCAACGGTTGGGGGCAGCGGCACGTACTCGCCGCCGGCTCGGCGAGCCTGCTCACCGCCGCCGCGTTCGCGTACCTGGTGCCGCCGTACTCTCCGGCCTCCCCGGCGGCGGCCCTGGCCGGCGACGTCGCGGTCACCGTCGTCACGCTCGCCCTGATCGGTGGCGCCTGGTGGCGGCTGGGTGCTTCGCCGGCTGTTCACGTCGCCGCAACCTGATGCGCGACCAGCTCTACGGCGTCACCAAAGCCGCGTACCTCCCGGCCCGGCGGACACCGCACATGGCGCAGGGCCGGTGACACAACTGATGCCAGGCGCGGCCACACCCCCCCCAGGCCCTTTGCTCTGCATACCTATACGCGACGCTAACGCTCTGCGAGCACAGGTTCGGCCGCACCATCGGAGACCAGAAAGGAATCCCCAGCTCATCGTGGTGTTGCGTATAGGTAAGCAAAGCAAAGGGGGTTGAGAGGGCTGGGTGAGGCACTGGCACTTGTCGCGCTCAGTCACGGGCGGCCCGCCGCGCCATCCGCTCAGAGGGGCAGTTCCGGGCCGCCGTCGAGCAGGGGGGCGAGCAGGTCGTCGTACTCCTCGACCCGGGCCAGGACCTCGGCGGCGGTGAACTGGCGGACGGCGGGCCTGCGGCCGCGGGCGCCGGCCTCGACCTCGTCCCAGGTCAGCGGCGTCGACACCGAAGGCACCGACTGGGCCCGCAGCGAGTACGGCGCGACGGTCGTCTTCGCCGCGTTGTTCTGACTCCAGTCGATGAAGACCTTGCCCGGGCGGAGGTTCTTCGCCATCTTCGACACGATCAGCTTCGGGTGGGCCTTCTCCAACTCCTGGGCGATCCGTCGGGCGTAGTCGGAGACGAGATCCGACGACTGGGTGCCCGCGATCGGGCAGCAGAGCTGCATGCCCTTCTTGCCGGAGGTCTTCGGGTAAGACTCGATCCCGTCCTCGGCGAGCCGGTCGCGCATCAGCACCGCCACCGGACAACACTCGGCGAGCCCGGCCGGCGGCCCAGGGTCCAGGTCGACGACCATCATGTCCGGGTGCTCGCCGACCTTCCACTGCGGCGTGTGCAGCTCCAATGCGGCCAGGTTGGCCAGCCAGACCAGGGTGGGCAGGTCGTCGGCGACCACGTAGTCGATGGTCTCCCGGCCCTTCGTCGAGCCGGGCGCCGGGAGGTTCTCCACCCGCACCCAGCCCGGGGTCGCGGCCGGCGTGTTCTTCTCGAAGAACGACTTGTCGTCCACGCCGTTCGGAAAGCGGATCCGGGTGACCGGTCGGTCCCGCAGGTGCGGCAGCAGCACCGGTGAGATCCGGGTGTAGTAGTCGATCACCTCACCCTTGGTGAAGCCGGCCGCCGGATAGAGCACCTTGTCCAGGTTGGACAACTCCAGCGCGCGGCCCTCGACGTCCACCCGTAGCCGATCAGCCGGCATCGTCGACCTCCTCCGCGGGTTTGTCCGGGCGCAACCGCAGCACCCGGGGGAAGCGCAGTCGACCGTCCGGGGTGCGCTGGCCGTACTTCACCTCCACCACCACCCGGGGTTCTACCCAGATGGCCCCTCGGGCATCCTCGCGCGGCACACCCGGCGCAAACGGTGACGCGCCGGACCGCAGCGGCTCCAACTCGGCGAGGAGCTGCCGTTCGATGGCGGCGCCGATCCCACCGCCGACCCGACCCCGGTAGATCAGCCGGCCGTCCGGGCCGGGCACCCCGACCAGCAGTCCGCCGATCCGGCGCGCGCCCGGCCGCCAGCCACCGATGACGAAGTCGCCGGTCACCTCAAGCTTGACCTTCACCCAGTCCGGTGAGCGCACCCCCGGGCGGTAGACGGCACCGATCCGCTTGGCCATCACCCCCTCCAGACCGTGCTCACCGGCCGCCTCGTAGGTGGCCGGACCGTCGGCGAACGTCGGGGGCACCGCCCACCGGGCGCCTCCGAGCGCGAGGGCCTCCAAGGCCTCCCGGCGGCGCTCGTACGGCCAGCCGGTCAGGTCGTCGCCGTTCCACCGGAGCAGGTCGAAGATCATGTACGTCACCGGCATGACCGCCGCCAACCGTGCCGCCTTGTTCCGGTCCCGCACGTGCATCCGCTCGGCCAGCGCGGTGAACGACGGTTGCCCGCTCTCGCCGAGCAGCACCACCTCGCCGTCGAGCAGCGCGTCGTCGACCTGCTCGGGCAGGGTGGCCAATTCCGGGTACGCGGCGGTGATCTCCACGCCGGAGCGGGCATACAGGTGCTGACCACCACCGGAGATGTCGGCGAGCGCGCGGACCCCGTCCCACTTGAACTCGTACGCCCAGCCGTCACCGGCCGGGAGCGGCCCGGTCATCGCGAGCATCGGCTTGAGCGGCGCGCCAGGCACGACCCGACTGTAGTAGCAGGCCGAACAGCTCGCGTCCGGTTCTTTCGGATGCGAGCATGGTCGATACCGGGGAAGGGAGCGCAGGATGCGTGCCATCTGGAAGGGAGCCGTGTCGTTCGGGCTCGTCTCGATCGGGGTGAGGCTCTACTCCGCGACCGAGGAGAAGGACATTCGGTTCCACCAGGTGCACCGCGAGGATGGCGGTCGGATCCGCTACAAGCGCACCTGTTCGGTCTGCGGCGAGGAAGTCACCTACGACGACATCGCCAAGGGCTATGACATCGGCGGTGGCGAGATGGTGATCCTCACCGACGAGGACTTCGCCGACCTGCCGCTGACCAGCTCACGGGCCATCGACGTGCTGGAGTTCGTGCCGGCGGAGCAGGTCGACCCGATCCTCTACAACAAGGCGTACTTTCTGGAGCCGGAAGGCGCGGCGACCAAGCCGTACGTGCTGCTGCGCGACGCGCTGATCGACTCGGAACGGGTGGCCATCGTCAAGGTGGCGCTGCGTCAGCGGGAGCAGCTCGCCACGCTGCGGGTCCGTGAGGGTGTGCTGCTGCTCAACACCATGCTCTGGCCGGACGAGATCCGTACCCCCGATTTCGGTTTCCTCGACGAGGACCTCAAGGTGCGCCCGCCGGAGCTGGCGATGGCCAGTTCCCTGATCGACTCGATGACCGGTGAGTTCGAGCCGGACGTCTTCACCGACGACTACCGGGCGGCGTTGCAGGAGGTCATCGACGCCAAGGTGGAGGGTCGGGAGGTCGTGCAGCCGGAGGAGGTCGAGGAGGCGCCGGCCGCCGCTGTGGACCTGATGGCCGCACTGAAGGCATCCGTGGAAAGGGCCAAGGCCGCTCGCGGCGAGCAACCCGCGCGTGGCGGTGGTGGCGGCGGCGAGCCGACGCCGATTTCGTCGGCCCGGTCGGCGCAGAAGGCGGCCGAGAAGAAGGCGGCCAAGGCACCGGCGAAGAAGACCACCGCGAAGAAGACCGCCGAGAAGAAGGCGGCCGAGCCGGCGAAGAAGACCGCCGCCAAGAGGACCGCCGCGAAGAAGGCGGAGCCGGCGAAGAAGACCGCCGGGAAGAAGGCCGCACCCCGCAAGAGCGCCTGACCGTACGGCAGCGACGGCGGTGTCCGCCGGGCCGGGTACGCTCCGCCGGCCGCTGGCCACCGGAGGAGCCCCCATGCCGTACACCCCTGATCTGGACCGGTTGCTGACGCCCGGTGCCCGCTTCACCGACCAGCACGGCGGATACCTGATCGAGGTCCACCCGGTGGGCGACGTCGTGTTGCCGACGGGTCAGGTGGTCGGGTGTGACCCGCTGGTCTGCCCGGAGGCCGAGCCGTTCACGGTGACCGTGCCGCCCGGTCGGCATCCCGCCCGCGCCTGGGTGGCGGTGGTGCTGCGGGAGGACGCCGAGGTGGACCGGCGGGTGGCCGCCCTGGAGCTGGTCGTCTCGGACGAGCCGACCACCCGTTGGGAACTGGCCGTCGCGGGCGACCAGGACGTTGCGACGCTCGGCGCGGACGACTACTTCGGGTACGGGGTCGACGCCGGCGCTGGCACCCTCGCCGACCCGACGGCGCTGGCCGTTCTGGAGGAGTGGGACGAGGACCGGGTCGAGGAGGTCTTCATCCCGACCGAGCTGCCCGCGTCGCCGGTCCCGGGGCTGATCACCGCCGTTCTGGACGAGGCCACCGGCGCCAACGTCGTCACCGTGGCCACCGGTTGGGGAGACGGTTGCTACGGCACCTGGATCGGTCGCGCCGCCGATGGTCGCGTGACATCGTTCGTGACCGACTTCATGGTCGTCCCGGAATAACCGCCCGCGAAGGCCCCGCAACTGCCTCGCTGGGCGATCCGAGGCGTCCGCGGCGGGCACGGTGGGCCGCGATGCGGGTACCGTGTGCGTCGGCTTTCCCCCCGGCACTGGGTGCCGGCCACACCTTCCAGCAGGGAGTCGACGACGTGAGCGAGCGGACGCAGCAGAACCGGTCGGCGGGCGACCAGAGCCCGGCGACCAAGTCGGGCCGCCGGCTGGCGGCCCAGCTGGCGGCGAAGAAGGCTGCCGACGCGAAGCGCCGACGCCAGGCGTGGGCGGGCGGGCTCGCCGGCGTCGCGGTGATGGCGCTGTTGATCGGCGGTTTCGTGTGGATCGACCGGAACCGGAGCGACGACAAGCCCGCCAACCAGGCCGGCGCGACCCCGTCCGCCTCGGCCCCGGCCCCCGACGCCGCCGCACCTCCCGCCCCGCAGTTGCCCGAGGGCTCCGACCCGGCGCTGGGCAGCAAGCCGACGGTGGCAAAGGGCACTGGCGACCTCAAGAAGCTCGCCGTCACCCCGCTGATCAAGGGCAAGGGCGCTGCCGTGCAGAAGGGTCAGACGATCACCACCAACTACGTGGGGGTGTTCTTCAAGGACGGCAAGGAGTTCGACTCCTCCTGGAAGGCCGGGCAGCCGGCCACCTTCCCGATCGGCGTCGGCCAGGTCATCCCCGGCTGGGACCAGGGCCTGGTCGGCGTGACAGTGGGCAGCCGGGTGCAGCTCGACATTCCGGGCGAGCTGGCGTACGGCAACGACGAGGCTGCCGCAGGTGGACGCCCGACCGGCCCGCTGCGCTTCGTGGTGGACGTGCTCGCCGCCCAGTGACCTGCCTGAATCGCCCCGGTTGTCCCCCGGTCGCGATGGAGTTGTTCACATGGGGCTTCCGACCCGTTACCCAACGGCAGTAGGTTCGGCGTCACCCCGCGCGGTTCGCCGCCCGGGGTGAGCATCGGGGACCGGGACGCGGAGGTGCACGTGACAGCGCTGGACGATCCTGGACGGACCGCTCGGTTGATGTGGACGCACTTCGAGCCGGTGCACGCGGTCACCTACTTCCACCCCCGGGCTCGTGCCGCGTACGAGGCGGTCGGGCTACGCGGCTACTGGCGGGGTTACTTCGCCGGCCGGGCCGCGCCGCTGGGCGCCACCGAGGCGGCCCCGGTGATCGCCGCGTTCTTCAGCTTCGCACCACCGATGGTTGCTCGGGCGCTGCCGGCGGTGTGGCGGTTGGCCACCCCGCAGGAGGCGCTGCGTGCCCGCCTGACCGGTGCGGTGCAGGCCCTCGCCGAGCTGACGTACGAGCTGCCGGAGACGCACCTGGCGGAGGCCGCCGACCTGCTGGAGCGGGCCGCCTCAGCGACGCAGACCGCCGGCCGGGTGCTCGGCGCGGTCAACGCCGCGCTGCCGGTCGGGGAGTACCCGCTGGCCCGGCTCTGGCAGGCCGCCACCACGCTGCGGGAGCACCGCGGCGACGGGCACGTGGCGGCGCTGGTGGCCGCCGGGCTGGACCCGGTGGAGACGCTGGCGTGGCGGATCGCGATGGACGGCTCGTCGCCGCTGAATCTCCTGGGCCGGGGCTGGTCCGAGGAGCAGTGGCACGCCGCCCGCGAGCGGTTGGCGCAGCGGGGCTGGCTGACCGGGGACGGCACGGCCACCGACCACGGCCGGGCCGAGTTCCAGGCGGTCGAGGACGCCACCGACCGGGCCGCCGCGCACCCGTGGCAGGCACTGGGCCGAGACGACACGGACCGGCTCCGGGAGCTGCTGGAGCCGACGGCCCGGTCCTGCCATGCGTTGATCCCGGCCGGCAGCCCGATCGGCCTGCCCGCACTGCCCGGCTGACCGGGCGCCCGCCCGTCGGGCAGGATGGGGCCGTGGCTGATGCGGTGGTCTTCGACCTGGACGGCGTGATCGTGGATTCCGAGCCGGTGTGGGAGGAGGTCCGCCGGGCGTACGTGGCGGCGCACGGCGGGACGTGGCAACCGGACACGCAACGTCGCCTGATGGGGATGAGCACCGGCGAGTGGGCCCACTACCTCAGCGGCGAGTTGGGCGTCGACCGCACGGCCGAGCAGGTCGCCAGCGAGGTCGTCGAGGAGATGACCCGGCGCTACCGGGACCACGTACCCCTCATCGACGGCGCCGATCAGGTCGTGCGTCGGCTCGCCGCGCGCTGGCCGCTGGGGCTGGCCAGCTCGTCGCCGACCCGGCTGATCGAGGCGGCGCTGGCGGCCACCGGTCTGACCGACGCGTTCGGCGCGACCCTCTCCACCGAGCAGACCGAGCGGGGCAAGCCCGCACCGGACGTGTATCTGAGCGTCGCCCAGCGCCTCGGCTTCGACCCGGCCCGTTGCGTCGCGGTGGAGGACTCGTCCAACGGGGTGCGCTCAGCGGCCGCGGCGGGTATGCGGGTGGTGGCGGTGCCGCACGGTTCGTACCCGCTCGACCCGGACGCCGCCCGGCTGGCCGTGGTGACGCTGGGAGCGATCGGTGAGCTGACCCCGGAGCTGGTGGACGACCTGGGTTGATCGAGGCTGAGCGGGGTACCGCAGCCGGCGGTGCTCGGCGCGGATGCCGCGCATGGTGAGGAGATCACGGATGAAAGCCATCGTGTACGAGCGCACCGGCGACCCTTCGGTGCTGGAGCTGGTCGACCGGCCGGTGCCGGAGCCGACTGCGGGCGAGGTTCTGGTGCGGATGGCGGTCGCGGGGGTGAACCCGACGGACTGGAAGTCCCGCCGCAGCTCCCCGCCGAACGGTTGGCAGATTCCCGGGCAGGACGGCGCGGGAGTGGTGGAGGCGGTCGGCGAGGGGGTCGACCCGGACCTGATCGGTGAGCGCGTCTGGATCTGGGAGGCCGCCTGGCAGCGGCCGTGGGGCACGTCGGCGGAGTACACGCTGGTGCCGGTCCGGCAGGCGGTACGCCTCGGTGACGCCCCGTTCGAGCTGGGAGCTGCCCTGGGCATTCCGTTCCTCACCGCGCACCGCTGTCTGACCGCCGGCGAGTTCATGCCGCACACGCTGCGCGCCGGTGCGCTGGCGGACCACACGGTGCTGGTGCAGGGCGGGGCCGGCGCCGTGGGCAACGCCGCGATCCAGCTGGCCCGTTGGGCCGACGCCACGGTGATCGCCACGGTGAGCAGCGCGGAGAAGGCGCAGCTCGCGGCGGCGGCCGGCGCCTCCTACGTCATCAACTACCGGGAACAGGACGTGGTCGAGGAGGTCCACAAGATCGCCCCCGACGGGGTCCACACGATCGTGGAGGTCTCCCCCGCCCGCAACGCCTCGGTCGACGTGCAGGTGCTGCGGCACGGCGGCGCGGTCTGCATGTACGCCGACAACGGCGGCGACGAGGTGAGCATCCCGATCCGGGCGATGATGGTGCCGAACGCCCGGTGGCAGTTCGTGCTGGTCTACACGGAGCCGAAGGCGGCCAAGGCGCAGGGCGTGAAGGACGTGGCGGCGGCGGCCAGCCAGGGTGGAATCCGGGTCGGTGCGGACGCCGGCCTGCCTCTGCACTCCTACGCCCTGGCCGAGACGGCTGCGGCGCACCAGGCGGTGGAGGACTCGGCGGTGGGCAAGGTGCTCATCACCACCAGCGACGCCTGATCGGGTCGCTGACCACCCGATTTCCCCGTCATCAGGACAGAGGCGAACAAGTTTCGCAACAATGACGGTGCGGGGGTAACCCCGCGTGGAACGGGCGGCCCCGGCGCGGTGCGAACGCCGGGGCCGCCCCCTGGGGAGGGATCTTCCAGGAGTTACCCCTGCCCCAACAGGCGACAGTGCCTGGGAAAACGTTACGGGGCTGTCAGCTCCCGGACAGTCAGCTCACCCCCGGCGTACTGCGAACGGACGACCTTCTTGTCGAACTTGCCCACGCTGGTCTTCGGCACCGCGTCGATGAACGCCCAGCGCTCGGGCAGCTGCCAGCGCGCCACCGAGCCGGCCAGGAAGTCCCGCAGCTCCTCGGCGGTCACCGAGGCGCCCTCCCGGACCACCACGGTGGCCAGCGGTCGTTCGTCCCACCGCTCGTCCGGCACACCCACCACGCATGCCTCCAGCACCGCCGGGTGACCCATCAGCGCGTTTTCCAGCTCGACCGAGGAAATCCACTCACCGCCGGACTTGATCACGTCCTTGGCGCGGTCGGTCAGCGTGATGTAGCCGTCCGGCGAGAGGGTGCCCACGTCGCCGGTGCGTAGCCAGCCGTCGCGGAACTTCTCCTCGTCCGGGGCATCGTCACCGACGTACCGGGCGGTCACCCACGGCCCACGGACCTCCAGCTCGCCCACGGCCCTGCCGTCGGCGGGCAACGGCTCGGCCGACGGGCCGACGATCCGCGCCTGCACACCCGCCGGCACCCGCCCCTGGGTGTAGCGGTAACGCCACGCCTGCTCCCCGGTCGCGCCGGCGGGCGGGCGTGAGACCGACCCCAGCGGGGACATCTCGGTCATCCCCCAGGCGTGGATCACGTCGATCCCGAAGCGCTCGTCGAACGCGTGCATCAGCGCCGGCGGGCAGGCCGAGCCACCGACGATCACCTCGGTAAGCGAGGACGTGTCGACGTCATGGCTGTCCAGGTAGGCGAGCAGATCGGTCCAGATGGTCGGCACCGCCCCGGCCAGGGTGGGCCGCTCGGCCGCGATCATCTCGGCGATCGGCGCGGCCTGGAGGAACCGGTCCGGCATGATCAGCGACGCGCCGGAGAGGAAGGCCGCGTACGGCAGACCCCAGGACATCGCGTGGAACATCGGCACGATGGCCAGCTCCCGGTCGGTCGGCCCGAGACCGAAGCCCTCCGGCATGCAGACCTGCAACGAGTGCAGGTAGATGGACCGGTGCGAGTAGGCCACGCCCTTCGGGTTGCCGGTGGTGCCCGAGGTGTAGCAGAGGGCCGCGGCGTCACGCTCGTCCACCTCGGGCCAGTCGTACGCCTCGGGCCGGTCGGCGAGCAGCGCGTCCCAGTGGTGCACGGTGATCCGGTCGCCGGCCGCCGCCACCAGGGGCGCCGGGTCGCCGCCGCCGACCACCACCACGTGCCGCACAGTGCTCAGCTCGCCGATCACCCGGGCCAGCAGCGGGATGAGCGTGCTGTCGACCAGCACCACCCGGTCCTCGGCGTGGTTGGCGATGTAGACGACCTGGTCGGGAAAGAGCCGGATGTTGAGCGTGTGCAGCACCGCACCCATGCTCGGCACCGCGAAGTACGCGACCAGATGCTCGTTGTTGTTCCACATGAAGGTGGCGACCCGCTCGTCGCCGGTCACCCCGCACTCGTCGCGCAGCGCGTGTGCCAGCCGGGCGGCGGTGCGACCCACCTCGGCGTACGTCATTCGGCGGGGCTCGGCGCCGGTCCAGGTCACCACCTCGGCCGTGCCGTGTACGCCTGCGCCGTGGTCGAGGATCCGGGAGACCTGAAGGGGGGCGTCCATCATCGTGCTACGCATGGGTAACAAGCTAGTGTCGGCGGTCACACGTTGGGAACCCCCGTAAGTTGTCGCAGGTGAGCATCTCCTGGGCCGACTCATACGTAGGGCAGTTACGCGCGATCGCCGGAGACCGGACGCTGATGTTCGTCGGCGCCCGTGCCGTGGTCAGCGACAACGCCGGGCGGATCCTGCTGATCCAGCGCTCGGACAACGGGCAGTGGGCCATGCCGGCCGGTGCGATGGAGCTGGGCGAGTCGATCGCCGACTGCGCGGTCCGCGAGGTCCGCGAGGAGACCGGGTTGCGCGCGCTGCGGGTCTGCGCGTTCGCCCTCTACACCGGCCCGGACCGGACGAGCACCAACATGTACGGGCACACGTACCAGGTCTTCACGACGGCGTTCAAGGTGGAGGAGTGGGACGGGCAGCTCGCCCGGGTCTCCGACGAGACCACCGACGCCGGCTTCTTCCCCCGGGACCGGTTCCCCGCCCCGCTCTCCACCTCGGTCACCGAGACGCTGGCAGATCTGGACGTCTTCGAGCAGACCAACCGGCTCATCCTGAAGTAGGGCGGCCCCGGAGCCACCGACCCCGGGGCCGTGGCCTCACTGCGGGTGGCGGAGCCCCGCGAAGAACCCCTCCTGGATCCAGTTCGGGTACGCGACCGGCAGCTTGGTGGCCTCGTCCAGCTCGGTGAGGTCCTGCTCGGTCAGGGTGAGATCCGAGGCGGCGATGTTGTCCACCAACTGCTCCTGCTTGCGCGCACCGACGATCACGCTGGTCACGGCCGGTCGGGACAACAGCCAGGCGACCGCCACCCGGGCCGGGCTCACCTCGTGCCGCTCGGCGACACCCTTGAGCACGTCGACCACGGCGAAGGCGTGCTCGGGGTCGAACGGGGTGAAGCTTGCGTACCCGGGCTGGGCGCTGCGCGCGCCGCTGTCGGCGACGGCGCCGTCCCGGCTGACCTTGCCGGAGAGGAAACCACCGGCGAGCGGGCTCCACACGGTCAGCCCGACGCCCGCGTCGAGCGCCATCGGCACCACGTCGCGCTCCACGTCGCGGCCCAGCAGGGAGTAGTACTCCTGCACCGAGACGAACCCGGCCAGCTTCTCCCGGGCGGAGATGCCCAACGCCTTGGACATCTGCCAGGCGGCGAAGTTGGCGGCGCCGATGTAGCGGACCTTGCCCTGCCGGACCGCGTCGTCCAGCGCCCGCAGCATCTCCTCCATCGGGGTGACCTGGTCGAAGTTGTGGATCTGGTACAGGTCGATGTGATCGGTGCCCAGCCGGCGCAGGCTGTCCTCCAGGTTCTGCATGATGTGCAGCCGGGAGGTGCCGACGTCGTTCGGGCCGGGCCCGGTCCGGGAGTGCACCTTGGTGGCCAGCACCACGTCACGGCGCCGCTTGCCGAGCGCCTGGCCGAGCAGCTCCTCGCTCTCGCCGTCGCTGTAGCCGTCTGCGGTGTCGATGAAGTTGACCCCCGCGTCCAGCGCGGTGTCCACCATCCGCTGGACGTCGGGCAGCGCCAGCCCGCCGAGGGTGCCCCAGAGGGGGTGTCCGCTGCCACCGAAGGTCATCGCGCCGAGCGAGATCTCCGAGACGTACACCCCGGTGGTGCCCAACAGTCGGTACTTCACGTGTCGCTCCTCGCGGTGCGGGGGTCGGAGGCCACGGGTCGGGCGCTCCTTGGTCAGAGTGTCGGACAGTGTGTCCGGCAACGAGCGTACGTCGCCCACCCCGCGCCCGCCCACCTAGGATTCCGGCTATGCCTTCGATCACCCGCCGTCGCCCACGCAACCCCGATGGGCGGGCCGCCGTCGAAGCGCGGGTGCTGGCGGCCACCGAGCGACTCCTCCAGGAGGGGATCCGCTTCACCGACCTCGGCGTGCAGCGCATCGCCACCGAGGCCGGGGTGGCGCGGTCGACCTTCTACACCCACTTCCGGGACAAGAGCGAACTGCTCATGCGTCTCGCCGGCACCATGCGGGAGAGCTCCTTCGGCCGCACCGGCGAGTGGAACCCCGCCGGGCCGGGCGATCCGCTCGCGGCGCTGACCGAGATCTTCGCCGACGTGATCCGGATATACCGGACGTACGCCCCGGTGCTGGCGGCGGTCAGCGAGGTCGCCGCGTACGACGAGGTGGTCCGGGAGTACTGGGCGGCAGGCCTGGAACAGTTCGTGGCGCGCACCGTGCAGGTGCTCCGCGCCGAACAGCAGGCCGGGCGCACCCCCGCGGGCATCGACCCGGTGACCGCGAGCCGGCTGATCGTGATCGGCGGCGACCGCTTCCTCGCCGATCACGTCAGCGCCACCTCGGCCGACCCCGACACCGACGCGTCGGCTGCGAGAGAGTTGGCCGCGACCTGGTGGTACGGCGTCTACCGCCGCCCCGACAACGCCTGATCGACTCCGGATCACGGAAGTCGGGGCATCCCAGCCACTCGGACACCCCGACTTCCCTGACCTTCAGGCCGCGTTCGGGCCGAACTGTTCAGTGAAGCGGCCGGTGAACAGGTCGGCACCCTTGTACTCGGATACCGTCGCGGCTGCAACGACGGCCGGACCGTCGGGCGTGGGCATCTGGCCGACACCGTGCCGCAACCCGAGCGGCACCAGGATCATCGGGTGGGGCATCGGTTGGTAGGTGGCGGTGGGCTGCTCGCCGCGCAGCTGGGCGCTGATGTTCTGCGCCACGACCTCAGCGTGCTGCAAGGCGTACGCCGCCATCTTGTCCTCGGCGACATCAGTGAGGTCGCCGATCGCGTAGACGTGGCCGAGGACGTCGTCGGGCCTGCGGATGTTGAGAGTTTCGGTGACGGACACCTGCCCCTCCTGGGTGGGCTTCGTCAGGCGGCCGTCGGCGAGGTAGTCGCTGTTGACGCGCAGGCCGAAGGCGCGGAACCAGATGTCCGCAGTGATCTCGTCGCCGTCGGTGGTGGTGGCCGTGAAGGTCGCGGCCCGATTGGCCCCGGTCGTCAACGGCGCAGCCAAGCGGGTGCCCAGCCGCACCCGGATGCCCAGCTCGTCGAGCTGGCGGTGCAGGTCATCACGCATCTCCGCTCTGAAGGCGGGCAGCAGTTGCTCGGCTGGATCGACGATGGTCACCCGCTTGTCCGGCCAGACATCCTTGATCTCACCGGCCAACTCCAGGCCGACCGGCCCGGCACCGAGGATGAGTACCCGCTCGGCGCTTGCCAGCTCCTTGTTGGTCTGACGCAGGTCGTCGAGCGCCCCTTCCATGGAGTCGGCGTCGAGTCGGGCCGGGTAGGCGTAACTGGATCCGGTGGCCAGAACCAGATAGTCCGCCGCGACACGCTGACCGGAGGCCAGGGTGACGCCGCCAGGATCCACCGAGACCGCACGATCCCGGATCACCGTGCCTCTCGTCAGCACCGTGTCGAACGGGAAGAACATGTTGCCGGCCCAGTCGGGCCGGGTCAGCGCCCGCAGCGATCCGGCGACGTTGACGAATGCGTCCCGAGGATCGATGAGGACGACGTCGGCCTGCGACTCCAGGGCCTTGGCGACCGCCGTACCCCCGTAACCGCCGCCGACGACCGCAACCGTACGACTCATGATTCAGCTCCTACCGGCCAGAGATCTCCGCTCGACCTGCTGCCGAGCGCCGTGCTCAACGGTCGTGAGCTGGCCGGAGTTCGGGGAGGCCGGACTGAGGCTGGTAGTGGCAGGGACACCATCCGATCGGTCGACATTGTTACGTTCGGACGGTGAGCGACAACGAGCTTGGGCTGTTCCTGCGCATCCGCCGTGAAGCGGTGACTCCTGCCGAGGTGGGTCTGCCCACCGGGCCGCGCCGTCGCGCGGCCGGGCTACGCCGCTCCGAGGTGGCGGCCCTCGCCGATGTCAGCGTGGAGTACGTCACGAGACTCGAACAGGGCCGCGACCGTCGACCGTCTCCGCAGGTGCTCGCCGCGCTCGCCAACGCACTCCGACTGACCCGCACCGAACGCGTCCACCTGCACCGCCTCACCAAAGCAGCCGATCCCGGCTTCAACTGCCGGGGCCACATCGGCCCGACAGACGAGGTGCGTCCGACCGTTCAGGCGCTGCTCGACCGCCTCGATCCCACGGCAGCGGTGCTGCTCAACCAGCTCAGCGACATCCTCGCCCACACCGCCGGTTACGAACGGCTGGTCAGACCGATCGGGCTGCTGGACGGGGCTCAGCCCAACCTCGCGCGGTTCGTCCTCACCGACGCCCGGGCACGCGGCACCTACCCCGACTGGGACCACATGGCCGACGAGCAGGTAGCTGCCCTCAAGCAAGGCCCGTTCCGGGCATATCCACCGATGGCCGCCCTGGCGGACGAGTTGACCATCACCGCAGGCGACGCGTTCACCCGGCGCGTCGACACGGTTCCCAGCCTGCCGACGGCCAGCGGCGTCTTCCGTCTGGCCCATCCCGAGGCTGGCATGCTCCGGCTCGCGTACGAGACCCTCGAACTTCCGGCGGACGACGACCAGCGTCTGATCGTGCACCTGCCCGCCGATACGGCAACCTCCGACGCGCTCGACCGCCTCAACAGTCAACAACCGCAGCCGCTGCGCCTCGTCGCCGGGTGACGCCGACCGCCCCGGACGGGTCCGGGGCGGTCGGCGGACGCGCTCAGATCATCGTCTGGGACTTGGCCTCCATGTCGGCGGCGGCCTCTTCCTTGGACTCGCGGGTCAGCGGCTTGCCGCCCGGTGCCGGGGCCTCACCGCCGAGCGGGTCCGCGCCGCCGGTCGCGCCCTGCGGGCCGGCGCCCCGCAGTTGCGTGTTGGGCAGCGTCAGGGTGACCACCACCGCCACGATGGCGATCAGACCGGCGGTCAGGAAGACCATGTCCAGCGCGTCGACGAAGGCACCCTGGATGGCCGCGCGGACCGGACCCGGCAGGGCCAGGATGGTCGCCGGGTCGTTGATCGAGATGTTGGTGCCGCCACTCGCCGCCACCGCGGCCTGCTCCTGCGGCGGGAGCTGCGCGATGGCACCGGGCAGCTGGTCGGAGAGCCCGCTGGCCAGCCGGGACGACAGCACCGTGCCGAGGATCGCCACCCCGAACGAACCGCCCAGAGACCGGAAGAAGGTCGCCGAGGAGGTGCCGGCCCCCAGGTCGCGTACGGAGACCGCGTTCTGCACCGCCAGGATCAGCGACTGCATACACAGACCCAGCCCGACGCCGATCACCACCATGAACCCGAACGCCACCCAGAGGGAGGTGGCCACCTCCAGCTGGGTGAACAGGAACATGCCGACCAGCAGGGTCACCGAGCCGGCCACCGGGAACCACTTGTACCGGCCGATCCGGGTCATCGCCCGGCCGGTCAGGATCGAGGTGATGATGATGCCGGCCATCATCGGCAGCATCAGCAGACCGCTGCGGGTCGGCGAGGCGCCCTTGACGATCTGCAGGTACAGCGGGATGAAGATGATCGAACCGAACATCACCAGACCGATGATGAGCAGCGCCGAGTTGGCCAGCGCGAAGGTGGCGCTCCGGAACAGCCGCAGCGGCAGGATCGGCTCGGCGACCCGGGCCTCCTGGAGGACGAAGAGCACCCCCAGCACCGCACCGACGACGAAGAGCCCGATGATCACGCCGGAGCCCCAGGCGTACTCGTTGCCGCCCCAACTCAGCGCGAGCAGCAGCGAACTCACCCCGGCGACCAGCAGGCCGGCGCCGAGCCAGTCGATCGAGTGGTCCCGGCGTTCGAAGGGGATCAACCGCATCACGTGGTAACAGACCACGATGGCCAGGATCGCCAAGGGCACATTGATGTAGAAGATCCACCGCCAGTCGGTCTCCGCGAAGTAACCACCGACCAGCGGCCCCGCCACCGACGAGATCCCGAAGACGGCGCCGAACAGACCCTGGTAGCGACCACGCTCCCGGGGTGACACCACGTCCGAGATGATGGTGAACGCGAGGGTCAGCAGACCACCGGCTCCGAGGCCCTGGATGCCCCGGGTGACGATCAGCTGGGTCATGTTCTGGGACAGCCCGGCCAGCAGTGACCCGACCAGGAACGTGCCGATCGAGAAGAGGAAGACCGGTCTACGCCCGTACAGGTCGGCCATCTTGCCGTACAGCGGTGTGGACGCGGTCGAGGCGAGCAGGTACGCGGTGACCACCCACGAGTAGTGGTTGATCCCGCCCAGCTCGCCGACGATGGTCGGCAGGGCCGTACCCACGATGGTCTGGTCGAGCGCGGCCAACAGCATGCCGGTCATCAGACCGAACATGAGCAGCCGAATCTGCTGACGATTCAGCACCGGCGCGCCGGAGGCTTCGGTGGTCATGTGGCCTTCTATCCCGGACAGCGCGGAACATGCGCCCAACCACAAAAAACCCACCCCACCAGGACCCCGCCCAGAGCGCGTTGATCATGAAGTTATCGCCACGACACGCCGAGTCGGAGGACGCTAACTTCATGATCAACGCGGACGGGACGGAGTTGGGGTGGGGTGGGGTGGGTGGGTGGGTGGGTGGGGTCGTCAGGCGGCGAAGACTTCGGTGATCTTCTGGCAGAAGGCCGGGAGGTCGTCGGGCTTTCTGCTGCTGGTGAGGTTGCCGTCGGTTACGCACTCCTCGTCGACCCAGGTCGCGCCGGCGTTGGTCAGGTCGGTACGCAGGGTGGGCCAGGAGGTGATCCGTCGGCCCCGCACCACGTCCGCCTCGATCAGCGTCCACGGGCCGTGGCAGATCACCCCGACCGGCTTGCCGGCGTCGAAGAACGCCTTCACGAACCGCACCGCGTCCGGGTCGCCACGCAGGAAGTCCGGGTTCGCCACCCCACCGGGCAGCACCAGAGCGTCGTAGCCGGCGGCGTCCGCCTTGTCCGCGGTCACGTCCACGTCGTACGTCTTCGACTGGTCCAGATGGTTGAAGGACTGGATGGAGCCGGGCTTGAGCGAGACCAACTCGACCGTCGCGCCGGCGTTCTCGACCGCCTCGCGCGGCTGGACGTACTCGACCTCCTCGACGCCGTCGGCGGCCAGGAAGGCGATCCGCTTGCCCTGCAGTTGCGCTGCCATCTCGGTACATCTCCTTTCCGGGGTTACCTCAATTCCCTTCCCGCCTCCGGACGTCCGAAACGGCCCAGCCGGGCGGTAAGGGCACGGTGGTGACATGACCGCAGCTCAGGCGCGGGTCAGGTTTGGCCCGGAGGGCGGTGGGGACCCCGGGAGGCATGGCAGGAGCAGCAGCGGAGCAGCGCCGGCTCGCCACCGTCGTGGAGAGCTGGCTCGGGCGCCCAGTCCTGATCGTCGGTGACGCCATGTTGGACGAGTGGCGCTTCGCCGACTCCGACCGGCTCTGCCGAGAGGCACCAGCTCCGGTCCTCACCCTGCGCAGGCGGATCTCCGCCGCCGGTGGCGCCGCGAACACCGCGGTCAACGTCGCCGCCCTGGGTGGCCGGGCGGTGCTGGTGGCACCGGTCGGCGCCGACGTGGCCGGCGACGAACTGCACGACTGCCTGGACCGCGCGGGCGTCTGGGACCGGACGGTCAACCAGCCGGGACGGCCCACCCCGGTAAAGCGGCGAATGCTCGCCGGCAACCAGATCCTGCTGCGCGAGGACTCCGGCGACCCGGACGACGCACTCGACCCGGAGGGCGTGACCCGGCTGCTCACCGCCCTGAGCTGCGCCACCGAGGAGCTGCGCGCCGCCGCCGGTGGGGAGGCGCCGACCCTGGTGGTCTGCGACTACGGCCTGGGTGCGCTGCCCGCGCAGGTCCGCGCGTGGCTGGTCGAGCAACGCGAGCGGTACGCCACTGTCGCACTGGACGCCCACGACCTCGCCGACTGGCGGGGGCTCGCGCCGACCGTCGTCACCCCCAGCTTCGCCGAGGCGACCCGGCTTCTGGCCCGGGCCGGCGGCACCAGCCGGACGACCACGGGGACCGAACTGCACCTGGAACACCCCGACGGCGACCCGGCCGACGGACCGTCCGAACTGAGTGTCGGCGCCGCACCCGGTGGGGTACGCGCCGACGACAGCCCCGCCGACCCGACCCCGGAGCCGTCGCCGTCCGATCGCCCCGGGCCGGTCGGTGAGCCCGTCCCAGGTGAGGGTCGGGTGGCCCTCACCGGCGACGGGCTCAGCGTCACCGGCACCGGCGTCACGGTGAACACCCAGGCCGGGGAGGGCGTCGACCGGGCCGTCCTGGCCGAGTCGCGGCTGGCCGAATTGCGCGCACACACCGGTGCCGACGTGGTCGCGGTGACCCTGGACACCGAGGGCGCGGTGGTCGGTGGCGCCGACGGGGCGCCACGACGCAGCCACAGCACGCCGGTCCCGGCGAGCCACGCCGTGGGCGCCGGCGACGCCTACCTGGCGGCGATGACGTTGGCCCTGGCCGCCGACGCGCCGCTGCCCACCGCCGCCCAGCTCGCCCAGTTGGCGGCCACCATCACCGTCTCCGACACCGGCACCTGCGTGTGCAGGCGGGAGGACCTGCTCACCGCGCTCGACCAGCCGACCGAGACCACGGGCCATGCCGCGCTCGTCGACACCGACGAGTTGGACGCGATCGTCGCCGAGTACCGCGAGGCGGGACGGTCGGTGGTGTTCACCAACGGTTGCTTCGACGTGCTGCACCGAGGGCACGTGCGCTACCTGGAGCAGGCCCGCGCGCTGGGCGACCTGCTCATCGTGGCGGTCAACTCGGACGGCAGCGTACGCCGGCTGAAGGGCGCCGACCGTCCGGTGAACCCGGTCGAGGACCGGGCTGCCCTGCTCGCCGCGCTCGCCTGCGTGGACCACGTCGTGGTCTTCGAGGAGGACTCGCCCGCCACGCTGATCGAGGCGGTCCGGCCGGACGTGTACGTCAAGGGCGGGGACTACCCACCGGAACTGGTGCCGGAGGCACCGCTGGTGCGCCGGCTGGGCGGCCAGGTGCGCACCCTGGGGTACGTGCCGGACCGGTCCACCTCCGCGATCATCGAGCGGATCCGGTCACACAGCCAGGACCCGTCGGCGCACCCCGTCGACCGGGAACCCGACCCGTCGCTGAGCACCCGCACCCAGGCGTCGTGAACCGCCCTCTCGTCCTCGGCACGCCGGAGGAGTTCCGCGCCGACCGGCTGCTCGACGTGCTGATTCCGACCCGGAACCGGCCCGCCGAGCTGGCGGTCACCCTGGGCGGGCTCGCCGCCCAGGACGGCGTACCCGGTTTCGGGGTGGTGGTCAGCGACCAGTCCGACGGAGATCCGGCGTACGCGCATCCCGCCGCCGCCACCATGGCCCGGGCGCTGCGTCACCGGGGTCACCCGGTGCTGCTGACCCGTCGGCTGCCCCGACGGGGGTTAGCCGAACACCGGGCGTATCTGCTCGCCGCCTCGGCCGCCCGTTACGTCCTCAGCCTCGACGACGACATCTGGTTGGAACCGGGGGCGGTGCACCGGCTGGTGACGGCGATCGGCGAGCTGGGCTGCGGGTTCGTGGGCAACGGCGTGCACGGGCTCTCGTACGCCGACGACGTGCGGCCGGAGTCGCACGGGCACTACGAGGAGTGGATCGGCCCCCCGACGCCGGAGCGGATCCGCCCGGACACCCCGGAGTGGAACCGCGCCCGGATCCACTCGGCGGCCAACCTGCTGCACATCACCCAGCACCTGGCGCTGCCGCCGGGGGCGTGGCGGGCGTACAAGGTCTCCTGGATCGGCGGGTGCGTGCTCTACGACAGGGCCAAGCTCGTCGACGCCGGTGGGTTCGACTTCTGGCGTCGGGTGCAGGAGAAGCACCAGGGTGAGGACGTGGCCGCGCAGCTCTCGGTGCTGGCCCGGTACGGCGGGGCGGGCATCCTGCCCAGCGGCGCGTACCACCTGGAGTCCCCCACCACTGTCACCGACCGGGACGTGGAGGCGTGGGAGGTCGTCCTGGCCGACGAGGACAGCCCGCAGCCGGCCTGAAACTACGGGTTGAGCAGCTCCCGGGCGGCTTCCAGCACCTCGATCACCGGGACGTCCGCCACGAAGGAATCCTGGTGCGGGCACTCGCCGTCGCCGGGCCGGTGCGGGTAGATGCCCGGTGTGCAGTCCAGCCCACAGACCGGGCAGTGCACCATCCAGGAGCAGATCGGCCGGTGCCGGCCGCGCAACGGATTCGCCGTGTTGATCAGGTTGCCGACCCAGAAGATGCCCACCGTGGGCGCGCCCACCGCGGCGGCCACGTGCAGCGGGCCGGTGTCGTTGGAGACGACCAGCGCGCAGTCGGCGTAGCAACCCAGCAGCCCGCCGAGGCTGAGCGTGCCCACCTGCGGCCGCACCGGCACACCGGCCGCGGCGACGACGCTGTCCACCACCTCCTGCTCGGAGGGTGTGCCGGTGACCAGCACCTCGTAGCCGTCGCCGTGCAGCTCACGGGCCACCTCGGCGAAGCGTTCGGCGGGCCAGCGTCGGCGGGTGTCGCTGGCCCCCGGGTGCAGCGCCACCCGGGGTCGGCTCTTCGGGCCGAGCACCTGGGCCGCCTCGGCCCGGTCGGCGTCGGTCACCGCCAACGTCGGCACGATGGTGGTCGCCGGTGCTCCCACCAGCGCCACCACCTCCAGGTAGCGGATCACCTCGTGCTGGTAGTAGACGTAACGCAGCCACCGGTCCAGCGGCGGCGCGTCGTCCGCCCGCAGGCCGACCGTCAGCCGGGCGCCGAGGCGACCCATCATCGGGTTGGAGTTCGCGCCACCACCGTGGATCTGCACCGCCAGGTCGAAACCCTCACCCGTCGCAGCGACCAGGAAGTCGTCCAGCGACGACTCCGCCTCGCCCGGGTCGGGCGCACGGATGCCGGGTGCCGGCGGCACGACCAGCACGCGGTCCACCGGGCCGGGCCGGTCGCGCCAGAGCTTCGCGTGCCACGGCGCGCCGAGCAGCACGATCTCCGCCGACGGGTACGCGGCACGCAACGCCTCCAGCGCCGGCAACGCGAACACGAAGTCGCCAAGTGCGTTGGCGCGCAGCACGGCGATCCGCCGCACGTCGGGAAGGCGCTCGGCGGTCGGGCCGAGCAGAGCCGGGGTGACCACGCAGGCCGCTACGGCCGGTCGATCTCGGTGTCCGGGCGGTGCAACTCCCGGTCCGCTGCGGGATCGGCCGGCATCGGCGTACCAGTGGAAAAGTCGCCGGAGCGCGGCCCGGTGCGACCGACGGTGATGGTGCGCGGCGCGGGCCGGGTCGCCCGGGGCAGGCGGACCCGGAGCAGGCCATGGTCCATGACCGCGTCGATGGCATCCGGGTCGACCCGCGACGGCAGGTTGATGCGGTATTCGAAGCCCCGGGTCTCGAAACCGCCGGGGATGCCCTGGTCGGCGTTGACCTCCGCCTCGGAGCGGGCGCGCACGCACAACTCGAGGTCGTCCAACTCGACCGCCACCTCCTCCGGTGCCACACCGGGCAGCCGGACGACGACCTCCCAGCCGTCGGCGGTCTCCGTCAACTCGACGTCGGACGCGCCGGCCCGGCCGCCGACCAGGCGACTCAGCTCGGCGCGCAGCGACTGAAGCTCACCCATCGGGTCCCAGCCCTGCTGCCGGCCACCCCGCCAACCCCGGCCGAAGCCCCCGGACTGCTGCTCACTCATCACACATCTCCGATCCGCTGAGCGGCCGCCGGCGGCCGTAGGGAGCTGGGCGCGTCGAGGCCGGCCTCGCGGTCGACGCCCACACCGAGCCGGTCGACCAGCTCGCCGCCGAGCCAGGCGCTGATGCCGAGGATCGCCAACGCGACAATCTCGACGACGAGCAACGCGCCGCCAGCGGCGCGGGAGTCGGCGTTGAGCCGGACCACCCAGATCGCGGCGAAGAGCAGGATCACCGCGAGGTTGGCCCCGGCGTGCAGCAGGCCCACCCGCTTGGCGCGGGTGCCCGTCGGGATCGCCAGCAGGTCGAACGAGCCGGCCACCGCGGCCAGCAGGCCGCCGATCAGGCCGACAGTGATGTTCCAGTACGCGACCTCGCCGAGCAGGTCCGGCCCGCCGACGGTGTCCACCACGTCGAACAGCACCGCCGTGGCCAGCAGCGCGACCGGGAACATGACCAGCATCGGGTGGACTGGGTGCCCCAGCACCTTGAGTCGGCTCTCCATCTCCCGGCCTCCACTGGTCGGCGTCCTGCGAACGGTCTCGTTGCGACGGGCGCGTCGGATGAGGCCGTACCCCCGGCAACCGGGCACAAACCTCGCGCTGGTCACGGCGGCCTAGGCTGACAAATGGTGGTGCCCGCCAACGGGTCAACGCCTGAGGGAGGATCAACGTGACGGTGGAGATCACTTCGCACGAGGAGTTACGCGAGCTGCTCGGTGTGCCGACCGCGCGGGCCGCCAACAAGGAACGCAACCGCCTGCACGAGCGGGACCGCGAATGGCTCGCCGCCTCGCCGTTCTGCTTGGTGGCCACGGCCGGCGCGGACGGCAGTTGCGACGTCTCCCCCAAGGGCGACCCGGCCGGGTTCGCCCTGGTGCTGGACGACACGACCGTCGCGTTGCCCGAACGGCCGGGCAACAAGCGGGCCGACGGCTACCGCAACATCCTCGACAACCCGCACGTTGGGCTGCTCTTCCTCATCCCGGGGCGGACCGACACCCTGCGGATCAACGGGCGCGCCCGCCTGGTGAGCGACGCGCCCTGGTTCGACGACATGGTGGTCAAGGGGCACCGCCCGGTGCTCGCCGTCGTGGTGGAGATCGAGCAGATCTTCTACCACTGCGCGAAGGCGTTCCTACGGTCCGCGCTGTGGAAGCCGGAGACCTGGCAGCCCGACGCGCTGCCGTCGCGAGCACGCTTGATCAAGGAGGTCGAGGCGCCGGTGGAAAGCCTCGAAGACCTGGAACGGCACTACGGCCCGGAGTACGCCACCAAGATCTACGTCTGATCGCGCTGGCCCGCCCGGCGTCGGATTGCCGGACGGCTCCCAGGGGAAGGGACGTGCAGCAGGCTGTGGTCAGTGGTTGAGGTAGGCGAGGACCGCACGCACCCGCCGGTTGGCGTCCTCGGCCGGTGGCAGGTCGAGCTTGGCGAAGATGTTGGTGATGTGCTTCTCCACCGACACCGGCGCAAGGACGAGCGCCGCGCAGATGGCCGCGTTTGACAGGCCCTGCGCCATGAGGCCGAGCACCTCCCCTTCCCGGGCGGTGAGCCCGTCGACCCCGTGGTTGTGGCTGTTGCGGGTGAAGAGCTGCCGAACCACCTCCGGGTCCAGGGCGGTCCCACCCTTGGCGACCCGCTCCACGGCGTCGAGGAAATCATCGAGGGCGATCACGCGGTCCTTGAGGAGGTAACCGACACCACCCCGACCGTCGGCGAGCAGTTCCACGGCGTAGGCCCGCTCGACGTACTGAGAGACGATGAGCACCTTGGTGTCGGGGGCGGTGGCCCGAAGCGTCAGCGCGGCGCGGAGTCCCTCATCGCGGAAGCCGGGTGGCAGGCGAACGTCGATGATGGACAGGTCGGGTCGGTGCTCGGCAACGGCCGCCAGCAGGGCGGGTGCGGTGTCGACGGCGGCGACGACGGTGTGGCCGGTGTCGGTCAGCAGCCGCACCATGCCGTCCCGGAGCAGCAACAGGTCCTCGGCGATCACGATGCGCATCAGTGGGGCAGCTCCGCGGACAGGACGGTGGGACCGCCGGGTGGACTGGTGATGAAGAGCTGGCCGTCGAGCGCCTCGACACGACGGCGCAGACCGTCGAGCCCGGAACCGGACGGGTCGGCGCCGCCCTGCCCGTCGTCGGTGAGCGTGACGGTGACCGTGCCGGTGGTCCGGGAGAGGGTGACGACGCAGGTGCGGGCGTCGGCGTGCTTGCCCGCGTTGGCAAGACCCTCGGCGATGACAAAGTAGGCCGCCGACTCGACCGCCGCCGGGTAACGGTCGTTCGGATCGCCCCGGATCTCGACGGCCAGCGGACTGTCGCCGGCCAGGGCGGCGACAGCAGCGTGCAGCCCTCGATCGGTGAGGATCGGCGGGTGGATGCCGCGTACCAGCCGGCGGAGCTCGGTGAGGGCATCGTCGAGCTGCCGGCGGGCCAGGTCGACATCGGACTCGGCGGCCGCACCGATCCGCAGCTTGCGGGCGGCCAGCGCCAGCGTCATACCGGCGGCCACGATCCGGGCCTGGGCGCCGTCGTGCAGGTCCCGCTCGATCCGGCGCAGCTCCGCGGCCTGCGCATCGACGACCCGGCGGCGCGTCTGCGCGAGGCGGGCGGCCTCGTCGACGAGGTGCCGGTGCGCGCCGGGAGCCAGGAGAGCCCGGGCCACCCGGGCCTGGGCCAGTCCGGCGGTTCGCAGGAACCATGCGGTGACCGGGAGCAGCAGCACGCCGAGGACGGTCAGGCCGAACCGACCCGGCACGGTCGTCATGAGCGGACGCATCGGGAACGGCGCGTGCGGGTTCGGCACCGCCCACGCCCACAGCGGCGCCACGACGGCGGCGAGGTCGACGACGGTGACCACGATGGCGGCGATTCCGCCGGCCAGGCCCAGCGGGAACAATGCGACCAGCCACGCCAGGTCACGCCAGGTGGCCGGCTGCACCGCGACCCGACTGACCCGCTGCCGGACGGTGCCACCCTCGATCGACAGGTACGGCACGGCGATTGCGGCGCCGAGTATCCAACGAGCCCGCTGCCGCTCCAGGTCCGCGAGGCGCCGGGTCACCCAGGCGGCACCAAGGAACGCCGGCCCACCGAGCTGCGTGATCGCCAGCAGACTGACGCCGAGGGTGGACACCACGGCCCAACTGAGGCCGACGACACCGGCGACGAGGCTGCTGGCCAGGTACGCCAGCGCCGACACCGTTGTGCGGATCATCGCGGCGATCGTACCCGCGATGTGCCGGCACGGACCGGGCCGACGACCGCCGACCGGCCCCGATCCCCGACGATCCGGGAGGCGGGTCCGAGCGGCGATCCGGTCGGGACGACGGTCAGCGTCCATCGCTCAGGGCCGGCAGGCTGCGCCGCCGCAGCAGGACCCGGGCCGGTACGGCACCCGCGACCAATCCGAGTACCGCGACAGCACCGAGCATTCCCGCGTACGTGCCGGCGTCGACGAACACCCGTAACGTGCCGTCCTGGGCAGTGCTGAACGCCCCGACCACGATCGCGGTGACCACGATGCCGAGCGTCAGCCCGGCACTGACCGTGATCATCGCCTCGCGTCCGGCAAGCCGGTGGAGCTGCCCGGTCGTCGCCCCGGCCAGCCGCAGGTCGGCGAACTCGCGTCGGCGCGCCGCGGTGGCGATGGCGAAGGTGTTGACGACAGCGATCGCCGTGAAGCCGAGGGAGATGACCACCATGAGTTCCCAGGCGCCCTGCTGGTTCTGCGCGTCCCCGGCCGGTGCCGCGCCGAGCGTGGGAGTCAGCCGCAGCTCGGGCCACGAGGCGGCGACCCGATCCGGTACGTCGCCGCGATAGCGCAGCCCGACCGTGCTGACCAGCCCACGCGGGTCGTGCGCCGCCACCAGGCTCGCGGGCAGCGCCAGGTCACCGAAGCCACGGGCTCGGGCGTACACCCCGGCGAGGCGCAGGTTGACCTGGTGACCGTCGGCGAGCCAGATCCGCACCTCGTCGCCCACCCGCCAGCCGTACTGACCGGTGATGTACTCGCTGGCGGCGAACGCGCCCGTGCCCGGCAGCGTTCCGGCGCGCAGGTCGAGGTCGAGGGCCGTCTCGGTGCCGGCCACCAGCAGACCCTGCGTCACGTAGTCCTCGGGCTTGCCGCCCTGCTCCACGATGGCCCGGGTCGGCAGCGTCGCCGCCGCCCCGGTCACGCCGTCGAGAGCGACGAGCCGTTCGACGGTGCTGAGCGGAAGCCCGCCCGCCGCGGTGACCTGCGCCGTCGCGGATGCCGTCCGGTCCACCTGCTCCCGCGCGGTCAGCTCCTCCAGCAGAGCGCTGTTGAGCAGCATGGTGGCGTTGATCGCGAACATGAGCACGAGCAGGACGGCGACCGCCGCGACCCGTCGCGGCTCGGCTCGGGTGACCAGGCCGGCCAGCCAGCCGGTCGCGCCGCCGGCACCGACGAGGCGGGACAGCGGCGCCGTCAACACCCGGATCAGCAGCGGACCGAGGGCTGCGACCGCGCACAGCAGCAGGGCGGACGACACGAAGCTCATGCCCATTCCGAGTGGCCCGTCGAGCGGAACGAAGACGAGCAGGGCGATCGCGCCAGCAGTGGTCACCGCCGCGAGGGCGGCCCGCGGCGCGAGGCCGCCGGTCGGCGCGTTTGCGGTTTCGGCGAGTGCCTGCGTCGGCGCGATCCGCACCGCTCGGCGGGCGGCGATCCGGGCACCGACGAAGGTCACCAGCATTCCCGCCACCGTGGCGGCGACGAGGACGATCACGTTGGTCCGCACGGTGAACTGAGCTGGCACCGCCCCCAGGTCCCGGAACCGGGCGGCCACCAGGTGGGCGAACACCACGCCCAACGGCGCACCCGGCAGTGCGGCGATCCCGGCGAGCAGGACGCTTTCCACGCCGAGGAGACGGCGCAACTGACCGGGGGTCGCGCCGCAGGTGCGCAGCAGAGCCAACTCGCGCAGGCGCTGACGTACGCCGAGCGTGACCGTGCCCGTGAGGACGAAGACGGCCGAGAAGGCGGTGATGCCGATGACGAAGCCGAACATCGAGATGGGACCGATGTAGTCCGGCAGGGCGCCGGGCAGATCGGCGTGGACCCGGTCCGCACCGGTCAGCACGGGCGCTTTCCCGGCGACCCCCTCGACGGCATGACGGAGCGCGACCGGGTCGGTGCCAGGGCTGGCCAGGACGGCCACTGCGGTAGGGCCGGGCAGCCCCGACACCGACGCCACCTCGTCGTCGGCGACGAACAGCGCACCCTGAGCGGGCAGCCCGTCCCGCCCGGCCGGCGCGGCCACGCCGGACACGGTCATGTCGCGGACGCCGGTCTTCGTGGTGACGATGAGACGTCCACCCACTGTGGTCGCCGAGCGGCCGGCAAGGTCGGCGTCGATGACGATCTGGCCGGGGCCGGGTGCCTCGCCGGTGCGCAGCGAGTACGGCGTCAGCGGCGCCGATGCCCACCCGTGTCCGATCACCGGAGCGTCGTCGGCGCCGCGCAGCGGACGTCCGTGCGGCGTACGCACCTGCACCGGGAAGGCGACGTCCGCGATCGCGGTCGCGACGCCCGGAAGGTCGTCCAACCGGCCGGCGAGGTCCGCTGGCAGTGAGCCGGCGCCGGTGAGCCGCTCCGACTTGACCTTGCGCTTGACCTTGACCTTGTCCTTCTTCTCCTTCGTGGTGACCTTCTCAAGGGTCACGTCGCGGTCGCCCGACACGACGACCGCCGCCGCCGCGAACCGATCTGCCGGCGGCTTTGCGGTGAGCACGGAGGCGAGCAGCAGACCGCCGCCAGCGAGCAGGGCCACGGCCAGCATCGCGGCGAAGAACGTGCCGGCGTACGCGCCGCGGTGCTGACGAAGGCTACCGAGTGCGAGCCGGATCATCGGACGGTCACCGCCATCATCTGCGCCGCGACCTTCTCGGCGGTCGGGTCGGCGAGTTCCGTGACGATCCGACCGTCCGCAAGGAACACCGCGCGGTCGGCCCACGCTGCGGCGGCCGGGTCGTGGGTCACCATGACGATCGTCGTGCTCGTGGTGTCCACCGCCTCGCGCAGCAGTCCGAGCACCTCACGGCCGGTCGACAGGTCCAGCGCCCCGGTCGGCTCGTCGGCGAAGATGACCTCCGGCCGACTGGCCAGGGCACGGCCGAGCGCGACCCGCTGCCGCTGACCGCCGGACAGTTGGCCGGGCCGGTCGTTCTCCCGCCCGGTGAGCCCGACGCGGCGTATCACCTCCCGCGCCCAGTCCCGGTCCGGTCGCGTCCCGGCCAGCCGCTGCGGCAGCAGGATGTTGTGCCAGACCGACAGAGCGTCCAGCAGGTTGTACGACTGGAAGACGAACCCGACCCGCCGCCGCGCCTGGGTGAGCTGCGGCTCACGGAACCCGCCGATGTCCTGACCGGTGAGGAGCACGCGGCCGCTGTCCGGTCGGTCCAGGCCCGCCGCGCAGTGCAGGAGTGTGGATTTGCCCGAGCCCGACGGGCCCATCACCGCGCAGAACGAACCGGCCTCGAAGGCGACCGACACGCCATCCAACGCCCGGACACCACCGCCACCGGGATAGGTCTTCGTCACGTCGATCACCTCGACGACCGGCTTACGGCCCGCGGAGGTCGTACCACTGTTTCGCATGGTGGAAAGCCTGATCGAGATGGCCTTGCCGAAACACACGGCGACCCATGATCTTGTGGTGGGGAAATCCCTACCGTCGGCTGATCAACCTCGACCCGGGTCGTGCCAGATGATGGTCGACACGCCGCTCGGTCAGGCCGACCAACCGGCGGGGTTGCCGAACGACTCCCGGGAGATGCCGGAGCCGGTCTCCGGCCATGAACCGAACCGGTCGTTGTGCAGATGGGCGAAGAAGTAACACAAGCTCTCGCACTCGGCGTCCGGCAGGGCCATGGCGGGATCGGCGCGAACCGCCTCGTAGAACCCCCGGCCGAGCGCGACGATGAAGCCCCGGCAGTAGAGGAAGCCGTCGTCTGACCCGTCGGTCACCTCGTGGACGTCCTCCCGATCGATGTCGTGCAGCTTGCGCTCCACCACCCGGTCGAGGTCCGTCAACTCCGGCCCGGTCAGCTCGGCACTCAGGTGACCGAGCCGGTCCAGGAACCGGTCCAGCCAGTCGCCGATCGCGTAGGACGGGCCGTCATCGTCGGCGGGGTCGCGCTCGACGAGGGCCCGCCGCAGCGCCAGGGGCTCGGGGCCCAGCTCGGCCCACGCCGACTCGATGAGCGCCCACAGTCGGGCCTCGTCGGCGGAGGTGGGCATGGTCGGCGGGGCATCGGTGGTCACGGTCACCGCCGGACCGTATCGACCACCACCGACACTTCCGGTCGCCTGGCGGCATGCTCACTCCGGGGCGGTCGACACCATCCACAGGTGACCGTCGGGATCGGCGAACACAGCCGCGTACCCCCAGGGTTGGGCTTGCGGCGCGGTGACCACCTCGCCGCCGGCGGAGCGCGCCCGCTCGACGATCGCGTCCGCGTCGGCGGACGAGGCGACGCCGAGGCTGAGCACGCACTCGCTCTGCCCCCGCGCGGCGACCTCATGCCGGCCGATCACCCAACCGAAGCCCCCGGTCGGGACCAGCATCAGCCGCAGACCGTCGTTGACCACGAACTGCAACGGCTCCGGGAGGCCGTCGTCGGCCAGCTCGCCGACGGGGTCGAGGCCGAGACCGTCGCGATAGAAGTGGTACGAGGTGGCGCGGTCGGCGATGGGCAGGCTGACGGTCATCGGTACGAAGGTCATGGGCGGACGCCTCCAGATCGTCGGACGGGCACCGTCGCAGCATGACCCGCTCCGGACCCGGTTCGCGAGGTCACGATAAGACGTGGCGGCCGATATCGCCGCTCCTTCATGCTGTGCGGAGCCGGCGACCAACGACCGCCGGACAGGAAAGGATGCCGAGCGTGCGCAAGATCCCGACCCTGTTCCTCCGCGACCCGGACGACATGCGCCGGGTGACGCCGGATGTCCACCCGGACTGCCAGTGGGTGCTCGACGGCGAGGGGACCGCCACCCGGAAGTACGACGGCACCTGCGTGATGTACGACGGCGAGCGCTGGTGGGCCCGGCGCGAGGTGAAGCCGGGCAGGGCCACACCAGCGGGGTACCAGCCGGTCATGACCGATGAGGTGACCGGCAAGACCGTCGGCTGGGAGCCGGTCGAGCAGTCGTCCTTCGCCACGTTCCACGCCGAGGCTCTGGACGCGATCGTCGACGCGGATCAGTTCGCCGGCCCACAGCTCGGCGCGACCTACGAGCTGGTCGGGCCAAAGGTGAACGGCAATCCGGAGCAGGTCGCGGGCCACCAGCTCATCCGCCACGGCTTCTGCACGTCTGGCGACGACGACGAGTTGGAGAAGGCACCGCTGGACCACGACGGGCTGCGCGCATGGCTCCTGGCTCACCCGGACTGGGAGGGTGTCGTCTGGCACCACCCGGACGGCCGGATGGCGAAGCTCAAGCGTCGCGACTTTCCCCTCTGATCTAGCGTCTCCGGGGTGGACGTTGACGGTTGGTTGGCAGACACCCGCACCTCCTACGACACCGTTGCGGTCAGCTACGCACACCTGGTGAGCGGCCTGCTGGCGGAGGCACCGCACGAACGGGCGGCGCTGAGGCTGTTCGCCGAGCTCGTGGATGGCGTCGGTGGCGGGCCGGTCGCGGATGTGGGCTGCGGGACGGGGCGCATCACCGCCCACCTGCGCACGCTCGGCGTCGACGCCTTCGGGATCGACCTCTCAGCCGGGATGATCGCCGTGGCCCGCCGCGATCATCCCGGCCTGAGGTTCGAGGTGGGCTCGATGACGGATCTCGACCTGGCCGACGGGTCGGTCGCCGGCCTGATCGCCTGGTACTCGCTCATCCACATCCCCGACGACCAGCTCGGCGCGGTGTTCGCGCACTTCCGGCGGGTGGTGCGTCCCGGCGGTCCGCTGCTGCTCGGCTTTCACGTGGGCGACGAGACAACCCTCAAGACGGAGGGGTACGGCGGCCACCCGATGAAGGTGCACGTCCATCGTCGCCAGCCGGCCCAGGTGGCGGCCTGGCTGCACGACAGCGGATTCCGGGTCGAGTCGCAGACGACTCTCACCTCACCGGAGAGCAGGCTCGGCGGCATCGTCTTCGGACGACGAGAGCCCTGATCATCGTTGCCAGCCCTCCGGAACCCCTGTTAGCCTGAAACTGCAAACACTGTTAGCGGTTTGCCCAACCTGAATGAGGAACTGATGACGGACGACACGCGGCCCGTCTGGGTGCTCGGTGGCGGCGGAGTGACCGGCATCGCCTGGGAGGTGGGCGTCCTCGCTGGACTCGCGGACGAGGGGGTGACCGTCACCCCGGAGGCAGTGCTCATCGGCACGAGTTCCGGTGCCGTCGTGGGAGCACAGATCGCCAGCGGAACGCCGCTCGGCGAGCTCTACGAACGTCAACGCCAGGGCGTGGCCCACGAGACCTCTCCCGCACTGGGCCTCCTCGACCTCCTGCGCCTCGCCCGAGCGCAACTGTTCGCCCGGACCCCCGAGCAGGCCGCTCGCCGCCTCGGTCGCCTCGCCCTCGCCACGCCCACCCCCGACCCGTCACGACAACGCCGGACAGCCGAAGCCCGCCTGCCGGATCACACCTGGAAGGACGCGGACCTGCGCATCGTCGTCGTCGACGCGGAGTCGGGCAACAGCCGCACCATCACCCGGCACGACGGTGTCTCCCTCGTGGACGCCGTCGCCGCGAGCTGCGCCATGCCGCTCTCCAGCGCGCCGGTGACGATCGACGGCAGCCGGTACATGGACGGGGGCATGCGGTCGACTCTCAACCTCGACCTCGCTCCCGGGGTCGGCCCGGTGGTCGCCCTCGCGCCCAGCACCGCCGCCATCGGCCCGTGGGCGCGCATCGCCAAGCAGCGGGCCACACTGGGCGAAACCCGCCGGGTGGAGCTGCTCCTGCGGGATCCAGCGTCCAGACGAGCGCAGGGAACGAACGTGATGGACAGGTCCATCGTGCCCGCGCTTGTCGCCGCCGCTCGAGAGCAGGGTCGGCGCGAGGCGTCACGGGTGGCTGCCGCACTTGCCACGACCAGCCCCTCGTAGGCCGGCCCGTCGCGGCGCTAGCATCGGCTACCCGTCAGCTTTCGGCGGGCTCAACCGATGGAGCGGCGATGGCGGAAGTATCGGTCGAAGTGCCATCGCCCCTGAGCAAGTGCATCATCTTCTGCGAGGTCGAGTGCGTCCGCGGGTGCTGCGGGATCGACGCCGTCTCCACCGATCCCGCGCTTATCAAGGCGTGGTGCCATCAGGTCGGGTCGGATGCGGTGGTCGAGGCTCGGGTTCAACTTGCGGAGCTGATCGAGGTGATCGAGGGCCGCTCACATGGACTCACGTCCACCTTCCTGAACCACCGCACGCACGACGACGCCGCACGGCGTGAGTTGCTGGACTTCCTGGCTGCCCTCGAAACGGGGCTGGCGGCCTGCGATGCCGCGTGAGCGACTACGGGGACCGGAACCGAGAACGGCGGGAGTGTGAGATTGAGCCTCGATATCTGGGTGTGGATACCGGACGGCGACGCCTATGCCGGTCGGCAGATTGTCGTGGATCCGCCGGGAACCAGCACCGGAGTAGGAGCTGAGAGCTTTCGTTACAAGCTGTGGAGTTCCGCAGCCACTTGGCGTCTCGGCGCGACGTTTCTGCCGCAACTCGGTGACATCACGGTCGAGAACCATGCAGAACTCCAGGTCCCGCCCGACCAGCTCGATGTCTTCGAGCAGGAGTGCGTACTCCTGGAAGAGAACGTCGAGCAACTATCCGCCGCGACTGGGTACGACGCGGATCGCATCCTCCTTTACCTGACCAATATGCGCGACGCTGTGGCGCGCGCGAGAGCGGTACACGGCGGCATCATCATCTGGTAGCGGCATCAGGGACGATCGGCCCGGCGGCAGCGCCCACCTCGGTGTCAGCCCTCGGCCATCCTGTCCAGGATCTGCTCCATCTGATCGACCGTCAGAGCCGGGTTGGCCGCGGCGGCCTCGGCCAGTTCAGGATCATTGAGAAGCGCGACGATCCGCGGTGCCGGGAGGCGTGGGCTGCTTGCCATCGCCTGTCGCACGCTGGCGTCGGGGTCGGCGCTCAGTCGGTCGACGAGTTCGGGGTCGGCGTGCGGGTCGAGGGCGACGAGCCGTCGTACCGCCGGGTCGGGGTCGTCGGCGAAGCGGGCCAACCCGTCGGTAGGAAACTGCGGAAGCTCGCTCAACCGGTCCCGGCCGCAGCAGTGGTACTCGAGGAAAGAGCGCAGCAGCAGTGCTGGCGGTGAAGCCGGGTGGTGCTGGGCGAGCAGGACCCGGACACCCAAGTCGGAGTCGTCGGCGAGTATGGCGACGACTTCCGCCGGCAACTCGGCGTTGCGGGCCGCTCGGCGGCGCAGCAACGGATTGACCGAACGGGCCCACGGCAGCGCATCGGCGAGCGCCGGTACGGCGTGGTCGGGAGGCGGGATCCATCGGCAGCGGACGTCCCCAGAGCCGAAGTGCCCATCACCCGGGGCAGTGGTCGTGTCGATGTCGATGCTGGCCCGCTGCGGCTCGGTGAGGCCCGGATGCGTGGAGACCGCGGTTCGGACCTCGACCGCTGGGTCAGTGGCGAGCCTGAGGAGCTGATCGCCACTCAGGTCGACGCGACCGGCGGGTCCCTGCCGGACCGACGGGTCGGGGTGACGCAGCAGCGTCTCGACCACGTCCGGCGGGACACTCGGGTTCTTCGCCATCACCTTCAGCGCAGCCGCGTCGCCGCTGGCGAGCACCTGATCGATCAGCGCCCGGGACAGTGGGCGCTGCAGCACGTACCAGAATGCGTGACCGTGCTGGTCCGGCAGATCCGCAGGCTCCATCACCTGCTGCCGGCGCGAGACGGACGCCACGGCGGCCGCCCGCACCTCGAGAACCTCATCCTCCAGCAGCGCCTGGCGCGACCGCTCGTCCAGCCGGTACAGGGAACCGGCCGCGTACCGGCGCACCTCCGGTCGGGGGTGCGCGGCGGCCAGCCGAAGCAGACGCCGGTCGTACCTCATTGCGTTGAACAACTCGCCGATCAACTCCTCGCGGCTGAACGGCAGGTCGGAGGGTGGACGGTCAAGCTCGGTCAGCAATCTGACCAGCACGTCGTCAGGCAGCGATTCCTGACCGGGCCGGCCGAACGCGCGCATCCTGACCCGCCATTCGGGGTCGGCCAGCAGTTGGGCACGCGACAGTGCGTCGACCTGCGAGTGGGTGGCGAGCGCGCCGCGGATCCTGGGCGAGGGATGATGCAGCATCGCAACCCTCACCGGCGGCGGCAGCTCGCGGCGGCGCTGCAGCCCCTCGCACACCTGCTCCGGCCACATTTTCACCAGCCGGAGCAGCAGGTCGGTAGGCGCTGCCGGGTTCCTCGCCAGCCCGCCCAAGGTTCGCGGAGGAGACGAACACCGATCCCACGAAGTGTCGCCGGTCATCGGCTGCACCCTACGCCCACGCCCGTCGTCGCGGCGCCCGCTCATCGGCATAGCAGGACCTTTCGTGACGGGCACGGCAGGAACAATGTGGCGCCTTGGACCATTTGGACCGGTCCAGATCTAGGTGGTAGTCCTTTCATCCCTTGTGGAGGGATTTGAGCGGTGACCTGAGCTGCGATTGCTCATTGCATAGACGAGGACGTTCATCCCCTTGCCTTTCCGCCCACTGACGGTAGTATCTCCATGTTTTTGCTTGCAACGGGGAGGAAGACCACATGCGATGGAAGGTCCCGGCTGGCGCCCTATTGGCGCTGGCCTTTTTGATTCCGGCGGCACCGACGATGGCCCAAGCCGAATCGCCTGGGCTGAACGCGGCCTGCCAGACGGTCGAGCGCAAGGTGCACAAGGACATCCGCAAGCTTCTCAGCGCCGTCGACCTGGATACCGCCCCCACCGTAGAGCTGCGGGTGTTGACCGCCCAGATCCTGGCCGACGCAAACGCCAACAAGTTTCCCGTTCTGCCTGGCGAAATACAGAAGCGACTGGATGGCACCACGGATGATCTCCGCGCTTTCCTCAAGACGGACGTGCAGAAGGCCTGGTATACGGATCTGCGGATCTCGGTGGTCCGGACGTTGACGGACGCCGGCCCCAACGTGAAGGAGGCCACGCAAAAGGTGCTCGACGAGGGCGACATCGATGCGTACCTGGCTTACCTGAACGACGGCCTGTACGCCGCGCGTGCGCTTGACTGCGCGTCTCAGCCCACGCCGACGCCGACGTCTCAGCCGACGCCGAGCGCCACGCCCGGCGCCACGACGACCGTTGCACCGACCCCCACTTCCTCCGCCAGCCTGGGCGCTCCCGGCGGCGAGAACGGTGAGGGCGGTGGGCTGCCGGTGACCGGTGCCAACACCGCGACCGTGGCCGGCATTGGCGGCGCGCTTCTGCTCCTCGGCGGCGCGGGTTACCTGATCGGACGCCGTCGCCGTTCCAGCTTCGTGGCATAACCACCCGATCGCGCCCGGCTCGATGCTTCATCGGGCCGGGCGCGATCGCGCTGTTCTGACGAGGTGCGTCCGAACCGAAGGCGTAGGAGCGTCCCGCATCCGCCGACACCCGGCTGGCCTCCCTGTTAGCTCGTGGCGGGCGCTCATCTGATGGCGGCTTGTTGGCGGCGCGCTGGGGTCTGAGATCTCTGCCAGAATCGGCCGATGCCCAAGATCCCAGGCTATGAAGACGACCCCCTGGTCAACGGGGCGTACCTGGTAGACGAGCCACTGTTCTGGGCGAGCCACCTGTTGCAATGCACCAACGGCGTCGAAGAGCCGTTGTGTGCGGGATTCGGAGTCAGCGGGGCCGACCTGTTGCAGCTTTTTTAACGGGTCAGCGATGAGCGCCAGTGGCCAGTGCTGTCCGTCCCACTCTCGGCAGGGCACCTGCTCCATGTCGTCTACCGCAACCTTCCCGGAGAACATGGGTTCGACTACCTGCTGCACCATCCTGCATGGAAGGCGACGGTGCCCTTGGCAACTGTCGAAGGTTGCTTCAGGGGACCTGGGCTGTGCTGGCCGGAGTTGCTCGCTGTCGCGCATACGGCGGCCGAAGCCGGATCGGCTCCGCGCCTTGACCCCCACACCTTCCTCCTGTTGCTGCCGATCATGAGCGACGCGGAACTCCCCTCAGACGCGGACGACGTCCTCGCTGCGATGTTGACCGCCTGCGGCGCCACTGGAGAGACCGGGGCGCTGGCCCGCATACTCCTTGATGAGCAGGGCTGCTGGGGTCCGCAGCACTGGACTCTGACCCCGGACGGGCGCATCAGCGAGACCAGGCACGCGTTCCGGGGCCCTGGGGTTATGTCGCCAGGCACGTTGGCTCAGGTCAGCTTGCTACTAGGGTCTGGTGGCAACGCTTGACAACCGCGCTGCCGCAGTTCCTCCGCGATCGTCCGCTCATGCTCGCCGGTTTGGCTGCTCGGCGGTGCCCTGACGCCTCGCTTACAAGTCCTGTACAGGTCGTCGGGCTGCCCACGCGCGTTAATGTGTCCCATGATCGTGTGGCTCAACGGCACCCACGGCGCGGGCAAGACGACGACCAGCGCGCTCGTGCAGCAACTGATTCCCGATTCACGGGTATTCGACGCCGAGAAGGTCGGCGAGACGCTCATGGACATCACGCCGGGGCTGCCCGAGACTGACAACTTCCAGCACTGGCCGCCGTGGCGGCAGCTCGTCGTCGATACCGCCCGCCACGTGCTCGACTACACCGGCGGCACTCTGGTGATGCCCATGACTGTCCTGGTCGAGCAATACTGGCGCGAAATCAGTACGGGCCTCGGCGAACATGCGATCCCAGTAAGGCACTTCGTCCTCCACGCTGACGAAGACACCCTCCGCAGGCGTATCGAGGGGGATCACATCGTCCCGTCGCCGTTCCGTCTCAAGTACCTCGAGCCCTACGCCGAGGCGGCCCGCGTGTGGCTGCATGCCGAGGCCGAGGTCGTCGACACCACGCACCTGACCCCCGCCCAAGCCGCCGTGCAGATCGTCCTCCGAGCTACCGCAGGAAGCTCAGGTGCCTAACCTCAACTTGGAAATCAGGTTGATCTCCACGACAGCGACCGACATCAACGGGGATAGCACAGAGCGTTGATACCGCGTGCAGCGCGGCTACTGCTGATACCTGGTGTTGACCGTTGCGTCGGGCAAAGGAACGGGCACGAAGAACGTTGGGAGGGAACATGGAAATCACTTCTGGCGGCACCCCCGGGCCGCGTCTTGCCGACCGTCTAGCCGTTCGCGGCAACAACGTCTATGGCCGTCTCCCTCATGCCCCGAGGGTGAAAGTCTTGGCCGAGATGTTCGTGCGCGCAGGCTGGCGTGCCCGTGCAAGCTCGTGGACCGAGTATGAGGTCGAGCACGAGTGGGTGTGCATCGAACTGGTCGAGCCGTCACCTGATGAACGCCTTTTCAGCGGCGTCGTTGATCCGTCCCGCGTCGACGAACTCGGTGCCGTCCTCGCGGGTTTGGGCCTGCGCTACTCGATCGAACTGTGGAGCGACGACGGAACAAGCCTCCTGCGAGAACTCGCCGGATGACTCGTTCGGTGTGAACGAATGACCGTCACTCTCAACACCTACGCACACGTGGCCCCTGAGGCCACGCAGGAACCTGCGGCACGACTGGAAGGGGCGCTGTGGTCCGGTGAGTAGGTTGGCTGCTCGCTTGGCTGCTCGGCCCAACGAAGGCAAGCGAAAGGCCCAGATCATGTTCGGCGATCAAGCCGGCGACCTGGGCACATGGGGTGTCCAGCAGCGGAAATACCTCTCGACATCTCGCACCACTCCCCCGCCGTCCGTCGACCTCTTGCGGACTGGATGCGGACCGTCTACCTCGGGCTCGTGGTGCGCGTGCGGGGGGCGGGTTGCGGTGTCCAATATTCAGTCCCGGGATCACTCCGGG
Organism: Micromonospora sp. A202; assembly: GCF_006715105.1. Taxonomy (NCBI): domain Bacteria; kingdom Bacillati; phylum Actinomycetota; class Actinomycetes; order Micromonosporales; family Micromonosporaceae; genus Micromonospora; species Micromonospora sp. A202. The sequence goes on along the minus strand of NZ_VFMP01000001.1, from coordinate 162,289 downwards.
GACCTACCAGTGCCCGCCCCCCGTAGCCGCGCTGTCCCACGTGGGGTTGCTCTGACCGGCCAACTGCGGCGCACCGTAACAGGCGGTTACGACATGGAAGGTCCTAAGCCGGGGATCAGAAGAAGATCGCGGCGGCCTGATGGGAGGCCATTAGCCCTGTTCAGAGGGTCTGCCGCCGTCTGGGGATGCCGACCGGGATCGGGTGGCTTGGCTGCACCGCTGGCTATACAGCCATTGGCGTCCGCATCGTGCGCTTCGGCGCTGGTCGCGGCGCCTCAGCGGTACAGCTCGCCGGGGTATGAGTCCAGCTGGCCGCTGTTCCGCTTCACCATGAGGTGATACTGCGGCCTGCGGTGCTCAGCTAGTCGGTGGTCCTCAATCCAGACCGTCTCTCCGGCTTGGACCAGGACAGGGCGCTCGGGCACGAGATGATGCCACTCGGTAATCAGCGTCAAGCGGTCCGCCTGCTCAGGCACCCCCCTGTACGGCCTGCTCACGCCGGGACCGATGTATCGGTTCTTCTTGCTGATGTGTCCCCCGTTCGGTGGCCCGTCCGTCACGGTGCCACACGGCTCAGGAAGGGTGGAGTCCGTCATCGTCCACCGATGACCGCTGGTTTGGCTACTCGGTTGGCTGCTCGACTTTCAGTCGCTTGTGATGGCCATCGAGTAGGTCAACTGCTTCTCGCAAGCTGCACCCGCGCTGTTCACGGATCAGGACAAGAGCTTGTATGTTCCGTCCGGCCCGAATCAGCTCATCAAGATCCTGGTTATCCATCCCGTCAGGATCCCCGACCGACCCGCCGGCTGAGCTGACGCCTCGCTACAAGTTCTGGGCGCTCCGTTTGGCGGCGTCCGTCCGTGTCCGCGACCTCGGACGACTGTTCGCGCCCGTCGGCTGGCGGCTGCCCGCGTCCCAGCCCGTTGCTGTCATCGTTGCTGTCGACAGCTGGTGAGAGACTCCCTGCCAACGAGGCCGGTCGTCGCGCAACTATCGATCTTTACGTGCCTGGGAGAATGACCAGAAACACCAGGCAACGGAACGGTTCGACGCCGACCACTGGGCCGACCTGGGTCTGGTCTTTGCCACGGCCGTCGGCACACCTATCCACCCGCGTAACGACTACCGGTCGTTCCGCGACATCATCCGGCGGGCCGGCCTACGGCAGGTTCGTCTTCACGACCTGCGGCACACGGCGGCCAGCGTCCTTCTCACCCAGGGCGTACCCGACCGTGTGGTGATGGAGATCCTCGGTCACTCTCAGATCAGCGTCACTCTCAACATCTGTGCACACGTGGCCCCTGAGGCCACGCGGGAACCTGCGGCACGGCTGGAAGGGGCGCTGTGGTCCGGTGAGTAGCTTGGCTGCTCGACCTCCCGACGGCAGGCAAAAGGCCCAGGTCATGATCGGCAATCAAGCCGGTGACCTGGGCCTTTCAGTGGAGCCGCCTGACGGAATCGAACCGTCGACCTACGCATTACGAGTGCGTCGCTCTAGCCGACTGAGCTAAGGCGGCAACGATCAGCAAGTGTACGGCACCACCCGCCCACCGCTCGAACGGGATACCCCTGGCAGTCCCGCCGTCGCCAACCGGACATCGGCCGCCATCTAGCCGTTTACCGGACAGCGGGTGATCGAATGCGGGACTACGCTGCGGCGGGTGAGCGACGAACGCGACGATTCCCCCCACCAGGAGCGTCCTGCCCGCCCCCCGGGTGGCGAACGCGCCGCCCACCGTCCGCGTAGCACCGACCCGCTGGAGCTGGGCTTCACACCGCGCAAACCGGTGCCGTGGCTGGCGCCGTTCCTGCTGATCAGCACCGGCATCCGTACGCTGCTGGCCGTGCTCTTCGGGGCGTACCTGGACAAACGCGAGTTGCAGAACGCGTTCGGCGACGACGTCTTCCGCCAGGTCGGGCCGGACGGCGGGCTGTGGCTGGACTATGTGGCCGACCTGGGCGACGGGTTCAACGCCACGTACTCGGTGGCGTACCTGCTGGCGCAGCCGGAGCTGACGGTGGACGGGCACCGGCTGGCCCGGGCGCAGACACTGGTGATGGGTGGCGACCAGGTGTACCCGTCGGCGGCCTACGCCTCGTACGAGGACCGGTGCAAGGGCCCGTACCAGGCCGCACTGCCGGTGGCACCGCCCGAGAAGCCCACGCTCTTCGCGGTGCCGGGCAACCACGACTGGTACGACGGACTGACCGCGTTCCTGCGCCTGTTCGTCCGCTCCCGGGACCGGAACTTCGCCGGGTGGCGCACCGGGCAGTCACGGTCGTACTTCGCGGTGGAGTTGCCGGCCGGCTGGTGGCTTCTCGGCGTGGACGACCAGTCCGGCTCGTACCTGGACGACCCGCAGTTGGCCTACTTCGACGAGGTCGCCCGGCAGCTCGGCCCGGAGTCGAAGGTGATCATCGCGGCGCCGGCGCCGACCTGGGTCAAGGCGGCGGACAACCCCACGGCGTACGACTCGATCGACTACTTCATCCGGACGATCATCGACCCGACCGGGGCACGGGTGCGGCTGCTGCTCTCCGGCGACCTGCACCACTACGCCCGCTATTCCGGGCCGGACCGGCAACTGATCACGTGCGGCGGCGGCGGGGCGTATCTCTACCCCACGCACAAGCTGCCCGAGCGCATCGAGGTCCCACCGCGGGACACGCTGGCCCGCCGGGCCAGCTCGGCCCAGCCGTACGACCTGGTGGCCCGCTACCCGGACGCGGCCCGCTCCCGGCGCTACGGCTGGGGCATCTTCACCCGGCTGCCGTTCCGCAATCCCGGCTTCACGACTCTGCTCGGGACCCTGCACACCCTCCTCATGCTGGCCATGGCGGGTGCCACCGCGAACTGGGCAGACAGCACCAATCAGCGGCTGTTCAGCGTTCCGCTGGTGTTGATGGTGCTCGTGACGGTGCTGGCGGCGATTCTGTTCGCCAAGCCGCCCAGCGCGAGCGGCAAACGCCACGCACGGCATGGCATCCTCGGTGTCAGTCACGGCGTGGCGCATGTGGCCCTGGCGGCGGCCGGCACCTGGGCGTGGTTGGCGCTGCCGTTCTACGACTGGCCGTGGCCGCTGCCGGCGGTCGCCGCGGCAGTTCTCTACGGCCCGGTGATCGGCCTGGTGGCCAGTCAGCTGGTGGCGGCGTACCTGTTGGTGGCTGGGTCGTTCGGGGTGAACGTCAACGAGCTCTTCGCTGGGCAGGGCATCGAGGACTCCAAAGTGTTCCTGCGGATGCGCATCGACCCGGACGGCACGCTCACGATCTACCCGATCGCGGTGGACCGGGTCTCCCGTGACTGGCAGGTGAACCCCGACCAGTCCCCCACCCAAAGCTGGCTGACCCCGAAAGCCCGCCTGATCCCCCGCCTACCGGAACCCCCCACAGTCCTGCACTAGCCGCCGCACCCCACCCCCTCCCCTCTCCTTCCGTTGACCATGAAGTTGTTGCCCCGACACGCCGGTCTGGTTGGCAATAACTTCATGATTAACGGGGACAGGGTCAGGGGGTGTAGTGCTGGTCGTGGGCCTGGCGGGGGGCGCAGACGGAGGCGCGGGAGCAGGAGCAGCGGGAGCCGTCGGCGTCGAGCCGGACCGTCACCGCGTCGCGGGGAACGCTGTGGCCGACCACCCGGCCGTCGCCTTCGGGTGTGGAGACCCGGCTGCCGACCGCCGGGGCTGTCTCCTGAAAGCGCTGGTAGAGCGGATACTCTCACTTCGCGGGAAGCATTACTAACCCTGCCATCCCGCCGCACTGCACAAACAAATGCGGTTGCGGTGCCCGTTAGGATTCTGCCCATGAGTTGCTTTGCTGCTCGGCGCACCCGCCGCTGAGGGTCGGCTCGCCGCCGTTCCCGGCCGCTAGCTGACCCGCCTGATGCTCGATTTGTCGGCTTCAGCACTTCAGCTTGAGAGGCACCTCAGATATGCGTATCCGCTCATTTCTTCAGCATGACCTTGCCCAGCTCACCGAATTGACCATCGAGACGTTCGGGCCGTTCTACGAAGACTCTTTCCGACCTCTTGTCGGCGAGTTTGTCTTCGCTAACCAGCACGGTTCCTGGCGCGAGGACTATGTCCAGCAAGTCGCCAAGCTGCACGACCCCGATCAGCACCGATACATCGCGGTCGCTGAGTTCGACGACACCATCGCCGGCTACGTGGCCTGGTCGGTGGAGCCGTTGCGGAGAAATGCCAGCATCACGATCCTCGCCGTGTCCGCGAGGCACCGCCAGCAGGGGGCGGGTACCAGGCTGTGCGAACACGCGTTCAGCGCGATGCGCGGACTCGGGGCTGAGGTCGTCACGATCGGCACGGGTGGCGACGGATTCCACGCGCCCGCCCGAGCTCTCTACGAAACGCTCGGTTGCACCGCACTGCCAGTAGCCGTCTATTACCGGGAACTCTGATCTGGCGCGGGGCGGGTTGCGGTAACGCACCCCGCCCCGTGTCGCGTGTTCAAATCAGCTCTCGGTGTATCGCTCGTCGTGCGCCTGCCTCGGCCCGCAAACCGAAGCGTGCGAGCAGGAGCACCGGGAGCCGTCGGCGTCCAGGCGGACAACCACGGAATCCTTGGGAACGCTGTGCGCGACCACTCGGCCATCGCCCTCAGGTGTCGTCACCCGGGAGCCGACAGCCGGAGCAGATGCCTGAAAAGTCTGATATGGGGGATGCTCTCACTTGGCCGGAGACAGCATTACCTGACGCCTTGGTAAGCCAGTTCTCGGTCACCGTTGACGGCGTCGTAGCCGCGCCGCTGCAGTTCTTTGCAGACCGAGGTCTTGCCGGTGCCGGAGACGCCTTCGATCAGGTAGTTCCTCAGGCCCATCGCCGGATGCCAACCACCGAGGTGAGACGAATGCTGTCCCTCCTGGCCGCTCGGTCATCGCAAGGATTTGCGACCGTGAGCGAGGAGGCACCCCCGATCATCGCGCCGCACCCTCCGGGCCCAACTGGTCACTGCTTTCGTAGGCGCGGCGGGAACCGCAGACGTCGGCGCGGGAGCACATCGAACGCGAGCCGTCAGCGTCCAGGCGGACGGTCACCGCGTCTCTCGGGACGCTGTGGCCGACCACACGGCCCTCTCCTTCCGGCGTGGCGACGCGGGCGCCAATGGCCGGCGCAGACTCGGCAAATCTGGCATACAGCGGATGTTCGTACTTGAGGCAGCACATCAACCGGCCGCACGCCCCGGAGATGCGCAGCGGGTTCAGCGGCAGGTCCTGGTCCTTCGCCATTCGGATGGTCACCGGCTCGAAGTCGGTGAGGAACGTGGCGCAGCACAGGTCCCGACCGCAGGAGCCGATGCCGCCCTGCACCCGCGCCGAGTCGCGGGCGGAGAGCTGACGCAGCTCGACCCGACAGTGCAGGGTGGCGCCGAGGTCACGGACCAGGGAGCGGAAGTCCACCCGGTGCGGCGCGGTGAAGTAGACGGTGCTGCGCTCGCCGCCACCCTCGGCGGAGCCGAGCACGTGGTCGACGGCCACCACCTTCATCGGCAGGCCGTGCGAGCGGATCAGCCGTTTCGCGGCGACCTTGGCCTCGGCCTTGCGGCGACGCAGCGCCTCGTCCCGGCGCAGGTCGTCGTCGACGGCCAGGCCCACCAGGCGGGGGAAGCCGTCGGTCTCCTCGGTGACCCACTGGGCGGCCCACACGCACTCCGCCACCTCGGGCCCGTCGTCGGTGGGCACCAGCACCTTGTCGCCCACCTGTGGGCGCAACTCGCCCGGGTCGAGGTAGTAGAGGCGCCCGTACCGGTTGAAGCTGACCGCGCAGAGCATGCCCATACCCCCACCCTACGACGGTCCCGGGCCGAGGGGCACGTCGGCCGTCGCCGGACGACTACGCCCCGCTGCATTCACGACCGTCGACTTGACCTATTGCCGGGCGGCCCGTCGTGCCGTTGCTCCTCGACCGGACGGTTGATTCCGGGCCCGGGCACGAGACAAGACGCACCCCGGAGGCGTTGAGTGGAGGCATACCTGCGGGGGGTGCAGGGGGAAGACCACGGCGTCGCCGTGGGGCCGGCTCAGGTCAGGCGCCCGCGAGCGACGCCGTGGCCTGTCCGGGACCTGGTGACCCCCTTCCGGGGGATCTGGCTACCAGCCGACCCGGGTGGGCTGGTCGTAACGGGGTCGCCCGTCCACCGGCGGTCGCCACGCCGCCTCGGCGAGACTCGGCGCCCACTGACGCAGCAGCGTCTCCGCCCCGTCGTACGCGACGCACAGCACCGCCAGCACCCGCGCGCCGATCTCGGCAGCGTCGGCCACACCGGGCCCGATCGGCCCGGGGCGCGTCGACACACCGGCGGCGGTGGCGGAGACCACGGCGACCGCCTCGGCCGAGCGGAGCACGTCGGCCAGCGTCCGGGCCAGCGCGAGACGGCTCCCCTCCACCCAGTCGGCTAGCGCGTCGGCGTAGCCGGCCGTGGACTCCAGTCGCCCGACCAGGCTGTCCGGCCCCTCGTCGAGGTGACGCAGCAGTGCCGCCCGCTGCTGCCCGTACGCGGTGGCGGCCGGACCGGACCAGAGCAGCCCGTCGGTGAGCGCGGCGGAGACGTCGTCGTACCCCCGGACCAGCCGGCGCACCGCGTGCCCGGCGCCGGCGAGCGGCGCGGGATGAAGGTCGAGGAAGCTGCGGACGGCGTCGCCCGGCAGCACCTGCATCCGGCGCAGCAGCGGCCAGATCCGGTGCCCCTCGGGGACACCCGCGGCGATCAGCGCGTCCACCCGGCGCAGCAGGTCGAGGCCGGGCTCGGCGAGCCGGTCCAGCGCGTCCATCAGGGCTCCCCGACGAGCCGGCGGCGGGCCGCCCGGTCGACTTCGGCATAGCGGTCGGCGGCCTCCCGCACCGCCGCCGCGGCGGCGGACAGTCGACCGGCGGCGGCGCGGGCCTCGCGGGCCCGGTCGTCGGTGGCGGTGGTCCACTGCCGGTGCAGCGCGCGACCGATCTCGCCGGGGCGACCCGGGGCGTCGGTGCCGAACGCGGCCTGGGCCGGGTCGGTGGCGGTGACGGTGTGCGAAACAGCGGTGAGCGTGGCGCTCGCCTCGTCCAGCCGGGCGGAGAGCGCGCGCAGTGTGTCCATCTCAGGCTCCCGCGAGCGGTCGGTAGGCGGCGAACGTCTCGTTGTGCAGCTTTTCCCGGGCCCACTCGGCGGCATCGGCCGCTGCGGTGACCGCGGCCTGCACGGAGCCGGCCACATCCCGAGGGCTGCGGCTGTGCAGCGGCCCGAGGAAGCGGACGTCGGTGATCCGCCCACCAGCGGTGACCACCACCTCGACCAGACCGTCCGGCGACCGGACGGTCACCTCGACGGTGGACACCGCCTGGTCGAACTCGGCCTGGAGCGACTCGATCCGGCGGTAGCGCCGCACCGCCTCCTCGATCCAGGCTTCGTCGATCTCCCCCCGCGGCATCGGCCGACTCCTCCCGGTGATCCCTCACTCAGCGTGCTGCCACCGTCACCACGGCACACCGGACCGTACCGCACAGCAATTGCGTGTGTCGATGCCTGTGGATGACCAGTCCGGCGAGCGGGACCAGGGCCTCCGAGGGTGCGGGTCAGCCCTTCCAGAGGGCGAGCATCATCGCCTCGACCGCGATCCGCGGTTTGACGTTCGCCTCGATCGCCGCTCGGCAGGCGAGCACGGCCTCCAATCGCCGCAGCGACCCCTCGGCGTCCCACTTCTGAGCGCCAGCGCCGGCCAGCGCGGCGGTGTCGGTGTGCACCGGGGCGACGGGCGCGCGCAGCGCCATGGTGAGCGCGTCCCGGTAGAAGCCTGCCAGGTCGACCAGCGCCCGGTCCAGGGCGTCCCGCTGGGCCCGGGTGGCCCGCGACTTCTGCCGCTTCTCCAGCTCCTTGAGCTGGCCGGCGGCACCCCGGATCGCGCCGGACGCGCCCCGCCCGGTGCCGCCCGCGCCGAGCGCGGTCTCCAGCGCCGCCCGTTCGGTCGTGTCGGATTCGGTGACCGACGCCTCGGCCTCCGCCTCGGCTGCCTCGATCAGCGCGGACGCCGCGTCGAACGCCGCGCCGACACCGGTCAGCCGGCGCGGCACCGCGAGCACCGCCTCGCGCCGCTTGCGGGCCTCCGGGTCGCGGGCCAGGCGGCGGGCCCGGCCCACGTGCCCCTGCGCGGCCGCCGCCGCCCACTGCGCCACGTCGGGCGCGATGCCGTCCCGACGGACCAGCACCTCGGCCACCGCGGTGGCCGGCGGCTGCCGCAGGGGTACGACCCGACAGCGCGACCGGATGGTCACCGAGATGTCGTCCGGGTGGGTGGACGGGGCGCAGAGCAGGAAGACCGTACGCGGCGGAGGCTCCTCGATCGCCTTGAGCAGCGCGTTGCCGGCGGCCTCGGTGAGCCGGTCGGCGTCCTCGATGACCACCACCTGCCAGCGCCCGCCGGACGGGGTGCTGGCCGCGCGGAGCACCAGCGCGCGCATCTCACCGACGCCGATGGAGAGCCCCTCCGGCACCACCAGTCGGACGTCGGCGTGCGTGCCGCCCATCGTGGTGCGGCAGCCGGGGCACTCGCCGCAGCCGGTGCCGTGCACGCACTGGAGTGCGGCGGCGAACGCCCGCGCGGCGACCGAGCGACCGGAGCCGGGCGGGCCGGTGAAGATCCAGGCGTGCGTCATCCCGGTGGACGGGTCCACCCCGGCGGGCGCGCTCGCGGGCTCGGCAGCGCTGGCCGGGCCTGCGGCGACCAGCGTCGGTGCCCGGTCGACCGCACCCGCGCGCAGCACGGCGGCCGCCGCGGCGGCGGCCCGGCGCAGCTCGGTGACCGCCTCGTCCTGACCAACCAGGTCAGCGAAGACGTCCGGCATCAGGTCTTGTGCTCCATCGTCACCAGCTCCGCGTCGGATAACTCAGGCTGCACCGACGTGTCCGGGCCCTGCGCCGGCCGGGGGTGCACGATGCCGCCCGGCTTGCCGAGCATCTCCTCGACCCGGCGGACCACCTGCCGGTTGATCTCCTCGACCGACCGGGACGCGTCGAGCACCAGGTAACGCTTCGGGTCGGCGGCGGCGAGGTCCAGGAACGCGTACCGGACCCGCTCGTGGAAGGCGACCGACTCGGCCTCCAGCCGGTCGGTGCCGGTGTTGCGTGAGGCCACCCGGGACAGGCCGGTCTTCGGTTCGACGTCCAGCAGCACCACCAGGTCGGGCTTGAGCCCGCCGGTGGCCCACGAGGACAGCCAGGACACCTCGTCGACCGGGAGTGTCCGCCCCGCGCCCTGGTACGCCAGGGACGAGTCGACGTACCGGTCGCTGATCACCACGCCACCCCGGACCAGTGCGGGCCGGACGACGGTGGCCACGTGGTGTGCCCGGTCGGCGGCGTAGAGCAGCGCCTCGGCGCGCGGTGACGGCGCGTCGTCGCCCGAGGTGTCCAGCACGAGAGACCGAATCCGTCGGCCGACGCCGGTCGCACCCGGCTCGCGGGTGACCACGACCTCGCGTCCGTGGCCGCGCAGCCGCTCGGCGAGCGCGGTGAGCTGGGTGGACTTGCCCGCACCCTCGCCACCCTCGAAGACCACGAAGAGCCCGGCGGAGACGAACGGCTCGGCCGGCATCAGCGGACGGCCCCGGATGGATCCCCAGAGGTCGGCGAGGACCGGCACGCCCTTCTTGTCGTCCATCTGGCCGAAGGCGCTGATCCCGGCGAAGATGCCGGCGGCACCGGCGGCGAGCAGCAGCAGTCGGGTGGAGGACACGGAGATGCCGAGGTCGGCGATGGTCAGCTTGCGGGAGCCGCCGACGCCGACCAGCACGCTGCTCAGCCCGATGGCCAGGATCAGCACCAGCCGAGTGCCGATCTGCACCACCGCGAAGACCCGGCCGCGCACCTCGTCGGCCACCTCGCCGCCCAGCAGCGTGGTGCCGGCCAGGAAGGCCATGCCGGCGCCGGCGCCGACCAGCACCGCACCGACGATCGCCATGGACAGGTGGATGGCGAAGGCGAGGGTCATCACCGCGGCGCTGGCCAGCACGATGCTCATGCCGAACCAGCGGCGCCGGGACATCTCCTTGACGACCATCGGGCCGAGCCCGATGCCGAGCGCCAGACCGACGAAGATGGCGCCGAAGAGCAGCGAGAACGCGGCGTCGCCGGCGCCCAGCGAGTTGGCGAAGAACTTGGCAGTGCCGACCACGATGCCGCCACCGGCGAACGCGCCGAAGATGCCCAGCACCAGGCCACGGACGAGCGGGGTCTCGCCGATGTACTTCCAGCCCTGGGAGAACTGCCGGAACATGCTCTGCTCGGAACGCTCGGCCTCACCGCGCTGCGCCTCGCTGATCTCCTTGATCCCGAATGCCACCACCAGTGCGGTGGCGAGCCGGGAGAAGGAGTTGATCCAGAGCGCGAGCTGGGCCGGCTCGGCCCAGGAGGGCAGGTCGCCGCCGACGGCACCACGGACGCCACGGTCGAGCACGGCCAGGCCGATGGCGGCGGCGATCGGGGTGAGGCCGTACGTGGTGATCAGGGTGAGCTGGTTGGCCGCCTCCAGCCGGGCCCGCGGGATCAGGTTGGGGACCGCGGCCTCCTTGGCGGGGATCCAGAGCAGGGTGAGCGACTCGATCAGGAAGGTGGCGATCAGCGCCCAGCCGACCACCAGGCCGCCTGGGGCGCCGGAGAGGGCGTAGAGCGGAATGGAGGCGAAGAGCACGAAGCGCAGCAGGTCACAGATGACCATCGTCCAGCGCCGGTCGAACCGGTCGGCGAAGACGCCGGCCACCGGGCCGAGCACCAGCGCGGGCAGCAGCCGGATCGCGGTGACACCACCGAACGCGGCGCCCTGGGCGGTGCTGCCCTGCACCTGCGAGGCGGCGAACAGGGCGGTGGCCAGCAGGCCGAGCCAGTCACCGAAGGAGGCCGCGCCGAGCACGATCCAGAGCCGCCGGAACGGCCGGATGCGCAGGACGGAGCGGATCGCGGCATAACCGGACGGATCAACCTGACCGCCGTTGGGCTGCTTGGCGGCGTTGCCCGACTGGTCACCCGAGCGCGACACGCCGGGCGACTCGCCGCTGTTCTGGCTTTCGATGGCCGTACCTCCACGTGCCGGCCCATCGCTGGGCACCTCCGGTGGAACACTCTAGACCCGGTGGGGGGCCACCCCACGGGCGACATTCTCCTGCTCGCTGAGCCTAGGCCGCCGGAGGTACCGGCCGCAGCCCGGACGTACGCGAGGGTATTTCGCATTCTCCGTCGGACAGTTAGCGTGCATACGTGGCCATCGAAAGCGACAAACTTCGCGAGCGCCTGGATCGGGCGACCGCACACCTCGACCCGCCGTACGCGGTGGTCGACCTCACGGCCTTCGACGCCAACTCGGCCGCCCTGGCCGACCGCGCCGCCGGCAAACCGGTCCGGCTGGCGAGCAAGTCGGTCCGCTCCCGGGAGTTGATCAACCGGGCGCTCGCCCGGCCCGGCTGGCGGGGCGTGATGGCGTTCACCCTGCCCGAGGCGATCTGGCTGGTCCGTGCCGGTGTCAGCGACGACGTGCTGGTCGCGTACCCGAGCGTGGACCGCGCGGCACTCGCCGAGCTGGCCGCCGACCCGGCTCTGGCCGCCGCGATCACCCTGATGATCGACGGCACCGGGCAGCTCGACCTGATCGACGACGTGCGCGCCCCCGGGCAGCGCGCCGAGCTGCGGCTCTGCCTGGACCTGGACGCCTCCTGGCGGCCGATGCGCGGGCGGGTGCACGTCGGCGTCCGCCGCTCACCGGTGCACAGCGCACGGGCTGCCGCCGCGCTCGCCGCCACCGTCGCCGGGCGGCCGGGCTTCCGGCTGGTCGGGCTCATGTCATACGAGGCGCAGATAGCCGGCCTGGGTGACGCGCCACCGGGGCAGACGCTGCTGGCGGGCGCGATCAGGCTGGCCCAGCGCGGGTCGTACCGCGAGTTGCTGGCCCGCCGGGGTGCGGCGGTGGCCGCGGTACGCGAGCACGCCGACCTGGAGTTCGTCAACGGCGGCGGCACCGGCAGCGTGGCGGCGACCAGCGCCGATCCCGCGGTCACCGAGGTCACCGCGGGATCGGGCCTGTACGGGCCGACGCTGTTCGACGCTTATCGCGCCTGGCGGCCCACCCCGGCGGCGTTCTTCGCCTGCGCGGTGGTCCGCCGGCCGACGCCGGAGTTGGCGACGGTGCTCGGCGGCGGCTGGATCGCCTCCGGCCCGGCCGCCGACAGCCGGTTGCCCCGACCGTGGCTGCCGGCCGGGCTCAAGCTGGTCGGCAGCGAGGGCGCCGGCGAGGTGCAGACCCCGTTGTCCGGCGCGGCCGCGGCCACCCTCCAGGTCGGCGACCGGGTGTGGTTCCGGCACGCCAAGGCTGGGGAGCTGTGTGAACGGGTCAACGAGCTGCACCTGGTCGAGGGGGACGCGGTGGTGGCGACCGTCCCGACCTACCGGGGTGAGGGGCAGGCGTTCCTCTGACCTGCCGCCCGCCCCGGGCCGGCCGACACGGGTCAGGCGGGCTGGGCCACCTCGACCGGTTGCTCGGCGGCGACCCGACCGCTGTCCGGGCCGTCGACCTGGCGATGCAGATACTCCCGGATCAGTGCCTTCGCCTCGAGCAGCACCCGCTCGTCGCCGTCGGACCTGCGCCGGAACGCGAGCTTGATCAGCGCGTCCGCCGCCTCGACCGCGATCTCCAGGACGAAGCGCAGCTTCGGTACGTCGGTGAGCCCGAAACGTTCGGTGAGCACCCGGGCCAACTGGTCGGCGATCACGCCGTTGTTGTCCCGCTGCTCGTCGAGCAGGTGCAGGTCGACCACGTCGCCGAAGTGCAGGGTACGGAAGCCGGGCACGGTGCGGTGCATCGAGATGTACTCGTCGATCCCCGCGTCGACGCCGTCCCACCAGTGGGTCATCTCGTCCGAGGCGAACCGCTCGTCGAGGCGCTGGAGGTAGGACTCCATGGTGCGCAGGGTCAACGCCTGCACGATCGCCCGTTTGTCCGGAAAGAACTGGTAAACCGACCCGATCGCCACTTCGGCTCGTTCGGCGAGCAGGGTCGTGGTCAGCCCCTCGTACCCCACCTCGTCGACGAGTTCGGCGCAGGCATCCAACATGCGCTGTACCCGCGCGACACTTCGACCCTGCACCGGTACGCGGCGCAGCGGCCCGGTCGTGGCGGCTGGTGTGGACACTCGGCGCCACCCCCCTTCGACGGATGAACATATCTCCACGTCACGAGTCCGTGACTACCGGTACAACGAGCGGATCGCAATTGCGGTATTTACCAGCTAGAACGTTCCTGATATGAAGTCAGTTCATATTCATGAATGAGGAGCGCGCATGGTAGGCACCGCATCGCTCACCGCCAAATGGTCCAACTGGGCCGGCAACCAGCGTGGCAGCGCCACCGCCATCCTGCGCCCCGGCTCGCCGACCGAGGTCGCGGAAGCTGTCCGATCGGTCGCGGCCGACGGCGGTCGGATCCGGGTCACCGGCAGCGGTCACTCGTTCACCGCGGTCGCGCTCGCCGACGACCGACGGATGGAACTGTCCGAGCTGGACAGCACCGTCAGCGTCGATGTCGCCCACCGACTGGTCACCGTACCGGCCGGAATGACTCTGCACGCGCTCAACGGCCTGCTCGCCCGGCACGGCCTCGCGCTGCCCAACCTCGGGGACATCGACGCCCAGACCGTCGCAGGGGCGATCTCCACGGGCACCCACGGCACCGGCGCCGGCTACGGGTGCCTGTCCACCTTCGTCGAGGCGATCACCCTGGTCACCGGCACCGGCGAGGTGCTGCGCTGCTCCGCCGACGAGAACCCGGACGTCCTCGCCGCCGCCCGGGTGTCACTCGGCGCGCTCGGCGTCCTGGTCGAGGTCACCCTGCGCTGCGTGGACGCCTTCGTCCTGCACGCCCACGAACGCCCGGCCGAGATGGCCGACGTGCTCGGCGACCTGACCACCCTGATCGGCGGGCACGACCACGTCGAGTTCTACTGGTTCCCCTACACCTCCCGGGTGCAGGTCAAGACCAACGACCGGGTCCCCGCCAACGACCGACCACTGCCCCGCTGGCGCGGCTGGTTGGACGACGACTTCCTGTCCAACACCGTCTTCGCGGGCGCCTGCCGACTCGGCCGGGCCATGCCCGCGCTGGCACCGGGAATCAGCGCGGTCTCCGCCCGCGCCCTGACCGAACGCCACTACACCGGCCGCTCCGACCGGGTGTTCTGCACCCCGCGCCGGGTCCGCTTCGTGGAGATGGAGTACGGCCTGCCCCGCGAGGCGCTGCCCGAGGCGCTCGCCGCCCTCCGGCGGATCGTGGACGGGCTGCCGTTCAAGGTGCTCTTCCCGGTGGAGGTGCGATTCACCGCCGCCGACGACATCTGGCTCTCCCACGGCTACGGGCGGGACAACGCCTACATCGCCGTGCACCAGTACGTCGGCATGCCGTACGAGCCGTACTTCCAGGCCTTCGAGAAGGTGGCCGCCGAGCTGGGCGGTCGTCCGCACTGGGGCAAGCTGCACTACCGCGACGCCGCCTCGCTGGCCGACGCGTACCCCCGCTTCGCGGACTTCCAGGCCGTCCGCGACCGGCTGGACCCGCACCGGGTCTTCACCAACCCGCACCTGACCCACGTCCTCGGAGTCTGACGGCCCGGCCGGGTGCGTTTGATCCACTCGGTTTCCCGGAAGTCGGGGTATCACCAGGCTTCGGATACCCCGATTTCCGGGAAACCGAGTCGGTCTTCGGTCGTGTGTGAGTGGACTCGGCGCGGGGTCACTCCGTGCTGGTGGCCGCCTTGCGCGGGGTGGCCTTCTTCGCCGGGGCCTTCTTGGTCGTCGCCTTGGCCGTCGTGGTCTTCTTCGCGGCCGTGGACTTGCTGGCAGCAGCCGTCTTCTTCGTCGCCGTGGCCTTCTTGGCGGGGGCCTTCTTCGCCGCCGCCTTCTTCTTCGGCGCCGGGCCCTTCGCCCGCTTCTCGGCCAGCATCTCGGATGCTTCCTCGATGGTCAGCGCCTCGGGAGTCTGCCCGCGCCGCAGCGACGCGTTGAACTCCCCGTCGGTGACGTACGGGCCGAACCGACCGTCCTTGATCACCATCGGCTTCTCGGTCGCCGGGTCCACGCCCATCTCGCGCAGTGGCGGTGCCGCCGCCCGCCGTCCACGTGCCTTCGGGGCGGCCAGCAGAGCCAGCGCCTCGTCCAGCGTGACGGTGAACATCTTGTCCTCGGAGTCCAGCGAACGGAACTCCTCACCCTGCTTGACGTACGGGCCGTAGCGGCCGTTGTTGGCGAAGACCTCGACGCCGTCCGGCGCGACACCGATCAGCCGGGGAAGGCTGAGCAGCTTGAGCGCCTCCTCCAGGGTCAGCGAGTCCGGCGTCTGCGTCCGCAGGAGCGACGACTTCCGCTCACCGCTGGACACGTACGGGCCGAACCGGCCGGACTTGAGCACGATCGGCTCGCCGGTCGCCGGGTCGTCGCCGAGCTTGCGCTCGCCGCTGCCGCCGAGGAACAGCTCGTGCACCTTCTCCGGCGTCAGCTCGTCCGGGGCCAGGCCCTCCGGGATCGGCGCCCGGTCACCCTGGGAGCCGCCCTCCTCGCCCTCGGCGGCCGGTGCTGGCTGCTCGCCGCCGGGCAGTTCCCGTTGCAGGTACGGCCCGTACCGGCCGACGCGCACCACGACCTCGCGGCCGTCGTCGTCGGTGAAGAGCGGGATGGAGTTGACGCTGCGGGCGTCGATGTCGCTGAGGTTCTCGGTGACCAGCTTCTTGAGCCCACCGGAGCGGGCGATGTCCTGGTCGCCGGCACCGTTGGAGCTGCCGAAGTAGAACGCGGTGAGGAAGTCGACAGCGGCGTGGTCACCGCCGGCGATCTCGTCGAGCTCGTTTTCCATGGTGGCGGTGAAGTCGTAGTCGATGAGGCGGGGGTAGTGCCGCTCCATCAGCCCGATCACCGCGAAGGCCAGGAAGGTCGGGATCATCGCCTGGCCGCGCTTGGTGACGTACCCCCGGTCCTGGATCGTCTGCATGATCGACGCGTAGGTCGACGGGCGGCCGATGCCCAGCTCTTCCAGGGCCTTGACCAGCGACGCTTCGGTGTAGCGCGACGGCGGCTGGGTGTGGTGGCCCTGCGCGGCCAGTTCGTCGGCGGTCAGCGGCTGGTCCTTGACCAGGGTCGGCAGCCGGCGCTCGGCGTCCTCGGCCTCGGCGTTCTCGTCGTCGCTGGACTCGACGTACGCGCGCAGGAAGCCCGGGTCCGTGATCGTCTTGCCGGTCGCGCCGAAGTCGGCTTCCTCCT
Organism: Micromonospora sp. A202; assembly: GCF_006715105.1. Lineage (NCBI taxonomy): Bacteria > Bacillati > Actinomycetota > Actinomycetes > Micromonosporales > Micromonosporaceae > Micromonospora > Micromonospora sp. A202. The sequence continues at coordinate 146,014 of NZ_VFMP01000001.1, read as the reverse complement.
GGGAGGTGGAGACCGCCCGGATCCGCACCGAGACGCTGGAGCCGACCGCGTCGGTCATCTGCGAGGCGATCGTCCGCCGCCAGATCAGCTCGTAGAGCTTGAACTCCTCGGTCGACAGCTCCTTGGCCACCTCACCCGGGGTGCGGAAGTTGTCCCCCGCCGGGCGGATCGCCTCGTGTGCCTCCTGCGCGTTCTTCACCTTGCCGGTGTAGCGACGCGGCTCCGGCGGCACACTGCGCTCGCCGTACAGCTCGACGATCTGCCGGCGGGCCGCCGAGATGGCGGTCTCCGACAGGTTCACCGAGTCGGTACGCATATAGGTGATGTAGCCGTTCTCGTACAGCCGCTGCGCGGTGCGCATCGTCTGCTGCGAGGACAGGCGCAGCTTGCGGGCCGCCTCCTGCTGGAGGGTCGAGGTGATGAACGGCGCGTACGGGCGGCGACGGTAGGGCTTCTCCTCGACCCGGGTGACGGTGAACGGCCGTCCGTCGAGTCGGGCCGCGAGACCCCGGGCACCACTCTCGTCGAGGTGGACCACCCCGGCGCCGGCCCGGACCCGACCGGTCGTCGGCTCGAAGTCCTTACCGGTGGCGATCCGGTCGCCGTTCAACGCGATCAGGGTGGCGTTGAAGGCGCGCGGGCCCTCGCCGGCGTTGGCCACGGCGAGGGTGGCCAGGATGTCCCAATACTCGGCGGTGCGGAAAGCCATCCGCTGCCGCTCCCGCTCGACCACGATGCGGGTCGCCACGGACTGCACCCGGCCGGCCGAGAGCCTCGGCATGACCTTCTTCCACAGCACCGGGGAGACCTCGTAGCCGTAGAGCCGGTCGAGGATCCGCCGGGCCTCCTGGGCGTCGACCAGGTCGCGGTCGATCTCCCGGGGGTTGGCCACGGCCGCCTGGATCGCCGGCTTGGTGATCTCGTGGAAGACCATCCGCTTGACCGGGACCTTGGGCTTGAGCGTCTCGACCAGGTGCCAGGCGATCGCCTCGCCCTCGCGGTCCTCATCCGTCGCCAGGAAGATCTCGTCGACTTCCTTGGCCAGCTTCACCAGCTTGCTGATCTGCTGCCTGCGGTCGGCGGAGACGACGTAGAGCGCCTGGAAGCCGTTGTCCACGTCCACCCCGAGACGGGCCCAGGGCTCCTTCTTGTATTTGGCCGGCACGTCGGCGGCGTTGCGCGGCAGGTCGCGGACGTGACCGAAGCTGGCCTCCACGACGTACCCCGGGCCAAGGTAGCCCGAGATCGTCTTGGCCTTCGCCGGTGACTCGACGATGACCAGACGGGTGGTTCCAGCTTCGCTTGGCACGTCTCTCCCCGACCTCACTCCTGCTCGTGGCCTTCCGGCGCCCGGACAGCGACCGCTTTCGACCCCCGCCGTCGCACCGGCGGTCCGGATGTCCAACGTAACGCGCCGCCCGCGTTTCGGGTTTCGCGGGCCGCAATCCGCTTCAACGCGGCGGTGGACGCCGCCTCGCCGCGTTCGGCACTGCCGGACGGCGCCACCGTACACCGTGGGTAGGGCTCGAAGCGGGTCACTGTGACGATGGCGGACTGACGGCGGAGGTCCGACCCGCCCGTTTTCCGCCTGGATCAACCCGCCAGCTGTCCGGCACCGGACACCGGAAGTGCGCGCCCCGCCCACGTCCCGCCCCCGCCCCACCCCCGTCGATCATGGACTTATGGTGGGCGTTTTAACCCCGGACGAGAAGTACGTCCACCACCACAACTCCAAGATCGACGGGGCGGGGTGGGGTGGGGCGGGTCAAGATCGAGGCAGGGCGGGCTTAGGACGGCCAGGCTTCTGGCGGTGCCGCTTTGGGGGGCTCGCCGACCAGCTCGGCCAGCCGGGCGAGCCGGCGGCGGCCGGTGATCCGGTAGGCGGGGCCACCCTCGTTCGGGCTCAGGAGCGTGCCGGCGAGCCCGGCGGCGGCGAGCGCCACCCCGATCGGCTCCCAGCACTCCTGGTCGTTCGCGCCGAGCCGCAGCAGACAGGCATCCGGAGGCTCCGGCGTCCCGGCGGCGGCGAGCCACAGCCGCAGCCGCCGGCCGGTCAGATGAAAGGTGGCCGGCGGGCGTTTCGCCGAACTGTGCAGCCACGCAGCCGCGAGCGGTTTCAACACCCGGGTGTACGACGTACGGACGGCGTGTCGCTCGCCCTCGGTTGGCTCCCAGGTCGCCGCGAGCCCGCGCGCCGCCAGTTCGGCGACGAGCACGTGCACCCGCCACGCGGCGTCCACCTGCACCGAGAGACGGGCGGTGCCCCCCATCCGGACCACCTCGCCCGGTCCGGCGAGCAACCCGGCCAGGTCGGCGACCGTCGGCTCGGCCGCCTCCGCGCCGAAGAAGACAAGTTGCCGCCCCGTGTCGTCACCCTGAACCGAGCCGCTATGGAGTGGACCGTTCTGGGTCTGGCCGCCGCGCCGCCGCGCGGGTGCGGGCGCCTCCGACTCGGGCGCGGGAAACAGCGCCGGGGGCGGCTCTGCCTTCCCGGTGTCACCGAGCCCGCTCAGCGACACTCCGGCACCTCGTCGAAGGCTTGTTTCAACTCCTCGGAGTTGAGCTTGCTGGTGTCCAGCGCGCTGGCGTCGTACTCCTTGTTGAGGGTCTCCACCGCGGCCCGCACTCCGTCGTAGAAGGCGGTCGGCTCGCCGGTGCCCAACCCGTCGATGGTGTCCCGGGCGCGGCCGTAGGCGTCCCGCATCTTCCCCAGTGAGCTGCGGAAACCGGCGGAGATCGCCTCGCCGTTGTCGGTCTCCGGGACGCCCGCCTGCTCCACCTTGCGGCGGGCGGTCTCGCTGGCCTTCTCGGCCCCACCGAAGAGCCGCACCAGGTTCTCCTTGGCCTGCGCCGGCGTGGTCTGCGCGGTCATCTGCTCGTCGGTGCTGCTGGTCAACTTGCTGATCTCGGAACGCCACGGGGTGAGCGCGCCGCAGACCGAGGCCGCCCAGGCCCGCGGGCTGGGACCCCCGCCGCAACCGGCGAGCACGACGACGATCGTGGCCAGGACCACCGTGAGCTTTCCGGCGGCAGACGCCCGGCACGTACGCATGCGTTGCAGCGTACGGCCTTTGGCCAGGTGTGGCACCGGTCCGGACGGCCGGGGTCCCCGGCCGACGCGGACGTCGACCGGGGACCCTGGGCCGTTGACGGGTCAGGCGTTGACCGTCTCCGGGCGGTGGTCGGTGCTGCCGGCGCCGGTGTTGCCGTCGGCGTCGGAGTCGGACATCGCGATGCCCTTGCGCTTGCTGAACACCACCGACGCCACGATGATCAGCGTCGCGACCAGGGCGATGCCGACCCGCAGGCCGACGTTGCGCTCATCGCCGACGCTCCACGCCACCACGGCGGGAGCGATCAGCAGCGAGACCAGGTTCATCACCTTGATCAGCGGGTTGATCGCCGGACCGGCGGTGTCCTTGAACGGGTCACCGACGGTGTCGCCGATAACCGTCGCGGCGTGCGACTCGGAGCCCTTGCCGCCGTACGCGCCGTCCTCGACCAGCTTCTTGGCGTTGTCCCAGGCCCCACCGGAGTTGGACAGGAACACCGCCATCAGGGTGCCGGCACCGATCGCACCGGCCAGGTACGCCGCGAGCGCGCCGGGCCCGAGGCCGAAGCCGACCGCGATCGGCGCCAGGATGGCGAGCAGGCCGGGGGTGAGCAGCTCACGCTGCGCGTCCCGGGTGCAGATGTCGACGACCTTGCCGTACTCCGGGCGCTGGGTGCCGTCCATGATGCCGGGCAGTTCACGGAACTGCCGGCGGACCTCCATGACCACGGCGCCGGCCGAGCGGGACACCGCGTTGATGGCCAGCCCGGAGAAGAGGAAGACCACCGCCGCCCCGATGATCAGGCCGACCAGGTTGCGCGGGTTCGCCACGTTGAGCGCGTTGAGGATCTCGTTGCCGACGTCGTTCACGCCAGCCGTCGCGTACGCGCTGGTGAGCGAGTCGGTGTAAGAGCCGAACAGCGCGGTCGCGGCGAGCACCGCCGTGGCGATCGCGATGCCCTTGGTGATCGCCTTGGTGGTGTTGCCGACCGCGTCCAACTCGGTGAGCGTCTTGGCGCCGTGCTCGTCGATGTCACCGGACATCTCGGCGATGCCCTGGGCGTTGTCGGAGATCGGCCCGAAGGTGTCCATCGCGACGATCACACCGACGGTGGTGAGCAGGCCGGTGCCGGCCAGTGCCACCGCGAACAGCGACAGCGTGATGGAGCTGCCGCCGAGCAGGAACGCGCCGAAGACACCGGCGCCGATCAGCAGCGCCGAGTAGACGGCCGACTCCAGGCCGATGCTGATGCCGGCCAGGATGACGGTGGCCGCACCGGTCTGCGAGCTCTTGCCGATGTCCTGCACCGGCCGCCGGTTGGTCTCGGTGAAGTAGCCGGTCAGCGCCTGGATCGCGGCGGCCAGCACGATGCCGATCACCACTGCGCCGATGGCCACCAACCGGGGGTTGCCGGGCGCGTCGGTGAGCCCGCTGTCGAACTCGCCGAAAGTCGCCGGGAGGTACGCGAAGGCGGCGATCGCCACCAGCACGGCGGAGAGCACCGCCGACAGGTAGAAGGCCCGGTTGATCGCGGTCAGGGCGTTGCGGTCGGTCGCGCGCAGCCGAGTGATGAAGACGCCGACGATCGCGATCAGCACGCCGATGGTGGAGATGATCAGCGGGAAGACGAGGCCCTCCTCGCCGAACGCGGCGCGGCCGAGGATCAGTGCGGCGACCAGCGTCACCGCGTACGACTCGAACAGGTCGGCGGCCATGCCAGCGCAGTCACCGACGTTGTCGCCCACGTTGTCGGCGATGGTGGCAGCGTTGCGTGGGTCATCCTCGGGGATGCCCTGCTCTACCTTGCCGACCAGGTCGGCGCCGACGTCGGCGGCCTTGGTGAAGATGCCGCCGCCGACCCGCATGAACATCGCGAGCAGCGCGGCACCGAAGCCAAAGCCCTCCAGCACGGTCGGCGCGTCACCCCGGTAGACGAGGACGACCAGCGCGGCACCGAAGAGGCCGAGGCCGACGGTGAAGAAGCCGACGACGCCGCCGGTCCGGAAAGCGATCTTCATGGCCGCCTCGCGGCCACCTACTCGCTCCCTCGCGGCGGCGGCCACGCGCAGGTTGGCGCGGGTCGCCAGCCACATGCCGGCGCCGCCGATGAACGCGCTGAACAGGGCGCCCACCACGAAGAAGAGTGAACGGCCGATCTTCACCGTCAGCTCACTGCCATCGGTGTCGTGCACCGGCAGCAGGAAGAGCAGCACGACGGCGACGACGACGAAGATCGCCAGGGTGCGGAATTGTCGGAGCAGGTAGGCCGAGGCGCCCTCCTGGACCGCCCCCGAGATCTCCTGCATTTTCTCGGTGCCCTTACCAGCGGCCAGCACCGTTTTTGTCAGGGCGGCAGCGAAACCGAGCGCCACCAGCGCGACTACCGCGGCGATGACGACGTAGGTGACATTGCTTCCGGTAAGGGAAAGCCCGCCGCCGTCGGCGGCCAAGGTCTCGGACATCTGTGTCCTCCTGTTACCGAACACTCGCGCCGGTGAGTGGAGACGCACTGACCGACGCCTGATTGCGGACTCGCAAGCGCGCGCCAACCCACCAGCGGACCAGCGATGAACACCCATACCCGCTGGCTGCGGGATAGGTCACTTGCTGACAACCCGGGTACTGTAGCCCTCCACAGTGTCGGAGGTCACACGGAGGTGCCACCGTGTCGCGATGATCTTCGTCGCTGTGTTATGAAACGAAATCTGATATAGGGACCGGTCCATGCAAGAAGGCCGCACCCCCTGCTGGGGATGCGGCCTACGAACGGGAACGGGTCAGTGGCCGACCGGCCACACCATCCGCACCTCGGTGCCGACGCCCTCGTCGACCGGGCGCACCTGCAGGTCCTCCACGAAGCCGGCGAGCAGCGCGAAGCCCACACCGGTGGTCAGCGCCTCGTCGGTGAGCGACTCGTTGGCCAGCTCGTCCGGCGGCAGCGCGGTCAGACCGATGCCAGCCTCGATCGGCGCCCGGTCCACCACCCGCACCGCGTACGAGCCGCCGTCGGACATCTCCACCAGCACCGGGTCGGCCAGGCCGTACTGCCGGTGCAGGGCCACCGCCCGGGTGCACGCCTCGCCGATGGCCAGGCGGACCTCGTCGAGCAGGTCCTCCCGGACCCCGGCACGGCGGGCGACGGCGACGCCGACCAGGCGAGCGGTGCGCACGTGCACCGGGGCGGGCGAGAACGAGAGCTTGACTGTCGCCATCACGCGCCGGCGCCCGCCGAGTCGGCGCTGATCGCCGCGTCGACCGTCGGGTGCAGCGGGAAGACCTGGTCCAGCGCGGTGATGCGGAAGATCTTGAGCAGTGGCTCCTTGTCGCAGACCAGGGCGAACGAACCGCCGGCCGAGCGCAGCCGCTTGAGCGCGCCGACCAGCACGCCCAACCCGGTGGAGTCGAGGAAGTCCACCCGACCGAGGTCGACCACCACGTGACGGGCGCCACCATCGATCAGTTCGAGGAGTCGTTCGCGGAGCCGGGGCGCGGTGTAGACGTCCACCTCACCACCGACCTCAAGCACCGTGTGCTCGCCCACGGTGTGCGTCGCCAGCGACAGCTCCATCGGTCCTCCTCGCCAGAGCCGTAAACTCTCGTGGGCATCTAACCACTACCGCCTGCGTGGCCTGCGGACGCCAGTGGAGGCTTCCCCTTACCCCGGTGTCCGACTTTTCATCTCCGAACACCAGTGCGAGAGTGCAGGGCGTGACCTCCAACGACTTCAGCATGGCGCATCCCGCGTCGCGCCCTGAGCTGGAGTCGTCGTCCGCGGCCACCGTATCCGCTGGTCCCAGCCCGGGGCCAACGCCGGCCGACCTGCTGCGCCGGCTCCGGGCCCGGGGTGCCGCCGACCCGGTCACCCACGTCGAACGGGTGCCGGCCCGCCCCGGGGTGCCCGCGCCGTGGCCGTCGTGGGCCCCGCCGGAGCTGCGTGCCGCGTTCGCCCGGCGCGGCGTGGTCGCGCCCTGGCAGCACCAGGCCCAGGCGGCCACCCTGGCGTACGAGGGTGAGCACGTCGTGGTCGCCACCGGCACCGCGTCCGGCAAGTCACTGGCGTACCAGCTCCCGGCGCTGGCCACCCTGCTCGCCGACCCCCGGGCCACAGTGCTCTACCTCGCGCCGACCAAGGCGCTCGCCGCCGACCAGCTGCGGGCCGTCGCCGCGCTGGAACTGGAGGGGGTACGCCCCGCCTGCTACGACGGGGACACTCCGCGCGCCGAGCGGGAGTGGATCCGCCGGCACTCCCGGTTCGTGCTGACCAACCCCGACATGCTGCACCACGGCGTCCTGCCCGGGCACGCCCAGTGGTCCGGTTTCCTGCGCCGGCTCGCGTACGTGGTGGTCGACGAATGCCACACCTACCGGGGGGTGTTCGGCTCGCACGTGGCGCACGTGCTGCGTCGGCTGCGGCGGCAGTGCGCCCGGTTCGGGTCCACCCCGGTCTTCGTCCTCGCCTCGGCGACCTCCGGTGACCCGTCGACCGCGGCCGGACGGCTGACCGGCCTGCCGGTGACGGCGGTCACCGAGGACGCGTCGCCGCGCGGCGGGGTGACCTTCGCGCTCTGGGAACCGCCGCTGCTGCCACCCGACTCGGGCTCCTCCACCCCGGTGCCACCGCAGTCGACCGGCGACCACGACGACCTTCAACAGATCCGCCGCTCGGCGCTGCGCGAAACCGCGGACCTGCTCGCCGACACGGTCGCCGAGGGGGTACGCACGCTCGCGTTCGTTCGTTCCCGCAAGGGCGCCGAGGTGGTGGCGGCCAACGCGCGCCGGGCGCTGGACGACGCGGTCCCGGGGCTCGGCGACCGGGTCGCCGCCTACCGGGGCGGTTACCTGCGCGAGGAGCGGCGCGAGCTGGAACGGGCGCTGCTGCACGGCGACCTGCTCGGCCTGGCCTCGACCAACGCGCTGGAGCTGGGCGTGGACCTGGTCGGGCTCGACGCGGTGCTGATCTGCGGCTACCCGGGCACCCGGGCGTCGCTGTGGCAGCAGGCGGGCCGCGCCGGGCGTTCCGGCCAGGAGGCCCTCGCCGTGTTGGTGGCCCGGGACGACCCACTGGACACCTACCTGGTGCACCACCCGGAGGCGATCTTCGGCGCGCCGGTGGAGGCGACGGTGCTCGACCCGGCCAACCCGTACGTGCTGGCACCGCAGCTAGCCTGCGCCGCGTTCGAGGCCCCGCTCACCCCGGCTGACCTGGCGCTATTCGGTGACGGGGCGAAGGAGGCCGTCGACCAACTGGTGGCCGCCGGGGCGCTGCGGCAGCGGCCCACCGGCTGGTACTGGCGGCATCGGGAGCGGCCCGAGGTGGACCTGCGCGGGGAGGGCGGCGCCCCGGTCTGCGTGGTGGAGTCGTCGACCGGCCGGCTGCTCGGCACGGTCGACGGTGGCTCCTCGCACTTCCTGCTGCACTCCGGCGCGGTCTATCTGCACCAGGGCGTCTCGTACGTGGTCGACGATCTCGACCTCGTCGACGGTTGTGCGCTGGTGCACGCCGAGGAGCCGGACTGGTCCACCCACGCCCGCGACGTCACCGACCTGTCCGTGGTGTCGGTGCGCTCCTACGTGGACGCCGGGCCGGTCGGCATGTTCCTCGGCGAGGTGGACGTGACCAGTCAGGTCGTGTCGTACCAGCGGCGGCGGATCGCCACCGGCGAGGTGATCGACACCCGGCCACTGGACCTGCCCGCCCGGGAGCTGCGCACGGTGGCGGTGTGGTTCACCCTGTCGCCGCAGTCGTTGACTCTTGCCGGGGTCCAGCCAGCCGACGTGCCCGGTGCGCTGCACGCCGCCGAACACGCCGCGATCGGCCTGCTGCCGCTGATGGCCACCTGCGACAGGTGGGACATTGGCGGGCTCTCCACCGCCGTGCACCAGGACACCGAGGCGCCGACCGTCTTCGTCTACGACGGGCACCCGGGCGGCGCCGGGTTCGCCGAGCGGGCGTACGGGACGGCGTCGGCGTGGCTGCGGGCCACCCGGGACGCGATCGCGGAGTGCGGCTGCGAGAGCGGCTGCCCGTCCTGCGTGCAGTCGCCGAAGTGCGGCAACGGCAACAACCCGCTCTCCAAGCCGGACGCCATCCGGGTGCTCGACGTGGTGTTGGCGAACCTGCCGGAGTGAGCAGGTTGCATGAATCGACTCGGCGCGGGGCACAATGTGTGGGAGCGCTTCCATCGATGCCTTTGTTGCTGATCGCCCCCCGTGCCCGAGGAGAAGCCGTGGCCGACACCATCGCTGAGACCGTCGACCTGCTCTACACCATCGACCAGGACAAACTCACTCTCGACCAGCAGATCGCGCTCGGAACCGCGCTGGCCGCCCTGGCTCAGGCTGAACGGCTGGAGCAGATCAACGAACGGCTGCGCGTCATCCACCAGGTGCTCAACACGTGGGCGCTGCGCGCCGCGACCGCCACCGACGGCCGCTGATCCTCCATCCCCGGTCGGCACACGGGCGCCGGGATGCGGGGCGGTCGCCTGGCCGCCCCGTACCCTGTGATCATCGATGGCGGGGAACGCGACGGTTGTCGGGCTGTGCGAGACTCCGGCGCACGAACCCCCTGAGGAGATCAGATGCAGCTTGACAACTTGCAAGGTCAGCACCAGTTCCACATCCGGCAGCGACTGCGAATGATGGTCAACCAGTACGAGGTCCGGGCAGTCTCCCCGGACGGCACCGAAGGCGAGTTGCTGGCGTTCGCGCAGCAGAAGCGGCTCGCCTTCAAGGAGCAGGTGACGATCTACACGGACGACTCGAAGCAGCAGGCCCTGCTCGGCTTCAAGGCCCGCCAGCGCATGGACCTCGGCGCCACGTACGACGTCACCGACGCGGCCGGGAACCCGATCGGCCTGTTCCGCAAGGACTTCGCCCAGTCGCTGCTGCGCTCCACCTGGCACGTCGAGCAGAACGGCCTGCCGCAGGTGACGGGCCAGGAGCGCAGCATGCCGGTGGCGCTGCTGCGCCGGTTCGTCGACTCGCTGTCCTGGCTGCCGTACCACTTCGACTTCACCGCGGGCGGCCAGCCGGTCTTCACCGTGGTCAAGAAGTGGGGCCTGCGCGACAAGTACATCGTCGAGGTGCAGCACCCGCAGATCGACCGTCGCCTGGTCATCGCGATGGCCGTCGCCCTCGACGCGCTCCAGGCCCGCTGACCCACCCGGCCCGCCTGGCCACCCATTCCTCGGCCGCTGGCCGGGACGAGGCTCTCAGCCCCGATCCCGGCCAGCAGGTCGTCGCGCCTGATGTCGTAAACGATCCAGCTCCACAGCTTTTGTCGACGCGCTGCCCAGCTTCATCCCGTTAACCGCGCACCGGGCCGGCGCGGGCCGTCGAGGTGACGGCGCGGGTCAGCCCGGGAAGTGGCGTGAAGGCCACCTCGACGGTCACCAGCACGTCGAGTCCGTCGAGGCGACAGCCGACCAGCCGACCAGCGTTGCGGCCGACGATGTCGGCGGCCGATACGCAGGCCACCGCGTCGCCGTCGAGCGCCTGGGCAGCTCCGGCCAGCGCGCCCAGATCGGCCGCCACCGCCGCCCGTTGACCGGCCATGCCGGCGGCGGCGATGGCAGCGCCGAACATCCCGAACAGCACGAAGACCAGCCCGATCGCCAGCAGCAGGACTGTTGCACCGCCGCGCTGCGCGTCCGGCAGCCCGTCATCGAGTCGCTCAGCGTCCGGTCCGTGGCCGAGGCGGGTTCGACAACCCATCACCAAACTCCCCCGGCGGCGCCTGGTTCCACGGCTGCGACGGCGGTCGCGACCACGGTGACCCGTGGTAGCCGGCCGCCCAGCGTGCGGACGGGCGCGCGTACCGTCGCCTGCACCCGGTTGCCGTCGACGGACACCGTCACCGACGCCCCCGGCGGTGCCGCACGTCCGGCCGCCGCGCTGCCGTCCCCGCCACGGGCGGCGGCCAGCGCCGCCTCCCGGGCCGCGTGCAGGCAGCCAGCCTGCGCGGTGACGGCGTTGACCGCGGTCAGGCCGGCCAACAGGAGCAGGAGCAGCGCCGGCAGGCCGGCCGCCAGTTCGGCGGTGAACGACCCACGGTCCCCACCAGCGGCGCGTTCGACGAAGCGGGCTCTCCGCCCGCCCTCACCTGCCCGCCCAGGGGTGCCCAACCTTGGACCGCGACCGGCCTGCCGGCGCCCGGTCACTTCAGCGCCCGGTCGATGACGGCGGTCAACGCCGACTGGACGTTGCCGGAGGTCAGCACCTTCAACAGGATTCCGGCGAAGGCGACCGCCGCAAGCGTGCCGACCGCGTACTCGGCCGTGTTCATCCCGGCGTCGCCGCGCAGGCGGGCGATCAGTTTGCGCATGACTGTTCCCTTTCTCGATGGGGTCAGAGCACGTCGCCGAGAACGGCGACGATCACCGGCACCAGGCCGGCGAGAATGAACGCCGGCAGGAAGCAGAGCCCCAGCGGCAGGACGATGAGCACGCCGGCCCTGCGTGCCGACGCCTCGGCGGCGGTGGCACGGTCGGCGCGCAGGTCGTCGGCGAGCCGGGTCAACGCACCGGCCAGGGCGGCACCACTGTTGGCTGAGCGCAGGGCCGCCGCGGTCAGCCGGTCCGCGCCAGGGATCCCGTCCAACGCCGACCACGCCTCCGGCGGGCCACCGCCGAGCAGCAGCGTGCGGCCGACCCGGGCCAACCGGCCGGCGAGCGGTCCGTCGAGCGCCTCGGCGACGGCCAGCACCGAGCGATCCACCGGGGCCCCCGCCCGCATCGCCGCAGCCAGCAGATCAGCGGCGAGCGGCAGGTCGGCGGCCTCCTGGACTCGCCGCTTGCGCACAGCCGGCGACTCGATCCGGCGTAGGAGAAAGTCCAGCAGGAATGCGGTCGGGACCGCACCGAGCAGCCCCAGCCACCCCCCGACGACCACGGCTACGGCGAGCCCGGACAGCGCCGCGGCGAGCCGGATGGCGTCCGGCCGTCGGCCGCTGGCCGGGCCGCGTCGAGTCGCCGGGACCCGGGACGTCATCCGGCCCGTCCCGGTGCCGAGCCGAGCCGTTCCGCCCAGAGGAGACCCACGACCTGCAGGGCGACCGCGAGAACGGCACAGGCTCCGCCGACCCTGCTGTGCAGGAGCACTGCCACCGGGTCGACGCCTATCCCGTACCCGAGGGCGATCCCGCCGATCGGCAGCGCCGCCAGCAACCAGGCCGTGGCCCGGGCACCGGCCGCCTGTGCCGCTGCGGCGGCCAGACCTCGGTCGGTCGCCCGGGCGTCCGCCTCGATCCGCTCGACGAGTTCGGCGAGCGGCGCGCCGGTCCGGTCCGCCAGTCGCACCGCCGCTGAGGTCAGCTGGCGCAACCGGTCCGACTGCCCGGGACAACCGGCGGCGGCCTCAAGCGTGTGCGGGACGGGCAGGCCGGCCCGGAGATCCGCCGCGAGACCACAGAGTTGGTCCAGCCCACGTCGTCGGATGCGCTCGGTGCGCCGGTTCGCCCGCCAGCGCAACACACCCCGTACGGCCAGCGTGCCGTAGCTGGCCAACGCGACCGCGGCCACCGGACCGCCGACCAGCGCACCGACACCGCCTCCCAGGAGGCTGACCAGCGGTAACACGCGTGCCCTCGATCGCACGGCAGGCGCCGCCGCGACGGCACTCGGCCCAACGGCCGTCATGTCGGCCAGGTCGGCGGCCGTCACCTCCGCCGGGTCGCCATGGTCACGGCGATCGACGTCGCCGCGCCCCTCGGCGCCGAACACGTCGCCTCGACTGTCCGCCTCGCCGTTGGTGCGATCACCGATCGCCGCAGCGCCTGGGGCGTCGACCCACCGGTCCGCTGTCACTCCTACGTCGTCGATCGCGATCGCGGCCACCGACGTGCCGCCCCCACGTCCCGCGTCGGTGGTCGTGACCTCCGGCACTGCGGTGCCGGCCGGACGCCGAGGATCCCGACGGATCGGCGGACCCGTCGGCCCCGCCGGACCTTTCGACCCCACCGACCCGCCCGGCGCCCCGGGCCAGCTCGGTCTCCCGGTGATGTCCCGGGCAGGCCAGCCGAGCGCCGTTCGTCTCGCGCCGGAACCCGCGCCGGGTTGCGGTTGGTACGCCATGCCGACCGGACGACCCGAGGTCAGCGACTCGCCGGTCTCGTCGACCGGCCCGTCCAACGTACGACCGAGTTCCCGGATCCACTCCACCAGTGCGTCGTCCGGATCGGGACCGGCGCTCCCCTGTCCGGGCGTCAACACGCGACGCCGGCGGGACCGGATGGTCTGCACGGGCCACGCCACCAGGGCGGCGGCGACCAGGAGCAGCGCTGCCACCAGCAGCGCCCCGCCGGTCATGCCGGGCCTGCCGATCCGGGCCACGGCTCGCTCAGAATCGGCGGCACCGCCACCCCGCGCGCCCGCAGCAGCGCTCCGAGTGCACGGGCGGCCAGCCCGAGCCCACCGCCGCGCACCCAGGCGGGCACCACGGTCACCAACCGATCGGGCCCCTCGGGCAGCAGCAGGCAGACCGACTCCAGGACGCGCCCCTGGTCGCCTCGTCGCACCTGGAACAGCACCTGCAACGCGGCGGCGACCTGGGCGTGCAGCGCGGCGCGGGGTAGCCCTCCCAGCATGCCCAGCGCCTCCAGTCGGGCCGGCACGTCGGACGGGGTGTTGGCGTGCAGCGTGCCAGCGCCCCCGTCGTGGCCGGTGTTGAGCGCGGCCAGCAGGTCGACCACCTCACCGCCCCGGCACTCTCCGACCACCAGCCGGTCCGGGCGCATCCGCAGCGCCTGCCGGACCAGGTCTCCGAGGCTGACGACCCCCGAACCCTCCACATTGGCGGTACGCGCCTGAAGCCCCACCACGTGCGGATGCCCCGGACGCAACTCGGCGGCGTCCTCCACCAGCACGATCCGCTCGCTGGCTGGCACCATCCCCAGCAACGTGTTGAGCAGGGTCGTCTTGCCTGAACCGGTCCCGCCGGTCACCAGGTACGCCAGCCTGGCCGCGACGACGGCGGCGAGCAGCGGTGCCACCGGTCGCGGCACGGTGCCCTGGCGCACCAGCTCGTCGAGCGTGAACGGCCGGTGCCGGAAGGTCCGCAGGGACAGGTAGGGACCCTCGGTCGCCACCGGTGGCAGCACGGCGTGCAGTCGAGTGCCGTCGGGGAGTCGGGCATCCGCGTACGGAGACCCGTCGTCGAGCCGCCGACCGGCGCTGGAGATCATTCGCTGCGCCAACCGGCGGACATCCTCCACCGAGCCCACCGGGACCGCGACCTGTTGCAGCCCCGAACCACGGTCGACCCATACTCGGGTCCCGTTGACCAGGACGTCGGTCACCTCGGGGTCGGCGAGTAGCGGGGCCAGCGGCCCCGCGCCGACGAGGTCGTCATGCACCCGGTCGGCGATCCGCAGCACGGCGGTGTCGCCGAGCACCGCGGCGGCCGGTTCGGCCCGTACCGCCGAGACGATCGCCGCCGGTGTGACCGGGGTGGTGGCGGAGGCAATGCGCTGGCGCACCCGGGCGGCGATGCCGCTGTCCTCCGGCCGGCCGGTCATGCCGCACCCGTCGCCGGCGCACCGGTGAGGTCGGCGACGATCCGTTGGCAGAGCACGGCCAATGGGCCCTTGCCTGCGGCGGCTGGTGCTTCGCCCCGTTCCAGCCCGCGGCAGAGCCCCGGCTCGGGGCGCAGCGTGCCAGCCAGTGGGAGCCCAAGAGCCCGTGCCACCTCGGTCGCGCGCAGCCGGCCCGGGGCGGGACCGCGCACCACCACCGAGAGCGCGGCGCAGTGCGGGGCGGCGGCGGCAACGACCCGAGCGGCCGCAGCAGTGGCGCGCAGCTCGGCCGGGACGACAACGAACGCCTGGTCGGCCGCCTGCAACGCCACCACGGCCGCGTCGTCCAACTGTCGGGGCAGGTCGACCACCACGAAGTCCCGCCCACGACGGGCGGCATCCACGGTTGCCGCCATCGCTGCCACCGGCAGCGGCAGCATTTCGCCGCGGTCCCAGGAGAGCACCACCAGGTCACCTCGGCTGGGCAGAGCCTGCACGAGCGCCGGGGCATCCACCCGCCCGTCGGCACCGGTGAGGGACGGCCACCGCAGCCCTTCCAACTGCTCCCAGCCCAGCACGAGGTCGAGGCCACCACCGAGCGGATCAGCGTCGACCAGCAGAGTGCGCAGCCGGGCCCGGGCTGCGGTCACGGCGAGACCACCGGCCAGCACGCTCGCGCCGGCACCGCCCCGACCGCCGAAGACCGCGACGATTCGAGCACCGACACCGTCCGGACGGCCGGGTCCCTGCTCGGCGAACCGGTCCACCAGCCACGGCTCCGCGTCGGGCAGCATGGCGACGTGTTCGGCCCCGATCAGCTCGGCGATCTGCCAGCCCGGATCGAGCTGACCGGCCCGGCCGACCAGCACCAGCCGGGAGCGCTGCGGCAACCGGGCGCGCAGACACGACTGCGCCTGATCGGCGCCGAGCAACACCAGCGGCGCAGGAAGCCACCGGGTGCGGGCGGCCGCCGGATCGCGGGCGAGGTCCACCTCCGTCCCGCCTGCTGCGGCGAGCCGGAGCACATCATCGAGCAGATCGTCGTCGCCGGTGACGACCAGCGGAAGCCGACGGATCGGCGGAACGGAGGTACGGGGTGGCATCGCGGCCTCCAGCGGTCGGGCTCTGGTATGCCGCCGACCCTGCTCGGAAACCGCTCCGCGAGCCGCCCTGATCGCGTCGCCTGTGGACAACTTCGTGGGCTGTGGACAACGCCCGTCGAGACAGTTGATCTGCTACGGGCGCGGGCAACTCCGCAGCTCCTGCCGCTGCCCGGAAAACAGCGGGGCCGCTCCCGGAAGAAGCGATCCCGCAAGTGTGCGCGTACTCGGCGGCGTACCGGCTGGTGAACCAGTCCTCGTCCCGCTTCTTCGGCGGACCCACTGAGGCGCCCAACAGGCTCTCTCATCAGAAACCGCCTGACCAGCCACAACGCCGGAAAGGCAATCACGGCAACCGCCACTGGCCAGCAATTTCAGGGAGATCACAGAAATCTCCAAGCTTTGACGCTAGTGGATTTAATACTTGCGCTCTCAACTTTCCCGGTGGTAACTTTCATCGACCGATTCCTCTGGGAAAGAGAGAAACGTGCGACTGAAATCCCTCGCCATCGCCCTGTCCACCGCAGGCCTGCTGGCCGCCATCCCCGCCGCGCCGGCATCAGCCGACGGCCCGTGGCCGAACGAGGAGCCGTGGCCGCCCGGCAACTGCCAGCAGGGCACTTTCTGCGCCTGGCCGAACTGGGCTCCCGTGAATTCCGGTCCCACGGAGACCCCGTCCCTGGTGACCACCGGTCCGTGGACCGGCAGCGCCCCGACGAAAACCTTCTACAACCACACGACGGCGAACGTCGAATTGGAATACCACCACACGTGGCAGGACGACACGACGGTTATCACACACTGCGCCACCCCGCGCGGCAACATCTTCTACCTTCAGGTAATCGTGACCAAGGTGAATTGGCACGGTTCCTGCTAACCCCTCGCAATGAGGAAACCGCGCCAGAGTTCACGGTCGCGGATGCGGTGGTGCAACTTGCCGGCGGCCAGGTCCGGCGCGGCGATCCCGTGTCGCACTCCCGGGTCACGGGCGTAGGTGGCGCGTAGTCACACCGACCGGCCGCCCCGCACGTCCGGTCGAACTTGCAGATTCGGCGGCCCTGATCCATTCCCCGCCCGGGACCCGGCCCCTGGCGGACCGGCGGTCACACGGTCCAGGAGCCGGCGCATCCGTGGTGAAGTCGGGTCGGGCGCACCGGTCGATGAGCAGATCCAGTCTCGGGTCTGCTCATCGACCGTCTCGGCACGCAGCTGAGCGACACCTGGACGACCACCGCCGCGTCCCGTAGGCACCCGCTGGTTCCGCTGCCTCGGTGCTGCTTTCCAACCGCAGAAACGCCGTCCGCAAACGCCCGGACCGGCCGGGGACGGCCTGCGACCAGCGGTGGAGCGTTTCCAGCAGAAAGGGACGACCCCCGTCGGGGGGAGACGGGGGTCGTCGAAAGGTTCGGCTCCGGGGGGGTCGAGCCGAACCACTCAGCGGTCACGGGGGGTGCAACCGCTGAGGGTCTTGTCTGTTTTCGGAGATGTGAAAACTCGTCGTACGGACAAGTCTGCCTGAGCGGGCCCGTCACGTCGAGTGGTGCCGCCTCCACTCAGTGCGAAAATCTCCTCGCAGAGTGTGAGCACGGTCACGCGGAGCGGAGGTGGTGGTGCCTGCCCGCAGGTCTGAGGGGTGGCCTGACCCCGGGCACCCGCCGACGATAGACCATCCGGCTAGACTTTCGCGCCGTGGGCCGAAGTGCCGCTTTCTTCGATCTGGACAAGACCGTCATCGCCAAGTCGAGCGCCCTGGCGTTCGGTCGGCCGTTCTACCGGGACGGGCTGATCACTCGACGTGACGTGGTCAAGTCGGCGTACGCGCAGCTGATGTTCCGGCTGGGCGGCACCGACGAGCAGACCATGGCCCGAACACGGGACTACCTGGCCGCGCTCTGCAAGGGCTGGCAGGTGGAGCAGGTCCGCCAGATCGTCGCGGAGACGCTGCACGAGCTGATCAACCCCTATGTGTACGCCGAAGCCGCCGTCCTGATCGCGGAGCACCAGGCGGCGGGGCGGGACGTGGTCCTGGTGTCGGCGTCGGGCGAGGAGATGGTCCGGCCGATCGGCGAGCTGCTCGGGGTGACCGATGTGATCGCCACCCGGATGACGGTGCGCGACGGTAGATACAGCGGCGAGGTCGAGTTCTACGCGGCAGGCCCGAGCAAGGTCGAGGCGGTCAACGAGTTGGCCGCCGCCCGCGACTACGACCTGGCCGACTCGTACGCCTACTCCGACTCGTACAGCGATCGCCCGCTGCTGGAGTGCGTCGGCCATCCGAGCGTGGTCAACCCGGACCGGCAGCTGCGCAAGCTGGCCTCGGAGAACGCGTGGCCGGTGCTGGAGTTCCGGCACCCGATCCCGCTGGGCCGTCGTCTGCGGGAGCGACCCGCCGTCCCGGTGGCCGCGGCCGCGCTCGGCGTCGGGGTCGGCGTGGCCATCGGCATCGCCTGGTACGGCCGGCACCGTCGCACCCGCGCCGCCGCCACCACCGCCTGAGCCCGACCAGGCCGGCAGGGCGCACCAGCCAGCACCCGAAGCCCTGCCGCCGGTGCGGGCCGCCCGGAATCACACCGCCACCAGCGTCCTCACTCCTGCCTGAGTACGGGATTGAGCGATCGCTCAAATAGCCGTACCCTCCGTTTAAGCGACTGCTCAACACGGGGGGTTTCGGATGGAGAATGACGATGGGTCGACACCGCAGCGGACGAGTGCGCACTGGATCCTGGCTGGCCTGATCGCGCTCTTCGGGCTGGTCCTCTTCATCGGGGTGGTACGCCAGGGACGCGCCGACAGCGCTGTGCTCTTCGTGGCGCTCCCGGTGCTCCTGGCGGCCGGGCTCGCGCTCACCCCACGCCGGACGGCCCACGGCCAGGTCTTCGCGGCCACCACGGTGACCCTGCTGCTGGCGGCGGTGGCACTGCACGAGGGCGCGGTCTGCGTCATCCTTGCCGCCCCACTGGTCTACGGGGTGGCACACGGCACCACAGCGCTGATCCGCGCCCTACGGGAGGCCAACCGGCCGTACGCGATCATCGCCGTTCCGCTGCTGCTCCTGCCCGGCCTGGAGGGCAGCGGCATCGCTCCCCGGGTCGACCCGGAGCAGAGGGTCGAGGTGGTCCGGGTCGTCGGGCTCCCCGTCGAGCGGGTCGCCGAGCGGCTCGCCACCGGCCCCCGCCCGACCGCCGTCCGGTCCGCGCCGCTGCGACTCCTGGGAGTGCCCACGCCCGGGCAGGTCAGTGGCGACGGGCTCGAGGTCGGCGACCGGTGGATGTTCGGCTACCACGGCAGCGCGCACGGCCCGGGCGGCCATCTGCTCGCCGAGGTGGAGACCGTCGCGCCGGGGCGGGTGAGCTTCCGCTTCGTCGAGGACACCTCCATCACCGCACGCTGGTTCACCTGGCAGCACGCGGAGCTGACCTGGCGGGCGCTCGACCCGGGGCACACCGAGGTCCAGGTCCGGGTCGACTACACGCGCGGTCTGGACCCCTCCTGGTATTTCGGCCCGGTGCAACAGGTGCTGCTCGGCGCCGGCATGCGGCACCTGCTCGACATGTTGGCGCTGCGGTGACGGTCGCCCGCTGGTTGAGCCTGGCACTGCCGCTTCTCGCCGTCCTCGCCGTCGGGGCCCGGGAACGGGACCGGGCCGTCCGCGCTGCGGCGCTGCTGGCGTTCCTGACCGCCGGGATCGGCATCGCCGCGCTGCACGAGGTCGCCGGCCTGGCCGACTGGTACGCCTTCGCGCCCGTCGACGGGTCGTACCGGGGGATGCCGGTGGACCTGTGGATCGGCTGGGCCGCCCTCTGGGGTCCGCTGCCGGTGCTGCTGCGCCGGGTGCTGCCGCTGCCGGTCGCGCTGGGTCTGCTGCTCTGGGTCGACGCGGTGGCCATGCCGGCACTGCACCCGCTGGTCAGCCTCGGCCCACACTGGCTCGTCGGGGAGGTGGTCGGGCTGCTCGCGGTGGCTCTGCCCGCCCAACTGCTCGGTCGGTTCTGCGCCGACGGTCGGCACCTGGGCGCGCGTACGTTCCTGCAGGTGGGCGTGTTCAGCGCCCTGCTGCTCTGGTTCGTCCCCACGCTGGCCTTCGAGTTCGGCGACGGGTCGTGGGCGGCGCTGACCGAGTTGGACCGCACGGGGATGCTGGTCGTCGCGCAGCTCGCCCTGCTGGTGGCCACGCCTGCGCTGGCTGCCGTCGCGGAGTTCGCCGTGCGGGGCGGCGGCACCCCGTACCCGTGGGACCCGCCGCGTCGTCTGGTCACCACCGGTCCGTACGCCTACCTGGCCAACCCGATGCAGGTCTCCGCCGTGGTGTTGCTGCTGTTCACCGCGGCGGTCACCCGGAGCGTCGCCCTGGTCCTCGCCGCGGTGTCGGCGGGTGCGTTCGGAGCAGCGGTGGCCGGGCCGCACGAGCAGCACGACCTACGGGTGCGCTACGGCGTCTCCTGGCGGTCCTACCGGCGGCAGGTGCGCGACTGGTGGCCTCGATGGCGGCCGTACTCCTCCGGGCCACCAGCGGTGCTCTGGCTGGACGACGACTGCGGGCCCTGCGCGGCCACCTGGCGGATGTTGGCCCGGCGGCATCCGGTGGGACTGCGGATCCGACCGGCCCGCCACCACGAGCACGTGCTGTGGCGGGCGGAGTACGTGGGCGGCGACGGTCACACGCAACGGGGGGTGGCCGCCGTCGCCCGCGGGCTCGAACATGTCCACCTCGGCTGGGCGTTGGTCGGCTGGACCCTGCGACTGCCCGGGGCCACCTGGCTCGCCCAACTGGTCACCGATGCGATGATCGCAGCGCCGCACCCGGCCCGTCCGGAAGGAGAGCCATGTCCGACACCAAGCAGCGTCTCCTCGACGGCGCCATCGCCGCCATCCGCGAGCACGGCATCGCCGGCGTCTCGGCCCGCACCATCGGTGCCGCCGCCGGGGTGAACCAGGCGCTCGTCTTCTACCACTTCGGCACAGTCGACGACCTGCTCTCGGCGGCCTGCCGGGTCAGCACGGCCGAGCGGGTCGAGCACTGGTCGGCGCGGCTGGCCTCGGCCGGTTCGTTGCGCGAACTGCTCGCCGTCGGGCGGGCGCTGCACGAGGAGGAACGCCAGCTCGGCAACGTCACCTTCCTGGCCCAGATGTTGGCGGGTGCGCAGGCGGACCAACGGATGGCGGCCCCCACCGCCGGGGCGCTCCAACTGTGGGTGGACGAGATCGAGGCGGTGCTGCGGAGGCTGCTCGCCGGGTCCCCGTTCGCCGAGGTCGCCGACGTGCCCGGCCTGGCCCGCGCGGTCTCGGCCGCGTTCATCGGGCTGGAACTCTACGACGGGGTGGACCCGGCCGGCGCCGATCAGGCGATGGCCGCGCTCGACCAGCTCGCGCTCCTCATGGAGATCGTCGACGACCTCGGGCCGATCGCCCGAAGGGCGCTCCAGGCCAAGGTCAACCGGGCGACCCGACGGGATTGACCGCGGCTCAGGCGGCGGCGAGGATCTCGTCGCCGATGACGGTGAGCTGGTCGGCGCCGACCTCGACGGCCGCCATGTAGTGGCGCAACCAGGAGCGCAGACCATCCGGGGTGCCAGTGGCGAAGGCGCCGGCCGAGCCGACGTACTCCGGCTCCCGCTCGCGGTGGCCGACGTCGACGGCGAGCAGGCCGCGCGGGTCGAGGCCGCTGGCGAGCAGCACCAGCCGGGCGGCCCCCCGGGCCACCACGCCGGACGGCCCGGCGAACGGACGCAGGTTCAACAACTCCCCGTGTACGACGGCAGCCAGCACCAGCGGCGACACCTTCGTGCCACCGGCGACCAGCCCGGCCAGCCCGTCCAGCCGCGTGGCGACCACGGGGTCGGGCACCGGGCGGCCCAGCTCGGCTTCGGGCACCAGCTCCCGGGCGGCGAGGACGTGCAGCTTCGCGAGAGCCTGCCGGGGGGCCTTCGGCCAGAGTTCACTCAGGCCGGGCAGCGCCCCGGCGACCCGCAGCGCCCCTTGGAGCAGCGGGTCGGTGACCGTGCCGGCGCGGACCGCCTCGCGTTCGTGCACGGCCCCTTCGAGCGCGGCGCTGGCCACTGCGGAGCGCAGGCTGACCTCGGCCGCGACCTGGCCACCGTGCCTCCGCAGCGCGCGGTGCCCGAGCGCCTGGTCGAACCGTTCGCGGGCCTGCTCGACGGCAGTGGCGATGTCGGCGAGCGCGAGCAGCGGGGCGAGCGGATCGGTGGTCACCCCGTCACGCTAGCGACCCGGCCCGGCCGGTCGGGCCGCACCCGGCCGCAACGCGACCCGGACCACCCACCCCGAGCGCCCCGACCGGGGCCAGCGTCCAGCCCTGGCGCCCCCCGACCCGGCGCCCAGCCCTGGCGCCCAGCCCGCACCCCACCCGAGCCGACGTCTCGCCTTGATCAACACGAGTTTGGTGAACTCGGGGTATCCCATCGGCCCCGACACCGCGATTTCAATGAACCCGTGTTGATCAAGGCCGACCTACCGACCCCGCGCCGACCGAGCCCGCACACCGAGCCCGCAGACTTGGGCGGGCCGTCGGGCGCGTGGTGACGGCCACTCGGCGCGACGTGGTGGGCAGCGGTCGCCCGTCGAGGGTCCCGCGACTACCCTCGTGCCAACGCAGGTCACCCCGAGGACCAACGCAGGTCACCCCGAGGACCAGGTCACCCCGAGGACGAGGAGTCACGGCATGAGCGAGGCATTGGCAAATCTGCTGAACGAGACGCGCCAGTTCCCCCCGCCGGCCGAACTCGCCGCGCACGCCAACGTCACCGTCGACGCGTACGCCGAGGCCGAGACCGACCGGCTCGCCTTCTGGGCGAAGCAGGCCGACCGTCTGGCCTGGTCGAAGAAGTGGGACGAGGTGCTCGACTGGTCGAACCCGCCGTTCGCCAAGTGGTTCGTGGGCGGGCAGCTCAACGTGGCGTACAACTGCCTCGACCGGCACGTCGAGGCGGGGCTCGGCGACAAGGTCGCGATCCACTGGGAGGGCGAGCCGGGCGACACCCGCACCCTCACGTACGCCGATCTGCACGAGCTGACCTGCCGGGCGGCGAACGCGCTCACCGACCTGGGGGTTACCGCCGGCGACCGGGTGGCGATCTACCTGCCGATGATCCCGGAGGCTGCGGTGGCCATGTTGGCGTGCGCCCGGGTCGGCGCGGCGCACAGCGTGGTCTTCGGCGGCTTCTCGGCCGACTCGCTGAGCAACCGCATCCAGGACGCCAGCGCCAAGGTGGTGATCACCGCGGATGGTGGTTACCGGCGGGGCAAGCCGTCGGCGCTGAAGCCCACAGTGGACGAGGCAGTAGCCAACAGCCCGTCGGTGGAGCACGTGCTTGTGGTCCGCCGCACCGGCGAGGACGTCGCGTGGACGGAGAAGGACCACTGGTGGCACGAGACGGTGGAGACCGCGTCGCCCGCGCACACCGCTCAGCCGTTCGACTCCGAGCACCCGCTGTTCATCCTCTACACCAGCGGCACCACGGCCCGGCCGAAGGGCATCCTGCACACCACCGGCGGCTACCTCACCCAGGCGTCGTACACGACGCACGCGGTCTTCGACCTGAAGCCGGAGACGGACGTCTACTGGTGCACGGCGGACATCGGCTGGGTCACCGGGCACTCCTACATCGTGTACGGGCCGCTCTCCAACGGCGCCACCCAGGTCATGTACGAGGGCACCCCGGATACCCCGCACAAGGGCCGGTTCTGGGAGATCGTCGACAAGTACAGGGTGAGCATCCTGTACACCGCGCCCACCCTGATCCGCACGATGATGAAGTGGGGCGAGGACATCCCCGCCGGCTTCGACCTGTCCTCGCTGCGCCTGCTGGGCAGCGTCGGTGAGCCGATCAACCCCGAGGCCTGGATGTGGTACAGGCAGTTCGTCGGCCGGGGCGAGCTGCCCGTGGTGGACACCTGGTGGCAGACCGAGACCGGCGCCATGATGATCTCCCCGCTGCCGGGTGTGACAGCTGCCAAGCCGGGTTCGGCGATGACCCCGCTGCCGGGCATCGTGGCCGACGTGGTGGACGACCAGGGCCAGTCGGTGCCGAACGGTGGTGGCGGCTACCTGGTGCTGCGCGAGCCGTGGCCGTCGATGCTGCGCACCATCTGGGGTGACGACGACCGGTTCATCGACACGTACTGGTCGCGGTTCCAGGGCATGTACTTTGCCGGTGACGGGGCGAAGAAGGACGACGACGGGCACATCTGGCTGCTCGGCCGGGTGGACGACGTGATGCTGGTGTCCGGGCACAACATCTCGACCACCGAGGTGGAGTCGGCGTTGGTGTCGCACCCGTCGGTGGCCGAGGCGGCGGTGGTCGGCGCGACCGACCCGACGACTGGCCAGGCGATCGTCGCGTTCGCCATCCCGCGCGGCAGCACGGACATCGTCGGCGAGGCGGGTGAGCAGCTCATCGCCGACCTGCGCAACCACGTGTCGAAGACGCTCGGCCCGATCGCCAAGCCCCGGCAGATCATGCTGGTGGCGGAGCTGCCGAAGACCCGCTCCGGCAAGATCATGCGCCGGTTGCTGCGGGACGTGGCGGAGAACCGGTCGCTGGGCGACGTCACCACCCTGCAGGACTCGTCGGTGATGGACCTGATCTCCTCGGGGATGAGCGGCACCAAGTCCGACGAGGACTGACGGCAGGCGTACACACCGGAGGGTGGCGGTCCGCGCGGACCGCCACCCTCCGTCATTTTCTTACGGGTACGGCACGCACGGCCTGACCGGTGTCACATCGGTCGGTCGGTGGAGCCGGGGAAGCTGAACGGACACACGAGGCGGACCACCCCTGTCCTTTCGGCCGGTTGTGATTTAGGTTCACGCAGGTTGGCAGAGTTCGACGCTCATCGCATCGATGGTCGGCCACGCCAGCGTCCTCCTCCCCATGCCCGAGAAATGGAGCGGCATGAACCACAAACCGCAGTCCGGGGCGCGCCGACGACTACTCGTCGCGCTACCCGCCATCGCCCTCGCGGCCACGTCACTGACCGTGACCGGCAGTGCGGCGGCCCAGTCGTCCTCCCCCGCCCCACGGGCGGTGATCGGGGCCGACGAGCACTACATCAACTACGCCGAGCCCGAGGTGCAGCCGGACACCACCGGCCGTGAGGTCAAGGGCAAGGGTGGCGTCTACACCCCGGCCGTGGAGTCCGCGCGCGAGTTCGACCAGAAGCACGCCCGGGGCAACCCGGTGACCGCGCGGCAGCTCGCCAAGGACGAAGCCCGGTCGCTCAAGACGGGCAAGAACCCCCGGCAGTTCAAGAAGTCGCCGACCACCCAGACGGCGAAGCTGCTCACGCTGCTGGTGGAGTTCAACGACAAGGCCAACGACGACTTCACCGACGTGATGGTCCCGAAGACGGTGTTCGAGGACCGGACGTGTGTCCCCGGCACCGTGCAGAACGGCCCGAGGCACAACAACATCCCGAACCCGGCGACCCTGCCCCACGAGGACAACAACTCGATGTGGGTGCCGGACTTCTCGCCGTCGCACTACAACAAGATGCTCTACAGCAAGAAGGGCATCACCGAGCGGGTCCGCACCGACCTGCGCGGCCCGGACGGCAGGAAGGGTGTCGACCTCTCCGGCCGCACCATGCACAACATGTACCTGGAGATGTCCAAGAACGCGTACACGGTGGACGGGCAGGCCAGCCCGTGGATCACCGTGCCGCACTCGGAGGGCTGGTACGCCGCCAACCGCTGCTTCCAGGACGAGACCGGCGCCTGGGTCCCCGGCCGTGAGCAGTCGATGAACGGCCACCCGGACAACCCGGCCGGCGCCGGCCGCCTGGCGACCGACGCAATCGACGCGCTCGTCGCGAAGGACCCGAGCTTCCCGTGGGCCGACTACGACATCGAGGACCAGGCCGACCGCGACGGTGACGGCAACGTCTACGAGCCGGACGGCGTGATCGACCACCTCGTGCTGGTGCACGCCGGTCAGGGCAAGTCGCGCGGCGGCGGCGCCGAGGGCGTGTACGCCGTCTGGGCGCACTCCTCCACGGTCGCTGGTGGCTACACCATCCCGGGCACCAACCTCAAGGCGTCGAACTACATCGTGCAGCCCGAGGACGCCGGTGTCGGCGTCTTCGCCCACGAGTTCGGCCACGACCTGGGCCTGCCGGACCTCTACGACACGTCCGGCAACGCCGACTCCGACGTGGACTTCTGGGACCTGATGGCCTCGGGCTCGCACTCCGGTGAGATCTTCCAGGCGCTGCCCACCCACATGGGCATCTGGGACAAGTGGGTGCTCGGCTGGGCCGACCCGCTGACCATCCGCCCCGGGTCGAACCCGCGCGAGGTGAAGCTCGGCCAGACGTCGCGTACCCCGATCGACTCCGAGGACGGCATCAAGGTCGACCTGCCGGACAAGGTGACGACGCTGGCCACGCCGCACAGCGGCACCAAGATGTGGCACAGCAACAACGACCAGGAGTGGGCCGACGTCAAGCTCAGCCGCTCGGTCGACGTGCCGGCGGCAGCGGACTCGAAGTTCTGGATGTGGAACAACTACATCATCGAGGAGGACTGGGACTACGGCTTCGTCGAGCTCTCGACCGACGGCGGTACGACCTGGACCGAGCAGAAGGTGTACGACGAGGGCGGCACGGTGGTCACCACGCCGGACGGCTACCCGGACCCGAACGGCCGGATGAACGACTTCGGCGGCAAGAAGTACGGCCTGACCGGCAGCACGAACGGCTGGCGCCACGACTACGTCGACCTGTCGGCGTACGCGGGCACGACGGTGCAGCTGCGGTTGCGCCAGGCCACCGACGAGGCGTTCGAGGAGCGCAACTGGTTCGCCGACGACTTCTCGGTCACCGGCGGCGGCGCCACCACGTGGAGTGACGACGTCGAGGGCGGCGCCAACGGCTGGACGGCCACCGGCGGCACCTTCGTGGACACCACCGGCGGGGGCTGGAAGGTCTCCAGCGGCACCGAGGTCCACGCCCAGTTCTACCTGGCGGAGTGGCGCAACTTCGACGGCTTCGACAAGGGCCTGAAGTACGCCTACGACACCATCTACTCGCACGACGCGTGGAAGGTCGACCGGATCTCCTACAACGCCCCGGGCATGCTGGTCTGGTACCGGGACAGCGCTCTCGGCGACGTCAACCACGTCACCGGGCAGATGACCGCGCTGCCCAGCTACGGCGCGAAGGGCGGGTTGCTCATCGTCGACTCGCACTTCGACCCGTACCGGCGTACCGGTGAGGCGGCAGTGAAGGACCCGTCGGTGACGGACAACCTGCCCAGCCGTCCGCAGTCGGCCAACGCGGCCTTCTCGCTGAACAAGACGTACCCCTTCACGGAGTGCCTGGAGGCGGCGGACGAGCCGTACAGCGCGTACTGCACGAAGTTCAAGGCGCAGGCGCCGGTGAAGGGCTTCACGGACGCCAAGACCTGGTACCCGGGCATCGAGATGCGCGACGGGGCTCCGTACGCGCGGGACAACGACGCCTCAGTGGTGGTGCCGTCGCGGAACAACGCGCCGTACACCACCCGGGTCACCCACCCGGACGGCAGCCCGGCACCGGAGTTCTACGGCACGACCCTCGGCGGTGGCGCGATCGTGCTGGGCACCGGTAATCCCGGCGACCAGGGCGTGAACTACGGCGTCTCGCTCACCATCAAGAAGGCGGCACGGGACAACTCGTCCGCCACGATCTTCGTCACTCCGGCGAGGAAGTAACGGTTTCGCGGATCAACAACTGACAGTGGGGCCGGTGGCGGAGACGCCGCCGGCCCCACTGCCGTACATCGATCATGTTGATCGAAATGAGTCGTTATATTTGGGACCGCGCCGTCCTTGCTGGTCAGCGTGGCTGATGAAGCCCGGGTATGTGACGGTGAAAAGCATTCCCAACAAAATCTTGCAACAAATCGACGCGTGCATCTTCCCACCCGTCGCAGCAGTGTCTATGTTCACCATTGGTCCCACTAGTGGGATCTCCCACCGGCCCGTACCCCCGTATGGCCGGTTCCCTCACACCGGAGGTACCACGTGCGCAAAGTCGCAGTGGGTCTGCTCGGGCTCTCACTGACGGCGACAGGCCTGGCTTTCGGCCCGTCCGCCTCGGCGGCGCCTCAGCCCAAACTGCCGGCCGCAGCACCGGCCGCTGCCGAACCACAGGCGCTGAAGGATGAACTCCCCGACAAGCTCGAGGAGAAGCGCCGCGCACTGCGTGAGCAGGGGCTCAGCGACGTGCTGAGCGGTCGCAGCAAGCCAATTCAGCGCAACGGCAGCACTGTCGTCAAGGTCGGTCAGGTTGGCAAGACGGCCACCAACGCCAACGCCCGCTCCGCAGCCGCCGCCCAGCCGACCCAGGATCAGTACGTCGAGCTCCAGCGGGAGCGGACCGACAAGATCTTCGTGATCCTGGCCGAGTTCGGTGACGAGCGGCACCCGTCCTACCCGGACAAGGACATGAACCCGAACATCGCCGGCCCGGCGACGTTCGAGGGTCCGCTGCACAACAAGATCCCGGAGCCGAACCGGGCGGTCGACAACTCCACCATCTGGCAGCCGGACTTCAGCCCGGAGCACTTCCGCCAGGTCTACTTCGGCACCAACCCGGGCGACGAGTCGCTCAAGCAGTACTACGAGGCTCAGTCCTCGGGTCGCTACACCGTCGAGGGTGAGGTGACCGACTGGGTCAAGGTCCGGTACAACGAGGCCCGCTACGGTCGTTCCGACGACCCGATCGCGGACGACGACGTTGAAAACCCGGCCAACGACCCCGCCGTCTGCGGCGACAACGTCTGCTCGAACACCTGGGCCCTGATCCGCGACGCCGCGAACCAGTGGGTCGCCGACCAGAAGGCCAAGGGCCGGACGGACGCGCAGATCGCCGAGGAGATGAAGTCCTTCGACCAGTGGGACCGCTTCGACTTCGACGGTGACGGCGACTTCAACGAGTCGGACGGCTACATCGACCACTTCCAGATCGTCCACTCCGGCGGCGACCAGGCCGACGGTGACCCGCAGCAGGGTGAGGACGCCATCTGGAGCCACCGTTGGTCGGCGTTCAACAGCTCGCCCGTGGGCCCGCCGAACTTCCCGATCGGTGGCACCCAGATCGGCAACACCGGCGTCTGGATCCGCGACTACACGATCCAGCCGGAAAACGGCGGCCGTAGCGTCTTCTACCACGAGTACGGCCACGACCTGGGCCTGCCGGACGACTACGGACCGGCGGACAACAGCAACGAGCACTGGACCCTGATGGCCCAGAGCCGGCTCGGTGCGAAGAACGACCCGGCCATCGGTGACCGTGGCGGCGACCTCGGCGCGTGGAACAAGCTCCAGCTCGGCTGGCTCGACTACGAGGTGGTCGTGGCGGGGCAGAAGCGCACGCTGGAC
This sequence comes from Micromonospora sp. A202, assembly GCF_006715105.1. Classification (NCBI taxonomy): domain Bacteria; kingdom Bacillati; phylum Actinomycetota; class Actinomycetes; order Micromonosporales; family Micromonosporaceae; genus Micromonospora; species Micromonospora sp. A202. The sequence goes on along the minus strand of NZ_VFMP01000001.1, from coordinate 116,970 downwards.
CTCGGCCCGCAGGAGTACAACTCGGAGAAGGCACAGGCCGCCGTGGTGGTGCTTCCCCAGCGGGAATACACGTTCAACTACGGCGCGCCGTTCGAGGGCGCCAAGCAGTACTTCTCCGGTAACGAGGACGACCTCGACAGCAAGATGACGAGGACGTTCGACCTCACCGGCAAGTCCGCGGCGGCGATGTCGCTCAAGGGCAAGTACAGCATCGAGGCCGGCTACGACTACCTCTACTTCGAGGCGTCGACCGATGGCGGTCAGACCTGGACCGACCTGGACGGCACTGTCGGCGGCAAGCCGATCGGCGTCGACGGTGCGGGTCGCCCGGCCCTCGCCGGCAGCAGCAACGGTGCCTGGGCTGACATCAACATCCCGCTGACCTCGGTCGCCGGGAAGGTCGCTCAGGTTCGCCTGCACTACGTCACCGACGGTGGTGTCTCCGAGGGCGGCTTCTTCGGTGACGCGATCACCGTGACCGCCGACGGTCAGACCGTGCTCAGCGACGGTGCCGAGACCGACGCGGGTTGGGCACTGGAGAAGTTCGAGGTGGTCGGGGCGACCTACACCCGGCTGTTCGACAACTACTACATCGCCGGCAACCGGTCGTACGTCTCGTACGACAAGTACCTGAAGACGGGCCCGTACTTCTTCGGCTACGCGAACACCCGCCCGGACTGGGTGGACCACTACGCGTACCAGGAGGGTCTGCTCATCTCGTACTGGAACACGCGGTTCTCCGACAACAACACCGCTCCGGTTTCGCCCACCAACCCGGGTGGTCACCCGGGCGAGGGTCGCAACCTGTACATCGACGCGCACCCGCGCCCGATCTACAACCTGACCGGTGCTCCGTGGCGCGCCCGGGTCCAGGTGTACGACGCACCGTTCAGCCTCAAGAAGGCTGACTCGTTCACGCTGCACCTCAACAGCCAGCCGCAGTACATCCGCGGTCAGGCCGCTGAGCCCGTGTTCAACGACACCAAGAAGTACTTCTACGAGGAGCTGCCGAACCACGGCGTCAAGCTCCCGGCAGCCGGTGTCAAGATCGAGGTCAAGGAGCAGAACGGCACCTCGATGAAGATCCGGATCAGCTGACCACTGATTCAGCAACACCCAGCGGCGCCCGGGCGGATCATCTGCCCGGGCGCCGCCCTTTGTCCCACCGTGAGGTGGAACCCGGCGACCTGCTGGAACGTCCCATCACCGTGCACCTCGCCTCACGCGTGACCCTCCTCGCCGCGCTCCTCCTGCTGCCCCTGACCGCGTGCGCCGACCCGGAGGGTGCCGGCCCCCTGGCTGCTCCCTCGGCCTCCGACGTCCCGACGCCGGACGCGCCCACCTCGCGCGCATTCAGGCCCGCCCAGCCCGCAGCGACGCCCTTACCGGCCTTCACACCGCCGCTGTCGCGCACACTCCGGCCGCCCATCGGCATTCCGCCAAAGCCACCAAAGCCGACACCGCCGACCGATCTACGGGACAACGGCCTGATCACGGGCCACATCACCCGGGGCGGCGCCGGTCCCTGCTACAGCCTCGTCGCCGAGGACGGCCGCGCGTACGCCCTGCACGGCCCGGGTTACGGCAACCTGACCGAGGGCAGCTTCGTCACCCTCCGCATCGTCTCCCGGTCGTCCGACATCGACTGCGGCCCGGGCATCCGCGTCAGCATCGTCACGCCGTGACACGGCGACCCGGCACCTACCGCCGGTAGGGGACAACCCGGGCTTCTCCCTGTTCAATACGACCACCGGGGTCGTCAGCGGCAACCGGGTCCTAGGCTGTCTGCCATGACCGACCAGCGCGGCGGAGCCGTCGACGAGTCCTGTGTCCTCACCGAGGGGCCGTGGACGCACCGCTTCGTCGGCGCCAACGGCAGCCGTTTCCATGTGGTCGAGGCCGGCACCGGCCCGATGGTGCTCTTCCTGCACGGCTTTCCGGAGCACTGGTGGGCGTGGCACCAGATGCTCCCGGCGATCGCCGACGCCGGCTTCCGGGCGGTCGCCGTCGACCTGCGCGGTTACGGCGCCAGCGACAAACCACCCCGGGGGTACGACGGTTACACCCTCGCCGCCGACATCGCCGGGTTGATCCGCGCGCTCGGTGAACGGTCGACGACGATCGTCGGCAGCGGCCTCGGCGGCATGGTGGCCTGGACGGTGGCCTCGTTCCACCCGTCCCTGGTCCGCCGGCTCGTGGTGCTGGGGGCGCCGCACCCGCTGCGGCTGCGCACCGCCACCTTCGCCGACCCGCGCGGGCAGTTCGCCGCCTCCACCCTGGCGCTGAAGTTCCAGCTACCCCGCTACGAGCACGTGCTGACCCGGGACGGCGCGGCGGCCATCGGGGAGATCCTGCACCGCTGGGGCGGGCCGCGCTGGGTGGCCGGGTCGGAGTTCGAGGCGTACGCCGAGCGGTGTCGGGAGGCGATGTGCATCCCGCAGGCCGCGTTCTGTGCCCTGGAGGGGTACCGCTGGGCGTTCCGCTCGCTGCTGCGGCTGCACGGCTACCGGTTCGTCCGCCTCATGCAGAAGCCGCTGTCCACTCCGACCCTGCAACTGCACGGCGCGCTGGACGTCGCCTCCCTGCCGCGCACCGCCCTGGGCTCCGGCCGCTACGTCGTCGCCCCGTACGAGTGGCGGCTGCTCGACGGGGTGGGGCACTTCCCGCACCTGGAGGCACCGGAGCTGGTGCTCGGCGAAATCCTGCGCTGGGCCAAGACCTGACCGGTCAGACCCGCTGCTCCCGCAGGTCGGTGACCTCGGCGGCCGGCGCCCAGCCCTGGTAGACGCCGAAGTCGAAGACCTCCAGCCGCATCGCCTCCGCCACCGGCCAGCGGCCACCGGTGTATTCGACCCGCAGCCAGGCGTCGTGCTCGCCGAGCACGATGAACGGCTGCCCTTGCCACGTGCAGGTGGTGCGCACGTACGCCAGATCCTCGATCTCGCTCGCCGGCAGCACCCGGACATACCGGCCCGCGCGGACCTCCTCGAAGCCCTCGCCCGGCTCGGGCTGATAGAGGCGGATGTTGTCGCCGTCCGGGCTGGCCTGGTATTCCCGACCCTGCCAACGGGCAACGTAACCGTCGCGCATCACGCCTCCCCGACCCGTCGCCAGACCACCGCGTCGGTGTCGAGCTCCGCGATGACCCACTCGGTGCCGTCCGCAGCGACCCGCCACAGCTGCGCGCCGTGCGGGAGGCGCGCGCTGTCCACCTTGAACTCGGCCACCACGTCGCTGCTCTCACCCGGGGCGAAGCCGTTGCCCCGGAACGGCGGGCGCTCGATGACCCAGCCCTCCATGGCCCGCATCGCCGCCTCGTTCTGACCGCCGTACGGAATCCGGTAGAGGCTCGGCCGGTGCGCCGGCCAGCGCAGCACGTAGATCTCCTCGGCGTCCCGGGAGAACGGGGATCCGGGGTAGCTGAGGCCGAGCGCGTCGTGCACCTGAGCCGGCGTGGTCAGGTGCGCCAGCTCACCGGCACGGTGCACGAAGCCGGAGACCCGGTCGTAGCCACGATCCAGGTAGTAGGCGAGCTGGCTGGGCGCGATCGCCTTCTGCATGACCGTCGGTCGGGTCGGGTCGACGGCCGCCGGAGCGTACCGGGGGCGGGCGGCGGGCTCCGCCACGGCCGGCGCTTCCTCCTGGTCAACCTCCAGGTCGTCACCGAGCCCCACCTCGGCAGCCCAGTTGGCCAACGCGATGATCTGCTCCCCGGGCAGCTTGGCGCCGACCGGGGTGCCCGGGTTGACGGCGAACGACCAGTCTTCGTCCGGCCAGCGCCGGATCAGTTGGGCGAACTTCACCCGGACCGTGTCGACGTCGCCCTCGAAGTGGTCGGCGAGGCGCTCCGGCGACGTGTAGACCACCACGTACGTCTCGCCGTCGAGTTGTGCCGTACGCCAGACGAAGCCCGCATCGCCGGGGCGGCTTCCCCGCAGCGATTCGGGTGCGGCCGGCAGTAGGACCCGGGCCAGCAGCAGGGTGGACAGGAACGTGTCGGTGCTGCCGGAGCCGGCGGCGCCGAGCAGGTCCTCCTCGACCGTGTTGGCCGGATCGAACTCGACCACCGCCGGTTCGTCGGCCGGCGGACGCTGCCCGTCGCCGTCCCTGGTGGTGGCGCTCTCGCTGGTCGGATCCGCGCTGGTCACGCCGACCGACGGGCTGTCGGTGTCGGCGCGGTCGACACCGACCGGGTCGCCGGCGCGGACGTCGGTGTGGACACCGCCCACGTCGCCGGCGCGGGCGTCGGCGTGGACACCGCCCACGTCGCCGGCCTCCGCCGGACCTGCGGGGCGCTGGGTGGACGGGCTCGTGGCGGGCTGCACGGGGACGAACGACGCCGGACCGGACGGGCGGGGACCGGCCGACGACGGCTCGAACAGACCCGGCCCGGCGTGCGTCGTGCCGAAGGGTGGCGGGGCGGTCTCGGCGGGGCGGGGGCCTCGGGGAGGGTCGGCCGGGCCGCTGGTCTCGACCGGGTCGGTGAGGTCGCGGGACTCGATGATGGTGCCCTCGATGACGATGGGCGTGAAGCCGCGGCGTGGTGCGGGCGGACCGGAGACCGGTTCCGCGGCCGACACCTCCTCCACCGGGGCGAACCGGTTCGGCAGGTCGCGTGGGATCGCCTGGGTCTCGTCCGCCGGAGGGCTCGGCCGCGCCGACGACCGGGTCGGCGGGGACTCACCGGTCGTCCGGAAGGCGCGGGTGACTTCCTCCGCCGCCGGGTCGGGCCGGCGGGAAGGCAGCGGCTGGGTGACTTCCTCACCGGGTGCCGGTGCGCGTACCCCTCGGGACGTGCCGAGGTCGCCCGCCGGCTGCCGAAGTGGCCGGGTGGCGTCCGGATCCGCCATCGGGAAGGCGCGGGTCGCGGTCTCGTCGGCGGGCCCGTCGGCCGGACGGCGGCGTGGGAACGGCTGGCTGCCGAGCCCGAAGCGCGTCGGTGGTGCTGCCCGGTCACCGGGGCGGCCCCCACTCGCGTTCGGGTCGGCTGCCCGGTCCCGGACGGGGGTCGGTTCGAAGAAGGAACGTCGAGCGGCCTGGGGACCGCCGTTGCCGTTGCCCCCGGTCAGGCCGTCGTCGCCCGGCCGGTCCGCCGCCGGCCAGCCCGCGCCGAACCTCGACTGGTCGGTGGTGGGACGTTCGACGGGCGTCAACGGTGCGAACCGGGACGGCCGAGCGGAGCGGGGAAGGGCACCGGTGCCCGGCAGGCCGGGTCGCGGCGGCTCGGTCGGGTGGCGCTGACCGGCGGCCGGCAGGTCCTCCTCGCCGGGTCGGCGGGACGCATCAGCGGTGCCGGGCGTCCCGGACGCCGGGGCAGCGACCCGAGGCGACACACCCTGCGAGGGCCTCCGAGGGGAGACCGAAGCAGAGGGGACCGCAGCGGGCGGCACGGCGGCGAGCGGGCTCGGGGCGAGCGGACTCGGCGTAGGCGGAACCGGGGCAGGCCGACCTGGGGCCGCCGGGGCCGGCTCGGACCCGGGCGACGACGTACCCGCCCCGGAGGGCCGACCAGCGGCTGGCGCGGTGTCCCGGCCGGGCGGACCGGTCCGGGTGCGGGCGAGGGTTTCGACCCGCTCCAGGCGGGCGCGGGCACCCATGGCGCGGCCGGGCAGGCGCACGTCGCCCCGGGAGAGTTGAGCCACGAACCAGGCCGGCAGGTAGCCCTCGACCGGCAGACCGGGGTTGACGGCGAGCCACCACTCGTGGTTGGGCCAGCCAACAGCGAGGTCGGTGAAGGGGACACGACGGTTGCTGCCGGGGTGATCGCCGAGGCAGGCCCGCAGTGCGGCCGCGGAGGTGAAGGCCAGGACGTGGGTCCGGCCGCCGGTGGTCCAGGTGCCCCAGCCGGCGGCTGGCTGGCCGGGTTGCGTCGGGGCGGCGACCGGCAACAGCAGATCGGTGCGGGACAGGAGTCGGAAGTAAAGCTCCTGGTCATTGGCGCGCAGCGCGTCGCGCATCGCCACCTCGGCCTCCGTGGCCGGCTCCCATGCGGTCACGGCCACCTCCCCTTCCGAGAACAGGCCACAGGTATCGCGTACAACCTACAAGGTGGTATCAAGATCACGATGGCTGGCCGTCGGCGGCCTGCCGGGGCGCGGATGAGGCGATAACATCCCGTACCGGAGCCGACACGATACGGAGGCTGTCGATGTCCCGATCGATCGCGCGCCCGGTCCTCGCAGGTCTGGCCGCCGGCCTGTTGACCGTACCGGCCCTCCCGACCGTCGCCGCCACCGCCGGGCTCCGTGCGGCACCGGCCTGTGCGACCCCGCTCGCCCCGGCCCGGCCGGTCACGGCCGCGCCCTGGCCACAGCAACGGTACGACCCCGCCCGGCTCGCGCCCCTGGCCACCGGCGCCGGGGTGACCGTCGCGGTGGTCGACTCCGGGGTGGACCGGGCGCACCCCCAACTGGCCGACCGCGTGCTGGCCGGCACCGACCTGCTCGACCCCGGCGGGGACGGCAGTCGGGACTGCGCCGGGCACGGCACTGGCGTGGCGAGCATCATCGCGGCGACACCCCGCGCAGGGGTCGCCTTCCAGGGTCTCGCGCCGGATGCCCGGATCCTGCCGGTGCGGGTGAGTGAGCAGCAGGTGGTGCAGGGGCGGGAATCGGGGCGAACGGTCAGCGCTGGCGAGTTCGCGCAGGCCATCCGCTGGGCCGTCGACCACGACGCCGACGTGGTGAACCTGTCCGTGGTGCTGTATGCGGACGACCCGGAGGTCCGCTCGGCCGTGCGGTACGCGGTCGACCGGGACGTGGTGCTGGTGGCCGCAGCCGGCAACCTGCACGACAGCGGTGACCCCAAACCGTTTCCCGCCGGCTATGACGGGGTGCTCGGCGTGGGGGCGATCGGGGCGGACGGTGGACGGGCGACGTTCTCGCAGACCGGCGCGTACGTCGACCTGGTCGCCCCGGGCAGCGAGGTGCTGACCGCCGCCCCCGGCGCGGGCCACCATCAGGTCGAGGGCACCAGTTACGCGGCACCCTTCGTGGCCGCCACCGCCGCGTTGCTGCGCCAGTATCGACCGGAGCTGACCGCGGCCCAGGTGGCGGAGCGGATCATCGCCACCGCCGATCCAGCTCCCGGCGCGGGCCACGGCGGCGGGTACGGCGCCGGCGTGCTGAACCCGTACCGGGCGGTCACCGAGACCAGCGGCAGCCGTGCGGGCGACCCTCGACCGGTCACCGCGCTCGCCGACGACCGGCCCGACCCGGCGGTGCTCGCCCACCGGGCCCGACGGGCGACGGCGCGGGACCGCGCCCTGCTGGTCGGTGCGGTGGTCGGCACGACGGCGGCCACCGTGGTGCTGCTCGCCCTGGTGCTGCCCCGTGGTGCCCGCCGACGCTGGCGCCCGGCCGGCCAGGCCTGACCCGGTCAGCCCACCGCCCTGGCCGCAGCGCGGCGGCGGCCGGGGCACCGACCTGGACATGGTCAGCGCTCCCGGCCCACCGCGCTCACTGGAACAGCCCGGTGTTCTTCTTCTCGGTGTCCAGATAGTCGTTGGCGGAGTCGCCCACCGCCAGCTTGATGTCACGCAGCATCGCCTGGAGGTCCTGAGAGGCGGAGCGCCACCGCGCCTGCCGCTGCTCGTAGGCCTCGCGGGCCTCGCCCGTCCAGCTCGCCACCAGCGGAGCGGCATCTCGCTCAAGCTGACCGAGTTGCGAGTCGAGCCTGTTCAGGGCCTTGTGGATGTCGGCGCCGGCCTGCTGAAGCGCGGCGAAGTTGACGACCAGCACACCATGGTCCATCGGATTTCCTTCCGGGGGCGGGATCAGAGCGGCAGCTGGATGCCGCCGCGGTTGGTGCCGGCTACCCGGCTGGCCACCTCGTCGTCGGAGGCGTCGTACTGCCGGCCGGCGGTGCGGATCGCGCCGGCGGTCTCCCGCAGCGCCCGGTGCAATGCCGCCTGGTCCTGTGACCACTGCTGCTTGACCTGCTCGAACGATCGGCCGCCTGCGCCACGCCAGGCCTGCTGCAACACCTCCAGCTCGGCCAGCAGGCCGGTCAGCATGGACTGCAACGACTGGTCCACCTGCTCGAACTTCGCGGCGGTCTGCTGCATCACCGCGGCTTCTGCCTGCGTCTGGGACACCCCGATGTCACCTCGTCTCTCTGATCGCGCGTGGCCCTCGAACGCGCCCGCCCTGGGGGCGCGTCGTTCGCTTGGCCCGGTCGTCGAGCACTGAGACACGGGTCAGCGACGAACTTCGTGGCTGACGGTAGCGATCCCGTAGCAGTTCTGCTACCCCCCGCCTCTCCCCTGTGGACAACCACGGCAGCCATCGGTCACTTACGATGTGCTGCAGCCGCGTCGCGGCGCGTGACGGGCCGTCCGAGGGCGGCCGACCGCCCGACGCGGTCCCGACTGGTCGAGGAGGCGCGGTGCCGGCGATCACCACCGGAGGGCCGCACCCGGCGACACCGGTCGGGCCGGGGCCGGGCGCCGTTCCCCGGGCGATCGGGCCGGGTTCGCCGGGTCAACCCGCTGGCCGCGGCCCGGGCCCGGCCGATCAGCGCGCACCGCGTCGCCGCTCGCCGTTCGGCCGCTGGGCGTCGCCCACTCCGGGCACCGGCACAGGGGTGCGGGCCGGTCAACTGGTCGCCGCGCAGGTTGCGGCGGCGCTCGTCCTCACCGCCCTGGGCCGACCCGCACCGGTCACCGCGGCCGCCGCACTGGTCGCCGTGCTGCTGGTGGCCGTCGCCGTGCTCCGGGTCCGGGGCCGGTGGCTCTTCGAGTGGCTGGGCACCGCCGCCGGGCATCTGACCCGTCGTCGGGAGCTGACCGCGCCGGCCGGGGCGGCCGACCTGCTCGACCTCGTCGCTCCGGGCACCGTCGTCCACTCGACCGAGCTGACCGGCGGGCCTGCGGCAGTGCTGGAGGACACCGAGGGCATGGTGGTGCTCCTGGAACTCGGGGACCCCGGCGATCTGCTCGGCGACGCGTCCCGGGCCATCCCGGCGCCGTCCGCGTTGCTGCCCCAGACCGGGCCGGACGCGCCCCCGCTGCGGGTGCAACTGCTGTTCAGTGGAGCACCGGCACCGGTGCCGGCCGCGGGTGGCACCGTCGGGACGTCGTACCGGCAGCTCACCGACGGGCGGCTCGCCGGGCGGGAACGGGCGGTGCTGGCGGTGCGAGTGCTGCGCGTCGACGGTTGGTCCGAGGAGGACCTTCGCCGGGTGCTCGCCGGCACCGTACGCCGGATCGTCCGCCGGCTCGGGTCGCTGACCGCGCGGCCGCTCGGCGTGCCGGCGGCGCTGCGTGTCCTGGGCGAGCTGGCCCATCACGACGGCGACCGGGTCCGGGAGTCCTGGCCGGCGCTCCGGTCCGGCACCCTGGTCCAGGCCACCTTCCGGCTGATCAGATGGCCGGACGGAACGGGTGCACGGCGGCTGGTGCCCCGGCTGCTCGCGCTCCCGGCAACCGCGACGACGGTGTCGATCTCCGCAGGGCCGGCACCGATCACCCCCGCCGCCGGGGTGCCGACCGAGCTGACCGTGCGCCTGGCCGCTCAGACGGCGACCGAGCTGACCACGGCCACCAAGGCCCTGGAGCGCCTGGTGAACGACCTGGGCGGGGAGCTGCGGCGGCTCGACGGCGCACACCTGGGCGGGCTTGCCGCCACGCTGCCGTTGGCGCTGACCACCCGGGAAGCGCAGCCCCGCCCCGCACTGGACGACTGGGATCTCACTCTGGGCGATGCCGGGATGATGGTCGGCACGAACCGGCACGGCGGGGCGGTCACCGTCCGACTGTTCCGGCCGGAGAGCACTCGGGTGCTGCTGGTCGGCGGGGTGCGCGCCGCCCAGTTGGTGGCCCTGCGCGCCCTGGCGCTCGGCGCCCTGGTGGTCGTGCAGACCTCCCGACCGCGCGTCTGGGAGCCGTTCGTCCGGGGAGTGGGCGCACCGGGCGGGACGATCCCGTTGATCCCACCCGGTCGACCGGTGGCCGACGGGGTGGGCAGCGCACTGCGCCCGTTGCTGCTGGTCGTCGACGCCGGGCCGGTGCCGGCCGACGCCGAGCCGGGCCCGCCGTGGCGCGCCACTCTGGTGGTACGCGACGAGCTGACCCCGGCGGACGTGGACGCGTTGAGCCGGGTCGACCTGGCGCTGCTGCAACCGCTGAGCGTCACCGAGGCGGCGCTGGCCGGCACCGCGCTGGGGCTGGGTGGGTCGGCCGAGTGGTTGACCCGGATCCGGGACGACATGGTGGCCGTGGTCAACCGGCGGGCGCTGCGCTGGGCACTGCTCTCCCCCACGCCGATCGAGTCGCAACTGATCGGGCGTCCGGCTCGCGGCTGATCCACCGTGGTGGTCAACTGGCGGGTTACGTGGGTGCGTGGTCCGTGGCACGATCCCCGCCATGGGTTTTCTGAAAGGTCTGCTGATTCGGCTGGCCAGCACAGCGCTGGCTTTCTGGCTGGCCACACTCCTCATTCCGGGCATCTCTCTGGAGTCGAACTCCGCTGGCGAGACGGTGACCACGCTGCTCCTGGTGGCGGTGATCTTCGGCGTGGTCAACGCGGTTCTCCAGCCGCTCATCAAGACGGTCGGCTGCGGCTTCTACCTGCTGACCCTCGGTCTCATCGCGCTGGTGGTGAACGGGTTGCTGTTCCTGCTCACCAGCTGGATCGCCGACCAGGCCGGGCTGCCGTTCACCGTGGACGGTTTCTGGCCGGCCGCCGTGCTCGGCGCCCTCTTCGTGAGCATCGTGACCTGGATCCTGGGCGCCGTCCTCGACCGGGACTGACCGCCGACCGCACCGGCCCGCCCCGGGCTCCGGCCGGGGCCCGGGCAGGCCGGTGACCAGAGTTCGGGAATTGGCCGGCACGAGTCCCCACCTGGGCGGTTAGCGTCGCATCGTGTTCACGCTGACCCGCAACGACGGCTATCTGCTCAGCACCGACCCGGCTCTGCTCGACCTGGGCCTGGTGCACCACTGGTTGTCCACCGACGCGTACTGGGCACTCGGACGTGACCGGGCCACCGTCGACCGGGCGTTCGCCGGCTCCCTGCCGTTCGGCGTCTACCGGCCTGAGGACGGCCGCCAGGTCGCGGTGGCCCGGGTGGTCACCGACCGGGCCACCTTCGCCTGGCTCTGCGACGTGTACGTCGACCGCGCCGCCCGTGGTCGCGGTTTGGGCGGGTGGTTGGCCAGCGCGGCCCGCGACCACCTGGACGAGCTGGGCGTACGCCGGATCCTGCTGGCCACGAACGACGCACACCAGGTGTACGCGCGGGTGGGCTTCACGCCGCTCGACGTGCCGGAGCGGTGGATGAGCCTCGACCGGCGGATCCCGGTGACCCCGGTCACCGGAAAGGAACAAAGCGACGGTACGCCCCTTACGGTGGAGGCGTGACGCCTCTCCGCCTGGGATACCTCTACGGCCTTGGCGCGTACCTGCTCTGGGGTTTCTTCCCGCTCTACCTCAAGCTGTTGCGGCCGGCCGGCCCACTGGAGATCCTGGCCCACCGGATCGTCTGGTCGGTGGTGTTCGTGGCCCTGCTGCTGGCCGCTCTGCGCAACGTCGGCTTCCTGCGGGCGCTGCTGCGTCGGCCCTGGGCGATGGCCGGGATGGTCGCCGCCGCCGCGCTGATCGCTGTCAACTGGGGCACCTACATCTACGGTGTCAATTCCGACCGGGTGGTGGAGACGGCGCTCGGCTACTTCATCAACCCGCTGGTCGTGGTGCTGCTCGGGGTGACGGTGCTGCGGGAGCGGCTACGCCCGGCGCAGTGGGTGGCGCTGGGGATCGGCGCGTCGGCGGTCGCGGTGCTCGCCGTGGACTACGGCCGGTTGCCGTGGCTGGCGTTGACCCTGGCGTTCAGCTTCGCCGGCTACGGCCTGGTCAAGAAGCGGCTGGGGCTGCCGCCCGCGGAAGGGCTCTTCGTCGAGTCGGCGGTGCTGGCGCTGCCGGCGCTGGCTTATCTCGGCTGGCTGATGGCAAGAGCCGACTCGACGTTCGGGCACGTCTCGGTCGGGCACACCGCGCTGCTGGTGCTGGCCGGTGCGGCCACGGCGATCCCGCTGCTGATGTTCGCCGGGGCGGCCAACCGGCTGCCGCTGAGCAGCCTCGGCATGATCCAGTACCTGGCACCGATCCTCCAGCTCGGCTGCGGCGTGCTGATCTTCCACGAGCCGATGCCACCGGCCCGCCTCGCCGGCTTCGCGCTGGTCTGGCTCGCCCTGATCGTCTTCACCGCCGACGCGGTCCGCAACTCCCGGCGCACGCGGGCCCAGGCCCGGATCCTGGAGCCCGTCCCCACCCCCTGACCGCCCATGCACAGACGGGCGGTCAGGGCACCGCGTAGGTGAGCAGTGGTGTGCCGTCGGCTCGTTGCAGCTCCACGCTGACCAGCTCGGCGTCGGTGAACCTGGTGGCGCCGCTGAACTGGAGGGCGTCGCCGGGGGCCGCCAGCCAGGAGCCGATCTGCTCACTGGCGCCGTTCGGGCCGTGCGCCACCAGCCGGAACGGGTACGCCTTGCCATAGCTGGTCCGCGCGTCGTACCCGCACCGCATGGTCACCGCCGTGCCCCACTTGGTGCCGGACAACCCGATGTCGGCGTGCACCGGCCCGGCGGTGGCCACCGGTCGCATGGCGACCATCGACACCTGCGTGGCCGGGGCGCTGGTCTGCGCCACGGGAGGTCCGGACGGGTCGGTGGGTCGGGGCAGCACCACGGCAGTGCCCACACCGACCATCAGGGCCAGCCCGGCAGCGGCCAGTGTGGTCAGCGCGTACCGTCGGCGGTCCGCGGAGCGTTCCCTCCTGCGGCGACGCCGGGCCTCCTCGATCAGCGCGGGCACCCGGGGCGGGGCCGGCGGCGGAAGGATCTGCTCCAACCCCGCCGGGTCGAGACGCCCCAGCAACCCGGGCAGGACGGCGATCTCGGCGACCGCCTCCCGGCAGGAGGCGCAGCCGGAGAGATGCCGCTCGTAGGCCGCCCGCTCGGCGGGGGCCAAGGCGCCCAGCACGTACGCGCCATCGTCGTACGCGAACTCACACTGCGTCATCCCGTCACCCCCATCTCGGCCAGCACCAACCGTAGAGACCGCAGCGCGTAGTGGGTGCGGGACTTCACGGTCCCCGGCGGCACGCCCAGCCGGGATGCCGCCTCGGCCACCGACCGCCCCTGGTAGAAGCACTCGACCAGCACCTCGCGGTGGGTCGGGCTGAGCCGGTTCAGCGCCTCGGCGACGGTCCACGCCTCCACCGCCCGTTCGGCCTCGTCGATCACGCCCGGCGGTTCGGGCAGATCGTCGGTGAACACCTCGCCGACCCGGGTGGACCGCCGCCGCCAGGCGTCGATGGCCAGGTGGCGGGCGGTGGTGAACAACCAGGACCGCACCGAACCGCGCTGCGGGTCGAGGGATTCCGGATGTCGCCAGGCCCGCAGCAGCGTCTCCTGCACCAGGTCCTCGGCGCGCTGCCGGTCCCCGTCGACCAGCCGCAGGGCATGGGCGTACAGCGCCTCCGCGTGCTCGTCGTGCAGCGCGCGCAGCAGTTGGGCGTCGTGGTCGCTGATGGCGGTCTCCTCGCTTCCGGCGGGCGTCCGGCGGTGCGTTCGCTCGGGAATACGTGCCGTCACGCCGATCGGTTCAGCCCGAGGTCAGACCGGTTGCGTGCCGGTTGCCGCCCGCGAAGGTGTTCATGGAGGCTTCTCCCATGAATGACCGCCCCCGGATGCTCCCCCTGTTGACCGGCACCCGCCATGGCACCCGCGTCTCGACGGCGGCCCGGTGGGCAGCTGACGTTGCTCAGGCGGTCCGGCGCTGGACCGCCGCGAGAGGCCCTCTCCCAGCCTGGGAGAGGGCCTCTCATGCGTGGGTGCGTCAGTTGTCGGAGGCGATGCCGTCGGCGACGCTGCGGGCCACGGTGAGCAGTTTGGCGCGCACCACCCGGGCGGAGGTCATCATTTCGCTGGCCGGCAACGCGCAGGCCAGCACGACGCGGCGTTCCATGTCCTTGTCCGGCGCGACGAGCACCGCCGCGCAGGCCACCCCCTGACGGAACTGGCCCATCTCCAACTGCATGCCACGCCGGTCGCCGGCGGCCAGGTCGGCCTCGAACGTCTCGGTGGTGGTCAGCGTGGCCGTGGTGAACGGGCGCATGCCGTATTCGCGCAGGTAGCGGTTGCGCTGGTCGACAGTGAGGGTGGCGAGCAGCGACTTGCCCAGGGCCGTCGCGTGCGCCCCCTCGTCGAAGCCGGGGACCAGGTCCTCCAGGTAGGGCGACCGGTGCCCCTCGGCGACCGCCGTAAGGGCCACCTGACCGCCGACAAAGCGACCCAGGTAGTGGCTGTAGCCGGTGTCCAGTGCGGCCCGCCGCAGCGTCTCACCGACCGCTGGCGGGCCCCGGAACGCGGTCACCAGCTCCCGGTACCGGTCGGCCACCTCCAACCCCACGATGTACGTGCCGTCCTCGCGACGGATCACGTAGCCCTCGTAGGCCAGGGTGCGGACCAGGTGGTAGGTCGTGGCCACGGTCAGCTCGCACCGTCGAGCGATCTGCTTGACGGTCAGGCCTTTCGGGGCGCGACCGACCGACTCCAGCACCCGCAGCGCTCGGGACACGCTGCGGATCAGGTCCGAAGGTTCTGCCAAGGGGTCGCGCACAACCACCTCCGCCGCCGGGGACTTACACCATATGAAAAACAGGCCCGGTGCGAAATGCCTGTTCGGGTCGAGGATGCCAGATCGTCATCCACTCGTTGTGCCCCGACCGTCACCAGGAGTGGCCTGAGCGAGTCTCACGTAGGTTTGCCGGACGATGACCAACAACGCCATCACCCCCGACCCGACCGTCGCCCCCTCCCATCCGATCAGGGCGAGCGCCGGCGCAGTGGCCACCACCGTGGCCTGCGTACTCCCCGTCTTTCTGCTCGGTGGTCTCGCCGTGCAGATGGGCAGGGACCTCGACTTCTCCCCGGCCGGCCTCGGCCTGGCCGTGTCCGTCTACTTCGGGGTCAGCGCGCTGGCCTCGGTGCCCTCCGGCCGCCTCGTCGAGCGGTACGGAGCGGCCCTGGTGGCCCGCTGCGGCATCGTGCTGGCCGCCGGGTCGATGCTGGCCGTAGCGGCCTTCGCGCGCTCGTACCCGGTGCTGGTCGGGTTGCTGGCGCTCAGCGCCGCCGCGAACGCGCTCGGCCAGTTGGCCAGCAACGCCGCGCTGGCCCAGCACGTGCCGGCCCGACGGCAGGGTCTGTCGTTCGGCGTCAAGCAGGCCGCCATCCCGGTCTCCACACTGCTGGCCGGGGCGGCGGTGCCCACCATCGCGCTGACCGTCGGCTGGCGCTGGGCGTTCGTGGCGGCGGCCGTGGTCGCGACGATGACGCTGGCCGCCGTACCCCGGCAGGTGCCCCTGCGGGCGCGGCGGGCCGGCGCGACGCGCGCTGGCCGGGCCACTGCGGCGTTGGTGGTGGTCGGTGCGGCGGCGACGTTGGCCGCGGCCGCAGCGAACGCGCTGGGCACCTTCCTGGTGGACTCCGCGGCGGCCCGGGGCATGTCGCCGGGCCTCGCCGGCCTCACCCTGACGCTGGGCAGTGCGATCTGCATGACCGCGCGGGTGGGTGCCGGCTGGCTGGCCGACCGCCGCGTCACCGGTCACGTCGCCGTCATCGCCGCGATGCTGGTCGTCGGTGCGGCCGGGCTGGGCCTGCTCGCGTTGACCGGCCCGGTGCCGCTGGTGGCCGGCGTGGTGCTCGGCTTCGGCCTGGGTTGGGCCTGGCCCGGCCTGATGACGTTCGCGGTGGTCAGACTCCACCCGCAGTCACCGGCCGCCGCCACCTCGATCACCCAGACCGGGGTGTACGCGGGCGGCTGCCTCGGCCCGTTGACCCTCGGCCCGCTGGCCGCCCACCTCGGCTATCCGGCCATGTGGACCGCCTCGGCGGTGTCCATGCTGCTCGCGGCCGTCCTCATGCTCTGCGGCGGCCGCCTGTTGACCCGCGTCGCCAGTGCGGCGAGCCGGGGTGACGATCAGCTGGTGCGGTCGGCGATGTAGTCGCAGAGCGACTCGAGGGCGTGCCGGGACGGGCCCTCGGGCAGCGGGGCGAGGCGCGCACGGGCGTCCTCGGCGTAACTGCGCACGGTCTCCCGGGCGCGCTTGAGCGCGGGGCTCTCGCGCAGCAGACCCAACGCCTCGGCGTGCAGCGCGTCGTCGGTCAGCGGGCCGGTCGCCAGGATCTCCCGCAGTCGCACCGAGGACGCGTCGGAGTCGTCCGCCGCGCGGGCGTAGAGCACCGGCAGGGTCGGGACGCCCTCGCGCAGGTCCGTGCCGGGCGTCTTGCCCGACTGCACCGACTCGGAGGCGATGTCGAGCAGGTCGTCGGAGAGTTGGAAGGCGACGCCGATCGTCTCGCCGTATCCGGCGAGGGCCTCCACGTGCTCGGCCGGTGCGCCACCGAACATGCCGCCGAAGCGTGCCGACGTGGCGATCAGCGAGCCGGTCTTGTCGGCGATCACGTTGAGATAGTGGGTCACCGGGTCGTCGTCGGCGCGCGGCCCGACCGTCTCCGCGATCTGGCCGTGCACCAGCCGGGCGAAGGTGCGCGCCTGCAACCGGACCGCCTCGGGGCCCAGGTCGGCGGCGATGTCCGCCGCACGGGCGAAGAGATAGTCGCCGACCAGGATCGCGACCGAGTTGGTCCAGCGGGAGTTCGCGCTGGGCGCGCCCCGGCGAACGGCGGCCTCGTCCATCACGTCGTCGTGGTAGAGGGTCGCGAGGTGAGTGAGCTCCATCACCACGGCGGCCGGGACCACCTGCGCGCCGGTGGGATCACCGAACTGGGCACCGAGCGCCACCAGCAGCGGCCGGAAACGCTTGCCGCCGGCCTCCAGGAGGTGCCGGGCGGCCTCGGTGACGAACGGGTCGGCGCTGGACACACTGGCCCGCAGCTCGACCTCGACCGTCTCCAGCAGACCCAGCACGGACGCCTCGACGCGGGGATCGGCGAGATTGAGGCCGAGCGCGCCGAACTGACTCGTGCTCGCCCGACCCCGCCGACCGCCGGAGCCGGAGGCACCTGAACGCTCGCCCGCCGGATTCACCACACCATCAACCATGCCACACCCGTTCGACCTGCTCCGGGTCGGGGATACGCACCGGGGGTCGGCACGTGAACACGCGCCGGCCCCCGGTGGTCGATCCTTCGGTCATCGCACGAATTCGGCAGCTCCCGTGGCGAGATCGAGCAGCGGCGCCGGGGCGATGCCCAGCACCAGAGTGGCCAGCACGCCGATCATCAGCGCGGCGGAGGTGAGCCCGCCGGGCACCATGACGGTCGGGGTGGACTCGCCCGGCTCGGAGAGCCACATCATCACCACGACCCGCAGGTACGGGAACGCCAGCACCATGCTGGTCAGCACACCGGCGATCACCAGCCAGGCCTGACCACCCTCCAGGGCCGGCCCGAAGATGGCGAACTTGCTGGTGAAGCCGCTGGTCAGCGGAATACCGGCGAAGGCCAGCAGGATGAAGGTGAACAGCCCGGCGAAGAACGGCGACCGCCGACCCAGCCCGGCCCAGCGGGACAGGTGGGTGGCCTCCCCGTCGGCGTCCCGCACCAGGGTCACCACGGCGAACGCGGCCAGCACCGAGAAGCCGTACGCGACCAGGTAGAACATCGTGCCGGAGAGCCCGTCGCGGCTCGGTGCCAGCACGCCGACCAGCAGGTAGCCGGCGTTGGCGATCGAGGAGTACGCGAGCAGCCGCTTGATGTCGGTCTGGGTGACCGCGAGCACTGCACCGATCAGCATGGTCAGCACCGCCACCGCGCCGAGGACCGGGGTGAAGTCCCAGGAGGCGTCGGTGAACGCGACGTGGAAGACGCGCAGCAGGGCACCGAACGCGGCGACCTTGGTGCAGGCCGCCATGAAGCCGGTGACCGGGGTCGGCGCGCCCTGGTAGACGTCCGGGGTCCAGACGTGGAACGGCGCCGCCGCGGCCTTGAAGAGCAGACCGATCGAGAGCAGTGCCATGCCGGCGAAGAGCAGCACCTTGCTGGCCGGGGACTCGCTCACCGCCGCGTGGATGGTGGCGAAGTCGACGCCGGCCGTCCGGCCCGGGATGCCCGAGGTGAAGCCGTAGATCAGGGCCACGCCGAACAGGAAGAACGCGGAGGCGTACGCGCCGAGCAGGAAGTACTTCATCGCCGCTTCCTGGCTCAGCAGACGCCGGCGACGGGCCAGCGCGCAGAGCAGGTAGAGCGGAAGGGAGAAGACCTCCAGCGCGATGAACATGGTCAGCAGGTCGTTCGCCGCCACGAAGATCAGCATGCCGCCGATCGCGAACGTGGTGAGCGGGTAGACCTCGGTGAGGCCGTTGCGCCCCTCGGCCTGCCGCCGGTCGTCGGCCGACTCGGCGGTCACCGCGGCCTGGGCGACGAACGCCCCGCCCCGCTCGACCGAGCGGTCGCCGATCAGCAGCAGCGCCATCGCGGCCAGCACCAGGATCGCGCCCTGGAGGAACAGCGTCGGCCCGTCGATCGCGAGCGCCTGGCCGGCGGTGATGATCCGCTCATCAGCGCTGAGGACCACCATGGTCAGCGCCGCGAGCACCGCGAGCAGCGCCAGCGTCAACTGCACCACGTGCCGCCAGCGACGAGGCACCAGCGCCTCGACCAGCACGCCGAGCAACGCCGTGCCCAGCATGATCAGGATCGGGGAGATCGCCGCGTAGTCGATCGACGGCAGTTTCAACTCGGTCACTTTGCCGCCTCCTGGACGGTGCCGCCCACGGACGGCGCCGGGTCGGTTCTGCCGATGTCGTCCATGGTCGCCTGGACGGCCGGGTTGATCACGTCAGTGACCGGCTTGGGGAAGAAGCCGAGCAGCACGATCAGCGCGATCAGTGGAGCGACCACGAACTTCTCGCGCAGGTTGAGGTCCTTGCGCATCCCGTCGACCTCGGTGAGAGCCGGGTTGAGCGTGCCCTGGGTGGTGCGCTGCACCATCCACAGCACGTACGCGGCGGCCAGGATGATGCCGAGCGTGGCGATGATCGCCACCGGCTTGTTCACCGTGAAGGTGCCGATCAGCACCAGGAACTCGGAGATGAACGGCGCCGTGCCGGGCAGTGCGAGCGAGGCGAGACCGGCGAAGAAGAGCACACCGGCGAGCACCGGGACCAGCTTGCCGGCACCGCCGAAGTCGCTGATCAACGCCGAGCCACGCCGGCTGATCAGCATGCCCACCACCAGGAAGAGCAGACCGGTGGCCAGCCCGTGGTTGAGCATGTAGAGCACCGCGCCGGTGCCGGCCTGGGTGGTGAAGGCGAAGATGCCCACCCCGATGAAGCCGAAGTGCGCGATCGAGGTGTACGACACCAGCCGCTTGAGGTCGTTCTGACCGACCGCCAGCAGCGCGGCGTAGACGATGCCGATCACGCCCAGCGCCAGCGCCCACGGCGCGAACCACTTCGACGCCTCCGGGAACAGCGGCAGGCAGTAGCGCAGGATGCCGAACGTGCCGACCTTGTCCAGCACACCGACCAGCAGTGCCGCCGCTCCCGCCGGGGCCGCACCACCGGCGTCGGGCAGCCAGGTGTGGAACGGGAAGAACGGCGCCTTGATGGCGAACGCGAGGAAGAAGCCGAGGAACAGCCACCGCTCGGTGCCGGTGCTGATGTCGACCTGGGACAGCGCCTGCCAGTCGAAGGTCTTTCCGCCGACCACCCACAGGCCGATCACCGCGGCCAGCATGAACAGACCGCCGACCAGCGAGTAGAGGAAGAACTTCACCGCCGCGTACTGCCGCTGGTGGCCGCCGTAGCTGCCGATCAGGAAGTACATCGGGACCAGCATGACCTCGAAGAACACGTAGAACAGGAAGACGTCGGCGGCCGCGAAGACACCGATCATCGTGCACTCGAGGACCAGCAGCAGCGCGAAGTAGACGGGCACCGACCGCTTCGACGACTCCGCGTCGTGCCAGGAGGCCAGGATCACCAACGGCACCAGCACCGCGATCAGCATCAGCATCACCAGCGCGATGCCGTCGGCGGCGAAGGTGAAGCTGACGCCCCAGTTCGGGATCCACGAGTATGACTCGCGGAACTGGAACCGGTCACCGCCTGCGTTGAAGCTGACCCACATCACCACCGAGAGCACCAGCACGAGCAGCGACCAGGCGAACGCCACCTGCTTGGCCAGCTCCGGCCGGTGGCGCGGCAGGAAGGCCACCACCAGGGCGCCCACCAGCGGCGCCACGGTGAGCACCGAGAGGAACGGGAAGTTGGACATTATGCGGCCTTACCTCCGTCGTCACTGCGTGGTCCGCCGGCGGGGGCGGCCGGGAACAGGTCGATCACGCCAACCACCCGGCCTGCACCGCCAGGAACGCCGCCATCACCAGCAGCGCACCGGCCAGGATCGAGGTGGCGTACGAGCGGACGAAGCCGGTCTGCATCCGCCGGAGCCGACCCGAGCCACCGCCGACAGCGGCGGCAAGCCCGTTGACCAGCCCGTCGATGCCCCGGTTGTCGAGGTACACCAGCGCCCGGGTGAGGAAGATGCCCGGCTTCTCGAAGACGGCCTCGTTGACCGCGTCGGTGTAGAGGTTGCGCCGGGCGGCGGTGACCAGCACCCCGGCCGGCTGCGGCGCGGTGGCCGTCCCGGCCCGGAACAGGAACCAGGCGAGCCCGGCACCGAGCACGGTGACCAGCAGCGACAGGGTGGTGATGACGGCGTGCGAGAGGACCGCCTCGTGCTCCCCGTGCTCGCCGCCCAGGCCGGCGGTGGCCGTCAGCCAGTCCGGAACGGACGTGGACAGCAGGAAGCCGGCACCGACCGAGCCGACCGCCAGCAGGATCAGCGGGATGGTCATCAGCTTCGGCGACTCGTGCGGGTGCTCGATGTCCTCGGTCCACCGCTGCGGCCCGTGGAACGTGAGCACGAACAGCCGGGTCATGTAGAACGCGGTCAGTCCGGCACCGAGCAGCGCCGCACCGCCGAAGAGCCAGGCGGTCCAGTCCTCCCGCTCGAAGGCGGCCACGATGATCGGCTCCTTGGAGAAGAAGCCGGAGAACGGGAACATGCCGATGATGGCCAGCCAACCCATCATGAAGGTCAGCCAGGTGATCTTCATGTGCTTCGAGAGGCCACCGAAGCGGCGGATGTCGACCTGGTCCTTCATGCCGTGCATCACCGAGCCGGCGCCCAGGAACATGTTGGCCTTGAAGAAGCCGTGCGCCAGCAGGTGCACGATGGCCAGCGCGTACGCGCCACCGCCCAGGCCGACGCCGAGGAACATGTAGCCGATCTGGCTCACCGTCGACCAGGCGAGCACCCGCTTGATGTCGTCCTTGGCCGCGCCGATGATGCAGCCGATCAGCAGCGTGAGCGCGCCGACGCTGACCACCACGAGCTGGAGCGTCGAGTTGGCGGAGAAGATCGGGTTGGACCGGGCGATCAGGTAGACGCCCGCGGTGACCATGGTGGCCGCGTGGATGAGCGCCGACACCGGGGTCGGGCCCTCCATCGCGTCCGGCAACCACGCCTGCAGCGGGAACTGACCGGACTTGCCGGCCGCACCAAGCAGCAGCAACAGGCCGAGGACCAGCACGGTGGTGCCGGTCAGCGCGCCGACGCCGTTGAACACCTCGTCGTACTGGGTGGTGCCCAGGGTGGCGAACATGATGAAGATGCCGATGGCCAGGCCGGCGTCGCCGACCCGGTTCATCAGGAACGCCTTCTTGCCGGCGGTGGCCGCGCTCGGCCGCTCGGTCCAGAAGGAGATCAGCAGGTACGACGCCAGACCGACGCCCTCCCAGCCGAAGTAGAGCATCACGTAGTTGTTGCCGAGCACCAGCAGCAGCATCGCCGCGACGAACAGGTTGAAGTACGCGAAGAACCGCCGACGACCCGCGTCGTGCGCCATGTACTCGACCGCGTACAGGTGGATCAGGAAGCCCACCCCGGTGATCAGCAGTACGAAGACCGCGGCCAGCGGGTCGAACAGCAGGCCGAAGTCGACGCGCAGGTCACCGACCGCGATGAAGTCCCAGAGGCTCAGCTCGACCGACTTGTTCTCCAGGCCACGCAGCTGGAAGAAGAAGGACAGGCCGAGCACGAAGGCGGCGCCGATGGCGGCAACACCCAACCAGTGCCCCCAGCGGTCGGCCCGCCGGCCGAGCAGCAGCAGGATGGCCGCGCTGAGCAGCGGGATCGCCACCAGCAGCCAGACGCCCCCGAGCAGCCCCGTGGCCTGGGCGTATTCCACAGTCTCTTCCACCGGTGGACCCCTCTAGTACTTGAGCAGGTTGGCGTCGTCGACACTCGCCGAGCGTCGCGTCCGGAAGATGGACATGATGATCGCGAGCCCGACCACGACCTCGGCCGCCGCCACCACCATCACGAAGAACGCCATGATCTGGCCGTTGAGGTCACCGTTGATCCGGCTGAAGGTGACCAGCGTCAGGTTGGCGGCGTTGAGCATCAGCTCCACGCACATGAACAGCACGATCGCGTTGCGCCGGATCAGCACCCCGGCTGCGCCGATGGTGAAGAGCACCGCGGCGAGGACGAGGTAGTAGGTCGGCTCGACCGAGAAGAACGTTCCCATTACTTGGTTTGCCTTCCGTTCGCGACTGCGGGGCTCCGCTCCGCTGCACTCCTCGCGCTCACCGGTCCGTGCCCTTCAGAGACGTCTCCTCGGCGGTCAGCTCGCGCTGCGGAAGGATCGCCGGGGTGCTGCGGTCGGTCAGGCGGCCGTCGGGCAGCCGGGCCGGGGTGGCCACCGAGGACGAGGTCGCGAAGACACCGGGGCCCGGCTTCGGCCCGGGGTAGTTGCCCGGGGCGAAGCGTGCCTTCATGGTCGACACCTGGTCGACCTTGTCCTGCTTACGCCGCTCGACGTGGGCCAGCACCATGGCACCGACCGCCGCGGTGATCAGCAGCGCCGAGGTCAGCTCGAACGCGAAGACGTACTTGGTGAACAGCAGCCGGGCGATGCCTTGCACGTTCCCCTCGGCGTTGACCTGCTCCAGGCCGACAGTGTTGGTCTGGTCCAGCGCCTGGTACAGGCCGGTGCCGACCAGGCCGGCGAAGCCCAGGCCGAGCACGATCGCGGCGACGCGCTGGCCGCGCAGCGTCTCGATCAGGGAGTCCGTGGAGTCCCGACCGACCAGCATCAGCACGAAGAGGAACAGCATCATGATCGCGCCGGTGTAGACGATGATCTGCACCATGCCGATGAACGGACCGGCCTGGAGGACGTAGAACACGCCCAGACAGAGCATGGTCAGCACCAGCCACAGCGCCGAGTGCACGGCGTTGCGCGCGGCCACCATCCCGATCCCGCCGAGCAGCGCGAGCGGGGCGAGGATCCAGAAGGTGACCGCCTCGCCGGTGGAGACCGAACCCGCCGCGGCGAGCACCGTAGACGTGGTCATGCTTTCTCTCCCTTGCCGGCAGCCGCGCGCTGGGCGGCCTGCTCGGCGCCCGGGAACGTCACGCCGGGGTGCTCCTCGACCTGGTAGCGGCCGGGACCCATCGGGGACGTCTCCGCACCGGCGGAGGTGCCCGGGTTGTCCAGCGCGCCGACGTAGTAGTCCTTCTCGCTGTCACCCAGCCGCATCGGGTGCGGAGGCTGCTCCATGCCCTCCAGCAACGGCGCGAGCAACTGCTCCTTGGTGAAGATGAGGTCCTGCCGGTTGTCCCGGGCCAGCTCGTACTCGTTGCTCATGGTGAGCGAACGGGTCGGGCAGGCCTCGATGCACAGCCCGCAGAAGATGCAGCGGGCGTAGTTGATCTGGTAGATGCTGGCGTACCGCTCACCCGGCGAGAAGCGCTGCTCGTCGGTGTTGTCGCCACCCTCGACGTAGATCGCGTCCGCCGGGCATGCCCAGGCGCACAGCTCGCAGCCGATGCACTTCTCCAGGCCGTCCGGGTGCCGGTTGAGGATGTGCCGCCCGTGGTAGCGCGGCGCCGACACCGGCGGCTTGAACGGGTAGTCGGTCGTGACGACCTTCCTGAACATGTGCGAGAAGGTGACACCGAATCCCTTGAACGTTCCGGTGATCGCGCCCACGTCACACCTCCCTGGAGTCCGAGCCGGCAACGATGTTGGCCGGCTCCCGCTCGGCGACCACGCGCGTGATGCGCGGGCTCGGTGGTACCTGAAGATCCATCGGTGGCAGCGGGAAGCTCCCGTACGGCCGGTTGTCGACCTGTTCCTGAGTTGTCGGCTTCGGCTGCGGCCGGCGGCTGGGCCAGAACAGCGTGGCGATCAGCAGCAGGCCGGCGGGGATGCCAACCGCGATCACCTTGCCGCGGGTGTCCCAGTCCTCGATGGAACGCAGGCCCGACAGGACCAGGATCCAGACCAGGTTGATCGGCAGCAGCACCTTCCAACCGAGGCGCATGAACTGGTCGTAGCGCAGCCGGGGCAGCGTGCCGCGCAGCCAGACGAAGACGAAGACCAGCGCGATCACCTTGCCGAAGAACCAGAGCATCGGCCACCAACCGGAGTTGGCGCCCTCCCAGATGGTGATCGGCCAGGGTGCCCGCCAACCGCCCAGGAACAGCGTGGTGGTGACCGCGGACATGGTCACCATCGCGACGTACTCGCTGAGCATGAAGAGCGCGAACTTCAGCGAGCTGTATTCCGTCATGAAGCCGGCGACCAGCTCGGACTCGGCCTCGGGCAGGTCGAACGGCGCCCGGTTGGTCTCACCCACCGTGGCGATGAAGAAGATGATGAAGCTGGGCAGCAGCAGGATCGCGTACCAGCCCGGCGCCGGGATCTCGGTGCCCATGATGGTCAGCCGCGTGGCGTCGCCCTGAGCGGCGACGATCCCGCTGGTGCTCATCGTGCCGGCGGTCATGAAGACCGCCACGATGCTCAGGCCCATCGCGACCTCGTAGGAGATCATCTGGGCGGTCGACCGCAGACCACCGAGCAGCGGGTACGTCGAGCCGGAGGCCCAACCACCCAGCACGATGCCGTAGACGCCCATCGACGAGCAGGCGAGCAGCAGCAGCACCGCCACCGGCACGTCGGTGACCTGCAACGGCGTGTGGTGGCCGAAGATGCTCACCATCGGGCCGAAGGGCACCACCGACAGCGCGGTGACCGCACAGATCACCGAGATCGTCGGGGCGAAGAAGTAGACGACCTTGTCGGCCGCCTTCGGCAGGATGTCCTCCTTGAAGGCCATCTTCAGGCCGTCGGCGAGGGTCTGCAGCAGGCCGAACGGGCCGACCTGGTTGGGGCCGGGCCGCACCTGCATGTAGCCGACCACGCGCCGCTCGAACCAGACACCGAGCAGGGTGGCCAGCAGACCGAAGGCGAACGCGAAGACAATCTTGCCGAGGACCAGCCACCACGGATCCCGGCCGAAATCGGCAAGCGTCGGATCCTGGGCCAGGTAGATCGGACTCACTGGTTACCCCCGGAGTTGAGGAGAGGACCCGGGAGACCGGTCTCGTCGGCCGCCACGCGTCCGGCCGGGATGGCCGTACTCGGTGCGGGGACGGAGATCCGGACGACCGCGCCGGACGACGCCCCGAGGCTGCGCCGCACGGTCGAGCCGGGTGAGTTGGTCGGCAGCCAGACCACGCCGTCCGGCATCTCGGTGAGTTCCGCCGGCAGGGTCAGCGCCCCCCGGTCGGTGCCGACCGTGACCGCGTCACCGTCGACCACACCGAGTGCCTCGGCGGTGCCCTTACCCAGCCGGACCACCGGCGGACGGGCGGTCCCGGCGAGGTTCTCGTCGCCTTCGGTCAGGGTGCCGAGGTCCACCAGTTGGTGCCAGGTGGCCAGTACGGCCTCCCCGGCGTTCGGCTGCGGCACCCGGCCCGGCGCGACCGACGGCGCCGCCGGCCGAGACATCCGCGTCGCCGGCAGCGTGCCCAGCTCACGACGCACGCTCGGCACATCCGCCGTGCCGAGCCGCACGTCGAGCAGTGCGGCCAGCGCGTCGAGCACCCGACCGTCGGTCATCGCGGCGGTGTTCAGCACGGCCTCGAACGGGCGCAGCCGACCCTCCCAGTCCAGGAAGCTGCCGGCCTTTTCAACCACCGGGGCGACCGGCAGCACCACGTTCGCCCGCCGGGTCACCGCGCTGGCGCGCAGCTCCAGGCTGACCAGGAACGGCACCGCGTCCAGGGCGGCCTCGGCCAGTCGCGGGTCGGCCAGGTCGGCCGGGTCGACGCCGCCGACGACAAGCGCGCCGAGCTGCCCGTTGGCCGCCGCGGTGAGGATGCCGTCGGTGTCCCGCCCGGCCTGGCTCGGGATCACCCCGGCCGGGATGTCCCACGCCTCACCCAGCTCGGCGCGGGCGGCCGGCTCGGTCACCAGCCGTCCACCGGGGAGCAGGTTGGGCAGGCAGCCCGCGTCGACAGCGCCGCGGTCACCCGCGCGCCGCGGCACCCACACCAGCTTCGCGCCGGTACGCCGCGCCACGTCCGCCGCTGCGGAGAGCCCGCCCGGCACAGTGGCCAGTCGCTCGCCGACGATCAGGATCGCGCCCGGTGCGCTCAGCGCCTCGGCGACCGTGGCGTGCTCGGCGAGCACGCTGGCCTCCTCGCCCGGCACGACCCGGGCCAGCTTGGCACCGAGCTTCTCCAGGCCGCGGGTGGCGAACGGCGCCAGCGCGTACACCGTCAGGGTCTTCTTCAGGTACGCCTTGCGCAGCCGCAGGAAGAGGATCGGGCACTCCTCCTCCGGCTCCAGGCCGACCAGCACCACCGCCGGCGCGTTCTCCACGTCGGTGTAGGTGACGTCGGTGACCCCGGCGACCGAGCTGGCCAGGAAGTCGGCCTCCTCGCGGGAGACCGGCCGGGCCCGGAAGTCGATGTCGTTGGTGGTAAGGGCGACCCGGGCGAACTTCGCGTAGGCGTACGCGTCCTCGACGGTCAGCCGGCCGCCGGTGAGCACCGCCGTGCCCTGCCCACTCTCCCGAGCAGTGTGCAGGCCCTCGGCGGCCACGGTGAGCGCCTCGCTCCAGGACGCCTCGCGCAGCTCGCCGGTGTGCTCGTCGCGGACCAGCGGGGTGGTCAACCGGTCGGCGGCCCGGGTGTACTGGAAACCCCACCGGCCCTTGTCGCAGTTCCACTCCTCGTTGACCTGCGGCTCGTCGCCGGCCAGCCGGCGCAGCACCTTGCCGCGCCGCCAGTCGGTGCGCTGCCCGCAGCCGGCCGAGCAGTGCTCGCAAACGCTCGGGCTGGACACCAGGTCGAACGGGCGGGCCCGGAAGCGGTACTGCGCACCGGTCAGCGCGCCCACCGGGCAGATCTGCACGGTGTTGCCGGAGAAGTAGGAGTTGAACGGGACGTCACCGGCGTCGCCCTCTTCGCCGTACGCGTCGTCCCGGTAGATGTTGATCTCCTCGGCGGACGACCGGCCCATCAGGTCGATGAACTTGTCGCCGGCGATCTCCTCGGAGAACCGGGTGCACCGCTGACAGAGCACGCACCGCTCGCGGTCCAGCAGCACCTGGCTGCTGATCGCCATCGGCTTCTCGTACTCCCGCTTGTGCTCGTGGAAGCGCGAGTCGGTGCGGCCGGTGGACATCGCCTGGTTCTGGAGCGGGCACTCACCGCCCTTGTCACACATCGGGCAGTCCAGCGGGTGGTTGAGCAGCAGCAGCTCCATCACCCCCTCCTGCGCCTTCTTGGCCACCGGGGAGGTGATCTGCGTACGCACGACCATGCCGTCGGCGACGGCCTGGGTGCAGGAGGCCACCGGCTTGCGCTGGCCCTCCACCTCGACCAGGCACTGCCGGCACGCGCCGGCCGGGGCCAGCAGCGGGTGGTCGCAGAACCGGGGGATCTCGGTGCCCATCTGCTCGGCGACCCGGATCAGCAACGTCCCCTTGGGGGCGGTGACCTCGACGCCGTCGATGGTGAGCGTGACGGTCTCGGTCTGCTTTGCTACGTCGGTCACAGTGCTTGCCTTTCGCTCGCGACTGCGGGGCTCGCTCCGCTCACTCCTCGCGCTCGCATCAGTGAGCTCCAACTAGCTGCTTGTCCGACAGCTTCGGCGCGGTACGTCCCTCGATGTAGTCGAGGTAGTCCTGCTTGAAGTACTTCAGTGACGAGGTCACCGAGCTGGTCGCGCCGTCACCCAGGCCGCAGAACGAGCGGCCGAGGATGTTGTCGCAGGTGTCCAGCAGGGTGTCCAGGTCTTCGTGGGTGCCCTGACCGGCGAGGATCCGCCGGTAGACCCGAACCATCCAGTAGTTGCCCTCGCGGCACGGGGTGCACTTACCGCACGACTCGTGGTGGTAGAACTCCAGCCACCGGTACGTCGCGTAGACCGGGCAGTCCTGGTCGGAGAAGATCTGGGTGGCCGTGGTGCCCAGGATCGAGCCGGCCGCCGCCACCCCCTCGAAGTCCAGTGGCACGTCCAGGTGCTCGGCGGCGAGCAGCGGGGTGGACGAGCCACCCGGGGTCCAGAACCGCAGGTTGTGCCCGGGCTGCATGCCACCGGCCAGCTCCAGCAGCTCGCGCAGCGTGACACCCATCGAGCACTCGTACTGGCCCGGGTTGACGATCCGACCGGACAGCGAATAGATCATCGGCCCGGAGGACTTCTCGGTGCCCATGCTCTTCCACCAGTCAGCCCCGCCGAGCACGATCGGCGGCACGCTGGCGATGGTGCCGACGTTGTTCACCACCGTCGGGCTCGCGTACAGGCCGTGGGTGGCCGGGAACGGCGGGCGCAGCCGGGGCTGCCCCCGGAAGCCTTCCAGCGAGTCCAGCAGCGCCGTCTCCTCGCCGCAGATGTACGCCCCGGCGCCGGAGTGCACCACCAGCTCCAGGTCGTAGCCGCTGCGCAGGATGTTCCGGCCGAGGTAGCCCTTGTCGTACGCCTCCTGGACCGCGTTGCGCAGCCGACGCGCGGCGTGCACCGCCTCGCCCCGGATGTAGATGTAGGCGCGGTTGGCCCGGATCGCGTACGACGCGATGATCACGCCCTCGACCAGCGCGTGCGGGTCGTGGGTCATCAGCGGCAGGTCCTTGCAGGTGCCCGGCTCGCCCTCGTCGGCGTTGACCACCAGGTAGTGCGGCTTGCCGTCGCCCTGCGGGATGAAGCCCCACTTGAGACCGGTGGGGAAGCCGGCGCCACCCCGGCCGCGCAGCCCCGAGTCCTTGATCAGCTGGATCAGGTCGTCCGGGTGGGCCTTGAGCGCCTTGCGCAGTGCGGCGTAGCCGTCCAGTTGCTCGTACGTGCCGATACGCCAGGCGTCCGGCGACAGCCAGCGCTTGGTCAGCACCGGCGTCAGCTTGGCCACGGTCTCCGGGCGGGGAGTGGTCACTTCTGGGCCCCCGTTTCGTTCGCGTCCGCCGGTCCGGCGCCGTCGGCGTCCGTGCCAGCCTTCGCTTCGGTGAGGTTGCGCTCCTGCGCCCCGGCCTCGTCGCCGGCGGGCTTGCCGTCACCGGCCGGCGCGTTGGCCGCCACACCGGCGGCCTCGGCCGACCGTGCGTCGCCAGCCTCGGGCGCGGTGCCGGTGCCGTCAGTCGGGACCTTGGTGCCAGGGGCGTCCGGCACCGCCGTGCCCGCGTCCGGCTGCCGGGTCTCGGCGGTACGCACCTGCGGCGACTTGTCGTCCGGTGCCTTGACGTCCCGCGTGGTGCTGCCACTGGCGTCTGCCGGCTTCGCCGGCCCGGTGGCCTCCGCCGGCCCAGTGGCGTCTGCCGGCTTCGCCGGCTCGCCGACCCCGGCCGCCCCCGTCGGGGCGGACGCCCCGTCGCCACCCTTGACCGGTGCCGCGCTGGCCTCGACGGGCGCCGGCTTGGCGGCCTCCGCCTTCGCCTTCGCCTCAGCGGCGGCCTTGTCGGCCTCGGCCTTGCTGCGGATCGGGGTGTTCGGGTCGAAGCCCGGCACCGAGACGCCGTGCTCCTGCGCCAACCGCAGCCCGCGCAGGGTGGGCTCACCGGGCCCACCGTCGGCGACCGCGCCCTCGCGCTCGTCGGCGAAACCGGCGAGCTGCACCGCCATTTCCTTGAGGGTGCAGAGCCGGGCACCGCGGGTCGGCATCGGCCGCCCGCCCGCCCGCAGCTCGTCGACGACACCGACCGCTGTGGAAGCGTCCACGCCGTCGAAGAAGTCGTAGTTGACAGTCATCACCGGGCCGTAGTCGCACGCCGCCAGGCACTCGGCGTGCTCCAGCGTGATCGTGCCGTCGGCGGTCGTCTCGTCGTGCCCGACGCCCAGGTGCTCGGACAGGGTGTCGTAGACCTCCTGGCCACCGAGCACGTTGCACATGGTGTTGGTGCAGACGCTGACCAGGAAGTCACCGGTCGGCTTGCGCTTGTACATCGTGTAGAAGGTCGCCACCGCGCCGACCTGGGCCTTGTTCAGCCCCAGGACCTCGGCGCAGAACGTGACCCCGGCCGGGGAGACGTACCCCTCCTCGGCCTGCACCAGGTGCAGCAGCGGCAGCAACGCCGAGCGGGACCGGTCCGCCGGGTAGCGGGCGATGATCTCGCGCGCCCGCTCCCGGGTCTCGTCAGTGAAAACACTCATCGGTCACAACCACCCATCACCGGGTCCAACGAGGCGCCGCCGGCGATCACGTCGGCGATCAGACCGCCCTCGGCCATCGCCGGGAGGGCCTGGAGGTTGACGAAGCTGGGCTCGCGGTAGTGCACCCGGTACGGCCGGGTGCCACCGTCGGAGACCGCGTGCACGCCCAACTCGCCCCGGGGAGCCTCGATCGCGACGTACACCTGGCCCGGCGGAACCCGGAAGCCCTCGGTCACCAGCTTGAAGTGGTGGATCAGCGACTCCATCGACTGACCCATGATCTTCGCTACGTGCTCCAGCGAGTTGCCCATGCCGTCCACGCCGATGGCCAGCTGCGCGGGCCAGGCGATCTTGCGGTCGGCCACCATCACCGGACCCGGGCGGAGCCGGTCCAGGGCCTGCTCGACCAGCTTCATCGACTCCCGGATCTCGGCGAGCCGGACCTGGTAGCGGCCCCACACGTCACCGTCGGGGTGGGTCGGCACGTCGAACTCGTAGTTCTCGTAACCGCAGTACGGCATGGTCTTGCGCAGGTCCCAGGCGAGACCGGCGGAGCGCAGCACCGGCCCGGTGATGCCGAGGGCCACGCAGCCGGTCACGTCCAGCACCGCGACGTTCTTCGTCCGCTCGGTCCAGATCGGCTGGCCGGAGAGCAGGTCCTCGTACTCCTTGAGCTTCTTCGGCATCATCTTGAGGAACTCGCGGATCTTGACGATCGCCTCGTCCGGCACGTCCTGCGCCACACCGCCCGGCCGGACGTACGCGTGGTTCATCCGCAGACCGGTGATGGTCTCGAAGATGTCGAGGATGTACTCCCGCTCGCGGAAGCCGTACAGCATGATCGAGATCGCGCCCAGCTCCATGCCGGTGGTGGCCAGCCAGACCAGGTGCGACGAGATCCGGTTGAGCTCCATCATCAGCACGCGGATGGTGGTGGCCCGCTCGGTGATGTCGTCGGTGATGCCGAGCAGCTTCTCGACGGCGAGGGCGTACGCCGTCTCGTTGAAGATCGGGGCGAGGTAGTCCATCCGGGTCACGAACGTCGAGCCCTGAACCCAGTTGCGGTATTCGAGGTTCTTCTCGATGCCGGTGTGCAGGTAGCCGACGACGGAACGGGCCTCGCGGACCGTCTCGCCCTCCAGCTCCAGGATCAGCCGCAGCACCCCGTGCGTGGACGGGTGCTGCGGACCCATGTTGACGACGATCCGCTCGTCGTTGATCGGGTCGGTGCCCGAGACGATGGTGTCCCAGTCCCCACCGGTGACGGTGAAGACTCGACCCTCGTCGGTCTCGCGCTCGCTGGCGTAGTTCGACGTCGTCACTGGTACGACCTCCGCTCGTTCGGCGGCTGGATCTCCGCGCCCTTGTACTCGACGGGCACACCGCCGAGCGGGTAGTCCTTGCGCTGCGGGTGGCCCTCCCAGTCGTCCGGCATGAGGATCCTGGTCAGGTTGGGGTGGCCGTCGAAGACGATGCCGAACATGTCGTACGCCTCGCGCTCCTGCCAGTCCGCCGTCGGGTAGATGGCGGTCACGCTGGGCAGGTGCGGGGCCTCGACGGAGACCGCGGCCTCCAGCCGGACCCGCCGGCGGTACGTCATCGAGGTGAGCAGGTAGACCACGTGCAGCCGCCGCTCGTCGGCGCCCAGGTAGTCCGCGCCGGACACCGACGAGCACAGCTCGAACCGCAGCGCCAGGTCGTCGCGCATCACCTGGCAGACCTCGGCGATCCGTTCCGGACGGATGTGCAGCGTCAGCTCACCCCGGTCGACCACGACCTTCTCGATCGCGTCGCCGAAGGCCGGGTACGCCTCCTCCAACGCGTCGCGGACCTCGTCGAAGTAGCTCCCGTACGGACGGGACGCCTCCTCGATGGGCTGGCGCTGGCGGACCAGGCCGCCGTAGCCGGACACATCGCCGGTGCCCTGGTTGCCGAACATCCCACGCCCGGCCGGGCTGGCCGGCGGGTACTCGGCCGGAGCCGTGCTGCTGGCGCCGACCGGCGTCACCGGGACCGGCACTCCGCCGTCGTTGGGCTTGTCCGTGGGTGACGTCATTTGGGGCCTGCCTGCGGGTGGAGGTGGTTCTGAGCGTTCATCCAGTTCTCGATCCGCAGCTGCTCCTCGCGGCCCTCGCGGACCGCCCGGGTCCACTCGGCACGCCGGGCCTTGTCGCTGCGGTACGAGGAGGGCATGGAGCCGTAGGGCACGATCGGAACGTCGCCGCGCTCCTGGCGGGCAGCCAGCATCTTGCGGCCGTTCGGGCCCAGCGGCTCATACATGATCTTCTCGCGGAGCTTGAGGATCGCGTCGATGAGCATCTCCGGCCGGGGCGGGCAGCCCGGCAGGTACATGTCGACCGGCACCACGTGGTCGACGCCCTGCACGATCGCGTAGTTGTTGAACATGCCGCCGCTGCTGGCACAGACGCCCATCGAGAGCACCCAGCGGGGCTCGGCCATCTGGTCGTAGATCTGGCGCAGAACCGGGGCCATCTTCTGACTCACCCGGCCGGCCACGATCATCAGGTCGGCCTGCCGGGGCGACGCCCGGAAGACCTCCATGCCCCAGCGGCCCATGTCGTAGTGCGGACCACCGGCTGCCATCATCTCGATGGCGCAGCAGGCCAGGCCGAAGGTAGCGCCCCACACGGACGACTTCCGGGACCAGTTGACCAGCTTCTCCACCGAGGTGAGCAGGACGCCGGCGGGAAGCTTCTCCTCGATGCCCATCTGACGTTCCTTCCTCAGTCCCAGTCCAGGCCGCCGCGCCGCCACACGTAGGCGTACGCAACGAAGACCGCGACGATGAACAGGACCATCTCCACGAAGCCGAAGATCGGCAGAGCGTCGAACGAGACCGCCCAGGGGTAGAGGAAGATGATCTCGATGTCGAAGACGATGAAGAGCATCGCCGTCAGGTAGAACTTGATCGGGAACCGGCCGCCGCCGACCGGCTGCGGGCTGGGCTCGATGCCGCACTCGTAAGCCTCGAGTTTGGCCTTGTTGTAGCGACGGGGACCCGCGAAGCGGGCGGCGCCGACGGAGAACAGCGAGAACGCCGCGGCGAGGGCGAACAGCCCGATGATCGGTGCGTAAGGCGAGAGCGACATCGTTTTCTCCTGCTCGTCCTTCCCTGCCCTCGGTGCTTGACGAAAATCACACTATTCACGTCCCTCGCAGTGGCAGTCGGCGGGGGTCGATCTTTGTCGGCGTCGGGGCTGTGACCAGCACCGATGCCGTCCTACTTATACGGCTGGAGCTGCCTTCGTCATCGCGTTGATGACCCGGTCCATCGCATCCCCGCCACGCGGGTCGGTCAGGTTGGCCAACAGCTTGAGGACGAAACGCATCAGCGTCGGGTGCGGCATGCCGTGTTTGGTGGCGATCCGCATGATCTCCGGGCGGCCGATCAGTTTCACGAAGATGCCGCCCAACCGGTAGTAACCGCCGAGTCGGGCCTTCAGCTCGTTCGGGTACGCCATCAGCGCCCGCTCCCGCTCCGGGCCGGCCGGCCGGGCGAGGGCCTGGACGATGGCCTCCGCGGCCAGTTCGCCGGACTCCATCGCGTACGCGATGCCTTCGCCGTTGAACGGGTTGACCATGCCCCCCGAGTCACCGACCAGCAGCACGCCACGGGTGTAGTGCGGCACCCGGTTGAAGCCCATCGGCAGCGCGGCGCCGAGGATCGGGCCGTCGGCGTTGGTCTCGTCGGTCATCCCCCAGTCCTCGGGGGTGTTGGCGAGCCAGTCGGTGAGCAGCCGGCGGTAGTTGGTCTTGCCGAACGCCGAGGACGAGTTGAGCACGCCGAGACCGACGTTGACCCGACCGTCACCCAGGCCGAAGATCCAGCCATACCCGGGCAGCAGGTTGTCGCCGCTGTCCTTGCTGCGCAACTCCAGCCAGGACTCCAGGTAGTTGTCGTCGTGCTTGGCCGGCGAGCGGTAGTAGCGGCGGACGGCCACGCCGATCGGCCGGTCCTCCCGCTTGGCCAGCCCGAGCGCGAGCGGGAAGCGGCCGGAGACCCCGTCCGCCGCGACGACCAGCGGGGCGTGGAAGGTGGTCGGCTCCTTGCCCGGCCCGACCTCCGCCTCGACGCCGGTGACCCGGCCGTCGCCGTCGAGCACCGGGCCCAGCACGTTGACGTTGGTCCGCAGCTTGGCACCGGCGGCCACCGCCTGCCGCGCGAGCAGGTCGTCGAAGTCCAGTCTCGTACGCACCAGGCCGTAGTTGGGGAAGCTCGCCAGCTCCGGCCAGTCCAGTTCCAGGCGCACCCCACCACCGATGACGCGCAGGCCGCGGTTGTGCAGCCAGCCCGCCTCGGGCGAGGTGTCCACACCCATCCGGATGAGCTGACGGACGGCGCGCGGGGTCAACCCGTCGCCGCAGACCTTCTCCCGCGGGAACTCGGTCTTCTCCAACAACAGCACCCGTACGCCGTGCCGGGCCAGGTGGTACGCAGTAGCTGATCCACCGGGACCGGCGCCCACGACAATGACGTCGGCGTCGTGTTCCACCGGGGTCATTCGCGCCTCCTCCCGCACGCTCGTGAAATGCTTCACAAGCCAGACGGGACGAGTGTATGACCGGCGTCATACCAGCGCAGGATCAGGGGTACCTAACTCGCCGATGTGACAGTCCCCGACCGTCCACAGCAGTCAGGTGTCAGGCCGAGCTGGAGGCGTCCAGCCCCGCATCGACCCGGATTGTCTCGGGCAGATGCTCACGGAGCGCGCCACCCGCCGCCCGGTCCAGTGCCGCCAACACCTCGGCGACCACCAGCCGGACCTCCACCGGGTCGGCTCCGGCCAACGCGCGCAACTGCGCGATGAGTTCGGCCGCGTCGTCGTCGGTGGCGGCCACCGGGTCCGCCGGGTCTGCTCCGGTCATGCGATCGAGCGTACGGGGCAAAGTGGACTAAAGGCCGATATTCACGAAACCTGAATAATGTCCGTGCCGTCCCGTGTCGATCGCGGACTACTCGCGGATGCCCCGATGCAGGGCAACCACACCACCGGTCAGGTTGCGCCACGCCACTCGTCCCCACCCGGCCGCGGCGATCCGCCCGGCAAGCGCGGCCTGCGCCGGCCAGGCCCGGACCGACTCGGCGAGATAGACGTACGCCTCGGGGTTGCTCGACACCGCTCGGGCGACCACCGGCAGTGACCGCATCAGGTACGACAGGTAGACCGTCCGGAAGGCCGGGTTGACCGGGGTGCTGAACTCGCAGACCACCAGTCGCCCGCCCGGCCGGGTGACCCGGGCCAGCTCACGCAGGGCCGCGTCGGTGTCGTTGACGTTGCGCAGCGCGAAGGAGATGGTCACCGCGTCGAAGCTGGCGTCGGCGAACGGCAACCGCAGCGCGTCGCCGGCCAGCAGCGGCACCTCGGGGCGGGCCCGCTTGCCGGCGTACAGCATGCCCAACGACAGGTCGGCGCCCACCGCGTACGCCCCGGACTGCGCCAGCTCCCGCGTCGAGACGCCGGTGCCGGCGCCCACGTCCAGCACCCGCTCACCCGGCCGCAGCCCCAGCGCCGCCCGGGTGGAGCGACGCCACGAGCGATCCTGACCCAGCGAGATCACCGTGTTGGTCAGGTCGTAACGCTCCGCCACGCCATCGAACATCGCGGCGACCTCGTGCGGCTGCTTGTCCAGACTGGCTCGCTGGCCCTGCGGGGTACGGCTCACCCCTCCACTCTGCCAGCCGGCCGACGAGCGCCGCCAGCTGGGTGCGGTGCCGTCGCACGGGTACGCGAAAGGGCGGGGTGGTCGCCCACCCCGCCCTCGCGTCGTGCCAGGTCCGCCGCCGTTGCGCCTCGTGTCGAAGCGCCTCGGGTCAGCGGCGCGGTGTCGTCAGTCGGTCGACTTCTCGTCGCCCGGAGCGACCAGGACGACCTTGCGCCGACGGGAGAGCACCAGCAGCGCCCCGCCCACGAGCAGGATGATCGCGCCGATGCCGCCGATCAGGCCGACCTGCACACCGGTCACCGGCAACCCACCGCCGTCGGAGCCACCGCCACCGGCACCCGGCGACGTGGTCGTGCCGGGCGTCGTCGTGCCGCTCGGGCTCGGCGTGCCGTCCGGCGTCGGCGTGGCGGTGGGCGTCGGGGTCGCGGTGGGCGTCGGCGTGGGGGTCGGGGACGGCTGGGTGGTCAGGTCGACGAAGACGTCGAAGATCGCCTGGTTGTCACCCTCGTCGACCTCGGTGAAGGCCTTCCGCTGGGCGCTGGTCGCCGGCTCCGGCTCCTCCTCGGGCTGGCCCGTCGCCGCGTCCAGACCATGCGCGACCAGCTCACCAACGCGCAGCACCGGCTCGGTGACGTTCGTGCCGACCGTCACCTTGATGTCCGCCGTGTAGTACTCACCGGGCTTGATCACCGCGCCGTCGTCCTGGCAGAGCGCCTGGGCGACGCCGCCGAAGGTCTGCGCGACGCAGGTGTCCGGCAGGGTGGCGAAGGTGACCCCGGCCGGGAGCGTGAGCACGTAGGACAGGCCGGTGGCCTTGCGGCTGCCGTCGTTGTAGACCGCCCAGTCCAGTGGCACCGTCTCGCCGCGCCGGACCGGCCTGAGGTCGGGGTCGTCGCCCTGGACGCCGTTCACCACCACGTTCGCGTTGACGTCCTGCACCCAGCTGGTCAGGTCGTAGCCGGGCTTCGCGACGGTGATGTCGTGCTCGACCGTGTTGTCCTCGCGGTTGGGGTCGGCGGTGGCCGATTTGATGGTGACCACCAGCGTGCCGGCCTCACCGCGGCCACCGGTGGAGAAGAGCGGGATGCCGAAGTCTTCGCTGGTGCCGGCGGCCACGTCGCCGAGCTGGCAGGTGAAGGTCCTGCCCTTCACCTGGCAACCGTCGGGCACCAAGACCCCGACCCGGCCCTTGCGCAGGTTGCTGGTGTCCACGGTGTAGCTGACGCCCTTGGCGGCGACCGTGCTCCGGGTGTTGTCGACCAGGAACTTGAACGGCTTGGCCTTGGCCGCCTTGACGCCCTTGGCCAGCTCGTAGCTGAGCGGCACCAGCGCCAGGTCGGCCTGGTCGGCGGCCTGCGCCGGGGCGGCCACGGTGGCCAGGCCACCTGCCGCGAGCAGAGCCACAACGCCGGCGCGCGCCAGGGCCGAGCGGTGGAACGCTGTCATCAGTCCCCCGGGGGTAGGGAAGAAGAATGGTTGCGGAACGGAGCGGACGCTATCGAAGGTCGATCTCTTACGCCAGCTGGGGAGGGCGTTTTCATCCATCCGGCCCGAGCTGGGCAGACGGTACGGGCGGGATGGTCACCCATCCCGCCCGTACCGCCGTGCGTTATATGAACGACCCTCAGCGGGCCGATGGAGGACAGCACACGGCCATCAGACCATCCGCCACCAGCACGGTCGCGCCGTTCTCGGCGGCCGACGGTGGCAACGGATACGAGGCGCGACGCTAGCCGTCGACGATCATCTCCACCACCCCCGCGACGGACAGCCTGACGCTGCGGCGACGGGGACCACCCGTACCGCCGACCCGACCAGGCGAGAGCATGAGCCTCGGTCAGCCGAACGGCCGGACGCCGACCCGCGTCAGTTGACCTCGACCAGCGGCAGGGATTTGCCCGCCCCGCCACCGGGCAGCGCGATCGAGGAGAAGTGTGAGACCACCCGCTCGTCGGTCGGGTCGTCGGCCGGCGTGTGGTGCACGGCGAGCCGGTTGTAGAGGGTGTCCCGCTGCGCGGGGATCCGGTCCGCCGAGCGGATCATGCCGATCAGCTCGTGCAGGTTGGAGCGGTGCCGGGCACCGGCGGAGGAGATGACGTTCTCCTCCAGCATGATCGAGCCGAGGTCGTCCACGCCCATGTGCAGCGAGAGCTGCCCGACGTCCTTGCCCGTGGTCAGCCAGGACGCCTGGAGGTGCGGCACGGTCTCGAAGAAGAGCCGGGCCACCGCGACCAGCCGCAGGTATTCCAGCGTGGTCGCCTGGGTGCGGCCCTTGAGGTGGTTGTTCTCCGGCTGGTACGTCCACGGAATGAAGGACCGGAAACCGCCGGTGCGGTCCTGCACGTCACGGATCATGCGCAGGTGCTCGATCCGCTCGGCGTGCGTCTCACCGGTGCCCATCATCATGGTGGCGGTCGACTCGATGCCCTGCCGGTGGGCCAGCTCCATGACCTCCAGCCAGCGCTCGCCCGACTCCTTGAGCGGCGCGATGGCCTTTCGCGGCCGCTCCGGCAGCATCTCCGCGCCGGCGCCGGCGATCGAGTCCAGACCCGCGGTCTTGATCCGGGCGATCGCCTCGTCCAGGCTCACACCGGAGACCTTCGCCATGTGCAGGATCTCGCTGGGGCCGATCGAGTGGATGACCAGCTGCGGGTACGCCTGCTTGACCGAGGAGAACAGCTCCTCGTAGTACTCCACGCCGTAGTCCGGGTGGTGCCCGCCCTGGAGCATCACCTGGGTCGCGCCCAGCTCGACCGCCTCGCCGCACCGGCGCAGGATCTCCTCGGTCGGGTGGGTCCACCCTTCCTTGTGCTTGGGAGCGCGGTAGAACGCGCAGAACTTGCACGCCGTCACGCAGACGTTCGTGTAGTTGATGTTGCGGTCGATCAGGTACGTGACGACGTTGTCGGGGTAGCGCCGCCGGCGCACCGCGTCCGCCGCCTCGCCCAACGCGTGGAAGGGCGCCTCGGTGTAGAGCAGCAGCGCCTCCTCGGGCGTGATCCGCCCGCCGTCCGCGCCACGCTGCAGGATGTCGTCGATCTCCCGGCTCACCGTCACACCCCGAGCCTACGTCGCCCGGCCAGCGCCCGGCATTCCGCTCCGCCTCCCGTGACGTGCACCCCAGCGTCTGAGAGCTGTCCGGAGGGCCGAGATCTTGGACAGTTTCCGTCAGCGCCGAACGGAAACTGTCCAAGATCTACGCAAGGCGACCCGGTCGTTCGGCGTCGTCATGCGTCGTAGTCGACAGTGAGCTTGTCGGTCGTCGGGCTGGACTGGCAGGTCAGGACGTAACCGGCGGCCAGCTCGTCGGGCTCCAGGGCGTAGTTGCGGGCCATCGTGACCGCGCCGTCCACGACCTTCGCCTTGCAGGTCGAGCAGACACCACCCTTGCAGGCGTACGGCAGCTCGCCGCGAACCTTCAGCGCGGCGTCCAGCACCCGCTCCTCGCGACCCATCGTGAAGTTCGACGAGCGGCCGTCCAGCACGACGGTCACCTCGGCCCCGGCGCCCACCTGGTCGGTGGGTCGGCGGACCGGCTCCGGCGGTGCGTCGACGTGGAACAGTTCGGTACGCACCGCCGACTCGGGAAGCCCACGCGCGGTCAGCACGTCCCGGACGTCGACCACCATGCCGTACGGACCGCAGAGGAACCATTCCTCGACCAGGTCGCCCGGCACGATGCTGCCCAGCAACCGGCCCAGCCTCTCGGCGTCGATGCGTCCGGAGAGCAGTGGTGACTCGCCCTGCTCCCGGGAGAGGACGTGCACCAGGTGCAGCCGGGTGGGATAGCGGTCCTTCAGGTCGGCCAGCTCCTCGGCGAACATCACAGTGTTCGCCGTGCGGTTGCCGTACACCAGGGTGAACGTGCTGGCCGGCTCGACGGCCAGGGCGGTCGCGACCAGCCCGAGCACCGGTGTGATGCCGGAGCCGGCGACGACCGCGCCGTAGTGGCGCACCCGGTCCGGCGCGAAGGCCGTCGTGAAGGTGCCCAGCGGCGGCAGCACCTCGACCGTGTCGCCGCCGCGCAGCGCCCCGCAGGCGAACGCCGAGAACGCGCCGCCGGGAATCTCTCGCACCCCGATCCGCAACCGGCCGTGCCGGGTCAGGTCGTCGGGGGTGGAGCAGATCGAGTACGACCGGCGCACGTCCGAGCCGTCCTCAGCCACCCGCCGCACAGTGAGGTGCTGGCCCGCCCGGAACGCGAACGTGTCCCGCAACTCCTCCGGTACGGCGAACGTGACCGCCACGGAGTCGTCGGTGAGCCGGTCGACGGCCGCGACCGACAACGGGTGGAAGGCCGGCCGGCGACGGACCGGGCGGGTGATGGTGACAGTCACAGCGCCTTCAGGTGGTCGAAGGGTTCGGAGCAGGAACGGCAACGCCACAGCGCCTTGCACGCGGTGGAGCCGAACCGGCTGACCTGCTCGGTCTCCGGCGAACCGCACTGCGGGCAGCGGACCGCGAGGGTCAACGACACCACGCCGGCGGCCGGCACCGGGGCCGGCGGGGCGATCCCGGCGGCGGCGAGCTTGGCCCGCCCACCGTCGGAGATCCAGTCGGTGCTCCACGGCGGGCTGAAGACCGTGCGCACCTCGGCGTCGGCGTGGCCCGCGACCGCGAGCGCGCGGCGGATGTCGGCCCGGATCACGTCCATCGCCGGGCAGCCGGTGTAGGTCGGGGTGATGGTGACGGTGACCCGGCCACTGGCCGGATCCTCCTCGACCGCCCGCAGGATGCCCAGCTCGTCGATGGTGATCACCCGGATCTCCGGGTCCACCACAGACGCGGCCGCCTCCCTGGGGTTCACCACTGCGCTCCGGGGTGGGCGCGGTGCAGCACCTGCATTTCGGCGAGTAGGTAGGCCAGGTGCTCGGTGTGCACGCCGGTTCGTCCACCGGCCGGCGCCCAGCCGCTTCCCGGCAGGGTGAGCGTCGCCTCCGCCAGCACGGCGCCGACGGTCTCGTCGAACGCCGGCCGCAGGGTGGCCGGGTCGACCGGCGCCGCCGGGTCCGCGGCGAACAGCTCATGGGTGTACGGCCACACCTGGTCGACGGCGGCCTGCATGCGACGGTGCGACTCCTCGGTGCCGTCGCCAAGCCGCTTCACCCACAGCGCGCCGTGGTCGAGGTGGTACGCCGACTCCTTGCGCGCCTTCGCGCCGATCGCGGCCAGTCGCTCGTCCGCGCAGCCGGCCAGTGCCGTGTACAGCGGCAACTGGTACGCCGCCAGGAAGAACAGCTTCGCCATCGTCACCGCGAAGTCGCCGTTGGGCAGCTCGACCAGGAGGGCGTTACGGAACTCGCGGTCGTCGCGCAGGTACGCCAACGCGTCCTCGTCCCGGCCCGCGCTCTCCAACTCGCCCGCGTACGACAGCAGCAGGCGGGCCGCGCCGAGCTGGTCGAGGGCGATGTTGGCCAGCGCCACGTCCTCTTCCATCTCCGGCGCGCGGGTGGTCCACTCGGCCAGACGCTGCGCGGCGATCAACGCGTCGTCGCCGAGGCCAAGGGCGAAGTCGAAGGGCCCGTTCACGCCACCACCTCGCTGCGCTCGGTGGCGACGCGAAGCGCCGCGCTGCTGAGCTGGCTGGTTCGCTCGCTCCGCTCGCTCACAGGTGGGCCACCCCGTCCGGCACCTCGTAGAACGTGGGGTGGCGGTAGACCTTGTCGGCGGCCGGGTCGAAGAAGGCGTCCTTCTCGTCCGGGCTGGACGCGGTGATCGCGCCGGCCGGCACCACCCAGATCGACACGCCCTCCTGGCGGCGGGTGTAGAGGTCCCGGGCGTTGCGCAGGGCCAACTCGGCGTCGGGGGCGTGCAGGCTGCCGACGTGGGTGTGCGACAGCCCGCGCCGCGCCCGCACGAAGACCTCCCACAGAGGCGAGTGATCCGTCATGCCGCTACCTTCTCCCGCTGTTCTGCCCGCTTCGCGGCGTACGCCGTGGCGGCCTCCCGTACCCATGCGCCGTCGGCGTGTGCGGCCCGGCGGTGGGCGATCCGTTCCCGGTTGCACGGCCCGTCGCCGGAGATGACCCGCATCAGCTCGTCGTAGTCCGGCTGGGTGTAGTCGTGAGCCTGCCGTTCCTCGTTCCAGCGCAGGTCCGGATCGGGGATGCGCAGCCCGAGGATCTCGGCCTGCTGGACGCACATGTCGACGAAACGCTGCCGCAGGTCGTCGTTCGAGAAGCGCTTGATCTTCCAGGCCATCGACTGACCGGAGTGCGTGGAGTCGCCGTCCGGCGGGCCGAACATGGCCAGCGACGGGTACCACCAGCGGTCCACCGCGTCCTGAGCCATCGCCTGCTGCCCCGGGGTGCCGTGCGCCAGGGTGTGCAGGATCTCGTAGCCCTGCCGCTGGTGGAACGACTCCTCCTTGCAGACCCGGATCATCGCCCGGGCGTACGGGCCGTAGGAGCAGCGGCACAGCGGCACCTGGTTGACGATCGCCGCGCCGTCCACCAGCCAACCGATCGCGCCCACGTCGGCCCAGCTCAGGGTGGGGTAGTTGAAGATCGAGCTGTATTTCTGTCGTCCGTCGAGCAGCAGCCGGACCAGCTCGTCGCGGCTGATGCCGAGGGTCTCGGCGGCGGCGTAGAGGTAGAGGCCGTGGCCCGCCTCGTCCTGGACCTTGGCCAGCAGGATCGCCTTGCGCTTGAGTGACGGCGCCCGGCTGATCCAGTTGCCCTCCGGCTGCATGCCGATGATCTCGGAGTGGGCGTGCTGCGCGATCTGCCGGATCAACGTCCGGCGGTACGCGTCGGGCATCCAGTCGCGTGGCTCGATCTTCTGCTCGGCGTCGACGACCTCGGCGAAGTACGCCGCCAGGTCCTCGTCCGGGGCTGGGCCGCCACGCCGTCCGCGCGCTGCCGCCGCGCGAAGCTCGGCCTCGGCGGCCTCGACCTCACCCAGCAGGCCGCTGCCGGGGGCGTCGTCCGGGGCGCCGTTCGGGGCGGAGAAGTCGTTGCCATACATGACGCTAAGTGTTACAGCTTGCGCCACGTTGCACCAGGGGGTGTAACAGGAATCCGAGGATCCCATCCGTAACGGAATGAGCGCTTTGCGTCACCTGGATCGCCGGACGTCGCAGTGACTTGGGCCACGAAACAAAGGTGAATCCCCGCAAGAACCGCATACCGGTCCCATATCGCGTCTTTATGGCGGCGTGCCTGGTGTCGGACTCTGGCGGGTCCGGCAACCGGACGTAGACTTTCGGCCGTCACACCGATCGGCTTCAAACGATCGCCGTACGACAGAGGCCACCTCCCCCGGCCTTGGCGATCAGCCGGTTTGTCCGGACAACAAGCCGGTCCCCCCGGCCCTGACACCTGGAGCTCACCCACTCATGCGATCTCGCGTGACCATGGTGCTCGCCATCACGGCGGTCCTGCTCGGCGGCGTCCTACTGGTCCCCGCCGCGTACGCCCGCCTCTCCGACGGCGGCAGCAGCGGAGGCGGAGGCGGCGGTGCCGCCTCGACCGTCGCCGCGCCCGCGCCCACCCCGCCGCCGCCGCCCACGCTGGCCGCCGGACCGGTGTCAGTGAGCTTCCAGGGCGAGTTCTTCTCGTGGGCGCTGCTGGACCGCCAGACAGGCACGATCTCCGGATCGCCGAACATGACCGCGACCAGCTCCACCGAGTCGATGATCAAGGCGTGGATCGTCTCCGACTACCTGCGACAGCTCAAGAACAAGGAGCCGTCCGCAGCGATGAAGGAGATGGCTCGAGTCGCCATCGTCGACAGCAACGACGGGGCTGCCAACAAGGTGCACGCTGCTGCTGGCGGCTCGTACAAGCCCTCCAACAGCAGCACACCCGACGCGGTGATCCAACGGGCGATCACGATCTGCGGGCTGACCGACACCAAGCGCGGCAACGTCAAGCCGTACACCGGTTACTGGAGCTTCACCCGGATGTCCCCCCGGGACGCGGTCCGGCTCGGCGACTGCATCGCCGACGGCAAGGCCGCCGGGCCCAAGTGGACCAAATGGGTGCTGGACCAGATGAGCAAGGTCAAGGGCACCACCGCCAAGAAGGACCAGAGACCAGACTCCGGCGGTGGACGCTGGGGGATCATCGACGGTCTGCCCAAATCGATCACCGCGCAGGGCCCGGTCAGCATCAAGAACGGCTGGACCCCGATCAACTACGACGGCAACTGGCACGTCAACTGCCTCGCCGTCAACGACAAGTGGAGTCTCGCGGTGATGCTGCGCTACCCGCAGAAGAGCGGTCTGGACTACGGCGCGAAGGTCTGTGCCAGCGTGGCCACCCAGCTGGTCACCCCGCAGCCGGGTGCCGCGCTCAAGGTGCCGCAGCAACCGGTCGGGAAACTCTGATGGCCGGCAACCGTCGGGCCACCCGGCGCGAGGGCGCTGACGCCTCCCCCCTTCGGCTGGTCGCGATCGCGGTCATCCTGATCGGGCTG
The DNA here is from genome assembly GCF_006715105.1 of Micromonospora sp. A202. NCBI lineage: Bacteria > Bacillati > Actinomycetota > Actinomycetes > Micromonosporales > Micromonosporaceae > Micromonospora > Micromonospora sp. A202. Next base: position 72,397 of record NZ_VFMP01000001.1, on the reverse strand, counting down.
GTGCTGGTGTCGCTGCGGCTGCTGCCCGGGTCGCCGTTCGAGTCGTCCGCCGCCGCCAAGTGGGGCAACGCCGGCACGACGACCAACGACCGGTCCACCGGCAAACCCACTGACCGCAGCGCCCGCCAGCCAGCCCCGCCATCGCCAAGCCCCACGCTGGCACCGCTGCCGTTCGCGGCCAAAAACCTCGACCTGGACATCGAGGGCTGGTATTCCTGGAGCGTGCTGGACCGTCGGACCGGGCAGATCATCGGCTCCAGGAACATGGGCGAGACCAGCACCACCGCCTCAATGATCAAGTCGTGGATCGTCGCCGACTATCTGCGTCGCGCAGCCGACGCCGGTCAGACCCCGAGCGACGCGAAGCTCGCCGACGCGACGCGGATCATCCGGGACAGCGACAACACCCGGGCCGAACAGTTCTACAACCAGGTCGGCCGGGACGCCTCGATCAAGCGGCTGATCTCGATGTGCAAGTTGACCGACAGCAGCGTCGCCCCCGACCGCGGTTGGAGCCGCACGGCTCTCTCCCCCCGGGACACCGCCCGTCTGGGCAACTGCATCGCCACCGGCACCGCTGCCGGGCCGAAGTGGACCAAGTGGCTGCTCAACGAGATGAAGCTCGTGCGCGGCGCCGGTGACTTCGGCATCCGCAAGGCCTTCCCGGCCGCCGAGCAGAAGCAGATCGCCATCAAGAACGGGTGGATCGACCGGACCAGGGAGCAGGAGATGCACATCAACTGCCTGGCCATCGGCGACACCTGGACGATGGGCGTGATGGTGAAGTACCCGATCGACAAGGGCTACGACTACGGCATGAAGAACTGCGAGAAGATCACCGAGGCGCTGCTCCGCCCCGGTGCCTGAGCCCCGCCGGCCCCCGGCCGGCTGCTCGGCTGGCCCGCGCAGGCTGGCTGGCAGGGGCCGCGCCCGCCGCTCAGCCGGCGAAGAACTCCGGGCCGCCATCCGGCAGAGCCGGGGCCTCGCCGATGGCGGTAGCCCGCCGGGCCCACTCCCGCAGCCCGGCGACCTGACGGTCGCCGAGGGAGAAGTCCAGGGTCCGGAAGTACGTGGCCAGCGTCTCCGCGTCGAACGTCTCCCACCGGGCCGCCGCCTCGGCGACCTGGTCCAACTCGGCCAGGCAGAGGTCCCGCGAGCGCAGGAACGCCTCGTGCACCTCCTTGACCATGCCCGGATGGGCGGAGGCGAAGTCGCGGCGGACCGCCCAGACGGCGAAGACCATCGGCAGGCCGGTCCACTCCCGCCACGCCTGCCCGAGATCGGTGACGGTCAGGCCCCGCTGGGGCGCCTCGTAGTACGCCCGCAGCGCCACGTCACCGATCAGCACCGCGGCGTCGGCCTCCAGCAGCATCTGGGTCAGGTCCGGCGGGCAACGGAAGTAGTCGGGCCGCACGTTGTACTGCTCGGTGAGCAGCAGTTGAGCCAGCATGACCCCGGTCCGCGACGTCGAGCCGAGCGCCACCCGGGCGCCGTCCAGCTCGGCGAGGGGTCGGGTGGAGACCATGTTGACCGAGAGCACCGGCCCGTCGCTGCCCACCGCCAGGTCCGGCAGGAGCAGAAGCTCGTCGGCGTGCTTCAGGTACTCCAACAGGGTGATCGGGCCGATGTCGAGGTCGCCAGCGACCAGCGCAGCGCTCAACCGGTCCGGTGAATCCTTGTGCAGGTCGACGTCGAGCAGGGCGCCGGAGCGCATCAGACCCCAGTAGATCGGCAGGCAGTTCAGGAACTGGATGTGCCCGACCCGCGGGCGTGCGATGCGCTCAGCCATGACCCGACCGTATCCCCGGCCTCCGGCTCCGGCTCGGCGGGCCGGCCCGAAGTGGCCAACCCCGCATCCGTGCCAGCGGCCTGGGGATGTCGGAGGGCCTCGTCCGGCACCGGCCGTCGTACCGCCCGGGCGACGACCGGCACGAACGCCAACACCACCACGAGCCCGGCCACGCCCGCTGCGGCGATCAGTGGTCGGGGCGGGACGACCGTGAGCAGCGCCCCGCCGATCAGATAGCCGGCCATCGAGCCACCCTGCACCGCAGCGCCGTAGCTGGCGTACGCCCGGCCGCGCATCGCCTCCGGCACCCGGCGGCTGGTGAGCAGGTTGGCGAAGACGTTCTCGCCGCCGTTCGCCGCGCCGGCCACCAGCCAGAGCGGCACGAGCAGGCCGGCCGTCGGCACCGTCGCGGCGAGCAGCACCAGCAGGCTGCACATGGCCAGCGTCACCAGCACCCCACGGATGAGCGCCCCGTCGTGGTCGAACCGGCGGGCGAGTCGGGCGGCAATCCAGCTGCCGGGCAGCATGCCGGCCATCCATGCCGCTCCCACCAGGCCGTACGTGGTCGCCGAACCGTGCAGCGTCTCCCGGATGAAGAAGACCTCGATCACGTTGATGCCGCCGATCGCCGCGATCACCACCGCGGTGCTGGCCACCATGACCAGCATCAGCGGGTCACGGCGCAGCCGCCAGCCCATCCCCGTACCGCTCGGGTCGGCCTGGTTCGCGGGGCTTCCCCCGCCCGCCGGCCCTGCGGTGGCGGGCCGTCGGCCGCCCCGCCGGGTCCGCAGCAGCAGGCCCGCGACCACCAGCGCCAGGTAGGTCACGGCATCGAGAAGCAGGGGTACGCGAGTGCCGAACTGCCCCACCAGCAGGCCTGCCAGCACCGGCCCGCCGAGCGCGCCGAGGGAGACGGCGTTCTGACTGATCGCGCTGGCCCGGGGCAGGTCGGCCGGGCGGACCATCGCCGGCAGCAGCGCCGCCAGGCAGGGCTGGGTCACCGCGAGCCCGCAGGCGAGCAGGGCGACGAGGCCCACAACCAGGACCGGGTGCTCGGCGACGGCGAGCAGCGTACAGATGACAGCCTGCGCCAGCCCGACGGTGACCAGCAGGGTGCGGCTGTCCACCCGGTCGGCGAGCCGTCCGGTGAGCGGGGCGAGCACCACCAAGGGCAGGGTGGCCGCGAGCAGCAGCCCCGACACGGCAAGCCCTCCGGCGCCGGAGCCCTGGAGCGCCAGCGCGAGCGCGGTGGCGGCCAGAAAGTCGCCGCAGATCGTGGTGCCACGGGCGGTGGCGGCGAGCCAGACGTCCGACCAGCGCGACGGCTCAGTTGTGAAGGACATACTTCGAAAATAATCCTTCACAACTGATCAGCACAACCCCCTGCCGCCGCCACGACGGCGAATGGCCGGTCGGCGATCAACCCGCGTGCGGCTCGGCGCACCGCGACCATCCAGTCAGGCCAGCGGCACGGCCCGGTACTGCACGGCGACCGTGCGCGCCCCCGCCGGAGGATCGGCCTGGCGCAGGCGAGCCCGGTACGGCTGCAGCATGGCCAGGACCGCCTGGTTCACCTCGGCCAGCTCCTCGGCGGTGAGCAGCAGCAACGTGTCGTTGAAGAGCGCGGCGTCGTACCACTCGGCGGGCTCGTCCCCGGCGCGCCGCAGCCAGTCCCGGGTCCGCTCCATGGCCCGAACGGCGTGCGCCTCCACCAGCGCCTGCTCGGCCGCGCGCGCCTCGGGCCCGGCATCGCGACCCGCCTCGACCCACACACTCACACTCGGCACTCGCCACAGCCGCTCGCGCGCGTCCCCGCGACTCGGCGCCTGCTCGACCAGGCCGAACTTCGCCAGCGCGCGCAGGTGGTAACTGGTCGCGCTCGGCGACAGACCGACGATCTCCGCGCACTCGGTGGCGGTCCCACCGCTCTCCCGGCTACTCAGGTATTCCATGATCGCGATCCGGGCCGGATGAGCCATCGCCCGCATCACCTGCGGGTCACTGATCGTCATTCGACGCGAATCGGGGCTGGCCTCGGTCATGAGCCCATGATCCCGGGCGGCTCCCCGACCCGCCATCACCCCCGCAGTGAGCAGCATCCGACTTCTGCGAACACCCGATTTGAGGCGTGGCCAGTTCACGCGACGTTCAGCGTCAACGCCGCAGTCGAAGCGGACCGAAACTGTCGTACACCTGTTCTAGTCTTTGTCTATGTTGAGGACGTTGGCGCAGGCGGTGCGTGACGCACTGCTCAGCGGCGCGATGACCGTCGAGCAGGGTCGGGTGGTGGCAGAGACGATCGCGGCCCTGCCGCCCGAGGCCGGCCCGGAGGTGGCGGACAAAGCCACCCAACTGCTGGTCACCTGGGCCGACCGCTTCGATCCGACCATCCTCAGCCGGCTCGGGGAGCGCGTCCTCACGCACGTCGCACCGGATCTGGCCGACCAGGCAGAGCTGGCCGCCCTCGAAAAAGCCACCGAGCGAGCCGTGGCCCGTCGGCACGTCACGCTCTCCGAGCAGCAGGACGGGCAGGTACGCCTCAGCGGCAACCTCGACACCGAAACCGCGAGCCTGCTACGGGAGGCGATCGACAGGCTCTGCGCCCCGGCCGGCGATCACGACGACCGCAGTCCCGGTCAGCGCCGAGCGGACGCGCTGGGCGAGGTCTGTCGTTTGGCGCTGCGCACCGGCCAGCTGCCCGACAACGGCGGCGACCGGCCGCAGCTCGTCGTGACCGTGTCGCTGGACGAGCTGGTCAACGGCGTACGCGCCGGCACCCTGGAGACCGGGCCACCCCTCGCGCCGGGCGCGATCCGCCGTCTCTCCTGCGATGCCTGCGTGCTGCCGGCGGTGCTGGGCGGCGACAGTCAGGTTCTGGACGTCGGGCGCCAGCGCCGGCTCTTCAACGGCCCGTTGCGCCGAGCATTCGTGCTGCCCGACGGCGGTTGCGCCTTTCCTGGTTGTGATCGGCCATCCCGATGGTGCGACGGTCACCACGTCCGACACTGGGCAGACGGCGGAGCCACCGCGCTGGGCAATGCCGTGCTGCTCTGCGGTTACCACCACCGGCTCATCCACCGCGGCGACTGGCTGGTCCGCATCGCGCCCGACAGCCGGCCGGAATTCTCCCGCCCAGCTGGCTCGACCCGCTACGCGCACCACGACGCAACCTCTACCACCGGCGCTGCTGACACCCGGCAGACGTGCCGTCGCCACCCGAGAACGGGATCAACCACACGGGCCGACCGGTGACGTCGGGGCAGCGTGTTGCTACCCACGACACGCCCACTTTCGTGCGCCGCGCCCGGCGACACGCCCTCTCGTACGGATGGTCGCGTGGGTAATTCGGTGGAACGGACGGGCTGGGGAGCGTAGGGTTGCAGCCCGCTTGACGGCCGAGGTGAGCTGCACCGGAACGGACGTCTTCGCGCCGGGCGGCCGGCCATCCGCCCCCGGACACGCGAGCGCGCAGCAGATGTGAACGATGGGACGTCAGCATGCCCGCACTTGACCTCGACACCCACCTCGACACGGATCTGGCCGCCGAACGCACGCACCTCGCAAACTCGCGGGCAGCGCTACGCCGGATGCGGGAGCGGGCCGAAGCCCTCTTCTCGACCGGTGACCAGGTTGCCGGCGACGCCTACGCGGCCGAGACGCTGGGTCGCACCCTGGCCCGCCGGGTGGCCGAGCTGGCGGACGACCCGACCACGCCGCTCTTCTTCGGTCGCCTCGACTTCACCGGAACCACGGACCACGAAACCATCGACAACGCGACCGCGGACAGCGCGACCTCCAGCAGCGGCAGCGGTGATCATGAAGGCCGGCGGTACCACGTGGGGCGGCGGCACGTCAGTGACGAGCTTGGCGAGCCGTTGGTGCTGGACTGGCGGGCACCGGTCTCCCGGTCGTTCTACCGGGCTAGCGCGCGGGATCCGCAGGGGGTGGCCGTCCGGCGGCGGTTCGGGTTCAGCAACGGCGTGCTGACCAGCTTCGAGGATGAGCGGTTGGATCGGGGCGAGGAACTCGGTACGACCAGCCGGATCCTCACCTCCGAGATCGAACGACCACGCGTCGGGCCGATGCGGGACATCGTCGCGACCATTCAGCCGGAGCAGGACGAGCTGGTCCGGGCCGACCTGGCCGACTCGATCTGTGTGCAGGGAGCGCCGGGGACCGGCAAGACGGCTGTCGGCCTGCACCGGGCCGCGTACCTGCTGTACCTGCATCGGGAGCGTCTGCGACGGGCCGGCGTGCTGATCGTCGGACCCAACCGGGCGTTCCTGTCGTACATCGCGGCAGTGCTCCCGGCGCTCGGCGAGGTCGAGGTCGAGCAGGCCACGGTGGAGGAGTTGATCTCCCGGGTGCCGGTTCGGGCGGTCGAGGCGCCGATGGTCGCCACGCTCAAGCACGACGTACGCATGGCGAGCGTGCTGCAACGCGCGGTGCAGGCACAGATCGGCACGCCCACCGAGTCGATCACCGTGTCGGACGGTTCGTTCCGGTGGCGGATCGGTCTGGAGCCGTTGCACCGGATCGTCGAGGAGACCCGTCGGGAAGGTCTGCCGTACGGCACTGGCCGGGAGCGCGTCCGGGCGCGGGTGGTGAGCCTGCTGCAACGGCAGGCCGAGGCCCGCCGAGCCGAGTCGCCCGGTGATGCCTGGCTGCGTCGGATGAGCCGCTGCCGCCCGGTGGTCGACTTCCTGGACGCGGTCTGGCCGGCACTCACCCCGGAAGGGCTGGTGCACAGCCTGCTCTCCGACCCGGATCGGCTGGCCGCGGCGGCGGACGGCCTGCTCAGCGACGCGGAGCAGGCGTTGCTCGTCTGGGCGAAGCCGGCTCGCACCCCCAAGGCGACCCGCTGGACCGCCGCCGACGCGGTGCTGATCGACGAGGCGACCGGGCTGCTGGAACGACCCTCCGGGTTCGGGCACGTGGTGGTGGACGAGGCGCAGGACCTCTCCCCAATGCAGTGTCGGGCCATCGCCCGGCGCAGCGAGCACGGCTCGATCACCCTCCTCGGTGACCTGGCCCAGGGCACCGCGCCGTGGGCTGCCACGGACTGGAAGGAGTCCCTCGCCCACCTGGGCAAGCCGGACGCCGTGGTGGTCCCGCTGACGATCGGTTTCCGGGTGCCCGCCGCGGTGGTCGCATTCGCGAACCTGCTCCTGCCGGCGCTCGCTGTGGACGTACCGCCGGCCGAGTCGCTACGGCACGACGGCGGCCTGGACGTGCGTACGGTGACCGACCTGACCTCGGCGACGGTGGCGGAGGTGCGCTCGGCGCTCGCGCACGACGGCTCGGTCGGTGTGATCGCCGCGGATGACGCGGTCGACGGGTTGCGCGCCGCACTGGCCGATGCCGGTGTCGCGACCGCGACCGCCGACGACGTGGCGGCCGCCGAGCGGGTCACCCTGGTGCCCGCGACGCTGGTCAAAGGCCTGGAGTACGACCATGTGGTGGTGGTCGAGCCGGCCGCGATCGTCGCGGCCGAACCGCGCGGGCTGCACCGGTTGTACGTGGTGCTCACCCGAGCGGTGTCCCGGCTGGCGGTGCTGCACCACGAGCCGCTGCCCGCGCCGCTCGTCGGCGGGTCAGCCGGCTGACAGGGCCGCCGCGATCTCCCGCAGGGGGCGGCCGGAGTCAGCCAGTGGCACGTGGAACGACAACCACGACCCGTCGGCAAAGTCGATCCGCAGCCGCTTCCAGTTCAACCGGTACCGGCCGACCCGGGCGGTCACGGCCGTGCGCGGCACCGACCCGAGCAGCTCGATGTCGGCCTGCGCCCGTTCGTCCGCCGCTGAGCTGGAGAGCAACCCGACCGGTGCTGTCGCGCCGACCAGCAACCGCTGGTCGGTGACCCCGAGCACGATGTCGCGGACGCCGGAACCCTTCGCCGTCACGGTCAGGGCGTGGTGCAGCAGGGAAGCCTGCGAACCTGGTTCGCCTCGACCTCCGACGCCGAAGAAGAGCCAGTCGACGGCGTCGTCCGCCCGACCGAAGGTGATGTTCGGCGACAGCACGTTGAGCAGGGCACCCAGGAAGCCCGGCCCACCCGGGGTGGGTGGCGCCGACGGCTGCGGGGGTGCCGCCGGGGTCAGCCCTCCCCCCGCTCGGACCCGGGCCACCGCACGCACCTGCTCTCCGGCCGCTAGCAGCCGGGTGACCCCCTCGACGTACCGCGCCTGACTGCCGTCGACCGTCATCGGCGCTCCTCGTGGTCGCCGGGCCGGCGCGGGCCGGCACCTGGTTCCCCGATGACCTCACCGACCAACTCCCGGACCTGGGCCGCAGCGGCCTCCTGCGCCCGGTTGGCGGCTGCGGTGAACTCCTCGGCCAGGCTGTAGGAGTCCAGTCGCATCGCCCGCGCGTTCAGCTCCGCAGAAACGATCTTCCCGTCGGCGGCGGCGGTGACGCGCACCAGGCCGGAGTCGCTCACCCCCTCGGCGCTGGTCTGCTCCAGCTCCGCCATCCGGTCGGCGAGCTGCCGCTGCCAACCGTCCAGGTTGCGGGCCAGCGCCTCGATGCGGTCCAGGGCGGGGAAGGTCATGGCTGCCTCTCAGTTCACGATGGAGTCGAAGACATTCTGCACACTCTTGGTGTACGGGCCCAGGTCATCGCTGTACGTGCCGTCCACGAGGTAATTGCGGTCCTTCTGCCCGTCGGAGATGTCGTGCAGGCCCACACCGGTGTCCAGCAGTGCGCCGCCGAAGCCGGGGACGTTGACCGGCGAGACATGGTTGATGACGAACTTGCCGGGAAAGAGGGTCTTGAACTTCTCGATCTGGAAGGCACGCCCCTCCGGCGTCCAGCCACCCTTGGTAATCAGCTTGTACTGCTTTTTCCGCTTCTTGAGCTCCATGACGGTGTTGGCGTACTCGCGGAGCTGCCCGGCGACTTTGCCCAACCGAGTGGCGAGGCGGGTGAGCACCTCGGCGAACCGGGCGACGATCTTGACCATCCGACCCACGGTGGTGGCCAGCCGGGCCAGCACCCGGACCACAGTGGCTGCCAGCGAGACGCCGGCGCTCAGCGCCGCGGCCACCGCCGCAATGATCACCTCGGTGAGGAACCAGAGCAGGAACTCGAGGATCAGCTCGACCAGCAGGTTGAACGCGTCGACCGCCGCGTTGGCCGCCTCGACCAGCACGTCCTTGGTGCCGTCGAGCCCTCGGGCCAGCTCCTCGATCGCCTTTTCCACCGACTCCATCGAGGCGTGGAAGCTCTCTGCGGCGTCGCCCTTCCAGTTGCCGCGCAAGCGGGCCCGGTCGGCGATCTGGTCGCCTGCGATCTCCCGGACCGCCGCGCCGGTGTCCAGGCAGACCTGCGCCGCCCGCATCAGGTCGTCCGGTTCACCGGCGACCAGTTCCAGCAGTTGCTCGAACGGCCAGAGCACCGCGTTGGAGAGCGGCTTGAAGGGCTCCGGAGTGCCCGACACGATCTGCTCGAAGTAGGTCTTGTTGCGGTGCAACGCCTCCGTGCTCATGCGGGCACCGGCCCGCTCGGAGCGCCGGCGCCACCCGACCAGGGGCCGGGAGCGATGAGGTCGGGAGCTGGCGGGCGGCCGGGCACGAACATGTCGGTGTTGGCCACGTCGGTGCCGGTGTAGGCACCGGCGGTGTCGCTGACCCCCTCCGCGATGTCCGCCATCATTTCGGCGCCGTCGGCGAGCCCCTGGAGGCACGCCTCGAACTGCTCGGCGTACGCCGCGGCGAGGCCGAACGACGCCGGCATCACCCCGAACGCGTGCCGAGGCACGTGCCCGTCGCCAAATGAACGGTGCAGCTCGCGGAAGCGGGCCGCCCGGTCGTTGGACGTCTTGGCGAACGCCGCCAGCGCCTCCGGCTGGACCTCCAGGTCTCTGCTCGGGCTCGACACGGACCCTCCCCTGTGTCCTGTGCGACCGGTCAGCCGCCACGGTTCCCCACCATAGGCACTGCGCGCCGCTGTCGTAACCCGGACGCCGAGCGGGACACCGCGTTCGGACTTTGCATCGTAAAGTAGTTTGCGTGCACCTAGACGATGACCTTCCACCCGCCGACGCGGCAGCGGCCCTCCGGCTGATCCAGGACCAGCGTTCCGCGACGGCACGGCGCCTCGATCCCGACGCCCGCCTGGTCTACTGGCCCTGGGGAGTCGCCTGGCTGGTCGGCTTCGGGCTGTTCTTCCTGCGGTTCTCCCCCGACGACCGGGAGCTGCTCCGGCTGCCGAGCTGGCTGCCGCTGACCGTCCTCTTCGCGCTGCTCGTGGCAGCCGGAGTGATCCAGGCAGTGGTCAGCACACGGGCCTACGGCCAGGTGATCGGTGACTCCGCCCAGCGTGGGCGCTGGTATGGGTGCACGTGGGCCCTCGGCTCCGTGAGCATCTACGCGGGGCTCGGCCGGATCTCCGAGCACCTACCGGACGATCTGGCGGGCCTGGTCTGGTCGGCGACCGCCGTCGGGCTGACCGGCGCGCTACACATGGCCGGTGGAGCGATCTGGCTGGATCGGGACCTTTTCCGGCTGGGCGTCTGGATAAGCGTGATCAACCTGGCCGGTGTGATCGCCGGGCCTGGCTGGCACGCGCTGGTCATTGCGGTGGCCGGCGGCGGCGGGATCCTGGTCGCCGGCGCGATCGCCCGACGGCGACAGTGACACCGCCGATGAGCGAACTGGACCCGGTCATCCACGCGCAGGCCCGGCTCCGGGTGGTCGCCAGCCTCTCCGCTCTCGGCGACGGCGACCTGATCGCCTTCCCCCGGTTGCAGGAACTGCTCGCGATGACCGCCGGCAACCTCTCCGTGCACCTGCGCAAGCTCGAGGACGCCGGCTACGTGGAGATCAGCAAGACCCACCGTGGACGCACCCCGGCAACCCTGGTCCGGCTCAGCCGGCGGGGCCGGCTGGCGTTCGAGGAGTACACCGAAGCGATCCGCATCCTGCTCGACCCCACCCCGTCGAAGGAGCAGACATGACCCTCGCCCACGCCGACCAGGCCAGCCGCCGGTACGGCGACGTCCTCGCCCTCGACCGTGTCGACCTGGAAGTCCGGGCCGGTGAGCTGGTCGGCCTGCTCGGCCCGAACGGCGCCGGCAAGAGCACACTGATGAACCTGCTGGTCGGTCTGCGCCGGCCCAGTTCCGGGCGGGTCGAGCTGTTCGGCGGCGACCCCCGCGACCCGGCGAACCGGCGGCAGATCGGGGTCACCCCGCAGGAGACCGGCCTGCCGGGCACACTGCGCGTCGGTGAGGTCGTCGACTTCGTCTCCGCGCACTACCCGGACCCGGTGCCCCGCGGTGAGTTGCTCGACCAGTTCGGCCTGGGCGACCTCGCCCGACGGCAGACCGGAGGCCTCTCCGGTGGGCAGCGTCGCCGGTTGGCGGTGGCGTTGGCATTCGTCGGCCGACCCCGGCTGGTGCTGCTCGACGAGCCGACCACCGGTCTGGACGTCGCCGCCCGGCACACCCTGTGGGAGGCGATCCGCGCGTTCCACGCCGACGGCGGCACCGTGCTGTTGAGCAGCCACTACCTGGAGGAGGTGGAGGCGCTGGCGCACCGGGTGGTGGTGATCGGGCAGGGCCGGGTGCTCGCCGACGACACGGTGGACGCCGTGCGCGGCATCGTCGGCGTACGCCGGGTCAGCCTCGTCGCCGACCAACTGCCCGACCTGCCCGGCGTCGTCCGCACCGAACGGGTCGACGGCCGGCTGCACCTGCTCACCACCGACGCCGACGAACTGGTCCGAGCGCTGGTCACGGCCGGAACGGCCTTCACCGACCTGGAGGTACGACCGACCTCGCTGGAGGAGGCGTTCCTCGCCATCACCAGCGGGGACGCGCCCGCCGGGGACCAGTCGGCCACCGAAGGCCGAGCCACCACCACCGCCGCTGCCGGCGGCCAACCCACCACAGTCTGAGGAGGCCACCGTGCAGCTCGCCCTGGTTCACGCCCGCTACCAACTCCTGGAGATCATCCGGATTCCGGTGGCCGTCGTCGGCAGCGCCTTCTTTCCGGCGGCCGCCATGATCTTCTTCGTGGTGCCGTTCGCTGGTGACGACGCGGCCGGTGCCACCTTCGCCACCGCGTCGATGGTCACCTTCTCGGTGATGAGCGCCAACATCTTTCAGTACGGCGTCGGCGTCGCCGAGGACCGCGACCAGCCCTGGAACCCGTACACCCGGACCTTGCCGGCCGGGCCCGCGCCCAGGTTCGCGGGCCGGGTGCTGGCCGGCCTTGCGCTCACGTACCTCTCGCTGATCCCGGTCGTGGTGATCGGCGCGACGCTGACCGCGGCCCAGATCACCCCCGCGGCCCTACTGCTGACCATCGGCACCGTGGCCGTCATCTCGGTGCCGTTCACTCTGATGGGCCTCGCGATCGGCTACTCGCTTCCCAGCAAGGCGGCGATCGTCGTGGCGCAGGTCGTCTTCCTGCCGCTCGCGTTCGGCGGCGGCCTGCTCTCCGCGCCGGGTGAGGCACCCGGGTTCATCGAGACGATCGCGCCGTACCTGCCCACCCGGGGCGCGGCCGAGCTGATGTGGTCGGCGGTCGGCGAATACCGCGTCGAGCCGCTGGCGATGATCATGCTCGGCGTCTGGGTGGTGCTGCTCGCGGCGCTCGCCGGTTGGGCGTACCGACGGGACGAGGGTCGCCGGTTCAGCTGACGATTCGTCCGTTTCCGCCCCGGGCTGCGGCGGGACGGTGCCAGGATTCCGGCAGGGGGTCGCCGTGACCGCCCGGGCCGAGAGGGGTCTTGACGTGAGCACCGTCCCGCCGGGTACGCCCTGCTGGGCCGACCTGGCCACCCCGGACCTGACCGAGGCGCGACGCTTCTACCCGGAGCTGTTCGGCTGGACCGGCCGGGTGACACCGGAGCCCGAGGCGGGCGGCTACACGGTCTTCCTGCTCGACGGCAGGCCGGTGGCCGGGGCCGGGCCACCGGCGATCCCGGACCAGGTGCCGATCTGGTCGACGTACCTGGCCACCGACGACGCGGAACTGGTCGCCGGCCGGGTCGAGCGGGCCGGCGGGCAGGTCGTCGTGCCGCCGTTCGAGGTCTTCGACCGGGGCTGGATGGCGGTCTTCGCCGACCCGGCCGGCGCCACGTTCAGCGTCTGGCAGCCCTTGGCCATGGCCGGGGCCGAAGTGTTCAACGTGCCGGGCGCGATGAGCTGGAACGAACTGGTCACCCCCGACCCCGAGGGCGCGAAGGTCTTCTACGAGCTGGTGTTCGGCTGGCAGCCGGACGACCAGGCGGTGGGCGCCATGACGTACACCGGCTGGCGGCTCGGGACGCAGATCGTCGCCGGGATGATGCCGCCGCTGGCCGACGACTTCCCGGCCGACCTGCCCGCGTACTGGACGGTGTACTTCGCGGTGACCGACGCGGACGCCGCCGCGGCCCGCGCCGCCGAGCTGGGCGGAACGATCCTGGTCCCGCCCCGGGACATCCCGGCGGGCCGGTTCGCAGCCCTACGCGACCCCCAGGGCGCCCTCTTCTCCGTCATCGACCTGGGCCCCTGACCCGGACGATCTGGCGCGGGGGCGGACCGGGACCACCAGTGGGCCGTGGGTGCCGGGGACGACCCGCACGCTGGCCCGGTAGTGGGTCGCCAGCAGGTGCTCGGTCAGCACCTCGGACGGGGTCCCGGCGGCCACCACCTGACCGCTGGCGAGCATCACCATCCGGTCGGCGTACTCGCCGGCCAGGGAGAGGTCGTGCATCGTGGCGAGGACGGTCAGGCCGTGCTCGCGGCGCAACTGGTCGACCAGTTCCAGCACCTCCTGCTGGTGCCCGATGTCGAGCGCGCTGGTCGGCTCGTCGAGCAGCAGCAGCGTCGCGCCCTGGGCGAGCGCCCGGGCGAGGAACACCCGCTGCCGTTCGCCTCCGGAGAGGGTGGCCAGCTCACGACGGTGGAAGCCGGTGAGGTCCAACCGGCCGAGCACCTCGTGTACGGCGTCGAGGTCGGCGGTCGACTCCCGGCCCAGCGTGGGGATGTACGGGGTGCGGCCGAGCAGCACGTAGTCCAGCACCGACATGCCGGGCGGCACCACCGGCGACTGTGCCACGGTGGCCACCACCCGGGCGCGGTCCCGGCGGCGCAGCGCGGTGCTCGCCGTACCGAACAGGGTGATCGCCCCCGGCGCGGGCAGCAGGCCGCCGACGGCGCGCAACAGGGTGGACTTGCCGGCGCCGTTCGGGCCGATCACGGTGACCCACTCGCCGACGGCGACGGTGAGGTCGACGCCGGTCAGGATCGGTGTGCCGCCGAGGTCGACGTGCAGCCCACGCACCTCGACGGCCGGCACACCGCCGTCGCCACCCCCAAACGAAGGACCGCTGGACGAAAGACCGCCGGACGGAAGGCTGCCAGGCGGACGGCCGCCGGACGGGCCGGCGGCGGGTTCGCGGCTCACGTGAGCACCCGTCGGGCGGTCCGCAGCACGATCACGAAGAACGGGCCGCCCAGCAGGGCGGTCACCACCCCGATCGGCACCTCGGACGGAGCGGCGACGGTGCGGGCCACCACGTCGGTCAGTGCCAGGAACGCACCGCCGAACAGCAGTGACAGCGGCAGGATCGCCCGGTAGCTCGACCCGGCGAGCAGCCGGACGGTGTGCGGCACGATGATGCCGACGAAGCCGATCAGGCCGGTCGCGGAGACCGCCGCAGCGGTGCCCAGGGAGGCTGCGGCGATCAACAGGTAACGGGTGCGCTGCGGGTGCAGGCCCAGACTCCTCGCCTCGTCGTCACCGACCGCGAGGACGTCCAGCTCGCGGCGGTGCAGCAGCACCACCACAGTGGTCAGAGCGGCGTACGGCAGCACCAGCAGCACGTCGTGCCAGCCGGCGGTGGCCAGCCGGCCGAGCAGCCAGGAGTAGACCGGTTGGATGCTGTCGGAGTGTCGTTGCAGCAGATACGTCTGCCCGGCGGAGAGGAACGCGGAGACCGCCACTCCGGCCAGGATCAGCATCGCCGGTGAGCCGCCGCGCCCGCCGGCCGCGCCGAGCACGTAGGTCATCGTGACGGCGAGCAGTGACCCGGCGAAGGCGGCCAACGGGATGGTCATCGGCAGCCCGGAGATCGCGCCCTGCCGGCCGGCGCCGCCGAGGGCGATCGCCGCGGTGACCGCGAGGCCGGCGCCGGCGGCCACGCCCAGGAGGTACGGGTCGGCGAGCGGGTTGCGGAACACGCCCTGATAGCAGCCGCCGGCAAGGGCGAGCAACCCGCCGACCAGCAGGCCCAGCACCACCCGGGGCAACCGCAGCTCGGTGACGATCGCGATCTCCCGCTCGGAGAGACCGCTGTCGAGGTGCATCCCCGGGATCAGGTTGAGCAGCTCGGCCGCGACGCTGCCCGCGGGCAGGCTGACCGGGCCGAGCGACACCCCGGCGACGAGCGCGACGAGCACCGCGAACACCCCGGCGACCAGCCATCGCTTGCGCAGCCCGGCGGGCCGGGCCCTTGACGGCGGTCCGGCGGGGCGCGGCGCGGACGGCGGTCCGGCGGACCGGGCCGCGGGAAGCGGCCCGGTCACCGACGGACGACGGTCACGCGGGCACCTTGGCAACCGCGTCGATGATGACCCGGAGCAGGTCCACGACCCGCGGCCCCCAGCGGGAGGCGACGTCGTCGTCCAGTGCGACCACCTGGTTGTTCTTCACCGCGGTGAGCCCGGACCAGCCGCTGCGCGCCTTGACCGAGTCGGCGTTCTGCTGGCAGCACTTGGAGTCGGCCAGGAAGACGAAGTCCGGGTTGGCCTTGACGATGAACTCCTGGGACAGCTGCGGGTAGCCGGCGCTCTTGCCGTCCGCGTCGGCAGGGTCGGCGATGTTGGTCAGACCGATCTGGCTGTAGAGCGTGCCGATGAAGGTCTTGCTGGTCGCGCTGTACAGCTCGGGGCCCAGCTCGTGGTAGTAGGTGAGCTTCTCTGCGCGCTGCGGCACGTCCTTGACCAGCTTGGCGATGTCGTCCTTCATCCGGCTGGCGACGTCGGTGGCCTGGTCGGCGTGCCCGGTCAGCGTGCCCAGCTCGGTGATCTGCCGGTACGTGTCGTCGAGCGTGGTGGCCGCCGGGGTCTGGTACACCGGGATCTTCAGCTTGCCGAGCTGCTCGACGATCTTGTTGCGGTCGTCGGAGAGCACCACCAGGTCGGGGTTCTTACCGGCGATCGCCTCGGCGTTCGGCTGGAAGGCGGATATGTCGCTCTTGGGCACGTCGGCCGGATAGTTGGACTGGTCGTCGACGGCGGTCACCTGCGGGCCGGCACCGATCGCGAAGAGCATCTCGGTGGCAGTCGGCGACAGAGCGACGATCTTCTCGGGGCGCTTGTCGAGGGTGAGCGTGCCGACCGTGACCGGGTACGCGGCGGCCGCGGTGCCGGTGGTCGGCTTGTCGTCGGCCTTCTCGGCGCAGGCGCCGAGGGCCAGCGCGGCGACCGCGAGGGTCGCGGCGAAGAGCCGAGGGGTACGTCTGAACATGGGGCCTCCTGTCGGTCGAGGAGTGTGGTGCTTCGCCGACAGGACTTTCGTACGCCCGCCCACGAGGCGCCCTTCCTCGAGAGCGCGTTTCGCGACCGATCCGCAGGCGACCTGGCTCGTCCCCACCGTCGGGTGGGGCATCACAGTTGCGGGACAGCGCCGGGTTTCGCACCGGCTTCGCTGCGGACTGGTCGGTAAGACGGTAGCGCACCGCCGGGACGTGCCGGATCGATCACGCGCCGATCGCCGCGAGTCGATCCCCCGGAACCGTCACACGGTGACCGTCGGAGGGCGTATGTCCGAGTTGGTGGTGTTCGGAAGAGGGTGGTGGGGCCCCGCGGGGCGGAGCGGGGCCCCACCTGATCAGGAGGACGTGATGGTGACGTTGTCCACAGCCGCCTCTACCAGGCTGGCGCCGGAGGCGTCCGCCGCCTCAACGAGGATGCGGACCGACTGCCCGGCGTACGGGGTGAGGTTGAGGTTGGCCACCGCCCAACTCCCGTTGCGGTTGGTCGCCGCGCCGGCCTGGGTGAGCAGCGCGGTGGTGCCGCCGTTGTGCACCACGCTCACCCGCAGGTAGTCCGCCGACGAGGCGTTCGAGCCGTGCGCCAGGTACCAGGCCAGCGAGAGGCTCAGCGTGCCGGACGACGGCAGGGTCACCGCCGGGGACCTGGCACTGGTCACGCCGCCGTCGACGTCGTAGTCACCGGCCGCCGAACCGGCGAGGCGGCCGGTGACCAGGTCGTTGGATCCGGCGTACGGGGTGAGCTGCTTGGCGCCGGAGGACGTGGTCGCCTGGGCGGCGCCCCGCTCGAACGCGCCGAGGGTGGCGGTGTCGGTGCCGGACGGGTTGATGGTCCAGCCGGTGGCGGTCTCGAAGGTGTCCGACCAGACCGTGGTGCCGCCACCACCGCTGCCGCAGTACTGCGCCTGCTTGCCGATGGCCCGGTACGGGCAGTCGGCGTACTCGCTGAGCAGCAGCACCGCCTCCCGGTTGCGCGAGGTCTGCGCTGGGATGACCTCGTCGGGCGGGTAGAAGCCGCCGCCGCCGGAGGAGCCCGGGTACATCTCGAAGGTGTACGCCCAGATGTTGTGGGTGGCCCACATCCAGTCGAGGCTGTCCCCGTCGGTGATGTAAAGGTCGCTGGACTGTTCCGGGGTGTAGTTGTTGGTGGCCGCCATCTGCTGGCCGATGGTGGCGAAGGTGTTGTACTGGTCCGCGTTCATGCCCGTCGCGGTGTTCGCCGTCGTGTAGCCGTAGGGCCAGAGCACCAGCTGCGAGTACGTGTGGAAGTCGATGTTGGCCTTGATCTGCTGCACGCCACCGACCACCCGACCGTTGACGAAGTTGCGCAGCGCCTGCGTCTCGGGTGCGGAGAACGCCGACGGCCCCCGGTAGGTCTCCGACGAGGTGGTGCCGGACGAGCCGCCGCAGCAACCCCAGTTGTAGGACCAGTTGCGGTTCAGGTCGGTGCCGACGTTGGACGAACCACTGTTGGGCTGCCGGTTCTTGCGCCAGGACCGGTACGACCCGGTGGCGATGTCGTACTCGCTGCCGTCCGGATTGACCGTCGGCACGATCCAGATCTCCCGGCCGTTGACGATGTTGGTGATCCGGGAGTCGGAGCCGTAGCTGTCGGTGAACAGGTTGAGCAGGTAGATCGCCATCTCGACGGTCAGGTGCTCACGGGCGTGCTGTTGGGAGTTGAACAGGATCTCGGTCTCGTTCTCGTCGGTGCCGACGTTGTCGGAGATCTTCACCGCCATCAGGTCGCGGCCCTCGTACGACGAACCGATGCTGATCTTGCGGGCGATCGCCGGATGGTCGGCGACGACCTGGTTCACGACGGCGGTCAGTTCCGCGTAGTCGTGGTAGTTGGAGTCGGCGGGCGGGAAGGCCATCGTGCCGATCTCGCCGGCGCCGCGCTCGGCGTTGGGCGGCGGGGCCAGCGGTTCCAGCCGGAAGCCGAGCTTGCCGATCTCGGCGGCCTCACCCGCGGTCGCCGAGATGTGCAGGACTCCGTGTTCGGAGTAGTCGATGGCGGCTCCGGTGCGGGCCACCGCGTTGCGGTCGGCGAGGGTCCGGGGGCCGAGCACCCGGTAGCTGGCGGCGGCCGGCTCGGTGGACCGGTCCGGTGCGGGTCGGGCGGCGACCGGACCGGCGGCGACGGTGACGATGCCCAGCCCGGTGACGACGGCGAGCACCAGGACGCGGCGGAGAGGGATGGGCGTGCGGAGGGCCATCAACTACCTCCTTGATGGGCGGGAGATCCCGCTCGGTGAAGCACACTTCACCACCTGTCACATGGTCATATCAATATCCTTCGCTGCCTTGTCCATCCCGAGCCGATCATCCCGGCGGCAATGATTTTCCACTCAGGAACATCTGGCGAAACTTCCCTCCAAGCGGGAAACTGACCAGCGACGATGCCCCTCTCGACACCGCGGAGCACCCATGGCCAGATCCCGCCTGCACGCGGCCGCCCTCGCCGGCGTCACCGCGCTCACCCTGCTCGCCACCAGCGCGCCAGCGACGGCGGCCCGCCCGCCCGCCGTCACCCACGACGAGCAGATCACCTTCCAGGACTGGTCCGGGCCCGCCGACTGGCACCGGGGCAGCCGGGCCGGCACCCGCGTGGTGCCCGGCGCCCGAGCGGGCCTCACGCTGGCCCGTCCGGCCGGCACCACCGAGTACGCCGACCCGCACACCGGCACCACCCGCACCTGGGAGTACGGCACCTGGACCTCACCGGTGACCCGGGTCGGGTTCGACGCCAGCGAACTGATCGCCTCCTGGAACGCGGAAACCCCTGCCGGCACCTGGATCCAGGTGGAGATGCAGGGCAGCTACACCAGCGGCGACCAGACCCCCTGGTACGTCATGGGTCGCTGGGCGTCCGGCGACACCGACATCAAGCGGACCAGCGTCAACCGGCAGGGTGACCCCTGGTCGACGATCTGGACCGACACCTTCAGCATCGACGACGCCACAGCCGGGGTGCTGCTGCGGTCGTACCAGCTGCGGCTGACCCTCTACCGGGCACCCGGGCAGACCGCCGCACCGGTGGTGCGGATGCTCGGCGCGATGAGTTCCACAGTGCCGGACCGGTTCACAGTGACCCCGAGCGCCGGGCACATCGCCTGGGGCGTCGAGCTGCCGGTGCCGCGCTACTCGCAGAACGTGCACTCCGGGCACTACCCCGAGTACGACGGCGGCGGCGAGGCCTGGTGCTCACCCACCTCCACCGAGATGGTGGTCGAGTACTGGGGTCGCAAGCCCTCGGAGGCCGACACCTCCTGGGTGGACCCGACCTACCCCGACCCGACGGTCAACCACGCGGCCCGGATGACCTACGACTACGCGTACGACGGCGCCGGCAACTGGCCGTTCAACACCGCGTACGCGGCCAGCTTCCCGGGGCTGGAGGGTCGGGTGACCCGACTGCACTCGCTGGACGAGCTGGAGCGTTTCATCGCCGCCGGCATCCCCGTCGTGACCAGCCAGTCCTTCCTCGCCAGTGAGCTGGACGGGGCGAACTACGGCACCTCCGGGCACCTGTTCGTGGTGGTCGGCTTCACCGCCGACGGCGACGTGATCGTCAACGACCCCGCCTCGTCCAGCAACGACGTGGTGCGCAACGTCTACAAGCGCGCGCAGTTCGAGCAGATCTGGCTGCGGACCAAGCGCACCAACGCCAGCGGCGGCGTCTCCGGCGGCTCCGGCGGCATCGCGTACCTGATCAAGCCCACCTCGAAGCCCTGGCCCAAGGTCCCCGGCTCCACCAACTGGTAACCCACCACCCCACCCCACCCAGGGCCAGGGCCACCTGGCCCCGAGCCGCCCCGCCCAACGCGGGTGATCAAGAGGTTTGCGTCACCGGAGCCCAGTTCCGTGACGCAAACCTCTTGATCAACGCGGAGCGTCCGGGCCTTCGGCCGGGCGGGTGGGGTTCGGGTTCGGGTTGTCTTCGCCGGCCAGGGCGCTGCGGAGGCGCTCCTTCTCGGTGCGCCTGCGCTCGGCGGCGGTGCCCATCTCCTCGGCCATCTCGTCCCGCCAACCGCGCAGCAGGAAGAAGGAGAGCGCGGCGGAGAAGGCCAGCGCCAACATCAGCTTCAGGAACACGTTCATGTCGATCAGCCAGAGGCCCGCCAGCACGGCGACGAACAGCCCGATCCGGCCCAGCGTGTACTTGAGCGCGGCGCTCACCCGTACCACTCCGTTCTCTCCGTCGCCCGCCGATGTCGGCGGGAGGGTCGATCCGCCCGGCGGGCGGTCGCGGTCAGCCGGTTCGGCGGGCCAGCCAGCGGACGCCCGGGAACCAGAGGGCCGCGTACGCCACGGTGAACGCCGCCGCCGCCAACGCGCCGGAGAGCAACGGTGGCAACCCGGAGCCCAGACCGGCGATCAGCAGCCCGACGAACACCCCGACGGCGGCGGCGACCAGCGCCGCCACCACCCGGGCCGCGCCGAACTCCCAGGCCCGGAAGTCGTCCCAGAACAGCCACGCCGGCAGGATCACCGCCAACCAGCCGTTGGTGTGCCCGAAATCACCGGCGCCGATCGAGGCGAACGCCCAGTCGAACAACACCAACGCCAGCACACCGATGACCAGGCCGGCCAGGCACACCCCGAGCAGATCGCCGAGGGTACGGATGCGCCCCTCGGCGTCCCGGCGGGGAAATCCACTCTGCTGCTCAGGTTCGCGTTGCTCGGTCATCGACTGCGAGGGTACGTGGTGGCTCAGGCCCAGACCTGCTGCGGCTCGGCGCGCCGCTCGGCCAGCGACGGGGCCTTGTCGTACTCCCGGACCACGTTGTAGCGGGTGTCCCGCTCGACCGGCTGGAACCCGGCGTCCCAGATCAGGTGCAGCAGGTCCTCGCGGTGCATCGTGTTCGGGGTGCCGTACGAGTCGGCATCGTGCGTGATCTTGTATTCGACGACGGAGCCGTCCAGGTCGTCCACGCCGAAGTTCAGCGAGAGCTGGGCCACCGACAGCCCGTGCATCACCCAGAAGTTCTTGACGTGCGGCACGTTGTCGAAGAGCAGCCGGGAGACGGCGAACGTCTTCAGCGACTCGGCCGGCGAGGCCATCGTGGTGCGCGCCTGGATCCGGTTACGGATCTTGCCGTCCGCCGAGTCCACGAAGTCGTGCTGGTAGCGCAGCGGAATGAAGACCGCGAAGCCCCCGGTCTCGTCCTGAAGTTCACGCAGCCGCAGCACGTGGTCGACCCGGTGCCGGGGCTCCTCGATGTGGCCGTACAACATCGTCGCCGGGGTCTTCATGCCCTTGCGGTGCGCCAGGGCATGAATGCGCGACCAGTCTTCCCAGTGGCAGGCGTGGTCGACGATGTGCTGCCGGACCTCCCAGTCGAAGATCTCCGCGCCACCGCCGGTCAGCGACTCCAGGCCGGCGTCCATCAGCTCGTCGAGGATCTCGTCGGCGCTCAGACCGCTGATCTTCTCGAACCACTGCACCTCGGTCGCCGTGAAGCACTTGAGCTTGACGTTCGGCAGCGCCGCCTTCAGCTCGCGCAACACCTTGGGGTAGTAGCGCCAGGGCAGGGTCGGGTGCAGGCCGTTGACGATGTGCAGCTCGGTGAGCTGCTCATCCTCCATCTCCTTGGCCTTGCGGACCGCCTCGTCGATGCGCATCGTGTATGCGTCCTTCTCGCCCGGCTTGCGCTGGAACGAGCAGTACGCACAGGACGCCGAGCAGACGTTGGTCAGGTTGAGGTGCCGGTTGACGTTGAACATCACCCGGTCACCGTTGAGCTCGGTGCGCTTGTGGTGCGCCAACCGGCCCAGCCACGTCAGGTCGTCGCTGTCGTAGAGGGCAACCCCGTCCTCCCGGGTCAGCCGCTCACCGGCGTACACCTTCGCTTCGAGCTCACGCTTGAGTCCGGCGTCCATGGCACGTCCCTTCCACCTGCGGTCCTCGTCGAGCGTACGTCGGGACGCCGACAGCCACGGCGGCACGGTCGCCGGCAGCGATCCACTTCACCAGACTCTCAGCCTCCTGTAACCCGGAGATGCATCGACATCACTGCCGTCGTGCGGTAAGACAGAACGGGGCGGAACCACACACTGGTACCGTCCCGACCGCCGCGCCCACCAAGCGCGGTGACGGACTGCGGGACGGGGAGCGGAATGGTCGACAGCGGGCGCGGGCGACGGCAGCGACGACGGAACCCGGTGATCTCGCCGGTGCTGCGTCCGAAGCTCTGGGCCGCCCTGCTCGGCGCGATCGCCGCGGCCGTGCTGTCCACCCCCGCGTACGCCGAGCCCGGCTTGCCGACCACCGTGCCGGACACCGGTTCCCGCCCCGCGGTGACCGGTGCGCTTCAACTGCCCGGTGGCGCTCCCGTCGCCGGTGTCCCGGTCCCGCCCGTGGTCAACGTGGGCACGGGTCCGCTGGCCGCCGCCATCTCCGCCGGCGAGGCCCAGGTCGGCGCGCTCGGCGAGACGCTGTTGCTGACCAAGCAGAAACGCGTCGACGCCAAGGCGCAGCTCGACGCGGCCGGCAAGACACTGGCAACCGCGCAGGACGCCCTGCTCCGGGCCCAGCAGGCGGCCGACGCGGCCGCCGCCGACGCCGTAAAGGCAGCTGCCGCGCTGCCGGACAGCGACCTCGCCCAGGACATCCGCGAGC
The DNA here is from genome assembly GCF_006715105.1 of Micromonospora sp. A202. Taxonomy (NCBI): domain Bacteria; kingdom Bacillati; phylum Actinomycetota; class Actinomycetes; order Micromonosporales; family Micromonosporaceae; genus Micromonospora; species Micromonospora sp. A202. Next base: position 49,496 of record NZ_VFMP01000001.1, on the reverse strand, counting down.
TGAACCGCCTCCAGCAGATCACCCGGGGCCAGAAGGTCGACGGCGGCACCACCGGCGTGGCCGGGGAGCTGTCCCGGGCCCGCAGCAACGAGCAGCTCGCCTACCAGGCGCACGCCGCCGCCAAGATCCGCGTCGACTCCGTCGAGGCGGAGTTCACCGCCGGCGAGGCGTCGCTCCGCACGGCCGAGGCGAGCCTGCTCAAGTTGCGCCGCGACAACGCCTCCCAGCTGATCGAGATCGAGCGTCAGCAGGAGGCCGCCGAGCAGCAGATCGGCGCCGGCTACGTCTCCAACCAGAACATCAGCGGCATGGCCGCCCACCCGCGGGCACTTGCCGCGGTCCGGTACGCGCTCGCCCAGCTCGGCGACCCGTACAAGTGGTCCGAGGAGGGGCCGAACCAGTTCGACTGCTCGGGTCTGATGTGGGCGGCGTACCGGTCTCCCGGCGCCGACTACTTCGACCTGCCCCGGGTCTCCCGCGACCAGTACGCCGCCACCCGGGCCCGGACGGTGCCGCAGAGCGCGCTGCTCCCCGGCGACCTGCTCTTCTTCGCCTCCGGCAGCAGTTGGACGACGATCCACCACGTCGGCATGTACATCGGCAACGGCAAGATGGTGCAGGCGCCCACCACCGGCGACGTCGTCAAGATCTCGGTCGTCAGCTGGTCCCGCCTGTACGCGGCGACCCGGGTCATCGGCGCGGTGCCGGGACCGATCGTGTCGATCCCGACCCCGCCGGTCACGACGCCCAGCAAGCCGCCCGTGAAGCCGACGCCCACCGCGAAGCCGACGCCCACCCCGACGAAGTCGGCCACCCCGACGAAGTCGGCCACGCCGAAGCCGACCGGCAGCGCGACGCCCACGCCGAAGCCGACGCCCACGCCGACCGGGACCACCTCGCCGAGCTCGCCAGCCACCCCGAGCAACACGCCGTCGACCCTGCCCCCGCCACCGACCAACGCCCCGAGCAGCTCGCCACCGGCGACCACCCCGAAGGCCACCACGAGCGCGTCGGGCGGCGACAGCCCGTCGGGCAGCCCCAGCACCGCTGGTTGATCCGCCACGACCGGCTCCGGCTGTCCGGTCGGGGCGATCTGTGGCACCGTGACAACCAGGCACATCCGACTCGACGTCACGAGTCCGGGTGCGAGCATGGCGCGGAGGGCGGAGATGGCCGAGCAGAAAGATCCGGCGGAGACTGTCGACCCTGTGGTCGACCAAGCCGACCCGCCAGGGCTCGGCACCGGCGACCCGGTGTCTCCCACCGAGGCCGCCCCGGTCGGCCCTCCCGCTGACCCGGCTGCCAGCGACACGGCCCCGGCCGCCACCGGCACAGCTTCGGCCGCCAGCGACACAGCCCCGCCCGCTACCAGCACAGCCTCGGTCGCCAGCGACACAGCGCGGGCCGCCACCGGCGCGGCCTCGGTCGCCAGCGACACAGCGCGGGCCGCCACCGGCGCGGCCTCGGTCGCCACTGACGGCACCCCGTCCCCCCGTAACGACTCAGACGACGCCGACGCCGCGCACGCCGACGCCGACGCGGCCGACGCCGCTTCCGTCGGCAGCGGCGTCGACACGGACGATCCCGCCGTCGGCCCCGCGCAGGCGGCGCCCGCCGACGCCCGCCCGCACCAACCCGCCGCGCCGGTACGGGCCAGAGCCAGCGTCGCCACCGCCGGGGCTCTCCGCAGTGACCTGCCGGTCAGCGCCCCGATCACCGCCACGACCTACCGTGCGACCGGCTCGGCCAGTCCGGCTGACGTGTCGTTGCCCGGGCAGCGGAACGACTCGACCGCGCCGGCCCGGGCCAGCGCCACGGTTCCCGGCAGCAGCCGGGCCACGGCCGGTGCCATCCGCACCCCGGCCTCCCGGGGGAGCACGCCCACCGTCTACGGAACCGGGCCGGTGAACCCCGAGCCGCCCGAGCCGGCGCAGCCACCGGAGCCGGCCCAGCCACCGGAGCCGTCGACTCCGGAACCGGAGCCGTCACCCACGCCTCCCGGCCCCGGGCCGACCCAACCGTCACCGCCCGAGCCGGAGCCCGCGCCGGATCCGGGGCCGTACCCGCCCGGCCCGATGCCGACGCCAGGGCCCCGACCCACGCCGCCGCCCGGTCCGGTTCCGCCCGTCCCGGGTCCACCCGTGCCGCCGCCCTCGCCGGTGCCGCCCATGCCAGGCCCGCCCTCGCCGCCCATCCCGGGCCCGCCCGTGCCGCCGCCCGGTCCGCCGGTGCCCGCGCCGCCGGGTCCGCCGGGCCCGATGCCGGCGCCGCCGTTTCCGCCTCCGCCGGCGATGAGCGACACGCCCGGCGTACGAGCCAGCGCATCGGTTTCCGCACCGCCGGCCGGATGGCAGTCCACCGCCCAGGCGGCCCGCCCCGCAGCGGGCAGCGGCTGGGCCGAGGCACCCGTCTCCGCACCGCCGGTGGTGCCCGCGCCAGCGCTGCCGAGCTGGCCGCCGTCCAGCGTCGGCACTCCCCCGTCGACGGGCAGCACCGGCGGGAACTCCCGGTTCACCGGACCGACCGCCGGCCCTTCATTCAGCTCCGGACAGGGCACGACCGGTGCTCGTGGTGGGCGCCACAGTGGCAGCACGGACCTGGCCGGAACGGTCTACGGCAGCGGCGACGGGCCGGGTTTCACCACGATCGCGATGCCCGCCAACGCGGTGGAGAATTCCGGCTCCCTGACCGGGCACATCCTGGCCCAGGGCTGGGCCGACACGCCGTCCGAGCGGCGCAGCAACGCCAAGGTCATGATCGTCCTGGCCGCCGCTCTGGGGCTGTTGGTCGCGATCAGTGTCATGATCGTTCTGCTTGCCGGCGACGCCTTGGACGGGCTGGTCGGCGGCGCGCTCAACGGATGAGTCATCGGGCGGGCGTGATGGTGAGTCCGCCCACTACCGCCGGACAACCGACTGGCGGGTTCGCCGGACCGCCGTACACTGGCATAGATCACTGACCCGGCGCGCGTGGTGTGCGCCCATGGGCGGTCTTGCGGGCGATCCGGCGGCACAGCCGCGGCAGGCCATCGCGAAGATGCGCCCCGCTCGAAAGGCATTTGTTGACCACCTCTGCTGACCCCAGCACCGTTACGTCCGTTTTCCACTCAACCCCGGCGACCGACACCGCCTCGGAGCCGGTCGACGCCGCTCTGAGCGAGGCCGGCACCGCGGCGGCGACCGCCGCCCAGCCGGCCGAGTCCGCGCCGGCCGAGGCCGCCGCACCGGTCGACTTCGCCTCCCTTGGCCTGCCCGAGCCGCTGGTCCGCGCGCTGGCACAGCAGGGCATCACCAGCCCGTTCGAGATCCAGCGGGCCACCGTGCCGGACGCGCTCGCCGGCCGTGACGTGCTGGGCCGTGGGCAGACCGGTTCGGGCAAGACGCTCGCCTTCGGTCTGCCGCTGATCGCCCGGCTGGCCACCCGCAACCGGGCCCGTCCGATGCGCCCCCGCGCGCTCATCCTGGTTCCGACCCGGGAGTTGGCCATGCAGGTCAACGACGCCCTGTTGCCGCTGGGCAAGGCCGTCGGCATCTTCCTCAAGACCGCTGTCGGCGGTGTTCCGTACGACCGTCAGATCGACGCGCTGCGGCGCGGCGTGGAGATCATCGTGGCCACCCCCGGCCGGCTCGGCGACCTGATCGAGCGGGGCATCTGCCAGCTCGATGACGTCGAGGTCACGGTGCTCGACGAGGCCGACCAGATGGCCGACATGGGCTTCCTGCCCGAGGTGACCCAGCTGCTGGCGAAGACGCCCGCGAACGGTCAGCGGCTGCTCTTCTCGGCGACCCTGGACGGCGACGTCGACGCGTTGGTCCGGCGGTTCATGACCGACCCGGTGACCCACTCCACCGCGCCGTCGACCGCCTCGGTGTCCACCATGGACCACCACATGCTGTTGATCCCGCCGCACGAGAAGTTCCCGGTGGCGGCCTCGATCGCCGCTCGGGACGGTCGGACCATGGTCTTCGCCCGCACCCAGCTCGGCGTGGACCGGCTGGTCGAGCAGCTCGCGGCGGTCGGCGTACGCGCCGGTGGGCTGCACGGCGGCAAGACCCAGCGGATGCGCACCAAGACGCTGGCCGAGTTCCGTGAGGGCCGGATGAACGTGCTGGTCGCCACGGACGTGGCGGCTCGGGGCATCCACGTCGACGGTGTCACCCTGGTGCTGCACGTCGACCCGCCGAAGGACCCCAAGGACTACCTGCACCGCGCAGGGCGCACCGCGCGGGCCGGCGAGTCCGGCGCGGTCGCCACGTTGGTGCTACCCAAGCAGCGCCGCACCACCCTGGCGATGATGGAGAAGGCCGGCGTCGCGCCGGCCGAGACCCGGGTCCGGGTCGGCGACCAGGCGTTGGCCGAGCTGGTCGGCGCCCGGGAGCCCAGCGGCGTCCCGGTTCGCCTCGAGGCGGAGCCCCGGGGCTACGGCGATCGCTCCGGCGGCTCGCGTCGGTTCGACGACCGTTCCGGCGGTCCGCGTCGGTTCGGTGACCGCACGGGCGGCGAGCGCCGCTACGGCGATCGGCCCACCGGCGAGCGTCGCTACGGCGACCGGCCCCAGGGCGACCGCCCGACCGGTGAGCGTCGCTTCGGGGACCGGCCGCAGGGTGACCGCCAGTACGGTGACCGCCCGACCGGTGAGCGTCGCTACAGCGACCGGCCCCAGGGTGACCGCCAGCACAGCGACCGCCAGCACAGCGACCGCCCCCAGGGCGAGCGACGTTACGGCGACCGACCCACCGGCGATCGGGGCTTCGGCGACCGGCCGACCGGTGAGCGTCGTTACGCCGACCGGGACACCCGGGGTTACGGCGACCGGCCGCAGGGCGAGCGCCGGTTCGGTGACCGCCCGCAGTTCGGCGACCGGGACGGCCGGGGCGACCGACCGACCGGTGACCGGCGCTTCGGCGACCGCGACACTCGGGGTGGTTTCCGCCCGGAGAGCCGTGTGCGGGACGACCGTCCCCGTGACGACCGGCCCCGTGAGGACCGTCCGCGTGACGACCGGCGCGGGTTCGGCGGGCGACCGCCAGCGCGTACCCACTGATCCACCGAACGCCGTCGCGGAGCCCAGGCTTCGCGGCGGCGTTCGCGCATGCCCTGCCGATGTCCTCCTGGTCGCGTAACGTCCGGCTCATGCCGACCATGCCGAAGACGATCTTCTGGTCCCGGACGGACACCGCCGGCAGCGAGCAGGTGCTGCTCGACGACGGTCGCGGGTTGACGGCTCGGGGCACCCTGCTCGCCGTGGACCCGGTCCCCTGGACGGCCCGTTACCAACTGACCACCGCGCCGGACTGGACCACCACCCGGGTCGAGGTCGAGGCCGAAGGCTTGGGCTGGCTGCGCAGGGTGAAGCTGGAGCGAGCCGCGGACCGGTGGCGGGTGACCACCGCCGAGCAGGGCGACCTGGACGCGGCACTGGTCGCGGCCGGTCACCCCCGGGCCGGCCTGCCGGGCACCGACGACCCGGACCGGCTGGCCGACGCGCTCGACGTCGACCTGAGCGGCTCACCGCTGTTCAACTCCCTGCCGGTCCACCGGCTGGGGTTGGCAGCCGAGCCAGCCGACCTGGCACACCGGATCACCGTCGCCTGGGTGCTGCTGCCCGGTCTGGAGGTGGTGGCGGCGGAGCAGATCTACAGCGGGCTCGGGCCGGGCCGGGTGCGCTTCGCCAGCGGCACCTTCACCGCCGACATCGATCTGGACGACAGCGGCTTCGTGGTGCGCTACCCCGGGCTTGCCGAGCGGATCGACCCGCGCTGACCGCGCCCGCGTGACTCAGACGGGCCAGGTGCCGCTGGTCAGGAAGCGTTCGATCGTGGCCAGGTGCGGCGTCAGGTCGAGGCCCTGGGCGGCCAGCCAGTCGTCGGCGTAGTACGTGTCGGCGTAGCGGTCGCCTGGGTCGCAGATCAGGGTGACCACCGAGCCGGTCCGGCCCTCGGCGAGCATCGCGGCGATCAGGCCGAAGGCACCCCACAGGTTGGTGCCGGTGGAGCCGCCAACCCGGCGGCCGAGCACCGCCGAGCCGGCACGCATGGCTGCCAGTGAAGCCGCGTCCGGCACCTGGACCATCCGGTCCACCACCGAGGGCAGGAACGACGCCTCCACGGCGGGACGGCCGATCCCCTCGATCCGGGAGCCCTTCCCGGTGCGCACCGACCAGTCGGCGGCCAGCCAGGCCGGGTAGAACGCAGAGTTCTCCGGGTCGACCACGCAGAGCTTGGTGGCGAGCCGGCGGTACCGGGCGTACCGGCCGATGGTCGCGCTGGTGCCCCCGGTGCCGGCGCCCACCACGACCCAGGTGGGGATCGGGTGCCGCTCCAGCTCCAACTGGGCGTAGATCGACTCGGCGATGTTGTTGTTTCCCCGCCAGTCGGTGGCCCGCTCGGCGTAGGTGAACTGGTCCATGAAGTGCCCGCCGGAGTCCTCGGCCAGCCACCGAGCCTCGACCACCACGCTCGCGGGGTCGTCCACCAGATGGCACCGGCCGCCCTGGAACTCGATCTGCGCGATCTTCTCGGGCGAGGTGGAGGCCGGCATCACCGCGATGAACGGCAGCCCGAGCATCCGGGCGAAGTACGCCTCGGAGACCGCCGTGGAGCCCGAGGACGCTTCGACGATCGTGGTCTGCGGCCCGATCCAACCGTTGCACAGGCCGTAGAGGAACAGTGAGCGGGCCAACCGGTGCTTCAGCGAGCCGGTGGGGTGGGACGACTCGTCCTTGAGGTAGAGATCGACCCCCCAGGCGCGGGGCAGCGGGAACGGCAACAGGTGGGTGTCGGCCGAGCGGTTCGCGTCCGCCTCGACGGCGGCGATCGCCTCCGTCACCCAGGTCCGGCTGGCATCGTCGCAGCGGTCGAGATGAGTCACGCTCGGAAACGTAGCAAGCAGGCCAGCGGTGGTCAGCGCCGGTCCGGCGGCGTGCTCCGACGGTGTTGGCGGCGCTGACCCGCGCGGCCGGCGGCCTGGACGATCGGGGTCAGTGCGACGGCCAGCCCCGGGAGGACGTCCAGCAGGCGCACCTGCGCTCCCCGCCAGCGGGGCAGGCTGACCACCGGGCGGGGTCGGCGGGCCAACCGGACCGCCCGGGCGGCCACCTGTTGCGCGGTCAGCATCGACCCGGTGAACGAGGCCACCGCCCCCGGGTCGTCCAGCCGGTCGTGCAGCATCGGGGTCCAGATGCCGTCCGGGCAGAGGCAGGAGACGTGCACCCGCCGGTATCCGGCCACCCGCAGGTCGGACAGGGTGCCGAGGCTGAACGCCAGCAGGGCGTGCTTGCTGGCCGCGTACACCGTCTCGCCGGGCGCGGCGATCAGCCCGGCCAGCGAGACGATGTTGAGCACGTGGCCGTGACCTTGCGCGCGCATCACGGCCAGCGCGGCGAGGGTGCCGTTCATGGCACCGAGGGCGTTGACGTCGAACACCCGCTGACGGGTCGGGCCGTCGTGCTCCCACGACGGCCCGGTGACCAGGATTCCGGCGTTGTTGACCCAGAGTGCGAGCTCGCCCCGGCCCGCCGCGGTCGCGGCGACGGCGGCGCAGGCGGCCTCGTCCCGGACGTCCAGGGCCGCCGACCAGCCGCTGAGGGGTGCCGCGGCGGCGGCGACCGCCGCCGGGTCGAGGTCGGTGAGCAGCACCGACCAGCCGTCGGCGTGCAGCGCGGTGGCGATGGCCCGGCCGAGGCCCCCGGCAGCGCCGGTCACCACGGCCACAGGACGTACCGGCGGGGTCATCGGCGCACGCTACCGCCGGCAGGCCGGGCGACACCAGGGGTACGCGACGGTCAGGCGGTGGGTGGGCCCACCGGCTGCGGGCGGTTCTCCCACTTCGTGGAGAGGGCGATGGCGGTGCGGGTGGAGGCGACGCCGGGGGTGCGGTTCAGCCGCACGATCAACTGCTCCAACTCGGCGATCGTGCCGACCCGCGCCTTGAGCAGGAAAGACTCCACGCCGGCCATGAAGTAGCAGGACTCGATCTCGGGCAGCACCCGCAGCGACTCGAGCATGTCGTCGCTGTCGGCGCCGGAGTCCTCGACGATGCCGATCAGCGCGGTGACGCCCAGCCCGATCGACTCCGGGGCCACGTCCGCCCGGTAGCCTCGGACCACGCCGCTGCTCTCCAGCTTGCCGACCCGTTCGTGCACGGCCGGGGCCGAGAGGCCCACCTGTCGGGCCAACTCGGCGTACGAGAGGCGAGCGTTGCCGCGCAGCAGGTCGACGAGGTTCAGGTCGATGGCGTCCACAGAGAGTGACCCTAACCGCTGAGGCATAACGCGAGGCGTTCGGCATCCGTTGGACTGAGCGGTGAGTCACTGTTCGCAAACCGCCGGTCAAGGCAGAGGTAGCACCAGTACCATTACTAACTCCCCACTCAGTGCATTTTTCGCGTTTGGGCGGACAGGCCATGTCCCTGGTGCTGTAATTGCCATACGTCCCTCATGACGGCTCTGGGCTACGCACCAGCCGGGGGCAGTGTGTTCAGCCGGGGGCTTCGTCGACGCGAGGAGGGGGCTGTGGACACTGGAGATCGCCTGCTGACACCGGGTGAGGTCGCCGCGCTGTTTCGGGTAGACCCGAAAACTGTGACGAGATGGGCGGCGGCCGGCCGGATAGGAAGCATCCGGACTCCAGGCGGGCATCGCCGGTTTCGGGAATCCGAGGTGCGAGCCCTGCTTGAGGGGGAGGGCATGCTGGACGAGGTGGATGAGGTCGGAAAGCCACGCAATGTGGGGCCGGCCGCATCCACGGGGCCGGGTCCGGCCAACGCTGGCATGTACTGAACTGGTGCGGACAACGCTACGCGGACCGGACACCAGTCCGGTCCGCGTCCCGCTACGACCGGCGACAGCCGGGCGGCACGGCGGCGCGGGCTGAGGATCAGGCCGGCTCAGGTCCGGGTCGCGCCGAGCTGCCCGGACCACCGACGGAACAGGGTGTGTGGGACGCCGAGCGCGTCGAGCACCTTGCCGGCCACGAAGTCGACCAACTGCTGGGCGGTGGCGGCCGCGCCAGCCCCGTAGAAGCCAGGGCTGGCCGGCAGCACCACCGCGCCCGCGTCGTGCAGCGCGATCAGGTGCTCCAGGTGGCTGCGGGTCACCGGTGTCTCCCGGGGGACCACCACCACCGGGCGGCGTTCCTTGAGGTTGACCTCGGCGGCACGCTGCAACAGGTCCTTGGAGAGCCCGATCGCGATCCCGGCGCAGGCTGCCGTGCTGGCCGGGACCACGGCCATCCCGCGTACCCGGTATGAGCCGCTGCTCGGCCCGGCGGCCAGGTCGCCGGCCGGCCAGTGCCGCACATCCGCCCCGGCCAGGTCCCGGTCGAGCCAGGCGGAGAGGTCCTCGGCCCAGTGCCCGTCGCGGAACGATCGGCCAGTCTCGTCGAGCACGGTGAGTCGTGCCGCGCGGGACACGATCAGGTCCACGGGCTCACCCGCGTCGAGAAGTCCGCCGATGACGGCCGCCGCGTACGGCGTACCGGAAGCGCCGGAGACTCCGACCACCCATGGTTCGCGCATGCCCCCAGCCTGCCTGGTCCGGCCGGGCGCCGTGCCGTGGCCCCCCGCCCTCGCCCGCCCGCCGTCCTCCCGGCCCGCGACGGACATCATCGACAGCCGATTTCTGACATGCTCGGATGGGGGGAAAACCTCTGTGCGGCAACCGGAGGGACGGTACGACCGATGACGGTGGCGGCAGCCCGCGCACTACGTGCCGAGTGTCCCCTTCCCTCGCGGTGCTCGCCGCATGCCGAGGCGACCCAGGAGTGGCTGGCGGGTTGGGTGCGCCGCTTCGACCTGCCGCTGGACGACGACGAGCTGCGTCGGCTAGATGCCGGTCGGATCGCCTGGTACGCGGGTCGGCTCTACCCTGACGCCAGCGCCGCCGACCTGCGTACGGTTGCCGCCCTCTGGACCTGGTTCTTCCTGCTCGACGACGCCTGCGACGGACCGCACGGTGCGAGCGGCGCGGACGTCGCTGCCTTGCGGGACGGCGTGCTCCACGTGCTGCGCCACGGCCCCGGCGCCCGCACGGCAGGGTTCCGGGGACCACTGCGCCAGATGCTCGCGGACGCGTGGCAAGCGCCGCGTGCCCGGATGCCCCCGCCCTGGCAGCAGCGCTTCGCCGACGCGGTCGCCCACCACCTGGCAGGCGACCGGACGGAGGCGGAGAACAAGACCAGGGGCCACGTCCCCGCCGTCTCCGAATACGTTGCGCTGCGCCGGGCGACCTCGGCGGCGTACGTGTCGTACACCATGATCGAGTTCGTCACCGGTCACGCGCTGCCAGACTCCGTCTACCACCACCCGGCGCTACTGGCGCTCGCGGCAACCGGCAACGACCTGCTCTCCTGGTTCAACGACCTGGTGTCGTTGGAGAAGGACAGGGTCACCTCGGGCGGGCACAACCTGGTGCTGGCCATCGCACGGGAGCAGCGCCTGCCGGACGAGCGGGCCGTGGAATCGGCGGTGGCCCGCTGGCGCACGACGATGGGCCGATTCATGGAGCTGCGGGCCACGATCCCGTCCTTCGGCCCGGAGCTGGACCGGGCGGTGGCCGCGCACGTCGAGGGAGTCGCCCGCTCGGTGCGGGGGACGATCGACTGGTCGATGGAGAGCGCCCGATATTCGGCATCCCGGAGCTGACCCCGGGGGGCTACCGGGTCAGAGGGTCCGCCGATGACGGTCGGCGAGCGTGTTGAGCAGCCCGGCGGCAGTGCCAGCGCCGGCAACCGTGACGACGGTCGAGCGACCGCCGGTCCGCTCGACCAGCAGGCCCTCGCCCGCACGCAGAACGATGCCGACCCGGCCGCCACGGCCCACCCGCCAGCCCCAGCCGCCAAACTCGCGCAGCGGGTTGACCTGGACAACGCTGGCGCGAAGCACCTCGTCGAGGGGGACGTGGGTGCGCGGCCAGCCGGCCGACGACCGGACCAGCAGGCCGGTCTCGTCGATCCGGACGGTGAAGGCGAACATCGCCACGAACACCCCGACCAGCAGGGCCGCGACGATCAGCAGACCCCACACACCGCTGATGACGGCGAGCGTGACCAGGACGACAATCGCCGCGGCGCCCAGGGCGATCCCCGGCCCGGCACCGGTGTGCCCGATCCAGACCGCCCGTTCGCTCGCCGCCAAAGGGACGCGGGACGCCTCGGGCGGAACGGGGGCGTCGGCCGGCTGGGGCGGGTCACCGGGCAGGAGCACGCCGACGAGCACGGCCGGCAGGAGCGAGCCAACGGTCGCCAGGATGAGCGCAGCGCCGATGTCGTCGGCGCCGCGCGCGTCAGCCAGCCCAAGCTGGACGTGCAGTGTGCCGATCTGGAGGAGGGCCAGGAAGAGCGCCAGCCAGATGGTGGTCCCCGCGCCGATGCGGCGGCTCGCCGCCGACTGCCCCCACAGCGTCGTGACCGCGCCGAAGGCGAGCACCAGGAGGGCGCCCAGGCCGAAGCCGACCCAGAGGAACGCACTGAGGGACATGAAGCCGTCAGGCGTGCCCCGGGCTCCCCAGTGCGTCGCAACCGGATCGGGCAGGTCGCCACGCCAGGCGAGGGCGACGGCGGCGGCCACGGCCAGGATCACGAGCCCGCAGATGGTGACCGTCAGGCCGACGCGGCGCATGCGTCGGCGCTGGGCACGGGCAGGCTCGGTGCCGGTGGTCATGAGAACGCCTCCTTGAGGAGTGTGGCGGTGGCTTCCGGGGAGAAACGCAGGGCACGCGCCTCGCGCACCACCTCGTCGATGGCGGCCAGCAGCTTTGCGTGGTCGGCTGCGGGTCGGGCGGTGACGATGGCACCGCGACCTCGTCGTAGCTCGATCAGCCCGTCGTCTCGGAGCATCTGGTAGGCCCGGAGCACGGTATGCACATTGAGGTCGAGCGAAGCGGCGAGCTCGCGGGCGGCGGGCAGCCGTTCGCCGGGCTGGAGCGCACCCTGGGCCACTGCGAGGCGGACCTGCGTGACGAGCTGGGCAAAGAGCGTCTCATCCAACGACGGGTCGATGCGGAAGAGCATGCTTAAAGGTTACTTGTTCTAGTGTTCATAGAACAAGTGCCTGGACGGAACGCCGACGGCGGCGGTGCCGAGCGCACCGCCGCCGTCTGCCGCCGCCACAGCGGCCCTAGCCGCGCAGGCCGAGCCGCACCACAAGATCGAGCAGGGCGAACACGAACAGCGCGATGCCGACGAACCCGTTGGCGGTGAAGAACGCCCGATTGACCTTGCTCAGGTCTGTCGGCGTGACCACCAGGTGCTGGTAGCCGAACGCCACAGCGGTCAGCACCAGCCCGATCCACCAGAGCCAGCCGAAGCCGATCAGCGCGCCGAACCAGACGAACAGCCCGAAGGTCACCACGTGCGCGACAGTGGAGGCGTGCAGGGCGAAGCGCCGACCGTAACGGGCCGGCACGCTGTGCACGCCGATCTCCTGGTCGATCTCGGAGTCCTGGCAGGCGTAGATCAGGTCGAAGCCGCCGATCCACAGCCCGACCCCCACGCCGAGCAGCCAGGCCGGCCAGGAGCCGTCCAGGGTGCCGGTGACGGCCAGCCAGGCGCCGACCGGGCCGACCGCCTGGGCGATCCCGAGGATGGCGTGCGGCCAGTTGGTGAACCGCTTGGCGTAGGGATAGACCACCAGCGGCACCACGGCCAGCGGCGCGAGCACCAGGCAGAGCGGGTTGAGCAGGGCGGCGGCGGCGAGGAAGACCACCAGCGCGACGGCCGCGCCGGTCCAGGCCGTCCGCACGCTCACGGCCCCGGTGACCAGTTCCCGGCCGGCGGTACGCGGGTTTCGCGCGTCGATCCGCCGGTCGAGGATCCGGTTGGCGGCCATGGCGAACGTCCGCGCCCCGACCATCGCCACGGTGATCAGCAGCAGGTCCCACCAGCGCACCCGTCCGCCGTTGACCTGCATGGCGCTCAGCGCCGACAGGTACGCGAAGGGCAGCGCGAACACCGAGTGCTCGATCGCGACGAGCTTGAGGAAGGACTTGACCCGGCCCGGCTTCTCGGCCGGTGCGTCGAGGACGGCCATCATAGCCCGTACTCCTTCCAGCGCTTGTCGACCAGGGCGGTGACCTCCGGGCTCATGCGCATCTCCTCCGGCCAACCGCGGGTGTAGCCCTCGGTGGGCAGCTTGCGGGTGGCGTCGACGCCGGCCTTGCCACCCCAGAACTGCTGGTACGAAGCGTGGTCGAGGTGGTCGACGGGCCCTTCGGTGAGCAGCAGGTCGCGGCCGTAGTCGACGTTGCCGAAGGCGCGGAAGGCGACCTCGTTGTAGTCGTGCACGTCGCAGTCCTCGTCGACGATCACGATGAGCTTGGTCAGCGACATCATGTGCGCGCCCCAGATCGCGTTCATCACCTTCTGGGCGTGCTTCGGGTACCGCTTGCGGATCGACACGATCGCGCAGTTGTGGAAAACCCCGGCGGCGGGCAGGTCGTAGTCGACGATGTCCGGGATCAGGAAGCGCAGCAGCGGCGCGAAGATCCGCTCGGTGGCCTTGCCGAGACCGTGGTCCTCCTGGGGCGGCTGCGACGTGACGATCGAGTGGTAGACCGGGTCGCGCTGCATGGTCATGCACTCGATGTGCATCACCGGGAACGGCTCCACCGGGGTGTAGAAGCCGGTGTGGTCGCCGAACGGGCCCTCGGGCAGCCGCTCGCCCGGCTCGATGTAGCCCTCGAGGACGATCTGTGCGTGCGCCGGCACCTGCAGCGGCACGGTCAGGCAGTCGACCATCTCGACGCGCTCGCCGCTCAGGAACCCGGCGAACAGGTATTCGTCGATGTCGGCCGGCAGTGGCGCACTGGCCGAGTATGCGACGGCGGGGTCGGCGCCGATGGCGATCGCCACCGGCAGGCGCTGCCCGAGCCGCTCAGCGACCGCGTGGTGTGCAGTGGAGTTCTTGTGGATCTGCCAGTGCATGCCGATGGAGTTGCGCGAGTGCTGTTGCAGCCGGTAGAGCCCGAGGTTGCGCTTACCGGTCTCCGGGTGCTTGGTGTGGGTCAGCCCGAAGTTGTGGAAGATCCCGCCGTCACCCGGCCAGATCTGCAGCCCCGGCAACCGGTTGAGGTCGACGTCGTCGCCGCGGTAGACCACCTGCTGGCAGGGGGCCGTCTTGACCTTCTTCGGCGGCATCGACTTGAGCTGCATGACCTTGCCGAGCCCGCCCATCATGCCCGAGAAGCCCTGCGGCAGCTCCGGCTTGAGCAGCTCGCCGATGCGCGCGCCGATCTCGTCGAGGTTCTCCACCCCGAGGGCCATCGCCATGCGCTTCTCGGTGCCGAACAGGTTGATCGCCACCGGCATGTCGCCCCGGGTCGGGCGCTCGAAGAGCAGCGCGGGGCCGCCGGCCCGCACCGTGCGGGTGACCACCTCGCTGATCTCCAGGGTGGGGTCGACCGGGACGTCGACCCGGCGCAGCTCCCCCGCGCGCTCCAGCGCCGCGAGGAAGTCCTTGAGATCGGTGTACGGGAAGCCACGAGCCGCCATGTCGCCAGTCTCCCGCACCGGGTGCCGAACGGCCCAGGCCGGGTGCTGTGACACTCGCGATGACCCGGCCGGCTGCCGGTCAGGAGGCTCGGCCCGCACCTTGATCCACTCGGATTTCCGGAAGTCGGGGTGTCCACTGGCCCGGGATGGACCGACTTCCTGAAACGCGAGTGGATCAACGGTCAGGGCGCAGAACTCGCAGGCATGGTGGGCGGTCGAGCGGGTAGCCGGGCAGCCGGCGGCGGACAGCCGGCGGACGGAGGCGGCGATGGGCGCGGAGCGGGTTCCGGCGGGGTTCACCGAGCAACGGGCGCGGGTCGGCCAGATCTCCATGAACTACGTCCGTGGCGGCAGTGGCCCACCACTGGTCCTGCTGCACGGGTATCCCCAGTGTTGGCACATGTGGCGGAACCTGCTGCCCGAGTTGAGCCGATCCTTCGACGTGGTCGCACCCGACCTGCGCGGCTTCGGGAGCAGCGACGCCCCGGCCGGCGGGTACGACAAGAAGACCGTCGCCGCCGACCTGCACGGGCTGCTCGACCAGCTCGGCCTGGTCAGTGACCTCCGGTTGGTCGGGCACGACCTGGGGACCATGGTGGCGTACGCGTACGCCGCCGCCCATCCGCAGCGGGTGAGCCGACTGGTGCTCACCGAGGCACCGATCCCCGACGAGAGCATCTACACGTTCCCGGCGCTCACCTCGGCCGGCCCGGGAGTGTGGAACTTCGGCTACTTCTCGATCGGCAACGGGCTTCCGGAGGAACTGGTCCGTGGGCGGGAGTCACTCTGGGTGGACCGGTTCACCGACGCCCTGATGGTGCGCAAGGGCAGCATCGCCGCCCCCGACATCGAGGAGTTCGCGAGCCACCTGCGCGACCCGGCGCATCTGCGGGCCAGCTTCGCCTACTTCCGGGCGTTCGATCAGGACATCGCCGACAACGCGGCGTACCGGGCCACGAAGCTGACGATGCCGGTGCTGGCCGTCGGGGCGGCGGCCAGCCTGGGCGGGCAGGTCGCCGAGCAGGTTCGCCGGTACGCCGACACGGTTCGCGGCGAGGTGATCGAGGACTGCGGGCACTGGCTCTACGAGGAGCGCCCGGACGAGATGCTCGCCCTGCTGCGGGACTTCCTCGGGGCGGCCTGAGCAGCGGTTGGCAGGCGCCCCCGGTCAGGCGGCGGGCGTCCAGGCGTGGGCGGCCAGCGGTGGGTCGAGCGGTGCCTGGGTGAGCCGGTTGGCGAAGGTGGACATGGTGTACGCGCCGACGCCGAGCACCACGTCCAGCGCGTGCCGGGGCTGGTAGCCAGCGGTCAGGAACTCGTGCAACTCGTTGTCGGGCACCGCTCCCCGGTGGTCGAGCACGGCCAGCGTGAACCGGCGCAGCGCCTCCAGTCGCGGCTCGGGCAGCGCCGAGCCGGCGCGCAGTGCGGTGATCAGCTCGGTGGTCGCTCCGAGCTGGGTGAGCTTGCCGGTGTGCAGGGCGACGCAGAAGTGGCACTCGTTGGTGGTGGAGACCGTCAGGATGACCACCTCCCGCTCCAGCGGGGCGAGGTCGGTCTGCTCGAAGCCCGCGCTGGTGGCGAGGAAGCCGGTGAGCAACTGTGGCGAGTCGGCCATCAGCGCCACCGGGGTGGGCAGCCAGCCGAACCGGCCGCGTACGCCCTCGATGGCTCGGCGGGCGGCAGCGGGTGCGGTCTCGGCGGTGTGAGCGGTGAAGACGGGCATGGTTACCTGCTTTCGGCAGCGTCGGTCGGGAGGGTCGGTGCCGCATCCCGTAGGATAGTCAACGTGGTTGACGAAATAGTAAACGTGGTTGTCGAACATGGCAACCGCTGATCCCGCGCGCCCCGGGTTCCACCTGCCACTGCTGCTGCTGGCGGGCTTCCGGACGCTGATCGACGACCTGCACGCCGAACTGGCCCGGGAGGGGCATCCGGAGCTGCGGCCGCTGCACGGGTTCGTGCTCCAGGCCGTCGGCGCGGACGGCACCACCGCCACCGAGCTGGGCCAGCGGCTGGGCATCTCCAAACAGGCCGCCGGCAAGACGATCGACCGGCTGGTCGCCGTCGGCTACCTGGAGCGGGCCGACGATCCCTCCGACGCCCGACGCCGGCTGGTCCGGGTGACGCCGCACGGCGCCGACGGGCTACGCCGCTCGGCCGAGATCTTCGACCGGCTGCGCGCACAGTGGTCCGAAACCCTCGGCCTGGACCGGGTCACCGCCATGGAAGACGACCTCCGCACGATGGCCTCGGCAAACTGGTTCCGCCTCGACATGCCGGGCTGGTTCGGCGGAGCGGCCTAGATCCACTCGACTTTCAGGAAGTCGGGGCCTCCCGCCGCTGGGACAGCCCGATTTCACGGAAACCGAGTGGATCAACGAGGCGGTCTCGGTGGCGGAACGGATCGAGCTGGCCGACCTACCGGAGGTGTCCTACCAGGTCACCGTCCAGGTCGAGCGGACGTTGCGGGCCTGGCGACCGGCGCGGCGGGCACCGACCGAATCCGGTTTCGACGAAGATCGCGACCTGGTCGACCGATCGAGAACTGTCACAGGTGATCTCTAAGATCATGGATGCCGATCGGGTCGGGGTGCCGCAAACCTGGCTTCTTCCGGTCGGCTCATCCCCCACCAAGGAGATCGATGAGATCTGTGCGCGTTACGCGTGGCAGGCTTGTGCACGGGCTGACCACGCTGGTCCTCGCGACGGCGATGATCGGCGCGGCGGCAACGCCCGCCTCGGCCGAGGACGACCCGGGTTGGGTCAATGGCTGGCTGGGCGACGTGACGGTCGGTGCGTCCGGCGCTCCCGGCCGCACGGTGCCGTTGACCCTGACCAGCACCGGAGCCATCCAGCCTCGGGTGACCATCGACCTGACCGGCCTCGCTGGCGTGGCCACCGCCAGCTTCCCCGACTTCTGCGTCAACCAGGGCACTTCGGTGACCTGCCCGATGCCGCCGACGGCCATCGACGAGTTCGGCACGCTCACCGGCACCGTGCCGGTGGTGTTCCGGGCCGCTCCCGGCGCGGTGGACGGCGCGACGGGCACCCTCGACTACACGGCGTTCGGCGAGCAGACCGAGGCGTACGCCCAGCAGGCGACGGTCACCGTGCGGTCCGGGCCCGACCTGCTCGACATGGTCGACGAGTACCTGACCGGCGTCGAGGTGGGCGACACGCTCCCCCTCAAGGTGGCCGTGGTCAATGCCGGTGACCAGCCGGCCGTGGACCTGCGGCTCACCATGCGCTTCTCGGTGGGCCTCGTGCCGGCCAGCTACCGCAACTGCCGGTACGGCACCGACCAGGTGCTCGCCACCGTTGTCGTCTGCACCGTGCGGGGCACGTTCGCGCCCGGCCAGCGGCACGAGCTGCGGGGCGGGTTTCCCACCAATGTCGGCCCGGCCACCCTCGGGGACAAGCGGATCACCCAGTTCGTGGAGCCGCTGGCCAGCGCCGGTCCGCTCCCGACCAACGTGAAGCTCAAGAGCCGTGACGCCGACCAGGCGCTGCGGCTGCGGGCGGTCGGTACGCCGCTCGGCGTGATTCCGGTCGAGGTGAACGGCGCCGGCGGTCAGACCTATCTGTGGGAGGTCCAGAGCGCCTTCGACATCGTCGCCCAGGGCGCGACCGTGACTGGTGCCGTCGGCGACACCGTCCAGGTCACCGTGGGCATCCGTAACGAGGGCCCGGGTGTGCCGGACGGCACG
The DNA here is from genome assembly GCF_006715105.1 of Micromonospora sp. A202. Lineage (NCBI taxonomy): Bacteria > Bacillati > Actinomycetota > Actinomycetes > Micromonosporales > Micromonosporaceae > Micromonospora > Micromonospora sp. A202. The sequence continues at coordinate 31,303 of NZ_VFMP01000001.1, read as the reverse complement.
AACTCCGGCGACACCGTTGGCGCGTTCTTCTTCACCCCACCCACCGGGGTGACCGTGCTGGCCGACCCGCCGGGGTGCGCGTCATATGGCGGCGAGGAGGAGGACGGCGTAGCGACCCCAAAGTTCTGGCGCTGCAACGGCCCTGGAGCCGTGTTCCCCGCCGGGACCAGCACGACGGCCACCTTCGACCTACGGATCGACAGCCTCGGCGGGTCCGCCGGGATGGTCCAGCCGGCGAGCCGCTACCCGCGGGTGGACGACAACCCGGGCAACGACATCGCCCCGGTCACGGTGAGCTGACCGAAGCCGTTTGAACGACGCGGGCCGGTCACTGACGAATCAGTGGCCGGCCCGCATCGTGTTGCCGGGGTCAGTCCAGCCCACCGTACGAGTGCAGGCCGGTGAAGAAGATGTTCACGCCGAACAGGTTCATCAGCATGGTGAGGAAGCCGAGCACCGCGAGCCAGGTGGCCACGTTGCGTTTGACGCTGGGCGTGGCCCGGGCGTGCAGGTAACCGGCGTACACCACCCAGGAGATGAACGCCCAGGTCTCCTTCGGGTCCCAGCCCCACGGCCGACCCCAGGCCGCCTCGGCCCAGATGGCACCGGCGATCACCGCGAAGGTGAAGATCGGGAAGGCGAAGGCGTGCAGCGTGAAGGTCAACCGCTCCAGCCCGGCCGCGGCGGGCAGCCGCTTGGCCAGGGTGTACGGGAAGCTCCGCTTGCCGTTCTCGTACCCGTTGCGCATCAGGAAGCCGACCGCCGGCACCGCACCGAGCAGGAAGATGCCGGACGCGAACACGATGGTCGAGACGTGGATGACGAACCAGTACGAGTTCAGTGCCGGCACCAGCGGCACGATCGGCACGTACAGCACCAGCTCGGCGGTAGCGACCAGCAGCACCATCACCAGCGTGAGGAACAGCCCGAGCTTGCGCAGCGACGGCCGCTTCCAGAGCACCACCAGCCAGGCCGCGACCCCGATGAACGTCACCGTGAGCACGAACTCGTACATGTTGCCCCACGGCATCCGGTCGGCCGCGAGGCCACGGGTGACCAGCGCCGCCAGGTGCAGCACGGCGGCGACCGCGGTGGCGCCCACCCCGATCAGGCCGGCGAGGCGGGCCCGTCGCGCGGAGCGGTCGGCCCCGGGCTGCGACGGTACGGGCGCGGGCGGCGTCGGCACGATGCCGCCGCCGGCACCCACCAGCTCGCGCACCGGAGCCGCAGCGGCGACCCGGGTACGCGCGTTGCCCAACGCGTACTCCACGGCGTGACCGATCATCGCGACCAGGTACGCCAGGATGGCGAAGGTCACCAGATTGTCGGAGAGTGCGGACATCACTCGGCTCCTTCTCGTACGCCGGCCCGGTCACTGGAGTCAGCGCCCGTGCTGGCCCGCTCAGCCGCCCGTTCGTCGCCGTTGACCTCGGCGATGAGCTGGGCGAACTCGTCGGCGAACCCTGGATAGTCGGTGCGCGGCAACCCACCGGCCTCCATCAAGCTACTACCGCCCGTCGGAGATCCTTCCGCCGGGTCGGCCGGCACCACCCGGAAGAACACCCGGCGGCGTCGCCCGAACAGCGAGCCCATCAGGCCGACCAGCAGGAAGCCGCAGCTGATCAGCAGTGGCGTCGCGCCGGGGTCGTGTCGGATGGAGAGGGTGACGTACCGCTCGGTGCCCAGGAACTCGACAGTGGTGCCGTCGTCCAGCTTCCAGGTCTCGCCCTTGCGGAGCAGCTTGGTGCCGACCTCCTGGACCTTGCCGGTCCGCACCTGCCGCTGGTCGAGCTGGTAGACCGAGCCGGGGATGCCGGCGTCCAGGCCGAGGTTGCCCCGGTAGGCGACCAGGTTCAGTGCCGGGTTGCGCTCGGTCGGGTATTCCGAGCGGGCGAACGGCGCCTGCTCGGGTGCGGTAGGCAGGTAGATGCCGGTGAACGCCATCTGCTCGTCCGCTGCGCGCTGGCCGGTGGACGGGTCGACGTTCGCGTCCGGGAAGGCGGCCAGCCCTTCACTCGTCAGCCCCATGTCGCCGGTGGTGAGGAACGGCTCGTCGCTGATCTGGCTGTTGCCGAACCGGTCGGTGTAGCGGATCACCGGGGCGTACCCGTGGCCGAGCAGGTAGACGCTCGCGTCGGCGAGGCGCAGCGGCGAGTTCACCGAGAAGTCGGCGCTGCGGGTCGGCTCGTCCGGGCCGTCGACGGTGACCGTGGCATTGAAGAACTCCGGCTGACCGGACGGCAGGAATCGGGCCTCGAAGTCGTCCAGCCGCAGGCAGAAGCGGGGCAGGTCGGCGCTGTCCACCTGGGGGCCGAGCTTCGCCTCGGCGTACTGCTGCCGGGTGTTGCAGAACGCGTTGTCCGCGCCCGCCACCAGCAGTCGGTTGCCGCTCCAGCCGTACCACGAGCCGAGGGCGACGCTGATCAGCACCGCGATCAACGACGTGTGGAACAGCAGGTTGCCGGTCTCCTTGAGGTAGCCCTTCTCGGCGGAGACCTCGTCGCCACGGACCTCCACCCGCCAGCGGCGCTTGCGCAGCACCTCGGCGATCGCCGTCGCGCCGCCGGGCGGGGCGGGCAGCACTGTGTGCTGCGGCAGCCGCGCCATCCGCTTCGGCGCGGCCGGCGGGCGGGACCGCAAGGCCCGGATGTGGTCCCGCAGTCGGGGCGTGATGCAGCCGATCAGGGACGTGAACAGCAGCAGGTAGATCGCGGAGAACCAGACCGAGCCGAAGACCTCGAAAGCGCCGATGCGGTCCAGTCGGGGAGCCCAGTCCGGGTGGTCGACGAAGTACTCGTTGACCTTCTCCGGGCTGATCCCGCGCTGCGGCAGCACCGAGCCGGGGATGGCCGCGATCGCGAGCAGGAAGAGCAGGATCAGCGCCGTACGCATGCTGGTCAACTGCCGCCACGAGTTGCGCAGCAGCGCCAGGAGGCGGTTCGGCCGACGGCGTGGCGCTGGCGCCACGGTCTCCGGCCGGTCGTCGACGACCGTCATCAGATGCTCACCTCGCCCACCCCGACGGTGGTCTGCAACCAGATCACGAAGCTCTGCCATCCGCCGGTGACCAGCGCGAGGCCGATCAGGATGAGCAGGGCGCCGCCGACCCGGGTGACCCAGCGGCTGTTGCGCCGAACGGCGCGGAAGACCCCGAGCAGGCGTTGGAAGCCCAGCCCGAAGACGATGAACGGTATCCCCAACCCGAGGCAGTACGCCACGGCGAGCACCACGGCACGGTCGCTCTGCCCGGAGGCGGTGGCCATGCCCATCACGGCGCCGAGGGTGGGGCCCGTGCAGGGCACCCAGCTGAGTGCGAAGACCGCGCCGAAGACCGGTGCGCCGAGCAGCCCGGCCGACGGCAGCCGGGAGATCCGGAACTCCCGTTGCAGGGCGGGGATCATCCCGAGATAGCCGAACCCGAGCACGATGATCAACGCGCCGACGACGATTTCGAGCTGCCGCTCGTACTCGAAGAAGACCTGGCCGATGCCGGCGAACAGGACCGCCGTGGCGACGAAGACGGCGGTGAAGCCGGCGATGAAGAGCAGCGTGCCCGCGAGCACCCGGCCCTTGACGGCACCGACCCGCGCGATCCGCTCCCGGACCGCGACGCCTCCGCGGTCGCCGGCCTCGGCGACCTCGGCGGCTTCCGCTGCCGCAGGGGTCGACGAGGTGCCCTGCCGTGCACGGCCTTCGAGATCGGCACCGGCCAGGCCGGTGACGTACGAGAGGTAGCCGGGGACGAGTGGGAGCACGCACGGGGAGAGGAAGCTGACCAGGCCGGCGAGCGCTGCCGCGCCGATGGCGAGCAGCAGCGGCCCGCTCAGGGCCAGCTCCCGGAAGGTCTCGCCCATCAGTTGGGCGCCGGTTTCTCAGCCGCGATCCGCTCGACGATCGGTTGCAGGCCCTCCTGCTTGACGGCGGCCCGGATCACCGCGGCGATCCGACCGTCCCGGTCGAGCACCACCGTCGCCGGCACGCTGTTCGGCGGGATGTCCAGCGCGAGTGCCGTCTTGCTCGACGGGTCGAACAGGCTCGGATAGGTGACCCGGCCCTTCTCGAACGCCTTGGCCTTGTCCCGCGAATCCTGGACGTTGATGCCGAGGAAGCTCACCCCGGAACCCTTGGTGGCCTGGTAGACGGCTTCCAGGTCGTCCGCCTCGGCACGGCACGGCGCGCACCAGGAACCCCAGAAGTTGACCACGACCACCTGCCCGCGAGCCTGGCTGACGTCGTAGGTGCCGCCGAGCAGCAGCTCACCGGCGACCTTCGGGGGTGCGGAGCGCTGGTCCGGTGCGCACTCGAAGATCCCGTCGGTGGTGGTCGTGCAGGTCTTCTCCTGCCCCTTCGACGTGCAGCCGACCAGCGCCACCGCGGCGACGGCGGCGAGCAGACCGGCGGTCCACCTCCGGGCGTTCATCAGGCTCCCTTGGCCGTCCGGGCGGTCGCGGAGAGGGCGATCAGGTGCGCGGCCGGCTCGCTGTAGCCGATGCCCACCACCTTCGCGTCGTCGAAGTGGAACGAGGTGAGGCTCGCCAGCCCACACTGTCGCTTGCGCGGGTCGTGCCAGAGCCGCTTGCGCTCGACGTAGCGGCGCAGCGTCCAGATGGGAAGCTGGTGCGACACCAGCACCGCCTCGCGCCCCTCGGCGGCGACCCGGGCGGCCTGCACGGCGGCGAACATCCGCTCGGCGATCACCCGGTAGGCCTCGCCCCAGGACGGGGTCATCGGGTCGCGCAGCACCCACCAGTTGCGCGGGTCACGGAACGACCCGTCGCCCGGCGACACCTTCTTGCCCTCGAACCAGTTGGCGCTCTCGATCAGCCGCTCGTCCACCCCGACCGGGAGCCCGAACTGGGCCGCGATCGGCTCGGCGGTCTGCTGCGCGCGTTCCAGCGGACTGGCCACCACGTGCACGATCTCTCGCTCGGCCAGGCCCTCAGCGGCGGCCTTGGCCATCTGCACGCCCAGCTCAGAGAGGCGGAAACCGGGCAGCCGACCGTAGAGAATCTGGTCGGGGTTGTACACCTCGCCGTGCCGGAGCACGTGGACCACCGTCTTGCTCACCGCTCACTACCCCCCGTGGCCAGCCGCTGCCGCCGCGTTCGCCGCCGTCGGCAGCGCGTCGGCGATGTGCTCCAGAGCGACGTCGTCGATCGCCGCCGACACGAACCATGACTCGAACGCGCTCGGCGGCAGGTAGACGCCGGCGGCGAGCATCGCGTGGAAGAACGCCTTGAACGCCGGCACCTGCTGAGTGCGGGCGCTGTCGTAGTCGATCACGTCGGCGTCCGTGAAGAAGATCGAGAACATGCTGCCCGCGTACGACAGTCGGTGTGGAACCCCGGCGGCGCCCAGCGCGTCGGACGCCAGCTTGCCCACGACGGCGGCCGTGTCGTCGAGCTTGCGGTAGAGCGACTCGTCGGCGAGTCGCAGCGTGGCCAGGCCGGCGGCGCACGCGAGGGGGTTACCGGAGAGCGTGCCGGCCTGGTAGACCGGGCCGGCCGGGGCGAGTCGCGCCATGATGTCCGCACGCCCGCCGAAGGCGGCGGCGGGCAGGCCGCCACCCATGACCTTGCCGTACGTCCACAGGTCGGCGTCGGAGGCGTCGAGGCCGTGCCACCCGGCGCGGGACACCCGGAACCCGGTCATCACCTCGTCCACCACGAGCAGGGCGCCGTGCGCGTGCGCGATCCGGGCGAGCTGCTGGTTGAAGCCGTCGCGGGGGGCGACCACACCCATGTTGCCGGCTGCCGCCTCGGTGATCACCGCTGCGATGTGCGGGCCTTCGGCGGCGAACGCCTCCTCGACAGCCCGGATGTCGTTGTAGGGCAGCACGATGGTCTCGCTGGCCGCCGCACCGGTCACGCCGGGCGAGTCGGGCAGGCCCAGGGTGGCCACGCCGGATCCGGCGGCGGCGAGCAGGGCGTCGACATGCCCGTGGTAGCAACCAGCGAACTTGATGATCTTGGAGCGACCGGTGAAGCCACGAGCCAGCCGGATCGCCGACATGGTGGCCTCGGTGCCCGAGTTGACCAGGCGAACCTGCTCCATCGGGGTGCGGTCGACCAGCTCGGCGGCCAGCTCCACCTCACCCGGGGTGGGAGTGCCGAAGCTGGTGCCCCGGGCAGCGGCAGCCTGCACGGCCTCCACCACCTCCGGGTGTGCGTGCCCGAGGATCAGCGGACCCCAGGAGCAGACCAGGTCGACGTAGCGGCGGCCGTCGGCGTCGTACAGCCACGGGCCCTCGCCACGGACCATGAAACGCGGCGTGCCGCCGACCGCCTGGAAGGCGCGCACGGGGGAGTTCACCCCGCCCGGCACGATGGCGCGGGCGCGGTCGAACAGGGCCTCGGAGGCCGGCGCGTCGGCCGGGTAGCGGCCGGATCCGGCTGGAAATATGTCGGTCACGATGCCGCCATTGTGTCAGCGACGAACGGCCCACCAGCAGCCACCCCGCGGTGGGGTTACCAGGCTCACCTGTGGCCGGCACCCGCCAGCAGCGTCGACATGCGGGGGGCTCGGCCTGGACGGCGACGGCTCGCGGCCTCAACAGGCCGGACCGGTCGGATCGCGCTAGGCTGACCGGGTGGATCGTGCCGAGCTGTCCATCACGCTACACCGGACGGGTGACGAAGCTGTGCTTCGCCTGGCCGGTGAGATCGACATGCTCACGGCCGCGCAGCTCTCGACAGTCGTCAACGAGGTGCTGGCCGACCCGCCGCCGAAGATCGTCCTCGACCTCGGCGGCGTCACCTTCTGCGACTCGCAGGGCCTGGGCACCCTGGTCGTGCTCAGCCGCAAGGCCAGCCACGCGCAGAGCCTGCTGATGCTGACCCACGTGGGTGACTTCCTCATCCGCGTCCTGGACATCACGGGCCTCCGCAGCGCCCTGATGATCCGCAACGACCAGCCCACCGGCTGACCCGACCCGCCCCGCCGCGTCAGGCGGTGTTGCCCCAGCGGGCCTGCTCCAACATGCTCACCGCCCGGTCACGGGCCTCCCCGTCGTCGGACCGCAGCAGGGTGGTCGCCTCGTCGACCGCGTCGGTGAGCCTGCGCCACTGCGTGTCGCGCTCCCGAACCAGGTCGGACTGGGCGGCCAGCTGCCGGGTCTTCACCCACAGCTCGACGAAGACCGACACCTTGGCGCGCAGCACCCACGGGTCGAACGGCTTCGTCAGGTAGTCCACCGCGCCCACCTGGTAGCCCCGGAGAGCGAGCTGGGCATCCCGGTCAGCGGCCGTCAGGAAGATGATCGGCACGTGCCTGGTCCGCTCACGGCGCTTGATGTGGCTCGCCGTCTCGAAGCCGTCCATGTCCGGCATCTGCGCGTCCAGCAGGATCACCGCGAAGTCGTCCACCAACAGCTGCTTGAGGGCCGCCTCACCGCTCTCCACCGCCACGGACTGGACCGGCAGGCCCTGGAGGATCGCCTCCAGGGCCGTCAGATTCTGCCGCCGGTCGTCCACGAGCAGCGCCTTGGCCATCTGGGTCACGAAGTCTCCTCGGTCCGGCTGCCGTTGATCCAGGACGACATCAGCTCGATCAGGTCGTCCAGGTCGACCGGCTTGGTGATGTAGTCGCTGCCCCCGGCAGCGAGCGCCGACTCCCGGTCACCCGGCATCGCCTTCGCGGTCAGGAACACCACCGGCAGGTCGGCGAAGCGATGGTTGCGGCGGATCTGGCGGGTCGTCTCGTAACCGTCCTGGTCGGGCATCATGGCGTCCATCAGCACGATGTCCACCTCCGGATGCTCGGCCAGCAGACGGACACCGTCCGCTCCGTTGTCCGAGTACAGCACGGTCATCCCGTGCAGTTCCAACGCGCTGGTCAAGGCGAAGACGTTGCGGACGTCGTCATCCACGATCAGCACGGTGGCGCCGTCAAGTTGGCGGGTGACCGGTGCCTCCGGCCGCTCCGACAACAGCTCCAGCGGCGGCATCAGCAGCGACGACGGCAGACCGGCGCGCTGCGGAGACGGAGCCTGGGGCGCGACCACCGCGTCCGGAGCCAGCACCTGCGGCACGAACAGGGTGAACGTCGAACCCTGACCGGGCGCGGACGACACGGTGATGGTGCCGCCGATCAGGCGGGCCAGGTCGCGACTGATCGACAGGCCCAGGCCGGTGCCGCCGTAGCGGCGGCTGGTCGTGCCGTCCGCCTGCTGGAACGCCTCGAAGATGATCGACAACTTGTCGTCGGAGATGCCGATCCCGGTGTCGATCACGGTGAACGCGATGACCTGCTGGGCGTTGGTCAGCGCCGGCACGTCGAAGACCGCGTTCTCCGCCGCCGGGGCGATCCGCAGCGTCACCGCACCGTTGTCGGTGAACTTCACCGCGTTGGAGAGCAGGTTGCGCAGGATCTGCTGCAACCGCTGCGCGTCGGTCACCAACGCCGGCGGCAGATCCTTGCTGACGCGTACCTGGAAGTCCAGGTTCTTCTCCTCGGCCTGCGGCGCGAACGCCTGCTCGACGTAGCCACGCAGCTCGGCGAAGCGGATCTCGGTCGGCTCGACGTCCATCCGGCCCGCCTCGATCTTGGACAGGTCGAGGATGTCGTCGATCAGGCGCAGCAGGTCCGAGCCGGACCCGTGGATGGTCCGGGCGAACTCGATCTGCTTCGGGCTGAGGTTCTGCTCCGAGTTCTCCGCCAGCAGGCGGGCCAACAGCAGCAACGAGTTCAGCGGCGTACGCAGCTCATGGCTCATGTTGGCCAGGAACTCGGACTTGTAGGCCGAGGCGCGGGTCAACTGCTGCGCCTTCTCCTCCAGGCCCAGCCGGGCCAGCTCGATCTCCCGGTTCTTCGTCTCGATGTTGCCCTTCTGCTCGGAGAGCAGAGTGGCCTTCTCCTCCAGCTCGGCGTTGGTGCGCTGCAACTCCGCCGACTGTTCCTGCATCTCGTGCGCCAGCCGCTGCGACTGGGCCAGCAGCTCCTCCGTACGCCGGTTGGCCTGGATGGTGTTCACCGCGATGCCGATGGTGAGCACCAGCCGCTCCAGGAACGCGAGGTGCAGGTCGGAGAAGGCCGACACGCTGGCGAACTCGATCACGCCGAGCAGCTCGCCCTCGAAGAGCACGGGGAGCACCACCAGGTCGGACGGGGGCGTTTCGGCCAGACCCGAACGCAGGGTGAGCCGGCTGTTCGGGGAGGCGCTGACCCGGATCGTGCGGCGGGACAGCGCGGTCTGCCCGACCAGCCCCTCGCCCGGCCCGAAGGTCACGTCGTTGCCCCGTGCCACGTACCCGTACGAGGAGGTGAGCCGCAGTCGCATGCTGCCGTCGGTGTCGTCGGCCAGGAAGAAGGCTCCGAGCTGGGCTTCGACCAGCGGGGTCACCTCCGTCATGATCATGCGGCAGACCTCGCCGAGGTCGCGCTGGCCCTGCAAGAGGCCGCCGATGCGGGCCAGGTTGGAGTCCAACCAGCCCTGCTCGGCGTTCTTCTTGGTCGTCTCCCGGAGGGTGACGATCATCTGGTTGATGTTGTCCTTCAGCTCGGCGACCTCGCCCTGCGCCTTGACGGCGATCCGCTGGGTCAGGTCACCCCGGGTCACCGACGTGGACACCTGGGCGATGGCCCGCAACTGCGTGGTCAGCGTCGAGGCGAGCTGGTTGACGTTTTCGGTGAGGTCCCGCCAGGTGCCGGAAACACCCTTCACCTGCGCCTGACCGCCCAGCTTGCCCTCGATGCCGACCTCACGGGCGACCCGGGTCACCTCGTCGGCGAACGACGACAGCTGGTCGACCATCGTGTTGACAGTCGACTTGAGTTCCAGGATCTCGCCCTGGGCGTCCACGGTGATCTTCTGCGACAGGTCGCCCTTTGCCACGGCGGTGGTCACCGAGGCGATGTTGCGGACCTGGCTGGTCAGGTTCGAGGCCATCGAGTTCACGTTGTCGGTCAGGTCCCGCCAGGTGCCACTGACACCCTTGACCTGCGCCTGACCGCCGAGCTTGCCCTCGGTGCCCACCTCGCGGGCGACCCGGGTCACCTCGTCGGCGAACGACGACAGCTGGTCGACCATCGTGTTGACAGTCGACTTCAGCTCCAGGATCTCGCCCCGCGCGTCCACCGTGATCTTCTGCGACAGGTCACCCTTCGCCACCGCCGTGGAGACCTGGGCGATGTTGCGGACCTGGGCGGTCAGGTTCGACGCCATCGAGTTCACGTTGTCGGTCAGGTCCCGCCAGGTGCCGGCGACGCCACGCACCTGGGCCTGGCCGCCGAGCTTGCCCTCGGTGCCCACCTCACGGGCCACCCGGGTCACCTCGTCGGCGAACGACGACAACTGGTCGACCATCGTGTTGACGGTCGACTTCAGCTCCAGGATCTCGCCCCGCGCGTCCACGGTGATCTTCTGCGACAGGTCACCCTTCGCCACGGCGGTGGTCACCGAGGCGATGTTGCGGACCTGGCTGGTCAGGTTCGACGCCATCGAGTTCACGTTGTCCGTGAGGTCGCGCCACGTGCCACTGACGCCCTTCACCTGCGCCTGACCACCCAGGTTGCCCTCGGTGCCCACCTCACGGGCCACCCGGGTCACCTCGTCAGCGAACGACGACAACTGGTCGACCATCGTGTTGACGGTGTTCTTCAGCTCCAGGATCTCGCCCTGGGCGTCGACAGTGATCTTCTGCGACAGGTCGCCCTTCGCCACGGCGGTGGAGACCTGGGAGATGTTGCGGACCTGGCTGGTCAGGTTGCCGGCGAGCTGGTTGACGTTCTCGGTGAGGTCCCGCCAGGTGCCGGAGACGCCCCGCACCTGGGCCTGACCGCCCAGCTTGCCCTCGATGCCCACCTCACGGGCCACCCGGGTCACCTCGTCGGCGAACGACGACAACTGGTCCACCATCGTGTTGACGGTGTCCTTCAGCTCCAGGATCTCGCCCTGCGCCGCCACCGTGATCTTCTGCGACAGGTCACCGCGCGCCACCGCCGTCGACACCTGGGCGATGTTGCGGACCTGGGCGGTCAGGTTCGACGCCATCGAGTTGACGCTGTCGGTCAGGTCCTTCCACGTGCCGGCCACGTTCGGCACCTCGGCCTGGCCGCCCAGCTTGCCCTCGGTGCCCACCTCGCGGGCCACCCGGGTCACCTGCTCGGCGAAGAGCCGCAGCGTGTCGGTGAGGTAGTTCATCGTGGCCGCCAACTCGGCGACCTCACCGCGCGCGCCCACCGTGATCTTCTGCGACAGGTCGCCCTTGGCCACCGCCGTCGCCACCTGCGAGATCGACCGCACCTGGCCGGTGAGGTTCGACGCCATGGTGTTCACCGAGTCGGTGAGGTCCTTCCAGGTGCCGGCGACGCCCCGAACGTCGGCCTGGCCCCCCAACTTGCCCTCGGTGCCGACCTCACGGGCCACCCGGGTCACCTCGTTCGAGAACGAGGACAACTGGTCGACCATCGTGTTCACGGTGCGCCCGATGCGCAGGTACTCACCGCGCAGCGGCCGGCCGTCGATCTCCAACGCCATGTGCTGGGACAGGTCGCCGTCCGCGACCGCCACGATGACCCGGGCGATCTCGGTGGTCGGTCGGCCCAGATCGTCGATCAGCGAGTTGATCGCCCGCTGCCCCTCCGCCCAGGAGCCGTCCAGCCCCTCGTCGTCCAGCCGCTCGGTGAGCCGGCCGTCGCGACCGACGATCCGGCTGATCCGCCGCAGGTCCAGATGATGACGCTCCTGGAGCGAGACCACCTCGTTGAAGGCGTCCGCCACCTCACCCGCCTTGCCGGCGCGGCGGGGAAGCCGGACCTTCAGGTCGCCGCGACCGATCCGTCGCAGTGCCTCGGTCAACTCACCGAGGAGCGCCTCGTGGTCGGGCGCGGACGGATCCGCCACCGACTGCTTCGCCGTGGTCATCATTCCTCGCTCAACTCGGGGGGCGCCGGTCCGTGCGGACACACCGGCACCCCATATTGTGCCCGCGCGAGCCGTAGTGCCAGGGTGCGCGACCCGCCAGGTGGCCCGGATCGCCATCCGGACCGGCTCGACGGAGGCCGATCCGGCACAGCCCGCCGCAGACCTCGCAGCGGTGCCGAACCCGCCCGACCGACGCATACCAACGAAGGGTGCGCTGGCCGGAAGGGGCCCCTGCTCTACTGGAAGCGTTGATACGGTGCGTGCGCTTCCTCCGCCAGGGAGAGAGGCGCGACAAGGTGATCAGCTTGGCACCCGGCAGGGGGACGGTGGAGGATACGGGGGTGTCAGCCAAGGCGGGGCCCGCGACGGCCGGGGCCCGGGACGGGGCGGTCCGGCGTGTCCGCCTGCCCGCAGACCGTCGTACGCCGGCCGCCGCCCGCGCCGTGGTCCGCTCGGTGTTGACCGAGTCACACCTCGACGAGCTGGCCAACGAGGCCCTGCTGCTCACCACCGAGCTGACCACCAACGCCGTGGAGCACGCGCGCACCGAGTTGGACATCGAGGTCGTCGCCGACGAGATCGGGCTGACCGTCACCGTCTCCGACTTCGCGCCCGGCTCCGGTGACGAGCTGACCGTCGGTGCCCGCAACGACTCCACCGAGATCAACGAGGTCTCCGAGCGGGGCCGGGGCCTGCTGCTGGTCGACCACTTCGCCAGCCGCTGGGGCACGACGTACCTGCCCACCGGGAAGGGCGTCTGGTTCCGCCTGGACCGTCCCGGCACCGAGCCGCCGGCCGAGGGCACCGCGGCCGGCGGGTCGACCCCGGCCAGCGCCGGGCCTGCCACCAGCGCGGACGGGTCCACGCCGAGCGCCAGCGCGATGAGCGAACTCATGCAGACCGCCCCCGACCTGTACGCGGACGATCCGCTGCCCGACTTCGCCACCAACCTGCTCAGCCGCGTCGCCGAGATGGTGGGCGCGGCCGGGGGCTCGATCCGCCTCGACCGGGGCGACGGGCAGGGCCGTCAGGTGTTGGCCCGCTTCGGTCGGCCGCCCCGCCCCGGCAGCGACCTGCTCCGGGTGCCGTTGACGGTGCACCGCCCGTACGCCGGGGAGCTGGAGCTGGACGCGGCGCCGTCGGCGTACGCCCGGCCGTTGGCGGTGCTGACCGCCGAGCGGCTGTCGCTGCACCTGGAGAACGACCGGCTGCGCAGGACCGACATCCGCCGGCAGGTGTGGCTGACGTTCCTGGCCGAGGCCAGTGAGCTGCTCGCCCAGTCGCTGGATGTCGACCTGACCATGGCGCTGGTGCCGCAGTTGGTGGTGCCGCGGCTCGGCCAGTGGTGCGCGGTGCACACCACCGACGAGTGGGGCCGACTGCGGCTGGCAGCGGCCAGCCACGCCGACGAGTCGATGCTTCCGCAACTGCACAAGGTGCTGGCGGAGACCGGGCCGGACTCGATCCAGGCTCGCCTGCGCGAGGCGTCCCGCAGCGCGGCACAGATCCCCCTGGGCGGCCCGATGGAGGGTTTTGCGGTGCCGCTGATCGCCCGCGGGCAGCGGCTCGGCACCCTGGCGGTGGGGCGGCACCAGCGACACCGGCACGACCCGGACGAGGTCGCCGTGTTGGAGGACGTGGCCCGCCGGGCCGCGCTGGCGATCGAGAACGCCCGGATCCACGCCGAGCGCCGCCGCGTGGCGCAGACGCTTCAGCAGTCCCTGTTGCCACCGGTGCTGCCGCTGGTGGACGGGATCGGCTTCGCGGCCGAGTACGTCCCGACCGGCGACGACGCCGAGGTGGGCGGCGACTTCTACGACGTGGTGCCGCTGCCCGACGGGCGTTGGCTGGTGGTGATCGGCGACGTCTCGGGCAAGGGTGTCCAGGCCGCTGCGGTGACCGGGCTGGTCCGGGACGTGATCCGGGTCCTCGTCGGCGACGGCAAGCCGCTGCCGGAGGCGTTGGCGCGGCTCAACGAGACGCTGGTCGAGCGGGGTGGCGGCCGGTACTGCACGTTGGCGCTGGCGGCGGTCGGCCCGGGCGAGGGCGACCAGCTGGACGTGTCGCTGCACCTGGCCGGACATGACCGGCCGGTGCTGCTGGCCGGTACGGGCGGCGCGGGGTTCGTCGGCACCGGCGGCACCGCACTCGGCCTGCTCGACACGATCACCTCGCCGACCGCGAAGATCGCGCTCGCGCCGGGCGACTCGCTGATCTTCTACACCGATGGCGTCACCGAGCGCCGGCGGGGCCGGGAGCTGTTCGGCACCGACCGCCTGCGGGACGCCGCCGCGCCCCTGGCCGGATATTCAGCCGATGTGGTGGCCGCCCGACTGCGCTCCGCCGCGATCAACTTCTCGGTCGAGCCACCCCGGGACGACATCGCCATCCTGGTGCTTCGCAACGACGCGACCTGACCGCCGTCTGCGGCAGCCGGATTCCGGGGCCGCTCGGTAGATTGACGCTCATGTCGACTGTCGTGCAGGCCACGCCGTACTCCCGGCCGGCGGTCCGGGCCCTGGTCGCCGCGCAACTGGCGACCGTCGGCGGATTCCTGGCCGTGCTGCTGTCCTACCTGGTTCGGATGGCGACCGCTGGCGTCGGCCCGGCCGAGATGCTGACCGGCGCGTACGACCCGAAGGACATGCTGTTCTTCTGGCTGCACGCCCCGGTTGCGGTGCTCTATCTGGTCGGAGCGGTGCTCGGGCCGCCGCTGGCGCTCGTCGCGGTGGCAGTTGTCGCCAGGGAGCGCGAGGCCCTGCCCCGGGCGACCCGAGCGTTGCTGTTGACCGGGGCGGTTGGCACTCTGCTGGTGCTGGTGGCCCGCTTCACCCCACCGCTGCTGGACATGCACCGCTGGTGGATGGACTGACCGACCCGGGCGGGGCTCACAGACCGCCGGGGAGGCGCCCTGGGGCGAGGCGGTGTTCCGGATCGAGGTGCTCCTTGGCGGCCCGCAGTTGGGCCAGGCCGGCCAGCTCGCCCCACAGGTCGACGGACCTCCGGACAGCCGTCGGCGCGGAGACCACCACGCAACGACCCTGCCGGGCCAACAACACCCCTCGGACGGCGGCCAGGATGGACGCCACCCGATCGGGGGCCATCGCGCCGGGCAGTGCCGCGTGCACCACGCCCAGCCCGGCGGACCCACGCACCGGCACCGGTGCGCCGGCCGCGTCACGCAGCGCGTAGACGGCGGCGTGCAGGTCACCGATCGGCACCTCCAGGCGCAGCGCCGTGTCGCCGGGCGCGAACGGGTAGCGACGCCACCACGTCGGCGCGGAGTGGGCGATCGTTGCCTCCCCGTGCAGCAGGCCGACCAGGCGCTCGGCGCGTTCGGTGACGTCGGCGGGGCCGCCCTCCAACAGCACCACCAGGCTGCCCGCCCGGGACGGCGCACCGGCCCGGCCGGACATCGACGGGTGGCGCTCCCGGGCGGTGGCCGCCGGGTGACCGGGCGGGTACGGGGTGCGCGGCCGTGGTGTGCCTCCGGGCAGGTCCAGCTCGATGGCCGACGGCTCCAGCCGGGCGGCGAGGATCGTCCGGACCAGGTCGTGCACCTCCAGCGGTGTCCACACCGGGCGGGACACCCAGAGTCGGCTGGCTGGCAACGGCTGCACCCGCAGGGTCGCCGAGACCAGCACACCGAGCGCGCCCTGGGAGCCGCAGAGCAGCCGGGCCAGGTCGAGCCCGGGCGCGCCACCCCCGGCGCTCACCAGCTCACCGTCGGCGGCGAGGTAGCGGACACCGAGCAGTTGGTCGCACGGGCTGCCGTGACGGTGGCGCAGCGGGCCGGCCTCGCCCGCGGCGAGCACCCCACCGAGAGTCGCGCCGGGTGAAGGGGCATCCATCGCCAGTCGCTGCCCGGTGCGCTCCAGCGTGGCCTGCACCGCCCGCAGTGGGGTGCCGGCGCCCACCTCGGCCACCATCGCGCCGACCGGCTCGTGGCCGATGCCGGCCAGCCGGCCGGTGTCGAGCATGATGTCGACCTGAACCGGCGTGGCACCCCAGTCGATCTTCGTGCCGGCGCCTCTGGGCACGACCGCCAGGTCGTGCGCGGCAGCCAGCCGCAGCACCTCGGCAGCGGCGTGCGGGCCGCCCGGCACCGCCACCCACCGCGCCGG
This sequence comes from Micromonospora sp. A202, assembly GCF_006715105.1. Lineage (NCBI taxonomy): Bacteria > Bacillati > Actinomycetota > Actinomycetes > Micromonosporales > Micromonosporaceae > Micromonospora > Micromonospora sp. A202. Next base: position 15,316 of record NZ_VFMP01000001.1, on the reverse strand, counting down.
CCGCCCCGCCACCTCGTCGGCCGGCCCACCCGGCCGGGAGAACGGCGGGCCACAGATCGCCGCCAACCGCCGGGTGATTTCGAGGGCTCCGGACCGGCCGAGGGAACTCGCTGCTGCCGCCATGGCGCTCATCGTACATGTGTTCGAAAGCCGTGGTAGGGGCTATCGGGATGCCGCTGGTCCGGCGTACAGCGGGTGCCGGCCGGTAACGTGGCCGCCGTGACCACCGAGACTGCCCCGCCCGCGGCGAAGCGGGTGCCCAGCGAGCGCACCCACCACGGCGACACCGTCGTCGACGAGTACGCCTGGCTCGCCGCCAAGGACGACCCGGAGACGATCGCCTACCTGACCGCCGAGAACGCGTACACCGACACGCGTACGGCGCACCTGGCCGAGCTGCGCACGACGCTGTTCGAGGAGACCCGCCAGCGCACCAGGGAGACCGACCTGTCCGTGCCGACCCGCAAGGGTGGGCACTGGTACTACACCCGGACTGTCGAGGGCCAGCAGTATGGGGTGCACTGCCGCCGCGCGGTCCGCGACGGGGAGGTCGAGCCGCCGGTCAGCGCCGACGGCGCCCGGCTCGACGGCGAGGAGGTGCTGCTCGACGGCAACCTCCTGGCCGAGGGGCACGACTTCTTCTCGCTGGGCGCGTTCGACGTCAGCCCGGACGGTCGCTGGCTGGCCTACTCCACCGACTTCTCCGGGGACGAGCGGTTCACCCTGCGCGTGAAGGACCTGACCACCGGCGAGTTGCTGCCCGACGAGGTGCCCGACACCTTCTACGGCACCGCCTGGTCGACCGACGCCTCTGTGTTGTTCTACGTGACAGTGGATGACGCCTGGCGGCCGAACCGGGTCTGGCGGCACACCGTCGGCTCGGCCGCTGCCGACGACGTGGTGGTCCACCAGGAGGACGACGAGCGGTTCTGGGTCGGCGTGGAGCTGACCCGGTCGGAGAAGTTCATCCTGATCGACATCCACAGCAAGGTGACCAGCGAGGTCCTGGTCATCCCCGCCGGCAACCCGACCGGCGCCCCGGCCGTGATCGCACCCCGCCGCCAGGGCGTCGAATACGCTGTGGAGCACCACGGCCACCGTTTCCTGATCCTGCACAACGACGGTGCGGAGGACTTCGCGCTCGCGTTCACCTCCGCGGACGCGCCGGGCGACTGGGTGCCGGTCATCGAGCACACCCCCGGCACCCGGCTGGAGGCCGTGGACGCCTTCGCCAACCACCTGGTCGTGTCGCTGCGCACCGACGGGCTCACCGGGCTGCGGGTGTTGCCGGTGGGCAGCGACGACTCGTACGACATCGACTTCCCCGAGCCGCTGTACAGCGTCGGTCTGGACGCCAACCCGGAATACCGCACCGGGCAGGTCCGCCTGCGGTACTCGTCGCTGGTCACCCCCGACTCGGTGTACGACTACGACCTGGTCACCCGGCAGATGGTGCTGCGCAAGCAGAAGCCGGTGCTGCCCGGGCCGGACGGGCGGCCGTACGACCCGGCCGAGTACGAGCAGCACCGTGACTGGGCACTCGCCGACGACGGCACCCGGGTGCCGATCTCGCTGGTCTGCCGCGTGGGCACACCCCGGGACGGATCGGCACCGTGCGAGCTGTACGGCTACGGCTCGTACGAGGCCAGCATGGACCCGTGGTTCTCGGTGGCCCGACTGTCCCTGCTGGACCGGGGCGTGGTCTTCGCCGTGGCGCACACCCGGGGCGGCGGTGAGCTGGGTCGGCGCTGGTACGACCAGGGCAAGATGCTGGCCAAGAAGAACACCTTCACCGACTTCGTCGCCTGCGCCCGGCATCTGGTCAAGGCCGGCTGGACCGCCAGCGACCGGCTGGTCGCGCGGGGCGCCTCGGCCGGCGGCCTGCTGATGGGCGCGGTCGCCAACCTCGCGCCGGACGCCTTCACCGGGATCGTCGCGCAGGTGCCGTTCGTGGACGCGCTCACCTCGATCCTCGACCCGTCGTTGCCGCTGACCGTCACCGAGTGGGAGGAGTGGGGCAACCCACTGGAGGACCCCGAGGTGTACGCGTACATGAAGTCCTACACGCCGTACGAGAACGTGACCGCTGTGGACTACCCGGCGATCCTCGCGGTGACCAGCCTCAACGACACCCGGGTGCTCTACTCGGAGCCGGCGAAGTGGATCGCCCGGCTGCGGGCGGTCGCCCCGGGCGGCGACTACCTGCTCAAGACCGAGATGGGTGCAGGGCACGGCGGTCCGAGCGGTCGCTACGACGCGTGGCGCGAGGAGGCGTTCATCAACGCCTGGATCCTGGACCGGATCGGCCGCGCCTGACCCGTCGGGTCGGCATGATCGCGCTCGATGGTGGGAGTGGTCCCCTCGGCGGCTCGGGGAGGCCGCCACTTCCACGATCGGGCGCGATCATGAGTGGGCCGCGCGGTCCGGCGTTCCCGGTCCCGGGCCGATGTCGGGGCCTAGACTTCCGGGGTGACCGGGACCACGGATGGTGACGGCGGGGCCGCCGAGGACGTGCGCCGGCCGAGCGTCGCGGCGGTGGCGCGGGATCGCCGGGTCTGGTTGATCCTCGCGGTGGTCGCCGGCCTCCTGGTCTGCTGCTGCTCGGCGGTGGTCGGCACGCTGGTGGCACTCTCCTCCGGGCTGCTCACCGCCTGACCGGGCTGCACGCGCGGTGGCTCAGGTCATGCGCAGCTCGTCCAGGGCCGTGCTGGCGCGCAGGAAGAGCAGGCCGACACCGACCGTCACCAGCACTGCCGCCAGAGCGCCGGCACCGAGCCAGGCCAGGTGCTCCAGGGGTACGGCAACGGCTCGCTGGATCTCGGGGGTGTACACGATCCGGGTGTACTGCTCGCGGGTGGCCGGGTCGTCACAGAGCGCCGCCGTGGCGTCGCAGATCTCCGTCGACGAGACGCCCGTCGACACCTCCCCGAAGAGCCCTCGGCCGAGCAACGTGCCCACGGTGAGCGCGAGCAGGATCGCCGGCACCGCCGGGGCCAGCGCCTGCCAGGCCACCGAACGGCTCAGCGTCGCTCGGGGCACCCCGGTGGCGACCAACGCCGCGTAGGCGCGTCGGCGGGCGACGATCCCCTCGACCAGCGCGACGATCAGCCCACCCGCCGCGATCAGGACGGCCACCGCGACCGCGGCATCGACCAGATCCATGGTGGACAGATAGAAGGGGTCAGCGCCGGCGTCCACCCCGACGAGCCGGTTCTGCTCCCGGTCGAGCTGGTCCTCGGTGGCGAAGTAGGCGCGCTGAGCGGCCGCACCCCCGCCGAAGATCAGGGCGGCGAGCAGCGCCGCGAACGTGCGGCTGCCCGCCCACGGGTCCGCCATCAGCCGGCCCGCCGCGAGCAGCGCTGCAGGTCGGCGGGCATGCCGCCGCAACAACCGCCCACAGTGGTACGAGATCCAGCCGGTGCCGATCACCACCCCGATCATCGCCGCGAGCGCACCCACCGCGAACAGCAGCGGCACCAGCCAGCCGAGCAGCTCATCCCTGCCCTTGAGCTGGTCGGTGGCCGGACGGACCGCGAGGAACGAGGCCAGACCCAGCCCGATCAGGAGCCCGGCCCACGGGCCCGGACCGCGCTCGCGGGCGGCCTTGCGGCTCACCCCGAGCGGGCTCATGGTGACCGTACGCAGCATCAGGGCGGTGGCCAGTGCCGCGACGACCGGCAGGCCGAGCACCACCGCGGCCACCGCTGCGGGCGACGGCAGCACATCGGTCGGCAGGGCCAGTCGACCTTGCGCGTCCGGTCGGTGCAGCACCTCGCGGCCGACCAGGTAGGCACCCAGCCCGACCAACGTGCCGAGCAGAGCGGCCATGCCGGTCTCCAGCACGGCCAACCGGGTGACCTGGCCGGGGGTGGCGCCAGCGAGCCGGATCGCCGCCAGCCGGCGATCCCGTGCGGGCGCGCCGAGCCGCGCGCACTGGCCGGCCAGCGCCAGCACCGGAATCATCAGCATGAGCAGCGCGAACGCCGTCCCACCGCGCAACCCGGGCTCACGCAGCAACGCGTTCCGGTACTGCTCGGACTCCACCCAGGCGTCGCCTGCGGGTTTCTCGATGGCCAACACGGTGAGCGCCGCGAGCCCCGCCAGGGTCGCCAGCAGTGCGCTGAGGGCGGTGAGCACCACCCGGGCGGTGTCGGTGCGGCTGCCGGCGAGCGCGAGCCGGACCAGCGTCGCCGGTCTCACCGGGCGCCACCGGCCAGCGGCACGTCGAGCCCCAGGCCCGTGTGGTCCACCAGGCCGTCGCGCAACACGATCTCCCGATCGGCGTACGCGGCGATCCGCGGCTCGTGGGTGATCAGCACGACGGCGGTGCGCTGCTCACGGGCGAGCCGGACCAGATGGGTCAGCACCTGCTCGCCCGCGAGCGTGTCCAGCGAACCGGTCGGCTCGTCGGCGAAGAGCACCCGCGGCTCGGTCACCAACGCCCGCGCGGTGGCGCACCGCTGCTGCTGACCACCGGACATCTCACCCGGCCGGAGGTCGGCCACCTCCCCCACACCGAACCGGTCCAGCCAGGTGAGCGCCGCCGTCCGTGCCTCTCGCCGCCCCGTGCCGGCGAGGAGCAGTGGCAGTGCGACGTTCTCCGCCGCGGTCAACTCGGCGACCAGTTGGCCGAACTGGAACAGCACCCCGAACTCGGTGCGTCGCAACCGGGATCTGGCCGCCTCCGACCAGGTGTCGATGCGCTGCCCCCGCCAGGTGACCTCGCCGGCGTCCGGCCGGAGGATCCCGGCCAGACAGTGCAGCAGGGTCGACTTGCCGCAGCCGCTCGGGCCGGTGACGGCGACGATCTCACCCTCGGCCACGTCGAGTGTCACGCCGCGCAGCGCGGGTGTCGGGCCGTACGCCCGAACCACGCCGCGAGCCTGGAGTTGCGTCACGGATGCACCTCCCGGTGCCAGTCGGCGACCCGGCCCAGAGTGGCGTGCAGCCACCGCAGGTCCGCGTCGAGGTGGGCGATCGCGAAGTCGGCCGCGACCACGTCGCTGAGGGTGGCGGCCGGGTCGGCCTTGACCGCGGTCAGCTCACGCAGCCGTGCGGTGTGCGCGGCGCGCTGGGCGATCAGGTAGGACCGGGCCCGGTCGACGTCGGCGACCAGGAGCGCCACCACGACCTTGGCGAAGAGTGTGCTGGCCACGTACGGCATGGGTGGTTCCACAGTGGTCAGCCACTGGTCGAGCGCGGCCCGCCCCTGGTCGGTCAGCGCGTACGCCGTGCGATCCGGCCCGGCCGCGCGGTCCTGCCCGGCGGTGACCACCAGGCCGTCCCGTTCCAGGCGGCCAAGGGTGGCGTAGACCTGCCCGAAGGCCAGCGGTCGAGCCCTGGGCAGCCGCTCGTCGTGCGCACGCTTCAGCTCATAGCCGTGCCGGCTGCCAGCAGCCAACAACCCGAGCAGAACATGCGACGTGGACACGCCCGCAACTATTCACCGAGCGAATACCCAAGTCAACAACCCACCCCGTCCCCGCACCGCGTGCCCACCCCACCCCACCCCACCTCGTTGATCAAGAGGTTTGCGTCACCAGAGCCTCGAAATCTGACGCGAACCTCTTGATCACCGAGAGCGGAGGGTGCGGGCACGCGGTGCGGGGTGGGGTGGGGTGGGCGGTTGGTTAGGGGGTTTGGGGCCAGGTGGGGGTGCGGCCGGTCTGGGTCAGGAGGTGGGCCAGGTCGGGCGTCGGGGCCAGGTCGGGGGTGGGGGTCGGGGTGGGCAGTGGGTCGGCGAAGACGCCCATCTTGCGGGCGGTGGGGCCCAACTGCTCGACCAACCCGTGCAGCTCGGCGACTGCCTCCGGGGCCGGCTGGTAGGGCTGGCCGGTGGCGACGGCGAGGTCCCAGCCGTGCACGGTCAGGTCCAGCAGGGCCATGCCGCCGATGACGGTCTGCGGCATGCCCATGCCCGGTGACACACCCTCCAGGGTGGACGGGTCCGACCAGGCGGCGACCAGGCGACCCGTCTCCGCCTCGAACCGGTCCCGCCAGCCGTCGCCCAGGTGGTCGGGCTTCTCGGCCCACTCCACCGGCCGCTTCACTGCCAACTCCTGAAAGTTGACCACCACCTCGAAGAGGTGGTTGAGCAGATCACGGACCACGTAGTCGCGGCACGGGGTGGGCAGATCGAACTGGTCATCGGCGATGCCACGCACCACGTCGACGGTTCGCGGCGCGGCAGCCGCCAGCAGGTCGCTAGTCTGAGTGGTCATAGGGCCAGCGTATGAGGGTGGTCTTGAATAAATGCGACAGCGACCGCGTGGCGACAGCCGGGGGATTCTCGACCCCGGACGGATGCTGCGCGAGGTGCGCTTCCGCCGGCACCTGCCGGCGGAGCCGCTACGCGGGTGGGTCGAGCACTACTGGTTGATCGACTGGGAGTTGAGCACACCCTTCGAGCAGCGGGTAGTGCCGCACCCGGCGGTCAACGTGGTGTTCCGGCGGGACGGCGACGGGCCCGAGTCCGGCGAGGTGGCCGGGGTGGGCCGCGACCTGTTCCGGATCACGCTCACCGGCACCGGCCGGGTGGGCGGGGTGCAGTTCCGTCCCGGTGGCTTCCACGCGTTCTGGCGCCAGCCGATCAGCGAGCTGACCGGCCGCCGGGTGCCACTTCCCACGGGCCGGCTGGCACGCCCCGGCTTCCCGGTGTGCGCGGCAGCCGACGACGAGCGTTGCCGCGCCCTCGACGCCCTGCTCACCGCGTGGGACCCAACGCCGGACCCGATGGCCGACGAGGCCATCCGGCTGGCCGAGGCGATCCGCACCGACCGGACGGTGCTGCGGGTCGACGACTTCGCGGCACGGCACGACCTTCCGGTCCGCCGGTTGCAGCGACTCTTCCTGGAGTACGTGGGGGTCGGGCCGAAGTGGGTGATCCGCCGCTACCGGCTCCAGGAGGCCGTCGAGCAGGCCGCCGGTGGCCCACTGAAATGGGCGGCCCTCGCCGCCGACCTCGGTTACAGCGACCAGGCCCACCTGGTTCGCGACTTCACCGCAGTGGCCGGGGTGTCACCCGCCGCGTACGCCCGCTCGGTGCACTGAGGCCGCACCGGCTCAGCGGCGGCGCAGGACGACCACGGCGACGTCGTCCTGGATCTCCGGTGGGGCCAACTCCACCAGCAGCCGGGCGCAGAAGCGGTCCAGGTCGTCGTCGACGGTGGCGCAGACACCGGCGAGCGCTGCCAGCCCCTCGTCGATGGTCGCGTCCCGCCGCTCGATCAGCCCGTCGGTGTAGAACACCAGCGTGGCCCCGGCCGGCACCACGAACTCCAGATCGTCCGGGCGAGGTGCGCGTACGCCGAGCAGCGGCGCGGAGTGCTGCACGAACTCGACCTTGCCGTCCATGCTGAGCACCGGCGGAAGATGCCCGGCGCTGGCCAGCCGGACCCGCCCGGTCGGTGGGTGCAGCAGCAGCACGCAGAGTGTGGCGATCTCGTTGGGCAGCAGGGTCCGCATCAGCTCGTTGACCCGGTGCAGGATCTCTCCGGGCTGGTGCCCCTCGACCGCGTACGCCCGCACGGCGTGCCGCAGCTCGGCCATCACGGTCGCCGCGTGCAAAGAGTGGCCGGCCACGTCTCCGATCGCCAGCAGCAGGTGCCCGTCGAGCATCACCAGTTCGTAGAAGTCACCGCCCACCTCGGTCTGTGCGCTGGCCGGCTCGTAGCGCACCGCGAGGTCCAGTCCGGCGACGGTGGGCAGCCCGCGCGGGAGCAGGCTGCGTTGGAGGGTGACCGCGATCCGGTGCTCCTCGTCAAACGAGCGCTGCCCCTCCACGGCCGCCGCCACCGCCTGAGCGAGCTGCTTGAGCACCGGGGTCCGAGCGGTCTGGGTGGCGGTCGGGACCACCACGTACAGCGGGGCTCGGTCCTCGCGCAGCCGGGCGGCGGCGACTGTCACCGTGTCGTCCGTCGACCACTCGACCAGCGCCCAACTCTGCGGGGTCTGCACCCGCACCGTGGCGCCGGTCGGCACCCCGGTGTCGTCGACGACCCACGGCACCACCGTGGCCGCCGCGCCGGGGCCGGCACAGATCCCCGCGATGCAGTCACCGTCGAAGGTCTCGGCGATCACCGCCGCCGGGCTCTTGAAGATCTGCGCGGCGCCCTCGGCGGCGGCCTCCAGCAGACGCGCGAAGGTTGGTGCGGCGTGCACCGCAACTGTCGTGTCGGCCAGCCCGAGCAGCCGCTCGGCGAGCAGCTCGGCGCGCTGCCGGGCCTGGTAGTAGCGCAGGACCGCCCGCGTGGTGGCGATCAGCTCTTCCGGCTCGATCGGCTCGGTCAGGTACGCGTCGGCACCCCGGGTCAGCCCCTGGGCACGGTCGGCCACGTCCACGGCGTGCGCCGACACGTGGATCACCGGCATCGCCGGATGCCGGATCTTGATCTGTTCGCAGACCTCGAACCCGCTCAGGTCCGGCAATCGGACGTCGAGGACGACCAGGTCGATCCGGTCCACCTCGACCCGAGCCAGCGCCTCGGCGCCGTTCTCGGCCTCGAGCACTGTGAACCCGGCCCGGGTCAGCCAGCTGACCAGCAGGTAACGCTTGGTACGACTGTCGTCGACGACCAGGATGGTTGCCGGCATGCCGTCCATGCTGTCACGCCCCGCCGGTGGGCAGGGAGACGGTGAATGTGCTGCCCCGGCCCGGCTCGCTGGTCAGCTCCAGCGACCCGCCGAGCAGTGTCACCAACCGCCGGGCGTACGGCAGGCCGAGGCCGGTGCCGCCGACCCGGGTGGCGCCCGGCACCTGGTAGAACTCCTCGAAGATCCGGTCGTGCAGCTCGGCAGCGATGCCGGGCCCGGTGTCGGTGACCTCGAAGTTCCACCGGTCGCCGTGCTGGCGGGCCCGCAGCCGCACCTCACCGCGCTGGGTGAACTTCAACCCGTTGTGCAGCAGGTTGCGCAGCACCTGGCCGAGCAGCACCTCGTCGGTGCGCAGCAGAGTCGGCGCGGTCGGCTCCTCTACCACCAGCGCGACCTCCGGGCGGGTGGCCAGCGCGCGCATCGTGCCGCGCAGTTGACCGAGAACCGACCGCAGGTCGACGTCCGTCAGGTCCGGTTCGATCCGGCCGGACTCCGCCTTGGCCAGGTCCAGCAACTCGTTGACCAGATTGAGCAGATCCGCCGCCGACGAGCGGATCAGGTCGATCTGGCGGCCCTGCTCGTCGGTGAGCGGGTCGGATGCGGAGTCGGTGAGCAGCCGCCCCAACCCGATGATCGCGGTGACCGGGGCGCGCAGTTCATGGCTCACATTGGCGAGGAACCGGCTCTTCGACTCGCTCGCCGCCCGGAGCTGGGCCGACTTCTCGTCCAGCTCGGCGTAGAGGGCGACGACACCGCGGTTGGTCTCCTCCAACTCCTCGGTGAGCTGGTTGTAGAGCGCCAGCACACCCCGGTTGGTCTCGGCCAGCTCCTCGTTGAGCACGGCCAGCTCGTCGCGCTGGCTGCGCACCTCGTCGAGGGCGGCGATGAGCTGCCCGTTCTGCACTGTCAACTCGTCCAGCGCGCTGGCCGGCGCGGTACGACCGAGTTCGGCGCGGAACTCGGCGAGCCGCTCCGGGGTCGGCGTCGGCGCGCTGGCCGGAACTCGTCGGGACATCCTCACGACCGTAACCCCACCGACGGTCGACACGCTCAACGTGTCGACCAGTCGGGACACCGCGCCGGACTGCGGCTGGTAGCGGCCGTCCGGGAGCGGAGTCACCGGGGCCAGGTCGGCGCGCAGGTGGAACCGGCCGTCGATGCCCGCATCGATGTGGAAGGAGATGTCCGCGCCGCCGGTCGTCCGCAACAGGTCCCGGGCGACCTCGCTGAGCGCGGTGGCGATCCGAACCTGGTCCTGGTGTTCCAGACCGACCACGGCCGCCACCTCGCGGCCCCGCTGGCGGATCACGAAGATGTCCTGCTCGACCCGCAGCGCCATCTGCAACAGCGGCAGCGCGGCCGGCTCGCCGGTCATGTCCAGGACCTCGCGACCAGTACGCAGGCGTCGTCACGTCGCACACCCGCGTCGCGCAGGAGGGTCGCCGCCATGACCAGCGGGGATCGCTCCGCCAGCCCCGGGTAGTCGGCCAACCGCCAACGGTCGACCACCCCGTCGCTGTGCATCACCAGCCGGGCGCCCGGCGCGAGTGGGTAGTCGTACTCCCGGATCGTCGGCCGCTGGTGACCGGCGATGCCGGGCAGCGACACCAGCCCTCGCCGGTGACCGTCGCCCTCGACGACGGCGCCGGCGATGTTGCCGAGGCCGGCGTAGTGCAGCACACCGGCAGCCGGTGCCAGCTCGGCGACCGCGAGCGCCGCGCCACGGGTGTGCGACATGCTCCGGTGCAGGTGACCGACCACCACCGCCGGTGGGCCGGCCGGGGCGTCCCGGAACGCGGCCAGTGCCGCCTCGGTGGCGGCAGCGGCCAGCGGGCCGTGCCCCAGCCCGTCGCTGACCAGCACCTGGTGCCGTCCGTCGGCGATCCGGACGGCGTACCCGTCGCCGCTGACCGTCTCACCGGTCAGCGGTCGGGTGAGGGCGCCGGCCCAGGACGGCCGGGCCGGCTCCGCCGGCCAGACCTGCACGGCGAGGACGGTGCCCTTGCCGGGCAGCGAATATCCGTCGAACCAGCTGGCCTGCCGCACGATGGCACCCAGGCCGATGCCGAGGGTGCCGGTGGTGGAGTGCCCGTCCTGGGACGAGACGGTCAGGTCGGCCATGCCGGGCCCGGAGTCGATGGCGATCAGTTCCACACCGGCCTGCCCGGCGCGGCGCACCGGCCGGAGCAGCAGCACTCCCTCGTCGGCGTGCTTGACCAGGTTGCTGGTCAGCTCGGCGGCGACGATGGCCAGGTCGGCGATGCGCGCCGCACCCATTTCGACCTGCGCACCGAGGCGTTCGGCGGCGCGCCGGACGGCGCTCGCCGCGCTGCTGGCCTCCACCCGGAACCAGATGCCACTGTCGGTAACCGCCTCGGCGTTCACCGGGACCACTTGGTGACCGTGATCCGCGTGCCGGTTTCCGGAGAGGTCTCGATCTCGAACTCGTCGACCAGCCGGCGGGACCCGCTCAGCCCGAGGCCGAGCCCTCCGCCGCTGGTGTAGCCGTCGGTCATGGCCAGATTCAGGTCGGCGATGCCCGGCCCGGAGTCGGCGAAGACGATCCGGACGCCCTTGCGTCGGCCGTTGTCCACGGTCGTCACCTCGACCGAGCCGCCACCGCCGTACACCAGGGTGTTGCGGGCCAACTCGCTCGCCGCGGTGACCACCTTGGTCTGGTCGACGAGGGACAGCTTGACGGCCACCGCAACGGCGCGAACCAACTGCCGGACGCGCACCACGTCCTCATCGCTCTGGATCACCTGCGCCTGCGGGTGGCCCAGGTCGATGTCCGCGGTCACGTCGTAGCCGTCTCGGCGTCCGGATCGTCGTCGAGCTGGTCATCGAGCTCGTCGGCGTGGGCAGCCGCGATCAGTTCCATGCCGCGCTCGACGTTCAGCGCGGTACGGATGCCGTTCAGCGACAGCCCCAGTTCGACAAGGGTGATGGCGACGGCTGGGCGCATCCCGACCACCACCGTCTCCGCGTCGAGCACCTTGGAGATCGAGGCGATGGTGGAGAGCATGCGCCCGACGAAGGAGTCGACGATGTCCAGCGCGGTGATGTCGATGATGACGCCGTGGCAGCCGGTGTCCACGATCCGCTCGGCGAGATCCTCCTGGAGCTGGACGGCCGTCTGGTCGGACATGTCCAGTTGGATCGAGACGAGCAGGATGTCGCCGATCTTGAGGATCGGAACGCGCTCCATCAGACGCCCCGACGCGGCTGGCGACGGGCGGTTTCCACCCCGCTGAGCCGCAGCACGTGACGCAGCGCGTCGGCGAGGCTCGCCTTGGTGGCGATGTCGCCGAACTCGATGCCGAGCGCGACGATGGTCTGCGCGATCTGCGGGCGGATGCCGGAGATGATGCAGTCGGCACCCATCAGCCGGGCGGCCACCACGGTCTTCAGGATGTGCTGGGCGACCTGGGTGTCCACCGCCGGGACGCCGGTGATGTCGATGATCGCGTACGGGGAGCCGGTGTCGACCAGGGTCTGGAGCAGCCGCTCCATCACCACCTGGGCCCGGGCCGAGTCCAGGGTGCCGACCAGCGGGACGGCGACCACGCCTTCCCAGAGCTTGACCACCGGCGTGGAGAGCTCGAGCAGCTGCTCGGCCTGGTCGGCGATCAGGCTCTCCCGGGTGCGGACGAAGCTCTCGAAGGTGAACAGGCCCATCTCGTCGACCAGCTTGGAGAAGGCGACGAAGTCGTGCAGCGCGGTGGGTCCGCCGGCCTCCTGCACCAGCTCGGCCAGCACGTCCTTGAGCGCGAAGATGCTGATCGTGGTCTCGGTGGCCGAGAAGCCCTGCCGGGCCCGACCACGGGACAGCTCGGAGAGCGCGGCCCGCAACTCGGCCGCGTTTTCGCTGGCCAGATCGATTCCACCCTGCTGACCGGTGGCGACGACAGCACGGTGCAGGTCCTCGACCTGACGGCGCAACTCGGCCTGGCTCAGCCGGCCCCGCAACGAACTGGTGACGATCTCGGTCCACCGAGTCGTGACCCGTTCGCCCTGCCCGCTGAGTAGCGCAGCGAGCCGACCACTTTCTTCGGTGCTCAACGCCATTTCGAACCCCCTTGACCTGGACCGGGCGGACTCTATCACCGGGGCCTGATCAACTACTTGCCCCGTAGCAACGGAATGACGACGGCCACCGGATCCTGCCTCCCGTTCTGCGTACGACCCCGGTCGTGGGATACCGTTCCCCCGATAACAGGAGGTCTGGCGAATGTCCTTGACGGTGCACACGGAACAGCGCGGCGACGTGGTCGTCGTGTCGGTGGCGGGCGAGCTGGACATGGCCACCGCACCGCAGCTTCAGGACCAGATCACCGACCTGCTCGACAAGGGCCGTAGCCGGCTGGTGTTCGACCTGGCGGACGTCTCGTTCTGCGACTCGACCGGGTTGTCGGTCTTCGTCCGCGCCAAGAACAGCTGCGACGAGGCTGGCGGCGTGGTCCGGCTGGCCGCACCACAGCGCGGGGTGCTGCGCATCCTCGAGGTGAGCGGGCTGGTCGAGGTGCTGCACACCTACCCCACGGTGGATGAGGCAGTCGCCGGCGAACCGACGCCGGCTTCCTCCTGACCGTTGCGGTTTCACTCGTCCTCGACGTAGCGGGGACGAGCGATCGCCATGCCCGCCATGGTCTGCACGGCGAGGGCGCCCAGCAGGAACCCGATCGGCGCGGTCCAGCCCCCGGTCACCTCGTAGAGGATGCCGACCATCAGCGGGCCGAGAGCGGCGATCACGTACCCGGTGCTCTGCGCGAACGCGGAGAGCGCGACGGTGCCCTCGGCGGTGCGGGCACGTAGACCGATGGCGGTCAGGATCATCGGGAACGCGCCCTGCCCGATCGCCAGCAGGGCGACCCAGAGCAGCGCGGCGCGGTTCGGTGCGAGGGCCAGACCCAGGTAGGCCAGCGTCGACGCGGTGGTCAGCCCGAGCACCAGCGGGCGGAGGCTCCCCAGCCGGCCGGCCAGGGTGGGCATCACCAGCGCGATCGGCACGCCGAGCGCGGTCACCCCGGCGAGCAGGAGCCCGGCCGACTCCGGCTGGTAGCCGGCGTCGCGGAACAACTGGGCCAGCCAGCCCATGATCGCGTACCCGCTGAGCGACTGCGCCCCGAAGTAGACGGCCATCGCCCAGCCGAGCCGGGTGCGCGCCGGCCGAACCCGCACCGGCGCTGCGGCGACCGCCGTCGGGGTCGCCCGCCGCGCGCCCGCCCGGGTCCGCAGCGCCAGCGGCACCCACGGGAGTACGGCCACCGCAGCCATCGCGGCCCAGACGCCGAGCCCGGCCCGCCACGACCCGAAGGCGTGCGCGATCGGCACCGCGGAGGCGGCGGCCACCGTCGTGCCCACTGTCAACGCCATCGTGTACGCGCCGGTGACCAGGCCGGTGCGGTGCGGGAAGTGCTGCTTGACGAGCATCGGCAGCAGGATGTTGGCGACCGCGATGCCGGACAGCGCGAGCGCGCTGGTGAGCACGAACACCAAGGTCGAGTCGGTGATGACCCGGAGCACCTGACCGACGGCGAGGGCGAGCATGGCGACCACCAGCACCCGGGCCGGCGCCACCCGGCGGACCAGCCACGGGGTGAGCGCGCCGAGGCCGGCGAACGCGATGGTCGGCAGGGTGGTGACCAGACCGGCGGTGGCGCCGGAAAGGCCCAGCCCGTCGCGGACCTCGTCGAGCAGCGCGCCGAGGCTCGTCACCACGGCCCGCAGGTTGAGCGCGACCAGCAGCATCCCGACCAGCACGAGCGCGCCACCGGTCGCCGGGTGCGTCCGTCGACCCGTGCCCGGGTCCCGCGTCGGGCGGGGGTCGACGGCGACGGGGGCGGGCGGCGCCGGAGCGGCGGTTGGTGGCGGGGTCATGGCCTCTAACCTACAATCATGGGATGAATTTGGGACCGGTGATGTAACCAGTGCCACCGTCGGTTGATTTCCCCTCCGCCCCGCCGGTGCCGCCTCGCGGCCAGCCCGCCGTGCCGCCCCACGGCCAGCCCGCCGTGCCGCCCCACGGCCAGCCCGCCGTGCCGCCTCGCGGCCACCGCGTCCGGCAGACGACCGAGCAGCTCCGCGCCCGGATCCTGGGCGGTGAGTGGCCGGTCGGCGGGCGCATCCCCACCGAGCCGCAGCTCGTCGCCGCGCTGGGCGTGGGGCGCAACACGGTCCGCGAGGCGGTCCGAGCCCTGGTGCACGCCGGGGTGCTGGAGTGCCGGCAGGGATCCGGCACGTACGTGGTGTCCACCGACGAACTGGCACCCGTGGTGGCCCGCCGCCTCGGCGACGACCGGATGACCGAGGTCATCGAGGTGCGCCGGGCCTTCGAGGTGGAGGCCGCCCGGCTCGCCGCGTTGAGGCGTACACCGGAGGACCTGGCGACGCTCGACGGCGCGCTCGCCGAGCGCGAGGCCGCCTGGCACGGTGGCCGGGTCGACGCGTTCGTCGAGGCCGACGCGGCGCTGCACACGGCGGTGGTCGCCGCCGCGCACAACGCCATGCTCGCCGAGCTGTACGCCTCGGTCGGCACCGCCCTGCGCAGCACGGTCGCCGAGGCGATGGGAGGCGCGCTCACCCCCGAGCGCTATGTCGACCACACCCGACTGGTCGAGGCGATCCGGGCCGGCGATCCCGGCCGGGCCGCGCTCGAAGCCGGCGCTTTTCTGGAACCCGCCGAACGGGCATAGGTTGTGCCGGACAGAAAAGCGGACACTTC